>CAVRSA010000001.1:0-294399 GCA_963723725.1 Candidatus Acidiferrales bacterium
TCAGAACCCCAAACATGTTATCTGGTGCCGAATACAGGAGCTGGGAATTTCGGAACCTATCAAGAGATCAACCCGAATGGTCTGCCTCGTGCCTTGCAGTTTTCGCTTCAATTCTCGTTTTAACCGGGGAATCCTGGCAGCATTTCAGCCCGACTGATCGGAATTGAAAACAGGTTCCAGGGAGTTTTTGAAGATTTCGAAGGAAACCCTTCAAGTAATTGAAAACGATGGTAGGCACAGGGGGATCCCAGCCTGCTCACACTACGCTAGGGCAACTTCGCGTACTCGGCTTTGGCTTCTTTGAGGATGGGAATATCGGGATCAGCGTCTTTCCAGAGCGTGAGGAAGTCCTGATAGGCCACCTTGGCTTGGGCGATGTCGCCTTGCATCGCGTAGGCTCTGCCGATCTGGAGACGCGCCAGCGGACCGATCGGACCGTTCAGAACAACTCCACGATGATCGATGATTTTCTGGAATTCGGCGACGGCTTCTTTCCCGTTGTGAGCGGCTAAGTAAGCTAAGCCGCGCACATAAATGGGCAACAGAGAAAAGTCACCCACATTGCCCAGTTCATAGGAACCAGCAGTCTGAAGAACCTCAATCGCTTCCGACGAATCGCTTCGGGTCAGCGCAAGCAGAGCGTGCACGGTCGGGAGATAGTTGTACCGCACAACAGTGTCCTCTGGAAACTTTTTATCCAGATTGTCGGCAAGCGTCTGCGCTCGGGATGCATCCCCTATCAATGCGTTTACGACTGCGACTCTGTATTGCAAATGCCGATCCATGGAAAGTTCGGCTACGGAATCCAGGCGATGGCGCGCCTCAGCTATGTTTCCGAACAAGGATTCCCTCAAACCAGCTTCGATTTCATAGCGGGCCGCCCCCTCCTGCTCATCTGCACGCTTGGCGGAAGCAACTGCACGGCTTGAAAACGCGCGGGCATTGGCAAGCTGTCCGGAATAAGCGGCGGTATCGGCTTCCAGTTCAAGCAGCCAGTCCTCTGCACCCAGCTTGCCCATATTAAAGGTGACCTGCCGCTTCATCTCAGCCACATCGTTCTCTAAGAAGCTGAGCATGTAGAGACTGTCAGAAACATTGAGTTGCTTCGCCTTGGCTTTCTCCGCAATCGCGCGCGCGTCCTCAAGGCGGTTTAGATGAAGATAGGCATAAACAATATTGTTATAGGTCAGACTGCTATTCGGGTTCAGCCGGAGGGCCTCGCGGTATTCGGCGAGCGATTTTTCATATTGCCCAAGTGTGCCGAACAAGCCGCCCAGTTGGGATGGCGCGTCCCAGCCTCTTGGATAGGTCTCTGCGAACACTTCCATCGTCCGTTGCGCCTTCTCCAGATCGCCGGTGACGACGCGATCAAATTCCGCCTCGATGGACAATTTTTCATATTCGCTCGCGTGCTCACGGAGTTCGAAGGCCCTGCGCACGTTGTCAATCGCGAGGTTGTCTTCCTCCAGATTCGCATAGTTCCATCCGAGCTCGGCGTAGGCCAGAGCGAAATTTGGGTCGAGCCTGATGGCCCGCTGGAGCAGGGGCAGCGAGTCGGCGGAATTGCCTCCCCCTACGTCGGCCTTCCATGCCAGGCTGTAGGCTTGAAGAGCGTCAAGCGACGGCGTGGTGGCCTGTCGGAGCGGGGTATCGAATTTCTGCACGCTGCTGAGCGATTCGCCCAACTTCTTGCGTATTTCCGAACCGGCCTTTCCCAAGGCGTCCAGTACCTGGCTCTTATCGTTCACCTGAGCTTCGGTGCTTGCGAGCAAATCCCCGTTTGAACAGTTGACCGCCTTGAGCGTCAGCAGGTACCGCGAACCAATCTGCGCTATCGAGCCGTCGAGGACAGCGGCGCTTCCCGTCCGCTGACAGATTTCTCGCGCGATCGCCGGCGTGAGTTTCGCATCCTGCTTCTGGCCCATCATCTGCAGGGTCTGTTGGATTTGCCGCTCAGAGACAATGCTCAGAAAGGGCGATTGCTCCAGTTGTACCGATAGCCCTTGTCGCAGCGTGCCGTCAAAGACCGCGTCGTCGGTCGTGTTCGTGAAGTCAGCAAGTACGATGGTGTCTTTGTCGGTGAGCTTCGGTGTGCGGTGGAAATGGAAGTATCCGCCGAAAAACAGCGCGACAATTACCAAAGCAGCCGGAGCGAGTACTCCCCAGCCCACTCCTGGCCTTTTGTCGACATCACCAACTGCGCTCGCTACCGTGGGTACTCTTGCCGACTCTGTGTCGCGTTTCAATCGCTGCAAGTCGGTGCGAATATCGGCAGCGTTCTGATAGCGCAGTTTGCGGTCTTTCTCCAATGCCTTGTTGATGACTTCATCCAGCCTCTTTGGAAATTCCGGTTTCAAACGGGCCACAGGAACAGGCGCCCGATTCAGAATCGCCTCGTGTACGATTGCAGCGGTGTTACCTCGGAACGCCATGCTGCCCGTTGCCATCTCGTAGAGCACCGCACCGAACGAGAACAAATCCGTCCGTGCATCCAGTTCTTCCGCTCGTGCCTGCTCCGGTGACATGTAAGCCATCGTGCCCATCGTCGTGCCGGGACCGGTTAGCAGCTCCTCTGCTGTGGCGGTCGGCATCTGCGACGCGCTGACACTCGGCCCCGTAGGGACCACCTTCGCTAGACCAAAATCAAGAATCTTGCCGTTCCCTCGGTCCGTCACGAAAATGTTGGCAGGCTTGATATCCCGGTGGATGATGCCTTTCTTGTGAGCGGCGTCCAGCGCATCCGCGATTTCTTCTCCCAAGCCGAGGATTTGTTCAAGAGACAGCGTCTTGCTGGAAATCCGATGCTTCAGCGAAGCCCCGTCCAAACATTCCATTGCGATAAATCGTCGGCCACTATGCTCGCCGATTTCGTAGATCGTGCAGATGTTCGGATGGTTCAGGGCGGAGGCAGCACGAGCCTCCCGCCGGAACCGTTCAAGGGCCTGCGGGTCTGTTGCTAGGTCATCTGGAAGGAATTTAAGAGCAACGAATCGTCCGAGTTCCGTGTCCTCAGCCTTGTAGACAACACCCATGCCACCACCGCCGAGCTTCTCGGTAATGCGGTAGTGAGAGATGGTCTGGCCGATGAGCGCGTCGGAATCCGCCATGGTGCGGTCATATTAGGTTGGAGGCAGAAGGCAAGTCAACGAAGAGGACCGCCGGACCGCCGAAACATCCGAGGCGGATTCCACGGCCGGCGTAGCCCTGCGCAGTCACCGGTGCCTTTTCATTAGTAGAGGTTTCTGTAAGTGAAAACACCTACTCAACGCACATTTGAAGGCTCATCCGGAAAGATCGCAGGTTCGTAAACATTGCCGTAGCGAGTGGTCTCGGCGGTGAGCTAGCAAACGCTGTTACTGGAACTAATGTGGTGCTCACGGTGCGCTCCGTTCAATCGGCGACTTGCTCCGGCGAGATAGGCTGTGGAGTGTGTGCTACTGATGGCCTCGCGTGTCGCGGAGCGTTTATTTGCATCTAATCGACAAAATTAGCAGGAATGTTGCGCAACACAGGAGATGACGATATTTCGAAAGTCGACCCGCGATTGCCAAGGCACGCGCAATTCTCAGAATTGACAGTGTAGTCTGGCGAGTGCATTTGCGGACTGTGAGCCACAACGTGAGTCTAGTATGGGGTCGCTCGCGGGATTCGGGGCTGGTGTGCGAATCCAAACACCGCAAAATATCCGATCGTGTAAAGAACCACGGTCGCATCCATCGCTGCGCCGGCCTTGAAACCATGTGAGTAGGGGTAGCTTCCGTTCGCCACAACCAGATAAACCATGAATGCTTTTTCAAGAAGGCTGTAAATGAGAATCGGCTTCCGCCATTCGACCGCAAATGCGGCGAAGATCATGAAGATACCCATCAGGCTCACCATAATTCCCCAGTGCTGGGTGATGATCGTGTAAGCCGGGACGAACGGGATTTTCCCGACAGTTTCCGCTGCCCATCGGGGCCAAAAGGCATAGAGACCGGCTAAGGCTGTTCCGGTTCCGGTAATAACAAAGAACGGCCGAAAGGTAAGATCGAAAAAGCGTTTCATCTGTTCTCCGCTCCTAATCGAATTTGCCGTGAAAGTCTCCCCGGTCTCCTAAAAGTAATTTGTTTACGGCTGGAGTGCAGGCCCTTTCAGAGGTTTGTGCACCGGTTATTCCCGTCTACCGACGCAGCCCACGGGCCAGTGATGCCCTTGCCGGACACGGGCGAGAAGCTAGTCTTTTTGTCGTCGGGGTTTAGAACCGTCAAGCTTCCTCCTTCCAGACCGGGCGTTCGCGGAAACAAGGCACCCACCGTCACTCGGGTTAATCTGGCGGACCCAACGGGATTCTTAGACTACGGGCCACACAAAATGAGGTCTATTGTCAAAAGTGCCAGACGAACTCAGTTAGACCTGGCCAGTGCTACAAGAAACACCGAGTTTGGTCTCACTTACCCGCGTGCCCGGTTCGGACAAAAGGGAGATGGCGCGCCCGTGGAGACTCAAACCCCAGACCTCTACCATCTCAAAGGCCAGCTAACCAATACGCTGAACAACTGACGCCATTACTGAATTACTCGAATAATTCCGCGGCCCGTTCATCGCCAATGAGGGCTGTACATTGACATCCCCTCTGGCGCTGGCTACGCTTTTCAGGCCTCACGTTGGAGTCATCATGGAGACCCCAAAGACCGCTCTTCTCGCTTTCATCTGCACTCTGTCGCTTGCATCAAATTTGCTCTCCGCTCAGGAGCCGCAGCACCATCATGACGCCGATGAAAAACTCGGCACCGTCTCTTTCTCTACCTCCTGCGCTCCCGCAGTCCAATCCCAATTCGAGCGCGGCGTCGCCCTCCTGCACTCCTTCGAGTACGAAGTGGCTGACGCTCAATTCGAGGAAGTCGCCAAAAAGGATCCGCGCTGCGCAATGGCTTACTGGGGACAAGCGATGACTCTTTACCACGAACTCTGGGATCGTCCCACGAATGCCGACCTCGCTCGCGGCGCCGAACTCCTCGCCAAGGCTCGCTCCCTCAAGCCGCCGACTGCCCGCGAACGCGACTACGTCCTGGCACTTTCCGTTTATTTCTCTGACACAGATAGACTCGATCACATTCAGCGCGCTGACGCTTACGCCAAAGCTATGCAAGGCGTCTACGAACGCAATGCCAGCGACCACGAAGCTGCCATCTTCTACGCGCTGTCACTTCTCGCCTCTGGCTCCGACCGTGACCCGAATCTCACCAACGCCAAAGCTGCCGTTGCCATTCTCAACAAGCTCTATGACGAGCAACCAAATCATCCGGGCATCGCGCATTACATCATCCACAGTTGTGACAACCCGGCGATGGCCAGTCTCGCGCTTCCCGCCGCTCGCAAGTACGCCAGCATCGCACCGTCTTCCCCTCACGCCGTGCACATGCCTTCGCACATCTTCGCGCGCCTGGGACTCTGGCAGGACGACATTAACTCGAACCTCGCCGCCATCCGCGTCGCCGATAGTATGGCTGCGCATCATCACGTAATGCATCACAAAGTACATTCGATGGACTTCCTCGAATACGCGTACATGCAGATTGGCGACGACGCCAGCGCCCAGGCGACTATCGGGCAGATCGCGGCGATTCGTCCCGGACAAATGGATCCCGATTTTGAAAATTATTTGCTGGTGCGCCAGGCGGAAGGGCCCGCCAAGTACGCCGTCGAACGCCGCCAGTGGAAAGAAGCGCTAGCCCTGCAACCGAGCGTCGGCGCGCCGCCTGACGTTCAGCTGGTCACCTACTGGGGGCGCGCCGTTGCCGCTGGCCATCTTCACGACGGAGCCGCCGCGCAAGACGCACTAAAGCATTATGACGAACTGCTCGAAGCCACACGCAAGGGTCCGCGGCCCTACATCGTCGAAGGCCTGAAGAACGAGCACCAACTGGTGCAAGCCTGGGCCGCTTACGCCGCGGGCAATTCCGACGACGCGATTCGCCTGCTGCGCGCCGTCGCCGACGATCAGGACAAAGTCGGCAAAGCAGAAACCGAACTACCCGCCCGCGAAATGCTTGCTGACATGTTACTTGACCTGCAGCGCCCGCAGGATGCGTTGACCGAATACGAAATTTCTCTGCGCACCGACCCCAATCGTTTCAACGGCCTCTACGGCGCAGCGCAGGCCGCCATGCAGCTCCAAAGAAAAGAGGAAGCGGATACCTACTACATCCAGTTGCTGAAGAATTGCGAAGGCATCCGCTCCGATCGTCCCGAGCTGGTCCAGGCGAAAACCGCCCTCGTCACTGCGGGCGGCATGTAGGCGTGAGATAGATCCGGCTGGTTCGCCTTCAATTCCTATCCGGTCCTTGATCGACTCCGTCGGATGTCAATGCGAGCCCGAGTGTGGCGGCAGCTGCGCGGGCGTTTACGAAACGGGAGACCCGGTCGTTCTCCTGATAGGAAATGCTGGATGATAAGCGACCGGAACTCCTGTTTTACAGGCGATGTTTCCGTCGGAATGAAGAACTCTCTAAGTGAATCAACTAAATGGTAGGCCCGTGGGCACTCGAACCCCAGACCTCTACCGTGTCAAATTCGCCGCCGGTGCGAGCATCGCGATTAGGAAAAAGGGAGAGGTGATATCGGCTCCTGCTTGACTCCTGGCGCAGATTCTATATAGTCGCGGCCACGCCTTCACTCGCATTCCCAGGTTCAGCAGGCTCGTTCGCCTTGTTAAAGGAGTTTTCCGCTAAACGAATGCGCTCATTTGCCGTAATAGGTCTCTGGAACGCCGCTAAAAAACTGGGCCTCGGGTTTTCCCTGATTGCGTTCTTCTCCGCGATCCTGCTTCTTTCAGACCTCGCTCATCGCAACACCTCTTTGGTTTCTCCTGCAAATTCTCGTTCATTGCCTGCCGCCAATCGCACGTTCAAAGCCGCAATTGTCTCGATTGCGCCCGGCATCAGCACGGATCTCTGCGTGGATGGCATGCTCGATGGGCTGCAGCAGAGCGGCGTCTCCGTCGGTAAAAATCTGAAAGTGGTCCGCGCGGATGCGCAAGGCGAACTCATCAACATCCCTGCCATCCTTCAGAACTACGACAACTCGGATGTTGATCTCATCCTGACTGTCTCCACGCCCTGCCTCTCCGGTGCCTGCAACAAGGTCAAACACAAGCCCGTGGTCTTCACTTGCGTCAGCGATCCTATCGCCGCGGGCGCAGGCAGCAGCCCAACCGAGCATCTGCCTTTTCTCACTGGCGTTGGCAGTTTTCCCCAGGTGGAACATCATCTCGACCTGATGCAGAAGCTCGTACCGGGCTTGCGCGCGGTGGGCACCATGTACAATCCCGCTGAAGCCAACTCCACAAAAGAGATTTCCATCGCCCGCGAAATATATAAGAAGCGAGGTATCCGTCTTGAGGAAGTCACTATCGCCGGCTCCAGCGAACTTCTCCAGGCCGTGCAGGTTCTCGCCGGACGCGACATCCAGGTCGTGTGGGTTCCCGGAGACAACACCTGCATCGAAGGCTACGAAGGTGCCGTAAAAGGTGCCCGTGATGCCCACCTGCCTCTCTTTACGGATATCTGTTCCACTCTCAGCCGCGGAGGCCTCGCCTGTCTCGGTTTCAATCCTCACGATGCCGGAGTTGCCGCCGGAAAGCTTGCGGGACGCATTTTGCTCGGAGCTGACCCCAAAGACCTACCTTTGGAAGAGGTCATGGTCGAGGAGAAATTCATCAGCGGTAGCAACGCCGATCAGTTGAACATCGCCATACCGGCGGCACTCGCCGGATACGTGCGGCCCTAGCGTCCCCATGGAAATCGTCATTCAACAACTCGCCGATGCTCTCGAAGTTAACGTCAAAGGACGCCTCGACAACTACTGGGGTGAGCATCTGCAGCGCAACCTGGAAGAACTCATCCGCGGCGGCGCTCATCACCTTCGTCTTAATCTTTCTGGAGTCTCCTATCTCAGCTCCGCCGGCGTTGGCCTGCTTGTCCGTTTCTACCGCCAGCTCAAAGACATTGGCGGCAGCTTCGTCATCATCACTCCGTCAGATCACGTCAAACTCGTCATCGAACTCTGCCGCCTTTCGCCTCTATTGCTCTCGCACCAGCCCGCCGCCCCGCCCCCAGCTTCAAAAGCCGAGCCCCGCCGCTTTACGACTCCCGCCGCTTCATTCGAACTTTTCGAGCGGTCCGCTGCAAAACCTCTCACTTGCGAACCCATTGGCGATGCGGCTCTGCTCAAAAGTGGCGGCTTCGGACCTCGGGATTGCCGTACCATCCGCTTTCCGGCCTCGACGTTTGGTCTCGGACTAGGTGCGTTTGGCCACGGTTTCGATGATGCCCGCACCCGTTTTGGAGAATTTCTCGCCGTCGCCGGTTCCGCCGCCTATCTTCCCACTGACGGAACCAACGTGCCGGATTTCATGGTCTCAAGCGGCGACCTCGTTCCCGAACTAAATGTCCTCTACGGCCTCCGCTGTGAAGGTGACTTCTCACATCTGCTCCGTTTTGAAGTTTCTACCCCGACAGATGCCGTCTCGCTCGCGGATATCCTTCACACCGCCTTCGAGGTCGTCGGCTCCCCGATGATTGGCTTGGTGATTATTGCGGAGTCCGGAGGTCTTGTGGGCGCGGCGTTGCGCTGTTCTCCCGTCGCGAAAAGCGCATCGTTCCAATTCCCAGAGATTCGTACATGGCTCTCTTTTTCCACGGAACGTCTCTACGCGCGCTCTCTCGCCCTGGTAACTGGGGTGGCCTCTTGCGGGCTGACGGGGCCCTTCACTTCACTTATGCGCCCGCTCGGCACAGGCACTGGTCCCTTCGGGCATCTTCACGCCGCGGCCTTCTCCTATCGTCCATTGCAAAAGGGAGAGATCGATCTGAAATCCACTGTCACCGCGCTCTTCGAAGCGGAAAGACTGCAAGGCGTTCTTCACCTGCTCACCGACGACCGGCCGGCCGCCGGCCCGCACCAGAGCGAATTCGTGCGCGGCGCCTGCTGGATCAGCGCCCTGTCTCGAACCCAATGAGAGTTTACCGACCATGAGCCTGCTGATTGGCACTTTCACCATCGGTTTCATACTTTCGCTTCTCGCGCTCGGGGTGTTCATCAGCTTTCGCATCTTCGCCTTTCCTGATATCACCGCCGACGGCTCCATCACCCTCGGCGCTTCCGTCGCCGCCACTTTGCTTGTTCACGGTATCAGCCCGCCGCTCGCGTCAGTTGCAGCTTTTTGCGCGGGCATGGCCGCCGGAGCATGCACCGGCACGCTCCACACGCGCTTCAAGATCAACTCGTTGCTCTCCGGAATTCTTGTGATGACGGCTCTCTATTCCGTCAATCTCCACGTGATGGGCCGCAGCAACGTGCCTCTGATGTCTGTCAACACTCTTGCCACGCAAGCCGAGCGCATTGGGCTCCGAATCACCCGCGGCGTCACGTCGCTTAACGTCGCCGGTTGGGAGGTGAGTGTCCGCGACGCTTCCGTCCTCTGCGCCATAGCTCTTGCCGTAGCGCTCACGGGTACCCTCCTGTATCTTTTCCTCCGCACCAATCTCGGCATCGCCATGCGTGCCACCGGCGACAACGTGCAGATGATTCGCGCGCTCGGCGTAAACGATGGCAGTATGATTGTTTTCGGTCTCGCCATTTCGAATGGTTTCGTTGCTCTCTCCGGTGCCTTGCTTGCGCAATATCAGGGATTCGCCGACGTAGGCATGGGCATTGGCATGGTCGTCTGGGGACTGGCCAGTGTCATCATCGGCGAAGCTCTGGTCGGAAGTAATCAGGTGGGTCTGACGCTCACTGGCGCTGTGATGGGATCCGTCCTGTTCCGCCTTATGGTGGCCGTGGCTCTCCGTTGGGGTCTCAGTCCCAACGACCTCAAACTCATCACCGCCGTCTTCGTCTTCTTCGCTCTCGTCGCGCCGCAATTCCTTCGCAAACCGCGGCTCCGGAGCGCGCATGCTTGAAGTTCAATCCATCGCCAAGACCTTCAACTCAGGCACGCCGAACGAAGTCCGTTCCTTGCGCGGCGTGAGCCTTACGCTAGCGCCCGGATCGTGGGTGATCATCATCGGCACCAATGGCTCGGGCAAGTCCACCTTTCTCAACGCCGTCGCCGGAACTTTTTTCGTGGATGAGGGAAACATCCGTCTTGCCGGTAGGGACGTTACCCGCTGGCCAGAGTACGCGCGCGCCGAATTGATCGGACGCGTTTTTCAAAATCCGTTTAGCGGCACCTCTCCTAGCCTGACCATCCGCGAAAACCTTAGCCTCGCAGCACGCCGCGGCCGCAGCCGTGGACTCGGTTGGGGCCTGAAGTCGTCTCTCGTGTCAAAAATGCGGGAAGAAGTCAGTCGCCTCAATATGGGCCTGGAAGACCGTCTCGAAAATGCCATCGGTAGTCTCTCGGGCGGCCAGCGCCAGGCTCTCACTCTGCTCATGGCCACCTGGCTGCGTCCCGAACTCCTGCTGCTCGACGAGCACACCGCCGCGCTTGACCCCAAAAGCGCCGACCTGCTCATTGCCCTCACCGAACACGTCGTCGCCCGAGATAAACTCACGACCCTAATGGTCACGCACTCCATGCATCAGGCCGCGAGCTTCGGCGACCGCCTCATCATGATGCACCGGGGCCAGATTATTCATGATTTCCAGGGCGCCGAAAAACGCCGGCTCCGCCCCGACGACTTGCTCGCCCGCTTTGAAGAAGTGCGCCGCGCGGAGCAGTTGGACGAAAGCGCTGCGCAGATGCTGGAGGAGAAATACATCTGAGGGCTAACATTCGCACTTAATGACAGTCCTCGGGAGTTGACCCAAGTTTATTGCCGTCTGGGATGACGGACGTCTGATTGCAGTCAAATCATCGCGTGGCAACAGATAAGGTGGCATACTTCAGCGCATGAACCACCGCTTTCTTTGTGCCACGCTTCTGCCACTCTGCGTTGTTCTGCTCGGTCAGGAGACGGCTAAAAACAGCGAACATGATAAAGAGTGGGCTGAGCGACGTGCACATTATTTGCCTGACCCCATCATTGAGCTCAGAGATTCTGAACTGGAAATTACGGCTGACTCGCCAAGGCCGTTGGACGAAATCTTAACCACGTTGGCCAAACAAAATGGATGGCACGTCAATTACGAAGACCCAGTGTATGGAAACGAAGATGCTATCGATAGTACTGCCCCCAGTTGGCTCGCAGAGCATCCGGATGGACCGCAAGCGTACGCGGTTGCTCGAGGTGCATTTCATACGAAGATTCAAATTGACGGCAAGTTGCGTGACCATTCAATGCAGGTTCTTTCAGCTTTAATCGACGATTATAATCACTCAGAGAATCCTGGCCGATTTGAACTTCACAACGCGTCCGACCAACTGGATGTCATCCCAACCGGTACTGCGAGTAGCAGACAGGTACCACTGTTAGATACTGAAATGAGTTTTGAGGGCCCGGGAACTGAAACTGCCTATGCCACGATAGAGAGGTTTTGCAACGAACTTTCACGTCAGAGCAACCATAAAGTGTCTTTTAGCGCCCCACCCTCGGCGAATGTGCTCCACCAGACGCACATCAAGCTAAGTTCGCAAAAACAAAGCGCGCGTGAGATTCTTCGCCAACTGTGTGGGCAAATTGGATCGAATTATTCGTGGCGATTGCTCTACGACCTGGACGTGAAGCAATTTATTCTGGTACTGGAGTGGTAGCCACCGGCGATGTCGACTATTACACTGCGATTCAAGCGAATCTCAACTTGGATGAGGTAGCGGGTCAAGGCTCACCTCTTCACATTTCTTAAGGACTTTTTATCTCGAGACCGTATTTCGGAGCGAGGCTCATAAGCCGCGCGAGGGTTTCGGGACGGGGTGAACCGGATGGTCCTGCCAGGCTGACCACGGGGTCAGCAATCTCTGCCCAAAACTTCTCAAAGCCTGCTGGCGTCAAAATCACCAGCGCCTTTCCTGGTCTGGTGCCGATGTTTTGGTACGTGTGAAGAGTTCCCTTAGGAACGCGGCAAAAAGAACCGGCGCCGGCTTCCATCGTGTGGTTGTCCAGAAGGAACGAAAATTTACCGTCAATTACGTAGAACGACTCGTCCTCATGGTGATGGATGTGGGGCGGTGGGCCATTCTGAGGAAACGATGTAAGCTCGACCACGCACAACGAATTTCCGGTCTCAGCTCCGGTGACCTTGAACTCCATAATCTCTCCCAGCACTGAGATCAGCGTCCCTGGTTCTTTCTGCGGACCAGCGTGTGACATGAGCGTTTCCTTCTCTCAATCGCTACGTGATGGGTCGTCGATGTCTGGAGCACGCAGATTCTACGGCAATCAATCCACGCATACAATCACTTGCCCCTATTGCGGAGATGCTCCCCGATTGTTTACCCGAGTATGTCATAACCTAGATACAACAGACTGTGAGCTGAACGCTAAGGCTTATGCTCATCTAAGAAGTATGATACGCGGGTCTTTGCGAGGAGCGGCCACCACTTTACAGGTGAAGAATTACAGGTGATGTTCTTGTGGGATTTCGACAAAACTCTCTAAGTTATTGTGAGCAACCTGAGACATACAAAGCCTGTTGACCGTCTGTTCGCCCACACGGGGATCCGGAAATATTCGCAACCGAAGTTGCGCGCTTCGTCACCGGACGACTGCCCTACGGCTTCGCCACGTCAATCATGTTGTCATCGGCAACGCGATCAACAAGTTTGTTGTAGGGATCGATCCCGGCGCGCGTAGGCTGCTCGTCAACAATAATCTCGAAGGTGTTCCGTTCCTGCGTCAGCCTCCTCTTCTCCAGATAAAGCGGCTCCTCCTCGTCTTTTTCTCCTTTGAAGACGCCAATCTCAATCGAGTCATTCATCGACATCGGGGTTTCATTGCCGCTCCCGTCCGCTTTCACCTTGCGCGCTTGTACCACAAGTGTCACCTTGAATTTGCGGTCGGGAGTAGGGGTTACCGTAGCGGAAATGGCTTTGTTGTCGTACAGCACGATGGATTCAAATCCGTCGTCAATCAGGTATTGCAACTCGGGTGGAGTCTGCTCCCTCAGCGCCGCGACAAATTGTCGTGTGTCCGGGTAAGGTGTTGTCCGCTCGTTGCTGGCGTTCGCGTAACGGTATTGCATCAGAAAATTGTGCAAAGCGAGGTCCACTTTATCCTCGCCAATATAATCAGCCAGCGTGTACATAATCTGACCGCCCTTTTGATACCAAACGTAAGGCTCCCGCTGGACCAGGGCCAACGGCGGTTCGTGGCGAACCTCTCCACCGCGACCGCGGAGATAAGTATCTAGTTCGTGGCGCAAGAAGCGGTGCATCTTGTCCGTGCCGTATTTCTGCTTCATCACCATCAGCGCGGAATATTCGGCCAGAGTTTCCGACATCATGTTGGAGCCTTGCACGTTCGCGCCGATCAACTGGTGGCCCCACCACTGATGGGCGAGTTCGTGAGCGGTAACGAAATAAGTAAAATCGATATCGTTCTTCTTCACGATGCGCTGGATGAAACCGATGCCCTCCGAGTACGGCACGGTATTGGAAAACGACTGCGCAAAATTGCGATAGCGAGGAAATTCCATTATGCGGAATTGCCGAAACTGGTACGGACTGAAGTTGGCCTGGAAATAATCCAATCCCGCTTTGCTGGATGCAAGCATGTCGTCCAGGTTGTATTCGTGCCCTGGAATGTAATAGATCTCCAGGTTCACCCCTTTGTATTGCTCCCGGCGAACCTGGTACCTCGCCGACAGGTACGCATGAAAATCCGCAATGTGGGTGGCGCCCATGTCGTATTCGAAGAAGTTGCGCCCGTTCTCCTGCCACTGGCGCTTAAGATAACCGGGGGCGATGGCGATCTGATCGCCGGAAGTGCTGACGATCGTGTGGTAATTGATCCAGTCGGCCTCCTTACTGAATAGATTGTAGAGAGATTGCACTGCGTCGCCTCGTGGCGCCATCTCTTCGAGATCGCCCAGATGCTCTTCACGGCGACGGCGCGGATCGTCGATTTCGTTTCCTTGCTGATAGCCGATGGACGGGAAATAGCCCGAGTCAAAGAAAGTGCCGTTGTAAGCCAGTTCCGCCTTCTCGTTGCCATCACGGAAACCACGTGAAGTCCAGCCAACATTAAACGTCATTTCCATGCTGTCGCCCGGCGCGAGTGGCTGTTCCAGTTCATAAATGGAGTAAAGGTCTCGGGGGCTTGAGCTCACCCGATGAAAGCCACGATTGAAGTGCACTTGAGAGACCGATTGGTTGGCGTCGGTGAGGTGGACTTGAGAAATCGGCTGCGAGGTCTTGTTCAGCAGTGTGTAGCGTCCCCATCCTGAAAAGGAGCGATGGGCAGGATCAATGTTGATTTGACTGTCGACCGCAATGACCTTCGGCTGCGGGAAGTTTTCGTATTTTTTGAAGTTTCGTTCGTAGTCGGCTTGAATCTGGCGGCGCTGCTTGGAGTTCAGATATTCGTTCAACATGTGCGCATTGTAGTAGTACCACCCGCCGCTACCGATGGCCGCAGCAAGACAGAGAACGGCCGCCACGGCAAGGCGCGGGAACCGCCCCATGGCAAGCCGGAAGCGGGCAATCCTCGAGTCCTCCGTGCCTCGCCGCGCAAAAGCAATAGAGATAACGCCTAGAAAAGCCGAAATGGCCAGCCAATACGTGATCGACCAGAATAAAGCGGGTACAAAGTGACCGTACCCGTTCATGTCGCTGTAGGTGTAAGGCGGCGCCTGGTCAAAAAGATAAAGTGTATTTTCCCAGCCGAAGCTGAACAGGACGGGAACCAGAACAAAGATTCCAATGGCGATGCCGTGTCCAACGAACTTATTGCTGACCATGGTATGGACAAACAGCGCAAAGAGAGCAAACACAATCGTCTGCGGCAGAACGATGATGTAAAGTTCCTTGGCGTATTGCAGAAGCTCATAGTGGTAGTAGCCCGCTATCGTCTGCATGAGGATGCCGCACAGTCCGGCGACTGTTAGCAGCACGAACTCGACAAACCCGATCGCAAACAGCTTTGATAGCCAGTCCACGCCTTCGCTCATCGGCAGCGCATCGTGAATACCATCTACGCGAATATCGCGCTCGCGCCAGATAAACTCGGCCGCATACAGACCGGCAACGATCATGAGAAACAGTGTCGCGCTGCCTTCGACAGCCTGCAGCATCAGATAAGTCACCGGCCAGACGTTGACGTCGGCCACGTAACCGGCAAAGTAACCATTGTTGATCGCGAATCCGATCATCAATCCGACGATAGCCCAGAAGGGTATCTCGCGAAGGACCATCCTGATCCGCATCCGCGAGAGCGAAACGAACTGCGCCCACTGCGCCGAACCGGAAAAGGCCTGGCGCACCTTCGGCAGGCGTGCAGCCACCAGCGAGCGCACCGGTTTCTCCTCGAATTCCTCCAGTGCCTTGGCCTTAGCGGCACGTCGCCCCTGCGAAACCATGGTGAGCGCCTCCACCGACATGGGAAACAGCGCCCATACCGTAATGAGCGAGGCAACGCCCACTCCGAGCCATAGCAAACGGTTATAGAGAAAGACACCGCCCGCAGCGTGCGGAGACCAACTCAAGAGCAGGGAGTTCCGCTCGACCACTGTCCAGTACCGCGTTATGTCGTACAACAGAATGAAGCCGACAGGGTCCAGAACGCCCGACCAGAACCTCTCAAGTGACCTGCTGGCAAAGAACGCTGTCAGGGTAACCAGATAAACGATGAATAGCGCCGCGCCTTGAACGTATACGACGAAAATCTTTCGCGACAACGCCGCCACCGCGAAGAAGAACGACCCGAACACGAAGATTTGGACGACAACGATCGAAAGGAATGGTTGCACGTACCACCAGAAATGGTTTGGCGCGATTCTCGTGTGGTCCGCCCAGGGCGCGAACGTCCCGGCAAATTCTCCAAACAGACACCCGGAGAATGCAAATACTGTCGTCACAAGCGATCCGGCCCAGCGCCCCCCGAGATAGGCAAATTTGGAGATTGGCTTCGTGAAAACCATCTGATAGGTGTCGCGCTGGAAGTCGCGCAGGATTGACGTGCCGAAAATGGCTGCGATAATAATGACGCCAAACAGCGAAATGAAGACGTCATTAATGAACGCCGCATACGGTCCGTTCAGCGAAACTTTGCCATTCCCTGAGCCGATCGGACCGAAACTCTCGGATGCCACGCACAAAAAGCTGAACAAAAACCACGCAAGAAAGTAGACATATGTCGAAATGCTTTTGCGCCGGAACCGCAGTTCAAAGGTGAAAAACTCCCAGAAAAGGTTCATGGTGTCCCCGTCCTAATTCCGGGCCTGCCGGGAAAGATTGAGGAAATAGACGTCTTCGAGCTCGGGGTCGATGGCGTGGAAGCCCTCGCCCGGATTCGAATTGGAGTAGACTCGGACCTCGTGCTGGCCACCAAGCAAGTGCGTGGAGAGAATCTGCATTTGAGACTCCAGAGCGCGCAGTTCGTCGTCACTGCGGACTACCTTGCTCCAGACCTGGCCTCGCAAGGCCTCAATCGTATCTGCAGGCACACCCTCCAGCAGTAGCTCGCCGTTCGCGATGACTGCCATGCGGGGGCAGAGCTCACGGACATCATCGACTATATGTGTGGAGAGTATGACTGTGACGTCCCGCCCGATGGAGCTGAGCAAATTGAGGAATCGGTTGCGTTCCATCGGATCCAGCCCCGCCGTTGGTTCGTCCACGATAATCAGCCTCGGATTCCCGAGCAGCGCCTGAGCGATTCCAAACCGCTGCTTCATTCCTCCGGAGAACGTGCCCAGCGCACTCTTGCGTACCTCCCACAAATTCGTTTGCTGTAAAAGTGCATTTACCATCTCCTTGCGCTCACTGGCCGATGTGATTCCTTTCATCACCGCAAGATGTTGCAGCAGGTCGAGCGCCGACATCTTGGGATATACGCCGAATTCCTGCGGCAGATAACCGAGAACTTTGCGCACTTCATTCTTCTGAGCGAGGACGTCCAGCCCGTCCATTTGGATCGATCCGGAATCCGGGTCTTGCAGCGTTGCGATCGTCCGCATGAGCGTGCTCTTGCCCGCCCCGTTTGGACCCACTAGCCCGAACATGTTGTTTCCGATAGTCAAAGAAATATTCTTCAGAGCTTTTACCCCGTTCGGGTAGGTCTTGGCTAAACCTGCAATCGTGACGGCCATGGCTAGACTCTCCTCCCGGAAATGTTTCGAATTGCTATATGGGCCAGGGATCCCGTCTGAAGCAACAAGGACAAAAAATATTCACGGGATGTGTCCCGGGTCTTGGCCCCAACCAGCCCAAATTAGCGGCTACTCTATCACAGAGCAGGGGAGCAGCTGACTACCGCATCAGCCTTTCAACGGCAGGAATGAGAACAATTTGGATGCTATGCCCGTTTTATCTGGATTCTGTCCCGTACTTCGGGCAATCTCATTGATCTGTCCCCGCGTGAATCGGAAACGCCCTTTTTCTAAGGAATAAATGTGCGACCTACAGATTTGCCGCTCTTCCCGGAACGCAATCTAGCCGGCTGGGCTATTTGTGACGGATTTCCACGGGTGCGCGCACGCGGTCCAGGCGAAAGACCTGCACCCGCCATTGAACTGGAACAGAAGTTGGCAAGTAGCACATGGTTTTGTCGCAGGCCTGATATTCGAGCTTGCCGGTAAGCATCAAGACCTTTCCATCTTTTCCGATCGAGCCCCAAAATTCCGATGAAGAACTGATCTTCACGTCCTGGCTAATCCGAAAATTGCCTCCGAACACAGGAACCCGCTCTTTGATCGTGGCGAGATAGAGAGTTTGCGAAGCTGGATACAGGGCCGACTTTAGCTCGATTTCGGGAATGGGATCGAGCACCAGTTTGATGGGCTTGTAGCCCTGCGCGCCGGGAGCGTAGACGTGGACATCCGCTGGCAATTGCACGGCGGCGGCGAGCGTGATATGAGTGCCGGGAAAGCCGGTCTTGTCGGACTGTTCAAGCGCGACTTGAAGGTGGGGAGCTTCCACTGTGCCGGTGACTTCCTGGCCTAACTCGGGGAAAAGTTTCGCGATGATGCTGTTGCCGGTGAGTCGCTCGCGATATTTGGCTTCGAAGAATTTCTCGCGGATGATGCCGTTCGCATCGATGAAGAAATAGCCCGGGCGAGCAAAACCCTTCTGCATGCCAGTGGCTTCTTCGTTAAGGACGCCGAAGGCGCGGATGACCTTCGATTGCGGATCGCCGAGCATGGGATATTCGATGTTGTAGCGGTCGCTGAAGAACTTGAGAATCTCTTTCGAATCGTAACTGATCGCAGCGAGCTTCAGACCCTGCTGAGCGAATCGCGTCACGGCGCTTTGCAGCTGGACCAGCTGCCCTTTACAGAAGGGTCACCAATCCGCGGAACGGAAAAAAAGAAGAACCGTGCCGTTCTTGCCTTTCAGCGAGTCCAGCGTCTGGACGTTGCCGAATTGATCGGGCAAAGAAAACACCGGGGCTTTCTGGCCGACAGCAAGGCCGATGGAGAGCGGCTCGATCTGCGCGACGTGGATGGTGTCTTCGGCGAGCGTGCCGCGAATGGTGACAACCTCACCCAGTCGTCCTCCGATTTTGTCCTGTGGGTCCAGGCTATACATCACGCGGTCGGTATCGTCATAGAGCGCGAGTGAAGCGCCGGGCGCGCTCTTATAACATTCCGGCGATTCGTTGAAGGCTTCGTCGGCGTTGCAGCTGCTGTAGACAATCACGCCGGACCAAACCGAAGTTTTGACGCCTTGACTTGCTGCGATGGAGGGAAGCAGCAGGGTTACCAGCAACACGGCACGAGAGTATTCGTCCATAGACAAGCGAGGACTCTATCGCCGACTGGCCTCTCGCGCAAGCGGTAGTCGTTATTCACGCTCAGGTTTATCGCAATTCCCCGGGCGAACGTGGCAATTGCAGGCCGCGGGCGTGTCCCGCGGAAGTCTATACTCCCTCCACCCCTGCTGCTGATGGTCACGCTGCTGGCTCCTTCAATTCTCCGTGTCCAAGTCAAGTTCCTCGCCTGGAAACGCTGGCGGCTCGCCGGCCCATTTCAAAATCACTTGAAATCCTTCCACCAGGAACAGCGGCTTGGCCCCTGCAGCAGCCAGTTCATTTGCACGTTTTTGCAATGCGGCCACAATGTCGGGGTGTTGCGCGGCCACATTGTTTTTCTCCGATGGATCCTGCGGGATGTTGTAGAGCTCCACCGAGGACGGCAGCATTATTCGCCACACAAGTTTCCAATCTCCTTGGCGGACCGCGGCACGGTAAGGCTCGACGTTGTAGACGATCTCAGTGCGGGGTGACGTTTTGCCTTCACTGACAGTCGACCACAGATTCATGCCATCCAGGGGTTTGTTCTTTCCTAGCTTCCCCCCGGCCAAGCCTACAAGCGTCGGATACCAGTCCACTGCGTGCATCATCTCGTTGTTGGCGCCGGCCTTGATGCGGCCGGGCCAACTGGCAAGCGCCACCACGCGCGTGCCGCCCTCGTAGTTCGTCCCTTTCCCTTCTCGGTAGGGGCCGTTGTCGCAGGGAATCTTGGACTTAGAGACGTCGAAAGCTGCACCGGCGAACATCGCGCTGCGCGTTCCACCATTGTCGCTCATAAAGACGACGAGCGTATTTTCCAGCATTTTCCTTTTTGCAAGCGCCTCCAAGACGCGACCAATCTGGTCGTCCATGGCAGTGATGCTGCCGGCGTAAGCGCGGCGAGCCGGGTCCGAGATGTTTTTGTACCCGTCCAGATACTCCTGCGGCGCCTGATAAGGAGTGTGCGGAGCGTTGAAGGCCAAATAGAGATAGAACGGGGTGGCCGGGTCATGCTGACTGACGAACTTAACCGCATCGTTTCCGAGCAGAGTCGTGGAGTAGCCCTCTTCGTTGAGCTTCTGGCCGTCGCGATACCAGTCCACGACGCCGTCAACTTCATGAGTGTAGTAGTCGATCTCGCCGATCAGGGGGCCATACTGGTAGTCGAATCCTCGTTGCCGAGGCCAGTACTTTGGATCAGCATGGCCGAGGTGCCACTTGCCGATGATTGCAGTGGTATAGCCAGTCTCCTTAAGCGCCTGCGGCAGGAGCCATTCGTCGGTCGCCAGGCCGTACTTGCCAGGCGAGGGAATGACCATAGTTTGTAGGCCGTAGCGCACAGGATAGCGACCGGTCATCAGGGCCGCCCGCGTCGGAGTGCACATCGGCTGGGCGTAAAACTGCTCGAGGCGTGCGCCGTTGGCGGCGAGTTTGTCGAGGTTGGGCGTCTTGATATCGGAGCCATGAAATCCGACATCCTTCCACCCCAGATCATCAGCGACGATAAAAAGGATATTGGGTTTCTGGTCACCTGCGCGTGCACAAGTGGAAAGGCCTGCAATCGCTAGGAGAGCCAACACGACACATCCGAACATCTTCAAGGTCGAACGCTTCATGGTTGATGCTCCTTCGGACGAGGTTATTCTGATTTTCTTGATTCCAACAAATGGCGGGAACTACTCCACATTTCTCTGGCCGTCAATCGAAACATAGACTGCTCGCATGCCCCCGAGCTTCTCCAGGACGCGGTAGAGCGAACAGGTCTGGCCAATGAGCGTGTCGGAACTCGCAATGGTGGGAGCATATTATGGTGACAAGGGAAGCAAGTCAACGAATCGGATACGAATCCAACCGCCGAAAAAGCCGCTTTACAGGTGAAGTTTTCTGGTGATTTTTCAAAGAAGTTCATGACGACATTTGGCTAGTGAGTTTTATGGATTATGATCTGGGATATTTCGATCTAGAGACTCGAGTGCTTGAACCGTGGTGCGAAAAGGTCTGGCCGATGAGCGAGTCAGTGCCTGGCATGGTGCGGCAATATTAGGTCGTGCCCATAGGCAAGTCAACGACTCGGGCACGAATCCAGTAGGTTGACCTCATATTGAAGTAATATAACAAAGCTGTTATAATCTGCACCATGAAGCCCACCGAATTCAAATCCGCGCGCCTGGCCAAGGGATGGACCCAGACGAAGGCCGCCGTGCATATGGGGATGACTCAAGCGTATTTGAACTTCCTCGAAAACGGCAAAAGACGCCTCACGCCGGAACTCGTTCGCCGTGCGACCTCTGTTTATGGCCTCTCGCCAAAACTTCTCCCGTTAGGTGAAGCGTTCGTACCCGCCGAAACCAACGATCAACGACTAACGGAGTTGCTCGCGAAACTGGGCTACCCGGGGTTTAGTTATCTCCGCGCGCGTACGCCGGGGAAGCATCCTTTTGAAATCCTGTTAACAGCATTAGCGCAGAAAAGCCTCGATGCGCGCGTCGCGGAGGCCTTACCGTGGGTTGCGATGAACTACGCGCAGCCAGACCCGTGGCTTGTCGAGAACGCGCGCAAGTTAAATCTCCAGAATCGTCTAGGGTTTGTCGTGAGTCTCGCAAGACGCGTGGCAGAAATGAGGCACGAAGATACGAGATCGGCAGAGTTGAGCCAACTTGATAATCTACTCGATGACAGCCGACTGGCGAAGGAAGATAGCTTCTACCGTCCACCTCGTACAGCGGGTGAGAAGGAATGGCTACAAAAAAATCGCTCAGAGGATGCCGCACACTGGAACATGCTGACCGACATGCGGCCTGAACAACTTCAATATGCTAGCCAATAACGAACCACGGGCGCTCCCGTCACCGTGGAAAGAGTTCCTCGGGGAACTCGACAGAATACTGCGAGAACCCCTCGAACTGCACTGTATTGGAGGGTTTGTCTTCGCGCATTTCTACGGCTTGCCGCGTACCACCGGCGATATCGACTATTACGCTGCGATTCCTGCGAATCTCAACTTGGATGAGGTGGCAGGTCAAGGCTCACCCCTTCACACGAAACACGGAGTTTGGCTTCACCGCGTGGCCGTCGCAAACCTTCCCGAAGACTATGCAAGCCGGCTCACTGATATGGTTCCGGGTGAGTTCAAATACCTGAAACTGCTTGTGCCCGACCCGTACGACTGCATTCTGTCGAAGCTCGAGCGCAATGCGGCGAAAGATAGAGACGACGCCGACTATCTCCCGGAAACTCGACGCTCAGGCATTGCGCGATCGATTCAAGAACGAACTACGGCCCAACCTCATCGGATACGTGGAGTGGCATTACCGGACCTTGGAGCTCTGGATCGAGATCTTCGAATCTCGACCGTGATGCATTTCATGAAACGTGGGAGCCCCTCGAACGAAGTAGCCCCTACCTACTCAAATGCGTGGTAAAAGCCAAAACCCTTTGCCTGCTTTGCTTTTTCGGTCCGACTTTCGAAAACCGTCTTAAATGGCCTTGGTTTTGATGACGAATTGGCGACGAGTTTTTAGATCGATCATTGGTCCATAACCCGCGCTCGATACAATCTCCGAGTTGGACAGCCAAGGCGTTGGTCGAATCTGTAACCCAAGCGCCCAACCAAATTGGGTCCTTCTCGAGCGACGGCTTGGATGTAGAATCAGGCATGGGCGGGCAAGATCAGACGTCGCCCGTCCTCTTTCGTTCTTATGCACGTGGAAATTCAGCCTGTTGCCTGGAAATCTTGGCGATTCAGCGAACGAGTTTCAGGTCCAGTTGATTTTCCGAACAACCTGCACGCGCCAGTCGTAGCGGGCCGAAGGCCTAAATGCCTACCTGAATCCTAACGTTGGAGAAAAAAATGCAAGAAGCAGCCACAGCCGTAGATGCGAGGACATTACAGCTGTACTTCATCATTGGATTGTTGACCTCATTGTTTTTAGTTCTCGTTCCCATCGTCAAACTTCTTCGCCGCACGGGCCATAATCCGTTCTGGAGCGCGGTCGCAATATTCCCGGGCCTCAATCTAATTGCATTTTGGTTCTTCGCGTTTAAGCCTTGGCCCAAAACGACGGAAGTTAAATCCGTCACCAGCCAAGCCTAATGTCGCTATTTGAAGGCAATGCGCGTCGAATTTTTTAGAGCTTGCAGTCTATGACTCTACTCTGCCGGATTACACCACTGATTTTTCTCCGGGTTTTGCCATGCAGATCCTCTCTTCAGCAATTTGGAAATTTCGGCTATCTCTTTGTCTCAAGCTCCTCAGCGAGCACGGGTACCCCAACATTAAAACCTGCACGCCTCGCGCGCGCACACCTTTAAAATCGCCTGCACCCAGCGAACGGGCCGGCCTCCGTAGTGGATTTTCTTGTCCTCGTATCCCTGTTGTATCAATTTCCCAGGTAGATAAGTGCGGCGCGCAGCGGCGCGTCAGAAATCTTGATAAAGCCCCGGAACGGCGTATACATTTCCAGAATCAGAAACAACACACCAGATACTGATATCGCCCCCAGCAGAAACGTGACCACCAGGGTTGCGTTCGGTGGCGAATGGAGCGCAAAGCTCGTAAACGTGATCATTAGCGAGAAGACCACCACCACCATCAACGGCTTCGACGCCGGTGTGTAGCCCTGTTCCACGATTAACCATCGCATCTGTCCAATATCGATGGCCAAATTCAACGCACGGTTCAACAGCAGCCTCTGCGCATCGTTTGCCGGCGTCAATCCCTGAATTTTGTCGTATAGAATTTCCGAACGCAGCGCCGAGGGCTGCGTCATCCCAGGTGCCAAGCCCTCCTTCGGCCAGATTCCGCTATAAGTGCCGGAGTCTTCCGGCCAATGCTGAGGAAGGGGAAGAAGATGTGGATTACTGCCGTCCACGTTCAGCTCCCAGATCCTCGTAAGATCTATCTCCAAAGTGCTTCTCGACACCGTTACACGAATTGTTTTGGAGTCCGGCGAAAAAGCGGGATTGCCCGGCACCATGTGGTGAGTGTTCCAGACTTCCCTTACGTTTTGGCCGTTGGTGTCACACAGATAGACCGATTCCTTTTCGTTGAATGCTATCAGCTTCCCATCCGGGGAATAGCTTGCGCCGCGTGCCGTGATATCTCCCAACCGCTTCGCCGCACCACCGAGCACCGGCATGGTCCATATTGTTCCCCGGTCTGTTTCGTCGTTCAGGTCGTTCCGAAGCAGCAGAAACGCAGAGCCGTCAGGCGAGATATCCAGGATGCTCATAGCGCCGATCGCGGCGCGGAGAGACGCTGTATCGCCCCCCTTTACGGACATTTCGACGGGATTTTGCCCGCTGACGAAATAAATACGCGATCCGTCCGTGAATATCGAGGGATCTTTGGTTTCGCTCGAGAAGGTGAGCTGTTCCATCGGCAATGGCGCAGAATCGGCGGGCGTGCCGCGGCCGGTAAGCGCAACCCACGTGGCAGCGCAGACTACAGCCACGATTACCGCCATTCCCCAGAGCAGTCGGCGCGAACGTGTGCTGGCGGCCGCTTGTCCCGTTACAGCTGATTTCTTCCCGCTTTCGGTATCCCGCTTTAGTCGGGTGAGATCAGCCTTGACGTCAGAGGCATGTTGATATCTGACATCACGATCTTTTTCTAACGCCTTGTTGATGATGTGTTCCAGCTCCGCTGGCAGGTCAGGATTCAGCCGTGCCGCCGACGTCGGTGTCCCAACTAGAATGGCTTTGAAAATCACGCCGGACGTTTCACCTCGAAACGGAAGCGCTCCCGTGCACATCTCATACAGTACTGCCCCGAACGAGAACAAATCCGTGCGTGCATCCAGTTCCTTTGAGCGAACCTGCTCGGGAGACATGTAGGCAACAGTTCCGAGCGTTGAGCCTGGACTGGTGAGGAACTCATCCGGGTCGATGGTGGGAGCGTTTGAGGTAGCCACGTTGAGTGTCGTTGAAGCAATTTTAGCGAGACCGAAGTCGAGTATCTTTGCTTGCTCGCGTGTGGTCACGAAAATATTCGCTGGTTTTATGTCACGGTGAATTATTCCCTTCGCGTGTGCTGCGTCCAACGCATCAGCAAGTTGAATGCCCAGATCGACAACCGCCTCAATCTCAAGCGGCTTACCGCTGATCTTGTGCCGCAACGTCTGCCCTTCTAGCAACTCCATCGCGATGAACGCCCGTCCATCGGCCTCGTCAATCTCGTAGATCGTGCAAATGTTCGGATGGTTCAGGGAGGACGCGGCTTTGGCCTCACGCTGAAAACGGCCCAGGGCTTGTGTGTCGTGTGCGAGTTCGTCGGGAATGAACTTCAGTGCGACGTGGCGACCGAGTTTGATGTCTTCCGCCTCGTAGACCACACCCATACCACCGCCTCCGACCTTTCCAAGGATGCGGTAATGCGAGATGGTTTGCCCGATGAGTGCGTCGGTGCCTGACATGGGGCACATGTTAGGTTGCGATAGGAGGCAAGTCAACGACTCGGCCCGCCGAATGTCAAACCTCGTTAGAAATGTCCCCTTTTTTGATTTGCTGTACGTCGTTGTGGGGTCCCCGAAGCAGAGCCCTGCGCCGCGGTTTTTGCGGCGCGTTTAGGGCGAAGCGTAGGCGGGCCCCACAACGGGCGCGGTCGCCGGCGATCGATTCGACTCGGCCCGCCGAAAAGGTCATTTTACAGGTGAAGAATTACAGGTGAAGTTTTTGTGGGATTCCGAGAAAAACTCTCTAAGTGATTGAAAACGATGGTAGGCCCGTGGGGACTCGAACCCCAGACCTCTACCGTGTCAAATGCGTAGTCAGAAAACTAAATCCTTTGCCTGCTTTGCTTTTCCGGTTCTGACTTCCCAAAATAAGGCCTTAAATGGTCTAGTTTTGGTGACGAATTGGTGACGAGTTTTTCAAATCGATTCTCACAGTTCGCGTTCAACACAGCCTTCAATTCAGTAGGTTGACCTCATATTGAAGTAGTATAACAATGCTGTTATAATCTGTACTATGAAGCCCACCGAATTTAAATCCGCGCGCCTGGCCAAGGGATGGACCCAGACGCAGGCCGCCGCGCATCTGGGGATGACCCAAGCGTATTTGAACTTCCTCGAAAACAGCAAAAGACGCCTCACGCCCGAACTCGTTCGCCGTGCGACCTCTGTTTATGGCCTCTCGCCACAACTGCTCCCGTTAGGTGAAGCGTTCGTTCCCACCGAAACCAACGATCAGCGACTAACGGAGTTGCTCGCGAAACTGGGCTACCCGGGGTTTAGTTATCTCCGCGCGCGTACGCCGGGGAAGCATCCTTTTGAAATCCTGTTAACAGCATTAGCGCAGAAAAGCCTCGATGCGCGCGTCGCCGAGGCCTTACCGTGGGTTGCGATGAACTACGCGCAGCCAGACCCGTGGCTTGTCGAGAACGCGCGCAAATTAAATCTCCAGAACCGTCTAGGATTTGTCGTGAGTCTCGCAAGACGCGTGGCAGAAATGAGGCACGAAGATACGAGATCGGCAGAGTTGAGCCAACTCGATAATCTACTCGATGACAGCCGACTGGCTAAGGAAGATAACTTCTACCGTCCACCTCGTACAGCGAGTGAGAAGGAATGGCTAAGGAAAAATCGCTCAGAGGATGCCGCACACTGGAACCTGCTGACCGACATGCGGCCTGAACAACTTCAATATGCTAGCCAATAACGAACCACGGCCGCTCCCGTCACCGTGGAAAGAGTTCCTCGGGGAACTCGGCAGAATGCTGCGAGAACCCCTCGAACTGCACTGTATTGGAGGGTTTGTCTTCGCGCATTTCTACGGCTTGCCGCGTACCACCGGCGATATCGACTATTACGCTGCGATTCCTGCGAATCTCAACTTGGATGAGGTGGCAGGTCAAGGCTCACCCCTTCACACGAAACACGGAGTTTGGCTTCACCGCGTGGCCGTCGCAAACCTTCCCGAAGACTATGCAAGCCGGCTAACTGATATGGTTCCGGGCGAGTTCAAATACCTGAAACTGCTTGTGCCCGACCCGTACGACTGCATTCTGTCGAAGCTCGAGCGCAATGCGGCGAAAGACAGAGACGACGCCGACTATCTATTTCGTTCCCGGAAGCTCGACTCTCAGGCATTGCGCGATGATTAAGAACGAACTACGGCACAACTTCATCGGACACGTGGAGTGGCACGACCGGACCTGGAGCTCTGGATCGAGATCTTCGAATCTCGACCGTGATGCATTTCATGAAACGTGGGAGCCTCGAACGAAGTAGCCTACCTACTCAAATGCGTGGTCAAAAACCAAAACCTTTGCCTGTTTGCTTTTTGGTTGGCTTTGAAAATGCTTATGGTTGGTTTTGATGAGAATTGGCGACGAGTTTTTAGATAGATATTGGTCACAACCGGCTGATACAGTTGAGTTGGACAGCAAGGCGTTAGTAGAATTGTAACAAGCGAACAAATTGGGTTTCTGAGCGACGGCTTGGATGTAGAATAGGCATGGGCGGGCAAGTAGGGGTTGGGTGGAGGGTGGGTGGGATAGGAGAGTGTTTGAGAGGGGTTAGGGGGAAGGTTAATGGATTGATAAGTGGAGAAAAAATGTAGAAGAGAAGTATAGATGTGAGGATAGGTTTTATGGATGTTGATTGTTAGTTTGTTATATGTGTAGGGTATATGTTTGGAGTGTGGTGTATATGGGTTAATTAATGTATTTTGGTTTTGTGTTTAAGTTTGGTAAATGATGGAAGTGAAGTGTATTTTTTTTTTTTATTATTTATTAAAATAAGGTTTTAAATGGTTAGTTTTGGTGACGAATTGGTGATGAGTTTTTCAAATCGATTCTCACAGTTCGCGTTCAACACAGCTTCAATTCAGTAGGTTGATTCATATTGAAGTAGTATAACAATGCTGTTATAATCTGTACTATGAAGCTCACGAATTAAATCGCGCGCTGGTGAAGGGATGGACAGACGCAGGTGCGCGCATCTGGGGATGACTAGCGTATTTGAACTTCTCGAAAACAGCATAGACGCTCACGCTGAACTCGTTGCGTGCGACTCTGTTTATGGCTCTCGCTACACTGCTCTGTTAGGTGAAGCGTTGTTCTCACGATACCAACGATCAGCGACTAACGGAGTTGCTCGCGATACTGGGCTACGGGGTTTAGTTATCTCGCGCGCGTACGCCGGAAGCATCTTTTGAAATCCTGTTAACAGCATTAGCGCAGAAAAGCCTCGATGTGCGTGTCGCCGAGGCCTTACCGTGGGTTGCGATGAACTACGCGCAGCCAGACCGTGGCTTGTCGAGAACGCGCGCAAATTAAATCTCCAGAACCGTCTAGGATTTGTCGTGAGTCTCGCAAGACGCGTGGCAGAAATGAGGCACGCAGAGACCAGATCGGCAGAGTTGAGCCAACTCGATAATCTACTCGATGACAGCCGACTGGCTAAGGAAGATAACTTCTACCGTCCACCTCGTACAGCGAGTGAGAAGGAATGGCTAAGGAAAAATCGCTCAGAGGATGCCGCACACTGGAACCTGCTGACCGACATGCGGCCTGAACAACTTCAATATGCTAGCCAATAACGAACCACGGCCGCTCCCGTCACCGTGGAAAGAGTTCCTCGGGGAACTCGGCAGAATGCTGCGAGAACCCCTCGAACTGCACTGTATTGGAGGGTTTGTCTTCGCGCATTTCTACGGCTTGCCGCGTACCACCGGCGATATCGACTATTACGCTGCGATTCCTGCGAATCTCAACTTGGATGAGGTGGCAGGTCAAGGCTCACCCCTTCACACGAAACACGGAGTTTGGCTTCACCGCGTGGCCGTCGCAAACCTTCCCGAAGACTATGCAAGCCGGCTAACTGATATGGTTCCGGGCGAGTTCAAATACCTGAAACTGCTTGTGCCCGACCCGTACGACTGCATTCTGTCGAAGCTCGAGCGCAATGCGGCGAAAGACAGAGACGACGCCGACTATCTATTTCGTTCCCGGAAGCTCGACTCTCAGGCATTGCGCGATCGATTCAAGAACGAACTACGGCACAACTTCATCGGACACGTGGAGTGGCACGACCGGACCCTGGAGCTCTGGATCGAGATCTTCGAATCTCGACCGTGATGCATTTCATGAAACGTGGGAGCCCCTCGAACGAAGTAGCCCCTACCTACTCAAATGCGTGGTCAAAAACCAAAACCCTTTGCCTGCTTTGCTTTTTCGGTCTGGCTTTCGAAAATCGCCTTACCTGGCCTGGTTTTGATGACGAATTGGCGACGAGTTTTTAGATCGATCATTGGTCCACAACCCGCGCTCGATACAGTCTCCGAGTTGGACAGCCAAGGCGTTGGTCGAATCTGTAACCCAAGCGCCCAACCAAATTGGGTCCTTCTCGAGCGACGGCTTGGATGTAGAATCAGGCATGGGCGGGCAAGATCAGACGTCGCCCGTCCCCTTTCGTTCTTGCGCACGTGGAAATTCTGGCTGTTGCCTGGAAATCTTGGCGATTCAGCGAACGAGTTTCAGGTTCAGTTGATTTTCCGAGCAACCTGCACGCGCCAGTCCTAGCGGGCCGAAGGCCTAAATGCCGACCTGAATCCTAACGTTGGAGAAAAAAATGCAAGAAGCAGCCACAGCCATAGATGCGAGGACATTACAGCTGTATTTCATTATTGGATTGTTGACCTCATTGTTTTTAGTTCTCGTTCCCATCGTCAAACTTCTTCGCCGCACGGGCCATAATCCGTTCTGGAGCGCGGTCGCAATATTCCCGGGCCTCAATCTAATTGCATTTTGGTTCTTCGCGTTTAAGCCTTGGCCCAAAACGACGGAAGTGAAGTCCGTCACCAGCCAAGCCTAATGTCGCTATTTGAAGGCAATGCGCGTCGAATTTTTTAGAGCTTGCAGTCTATGACTCTACTCTGCCGGATTACACCACTTTCATCACTAAGGGCAGCATACCAACAGGTCTTGTCGGTCAGGTCTTGCAGTCTCACGTCGTAACCTTTGCCATCCGCATGAACATTCAATCGCAAACTCCATCCAGGCAAAATCTCCGGTATCTCACCGAAGTGTGCCTTCGGGTTTTCCAAATAAAATCGAGCAATCCAGCTATCGAAGAATTCTGACTGATGTGTCAACAAATCTGACCACGATGAGTAGGCACGGTACTTGGAGAACTCCACTACCTCGGCTGTATTGATTGTTCTCAGAAAGCCAAGTGCAACGTTCTGACGTGATTCGCCGGATTTTGAGCCCGTGGAGGTATCCTGTGCGAATTCTGGTGTCTGAATTCCAAGGAGAAAGACGAGCAAGGCTGTGCTGAAAATAACCATACGTTTATTCATGATGATTTGTCCTCACGGTCGACATCCAAGCAGACTAATTGGCCAATCTACATCTGGTAGAAGGCGACGAATCGGTTTCTATATATTCGAACAATTATGCCGCCCATAATAATCGCGAGCAGAGGACCAAACCAGAAGAGAAGTGTTATGGGGAGTACGCTTCGTAGAGAATCGCTGCGCCACCGGTGCAATGAAGTCCAGAATCCAACCATCGCCTGAATGCTACATATCAAACTTACGATGATTGAAGTCAATATTTCCCGTCGTTTGCAGACAACTGCGATGATACTGCCAATGAACATCGCCACCGACAATCGGCAAAGGTACATCTCGCTGTTTAATAGGAATAGCTCAGAATCAGAGAGTCGTTGATGAGGGATGACGCGATGATTGAGGAAAGCTGTCCCTGTGCGAATCATCAGTTCAGAAAAAGCGTGGCCCAACTGCATAAGTAAAAGACCTACAATTGCGACTGCCGCGATTGACCATGGAGTGAAGTTGAATGAGCTGGCCGTGTTGTCGGACGTTGTTCGCATAATAACTCCGAATCTCGCCCATTAGGCTCTTGACCAACGGTATACGCTTCCGAGTCTGCCGGCGCAACCTCCAAATTGCCGATCTCTATTCGAAATACGCTAGTAATCTATCGGGAGGCGCGGGAGCCCTTCCGATCTGCGCTCAACTGACCAATCGAGAGGTGACGCTAGAAGTTCTTGACACGCTCTTTCGAAGTGGTACACTATGTACCATGACACATCGTACTGGTGCTACCACTCGCGTCCGCTCGCCTCTCACCAATCTCGAAAATGAAGTGATGCAGGCCGTATGGGACGGAGGGACGTGCACTGTCGAGGAGGTCCATCGTGTCGTCTCCCGCAAGCGCAAGCTTAAAGAAACATCCGTTCGCACCTTACTGCGCCGCCTGGAACAGAAGGGCTATCTCAAGCATGAATCTGACGGGCGGGCCTACATCTATCGAGCGGTAGAACCCGCCCGCAGCCTAGCTGCCCGTGCTGTGCGCCAAATTATCGACCGCTTTTGCAAAGGCTCAGTGGAGGAGCTGGTTAGCGGCATGGTGGAAGCGAAGGTATTGAAGCCGGACGATATCGACCAATTGGAGAAATTCGTCCGCAATCGGCGACCTGGAGACGAATAATGGAACGCCTATTCCTAGAGTTTGCTGTAAGAGCAGCGCTTCTCGTTGGCGGCACTGCAATCGTTCTGTACTTTACCCGTGTGAAGGCCGCCGCGGCGAAGCATTTCGTTTGGACGGGAGTAGTCGCGTTGATGCTGGTCCTCCCTCTTTGGACAACTTGGGGACCAAAGGCGTCTCTACGGTTGCTACCACCAATAGCTCCGGTTAGTGCAAGCGGGTCGATGGTTCCGGTTGGCTCCATTCCGACCGTCCGCCAATCACGGCGCCTTTTTTCGACGGGCCAAGCCGTTTTGTTAAGCGTTTATCTACTGGGGCTCTCGTTGCTACTTTCTCGGCTGGCCATCGGAACCTTACGCTCGCGCCGATTGGTTCGCGATGCAGTGCTTGACGGCAGTGTGCGCATTAGTCCGTCATGCGCCGCGCCGGTGACAGTAGGATTCTTCCATCCGGTGGTGATTCTGCCAGAACACTGGCGCGATTGGCAGCAAGCGCAGCTCGAAGCGGTATTTGCGCATGAGGGTGAACACGCTCGCCGCCGCGACTCTTTCGTCCAATGGCTAGCTCTGTTGAACCGCGCGTTGTTCTGGTTCCACCCTGCCGCCTGGTGGTTGGAACGAACTCTCTCCGCGCTTGCCGAAGAGACTTGCGATAATGCCGTGTTGGCACGCGGACACAATCCCCGCAATTATGCTGAACTCCTGATAGATATGGCACGCTCGGTGGAGCGCTCAGGCGCTCGGTTGAATGTAGCAGGAATGACAATGCCTGGTGGATTGCTGCCACAGCGCATCCGACGAATCATGGAAGGCCATGTAACATACATTTCACGCCCACACATGACGTGCGTCGCTCTGCTTTGTGCGCTTACCTGCACTGCCTTTGCCACTGGCACGTTGGACCACGCACTTCAGAACTCTCCCTCCCAAGTCATCACGGTCCAGCCTGGTACCAGATCTCCCACCGCTTATCCCGGCAAGGGATTTATTTTGGGTGACCTCAAAATCGAAGGTGGTGTGCAGGATCCCGAAGGCGTGAGAAGCAGAATCCTGGAAGCGTGGAAGGATCGAGAATTTGGCGATATCAAAGAGTTGACCGGTGAAGTAATGGAAGTTGGCCTCCGGGGAGACTTTATGGACCGCGGATACTTTACAGTTGTTGTCAAAGAGCCCGTGACACAGTCTCTCGACCTCGTGGACGGAAAGCAACGGATCCTCATTATCGCAACCGTAACGGAGGGAAATCAGTTCCGACTCGGGAACCTAACGATTGTAAATGATCCCCAGGATCGTCCTTTGAGCATCCCCGCGACCACGCTCCGGGACCAGTTTCACGTCCGCTCCGGAGATTTGTTCAACGTGAGCGAAATCCGAGCGGGTATGGAGAGAGCGATGAGTTTATACAACGCCAAGGGATACAGGACTATGAACGAACGGCCCGACATCGATATCGATGATGCGCATCACCTCATTAACATGACTCTTCACATCATCGAGGGACTGCAAAAGCAGTAGAGGGATTTTGAATTCGCTTTTAATAGGAAGCGACACTCGACCTGTGACCAGCACCCCGAAAATTATTTCAAACAAGGCTCAACTTATCCGGGCACGAGGCGGCAAGCACGGGAGGAGTGTTGTTTCCAGGGCATTCGGACCTCGATCGATGTAGCCTCCACCAATTTAATCGGGAAAGACCTATGAATGGACTTTTTGTGAAATGGAAACCGGGTCGCCTCGCTGAAACGGACCTGTGCGCTGTGACTCAAAATCAAATGCAACCCTGCCAAGAAGTTCAATTGAAGTTTTGCCAACTACCTCGTGAATAAGCTTCCTTGGGACAGAACTTGCAATTCAGAACCGGAAACTCGTGAAACCGGTTTTCGGGTCGGTTCTCGGGTCGGTTTTCCGCTTCGATTCATTATTGGCCCAACAGATACAATCCGATACGAAGCACAGACATCAGAATGGGGGCGGAGGCGAAAACACATAAAGGGCGGTAGCGACCCATTATTACAAGGGTCGCTACCGCCCTTTATTTATGCCTTACCGTACTTCCCGAAGAGCAGCAGGAATAGAATCCTCAATATTTTTTCAATTATTTTTCACGATGGCTAGGACTTTTGCCAACTTTTTGGCTATAGGTATAGATAGGGGACATTTCATAGTTTCCCCAGGTCGCAAAACCTCCTTCAGGTGCATCCTCTGCCGAAGCTGATCTCGTCTTTCGCAACTTGAATTGATTTAGAAGATTGCCGCGGGCGTTATACGAATCTTCATTCCTCGTTCCCGTTCCATTTCAAATCTACACGTGCTGTTCCCACGATTGCAGCGCACCATTTCCTCACCTCCGGGCTCGTACGCGAAACCTTAAGGAGTTCCGAACGACTGCGCGAAGCAGAACATGTATGGCGCACACGTAGTTTTAGAACTACTTTGTTTTGAAAACTTAGTGAAATGCAGCGTCGAGGATGACTATACTTCCCATCACGGAAAAGCAAGGCGGGCCAGCTCTGAAAGGAGGCTGGCAAGAAACAATGGCTCGCCGACGCTATCAAAGAGGAAACATACGCAAACGCGGCAAGCGCAAACCGGTATGGGAGTTGCAGTGGTGGGAAGACTACATCCGAGACGACGGCAAGATAGGACGACAGCGACAATCCGTCGTGCTGGGCTTCGTGTCGGAAATGACGCAACGGCAGGCGAGAAAATTAGCCGAGAGCCATCTGAGTCCTATGAATCAAGGCAGGCTGCTCCCGCAGTCTATGCTCCGATTCGAAGACTTCGTGGACAAGTACCTCGTACCGCTGTTCTTCCCAACGCTCAAAGCATCTACTCAACAGCGCTATCGCCGAACACTCAACATTCACCTTATACCTGCTTTTGGAGAGCATCGGCTTCGCGAAATTGGAACCGTCGGCCTACAGCAGTTTGTGTTGCAGAAAATGAAAGGCGGCCTGTCATGGGAATCCGCCAATCATTTCCGCAATCTAATGTCGAAGGTCTTCGAATTAGCGAAGAAGTGGAATTGCCACTACGGAGAGAATCCCGCAGCTGGTGTTTCACTTCCGGAGAAGGTTCCGGTTCGAGAGAAGCACGTCCTTACGCCAGACCAGATACCACCGCTACTGGAACTACTCAAGGAGCCCGCACGCACCATGGTGCTGCTGGGCATCTTGACGGGGATGCGGGTGGGAGAAATTCTTGGAATGCGCCGACGGGACGTCGACTTTATTTCGGGACACATCAAGATCGAACAGTCGAACTATCGTGGTGTGATTGGTTCCCCGAAGACCAAAGGCAGCAGGCGTTCATTACCTATACCCACCGGGCTGGTCATTCCTCTTGCAGTCGTATGTGGACATCGTGCAAGAACAGAGGACGAGTCCTTCGTATTCCAGAGTTGCAGTGGAAGGCCACTCAACGATTCCAACCTGCTGCATCGACATTTGAAGCCGGCAGGAAGGAAATTGGGTGCACCCTGGTTGAACTGGCACACGCTCAGGCGCACGCACGCTACATTATTGCAGGTGTCTGGCGCATCACTTCGCGATGCACAGGTCCAGCTTGGCCACAGCAAGATGTCCACAACGTTAGAGATCTACACCGTGCCCATTCCCGCACACCTGCGGGAAGCGGTGGAAAACCTTTCGCGATTGGTGACGAATGGTGACGAGTTCGTCCAAATTGCGGAAGAAGGAACTGCCACTTCTCAGTGTATTCAATGAGATAGATGGTAGGCCCGTGGGGACTCGAACCCCAGACCTCTACCGTGTCAAGGTAGCGCTCTAACCAACTGAGCTACGGGCCTATAAAGAAGCCCCACTAGAATAGCATGGCTACGCTCGCGAAAGAATTTCATCCAGGGCGGCGATGTCTCCTGGACGAGACGGCTGCCAGGCTGCGCCTAGGCGGTGCAATGCGGACTGCGTTTCTTGAAAGGGCCTATCCTTCAATATGGTGCGAAAACGCTGCCACTCTTCTTTCACGTTCTGGACTTCATCGCCGCTGGCATCGGAAAGGAACGCCTCCAGTGCCTCAGACGCAGAGCCGTATTCCTCCGAAAAGTCTTCATGAAGGTAGCCACCGAAAAAGTCCTGCAATGCGGAAAACTCGTCTGGATCAAATACTGGATTGGAGTGCTTATCCCGATGAATCATTCGCGTGCCTCCGGGTAAGTAGTCAGCACATAGAAATTGTCGGGCCCGTCCGCGCGCAGGACAATGATCGCGCTGGTGCACGGCACGGACTCGCTCGTCCCCCTGCGCAAGCTCCGGCCAATTACGCTGCCAGCGTTATAGTGCAACGCCAAGTTTGGGCGCCGCTCGCCGCGACGTATCCAGTTGTCAATGCGCCCTCTCTCTGCTTGCAACGCGGCCCCTACGGTTTCTTCCGCGATCTCGCGGGTGGTCCAGGTAGATGCCGCCGAAATGTTCCTTTCTTTGCGCAAACGTTGGGCCAATTCGCTATCGGAGCGCGCTACGTGGCGAGCAAGCGTGTGGCCGCCGCGGCTCTCATCCCGCTCGAGATCATAACGATCCAGATTCTTATTATCCCCGGAAGCCGGGGAGCGTGACTCTTCGTGGGGTGATGTTTGCGGCGCAGGGTTTTGTCCGCAGCCCGAAACTATGACAAGCAGGGAAAGAACGATCGCTCGGACGAGCCATCGATGTAGTTTCGGATGAGCTTCATTTTCCAAATGATACTCCTCGTGTAGTGAAACCCATCTGATGCGCCCGCTGAGTATACGAAAAAAGCTTGCTCGCTGGCATACCTTGGTACGGTTGTGAGCGCGGCGAAGCGAATGCTATCCTCCACTTTATGCCGGATTCGGCCAATCCTACCCCTCTGTTGCCTCTTGCCTCTTCCCTCGAACATTCTGAGCGCCAATTCGAGGCGCTGCTGGCTGTGAGCGAAACAATTGCGCAGCAACACGATCTAAGCAAGCTCTTCCATGAGCTGGCAGAACGACTGCACAGCGTTCTGGCCTTTGATTTTTTGGCGCTGGTTCTTCACGAGCCTTCTCGGAATACCATGCGTCTCCACATCCTTGAAACGCGCGAGGCCCCGGTGAAAGAACCCGCGCACGAATTTCCCGTCGAGAATCATCCTGCAGGATGGGTCTGGCAAAATCAACGGCCGTTTCTGACACTAGACACCGAAAAAGACGCTCGCTATCCCGACTTTATGCAGCGCCTGCTGGAAGCGGGAGTTCACAGCTTTGCGATCGTTCCGCTTACTACTGCGCAGCATAGACTTGGGGCCATGGCCATCGGTCGTTATGTTCCGCAAGGGCTTAGCGACGCGGAGGTTGATTTCATCCAGAGGGTTGCTCGGCAGGTTGCCGTTGCTGTCGATAACGCTCTTAATTTGGAGGCGGCTCAGGCGTACCAGGGCCAGTTGGCTCGCGAGCGGGATCGACTGCAAGTGTTGCTCGATATCAACAACCTTCTTGTGAGCACTCGCGATACGGGTGCGCTCTTTAAAGGCATTGTGTCTTCCCTAAAACCAGTGTTGCGGCACGATTACACGAGTCTCGCATTGTTGGATGAGTCCTCGGGTCTGCTGAAGATCCACGCGCTCGACCTCCCGGGTAGCAACAACAAATTGCCGAAATCGGAGTTCACTGTATCTGTCGAAGATACCCCCGCGGGACAGTGCTTCTCGACTGGCCAGGTGCTGGTTGTGAGAGGTGCAGAGCTTGATCGCTTCAACATGGAAGTCATGCGGTTCTTGCGTAAAGAGGGAGTGGAATCGCTCTGCTGTGTGCCGCTTTCAACCCACGGCCGCACCTTCGGTACGATCAATCTGGCTAGTCGGGACCTGGACGCTTTCTCTGCCAACGATGTAGAGCTGCTTCAGCAAGTGGCTACCCAGGTGGCAATTGCACTCGAAAACGCCTTGGCCTTCCGGGAAATTGATGCGCTAAAGGACAAGCTCGCGGTCGAAAAGCTTTACCTCGAGGAAGAAATCCGCAGCGAGTTTAATTTCGAGGAAATTATCGGGGATAGTCCTTCGCTTCGCCGCACGCTGTCCCAGGTCGAACTGGCTGCACCTGCCGGAACGACAGTTTTGGTCCTTGGCGAAACCGGAACAGGTAAAGAGCTGATTGCCCGTGCACTTCATAATCTGAGCCCTCGCCGGGAACGGACGTTCGTAAAAGTGAATTGCGCTGCGATACCTGCGGGACTGCTCGAATCGGAATTGTTTGGTCACGAACGGGGCGCGTTCACCGGGGCACTGACGCAAAAAATTGGACGCTTCGAATTTGCCGACCGGGGCACGCTTTTTCTGGACGAGGTGGGTGATCTTCCGCTTGAGCTGCAGCCCAAGTTGCTTCGCGTTCTGCAGGAGCAGGAATTCGAGCGACTGGGCAGCAACCGTTCCGTGCATGTCGATGTGCGGGTCATTGCAGCAACCAACGGAGATCTGGAACGCCTCGTCGCAGAAAGGAAGTTTCGGAGCGATCTGTACTACCGCTTGAACGTGTTTCCGATAGTGCTTCCGCCGCTGCGGGAACGCCGGGAAGATGTGCCTCTCCTTGTCCGGTATTTCGTGCAGAAGATCAGCCGACGGCAAAATAAGACCGTCGAATATGTTCCATCCGATGTGATGGACGCCCTTGTAAACTATTCGTGGCCGGGCAATATCCGGGAGCTCGAGAATCTGATCGAGCGCGCGGTATTGCTCTCACCCGGTAAAGAGTTGCAGGTTCCGATCGCGGAGTTGAAGGCTTCGCGATCAAATGTTCCGCCCTCTTTGTCCGCAGGCGATTCGGGCCCGCTGATTTCTTTAACGGATACCCGACTGGCCTCTGCCCCGGGGCCGCTGGAAACTCTGGACGAGACTCAGCGCCAGCATATCCTGCGGGCCCTCCGGCAAACGGAGTGGCGATTGTCCGGTCCTAATGGAGCGGCAAAGTTACTGAACATCAAGCGCACGACATTGCAAGCGCGCATGAGAAAACTCGGAATTAAGCGGCCTGTTTAGCTCAATCGACAATGTTTGCTATTCGCCACTACTCTTTATTCCTGGTCAACTTGGCACAAACCCGCGAGTGTGCTTTGCTTATAGTGATGGGTACGTTCCGCAAATTCCGGTTTACAGTGTTCTCCTGCGGCCTTTTGCTGCTCGCTACACTGGGCTCGGCATCGGCTGTCCGGGCGCAAGCGGACGATCTGCCGCGCATCCGATTTGTGCGCGACCCGGAAGCAGCCCCCGGATTCGACTTAAAGGACCTTAACGGAAAACAACTGAAGCTTGAGGATTACCGGGGCAAGGTTGTACTACTGAATTTTTGGGCGACCTGGTGTGGACCGTGCCGCGAGGAGATTCCCAGCCTGATTGAGTTGCAAAAACAATATAAGGATCAACTCCAGGTGATCGGCCTGGCGATTGACGAAGATGATGATTCGTACGTAAAGAAATTTGCCGCCTCCGAGTCCATCAATTACCCCATCGCAATGGGCACGAACGAGGTACGCTTTGCCTACGGCGGCGTTGGAGCCCTACCAACTGTTTTTGTAATCAATAAGAATGGCGCGATTGTGCAAAAGCACGTCGGGTTGTTCAATCCGCACTTGTATGAGACCGAGGTGCGGGCACTTCTGGAATTGCCGATTGCAGCGAAGGTCGATACGTTTGAAGACGATGGCGAGATATTCCTGAAGCATGCCGATCGTGCAACGATGCTCCCCGGCGTTAACTTGACTCAGCTTTCACCCGAACAGAAGGCTGCGGCCCTTCACAAATTCAACGCCGAATCGTGCGACTGCGGCTGCAAAATGACCCTCGCGCAATGCCGCATCTACGATCCGGCTTGTCAGATCAGCCAGAAGCGCACGGCGGCAATCGTGAAGGAAGTTTCCAGTAGCCCGGACGGCAAGACCGGGCCGGCCTCGTCGCCTCAACAGAAATAGGCTACTTTTTTGTCAATTCCATTACTGCGCTGGTCATTGCTTTTACACCCGTGCGGATCGCAGGCTCCGGCAGCGGAGCAAATTCGCTCGAGTGTAGACTCGGCAGCCGGGTCCCGGTTTCCTGCGCCTCCTTGTATCTAGCCGGATCGACCGCTCCGAGCCAGAACATGGTAATCGGAGGATGCGGGTCTTCCAGTGCGAACAAGCTGAAATCTTCGCTGGCCATAATGGGAACCCCGCGAAGCACGTTTTCTTTGCCCAGAGAACTTTCAAGTGCCAGTCCGATACGATGAGCAAGAGCGGCATCGTTGATCGTTGCTGGAACATTATCTTTGCCGATCTCAATGATGGGAGCGCGATCTTCCGGAATCCCCGCCGCCGCCGCAATCCCCTTGGTCATTCGCGTAATCGCTTCGAGTGCTCTCGTCCGCTGCTGCGGGTTCATCGTGCGGACTGTCAATTGCAGGTGGGCATCGTCGGGGATGATGTTGTGTTTCGATCCAGCGTGGATCGATCCAACAGTGATCACGGTAGGCTCGAGAGGGTTCATCTCCCGACTGACGATCGTTTGCAAGTCGACGATCAACTCTGCGGCGATTACGATTGGATCCTTCGTTGCCTGTGGCGATGCTCCATGCCCACCTATGCCGCGAATCGTGATGTCGACGGAATCACCGCCCGCCAGTATCGGACCCTCGAGCCAGGCCACTTTTCCCGCAGGCAGCCAGGGGTAGTCGTGTAGCGCCAGAACGTAATCGGGTTTCGGGAATTTGGTGTACAGACCGGCTTCTAGCATCGCTCGTGCTCCGCCGACGATTTCTTCTGCCGGCTGACCGATCATCACGAGCGTTCCACTCCATTCGGATTTGCTTTCAGCCAGCATCTTGGCCGTCCCTAGAAAGACCGTCATATGCAAGTCGTGACCACATGCATGCATTACCCCAACTTCTCCGTTCGGGTTCTTCACGCGAACCTTGCTGGCATATGGCAGACCAGTATTCTCTGTAACAGGCAGTGCATCCATGTCCGTGCGAACATAAACAGTTGGCCCCGGGCCATTTTTCAGGACAGCCACGATTCCGTAGGAAACCGTGTCAGGATTTGCATACTTCCCGAAATGGTCAGTAACTTCGTAACCGAGTCTGCGCAGCTCTGCCCCGATCAGGGCGGAGGTCTGTTTCTCCTGGGTCGATAATTCCGGATTCTCGTGAAGATGCTTGTAGGTGCCTACCCAGTCGTTGATGTTGCTGTCGATTTTCTGATCGAGACTGCCTTGAGCTTTTAACGTCAGGCCCGACGACAAAACGATCGCCAGCAGGATTCCCGGTCTTACCTTGAACTGAAACATCCTAGCCTCCACGGAAGTGCGCCCGAATCTTACCAGACAATGCGCCCTGACCTTACCGCGCCTTTTCACTTGCCCTGTGGGCCCGTGCCAAACTACACTCCCGCTCCGAGAGCCTGTCTAGGAGGATATCCATGAGCCGTAGAGCGACCTTGATCGCCATCCTGCTCGCTGCCGGAGTGTTCTTCACCGTGCACGGAGCTTTTTCGCAGACCGATACGGCGCCGAAGCGCCGGGCTATTAATCCTCCGGGAAGAACCGTGCAGGCTCCGTTCAGCGCCGCGATTGCGTACGGAAATACCTTGTATATATCGGGAAACATCGGACTCGATCCCGCGACCGGCAAACCACCGGAAAAAATTGAAGACGAAATCAAGCTGCTGCTCGATAGCTACAAGGCTACGCTTGCCCAGGAAAACCTGACCATGGACGATCTCGCTTACGTTCAGATCTTCTGTACGGATCTGTCCTATTTCGACAAGTTCAATGCGATCTACAAGACGTATTTTACCAAGGACTATCCGGCGCGCGCCTTCATCGGGGCCGGTTCTATCCTGCGCGGCGGGCACTTTGAACTGCAAGCAATCGCCGTGCGCCACTAAGAGGAAGGCTGGTCAAGCTCGGCTGCAGTCGTTCCAGTAACAGGGAACGACCAGCTCCGGAACGTTTTGCTCTCCGGCAGGGATGCCCACGAGAACAGTTCCCCACTCAATCTGGCAACCCACCGCCAGTTGCTCCTGTTCGGGTTTTTCATGGCTCCCCCCGAAACCAATCAACCATTGACATTATTTGGTCATTTATTTTGTACCATTATTTAGGCATGTGCCCAAATATGAGCACACTTAAGGCTGATGAGATTGGCATCATCACTCTAAGTTACTAATAATAATGAATATTACTGCGCATGGGCTCCTCCTGCACTTTGGCGCTTTTCATGCTATCTGAACACCCGGGCTTGTGTAAAAACTATGCTTAGAATCACAACAGAGAATAAAAAGGGGAAGCTCACCCTGAGTGTGGAAGGGCGCCTTGCCGGACAGTGGGTGGCGGCCCTCGAGCAGTGCTGGCGTGAACTCCTCGCTGCCACGCCCCGCCAGAAGTTCAGCATCAATCTCTGCGGCGTCAGCTTCATCGACAATGCAGGAAAGATCCTGCTTCGCGAAATGCATGGCCTCGGCGGCGAACTGATCGCCGAAGGTTGTCTCAATCAAGCCATCGTAAACGAGATTGTGGGAGTGCGGGAAAAGTCCGAAGCCGCGCAGAAAAAGGACAAAGACTCTGAGGAGAGCAAGGGCACGACGATTATTTTCTACGTCGCGCTGTTCAGCTTCCTGATCTTCCCCTCGTTCGCGTTTGCGCAAACCCCGGTCAGTCAGTCTCCCTTGCCTGCCGTTGCGCCAACGGGAGTGCTGAAACTGACGCTCGAGCAGGCCGTCAACCTTGGCCTCAAGCAGAATCCAACGCAGCAGATTGCGGTTCTGAACGCGCTCGAGAGTGTTCAGGACAAGAATATCACCAGGTCCGATCTCCTGCCGCAAGCCAACCTCAAGGTCCAGGATTCCGCAAATCGCGTGAATCTCGAGGCGCAGTTTGGCGGCAACTTTCCGCCAACGTTTCCCTTCCCGCATCACATCGGACCCTATCAGATTTTTTCTGCCGGCCCGACCTTTGGCAGTTCGGTGTTTGATCTTTCACTGTGGAAGAATTATCAGGCGTCGAAGGCAAACGTCGGCGCCGCCAAGGCCAGCAGCCTCAATACGCGCGAACAGGTGATCCTGCTGGTCGTCTCGCAATATATCGGAACGCTGCGTGCCGTAGCCAACGTCGAGGCTTCCCGGTCCCGAGTTGAGCTGGCACAAGCGCTGTACGACCAGGCGGCTGACCTGCAGAAGGAAGGCGTCGGTACCGGTATCGACACACTGCGTGCCAATGTCGAACTGCAAAACGAAAAGCAGCGCCTGCTTGAAGCGGAAAACGATCGTGACCAATCACTCTTTGGTCTGAACAGACTGCTGAATCTCGATCCGCGTCAAAGACTGGAGCTTGCCGATGCGCTCAGTTTCTTTGAAACCCCGCAGCCCGATGTAGAATCGAGCATCAATCAGGCACTTGCAGATCGTGAAGAATGGAAAGCGATCGAGTATCAGGAAAAGGCGCTTGGGTATGAGAAGCAATCGGCGGAATATTCCCGGTTGCCTTCATTACGCTTTGACGGAAATTGGGCGTATCTCGGGACGTCTGCGAGCAACGGGATTCCTACCTACGTGTATACCGCAACGGCACAGGTACCGCTGTTCACCAGCGGGCGAATCAAGGCGCAAGTGGCAAAAGCAAATCTCGAACTGCAAAAGGTCGAACAGCAAAAGGACGATCTTCGCAACCAGATTGCCTATGACGTAAAGACATCGCTACTCAATCTGAGCTCAGCCCGAAGTGAAGTTGAAGTAGCGAACCTCGGCGTGAAGCTGGCCCAGCAGGAAGTCGAGCAGGCCGGAGACCGGTTCCGCGCCGGCGTTGCCAACAATATCGAAGTGATCCAGGCGCAGGATTCGCTCTCTCGCGCCAACGACAATCAGATTCTGGCCCTGTACCGGTTCAATCAGGCTCGCGCAGATTATGCTCGTTCGGTTGGGCAAATGGAAAAGACTTACACCAAGTGAGGCTGAAGCGATGAGTGTGGAAATCGAAGTCGGTCTGGAAAACGCGGCAAGAGCTCGCGTTCCTGCTGGCGAAGAAGTGAAGCTCGAGAAAGCGGCCGATCCAGCCGGAAATCCGAATCTCCGGCGTGGTCTGATACTCGGGGCTGTCATCCTGCTTGCGGCAATCGTTGGACTTTTCTTCTATTACCACAATCGCGAATCAACAGATGACGCTCAGGTCGACGGCCACATCACGCCGATTGCTGCAAAGATTTCTGGCCGTGTGGGAAAAGTCCTGGTGCAGGACAATCAGTCGGTAAAAGCCGGCGAGCTGCTCGTTCAAATCGATCAAGGCGACTATCAGGCCGCTCTCGATCAGGCGAAGGCCGCTCTAGCACTTGCTGAGAGCGAAGCGCGCTCGGCAGGATTCGATATTCCCCGCACCACAGAAGATGTTGCAAGCGGAACTTCCAGCGCAGACGCGCAACTAGCGGGTGCCGAAGCGGACTATATGCGGGCCCAGGCAGCTTATGAGGAAGCACAGACAGCGGACCTTGCGGTGGCACAAGCGAACGTCGAAAAAAGCCGCGCAAATGCTCAACTCGCCAAAGCAGATCTCGACCGTTACGGCCCGTTGATGGAGAAGGGCGAAATTTCCAGGCAGCAATACGACGCGGCAAAGGCCAACTCCGATGCCTCCGCCAGTTCACTCGTCGCCGACGAGCAGCGACTCGCGCAGGCGCAACGCCTCATTTTAATTGCCCATGCCCAGACCGAAGCCGCCAAGGCCCGTGTAGATCAGGCAAAGGCTGGGGTAAGTTCGGCTCATGCGGACCGCAATCGGGTTGGCATGCGCTCTGCGGATGCGCAAGCGAAACTTGCAAAAGTAGATCAGGCGCGGGCGGCAGTCGAAGCGGCCCAATTGAGTCTCAGCTATACGAACATTACTGCGCCGGTCGATGGCGTCGCGACGCACAAAATGGTTGAGCCTGGCCAGATCGTACAGCCGGGCCAGGGGTTGCTCGTCGTGGTGCCACTGCAGGATGTCTGGGTCACCGCCAATTTTAAGGAAACGCAGCTGAAAAAGATGCGACCCGGCCAGGAAGCCCTTGTCACCGTCGACACGTACGGCAAGACCTTCACCGGCCATGTGGATTCGCTCGCAGGGGCAACCGGGGCAGTCATGAGTCTTCTGCCGCCGGAAAACGCAACGGGGAACTACGTCAAGGTTGTGCAACGCATCCCCGTAAAAATAATCCTGGATCCTATTCCTTCAAACGTGGCAGTGCTTCGACCTGGAATGAATGCGGATGTCACGGTGATTACCAAGTAGCTTGACGCGACGGACCGATCACAATGCTTGAGAAAATCACAAGCAAGTTGCGTATGCCGGACGGGTCGATCAACCCCTGGGTGATCGCGATAACGGTGACGCTCGCCACGTTCATGGAAGTTCTTGATACGTCTATCGCCAACGTGGCGCTCCCCCATATCCGTGGGAGCTTGTCCGCAAGCGCAGATGAAGCTACCTGGGTGCTGACGTCCTATCTGGTTTCAAATGCCATCGTTCTCCCGCTCTCTGGCTGGATGTCTTCCCTAATCGGCCGGAAACGTTTTTACATGTCCTGCGTCATAGTCTTTACGGTGAGCTCGTTCCTTTGCGGATTTGCGCACAGCCTCGGAATGCTTGTCGTGTTTCGAATCTTGCAGGGCGCAGGCGGTGGCGGGTTGCAACCGAGCGAGCAGGCCATCCTGAACGACACATTCCCGCTGGCCAAGCGCGGCATGGCCTTTGCAGTTTACGGCATCGCCGTCGTTGTTGCTCCGACGATTGGCCCGTGGCTCGGCGGATATATTACTGACAATTATTCCTGGCGCTGGATTTTCTACATCAACGTTCCGGTTGGAGTTCTTTCGATCCTGCTTACCTACCTGCTGGTTTCTGACCCGCCTTACATGAAGCGGGTGAATCTGAAGCAGGGATTCCGGATTGACTACGTCGGTCTGGGGTTAATCAGTCTGGGCCTGGCCAGCATGCAGATCATTCTCGACAAAGGCCAACGCGAGGACTGGTTCGCTTCTGGATTCATCCGCACCTTCGCAGTCCTGATGTTGATCGGCCTGGTTGCCGGGGTCATTTGGGAACTGCGAACGAAGGATCCCGTTGTCGATTTCAAGATGTTGAAAGACCGTAATTTTGCGATCGCCACAACCGCGATGTTCTTCCTGGGTTTTGTGCTCTATGCGAGCACGATGCTGATTCCGGAAATGCTGCAGGAGCTGCTGGGTTATCCGGCAGAACTGGCGGGGTTAGCGCTCTCGCCTGGCGGGGCATTGATCATGTTGACCATGCCTGTGGTCGGATTTCTGGTCTCGAAAGTCGACACGCGCTACCTGATTGCCTTCGGCTGTACGATTTCTGCGTCTTCACTGCTGGTCATGGCCGGATGGAATCTGCAGCTGGATTTTCGTCACGCTGTCCTCGGTCGAATGATGCAGGCGTTTGGTTTGGCTTTTCTGTTTATCCCGATAAACGTGTCGGCTTTCTCCTACGTTCCGCGAGAGCTGACCAACATGGGAACCGGCATTATCAACCTGGCACGCAACATCGGAGCGAGCGTTGGTCTTGCCACCGTTACCACACTACTTGAGCGACGGACTCAGGCTCATCAAGCCCGCCTGATGGATCACGTCAACAGTATGAACCCGGCACTAAACAACATGGTGAATGGAACGGCCGGCGCACTCATGGCCCACGGCGCTTCCTCCTCCCAAGCCACGGCACAGGCACACGGGATGGTCCTGGGCCTCGTGCAAAGACAGGCCACGATGATGGCCTTTCTCGACAATTTCAAACTTCTGGGCATCATCTTTTTTGCGGTCATTCCGATCATGGTCATGATGAAGAAGCCAAGGACTTCGGCAAACGTACCAGTACACTGATCGATTTTTGTAACTTTTGACGAGCGGATGAATCTCACGCAGGACATGGGGGAGCAGATGGCAACGCAAATACTTACATCGACTCAACTTACAGATCCAAAGCTGAGCGAGCAGAAGATCGACGAGCAAAAACTGATCCGCGCGGGTCAGCGGGGCGATGCTGTGGCCATTGAGACGTTATTTCGCCGTTATCAGCGGCAGCTTTTCCAGACCGCTCTGCGCGTCCTGGGGAATGCCGAGGATGCGGAAGACGCACTTCAGGACGGACTGCTTTCCGCCTATCGCAACCTGAAGCGTTTTGAAGGTCGCTCGCAGTTTTCGACCTGGCTGACACGAATCGTCATCAATGCGGCTTTGATGAAGCGCCGCAGCGCAAAATCGCGTCCCGCTATCTCACTTGACGAAACGCAACATGAAGATGAGCTGCCGGCAGCCGAGCGATTTGCCGATGACGGTCCAAATCCGGAGCAGGTTTATGCCGGGACAGAAATCCGCGAACTGATCAACGAGAATCTCGATGAACTTTCGCCCCTTCTCCGTTCTGCATTCTTGCTGCGGGAAGTCGAAGGGTATTCGACAGGTGAAGCTGCCAAGAAATTGGGCGTCACCGAAAACACGTTGAAGGCACGTTTATGGCGCGCCCGGCACCAGCTCGCAGAGCGTCTGGGCCGCCGACTGCGCAAGATGAAGGACGGAATGACGGGCGGTATGGGAAGCAACGACGAAGCCTGCAGCTATTGCTAGGCGGGCGCTGTAGCATTGAAAAGCCGGCTGCGCGTTGAACGTGTGGCCGGCTTTCTCTTGTGACCTGTATCACCGTATTGGATACACCCTCGCTGTAGGCTTGCTGTACGCTCCGAGGTGTTTCCCATGAAAATCCCACCAAAGTTACACTCGCTGTGCAGTATTGTGCTTGTCGCACTGATTTTCGCCCTTGTCACCGTGCAACCTGCCAGCGCGCAAACGGCGTCGACCGTTATGCCGATCGGCAAGAGAGTCGAAATCAAGGCGCCCCTAGGATTGCCGCCACTTCCCGTGCCTGCTGACAATCCGCTGACAGAGGACTCGATCGCGCTCGGAAGGCGGCTCTATTATGATCCCGGCCTGTCGGTCGATGGCACAATCTCCTGTGCGTCCTGCCATGCTCCGCAATTTGCCTTTTCTGACAAACGTCCGATGTCGGAAGGTGTGGGCGGAAAGTCCGGGACGCGGCACGCGCCCACAGTCATCAACTCGGCTTACAGCACACTGCAATTTTGGGATGGACGAGCCGGCAGTCTCGAGGAGCAGGCAAAAGGTCCGATGGCAAATCCTGTCGAGATGGCGCATAGCCTCGAAGGAGTCGTGAAGCACGTTCAAACGGACCCGCACTACGTAGAGCTATTCAGGAAGGCGTGGGGCACGGACCAGATCAATATCGATCTGATTGTGAAATCCATCGCTTCCTTCGAGCGGACCGTAATCGCGGGCGATTCTCCCTTCGACCGGTTCTTTTATGGACACGAACCGCAGGCGATGTCCCCCGAGGCACAGCGCGGTATGAAAATCTTTGTAAATCCGAAAAAGGGAAATTGCGCAACCTGCCACACTCTGGGAAAAGAGTATTCCCTGTTTACCGACAATAAATTCCACAACCTGGGAATTGGTGCCGATACCCGGGGAAACCTGAATGATCAAGGTCGCTACACGGTTACCAAGAACGACGAAGACATGGGCGCGTTCAAGACTCCCAGCTTGCGTAACCTGACGAACCGCGGCCCGTACATGCACGATGGAAGTTTCAGAACTGTCAAAGATGCATTGGGACATTACATCGGCGGCGGAAACTGGAATTCGCATCTCGATAAGGAAATCCACTCACTTGATATCCTGACATTCGACGAACGCGATGAGCTGTTGGCGTTTCTCGATGCGCTCAACGGAAAACTCCCCGAAAATATTGGCCCGCCACCGGAATTTGCGAAACCCGCCGGAACGACGGCCGCCGGTAAATAAACAAGCTGCCGCTTCGGGTATGTCTTGAGGCTTAACGCTTGGCAGCGGCGTATATTCCGAGGATGCGCAATTCACTCGTAGCGGCGCGGGCTTCCCCCAGAGCCTTTTCAAGTTGCGCAGTATCGCTGGCATCTACATCCACATAAAACTGATACTCAAACGGTTTGCCATGAATCGGCCGGCTCTCAATCTTCAGGAGATTGACACCGTGAGCGGCAAAGGGTTCGAGCGATGCCAGCAACGCACCGGGTCGATGTGCCAGGCGCATGGCGAATGAAATTTTCCTGGCCTCGGCCGAGCGATACAGCTTCGCCTGGTCAGGCGGAAGAAGTAATACAAACCGTGTGAAATTCTCCGCGTTATCCTGAATATTTTCCTCAAGCACCTTTGCCTTGTAATGCCTTGCCGCCCGCTTTCCGGCAATCGCAGCGCAGCTCTTGTCAGCCCGGCCCATCATCTCCCGCACACTGCCGGCGGTATCTTCCGCGGGAACACGCTTCAAGGATGGATGAGTCTGAAAAAATCGTTCGCACTGCGCCAGTGCCATGGGGTGAGACGCGACCGACCGAATGTCCGCCATGGTTGAAGCGGGATGGCCGACAAGCACATGCTCGATCGGCAGAATGGTTTCACCGCAAATCTCCAGTTTGCTTTCAAGCAGCAAATCGTAAACGCGGACTACAGAACCTGCCAGGGTGTTTTCGACCGGCACGAGCAACGCATCCGCCGCTCCGTCGTCGACAGCTCTGAATGTGGCATCAAAGGTTGCTCGCGGAATAGTCTCAATGGCCTCACCCAGCAGCTGCACCGCGGCTGCCTCACTGAAGGCACCGGGCTCGCCCTGAAAGGCGACTCGCATCTTGGCAAAATCCAGTTTCAACAAGACTCCCTATCCCCATCCAATCTATCTTCGGTCTACCTGTGGCAAAATAGTGACCAGTACCGTATCCGGAGAGCATAGGCATCATGACACAAAAACGACCCCAAACTGACGAGTACGCACCCTTCTATCAGAGCTACATCGCCCGTGTGCCGGAGGGCGACCTCCTTCTGACTCTCGAAAGCGGCCACGAAGACTGGCAGCGATTGTTGGGTGCTCTGACCGAGGCCCAGGCCGATTATCGCTATGAACCTTCGAAATGGTCGGTCAAGGAGGTTGTGGGACACGTCGTCGATACGGAACGCATCTTCGCTTACCGCCTTCTGCGGATTGCGCGTGGCGATCAGACACCACTTCCGGGCTTTGAGCAGGATGACTATGTACGGGAAGGAAATTTTTCAGAGCGCGCGCTAGCAGATCTGCTGGAGGAATTCGGCGCAGTCCGGCGCGCAACGACAATACTCCTCCGCTCGCTACCCGATAAAGCCTGGATAAGGCGTGGCAGCGCGAATCAGAAAGAAGTGACCGTGACCGCGCTCGCGTTTATCATCGCCGGCCACGAACTCCATCACCGGGCGATCGTCGAGCAGCGCTATCTGCCAGCCCTCCGCACGCCATAGGTTTCCGTCCGGAGAGCAGAGTTACACCGTGTTGCGTTTAGGTCGCTCGGCCGGTCGCGTTGCTCCTCCGCTCGCTCCGCTGTTACAATTTACCTTTGCCGGCATCTATGAATTCTTGACATCCTGGGCGGCGATTCAGCCGGCAACCCATCTTTAGATTCCGCAGGTCGGTTATTCAAACCGCGGTCATCTGGCCTGGAAGCTCCACCCCGAGAAGATCCCCGGCCCATTGAAGGGAGACAACGCGTGGCAAAATACGATGTTGCAATCATTGGAAGCGGCCCCGGCGGATACGTAGCGGCAATTCGCGCCGGAGAACTGGGTCTGAAGACAGTTGTTGTCGAAAAGGATCCCTACCTCGGTGGGACCTGCCTGCACGTCGGGTGCATTCCCACCAAAGTCCTGTTGTATCACGCTGAGGTGTACGACCATTTCAAGAACGCCAATGAACTGGGATTTGAAGTGAGTGGTCTTACGATCAACTGGTCGAATATTCTGGCGCGCAAATCGAAAATTGTGACCAAACATGCCAAAGGCATCGAGTTCCTGTTCAAGAAGAACAAGGTGGAATGGGTCCAGGGTTGGGGCAAGTATGAAGGGCCGGGAAAAATCAGCGTTGAAAAGGATGGCAAGCGATCCATCATTGAAGCAAGCAACATTTTGATGGTCAGCGGATCAGAAGCGAAATCTCTGCCCGGCATTGAGCCGGATCACAAGACAATTGTCACCAATCGATCGATTCTGGAATTGCCGGAAATTCCGAAGTCCCTGATTGTTATCGGAGCGGGTGCAGTCGGTGTGGAATTTGCCTCGATTTACAACTCGTTTGGCACCGACGTAACCATCCTCGAAGCTTTGCCGCGCATGGTGCCCGTCGAGGACGAAGAAATTTCAGCAGAACTTGAGAAGGCTTACCGCAAGAGAAACATCAATATCCAGACCGGCTGCAAGGTGGATAGCGTCAAGAAGGATGCGAAAGGCGTAACGGTCTCCTTCAAGGACAAGGACGGAAAGCCGCAGACCTTGCAGGCAGAAAAACTTTTGCTGGCGGTTGGACGCAAGGCGATGACGGAAAATTGCGGTCTCGAGAAATCGAAGGCCAAGATCGATCGCGGATTCGTTTTTGTCAATGAATACATGGAAACGGATGAGCCAGGGCTCTACGCCATCGGTGACATCGTTGCGGGACTGCCGCAACTGGCACACGCGGCCATGATGGAAGGCATTGTCGCAGTCACTCATATTGCCGGCAAGCCGACCCACAAGATCAATAAACTGCGTATACCCAACGCCACCTATTGCGAACCCCAGATCGGGTCGATCGGGTTGACCGAGCAACAGGCGAAGGATGCCGGATATAGCGTGAAAATCGGCAAGTTCCCGTTTTTGGGAAACAGCAAGGCCACGATACTTGGAAACCATGGCGGGTTTATCAAAATTGTCAGTGACGAAAAGTATGGCGAAGTGCTCGGCATCCACATTATCGGACCGCTGGCAACGGAAATCTTGTCCGAAGCGGCGACCGTTTTGAATCTCGAAGGCACAATCGACGACATGATGAATATGATGCATGCACACCCGACGGTGTGGGAAGCGATGGGTGATGCGTTTGCGTCGGTTCGAGGGCTGCAGATCAACGTCTAACGGATTGTAGGGCGAATCCGCAGGCCGCGAAATTCGCAGTGATTCTGCCCGGCGATTCGTTGATCGTACTTGTGAGCTTTACTTCTGCTGATGAAGCCACTCCTGATTTTCGACCTCGGACTGATCTCCTACACAGATGCGTGCGCACTGCAGCAGCGGATTGTTGGGGCGCGCAAAGCGCAGGCGATCGATGATGTTCTCCTGCTCTGCGAGCACCGGCACGTGCTGACACTTGGTCGCAACGGCAAACGAGAGAATCTGCTCGCTTCTGAACATGTGCTCCGGCAGAAGGGCGTTGAGTTTCACGCGAGCAATCGCGGCGGAGATATTACATATCACGGCCCGGGCCAGATCGTGGGCTATCCGATTCTGGATTTATCGAGGATCAAGCAGGATGTGCATTGGTACGTGCGCACCCTCGAAGAGGTGATGATCCGCGCCAGCGCCAGTTTCGGAATTTCCGCCTATCGCATTCCCGGCAAGACCGGCATCTGGGTCGAAGCCTTGCCGCATGAACAGAAGCTTGCCGCAATCGGAGTGCACATCAGTCGCTGGGTAACGTCGCACGGGTTTGCCTACAACGTTTCGACCGACCTTCGTTATTTCGATCTGATCGTTCCGTGCGGGATCGCCGAACGAAAGGCTACATCGCTTGAGAAATTACTTGCGCGTACCGTATCGCAAGATGAGGTGAAACCACTCTTGATCCGCTGCTGTGCCGATCTGTTCGGGTTCGTACCGGAGAAAGGCTCTGCCACCACCCTGCTCTCCCGTTTGCAACAGCATGAAAGGTCCCTCCCAGCAAGCCCGCAGGGCGAACCTGAGTCTTGACGGCAAGACGGCGGAGGGCTAATACTGAACCATATGGTTAAGTATACTGATCCACTCGACCACACCTTTGGCGCGCTCGCCGATCCAACCCGCCGAGCCATTCTCAGCACACTCATGCTCGGACAGGCCTCGATCAGCGAGCTGGCCAAGCCGCACCGCATGTCCTTGCCCGCAGTGATGAAACACGTGCGCGTGCTCGAGGATGCCGGTCTCCTAACCCAGAAGAAGTTCGGCCGTACGCGGCATTGCCAACTTGCGGCGGAACCCCTCGCAAACGCCAGGAACTGGATCAATCAGTACCGGGTCTTCTGGCAGAACCAGTTCAAATCACTTGATCGTTTCCTCAGTCAGGGGGAAGAAAAGGGAGGAATGCGGAAATGGCCTCATTCGAGCAGCAAAAGGAAACCAGACTCGAAATAAAGCATCTTTGTGCCGCGCCGCGCGACCGTGTCTTTCGGGCCTGGACCGAAGCGAAAAATCTGGGAGCCTGGTTCCATCCCTCACCCGACTACACCACGATTATTTCGCAATTGGACCTGAAAGTGGGCGGGAAGCTTCGGGTTGAGATGCACCACAAGAACGGAGCTGTTCATACGATCTACGGAGTGTTCAAGACCATTCGCCCGGTCGAAAGACTCGCGTTCACCTGGTCCTACGATCCAGCCGGTCCGGAATCTCTGGTTACGCTCGAGTTTCGAGATTTAGGCGCGTCAACCGAGATTTACCTGGTGCACGAAAACCTGCCGAACATGGACGAGCGCGAAAAGCACAATCAGGGGTGGCTTGGCTGCCTCAAGCAACTGGATCAATTTCTCGTCTGACTGTTTCACTGCGAACTGAAATCGAAATTCAGGCTGCGGCAAACCGTCATCGAACGCCGCAGCCTGAATCGCCTTGTTGCCTGCTCTACATTGAAAAATCCGCGGATTTATTCAAGTACGTGGATGTTTTTCTTCTCGCAGATCTCCTTAAGAAGCTTCGGCCACACACTGACCGTCACTTCGCCGAGGTGTGCCTTGCGCAGAAGCAGCATCATGGTTCGCGATTGACCGATGCCTCCACCGATGCTCAGGGGGATTTCATTCCTGATAATCGCCTGGTGGTACGGGAATTTCAGGAAGTCGGTTTGTTTTGAAAGTTCGAGTTGTTTGCGAAGCGTTTCCGCATTTACCCGAATTCCCATGGAACTCAGTTCATGGCGGCGCTTGGTCACCTGATTCCAGACCAGGATGTCGCCATTCAGCCCGTGAAGGGTCTTTCCTTCAGGAGACGTTGTTTCCGTAACCCAATCATCGTAGTCCGCCGCACGCATCTCATGCGGATAACCATCCTCAAGGGGATAGCCGATTCCGACAATAAACAGCGCCGGGCATTCCTGCAGGATCGCCGTTTCGCGCTGCTTGCGCGGCAGGGTAGGATACATCTTCAGCAAGTCTTCAGCGTGCAGAAACGTCAGCCTTTCCGGAAGATTTGGGTATTTCTTGTTGCGCAGTTCAGGGAACAGTTCCTGAGCGAAACGCTCCGCATCGACAAGAACCTTCCAGATTTTTCCGACTATTTCACGGAGGAAGGTTTCGTTTCGCTCCTCGGCTGTCACGACCCGCTCCCAATCCCACTGATCGACATACACGCTGTGGTCGTGGTCGAGGAAATAATCCTTCCGGACAGCGCGCATATCCGTACAAAGACCTTCGCCCGGACGCATCCCGAATTCCTTCAGTGCCATCCTCTTCCACTTCGTGGCTGCCTGAACGATCTGGGCGTCGACCGGATGCCGGTTCTTGTCGTTACGGATGTGAAACTCGATTGGCGTCCGGGATCCGTCCCGGTCCAGCATGTCGTTGACACCGCTTTCGATGTCGACAATCAGGGGCACCGTGACCATCATCAGATTCAACTCTTTACAGAGATTGTCTTCGATGAAACGCTTTGTCGCGAATATCGCCTTTTGTGTTTCGCGCCGTGTCAGCAGACTGCTGTAATCGCTCGGTAGAATTTTTTCGACATCGGTGTAGTTGCCGATGCCGGGGCCTGCCAAATCCGCCACTTTCTTGGTCGTCATAGTCACACCTCCACTGTCGATACAGTGTGCGCGGGTGGCGCGGGGGGCGAGTGCGTGCCGCACAGTGGCCTATGCCGGGCGTCACTCCTATTACTCCGAAACGGGACTGGATGTAGGATAGCCCTTGCGGACAAGGAAGCCGCCAAAGCATGAACGCAAAGGACTTCCGCCGGATCGCCCTCAGTTTTGAAGGGGCTACTGAAGGCTCTCACATGGGCCAGGTTGATTTCCGAGTCGGAGGCAAGATTTTTGCGACCCTGGCGTCGATCACGGAAGGGTATGGAAATATAAAACTGACGGTTCTTGAGCAGCAGGAGTTTGTGCAGGAATTGCCAGAGGTCTTCCTGCCCGTCGCTGGCGGTTGGGGCCGGATGGGGATGACGCACGTGCGGCTGGGAGCAGCCAACGAAGCTCTGCTACACGGCGCGTTGCATGCAGCCTGGAAACTGCGGGTGGAGAGAAACAAGGGATCGAAGGTACGAGCCGGTTCCGGGACGAAAGCCGCACGTGCGACCCACAAGAAACCAAAGAAACGATAACGGTGTTCGCCAATCGAGTTGAGGAGTCTTCCATGAAAAGTGCAATCCGGTGGTGGGTTATTTGTCTGACAGTACTTGTTTGCGGCTCAGGAGTGATTGCCGCCGAGGAACCACCGCTTCGAGTGGCAATCGCCGGGTTGGTGCACGGGCACGTCGACGGATTTTTTGCGCATGCTGCGATGCGCAGCGATATCCGGATCGTCGGAATCAGCGATCCGGATCGCGGTTTGTTCGATCGCTACGCAGCAAAGTTCCGCCTGGATCACTCGCTTTACCATAGCAATCTTGAGGAGATGCTGGTGGCTACGGCGCCCGGAGCCGTCCTGATTTATTCCGACACCTTTGATCATCGGCAGATCGTCGAGATCTGCGCAAAACACCACGTACCGGTGATGATGGAGAAACCATTGGCGGTTACGCTCGCCGATGCCCAGGCGATCGCGCGTGCAGCAGAAGAAGGAAAAATTCTGGTGCTGGTGAACTATGAAACGTCGTGGTACCCCAGTAATCACGAGGCGTTTGAGCTGCTGCATTCGGGCGCGATTGGAAGCGTGCGCAAGGTTGTAATTGCCGACGGGCATGAAGGGCCAAAAGAAATCGGCGTTGGCCCGGAATTCCTGTCCTGGCTGACCGATCCGAAACTAAACGGAGGAGGCGCGCTCTATGATTTCGGGTGTTACGGGGCAGACTTGATGACCTGGCTGATGAATGGTCAAAGACCGCTCGCCGTGACGGCTGTGACCCAGCAGATCAAGCCCGACATCTATCCGCATGTGGATGATCAAGCAACGATTGTACTGACGTATCCTGATGCGCAAGCGATCATTCAGGCCTCGTGGAACTGGCCGTTTAGCCGGAAGGATATGGAAGTGTACGGGCAGACAGGATATGTGATTACCGTAGCGAGTGGCGAGGTGCGGGTGCGAAAGGCGGGTGAGAAGCAGGAGCACACCTCTGCCGCCGCGAGTATCAAGCCTCCCTATGATGACTCACTGGCCTATCTTCGGGCCGTGCTGCTGGGTAGTGCAAAGCCCGATGGGCTGTCTTCGCTTGAGACCAACCTCATTGTGACGGAAATACTGGATGCGGCACGGCAGTCCGCCGCCACCGGCAGGAGCATTCGCCTCCCGTGAAGAACAGAAATATGCAGCCAATCGACCTAAACGCTTCTGCGTATTGCAAACGCCGAAGGCCTTCGTCAGCCTCGTCCTATGGGCAAGGCAGGCAAAATCCGGGTCGGGATTTCCGGGTGGCGGTACAAGCCCTGGCGCGGAGTCTTCTACCCGAACAAGCTCCCACAAAACAAGGAGCTCGACTTCGCGTCACGTGCCCTGAGCTCGATTGAAATCAACGGCACATTCTATTCCCTGCAAAGGCCTTCGAGCTTCGAGAAGTGGGCGGAGGAAACTCCGGCTGATTTCGTATTTGCGGTAAAAGGGCCGCGCTACATTACCCATATGCGCAGACTGCGCGAGGTCGAAGCCCCACTCGCGAATTTTCTGGCTTCGGGGGTTTTGCTGCTTGGTAACAAGTTGGGGCCGATCCTGTGGCAATTCCCTCCGAACTTTCACTGCGACATTCCAAAAATCGAACGCTTTCTGAAGCTACTGCCAAAGACCGTGGCGGAAGCGAATCGAATCGCGAAAAAGCACGACAAATGGATGAAAGACCGGGTGGCATTCGCGGAAAGGGCAGAGTCCCGGCAATTGCGTCATGCGATGGAAATCCGTCATGAGAGTTTCAGGGTGCCCGAGTTCTTGCAGTTGCTGCGGAAACATAATATCGCGATTGTATGCGCAGATACCGTGGAATGGCCGCGGATCACCGATGTTACTTCGGACTTTGTGTACTGCCGGCTGCATGGCTCAGAAGAGCTGTATGCAAGTGGATATGACGCAAAGTCCATCCAGCGCTGGAGTACATGGGTGACGGAATGGGCGCGGGGTGGCCAGCCTAAACAGGACCACATACTCAGAAACGCGCCGCGCCGTGTTGCGCGCGATGTGTTCGTGTACTTTGATAATGACGTGAAAGTGCGCGCCCCGTTTGACGCCAAGGCGCTCATAAGCGAGCTCTCCCCGGCGACCGGGCATTGAGCACTCCTCGGATTAGGCGCTTCACCGCTACTCGATTTATCATTATCAACCGGACGGTCCGGAGAAGCCTTGAATATGCCTGCCACTGAAACGAGCCGTAAGTCAAAACTTTCCCGCGAACAATACATTGACCTGTATTACTACATGCGCCTGAACCGCGAGGTCGAGGAAACAATGACCAGACTGTTCCGCCAGAACAAGATTGTGGGCGGACTGTATTCAAGTCTCGGACAGGAAGCCATTTCCGTAGGCACGGCCTACGCGCTCCTGAAGAAAGACTGGATGGCCCCCATGATTCGCAATATCGGGGCGTTGCTGGTCAAGGGCGTGCCCCCGCGCGATATTTTCACGCAGCACATGGCAAAATTCACATCTCCGACAAAAGGCAAGGACGGGACGAGTCACTTCGGAGACCTGGAAAATCTGCACATCGTTTCGCCGATTTCAATGCTCGGCGATCTGATTCCGGTAATGACAGGTGTGGCGATGGCCGGCCGGTACCTCGGACAGAAAATTGTGGCGATGACCTGGATCGGGGATGGCGGAAGCTCGACAGGCGTTTTTCACGAAGGACTGAATCTCGCGGCTTCGCAGAAGGCTCCTTTCGTGCTGATTCTCGAGAACAATCTGTGGGCCTATTCGACGCCCGTACGCCGGCAGGTGCCGCTTGAGAACCTGGCGGATCGCGCGAAAGCCTACGGAATACAGAGCTACATCGTCGACGGCAACGACGTGGTCGCTGTCTATACCACTGCCAAGGAAGCGGTTGATCGTGCACGGGCCGGCGAGGGGCCGATTCTGATTGAAGCAAAAACGTTTCGACGGCGGGGACACGCGCAGCACGATCCTGCGGAGTATGTGCCTGCGGAACAGCGTGAATTCTGGGAAAAGCGCGATCCGATCTCACTTTATGAGAAGTATCTGATCGATGAAAAACTGCTCGACACGAAGGGCAGGAAGGAAATCGAAAACAAGATTGCTAGGTTGCTCGAGGGGGAAAGGGAGTTCGCCGAGAACTCGCCTTTACCGCCGCCGGAACTTGCGGAACAGGGCGTGTACTGCACCGGAGATGATTGCCACAAGATTCGCCCGAAGTGGGAGAGGCCAATAGACGAGGTTCAACCGCCGAACTGCAGCGTCGAAGCGGTCTGGAACGTGGAAGGGTTCGGGCGTGGAGTGTCGCGGACGGGCGGTGTTGCGCCGATCCACTTCGGAGACACGACGCCACCTGCAGCTCCGGAGAATCCGCAAACGTCCGGAAAGCTGCCAGAAAAGGTTAAACCGCCGATCAAGTCGATAGTGGCGAAAAAGAAACCGTCAAGGACTGCGCCACGCGGCAAAGGGAGGCGGTAACCATGGCTCTTGTCACCTTTCTCGAAGCGATCAAGCAAGCGATGTTTGAAGAAATGGCGGCCGATCCAAGTGTGGTGCTGATCGGCGAAGACGTCGGGGTATATGGTGGCGCGTTCAAGACCAGCGAGGGGTTGCTCGAGCGATTCGGCTGGGAACGGGTGATTGACACGCCGATCAGCGAAAGCGCCATTATCGGCGCGGCTTGTGGCATGAGCTATCTCGGACTGCGACCCATCGCGGAAATGCAGTTTATCGATTTCATTGCCTGCTGTTTCAATCAGCTCACCAATTTTGTCGCCAAGGGACATTATTTATGGAATGCGCCGGCACCGATCGTGGTGCGCGGGCCCTCGGGTGGCGGCGTGCATGGCGGACCGTTCCATTCGGCAAATCCCGAAATGTACTTTCTGCATACTCCCGGATTGAAAATTGTGTATCCGTCAACGCCCTATGACGCGAAAGGCCTGCTTAAGGCGAGCATCCGCGATAACAACCCGGTTCTATTTTTCGAGCATAAGTTCCTCTATCGCCGTATCAAGGAAGAAATTCCGGAAGATGACTACGTCGTACCCCTTGGCAAGGCGATCGTCCGCCGCGAAGGCAAAAATCTGACGATTCTTTCCTATGCTGCCATGATGCAAACCTCGCTTGAAGCCGCCGATGCCCTGGCGAAGGAAGGAATCGAAGCGGAAGTGATCGACTTGCGAACGCTTCTGCCACTTGATGAAGAAACAATTCTGAAATCGGTGAAGAAGACCAATCGTTGCCTGGTGGTTCATGAAGACACCAAAACCGGCGGCATCGCGGGAGAAATCGCGGCGATTCTTTTTGAGAAAGCGTTTCAGGATCTCGATGGACCCCTGGTGCGAGTGACGTCGCTCGATACCCCGGTGCCGTACGCACCGACACTCGAAGATGCGTTTCTGCCAAATGCGCAAAAGGTATTTACCGCAGCCAAGGAACTGGCCAGGTTCTAGGCGCTCCAGGCCGGATCAAGTTTATGAAGCAAGCGAAATCGCGGGTTGTCGCCTTCTTCGTTCTTCTTATGGCGCTACAGGTAAATGCCGAGCCACCGCGGTGGAAGGAAGCGCGGGCGAATGCCTGGTATGCCCGAGAGCCCTGGCTCGTCGGCAGTAACTTCATACCCGCCACGGCGATCAATGAGCTCGAGATGTGGCAGGCTGACACGTTCGATCCTAAGCGAATTGATCTGGAGCTTGGTTGGGCGGAATCGTTAGGTTTAAATACTATGCGCGTTTTTCTGCACGATCTACTCTGGCAGCAGGACCCGCGAGGATTTCAGGCGCGCATCAATACCTTTCTGTCAATCGCCGATAAGCATCACATCAGGATTCTGTTCGTGCTGTTTGATTCGTGTTGGGACCCCGATCCGCATTTGGGGCTGCAACGCGAGCCAAAGCCCGGAGTCCACAATTCCGGATGGGTTCAGAGTCCGGGCGCCCGGGCGTTGCTTGACCCGAACGAGCTTCCGCGGCTCGAGGCCTACGTACGAGGTGTTGTCGGGGCGTTTGGCACTGACCCTCGCATCGTTGGCTGGGATGTCTGGAATGAACCTGACAACGTGAATACCGACAACTACCGGGATCCGGCGAACAAGGTAAATCTGGTGAATACGCTATTGCCCAAGGTGTTTGCCTGGTGCCGCTCAGCCGGTGCAACCCAGCCGCTGACGAGCGCTATCTGGCAAGGTGACAAGAAGTGGCAAAAGCATAAAACCAAGGCAACAGAGAAAATTCAGCTGAAGCTATCGGACGTCGTTTCCTTCCACAACTATGACGATCCGCAAGAATTTCAGAGCGAGATCAGGTGGCTCGAACGCTTCCATCGGCCGATCCTGTGCACGGAATATATGGCGCGCAGCAACGGAAGCACCTTCGAAGGTACCTTGCCCGTCGCCAAAAAATACAAAGTGGCCGCTTACAACTGGGGACTGGTGGCGGGCAAGACGCAAACCTACCTCCCGTGGGATTCCTGGAAGAAGCCGTATGTCGACCGTGAACCGACCGTCTGGTTCCACGAGATCTTTCGTACGGACGGCCAACCCTACAGTCAACAGGAAGTGGACTTTATCCGGGAAATCCTCAAAGCTGCGCCCGCCCATTAAAGGCGTGCCGTACAGGTTGTTATCCCTTTCGTTTCGCTCGAAAAACATCCTGGTTTGCCCATTCTTTGGGTCGAGTACACTTCCCCTAAACGGAGAAATGGGCCAGATCAGTGGAATGCTCGATCGAGCCGCTGGATGGTTCTGTTGTGCCGGGTCGCGAACCTTACGGATCGGGAGGACGGGCGAGGATGCGATTTAGAGTGATCGGGTTTCTGTTTGTATTGGTAGCGGGGAGTGCGACAGCGTCGCTCGCTGCTCCGGACGGCGGGACGATTAGCGGTAAAGTCTCCTACAAGGGTAACCTCTCAAAGTTCAAACCCGTCGATATGAGCAAGGAACCCGAGTGCGTCAAGATGCACTCAGGCCATCCTCTCTTTCCAGAAACCGTCGTCGGTGGACCGGGGAATTCGCTGCAAAACGTCGTGGTTTATATATCGGGTGGCCCTGCCGAAACGAGCACCCCACCAACGCGGCCAGCGCTTTTTGATCAGAAGGATTGTCACTACACGACACACGTTCTGGCTCTTCGCGCCGGCCAGGAAATCAGCATCTCCAACAGTGATCCGTTCTCCCACAATATTCACCCCCTCGCCAAGATCAACCGGGAGTGGAACCGCATTCAACCGCCAGGAACGCCACCGTTTTCCTATTCCTACGAAAATGAAGAATTCATCCCGGTGAAATGCAACATTCACCCATGGATGCAGGGGTATTTCGTCGTGCTCAAGACCAGTCATTTCGCGGTGACCGGCGAGGACGGAACCTTCCGCCTTCCGAATCTTCCGCCTGGCAAATACACGGTGACGGCCTGGCAGGAATCCTACGGTACACAAAGACAGGAAGTGACGGTCGCAGGCGGAGAGACGCAAACCGTAGATTTTGTGTTTGATTCGAAGCCTGTGCAGTAAAGCGATGTCCGGGACGCTGTTTACACAACGATTCGTTCCCGCAATCCGCCAAAAACCAGACTACGCACCATTTCATTCTGGTAAAAATCATGTGGGAAGCCAAGCTCGATCCGGCTCGAGTCATCCAGCATGCGTAGCTGCTCGGGTGTAAGATTCAGGGTCAGGCTTTTCAAATTATCCTCAAACTGCGAAAGCTTGCGTGCACCGATGATGGGTATCACGGGGACATCACGGTAGCGAAGCCAGGCGAGTGAGACTTGAGCGAGCGATCGGCCCGTCTGCTCGCTCACGGTTTTTACCGCCTTTACGACGCGGTCCTGGCGCCCCTGCTCTGGCAAAAATCCTTTCATCATTTCCGACGAATAGCGGCCTTCTTCTTTTGACGGGCCGTGATATTTGCCGGTGAGGACACCGCCCGCCAGCGGCGACCACGCCGTCACGCCGAGACGCAGGGCTTTGGCCATCGGAATCAGTTCGCGTTCGACGGTGCGCTCGACCAGGCTATATTCGATCTGTAGACCGATAAACGGAGTCCATCCACGCAGGGTTGCCATGGTGTTGGCTTGTGCGATCCACCAGCCGGGCGCGTCGGAAATGCCGGCATACAGAATTTTTCCGCTGCGCACCAGATCATCAAACGCACGCATGACTTCTTCAACCGGTGTCAGCTGATCCCAGATATGCATCCAGTAGAGATCGATGTAATCGGTTTTCAGTCGCTTTAGGCTGGCTTCAACCGCCTGAACCATGCTTTTTCGGTGATTGCCGCTGGCGTTTGCGTCGTTCGACGGGCCGGCATTGGTATATTTCGTGGCAAGGACAATTTCCTGGCGGTGACCATCCAGAAATTCGCCAAGCAATCGTTCGCTTGAACCGTTGGTGTAAACGTTCGCTGTATCAATGAAGTTCCCGCCGGCCTCCCGGTAGGCCCCGTAAATTTTCTGCGCTTCGCCCTTGGCCGAGCCCCAACCCCAGTCTTCGCCGAAGGTCATGGTGCCCAGTGAAAGTTCGCTGACTCGTAAACCGCTGTTCCCTAACAAGCGATAGTTCATCGTGAGTTTTCTCCATTCGTCGTGGCCGTCAGAACTGCCTCTGTGTGCACACTCTTTGATTCCTCGCCCCGCCAGGAGGTTAATGCAGTCTATACACTCACTTTTGCTCCACGCCCTTTTGGCTGTAAACTGGTAGGGTTGCGCCGCCAACCGGCAAAGTGCGCCCCGAAGTGCAGCTTCCACAAGGCGAGGAGAAACCCCCATGGCAGTCGATGTCGTTATGCCCCAGATGGGCGAAAGCATCTTTGAAGGCACGATCACCAAGTGGCTGAAAAAGCCCGGAGACAAGGTCGAACGAGACGAGCCGCTTTTTGAAATCTCCACCGATAAAGTGGATGCTGAGATTCCATCGCCCTCGGCCGGCGTGTTACAGGAAATCAAGATCGCTGAAGGACAGACCGTGCCCATCCAGACGGTGGTTGCGGTAATTGAGGGATCCGGTTCGGCTGCTGCGGCGCCCTCCGCGGCTCCTGTGAAACCCGCTGCTGCTGCCCCGGCCGCGCCAAAGCCTGCTCCGCAGGCTGCACCTGCGCCGGCAGCAACTCCCGTGGCCGCGTCGGCCTCCGCCCCTGCCAGCTCCTCCGCGATTACCACGGACGCTTCCAGCGAGAGAGTGCACTCTTCGCCACTCGTGCGCCGGCTAGCCAAAGAACATGGAATTGATCTTGGCTCGCTCGACGGAACAGGTGCAGGCGGACGTATTACCAAGCAGGATATTGAAGCGGCGATTGCCGCTCAGTCCGGTGCAACTGCGGTTCGGGCTGTGCCCGCCGTTTCCCAGGCAGATGGTTCCGCTTCACCTGTGGCTGCAACCGCACCTTCCCCGTCACGATCGGTACCTCCTCCTGCAGCGGCTCCCTTGGCAGGGGCCGGTGCACCCGCTGTGCACGGCAGCCAGTACGTTCCGGCATTGCAGATGGGGGTCCCTCGCGAGCGGTTGTACTTTGGCGATTACGAAGTACAGCCGATGAGCACCATGCGGCAGAAGATTGCCGAGCACATGGTCGCTTCAAAGCACGTTTCCCCGCACGTGTATTCAGTCGATGAAATCGACATGAGCAAGATTGTTGCCTTGCGGAACAAGAACAAGGACGAATTTGAATCGCGTTATGGCACGAAATTGACGTACATGCCGTTTTTTGTGAAAGCGGTTGTGAACGGGTTGCGCGCGTATCCCACACTGAACGCTTCGCTCGATGGAACGAATGTCATCTTGCACAAGGAAATCAATATTGGCATGGCGGTGGCGCTCGACTGGGGCCTGATCGTACCGGTCATCAAGAATGCGGATGAAAAGAATGTTCTGGGAATCCAGCGTACGATGAACGATCTGGCAGAACGGGCGCGTTCAAAGAAACTGAAGCCGGAAGAAGTGCAGGAAGGCACATTCTCGATCACGAATCCTGGCGTGTTTGGCGGACTGTTTGGCTTGCCGGTAATCAGCCAGCCAAACGTTGGCATCCTGGGACTGGGAGCGATTGAAAAGCGGCCGGTGGTAATCAATGACTCAATCGCCATCCGTTCGATGTGCTATGTGACTCTCAGTTACGATCATCGCGTCGTCGATGGCGCAGTAGCACACCAGTTCCTGCACAAAGTGAAAGAAACACTGGAGAACTGGTCAGAACCGCTCGTGTAGGTGGCGTTCGGAACCATTGGCCGGGGAAGTCCGCCGGAATGCCGGATTTCCTTTTGAGTACCCAAAAATCCTAATCAGTCAATTACGGAACCTCCGAAACTCCCGGTGGGAGAGCGGCTTTCATTTGAAGAAAGGTATTCCGGTCGGAAAACAAACGGCACGAGTCGGAAAACACAAAGGCCCACTCTCCAGGCAGTGGGCCTCGTCCAGCAATCAATAGGATTACCCCCGAAAGGGTTAGCGGCGCTTTTTCTTAGCGGGCTTCTTGGCGGCTTTCTTCGGTTTGGCCTTTGCCTTGGCTTTCTTGGCAGGGGCCTTCTTAACGGCCTTCTTTGCCGGCTTCTTGGCAGCGGGTTTTTTAGCCGCCGGTTTCGGTGCGGCTTTGGGCGCTGCTTTGGGTGCGGGCTTGGCAGCCGGTTCCTCTTCGCCTTCTTCGGCTGGCTCGTCTTCCACCAAGAGGATCTCTTCTTCTTCAATTACGCCGTCGCCTTCGCTACTCAACTCATCATCATCTTCGAGGCGCGAGAGCTCGTCGTCTTCTTCAAAACTGTCTTTTTCGAATTCCATCATATCCTCCCCCGGGGGCACATCCTTACCCTTGTTTCTTGGCACAATCCACCAGCCGGAGAAGAATACTCTCCGTCCCTGCAAATTTGTTATCCCACTCCAACGTGCTTGTCAAGAGTTCTGCACACAGATTTCAGATATTTATGGCAAGGCATTACACAGCCGGTCAATACGTATCGCAATGAGACGAAAATTCCTATTGAGGCGTCTTGCTGGCAGCAGGGGTGGACTTTTTCTTGGTGCTTTTCTTCTGGCTAGCGCTTGCCGTGTGCGTTTCCGGAGCCCCACCTACGGTGTAGATCCTCAGCACCATGCCGCGGTTTACCTTGGCAGTCTTCAAGCCGTTCCATTTGCGGATATCCTCGGAAGTGACGCTGAACTGGTCGGCCACGCCGCCCAGGGTATCGCCCTTACGCACCCGGTAGCGCACCAGGTGGCTTTTCGTCTCTTCGACAGGCTTGGCTGCCGGAATAATCAATTTCTCTCCCGGCGTCAATCCGGCATTTTTTTCGAGGTCGTTAGCCTCAGCGATCGAGACCGGCGTTACGCGGTATTTCTTGGCGATGGAGGTGAGCGTCTCGCCCGTTTCTACCCTGTGCCGTCGCCAGCTGACCCATTTGTCCGGGGGAATGTCGGCAATTTCCGCCGAAAATTTCTCCGAGGTGCCCTTTGGCAGGTGCAGGACGAACTCCGCATCGTCGGGGGTGATCATGCGAAGGAGCGACGGATTTAGCGAGCGCAAAGTCGAAACGTCGACGTCTATCGTTTCCGCCACCAGGCGCAGATCGATTGCCCTGCCCGGTTTAACAACATCGGTTTCGACCGGCAGGTCCGGCTCCACCGCAATTCCGTAGTGTGCCGCGTCCTTGGCGATCAACGTCATGGCCAGAATGATGGGTACGTAGTTCTGCGTCTCGCGCGGCAGGACGTTGCGCTTATAGAGCTCCCAGAAATCCGCATACCCAGTGCGTTCAATTCCCTTCTGTACATTGCCCGGGCCACAGTTGTATGCAGCAATTGCCAGATACCAGTCCCCAAATAGTCCATACAGATCGCGCAGATGCTGCGCCGCGGCGCGGGTGGACATTTCGGGGTCGATGCGCTCATCAACCCACCAGCTTCGCTTCAGGCCGTACTCATTGCCTCGCCACTGCATGAACTGCCAGATTCCTCGGGCACCGGCGCGGGAAAGCGCGAGCGGCTGGAATGCACTTTCCGCCTGCGCCAGGTAGACCAGATCCTGCGGTACCCCCTCTTCCTTTAGTACCCGCGTGATCATTTCCTGATACTTGCCCTTGCGACGCAATCCATTTTCGACAATTGAACGTCCGCGCGGTGTCTGGAAGAAATTGAGGTAGGAGACCACGACATCGTTTACTGTAAGCGGCAGATCGTGAGAAACACTCTTCGCTACTTCCTCTGCCTGCTCTTTCAACTTGGGGTCGACCGGAAAGGTCATCTCTGCCACTTCATCGATCGGGGCGGGCACCGCCGGAGCTTCAGTAAAACCATCTCCGGCGCGGAATGCCTGTAACTCGTATAAATAGACGGTGTCGGTCACGTGGCGGAAGAGTGCGGCCAGCTGGGGATCACCGTTCGGGTCATAACCGCTTTCAAGCATCCAGTCGACTGCGTCGTCGAAGTCGCGGCGGGCCGCTTCAAGGTGCCCGGCTTTGAAATTGGTTTCTCCGGCAGCAAACTTTGCCTGAACCTGGGCGATCAGGTATTCGATTCCTCCCGGCGTCAGCGGCAGAAGCGACACAGAGGAAGCGGCCGACACATTTGGCAAAGGAAGCGTATTTACGTCTGTGGTGGGAGTTCCCGCGGCGCGACTCGAAGATTGGCCTGGGACATGGGCCTGGACGGGCTTCTTGGCGCCTTCGTCGCAGCCGGAGCAGACCAAGGCCGCCAGAAGGAAAGCTGATCCTCCGGTTTGGCGTGCGAACCTCCGGGCTGCATTCGGGCGCATCTATCTATGGTATGTACCACATTGCGCCCGGGTCAACGCCCGGCGCAGGCTCTCCGTGGCCGATCGCGCACCCCCCTGCAGCAAGCCGCGATGCCATCCGGACCCGAGATTTCACCTGAAGCGAACGATACTCCTCGAACTACGCGGTTACGTGTTTTACGACCTTGCGGGCGGCCAAGCCGAACATCAGGCGAGTGATGCCAGTCATGAGCAGGTTCACGCCGAGCAAGGTACCGATGGCCCACACCGAGCTCGATGGCCAGTGGAACCAGATCAAGCCACCCAAAAGCAGTGTAATCAGCCCGTTGATCAGCAGCCAGACCGAGGCACCGCTGCTGCGCGTCTTGAAATAGGCGATAATTTCAAAAACTCCCTCGGCCAGGATAATTCCTGCCAAAACCAGTGTTAGGGTTCCGACGCTTAGAAGGGGGTGGGTCAGGAAGTAGAATCCGCCGACGAGGTACACAATTCCAATCAGTACCTGCCAGATCACCCGGCCTGCGCCCCCGCCGCTAAACGCGGAAACCAGATGCGCTCCACCACCGAAGATCAGAAGCCATCCAACCAGTAACGCTACTGCCAGGGCGGCCATCATCGGTTCCGCAATAGAAATGATCCCCAGAATGATGAACAACACGGCAAAGCCGATATACCAGCCGGTAATTTTTCTCGCCGTTTCTGCTGGTCCCCGCAAACCCTGCACCGGATTCGCTGTAGCCATTTCGTACCTCCACTTGAATCTGAATTTTGATTTGTCCGCGACGGACGCAACTTGCGGAATTCCTGTCGGGCGGAAACAGGCTCATTCTACTCTCAACCCGTTCGGCAACTCTACACATTCTTTCCCGGTCGCGCTTCGTGTGCGGCGAGTCTTGAGATCGGAGTTCCATTACTTGCTTGACGTTTCGCCCACTCCGTCCGACTATCACTCCGGACGATCCAAAGCGATGTTTATGGATACTTTCGGGAGACTCTAGAATGGGCTGCGATCTTCTGACCTTTCCGAAACTCGGCTCCGGGCCACGCGTTGTCATCGGCAAATTCCTCTCCGTCACACTGGTTCTGTTCTGCCTTTTTTCTGTGACATCGCCTGCGATCGCCAGAGATGATGAAAAACCGCTACAGATCTTTTTTATCGATGTCGAAGGCGGCCAGGCTACGCTCTTTATCACACCCGACGGGCAATCTCTGCTCGTCGACACGGGCTGGCCCGGCAATGATGGCCGGGATGCCGACCGAATCGTCCGGATCGCCAAGCAGGCCGGGCTGTCCCGAATTAACTACGTTCTGATCACTCACTACCACATGGATCACGTCGGGGGTTTGCCGCAACTGGTAGCGCGGATTCCGGTCGAAACCTTGATTGATCACGGCGAAAACCGGGAACCCAACGATCCTGAGACGAACAAGGTCTGGGAGGCGTACCAGAAGCTTCTGGCCAGCAACAAATTCAAACGCATCACCGCCAAACCGGGCGATATTCTGCCGGTATCCGGAATGCACGCAACCGTCGTCAGCTCCGATGGGTCGCTCATCGAAACCCCGTTGCCTGGTGCCGGCGCCCCAAACCCGGCTTGCAAGGAGTCAGAAACACGGCCTGCAGACCAGACCGAGAATCTGCGTTCCCTTGGAATTCTAGTCGAATTCGGAAAACTGAGAATTCTCGATCTGGGTGATCTTACCTGGGATAAGGAAATGGAATTGATGTGCCCGCTCAACAAGATCGGCAAGGTTGGGATTTATATCGTTTCTCATCATGGCTGGCAGCAGAGCGGGAGCCCGGCACTTGTCCATGGCATCGAACCGCGCGTAGCCATCATGGATAATGGCGCGAAAAAGGGTGGTTCGCCCTCTTCCTGGGAAATCATCAAGCATTCGCCGCATCTTGAAGATATATGGCAACTCCATTTCTCTGACGAAGGCGGTAAGGATCACAATAGCTCTGAGCAAACCATTGCCAATCCCGATGGCCCCGACGCTGGAAACTATCTCAGAGTGAACGGAAATATCGACGGAAGTTTTTCGGTTTTCAATTCACGCACGAACAAGGCCAAGCACTATTAGAGTCTCGCCTGCACTCGACGGAGCACTGGGCCGGAGCCGGAGAAACGCTGAATGATACCGGCTCTCTGGTCATTTCTGTTCTATTTCTGGTTTGGACTGGAAATCGTTATTGCTGTGGCTACGCGCACGCGAAAGGGCGAGGGCAAACTCAGCGATCGCGGGTCACAGCTGATTCTCTGGGTCGTGATTATCAGTTCGATCACGGCATGCGAGTGGCTCCGGCATATCCTTCCTGCAAATATTCCGGACAGCGGCCACTGGTTGAAGCTCGCGAGCGTGGTCATTATTGCCTTGGGTCTGGTGATTCGTTGCGTGGCGATTGTATCCCTGGGCAGAGCCTTTAGCGCTAATGTAGCGATTCGCGATTCGCAAAAAATCAACCGCGCAGGTTTGTACCGGGTCATCCGGCATCCTTCCTATCTCGGAATGCTCCTGATCTTTCTGGCGGTCGGAGTGCACGCCAGGAACTGGCTCTGCCTGGCGATTGCCGTAGTTCCTACAACGATAGCGGTGCTCTATCGCATCCGTGTCGAGGAAGCTGCGCTCAAAGAAGCATTTGGCGAGGAATACGTGGCGTACAGCAGGGAATCGAAGAGGCTCATCCCAGGAATTTTCTGAACCGTAGAAGAGAACGGAAACACGCGATCCTGTCTCCTGCTTGACCCGCCTGATATGCTTCTGAGCCAGTGCGGAAAGACCACTCCACAGCACCTGTAAAGCGAGACGGAATGCATCGGCAAACAATGAAATCAAAAAAGCACGGGAGAAAATCAGGCCGAGCAGTAAAGGTCTGCGGCACTCTGGTGTTTGCGCTCTGGTCGGCGGCTGTGGCTTCGGCGCAAGCTGTCAAAACGCCGGCCTCGACAAACGGAAACGCCCTGGAGCAGCGAGCAGAACTGAATCTCGAGGCAGCAAGAGCCAATCCTCTGGCTCTCTATCACTTTCTACTGGGCATGCCCAAGGGTTCTGATCTTCACAATCATCTGGTTGGCGCCGTCTATGCAGAAACCTGGATTCGCGTTGCCGCCGAGGCCGGCGTCTGCGTTGACCCGCAAGTCTATGTTCTGGGGAGGCGGCAAGCTGGAGGTACATGCGCTGACGGACAGATTCCGGCCACGGAAGCGCTCAAAAATCAATCTCTGTACGACGGACTAGTGGATGCCTTTTCAATGCGCAGTTTCGTTCCTTCCAGTGGCGTCAGCGGGCACGATCATTTTTTCTCCACATTCGACAAGTTTCGCGTGGTCGATTCCCTGCGACTTGGAGACTATGTCGACGAAATCGTTTCCCGCGCGGCCAGCCAGAACGAGCAATACCTGGAGTTGATGCATACCCCCTCCTTTGACCGGACGAGGCTCGTTGCCGGGGAAATTGGCTGGAAGGATGATCTGGCAACGCTCCGCAAGGAAATCCTGGCGCGGGGCATCGAGCAGGATATTTCCCGAGCCCGAGCGGAGCTCGATGAAACGGAAAAAGTGCGAACTGCTCGCGAACATTGTGGACAGCCAAACGCCACAGCTGCTTGCCAGGTCCAGGTCCGTTATCTTTGCCAGGTGCTGCGTGGTCTTCCCAAGGAAATCGTTTACGGCCAGACCGTATTTTGTTTTGAGCTGGCCTCGGAGGATCCGCGCTATGTCGGAATAAACTTTGTGATGCCGGAAGACGGATACGTTTCGATGACCGATTACTCCCTTCAGATGCGGATGACGGGCTTTCTGCACGATCTTTATCCGAAGGTGCACATCAGCCTGCATGCTGGCGAACTAGCGCCGGGACTGGTTCCCTATGAAGGGCTCTGCTGCCACATTCGTCAGGCAGTGGAGCTGGCTCACGCGGAACGGATCGGGCACGGAGTCGATGTGATGTATGAAGATCGTCCACACGAATTGCTGAGGGAGATGGCTGCAAAACACGTCATGGTCGAGATCAATCTTACGAGTAACGACGTGATCCTGGGTGTCAGCGGGAAAGACCATCCGCTCCCCATCTACCGCCAGTTTCAGGTCCCTGTGGCATTGTCGACTGACGACGAAGGCGTCTCGCGGATTGATCTGACGCACGAGTATGTGCGCGCTACACAAACGTACGGATTCAGCTATGCCCAGTTAAAGCAGATGGTTCGGACTGGAATGGAACACACGTTTCTTCCCGGTGGGAGCCTGTGGGCCGCCCCCGAAAGCTTCGCTCATCTGAACGCCTCCTGTTCGAGGGATCTGCCGGGCGCTGAAAAGCCCTCCGCTCCGTGCGGAGAGTTTCTCCGCGGAAGCGAAAAGGCCGCAGCACAGTGGGAACTCGAGCGGCGATTTAGATCGTTCGAGTCTTCTCTCTGAAGATGGATCAAAAGGTCCAGGGACACGGCCGTACCGGAGCGGTTCGGTCGCGGTAGGGTTGAACTTCGGGGCGTGTGGCTTGTTGGTCGATTTTTTCGAATATCTCTGTCAGCAACAGTCGACGTTTCGCGAGAAGGTCCTTCCGTCGAGCGCGTACCGGACGTACCTTGCGCAAGGCTTGAAAAAACGAGCTCCAGGTATCCCAGCGCAAGGCAAGTGGATCGAGTAGCAGTTTCAGCAGCAACATGCCTCCGTGTTTAAGGAATTGCACGGAAGTGTCGAGGTGCATCCAGTGGGCCCACAGGCGGTTGCGTTCATAGATTGCACGTACACGCCGACGCCCGAACCGCGAACCTATTGTGGCCGAACGCGCGTGCCAGATGGCGCTGCGGGGCTCGTAAATTGTTGAGAAGCCCTGTTTCCAAGCCTTGATCCCGATTTCCACATCTTCCCAGCCATAAGGTGCAAACAGCTCTTCGAACCCGCCCATGGCAAGAAATTTTTCGCGGTCGTAAATCGTGGAGCAACCGTTGCCCCAGAACGTAAGATACGCAGGAGTTGATGCAGGCGCCCGCTCGTCAACAAAGAATCGCTCGTGTACACCAAGGAATCCGCGGCGAAACTCGCCATACTGACCGCCACCAATCAGCAGGCCTGTACGAGCGTCATACACCTGGCCTACAACCCCGAATACGCTTGGATCCTTGAAGTGCTCAAACAGGGGAATGAGCGTGCCGGGTTCCATGGCCACGTCGTTGTTCAGGATGAACACCCACGAGTAATTTGCAGCTCGCACGCCGCGATTTACCGTTGGCGAAAATCCGCGGCGAGGCGACGCTGCGAGAAACCGTATCGTCGGGTAGTGGGCTTTGAGCCAGCGACCGCTGTCGTCGCTGCTATCGTCATCAGAAACAATGATTTCGGCAGGCAAGGAAGTCGCAGCCTCGAACGCCTTCACCGATCCCACGACGCTCGGAAGAAATTTCTCGAGTAGTGCGCGACCGTTCCAGTTCGGGATCACCACACTGATCCCCGGAGGTGTTGAATGTTCAAATGGCAAGATGCCTAAAGCATAAGGCGAAAAACCGCGAATGAAAACTTCCGATAAGGTCCGTGACATACCTGCGGCTCGACGCAGCCATTGACCCTCCGGATATCTCCTTCTACCATTCAGATGTGGGCAGTCGTTCGAGCGCCCGGGGTTCGCAATGCGCAGATTCGTACTTTTCGCGACGTTATTCTTGATTCCTATCGCCACGCTGGCGCAAAGCGCCGACGATATTATTGCCAAGTATGTGGAAGCGCGTGGCGGTCTGGCCAAAATCAAAGCGGTGCAGTCGGAACGTGTGCGCGGCACACTGATGTTTGCCCCGGGTGTGGAAGGTCCGTTCGTCGTCGAGCGCGAACGCCCATACAAGATGCGCATGGAGGTATCCTTCCGGGACCAAACACTCATTCGGGTTTATGACGGCAAATCCGCCGGATGGATCTACAATCCGTTTGCCGCCGATGCGGCAGTCGTTCCGATGAACGAGAACGATCTGAAGAACATTCAGGACGAAGCAGATTTTGAAGGTCCGTTTATCAATTACAAGGCCAAAGGGAATCAGCTGGAATATTCTGGAACGACGACGGTCGAGGGAAAGCCCGCTTACAAGATCAAGCTGACCAACAAGAACGGTGACGTCAGTTATTTTTCCTTCGATGCGGCATCGTTCCTGCTGGTTCGTTGGGAAGGCAAACGCAAGACGGGAAGCGAGGAAGTGCCCTGGGAGTCGTACTTCCGGGATTACCGCGAGGTCAACGGCCTGGAGTACCCGTTCCTGATTGAATCGAGTGCCCCGGGAACCGACCAGGCACAGAAAATTATGGCCGACAAGATAGAAGTGAATGTGACGATCAGTGAAGCGCAATTCAAGAAGCCCAACATCCCCGCTGCCGCCGCTCCTGTAGCCCCGCCTCCGGCAACGACATCGCCCGGCACCCAACCACCGCCATCGAAGCCAAACTGATCTTCCATGCCACCACGAGCGCTTGGCCTTTGCAGCAGTTGTATTCATGCGAGACTCATCGAATCGTCAAAGGGCTCAGCGTTTACACTCTGTAAGCTCCATGAAACCCTACCAGGCTTTCCGAAGTATCCCCGCTTGCCTGTACTTGTCTGTTCCGGATTCGAGCCGAAGACGGTCAGGCCTTAGCCGGTACGTTTCTCAAGACCGTTGGAACTGACTCAAGATGGGCCGTCATTGCTCCGGATTTTGCCCTGTGCTAGCATCGGCTCGATAAGAAGAGCGGACCAGGGATTTTTCGATTCTCCTTCGCCCCGCAGTACGGGACCCAGGTAGGGCCGCGCTCTCCTTCACCAACAACTCGCCAGGCGCCGGCCCGCGCCTGAGTTTTTCACAGCGGACCTCCACCCGGTGACCCTGTTGGTCACATCCACGTGGAGGACTGCGATGAAGGTTTATCCGACCAAGGACATCAGAAACGTTGGCATTGTAGGCCACGGCGGCACCGGAAAGACGCAACTGGTGTCGTCGTTATTGTTTACCGCCGGAGCTACGCCGCGCTTCGGCAAAGTTGCGGAAGGCACAGCAACCACCGATTGGGACGAAGAAGAAATTCAGCGGAAGATCACAATCCAGACGGGAATCGCACATGCCGAATGGCCGTGCACACTCTGCGGTGGAAATACGGTAAAGGTAAATTTCTTGGATCTCCCGGGCTATTCAACATTTATCACCGAAACGAAAGCTTCGTTGATTGCCGCGGACGGCGTACTGATCACGGTTGACGCGCACGTTGGCGCACAGGTAACAACGGAGAAGGTGTGGGATTACTGCGCGGAATACGATGTGCCGCGCGCCTTTGTTCTGACCTGGATGGATCGCGATCTGGCGAGTTTTGAACGTTCCCTCGAATCATTGCAGGAATTGTTTGGTCGCACTGTTGTTCCGCTGCAGATGCCGATCGGGACTGAAAAGGGCTTTCGCGGAGTGATCGATCTGGTGGCGATGAAGGCGCATTTCTACACACCTGATGGCGACGGCAAAGCCACGATTGATCACATTCCCGACGCGCTGATCGATGAAGCAAAGGAAGCGCATGAGCGCCTGGTCGAGATGATCGCCGAAGGTGATGACGAAATGATGGAGGAGTTTTTCCGCGAAGGCACAATCCCCATTGAAGACCTGATTCCGGCGGTGCGCAAAGCGATTGTGACTGAGAAAATTGTGCCGGTGCTGATGATTTCGTCAACCCGAAACGTGGGAAATGCCAGCTTGCTTACATTCCTGGCAGATGTGTTCCCGCATCCTGACGAGCATTCGCAGTTCGGGTTTACTGAACCAAACGGCAAGGGTGAACGGATTGACCGGAAATATGACGATGCTCAGCCATTGTCCGTCTTTGTTTTTAAGACCCTGGCCGACCCGTTCTCAGGGCGCATCAATTATTTCAAGGTCAAGAGCGGCGTATTGAAAAACGATGCGACGCTGCAGAATTTCAACCGGAATATTCCTGAACGGTTCCAGCACACCATGATTGTGCAGGGAAAACAGCTCACGGAAGTTCCGGAACTTCATGCCGGGGACATCGGCGCTATCGCGAAGATAAAGGAAACCGTTACTGGCGACACTCTGGGTGAGAAGAATGCACCGATCTTCTACGAACGGGTGAAATTGCCCGAGCCTTCCATCACCTTTGCCGTAGAGCCCAAAACACGCGCAGATGAAGACAAGATCGGACTTGCGATCCACAAGATCATGGAAGAGGATCCAGCTCTTCGATTTTCACGCGACCCGCAGACCAAGGAGTTCCTGCTGGCCGGGAATGGCCAACAGCACGTGGAAGTTGTCGTGGCCAAGCTTCAGAAACGCTATAACGTCAATCTCACACTGAAGCCGCCAAAGGTTCCCTATCGCGAGACGATCCGCGGAAAGGCCGATGCCGAGGGCAAGCACAAGAAGCAATCGGGAGGACACGGCCAGTTTGGTGTTTGCCGCGTGAAGTTCGAACCGACAGAGCGTGGCAAGGGGATCGAGTTCGTCGATGACGTGTTTGGTGGCGCAATTCCGAAAAACTGGATCCCGTCGGTTGAACGCGGCATTCGCGAAGCGGCCGCCCGTGGTTTTCTTGCGGGATTTCCTGTCACCGATTTTCGGGCGATACTCTATGACGGCAAATACCATGACGTCGATTCGTCGGATATGGCGTTTCGCATTGCCGGTTCTCTGGCTTTCAAGGAAGCGATGAAAATTGCGAAGCCATCGCTGCTCGAGCCGGTCATGCATGTCGAGGTTTTCGCGCCCGATCAATACTCGGGGGACCTGATGGGTGATCTCAGTTCGCGCCGCGGGAGGATCGAGGGCAGCGAGGCCCGTGGGCACAATGTGATTGTGAAAGCGATTGTGCCGCTCTCAGAGATGCTGTCCTACGCAACGGACCTGACCTCGATGACCCAAGGCCGGGCCAGCTACTCGATGGAGTACTCCCACTACGATTATGTACCGAGCGAGCTTGGCGACAAGGTAATTGCCGCTCACAAACTGGCCCATGGCGAAGCGCTTGTGGAAGAGGAAGCGTAGCGCATCGATCGTACGATGCTCGGGCGGGCCGCACGAGCGGCCCGCCCGTCATCTACCTCAGTTTCGGCAAAAACATGCCGGTGTGACGTTGATGTTCTGTGAATTTTGTACCGAATTCCTCAAACAGGAAAGACTCCTCGCGCTTTGCCTTGATGAAGAACGAGGTCAAAAGAACCAGAAACCCCAGCAGATCCCGCAGTTCACCCTGGATCATTCCACTGCCGATCGCACCCAGAAGAATTCCGGTATAGATCGGATGGCGGATGCGGCTATAGAGCCCTTTGCGGACGAGTTCGTGATCCTCTTTAAGCGTGACCGTGCCGCTCCAGTTCGAACCCAGAGAGAATCGCGCCAGAATCGCAACGGCCACGCCCGCGGCGGTCAGAATTAGTCCCGCCCACCAGACTCCGGGAACACCCGGGAGGAGACGAGCTTGCAGCCACCGGAAATTGCCGGACTGCTCGCCAAAAAGCAGCAAGAATCCGACGACCAGCAGACCGGTGTACTGCAAACGTTCGACAATGGACTCCCTGCGCTTTGCCCGCTTTATGGCGAATGCCATCGCGATCCAGACGAAGGCAAGTACCAACCAGCACCATTTGGCTAAGTGCAGGGCGCGCTCGGGCGTCAGTTCTCCGTGAAGCAGATTTTCCATCCTATTCCCCTCACTCCGAATGGCCTCGGGTTGGCGGCTCGCAAGACCCGACGTTCACCCTCAAGCCCGGCAGCTAAGTAGCTGCATTCCGAACCTTCTTTCGCAATCCCGATATCCACGCCTGTTCCCGAACAGCTTGCGCGTAAAGAAAATGGACGACTTCGCCGGCCCAAAGACCGAGTTTCATCGTTGCGGCGAGATTCTTCAGGGTGGTCGACCGTGCTGCGAGCCACTTCTCTCGCTCGTCCAAAATGCGAGCGCGTGCCGCGGGTTCAAGTATTTCAAAGAGCCCAACCCTTAGCGAAAAGGATTCTGCTGACGCGGCCGATCTCGGCGAGAATTGGGCGATTCGCTCTGCGAGCTCCCGCCGGCCTTTTGCCGTGATCGCATAGAGTTCACGGGTTTGTCCGCGTTGGCCAGCCGTTTCACGGCAGCTGACCCATCCGTTCCTGACAAAGCGCTTCAGCAAGGGGTAGACCAGGTTGTTGTGCATTTCGCCCTGACCGGTGATGAGGCCAACCTGTTTCTTCAGCGCATAACCATGTTTCGGTCCTTCAAGCAAGGTAGACAGCAATAATAGGTCATTCATGACTGTGTCAGTATTAGACTAATAGGGATGTATGTCAAGACGCAAAAACACGCCTAAGGGAGAAGGCTGCTTCAGGGGGTGCCGGAATTTGATTGAGAAGGAGGCAGCCGAACTTCTGAGAGAGTTTTGGTCAGTCCTGGCGGCGCAGTCTCTGGTCCTGGTGCCGGTTCAGAGTCCGCGTTATCACAGGAACGAGTTCGAACTCGGCTGGGAGCCGGGAGCAATTTGCGTTTCGACCGAACGGGAGGATACTGCGGAGCTGATTCATGATCTGAAGCAAGCGCGCGGTAAGCGTTTTCATCCGATCACTATCCTCTCAAACAGGCTGAGTTGCAACTTCTCCCGGGACTTGCCACGTTTCCTGTTCCGGCATCATCGATTTCACAATGTCCTCGAGCTCGTGCGAACTCTTAACCTGGTCCGGATAATTGTAGGAAGTCAGGTCAAAGCAGCAGCCGTAATGTGAACGCACGGCTTGCAGCTCTTCCTGCAAGCGATAGGCAATGCGTTTTGAATTGAGCGAATCGGTCTCTGGCAGGACGATGCCGAACAGGTCATCGGCGAGGCGATAGATCGAATCGGTCGGGCGCAGCCGCTTGGACATGGACTTGGCCGCGTCGCTCAGGCCAGCATTCTGATCGTTCTCGGAAGCCTTCGCACTTGTCTTTACTCTTACCAGTACCAGAGAGAGAGTTTTCTCCATGGTCTGTGCCCGCCGGAGCTCCATGGTTAGGCGATCCCAGAAGTGATTCTGGTCCGGCATGGATTTCAGTTGATCGGTGCTGGCGCGGATCTGCAGTTCAACGTTGCGTTCAAGTTCGGATAGCAGTTGTTCCTTGATCTTGGTGAAGGAACGCTGCCGATCAAAAAGATAAATGACGAAGAGCAACGTGATGGCGCAGAAACCAAAGAAAGTCGCGCGCAGCGTCCATTCATTACCCTCGGGATGAACAAAAACCATCGGATACATGAAGGTGGCGAGTCCTCCGGCCAGCACAAGAACGAAAACAGCGGAAAAGATAGTGAGCTGAAGTCCTCGTCGATCGAGGCGGTCAAGCTCTTGTCGATTAATCGTCGTCATGGGCACCTGTCATGGCAACTCGCCCGAATAGAGGGGTACCTGGAGTTACCGTCTATATGAGAAAGATTGCGATTTACGGCAGTTTGGGGCAATAGGAGGAGAGTACTGGTGTGATGAAACAGGCATTAAGCTTTGCAGTGTTCGGCGTGGGACGATTCTGGGGCCTGGCTGGCCGGGAATCTGGGAGCGCGAAGGCTACGTAAATGCCTCCAGAGGGTGAACTGGGGTCTTTCCCTCCACCCGCGGCAATTACCACAAACTGCCGGCCACTGATTTCATATGTAGCCGGCGTTGCATTGCCGGCAAACGGAAGCTTCGTTTCCCAAAGAAGCCTTCCGGTCGATTTGTCAAAGGCACGGAATTTCTTGTCAAAGTTCGTGGCGCCAATGAACAACAAGCCGCCGGCAGTTACGACTGGTCCTCCATAATTTTCCGTGCCGGTATTTGTCACGCCCTGCGCGGCAAGAGCCGGATATTCGCCGAGCGGGATTTTCCAGACATACTCGCCGGTATTCAGATTGATCGCATTCAGTGTTCCCCAGGGCGGGGTCACCGCGGGATAGCCGTCAGGATCGTAGAATCGTTTGTAGCCGGTCAGGTGATATTTCATCGCAGGGGGCGGCGGTGTCGATGATTCTATTTCCTTCGTTTCGCCTGTGGCGAGATAGCCAAGAAGCGCCTTCCGTTGATCGGCCGAAATGTTCGGAAAACCAGACATGCGTCCTTTTCCATTCTTGATTGTGGCAGTGATCGTTTCTGCATCCAGACGGCTGGTGATGCCTACGAGCGAAGGAAATTCCGGCGGAGAGCCTGCGCGATTCTGGCCGTGGCAAACGGCGCACTGACTTTCGTAAAGAGCGCGAGCATCGCTGTTCTCGTCGCGCTCGGCCAGCGCCCCAGTCCATGCAATGTCATTGGCGTTGATGTAGATGATCGCCGTCTCCGGATCGACTGCGGGACCGCCCCATTCCGCCCCTCCATCAAAGCCGGGAAAGATCACAGTGTCCTTGCCCACAGTAAACGGCAGGAACTGGCCCCCGTTGCGGAAAGCACGAAATCTCTCGAGGGCCCATTGATGCATTTCTGGTGTGCGTACTGTCAGCAGGTCTTCGTTCAGGGTTTGCCGGGAAAAGGGGGCGGGCGCGCTCGGAAGTCCCTGCTCCGCCGCGGCAAGTTCACCGGGAACGTCACTTGCGGGATAGGAACGATAGGCAATCGGGAAGAGCGGCCTCCCGTTGGCGCGGTCGAAAACGTAGACAAAGCCCTGCTTGGACGTCTGTGCGACTGCTTCGATCTTCTTGCCGTCACGCGTCACACTCAGAAGCACGGGCGGCGACGGAAAGTCGCGATCCCACAAATCGTGCCGTACACCCTGGAAATGCCAGATCCGCTCGCCGGTCTCTGCGAGCAGGGCCAGCAGGGAATTTGCAAATAGATCATCTCCAATCCGGTCGACACCGTAAAAATCACTCGCGGCAGAGCCGGTCGGGACGTAGACAATGCCTCGTTTCGGGTCAAGCGACATACCGGCCCAATTATTTGCGGCGCCGCTGGTCTTCCACGCGGACCTGGGCCAGGTGTCATAGCCAGCTTCTCCCGGGTGCGGAATGGTATGGAACGTCCAACGGAGCTTGCCCGTGTGGATGTCAAATGCCCGAATATCACCAGGAGGCGCGGGAAGCGTTTCCGGATTGCGGCCACCAACGATAAAGAGGTCTTTGAAAACTACGGGAGGGCTCGTCAGGTAAATGGACTGCTCTGAATCGGGTTGACGTCCAAGCCCTTCGCGTAAATCGATGCGCCCGTCCCGGCCGAAGGTTTTGACGGGTTTGCCGGTTCTTGCATCGAGCGCGTACACAAAATTCATGACACCGGCGAGAATTCGTCTGTCCTTGCCGTCAGTCCAATACGCGAGCCCACGATCAGGTTGTGTGCCGGTGATACCGGAATCAAATTTCCAGATGAGCCTTCCGTTGGCCGCATCGAGTGCAAATATCTTTTGGGTAGGGGTGATGCCAAAGAGGATGCCGTCAACGACCAGAGGACTCGATTGCAGTCCGCCTTGTTCTCCAGTATCAAAACTCCAGGCAATCGCGAGGTTCTGTACATTGCCGCGGTTGATCTGATCGAGCGAAGAATAATGAGTTCCCTCCGGTGTCCCGCCGTAGGAAGGCCAATCCTGATTCATAGTTTGAATTTCTTGTGCCGAAGGCGCCTCGGCGAGCAACAAGCTCGTAAAAATAAACAGTCCGAAGATCGGCAACCGTCGCATGGTTAGGTACCGATCACGAAGCTCGAATCTGAGGCGACGTAGCCATATGCCATGCGCGGAGTGCTGAATGCGAATCCCGGGTTGCCAGCCCTGTCGAGCAGGATAATCCCGCCCGTGCCTTTTCCGCGCGCCTTCAGGAGATTCACTGCCGATTGTGCGGCGCGGGTCACATCATCGGATGACTTCGACCGAGCAAGCGAATCCGTCGCGGACTTGGCCATTACGATGCGCATGATCGCCTCGCCATAGCCGGTTGAACTTGCGCCGCCGGTTTCAGAATCGGCATAGCAACCCGAACCGATCAACGGAGAGTCACCGACCCGTCCAGGGAGTTTGCAGCAAATCCCGCCGGTAGAAGTGGCGGCAAACAGCCGGCCCTGCTTGTCGATGGCGACCGCACCAACCGTCCCCTGATCGTGCCCCCGGTGATGCTCCGCCGCATGCGAATCCTTGCTGCAACGAAGCCAGGCCTCACGTTCCGCAGGAGAAACAAGTTCTTCGGTAGCGCAAAGTGCCAAGCCCTGCTGTGAGGCAAAGCGCTCCGCACCCTCGGCAATCAGCATCATGTGTGAACAGTGCTCGAGTACCTGGCGAGCGAGGCGAATCGGGTTCTTGATGCGTCGAAGTCCAGCGACCGCGCCGACCTTTAGTGTCGCCGCGTCCATGACGATGGCATCGCACTCGACCGAGCCGTCGAGGTTCAGATGAGAGCCATAGCCCGCATCAAAAGCCGGATCGTCTTCGAGAACGGTTACGGCCGCTTCAATCGCATCGAGCGCGTGTCCACCTCTGCTGAGAATTGGCCACGCCGCTTCTAATGCCCGCTGGCAGCCTGCTTTGCAAGCGTCGACGGCATCGTCGGGAATGTCCCAGGCACCACCATGAAGAATCAACGAAGGAATCATAAGAGAGGAGAATTGCAGAGGACCACGAATTTGTCCAGCGGGAGCAGGTCGAACCATTCCTAGCTGCCCGAAACAGGCCTGTGACAAATGGCGCGAAGCGTTATTCTAATGAGCGTACGGACGAAGGAGTGATTCAAATGCAGATTGGCATCGACAGTTTTGCGGCAGCCATTTCCGACCCAGCCACCGGGCTGACTCTCACCCCGGTCGAACGAATTCAGAATTTGCTTGCGGAGATGGAATTGGCCGATCAGGTCGGTCTCGATCTGTTTGGCATCGGCGAACACCATCGTGCGGAGTTCCTGGATTCGGCTCCCGTAGTGATTCTCGCTGCGGCCGCTGCTCGCACCCGGAACATTCGACTTACAAGTGCAGTCACGGTCTTGAGCGCGGCTGATCCCGTGCGCGTGTTCCAGGAATTTGCAACGCTCGACCTGATATCCCGCGGGCGCGCGGAAATCGTTGCCGGACGTGGTTCGTTCATCGAATCCTATCCACTGTTCGGGTTGCGCCTGGAAGACTACGATTCCCTCTTCGCTGAAAAACTGGAGCTGCTGCTGGAGATTCGGAAAAACAGGACTGTTCACTGGTCCGGCAAACATCGGGCGGCGCTCACGGGGCAAGCGATTTATCCGCGTCCGCTGCAGGAGCCGCTGCCCATCTGGGTAGGTGTGGGCGGAACGCCGGCTTCCTTTGCAAGGGCCGGCACTCTTGGACTTCCCCTGATGGTCGCCATTATCGGGGGTGAACCGGAAAGTTTCCGTCCCTTGATCGACCTCTACCGCGAGGCAGGAAAACGGGCGGGTCATCCCGCCGGGAAACTGCAGGTCGGCCTGCACCTGATCGGATTCCTTTCGGACACCACCGAGCAAGCCGCGGATGATTTTTTCCCAGGCTACGCCCACACATTTACGGAGATTGGCAAAGAACGCGGTTGGCGTCCCACCACTCGCCGGCAATTCGACCTGCTGCGTGGCCCGAAGGGCGCGCTGATGATCGGTGACGCCGAAACTGTTGCGGAAAAAATTCTTTACCAGAACGCGGCTCTGGGCGGCATCTCTCGCGTCACCTTTCAGATGGGTGTTGCAACGCTTCCACACAAGAAAATGCTGCGCGCGATCGAACTTCTGGGCACGAAACTGTCGCCGATCATCAATAAGAAACTCTCTGAAAACTACACGGCGGGAGTCTGAAACGGATAAAAGCGGCAGGGGTCGGGCGGGCTAAATAAAGAAATCGAGAACCGTCAGCAGTAATCCGAGAATCAACAAGGCAGCGCCCCACGAGAAACGCCGCTCGGGAAGGTGAACCATCGTGCGGACGAAACTTGTAGGTATAACTACCAGTCGCGAAGTTGCCCGACGTTCGTAAAACGGACCCGAAGGGACGTAGCGCGACAGATTCCTGCGAAAGACGGAAAGCTCGTTATCGACCCAGAAGGTAAATTCGTGGCGGTGCCGCCACAAGTAGAGTGCGCCGCTCAGGGTCACAATGTAACCCATGACCGTCAGTAGCCCGAGATTTGCTCCAGAACCCCAATAAAGCATATGACCTCAAAGAGACTGGGAAAGTGAGTTTAGGCCTCTTCGTGGATGGTGGCAAGTCGAACAATTTCAAATTCCTTTTGTCCGTTGGGAGTTGCCACCAGCACTTCGTCGCCTACTTTCTTGTTGAGCAGGGCGCGCCCGATGGGCGACGTTGTGGAGATGAGACCTTTTTCCACGTCAGCTTCTTCGCTGCTGACCAGTTTGTATTCAAGTTCGAGACTCTTTTGCAAATCGAGAACAACGATGCGTGAGCCGTAACCTGCGCGATCCTTCGGTATGTTCGTGAGATTCAACATGCCAAGGTCGCCCATGCGTTTTTTCAGGTTGCCAATCTTGGCGTTCACGTAACCTTGCCGTTCCTTCGCGTACTTGTATTCGGCGTTCTCGGATAGATCACCGTGAGCACGAGCGACGGCAATTTCCTTTGGAAGATCGACGTTTAATTCGTGTTCGAGGGCGTCGAGTTCCTGCTGCAGCTTGGCTTTTATTTTAGAAAGAGGGTCTGACATTTTTTCCCGCGTCGAAGAAAAAGTATGCGGAGCCCGGCTGAGCCGAACTCCGCTACCCGACATTATAGAGTGGACTGAAATGAGGGAACAAGAGGGTATCCACGAATTGTTGCTAAGATGATGTAAATAAACATGTTAGATGGCGGAAAGGGCATTATTTAACGGTAAGCTCTACCGACTGGCTGATCGTCTTTCCCGAGGCGTCAGCTACGGAGAGGGTGAAGGTGGTCGACTTTTTTTCCTTTAGATCGATGCAACGGGAATGCGACGGCCAGACTTCGGCGACCGGTGGATTCAAGGATACGGTCTTGGCGTTGGCGACGTCGTAGCAAAGCTGTGTGGGCTCGCCCGCGTGAATGACCGAAGGCGAGATGTAAAGTGCGCGAATGGCCAGATCAGAACCTCCGAGTTGCTCAATCGCCAGCCGATCATTCTCAAGGCGCTTCTCGGCCTCTTCCGCGGCCGTTTTTTTCTCGTACTGAATCCCCGATTCATGGCGTGCTACCAGTACGAACCCAACATAGACGGCTACCAGCCCGAGCGCGATGGAAGAATAGAGGAAGGGATTTTTGAACAGCGATTTCCGCGCCCGCACTGGGATTTCTGGTTTCACAGTCGCTCTCCAGACAAGTGTAGCCTCGGAGAAAAATCTGACAATACACATTCCAGGGGAGGTCGGTCAGTTGGCATCTGCAGAAGAGAGTGAAGAGATCAGTTTATCGGCTTCCTGCATGGAGGCATCGATGCTCTTTGAGAGGTTCGTCACATCGGTATTGATCTGGGCCGACGTTCCCTTGAGTGAGCCGATGGCTCTCGCATTGAGGTTGTGCTTGAGGAACAGGACCTGATCGCGAAAGGAGTTCAATACCGGCGTCATCTGGTCCTCGGTCTTGCGCATGGCCTTCATATAAACGGACTGACGTTCCTTGGCATCCTTCAGCATCGCGCCACTCTGTGCTTTCAGCTTGGCATTGCCCATCTGGTCGATCTCCTTCTGCCATTCGCGGAAGAGATCACCGCTAACCTGATCAATGGATTTGATCCGCTCATGGAGCTTATCGGCCTGGGCTTGTGCTTGCTCGTATTCGCCATTCAATTTTTTGTAGGACTTTTCAAGCGATCCACCCTGAAATCCGGTAAGTTCCTGAAAGGATTCCATCGTCGTTTTCAACTTTTCCTTCGCCTGTTCCTGGTCCTTCTTTGATTCCTTGATACGCTGGACCAGAATGTCGCGCTTCTCCTTGCCAAATGTCCTCATCGTCTTGTAATACGCGGACTGGCATCCGGCAAGAATCAGACAGAGCAGAGCCAAAAGTGGGACCGAAATGTGACGACGAGACATGAAGCCTCCGGCGAACAATCGGGCGGAAGGCAATATTGTACAGAAAGACGGGATAGAAGAAAGGAACCGAGCCTGCCGCAAGCGCTCATACAATCCCCGTCCGGACGGGATTCCAAGGTACAGATCGAGGTCTTAGGGGAAAAGTGACTAGCGCTTGCCTTTGGCCGCTTTTGCTCTTTGCGCTGTCTTTGCAAGAGGTTTGGAGCCGTCATCCAACCGGTAGATATCCAGTAGCTGGAGACGAGTCGCGTCCAAACGAGCGGTGATCAGATTCGCGAAACGCTTCAGCATCTCGTAACCCAGATCGTGATTTCCTTCGCATTTTGCCCGCAAACATTTCGCGTCGAACACCAGTGCTTTTGTAGGCTCCAGGGTCTTGGCGTTGAAATGCCAGAGATAGGGAGGAGAAACCCACGACCAGCCCAGGATTTCGCCCTCGCCGATGGTCTGCATCGTCGTTGGCCCGCGTTCGGGTATATTCAGCTCGATTGAGACCGAGCCTTTGCGGATGAAATAAAATTCATTCGCAGAATCGCCTTCGAGCACGATGAAATGACCCTGCGGAAACTCCACATTCTTCGCGCAGCTGGTGATCAGTTTTAATTGATCCTTCGGGAACTCGTGGAAAAACGGGTGTTCTTTAATGACTGATTCCAGGGAATTTACCATTGAAACGCGTCCTTCCTAACAGTCGCGACATACATGCAGTGACTCTATCACATGAATTACTCCTTTGGGCCGGCAAGCGCAACCCTTGGCGTCACACGCCCGGGTGACACGTCTGCTTGCTGAACGGCTGAGCTGCTTCAGATGGATTTTAGGGTGACTCTAGGGCGTCGTAGAACTACGTTTCGCCGTGACCGGCGCTAAATGCACGACAACCGTGCCTCCGACGAATTGGGTCTCATCATCGCCTGGAAGTGTTACGGACAGCGTTTCCGGGCTTTCTGACACCTTTGTGATCGTGCCTCCTTCAACACTCAGGATTGCTTTCTCGTTGAATATCGAAAGATCGTAGGAGCGGGCAGGAAGGCCTTCAACTTCGAGGGTGAGTTGATTGCGCGCCGTGTTCCAGTTTTCGGCCACAATCCGCAGTCCTTCGCTCTTCCGGCCGGGTTCGGGGAGTTGCGAACGATAGGAAACCGAGAAATCGTCGCGGACGCGGATCTTTAACACGCTTGGAGTGCTCGAAAGCAGAAAATGCGTGATGAGATGCTGGTCGCTATCGTTTTCTTTCACCTCGAACGGTAAAGGACGACCGTTCAATTCAACGCTGATCACTTCAGCTCGCAAACTCAGGGCAGGTTGAAATACAAATGTGCATTCAGCGGGCCGTGTTGGGCGCACTTCAAGAACCATCTCTGTCACCGTGCGATGGAATTTCGCGTCTACGACAGCATCGCCTGCGCGAAGATTCCGCAAAGTGAACGAAGACCAATCCGCGGGCAGCGAAGGCGCCAGAGTGATGGTGTGCGCCAGCGCATCCGTGCGCAGCCCGAACAGTCCCCGCAAGAGCGGACTTACGACCATCGCGGCTGACCAAATCTGATGGGGAGAACCAGTCGAGAGTCCCTGATAGTAATCGCCCGAAAGTACTTCCGTGACGTGTCCCGGTGATCCATCGAGTGCCAACAGCGCATTCGCGCGCAGATTCTGTAAGCCGGCATGCGGCAGGTGGTAGTTGTACGCGGCAACCGAGGCCCACCCGGTAAACAGGGGCCAGACCGAACCAAAGTGATAGCCACCGGCACTATAGTTCGGAGAGCGATTTGAAATGATCCGCATGCCCCAATCCGTGGTGTGACCTGCACTCGCAAGCGCGGAGATCGACTTCTTCGAGTTTGCGCTGTCCAGAAGGTTGAACCACATCGGTACGGTCGTTAGCACACTGGGTTCGAGAACCTGCTTGTTGTCCTGTCCAATGGCCAGCGCATAGAAACGTTTCTCTTCTGACCAGAACGTCGCGTTAACCTTGGCTTGCTGCCTGGCAAAATCCTCAGAAAGAGCCTTATATTCCGCGTCCTTCCCGGCCCACTTGGCAAGCTCGGATAGAGCTCGCAGCGCTTCTGCTCCCACACCGCTTTGGTACAATTCCGATTTCAATGGCAGCAGGGGTCCGCCTTCGATCCAGCCGTGACCGACTCCGAGGTTCTTTGGCAAACCGTTTTCGTCGTACGTCGAGCGCAGGAACTGGTAGGCCTTCCACAGGTTCGTCCAGTGTTCGCTCGCGAACGGCACGTCCCCGCTGGTCCTCACGTAATCTTCAGCGGCAATAATGAACAGAGGAGTGGCGTCGGCAGACGCAGTCCCGTATGGATAATCCTTGAACCAGTTGACAAGCGAAGCCGTTTGCGCAATTTCGTGGGGAATTCTCCCGTTTTCCTGCTGGAACTTGGACAAGAAATTCAAGGCATCTTTCGTTGTCGAAAAATCGCCCATGCTGTTGAAGGCGAAAGAAGTCCACTCCGAGTCGCGCCCAAAATACCATGCAAAGCCCGGGCGCTGTGACTCCCCAGAAGTCCGATACCCTGCAACCAGGCCCGATCCGAGGTAGGGACTCTTGACGACCCCCTGCAGCACGCTCACCCGCGACCAGTCATATGCCTGCTGCAACTGGGTGTCGGGAAGCTCCGCGATTACCGTTGTCCGAAGATATTCAGCGTAATAAGCGGACGATGATTTCTGCAATTCAGTGTTGTTTTCAATCAGTCGCTGGTAGGTCTTCTGGGCTTCGGCGGCTCCATTGATCGACGCTGCCATCGCAATCAACTTGGTTTCTTTGCCGCGATTGGTAATTCCCAAACGCATGGCTGCTACGGAAGAAGAATCATAGTTGGTATCAAACTGCTGACTGACTACCGCCGCTGTCGGCGAACCGAGTATTCCCGCATATCCCTTGTGATCTGCGCCAAACGTGGTGGCATGAAGGCCCGTATCCCAGGAAGAATAGGTGGCACCGAGCGCCGCGGGCCATTCGAGCTGAAAATCGGGATGAAACCTTGCCTCAATTTCCAGAGGTTGCTCGGTCTCGACATCAAGCTCGATAATCGCGCCGGGTTCATCGACCGGGGTAAAAAATGTTTCCTTCACCCGAAAGGTATCGCCCGCATACAGAATGGTTGTTGATTCCGGGCGAACCGTGATACTACGAGCCAGGGTTTCCGCCGGCAGCGCGCGATTATCGGTATGAAATACCAGTGAAAAATCGCGGAATAACTTGAGGGGATAGACCCACCCTTCGATGCGTCCCGATTCATCACCAAAGATCGCAGCCTGTTTTCCAACCGAACACAGGAATTCCCAGCTTCGCACCGGACGGGTGAGTTCGAGGGTTGGTTTTCGCTCCGGAGGCAGGGCCATCGAGACATCCACAGAAATTATCAGGAGGACCGCTACGCTTGACAATACGGCTCGGTTGAGGGTCGCGACAAGTTTCATCGGTTTGCCTTCCCAACAAGGACAGAAGCAGCGCTTGTTTTCTTAAGTTGCGCCGAGTCTAACACAGCCCCGACAGGGTGAAAGCTCAGCGCGGACCATTTTTGTCGCAACTATTCGGGTGTTTAAGGTATCCAATAGACGATTTGACCCGGGAACGTTCGAACATTGCTCGATTCGATTGAAACCCAAGCATGAAAAAACCCTATATTCTCGCTCTCGATGACGATCCCGCGGTAATCCGGGCTGTCGAACGTGACCTCAAGTCCAAGTTTTCTGCCAACTATCGAATCCTGGCCGCAGAGTCTCCCGAAAAAGCCATGGATCTCGTCAAGCAACTTACCACCCGCGGCGACCGGATCGCCCTTTTTCTTGTCGATCAGCGCATGCCTCATTTGAGCGGCACGGAATTTCTGATGGAAGCGCTCCTGCTTCAGCCAGATGCACGCCGTGTATTGCTGACGGCCTATGCGGATTCCAATGCAGCAATCGAGGCGATTAACAAGGTTAGGTTGAATCATTATCTGATGAAACCCTGGGAACCGCCGGAACAGAATCTGTATCCGATTCTTCAGGATCTTCTCGATGATTGGAACGCCACCAGCCGTGAATCATTCGATGGAATTTACGTTGTCGGAACACGGTGGGCTCCGAGCACTCACGAACTAAAAAATTTTCTCGCAAAGAGCCAGATTCCGTACCGGTGGATGGAACCCGGCGCGAGCTCCGATCCAAGGATGAATGCGGCAGTCGGCGACGTGGCGACGGATCTCCCTGTTGTGATCTTCCCCGATGGTTCGATACTCAAGAGACCTGGCCTGCCTGATGTTGCAAGCAAGCTCGGCTTGAGCACTTCCCCAAGCCGGGAATTTTATGACGTCATCATTATTGGGGCAGGTCCCGCGGGTCTTGCCTGTGCACTGTATTGCAGTACCGAAGGTCTCCGAACCATCCTGGTGGAACGCGAAGCCGCCGGCGGACAAGCCGGACTGAGCTCGCGTATCGAAAATTACCTGGGGTTTCCGTCGGGGTTAAGTGGAGCTGACCTTGCTCGTCGCGGTGTTTCCCAAGTAAAGCGTTTTGGAACAGAAGTACTGGCTCCGGTGCAAGCCGTATCGCTTGCAATCGATGGCGAATACAAAGTCGTGAAACTTTCAAATGGGCAGGAATTGCTGGGACACAGTGTGGTTATAGCTGCGGGTGTGCAATGGCGACGGTTGAGTATTCCCGGAATCGACAAACTGACAGGTGCCGGCGTCTATTACGGTGCCGCCAACACGGAAGCTTCTTCCTGTAAGGGAGAGGACGTCTACATTATCGGGGGTGCGAATTCCGCAGGTCAGGCCGCCGTCCATTTCTCTGATATCGCGCGTTCGGTAAAAATGCTGGTGCGCGCGGAATCTCTTTCAAAATCGATGTCGTACTACCTGGTAGAACGCATCAAGACCATCTCCAACATCACTGTCGAACCTTTCACCGAGGTGATCGAGGTCCACGGCGGGGAGCGATTAACCGGCCTGACCATTCGCCATCACGATACAAAAACGACTGAAGAACGCCCGGCAGGAGCCGTCTTCATATTTATCGGAGCGGAGCCTCAGACAGAATGGCTTGAAGGCACAGTCTGCCGCGACCGGAAAGGTTTCCTGATTACCGGGCGCAACCTGCTAAGCGATGGCAAGCGGCCGGCCGGATGGACCCTTGATCGGGATCCATCCTTGCTGGAAACGAATGTGCCTGGAGTATTTGCGGTCGGCGATGTGCGGGATGGCGCAGTTCGACGCGTAGCCAATAGCGTCGGCGAAGGTTCGATCGTTCTTTATTTCATCAACCAGTACCTGGCGAACCGCTAAGGAGCAGATCAATGGCGAATAATTCTTGTGACCGGATTACGCCAGAGGAGTTGAAGGCGTTCGCGCTTTTCGCCGACGATGAGCTCGCGGCGCTCGATTGGCTCGCCGCACATTTCGAAGTGCGGTGTTTTGAGTCTGGAGAGGTCATCATGCGCGAGGGCATGCCGGCCACTGAATTTGTTGTCATCCTCGAGGGAGAAATCCATATCCGGCGTGTGGGTGATCCTTACGCTCCCGTTTTTGTTCGGGTCGCGGGGCAAGCCACAGGGGTACTTCCGTTCTCCCGGATAAAAATTATTCGTGGCCGCGGTACGGCTGTGGGCCGGACTCGCCTCGCCGTTATGCCTGCCAGCGCACTTCGCGAACTTGTTTATCGTGCGCCCAATCTTGCGCAAAAACTCGTCTCGGAAATGACCGACCGTACCCGGGAGTCCGCGCAAAACGAAGAACGAACCAGCAAGATGCTGGCGCTCGGGAAACTCTCGGCCGGCCTTGCTCACGAATTAAATAACCCGGCATCCGCTGCCGTGCGCTCTTCGACGCTACTCGGGCAGACTTTGATGGACCGGCAGCGGGTAGCGATTGCCATGCGTGGCGAATTGATATCCCCTGAAGCGCAGAACCTGATCAACTCTCTGGCCGAGTCAATTGTTGAATGCTCGAGTGGCACGAAGAAACTGGACGCACTGGCCCGTGCCGACAGGGAATCCGATTTGAGTGACTGGCTTCAGGAGAGAAAACTTCCGCCTGAGCTTGCGGGAGACCTGGTAGACGCCGGCATCACACAAGACAGATTGCAGCCGCTCGGGCAGTTATTGAGCAGCACCAACTTCGTAAGGGGACTGTGGATCCTCGTCTACGATCACCGGATCCTTTGCCTGACACGTGAAATCGAAGAAGCGTCAAGGCGAATCTCCGACCTTGTCCAGGCCGTCAAATCATATTCCTATATGGATCAGACGCCGTTGAGCGAAATTGATGTGGAGCAGGGAATCGAAGTCACCCTCCGCATGTTCCAGCACCAGTTGAAGCACGGTTTTGACGTTCAGCGGAAGCTCGCCCGAAACCTGCCGAAAATTCCCGCAAATGGAAGCGAACTGAACCAGATCTGGACCAATCTGATCGACAACGCCATCAGTGCCATGCAATCTGTACCCAACGGCCAGAGGATTCTGGAGGTTTATACGGCCCTCGAGCCAGATGCCGTACTCGTTCAGTTTACCGACAGCGGACCCGGCATTCCGCCGGAGATTCAAGGCCGAATCTTCGATCCGTTCTTTACGACCAAACCGGTCGGCGAAGGTACAGGTCTCGGGCTCGATATCGTCCAGCGAATCGTCCGCAATCACCAGGGGACGATCCGTGTCGAATCGATTCCAGGTCGCACCCGCTTTCAGGTGCGCCTGCCGCTGGCGAGGACCGGGGTCGATTCTCTCCCGGATACCGCAGGCAGTCCGGCCTGAGGAGGCAATTTCTCCGCCTAGTCGGCCGATTTCCAGGCGAATTGCCGTGGTCTGGCACTTGCATCTGACCCGTCTATGGACGAAAATCAGCTTCGCACAATCTCTCCGGAGCTCGGGAAGTTAAGGTCGCTAGAACACATCGGGAGCCCTCGACTTGACGCGTTTAATTCTAAGTCTCGTCCGACCATACCGCGGTACCTTGTTCCTGATTCTCCTGGCCATGCTGGTGGAAACGGTGATGGGGGTTGCCGCACCGTGGCCTCTGAAAATCATTCTCGATAACGTTGTCGGCTCTCACAAACTTCCACATTGGCTTGATTCTATTCTGGCGCCGATCCTGAGCGGAACCGGGAAAATGCAAATTGCGGTGGCTGCCGCACTCGCAACGGTCATCATCGCCGTGCTTGGCGCAGTCGCTTCCTACGTCGCCAACTACTACACCACGAGCGTTGGTCAATATGTTGCGAACGATTTGCGTATCCGGACCTATCATCACCTGCAGCAGCTGTCCCTCCGCTATTACGATACCCACCAGACCGGCAACCTTCTGAGCACCATTACCTCCGACGTCCAGACCATTCAGGGATTTGCCTCCTCCGATACCCTTGGCATTTTTGTGGATCTGCTCACGATCATCGGCATGCTGTTCATCATGTTCTGGATGAACTTGGATTTTACGCTGATCGCCGTCGCGGTCACGCCGTTCATGCTGCTGCTCGTTTCCCGTTTCAAAAAAGCCGTGAAGAAAGCGACGCACGAGGTTCGCAAGGAACAGAGCAAGATTGTTTCCGTCGTCGAACAGGGACTGCAGTCCATGCGCGTCGTAAAAGCCTTCGGACGCGAGGACCTTGCGGAAAAGGACCTTGCAGAAGTCAGTCACGCGACCGTGGAAGCTTCTCTGAAAGCCCGCAAGGTGAAAGCGCTCCTGTCCCCAATCGTTTCGATCACGGTTGCCTTGTGTACCGCCGTCGTTTTGTGGAGGGGTTCGGCGCTAATTCTCGCAGGCGTGATGACGGCAGGGGCCCTTACCGTCTTTCTTTCCTATCTCAGCAAGTTCTTTAAGCCTGTCCAGGATCTGGCGAAAATGACCAACGCAATCGCGCAAGCGGCGGTCGGCGTGGAGCGTGTCAGGAATATCCTTGACGCAGATACCATCATTCCTGAACGCCCGGACCCGTTTGTACCAGAAAAAATCAAGGGCGAAATCGAATTTGAACACGTGGCCTTCGCCTATGTAGACGATTCCCCGGTATTAAAGGATGTTTCGTTTCATATCGAACCCGGCCAGATGGTCGGAGTGGTAGGGCCGACGGGCGGCGGTAAATCCACGATCGTAAGTCTGATTCCGCGCTTTTACGATCCCAATGCAGGGGCTGTAAAAATTGACGGTAGAGACGTTCGGGATTACCAGCATCTCGCTCTGCGCGATCACATCGGTTACGTACTGCAGGAGACAATCCTGTTTGAAGGAACTATTCGCGAAAATATAGCCTACGGGCGAAAGGGCGTTACAGAGGAGCAAATCCTTGAAGCAGCGAAACTCGCCAACGCCGATGAATTCATCTCGAGAATGCCTCACGGCTATGACACCATGGTCGGGGAACGCGGCGATACCCTTTCCGGCGGTCAACGGCAGAGAATTGGAATTGCCCGCGCCATTATTCGCGATAATCCGATTCTGATTCTCGATGAGCCGACTGCGGCGCTCGATACGGAGTCGGAACGTCTGGTGATTGAAGCGCTCGAACGCCTGATGAAAGGCCGAACGGTGATCACCATAGCACATCGCCTCAGTACGATTCGCGATGCGCACAAGATCATAGTGCTAAAGGGAGGCGTCGTTGCGGAAGAAGGCACCCACGACGAACTCCTGGCAAAAGGCGGTGTTTACGCCGAGCTTTATAAAATACAGTTCAGTACTCCGCCGGCAACACCGGTAACACCAGCAGTTGCGTAGACAGGTTCGCAGATGACATTGTTGTTTGGAGGTATGCTTAGCAATGGGTGGGTCACGCCAACTAATAGTTTTGCCGGATGATTCGGCCAAGCCGATTCTCGAATTCATTGATGGCGCCAAGAAATCACTGCGCATCAAGATGTTCCTCTTTTCAGATCCAGAGTTGTTGAAAGCGGTCATTGCAGCTCGGAAGCGCGGGGTTGATGTCAGAGTGATGCTGAATCCCGCACGCCGCAGTGGCGAATCGGAAAACAAGGAATCGCACAAGCATTTGTCAGCCGGCGGTGTCCATGTCATGGACAGCAATCCGGCCTACGATGTAACGCACGAAAAATCGATGGTCCTCGACGAAACCACCGCACTGATCTGCTCCCTGAACTGGGCCACGAAAAATCTGACGGAAACCAGGGACTATGCCGTGGCGACGTCGCACGCCCACGAGGTAGCGGAAATTCTGGAGTGCTTTGACGCAGACTGGTCCAGAAAGGCGTTCAAGGTGGGAGACCATTCGCACCTCATCTGGTGCCAGGGCAATGGCCGCGAACGCATCGCGGATTTCATCGATAGTGCGAAAGAGTCAATTTTTCTCCAGAATGAACGGTATCAGGATGCGGTCATTATCGAGCGCTTGGTACGAGCGGCGCGGCGCGGCGTGAAAATTCATGTCATGGCTCGCCCGCCTCACAAACTGAAAAAAGAAAAGCTGGTCGAAGCGGTTGGTGGGCTACGCATCATGGAAGATGTCGGTATCAAGATCAACAAGCTGAAGCATCTGAAATTACACGCCAAAATGCTCCTCGCTGATCACAAGCACGCGATCATCGGTTCGATCAATCTTGCGCCGGGAAGTTTTGACAGCCGCAGGGAATTGGCAATCCAGGTGAAAGACGAACACGTCGTCGACCGTCTTCAGGAAATCGCTCACCATGATTGGAAACATTCTCACACGCTGGACCTTACGGACGAGGGTCTGCTGGAGGAATTCAAGAATCACCAGACTAAAGGTGCGGGCGATCTGGCCCTGCACGGCGACGAAGATCACGAGGATCACGATAACGACTAGGTTGCGCGATCAGTGCTCGAGGTAGAAGCCGTCCCGGGTTTGTACAATCAAGTCCTTCTGCTTCACTGCCAGATGTAACTTGTGATAGCCAGGTGTGCTGTCATCTTTCGACGGCGTGTATCCCATGCTGTATTGATTTCTCAATTCTTCATCGATTGCCGCGTAGATCTTGTCGATCGGATCCTTTTTCGAAACTTCAAAAAAACGTCCACCCGTGGCCTGGGACATTTGTTGCAACACCTTCTTGCCATCCGGGTGTGATTCTTCGGTGCGCCGCGGATATCCTCCTCCGTGGCCGCCCATTCCCCCGCCACCCCCCATACCACCCATGTGGGGTCCGCCAAAACCTCCACCACCTCCCCCATACGCGTCCTTGTCGGCAAACAGGATGCAATAGACCAGCGTGTCGGCACGCTGCGCTGTCTCAATGGCTTCCTCGAGAGTCTCCTTGCTGCCGTGATCTACTCCGTCGGTCAGCACAATCAGTGCCTTCCGTCCCTGCTGCTTTTTCATCAGTTCATCTGAAGCCAGAAAGACGGCGTCGTAGAGCAGCGTACCGCCCCCTCCGGCACCTCTGCCATGGCCGCCGTGACCTCCACCCCCGCTTCCACCTTGCGTATTCCCGCCTGACCCGGATTGAGAAAATTCGGGGGAGTCGATCTTATCGATAGCGGACTGCAGCTTTGTCCGCGAACCGGTCAGTTCCTGCAGCAGCTCCACTTCACGTGCGAATTGAATGACAAACGCCTTGTCCTTGTCTTCACGCAATACGTGATCAAGAAACGAGCGGCTTGCGTCCCTTTCCTGTCCCAGCACCCGCCTCTGGCTCATGCTGGTGTCGACGAGCAAACCAAGAGTCAGCGGAAGATCGGATTCCTTTGCAAAATAAGTAATCGTTTGCGGCTTACCGTCCTGGTCCAGAGAAAAATCGTCCTTGGACAGGTTGGAAACGATGTTTCCATGTTTGTCTCTGACCGTCGCGAGCAAGTTGACAGCATTTACATTCACGGTGATGGGTGCGTTTTGCTGGCTGCGCGCCGGCAGGTCCGCGAGAACGAAGAGAATCGCGAGCATCAAGGCAACTGGCGTATACCAGCAATCGGCTTTTTCTCTCAAAGGTCTTTCTCTTCCTTCATCTCGATGAATTCCGGTTCTGAATCAGCGAATCGGGTCTAGGAACCTGAACGAGATCAGGCAAACCTCACCTTGCTTCATCATTCCCGGCGCAAGTGCAAAAAGTTCCCAAAATCAGTTCGGCCAGAACTTCTCGTGGGAAATCTATAGGATGCACTTCGTGTTCTGGCTGGTTTTCCGCGCAATATCGATACCGCGGACGTGAACTACATTGCTACCAGCGATACGAGAGTTATGCCGGAAGACAATCTGTTCGCGGCAGCGCTGCCGATCGTTCAGATCTCCAACATCATTCGATCCCAGCGTACGGTACCTTTCCTCGATACCTCCCTAGCGGCGCAGCTACAAGTGGGCCCGTGCAACGGGTGTAGACCGTTCCGCCTCGAGCGGGAACTCGATAGATCCGCCAAGGTGTTGGGCGCCCATCCCCACTTCAGGCTCACCCGCAATCCTAGGAAGGAAAGATACCGATGGCTATTTCACCTATCCTTATGGAAGCAATGAGGAAAATAACGGACAAGGTTCTATTGATCAAATCTATGACGATCTCAATCGCGATGTCCTGAAGACGGCAAGTTCCATCCAACGCAGACAGAATCCAGTCCCGAGCCACAGCAAGTATGGGAGTGAAATCGTAATCGGAGCACCGGTGCAAGCCCAAGCCGACGGTGGTTAGCTGTGGGCTTCTCCAGCGGATTTATCAGCCGGCTGCGGAGCTTCCTGCCGAGTACTGGCCGCCTGATCTTCCTCTAACGAGATATGCTCGGTGACGGCGGTGGTAACGCTCGCGTCTTGCCTGCCTGCTTCCGGAACTGATTTTCCGGGGATTGATTCGAGCTTGTGCTGCAGTTCTGAAGACGCTTCGGAAAGTTCTGCCAGTTCGTGCAATATTACGCCAAGTGCCAGCGGGATAAAATTGAACCAGTAAGCGAGCGTTTTGAAGGCAACCAGACTGCACAACATTGCCACCGGGATAATCGCGAGGCTCGTTCGAAGGGCCAGGCGCGGCCTTCCTTCCAGACGGTAAAATATATAAACAATGAAGAGACCTATCGCAAGATCGAAGACAATCGCCAAAATCTCATTGACTTCACGGATTCCGCCGCCGCCCAGGTCCGATTGAATCGCTAGCGCGTTCAGTTCCACACCCTTCATGACCCCGAGCGGGGTGAAATATTCGTCGCGCGCTTCGTGGTAAGCGCCGCCAATCAGCACAATCTTTCCCTCAAACAGGACCTTGCGTGCTTCATCAATCTCGGTCTTGCGCGTTAGATCTTCCTGAGACAACGAATGCGGCTCTCTATCCGCCCCCTGAAAAAAACTGCCCGCTTGGTCGATCGGGAACCTGTATCGGTCGCCGTAAAAGTTGAAGATAACTTTTTCGTCTGTGGCGTTTTTGACGGGCGTATTACCCGGATATTTCCTGAGAACCGCTCTTGCAAATGTCGGGAAAAAACATTTTTCATCTTTCTCCTGGTCGTAACAGTCAGGATTCTTGGTATTTGTCCCCGGGGAAATTTGCACCCGACTTTCATAGTGCCGAACGGTGCCATCCCGGTCCACGGGGAATTGAGGAACGCCCTGGCTTGCCGGATCTAGCGGCAACTGTCCGAGCACCGGCAATAATTGCAATGGCAGATCGGCAGTCCTGGGCACGGCGGCCCAAATGACTGAAGTGGGTTGTTTCATGGACCCCGGGGCTGCCCCAGGCTCTGCCGTGACTTCGGCAATTTGCCTTCTGAGGTCGCTGCACTCCTGTGCGTTATGGCCCTCAAACTTGTCGTCACAAACTCTTAGCCAGTCGCTCGTGTCCAGATCCACACCAATCACGCTCGGGTTGTATTTCTTCACCTCGGCAACGAGCTCAAGCGCCTTTTTTGCGTTTAGTGGGCTTGTGCTCAGAAATATGTGTTCGTAGTCGTCCTCGTTGATTTCGACGATCACAATTTGTTCTGACATCGCGCGCGAGTGGAGTTTCAGCAGTGAATCCAGTTGAGCCGTTTCAAATCCCGTGAACAAGCCAAATTTCTCGCAAAAGAACATTGCCAGAGTCAACCCGATGATCACAACGATGGTCATCGGGTGCGAAATCAAATGCCGGAAGAATCCTGACGCTCCGCGCTTCGCGCCCTCGGACCTGCCCGACCGCACTCGGTTGAAACTGAACTTCCACCCGCGAGTTTGCCTCATGGCTTGACAGCCTGTTTTTCTTCCGAGAGCGATTCGAGGTATGCCCGCAGAACGGCTCGCGTCGCGGACGGATCCATCTCCGGCGGTAATTTGGCGGATTCCGCTTCTGCTTTCTGGTAGTCTGCGGCTTTTGTAGCGTAGGTTGCGGAATTGGCAGCCAGGATCCACGCGTCTGATCCTGCGGGCTCTCCCTTTTCATCCACAAGCAAGATCTCATACAAGCCAGGTCCCAGCGAGGGCGCGGGTGCACTTGCTTTCTGCCCCTTGGCGACGACGACTGGTACCGGCGATGGTCTGGCATGCGCATCGTTTACAGGTAGAAATTCGACGAAGTACTTTCCAGCGGGCATCGTTCGGAACGCTGCACTTAATTCCACCTGTCCGTTTTGAAGTTGCACTACGGCATCTGTGAGGTCTGCTTCGATCCCGCGGCTGCTCGCCACCATGTACCGCTCCGATTCGCCGCTCCACAGTTTTTTGAAACCGGCCGAAAGTTCCTGGTATGTACTGGGGGCGCCGTTTCTGCCCGCCAGATGCTTCAAATTTACGCTGCATTGGCTGACGGGGACGGATGGACATTCAGAGTTCGCATTTTTAGGCGGCTCGTCGCAGTGAAATGGATAGAGGGTGCTATCGGAAGGATTTGCGTATTTCAGAACAACAGCCACGTTGTCCCCGGGGGCTGCAGAGAGGCATCCAGCGCCTGCATCCAGATGCTGGCCAAACACTACGGTTTTTTGTGCAGAACCCGCCTGGCGCCAATCTCCTGAAGCGCTGACCACCAACACCTGCATTTGTGGTTGTTGATCGGCAGCCAGAGATAGCGCGCCGGCACATAGCATCAGTACAATTCCAGGAATTGTCGCGACACTGTTTTTCCTCGTACTTCGAGCGGTGCAGACGGGCATCGCGACCTCTTGGGCGTATCTGCAGTGGCGGCGCCACTTGGGCGCCGATTATAGCGCTGCCCGCCCGGGCCTCCAAGAACACATTCTGCGCTACGGGGGTAGTATCGCGCTCGTGTCGCCGTTCGATTATCCTAGTCCTGTTCGATTGAGCGAGGAAAATGCCGCCCGAAGCATCAAAGAGCGATTCCCCCGAGAACCTGCAAGCCGCTAAGGTGAGAAGAATACTGTTTCTTGCCTTTGGTGGGCTGCTGGCGCTGATGTTTGTCGCCGGATTCGACGCCCTGAGTTCGCTCCGTAAACTCGACGGAATTGAGCGGCAGGTCAATCAAAGATACTCTGCACATAACCAGGCTCTCACCACAATTCTGATTTCCGTTCATGTGTATCACGATCAGATGGAACGCTACCTGATTCAGGGTGATCCCTCTCCGGTCAACCAGGGTGCCGCCGACGTAAAAAGTCGTGGTGACGAGGTTCAATTGGCAATCCAGAAATTCCCCTCAGATGCCGATGCGGAAGAGAAAGCGATGCTTGCTGACATCCGGCAGAAGATTCTCGAGCAGGAGAATTCCTTCGCGCTTGTGGTCATGGCGCAGGCCCAGGGGATTCCGCCGGACCGGTTGCAGATTATTCTGGAACAGATGATGCTCAGGCGAGCCTATATTCTGCAGATCTCTCGCAATGTCGCTCTATGGAATGATCGCAAGCTAGTCGAATCCACCCAATTGCTCGCTGCGAATTTCCAAGGTCTGCAGAGTCGCCTGGTCAGTATGGTGGGTCTCTCCCTGCTGGCCGGGCTTCTGCTGTCCCTGATCGGGGGCTTTTACATCTTGCGTCTGGAAAAGCAGGGCCGCACCCGCTACCAGGAACTGGTTACGAGCCAGCAACAACTTGAAGCGCTCTCGGCGCGCCTGGTGGATGCACAAGAGGAAGAACGGCGCTCGATCTCCCGCGAATTGCACGATGAAGTGGGCCAAACGTTGGGCGCCCTGCTCGTTGACATCGGCCAACTCTCGAAGCTGGTTCCGGCGGAAGATGGGATTTTGCAATCGCAAATCGCACGAATCAAATCTGCAGGAGAAACGGCCGTAAAGTCGATCCGCGATATGGCTTTGCTCTTGCGCCCTCCGATGCTTGATGATCTGGGACTTGTGCCAGCTCTTGAGTGGCAAGGGCGTGAAATTTCGCGGCGCGGCGACATGGAAGTAGATGTCCATTCCGCACATGTCTCCGACGAGCTTACCGACGAAGTCAAAGTTTGCATCTACAGGCTCGTTCAGGAAGCCCTCAACAACGCTGCGCGCCATTCCGCAGCCAGACACGCAAGAGTTTCGATTACCCAGGAGGCCGGCAAAATACACGTGGAAGTCGAGGATGACGGAAAAGGCTTCGCATCCGAACGCGTTCGCGGAATGGGTATCCTCGGTATGGAAGAACGCGTGAAGCGCCTCGGGGGCACCTTGACGATTCAATCAAAGCCGGGGGCAGGTACAACCGTCGTGGCGGAACTGCCTTCAGATCGACCGGGGTCGGCCTGAGCGATGAGAAAAATCCGTATCGCACTTGCCGATGATCATAAACTGATGCGCAGCGGTCTGCGCGTTCTGCTCGAGCAGCAACCCGAGTTCACGGTTGTTGGCGAAGCGTCTGATGGCCGCGAAGCCGTTAGCCTGGTCGATTCTCAAAAGCCTGACGTGCTCGTCATGGATATTGGCATGCCCAATCTGAACGGCATTGAAGCCGCCGCCCAGATTACCCAAGCCCACCCTGAGATTTCGATCGTGATGCTCAGCATGCACTCGGATGAAAGTTATGTCTTGCGTGCACTGAAAGCCGGAGCCAAGGGCTATCTTTTGAAGGACTCTGCAGAAACCGATCTGATCCGGGCGGTCCATTCCGTCGCTGAATCCAAATCTTTTTTCAGCCCCGCCGTCAGCAAAGTGCTGCTCGACGATTACGTTCGCAAGCTAAAACGTTCCGGCACCGAGGACCCGTACGACCTGCTGACACCGAGAGAGCGCGAAGTGCTGCAACTGGTAGCCGAAGGCAAATCGAACAAGGAAGTCGCAAATCTTCTGAATCTTAGCGTCTACACGGTCGAGACTCACCGCGCCAACATCATGGAGAAGCTGAACCTCCACGGGGTTCCCGAACTAATCCTGTACGCGGTCCGCAAGGGCATCATTTCGTAGTTTATCTCTTGTGTTATCAGCGCCTTGCGCCTACCAAATCGCCGGTCATCAAGATACCCACTGCCCGGGAGAATCAAATGCCTACTTCGTCGCGTCTTAGCTAGTGAGACCAACGTAGCGCACACCTCCACACGCCCATTTGTGGGGTTGCGCAAGAACCTAAGGACGGACCGATGAACAACAATTTTGCTTTAGTGAAATCAAGACCTGCTGCGCTCGCCCTCGGCTTGGTATTGGGGGTCGCGGGCCTGGGTTTTGCTCACACCATTCAGAAATCAGCGGACGGCACGAAAACAGCTGCCGCCGACAAAACTGCAAATCCTCCAGCCACCCTGAAGTTGGCTGACATCAGCGAAGGACCCAGCAAGACCAGCTACGCACCTGTGGTCAAGGCTGTGTTGCCTTCGGTCGTGAACATCTCCTCGTCGAAGATCGTCAAGGCTTCGCAGCAGATGGAGCAGATGGAGATGAATCCTTTCTTTCGCCAATTTTTCGGCGATCAAGGTGACGGACACTCCCACGCTCCGAAGGATCAGCGCGAGAAGAGCCTCGGTTCTGGCGTAATCGTCAGCCCTGAGGGCTATGTCCTGACCAACAACCACGTAGTCGACGGCGCAACTGACGTCCGCGTAACTCTTGGCGACAAGCGCGAATTTCAAGCACGAATCGTTGGCACCGATCCAAAAACCGACGTTGCGATATTGAAAATTGACGCGACGAATCTCACGCCGATTACTATCGGAGATTCCTCCAAAGTCGAAATCGGAGATGTTGCAATTGCTGTCGGTGATCCGTTTGGCGTCGGCCAGACCGTGACCAAGGGCATTATCAGCGCCAAGGGCCGCGGTGGACTTGGCATTGAAGACTATGAGGACTTCCTGCAAACAGACGCGCCCATCAATCCGGGAAATTCCGGCGGCGCGCTCGTTAACGATCGCGGCGAGCTGATCGGCATCAACACAGCCATTATTTCGCACGGATCCGGTGGCAGCCAGGGGATTGGCTTTGCGGTTCCGACAAACCTCGCACGCGAAGTCATGGACCAGATCCTCAGGAACGGCAAGGTCGTTCGCGCGTATCTTGGCATTCTGCCGCAAGATGTAACACCCGGCATGGCCAAAGCCTTCGGTGAAAAAGAAGCACGCGGCATCGTTGTTGGAGATGTCACACCGGACAGTCCTGCACAACACAGCGGGATCGAGCGTGGCGACATCTTGCTCGAACTGAACGGCAAACCTGTGACCGACAGCAACTCCCTGCGCATGACCATCTCGATGATGGCGCCGGGCTCCAGCATCAACCTGAAGGTTATGCGCAACGGCAGTGAACACGACATGACCGTCAAGCTTGCCGAAATGCCGACCGAAACCGCCAAGCTGAATTCGCACGATAGCGAGGGGACAAACACAGCGCTCGATGGCGTTGAAGTCAGTAGCCTCAACCCGCAGATTGCCCAGCAACTCAATCTGCCCCCGAGCACTACGGGAGTTGTGGTCTCAGGCGTAGATCCATCAAGCAAGATGGCCGACTCCGGTCTTCGCGAAGGCGATGTCATTCAGGAAGTCAATCACCAAACGGTGAAAAATATGTCTGACTTCCAGAGTGCTGTTCGCAAGGCTGGCGATTCACCACTTCTGCTCGTCAATCGTGGCGGCAGAACGCTGTATATCGCCTCATAAGCCGCCCGCTTCTTCTCCCGGTGCCTGCTGCCGTGGCAGGCGCCGGGAGAGATGCAACTTTTAGTCAAGTTCCGCGTTTAACTCGGTAGGTATCGGCAGGAGAGAGCTCATGAAAAACATCAAGGAAGGCCCACAGACACAAAGAGATTGCGAACTCATGGCCCAGGAAATCCGCCGTTCACTGAATCCTATCGACGAAGTTACCCAGTGGGAGCTCCAGGTACTGGACGCGCTCTTTGACGAATCGCGCAAACATCCCGAAGAGTTTCAGCACCTCTACGTCAAACCGATCTTGGACGAAGGGGTTCCCATCGACAGGGCCTTCCAACTGCTTGTCGAAGGTGTTTTCCGCCCAAACTGATTCCCAGTTCACTCCCTAAGACGAAGAGCCTCAATCCCGGCGAGGGGATTGAGGCTCTTTCATTTGGTCGCTTCGAGCTTCTCTACCAGCCCGTGCGATATTGACGGCTGAAATATTGATTGGCTTCCGGAACGTTGGTTATCCGCATATTCGCTCCGTCATAGGTTAGCTTCCTGTTCTGAGACCGCAACGAAACCACCCCGAGAAGCATGACTTCGGTAAGCTTCGCTGCGTATTGAAATGGGCATGATGTTTGCGTCTTGCCCTTTGCCGCATCGACCCAGTTCATTTCGTGCGCTTCGTTTTCAATGCGTGGAAGTGTCTGTTTCGGTTTTCCGACTGAATCCTGCAACGACGCCGGCAGGAGCCGTGGATTCGCTCCATATGTGTCATGCAGCAGCTTTCCCTTGCTACCGATCAGCAAGCTTCCCCCTTCCTTCTTTAGCTCCTCCTCGCCTATCTCTTCGGGCTTCGCTGGCATGAGTCCGCCGTCATACCACGTCAGCTTCACGGCAGGCATCGATCCACGCGCTGCGAATTCATAGAACGTCATCGTGGCGGTTGGATAGGATGCGCCGTTAAACGGTGTCGACACGGTTTGAATGCTGGTCGGCAATCCGAGATTCAGCGACCACATGGAAACGTCAAGCAGGTGCGCTCCCATATCGCCGATCGCTCCGACTCCCCAATCGACCCAGCCACGCCAGTTAAACGGGTGATAGATGGGGTGATAGTTCACGCTGGGCCCGACGCCCAGGAAAAGATCCCAGGAAAGAGTTCCCGGAATCGGATAATTTCCGGCCATTGCCGCGGCAACGCGCGTATCGACTCCGGCCGGGTTCCACGCCAGGGTATCGAGAGGATCCTTCGGGGCCTGCGGGCGCGGAACACCTTGTGGCCAGAATCCCACCGGGCGATCCGTCCAGATATGAATTTCCCGTACTTCACCGATCGCTCCTGATTGAACGAGTTCAACGGCATAGCGCGCATCATTCAGGGAATGTCCCTGATTTCCCATTTGCGTCGCGAGCTTGGTCTCTTGCGCGCGCTTCGACAGTTTGCGCGCTTCATCAATCGACCAGGTCAGCGGCTTCTGTACATATACGTGCTTTGAAAGGTCCATCGACGCCAGCGTGATCGCAGCGTGCATGTGATCCGGCGTAGCCACGACTACTGCATCGATATCTTTCTGTTTTTCGAGCATCTGCCGGTAATCGGAATACCGCTTGGCCTTGGGGATCAGGTCGTTTTTCAAATGCAGTATGTTGGCCAGTCGCTCTTTGCTTTTTGCATCCGCCGCCACCGCTGCGGGATTGGCGGCCGCACCGGCCGTCGGATGATCGATGTGGCTCTGCAAGTTCGAGGCGTCGGTATCGAGCGTTGAAAGCTTCTTGTCTGTGTAGCCCCAATCCACGTCGCACAGCGCAACAATGTTCTGGCTCGCGAGATTGATCAGGTTGCTCCGGCCCATCCCACCGACGCCTACGCAGGCAATATTCAGCAGATCGCTCGGAGGCGTAAATCCCCGACCCAGCACGTGGCGCGGCACGATCGTAGCGGCCGCACTGACCACTGCAGCCTTCTCAATAAAACTTCGACGTGAAAGTTCTTTTTTTTCTTCGGACATCCGAATTACCTCCCGTAGGTCAATTGGCACGATCTGTTTGGAATGTACTCTGCAGATGAATTCGCACTAGGTATTTACTACGCCTCCTCAGTCAGAAACGCAAGGAATCATATCGCGATATCGAGCTCGCGGGCCTCGCAAATGACGGCATGATTCTTCAGTCAGAGAGCGGTGGGTCAGGACTCTTTCCGCGGTCGACGATCCGAATTTTGCGTACCTGCGCCCCAATACATCCTTCCCGGGAGTATAATCTCCGAGCCTATGCCGCTTGTCGCCGGTACTCAGCTTGGTCCTTACGAAATCATCGCTCCTCTCGGAGCTGGAGGCATGGGTGAGGTCTACCGCGCCAAGGATACGCGTCTCACCCGCACCGTTGCCATCAAGATTCTTCCAGCACAATTTACCTCCGACTCTGCCTCGAGGCAGCGATTCGAACGCGAAGCGAAGACCATCTCTTCACTCAATCACCCCAATATCTGCACTCTCTATGACATTGGCCACCAGGATGGCATCGACTACATTGTTATGGAGTGCCTCGAAGGTGAATCGCTGGCCAAGCGTCTTGAAAGAGGACCGCTGCCGACCGAGCTTGCGCTGAGATTCGGTGCGCAAATTGCCGAGGCTCTCGATAAAGCGCACTGTAGCGGCATCATTCATCGAGATCTGAAACCCGGCAACATCATGCTGACCGCTTCTGGCGCGAAGCTGCTCGATTTCGGCCTGGCCAAGGAACTTGAGCCGATCGGTAGTCTCGCCACTCTCAGTACCCTTCCTCAATCTCCGGTCACGAGCGAAGGCACGATCGTCGGCACCTTCCAATACATGTCCCCGGAACAAGTGGAAGGCAAACCACTCGATGGTCGCAGCGATATTTTCTCACTGGGCTCTGTGCTCTATGAGATGCTGACGGGCCAGCGCGCTTTCGATGGCAAAACACAACTGAGCGTGGCTTCGGCAATCGTCGAACGTGAACCGACGCCTCTCACACAATTAAAACCCCTTACGCCAGCTTCGCTAGACCGCGTGGTCCAACGTTGCCTTGCCAAGGATCCCGAAGAGCGCTGGCAGTCCGGCCGCGACCTGGCAAGCGAATGCCGTTGGATTTCACAGAGCGGAAGTCAGTCAGCCGCTTCGGCACTACGGGTCGAGCAAAAATCAATCAGGCAGTGGCAAAAATTTCTTCCTTGGGCGCTCTGCGCGATGCTTTTGACTGCCTTGCTCGCCATTCCTTTCTTCTGGCACGGTCGAGAGAAGCCATCGGCCACCAGCTACTACTTTGCACCTTTTTCCTTTCCCGCACGCGACATGGCCGTTGCTCCGAACGGGCATACCGTTGTCGTCGTCGGTTATCGGCAGTCTGACCGCGTAACGGTGCTATGGCTCTATGAGGCGGGAGGCCGCGAGGTCAAGACGCTGGCAGGAACTGAAGGATCGTCATTTCCGTTCTGGTCGCCGGACGGAAATTCCGTCGGCTTTTTTGCTGACGGAAAATTGAAAAAAACGGATATCGCCGGTGGCCCCGTCCAGGTCATCGCCGATGCTCCTAGCGGTCGTGGGGGAACATGGAACAGGGACGGAGTCATTGTATTCACGCCGAGCGGCGCGTTGATTGATGGACTCTATCGCGTCTCATCCGGTGGCGGACCGGTCACGCGCATTTCCGTGCCAGAGGGAGATGAGAATACGCATCGTTGGCCAATGTTTTTACCCGACGGAAAGCACTTCCTGTTTCTCGCAGCGAACGTATCGGGAAAGGAAGACCCGGACGCCATCTACGTCGGTCGACTGGATTCCAAAGAGAAAAAGTTCATTACGAAATCCACGGGGAATGGCGCCTACGCCGCACCTGGATATCTGTTGTTCTATCGGGAGAAAACCTTGTTCGCGCAGCGTTTCGATGTCAAGGCACTCGAGCTGCGCGGCGATCCCGTTGCGCTTCTTACTGACGTCGCCTACAGCGTTCGAATTGCGCGAGCAGCCTATGCGGCGGCCGATGGCGGCATGCTCGTAGCGCAGAGCGGCAACGGGACGACGCTCTCTCATCTTGAATGGTATGACCGGAAAGGAAATGAACTCGGAACCGTCGGGAAGCCCGCCGTCTATTCGAACGTATCCCTTTCTCCGAATGACAAGTTCGTTGCCATGGACAAGACCGACGAAGGGAACGAAAACTCTGACGTATGGACGATTGATCTCGGGAATGACGCCTTGAAACGGCTCACCTTTGATCCGGCGATTGACGCTTCCCCGGTGTGGAGTCCGGATGGAAGACGCGTGCTGTTCGGTTCAAGCCGCACGCACCTGTTTTCGCTCTACGTGAAAAACGTCGACGGCACGGAGGACGATACGCTGCTTCCTCTCGACAATTCCGACAAGTCTGACCAGTATCCGAGCGACTGGTCAGCCGACGGCAAATACATTCTGTATGATCGCGCCACGGAGTTGTGGCTTGCCACCCTGCCCGACCTTAAGACCCGACCCCTTATTAAAATTCCTGCCACAGTGCGAAATGCCAAATTTTCGCCCAACGGAAAATGGGTGGCTTATTGTTCGAACGAAAGCGGCAAATGGGAAGTCTATGTCACGTCCTTTCCTGACGCGCGCGGCAAGTGGCAAGTCTCCAGTGCCGGTGGCATGCAGCCACGTTGGCGGAGAGATGGACGGGAATTGTTCTATCTGGCTCCGGATGGAAAGCTTATGGCCCTTCCGACGGGAATCAACTTTGATCCGGGCACTCCTGTCCCTTTGTTCCAATCGAACGCACGCGAACTGGTGGCTACATCCGAGCGCTTCTCCTATGACGCTGCTAGAGACGGCCAGCGCTTTCTCGTCAACACCCAGCTCAAAAATCCCGATGCACAGCCTATGTCCGTCATTCTCGATTGGGACGCAGCGCTTAACAAATAAAACCGCATTGAAAATACCTGCTCTCGGGTTGGCAGTGCGCTCTTTCGGGTAACTCCGACGCGAGCGAGGTGGCGGTGAGGTTCAGTTCGAAGTGCATTCCGGGGAGGTCGACAGACGGCAGAACTTTTTATCGAGTTACTGGCGGCTGATTACTTGACGCCAGCGCCAGCAGGGCCGGGATCGTGGCGATGGAACCAACCGCCTGCGGATCTGGGGATGGTGTAGAGCGGAGCGGTCTTGACTTTTTTGTGGTGCTCGTGATGCCACCAATGCCAGTGAGATTGGACCTTCTTGCCCTCAACCCCGGCGCCTTTTGGGTCTTGTGCCGAAGCGCTCAGGGCTCCAAAGCTCAAACAGATTGCACAGGAAAGCGCGAATATCGCTCGTTTCATGGCATGGGCTCCCTCGATACCTTTGTGACATGCAACAGGGAGGGAGCGCTACTGTACCGAAGGGCATGGCGTCGAACTTGCTACCGTATGGGGCGTCGAGCAAGCGGAGCGATGGGAAGGCCAGAGACAACAAGAGCCTCGTAGCGGGCTACGAGGCTCAGGAAGGAAAGTGCTTCTGTTTTAGTCTTTTACCTTGGTCCAGGTGCTGTCGGGGTTGTATTCCGAAATGGCCTTTGCCAGTTCAGTGGTATTTGGTCCCAGATCCTTCTGGTAGACCACCCCGTCCTGGTTGACGATGAAGGTCATCACGCCGCTGGCTTTATACTGCGCGGGATAGGCGATCACACCCGCTCCGCCCGTCAGCTTCCCATCGACGATGTAGCTCTTGGCGCCGCCCTTTGCGGCCGCGCCTTGTGCCTTCAGGCCATGGAAATAATAGCCGTGGTATGGATCTCCCTTTTGGTACCCTTCTTCAGCTGCCGCCGCGAGGAACGGACCCGCCGGGCTCGGAGTTTCGCCTTCAGCAACTTCCCAATACAAACCGTTGTGTTTGCCGGGATCGCTGCGCAGCTTTTCCGCATAGATTCCCGCAGGCAAGCCGTCGTGCCCGACCGCCGCGTAATCGAGTTGCGAAGCGATGACACCGCGGCAAACCGCAATCGCTCCCAGTTCGTTTTCGCCAATCCGGCGATAGACAAGTTCTTCTTCTCCGGCGGCCGTATCAAAGTGCCACTTGCCATCTGCCAGCACGATGGGGATCGGGAGCTCCCAGCCCTTAGTCCCGACCTGCAGTACCCGGGTCTTTTCGCCTTCTTTTAGAATGACGTGCTTGGCCTTGTACGACTTCACAAAACTTGCGAGCGCATTCTTGTCCTGCACCGCATCACCAGAAGAAACCAGGTCTTTTCCGTCGGGACCAAATATAGCCAGAAGCTCATCCTGGTTGTTGGCTTCGACGGCACTCATCAAAGCCTTTACGGCTTCTTCCGGAGTGGCAAACGTTTTTTGATCCGCGGCGTAACCCAATCCCGCGGACATTGAGATGAACATTGCAAAAGCAAGAATAAGTTTTCCTGTTTTCATAGTTCGTTACCTCTTCTTTGGAGCGGACGCTGGTTTCGCCGCTTGTTGGTGTTGTTGTGGCGCACCCATGCTCTGGCGTCCGCGGTTGCTCGCCGAACGATCTGCGCTGGGGTTACTCGCACCACCGAATGCTCCACCGCTCGGGCGCGATTGCTGTGCGGGCCGTGCTGAAGGTTGTTGTGTCGCGGCCGGCCGGCTCGTCTGGTTGTTCTGCGCCGGCCTGCTTGCAGCGGCGTTTCCTGTCGATGGTCGTGCTGCCGGAGTAGTTCCACCTGGGGCCGGACGCGTTTGCGCCCCGGTATTCTGTCGTCCACCACCGCCACTCTGGTTTCCGTAGCCGCGGTCTACGTTGGCGTTGCCAAACTTATTGTTGCCATTGGTTTGTCCGCCGCCGGGACGCGCGCCGGGTGTGCCTGTGTTTGTTCCGCCTCCTGGCCGGGTGCCTGGCGTTCCGGTAGTACCGCCGCCTGGGCGGGTCTGGCCATTTCCGTTTGCTCCGCCCTTATTGCCCTGGTAGGTCGTCTGGCCTTTCCAGTTGCTCGCGTTGTTGCCGCCATTCGCATTTCCTGGCCTTTGCGCTGCGTTGTTTCCTGGCTGGTTATTGTTATTCCCCGGGACGGCCGTTGAGGTTGCCACCGTTATTGTTTGCCGGCCTTTGTGACACGTTGTTCCCGTTATTGCTTCCAGGCCGATTTTGCCCACCTTGATACCCATTGTTGTTATTGCCATTGCCCTTGTTCGGCCGATTGTAATTCGCGCTTTGATTGTAGCCGGGGCGATTTCCCATGCTGTTTTGATATACGCCGTTCGGCTTGTTCGGGCGATTTACCGGCATCGGTTTGTGATTGGGGTTCAGGTTGGAGTTGTTGTTAAAGCGGTTGTAATAATTATTGTTGTAGTGATTGTTGTTGATGTAGATGTTGTTGTTGCCGTAGTGCACTGGACGGTTGTAGCCGTAAGAGGGTCCCCATCCGCCGCCATAATAAGGATGGTACGGAGGAGGATAGTAAGGGCGACCTCCGTAGTACACGCCACCGTAACCCCAGCTTGGATAATAGTAGTTGTTACTGCTGATCGCCGCTCCAAGAGCAATACCTGCGCCGAAGGAAAGCACACCAATCAGTGCCGCGGTTCCCGTGCTTACGCCGCTGCTCTGCTGCTGGACGACAACCGTGCTATTCGAACTCGATGTCGTTGCTGCTGGACCGCTTGTGGTGGTTGTAGTCGTCGTCGAGCCATCTGGATTAGTGGTCGTCGTTGTGGTGCTGAAGACCTGCTGCGGATCATATTGGGGAACGTACACAACCTTGGGATTTGCCGGGGCAAGCTCGACAACTTCCTGGCCGTTATCCTGCTTCACATTCACTTTCATCTGGTCCGACGACTTTAATGCTCCGTTATCGACAGCGATTGCCCGAAGCCGTTGAACGGAACCGAGAACCGCCTTGGGGTCGGCTGAATACGCTGCCCCGAGCTGTTTGGTCCAGTCAAACTGAGTACACATCATGTCGATGACCGATGGATAATGCAGCAGCGCTTGCATGACCGGCGTGAACCCGGCTTTTGAGGAAGCTTGATCGAGAGCCGCTTCCTTCAAGCTCTGATTCTGATCGAGCGTCAGCCAATTGCCGCCGTCCATGACCTGTTGCGGATCGACCGAAGCCTGCAACATCACGGCGAGAACCGGATCGGGGTAAAGAGCGATCGGTGCCAGCAATTCGTCCAGCCCGGCCGGAGAGAGATTGACGTCCGGCAGTTGAATGGGCTGTTGCTGTTGATCAGCGGCTTGTTGCTGACCGCCCTGCTGCTGCGACTGCGGGTCTTGCTGCTGATTCGACGCAGGAGCCCCTTGAGCGGCGTCTTGCGATGCCGGTGCAGTCTGTGAAACGACAGGTGCAGGCGTACTTTCCTTCGAGCCGCAACCCTCAAGGCCAATGGGTGCCCCGATCAACGAAAAGGTGGAAACCCATGCCAAATAAACTCTAAAATTATTCATAATTCCTCACGTGCCCAATTTTTGATCACCTGGAAATGAGGGAAAACCAGCGAAGACAATTCCATTCTTGGGCGGAAAGGATTGTTAGCGGAACTGCCTCAGGTAATGGCGAGAATAATATCACAACCCGAGAGAAACTCACTCCCCCCCGAAGTTGAATACCCTGTCCCACCGATCGAAAACAGCCTAAATCCCGAAAACGCGAGAATTCCGAGTTTCCCTCGCACGTTGCGGGAGTCGGGACGCGCGCAGGGAGGGAACGGCCGGGCGTATCGTCGAACAGAGCAGTTCTGTCGAGCCTGTCATCATTCCGTTATTTTGAACTGATGGAGAAGCGCACAACGATTCCATCGACATAGGTAACTTCGGCGCGCCGATCTGCGGTAAGGTACTCGTAAACCTGGGTCTTTAATCCCCCATCCCCAACCGACTCGGATAATTGCTTGCCCGGCCCCAGCAGGGTGGCGACTTCTTCGATTTTCATGCCGCGTTTTAACTGGGCAGTCGGTGAGCTGGCGTCAGGAGTCGTCGCCGCCGCAGCCGGACTTGCGGTGCTCCCGGGCGTTGAGCCCGCGGCTGGCGAATTGAGGCCCGCAAAATCAACATACTCTGAGAGCAGTTTCATGATCGCTTCAGGCGTCAGTTGATCTGCTGGAATTGAGCCCGACCACCGCAGATTAAATCTCGATCCTCCCCGTGCACGATTATCGGCCACGGAAGCGGCTTTCATCTGGCTTGCCACTTGTGCGGCACGCTGATTCGCCGCGTCCTGTTTCTCGCGGCGGGCTCGTTCGCGGTCAAGATCGCGCTGCAGGCTCTGCTTCTTGTCCGGATCGTCGGTATCAGAGATCTGTTTCTCAAGATCCTTCTCGTACTGGCTCTTATCAACGGGCTTTGCGGCAACGGTCGTGGTGGTATCGTCCCCAAAGGTGCCGAAGCCACCACCATCCAGCTGAAACTCGATCATGTCTCCCTTGACGACAACCGAGGTCACTCTGGCACTGTCACCCTTATGGATGGCAATCCCAAACTGTTTTACACGCGAACCGTACTCTTTCCAGTCCATCGGTGACGGTTTGTTGAACTTCAAATCGACGCCCTTCTGCGTTCCGGGCATGTCGATCTTCAAAACAACCATCTTGCCGGAGAAGTAGGCCTCGATACTCGGAGCGCTACCCTGATCGCTCACTCGCAGCAGTGAAAGTGTTGCAGCCAAAAGAATTACTGTGAGCAAAGTTCGATACACGGGCCACCCTCAGGGTTTGATTACGGTCAATATTAGTTTGCCTAAAGTACAGGGACGTGTAGGGTGACAAGCCTTTTAGCTTTTGTAAATTGGATTCTTCGGACGAATCAGATCCGGTTAGGGCACGTTCCCTGCTTGCGAGTTGTCGCGACGGCATTTTTGGGAGAGCTTCGGAGAAGCGAGAGGCGAAAGAAGTCGCAACGATTTGGTTTATTCGATGCGTCTGTGTTTGAACTGACGCGTACCGCTGCTGTACTCCGCGACGATCTGACCGTTTCCGCGTAGTTTGTACTTGTACGTGGTCAGTCCTTCGATGCCCATCGGCCCACGTGCGTGAAGTTTGCCGTTGCTGATCCCGACTTCCGCGCCGAGCCCATAGCGATTTCCATCGGCAAAACGTGTAGAGGCATTGTGGAATACTCCGGCGGCATCGACTTCCTCGAGGAATCGATCTGCGACCAGTTGATCTTCGGTAACGATACATTCGGTATGTTTCGAGCCGTATTTGTGAATGTGCTCCAGTGCTTCTTCCGTCGAATCCACGACCCTGATAGAGAGAATCAGGTCGCAATATTCGCTCGACCAGTCCTTCTCCTCCGCAGGGACAACATTCTGACGAGGCACGAGGGACATGACCCGCGGACAGCCGCGTACTTCGACGTGCGCGTCTTTCAGTGCCCTGACAATCCTCGGGAGAAAGGAATCCGCCACGCCCTGATGAATGAGTAAGGTTTCTGCCGAATTGCATGCCGCAGGGTATTGGGTTTTTGAGTCCAAAATGATCGCGAGGGCTTTGTCCGGGTCTGCCGCGCGATCGACATAGACGTGACAGATACCTTCACCGTGACCCAATACGGGAATACGACTGTTCCGTTCCAGGTAGGCCACGAACTCCTTTGAACCACGAGGGATCAATAGATCAACTTCGCCCTCAAGCTCCAGGAGCTCCATCACGTCTGCACGGGATTGAAGCAGTTGTACGGATTCCCGAGGTATCCCCGGGAATTTGCGCAACGTGTCATGCCAGACACTCACAAGGCATTCGTTACTATGGACAGCCTCCGAGCCACCTTTGAGCAGAACCGCGTTGCCTGACTTAAGTGCCAACGAAGCTACCTGCGGGACAGCGTCGGGCCTGGCCTCAAAGACGACAGCAAGCACTCCGAGCGGGCAGGACTCCTTGTACAAAATCAGGTTTTCGTCGAGCTCGGTAACGGAAAGCCGTCTTCCGATCGGATCAGGAAGATTCGCGACCTCGCGCAGACGGGCGGACATTTCCGCAACGCCGTTTGCGTTTATGCGTAGCCTCGAGAATAGAGCCTGTGCCATCTGACCGCTGGCGAGGAGCTTTTCAGCTGCAGCGCAGTCCCGCGCATTCGCAGCAAGAATCCGGTCGTGATTCGCTTCAAGTGCATCCGCAATTCCGAGAAGCGCTGCCGTGCGAGTTTCATTGGAAAGCTTCGCAAGTTGTCGGGAAGCCTTGCGCGCTGCCCGTGCCAACGCAAGGACTGGAGTTTCCGAACGAGCGGAAGGCCTATCGCTCATGCTTCGCGCTCCATCAGGACAATATTGTCACGGGTAAAAAGCACACGTGCATCGGCAGCGGCTTCGCTGGCACAGTTCGCAATTCCGCGGGCAAATTCATGGCCTTCTGTGTCGGCGATGCTGACTACGTCCATCGGCCCAAACGGTTTTTCAACGCGCACGACCCCTGAAGACAGCAGACTCGCTTTTCCGCGAGTGACCGCGCGTTGTGCGCCCGCATCCACGACAATCCGCCCGCGAACGCCTGCGGCATACGCGAGCCAGCGGCGCTTGCCCTTCATCCGGGTTGAAGGAAGAAAAACAGTGCCTTCGGATTCTCCCGCAAAGATTCGTCGGAGTGTTTCTGCCTTGCCGCCGTTCGCAATTACTGCGACTCCCCCGCAATTCATGGCAATTTCCGCAGCTTCGAGCTTGGTAATCATGCCGCCACGACCGGACTCGGAAGGTCCGCTCGCGAGCTCTCGCAGTTCTGGCGTTACTCTCGAGATAACCGGGATTACCTCTGAGCGGCTTGCCGACGTGGGCCGCTTCTGTTTTGCAGAATGTCCCATACCGAGCAAGCCATCCACATTCGTTAAAAGGATGAGCGCATCGGCTTCAAGTCCGCTCATGACGAGAGCGGCAAGACGGTCGTTGTCACTAAAAGCGGCAGACCGCGAGCCACCTCCTACACTCTCGAGTTCGGCAGTGGAGACCGTGTCATTTTCATTGACGATTGGCAATACGCCAAAGCCAACCAGCTTGTCCATCGTTCGACGCAGATTGGAGTATCGCTGCCAATTGCTGAAGTCTTCCTCGGTGAGTAGGACTTGAGCGATTTTTACATTGTGCTCGGCGAATAAGCGCTTGTAAGCCTCCATCAACAGGCTCTGGCCTACGGCCGCACACGCTTGCTTGGTGGCCATGTCCTTTAATCGGGAAGGATGAAGCCCAAGCCATCCGCGACCGAGCCCGACAGCTCCCGAAGATACGAGGACGACCTGGCGGCCGCCAGTTTGCAGAGCCGCAATCGCTTGCACGATCGGTCCGATTCGTTCCACCGAGAGTTCGCCTTCAGAACCCGTCACCGTGCTCGTCCCCAACTTGATGACGACGCGTTTGGCACTGCGTAGCAGCTCAACACGTTGCCGGTCCGTCTGGTGTAGTGAGTCGGTCATGTGATCCAGCTTAAACCATGTAGAGTATGACATCTCCATGCGAAGGCGCGACAAGCGGACCCGGCCACACCCTCATTTTGGTCGAATTCACGGATCTTATTCTTAAGTAATTTGCCGTCCCAAATCTCGCAGCTAGCGCTAAGATATTGTCCACACGGGCTGCGTCGTTCCATTTCGCTCGGCTCAAGAATATGAAAACAGTCTTCACACTCTCATTGTACGCGCTCGTTATTATTATTCTTGAATGGCCTGCTGCGGCTCAGCAGCCTCCTCCATTTCCCGTCATCGATACCGTTGACGCCCCCACGATCGCGGGACACCCCGTGCAGCTGGACGCGAAGGGCAAACTTCTGCCATGGCCCGTGCCCGATAATATCGGATATTCGTACTCTGCCTACTTCACTTCGCAATGGACCGTTCTTTGGGATCAATACAATCGTCAGCGTCTGTATTATTTCTACTGTTGCTTTGATTACGATCGAACCACATTCGAACTGACGCCAGACCCTCATTGGGCCAATTCAACAGGTTATCTCCGTGCCATGATGCAGGGATTTATCGAACGCCTCTATCCTTACACGGGCGACGATCGTACGCTCACCTTCCTCGAGAGCTTTGTCGATTACGAACTGGAGAATGGACTCACCCCCGAAGACTACGCGTGGGCACAGGTGCCCTACGCTTCAGCGAATCCCGGAGCCAAACGCTATTCCGGATGGAGCCAACTCGGGGAGGACTTTGTCGAGCCCCACGTTGTCGGCGAAGACGGTTTTGCTTACCTGCGTCTCTATGAAATGACCGGCAACACGAAATATCTTCGCGCAGCAATCCGCTGCGCCGATGCGTTGGTGAAAAACTATCGGACTGGCAACGAAACGCGTTCCCCCTGGCCTGTGCGCTGTTACGCTCGCGACGGCAGATCTGAAACAACACCTGCCATGGGTCCGTACTCCTCGAATGTGATTGAACCAATCATGCTGTTTGACGAACTGATGCGCCTCAAACAGGGGGATCTCAGTGGCTACGAAAAAGTCCGCCTCGGCGCCTGGCAGTGGTTCGAGAAATATCCGCTCGCAACGAATACCTGGGTGGGTTACTTCGAGGATACCATTCCCAGTATGGAGAATATGAATCAGGTCATTCCTCTTGAATTCGCACGATACGTGTTGCTCCACCCCGATATAGATCCCGAATGGCGCGAACATTCCAGACAACTGATCGAGTGGGTCAAGACAACTCCCAAGTGGGCGAAGCATATTGTCCACGGCGCAACGATTACCAACGAACAGGGAAATGGCGTTACTTTCTGCTGCAATCTGCCGAATCAATGCTGCGACAGTCATACTTCGCGACTGGCGGCTGTTGAAGCCCTCTACTATGCAAAAACCGGTGACGTAGCCTACAAGGAGGCCGCCTTCCGTTCTTATAACTGGGTCACGTATTTCCAGGGCTTATCAAAGGATGCGCCAACCCCCTTTTCGACCCAGTGGTGGTTCACGGACGAATATTCCGACGGTCCGCGAAGATTCATGGACGGGCTGTGGGCGGTTCCGGAATGGGCTCCTGCCGATGAGGCACATTTGCTCGGTTCGAGCTCTGTCGTCACAAAAATTCATTACGGAAAAGGATCCGTTACCTATTCCACGTTTGATCCACAATCTTCCGATGTTCTTCGCGTGGATTTTGTGCCGGACTCCGTCATGGCGAATGGACGAGCCCTTACTTTGCGGAAAGATCTCGATGGTGCCGGGTACACATTCGACGAATCGACGCATGTGCTACGTATTCGTCATGACGATGCTCGCGACATCGATATCCATGGCAAAGACGGAAATGCACCTCCGCTTTACGTGACCTTCGATGATCCTCATCAACCCTATGGAACAGTGCTTACCGGTGAGTACCCTTCGGGCGTTGTCGATTGGGGAACCAATGTCTGGCGTATCAATGTTCCGGAAGGCAAATTCGCTACTTTCAATCTTGCCCTCATCGATCCGCAAGCCAGCTCAGTCCAATTCCGTTTCTATTGGCCCCGTGTTTTTGTCGGAATTGATGTCTACAACGGTGGCACCACCGATGCGACGTTCGCGGTGCGCTCCCCCGAAATATTGGGCCAGACTTCCTACACGATAAAGGCGGGTGAACTTCGCCGAATCCGCACCGGCTGGCGTGACCCCAGCAAGATCGTAAACTTCGATATGATAGACGGCGACGGACTTCGTTTCGACAACCTGGCCTACCTGCACGAATGATGCTGTGATGCGCGGATAAGCCGTTGCGCAGAGCACTTTGCCTGCAGCTTTGCCATAATACGCGTTATATCTATGAACAGAGTGCTTGCATTGATGGGAATGGGAGTATTACTGACGATTCCACAGTCAGCAGATCCCCCCGCACCGATCCGCTTCGAAGAGATCGCGCAGAAGTCTGGACTCAATTACGTGACTGCGAACGCGCCTACCGATAATAAAAACCAGCCGCAAACAATGGTTGCAGGTGTGGCGCTGATCGATTACGACGGGGATGGCTTCCTTGATGTGTATTTGATCGGTGGCGCCGCCATTCCCTCCTTAAAGAAAGGAAACTCCGGCTTACTGGAACCGTTTGTTTCACAATAATCGTGACGGAACTTTTACTGATGTCACCGAGAAAGCGGGGCTTGCGGGAGCCGGGTACGGCAGCGGAGTTGCTGTAGGCGACTATGACAACGACGGATGGCCAGACATCTTTCTGGCTAATGTGACTGGCAATCAGCTCTTCCACAACAATGGTGACGGCACCTTTACAGAGGTAACTGCGCAAGCGGGCCTGGCAGGCGGAAGACTCGATGGAAAGAAGATGTGGTCAGTTGGGGCGGGCTGGTTCGACTATAACAACGACGGCTTGCTTGATCTGTTCGTCGTGAACTATTGCAAATGGGAAGTGAATAAGGATCCGTACTGCAAGGTCAAGGAAGGCGTGCGTGGTTTCTGCCATCCTAACCTGTACCAACCGCTTCACAATACGCTCTACCGGAACAACGGTGACGGCACATTCACGGATGTCTCCATCGAAACCGGCATCGCGCAGCATTTTGGCAAAGGAATGAGCGTTACTTTTGCCGACTACGATGGCGATGGTTACCTGGACGCATTCGTAGCCAATGACACCACGCAAAATTTCTTGTTTCACAATCTGGGCGGAAAGAAGTTTGAGGAAGTGGGGGTTGCTGCCGGAGTTGCCTTTGCACCGGATGGCGCGGCGCTGTCCGGCATGGGAGCCGACTTTCGCGATGTAAACAATGATGGACTTCCCGATATCTGGCATACGGCCGTCGAACGCGAAGAATTTCCCCTGTTCATCAATCACAACAAAGGCGATTTCGTAGATTTGACCGTGGCTAGCGGATTGGCCAGGACTGCGGACATGTCCGGTTGGGGCAACGGAATATTCGACTTCGACAATGATGGCTGGAAGGATCTGTTTGTGGCGCGTTCGAATGTGATGGATAACATCAACGAACTGAATTCGGCCAGAAGATATCCTGAACCGAACACCATTTTTCGGAACCTTGGCAGAGGCAAATTTCAGGATGTGAGCGCAACCGCCGGACCAGATTTTCTACAGGAGGCTGCGCATCGTGGCGTCGCCTTCGGAGATCTGGATAACGACGGGCGAGTCGACATGATCGTTACCGTCCTCAATGGTCCGGTCAAGTATCTTCACAACATCACCGATCCCAAGAATCACTGGATCCTTCTGAAATTGGTTGGTCGAAAGAGCAATCGTATGGGACTTGGTGCGCAAGTCCGTTTGGTTACGGAAGACGGCGCAGTTCAGTGGAACGAAGCGACGACCGCGGTTGGCTACGCCGCGTCGAGCGATCCCCGAGTTCATTTCGGACTTGGATCAAATCAGAAAATCAAAGAAATCGAGATCCGCTGGCCCAGTGGGATCAAGCAGGTTCTGGCGGACGTGAAATCGGACCAGATCCTGACCGTGGAAGAGCCGCAAAAGTAATACTCTGCTACACCGGCCTTCCATAACTCACTTTGAAGCAGGGGTGTTAGAGTGCCCGATTGCCACACCGCTTTGCTGCGCACGGTTCAAGACGTCGCGGAGGGAATGCAGGTGAGGAATGCCCCCTCGCTTTTAGATATCGACGATCCGGGTTTGATGCAATCCCTAGCGCCGCCGCACCAGTCGAAGCGTTCCACCCCATGGGATCCAGGCTGCGGCTTGCACAACATCTTTGCTTTGTTCGCCCCCACTTACATGACGCTCCCGAGTCTGTGAATAGAACAGAGCTCCTGGGGGATCAGTTCAAAATCCTAGATCGCTCAACCCAGGATGCCCGTCGGGACGGCGGCCCGGGGACCAATGATATTTCCGGTCTGACTCCTTGATCGGGAGATCGTTGATAGACGCATGTCGTACGCGCATCACTCCATCGTCGTTGTATTCCCAATTCTCGTTACCATACGAGCGGTACCAGTTTCCCGAGTCATCGTGCCACTCATATGCGAACCGGACAGCTATCCGGTTGCCGGCAAAGGCCCACAGTTCTTTGATCAAGCGATAGTCCAACTCCTTTGTCCACTTGCGAGTCAGGAAGGCGATGATCTCCTGCCTGCCATTCACGAATTCAGAACGGTTTCTCCACCGCGAATCCAATGTGTAGCCTTGCGAAACTTTCTCAGGATCGCGGGAATTCCAACTGTCTTCCGCGAGACGGACTTTTTGAGTCGCAGTCTCGAGCGTAAAGGGCGGAACTGGCGGGCGTGTTGTCATGGCGGCTTCTCCTTTATGTCCATTGAATTGCAGCGATTTTGATGATCCGCACCCGACAATTGTTAGAAAAGGAATTTGATTCAGCGAGGGATCGGTGCCTGGGGGACGGGGTCCGACCAGAAGATGCGCTGCCCAGAGAGAAGGATTGAGGCCGGGGCGTCTGACTTCTGGTGGCTTCCGGTAACCTGATCTCATCTGTATGTATCCCGCGCTTGCTGAAAGTGGCTATGCGCCGAGCGTGCGAATTTCAACTTCAACAGCACTAAGCCGCTCCAGTGCTTCTTTAACCGCAGGCTCTCCAGCTGATTGCACGGAGCGGGCACGGACCAACGCCCGATCCGCGACAGCAGAAGCTTGCCGCAGAACCCGCTTTATCTCTGTTTCGAATTTCCTGCGGCTTTCACGTACACGCTCGTCAACGTCGTTTTGGGCTCTCGAACTGTTCACTTCGAGCAGTTCATCGAGGAACTCCTCGGCATCTCGGAATATTCCGTTGCGCAAGCCAAAAACCCCGCGCACCAGATCCCAGACGAATACGAAGGGAGATGAAGGCGCAGCCATACGTTCGATTTCGTTGAAATAGAACTGGGATCTGACCGTTAATCCCTGATCAGAGCCAAGATCGTCGGGGAGTTCTTCGAGCCCCGGGGCGTCTGTTTTTTCGAGATGATGTAAGAATTCATTGGTAAGCTCAACAAATCGTTTCGATGCTCGGCCGAATTCTTCTTCTGCGAAAGCGGCCTCACCTTCAAGCCATGGCGCGAGGCCGTCGTAGGCTATTTCCTGAGCTAGGTGGTTCACCTGTCGGCGGTACCCGGGCCCATTGCGGCTCGCGGTCAACGAAGATCGACGCTCGATGAATTCAGTGTGGGCATCGACTCGCGCTCGCTTCAAGAAAGCATTTCTTCGTTCTCTAAAAACTCCAGAAAGGCGTTGTTCTTCTGCAGCGAGAAGCGCCCCAAGATCCCGCATGCGCACTTCGGATTCTTCCAAAGTTCCGCGAAGCCTTGCGATGCGTTGCGCAGACTCCTCTAAAGGACGTTCGAGCGCATCCCGTTCTTCCTTGACCACAGCAAGAAGTTGTTTTGCCGCTCTTTGAACGCCTCGTTCCTTCGCTTGGCGAACCAGAGAGCGGCCTGAGTTGAGAACCAGAACCTCAAGTGCTCGAACGAGTTCGTCCCAATCCATCGCGAGACCCCGCCGCAGATGATCGAGTGCACTCACCTGAAATATTCTGGGTATCTTTCGCTCGAGTCGGGTTTCGAGGACGCGACGCGAAAAGTCTACGGCAGTCGTGCGTTCCGCCTCTTCGGCTCGATCCGCCTTATTTAAGACGAATAGAAGATCATGTACTTCCGTAGAGATTGCTTCGACAAGTTGCATTTCATCCCCGGACAGCGGCGGGTCGGTTCCAATGACAACGATGGCAGCATCAATGTGGGGAATAAATGCTTGTGTGGCTGCCGTATTTCCGGCAAACACAGATCCGATTCCTGGGGTGTCTACCAGACACATTCCGGTCGAGAGGATCGGGCTTCGCACAAAGATTTCAACACCCGCGACTCCCTTCGTATTCTCCGGGTTCTTGTCCTCCGTGACATATTCCGGAACATTGCTAACCGGAATTTCTTTCCAATCCGTATTCCGAAAGCGAACTCGCGCTGATACCTGCTCGCCGTACCGGACAACCGTCGGCACGGCAGTCACTGGAATCACAGCTGTAGGCAATACGGAAGATCCTATTAAGGCATTTAGCAATGTTGACTTGCCGCGTTTGAACTGGCCGATACACGCTACATAAAATCGTCCTTCGGAGACCCTCTCTGCGATAGATCGCGCGGCACATGCAATGTACTCGGCGTCGAATCCGGTAGCCAGTTCTGCGAGCCGAGTGAGCACGACATCTCCAGAGAGCACCTGCAGCGGTCCTCCGTCGCTTTTATCGGTAGATATCATTGGAGGAGGAAATGCCCTCCCGGTTGCTCAAGTAGCCCGAAGACCAGTTTACTCGTTTTGGTCGCCTTTGATCTTCGTAAACAGCTTCAGGATTTCTTCGCTCTTGTTGGCGCAGCCAGTGCCACGGCGGCCTCCGATGTGAGCAGCAAGAAAGTAAATGTCTCCTGAAGGTACAGGCTCACCGTGGCATCCGTATGACTGGTATAGCCGATCGAAACATCCTGACCGATGTGAAGGGAAAAATCGCCGCCTCGCGTGGTCAGTACAAAAGCGCCCTCGATGGCAGGAGCCCAGATAATCTGATCTTTGACGAGCCGTTTCACGTGCTCCAGGACTGGATAGCCGTGATCGCTCGTCTCGGCCAGTGCTGTGTACGCTTCGGCACCGAGCAGCACCGAGTATGGACCGTTGACCCCGACAAGACGCAGCCGGCTCAAGGCCTGGGCGATCGCTTCCGGGTACTCGCGAACATCCCCGGGCAACGTCAAGGCCGGATTGCTGTTACCCTTCCGAATGCCCACGATGGCTGCAGCGGCGTAGCCGTCGAAGATCGCTCCATCTTCGGAAAACGCAATCCTGCGCGCAGCATCTTTCGCTGGTTGCCAGTCGGAGTCGTTTGCGCCACGATCGACGTCGTCGATTGCCTGGCGCTCGAGCACAAACGGCACACGCAACTCGACGAGCGCCTTAACTTCACGCTGTCTTGCGAGGACACCGTCCTTCGGCGCCGCGATCTTTTGCAAGTGGCCCGTGCCGATGGCAGAGAGTCCCACTCCGGCTGGCCCCTCGACGTCAACCACGCGTCGGCCAGCGAGGTAGCGTTTGAGCGTTCGTTTTGTCTCCTCTTCGATATCGGCCCAGGCAGCATCGGAAATTGGGGCGAGCTCACGGTGTAGGTTATTCATGGGAAATCTCTCCTTTTAGGGAACCAATACCCAAGGAACTATCTGTCGCGCCAGGCCCGGAGGAAGACGGTTCGGCTACGATCGGCCCAGTCGATGGATCGGTAGCGTTGTCGTCGCCCACTGCATCAAGAAATGTTGCAGAGGGCGTGAAGAACAGACTACCTGTGACAGCGCGGCTGAAGTCGAGAATCCGGTCGTAATTGCCGGGTGGACGCCCGATGAACATGTTTTCCAGCATTTGCTCAATCGTCCGGGGCGAACGGCTGTAGCCGATGAAATAGGTACCAAATTCACGGTCGCCAGCGCGGCCGAACGGCATATTGTCTCTCAGGATTTTGATCTCTTTCCCGTCTTCGACAATTGTCGTGAGGGCGCTGTGTGCTGATGCCGGCTTAATCGAATCATCCAACTCGATGTCGGACAATTTCTTTCGCCCAATGATTCGTTCCTGTGCCTCAGTCGGGAGTGCATTCCACGCGTCTAGGTTGTGGAGGTATTTTTGCACGATGACGTAGCTACCCCCGGAAAATTCCGGATCCTCTTCTCCGATGAGCACGGCGTCGACCGCTGCGTCGCCCCTCGGATTCTCGGTTCCGTCGACGAAACCCAGGAGATCACGGTCGTCAAAATAGCGGAACCCGTGCACCTCGTCGGCCGGCGAAACAGCGTTGCCAACTCGCTCCATGATCTGCGTCGCCAGTTCAAAACACAGGTCCATGTTTTTGGCGCGGATGTGGAACAGCAAATCGCCTGGCGTCGTTACGGCGTGGCGTTCTCCCGTTCGAATCTCTTTGAAAGGATGCAATTGTGCCGGCCGAGGGGAGCCAAACAGCCTGTCCCATGCTTCAGACCCAAATCCAACTACGCAGGATAGCCCTGCTTCCAGATTCCGAAATTCGACTGCGCGAAACAGTGAGGAGAAGTCTGCGCAAAAGGATCGAACGGTCTCTCGATTTTCAGGACCTGGGTTTATGGTCACGACCAGAAATATCGCAGACCGGGTGAGAGGCCCCGCCACGGACTGTGCCAGGGCACGTATGGCACCTGTTGCTACGGGTGGAGTCATCGGATCGGAGCTCATCAAATGTCATCCTAGGGCAGACTTGGTTGCCCTTCGAAATCTTGCACTCGCCTCCAAGGCAAATGATCGGGCGAAAGCTTACCAAATAATTGCTGAGCGCCGCTACGGTGATTCACGACGCGCGGTCACGGATTTGATTTGATCGTAGCCGTCCGTCAGAGTCCTGAGGAACGACACGAGGTCATTTTCTTCCTCGTCCGTGAGCTTGAGATTTCCGAGTTGCCGCTTGTTTAGGTTCGTTGCGTTTTCAGGCGGTGGCCAACAGGTTACCTTTTCCCCGGGATCGGCGGGTTTGCATGCTGGAAGTGCGTCACGCGTGTTATAGAAGTGGACGACCTCCTTTAGGCTCTTGAAATAGCCGTTGTGCATATAGGCCTTCACGAATTGTGGATTTGGGCGCATGTCAACGTTGCGCAGAGTCGGAACGCGGAATTTGCCGTCAAATTTCGGAGCTAGCGCTACCCATGCCGAATCCGGATTGAGTTGCCCGCTCAGGCTCTTAAGCTTCCGCAAGAAGTATCCTACGCCGGAATCGGTGTAGGCCGGCCCCTGTGGATTCGGACTGTAGCCACCTTTCTCAGGAGTAGCTTCAAAATAGAACTGAAGCGCAGAGTTTCGGGGTACACCGAGATTACTTGCAGTGAAATCGGTGAAGAGCGGCTCTTCGCCTGGACCTCCGTCGCGATGGCACTCGTTGCAGCGTGCCTTGCCCCGGAACAGTGAGTATCCCCGAGTTTCCTCTGGCGTGAACTTTTCCTTTCCTGCCTGCACATCGTCGTATTTCGAGGTGAATGGACTAACTTCCGGCGACGCTTCGTACGCCGCGACCGACAATCCGAAACTGTCATAGACATGATCCGCACGCTGGCGATCTGGGGGATCAAGTCGTACCGGATATGGATCGCTCGAAGAGGGTGGCGCCGGCGTCGAACAAATGTTCTCCACGTTTTTCGGCCACGTGATCTGAAACGAGTCGGCGCCCCAGACGAGTTCGAAAAGTTTGCGGTAAGGAGCCTTCGAGAGGCGATACGCCAGGCAGGCTGAATCAGGCAGGCCCATTTCTACGGGATTGGTCGGAGGTCCCTGGGCTTGTTCAGCACTGGGGCTCTGTAAGCGGTAACCACTCGCTCGCATGTCCCAGAAATTTCCGCCGACGAAGTCGCCTTGAAGTGTGTTGTAGTGCAGAACGGGAGCATACGTTGCATACATATAGGTCTGGGGCTTTCTTTGGCTGAATCGGGTTCGCACGGAACCGGGATAGGCGACAGTTGTTAAGTTAAGGGACTGAATTGGACCGGTGAACCCCGTCTCTGGTGTGTGGCAGAAACTGCAGGCCTCATTTTCGTTGACCGAAAGATGTTTATCGAACAACAGCAATTTGCCCAGTGTACGGACCTGACCCTGGGGATCGAGCGTGGTCGGGTTCATCTGGCGCAGCGTTTCGTCTTCGACGCGATCGATTTCCGCACTGACTCTTGAAACCTCGCGCGCGAAATCGGAGGGCATTTCACCGTGCTGGGCTGTATCGGGCGGTGAACCAATGGGCCGCGGAGGACCCGCCCCGTAGAGCCCGAGACAGCAAATCACGACCGATAGCAGTTTGACGGTAACTCGAAGATGGCGGAGTACAAGTTCAGGTGTTTGGTTCATGGTCGCTACCTACCTTGAGATGAGCCCTGCGTTTCCCCAGGCAAGAGAACGTGGACAATTTGGGTGCCGATGATCGGCCCTCCACCTCGGTGAGTGCCGGGTGCTCCGAATATTTTTGTGCCGGACATTGGTGACGTCAAATCGCAGGAACCCGTCGTCGCGGAATAGCCCTGCCAACCCGGAGCGATCCCTGCCGCAGCATTACCCCTGCTTCTTCATGAACTCTCGCACAAGTTGAGCGATCTGATCGGCAGCCGTGTCGAGTGCGAAATGGCCCCCGTCAACAATGTGCACTTCGGCGTTGGGCACGTCGCGACGGTATGCTTCGGGTTCGGAGGAATCGAAAGAAACCTCATACTTACCCCAGACTACCAGCAGCCGCGGTTGCTTCTCTCGCAACCATGCCTGCCACTTTGGGTAGGCCTCGACGTTGGTGCGATAGTCGTAGAACAAATCGGCTTGAATCTCAGCCTGGCCAGGTTGATTCAGAAAGTAGAACTCATCGGTCCAGAGGTCAGGATCGTGGCGCTCGATGTCGGGGTCATTCCCAACATGTCGCGACCGTGTTGTCGCCAGCGAAAGGAGATTCACCCGAAGAGCGGCTTCATTGGCCGCCCGATCGGCCCAAAACGCTCGCCTGGTCTTCCAGTTTTCGCCTAGGCCTCCGTTGTGGGCTACCGCATCCTGAATGACCAACGCCTCTGCCCGCTCAGGATGAGCAAGGGTCATACGAAAACCGACCGGTCCACCGTAATCCTGCATGTACAGCGTGTACCGGGAAAGCCCCAGAGATTCGGTAAAGTGGCTCATGATCTCGGCGATGTGATCGAAGGTATAGGCAAATTTCTTTGGATCTGGCCAATCACTGTGACCGAAGCCGGGGTAATCGGGCGCAATCAAATGATACTGATCAGCAAGCCGGGCGAAAAGCGGCTCGAACATCCTCGACGAGGAGGGAAGTCCGTGGAGCAGGAGAAGTGCCGGTGCCCCACTCGGGCCCGCCTCTCTATAGAAGATCGAAATGCCGTCTACTTGTGCCGTGCAATAAACAATCGGGTGATCCACGGGGCGTTCCTTTCCATGAACTTGACCCAGCGACAAAAATAATACGATCAGCGCGGCTGCCGACAGCGTCCGGTTCGCGCGACCGAAAGTCGCGCTTACGACTCTAAGATTCATGCGATGGCTTCCTTCAAGCTCGGGCCGGAACTTAAAAACCCAACACGTCGGGAACGCACCACGCTATGGTTCGGAGAGCCACAATGTTAGGACTGCCCACAAAGCGAGCCTAATCGCTCCCAGGAAACAAATGCAGCCGACCAGTACTTGCACGCCGGTAAGCTCGAGTTCACTAACAGCTTTCTCACAAACGGATCTCGCGCTGCAGGTCTGTGTTTCGTGGCCCAATCCCTCGGCACCGGTCCAGGTGACTGAGAATGGGATGTGTTTGTCGCTCCCAATGGCGTAATCGACGCTATCCATAACTGAACTCCTTGATTGTTCGTGGCCTGCACTCGGCCTGCTCCTCGGCAATTTAGATAACCGCGGAGGATAAAAGATGTGTTTTTTCGTGAGCGCATGCGAATCGATTCGAAGGTATTCAGGGAAGTTTCGTTCACTTGTGCGCCCCCGTTCTGCCGGCTGGAGGCCAGCACAGGATGTGGCGCCCGGCCGCGGAGGGCCTTCGGGTCACAGTGGATTTCCAGAGTTTGTGTAGGTAGGAGGAGTGCGAGGTGCGGTAAAGTGGACGGGATGGGAAACTCATTTACTCCGACCAATATCGACGAATACCTGCGCAAGCGCCTGATGCCCGTGGAGGGCGCAATTCCTCAGTTGCCTGGAATCGAGATGTATGGCAATTCGATTCCCGCGGGAGCTGTCGGCGGCGACCTGTTTGAATACATCAATTTCCAGCAGCGATATGATATCGACGGCCGCATCCAACTTGCGCTGAAACGCTCGAAGGAATATCTCGAGAAACTGCCCGCCGGCGCGCCGCCCCGCAATTCAGTTGACGACCACGTCAACTGGCTGAAACGCCCGCCGGGCTTCAGTTCGGAAATAGAAACAGCGTACCGGGAAGCGCGAAGTTCGGAGCAGGTGAGGGTTGCCGAAGACTTGAGTGACCTGCGTAGCACTGCCGGAATCCTTCTTGTCGATGCCGAAGGACATGGAATCATCGCCGCCAAAATCGCCTCGACAGTCCATGACACGTTTCAAGCGCTGATGCTTTCAGAGCTGGATCACCGAGGGAAGACTACACCGGAAATGTTCGAGAGGCTCAATTTGCGGTTGGCTCAATCATCCACGGCGCGCAATGCACTCGGGCGGAGTTTGACGGACGGGGTGCAAGAGATCGCAACGATGCTTTACGGCGAAATTCGGCCATCCGGTAATTTTCGATTTGTGAATTTTGGACATCCACCGCCACTTGTTTATTCGGCGGAATTTGGCAAGTTCGTGGAACTCGACAAAAGTCGAATGGTGCAGTTTCTGCCGCTTGGCTTACAAATCCCCGAAGACCATCCTGACCGGAACCGATATCTCTCCTTGGACTATCGGAAGCGTCGAGTAAAATCCTCGGACGTGGCCGAGCTCACGCTCATGAATACAGGGGACATTTTCTTTCTTTACACCGACGGTGTGTATAGCGGCGGGGACAAAGAGGAACGCGGCCGCCTTGAAAAGGTGATGCGTGAACATCATCAGCTTTCGGCGAAAGAAATCTGCAATGCCCTACTCGAGTACGCCCTAAGGAAAGACGACGAATTGCGCCAGAGTGGCGAGCAGGACCGCATTGACGATAAGACTGTCGTCATCATCAAGCGCCACTAACGGCATATTTTGTGCGAACTAACGTGAACGCATTGCCGAGACCTTGTCCGAGCGTTTCCGTTGAAGTTTTCTGGCGTTATCGTGCCGTTCAATAAAGTGACGACGTTGCTGCTATGACGAAACCGGTTCATGAACTGGAATGCCGGATGAGTGAACCACACTGATGGGCGAAGCGGAGGAGCATAGAAATGAGTTTGTTCCTTGCATACTTTGATCCGGTGCGCGCCGTTGTTTGCTCCGATAACCGAGCAATCTTGTACGACGAGGCGGGAACGTTACAAACAATGGCTGGAAGTGTTCCGAAGTTTAGTGTTATCGGCGATCAGATCATTGCAGTTGTCGGTCGGAGCGACGTGTCCCGCAGGGTTCAGGACGGATTCGCCCGATTGTTGGCTGATTTTCCCGCGACGCCCATCCTTGACGTGGCCAATGCTCTGCGAGTATTTGCCACTAAAGCGTTTGGCGAACGCACGCCACGTGAACACGATGTCGAACAATTAGATGTGCTGGAACTCGCCGCCATCGGGTGGGACGCAGATGAGCAGCGCATTCGCTGCTGGACATTAGCGAGTGGCGATAAATTTCAACTCTATGAGATGACCGGCACTCCAGACGCGCGAGTCTTCGCATTGGGTTATTACAACCCCACGGATCGGTTGCGTCTTGAACAGCTTTCCGACGAAATGACAATTGCCACTCTGCGGCGACCCGCATGGATCGCTGCTGCCTTGCGCAGCGCGGCGAACGACCTGCACGACAAATATCCCGACTATATTGGTTCCGCGTCATATTTCGCCGCCCTCGAAAAGAATGCGATTGTGGAATTACCCCGTGAATTTCCGGCAGTGCCTGAAACAGAACTGCCGCCCTTACGCCCCTGGCGAGATTGAATCCTGTCCCCCGTGCAAACTGTAAGGCGCGATCTAACCTCATTTGCCTCGCGTACCCTCGTGTACAATTAACTCGGAAAAAAGAGGGCAGTCATGAAAAACACCGCCGTGCTTCTGGTGCAGTGCCCGAACCGCAACGGGCTGGATGCCACCATCGCTGAATTCATTTATCGCTACGACGGCAACATTGTACATTTCGAACAACACCAAGCCGGGGAGAACCGCTATTTCCTTGCTCGCGTGGAATGGGAACTGTCGGGTTTCCGTCTGGAAATGAAAGACTTTGACGGCGCGTTTGGCCCGATCGCTCACAAATTCGGGATGAACTGGTGCATTGCCCTTGGTAGCTATCGTCCGCGCGTGGCCATATTCGTTTCAAAATACGATCATTGCCTTGTCGATCTCCTGTATCGTCAGCGGAACGGAGAACTCGCGTGCGAGTTTCCGCTGATGATCAGCAATCATCCTGACGCGAAAGCGCACGCGGATTTTTATGGCGTGCCTTTCCACCTAATTCCCGTAACAAAGGACAACAAGCCGCATGCCGAATCGGAGCAACTTGAACTGCTGGCGGCAAATAGAATCGATCTGGTCGTACTGGCCCGCTACATGCAGGTGCTCTCTAGTGACTTCATCAACCAGTGCCTAATCCCGATCCTCAATATTCATCACTCATTCCTGCCCGCCTTCACCGGCGGGAAACCTCACCACCAGGCGTACGAGCGAGGCGTGAAACTTATCGGGGCCACAGCCCACTATGTCACGGAAATTCTCGACGATGGCCCCATCATCGAACAGAACATCGCGCGCATATCTCACCGGGATACGATTGAAGACCTGGCGGAAAAAGGCCGCGACCTTGAAAAAATGGTCCTCGCCCGAGCTGTTCGCTGGCACATTGAAAATCGAATCCTTCTCTACAACAACAAGACCATCATTTTCGAATAGCCGTCAGGAGTGGACCGAGGAATACACGCACTGCTGTATGTGCCAGAAGCGAGCGCAACAAAACATTCGAGTATAAGGAACAAAAACCAGCAAATTCGTTTGAATCCGTCATTTAGCAAGATCATTGTCGAGCAAAATCTATCACGACTTGGCGTCAGTCAAGGCGAGGTTTGCCATGGGGATGAAATCTCTCGCAGATCGAGAGAGAGTTTCGCGATCATCATCGAGTCACCTTACGGTAGTGGTGTAAGTTTCACCGACCAGGGCGACGTGCAGGAGGATTTCGGCCTGAGACAAGATGAGGCTACGCTTTGGATCGTCCGGAGGGATGGCCGGAAGAGGTGATAATATTTTGTTCTCCTTAAGCTTTTGCGCGCAGGGTGTTACGGGATTCGCTTCTTCCAAACAGCAGCGGTTTCCGCGGCGAAGTCATCATAGCTGCGAGGTGCGTGGCCGAGGAGTTTCGTCAACGTTTCTATATCTCCTTTTTCGGCTACGAAACCACGTTCGAGATACCCTTGAAACATCATGCGGATGTCGAATGCGGACCACGACGGAGCCGACTTTCGCATTTGCTCCTCGAATGCATTCATGTCGTGCCCCGTGTACCGAATCTCCTTGCCGAGCAACTTACTCCAGATCGACGCTGCTGTCGGACCGCTCAGAGGTTCCGGACCGTTCAGGTTATACGTCAGACCGTCGTTTCCTTCCGATGTCAGAACGACCGCTGTGGCCTCCGCGATGTCTCGGATGTCTACGACGGAGATACCAACGTCGCCGAGCGGCATCGGGTAGATGCCAGCCTTCATAAGAGGTTCTTCCAAGGATGCATCGTTTTGAATGAAATAGTTTGGGCGAATAATCGTGAAGGGAACTTCGAATTCCCGTAAGGCACTTTCCACCGCGAGCTTTGAAGCGAAGTGCGGAACATCCTTGAAGTGCTCCACTCGGAAGACTGAATGATAGACGATGTGTTTCAGCTTTAGCTTTTTGGCCAGATCGTAGGCGATCAGGGCTTGCGTCAGTTCATCGGGCGAGACGGCGTTCAACAGATAGAGCTTGTCCACGCCGTGCATTGCCCTCTCTAGGGAGACCGGGTCAAGCAAATCGCCGGCCGCGACCTCGACGCCAGGCGGCGTCGGAGTGCCGCTCTTTCGAACAAGCAGGCGAAGGTCTGTCTGGCGTTTCTGCAGCTCCTTCACGACTTCTGCACCAACTTTGCCCGTCCCGCCAATCACCAGAATCTTCATCGCGCCTCCGTGTCCTTGCGCTCCCAACGTCTTTCGGCCGACTGTGCGCAGGTTTGAGAATAGAGGTTTCTCACCAAACTTTGCAATGTGCCTCCAGTCGAGCAACAACTGGTATGCCGCGAATGTTCGATCCCAAACAGCAACCCGAGATTGGCCAGAAAGGTTGAGTCGGTCGTGGTGCAGACCGGTCAGCAGGCATCGATCTTCCGTTCTGGTCCTTTATATATGCATATATATGCGCCGTGCGGCTGACCTGCCGTCCGCCGTTCATCTTATTCATGTGGTGCTGAAACATCGTTGCCGTCCATGACTTGCTCGAATGGTGGTGACGCCAAACTAGAAATTCTTACAGGGCCGACTGTGTGACGAAATTGTTACTGATGGAATTGCGAATAACAAAACAGCGGGGAGAGGCATCCTAGGAGGGGAAAGCTCAAGGAGATATTCACGGCGAGCGCCGGCGAGATCTTTCGCAAACTAAGGAGGAACGACTGATGTCGAGAGTTTTAATTACCGGCGCCAATCGAGGGCTTGGGTTGGAATTTGCCAGGCAGTATTCCACGGAGGGATGGGAAGTAATCGCGACGGCGCGAAATCCGACTGAGAGCGAAGGATTGCGGCAGCTAGCAACAAGCAAAAGTGTGTCACTCGAAACGCTGAACGTGACCAGCGATGACTCCGTAAGGCTCTTGAAGGAAGTGCTCAACGGCCTGCCAGTGGATTTGCTCGTTTTAAATTCAGCCATCTATACGCGCGAAGGGAGCGAACTTGGTGAGCTCAATTTTGCCGGTTGGCGCGAATCCTTTGAAACCAACGTCCTCGGAGCGATGCGCGTTGCTGAGGCTCTGATCGAAAATGTTGCTGCAAGCAAGCGAAAACAGATCGTCGCAATCAGCACGGGGATGAGCTCACTGCAGACGTTGGGCACCACAATCGGATTTGGATCGGCATACCAGTACAGGTCGAGCAAGACGGCGTTAAATATGGCCATGTCAATTCTGGCAAAGAATGTCGAGCCGCGAGGAATCAGCGTACTATTATTCAGTCCAGGGTGGGTGCAGACGGATATGGGGGGTCCCAATGCAGCGTTGATGCCCCAACAAAGCATTGCAGGAATGCGCAAGGTTCTCGAGGGCGATCCGATGGAATTAACCGGAAAATTCTTAAGCTACGATGGCAGCACTTGGCCCTGGTAAAATGTCGAACGATCCTCCTCCTCGTTACTTCGAAGTTGGCTGCCGGATTCCCAAAGAATATTTCTGGGTGATTGGGTGGGGAGAGAGCGACGTCGGTATCGAGACTGGATCGTACGACGCCGCTCTGAATATGGCCGGCATCGAGAATTACAATGTGATGCTTTACAGCTCGGTATTACCACCTGATACAGTCGAGCTTACAAATTTGCCCGACATTCACCATGGCTCCGTTCTCGAAGGAATCATTGCTGTTCAGCACACCGATAAACCGGGAACACCGATTACCGCCGGGCTACTTCTGGCCAAGGTCTATCGCAATTCAAATGACTCTTACCTGGGAGGTTTTGCGTGCGAGTATGCCGGCAACGGATCGATAGAAGAAGCGGAAGCCAATTTACAGGAAGCAATGCAGCAGCTTTTTTCGCGCCGTTATGAAACAGGAATCTATAAACTCGTGTACGGAAAATCGGTGGTCCGGACCTTTACGCCGGAAAAATCCTTCGGGACGATCATCGTTGGCATCGGGTTCGCCAGTTATCTTGTGCCGATAGTAAGACCCGAAGTTGAAATTACACCTTCACACAAAGACAAGTCGCACGTGAGATATACGACCAAATGACGGAGCTAAACCCCGTCTTCTGAATGGGCGAGTCCGATCCGTTTGGATGGGAATCGTGACCCCACGCAACTACAAGGGAGCCCGCCACAGGCCTCCACCTGCTCCTGTTGGCGTATACATACTTATCTGGGCAGCCTGGACGAAGTGTTTCTGTCACACTGGCGCCATGGCAACAGGAGCAGTCCCTGCTTATGTGGCGGCAAAGATAAGTACTACGTCCCTGAGAACATCGTTCGCCGTGAGTCTCGTATTCTTCATGGCGATGGGCACATCACTCTACGCGCAGGCCGCCCCAGTTCCGGCGACCCCGATTGACGAGAAGAAGGTCGAGCTCGGCGGAACACCCTGGAATCCGCAATGGGATCAGATTATCGAGAAAGCCTTGCCGCCGGAAATGCTTTCCTCAGATGTCCCACGGGATGTCCGTCGATTTTGCCCGCGATTTTATGAGATGGCGGAAACCGACAAACGCACGTTCTGGGCTTACTTTTTTCAAGCTCTTGCCGGCGCTGAAGCCGGCCTGAATCCAAACATCACCGTCCGGCATACCGATCCGGAAGGCACGAAACGTGATGAAGTGAGCGGGATGCCTATGCGCAGCGAGGGACTTTTGCAGCTTGCGTACGCGGATCAGAAGCGATACGGATGCGATTTCAATTGGCAAGTGGACCGTGAGTTAAAGGCGGACGATCCGGCAAAAACAATTCTCCAGCCGAAGAACAATCTTGAATGTGGAGTGAAGATCCTCGCCAACCAGATCATCGTGCAGCATAAACCTTTGCTGACCTCCTCCGGGTACTGGGCAACCCTGCGACCAGGAGGGCCGAGCTACCGTGTATTTGCCAAGCAGATGACAAATGCTCCCACTGCGTGCGGTCTCGCCATCAAGTCAACGATTAGTGGCAGGGCTACGACAAAGTCCGTGCAGAATAACGCGAACTAGAATCGAACGGGCCAAACCGCTTAGTCTGCGCACGGTGTTGCCTTTGGCTGCACGACGGAGTCAGAGTTCTTGTGTCATTTAGTCCTGTCGCCCGCCCCGGTGATCTCGCGATGCGCGCTGAATGAGCCGTCCGGGATCACGACGATTACCCAAGGCGTGTCAGAAACCTGAATGCGGCCATGGCGCACGACATCCGTGCCCTGCCCGGAACTCAATTCAATCTTTTGACTACCTGGCTCGTCCAAGGCAAGGTTGCCACCTCTAATCTCAAATGTGTGAGCGCCGGCTCCCTCCGCGTGAATGCGCAGTGTAACTTCATCCGTCTTTACGTTTTCAACGTCTCACCTTGAAGTCCAGCGCACGGTCAGGGCGCAGTTCGACATGATAAGTCCCGCCCGACAACGCAGTCATTGTGGTGTGCGTATTGCCTTGCCGTACCGCATATTTTCCCTGCGGCAACTGAACCCGAAATTTTCCGTCCGTCGACTGGACCTGGATCTCGGTTACGCGCCCCGTGGCTTCATTGCGAAACTCCACCTGTTCTCGCGATAAGGTATCGCCATCTCCTTCGATTACAGGTGAACCGTGCAGATCCTGCATTAACCAGATCCACTCTCCGACCGGCTGCGTCCACACTTCCTTGTAGGTCCAGCAAATCTGCGTGGGCCAGTAGGGAACGTCGTTATACTCTCTCGTTTCGATACCGACCGGGAGCGCACCTACCAGCTGCCCTGACCGGACACTATAAAGCGGTGTCCAGTCGTAACCTTCTCCGTACATGATGCTGGCCGAAAACGGATTTCGGCCCAGTAGCCACTCTGCCTGTTTTTGTGCCAGGTCTTCCGCTTCGAGATCACCCCGCAATTGTCCCGCGGCCGAGAGTGCTTTGGCCTCTGACAGCAACACGCTCGAATTCCCGCGGAAGTCAAACCACACCGGAAATCTCCGCAAATAAAATTCTCCTCCGAGTGGGACACCGCGACGAACTTGTTCGACATACGCGTCGCGGTCGGCCGCGCGCAACGGCGTCCAGTCTTTTGATTGCGGGATCAACCGTGCTTCGCTCAGTTTGTAGACAGCGGCTGGAAGGACGCCGTATGGCTCATCGATCTTGGCGGCTACCTGCTGGTAGTACTTCGAGTGGAGAACTATCGCCGAATACCATTTCATCCAGTTCGCATGACTCGGAAACGTCTCACACAAATGAGTCAGTGCAATGACGGGCTCTTCCTCCTGGCCGATGTGAAAGCGGTGAAAAAGATTTTCCCGTTTCGGGCTGGTGTAAAAATAGCCCGTCATCGGTATCGTCCATGGCTGAATCCTCTGTTCCTGCGACTCCAGAATGAGATTGCCCAGTTCAACAGCCTTGTCGGCATACTTCTGCTCTCCGGTCGCACGGTACAGGTCCACCGACGCAATCGCGCCAAAGGAGATGCGCTCCAGTTCATCTTGCGCCCCGTAAACTTCGGCCAATGGAGCAGCTGTCTTCAGTCCTTCCACGGCAAAACTCCAATCCTGCTGGGCGGTGCGGAGACTGCGAATCGCAAGGTCCGGATTGCTTTCCTTTAACACACGCGCGGCCAGCGCCTCGACAGCCGCCACCCTGAAGTTCCATTCCGGATTGTTCACGGCCTGCCCGAAGCGGTCGTCCGCGTCGCCGATGATCCCGTTCGTCCAGTAGCTGATCAGTTGTCCCGTCGTCCGATATCCGTCGCCAAAGTTCGTCTTCAGTACCCAGTGCAACCCCCACGTTCCTTCCTCAATGAGACGGGTGAGCAGGTCCGGATCTTCCCCCTGCTGCTCGAGGCGTTCTGCAAACGAGAACAGCGCGTAAGCCATTCCCGGAGTATTGCCCGTCGCACTCAGATCCCCAGCATCGTGATAGCCACCGTTGACGATGATGCGTCTGTCCCCGTGAATGCTGTAATCGTCCAGGTGGCAGATTCCGTGAATTCCAGGAATCACCGTGCCGCAGCGCTCGGTATACATGAAATTGATGGCCTTCCAGACGCTCCCGCGCCAGGCCTCCGCTCCGATTTCAAACGGCCGCGTACTCCTTTTCCCAGCACGCAAAATGTATCTGCCCGGCTCCTGCAGCTCCGTAAAATCCAGAACAGCATAGTTGCCGAGCGCTGTTTTCTGCTGCAGAACCTGCTTGGTCAGAACGGTCTTGCCGGTGCTCTGCTCGATGACGGAAAAGTCTTTCGCATCCAGATCACTCGCGATCGCGGTTTTTGTCGCCCCCGCGGTATATCCAGCGTGGCTGAACGCGATCTTGCCCGGAGCGACGTCCCACCCCTCCACGTGGTCGGCCTCGACCGACTGGAGTTCCAGTTGATCGATATAGAGGATGGTCTGATCTCCCGGGTCCGGAAGCATTTTGGGGAGACTGTAGGCAAACTCCAGTTCTGTGACCTTGTCCCGGCTGAGCGGTGCAATTTCCCACACCACCTGATTCCATTCATGATTCTTCAGGATGATGGACTCGTGACGCCCTTCGTTATAGTGGTCCGGAAGCTTGTGCGTGCCTTCATTGTGCAGGACTAAAGACGCTGAAATCGCCGGTGCGCCTACAACGTCCGGATAAACCCAGATGGAAATTCGATTGTAGTGGCTCCAATCCTCTCCAGAAAATTTCCGGGCGGCGACAAGGTCTTCCCACTCGCCTGCACCGCCCACTTTTCCGAGGTTTTGCGTCGAACGGATCCGGAGCGAGTGCTTGCCCTCCCTCACCGGTGCTTCGACCAGCGCCATGTCCCCATCGCCGGTAAATGTCCAGGTCGAGACATCCTCCATGGAGTCGAGCAGTTTCGAATCGAGCACTGTCTTCTTCAACCAGCGGGCCTCGGCGCCGTCCTCGGATACAGCCGCCATGGGCATCTTCGGCGCGACCTGCTGCGCCAGGACTCCTAGACTGACCAAGCCGCAAATGAGCGACGATGCAAACCATCTGTAAGAGATTTGCCTCCGCACCGCCTTCGTCACACGATTCCATTCAGATAGCATGAGCCTCCCTGACGCCTCAGAACTCGCTCTACGGATCTGCCTAATAATCATTAGAAAGCAGTATAGATCTAACCGAAGCGGCGATGAGCAGTGTCTTCGGTGCCGATTGTATCGACAAGATCAGGAATAGGAGATCTTCCGGGTTCTCGATCACCTGAAAGGCAATTGGCACGGGAGGCCAATTAGCTCCGATCGATGTTGAAAGACAAAAATGGGTCTTTTCCGGACGCGTTTTGGAACTCTGGCTGCCGGCTTCCAGCTTCCCAAGTTCTGGCATTTCAGAAATATCCCTTCGAACAAGCCATCGGCAATTTCTGTATACTTCCGTATGCGAACACGATTTGGTTTAGCTCTTCTCGTGCTGGCAGCGCTTCTTGGCTCCAGTCCTTGCCGTTCTTCTGATCTCGCACTGGTGCACGCCAAAATTTACCCGTCACCGACAGAAGCCGTGATCGAGGACGGCACAATTCTGGTGCACGATGGGCGCATCACTGCCATAGGTCCCAGTGCGACTACAAAACCTCCGCGTTCTGCCCACGGCGTTACCGTTATCAATTGCAAAGGTCTGGTAGTCACCGCCGGATTCTGGAACAGCCACGTGCATATCCTTACGCCCGGATTGGTGCATGCGGATAGCCTCTCGGCAGCCGAAACCACGTCGCAACTTCAAGAAATGCTGACGCGCTGGGGATTTACGACCGTCTTCGACATCGCTTCGGTCCTCAAGAATACCAATCTTATTCGCCATCGCATCGCAAGTGGCGAGACGATAGGACCGCGGATTCTCACAGTCGGTGAGCCGTTCTGGGTCAAGGGCGGAACTCCCGTTTATGTCAAAGGATTTCTCGAAGCCAATCACATCAGCATTCCGGAGGTGGAATCAACTGCGCAGGCGAAGGAACGAGTGCAGCAGCAGATTCGCGACGGCGCGGATGGTATTAAGATCTTTGCGAATTCCGTGGAGCGCAATGAAATTTTGACCATGCCCTTGGACTTGGCCAAAGTGATCGTGGACGAGGCCCACCGGGCTCGCAAGCCTGTCTTTGCGCACGTCTCGAATAATCAAGGAATCGAGGTGGCGATTCAGAGCGGGGTCGATGTCCTGGCCCACACCACTCCTTTTGATGATCCATGGAGTCCCGCTTTCGCCCGGCGCCTGGTGGCAGCCCATATAGCACTCACTCCGACACTTACACTTTGGGAGGTTGAATCTAAGAACGCCTCACCGGAAGAACTCGAGAAAGGGATGCGCAGGGCTGCCCAACAGCTAGAGGTTTTCTCAGAAGCAGGAGGACAAGTCCTCTTTGGAACCGACGTCGGGTACATCGAGCAGTTTGACACTTCCGAAGAGTTCAAGTGGATGTCCCGCGCCGGAATGAGTTTCCAGCAGATTCTCGCTTCGCTCACGACGAATCCCGCAGAGCGCTTCGGCTTCTCTGCGCACTCTGGCCGCCTCGGCAAGGGTATGGACGCTGATCTCGTCGTCCTCTCGGCCGATCCGGCCCAGGACTTGAGTGCCTTTTCCCGGGTTGCCTTCACGATTCGACTCGGCGAGATTTTGTTCGGCAAACCCTAGTGCCCTAGACTGCACAACGAATGAAGAGGAGGTGCTGGTCCGAGCTCTTCAGCATACTTGCGCCCGAGGTCATGGCGATCCCCGTTCGCACTCACGCTCGATTAACAGAACCGCAGTGCATTTGTGCAATGATGCCGCATGAGCGTGATTTTTCTATCGGGGCCGATAGGAGCCGGGAAGACAACAGTTGCGCAGGAGTTAATACAATTGCTACCTGCGCCGCTCTCCTACATTGAGGGCGATACGTTCTGGTCGTTCATCAGGAAAGGAGGCGAACGCGGGTTGAGGGACAACTTTCCTGTTGTTGTGCGCTCGATGACGGCAGCGGCAGTTCCGTTAGCGCGCTCTGGTTTTCGAGTGCTGATTGATTTTTCAATTCCGCCGGCCTACCTCAACACGGCGCGCAAGATACTGAAAGAAATAGCATTTGATTTTGTGCTTCTGCGTCCGAGCTTAGAGGTTTGCGTAGAACGGGCTTCGTCGCGAGAGAACGGGGCCATTACAGATTACGCCGGCCTCAAGGATTTCTATGCCCGCTTTGAAGACGGAAGCCCACAAGCGGTTTGCGATGACCTTGCTGACCCGGCTTCCCTCGCCCAAAGAATCGCTGAGGGGCTCAGTCAGGGCCGGTTCCGGGTGGTTTGAACGGTCGATCGCTGTGGCACGATTGGTTTCCAGATTTGATGGTCGATCTCACACAAGAGAAGTGAGTCGCGAACAAACCCTCTGAAACGGACAGCTACTTTAGGAGCGATTCCCAGTTGGCGGGCACTCTCCCCGCGGGCCCAGGTACGGGCTGACTTCCGGGATGCGCGTGTGGAGGAAGCAGCTCCACACCTTTGATCATTTCCTCCTTCTCGTAATCGTAGAACCAGTCTTCACCGGGTTCAAAGCTGGCTATGATCGGATGCCCCGTTTCTTCCGCATGCTTGGATGCATGCTGGCTCGGAGAGCTGTCACAGCATCCGATGTGCCCGCACTCCGCACACCGGCGGAGATGGAACCACCAACCTTTCGGCGATGCCAGGCACTCTACACACCCGTCGCCACTTGGTTTCGAAGCGAGGTTAAATCCGCGGTGATCTTTTTTCATATTGATTTTTCCTTTAGACGTGAGATGCCCAGTGACGAATTCAAGCCAACAGCAAGACCTTCCCGATGCCGCCCTTTTCTGCCGCCGTTTGGGCTTCGGCCGCTTCTTTGAGTGGCAGTTTCTGGCTGATCGGGATTACGAGCTTGCCGTCCCGTACTGCTTCGGCCATGTACTGTAGCGTTTCCCTGTTCGGTGTTGCGAATACGGGTACCACCTTTATGGATGGGTACTTCTCGCTGTTCTGCGGTGCCCCGAGAACCGATGCAAACACCCCTCCCGGCTTGACCTTGGCGATCAGCTTCTCCGCCGTTCTTCCGTCGACCGTATCCGCAACCGCATCGAGCGGCGGAAGGTTCGCAATCGAGGTGTCATCGTCGGTTGCGACCACCTGATCTGCGCCGATTGTCTTAGCCTCCTCGATCTGACGCTTCAAAACAGCAGCAATCACGATCGCGCCGCGATCCTTCGCAGTGAAAACTGCAGAACGTCCGACGTTTCCTGCCGCACCTGAGACGAGCACGGTCTGGCCCGCTTTGATTCCTGTACCGGAGACAAGCTGGTTGCCGGTCGTCGTCACAAGTGGCAGTGACGCCGCCTGGATCAGATCCATTCCCTTCGGAACCCTCGCCAGGATTGCCGCGTTCACCACGCAAAGTTCGGCGTAGGTGTCGGCGGCCATGGCAAACACCTGGTCACCTCGCGAAAAGCCTTCGACCCCGGGCCCGACCGTGACCACAGTCCCCGCTACGTCAACTCCTATCAGTCCGGGAAACTTGATGGGGTAAAAATCCTTCGTTAATCCGGCACGCCGTTTGTAGTCGATCGGATTCACACTGGTGGCAGCAACCCGCACCAGGACCTCGCCGGGACCCGGCGCCGGGTCGGGATAGTCCTCAAACTTCAGTACTTCCGGACCGCCATATTGATGGACAACGACTGCTTTCATGATTCACCTCCCAGACAGGCACGCATTAATGAACACTTGGATGATGAAAACCGGAATTGGTCGCGTTGTAACGGCGGGAATGCCTGCTTGCGCCCGCCAAGGCGCAATATCGGCTCCGCTTTGAGAGCCTTCCGTCAAAAGCCCATATTTTGTCCCCAAAAGCTTCCTAAATCAGCCCGTATTGAACCAGAAAGTTATTGAACCAGAAAGTGCGATTCAGCATCTACTAGACGATGGTATCGACCGGGCCTTACCGGCGCCGCTCAACCGGCCTTCCGTCCGGCCGCACAATTCGCGTACGTCGCAGGAGACTCGAGGCAAAGTACCGGCGATACCTTGGTCCAATTGTGCGTTTTCCGGGCGTCTGTTCTTATGATTCGCGATGGCCGAATTCCATCGCGATTTTCGTAACCGGCACAGGAGAACAATATGAAAATACTGATGGTACTGACATCGCACGATCAGCTAGGAAACACCGGTCGCAAGACCGGGTTCTGGCTCGAAGAATTTGCGGCCCCTTATTTTGTTTTTAAAGACGCCGGTGTTGAGCTAACCCTCGCTTCGCCAAAAGGCGGCCAACCACCCCTCGATCCAAAGAGCGATTTGCCGGAGAACCAAACGCCTGCCATGACGCGGTTCAAGCAGGACCAGGCAGCGCAGAAGGAACTTTCCCAGACTGCCAAGCTTGCCGATATGAAAGCAAAAGACTTTGACACCGTGTTCTACCCGGGCGGGCACGGCCCGATGTGGGACCTGGCGGAGAGCGCCGACTCCATCGCTTTGCTCGAGTCCTTCTACAATTCCGGCAAGCCGATCGCTTTGGTGTGCCATTCGCCGGGAGTACTGCGTCACGTCACATACAATGGCGCGCCACTCGTAAAGGGAAAGGCCGTCACCGGCTTCACTAACGGAGAGGAAGAGGCGATGCATTTGACAAATGTAGTGCCGTTTTTGGTTGAAGACGAGTTGCTGCGCCTGGGCGCGACCTTTGAGAAACGCGCGAACTGGCAGCCATTCTTCGTCGTTGATGGTCGTCTCATCACCGGGCAGAACCCCGCGTCATCGACGTCCACGGCTCAAACACTGTTGAAGTTCCTCGGAGAGAAGAGCGCTCACGCTTCCGCTTGAGTTGACGAGAACTTCGGTTGGCCTTTTTCTCAGTCGCGCCGGAGTATTCAGTTTCTTTTCAGATGGAAAGGCACGGGATGAACGATCCGCAAGAGAAGAAGCAGTGTTCTGGAGCACGAGATCAAGAGATCCGCGCGGCGCTCGATCAGCATTGGGCGGCGTCGGATGCCAGCGATTTTGAAACGGAGCACCTCATCTACCACGAGGACGCGGTGCTCGAATACCCGCAGTCTGGTGAGCGAACCCGTGGTCGGAGCAACATACAGAATCAACGTGCCAGTCAGCCCAGCAAAAAGCGGTTTACTGTTCGACGAATCATTGACGGCGGAGATCTTTGGGTCACCGAATTGATCCTGACCTATGACGGCAGGCCGTCCTGCACCGTGAGCATCATGGAGTTCAAGGGCAACAAAGTCGCGCGGGAAACACAGTACTTCGCGGATCCATTCGTGGCTCCCGCATCGCGCGCTCAATGGGTCGAAAGGATGGACACGTAATCTCGGGACGTAAGAATTCGTCAACAGCACCGCCATTTGCGGGTTGCGGCATAACGCGGTCAGGAGACAAGTCGAATTGTGAGGTTTGGGAATCGTTCGATCGCATGCTCTGGTGGAGGTACAAAGATGGATTGGAAACGGTTGGTGCAGCTGGCGCTGCTCGGTGGCAGTGATTTCGAGCAATATGCCATCCTGCTGGTGCGCGTTTCGATCGGGCTGTTCTTCGCCATCTCCGGAGCAAACAAACTGTTTGTCGCCGGCGGCACGAAACCTGTTTACGATACGCTCGTTCAGGCCAAAATCCCGTTTCCCCGACAGACGGCGTATTTCGTGTCGGGTGTCGAGTTCGTTGGCGGGTCGCTTGTGACCGTGGGGCTTCTTTCAAGCCCGGCCTCGGTGGCTCTGATGATCGATATGATCGTCGCTACGCTCACCACTGCCGTCTCCACCCTGCCTAAAGGACTTTCGCCCCTTCGCTGGCTTGACGATTTTCTCTACCTTCCGGAAGTCCTGTACGTGCTCTTCTTTATCTGGCTGATCTGTGCTGGTCCGGGAAAGTTCAGTATCGACTACTGGCTCGCGGGGAAGTTACTGAACTGACCGGTACTTCCAAAGAGAGCGTGCGCTGGTTCATCCGTGTTGCGATGGGGACGTTACCGAAGTATTTTTCCGGACTCGTGCAGGGGAACGTTGGAGTCACACTGGGTCGTGCCGGGCATGCGACCAGGAGGAACAAATGAGGAATGGACGCAGGCAAGACGAGATTGCGAAGCTCGCCTACGATTTGTGGGAGCGCAGAGGCCACCCACTCGGTTCGCCGGAAGTTGACTGGTACGCGGCTGAAAGAATCTTGGATCTGCCGGATTCGCAAGAAGACTTCTCGCCTTTCAGCGTGCACCTGCGCCCTGAAGAAGGTGCCTATGGCGAGCCCTGAGTTCAGCGTGCTTGTAACGCGCTGGACTTCGATGAGGTATGAATGCAGAGATTGCTTTCAGTAAATGTCGGTGTTCCCCGCGACGTGCCCTGGAACGGCAAAACGGTCCGAACGTCAGTCTGGAAATCTCCAGTTGAGGGACGGCGCATGGTACGCACCCTTAATGTTGAGGGCGATGCCCAAGCCGACCTGGCCGGTCACGGAGGGGAACACCGCGCCGTATTCGTCTACCAGGTGGATTCTTACCAATACTGGCAGCGCTTTTTGGGCCGCAACGATTTTACGTTCGGCCAGTTCGGAGAGAACTTCACGGTCGAGGGACTCTTTGACGACGAGGTGTGCATCGGCGATCGATACCAGATCGGTGGGGCCCAATTTGAAGTGACGCAGCCACGCGTGACGTGCTACCGCGTCGGTATACGCATGAATGAACCCCGGATGCCAGCCTTGCTCGTAGCGCATCACCGGCCAGGATTCTACTTTCGCGTATTGCAGGAAGGAGAAGTTGGTGCAAGCGATAGCATTGTGAAGATTACTGACGGTCCAGGGCGAGCGAGCGTGGCCGAGGTTGACGCCCTGCTGTATTTGCCGGGACATTCAAGCGAGCAACTGCAACGAGTGCTGCGGATTCCTGCGCTCAGCCAGGGTTGGCGGGGTTCGTTCGAGGCGATGCTCCAACAGGACCTCAGCCCAAAAACTTCGGTGGGGAATCCGGGGCTCGCCTATGAGGAACAAGCCCCAGCCTGGCCGGGATTTCGGCAGATGAGAGTCGCGGGTATCCATAAGGAAAGTGATAACGTAACTTCCTTCGTTCTGACGCCAATCGACGGGCAACGTCTTCCTGTCTTCGATGCGGGCCAATTTGTGGTTTTGCGGCTGGTCGTCGAGCCAGGTAAGCCGCCCTGTCTCCGCAGCTATTCGCTGTCTGATCTGCCCGGAACCGATCATTTCCGCATCAGCGTCAAAAGAGAATTGAACGGGATTGGAAGTTCGTTTCTGTGCAACCGTACGCGAGAAGGTGATTTGCTGGATGTCAGTGCGCCGCGAGGAAGCTTTACTCTTTCTGCCACGCAGAATCCTGTGGTTCTGCTGAGTGCTGGAGTGGGCGCAACGCCCGTGATGTCGATGCTCCACGCACTCGCTGCTGAAAGATCTGAGCGGGAGATCTGGTGGATCTATGGAACGCGCAATCGCCTCGAACATCCGTTTGCTGAAGAATCGCGTTCGTTACTGAAGCATCTCGCCGGCGGACGGGGGTACATCGTCTACAGCAGGCCCGCTCCTACCGACCAGGTCGGCGCAGACTACGATGCTCCCGGGCACGTTGACACAGCTTTGCTCGAGAGAATTGGCGTGTCACGGGGCAGTGACTACTATCTGTGTGGTCCCGCTTCATTCCTGCAGGATATGCGCGATGGACTGCGAAACTGGGGCGTGCTCGACGGGAATGTGCACACGGAAGTATTCGGTTCTCTCGAAGCCATTACTCCTGGTATTTCGCAGGTTGATCACGCTCCTCACCAGCCACAGGGGTCGCCCGGATCTGGCCCCCCAGTTACATTCGCGCGTAGCGGGATTACCGTCGCCTGGGATGCGAAATTCGGGAGTTTGCTTGAGCTGGCGGAAGCGTGTGACGTTCCCGCCAGATGGTCGTGCCGAGCTGGAGTCTGTCATACCTGCATGACTGGATTGATAAGCGGATCAATCATTTATAACCCTGAACCGCTTGAGAGACCCGCCTCGGGGAACGCGCTTGTCTGCTGTTCCCAGCCACATGCGAGCGTCACTCTGGATCTTTGAGAGAAACAGGAGGAGTACGATCATGCGTTCTGATATCGTCCCCGGAGGCATTTTCCCCGACTACCAACTGCCCGATCAAACGGGCAAAGTATGCAAGCTCAGCGAGCTACAGGGCGATGATCCACTGATTCTTACCCTTGCGCGCGGCAACTATTGCCCAAAAGAGCACCAGCAGCACTTGGAGCTCGCCGCGTTCTACCCGAAGATCGCGGTGTCGTACACTCAGATCGCCACAATCGCCACCGACGATCACCATGCTCTTCAGGAATTCCGCTTGTCAGTCGGAGCCCAATGGACTTTCCTCTCAGACCCCGGTCGAACAATCCAGAAGGATCTCGACATCCAGGAGTACACCGACCCCGAGCATAATCCTATGATTCCGCATACCCTCGTGCTTAAGCCGGGCCTCGTGATTTACAGCATCTATAACGGGTACTGGTTCTGGGGACGTCCATCGGTCATCGATCTCTGGCACGATCTTCGCGCCGTGACGAGCGAAATCCGTCCAGACTGGGATCTGAATGCTCCTGGACTCCGCGAAGCGTGGAATGCCGGCGACCTTTCGCGTTTCCACGGCTGGAACAAGAAGGCCGGCAAAGAAAATGCCTCGATTGCACCTAAGTAGTAGCGCCTCTTGGCTTCGATCTCTCGTCATATCGAATCGCTCGGCTGGACCGTCAATCACCAGAGGCTAGAGCAATCTTAAGGATGTGCGGCTGAAGTGAGAAATCTTCACCTGCGTCCGGTTCGAACGCCCCTGGCTCCCACGCGATGGCGAGTTCCATTAAGATAGTTCTCGCACGCTCTCGTGCTCGTCATCCAATGGACCCAAAGGCGCTCACTACTTCCGCGAATCTGATCGAGTTCCGCGATGTTTCCTTCTCGATCCATCGCGGTGCGACCGGAGAAATCATCTCCGATGTATCGCTGGCGGTTGCTCGCGGAGAGACTCTTGTGCTGCTCGGCCGCAGCGGCAGCGGTAAGACCACGTTGTTGAAACTTATCAACGGACTGCTGACTCCGACCCGGGGCGAAGTTCTGGTCCAGCAACGCCGCACCACGGAGTGGGATCTCATCCAGCTCCGGCGACGCATTGGTTACGTAATTCAAGACGCCGGTCTCTTCCCGCACTTCACCGTCGCAGAAAACGTCGGGCTGATACCTATGCTCGAAAAATGGGAAAGGACCCGAATCGCCGCTCGCGTCGAGGAACTGTTGCAGCTCGTAGGACTAGACCCGGCGAAGTTTGCGAAGCGGCTTCCCCGCGAACTCTCGGGTGGCCAGCGCCAGCGCGTAGGCGTAGCTCGTGCGCTCGCTGCAGACCCACCGATACTCCTGATGGATGAGCCTTTCGGAGCTCTTGATCCGGTTACGCGCACCGAGCTGAAGCGAGAATTCAGCGCGCTGGCCCGGCGATTGAATAAAACGATCGTATTCGTCACCCACGATCTGCACGAAGCCTTATATCTTGCTTCACGAATCGTTCTTCTTGAGACCGGCCACATAGTCGCCAGCGGATCGCCACAGACGTTTATGCAAATCGACCACCCGGAAGTTCGCGCTTTTGCGGCTTCCTTGGCAGTCGGCCCCGGAGCGTGAGTATGAGCATCTGGACATTTTTTGTTCAGCACCTCGGTGAAATCCTCACCGCTACCTTTGAGCATCTTCAACTCGTGGTCATCGCTATGACGATAGCGATACTCATTGGCGTCCCGCTCGGCCTCCTGCTGGTGCACCGGAAATTTCTGCGCACCATCGCGCTAGGCGTCGCCAGTATTCTGCAAACGATCCCGAGCCTTGCCCTTTTCGGTTTCTTGATTCCCATTCCGTTCATTGGCGGAATTGGCAAGCGGACTGCGATCGTAGCCCTGGCCCTTTACGCGCTACTTCCCATTCTTCGCAATACCTACGTCGGGCTGACCAGCATCGAGCCTGCGGTACTCGAGTCGGCAGAGGCCATGGGTATGACGTTTACGCAGATTCTCCTCCGGGTGCGCTTACCCCTGGCCCTTGCCTTCATTCTTGCTGGCATCCGCACCGCTACAATCATCACCATCGGTGTCGCCACCATCGCTGCGGCCATCGGCGCCGGTGGTCTTGGCACCTTTATCTTTCGTGGTGTGGCCCTGGTCAGCGACACGCTCCTTCTCGCGGGGGCCATTCCGGCCGCGCTCCTGGCCATCCTGGCGGATCTTCTCCTGGGATTCCTCGAGCGCCGCTTGCGCGTTACCTGATCGAAGCACACCGCACGCTTGTGCTAGACTCCGGTGCGCGCCAAAAAGTAATTCGAGCACACATGTATCGGAAACTCCTCGGCAACTTCAACCTCCTTCCTGTGTTACTTATGGTTTCGCTGATTCCCGCCTGCAAGGAACAACAACGGCCGGGGATTGTAATTGGTTCGAAGTTCTTCACCGAGCAGGTCATCCTTGCGGAACTCGTGGCGCAGCACATCGAGGCGCGAACGGGAATTCCGGTTGAGCGCAAAACGAATCTGGGAGGCACGCTTCTGGTGCACAAAGCACTGGTTGCGGGGCAAATCGATCTTTACGTCGAATACACAGGGACCGCTCTTACTGCGGTATTGAACGAGCCAGTGGAGAGGGCCAGTGCCGCGGCCGTGAACAGCCTTTCAAATCCGGTCTACGAGCGGGTGAAACAACTCTACGCGGAGCGCTTCAATCTCGAAGTCGCCGAGCCTCTTGGTTTTGAAAACACGTTCGCGATGGTGATTCGGGGAGAGGACGCGAATAACCTTCATGTACGCAAGATCTCGGATATCGTACCGTACGCTCCCCGGTGGCGTGCAGGCGTTGGCTATGAATTTCTCGAACGCCCCGATGGATTCCGCGGCTGGACGGAATTCTACACTCTTCATTTTCAGGAGACACCGCGGGTCATGGATCTCGGACTAATCTACCGCGCCCTTGTGGATCGCCAGGTCGACCTTGTCGCCGGCAACTCGACTGACGGTCTTATCGAGGCTTTGAATCTGGTCGCGCTCGAAGACGATCGTCACTATTTCCCACGGTACGATGCGGTTCCTGTCGTACGTAAATCCACGCTCGACCGCTTTCCCCAGCTGCGCCGAGCCCTCAGCGAGCTTGGCGGCAAAATCTCGGAGTCCGACATCCGTAAGATGAACTATGCGGTTGACGTATTGCACCGAGATGCTGCGGAGGTTGTGCGAGAGTTTCGTTCGATGAAAGGACTTTAGCGATTCCCGCCGGCGCCAGAGACGAACCATGCAGGAATTTGCTAGCAAGCGATCCACAGATTGTCGGCGAAGGCCCACTCCTCATCGATCCACTGTCCCTGCCAGCGAAATCCGGTTCGCTGCGCGATCTCGACCAGCTCGCTTTGAGAATATTTGTGGCTGGTTTCAGTCCAGACGGTTTCACCGCGCAGGATGTGGAAGCTGAACCCGGCTCTTGCAATCGTCACGGTTTGGTCCGTTCGCGCCCTCAGGTGCATCTCCATGTTGTAGTTTTGATCATCAAAAATCGCCAAATGCTCGAATTGTTCGATGTCGAAGTCTGCATCCAGTTCGCGATTGATGCGAACCAACAGGTTTCGGTTAAAGGCGGCTGTTACTCCAAGCGGGTCATCATAGGCCGCTTTCAACGTCGCGATTGGTTTTCGAAGATCGGTGCCCAGGAGGAGAGAATCACCTTCTCTCAGAATTTCGCGCAAACGGCTGAGGAATTTTACACCCGCGGTCCCATCGAAATTGCCAATGGTGCTCCCGAGGAAGAGCACCATGAGGTTCTGGTCCTCTTCCCGCCTCGCCGCCACCTCGAGCAAACCGTCGAGATATTGCCGCTCGAAGCCGACAGTGCTGACGGACTTGATGTCGCTCAGTTCGCGTTGGCACATGGCGAGGGCTGTTGAGGAAATCTCGATTGGATAGTAGGAGACCGGCCGTTTGCGGATTAGCGCCTCGAGGATCATGCGGGTTTTTTTCCCCGCGCCACTGCCCAATTCCGCAACAACGACCGGTCCATGAAGTTCAGAGATCATACTGGCCGCGTGCCGGCCGAGAATGCGCTCTTCCGCGCGGGTCACGCCGTACTCCGGTAGCAAGGAAATAACCTCAAACAGTGCCGAGCCCACGGCGTCGTACAGATATTTTGACGGAAGCTCCTTCTGCGGGGACTTGGTGAGACCAGCGCACACGTCTCGCGTGAACTCGTCCTGCGTGGCGCTCCGGATCAATTCAATCGCCATGTCATCCTGCCGTTTCTTTTCCGTTTGAAACGCAGCGGAACCCTGCGTATGCGTATTGATAGCGCGGCTGAAACCAGTTACGAAACGAACGCCTCAACATCGAGTTCGCCGTGCGAGCTGAACCGCCCTTCATTACATAGTGTTTGCCATCAAAGAAGTCAGCGGAGTATCCCGGGTAGAAGGAGAGAGGTTTAAAGCCAGCGAAAGGTTCGAACAATGATTCGGTCCATTCCCAACCATTTCCGAGCTGGCCCTGGACTCCGAATGAGCTCTTGTTCAACGGAAAAGAACTGACCGGCGCGGGATCCCACCGCGAAAAATTAAAATTACCAAAACTGGCCGACGGTCGTTCGTTGCCCCAAGGATACATTCGCTCGCCCCCTTGCGGCGTACCGTAGGCAGCGCGATGCCACTGGGCCTCGGTCGGCAACGACTTCTTAACCCACTTCGCATACGCGCTCGCTTCGGCCCAACTGACATACACCGGCCAATCGAGCGGGAGAGGTAGTTCCTCGAACATGCCGCGATAGCGCACACCGCCACTCGTCAGGATCCAGAACGCAGGATGTTGAATGTTTCGGTCCTGCTTCCAGCGCCAATTCTCTTCTGACCAAAACTCCCGATTCTCGTAGCCACCCGATCGAAGAAAATCGAGAAATTCACCGTTCGTGACCATGTACTTGTCGATCTGGAAAGAGGGAACTTCTGTTGCAAAAGCGTCAAATTCGTTGTCCCAACCGAACTGCTGCGCCTGCCGTCGTTCCAACCCCAATGTGGCCCAACCTCTGGAAATCTCTAGCATCTCCGGTCTGAACGATCCTTCACCTGGCGAGACCTGTGGTTGCGGGCACTTTCGATCAAAGGGCATTTGATGAAACATGTAGGTCAATGTTTCGGCGTGCATCAATCGATGTTCGATGGCAACGTTTAGCAGGACCTCGGGGGAATGCTCAGCCGAGGCAGCGAAGTGCTCAAACTCTCCGTCTTGTATCGCACTGTCGAGCAGGTGGCGTACCGCTTTCCTGTAGTCATCGATCTGCGATAGACGAGGCCAATCCTCAGGTCGATCAGCCGGCAGCCCCCCGTTGACGGGGTCGATGCCAAACGCAAAGAGTTTGTCGAATTCGGGCGCAAACGGCCGTAACGCGGGGACCTGCGAGCGGAACAGATTCAGATCAAACGCTTCCAAATGGCCGATATAGAAGGCGATGCGGTGTCGCTCGGGTATAGGACGCTCGTAGAGCGAATCCACGCGGACACACTCAAACAATCTATCCGTGTTAGCTCTCGCCTCAGCCAATCGTTCGATAAGTATCTGAAGGCTAGTCGCTTTGCTCGAAACAGCAGGCATCAAGAACCCCTACTACGCGCCAAATGATCAGCCGCCTCATTTCAGATGCACGAGAAGTCTGCAGGTTTCAGGATAGCGGGCGAATACATGGAATTCTGTACTTTTGCCCCAAATCAGGATTGCGAGGGATCCCCATAGGCCAGTACTGAAAGACGAAGACAGGGCGAATCCGAATGACCCGACAGGCTTTGTTGTAGGAATCGACGATATCTCGCCAGGCAAAGTCAGGCGCTAACGCACCGGGGCCCCAGCATCCCTTCTGTGTGGCCTTTTCTTATCTTCTACAAGTGTCCTGTTGATTGCTGCAACCAGAGCTGGGGCTTATTGCAGTTGTCCGCTACGGAGTTCGCCTTGTCGACGCCACGGGAAGGTTATGCTCAGAAGAGCGTAGAACTCCGGTTCTGTGTAGGCCCACGGCCGGCGTCTTTCTGAATTGACAACCGTTGACACCGTCGCGGATACTGCGCTTTGCGCATGTAGGATGCAACGGCAGGTCGCCGAAGGGCAATGCCCACCTACGATCTAATCGTGGAGGCCTACGTGCCCAATCTAGAAAACCTCAAAAAGCAAGCCAAGCTCATACTGCGGTGGCATCGCGAACGCTACTATCCCGTCGCCGCACAAATTCGTGCGCATTCCAGTCGTTTCGTAAATATGTCCGATTCCGAGATTCTTGCGGCGGCCTTCAGGCTGAGCGATGCTCAAGAAATGGTCGCAAGACAGCAAGGCTTCGATAGTTGGCAATCATTGAAAATCGGACTTTCGACTCCATCGCGCATGGTGAAATCGTTGCCATGCAAAGCGACGATTGTCTGTGCCGAGCCGCAATTGTTCGTCACCGATATCCGGAGATCATGCGAATTCTTTCTGGAGAAATTGGGTTTTTCGCCAGTATTCAGTTACGGCAAACCTCCCTACTATGCACAGGTGAGCCGCGACGCGGCGCGTCTAAACCTGAGGTGTGTCGAGCGACCACTAATCGAGTCGATGATCCGTGATCGTGAACAACTGTTATCGGTATCCATGACCGTCGCTACCGCCGACGAGATCAAGCTGTTGTTCCTTGAATTTCAGTCTGCTGGTGTTGCCTTCCATCAGGCACTTAGAAAGCAGCCTTGGGGCGCCAAGAGTTTCATCGTCAAAGATCCTGATGGAAATTTGCTGCTGTTTGCAGGACCCGCAAACTAGCAGCCACCAGGGCGAGAAGCTGGTGATCGAGCGTTTATTGTTGACAACTCTGAACCACTTCCGAAGGGCACAACTCAAACGCCTAGGACTTCGTAGCGGCATGCGTATGTCTACTGGGGATGAATTCTCTGATCGCTCGGGGAGGCTACGTCTGGTTCGGGTGCAGCTTCAGAAACATGACGTTCAATCGCGATCAAGCTCACATTTCCCTAATTCCCGGCGTATATTTAGCTAACGCTGCTGGTGCACCAAGGATTCATGTGCCCATGCCTGGTTGCCTGGGAAAGGTCTGTCCATGAAATCGTTTCTGCTCGCCGCATTGGCATTCTTGCTCTGCTCTGCCGCGCTCGCTGCGCCAGACACCAAGTCCCAGCTTTCCTTTACCGGCAAACAGCAGATGGATTTCCCCTGCGCTCTCAAATCGCGGCTTCGCATCGCCGTGCGCTCCGGCGAAATCCGAATCCTCCCCGGCACTGACGACAAGATCTCCGTCCAGCTCTCTGGCAAAAATGTGGATAAAATTCAGGACCTCAAGGCCCACTTCGCTTGTTCAGACGCCTCTTCGGAACTTCACATTACCGGCGGACCGAAAAGCGGCCTGACCACAACCATCTACATTCCCAAGTCCGTCGATCTCTACGTGCGAATTGGCGCTGGCGACGCTTCGATCGAAGGTATCTCTGGCAGTAAAGATGTTGAACTTAACGCCGGCAATCTCTCGATTGTCGCGGGCAATCCCGCCAACTACGGCCACGTCGATCTTTCCGTAAACACAGGGGAAATAGACGCCACTCCCTTCGGCAAAGAAACGGGCGGCCTCTTCCGCTCCGTCAAAAAGGATGGCACCGGCTCCTACCGGCTCCACGCCCACGTAGGTAGCGGCCAACTCACCATCCGCTAACCAATGCTCGGTGTCTTCTCTTTGGCGTCCGATTCTGAGCGCCTTTCGCGAAGGGCGGGATCTACTTCGGCGTTCTCATCTGCCTCACCCACCGTCGTTGCGTCCTCTATTTCATATCTTCACCCTGTCGCCTGGAACGGGCTCCGCCGAAAGAGCCACCGCTACGGACGCGCGGTCCCGATAGGAACTCTTTGGGGAAACGAATCGCAGCCGTCGATAACCGTGGCATGACTGCGGCCCCCGCCTGTTTATTTATGTGTTTATGACTGCGGGAGCGGCTCTGGGTTCGACAGGAGCTTTGCGGCGGAGGACGGCAGCGGAGATGAGAGTAATAATAAGACCGACGGGCAGGGGTTCCATGAAAGTGTAGGCCATGTTAACGAAGGGGTTCTGGTAGAGCTGCTGGGAGCGCTGGATGGCAGCGACCTGCGAGGCGGTCGTGGCAGGGTCAAGTCCGGAGGACTGGACCTTGTGAATCTGCGCGGCGAAGTAGCTGTCCATGAAGTGCGGCATGAAGTTGAAGTAGAGGATTTCCCACATGGCGACGTAGCCGACAGTAGTAATGAGACTGATCAGAAAGCCGCAGGCGAAGGCGCGTCGGAAGGAAATGTGGCCGGCGAGAGTGTTGTCGCGGTAGCTGCGGATGCCGAAGTAGATCAGCAGGAACGATGCCACCATGATGGTGTAGCCGAGAGCCATACTGTGGCCGGAGCCGATCTTGTCGGCGAGGAGAAGCGAGCCGCCCATAAGGACGGAAATCATGAGACCCGAAATGAGGCCGAAGGCGAGAACAGTTTTCTTCATGTAAGACTCCTGGTGCGATTGATGACGGCCATGATGCAGTGTGACGGGGTCGGATGTCGTCACCCTTTCGGATGATTTTGCAGGAATGGAGCGGAAATCGTGCTTTCGGGTGACGCGGTCACGGCAGAAGGCCCAGTTCCTTGCCACGCCGGACGGCTTGGGTGCGGCGGACGGCTCCGAGCTTGTCGAAAGCGCGGGCGCAGTGGGTCTTGACGGTGTTCTCGGAAACGAAAAGCTGGGTGGCGATCTCGCGATTGCTGAAGCCGCGGGCGATCAGGGTGAGAATTTCGAGTTCGCGTGTGGTTATGCCGAGGATCTGCTGTTGGGCCGTATTCGGAGCGAATGGAGCGAGGAGGGGGGCTTCCGCGGGGATACGCACTTCCCTTACGACGACCTTTTCGCGAATGGTATCGCGACTGCGCGTGATGCGGAGACCAAGCCAGATGCCGAAGGTCGCGAAGAGGATGGCGACAAGCGCGCCGTAGAGCTCGATGGAGTGTTCGATAATGAGGAAGCGGTATTCGGTGTATTGGAGCGTCGCGATGAGGAGACCGCCGACGAGACCGAAGATGACGACGTGGCGCTTCATGATCGAGTTGCGAAGAAGTATAACGTAGACGACAAAGAAGTGGTTTCACCAGGTAGAAACCAGAACGGCCGGGGCGATCGCGGTCTAGGGGAAGACAATCCCCGTATGCCCCTAAGCGGCTCACCGAGCAGTACCGGTGCCACATCCGATGTCGAAGCCCGAATCTTCCATCGGGACTCGACTTCAGTTCACGTCACAAGTTCCGCTGCGATTCGGGTTTCGTATTCGCTGATGACGTGAGTTCTTCTATCGTACTGGCCAAAAGGGTTGCTTGGCAGAAACGAATTCTACCGGCACGCCGCTCAGAAACGTTTTCAACCAGCGAGCACACTCTTCCATGCCAGCCTGTTCGCTTGGGATGTGTCCGATAACGATCAAAGCCTTTTTCTTGCCCTCTGTCACTGCATCGGCGACGTACTCGACGGTCTCCCATTCGCGAGTTTCGCCAACCAACAATACCTGGACATCGTCGCGTTCGAGTTTATGGGATTCCCGCTCGAATCCGGCTGCGCCAAGACTTAGGGCCACATTGGTAACTTTCATATCCGGATTTCCGACGACACGGACTACAGATGAACCCAGTTTCTCGGCTATGTCTTCAGCCAGTCGTTTTACCGTCGTTTCAGGAATAACAAGAAAGCTCTGATCGTCGGCGCTCTGATATTTCGCGAATCCCAGTGCATGTACCGTTCCCTGGGTGATGCCATCTGGATGGCGTAAATGCCAATGGTCGTGAAATCTCCAGACAATCATGTTGTGCCTTTCGATGAATTCCCGTTTTTCCGCCCACACTGGATCATTTTCGCTCATGCCTTCTGGTGTATCGAGATGGGCATAGAACGTTGGCTCATGGGTAATTACAAAATTAAGGCCCTTCGCCGAAGCTCGTTCTAGCACGTCCATCGTCGCCATCATCGTGACGGCAACGCCGGTTACAGGCGTATCGGGGTTGCCGGCCTTAAAGGTGTCGACTGTTTCTTTCTGCCAGGGCACTCCTACATGCTGCTGTATCGCCGTGACAATTTCTCTGGCAGTCGGAGGTTGCTTCGATTGGGCGCGCGAGGTATGCGGGCAGCCAGCCGCAGCCAGCAAAATTCCCAGTGACACCGCAAACTTGCGCATCGTAAACCTCCTCGAGGACTTCTGCGAAATCTGCTTCGCGGACTGTCGCGGTGCCGGCTCATCCCCACATGGGAGAAGAGGAGAAATCCGCGCCCGGAGTCCAGCTACCTTTCAAGCGCACCACGGTCCCAGTCGGCGAGCTTTGCCGCAGCTCGGTATGTACTCTGGCAAAACTCGAGTAATGAGGCATCCGGCGACTCCGCGGTTCGTATGTCGTCATACATCAGGAGGAATTCACCGAGCTGCCCGTCGTAAAAGGCGGCATCCGGGCGGACGGGCTCGTTCTTGAATCCCCGCGGCTCGGGGGCGGCATACGAGTAGAACGCCGGGCCCTGCACGCTGCCGCCACCGGGCCAAAAACCAACGCTGCTCACTTCGTGGGAATAGGCTTCTCGGGTTATGGCGTCCATTCCGGGTCGCTCCGGGGCCCTGCGGCCAGAAAACCGCGTGACCGCGAGGTCGAAGCTTCCCCAGAAGAAGTGCACCGGGCTGCACTTGCCGATGAATCCGGCCCTGAACTGGTTGAGAACCGTATCGACGGATAACAGGATACGCCAGAATTTCTCGACCGATGCGCGGTCGTATGAGGCGTGCACCCGATCCTTATCAAAAGCAATCGGATCGGGAATTTCGACCGGCATTCTCCAGATTTCGACCTCAATTTCTGCAGAACGAAGCAATTCCATGAATTCCTGGTAAAACTCGGCCACCGATCGTGGTTCGAGCGGAAGAGTTTTTAATAGTTCGTCACTCGTCTCCAGCACAAGCTGATGTTGTATGAAGTCAAAGCACAGTTCGAATGATTTTTTGCCGTAAGGGATACGAGATGTCGTCAAACCACGGGCCGTTACGTATAACGGGACATTCCACCAGTGGTTCACAACCGGAGTCAGACGCAGTCGGACCTTACCAACGATCTGAGTGTATAGATGGAGCGTTGCATACGTGTCGTTCCATGAACTGAGAGGCAGAGCGGGCCAGCATTCTGGTTGATCGGCAGCGGCGTGAGCCATGGTGACCTCATAGCTGTTCTACTCTTCGGGGACAGTTCTACTCAGGTACTCCGAAGAGCTTGCTGAAGGACGCAAGTGACCTTCGATGACTCATCTCTTCGAACCGGACTTCTGGCCCGAAGGAACTTCTGCTTAGACTATCACCCAGACAAGATGCAATCTATCAGGTCGTAAATTCATGAGGGCGACGCAGCAAGGTACAGTCAACACGTTTCAGATTGCGCGGTGAGGTGATATATGCGCGTTCTTCTGCGATGCAGAAAAAGCGATGGAGGCGCTTGAAAATTCGTGTGCTGCGGTTGTGCAGCTTTAGGTCCGTGTCATTCTGAATGATGCTGATGCGCCTCCCCCGCCAGCTGCGCAGTTGCACACACCGGGGTCCCGGGTTGTGAATCCATCCGTAACAGATTGCCGCTTTCCGTAACGGCACCTTGCAGCACGGCATCATATTGTGATGATTCCGTTTTCGATACTCGATCTTTCGCCAGTTCCTCAGGGAGCGACCGCTGCTGTCGCTCTGCGCAACTCTCTCGATCTGGCGCAGAATGCGGAAATCTGGGGTTACAAACGGTTTTGGCTGGCGGAACATCACAACATGCCGGGCATCGCCAGCGCAGCCACGTCTGTCGTCATCGGCCACATTGCTGGAGGCACCAAGACCATCCGGGTCGGCTCCGGCGGTATCATGCTGCCGAATCATTCGCCTCTGGTCATCGCCGAACAATTCGGGACGCTTGCTTCGCTGTACCCGGACCGTATCGATCTTGGCCTGGGCCGAGCTCCCGGTACGGATCAGCCCACTGCGCGCGCTCTTCGCCGTAATATCGCTTCTGCCTCAGACAATTTCCCTCAAGACGTCCAGGAGTTACAGTCCTACTTCGAGCCGCCTGCTCCGACTCAGAAGATTCGCGCCGTTCCTGGTTCGGGCCTTCGCGTTCCCATTTGGCTACTCGGATCGAGTCTCTTTAGTGCACAGCTTGCGGCCGAACTCGGTCTGCCCTTTGCATTTGCATCGCATTTCGCGCCAGCGGATATGATGCAGGCTTTGCAACTCTATCGCACTCACTTCAAGCCATCGCGGCAACTCGATCGCCCATACGCCATGCTCGGTCTGAACGTGATCGTCGCCGAAACTGACACCGAGGCGCACTTTCTTTTCACTTCGGTCCAGCAAGCATTCACAAATCTTCGTCGAGGCACGCCCGGCCAGATTCCGCCCCCCATCGATGACATCGATTCTTACTGGTCACCAGCCGAGAGAGCCTCCGCCAGCATGACCCTTTTGTGCTCGGCCGTGGGTTCTCCGGACACCGTCGAACGCAGCTTGCTCAAATTCATCGAAGTCACGCAGCCCGATGAGATCATCACGACCGCGCACATCTATGATCACGCAGCGCGCCTCCGCTCCTTCGAACTCCTTGGGAAAATTCGCGCCCGGTTTATGTCGTCTGAGCTACAACGTGCGACATCCGCGACTTCCTCAGCCAAGCCGCATGGTTAGCCACTGCTCAACGCAAGCACAGACCAATCTGAGCCATTCGTTCTTGTCGCCAAGAAACTGTTTGTGTGCGCTAGCTTCGTTGACTTGGTCACTTCGGTTGTTAGCGAGTCGACATCCTCGACTCTGCGGCAGCTGGGGCCTCGAAAAGTTTCACGGATGGAAACGCCAGCGACTCTTTAGACCCATTGGGGACAGACTTGGTGGTCTCAATAACCGACGTTCCGACGGGAACGACCCTTGGTTTGCGCGGAGGCTCCGGTGTGGCGAAGCCGAACGTGAATAACAAATCAAGATTCTCCCCGTATCCTTCGGGAAACGCCCCGAAGGGGCCAGCCGTGCGAATCGCGGTCCGCGCAGCGGCATCCATGTCTTTATTTCCGGAACTCGATACGATTCTCACGGCTCCTTGAGGCAATGAGCCATCTTTTTCTATGTGAACTCGAATGACGGCCACACCCTTTTCGCCTGTGAACGCCGATTTAGGCAAATTCGCGAGAAGCTTGTGCTGGATAGAGACGTAGACCTGTTTCAAGTAGGGGTTAAGGTTTACCTTATCCGGCACCGAACTCAGGACCTCAAGACTGAATGGGTATTGTTGCGCTGGCTGCCCGGGAATTAGATGTCCGTGTAGTGTTGGCGGTGAAATTTGGAGATCTTGTCCAGTCGAAGTTTGTGAATTGGCGACGCTCCCCGTCGTCACTAGCACTGCCACGACTGCAAAAACAATACAGAGTACATTGCTTTTTGCAGTTCGAAGGTGCGGCATAGAGCTCCTGCCCGACGAGAGGTCACGGCGAGTATACTACGACCCGAAGGGTACTCGATCTCCAGCGTAAACTCAGAGTTTGCGTACTGGTAGCTACTTTTCCATTAACCAAAAAGGAGTTGATCGCGAAAATTGTCGATCCAGGTCAGGTTGGGCCTCGATGGACTCTTTGGCACCTTCCGATCCGGGGACATGACGACACCCAATCAACAAAGCCAAAATACCAATAAGGGCGAACACTCGAACCCTTTGAAAAAATTCTTTTCAGTTCTCGGGCCCGGTTTGATCACCGGTGCGGCTGACGACGACCCATCAGGCATTTCAACCTATTCAGTATCGGGTGCGGCTTACGGATATTCCACACTCTGGATTGCGCTGGTCACGTTTCCGCTGATGGCTGCAATCCAATTCATGTGCGCGAGATTAGGAATGGTTACAGGACGTGGATTGGGAGCTGCCGTCCGGATTCATTACCCGCGGTGGGTGCTATGGGGTGCCTGCTCGATTCTCCTCGTCGCCAATGTAATTAACGTTGGGGCCGATCTCGGTGGTATGGCCGAGGCGACAGAGTTGGTAACCGGATTTAGTGCGCTTTTTTGGGTCCCGATCTACGCGCTGTTTATCCTTGGAGCGCTCATTTGGAGTTCCTACGCGTTGATCGCGCGAGTTTTTAAGTGGTTGACGCTGGTCTTGTTTGCCTACGTCTTGGCCTCGTTTTATTCGCACATCGAGTGGAAATATGCCCTGGAGAAGACGTTTGTGCCTCATCTCGAGTGGTCGCGCGGATTTCTTTCCGTACTTGTGGCCATACTAGGAACGACAATTTCGCCTTATCTCTTCTTCTGGCAGGCCGCTGAAGAAGTCGAGGAAGGACGCACGAAAGGTAGATCAGCTGCAAGGCGTAAGGATGCGATCGTTGAGAGATTAAAAAATGCGCGTGCTGATACCGTGACGGGAATGTTTTTTTCAAACCTGATTATGTATTTCATTATTTTGACCACTGCTGCGACGCTGCATGCCCACGGTCAAGTGAATATCACCACCGCGAAGCAGGCGGCAGAAGCCCTACGTCCTCTCGCGGGGAATGGTGCTTACCTGCTATTCACACTAGGCTTGATTGGAACGGGAATGCTGGGCGTGCCTGTTTTAGTGGGGTCGTGTGCTTATGCGGTGGCTGAGGGAGCAGCCTGGCGTGGATCGATGGATGACGACCCAAAACGTTCCCGCAAATTCTACGCAATCATGGTAATTGCGATGCTTCTTGGGTCGGCACTTAATTACCTGGGATTTAACCCGGTGAAAATGTTGTTCTGGTCAGCGGTAATCAATGGGCTTTTGGCTCCTCCATTGATTTTTCTTGTCGTTTTGCTGACGAGCAGTCGAATCGTAATGGGCAAGTACGTGAACCCCGCAGTGTTGAAATATCTGGGCTGGATCACATTCGCAGTGATGAGTGCGGCGGCCATTGGAATGATTTTCACGTCTTGAAAGGAAAGTTCGAACGGACAGATTTCAATGATCCTGGCAGCTCACGATGTCAAACTACCCGATTTAGCGCAACGTGGAGTAACATCCTGCGCTCGGAGCGGACAGCGGGCCCTAGAAGTCAGCGCTTTGACAGGAGAACGCTGAGAGATGCTGCAGCCTGAAATCGCATGTCGTGGGATGAGATCCGTTCTCCCCGGAGGATCCAGATGAAATGGATTGTCCCTGTTGTTCTTCTACTTCTGCTCGTTCCATTCTGTTTGGCCGATGACAAGAAAGAGGAAGAACCGAAACCCGCGCAGTCCATCGATGAACTCCGCCAGCAGATTGAAAAAATCCTCAAGGACACTCACACCAACGGAGTATCGGTCGCAATCGTTCATAAAGATGCGCCGGAGTGGGTTACGGGCCTTGGCATGGCTGACCAGGCGAGTAATCGTCCCGCCACCGCGGACACGCTGTTCCGCATTGGTTCCACGTCTAAAGCTTTCGTTTCTCTTTCTGTCCTGCTGCTGGCCGATCAGGGCAAACTTTCTCTCGAAGATCCTGTCCACAAGCTCGCTCCCGAAATCTGGTTTGAAAACCGCTGGGAATCTACCGATCCTGTGCGCATCGTGAACCTGCTTGAACACACTACCGGTTGGGACGACATTCATCTTCGCGAATATGCGAAGCAAGCCCCCGATTCCATGAGCGTGGGCGAGGGCCTCGACTACGACCATCACTCGCGCATATCACGGTGGCCTCCCGGGACGCGCATGGCCTATTGCAATGCGGGCCCGGCAGCCGCTGCCTACGTGATCGAGAAAGTAACGGGCCAGCGGTTCGAAGACTTTGTGCAGCAGAACCTTTTTAACCCAATTGGGATGAAGACCGCGACATACTTCGAACCTGCTCCCGGTACGGCGACCACACTTTATCATCCCGATGGCAAGACTCCTTTTCCGTACGGGCACATCATCATGCGCCCGGCCGGGGCCATCAACGCGTCTGCCAACGACATGGCTGCGTATCTGCGCTTCTATCTCAATCGCGGCGCGGTGAATGGGAAGCAGGTGGTCCCTTCCAGCGACGTCGATCGTATGGAGAGTCCCACGAGCACTTGGGCCGCCAAAGAGGGTTTGAAAGCCGGATACGGCCTCAGCAATTTCTGGAGTGTTGAAGATGGCTTTGTCTATCACGGCCACGACGGCGGAGTCGATGGAGGCCTGACCGACATGTCCTACATGCCTGACTACGGAGTCGGATATTCTTTCAGCATCAACAGCGAAAGTGGGGACGCTTTCGAAAAAATAGGCAAAGCGATCCGGGCTTACATTACGCACAGCCTGCAAAAGCCGGTTGTCCCACCCGTTGGCCCGTTATCCGTCAATGCAGCGGACTATGCTGGATGGTACGAACCCGATTCCCCTCGCACCGAACTCTCCCATTTTCTTGGTCGGCTCGTGCGTCTGAGCCGGTTTCGGTTCGAAGACGGCAAGATGATCTCTTCTGCACTAGGAGGGTGGCACCAGGTCCACGCACCTGTCGAAGGGGCAAAGTTTCGTTTCGAGGATAAGGAAGCCCCACCCGATCCAGTCGCGACTCTCGAGTTGCTGACCCCCAACACCGAGGGGCGATTCATCCAAACCGATGCGCAAACTACGATGAGGAGAATTCCGGGCTGGTTCGCGATCGGAGAGATTCTCGTTGCTGGGTTCGTGGTGCTGTCAATTTTCTCGATCGTTTTCTACGCGCCTTTCTGGATGATCGGTGGCTTCGCGCGTAGCCGCCGCCGTCCCGCGGAGCGCCCCATGCGCTGGTGGCCACTAATTGCGGTTTTGAGTCTGGTTGCCTTCGTTATGATCTTTATCTTGTGCAGCGAAGATCTGATTGAGCGGCTGGGAAATTTCACGGTGTGGTCGGCTGCATTATGGGTGACGTCAGTTCTGTTCGGATTGGCATCGGTCGTTAGTTTTCTGGTTGCTCTACGAGGTTCGCGCGAGGGAGTGCGTCCAGGCGTCCGCAGGTTCTCGCGCATCGTTTCAACGGCACTTTTGATCGCCGCTGCTTACCTGACTTACTGGGGCATCGTAGGAATACGAACCTGGGCTTAGCTTCACGGACAACCGGGCAGAAGATCGGGGAGGCTGGATTCAACGCGTGCCGAGTCCCTGCACATCGGACAGGAAACTTTAGTAGGCGTCTGAACTGGACGGCTACGATCGGGAGAAGCTAGTCGAAGTTCATCAACGTATTTCCATCGTTACGATCGACCGCCTAGCCACTTTCGCCTCACGGCCGTCGTCTTCAGAACCAATACCGGTCTACCCGAGGTATCCTCGAGATTTTCTCGAATTGGGCGCGAGCCGGAGCAAGTTCAGCCGACGATGTAGTTCTTGGGTCAGAACTTCGGAAAATTCAAAAAGGGTAGGAAAGTTAAGTCGCCTTGCAGAACAAGCCAAGGGCTGGGCCGGTGAAAAAGCTTTGGGGGCTGGACCCCCACGGTCAGGTGCAGGCCCAGCCAAGATTAGTGTTCGTCTAAGTCTTGTTCCCTAGGCAGTACAGTACGCTAGCGAACAAACACAGACCATACACTGAAGCAATTAATTTGAAGTTTCAAAAACACCCGAAAACAGGGTCCGGAGTGTCCTACCAATCACCGGAGAGTCGGGTTCTCCGCGCTGAAGACGCCTGCCGGATTATCTATCCAAATCCATGCATGGACCAACCATTGAGTCTTGGCGATGAAGTGACCTCCCTGTTCGCGGCATTGACTCTCACTTAATCCGTGCGGGTTCTCGAGATGCGGCAGGACGCAAATGTTTTCATGGCGGTGCCAGACGGCCAGCGATTTTGGAAATGGCGGGTTCAAGGGCTGGCCGTCAGGGCCTTCGGGCGCATTCCAAAGATAACCGACACCTGCCAGAGAGTATCCGCCGTGCGAGGGCGAGTTCTTCACGTAGAGCAAAATGGGAGGTTTCTCTAAATCGAATCCATTCGGCTCCATGGTCAGAATGTAGTGGATACCCATTCCCGGCATATCGCCACCCACCATTTGATATCCGTCGGCTTCTGCCGCATGCACGTCCTGGTATTTTGCTGTTGCCTGTCTGGCATGTTCTAACTCGGCCGCAGTGTTTTTCAATTCTTCATATGTCAGGGCTACGCCCGTTTTGTGAAGCGAGTTGGGCATCATGGCGCCTGAAGACGGTCGTTCTTTGCCGACTGGCGATGTCTGCGCCGACAGAGCGGCGCTCAGTACAAGAAAAACGACTATTGTTCGGCTGATTTCTTTCATTGGATTTCCTCTTTCTTTTTTTGAACTTGCCAAAAGTAGTGAGTCCGAACCGCGGCCTGGCCTTTGGTCAGCTATAGTAAGCGTTAGCGCGAGGTTGCAGCTCGATCACGTTCACACCATACGCGGCCGCCTCTGAATGGCCTCTGAATGCGCTGTTCAGGTAGCGTTCAGGTGAATTTTCGTCTGCTTGCATGAGAAGGGGAAAACATGCGCGTGCTTGTCGTAGAAGACGAGGTACTACTGGCCAAGCAGCTTACTTCCGCGCTTCGCCGCGCGGGCTACGCAGTGGACCATGCGTCCGATGGTGAATGCGCTGATCTTCTCGGACACGATGAACCTTACGACGCCGTTGTGCTCGATCTGGGGCTACCGAAAGTGGATGGCTTGACGGTGCTGCGTCGTTGGCGTGAGGCGGGGCAGGCAATGCCAGTGCTTGTGTTAACGGCCAGAGGAAGCTGGCACGAAAAGGTTCAGGGTATTGACGGAGGGGCTGATGACTACATGGGTAAGCCGTTCCGTATGGAGGAATTGCTGGCGAGGTTGCGCGCTCTCATCCGGCGATCGAGCGGACAGAGCAATCCCGAACTTCGCTGCGGCTCCCTCGTGCTCGACTCACGGTCCGGCAAAGTGACCCTCGAGGGAGCTGAGGTAAAACTGACTAGCCATGAATTTCGCGTACTTTCCTATCTTATGCACCACAGCCGGCGCGTAATTTCACAAAGCGAGCTCACGGAGCATATTTATTCCCAGGACTTTGATCGCGATTCAAACACGGTTGAGGTTTTCATCGCTCGCTTGCGGCGAAAGCTGGGTCCAGCCTTCATCGAGACAGTGCGAAACTTGGGTTACCGCATGAAGGAAGATCAATGAATTGGCGGCAATCATTCCGGTGGCGAATACTTCTCGGCACTATTCTCTGGACGCTTGGGCTGATCCCGCTAATGCATTTGTTGTTCCTGGTGGTGCACGGCCAGCTTCGTTTCATACCTGGGTGGGGCATAGGAATTTTTCTTGTTTTTGCGACCGTGTGCATCTTGGCGGGAATCTGGCAGTTCCGCGCCGGCCTGTTGCCTTTCGGCCGTTTACGTCGACAATTATTGGCTCTGCGCGATGGCTCCCGTGACAGGATCGAAGGATCCTATCCAACAGAAGTTCAGCCATTGGTGAACGATCTCAATTCCTTGTTAGAACATCGTGAGCGGATCGTCCGGCGCGCACTGGCGAAAGCCGGCGATCTCGCACATGGATTGAAAACGCCGCTGGCGGTGTTGGCGCAGGAGGCCGAACAGTTCGAGGCCTCAGGTCAACACGAAATCGCATCCACGATCAGTCGACAAATTGATCGCATGCGCAGGCAGGTTGACTATCATCTGACGCAAGCCCGCGCGACTACTCCTGGTAGCACGCCTGGTACCCGCTGCCCGGTGCTGGTTTCTGTGGAAGGGCTGACGCGAACCTTGGAGAAAATCTATGCCGCTCGCGGACTTGCAATCGAGGTAGACGTTTCGGCCGGACATTTCATTCGTGGTCAACGCGAAGACTTGGAAGAGATGCTTGGGAATCTGCTGGATAACGCCTGTAAATGGGCAAAGTCCAGCGTCAAAATACAATCCGTGCAGGATAACGATGCGGTACTTTTGATTGTGGATGACGATGGTCCCGGCCTGCCCCCATCCATGCGCGATCAAGTGTTGCAGCGCGGAGTCCGCGCTGACGAAGCCGCCCCCGGTTCCGGACTGGGATTGGCAATCGTTCGCGACCTTGCCCAACTTTACGAAGGGACAATTGCGCTCGAAGAATCGCCCATGGGAGGTTTGCGCGCGAGCCTGCGGTTACCCTCCGGCGTGGCCTAAGGATTCGCTCGCGTGTTCGAGAAAATATTTTTCGCGGTTCTGATTTTCGGCGCCGCAAAGCACCGTTCTTGATAGAATCTGGCTCGGTGCTGACTGACCTGCATTGGTTGATCAATTGGGAAGCATGGACTGCGATTGGGACTGTCTCACTCGCTGTCATCGCTGTTGTCACCGCCCTTTACGCCAGACAACAACTGAACGATTTTCGTAGAGAATCGAGAATCGCGCACCTTATTACTCTCGTGGATCAGTTCGAGCGTGAGCCTATGGCAGGCACCCGCCGAACGCTGGGTGCGAAGCGAGCTCCGGGCGGCGTTCTAGTCCCACTCGATTTGAAAAATCCACCACCGGAACTCCACGATGTAATGAATTTCTTCGAGCACATGGGGTATCTGCTGGAAGGTGGGTATCTCAACATTGAGGACGTTTCGGTCGAATTCCATTACTGGATTCTCCACGTCTGGGCTGACGCCAGAAAACTCATCAAGAGTGAGCAGGCCGAGAATGCAATTTACTACGAGTTCTTCGAGAAGATGGTGAATCGCCTGCTTGAATACGACCGGCCACGAACAGGTGTGCTTCAGTTGCCCACTGATGCAGAAATCGAAGACATTTACGCCGAAGAATCGCACCTGCCAATCGGCAGTCCGATGCCTCGCGCGAAGAGGCCAAAACGTCGGTTGAGTAGCTAGGCGCCGGATGCGCAGTTCATGACTCTTCCGTTCAGCAGCCTAGAATTGCGTTTGCCTCGCACGATCGAGCGAAAATCGAGATGCGATCAATCTTCGGCGCGATTTCGGTGGTGACTGTTCTATTACCTCCGCAGTCGGACTGATGGACCACACATCGAGCTCCCAAGCCCCACATGCCAATGCTTCAAGCGATTTGTTCTTCTATCCGTTGTTGTTTCGCGGATCGTCTTTCGCGCTGAGGTATTCCAGTCCAAGCGGCCCCATCGCGGTTACTTGTGTGACGTACTCGCTGGATTTCGCCCAGTGGAAATGGGGCGTGTTGCCAGGAAGGATAACTACGGCGCCGGGCGGGTAGGCTTCCAACTTACTCGCATCAAATTCTTCGCCCAGTCCGATATGAAAGATGCCGGAAATAACGGTATAGACTCGATCCTCCGGGTGCTTGTGAGGCATCAGCTTCTCGCCGTGGGGCACCTTGACCCTGATTGTGTAAGGGCCGGGCTCCGAGGGCTGCCCGACGACGACGGCAAGCCGTATCGAGGGTGGGAACGCCGGAAACGGTTTCCAATCAATATCTTCGGACAAGATGGCCTTGAATACGTCCTGTCCAGGTTGGTGAGCACTGACCCCGCCTTGCGCGGCGGACTTTACGGCGCTGTTTTTTTGAGACATGGAAACCTCCCCCGCGCGAAATGTAGGACATCACTACAGACATTCAAAACGTGTTCGCCAGGATCGCCTTCGCACGCTTCACATCTTGAACGTTTCGGAAGATGGGACTCGCTTCGCGCGTCGATTTAACGCGCGATTTGGCCCAGGTAGTAGCCGAGCCGATTTTCGACATCGCCCGGTTTGTGGAAGCCGAGTGCCATCAGCGCTTTGATCCCGTTCTGGGCGGCGGGACGCCCGAGTGAACCGATGCAAGCGTCCCATCCGGCGCCGAGCTCGACGTCCGGCGGCAGGCTGGTGTTGACGAGCCGCTTGGTCTGAGCGATGGCCCATTTGTCGAACCTGGCGATCCGGGTCGCGAGCGCCTCTACGAACGCGTCGAGATCGGCGTCGGGCAGCGCGCGATTAATGTAGCCGTATGCCTCGGCCTGGTCAGCCCGGATGTCTTCCGAGCTTAAAAGCACCTCGAGAGCGCGGTTTCGGCCGATAAGATGGGGAAGGCGGGCCATGGGTCCGCCGCCGGCAACCATCCCCACGCCCACCTCCCATTGCGAGATGACGGCCTTTTCGCGGCTGGCAAAACTCATGTCGCAGGCCAGAGTAATCTCGCTGCCGTTGCCCGTTGCCCGGCCGCGGATGAGTGCGATGGAGGCGACTGGCAAACGGGTAAGACGCGCCAGAAAGTCCGGCCAGGGAGGCAAGCCTGTGGGACCCGGCGGAAGTGAGGTCAGGTCCTCAAGCTTGGCTGTGAAATCGGAGTGGTTCAGGAAGTAGTCGTCCACTGCACTGTCGAAGACCACCACTTTGACCTGGTCGTCGGCTTCGAGAGCGTTGATGACTCCCTGAAACTCCTTGACCATTTCCGGGCCCATCACGTTGAGTGGCGGGTTGTTGAAGGTGACGCGCCAATAGGCGGGCGTCCGTTGCGTGATGCGGATCTGTTCGGGTTTGGTTAGTGCACTTGCAGTTGTCATGTCCTTCACCTACCTTTTCGTTCGTCCTGGAAAGCGGCTGATTGCACACCGCTTTCTCGAGATTTAGATTATTTGCTCGTAACCCGGAGCTGGTTAATTATCGCCGCGCCCGCTTCGCTGACGATCTCGTCCTGGGAGTCCGTGCCACCCGAAGAACCGATTGCGCCGATAATCGCCCCCTGGTCAATCAATGGGATCCCGCCGCGAGACGCAATGATTCCATCGAACGCGAGCAGATAATTGAGCTGCATGAGTTGAATACCGTCTTCGAATATTTTGGTTGGGCGCCGGAAGGTCGCGGCGGCGCGTGCCTTGTGCTCGGAAATCTGAATGGAGGCAAGCATGGCACCGTCCATGCGTTGAAAGGCGACGAGGTTGCCGCCGGAATCGGCGACCGCAATGTTCATCTTCCAATTTCGCTTCTTCGCCTCTGTCACCGCCGCTTGAATCACTGCCAGGGCCCGGTCTAGCGATATCGGTGGGCCATAAGGAGTGTCGAACGGAATTTTTTCGGGCACAAAATCGAGCGGATTCGTTACCGTGGGTTGTGGTGCTCGACTGGAGCTCGCTGCGGTTCCTGTCGTCTCTGCTGACATAAACCCTCCTTTAGCGTAACTGGCTTCAACGGGACTGCTCGTCAACTCAAGCAGAAGCGTGAGCGCTCTTCTCTCCGAGGAACCTCAACAGTGTTTGAGCCGTGGACGTCGATGACGCGGGGTTCTGCCCGGTGATGAGACGACCATCAACGACGAAGAATGGCTGCCAGTTCGCACGCTTCTCAAAGGTCGCGCCCAGGCGCAGCAACTCGTCCTCAACCAAAAACGGCACCACATGTGTCAATTGCATTTCAGCTTACTCTCCATTGGTGAAGCCGGTGACGGCCTTTCCCTTTACGAGTGGCGCGCCATTGTATGTGACGTGACGCAGTACTCCTGGCGAATGGCACACCAAAGCGATCGGCTTGCCGGAATTGTAGAAGGACTCGAGCAAAGCGATGGAATCGGCGCTCTCCGCCAGGTCCCACATGGGCCCGTGCCCGCCCGGGCAGAACACGGTGTCAAAGTCTTTTGCTTTCATATCGGCAAGCTTGGCCGTCTGGGAGAGCGCCTTCTGCGCCGCCTGGTCCTGCTTGAACCGCGTCATGGCGGGCGTCTGGTTCTCTGGCAAATCGCTCTTTGGATCGAGGGGTGGTTGGCCGCCTTTCGGCGAAGCGAGGGTCAACTCCATGCCCGCGTCCCTGAACACGAAGTAGGGAGCTGCGAATTCCTCCAGCCAAAAGCCGGTCTTAAGTCCAGTGTTGCCAAGTGTGTCGTGGGAGGTGAGCACCATCAGTATTTTCATGATCCTCCTCCTTGGTTTCTGCTGTGCTGCATTCCGAACGAATCCGGCCCCTAGCGGGCCATCACACCAGAAGACGCGGGAACAAACAATTGGACGATGGTATTGGCGACAACTTCGTATACGTCGGTAGCATTAGATGCCGCCGAAAGGCAGAACGCCTTGAAAATTGCGCTTGACGGGGTAGCGTTGGTGATCTCCGGCTCCTCGCCGCCCTGGCGACTTTGTGTGCGCAAATTGCGTCTAGTTCGACGCGTCGTTTTGAGCCGGAACCTTACTTCAACACCACACGTACACCGGCACCAAGATACCGGCAATACCATAGTCCAATTGATTCGCCGCCGCACCCCGTGTCTAATGGCTCGATCGCAGTCGAGTCCGATTGGACGGGCGACATTGTAGAAGTCCTGTCGGGAGGAAAACGACGAGTATGATCGACCGCGACATCCGTGTAATCCGGTGATTGTGAGGCGCGATGACGAAAAAGACGAGCTTTCAAACCGACATTCGCCCACTCTTTACCGACCGGGATATCCGAGGCATGAGCAAGGCCTTCAACCTGGGAAGTTATGATGACGTTAGAAAGCACGCTACTGCCATCTACGATCGCATCCGGGGAATCGGTGGAGCGGTAATGCCGCCCCCACCGCCAATCGGCGAAGGTCCTTGGCCGCAATCTCGCATTGAACTATTCGCTAAATGGATGACGGACGGATTCCCTCCTTAGTGGGTTCACGACACATGACGAGCCCTCCACCCGAATTTGCAAAGAGAGGATGGCAAATACATGCCGAAAGCGACCTGGAAACCTCATGAGAAACACGGACGGCTGACGGCGCAGAGCGACTTACCGGACAGCGTCTACGCGTTTCCGAAGCAGCGCAAAGAACCACTGACCGACGCGGAGCATGTGCGCAACGCCGTGGCGCGGTTCGATCAAGTCATCGACGTCTCAGATGCCGACCGTGCTTTGGCCTTCGCCAACATTGAGAATGCTGCGAAATACTACAATGTCAATCTCGCGGAAACATCCTGGCGCGACTTGGGCATTCATCCTCGAAAGAATAGAAGAGAAGCTTCCGCCAAAGGCGCTGTGACACGCGAACGCCGAGCTCGGAGCTGAGAATCCATGGGTGAGGAGTCGGCCGGCAGTAGTACTGGCCAAAGTGAAGTGGAATCCCCACCAACCAAAACCAGGCTTGAAGGGGATCTAGATTGTTCGGCGACTGTTGGCCATCGGCTTTGAGCCGGGTGAGGGTTGGCTCTGCAATTACGAGAAGCGGAAGATATCAAGGTTGTGGAGTTGCTTCCGCAAGAGTTCCGGCGAATTCGGAATCGCTGCTGCACTGGCTAGCGTCGATTGATTTTTTATGGAATAAGAAGGGAACCCAGGACACCGTATTTGTAACGAGCACCGTATCGAAAGGAGCCATCAATGAACGCCATACAAGTCGAGCAGAAGAGCTATGAGATGCCTCCGAAAGCGGGGATCAGCATCGCGCAATTTCTGACCGTGGCCGACATCGAGCGATCGGCTCGCTACTACGAAAAGGTCTTCGGCGCTCGCATTCTGACCCTGGGTGACGGCAACGCGCCTGCATACCTTCAGCTTGCCAATATCTGGATGATTTTGAACGTTGGGGGTGGGCCGACCCCGGATAAGCCGACGGTAACGCTCAGCGTCCCCGACCCGAATCACATCAACAGCTTTATGAATTTCCGCGTTGCGGATATTCAGGCATGCTACGAATTATGGAAAAGTCGAGGAGCCGAATTCATCACGGAACCGATCCCCAAATACGGGGAGATACGCTGCTACATCCGCGATCCTGACGGCTACATTATCGAGATCGGACAGAGCACTACCGTGACCTACGGTTAACACTCGGCGCGGATAGGGTGCCGACGCCTCGTCGCGCCCCTGCCAATCTTCTGCTCGAACAGACTCGCGCTGACATCAAAAGGATAGCCAGATGGACGGTACAAATGGACCGAAACAGAGCACGCTTGGTGTAAACATTTTTACGGCTCCGGGAAAGACTATGGTCGGCGAGCGACCAAAGCCCTTCGGCGAAGCGTTCGGCTTTGACCCGATCACGTCGACTTTGATATTCGGCGAGTACGACGCGGTGCTCGTGGACGCAATGGGCACAGTGGCTGAGGCCGAGGCTCTCGCTGATTGGATCGCTCTGCACAACCGCAACTTGGAGACCATCTACATAACGCACGCCCATTTCGATCACTTCTACGGCCTTAGCATTCTGCTCGACCGCTTCCCGCGTGCTCGGGCGATAGCAACACCCAAGACGGTGAAGGCCATGCAGATGTCTTTCACTCCAACGGTGGAGCGGTTAGCCCGCCGTATGTTTCCTGGGCAAGTCGCCACGAAGTTGGTTCCTCCCGAGCCCTATGAGGCCGACACGTTCACTCTCGAAGGTCAAGAGTTGCGCATCATCGAGCAGGGCCGTACCGATAGTCCCGATTCGACGTCTCTCTACGTTCCATCGATCGGTCTAATCGTCGCTGGCGACGTTGTGTACAACCAATGCCGCATGTATGTCGGCGACACCACCCCCGAGAGCCGAAAGAATTGGATCGCGGCGCTAGACCGTTTAGCGGCGTTGAACCCGGCGATTGTTGTCGCCGGTCACAAGAAGCCTGGAGCGCCCGACTCTCCCTCGACGATCGAAGACACCAAGCGTTACCTCAAGGACTTCGATCGGTTGCAGAAAACCGCGAAGTCCGATCAGGAGTTGTTCGATCAGATGACGAAGCTATACCCGCATTGGGTTGCCAATCAGTCGTGGTTGATGTTCGGATTTCCGCAGCCATAACCTACATCGACCGCCGATGCGAATGTTTCGCGAATGATGGGGGGTTGGCCCTGGTGAGATGGGCGCCAGAAATCGCGATGCCGAGGTATCGCACGATACCTTGGTCCAATTGCTTCTCTCCCTTGGCTCTGGCTTAATCGCAATCACTTGAGAGCCCATCGAGTTTAGAAAGCCCGCTTTCTGAGGGAGAACGCATCATGCCCGAACACAGGACAGAATCTGCAGCGCAAGCGCAACAAGAGCAGAAGATCAAAACACGCATCGCCGGGGAACGATTCACCCAGCGTACCTTCATCGCGACTCTCTTGGCAGTCTTCGCCATCCTTGTCGCCGCGGCCGTTTACGCGCAGGACAAGTATTCGCTGAAATCGCCGGGCGGAATCGCGTTTGCCGACTTCCAGGGATACGAGGATTGGTCGGTGGTCTCGTCCGCCCGAACCGATGAAGTCCTCAAGGTAATCGTCGCTAACCCGACCATGATCAATGCGTACAAGGCCGGAGTTCCGGGCAACGGCCAGCCTTTCCCCGAGGGCTCTATGATTGTAAAACTCCAATGGAAGCCGAAGAAGAGCACGGAGGCCCCCTTCGCCGTAGATGTGCCGGACGTGTTCAAGCAGGCCTTTGTCATGGAAAAAGACAGCAAGAGATTTCCGAAAACCGGCGGGTGGGGATACGCGGTGTTCAACTACGATGCTGGACCGGACAAGTTCACGGCCGATCCCAACAGCCTGGCAGATTGCGGACATTCATGCCATGTGGCTGTGAAAGCGAAGGACTACATCTTCCACCCGTACCAGAAGCGTTAAACCGCCCCACCTGAATGCTAAGTAAGGACGTCGCGCACCCGCTGTTCCCTGCAGACCGCGTTTGATCTCGCTCATGAAGTGCGGCTGCTTTCGCGTGCATCGTCGAGACAGAGGCTTACCTGTGGGCATTCGTATCGTGGACGAACGGCCAGCAACCATACTCGCCGCGACACGCCCGAGGCGCTCGGCCTGATTTTCGAACCAGCTCGAGCTTTCTACATTTCAAGACGCAGAAAAAGGAATTGCCGGATCGCGAAACCCTCTCAGGCTTTTAACCAGGCCAGCCCGAGCCTGCCAGCCATTTTCACCAGGTCGGGCAGAGAATCAGCCCTCATCTTCTGCATGACTTTGCCGCGATGAGCCTTCACCGTGATCTCGCTGATACCGAGTTCCCAGCCGACCTGCTTGTTCAACAAACCCGATGCCACGAGGGCCATAACCTGCCGTTCGCGAGGTGAGAGTGACGCGTAGCGATCCCGCAGCACGCTCATCCGCGCCTTATGCTCCAGTGCCATTCGACTGCGTTCCAGGGCCTCTCGGATGGCGCTCAACATCACGTCGTTCGAGAATGGCTTCGTGAGGAATTCGAGCGCCCCTGCCTTCATGGCCAATACCGTAGTGCGCACATCACCGTGGCCCGTCATTAAGATGATCGGCATATCAGGGCGTTCGATCGAGAGGCGCTTCTGCACGTCGAGCCCACCGAGACCTGCGAACGAAACGTCAAGAATAAGGCAGTTCGGAGCGACGACTGGCGGCCGCGCGAAGAATTCTTGTGCGGAGGCGAATGTTCTCGGTTGCCAGCCTTCGCAGCGGATCAGCAGTTGCAGCGATTCGCGCACCAAAACGTCGTCATCTACAACAAACACGAATGGTGTGACATCCGCCATTACGGATGCCCCCAAAGCGGGGCTAAACAAGTGCGTTGAATTCACCCCAGGTTCCTGCGAAACGGTGGCCGAAGTCATGTCTCACTCCTTATTCCGTACCTCGTGGTACGTGTCGATACGCTGACCCGGCTAACATTCCGTTTTTGATTGGGTCGAGGATACAAAGGTGTCCTTCGACTAGCTATAGAACGAACGTGAAACTCCCGTGGAATTTTCGTGGAATTATCCCGATCCAATGAGAGCCTATAAAACCGGCAGGGACTCTGGGCGGGGGCGTTCGATTCCTTGAGCGAAACGGAGTTCCGAAGCTCACGACTTAATCAGACGCGATCAATGAAACGGCGTATAAGTTCTGACGATCCAGCGACTAGGCGCTGGCGGCTGCAGCCGTTTCTTCATTCAGAAAGATGACGGGATCTTCGACATTCACCAAGCCTGGTTTGGAAACAGCCGCATAAGCGCCGAAGCACCCCTTATTGTGGTTGGCGATTGTTCTAAGAATGCTCAAATCGCGAGGCAGGTCTTCCTGCGCCAGCGTTGAGGTGACGCACCAAATCGTTGGTTGAAACTCCTGGATTCTTACGGTTCCGCCTATTTCGAGTGAGCCACCGATCCAGGAGTCTTCGACGAAACCGCTCCAAGCAGGCCCAGACTCGATGTAAATATTTGGACGGAACCGTCGCCGATCGATCTTCGACGCTCCGCCCTGCAGCGTGCACAAATGATCCACGGACCCGCTTGTGACCACAAAGATCGCGCCTATTTCAAAAAACGATTCCTTCATCAATTTGAAGTGATCGGGCATCGTCTCGGGCGTCCAGTCCGGCTTAAATTTGTCGACCGGCACGTCACCGAATACAGTCTCGCGAATGATTTCGGTTATTTCTTGACTGCCCGGTTCGGTCTCCAATCGAACCGGGTGCCCAAGCTCATCGGAAATAATCGTGGATGCTTCCGGATCGTCGGCGCAGATGGTCCGACCCGACGGTGTTGTGATCTCGATTCGCCCCGGAGTGGCGCACGTCGGTTCAACTTCGTACCGCGCGCGGAAATCTAGAAGCCGCGGGAATTTCTTCGCGCTCGCAATTCTCCCGGTGTTGAGGTCGCGCAATGCCTTGGCACGATCGCCCAGACTGCCTCGGGCACTGATGGCCAGCTGGCTTCGCTGCTCTCCGAGCATGGACTTGACTGGATACCGCCAAAGCTCTCTGACTGTCCCCGCGGTCCGTTGCTGCATGGCGATTACCTCGGAAAAAGGTCTGATTCTACGCGCGAGGCTAACGGGACACAATCGGGAAGATCAGTGAAGATCAGTTCGATGCCGTTCCCGCTGTTTGTTTCGCAAATGTTTCGTCGTTGCAGAGGACAAAAGAGAAGGCCATTTGAATGCGCAAACCACGAAAAAACTGGCTGTATTGAGGTGCTCGTCCTAGAACTCCATCGATTCAGACTTCACGACTTGCCAGCTTTCTCTTGCGAGTCAGCGAGCTGCTGATCGAGGACTCTCCGAAAGAACGCCTTCAGCTCTCGAGGGCTCTCAAAGCTCGCGAATTGCCCGGACATCATGTGCTCCACTCGTCCGCTGAAACACTCGGGCTCCGACTCCGTGGATTCGCGAAACTGAACGACGAATGCACGCTCCGGACGCATGGGTGCAGCTTCCGGCAGCGAATGTTTCTGCTTTCGCCCCTTTTTGGCCTTCTGCGGCCTTTTGTACACCATGGCCTGACGGTACGACTGTAGCGTCGCCTGGGCCATAGAAGGAGCGTGGAAGTTTCGTAGAACTTCCGTAGAATAAGTGCCGGCCTTGAATCTCGATCTGGTGCTACGTGAACTCAAACGCCACACTTGTATTCCCGCCGTTTCGGCTCGACATCGCCAACGAGCAGCTGTGGCGGGGATCCGCCTTGCTCCCGCTGAGGCCAAAGACTTTCGAGGTTTTGCTCTACCTTGCGCGAAACGCTCAACGCCTGGTACTCAAACAGGAGCTACTCGAGGAGATCTGGACCGATACCACCGTTAGTGATGAATTGCTCCGAGGATATATCCGGGAACTGCGCGAAACGTTGGGGGATGACGCAAAAAAGCCTCGATATATAGAGACCGTCCCGGCACGAGGCTATCGCTTTTTGCTTCGCGTTGAACCTGAGACGGATTCCTCGCCAGCCAGTACTCGTGCCGACGCCGCCCATCCAGTCGCGAAGCCAGGAAAACAGCCGTTGCGAGTGGGGATTCTCCATTCCCTGACCGGGACCATGGCCTGGACCGAGGCCCCCGTCGTTGACGCCACTCTACTGGCACTCGAAGAGATCAATGGGCGAGGGGGAATTCTGGAGAGAGAGGCCGTGCCCGTGGTGGTGGATGGTCAGTCGGACGAAGCCGTTTTCGCCCGCCATGCCGAAAAATTAATTGCTGCAGAAGGTGTCTGCACGATCTTCGGGTGCTGGACCTCTGCGAGCCGCAAGTCGGTGCTCCCGATCGTCGAGAAAAAAGATCACCTGTTGATGTATCCGACGCAATACGAAGGAATGGAGCAGTGTCCCAACATCTTTTACACCGGAGCGGCGCCCAATCAACAAATTGTCCCCGCCGTTCAATGGGCGTATGGTTTCCTGCGAAAGAAACGATTCTTTCTGGTCGGGTGGAACTCCGTATATTCGCGGGCCGTTAACGCGATCATTCGGGACGAGGTCGAGGCGTTGGGTGGAGAGATTGCCGGCGAAGAGTACGTGCTCCCTGACAGCAGGGAGGTAACACGGGTTGTTCGTACCATCGCGAAGAGCAAGGCAGACGTGATCTTCAATTCCCTGGTCGGCGACACCAACCTGTTCTATACACGCCTTCTCCGCGCAGCCGGAATTACACCTGAGAAAGTTCCCACTGTCTATTTCAGTATTGGTGAGATTGAGTTGCTGAGCCTGTCCACGAAAGAAACTCTCGGCGATTATGCGGCCTGGAATTACTTTCAAAGCATCGACCGCCCGGAGAATCGAATTTTCGTCGAGAAATTTCGCCTCCGGTATGGGCGCCAGCGCGTGACGGCCGACCCGATGGAAGCTGCCTATCTGGGCGTCCATCTGTGGGCCCAGGCGGTAGAAGAAGCGGGCACGACCGACACGCCGGCGATCCGGCAAGCGCTGAGGAAGCAGAAATTCGATGCTCCGAGCGGGCTTGTCCGAATCGATTCAGAGAATCAACATACCTGGAAGACGGTGCGACTCGGAAGGATTGTCGAAGGTGGACAATTCGAGATCGTCTGGAGTTCAGAAAGACCGATTCGCCCCGAACCTTACCCTAGTTCCCGGTCCCCGGCCGCGTGGAAGGCGTTTCTTACGAGTCTCTATAAGGAGTGGGGCGGGCGCTGGACCAAGTCGCAGGACTAAAGCCGAAGGCCACACGGCTTGACGCCCGGCACTCGCTTTGCCGCCCCACCACAACGGCCCTCACAGGCGGGCGAGCGTGACCGTGTACCAATCGCAACTGTCTTTCCAGTCCTGTCGGTTCTTGAAACCGGCGCCTTCGAGAAGGCTTCGAATACCCTGGTCCGTGAACTTGTAGCTGTTCTCGGTGTGGATCGTTTCGCATCGCTTGAAGTGTATAGCAAGCTCCGCGTGCTCGATATTTACATGCTGCTCTTCGGTACTCTCGAGGTGCATCTCGATCCTAGACTCCTTGGAATTCCAGATCGCGCGATGGCGGAAGCAACTGGTGTCAAAGGTGGCGCCGAGTTCCCGATTCAACCGGTGAAGGACATTCAGGTTGAACGCCGCGGTGACACCATCGCTGTCATCATAGGCATTCAGCAGCGTGGGTTCGTCTTTCACCATATCCGTACCCAGCAAAAGCGCATCTCCGATTCGCAGCTGGGAACCCAGATTTTGCAGGATCATTCGCGCTTCGTCAGGCGAAAAGTTGCCGATGCTTGTGCCGATATAGAGCGCGAGTGTTGTGCCCTCGAACGGTTCGAGCTGTAGTGGATGGGTTATGTAGTTCTCGACGATCGGTTCTATCCGCACCTCCGGCAACGCGTAGGCGATGTTTTGACAGGCACACTCGAGAGCGTCGGAGGAGACATCGACTGGCAGGTACGAGACATCGTCCGAAATGCGCAAAGCAGCTTCCAGCAAAATGACGGTCTTCGCGGCTGTGCCAGCACCCAACTCAACCAGGCGCAACGGCGATCGCACGGTGCGAAGCGCGGCAACGATCGAATCCGCGTGTTTCGCCAGGATCTCTCTCTCCGTACGCGTGGGGTAGTACTCGGGAAGCGCCGTGATGCGTTCGAAGAGACGCGATCCCTCTGCATCGTAGAACATCCAGGGTGAGAGCGAGCGTGGGCGCCTGAGCAGGCCGCGCCGAACTTCGTGGGTCAGGGCTCGGCGCGCGTCCACTGTTGCGGTGCGCTCGATGTCAACTACGCGAGAGTAGGTCGCCATGTGCACGGAGCCTTTCAGTTCGCCAGGCGAATCCCGGCGAATTGCCATCGAGTTGCTGGTGGAAAGAAATTCCGATACGTCGCGCGAATATGACTCGCAGGGGTAACACACGATCCTCCGCGCAGAATCATTTGACTGGACATGAATTTACCGTTGTACTCACCGAGGGCACCGGGAAGAGGTCTGTATCCTGGATAACCGGTATAGGCGCTGGCCGTCCATTCCCAGCAATCACCGAAAAGCTGCTGCATGCCCACCCCTCGTGCCACGACCGGGTGAAGCCTTCCCGTCTCAAGCAGGTTTCCCTGCGGCAAGGTTTGGCCGGCGACGGATTCCCACTCCGCTTCGGTTGGAAGCCGGTGACCTGTCCAACGTGCAAACGCATCGGCCTCGAAAAAACTGATGTGGCACACCGGCGTGTCCAGCAGCGCGGAGAGTCCGTGCCAACCGCTCAGCGTGAACACGTGCCAGCCGGTCTTATCAGTGGCGTCACGCCTCCAGTAGAGAGGCGCCTTCCATCCCTCCCGCTTCAAGTTGTCCCAGCCTTCAGAGAGCCAGTATTCGGGCCGCGTGTACGCGTCATCCGACATGAATTCCAGGTATTCGCGGCAGGTGACTTTGCGGTTTGCGATCCGGAAGGGCTCTAGATAGACCTTGTGGCGCGGAGTTTCGTTATCAAAACAAAAATCGAGAGGATCAGCAGCTTCTAGCGGGTAGCCAAGCTCTACCAGACCCCCATCAAAGTTGTGCCAGCCCAGTCGCGAGGTCGGAGGCTCCGTACAGTCATAGAGCGGCCTCGAAATGTAGTCAGGGTGCAGCGGATTAGAGAAAAAGGCGTGCTTGATGTCGGTCAAGGCGAGCTCCTGGTGTTGTTGCTCGTGCTGCAAGCCCAGCACGGTGCGGCGCGCCACTTCCCCCTCAACGTCACCTGAAAGAAATCTGTCCATCGCGTGGTCGATGTGTGTGCGGAAAGCGAGAATTTCATCGAGCGAGGGACGGGAGAAGACCGAACGCAGGCCTTTCTCCGGAATCTCTTCGCCGAGCGAGTTGTAGTAGCTGTTGAAAAGCCAACGAAACTCTTCGCGATAAGGTTTGAAATCCGTCAGAAAGGGACGCAGCACGAACGTCTCGAAAAACCATGTGGTATGTGCCTGGTGCCATTTCATCGGGCTGGCCTCCGGACACGACTGAACCATCTGGTCTTCAGCAGAAATATTCGCGGCAAGAGCGCTCGTCGTCGACCGCACAGCTTTGTATCTGGATCGGATGGCGGAGGCCGGCATGCCGCTTCTAACTCTGGAGCGAATACCCTGAAAACTCTCCCCTTGGCCTCGCGCTGCGGTAACACTGCGTTTGGCCATAATGCCCTCCTGAGGAGTTTTTCTGTTCGCCCATACCGGATTGATTCGCATGTGCAGAACGCATCAGAACAAAGGTGTCAAACCGAGGCAATTGGACGATGGTATCGATTAAGAGCAAATTATGGATTAGGCGTGTGGCGGGCACAGAGTGGTGCGCACCCTGTTCCACGGGGGCCCTCAATACCAAGGTATCGGCAATACCATCGTTCAATTGATCCGATTTCTGCGTTTCGTCCTAATGGAGAAAGCGTTGGGCCAGCGAATCGGCTTTCCGCCAGATTTGCTCGTCCTCGTGAACTCAGATAGCAAGGAGAACCGCCAAGTGCGCTTCCTTGCGCGAGAAAGCCCAGACGTTTCAAAGTTGTAGATCTCAGACAAGCACACTGTGTTTCGATTCAGCTGCAGGTGTTAGGCCGGTCCTTTTTTAAGAGTGCCTGGGGAACCCGAAACCGGCAACTTGAAGTGCTAGGATGGATTTTCAAGAATCTCGAGACGCATCTTCTCAACACTGGCCACTTTGCCATCGAAACACACGGCGAAGAAATTGCCAACCACATCAAAACATTTCTCACAAAGCATAAAATCACACGCTAAACTCTTTGAATGTCTGCGGGCCGGTTATTGAGCCGACCCACCCTTCCCGAGGATTCCCATGACCAACAGTTTCGGCTCACTCGTCTTCACTCCGACCGTAAAAGCACTGCAGGAACGCTACGGGAGCCGCCGGCAATACGAGCGGCTCGAACAACGCGGAAACATGCGAGGCGGCCTTGGCCCCGAGGAGAAGGAATACCTTCGTGAACGCGACACGTTTTATATGGCGAGCCTCGGTGAAAGTGGATGGCCCTATGTTCAACATCGAGGGGGCCCGAAAGGCTTTCTCAGGGTGATCGACGACACCACACTTGCCTTCGCCGACTTTCGCGGAAACAAGCAGTACATCAGCACCGGAAATTTGCTGACCGACAATCGTGTCGCGCTCATCCTGGTTGACTATCCCAGGCAGTTGCGTCTGAAACTTCTGGGTCGAGTCGAAATCTTCGAAGGAGAGAAAGCGAAGGACTGGTTACCCAAAGTCCGCGATCCGGAATACGGAGCTGTAACGGAACGAGTCTATGTGATCCGCATTGAAGCGTTTGACTGGAATTGCCAGCAACACATTATCCCACGGTACACCGAAGAAGAAATTCGCGATGTTCTAGAACCTGTCGAGAAGCAAATGCAGGAATTACAAAAAGAGAACGAAGAACTTCGAAAAAGACTGGCCCTCGCCAAACCTCGTGGCAATGCACCTTCCCGAGGGCTTTAGGAAACGGCGAGAAGAGTCTGAATACACCGAACCCAGGTGACGTTGATGGGGAATGCCGAAGAGGTGAACCGCCGATGGGTAGCTAGCAAAATGTCGGCGATCGCTCGCCCGTCCGGTTTTATCTCTCGTGATCAATTTAGCCTAGACCTACGCAGGAATTCTAAAGTCACCAGCGAGTTTTTTCATTGCGGCATTTTCGCGAATAACTTCGCCGGCCTCTCGGCTGTAGAGAGCTATCTCTGCGGCGATTGCGCGACCGAGAATTCGCTGATCGATATTGCCGAACGGCCCGGGCACGAGGTTTCCCAACCAACCGACCCAGGCTGGGGTATGAGCGTTGCCTACAATGATGCCGGGGCGAAAGATGGCGAGGCGAGTAAAACCGATGTTGCGCACGGTGTCTTCCTTCATGCCCATTACGCGGACATATCGAAACCGGCTGCGGGCTGTGCTTCCTACCGCAGAGAGCAGGCAAAACTGGGCGATTCCGGCGTCATGGCAGCCACGCGCAAATGCGCCGACGACGCCGAGTTCAAGTCGTTTCAATTCTTCTTCGCTCCAGCGCATCGATCCTGAACCGACACCTACACAGCTCACAGCGCTCGCAGGACCTTGGCTTAAGACCTCGCGGGCAAGGGCGGCAGTGCGCTCGGCAAAATCAGTAGCGTCGGTATTAAGAACGACGTTGCGCACCCGCGATCGCGCCGCAATGGGCTTTCTGGTGACCATCACCACTTCTCGGCATTCCGGAATTGCAAGCAGTTCCGCGACCGCTGCACCACCAACTTGTCCGGTACCACCGATGATAATTGCGGCGAAATTCTGAGTCATAAATACGGCCTCTGCTTAGGGTAGGGTGCGGCAGCCTCGTTCATCCGAAGAGAGAAGCATACTTGGTATAAGTTCCAAAATTGAATCAATAAGGCACCTCTTCCTCAATTGGCGCTGCCAGGCTGATGCACTTATTGACCGTCTTCAGCAGTCAGCGCAGACAATTGGTCTTCGGAAACGCGCTCGCAACGAACATTCGCGGTGGCCTTCCTGGTTCTGGATTCACGGGTCTCGCCGACGTCCCGTGATCGAATCCCGGCGGCCTGTTTCCATGAGGCTTTTGCATCTTCCAGACGTTGCCCGTCCCGCGAATGCCGCGCCAGCGCGAGCGCGGCACTCAGGGGAAGTCCGTCACCTTCGGTGTCACACGAGGATGTATTGCGGTTGCTTCGCCCGTGTCATCGATCACGTGCTTGATCGCGCCGTGATCGCCGAGCGCCACGGTGATCATGTCGTGGAACCGTACTTCCGGGCTCTTCGGCGTCTCGATTGCCCGAGTCAGCCCGACATTCGGATAGATGAAGACACTGTACACGCCGAGCCCCCACGCCTCATGCTTCGTCACGCCATCCGCCACTTTGTACGAGGCCCAGCCGTTTACCCCCGGGGCACTCGTGTAGCTCGCCTGGTTCGGAGGATCGTAAGGAATCTCGGACTGATAAAAATACGTTCGTCCGCCATTGCCCTTCCACAGAACCTGGAATTGTTGGTGATGCTCGACAAACAGGCCATAGATGGTGACCTGGTTTCCATTCACCACCAGCCCGTTATCGCTGGTATTCAGCTCCCAGCCCACTCCGGCGCCGTGGTCGGCTCTCCAGATCCACGTATGGTCCACCAGTGTATCGTTGCTGTTGATTCTCAAATTCACCTTGGCCCGGCCCACGCCCGCGCCACCCACGCGAAAGAAAACATCGTGCAGCGTGATCGGGTCGTTCGCATGGCGCGCCCGGCTTCCCTCCGGACCCACCTCTAGCAGTACTGAAGACTCGCTCGGCCCCGCATCAAAGAGCAGCCCCGCAATCTCGATCCCGTCGTCATCGGTGGTCGTCATCGCCGCCGTGCCCTTCATCGGACGTAGCGTAGCAAACCCCAGTCCCAGCACCACCGCATGCGGTCGTGTCACGCGAATCGGAGCGGCCAGTTCATAGATCCCCGGCGTTAGAATCAGGTTCTTGCCTTTGGCAAGCTGTCTGTTGATCGTCTCGGCTGTATCCACATCCGACCGGGCAATATAAAACCGCGTAATCGGAATCGTCACTCCCGGCGTTTCCCCGTCGCGCCACGTAATCCCGACGCTATCCTTGTACAACTCCGGAACCCGGACGCTGAACTCGCCCGCAGCATTCACCTGCAGAAACGGTTTCTCACGCACTACTGGTGTATGCGCGACCTTCGTGTAGGGCGGCGAGGGCCATGCGCCTTCCGGCGGATGCACCACACCGACAAACACCATATTCCAGTTCGCACCTGTCCAACTCTTCCAGTCGCAGTTGCGCGAGATCCACTGCTGCTGGCTGCCGGAGTCGACATTCCCGTCCACCAGTGAGTCCGACATCCAGCCGCCGCTCGCCCAGCCGCGATTCTGGTGCAATACCAGGTCGCCACGCACGTGCATGCGCCGTAACGACACCGCCTGCGAGACCGCCCACTGCATCGTGCCCCCGGCTGGCTTTATCGAGAGTCCTTCCGCAGCTCTCCAGAAAGTCGTCGTCGCATTATTGTGCTCATGATTCGCATCCGCATGCATGTTGCCCGTAATCCGCGTTGCATCGGGCGATGCGCCCAGCCCCATCACTTCCGTGTAAAAGCCTACCGGCACGTCCACCGAATAGTCTCCCGGCAGGAATAGCAGCGCGTTCCGCTGCTGTCCAAATTCGTTGTGCTCCTGCGCCACATACACTGCGTCAATCCGCTTCTGGATCGCCTGTGATGACATCGACGGATCGAAGACCATTACATTGGGTCCGAACTCCGGCGTCGCACGCTTAGCCGCAAGTACCGCCGGAGACGTCGTCACTCTCAACCGCGCCTCCGGCTCCTCCTGCGCGTTCAACGAAAAGGACGACAAGTAACAGAACAGCAGGCTAGAAGACAAAAACAGGGCCAATCTCAGCTTCATCAGGACTCCGGCTTACGACGGGTGCGATCTATTTTGGGATGACCAACGATTGCGATAGTAGGAAACAACAGCCTTGCTACAATTCGCAAACGATAAACGATAAGAGCAGGGCAGAATCGCGCTTGTCAACCTCAGCGACTACGACAGTCCCAAGAGGAAACTTCTCCCGGGGTTCTGGTAATTGCGATCTCCTCGAACTCCGCCTGGAGATTATTTTTGTCCTCGAAGACGACGGTTTCAATCACCGTTTAGCGAACTTATTTCCAGTTCGTCGGCTTCCGCTCCGACCCTTCCCGCCATCCTCTGATGGCGAACAACAAAATCGGCCGTGGGACAAGACCCGTCAAAACTGGAGGTTAGCGCGCCTTTCCATGATTTTTCGTGAATGGGGCGAAATCCTGCTTGACAATAAGCTTATACTTATATAAGTAATAAGTTATGCATGATCTTGATGCTGCTTTCTCTGCTTTGGCCGATCCGACGCGTCGGGCGATTCTTGCCCGCCTTGCCAAAGGGGAGGCCACCGTCAATGAATTGGCAGAGCCGTTCGAGATGACGCAACCCGCAATCTCCCAGCACCTGAAAGTGCTCGAAGATGCGGGGCTAATCGTTCGCCGAGTCGAGGGTGCGAAGCGCCCTCGTCGGCTCGCAAAAACGGGTATCGAAGCGATGGACCGATGGCTCGCCATGCTGCGAAAAGCCCTTGAGGCAAACTACGACCGACTGGACGAAGTTCTGGCCGGGATGGAAAAACACAAGAGAGGAGAAAAGCGATGAGCAAGATGACGCTGAAGACCGAGGGAGATACCCACGTGATTGTGACAAGGCGCTTCACTGCGCCTCCAGAAGCCGTGTACCGCGCCCATACCGATCCGAAATTAATCCAGAAATGGTTGCTTGGCCCGGAAGGTTGGACAATGCCGGTCTGCATCAACGAGGCGAAAGCCGGTGGCAAGTTCCGGTACGAATGGACGAATGGCAAAGGCGGTGGATTTCACATCACTGGCGAATACTTGGAGTTGGACCCTTATAAGAGGATCGTACATGTCGAGCGCATGCACCTGCCGGATCCCACGCCAGACAACCATATTGAAACGCGATTTGAAGCCGACGGCGCAGGAACACTGATGACCATGCGAATGACGCTGCCCGATGGTAAGACGCGCGCGGCGATGCTTGCTACAGGTATGGAACGTGGAATGGAAGCGAGCTACGTTCGGCTGGATGGAATGGTCTAGGACTCACCAGCTGGGGAGAGATGTCATGGCCGAATAGAGGGAGGCTCAGCATGATTTACAAAATATCGGGCAGTGTCACCTTGATGGTAGCCCTGTTGGTCCTCGGTGCATGGAAGTACCACACGACTGTCCGCATGGAACGTACCTTCAACGCCTCCGTAGCGGACGTATGGAAGGTCTGGAACGATGCGGACGCTATTGAGAAATGGTGGGGGCCCAAGAGCTATACCGCACTCGTCGTTCGGAACGACGTGCGAGGGGGTGGCAACTATCTTTGGGCGATGAAATCTGAGCAGGGAAGGATGTTTTGGAACACTGGAACCTACAAGCAAGTCGTCGCAGACAAGAAAATCGTGTCAACGATGTCTTTCGCTAACGAGAACGGGATAGTAACTCCCGGCTCGCAAGTATCGGTTCCCGGGCAGTGGCCTGACGAGATCACCGTTATCGTTGAATTCAGTGAATCTGGGGGGAAGGCCGGAGTGACTGTCACCGAAGTAGGCGTTCCCCTGATCGCATACCCCCTGTTGAAGATGGGTTGGGCTCAACAGTTTGACAAGATTCAGTTGTTGCTTTGAGACATTCCCTCTAAGCACTCTGCCTCAGTCTCGAAGCATCACGAGCGGGCGGTGCACCGAAGAATCTCGAGTATTCACGGTTGAACTGCGAAGGGCTCTCATAGCCAACCGTATAGGCGGCGTCTGAGACGGAGTGACCGCTGAATGCCAAAAGCTTTCTCGCCTGAAGTAGTCTCAACTGTTTTTGAAACTGGACGGGGCTTAAGCCCGTGACCTGCTTAAATCGACGATGGAATGTGGTGATACCCATCGCCGCCTTTGCCGCGATTCTTTTTACATCGATCGTTTTCCCATAGTTTTCCCGGATCCACTGAATCGCATGCCGTATACCGGCGGCCTTTCCTCCCGAAGAGCAAATCTCTCGAAGGCGCCATCCTTGTGGACCAAGAAGCACCCGATACAGAATTTCGCGTTCATAGACGGGACCAAGTGCCGGAATGTGTTCCGGCGTCCTCAGGAGGCGCAACATTCGTAGCCACGAGTCGACAAATTCCGTCGTGGCGGGGCAAGCGGAGAATTGCATGGACTTTTTCGCGTTCGAGAAATCGTGAGGAAGGTCTTTCAGCAAGTCCACCAGGGCATTGTGGTTCAGCCGAAGAGCTACGGATAAATACGGAAGCCCATTGGGACCTTGATGCACGCGTCCGGTCGCAGGGAGATCCGTGGGAACTACAAAATAAGCCGGAGCTTTCAATTCTACGATGTCGCCACCAATCGAAATCGTTTTTCTTCCCTGAACAATGAAACCAATCATGGGTTCGTAAATTGCTGCGAGCTGGTGTTCCGGCACCTCACCCTTGATGGTCAGGACTCCGGGCAGTTCAGTGGTTGTAGGCACCGTCGTAGCTTTATCAGCCAGACGAGCGATTTCGTTTAATGCATCCCGCATTCTCTCCTTATACCACGCAAGAGTATTTTTGGGCGTTCTACGTGTCCTGAAACAGCCGAATCTCCAATTTCCCTGCACCCGCAACGGCACTTTTAGGCAATGAATTGGCACGATCCGGTCTTCAGTTGGAAGCAAAAACCCGCCAAGCTTGTCACTAGAACGAGTGCCCCAAGGAGGAGCAATGAACAAGAAAGTAGCAATCGTCACAGGAGGAAGTAACGGAATCGGGAAAAGCACTGCACTGGAACTTGCAAAACGCGGAATCGGGGTCATTCTCACCTACAACTCCGACAAGAAGGGAGCCGACGCTCTGGTCCTCGAAATCGAAAAACAAAGCCCGGGCCGGGCCGCAGCGATGAAGCTCGATCTGAGCCGGAAGTCGTCTTTCAAAGATTTCGCGCAGCTTGCCAAAAACGCACTGGACGAAATCTGGGAAAGAAAGACGTTCGACTACCTCGTGAACAACGGCGGTATTGGCGGCGGGATGATGTTCACGGAGGTGACCGAGGATTACTTCAACCGGATATTCGACACGAACTTCAGAGGCCCATATTTCTTAACACAAGAATTGGTCACCTTCATGGAAGATGGCGGCGCAATCGTCAACAACGCAAGCACATCGAGCAGAATTGCTCCTCCGGGATATTCAGCGTACGGCCCGTCGAAGGCGGCATTGTCATCCTGGACGCGTTATCTGGCCAAAGAACTCGCGTCACGACAGATACGCGTGAACGCAGTTTCCCCAGGCCCGATCCATAGCAATATCGGAAACGGAGTCTTCGATAAACACCCTGAGTACATCAAACCGCTGGCGGATCAAACTGCTCTTGGACGAATTGGTACGCCGCAAGACGTGGCGAAGGTCATCGTCGACTTGCTGTCCGATAATTTTGGTTGGGTAACCGCCCAGGACATCGATGTGTCAGGTGGGTTTCTATTATAGAGACAAGAACCACGCCTTCCAGCAACACGGAATTTGCTAAATCACCTAATCGGAGGCGTCGAGTCGGTCAAGGCTGCTAGCAAGGCCGCTCTTCAGCGATGGTCTTCGGAGCCATTGTTCGACGCCTCTTTGAGTATCTCTGTCCCGTACTTCGGCGCGATGGCCATCACTTTCTTTATGAACGCTGCCTGCTGCGCTTCATCGAGTTTTGGAGGCAGCGTTGTCCGAGTGGCAACTGGCGTTCCGACTTCCTTGAAAAACTCGTCGAGGCCGGCAGGGGAGCAGATGCAGAGAAGCCGAGTAGCGTTGGAAGAAATATTATGAAAACGATGAGGTGCATTGGCAGGGATATTGACAGTGTCGCCTGCTTTCACAGTCGTTTTCTTGCCGCGGAACGTGGCCTCGATTTCACCTTCCAAAAGGATGAAGGTCTCCTCGAAGTGATGCCGATGTAGAGGAGGGCCTCCTCCGGGCGGAATGTGCATGTCGATAACGCAGAATCTTCCGGCAGTTGCCGCCCCAGTGACGGTGATGGTGTACGTGTCGCCAACCAATCCGATATGAGGCAGGCTTGCCTCCTCATCCATCCTGGCAAGAGTCAGACTGCGACCGAGGTCATCTGCAGCAAGCGGAGGATAGTGCGATATTGGTTGGTCCATCGTGGATCTCCTTTGGTTTGTTATGGCGTCTTGGTGTCCGCTCGATTCAGGTTCCATCATGAGTTCCCCCTAAGCTACGCCCAGGCATGCGTCAGGCGGCTTTCCTTCTCAGAAGAAAGCCGGCAACAATCGACATGTAAAGCGCGGTTCCCCAGTGAATATAGATGGGCGGCGCAAACCCAAGATGCCTCAGAATGACGAGCCCATCGCCGACCGGGATGAAAATTGCAATGGCGAACAGTATTGCGGTGGTGCGCCGGTCTCCCCTAAAGAGGAACGTTAGCACTACGAGACCCGAAAAGATGTCGCGAATTCCCTTGACCCACATAAAAGGAAAGGCAGCGGGGTCGTGGATCGGGATGCCGTAGGCAGTTGAGGCCCCAACCGGGTTGAGTATGAAGTTGATGCCGATGCCGATGATAGCTACCGGTATCACGAGAGTGCACCAGAAGAGCAGCGAATTCCTCCTCAAAGTCGAACTATCTAAGCTCGTTGTTGTGTTCAATTGTTTTTTCCTTCTCTCCGTCACTTGAGCCGAGAACTTGCTGGAGGCATAAGAATTGCGGATTCAACGCCAACGATCTTCGAAACATTTAAGTTTCTGATGTCCTCAGAGAATTCTGTGTTTTGCCTGTACCGCCGAGCGACCTCGCTAGGATCCTCGCTTGCCGCACAAGAAGCCAGCACGAAGCACCGCGGATCGGGATTCTCCTTGGCGGCCGGAACCCGTGGGCCATAATCCCGAACAGCGGAACGTGTACGCGCGGAGTTAAAAGGTTCCATTGTCGCCTCCTTTGCGTAGATCGTGATAATAGCGTTATGCATGAGCTCGGCGATACCGTGAAGGCTCGCCCAAAACGGTTCCGACAGAACCCTCTGACCTGGAGCCCTGCCCGTGAAACAACCCCACAGCCGTCAGAGAGAGCGAGTGAGGATGCTCGTCGAGCTCTTCATTTTCCCAGGACGAAACGGCACAGGTAGTGAAGGCGCGAAATAGCTTTTTCTGCCCCCTTTCCGAGCCACCACCGACTTTTCAATCTGCAAGACCGAACTTCGAGAACGCTGATTGAATAGACTCGCTAGGCTTTGCAATCTTCGATACAGTTATCGATAACTTCAAGGAGGACATCGGTCTGAACAGGCTTCAGCTCGCCAGCACGTGAGCCTCAGCGGCAGAGGTCCATGGCGATCGGCCATCGTGAGATCTTTCCAGAAAGGTATCGATGATACTAACGAAATTCGTTCGTATGGTGATGCTTGTGGTTACAGCTTCTCTGGGCTCTTCGTTAGCAGCACAGGTGCAGACCGAAGTGCCCCCAGTTGTTCCCGGTGCCAAGAAGGTAAGCGTGGAACGCATTAAAGTTCACGGAAGGTCCTTAGAAGGCAATCTAGAGGGAAATGCCGTCAGTCGCGACGTATTTGTTTTCTTGCCGCCGAGCTATGCCAGGGAGAAATCCCGGCGTTATCCGGTCGTCTATGCTTTGCACGGTTACTCTATAGGCGCCGAACAGTGGACGCACGAAATACTGGTGCCGCAAACGATAGAGGGCGCGTTCGCTCAGGGAAGCATGGAAATGATCGTCGTGCTGCCTGATTCGAAGACCGTGCACAACGGTTCGATGTATTCGAGCTCGATTACTACCGGAGATTTTGAGAACTTCATTGCGCACGATTTAGTTGCGTTCATCGACGCTCATTACCGAACCATTCCAGATCGACTTAGCCGGGGTCTTGTTGGCCATTCGATGGGTGGCTACGGCGCGACCCGCATTGGCATGAAGCATGTCGATGTGTTCGGGAGCATCTACATTATGAGCCCGTGTTGTTTGTCCCCCCGCGCACCAGGATCGCTGAAACCGGAAGATGAGAAAGCACTCGAGGCTGTTAAAACGCCGGAGGATTCGGTAACCCTCGGGTTTTTTCAGCGAGCTCAGCTTGCGACGGCAGCGGCTTGGTCACCTGATCCGAAGAACCCGCCGCTCTACCTTGACCTTCCCATGAAAGACGGGGAAGTCCAGTCTGACGTTCTTTCAAAATGGGCGGCGAATGCGCCGCTCGCTTTTCTGGATCAGTACATCGGAAATTTGCGCCAGTACCGGGCCATCTCGATCGATGTGGGTGATCAGGATGGTTTACGAGTGGATTCAGGAAAGCTGCACGATGCTCTTGATGCGTATGGAATTGCGAACAGTTTTGAAGTTTACCAAGGGACGCACACGAGCAAGGTGGCTGACCGTTTCCAGAATCATGTGATTCCGTTTTTCAGTAAGAATCTTTGTTCTCGGAAGGACTGCAGGTAGCTGCAGCTATGCGATGTGGGGGGGACGGTGGTTAAACCTGAGGGAGACGAGCATATTGTCGGGTGGCGGTTAAGGAGTTTGTTGTGAGGAAGATAAATCGCCGTCAGTTTGTAGCCGCCGCCACCGCTGCCGCAACAGTGTTCACCTCGAAACATGCTCTCGCCTTTCAGGGCGAGACACGCAATCAATCCGCCGAGGCATCGGACTCACTCAACCGAGAGAGGGTGCAGGTTGAGGCGGTTCCGTTTTCGATGAAAAACGTCCGGCTCACCCCGGGTACTTTCAGTGCGGCGGCCGAGGCCAATCGCGGCTACCTCAAGACGTTGCCTCCCGCCAGGTTACTGCACACCTTCCGCCTGACCGCCGGGCTTCCCTCTTCGGCTGAGCCTTTGGGTGACTGGGAAAAACCGGATTGTGAATTGCGCGGTCATTTCGTTGGGGGCCATTACCTATCGGCGTGCGCGATGTCCTTTGCCAGTTCGGGGGACGAAGAACTCAAGCACAACGGCGATCTCATGGTTGCGGAGCTTGCGAAATGTCAGGCGCAACACAAAAACGGTTATCTCAGCGCGTTTCCTCAGGAATATTTTGACCGTTTGCGCGATGGAGTGAATGTTTGGGCTCCCTTCTACACGATTCACAAGATCATGGCCGGTCACTTGGACATGTACACGCTTGCTGGGAACGAGCAAGCGCTGGAAACGACCGAAAAGATGGCACAGTGGGTGCAAAACTGGAGCGATCCGCTCAGTGAGCAGCAAATGCAGCGTATCCTTCTGGTGGAATATGGCGGTATGGGAGAAATCCTTTGCAATCTCTATGCTGTTACCGGAAAGCAAGATTATCTGAACCTGGCCAAACGGTTTAACAAGAAAGGGTTCTTCGAGCCCTTAGCGGCGCATCGCGATGAGCTGAAGGGGCTGCATGTCAATACGCACATTCCGCAGGTGATTGCGGCGGCTCGACTCTATGAACTAACGGGAGAGAAATACTACTGGAACATTGCCGACTACTTTTGGAATGAAGTCACCACCGAGCGATCCTACTGCACCGGTGGCACTAGCAATTTCGAAACCTGGAGAACGGAACCCGGAGTCCTGTCCACGCAGCTGAGTCCGCACACAACTGAAGACTGCTGCGCGTACAACATGATGAAACTGACGCGGCACTTATTCCGTTGGTCGCCGCAAGCCCGATACATGGATTACTACGAACGGACACTGTTCAACCATCGTCTTGGCACCATCGACCCGGAAACTGGCACGAGTGTCTACTATCTGCCTCTCGGCAGCGGTTATTCCAAGATCTACGCCAAGCCCTTCGACTCCTTCTGGTGCTGCAATGGAACAGCCGCGGAGGAGTTCGCAAAACTGACGGACACGATTTATTTCCACGACGACAACGCGGTCTTCATCAATTTGTACATCGCTTCCGAGTTGAATTGGCCGGAAAAAGGTTTCCGTCTTACGCAACAGACGTCTTTTCCCGAGGAACAGGGAACCACGCTGGTGGTGTCAACGGCCAAACCGGTTGACGTTAATCTGAAACTGCGAATCCCATACTGGGCGAAGACAGGAGACGTCAAGGTAAATGGACGATCCGTTCCTGCCTTCGCCGCACCGGGCAGCTATCTGGTCCTTCGTGGTCCATGGAAGAACGGCGACCGCATTGAACTTAATCTGCCTATGTACCTGCATGCGGCGCCCCTCCCTGACAAGGACAGTTTACAGGCGGTGATGTACGGGCCTTTGGTGATGGCCGCACGATTCGAGGAGGAGCCTCACGATCGGTGGTACCGGCACTTCGCGGCGGATGAGAAGCAGGAAGCTTCTCCTGATCTGCAGTTCAAAGGAAAACCCAACGACCCGTCAGACTGGCTCGAACCTTCCGCAAACAAACTTACTTTCCGGACTGCCAGACAATCGCAAGCTGCCACGTTTGTTCCACTGTCAAGCATTGTCCACGAACGCTACGCGGTATACCACGAAGTGAAAGGCACAGGTTCCAAATGAAACGTCTCGGATCGCAACGACTCGACTGTTCGCGAGCGAAGGTGACCCGCGGATGAGCGAATGCCACGGCGTGCGCCCGGCCCGGATGCCAAGACGGACGCCATCCAGCTATGGAGAACAAGAATGATTATCTCGTCCACAAGAAGCCCAAGCATTGGACTTCGTTCTGTCCTACCGCGCATGGTTCTGTCTCCCCTACGCGCGTTCCTCACGCACGCGCTATTTTTCGGCCTCATTCTGATGGAGATCGGCGCGGGCGCGCCTCTTGCTTACGCGCAGAAAATTGAAATGTCAGTCGATGCGTCAACGGCCGGCGCGAAAATCGACCGCAATATTTTCGGCCAGTTCGCGGAGCATCTCGGGCACGGAATTTACGAAGGAATGTGGGTCGGGCCCGACTCGACAATTCCCAATACACGCGGCATTCGCAACGATGTCGTTGAAGCGCTGAAGGCCATTCGTGTGCCAAACATTCGCTGGCCAGGGGGATGCTTCGCAGACGAGTACCACTGGCGCAATGGAATCGGTCCTGCCGACAAACGAACGGTCACTCTCAATCCCAATTGGGGTGGCGTGATCGAACCCAACACTTTTGGGACTCATGAATTCATGGACTTCCTTGAACAGATTGGAGCGGAAGCCTATGTCTCCGTAAACGTCGGCTCCGGCACTCCGCGGGAAGCGGCAGAGTGGCTGGAATATCTGACGACTGCTCAACCTACAACATTAGCCAAAGAGCGGGCTACCAACGGACATTCCGCTCCCTACAAAGTTGCCTTTCTGGGCATTGGCAATGAAAGCTGGGACTGTGGTGGCAACATGACCCCGGACTACTATCTGAGTCAGCTCAAGATCTATAGCCGCTTCGTCAGAAACTTCAATCCCGTCCAGCAAGACAAACAACAGATGTTGAAGATCGCAGTGGGCCCTGGCGGGGGCGAGCCAAGGTGGACCGAATGGACAGACACTGTCATGAAGGCATACCAGAAGCATACGTGGAGCTGGGATATTGACGGCCTTTCGATGCATTCCTACACACTGGTGAAATGGCCGCCCTCGTTTGCATCCGTAGGTTTTGGAGAAACGGAGTACGCGCAAATCCTCAAGTCAACTTTGGAGATGGACGATCTAATCAACAAGCATTCGGCCATAATGGACAAGTACGACCCGCAAAAGAAGGTTGCACTGGTGGTGGACGAATGGGGCGCGTGGTACGCTCCGCTACCGGGCACCAATCCCGGCTTCCTGGTCCAGCAAAACAGCCTGCGCGATGCCATTTTGGCCGCGCTGAACATTAATATATTTGCGCGTCACGCCGACCGCGTTCGCATGGCCAACATCGCGCAGATGGCCAATGTGCTCCAAGCGATGGTCCTGACGGACAAAGCGAAAATAGTCCTGACGCCGACTTATTACGTCTTCAAAATGTACGTGCCTTTCCAGGACTCCACTTTTGTGCCGGTCACATTCGCAGCGGGAAGTTACACGCACGGCGAGATCAAGTTACCAAGGGTCGATGCCATTGCTGCGAAAGACAAAGCAGGTAAACTCTGGCTGGCGTTCACCAATCTCGATCCCAATCAACCCGCCGAAATTGAGGTGAGCTTGACCGGCCTCAACGCGAAATCGGCGGCGGGGGAGACTCTAACCGCACCCAAAGTCGATAGCATCAACACTTTTGAAGCGCCTAGCACCGTCGTCCCCAAGCCTTATTCAGCGAAAATCGCCGGCGGGAAGGTTTCTGTAAAGCTGGAGCCCAAGTCGGTGACTGTAATCTCGTTCGAACAGTAGGATGGCTGAGAGCTGCTGGTCTACACATCTCAAAACGAACAGCAAGCCCATGCGATCTATGACGCATGTCGAATCTAGGAGGCCCGTAACCGAATGATTTGCCGAACCGCTTTCAAGGCCATCGTTGCGATCGCCTTTCTGTTTGCGCTGTCCTGCGGCGTACTGGCCCAGAATGGCGATAAGGCAGCGGTCCAGCCGCTACCCTTCGTGAGCCCGATCTTTGGCGACAACATGGTCTTGCAACGCGGCAAGACAAATACAATCTGGGGCTGGTCCGATCCTGGAGACAAAGTACAGATTGACATCGCGGGGAACCACGCGACCGGCGTTGCGGGTGTCGACGGGCGCTGGATGGTGAAAATTCAGCCGCCACCCGCTGGTGGCCCCTACAGCTTGACGATCAAGGGTCATCAAACAGTTGAGCTTCGAAATGTATTGGTCGGCGATGTTTGGTTGTGCGGAGGCCAATCCAACATGCAGGTGAGCCTTCGCTCGGTTCTGAACGCGGAAGAAGAAATCAAGGCCGCTAGCTACCCGGAGATTCGTTTCTTCACTGTCGCCGCTCACCCCGCTTACCACCACACGGACGTTCCACAGGGAAGCTGGAAAGTGGTTTCTCCAGAGAACGCTGATCGGGTTTCCGCGGTCGCTTACTACTTTGCGCGCAAGGTACAGCGGGAGATTCACATTCCAATCGGTTTGGTCGTGGATGCCCTCGGCGGAACTCCCTCGGAAGCCTGGACAAGTGCCGCCGCGCTGCGCCCTCTCAAGGACTTTGATGTTCCTCTAGCGGAACTGGAAAAACTGGCTTCAGCCGGCGGGCCCGAATACGGAAATTACGTCATGCACTGGTACGACCAATATGACGTCGGACTGAAAGGAAACTGGGCTGCTCCCGATCTGGACGATTCGGCCTGGACGACTGTGGAGATCCCTGGAGGATTCGCCGAGTTGAGCGTACCGGACACGCCAGCAGTCGTTTGGTTCCGCAAGGAATTTGTGTTGCCGGATCCACTTCCGGTAGGGCGCGCTTCCTTGTTCCTGGGCTCAGTTGAGCGCATGGATACCACCTACATCAATGGCATCGAAGTCGGAGCCAGCGCCTGGGTCGAGAACCCGCGAGTCTATCTCATCCCTGATGGCGTATTGAAGCCCGGAAAAAATGTCGTTGCAATTCGCGTCTTTAAAACCAAACCGCAGGGCGGATTTCTCGGCAAGTCCGACGAGTTGCATCTCACTCTCGGAGATAAAACAAGCATTCCGCTGGCGGGTAATTGGAAGGCTCGGCTGAGTGTCGATGCGCGCTCACCGCACCCGATGCCTATTGGTTTCGAGAATTGGCCCGTGATGCCCTCCGTACTTTACGAAGGAATGCTGGCGCCCCTCGCTCCGCTCTCGATCACGGGTGCGCTCTGGTATCAGGGAGAGCAAAACTCAGATCGTGGATTCCAGTACCGCAAGTTGCTTCCCGTCATGATCGCGGATTGGCGACGTCTCTTCGGACAAGGCGATTTCCCTTTCTACATTGTCAGTCTGCCGGCATTCCAGCATCGCAGCGAGACGCCCAAGGGCGACTCTTGGGCAGAAACACGCGAGTCACAGGCACTTGCAGCCGCGAGTGTCCCCAACTCTTGCTTGGCCGTCACGATTGATACCGGTGATCCCGACAATATTCATCCAAAGGACAAGCTTCCTGTGGGGGAGCGCCTCGCCCTCTGCGCTTTGGCCAAACAGTATGGCAAGAACGTGGCTTATTCGGGGCCAACTCTCGCTTCTGTCGAGCTCCTACCGGACTCGATCCGGCTGCGATTCGCGAACACGGATGGTGGCTTGGTCATAAAGGGAGCAAAGTTAGAAGAATTCGCGATCGCCGGAGAGGATAGGAAATGGTATTGGGCTGACGCGCACATCGAGGGCAATACAGTTGTTGTCTCGTCCCTTTCCGTGCTGAACCCAAAAGCGGTTCGCTACGCTTGGCAGTCGAATCCGGCGGCAACTCTCTTCAACGGTGCAGGATTGCCAGCCGCTCCTTTCCGGACAGACTCGTGGCCGGGCGTTACAGAAGAACATCGCCCGTACTAAATCGATGAGGGGACAATGCGCCAGAATGTTCCGGCCGCGACTCTGCGGCAGGAAACACGAGCGTTATGCCAAATTCGAATCGAGGGAGCCTCAAACCGTGCATCTAAACGTTAAGAATGTGATTTCGGCCACACTAGCCCTACTTTGCTTTGTACTACTCTTCTCAATTCCATCTTTCGCGCAAGATCAACCAGTGGCTGCGACCATCGACACGTCGAAGACTTCGGCTCCCATCTCGAAATACGTCTACGGACAATTTCTGGAGCATATTGGGGGAATCGTCAATAACAACATCTGGGCTGAGATGCTGGACGATCGGAAATTCTATTATCCAATCACTTCGCATCCGCCCGCTGAGCCACCTGGCCCAGCCTGGAGACGCACGGCGCTGCGCCATTGGATGCCCATCGGACCCGACGCTTTCGTCACAATGGACACTGGTCGTCCGTACGTCGGGGAACACTCTCCCTTGCTGAAACTGAGTTCAACCGAAGCGCATGGAATCCAGCAAGCCGGCTTGGCGGTGCGCAAAGGGAAATCCTATATAGGCCGCGTGATCCTGGCCGGCACTCCGGGAGCAACTGTAAAGGTGACTTTGGTCTGGGGAGACGCTGCGAGCGATCGCCAAAGCGTTTCCATAGCCAAACTCGGCCAAGGGTACGTGAAGTTCCCTCTGCATTTTCTGGCACAGGCAGACAGTGATAGTGCGCGCCTCGAGATTGCGGGGACCGGCAATGGTTCCTTCCACGTCGGCGCAGTCTCGTTGATGCCGGCGAACAATGTGGAAGGGTTTCGCGCCGAAGTTATCGAGGCACTGAAGCAATTACATTCCGGCGTGTATCGATGGCCTGGCGGCAACTTTGTTTCCGGACACGAGTGGCGTGATGCCATAGGGGATCCAGACAAACGTCCGCCGATCATGGACCCGGTGTGGCACGCCGTTCAGCCAAATGATGTAGGGACGGATGAATTCATGACGCTTTGTCGCCTGTTGGATGTTGAAGCTTACGTGACCGTAAATGCTGGGTTCGGAGATGCCTGGTCTGCTGCACAACTTGTCGAATACGTGAACGGCGCAGATACGACTCCCATGGGGCGGGTTCGTGCCGCGAACGGTCACCCGCAGCCTTACCAGGTAAAGTTTTGGGGAATCGGTAACGAACCCTGGGGAGAGTGGCAGCTAGGTTTTATGCCCGTTGAGCAATTTGAGTTGAAATACAATCAATTCGCGAAATCCATGCGAGCTGTAGATTCAACGATCAAGTTGATTGCACCTGGATCAATGCCGGACGCCATGACTGGTTCCAAGCAGGCCAAGCGTATAAACGGCCAGATCGTTCCTGATTATTTGTCGCCGGCAGATTGGAGCGGCAATTTGCTCGCTCACTGTCTTGACAATATCGACCTGCTGAGCGAGCACTTTTATTCAACCAGCGGGCAGAGGTTCGACATCGAAAAAGGCGATAAGGTCAAAGTCGAAAATCAATCTCTACTCGAATGGGAACGGCAGCCAGCCACCCAGGTCCGGGCGAAATACGAGCATTATCAGGAGTACTTGAAACGTATTCCTGGACTCTCGGCGAAGCCGGTGCCAATTAGTCTGGACGAATGGGCTTACCTCGGAGTGCCGCCAAACTCTTACAAAGTGGTTCCGGCTTACGCATGGGTATTCCACGAGATGTTCCGTCACTCCGGCCTATATCAGCTTGGCGGGTTTACATTTGCAACCGCCATGGTCAGCGAAGATCGCACCAATGCGGTTTTGAGCCCAACTGGTCTTCTGTTTAAGATGTACCGCGAGCATTTCGGCACGATCCCGGTGGAAGTGTCCGGGGATTCGCCACAGCCCAAACCGATTTTTCCGCCGGGCGGCGACCAGCCTAGAGTGAATCCCGGCAGCGATACTTATCCTCTGGATGTAAGTGCGGCCCTAACCGAGGATCGCAAAACGATTACGTTCGCTGTGCTGAATCCATCGGACAACGAGCAGCGCCTCAAGCTTTCGATAATTGGCGCAAAGCTCTCAGACCGAGGCCACCTTTGGCGAATGGCCCCGGCGACTATCGACGCAACAATTACAGTGGGACAAAAGCCCGGAGTTGAAGTAAAGGAACAGGAGGTGACATCCGTACCCGATTCGGTGTCCGCCCCGCCTTTCAGCGTCAGTATCTATTCATTTCCGATAGAGTGATGCGTTGGCTTGAACGGCTTCAACGGAACGTGCAAGAGATAGTCCTTATGGACTGGGCTGCTTACGGTAAGCGCCCGGGTTTGCCAGGAATCACCAGGTCAACTCGAGCAGTGATACCCCTTGCGGTGGCTCCGTAAATGTAAGTTCGATAGCGTCGCCGCTAACGGGAACCCAGCGCTCTGGCTCAAGCAACTCGAGCTGTCCCGCGGCCTTCAGAAACTCATATTGGTCTGCCGAAGGCTTCTGAGGCGATCCCATGGTTTGCCATGCAGCATAGGCATTGCTGTGATCGCTATCCACGCGCCAGTGCTTCAACGACATTCGCGAAACGCTCTGGGGCAAGCCTGCGACCCTAAGATGCGTTACCGCCGGCGCTGCGTCGGAATCGTCGTGATAATTCCAAACCAGAATGCTCGCTCGATAGTTGTCACGAGTTGCGATTACGTTTACATCCGATTTTGCTCGGATGCTTGACTGCAAGACACTATCAAGTTCGAGCGCCCCCGTACTCTTCGCTGCGACGCGCTTTCCTTGCAGCTGACCGAGCATTCGGAACAGATTCAATAGAGGAAGGTCGATATCGTGAGTTGTGAAGGCGCGAAGTCCGGCAAAAATAGGCTGGCCTGGGAAGGTAAACGCCCAGCTAACCGAGCCTTCTAGTTTGATGTTGTGCCGTCCGGCCAACGCCAGAGTTCCATTCAGCAAGTCCGCGCCATAGCTGGCATACTGCGACGTTAGTCGATAACTATTTTCTGGATGAGAGGTTGCGTCACACGCAGCGCAGCTCTCCGGATCTGATTCGCTGAGGATGACCGGCAATTGGCGGAGTGTAGGAAACGTCTCGATGATGGCGAATCCGCGGTCGATATCCCTCAGATTTGCTCCCAGATTCAACTCCGCACGTCCATTCACGAAAATTGCTTTTCCCTTTGCGTGGAAGGAGATGAAATCTAGCGGGACGTCTTTTTTCCCGGTCGTAAAGTTCTTGCCGTTCGCGCAATGCTCCAGGAAGTCGCGCAAGAAGTCGCTGGCTCGCTGGCCCGTGGGACTTGTACTTGCTGGGCCGCCAACGCGAGCATACGGGAGCGCCCGTCGCACAGCCGCGACGGTATAATCGTAAAACTTCAGATAGTCTTCGACGGTTCCGTGCCAATAAAAAATATCTGGCTCGTTCCACACCTCCCACTCCCACTTTGAGACTTCGGCGGCCCCATAGCGATCCACCATGTGACGGACCCAGTGATAGATAAGGTCCGACCAGTTCTGGTAGTCGTTTGGCGGATATGCCCAGCCAGTAGCGAAGTCCTTCGGCCAGGTATGTTGGTAAGGTTCCGGATGAGTAGAAAGCGCTTCCGGCATGAATCCAATCTCAACCAACGGAGTTATGCCGAGGCCTTTGTAGGTATCAAAAATCTTGTCCACGATTGTCCAGTTGTAGATCGGCTGGCCGGTCGCATCCAGGGTGTAAGCATTTGTGGAACCCCATTTCAATGAGGGCGCGCCGTCGCCCGAAGTTAACAAGTTGTGTGTTCTATCGTGAACAGGATGGGGGCTAAGATTCGAGAGTTGCGTAAGAAGGTCGCGCCCCTCTTCACTGTAAATATAGTTTGGCTCGTCGTGTCCTACCCATGCCCAGACGGGTTCGAAGCGAGCTACTGGTTTTGATAGGTCTACCTCAATCCTGACATCCTGTTGCGCCGGCAAGGCGAACGGGATCAGCAGCACGAGCGGAAGTGCGCAAAGCATCGTTCTTACCAGTTTGGTTGCGATTAGAGTGCTCATCTGGAACCTAGGAATTGTCTTCTCGACTTGACACTATCAGAGGGACCAGGGGGAGAGGAAGCTTGCTGAACGGTTTGCTACTTCAATCTGACCTGCTTATGCCAATCGCCGTTGATCTATTTTCAGCAACTTAAGAATCTGTAATTAGCAGGAAATCACCTCATTACAGGTTTCGGTGCACCCAATTCCGCGTCAGAGCTTTTTATGGCGCGGCGGTCTGATTATCTCGGCCCAATCTGTTTGCACGGACCCATTTTCATTTGTTTGTCAGAAGGTCGAATTTCGTGACTATGATTGGGCTATGGTTTATCAGTGGTTGCACCCAGCAGCCTGAACAACTCTTCGAGAAGCCCTGGAGAGAATTCGATCTGCAAAATGGTCCCCATCGTCCGTTCGAATGCGTTTTGCGCTAACTTTAGGTCCGGACTCCAGCCTTACGAAGAATCGTCATCATGGGGCACCAATTTGTGAAAGCCGACTGAAACAAATTCAGCCCAACGAAGGCTGTGAAGAGAAACCAGTATGGGCTTACCCAGTACCCCAGAGCGAGCGAAAGAAGCACAAAGAAGCCAGCGATTAATCGCAGATACCTTTCAGCTGTCATGATGTTCCTCCTGGAATTAAGAATTGATACTTGCGGGTCCTTCTGTTGCAGAAGCCGGATTTAGGCTGTGCCGCTGGGACATGTAATAGAGAACCGGCACGGCCATGCGCGAAAGAATGGTGGATGCTACTTCTCCAGCCATCAATGAAATGGCGAGACCCTGAAAGATCGGGTCAAAGAGAATGACACCTGCCCCGACCACCACCGCCGCCGCGGTCAAAAGCATCGGCCGAAATCGGACGGCTCCAGCGTCAACAACCGCCTCCTCAAGGGGCATGCCGTGCGAGCGTCGCAATTCAATGAAGTCCACAAGGATGATGGAATTGCGAACGATTATTCCGGCTCCCGCTATGAAACCAATCATGGAAGTTGCGGTGAAGAAAGCTCCCATCAGTGCGTGCGCCGGCAAAATTCCCACCAATGTCAGAGGGATGGGGGCCATAATCACCAGCGGCGTCTTGAAGGAGCCGAACCATCCAACGACCAGCACGTAAATCAATACCAGTACCGCAGCAAACGCCAACCCCAGATCTCGAAACACTTCGTAGGTGATGTGCCACTCGCCGTCCCACTTGATCGCTAGCTTTTTTGTGTCGGGTGGCTGAATCGCGGTGAACTGTTCGATCCTGTACCCTTCTGGAATTTTCAACCTATCAATCTGGTCTCCTAATTTTCCGATTGCGTATACGGGGCTTTCCTCCGCTCCTGCCACATCCGCAGTCACGTAAACGACTTCGCGTTGATTTTTCCGATAAATGTTCTTGTCGATCGTCCCTTCCTGCACTTTTGCTAATTCACCTAGCGGCACCATCGTTCCATCCGGTGAATTGAGATACAAGCCGCGCAACGCCTCGTCACTTGAACGGCTTTCGCGCGACAGTTGTACGCGTATCGGAACGTCTTCACGCTCACTGGGCGTGTGCATCAGTCCAACTTGAGATCCGCCAACGGCCATTGCCACCGATTGAGAAACCTCTTCCGGTGAAATTCCCCTCATCGCCGCTTTATCCTGTTGCACCTTGAAATCGAGCTTCTTCTGGTCCGCCACTACATACCAGTCCACATCCACGACTCCCGGGGTGTCGTCGAAAACCTTGCGGACCTGCCGCGCCACTTCGATTTGCCGCTGATAATCCGGCCCGTACACTTCCGCTACCAGCGTTGACACTACCGGAGGTCCTGGCGGAACTTCCGCCACTTTCACGCGCGCATTCCATTTCTTCGCAATCTCCTGAATCGGCCCGCGCATCTCTTTCGCGATTTCGTGGCTTTGGCGTTTGCGTTCGTCGATCGACCGCAAATTCACCTGGATGTCGCCTTGATTCGCGCCTCTCCGCAAGTAGTAGTGCCGCACCAGCCCGTTAAAGTTGTACGGTCCTGAAGTCCCGGCATAGGTTTGGAAGTTCACTACCTCCGGGTAAGTGTGGAGATACGTACCGATCTCCTGTTCCACAGCGAGTGTGCGTTCCAGCGGTGTACCCTCCGGCATATCCACGATCACTTGGAATTCGCTTTTGTTATCGAACGGCAGCATCTTGACGCGCACGGCCTTGAAGGCTACCAGCGAGCATGCCAGCAACAAGAGCACCACTACCGTCGCCAAAAATGCCCAGCGTTTACGCCAGTTCTGAATCAGTCCACCCATCAATTTGCGGTAGAACTTTGTAGTTCTTCCTTCCGCTTCACCCTCGGTATGTTTTCCGGTATGTCCGCGCAACAAACGCAGCGCAGCCCATGGCGAAACGACAAATGCGACCATGAGTGAAAACAGCATTGCCGCGGATGCGCCCACTGGAATTGGCCGCATATATGGGCCCATGAGACCGCGCACAAACGCCATGGGAAGAATCGCGGCAATCACGGCAAAGGTCGCCAGAATTGTTGGATTACCTACTTCATCGACTGCTTCGACTGCGACGTCGCTCCACGATCGGCCCTGACTTTCCGGCAAACGAAAATGTCGGACGATGTTTTCGACCACCACAATCGCGTCGTCCACAAGTATTCCTATGGAAAATATCAGTGCAAAGAGGGTTACTCGATTCAATGTGTAGCCGTAGGCATAAAAGATGAACAGCGTAAGTGCCAGGGTAACGGGAATGGCCAGCAGGACGACGCCCGATTCGCGCCATCCCAGCGCCAAACCAACAAGGATTGTCACGGAAATGGTTGCAAGGAAAAGATGTTTCAGAAGTTCGTCCGATTTGTGCTTGGCGGTCTGGCCATAGTTTCTCGTGACCGTGACTTCGAGATCGTTTGGGATCACGTAGCCGCGCAGGGAATCGATTCTCGCCAGCACATCCTGCGAAACGTCTGTTGCGTTGGCTCCCTTGCGCTTTGCCACTGTCAGTGTGACCGCCGGATATGTTCCTCCGGATCCGTTTCGAGCCCCGCCCGTTCCGAAATAGACATAATCCGTGGGTTCTTCCGGCCCGTCAGTCACTGTGGCCACATCCCCGAGATACACGGGACGACCACTTTGGGCCGCGACCACGATCTTTCGCGCTTCCTCCGCGCTGTGGAGAAAACTTCCCGCTTCCACCTCGAATTCCTGGTTGCCTTCGGCGAACGATCCGGCCTGCACTCGCTCGTTACTCGTTTGGAGGGCTCGCGCGATCGTCAATGGGCTGAGATGATACGCGGCAAGTTTTTGCGTATCGAGTGTGATCTTGAGTTCGCGCTTTTCTCCTCCGAGCAGCGTGGTCTCCGAGACATTTGCCGCCTGTTTAACGCTCTGTTGGGCTTCCGCTGCGATTCGCCGCAGAGAAGCTCCTTCGTAGTTCTTTCCCCAGAACGTCATCGCCAATACCGGGACGTCGTCAATCGAGCGCGCTTTGATCAGTGGTTGGCTTGCGCCCTGTGGGATGCGGTCAAAGTTTGAGTACAGCTTGTTGTAGGTCCGGACAATTGCATCCTCTTCTTTAATCCCGACGTAAAAACGTACAATCACCAGTGCGCCACCGGGTTGGCTGGTTGAATACAGGTACTCAACGCCAGAAACTTCGTTGAGCAGGCGCTCCATCGGAATGGTTACGCGCTGCTCTACCTCCTGTGCCGACGCACCTGGCATGCTGACAAACACATCCAGCATCGGTACAACGATTTGCGGCTCCTCTTCTCGGGGTGTTTGCCAGATGCTGAACAGTCCTAGCAACAGCGCGGCAACGATTACCAGCGGCGTGAGCGGCGAGTCGATAAAGCTATGCGCAATTTTTCCTGCCGGCCCGTGCTTCACGAACGCTTCTCCCCGCTTGTTGGCGATGTAGCAGTCGTCTTCCCATCCAGATCCTGACTACCCGGATTCAGCACCACGAGTTCTCCCTCGTTTAGTCCTGACAACACCTCAACCTGATTCCCTGTACTTTTTCCAATCGTCACAATGCGCCAGTGGATTCGGCCCTCGCTGTCGACGACATAAACCCCACGCAGTTGGCCTCGGCTCACGAGCGTGTCGGACGGCAACAAAAGGGTTTGCTTCTCGCCTTGCACAAAGTATGCTCGCCCGAACATTCCGGACTGAACTCCAGACTCTTTGGGCAAGTCCACGCGCGCTTTTACCGTGTGCGATGTCGGATCTGCCCCTGCCTCGATCTCGGCGACCTTTCCGGTCAGAGACTTCGCCGGCAATGCATCCAACTGCACTCGTGCCACGGTATTTCTCTGCACGCCTGCGAGCGCTTCCGCGGGTAGCGTCGCTTCCAATTGGTAGCGCGAAGTATCCTCGACAACGAACAGCGGCATGCCTGGCGAGACCAATGAGCCGGGCTCCACTGACCTCCGAATCACTCGTCCGTCGAACGGCGCCAGTACCCGCGCGTAACCGGCCACGCTTTCAGCTGCACGAGCTTCAGACTCGGCTTGTGCCACACCCGCTTCGGATTGACTTAACGCTGCCTTTGCTTGTTCGAGATTCGCTTGCGCCGCCTCCTGCTTCGCCGCAACCTCGTCAAACTCCTGGGGGCTCACCGATTTCTGCTCTCGCAGGTAGTTATAGCGGTCGTAGGTTTTCTTCATGACATCGGCCTGCGCTTGTGCCCCCGCTACTGCCTTCGTCGCCTGCACCACTCCCGCGCTTGCACCTCGCGCAGCCGCTTGCGCTGCGCTGCGGTGTGCCGACAACTCTCGCTCATCCAATTGGGCAAGCAATTGTCCGCGCTTCACGTTGTCGCCCTCTCGCACTGCTACCAGCAGAACCGTGCCCATCGCTCTCGCTGCCACTTGGGCCGTGGATTGTGCAATAACACTTCCTGGCGCTTCTATTTCGTTCGCGACGTCCTGCAACTGTATTTTTTGAACGCGCAATCCCTGAACAACTTCTGCTTTTTGCGGCGTGTTCTCCACGCCTCCGCCGCACCCGGCGGCAAGCGCACCTGCCGCAATCAAAACGATCTGCAATGCCTGTCGCATCGTGTTTCCCGCTTTCGGGTTGAAATTCATGGTTGGCTCGCTCCTGTGATCAGCGCCGACTCCGGCGTCAGTACACCTGCTGCTCGCTCGAGCTGAGCCCGTGCCACTTCCCAGTCTTGCAGCGCCGCCAGATATCCAGTCCTCGCATCGAGTTGGGCTGTCTGCGCACGCAACAGTTCCGTGACCGTCGTCAGTCCCGTCTCGTACCGGTTCTGTACTATCCGCAAACTCTCCCTGGCCTGTTCGGCCGTGTCGCGCGCCGATGCCGCTCTTTGTGCTGCGGCATTCCCGTCCAGATACGCCTTGCGCACTTCTAACCGCACACCCGAACGAAACCACTCCACGTTATGTTTGGCTTTATTTGCATTCGCAGTGGCTTCGGCGACACGAGCCTTTTGTGCCCCGCCCGCAAAGATGTTGAAGTCTAGCCGAGCACCCGCCGTCCAGTTGGTCCCTGAGGGACCGCCGAGCGTCATTGCATCACGCTCCGCGCTTCCGAAAAGTCCGATCTTCGGCCCGAACTCCGCTTTCGTTGCCTTTGTTTCATCGCTCATCGCCTTCTCCTGCAATTCGGCTGCGCGAAGTCCAGGTCTTTGCTCGAGAGCAATCTGAATCCATTCCTCAATGGTTTTTGCCGGCATCCCTGGCTCTGCCAGAGTTCCCGCAGGTTCCGCTGGCGCATCTACCTCGATCCCCATTTCCCGTGCCAACTGCATCTCGGCCAGTGCCAAATCGTTCTGGGCTCGAATTTGACGATCCTTCATTTGCGAGCTAAAGACCTTCGCGCTCAGTAGGTCCGAATCCACAAGTAATCCCGCACTGTGCATCGTTTCCATGCGCTGCTCGCTCGCACGGGCGGTCTTGACCGCTTCGTCAGCGGCCTTTACGTTTTCTTTGAGCACCAGCACTCCGGAGTAGGTGCTAACGATCTCCAGGATCAAATCCTGCCGCGCCTGCTCTGTTTCGAAATCCGCCGCCGTCACCAAGTGTTTTGCGCTTCGCTGGTGAGACAAGGTTTGTCCCGAATCGAAAAGCCTCCACTGGCCATCGAATCTTGTTTGAAAATTGTCGAATGGCAAAGGTGTATTCAGTTTGTACAGAAAAAAGTCTGACGCCGTGAATTGTCGTTGCGTCAACTTACTTCCGAACACGTAAACGGGATTATTTCCGCGCGTGAAGTCCTGATGAAAGTCGAATCGTGGAAACCACGCGGCTTGCACCTGCTTCAGTCTTGCCCGCGTCGCGTCGGCTTCATCGGTATTCATTTGGAACGCAGGATTCTGTTTCAGTGCCATGCGTACCGCCTGGTCTAACGTGAGCGGTTCGATCGCGGCCTTCTCTTGTGCATGTGCCAGCTGCACAGCTGCAGCGAGCAGAGTCGCGGCAGCAACTAGTATTCGAACCGAATTGGCAATCCGTCCGCGAGCCATCGCACATCTCAAACGGGCACCGCATCCGGATTTGGCGCTGACTGGAGCCAACCCACCGGTTCTTCGTGAATCTCGTAAACTGTTTCGAGTGCGGCTTTTTCCTTCAGCATCGCGCCAACTGAACAATACTTTTGTTCTGATAGCTGAATCGCCTGCTCAACTGTCGATTTGTCGATCCCAAATCCCGTCAGCACGTGGCGCACACGAATCGCTGTGAAAACCTGCGGTGGCCGCTCCGCCTGGTCCGCTTCCACCCGAACTTCGTATCCGGTCACTTTCTGGTGGTGCTTCTGTCGCAGCATGGTAATGACATCGAAGGCGGTGCACCCGGCCAACGCGACGGCAACAAGTTCGATTGGTTTTGCGCCTGTTGCTCCAGCGGCATCGTCCAGAATGATGTGGTGGCCACTCCCAGTTTCCGCCACGAACTGCCGTTGCGATTTCGAAGCCTGCGTCAAACTAACTTTAGCGGTGATCATTTCCAACTCCTCCCTCAAATTCTCTTATGAATGATTTACTTGTTTTGCTGGGTTCGAGCGGCACGTCGCACTTCCAAAAATTGACCACGCCGGACAATGGCGAACGACGCTAGTCGCAAGGGCCACGGCCCCCACCACGTAAGCAGCAATGGCGAGCCCGCCGGCTAGTGTGTGACTGAGTCCAAGCGCGACCAAAACGGCGCCCAGCATAATTCGAATAACGCGATCGGTTGTTCCCACAATTGTTTGTCATCTCTTCCACGCCGTCGGATTGGCTTCTCGATGGCCTTGCACCAGAACAAATGCAATCCCGAGAGATTTGTTACAGAGAGATTCCAGAAAAGTTCCGTTCCATCGGCGAGACGTCCCGCCCGTTCCTAACTGCTGTCGCATCAGGTAGTTGCCCGCATCACGGTACGAAGAGAATTGTTGTGCTATGGTGGGGCCAATGCGCAAAGAGATCGAACGGGCCATGTCTCTGCTTGAAAAACATGACCCTCAAGCCCTCGAACAGGCGCTGGAGTTGCTGCAAGGTACCGTCTTCTCTTTCAGCATGAAGGTCTGCGGCCAGCGCGAAGACGCCGAGGACACCATGCAAGATGTCCTGATGAAATCTCTTCCCTACCTGCCAAAGTTCGAAAGTGCTCGCGCTCTTCTTGTATGGCTTTATCGAGTTGCCAAGAATCGCTGCTTAATGAGCCGGCGCAAGAGTAAATTTGCGCCTATGCAGAATTTATCGTTGGACGAGCTTATGCCTGATCGTCACGAACTTGCCGACCTCGGCAAGGGAGGTCCGGTTAACCCAGAATCTCTTGCCATTCGTAGCCAGCAGGCGAAGCGACTCCGCGAAGCGATCCAGCAGTTGCCACCTCAGTACCGCATCATCTTGGTCTTGCGGGATATGGAAGGTCTAACTGATGAAGAAGTGGGAGACATCACGGGTCTTCGTCCCGGCAACGTTCGCGTTCGTCTCCATCGCGCACGCCTCTTCGTTCGCCAAACATTGGCAAGGCAAAAAGCATCAAAGTCAAAGTCAAAGTCAAAGTCAAAGTCAAAGTCAAAGTCAAAGTCATTCGCCATCGAAAGGTGCTGTCCTGCGGTCCGATCGCCTCACCACCGGGCCGGAAAAGCGTTCCGCCTCCTGCAAGGCTCTCTTCGCCCAACTGTCCAATTACCTTGATGAACAGCTCGATGATTCTCTCTGTGAGAAACTAGAGCGGCACCTTGATGATTGCCAAGCGTGTAAGGCTTTCCTTGTGAGCCTCGAATCGACTATCCAGCAACTTCGCACCGCTCCTCCCGACTCCCTGGCGAAGGTCTCAGCCGCCAAGATTCGCCGCGAGCTTATGAGTCAATTCCCATATCCTCTGGATGATCGGACCTAGAACAACAGCGTTAGAAAATGTGCGCAGAATAGCCTTCATCGTCGTTTTTCTGGCTTGCTTCAGCAGTTTCATCTCGCCACCGCTTGCACTTACACTCGGCATACTTTTTGGTCTAGCCCTTTACAACCCGTTCCCGTTCGAGACCCGCCGGATATCTCCCTGGCTCCTGCGAGGGTCCGTGGTGGCTCTTGGCTTTGCTTTGAATCATCATGAAGTCCGCCGCATTTCTCTTCCGCGGGCTAATTCAATTTAGAGGCCAAAGACGTACAGCACTCGATCGGCAGCGATGGAGAGACATTGGTGTCCATCAATCATAAATGAGCTGGGATTTGCTCCAATCGCGCCGCCGGTCTGGAAATCCCAAAGTGGTTTACCTGTGTGCGCATCGAGTGCATAGAAATTTCCCTCGTTGGAGCCGCTGAAGACCAATCCTCCTGCGGTGGAGAGAACTCCCGCCCAGGGAGGTGAGAACAGTTTGAATTCCCAGCGCAGCTCACCGGTTTCCGCTTGCAAAGCTCGAATCGCCCCCCAGGCGTCATCCGGTGGCAACTCGTCTTCGCCGCCGCCCGGGAAAAAAGTGCCCACGCGGTAGGGGGTGAGGCGCTTGAAATAGCTAGCGCCAATTTCTCGCACCGAAATATATACGAAATCGGTTTGCGGGCTGTATGAGGGACTGAACCATACCGTCGCACCATTCGAGTTTGGCCAGATCAGCGCGCCCTTCTCCGTGGGTTCTGCGTTCGTGGTGAGAATCGGCCGGCCCTTTGCGTCAAGCCCTTTGGCCCACGTTTGCTTGGCGTATGGTTTGCCGGCGATAAATTCTCCGGTGGTGCGATCCAGCACGTAATAGAAAGCATTGCGATTGGCAACGGCAATCAGCTTGCGTTTCTTGCCCTGAACTTCGCTGTCAAAAAGAATCGGAACGTGGGTGGCGTCCCAATCGTGCGTATCGTGGGGGGTAAACTGGAAATACCAGCGCAGTTTTCCGGTATCCGCATCGAGCGCAAGGAATGAGCAGGTATAGAGATCGCTAGCGGCGCCATCGTCATGCTGTAACCCAGTTTGTAATCGAGGACTTTGGCGGACCACCGCTCGACGCCACTCTTGAGATCCAGCGCAACGAGATAGCCGTCCAGTGTGGCGACGAACAGCTTGTCGTCCAGCACCGCCGCTCCACGATTGGTATGGCCGAACCCGATGCTTTGGAAATCGGTAGGCAAGCTACGTTTCCAGTGCCACAGGGCACGCCCCGTCCGGCCATCAAGAGCCGCGGCCGAGTTCGGACCCGTCACGTAAAGAATCCCATCGATCACAATGGGTGAGACTTCGATGCCCGCATCGTGAAACTGGTAGGCCCATTTTACTTTGAGTTGAGAGACGTTCAGCGTATTGATCTCGCTAAGCGGTGAAAACCTCTCTCCGTCTAGCATGCGCGAATATGTAAGCCAGTTACCCGGCTCCTTATCGGCGTTTACAATCCGCTCGAAGGGAACCTGCGCCGAGACGACGGGAACCGCCAACAGGAATAATGCTAGAAGTCTCAGGGAGCGGAGTCGATTTTCTATCCCGGCAAACCACATGGCTTATTTTCTACTTATGCAGACCAAGTCAACGCGGATTTGCTGGAGTTTGTGAAATCGGTTTGCAGGGCTCGCAAAGCAGCTTGAAATCGCCCGTGCCGGAGCGGCCAACAAGCGCAGTATTGCTATGTTCGCAAGAGAGGTGCTATCTTGTTGCAAATTTCCCTTGTTTGGGAACGATTGTGCAACCAAAAAGTACGACGATCTTCCCGACTCATCAAACGAATGCTTCCTCGTCGAGTTCTCGTGGAAAAATGTTCAACCATTTGGACAACTAAACTGCACCGGAAAACATCTTTCGTCTGGGGCAGATACACGTTTGTATCAATTCCAGAAGTAACGTAGCCTGGTGTCCCCTAGGTCGCCACAACCGTGGATTCCGCTCAAATTTCCGATACTCGTTGAGACCGATTTGCCCGACACGAACGTGCCAGCGCTCGACATGTGGAATGTACGCGTTGCCCATGATACCTTGTGGAGTGCCGTGGGGGCGGCATGACTTTAATTCCAAGGAAAACCATGACCGCCCATGGCAAGCAGTGTATTTTTGCAGTAATTCTTGTCCTGTCAGTCCAAATTCTTAGCGGTTGCGCCAGCGATGTCAGTGGCAGTACTGCGATCCAAATTAGTCCGAGTTCGGCACTTCTGTTGCCTGGCAACACTCTGCAATTCACCGCCTACGGTAACCTGCCTAGCACCCATCAGTTCCTTGATTGGCAGGTGAATGGTGTAGTAGGTGGATCACCTTCCACAGGAACAATTACGGCGGATGGTTTTTACACCGCACCTATGGGGGTGCCCTCGCAACCGGTGCAAATCAGCACCCGAAACCAATTAGCAAAGGCCACCGTTACCGTTTTTGATTCCAACCATCCCACCCCTGGTTCCGTAGGCACAACCCAGAATCCATTGGTCGCCGCCTACACGATTTCAGTTCCTTCGGGCGCTACAGTCCAAGTTCAGTTCGGAAAAGACACCACTTACGGGCAGTCTACGTCAAGCTATCTATCGCCCTCTGCCGGGGGCACCACAACTGTATTCGTAGCCGGCATGCGTGGAAATACCTCGTATCACATGCAAGCTTTGGTAAAATTGAGCGATGGGACGCAGTACATTGATGCCGACAAGACTTTTTTGACGGGCTCAATTCCTGCGGGCCAACTTCCCAACATCACAACAGAGTTGACCGGCATCGGCCCGCCAAGCCCCGGTGTCGAATTACTTTCTCTGACTCAAACTCCGACAGAAAATACACAATGTGCCGTTGCGACGGATTTAGGCGGCAATGTCATCTGGTATTACTCCCTGCCCCAAGGTGTCTTCCCTGAGCCAATCAAGCTCCTTCCGAATGGCCACATGTTGATGCTGCTGGGCGGCAATGAAAATGATGTTCGCGAAGTCGATCTGGCCGGCAATATCATCCAAATGGTTACGACCGCCGAGATCGTGGCGAGCCTTACCAAGATTGCGGGGTTTCATGACGCTTGGGGAGGGCTCAATCACGAAGTTCTTCCACTTTCTAACGGTCACTGGATCTTACTGGCGAGCATTCAGAGGACCGTCAACAGCGTGCCTGGCATTCCGGACGGAACCGCGGTCTTAGGGAATCTGCTGATCGATTGGGATCCTCAAAATGGCGCGGTCTGGACTTGGTCTACTTTCGACCACCTCGATCTCACCCATGCGCCATATGGGATAGCTGATTGGACTCATGGAAACGCCGTTATCTATTCACCAGATGATGGTGATCTTATTTTTTCTATGCGCAATCAGAATTGGATCGCAAAAATCAAGTACGCGGATGGGGCCGGGGACGGAAGTGTGCTCTGGCGTTTTGGCCCAGGCGGCGACTTCACACTGCCAAATCAAGAGGCACCGGTTGAATGGAATTATGGGCAACATTATCCCACGATACAAAGTCTGAACAGCTCCGGAATTTTCTCCCTGATGTTTTTCAACAATGGGAATGACCGTTTAATAGACAGTAATAGTGATATCTGCGGTTCTGTTGGGGTAGGAGCTTGCTACAGTAGCGTGCCCATTTTTCAACTCAATGAGTACACGAAGACCGCGAATGTGGTTTCGGAGGTCAACCTGAGCCCTGCCTATTCAATTTGTTGCGGCGACGCCGCCATTCTGCCGAATGGAAATGTGGAGGCAGATATCGCTGCCGATGTGAACACACCCGGTATGTCTTACATTGAAGAACTCACACAGACGCAAACCCTGGTCTGGAGGATGAACATTCAGAATAATCCGGGCAGCTTGGCGTACCGAGGCATTCGTATTCCGAGTCTCTATCCAGGTCAGGTCTGGCCTGCCAGCGCGAAGTCAGATATTAGCCTTCGTGCTGGGAAATGTGGTACGAACGAAAGTGTCTGCCGTCAGTAACAGCTGCTTGTATTGCTGAGAACTGGCCCGTTTTGTTGGGAGATTGATTCTGGCGGGGGGATTCGAACCCCCGGTACAGGTTTTGGCCCGTACAACGGTTTAGCAAGTTGAAAAGTCCCAGGCCTTGTTGTTTGGATTGAATCACTTAAGTCGGACGGTGAGCCCGTATTCGGGACGAAATGACCTTGTTTGGAAATAGCTGTTCCCCAATTGTTCCCCGCACCATAAGCACGAATGGCGCGCTTTTCACCCAAATGAATTATTTCCAGATTGCCCATCAGCAGCCCGGAATCAGTGGAAGCAACAGGGCCCAACTTCCCACATCCGGACTGCTGGCTCGCAATAACTTCCGGTTAGCCCGTCATCGGTCCAGAATCCGAATCCAGCCGGTCCGGGTGCTAATCGTCATCGCATGAGAACAGAGTTACATCGCCATCTCCTCAACTAGACGCAGGGAAACCCGCCTGAGACGGCTCATCTGTGTATAATCGCTGGACCTTTGCCTGCACCTCCAAATCTTTCTTCGGGAGTTTACATGCGCTAATTTCGGCGGTTGGCAACCCTCGTGTTGCTGCTGACTGTCAGTTCGTTTGCCCAGGTGAAGTCGGCCGGAAAAGTCCATACTTACTATGTCGCCGCTGACGAGGTGGAGTGGAACTACACCCCTCTCGGCGTGGATCAGATGATGGGCATGCCGTTCATGGGCTATACCAAACTGTACACTGAGCCCGGACCGCACCGCATCGGCAGTACCTACCGCAAGGCCCTCTACCGCGAATACACCGACGAGACCTTCACCACGCTTAAGCCGCGTCCTACCGAGTGGGAACACGCCGGACTTCTGGGCCCGGTCCTGCGCGCCGAAGTCGGCGACACCATCAAGGTCGTTTTCAAAAACAATGCCACCCATCCGTTCACCATGCACCCGCACGGCGTCTTTTATGCCAAGGACTCTGAAGGCGCGAACTACAGCGACGGCGCCTCGACGCCCGACAAAGACGGCGTGCTGCCGGGTAAGACCCACACCTACATCTGGCGGGTCCCGGAACGCGCGGGTCCCGGCCCCAACGACCCGAGCTCGATTGTATGGCTCTATCACTCGCACGCCGACGAGCCGAAAGACGTCGAGAGCGGACTCGTTGGGGTCATCCTTATCAGCCGCAAGGGCGCGGCCGGGCCTACTGGACGCCCGACAGACGTGGACCGCGAGTTCGTCACGCTCTTCATGATCGTGGACGAGAACATGAGTTGGTATCTGCAGCAGAACATCGATACCCACACCAGCGATCCGAAAGGTACCAATAAACTGGAAGTCGATGTCAGTGATGACAAAGGCAACTTCAATCTCTTCGGTGCCGGATTTACGGGAGTGAATTTCCGCTCATCGATTAACGGCTACATGTTTGCCAACGGGCCGCTGATGATCATGAAGAAGGGCGAGCGCGTGCGCTGGTACGTAGTCACCATTGGAGAGGGAGCGAACTTGCACACTCCTCACTGGCACGGTAACGTGGTGCTGGACGGCGGCAAGCGGACCGACGTGATCTTTATCGGCCCCGCACAGATGGAGACCGTGGATATGGTTCCCGACGATCCCGGCACCTGGATGTACCACTGCCACTTCGACGAGCACATGCGGGCCGGCATGATGGCGCTGTATAAGGTCGAGCCGTAGCAGATCGGTTGCCAGCCGACCGCCGGGCGCATCACACCCACCCGTGACGAGGCGGAACACAGCCCTGAGAGGACTACCTCTGTGTCATCGGCAAACAGGAAGCTGGCAGGAAACGGCGTTCGAGGAGATCACGATTGCCAGAAGCCCGGAATCACTTTCCTTTCTAAGAAGTCGATCAGCGGTTAGGCTCCTGCAAGCTTTAGAGACTTCCCGCGTTGCGCAGCATTCCACCGTCGATGAAATGAGTGCTGCCCGTGACGTAGGCGGCGTCATCGGATGCAAGATAAACCGCGAGGTGCGCTACCTCTTCAGGTTTGCCCCATCGTCCCATAGGAATTTCTGCCAGAATTCGATCATTCAGTTTTGTATCGCTTTCAACATCTTTGTCGATCGGCGTATAGATCGCGCCGGGACCAATATTATTCACCGTAATATGATGAGCAGCCAGTTCGACCGCGATAGTACGCATCAGCATGCGAAGGCCTCCTTTGGTCGCGCAATAGGGAGCGTTCGTCGGCATGGGAAGATCCTCATGAATCGACGAAATATTGATGATGCGGCCGCCGGCCCCTTGCGCGATCATCTGCTTCGCGGCAGCCTGAGAGCATAGAAACGGCCCGGTGAGATTCACCGCCATGATCTTCTGCCATTCTTCCAGCGGGTAGTCGACAAAGGCAAACTTCTTCTCAATACCGGCGTTATTCACAAAGATATCAAGCCTGCCAAAAGCGGTGACTGTCTGGCGAATCAGGGCGTTCACCTGATCCGGACTCGAGATGTCCGCATCGATCCCGAGGGATTTCCCGCCCAGTGCATCGATTCTTGTGATTGTGTCTTTCGAGACGGAGGCGTTGCCAACATAATCCACCACCACGGCTGCGCCCTCCTGGGCGAACGCGATTGCAATCGCCTGGCCGATTCCCGTTCCTGCGCCCGTCACGACGGCAGTTTTCCCCTGCAAACGCATACTTCACCTCAAGATCTATCCTAACCTATCGACGCAGGAGAGTCGCGAAGAGACCACTTCCTCGAGCGAAAACCGTAGAGCGGTTGAGCAGTGATACGGCATAGACTTGAAGTAGAGCGAGGTGCGTGTATGCAGGGAATGGACGGAATCGAGGCCTTTGGAAAACCAGGGATTGAGCCGCGCTGGACACACAGTAATAAGGAAGGTGTCGGCACCGCGTACTGCGCCTCCAGCCATCTTTGGTTCACGATCTGGAATGGGATCGTCACCGAAGCCTACTATCCAACCATCGATCGACCGCAGCTTCGCGATCTGGGATATCTAATAACCGACGGCAGCACGTTCTTTCAGGAAGAGAAGCGCAATCTCAAAACTTCGGTCGAGCGCATCTCCAAACACGCGCTGGGCTATCGCTGCACGAATGCCGACCCAGAAGGCCGCTACGTCATTACAAAAGAAGTGATCGGCGACCCACATCTGCCTTGCCTGCTTCAACGCACGCGCATCACGGGGAAAAGCAGATCTTTCATGTCCAGCCTCAAAATATTTGCACTCTGTGCTCCCCACCTTGAAGGCGGAGGAGGAGGAAACAACGCATACATTACGGTCGCCAGCGGTCAACGGATTCTGATGGCGCAGAAAGGAAGCAAATGGCTGGCCTTGGGCGCGACCGTTCCATTTTCGCGCTTGTCCTGTGGATATGTGGGATCGAGCGATGGCTGGACCGATCTCCAGAATTTCACAATGGACTGGGAGTTTGAAAAAGCCAGCGACGGAAATGTCGCCCTGACGGGCGAACTGGCGTGCAGTGAAGACAAAGAATTTACGCTGGGCCTGGCGTTTGGCAACAGCGAGCACCGAGCCCTCTCGAATCTACTACAATCGCTTGGGATTTCATTTGAGGAGCATCTCGCGAAATACACGAGTCAATGGGATGACACCGTGGCACACCTTAAGCCCCTGGAGGGATCCTCTTTCGACCACGGCAATTTGTATCACAGTAGCTACAGCCTGCTCCTCGCGCACGAAGACAAATCTTACCCTGGCGCTATTATCGCATCGCTCGCCATCCCGTGGGGCGAAGCAAAAGGCGATAACGACCAGGGAGGATATCACCTGGTATGGACGCGCGACATGATCAACAGCGCGAGCGCGCTGCTAGCCGCAGGGGATACAGCCACGCCGCTCCGCGCATTGATTTATCTCGCCGTATCGCAACATGCCGACGGCGGGTTTGCGCAAAACTTCTGGGTCAACGGAGAGGCATACTGGAGCGGCGTTCAGCTCGATGAGGTTGCCTTTCCAATCATGCTTGCGTGGCGTCTCCGCTGCGAGAAATGCCTGTGTGACTTTGATCCCGTTTACATGGTTCGCAAAGCCGCGGCTTATCTGATCCGCAACGGACCAGTTACGCCGCAGGAGCGCTGGGAGGAAGCCTCCGGTTATTCTCCCGCGACACTGGCCTCGAATATCGCCGCCCTTATTTGCGCGTCTGTATTTATGAGAGAGGCCGGGGATCATGAGAGTGCTGCATTCATTGAGGAGTACGCAGATTACTTGGAGTCGCACATTGAAGAGTGGACTTTAACCACCACTGGTACGCTGTTGGAAGGAGAGAGCAGCTATTACATGCGCATTCTCCCCGAGCAGATTGGGCAGCAGAATCCCGCCGAAGGTAAGGAAGAACGCATTCTCCACATTGCCAACCATGCACCGGGCGAAGAGTGCGATTTTCCAGCGCGCAATGTCGTCGATGGGGGCTTTCTGGAGTTGGTACGCTACGGCATTCGCGACCCGAAAGACGCGAATATAGTCGCGACCATCCGGGTGATCGACGCGGTCATCAAGACCGATGCACCTCAAGGACCAACCTGGCATCGCTACAATCACGACGGATACGGACAAGGCCCCAATGGCGCCCCCTTTACCCATTACGGGATAGGCCGCGTATGGCCGCTGCTTACGGGCGAACGCGGACACTACGAACTTGCCGCCGGCAATAGCCCCGAGGAGTACATCCGGACAATCGAAGGGCTCGCGAGCAAAACAGGGTTGATTCCTGAGCAATCCTGGGACGAGCCAGACAGACCGGAGATTTTCGAGTGGCTGGGCAAGCCAACAGGCTCCGCCATGCCGTTGATGTGGGCTCACGCCGAATACATCAAGCTGCTTCGCTCCGCAGCGGACGGCAAGGTCTACGACGCCATCCCAGAAGTTGCCGAGCGCTATCAGGGCAAGCCAAATGGCCAGCCGCGATTCGAAATATGGAAGCGTACGCGGCAGGTTCGATTCATGCGCGTCGGAGAATTATTGCGGCTGCACGGGGATTCACCATTTACTCTTCGCTGGTCAACGGATCACTGGAAAACTGCGAACGATTCCAAGTCCACGCATAATGCGCTTCAATTTGATTATGTCGATCTAAAAGGCGCATCCGATAAGGCGGGGGTTTGTATTTGCTTTACGTTTTTTTGGACGGAGGGAAATCGCTGGGAGGGGAAGGACTACGAAGTTGCGGTTCGCTAGTTGGCGGAATCGTAGACGCATGAGATCCGGAGGAGTTGCCCTTGACAATCCGCAGGAGAGGAGGACTGTCTGGCTGGAAAGCAAACCGGTTTCGCTTCAGCAAACACGGTGCACCCGTCGCGGGTCGCATTCCTGCGCCATTGGCGCCTCTACCTCGATGAAGGCGTGGAACTCGCGATCTTCATGACTTCCGCCTGCTTTTTCACGGTTTGGCTTTTCAATCCGGCTTGGCCTATTCTGCATGTTCTGCCGAGCAGCGCCTTGCGAAGACTATTAATGGGGACCTCTATGGGCGCCACCGCGGTCCTCATCATCCGTTCGCCCATGGGAAAGCGGTCCGGTGCTCACTTCAACCCCGCCATCACGTTGACTTATTTTCGGCTCGGCAAAATCGACAAATGGGATGCGGGTTTCTACGTTGTCTCTCAATTCATCGGGGGCATCTGTGGAGTGGGGCTTTCGGCACTTTGCTTTCGCGGCAGCCTGGCCGCTCCCACAGTGGACTATGCGGTTACGATTCCTGGATTGGGCGGGCCAATCGCGGCATTTGGCGCAGAATATTTTATGGCCGCTCTCCTCATGATGGTCGTGCTCTGGCTCTCGAATCGGCCGCCGCTCGCTCAATACACAAGCTATTCCGTCGGCGTTCTAATTGTGCTCTACGTGTTTGCCTTTGCGCCCGTTTCGGGTTTCAGTATTAATCCCGCGCGAACAACCGCCTCCGCCGTGTTTGCCAACGTGTGGACTGCGGCATGGCTCTACTTTGTTGCACCTCTGCTCGGCATGATGACATCGGCGGAGATCTATCTGCGGGTTTACGGCCCGGAGCGTGTCCTATGCGCCAAGTTACATACGGATCCGAGTTATCCTTGCCCATTTCTCTGTCAGTTCCCCTTCCACCGTCACTTGCATGACGTGGACCTCTCAATGGAAACAGATCACCACTAATCTCCCCAGGAAAGGAGTCAAGTGAAAATTGGATGCCTCGTCTGTTTGGTGGGTTTCAGCAAGAGGCATTTGCTTTTCCAATCTCATCCATTATGTCTACTCAATACGACGCAATCATTATCGGATCCGGCGCGGGCGGTGGAACGCTCGCTTTTCACTTGGCTCGAGCTGGCAAGAAGATTCTTATTTTGGAGCGGGGTCCCTTCATGCCTCAGGAGAAACTGAACTGGGACACTTCCGCGGTTTACCTCGAGAACCGCTATCACACCAGGGAAACCTGGCAGGATAAAGATGGCAAGGACCTGCACCCGCAGCAGTCGTACTTTGTAGGTGGACAGACTAAAGTCTATGGCGCGGCGATGTTTCGCATGCGTGCCGAGGACTTCGGAATCATCCACCACAAGGGCGGCATATCCCCGGCATGGCCCATCTCCTATTCCGATCTGGAACCCTATTACACCCGCGCCGAAGAGCTATTCCACGTGCACGGCGACCTCGGAAGCGCACCTGACGTACCAGGCGGTTTCGGCTCCTCCTTCGATCCCACCGAGCCGTTCCATTCCCAAAAATATCCTTACCCGCCATTCGCCAACGAACCGCGTATGCAGTCCATCGAGGACGATGTTCGCAAAATCGGCGTAAATACCTTCCCCATTCCGCTCGCGCTCAAGCGCAACGAGTCGAACCCTCTCGCCTCGAAATGTATACGCTGCGACACGTGCGACGGCTATCCGTGCCTGGTCCACGCCAAATCCGATGCTGATATCAACTGCATCCGGCAAATCATGCACCTGCCCAATGTAACGCTGATGACAAACTCTCGCGTGACGCGATTGCTCACGAACAGCAGCGGCACCGCAGTGACTTCAGTCGAGGTGATCCACTCCGGCGCCGGTGCGACGTATGGAATTGCTCTCGCGGCCGCCGACCACAGTGCCCCGCCGGCATCGAAAAACGGAAAAACTGCCAACTACAAAGCCGCTGTTTTCGCCGTTTGCGCAGGCGCAATAAACTCCGCCGTCATCCTTCTGGCATCAGCCAATGAGAAGCACCCTAGTGGCCTGGCCAACCGGTCCGATCAGGTTGGGCGCAATTTTATGTACCATCAGGCCGACGCACTGCTCGCGATTGGCACTCACCGCAATGAGGACAGTTACACCAAAACCTGGGGCACCAACGACTTTTACTTCAAAGATACCGACCCGGCCTATCCATTTCCGCTCGGGCAGGTACAGCCGGTCGGCAGCTTTCATTTCGAGATGATGAAGGGCGATGCTCCGCTATTCACTCCAGACTTTGTTCTGGAAGGGATGAAACACCACGCTGTTCCCTGGTGGCTGACCACGGAAGACCTGCCCGACCCTGAGAATCGCGTCACTCTGCATAACGCTACTCCGCTCTCGGTCGAAGCCTGTCAACCAGGTCTGGTTGGAGCCCACCCGTCAGGCGACACAGGCCACACGAACGAGTCCGAGTCCGTGACAAACGCCGCGCCAGGAAGGATCCAGCTTTCCTATGTGCCAAACAACGTCGAGTCCTTCGAGCGACTTAAAGACCGCTGGGTTGACGTTCTCAAAAAGGCGGGTCACGCGAGCGCATCCATTCCGCTCCATGCTTACTTCAAGAAGCGCATACCCCTTGAAGGAGTCGGTCACCAGAATGGCACCTGCCGTATGGGCGCCGATCCCGCCTCCAGCGTCCTCGACCCGCACTGCAAAGCGCATGACCTCGATAACCTCTATGTGGTTGACGCCTCATGCTTCGTCTCGGCCAGCGCTGTTAATCCCTCTCTCACCGTTATCGCCAACGCAATCCGGATTGCCGATCATTTGGTTGAGGACCGACTGGATTGACGTTTCGCAAAAATGAGGTTCCGCAGAGTGAAAAGCGAAGTTTGTTTTCGCCCGGGTCCCGATTTGGAAACGGATGCTACGAATCTGATACTTATTGTCAGGTCAGGTTTGTCTGCAGCTCCGTTGCGTTTGTAAGGGTCAGGTCGGTAAGAGGGTAAGGTTTCGATCAACTGCCCTCGAATATCAACTCCGTCGCTCTTTGCTCATTGCAGCTGTCGAGTCACTAGTCGATATCCCAGACGCGAAAATGATGCTCGCATGAGGCCATGTCGACTAATCTGCCGCTGAACTTCACGCCCTCCAGCCTGAGGCGATTTCGCTGTTCAATCGCGGCAATGGATTTGAGCTTTATTGCCCCTCCCACTCCAACAATCCTGTGCCATGGCAAGGAATCAATCGGATCGCAACATTCCTTGCGCTCGATGCGGATACCGCTTACTACGAACGGCGACGTACGCCCAGGCGACAATCTCTATACCAGCTCATGAGTGTAGGGAGGGCGCGGCGTAGGCAGCCAACTGGAACAGTGTCGAAAGAAAAATAAGCAAAGACCGCATGGGCAGGTATCCTCAAGAAACTTCCCTGAAGAGCAGGGCAGGGTAAGTGTGGGCGAAAGCGTATTGGCAAATGGCCTTGCTGTCAATTCCTGGCTGGAAAAGATAAGAGTACGTTACTCTCAGCGCGCGACAAAGCACAGCACTCGCGACAATTAAGAGATTGGTGCCTGGTCGAGTGGGATTGCGAATCAGCGCGCTGAATCAGTTGATCTCCAAAAAGGCGTGGCCGAATGCAGAACCCACAAATCTGTAATATTTCTGTCCAGCGACGGCACGTTTTGGAATTCCAGGGACTCGACGCGCGAGATTCTCGGGTTTCGAACGCACGCTATCGTGCCTCCTGTTCCTATTCCGGTAAAGTTCTCGTTCCCTTGATTTGAAACGCTGCACGCAAAGTAGGAGCGCCAGTATTTGGCTGGCCGCCCCCGATCGACAGCGAATATTTGCCTTCGGCGATGATCGGATCGCCAGCTTCAGTGACCATGCTCAGATCACGCTCGTTTAGTTCGAAGCGTACATTCTGCGACTCGCTGGGCTTCAGCCGCACGCGCGTGAATCCTCGAAGAGCACGCAGCGGCGCTCCCGGCACATTCGGAAAGCTGAGATAGAGCTGCACGACCTCGTCGCCCTCACGCTTGCCGGTGTTGGTAACCGTGACCTCCGCGATGAGCGGATCGCCCGCGTTGATTGCCTTTTTCGGGAGGCGAAGCCCGCGATAGGAAAATGTCGTGTAGCTTAGGCCATAGCCAAAGGGGTAGAGCGGCTTGCCTTCGAAGTAGCGGTAAGTGCGGCCCTCCATGGCGTAGTCTTCGAACGGCGGCAACTGGTCGATTCCTGTGTAGAAGGTGACAGGGAGTCGGCCCGCCGGATTGTTCGCGCCAGAGAGCGTTTGCGCAATGGCGGTGCCGCCCTCCTCACCCGGATACCAGGATTCGAGAATGGCGTTGACGTGTTTGTTGGCCCAGTTCACGGCGAGCGCGCTGCCATTGGTCAGCACGAGGACCACGGGTTTGCCAACCGCCGCGACCGCTTCGAGCAAGTCCTCTTCGGGCTTGGGAAGATCGATGCTGGTGCGATCTCCACCCTTAAATCCTTCCTCGCTGACCGGCATCTCTTCGCCCTCCAATTCGCTGGTGATGCCCAGAACCGCGACGACGACATCAGCGCCCTTCGCCGCTTGAATGGCTTCGGGACTGGGCCGCGGATCATATTTCGACCAAATCAACTGCGCCATCAATGGCCCGGCGCTGCCTTGCCCGTAACCAACTCTGAGGTAGACCTTCTTCCCCTGCTCGAGGTGAATGTGTCCGGCTCGCACCTGTGGCGCTTCATCGCCACCGACCCATCCGTGGGCCAGTGGTTTGCCATCGACCTCGACTCGCGCGAACCCGCCTTGCAAACGCACGCCGACGGTGTAGTCACCGGTTTCGGTCGGGGTGAGGAAGCCGCTCCACTCGATTCGCAACGGATATTTACCTGCGGCTTCCTGGGGGATATCCTCCGCCTTCAAATCCAGGTTGTTCACCGGCCGTTCCGTCAGGACCGTTCGTTGCGGCCCCCACATTTCTCCGGTAGAAAATTCCACGGTGAGCCCTGGGCGGCCTTGCAAAGTGGAGAGAAACGACCCCGGAATGACATCGCCTTCATAACGCAAGAATTGCGTTCCAGGCACAAACGTGACTTGTGCGCCGGGAAATTCCGTTTTGATTCCGTCCAGCACGGAAACCGTGTGCGTGGGCCTGCCGTTGTAGTTGCCGAGCAGATAGCGGGTCTGGTCGGCGACTGGGCTTACGACAGCGATCTTGATTCCGCTTTTCTTGAGCGGCAGAGTGCCGTCGTTCTTGAGCAGAACCATGGACTCGTTGGCAAGCGCATGGGCCAGTTCGCGGTGCGCGGGACTGTTGAGCTCCTTTTCGTCGATCTTGGCGTACGGAACCATCTCCGGGGGATCGAACATGCCAAGCTTCATACGTGCTGTGAACAATCGAATCAAGGCCGTGTCGATGTCGCTCTCCTTCAGAAAGCCCTTGTTGTAAGCGTCGAGGTAGGGCTTGTAGTCGCGATCGTCTTTGATGTCCGCGTAGTTCAGGCATTCGTTATCCATGCCGCGCTGGATGGCCAGGGCGGAGGCTTCCGGTTGCGTCTCGGTGAAGTGGTGATCTCGAAAGATGTTGACGATGGCGGCGCAGTCAGAGACCACGTAGCCCTGGAAATTCCATTTGCCCCGCAACTGGTTCTGGAGCAGAAACTCGTTGGCGCACGCGGGCTGCCCGTTGACGCTGTTGTAGGCGCACATGACCGAGCCAGCCTTGCCTTCGGTGACCGTGGCCCGAAAAGCGGGCAAATAGGTGTCCAGTTCGTCGTGCTTGCTGACTCTGACGTCGGCAGTGTGGCGCGTCGGCTCGGGCCCGCTGTGGACAGCGTAGTGCTTGGGCGTGGAAATGGCGCGATAGTATTTCGGATCAGCGCCCTGCATTCCGGTTACGTAGGCCACGCCCAGGCGCGCACTCAGGAATGGATCCTCACCGAAGGTTTCCTGGCCCCGTCCCCAGCGAGGGTCGCGAAAGATGTTGATGTTCGGCGCCCAGAAGTCCAGGCCTTCCTGGGCGCGGCTGTGGCCGGCGCGCTCAAACTGTGCGCGCTTGATGCGTGCTTCAATGCCGATGGCGATGGCCATGCGATGGATGGCGTCTGTGTCAAACATAGACGCCAGGCCAACCGGCTCGGGAAACTCCGTGGTGCCGCTGGAGGCAACACCGTGCAGCGCTTCACTCCACCAGTTGTAGGCGGGGATGTGCAGGCGCTCGATGGCGCGCGATTGGTTGGTCAATTGGCTAACCTTTTCTTCTACGGTCATGCGGTGCACCAGGTCTGTGGCGCGCTGTTCAGGTGGCAGCGAAGGGTTGAGGTAGGCCGGGGGGGCGGAATTTTGCGCGTACGCACAACTTGCGAACAAGAGAACTGCGACTTCGACAAGTGCCTTATAGTTAGGTTTACGCATGTTCGGAGTAGGCCTCTGGCGTTGACGCTCCCCCATCTTCCAACCTGCACAAAACGGCTGCATTGTTCATTGGCTGGTTTGCTGAAAGAGCCTTGGTGCAAAATCCTTGAGATCGCGGCGCCAGGTTTGCCACTCGTGGTCGGTGCCGGATGATTCGTAGAAAACATGTTGAATGTTCGCTTCGAGCAGCGAGGTGTGCAACCTCTGCAGGCCGGCGCGCATGCGCTCCGGCTCGGCTGTGCCGACGCCGAGCCACAGCAAATGGACTTTTTTGGCAAAGGTGGCGGGATTCGCAAATTCGCCGTTGTAGTCGGTTTTGGGATCGAGTTTGCGGTCTCCAAGCACAAGCATACCGCCGGCCCCGCTGAATCCTCCGATGTAGGAAAAGAGATCCAGATGATCGAGTGTGATTTGGAAAGTTTGCATTCCCCCCATGGAAAGGCCAGCCATGGCGCGATGATCGCGATCGGAAAGTGTCCTAAAGTTGGAATCGATATACGGGATCAGCGCCCGCGTGACATCATCTTCAAACGCAGCGGCCATGTCCGTCATGGCCTTCAGCATTTCGGGTGACCCAAAGGGTTTTCCCGTGAAATCGGGCGCAGGTTGACCGGCGCGGCCAGCATAGCCGTAGGCCATCACCAGGATCATTGGTTCGCAGCTTCCAGCGGCGATCAGATTGTCGAGAATGAAATTTGCACGACCCTGTTTTGTCCATCCGGTCTCATCTTCGCCGGCGCCGTGCTGTAGGTAGAGCACCGGATAGCGTACTTTGGTCTCCTCGTCATATTTCGGTGGCAGGTAGACCAATGCATGCCGCCAGCTACCGGTCACCTTCGAGGGGTACCACACCTCACGAACCTGCCCATGCGACACATCCTGAATTGAATAATAAGTAGACCCGGGCTCCGGCACTTCTACACCACTTGCGGGCTTACCGCCACCAAAGAACGCATGAGTATTAGGATCGCTGACTTCTGCGCCATCGATGTTTAATGTGTAGTAGTGGAACCCGGGGACCAAGGGAGTCGTGGTGACGGTCCAGAATCCGTCGGACTGTTTGACCATGTCGACTTTCGGTCCGCTCCAGAAATTCAGCTTCACCTTTGTGGCGTCGGGAGCTTTGATACGGATCTGCACTCTTCCCGTGCTGTCTACGCGGGGATATTCTGATCCCCAGACATTTGTCTCCGAGGGGTGATAACTGTCCGGGTCCTGTGCGCAACAATAAGTCACAAACAAGAACATCAAGATCCCGAGTCGCTTCATGCAGCTCTCCTGGAGGAAAGAACTGCGTCTACTGATCCGCAGCCTTTCAGCTTCTCGTCAACGCTAACGCTTGGGAGCCATACTACACTCGTTCATGTCCTGTTCGTTGACTTTTTGAACGTGATCTTCATACGATAATGGTAATCTCTGTTTAAAGAATTCCACCACGTCGAACTGGCGTTTCAGGTGCGATCCAATGCAGGATTCCTCCCAACATGATCGAATTCAACCGCTCCATGCGGTTGTGCTGGCCCAGGCCGCTATGGCTCTACTGTTGGTCTTGGCCCCGCTCGCTTGCGCCGACACATCAGATCAAGGCAACAGATTCGTCTTCGAACGAGATAATCGAACCATCGTACTGGAGAGTTTCGGCCCAAATGTTCTGCGGGTGACTCTTAGTTCGGAGAAATCTGCGGCTTTTGGCCTGCCTGGCTATGGCATCGTCGGCACGCGTTCCATGGGTGGTTGGACACACGAGCAAGACTCAGCCGGATACGACGTTGTTCGTTCGGCGCGAATGCTGGTCCGTATTGCTCCGAAAAATCTGCCCGCACCAAAAGCAATGCCGCTCGACGAGTTGAACCAGTCCCTGAGAAACCGCTACTTCTATGGAGACTGGGGCCGGGGAACGTACAACGACGAAATCTCTATAGCGAACATTGCAGGCAAACCGCTGCTGAAGATGCGCCGATGGTCCATGGTTCCGAACTCATCGTCCAACAACGCCGTGATGCAAGCGTCTGATGCTGGCTACCATATTTCTGCGACCTTCGACTCGCCCACCGACGAGCATTACTATGGCCTTGGCCAACAGCAACAAGGTCTCCTCGATTTGCGCGACCATCAAATCAAGTGCTGGCATGATTATGGGGCGATGGGCGGAGAGAACGTTTGCGTTCCCTTCCTCGTCTCCAGCCGAGGCTATGGTCTTATCTGGGACAATCCATCGAAAACCACCATCGATCTCGGCTTTAACCAGCAAAACGTTTGGTCCTCCGAAATTGGCGACCGGGTCTCTTTTTTCGTGATCACGGGTGACCAAACTGACGACGTCTACCAGGGCTACCGCCAACTGACCGGCATCACCCACATGTTGCCGCGGGCGGTATACGGCTACATACAAAGCAAGGCCATCTATCCAACACAGGAACAACTCCTTGACGTCGCGAAGGCGTATCGCGATCGAAATCTGCCTCTGGATGTGTTGGTGGTGGACTTCCTGAACATGACCAAGCAAGGTGAGTTGGACCTGGATCGGACCCGCTGGCCCGATCCAGCCGCCATGAACCGGCAGCTTCATTCGATGGGTATCAACACTCTCTTGAGCGTCTGGCCACACTTTTCTGCTGGCACGCAGTTTTACGACATGCTTCTTCAGAACGGCTGGCTCATTCACACTGCCGATGGAACTCCGGATCCAGGCGGCTTCACGAAGGAAATCGGACCGAACCTTGATACCACGAATGCGGCGGCGGCGAAGTGGTGGTGGGAATCGATACGGGATCGTTATGTGAAACCGTACGGATTCGACTACATTTGGCTCGATGAGACGGAACCGGATATCGATCCGGCGAAAGACTTGTTCTCAATCGGGTCAGGAGCCCGGTATTACAACGTGTACCCGCTGTTCCATACCGCTTCAGTTTACGAAGGATTCCGCCGCGACTTCGGAGATCGCCGCCGGGTGATGATCCTAGCCCGCGCTGCCTATCTAGGCGCGCAACGCAACGGCACGGTGTTTTGGTCGAGTGACGTTGTTTCGACCTGGGACATGCTGAGACGTTCTATTCCCGCTGGCTTGAACTTTACTGCTAGTGGTATGCCTTACTGGGATACGGATATTGCCGGCTTTTTTTCACCTAACGTGTCAGTCAACTATCGCTCTGCACACAAACCTCTCGTCGATTCCTCGGACGTTAGGGAAACCGTGGATAGATATGAAGACTATCCTGAATTGTTCGTGCGCTGGTTCGAGTGGGGTGCCTTTCAGCCAGTGATGCGCGCACACGGCGAAAGAAAGCACAACGAGGTCTGGTCGTATGGCAAGCAGGCAGAGCCCATTCTTGAGAAGTATCTGCGCCTGCGCTACGAACTGCTCCCGTACATTTATTCACTCGCCTATCGTACCTACCAGACCGGCGCTCCGTTCATGCGCGCACTCTTCATGGACTTTCCGGATGACCCGAACGTAGCAGATATTCCGGACGAATACATGTTCGGACCGGCCTTCTTGGTGGCGCCGGTGACCGAGCAGGGCGCCACAAGCCGCAAGATGTACCTACCTGCAGGTTCAGATTGGTATAACTTTTGGACCAACGAACGGGTAAAGGGCGGCCAGTCGATCACTGTTGCCGCGCCGATAGACACCATCCCGCTGTTTGTTCGAGCTGGCTCAATCGTGCCGCTGGGTGTCGCAGTTCAGAGCGCACAGCAGCCGCAAGCGATCAGATCGGTGCATGTCTATCCTGGCGCTGACGCAGATTTCACGCTGTTCTCAGATGACGGAACTACTTATTCGTATGAGAAGGACGGCGGTTCGGTCATCCGGCTTCATTGGGACGAGGCTGCGCATCGCTTAACACGCGACGGCACAGCCTGGGCCGAATCCGTCGTAGCGGTCGTTGGCGCTGCGCATCCATAAACCGCGAACCATATGGTTCCGCCCTAAAGCCTCGGCACGCACCTGTCTGTTTAGACCCACATAGGCCCAGTGCGAAATGGCAATGGGAAGTAACCCAAGTAGCCTGCGCACGGGCCTAGCTATTTGGCGAGAGCGCACTGCAACGGTTTTTCGGACCATCATTATAATTACTATGTGTTAATATACATTATGAGGATATTTGCGATCACGAATTGTCTGTAAGTATAAGCCGCGATTGCACTTGAGTATAGCGGAGAGGGGGATTCGAACCCCCAGTACAGGTTTTGGCCCGTACAACGGTTTAGCAAATTACCCGATCCCCTTGCCTGGTGTTCGGAATCAGCGGGTTATATTCGGACGACTATCGCTATCTTGTTGCAAATTTCTCCCGTTTGGGAACGATTGTGCAACCAAAAACTACGACGGTTTACCCAACCGCTTAAACGATGATCCGATGCTTCCCGGGATCAAGACCTAGTGGGCAATTGTGCATCTATTTGTGACTCTTCGCTTCAGGGTTCCGAAGCATTTTCATAAACTCTTTCGCAGCTCAAGCAATAGCCGGGATCTGATCGCAGCGGCTTCAATGGTTGCCCCGTAGTTGCAGTCCCCTTCATTCGGCGGTCGGGTGAGTGGTCACACGTGAATCATTGTGCGGCGACTCCGGCGGGAATCACAGGAACCGAAAGCGCCGAGGGATGCTCGGCATCGTGTAGGATCGTGTTGGTGGCCGAGACAAACTCGCGGCTCGTCGCTTGATCCGCTCCAGTGTTCAGGTTGCGATCAAAGCGCGGGAAATTGCTACTGGAAACCTCCAGGCGAAGGATGTGGCCCTTCTTAAACACGTTGCTTGTAGCCCACAGGTCCACCGAGATTTTGTAAACCTGATTGGGATTCATCAGCTCGGGCTTCTCCTGCGAATCGCGATAACGCATGCGGAGGATTCCGTCGGTGAGATTCATGCTGAAGCCCTCCGGTGAGACATCCACGAGCTTTGCCGTGAAATCGGTGTCCACTGAAGAAGATCTTGCCCAGAGCTCAAGCGTGACCGGTCCGATGACTTCCAGATCCTCGGCAAGCGGCTTGGTGGAATAGACAAGTACGTCGTTGCGATTTTCAGCGGCGCGTTGGTCGCGCGGACCCGGCTCGTAGTGCTCAGCGTCGCAGCAGAGCGAACCGCCGATGGTGGGCACAGGGTTGGCTGGATCGTATGTGAAGTTATCAGTCGTCTCTTTTTTCGGTGGCGTGAGGGAAAGGCCACCGTCGCCCCGTAGCGAATTGGCCGAGCCACCCGAATGCAGGAAGTAACGAGTGGATTTAGTTTGTGGCGGGGGCCAATCCGATTCCTGGCGGTACGTATTCTCGCCCATTACAAAAACATGCACGGGATTGCCCGCGTCGGCAAACTCGTTCTGTACGCCCTTGAACAGATAGTCGTACCAGGCAAGCAGGACCTCCGTGGAGGGAAATTTGACTGCTTCGTCGCCGAATTCGACATCGCCGATGTGTCGCCCAAACCCGGCGTGGCCGCCGATCTGCACCAGCAGGCGCTGGCCCTTGCGTGCCGACTCCGTGCCGCCACGCGTCTTGATTCCAATATAATTTCTCAGCGTACCGGTCAAAAAAATGTCATACCAGCCGCCGATGTGCAGAGCCGGGACTTGGATGTCTGAAAAATGCTCTTCGATCGACCACTGCTTCCAATACGCGTCATAGTTGGGATGCGCGAGCCAGTCGAGATAATACGGCGCAAGTTGGGCCGTCGAGTCGACGCCCGCTGGCAGTGCTGCGTAATTGAACGCCGGGTAGTGAGTGAGCGGAAGTGTCGACGCGCCCAGCAGGGCGTTGGTGTCTTTTTCAATCAGTCGCGAAAGTGTGTTTGTCGCGAGTTGAGTCGTCCAATTTTGGTCGAACCATTGCTCCAGCGCGCCGCCCTGATACGTCCAACCATCGTGATAGTTGCTGGCCGTGACCACGGGGCAGATTCCCGCAAGATGCGGAGGATGGGCAATTGCGGCGAGCATCTGTGTGGCGCCGACATAGGATCCCCCCGTCATGCCAACCTTGCCACTCGCAAAAGGCAGCGCAGCAGCCCATTCGACTGCGTCGTAGCCGTCCTCCGATTCATGTCGGAACGGGTACCACTCGCCTTCCGATGTGTAGCGCCCACGAACATCTTGTACGATGACGACGTAGCCGTGCGAGGCAATTTGATACGCCGGCGCAACCGCCCAGCTCACGCTTTTGTCGTAGGGCGTGCGCATCAGGATGACCGGAAATTTCCCGTCAGCCCTCGGTCGGTAAATGTCCGAATAAAGTGTCACGCCGTCACGCGTTTTCATCGGGACGCCATCCCTCGCGATCACGTCATAGCTTTGTTGCGCGCGAACGCAGCGCGATGCCGATAGCCATCCGGCACAGACCATGAGAATTATGTGCAAGATTCTTCGCTGGAACAAGACCGCCTCCTTGCGGGAAATTGAAGTGAAGCAGCGCCCACTCAATCTGCCCAAGCAGGGCACCGCGTGTTCGCAATTACCATATCCCCGAAAATTCAGTGAGAGAAGCTCAAAATCGGTTACCGGACAAACACTTTTTCTCCCTCATCAACATCCAGCTGATCGAGAACTGCGCAAAGGCGGTACACCACAGCTCTGCCTGGTTCATTCGCCCGCTTCATTTTATGTTGAAAACATGTGTATGTCCCGACAGTTCCGAGATGTCCGCACTGGATCATGCGGGCACTAGCCTTCATTCTGAATCACGATACAGATCGTCGCGAAGTCGGCCGACAGAAGGTTATCCGAGCGCCTTCTGCAAAGGATGAAAATGATTTGGGCTCAAGGACTCAATCGATCCTTTGAAGCACGCTCCGGCCTGCTTGAATGCGAGTCGAATCGCCGCCGCTCTACTTGCCCCTTAATCCCACTTCCGCAATTTCCCCGCGCAAAACCGTCAGAGATGCGGGTGGTAACGTGTAGATCGAGTTCTCTCCGCCCGCAATAGTGGAACTTGCCGCCGGCCCGTCAGGGTCTGCATATCCATTCCTCCGGGCTGGATGCCACTGATACTGATTTTTTCCGAAAGTGATCATTGTGATCGGTCCAGCAAAAGCACTCTCTTTTTTGGCTTCAGAATCTTTGAACACGATTTGCACCGCATGGTCGTGTTCGTAGTCCTTATTGATCAGGAGAACGGACCATTTCGCATCAGGGCGTAATACTGCATAGGCTGTCACCAAGACATGGCCGCTCGAATCCTTAATGTCCCCCGCGGCGCGAAACAACCGGTGTTCGGCGTCTTTCGGTTCGACCCATTCCTTCGTCAGCAACTGCGCTGCGAAATACTGCGAGGTCGGCGCGGTAATTTCGTATTTCTCGTCGGTCATAAACATTCGATACGTTCCCCAACTGTTTTTGCAATTGGGGTGCGGTGGAGAGTACGGCAGCAGATGATAATAGAACGTGCCTCTTCCGCCGGCCGTCAGAAAACCGGCAAACGAATCGGCCAACCATAGCGCGCCAAAGACGTCCACAGAGGCTTCTCCGCCATGCGCGTTGGTCTCGGTATCGAACATCGGGATTCCGGGAGGCAATCCGTCGTCTCTCCACACTTGCATAACATGGGTGATCAGTTCCGGCTCCTGGTATAAGGTCGCCCATGGCGTCTCGCACCCATCGTAGGGATAGTGCTCAAAGGACATGAAGGCGAAGTCCGACAGGCGTTGATGCGCTTTCAAGTATGCGAGGAAGCGTCCGAACCACGACTCCTGGCCGCGCGCGTCTTTCCACACTTTGATGTCTTCGGTGACTCCCTGAAAGACCGGGCCGCCTAGTTTCAACGCCGGATCGACCGCATGGAGCGCCTTGGCCCATTGCAAGTACAACGCTCCATAGTCCTCAGGAATCATGTATTGCCCATCCGCTTCCTCGCCCATTTCCACGTAAGCAATGGGATATCCCCGCTTCTCTATATATGCGATTTGCGCCGCAGAATCGTCCGGGGTGCCATACAACATGGCGACAGGAATGATCGCAGGCAGCCCTCGAGTAATGCCGCTCGTATAAAAAAGGTCGAACCCGGGTTGATCTCCGGACGCCATCTGGTCCGGCGCAACGAACAAATCACTGGGTTCGTGCCAGGGATCCACAGAAGAGCAATACGTCGCGGACTGGTTCTGGTCTTTTGAGTGCCGCAGTAGATCCTTGAATTCTGCTTTAGCATTTATGGCCCCCAAATAAACTTCCCTGATTGCATAACCCACGCAATTTCGTTTGTCGCCTGCTCCATGTGTATCACACGTATTTGAAGACTTGCTCATCAGTACGCGCACCCACCGCGTGGAAACCCCGGACGGATCGAGGCGCAGTGTGATATTTTTCCCGTTGCCATTCTCCACCTTCCCGGACGCGTATGTCTTCCAGTCGCCAGAAGCTTGTTCATCCATGGCGTCGCCGGTGCCCGCCCAATATTGCACTTCGTATGTTTGCGCGTAAGGCTCTGCCCATTCAATGCGGATTGCGTTCACCTCTCGCTTGGACTCTAAGTCCATCACTATCCACTGGGGATGCAGTGCATCCGCCTCCCCCGTGAACGCCTCCGTCAGATAAGGGTTACTTTTCCAGTAGGAATTCAGATCGCCGTCGTTCAGGCGGGAATAAAGTTCATCTTCCAAACCTCCGTTGCGCGTGAATCCTCGGTGCTGTAAGGCATACCCGTAGGAATGTCGAATCATCTCGGTCGGGTTAAAGTCGCCGGTGAAATAGCCCTTGCCTGCAGGATCGCTCCAGCTTCCCTTGGGGTTCCAATGCCACGCCTGCACAAATAAATCTGTATTTTGCCGATAGCTGATCTCTCCCCAGCCCGCCGACAATATCTTTTGAACTGCTTCCGGTTTGAAAAATGGGTCGGTCGCATTGCTCGGCACGCGATCAACCGTCGATCCAAGTGCATACAGCGGGCTGAAGGAGTTCACGACATGACTGGGAGTCGCGTCCACTCGAATGACTTGTGCGTCGCCGTTCGAGGGCCACCACAGAGACAGGGCGACCAATAGCGCGAACAGTGTTCTTACTGCCTCGCTGGGCCCTTTCCATGATCCAATCGCTCTCGTCGTCGCGCTTTTATTTTCCATGCTCTCCCCTCAATCTCGCTTCGATTTTTCGAATTCGCAATACAGCAACACCTTTCCAAATCCAATGTTCTCGTTTCGAAAGGAAGCAAGAGAACATCATGCGTCTGCTATGATGTCAAGGTTCTTGCGGGCGGATTTCCCGCGAGCATACTGTTCTTGTTCACTTTCCCGTTCTGGGAAACTGTTTGGCCCAGGGGGCAAAAGAATGCTTCTGAGAGTTTTCGATGACAAAGGCTCACTCGGCAAGGCTGCGGCCGTCCAGGCCACGGCGGCGATTCGCTCTGCTATCGCCGAACGTGGTCAAGCTCGTGTCGTTGCTGCCAGCGCCGCGTCCCAATTCGAATTCCTCGAAGCTCTGACCTCAGCCCCAGGCATCCACTGGAAGCAAGTCGAGCTTTTTCATCTGGACGAATATATCGGTCTCCCGATGACACACCCTGCAAGCTTTTGCAAATTCCTTCAGGAGCGCTTGATTGCGAAGACAGGCATCATCGATTATCACCTCCTCGACGGCAGTCGGGATCCCGTGGAGGTAATCCGTAGCGCCGGTAAGGCCATCACTAGTTCGCCGATTGATGTCGCTTTCCTGGGCATCGGCGAGAATGGACACATCGCGTTCAACGATCCTCCAGCCGATTTCGATAGGAAAGAACCTTACATCATTGTCGCTCTGGACCAAGCGTGCCGTCTTCAGCAGGTTGGCGAAGGCTGGTTTAAGAGTCTCGAGGATGTTCCCAAGCAAGCCGTCTCCATGTCCGTGCACCAGGTTCTAAAGGCCAAGGAAATTCTTGCCGTCGTTCCTGACGCACGCAAAGCCGCTGCCATCAAAGCCTGTTTCGATGGGCCAGTCAGCCCGATGGCGCCTTCTTCGATTTTGCGCACCCACCCCAACGCCACGGTCTATCTCGACCGGCAATCCTCAGCCCTGCTTAGCCCAGCAACGCTCGCCACGTTCGCGGCATCAGCCTGACCATGGTTGCCTATCGCTCTTCTCTCACGGATTGTTAATGGATCGCTCCACGCACACCGCCCTACAGCCCAATGATTCAGGAGGGCGCCGCACCATTTCCCACCTCCGCTGGTGGATTGGCGGACTCCTCTTCGCCTCCACGGTGATCAACTATATCGATCGCCAAACCCTCTCTCTTCTCGCGCCCTTTCTAAAACACGACTATCATTGGAGTAATACCGATTACGCGGCGATCGTCATTGCATTCCGTGCAGCCTATTCCATCGGGCAGACGCTTTGCGGCCGCCTCATCGATCGCCTCGGCACGAAACGCGGATTAACCATCACCGTGGCCTGGTATTCCCTCGTCTCCCTCCTCACTCCTCTCGCCCGTGGCTTTTACTCTTTCCTGACTTTTCGTTTTTTGCTCGGCGCGGCGGAATCCGGAAACTGGCCGGCCGCTACAAAAGCTGTATCCGAATGGTTCCCTAAACACGAGCGCGGGTTGGCCACGGCCTTGTTTGACAGCGGCTCTTCCATTGGTGGCGCGATCGCTCCTTTCCTTGTTCTGTGGATTTATTTCCGTTTCGGATGGCGCACCGCTTTTATCGTGCCTGGTTTGCTCGGCATTCCTTGGCTGGCTGCCTGGCGCTGGTTCTACTACCCCCCTCAGGAACATCCGCACATCACAAATGCCGAGCGCCAAGTGATCCTCGCCGACACGAGCGAGCGAGGTTCGCAGAACGGAGTTCGACCTCCTCTTCGCGATCTTCTGAAGCTGCCTCAGACCTGGGGAACGATCATTGCCCGAACGTTCACCGACCCAGTTTTCTTTTTCATCGCCGACTGGTTTCCCATCTATCTCGTCGCCAAGGGCATCTCTCTTAGAAGCGGTTTGATTGCCGTTTGGATTCCGTTTGTCGCTGCGGATCTTGGCAACTTTTTTGGAGGCGGCCTCTCCGGTTATCTCATCAAACGCGGCTGGTCGGTCGGGAACGCTCGCAAGGCGCTGGTGGTGTGCGGTGGTCTCGGAGTCACCTTGCTCATCCCCACGATCTTCACTGTGAATCTCTCTCTGCTCGCTCTCCTATTCGGCCTTGCCACTTTTTCCTACGCGTCTTTCACCACCATCGCTAACGTGCTTCCTTCCGACCTCTTCTACAGTGATTCAGTCGCGTCCGTCAGCGGACTCAGCGGAACAGGCGCTGCAATCGGCACCATCATCGTGTATCTATTGGCGGGTCGGCTTTCCGACGCGCGGCTTTCCACCGGCACACATGTGTTCGATCCGCTCATGATCATCGCCGGTCTGATCCCTTTCACTGGGATGCTGCTCGTTCTTCTCCTTGTTCACAATACCGAGGCCACCGATCGAGGCTTGGTGCGGAGGATTTGAACCGCAATAAAAACAAAGTTTTCTTCTTGTGCACTATCATTGTTGCTTTTCAGGGGGGAGTGAATCGATGAGCCTTTCCGCATTCCAACTTAATGGCAAGAATGCCCTGGTTACCGGTTCGCATAGAGGCCTGGGCGCCGGCGTAGCCCTAGCTCTAGCCCAGGCCGGTGCTAATGTCGCCTGCCATGGCCTTAGTTCGCAGCCGGGAGCCGTCTGCGCCGATATTCAAGCGCTTGGACGCCGTTCGGTTTATTTCCCTGGCGATCTCGCTGAGAGACATGCTTGCACCGCCTTAATTGAGAGAACTGTTTCGGAATTTGGCTCCCTCGATATCCTAGTCAACAATGCCGGCATCATCCGTCGCGCCCCGGCCACCGAACACTCTCTTGAAGATTGGGACCAGGTGATCTCCATTGATCTGACGGCTGTTTTTCGCCTCTCGCAACTCGCCGCACGCCAAATGTTCAAGCAAGCCACTCCAGGGAAAATATTGAATATCGCTTCAGTGCTTTCTTTTCAGGGAGGAATTCTGGTCCCGTCTTACGCTGCGGCTAAAGGGGGTGTGGTCCAACTCACTCGAGCGTTTGCAAATGAATGGGCCGCCAATGGGATAAACGTGAACGCCATCGCACCCGGTTACATGGCGACAGACAACACGACCGAACTTCGAAACGACCAACTCCGCAGCCGCCAGATCCTCGAGCGAATTCCCGCTGGCCGCTGGGGTGACCCGGCCGATCTCGCAGGAGCAGCTGTTTTTCTCTGTTCCCCGGCCAGCGATTACGTTCACGGCCATGTTCTAGTTGTCGATGGCGGTTGGCTCTCGCGCTGATGCCAGGGATCGCGAACAGACGTCATTTCTATTTTCAGATTTTCAAGAAACTTTTCTTTCGCTACAGTCACCCCAACAAGATCCAGCAAATTATCATCGCTCCCCGCAAATAAGCGAGCGACGCATTGGCGGTGCAAAGACCCAACGCTTCCAGGCACGCGTGTGCGGCTTCGTCATGCTTCGCTCAGTTTTGGAAGAGCGCGCAGCCGCGAAATTGTGCAGTGCAGGAGCGCTCGAATGTTGTGCTGCTTGATCTCCCCCGGCCATAGCAGATCCACTGTTGTCAGGGAGTCGTTTTTGGCGCCTGAAGCAAACTGCGGTCGGGATCGACGATCAGCCAGGCCATGGCTCCCATCAGACTCAGAACTGCAGCCACAAGAAACGAAGTAGTCCACCCGTAGCGCAGGGCGATCGCAGGCGTGAGCGAGGACGTCAACGCGCCTCCCAGTTGTGCGCCCATATTCATGAATCCAGATGCGGAACCCGCGCTCGCACCCGCAACCTCGGTGGTCACGGACCAGTAAGAACTCTGCGAAAGATAAAGTGCGCCGGCACCTCCGGAGAGCACGAAACTGGCAACCCGCGCACTCTCTGCTCGTGAACCGAGCACGAGAAACATGGCCGCCAGAACCAGTGCGATCACACCGACGCCGCAGCGTCCCAGGCGTTTTCCACGGGATTTTGTCAGAAAGTCGCTTACCACACCGCCCAGCAAGCTACAGACAACCATCGCCAGCGGCGGAAGCGTGGTATAGAACGCGCTGGACCGCAGATCGAGTCCGCGAACTTTCACAAGATAGATGTAGAACCAGCTGAAGAAAATCCATGCCACATATCCAAAGCAGAAATAGCTGAACGTGACGGCCCAGACATCCCTGCTGCTCAGAATCGTGCTCCACGAAAGGCGATGATGCGCGACGTCGGCAATCTGTGTCCCGGGATCATCGGGCGTGCAAGTTGCGCTGCCGGAGGGTAAGACGCCAGCTTGAATATGCGCCAGTTCGGACCTGGAAACCCGGGGATGGTCCGCCGGGTTGTCTCGCGCTACCAGAAACCAGATCACTCCTGCAAGCAAGCCGAGAAGTGCGCTGACCCAGAAAGACCAACGCCAGCCGTAGTGAACCATAAGATAGGTAACCAGAATGGGCGCGGAGCTTGCGCCCGCACCTACACCCGCAAAAATCAATCCATTTGCCACACCGCGCTCCTGGCTCGGTATCCAGCGCGAGACGAATTGGTTCGAGGCCGGGAAGATGATTGCCTCACCAGCCCCGAGCAAAAAACGGATCAGAACGAAAAAGAAAAGTCCTCCTGCTAACTTGGGAGACAGCGCAGCTGTCAGCGCGGTGAAGATTCCCCACCAAACAACACCAACCGTGAGCACTTTTCTAGGCCCTAGGTGGTCTGCGAGCCAGCCACCCGGCGTTTGAAAGAGTGCATATCCAATGAGGAAGGCGCTGAACACCCAGCCGAGTTGCAGGGTGCCCAGGTGGAATTCCTGCGAGATGGAGTTCCCAGCGATGGAGATATTGACGCGATCGAGATAGGAAACTGCGCTGAGCACGAATAGCCAGAAGACCAGAAACCAGCGTACTCCGCCCACGCGATCGCTACTCATCATTGCACCGCAGCCGGAAAGCGCAACCGGAAATGCGCCGGACACTCGATCCTGGTTTGACCGCGACCTCGAAAATGCAAACCCTGACGCTCACGCTAGGTGAGCCTTAAGGAAGGCAGAGAGCGTATCGGCGATAATCCTGTCCTCGCCGGGTTGCAGCATGAACGAATTCATCGAAAGAGCTTCGCCATTTTCTCCCGAAGACAGAACGATTGCAGGCTTGGACCTGCGCAAGGCGGCGACGACTTCGCGCGGCGTCAGCGCGATTCTGCTCTTGTCCCAGTGAATTTCCATATGCGGAACGTGATTGGCTACGTCCGGAACCGAATATGTGGTGGTCACGCCCGGAATCTTGGTGATTTCTGCGGAAATCAGTTCCAGGCGGCTCCGCCATTCTTTGTCGAGCGCCTCATGGTCCTCTTTCAAATAACTTTCCAGCGCCTTCACCATTCCTATTATCTCTTCTTTGCCCACCTTCTGGCTGCGTCCGATGGTGTCTTCATGCGGGCTGTTATTCAGCAGCGCGTACGCTACCAAGTCCTTTCGTCCCAGCAAAAGTCCCGCACACTGCGGCCCGCGAATTGCTTTCCCGCCGCTAAACGCTACCAGGTCGTAGCCCATATTCACGTAGTCCCAGAGATGAGAGACCGGGGGCGTGTCTGCGGCGGCATCGATGAACGTCGGGATCTTGTATTCCTGCGCCAGCTTCGGCCACTCCTCCACCTTGATCTGCCCGGCAGAGTTCGCGAAATTCGAAAAATGCATCATGGCCGTCTTCGGATTGACGGCCTTTCGCAAATCTTCGCGGCTTTCGATTTCTACCAGCCTAATTCCCGTCGTGCGCAGCTGGTGATCGAAGGGATTCCGATGAGACTTCTGAATGATGACCTCCGACTTCATGCCCGTAAGGTCCGGAATTTGTTCGATAAACTTCGGATTGTCTCCGGTGAGGACTCCGGCAAGACCTGATTGCATGGCGGCGGCCGCTCCGGAAGTGACCAGCGCGGCATACCCCGGAGGAAGTTTCAGCATCTCGGCGATACGCTTGCCCGCTGCCACCTCAAGCTCCGGAATGCTAACGAAGTGTCGCCCCGCCTGGTCCATCACGGCCTCAACCTCAGGGCGCATGAGCGAGCCGCCTAGCACGGTCATGGTTCCTTGGCCGTTGATTACCGTGGTAACGCCAAGTTCTTCGTAAACATTTCCGGTCGATCCGAATCCTGTGATCTTGCCGGCCGCCTGAGGAGAAGACAGAAGAGAGTTCCTGGGATTCAGTACGGCTCCCGTCAAGGCGCCGACTATGCCCATAAACGACCGCCGCGTCCATTTCAAATTGAGTCCCACGAGGTTTTTCCCTTTCCGATTCGTTTACTTCTTCACCACTGCAGCCGTGCAGTTAATTTCGACGAGCGATTTCCCGGGCAGAGCCGCCACCGCCACTGTGGTGCGCGCGGGGCCGCCATTCGGGAAATACGTCTTGAACACGCTGTTCATCCCGTCGTAGAAATCGATGTCGGCGAGGTACACCGTGAGCTGCAGAATGCTGTCCATCGTGCCGCCGCCCGCCGTCACCAGAGTTTTTACATTTTCCATCACTTTTTTCGTGTGCGTCTCAATGTCCATCGGGAAATCGCTGGAGTCATGCGAATGCGCGCCCTGCCCCGCAATGTAGATCACCCCATTGTGAATGATCAGCGGTGTAATGAAACCGTTCCCGGCGGTCTTCCCTTCATAGTCGAGCTTCTGTACCCCGCTGGGCGCTTGCGCCGCTGCTGGCGCCGCACCCGAAAGCAGGGTCGCTGTGCCCACTCCCGTGAAAAGGGAAGCGAGACGCGCCGCAAAACTCCTGCGAGAACTGAGATTGTTGAACATCATTTTTCCTCCCGTGATTTAGACAAAAACAAAAAACCTGTAGCAAACCTGGCCATCGATTACGCACCATCACAATCGCCCGAATTTCTTCACCGCTTCCACGATGGACTTGAGTTTTTCGATATAGGCGTACATCGAGTGTTCCTTGAAATCCATTTCCTGGGCCAATTCCAGGGCTTTCGCCGCTTCGGCACGTGGAACGACGACTACACCATCTTGATCCGCGACAACGATGTCCTGAGCATTCACGGTGACGCCATCGCAGACCACCGGAATGTTCGAGCCGGCAAAACGGTAGTGATGGATGGATGTAGAGGGAACAATTCCCAGCGCAAAAACCGGGAAGCCAATTTTCTTCAGGTAAGCCACGTCGCGTACCCCGCCATCGATTACCGCTCCGGCATATTCGCGAGAGTACATCGCCGTACCCATCAGACCACCCATGCCGGCAATGTTCGCGCCGTCTTCCACGACCATGACGTACACCGAATCCTTCGTACCCTGGTCGATGGCAGCAAGCATGCCATTCAGAGCGTCGGGATCCTTGTTTTCTTCGGCCTTCAGGAGGACAGTCACCGCGAACCCGGCAAACTTTGTGGGAAAGATCGGACGCATCTGGTGGCTCATGTACATCTTTCGTCCGGTGATCTGCTCAAGCGCGTCGGAAACCGACGCGACCTCTACGTGGCGGAACCCCTCCAGCAAGGAACCGGTATTTTCGAGCGTAGCTTGCTGCGGTCTACCCGAGAGGGGCGTCCAGGCAAAGACGAGCGCAGCGATGGCGAGCGCCGCATTGGCGAGGAGGACATTCCGGGCGGTTTTGCGTGGGGCGAGCGTGGAAAAGAACTTCATGGACACCTCCCGATTCCCGACGCAGAGGACTGTATCACCGCAGTAGGCGGCACGTGAAACACTTTTGAATCGATTTAGGAGCAAACAAACATTCTTCACGATTGTGGCGAGTGATTGAGGTATCGTACCCATGACTTGCATATGCTTGCCGCCCATTCACGGTAGAGACCGCGGCTTTGCACCAGGTCGCGCGCGCACGGCAATCAGGGACATCTGCTCCAAGGTCGGGAACTGCCCCTCCCCGTTTGCTTTTCGATCCCCGGGTGGAAGCTGCTGGACGGTAGTCTGTGCCGGCAAACTTCCACTGAAGTACTTCTTGAATACCTTATAAAACATCGGGTCCTCTGACAGGTCATCCAGGTAAACCGTCGTGTAGACAACCTGGTCGAAATTCATTCCTGCCTCTTCCAGATTATCGAGCAGGTTGCGCATGGTCTGGCGGGTCTGGTCCGTAGTGGACTCTGCAAAGACTCCACCATTCGGCCCGGGGATGAATCCGCTCTTCGCCGAGCAGTACAAGATATCTCCGGCAAACACGCAGGGGCTGGCGGTCGGGCTCGGCGGCATGTTCTTTGGCCGAACGGCCAAACGCTTGGTCAGATCACGCACGGCCACGCCCGTGTAGGCAATATGTACGCCGTCAGGAAGGCTTGACACTTCAATCGTGGCCCGCCCAGGTGTGTTCCCGAATTCGAATCGCTTCGCATATTCAACGTTCATGATCTGCGACGGGAATTCAGCAGTCAGGTAGGGGTTTACGAAAACCATGTTGGCCATGTGGAGACCGGCAGCTTCAACTACGGATTTCATACCGTCAAGCGCCAGGTTCACCTGAGATGCGGGTTCTCTGGGCACAATTCCAGTTTTGGAATCGCGGCCGGGCATCATCGAAACAAACAATTGGTCGTAGGTCAGCATTCCATGGGAGTAGGCCTTGCTCGGTGCGAACCCCGGCACAGATACCGGTTCTTTCCCCTTGAGGTCGCGGACGGCAATTGCCGTTATCTGCACGCCAGGCTGAGGCAACTTCGCGACACCCAAGACAGCGCGCGCGGGTGGCACTTTCGGAAAATAGTTTGCGAAGGCTTCGTCCAGTTCTGCTGAGCGATTTGTGTCTTCGAGATACACCTGGACATAGACTATGTGATCTATCGTGAGTCCCGCGGCCTCGACTGCATTCCTTACGTTGTCGAGAGCCTGCCGAACCTGGCCCCCGAATTTTTCGGGAATCGTCCCGTCGGCGCGGCGAGGGCCCTGACCGGAGACGTAAACATAATCGCCGGCATCGACAGAGCGCGGGATAGATCCCTGCTGGGCAGAGCGGGCTTCAGGCAGCGCCGGAACGGAGTGCAAAAGCAAGGCGAATGCTAGCGCCAACACACCTGCGGCAGTCAAAAAATGGAGTTTCATGCAGCTTTCCCTTTGCGTGCTGCTGCGAGGATTCCTTTGAGGCGCTCTCCGACGATCAGCTCTTCGCCGGGCTGGATGGTCATGGAAACCAACTCAATGTGATTTTGTTCCTTGAGTTCTTTGGGCAGAGGCTTTTCGATTCCTTCGCGCACCGCGCTTACCAGACTGGGATTGTCGATGCCCAATACTTCGATTACCGGATTACTCTCACGTAGTTTCCGGACACAATCGGTGATACTGAAGCCCCAGCTTTGCTGGTCCCAGGAAACACGCAAGGTCGGGTAGCGGTTCCCGTCATCCGGAACATAAATTTCGGTTTTCACCCCTGGGACGGTCTCCACCAGTTTTGCGATGCGATCCACGCGCGTGTTCCACTCGCTGTAGAGCTTTTTGGAATCCAGACTCAGCCACGTTTCAATCGCCGTGAGGCAGCCGATCACTTCTTCCTTCCCAACTTTCATGGGCCGGCAGACAGAACCTTCAAATGGACAGGAGTTCCTCATCGCGGCTTCAATCAGATCCTTTCGACCGAGGAGGACTCCGCTGCACTGCGGACCGCGCAGCCCCTTGCCTCCTGAAAACGTGTACAAATCAAGCTTCATCTTCGCGTATAGCCGGATGTTGTCGATGGGAGGGATACCGGCGGCATCGTCCAGCAGCAGCGGCACATTGTGTTGCTTGGCAATCGAATCTTCACGCTCGAGCTTGTCGCCGAGATGCGTCGTGTAGATCATCGCCGTGTTGTTGTTGATCGCGTTCGGAATATCCTCGGCCGTTTCGACAAGGACCAACTTCGCGCCTGCGAGCCTGATGGCGTTGTCAAAGGCGCTGCGGCCCCCAACCATGATGACTTCATGCTTGAGGCCTGTGGTATCGGGCAGTTGCCAGATTTTTTTGGGATCAGTGCCGGCGATACAGCCGGCCGTCGCCGCTGCCATGGCGCCCGCGGCTCCCGAGGTGATCAGTCCAGATTCGGCTCCGGTCAATTCCGCCAACCGGCGACCGACGGCCTGATGCAGCTCCACCATATTCACAAAGTACCGCCCGGCCTCGTCTTGCGCCGAACGGACTTCGGGGAACTGCAACGAGCCGCTCAGGTACGTCCACGTTCCGCGGCAGTTGATTACGGTCTTTACGCCCAAGCGGCTGTAGACATTTCCTTTCAGGTCGACGCCAATCGCGGCAGCGGACTTCGCATAGAGCCCTTGCGCTGCGATCTGCGCCATCAGCGGTGAGGCGGCCAACATTTTCATAAAGCTCCGCCGGTTCGATTCCTTCGCAATTGACATGCCTATCCTCCCAAAAAGCGTTTACTTTCCAAAAATCAGGGTTCCAAAATGCTCCGGTACGTGGTTTGGATCGCGGTTGACCGCACAGGTTTCCTGCCAACACATGAAGTGGCGGTCGGAATCCGGGCCGAGTCCATCAATGCGGTACAAATTTACCCGCCACTTCGTACCCTCTTTTACCCTCAGGTCGCTCACTGAACTTAGCGGCACACGCGCTCCTGCGTACCAGATGTGACTGTTCTCATCAATTCTGCCTTGGCGCTGCCAACCGGAATTCCAATCGGCACCATAGGAATCGCGATCGAGGTCGATGGCGAGATCAACCCAGTCCCCGGTTGGCGCGATTTCAAATTCGCGGTAGTGGCGGATGTTGCTCCAATCGTCGCCGAGAAAAAACTCAATCACGTCGCGGTCCCAGAGCTTTAACCGATCCTTGCTATTATCCGCAGGGAGCCAGAGATTCAGTTCCTTGTAGGGAGAAATGAAGAGGAGGTACAGGTCGGAGTCCGTCCAAAATCCGCGGACTTCGGTTTTTAATTGCGGATAGTCAAACTGATGCGTGCAGTCTTTCGTGATCCAGGTGGACGCCGCGTGCGCCCAGGTGGCTGACTGTGGATCGGTGTTCAGTTCCGGAGCCTGTGCCACATGCGGAACAGCAAAGGAAGCTCCGGGTGGTACGAACACGCAAACTTTCGCAGCGGAATTGCCTTGCTGCACTGGTGTGACTGTTCGTACGGTCGCAGATGTGCCATCGCCAGACACCTTACAAATGACGACAGCGGTCGCCAGCAGAGACAGCCATAGAGTCATTCGCTTCAAGGTCATTTAGGGGTGAGGCGCGTTTCGCAATTCCGGGGCAATTTCGTAAGCTTTTTCGAACTCTGCGCGCGACTCCGCCTCCTTCCCTTGCCTTTGAAGCGTCAGTGCCAGATTGAAGTGCGCCTCCGCATAGTGAGGTTTCAGGCGCACCGCCTCGAGAAATTCCGTCCTGGCCGCGCTGGCATCGCCAGCCTGCAATAACACCAAGCCAAGATTGTTGTGTGCTTCAGCGAAGTTCGGATCGCGGCGCAGGAGCTCGCGGAAAACGCTGGTGGCCCCGGCAGGGTTGCCCTTCTGACTGAGCACCAAGCCCAACTGGATGCGCGCGTCGTTGTACCCCGGATCGAGACTTACAGCCTCGTTCAGCTCGTGAGCGGCTTCATCGAGCTTGCCCGATTGTGCCAACGCGAGGCCAAAGTTGTAGTGCGCTTCCGGCAGATCTGCGTCGGACAAGACCGCCGTGTGGAACTCCTCCAATGCCTGCGAGCGATCATTCTGCCGCCAGTACATCCGCCCCAGGCTCATGTGCACCTGCGCATAGTCCGGCTTCAACTGCAGTGCCTTCTCGTATTCCTGTTTCGCTTTTGCGTTGTCCTGTTTTTGCTCCCACGTCACGCCCAGGTAGTAGTAGCCGGTCGGCAGTTCCGGACTCCGCTCAATCGCCTGTTCAAAAAGGCTCTCCGCCTGATCCAGTTGCTGCTCCTTGAGTGCGTCCACTCCCTGCAGGATTAGCAGCTTCGCTTGCGCCAGCCGCGTCCGGAATTTTTTCAACTCGCTTACGCCAGTTAGCTCCTTGCGAGCCCCGGCAGTATCGCCCGTCAAACGCAAGGCAATCCCAAGGTTGTAATGCGCCTGCTCAAAATCAGGCTTGAGCTCAATCGCCTTCTGGAACGCCACGACCGCTCCTCCATTGTCGCCTTCCACCTGCAGTTCTTTGCCAAGATTAAACTGTGCGTTGGGATCGGTCGGGTCGAGCGCAACAGCCTGCCGGAATTCAACCACCGCGCCCTTGTGATTGCCCTGCCGGTGTAGAACAATCCCCAGCATCACATGGGCTCGCGCCAGTTTTGGGTCAAGTTGCAGTGCCTTTCTGTATTGCAGGGCAGCGGTATCCAGTTTGCCGAGTTGCCCCTCCACCTGCCCAAGCTCGAAATAAGCTTCTGCGGACGGCTTTAGCGCCACAGTCCGGGTAAGTTCGGCAAGCGCTGCCGGGTAATCGTTTTGATCGACGTAAATGTGCGCGAGCAACTGGTGAGCTTCCGGATTCGTTGGCGCCAGTTGAACCGCCTTCTGCAATTCCTTCACCGCTGACGGCAATTCGCGAAGCTCATAGTAAGTCATTCCCAATGCATAGTGCGCTTGCGCCCACGACGACTTCAGCCGTACTGCGGATTCCAACTCCTCCACAGCCTGCCTCGCTGCGCCCTTGCTTCGTAGCGCGATTCCCAGGTCGTAGTGCGTCACCGCAGCATTTGGCTCAAGTTCGAGCGCCTTGCGGTAAGCGGCTATCGCTTCGTCCCACGATTTGGAACGCGAATATTCGTCCCCCTGTTGCCGGTAACCTTGCGCCGTTTGGGGATACGACGGCGCCGGAATCGCTAGACTCAAGACGAGTGCACACGCCATGGTTGATAGCCTATGGAAGACAACCAGAAAATATCTGCCGTCGCGTTTCATCGACAAAAGCCTAACACGCGTGCAGGACGTGAGCGAGGCGCCTCCGCGCCCCGCCCCATCACGCCAATCACCAGTAGAACTTCAAGCTGAACTGTCCAATTCGCGGATCCCGCGTGCTGCTCACGATACCAAACGACGAGTCGCTGATGTTGCCACCGGGATTCATAAATTGCGTGTGGTTGAAGATGTTGAAAAATTCGAAGCGCACGTCAAACGCAAGGTTCTCCTTGATCACCGTGTGCTTCAAGATGCCGAAATCCGTGTTGTTGAACCCCGGACCGTGGAAGAATCGCCGGTTCGCCGTTCCAAAAGTTCCGACAGCGGTGTTGACCGCAAACGCTTCGGGCAAGAAATAACAACCCGTGCCGTCAGTCGTGGGACAATTCGGATTCGCTTTGCGCGGATTCACAATCTGTACCGGTCCCACCCGATTCGGCATGTCGGTCGCAGAACTACCCCAAAGCGTATAGTCACCGTTCGATTGGTTCAGCTGGATCGGGAACCCCGTCGCGAATCGCGTGATCCCTTGCAGTTGCCATCCTTGTGTGAGGCGCTTCGGCCCATTCGAAAAAAGCCTGTCAAACGGCATTGCCCAGATGTAGCTCGCCACAAAATTCTGCGTGACGTCCGTAGAGGAAAGCCCGCGGCTCAACTTCGGATTCACAAAATTCACCAGGTCGTTGAACGCCGAAGAGTCATCCAACGCTTTGGCAAACGTGTATGCCACCAGGAATGAAAAATCGTTCGCCTGCCGCTGGAGGCTGACTTGGCCGGAGTTATAGATCGAACTCGCGGTAGTCAGCGTATTCGTGTTGTTATTGGCAAAACACACCAATGTCGCCGACTCGGGACAGTAATTGGGACTGTTAATCCCACTTCGTGTACCGTAGACACATCCCGGAAGTGGCGTTGGACTGGCCGTTGTGCAGGGGATGGTGGCCGACGGAAGTTGGAACACGTCGCTTTCGGCGAACGGCCCGCAGCCGGTAGTTCCTGCGGTCACGTCGACAGCGCCCATCGCCGTCAGTTGCTGGCACAAAGCAGGATTGCCTGGGTTGGCCTCTTTCTGTGTAATCAGGTGATGACCCTCCGTACCCACGTACGCTACGGTCAACACGGTCGATTTCGTTATCTCGCGCTGGAACGATAGGTTGAAGTGCTCCGCGTAGGGGAGCACGTTATGGATGTCGTACCCCGGAAAGTAACTGAAAGCCTCGTATGGCGCAAAACTCAGCGATTTATTACTCGGATCGCCAGGGATGGGCGCAGTAAACGGAAAACGTTGGCCGAGCGACTGGCCGGTTTGACGAAGCTGGAATGGCTGATCAAACATCACCGGTGACGGCGTTGTAAAGTACAAACCGAACGGAGCGTCACCCACTTCGTAAAACAGGTTCAAATCCTCGACTGACGTGTAATAGATGCCGTAGGCCGCCCGAATGCTGCTTTTTCCCGGTCCGCCAAAGACATCGCCCAACAGTCCGTCGGAGAAGCTTGGCGAGTACGCCAAACCAATGCGCGGCCCAAAGTTGTCATACTTCGTTGGTGCCAGTGTTTTCGGGATGCCAGGGTCGCCCGGGAACACGATCCCTGTCGGAGCCAGCGGAAACACCGTGGATTGCTCCCCCGGATTAAATGTCTGAATTTTTCCTTGGGTGTCATACCATGGCATGCTGACTTCCCAACGCAATCCCAGATTCAACGTCAAATCCCGGGTGACTTTCCACGTGTCCTGCGCGAAGGCACCACCATAGCGGGTTCGAGAATCCAGAAACTGCTCGGCCGCCTGCGTGTAGCCGCTCGAGCTCGCCGGTGCGCCAAGCAGGTAATCCGCAAAATCGTTCCCCGTCGCATCGCCGTTGAAGATGAAGTTCCCGTTCGGCGCGGCATAATTTCGCTCGTTCACTTGCAGGTAGCGGAATTCGCCTCCAAACTTCAACGTATGTTTGCCCGTTGTCTTGGAAAATACGTCGCTCACCATGAAGGTGTTGTTCGGTTGGTACGTATTGAGCGACTGTCCGGAGGTTCCGACCCCGAGAGTGAAGTTGTTAAAGAAAATCGCCGGCACATACTGCGGGTAGTTGTTCAGCGGCACAATGCCGAGCGTGCCGGCGCCCGTGACAAAACCAAGCGACGACAAACTCGCGAAACTTCCCGCCGGATTCCCGAAGTGACCGGCAGTTCGGAAGAAGCTGAACCGCGCTTCATTGACCGCCGTCGACCCGATCGCCTTCGTATCGCTCATCACGAACTGCTGCGCCCGCGACGGCGACACTGTCGGGAACCCCGGTACCGTCGCTAGAGGCAGCGCGCTCTCGACGCTGGCATCGTCAATCGTGTAGTAAAACGACCAGTTCCCCGTCAACTTGTTGAGGAAATCGATCTTCAATCCGTACTTGTCGTCATTCCAAGTGTTGCTTTGGCTGTTGTTCGTGTAGTTGTTTACTGTCCCCGAGGTTGTTGGTGGGGGAATGTACGGCAGTATCCCAATGGCCGGTGCTGACCACGCAGACTGCGGAATATTCGCAAGGCCCGTAGAACGGTTCACGGGGAACACGCAGCCCGTTACCGGATTTGTGCTGTTACAGCCGGCGAAGCTATAAGCTTCACCCGAGTTCACCGCGTAGCCCAAACGTTGCGAAAGCACTTGCGCCCAACTTAGTGCTCCACCGGTGCCGGTCTGGGGGCCATCGACGGTTCCCGTCAACAGAGTGGGATCAAAGTTGCCTTGCCGTTCATCTGACGTTGGCAACGTCGTCGTGGTCACCGCTCCCTGCGTCTGGCGCGTCCCCTGATAGTCAGCGAAGAAGAACAGCCGGTCCTTCTTAATCGCTCCGCCTCCCACTGCGCCGAATTGATTCCGTTCCAGCGCCGTCTTCGGGAGCCCGCCCGCATTTGGGAAGTAGTAGTTCGCATCGAACGCGTCATTGCGGAAGAACCAGAACGCGTCGCCATGAAAGGTGTTCGTCCCGGACTTCGTAATCGCATTCATTATCGCGCCGCTGAACTTCCCATACTCGGCGTCAAAGCTGTTGGTGATCAGTCGAAACTCTTCGACCGAATCCAGATTCGGCACCAGTCCCGTCCCAAGGTTACGGCCCTCGCTGACGTCCCCTCCGTTCACCAAGAACGCATTGGCCGTTTCACGTTGGCCGTTCACCGAAATATTCCCTGCATTCAGCGCTCCCGACACTGGCCGGTCCTGTTGAATCGATCCCGACGTACCCGGCGCCACCCCCGCCTGCAGCCCCAGAAGATCAATGTAGCTCCGCCCGTTGAGTGGTAGCGCGAGCATCTTCTTTGAATCGATGACGTCGCCGAGCTGCGTGCTTTCCGTCTGCACCTGGTTGGCATCGGCCATCACTTCTACTTGCTCTGTCGCCACGCCGATATCGAGCGTGAGTTCGAAGTGCAGCTTGTCATTCACTTTCACCACAATATCCGTCTCGGTAAGCGGGCGGAATCCTTGGGCAGTGACGGTAAGCTTGTAGGTTCCGACAGGAAGCGCAAGCATACTGAACGAACCGTCGTTGTCGGACACGCTTTCGTGCGTGAGATTGGTTTCTACGTTGGTTGCGACAATTTTGGCACCCGCCACCGATGCACCTGAGCGGTCTTTTACCGTGCCCGAGATCGATCCGGTTACGTCAGCGCGCAAGACCGCAGCATTTCCGAGGACAATTAGAACCACTGAAAGAGCAGCGATGACGCGAATAGAACGGTTGATCATGAAACCCCCAACGCTTGGTCGCGGAGTGTAAGCGGAATGTTCTGTTTCGTCAAGAAAAGAAATGAAAGGAAACAAAGAGAAACTACGGCTCCCGGGGTCAAGGGATTCCCATACGCGTTTCGATCCGAATGAAGGCTCCTGACAGCTGCTTTATCTTTAGGGCAACGCAAAGCTGAAAATGTCGCTTCCAGCAGCAATCGCCACGTATTGCTTCGTCCGAACCGCATAGCTCATTGGAGAGGCGGCGATGTTCTGTCCTGTATTGAAATGCCAGAGCGGTTTTCCCGTCTGTGCGTCCGCGGCCTCAAAGGATCGCGCATCATCACCGAAGAAGACGAGCCCGCCCGCCGTAGTCATAACTCCACCCATCGAATGGCCCTCACCTGCCTGGACATAACGCCAGCTCGGTTTGTCTCCCTCGAGTGGGTAGGCCAAAAGGATCCTCTGGCTGTGATCGCCTTCGCTGTGGTGTACTCCGGTCGAGTAATACGTCTGGCCGGGGGTGAATTTTTGAGCCTTTAGGTAATAAATATCGCAACTCTCCAGTGCCAGAAAATAAAGTGTGGACGTCTCGGGGCTAAAAGACGGTGCGTTCCAGTTGGTGGCACCCTCCATTCCCGGACAAATGCGCGTGCCCGCTTCGCTGGGCTTCGTCTCCGTGAGAACGGGTCGGCCTTTCTCGTCAACGCCAGTGGCCCAATTAAGCTTTTCCGCAAAACGTGTCGCCGACAGAAATTCGCCATTCGTGCGATCGAGAACGTAAATGAAGCCGTTTCGATTGGCTTCGAGGACCAGCTTCCGGGGCACTCCCCGGAAATTGGCATCCACTAAATCGGCGTCTCCACGGCGTCGTAATCGAAGAGATCGTGCGGTGTAAATTGGAAATACCATTTCAACTTGCCGGTATCCGCATCCAGAGCCAGAAGGCAATCCGAGTAAAGATCGTCGCCGGGACGGGGGCCCCCATCGAAATCGGGAGCGGGATTGCTGCTGCCCCAGAAAATCAGATTCAGTTCGGGATCATAAGTGCCGGGCATCCATGTGGTTGCTCCGCCAAGCTTCCAGCTTTCGCCGGGCCAACTCGAAGAACCGAATTCACCTGGCGCGGGAATGGTCCAGAATCGCCAGGCCTCTTTCCCTGTTTCGGCGTCATAGGCTGCTACGAAACCGCGCACACCATCATCGCCGCCGGAGGTACCAACCAGTACTTTATCTTTCACGATGAGTGGCGCACTGGTCGCTCCGTAGTTTGGGTTACCGTCAGTGTAGGCAACGTCCCAGAGTAAGTGTCCGGAGCGGGCATCCAGACACAGCAGATGCGCGTTGTCGGTCTCCATGTAAATGCGGGAGTGCCAGATGCCGACGCCGCGGTTGTGATGCTGCGAGGCGTCATCAATGAGTCCCCCGGTGATCGACCGCGTGTAGTGCCAGAGCGTCCGCCCCGTTTGCGCATCGAGCGCGTACGCATCGTTGGCGGAGGTGACGAACATAATGCCATCGACAACCACCGGCGTGACTTCTAAGCGGTCGGAATTCTGGACGTGAAAAGCCCATTGCGCGCGGAGCTGGGAAACATTGCTAACGTTGATTTCGCGCAGCGAGCTGTAGCGGCGACCCGTGTAGTCACCGTTATAGGAAAGCCAGTTGCCGGATACCGGCTTCGATACCAGCTGCACTGCTTGCACGTCAATGAGGGTAGACATAGAACTTGTCTGGGTACTCTGAGCGAATAGCGCCGAACTCAGAACGAAAAACCAAAAACCTGAGGAAATCGTTTGCCATGGAGTCATCGCGGGGTTCTTCTGTCCTTTTGAATGATCGTCCCTTCTTAACCTTTCCGAACGTAGCATTGGTCTTTCTTAATTGCAGCTTCCTATACTACAGATATGAATCAAGAAGCCAGTGGCTTTAAAAGTCTCCTGCCTCCTTCAGGGGCACGGAACCGGCTGTGTTGCGCCGTGAACACGGTCCGATTGCTGCCGCGAAGCGAATTGATTATCATCGGTCGGGAAATTATACGATCGACCGCGGGACTATGGCCCTAGAACGAACAAAGAAACGATCTAAACTGTCGGCGGTGTTCTTGATTGCATTCGCGCTTGTTTGCCTTTTGCTGAGAGCGTCGCCACTGCTTCTGGCGCAAGAGGCAGCGAGCCAGGTCGGGGCGAAGGCGTCCTTCGACAGCATTTGCGCATCATGCCACGGACTGGACGCGCGCGGAGGAGAGCGTGGACCGGACATCGCGTCTAGGCCTGAAGTTGCGAATAAGACAGATGCGGAACTCACGGAAATTCTAAAGTTAGGAAAACCTTTGACTGGCATGCCGGCATTTTCCTTCTTAGGTCCGGCCAAGTCGGCAGAGTTGGTTGCCTATCTGCGGACGTTACAGGGTCGCGGCGTGGGAGCTTCCTTGCCGGGAGATCCCACCCAAGGACAGACTTTGTTTTTTGGCAAGGCAAAATGTTCGCAGTGCCACATGGTCAGCGGTCAAGGCGGATTTTTTGCACGGGACCTTTCCACCTACGCTGCCAGATTGGGCGCCCAACAAGTCCGCGAGAAGATTCTTGATCCAGACAAAGATCTCGATCCGCGCCGCGGCTTGGTTACGGTCGTCCTTCGTAACTCCGCTTCAATTTCGGGGGCGGTGCGCAACGAAGACAACTTTTCATTGCAAATGCAGACGCCGGACGGTGCCTTTCATCTCCTGAACAAATCCGAGATTCAATCCCAAACTTACCTTGGTAGGTCGGCAATGCCTTCAAACTACGGAACTACTCTGTCCCCCGCCGAGATGAACAACATCGTGAGTTATTTGCTCCGCACCTCAGCGCCGGAGAAAACAAGCAAGCTAGGAAATGATTCTGAAGATCGTGATGAAAACTAACCGACGAGCAATTGCCTGTCATCCATTGCAATCCGGTCAAGCCAGGCAACGAATCCATGAGTTTGCTTCTTCCTCGGAGGCGCTTTCTCGGCGCCTCGGTCGTCGCCCTAATCGCGGCTTGCGCGTACAACGAAGACGGCCAGGAGCAAGCTACGCATTACGCCGTGCAGCAGAACCAGATTCTTGCCATCGGTGAAGGCTGCGGAATCTTGGATGTATTCAAGTCCAGGACGAAACCAGCACTGAGGAAGTTTTAGCGTGCATAGTGCTTCATGGGGATCCGGATGCTGTCGGGTGAAACGAACGAATTCGGGAGATCAATCTAGATGAAAAGCACATTTTACGTATTACTGTTCCTCGTCACTCTCACTTCCTCCGCAATTTCTTTCTTCGGGCAAACAGATCACTCCGCACGTCAATATGCTCTTCACGCCGAATCTCCGCGTTTTTGGGAGCTATTTGAGAAAGATGCGAAACTCGAGCGAGTTGCAACGGGTTTTGGATTCACCGAAGGTCCCGTCTGGGACCCCGCAGGCTTCGTTTACGTGAGCGACGAGGAACAAAACAAAGTCTATCGTGTCTACGACGACGGCCACCGTGAAGAACTGATCGCACTCGGCGATCCGGACGGAAATACGTATGATCGCCAACATAATCTGATCGATTGCGCGAGCGTATTGCGCGCGATCATTCGCATACAGCCAAATGGTCACTACACGGTTCTGGCCGACCATTTCGAAGGCAAGCGTTTCAATAGCCCGAACGACGTGGTTATCGGCCCGGACAGCGCCATTTACTTTACCGATCCCACGCTCGACCTGCCGCAAGGGGAAAAGCAAGAAATTCCTTTTCAGGGCGTTTACCGACTCGATGAGAAGGGAAAAGTGCGCCTCCTAACGAAAGAACTCACTCAGCCGAATGGTCTGGCGTTTTCGCCTGACGGTAAAAAGCTCTATGTCGACGATAGCGAGCAGAGGAATATTCGCGTTTATGATTTTCAATCTGACGGCACTCTGGCTGGCGGCCGGGTCTTTGGAGAGGAGCCTGGCGGCAAAGAGGATGGCGTGCCCGATGGCATCAAACTAGACCTAAATGGATATCTTTACGTGACCGGCCCGGCGGGCATCTGGGTCTGGGATCCGCAAGGCCATCATATTGGCACCATCATTTTACCCGAACAACCCGCCAATCTTGCCTGGGGAGATGCTGATCTAGGCACGCTCTACATCACCGCGACCACTTCAGTCTACAGACTCCGCACCCGCACACAGGGTTTTGTCCCCTACCTCAAATCCGAGCGCTAATTCCTCGAGGCAAAATGGCGGTCGCAGAACGCCTCGTTTGGCAGTATCGCGGCCAAAGAATACGCGCCCTCGAATAACTTCCGAATGGCCCAGCTCGGTGGGGTTACAGGCTGAACAACTTTATGGTGTAACTAGGGGCGATCTTCACGCGGTTAGTGCAGACCGGCCCACACTTGGTATATCACTACCACCATCATGAACAGGAGGTAGATTCGAAGAGACCACATCACGAATTTCTCAAGCCCTCTCAGGTGACGCCTCGGAATAAAGTGCTTTTTCAGTCCGGCTAGCTGTTCCGGCTCGAGTGACGACAGCACCAATTCTTGATCCGCAGAGGTGATGGCACTCTGTCCTTTGTCTTTTGAAGGCATCCTACGTTCCTCCTACTTCCCGCCCAGAAACGCGAAGGCATTCGGCGCAATCACACTGATGCCAAAGAGCAGACCAGCAAGTGTCAGAAAGACAACGACGCAGGTAGCGAGTATGTTCGCCCACCGCGGACTCACCAGGTCACCCATGACTTCGCGGTCGTTCGCCAGCATGAAGAGGAATACAAGTGCCGGCGGCATCGCCAGCACTGCGACCACGTTGACCAGTAGAACCACATAGACGAGCGGAAGCCCAGGGATTAAGACGATTGCTCCAGCAGTTGCCGCGCAAAGGAACAATACCGAGTAAAAAGCCTTACCTTGCGTCACTGGCAGGTTCAGGCTATGAGGTCTGCGGGCCACTTCTCCGAACGCATAGGCCGAGGAAATGGAAATAGTAACAGACGCAACCATCCCAGCTTCAACGATACCTAGTGCGAACAATGCCGCGCCGAATCTTCCGATGAGTGGCTGCAATGCTTGTGCGAATTCAGCACCCTGAAAGTTCTCGGCCGTCATGTGGTGCGCGAATAGTGGGGCAGTTGCAATAATGGTTGCGACCGCGGCTATCGCGGCCAAAGCCGCCCCCACCACCGTGTCGAAACGACCAAGATGGATGTCTTTTCGGGTAAGTCCTTTGTCGACTGTTGCGCTCTGTTGAAAGAAAAGCATCCACGGAGTCACAGTTGCTCCGATGTCAGCCAGGACAATGATTAGCGTGTCTTGGCTCAGACCACCCGGGAGCGGCCTCCAGGTGGCTAGGGCGTTGCCGACAGAGTGCCAGTTCGGATGCGTGAGCAGGGCCACCGGAACGAAAATGAGATTGAATACGGCGATCGCGAGAAGTGTTCGCTCCCATGTCCAATAGCGGTGCATCATGACCGCCAAGCACAAGAACACCAATGCACTTCCAACCGCGGCCCACGGAGGAATACCAAAAAATCCCAAGCCAGCTCGGATAGCAATAAATTCGGTAATCAGCGTCAAGAAATTGCCAATGCCCAGGTCAATCATGGAGAACCAGCCCCAAAAAGGGCCAAAACGGTCAAAAATTAATTCAGCATGACCGCGGTGCGTGGCGGAACCGAGACGCATGGTCATCTCTTGTACAACGATCGCCATACAAAATGTAAGAATGACGAACGGAATAAAGAACCCAATTCCGAACCGCGCGCCCGTCGCAGCGTAGGAAATCATACTTGGACCGTCGTTCTCTCCAAGCATCACAAGAATTCCAGGTCCGACGAGCAACCACAGTAGACGGAACTTGGAGAAGGTCCCGCGCTGGGCGCGAGCATCCGAAACTCGGACACGGTCGTGCGCACGATCCACGTCTTCGTGGGTGATTACGACATCTTCTTGGGTGACGGCTTGCGGCGTTAGCCTAGACGGAGGTCCTGCCCCCATAAGCGGTTCCCTCACCTTGCCATACGGCGCCTGACACCTTTTACTTTGTGCCCGGGACATACTGACGCATTCCTGCGAAGTAAAACGCAGTATATCAGATTTTATTAACTGAGATTAACAACAGTTTGGTTAATGCTCCAGTGCTACCCAAATCTTCTCAGCCGCCGGGGAACCCAGCGCGATGTGCTTTCTTTCAACCTTAAGTATCGCAGTCCCATCGTAGTTCCGCGATTCCACTTTCACTTGAGTGCCGGGACGGATTCCTCTTTCTTCCAGGAATTCCAATAGCTTGCGATCCCTTTCGTATACGCTGAACACTCGGTAGGTCAGGCCCGCTTCGGCATTGCTGAGTAACCGCTGCCCCTTCCTTCGCCGCTGTTCGGGGTTCATAACGGCCAGACCATTCCCATGGGGACAGGTTTCTTTATGTCCCAGCACTTTGACGAGTTTCTTCTCAAATGCCGGAGAAACAGCATGCTCTAGACGCTCCGCTTCCTCGTGTACTTCGACCCAGCACATGCCGAAAATCTCGGCGAGCATACGCTCGATCAGGTGATGGCGAAGAATGGTTTGCTCTGCAATCTTCCGTCCTTCACTAGTCAGCTCGATGAGGCCGCTCTTCTGGATGTTGACTAGGCCGTCTCTTCTCAATCGCTTGAGAGCAGCGGTTACGGCAGGTGGTGTTACGGAAAGCCAATGAGCAAGGAGGGCCGAGATCACGGTATTGCCTTCCGCCTCGGCCTCTGCAATGGCCTTGAGATAGTTCTCTTTGGAAATAGTGATCATAATGACACCCAGAGAAATCTGTATCTGAGTACACTTTATCACCATTCAATTTCATTTGTGTGCCAGTTCGCCTCTGATAGCGCCGACAAGTAGTGACCCAGCGCTTTTTGTGAGAATGTGGGATCCCTTTAAAATATAAACTATGCCTTACTTAGGAGATTAACTATGCTTAATATATAGCTCATTCGTGATGTCACGTGAGGCTGCGACGTTTGGTCTGTATGCCACTGCTTCCAGATCAGGACAATCAAGAAAGTGGGCATCTCGCTCATGCCGCGCGCTATTCTGCCCGTCAAAGGCACTCCCGCAAGGTGAAACTACCAGCGCGATCATCGGCCAAGTTGGCGATGCCAGCGGTGCGCCGGTTCCGAACGCCAAGGTCAGGCTTCAGGCGGATATTGGAGTTCGAAGAGCAGCGAACCTGATTCGCTGATTCGGGAAGTTAGTCCCAGCCCCTGGTATCGGCGCCCGTCTTACGGGATATCCAGTTCAGCGCCTTGCTTTCGCACCAATTCGACGAGGTCTCTCATCTGGGCATCGCTCACGGACGGATTCATACATGTAAATTTCAAGCACCTGAGGCCGTGGACACGGGTGTGTCCGATGACCGCAGCACCGTCATCGAAGAGCCGCCGGCGAATGCGGTCATTCAGCAGATCGGTGTCGGCTCCGGGTTGTGAAGGAACGTACCGAAATACAACGGTCCCCAGGTTCGGTTCGGCAACGAGTTCCAGGCGTGGCGTGTGCCGAACTGCTTCTGCTGCCAGCGCCGCCAAGGCTATGGTCCGGTCGATCATGGCCCCGAGCTTGGCGCGTCCGAGAGTCTGAAAACAGATCCACACCTTCAACGCGTCGAAGCGGCGACTGGTGAGCAGCGACTTGGTCACCAGGTCAGGGATGCCTTCGTCTTCGTGAAATTTGGGGTTCAGGTAGTCGGCATGGAGCTTAATCGCGTCAAAGTGGCTGGCGTCGCGAAGCAGGAATACAGCACTGGGAATGGGCTGCCAGAAGAGCTTGTGAAAGTCGATTGCGACCGAGTCGGCGGCCTCGAGGCCGCGCAATTTGTTGCGATGCGTGTCAGAAAACAAAAGGGCGCCACCGTAGGCGGCATCTACATGAAGCCAAATTCCCCATTTACGGGCAAGCTCGGCCATTGCGGGGAGCGGATCAATCGAACCGAAGTCAGTAGTTCCAGCCGTGGCAACCATGGCCATGGGGAGAAGGTCCTCCGCACGCAAGGTTTGGAGAGCGTCGCGCAAAGCCACCTCATCCATCCGGAATTTGCCATCCACTGGAACGCGCACCACGGCGTCGGTGCCGAGGCCGAGTTGATGCGCGGATTGGTCCACGGTGAAGTGGGCGACGTCAGAGCAGATGATCCGCAGTCGGCGAGCGTCGGGCGGGAGGCCAGACCGCTGGGCCGACCAATTCCACTGCTTTTTGAGAAAGGCATCGCGGGCCAAGAGCAGTCCCATATGGTTGGATTGGCTGCCGCCAGTAGTGAAGGTCCCGTCCGCGGTAGGGGGCAGACCTGCCTCAGAGCACATCCATCTCACCAGTTTTTGTTCCGTGACGGCGGCGAGCGGACCCAGATCGAAGGAATCCATGGACTGGTTGATGGAGCTGATTACGAGTTCGGCGGCCAGCGCATCCAGGAGAGGCGGGGGGTGAAGGTGGGCCGCAATGTAGGGATGAGAAAAAGGGAGCGAGTTGGCGACGACGGCTCGCAGCGTGGCGGCGATCGCTTCTTGGGAAGAAGGCGCTTGGGGCAGGAAGTCTGCTGGGATCAGCTCTGCAAGAGCGGAGGGAGTCCGGCCTGAGTAGGGCCTATCTGGCAGGCAGGCGGCGACGATGCTGGCGGTCTTGGCCACCTGCCGCTGGTAAAGATCGGCATTCGCCGGAGTTAAAAAGTTAAATTCAAACACGCGCGGCCTCGGGAATTGAAATGAATTAGCGAATCTTCCTGAAGATCAGAGTTCGGGGACCCGAACTCGTTCGGAACGTGAACATTGTATCGGAGCAGGGACAGCTACGACTAGCTGCGATCGAATCGCGCGATCACCTTTGCCTCGGAGGCTGTCTTTGCTCCTTTGACGCGCCGGATTCCGGCGGCGAGATCGGGACTCAGAAGGCCACTATCAGATGCTTCATAGGCCAGCCGCCGCGCTGGTGCTAAACGCACGTTCTGCAGCCCTTAGAGAACCCTTTTGGTCCCAAAGTGTAAACCATGTCTCAAGAACGTTCTGTAAAGGATGTTTCCCGACTGCACAAGGATGATCTGGCGGAGAGGGGGGATTCCATTCCACGGCTGTTTTGACTTGCCTCGTTTTGCAGACGTTTGCAACGCTACTCGCTCGCAAGCCATTGTGATTATTTGAGATGGAGCGCGAAATAGGCAGATGGGGTGCGGGTTCGACGCGGTCATGAGTCCGTCAAATCGCCGTCAAGTAGTAGCATGGGGTAGGACAGGCCTCACACAAAGCGGTGCATTTAGAGCACCCGCCAAGAACAAACAGAACTTGTCCGAGCCATCGTTAAGGAAACGAAAAGACTCATTTTGGATTTTCAGAAGAACATCGACGGAATCTCCGGACCCGTAGATCCCCACAAGCGAGCAGCGCAGGCTGAGACAAGAACTCTTACAATGTCGCACGCGGAAACGATGATGCACGCCATGGTTCCCAGTCGGGACGGTCGATGTTGTTCCCGCGAATCAAGATCTCGCAAATTGAAGGAGTGGTTTGACGTCGTTCTCGTTCTCATCAAGCGCGCGCAGGGCAGCCAGATAGGCGGCGCGTGCGCGCCCTTCTGCTACGAGGTTTGCTCCTGCACCCCAGGAAAACTCGGCCTGCCCACGTTTCACGGCAAGTACGTCCGTAATCATGCGTGCGTGCCGGCCGTTTCCGTTTGCGAATGGATGGATTTTGGAAACAAGCTGGTGATGGAATCGAATCAGGCATTCGTCGGTGGGAAATGTCCCGTGCTCCAGCCAATACTTCGTGTTGGCGAGAAGCTGGGGGATGCGTTGTACGATTCCTCGGGGATCACATCCGATATTCAGTTCGTTTGTCCGATATTTGCCTGCCCATTTCCAAACCTGGTCGAACATTTTGCTGTGAAGCGCGCGGACGTAGGACTCCTCCAGCGGGTCGGTCGTTGTCATAGTTCTGCTGCTGAACGCCCACTCTCGTGCCCCCAAAATGTTCAGCGTCTCGTATTCGTTCAACTCTCCCATCGTGCTGATTCGAGGAATCAATTGCTCGGCTTCCTCTCGTCGAATTGGAGTGTTCCCGTCCGCCAATATGTGATTGAGGATGAAGTTCATCGTGGTCTATTTCGATTCAGCCGTCTTTGTGCTTCATCCTCGATCAGTTGGTCCACGTTTTCGGGCTTCTGGTCTTCGAGCATCATTGTATGTACGACGCTCTTGACGTCACGCGCAGCGCTGTCGCGCAATGGGCGTTCCGCAAGTTCGGCAAACGTGCTCGATTTCGGAACCAGTGCGTACACCAGCTCGCAGCCCATCGCTTCGGCAGCTCGCCGGAGAGCGCCCAGCGTAATCCGATCGGTGGCCTCGGCTTTTTCCAGCTGCTGCACCGCCTGCCTGCTCGACCCGATTTGTTTGCCGATCTGTCCAAGGGTGATGCCCAGAGCTTCACGGACCGACGCAATCCATCCACTCGACGGGCGAGGAGGAACCGTCCGCATATCCTGTAGGCTGCGGTCAAGTTGCGCTAGTCGTAATTGGCGAAATTTGCTGTTCATGGCGTGTTCCGTCAGTCTATAGCTTGACAGAATGATGCTATAAGTCAAGGTATATCTTGACACTAATTGCAAGATTGCAACGTATAGCTTGACAAATATACTATTACTGTCAATCTATAACTTGACAATGCGGCCATCGTGAGGCGCAAGAGGCCGAAAATCGCGGTGTCAAATTCACCATCATTATTGTGGGATGGGATTCGGAACCCGTCCGCAGGCTCGTTAGGCGGTTCCCAAGACCGGCGTGCGGCCTCAGCTCCAAACCTATTAAGGTAGCGGTCATGACTCCTACAAAGCCAGGACTGTCGAGAACGCGCGGAAGCCATATCCTCCGACCACAATTTCCAACCGGTTTTGATCTTAAGCAGGGATAACTCTAATTATAGTGATCATCACAAAAGTAGTAGCAAGGCGCAAATCGCCGCATATTTGCTGATGAATAACTGGCGGAGAGGGGGGGATTCGAACCCCCGGTACAGGTTTTGGCCCGTACAACGGTTTAGCAAACCGCCGCCTTCAGCCTCTCGGCCACCTCTCCGGCGTTTACTTTCAATATCTTACCACAGTGCCCTAGTTAATGTGGTGCACAGTTGGTGCACAAGCATCTTTCCAGCCTTCAGCGCTCAGATGAGCTGCTCGACGGCTTGATTTGTGATGTTCTTGATGTTTTCTCAACTCATTTTCTTTGTCCTTTTCTGTGAGTAGAGAGTTGGTTCTCTCACCCAGAAAGGAGAACCAAGTCGCAACGGACTCACGGAAAGGACAGTTAGCGAAGCGGAAGGAATTTGCGGCCGCAGCGGATGGCAACGGGCGTGACAGGTCGGGATTTACCTGGCGCGACTGCGTGCTAGCGAAGGCTACAGGTCTAAACGAATAAAGCACATAGCAGCAGTAATCTGGTCCATTAAGGGAAGGCGAGAATCGTTGATAATGGAATCTGGCGAGAAAAGTGGCGAGCTTATGGCGAGAATATGCTAGGATGATGGCGAGGTAAATGGCGAGCTTATGGCGAGAACCTACATCCACGAACTTGCTGATTGGCCGAGATTTAAATGGGACTCCGGAGTCTTAGCCCGGCTGCTTTCGGAAGTGAGGCTGCGGCAAGGCGTGCTACTTGGAAGAATGAAGAGCTACGGCTTCGCGTCGCAATGGACCGCCACTCTCAAGGTGCTGACCGAGGAGACGATCAAATCTAGCGCAATTGAAGGCGTCGTGCTGGACCCCGAAAGCGTACGTTCCTCCATCGCGAAGAAACTCAGGCTCGACTTGGCGGGGCTTAAGGTGCACAAGGATCGCAGCGTCGAGGGTGTCGTCGACATGATGGTGGATGCAACGCAGAGATTCGATGCGCCTCTGACCAAGGAGCGATTGTCTGACTGGCACGCGCACCTATTTCCTGGGGTCCGCAGAACAACCGACAAGTTCCGCGTTGGCGCATGGCGGGACGACAGGCAAGGTTCTATGCAGGTGATTTCAGGGTCGATCGGCCGTCCGAAAGTCCACTATGTGGCCCCCGCTGCTAGTCACCTCAATGTGGAAATGGAAAGGTTTTTTGGGTGGTTTGAAAGCAACGAGCAAAAAGACCCTCTGCTCAAAACGGCAATCGCGCATCTTTGGTTTGTGACCATCCACCCGTTTGAAGATGGCAACGGAAGAATCGCACGGGCGATCGCCGAGATGTGTCTCGCGCGTTCGGATGGCAGCGCGCAGCGTTTCTACAGCATGTCGTCGCAGATTCTCGAAGAGAGAAAGAGCTATTACGAGATTCTGGAAAAGACACAGTCGGGCTCACTCGACATCACGGAATGGCTGAACTGGTTTCTTGAATGCCTTGATCGTGCGATAGAACAATCGAATCGGATCACGAGCAGTGCGCTTGAAAAGGAATCATTTTGGCTGAACGTGAAAGAGAAGAACGTCGCTCTGAACCCTCGTCAGAAGAAAGTTCTGAATAAATTGTTCAACGGATTCGAAGGAAAACTGACCCGAGCGAAGTGGATGAAGCTAACGAAAGCTTCTTCGCGAACGGCCCTTCGCGACATTGAAGATTTGATCGAACTTGGGGTGCTGGAGCAAGAAGAGGCGGGAGGAAGAAGTACTTCCTACAGGCTGAAGAAGCTCGGCAGAGAGTAACCAGGTTCTCGATCGCAGGAACAGGTGCGAGGCGTAAACGATGTTCCTACCTTCCTGCCCAAAAAGTCGTTGGGCCATGGGATATTGTGGTTCCCTTGCGCTTGCATCTGCGCTTGCATCTACCTCTTGTCGGGCTTCGATGCTTCCTGTACCCTTGTTAGACTTTGCGTCGACTACTGGCAGCTTTGTTCGTACTGTTATTCGGCGTGGGACCTCTGCTTCCCGCGTTGGCCATTGATCGTGCGCAAGAAGACGTTCCCGTTTGCTGCCGGAAAGATGGATCACATAAGTGTTCCATGGCTGGAGGTAAGAAATCCCAGCCGTCAAAAGACGGAAAACCCACCGCAAGCGCGCTTTGCCCATTCGCGGCACATTCGCTCGCTGTTGTAAGCAGTTCACAAACTGTTGTGGCAGCGTCGGTTGGCTTTAGCTCAACGGCTCCTCTTCAAGAACAGCATTTGCAGCAATATGAAAGAATTATCGCGACTGTAGAATTCCTCCATGGGAATCCCAAACGCGCTCCTCCTCAGCTTCCTCTCTGAATTCTCCTGAACTAACTACATCGTTGAATAGTTCTCTGCAAGAGACGGAGCCTACTTCCGCCGGTTTATGAGCGCGTTTAACCGCGCTTGCCGCAGAGATCAGTTAAAGCGCTCATTCGCAAATCTGGAGAATGACAGTGACAACGAACCCTCGAGGTGTAGGTTTCTGGGCGATGGTTCTGGTGATCGTGGCGATCATTACGGGAGTAGGAGTCTACGCCATCCGCCTGCAGCAACGCGGCTTTGATACACGTTCCCAACCCAGTGTTGTCGAGGCATTTCTGGCCAAGAAGTCGCGAAGTTGGGCCATTCCGGAAAGAGCCAGATCGCTCCGGAACCCCATGCCGGCAAGTGACGAGATGCTGGCACATGGCCGGAATCACTGGGCCGACCACTGCGCGACCTGTCACGCGAACAACGGAAGCGGCAAGACAGAGATTGGGAAAAATCTTTACCCGAAAGCGCCGGACATGCGGCTGCCAGAAACCCAATCCCTGAGTGATGGCGAACTCTACTACATCATTCGAAACGGTGTGCGGATGACGGGGATGCCCGCATGGGGAAACCCAGAGGCCGGAGAATTCGACCACGACACGTGGATGCTTGTGTTGTTCATACGCCACCTGCCACAGATCACCACGGAAGAAGAACACGTAATGAAAGCGCTGAACCCAAAGACCTTCGCAGAGAGAGCAGAGGAGCAGAAAGAGGAAGAGTTTCTAAATGGAGTTCCATCCAAGGAGGGTACGTATGACCAGTAAGCAGCGCACGATGGCATTCGGCACTATAGCAGTCTTGTCTTTCTTGATGATTTCATCACTTGGTCTTGCCCACGGGGACGAAGTTCATGTAATGGGCACAGTCACGAAGGTGGATGCATCGTCCATCAGTGTGAAGGTAGCTGATGGAACAGTGAAGGTCGTAAAAATTATGCCAGCAACCAAATTCCTCAAGAACAATCTGGCGATAACGCCGCAAGAGTTGAAGGTGGGAGATCGTGTAGTGATTCACGCGAAGCCGGATGGAGACACACTGAATGCGACGGAAGTGAAAATTGGGGTTGCGGGGAAACCAGCCCCCTCCTCGCATTGAGAGAAGCAGCACATGGATTGGTGTCAAGAATTTACAGATTTGTTTAGGAGAAGAGGTTTATGAGAGCAAGAAGCTTGTGGTTAGCTACAGCGATCTTTTTGACTTCGCCAGCTTGGGCCCAAACGCAGCCTGTAAAAATTCAATTCAAAGCAGTGGTCGGTGAGGAGGATTTTGCTTGCGGCCGTTCCTACACCGGTATCGGCACGACCAAATCCACGATTCAGCCCAAGGATCTGCGCTTCTACATTCACAATGTGCGTTTGCTTGATGAAACTGGCAAAGAGATTCCAGTCCATTTGAATCAAGACGGGAAATGGCAGTTAGAGGATGTGGTTCTTCTCGATTTTGAGAATGGTACGGGACGTTGTTCGAACGGAAACGCAGATCTGAATATGGAAGTTTCCGGGACAGTTCCTGGAGGACACAGGTATCGGGGCGTGCGCTTCCTACTCGGGCTCCCGTTTGACAAGAATCACACCGACATAACGACCATGCCGCCTCCACTGAATCTGACTTCGATGAGTTGGTCATGGAATGCGGGTCGAAAATTTGCCCGGATCGAGTTTACGAGCAACGGACTTCCTCATGGATTCATTTTCCATCTGGGAAGCACAGGTTGTGTCCCGAATACACCGATGACAGCTCCACCCACGTCTTGCTCCCAGCCAAATGTGACGGAAATCTTTCTTCCGGAATTTATTCCCGGAGAAAGCCAAGTTGTTGCCGATATGGCGATGTTGCTGAAGGATTCCAACGTGGACGTGACGGTAAAGGAATACAAGAACGGTTGTATGTCGAGTCCAGGTAACCCTGATTGTGCACCGCTGTTTACCAACCTTGGTTTGGCCTTCGGCGCGAATCCAGCTCGCCCACAAACTGTTTTCCGGGTCGGCGATCTGCAAGAAACTTCTAAGTCGAAGCAACAATGAAACGAAGGTTTACCTTTCGGCGCTATCTGCTTCTAATCCCGGTGGCCTGCACTCTGGCGGGTGCCCACAAAGCTTGGGCACAAGACGATATACCGCTTGAGGAGCGCCTTCGGAAGAACCCATTGCCAGCTTCAGCAACTCATTTGGAGTCCGGGGAAAAGGTTTATCGCGATTCTTGCGCCGGATGTCATGGCATGGACGGAAAGCCAAAGCCACACACAGAGAAATCGATACCCGCTCCTCAAGGTGACCTTTCGGACTTCCGCATGGAGTCGATCCGAGATGGCGAGATCTACTGGGTTGTCACACACGGAATCGAAAACTTCATGGCCGCATCCGAAGGCAAATTGAGTGACACGCAAAGGTGGGAAGTCGTCCTATACATCCGGGAGCTTCGCGCACGACGAAAAGCCATCGAAATTGCCCAACTCGGTCCTTACCGGTGGAAATTGCCCGTGGGATTTCCGTATCCCAACGTTCCGGCCGATAACCCCATGACTCCGGAGAAGGTGGAACTGGGTCGCTACCTCTTCTATGATCAACGGCTTTCGCTCAATCAAACGCAATCCTGCGCTTCTTGCCACAAACAGAAGCTGGCGTTCACCGACGGTCGGCCACGGGGAGTTGGCAGCACTGGAGAATTACATCCGCGAGGCGCGATGAGTCTCGCGAATGTTGCCTATAGTCCAGCACTCACCTGGGCTAATCCCAATATCCATCAACTGGAACAGCAAGCGCTACTTCCCATGTTTGGTGAAAACCCCATTGAACTTGGAATGTCGGGGAAGGAGACGCTCCTTATCGAAAGACTAAAGGCGGAACCGAAGTATCAAAAGCTATTTGCGGCGACATTTCCGAGAGATTCCGATCCTTTTACCGTGGCAAATGTTGTCAAGGCGATTGCTTCCTTCGAGCGCACCATCATTTCTGGGGATTCACCCTACGACAGATATGCACGTGGTGGGGATCCAAATGCAATTACGGAATCCGCCAAGCGGGGAGAACTCCTTTTCTTCGGTGAGAAGCTTGAGTGCTTCCACTGCCATGGCGGGTTCAATTTCACGGGGACTGTGGACTACTTCCAGAAAGGACTTCCCGAGGTCGAGTTTCACAACACGGGCCTATACAACTTGAAAGGGAAGACTTCCTATCCCGTTCCCAACACGGGAATCTATGAGTTCACCCAAAACCCCGACGACGTTGGCAAATTCAAGGCGCCCACGCTGAGAAACGTAATGCTCACGGCGCCGTATATGCACGACGGAACTGTCAAAACAATTGACGACGTCATTGATCACTACGGTGCAGGGGGAAGAACGATCAAGTCGGGCCCGCTCGCCGGGGTTGGGGCTGAGAATCCGAATAGAAGTGATTTTGTACAGGGATTTGAGCTCACCGCAGAAGAGCGGAAGGATCTGCACGCATTCCTGGAATCGCTTACAGACAAATCGTTCTTGACCAATCCTGCACTATCAAATCCGTGGATTTCAGCAAGCCATCCGTCCGGGCAGGGGGTAGAGAAATGAATTCAATGGTCGCGAGTTGTAAATGGACTATTGCCTTGGGCTTGTTCATAACTGCGATTTTGCTGGCAGGCTGTCAGTCCCATGAAAACGAAAAACAGTATCTACTTGAAGGATTTGTGGTTAGCAAGGACGCGTCCAAGCATTCGATCATCATCAGTCACGGAGACATAGCCGGTTTCATGCCAGCTATGACGATGAGCTATGAGGTGAGGGACTCTGCTGCGTTTAAGGAGATAGAGCGCGGCGACATGCTCAAAGCGGATCTATACGTAAAGAACGGGAGCATGGACTATTGGCTTGAGAATATTCAAGTGACCGACCGCAGCCGGCGGGGAACGGTATTCGAGGGTCAGGCACACGTTCTTCACCCGGGAGAGGTTATTCCCGACATCGACATGGTGAATCAGGACGGGAAGACCATTCACCTAGGACAGTTCAAAGGGAAGGCACTGCTCGTTACCTTCATTTACACGCGATGCCAACTGCCAACTTTCTGCCCGAGAATTACGAGCCAGTTTGCAAGTATCCATGACCAATTAGAGAAATCGTCTCTCGTCGAGCAAAACATGACGCATCTGTTGACCATCAGCTTCGATCCGGAATACGACAAACCCGAGGTGCTGCGCAGATACGCCCTGGCCTACATGAATAATCGTGAGGATTTTTCCACGTGGGACTTTGCTTCTCCCAGCCCCGAAGATCTCAAGAAGCTGGCGACTGCATTCGGTCTCCAGTATTACCCGGAGGAAAATCAGATCGCGCACTCGGTTGCGACCATTCTTATTTCGACCGATGGAAAGATCGTGAGAGTTTGGCCGGACAACGAATGGAAAACTCCTGACGTTCTTGACGCTCTGCTATCGGAGGCTCGCCGGGAATTGAACAAGTCCATGAATATGGACGCATCACCCGAAAAGGCTGCTATCTGACATGAAGGGGCACCGCATTTCTGTCTGGTTACTCGTTGTGGCGACTTCTGTGCTCCTTGGCTGCGAAGACCAAGCGTTCGATGGCGCAACAAATCGCGGGCAAACCATTTACCAAACAAACTGCCAAGGTTGCCACGATGATTCAAGCGTCAACTTGCGAGTGAAGCCACCGGATCTGCACGGTCTCTATTCGAGAAAATCGCTACCCAGCGGGGCTCCTATAACGGATGAACAGGTTCGCAAGACAATCCAGCAGGGGAGAGGAATCATGCCGCCGTTTGGACGCGTGTTTAGTCAGGGGGATCTCGATGACCTTATCGCGTATCTACATTCAAAGTAGTAAGTCCATGCCCAGGGAAGCAAGATTAACGAAATTGATTGAGCGCTTCCTAGGCTTGCTAGTGCTCCTTAGTTTGTTCTCACTCCCTGCGTTATCGCAGCAGACAACGCCAGCACAAGCTGAGCGAGTGAAGCGAATTGAAGAATCCCTGCTGTCTCCCTGCTGCTACGGAGAACCTGTTTCACGGCACATGAGCGATATCGCAATTCAAATGAGGAAAGAAATTCCTCAGATGGTGATCTCAGGTCAGTCTGACAAAGAGATCCTCGACTATTACGTTGGGCTCTATGGTGAGCGAGTGCTGATGGAGCCAATGGGGAACAAGAAGATTGCCCTGTACAGCATTCCTATTTTCATCAGCACAGTGGGGATCTCGCTTGTTCTGCTTCTGTTACGTCGATGGATGCAGCGAAAACCTGTCTTGACCTTGAATTCGGCCGCCAGTAATCCGCTTGACGAGAAGACTAAGGCTGAGATTTGGAAAGCCGTCGATGAAGGCTGATCGGTCATATGAGTGTCTCTTGTGCGAAATACCCAAGGGGAGCGCAGCGATTATCGAGGAGATTCGTCTCCCAAAACTCTTCGGAGATTACTTGATGCGAATTGGTATCGAACCGGGGACGGTAATTCGCGTTTCAAGAGAATCTCCGCTGGGTGGACCGCATATCTATCACGTGCGAGGGGCGGAGATCGCCATTCGCAGGGAGACGGCTCGACAGATTTTGGTTCGCGTGACTGATTTTTCGGGAGCGGCAGACGCATGAAAGATTTGCACGCGTTGACAATTCGATACGTCAGTCGCAGGTGTGGAGAACAGCTGTGAGTCGCGAGCGACAGAAGAAGACTGTGGCCGTGGTGGGCCCGCCCAATTCGGGGAAGTCCACACTGTTCAACCGACTGACGATGCTGCGGCAGACGGTGGCGAATTATCCTGGCGTTACGGTGGAGCAGCGCGTTGGGCGATTGGTTGGAAGCAAAGAAGCGGAAGTCGATTTAATAGATTTGCCGGGAATCTACAATCTCATGGCGTTCTCCGAAGATGAGCGAGTTGCAAACAAAGTACTAACCGGAACGATGCCGGGAGTTGCAGTTCCCGACGCCGTTCTACTGGTTGTGGATTCCACTCATCTGGAACGACACCTCTCGCTAGTTCCGGCAATCCTGAAGGTCGGACTACCAACATTGGTTCTACTAAACATGGGGGACTTGCTGGCAGAAAGGGGCGGGTCCGTCGATCTTTTGAAACTGGCGGGAAATTTGGGCGTTCCGGTTGCGTTGATTTCTGCTGTCAAAGGGACAGGCCTGGATGCAGTGTCCCGTTTCATCGAGTCGGATGTGAACCATGTTCCACAAACGGTATTGCCGATCCTGCAGAAAGGCGCAAGCTGTGGCCAGTGGGCGCGCGAAGTTGGCACAGCGTCAGCGTATCGCCCTCCCATTGCGCCCGCATGGAGCCGAAAGTTGGATGACGTGCTCCTCCATAAATTCTGGGGACCGATCATCTTTGTGCTTGTTGTGCTCGCAATCTTCCAAAGCATTTTCTCCATCGGTCAATCATTCAGCGGCTTGCTACAGCGATTACTCGATCTGACTGGGCAATTCGCCGCCACACGGATTTCTGCAGGGCTGCTCCAATCGTTTATGGTGGACGGGATTTGGAAGGGAGTGAGTGCAGTTCTTGTGTTTCTTCCGCAAATCCTTCTCCTTTTTTTCTTCGTGGGAATTCTGGAAGATTCGGGGTATCTGGCTAGGGCTGCCCTCATTTCGGACCGGACGATGCAGCGGATTGGACTAAACGGAAAGTCCTTTGTTCCACTGCTCTCGGCTTATGCCTGCGCGGTTCCCGCCATTATGGCGATGCGGACAATCGAGAATCGCAAGGATCGCCTCGCCACGATCTTCATAGCTCCCTTCATGACTTGTTCCGCTCGCTTGCCAATTTATACGCTCATGATTGCGGCTTTTCTGCCAGACCGCTCGCTGCTGGGGCCGTTGCTGGGGCTGCGGGCGACGGCAATGCTGGCCCTTTATCTTCTTGGGTTCATCGCAGCTCTCGCGACTGCCAGATTATTGAAGTCGTCGATCCTTAAATCCTCTTCTCTGCCTTTCGCCCTGGAACTGCCGGAATACCGGTGGCCCACACTTCGTTCGCTCGGTGTACGGCTATTTGATCGGGCGAAGCTTTTTCTGAAAAACGCCGGCACGGTAATTCTGCTGGTTGCCCTAGTGTTGTGGGTGCTGGCGCACCTGCCACTTGTTGACGGCAGAGTGCCAGAATTCGCAACTTCGCGACAGCGCCATCGGCCACCGTGGCCAATGGCTGGAGCCGCTGATCAAACCGCTTGTTTTCAACTGGAAAGTGGGTATCGGCTTACTCACCTCCGTCTTCGCCAGAGAAGTGATCGTGGGCACATTTGGCACTATCTGTGGCACCGACCCAGCCACGCGCTCCCTCAGCCTGCAGGAAGCCCTGCGTCACGATTTGAATCACCGTGCCGCAGCAGCCCTTGTGGTCTTCTTTGCATTCGCCATGCAATGTTCTGCGACCTTGGCCGTCGTTCGGAGCGAAACCAATAGCTGGAAATGGCCCATCTTGCAGTTTCTTTACATGGGCTCCTTGGCTCACGCCGCAGCGTGGCTTACTAATTTCACTGTGTCGCAGCTGTGGAGATTGTAAGAAGTCCTTGATCTCACTGTTTTGGGAGCTTCGTGAATTCATCAAGAGCTGTTCAACGATTTGCTATAAGTGACTTAGAAAGGGACTAGCCCATGGTAAAAATAACCACCGCTTTTGCCATTGTGACAATTTCAGGAATATTCATGCTTTCGGGGAATGCGCGAGTCTCAACCAGCCCGACTGTTCGAGAGATTCCGAATCCAGCCTCACACGGGAGCCTCGCTCCTGGATTGTCCGTAACGGAGGAAAGCACTCCGATTCTTTCGTGGATTGAACCATCCGGAACAAGCAAGGCGCTAAAGTTCGCAGCTTGGAATGGTCAGAGTTGGGCAAAGCCAGGAACCGTTTTGGTGAATGGCGAACTTGAGGCTGATTCGGCATCTCCTCCTACCGTGGTTAAACTCCCGAGCGACGCGCTCGTCGCCGTATGGTCGCAAGTTATCAAAGGGAAAGGAAAAGAGGAGGGGAACTTTCTATTTGCCGCTGCCTCCACAACAGGCGGCAAATCGTGGTCGGTTCCCGCTCGCATCCATTCCGACACCAGCGTTTCGGAACATAGCTTCGACTCCGTCGCCGTAACGGGGCACGACCAAGCGACGATAGTCTGGCTTGATTCACGCGACTATAAAGTGAAGCACCGCTACCGCCTTATGTCCGTCCTCGTTGATTCGAATGGCGGTCTGCGTGATGAAGTGACCATTGACGAAGACACCTGCACATGCTGCCCAACCGCTTTCGTCAGTACACCCACTACGGCCCTCGCTGCCTATCGGGGACACAGCCCACAGGAGATCCGAGATATCAAGATCGCACGTCGTATCGAAGGAAAATGGCGAGTGCCAAGCACCGTGCATGATGACCTTTGGAAAATCAACGGTTGCCCCGTCAACGGGCCTGCGCTCGCGATTAACGGCAACAACTTGAGCGTGCTCTGGTTCACCGGAACCAACGACAAAGCTGAGATCCGATTTGCTATATCGCACGATCTTGGTTCGAATTTCCGGTCTCCGCTCACCCTGGACATACAGCAGGAAGAAAGTCGCCCTGTAGGGCATGTGGCTGTCGCTCTCTTGGATGACGGAAGCGCCGTTTGTATTTGGCTGCAACACAGAGGTGACAGCACACGTATTTTGGGTCGAAAGATTGCTGCCAACGGCCAGCTGGGCCAGGAATTCATCATCGCCACGGGCACGGAACGCGGGCTAGGTTATCCAAGGATGCAACGTACCGGAAAGTCTGTGATCGTATCGTGGAGCGGAAAAACCGGCCTGGATGTCAGGACAGCCATAATCGAGGCCGCAAATGACTAGGCGTGGATTCATACTTAGTGCTGCGTCGTATCTTGCTTGGTATCTGAACGAAGCCCGTGCTACTTTACCCTGACCATTATGCGGAGATTTCTTGCCATCTTGGTGCTTTCTGTCATCGCGTGGGGCACGCTTGCCCCATTTGTGATGGCTACGACGGCGAACGCAACCCCGCTATGCTGCCGTCGCGACGGGAAACACCATTGCCAAATGGAAAAGTGGGCGGAATCCCACCCTACTCAAGAACCTAACCTTCGGACAACTGCTCCTGAGTGCCCGTATCGAAATCTCCTGCCCGTTCCCACAGCCACTTCGCTCCCGCACTTTGCGCAGCTGCTTGGAAGGACAGTGCCCGTAGTAAGTTACGTACTCGCCAAGACCATTCCTCCCTCTCTTTCATTTTCCATTTCCTCTCTCGGTCAGCGCGGACCTCCTCGGTCCTCCCTCTAAGAACCACTGAATAAAGTTGTCCGTATTGTTCGCGTTGGAATCGCGACGGAGGAGATTTCTATGTGTTTTCGCATGTTTGCACGACCACTTATGGGCTTTCTTGCGGTGATCTTAACTTGTGCCGCATCTGGGTTCGCGCAGAGCGACACTGCTTCGCTCAGTGGGACCGTTTTGGATCCCCAGGGGAGACCAGTGCCGGAAGTTGAGGTCAAGGCAACGCGAATTGAAACCGGAAACATCAGCATTTCCACCACAAATTCTGTGGGGATCTATTTTTTTAGCAGCCTGGTGCCCGGCCACTATCAAATCGCGGTCACCAAAACAGGCTTTAAAGAGATCGTCGCTAAAGGTCTCACGCTTCAAGTCGAAGGTAGGGTAGAGCAAAATTTCGCGTTGCAGCTCGGATCGCAAGCGGAAACCGTTACGGTCGAAGGCGGCGCCCTGGAAATTAACACGACAGATGCAACCGTGAGCACCGTCGTGGACCGCAAATTTGCAGATAATCTGCCGCTGAATGGGAGGAGTTTTCAAAGCCTGATTGAATTGGCACCGGGGGTCATCCCAACTGCGGGCTCGGGAAACACGGATACGTTTGTCGTAAATGGGCAGCGTGAAACGTCGAACTATTGGACGGTGGACGGCGTAAGTGCCAATTTCGGAATAGGCGGGAATATCGGCAATCCAGGAGCGGGACTTGGGGGACAAGCTGGCGCAACTAGCTTATCGGGTGGGACCAACAGTCTGGTCTCGGTGGACGCCCTGCAGGAATTCCGGATAGAGACTTCGACAGCTGCCCCAGACTCCGGCCTTACCGCCGGCGGTCAGATTTCGATCGTTACACGCTCCGGTACGAACCAGTTCCATGGTTCTCTCTTTGACTATTTTCGAAATACGGTTTTGGACGCCAACAATTGGTTCAATGGTGTCAATGTTTTCAATCCGACTCCCCTTCCCAAGGCTCCGGAGCAACAAAACGACTTCGGAGGAACTGTCGGCGGGCCGATTCGGAAAGACCGGACTTTCTTTTTCTTCTCCTATGAGGGACTCCGCCTCCGACTGCCTCAAACGGCACTGACAGAGGTCCCCGACCTCCAAGCACGTCAGGACGCGATACCGGCAGTGCAGCAGTTCTTAAACGCGTATCCGTACGACCCCAAGCAGCCCGATTTAGGGAATGGTGTGGCTCAGTTCAATGCGACCTTTTCAAACCCCAGTTCACTGGATGCTTACAGTCTCCGGATCGATGATCGTCTGACCGACAAACTCAACCTGTTTGGCCGATACAACTATTCGCCATCCAGCATCGCGCAGTACGGATTCGGACCGGGGTCGGGCGTTACCCTTAGTCAAAAAGGAGTTCAATCGCAGACGATACAGACATTCACCGTGGGAACGACCTGGTCCCTGTCTCCAAACATCAACAATGACTTCCGATTTAACTACAGTCGATTGGATAGTACGGGCGCTTCCGTGTCGAGCAACTTCGGCGGCGCCACCCCCATAACCTCACCGCCTCTACCCAATGGCTACAATTTGCAAAACGCCAATATTGGCTTCCAGGCGGGATTCACCACCAATGGGTATCTCGATATCGGAGCGGGAGAAGAGAGCCTGCAGCGCCAGATCGAACTGTTGGACAACGTTGCCATTCAGAAGGGTGCCCACCGATTTGCATTCGGAGTGGACTATCGTCGATTGTCACCGCGATTCGCCCCGGCCCAATATTCCCAGTACGCGCAGTTTAATGACTATCCCAGCACCGAGGCCGGAATTGTCGGATTTGCCTTCACCAACCAGAACATTCCCGCAACGTTTCTGTTTCGGACCTTTAGCCTTTTTGCGCAAGACACCTGGCAGCTCAAGCCTCGCCTTACCCTAACCTACGGCTTGCGTTGGGGTGTCGAATTTCCCCCGCAAACAATCGACGGCCCGCCTTTTCCGGCCCTCGAGAATTTCAGCCTCAGCGATTACTCGCAGATCGTATTAGCTCCACCGGGCACACCAGCCTACCAAACTAACTATGGGAATGTTTCGCCGCGCGTTGGTGTAGCGTACCAACTTTTGCAAAAGAACGGTGCCCCTTCCACGGTGCTTCGTGGTGGGTTTGGGCTCTATGACGATCTGGCTGCGGGCGCAGCCGGAAATCTCGTCGCCTATGCGTATCCTTACACCGGATACGGCTTCTATGACGGGAGCCAACTTCCCGTCGTGTACCCACCCACCGGTGGTACTTTCCCTCTTGCACCCGCCTATGCTGCGCCGCCCCCATTGTGCCTCCAGGCTCTTCGAACAGTGGGCTGCTTCTGGGTTTTGACCCGCACTTTCAAACGCCTTACACGCTGGAATGGAATGTGGCCCTGCAACAAGAACTCGGCAATCAGCAAAACTTAACGGTTTCCTACGTTGGCGCAGCCGGAAGAAGACTCGTGCAGACCATCTTCCCTTACAACTCTCCTCCTGCGAGTTATCCGGGGGGAATTGGGCTCTTCTACAACGGCGGCTCTTCCAGCTACAACGCCCTCCAAGTTCAGTTTCAACGGCAGGTTTCCCACGGACTTCAGGCCCTGGCTTCCTACACACTGGCACACAGCATCGATACCGGTTCGACCGTATTCGGCCAGGGCGGAGAAGGGATCAGTGACAATCGGGGGCCTTCGAACTTCGATATTCGTGACCAGTTTTCCGTTGCCGTGACTTATGACATTCCCGCTTACAAGCCGGATCGATTCGTTGGCGCCATTTTCAGTGGCTGGTCCGTACAGACTATCGTCAAAGCCTATTCATCGCCACCAGTAGACGTAACGATTAAAACAAGTCAGTCGTTCACAGAAAAACCTGTCTACGTGAGGCCCGATGTTCTGCCAGGCGTTCCCCTTTACCTCTACGGGTCGCAGTATCCTGGAGGGAAGATCATCAATAACACCCCGGACGGGCCAAATATGTCCTGCGTCGGTCCTTTCTGTTTCCCTCCCATCGATGCGAATGGAAACGTAACGCGCCAGGGCGATCTTGGACGAAACGCATTGCGAGGTTTTCCCGCATCACAGTGGGATTTTGCAGTGCATCGGGATTTTCCCATCCACGAATCGTTGAAGCTTCAGTTCATCGCGGAAATGTTCAACGTATTGAATCATCCCAATTTCGCACCCCCGTACAGTGCGCTCAATCTGGGTTTTGGTTCGAACTCTCAGTTCGGTTATTCCCTGCAGACATTGGGACAGTTCTTGGGCGGGAACAGCAGCGGAGGCGGTGCCTTGAGCCCCTTGTATCAATTCGGTGGTCCCCGGTCGATTCAACTCGCGTTAAAGGTGTCGTTTTGAAGGGCTTCCAATGATTCACCGCTATTTTGTATGGCTCCATCGCTGGACAGGTCTGCTGATGACCGCCTTTTTGGTTCTGGTCGGGCTGACAGGAACGATATTGGCGTTTCGCGCGAAGATTGATCGTTTCTTGAACCCGCAGTACCACGCCGAATTCCAACCCGGACAGACTCCGCTCGATCCCGCGTCTCTGGCGGACCGTGCTGAGGCGCTGGTGCCGCAGGCAAAGCCAGGTTTTTTCTCCGTCGGGAAAGACCAGGTCAACATCTCTTTACGGCCTCGTAAGGATCCAGCGACTGGCGAACCTTACGAGTTCGGGCTTCGACCACCTGATTCTTGATCCGTACACGGGTCGTGAACTGGGACGTTGCTGCACGAATCCCAACTGGCATGTGCAGTTCCTTCCGTTCGTTTACGAACTGCACACGACCGTAGCTATGGGCAACACGGGTGCTTGGATTCTCGGCATCGTCGCCCTGGTATGGACGCTCGACTGCTTTGTGGGCTTCTATCTGACACTGCCACGCGGGCGGGGAGGTTTTTGGAAGCGGTGGAAATACGCGTGGCAAACCAAGTGGCGCGCTAATGCGTTTCGCGTCAACTTTGACTTGCATCGCGCCGGAGGGCTGTGGTCTTGGGTGTTGTTATTCGTCTTCGCGTGGTCCAGCGTAATGCTCAGCTTGCGGCCAGTGTATGAGCACGTCACAAAGGCCGTATTCGACTATCGCAGCGACGGGGACACTATTTCTTCCGTGATGTTGCCGCAACCGCTTGACCACCCCAAGCTCGGCTGGCGCGAAGCACAAACACTCGGAGAACGTGCCATGGCGCAGATCGCCGCCCAGCACGGCTTCAAGATTACGCGACCTTATGGGATGGCCTATATCCCCGAATTCGGTGTCTACACGTACGCCGTCCGCGGGAGTAACGATATTCGCGGGGAAGGCTGGGACACCAGCATCTGGATCGACGGCAATACCGGCGCGCTCCGCGACGTCTCGTTGCCGTACGGTCAGCACGCAGGCAATACGGTGACCACGGTGCTCTGGGGTCTCCACTACGGTGACATTCGTAACTTTCTCCCGTACCGGATCCTCGTTGCATTCTTCGGTTTGGTTCTTACCGTGATCTCCGTGACAGGCGTTTACATCTGGTGGAAGAAACGAATGGCAGGAAGTTAGCTGCCCTTGCGAAGGCGAGAATTTTGAGAACCAACGCGCTGCTGCCACCATCCGGCCTGAAACTTGAAAGGAGAGGACCACGCAATGCGAAAAGCCTGATTTGCGGTTCATTGCTCTTACTGATGCAGGTTATGGCTGGACGTCAGCCTTGCCTGTGGCCGCGACAGGAACTTGACGGCAAGATTCTGAGCTCGAAGCCTTGGCCGCCGTTGCCTAAGTATGAGTTGTCTGGACGAATTCGGCCGAAGCTATTTTCCGCGAGGCAGTCTACGAAGAGGCTCGTACGCAGGAGGAATTCGACCTTCTGGAAATCACATATTCGAGCGACGGTCTTCTCCGTGCGCGGATTGTTGATCAAGCCGAGAGCGCCAGGCACACGAAAATGGCCAACGATCATTTTCAATCGCGGAGGCAACGGCGACCTCGGGCGTATCACAGATAACGGCGAGCCCTGCGGCGGGATGGCGAACACGTCGTGCCTGGACGTCGCTGATCTCCTCCTTCTGGCTAAGGCGGGTTTTGTGGTCATCGCGTCCGACTATCGCTACCAGGGCGCCACCGTTAAACGTGACGAGTGGGGCGGAGTGGAAGTCGACGATGTTCTCAATCTGGTCCCGGCACTGAAGTCGCTCGACTTCGTGGATTCCGGGCCGGTTGTTTATGCTCGGCCTCTCGCGGGGCGGCACCATGACCTATCTGGCAATCAAACGAGGAATTTCCGTCAAGGCCGCCGCCGTCATCGGTGGAGTCACAGACGTGAAAGGATGGGTGGAGGCGAGGCCCGAGCATGGGCCTGGTAAAGGGAAACGACTTTATCGACGGGTTTGCAAACATCTGGCCAGACTATGAGCACCATGCCGACGAGTAGTATCGAGTGCGGTCGGCCGTCTATTGGGCTGACCAGATCAACGTGCCTGTTCTCATCCTGCACAGCCGGACCGACAGACTTGTCCCCGTCATTCAAGCTCTCCGAATGGCGGAAGCACTTCAGGAAAAGGGCAAGGTGTACGCTCTCCGCATTTACGAGCACGATGGACATCCATTGCCGCAGAATCGCGACGACCGCAATCGAATGATCGTCGATTGGTTCAATCGAGTTAGCCAAGGAGCCCAATAATCAAAGGTTCACTCGAGGGCGAAAGACCAATTGTTGCTCACGCATGCAAGAGGAGGCGTGCCTCAAGAACGTGAAACGGTTTATAACGGACGTACCATACGTCCAGCTTCCACAAGCCCTATGACCCACCTTAGCAAACTGATGCTCGAGATCTTGGCGGATATCAGCCTGCTTTTGTCATTTACGCCAAATCCTCGGATGCAGAAAATTGGATCCTCATTCGCATGAATCGTTAAGACTGGTGGATGCAGCTCGTTGCCAGAATTGCGATACCGTCGAAGAACAGCGGCAAAGAGGATGTCACATGATGGATGAGAACTTTCAACCCAAGGTGGCGCACGTTGCAGCGCTCGTAGCCGTGACTGCTTCGCTCCTGATGTCGGCATGCGGTGGCCCCGGCAATGGCCCGAGGTCCTCCAAGATCACTGCGCAGAGAGTCTGCTCGACATTGTCCGGAAAAACCGTCGGAGGGGCAACGCTCACGACGGAAATGATCCCGGCGGGCGGAGCTGTGCCGACGTACTGCAAGGTTAAAGGCACTCTCGCGCCTGCGTTGAACTTTGAAATTCGCCTGCCGGACAGTTGGAACGGCAAGCTTTATTATGCCGGTGGCGGTGGCTACGACGGCGTGATGACGGATCTAGTGGTGACCCCGATTGCTCAGGGTTATGCGGAAGTCGTCAGCGATTCCGGGCATCAGGGTGATGGGATGTCAGCGGCCTTTGCTTTGAACGATCCCTTCGCCGCAGAGCTCTTCGGAAGTCTCTCCGTGCCAACCGTCATGTCGACAGCCCTGAAAATCATGACCGCGGCTTACGGAGTGCCGCCGTCCAAGAGCTATTTTGAAGGTTGCTCGAACGGAGGACGGGAGGCACTGATGGCAGTGCAGCGGAATCCGAACCTCTTTGATGGCGTCATTGCTCGCTCACCTGGTTACAACTGGGTCGGCTTCATGGGTGCGTTCAACCGCACGGCCAAGGCGTTGGCGGCTCCAGGTGGCGCGTTCACTCCTGCCAAAACCGCCCTTCTGGCGAAGCATATACGAGAGGCCTGCGATGGGCTCGACGGTATTGTCGACGGCATTGTCTCGAATCCCGCAATGTGCGCGGCAAAGGTGGTGAACTTCACCGCTTTACGTTGTGCGGGTGGAGCAGATACCGGGGACACTTGTCTTTCCGATGCGCAACTCGCCGTCATCAAATCGTGGACGACCGACGCGGTATTTGCAGGCAACAACACCTTTCGCAGCAGAGGATATAACCTGACAGGCAACGAAGACGATCCGGCAGGCTTTGGACTCTGGGTTTCTGGCAATGGCGACGTCAAAAAAGCTGGACAATATATGTTCCAGGATACCAGCGTCAAATACGTCCTCGCGCGTGACCCCAACGCCGATTCCCTGAAGTACATCTGGGACAAAAATCAGAATGCGCTTTATTCAATGGCGGCGCTCAATGACGCAACGCAAACCGATATTCGCCCGTTCATCAATAGCGGCGGCAAGTTGATCGTGTGGCACGGCGGCTCTGATATGGCCCTCAGCGTAAACTCAACCATCGAGTACATGGCAAACGTAGCAAAGTCCGTCGGTGCGGCGAACGCCTCTACATCAACCCGACTCTACGTAGCACCAGGAGTGAACCACTGTGAAGGCGGCGCAGGGCCGGACAAGACCGATCTGCTAGAAGCTTTGGATGAATGGGTGACGAAGGGCATCGCCCCCGGCACTTTGATCGCGGAGAAGCTGGACGCGAAGGGGGCGGTAACGCGTGCTATGCCATTGTGCCAATATCCGCAGTACCCCAAGTACACGGGACCGTCCGATGACGCTGCGGCAGCGAAGTTGGCTACCAGCTACACCTGCACGTCGCCGTGACCGAGACAATGTTCTGGGCGGCAGTTGGAAAGGTTTTGACGTGCCTTCTCCGGGAACAACGTGTTAGCGAGAATCGGCAGCGGATCTTCTGCGATCGCTTCGGCCGTGCAACTCCCGAAACAGCATAGGAGTCATACCAAAGCGGCGATCAAATGCTTTCGATAGTTGTGCGCCGGTTAGATAGCCAACTTTCCCGGCGATCTCTTTGAGTGAAAGGCCTGCCGCGAGATAAATCCGAGTCTGATCGAGCCGCAAGGTCTCGACGAAGCGTGCCGGCGTCACCCCGATGCTGCGGGTGAAATTTCTTTGGAACGTACGCTCCGACATCGAAACGCGGGCGGCGAGCCTAGGCACTTCTAACGGCCCAGCCAGATTCTCGCGAATCCAGTCGATCAGGTCGGCGAACGGTGCTTCCGCATGGCTTTGAGCACTCAACACCGGACTGAATTGCGACTGGTACCCTGGACGTCGCGAATACAAAACGAGGCGTTTGGCGATAGCGTTGGCGACTGTGTCTCCCAGGTCTGAGGCCACCATTGCCAGGCTCATGTCTATTCCGGTGGTCACTCCAGCCGATGTCCACAACCGGCCATCGTTGACAAACAGCGCGTTAGCGTCCACACGCGCCTCCGGGCAGAGTTCCGCCAGCTCCGAACAAACGGACCAGTGCGTCGCTACCCGCTTGCCGCGCAGCAGGTTGAAGTGCGCCAGAGCGAAGGTGCCTGTGCAGACGGATCCGAAGCGGCGTGCCCTTGTGCTTGACCGGACAGCCCATTTGCGCACCGACCCGTCGGCCACCAACTTCTGCAGCCCAGACGCGTCGCCTCCGGCAATGAGCAAGGTGTCAATTGCGCGCGGTGGCAGTTCTCGCAGTGGCTTGGTCACAAGGGCCACGGCGCTGTTGGTCTGTATCGTGCCGCCCTTGGCGGAAAGTATGTGGACGTTGTAGTGGACTTTTCCCGATGTAGTGTTGCCTGCCTCGAAGACCATCGCCGGTCCGCTGACGTCGAGTACCTGACAGCCGCCGAAAGTAAGTATGGCGACATTAAGAGGCTTCGACATTGGCAGATATTAGCCTATTGTTGGCATTTACGCCAAAGGAATCGTCTCCTACAATCGCAAACCAATGCTGCTTATCAATTGAAGGACATGCGTTATGAATGAGAGTGATATTTCCCGGCGTTCTTTCACGAAGGGAATCAGTCTAGCATTAGCGGCATCAACTCTCTCTGAGTCTGCTTTTGCGCAGGACCAACGCGCCACACGTATCGAGGGCGAGAATGACGCCGATGTCGTAGCTCCTGCTGAATCGCACCTTCAAATTGGCATGCTCTTATATCCGGGCCTGAGCGCTCTCGATCTCGTAGGACCGCACCCCTTCTTTGCGGAACTATCAAATAGCGAAGTCCACCTTCTTTGGAAAAACAAAGATCCGGTCGTCTCGTCACTGGGATATAGCATTGTTCCGACCACGTCGATCAGAGACTGTCCTCGCGATCTTGACGTATTGTTTGTCCCCGGTGGCACGTCTGGGACATTCGTGATGATGGACGACGACGAGATTTTGTCGTTCCTCGCGGAACGAAGCAGCCGCGCCCGTTACGTGACAAGTGTCTGTACTGGGTCGCTGATCCTTGGGGCAGCCGGACTCTTGAAAGGTTACCAGGCGACATCTCATTGGAGATTTCGCGATCTTCTGCCTATGTTCGGTGCGACACCCGTCGAGGAGCGTGTGGTTACCGATCGCAACAGAATAACCGGCGGGGGCGTGACCGCAGGAATCGATTTCGGACTGGAAATCGCATCGCGGCTCCGCGGTCGCCATGCGGCGCAGGTATTGCAGCTCTATAACGAATACGATCCGCACCCACCATTCGGGGCGGGGACGCCAGCCGTCGCCCCATTGGCGACCAAGGATGCTGCTTATAGCGCGCTGGCCTCCGCGTACGACCAGGGGCGGGCGGCTGCTGCGCGTGCGTGCGAACGTTGGCATCTGGGCTAAGGCCTGTGGGGTTCACAGTCGTTTCCTGCGAGGTCACGCGGCGCGTACCGGGTGGATTCGGTTCAGCATGCGTCAACGGGGTTTCGATCCAACGATCGCTCCAAACCAACTCATAGAGTTGTGTCGACTCCAACGCTCTAAATCCATGCGCTGGAAGACGCTTTAAGAGAGCCCGGGAAAGGCTTCGCTCTGTAGTTTCTAACCCCGCGGGGATTGAGACCGGTCAGCTTGGTCACACGGACGCTCATCTGAGTTGTGCCCGTGCCAAGCGGGAACCACGCCCGGGCCACGGATGATTGCAGGAGTTCGGCTCTTCAGTATCACTCAGACAAATTAGCGAAGATCTTTCCCTGTGCTGGTTAGAACCAATTTTCCATGCTTGACGCCTCGCATTGCAATCATGTGGTCGGCAAGATGTTTGACCTCGCCACTCTTTCCTTTCATGATTACGACCTCCAGACAGTTGTCGGCGTCCAAGTGAACGTGCGTCGCGGCCAGGACGTTGCCGTGGGAGTGGTGCTGAATCTCGTTGAGCTTGTCTGAAAGATTTGGGCTGTGGTGGTCGTAGATCATCGAGAGCGTTGCCACGACAGTCTTATTCTTGTCCACGGCCTCCGACACAAGACTCTCTCGAATTAGGTCTCGGATGGCTTCCGAACGGTTTTTGTACCCTCGACTCGTGATGAGGCGGTCGAACTGCGAGAGCAAGTCTTGCTCCAGCGACACTCCAAATCGCGTCAGCTTCGTCATGGTTATTGATCCTCGCAATCCGGAATATAACGCACAATTTGATTCCTTACATGAAGAACGCAAAGCTGGGCTTTCAGTGAACCCCCAAATATGTGTCACTTTTTCTTAAATCGTGCTACATTGAGACACGAAATAGCATATTCCGTTCGCTCCCTGGGAAAAATGATGGCCCGTCTTCGATTCATTCCTCTCTGCCCCCCTTTTGTCCTTTTCGGGCTCTGTTTTATGGGCACCTTGGCCACGTCGCTTTCAGCGCAGCAGACTGCGATAGGCGGTCGCGCGCTCGATCCGCAAGGCCCTCCGGCCGCCACAAGGGAAAAGGCTGATACGCAGCCGGTATCAGGAATCGTTGTTGACCCGTCTGGCGCGGTGATTGCCGGGGCCACCGTCGAGATTCGGAACCCGGACGGCGCTGTACAAAGAACGACACAATCGGACGCGAACGGCTCCTTCAGTATCTCTGGACTCCCAGCGGGAGATTATCTACTTATCGTATTGAGTACCGGGTTTGAAACGAAACAAGTGCCCGTCACTATAGGAACCACTGAGTCGTTGGCCCCGTTTCGCATTTCTTTGGTTGTGAGCACCGTGAGCACCACCGTAAACGTTCAGGGCCGGGAAGATAGCCTGATCGGAATTGCCGACTCGGCCACCCAGGGGACTGTAGGAGCAAAACAACTCGATGATCGTCCGATCCTTCGTTCTGGAGAAGTGTTGGAGGCGGTTCCCGGTCTGATCATTACTCAACACGCTGGCGGCGGCAAGGCCAACCAGTATTTCCTTCGCGGTTTCAATCTCGACCACGGCACTGACTTCGCCGTATTCCTCGACGGTATGCCTCTGAACCTCCCCTCGCACGCGCACGGCGAGGGATACTCGGACATGAACACCGTCACCCCGGAATTTGTGCAGCGACTGAATTACGAGAAAGGCCCATATTACGCTGAGGTCGGCAACTATAGCTCAGCTGGATCGGCCAATATCCAATTCTATAAGGAGTTTCCCCAGAATTTCTGCTTAGTGGAACTCGGCATGTATGACTTTGGGCGGGCCGTTTGCGGTGCGTCGCAAAAGCTCGGCTCGGGTACTCTGCTCTACGGCGGAGAGGCATATTACGATAACGGCCCGTGGGTACATCCGGATGCCTATGCCAAATTTAACGGCCTTCTCACCTACAGCCAGGGCGATGCCACCAGTGGTTTCAGCATCACTGGCCGCGGTTACGACGGAAAATGGAACTCCAGCGATCAAATTCCCGAAACCGCCATACCTCTAGTTGGCTTCTTCGGCGCACTAAACCCATCGGACGGCGGGAATTCTCAGCGCTACAGCGTGCAGGCGGAATGGCATCGTCAGAGCGCAAATTCCGCGACCACGATAATGGGCTATGGCTTTTATTATTATCTGAATTTATTTTCCGATTTTACGTACTACCTAGATGACCCCGTAAAAGGCGATCAGTTCGAGCAGCAAGACAATCGCTGGGTGGCCGGGTTTGCGGCAGCCCACACAATTTTCAACCAATGGCTTGGGCACAAGATGGAAAACACAGTCGGAGTGCAGCTCCGCAACGAATGGGTCAACAACGGGCTCTACCGGACACAGAATCGTGTGCGTACGGACAAGAATGACATCAATGCCTGCAATGTCGATCCTATTCCCGAGTGCGAGACCGATCCGAATCTGGTCGCTGTGCTCCCGGCGGCCACGGATGTGAACCGATTTACCGACACTATGGTGAGTTTTTATCTGGAAAATAAAACGCAGTGGGCGAAAAAAGTCCGTTCGGTCCTGGCTTTCCGCGGCGACGAAGCCATCTATTCCAACACCAACTTGACACCCTCATACGTCGCCACCGAATTGCCGGGAGCGCCGGTTATCAACTTTGGCGAGCTGAACTCCGGATCGGTCAGCCAGTTCTTGCCCAGCCCGAAAGCGAGTTTGATTCTCGGCCCGTGGGCTAACACGGAATTCTATGTACAGGGTGGATTTAGTTTCCACAGCAACGACGTGCGCGGCGCAACGCAGAGGATGGAACCGATCTCGCCGGACTTTCCCTTCCCAACTCCCGCCACCCCAATTAAACCGCTGGTGCAAACCAAAGGCGCGGAAGTCGGCGTGCGAACCCTGGCCATCCCGCATCTGCAGAGTACCCTTTCGCTCTGGTATCTCCACAGCAATTCCGAATTGCAGCAGGATGGCGACACCGGCGCTACGGTTCCTTCGGCATCGCCGAGCAATCGATATGGGATCGAATGGGCGAACTACTACACTCCAAGGCAGAATCTGGTTTTTGATCTGGACTTTGCCGATTCTAGGGCCCGTTTTACGGAAGTCGACCCAGATGACGCGGCGTACACCAACCCGGGTAGCGGGCAATATCCAGTGCAAGGCCCCGGTGGCAAATGGGTTCCCGAAGCAGTGGGGGTGGTGCTCTCCGCAGGAGTCACCGTACCGAACTACAAAGGCTTTTGGGGAAGTGTGCGCCTGCGCGCCTTTGGCCCGCGCAATCTGACGTCTGACGCAATTTATCAATCCAGTTCAACGTTACTGGTCAATGCGGAGGTCGGTTATCACTTCAACGAGAAATGGCGTATTTCAGCTCAATTGCTGAATTTGCTCAACCGCTACGATCACGACATCGACTACGCTTATACCTCCCGTATAACGCCAACCGGCGATCCGGCGTTCGGAGACGTTATGCACCCCACTGAGCCCTTCCAGGTGCGGTTTACGCTCGTCAGGACTTTTGGCAGGAAGTGAGCACTTTCGGCGAATCACAGCTCTTAAGTTGTTGAAAATACATGAACAGCGGTGGGCGCAAGCAGGGCAGATTGAATTAGCAAACCGCCGCCTTCAGCCTCTCGGCCACCTCTCCGCACGGAGCGACTGGAAATTTGTACCGCGAGAAACAGTCCTTTCTCGTCAATGACTCTGATGCTGCTTTCTAGACGGCGAGTTCTTACACATTCCCGGCTGACAAAATTCGCCTACCCTGCGTCTAAGTCTTAAGGGCTCCGTGTTGGCTTTGATGGATTGCGGCAACAAGTACAACTCTTTGTTTTCCTGTACTTTGGACCTACAATGGAGTCAGCTCCCTATAGTTCGGCGCCCATACAGCCAGCGGTCTGCCGATGGTTCGGTCTGAAGGCTTGCTCGGCAATAAGTCCTCGGCAGGCGAAACATTTAGCTCCGTTAGGCCGTATTACAGGTAGGCGCAGCGAGCTTTGGCTCTTAGTTCTCTCCCCGTGCGTGGTGGTTCGTAGGGGAATCGTGGAAGGGTTCACATGAAGACGTGGCAGAAAGTCCTAATCGGTCTCGGCGGTGCGGTTGCGCTTGGAGGGATCGTTCTCTTCAGCATCAATCAGGCGAATAAAGGTGTCGTCACGGTGCAGACCAGCAAGGTGGCAAAGCAGGATTCACTGGTTTCCATGGTCACTGCATCGGGCGAAATCAAGCCTACGACTTACACGAATATTACCGCTCAGGGATTCGGCCGTATTACGGAAATCATCGTCAAAGAAGGCGATCACATCAAGAAAGGCGACAGGCTGCTCCTCCAGGAAAACGTTCAGGCGAATGCGGACGTTCAGGCGCAAGACGCCATGATCAACTCGAATCAGTCGAGTATTACCGCTGCCGAAGCCAGTTACAATTCCTCGAAAGCGGACCTGATCCAGTCGCAAGCGAATCTTGAAAAGGCCAAACTGGATTACGATCGTGGCATCGGGCTGCTCAAGGACGGCCTGATTCCGAAACAGGATTTCGACCAGCGCAAGACATCCTACGATGCGGCCGTTGCCGCGGCGGATTCTGCGAAAGCACACATGCTTTCACAGAAAGCGCAGCTAGAGGTAGTGCGTTCACAACTCGATCAAAGCAAGGCTGTACTCGTTCGCACGAAAGACGTTTTGCAGAAGACAACCTACACCTCTCCGATTAACGGTATCGTTAGTTATCTCCCAGTTCGCCTGGGCGAATACGTAGTACCTGGCATCCAGAACGCCAATGGCAGTTTCTTGATGACACTGTCAGACATGTCCGTGGTTACATCGGAAGTAAAGGTCGATGAGACGGACATCGTCAACGTGAAAATCGGCCAGGATGCAGACGTCACGATTGACGCTGTGCCGGGCAAAATATTCAAGGGCAAAGTTACAGAAATTGGCTCCCAGGCAGTGCTTCGCAGTTCCGGGTTGGCGACCACGCAAACAACGACAAGCAATCAAGAGGCGAAGGACTTCAAAGTTGTCGTTACGCTAGACAGCCCGCCGGAGAATTTGCGACCGGGACTGTCGACGACAGCCAAAATCAAGACAGCAGAGCGAAAAGACATCGTCGCCATTCCTATCCAGGCCCTTGCCGTTCGTTCGAAAAAGGATCTGGAAGACGCTGCCAAGCAGGGGAAAGACAGCAAAGGCAGTGTTACGCTTGCCGCGCCGCCTGCCGCTGTCTCCGGAGACCAGAAGAAAGACGAAGTCCAGGGCGTGTTCGTCGTGAACGGGAAGAAAGCGATCTTCCGCCCTGTTGAGACGGGAATCTCTGGCGTAACCGACATCGAGATCACCAAGGGGTTGCAGGCGGGCGACGAGATTGTGATCGGCAGCTACAAAGCACTTCGAACATTAAAACCGGACGCGACGATCAAAGTTGATAACTCGGCGCCAAAGAAGACCGATGACCAGCAGTAACGTGACTTGTTCCTAGGGAGACACAGATGCCTGTAGAAGCCACATCCTCTTCGTCGTTTCGGCAAGATCTCGTCGATTCGGGCGTTGTCATTCGCACGGAAGGTCTGGCTAAGGTGTATGAGATGGGCGCCGAGCAGGTTCATGCGCTGCGCGGGGTTGACCTCGAGATCCGCAAAGGCGAATATGTCGCGATCATGGGCCCTTCCGGTTCCGGAAAATCGACGCTGATGAACCTGATTGGCTGCCTGGATTCTCCAAGCACTGGCCGCTACTGGCTAGCGGGAAGACTCGTCAGCGAACTCGACGACGATGAACTCGCGTATATCCGTAACAAGGAAATTGGTTTCGTGTTTCAAACGTTCAATCTCTTGCCTCGTGCCTCTGCCCTGCACAATGTTGAATTACCTTTGATTTATAACGGGACTCCATCGGAAGAGCGCATTGAGAAGGCCAAACTTGCCTTGCAGCGCGTCGATCTTACTTCCCGGATGACGCACAAGCCAAACGAGCTTTCCGGCGGACAGCGTCAGCGCGTCGCCATTGCACGCGCCCTGGTGAACGATCCTTCAATTGTTCTGGCCGATGAACCGACCGGAAACCTCGATTCAAAGACCGGCGAAGAGATTATGAGCTTGTTCGAAAATCTTCATCGCCAGGGAAATACGATTATTCTGGTCACGCACGAAATGGACGTTGCGCAGCACGCACACCGGATTATTTTTATTCGCGATGGCCAGATCGCTTCGGACGAAAAAGTCGTCAAGACCGTTCCAGCCGTTTCATAGAGAGATTCAAATCAGTCAGCGAGACGGGACAATCTGTGATTCTTCCATCTCGAGAAACGGTTCCGGTGCCCGTAAGTAGGTTTTCGATAGCCGGTCGTGCCAGGTCAGTCCGTCTTCGTCCCAGAGCGCCCACAAGAACCCCAGGAACAGTGTTCCCGCGGAGAGCAAATACCCAAGACCACGCATCAGCAAGTGCCGCAACGTGGGTTCTTCCCCCGAAAATGTTGCCACATGCAAACCTCGAATCATCATCCCCGGAGTCGTCCCGCCAAAGACCGTGAACAATCCGAAATATTGCAGATACACAAACGCGAATGTGAAGAAGTACACCGCTGCGTTCAGCTTGTCGAAGGCAAAGTGACCGCCGAGCGAGCCAAACAAAGTCAGAAAGGCCCCATAGGCGAACCCCAGGCAGGCTACGTCAATCCAGGCGGCTCGCCGGCGTTCCTCAATTGAGGCAACAGGGTATATCCCGCTGCGTTCGGGTAACGGTGCTTCGCTGATCTTCTCCGGGTGCTCGTCGTTTTCTTGCGGAGGCAGTGAAACATCGATGAAGTATTGCGTTTCAACCTCGACTTCCTTTTTCTTTGCGGCGCGTCCGATGGCGATCGTGAAGGCGAAGTCATCCTCGGGTGGTTTCGGACCCGATGCCACTTCCTCCACCTGTACGCGGGCTGATTCGGCGCGCAGCTCTGCCCGCTGCACAAACGGAAGTTCCGTTTGTGCATCATTCGTTCCAGGTTTTCGTCGTTTCGCGCGATAGGCCTGAACGCGCTGGTTCAGCTCTCCGCGCCACTCGGATTCGTCAGCCTTATAAAGCGCAAGATTCCCCTGCGTTACAGAGGAGCTTTCGCTCGAGTAAGGGGACTCGATTGGTTCACAGAATATGCAGCTGGCCGCGCCCTTGGGCAGCACAGCACCACATTGATTACAGGTTGTATTCACCGGCTATTTTTGCGCTGCGGACGCTCACTCCGGTGAAGGAGTAGACTCAAGCAGAATACCACTTCGCATGGAAATTGGAATCGTCAAGCAGCCCAGGGGACGCGTAAAGGTTAGCAGTTATCGCAGGTTTGCTAGGAATCGACCTGTTGGGAGAGCATCTCCCGATTGAACGAGATTCGCCGATCGAGTGCAACCGCGGCAAAATATGCGCAACTTGCCTGCTCGTGGTCCATCCACGATTTGATGCCCGGCATGACGCTCGCTAATACGCCCTGCATCGTTTTCAGGCAGCTGTGATAGAGGTTCACGGCCCGCAAAGAGTGACGATCTTCTGGCCGTTCCGGGCACAGTTGCAAGATCTGAACCACTCGATCGTAGTCGTGCGGAGAAGGGGTGTCCTTGATCCCTGTGACGTCGCGAACTTCTTCTGAGAGCTCATGCCGCGCCGAAGAGGCCATCATCGAACGACAGTAAGACACGAAGAACATGAACAAGGTGACCAGAGAGAAGAGAAAGATCAAAGCAGCCATCATCGCGGCACCGCCACAAGATGCGCCGTGGCGAGATGCGAGTCTTCCGAGTGTCGCAGCATCGTGATGGTCCAGGACAATGGCAAGAGGCATCCGAGTGCCGGAGCAAGGACTTGCGTAATGCCCATGGTTCCAGACATATTCGCGAGCGCATAACAGGCGGCATACGCGCTGAAATAGACACCCAGGGACAAGACAATTTGCACAACACGCGTACGAGTTTCACGCAACTTCAAAACGGCGCCCCACAGGATATAGGTAAGGATAAGTCCGACGAAATAGAGATTTTGCGACAGTTCAATGGCAAATCCGGTCATCAGCAGATCCGAACTGCGGTCTACGACTGCGTAGGAGAAAAGTGCTGTCCCCAACAAGAGCGACATAGCGACAAAATACAATAGTTGCTTTACCTTTAGCTCGCTGAATACCCGGACGTACAGGCTGATTAGAGCGATAAACAAGGCCAAGGTCAAAATCAGATCGGTGTAGAAATAACAGTACGAATACTGCGAGGAATCCTGTCCATACTGCGCGAGAACTACAAATCGGGCGACGCTGCTGATCACGGAAAAAAACAGATATATGTTGAGGAAGATGTACTGCAGGAAAGATTTTCTGACAACACAACAAATAATGAACGACAGCTCAAGAGCTGTCCCAATGAACCAAACAAAAAATCCAAGCGGACCCGCCATTTTTCTCTCATCGCCGGGTCCGCTTGACTACCGCGCTAATTCCGCGTTCTTAGCGAACTTCCGGCATTCTCGGTACTTCTACAAAGGTCTTTCCGGGCTTCTTGGTGGGCACCGGCGCGGGGCCGTTTGCCATCATTACAGATCCCGAACTGCGCGTTACAGACGACTTCAAAGCCATTGCACCGAAAAGAATAGACATAGCGAGAGCGATTGCCCCAAGTTTCCGTGACATTTGTGCCTCCGTGGACGTAGACGAACGGAGACAACTCTATCCCTTAATAGGATAGTGTCAAGTAGGACACACCACTCCCAGGCACCAAAAAACAAATACCACCTACGGCCGCAGTTTCGCTATTAATTCGCCTAGCGACACTCGGACATAGCCTTGGCAGCCACATAAATACCGTTCTCTGTCGCTTCGCGACAACAGTACGGATGGCCCACTCGACTGGTACGGAAGTACTATCAAGTCGGGACACCTTCCACATTTCTTCCACAGCTCCCTGCTGCTTGACACCTGATTCCCTTACTACTTACCATGGTAATTCCGCAAGTAGCCGGCGTAGCTCAGTGGAAGAGCGAGGGTCTCATAATCCCTAGGCCGTGGGTTCGATTCCCCCCGCCGGCACCATGTCTTTTAACTGCTTCCGACCAACCATCGTGCCGATTTTTGAAGAATTCTACCCTGTGGAGGTCAGAGACCTATGGATGAACAATTGAGGGTTCTCATCGTCGGGGCATCCGGCCTCATCGGCCGGGCCATTTCTGCCGAATTGTCTTCGCGACACGAGATTCTGCCTGCCGGCCGGTCGGTGGCCGAGTTCAAACTGGACTTGAGCGATCCGGCGAGCATCGAAGCCTGTTTCAAGAAAGCTGGGCCTCTCGATGCCGTCATCTGCGCTGCGGGAGAAGTGAAGTTTGCGCCTCTTTCTGACTTCAAGCCCTTACCCATCGGAAAATCACTCTACACACTGGGACTTGAAAACAAATTATTGGGCCAGGTGAATCTCACCTTGGCGGCCAGGGATATCCTCTCTGAAGGGGGTTCCATCACGTTAACTGCGGGAATTCTCTCAGACACTCCCATTGTTAGCGGTTCCTCGGCCAGTATGGTGAACGGGGCAATCGAAAGTTTTGTACGAGCTGCAGCGATCGAAATGCCTCGCGGTATCCGCCTGAATTGCGTGAGCCCCACGGTCTTGACCGAAGCAATGGGCACGTATGCGCCGTTCTTCAGAGGATTCGAGTCGGCACCCGCGCGGAGGGTCGCGCTCGCTTATAGCCGCAGCGTCGAAGGACGGCAGACTGGTCAGATCTATCGCGTCTATTGATGAAGGGAACAGACCTTCGGGGCCGGTGGTATCTAGAGATTGACTTAGTTCGCTTCCTCCGGCAGCATTTCGAACCAGTGCAAGCGACCGTGCCTCCCCCAATCGATCTTCCAGATCTAGTCCTTGTAAATCCGTCTGCGGGAGGCGGACACGCGTCTGACACCCTGCCCGCACTAATATCCTTCGCCACGCGCAGCTCCTGGAATGTTGAATTCCGCAAAACATCGAGTGCCGACGACCTCGCCGAGCAGGCTCGTGCCGCAGCCCGGTCCGGTCACGTACGACTTTTCGTGCTGGGCGGCGACGGTTCTTTTCAGGATCTTGTGAACGCGACGGCAAAGTATCCTGATGTAGTTCTAGGGATTCTGCCTGCCGGCGGAGGGAACGATCTGGCCGATGCCTTGGGATTACCACATCACCCGGTGCGTGCGGCAGAGTTACTTCGAGATGGCGATTCCTGCTTGATGGATGTTGCTTGCGTTGAGACTGCGGATGGCCAGAAGAGAATCTATACGGGCGGGGGTGGAGTAGGGATTGATGCAGAATCCGCCCACATCGCCGCGACACGCTTCCGGAAATTAAGGGGCAAATTTCGCTATCTGCTCTCTGCAGCCTTTGCACTGATTGAAACCGGTCGGGTCACGGTCTGCGTCAGCCACTCGAAGGACGGAATTCCTGGATCGAGTTTCTTAACCACCGCGCTTCTGGTCGCGGTACTGAACACGCCAAGCTATGGTTCCGGGTTGCGCTTCGCGCCTGAGGCGAAAATTAACGATGGTCTGCTCGATCTCGTGATTGTCGAGGCGCTCTCGCCTCTGGAGTTGCTGATTGCGCTTCCGAGGCTGATTGTTTGGGGGGAAGTGCGATCTCCGCGCGTGAAACGATACCAGGTGCATGAAGTAACGATCGACACTGGCATTCCGCGCCGATTTCACGGGGATGGCGAGATTCTGGGATCGGCACCGGTGAAGATCAGCGTATTGCCACAGGCGATCCGCGTTCTGTGTCCGAAAAATTCACCACTTCGTGCGAAGCAGGCAAGAGTCGAATGAACGTGAGTAATTAATCCACGAAGTCGATGATGGCGCCTTCGTGCCGGTACAGATACCCGGCGAAGTGCCCATAAATCGGCGAAGCAACGTTATTGTAGACCGCGTTGTAATTGTGATGATCTGTTACGTTCAAGGTGTACACCCCCAAGCGGATATGGTGCGCCCTTCCGCTTCGCCGGCCGAGGAATGGCACCTTGAATTCACGATACAGCTTCATATCGAGCGAGAAATATTCCGAGAAGCGCTGTCCGTTGGGTATGCCCACGTATTGCTGCTGAACATCGATGGCGGAATAGGGAAATCCGGAATGCACGTCCACAAGGGGGCTGAACGTCAACTTCATCGGCAGAGCAAAAATCCCCCACGCGATGAATCGATTCGGAATATCAGATGGAAGAATTCCGTAAACGTTTGGCCGGATGACTGGAGCTGCGAAGGGAATAAAAACATTTGAAAGGCTGTTCAAGTCTCCGCGGGCCTCGCTCCATACATAGGAAACGTTCACCTGGTCGCGCTCCCGCAGCGTGTAATGCACGGTGGATTCAACTTCGCGGTAGTGCGTCGAGCCCGTGTTTGTGAGAGCCATGAAGGACTCGCCACCCGTCAGGGATGTGAACGGCTCGACGTCAAAGAGGTAGGATGTGTGACTGTCGAGATAGCCAACGCGCAGTCTCAGGTTCTTGCGTAATTCCTGATCGACCGCAACGTTCCACGTGATGTTGCGAGGCGTGGTGTTTGGCTGGCCGGGCAATGCAGAACTATCGAGAGGATTCACGCCACCCGCGTACACGTTCGTGTAAGTAACGGGTGTTCCGATCGGTAATCCGGTTGGATCGTATTCGGTGATGGTGCGATTCGGATTTGCCGCAAAGTTAGCCGCGAGTAGCGGAAGTACGCCGTAAAACATTCCAGCGCCCGCTCGAATGATCGTCTTCCCGCTTGTGCCTGGCGAGTACGCCACTCCGGCCCGTGGCGCGAACGCAGCGGACCAGCCCGAAGTATTCGACGACAGTCTCGCCTCCGAGATCTACGCTCACTGTGAATTCACGATCCAATGATCCTGGACAAATTCGGCAACCGAACTATCAGACGGAGTTTGCGAAGGAGCCGAAGAAAAATTGATCGTCTCCGCCAGCGAATTGTCCTGACGTAGTATGTGAATCGGATTCGATACCGAAACTCCAAAGAACGAGCGCCAGTCGACGTCGACACCTACGCGAATTTCGTGCTCGCCATGCCAGTGCTTTTTCGGGAAGGTGAACGTTGGTACGGCCTGGAATTCCTTCCCCCTTCGGGACCAGAAATTGAAATAGTTTCCACCGTATCCCTGCGGGTTAATCAGCATATCTTCCGAGCCCTGTCCGTGGGCATTGCTGTCAAACCGCATATACTGCGCGACGAGGCTGAACTCGGCTCCCGAGGCAAGCTGGTACTTATCCGCCAGTCCGATCGCTACTCCGTTCTGGTTGAGATCATTCGAAGCCGGTTGCGGTACCAACGCGTTGATATCCACGTGCTGCTGACGAAGTGGGAACGCATTTACTGTCAGTGTCAAGACATGATGGTCTGAGAGTATGGCCTCGAGCGTTGTGAATGAATTGAATCCCTGACGTTTGCTGATGTCATAGGGCCAGGGAAGCCCTTCGACAGTCGTTTTCTTCATGTCGTACTGGAATACTTCTGACAGCAAGAACTTGTGTTTGATAATCGGAACGTCAAACGTCACCCCGGGAATGAGCTTCTGAAATCCCTACCATCTGCCCGTTTTTCCCGAGAACCGAAGGCACAAGTCCCCGCAAATGGAAATCCCACTGATCTTCCGGAGGCTTGGTCTCGATCGTCGTCAAACCACCTGAAAAACTCCCGAGATTCGCGTCGTACGGAGTCTTGTAAACAGCAAAGGATTCAACTGCATCGGTCGGGATAGGAACCCCAAAGCTCCCGGTGACGGGATCAGTCGTGCGCGCAGAATTGACCAGCAACAAACTCTGGTTTTCATCCGAGCCCTTGAACGTAGTTTGCTATCGAGAGTCTAATGACGCCGGGAGTAAAGGGAATCACGTCTTTCACTTTCTCTTGCGGCGTGGGAATCGTGATCAATTCCGTTTTTGTCACGGTTGCCGGAGGGGCGGCAGCAGACTCTGTGGTTACACCAGGGGCGGTCTCGTTCACTTCCACCTTTTCCGAGACTATATCAAGCTCCAAGGAAATATCCTGGGTGTTCTGCTCTTTGGAATCAGAGCACCAGGGATTTCGAAACCGGTTTGAATCCGGGGGCACTGATCGACAGGATGTACTTCCCCGGCTCCAGTTTGGAGAAGACATAATGTCCGTTCTCATCCGTGGACGCGCTCGCTGGAGTACCGGTCGATGGGTCATGGTTTAGGGTGAGCGTAATGCCTGCGACTCCGGAGACCACGGTATCCTGCGTGTTCGATACCGTCCCTTGAATTGAAGCACTCTGATCGGGGCTGCTCTTTGCGGGCAGCCGCTTGCTCTAGGCATGTGTAAGGCTCAGCAGCGCAGGGCGATGGCGACCGGCCCGACGCCGCTGCTCTGCCCCATAGCACGCAAGCGGCCAAAAGAATGATTCGCTTACGCAATCGACTTCGGTCTATATGCAAGTTCCGGCGATCGCTTTCAGTTCGTTTCGTGGATTTCAGTCTAACCGATGGGAGGCAGGATCGGGGTATCGGTCTCTGTCAGGGTTCATAATTGACTTCGAACTTTTTTTCTTGTCCAGCTTCAGATTCAGGGTCATTTCTTTCCTGCTATCGAGTGAAAACATCGTTTTCACCGACGATTGCATGTCGCCCATTTCCGCGTGCAACTCGTAGTCGGCATTCGGATCTAATCCGCTGAATTTGTAATTGCCATCCTTGTCAGCGAACCGGCTGCTCACTGCACTGGTACGCAAATTCTTCAGGAATACCACGCTGCCGGGAACCGGATCTTCCGATTTATTGGTCACCTGGCCGCTCACAGTCCGGAGATGAGTTTCGCTTTTCGAATTCTGAGCCACGGCAATTCCGGCGACGAGCGCGAGAAGAAAGGCAAACCGTTCCGATTGTGTTCGCTAGGTTCATTTCTTGCTGCCGTCCTTCTCCCCGTTTA
>CAVRSA010000002.1:0-370946 GCA_963723725.1 Candidatus Acidiferrales bacterium
AAATGATTTTACATTCCAGCTGGCAAATCCAGGGACAAGTCCCCTGGGCAACGGAATCACGTTTGTCATTCAGGATACAAGTCTCACGGCGTTAGGACCAACCGGGGGAGGGCTCGGTTACGGGCCGGACAACATCAGCAATCCAACCTATAGTTCAAGTGCACCGATTGCGAAAAGCGTTGCCGTTAAATTCGACCTGGTGAACAACGCAGGCGAGGGTACGAATTCGACTGGCAGCTACACGGACGGTTCCTCGCCCACAGTACCTGCCGTGACGCTCAGTGGTGGTGTGAACTTGCATTCCGGAGACATCTTCCAGGTACACATGACGTACGACGGCACGACATTGACGATGACCATCACAGATACAGCGAATACTTCTGAAAAGTGCACCGTCGCTTGGAAGATCAATATTCCTGGAATCGTCGGCGGGGACACCGCCTATGTGGGATTCACCGGGGCGACTGGCATCTCCGTCGCAAACCAGGACATTATCACGTGGACGTTCGGCAACTAGTCTATAACCACAGATTTTAGGGCTTGCCGTCTTCCGAGAGCCTCTCTGAGGATGGTTCGGGGCCATCGCCGAGGGAACCAGAGCGTTCTCCTCTAGTTTGCCTTCAGACCGTAGACATCCAGTTCACCGGAGACGCTGGTCGAGCCGAACGCGCCGCCAGTGTTGTTGCCTCGCGTGCCTACGTATACCTTGCCATTAGCCACGGTCGGTACGGTAAACTTGACCGCATACCCTGCCGCGTCTCCACCAATCATGGTGCTGTCCCATAGTTCATTTAGATTGTTATCGTACGCATAGAGTATGGCAGGTCCGCATCCCTTCGACTGATTTGTGCAGTACTGACTGCTGTTTAACGCCCAGACCAAAGTTGTCCCAGCCGTCGTCCCAGCCGTTGAGATCGATGGCGTGGCTCCGGGAAAACCGAACGAGGTCGGTACGCTCGACGATGCCGCAGGATTGGTCGTGAACTGACTGGTCGCGGGGTTCAGCGCAAATTCCTGCAGCGGTCCGCCGACACCGGCGATGTAGAGGTTGTTCTGCCAGAACGCACCTGTGGCGAAGATGGCGTGATTGAAAGAAAATTCCTGAACCACGTTGTCCGTTCCTCCCGGCCCATTCTGGTAACCGCCAAGATTCGTGCGGTCGAGAACGTAGAGTTCGCCACCAAAGGTCAGTCCTTTTCCGCCTCCGACAATCAATTGCTGATGCGGAGCCGGCGGAGGCAAGTCCACAAGGATCGCCGCACCGCCGGCACCGACATCCTTGTCGCCCGAGGTCAGAGTGGCCTGATTATAGGCAGTGAACGAGTCAGCAACCGTCAACCCGCTCCCCAGCTTGATGAAGCTTTCGCTGTAATCGCCGGAACCGTCGTAGGTGCCATTTCCGGAGATCACGTAGATATAGTTATTGGCATCGACTGCGGGTGCTCCGCCCGACATCCAGATGCCGCCCTGGCTACCATTCGGTGTGTCGTTGAAGGTTGCGACGAGTTTCGAGACGTTAGCTGCGGAATATCCCGCTACCCATCCATGATATGCGCCAGCATCCTCGTGGGATGCCCAGCAGATATAGACAACTCCGTTCGCCAGCGCCAGGCCCGCGCGTTGCAACTCCGTTTGAGAATTAAATCCGCTGAAATTAATCAAATTCGGGCTATTGAAAGCACTTTTTTCCGCGCCCGTCGTTAAATCCAATGCGTGCAACCTCTGATAGAACGTGGGGCCCGAGGTGACTACGGACTGACCCACGACATAGATCGTGTTGGTACTGAGGTCGATTACCGGAGTGCCGATGACCCCCGTTTCCGGCGTAATGTCCCCGCTTCCGACTCCCACCAGGTTTCCACTCGTGCCGGAGGGAACAGGAACTTCCCCAGTTCCGAGCAAACTCACCTGCCACAATTTGACGCACGGACTGGCATCGCCATCGAACGCGTACACACTGTCATGCGCCGTCGCTACCACCACAACGTTGTGCTTGTTCCCGCTGATCATTACGTTCGGTACCCATAACGGCTGTGCGTACACCGCACCATCCACCGTGCATGAGAACAGTTTTCCGAATGTCGCGGTATTGACTGTCGAGGTGCTCAGCGCATATTCCTTGCTATTTACACCGTCTCGCGAAAGATCGTTGTGATAGGTGGACATCCCGCCGAGGTCGCTCACATACACCGTTATCGAAGCGCTCGTCGTTATATTGGTGACACTGGTTGCCGTGATGGTATAGGAACCACCGGTTGCGGGAGCCGTATAGGTCACGGCTACTCCTGTCAGGCTGCTTCCCGCAGAGAAACTCCCTCCGCTGGCAGTCCAGTTGACGCCTGCACTGTCGTTGGTTGTGGCCGTTACGGAAAGAGTCTGCGTGACGGCGAGGCCAGCGCGCTTCGGGCTGATCGCAACGGTAATCGTCCCCACAGTCACCGTAAAATTCACACCGTTACTGGCAACACCACTGACTGTCACCACAACGTTCCCCGATGTCGCTCCATTTGGTACCGGCACTGTGATACTCGTCGCGCTCCAGCTAGTCGGGGTTCCTGCGGTGCCGTTGAAACTCACCGAACTCGTTCCCTGAGTTGCCCCAAAGTTGGTCCCCGTGACAGTGACCGAAGTTCCTACAGGTCCGGACGTCTGACTCAAATTCGTGATGTTCGGTGCGGCAGTCGTCACGGTGAAAGTCACGCCATTGCTCGCGACTCCACCAACTGTTACGACGACATTCCCGGTGGTTGCTCCGCTTGGCACGGGCACAATAATGCTCGTCGCACTCCAACTTGTCGGGGTTCCCGCGGTTCCGTTGAAACTCACCGTGCTTGTTCCCTGGGTTGCTCCGAAATTGGTCCCCGTGATCGTAACCGAAGTCCCTACAGGTCCAGACGTCTGACTCAAACTTGTGATGTTCGGTGCCGGTGTCGTCACCGTGAATGTCACACCATTACTCGCGACTCCACCAACGGTTACGACGACGTTGCCGGTGGTTGCTCCGCTTGGCACGGGCACAATAATACCCGTCGCACTCCAACTTGTCGGGGTTCCCGTGGTTCCGTTGAAACTCACCGAACTCGTTCCCTGAGTTGCCCCAAAGTTGGTCCCCGTGACCGTAACCGAAGTTCCTACAGGTCCGGACGTCTGACTCAAACTTGTAATGTTCGGTGCCGGTGCAGTCACCGTGAAAGCTACACTGTTACTGGCTACACCACCAACGGTTACGACGACATTGCCGCTGGTTGCTCCAGTCGGTACAGGCACGGTGATACTCGTCGCACTCCAACTTGTCGGAGTTCCCGCTGTCCCGTTGAACTTCACCGAACTCGTTCCCTGAGTTGCCCCAAAGTTGGTCCCCGTGACCGTAACCGAAGTCCCTACAGGTCCGGACGTCTGACTCAAACTTGTAATGCTTGGTGCCGGTGTAGTCACCGTGAAAGCCACACCGTTACTGGCTACACCACCAACGGTTACGACGACATTGCCGCTGGTTGCTCCAGTCGGTACAGGCACGGTGATACTCGTCGCACTCCAACTTGTCGGAGTTCCCGCTGTACCGTTGAACTTCACCGTGCTCGTAGCTTGTGTCGCTCCAAAGTTGGTACCGGTGATTGTGATTGAAGTTCCTACAGGTCCGGACGTCTGACTCAAACTTGTGATGTTCGGTGCCGGTGTCGTCACCGTGAAAGTCACACCATTACTCGCTACTCCACCAACAGTTACGACGACATTGCCGGTGGTTGCTCCAGCTCGGTACAGGCACAGTAATACTCGTCGCACTCCAACTCGTCGGAGCTCCCGCTGTCCCGTTGAAACTTCACCGTGCTCGTTCCCTGAGTTGCTCCAAAGCTGGTCCCCGTAATCGTCACTGGGGTTCCCACCGCTCCGGAAGCTTGATTCAGACTTGTTATGCTTGGTGTGGCAGCCGTAACGGTGAAAGCCACACCATTGCTGGGGACTCCACCAACTGTCACCACGACATTCCCCGAAGCTGCTCCACCCGGTACCGGCAGGGTGATGCTGGTTGCACTCCAACTTGTCGGGGTTCCCGGGGTCCCGCTGAAACTCACCGCGCTCGTTCCTTGCGTTGCTCCAAAGTTCGTTCCGGCGATTGTTACTGAGGTTCCGACTACGCCTGACGTTGGACTGAGACTCGTGATGTTCGGCGCCGCAGCCGCTGAGACGGTGAAGTTCACTCCGTTGCTGGCTATTCCAAAAACGGTTACGACGACATTGCCGGTGGTTGCTCCACTCGGTACAGGCACCGTGATACTCGTCGCGCTCCAACTCGTCGGAGCTCCCGCTGTCCCGTTGAACTTCACCGTGCTCGTTCCCTGTGTTGCCCCAAAGTTGGTTCCGGTGATTGTCACCGAGGTTGCAACGGCCCCTGACGTTGGACTCAGACTCGTGATGTTCGGTGCAGGTGTCGTCACCGTGAAAGCCACACCGTTGCTCGCTACTCCACTAACGGTTACGACGACATTGCCGGTGGTTGCTCCGCTTGGCACAGGCACAATAATGCTCGTCGCACTCCAGCTTGTCGGAGTTCCCAGGGTGCCGTTAAAGCTCACCGTGCTCGTTCCCTGCGTTGCTCCAAAGTTTGTCCCCGTGATCGTGACAGAGGTTCCTACAGGCCCAGACGTCTGACTCAAATTCGTGATGTTTGGTGCTGCAGTCGTGACGGTGAAAGCCACGCCGTTGCTCGCGACTCCACTAACGGTCACCACAACATTTCCCGATGTTGCTCCGCTTGGCACAGACACAATAATGCTCGTCGCACTCCAGCTTGTCGGAATTCCCGCGGTTCCGTTAAAACTCACCGTGCTCGTAGCTCTGCGTAGCTCCAAAGTTCGTACCCGTGATCGTGACTGAAGTTCCTACGGGACCGGACGTCTGACTCAAATTCGTGATGTTCGGTGCTGTAGTCGTGACGGTGAAAGCCACGCCATTGCTCGCGACTCCACCAACGGTTACGACGACATTGCCGGTGGTGGCTCCGCTTGGCACGGGCACAGTGACGCTCGTTGCGCTCCAGCTTGTCGGAGTTCCGGCCGCGCCGTTGAAACTAACCGTGCTCGTACCCTGCGTTGCCCCAAAGTTGGTCCCCGTGATCGTGACAGAGGTTCCTACAGGCCCGGAGGCCTGACTCAAGTTTGTGATGTTCGGCGCTGTGGTCGTCACCGTGAAAGTCACACCATTACTCGCGACTCCGCCAACGGTCACCACGACATTTCCCGATGTTGCTCCGCTTGGCACGGTCACAATAATGCTCGTCGCACTCCAGCTTGTCGGAGTTCCCAGGGTGCCGTTAAAGCTCACCGTGCTCGCTCCCTGCGATGCCCCAAAGTTTGTCCCCGTGATCGTGACCGAAGTTCCTACAGGTCCAGACGTCTGACTCAAACTCCCGATCGCTACTCTAGGAGGCGGAGCAGACCCTCCACCTGAGGCTGACGCACAACCCTCAAGGGAGGTCACGATGGCCACCAGAACACCCAGCGAGAGCAGAAATGGGCGCAAGGTTGACCGAAAGCGAAGCTTCATTGTCGAAATTCTCCCGCTGGCAAACAGACTTGTAGCAAACCTCGATCAGTCAAAATCTAACCTGAGTAAGATTTGCGGCAGGAGCAACTTTACTACGACCCGAGTACCACACCCAATGGTACAGAAGCGGAGGTACTCCCGAATCCTTGCGACCAGGCTAGGGCCTTACATGTGCTGATGCGATTTGAATTGGTGCGCGAATTTGTCTGAGATTCCCGAATCCGGACGCCGTGGCAGAAACGGTGGCACTCGGCTCATGAAGTGAGCCTCCCAAGCCTTACAGTTTGGTTTGGGGCTTTTCCTGCAATGCGGACTGGCGCACCAAAGAAGTGATTGCCGTTTCGAGTTTCACGATTCGGCCGTAGAAATAGAGAGCCACAGCCAGTGAGCCAATGATGAACAGGTACAGCACGAGGTCCGTACCGCGTCCGATGCCGAGCGCCCTCGCAATCAGGATTGTCATGTCCGGCCGGAGCACGGTGGCAGCCGCAGCAAGCCACACAAGCGCGCGGACCGCTGCAGCGCGGCGATGTGTTCCACGCGCCATCAAGACCAAGCTATGCACGAAGAGCAGCAACAGAAGAGGAACAACGATCCACTGGAACAGGTTCAGGTGTTGCATCATTATCCAGGCCTCCGCCGCAGCAGCAGCTCAACTGCAATCCTGACTGCATTCCACGAACTCTGGCCCTTGCCGATGCTATAGGAGGTGTAGCGGATGGTGACAGGCACCTCGCGGTAGCGCAATCCGCTTTGCCGGATTTGTTCGAGGATTTCCGAAGCATGAGCCATTCGGTCCATCTGCAGATGGATGTGGGTCGCCGCGCGCGCCGAAAAAGCACGAAAGCCGTTGTGCATATCGCTTACCCGGATGCGGGAGAAAACCCTTGTGAAGAGCACGGCAGCCTTCAGAAGCAGCCTTCTCGTTAGCGGCATGCCCAGGGTTCGCCCGAGGAACCGCGAGCCCAGCGTTACGTCGCACTCTCCGGCCAGTATCGGTGCGACCATCGCCCGAATCTCCTGCACATCGTGCTGACCGTCGGCGTCAAACGTCACTACGATTTCTGCACCCTGCGAAAGTGCAAACTCAATGCCTGTTTGCAGCGCCGCTCCCTGCCCGCGGTTCACACAATGGCGCAGCAGGTACACGTCCGAGTCTTTCAGAACTTCGGCTGTGCCGTCCGTTGAAGCGTCATCCACCACAACGATGTACTGGTAGGTGGAACGCAGAGAATCCACCACCGTGCGGATAGCTGCCGCTTCATTGTACGCAGCCATCACCACAAAGATCTTCGGGGCCGGTAGTGAGCTCATACCTGATCACCTTCCGCAAGAACACTTGCAGAGCCCGCCCATTGATGGTGTACCACTCAGCGTGGAACAAAATTCCAGCTGCCGCCATTTCTGGCGGGGAAACATAATGCGATCGTGCTGGGGTTTAGTCTATCAATCAGTTACCTCATTTTTGCGTAACCCGAAAGTCCTAGTACTAACACGAGATTTACCGTTTTGTTACATTCGCGAAACGGCATGCCTTCTCTTGCCGGCACCCGGCGACCCATGGGACCTGACGCCGCCAAATTCGTCCCCCACAGCACCGAATGTGATATAAGAACGCTGATCTTTCCAAGCGACTTCCCTGGGCCGTCAGACCGTTCGAGTACTTTTCGGGTCTCAATTTCGAAGACAGCACTTCGGAGATAGCCATGACCGGGACGTCGAACCTTCTAGCCGAGCTCAATTTGAAGCCCGGAACAGGCGCGCAGCGTCTGAGTCTCTGGCGTCGTCCTTTCTTTTTGATTGCGGTAATCATACTTGCGAGCTTGACGGTACGACTGGCGGCACTGCTCTTCTGGGGAACAGGAGCCATTGAGTCAGAAGGCACAGAATACGCGAGGATAGCCCAGAATCTGAGGAATGGAACGGGATACGTCGGAATCACGAGCCCAGGCTACGAGATTGTGTTCCCTCCGTTCTATCCGTTACTGATCTGCGTGGGGTCGTTCTTTACACATGACTATGAATGGGCGGGACGACTCGTTGCCCTCATTCTAGGGGCACTACTCCCGCTCCCGGTGTTTGCGATCACCTCGCGGCTGTTTGGTCGACAGAGCGGATTCGTGGCCGCGCTGCTGGCGATCTTCTACCCGGTCCTTGTGAACCTGTCATTTGTCGTGCTGTCGGAGGGGCCCTACCTCACGATACTTCTGTCGGCTGTGTATATCGTTCTTCGTGCGCTCGATCGTCCTTCGACGGGTGTGTGCTGTCTCGTGGGCGGGTTCTTCGGACTTGCCTATTTGACCCGGCAGGAAGCTGTCGCGCCATTTTTGATCGCCCTGTTTCTCCTGGTGTGCTTCACAGAGGGATCGTTACCTCAGAGAGCGAAACGGGTTTTCGCAGCGATTGCGGTTTTCGTCGTATTAGCGCTGCCGGAAGTGATCTATCTTTATAAAGCGACCGGTCAGATTCGACTGGAAGCGAAGAGTTCCCTCTTTTATGCTGACCAGGTTCGTCAGGCCATTGCGCGCGAGAATAATGAAGCGGACCCGGGCGAATGGGCGGGCCATTCCATAAATGCGACCTTGGAGAGGACGGGAACCAGGAATCGGCCCGAAGCCGACGTCGTGCGGGAGACCCGGATTACCTTCCGGCAAGTTGCTCACAATTTAAAAATGGGAGTACGCAAAAATGTTCCCGCGTTGTTCGAGGCGCTTTCCTCGAGATGGTTGGGTGCACCATTCCTGACAGCGTTAGCCCTGCTGGGAGCAGTTCGTCGGCCGTGGACGCGACCGCTCGCTTCCAGCCATCTCTACATCATGCTTGTTCCGCTGACTGCAATTCTGGCGACTTTTTCTTCCGATTTTTCTACTCCGCGATACTACTTCGTCTTGATTCCGTTTTTTCTTATCTGGGCAGGCAATGGTCTGGTTGGAATCGCCCTCTGGACCAAAACCTCCCTTGTTGCCGCCGGTTGGCGCTCGATTAGTCCGGCAATCGCGGAATGGCTCGTTCCTGGAGTGATTGGATTCGTACTGATCCTGTATCCAATCGATGGGGTGAGGTCGCTCTGGCAGTTTCAACAGGGTTCACGCGCTACCCTGTCAGTAAAGCAATTGGGAAAGTGGATCGGCCAGCAACAAGATCGACAGGTTATGATCATGGATCGCTCCACACCTCTGGCATTTCACGCGAACGCGCAGTGGATCGATTTCCCTTATTGCGATGGCGAGCTGGCGCTTCGTTTCCTCGATACTGCCAAAGTCGACTATGTTGTTTTTCATCAGAATGAAAAATACACGCCGTACTATCAGGACTGGTTCACGAACGGAATTCCAGATCGAAGAGCAGAACTGGTCTATGGGAGTCCGGGGCCCCACGGCACCGAAATCATGGTTTATCGATGGAACCGGGGTCGGAGCCAAATTCCGTAGGAATCAAGGTGATGACCTGCCCGTGTTTTCACCCAGCCATACGTTGGCACTCTGAGATTCTTGCCCTTGCGGTTTTGCCCACTCTCGTGATGCTCAATCCTATTTTCTGAAACTGCGGATCCGGGTCATCAGTGCGGCAAGCCGTCTCCGGTCTTCATGGCTCACTGCTGCGAATTTCATTCCGACTCCCAACCCCGATCGTGCGTACTTCACGATTGCGTCGGCACGGATCTGCCCTTCCTGAACCAGGAAATGCAGATTTACGACGCTGCCTTCGGTTTTCACTTTGGGAGTCTTGAGGAAGATTCCTCCCATGCTCATATCCTGCACGGGCGAGATATCGGACTTCCCGTCACAGCTCCAGTACACCCAGACATTCTCAGGAGCTTCGACACGCGAATAGAGCCTTCTCGTTGGCAGAAACCCTAGCTGGTAAGAATTCACCATGTTCCGCCGAGCCTTTCTTTGAGAGCCGGTTCCTCCTGCTGCGCAGGTGATCGAAAGGGTTTGAGATTACTCCTAAATTAAGTATTCGGCAAGGCTGTAGTGCCGAACACTGCCTTGGTTAAATGACCCAGGCGACGGCGGTCTTGATGCCGTCATTCTCACGACCCCCGTCGCAAGCCGCGAGCGAGATTGCAGTGAACCTGCCACATTTGTTTACCTAGAAACAAATGTATTTCTCAATACTCTGGCGAACGGACCAAGTCTTCCACCTGACCGGGGGTGTCGATCCTTCGGACGTTCCGTACTTCCCAAGTGTTTTAAAAACAAGCGGTTAATGGGGACATCCGTGCCCGGGAACCCCCCACGGGAGACAGGGGACGGCGAGTCACTGCGTCCGAGTATTGTGACGGCGCTCACAGGGTGGCGTGGTCGAAATCACTGATGAATTGTGACTTAGGAGATAGGGTAAGGAGTCCCTTTCTCAACGATCTCATCAGGTCACAGGCGTGCCGAATTTCGCCTCGCTTGAGAAGTCCACGGGAGAGAATTTGATAGCTGAACGTACTCTGCAACATTGCTATGCAAATCAGTCAGTTACGGATTCAGGGATGACTGACGCCCCCGCATCGGATCTGCCAGACAAACAGCCCGGTCTGCAATCTCTAGGCACGATTGACCTGTTTTCTCTCCAAGGCAAGACCATCCTGATTACCGGAGGCACCCGCGGCATCGGTCACGCCATTTCACTACGCTTCGCCCGGGCAGGTGCTTTCGTCATTGCGAATTATCTCCGTAACGAGAAGACCGCCGATCAACTGAAAGCTGTCGCCACAGCAGAAGGTCTGAATATCGCCTTCTGCCGCGCGGATCTGACAAATGCAAGGGGCCTCGAGCAACTGGATCATTTGCTCGGTGAGCGCGCGCCGCAACTTGCGGGGTTGGTCCATTGCGCGGCGACAGGGATCCACCGCCCGATTGAAGAACTTACCGAGCGCCATTTTGACTGGACCTTTGATTTGAATGTGCGCGTCTTTTTCAAACTGACGAAGCTTCTCCTGCCGCGTTTCCGCTGCGGATCGAGCATCGTAGCCGTCAGTTCCTGGGGAGCTTTGCGCTCGATTCCTTCCTATTCGCTGGTTGGCTCTTCAAAAGGTGCACTGGAGGCCTTGGCACGCCATCTCGCCGTAGAACTGGCACCCCGCGGCATTCGCGTCAACATTCTAACGGCCGGCGCCGTGCTCACTGACGCCTGGAATGCCATGCCGGACAGCGAGGCGCGTATCGCCGAAACCATCCGTCGCACTCCAACCGGGCGATTAATTACAGCCGAGGAAATTGCCTATGGTGCTCAATTTCTTTGCTCCGAGGCAGCCTCTGGGATGATCGGCCAGACTCTGGTCCTCGATGGTGGCACGGGAATCGTGGCCTAGTCATACGAGCATTGGCGTCTCTTGGCACGCCGAGTAAACGAAGGAACGGTATGAAGCAGGTTGTGTCATGAATCTGAACCCGCAGCCTGTTTTGCGAACGGAGTGCCACTGCCCAAGGCAGGCAACGATTCAGAAACTAGAGCTCAAATCGACGCACGAAAGGGTCAAATGAACGATACAGATCAGATCTTAAGCAAAGTCCAGGTGGCCTTTCATCAGGCGTTCGACATCGATCCACAATCGGTGTCTCTCGAGACGACGCCAAGCGAAGTCCTTGGCTGGGACTCGGTGGGGCACTTATCTCTGGCCAGCAACCTCGAACAGCAGTTCGGAATCACGCTCGATGTGGATGAGTTGATTGAAATGGAGAACACTCGCGAGATCGTGCGCATCATCACGACCAAGCTTTCAAAGAAAGCGTAACGTGACAGCCACTGCTCAACAGAATTTTGCCGGGAGACTTGTCGAGCGCCTGGGCCCGTGCTCATACCTGATCGACGCGGCAAACGCGCACGCGATCTCCCCAGGGGATTTGCCGCGTATGGTCGCCGCATATGGCGCGTCCTTGCTCTCTGCCGGTTTGAAACAGGGAGATCGGGTACTGATTGGTTCAAGCCTCACTCCCTCTGCCGCGCTGGTTTATTTGGGAACGATTTATGCGGGCTTAGTTGCCGTACCGGTCGAGGAGCGCACCTTACGAACCTCATTATCCGTTCTCCTGCACGCAACGGGTGCCAAGGCGGTCTGGACCGAGCTCGGATCTCCTGCAGGAGGAAATCAAGGCGGATCGATCCTCTGGTTGCACGGTGAGCTCGCCGGAACGACTTCAGATGGAATTCCGCCCGCAGCCTGCTACCCGTCCGACCTGGCGGTGCTGATGGCCACTTCGGGTTCGACAGGTGTTCCCCGCCTAGTCACGGTCAGCCATCAAAATTTGATTGCCAATACCGAAGCCATCATCCGCAGCCAGCAATTAGCCAACGACGAGCGGGCGATGCTCGTACTCCCGCTGAGCTACTGTTTTGGCGCGAGCCTGTTGCATACGCATCTTTATCAGGGCGGAGGAGTCGTCCTTGACCGCCGCTTTATGTTTCCCGATAAGGTGCTCGAAGCCGTCGCACAATATGAGTGCACCACCTTTGCCGGTGTACCAACCGTTTACAACGCCCTGCTTCGCCGATCGAATATTCGGCACATCAGTTTGCCTCGACTGAGGCGTCTTCTAGCAGGCAGGTGGCGCCCTGGCACCCGAGAAAGTCGCTGAGGTCCGGGAGATTTTCCCGCAGGCAAAGTTCTACGTCATGTACGGACAAACCGAGGCGACGGCTCGAATCTCCTGCATGGAACCCGAACGCCTCACTGAGAAACCGGGGAGTGTGGGTCGGCCTCTGGATAATCTTCTGGTCCGAGTCGTTGATGAACAGGGAAACGAGCTGCCGCGAGGACAGGTTGGCGAACTGATCGCAAAAGGACCTTCCATCTCTTCCGGCTATCTGAACGACGCGGAGGCGACACGGCGTGTCTTCTCTGACGGTTGGTTGCGAACCGGCGACCTGGCTCGTCAGGATGAAGAGGGCTACCTTTGGATCGTAGGCCGAAAAGGTGCATTCCTAAAAATGCGCGGGATGCGGGTAAGTTTTGCGGAAGTGGAGGAACAAGTCGCCGCGATCCGAGGCGTGTATGAATGCGCGACGCGTACTGCCGAACATCCGGAAGCAGGAGAGGCGCTCGTTTTGTTCGTCGTTCGGGATGAGGGAACGAGCATTGCCGAAGATGAACTCCGCCGCCAGTTGCCGGCCCATTGGGCCGTAGACTCGATCCATTTCGTTACTGAACTGCCGAAGACGGCTGCCGGAAAAATTGCACGTTCCTCGCTCGCCGTTCTGGCCAAGGAGCTTTGATGGAGCGCCTTGACGAGAAAATAGACCACATCCTCGCAATACCACCCTATTCTCAGCCTCCCGCGGAGAGGCAAGCGAGTCTGCTCGCCTTACTCCAGGAGGAACTCGACCTCGCCTGCCAGCGACACGCCGGCTATAAAAACTACATCGATCACTGGCCTACGGACTATCATTCCGCGCGCCAGGTCTCCGATCTCCCATTTCTGCCTGTCGGAATGCTCAAAGCAAATCCTCCGCTGTCCTTTGTTAACCCGGGGGACGTCAAGAAAACCCTGACCTCGAGCGCAACAACGTCACAGCTGCCCAGCAGGGTGGTACTCGATTCACCCACCGCGCGGCGCATGACCAAGGGTGTCGTGACCATCGTTCGGGATTTTATCGGGACCGAGCGCAGACCGTATCTTGTGGTGGACACACCCGATTTCAGGGGCGGCGGTGACGCTATGGGTGCTCGGGGTGCCGCGATTCAGGGGTTACAGCCTTTTGCCAGCGAAACCACCTGTTGCCTTAGCCTTGATGATCAAAGTGAACTGACGCTCGAGCGGGACAAGCTTCTCGAATTCGCCCGGGGCCGGCAGGATACCGAATTGCTGGTGTACGGCTTCACCTTCATTCTCTGGCGACACCTGGTCCAACCGCTCCGGGCAGAGGGAATCACCCTGAACTTGAGGAAGGCCCGGGTCCTGCATAGTGGCGGATGGAAACGCTTACAGGAACAAGCCGTTCAAAAAGCGCAGTTCAACGAGACAGTGGCCCAGGTCTTTGGTTGTTCCACCGACCGCATCATCGATTTTTACGGGATGGTTGAAAGCGTTGGTGTCATTTTTCCGGATTGCCCCGAGGGCAACAAACACGGACCCGCGTTTGGCGATGTGATCGTACGGAACCCGTTAACCCTCGAACCCGTCCTCGCGGGAGAAACTGGCATTGTTCAAACCTGCAGCGTTTTGCCAACGAGCTTTCCGGGCAACCTGCTACTCACGGAAGATGTGGCACAGGTCATTGCTTATGACGGCTGCCCGTGCGGGAGACGCGGGATCAGTTTCCGGTTTGCGGGGCGCATACCAAAGTCCGAACTGAGAGGCTGCGGGAATCTCCAGATCAAACGCTCCAAAATGAACTAAGTCATGACTCTATCAATCACTGAGCTCACCCATCGCGTCAACTCACCCGCAGAGATCTCGAATGCGGTGTCCAGACTGCGTCAAGCTGTTCTGGGTTCCGAAATTTCACCGAATGAGGTCATTCACATTTTTGAAGCGTGGGCCAGGGCCCTGGACGCCCGCGAACTGGACGATATTCCGGGCATCGTTTTTCTCCGGATGTGGCTGAGGCGCGGAACTCTCGAACCCATTATCGAACGCGAACTCGGAGCGGGCGGTTTAGAAGGCGGGTGGACCGGTTTTGGTCGTGCCCGGTGCAAAGCGTTTCCGCTCGGCGTGGTTGGCCATTGGCCCGCTGGCAATGTCCATATCCAGCCCATTCTCTCAATGACCTGCGCTCTTCTTGGCGGCAACGCTGCCATCGTACGGATTCCGAGCGGGCTCGTCGACCTTACGCGACTCTTGATGGAAAAGTTAGTAGAGAGCGATCCAGACGAACGGCTCACCCGGCGCATTTTTATGGCCGCATTCGAGCACGGCCGGCAGGACCTTCAGGAAGCAATGGCCAGGGCTGTGGACGGAGCGATGATCTGGGGAGGAGAAGAGGCGGTGTTGCAGATACGGGCGCTGCCGTTTCCGCACTGGACAAAACTGGCGGTGTTCGGGCCCCGGATATCAGTCGCGGCAATGGATCGAGGGGCCTGGCACAATCCCGACGAGCAGGAATCCTGGTGCCTGCGGATTGCGCGCGATGTCTGGCAATTTGACCAGCAGGCCTGTTCCTCACCCCAGGTTTTGTTCCTTGAACGAAAAGCGGGTCAGTCCGCCGCCGAATTTCTGCCAATTCTCAAACGCGCGTTTGAAGCGGAAAACAGGGTTCACCCGCGGCCGACGATTCCTGCAGCCTTGACCTCGGCAATCTGCCAGGCGCGCGCTTCCTGGCTTCTTTCAAAGAGTACCAATCGGGCAGTTTTTCCGACGAGTCCTGACTGGACGCTGCTCTTCGGCACTGGATCGGAGCTGCCCCAACCCGTGCAAGGGAGAACCTTGACGGTTCTTGAAGTCGATGACTTGCTCGGTGCGGTTATGAAGTTCGATGGCAACGTGCAAACCCTGGGTTTGGGCATGGCGGATCCGGAAAAAGAAAAGAAACTTGCCGAGCTTGCGGGGAAAAGAGGCGTGGACCGAATCGTGAAGCTGGGGCGCATGCATGTGTTTGTTCCTCCTTGGGACGGTGTGGATCTTGTCCGGCCCATGGTCAGGATGGTTCGGCATGTCAGTTCCAGAGAGTAAGGGCACTACCAAGGACAACTCAAATCTATGCTGGACGCCAACGCATTTCTCAAGGGTTTAGATACAAAGGCCAAACTGTTTGCTCCGACCGCTCGGGCCACGTTTGAAGCGAATAAGGAGATCTGTTCCTGGCTACTCGATCCGCTTGCCCGCTGGGCGGGAACGGCTTACGGCGACCGTGCGTTTGAAGATGCTGCCAGGGGCTACGCGCAGTATTGCATGGGAGTTTGGAAGTCCCAGCAGGTCTATGAAAAGGCGGGTCGGTACACTCCGGAGTCGATGCCAGCCCTCATCGCCCAGGTGTATGAAGAGGAAAGCTACATGGTCCCGTACATGTGGGCTGCAATCCTGATTTACCCGTTCTGGCCCGCCATGGTCAGCCACATTACCTTATACAGGGACGAATTTCTGAAGGCGATACCACCGGGTGGCCAGCTACTCGAACTGGCTGCCGGGCATGGCGTGATGAGCTTGCTGGCGGCCGAGACACGGGCGGACATCCGTGCCGATGGTTTTGACATCAGTCCGCCGGCGGTGGCTGTGGCCAACCGGCTACTCGGCGTTTCAGGCCATGCGGAGCGGGTTCGGTTTGAGGTCAAAGACGCGCTGGACCTGAGCCTGACCGCGAAATGCGGAACGTACCAAGCGATCATTGCCGCCATGCTGGCCGAACATCTCCTAGATCCGCGCCCGCTCTTTAAGGTTCTCGCTCATCATCTTTCAGATGACGGGGTGATCTTTTTCAGCACCGCTCTTGAATCAGCCCAACGCGATCACACCTTCGAGTTTCACCGTGAGAGTGAAGTCATCGAAATGGCAGAGGAAGTCGGCCTTCGTGTGACGCGTCTGGTTTCTGATGCGGGTACTCCCGCTCCGGGGGGCCGTTTTCTTCCGCGAGCGTTGGCGGCCGTTCTGCGCCGGCGTTGAGAACGAGCACAGAGCAGAAGCAGGAATGAGTTCTGATCTCGGTCGAGCCATTTTAAAGGTGAGCATGCATGACCATGACATTTGAAGAACTGAAAGCCCATCTGAAGCAGCGTTACCCGTTCCTGATGATCGACAGGGTTTTGGAAGTGGAAGCCGGGAAGCGAATCAAGACCCTTAAGAACGTTACCGGAAACGAACTCCAGTTCCTGGGACATTTCCCCGAGTTCGCAATCATGCCCGGAGTGCTGATTATCGAAGCCATTGGGCAAAGCGCTTCGGTCCTGTTTAGCTGCACAACCGGAAAGGGTATGAACCCAAGGGAATTTATGGTGATGGCCGTCGTCAATGACATGAAGTTTCTTGTGCCGGTAGTACCGGGAGACACCATGACGATTGAAGTGAAGATCATCAAAATGACTGAGGAAGCTGCCCTGGTTGAGGGGGTTGCTTTGGTAGGGGAAACCGTCGTGACGCGGGGCAAGCTCGGTTTCGCCCGAAAGGTTATTTAAGTCGATCGAATGACGCGGCAAGTTCAGCCCTGAATTTGAGAGGTTCCATTTATGAACGAAACCAAGCGGAAAGTCCGGCTGAGATACCAACCGAGCTTTTATTTTTCGTTGTTGAGAATGTGGTTCATCGGGACCCTGCATCTGATGGCCCGGTTTCTCCCGGGAGGCAGGAATCTGAGGCCGTTCCTTCACCGCGTACGGGGAGTTAAAATCGGAAAGAACGTATTTATCGGGGATGACGTTTACCTTGAAGAAGACTTCCCTGAATGCGTGGAAATTCACGATGGCGTGGTGATTGCGCCCCGCTGCACCATCATCGCGCAAACTCGAGGTCCTGGAAAAATTGTCATTGAAAAGAACGTGGCCTTTGGCGCCAACTGCCTGGTCGTGTGTGCTTTGGGAAAGACACTGACCATCGGCGAAGGTGCGGTGATTTCAGCGGGCTCGACCGTGTCACACGATATCCCGGCCCATACGCTTTGTGGGCCGCCTCGGCTCAAAGCATTCGCCCATGTAACCGTGCCCTTCACTCTCAATACGACCTACGAGGAATTCAGGCGCGGCCTCGAACCAATGCGCACGAAAAACGGTGATAGGGAACATACCTGACAGACGCGAGTAAAAATCTTTTACATTGGCGACGAGTTGTCGTCAATGCCCCTGCATTTGCGCGGAACCATCCAACCGGGGAGCGAGCGTTGTGGCAACACGCTTCTTCGCGATTCAAGGCAAGGACGAACGGTCAATTTTTCTTGTTCGGGTGTGTCTGGCGTGTTCTACTAAGTTTGTGCTGCATAATGACAGTCCGCTGCGACGATTTTGGGTCGCCGATCCGCTGAACGACGACTCGCGGCTTCGAAGGATCGCCCAAGAGTGATGAATCTGACGTCTGGAATCTCCGCCCGAGGCCCCATCGAAGGCGACCTTTGTTTCCAGTCAGCGAGGCAAACCTCATGCTAGGTACGAGCAGGATGACAGGAATCATTCTGGCCGGGGGAGCCGGGACCCGACTTTATCCGGCAACTCGCAGCGTTTCAAAGCAACTTCTCCCGGTTTACGACAAGCCGATGATCTACTACCCGCTCAGCGTTCTGATGCTGGCGGGCATCCGCGATATCCTGGTCATCTCGACGCCCCAAGATACGCCGCGGTTTGAGCAGCTGCTGGGCGATGGCTCGAGCTGGGGAATCAAGCTGCGGTATGCGGTACAAGCCGAGCCCAAGGGGTTGGCGCAGGCGTTCCTGATTGGTCGCCCGTATTTTGACCATTCCCGCGTTACGCTGATTCTGGGTGACAACCTGTTCTACGGACACGAATTGACCGAACGGCTGCGTTCGGCCGGGACACGCGAGACAGGCGCCACGGTGTTTGGTTACGAAGTACACGACCCTGAGAGATACGGAGTCGTGGAGTTTGATTCGACGAGGCGTGTACTCAGCATAGAAGAAAAACCCAAGCAACCGCGGTCACGCTTTGCTGTGACTGGCCTTTATTTCTATGACCAGAACGTCTGGGACCTGGCAACCAAGCTCTCGCCTTCCTCACGCGGTGAATATGAAATCACCGACCTGAACCGCAAGTATCTGGACGCCGGCACGCTCCACCTGGAAATCATGGGCCGGGGTTTTGCCTGGCTCGATACCGGAACGCACGAATCGCTTCTCGAGGCTTCGACCTTCATTCACACGATTGAAAAAAGACAGGGATTGAAAATTGCCTGTCTCGAAGAAATTGCCTGGCGGATGGGCTACATCGATCTAAAACAGCTGGCGGAGCTTGCCCACGAGAACGCCAAGAGCGACTACGGAGCGTACATCAGGCGACTGATCAAGCAATCGCAAGAGCAGTTTGCGGCTACATCCGGAGGAGAGTAATGAACGGGAAGCCTCTGGCAATTCCCGATGTGCTGCTGCTGGAGCCCAAGGTAGTCGGCGATGAACGTGGCTTCTTCCTGGAATTTTACAACCAGCGCGTCTTTCGGGACCTTGGAATTACGCCGAACTTCGTACAGGACAACCACTCTCACTCCCGCAAAAATGTTCTGCGCGGCCTGCATTACCAGGTGCGCGCTCCGCAGGGAAAACTCATTCGAGTGCTCTCCGGCGCCATCTGGGATGTGGCGGTAGACATCCGGAAAAATTCTCCGACCTTTGGCAAATGGGTGTCGGAAGAACTGTCCTCCCAAAACAAGAAAATGTTATGGATTCCCGGAGGTTTTGCCCACGGGTTCGTGGTCACCTCAGACACTGCAGACATCATCTACAAAGTGACCGACTTTTACTCGCCCGCCGACGAACGGTCGATCCTGTGGAACGATCCCCAGCTGGGGATTCCCTGGCCGATCACTGGCGAACCGACACTGTCAGCGAAAGACCGTGCCGGAACTCCCTTCCGCCAGGCAGAGTTATTCGACTAAGATGCGCATCCTGCTGACCGGTCGAAGTGGACAAGTCGGGCATGCGTTGCTTCCACTCATACAGGAGCGAGGTGCCATCCTCGCACCGGGACGTGAGCAACTGGACCTGGCGTCAGAAGATTCCATCGTTCGGGTGGTGCGTGAGTTCGAACCCCATGTGATCGTCAACGCTGCCGCGTACACTCTGGTAAATGACGCAGAGGCCAATCCCGATCTTGCCTTTCGCGTCAATGCCCGGGCCCCTGGCTTGCTCGCGGAACTGGCTGCTGAAATGGATGCAGCTTTGGTTCACTATTCGACCGACTATGTATTCGACGGAACAAAGGAAGGGCCATGGGTTGAGTCTGACCCTGTCCATCCGTTAAATGTCTACGGAGCAAGCAAGCTCGGCGGCGAACAGAGCATCACTGCCGTCGGCGGACGTTTTTTGGTGCTTCGTACGAGTTGGGTCTATGGCATGCACGGCAGCAATTTCCTCTTGACCATTCGCCGTCTTGCGAGCGAGCGCACGGAATTGAGGATAGTGTCAGATCAAATTGGTGCGCCGACGAGCGCACCGCAGATCGCCAGCGCCACAGCGCGACTGATTGCAGGGCTGGATCACCGCTCACCAGGAGATTTTCCGAGTGGCATCTATCACTTGACTGCTGCCGGCAGCACCTCGTGGTTCGGATTTGCCGAAGCGATTGTAGAGATGCTGCGCCCGAGGATGCCTTTGAAAGTGGAAAAAATCCTGCCGGTTTCTTCCGCCGAATTTCCGACCCCGGCAAAACGCCCCTTGAATTCGGTGCTGAGAAATGCAAAGTTCACCCAGACCTTTGGGTTTGCGCTCGCAGACTGGGAGTCTGGCCTTCAGGAAGTGATCGAGAGATGATGGACAGTGGCAGGGCTCTCGGATGAACCGGGTGCGGACGGAAAGGCGACTGCTTTGAATTCTACGATCCTGGTTACCGGCGCCGCCGGTTTCATCGGTTCCAATTTCGTGCTGGAATGGATCCGCGAGCAGGGCTCGAAGGTAGTCAGCCTCGACAAACTGACCTATGCCGGCAATCGCAGAAATCTCTCCTCGCTTGACGGAGACCCAAGGCACATCTTCGTCCAGGGAGACGTCACAGACCGCGCTTCCGTTTGCCGGATCCTGGGCGAACATCGGCCAAAAGCGATTCTGCACTTTGCGGCGGAGAGCCACGTCGACCGCTCGATACACGGCCCGGAAGTATTCATCCAGGCAAATGTCGTCGGCACCTTCATTCTCCTCGACGAAGCGCTCCGCTATTTTCGGGAATTGCCAGCGGAAGACCAGACACACTTTCGATTTCTTCACGTTTCTACCGACGAGGTCTATGGTTCGCTTGGCCCGAATGATCCTGCCTTCACCGAGCGCACGTCCTATGCGCCCAATAGTCCGTATTCGGCTTCGAAAGCGGGATCAGACCATCTGGTGCGTTCCTACTACCACACCTTTGGTCTCCCGACCCTGACGACCAACTGCTCGAACAATTACGGTCCGTTCCAGTTTCCGGAAAAGTTGATTCCCCTCGTGATCCAGAACGCACTTTCAGGCAAACCACTACCGATATACGGTGACGGATTGAATGTGCGGGATTGGCTATTTGTGCTGGATCATTGCTCGGCAATTCGCCGGGTGCTCGAACGCGGACGGCCGGGGGAAACGTACAACATTGGCGGCGGCAACGAGAAGACAAACCTCGAAGTGGTTTATTCCTTATGCGACGCGCTCGACTCCTGCCGTCCGCGATCGGATCGGAGTAGCTACAGGACGCTCGTCGCCTTCATCAAGGATCGTGCAGGACACGACCGTCGATACGCAATCAACGCGTCAAAGATCGGAATGGAGCTAGATTGGCATCCAGCCGAGAGCTTTGACACAGGATTACGAAAAACAGTGGAGTGGTATTTGACGAACCAGAGTTGGACCCAGAGCATCCTCTCGGGAGAATATCTGAAATGGGTTGAGATCCAGTACGGAGTAACCAATTCCAAGGAATAAGCGCGGTAGTCGCCACTGCCTGGTGAACTCTCCGGACGCATAACTGCTTCCTCTGTAAGGCCTTGGCCGTCCTGGGGGTTCCAGAACTACCAAAGCTTTTGTACCATTGGGTATGGAACCGAAGTAGTAGTACAGTTCCCGCTGCCCCCAATCGTTCAATTCAGATTTTGGCTGGCCGATGAATCGCTACAAGTATGTTCACCTCAGAGGAGAATTTCGACTAATGAAGCCTCGCGTTCGGACGGTCTCCTACTCATTCCTGCTTTCGCTAAATCTGATATGGCTCATCGCGGCCCTCGCAGGTTGCGGGACAGTCAGTAGTAAAGGACCAGTTCCTCCTGCTGCTGCAAGCATCGGGAGTTTAAGTCCCACTTCAGGAGCCGTTGGAACCTCGATAACAATCAGCGGAACGAACTTCGGGGCAACACAGGGAACGAGCACGGTAAAGTTTAACGGGACAGCAGGAACTCCGACGGGCTGGAGCGCAACCAGCATCACCGTGCCGGTACCTACCGGCGCAACGACCGGGAACGTCATCGTGATGGTGGCTGGAGTCCCGAGCAACGGAGTGAACTTCACCGTGTCTGCGGCTACTGCGCCGAACATCACGAGTCTCAATCCAACGGCCGGAGCGGTCGGAACCTCGGTAACAATCACCGGAACGAATTTTGGAGCAACGCAAGGAACGAGCACGGTCAGCTTTAATGGGATAGCGGGAACTCCGGCGAGCTGGAGTGCAACCAGCATCACCGTGCCGGTGCCTACTGGCGCGACCACCGGGAACGTCATCGTGACGGTCGCTGGAGTCCCGAGCAACGGAGTGAACTTCACCGTCTCCGCGGCGACCACGCCAAACATCACGAGTCTAGGTCCAACGTCCGGAGCGATCGGAACCCCAGTAACAATCACCGGAACAAACTTTGGAGCCACACAGGGAACGAGCACGGTAAAATTTAACGGGACCACAGGAACCCCGACGAGCTGGAGCGCAACCAGCATCATCGTGCCGGTACCCGCTGGCGCGACCACCGGGAACGTCATCGCGACGGTGGCTGGAGTGGCCAGTAATGGAATGAATTTTACGGTGACTGCCGGGCCGGCAATTACCGTTGCCGTCAGTCCACAGCGCGCTGGCCTCACGATCACGCAAGAACTATCCGTAATGGCCACCACCAACGACGTTGCAGGCGTCACCTGGACGGCGAGCGGAGGTAGCTTCTCGTCCGGCACGAGCCTCACCGGAACCGCTGTCACCTATACCGCACCGAGTTCCGCAGGCTCCTACACCATCACCGCTACCAGTGTCAGCGATAACACGAAAAGCAGCTCCAGCAATATTTATGTGACCAACTTGAGTGGGGTTACGACCTATCACAACGATCTGGCACGCGATGGTGCCAATACCCAGGAATACGCACTGACAACGCCTAACGTAAATACCGCGACATTCGGCAAACTTTCCTCCTGCCCGGTCGATGGGGCGGTTTACGCGCAACCTCTCTGGATTGCAAATGTGACCGTGAATGGTGCAAAGCACAACGTCGTCTTCGTCGCCACCCAGCACGACAGTCTCTATGCCTTCGACGCAGACTCAAATCCCTGCGTGCAACTGTGGCACAGCAACTTGATCGATTCCGCGCATGGCGGGCTTTCCGGTGAAACAACCGTTCCCTCCGGCGTACCCGGCTACCTCGTCGGTAAAGGGTACGGGGATATTTCGCCAGAAGTGGGCGTCACCGGAACACCGGTTATCGATCCCTCCTCAAATACACTCTATGTTGTTTCTAAGTCCGTAGAGGCGGGCACCAAGTTCTTCCAAAGACTTCATGCCATAGACCTCACGACCGGCAACGAGAAATTCACCGGGCCGGCGAATCTCAGTTCATCGAATATTACATTTCCTGGTTCGGGTGACGGGGGATCGACGGTGAGCTTCAACCCCCAAACGCAGAATCAGAGGGCCGGCTTAGCGCTTGTGAATGGAGTCGTTTACGTAGCATGGGCATCGCATGAGGATACTTCTCCTTTCTATGGCTGGGTAGTAGGGTTCAACGCGTCAAACCTGGCCATCACAAATATTCTGAATGTTTCTCCCAATACCCAAGATAGCGGGATCTGGATGGGCGGCGGTGCACCGTCAGCCGACGCAAATAACAACATCTATCTCATCACCGGGAACGGCGTATTCAATGCGGCCACAGGAGGCAAGGACTACGGCGACTCCTTCCTTCAGCTGTCAGGTAAGTTGGCGGTTACTTCCTATTTCTCACCAACGGACCAGGAAAGCGGAGAGCCTGGGAATGACAATGACTTCGGCGCAGGCGGTGCCGCTGTCGTACTGAATCTGACTTCAGGCACAGTAAAACATCTCGTGGTCGGTGGTGGTAAAGATGGCACTCTGTATCTCGTGAACGGCGACAGCATGGGTGGACAGGGAGACGCGAACGCCCGGCAGCATTTCAACATCTCTAAGGCAATCTATGCCACGGGCGCTTTCTGGAACAACAATTTCTACATCGCTGGAGTCAGTGGCCCACTCGTTTCCTACACCTTCAATAGCTCAACTAATCTGTTCAACACGGGCATTGCCTCCCAGTCTTCTTCAAGCTTTGGGTTCCCGGGTGCCTCGCCGTCCGTTTCCTCATTTGGAACAAGCGACGGAATCGTTTGGGCATTGGATAATCGGAACTACTGCACGGCGCAGTCACCTGGATGCGGTCCAACCGTTCTGCATGCGTACGATGCGACGAATCTCGCCACCGAACTCTGGAACAGTTCGATGGTGAGTACCGATGCTGCCGGCGACGCCGTCAAGTTTACCGTTCCAACCATCGCCAACGGCAAGGTCTACGTGGGCACGAGATCAGAGCTGAGCGTCTATGGTCTCCTGAACGGAACAATTCAGGCCGCTGCGCCAACCTTCAGTCCTGGCTCAGAGTCTTTCACCTCAAGCGTGCAGGTGACGATCACGGAGAATACCAGCGGGGCATCGGTGTATTACACGACGGACGGGACAACCCCGACGACGGCTTCGAAGCTCTACACTGCTCCCTTCACTCTCACAGCAACGAGCAAGGTGACCGCGATTGCTGCGGGAGCGGGGCTGCTCGCTAGTCCCCAGGCAAGTGCGACGTATACTCTTGTCAATCCGACCGTGACCCCCTCGCCAACCACACTTGCTTTCGGCAATCAGCAGGTCTCGGTGAAGAGTTCGCCACAGACTGTGACGCTGACAAACAATTACAACGCGGCCGTTGCCATCTCCTCGATTGCCATCAGCGGACCGAACGCTGCTGACTTCGCCCAGTCCGCAACGACCTGCAGCTCGTCCCTGGCAGCAAATGCAACCTGTACCATCAGTCTTACCTTCACTCCAACACTCCTGGCCGCCGAGACCGCGACACTGACCATCACGGACGCTGCTACAAACAGCCCGCAAACAGTGAGCCTGACGGGCACAGGAGTGAACCCATCGGGAGGCGGTTCACCGAACACCATCGTCTACTGGTCCGCCGGATCGAATGGAACGACACCGACCCCAACGAACCTCGCCGCCGGAACCTTCGGAAACCTGGGACAGTCTTCCTCCGACTGGTTCCTGGATGGAAACCATGTCACCTACAGTAACAGCGGGAACCCGGCGTACAGTTTCCAGAACCCCTTCAGCATTCTCGGGACGACCTATACCAAAACCGGAACCTACACCCTGCAGTACACAACCAACTCGGCCAGCCCGGGAGGATCCGTCATTGTGAAGGTGCCCCCGCAAACATCCTATTCAGTTGGATACGCCGTCGAATGGAACATTCCGGACACAGACACCTATGACAACCGGTACTCGCTGTCGTCGGTCGGAACCGTTGGAGGCACCGATTACATTGACGCGCAGCTGGTCACCCAGGGCACTTCGATGTGCATGGAGCTCGAGGTGAATGGCGGAGGGGATTCCGGCTGTATTACCGTTCATGCCAACACGGTTTACTTTCTTACCATGCAGTACAACAATAACGGGACCCACCAGATGACCCTGTACAACTCGTCCGGGACTTCGCTCGGTACCATCACGCATGCCGACCAGGGTGGAACGTATCCGGCAACCCTGGTCACGACCGGAGTCACTGGCGCGGAACGAGAGACTACCGGTTACAACATCTGGTTCGGTCCGGTCATCATCAACAGCAACGCGACTTACCCGCTAGGACCCTGATGAAACCGATCTCCCTCTTCTCTGATCCGTCGGTGTGCCTCTAACCTGTGGTTCAACACCAAAGGCAGGCTGAGCGCTGGCAGTATTTCTGTCCGTTAGAACGATGCCGAATCGAGCCCTGCTGGCAGCGGCAGTTCGGGGTTAACGAGTACAGAACCGAACAGTCAGTGCACAGTGAGCGGTCGATGCTCGACCTGTCAAACTACATTCATGTCACCGAACGGGCCAATGGACGCTGATGATTTTCAAGGCGAATGGGGTAAACAGGATCAGCCAGACGGTCCGATTCGCGAGCGACTTGCACTCACGACAGAATCCATCCTCTTTATTTCGCTGACACTTCTTGCCTTCTGTCTTTTTTTCTGGCGATTGGGCAGAGGCACACTTCTCGATTGGGACGAGGCCATCTATGCGCAAATCGCAAAGGAAATCGTGCATGGCGGCGACTGGCTCACCCTGCATTATGGATATAAGCCGTGGTTTGAGAAACCCCCGTTATTAATGTGGTTGACCGCAGTCCTCTTCAAGCTATTCAGCATAAACGAACTGTGGTCGCGGGCCGTTTCCGCGGCAAGCGGCGCAGCTCTGATTGGGGTGACATTTTTATTGGGAAAACGGGTTCGAAACGAGCTTGTCGGTGTTGCGAGTGCCATTGTCCTGCTGACCAGCCTTCAGTTTGTACGCCAAGCAAGGTTCGGCACCATGGATGTATTACTGACCCTCTTCGTTTCGCTCGCACTCTATGGTTACTGGGCGTCGCTCGAAGACTCGCCAAACTACTGGTACCTTGTTTGCGCTTCCTGCGCGTTGGCGGTGATGGCCAAGGGAGCGGCCGGCCTTCTTGCTCCTGGACTCGTGGGACTGCTGGCATTGCTTGATGGGCGCTTGAGAACCTTGACGAAGCAGCGTTCCTTCTGGGGCGGAATAGCGGTTGCAATCGCGATTGTCGCGCCATGGCATGTTTTCATGCTTTTGCACAACGGTCGCAAATTCGTCGATAGCTATTTTCTCGCTCAGGTTCTGCACCGAGCCACGACGGTACTCGAAGATCATGCTCACGACCGGTGGTACTACGTTGGAGTCCTGCGGGAAGGTTTCTACCCGTGGTTCTATCTGGCACCGATGGCAATCGTCCTCGCGTTTCGACAGGCACTCGACGGAAACCGACGGATCAGGGCTTTATTGCTTCTGATTGTTGTGGTCTTCGGTGGTTATACGGTCGTTCGAACGGGACTCCCCTGGTATATCCTTCCCGTTTATCCTGCACTAGCCATTTTGGTGGGTGAGTTGGTGATTGAAGCATTCGAATCGTCTGACCGGACTGCCGTCTGTAGCCTACTCTTTGGTGGATTCCTCCTGCTCTTGCTGGGGCCGACGAAACTCGTTCTGTTCGTCTCGACGATCGGATTGCTTCTCCTCGCAGCAGTTTTCCTTTTCTTCCAAAAAAGGTTTTATCAGGTCTTGTCAGCGGTCACGCTGACGCTTTTCATTCTGGTGGGCGTCCGCAACCTCCGCGGTCTTTACTACAATTCGGATTCCCCGGTTGCGCGACTTTCGCGACTCGCTGCCAGCGCACCGCGGGATAATAGCGAACCTTTTCTCGTTGTTCCTGGCCCGATTTCTCCGAGCGCACTTTACTACAGCGATCTGCCGATTGAGACAATCGAGGGTACACGGACGTTGTCCCGAATTTATCGGGGCAAAGCGATCTACGTAATTTTGCCTACCGTAGATCTGCCCGCGCAGTCAGCGGCGTTCCGAACCAGCGCCGTGGCCGAGGACGGTCCGTTCACCCTGGCACTCGTTGAAGCCCGGGGCAAAGAGTGAATGCAGAAGCCCTGATTTCCCTCCCCGCGCTGGTTGCGTCCCCGGCCACTACTTCCGTTTGAGATCGCGTTTGGAGCAATTTGTATCGCAGACCCGGGCCGAATCCAAACCGATGGAACACGGTTTCGATTCGGCACAAGTGTTTTGATTAACGATCTTGGCTATTACCGAAGTGAGCACACATTCTTGGCAACCCTGCTTCCGTGTGACTTGATGGGGGTATAACAACTATAGCTAGAGTTACGGGACGGGGAGATCGATTGACTATGTCACAGAGCGGAAGAATCGGTGTTGCTGCGGTACTTGTAATCGGAATGGCGATCTCCGGATGTGGAGGAAGCGGCGGCGGGCCGATTCCGAAACCTCCCATTAGTGTTGGCATGACGCCTGCGGCGTCTCAGGCGATCGATCAAGGTCAAACGGTTTCGTTCACAGCCACGGTGACGAACGATTCGGCGAACGCGGGAGTGAGCTGGAGTGTAACTGGGCAAGGTGCCCTGAGCGGCCAAACAACCACCGCGGCCACCTATACCGCGCCCACCAGCGGCGCGCCCGGGACAGCGAGCGTAACCGCTACTTCGGTTACGGACTCGACAAAGAACTTCTCGGTAAATATTACCGTTTCAGCGGCACCCGCTTTCAGCACTACCTCCTTGCCGGCGGCAGTGATCGGCACGGCTTACAACCAACCTGTCGCAGTCACAGGCGGAGCCGGAGCGCTTACGTTCTCGATTGTCAGCGGGTCTCTGCCCACAGGTTTGTCCTTGAACACCAGTACCGGAGCCATCACGGGAACACCGACTGGCGCGACGGGGACCACGAGTTTCACCGTCAAGGTGACGGATTCGAGTACCGCGGGACCGGTCTCGGCGACACAAGCAGTGAGCATTGCCGTGAACCCCCCAGGGGCACTGACGATTTCGACGACCAGCCTGCTGAACCCATTGGTGTCAGAAAACTATGACCAGACGCTTCAGTTCATCCAATCTTCAGCCGTTTTGCCGGTGACGTGGGGTTTCGCGCCTGGATCCGGGCCACTCCCGGCAGGACTCTCGCTCAACCCCAACACGGGCGAAATCACCGGAATTCCGACCACAGCCGGTACGAACACTTTCACCGTAGAGCTGACGGACTCGACCAGCCCCACCCCAATTACCGCCACACAGATCTTGAGCTTGACGGTGACCTCTGCCACATCCTGTGAGTCGGGAAGCGAGGCTCTTCTGAACGGGCAGTACGCGCTGTCGATGACGGGATTTGACGGAAGCGGACCGGCAGGCATTCTGGCGTCCTTTACGGCTGACGGCACCGGGAAAATTACAGCAGGTGTGGAAGACATCAATAGCACCAGCCCAAGCGGTGTCCAGGCTAATTTGCCAGTCACGACCGCAGGCAGTTCGTATTCGGTTGGATCGGACAACAGGGGATGCCTGACGCTAGCGGTAACCGGCGGAGCAACACGAATCTTCCGCTTCACACTCGGCAATATCTCGGCGGGCGTGGCACAGAACGGGCGCATTCTTGAGTTTGATTCCACGGGTTCAAACACCGTCGGGACAATCTCCATCCAGGACCCCCTCACCTTTTCAAACGCAGTGGTGACCGGGAGCTACAATTTTGGACTGAACTCACCCTTGGCGGCGCCTGCAGGAGGATACTTCGCTGCGGTTGGTTTGCTGAACCTGAGCGGGGCGTCTGGAATCGTGACGGGTATGGGAGATATCAATTTCAATGGTTTGGTGGATTCTGGCAACGCCCAGTATCCAGCATCCCCCATCACGTTTCTGCCTGGTACCTACAGTGTCAGCTCGAACGGCCGGGGAAGCTTGTCTTTCACGCCGACCGGATCGCCGACCATCAACTTGGTCATGTACGTTCTCAATGCGAGCCAAGTCTTGTTTATGAGCAGCGACGCGCAGAGTGCGACCAACGCTTTGTCGAGCGGTTTTGCCGGACGCGAGGCCGGAAATTCCTTTGGGAATTCATCGCTGAATGCGACGAGCGTCCTGTTCTTGAACGGCCAGACTGGAACAGGAGCGAGCAGTGCCGGTCGCGTGGAAGCCGGCATATTCACGCCTGATTCTGCGGGCAACTTTACTTTCTCCGGGGACCAGAACAGCGGAGGAACGGTCGGAACCCAAAACACGAGTGGAACCTACGGTGTGGCAACCGACGGGCGAGTGCTGGTGACGGCCACGGGCAGCACGGCGCCAACCCTGATCATCTACCTGGTGGGTCCGAATCAGGGACTGGCCATGTCCACGGACCCGTATGTGATGGTCGGCGATCTTGAGCCGCAGACCGGCGGACCGTTCTCAAATTCGACATTGTCGGGCATCTTCGCGATTGCGACGGTCAACCCCACTTCATCGACCAGTTCGCTGATCGAGGGCGCAGAAACCTACGACGCGGGAAATGTGACCGCCACATTTGAATTTAATACGAGTGGGTCCTTGTCACTCGGGAACGCGTTCGCGGGAACGTACACCGTATCCTCGAGCGGTCGAATGCTGCGGACCTGGAACGGGTCAACTCAGAATCTCAGCTACATCATATCGCCCACCCGAGTGGTCACGTTCGGGATCAGCCCGAGCAATACAAATCCGACATTAGTCGTTAGCCAGCAATGAGCAACGTGCCATTTGATTGGAGAAATTTTCTTGCAGACGAGCCCTTCGAACCGGTCAATTGATTCGAACTCTTTCTTCCGGTTGGATGCGTTCTGGTGGGTTCAGGGAGTAGGCAAATTCAAGCGATCTACGGAGAAATAGGTGTTGGAATTTGGGATCTACATCCTTACGTATCCGGGTGACTTCCATCTTTCATCCTCTCTCATCCGTAGTCTGAAGTACTTTCGCCAGACATTCCGGTCGTGATTATTCCGGGAGAGGGTTTTAACCTCGCAGATCACCCATTTGACATCGAGATCCTCCCTGAATCACAGGGATTTTGGAAAGAACTTGGCCACCAGGATCGGGATTTCCTGGCCTTTCAAGGTCCATTTGAGAAGTTTCTGTACCTGGATGCAGGTATGAGGTTGTTGCGGTGAGTGCGGATGGCATAAGACGAATTGGCGTTGCGGGCGCCCAGAGCCAATCGGCAACAGCGCACCGCTTCTACGATCCGCTGGAGTGCAGCAGCGTCATTTGACGATTAAGGTCAAGGTCGTAGGAGGATTCGGGTTCGAGGAAGAAGTCGACGAAGCTGCACCGCGAAATGTAGTGACGCTACTTGCGGGAAGTAAGTAGGAAAAAGCTCCACTCGAGACCGTCACATTAGCCTGGTCTACAAGGTTGACACTTGCTGATGTCAACGTCGGCGTAACCGTGGCCACGGATGGAAATCCCGAAAGCGAGAAACTGACACTACCAGCGGACGAGTTTTTATTGATGGCGACGATTGCAAAATTCCCCGAGGAAGTTTCCTTGAATGCCGTAACGTAAATTCCAGAAGCCGGGCTCGCGGTTGCGTCGATTCTAACCCAGCCCGTGCGTACAAACTTGCTCCAGTTACCAATAGCGTAAAAGCGTTGCGCCGGATTGAAATTGCTATCTGTTATCCCGTCGTTACAGTTCGGTGGACCCCAAACACTTTCGGCTTGCAGGTTCCAAAACATCCAAGCGCTCCCACCGACAACCGTAAAAAAGTCATGAATATTGTGTGCATATATCAATGCATCGGCCATGCTGGGGTCGTAGTTCGCGAGTCCCGAGTCTGAAGCGCATGGGCCGCTAAAACCACCATTCGCCTCCGTCATCCATACGCGCTTTGCCGCAGCCGAAGATGGAACTGGTGTGCTGGCATAGGTTGCGCAGCACAGAAAACCACCGGGAAATCCATCAATCGTGCTTGACCCATAGATATGTCCAGCAACAACCGCGACATGACTCGAGCAATTTGAATCATTCATGCAGGGTGTTACCCAGTCATTCTTAAACCAGTGCACATCCTCGCCGAGGACGATTGGCACAGAAAGATTTGCTGCGGCCAAGCCCGGAGCCAAACTGGTCGAAATGAACTGGTCAAACTCCGCGGCGGTCCACAAACTGGTGTCAGGTTCGTTTGCTGGCGATAGATAAGCGACTGGCACTCCGTTCGAGTTAAGATACTGAATTTTGGCCACGATGTACTCGGTCATTGATGCGAAATTACCAGGAGCGCCACCACTTGCGAAATCAAACGATATAAATACCTTCGCTCCACGAGCCACCGCCAATTGCAAAGTAGCCAAGTCTGGCGTATTCGTGCCGCCCTCTGAATCCTGAATCCTGACCCACTCCAACCCAATACTGCTTCCGGACGCGCAAGATCCATTCGTAACAGAGAAGAAACAATCGGCTTGAGCTGCTGATAGATTCGGATTTCTCTCTTGGTAACCAGTGCTTGCACCAAATCCATCGATCGTCTGATACGTTTTAGTCCAGGTGACCGTCGCAGATTGCGGAAAAACCGACGGTGCTATGATTAAAGCTAGAAACCCGACAATAAATAATTTCATATTAATAGTTTTCTCGCCCAGTTTTTTGAAAGACGGAGATAACGCTCCAAAATCGTAAATCGCGGTGATGATGCATATCAGCCGAAAGCGCACTGGCCTTATCTCTTAGCAAACGTAACATCCAAGCAAGAGCGGAACAACTGTCCTGAAGGGCAAATATGCTAGAACGTTAGTACAGCAAGAGATACTGAACCAATGCTGGCAAACATATGGTATCGATTGGGGATCGCGGCGGAAGGATTGTCGCGGAGTCCGGTTTTGCGGCTTGGGCTAACGAGTGCAACGATGCAATACCGCAAGACCAGAGGGATGATCAGCGCCCGTCGCTTTCCTTCGACGGAAATTCCATCCAAATGCCTGCTGCCGGGCGAATACGTCGTTGTATGATTGAGCTACCGTCAATGCGCGCGGTGTTCCAGGCGAGACAACGTATGCGGAGGCGCCGACTCGATGGGTGTAAAGCCAGAGGATTCCTCAAAACTCCCGCTCAATCGAGCCCTCAAACCAGCCTGGGAATGGAATACCTGGAAACTTTATTTGTTGAGTTTTGTTTTTGCTCTCTGCATAGTACCGTCGCTTGTTAGTTACGCGCCATATTCCTTTAGGTGGGACGATTCGGATTACCTTTCAAGGTCTGTAGCAGTGAGCAAGGCTTTTTGGTCGGGAAATGCCCATCAAATGCGCACGGCAATGGTCAGTGGGCATCCTCCTGTCATGACCTTATTGGCGCTGCCCTGGGGACCCTTAACAACATGGGATGCCGCAGGGAAATGCTTGATCACGCTAACCGGGCTCACAGCTCTCTTAGTCGCTTGTTGCATGTTTTTGCTGCTGCGTGTCGGGTTGCAGCCGCTGTACCTTTTGGCCGCTGGCGCCTGTGTATTCGCTGCACTTGGACCATATCCCGCGGGAGCACGCGCTCACTCCGAGGCGACCGCTTTTATGGTCGATTCCCTGTTTGCCTGGAGCGCTTTCGCTGCGGTGCTTTTGATTCCCTATGAATCGGCCAATCCAACAACTTCTTCACTGAGGGAGTCTCTAATGCGAGGCGCTCTGTGGGCGGCGATCTTTTCCGTTGGCGCGCTAACAAAGCTCACCTTCTTGTATTTTATCGCCCTGACTGTGCCTGTTCTTCTCGCGATAAGGATGCGCCAAAGCGGACCGCGCAACGCATTCCTAGCGCTAGCCTCGCTTACGGGGTGCTCGTTGCCAGCTATTACTTATTGGCTCCGATATGGACGAGAAATTCTAAGCTACGGTCAGTTAGCCTCGTTCGGCCATACTGCTGACTTCTACTTCGTTTCCTTTCCGCGATTCGTCAGCGAAACTCTCAGGCAATCTCCAGGAATGTTCATCTCGTTGATCTTCACGATCGTTGTTGGTGCGTATCTGGTCATCCGGCGAGCTGATCTTCTATGGGGAACGAACCTTCTTCCGATCCTTATTCTCATTGGCTACTGTACCATCTGTCTTACCAGTAAGAATCGTGAGATTCGCTTCTTGTTTCCTGGAATTATCGCCTTTCCATTTTTGGCCGCCATTCTGATTTCCACGAAGCCTCGGAAATATAGCCGAACGACGGCACTCATGATGGCGACAATTGTGCTTTGCGTTCTTGTTCTTGCGGCAATTCCAATGCGACATCGGCCAGACCGGGAATGTCTTAGCGCGAGCGAGGCAGTTCTAGCCCAAGCCGCGGAAAGCAATGCCAGGCGTGTACTCCTGGCAACCGACAGTTCATCGCTGAATCTCAATTTATTGGAGCTAACGATCTCGATTTCTCCGTCGCGGAATCCGATCGAGACAAATACTCTCAGCTGGAAGGCTGCTTTGGGTGCGCCAATCGAAGAGGATCTCCGAGTCATTCGCGAATCAGACCTTGTCGTGTTTCAGAACAAGGAAGCATTAGATTCGCCACCCACAAATTTGCGGGTCAGGGAGTATGAGCAATACGCGCGGCAGCAGTTCGGTGCGCCGATCGAGACTGTTAAGGGCATTCGCTTTTACAAAGCGGACCATCAACCAGAGTAGCCAAGATTGCTGCGAAAGTCTTAGGTATCATCACGATTGTAGTTGGATTTAACGTCGTAATAGTTGTTTGGGCGCAATGCTACCCGTATGCGCCAGAGTAGACGCCAGGTCCGCGCAATGATAACCGAGAACGAAGTCGACAGAGGAAGGTGAGGTTTACTTGCGGCCGCCGCGGGTCGGAGTGGAGGGGCTGACGCGGAATCGGGAAAGCGCTTCGCCGAGATTTTGCAGAAAGGCTTCGGAATTGTAGACGTCGGTGTCAATCGTAGCCGTGCCATTCGGAGCGATCGGTTCGACTTCGTCCAGCTGGAACTCGCGCGCAACCGCTTCAACCGTTTTGGGTTGGATCGGGCGCTCGTGATCGACAAACGCGTTGACCAAAGAGTGCTCGCAGAGGAGATTGATCACGCGGGGGATGCCCAGCGAATAGAGATGGACCGTATCGATGGCCTGGGGACTAAAGATGGGTTCCGGACCTGCGCCGGCGGTCTTCAATCGGTCTTGAATGTATTGTTGAATCTCTTCCTTTGAAAGCGCCGTCGTCTTGCAGCGCAGCATGATCCGTTGCCGTAACTGGCGAAGTTGCGGGAGCTTGAGCTTGGCCTCGAGCTCTGGCTGGCCCGAAAGCACGATCTGCAGGAGCTTTTCCGTCGAGGTCTCGAGATTGGTCAGAAGGCGAATCTCTTCCATCACCGGAAAGGTCAGATTTTGTGCTTCGTCAATGATCAGGACGACCGTTTCGCCCAGCCGATACCGGTCGAGAAGCCACTGGTTTAACTTCATCAGCTGCTGACTCTTGGACTTCGACTCGCACTGAATATCGAACTCGGCGAGAATGAAATCGAGCAGCTGGCTCGTATTCATCCGGGAGTTAAAAAGAAAAGCAGTGCGGGCTCGGCGATGATGGAGCCAGTCGAGCAGCCGGTTGATCAGGGTGGTTTTGCCCGTCCCGACCTCACCGGTAAGGGTGATGAACCCCTTTCGGGTCTGGATTCCATACATGAGACCCGTCAAAGCCTCTTCGATCTGCTTCGTCAGGAACAGGAAGCGCGGATCGGGATTGACGTTGAATGGGCTTTCTTTCAGGCCGAAAAAGCTCTTGTACATGGTCAGTGGGCTCGCATGGCAATTACTATTCTACTTCTGATTTGAATCGAATGCGCCAGGGCTCCTCCATCCAGTTTCTCACGGAGAAACCAGACTCAAGCTAGCGTAAAATAAAAGGCCGGGGATGCCACTGCAAACTGATGGTGACAGTCTGGTAAGTCGATGAAGGGATGCACGCTTCGCCCACGCAGCCGGATTGAGAATACGTGGGAATCGTAGCGGTGTACGCAGCGGAAAAGCTGAAATTCCGGCCAATCGGACGCCCTACGCCACCCCCTACAAACCAGTCGTTATAGGTGACGCCGCCGCTTGCGGCGCCCCCGACCGGGCTGTTACGCGCGTAGCCAAAATTGATGTTTCCGGTCCAGGTGCGCGTCAGGGTTCGGGAGACGTTCCCTGTTACCTGGTCCAGATCAGAGCCGACCAGCTCTCCGCCACCGCCCGATAAACCATGGAGGTAATACACCGAGAATGAGGTTCTTGCTAAGGCGTAGGTCAGGTTCGCCGAGGCGGAAAACCCGGTTGATTGTGAAGTGTTGCCGATCGGGATCCGGTAACTTGTAAACTGCGGCCCCACGAAAACCCGGAAGCCGATGCGACCTGTAATCTTACGCCCGTAGGCCACGTTCACGACGTTACTTCCATAAGCCTGCGGGTCACCCGGAAAATGGTATCCGCTGTAGCGGTAGACCACACCGATCGTGTCCTTTGCATTCAATGCATAGTTGACGCCAACGCTTCCTACGATCACATTGGAGTCGATATTGCCGGCCTGCGTGAAACTTTGCAGGCCATAGGAACCGGACAGAGTGACGGAGGTCCGACGCGAAAGGGCATAGGAAGCCTGGAGAGCCGCGGTGTTGCTATAAAAAGGACCTACACCATAGATGCTCTGGTTCGGAACGTAATTCCCGCCAAGCCCCGGAATGGTGTTGCCGAGCGTGCCACCCACGCCCGGAACACCCAGGTTGGTGCCACCGCCAAAACCAAAGGAGCTCTGAGGTATATAGGAAAATTGATCGACGATCTGGAATAGCCAGCGCTCGGTGTGATAGGTCTCAGCCAGGCCGAGCTGCTGATAAAAGCCATCTCCTTGCGTAGAGTTCGTTGAAAAAAATCCGCCACCGGTATAGTTGACCGCCAAGGTAGAGCGCCCCAGGGCTTCGAGCAGACTGAGATTCCCCAGGACATAGTTGTTTGCGTACCAGCTCGAGCTGCCCCCAGCGATCGAGGAAGGAGTGGACTGAATCGTCGAGGCGTACTGAACTCCGGGAACCCAATAGCTGTGGCGAAATTCGGGGAGTCCCACCGTCGTATTTTGCATGCCGGTCAGAGGAGAAAAATCGGGCTGCAGCTCTCCCTCCCCCGGGCCAATCAACCCTGGAAATGCATAGCCCGCGGGCTTGGGGGGAGCGCCTGGCATGGTGGTATCAGGTGGCGTGTCAGGTGGAGGCTGGGGCTGATCCTGAGCACGAGACGAACTTGCACCAAAAGCGAAAGTGAATGTGAAAAAAAGAATTGCGAAACTGAATGTTCGGAAGTTCATGGGTCAACCCCTATGGCACTACGATGACGTCGCCCGGTTGGAGAATGATGTCTTCTTTATCGCCCTTGAGAACCTGTTTGTAGTCGTAGTGATACTTCACCTGTTTCCCATTATCATTGCGGAGCACGTAAATCCCCTTGATTTTCGCATATTGCGTAAAACCCCCGGCACTTGAAATGGCTTGCAGTGCAGTCATTCCAGGAAGCAGAGGAAGCGCGCCCGAACGGACGATTTCTCCGGTGACGAACACTCTTCGACTGTTGATCTGGGTGACGGTAACGGTCACCTGCGGATTATTTAGATACTTCGTGAGCCCTTCGCGGATGTTCGCGGCAAGTTGCATCGAGGTAAGCCCCGCCGCCTGCACATCATTCAGCAGTGGCAAGGAAATCTTGCCGTCCGGACGGACCGGGATGGTGCGGGTGATTTCCGGTTCCTTCCAGACATCAATCTGAAGCACATCCTGGGCTCCGATGCGGTAGTCCTGATCCGGTGCGGCGGCCGCAGCAGGAGGGTTGGCCGGGACCTCCGCCTTCTGACCGGAACTAGCGCCGGTGGCCTGGGCGAAAGCGTCCGAAGCTGCTCCGAAGGACAACCAGAACAAACTGACTATCAAAAGGAATTTCGAACGCATCTTGTTCTTCTCCCTCAGTTTCCGCGAAGGCGGTGAACGGCCGAATCATTTGCACTTATAAACAGGGATTAACGACAGCTCAGAATCCTGAGTCACGAGCTCATCGATGGAACGCTTGAGCACTGCGGTTCGCATCATCATCTCACATTTTGCTTGCCGGAAGGCGCCAAACGCAACAATTTTCACCGGGTTTGCAGCGTTAACTTCATCACTTCATCGAGCCGCTCTCAGAAGCCACTAAAAAAAATGAGCGCGTCTCAGCAACTGCTTCAGGGGACGCCCGAGAATCCTCGGATGCGCGACGGTAGCCCGCCCCGCAGCAACCAGGCTCTGTACCGCTTTGCCCTGTTTCCAGTATGCCTTCGCACAAAGGAGGTGCAGTTCAGAGACGAAGCGTGGCTCGAGGTATGTTCCGCTACACACCGTGAACATCTCGGCCGCAGCTTCCGTGACGGCAGCATAGCCACTGGCTCCATACATATGGTTGATATACCCAAAATAACCACTGGCCAGTTCTTTTTGCTGCTGCGCTTCGGTCACTCCCATTTGGGCGAGCAGCAGAGGGGTAATTTCCCTGGCTGAATCCAAGGGATCTGATTTCCCTGCCCTGCGCAGCGCCGCAGCCGCTTGTGCCGCAAGGGCACAGAGGATCTGGTCTTTGCGCTTCCGAAGGGAAAGTTGCTGCGGATGAATCCTGTAGTGCAGCACTTTCTCTTTGAGATTCGCACACTGGTAGTGCTCGGAAATTCGCAACCAGAGGTCGTAGTCATCCGATTGCGTGAAGGCCGCCCGATATCCGCCAACTCGGGTGAAAGCCTCACGCCGCAGGAGGACTGTCGGATGCCAGAACGTATTTCGAACACGCAGTTCCACCTGAATCTGCTGATCTTCCGTTGGATAGTCGTCGTCAGAAACCAGGAAGTTGCCGTCTGAATCGATCCACTGAACGGCTCCGCCCAGTAGGCCGACCTCCGCATGCGTCTCGAGGAAATCGACCTCAAGCTTGAGCCTGTCCGGTAGAGACACATCGTCGGCATCCTGGATCGCGATATATCGGCCTTTGGGGAGCGAGCAAGCGGCGATCTTGGCGGCGATGTAGCTGCACGTTGGAATTTCGCTGAGCCTGATCCTGCCATCCCGCGCAGCATAGCCCGCGGCAATGTCCTTCGAACGATCTGTCGAGCCAAAGTCGACGATGATGAACTCGAAATCACGAAACGTCTGGTTGAGTACGCTTTCAATGGCCTGTGGCAAGAATTTCTCCACATTGCGAATCACCATGACGACGGAAACGAGCGGTTGGTTAGTCATTGGAATGGTTCATCACGGGGCGACGCTGTTCAGGTCCTGCGGCAAATCCCTTCAACCGAGAATGACGCGCTTGATCGCGGCCATACTGTTCTCGATGTCAAATTCGCGGCATACCCGCTCGCGCGTCCGGGCAGCCATCTGGGCCCGTTCGCGCGGGTGTGTCGCGAGATACGAGATGGCCCGAGCCGCCGCCTCAACCGATGCCGGCGGAATCACCAGCCCTACGACTCCATGCTCGACCGCTTCCGCGCTTCCTCCCACGTCTGTCACGATACAGGGCAGGCCGCAGGCCATGGCTTCGAGGACAGAAAGTGGTAACCCTTCGAGGTGAGACGTCAGAATAAAAGCGGAACCAGCCTGCAAATAGGGGCGCACATCTTTCTGGAACCCTTCGAAAAAAAGGTGACCCGTCAATCCCAGGGAGTGTGCCTCTGCGAGCAGCTTTTCCTTGAGCGGTCCATCACCCAGCACGACACACTTGAGTGGTACTCCCTGACGGATGACTTCAGAAACCGCCTGGACGAGAATGTCGACTCCCTTGGCCTTGCCAAGCCTTGCCACACAAATGAGCAGAAAATCCTCGGGGCCCAGACCAAAGCGTTCACGAATCGAAACCCTTGTACTTTCCGACGGCTCAAAGCGCGTAAGAGAAACGCCATTGTGGATGGTGACGGTCTTCTGTCGCGGAAACCGGTATTTCTCTATCAGAGGATCGCGGACCGCATTACTGACGCAGATCGTTCTGTTATAGAGGTGCGCTGCAACTCTCCAGCCAAAAAGCCGTCGCGCGCGTTCTCCGATGCGGCGTCGCAGCCAGGCCCGGGGCGAGGAACCTTCGACCGGGGGTGGCAGCGGGGGCGGAACAAGGTGCTGGATGGCAAACCGCTTGGGGACTCTCGCGAGCAACGCACCGAGAGAAGCCGGCCAGGAGAATGAGCCAATCCAGCCATAACAAAACACCACGACATCTGCCCGAAGCTCCCGAAAAAGCCGAATCCAGTCCGCCAGGGTGATTGGTTCAGGCCGCTGCTCGACAGTGATATTCCGGAACCGAGCCGGATCGATCCGTTCCGTATAAACGTCCTTCCCGAAACAAATGATCCGAAGCTCGAGACCTGGCTCTTGCAGCCTCTCGAGCAGATCCAGCAGATGCTTTTCGAGGCCGCCAAAATCTTCTTCCTTGTGCGGTACAAATACAATTTTCCTGCCGTGGCGGAGTTCGAGAGCCCGGCCGGACTCATCCCGCACGGGAGCTTCGGGCACCGCTGTTTCCACTCGGGACACAGATTCCATGTGGTTCAATTCAGGATCACCTGTCGAAGCTCGCTCATTCGGTCGTCGAGATCGAAGTTCTGACAAACTGTTTCGCGAGCCTTCTCCGCCATCCGCGCGCGCTCTTCCGGGTGTGTCACAAGTCGCAGGATCGCTTCTTCCGCCGCATCGAGAGAGTTGTCAGGAATCACGAGGCCAACCTCCTGATCCCGAACGGCTTCAGCACTTCCACCCACGTTTGTGACAATCGAAGGCAAGCCGCAGGCCATCGCTTCGAGAACGGATAATGGCAACCCTTCCATATGCGAAGTCAGGATAAATGCGGAAGCGGCCTGCAGGTACGGCCGGACGTCCTGCTGGAACCCTTCAAAAAAAACGTAGCCGTACAAACCCAAAGAATTCGCCTCCTCGATCAGCTTCCCCTTCAGCGGTCCGTCACCGAGGATGATGCACTTAGCGGGAATGCCTTGACGCAAAACTCGGGAGACCGCATGCAGGACGATATCGACGCCCTTTTCCTGACTGAGCCTTGCCACACAGACAAGAAGAAAATCTTCCGGACTGATCCCGAGACGGGTTCGCACCTGCCTGCCACCTTCCTCTGAAGGCACAAAGGTTGCAGTAGCGGCACCGTTGCGGATGGTGATGGTCTTGCGCGGCGGAAAACGATAGTCCCGGACGAGCGCGTTTCGCACGGCATCGGACACACAGATCGTCTTTTGGCACACATGCCCGGTGAGGTTCATTTTGAGCATGTACCGCGCTCTTCTGCCGATCACGCGTCGCACGGCGCTCGCAAGTGAACTACCCTCCTCGGGCGGAGGTGGCGCGGGCGGAATCAGATGCTGGATGCTGAAGCGCTTCCTGATCCCGGCGACCAGTGCCGCGGCCGGACCCTGCCAGGGAAATGCCTTGATCCAGCTGTAACAGAACACGATGATGTCGGGATGAATTCTTCGGAACAAGCGAACCCAATCCCAGAGCGATTCCGGTTCCTCGACGCACTCGACTACCGTCCGCGCGAGTAGCTCGCGGTCCATGCGGGCAGAAACGTTGTCCCGCCCGAGACAAAGGATCCAGGGAGAGAGTCCCGTATCCTTGAGTCTTTGAAGAAACTCGAAGAGGTGCAATTCGAGGCCGCCGAATTCGGCTGTGTTCGGAAGAACAAAGAGGATTCGTTTCGCGGTTGAAGCGGTCAAAGCCTCGGGTTTGGAAGTTGGTGTGCCCGTCTCCTTCCTCAGACCCTCGCGCGCGCTCGGTTCATTCGGGTCAGGCCCTGGCCGGCGTTGCTTGCCCGCTTCCCCTACTGCTGGTTCCGGCTCTGCCAGTTCCCTCAACAGGCGTCGACGGACGAGTTCCTCCCGCGAATAGCGAAACGTGCCATCCAGAGGCAGGCGATTGGCGTGACTCTCAAGATAGTTTCGAAACTGGACCGATTCATGCCGCCAGGGATGGTCACTCTCGATCCGGTTTTGCAGACGGTCAGAAACGACACGCCGGAATTTGAAATGGTGCGTGACGCCCAAGACGGATGAGGCGCGCGGGCCGGGACCGAGCGGGGGATGGTGATTGCCTCCCTCTGCGAGGCGTGTCCCGTTTGCACAATAGAAGAGCGGAAATTTAAAAATATCCCCTTTGACACCCATTCTCCGGTAGAGGTCCTGTGAGCAGAGCGGGAATTTTTCAAACGGGTTTTCAATTACCGGTGGCGTCTCGAGCGACCCATCCTCGGTCAGCCTCTGCAGCAGGGGAGCGGCCATCAGATTGGCATGGGCACTCTCGAGCTTGCGGACCGTCTCCTCCAAATCTTTGTAGGGCAATTCGACGAATTCGTCACTGTCCACCAGCACGATCCACTGGCCGGTGTAACGGGCGAGTACCGCGTCCAGCCGTTTTCTCTTCTCTTCGATATGAAAGGATCCGCAGTAACTGTCCTCGATTTCGATGGGGTACGAGTCTCTGATGGCAAGGAGCCTGTCGTTCTCCGCAGACGCGCCATGAACAACCAGATGAAATCGCTCGACTCCCAGTTCGAGATAGTATTTCAGCCAGGCCTCAACGAGATCGCTGTCACGATTGACGTGGCTGACCAGCCGCAAGGTCATCGACGAGCACCTCGGGAAGCGCACCTCGGATCGTCAGGTTTCACTCCATCGAATGCCTCGAACGCGCCTCGCGTCATGGACGTGACCTTCGCGTGTCGCATTATTTTCTGTCCCACGCGAAGATTTTCTGACCAATGGAGCGAACGTTGTTTCGCAAACTCAATTTTCTCAGGAGTCCTCTCTTAAAGAGTTCCTGGCGGGAGTAGGTGAAACTGCCTTCCAGTGGAAGGCGATTCAGATGGCTGTCCAGATATTCCCGGAACTGCACACACTCATGACGCCACGGATGATCGCCGTGAATTCTCCGGTCAAGCCGTTCTGAAATGTTGCGGCGAAACTTGAAATGATGCGTGACTCCGCACATTGCGCTGGTCCGTCGCACAAAGCCTCTCGGTACGCCGTGATTGCCTTCCTCTTCGAGTTGGGTTCGATCGGTACAGAAGAAGAGCGGGAATTTGAGAATACTGGCGCTGACGCCCATTTTCTCGTAGAGATCCTCCGAGCATAAAGGAAAGGTCTCAAAGGGATTCTGAATGACTGGAGGAGTTTCAAGCGCACCTGCGGCCATCATTCTTTGAAGCATCGGAGCCATCATCACATTGGCATGCGCGAAACGGAGTTTTTGGATGGTCTTCGGAATATTCTGATACGGAAATTCCACGAATTCGTCGCTGTCTACCAGCACGATCCACTGCCCGGGGTGACGGGCGAGCACGGCATCCAGTCGGCTCTTTTTCTGTTCTGCGAGAAAGGGACCGCCGTAAGTATCTTCGATAATGATCGGATAAGAATTCTTGATGCCGAGCAGTCTGTCGTTGTCCCCGGGTTCGCCGTGGAGCACGACATGAAACTCCTCGATCCCAAGCGCGAGATAATACTCGAGCCAAGCCTCAATGAGGTCGCTGTCGCCATTGATGTGACTGACAAGTTTCAGGGTCATCTGCGTAAGCGTGTGACCGGGCGAGCCGGTCTGGTCTCTAAAATCCTCTGTCAGCCTAGAGTTGGCCTTGCTGCCCTGCTGCGGATGAAATTCTGCGGCACTCAGAGATCTCCCCGAGAACCATCCAGACGTTCAGTTTAGAAGAAAAGCGGCGCGGCTCGGACATCGCGGTCAGCCATTCCAAGGTCCAGCGTGCCAGACGCCGGAACAGATGGATCGGGACGCCTGCCAGTCGCAGCTTTCCGTCCTGCGGCAACCCGGAAGCCCGAAGGTCCGCTTGCGCCTTGTCGTGCCACCAGGCAAGAAAATATTCCCTGGTCAAACGGTTGGCCGGCAGCGAATGGTACACGACGGCCGAGGGTTCATACCAAAGCCTCTGCCCCGCACCCAGAACACGATCGCCAAATTCCATATCTTCACTACGAGCTTCTGACCCCGGAGAGGGCCCCAAATCCGTACGAAAACCGCCGAGCTTCTCAAACACCTCTTTGCGAAACGCCATGTTGGTACCAATGGGCGGTTCCCGGAGTTCGCCAGGCTCGAGGCCAAGATCGAAAAGGGCGAGTGGAGCCAGTGCATATTTACCATCGACCGACAGCCACCTGGGGGGAACGAATGATCCTTCCGGGAGAATGCGCCCTCCGGCGCCCTCCCAGCCTGCTTGCTCAAAAATCGCGGTAAGTTTCTGCAGCCAGTGGGAGTCCACGACGACGTCGTCATCCATGAATGCCAATACCTTTCCGTGAGATTCACGGATGCCCGCATTGAGTGCGTAGGACTTGCCCTGCTGCGGCTCAAACAAGTATCGGAAACGTCCGGGGTATCGTTCGGCAGCCTCCGCGACGACGTTGCGGGTCGCGTCTTTCGAGTTGTTATCGACTACGAGGACTTCCCAGGAACCGGACTCCGGCATTTCTGAATGGGCAACACTCTCTAAAGCCTTGGCCAGGCTTTGGCAGCGGTTGTAGGTGCACAGAATGACAGTTACGTCCATAGAGTAGACTTGCAAAGCTCCTAGTGCGACTGCGACGGCTCGGGAGCAGCGCGGTCCGCTAGAAGGAATTGCCGGTAGGTTTGCGCAATCTCTCCGACCGTCAGCCAGACCTGACATTTATTATAAAAGCGACGCGGAGGGTCGAGCGTGATCATCCACCGCAAGACGCGTACCGTTAAATAACGCAGTATCAGACTTCCGAGACTTAACAATTGCCGAGGAATTCCAAACACCGCCGGGCGATTGCCGCGTTCGAGCACTCGTGCCCGCCCGTAGTCGAACCACCAGGTACGGAAATATTTCTTGTTGACGCGTTCCGTGGGTACCGGGTGGTGAACGACAGCCGCGGGCTCATAGCGCAAACGTTCTCCTGCCGCCAGCAAGCGTCTCCCAAACTCCGTATCTTCGTTGCTCAGCAGATTGTTTCCGCAACGCCCGAGATCGGGGCGAAAAGTGCCGTAGGTTTCAAACATGCTCCTGCGAAACGCCATGTTTGTGCCGTAAGGCGGTTTTTGGAGCTCGCCCGGTACTTCTCCGAAATCGATCAGAGCGAGGGCCCCGCCCAGATCCATCTCGCCGCCAAGAGTCAACCATCGAGGCGGTTTGAAATCCTGCGGCGGGCGAACCGGACCGCCCGCGCCAGCCCATTCAGTTCCGGCGAAAGACCGAGTGAGATTTTGCAGCCACCCCGGATCGACGGTCACGTCGTCATCCATGAAGGCGACGATCTCGCCTTGCGCCTGACCGATTCCCGCATTGCGAGCCCGGGATAATCCTTGTTGCGCCTCAAAGAGGTACCGAAACCGGCCCGGATATCGACTACGGAAATCCTCTACGACCTCGCGGGTCTGATCGCGTGAGTTGTTATCAACCACCAGTACTTCCCAGGTAACGGATTCGGGAAGAACCTGGCGGGCAACGCTATCGAGCGCCTTCCTGAGGCTCTGACAGCGATTATAGGTACACAAGATGACGGTGATGTTCATGAAGTCCGGTAGACGAATGCAATCAGAAACTCATGTTACGGTTAAAAGCCTCAAGGCTTCATCGCGCGACTTGAAAGCCGCCCGCTTTGAGAAGAGTAGGTCGTAGGCACTCCGGCTGATTTCGCCGGCACGCTCGACCTGGGCGAGAGTACGTACGATGGCATTGGCAAACTCATGGGGAGTGTCTGCTGCTTCAAGCCCGGTCTCGGCAATCCGGTCGATTGGCATGCCCCGATAGGCTTTGCGCGTACCGACGAACGGCTTTCCGAGGGCCAGTGCTTCAATCGTCTTGACCGAGATGCCGGTGCCTGAAACCATGGGGGCTATCACGCATCGTGCGGCACGATAGTAGGAAGCAAGCTCCGCGACCGGCCCGACAAAAGAAGTGCGATGCGCGTTGTAGATCTCTGGCAGGTCTTTGCGCACCAACATGTCAATTTGCCCGACAATCTTGATACTGTAACCGCGGTCAGCAACCAGCGGCCACACTTCGTCAAAAAACCATTTCATAGCGGCCCGATTGGGATGAGTGCTTTGGCCGACAAACAGCAGATCCACCGCTCCTGTCGAGCTTTCGCCGACATCACCTACGCCTGAGACGAACGCTTCATCAATCGTCGGCATCGCGAGTACGTGCCGCGTGTCCGGCAGGCGCTTCTTGAAGAAGTCGAAATCGTCCACCGAACAGTGAACCAGCACTTTCCTTTTCTTGAGGTAGGAGAGCTCGGAGCGGATCAACTGCTCGCGACTGTCGACTGAATGTGTCCATGGATTTATCTCGCCCTTATCCTCGAGAGCGAGAGCCTGAATGTCATGGGTTTCAAGGAGCATGGGTACGCGCGCGCCGGACCGGCTCACCTGCCCTATCAGACGCTCTGCAAAACCGACGGTAAAGACGTGATTGGCGTGAACGAGAGCTACCCGCGATTCATCGAGGAAACGTGTGGCCTCATGCGGCAACTGCACTGCGCCCGCGGTAAACACAATCCAGTCAAGTGCGGTGCCGCGGAATCCCTGTTTCACCCACGCCGTGTACTTTGCGGTCCGGAATCTCCGCTCGTCAATTGCCGCAAAAAAAGTTCGGTCCGCTCCTAATTCCCCGATACCGGTCTTGATCTCTTCCCAACCCGGATGCGCCTCAACAAACGCACAGTGATACGGCACACACACGATTGCCGTCGTAAATCCCCTGCTTCGGTAAAACTCAACCTGGTTCTCGATGACCCGGGCAGTACCGCCTCGCGGCCACGGGGGAGCCACGATCACTACGGCGGGAGCCTTCGATGCCAATGTTTTCACTGTCGGATTGCCGGTCGCGGGTTTCGTTTCACGGTCGAGGTTCAAGAGATTCAGCTGGCTTTACGGCCAGACGCTTACTGAAGCCTTCAGCCAGGCCTCCGGGAGTTCGACCAGCGGGAAGACTGGCGAAACTACATGCAGATGATCGGCAAACGGCTCGAGCCATCGAGGGATCTCGGGACGAGGTTCGTAGGAGACGACCTGTGACGAACCGTCGGGTCGAAACGAGTTCCACTCCGCATTGCTTTTTGAATCATCGGGAAACACAACCACCAGGTCTCCCGGCCGGGGAGTATCCGCAGGATGGCACACAAAAGACCGATATCCGCACGGCCCGTCCTTATGCACGGATTTGCCGACCAGTAGAACAGCGCTGCCTGGAACCGGACTGTTCCATTCCTCTATCGGCACTCCAAGATACTTCAGATAGGAAGCAAATTCTAAGACGAAAAAAGGACTGGCAAACGGGAAAAACAGCCTCTTCACACTTTGCGGATCGCGGTCATAGCGTTCCTTGATGGCCCGTCCCATCTCCGCCTTACTGTGGATGACATTTTTTCTCTCATACATGCGGAAGGTAGAGAGGGACAGATCCTGAAAAACAAGAAGCGTCAGCAGCGCGCCTGCACACAGCCTGGGCCAGGGGCCCCAGCTCTCTAGCGAAAGGAATGCAAGACGCCCAAGGTAGAGTACCGCGATCAGATCCACCGGAGCGAGATAGTAGGCAGTGGCCATGCGCAGGATGAGGAACCCGGCGAAGTACAGCAGACCGGCCAGGGCGAGCGCGTCCCAGAAAACGGAAGGTACCGTCTGTCGTCTGAGAATCCGGTACCCTCTGAGGAGCGAGATAACGACAAACACCCACGCCAGAAGGTCGACGGCGAAGTAAGCCGCGACCACCTGCGGCAGTGAAAGTCTGAAGTTTTCCGCATAGCTTGTGTGAAATTTCGGAAACATTGCCGCGAGATAGTAGAGAAAAAAGGGCACAATCAGCAGGGCCACGCAAATATCCAACCGGGTCTCGGGGTCCTTCAGGCGATCAAGATCCCAACCCTCGTCTCCCACCTTCCTCGTTCGCAAGACCAGCTGCCCGACCGTGAACCCCAAGACCAGCAGAAATGCGGTTTCCTTGTAATACAGCAGGCACTGCGCGGAGACGACTGCTCCCGCTGCCCAAGCGACGGAATGAGTGCGTTCGAACCGTTGAACAAACCAGAGAAAGCAGGCAAACCAAAAGACGAGGTTGGCCTCCGGATAAATGAGACCGGTGAAGCTGATCATCATGCTGGGGGTAATGAGCAGCAGAAGGACGAGAGCCACGCGGGCCGGAACAGCTAGCTCCTTGTCAAAAACCAGGAGAATCCCGCACAGGAGAAGAAGCTCCACCACCCGCAAGACATGGTAGCCAGTAATCGATTGAGTAAAATGACGGACGAAATTAAATTCCTGATAGCCAAGTGGCCAAAAACGCCCGACTTCCGGGGAGATCTGCGGAGCGTTATTGTGGCCGGCTAAGGTTTCACTCGTAAAATGGGAGTCGTCATAGTACGTGAAATCTTCCCAGACGAGCGTGCCTAGAATGTAGCAGGTCAAAAACAGAAGTAGAAAACCGATTGCAAGGAAAGATCCGCTTGACCTGTGAGGCTCGCCGGCTCGAATCGGCTCCCGCACGATTCCCTTCCCGCCTGGGATAATCCGGACGGTCAGCATCACGGCAAACGCTGTGATGGCCAGCCAAACCGGCCAAAACAGAGCGATCCGTTCATTCCATGCCAGTTTGACGGGGTGGAGTAGATGATGGAGGAACGGGGGCATGACAGTGACTAGCTGCCTGTGGAATTTAAAAAAGTGCGACACGAATGGCTGGCACCGGACATCGCCAGGCCCTTACGGGCGGGGCGCCAGCCATGTTTCAGGCGTTTCAGAGCGACGCTTCCGGGTGAACAAACGGCGCAATGTGCCGATAAACCGGGAGAAAGCCGAGAATAGCCTTTTTCTGCGGGGCCAGAGATATTCGAGAGTACGTTTTGGATTTCCGATGTCGTCGAGCAGGACGAGCGAGACCCACTTCGCGAGGAACACGGAATCAATCTTGTAATTGATCGAAGCCAGGCGCTTGCGGTGAAATTCCCAAAAATCAGTACCTTTCCCCTGTAATGCGGATCTTCCGAGAAAGAAAAAATATTCGTCCTCGGCACTCTTTAAATAGGCTGGATATTCCTCTTCGGAGAGATAGTACTTGCCGTGGGCAATCACCTTTGCCAGGCGGGTAAACAACTCGAAACGGTAGGGACGGATCCCGGAAAGAATGGATTCATTGTCCCGGCGCGAATAGGTGAGCACCTGATGAACAAACCCGAAATTCCAGGTTCGAAGAAGATCGAAGCAAACGTGAGAATCCTCAAACGGTGCGTACCGCTCCTCATAAAAGGACGGGTTCCGCTCGTGGACCACTTCTGAACGCATGAGGATCGACGTGGGAGTGCCGAACAAGGGGATATTTTTCTCAAAATAAAGCCGGCCGATATCCCAGCCCGGAACCTCGGGACTCGGATAGGGCAAACCGCCGAGAGAGGCGTGATCCCCTTCAAGTTCATAGGCAGCAATAATTGCGACTTTCGGGTGCGCTTCGCCGAGCTCGACCATGCTGGTGAGACATTCGGGAAAAATCCAGTCGTCGGCCTGCACCACCTTCGAATATTTGCTGTCGGGGGAGATGAGAGAAAGTCCGAAATTGTAATTCTGCACCTGGGTAAGAAATTTTTCGGTATGGTAGAGACGTATTTTTTCCGGGAACCGGGATGCGTAGTGCTGGGCGATTTCGCTCGATCGATCGGTGCTCTTATTATTTACAAGTATGTATTCCCAGTTCGTATACGTCTGGCGCAGGACGCTTTCGATGCATTCGGCAAGGTAGTCCTGGGTATTGTAGAAAGGCGTGACGACGCTGACCAGCGGAGTGGATTCCACGTTATTTCCTCTTAAGGATGAGACTGGTAATGCTTCAGGGCGAGCCCTGCAAGGAGATCGTATTGTCGCGCAGAAGCGGAACTGGAAATGATGTCTTTCCGGTAAGAAACGATGTGCTCAATGGCGGCATTCCTGTCTGCCTTGATGCGGCCGAGCGCGTCAAGCGTCGCTTCCGCGGTGAAATCACGGATGTGCAGCAAATAATCGGTTTGCTTCAGATCTTCCATGACCCAATCCACCTTGGGATCGAACGAGATCGCAATGACAGGTGTGCGCGACAGAAATCCAAGAATCGTGCCGTGAAGACGGCTGGCAATCAGGTAATCGGCATCCCGCAGTACGGTGACAAGGTCACGCCACGTCTTGATGGCCGGAAAGTAGATCTGTCCTTCAAGGCTGTGCTTGGTTTCCCCGTCCAGGCGCTCAAGAATTTCCGGGATCACGCTTTCGTCATCGCCGAGCGATGAACAGACAACAACGGTAAAGTATCCGAGCGCGGAGAGCCGCCGGAGGATGTCCGCGAGTTGCTGGACGTAACGTTCATGAAGAGCGCGGTCGGGAGTCGGCCAATTGACTGGCTTCCCGTAGGCGATCGGGCTCAGCGCCACGACAGGCCGACCACGGGCCATCGTTCGAATGACTCCCAGGCTTGCGGGAAGATTCGATTCCGGCATACTGAACGCGAGATCGGGCACAACAGAATCGTTGATCGCTGGCGGGAAGATACCGGCGACGATCCTTCTACTCTTCTCCTCGCGAAAGGACCGGTACGAGCACATCCGGGCTGCCATCGCCACCAGCCGGCGCGAAGTCGGCGAGGTGACTTTGCCGGCGCCAATGCTGGCCATGGCGCAGGGAATTCTTGCCAGCCTCGCGAGCAAAGTCCATTTGAAGATCGTGAAGGGCAGCCGCCACGGTCCGCCATACTCTTCATCGAGTTGGCCACCACCGGAAATCAGCAGGACATCCTGCGTACGCAGGATCCGGTAACCTTCGTAGGAATGGGCGATCTCGCGGCCGACCGCGGTCACGCTCGTCCGCGCTTTTTTCAAAAACGGCACCAGTCCCGGAATGCTCGCAAGCGCCCAGCGCACAGGATTTCGTGTTTTCCGGACACGTGGTTCTGACGCTGCACCCGGATGGGCCACTGCTCCAGGTTGCTGCGGGGAACTCCCCCGGAACCCGTTGCGGGATGACAGGCCTGACGCCAGAAGCGGGAATGTTACGGTCGCGCCGTGCTGTGTTACAAAATTATCCCCATTGAGAGTGATGCCCAGGAACTGCACATCGGGCATTCGCAGTCGAAGGTTGGAGATCATGGAGTCCTGAATGGCAGCGTCACCCAGATTTCCTCCGTCATACGGGGTGACAAGAGCAACGCGTGGACCGTGCTTGCGCGTTTCCGGCTGGGCTTCACCTGTCTTGTGATGGATTGGCATGCTTGGCACGTAGCGTCATTCCGCCGTGTGCACCGGTTGCTGAAACCTCAAAGCGTGAAACTGAGGGTCGTTACCTACTGTCCCCGGCCCCGAGCCGCGTGATTCTGACCCTACGACAAGATGGATGGTGAGAGAACATGGTTGGTTCGGCGAGGGGTCAGAATCTCGGCGGGTTTCCTAGCGTCGAGTGGCCACAACAAAAAGCGACTGGCCGAAACCGGCTTTTTCCTTGACTCGTTTCACACGTTCTGCGCCAAACGCCGCGCTGCAATAATAATTGAGTCTGGCGGAATTGACGAGGCGAAGGATGCCGATGTGCCCTTCGGGCTCGAGTGTAGTGGCAGATCGAATCCTGAAATCCTCGCGAAGCAGATTCTTCAGCATCTTCATCGTAACCCATCGCCGAATCCAGCCATCCGGCGGAGAGATTCCGGCGGTGCGCTCGAAAACGAATTTGTTTTGGGAAGTCAGGAGCAGGAAACCTCCTGGCTTCAGGAGCTCGGCCAGCCTGCGCATAAAAAGAGGCTGGTCGGCAACGTGAGACAAGACCTCCGAAGTGACAATCACATCAAACGAATTCGCCTCGAGATCCAGGGTATGAATGTTGCCGGAGCGAAAATCAACCTGGGGGTACGTTGTCTGCGCGAGATCGATAATCTTGCTGCCGAGGTCGCAGGCCGTAACCTTGCCGAATTCGCTCAGCTTGTCGCTTAGCCAGCCTGTGCCACAACCCACCTCCAAAATTCGGGCGCCTTGAATTTTGAGGTGGGCCATCATTGCCAGAATTTCACGCAACCGGACCTTGGAGGGCTGATCCAGCCGCCCAATGCGGTATGTGGAGTTCCATTTGTCCCAGATTTGGACATCGCCAGCGGGTCTTTCCATGATCATAGTTCTCCTTGATTAAACTTCGCAGGATTGGGTGGAGGGAGCGATGGTTTCAGACTCGAGAAGCCTGGGGAAACAATTGACTGAACCACCCACGGCCAATCGTGGTGCCAATAAACATTGTCGGACTCGGTTCGAACCGGTCGTAGCTTTTCTGAATGTCGTAACGGTAAATTTCAGTCACCAGATGAAACGTGCCATGGGCAATGTTCAGGCTGAGTTCGAAGGTGCAGCGGTAGGTTCCCCCTGGTTGCAGGGAGAACGCAGGAGAGCCGAGACGCTCAGTCGAAGTATGGAAAATGATGCGCTCCGAATCGTCCGCGAACCAGATGACAACGGCCAGTTTCTGGACCGCTTCGCGCGCCGTTACTTCGACATCCACCCAGGCAGTTTCTCCGGACTCAAACGTGGATTGTTCACCGAAACGGTCGCGCAGGGTCACTTTGCTGACATAGACGGACTTTTTTTCCGTGCGGGATATTTGCCGCCGGTCCGCCACTGAGGTATCTCCGCATGACCTCGTCGGCGCTGTCGATCGTCACTACTTTGCCCTGCTCGAGCAGCATGGCGCGTTGACAGATTTCGCTTACCGATTTGAGGTTGTGCGAAACGAACAGGACGGTGGTTCCACCCTTGACGATCGAGCGAATGCGGTCAATGCAGCGCTGTTGAAAAACGAAGTCACCGACGCTCAGGACTTCATCGACGATCAGCACTTCGGGATCAACATGGGCTGCAACGGAAAAGCCCAGGCGTGCGTACATCCCCGAGGAATAGCGCTTTACCGGCGTGTCAATGAATTCTTCAATTCCGGAGAACGCGATGATCTGGTCGAGTTTCGATTGAATCTCGCGCTTGCTCATGCCGAGAATCGTGCCGTGAAGAAAGATATTCTCCATGCCGGTAAGATCGGGATGGAAACCGGCGGTAACCTCAATCAGGGCAGAAAGACGGCCATTGACGATCATGCGGCCCTTCGTGGGCCTCATGATGCGGCACAGGATCTTGAGTGCGGTGCTTTTCCCGGCGCCGTTGCGTCCGACGATACCAAGAGATTCGCCACGCTTCAGTTCGAACGAAATATCCTGCAGCGCCCAGAATTCGCGCTTGTCGCCGGTATCGAGTTCCTGCGAGCGGAACATCCTGCCGGTGAGGGCGGGGATCAAATCGCGAAGAGAGTTATAGACTTCGCCCTTCCGGAATTTCTTGTAGACATGCTCCATGCGGAGCGCGATGTCAGACATGAGACGTTTCCATTAGATGCTCTCTGCAAAGGCGGGCTCCAGGTGCTTAAACAAGAAAACCCGCCCAGCGAAGCAACCAGACTGAAAACCAGACTGTACAGATACCAGTGGACGTCAGGAGATTCATGGCGGACGATACAGCTGCTCAGGCCATCGAGCAGTGGGGCCACGGGGTTCAGCATCAGCCATTTTCCGCATTGTCGCCAAACATGCGCATGTCATAGAAAACCGGGGTAAAGAAAATTCCGAAAGTCAGGAAGACTTCCACAATGTACTTCACGTCGCGGAAGAACAGACAGGCCGCAGACAGGATCATTCCGACTCCGACGCAGAACAGGACCATGGTAGCAAGTAGCACGGGAACCCAGAGCAGATAGATACTCACGCCGACCTTAAACACCATCAGCAAGATCACAAGGCGCGTAAGGCGACAGCGAAATCGAAAAGGCAGGCCAGCACGGCCGCCAGTGGGAAGATTTCCTTGGGAAAATAGATCTTGACGACCAGGTCACGGTTGCCGGTCAGGCTGAAACAGGTAAACCGGATGCTGGAGACGATGAAGGCCCACGGGACCGATCGAACGGCGAGACTCGCGATATCACCGGTTTTCAGCGGAGTATGCGCAACCATCGAATACCCATAGCGCACCACCACGCCCGACATGACGATGAGGATGGGCATCAGGATGGCCCAGAAAAAGCCCATGATCGACTGCTTGTACCGCACCTTGATATCGCGGTAGGTGATCATGTACAGAAGCTCGCGATACTTGTATAGCTCTTTTAATTCCTCATTCATCAGTCTGCTCGAATCCCTCGATCAAGTTTTTCCGTCAACCACGGCGAACGCCCTACTACACAAACGTCAAGTCGACAGCCGGATGTGGCGTTACCCCGCGGACTGCAGCCCAGAAGGTCTCGGCGATCATATCCGTCAGCGGCGAACTTTGCGGCAACTCGTACTCGTCCACACGGGTTACCGGGGCAAGTTCGGCCAGGGTGCCGACCAGGCGGATTTCGTCCGCAATATGAAGCTCGGTCCGGTCGACTGGCCGTTCGATAAATGGAATGGCCAGCGAGTGGCAGATCCGGCGAACGATTTCGAGCGTGATGCTCTCGAGCCGGCCTTCGGTTGCTGGCGGTGTGATGACGCAGCCATCGCGCACCAGCAATACGCAAGCGCCGGTCGCTTCGGCCACGCGGCCGTACTGGTTCAGCAGAATCATCTCCGGAAAGCCGCGCTTTTTTCCTTCGATGCGTGCGAGCCGCGCGACCTGGTAGTTTGTGCTGGTCTTGATCCGGGGCGACAAACTGATGTCACTCGACCGCTGCCAGGTGCTGACCCCGACGCTCACAGGTGACGGCGCCTGTTTGCCCTGGTGGTAGGCAGTCAGGAAAAGATCCGCGACCGTGCCCTCTCCCCAGTGCCCTTCGACAACGAACAATGTCGCACGAATCCACATATCCTTGTCCGGCTCATAGAGGGCCCGCACCAATTCTCTCGAAGCGTCCCGAAATTGCTCGAAGGTAACGGGAACGGGAATGTGCAGGAGTTTTGCCGAGCGAACGAGTCTTTCATAGTGCCGTCGCATTTCGACGATGCCGAATTTTTCCTCATTCGTCTGCCAATACCCTTTCAAGCCTTCATATACGTTGAGGCCGCGGTTCACCGCTTCAGAGGAGATGTGCAGGGTGGCCTCTTCCCAGGGACGGACCGCTCCCTGGAAGTACGCCCAACGTGGTTGCTGCAAACCCAGTGCATAAAGTTGCTTGCCTGCAGTCTGATTCATTCCCTGCCTCCCAGTATCCATTCGATCCCGACCATCTCGCCCGTCCCCTGAAATACGACAGTATTCATTTCACCCTACCGCCCCACGGGGTCGGTCTGCGGAGAGGAAGGGGAAGGCGTAAATTCGGCTTCTGTACCGTCGAAGTGCAGCGCCACTGCATCGTCGGGAAGGTGCGCATGATCTTTCGCCCGGATGTAGTCCCGCAAGGTAGTGCCGGTAGCGGCTGAGTCGATGTTCGGCGCCCCGGACTTGCTCCGGACGTCGTCCAGATGAACCGTCCGAAAATCGATGCTGAAGCGGGTCACCCCGCAGGTGTTCGGGACGGTCGAGTGCAACTGTGCCGCCGAAAAAAGCAACGCGCCGCCTACCCTGGCGAGCACCCGCACCTGCGGATCAGGCTCAAGCGGGACGAGCGGCCGTGGTTGTTCCCGCGTATCCGATTTAATGTGCTGTGCCGCATTCTGCCGGGAGTTGCGATTCCAGGTGTAGTAGTTGTACGTGTTCGAGCTGTTCCGCACAGATTCATCCCAGTAGCGCGGGTGGAAAGCCATGCTATTTTCCGGAAATATTTCGTAAATCGGCATCCACCAGTTGATCTGGGAATTGGGCGCGGAGTACCAGGTGTCACGATGGGGATGAAATGCGTAGGCGATGCCGGATGACAAATAATCAGAGGGAAAGGCGGTGCGCAAACGCGGTACATCAAAGTACGTTTTCTCCGGGTCGCAACCGCGCTCGGCAAGCATTCCCTGGATCAGCTCTTTGGACGTGGGATGATGGATGAATTTTGGCTTGAGGCTGGCCAGAATTTCCACACAGCGCTCGACTGGCATGTTCTCGTGAATGGTCCGGGGATCGTGCGGATGAAACGCTTCTTCAACCAGGCCACGCGCAAATTCGCAAAGCTTCACTGCCGAGGGGGACGGAGAGTACACAAGCAGCGATCCGCGGTACAACTCCTGGCGTCGTTTCGCATCGTCCAGCTGGGAATCGAAAAAGATGTTCATCGCGCTTTCTCTCCTGCAGACTGTCGTTCTGTCGATCTGTTCATAGCACCAACTTGCGGCAATGGAACGCTTCGGCGTATCCCGTCAGGGCGTTGCATTCCATCCCGCGAATCCTCATCAAGCCCATAAACGTCTCGCGGTCGAACCACCGTTTGACCCGCTGAGAGGCAAATGCTTCAAACAGATACTCGATCTTGCTCTGGTAGTGCGGTTCATCGAGGGGCACGAAAACGTTCGGCCGTCCCATGTCGCCATCGTACTTCGGAACCTCGTATTCGAGGATCAGGTGATTTCGAAAGGTATTCCAGGTGAGGGAAGACAGAAGCCGGTGATCCTGGTGCGCGTCCCCCTGCCAGTGAGTGAAAACGACATCGGGATTCACCTGGCCTTTCAGTTCCTCAAAAAAATCCTTCACCTCACTCGACTCGTACGGAAGGTAGCCGTCCCGATAGCCCTTTAGGACAATCTCCCTGTCACAACCCGAGGTAAACAGTTCGGCGGCCTTCCTCGCTTCCTCACGACGCGCACCGGCAGCGCTCAACACGACCCAGTGAAACCTCACGCGCGGATGCAGTTTCTTGAGATGCAGCAGTGTTCCGCCACAACCGATCTCGATGTCATCCGAGTGTGCCCCGAGGCAGAGCACGGTCAGGGGATCTGTGCCCTTGCTCTGAATGCCCAGCTGGATCACGCGACAATTCCTGCGGCGGGTCGGCCGTTTTTCCACAATCGCCACGGGGCAGCGCCCGAGGCATCGAGTTCGTCAAGAATCTGCTTGTCCCGGAAAGTATCCATGCACTGCCAGAAACCGTCGTAGCGGTGAGACCAGACCTTGCCTTCCGAGATCAGGCGCTGGAAGGGCTCATAAATCAGTTCTTCACCCGGATTGATGTAGCGAAAAATCTCTCTCCGCAGTACGAAGTAGCCCCCGTTTGCCCAGATGTTCGAATCCTTCATGGGTCGAATGGTGCGGACCGCACCGTCTTCGTTCATCTGGACGGTGTCCATACTGCTCGATCGGGGCTGCACGGAAAGAAACGACGCGTAAGCATCACGGCGGGAAAATTCCTGAATCATCTGCGGCAGATAAAAGTCTGTGAGACCATCGCTATAGTTGGCCAGAAACATCTCTTCCTTGTTCAGGTACGGCTCTACCAGGCGCAGCCGGTCTGCGATCGTCGAACGCATCCCGGTATCCACGAAAGTGATCGTCCAGTCGTCAATGTCCCTCTGCATGAATTCCAGTTTCCGGCCACCCTGTGAGAGCACGAAATCATTCGAAACGGATTCCTCGTATTCAAGAAAGTAGTTCTTGATCACGTTGGCCTGATAGCCAAGGCAGAGAATAAAGTCCTTGTGGCCGAAGTGTGCGTAATACTTCATCACATGCCACAGCACAGGCCGCGAACCGATCGTCACCATGGGCTTCGGAACATCTTCCGAGTAGCCCCTCAATCGCATCCCGGCACCGCCACAAAACAGTACGACTTTCATGGTTGCTCCTTCGCCTAACAGACTGTGACTTTAGGAATCGGCACGACAAACTTGCCGCCCCATTCCCGGATGTATGCCAACTGTTCCATAATTTCCGTTTTTAGATTCCAGGGCAGGATGACGACATAGTCCGGTTGCGCCTCCCGGATACGGTCCGGGTGAAAGATCGGGATATGACTTCCGGGCAGGAATCGCCCCTGCTTGTGGGGACTGCGATCTACGGTAAATTCGATCAGGTCCTTGCCGATTCCGCAGTAGTGAAGTAGCGTAGCGCTCTTGCCTGGCGCGCCGTAGCCAGCTACCTTCTTGCCCTGTCGCGCGGCCGAGAGCAGAAATTCAACGAATGCGAATTTCGTTTCCTTCACCTGTTCGGCGAAGCGTGCGTAACCTTCGGGCGAACCGAGACCAGCCCTTTTTTCAGTTTCGATCAGCCGGGCCACGCCGGGCTGTATCTCGTGACTCGTATTCTCGGTACGGCATGCATAGACGCGGAGTGAACCTCCGTGGGTCGAAAGTTCTTCCACGTCGAACACTTTCATCCCATGCGCTTCAAGTATGCGCACGGTCGTCAGCAGCGAAAAGTAGGAAAAGTGCTCGTGGTAGATCGTGTCGAATTCATTCCATTCAATCAGCTTCAGCAAATGAGGGAACTCAAGGGTGAGAACTCCCCGGGGCTTCAACAGGATCTTCAAACCTTCGACGAAATCGTTGAGATCGGGAACCTGCGCAAGAACGTTGTTCCCGAGAACCAGATCAGATTCCGCTCGCTCGGCTACCAGTTCCTTCGCGACTTGCGTACCGAAGAACCGGACCAGCGTCGGGACGCCTTTCTCGATGGCAATCCTGGCGACATTGGCGGCGGGCTCGATGCCCAGTACCGGCACCTGACGGCGAACGAAGTATTGCAGCAAGTACCCGTCATTGCTCGCGATTTCGACGACAGAGCTCTGCTGGTTGAGGCCGAACCGCTTGACCATGGTTTCGCAATAGTTTTCGCAATGCGCCAGCCAGGAATCCGAATACGAGGAAAAATACGGGTAGTCGGTGAAGATATTCTCCGCCTTCTCATACTCTTCAAGCTGCACGAGGTAACACCGATCGCAGGTGTAGACATGGAGAGGATAGTAGACCTCTCCCTTCATGAAATCCGAAGCAGCCGGGTAGGTCTCGCACAGGGGAGACATCCCGAGATCAACGAACGTGCGCCGCAGCGTCGCGCCGCAAAACCGGCACGGCTCTGACGCCGTATCCCGCTCGAGGTCCGAGGTCAGTCGAGTCATTTGAACCGGGCCGCTCATCAGGGTAACCCTTTCAGAATCAATGGATTCGCTCGAAAACGCTTGGGAATATGATGCAACAGGCTTCTCTCGCCTTCGGTTTCTGGCGCGAACTCGTCCCGTCTACACAATGACACCTGGCAATGGGCGGCGGACGGTCCAGGGATTAGGAGTTCTCCCTTGTCAGGCGGGCTACCGCCATTGGAGCCCCAGCCCGGGACATTCCCTAGCAGAGACCTCGCAATCCTCATGCCACGGGGCAGACCGATGGCGAAGAGCGGGGGTTGCTCCACACTGCGGTAATGGTTTTAAAAAGAATGGGTTACGGCGGAGAACAGCGGACAGGTCAAACCGAGAGAGTCCCCAAACCGGGGATTCTATTGCGGCTTGTATTCCAAGGGAAGACTTTTACCAATATTTGCCCAACGCATGGAGGCGTCAAGCTTCCCCGCTTTGACGAGGCGCTGGATATGGTTGATCCGGAAGTAACGTCCTTTTTCGATATCCCCAAAGGTGAGCCCGGCAGCACGGTAGGCGTCATAGAGCTCCTTGGCTCCCTTGCGGGCGGTCCACTTGGGCTGGTAGGCAGGCAAAACCCGTCGTAGCTTGTCGCAGTTGATGCGGTAGCAGCGTTTGTCGGGACCTCCGTCGGCTGCGTATTCCACGCGGCATCCCGGCACAGTCTCTCCCACGATCTCCGCGAGTTCGCTGATGCGGTAATTTTCTTCGGTAACGCCCACGTTGAACACTTCGTTGTGGATCAAGTCGGTCGGGGCTTCAAGCACAGTTAGAATCGCAGCGGTAATGTCCCGGATATGAACGATCGGACGCCACGGTGTGCCGTCGCTCTTCACAAGGATCCGGCCGGTGGTATGCGCCCAGGCGACCAGGTCATTGAGGACAATATCCAGACGCAAACGTGGAGAAACACCATAAGCCGTCGCGCTCCTCAAATAGGTCGTCGTGAAGTTGTTGTCGGCCAGCGGTGCCAGATCGCGTTCCACCAATACTTTTGATTCGGCGTACGGAGTTACCGGATTGAGGGTCGCCGTTTCATCATGCATCGATTCTCCGGCCGCGCCGTAGGCGCTGCAGGAACTGAACAGAACAAAACGCCGGACACCCATTGCTTTGCTCAGTTTGGCAAGGCGCACGGAAGCCAGATGATTGATATCGTAGGTGAGCTGAGGATCCAGATTGCCGAGCGGATCATTGGAGAGTGCGGCCAGATGAACCACCGCGTCGAAGCCCCTCAAGTCTTCTTTGGCAATATCGCGAAGGTCTTTGCGAATACCCGGAATCTCGGCCGGCGCAGCGCCGAAATCACAACCGGCAAACAGGTCGGAGTCCAGGCCAACAACCTCGTGTCCCGCATCCTCGAGCAACGGGCCCGCAACCGAACCAATGTAGCCCTGGTGACCAGTCAGAAGAATTTTCATACAATCCCTTTCCCTGCTTCATTCTATTTTACGACGTCGTGACAAAAGACCCGCTCCGGAATGCTCCGGACGATTCCTATGCGCCACTTCTCTCGAACAGACTTGGCTCGCCTCAGGGGACAGCCGCGAGCAGGCCATTGTCCAGAAGAAGGCGGGCGGCCTCAAGCACCGATCGGAACGGCAGACCTGCACGCTCCGCAATATCAAGCAGGGAATGCTCTCCATCTGAGAGATTCAACACCCACAACCGGGCGTTGATTTCGTTTGCAATGGAATCTCCGCCTGTCGGGCGGTAGAGGCCTCTGCGCCCGAGTTGTGGTTCACAGAAGGCGTTCAGATTGCGGTACCGCTGGTTGTTTTCAAGAACTTCGAACGTAGTGGCACAGATACGCAAGGATTCCGCGAGATACTCCGGACGAATAAAATCCAGATTGTCCGCCGAAGTATGATACTGGGGAAAAGTTCCCCATACACTTCTCATCAGGCATCCGACCGGAAGGTTGAAGCCCGGCGAACAGTACTGGCGCTCGTCGTAACCGTAGGGCGAAAATTCCAGAATCCGGGCATCCGCGGAAACGTGCGAAAGAACGTGCGCAACTGCGCGATCGATTTCCGCATCTCCCCGGCGGCTCTTTTTGTAATGGAAAGGGGCAGCATCCCCGATGCACGTCAGAACCAGGCCGTGCCGGATTGCTCGAGCGGCTTCGCGGTGCAAGGCCAGCCAGGTGATGGCGCCGATCGTTCCGGGAAGAAACAGGAAACGGTACGAATAACGATGTTCGGAGTTTAACTCGCTGATCTGCCTCGCCAGTTCTGTCGCAACGGTAAGACCCGAGAGATTGTCATTCGCAAGTGAGGGGTGACAGGCATGGCAGGAAATCAGAATTTCATCGCTGGATTTTCCGGGTATGAAACACTCACCATACGTCAGGTTTCCATCCTTCAGTGTGGAATCAATGCAGACTTCGTATTCCCCGTCCGTCAGGGAGCTGAGCTCGTTGTGCGAAAGACAGAAACCCCAGTCCTCCTGGTAATAGGAAGTCCGGTAGGGAATCCAGTCCGGGTGGGCGGGGAGGGTAAAAAGGTGTGGTCTTAGTTCACTCAGCGGCATTTTTGCATGGACAGGTGTGCTGTAATTGAGCACGTGCAAGTTACATTTCTCGAAGTCCACAACGCGCCGGCCAGAGCTGTCCTTGATATAGGCGTCGCTGATATTCCATTCTTTCGGAACTGTCCAGTCGAAAACCGGAGTTCCTGAAGGAACTTCGAACACCTCGAGCGGGATGCGCCGCCCAATCCTCCGCAGTGTCTCCCGGATTCCCTCGCCGGTAATGCTCCGGCAGAACGGATAAAGTTCGCTGGCAAACCCGTAGAGCTCGCTGCCGAGTGCCGCTGAATCTGCGCTCTTCAGTTGTGCGGAGAATTTCATTTTGGCTCTCGGAAGTCCGGGTAAGAAGCGTCGCGAGGGGAAATGACTTCCACGTCTCCCGGCCATGCAATGGCAAAAGCCGGATCGTTCCAGCGAACCCCCTGTGCAGTTTCCGGATGATAGAATTCCGACATCTGGTAGAACACTTCACAATCGTCTTCCAGCGTCAGAAAACCGTGGGCACACCCTTCAGGAACGGAGAGCATATGATGGTTTGTCATACTCAAGACCGTTCCTGTCCACTGTTTATAGGTCGAAGAATCCGGCCGCAAATCAAGTGCAACGTCAAAAATCGAACCTCGCGTGCACCGGATCAGCTTCGTCTCTCGATGTGGCTCGGTCTGAAAATGCATGCCGCGGAGCGTACCTTTCCTTCGGCTGCTTGAAATGTTGCACTGCACCACATTCGCGTTCAACCCGTGCGAGCGAAACTCGTTCTGGCACCAGGAACGGGCAAAAAATCCCCGTTCATCCTGGACGAGCTCGGGGCGGATTTCGAAAACACCGGATAGCTTGGTTTCAAGAAACTTCATTTCATGACACGCGTTGCCCGGAAATCGGGCGGGAAAATAATCGTCGACCGGATCGCCCAACGTTAGTAGCTGTGGCTTCGCCTGAGAGCGGTCGCAAACTCGCTCATTTTCGAAACCGCACGATAGGAAAGACTCCGGTCAGGCCAGGGCCGACGCAAGTCTTCTACAAGCGCCGGTTCCCCTTGCGGAATATCCTGGAAGCTCGACTTGAGCAGCTCACTCTTGCACTGCCAGATTTGCGGGAAGTACGCGATCAGGTCGTTCTGAGTTACTGGCGCCGTCTCGCGTACCGGCCGGTCGGATAGTTTAGCCGCGAGCGCTTCAATCAAGTCTCGCCCTCGTCCGAGTTGCAGATGGCTTAGCGGAGTGCAACGCGGATTCATTTCAATCAAATACGTTCGGCCGGTGGCTTTCTCGATCATGAAGTCTAAACCAAAGAATCCGGACAAATCCAAGCGGCGCGCAATCCGTTCCGCAGCAAAGGTCATTTCGGGATTGTCGACCACGCGTACGATGTCGGCGGGACCCGTCTGCCCTTCGGAACTTACTACTTCAACGCCAATGACACCGAGCATTTCCCCTTTCCAGCAGACAAATGCGCAGTTGGCCGGAGAGCCCTCGACAAATGACTGAACACTCACTGCCGGCCTGTGGTTGTGCCACCAGGGGCGCAGCCAGAACGGGTCCCGGTTGATGATTGCCCGCTTGATCACGCGAGCGGCGCCGAAGAGTTTTCTGAGTTCCAAGAAGGATTTACCGGCTTCCCCTTCCGTCCGGGCGATCCTCACTCCCTTGCCGCCGAACGTTCCATCTCCCTTGAGTACCCAGGGAAGCGGTTGACGGGTCTGCCAGGACTTCAGATCCTCCTCTGTCCCTATGGGCATTGTCTCCGGAACGCGTACCCCTTCCTCGCATGCAATTCGAAGAAGCTCGCAGCGCGAAGAAACAATTGCAAAACTCTCAGAGGGCCCCAGAGAGTATTCGATCAAGTCGGCGAGCGCCGCTCCTCTTGGCCCCAGGTTCCGGGCTTCGGCATGCAGTTCATGGAGATGCTGCACGCCGCGGTCGTCAGAGGGAATAATCAGATCGGGGGCACACGCTTCAATCGCAGTCAGCAAGGATTCAAGAGGACGCAGGCTGCTATACGGCAATACTCTCTCGACGGCACGCGTGCACACGAGCGGATGTCCACGCGTCGGACAGATGGCCGACACGCGCCAGCCCGCTTTGGCCAATCCAATCGCAATTCGCGAAGGAGTGGGCCACCGGTTGGTAGCTGTCAATAAAGCTTTGCGAACGATCGGTTGTGGATCTTCGGTCATTCCGGCCAAGCTCCGAACAACATCTGTTCCTGATCAGTCGCGATCGGACAAGCAACTTCGAGAGCGACGGAAACGAGCCCGACCGCGGCTCGTTTCCGGCAGCGATGTCCTGTACTCCCTCGCGGGTTCATCCCATTCATGTCTTCTTGCAGGTCAGCGGATGGCAAGTTCATCCTGGTCCGTTGACTCGACTTTTACCGTCCGTCCGCTCACTGCGACCTTCGGCTCTGCCGATCTAGCAAGATGCTTCGAGATTCTTCGGGCCGTAAAGCCGGCGCCAAAGGCGAACCGCAAGAGCGGTCCGAAGGTGTTGGCGGCGGTTACACCCACGAAATACAGTCCGGGAACAGACGATTCAAAGTTTGAAGAGAGGATCGGGGTATTTTCTGCGGATTGAATTTTTGATCGGAGCGTGGGATCGACAAACGCCAATCTGCCAAGATCCACTTTGTATCCGGTTGCCGCGATGACATGATCTGCCATCAGAGTCTTCCGGTTGCCTGCTTCATCGGTCAGCTCGAGAGCTACCTGTCCGTTCTGGACCTTGGCTTCCGTGATCTTGACCCCGACATTCAATCCCACCTTGCCCACGACCTGCTCTTTGATAAACCAGCAAGGCGCTGGACCAAGAATCCGGCGCACCTTCTCGAACCGGAACTCCTGAGGCATTTGGCGGAAAACAAGCGGGGCGTTGGCGCAGAGGAATACGTTCCAGCCGGCTCCGATTCCCGTCATGGGAGTGCGGACGCGTTCGCTCCAGGAAGGACCTTCCTTCTTTGGAGGATCGTGAAAACGAATAGCCGGCTTGCGGGCGATCACCTGGACCCGCGCGCCTGCCTGATGCAACAGGGCCGCCAGGTCGAGCGCTGACGCGCCCGCTCCCACCACCGCAACTTCGCGCCCCTTGAAGTGCTCAAGATCATGATGCTTCGAGCTGTGTGTGACGAGCTCTTCGGGCAGTGCAGCCAGCATCGGTGGGACCTGCTCGAAGTGTGTCAAGCCAACCGCCAGAACCACTCTTCGCGCGGTTACCATCTCCCCGTCGTCGAGCCGGATCTGGAAACCCTCGGGAGACCGCTCGAGCCTGGTGACAAGCTTGTTCTCGAGCTCCGGCACGAGCCTCCGTTGAAACTCGAGGCCGTAGGAAGTGAAGACCTCGAGCGGAACGGGGAGACCGGCTGTGGAGTAGGGGATCCCCTTTTCCTTGCAGTACACCTCCAGCGTAAAAGCACCATCCGGGTCAAACAGCGAGGACGCGAAACCTTCGGATTTCAGATGCATGCCTTTTGGCATGTGTGTACGCCAGAAATTCATTGGCGTTCCGAAAATGCGGAAGTCGACGCCGCGCGCCTTGAGATGCGCTGCAATCGACAAGCCGTAGGGTCCCGCACCAATGATCGCTATGTCACACTTTTTCATTATTTGTCACCTTTCACGCCGTCGAAGCGTTAACCATCAGTTCAACAAACCGGTCCACCGGTTAGGGTGTTCCAAAATCCGATCGGCAATCGGGAGCGACTGACCGTAAACCCTGTGCCAGTCCTCTCCCCCAGGCGCATGGCGCTATTTTATCTCAGTGTCGATTTTTTCTATGACCAGGCGCCAGGTGGGTTTCCGAACTTGGCAACCTCTCGTTTCGGCTTTTCGCGCGAACCATCGTCTTGTCGAGCGACTTCATCACGGACCACCGGATTTCCCGCATCTGGAATGCCGTGTTTTTGGCCACCCTCCAGCCAAAGGCTTTCCTCAGCCAAGCGTATTTCCATGACAGCTCGGGAGGCCGGAGTTCGCCCCCCAGCTCCTTCGCTTTGAGCGTTGCTGCCCTGACGATGTCGGTCCGTTCCGGATAGAAATGGATCAGGTTCCGCTGCATATAGGCAACACAGGCTTCCCGGGTCCTCGGACTATCCTCGAGAGAGCGGAGATAGCCGATGTGCAATTGCATGGACAGCCACAAGGCGTCACGTTTTTTGTCCGACCCGCCGATATAGGACATGTTATTGGTTCGATAACTGCGGTAATACACTTTCGACCCACCCACGAAGTGCGTGCCATCGCTGTTTAGAAGCACACGGCAAAAATATTCCCCGTCATCGTCGTTGACCAGGCTCGTATTCCAGGGGCCTGACAGCTCGCTGAGCTCACGGCTGACGAGCCAGGTGGCCGTCTGCATGTACAGGTTGTCCCCCATCTTGCGCAGCAGCCACTCGGTTGGAGAAAGGTCCTCCCACAATCCCGTGTGAACAAACTGTGCATGCGGCCAGTAGTGCAGAAATTTTCCGAATTCGGAAGAAAGAAGCGTCCTCTTGCTTTTGACTTGTTCGAGTTCCGCCATCTGCCGGGCTATTTTGTCCGGAGCCAGAATGTCATCGGCGTCCAGCCATTGAATGTAATCGCCCCGGCAAAGGGAGAATGCAGTGTTCCGGGCCGAAGCCGCGCCCGAATTCTTCTGCGTGACAACGCGAAGGGAGTCGGATTCGAATTGCCGGGCAATCTCGAGCGTCTGGTCGGTCGAACCGTCATCGACCACCACGATCTCTTTCTGTTCCCAGGTTTGCGCATTGGCCGAACGCAGGGTTTCCGCTATCCAGTCCTGCACATTGTGGGCAGGGATCAGGATCGAGACCAGAGGCTTGGCAACGGCGGGTTTCATTGCGATTCTGGTTTCGGCTCGCACCCGGGGCCGATTGCTTCTCGCCGTTTCGCTGCCTGGGGCGTGTAGGATTTCAAGTGCGTCGACAACCGGAACGATCTGCGCGCCCGACTCCACGGCATACTGCACTACACTCTCGAAGAATTCCGGGGTGCATCCAAACGGCGTAGGCTTGTTCGCGATGTCATGCGTCGCAAAGATAAGCCAGCCACAGGCCTCTCTGTTCTGGTCAATGATCTCTTTGACGGCTTGCAGGTTTCCCCGACTTTTTTCCAGAAAATAGGCCGAAAGCTGATTCAGATCGGCTTTTCCCGTATTGAATGACTGCCCGCCGCCGCGGCAACACAGGAAATAATCAGCAATCCTCGCCTTGGTATGCGGGCGGGGCAGACTGATCGGGTAGGAAAATGTCTTAAATTCAGAAAACGGGAAAAGTCGGTTCAGGGCCTCTCGGTTTTCGAGGATTGAATCCTCAAACGTCTGCGTCGCTGTCGCCCAAGAATCGCAGTGGGCGAAGGTATGGCAGCCCAGTTCATGTCCCTGCTCAATAAGAGGCTTCAAATCCTCGATATGGAACATTTGGCCGCTTGCTGTTTCCTTTCCTGCTAACCCGAGTGAAACGTAGTAGGTTCCCGCAAGTCCGTGGCGGTTCAGGACGGCGCCGGCGCTCAGCAATGCGGAGCGGGGAAAATCATCAAAGGTGAAAGAGATGAGTGGCCGCTTCGGGTGGACCGCGATCGGTCTCCTCCAGATGCTTTTCGTCGTCGTTCGTTGCAGATAGCCTATTAATCTCGACCGAAGATTCGGAGATTCCATTGAATGACTCCTGCCTTTATTCGAAACTCGTCCGGGAAGCGACCGCGCTCGGCTGGGTTGCAATCCTGCAGGTTGCTCTCATTGCACTTCTTCAGGCACAACGGCTGGGTCCCTGTCGACTGTTTCAGAACCTGTCTGGACATCGACTGCCTCTGATGCCCCGCGAGACCTTCTGCCCGGCATCATTTCGGGCAAGAGTTTCGCAAAACGGTACAGGGGTTCAGGTCCCCCGTGAAAAACAATGATTGCTCCAAGATAAAGGACCGCGAACAACGCAGAGGTCGAAACGATCCGCTCGAGCGCACCCAAGACACCTGGCACTGCTCGCAAAAACGATGCCTCATGCATGATTGCCGCGGAAGCGCCCCCGGCGAGCACTGACGCCAGGATGTATCTGCTTACGACCGCAAGAACTGCGGAGACTCCAAAGTGAATCGGTTTTCCGGCGTACCAGAATGCCGGTATGAAAAGGATCCAGAAGGAGATGCTCCAGGCCGACGCGATGCCAACCGGTCCCCACCTCAGTCCCAGGCAAAACAACAAAAAGGTCACACCGAACTCCAATACGACCCATCGAAACCACCGGTCGGGCCTGCCAATCGACAGGTGCAGCAGTCCGCTGGTTGCATAGATCAGCATAATTCCGATCCCTGGGCCAAAAAACGTGAAGATAGTCCCGGCTGGCCCCCATTTTTCGCCGAGCAGCACACGAATCAGATCCCGACCTTCGAGTGTTAGCACACCCCCAAGGCCCAGGCCGACAAATGCAAGAATCGACAGCCCGTTCAAAAAATACCTTCGGAACTCAAGCGATCCTCGCTCTAACCGGCTTAACGTGGAGAGCACAACATCAAAAACAGGCGCCAGCAGTTGGTTAACGGGAAGAAGGAAAATATCATAGGCCCTCTTGTAGAACCCTAACTGGGCTGAGCCAAAGCGCCATCCGACAAGAAGGTTGTCCGTGTTTCGCGTCGTGTAGTTGAAGCTGAAGCGGCCATACACATGCATCGCGAACCGCATCACGGAGGTCGTGCCGGCCACACGCCGCGGCAAGCTCGGGAGCCACGCACACTGACTCCACGCGCCAAGAGCCTGGACTGCGGGACGGATAATCAGCGCGGCCACCAGCGCCCAGTAACCCCATCCGGCCCGGGCCAGGAGGATGGACGATACAACCGCAATCACAGTCGCGAGAATGTCGATCGCCGAAGTTACCGAGAAACGAAGCGCTCGCTTGAGAAGTGCAACGTGTACCACCGGAAGACTGTTCAATACGATCGTTACCGAGAGTACGGCGGCAACCTGTACCACACGGGGCTCGCCGTAGAATCTCGCCAGCAGGGGACCAGCGGCAGCAAAAACGATTCCGAGGAGAAGTCCTGCGCCGGTGGTGATCCAGAAGAGGTTGCTCGCCAGGTAACGGTCCATCGCTTCTCGCTGCATAACGGCCTCTGCATAGCCATTCTGGCCGAAGCTCACGAGCAGCAGGCTGAAGGTCGTGACCATGGCGACCAACCCGAAATCTGACGGCATCAGCAAACGAGCTAGCACAACGGTTGAAATTAACTGGACTGAAAATACCAATCCCTGGGCCAGCACCGTAACCCCGGCGCCACGCACGGCATGCCGACGCAACCCGCTGCCGAGCTCAATCGCCTGAAAGTTTCCGTTGATGTCAAAAGGCTTCAAATCTACTCCAGCAATGCAGCTGAGCTTCAGGATCCCCTGTGTAGTTCATCGGGGAAACGGGCGCCGGTATTCTCAGGCGGTTGGCCTTTGGGCAACCCAATCGAGAACTTCTTACGGCAGCGGAGCCTATCGGTTCCGCACGAGAGATCTGGTCGGATCGTAGGATGAGCGACCGCTCCCGACAAGCACCCGGGACCTGGCCGGTGGGATCTTGGGTTTCAGCAACTCTTCCTTGTAAAGATTGGCCGGTGGGGGCAATTCTCCGGCTATCGGAATTTCCGTGATCGCCATGATTGCCAGAAGCAAAACGATCCAGGGCGGATTCATGATCTTGAAGGTTGCTTCTGTAAAGTTTTCACTGATTGCAAAAATGAAGAACGCGAGTCGGAGATTCGCAACCGGTGTCATCCAGTAGACCGCCTTGACAATCCGCATGTAACCGGAAATCAGTAAAACGGCGAGAAATCCGATTCCGATCCACCCCAGATTGAGGTAGACCTCTAGATAACCATTGTGGGCCTGATTCAGGTACATATGCGTAAGATCCGCCATATGGTCGTACCTTGCTCCGAGCCAGAAGCTCTCAAAACCCGTTCCGACAAGCGGGCTGCCCGCAAGGCGCAGCGCGGCGTGCCAGACGGCGGTCCTCCCGGTGAGTGAGGAATCCCTGCCGAGCCCGGTCAGCATTCCGGAACCGATGTTGAGGAAGAGTGCCGAAGCGGCGACACCCAAAGCCCCGAAAACCATCGAGTGGACAATGATCGGCTGTCGCATCACTTTGTATCGGAATGTCATGACCATGGGGATTCCCGCCAGGAAGAACGTAGCCAAAGCAGTGGCGGACTGAGAGCCCACGAGAAGGTAAATTCCCATCACGACGACCGCAGCATAGGCCGTCAGGAGCTTGCCCCTGCGGCTGCTTCTGTCTTCGCGGTAGGTCTGCATGAAATAGTAGAGTGACGCCAGGCTGAAGACCAGTGTGAGCATTCCCAGCTCGTTCTTCTCCCCGGTGACTCCTGACCAATAAATCGTTCCGTTATGGCTGAATTGGCGGCCGAACTGCGGATACCATCTGGAAAATAGAATCGAAAGAGGGATGAGCGCATTTCCCAATCGCGTGAGGATGCGTCTCATGGCAGCGACCCAGTCCGGATCAGTCAGGACGATCAGGACCATCGCCACGTCACCCAAGGCCCTAAACCACCTCTTTAGTGCAATGTCAGGGAAATCCGACCACAGGATACTCACGAGACAATAGGAAAAATACAATATGATCGGAAAATTGGAGCGCAGGATCATGCCGACCTTGTGAGCCCTGCTAAGCACGACGATCATGCCCAGTGCGAGAACAATGGTCAGAATCGTCCGGTCAATGGGACTTCCTTCCATGTACTGACCGGATTCCGAGCCGCTGCTGGACGACATGTGAAGCCAGTCGGTAATGTTTCGCGTCAGGCCAATGAAAAACCAGTATGTGGGAATCCAAAGGGCCTTGGACGTTTTGACACCTTCGTCTCGCGTCATCCGATACAGCTGGGCGATCAGCAGGACAAAGAAGACAGTGGCGATCAGCTTTCCCATTCTCAGTTTTCCCTTTGCGTCAAAAACGAAGGAGATCGTGTTCCCTTCAACGGGTTCGTTCGATCCGGCTTTCGAGAATCGCGTTCGAGGTCCATTTAGTTCGAATCAACAAAAAGACGATGGATGAGCTCGAGCGTCAGGAGCTTGTGAATCTCTGTCGTGTAGTTCCGATTGCCCTTGAGATGCCCGGCGACGACCGTCTCCACCATTTTCCGATTCAGGTACGGTCGCGACAGGGTTCTTTCATCCAGAAGCATTTCCCGAACGTAGGCAGACAACGGGTCGCGGTACCACACACGATAATGAGCGAATTTGTGGCGGCCGAGAAAAAGCCGCTCGAGCTGAAGCCCCCGGAACAGGTGATCGATTTGCGCCACTCTCTGGGGCATACCGTAGTCATAGGCATATTCGGCCCGGAACGTGAACTCCAGGTAGCCCCGCGTCACGGCCCGGAGCGCCTCGTTCTGATCTCCCCCGAGGCCGCGGTCTGTCCGCATTCGCCGCAACTCGGCATTGCCATCGGCGATCAATCGCAGGCAAATATCGCTGCTGACAAGCGTGGATTGCGGGGCCCGGAACACCGTGCGTACGAGATCATTATCAAGAAACGGAGTCCGCACCCCAAGCTGCGTTTGTTCGAGCGCCAGAAGCCCGTAGTGATGCCAAGGGGCCTGGCGAAATACCGCGAACGACGCCGCATTGGTCTTCAGGCAATTGGCGTAGGTCTGTCTTGCCGCCTGAACCTCTGAAGCCATCTCCGGACGAAACAGGCCCGGCATCGGATCGACCGGCTTGAATGCGGGCGTGGGCTCATTCGGTCGCTGCGGCCTGGTCCGACGGAGAACCTCGCTGCCATAATTCCCCGTCATGCGAACAGGTGCGATCTCGCGAGCACGCACATTGACATAAAGATCCGAGGCGCGAACGAGGTCGGCGCATCCGTCGCTCAGGTAAACCGTACGTTCGGCGAACCTGGCAAATTGCGAGAAAAATTCTTGTCCAACGGGAATCACCTGGTGGGGCTGACCACAAAGCTCGGCCACTTTACGCGCGATAGTGACGTCCTGGCAGTCGCGGTAGGGCCCTCCGAAGGAATAGCACGGAAGAGATCCTGCCGGGGCCTTGTGCCACGCCATCACCATGCGGGTGTCCAACCCACCGGTCAGAGACATCCCCAGTCGTTCTGGGGTATTGAAGTAACGCGGCAGGTTCCGCGAATAAATCTGCTTCAGCTCCTGGTAGTATGCTTCGGGCTCGAGCGGTTGCTGCTGCTCCCACTCCTTCGGCTTGAAATACGATCCTTTCTGTTCGATGGCACCATCGCGGAAGACCCAGGCCGAGCCGGCCGGAAGCACATGGATCTGGTTGAAGAGCGTTTTGTTCTCCATCACGCACCCGCATGCAACCAGTTCTCCCATTGCGGCGGGGTCGATGCTGCGTAGCTCGGGCAGGACGGCGAGAATGGCTTTTGCTTCCGCAGCGAAATAAAATGCATCCTTCGCTTCGTGATAGTAGATCCGTTGCAGCCCGTATCGGTCATTAAACAGAGTCGTGGTTCCGCGGGTTTCGTCCGTCAGAATCCCGTGAAACCTTCCATTCAGGCCGGCTGGAAACGTCGGATCCTCTTCATAGAGGTGCACGAGGTAGGATGGCCCTTCGAGGGCTAGCCCGTGTCCCTTTTCTCTTAATCTCCGGGCCGTGCCCGGCTCGGGGTATTCTTCTCCGGAAAAAACCAGTGAAACATCCTGCTTTTCATTCCGAAGCGGCATGCCGTCTGAGAAGGAATTCGCACGCGCCACCCACCCTGTGTACACGCCGGAACGCTCGTCGACCGACGTTCCCGTATTATAAAAAGACTCGTGGCGAAGGGCGTCAACCATGCGCCGCAACTGCTGCAGGGCACGTTCACACGGCATCTTCGTTATGAGACCAACGATTCCAGGCATATCAGCTCAATTCACTCGGGAAGGGGATGGACTGCAACGATCGTGATTCTTCGGGTAGTGGGTTCTGGTTCACGACTCAGATTTTGGAGCCGGCGGGAGGATTTGAACGCTCCGTCTGCCGAATACGATTCGGCCGCTCTAGCATTGAGCTACACCGGCTTAGGAAATTCTTGAAATTATACCACTTCGACCGCGCATTCAGGCCCCAAGTAATCACGCTGTTCGGAAGAATTCCGAGGAGTCCGCGATGCAGTCCCAACTTCATCGCGAGCGTCCCCCATCCCGTCAAGGGAACGTAATATCTCGGAGTCAATACTTCTTCGAATCCGTTGCGGCTCTTGAATTCCCGCAACGGACTGTCCTGTTTGTTGCCATAATTATACATTCCGTAAGTCAGGTAGGAGACTCCCCTTTTCTCGCAAAGTTCCACAGCCTTTGCGATGAGCGCATTGGCAGGCCTCTTGTCATTCTGACTTGCCTTAACCGCCAGATTGAGAATCGCCGCGACGTCCCCTTTGTAGACCACTTTGAGGAATCCAATCAGCTCATTGTCGGCGTGCGCGCAAATGAAATCGCATCGGTCAAGAAAGGCCGAATGATCCTTCTTGGCCTGTTCAAAACTCTGGCCGTAATACATGTTGGGCCTGCCTTGACGCGTCGGAGAATCATTGTTCACTCCGATAATTCCCGTGATCAGTTCGTCGTCAAAGTTTCTTACGGAAACGACGACCCCGCGCTTTTGAGACCTGCGAACGTTTTTTCGGCATTCCTGCGGCAAACCGTTCCACCACTCGTCAAATTTCGAGGTCCGGACAGCCGCGACACTCTCGAACTCCCTTCGATAGCTATACTTCGGCAGCGACCCTGGCCGTTTCTCGGCGAACGTGAACACATCAGCCCGTGGGCGATCCGAGCCCCTCTCCTTCAACTGTGCGACGAGAGCTTCGGGATCTTTCAGTTCCGTTTCCATCCACCACTCGTCATGGATCTGCGCGACCTTGAGCCACGTTCCCCGCACAACTACCGTCATCCCGTCGAAATCAAACGCGGGCACACTTACCCACTTCCCCTTAACGCTGATTTCGATCGAACCCGGTCCCATGCCCTAGCCTCCGCTTTCTATTTGCTGAAACTTCATTTCTTCGACGAGTTGCCCATTACCGAAACGATGCTCAGGATCGCGGAACAGGTTCGAAGAACTTGCTCCGCTGGTGAATACGGCTCAAAGCACCGCTGTTTGTGACTTGGCTGAACTTCCCTTCCCTGACAGGAACTGACGCAGCCGTTGCATCTGTTCGCCTCTCCGGAATTTCACGAGGGCGGGAGAGATTGGACGTTCGGCGCGGGTGAGAAAGGACCAAACGTAGCCAGCCAATAGAGTGAGTCCGCCGACGACGATTGGAGGTTTGCTCATCTGATAGCAGGTGCGAAACAACTCCCACAAGGGATGTCCGCCCAAGGCATAATCCAGGCACCCTACCTTGAATCGAACCTTGAGCGTGCCACGCTCTGCCGTTCCCATCGGACGATGATGCAGGGACGCTTTCTCGGTAAACGTCCGCGTCTTCCATCCCTTCATCCTGGCGGTCAGCACTGCGATGTGATCGATCCCGCCGCCCTTTACCGGCCTATATCCGCCGATCTCTTCAAAACACTGTCTTCTGAACAACTGGCACGCGCCCGACACGTGTTCGATGCTTACAAACCGGTAGTCGTAGGCCGTCTTCAGTCCGTCCCGGAACGGCGTACCGACCAGCCCCAGTTCAGAATTTTCGACGAGCTTCCCGAGCAGGTAGGCAAAATATTCGGGGTCAAACGAGAGGTCGCCGTCGAGACTGCCGACGACATCATATGGCAAACCCTTGACCCGTTCGTACCCAGCGTTAAATGCGTGCACCTTGCCGGCAAAATGACGTTCCCGGCGTTCTGGCATTCGCACCAGTTCAATCCATGGATTTTCGGCTTGATATTTTCTGACCAGATCGTCCGTGCCGTCGGTTGAACCGTCGCTCACGATAACCCACTTCAATGGGCGCACGGTTTGGGCTACGACAGATTGGATGGTGAGTTCAATGAACTCTGCCTCGTTCCTCGCCGGTGTAATCAGAACATACGCTGGAAGCATGGCGATCAACGAACCTCCGTCTGAGTCGCGACTGCTTCGGAGGGAGAACCCTTCAACCGGTCAACCGGCTTTGGAGTCCTGCCGCAAAAAAGCCTCGTCATCGCAAGAAGCATCCATGCTTGCGACCATCTCATATAGGACGTTCGGATCGTGTACCACCGCAGTGCCCGATAGTAAAAATAACCGTCGTCATCCCACAGGTGATCGAGCGCCCATCGGAACACCGAACGGGCCATCTCCGTATTTCCCGGATCGAGATCCTGGAGGGCGAGAAGAGTGATGATGCTGTCCGCCACGCAGTGAATGTCCACCGGGTACGCGTGATCATGAAAGTATCTGACGGCACCGCCTTCACAAAAAAAATGATCCCGGTAAAATTTGAAACCCGCGCGCAGATTCGGTTCAAATTCAGCCGTTCCTCTTGAATCGTCGATCGCCCGCAAGGCACGGAGGTTATATCCCGTGTGAAAATTGTCAATCCAGTTCTGTCTAGGGGCTTCGCCATAGCTCCAGGAACCGTCGTCCTTCTGTTTCCCGACCGAGCAGCGCGCCGCCTCCAGAGCGGGCTCGAGGAATCTCGTTTCGCCGCTGTGCTGGGCTGCTCGGCAGAGCAGAGCCGCTGCAAGAAAATTGGCGTTGTGAATCTGGCTCGAAAGACCGGGTTGCGGATAACTGAAACTCGCTGTCGATCCTTTCGCCCAGAAGAGTCTGTCCGCGATGTACTCTGCCGCACTGACTGCCATCCCAAGGCAAGCCGGATCGCCGGTTTCCCCGTAGACGTCCAGTAAGGCGGTGGCGACGAACGTCGTACAGACGAGATTGGGCGCCCACGTGGGGACCAGTTCCTTCCTCGTCTGCCAGGGAAAACTGTAACCCCAGCACCAGTAGGCAACACCGGGAGACCGTTTCGCCGCGATCATTCGGATCATTTCCTTGATCAGTTCTTCCCGGTCCGGCAGAAGCTCGGTGGGCAAAGCGAGAAACGATGTCAAGAATAGCGCCAGTGCTTTGGGATTCTGTGACCTGGGGATCCGCAACAGGCCGCGGAGATTGACTGGACTGACCTTCAGGCCCTGCGTCATGGCGATCCGGGGAATCCTTCGGTCAAGTACCGGGAGCTTCTGAAGAAGTTCGCTGTTTAAAGCATCGTACGGATCATAGCCGGCCCATTCATTCTGACGGCAATAGGCCAGGAGCTTTTGCAGCGGGCCAATCAGATTCGTTTCGCTTTCGAAATTATTCTGTTTCAGCATAAATGCGCGACAATCGGCTACTCGACTAGACTAACGCAGGTCGAAGGGACGGCCGTTGTTTGGCCCAGACCCGGACCAGCACCTCGACGATCCGCGTTGCTGCCCGACCATCCCAATGTGCGGGAATCGTCGCTCCGGTTTTCCTGTGCAACTGCGTCTGGATGGCGGCTCGAATGCCGTCTCGGCTGGTGCCAGCGATGATGTTGGTACCTTTTTCGACCGTAACGGGTCTTTCCGTATTTTCTCGCACCGTCACACAGGGGATGCCGAGGCAAGTCGTCTCTTCCTGTATTCCTCCGGAATCGGTCACAACCATCCAGGCGTTTTTCATCAGGCAGAGAAAGTCCAGGTAACCGAGAGGACTAGTGAGATGAATCCCCGATCGCATGCCGCGCGGCAAGCGGGAGCCGGATTGGTCGGCACCATAGGAATCGAGATCGATGCCAAATTCCTTGATGCGCTTCTGGGTGCGGGGATGAACCGGAAAGATGATGGGGCAATCCTTCGCCAGGTCCCGGAGCCCAGCAAGAATGTTATCGAGCGATTCGCGATTGTCGACGTTGGCTGGTCGGTGCAGGGTCAGCAGCGCGTAACGCGATATCTTGGCTTCGGCACCTTTCTGTCCGGAATCCGCCCGGAGACCCAATTCTTCGAGTTTGGTCGAAGAATCTGCTTTCCCCTGGAATGCCAGCAGCGAGTCAATCATGGTGTTCCCGACGAAGTGTACGTTTTCGCCCGGAACCCCTTCTTTGTTCAGGTTTGTCAATCCGCTCTCTTCGGTAACAAACAGAAGATCGGAAATGTGATCGGTCACAACCCGGTTGATTTCTTCGGGCATCGTGCGATCGAAGGACCGTAACCCGGCTTCGACGTGCGCAATCAGCGGCCGGGTGCCGACACTGTCAAAGGACACTTTGGACGTGACTAGGGCGCATGCCACCGTCGAATTCACATCGCCCACGACAATGACCACATCCGGTCGCTCGGCCAGCACAATCTCTTCATATTTCTTCATGATCTCGGCAGTCTGTGCCGCATGGGTGCCGGAGCCGATGCCGAGGTGCACATCGGGCTTCGGCAAAGCCAGGTCGCTGAAGAAGGAGCCGGACATGATCTCGTCGTAATGTTGCCCGGTGTGGACCAGTACATGTTGCAGTTCGATAGTGGCCTCGGACCTGTCTCCGGTCCCGGCTTTCGCCACCGTCCGGTTATGTTCGTTTATGGCAGCAATAATCGGCGCAGCTTTCATGAAGTTTGGTCTGGCCCCGACTATGGTCATGATTTTCATGAGTGTGTCCTGTGTGCAATCAGCCTTACGACCCGGCCAACTGGAAAACGACTCGCAGCTTCAATCAGCCGAAGTCAATGAAATCAGTTTCGGATCCTTCAAATCGACAATCGAAGCAATGTAATCCACAATGTTTTTTAGCGCAGGGCGATCATTGCTCTGGAACGAACCAAAGTTGCGTCTCTGAACCAGCTTGATTTTTGAAGAAACATCCTGCGCGCTTTCAATCAGGGTCAGGCGGCCTTCGTCAGAAAGGTAGCGATCGACGGCGCCAATTTTCCCTCGGAAAATGCTGTAAACGGGAACGCCCAGGGCCGCGGCCTCGCGGTTCATTGTGCCCCCGCCGCTGACTACGAAATCCGAATACCAGATTAGATTCAGACCATCGACGACGCGCTCGGGAATAATGACTTTTCGCCGGGAAATGAATTCCGGCCACTTCTCCCGCACCGCGGCTTCCTGTCGGGCATTCCGCGGAAGCAGAACGATTTTGACATTCGGCTGGGCTTCAAGATATTCCATCACCGTAACGAACAGTTCGTCACTCTCGTGCCTGTGGTAGTGTGCTTCGCTGGCTGGCGGGCGAATCGAAACGACCATATCTTGTTCGGTCAAGCCCAGCTCAGTCCGGATCGAGGCATTCGCCGTAAAGGAAGGAACGTACACGTCTTCCTTTATGCCCCGATACTTTAGAACGCGGTTCTTCCGCGATCCTACAGATTCGTCGGGAATGATCTCTGGAACAATTACCCAGGTGGGGCGAAAGATCACCAAATCCTGCACAAATTCGTAATCCGCTAGAACGATACTCTTGATCCTCAGAAGCGAGGACGCCAGGATCTGCGCGCGGGACCCGTGAGACACTGCAAGATCCGGCCGCTCTTTCAGCAGGAACGGAAGCAGTCGCAGGGCGCGCGTAACCACTCCCAGCACTTTCATGAACTTGTTCTTCCCGAAGTGTTTTCCGATCTTCCTGCAGTCCAGGCCATAGAAGTCCACCAGCTCAGAAACCTGGTAGGCATCGCGTGAAGTCAGTACTACCGTATAGCCGCGCCGTTCCAGTTCTCCCTTGATTGGAATGAAGAAGGGAACGTGGGGTGAATTGTCCAGGTCAATCCAGATTTTCTTTCCGGACGTTCCTTTTGAATTGGATTTGCTGTTCACGAGTGTTTGCTTCACGAATCAGGCGTCTAGAGAAAAATTCCGCCGGCCATTCCTAATGCTCGACCGGCGACGTTCGAGTCTGGGCGGACATCGTTTTCAACGAGCGTAACATCGGAAAAGACGAAATTCTCAGCCAATTACAGAGCATGCATCCAATCGTACCCCCCGGCAGATTGGCTCGACGCGACGGGCCGGGGATGCCCAATCGCAGCTCAACGGGGATGACTTGGATGCAGGGCCATTTGTCCAGCCTGAACGTTTGGCTCCTGGTTCGCGAGCTGAAGGAAAATGGCATCCATGATTTTGGCGGTCAGGAGAATCTCACGATACGGAATGGGCACCGGCCGGTCCTCCACAATCGACAGGTAGAAGTTCTCAATCAGGAATTTCATGCCAGATTTCATGTGGAAGTCATTGCGCAAAAATGTCTTGAGATTCGTGAGCCAATTCCCGCCGTGCTGGCGCGCCATATCAAGCGGGGGGCAAACATCTGGAGGTAACTCTTATAGCCTGCTCCCCGCAGCTTGAGGAGTGTTTCCGAGTCCTGATCGACAACCAGGCCATTCTTGCTTCCATAGATCCGAAACTCATGGATCCCCGGACGCATCTGCGAGGAGAACGTAAAATAAGCCGTCGTCCCGGACTCCTCCGAGAGAATGACCCTCAGTTCATCGACAATTTCATTCTCCCCCATACTCCGGAGAAAGGGACTGATGAAGCCGTGGGCGATTACGTGAGGTGAATCACTCTTTAAAAACTCCGCGATCCTGGCGACCCCATGACTGATGATGTTCTGTAACAGTCTTCCGGGCAGGCGCCGTACCCAGTGATTTCGATCCCCCAGCAGCGCTCCGGAATAACCCGAACGCCCGATTTCATAGCAGAAGTAACTGTCCATATGCACGGGCCCTTCGCCGAGAAACCCGCTCTGGACGAGACTGCGCATGCGGCGCGCAACGTGAGTGAATTGATCATCGTGGCCTGCCGTAACTTTGAGGCCTTTTTCGGTTGCCAGACCAATCAGCTCCCGGGCTTCCTCCTCATATACCGTGAACGGCTTTTCCACATAGACATGCGAGCCCGCTTCGAGACACTCCTTGGCAATGGCAAAATGACTTTGCGGCGGCGTCGTAATGTGAACGACGTCGGGTTTCGCTTCGCTCAGAAGTTCGGTCAGGCCGGAATAACATTTCCTGACCGGGAACCTCTCATACAGTTGCTGAGCCATGAGTGGCTCACGGTCACAGACTCCGACGATCTCGCATCCCTTGATTCGCTGAATTTGCGAGGCATGCGCATCGGCAATTTTGCCACAGCCCACGATACCGATCTTAAGCATCACTGCCCTCGATGCGGCAAGCGTCGAAATAGCGGCTCATTCCTTCTTCGGTGCTGATTCTGGGTGTCCAGTTCAGCCGCTCCTTCAATTTCTTATTGCTGTAGTTCGTTTTCTTCCAGAAGGTGTACCAGCTCCCGCGGCTGAATACGGGCGGCAGCTGCCCTTCGGACCATTTTGAATATCGCTCCCACAGATAACAGAGAGAATAGCTTACGGCGTGAGGCAGGTAGATGGAATTGAATCGCTTCACATTTTTCTTGTACTGCCGCAAAAATTGCCGGCTCGAGGGCAGGTCGTCATCCACAATATTGAAAACCTCTCCGTCCACGCCCTTCACCAATCCGGCCAGCGCGATCGCCTCCGCGCAGTTGTCGACATAGGTCACCGGTATGCTGTTTGATCCGCCAAGGTGGAGAAACAGACCAAAGGAATCGATCCCGATACGGCCCGTGATTGCCTTCTTGCCGGGGCCGTACACGTACCCGGGCCGGACAATGACGTGCGGGATCCCGAAACGCTTTCCGTAGTCTGCGACCAATTCGTCCTGTTTGACCTTCGCGAAGGTATAAGCGTCTCTTTGACCGGGATGCGTTTCGGTAGGGCACGACTCATCGAGCAATCCACGTCTGGGATTGTCTCGATTTGTGTAGACCGCAAAGGAACTCGCGCTGACGATTCGGCGCAGGCACCCGTGCCGGAGGGACGCTTCGAGAAGGTTTCTGGTGGTGACTACGGAATTCATGTACGCGTCAGGAAAGGACTTTTCTCCCGTACCCGCGGCCAGATGAAAGATAACCGCAGCATCCTTGGTTGCCGCGGCACAGTTTTCGCCAGACAACAGGTTTCCTCTGACCAGCTCCACTCTCGCTCCGTCACGACCACGCTCGGCGAGTGCCTGGAGCCTGCTCATCTTGCCAAAAGGCCTGCCGAAACAGCGCAGATTGCGAAATCCGCGATCCAGCAGGTGCTCGACGAGCCTCGACCCGATAAATCCCGTTGCACCGGTCACCAGGATCAGATCGTCCCGCCCAATGATGAAATCGCCGAATCCGGAGTTGTGTATCGTTTCCATTTAACTTGTGACGTACGGCTGGCCGATTGGATTGATTCCCATGGAGGCAAGGAGCTTTCCGAGGTGGTTGCAGAGTCTGACAAGCGGGCTCATAAACCTCCCATGCCCCAGCAGGGCGGTGAACGGCAACACCACGATGTATGCCGGGACGGCAATCAGGGAAATGGCAATGTCACGCATCCCAAAGGTCGGATGGAGCCTGCTGGCCGCACCCTGAAGCATGGCTCTCCGTAACATGAACGAATAATTCCAGCGCGCCGGAGGAACAACCTCGTAGGCCAGCGCTTCGTGGCACCAAACGAAGACATGCCCCTTTTCGATCAACCTTCTGAAGAAATCCTGATCCTCGCCGGTCCGGAATTCCGGGCTGAACAGTTCCGTGCTGAACAGTTCCTTCTTCAGCAGCACGTTTCCGGTCCGACCTTTCCGCCAGTCGATCACAAACCCCGTCGGGTAGCTCGGGCGATCATAGAACTTTCCCTTCACAACCCATTCCGGCGGTTCATCGTCAAAGTGCGGTTTCACCGGACCGAGGACGCCATCAACCCCGAACTTCCCGAGTGCCTCGAACAGGGTCATGAGCCAGCGATTGATCGGAAATTCGTCATCGTCGATAAAGGCAATCAGATCACCGCCGGCGTTCTGAACGGCCTTGTTCCGCGCCAGTGCGATATTCTGCCGCGACTCGACACAATACCGGATGGGAATCGCAGAGGAAGCCCGGAACTCACCCACAACGGCTTCCGCCGATCCCAGCTGATCGTTGTCCACGACCACGACCGAATAGGTAAACAGTGCACCGGTCTGCTGGTCGCGGAGTTCGTCGAGCAAGCGCTTCAGCAGCTGTGGGCGCTTGTAGGTGCACACGCAGACGCTGATATGTGGTACTTCGCTTTTCATCGCCAGCACCGAGTGACCATGTAACGTAGCGGAACAGCCGCTCTCAATTGAACCTTCTCCCGCAACCCGCGTGTTAAACCGTGGTCTTCATGGCGCCCGCTTTTCGGCCGGGCTGCATGAGCGTTGCATTGTGCAGGACTCGTTTCTTGACAAGTTGCGGCCAATGCATCCAGTCATAACCACCCTGGACTTTGGCTTCGAGTAGTTCCGCATGATCCCAGGAGTTCACGCCCAGCCGCGGCAGAAAATAGGGATTACTCTCCCGGTGCGCTCTTCCGATGATATTCGAGACGCCATTCCTGAAGCCCTGGTTCTGCAGCGTATCGCCAAGAAAGCGGATGAAGTCGTGATCCTCCTCCGGGAAAGGAAACGGGTAGGAAAACGATTCGACAGCAACGCCGAGTTTCTGTTCGATGACTTCCTTTGAATACCCCAGTTCGTAATCGATCTGTTCGGGTTCAAGAGACCGCAGGTCGGGGTGAGTCACGGTGTGCGATCCGAAATTCATCCCCTCCTTCTGGAGTTCGCGAACATCCCTCCAGGTAAGGTAGTCCACACCCTCGAAGCGCATGGGTGTATCCCGGATGCGGTCGGTCGCCAGAAAGATGGTTGCCGTAAACCTGCACTGCTTCAGGATCGCAAGGCCATCGGTGAACAGATCCCGGTAGCCGTCATCGAAGGTGATCACCACCTTTTTGCTCATCTCCTGGGCATCGGCAAACCCGTCGACCAGCTCCGACAGGGTTACCGACTGGTAGCCGGCGTTCCGGAGCCACCGCATTTGCATGGAAAACATCTCCGGAGCCGTGTTGATCTGGGAGTAGGGATGCGACAAGCCAAACAGATTCGTCGAAATGCTGTGGTACATGAGAATCGGGACATGGGGCCTATGATTCCAGCCCATGAGCCTGGCGACAGGTGAACACAAATAGAGTGTAAGGAAGCGATCCATTCCAAGCATAGTTAGAGGTTACCGAGAGACACAGGTGGGGCGAACTCGAGGCCCATGCGGAAGCCTTTGGCAGACTAGGAAACGCAAGCGCTGGCGAATTCCTTCACCTTTTTGGCGACTTCTTCGAGCTGCTCGTGTGTGAGTTGGGGATACATTGGCAGTGAAACGATTTCCCGGGAAACGCGCTCGGTAACGGGATAATCGCCCTGCTTGAAATTCAGATGCTGATACGCTTTCTGCAGATGCAGCGGGATAGGATAGTGAATCCCGCAGCCGATTCCCGCCTCGGCGAGATAGGCCATGAAGGCCTCGCGATCCGCTACGCGCACGACATATAAATGATAGACACCCTTTGTCCAGGCGGCCTCTTTCGGAGAAGTCACGACCCGTTTCGCTTCGCTCAATAGTTCGTGATAGCGGTGCGCAAGCTTCCTGCGGGAATCATTCCACTTTGCAAGGTGTCGAAGCTTCACAGAAAGCCAGCCGGCCTGGATGGAGTCCAACCGGCCGTTATACCCCTCGATATCGTGATAGTACTTCTTCGCCTGGCCGTGGTCCCGAATGGTCCTCACGCGTTGCGCAATTTTCTCATCATTCGTGGTGATCGCGCCGCCCTCCCCGCACGCACCCAGATTCTTGCCGGGGTAGAAACTGAACGCCGCCGCGAGCCCCATCGATCCGGCGCGTTTCCAGGTCTTGTCCTTTTTTGAAAAGTATTCTGCGCCGTGCGCCTGGCAGGCGTCTTCGATGACAAACAGATTGTATTTCTCTGCAATCGCGAGGATCGGATCCATGTCTGCGGTTTGCCCGTAGAGGTGGACCGGAACGATCCCGGCAATACGACGCCTCGAATTGCGCTCAACCAGCACGCCGCGCTGACCGTCGACCTCGCACTTCTCTTCGAGATACTCCCGCAGTTTCTCCGGGTCCATCGTATAGTTCTGCTCGTCAATGTCCACGAACGCGATTTGCGCGCCGGCCTGCGAAATCGCTTCCGTTGTCGCGATGAAAGTATTCGGAACCGTAACGATGATGTCTGCTGGACCCACGCCGGCTGCCAGGAACGCAAACCGGAGCGCATCGGTGCCGCTGTTGACGCCGACACAGTATTTTGTTCCGCAAAACTCGGCAAATTCGCGTTCAAAGCCTTCGACCATCGGACCGCCAATGAACCCTGCGTTGCTGAACGCCTTCTTCACTACGTCCAGCAATTCCGCCTCGAGTTCCTGATGCGGGGTCACCAAATCAAGAAACGGGATTTTCGTCGCATTCGCCATGTGTTTACTTTTTCTCCTCGCTCACAAACCGCATGAATTTAGCAGGATTTCCCGCAACGATCGCGTCTGCGGGAACATCCTTGGTCACCACACTGCCTGCTCCGACAATTGCTCGTTCTCCAATCCTCACGTTCGCAAGAATCGTCGCTCCGGAACCAATCGAAGCACCCTCGCACACCCGCGTTTTTTCGACCTTCCAGTCCGCTTCCGTTTGCAATCCGCCCGTCGCAGCCGTCGCCCGCGGATACGTGTCGTTGATAAACATGACTCCATGACCAATGAACACGTTATCCTCAATATCCACACCCTCGCAGATGAAGGTATGGCTCGAGATCTTGCAACGGCGACCCACCCGAGCGTTTTTCTGGATTTCGACGAAGGCCCCGATTTTCGTCTCGTCGCCAACCTCGCATCCATACAGGTTGATGAACTGAGAAAGTTTTACGTCTTTCCCCAATTTCACACTGGGAGCAACACACTGATGATCGTTCACAGAGTCACGGCCTCCCCTCGGCTCCGTACAGAACGGTCCGCCGCCTCGAGGATCCGAACCACTCGAAGGCCTGCAATTCCGTCGTTGAACGGCTTCGTGTTTTCCTCGATGCATTTTATGAAGTACGCCGTTTCGGCTCGCAGCGCTTCAATCTGCTCGATCTGTGGCGCCCACATGTCACCGGAACGATAGCTCACGAGCAACTGGTGCAGGTTGCTGGGATTTGTGGACATGCTTACTCCCTTGTCGTAAATCCTGATCTTTTCATCGGCTTCGAGGTCATTCCACACCAGCATCTTCTTTTCGCCGCCGATGAGCGTCGTGCGCACCTTTACGGGCGAAAGCCAGTTCACGTTGATGTGAGCGATGATGCGCTTCGGAAAGTAGACTGTGATGAAGGCAATGTCCTCAACGCCGTTCAGGTGTTTTTCGCCGGTGGCCACGACGGCTTCCGGCTTCTCCTGGATCACGTAGTCCATGATTGAAAGATCGTGCGGCGCGAGATCCCAGATCACATTGACGTCGTGCTGAAACAACCCGAGGTTTACGCGCAGGGAATCGTAATAATAGAGTTCCCCAAGTTCCCCCTGATCGACGAGCTGCCTGATTTTCTTCATGGCGCCGGTAAACAGGAACGTGTGATCCACCATAATCTGCAGATTCTTGCGCTCGGCCAGCTCGATCAGTTCTTCGGCCTGCAGGACGTTGCACGTGAAGGGCTTTTCGACAAACACGTGCTTGCCGTTTTGAAGCGCCGCCTTGGCCAGCTCGAAGTGAGTCCAGACGGGAGTTACGACCGCCACCAGGTCGATTTTCGGAGAGTTCAGTACTTCCGCCGCGTCCGTGGTAAAGGCAATGGCTGGATGGTCCTTCCGCAAACGCTGCTCGGTCAGGGGATTCTTGTCGGCGACAAGAACGACCTGCGAAGACTCGTGCGCCTGGAAATTGCGGACGATGTTGGGTCCCCAATACCCATATCCGATCACACCGATACGAATCATCCGGCCTCCTAGTTGTTTTCCTGCGGGGCAGACCACCGCTCGGGCGCTAGCTGGGTGGGCATTTCATTTAAGGCGTGGGCAACGAACCAGTTCAAGTGAAACGCGATCCAATTACCCTGGAGCGTGCCGTCCATGTGCACGCAAGGGCTTGCTGCGCGTCTTAGTGGGCACCGTCTCCCGAGATGACTGCTACCGGTGTCCTCACAAGAATTTCCAAATCCAGCCAGAGGGACCAAGCCCGTGCGTACTTCAGGTCCATTCGAACCATGTCGTCAAACTGTGTCCGGCTGCGGCCCTCGACCTGCCACAATCCTGTAATACCGGGCTTGATCTCGAGGACGCGGCGGCGGTGCCAAATGTCGTAGGCCTTGAATTCATATTCGACCGGCGGGCGTGGACCAACCAGGGACATTTCACCAATCAGGACATTCCAGAATTGAGGAAGTTCATCGAGGCTCGTCTTGCGCAAGATACTGCCGATCGGAGTGACGCGCGGGTCTTTTTGGATCTTGAAGGTAGGGGCGCTCCCTTCCTCGTTTGCAGATCCGGCTTGTCCGGCAATGAAGCGGGTCACGTACTCCTGGTGAATCTTGCTGTCGCAATTCGTGCGCATGGAGCGGAACTTCAGGAACCAGAATTTCTTGCCGTTCTGGCCCAGGCGTTCCTGTCGAAACAGGACGGGCCCTTCAGAGGTGGCCTTGATGACGAGCGCGATGATCGCAAACAGCGGCGACAACACGATCAAGGCGAGCGCGCTGCCGGTTATATCCATCACCCGTTTGAATTCAAGCGCGAGTTTGCGGGAGGTCTTGGTTCTTGACAGCTCCGGATAATGTGCATTGTCCACGGACCCGGAATTGTCTCCATCTACAACCTCGTCAGGAAAAAAATGGAACGAGAGCGTGATCAGGGAGGCCATGTCCGCTCCCAGCGTTTCAAGGAACGCTGCACGGAGTTTTTGAGAAATCCTCGCCCGAACTTCCGATGAGCGCGCATCTCCGATCTCGGTGGCGATGACTCCCATAATGTGATCGTATACGTACCACCCGGTGATATCCGTTTCCCGAGTGACCGAGCAGAGGGTTTTGCTGATCAACCCCACGGTGCGGGCTTTGTTCTTGTTCGAGATTGCGTCTTCGACATCGACCAGCACCAGGACGTAACGCTTCCTGCCTCGCTCGGCGCGGCGGCGTTCGAGATACAACATGGCCATGAACGCATCTTCTGACAGGATCACGCGCTTCGATACCTCGTCCGCTCCGTTTGTCGGGACCTGTACTGTCACGTTGATCTGTTGTTCTGCCTGAGGCACTGCTGTTCGAAACAAGCCCATGATTCCATCTCTTTCCTGACCGCAACCGATCCTTACGAAAAACTCTTCATCCCAAAACTGGAACTGCCGGTGCTACGACTGAACGTTCCCGAATCGCGTTCGCAGAGACCGTCTTCGCCTCACTGATCGAGGTAACCCAAGAGAGGTCGACTTCCATCGCGACGGACCTTTGCAGCAATGACACGGACAACACCACCCGATGACTACCCTTGAAATTGATCAAGATCCCTTCGAGATTCTTCATATTCCCGTGATTAACCCGCACACGCTGTCCAACCTGTAGATACAGCCAGGGCTGGCTCGGCAGACCTGAAGCAAGTGCTTGCCGGATGGCCTCGATCTCGATCTCTTCGACCGGCACGGGTGTTCGTCCGACACCAACGATCTGCTGAACCGCGGGCGTCATCATCAGCGGGCCGCGATTGTGCAGGTCAAAGCGGCAAAACAGGTAGCCGGGAAACAGGGGCTGCTCAATCTCCTTCACCCGATCCGACCAGCGCCGCTCGCTCTTGTAAACAGGGAGGAAACACTCGTACCCCTGCCCCGTCAAGTGACTGAGAACCTGGCCTTCGCGGCGTGACCTTACCTGCAGCACGAACCACGGCAACTGCCGTTGTCTTCCCGCTTCGAACGAACCCAGATCTTGCAAGACATGTCCTCCTGGAGTCCCCAGATATCTAATCCTGATTCCGGCCACTGCAAGCTACCGCCACTAGAGTCCCACTCGACTCGCGGTATATAGCGCAATTTCCCTGCCAATGCAGGGGGTAATCCCTCCCCTCAACCATCTTTTTACCTTCTTTCAAGCAGAAGATAATAAAAGACTTAGTTCTGATGTTGGCCTGCGCGCGGCCAATCGATCCGAATCGGCCTCCGGGGAGAGAAAACGAATGCCTCTTTTTTCCAAAATCGTTCCGGGCAAGGCCACAAACCTAGGAACTTCCCATCGAGCGAGGGGCTCGCTCGAGCGACCAGATACCCGATCAAACGCCAGATCGCGTCGCAAAATCGAACAGTATCCTGGCCCCCGGCAGCCGCCGGAACTTGCGCACGCGACGCTCCTAACAAACCGCTCACCCCGAGCTAATCTGCTGGATTTGGGTCACTTGCGTCTAGGCGAGGTTGGGCGGACAGCCAATCCTGTCCTCAACACTGACCCAAATCTGTTCCTTAGGACAGTAGCACCATTCTCAGTTCGAGACTTACTGTAACGAAGGTGGATGAGCAGCTCTTTTCTGGGATAACGTAGTCGTACATTGCATCATCCATCAAAATTATTTCCGGTAGGCGGGGGAGTTTTACTGCGTATGGAACGGAACAGATTCCATGTATGCACTCGAAAGTCCTTCGACAAGCTAGGGAGTGCGACGATGAAATATTTACCATTGCTGATTTTGATGGGGTTTCTGTTCCCGGCTCGGTCTGCTGCAAGTACCCATACTGCGGCATCCTGCTCACAAGCTTCCTTTGCCGCGGCCTTTGCCAGCGCTTCTGACGGTGACACCATTGTCGGGCCGGCTGGAGGAGGCTCGGCCACATGGTCGAGTCCAGTCGTCAGCGCCGTTACCACGGCGCTCATCAACGGCAACGGTTGCGCGATCACCGTAAACGGCAGCGATGTGTTCGACCTGACGTGGACAAACTCCGCCTATATCCCGCGAATCACAAACTTCACCCTCAACGGATACAGTGGTGGGGCCATGTTCTCGATCGGCGGGAATGTTCCCCAATTTCGCGTGGACCACATCGTCGTCAACGCGGTTCCCCATGCAGGGAATCCCTACTTTATCTGGTTCGGCCATCAGAGCTTCGTCAACTACTATAAACAGCTCTACGGATTAATTGACCACATCACCTATACCTGCACATCAAACGGGACGTGCGATGCCTTCCTGTTCTACGGTGTGGACTGGAGCTGGCTCAATCCCCATACGATGGGATCGGCTCAGGCGATCTACGTTGAAGATTCGAGCTTCACGTGCCCATCCTGTGTGGGCTATCAATTCGGTACGGTCACGGACGCACAGCATGGTGCGAAATTCGTCATTCGCCATACCACATTGCAGAACATGGCGATTTCCGAGCATGACGTAGGCGTGGCGCTCGATCGTGGTACGCGACAGTATGAAGCCTATGACAACACGATGACCTGCCGAGGCACTGCTCAATACAACTGTTTCGATGCCATCGCCATGCGCGGCGGCACCAACATGATTTATTCCAACTCAATCGCCATTGATCCCTCGGGAGTAACAGGATGGCAAGTCACGGCTTTCACTGAGATTTTCCGCTTCTCTTATCCCGGCGCAGGACAAATTCCGTGGAATGGAATCCCCATTGCCAATCCCAACGTGATCTATGCACCGGGGAATGCACCTGGTGGATCCGGTCCTTCCACCGGTGGAATCTGTTCCGATTTTTATCCGCATGATACAACCAGCTCACATCTTGCCTGCTACGCGCAAAGCTCCAGTTGTCTGGCTAATCCTCATCTTTCAAGCGGAAGTTCGGCTTGCGGTAAGGCTCTTTACTCATTGCTGCCGGATTATTCGGGTGGCGCGGTTTCCAATACGCTTCTTACTCAGCTCGATGGAACGGGCAGCGGCGGCTATCCCGCCCGGGACCAAACCGGAGCAGGGCCAGATCAGGGAGCGAATCATACGCAAGTTGGCGCCGGCGAGCCCGCCTATATCTGGAGCAACACGAATGCGAATGCGAGCGGCGCCACCATCTATAAGGCAGTGGGGAATGCCGATGCCCCGTTGTTAGAAGATAATCGGGATTATTACGATCAGCAGTCTGGAACATTCACGGGAACTGATGGCGTAGGTGTGGGGCCGCTTTCTGCTCGGCCTTTGACCTGCACCGCAGGAGCAGGTGGTCCCGGAGTAGGGTATTGGGCCACCGACACGAGCACGCTCTATACCTGTAATCCCACCAACACCTGGAGCACGTATTACAAGCCATACGCCTATCCCCACCCGCTACAAGCCAGTGGCGGCGGCGCTGCGGCAACAACGGCACCGCCAACGAACCTAACCGTGACGGTGAATTAAAGCCCTGCAACCCGGAATTCGTTCCTGAAGGTCTAGAATTGGACGTAGACAAAGGGAACGACGTCAGAAGCAACGAAGCAGGCCAGGAACAGCAGCAAGCCGGCATAGACGAGAACCCTGACTGGTGCGGCGTAGTTCGGGAGCTCTTCGACAATATTCCGGTCCTTGTTGATGAGCAGATGCGTTACAAGCATTAACATTGCAATCGGCAGGATGTAGGGAGAATTTAGCGACACGCCATCTCGACTCCATGTCGCGATTCTCCAGACGTATTTGAACGCCGCAGAAACCGTTTGCGTACCAAAGAAAATCCAGCAACCCATCACAAAGGAAAGAGTCAACGCGCGCGATACGAGCGTTCCAGGATGAAAGCGGGATCGCTCGCTGAGCTTTGCCTTCTGAAATCCAAGGCTTTTATACACCTGGTACACGGCCAAACCGGCACCGTGCAAGCCTCCCCACACCACAAAGTTCCAACTGGGCCCGTGCCAAAGACCGCACAGGAGCATCGTAAGGATTATGTTTCTGGACGCACGGACCGTCGGGTTCGACGCAGCTCGCCCTCTAAATTCGAGCGGTAGAAACACATAGTCCCGGAACCAGGTCGACATCGTCACATGCCAGCGCCGCCAGAACTCCGCAATCGTTACCGAGCTGTAGGGCATAAGAAAATTCTGAGGAAATTTCACTCCCATCAGCCGGGCACATCCAATGGCCATGTCGGAATATCCTGAGAAGTCGGCGTAGATCTGTACGGAATATCCGATCGCGCCCTGCAGCAGCGTCAGCGCGTTGTAATTCGCTGGCGACGCCATGATGGTGCTGACATGGCTGGCCAGCTGATCGGCAATCACCAGCTTCTTGGCGGCTCCGACGAGAAGGTATCCAAACCCGATTTCAAGGTCCAGGGCTGAGACTTTAAAGCCCTGGCTGAGCTGCGGCAGAAAGTCGTACGCCCGGACGATCGGACCTGCAACAAACTTCGGGAAATACACCATGTAACAGAGAAATTCCGAAAAATTTCGCGCCGGCTCCATCTTTTCCCAGTACACGTCGAGCACATAGCTCATTCCGGAAAAGGCAAAGTAGGAAAGGCCGATGACTCCCAGCAACGGGCTGCTTGAGACCGCAACGTGCGTCCCGGCCGGGTGAAGGAGAGCCCGGACGCTTCCGAGCAAAAATGCGGAATATTTCAGGAAGAGCAATGGGCCGAGGTTGCCGACGACTCCAGCCCACAGCCATCGCTTTCTGACGGATTCCTCTGCCGACAGCCCCAGACGACGACCGACCAGGAAGTTCACAATTGCCGTGAACGTCACGACCAGTGCACCGGCGGCGCCGAACGTCAGGCAGAAAAAATAGCTGAAAATGATGAGGATAACGATTCGGACCGAGAGTTTCCCGGCCGCATGCAGAAAACCCAGGCATAGGCCCAGGAACAAGAGGAATTCAAAAGAAGTGAACGTTAATCCCATGGACGATGATGAGCGATCCGGATGAACCGCGAGCTACTGCTGCTTCCCCAGCTTGGAATTCACAAGGCGTTGCAGATCGCCGATATTCGCCAACCGGAGAATCTCAACACTCTTAAAGCGCACGTGAAAATGCTCTTCGACGGCCGACACCACATTTACGTGACTGAGCGAGTCCCAACCCGGAACCTCGGACGACAATGTCGTGTCCGTAATCTCGCAGTCTTCAAGCTTTAGCACTTTCAGGATCACTGATTTCAGCTCGTCGGAGATCATCCTTCATTCCTCCAAATTGCACTGGTAGTTCAGAGTCTTTCAATCGAAGCACGCGATCTTTATTGGCGCTTCGGCTCGGCTTCCCCGCTGAGCTCTTGATCAAAAACCTGGGTGGTACGAGATAAACGTTCGTAATTGAAACGTCAATACCCATGCCTGCCGCTACAATTGCGGTGCGTAGTTGTTTAAGCTGGGCTTCATCCGTAAGAGCGGTTTCTACGATAATCGACAGCCTCTCGCTGCCAAAGTCAACATCCTCTTCTCCGAACGCGACGACCCGTCCTGGCAGGACACCTTCCAGGTCGCTTACGGCTGCTTCTACGTCTTCGGGATAAATATTATTGCCGGCAATGATGATGATGTCTTTTTTCCGGCCGATTACGTAAAAATCATTTCCGCTGCGGAATCCGTAATCGCCGCTAATATACCATCCGTCCCGGAGAGCCGCTGCGGTTTTTTCGGGGTAATTCCTGTAACCCTCAAACATCCAGCGTGTTTTGATCAAGAACTCGCCAACCTGTCCTTCCGCGAGATCTCTGAAATTTTCATCCACAATCCGTATTTCGCATCCCGGGATCAGTTCGCCAGAGGACTGGCACATCTTGCCTGTGGAGTTCCCTGCAACCTGGCTCGCGAGTCCTTTGGAAAGGGCCTGTGCGTCCAGGGCGAGTGTCGTTGGTTCGCGTCCCGGCGGAGTTTGTGTCACTGCGAAGGTCGTCTCCGCCATGGCATAACAGGACGATAACGCTTCTCTTTTCAGTCCGTGCGCGGCGAATCGCTTCAGGAATTTCTCCTGATCGCGCTTCCGCACCGGCTCCGAGCAATTGACGAGAATGCGGCACGAATCGAGAGTCACGCCTTCAAGATCCTCTTCCCTGACCTTGTCCGCCATCATGCTGAAGGCGAAGTTCGGCAGCCAGGTCATTGTGGCTCGTTCGGCGGAGATCACTTCGAGCAAGAGGGATGGGGCAAGTACCCATTCAAACGGGTCAATTTGAATCGTGGGGATCCCGAGCGCTAGCGGCAGATGAAATGCCGCAATGAGTCCCATGTCGTGGTAGAGCGGCAACCAGCTGACGATCTTGTCCGCATCTGACATCGCCAGAAACTTGGCATATTCAGTCACGTGGCTCAAAACCGTTCCATGCGAAAGCAGCACCGGCTTCTGCAACCCGGTAGTTCCGGACGAGTGCTGCAAGAGCAGTGGATCGGAGGCCCGCAAGACAGGTCCGTCGCCCGGCTTCAGAGGCTCTGCGCCGGCCAGGTACTCTTCCCGCTCAAACGGAAAGTGAAGGCCCTTGATCGTGCTGCGTCCCTTCACTAGCAGAGGCTCGAGGACGCTTTCCAGTGCCCGTTCGCTCAGAATCCAGTCGAGGCCTGAACGCATTCCCATTCCCTCGAGACCTTCCCGGAACTTATCCGGATGCAGACGGGGATTTTGATAGGCAAGGACCGCGGGAATAGCACCTGCGCAGACACACCCAAGATAGACCGGATAGAACAGAGGGTTATGGCGACAAATAATCGCGCACACCTCTCCCGGTTTGATTCCCTTGCTCTTAAAGGCCGCCGAATACAGTCTGGCTGTCTCGAGGAGCTCTCTCCAAGTCCAACGGAACGGCGTTTCACCCGCTTTCCAGTGAACAATGGCGACCGAATCGGGTGACGTGCGTGCGTTCTCACTCCATTTCTGCCAGATCGTCCCGTGTGCGTGAGTCATGTCTTGTTCACCGAGATTCATCAACGGATCCTTGCTGGGACAGCTGTTTTAAAAACGCCTCGGTCGCGACGAGCCGGCCGGGGGAATTCATATGGACCAAATCGGCGAAGTGAGCTGGATCGGAGATGGCGGGAACGCGGTCAAGCCTCACGAGAGTCGCATCCGGCACGACAGCCATCGCCTGACTGACCGCTTGTTCAAAAGCCGCTTCCGTGTCCGCATCAACAAACTCCTGGACATAGGGCTGGCTGACAGGCAGAACCACCAGAATCACGCGTCCCTGTTTGCGGGCTTGCACCAGCAACCTGTGCAGTGCGGGATTTTTGGGGCCATGGAAGAACTCGTGACGGCCCCGATCCTCGGCGCGGAGTGCCGCCAGGCGCCGTATGAGATAAGCGGGGGACCATTCGGCCACAGAGGACGTGGATTCTCCGGCATCCAAAATGGGAGGTGGCGGTTGCAACGCTACGCCCTCACGAGGTTCTGGGCCGCCGTGTCTGCCGAGCAACTCAGCAGCCTTGCTGCGGAAACCGACCAGTACCTTGTCGGCATTCCCCGCACTTGGAAACAGCAGCCTCACATACTTCAGAGGATATTGGGTGAGGATTCGATGGGCCAATGCGGAGTCGGTTTGAGAGGACCAAAGATCGTCGACCGTACGTGAAAAGGGCACTACGTTTGCCCTGGCGTCTGCCAGATGCATTTCGTTGAGGTCATAGAGGGAAACACCGACCAGGGTGACATTCGACTGTGGCCTGTGCTTCTGCCACTGTTCCCAAATGTCCGGCGAAGAACCACCCACACCCCAGGTCTCTATGCCTTCTCCGAGAGCGGCCGAGACTCTGGACCAATACAGCGCTGCTTCGGTCAATGACGAGCCGGCAGCAAACACCTGGGGGCCACTTTCAGGCCCAACCCGGCGATAGATGCCGAGAAAAGTGGTCGGGGGCCGCGGAACCTTCAGCCAGGAGACAAGCGCAAAGTCAGCGACAGAGGCGAGAGCAAAAGACAGCAGCAGCACGATCGCGAGCGTCCATCCGCTCGAACGCTGAATTTCTTTCTGGCCTGAATCTGGATTTGGCATAGTTAGGGCTTACGGGATCACTGGTTCCGGTTTAGGAATCCGTTGGCCACTCGTCCTGTTAAACGCGGCATTGATGATCCGGTAGTTCGCGCGCATCTTGGCCAGCAGAAGAGTCTATCGAGCTGCCCCCAGGGGATTAAGAACCGGCTGGATGGGCAGATTGTTTTTCCGCAGGGTCTCCATAGTAGTATCCGCCGTAGCCAGCTTGCCCCTCAACGCGATTGAGCACAATCCCAAGAAGATTCTTGTCCCGAAATTCGCTCGAGGCTTTCTCGGCAACCTCAAAATCCGTACTACCTGCGCGAACTACGAACAGAACACCGTCACAATGATCGGCCAGAACGCTGGCATCGTGCACGGCCAAAGCGGGGGGCGAATCGAGTAAGATCCAATCGAATATATGTGACATCTTGTCCAGCAGAAGTTTCATTCTGTCGTTGTGGAGCAGCTCGCTCGGATTTGCCACGCTACGCCCACCAGGGATCAGGCACAAGTTTCCTTCACCGCCGACTTGCGTGATCTGTGCTTCATTGGCTTCGCCCCGCAGGTAGTCGGATAGCCCGGGCAGCGAAGGTGCCCCGAACGGAAAATGAAGGCGCGACGCACGGAGATCCCCGTCAATCAGCAGAACCCGGCATTCCGGCTGGCGGGCAAAGGATTGTGCAAGGTTCGCCGTGACGAAGGTTTTCCCTTCTTCGGGTACGCTGCTCGTGACCACCAGCCGCCGAAGTTCCCGGGTCGCGGCAATCTGGAATAGACGCGATCTCAGCGTACGGAATCGCTCGGCCCCCGCCATCGACTTCGCTTCTGAACTGAATACGCTGAGCTTTGGATTGATCTTCCAGCCGGGACGCGGACAATTCTTCACAAAATCCTGGAAAACCTGGACCTCGCCGCTCGGCCCTGCGAATACTCCCTGCTCACTCAGAATCGTCCTGCTCTCGGGAAGAGCGGCGTCCGTCAGCCCTTCTGCCGTCAGATCGACAAGATTGGCTGCGGGACGGCTTGGCTGCTGGGCGTTGCGCTCCTGTGCAGCCTTTTTCAGTGCTTCGTGGATACGGCTCATCTTTAGGCTCTCCGGATTCTCTCTGTCACTGCTTACGCCTTCAGGGCTAACTCAGCTTCAAATTTTCGCGGCGTCTGATGGCCACCCGCCTTGTTCGGGCCGTGCTCCGCGTCATTGCAGTTCGGTACACTCACCAGCACGGGCAACTTCAAGCAGAGCTCAACATCCCGTTCGGTATACATGCTCTTATCGAGCAGGGCGAACATGTAGAGAATCCCCACTGCGATCAGCAGGCCAGCTCCCATTCCTCCTCCAACAAACATGGGCAACTTCGGGAACGATGGGCTCGACGGGAGGTTCGGGGGATCCAGAACGCGGAAGGTCTCGCTTTGCTTCTGATTTTCTAAATCCGAGGCCATCGCCGAGTTCGAGCGTTTCCTCAGCAGTTCGTTGTAAAAATCTGTGGCGGCCTGAGAATTTCGTGTCAATTCCTTAAATTGTTCTTCCACCATGGGGCTCGATTGCACGCGTCCCTGGATTACGCGAATCTGCTCCTGGATTTGCGTTTGGCGTCTGGACAAATCCGCGGTGTTGATCTCGTCCTGCTTAATCTTGGCGCGCAACTGCTGCAATTGCGCCGGTTCATGGGATTTTGTGTGTGCCGGGTTTGGCGTCGCGCTCAGGTCAGGTTCCTGCGCGATCCTTTTTTTCAGGTCTTCAATCTGGGCCTTCAGCTTGACCACGTCCGGATACTCCGGCGTGTAGCGGGCGAGAAGTCCCGTGAGCTGATCCTGAAGAGTCGCTAACTGGCGATCGAGTGTGTCCGGATTCTCCTGACCGCTCTGCATCAACTTCCAGTTGGCTTCCCCCTGGCTCAACATGGTTTCGTTAAAGGCCTTGTCCTGCTGGGCGCGATTTAGTGCCTGTGTCGCTGCTTCGAGTTGAGTAGTTGAGACCCGTCAGCAGCTGTAGGTTGGTCGATTCTTCTTCGGGTAAAGAACCAAGATACTGCCGTTTGAATTGCGCAAGGTGAGCGTCCTGCTCATCCATCTTCGCTTTCGCCTGTTCGAGCTGTCCGCTCAGGAATTGCGTGGTGTCGGTCGCTTGCTCCATGCGTCGCTTGGAGTTTTGTTCCATGAACATCGAGGAGATTTCAAGACAGATCTGCTGTGCCAGATGTGGATTGTCGAAGGTCACATCAATTTCGAATCCGGGCGGCCGGCGGTCGATGGCACCGACCATGGGCTCGAGAAGTTCAATCTTGACGGCACTCTTCAGCTTCTCGAACGAGAACCTCATCATCTACCTTGCCACGCAGGCCGGGATACAGATTAAATTTATCTATGATCGGCTGCAGGCGGGAACTGCTGAGCAGCTGCGCTTTCATCGAGGTCAGCCGCTGGTTCAAGTCCGTGGTGACGACTGGCCTGACATAGTCAGCCGATACTTCCGGTTGTTCCACCAGCACACTGGTTGTAGAGGTATATTTCTTCGGGAAATTCGTGTCGCGAAATAGCCCAGGCAGGCAAACACGAGGATGCTCAGCAGGTGGAATCCACCAATGCCCGCGGAAAACTCGTTTCGCATCCGCAAAAGTGATTTCGCCATTTCGAGTCATCGTGCTGTTACCTCATTTCGGCGCATGTCCGGGGAGACAGGCCAATACCATCAGAACCGCGCCATGATCGAATCGCAGTAATCCCTTATCCTAGCATGCACGGATCGTTCCAACCTGGCCCGTCCGGGGCTACCCCGTGCCAGTCCAGTAAGAATACTATTATCAAAGTATTAGATGCACAATGGGTCTCGCCGGAAGATGGTCCGCTGCATTCCCCACTCCGAAGTACCGTTGGAAGAAAAGTATCCACTTTATCCCTAAGTTTCCCCTAGAATCGAGAACGGTCGCTCCCCGGTCCCTCCGAACTAGACGAGGGCTGCGCCTCCCTGGCGAGGATATAGTTGCTTTTTTTCAATAATATACGGAAGATTCTGAAGAGCCTTCTGATCAGACTAGAAGCAGAATCTGCTGTGTAACCGGAAGTTCTGGGGTTGCTTTGTTTGGGACTGCGTTGAGTTATCTAGGGTACTCGCCATTGGTAGACGTCTGCGGGTCGAGTTGCAAACGAGTCAGGCGGCACGCGATCGACGTCATGCGCACTCGCTTCCCTACCCTGCAACCTCGGGTCGCGCGGAAGAGCCCGCACGGAAAGCCTGACTCGAAACAGCGATTACGTCAAAAGCCTACTTTTCCTTGCTCCGGCATATACGTCTCCGGGCCAGACCAATCCTGCGCTGGCCAGAAAACAGCGAATCAGCGAACCGCAGGTTCCGGGTCAGCCGGGCACGGTGTCAGGGTGGAGTGGAATTGAATATGTCCCAATTCGTTCTGCGACTCAGATACTGGCTGCCGGCGATTTGCGTGGCAGCGCTCATCTCCATTTTCTCCACTCACTATTTCAGCGGCGAGCAGACTGGTCGTCTAATTCATTCCTATCCTGCGCCGACTCTTTCCTTCTGCCAGCCTGCACATGCTTCGTATGATCCATTTCGGGATTCGTAAACTGGCGCATGTCACAGAATTCGGCGTCTTCAGTGTTACCGTATTCCATGGAATTCGCGGCGGACGCGCAGGCTGGCGGCTCAGGCTGGGCCCTGGCCACTCTGGCAATTGCGGCGACATATGCAGGGCTCGACGAATGGCACCAATCCTTCGTGCCCATGCGCGAGGCGAGAGCTCCGCGATGTACTGATCGACATATCCGGTGCCTTACTTGCCCAGTCCTTGGTGTGGCTCTATGCCCGCCGGAAATGGAAGCCTCCAGGGCCGCACGAGATTCCCGCGAGACCCTTTCAAACGGTAGTGCAAATCATTTTGCGCTTCAGGGAATGATCGCCTGCGCCTCGTTTGAATAGCTGCTCTCATCGCCGCTTGCGTCAACGGCGGTCGTCACATAGTAGTACGTCTGGCCGCTCTGCACGCTCGAATCCGAGTAGTTTAAACTGCCCACAAGCGAAGAGTTTAGCTTCGAATATCCGCTGCCACTCGTCGTGCTGCGATACACGTTGTACCCGGAGACGGTCGAAGTGCTCGCGTCCCAGCTGAGTGCCACTGAATGAGTCTGGGGCGCCACACCCGTACCCGACAACGAAACAGTTGCAGGAGATCCTGCCGCCGTGCTGGCGATCGAAACACTGCCGCTGTCTGATCCGGCAGCCGCAGGGCTGAACTGCACTGTAAACGTAAGCGTCTGCGCCGGCGACAGCGTTACCGGCGTTCCTGCACCACCGAGCGAATAACCCGTACCGCTGACACTGATCTGAGAAATCGTGACACTCGCGTTTCCGGTATTGGTGAGTGTAACGCTCTGCTGCGCTGAGCTGCCGGTAGTCACATTGCCAAAACTCAGGCTCTTGGTGCTTTGCGAAATCGTTGAGGTTGCGGCCACTCCGGTTCCCGACAAGGACAATGCCGTTGGCGATGTCGGAGCGTTGCTCACAAGCGAAACACTTCCAGTCGCGCTTCCCGCCGACTGTGGCGCGAACTGTACGTTAAATACGCTGCTGGCTCCTGGATTGATCGAGAGCGGCAATGCAAGCGAACTTGTGGTGAACCCGCTTCCCGTCACGCTCAATTGCGAAATCGTCAAAACAGCATTGCCGCTGTTGGAAATCTGAACGGTCTGCGAGTTTGGAGCACCCTCGGTGACATTCCCGAAAGCGACGCTCGAGGGAGTCAATGCCAGTGCCGCTTGCACGCCGCTCCCTGTTACGGGAATGACCGAACTGGTCCCCTGCGTAGTTGCAACTGTCACGTTTCCCGTCACGCTTTCGCTGGCCGATGGCCGGAACGTGAGGCTGAGCGAAGCATTCTGTCCGGGCGTTAAGGTCATGGGAGTCGTAATCCCGCTGGCCGAAACATCCTTGGCGGAGACGGTTACAAGCGACAGTGTCACACTGGAATTGCCGCTGTTGGTGATGGTGACGCTCTTCGAACTCGCCGTGCCGGCATTGACATTCCCAAAGCTCAAGCTGCTCGGGCTCGGTGAAATCGTGACGGAAGCTGCGAGCCCAGTCCCACTCACGGAGGCGACATTCGGCGAAGTTGATGCGTTGCTTGAAACGGTAACGCTTCCGTTGAGGCTTCCCGCTGTTAACGGAGCGAACAGCAAGCTGAAGGTGGCGGTCTTGCCAACCCCGATCGTTGTCGGCGTATTCAATCCGCTGGCACTGAAACCCGCGCCAGCAACAGTGATTTGCGTAACCGTAAGTGAGGCGCTGCCTGTATTCGTCAGGGTAAAGTTCTGGGACTTTGTCTGTCCATCGACCACACTTCCAAATGCGAACGTTGCAGGGGAAATACTAAGTCCGGCCTGGGTTCCCGTTCCAGCGAGGGCAATCGTCACGGGAGATCCGACACTGCTCGCGATGGTAATCGTGCCGGTGGCATTTCCGGCAGAGGTCGGCGCGAAGCTGCACAGAGAGAGTTGCGGTCTGGGCTGGATTGAGCGTCGTGGGGCTAGAAATTCCACTCGCACTGAAGCCCGTACCCGTTGTCGAAATACTTTTTATCTGCAATGCGGCGTTTCCGGTATTCGTGAAGGTAATCGTCTGCGAAGCGCTGGTTCCATCCGCCACGTTCCCGAAATTCAGAGCCTGTCGTACTTGCCGTCAATTGACCTACGGGCGCTGACGTCGCCGTTCCGCTCAAGGAAATGACGAGCGGGCTTCCGGCCGCATCGCTGACGACAGAAACGCTGCCCGAAGCGCTGCCGGCGACGGTAGGCGCGTACTTGACGCTCAGGGTCGAAACCTGAGAGGCATCGAGCGTAAATGGTGCGGCAGCTCCGCTCACGCTGAAACTGCTTCCCGTTGCGGTAACGCTGCTGACCTTTACTGCAACCGTTCCGGTATTTTTCAGGGTGATCGTTTGTGATGAATTGCTTCCTAGCGACACATCCGAAAAATTCAAGCTTCCTGGGCTGGCTGTTAACAATCCGAGAGGAGCCGTCGACCCCGTTCCGGTGAGCGCGACGGTAGCCGTGGGATTATTCGGGTCGTTGCTTGTAAGCGTGATACTCCCTGGCTCCGAGCCCGCAGCGGTAGGAGTGAACGTAACGGTCACAGGAACGGACTGACCGGAACTGATCGTTTTGGGCGTGGCGATACCGCTAATTGCAAATTCAGCTCCACTCACTGTAATCATGGAGACGGTCAGATCGGACGCACCGCTGTTTGCGACTGCAAAAGTGGCTGTGCCCTTCGATTGGACGCTTACGCTGCCAAAGTCCAACGACGCGGGCGTAACCGATATTTGTGGCTGAGTCGACGTTGTAATGTTCCCACTCAGATTCGCGACAATGGGCGTCGTGCCCGAGCTTCCTTGCACGGTCAAAGTCCCGCTGACGTTCCCGGAGGCCGCTCCGGTGAACCAGACGGAGAAACTTGTGCTTTGGCCCGCGCCGAGGCTCATCGGGAAAGTGGCGCCGGAAATTCCAAACTGTGATTTGGAAAAAGTGAGCTGCTGAATCGTTGTCGCTGTGGTACCGGTGTTTGTGACCGTAATGGTCTGGGAGCTTTTCTGGCCGGCAGCCACATTGCCAAAGTTCAAACTCGCTGGTGCGATCGAGAAACTCGCCTGCGCCGGTTGCAACTTCGCACCCACGATTCCTGCGCAGCCATTCAGAAACAGTAGCGGAAGGATTGCGAGCATTAAGAGCAGGAAAACGCTGCTTTCGGACCCGGATACCAGCTCACCTGCGTTTGTCGATTTATAACCGACGGTCGCCACTTGACCGTTCTTCATGGTATGGGCCTCCACTGCTTCCTTCTTTCAGAAGAGTAGAGACGGGATCAGGCCAACATAACTGGTGGGACGACCAATTTATGGACAGTCGAAGACCCTGCCCAGACGACCACGCTAGTACTAGAACTTCCTACCAGCGCGAAAAAGTCCCTGGAATGCGGGATTTCGATTGCGGATTCCGGTTTGAGTGAATTGGGGGTACGGTTTGAAGGACTTTACGTCAGCCAGCCGATAGAGCCAACGATTCTGTTTGTTCGGTTTATCGATCGGCAGGCGTGGTCAGGATCGACCGGCCTATCCTGCGTCTATCGTTTCTACTGCTTCGTTACCGATTGCGATGAGCTCGGCGAGCCGCCTTCTGCTCGCGTGGCGCGTTGTGAAACGATGCCTGCCTCGCGCAGCTTATAGATCAGAGCACGATAACTGATCTTCAGATCGAGTGCGGTCCTTCTGCGGTTCCATTGATTTGCACGCAATGCATCCAGAATCACATTCCGTTCGATCTCTTTGATCGCTTCTTTGGCAACCCGCTTCAGTGGCACGACTTCTGTACTCGATTTAGCCCTGATCTTCTGTGCCAGCCGTTCTCTTCGTATCTCTTCTTGCGCACTACTGGCCTCTAACCCGATCAGCACGTATCTTGCAATATGGTTTGAAAGTTCTCTGATGTTTCCTCTCCAGCGGAGGTTTTGCAGATCGTCCATCATTCCAGGAGGAAAAGGAGGCGAAGGCATCGCGAATTGCATTTCAAAGTGCTGCTGAAAAAACTGCGCAAGGGCCGGAATGTCTTCCCTGCGTTCGCGCAGGGCAGGCATTCTCAGCCGGAATCCCTGAATTCGGTAAAACAAATCTTCACGGAACCGGCCCGCAATCATCTCCTGTTCAAGATCCCCGTTGGTGGTACAGATCACTCGGGCGTCGATCTTGCGCTCGCACTCGTCCCCAAGACGCGAAAACGTGCCATCCTGTAAAAAGTGCAACAGTTTGCTTTGTGAACCGAGATCCAGGCCGGTAATCTCGTCGAGAAAAAGAGTTCCGCGATGCGCCAATTCAACACTACCAGGCTTAGCCTCCACGGCGCCGGTGAAAGCTCCTTTTTCATGTCCGAACAATTCGCTTTCGAGCAGAGGACCGCAGATTGCCGCACAATTGACCTTTACAAACTCGCCGCTCCTGTATTCACTCTGCTGGTGGATCCAGCGGGCAAGAGCTTCTTTGCCCGTTCCACCCTCCCCGCAGAGTAAAATTGGGATATTGGTCCGACAGAGCTTTTCAGCCCTCACCCGGAGCTCGTTCATCGGTACGGATCGACCGAAGAGCAAACTGTCACTGGGCACCGGATTGAGCTTTGCTCGCAGTGTGCTCGAAGTGGGATCGCTGGCATGCATGGTCGGGTGCAGGGGCGAGTGCAGATTGAGAGCCAAACCTGAGCCGCGCGAAACGAGGAGCCAGCTGCTCTCGATCAAGCTAAAGCATTTATTATCATGTGGAAAGATCAACTCCTCAGGATGAGGTAATGGAACTAGGTTCGGGATTAGAACCGGATCGAGGGACACGAAGTGGAAAACTTAGGCTCTAAACAGAGAACGGTTTCCTCTGCGAGTGTCGCTTCTTCAAGCGGGGTTTGTATCTTTTTCGCTATTCCCAGGAAATCCGTTTCCGCTTCGCACAATGTCATAGCGTTCAATGACCGCGGCAACTCCCATTTTCGTTTCACCCTCTTCGAATCGCTTTTCGACTCGGACTACCTTGCCCTGTGCGCGGACAAGCACATCGGCTCCGTTCACAATTTCGGCTGGCAAGGTGAGCGTGATGTCAAGATCCGATCCCGTTTCAACGTCCCGGCCAATTACGAAAAACAGACCCTTGGTCGAAATATCCCTGGTACGGCCTTCTTGGCGCGCACTGATCCGTTCCACCCCGAATCGAATACTGATAGGCAGGGTCAAATCATATCGTCGCGCAACTCGCCGCTCAGCCATCAAACTCATCTTTAACTCCGTCTCTTGTTCTAAAGGTCAGGCAGCATCTTGCTAGAGCAGAAACTCAGCGTTTCGACTGATTCACATACTGGTCAGTCAGGATATTAAGAAAATGAGACCTTGATTCGTCGAAGACGCGCCATCGTAACCGGCGCATCTGGAGTAACCCAGGTCGCAACCCCTACGATCTGCATAATTCGAATTCGTAACGGTTCGCTCGGCACAATATCGCGCTCAGATGGTTCACGCAAGATTTGTTTTCTGTTTGTGTGCTCAGCTAAAACAACTTCGTACTAGACCCCGTCACTCGGGCTTCACCCCAGCAATTGCCGGGACTCTGTCGGCAACTTGCTCCTTGGTCGCGTCTTCTGGTGCTCGGCGTGTCCTGGGGGTATCGAGATTAAACTGCCGCATCTTGTACAAAAGTGCCTTATAGCTGATACCGAGCATCTTGGCAGCATCCTTCCGGCACCAACGCGTTTTCTCTAGCGCGTCAGCAATGGCTTCCATCTCGGCTTCATCCTTGAGGCCACGTACGAGCGCCTTCAACCCCTGCTGCGCGCGCGGTGCCTGCGTCTCCTGCCGCGGCGAAGTTCGCTGGCGCGTTGCAGACATTTCGACCAGTTCGCGCAAACTGCCTTCATCATCTTCCAGAATCACGTAGCGTTTGACGAAATTTTCCAGCTCGCGCAAATTCCCGGGCCACGGGTAGTTCATCGCGGCATCGATCAAATACTTCGAAGGGTTCTGCAGGGTCTTGCCAAACTTCTCGCTATACTTCTCGAGGAAATGCTTGAACAAGAGAGGGATTTCGGAAGTTCGTTCACGGAGCGGGGGAACGTTGATCGAGAGTACGTTCAACCGGTAATACAGGTCTTCACGGAATCTCCCGTCTCTCATCGCTTCCTGGACATCAACGTTCGTGGCGGCAAGGACCCGCACGTCAGTTTCAACCAGATGGCGTCCGCCGAGTCTTGAGTACTGGTGATCCTGCAACACGTGCAGCAGTTTCGCCTGCAGGTGCACGGACATCTCCGCAATTTCGTCCAGGAAAATGGTGCCTTTATTGGCAAGTTCAAATTTTCCAGGCTTGGCCCGGACGGCTCCCGTGAAAGCACCTTGCTCGAAACCAAACAGCTCAGACTCGAGCAGCTCTCCTGGAAGCGCAGCGCAGTTCACTTTGATGAAGGCTTGATTCCTTCGCTTGGAGCGAAGGTGGATCATCCGGGCTACCACTTCCTTGCCGACGCCGCTTTCACCGCAGATAAAAACAGGTACGTCCACCGGCGCGATTTGCAAGATCTGCTGGCGGATTCGCACCATCTGCGGACTGGCTGCCAGGAAACTCAGATCTTCGGTCACCTGGTCGCAATAATCCCGCAACGCCTGATTTTCCTGGGTGAGCTGCTTCTTCTGCCGGGACTTGAGCATGGCGGCATCGAGCTCGGTCTTCTCAAATGGTTTGGTGAGATAGTCGTGAGCGCCCAGACGGATCGCTTCGACTACTGTGCCCACTTCATTCGAACAGGAAAGCATGATCACGTTCAGGGTGCGATCCAGGTGCATCAGTTCCTGTAGCGTATCGAGACCGCCCATTTCTGGCATGAGCACATCCAGAATGATGAAGTCCGGCCGATCGCCTTTGTTCACCCTGTCAATCGCTTCCTTACCGCTGCCTACGGTCTGGACTTCAAAGCCATCCACCTCGAGCAACGTCTGCAGGTATTTCCGGATGCTCGGTTCGTCGTCCACGACCAAGATACGCTCTTTGACTGCCATATCAGTTCCCCTTTTGCCCTTCATCTTGCACATCCCTTAGTGCTGATCCATCGGCAGCAAGAACGCGAAGGTGCTGCCACGTTGTTGCTCGCTTTCCACCCAAATTTTCCCACGGTGCGCTTGAATTAACCGTTTGGCGATCGCCAGACCCAATCCCATACCCGAGGTGTTGCGATCAACCCGCACAAAATCCTCAAAAATCTCCTGATGATGTTCGGGAGAAACGCCCGCACCGGAATCTGTAACGCTGACTTCGACGCTGTTCGGACGCGGCAAACGAAACCGTCTGCGTTCTTCGACCGGCAGCACTTCCGTCACACGCCGTTCCCAGAAATGTGGCTTGGCGCGCAGGGTCACACTCCCGCCCGCCGGTGTGTGCTTCAGGGCGTTATCCAGCAAGTTGGCGGCAGCTTGCTGCACTTTCTGATAGTCAAACCGGAAGGTCGGAATGGATGGGTCGAGTTGTGATTCGAGCTTCACACCCTTGCGCTGGAATGCTTCTGACCAGCGGCTCGACATCTCCTCCAGGCAGTCGCGCAGATCATTTTCCCGCAACTGCAGGACCAGCTTTCCGCTTTCGAGAGCAGAATAATTCAGGAACATCGAGACCAGTCGCACCAGCCGCTCGCAGCTTTCCTTGGATTCTTCGAGGATATCTTTTTGCTTTTCAGTCAGCCCGCCAAGCGCACCGGCGAGCAACAGGTCGTAATATCCCTTAATGACGGCAAGGGGGGTCTTCAACTCGTGTGCGGCGGAAGCAAGAAATACAGTCTTCTGGCGGTTCACTTCCTGCAATTTCAAATAGGCCGCTAATAAATTCCGGTAGGTGATCTCACGTTCCTGCAGCAACTCCTGGACCGTGATCTGCGCCGTGCCCAAGGCATCCTGTGCGACCTTGTCTTCATTCGCAAATTCCACGACAAGCCAGTCCGATTCGGGAATCCATTTCACCTTCGCGCGGAAAGGTTTGGCGCTGATCGTACTGTTCAGTCCAATTTCATGTTCCCCCGCTTCGATGCGGCGCAGAATTTCCTTAGGATCGACCTGCAATAGCTCGGTGAATAGATTGAAGGACTCGAGCGTGCCTTGACTGTGTTCTTCCAGGCACTTCTGTGCTCGGGTATTTGAGAGAATGATCAACCCTTGCCGGTCTGCAACCAAAAGCCCTCGGTCAAACGTGTCCAGCAAGGCGCGGACGTGTTCGTACGGCAGGCCCTCGGATTTTCCTCTCACTTTGCCCGTCGGATTTGTTGCCAGGCTGCTCAATTGGAATTCCTCACAGTTGTGGTAAATATTTTCCCGTCGTCGTGCGACCCATCGTTGCAAACGCGCACAGAGCGTGTCAATGGTAAATCCGTTCCTTTGCACATTTTGGGAACTCCGAGGGACAAATTCATCCTGTTTACTCCCGGCCTTTGGACGCCACTGGTTTATGGGGTCCCCAAACTACTGTGCCCAATAGCCTTATTGGCGCGTGAGCCGCATCACACTGGCACTAGACCTGCTACATGGTAGACATGTACTAGTTCGCGAGTACTAACTTATGGATATCCGCCTAGACCAAAAGATTACGGAGGTAGCCCAGATGGACTCCTCCCCAGCTCGTCGTTCTCCCCGAATTCGGATGCAGGTACCGGTATTCGTTCGTGCCGCAGATGCTACCGGAACGGATTTTATTGAGCTCAGCAAGACGCTCAATATAAGCGCGACAGGTGCATGCATTGCTTGCGCTCATTTACTTCGCCTCGACCAGACGGTCCAGCTCACCATCCCAGCCCCATCCCCTGCTTCTTCGAGTCTGGTCCCTAGCGAGACCCCACCCATTGTCGCAAAGGTGCGGCGCCAGGAGATGCGAGGAGAGCTTCGTCTATTTGGAGTGGAATTCCTGCGCCCACTTGACTAATTTCTTGTCCCGAACCGCCAGGTCTCGTTCTGAGACCTCGTTGTGCCTCCGTCAGTCTCAATAAATCTCCATCTCGGAACTCGCTTATCTTGTCATTTCGTAATAGGATACGTCGGTCCCCAGAGCCTCCTCTTCCAAAGGTCCGAGGCAGCTCGCAGAGTTTGAGATGGTATCCGACGTGCTTTCCCTTAGAGTCAGAGACCTTCAACTTTGCTAGCCCCACGCCCCCGCGGGGAGAGGCAGACTTTAGGATACCCAGTCCATGCCCAGCCCTGGCGGCGCTTCGGCGCCCCCGCGTTTGCCCATAGAGGATTCCTTTCTCGAGCTGCTCGCCGAGACGCTCGATACCATGGATATTCCCGCACGCAGTCAGTTCCTGCAGCGCTATTTCCGCACGATGACCCAGCTCGATCTCCGCGAAGCGCAGAGTCTGCAACTCTGGGAAGAGATTCGGACGAGGCGGCTTGAACTCTCAAGGCAACTGAGTCATCCGGTTTCCTTCAAGACCGTGCTGCTCGACGTTTTTTCCAGCGCCGGACTTTTGCGAGTTCCGATCCTCCTCGAGTTCGATGATTACAAAATGCTGCAACGCAACGCCGCCACGGATCCGTTGACAGGTTTATACAACCGCCGTCTGTTTACGGAGTCTTTCGAGAAGGAACTGAATCGCGCCAGACGCTACGGATTGCCTCTTGGGCTCGTCATTCTCGACCTGCATCGCTTCAAGGAAGTAAATGATAAATACGGTCATCCTCGTGGCGACGATGTTCTGAAAGCTGCCGCGAATACATTTCACAAGGCGCTGCGCACCAGTGACTCCGCCTTCCGGATTGGCGGCGACGAATTTGCTCTTCTCCTTCCCCAGACAGATCCTGATCAGGCACTTGCGCTCAGTCGCCGTGTCGGCGCGGTATTCGCCGAGATTCTTCAGCCCTTGCAGCTTGCCATCAGCGTATCGATGGATCATGGAGTCGCAAATTATCCTCAGGACGGAGATCAATCGGATCGGTTGATTCATGTCGCAGACGAACGACTGTACCGACTTAAACACGCAAACCACAACCGGGCGACAGATGCGACTTCCCCCCGACCGCCCGCGCAGACGCCTGTGTCCAGACCGATCCCCATTACAGTTGTGACGGAAGTCCCAGAGCCAGATTCCGCGCACGCATTGCCGGTTTTAAATCATCCGCTCGCCGACCCGATCGCGCTGCCCGATTCTCCCGCTTTGTATGAAGTGCAACGCAAGGCCGAGAGAGTTTCGATGGCCGGCACGAACGCGTACGCGATTATCGGAGACTTGGGCGGGCACCGCGCTCGCGTGCTCGATCTGGGTTTTGGTGGCGTTGCCCTCGAACTGGAGCAGGCCGAAGAGCTCCCCGAAAATATTCTCGCCATCTTGCACGTGCCGATTCTTCCGCCGGTCCGTGTCTATCTGAAACCTGTCTGGACCAAGCGTACCGCCGAGGGCACGCTCCGTTTAGGGTGCCATTTCATTTCCTGAGCAGCGATTGCTTTCGCGCAAACGCATTTTTACCTATCCTTTAGGAGGCACTCTGACCTACAATTTTACTTGTTGTCGCCTCTATTGCCGCCCGCTGCGACATTTTAACGACCTAAAACTTTTACGGAGCTGACGAATGAAAAAAATTGCCGCTTTACTGCTCGCCGCTCTCTTTCTTTTCTCCACGACATCTAGCGTATTCGCCGCGGACGACACCAAAGAGACGGACCGGGTACAAAACGCCGGTCAAGTCATGACGGAGATTTTGAATGTGCCTGACGACATTCCGCAGGATCTTTTGAACAAATCTTATTGTGTAGTGGTATTGCCTTCCGTCCTAAAGGCCGCATTCATCGTGGGCGCCAGCTACGGCCGCGGTGTGATGACATGCCGTGGCGGTGCAAATTTCACCGGACCATGGGGAGCGCCGACCATGATGGCGCTGGAAGGCGGGAGCGTCGGATTTCAGATCGGTGGCGAAGCAACAGATTTCGTGCTGTTGCTCATGAATGAACGCGCGGCGAAGGGTGTTCTCACGAGCAAGGTGAAGCTCGGTGCGGATGCATCGGCAGCCGCAGGACCAAAGGGTCGCAGCGCTTCTGCAGAGACCGACGCGACCATGCGCGCCGAGATTCTTAGCTATTCGCGCGCACGCGGCGCATTCGCCGGCGTTTCACTCGAAGGGTCAACGCTTCGCCCGGATAACGACGCCAACACCAAACTGTATGGCAAGCAGGTAAGTGCGGATGCCATCGTGCTGAACGGTGCTGTGAAGGCTCCTCCCAGCGCTCATCTGCTGCTGCACACACTTGACCGCAAGTCTCCCCATCACCAGAAGTAACGACTGCGCGATTGAACCAGGAAAGCCCGAGGCGCGATCAGAGACCCGATCGCTCCCCGGGCTTTTGTTATTGGTAGGCCCGTTGCATACCTCGGATGGCCAGTCGAAACCCTCCCGCCTACCCTCCGGACGTGCACTCTCTCCTCGGCACCGGCAGACCGGACATGCAGAGCGAATATCTCGAACATCCGGCGACCACGTTCGGTATAGAATCGTTTTCCTATGTCTACCATGATGCGTTCGGTTGCATTATTTCTCCTCACCCTTTGTTTCGCAGGGAGTGATTTCGCTCAGGTCGCGCCGCTTCTCACAAACATCAATGGGCGAGCGACGACCAACCTCGACGGGCAATGGCAGGCGATTGTTGATCCCTACGACGTCGGTTACATTGACTACCGGGCACAAACAGCAAAGAACAACAACGCCTTCTATAAAAACTACAAACCCGCGTCTCCCTCCGAACTGGTCGAATATGATTTCGACACTGCCGGTCAACTGAATGTGCCGGGCGACTGGAATTCGCAGCGTGACTCCCTTTTGTTCTATGAAGGCAGTGTGTGGTACAAGCGCTCGTTCGATTACAGCAAGTCCGCGAAGAAGCGCTTGTTTTTGCATTTTGGAGCGGCCAACTATCTGGCCAACGTTTATTTAAACGGAGAAGAACTGGGCCGACACGAAGGCGGCTTTACTCCATTTGATTTCGAGATCACAGATCGCGTCAAGCCAGTCGGTAATTTTCTGGTCCTCCGAGTGAATAACACCAGAGCGAAAGAAGACGTTCCGACCGTGAATACCGATTGGTGGAATTATGGGGGCATCACCCGCCCTGTCACATTGGTCGAGGTTCCGGAAACGTTTATCAGAGACTATTCCGTTCAGCTCGAAAAGGGATCCACGCGTGAGCTGAAGGGTTCGGTCGAGCTCGATGGCCCGCAACTCGAGCAGACCGTGACCATCGAGATTCCGGAAGCGGGAATCAAGCAAACCTTCAAGACAGATGCGGCGGGACATGCAGAATTCTCCTTTGCGGCCGATCTGCAACTCTGGTCACCCGGAAATCCCAAACTGTACTCGGTAGAGATCGCGACTGACACCGATCGCATTCGCGAGCAGATTGGCTTCCGATCGATTGCCGTCGAGCGGACGGACATTCTCCTGAACGGGAAGCCCATCTTCCTGCGAGGGATCAATATTCACGAGGAGGCTCCCACGAGCGCCAGGCGGTCATGGAGCGATGACGACGCGCGGATACTGCTCCTCTGGGTCAAAGAACTGGGATGCAATTTCGTCCGTCTGGCACACTACCCGCACAACGAAGCGATGGTGCGAATGGCCGACGAGATGGGCATACTCGTGTGGGAAGAGATTCCTGTCTACTGGACAATTCAGTGGGAAAATCCCGCCACGCTCAGGAATGCGCAAAACCAGCTGGGCGAGCTCATTCGACGGGATCACAATCGCGCTTCGCTGATTATTTATTCCGTTGCGAACGAGACGCCGATCACGGAAGCCCGGAATCATTTCCTCGGCGAACTGGTCCGACAGGCTCATTCTACGGATCCAACCCGACTCGTATCCGCCGCCCTGCAGGCTGACGAGGTCGACGACGGAAAGCGTCTCACGATTCAGATCAATGATCCGTTGGCAGCTGAGCTCGATGTAATGGGGGAAAACGAATACATTGGCTGGTACACCCATCACATCGCGGATATCGACAGAACCGACTGGGTTTCAAGGTACAACAAGCCGCTCATCATGAGCGAATTTGGCGCGGACGCGCAGTTTGGAAGGCACGGCGATCCTGCGGTCCGCTGGACCGAAGAATTTCAGGAGACTTTCTACGAGCACCAGATCGCGATGTTGCAACGTATTTCTTTTCTAAGAGGCACAACACCCTGGATTCTGAAGGATTTTCGAAGTCCGCGCCGAACCCTTCCCGGAATTGAGGACTATTTCAACCGGAAGGGGCTGGTTTCCGATCACGGAGAGAAGAAAAAAGCCTTCTTCGTGCTCCAGAAATTCTACCTGGAGATGCAAAACGCAAAATCGCAGTAAACGCGGCTAGCCACGATCGGTAAAACGGAAAAAGAGAGACTGCTTGGCGACCGGCTCGGCAAGCGCGTTCAGCGACGCCATTTGCGACTGGGAAAGCGGTGTAAAATCCCGCGCGATCTGAACATTTTCTTCAAGTTGCGCAATACTGTCGCACCCGATGATGACCGTGCTGACAGGATAGGAAAGTGTGAATCGCATCGCCTCTTTCATGTTCATGACGCCTGAGCGCGTGGCGATGGCCGAACCTTCCCAGGAATGTTTCTGCTGGTCAAGTGGCGGCGGCACCCAGCTGCTGAGCAGTCTGCCGCGCGAGGGCACCTTCATTCCGATAATGCCCATCTGCTTTTCGACGGCCAGCGGAAGCAGCTGGTCGCTGAAGCTGTGAATATGGGCGTCGGCCGCGTTGAGGGCCATCAGAATCGTGTCAAACGGATGGCGATTGATCGTGTCAATCAGCGCTTCCGGACGGTAATGCCCGGTCACACCAAGATACCGGACAACTTTCTGTTGCTGCATCTCAAGCAACGCCTCCATGGCGCCGCCCTTGGCGAAAATCGCGTTCACATCCACGGGCAAGCCGACGTCGTGCAATTGCCAGAGATCCACATGGTCGGTGTTCAGCAGCTTCAATGACTGTTCGATCATGCGCAGCGATCCGTCACGGGTTCGCTCTTTGGTCTTGGTGGCGAGGAAAGTCTCACTGCGGCGGCTTTTCATCACCTTGCCGATGTACTGCTCGCTCCAGCGTTCCGGACCGCCGTATATCGAAGAGGTATCGATATAATTCACCCCAAGATCAAGGGCACGCTCGACAATCGGAACGGCAACGTCGAAATTGTTGGGCTTTTCAAGGGCCGCCTGTCCGCCCAGACTGAAGATGCCGACCTTGTAGTCGGTCTTCCCCAGATTGCGAGTGGGCATCGCGCCCTGGGTCCTGGCATTCACCGGAAGCTCCGGTAATGCGCCTGCCGCGGCTCTCGACAGCACTGTACCGCTCGTCAATAATCCTGCGGCAACAGCACCTCCCGTCTTTAGAAAGTCGCGACGTCCCCTTGAAGCAGGCTGTTTTTTCATGATGATTTACTCCGGTTAGAAGCTAGAACGGGGCAATAGTAACACAGGCGGGCGAGCGGAATCGGGGGAAGATGGGCGTTCGCTTGGCGACAAACGTCGAGTGCAAGGACTACTTCCGGGCAGGCTCGAAATCAAAATAAGCCAGATTGTTGCCATGCTTGTAGTGCAGCGTAAGCAACTGAACGCCTGCTTCAGGGAAGTTGATTTCGCCGCATTCCGCCTTGTTCCAGAAATGCCAGACCTGCCAGTCGGGATACTCTTTCATCGAAAATTGAGTCGTGGGGTCGAGCGGCAGCTTGCATTCTGCCGCAGGCTGGTCATTCAGAGAAAAATGGATCGTCTGCGCTGTATAGGAATACATGGCGATGATCTTGTACGTACCGGCCTGCTTCACGTCCACTGTATAGTTCACCCATTCGCCGTCGTCGGTCCAACCGATGTACAACTGCTGCCACTCTGGAGCGACCACATTTGGATGATTCAGGTCGGCCATTTTCTTGACATAGGAAATATCCACGCCCTCATTTTCGCGAAAGTGGCAGATCGCGGGAGGAACACCTTCTTCGCAATGTTCGGGCTTGTAATTCAATTCGCCGCTGCCGTGATTAATGGCGTCAACATCGTGGTAGGCAATGCCTTCCCCGCCTATGTCATAGAGGGCCGCCTGTAACCTGCCGGGTATTACCTGCGGGCCTCCGCTGTGCGTGGCATCCTTGAAGGGTTTTCCCTGATAGCTGGCAGGCAGGTTTCGATACACCCCTCCGCCAACGAGCATAACGAACAGGACAAATGGAACTGTCTGTGTCTTCATCCAGCCTTCCGCTTCCGTCGGATTGAATTCTCGTTCCGCTTGATCGTACTCGATATCAGGAGCCTTCGACTGGCTTAATCGGGAAGCGTGCGCTCGGAGCTGATTTTTAGTCGAGCGCTGACGCCTTCGGCTCGAAACTTCTCCGCTACAGACGGCTGACCTCCGCCGATCCACACACGGACGTCTGAGGCAGCGATTCGTCTCTTGCCCTGCGGATCGACGATGCTAAGGTCGCGATCACGCAAAAGAAACTTCACGTTTTGTGTCTGGCCGGCCGCGAGATGAACTCTCTTGAATCCGCGCAGCTCTGTCGGCGCAGCGCCTGGAACATTTTCGTGGGTCAAGTAGAGCTGGACCACTTCATCGCCGGCCATGGTACCGCTATTCATCACGTCGGCGGAAACGGTAACAGATCCGTCGGCCGTGACCGTTTCGCTCGTGACCTGCGGGTTGCTGTAGCGGAATCTTGTGTAGCTCAGTCCAAAACCGAACGGATAGAGCGGCTCACCCTTGAAGTAACGGTACGTGCGGTTCGCCATCGAGTAGTCCTCAAACGCAGGGAGCTGGTCCGTACCCGTATAAAAGGTAATCGGTAAACGTCCGCCCGGACTAAAATCACCGGCAAGTGCCTCTGCTACAGCGGTACCCCCCGCCTCGCCGGGATACCACGCTTCGAGGATTGCCCGGACGTGATCGTTGGCCCAGTTCACGGAAAGCGCGCTGCCATTCGCCAGCACGAGCACCATTGGCTTCCCCACGGAAGATACCTTTTCCATTAGCTGTTCTTGCGGAAGCGGAAGCTCGAGACTCGTGCGGTCCCCGCCCGCAAAGCCATCGGCATTGACCTTCATCTCTTCGCCTTCGACCCGCGCCGAAAGGCCGAGCACCATGACGACAACATCTGACATCTCGGCGGCTTCAATGGCCTCCTGCTCTTCGCGGCCAGGGACGCCCCAGACAAGCTTCGCTTCGGCGGAACGGATCGTCTGGAAGTACTCAATCCTCAGCGAATAGGCTTTACCTCCTTCAAGGTGAATGGCTTTGGTCTGGGTGGTGGAGGGCCGGTGTGCGGTCCAGTCGTCGACCAGCGGAGTGTCATCCAGCCAGACGCGATACCCGTCCTGCCCGGTGAATCCAAGTATGTAGTCATCTGTTTTGGGAGGAACAAGAACTCCCGTCCATCGCGCGGAATAGTTCTGGGTCAACTTCGGAGTTACCCCTCTGAAGCCCCAGACAAAATCGACAGAGGCATCTGTCCGCTTGAAGAGGGGTGTCCCTTCGAGCTTTATGTTGTCGAAGTATTCGCCCTTTAATCCATGGACCTTTCGGTCCGGGTTTGTATAAAGGGCTGAAGCCGGAACCGATCGGATGACGGTACCGATCAGTCCCGTTCCCTGGACATAGCGGATTTTCGATTGCGGAAAGCGCTTCTCGATTCCCTTCAGAATAGTGACAGGCGCGGAAGGCGTGCCATTGTAATTCCCCTCCAGGGCATCGAGACTGTCCGCGTTCGCGCCGATGACTGCAATTCGTGAAACATTTTTCTTCAAAGGAAGGAAATGGTTTTCGTTCTTGAGCAATACCAGCGATTCGCGCGCGGTTTTCAAGGCCAGTTCCCTGTGAGCTTTCGTGTCGTTGTCCGCAGCCCCCAGTTTTGACCAGGGAACGAGCGCTGGTGGATCGAACATGCCAAGCCTGAAGCGCGCGGTAAGCGTCCGGATGACTGCGGTGTCGACGGCGGATTCCGGGAGAACGCCCTGTTTCACTGCGTTCAAGGCGGCGGTGCGTTCGAGTTCGACCCTTGATCGCGGCGAACCGCAGATAAGATCAGTACCTCCCTCTAGCGCCGCCGCGACACCTTCCTCTTGCGTTGGCCTGAATTTGTGATGAGCGCTGATATCTTCAATTGCCGCGCAATCCGAGACCACATACCCGGTAAATCCCCAGTCTTCGCGCAAAAAGTCGTGGAGCAGAACTTTGTTGGCGCAGGCCGGTTCTCCATCGATGGAATTGTAGGCGCACATCACGGACTGTGCATTGGCTTCTGTGATCGTAGCCCGGAAGGCGGGTAAGTAGGTGTCCACCAGATCGTGACGGGAAACGGTCACGTCCACCTCATGGCGGGTTGATTCCGGGCCACTGTGAACAGCAAAGTGCTTCGGCGTGGCGACTGTCTTCAGGTATCTCGTATTATCGCCTTGCAGTCCTTTTACGAAGGCAACGCCCATCCGTGAAGTCAGATACGGATCTTCGCCATAGGTCTCCTGGCCCCGGCCCCATCGCGGATCCCGAAAAATATTGATGTTGGGCGACCAGACCGTCAGACCCTTGTACCAGGCGCTTGAGCCATCCTTACCCTTGTCCATGTTGTATTTCGCCCGGAATTCGGTGCTGATGGCGTCTGCATCCTCGAACAGCAGCGCATCGTCAAATGTCGCAGCCATGCCAATCGTCTGTGGGAAAACCGTAGCGATGCCGGCACGGGCAACACCATGCAGTCCTTCATTCCACCAGTTGTACTCAGGAATGCCCAGTCTGGGGATTGCGTCAGCGGTGTGGCCCAGTTGCGAGATCTTTTCCTCGAGTGTCATTCGCTGCTCGAGGTCCCGCGCGCGCTCTTCAAACGAGAGCTTTGTGTTCTTGTAGGGTGGAGTGGCGGTGCCTTGCGCAAACGCCGACAGGACTGCGAGGAAGGGGAGCAGGGACACAAAAGCAAAACGTGGTGTCTTGGGGTTCATATGCCTCCGAAGCACAAAACTCGCCTGAACGGGCTGCCGCAGCCGGGAATTGACGAAAAGCGAATGGATTCCCTGCCTCTCGATGCGCGCATCAGTCTACAACCGGCTCACGATAAATGTAATAGCGGAGCTTCTGTGACGTACAGGACGCAAGCAGGCCTGCGTCTTGCCTGATTTCGACGTCAGACAGGAGCGCTAGCAAGCTTGCCCAGATTTCGGACACGCGGGCCTGCTTCCCTTCCTTAGCTGTCGCACTCAGTCGGACTCCGGCGCCGCATGGGAAAATTCTTGCACACTTCTGTCGAGCACCTGTACTGATGTACAGGTTAGGGTAGGGCCACACCTGTTCCTTTACTGTACTGCAGGCAAGTTGCCAGTTCGGCGAGGCGGAAGGTAACTTCGAAATATCATCATTTAGGGGGAGTTTTGCACACCTTGTTTTCGCACGCCTTCCAATTCATCTTGAGTCGAGGTCACTCGAATTCTGCCGTTTTACTGGCCTTGGTGACATTTCTATTCACCGGATGCGCCGGCTACACCTCTCCCAAAGCGGTCAGCCAGGCATCCCTCACAGTTTCTGCAACCAGTTTGAATTTCAAAACAGTGGTACTGGGCCAGACCGTCAAGCAGACCCTGCACGTTTCAAACGCCGGGACCGCACCCCTTCAGATTTCAAAGCTCAGCATCAGCGACCCTCAATTTGTGATCACGGGACCCTCCGTTCCACGTACCGTGCTGCCCAATATGGGCCTGGACTACACATTGGCATTTACGCCCCAGTCTGCGGGTGCAGATTCAGCATTGCTCACCATCCAGTCGAGTGCTTCAAATACCGCGGCTTCGGTCTCACTAGCAGGAGTGGGAGAAAAGGTAGTGGCTACGATTAATGTGTCCCCTGTGGCGCTAGACTTCGGGAATCTGAATTTGCAGACCATGGCAACCAAGAGCGTAACCCTGCAGAACACGGGCGACGTAAGCCTTACGATCAGTGGTCTGACGGTTGCGGGAAGCGGCTTCGGGTACTCTGATCTCTCGCCTGGCTTTTCTCTGGCCCCATCTCAATCGGTTACCTTCCAGGTCTGGTTCAAGCCCCAGGTCAAAGGATCTGCCGCTGGAACCGTTTCCATCCTGAGCGCGAATCTCTCCTCTCCTGCCTCGCTATCACTTTCAGGAAACGGAGTAAGTGCCACCACCACCCCACCACCTCCGACACCTGCCGTGCAGCACTCAGTGCATTTGACCTGGGATGCGAGTACCAGCAGCGTGGTCGGATATTATGTCTATCGGTCGCAATCGGCTACGAGCGGGTTACAAAAGTTAAGCTCTTCCGCCGTGACCGCTACCGACTTTGACGACAGCACGGTGGCATCAGGGAGCACGTACTATTACGCAGTCACCGCCGTCAACGCCGCAGGCGAAGAGAGCTCCTACTCGGGCGAAGCCACTGCGGCCATCCCTAGCAATTGACGCAATTGATCGGGGTAGTTTTGCGTTTCGATCAGATTCCCGTATAATTGTGGATTGTCTTGTGACCTAGCGACGCGGCCTTGGTTGGCCATCAGCAGTTGCCGCGCAGACCGGACACGACAAAGGGAGAATTATGAAAGCCGGAATCCACCCCGATTATCACGCCGTAACCGTACATTGTGCTTGTGGGCATACCTTCCAGACCCGCTCAACGGTCAAAGGCGACATGCTGCGCGTTGAAATTTGTTCGGATTGCCACCCTTTTTTCACGGGTAAACAGAAGCTGGTCGATACCGCCGGCCGAGTCGAGCGTTTCCAGAAGAAATACGCGAACGTTCCTGCCTCCGGCAAGAAGACCAATTAGTTTCGAGGATGCACGTTGTTTGATGGACCGGCGTTTTTGCCGGTCCATTCTTTTTCCGATTAACTCTTTTGTTGGCTCGTTGCTCTCCGTGTAGAATCGAAATTCACCGTGGCCACCCAATCACGCATGTTCGACGGTTCCCCGGCCCCCGATGGCGTCGAAACGGCGGCACCCCGAGTTACCCTTCGGAACGCCTTTTCTCATCCCTTTGATTCAGCCATTGCCGCTGCGCGGACCTGCTATTCGACCCGTCTCGTCAATCCCGACGAGGTCACCGACAAACAACGTCTCAACATCGGAGCGGGAACGTTCTACAGCGGCCACCACACGGTTTATCAGCACGCCCACTTTGAGTTTGGACTGGAGAATATCAGCCGTCAATTTGTATGGTCGTTCCTTCATTCGCATCCATTTTATAACTCCGAACAGCAAAGTCAGCGCTACGTCCGGCTGAGTCTCCCCCAAGCCTACATTCCGCCAACCTCCCTGTTCTTCGATGAAGGTTCAAGACGTATCTACGAAGACGCAATCCTCTGCGCCTGGGCCTACTATCGCGAGCTTTCAGCGCTCCTGATCCCCGACGCCCGTGAAATTTTGGGCGACATCTGGCATATCGGGCCAATGTCCCATCCGAAGCGCATTCAAAAGATTGAGCGTTCTTCGGAAAAGCGCGCGATTGAGATCGCGCGCTACGTTTTACCGATTGCCGCATTCACCACGATGGTGCACACGGTTTCAGGAATCGTGCTGCACCGCTTGTGGCGCATGTGTTCGGCATCCGACACGCCCAGCGAGGCCCGGATCATCATCGGAGACATGGTGAACCAGGTTCGCCAGATCGATCCCCAGTTTTTCGATCGCTTCACGATTTCGCCGCTTGAGGAATTGCCCGAATGGAAAGAAGTCGCGCCGTCCCAGGACCATGCCGGAGCCTTTGCCAGGGAGTTTGACGCGAAGCTCCTCGGAAAGACTTCCCGTCTCATCGATTATTCGCCAAACGCCCCGCGCGTGATTGCCGAATCCTACCGGGCCGTCGTCGGACTGCCGGAATCTGCTTGTCCGGACGCCGAGGCCATCGATCGGCTGCTCAATCCTGCACGCAACCTGTATCGCCTCGAAACGCTGAATGTCGGGGTACACGCCCCCATGATGAAGGCCCTGCAGCACGCTAATTATACGTTTGCGAAAAAAATCAGCCACACTGCCGACAGCCAGGATCAACGCCATCGCATGGTACCGGGTTCCCGTCCGCTGCTGACACTTTCCGATACCCGGGATCTGGACTACATCACTCCCGTCTTGCTGAAGCAAAATCCCCGGGCAAAGGAACTTTACGAGCGGGCGATGCATGATGCATGGAGCGCAAAAAACAAACTGCTCGATCGGGGAGTTCCTCCCGAAATTGCCCTCTACATCTTGCCCAATGCGAAATCCATCCGGCTGGTAGAGACTGGTTCCCTTCTCCATCTGATCCACAAATGGACGATGCGCACTTGCTTTAACGCTCAGGAGGAGATCTATCAGGCCTCGATCGATGAACTCGCCGAACTCCGCGAAGTTCATCCGGAGCTTTCGAGATTTATCGGCCCCCCCTGTCACATCCGTGCCGGCGTCACGACGCCGATCTGCACGGAAGGTTCACACTTCTGCGGCGTAAAGGTCTGGCTGGATTTTCCAAACACGACACGCCGGATTTGAGGCAAAGTGATTCGCGCGATCGGAGCGGTCTTCGTGTCCCTTACTCTGCTTGCGACTGCTCTCCCTGCCTATGAGACAGAACTTTCCGACACTGCCGTTCGCGAAGCGTATTTTCTGGGCCAGCGGAATGACGACAAAATGCGCGCGTTTTTCCTGCCGTACGCAAGGCATTTACCCCTCCCGACGAAAGGCCCTTACGTCTCAGAAATTCGCTTGCTGACCCCGCTCGCGCAGATCGTGCAGGTGTCTAGCCATGTCAGTTCCGGATACAGCGCGCAACAGGCGCACATCGCTTACCAGAAGCGCGGCGATACCATACTGCTTGTCGTACACCTTGAGCTCACAGCCACGTATAACGCGATTGACGCAGAACGTAATGCGCAGGACGCGGCAAACAAGAGAGGTCTGGCAGTTCGGCCAGATGATTTTTGGCAGGATTTTCAGTACGGCATGAAGCAGAAGAACCTGTGGATTGAACCCCAGGCCATTCGTGGCGAGGCGGAGTACGGAGACGCTTCCGTGGGCAGTGGATTGGTTGGCGCGTGGGTCTATGTTGAATATAACGCACAGAGCGCAGGGTCCCTTGAGACCGAAGTCCATGTCACGACGGTTTCTGGCGAAGAAGTCACTGCCGCCTTTGACCTGGCCGCACTGCGCTGATGGGAGTTGTTACCCGGATCAATCTGCCTTCCGGTTGCTGACTGCTACCCGGAACAACGGTTTGTCCGTTTCACCCGGATCCATTTGAAACGTCTCGGCACTCTTTTTCGGATCATAATCCCGCCAGAGCCAAATCATCTCTTCCGGAAACTCTACAGCTCCCTGCCCCGGGTGGTGTGAACCCGAACCGAAACTAAAATGAAAATCATAACTCGTCATTTTAAGGGCGTTGGCCATCCGAATGTTGTTCAGCGCCCAACTTCCATACTTGATCTCGAGATCGTTTGATCCGTCCTGTAGCCAGATTCGGATATTTCGCTTGGGTTCCCGCAATATTTTCTCCGGATAGTCCTGCCCTCCGTCAGGATTTAAGGGATCCTCCTTCCATTGAATCGCACTGAAACTGCCGATCCATGAGATCACACGACTGAACTCCTCCGGCATCTGCCATGCCGCATTGAAGGAACAGATGCCTCCCGACGAGAGCCCTGTAATGGCCCGGCTGTAGCCATCCTTGCGGATGTTGTATTTCGCTTCAACTGAGGCCAGCAATTCATCGCGAAGGAATTTCGCGTAACGGTCACTCACTGTGTCATAGAGTGTGCTGCGCATCGAGTCCTTCAGGGTTCGTCCCCATTTCTCCGAATAGGCTTTCACGAACTTGTAGGTTGGTGTTTCCGGGGAGTCGCTGATATCGCCCGGATTGATGAATACGCAGATCATTACGGGAATTTTCTTCTGTGCGACGAGGTTATCAATTACATTCAGGACCAATACCCGATTTTCGCGATCGAGATACATTTCCCCGTCCTGAAAAACCATGAGCGCCGCCGGAGTCTTTGCATCATATTGCGCCGGGACATAGATCCAGTAGTCGCCTTTCATTCCGTCAAAGATCCTGCTGGTATAGGTCATTTTCGGAGAAAGGCTGCCGGTCGGGACTCCAGGTTCGAGGTAGGAAAGTGGGCCATACGCGGGCAGGTTCAGGCTTCCTCCGAATTTTTTCCCGCCAACCAGATACTGAAATGAGTGCAGTTTGCCGACGGCTTCGATCCTTGCACTGGCGTACCAGAGGTCCGAATCGGCAATGCGTTCCATCGCCGGGCCGGCCGCTTCATCGATCGTTAGAGTAGGCTTGGACGAGACCTCGATCGCAAAGAAAAAATCGGGCCCGCGTCCAAGCCACGCCGTTCCTTCCCTGAGGTCCTTTGCGTCCATGCTTCTGACAATTGCCTCACGGAGCGCCGGGCTCCCCGATTTCGCCATCGCCGTGAGTTGCGCGGCTGTCGATTTCTCGGCGGAAAGAGTTGTGACTGAGGACACGATGGCGAAGAGCAGAGCCAGACAGGGAGCAAGTCGGGACATGGTGATCCTTTCGGAAAATTACAGCCTGACTGTTTTGGCAGCCGAAAGTCTAGCTCTTCCAGTGAAGAGTTACCGGTCCATCCATGGGGTGCTCCATCGGCATCCGTGTGCGACGGGATTCAAGCAGATTCTGTTTTAGTGCGAAATACCATTTCGCCGGGCGATCGGCATCGTCGATCAGCATCAGGCGCGGGTTATGCTTCAAGCCCTCGGCTTGCTGAATCATCGTCTCCTGATCCTGCCGCAGGAACACTTTTGCAAAGGACTGAAATATCCAAACCGGGAGCACAAGGTTCCAGGCTGCCACAAATTCAATCCGGCACAAATCCCGGCGGATGGGAGTTACGGTTGCGCGGCTCGAAAACCACAACTTACCGCTATGAATTTCCTCAAATCGCATGTTTGGTAACACGAAATCAATCGTCGTAGAAACTGGCTCGCCGGTCATCCGCCGTAGCAGCTGATACGGCGCGCTATTGGAAGAAGGCGAGTGTTTGCTCATGCGAAAGCCGTAAGCGATCGGCTCAAACTGTTTGCTCTTTGCGTGGATGCTCTTCTTGCTTCGCCAGAACCAGGATTGATGCACGAAGGGCCCGTGCGCAGGGTCCATCAGGCCAATGATGCCCTGGTCGACATGCGACGGCAGATCGCACCCCAAATGAGTCATCTTGTACTTCGGGCTGAATTTTGGGAGTTCCGGAACCGCAGGCATCGGTTCCGGCAGCAGTGTGCCCGGGGTGTTCACATATACCCAGACATATCCATCGCGCTCTTCACAGGGGAAGTGTCCGGCGTTGATGCGTTCGACTCTCAATCTGTCGCTATCCGTCAGCGAAGGTATCAGCACGCACCGCCCGCTGCAGGCGTCGAATTCCCAACCGTGGTAGCTGCATTGTACGTTTTTCCCGTCAAAGTGTCCGAAGGAGAGGGGAATGCCCCGATGCGGACACGCATCTCTCATTGCGAATACTTTTCCCTCTCTGGTGCGGCCGATCACCAGAGGAATTTCCAGCAACATCGCTTTGGAGAGTTTCCGTCCGTAGACGTCGTCACTGCGGATCGCCGGGTACCAAAAATCCCACAAAAACCCCAGATCAGTTCTTGTCGAGCTTGGCGATCCGGACTCACGCACACTTTCCGTCGTCACTTGTCCCATTCGAGCGATCCTGTTGCCAGAAGCGGCTGAGTTCGATCGTAGTATAGCCATGCGATATCGGCAACCGATTGAACGCCGTGCCGAGAGCCATCGGATTCACGAAACAGTCCATGCCATACGACCTCGAGACGCGGGGTTGCAGAGAGCAAAGGCGATTCCCAGGTTTTTTGAGTCTGTGTGATGACTGCCGTGTCTAGCTCGCGATAATTGCGCGACACCCGCTTCCGCGTTATTCTAGAACTTAGAAATTATGTGCAAAACGTTCTATTAGCGACCTGTTCGGCAATCCGGCTCGGGATCGCTTTTGCGTGTCAGCAATTTCCACAGCTTGACTCCCTTTATATTTTTCAACTCAGGGCGCGAACCTGACGCGTCATTCAAGGATTAAATATGGCTGCTCTTACACTTACCGAAAAACTCGACCAGTTGGATGCCCGTTACCAGGAGATGACCCAGCAACTCTCCACGCCGGAAATCGTGACGGATTCAGCGAAGTTCCAGAAGCTCGCCAAACAGCATTCCGATCTGCAGCAAATTGTAGAAAAGCACCGGGAATTCAAGCAAATCGAGAAAGACCTGGCGGGTACCCATGAAATGGTTCTCGAAGCAGAAGATGCCGAAATGAAGCACATGGCCCAGGAAGAGGAGAAACAACTTCAGATCCGCAAGGAGCAGGTCGAGCGCGAACTGAAACTCCTGCTGCTGCCCAAGGATCCGAACGACGACAAGAACATAATTCTGGAGATTCGCGGAGGCACCGGCGGCGACGAAGCGGCTCTCTTTGCGGGAGACCTTTTTCGCATGTATTCCCGTTACGCGGAATCCCAGGGCTGGAAAGTGGAGATCATGGAAAGTTCTCCATCTTCTGTCGGGGGACTTAAGGAAGTCATCGCTGCCATCCAGGGCAACAAAGTATATTCCAAACTGAAGTATGAAAGTGGCGTCCATCGCGTGCAACGCGTTCCCGCTACCGAAACCCAGGGCCGCATTCACACTTCGGCGGCAACCGTAGCCGTGCTTCCCGAAGCCGATGAAGTCGACATCAAGATCGAAGCCAAGGACCTGCGTATCGACACCTTCTGCTCCTCTGGTCCGGGCGGGCAGTCCGTGAACACAACCTATTCGGCGGTGCGAATCACCCATATCCCGAGCGGGCTGGTCGTTTCCCAGCAGGATGAAAAATCACAGATCAAGAATCGTGCGAAAGCCATGCGCGTTTTGCGCGCCCGTCTCTACGAAGCGGAAATCGAGCGGCAGCAAGCGGCACTCAGTGCCGAGCGCAAGGGGCAGATCAAGACGGGGGATCGCTCCGAAAAAATTCGCACCTACAACTATCCGCAGAATCGTATTACCGATCACCGCATCGGCCTCACGATTCATCAACTTTCCGAAGTGATGGAAGGAAAGATGGCGGCACTCATCGACGGCACGGTCACCCATTACGAGGCGGCGAGGCTCAAATCCGAGCTTTCGGATGCATAATAGCCAGAGCGTAGGTAGGAATGGAGGGAACCATGCTGATACGCCCGGGTTCCAAATCAGGTCCCGCCTGGATGCGCAATATCAGCGACTCACTCAGTGACCCTGAACGAGCTCGCAAAATTCTAATGCCATTCTGGGCTTTCTTCGTTTTGTATATGTTTGTGTGTATCGGTCTGACCCACTTCGTGACCGCACTGGTATTCTCCAAAGAACATGTGATCGAATCTTCCCTGCACTTCGCCGGCCTCCCGCTGTTCTCCTATGGCCCTGTGGCGCACGGGATCATTGCGGTCGGCGGGCGGGCCACGGGAATCGTTGCACTGGGCGGGATTGCTGTCGGGATCCTGGCCTTTGGCGGAATCGCTGTGGGCGCGGTCGCCTTCAGCGGCCTATCTGTGGGGTTGTTTGCGCTTGGAGGAATAGCCCTCGGTTGGCGTGCCGTCGGGGCTTTGGCCGCCGGCGATGCGGCACTCGGGGCGATGGCCGTTGCCCGACATGCCTTTGCTGGCAACGGCATTGCCTACGGATCGCTTGAAGCCAGTGGTCGCCAGAGGGAACATTTAATTGGATGACGGACAGGCGCGACAACTCTATCCGAGCTTTGCTTAGACGAAGCATCGAGCAGCTCAGGAGCGCCCAGGTCAGCTCGTTCACCCTTGCTGCAGAACTTCTTTTGTTGCATGCAACAGGTCGCGATCGCACCTGGATTTACTCCCATCCGGAGGAGATCGTTCCCGACGGAACCGCTGATCAGTTTTTTGAATTGATCCGCCGCCGGGCGAGCGGTGAGCCGACGCAACATCTCACCGGCAAACAGGAATTCTGGGGACTCGAATTTGAAGTCTCTCCCGACGTCCTGATTCCGCGCCCAGAGACCGAGCATCTGGTCGAGGTCGCGCTCGATCGCCTCGCGGTACGCGAAGTGCGAGCGGGCCGCGATCCGCGGCTTACCGGAAGAGGCGTCGAGATTGTGGATGTCGGTACCGGCTCGGGATGCATTGCCATTGCCCTTGCCAAGGAACTGCCGGAAGCCCAGGTGTATGCGACAGATATTTCCGCGAAGGCGCTGCGACTTGCAAGGAAGAATGCCGCGCGTCATGGATTTGAGAACCGCATCCGTTTCCTCGAATCAAATCTGCTTGCTTCGCTATCCTCTCTCGAATTTGATCTCATCACGAGCAATCCGCCTTACATCGCTCTCGGCGAAGCGGACTCTCTTCCTGTTGAAGTGCGTCGCTACGAGCCAACGGAGGCTCTCTTTGGCGGTCCGGAAGGGTACGAACTGTACGGCGATCTGGTTCTGCAAGCCTCAAGACAGCTGAAACCGGAAGGCCTGGTCGTGCTGGAACTGGGTCATAACAGCCTGGCCGCTGTCCGGCCTCTGTTCGATCCGTCCAAATGGACAAATATCGGAGTGACCAGGGATCTGGCCGGGATTGATCGGGTGCTTTCGGCAGAACGGCTGCCATAAATCCGATTCCCCCGAGTTCCCGGGCCCTCGGACAAATTTCTTGACATCTAACCACTGAACGCGATACGAACCATCGCAAATCACACAGCACGGAGAAACCCCGCCGCGAGTTCCGGGTTTAGGCGAAGTTGTACGGCGGATTAGACGTTTTTGGGAGGAGTTCGACGTGCCCTGGACCCAACTGTACGATCCTCTCGGCCACTGGTGGCTGTCTACGCTGGTCGCCGCCCTTCCCGTAATTGTGCTCCTGAGCGCTCTGGCCATTTTCCGCATCAAGGCGCACTGGGCAGCGTTATTGGGGCTTGCTACGTCGATGCTGATTGCCTCGAAGGTGTTTCACATGCCTCCGCTCATGGGCCTTCGCGCTGCAGTGTATGGCGCCTGCTACGGCCTTTTCCCGATCGGCTGGATCATCCTCAACGTAATTTTCCTGTACGACATGAATTGTGCTTCGGGACGATTTAACATACTGCAAAAGAGTCTGATGGGTATCACGCAGGATCGCAGGCTGCAGCTCCTGCTGATTGCTTTTTCTTTTGGAGCGTTCTTTGAAGGGGCAGCCGGTTTCGGTGCGCCTGTTGCAGTGACCGCTGCCATCCTGATCGGTCTCGGATTCAAGCCGTTGCAAGCCTCTGGCCTTTCATTGATTGCCAACACCGCGCCGGTTGCCTTCGGTGCGCTCGGCACCCCGCTGGTTGCGCTGCAGGTCGTCACCGGTCTCGATCTACTGCAACTGAGTAGCATGGCCGGGCGAATTCTCCCGTTCTTCTCCATTCTCGTGCCCTTCTGGTTGCTCTGGGCGTTCGCGGGTTTTTCCGGAATGATCGAGGTCTGGCCTGCCGTCCTTGTCGCGGGAGTGTTCTTTGCGATTCCGCAATTTCTCGTGTCGAATTTTCACGGCCCTTGGCTTGTGGACGTGGTCTCGGCAGTGGTCTCGATGGTTGCGGTGATTGTGCTTCTTCTGGTCTGGCATCCCGAACGGATCTGGGGATTCACCGGTCATGAGGCCGAGCTTCAAGCCCGGGGCGAACATGGATTTAGCAGATCCGATGTGCTGCGGGCCTGGGTTCCGTGGATCATCCTGAGTGTCCTGGTATTTCTCTGGGGGCTGCCAAGCGTAAAGACTTTTCTTGATCACATCTCCATTTTGAAGATACCCGTCGGCGGGCTGCACAATCTTATCGAGCGAGTGCCGCCGGTCGTTGCGAAACCGACACTGGAACCTGCGGTTTTCAATTTCAACTGGATGTCGGCTTCCGGAACCGGGATTCTGATTGCTGCCCTTATTTCCGGGCTGGTGATGGGATTCGGTCCTTTGCAAATGATACGGCAATACGGGAAGAGCCTCTACAAGGTGCGCTTCTCGCTCGTCACGATCTCTGCAATGATGGCGATTGGATTCATGACCCGTTACTCGGGTCTGGACGCAACGATGGGACTGGCCTTTGCCCGCACAGGGCCGCTGTATCCGTTTTTCGGGACACTGCTCGGCTGGCTGGGCGTAGCTCTGACCGGGTCGGACACTTCCTCGAACGTGCTGTTCGGCAGCTTGCAGAAAATCTCGGCGACCCAGGTCGGGGTCTCTCCGACGTTGATGGCCGCAGCCAACAGCTGCGGCGGGGTCATGGGCAAGATGATTGACGCGCAGAGCATCGTAGTCGCCAGCACTGCCACTGAATGGTACGGCCATGAAGGCGAAATCCTGCGTTACGTCTTCTTCCACAGTATCGCGCTGGCTGCTCTGGTAGGGGTGCTGGTTTTCCTCGAGGCTTACGTCTACCCCTTCACCCGGCTGGTCGTCCACTAGGATCCTGCGTTTCTGCTGGAGTTTTGTCTTTTCCTGCCATCCGGGAGGTCGTACGCTTGTCCTATGCCCGACCTGGCTCGCTTCCGCGCCAAGCATGATTTCGACGACCAGAGCATACGGCAATGCTCGATCCTGCACGTCGATATGGACGCATTTTTCGTCTCGGTTGAGCTGCTCGAGCGGCCCGACCTGCGCGGCAAACCAGTCGTCGTGGGTGGGCGCCCTGACGCACGCGGAGTGGTTTCAGCCGCAAGCTATGAAGCGCGCAAATTCGGCATCCATTCTGCGATGCCCCTTCAAACGGCGAGCCGGCTTTGTCCGCATGCCGTCTTTCTGGACGGGCACCACGAAAAATATTCGGAGTGGAGCGATCGCGTAGCGACCATCCTGAACCAGTTTTCTCCCGTCGTCGAAATGGTTTCAATCGATGAAGCCTATCTTGATCTCGCGGGCACGGAACGATTGCATGGTCCACCGCTGGCCGCTGCCGACAAGCTGCTGCGCACGATCACGAAGAGCACAAGCCTCCCCTGCTCCGCGGGGCTGGCGGGGACAAGGCTGGTGGCAAAGGTAGCTTCCGATCAGGCGAAACCGCGCGGGTTGCTGTGGGTAGCACCGGGCCAGGAGGCTCGATTCCTCGCTCCGCTCCCTATCCGGAAGATTCCTGGCATCGGTGAAGTGACCGAGCGGGCTCTACATGCCCTGGGAATCGAAACGGTCGAGCAGCTGGCTTGCCGCGAACAGGAAAAGCTCGAAAAGATATTTGGCCAGTGGGGCACGGCGCTTTTCCGGAAGGCCCGCGGCGGAGACAGTTACGAATTCCTGATCGACGCTGAACCCAAATCAATCTCGCACAACCACACCTTCAGTCAGGACACGCAGAACGTGGGGGAAATGGAATCGCTCCTAAGCCTTCTTTCGCAAAAGGCCTGCAAACGCCTTCGCGAAGCGGGTCTTTCTGTTCGTACCCTGACCCTGACGATTCGCTATCAGGGATTTGAAACCCACACTCGCTCGCGGACCCTTCCGGAGCCGGTCCATCTCGACAGTGATATTTTCGTGATGTTTCTACGGCTGTTTCGCGAGAATCGCGACCCACGGCGCAAGGTCCGCCTCCTGGGGGTCGGACTCTCCGGGCTCAGTCATGGCGAGGAGCAACTCGATCTGCTCGAAGCCCAGCGCCGGGAAAAAATGGAGAAACTCACCCGGGCTACCGATAAATTGCGCGATAAATTCGGCTTCGGCAAGGTGCAGTTCGGCGGCTCACTGCGAAAAGACGAACCGCGCTAATTCAACTCATCTATACTCTAGAAATGAGCACTGGCGCTCCAACGACTGGACAGCAGGATCGCGTCGACGGAAAAGGCAAGCGCCGTATGCACGATTTCTGGCAGCGCGTCAGTGAGGGCCGGGAGATTGACGTATTGTGGTCGCAATTTGCGGCCGATGCGCGATCGAGTTACGGCTTCTACGGGAAAGACGTTGACTGGGAGGAAATTGACAAGCTCCCTTTCTGGAAGAGGCCGTTCCCGATCTTGAGGCAGTTTTTCTGGGCGGTGATGAACAAGCTCAGTCCGGCCCGCCGGGTTCTGCTCCTCCTGGCCGTCGGGTTCCTGTTTCTTTCCGGAATAAAATTCCAGGTTAACGAGCAGAGCTCCGAGATCAACTTCGAACTCCTCTCCGCACTCTTGTTCTTCCTGCTGTTGTCTCTCGAACTCGCAGACAAGATCATCATGAAACGTGATCTGGAAATTGCTCGCGAGATCCAGTCGTGGCTTGTGCCGTCGGATCCTCCGGCGATTCAGGATGCCGAAGTTGCGTTTTCCACCCGGCCGCAAAATTCCGTTGCCGGAGATTATTATGACGCCTTCTATCCCGACGGCGACGCCTCCTCTGGCGGAAAATTGATGCTGGTCATGGCGGATGTGGCAGGGAAAAGTGTGCCCGCAGCCTTGTTGATGGCAACCTTGCAGGCCAGCTTGCACACAATTGCGTCTGAACACTTTTCTCTCGTGGAACTCTCCAGCCGCCTGAATCGTTACGCTTCGGCGCACAGCCTCGATGGTCGCCGGTTCACGACTGCGGTAATCGCGGAGTATTATCCCGCCATCCGTCGCCTTGTTTACGTGAATGCCGGTCATAACGCGCCGATCATTCGCCGTGCCGATGGCGCCATCGAACGATTGGAGTCCGGCAGTGTCCCGTTCGGAATCACTTCGGAAGCGGTGTTCACCGCCTGTGAGGTTTCACTCAACTCAGGCGACACACTGGTGCTGTTCACGGACGGAGTCGTCGAAGCCTTCAATTCAGAACTTGAGGAATTCTCCGATCCGCGCTGGGTCGGCGTGGTTCGGGCCCTGCCGGCTCTCTCCGCCAAGGATTCTCTGCAATTTCTCATGAAGCAGGTCGACGATTTTGTGGGTGCTACGCGTCAGTCTGACGACATCACGTGCCTGGTCCTTCGCTGCAACTAAGTCGGCAATGAAACTCCGCGGGAATTCCCGCATCTCACTAGCGAAGGATGTTTCATAATCGAATCGTGAATTCACGGGAATTAGCCAACTCCATCTGTCGAACATTAGAGCGCGACGGCCACCAGGCGCTGCTCGTGGGCGGCTGTGTGCGGGATATCTTGCTCGGCCGCGAGCCAGCCGACTTTGACGTTACGACCGACGCAACTCCGGACCGCGTCCAGAAGCTATTCCCCGGAAGCCTCGGGATTGGAGTGAAGTTCGGCGTTGTGCTCGTTCCCGACGGGGATCTGAAGGTTGAAGTGGCCACGTTCCGCCGCGACCTGGGCTACTCGGACGGGCGCCATCCTGACGGGATTGCGTACGCAAAGACCGCTCAGGAGGACGTCGCTCGGCGGGACTTTACGATCAACGGCCTGCTGATGCGTCACGATACTGGCGAAATTCTGGATTACGTCGGTGGACGGCGGGATCTCGGGGACGGCCTCGTTCGTGCGATTGGTGAAGCGGAACGGCGTTTCACCGAAGATAAATTGCGCATGCTGCGCGCGATCCGTTTCGCTGCGCGCTTCCATTTTTCGATCGAAGAGAAAACGCTTGCCGCGATAAGAATCCATGCCGCAGAGATTCGCACCGTTTCAGCGGAGAGAATTCGCGACGAGCTTACCAAGATTCTCACCGAGGGTGCCGCACGCCGGGGATTTGAGTTACTCGATGAAACCGGTCTTCTCGTCGAACTCCTACCGGAGGTTTCCGCCATGAAGGGTGTGGAGCAGCCCCCGCAGTTTCACCCCGAAGGCGACGTCTGGATTCATACGCGCATGATGCTCGACGGTCTTGCCGCCGGGGTTTCTCCCGCACTTGCCTGGGGTGTATTGCTGCACGATGTCGGCAAGCCCCCGACCTTCCGGTCCGCAGCGGAAACGGGTGACCGCATCCGCTTCGACCGCCACGTGGAAGTTGGCGTGCCGATCGCGGAAGTTGTCTGCCGCCGTCTCCGCTTTTCAAGTGACGATATCGAACAGGTAAAGGCGCTTGTGGCGAATCACATGAAGTTTAAGGATGTCCACCAGATGCGCCAGTCAACGCTGAAACGCTTCGTGCGCCAACCAAGATTTGCCGAGCATCTCGAGCTCCACCGACTGGATTGTGCGGCGAGCCACGGCAAGCTTGACGCCTATGAGACCGTCCGGCAACTGCTGGCTGAGACACCGGCCGAACAGGTTCGCCCGCAAAGGCTATTGACTGGGGACGATCTAAAGGATATGGGTTATACTCCAGGTCCACAATTCCAGCGTATTCTCACCGCCTTAGAAGACGCACAACTTGAAGGGTTGATCCTGAGTAGGGACGAAGCTATTGCGCTGGTTCGGCGTACCTATAATAAGGATAGCGATAGCCGGTAATTTGCGTTGTGCCGGCGGGCGGGTCCTCATTGATCCGTGAAGAAGCACTTTATCGAATTAAGTTGCTTATTTGTAGCCACTTAACATGGAGTTGCACGGACTTACAAGATTAGATAGAATATGAGTGTTAAAGACTAAACATAGTTGCAATCGACGCCCGCAGAGGTGCGCATCCTTTCTTTCCCTTCTGCATCTAATGGTTCAAGGCGAACAGCTCCGCTGACTTTCGATCGGTTTTTGGGCTGGCTGGGGGTTCTAGCAATGGCTGATAAAAAATATGTTGTACCGGAAACGCTGGCGATTCTGCCGGTGCGCGACACGGTGCTGTTCCCGGGAGCGGTTCTGCCGCTCACCGTCGGGCGGGAAAGTTCGCTGGCTCTGGTAAACTCGCTAGCCGGTGAAGAGAAACTGCTGGGGGTCGTGGCCCAGCTCGACCCGCGGATTGAAGATCCTGCGGCAGCGGATTTGCACAAGGTCGGCACTCTCGCCAAGGTCCACAAAACCGTGAAGATGCCGAATGGCAACGTCGTTGTTTTTCTTGAAGGCTTGCAGAGAATCCGCATCAACGAGCTTCTGGGATTGCGTCCTTTTCTTCGTGCCGCGGTTGAATCCGAACCCGATATTCTGGGCGATGATGACAACGAGCTCGAAGCGCTTGAAAGGAACGCGCAGGACCTGTTCCGCGACGTCGTTAGCCACTCGCCACAATTGTCCGACGACCTGCAAAACGTTGCGATGAATATCGACGATCCTGGGCGGTTGTCAGACTTCATCGCGGGTACATTGCCGAGTCTGTCCACCTTGCTGCGTCAGGAATTGATTGAAACCTCCAGCGTGCGCAAACGTCTGGAGATGCTCATCCGCGAACTTTCGAAGGAACTTGAAGTTCTCGAACTCCGCAGCAAGATCAACGAGCAGGTTCAGGAGCAAGTAAGCCAGAACCAGCGTGAATATTTACTCCGCGAGCAGATGAAAGCCATCCAGAAGGAATTGGGTGAAATCGACGACGCAACAGCCGAAATCGATGAACTTCGCAAGAAGGTCGAAGAAGCGGGTATGACTCCGGAAGCAAAGAAGGAATGCGAACGTGAGCTGAAGCGCTTGTCGAAGATGACCCCGGCCTCTGCCGAGTACATGGTTTCTCGCACCTATCTGGAATGGATGACTTCGCTCCCCTGGAACAAGTCTTCCGGCAGTGCGGAGATCGACATCACCAAGGCGCACGAAATCCTGGATGAAGATCACTATGACCTGCAAAAAGTGAAGGATCGCATTCTGGATTATCTGGCGGTGAAAAAACTCAAGCCGGAGATGAAAGGTCCCATACTCTGCTTCGTCGGGCCTCCGGGCGTGGGTAAGACTTCGCTCGGTAAGTCAATTGCCCGCTCGCTCGGTCGCAAGTTTGTTCGCATTGCGCTCGGCGGCATGCACGATGAAGCCGAGATCCGCGGTCATCGGCGCACCTATATCGGCGCATTGCCGGGCCAGATCATCCAGGGACTGAAGCGTGCCGAATCAAACGACCCTGTCTGTATGCTGGACGAAGTCGACAAGCTCGGTCGCGACTTCCGGGGCGATCCGTCCTCAGCGTTAATGGAAGTTCTTGACCCGGAGCAGAACAGTACGTTTCGTGATCATTATCTGGATGTACCGTTCGACCTTTCGAAGGTCATCTTCATCGCGACGGCCAACTGGATGGATCCCATTCCAGGTCCACTGCTTGACCGCATGGAGATCATCGAACTTCCGGGTTATACCGGCGAGGAGAAGATTCACATTGCGCGCAAATACTTGATCCCCAAGCAGGCGGCGGAACACGGGATCAAGGAAGGCGACCAGCTGGAATTTACAGACGAAGGGTTGCGGGAAATCATCCACAGTTACACCCGAGAAGCGGGGGTCCGCAATCTTGAACGCGAAATCGCAACGCTCGTTCGAAAGCAGGCTCGCAAGATCGCGGAAGGCAAATCCGAGAAAATGACGGTTACGCCGGAAGTGGTGCGCGAGTTCCTCGGTGTACCGAAATATCGCACGGAGCGCGAAGTCGACGAACGCGTTAAAAAACCCGGTGTAGCAATCGGCCTGGTTTGGACACCAGTAGGTGGCGACATCGTCTTCATCGAAGCCAGCAGAATGCGCGGCGGCAAGCAGTTCACCATGACTGGCCACCTGGGCGAGGTGATGCAGGAATCCATGACGGCAGCACTTACCTGGACTCGAGCCAACGGCGAACGTTACGGGATTGACCCGGACTTCTTCCGGAAACTCGATATCCACATCCACGTACCGTCGGGAGCAGTTCCGAAAGATGGCCCGTCTGCAGGCGCAGCGATGGTAACGTCTCTTGTCAGCCTGCTCACCAATCGCCCGGTTAAAAATCGTCTGGCGATGACAGGGGAAATGACCTTGTCCGGTGTCGTGCTGCCGATCGGCGGCGTGAAGGAAAAGGTGCTCGGCGCAAAACGAGCCGGAATCAATCATGTCCTGCTGCCAGCCGACAACGAACCGAATGCCGTTGCCGATCTTCCACCGGAAATTCTCGGGGACCTGAAGATCACTTACGTCCGGACGCTCGACGAAGTACTTGAGCACGCCCTCGAGAAGGACCCTGTCGCTCCAGTCGTGCCTGAGCCCGAACCGCAACAGACCGGTAGCGGTGACAGCCCGAGAGCCATTCACTGAGATCCGCGAATAGGCACGGGTTCGAAAAGGCCTGACAAGTTTTGTCGGGCCTTTTTCGTTTCGACCGACCCGCCCGAACACCTTTGGCTCCTCTGCCCTGGCCCTCCGTACAGAGCAATGGCATCCAATCTGCTGCTACTATGTGGAATCTGCTATGGCTGTGAAACTAAAACCGAAGGCCAGTCCGACAGAGACCGCTACGAATCTGGCGCAACAGGTCGGTGAAGCGCTCACTCGGGAACGCATCGTGCCGCACTTTGTCGATTCCTACGTTGAGAAGCACGGCCGCTATGGCCTGCAGGTCCACGCCGCTCTTTACAGAGATCTGCTGACTCTGCTGCATCGCGAGGCATTACTCGCCATCTCCGCCAAGGTGATGGACATCATCACACGCGGCGACGAGAGCGTTTCCGGATCGAATGTCAAACCGCTCTCCCGGAGAGACGCGGCACTATTTCGCCAGAAATACCTTTCGGCGATGACCCGTCAGCAGAAATGGAACGCTGGTGACGCACTCGACTTTCAAACGGATTTGCAGATGTACGAGGAAATTGTTGCGCGCGCCGCTTCTCCGCAACGCCGCCGGAAATCCTTCGAAGTGGCGAATCACCCGTTTGTTGATCGCTGCGCCTTCGTTCTAGATTCTTCCTTTATGGAAAAAGCCCGTGTGGCTGCCAGTCAAGCCCTCACGGAACTGGAAGTTCTCGCCGCAACATCCGCCATAAAACTCTTGCGGGCATGAGACAGCGAACGCTATTCGAACAGTTCTCCCTTGATCAGTTTCTGTCCGGCAAGGGCGGTGTAGAAACCCCATAGCGCAAGTGCAACAAAGCTCAACACGATGAGCACCGAAGTTGGCGCATACCAGTCCCCGGAATCCACGGTGAACGGGACATTGAGCAACACATTGGCGGTAAAGGTGGCGGTGGCCAGCGCAATCAGTCCAAACCGGACAACAGCGAAAGCAGCAATCAGGTAGATAATTGTCCAGACCGGCGCGTCCGCCAGCCGGTGATTGCTGGCAAGTACTTTGGGCACGGTGAACAGCACGACGAACAACACCGCTGAGATCCACGCATTGCGAACCAAAACCCGCAAGAACACCAGAATAAAAAAGAACATCAATACGCCGAGAAGGCCGCCAATAATATTGCCGAACCACATCGAAACCGCCGGCCGAACGCCGTCGAGAATGTTGGTCGAGGACAGTACTGGTCTGTCCCCAAGTCGCATATCGAAAAGATAGCCGGCATAAAATACAAATACCCAGACAACGCCCAGCAGCGTCCCGAGCAGCACGTCCCGTCCGACAAGCGGGTCTCGCAATTTGCCGGAAAGCAGTCTGGTCCAGGAAACGATCGTTTGCGGCCATTTACTCCGGACGTAAGGTTCGAGCGCCAAATACAGCATCCACATAAACGCAGACACAAATAATGCCGTACTGACAGACAGCAGAAGGAGAAAGAGGGTGTCGCTTGAAAAATGAAGGTGCGCCTCCAGCAGAAAAAGAATCAGCTCAAGGATGAAAACGCATCCCGCTAGTCTCCAGGCGCCTTTGCGATCACCCTTGCCCCGGGAATAATTTCGGTACGCCAGCCAAATTCCACCGCCAAATATCAGCAGGACAAAGAGCGTTCCAAAAATGTTGTTTGCCTTTTCCGAACTCGTTTGTGCGGGAGGCGGCATTCTCGAAGGGGTCGTCCATGGCCCGGCCAATTGAAAAAAGACGTACTTCCCGCCCATTGCAGCCGCTTCAACGTGAAGCGGCCGGTCTGTTCCCGGCCACACACCATCCCAAGCGGCGCGTGTATCGGCTGCAGCCAGCGTGTTCCATACAGGTTCAGCGGTATGAAAGTCCGCCTGCGGCAATCCGGCCGCGGAAAATAGCGGCTGCCAATCCGGCTTCGCAGACAGCTTCGCCTGCTCCTGTTTTTCCGGAGGAATCGCCTGGAAGTAGAGCAATCGCCCCTCCCGATCGAGCCGAACATTGATCATTCCGGAAAACGTCGCGGGCGGGTCGCTGAATGTGACAACACCCGGAGTCAGCGAAGTATTTGAAAAACCCTGCGGAAATAGCTCCTTGGGGCTCTGCCGGTACCAGAACAGTAATAGCGGCGGGCGCTGGCCAAGAACGAGATCCCAAGCTGATCCTGCTTTGACGTTGGCAGTCAGATACTGCAGATAATCACCGTCGTAATCGAAGCCCGACGCTGAATCGTCGGGTGTCTCCGGGTAGCCCAGGCCCGCAACAATTTCCCTGGCCTTACTGGTCATCACTTCCGGTGAATGCACAGGGTGTATTCGCTTCAGGCCACTTTCGCGAATTCCGAGATACATGCAAATTCCGAGGAGCAAACACGTCGCCAAAAACCAGGAAACCGCCAGTCTTGGATTGGTGCCCTCATGTTCTCCTGCTGCCGCGACCATCTCAGGGGAAGGGGTTTCTCCCGCGGCGAGCGCGGCCGCGAGTGGATCGCCTCCGGGAAGTGCGGCTGACACCTGCAGCGCGGACTTTGGTCGCTTGTCTGGATCCCGTTCGAGGCACCGCAAAATGACTCGTTCCATCAACGGATCGAGATCTTTCACAATCGCTGAAGGGTTGGTGATTGTTCCGGACTCCCGCACCTTCATCAAATCGGCCATCGTCAGAGCATCGTAGGCGCGTTTCCCGGTCAGAATTTCGTACATCACGAGGCCGAGCGAATAAATATCACTCTTGGCCGTCACTTCCTTTCCTGCCAATTGCTCAGGCGCCATGTATGCTGGAGTTCCTGCTCGTACTTCGGCTCCTTTGATGTCTGCTGCAACGCCTGCCAGCCCAAAATCGGTGATCCGGACCTTGCCTGATCCATCGAGCATGAGGTTTGATGGTTTAAGGTCGCGGTGAACGATGCCGCGATCATGTGCCGCCGCCAGGCCTGCACAAATCTGACGTGACACTTCCGCCGCTTTGTCCTGGGGCAGACGCCCGATGCGTCGAACCAGCGAAGAAAGGTCTTCGCCATCCACATATTCCATCGTGAGGAAAGGCACGCCGTCTGCATCCCCGATATCAAACACGCGACACACGTTTGGATGAGAGATTTGCCTTGCCACACGCACTTCAGAATGGAATCGCGCTAGGATTGAGGGGTCTTGCGAAAATGCGATAGGAAGAAATTTGATTGCTACTATCTGCGACAACTTCAGATCATCGGCGCGGTAAACTTCTCCCATTCCGCCCCGACCGAGCAGCGCCACGATTCGGTATCGCTCAGCGACAATTACGCCCGGCGAAAACCGCCCGCCGCCGATCGGATCACTTGAAAGCAGTGGATTTGTTGCGGGACTTGAACGGGAGGACCGCCCTCGAGGGGGCGAAGACGCGCTTCGCCGCGAGAAAACCGCCTCGGGCGCGATTGTTTCCTGATTTTCGTCAAGCGGCACCTCGTCGCCGAGAACCGTCGCGTCCGAGTCAGCCTCAGCGGCAACCGCCTTCCCGCAACGCGCGCAGAATCGCGCATTCGCCGGAACTTCAATTCCACAAGCAGTGCAAAACATGAGTTCGTGATTCTACCATTGCCCGGAAACAGCCTGGAATTTTTATTCCTTCAGCTGGCGCGCTCGACCTGCACCGCTGTTCCGTAAGCAAGTACTTCCGTCACGCCTTGCATCACTTCATTGGCGTCATAGCGCATGGCAAGAATCGCATTGGCGCCATGCTCGGCAGCATGTTCCAGGAGCAGTTCGTAGGCCTCGCCCCGCGCTTTCTCGCATAGATCCGTCAATATGCTGATGTTGCCGCCAACAATCGTCTGAATTCCGGCCGCAAGATTACCAAGCACGCTGCGGGAGCGCACCGTAATACCGCGTACCACTCCAAAATTGCGTACCACTCGATAACCCGTCAGCTCATTTGACGTGGTTACCATGGAAGAATCGACCCGATTCGCCATAATTCTCTGCTCCTCCTGGACAGCTGTTTACCGGTGCGATTCTACCTCCTCACAAGCCCGTTCGCACAGTGTTCCCCTCTGTTATTCTCAATTCACATGGAAACCCTTTTCTACGTTTTGGCGATCCTCCAGATCGCATCAGGCGTCTACCTGCTATGGCAGGGCATTCTGTGGTTAACCTACGTCCAAAAACGGCTTAAAACGGACCCTGGCTTTTACGCTCCCCGGACGGCCGTATTATGTCCGTGTCGTGGGATGGAAGCAGGCCTCGAGCGCAATCTGGTTTCCCTCTGTGAATTTGACCACCAGAATTACGAGGTTTTCTTTGTCGTAGCTTCGGAGAGCGACCCGGCGCACAGCGTTTTGAAGCGCGTCGTCGCTTCTTCACGCGTACCTGCGCATATCGTCGTTGCCGGTGCCCCGGAAGCGTGCAGCGAGAAGGTCAACAATCTCCGGACGGCAATCGAGCAACTGCCCCCGGAATTTGAAATACTGGTGTTCGCTGACTCAGACGGCCGCCCGGGCAAGTCATGGCTTCACAAACTGGTCGCACCCCTGCAGGACTCGCGAATCGGCGCGACCTCGACCATGCGCTGGTTCATTCCTACCAATAACAGTCTTCCGACCGCACTCCTGGCCGCATGGAACGCACCGATTGTCACCATGCTAGGGGCTCACACCAGGAATTTTTGCTGGGGAGGAGGCACGGCCATCCGGCGCGCGCTCTTTGAAGAGATCGGGATGATGGACGTGTGGCAGTACGCGTTCAGCGACGACTATTCATTGACCGCGATGATCGAGCAAGGGCGTCGCTTCGTTGTCTTTTTGCCGGAGTGTCTCACCGTGTCCTATGTCCAGACCGATTTTCAAGGCCTGCTCGAATTTACGAATCGTCAGATCCGGATCACCAAAGTGTACCGGAAAGAGACGTGGGGCATGGCGTTTGCGACACATTTCCTCTACTGCATCACGCTCGTGCTGGGGATTTATATTGCGACGAGTCTTGCGCTCTCTTCCAGGCCCGCCTTCCACATCACCACCCTGCTGGTCCTGCCGCTCCTACTCGCCGCCATCCGTGGTGCAATTCGGGTGATTGGTGTCACGGAAGCCTTGCCCGCAGTGAAAAAGCAGATCATGTCGCAGTCATGGATCTACATTTTCCTCGCTCTCCTCGTTCCATTTCTGTATTTGGTCAATTTTTTTTCCTCTCTTGCAGGACACCGGATCAAATGGAGGGGAATTTCCTACGAGTTGATTTCCACAGAGCAAACTCGAATACTCACGCGCTGATTGCCCTGTAGCAAACTTGGAAAAAAGTGCGACGCCCACGCAATTTCTACCTGCCGTGCGCCCCTTACATTTAACTGATTTGTTCCTAAGTGCTTGAAAAACATACCTGTAAGAAAAGACAGAGTAAGGCAGGCGGGTTGCAAAACCTCATCGTGGTCAGGTGTAACGTTAGCAAGTGTCTGATGGGGACTCCTTCTCGCTCATCCCTTGGTGGTGATTCTGAGGGGCTTTGGGGATAAACGAGCCTGTATCCGCTTCAGGCCCCAGTCGCTTGCCCGGTGATTCCGGCCACCTCTTCGGAGGAAACAACAAACAAACCAACAGGAAGTGTCCCGTCCCCACTACGCGGCACTTACGGAGGAGTTCAACAGTGAAGTTCGTCCGCAGAACGCATACGATTGGCCAAACGAAGTCTTCACAAGCACGACCGGTGTATCTTTTCTATGAAAAGGCCACCGGTACCGCACATTTCCATGTAGACGCCGGCCCTGATGGGGAACTCCCCGTGGACCATGCCGCCGGTCTTCTTGCCATGCACTGCATGGTTCGAGGTCAGTCTCCTGCAGATTACATGATCATGGTTCCTGCCGATCCCAATAGCCTGTCTGGATTGACGGAACGGGCTCAGCAAATTCTCGAATCCGGACATAGCGCGAAGAGTTCCGTCCGATTGACACGCCGCGAAGAAGAAGTGCTCGATGGGGTGCTCAAGAGTCTGGCGAACAAGGAAATCGCTGCGCAACTCAATCTTTCCGAACGTACCGTCAAGTTCCATGTGTCCTCGTTGCTGTCGAAGTTTAAGGTCCGCAGCCGCATGGAACTGCTCCGCGAGTCTTCAAGACTCTCTTTTAAGTCCATGCCTGCGGCAGTGGCGTCCCCCGCGGAACACTTCGGCCCTTTTGTTTCGCAGAACGGTCATTTCAATTCTTCGATTAACACGGGCAAGATCTTGCCTTTGTCTCGCGCTCGAATGATGGCCTGATAGAGCAGGTCTTCATTTATTCCGCCCTAATAGGAAAGACCCGGCATTCAATCAATGCCGGGTCTTTTTTTTTCGCAGTCGCGATTCGTTATTTCTTCCCCGCGTCAAACAGTTCCGAAGCCTTGTCCCAATTGACGACGTTCCACCAGGCTTCAATGTAGTCAGCCCGGAGATTTTGATACTTCAGGTAGTAGGCATGCTCCCAGACATCAATACCTAGAACGGCCTTTCCGCCCAACAGGTACGGAGTATCCTGATTCGCGCTGGAATCAATGGCCAGCTTTCCATCCTTTAGCAGGAGCCATGCCCAACCAGAACCAAACCGCCCGAGGCCCGCAGCCTTGAACTTCTCCTTGAATCCGGCAAAAGAGCCAAAACTTGAATTGATGGCAGCAGACAGATCGCCCTTCGGCTCGCCCCCGCCACCCTTTTTCATCTCCAGCCAGAACAGGGAGTGATTCCAGTGTCCGCCACCGTTGTTACGCACGGCTGTCCGGATGTTCTCAGGCACTGCATCAAGATTTTTCATCAGGTCATCGATGGACTTGCTTTGCAGATCCGGATGGCCTTCCAGTGCCTTGTTCAGGTTTGTGACATAAGCTCCATGATGCTTGTCGTGATGGATTTCCATCGTCTTTGCGTCGATGTACGGCTCGAGCGCATCAAAAGGGTAGGTCAGGGGTGGAACTGTAAATGCCATGTGTGTTTCCTCCATGAGATTAAGATTGCAATTTAAATCGGAATCGCTATTGGTGTGCAGCAAACCGGGTGGAACGTGGCCTGCGCCGAGTAATCCTGCGCCCACAACTCCACCGTTCAGGATGAACTTGCGGCGATCCATCTGATCCTCAGCCTCCGTCGACGTGTCGCGCAGTCTTGCTTAGGTCTCAGTTCCGGCCAAGTATACAGCCCGAGACGGGGACCGCTCAACCGTGTTGCCCGTCGACTGCTCGTTACATCCAACCGTAACTTTAGATGCGGGACAATGCCCATCCGGCAGATTCCGCTATTACCGGATCCTTGTCCTTGGCCCGTTTTTCCAGTACCGCGATGGCGCGGGCGTCTCGCTCGCTGCTGCGACAGAGTTTTGCATTCCCCAGGGCGATACAGGCGTTCCTCACAATTCCCTTCCACTTGGCACGTTTCATCGCGCTGCCACGGAATATTTTGCGGAACTCCTCTTCGCTAAGCCCCGCAAGCCATTCGAGTTCCGGCAGGAGCAGGGTTTTCTGCGGGTCCGGTTGTCGAGGCTGAAATTGTTTCAGCAGCGATACCGGTGCCGACCGATTGTAAGGGCACACATCCTGGCAGATATCGCATCCATACACCTGCCACCCGATCTGCTCTCGAAACTCCAGGGGAATAACCCCGCGCAACTCAATTGTCAGATAGGAGATGCATCGTCGCGCATCCATCACATACGGTTCGACGAGTGCCCCGGTAGGACATGCGTCGATGCATTGCCGGCAATTGCCGCACAAGTCTGCTTGCGGCGGCTCTTGTGCCTGTAAGGACGGAGTCAGTTCGAGTGAAGTCAGAAGAACGCCCAGAAAAAACCAGGAGCCCAGAGTTTCGTTTAACAACAAGGTGTTTTTCCCGAGCCAGCCCAGTCCCGCGTACTTGCCAAATACCCGCTCGGCCAGCGGGCCGGTATCGGCATAGGCCCGCGAGAGGAATGGTTGCGGAAATCTGTGCTTGAGAAGCAACTCCAGTGCATTCAGTTTGCTCCAGAGTATCTCGTGGTAATCCTCACCCCATGCATACCGTGATATCCAGCCGCGCGAATTCCCGTCGCCACTCGCAACACTGGCATCGACCGAATAGGGATGCCCGGTGTTGTAATTCAGACCGCAGACAACAATGCTGCCGAGCGGATCAAGAACCAGAGAAGGATTTTGTCTTCGCGGATCTTCGAGATAGCTCATTTCCCCGTGAAAACCGCGCTCAATCCACTGACTGAAATGAGCGAGTTCGGGAAACGAAGTCGCAGACACCACTCCACAAAGATCGAACCCCAACAAACTGGCTTGCTGGCAGATCCATTGTGTATCGGCAATCGCCATGGCTCGATTGTCCCAGAGACCGGCTTCTACCGGCAAACAGCGGACGAAGTCGATCCATCGCCAGGAGGTACCGGATCAAGACCGGAACCGCAGGACCATCACCATTTTCTATTCGAAGATTACTGTCTTGTTGTTGTAGAGCAAGATCCGATTCTCTATGTGCCAGCGCACGGCACGCGAAAGCACGACTTTTTCAAGATCACGACCTTTTTCGACCAGATCTTCCAGTCCGTCGCGATGTGAAATGCGAGCAACTCCCTGCTCGATAATCGGCCCATCGTCGAGCACCTCCGTAACGTAGTGTGCGGTTGCCCCAATGAGTTTCACTCCGCGCTCGTAGGCCTGGTGGTGTGGCTTCGCGCCAATAAACGCCGGCAAGAAGGAATGATGAATATTGATAATCCTTTCTGGATATTTCGTGATGAAGCCGGGTGAAAGTACCTGCATATAGCGAGCCAGCACGATCAGATCAATGTTCAGATCGCAGAGCAGCGCCAGTTCGTGCCCTTCCGCTTCGGGTTTATTTTCTTTTGTGACAGGAATTACATGAAAGGGAATGCCGTAGAAATCGGCGTGGCGCCTCGAATCCGGATGGTTGCTGATCATTAACGGGAATTCGCAAGCCAGTTCCCCGTTCCGTTGCCGGTACAGCAAATCCACCAGACAGTGGTCGAGTCTTGAAACGAAGATGGCCACCCGTGGACGGTAGCTACCCAGAGCGATTCGCCAGTTCATTCCGAACTTGCCGGCAATCGGCCCGAACGCTCCCGCAAAGTCCTTCAAGTCCAGGCGGAATCCATCGAGATCCCATTCGACGCGCGCCAGGTAGTAGCGCTCTATCCCGGCCTGGTGCTGCTCGAAATGCAGGATATTTCCGTCGTAACGATAAATAAACTCCGCTATCGTGGCATCCAGCCCCTTGCGGTCAGGGCATTGAACAAGAAGAATCGCACTGTTTCTCAAAGTTTTCTCCGATGTTCAGAACATTGTATGCGAGGAAGGTGAGCGCACGGACGGGTTCATGCGTCGAGGGTTCTACAAATTCACTTCAAATCGGTGGTAGGTCCAGAGTGAACTGATGCTATTTGAAGCTATCGACCGCTACTCTCTCATCCGTGTATACGTCAAAAACAGTGAAGAGCTTGGTGATCTGCAGAAGATCTTTTACCTTGCGGGTCAGGTTCAGCAGCTTCAGCTCCCCCTCCCGGTTGCGGACCGCGGTGAATCCGCTGACCAGTTCGCCGATGCCTGAGCTATCGATGTAATTAATGTCGCCAAGATTCAGGATGATTTTTGTCTTGCCGCTCTCAAGCAAATCGCGAATGGTCTTGCGCAGTAAAGCGCTTCCTTCGCCAAGTGCGATCCTTCCGCTGAGATCGACCATCGTTATTTGACCAACTTCGCGTGTGGTTGCAATTAGAGCTGACATAATTCTTCCCTATGCTTCCTGGTGAGGTGCAGCATCAGATCTTGATGCTGGATTGGAGCCGTTGCTTGAGGGAGGGCCGGAAAGCGGAAGTTTCTTGATCATGATAATTTCTGCGCCGCCCGTCTTCCCTGATACCACATCAAATTCATCCATGAAGGCGCGCATCAAGAAGATTCCGCGACCCGAGGTACTCAACAAATTCTCTTCCGCCAGCGGATCAGGGACATCGGCAAGCTTGAATCCCTTGCCCTCGTCCATCACATGGATAATCATCTTTTCCTGGCTGAGATCGACTGCAAGGTAAATCTTCTTGTCTGGCTTTTCCTGGTTGCCATAGTGAAAGGCGTTGATTACGCCCTCACGGACTGCCATCCCGATGCGGTAGCATTCATCCTCGCCAAAGCCCGCTGCTTCCGCCACGCGGATGCACATCTCCTCCGCGAGATTCACGCTCTCTACGTGGGTATCCAGGACTACTTCGAGGTGCTTGGTGTCTGGCGCCATTCCTACCGTGTCACGAGCCTAATTCCCTGAAAAAACGCGTACATATCCGTAACACAGCGAACAAACACAAGTCAATGGAGCCTTTCTGGGAGAGTCCCATGCCCGGATCCCGTGCGGACCCGCCGAGCAGGAGAGGTAAACAGTGCTACGATGGCGGCAATGGCGCCATGAAGGAGGCCTATGCTCGCCGCTAGCAAACTCGTTGGCTTTGTCCCCACCAGGGATGCAAAGGCTGCCCGGGCGTTTTATGAGGATAAACTGGGATTTCAGTTCGTCAGCGACGACCCGTTTGCCCTGGTAATGAAATCCGGGGAAAACATGATTCGAATCGCCAAGACCAAGGAGGTTGCGCCCGCTCCCTACACTGTACTCGGTTGGGAGGTGACCGACATTGCTGCCATCGTCCCATGGCTCGCCCGGCGCGGCGTGGTATTTGAGAAATATCCCTTTGTCCAAGATCAGGAGCTGGGTATATGGACAACGCCGGACGGGAACAAGGTGGCCTGGTTCAAGGATCCGGATGGCAATATCTTGTCCGTAAGCCAGCACAGCTAACCGTCTTCGAGGCATTCCGCTTAGCGACGCTTCAGGGCTTCCAGAGCTTCGAGGGTCTTCGGCCAATCCGAGCGGAGAAGACGCGATAGGCTACGGTCGGCAAGAACCCTTCCGTTTGTCTGGCAGTGCGCACAGTAGTTTGTTTCATTGTCCGCGTAACGAATGCGCTGAACCTTCTCCGAACATCTCGGGCAAGGCTGTCCGTAGCGTCCATGGACGGCCATTTCTTTGCGGAATGCGGTTACCTTTTCTGGAAAGCGTAAGGCAGCCTCGGCTCGGAGACGGTCAATCCAGAGTGTGAGCGTTTCGCGGGTAGCGACAAACAATCTCTGCCATTCTTCCTCGTTCAACTTCTGCGTGAGCGTAACCGGCGACAATTTTGCAGCATGCAAGATCTCATCGGAGTACGCGTTGCCAATGCCACTCAGCAAACGCGGATCGGTGAGAGCGCGTTTCAGGGTATGATTTTCAGCCCCCAGTACACCCCGAAACGTGTCGAGACTGCTCCCGAAAATATCAATTCCACCGGGATCCTGCGCACGCAGGCCCTCCTCCCCGAGCACGACATGAAGCGAGGCTCGATGTTTTGTTCCGGCTTCTGTCAGCAGAAGCGAACCCCGGGAGAAATCGAAGGCTGCGAGCTTGTTTCGTCCAACGAGCTTTGTACCCGTCTCAGTCCAGTGCAAACGGCCGGCAATCATCAAGTGCAGGACCAGCCAGGTATCGCCATCTACACCAATGGCAATACGCTTGCCAATGCGACGCAATCCGCAAACCGTGCGGCCTTCGACGCTCGAAATTGGCGGATCCGCCGTGCGCAAGAGAAAGGGGCTCGAAATTCTCACGCGCTCAATTGATTGGCCAGCGATTCTGTCCTCGAGTGCGCTGATGTAGGCGGCAATGTCCGGCAATTCCGGCATGCCTATCAGCTTGCATGGGTCGGCGGCGCTTTGGCAACCGGTTCCGAAGATCAGATGGGCGACGGCCAGGGGTCTCTCGCGGCTAAATTACCGGATACGGCGAGCTTTGGCGGCCTGTTCAGTGCTTTACTCGCTGTTTCGCAAGCCGTATAGTCAGCTTGTAAGCTCGCAACACCATCCTTTCCCGTGAGGTTGCCTATGATTGGTTGGATAGTTCTTGGCGTCCTCGTCCTGCTGATCATTCTGGTCATCGGGATGTACAACGGCCTGGTCCGATTAAAAGTGCAATGTGACAACGCCTGGGCCGATATCGACGTTCAACTGAAGCGCCGTTACGATCTGATTCCGAATCTGGTGGAAACTGTGAAGGGTTATGCGGCCCATGAGAAAGGGACGCTTGAGGCTGTAATTAATGCCCGCAACCGCGCGATGACTGCAACCGGCCCTGCAGATAAGGCGCAAGCTGAAAATGTCCTTTCTGGCGCGTTAAAAAGCCTGTTCGCACTGTCCGAATCGTACCCCCAGCTACGCGCAATCGAAGGCTTCACTTCATTGCAGAATTCATTGTCACAAATTGAAGATACCGTGCAGAATGCGCGGCGTTATTACAACGCTGTGGTCCGCGACCTGAATACAAAGATCCTGCAATTCCCGACAAACATTTTTGCCGGCATGATGGGGTTCAAACAGCGCGAATTCTTTGAAGTCAGCTCCGCGGCAGAGCGAGAAACTCCGAAAGTCAGCTTCGGCAATCCGGCAGCGCCAACCGCCTGAACGAAGGCGAAACATCTACCATGCTGCTTCAATCACGCACGGCACGCCTCACGATCGGTCTCCTCAGCGCGCTCCTGTTTCTTTCCTTCTCACCCGCTCTGGCGCAACAGAAGGAACGTCAGCTTAAGAAGTTCTATGCGGATATTGTCGTTACGCCGGACGGTAAAGTCGACGTCACGGAAACGATCACATTCCGGTTTATTGGCGGACCGTGGCAAGGGATCTATCGAACGATTCCGGTTGAGTATGTCGGACCAGGCGGCTTGAATTACAGCTTGTTTCTCGATGTAAAGAGCGTGCGCGGTGAGGATGGCGCCGCGCTGAAATACGAATCGAGCCGCGAACGCCAATATCGCAAGCTGAAAATTTACATTCCGAATGCGGACAACAGTGTCCGAACGGTTTCGATCGAGTATGTCGTCACAGATGCGCTGCGCTTCTTCGACGACCACGATGAGTTTTACTGGAATATCACCGGGGACGAATGGCCTATACCGATTGAATCGGCCGGTGCACACATCGTTTTTCCTTCAGACGCCACTGACATTCGCGCAAATGCCTACACGGGCGCCTACCGGGCAAAAGGGCGGGAAGTACGTGTGGACATCGTTGGTACGGGCGTAGACGTCACCACGACGAGTCCTCTGGGGATGCGAGAAGGTCTGACCGTCGCCATCGCGTGCGACAAGGGCGTATTCAAAGAGCCCACGGCATTCGATCATTTTTGGCTTTATGCACGGAGCAACTGGCCGATTGTGATTCCCGTGATCGCATTTTTTGCCATGTTTCGCAGGTGGTGGATCAAGGGTCGCGACCCGAGACTGCGTCCTATCACGGCACAATACGAACCGCCGGATGGCCTGACGCCGGGAGAAGTCGGCACGATTATCGACAATTCCGTCGATATGCGCGACATCACTGCTTCGATTGTCGACCTTGCCGTGCGGGGCTATCTGGTCATTGAAGAGCAGCAAAAAGATCATCTGCTGGGACTGACGCACAGTAAGGAATATATATTTCATCTGAAAAAGGCGCGTCCAGAGTGGTCCACGCTGAAAGCCCACGAGCAGCAGTTGCTCGAGGGCATTTTCACCAATGGAAATGCGGGTGACACGGTCTCTCTGGCTGACCTGCACAACCGCTTTTACACCAGCATCACACCCATCAAGAATGCTATTTTTGGCGCATTGGTCGGGAAAGGCTATTACCGGCAGCGGCCAGACAGTGTGCGTGCAGGCTATATTGGATTTGGAGTCGTCACCGGGCTGTTAATCGTCTGGATCGGAGTCTGGATCGCGAATCACATGGGCATGACCCCTCTCGCATTCATAGTAGCGGGTATCGCCACAGGCGCAATCATCTGCGGGTTCGGATGGTTCATGTCGGCACGCACTGAATCCGGAGCGAGGACGCTTGAAGGTGTTCTTGGATTTGAAGATTTTCTGGATCATGTGGAATCTGACCGGTTCAACCGCACGATCAAGACCCCGGCGATGTTCGAAAAGTTTCTGCCCTTCGCAATGGCCCTCGGGGTAGAGAAAAACTGGAGCAAGGCGTTCGAAGGTATCTATACTGAACCACCACAATGGTATCAGGGCAACTACGGCGCAACTTTCTATCCCTACATGTTTGCAAACACTCTGAGCAGCATGGGCTCGCAAGTGGGAAGCGTGATGACCTCTGCACCGAGAAGTTCCGGGGGTTCAGGTTTTGGGGGGGGCGGTGGTTTCTCCGGTGGCGGATTCGGAGGCGGGGGCGGCGATGCCTTCTAGGTTTTGCCGTTGGTGCTTTTCGACCAGCCCGTAGGCATCCAGAACATCACGCAAGCGCACCACTCCGAGCATTTCATGCAAGTTCGCGCGGCTAACCACAGGCAAGACATCCAGTTGACCCGAGCCCATCCGTTGAAGCGCCATATCAAAGGTTTGGTCCGAGTGCAGGTGAGCAAACTCACGCAATCTGATAAGGTCACCGACCTGCTTTGCCGACCCATCCGAGCGAATCGCCGCTTCTATTTGTTCCCGATCTAGCAATCCTACAAGCCTGCCGCGATCGATCACGGGCCAGGTTCGATCCGTCGACTTGCTGATCCGTTCGGCCGCATCCAGAAGAGAGTCATTCGCTTCGAGAATATTTGTGGCGGGACCCATCAGTCGCACTACCTGGCGCTGGCTGCGCCGAGCGTAGCTTTCATGGCGCGGCAGATGTATGCCGTCCTGATCTGCCAGCACCTCGTAAATTGGCTCGCGCTGGATCCGCGAAGCAATGAAATAACTCACCAGGTTCGAAATCATCAACGGGACGATGACAGCGTAATCACGGGTGATTTCGAAAATCATCACTACGGACGTCATCGGTGCGCGGACGACTCCTGCGAACGCCGCACCCATGCCGACCAGCGCGTAGGCACCGGGTTGTGCTACGTAGGCCGGAAAAAAGTGCTTGGCAATTCCTCCAATGAGCCCACCCAGCATCGCGCCCATGAACAGGCTCGGGCCGAAAATGCCACCGGCGTTTCCCGAAGCGTAGCTGATGGCCGTCGCCACAAGTTTCATGACCAGTAGCGCAATCACCAATTTCAGGGCCATGCCGCCGTTCAGAACATCGCCGACGTATCTGTAGCCAACACCCATCACCTGAGGCACGAACCAGCCCATGATGCCAATCAGCACGCCCCCTGCGAGTGGCTGGTACCAGACAGTTTTTCTGGGCAATTTTGAGAACCACGCCCTGCTTCTCAGCAATAATTGAGTAAAGGCGACAGATACCAGGCCTCCCGCAACGCCAAGAACTGCGTAAATCACCAGTTCCCAAGGGTTGACCAGCGAATATTGCGGAACCTGAAACAGCGGATCATTGCCAAGCAGCAATCGCAACACACCCCAGCTGGTTGCCGAGGCTAGAACGACAGAACCAAGAACCGGCGCGTGTAAGTCTCCGACCACTTCTTCGAGCGCAAACAAGACCGCTGCCAGCGGAGTATTGAATGCTGCCGCGATGGCCGCCGCCGCCCCAACCGGGATAAGCGATTTCACCCGCTCAGGACTCAGCCCGAGCCGTCTTCCCAAAACCGATGCAATTCCGCCTCCCACTTGAACCGCTGGACCTTCACGGCCGAGGGGGATACCACAGGCGAGAGTGACTGAAGTACAAAGGAATTTGCCAAAGACGGTTGAAAGAGTGATGCGGCCTTCCCGAGCATAGAGCGCGGCTTTCGTTTGTGGAACACCGCTGCCGCGCGCGTCGGGAAAAAACCGGTACAGCAGATAGCCCATCGAGAGGGCGCCGATACAGGGAACCAGCAAGATGCGCCAGTGGGCGCTGCCCACTGGATAAAGCCTTGCCCCCACACGTTCGGTCACGACAATGAACGCGACGACCGTCAAGCCAACCAGCGCACCAATCAGGAGCGTGAGTACAAGGAAAACCTGCTCCTCTCGTTCCCCCAGGAAGGAATACCATCGCGCCGAGCCGGTCTTCCACCAGGGCGGTTTCTCAGTTCCAGCTTCCACATTTAACGCCGAAGAATTGCTATCAAGTTTCATGCTTCTGAGGCTGTTACCTTTCCCAATCCCTGACTCGCAGCCTGATTCAAAGTATTTCTTCGAACCTGCGGTGCCTAGCGCCGACCATGCTTCGAACGAATTTTCCCCTTTCCACCTCCGGCTGGGGAACTCCGCCTCGATTCGAGCAAGGAGCTGATCGCTTCCACCAATTCATGTCCATTGCTGCGCAGTTCAATCAATCGCTTTTCCGCCACCTTTTGCAGCAGCCTCTCACCGCGGGGTCGTATCGATATCAGCACCTGGCGACGGTCTTTCGTACTGCGTGTGCGCTCCACGTAACCGTGCCCTTCCATGCGGTCCACCAGTTCGACCGCACTATGGTGCTGTAGAAATAACCGCTCCGCCATCGTTCGGATGGTACCCTCGCTGCCGCGCGGCAGCCCACGAAGTGCGAGCAGCACAAGATACTGTTGAGGCTCGAGCCCGGCGTCCCGAGCAGTAGCATCACCGTCCTGGATAAACTTGCGAATTTGGTAGCGCAACTCCGCGAGCGCTCTGATTTCGTTCTCAGTGATGCGCCTTTTCATACCCGCTATTCTATCGTACTACGATACAGCTGACCATATCCCGCGGCGAATCACGAAGAAATCACAGTAAATGCCGAAACCGCCTCAGAGGACGTTCCGGGAGGGTTTCGCAGTCGCGAGGGGCGCCACCAACAGCGAACTAGCCGAGGCCCTCGTGAAAGAACCGAATTCAGGTTACCGGAATTTCCGGAGTCCGCGATCGGACCTTCATGTCGCGCCAGCTAAAAATCTGTTCCCTTCGCCGTTCTTCTTCCAGATGCCTCGCGCGCGCCTTGAGCAAGTCCGCGAGCGATACAATGCCCACAAATTGCCGGGTCCCGCGTTCGACAACGGGCATTCGCGTCACGCCGAATTCCGCCATGCGGTAGACAACGGAACGCAGCGGCTCATCGGGATAGGTTTCGGCCTTTACGTGCTTGGCAACATCTCCGAGTGTGGCGTCGATGCCGCCAGAATGAGCATTTCTCCACTCCCGCAATTCATTCCGTGTGGTCACGCCACAGAGGAGGCCCTGTTCGCTGACAACTGGAAGCAATCTCTGTGATTGCCAGCGGTGGTGGTTCAGTTCGAGTTCACTGTCTCTCAGGCTCATCCCGCTCGGAAGTGCCACGAATGCGGTACTCATCACTTCGCGCACGTACAGCAATTCCAGAGGATCGATGGAATACTCCGCGCTCAGATGGTACCCGTGCCGGGCGACCTTTTCGGTCAGGATGGAGCGCTTGAGCAGCAGCGTGGATACGGCGTAGGAAGCAACACACCCAATCAGTAGCGGCAGCAGCATGTTCCAGTCGTGAGTTTCTTCAACCGTGAAGACGATCGCGGTCATTGGCACACGCAAAGCCGCACTCATGGTCGCGCCGATGCCAATCATCACCCAGAATCCAGGACCCATGTTTGGCAGTCCGTAGGAAAGCAAGGCTCCAAGGGCAGCACCTATCATCATGACCGGAGCCAGGACGCCACCGGAGGTTCCAGACCCAAGGGAGACCGACCAGATCAGCCATTTCACAATCAATACGCCCAGCACGACGCGGAGGGTGCGGTCTCCTGCGACCAATTGACCGATCACGTCGTAACCAACCCCCAATGCTTCGGGAAAGAAGCAACCACCGATTCCCACAACCACTCCGCCGATAGCGGGCCACCACATCCAGTGAATCGGCAGTTTACCGAAGAGGTCTTCAAACAGGTAAACGGAGTTGGATAGTGGAATCGCGAGCAATCCACCGGCGATACCTACGAGCAGGCAGCAAATCAAAATCCCGGGTGAGATAAATGTCGTCTGCGAAGAAGCCCGAAATAGCGGGCCCGCGCCAAGCAAATATTGACGAACCAGTGCAGCAGTGGCACTGGCCATCGCAACCGGTATGATGCTGCGCGGTTTGCGCTCGAACAGCAGCAGCTCGATCGCCAGGAGCACCGAAGAGATCGGTGCTGCGAAGGTGGCGGACATGCCCGCCGCGGCGCCGGCAACCAGAAGAGTTTTCCGTTCTGCGCTGGTCGACCGGAACATCTGTGCGACCATGGAGCCGAACGCACCACCGGTCATGATAATTGGGCCTTCTGCGCCGAAGGGGCCGCCTGACCCGATCGAGATTGCCGCAGAGACGGGCTTCAGCAGTGCTACTTTTGGTTCAATTCGACTCCCATTGAGCAGGATGGATTCGATCGCTTCCGGAATCCCATGCCCGCGGATCCGTTCCGAGCCGTAACGGGCCATCACGCCAACGATCATCGCGCCCAGAACCGGCACAAGAACTGCCAGCCAGCCCAAATGATTGCTTGCCGGCGAGCTCGCCGCTGTCGACAGTTTCCCGAAATAAAAAAGATTGGTAAAAACCGCGATCAATCGCAACAAAAGCAGCGCGAACACTGCCGCGACTGCTCCAATGGGAATTGCCAGCGCGGCGATTTTCAGGCTGCGCCATTCGACCGTGAAGTCTCCCAGGTTTTCATTTCTTGAATGCGTCACGGATACCAGCTCCCTTTCAGCCATTCGCCCAGAGCCCGCACGAATCATGCCGGGATTTTTTGCCCCGGAAAGATCCGTCATGAGATCGCTTTCCGGGTTAAACCGGCGAATCCTATCGCAATTCCGCGAGCGACCTGGCTTCGTGTCCGTATTTTAAGTATATCGTAACACGATATACTTTGTCAGAAGAGCCCGATCCCCAGGTGGTTGGGTTCGCTCTTAACTCGGCAGGGTTATGTTCAGGTTCTGGTGGGTTTTCTCAGAGGGTCTTGCGAAAGGCTTTTTGCGTCTTGTACTGCTCGTACTCATGTCCGAGATAAAACGCGTGCGCGCGCTCGCGAATGATATTCGACCTCACGTGAATGTATTTGCATTTCATCTTGCGAGCCCAGTTCTCTGCGGTCCCAAGGAGAAGCCCTCCGATATTCCGGCTGCGCACCTGCTCATCGACTACCAGACCGTTCACTTCGGCCCGCCGTTCCACTTCGAGCAAGGGAGCGACGGTGACGTGAATCCAGCCAATGACTTTTCCCGGGCTGCCTTCCGCAACAAAACAAACTCCGCACTTGTCACGGAGGACAAAAACCAGCCTCTTCCGCATCTCGGCTTCTGTGGCGGGGTACCCGAGCTGGCCGGATAGTCGTGCGATTTGCGGGGCATCCTTCTCTCTGGCGACGCGGATTTTTAGCGATGATGCCTTTGGAGGGAATGTCATTTTTCTAGGTCTTGCCAGTCATTGCTAGAATGTCTTGCCGGAATCGATAAGAATCGTGACGGGACCCTCGTTTACGAGTTCCACTGACATCGTTGCCTGGAAGATACCCGTTCTGACCGAAATTCCCAGGCTGCGCATCGCTCGACAGAAATCCTCATACAACTTCTTCGCCAGATCGGGAGGCGCCGCAGAGACAAAGCTGGGGCGTCGCTGTCCCCGCGCATCCCCGTATAACGTGAACTGCGAGACCACCAGCGCCGAACCCTTCACATCGAGCAGTGACAGGTTCATCTTCCCTGCTTCATCTTCAAATATTCTCAGATTGGCGACTTTCTCTGCCATGGCAACGGCCGTGGCAGGACTGTCTTCCTTTCCTACGCCCAGCAAAATCACGAGCCCTGCCGCAATTTCACCCGTGGTTTTTTCTTCTACCGTGACCCGTGCCCGACTGACCCGCTGCACTACAATCCTCATTGGATTCCTTACCGTGGCCGATCCCGAGATCGCCGTTCTCGCTCGATCCTTAATTGCTGGCCTTCTTCACCGGTTTGCGGGGCAACAGCTCCGGCAATTGCGCAGTGTTGTACGCAAATACAGCCAGCACCTCTGCGCCTTCGGTCAAATCATCCCATCGCACACGATCCAGAGTGTCGGCCTGCGAATGGTGCGTCTTGTCATAATCTGCCGGTTCCTGCACGCACCAGAACCCTGGGACGCCCGCTTCATCGAAGGGAACATGATCTGACCCGCCCTCGCTACGCAGTGTCGGCTCCATGATTCCGGCCAGCTCCGAGAGCGGAAATAATACGCGGTCCATCGATTCCCGTGCATTGTAATTGCCCATCAGACCCACAGTCAGCACTTTCCCTGTTCCTGAATCGTGAATGAGTACGCCGGATATCTTTGACAATTCATCCTTGTGCGTCTTTACATACTCTCGCGAACCATTCAGGCCTTGTTCCTCACCGGTGAAGAGCACGAAACGAATCGTGCGCTTGGTTTTCAACCCGCTTTTTTGCAATGCACGAGCGGCTTCCAGAACCGCCATCGATCCCGTCCCGTTGTCGGTCGCACCCGTACCGAGGTCCCATGAATCGAGATGCCCTCCGATCATCACAACTTCATCGGGTTTTTCCGTTCCGGTGATTTCCGCCACGGTGTTGTACACGGTCACCGGTGCTCCGCTGAGAGCGCCCCCGAGATTCACTTCCGCTTGGACTAGGGTTCCACCATCGAGCAACCTCCACAAATACAGATAATCCTCCCGTGCCATGAACGCCGTTGGGACAGCAGATGCGCCGTAATCGCGGGAGAGAGTACTCATGTTCAGCAGACCGTACATTTTATCGGAACCGATCAGCAAGGCATGTGCCTGTTCATCGTTCAGCATTTTCATCAATTCATTGCGCAGTTTCCGTGCCGAGCCCGGTTCGGCGGGTTTTTGCTGGACCGGCCGCATCAACGGCAGCGTTCCTTCTCCCCAGGGAGTCAGCATCGGATTTGCCGGAGGTTCCATGTCTCGAGGCCGCCCCAACAAGACAATCTTTCCACCAAGCTTTCCCTTGTATTTGTCGAGATCTTCGACTTTTTCAGCGTCAATCCCGACGACTTCGCCTCTTACTGTCCCCTCGGTCGAAGAACTCCACCCTGCCGTAGCCATGGTCAATTCGTGGACGGCAGGAGACAGAACGCGACCCGTAGCCGGACCACGTTTCCAGCCGTTCGCAATCGTCCATGATTCCAGGTGAACATTGGACAACCCCATCGCCTTGAATTGATCTTCGGTCCAGTGACTCGCCTCGTCGAGTTGTCGAGAACCCGTCAGTCGCGGACCAATTTGCATGGTCAGGAACGTGAGATCATTCTTGAGCTGACCCTCGTCGGCTTTTACCAGGTCGACGATTTTTTTGTCCTCTTCCGCAACGGGATCTTTCGCTGGCCGAGCGTTTGTTGTGGTTCGAGCGGAAGCGGCGGGAGGCAACGGCCGTCTCGGGAGCAGTTCCGGCAACTCCGCCGTGTTGTAGGCCCATGCCGCCAGAACCTGCGCACCTTGTAACAGGTCGTCTTTATAGGCTTTGTCGAATGTGTCGGACTGGCTGTGATGGGTTTGGTCATATTCCGCAATTGCCTGTACGCACCAGAATCCGGGCACGCCCACTTCATCAAATGACAAACTGTCCGTTCCGTATTCTCTCGCCATCGTTGGCTCTAACAGCTTTAAATCGTGAAGCGGCTTTATGACCTGGTCGACCGTTTCGCGCGCCTGGTAATTGTCGTGCAGGCCAAGAGCGAGTACGCGACCCGTCCCGCTGTCGTGAACCAGGGCACCGGAGACTCTTCCGAGATCCTCTTTGTGAGCCTTCACGTATTCCTTCGAGCCGATCAGTCCCTGCTCCTCGCCGGTAAAAAGAATGAACCGGATAGTTCGCTTCGGCCTCACATTCAATTTTGCAAGTGTTCTTGCAGCTTCGAGCACAACCATGGATCCTGTCCCGTTGTCGGTCGTACCGGTAGCCAGGTCCCAGGAGTCGAGATGCGCGCCCAGGATCACAAACTCATCCGGACGCTCCGTGCCTCGCAAATCGGCAACGGTGTTATACACCTCGACCGGTTTATCACTGACTGAATTCGAAATTTCGATTTCCAGTTCCACCGGGCCTTTTTTGAGCAGCCGCCAGACCAGGCGATACCCTTCTCCGGTAAGGAAAGCCGTCGGAATCGGACCCAGGGTGAAAGGCTCGCTGGTTGCATCCGTCATATTGAGTAATGCATGAGGTTTGTTGGAATCGCGCAGTACGGCTACGACACCTTGATCCACGAGGAATTTTCGGGTTGCTTTGACGAGTTCGAGATATTTGTCATAGGGATCTGGCAGAGCCGGTTGACCAACCGGTGGTGGAGGTTCTTCCATTGGTTGATCGATTTCCTCATTCTGATCAACCGGTTTCGGAGGAGAAAGAGGAAGCGGTTGTGAGGCGATTACGATTGCTCCTCTGAGCTTTCCGGCAAATCTTGCGAAATCTTCGGGCTTTTTCGCATCGAAATAGACAACCGGACCATGCACGGTTCCTTTTGTGCTGGGAGACCAGGCCGCGGAGGCGAGGGTCAACGGATGGGCTGCGGGCGAGATTATCCGGGCCTTTGCCGAACCGCGGACCCATGCATGAGGAATGGAATATGCCTCCAGGTGAACGTTGGTGAGGCCATACTTCCTGAACATCTCGACCGACCAATCGCTGGCCTGCTTCAGGAGTGGCGACCCGGTCAGCCGCGGACCGATTCGATCCGAGAGGTATTCGAGGTTGTCCATCAGTTCACTGTGATTGTGGATTTCTGCGAAAATCTGGGCATCCGTCGTAGCGATCGAATTCCCTTCTTCTGTCGTGGTTCTGGCAGTCCATGCCCTTGCTGCAATGAAAGTGACCAAGAGGAACGCGATACTGAATTTACGACTGAGCTTCATTCTGCTCTCCATGAGTTCCGGTACGCAGGAATTCCCACGCACTTCAGCGCCTGGATTTTCCGCTGGTTCCTGACTTCGTCTTCTTTCTGGCGAGCGCCTTCCATCCGCTCGGTGCTTTCTGGCAACTCGGACAGTAAAAGCTGCTTCGCCCCCCCACGATTCCACGGCGAATCTCCGAATTGCACCGGAAACAGCGCTCCCCTTCCCTGCCATAGACCTGATGGTGCAGCTGATATTCTCCCGGTCGACCATCGGCGTCAAGAAAGTCCGAAATCGAGGAGCCTCGTAGCACGATGGCTTTCTGCAGGATTTTCTGCAATGACGCGAAAAGCAGCTTCATCTGCCCTTTATTTAATCTGGCTGCAATTCTTGCAGGGTGGATTTTTGCGCGCCACAAACTCTCGTCCGCATAGATGTTCCCCACGCCCCGCAGTACTTTTTGATCAAGCAGCAGGGCCTTGATGCGTGCTGTTCGGCCTGAAATTCTGGCAACGAATTCAGGCAGGCCTGCTTCGAGTGGGTCAGCGCCAAAGCGTAACAGTTCTTTTCGAAACCGCTCGCCCGTCAAATAGGCCATCCGACCAAAGCGGCGGGGATCCACGTAACGGAGTTCCCGGCCATCATCCAAAGCCATTACGACGTGGGTATGTTTCGCATGAGTTTCCCCGGTTGGCACCGGCAGCAACATCCCCGTCATTCCCAAGTGCACGAGCAGGGCGGACTGTTCTCTAGAAGAGTTCGTTCGAACCAGCTGCAGCAGCAAAAACTTCCCGTAACGTTCGACAGCTCGAATCTTGCGCCCGGGAAGCTCGCGCTCCACGTCCTGGGGATTATCGATAAAATCCGTTTTTCCCAGCAGCACGGTCAGAATCCGTCTGCCAGCAATCGCTTTCTGCAGTCCGCGCGCGACGGTCTCGACTTCGGGTAGCTCCGGCATATTTTTCCAATTGTTACACGCTACCACAGCCCGGGGCGCCCTGCCGATCGAGCACAGCTTCGTGGTACAGTCCCATTTCCGGAGGATGCGATGACCCTTGCTGGCTTGCGTGTGCTGGCTGCTTGCACCTTTGCTGGTTCGATGGCGGTGCCTGCACTTCTAGGTAAGCCCGGAACTGGATTTCTCGATCGGATCATTTCCATCGACGGCTCGGTCTATAAATATCAGGTATTTGTTCCAGAGAACTGGTCGCCAAAGAAAAAGTGGCCGATAATCCTGTTCCTGCACGGCGCCGGAGAACGTGGGTCGGATGGTCTTTTGCAAACGGAAATCGGTATGCCTTCGGCCATCCGCAGAGATCGTTCGCGATTTCCCGCCCTCGTTGTCATGCCGCAATGCCCTGTTTCTCGGTGGTGGGCGGAGCCCGCTATCGCGGCGGTAGCATTGGCGGCGCTTGCCGCAACTTCAAGAGAATTCAGGGGAGACCCGAAGAAAACCTACCTGACAGGTCTCTCTATGGGCGGATACGGTACCTGGGCCCTTGCCGCAAATAATCCAGGCAAATTTGCGGCCCTGGTTCCGATCTGCGGTGGAATAGCGGCACCGGCAACAGTGCTCGGAGAGCGGCCAGATCTTGTACAGGCAGGTTATCCCGACGCGCCCGCAAGCTATCGGGAAGTCGCAACGAAGCTCGGCAAGACCCCGATCTGGACGTTTCACGGCGACGCCGATCCGATCGTGCCGGTCGAAGGTTCGCGCAAAATGGTTGAGGCACTGAAAGTTGCCGGCGGCAATGTCCTCTATACGGAATATCCTGGCGTCGATCACGATTCATGGGACAAAGCGTATGCAGAGCCGGAGTTGATGCCCTGGATGCTGTCAAAGTCCCTGTGACAGCTCAGTTCTGGTGGTAATTCGGATAGGGCGGATGATCCGGAATGACCACAGGATTTTTCCTCAGTGCGTCCAGAGTGACTTGGACCGCCTTTTCAAGCTGCAGGTCATGGCCTGCGGCGACCGACGCGGGATCGTTTTCGACTTCAATGTCGGGGGAGATTCCGTGGTTTTCGACTTCCCATTCCCCCTTTAACCCGTAAATGGCTACCCGCGGAGCGGTCACTCTCCCACCGTCCATCAGCGGAGGGTATCCGTAAATTCCAACAAGGCCGCCCCAGGTCCGGGTTCCAACCAGTGGTCCGACCCCGTCTTGCTTGAACATCCAGGGCAGCGCGTCGCCGCCGGAGCCTGACATTTCATTGATGATCATGGTCTTCGGCCCGTAGATTTGTGCCAACGGCGAACAGAACTTTTCTCCTTCTCTTGTAACGGAACAGTTGCGCAACGGTCGTTTCAACATATCGATGATGTAGTCGGCGATTTGTCCGCCGTGGTTATAGCGTTCGTCGATTACGGCAGCTTCTTTGCCGACTTGCGCGTAATAGAAGCGGTTGAAATTCGTAAAACCGCCAGAACCCGTATCCGGCACGTGCACATAAGCCAATTTTCCGCCGCTCAGTTCATCCACCTTGCGGCGGTTGTCTTCTTCCCACGCGCGATTGCGTAGCGAAAATTCGTTGTCGACCGGGACAACCGTTACCTCCCGTTCGTCCTTGCCGTCAGCGCTGGGCCCCACCTTGATCCTGATCTGCTTGCCAGCGGTGTTTTCAAAGAAGCTATACACATCGGCGGGTGGTCTTACTTCCCGGCCATTCACTTCCAGAAGATAATCACCGACTTTCACGTCTACGCCGGGCTGCGTCAGAGGTGCACGCAGATCGGGATTCCAGTTTTCGCCGTTGTAGATGCGGGCAAAGCGATAGCGTCCATTCTCCACTTTGTAATCAGCACCCAACAATCCGCCTTTTACCTGTCTTGGCTTCGGGACATCTCCCCCGAAAATGAACATATGGCCAATCGTGACCTCACCAAGCATCTCGGTAAACAAATAGTTCAGATCTTCACGTCCGCCAAGTTTCGCGAGATACACGCTGTATTCCTTTTCCGCTTTAGGAATATTCAGGCCGTGATGATTCGGATCGTAAAGAAAATCGCGTTCAATGCGCCACACTTCCCGGTACATCTGATTCCACTCGGCACGCGGATCAACGTAGACTTCCATCTCGCCCAGGTTCAACGCACCTTCACCGGGCTTTGGCGCCGCAGCCGTCGCGACGATGAACCACGGCGAGGGGGGCTCCGGTCCTTGCTTGAACAGGGCTTTCTCGCCGTTTGCCGAAACGACAAAAGCGCTGACACCTGCGACAAATGGTTCCGTCTTTCGTGTGCTGAAATCAAACTTACTCACGGTACCCAAGGCCGGTTCGGAGAGCCGTGGCACGTCCACAATTTCCGACAGGAACAGAATTCCCGCTTTCCCGGTATTGAGTCCTATGTAATTTGCCGCGCGAATCGGCAGCGCGACGATCCGTTGGCCAATTCCATCGAGATCGATTGTGACGACAGGCGTCTCCTCCTTCTTGTCTGCGTCCTTCTTGTCTGTGTCCTTGCCTTTGTCCTTTTCCGCTGCGTCCTTGGACTTGTCGGCGTCTTTGCTCTTGTCCTCGGGCTTCGCTACCTTTTCTTCATCGCTCTGCGGCTCGACTGGATTCGGGTCGCCTTTCTTCAGAACAACCGCATACACGTTCCGCGTAATCGGGTGTTGGTAGCTTGAAAGATCCAGCCATCCCTCGGACAGACCAATGTCTGTACTGGAAACGAAATACAACGATTTACCATCACGATCAAACACGGGATAGCGGGAATCTGCGGTGCTATCGGTGATCTGGGATTCTTTTGCAGTCTCGATGGAATAAACGTAGACCGAATGAAGGTGACTTTGCTGGAATTTTGTGTACGTAATCCATTTGCTGTCAGGGGACCACGTTGGACTCATGGAATCCGAGGGATCCTCGAACAGCTGGGTCGCCGCCTTGATTGGACTCCCCTTGTCGACCTCCAGATACCAGAGGTTCAGACGCTTATCCATATAAGCAATCTTCTTGCTGTCCGGAGACCAGAGCGGACTGTAGAAAAAGGACGGGGGCGTACCGAGATTAATTTTCTTGACCTCACCTAATCCGGACTGATCGACGATATGCATTGCGTATTCGCCGGACTCATCTGAAAAATAGGCGATCCACTTCCCATCGGGCGACCATGCAGGATCGCGGTCCTCGATACCGGTGGTGCGCGTCAGGTTGCGAATATCGCCCTTTTCGGCAGGGACAGTCAAAATCTCCCCGTGTGCTTCAAAAACCGCTCTGGCTCCCGTGGGAGAAATTCCGGCGTTTTGAATCTGCTCGGCTACCTTTTCATAGTGCGGGCGTGTTTCCGTCAAATCCGCAGAAACGGTGATGTGCACTTGTCTCGACTTCCCTGTCGATGGATCAAAAAGAAAAATTCCCCCGAACTGCTCATAGACAAGAGCATCTGGCCCGGCAGAGACCGATTTCAAATCCAGACCTTTATTTTCGACTTCTTGCTTCACACCTCTCGATTTCAAGTCGTAGGAGAAGAGGGTCACGGCGCCGTTGCGGTCAGAGAGAAAATAAACTTTGTCCTTGAACCACACCGGACTCGAATCGTTGGAATTCTGACGAGGGACTTTTTCCAGCCCCAAATCCTTGAGGCGGACGATGTAAATTGGAGTTGTTTGGCCGCCCTTATAACGCTTCCATGCAGACTGCCATTTGAGATTGGGAACATAGGCAATTCTTTCCCCGTCGGGCGAATATGCGCCTTCAAATGCGCGCCACATCGGCAGAACTTCCGCTACGCCGCCTTCGACAGGAACCGTATAAAAGCGGGTAATATCCGCCCAAGCGTCGCGGTCAGAAACAAACAGGACCTTCTTGCCATCCGGCGTCCATCCGATTGCGCCGTCCTGTGCGGGATGCCATGTCAACCGCCTGGGCTCACCCCCTGAAGCGGGAATGACGAACACATCGCGGTTCCCGTCGTAGTTCGCGCTGAAGGCAATCCATTTGCCGTCGGGCGAGAAGACGGGGCTCCCTTCATGCCCGCCCGTGGTCAGTTGGCGTGCTGCTCCGCCGTCTCTTGCAACAGTCCACAGATATCCGCCGTAAGCAAAGACGATATCCGTACGACTTACGGTGGGACCCTGCAAAAGCAGCGGCGTATCATCCGCCTTTACTAGAAAACTTCCCGCAAGACAGACGGCTACTGCCAGAAGAGAATGGAATCGGACGCGCATGAATCCCCTTTCAAGTTTGCTCAAACACTCTATTGGAACGCAGCAGTAGAGCACGAAGTTCAATTCAGCTTGAAAAACAGAGGTGCTCGTGGCGAGAAGTCGATCCTCACGGCAGCGGCAGGCCCGGCGTCGCCACAATGCCAGCCATTCGCAACAATTCTTTGTATTCCTCATCGCTGATCATCGAAATGATCAGGCGCACATTCTTCAATAGCTTCATTTTTCGGAGCACGGAATTGCCACGCATCTCAGCCAGGGTTACCGGACGCGGTAGTTTCTCAAACGCTCGTAAATCCGCAACGAGATTCTTCTCTTTTCGATCATGCGGGTCGGGATACGGATCGCGAGTGACTTCGGCGATCGAATAGAGCGATCTCTCCGGAGCCGAGTGATAGCAAAGTACTCTGTCGCCCTTCTTGACCTGCTTCAGTGCGCGGATCGCATCTGGCTTGGAACCGGCGCCATGCCACATCTCCTTGCCCTTCACGAAAAGGGTATCCCAATGGTAGTGATGTGGGTCTGCGCTGAAGATCCAGTAATGTCGTATTGGAGGAGTCGCGGTCGCCATCGGCCCAGAATTCGGGTGCAATATACACGTTAACGAGACGAAAACCAAACAAAATGTGAGAGATAGCTAAATTACTCGAAGTAAACAGGTTAAAAGTGAAGCCACGCTGTGCAAAAGACAGCTAACTACCGTAGTTTCTTTAAACTACAGGATGCAGGGGTATATTCATCGCAGCGAGCTCGCCGTAAGCGGCTCGAATCAGGGCATTTGGAGCTGGTCGAGATTTACAAAAATGTCTTCCCCACGAATCTCGGTGGGATAGCAGTCTACTCCCGCTTTCGGATTCGCCAGTACCTTGCCGCTTGTCACATCAAATTGCCAGCCATGCCAGGGGCAGGTCACGACTTTTCCCTCGAGCGTCCCCTGTCCCAGAGGCCCTCCCCGATGCAAACAGGTATTGTTGATCGCATAAATCTTCCCATCGACATTCGCCAGCGCCACGGCTTTTCCTTCGATCTGAAATTCCCGAACCGTTCCCGGTGGCAACTCGCTCGTCTTAGCCGTTCGAGTGAATCCCATTTCGTCTTCGCCTCTCGCGTCCAAACTTTTGGACTGAAACTATTGGCCCGGTTCCGGGACCTGCGCAATCATCACGCTTTTCTTGAATTCCTGGACCATTTCCGTCTTCAGTCGCACTTCCGTTGGCCGCTTCGCCAAGGTCATATCGTCGATCTTGTCCTGCAATTTTAGAAGCGCATAAAACAGAGCTTCGGGCCGTGGGGGACACCCTACTACATAAACATCGACCGGAACGATCCGGTCAACTCCCTGCAGCACGGAATATGCATTGAATGGCCCACCTACGCTCGAACAGGCACCCATCGAGATGCACCATTTGGGATCAGGCATCTGCTGCCAAACCCGCTGAATTACCTGAGCCATCTTGAGAGTTACGGTGCCTGAGACAATCATCAGATCCGACTGCCGCGGTGAAGGTCGGAAGACTTCGGCACCGAATCGCGCCATATCAAATCGCGCGGTCGTCGAGGCAATCATTTCGATCGCACAGCAGGCTAACCCGAACGTCAGCGGCCACAATGAGCTTTTCCTTGCCCAATTGAAAACATAATCCACTGATGTGATCAGCACATTCTTTTCAAACCGTTGATCAATCACTCCCACAATCCGTCTCCAGTCTGATTCGCTGCTGCGCAGTATATCTCCTGCCTCAGAAGCCCGTCAAAGACCTGCGTCACAGCGGCGCCTGATCACCCGGAACCTACTTTTTTGCGCCGGGATCGTCAAATTGCTTGGCTAGCAGCCCCCAGTATCCACAGGGGTTAAGACGTTGCCAGAGATCCACAAAATGCGAATCCATGCCGATCAATACGCGGGCTTTCCGTTTGGCGACCCCCTCGAGAATCTTGGCTGCCGCCACTTCAGGACCCGTACGGGCGATACGCTGGAACCGCGCCATGCTCTCGTCGTACAAGCCTGCTGCCGCCCGGTCGCCGCGTCGGGCCGATCTTGCGATCGAAGTACGCACGAACCCGGGGTGAACGCAGGTCACGGTAACGTTCGTATCCTCGAGCTCGTGCCGCAAGCTCTCTGTAAATCCACGCACCGCGAATTTGCTGGCGCAATAGGCGCTCTGGCCAATTGCCCCTACAAATCCCAATAAACTCGAGGTATTCACGATGTGCGCCCGCTGCTCCCTCCTGAGCATCGGAAGAAAATAGCTTGTGCCATAAATCACTCCCCAGAAATTGACGTCCATCAGCCAACGAAAATTCTCGAGCGAAATTTCTTCAAAATTTCCAAGCAGCGCCACGCCTGCGTTATTGAACAGCAGACTCGAGCGGCCATGTTCCGCTTCAACGGATACGGCAAATTCCCTGACGTGCTCCTCCTTGGCCACATCAACAAGATGCGAAGTGATTTTTCCGCGAGCGGCTCCCAGCAATTCTCTGGTTTCCCCCAGACCTTTTTCATCCAGATCGGCCAGCGCCAGCGAAGCCCCCTCCGCCGCCAGCTGCTGGGCCAGGCAACGACCCATTCCGGAACCAGCACCGGTAATCACTGCGACCGTTTCAGAAAAAAAACTCATATCGTCCTCGCCTGTTTAGAGAGAGTTCCCAACGCACTCATACCACAACGAGGCCATTTTCGCCTGTGCGCGGGGAAAAGAAACCGGCCCCCTCGGCGTGACAAGGCACGGTGCTGCCGCACTGCCATAACCAGGAGAGCTGGTACGTTATTGGGAAAAAGCGACCCGGACAAGGTTCCGCCCGGCTCTTTTTGCTTCATACAACGTCTGGTCTGCCTTGCGCACCAGGGCCAAAAAATCGGTCGCGTCTTTATTGTGGAATCCAGCCGCCCCGAAACTCGCCGTCACCGAGACGCTTTGCCCTTGAAACGGGAAAGAGAGGGCGGCGAACTGTTCGCGAAAGCGATTTACCGTCGCTTCCACCTGCGCAGGATCCACGTGTGTAACAACAAGCAGAAATTCGTCACCACCGAGTCGTCCAGAGATGTCCGATGCACGCGTGTTTTTCTTCAGAATATCCGCAAACGTCTTCAGAACGATGTCCCCGGCATCGTGTCCAAACGTGTCATTGATCGTCTTGAAGAAATCGATATCGCCGAGCACAACCCACAACCAATATCCGTGCCGGGCTGCCCCACGCAGCTGACGGCCCGCCCAGTCTTCTATGGCCCGGCGATTCGGCAATCCTGTCAAAGGATCTGTTCTGGCCGCTTCCTCCAGTTTCTGGCTCTTCAGCTCAACTTCACGGTTCAGATCTATGATGCGTCGGCCAACACCGATACGCGCCAGCATTTCCCCCGGATCGAAAGGTTTTGTCAGGTAATCGTCAGCACCGGCCTCTAATCCCTTGACGACGTTTCCTTTTTCAACCTTACTCGTCATCAAGATGATGTAGGTATACGGGCGAGAATGATCAGCCCGAATACGCTCGCATAATTCCAATCCTGACAAATCAGGCATCAGCCAGTCGGTAATCACGATGCACGGGGAATGCTGCTGGTACAAATCGACGGCTTCGGCGCCGTTACTGGCGAAAATCAGCGAGTAGGGTTCGGCCGATAGAACCTGTTCGACAAGCTTCCGGTACACGGGCGAGTCATCCACAACAAGCACTTTATAGTTAGGACTGGTCGAGCTCATCTGTCTGTGACGTCACCGGTGGCGAAGGCCGCCCATTCTGTGGATATAAGTGCTTTCATCGAATGTAGCAGAACTAGCTCGTGCGGGTGCCTTTTAAGGCCGTCGCGCACGTAAGAAGCAACTCGTTTGGCGCGAGGTACCTGAAAAAGAGCTACGGTTTTTCGCCGTGAACGAGCAACGCACCTTCGGACTTGAATAATTTCAATTGCTCGGCATCGCGGAACCATTTACCCGTGTAGGTAGCGGGCGATTCTGACAGATCGGGAACTCGTTCGTGCTGGATGTTTTCGAAACCGGCCAGGCGGAAGAGACTTCGCCAGTCTTCGGCGAGCAATAAGTGCGTTTTGACGGCCAGCAACTCACCCCACTGATGGCAGTGGATATTGTCTTGATAATAATTGATCAGAATCCAGGCGTGGCCGCCGGGACGCAGGACCCGGAACAGTTCTTTGAGAGCTGCGCCTGGATCGGGCCAATAATAAGCGGACTCCACAGAGATGATGTGATGGAAAAAATTTGCTTGCCAGGGGATTTCCGCGACTTCGGCAGCCAGGAATAACACGTTATCGGAATCCTGGCTTTGGCGGCGTGCCAGGCGAATCATTTCGTCCGAAATATCCATCCCGACGACGCGGCCATCGTGAGCCACCTTGGCCAATCGTCGCACAAGCCAACCCGAGCCGCAGCCTGCGTCGAGTACATTGTCCGTAGCTGCTACCCGCATCTTCTCGATAGCTGGAAGAGCAATCGGCAGATGATCTCGCTCCATGCCGTCGCCGCGTCCGGCTTCGGCCCACTTGTTAAATTCCTCACGAAGGTTTTGCGCGTTCGTTCCAGTCATCGCATTTTAGAGGGTTCGCTCGATCCGATTGGGTCGTGCCGAGTATCGGGACCTAGCCTATCAGACCGTTCGGCCACAGGCAGTGCAGAAGTGAGCTTGAGGGTTCGCAAACGTTCCGCATTGGGTACAGAACCGGCCTCCGGCCGGGACAGGAACAAATCTCACCGGGTAGACCGGCTCGGTCGAACATGCCCAAACCAGGGCAATCAACCAGCCGATGAGCGTCCACCCCAAAAACAGGTTCAACAGGAAGATCCCGGTGAAGTCCCGCTTCTCCCGGGCAATGATCGTTGGCAGAAAATAGAGAAGAATAAGAGAAATCAGGGTAATCACAACGCACCCCTTTCACGAAACCGCCGGGAGGCGGCAACTGCCTCGGCCTCCAACCATAAATACGCACTTCGCGGGGATAATGTTTCACGCCGGGAGCCCGAGTAAGGCGACTAAACCCTTAAGATCCTGCGCCCTGGACCTTCACCAGCAAATCAGCGAATTTCCGCTTACGATCCTCCTGGTCCTTCCCCCCCTCCTTTTCGGCGAGCTGCGTAATATTCATCGAGCAGAATTTGGGCCCACACATCGAACAGAATTTCGCGTCCTTGTAGAAATCGTCCGGCAGATTCTCATCGTGCATGGCCTTGGCCGTAGGCGGATCGATCGACAACTCAAATTGCTTGTTCCAGTCAAACAGGAAACGCGCATAGCTCAGTGCGTCGTCGCGATCACGCGCTCCCGGTCTGTGGCGGGCAACGTCAGCCGCATGTGCGGCAATCTTGTACGCAATCACACCCTGCTTGACGTCTTCCGGATTAGGCAAGCCCAAATGTTCCTTCGGGGTGACATAGCAAAGCATCGATGCGCCATACCAGCCAATCATGGCCGCGCCGATGGCGCTGGTGATGTGGTCATAGCCGGGTGCAATGTCGGTGACCAGGGGTCCGAGAGTGTAGAAGGGTGCTTCGTGACACCACTCGTTTTCCTTATCTACCTGTTCCTTGATCTTGTCCATCGGGACGTGGCCCGGCCCTTCTACCATTACCTGTACATCCTGCTCCCATGCCTTCCTGGTAAGCTCGCCCAGCACCTTCAGCTCCGCGAATTGCGCCTCATCGCTGGCGTCGGCCAGGCATCCCGGCCTCATGCCATCCCCGAGCGAAAAACTCACATCGTGTTTCTTGAAAATTTTCACGATGTCGTCAAACCGCTCATACAGGAAGTTCTGCTTCTTGTGATGCTCCATCCAGTGAGCCATCAACGAACCGCCGCGAGAAACAATCCCGGTAATGCGCTTGCGCACCAGTGGGACATGCTCCCGCAAAACACCGGCGTGAATCGTCATATAATCGACGCCCTGCAGGGCTTGCTCCTCGATCACCTCAAGCATCAGGTCGATCGTCAGATCTTCCGGACGTCGCACTCGCGATATCGCTTCGTATACGGGTACTGTTCCGATAGGCACTGGCGAAGCATCGATGATCGCTTTCCGTATCTCCGGAATGTTTCCCCCGGTGGACAGATCCATGACCGTATCGGCGCCGTAGTGAACGCCATGATGTAATTTCTTTAGTTCTTCGCTTACGTCGGAATTCGTCGAAGAATTTCCGATGTTCGCGTTGATCTTGCACTTGAATGCGACACCGATCCCCATTGGTTCAAGGTTACGGTGGTGAATATTTGCGGGAATAATCGCGCGCCCCCGTGCGACTTCGCTTCGGACAAGTTCCGGCTCCAGCTTTTCGCGTTTGGCGACATATTCCATCTCTTCGGTGACGACACCGAGGCGCGCCAGATGCATTTGCGACATGTTGCGGTTTCCGTTCGCACCCGCCTGTCCTGCTTCCCGCTTTTCAATCCAGTTATCGCGTAACGCCATGGAGCCTCCCAGACCTGCGCAGTCGTTATCGAAAAACACCCCGACATCCCGACGACGCCTTTACGAATCTCAAATTATGGCATCGTGTACCGCGAACAACAACCACATGGTATTTGCGAAGCGGAACGGACTCGGTCTCAACCTTTTAGGAGCGTCGCATATTGCGCTTCGGTCAGCGGAACGACCGACAACCGCCCGATCTTTACCAGGGGCGAATCTTGGAACAATTTGTTTTTCTTGATTTCCTCTAGTGTCACGGCCTTGGACAAGGCCTTCCCCGCCTTCAGTTTCACGATGGGTTTTTTCAGATCCTTGGGATCCACGGAAACGACCGTTCCCGTTCCGACAGCACTCCTGATGTTGCCCGTTTCATAAATAATCAGCCGGTCGCCCGCTTTCATGCCCCGCAGGTGTTTTACTGCAGTGGGGTTGCTGACACCATCCCATTGCGTTTCCTTGTCCTTGAGCAGATCGGCGAAGGAATATTCTTCGGGCTCTGTTTTCAGTAAATATTGGGATGTCATGGACGTGGCGGGCTCCTCTCGTGAAATAACGCAGATGGCAGGAAGACGTGAAACGGAAACTGAAGCGACAGGGGAGCAAACAAGCTCCCCTGTCTATCGTTTTGTTTCCCTAAACTCCCGGCATCCTATGCTACCGCTTCTATCTTTTGCACGTGTATCAGATTGTTTGTCTTGTCTATGGTTCCGGTAACCACGACGATCTTGCCCTCATAGTGTTTCGCAGCTTTCTGGTCGTCAAGCATATAGGACGTTTTGCCACTCGAAGCACGAAGCACATACGCACCGTTAGATTTGGTGATCCGGCCGCCGAACATCTGCAGGTCCGAGTCGTTATCGGGTGCCGGTTGGGAGCGCACTGGATCCGGGTTTTGCGACCGGGCAGGTGGCACAAATTGTAATTCGCCGAGCATGGCTATCGAGAGCAGCAGTGCCGGTCCGATCGGTAGTCTGGTTTTCATCGAATTTCCCCCTGAGGGGCCGGGCAACGTTTTATCTCATCTGAATGTTAGGGCTCCGCCTTCGCTGGAAACCTCCCGGGAATCCTGTATTCGCTCGTGTCAACAGTTCGTACGCGATGTCGTGCTCTTCAATGCCAGTTTTCACCGATGGAACATTTCTGCTGCCTCGGGAAGACTGGCAACAGATCGGAGGCGCACGATGCAGCCCAGTTCCTTGAGACATGACCCGAATGAGCCTCGTCCGGAACAGCCGACACCCGAACCTCCACAACCCGAGCAGCCGTTCCCAGTAACGCCTCGGCCTGAGATTCCTCCAATCGGCCCCGACGAACCCCGATTGCCACCGCCTGATCCTGAGCCTGAGCCGGGCCCCGTTCCCCAACCCGACAATCCCGGCTGGTCGGAGTGACCTTCAGCAGTTGGGTGCCCGCCAGTCGTCTCCTTCATTATCCTGACCTCTCTTGACCTTCCGCCGATGGGGCGGAGCTCTTGCAAGTTACCGACACCAATCGCTCGTCCGCCAGCAAAACCATCGTTGCTCACGGGCGAAAGCAAGGCGAACCTTCCGGTCGTGGTGGTATCCTTCTACCGTGGCTAGCGACGAGTTCCTACCGACTGGCAAGAGGTGAACCCCTGTGGGCAGTTCTGCCGACCAGTTCTATCCGGCATTAAAACGCTATTGGGGCTATGACGCCTTTCGGCCGAAACAGGAAAAAATCGTACGGGCTCTTTCAGCCGGCCAGGATGTTTGCGTGATCATGCCGACAGGTGGCGGTAAGTCGCTCTGCTATCAGCTGCCAGCCGTCCTGGATACGCGGCGCACGGCCGTCGTCATCTCTCCCCTGATCGCTCTTATGCAGGACCAGGTTGCCCAGCTCCAGCAGATGGGCATACCGGCGGTTTTCCTCAACAGCGCGGTTGCCGAAGCAGATCGTCGCAGCGTAAAACAGAAAGCGATCGCCGGCGAATACCGGCTAATGTACGTTTCGCCCGAACGTGCGGTCATGGACGGGACGGCCGAGTGGCTGCGCCAGGTACCGCTGTCGTTTTTTGTCATCGATGAAGCACACTGCATTTCCGAGTGGGGTCATGATTTCCGCCCCGAATACCGCCAACTGAAAAAGCTACGCGAACTGTTTCCCGAACGGCCGATTGCCGCCTTCACCGCCAGCGCCACGCAGCAGGTTCGCCACGATATTGTCCAGCAGTTGAAGTTGCACAATGCCTTTAAATCCGTCACGAGCTTCCATCGTCAGAATTTGCGTTACATCGTCAAGGAATCGAACGGCAGCCTTCAGGAAGAGTTGCTGCTGACCGCTGTGAAAAATGTACGTACTGGCAACGTGATCGTGTATTCGCCGACGGTTGCCCGCGTTGGCGAGATCGTAGACCTGCTCGAGGAAAACGGTGTCGCAGCCATTGGCTACCACGGACAGATGGACAACAAGGCGCGTCGCGAGAATCAGGAAAAGTGGATGGCCGAAGAAGTTCGGGTACTGGTTGGAACAATTGCCTTTGGCCTTGGCATCAATAAGCCAAACGTGCGTGCTGTCGTCCGGCTGGGGCTTCCGGAAAGTATTGAGCAGTTTTATCAGGAGACGGGGCGCGCAGGGCGCGATGGTTTGCCGGCAGATTGTTATCTGCTATGGCAAAAAAAGGATATCGGCTTGCGTACGTACTTTATCAACAAGATTGGCGACTCAAAGGAACAGCAGCGCGCCTGGCACCGCTATCACCAGATGCAAGCCTTTGTCGCGGACAATCGCTGTCGGCCGCGTTCGATCTGCGGACATTTCGGCGAAACAGTGAAATGGGAGAAGTGCGGGCACTGCGATGTTTGCGCGGGGATGCCGGCCTGGATGGCAGGCCAGGGCAGTTCACGAAAACGCAAGCGTGTTCGCCCGGCTCCGGCTCGCAGAGTGGAGCAATATTCGGGAGGATACGACAGCTTCATCGCCAGCGACGTTAACGAAGAGCTGATGGATTTTCTGCGCGAATGGCGCCGCAACAAGGCCAAGGAAAAGGGGTTGGCTGCATTTCTGGTTTTGCACGATTCAACCCTGGAGGCCCTTTGCCGCGTTCAGCCGAAAACGATCGCTCAACTTTTGCTGGTATCCGGCATTGGCGAAAGCAAGTCGGAGCTTTACGGGAAGGAAATTCTAGGCGTGTTGCAGCGTTTCAAGAGTGGCGAGCGCGCGAAAAACGATTGGCAGGCTCAGGCCTCAAGCCCTGCCCGAGAAACACTGGAACTATTACAACAAGGGAATACGTTTGAAGAGATTGCTCATCGGCGCGGAAGGAAAGTGAGCACCGTCGTCGCGCTGATCTCAAGCCTGGTCGAGAGCGGCGAAACGGAGTTTAAGGAGCAGTGGATGGACCCGGAACACTACCGCCTCATCCGGGAGACGTGCCTGAAACTCGGCACGGACTTGCTTAGACCAATCAAGGACTCGTTGCCGGAGAAAATCAGTTTCGACGAAGTTCGTCTCGTGGCGTCTCACTTGCGCCAGAAAAAGAAGAACCCGAAATCCGGGTGAAGTGCGAGCTGATCGCCGATTCAACGGCGGCTTTAATGGACCATGGCAGGGGCTTGATGCGGCGGTGCCTTCTTCATGATGAAAACAAGCGGTATCATTCCGAGGCACATGGCACCCAGGATCCAGAATACATCGATGAACGATAACATCGCGGCTTGTCGCTGCAGTTCTCCGTACAAGAGGGCCTGCGCCTGCTGCGTTGCATTGACTGTACTCGATCCGTGTACGTGAAGTGAGCCTGTTATGCCCTGCAACATGTCACGATAGTGCGGGTTGATTGGCGACAGATTCTGGACGAGATCGGCCTGGTGCTTCTGGGCCAAGCGCGCCTGAAGCGTGGTGACGAGCGAGATTCCCACGCTGCCACCAATGTTGCGCGCCAGATTGATCATGCCGGTAGCATTATTCATCTTTTCCTTCGGAACAAAGGAAAAGGCCATCACGTTGATCGGCACAAAGAGAAATCCCAGCCCACCGCGCGAAACCATCCAAACGAGCACGAAGGTTCCGAAACTTGTGTACAGCGTCAGTCTGGAGAGTTGAAACATGCCAACCGACAAGATGACAAGACCAATCACAACAAGCCACCGTGGATCGTGTTTTACCAGCAGCTTGCCAATGATCGGCATGGAAATCATCGTCACGATGGCACCTGGCGAAAGTACCAATCCGCTGAGTTGTGCCGTGTAGCCGACCAGTGTTTGCAGCAATACCGGCAGCAACACGGTGGTGCCGTAGAGCACGATCCCCAGAGCAAACATCGTGAAGGTCGCCGCTGCGTAATTCCGATCCTTGAAAAGATGCAGTTCGATCACTGGCTCTTTCTGTCGAAGTTCCCAAAAAACCACGCCAACCAGGCCAATCACACAGGCTATGGTGCACGCCACGATGAAATGTGACCCGAACCAGTCATCTCGTTCACCCTTGTCCAGGACAATCTGCAAGAATCCAAGTCCAACACTGAGCAGCCCCAGCCCGATATAGTCGATGCGTATTTTTTCGCCAAGTTTGCGAGCCAGATGGGGCGGATCCACAATGAGCGCAGTTGTCAGGAATATCGATAGCAGGCCAACCGGGAGATTGATGAGAAAGATCCACCGCCAGGAATAGTTGTCGGTAATCCAGCCGCCGAGTGTCGGCCCGATGATCGGTGCGACGACCACGCCCATTCCATAGATCGCCATTGCCATTCCCTGCTTTTGCCGCGGAAAACTTTCCACCAAAATGGCTTGTGACACAGGTTGCAGACCACCACCACCGGCTCCTTGCAAAATGCGGAAAAATACCAGGAGCGGCAAACTGGGCGCCAATCCACAAAACAAGGAACTCACCACAAAGGTAAGCACACACGCGATGTAGAAGCGTTTTCTGCCAAAGATGCGGGAGAGCCAACCGGTAAGGGGTAGAACGATAGCGTTCGATACAAGGTAAGACGTGAGAACCCAGGTGCTCTCGTCGATCCCGGCAGAGAGGCTGCCTGCGATGTGGGGAAGGGACACATTGGCGATGCTGGTGTCCAGGACCTCCATGAAGGTTGCCAGCATCACGGTACCGGCAATCCACCATGGATTAATGGTCGGGCGCCAAACCTCTTCGACCGGAAGCGATTGAACGGAACTCGCCACGTTCACATGCTAGGCTCCTGAAAAATCGGCGGCAATGTCCGTCGTCACACGCTCTCTCTCCCCAGCGTGGAGCACGCAATCAACCACTGGCCGAGGTAGTAAGGAACCAAGACAAGCAAATAAGCGGCAGGAATTGCCGATCGGAAGCGATCAATTCACAGGATGCAGTCAGAGATCAGAAACAGCAGCGCGCCAAGCGCAGCCGCCAGCGAAAAACGGTCCCGGAAGACCGTGAAACGGCCCATTGCTTGGGCAGCCATCGAGATGAGCGAAATGCAATACAGCGCAACCGCAATCGGCAGTCCCGGCGGTAAGGCTCGGGAGAGAAACACGTAGAAAATAATCGCGAAAGCAAGATAGATCTGCCAGACACGTGGGGATGCAGGAAGGGGAACCCGCTCGGAGAACGCGAGAAGATAGGTAATGTGGGCAAGGAGAAAGGCAATCAAACCAGAAAGGAAATAGTCCTGGAAAAGCATGAGCAGGCTATCGCCCACGGCCGAGAGCAATAGTCCAGCCGAAACGTAAACGACATAGCTGCTCTTGCGGCCGAGCCATATCGAGAGAGGAATGGAGAGAATAAGGACGGTGGTCAGCGGTTTGAAAATGTAAAAAAGAACGGGGTGGCCAAGACTTTTCCCGAGGAGCGCGATGAGCGCGGCGCCGAGCGCGGCGAAGCTAGGAACCCATAGGAACCTGCGCGGCAAAAGAGTGGGCCCCTTTGGGGGGGTCAGATCTCACGGGTCGGTAGAAGGGCGAATCGTTCATTCGCCCCAGTCCCAGGTTCTGAGTACTACCTCAGCGGAGCTTTCCCGTTGAAGCGGGCTGCCGTACCCAATTCATCTTCAATGCGCAAGAGCTGGTTGTACTTGGCGATGCGGTCTGTACGCGATGCCGAACCGGTCTTGATCTGACCTGCAGCTGTCGCGACCGCGAGGTCGGCGATAAAGGTATCTTCCGATTCACCCGAGCGGTGCGAAATGATGGAGTTATACCCTGCCTTGCGAGCGAGCTCGATTGCATCGATTGTCTCTGTCACAGTCCCGATCTGATTGAGCTTGATCAAGATTGCGTTTCCGATTCCCTCATTAATTCCACGGGAAAACCGCTCGGTATTGGTGACAAAAATATCGTCGCCGACAAGCTGAATTCTCTTTTTCGACGTCTTGCTGCCGATACTCTGGGTCAGTGACTTCCATCCGGCCCAGTCGTCTTCCGCCATGCCATCTTCGAGCGAAACGATTGGATATTTCTCTACCCAGTTCGTCCAGTATGCTGCCAGTTCAGAAGAGGTGTGGACAGACTGATCGGACTTCTTGAAAACATACTTGCCGGTCGATTTGTCAAAGAATTCACTGGCAGCGGGATCAAGCGCAATCGCAACCTGCTCACCCGGTTTGTAACCCGCAGCGGTAATCGCCTCGAGTACGATCTGAATTGCTTCTTCATTCGACTTGCAACTCGGCGCGAACCCGCCTTCATCTCCTACTGAGGTCGAGTATCCGCGCTTTTTGAGTGCCGCCTTCAAGGCGTGAAAAACTTCCACTCCCCAGCGGAGGGCTTCGCTAAAACTCGACGCACCGATGGGCATGGCCATGAATTCCTGAAAATCGACAGAACTATCCGCGTGCGCTCCGCCGTTCAGAATGTTCATCATGGGCACAGGAAGCAGATTGGCCGAAGTGTCTGTCGAGTAGCGCGACAGATACTTGTAGAGAGGTTGTTTCATCGCAACGGCAGCCGCACGTGCCGACGCCATCGAAATGGCAAGAATCGCGTTGGCACCCAAACGCGATTTTGTGGGGGTGCCATCGAGCGTGATCATCTTGTGGTCGAGGCTGCGCTGGTCAGCGGCATCGCTACCGGTTACCGCCTTTGCCAGTTCACCGTTCACATTAGCGACGGCTTTCAGGACTCCCTTTCCCAGATATTTTGACTTGTCCCCGTCGCGAAGTTCGAGCGCTTCATGTTCGCCGGTTGAGGCACCGGAGGGAACAATGGCGCGGCCAAACGCGCCTGATTCGAGCGTGATTTCCGCTTCAACTGTGGGATTGCCGCGCGAGTCGAGTACCTGGCGGGCGTGTATCCGGGTAATTTTGGTGGACATAAATATACTGTCTCCTCTGTGGATTAGAACCACTGATTGTAGCAGAGCGACAGGTTGGCCTGCGTGACAGCGAACACGCAGGGGAGTTCAAGCCCGCTGTTGCAAATAGAAAAACGTCAGAACAGCAAACCGGCTGGATTAACTTCTGTCCGGCCACGCGATACATCGCGAACCGCGATATCTCACTCGGATTCAGGTTCTTCGATCAACGATTCTTGTCGAACCACGACGACTATGCCCGAACTGGTGACATGAAATCGTCGCCGGTCTGCTTCAAGGTCATAGCCAATTTCTGTGTGCTCGGGCAAACTGACGTGTCGATCAATAATCGCGCGACGAATCTTCGAATGACGCCCGACGTTGACGTGGTTGTAGACAATCGAGTCCGACACTTCCGAGTAGCTGTTGACGCGCACGTCGTAACCGACCACGCAATTTTGTACCTTGCCGCCCGAGAGAATTGAACCGCCTCCCACGATCGAATCAAGCGCCACGCCCATCCGGTCAGGGTCAGCGAACACAAACTTGGCGGGCGGATATTGCTGCTGCCAGGTACGCAGTGGCCAGTTCTTGTCATATAGGTTGAAAACCGGCGAGACTCCGACCAGGTCCATGTTCGCTTCATAGTAGGCGTCGATCGTTCCCACGTCCCTCCAGTAAAGCGATTCCTGGCTGTTCTCATCCACGAAGTTATATGCGTAGACGCGATTTTTCGAAATGATGCGCGGTAGAATGTCCTTGCCGAAGTCATGCGCGGATTTGGGATCTTCCGAATCAGCCAGCAGCATGGGGATCAGCAGCTGGGTATTAAAGATGTACACGCCCATCGATGCATTACAGTGCGACGGTTTGTGTGGAGACGGCCTGGGCTTGGCCGGCTTCTCTTCGAATCCGATGATGCGCCACTCCTTGTCGGTTTCGATCACCCCGAATTGCTTGGCAGCTTCATCGGTGGGGATTTCGAGCGTGGCCACCGTAACATCCGCACCCGATTCGACATGCTGGTCGAGCATCTTCGCGTAATTCATCTTGTAGATGTGATCGCCCGAGAGAATGAACACATACTTCGATCGTTCGCTGCCGATCGAGTAGATGTTCTGATACACGGCGTCAGCCGTTCCCTGATACCACTGCTGAGACACCCGCATCTGAGGGGGAAGAACTTCTATAAATTCTCCAAGACCCATTAGCGGGGACCAGCCGGCGCGCGTATGCCGGCTCAGGCTGAGCGCCTTGTACTGCGTCAGGACGAACACCCGGCGCAACCCGGAATTTACACAGTTGGAGAGGGTGATGTCGATAATACGGTAGAGCGCGCCAAAGGGAACGGCAGGCTTTGCGCGATCACGCGTCAGCGGCCACAGGCGTTCACCTTGACCGCCTGCAAGAAGAACAGCGAGAGCATCGCGCATATCGGGCATGAGGGCCGACTCCCGGAACAGGATTAAGAAGCAATTCAGTGTATCAGGACTGGCTAGGGCAGGGCAGTGCGGGAGAACCCTCAGACATCCGTTAACTACATGGTAAGCAGTACACAGCTGATACAGAGAGAGAAGGGGAAAGTGGCTTAGCAAGAAAGAGTTCTTGACTTGAACGGGTTGAATTGACTACAAGAAGCCAGCAACCTCATGCGATAATAGCTTAGGGGTAGTGCCCACGCAGCATTGAGGCCCTACATCATCCAATTCGAACCGGAACTGGGGTGAATTACATTGGCAGAAGTAGTCATTCAAGAGAGTGAGTCTCTTGAGAACGCTCTCCGCCGTTTTAAGCGGAAAGTGCAGCAAGAAGACATCATTAAGGAAATCAAGAAGCACAGCTTCTACATGAAGCCGGGCGAGAAGCGCCGGGCTAAAGAAGCGCTTTCGCGGAAGCGACTGCGTAAGAAGCAGCGTCGCGAGCAGGATTAATCACCTGCACGTGATGATGCTCGGCGCCGCACTTCCGGGATCAGGCCCCTATCAGGCAGAGTCGTTTGGGTAAAAGTAGTCCAGTTCTTCGATCGCGAGCCCCATGGGATCCGTGCCCGGCATTCCCGGAGCATCGGTCTCTTTACACCCAGGCCCAAGGTAGAAGACCGCCCCTTCCCCCTGCCCGAGAGGGTTCTCAGGGGGAGCGCTCACATGGAATTCCACGATAGGGTTTTGAAGTGTTCGGAATGCGGTGCCGAGTTTGTTTTTACTGCTGGCGAGCAGATGTTTTTCGCCGACAAAGGCTTCAAGAACGAGCCTAAGCGTTGCAAGGGCTGTAAAGCCAAACGCGCTGAAGGCGGTGGAGGTGGCGGCGGGAACGCCACCCAAATGCGCTCTGAAACCAAGACGACCTGCTCCCAGTGCGGCAAGGAAACGACCGTTCCCTTCCGGCCAACACAAGGCCGCCCGGTATTTTGCCGAGAATGCTTCCAGGCGCGAAGATCGATGGGAGCGGCTTAGGATAAACGAGATTCAACCTATTCGGATTCGAAAAGGCGCATTGCTTGACGCAATGCGCCTTTTTCGTTCCGATTGGCATTTGTCAATCAATCGTCGAAATGCGTCGACAACCACGTATCGAATCTGGCCAATGCCTCAGGCATATTCTGGCGTCCGTACCCAAATCGGATATGCCGGGGTTCGTCATACACTGTCCCGGGAAGGAGCAAGACGCCTGATTGCTCAACAACAGTTTCGCAGAACTGGTAGACATCCTGATCCAGTTTGAATTTTACAAACCCGATCGGTCCACCATTTGGCCTGACCCACGAAAACAGATTCGGTCGATCGTCAATAAAGCTGCCGAGCAATCCGAGGTTGCGCAACATTAACTGGCGATTACGCTCAAGCAACTTTTCTCGATGCCGCAGCGCGAGATCGGTCAGAAATTCACTAGGCGCGCTACTGCAGATCGTCGTGTAGTACTTAAGGTCGTTACATTTCTTCAGGATTTCTCTATCACGCGACGCTAACCAGCCCAGTCGCAATCCCGGCAGACCGTATGTCTTGCTCATTGAACCAAGACTCAGGGCTCGATCGTAAAGATCGCATGCTGCTGGCAGGCGGGTTCCCGGATCGTGTTCCAGTTCGCGATACACTTCGTCGCAGAAAACATAAATCCCTTGCTTTGCGGCAAGTGCAAGCACCTGTTCCAGGACTGCGAGCGGCATGACGAGCCCAGTCGGATTATGCGGCGTATTGATGTAAATCGCCCGTGTGTTCGGCTGAATCAGCGACTGCAACGCCACCAGGTCGTGGGCCCAGCCAGTTTCTGACGTGCGTTGCCATGCAGAGGGGGTCGCACCCGTGCTCCGTGCCAGCGTGAATGCACTTTCGAAACACGGAGTTTCCACAATCACGTGGTCCCCGGGTCCAACCAGTGCGTGGTAGAAAAGAAATATAGCTTCCTCCGCCGCGGCAGCAACAAGAACATCTTCAGCTCGGATCTTCTTGTAGAGTAAGCTGATCGTTTCTCGCAGCCACGGAGCGCCGGGTGCCTCGGTATAGCCACACCAGTGCTTTAAAAATGCAGAGTCAGACCCCGACTCGAGAGAAAGAAGATCTCCAATTGATCTCGATTCCGCGTCCGAGGAAGAAAGCAGGTACTTCGCCGTAAATTCATACTTGCCAAAATATTCTTCAATGCGGAACGGCGCGATTTTCATGAGGGACAGCATGCCAAGTAAGCGATGCCGCGTCTAGAACCAAATTGTGTCTCGGAGTTAGAGTAGAATCCCTAGAACGGGGTGCGCGGTGAGACGAAAACTGTGTCTACTGACTCTTACGGCGGGCGCTAGTCTGCTGGCGGGGCTGTCGGTTAGCAACGCAGACACGGCTCAGAGGGACTACTGGGTAAAGCTCGTTTGCGAATCGTCTGACCGAATTGCCACCGTGCGTTTTGGACCGAACGGCGCCAAGGTCGAAAAGCTCACCGAAACCCGGATCCTGCAAAGCGACATGAGCGGGCCGCACGGAATCGCGTTTTCGCCGGATCGCAAGAACTTTTACGTGTCGATCGGGCATGGTCGGCCGTTTGGTACGGCCCTCAAATACGCGAGCGAAACTGACACCGTCGTCGGCCAGGTCGGATTGGGACTGTTTCCGGCGACCGAGGACGTCTCTCCGGATGGAAACTTCCTCTATGTTGTGAATTTCAATCTTCACGGCGACATGGTTCCGAGCAGTGTTTCCGTGGTGGCGACCGAGCCGATGGTCGAAATTGCCAGAATTCCAACCTGCGTGATGCCTCACGGCTCCCGAGTCAGCCACGACGGCACCAGGCACTATTCCGGATGCATGATGGACGATCTTCTGGTTGAACTCGATGCAGAGAAAATGAAGCTCACCCGAACTTTCGCGCTAGCGGCGGGCAAGGAGCGGGGATACGGGGGTCTGCCGCCAAAAGACCTGGCCGCAGCCGGTCACGCGGATCCGGCAATGACGATGCCCATGCCAACTGCAACATGCCAGCCAACATGGGCTCAGCCGAGCGTTGATGGCAGAAGGATTTTTGTCGCGTGCAACAAATCGAGCGAAATCGTGGAAATAGACGCCGAAACATGGTCTCTCGTGCGGAGAATTCCCGCCGGGAACGGTGTTTACAACCTCGGAGTCACGCCTGACGGGAAATTACTGCTGGCCACCAACAAACGCGATGCATCGGTTTCCATTTTTGATATCGCGACATCGAAAGAACTGGCGCGGCTGCCAACAAAACGGAACGTAGTGCACGGCGTAACCGTGTCCCCGGATAGTCGATACGCATTCTTCACTGTGGAAGGAATCGGGGAACAGCCCGGAACGGTCGAGATTGTGGATTTGGCAACCAGGAACATTGTGGCCAGTGTTGACACGCCGCCCCAGGCCGCCGGGATCGATTTCTGGAAAATGCAGTAGTTGTGTTTCTGACTTGCACTATTGCGGCGGCGCCGTCGTTTGCGTGTACGGCTTATGCTTACCGAGTTTCGTGATCCACAGCCCACCATGCACGTCATTCACGTAGATCAAATTCTTGTAAGGGAATACGCCCCACGCAAATGGCAGGTTCGTTCGGTAACCCTGGGGGTCGCCCGACCAGAACCGCGCGATTTCTCTCCCTTGCGAATAGAGTTCGCCGCGCAATTCGCCGGATACATCCACCACGCGCGCGCCACCGTTGTAATAGCCGATATACATCACATCATCGACCACCCAGATGTTGTGTGACCCTGCTTCGGGCACGCTGTAGGTTGCCACCTCGCGCGGATGTTCAATGTCGCTTACATCCAGGATGTGCGCGATGCCACGCACGGGGATTCGATCATGGGAAGCAAGGCTGAACGACGCCGGGAACACCTCGTCGCCAATGAACAGATAGTTCTTGTACCGATAGACGGCGTGCGTGCCCGCGAGCCAGCCAGACCCGTACAGTTCGTCGTAATTGAAACGATAGTTCGAAACAAACTGCGGATGTTCCGGACTTCCGCCTTTAATGCCGTTGCCAACATCCAGGATTACCGCTCCGTCGCGCCAATACGCCAGATACGCGAGTCCATCCACCACCTGGACATCATGAAGGTAGCGGCCAGCCATCGTGAATCCACCACCTTCTTCAGTCGGTATCGACACCTTCATTTGTGACTGGCCGGAATTTTCAACCTGCCAGCGAGCGACTTCCTTCGGATTTCGTACATCGGCGAAATCAATGACTCGCAAAGATCCTGTTGCGTCGTCGGTGATGTACGCGTAATGACCATTCAGATAGGCGCTATGTACGCCGCCAGTAACCGTTGCCGTATATTCCGAAATCACTTTTGGATGCTTCGGATCGGAGGCGTCAAAAAACACGATACCATTCTTGCGGTTCGAAGCGCCTTCACGCGTAAGCACGCCGATCTTTCCGTCTGGCGTGACGCTCACATCATTAATGATGCGTGCATCGACTTTCAGCGGTTCAAAGCTCTCGGGGTGCGCTGGATCAGCGATATCGAAAATGTATACCTTGTCACTCAACGCTGAAAGATACGCGTAGTGATCCCAGACCCATTCTTCCGCGAACTGATCGTCCTTGGGCATCACGTGGCCCACCACATCCAGGTCACGGAGCAAATCTCTTGGCGCGACAGCAATACTCGCCGACGCCACGCGGTCGCCAACCGACGCAAGTACCGTGTATGTGCCCGGCAGGTTCGCGACAAAAGCACCGTCCGGCCAGATTTGCGCCCCGTTCTGCTCGACCGACCATGCAATCTCGAATGGAACTGCAACGCCCTTCCTGTCTTTGGCGGCGAAATGAATCACATCGCCCGTTTTTGCCGAGGACGTGACCGGGGACACGACGATTCCGGCAGGAGCGTTCTTGCCGACGGTCACAGCCGTTTCTCCGGACACACCGTCGCCTGTGGCGCGAATTCGTGTGCTTCCTGTTCTGAGCGCCCGCACCATCCCCGCAGAATCCACTGAGGCCACCCGTGGGTCGAGCGAACTCCACGTAAGAGAAATATCGCTACGTGGATCGCCGCTGACATTGCGTGGCGTCGCGTCCATCTGATGGCTGGACCCGACAGCAAGCGGAGCTGAAACCGGAGTCACGGTAATGGCCGCGATGTGTGGTTTGGCGACTGTGACGTGCGCGTAACCGATTTTCTTGCCGATGACGGCGCCTACAGTAATCTCACCGGGCTCGACAAAGGAGACTTCGCCTTTGTCATCTGCCGAAGCGGCATCAAAGGGTGCCGCAAACCAGAACTTTGCAACATCCGGCAGTGGCTGGCCGGCAGCGTCTTTCGCGACGGCCTTGAATTGCAGTTTCCCCCCGACAGGTGTGGAAGCCTGGGCCGGACTGACTTCAACCGTCACGACTTTCGAAACCTCTTCGGGCGCCTTGTCAGCGGCCGGAGGATTTTGTGCCTTCGCGGGTAACACACACAGTATAGAAGCAGCCGCGAACAGAATTGGACAGGTTCGGTTCCTCAAAAAAGTTCGACTCCGCTGCATCAAGGGCTCCCAGACTGAGCGTAACTATTTCTCCGACAATGAGGACGGAGTGTATGGCAGTACCGAGGCAGACGTCAATTAAAGACATCGCCGGGGAGCCAGCTGAGCGATCCGCGTAGCACGTGAGTTTTGGAGAATGTGGGGTTATGATACTGGTCCGTTGTTTTCGTGCGGAATTGACCTTCCGGAGGGCCTTATGGCTCACCGCTTTACCATCGGTGTTGAAGAAGAGTTCCAGATTATCGACCCAGAAACATTGGGATTGCGTTCGCATGTCGTCCAATTATTGAAATCAGCTTCGCATGGCCTGGGCGACCAGGTGAAGCAAGAAATGCACCAGTCGATTGTCGAGACGGGAAGCAAGATTTGCGAGAATGTCAGCGAATTGCACGCTGAAATGCTCCGTACACGGGGCGAGCTGGTAGGCGCCGCCGAGCGCACCGGGCTGCAAGTTGCGGCTGCCGGGACGCATCCGTTTTCGAGCTGGATTGATCAGGTTATTTCTCCGGGCGAACGTTACCAGCACATTGTCGAGGAGATGGGGCAGCTGGCTCGATCGCTCCTGATCTTCGGCATGCACGTGCACATCGCCATGCCGGACAAACAGACCACCATTGACATGATGAATATGGTGCGCTATTTCCTCCCTCATCTGCTGGCCCTGTCAACCAGTTCTCCCTTCTGGATGGGCCGCAACACAGGGCTTAAATCATTCCGCACCACAGTGTTCCGGCGCTTTCCAAGGACCGGCATTCCCGAAACGTTCGCGTCCTGGAGCGAATACGAAAATTTTGTGAATTTGCTCGTCAAACTGAATTGTATCGACACCGGAAAAAAAATCTGGTGGGATGTTCGTCCGCATCCCGCTTTCGGCACACTGGAATTCCGCATGTTCGATGTAGCCACCAGGGTAGAGGAAGCAGTTGCTCTGGCCGCACTGACCCAGGCGATTGTCGTCAAACTGCATCGCCTGTACACGAAAAATATGAGCTGGCGTCTATATCGCCGTGCGCTGATTGATGAGAACAAATGGCGAGCAGCCCGCTACGGCATCGAAGGTAAATTTATCGACTTCGGAAAAGAAGCAGAGATTCCCATGCGCGAGCTCATTCCGGAATTACTGGAATTGGTGGATGATGTCGTCGATGAGCTCGGAAGCCGCAGCGCGGTGGAGTATATACATACGATCCTCAATCATGGCACGAGCGCCGAACGCCAGTTACGAATTTACGAGCAGACCGGCGATCTGAAAGAAGTTGTACGTCATCTGGTGTCGGAAACGCGCGGTGGGGTCGCTGAAGGAAAGGCAAATCTGCGAAGCGCATAGCGCAACGGTTCAATCTTGGTCGAACGAAATTCAGCGGGAGGAACGGCAATGGCAAAAGTGGGCCTGTTGTGCGGAAGAGAGTTCAGCTTTCCTCCAGCATTTATTTCCCGAGTCAATGAACTGGGCAAGAAGGACGGAGTCACCGCGGAATTCGTCAAGCTCGGCGGCACGAAAATGAACGAACCCGCCGAATACAAGGTGATCGTTGATCGCATTTCTCATGAAGTCGAATATTATCGCGGCTATTTGAAGCACGCCGTTCTTCAGGGAACCTACGTCATCAACAATCCCTTCTGGTGGACCGCAGACGACAAGTACTTCAATTATTCCGTTGCCGCGAAGTTGGGCATCGCCATCCCCAAGACAGTCCTGCTCCCGCAAAAGGGCTACCCCGCTGACGTGGACATCAACGCGGAATCCCTGCGTAACATGAAGTATCCGATCGACTGGGATGCTCTGCTCGATTATGTGGGCCGGCCGGCGATTCTCAAGCCATTCTCCGGCGGAGGCTGGAAGCACGTATACAAGGTCGCGAATAAGGAAGAATTGCTGGCCGCCTACGAGAAAACTTCCCCCTACTGCATGACGCTACAGGAGTTTATCGATTTCACAGGGTATGTGCGCTGCTTCACCTTCGGCAAGAGTGACATCTTGCCGGTCAGATACGATCCCAAAGAACGGCGCTATCTGGTGGAGCACAATTTCCTGACCCCGGAAATTGGCGCACGCGTCGTGAAGGATGCACAGACGATCAATCAGGCATTGGGCTATGAAATGAATACAATCGAATTCGCGGTCAAGGACGGTGTACCTTACGCGATCGATTTCCTCAATCCGGCTCCCGACTTTGAACGCGACCGGATTACAGAATTCTATTTTGAGCATGTCGTCGACAAGATGTCGCGTCTGGTCATTGACCGCGCCCTGCGCGGCAATATCACGAATACCTGGCCGCGATGGGAAGAGATGCTCGGTCTTGGGACCCCTGCCGGATTTACCGGAGCAGCCGGCAAGGCTAGCACGGCGCCGGCTGGCCCCGCCGGGACAACAGCGCGATGAAGAGCAGGAATTTGAAGACCCGGACTACAAGCGATCCTGCCAAGAGATGGGAACAATCGTTGCGTCCGGTGCTAAAAGCCTCGCCCGGATTTCCCAAGGCATTTCTAGGTAAAATGCGCGCAGCGAACCTGACGTTTGGCCGCCGGGTACACTGCCCCTTCTTGCGGCCCTTTTTTCTTACGCCCGCTGATGAAGCTCGCGTCCGGCGTGTCTCTGAGACAATCGCCGCTTTAGCCGAACGTCTGACGTCGGCTGCTCTTCTGGACGAAGCTCTGTTCAATCAATTTCATCTGCGGCCGGAGGAAGCTCGACTGGCACGAATGACCACCGGCTACGGCCCCGCCAGCACCTCCTCGCGATTGGACGCATTTCTACTGCCCAATTCCCTGATGTTTACGGAATACAACGGAGAATCACCCGCCGGCGCGGGATATTCAGAGACGCTTTCCGATATCTTCCGAAGTACTCCGGTCATGCGGGACTTCGAAAAGCGTTTCGAGATTCACAGCTATCCGCTTGTCGCGAAACTCCTGGACGCCTTGATCCAGACCTATGTGGATTGGGGCGGCACGACCCACAAACCGCAGATGGCTATTGTGGACTGGAAGGATGTTCCGACCTGGAGTGAATTTGAGATCCTCAAGGAGCGCTTCGAAAAAATGGGAATTCCGGTCTTGCTGGCGACCCCACAAGAGCTGGAATTCGATGGCAAACGTCTGGCTGCCCATGGGAAGAAGATAGACCTGCTGTACCGCCGCGTGTTGATCAACGACATCATTGCGCGCCCCAGGGAATCGGAGGCGCTTGTCAGAGGGTATGAAGCAGGCCATACCTGCGTAGCAAACAACTTTCGCTGCAAGATTCCTCACGTTAAGGCATTTTTTGCGGTACTTACCAATGGCAGAAATGCCAATTTCTTCTCGTCAGAAGAACGCGAGATCATTGACCGTCACGTCCCGTGGACCCGGGTTATTGAGGACGTAAGATCTGATTATCACGGCGACCCCATCGAACTGCTGAATTATGTTCGCAAGCACCGGAAGAATCTGGTCTTGAAGCCCAGCGATGAATATGGAGGCAAAGGGGTAACCCTCGGCTGGCGGGTCACGGCCAAGGAATGGGATAAGGCAATTGAACAGGCCTTGCCCGCGGGAAATCCACCGGAAGAGCACGCTTGCTGGATCGTGCAAGAAAAAATCCCCATGCGGAGAGAGCCCTTTCCGACGATCATCACTGGTGGAAAGGTAGAATTTCAGAAGATGCTGGTGGACTTTGCGCCGTATTTGTTCCGCGGGAAGCTGGCAGGTTTTTTGACCCGTCTGAGTTCGACCGATCTGGCTAATGTTACCAGCGGCGGAGGCCAGATCCCTTCCTTCAGGGTGGAGTTGAAGAAACGGAAACGGAGCTAGTCGCCGCCTACCAGCGGTGGCCGACGAGCGGTGCTATCTTGCGCTCATAAACCTGCTGTACCGCCTTCATTGTTTCGGCTGTGAGTGGTGACAGATCCGACGCGTGGCAGTTCTCGGCTACTTGTTCGGGGCGTTTTCCGCCGGGAATCGAGCACGTCACGGCATCAAACATCAAAATCCAGCGCAGCGCGAACTGACTCACGGAAACCCGGGGAGGCAGCAACGTTCGAATTTCTTCTACCGCTTCCAGTCCAACGGAGTACTCAACTCCGGAAAACGTCTCGCCGACATCAAATGCCTCGCCGTGTCGATTGAAATTGCGGTGGTCATCCTTGGCAAACGTGCTTTCGCGATTGAGCTTGCCGGTCAGCAATCCGCTCGCCAGGGGAACCCGAGCCAGAATGCCCACCTGTTTTTTCTTTGCCTCAGCAAAAAACTTCTCCGCGGGCCGTTGCCGAAAACAGTTGAAGATAATTTGCACGCTTTGAAGATTCGGGTACTCGATGGCCTTCAGAGCCTCTTCGACCTTCTCAACGCTTACGCCGTAATGGCGAATTTTCCCGGCACGCACAAGATCATCCAGGACGGCAAAGCACTCGGCATGCTCATAAAGCGCCGTAGGCGGGCAATGCAGTTGTAACAGGTCCAATGACTCCACAGACAGATTCCGCAGGCTGTCCTCCACCCACGCCGTCAGATTCTCCCTGCTGTACCCCTCGACGCTTTGTTTTGGCAATCGGCGGCCAGCCTTGGTGGCCACGATGATTTCTTCCGTTCGCTCTTTCTTCAGTTTGGCGATCAGCTTCTCGCTTCTGCCATCGCCATACACATCCGCCGTGTCAATGAAATTGACTCCGGAATCAATGGCCTTGTGCAGCGCGGCCATGGATTGCTCGTCGGACACATTGCCCCACGAGCCGCCGATCGCCCACGCACCAAAACTGACCTCTGACACTTTCCAGGGAGTTCTTCCGAGTGCACGATAGTGCATAACGAGCCTCTTTGCCGATAGGTTTCAGTTACCTGCAGGCTGGTTCCATTCGAAATTGAGAATCCTGGGTTACCAGGTTCCGATTCGCACCACAGCTTCCGTGGCAATGAGCAGTCCGTTTTGCGGATGGATACCCGCAATATTGTCGATCCAGGTGTGGTTATACTCGACGTTTACGACGCGCCATGCAAAGGGGCGTGTAATCACGACATCCAGTCCACCACCAGCTGAGATCATGGGGCCGTTCACGGCCCACTCCGTTGACCACGCGCTACGCATCGGAAAATGCGGGAGTGTTCCGTTCCCGTCGTTCCATTCCTTTTTCAGTTGCTCGTGAAGTTCCGGATTATCAATTTCGTAAGTCACTTTTCGTCCGCCGAACTTCACCTGCGCATAGGGCGAGAAGCGGTGAGCTGCTAGTGGCGTCCACCGCAGTCCTCCTGAATAGGAAAGCGAATCTGCGCTCATGTTATAGGCAGGCTGATGCATGATCAGGCAACCGTTTACCTCTGTCAGCACCTGAAAAGAGGGATTAATGCGGGCCGCACCGGTTCCGCCGCCACCGATACAACTCCCGCCACCCAAAAATGTCTCGTAATAAGGGAACGCGGTCAGTTCGACCGGCGCTTCCTTTGGATACACATGTTTAAATTCGACGCCCGCGGGCAGGAATGCGTTCTTTTGAAACTCAAATGGCTTTTCGCCGGAACCGTTCTTAAAGTCTTCCACCCACATTTTCCGGAGTTCATAGTTCTCGCCGAAAAGCCCGATGCGCGTATAGCGCTTCCAGGGCACCTTGAACGCCATCATGTTTGCCATCGATCGGCCTGGATTCAAAAAGCTGCGTGCCAGGATAATCACGGGGCGATTCGTTGTGCGATTCTCGAGTCCCATGATCAGGTAGCGGTCGGCAGCGTCTTCCGCAAGCATGGTGGCAAAACCCAGTGTCGGAGTATCGACAAGGGTGATGAAGCCCGGTGAAGCGTGAAGCATCACATTTCCGATTGACGCTTCGCTCGCCGGACCTATCTTCCATTGGGTGTGCCATACGGCGGAATACGCCATCGAACGCAGCATACTGACCCAGTATTCCCTGCCGTCACCGAACTGGACTAACTTGTAGGCGGGATCATTTTGTCGTTCGATAAAACCAAAAACCGAGCCCTCGATGGGGTGCCCCACATACGGGGCCATAAATCTGTCGCTATCGCTCCAACCACGCAATTCAGACACGGATCGGGTGTATTGCTGGAACCAGTGGCCGTTCAGCGTGTCGCGCGTCCCGGCTTCCGTCGTCAGGTCAAAGGTGTGCATGATCCCGGTATAGAGGAGAGACTCCATCAGTGCGGGATACCAATGGAAGCGATTTGAATGTGATGGAAAATCCTGCGGCGTGTTCTGACTGTCCGCTCCGGCGGCCGACGGATCATCTGCGGTCCTTTCGGTCGAGCTAGAGTCAGGAGTGGTAGACAAAACGGAGTTGTGAACCGTATTACTCGAAGAGGAAGGAAGCCAGGCATCGTCAAAAGAGCGCAGCATTTCTGATTGCCGATAAAAAGAATCAGAAGGGCCACCGTTGGCCGCAACGGGAACCTGCGCACCGGCCTTACACACACACAGCGATGTCACCGTTAACAGGAAAATAGCGATTGTTTTCTTGCGATAACACATTTAAGTCAAACATCATCCTATGGAGAGCACATGGGGGCACATGGGCTCAGATTAACTGCATGTGGGGGGCGTGGTTCCAGGGCTCGAGCGAAGTTGGACACCCATCTGAACCGACGAGATTATAGCACTCTCAGCTCTTGTGAATGCTAGCGGAATTAGTATTTCCTCAAATCAGATCTTCGACTGACTTCCGGCAGCGAACCTCTTTCAAAAGCACATTTGTGACACGATAATTGGCAGAAAGACAAATTTTGGTAAAATGGGAGGGTTATGTCCTTTGGTCCCGCACCAGCTGAGTTGATGCCCGGCGCAAGAAACGCCGTCGATGTCTGCCTGGGGGTTCGTCCGGGCGAGCACGTTGCATTGATCGCCGACGAAGTGAGCCGTACCGTGGCCGCCAGCCTGGAACTGGCGATTGCTGACCGGGGAGGAAAATCGATCGGAATGCTGCTTGAAGATCTTGTAACCCGGCCGATGGGCGATGCCCCAGAACTGGTTCTGGATGCCCTGGAAAAAGCCGATGTCGGTATTTTATGCATGACTCCGCAGCCCGGAGAACTTGGTGCGCGGATGGCCATCGTGCGCGTGGTCGAGCGACGGCAGATTCGTTACGCACACATGGTCGGGGTTACGCCCGAAATCATGCAGCAAGGCATGCGCGCGGATTATCTGCTTGTGGATAAGCTCAGTGACAAACTGCGCGACCGGATGCTGAGAGCCGATTCTCTGACCGTCAAGACGGAGGCAGGCACTTCATTCTCCGCGCACTTTGATCGGGGCCTCGATTGGGTAAAGACCAGCGGATTGATCAGCCCGCGGTACTGGTCGAATCTTCCGGCAGGCGAAGTTTTCACCACCCCCGCGACTGTCGATGGCACTTTCGTATGTGACGCCACCGCGGGCGATTATTTCAACGGGAAGTATGGTGATTTGCAGGATACCCCGCTGGTTCTGACAATTAAAGCCGGGCGCCTCGTTCGCGTGGAATGCACAAGGAAAGATCTTGAAGCGGAATTCTGGTCGTATTGCCACACCGATGAAAACAGTGACCGGGTCGGCGAACTCGCTTTTGGAACCAATTTGGGATTGTCCCGCATGATCGGCATTCTCCTGCAGGATGAAAAGTTTCCCGGTGTTCATATTGCGTTCGGCGACCCGTACGGCAGTCAGACTCATGCGGACTGGAAATCCCGAACGCACGTCGACGTGCTGACCCGCAAATGCGATGTCTGGATCGATAACGATCAGGTGATTGAGAAGGGCCGGTACAAGCTCGAGGAGCTCGATCTCGCCTAGTCGGCTGCTCCACAATCAATACAGCTTCGAAACGTATTCCCGCATTTCGTTCTTCCAGAACGGCCAATCGTGACCGCCTTGCGGCCCCCAGTTATCAACCGAGTGCCGGATTCCTTTACTGGATAAAATTTCTGAAAGCCGGTATGTCGGCCCGCTCTTCTCCCAAGGACCGGTTCCTGTGATGAGATGAATATCGCAGGAAGCTAACTGCTCGTAAAACCATGGATCGGAAAGGTTCGAAAGATAATCTACCGGATTATTGAAATAAAAATTGTCGTCGTACATTCCGTCCATGAAGCTGCGCAAATCGTAAACGCCGGACATCGCAAAGCAGCGCTTGAAAATATCGGGATGTCGGAACAGCGTGTTTGCAGCGTGATAGGCGCCAAAGGATGCTCCCATCGTGGCGATGGCCGGCCGGGACTGGCAATTATTCCAGATAAACGGCACGACTTCCTGGGTCAGATAGGCATCAAACACCGTCTGCACATAGCTGCGATGAAATGGATGCGCACCCTTATTGTAAAAGCTCAGTCCATTGATCGAGTTCACCGTGTAAAACTTGATGCGGCCTGAATCGATGAACTCGCCCAGGGCTCCGACCATACCTTGGCCCTCAAGCTCCCATTCGTCCCCCGCGCTCGTCGGAAATCCCATGATGGGAGAACCCCAATGCCCGTACACCACAACCCCGAGATCGAGACCAAGCCGGTGAGAATACCAGCGATGATATTCACGCTTCATGTAAGGAGACCTTTCTTTCTGTGAGGAGGTTGAGTATGCCAGCCGAAAGCCCTTCCGGGCAAATGAAAAGGAATGCTGTCCGAATCTTCCTGGCCATGTACACTAATCGGACTCTCCCTATCCCTGAAAGGAGCCACGCGCTCATGGCTAACCCGGATACTGCTCAAAGACCGTCCCCGGCAAAGATCTTCGAAACTCTTAACGCCTATCACCAGACAGCTTCTCTCAAAACCGCCATCGAACTCGATCTGTTTACGGCAATCGCGGACGGGTCTCACGATCCGAAGGCCATCGCCAGTCGCGTAAACGCCTCTGCAAAGGGGGTGCGCGTCTTGTGCGACTTCCTGGTGATTCACGGCTACTTGCGCAAAGAGCATGGGAAATACCAGTTGTCGGAAGAATCGTCGATTTTTCTAAGCAAGCGCTCTCCCGCCTATCTCGGCAGCATTATCGGTTTTCTTTCGCATGACTGGCATTCCGATCACTACAGGAAATTGACCGACATCGTCAGAAATGGTGGCGCCCTCAACGGAGATGGAGACAACACCAAGCCGAACGATGAAGCGTGGGTCCCGTTTGCCCGCTCGATGGCACCGATGATGGCACCCTCGGCTCACTTCATCGCCGAATTACTGGATGCAGGATCGGGAAAGCACGCCAGGGTACTCGATGTTGCAGCAGGTCACGGCATTTTCGGTGTGACATTCGCCACGCATAATCCCAATGCGCACATTACCGCCGTGGATTGGCCAGCCGTTCTCGAAGTTGCCCAGGAAAACGCCCATAAGCATGGTGTTTCCAGTCGCTACGCCGTGCGCCCGGGAAGCGCTTTTGAGGCAGATTTTGGCACGGACTACGATTATGTTTTTCTCACGAATATCTTTCATCACTTCGATATGCCCGCGTGCGAAAGACTGATGAGCCGGGTACACGCGGCCCTGAAGCCCGGCGGAAAAGCCATCACCCTCGAGTTTGTTCCGAACGAGGACCGGGTTTCGCCCCCCACACCTGCTGCGTTCAGTCTGGTTATGCTGGCCAGTACTTCAGCCGGTGACGCCTATACGTTCGCCGAATACCACGCGATGTTCACGAATTCCGGCTTCACACAAACAACCAGCCATCCTGTTCCGGGGATGCCGCAAACCGTTCTCGTTTCCGAAAAAGCTGCCTAGCCATCCTAGCGGCGACGCTCAGAGTTGCAACAACGCGAATTGCGGGTAGGATAGAGGGCAGGTACTACGGATTCTTGCGGTTTTTCGACTAATAAGCGGCAGGTGTAACGATGATCCACATTGAAAATGTCAGCCGACGCGGATTCCTAAAGGGGGTACTCGCGACGAGTGCCTTCGTTTTGGGCGCGCGCTTTATTCCGGGCACACTGCGAAGCGCCCTGGGCGCATCGGGCACTGATCCCATGTCCGCGGCCGCTCTTCAGCCCAACGTTTACCTTGCGATTGCAGCGGACAACACAATTTACATCGTGGCTGCCCGCGCGGAAATGGGCAGCGGAAATCGCACCGGCCTGCCAATGATTGTTGCTGACGAACTGGACGCCGACTGGAATCGGGTAACCGTAATTCAGGGAACCGGCAACGAAAAATATGGGGATCAGGACACTGACGGCTCGCATTCCGTCAAAAGTTTCTTTGAAACCCTTCGGGAATCAGGCGCTAGCGCCCGCTCGATGCTCGTGAGTGCAGCCGCGCAAACGTGGAAGGTCCCGGAAAGCGAGTGCAGTACCGAATCCAGTTGTGTCATCCACAAACCAAGCGGAAAGAAACTGAGCTACGGCGAACTGGCCTCGACCGCGGCCAAATTGCCTGTCCCGAAAAAGGAAGATCTCAAGCTCAAGGACCGGGGTGCGTGGAAGTTTATCGGCAAGCCCACTCCGGGCTATGACCTGAAAAACATGTCAACCGGCAAGGCTGTCTATGGCCAGGACGTGCGCATGGACGGGATGCTGTACGCGTCGGTGGTTCATCCACCCGTCTATGGAAGCACGGTAAAAAATGTCGATGATGCCGCGACGCTGAAAATTGGCGGGGTGAAACAAACCATCACAATCGACCCCTGGAAGCCTCCGGTTGGAATGCAGGCGCTCGGCGGAGTTGCGGTAGTTGCTGATAACACGTGGGCTGCGTTTCAGGGCAAGAAGAAGCTCAAAGTGGAATGGACCGCGAGCGAGAATAGTGCCTGGAACTCCGACCTTTTCCGCAAGGAACTGGAAGACACGGCAAAAAAGCCCTGCAAAGTCGTCCGCGAAGTGGGCGACGTAGATTCGGCATTTGCTAAAGGCGGCAGGGTCATCGAAGCGGAATATTACGCGCCCATGTTGGCCCACGCATCCATGGAACCACCCGCTGCGCTCGCTCATTTCGATGGCGGAAAGGTAGTCGTCTGGGCGCCTACGCAAAATCCACAAGGGGCGCAGGAAGCTGTTGCTGCGGCAGTGGGTATAAAAAAGGAAGATGTAACTGTAAATGTCACGCTGCTTGGTGGTGCATTCGGCCGCAAGTCATTCCCTGATTTTATCGTCGAAGCATCGGTGATCTCGAAGAAAACAGGTAGACCTGTAAAAGTCGTCTGGAGCCGCGAAGACGACATCAGGTTTGACTCGTTCCATTCCGTAGCCGCAATGTATTTCAAGACGGCTCTCGGCGCGAACGGGATGCCTACTGCATGGCTGCAGCGAAGTGTGTTCCCTCCAATCGCTTCGACCTTTGACGCTACCGCGCAATACGCCGATGCCGGAGAAATTGGCCTGGGCTTCAGTGACGTGCCATTTGCCATCCCGAACCAGCGTGCGGAGAACGGGCCGGCGAAGGCTCATACCCGTATCGGCTGGCTTCGCTCCGTGGCCAACATCTATCACGCCTTCGGAATTCATTCCTTCGTCGGGGAATGCGCTCACGCAGCCGGGAAAGATGAACTCGAATACGTTCTCGCGCTCCTCGGCCCCGACCGGATCATTCCGAAGAGCGAACTTCCGAAGGATTACACGAACTACGACAGCGATTTAACGCAGTATCCGCTCGACACTGCCCGATACAAAAGAGTGGTTCAAATGGCCGGGGAAAAGTCCGGGTGGGGAAAGAAGAAATTGGGCAATGGCTTCGGGATGGGCATTGCCGTTCATCGCAGCTTTCTGACCTATGTTGCGACCGTTGTGCAGGTCGAAGTGAAGGACGGTCAGGTCGTGATTCACCAGGTCGACACGGCCCTCGATGCAGGCACGATTGTGAACCCCACGACGGTGCGACAGCAGTTTGAAGGGGCTGCGGTGATGGGAACGAGCATTGCCTTTTATGGAGAGATATCGGCGACCAACGGCGTGGTCAATCAGGCCAACTACGATTCCTTCCAGGTGGCGCGCATCAACGTCGCTCCCAAGGTGACCAACGTTCATATCGTTCCAAGCGATGCGCCACCGGCTGGGATCGGCGAGCCCGGGCTTCCTCCCTTCGCCCCGGCACTGTATAACGCCATCTTTGCGGCAACCGGCAAGCGCTACCGTGAAATGCCCCTTTCGAAATTGGGGCTGGCCTAGTCTCTATCAGGCGATATTCCTCGTAGCGACAGAAGGGCGCCGCGTCCTCCCGGGCGCCTTTTCTTTTTTTGCGATACCATGCGTGGTTGCGGAGGATAACTTGAAGCGCCTGGTCGTTTTCACCTGTTTTGTTTTCGCGGTAATGGCATCGGCCGTCGACGCGCAGCGTCTGCCGGTTCTCCCTCAGATCGGAGAACCTCATCCGTATTATTATCGCGAGCTCTACTTGCCGCAACTGACCAGCGGTCCGAGCAGCCTCACGTGGAGTCCTGATTCCCGCGAACTGATTTACTCCATGGCGGGGTCGCTGTGGCGGCAAAAACTGGACTCTAAATCGGCCTCCCAGCTTACCGATGGACCGGGTTATGACTACCAGCCCGACTGGTCTCCTGACGGAAGGTCCGTACTCTACACTTCCTATCAAAAGGATGCCATGGAGCTCTGGATTCTGGATTTATCGTCGGGAAAGGCCCACGCTCTGACCGGTGGCGGCGCGGTAAATGTCGAACCACGCTGGTCAACTGACGGGAAAAGGATTGTCTGGGTCTCCACCGAATACCACAAACGTTTTCATATTTTTACTGCCGACATCGTAAACGGAGAGTTGAAAAACAAGACCCGTCTCACGGGCGAATCGAAGAGTTCCCTGCCCCGCTATTATTACAGTGAGTACGATATGGAAATTAACCCGACATGGTCTCGGGATGGCAAGAAAATTCTCTTTGTTTCAAACAAGGGCCATATTCATGGCACGGGCGGGTTCTGGGAAATGAAGGCGCAACCGGGTGCGCAGCCCGAAGAAATTCATTACGAAGAAACGAGCTGGAAGGCTCGCCCCGATTTTTCGCCCGACGGTTCCCGCATGGTTTACAGCTCTTACCTCGGCCGCCAGTGGCATAACCTCTGGCTCATGCCGGCCCGAGGCGGGGACGCATTTCCCATTTCCTATTCCGAATGGGATGAAACCTGCCCTCGCTGGTCGCCTGACGGTAAAAGAATTGCAGCAATATCCAATCAGTCCGGTTTGACAGAAATTTTCTGGCAGGAATTGCCAGGCGGAAAAAGAACGAGTCTCACGATCGCGGAGCGAACCTATCTTCATCCCCGTTCGGAATTCACCATGAACATCAATCGCGGTCCATGGCTTATTGAAGCTTGCCGTGTGTCGATCACGGGCAAAAACGGTCTTTTCTACGCTCCGAGCGACGAAGCAATCTATGCCGATGACGGCTTTGACCGGGCAGAGCGTAGTTTCGAGCGCCACTATTTCTATGCTTCCGGCGAATCCACGGTTGATCTTCCGGCCGGGAAATATCTGGTTGAGATCTCCAGGGGTTTCACGGAAAAACCCATGCACGCAGAAATCGAAATCCAGGAATCGCAACCGGCAAAGATCGAAGTAAACCTTGAGCGACTGGAGCTTCCGCCGTCGGAAGGCCAGTGGGTCTCGGCCGATCTTCACGTTCACATGAATTATGGTGGAACCTATCGCGACTACCCGACCGTTCTGCAACGTCAAGCCATCGGTGAAGGGCTGAACATTGTGAACGAGTTGATCGTCAACAAGGAGCAGCGTTTCCCGGACATTTCCTTCACTCCCCCGCTCAAGCTGAACGACATGGGCGATTTTGAGGTCGAGATTGTCAAAGGGCAGGAATTTCACACCAGCTACTGGGGACACCGCGGAGTCCTGGGATTGCCAGAGCATCTGTTGCTGCCGGGTTATGCGGGCTACCCCAACACCGCGGCGGCGAGTCTCCTACCGATGAACATGGATGTATATGATATGGCCCACGAGCAAGGAGCACTCGTAGGCGCCGTTCATCCGTTCGATACACTGCCCGATCCATTCGCTAGGCCCCAGCAACGAATTACCGATGAGCTCCCCGTCGATGTCGCGCTCGGGAAACTCGATTACATGGAGATCGTGGGCTTCAGCGATCACAAATCAACAGCCGCCGTCTGGTACAAGCTGCTGAACCTGGGATTCAGGATTCCTGCGGGAGCGGGTACTGACGCCACAGCCGATTATGCTGCGCCGATTCGCGGGATGGTCGGACAGGACCGCGTCTTCATCGACGTGCCTGGCTGGCCTGCCCCTGCAGCAACGTGGATGGACGAATTGAGTCACGGTCGCAGCTTTGCCACCAACGGTCCTCTTCTCGAATTCAAGTTGGGAGGCGAAATCGTTGGCGGCCAACTGAAATTCGATTCTGCTCAGAAAGAAGTTGCCTTTACTGCAGCCCTCCGTTCGATCGTTCCCGTTGACCATCTCGAAATCGTTTGCAACGGACGGGTCTCGCAAGATCTGAAGCTCACGGGCTCAGGCGAAACGGCTGACCTCACCGGATCGATTCCCATTTCAGAGAGTGGCTGGTGCCTTCTTCGGGCATGGAGCGAAAAGGCCGAATACCCGGTCATGGACAACTACACGTATGCAACAACCAGTCCCATCTATGTGCAAATCGCCGGTAAACGCGCGTATTCAAAAGAAGATTCCCAGTACTTTATTGCCTGGATCAAGCGCACCATCGAAATTACGGAGCAATACCCTGACTGGAACTCGGCGGAAGAAAAGCAGCTGGTCCTGAAGCGCCTCGACGAGGCTCGTGCGGTCTATGAAAAGTTGCCCTTGCTGTAACTCACCTGACGTGTCGCACGTCCTTGTGGAAGAGGTTCACTTAGAGATAGAATCCGGCGAAATATGAAATTATGTGCTCGTCACCGCGGGCATGACTTCTGCATAATTTTCCTGTTGAGAGGGGCAATCGCTCCACCTCCATTCCGGTCGAGTACTATGGGAGTTGCGGGCCGTCATTGTGACGGGCCGATAGTCAGATGCGGATTGCTGCGAATGCCCTCAACTGGTACGAGATTTCTTATGCACGAGCTGGATCTGCGCGATCGGAAATTCCAGTAAGGAAGGAGGGTACATGATCGTTGGTGTGCCCAGAGAAAATTATCCCGGAGAACGCCGGGTAGCACTTGTCCCGGCTGTCGTACCAGCTCTGACAAAAGCCGGACTCGAAGTTCTCGTGCAGTCAGGAGCCGGCCTTCAGGCCGGATATCCCGACGCAGAATACACGGCAAAAGGCGCCAAGCTGGCCGCAACCCGCGAAGACGTGTTCGCCACCGCCGATATCGTCGTCCAGTTTTTAGGACACGGCGCGAACGACAAGACGGGCAAAGCGGATGTACCTCTTTATCGCAAAGGCCAGGTTCTCGTCGGCTTCTTGCGGCCACTCGGAACCGTCGAGACGATTCAGGACATTGCCGACCGCGGTGTCACGTCCTTTTCCGTCGAGTTGATGCCCCGGATCACCCGTGCACAAAGCATGGACGCACTTTCTGCGATGGCGACGATCTGCGGATACAAGGCGGTCGTTCTTGCGGCAGATACCTTGCCGAGAATGTTTCCCATGTTAACCACCGCCGCAGGCACCATTGCTCCGGCAAAGGTCCTGATCATCGGCGCAGGTGTTGCCGGGCTGCAGGCAATCGCAACCGCTCGTCGCCTGGGTGCTGTAGCCTCGGCGTACGACATGCGGCCCGCCGCGAAGGAACAGGTACAGAGTCTCGGAGGGCGCTTTGTGGAATTGCCGATCGAGGCAAAAGATGCCCAGGACGCCGGCGGCTACGCGAAAGCCCAGGATGAAACGTTCTACAAGAAGCAGCGCGAGTTGCTTGGTCGCGTCGTCGGTGAGAGTGATATCGTCATCACCGCCGCAGTGATTCCAGGCAAGCGCTCGCCAATCCTGATCACCAAAGACATGGTCCAGGGCATGGCCCCTGGATCGGTGATTGTCGATCTCGCCGCAGAGCGTGGCGGAAATTGCGAACTGACCAAACCCGATGCAACCATCGTCGTTCACGGTGTAACCATCATCGGCGAATACAATCTGGCGGAAACGGTTCCTTATCACGCGAGCCAGATGTACGCGAAAAACCTCACTGCGTTTCTCCTGAACCTGACCAAAGAGGGTAAGGTTCAGCTGAACCTGAAGGACGAAATCATTCGCGAAACTCTACTTACGCATGATGGACAGATCGTGAACGCCAAAGTGCGCGAATTTTTCTCGTTGCCAGTTTTGCAAACTAGCCCAGCGGGAGGACAAGCCTGATGAAACTGGATTTCCTGACCGGATTATATGTTTTTATGCTGGCGGCATTCATTGGTTTTGAAGTGATCCGGCGAGTTTCGCCGCTTCTGCATACGCCGCTGATGTCGCTGACCAATGCACTCGACGCGATCGCCGTGGTCGGTGCAATTATCCTTGCCGGAGAGGGCAAGAGCACGCTCGCTACGATTCTCGGGACCATCGCCATCGTCGCCGCGACAAGCAACATCGTCGGCGGTTTCATCATCACCGACCGCATGCTGAAGATGTTCAAATCCAGCGGGCCGAGGAAATCCTAATGACCTTCCTCGCGAGCGACACCCTGATTGAAGTCACTTACCTGATTGCCACGGCGCTGTTCATCCTCGCCTTGAAGTGGCTCAGTTCTCCAGCAACCGCCCGGCGCGGGGTATGGGCCGGAGAGGCAGGAATGTTTCTTGCCATCGTCGGAACCCTGCTGCATCACGGTCTGACCTACAAATGGGTTGCGATCGGTCTCGTGCTCGGTACCATTATCGGCGTGCCTCTCGGACGGGTGGCGATGACCGCCGTTCCGCAGCGAACCGCTTTGAGTCACGCATTCGGCGCACTTTGCGTCACCCTGGTCGGTACGGCAGAATTTTATCTGCGCGCTCCCGATGTTCCGCCCTTCCTCATGGGTGTCTTGTCCCTTGAAGTGATTCTCGGGGCGCTGACCTTTACCGGCAGCTTGATGGCCGCAGGCAAGCTGCAGGAAATACTGCCACAGCGTCCCATCACCTATAAGGGTCAAAACCTCGTCAACCTGGGTATTCTGGCCGTGGCCATCGGAATCGCGGTCATGCTCGTCCTGCACCCTGAGAAGATGTACCTTTTCCCGTTGATGATCATCATTCCCTTGTTCTTCGGGGTGATGATGATTATCCCTATCGGCGGCGCGGACATGCCGACCGTCATCTCTCTCCTAAACTCCTATGCGGGATTGTCGGCGGCGGCGATGGGCTTTGTTCTTGGGAGCAAGCTGCTCATCATCGCGGGAGCCCTCGACGGCGCTTCGGGCTTCATTCTCTCCGTGAATATGTCGAAAGCCATGAACCGCTCGTTCACCAACGTGCTGTTCGGTGCATTCGGTCAGGAACAGGCCGCGGCAACCGGCGCCAAGGAAACTCGTCCGGTGCGCAGCGCTTCCCCGGAAGAAGCCGCGGGCATTCTCTCCGCGGCCAGCCGTGTCGTCATTGTTCCGGGTTACGGAATGGCGGTCGCCCAGGCGCAACACAAGGTTCGGGAACTGTACGATATCCTCACCAAGCGCGGGGTGGACGTACGCTTTGGCATTCACCCTGTCGCGGGTCGAATGCCAGGTCATATGAACGTGCTGCTTGCTGAAGCGGATATCCCCTATGACAAGCTTCAGGAAATGGACGACATCAACGGGGAATTACCGCAGACCGACGTAGCATTGATCATTGGCGCAAATGACGTCACAAATCCCGCCGCGCGCGAGGATGCCAGCAGCCCAATCTACGGGATGCCTATTCTTGACGTGGACAAGGCTCACACCGTAATGGTGATCAAGCGAAGCATGGCAGCGGGTTTTGCAGGGATCGACAACCCTCTCTATTATTTGGACAAGACCCTGATGCTGTTTGGCGACGCCAAGAACTTTGTTGGCTCGATTGTCCGCGAAATTTCAGGCGGGAATCACTGATCGAACCAGGCGACGGGATCAAGGTCGGTCGGGGCTTTCAAGCGCTTTCCAGATTCCGATTCCGGTTGCTGCTCCGACAACCACTCCGGTCACCAGCAGAAACCGGCTCTGTCCAGCGGCGATTGGCGCGCGGCCCTTTAACGTCTGCACGGGCGCACACGCCTCGTGCATATGGTACGTATGATAATCATTGTCTTCCGGTGACACGTACTTGCGGTAGCTCACGGCATTCTCGCCCCGGACCTTATACGCTTTCCCTTCTTCGACGTAATGTGATTCTGACCCGGACTGCACGTTCGCTTGTCCGCGCTGGCTGTATACCGTCACGTTGCAGGGATCATTGATCGAAACGCGTCCAAGATCGGCAACCGAAAGAACCGGTGTTACACGCACATCGTTCGCCACAACCACGACGTTTTCCCTGTTGCCAGCCGTGGTGTAGACCACCGAACCTTCATCGAGTTCCACAATCGCGCCATATGGTGTCCGGTAGATATGCGCGCCCGAGGCGGTTTCGAGATTGACCGAAAGCGAGCCTATGCGCACCAGCAAGGATCCGCCATTGTCTGTTGAGAGGTAATCCCCTGAATAAATCGTAGCGCCCTCGCTCGCGGCAGTCTTGTCCACCTGTGCGCTCTGCGCTCTGACTACCATCCCGAGCGCCGTGCCTTTGGCTTCCTGCGCCGCAACGACGTACGTATTCGCGCCCGAAAAAACCATCAAACCCAGAACAGGGAGCATTTGTTTAAGTTTCATTCGCGTTGCTTTCCTTTCTTGCCGCACACACGAGACGGGGGCAACGGTCCCATTCAATTCGAACCGTGAGTTCCGCTCGAGCGTCCCGAACTCGGGGTTGTCAGAAAATGCAGCTTCATCGCCGGATCGCCAAATAAAACCCAGGTCCGCCGCACGTCATTGTCAGTTGTTCCCGATTTTGCCTGCAAAATCAGCTGGCCAATCGGCTCGCCCGGGTGAGTCGCGAGTTGCGCGAGGAATGCCTGGTTCATCGATGTTTGTGGTGCCTGCTCGGTAAAGCCCGAAGAGGCCCAGACGGCAACCCCGCCACCGTTCGGAGCGAGCAGCACAGACTCCGCCAGGCTTTGTGCATAAACGTCCTGGAAGAATCCATTCAAACAATCCATCAACAGGTAGACGGGAAGTCTTCCGCCGTTTGTCAATGCCGCGGCATCGTCCGTGTTGAAGAAATTCACAAACGACCATTGCTGTTCCGCGCCATGTCCCTGATAGTCAACAATCAGCGAACCATTGTTCAGGGCTGCCAGAAGCTGCGTGCGGAAGGTAGCGGGATCCTGGCCATCGGCCAGGAGTTCGGAAACCGTCAAGGAATTCGGCAGTATTGCCGCTGCAGAAACAACGGCAGCCGAGAAATTGGAGTTTGTGTTCTGGTCCCCGACGAGCAGCGCCTGGCCGTTCCATGCTCCCGCCTCTGCGCCTTTTTCATAATTTACGATCTTGCCGACTACCAACTGGGTATCGGCAAGGGTTCGAACGGGAAGACGGCCTGTGGGGATCGTGCCGTATCCTGTCGATTCAAAATCCGTGAACCAGTCATCCGACGCGGTTTTGAATGCGGCAGTCTCGATCATGCGGGTTGGCACGAAATCGAAATCGCCCAGGCCAAGATAATTCCTTGGATCGAACGACGCGTCGCCCACCAGCAGGATTGCCTGCGGCTTGAGCTTCCAGCGGGTGGCGGCATCCTTCAGGAAATTCTGAATCGCGAAAGGACTGCGTTCCCCGTAACTGTAGGTGTCATACACCTGGTCAGTTGTGGCAACCAGTACGTGATGTCCCTCTGACTCGCGAAGCTGCACAAGTGGTTCAAGAGCCGCGACAAAGTCGGGATGCGAAAGGATGACTACGTCCGCGCCGGCGCTTTGCACATCAAGAAGGGCGGGAGCATTTTGTGTCACAGAAACCGGCGCTGAAATTGCACTGCTCGAAAACGCCAGAAGTGTCCGCTCGCCATTTCCCTGTTTCGGAACCACACAATCGATCTCGTAGGTCCCGGCGCTCGATGAAACCTGTCCGTTCAACTCAGAAATATTCAGTGGATCGGTTATGTCAAATACACGCAGCTGGGAGTCGCTGAACCCCGTGATGTGCAGTTCCGTTCCCGGAGCCGCAGTTGCCTTCAGCCAGTTGGCGTCCGCTGCATAGCTGTGCGGGTAATGAAGTTCAATGGACTGAACCACGCTGACGTCGTTGTCACCGTTAAGAGCGGTAAGTGTGACGGTGTTGCTACCGTCATGAAGGAGCGAAGATTGTACGTTGAATGTCTGTTCATTCAGTATCTGTCCGGTGAAATTCATTTGCCCGATCGTTGATCCGTTCACCTGCACGTTTATGCTGTGCGCCTGACCATCGTTTGCCCCTTGCAAGGTCAGATCGAGGGTCACGGGCATCGCGGACGAAGCGTCGAAGTGAGCCACTTCCATGTCCTGATCGACAGGATCGGTAGTCACCGCTGCGCCGAAGAAGTTGTCGTTATTCACCCCGTTCAGGAGTGTGGCGATATAGGTAAACCGGTCTTCTCGAATCACCGTAAAGGGAAAGCTGCTTGCTGATGCATTTCCCGTATTTCCACCTGACTCAGACACAATCTGCTTTCCCTCGCCCGCTGCGCGAACCAGCCAATAAATTCGGTTCGCTGAAAATGGCGTGTCGATACCTGTTCCGTAAAATTCGATCACTTCTTCGCCCTGGCCGCCTCTCCTGAGCAGGTACGGTTGTTCGACTCCTTCCGCGTAAAGGTGCAGAGAGTGAATATCTCTTCCCATCTCAAATCCGGCTGCGCTCAGCGCGGCGAGAGAAACCTGATACCAGCCTTCCTCTGCGACGGCTATCTTCACCGCAGGCTGATCAGCGACGTTGACCCGCGCCGCGTTTGCCGGAAAAACCGGCCAGGCGGGTCGGGGTGTCACAAGTGGCCGGGTGGATGTCTGTTGCGCTACAGCAGCGCCGTGCAGTTCGCGCAACAGCGCTGACGATTTCAGCTTTATTCCCGGGGCAGCGGTCGCCACCGTCGCAGCAATCTCCGGCGGCAGACCCCCGACAGATACGGGTCCGTGCATGGTACGTGACCCATTGATGTCGACGTCTTCAATCCAATAACTCGCGTCAGATGTCGGGAGCGTATCGATCCAGCGATAGGTTTTCGCAGCGTGCTGCGGCAAAGATCCGCGCAACAGCAGTGCCGATCCAGCGACAAGCGCCGGTGTAATGCGCTGCTGCGCGCCATTCTGTTCGCGATAAATGTGGAAGCCGAGATTCCGGGATTCCTCCTGCGTCTTCCATTCCAGTATTACCGAGCCATCGGTTTGCTTGTACGCGCGGAATCCGGCAATATCCACCGCCGTTGGCGATTGAATTGTCGAAGTAGCGGTCGACGTATTATTCGCCGGGTTCGGATCACTCGTTGTGGAGCTTACCGTCGCTGTATTCGTCGTGAGTGAGGCAGAGCTGAAGGTATTGGCAGTCACGTTGATCGTAACGATGGCCGAACTTCCCACACTGAGGCTTCCGAGTGCGCAGTTCACCGTTGTGGTCGCGGCGGTGTAGTTGCAAGTACCTTGCGAAGCCGACGCTGAGGAATAAGCGACCTGCGCGGGGAGTGCATCGTTTACCACCACACCCTGCGCGATGGCCGGGCCGCCGTTCTTGACCGTAAGTGTGTACGCGAGATTCGTGCCCTGGTTGACGGGCTCGGGAGCAGCCGTCTTTACAATGCTGACGTCTGCTTGCGTGGGCCCTGCCACGATGGTCGAGACCGTCGCTGAATTGTTTCCCGGATTGGGATCTCCAATCGTGCTCGAAACGCTGGGAGTATCGATGATTGTTGTGCCAGAAGGTGTCGCCGCGTTTACTGCGACCACCAATGGAAAACTGAACGTTCCATTCAGAGGAATGGTCTGCCCGGTGTTCAGTGTGCACGTAAACGTTCCTGTCCCTCCGACGGGTATGGTTGGTGTGCATGTCCAGGACGCCGCCGTTGCTGCGGGAAGCGTGAAGGAAACGAGGGTCGTGTTGGCAGGAATCGCGACCTTGAACGTCGCATTCGTTTCCGTAGCGGGCCCATTGTTGATTACGGTTTGGGTGTAGGTAATGTTGTTGCCCTGCGAGACGGGCGTTGGTGTGCCAGTTGCCGTCACGGCGAGATCTGCCTGGCCTGACGTCGCAACCACTGTCGAAGTCGTGGCTGTATTGTTCGAGGGATTCGAGTCCGGCGTGAGCGAACTCACGTTGGCCGTCGCCGTAATTACCGTCCCCGAAGGTGTTGCCGCCGGAACGTTCAGTACGACGGGGAAATTTGCGACAGCGCCGGCTGTAACTGAGGACGCTGTACAGCTGACGGTCCCGGTTCCACCGACGGCAGGCACGGCACAACTCCAGCCTGGCGGTGTGACCAGTGATTGAAATGTCGTGTTGGCCGGGGTTGCTTCCGTGAAACTCGCTGTTGAGGCGCTTGCCGGTCCGTTGTTGGTGACCACGCCGGTCACGGTGAACGTAGTACCGGCGGTAACGGTTGGAGCAGAAACTGTGTCGGTGACGGCAAGGTCCGCCGACGTCGCGACACCTACGGTTGTTATTGCCGTCGCCGAATTGTTAGCAAGATTGGGATCGGATGTGCCAGAAGTTATGTTGTCGACATCGACGATCTGCGTGCCGTTCACTGTTGTTGCACCAACTGTAACGGCAACCAGGAAATTCGCTGTCGTCAAGGCCGTGAAATCAGGGTTGGTGCAGGAAATCGTTCCCGTGGCACCAACTGCTGGAGTCGTGCAGGTCCAACCTGCGGGTGGAGTGATCGATTGAAAGGTCGTGTTCGCCGGGATCGGTTCACTGAAGATTGCGTTTACCGCTTCGAGTGGACCATTGTTAATGGCGCTTTGCGTGTAAGTAATCGTTCCGCCCGGAGCGACGACAGCGGGCAAACCAGAATTCGTCACCGATAGATCTGCAGCAGCGCAATAGGCTCCGGGCTGGGTGCCCGGAGTTTCCGTAATGACATCGGTGGTAACGATGAGGCCGGGGAGGCCTGGCGTGGCCCCATAGGAATCCTGGACTGTGTCGGTAAATCCGTTCAACCCGCCTGCGACACTATACGAACCAGGTGAAGAGGAAAGGAGAATGACGCCACCACCACCGCCGCCACCAGGACCGTGACGTTGTCCCGGGAAACTTTGCGGGGGCTGATTGGGCCAAGCATTCCCACCATTGCCGCCAACGGCGTTGACGGTTACACCGCCTAAACCACCACTGTTCGCAAAAATAAGAATCGATCCGCCAGCGCCTCCTCCGCCCGTGCTGTCGTTGAGGGTGCTGAGCGTTGACTGGCCGTTCGCGGTGATCGTGCCCGTGCCCGTGACACTGCCGGCGTGGATAATAGCGATTCCACCGCCCGCGCCACCGCTACTGTAAATCCCGGTGCAACTCGCGCCGCAGTCGGCACCATTACTTGATCCCGAAATATAGTAGGAACCATCATTCGTCGTACCTGCACCGCCGGCACCGCCCATAACGAGCGCGCTTGTGGAAGCTGGAAATTGCACACCCCCGAAGCCGCCATCGGTAGAATTGGTAGCGGCCATGCTGTCCCACCCGTAGCCACCCTGTCCGCCCGTACCACCGTTTCCGCCTGCGCCGCCTCCAGAATTTTCTGCGTTGCTGACCGCATTCCCATCGGTTCCACCGCCACCTGCGTTTCCCGGAGCGCCACGCGCGTAACTGCCGTTCGGCAGCGTATCTGACGGTGTGCCTCCGGTGGTGTCTGTGGCAGTTGTCGTGGGTGTGATCGTGGCCGGTGCAACATAGCGCGGCGTACCCGCGATGCCCTCGCCCTTCGATCCGTTGGCCAGATTTGTCGCGGTTGTGACGTAATCCGTAAGCGCTCCGGTTCCGTTTCCTGCGAGAATCCGCCCACCTCCTCCGCGGAAGCCCAGAGCATCCAACGCCACCGTGCCTCCCAGAGTAAGCTGCGATGAAACGTCGATTGCCAGTACCCCCCCTACAGAGCCATTCCACTGCATCGGAACAAGTCCAGAGCTGAGCGCCGCGGACGTGTATTGCGGAACACGAATGACCTGATAGGTTTGCTGTGGCTTCGCCGTTGTGGCAACAACGTAGGAGTAGTTGTTCAGCAAGCCCTTGTTCTGCCCGGTTCCGATGAAATCGAGAGTTCCACCCGTAACCGGAACCGCATTTGTCGCGGTTACAAATTCGAAGAGTCCTGAGCTGCCGAGGCTTGTCGATCCAGAACCGGGGTCACCCGGCAACCCATCTCCGTAGGAACTCGTGTTACTGCTGTTGATGGATGCTCCCTGCATCTGGATGATGAGTAACAGATCGCCTGCCGCGATTGCCTTCTGAGCGCCTGCTGCTGCTGCAGCGCCAAGCGCAACGGATGTGGAATTTGCGGCTAATGTACCTGTCGCAGAAGGTGGGTAATAGGCGTTGACAACTCCGGTGATTGTTCCTCCTGCGCCATCGCGGCCGGGGCTGGCGCAAACCAGTGGCTGTACAACGGTGTAGGAAGTTGCCGTGTTGTTGAGCGAATTCGGATCGCCGGATAGCGCAACGGTAGCCGTATTGTTCAGCGTGGCCGCGGTGGTCGGCGCGGTAACGGTGATTGCAAAGGTCGAACTCGAACCCGAAGCAGGTGCGGCGGGTATGGCCGAAGTAATCGAACAGGAAATGGTGCCGGTGGCACCGACCGCCGGAGTTGTGCAACTCCATCCGGATGGAGTCACGATCGAAGCAAAGGTCACCGTGGCCGGTAAGGTATCATTCAGGACGCTCGAGGAAACCGGCGCCGTAGCCTGACCGAGATTTTGTACCGTGATGTTATAGGTAAAGGTGGAAGAAACAAAAACAGGTGTCGGAGAAACGGAAGTTGCCACACCCAGATCTGCCGATGTCGTGGGCTCAACCACGATTGACGTGATGCTGGTGTTGTTTGCAGGACTTGGGTCAACAAACGTGGAGTTTGTCACGCTCGCGGAAGCCTGGATCGTCGTACCTGCTGCGGTTCCGGTATTGATCTGGAAATTTAGGTAAAGCGCGCTGGCAGTCGCACCACTGGCTAGAGTCGTGTTGTAGGTACAGATGACCGGTCCGGTATTCCCTGCTGTGGGCGTGGTGCAGGCCCAATTTGTTCCGGTATATGCCTGAAACGTCGTGTTCGCCGGCGTCTGCATGTAAACCGTGATCGTGCCGCTCGTGACCGTTGCGCTTGAAGAGTTATTCGTCACCACCTCGGTGTAGACATAACCTGTCGTGACTGCGCCGGTGCCTCTGGTCGTTGATGTGCCGGGATTTGTTGCGAGCGCAACCGTAACCACTCCTGTCGCACTGTTCACAGATAAAATTGGAGCGTTTGTAACGTTATACCCAGCAGGAGTGAATCCTGTTGTCGTCAGGAGTGCCGTCGGGAGAGCACCAGCAGGCAATGGCGTTGGAAAGGTGAAGGAAGCAATTCCAGCCGCCCATGACGCAGCAGATGCCGTCCCAAGACTAGCTGAAGTTGTTCCGGCTGCAACGGCAGGGGCAGATGCAGTCTGTGCAAGTTCGAGATCGGCAGTTTGTGCATAGAGGAGCGGCGCGAGAAAAAATGAACTGACCAAAAGCAGAGCGGCACTGCCGGAAAATGTCCGCAGAACGCGACGAGCGCGATTTTGAAGCGCCACACGGATTCGGCGGGCAATTTTCCGGGCGGGATGAACACACCTCGTCTGAAACGGGCCCAGGATCTCCTGTCGGTCACCGCGTTCGACTGCGACTACCTTTCCGAAAACTCGCCTCGTGGTTCGGTCGGGCTCCGTCGCGGTATCGCTTTGCAGAACCACTTCCCCGGTTAGGCCATCAAAGCAACTGACTCTGTGAACCCGAAGTCCATCTTCACTTTCTGCGAAAGCAATCTCTCCCGGGCGAAGTCCGCCATTTGCAGGACGCGCGACCAGTACCTCGTCTCCATCCTCGAGATTGGGACTCATGCTCTGCCCTTCGACCCTGAATCTGACGCCCAAGTCCTCCTCGAGCAGGGCGGTGCACAGTTCCACGAATAATTTCGAATCCTTGCGTATGTGCGTTTCACGCGCGAACATGACGAATCGCCTCCACGGCGCCTTCCGTCGGAGCGAATCGGAAAACAGAACAAGGGATCGAGCGTGTGAGCTCGTCAAAAAAGCCCAATGCAAACTGCATTCCCGCTGCCAAGTAATGCGGAACAAAGCAGCGTGCAAACAACTCTGCAGACGCTCTCGCCAGCGGCATCGGTTCGACTTCGTTTATTGGCGATTGTTCCAGCAGAAAAATGGCAGACAGCGGGGCGCATCCGGCCGAGGAAACCCCTGCATCCCCGTGCCACGGCGTACCGTACATGAAGTACTGATTATCTTTCTTCCGTAGAATGATGCGGTCGTCACTCAGCAACCTGACTCCCGGCTCAGACATCCAGAGCCGGGCCGTCGTACTTTTTCCAGCCCCGGAATGCCCGAGAAACAGATATCCGGCACCGTCCTGGTCTTCGAGTCCCAGCGCATGCAGTTCGACACCTTCACCCAACGCAAGGCGATGCATCATGGCCAACTCATCGATGGGATATTCGAGCGGGAAGACCGGCTGGTCCGTGGCAAACGAGTCACGCCGCAGGACAATATGACCGCGTGCAAAACCGGGATCGAACCACGCCGCCTTATAGGGGGAAATTCCCAGCATGGGGCTTGCAAAATAGAATTTTGTCCCCGTCGCTCCGGCGAATGCGGACCACAGTCCTCCGGACATAAATGACGGCTCGGCTGCTGGCATCTCGATCGTCTCCGCCCAGCAAACATCCAACTCGATGTCGCAAGCTTGTGTTTTCGGATCGTGTGCAATGAAGGGGTTGTGTTCCTTGTCCAGTGCAACGGACATATTCCGTTCGCACCACATCCCCATTGAAACCCCACCGATTTCAACGACCAAACGACCGGAATTCCTGGTAGTAGTTTGCGGCACCGCGATTTTTCCCCTTACTCCGGTTCTCGTGCTCATGAGCCCTGCGACCGACAAAACCCAAATGCTGTGCGGCAACTGGCACTGGCTGCCCCTGCTGTGCCCGAAACCTTGCAATGGCCCAAAACCGCTTCTTCCGGACGCAAACTGACCCGAACGACCAGTGGCGCCTGGTAGGGCGCTTTGTCCGAATTTTCAGTTTTTTGCTTCACGTTCATTAATTGGCCCTGTCTCTTTCAAACCTCATCTGGTCTGCGATCCGCACGAAGAACAGCCACCAGAACCACATCCTTTGGGCGCGCTGAGCACCGGGAGAATGGAATTCACAACCTGCAACGGAATGAGGTTTGGGGAGCTGGAGGTTTCTTTACTGAGCCGCTCGGCGGCAGTTGTCAGCTGCTCGTGGTGCGCTCCTCCCGCACAGCATGGGCAGTCTCCATGCTCCGGCACCTGTAATCCCAGGGTGTAGGCGCGCAAATGCGCGATCTGGCACAAAAACTCAACGGGCGTTTCCGGATCGCCACTTTCAAGTTCCCCCATCGCCGGACACATGCTGCAGAGGGATTGCAGCTGGCAATTCGAACAGATTGTCTGCCGCTTTCGCGCGGATTCCCGAATCTCCAGCAACCGTCCGTCCCAGCCCTGTTTGAATCCGCCATCGCGAAAATTCGCGCCATCCTGGTGCGACAGGACGCAAATCGTCATCTGTCCCTTCGGATCGATCGCGCATCCGTTCAATCCGCCCCCACACGTATACTTTTGCACTGCGTTCGAACGAGTCTCGCCAGCGAGCTCGGCTTCGGCCATTTTTCGGAATTCCGCCTTGCGAACGGGATCTCTGAAATCGATCGAGACGACGTGCTCTGGTGTAAGCCGTACTGCAAGGGGACTTTGGGAACAATCCGTACGCGGATTGACGACCGCGTCGAACTTGAACTCCACGCCAAGATCTTCCGCAAGACGTCTCATCTCGGAAAGCTCGTGAAAATTGACAGTTGTTGGAACCGTCTTTAACTTCAGTTGTATTTTGCGCTCCTGGAGCAGCCGGATACCCTTCATGCACCGGTCAAACGATCCTGGAATCTGCGTCAGTTTTTCATATGTCTCGCGTGTCGCGCCGTAAAGTGTGATTTCAATCGCGAACGGCTTGTATTCCGCCAGATAATCCGCGATCTTCGGCGTGATCATCGTTCCATTGGTGAAGATGGTGATCAGGAACCCACGCTTCTTGGCTTCCGCGTAGATGTCCAGGAAATCCTTCCGCGCGAAGACTTCTCCACCGGTGTAGAGAATCCACAGGCATCCCATTTCGACCAGTTCGTCGAGCAGCTTTACATGCTCTTCAAGGCTCAGCTCCTGTTTCCTCGCGAGTACATCGCTCATTGGCAGGTTGTTGTAGCAATGCTGGCATTCAAGAGGACAACGGTGCGTCAGCTCAATGGAAACTTCCATTGGCGCACGTCTGCCTTGCATCCGTTCGTGCACTGCTGTCGAAAAATCACCGTATGTCGCGGTCCCTAGCAATTCGCTTTTCCTGCTTCCTGCCTTCAGGCAACCGGCTGAATCAGCTTCTCTTCGAGCATCGAACCGAGAAATTCCCGGATGTCCTCGCTCGCCTGTTTCGACGACACTTCGAATTCATCGCATACCCGGTCGACCATCTCCGGCAGCGTGTGCTCTTCCATCATGAATTCCCACAAGATCGAACCGACCGAATTGAGGGTGTAGAGCGAATTGAGGTCTCCGACACCGCGCCGGATGGGAACGATGACCAACTCGCCCTCGATTTGCCGGGAAACCACTTCTCGGTTGCGGATGAAACGAGCTTCTTCTCGAACTGCGAGCATGGTCAGACCCCCAAACTTTTTATGAACTTGGAATCACCTTTTCACTGAGTTTCCTGTACCAACCCTTGTCTGTCATCGCCTAGGAAAACCATGTGTACCGTAAAGGTACTCGTTAACCTTTACGGCATCCCTGGCTCTGCCAGGCGGGCGTGGGCCATTTCACCTGAACCGTTACCGAAATTAGGTATCCGTAACCCTATGTAAATATTTGACTTGCGGCCAATCTCGAGGATTTGCTATCGGCAGCGAGGGGTTCCTGCGGCAGGGGATTTGAGACTTGCGGCTATGACTTTCTGTCCAGAATGATTCGAAACGACCCAAAAAAAATCACGGCCCAGCGCTGCCGGACCGTGATTTCAATAGCTTCCTTCTCTTTATTTACTGCTTCGGAGGGAATTTGTTCAATAACTTTTTCATGGCGTTGTTAAGATTTTTCTGTTTCTTTTCCTGGCTGTTGTTCGGATCAATCGTCTTGGTCGCTCGACCGGTCCAAACCAGCTGCTTGGTTCCCGGATCGTACATATCCAGAACCAGGGTTCCGATACTGATCGTGGAACTCGTCGCTGTGGCCATGCCTCCGCCCCAGCGATAGCCACCGCCCATACCGTAAGCATTCCATTGTTCCTGATGTTGGACGGATATCTGGTATCCGATATACAGGTCAGCCTTGTCGCTATCTGTTTTGGTCAATCCCTTGGTTGCCAGTTGCGCGTCAACTGCCTGTTTAATCTGCGCGTCGACGATCTGATTCGGTACTTCCGCCCCTTCGATCACCACCCACTTGTAGGTGTGATATTTCGTAAAATCAATTCCGGGCATAGAATTCGTGGTGACATCCTGTGCAACGGCAGCGCTACCTATCAGGATAGCCAGCATCAAGCCCACACATACCATCGCAATTCGATTCATGATTTTTTGCTCCATATTTTTCTCCTCAATTCGTGCACGCTGCCTACTGACTGTATTCAGAGGTCCATTGCATGATATATCAAAGTGAACGTGCGCACATTTCGGACGCGTCTCATGCCACGAGAGCGATCAATTTGTTTCTGCAGTAGTGGATACACACCGGAAACCAAGATGATTTGTTCCGGTGCTGACTTCTCCCTTGCCTCGGGTTCCTACCATGTACCGCGAACAGTACTGATCGGTGCACAGGAAGGAACCTCCTCGATGCACCTTTTTCTTTTCAGTAGGTTCTGCCGGATCGAACGGACTGTCTGGGCCTTTCGGATTGCGCGCCACCCCGCCCGCATTTGCCAGCACGGTGTAATAGTCCACACGGTACCAGTCAGAAGTCCATTGCCACACATTTCCCGCCATATCGTAGAGCCCGTATCCGTTCGGCGCGAACTGCGCTACTGGCGCCAATCCCACATATCCGTCGCTTCCCGCGTCCTTGTTCGGGAACTGTCCCTGAAATGTATTCGCCATCCACTTCCCGTTGGGATTGAACTTTTCACCCCATACATAGGGCTTACCCGCTAGCCCACCCCTTGCTGCAAATTCCCACTCTGCTTCCGTTGGCAGCCGCTTGTGTGCCCAGTTGCAGTACGCCAGGGCATCCTGATAGGAGACCTGCACCACCGGATAGTTCCCTTTCCCCTTGATGGTGCTGTTTGGTCCGGTCGGATGACGCCAGTTTGCTCCCTTCACATACCTCCACCACTGAAAATGATCGTTCAGCTGAACCGGGTGGTCCGGGGGAGTGAACACGACGCCCCCCGCGTACAAATTTTCAGGGGGTGCACCGGGGAAATCTTCTGCCGATGGAGTCTTTTCCGCGACCGTGATGTATCCCGTTGCCTTCACGAATTCCGCAAACTGGGCGTTCGTCACGTCCGTCTTGTCCATAAAAAAGCCGTCCACATACACCCTGTGAATCGGCCGGGAGTCTGTCGTCGCCTGCATGCCCACCATATCGCCCGTCGGGGGATCTTGGGCTCCCATTGAAAACTCCCCACCGGGAATCCAGATCATTCCGGTCGGAGCCTTTGTTGGCGCCGGTCCTTTGTTAGGAATTGTGGGCCCAAATTCAACGCCGCCGGTTGCAGGGGAATGGATACCGGCAAGAACAATCCACCTCGTTCCGGCATGCAGGCCAGCAATGCCAACCGCCAGGAAAATCGCAGCCAGCGCCAGGAAAATCCACGTGGCGTTTGAAGTTTTTTTCGTTCTGGTCTCGTCCGTTTTTTCAAAAATCATGTGCTGGTTCGTCCATTCTATTTAGGTCGTTCAGATCATGCTCTACTCAATCGTACGAGTGAAGTGGCAAAATTGACAGTCAGACCACGCAGCCTTCGGACGAGGCATTTATCTATCTCATTGCATTGCACTTATGGAAGGGTATTCGTCCCCTCTGCCAAATTTAATGCGTATCACAGCGACTCTTGTTAATCGCAAGCCACTTTTGATAGATTTAGTGCCACTGCCTGGACGGATGGTACGCCAGCTGCGTCTCGCGAATTCGCGTGCCTTATCATGATTGAGGTTTCCCGCCCGAAGCCTCCAGGTCAATTCTCAATGCTACAGGAGTCTCGCAACTCCTCAGATTGATTTATGACTTACCCAACGCCCACGGCGTACATGGCTCCGCCATACCGTCGCCACTTCCGTCGCGCGCAATCCGGGTGTTGTCGTTTTCTTGTACAAACGCTTTTGTCGGTCGTTGCTCTTGCTATCCTTCACCTGCGCCGGAGCCTCGGCGTACTCCGCTTCTTCTTCAGAACCATATGTGTCTACTCCTCCGGGCGAATCAAAACACGTACTGATCCTCCTCCAGGAAGACATGACCTGGCCCATCTTTCGTCAACTCTACGAGAATGCACGCGACACGCTCCGAATTGCCGAGCCTGGAATCCTCGTCTACAGCGAACATATGGATCGTCTGCACTTCCCCGATCCGCGAATCCAGTCACAGCGCGCTGCCTGGATCCGGCAAAAATATGCCAATACCAAACTCGACCTGGTGATTGCCGCTGGCGATGTTCCGATTGATCTGTTTCCTGGCGTCCCCTTGCTGTATGTGGGCATGAGCAGCCAACCGGAACTTCATGCTCGTTTGGCATCGATCCAGAATTCCGCGGGGCTTTGGGTCAGTTGCGACGTACTGAAAACGGTCGACCTGGCAAGACAGCTACATCCAAAGGCGCGACAACTTCTGTTCATTGCCGGCGGCTCGGCCGCTGAAAAACCGCTAACCGACGAGGTTCATCGACAGCTGTCAACCTACCTCGGATTGACCATCATTGATCTTTCAAGCCTCTCTTTGGATGAAATTCTAGCTCGTGTGGCAACGCTGGGGCCCGAGAGTATCGTCCTGTTCTCTTCATGGGGTAGTGACAAGGATGGCCACACGTTTATTTCAGCTGACGTGGCTTCGCGGATTGCCGTCGTTTCTTCCGCACCTACCTATGTCCTGCTGGGTACCCACCTCGGTAACGGCACGGTCGGCGGCTACGTCACGAGGTTCGATGAAATGGGAAAGCAGGCGGGCGAGATGGGCATCCAGATGCTCTCCGGCGGCCACCCCGAGGATGCCATCGGAAAAAATTCGTACGTCTTTGATTCTCGTACGATGCAGCGCTGGAAGCTCGAGGAATCCTCCCTGCCCGTCGGCACTGTAATCCTGAACCGGCAGCCCAGTCTCTGGGAGTCCTACAAGTTATACATCCTGGGTGCCGTGCTGCTCTGCTGCCTTCAGGCCCTGCTCATCGTTGGGCTGCTCTGGCAACGCTCCAAAAAAAGAATCTTCCAGCAGTCTCTCCTCGCCCAGATGGCGTTTGAAAAAATGCTTTCTGATCTTTCGACCGCCTTCATCAACCTCCCGCAAGACCAGATAGGTTCAACGATTGAGGTTTGCCTCGGCCGAATTGCGAAGTTCCTGAATGTGGACCGTATTACGCTGTTCGACGATTCGGACACTGAGCTCATCACTTCCTTCTCATGGCACGCCGAGGATATCCCCCCCCTCCCGCAAGTGATGAAAATTGACGGACTACCCTGGTGGAACACTCGTTTTGTGCACACGGGGATGTTCACGGTATCAGACGTAGCGACGCTGCCAGAAGAAGCGGCGACTGAACGGGAGCATTTTCGAAAGTTCGGTACGACTTCGATTGCTATCTTTCCGCTCAAGTCCGGCGAAGACTCCTTCGGCTGCATTTCTTTTTCGAGTGTCAGGCGCCGGGTCGAATGGACAGAAGAGCTCACCGATCAACTCAAACTGCTGGCTGAGATTTTTTCCAACGCGCTTGGCCGCAAGCGCGCCCAGGAAGCGCGTCTCCGTCACACTGCCATCGTGCAATCATCCGACGACGCCATTATCTCGAAGGATCTGAACGGGATCATCCTGAGCTGGAACGCAGGTGCGGAACGTATCTTTGAGTATTCTCCCGAAGAGGCCGTAGGGCGCTCCATTGGAATGCTCGTCCCTCCTGATTTACAGGATGAGGAGAAATACATTCTGGAACGTATCAAGGCTGGAGTGCACGTCGAACATTATGAAACCACGCGCATCACAAAACATAAAAAAAGAATTTTCGTCTCTCTGACGATCTCCCCGGTCAGGGACTCGTCCGGCTTGATTGTAGGTGCGGCCAAGATCGCGCGGGACATTACCGATCGCAAGCGCGCCGAACAAGTTCTCAGCGAAAGTGAGGAACGTTTCCGCCTCGTCGCGAATAATGCACCGGCGCTGATCTGGATGGCAGATGCGGACAGGCAGTTTACCTTTGTCAATCAGGGTTGGCTCAATTTTACGGGCCGTCCGCTCCAGGAGGAACTCGGAAACGGCTGGGTGTATGCCGTCCATCCCGACGATCGTGACCGGACCCTTGAACAGTACGCCAACGCCTTTGACGCCCGCGTCGACTTCGAGCGCGAATATCGCCTGCGCCGCCACGACGGGGAATACCGCTGGATCGTTGATTTCGGTGTCCCTCGGTTTGAACGGGACGGTACTTTTTGCGGGTATATCGGCTCATGCATCGACATTACCGAGCGAAAGACTTCCGAAGAAACTCTACACAACCTGAGCGGGCGTCTGATCCGCGCACAGGAAGAAGAACGCGCCCGGATTGCCCGTGAACTTCATGATGATTTCAGCCAAAGGCTGGCCATTCTGGGTATCGGGCTCGGTCAGCTCTGGAAGAAACTGCCGGAATCCGATGTCGAACAACGTTCCAAAGTTCTCGAAATATTGAAAATCGCCAAGGAAATTTCTTCGGACATCCATACGCTCTCTCACCAGCTGCATTCGAGCAAGCTCGAACATGTCGGCGTGTCGCCAGCGCTGCGGGGGCTCTGCAAGGAAATCGGAGATAAATACGGCATCGATGTAGTCTTTTCGGAGTCGGGATTTCCCTGCAGCGTACCGAAAGACATCGCACTTTGTCTCTTCCGCATTGCGCAGGAATCCTTGAACAATGCCGTCAAGCACAGCCATGCGCACCGTGTGACCGTTGATCTCACGGCCACAGATGGTCTTGTCCGCCTCCGCGTCTGCGATTCCGGCAGCGGGTTTGATCTTGACGCCCCGAGTTCGAATTTGGGAATTGGTTTGATCGGCATGAGTGAGAGAGTTCGGCTGGTGGGCGGCAAATTCACCATCGATACGGGCGCGAACAAAGGAACTGAAATTCTGGCGGAAGTGCCCTTGGCGGTGTCAACCTCCGAGTTGCGGGCCAAAATTCAAGTGGCCGGAGATTAGAGCGTGAAGCGCCCACGTGCACTGATTGCAGACGATCACAAATTACTCGCTGACGCCCTCAAAGGGGTGCTCGAGCCCCGCTGCGAAGTGGTCGGCGTCGTTGGGAACGGAAGAGAGCTCCTTCGTTGCGCATCCAAACTGCAACCTGACCTGATCGTTCTGGATATCGCCATGCCTGAACTAAACGGACTCGATGCCGCCCGGCAACTGAAAGCCAGCATGCCGGATGTGAAACTGATTTTTATGACAATGAACGAAGACCCCTATCTGGTCGGTGAGGCGTTTCAAGCCGGAGCTTCCGCTTTTCTTCACAAACAGGGAGCAGCCTTTGAACTGACCGACGCCGTTGAACAGGTTTTGCGCGGCAAAACGTATATTACGCAAAGTGCTTCGCAAGGTCTCAGCAAGCTCAAGCTTCATACGCCCGGTCGTCGGAACCACACTCCGGAACCTACGCCGCGTCAGCGTGAGGTGATCCAACTGCTCGCGGAAGGCCATTCCATGAAGGAAGTCGCCTGTACGCTGAACATTACGAAACGAACTGTTGCCGCTCACAAGTATGCGGTTATGGAGCAGTTGCAGCTCAGAACCAACGCAGAACTGGTGCAGTACGCCATAAAAAACCACATCATTTCCCTCTGATCCCGCGCAGCTCCCATTCCACCAGAACTCACCCGGATTGTAACTTTTGCCAATAGGCAGATTCCTCAAACGGAAGCATGGTGTATAGGCAGGGGTTGGACCAAACAACCGATTGCTGGTGGGAGACAATTTCTGAAGTCCGACCTACTCGCTATCACCGAGTCTTCCATTTGAAACCGACGGACCACACAGGGGTGAGCTCCCGATGAAGGGCAGGCGCGTTCTAATTGCGGATGATCTCTCCTCGGTCCTTTGCGAGGTCGCCAAATTACTGGGTGAGTCGTTTGAAATCGTCGGCATGGTTTCCGACGGACCCGCAGCTCTCGATACCATCCTGGCGATCAATCCTGATCTGGCTGTGCTGGACATATCCATGCCGGGGATGAGCGGTATTGACGTCGCACGCGAACTTCGCAATCGCGGTAATTATACGAGAATTGTGTTTCTGACAGTTCATGAAGACGCGGATATTGTCGCTACGTGTTTCGCCGCTGGCGGATCTGGCTATGTTCTGAAAGTGCTTATGGACAGCGATCTGATTCATGCACTGGATGAAGCGCTGGCCGGACGAGAATTCACCTCGCATTTTAGCCCCCTGTAGGCTGGATCACTGCAGAAAAACGGAATCTCTGATATACAAGCACTCAGAGTAGACACCGTGCTCAGAAATGGCTGACCAGAACCAGATTGACGCATTGTCCCCGTGGCCTGCACCGGCAGGCGGAAGGCGTGCGTATCACGCCATGATCAAGCCCATTGGGGCGATCTGCAATCTGGACTGCACCTACTGTTATTATCTTCACAAAAAGGAACTGCTCGGCTCCGACCAGAACTTCCGCATAACCGACGAAATTCTCGAAACACACATCCGGCAATACATCGAGGGACAAGATCGCAGCGAGGTCGTTTTTTCCTGGCAGGGCGGCGAGCCGACGCTTCTCGGAATTGAATTTTTTGAAAAGGTAGTCGCACTGGAACAGAAATACAAAAAGCCCAATCAACGTGTCGAAAACGATCTTCAGACCAATGGCACGCTGCTAAACGACGACTGGGGCAGGTTCCTCAAGAAACACAACTTCCTCGTTGGACTTAGCATCGACGGGCCGAAGGCACTTCACGACAATTATCGCCTCGCGAACGACGGCAAGCCGACCTTCGATAGAGTGTTCGCGGCTTCACAAATGCTTCACCGCCATGGTGTGCCGTTCAATACGCTTTCGGTAATCAACCGAGTGAACGGAAAGAAACCGCTGGATGTTTACCGCTTTCTCAAAACTGAAGTGCGCCCGAGGCAAATGCAATTTATTCCATGCGTTGAGCCGAAAGTCTTTCATCAAATCGCGCCGCAAAAGTGGGATCCGGCAACTCTGCCGGTGCAGGATTCTCCGGGCTCGCATCCCGGGCATCCGGAATCGGTCGTGACGGACTGGTCCATCGATCCCGATGACTGGGGCTATTTTTTATGCAAGGTGTGGGACGACTGGTACCACCGCGACATCGGCAGAGTGTTCGTAAACCATTTCGAGACCGCCGTGGCCCAGTGGCGCGGTATGGAGTCGCAGCTGTGCATCTACCACGAGTTCTGCGGCAAGGGCGTCGCCATGGAGCATGATGGCAATCTCTACTCCTGCGACCATTACGTCTATCCGGAGTACAAGCTCGGCAACATCCTCGAGATTTCCAGTTCGCGGATGGTCTTCTCTGACGAACAGCAAAAATTCGGGATGAACAAGTTCAATTCACTGCCCCGTCAGTGCAGGGAGTGCGCCTTTCTGTTCGCGTGCAACGGAGAATGCCCCAAGAACCGGTTGATCCGCACAAAGGACGGGGAGCCCGGGTTGAATTACCTGTGCAGCGGCTTGCAGAAGTATTGGCAGCACATCGATGCCGATGTGAAGGATATCTGCCGTCGACTGGCACGGAACCAGCCCTTGCAGCCCATCTGAACAAGCCATCCTGTTACCCGGATTCAGCCCCGCCACGACCCATTCTTCCTGCTTCTCTGGGGTTCCGCTGTCTCCGTTCGCCCATAGCCGTTTAGCGGGTCGTCAGATGCACAGAAAATACTGAGAACTGAATCTGATGGGCGATCCTCGGCCGGATTTCCCGATTGATTCTTGGTGCTTCGCGAGAGAAACAATGTATATTGATGGCCCAGCAGACTCTGTTTAAAGGGTCTTGCTGGCAATTCGTCGGAGATCGAAACGACGGGAATCCGGATGTGAACAAGCGCTCGAATGAGGGTTCAGGCAAAATTTGGTGGGTTGGTTTTTCAAGTCTTCTGGTGCGTATGCTTGGCAATAGCAATCGCCGAACCCCCGCCCGCCTGGGCCCAGAAGCCTGCCGGCGCGGGTAGCGGCAGCCCTACTCTCCCTGATTCGCCCCAGCCAAAGCAGGACGAGAATTCAAATCCTGTGGTGGGCACGACGACGAAGTTCATCGGCTATATGTCTAACAAGTCGATCGCGTTTCCCGATATCGCAACCAGCCCGGGGCCAATGACCAACGGACAGAAATTCAAGCTATTCGTGAACCAGAGTATTTCTCCTGCCTATTTGGTGGCCGCAGGAATCAGTGCGGGGTACGGCCAGGCGAGAGAGGTGCCAGCAGCGTATGGGGAGGGTTGGGAGGGATATGGAAACCGGTACGGCACGGCAGTGGCCCGGGCTTCTTCCAACGCCTTCTTCAGCACCTACGTTCTGGCCTCGGCCTTTCATCACGACCCCCGGTTCTTCCCCGAGAGTCATCCGACATTCTGGGGCGCCGTGAAGTACTCGGCCGAGACTATTGTGATCAGTCGAAATGATGCGGGAAAAGAAGTTCTCAATAGTTCCGGACTGCTGGGTCCGTTGCTGGCGGAGGGCCTGGCCAACGCATACCTGCCTGTCTCTGAGCAGACCCTCGGCAAGACCTTCGAGCGCTACGGGACGGATACCGCGTGGAAGTTTGCCGCAAATATGTTCAAGGATTATTGGCCAACGATCTTCCACCACTTCAAACTGAATCGGTTGGTCATTCTACCCGCGCCTGCAGAGCCGGGTGACGGTCAGCCCGTCCCTCAGGGTTAAGTCAACAGGTGATCGGATCTAGCCAGAGATCTTCACTGTTATTTTTGACACTTACCTGAAATACTTCGAAGAACGAACATAAGGTACCCGTGAGACTCCACTACAAATTGGCGCAGGTTCGAGCGAAGTTCGTGGTTGCGATCTCGCTTCTCGTTTGGCTACCAGGCTTGGCCTTTGGGCAAGACCTTTCTCCGCGAGCCTACGTAATTACGCCTACTTCATTGGAATGCGCTCACTCTTACATATACTTACAACTCGGGAAGTCTCGAGTTCGATGGTGCAGTCCCAATCACGGGGGCCACAGCCACCAGCAGCACTCCATCCGTCTCCTATTATCATTCGCTGAATTTCTTCGGACACTCTGCAAACATCCTCGCCGCCCTACCCTATGCAGTAGGAGATTTTCAGGGGCACGTGAAGGGGGCCGAGGGACACTTGTACCGATCAGGGTTGATGGATTCAGCCTATCGTTTTTCCGTGAATTTAAAGGGGGGGCCGGCGTTGACGCCGCAGGAATTCGGAAAATGGAGACAAAAAGTCTTGATCGGAGTAAGCCTGAAAGTGGTGGCGCCTACGGGACAGTACGACCCTACCAAGCTCATCAACTGGGGCAACAATCGCTGGGGATTCAAGCCCGAGGTCGGCTACTCCGAGCGCTGGGGGCATTGGCTGGTCGACGTGTATGGAGGAGTGTGGTTCTATACAATCAATCAGGAATTTTTTTCCTATAACCAATATTTTCCCGGCAGACAGTCCCAGTCGGAAAATCCCGTGGGTGTAATTGAATCGCATCTCAGCTACGACGTAAAACCGCGGTTGTGGTTTTCGCTCGATGGGAATTTCTGGCACGGGGGCGAAACGAGCCTGAACGGGATTCCGAACCCTGTGACGTTACAGCAGAGTTCGCGCGTCGGCGTCACGGCGGCGATACCCATCACAAAACACCAGGGATTGAAATTCAGCTACAGCAATGGGGCTTACATCAATTATGGCGGGAACTACCAGACAGTATCGGTAGCCTGGCAGTATTCCTGGATCGGACGCCCTGACTAGTTGGTCCCTGGCACCCAGGCGGGTTTGGTATTTTTGACCCTACCTTCGAAAGCCAACTCGAAAGGGTGCTCGGCTGGCAAGCGGCGCGGTTGCGTGTAGCTCTTTATTGGTACTTTTGACAATTACAATTTCTTACCGTTAGGACGAGAATCCGAACACTTAGGGTATTTCTTGTCCGCGTACCATCTTGGGAGTTCGATCAAGCACCGTTCAAATCAATACGTCTTGTGGTGTTGAACGTTTTCAAATCACGGTTTTCACGAAGAATTGAAATGAGGAGGCATTGTATGAAATGGAGTGGAAAATTCAGCATCGCACTGGCAACGGTTGCCACGCTTTTTAGCGCGGCAGCTCCCCCGGCAGCGAAGGCGCAGGAGAAGAAACCAAATATCGTTGTCATCATGGGCGATGACATCGGTATGTGGAATATCGGCGCTTACCATCGCGGATTGATGTCAGGACGAACACCGAATCTGGACAAGATGGCCAAGGAAGGCATGCTGTTCACCGACTATTACGCCGAAGCCAGCTGTACGGCGGGCCGCGCGAACTTCATTACCGGTGAACTCCCGATTCGTACCGGCATGACCACGGTCGGTCAGGCAGGTGCGTCGATCGGTATTCCCGCCGAAGCCGTCACGACTGCGACAATTCTGAAATCGATGGGTTATGCCACCGGGCAATTTGGCAAGAACCACCTGGGCGACAAGAATGAGTTCCTGCCCTGCGTCCACGGTTTTGATGAGTTCTTTGGCTACCTGTATCACCTCGATGCCATGGAAGATCCAGCACACCCGGACTATCCGCAAAATCTCCTGAATGTTGTCGGACCGCGCAACATGGTGCATTGCTGGGCTACTGACAAGGCCGACCCAACGGATATGCCTCGTTGGGGACCCGTCGGAAAGCAGAAAATTGAGGACGCTGGAACGCTCTATCCGAAGCGCATGGAAACCATTGACGATGAAATTCTCGATCTCTCGATCAAATTCATCGACAAGGCTCACAGCGATAACAAGCCATTTTTCCTGTGGCTGAATCCTACCCGAATGCACATCGTCACGCATCTTTCGCCAAAGTATGAAGCGCTGCGCAATTCTGAGAATGGCTGGTCCATCCAGGAAGCTGGCATGGCACAAATCGACGATATCGTCGGTTCGGTCATGCAGAAGCTGAAGGACATGGGAGTTGACGACAACACGATTGTCGTGTTTACCACCGATAACGGCACTGAACTCTTCACCTGGCCCGATGGCGGTATGACACCATTCGCGCAGTCCAAGGGCACGGTGCTTGAAGGCGGATTTCGCGTTCCTTGCCTTCTCCGCTGGCCCGGCCACGTGCCGGCAGACAGCGTGCAAAACGGAATCTTCTCCGGACTCGACTGGCTGCCCACATTTGTTGCAGCCGCTGGCAATCCCAACGTCACTGACGAGTTGCTGAAGGGCAAGACGATCGGCGACCGCACCTACAAGAACCATCTGGACGGCTATAACCAGCTCGCCGCTATTACCGGCAAAGGTCCGTCTGTGCGTCACGAAATCTTCTACCTTGGAGAAAGCACGGTAGGGGCGGTTCGCATTGACGATTACAAATTCCGGTTCATCGATCAGCCACAAGGCTGGCTCGGAGAAAAAACCCATCCTGACGTTCCCTATATCACGAACCTCCGCCTCGATCCCTTCGAACGCGCTGGCTGGCCCAACAACGGAACCAAAGAAGGGGGCCAGCAATATTTCGATTGGTTCAAGTATGAGTTCTGGCGCTTTGTATTCGTCCAGCAGATAATGGGCAAGGCGATCCAGACATTCCTCGATTATCCACCTATGCAACGCGGCGCAAGCTTTAACCTCGACGCGATAAAGGCAGAGATGTCCAAGAGAATGGCCGAGGCCGAATCCGCAGCACATGGTCCCAGCAACTAACTGGAACCAAAGGATGTTCCGATGGGGCGGCTCGCAAGAGCCGCCCTTTCCATTGGCGGTCACCTTTGCCACCCTGTCATTTCTGACAATTTCCCCCGCCGGGACGTTAGACTAGATTAACTGAGCAGATCATGACGGAACCCCCGGTTTCGGGGAGGGTACGATCCTGAACAGTCCAACGCTGGGTGAATCCGGTTTACAAGAAATCTTCACAGCTCAATTTAAAAGAAAAGGAAAAACAAAATGAACTGGCAAGGCAAAACAGGCAGAACGTTGATGGCTCTGGCATTGGGAACACTGTTCCTCGGCATTCAAGCGAATGCTCAAACGACGAGCACAACGTCGACACCGGCGCCAAAGGTTGAACAGGAAGATCCCGCTGAAGCCGGTTGGCACATGGATTTTTCGCCCTACATTTGGTTCGCTGGCGTGCACGGCACAGCGGGGGCACTGGGACATGACGCGTCAGTTCATGCAAGCTTCGGGGATATCTTCAATTACTTGAACCTTGGCGCGATGGGAACATTCGAGGTACGTCATAGCCGCGTGATCATACCGATTGACTTCATCTGGATGAAACTTTCAGACAACAAGTCTCTGCCGCTGAACGATGCGGAAGCGGAATCGGTGGATGCAACCATGAGGGAAACGATTCTCACCCCGAAAATCGGATACCGCATCGGAGACGGCAGGAGGGTAAAAGTGGATGCGCTATTCGGTGCGCGTGTCTGGCACCTGTATACGGGTTTTAATCTGCAGCCACGAGAGCTCGGATTGGGATTCTCACAGTCAGCAACCTGGTCAGACGCGGTTGCGGGCGGACGGATCACCTTTATGCTCTCACCAAAAGCCTCCGTCATGATTCTGGGAGATGCAGGAGGCGGGGCGGCGCGGTCAGATTGGCAAGCGGCCGGAGTGCTCGGATATCAGGTCAGTCGGAGATGGAATCTGTCGCTCGCTTATCGTTATATGAGTGTGAATTATCGGCCGAACAACAGCCCGCAGTTTGTCTATGACGTGAGCATGCCAGGACTCGTTCTGGGCGCTACGTTTAAGATCAAGTAAATTTGTAGTCTGGGGTGGGCGGCTCCTCAGAGCCGCCCGCAGTATCATCTCTGAAGCCAGTCACCTCAGATCGACTTCCCGCTCGCGTCCCCGAGACACCCCGAAAGGATTAACGATGCAAACACCTGGGAACCGTTACCAATTGCGCTTGCGCGGTACTTTCCTGCTCCTTGCCCTTTTATCTGTCACACATGGCGCGCACGCGCAGCGCGATCCACTGCCCTCATGGAACAAAGGACCCGCGAAAAACGCGATTCTGACATTCGTAAGAGAGACGACAGAAAAATCCAGTCCGAACTACGTCCCGGCAGCGGACCGCATCGCAACCTTCGATCAGGATGGAACCCTCTGGACCGAACATCCGCTCTATGCGCAAGGAATGTTCGCGCTCGACCGCCTCGCTCAGATGGCGCCACAACATCCGGAATGGAAAGATCAACAGCCATTTAAGGCTGTACTCGAACGCGACCACGAAGCGATGGGCAAGTTTACGGAAAAGGAATGGATGGAAATCGTTGCCGCTACCCACGCCGGAATGAGTACGGAGGATTTTCAGGTATTGGTCAAGCAGTGGCTCGAAACCGCGAAGGCACCGCGATTTGACCGGCCCTATACCGACCTCATTTATGAGCCCATGCTCGAAGTGATGAAATATCTCCGCGAAAAGGGCTTTCGGGTATACATCGTGACCGGCGGAGGCCAGGAATTTGTGCGGGTTTACAGCGAGAGAGTCTACGGAGTTCCGCCCGAACAGGTGGTCGGATCGAGCATCGTCACCAAGTACGAACTTGTAAACGGAAAACCCGTTCTGATGCGCGAGCCGAACGTGTTCCTGATCGATGATGGTCCTGGCAAGGCGATCGGCATCAATCTGTTTATCGGGAAGAAACCGATTGCGGCGTTTGGAAATTCCGGTGGCGATGAGCAGATGCTGCAGTATACGCAATCAGGAGACGGAGCGCGGTTGATGATGCTGGTCCATCACGATGATGCGACGAGAGAATACGCATATGGACCGGGCGGGGGCCTTCCAGAAACCCACGTCGGCACCTTTTCCGATGCGTTGTTGACCGAAGCCAACAAGAACGGCTGGATTGTGATCAGTATGAAAAACGACTGGAAGCGCGTTTTCAGCTTCGAGAAATGAGATTTGACCCCAGGGTACACTGGCGTACCGTCAATATCTTGAAACGGAGAAGTTCCCTCTCTGAGCCAGAGTCACGATTCGAACGATACATGTAGAGGGTATAATGGCGACAACAGGTACAGGGCCAGTGCCGGTTGATCGGCAGACGTGATTCGGCTGAAACCCCGATGACTGGCCGCCGGACGAAGGTGCCGACTCTGTCATTTTTGACAATGTACCCCTTCGGGGCACGGTGTCACCATCGCAAGGCTACTAAAGTCCCTGGTAGATACGTGGCGAATGGAGGAGCAGTCCGGGAAGCGACAGGAAACCTGGCTACCCGGAATGAAACGCTAAATCCCAACGATGCGAGGATTCTAATGTTCTACAAACTTCGAGCCCGTTTTTTGTCGAACTCCCGATGGTTTTTGATCCCGGTGGCGCTGCTCTTTATGCTCGCTCTGTCGGGCGGTGTGCGCGCACAAAGCAGCGACGAACACGACAACTACAAGTTGAAGCTCGATGGGTTCTGGTTTTACTCGAATCCGTCAGGCACGGTGCATGGCCAGTCTGATGAGGTCCCGGTCGATTTCACAAAAGATCTCGGGTTCAGCTCCTATTCGACATTTTCTGGAAAAATAGACTGGAAATTTACGCACAAGAATCACTTCTACGTGAATATAACTCCTTTCTACACGTCAAAAACAACTACTCTGACGCGAGATATCACCTTTCAGGGCATCCCCTTCTCGGCGAACGCAGATGTCAATTCGAGTCTCCACGCGTTCATGATTGCTCCGGGCTACCAGTACGATTTCATTCGCCGCAGGCGGGGACACATTGGGCTTGGCGTTCAGGTTGATATTTTCAATACCACTGCCAAAATCAAGGCTCTCGGCACTGTTAACGGCGGGACTGGAACGAGTGAAAGCGGCGTATATCAGGCGAGCGGTTCCTTGCTTGCACCGATTCCGGTAGCGGGTCCAGAAGGCCGGCTGTATCTCACAGATTCCGGGAGAATTTTCGTTGAAGGCAACGTCTACGGAATGTATCTGTTCGGATACGGCAATTTCATTTCTACTTCGGACACCCTGGGCGTAGCAATCAACAACCACCTGACGCTCAATGCAGGATATCAGCTTGGATCCAAATTGACCGTTACCGCCAGTTCAAACAGGATGGGACTCGGATTGACGCAGAAGGGCCCGATGGTTGGACTGGAGCTATATTTCTAAACGGAGGATCGCCAGCGGGCACGACGAACTAACGGGTCGCGGCAGTGGTCGTGATCAGTGAAACTCGCACGAGTTTCTAGATTCACGTTAGACCCAAGCGGGTAAGGCAGTCGTTTGTTTCAGCCTGCATGCGTAACGAGGAGCATGAAATGAAATGCGCTAAGATCTGGATTTCGGCCTTTTGTCTGGTTCTTACGGCAGCGACTAGCGCTCGCGCGCAGGATCCGGGCTGGCCCAGGCAGCTGACAAATTCCGGCGGAAAAGTCCTTATCTATCAGCCTCAGGTGGATAGCTGGCAGGACTTTACGGATATCAAGTGGCGCTCAGCGTTTCAGATGACCCCGGTTGGCGGCAAGCAGGTTGTGGGCGCGGCAACGTTTGAAGCGACGACTGAAGTGAATACCGACAGCCACACCGTGTTTCTGTTCAATATTCAGGTGTTAAACACGTACTTTCCAGGCCGAGACCCAGCAAATCCAGCCACAGTTCAACTCGATACTCTGTTCCGGTCATTCATTCCATTGACCCTGAACGCTTCCCTGGACCGGATCGTTGCCTACATGCCCAAGCCGCAATCGATCAAGACGGTTACGCTCAATAATGCTCCCCCCTACATTTTCGTGAGCAACAGCCCGGGAATACTTCTGGGAGTTGACGGTGAACCGGTGTTGGCCGACTTGCCAAAAACGGATCTGAAATTCGTGGTAAACACCGTTTGGCCCCTCTTTTTCGATAAATCCGGTTCGCAATATTATCTGCTGGTGAATAACATCTGGCTCAGTGCCGGCGATCTTCATGGCCCATGGGCGCGAACCACAACACTGCCGAAGGATTTCAAGAAACTCCCCAACTCGGGAAAGTTCGCAACAGCCTTGCAGGCTGTTCCACCCCCGCAAGTCAGCAACCCGATTATTCCGCAAGTTTTCTATAGTACCGTCCCCGCTGAAGTGATTTTGTTTGACGGTCCTCCCGCGTATACAAACATTCCCGGAACGCAACTCGCGTATGCCAATAACACAGACAGCCCGGTGTTTTTCTATAGCTCAACCATGACCTATTATTACCTCGCGGCCGGAAGGTGGTTCAGCGCACCGAGCCTGACCGGTCCATGGGCGTTCGCGACCATGAATCTTCCGCCGGATTTCGCGAGAATTCCGCTTTCAAGTCCGGCAAGCGCAATATTGTCTTCGGTGCCGGGAACCTCCCAAGCAAAAGACGCGGTGCTGATCGCCCAGATTCCCACAACCATGCTGCTGAATCCAACGACGGCTGCCCAGCAAGCGAACGTCAGCTACGTCGGAAACCCGCAGTTCGCTCCGATTGAGGGAACCACACTGCAATATGCGACGAATACCGTAGACAAGGTGATTCAGGTTGGCGATGTCTATTATTTGTGCCTGCAAGGTGTTTGGTTCCTCTCAAGCACACCAACCGGGCCCTGGACAACAGCTTCGTCCGTGCCTCAGGTGATCTACACAATTCCGCCAAGTTCCCCGGTTTATAACGTAACTTACGTAACTCAGGTGACGACATCGGGTGGATACATCCAGTCGAGTTATACGGCCGGCTACATGGGAGCGTTCGTCATGGGCGCTGCAGTAGGGGCAATCGTGACTTGCGGAACGGGATACTACTACCCACCGTATATCGGCTACCCAATGGGTGCCTATCCGATATACCATCCCTACGCTACACCGTACGGAGTATACGGAGCGTACGGGTCGACAGCCTATTACCATACGGGAACGGGCGCTTACGGAGTATCTCAAACGGCGTACGGACCTTACGGGTCTGCAACTCGAAGCGCTTCCTATAATCCTTACACGGGCACTGCCACACGCAGTGCTTCGGTTTCGACACCATACGGAAAGCAGAGCGTCGGCCAAGCCTATAACCCGTATACCGGATCGTACGGTGCGACACACCAGGGTTCGAGTCCTACGGCACAGTGGGGAAGTTCATACGTGCAACAAGGAAACAAATCGGCTTATACACAACACTATTCCACTGCGAACGGAACGGTCGCATCAGCGCAAGGTTCGCAGGGAGGCAAGGCGTACGGGACATCAAGCGCGTACGGGAATACGGCCGCCGGTAAATCTTCAAATGGCGACATGTATGCAGGACACGACGGAAACGTATATAAGGATACCGGCTCCGGCTGGCAGAAATCGAATGGGAGTGGAGGATGGACTGACGTTCCAAGTTCACAGCAGGACAAGTCAGACTACGAACAATCCCATCCGAATAGCCAGGCAACGGCGCAACAGGACAAGTCCACGTACAATTCGGATAAATCGTCCGGCAACTTTTCGCAACAGAGTATGGATCAGGACAAACAGGCCAGACAAACCGGATCCTCGCAAGCGGATCACTATCAGCACTCGGGTGGAGGCTGGGGCGGAGGTGGTGGCCATAGTTACGGCGGCTGGGGCGGAGGTGGCCGGAGTTGGGGCGGTGGAGGTGGTGGGTACCGCAGGTAACTGAGGCAACTAATCCCGAGCCTGAATCGCAGATTTTGTATGTAGAAAAATTGATATAAAGAGAGGATGGAAAATATGAAGCATCGTATAGGAAACCTGAGATATGTAGTTGGGCTGGTACTGGCCGTTTGTTTGTGGAGCAGCCTGGCTGCGGCGCAAAATCAGATTCAAGGCGTAATCACAGGTCGGAGCGGTGCAACGATGACCGTAAAGACCCAAGATGGAGAATCGATTGTGGTGGCGTTGACACCAGCCACACAAGTGCAGGAAGTGGAAGGGGCCTTCAAGTTGCGCAAGAAGGATTTGGCAATGACGGCACTGATTCCCGGCCTTCCCGTGCAGGTGAAAGGGTCCATGAATGCACAGAACCAGCTCGCCGCGGACACGGTGAAGTTTAAGGGTTCGGATTTGAAGGCCGCGCAAGATATGCAGGCTGGAATCGCGCCCACGGCTGCTGAAGTGCAGGCCAATCAGGCAGAGATCAAGAAGCAACAGCAGGAGCTCGCAGCTGCCCAAGCAGTAAGTGCAGCTCACCAACAGGAAATTGCTGCGAGCCAGGCAAAAATCGCCGCAAATAGAGCAGAAATCGCAGCGGCGAACAAGCGGTTCGGCGAACTGGGAGAGTACAACATCCTTGGTGAAGTGACTGTTTATTTCGCGAATGGCAAGGTGGCGGTTGAACCGAAGTACATCCCTCAGCTGGTCGAACTCGCGACAAAGGCCAAGACAATTACCGCTTACATTATTCAGGTGCAGGGATACGCTTCGGCCGTTGGTTCAGCTGCATTGAACCAAAAGTTGAGTGCAGAACGCGCGAGTAATGTGCTGGCGATCATGGAGCAGGACGGAAGTATTCCCCTGACGAACGTTCTGGCGCCCGGCGCTATGGGCACAACCGACCAGGTTGCACCTAACGCTACGACGGAAGGTCAGGCGGAAAATCGCAGAGTTGTGGTACGGATCCTACAGAATAAGGGAATTGCCGGAACGTAAAAGCAGCAGACCTTCACGCTTAACACCTAGGATTGCCGGGCATTCCGCATAGATAGTGAATTGGCGAGCGGATGCCTGGCAATCCTTTTTGTTTTCCGGCGATGAATCGAAGGCCCTTCTGCTCCCGACTTCACACTCCATTTCGCACTTGAATTACCAGCAAGGCGGACGTTGTTCAGTCCGCGAGCCGTCGAAACAAGCGGCCTTCAAATACCGTTCCCCAGATGGGGATGTCCTTCAATTTTTCCGGGGCAATGGAGTAAGGATCCTGTTCGAGCACGGTGAAGTTGGCGATTTTGCCGGGCGTGATGCTTCCCAGTTCATTTTCACGGCGCCAGGAATAGGCGGCGTTGATCGTGATGGCTCGAAGGCCTTCCTCCACAGAAATGCGCTGTTCCGGCCCCGCGACGCGCCCATCGAGCGTTAGACGGTTTACTCCGCACCATGCCAGATATAACGGCGCGGCCGGGCCCATAGGCAGGTCAGAGTGGAATGAATACGAGATCCCACGCTTGACGACGGAGCCGCTGCGTACCATGGCGTTGGCGCGCTCCGGGCCGAGACCAATCTCAGCGTACTTATCCGCAAAACCGGTGACGTAATAAGGGTTAGAACTGACTAATGCCCCGAGACGAGCGATACGGCCTACCTGCTCTTCCGTAGAGTTGGCAAAATGGACGATGACACTACGGCTGTCAGCGCGAGGATTGTCACGCATGAGTTTTTCGAGTATGTCCAACACCACATCGAGACCTTCATCGCCATTTACATGGATATGCAATTGGTAGCCCGCATTCCAATAGAACGTGGCACGTTTTTCAAGCTCCTTGGGAGCCAAGATCCATTCGCCGTGATGACCATCCGTGTACCCGTCTTTCATCTGCATTAACTGCGAGATAATGGCGCCGTCGGCAAAAAGTTTGATCTGTTTGTCAAAGAACTGAACCTTCCCGGAGCCGGGCGGGGCGAGCGCAATTGTCTTCTCGGTCTCTGTCAGCGCGCCTTCAAGGCCGTACCGATCGACAATTCCGCGGCCGTCCGCAATGAAGAAGCTGTAAAAGGGGACATCGTCTGCGCCAAGAATCTGCTGGTATAGCTTGAAAATGGCCGGAGTAACGAGCGCGCCAGGCTCGTTAAAAGCGGTCACGCCATTCTCGTGCAGCATCACCACCATTTGCTTCAATCCCGCTTCGAAACGTTCTGGAGTTGCCAACTTCGGAAGCAGTGACGGCATGATCAGGTTCAATCCGCCTTCATAGAAATAGCCCTTCGAAAAATCAGATTGCTCGCTGGCCTGGCCCTTTCCCTTCGTCGATTCTTCCGTGATACCGAGCGACTTCAGGGCAGCAGAGTTCAGGTAGAACTCATGGCAAGACCGGTGCCACACCGCGATGGGTCGAGTGCTGCTGATGGCATCGAGCGCCTTCTTGTCGATCGGCCCGTGCCAATACTGATGATAGCCCCATGTAAACAGCCACTCCTTGGGATCCTTGATGGCCTCGTTCGCGGCCTTCAGGCGGGCCAGGTACTCCTCGGAAGTTGCCGCTCGCTTATAGGTTTTGCCCGGGAGGACCCAATCTTCCGGAGCGATTACTTCCACGGTAAGGGTCAGGGCACCGAGAAGAGGATGGAGATGCTGATCAATAAAGCCGGGCAAAACAATCTTCGAGGCGAAGGTGTTGTCCACTCGGTAGGGCGTGTCGCCTAGCGCCTTCTTGACCTCGTCGAGAGATCCGACAGAGACAATTTGCTTACCGAGGACCGCGACGGCTGTAGCCTCCGGATTCGTTCTTTCCATTGTAATGATTTTCTTGGCGTTGAAGATGACGATACCGGATTCCGCGTAATTGGGAACAAAGGTACTGTTGATTTCGCCCTGGCCGAATGTGGGTACGCCAGCGAAAGTGAGTAGAAGCCCCAGAATCGGGACGATGTGCTTCATCGGAGACTTCCTTTCTTAATTCTTGTGACCTGTTCCTGGGGAATGGTGCGCACTGTCTGAATAGAAACCCTGAGGCACCTGTAATCGCCCAGCAGTCATTTTGCAAATGGCTGTGGAGAGTCTCGCGTCGGGAACGGCGGCTAGTGCGTGGTCTTGTAGATCGACTTCCCTCCCTTGATGGTTTCGACGACCTTGATGTCCTTGATCGCGGCGGGATCGACCGTGAGCGGGTTCTTGTCGAGGATGACCAGATCGGCGAGCTTCCCACTCTCAAGCGAGCCCTTAGAGGATTGCTCCATATATTGGTACGCGGCGTTGATGGTGATGGCTTTCAGCGCTTCGAGGGGAGTGACGCGCTGGTCGGCGCCAATGATCACACCGTTACGGGAGATGCGATTCACGGCGGTCCACATCACGAACATCTGATCGAGCGGGGCGACTACGAAGTCGGTGTGATTGGTGGGACGAAGGCCCTTGTCGATGGCAGCGCGCATGGGGCTTTCAAAAAATGCCTGTTTCTCGCCACGATTCAGTATGTGGGTGTCTCCAAAATAAAAAGTGTGCTCCGTGAAAAACGACGGGATCATTTTATAAGCGACGTATTTGTCCAGCTGGTCAGCGCGTACGAATTGAGAGTGGATGACGGTGACATGGCGATCCTTCGTAAGATCACCGGCGGCAGCTTCTTCATGGGCCCGGAGAAGCAAATCGACGGCCGCGTCGCCATTGGCGTGAATATTCAGAGGCAGACCCAATCCATAAACTTTCTTGAAGAATGCCTTGACCTCAGCATCAGGAAACGAAGGTTCGCCGCGCCAGTTCTTTTGCCCGGCTGGCCCACCCGTCAGATAAGGGGTGGTAAACCAAGCAGTCTTGCCCTGAGGCGAACCATCGAGGGTGATTTTGGCGCCGCCGATCTTCACGTGATTGACATACTTGCCCCATTCGCTGGCCGGGTTCTTGGCGAGTATGGCGTCAAAGTCGGTGACGAAGGGATAGGCGACGATGTCGATGATGCTGGCACCGCCGGCGGCAGCGCGTTGCATCAGGGCCAGATCTCCGGCATGCGTAGCACCTTCCTGCGCAGTGGTAATGCCGTTGGCAGCGTAGAGCAATTGTCCCGCTTTGCTCCATTCAATTTCTTGCTGGGCGTTTGGCTTGGGCATAGCCGCGAACACGGGGAGAAATGCCGTTTCCATGATCAAGCCGGCAGGCTCGTTCGATCCTTTCTTGCGAAGGATGATGCCGCCAGGCGGAGTTTTGGTGGCTGCGGAATAGCCGTACTTTTTCATGGCTGCGGAATTGAGCACCGCACCGTGCATGGAGACGTGGCCGACGATGACGGGATTGTCTGGAAAATCTTTGTCCAAATCGTCGCGGGTCAATTCGGCGCCCTTGGGCATTACGTTCTCGTCGTAGCCATAGGCCTGAATAACTTCTCCCGGGGGAATTTTGTTGGCATCGCGGTACTTCTTGAGTTCAGCAACGATGGAGGAAACGTCCTTGCCGGGACCGGCTGGCGGGGCGAATACGTTAACCTGATTAGCGACCGTGATTGAACTGATGTAGTGAGAGTGCGGATCGAGGAAACCGGGCAAAAGGGCCTTGCCGGCGAGGTCAATCATGTGAGTGGTTGCGACCCTTATGAAATTTCTCAATCTCGGCACGAGTTCCGACCATCAGGATCTTGTCGTCCTTCACGGCGAGGGCTTCAACGGTCGGCTGCGCGTCGTTGACGGTAATGATGTCGCCGCCGAAGTAGATGGAATCGGCAGTGTTAGCCTGGTCCGGGCCACCAACACCGCAGCCGGAACAGAAGATCAGTGCGATTGCGAACATTCCAGCAAAGAGCGATTTCATCCGAGCGTTCCTCCGTTTTGAACAAGGCGAAGTGGCAATGAGCCGCGACCCAAAACAGCTTGAAATGGAATGCACATGCTCTGCGTTCGAGGCCGTAGCCCGGGGGCAAGCTAATCAATTTTTAATGTGTACGCAAGACTAGCACATCGTTGTTGTGCTTAACAAAAGGAGATTGGCTCTTGCCGCTGTATCCGAGGTGACGCGGTTCCCGAGAATGAGTGCCGACTCAGATGGTCGACGCAACACTTTCTCCAATCCGCGATCCCACGTCAACGAGCGCCGCAGGGTTGCCGGAAGTTTACGAACGCGTTTGCTCGACGCCGCCACCACGACCGCCGTGTCTTTACTCGGTACTTTGATCCGCATGACGAAGCGTGATTGCCGCTCCACTAACGTCGCAATGTAACTGTTCTTTGCGCCGGCCAGCAGATCGAACTCATCGGCATCGATGGAGGACTAGAGGATGTCGCGGAGAAGGGGGATGCGCCGAAAGACGACGGCACTTAGGGCGAACGAGACCACCGCGGCGATTATGGTGAGTAGGAGAAATTTCGAAACGGCTGGCCAAGCCATCGGATGCAACGCACGAGCGGCGAGAATGAGGATTGGCGGATGGAACACGTAAACGCTAAAGGCGTTATCCGAAAGGAATTTCGCGAGTGGGCCCTGGGAGTTACATTTTCTCGCGTAGATGACTAGTAACCCGTAGCAGATCGCAACGCAAGTGAACGACTCCCAAAGATTCATGCTTGCAGCCTGCCAATGCCAACCGCCAGAGAACGCCCGGCCATTACCAGCGAGCGCGCCGCCTTTCCAGAAAATCGTGAGCCATGCTGCGAATCCTAAAGGCAGGACAATGGTTAGCCAGCGAATTCCGGAAGTTAAGCTCAGGTTCAAAAGCCAGTGTTTACGGGCTGCCAGGATTCCACCGCTGAACAAGAGAATATACTGCGGAAAATCGCCAAGGTGCATGTTCAGAAAGGAAAAGCCGGGTGGCAGGACAAGCCGAACAACGAACGTGAACCAGGCCATAGCAATGGCAAAGCCGATGAGTGAAGTTTTCGGCGGACGACCATTCTTTTCGGTCGTGTTCGAGCGTGGAAACAACAGAATTATCGAGACGTAGAGGATCGAAAAAATGAGAAGCGCCAAACAAAACCAGAGAGGTCCGTTCTCCTGCAGAAATTCTCCGTTGCGGATGTGCTTTACCCATTCGTTAGTGAACGAGGTTGGTTCAGTGGAAGTCCATGAATGAGCGCAGAAATACTCTGTGATTGGACCGAGGATGAACATATAGAACAAGACGGGAAGACCAAGACGGAAGAAGCGGTCTCGAAGGAATTCCCTCGGACCTTTCCGATCAAAGGAAGAAGGAACAAAGTATCCGGCAAGAAAAAACAGAAGCCCCATGAAGAAGGACTGCAGGTACATCTGCCAGGCGGCAAAAAAGAGCAATGACGCAATGGACAGCGGTCCGCGATCAACGTAATACCAGCTGCCGAGCGGACTGTAAGTGTCTGCGGCGTGCATGCTAAGGACCAGGAAGATCGCGGTCCAGCGCAGGTTGTCGATGTAAAAAAGGCGCGAACTGGACATGGAGCGTAGAGAATAACACTTTCGGATCTTGCCGGAGATGTAGGCACAGTGCCCGGCATCCGCCGAAGGGCGGGTACTATGAGGAACATTCCCGGTTTATATTGCGTTGCCTACACCGGAGTTGACTCGCATCGTCCGCGTTGTAATTCACCGGATGTATGATGATGGCGTGCTAGTCGGCGGATTTGATTCCAAGGTGGATAAGAGCAATTGGTCAATTTGAATCGGAGCTATAGGTGAATACAAGAACCTGCGGCGTCTCCAACCCTACATTTCGTCCGGCGATCGTGATTTTGGTAGTCGCGTACGCGATATTTCTACTCATCATTTTCCTTCGCGCCGAATCGTACACTTGGGCTATTTTGGTTATTCCGACTTTGCCCCTTCTGCCATTAGCGTACGTTCTTCATCGGGGCAGCTTGGCCTGGCTCCAAATCAAAGACGAGGGAATCGAAGTTATACCCTCGTGGTCTAGCCGTAAGTTTTGGAGCGAGCAGAGCAGAACCGCCCGATTCGATTCTGGTTCTTAGCTTCTTTTTTGCAGGTGGTTTGTCTATGGCTCCTTCCGACACACGCATGCGACCTTGCTCACGGAGACAGGGAGTCAATCAAGACCACGCAAGCTTTACTTGGCCATTCGGATCTTGGGACGACCCTATATACGTATTCTCACGTCATCCCGGATTCGCAACGTCGCGCGGTAGAGCGGGTCGCGGGAGTTTTGTTCTCAGATGTTCTCAAGTTTGGCGACCCTGCGAAAATCGAATCAGGAGCTAGGGTCCTTTGGAAGATTGATTGGTAGATTTCGCCAACGCTTGGAGCGCTACTAGGCTGGACTTTTCCAATTTCGACTACCCGAGACCTTGGCTCCGGGATGAGATACAACCCGAGCCACATTCCTTTCGTCTCAGTAGTAAACTGAGAAATTAAGGCGGCTAACAGAGCCCTCATGTTACTGCGATTCCTGAGTTCCGGTCTTCTAACTCTCGGCTTAGTCCAATGTACTTTAGCGCAAGAACCGAACAGCAAGCCGGACACGCCAACGCCTAATACAATTCAGCCGTCGATTTCAGTATGGAGAAAGTCATCGACCGTTAGGCCGTCGGACAAGCCCACCGAACCGGAAACAGTTGAGGACCTTGCGGCGTTGGCAGGTTCGATTGCGGAATATGCTGTCGTTGCAGGCTGCCAGCCAAACACCTGCACTGTCCTCGTTGCGAATTTCACGACGCCAGACGGGAATACCTCAGCATATGGAATGCGGCTCGCAGACAAACTCGCCAGCGAGCTGGCACGAAGAGAGTACAGACTCCAAGTGATTGATCGCAGTCTCCTGCAAAACCTTCTGGCCAAGGACCGGATCCCAGCTAAGTCGATTAATCACGGAGTTATCCGCTCGATTGCAGCTGCACTCGACCCAAGATTCATGATTTTCGGCATAACTGAAAAATTCGATAACAATGTTGTGAGACTATCGAGTCAACTGATTGATATGACCAGCAAGGATTGGAGTGGATACAATGCGATTGTCAACTTCGGTCCACTGAAATCGGGGGACAATCTCGCGGCGAGCGAACCGTTCGCTCCGCTTCCGGAAATTACATCGAGTGCAAGCGGTGAAACAGTCTACCGAGCCGGGGTTGACGGCGTAACATCTCCCAGTTGCCCGTACATGCCAAGTCCCCATTCTGCAGAGGGCGCACGGAAGCTCAATATGAGCGGATCAGTAGTCGTAGAGGCAGTTGTAAGCTCGCATGGCGAGTTAGAGAACAAGCGCATCGTCCGCGGCATGCCAGGCGGCTTGAATGAGCAGACGATCGCTACCATGCGGACATGGCGATGCAATCCTGCGCGGAAGGATGACAAGCCAGTTTCGACACTTCTCCAATTCATAATCGATTTTCGATTTTATTAGCTTAGGCAAGTCTCAGGAACGTTCTGTAAAGGATGTCTCCGGACCGTACAAAGTGAGGTTGGTGGGCCCGCCAGGATTTGAACCTGGGACCAACGGATTATGAGTCCGCTGCTCTAACCGCTGAGCTACGAGCCCTGAGTATCTAATACTACACCGAAAAAGTTAATGAATACGCACAGCATCGTTGGAAATCCGCTCTTGTGACCCTTGTTAGTTTTCGTGTCAGTTGGACCATGTTGGACAGCCGGCAGTCTTCATGAATTTGATGGACATGGGACGCTCCCTCGACAGGCTCAGGCTGCAGTCAGCACGCCGTCAGTTGGCTCAGCGTTGTTGCTCGAGCGCTTCAGCCATTTGAGTCCGAGGGACTGTACTGGACGCTCGACGGCGAAATACGAGATACTGCCAAGCACGATCGCGGCTGCAAAAGCCGGCAAATGATAGCGGTCGTGGCCCCAGCGATGAATAATCGCGATTGCCACCATTTGCCAAAGATAAACACTATAGGAGATGCGCCCAAGGTAAAGAGCTACCGGGTTTTCAAGCCATCTCCATTGATAAGTGATGGCCTGAAGGACGAGGATCACGGTGAACGGAATGCCGAGCGGAACTCCCCAGATCAATTGGGATTCGCGCGGCAATTGCCCGAGACCGACAATTGTGATAAGTGAGATCGGGGTTAGAATCGGATGCAAAACGAAGCGCGGTAGCCGGTTCGGCCAATACCACATCAACAACGCAATGGCACAGCCAATCAGAGCAGGGCATGAAGCCGTTTCTGTTGCCAGTCCCGCGTAAATAAACTGCCCGTGAAATCCCGCAATGAGACGCCATATTGTCTGTAGACCTGCCACAGCTAGACAACCTATGAGCAGTTTGCGTCTGTCGCGAAAAAACAGAAAGATCTGGGGCCAGATCAGATAGAAATGTTCTTCGACGGCCAGGGACCATGTCTGCCCCAAACCGCGAAGTTCGGCTCCCCCGCGAATGATGGAGTAGTAATTTGCAAAATAGAGCGCGGCCGCAATCATTCCTCCCCGAGTGGCTAGAGGGAGATGCGTGAAATATTGCCAAACGAGGAGCGCCAGCAATCCAGGAAACAAACGAAAGGCGCGGCGCCAATAAAACGCGACGCGGTTTACGTGACCATCACGCTGCTCTTCTTGAAGTAGCAACCACGTGATTAACAAACCGGAGATGACGAAAAAGATTACAACGGCGAAGCGTCCGGCGTAGATGCGCCCTGATAGATCTTCATGAGCCATCACCTGGTCGTGAAGGCCCACGACTACCAAAGCAGCGATGCCGCGGATGCCGTCGAGCCCGGGTATCTTTTTCAATCGCAGATTTGCTTGAAGCCGACCCAGCGGATCGAGATCTCCGGTTGATCCCATTGGTATGCACAGTCTCCTTTCCCATTCATTTCCTCAACGGGATGGACAGCTCGGTCGGAGATGCCCAGTTACAACAGCGAGATGTCAAGTTACCACCGCGACACTACTCTGATGTACGATTTATTCAATCGTCTGCTATCAACTCGCCAACGCGTTATTAACGCGGTCTTTGGATCGTCCCCTCCCGCGGCGTGCATACAATCGGAATGCTCCTTCCGATTGATGCTTTTTTGAACAAGAACAAGGAAGGTTGCGACTGTAGTAGCCCGGGCTCTGCTTCTCGTGTAGTTAATCCACACCCGCCGGCACTGAACCCTTCAGCGCATAGTAGGCGATATATAGGTAGCAGATGACAGGCAGCATGAAGGCCACGCAGAATGTTCACTTGCTGCGCAAGTAAGCGGCCTGACATATGGGTAACAGTTTGTACCGAACACATAGACGACACTTCCTCCCCTAGGGGAGGAAGCTATGCCTTGAAAGGAGTGTTAGGTTATGGATGATCTTGTTCGGTTTGTTGCCCTTTTGTTAGATGGTGAAAGATGACGGCGCTGTGTCGGGAGTTTGCCATCTCTCCGAAGACCGAATACAAGATTTTTGAGCGCCACAAAGAGCCTGGTCTGGAGGCCATGACCGACCGTTCGCGCCGGCCTGGCGCTCTGGCAACCAACTGCCCGCACAGGTCGAGACCGCCATCCTTCATCTGAAGAGAGAGAAGCCGCACTGGGGCGCTCGCAAGATCCGCGGACAATCCATAACTCAGGCTATATCGTAAGTACACCTCTTTGAGCTCTTTCCTATAAGTGCTTTGAGAAATCGGGTCGCTGCCCATTCGGCCGCTCTTCTCGGAAGCCGATAGCTCGATCACTTGCCTCCATCACTTGACACTTGACACCTGATTTTTAACATACATACTGGTTGGTATGTTAAAGATATCATTGGCCGCGGGATCTCTTCGGCCACGTCGAAACCGGCGCAATCCCGTACAAACCCGCGAACGCCTTCTCCAAGCGGCATTCACGGAAATTTTTCGTTCCGGCTATCGCGGCACGGAGATCGATGCCATCCTCGCAACCGCGGGTGTCACCAAGGGCGCGATGTACCACCACTTCGCGAACAAACAAGCGTTGGGCCATGCAGTGGTTGATGAAGTGATCCTCGAAATAACCAACGCAAAATGGGTGAGGCCGCTCGCGCGCGCCGCTGATCCCATCGCCGCGCTCTGCAAGGTGATCCGGGGGTCGTCGCTCCGGCCAAGTGACATCGCCCGCGGTTGCCCGCTCAACAATCTCGCGCAGGAAATGTCGCCTCTCGATGAGCAGTTCCGGCGCCGCATCGTCAAGATCTTTGCAATTTGGCAGAACGCGGTCGCCACTGCTCTACGCGACGCCCAGGAAAAGGGAATGCTCCGGCCTGGTATACGCATCGACGAGACGGCACAGTTCGTTATGGCTGCGTATGAGGGCTACGTTTCGTTGTCAAAGAACGCACAGGATCCACAAATCCTGAAGGCCGGTTCGCAAACGCTGGCGCGTTATATCGAAGCATTGCGCGTTCGAAGAGGTCGACGTTTGGTACGGGGAATCAGATGACCAGGAGACTCGCGGCATGTGCCCGTTCTGTGTACCAACTGCGGTAATCGCCCTTGCCGGTATCACGAGCAGCACCGGGGCTGTGGCGGTCGTGGCAAGGCGTTTCGGCGGTCGTGGCCGTTGTACCAAAGCTCCCGTCGAAAACCTTCGGGAGCTCCAGGATCCGTTCGAACCCAACAGTGGGAGACCGCAGCAGCACCCCGTTGCGGGCGACGTCGACCCCGACCGGTATACCTCGCCGTGCTTCCAGCACATGTCCGACCGAAGGATTGCCCAACCAAATAAAGGAGAGAAACGATAGCCATGTCTACGAACCCTCGAGACCACAAAATCGGCACCCGAAAAGAATGGCTGGTCGCGCGACGCGAATTACTCAAAAAAGAAAAGGAACTCACGCACGCGAACGACGCACTTACCCGCGAACGCCTGGCACTCCCGTGGGTAAAGGTCGAAGAGAGTTACGTATTTGACGCGCCGGACGGCAGGAAATCGCTTGCCGACCTGTTTGGCAAGAACAGCCAGCTCATCGTGGTGCATTTCATGTTCGGCCCGGGTTGGAAGGAGGGTTGCGTCGGCTGCTCGTTCGGCGCAGACCACATGTCGGGTCCATTGATGCATCTGCCACATCACGATGTCTCGATGGCCGTGGTATCGCGCGCACCGATCGCTGATATCGAGGAATACAAGAAACGCATGGGCTGGAATTTTCAGTGGGTCTCTTCGAACACAAACAAATTCAACTTCGACTATCACGTTTCCTTTACGCAGGAGGAAGTAAAAGCGGGAAGAGCTACGTACAATTTCGAGGAATTGCCGATTAGCACGGATGAGTTGCCAGGCTACAGTTCGTTCTACAAAAATCCCGCAGGGGAGATATTTCACACTTATTCGGTGTTCGCGCGCGGCACGGAGAAAATGAACACTACCTACCAGTATCTCGACATGGCGCCCCTCGGCCGGAACGAGGGCGAGCATGGCAACCTGACTCAGTGGGTGAAACGTCACGACAGCTATAACCCCGCGGCACTGATTGACGCTAATTCGCTTGCGGCCAAGCCGCGCTGAGCTGCAGCAAAACATGATGCACGTGTCGCTCCTCACGGTCGGGCGGTTCGCCACACATTGAAGGCCTTCGCAAAGAAGAATGATAGGCTTGTAGTTTTGTACTTCGATGTCGTTCGAGTTTCTAGCGGCTTCAAGGTCGCTGACGGCAATTTCCAAAACCGGAACATGGAGCGATGATGAGGACGGAATTGCTGCGATTCAACGGCGCTGTCGTGAGGGACCCCGCGATCGATAAGTGGATGGATGGGCATGCGGGCGAGTTGGGAGCGGTTGCGCGACAATGGTTTGAGAAGATGCGAAAGTGCGGGGACGAAGTCCGGGAACTTTTGCATGACGGCTGTCCGGTCGCATGTTTGGGAGATGCTCCGTTCGGCTACGTCAATGTCTTCGCTTCGCACGTGAACGTGGGGTTCTTTTATGGCGCAGCACTGCCTGACCCGGCCAGCCTGTTGCTAGGCAACGGCAAGCTCATGCGCCACGTTAAGCTCAGACCCGGAGTGGACGTAAACGCTGCCGCGCTCGCTAGCCTTATCGGTGAGGCGTACGCGGATATAAAGCTGCGCGTCGAAAACAGCTAGCTCAGAGAAATGCCCTGGTCGCGGCTGGTAACGGTTTGCGAACCCAGACTTCACTGCGAATGGGGCTCGTTTCATATGTCGGGCGCGTCCGATTGGTCAATGCAACACTGGAAATGTCGTGATGACGGACGGTGTCTATGACCCACCGCCTCAGTTTCTCGTCGCAGGATTAATCAACGCCGACCGGCACTGAGCCCTTGAGCGCGTAATAGGCTATATACAGATAGCAGATGACAGGAAGCACAAAGGCATGGTGGACGCCAATGCGATCTGCGATTGCTCCTTGTGCGACAGGGATGATGGCGCCACCCACAATAGCCATGATCAGCATTCCCGAGCCGTCACCGGTGCGAGGCCCGAGCTTCGCGATGCCCAGGGTAAAAATGCTGGGAAACATGATGGAGTTGAAGAAGCCGACCAGTATGATGCTCCACATTGCGATCTGACCTGTCGTCAACATCGAAATCAAAACAAGAGCACACGAACAGAAGGCCGCAATCCCGAGAACCGTGCCGGTTTTGACTTTCTGCAGGATCGCCGAACCAATAAAGCGACCTACCATGGCGCCTCCCCAATAATACGCAACCAACTTGGCGCCTTGGACTTCAGGGAGATTGCCGATTTCTGGCTGGTTGAAATAGTTGATCAGAAAGCTGCCGATCGAAACTTCCGCGCCCACATAGGTGAAGATGGCCACGCAACCCAGGATCAGGTGGCGATACTTCCACATGCTGCCCTCATGGCGACCGTCGGTATGTTTTTCAACCTCAGGGATCGCGGGGAGCTTGAAAAGACCGATCAGGATCGCAAACGCAACGAGAGCGATACCAATCACGATATACGGGAACTTTACAGATGAGGCTTGCTGCAGGCGGAATGCATGCAAGGTTTCTGCGGACATGTTGGCAACGGTGTCTTTGTTGGCAACGGCGGTGCCAAGAATCAGTAGACCGCCGATCCAGGGTCCTACGGTGGTGCCGAGAGAATTGAAGGCTTGCGTAAGGTTCAACCGGCTGGAGGCCGTTTGTGGAGGACCGAGCACGGCGACATAGGGATTGGCCGCTACCTGGAGGGCAGTGATGCCTGCAGCCAGAACCATGAGCGCGCCAAGAAACAGCGGATAAGACAAGGCACTCGCGGCGGGAACGAAAAGGAACGCTCCGAGACCCATGGTAAGAAGCCCCGCCACCATCGTCCGCTTATAGCCGATCGCGTCAACGACCTTCGCCGAGGGAATCGAAAAGATGAAATAGGCGAGGAAGAAGGCAAACTGAATGAACATTACTTTCGTGTAGTTGAGATCGAACACTGATTTCAGGTGAGGGACCAGAATGTCGTTCAGCACGGTGACGAATCCCCAGAAAAAAAATAAAACGGTCACCATCGCTAGTGCTGCTGGATACTTTTCGGACCCACTCGAGCCCGTTGCGGTCTGGCCACTATTGGTCGTCACCATCGCCATGGTATGAGATTCCCTTTTCTCCGCGGAGTGCGGCTTCCTTTGCCCAGACTCTCAGTCACTTGCGAGTGGCAACGGAAGGGTCTGAAGTACCCCTGTTGTGCAGAAATGATATACCAAATCGGAGATGATAAATGTACTGACCAAAAAAGATATTGAGTTCAGTACAGAAAATGGCGGCCCCAAGGTGGGGCCGCCACGAACGATTCCTAGCGATTCGCCGTCCTCAGGCGTGAGAGACTTCAGCCTGCTTGGATTCGGCGATGTGAACGAGACCGGCCTCGAGCACATCCATCCCTTCCTCAAACTGTTCCTCGGTAACCACCAGCGGAACGAGGATGCGCATTACATTACCCAAGGTGCCTGCGGTGATGGTAACGAGTCCGTGCTCGTAAGCGTAGTGCGCAAGTTCCTTCGTTTCAGCTCCAGCAGGTTCGCGGGTCTCACGATTACGAACGAGTTCAAAGGCGCACATTCCGCCCAAGACGCGAACGTCACCGATCAACGACCACTTTTTCTGCCAACCCTTCACGCGTTCCTCGAACCGCTTGCCGAGTGCCGTTGAGCGGGCGAGAAGACCGTCCTTTTCAATGGCCTCGAGCGCGGCAAGAGCCGCGGCGCAGGATGCAGGATTGCCCGCGAACGTGCTGCCGAGTCCACCTGGAAGAGCGGCATCCATGATTTCCGCCCGGCCAGTAACCCCTGCGATGGGCATGCCGCCGCCGAGCGACTTGGCCGTCGTGATGAGGTCCGGCTCGACGCCGGTATGTTCGATGGCAAAGTATTTTCCGGTGCGTCCGATTCCACTTTGCACTTCATCAGCAATAAGAACGATACCGTATTTGTTGCAGATCTCGCGCAGGACCGGAAAGAACTCCTTCGGAGGAGTGACGAAACCACCCTCGCCGAGAACCGGCTCCGCGATTATGGCGGCGACAGTATCAGCAGCAACGACACGGCGAAACGTATCTTCAAGATGCTTCGCGCAAAACACTTCACAGGAGGGATACGTCTTGCTGTACGAGCAGCGATAGCAATAGGCGTAAGGAATGCGATATACCTCGGGCGCAAACGGTGCGAATCCCGCCTTGTAGGGAACGATTTTGCTGGTAAGCGTCATCGTCAGCAAAGTCCGGCCATGAAACGCATCTTCAAAAGCGATGACCGCAGGACGCTTGGTGTACGCGCGCGCAATCTTTACGGCATTTTCGACGGCTTCCGCACCGGAATTGATGAACATCGTTTTCTTCAGCCCACTGATCGGGGCAAGAGCGTTCAATTTTTCCGCCAGAGCGATGTAGGACTCGTAGGGAGTAACGCCAAAGCAGAGATGGAGAAAGCGATCGACCTGATCGTGAACGGCTTTGCTGACGAGCGGATGACGATGGCCGACATTCAGGCAACCGATGCCACCGGCAAAGTCGAGATAGCGATTCCCGTCAACGTCTTCAATCCATGCGCCTTCCGCCTTGGCTGCGAAAATTGGCGTGACCAGTTGAGGCCCGCGGGGAATGGCGGCTTCGCGGCGCCCGAGTAAGGCCTTGGATTTCGGACCAGGAATCGAGGTTCGGAGCTGAATCGTTTTTGTAGCCATGTCGTTCTTCCCTTTCAAAATTGGGCGGAATTGAGATCATTCTTAGTACCATCCGATAGGGGTTTCATCGAGATTGACGAAGACCTGTTTGGTCTCGAGATACTCCTCGAGGCCCCAGGGACCCAGCTCGCGTCCGAAACCAGACTGCTTGTAGCCACCCCAGGGAGCTTCTACATAGGTCGGCTGCATGTGATTGACCCAGATGATTCCGGCACGCAGTGACTTGACGACGCGGAATGCCTTGTAAATATCCCGCGTCCAGACGGCTCCGGCAAGGCCGTACGGGGTGTCATTGGAAATGCGGATGGCGTCGGTTTCGTTTTCAAACGGAATGACCGTAGCAACAGGGCCAAAAATTTCTTCACGGGAAATACGAGCACTGTTGTCCACGTCGTAGAAAATTGTCGGTTCGACGTAGTAGCCCTTGTCGAATTGTTTCGGCCTTCCTCCGCCGGATGCGGTCTTGGCCTCTTTCTTGCCGAGTGCCAGATAGGATGATACCCGGTCGTATTGCTCTTTGCTGACGAGCGGGCCCATCTTTGTTTCGCGTTCGAGAGGAGGACCGAGTTTGATGCGCTTGGCCTTCTCGGTCATGGCTTCGACAAACTTGCTGTAAATTTTCTTTTCAACAAGAATGCGACTTCCTGCAGAACAGACTTCGCCCTGGTTGATAAATACACCAAAAAGAGCGCCATCGACGGCAGCTTCCCAATCGGCGTCGGCAAAAAACACGTTTGGAGACTTGCCACCGAGTTCGAGGGTGACACGCTTCAATGTATCCGCAGCACCTTTGACAATAAGTTTCCCGACAGAGGCGCTGCCAGTGAAGGCGATCTTGTCGACGCCGGGATGAGCAACGATTGCGGCACCGGTGACTTCGCCCATTCCGTTCACGATATTGACGACGCCAGGAGGCAGACCAACCTTTTCGAACCAATGGGCAAATTCCATTGCGGTAAGCGGCGTCTGTTCGGCCGGCTTCAAGACGCAACAACAGCCTGCAGCAAGGGCCGGTGCCAGTTTCCACGCCGCCATCAGCAGCGGGAAATTCCACGGGATGATCTGGCCGGCGACCCCGACCGGTTCGCGCAGCGTGAAACTCAGTGCATTTGCCGGTACCGGATTCACGGCGCCGGAAACCTTGTTGGCAAGACCGCCGTAATATTCAAAACAGCTGGCAACGTCGGCGATGTCATATTCGGCTTCCACGATGGGCTTGCCGCAATTGCGGGATTCAAGTTCGGCGAGCGTAGCACTGTTTTGGCGAACTTTCTCCGCGAGCTTGAACAGAATGCGGCCACGATCGACAGCCGTAGTTTGCGCCCAGGGGCCCGAATCGAATGCAGTGCGGGCGGCTTTGACCGCTGTATCGACATCGGCCGCTGTGGCGGAAGCCACCTGCGCAATGACCTCTTCCGTAGAAGGATCGTAAACGGGAAACGTTTCACCGGAAGAACTGCCGACCCATTGGCCGTTGATGTAGTTCTGATACGTCTTGACGGTAACTTTTGCTGTACTCGACATACGGACAACCTCCAAATTCAATCACTAGGCGGCACGGGAAGCCGCGGCCAGTTTCTGTGCGGCTTTGCGGCTTCCGTAGATGTAAAAGAAAAATGCAGCCAAGCCGATAAATCCGATTGTTCCACCAAACATCCAGAATTCGTAGCGTGCGACCGATTTGATCTGCTGGGCGGGGAAAAAGGCGAGCACGATGCCGAGAACTGTCGTGATGAAGCCGCTAATTCCAGCAAAAATCAAGGTACCTTTGCCGTAGTGACCTCGAACGTAATCCCTTGCGAGTGCAATCTTCAGTAGGGCCGCGAACATGTACAGGAACGGAACGAGTTGCAGGACAACGGCGAGCGAGAGCAAGGACTGGAACGATTCCTGCACGCCACCAGTTGCCAGAAAATTGAAAACCACGAGAATCAGGGACACAGAAGCGTGGACGATCAGCGCCGCATACGGCGTAGCATATTTGGGATGAACCTTGCCAAGCCACGCCGGCATGTAGGAATCGAGACCAGCGACGAAGGGAATCCGCGCGGAACCGCCAAGCCATGCGGAACCAATACCGGCGATCGAAATGCTCAACAAAAAGGCGAACGGTACGATGATCCAGGGCACGTTGACCTGTCCGGCCATGTGACTGACCGCCTGCACAATCCCCTGCAGGACGCTGATGCTGTTTTTGTCGACGGCGATCAGCAGCGTGAGCGTTGCACCGATGTAGAGCAAGCCAGAAAGCAATCCGCCCCAGAAAACAGCTCCGGGAAGCACCTTTCGAGGATTCTCGATCTCATCACCCATGATCGAGGCAAGCTCCAAACCAACCAGACCAAAACAAATTACCCCGAAAGAATTCAGGACAAATCTGGGGTTGGCAGGAATCTTGAAATCGGCCCAGTGAACGGTTGTGCCAAATTTCAGGTACACCACCACACCCAATCCCATCAGAAGGAAGGCTGCGACAAAGGTCCCGATGGCTCCGAGGTTGTTTAACCATTTGCCAACGCCCAGCCCGACAACGTTCAGAAAAACCAGAATTCCCAGGAGCACGACGGAAGCAGCCAGCGCGAACGTCTTATTGTCGGCAAGAGCTTCGTGTCCCGGTCCCAGAACAAAGACGGAAACGCCAACGAAGTACAGCATGACGGTCGGAACGTACATCATGTTGTTGGTCCAGTAGCACCAGCCGGAAAGAAATCCGTGCCAGTCGCCAAAAACCTCTTTGGCCCAGAGATAAACTCCGCCTTCGCCGGGATAGCGGTGGGCAAGTTCGATGACGGCAATGCCCTGCGGCCAGAAAAAGAGAACGAGAGAGATGATCCAGAGCCAGATGGTGACGCCGCCATTTGCAGCTATCGAAGGCAAAACGTTGAGGTTGAAAACGGCGACGACGAAAAGCAGGATGAGGTCACGCCGTCCCAGCACGCGTTTCAGATGTGGCTGGGCATCCGTTCCAGCCACTGCGCCCTGATTCGTCCTGACCTCGCTGCTCAATGAATGCTCCCGGGATTAGTGCCCTGCTGCGCCGACAAAGGCAACGCCACGTTCGCTTTGCGCTTTTGCAAGGCCCGGAGCGATTTCTTCAAAGACGGCCAAGTGCTTGTCGATGTCGGCTTCTGTATGCTGAACCGAAATCGTCCACTGTTCGTCCCACCAGTAGGGCATGGCGAGAACGCCGCGGTTGACCATGCCAAACCAGAATTGCCGCCAGAGGTCTACGTCGATTTTCAGCCAGTCGCGATAGTTGCGGATTTCCTCGGGATAGAGCATTAACGCGCCGTTCACCCCGGCGCTGGCAACGTAGCCCTGGATTCCCGCTTTCTTGACGATCGCCCGATACCCGTCGGTCAGTTTCTTGCTCAGTTTGCCAACGTGAACATAATTCTCGCGGGTGAGAACCTCGCGGAACGTGGCCAGGCCGGCTGCCATGGCAAAGCGATTGGTATTGTAGGTTCCACCGTGGAAAACCTTGTGCTGGACGATCAAATCCATCACTTCACGACTGGCTCCAAAGGCAGCCAGTGGTACACCGCCACCGATGGATTTCGCCAGGGTGATCATGTCGGGCTTCACACCGAAGAATTCGCTGGCACCTCCCCAGCCGAGCTTGGCTCCGGTCTTCACTTCGTCAAAAATCAGCAAGGCACCGTTCCTCGTGCAGATTTCCCGCAAGCCTTCAAGAAAGCCCGGTTGCGGCATGCAAACGCCGACATTCATCATGATCGGTTCAAGGATGATCGCAGCGATTTTCCCGGGAAACTGTTTGAAGCGATGTTCAACACTGGGCAGATTGTTGTAGGTCGCGACGGTGACGTTATCGAGGACCGCCTTGATCACTCCAAGTCCGCCCGGTACGGAATTAGGCGCGTTTATGTCGCCGAAATCTTCTTCTTTTGGCTTCACACTGACCAGAGCGCTGTCGTGCAGACCGTGGTAGCCGCCTTCAAACCGCAGGAGGATGTCGCGGCCAGTGGCTGCGCGAGCAATACGGACCGCGTGCATGGTGGCTTCCGTGCCGCTCGAGCCGAAGCGAACCATCTCAACCGGATAGCGGGCACAAATTTCTTCGGCCAGTTCTGTCTCCATGCCATGCGGCATACCGAAGGTGGTGCCGCGATCCACGATATCCTTAATCGCTTTGACGATGGCAGGATGAGTGTGACCAGCCATCAGAGTACCGAAACAAAGGTTGTGATCGATGTACTCATTTCCATCGATGTCGGTGATCTTGCTGCCACGACCTTCGGCAACGAAGATCGGATACGGATCGTAGGCACGGTAGTTGCTGGCAACTCCGAGGGGAATCCGCTTTTCAGCTTTTTTGTGAGCTGCGGCAGATTTGGGTGTGCGCTTCTCGTAAAGAGCGAGTTCCTTCTGTAAGGTTTCGTGCATTTGGTACTCCGTCCAGCTTGGCCTTCCTTAGGTCATCTGGGGCAGGTCTGTTCCCTGCGGTCAGTATCAGCGAGGAAAACTCCGCGGATTGGGGAAAATTACGACTACCAGTTTACGCCTTTCCGCGATAATCACCTAAGTCAGCGAGGTAAAACCGCCTGCCGGAATTCTAATTTCTCAGCAAAAAGCGCAGCCCTCGCGGACTGCGCCCAGCCACTTCCTATGCCAGCTTTAGAACATCAGTTTCAAAGCGAACTGCATGACTCTCGGGTCTCTCGCCTGTAATATCTGCCCGAACGTCGAGTCCGTGAAATTGCCATCGGGGTTCTTGAATTCGGTGTGGTTCCAGGCGTTATAGAATTCCGCCCGGAACTCTGTGCTAAACCGTTCAGAAAGCGGTGTCGTCTTGGCAATCACAAGGTCGGTGTTGCTCAGGGCTGGACCGCAGCACAGGGCATGCGGCGTATTGCCGTACGTACCGAGATTCTGCGGGCAAGAGGTCGAAACGACAGGGTCGCAAAACTGATTCGGGTTAAACCAGTAGTTCCCGGAAGTGGTTTTGGGGTTCAGGCGCTGCAGCACCGGCTGTGTGTTGTACGGAGTATTTGTGGACTCAAAGAAAATGGAAGACTGAAGTTCGGAGTCGTTCTGGTCCTGGGTGCGAATGGGAAATCCGCTCTGATAGGTGATGATGGCAGAAACTTGCCAGCCGTTCGCGATCTTCCCCGCAAATCCGTCCTTTTTAGGAATCGGAAGCTGCCAAACAGGACTAAAGACGAACCGGTTCTTTGCATCAAGCAGCGACAAACCACGCGTGGCCGCCTGATTGACGGGGTTTAATTCGTTCTCGAATGAAGCGCCCTGATCGATGGCTTTGCTGTAGGTATAGGAAGCCTGGAACATCAAGCCTTTCGAGAAGTTCCGCTCAACGGAAACCTGCAAACCGTTGTAATTCGAGTTGGCATTGGTATTTTCGGCAAATATGTTGCTGAACAGGGGTACTCCGTCAGACGGGCAGCCCGAGCCTGTATATGGGTTACAGTTCGGCGAACTGTACGGACGAAGTCCAACCAGATTAATCGGCGTCGGAGCCGTTGTTGTAATCACGCAGGCAGCAGGATTGTGAGGATTGCCGTAGGGACAAGGAATATTGGGAGACGTTGGCGTTGGACCTGGAATATACGGCATGTGGAAAGTCGCGCCCGCCGGTAGCGTGACCTGGTATTGAGAGTCCGAGCCGAAGGTACCGCAAGTGCCTGCTCCGATATACGTATTCAAGTCCAGGCAGGTTTGTGAATTTCCATAATCAAGATCCTGCGAAGAAAGCAGGCGATGGGCCTGTGTGCCGACATAGGCAACTCTGAGCAGCATCGAAGCGGACAATTGCCGCTCGAGAGTCAGGTTATATTGCTCCGCATATTGGGTGCGAAGGTGACCCTGGAATTCTCCGTAGAGCAGAATGGAGCGAAACGTGGACCAATCCACGCAACCAGCCGGTCCCGACGGATCAAAACAGGGTGTCGAAGGGAGTCTGGGTGATGATACCGCCTGCCGGGTTCGGTACCTGAACTCCGTTTTGCCCGATGAAAGGCGTATTAAATATTGGGTTCGAGTTAAACGCGCTGATTCCGAACGGTGGCTCAGCACTGAATTGCTCCATGACCAGTTGTTCGATCGGGTTGTAAAACAGTCCGAATCCGCCGCGAATTGTCGATTTGCCTGGGCCTCCTGTAAGTGCCCCGAGCAGGCCGCTTGACCACGTCGGACTATAGGCCAGGCCGATTCTGGGTGCGAAGGCCTTGTAGTAGGTTGCCGTCAGACCTTGCGGCACACCCTTGTCACCGGGAAAGACGAGTCCGGTCGGAAAATAGGCATAATTCGCAGAACCCGGCGCGCAAGATCCTGGAGTGGTTCCCAGGCCAGCAGCACTTGTGGCTGACAGCCAGCAGGGGTATTGCGTCGTGTCCTGCCCGGGCCGGAACGTTTGCAGCCGGTTTTGCATTGTCCACATAGGGGGTATTCAGTTCCCAGCGCAATCCGTAATTCAAGGTGAGATTGGGCTTGATCTTCCAGCTGTCCTGGGCAAACAGATACAAGCCGTAATTCGTCAGGTTGAGACCTTGCGCGGCGCCTTGTGAATACGATGAGGGCACACCAAGAAAATAATTCGGGTACGCATCATTGGCTGTGACCGCAGTCGCCTGAGCCGCCGCCATTAAATGCGAAATCTCCGTTGATGTTGTAATAGAGAAACTGATTAAACTTCTGCACCCGGAAATCCACGCCAAACTTGAGGCTGTGATGTCCGAGAACCTTGCTGTAGTTGTCGGAAACCTGGTAGGTATTTCCTGTCTGCGGCAATTCCCCTTCGAAGTTATTTCCGATGGCGAATCCTCCCGCAACGCTCACAAAGGGCACACCTTCGCGACCAGGAATGTTCGTCGTAATGCCAGAACTAGGATTATTCGGATCCGCGAAGCAATTGGCAGCGGGCACATAGGTGCCACATGAATCGTGCAGGCTGGCCAGCGTATTGACGGGGTGATTCAGTTGCGGCTGGGCTTCGTGGAAAAAGTTGAATCTCACTTCATTCACTGCAGTCGAGCCAATCGTGGAGGTTTCACTCACGTTTACCTGCTGGACCTGGGTGTTGAAGATTCCACCAAAACCGGGAATGTTCGCTCCTGCTGCCTGGAAATTCGAGAAAGGCTGCGTCTGATCGACGGTGTTGTAGTAGTAGTAGGCCGTAAAATGCTGCGACGGTGTGAAATTGTGGTCAAACCGCACCGTGGCCTGATTATCGTTTTCTACGAGCTTGGGGGTGTAGGAAACAACCCCGGTTCCGACCGGCGCGACATAGTTTTTGTAAAGAGCTTGAGCCGTCGGATCAAAGCACGCCGTCGGAATCTGGCCGGTTGGGAAAAGAGCACTATAGGGAACCGCATTCGTCGATGTTCCATTCGCGAGTGCGGTAAGGGCGGAAGCCGCGCCGGGCGAGATCGCGCTCAGAGCATTCGTGCATCCGGGTCGGCTAGTGATTGCGTTCGCATAATACTGGTCGCTGATCGCCCCACCGAATGATTGCGATCCGTCGGGATTCGTTGGCAGGACGCCGGAGAAATTGCCCCCGGCTTCGGCAGCCGTGGGCAGGTAAACCTGCCCGGAGGATATTCCCTGTCGCAGACGATTTCCTTCATACGACAGGAAAATGAACGTCTTGTCCTTCTTGATCGGGGCGCCCAGCGTTGCACCAAACTGGTTCTGGTTGTAATCGGGAACTGCCGGATCAAAGAATCCCTTTGTATTCAGCACTTTGTTACGGAAGAACTCGTAGACATCGCCGTGAATCGAATTTGTGCCCGACTTTGTTACAACGTTAACGACAGAACCCGAGTTCCGGCCATACTCCGCGTCAAAGGTGTTGGTCAAAACGCGGAATTCCTCAATCGCGTCCGGTGAAGGCTGAATGGCGGGTCCGTTCACGAAGATGTCGTTGCCATCTCCTCCGTTTACCATGTAGTTGTTCGATCGGCCGCGACCTCCGTTGACCGACACCACGCCAGGGTTGTTGCTTCCATAGAACAGGTCCGCGCCAAGCTGCGACTGAACACCCGGTTGCAACTGGAGCAATTGATAGGTGTTTCTGGTGCTTAACGGGAGTTCGCGCACGGACTGGTCGGTCATGACCGCGCCGAGCTGGGTTGTCGTGGTGTCAATGACCGGAGGGGCTCCACTCACCTCGACGGTCTCTGTCGAACCGCCGACGGTCAACGCGATATCAACGCTGGCGATTTCGTTCAGGACCAGCACAATGCCCTTTCGCTCGAACTTCTTAAAACCGGCCTGATTGACGTCCACTTCGTAGCTGCCCACCGGCACTTCGAGGAACAGGTATTCGCCGTTCGGACTGGTCTGCGTCTTACGCGTGGTATTGGTCGCCTCGTTAATCAACGAGACATCCGCTCCCGCAACAGCACCGCCACTCGGATCGGTAACCGTTCCACGGATACGGCCACCCGTACTTTGGGCGTTCAAGACTGGGCTGAGGAGGAAAAGAGTCAGAGCAAGGAGAAAACCCGGAAGGATCGAGGAACAACAAACGGATTTCAACTGCAACAGGCGCAGAGATCGGATCATTTAACTCACCCCTATTATTCCCGAAGAAAGCTTCCCTGGTTACTCTCTTCTTTGTTGCTACCCTTGAGGAAACCTTACTATAATCCAGCAAACTTAGAGAAAGCCGGCATCCGTGTCAAGTAGAAAGAATTTGTTAAATGCATCGGAAAAATTGTCAGCCAGGCGATTGCTGCGTATCAGTGAAGTCGCCCAGCGTCTGGGCATTTCCTCCTCTGCGTTACGCGCATGGGAGGCGCTTGGCCTGGTAGTTCCGACGCGCACAGAGAGCCGTTACAGGCTGTACTCCGACCGGGACGTGCGCTTGCTGCAGCGAGCAATTTTCCTGAGACGCGCGCGAGGCTTGAATCCGACCGCGATCGTGCACGTTCTGAAAAAGCAGGGAGTGGTCAGAGCGCCAGCAAATGTCCCGCAGCTTCCCGGACAAAAATTTCGACGCATACGGCTGCGCCGAAAACTTTCGCTCGCCCAGGTAGCAAACGCTACCGGTGTTTCTGTCGGGTTTCTGAGCGCGCTTGAACGCGGGCAGATGAAATGTTCCATCGCCACGCTGCGCCGGATTGCCCGCTTCTATAAAACCAACATCATTCCGCTGTTTGAAACCCACGGCGCCTTCGAGCGGCACGTGAAACCGTCGCAGCGCAAGATTCTGGAAACTTCGCCGGGAGTCCGGATGGAACTCCTGGCCTGGGGAAATACGGCGATGGAGCCGCACCTGTTTCGAATCAAACCGGGCGGCGGTAGTGGGGAATCCTATTCTCATGAAGGTGAAGAATTTCTTCACGTACTGCGCGGTGAATTCGAAATCTCTCTCGACAGGAGAGAGAAGTACCGGCTAAAAACCGGAGACAGCCTGTACTTCGAAAGCACGACGCCGCATCGCTGGAGGAATCCAGGGCGCTCCGAAGCCTGGATTCTGTGGGTAAATACGCCGCCCACATTTTGAATTATGTTTTTGCGCTGCGGCACAACACCGCCGCGCAGTGAGGTGCAGATGGACTACCGCTGGTTTCATAACCTGTTGCGGATTGCTATCGCTGTGATGGCAGTCACTTCCCCAAGTGCAGCGCAACAGTCGGCGCGCATTGCTCCGGCGGACATTCTGATCCTGCACGCCAAGGTGTATACCCTTAACCCTCAAATGCCGTGGGCACAGGCCGTAGCCATACGCCATGGAAAAATCGTAGCCGTGGGCCGGGATGAGGTTGTCGGAAAAATGCGGGGCATCGGAACGCATGTGATCGATGCCGGCGGCAAGTTGGTCCTTCCCGGGTTTACGGATTGCCATGTTCATTTCCTTGAAGGATCCGTTGCGCTCGGACAGGTAAGCCTGGACGGGTTGACGACGATTGAGGAAATTCAAAAGCGTTTAAAACAGTACGCCGCGGAACACCCCGGAAATTCCTGGATCCTCGGGCGTGGATGGAATTATGCCGTGTTTGGAGAGGTGGCTCTTCCCGATAAACGGTATCTCGATGAACTTTTTCCGGATCGCCCTGTATTCCTTGAAGGATATGACGGTCACAGTACCTGGGTAAATTCAAAGGCACTGGCACTTGCAGGAGTAAACAAGAACACGCCAGACCCCAAAAACGGATTCATCGTGCATGACCCGGCGACCGGTGAACCAACCGGTGCGCTCAAGGAAGACGCGGACAGTCTGATCACCGGAGTCATGCCGAAACTCGAGGATGTCGACAAACTGAAAGCGCTTCGCGCAGGAATCAAATGGGCGAATCAAAACGGCATCACCCGCGTGCATAGTGCGGGCGGAGATTTTGAACTGCTGTCGCTGCTCGCCGGGCTCCGGCAGGACCAACAACTGACCGTGCGCTTTTATGTGTCCTACAGGCTCGACGCCTACGAACTGCGCCAGGAAGATCTTGTGGCGATCGAAAGTGCGCGCAAGAAATATCACGACGCGTGGATTGATGCGGGTGCCGTGAAGATGATGCTCGATGGTGTAGTCGAAACACATACGGCGGCTTTGCTTGCCCCTTATTCCGACCAGCCCACCACACAGGGCGCAATCTTCTGGGAATTGCCGAAATATCAATACGCGGTTCGCGAACTCGACAAGCGCGGCATTCAGCTTTTCACGCATGCCGTCGGCGATTCCGCCGTGCGCACAGCGCTTGATACGTATCGAATGGCCCAGCAGCAAAACCATACCAAGGGTGCCCGTCCGCGAATTGAACATGTGGAAACGATTGATCCCAGCGATATTGCACGGTTCGGGAAACTCGGCGTAATTGCCAGCATGCAACCGCTGCATTCCTATCCGGATGCCGACACGCTCGATGTCTGGGCGCGCAACCTCGGTCCGGACAGGGCTGGGCGAGCCTGGGTATGGAAAAGCATTTCTTTAGATGGCGGACGCTACGCGTTTGGGAGTGATTGGCCGATCGTCACATTAAATCCCTGGGAAGGAGTGGAGACGGCTGTAACACGTCAAACGCAGGATGGGAAACCAGCCGGCGGATTCGTGCCGTCCGAGCGACCTGACAGTGCCCGAGGCAGTCGCCGGCTACACCATCAATGCCGCGTATGCGGGCCGCCGTGAACAGACCGAGGGCTCAATTGAAACAGGCAAGGTCGGGGACATCATCATTGTCGATCGGAATATCTTCGAGATTGATCCCCACGGAATCGGTGAAACAAAGGTACAAATCACGATCGCAGGCGGAAAAATTGTCTATGAAGCGGAAAACAACTAGCAGCATGTGGAAAATCGCGGCGCTGGGACTGTGCGCCCTTGCCCTGGGTTCCTGCCAGAAGAAAGTAGAATCTCTGAGCTTGCTGGTTTGGGAAGGTTACGCAGACCCGTCGTTTATTCGAGCGTTCGAAGAATCTCATCATTGCAAAGTCACCGCTTCCTACATGGGGTCGAGCGATGACCTGGTTGCGAAATTACGCGGCGGAAGCGCCTCGAATTACGACGTCATCTCCCCGTCAAGCGATGTGGCCAGTTCCATTGCACACACGGGCCTGGCGGAATCGCTCGATCTAGCCAAACTCCCGAACTACACGGAACTGGCACCAAGGCTCCGGGACCTGCCGCTGGTGAAAGCGGGCGGGCAAACATTCGGAGTGCCGTTCATGTGGGGCCCGAATCCGCTGCTCTATGACACAGCCTCCTTTGCGAAACCCCCCGATTCCTGGACGATATTCTGGGATCCAAAATTCAAAGGGAAGCTTTCCGTTTGGGATGATCTGTCGACGGTATACATGGCTGCCCAGGTTCTCGGATACGACAAGCCTGATCCTTCCGAACTTTATAATCTGAACGATGATCAACTGACCGCCGTAAAACAGAAACTGATCGAACTGAAGCCGAATATCCGGAAAATCTGGTCAACGGGGGGTGAACTGACCAACCTGTTTGAAAATCACGAAGTGATCGCAGCCATGGGCTGGCCGCTCATGACCAACCAGCTAAAAGCAGCCAATTTCCCGATTGCCGAGACCATCCCCCGGGAAAACACAACGGGATGGATCGATCACCTGATGATTACAAAGGCCAGTTCGCATAAGGAACTCGCTTATGCGTTTCTGGATTACATGATCCAGGCACAGACAGAGAAAAAAGTGAGTGACGTCACGCATTACACTCCGGCGAATCCCGGAGCTGCGCAGTTCATGACCGCAGAAGAGAGACAAAGTCTTCATCTGGACGATCCGGATGCCTACATGCAAAGAATTTATTTCTGGCAAGATGTGCCGCGTCGCGCGAAGTACATCGAGATCTGGAATGAGGTCAAAGCCGCACAGTGAAGCCGGCAGCTTCCCGTCCGCCAATCAGCGAGTTGCATCCGGCGAGCGCCCGGAGCGACGACTCCCTCGAGGTGCGAAACGTTGCCAAACAGTTTGGCAACCAAAAAGTACTGAAAGATATTTCTCTCGAGGTTGCGGCGGGAGAATTTCTGACCCTCCTCGGTGAGAGCGGGTCGGGAAAAACAACTCTATTACGGATTATTGCCGGGTTCGAGCAGCCAAGTACGGGCGAAGTATGGATGGGAGGATCGCGGCTGGATTTGCTCCCACCCTACAAGCGGAAAGTGAATACGGTCTTCCAGAACTACGCGTTGTTTCCGCATTTAAACGTTCAGGAAAACGTCGCTTATGGCCTGCGTGTTACCGGAACTGCCACTGGTGAAATCCCAGGGAGAGTCCTCGATGCGCTGCGCATGGTGAAGATGGAGGAATTTGCCCAGCGTCGACCGGCAAAGCTCAGCGGAGGACAGCAGCAGAGGATTGCGCTCGCCCGTGCGCTCGTCAATCGGCCGCAACTGCTGCTACTCGATGAGCCGTTATCAGCGCTCGATGCCAATCTGCGAAAACAGATGCAGGCAGAATTGAAATCACTGCAACGAGAACTCGGAATCACCTTTCTCTTTGTCACTCATGATCAGGACGAGGCGATGGTGCTTTCGGACCGGATTGCGCTGCTGAGGAACGGAGAACTGGAGCAGATTGCCTCTCCGCGAGAGATCTATGAACGACCCGCCACGGTATACACTGCGGAGTTCATTGGGCAGACAAATGTCATCAAGGCGGAAATACGGCGTGGGCAGGCGACGTGGGGCGCGCTTTGCTGGACGACGCACTTGCCAGATGGCGTTCAGCTATTTTCCCTGCGGCCAGAATCGATCCGCCTGTCGTCGGAGACACGCGCAGAGCCGGGTCTCGTTTCCTTCCGCGCCAGAGTCGTCGAGCAGGTTTTTACCGGCGCCAGCGAAATGCTCGCACTCGAGTGTGGAGGACTCTCGATTCGCGCCCGAATCCCATCACGCGGGCTTGTCACGGGCGAGCACGAATTCTCTTTCCTCCCAAGCGCCGCAGTTCCTGTAAACGACAGGAAGGCTGACCGATGATGCACTCACGTGCCTACAAGGCGCTAGTCAGCGTCCCTCCTTTGCTCTGGGTCGCGATCTTTCTTCTCGTCCCGTATGCGCTCATGCTGCTACACAGCTTCTGGATGGTTCGCGACGGGATGCTGGTCCACGAGTGGAATCTCCGGAATTACGCGAGACTCTTCGAGAACCGGATTTATCTCAAAGTCCTGTTTCGCTCGATCCGAATCGCCGCCAGTGTCACGCTACTATCCCTGATGCTCGGATATCCGCTGGCCTATTACATGTCGTTTCACAGCGGACGCCGGAAAGAACTGATGTATCAGCTGGTCATTATTCCGCTTTGGATCAGTTACCTGGTACGCGGCTACGCCTGGAAGACGATCCTCGGATCCGAGGGTGTGCTGAACAGCTTCCTCGCAGTATTTTCACATCACAACAGAGCCGGTCGGTTTCCTGCTCTACAGTCCATTCGCCGTCGTTCTGATGTTGACGCACATTTACACACCGTTCGTGTTCCTGCCCCTGTATGCGTCACTTGAACATATCCCGCGAAGCCTGGTTGAAGCCTCGCACGATCTCGGTGCCTCGCCGCGGACTACATTCTTCCGCGTCATTCTGCCCCTGTCGCTGCCGGGACTTCTGGCGGGTGCAACGTTTGCGTTTCTCCTGTCGCTCGGCGATTTTCTGGCACCGATTCTCGTCGGCGGGCCCTCAAGCGTCATGATCGCGAATATCGTGCAGAACCTGTTTGGCGCGGCGTTCGATTGGCCACTCGGTGCAGCCATTTCCGTCTGCATTTTACTTTTGACCGTTTCGCTTCTGTTTCTGACGGAACGGCTCGAAAAGCGCTGGTCCTTTACATGACCAAGAATCCCCAAAGCGCGCGCCAAAACCCGATACTCCGGGGCTATGCCCTGCTGGTATTTGCATTTCTCTATTTGCCGGTCGCGGTACTGGTGCTCTATTCCTTTAACCGCGACGGCGTGGGGGGATTCCCTCCGAAACATCTCACATTTGCCTGGTACGCTCAATTATTTGCCGACGGCGCCATCTGGGATTCGGTCGTGAACAGTCTCATCGTGGCTGGCGGAGCCGTCGCTACTGTCGTTGACAATCGGTTTACTGGCCGCTCTGGCGCTGGATCGGGCCGACTTCCCGGGCAAAGCACTGTTTCGCCGCGTCGTCCTGCTGCCTCTGATATTGCCAGGAATCATCACCGGGCTTTCTCTCCTGATGTTCGCCGTCTTCTCCGGCATCCGGCTGAGTCTCTGGACTGTATTTCTGGGACACGGTACGGCCTTGATTTCCGTCGCGACTACCGAACTTTTTGCCGGGCTGCAGAAACTCGATCGTGCACAGGAAGAAGCCTCTCTCGACCTTGGCGCGAATTCGTGGCAGACGTTCTGGCGCGTCACACTGCCGAATCTGAAGCTTTCTCTCATCGCTGCTGGGTTGCTGATCTTCACACTGTCGATGGATGAGATTGCGGTGACGTTCTTTCTCATCGGGCGTGACAATACGCTTCCACTTGAAATATTTGCCCGCCTTCGCAGGGGAATTACGCCCGAGATTAACGCCATCTCCACTCTTATTTTCGCTGTTTCCGTGCTGCTGATCGTCGATCTGGTACCGGATTCGCGTGCGAACAGTCGGCGAACAGCCGCAGGAGCTTCTCGAACAACCGTAGGTTTCAGGAGGAATTCGATCCATGTCCCACACACGTCGAGATTTCATCAAATTTACCGTCGCTGGTTCGATCGCCGCCGGATGTCCGATTGAAAAGGCGCTTTTTGCTGAACCTGAAAACAAGACCCCTCTAACAACCGTTGAAGGCGATCATTTCAAGATTGTCCATGAACTTCGTGACGGGCACTCTTTCCCCAGGCCAGACTCTTCAAAGAAAGTGGATGTACTGATCATCGGTGGGGGAGTCGCAGGACTGTCGGCGGCATACTTTCTCCGCGGACGAGACTGGCTGCTACTTGAGAAAGAGGAACATTTCGGGGGTAATGCCTACGAAGAGGAGTTTGAAGGACAAGTCTATGGAACGGGGTCTGCGTACGGGTACAGGGGAGACGAGGGAGACAAACTGGCAAGAGAAATTGGCGTGGACATGCCGTTTGTGGCCATGCCTGACCCGGTGATTGACAACGGGGTGTATACCGCCGACCCCTGGAAGGCTGGACTGGATCATCTGCCCTATTCGAAGGAGGCAATCGCCAGCCTGAAGACATTTCGCGATGATGTTCTGAAAACGGATGTCAAAGGCAGGATGCTGGAACTCGACAGTGAACCCTTTTCAAAAGTGCTCGCGGCTTATACGCCCGAGCTGACGAAATGGTGGAACGCTTTCGGCCCGTCAAACTGGGGGGCGCGGACGGAAGATACTTCCGCATTTATCGGGATGTTCGACGCCTATTACCTGCTGACGGGGGCAGATGATCAGCGCGTAATTCTCCCGGGAGGACTGGGATGCATCACCCACAAACTCGTGGAAGTGATGAAACCGCAATATGGCGGACGAATGTTGAGTGACGCTACCGTAGTAGCCGTCAGGCAGGAAGCAGGTGGAGTACGAGCCACCTATATCCAGGGTGGCAAGGCGTTTACCGTATCCGCGAAAGTGGCAATCATGTGCACCCCCAAGATGATTACGGCGCGGATGGTTCCGGAGTTGCCGGCTGCACAAAAGCAGGCGATGCTGCAGATGCGTTATGCCCCGTATCCCATGATCAACATGATCTTTGACAAGCCGGTCTATCGGAAGGGATATGACAACTGGTGCCCGGGAAAGTCCTTTACTGATTTCATCGTGGCCGATTGGACGATCCGCAATACTCCCGGGTACAAACCGAAATACAACATCCTGACCTTCTACACTCCGTTACGCGAATCGGAACGTGCAACACTGCTCGAAGTGGATACCTGCAAGACGCTGGCCGGCAAGGTCCTGGAGGATTTCCAGGGATGTCTGCCGGAGTTCAAGGTAGATCCCATCGAGATCCGCTTCTACCGTCGTGGACATCCGATGTTTATGGCCGTTCCCGGGCAGTACACAAAAAACCGGATGATTGCCTCGGCTCCCATGGAACGCATCTTTTTTGGCAACTCGGACTCAGGGGGCCCGGAATCACTCACGAGTGAGGCAGTCCGCATTTCTCAGGCGGCGGCCGAATGGGCAGAACTTGTGCTTGCCGGAAAGGCCGGCGCCAGAAGCCTCGCGCATAAAGCGCTTACCGAAGTCGTGCTCTAGTAATTTCTTGACCCTAAATGACTGGCTTTGGATGCGCCGCGAGAGCCTCGCGGAACGTCTTGACGTTGCTCTTGTCAATGACTGCGGTGCCGGTATCTACCCACGTTGGGCTGGGTGGCGTCGGCGCCGTGCGCCAATCCTTGAACTCGTGCACCGCGTTGTGATGCAGATCGTCGGCAAACTTCAAACCGTAATACGCCATGACATACGGCTTTTGCGCGACAGTTGCCGTGATCACTCCCCGCTCAATCCATTCCAGTGTTTCGGGATCCTTATCAAACGCCACGATGGAGATTTTGCCATCCATGTCCTGCCGATGCACGGCTTCTGCGGCACCTTCGCCGCCAGAAGCTTCAAGACACAGAATCCCATCTACTTTCGTCTTTGCGTGGAGAAGGTTCGAAGTGCTGTCGTTGGCCACCCGCGGGTCGCCGCTATCGTCAATGGTCTGTACGACCTTAATGTCCGGAAATTTCTTGAGGGTGTCGGTTACTCCGCGCAAGCGCTCTTCGATATTCTGCTGGCCTCCCAGAACAATCAGAACGATCGAGCCTTTGCCTTGCAGAATCTGAGCCATACGCTTGGCGCTTTCCTGTCCTGCCCGGTAGTTATCTGTGCCGATAAAGAGAACCCGCTTCGAATCAGGTGCGTCCGCGTCAACGGCAATAACGGGGATACCGACGGCGATCGCCGAATTGATGGCATCCTGGAATAGTTCGGGTTTGGCAACAGAAACCAGAATGCCGGAAGGCTTGGAATCCGCGGCTTTCTTGAATGCATCGAGTTCGGCCTGCGCATCGAATTTCTCAGGACCGTCAAGCTCCGCTTTTACCCCCATTTGCTTGGCTACATCCTGAAGGCCGGCCTGCGCTTCCTGCCAGTACGGCAGGTTGATGTTCGACGCAATAAAAACGTATCGTTCTTCCTGCTGGTGATATGGGGTTGCGCAGGATGCGAGCACGATCCCCGCAACGGGTACAAGAAGAAGTGACGACAATCGGCGAATTTTCATGGGAAGTCTCCCTCCTGGTTAAATTCACTTAAAGAACAGAATCTTTGATAGATATGCTGGCCAAGGTGTGCTCGGCATCAGCCTACCACAAGCGAGGTATGTTAACGCAATGATGTGCGGAAAAAACGGGGCCGCACGCAACGTTCAGCTCCGTGATATCTTCTATTCGCTTTCGCCATTCCTTCAGCGACTTGTATTCGAATCAGGGGAAAACGTTCATTATGTCTTGTCGAAAATGGATTGGGATCGTTTCGTGGGCGACTCTCCTAGCTACTCCACTCATCTCCTTGCGCTCGGTTGAACAACAAGGCTCGCTCTTGATCGTCAACGCCCAGGTGGCGGACGGCACCGGAGCGCCACTGCGGAAGGCAAGTGTACGCGTCCTCCGCGGACGTATCGCAGCCGTGGGTGAACTAAGGCCGGAAAAAGGCGAACGGACGCTCGACGCGAAGGGCCTGGTCTTATCTCCCGGATTTATCGATATCCACAACCACTCGACCGACGAACTGCAGAAAGATCCCCTGGCGGAGACCCAGATTTCACAAGGGATCACCTCTCTCGTGGTTGGAGCAGACGGAGATTCTCCGTGGCCTCTGATTGGATGGGTGCGTAGGCAGGTGCAATATCCTGCCGCACTCAACGTAGGCGTTTTTGCAGGGCACGCGACCATCCGTGAGCGGGTCATGGGTAAGGACTTCAAGCGGGTGGCCAAACCGGAAGAAATCCAGCAGATGGAAATGTTCATGCGTGAGGCCATGAATAACCAGGCGCTCGGACTGTCTTCGGGCCTTGAATATGAAGTTGGAAGCTATTCGGAAACAAAAGAACTGGTAGCGATGGCCAGGGTTGCCCGAGAGCGCGGCGGAATCTACATGACCCACATTCGTGACGAAGCAGACAAGTCATTTGAGGCGTTACGGGAAGAAATTGCGATTGGTGAACAAGCGCACATTCCCATCGAGCATTCGCACATCAAGCTTGGGACTGTAAGCGTCTGGGGAAAGGCTCCGCAGTATATAAAGGTGATTGAAGACGCACGAATGCGCGGGGTTGATTTTCTTGCCGATTGCTACCCATACGATGCCTGGCAGTCCAATCTGAAGGTACTCGTTCCTGATAAACAATATGACAATCCATCGAGCGTGAGGAAGGCCCTGGACGATATCGGGGGAGCCTCGCATCTGACAATCACCGAGTTTCGACCCAACAAGTCATATGAAAATCAGACACTGGCAGCCCTGGCAGCAGCAAACAGGATTTCTGACGTCGAGATGTATATTCGGCTGATCCATGAGGGAGACAGGTCGAATACGGAAGCGACGGTTATCGGGCAAACCATGATTGAAAGTGACATCCGGGCCTTCTACCAGCAGCCGTGGGTCATGGTCGCAAGTGACGGAGGTATCAATTCCTCGCATCCCCGGGGCGCCGGAACCTTTCCGCGGGTACTTGGCGTCTATGTGCGTGAAAGACATTGGCTGAGCCTCGCCGAAGCAATCCGCAAGATGACCTCGTTGCCTGCGAAAAGGCTCAATTGGCAGGACCGGGGAATCATCCGGGAGGGAGCGTTTGCGGACCTGGTGCTATTCGACCCCGAAACCGTGATCGATCGTTCGACGTTTGAGCACCCTTCCCTCCTTTCAAAGGGAATCGAGAAGGTGTTCGTGAACGGGACACTCGTCTGGGACAGCGGGAAGCCCACCGGGGCAAGGTCTGGGCTCGTGCTTGGCGTCCAAGGTGTAGTCACGCAACTGCTCGACTAGCAGAATGTAACTTTGGATTGATGCAGAACGTCTTGCCAGGTGATGTAGAATAGGGCGCATAGACCTATGAGCACGACACCCACAACAATAGTTTCTACAGCGCCTGAGAACCTGTTCCGGCGTTTGAGGCATTTGGTGGGAGCGGGTCTCTTCCTGCTTCTGCAGAGGTTCCCGCGTTTGCTGAAATTTCAGCGGAGTGAAAGTTCCTGGTCGATCTTCCGTTTCCTGCTGGGTTGTTTTGGCGCGGCTCTGGTCGTTCTGCCCCTGAGTTTCTGGGTAGGCTGGGTCACGGGGATCGTTGTGCCGCTCGCGGGAATGGCGCTTTTTGTTGCTTCGATCCTCTTGCCACCGCCTGAACTTGAGTCGGAAACGGATCGCAAGGCGCGTGAGCTGGGCGCCAGCACGATGGTCAGCGGCGGAGAGTATCAACCAGGCAACGCGCCGTCAACCCAGGCTCGCTTATTCATATCGAGCGCCCATATCTGGGCGCTCGACAAGAATTTCGATCCGCTGCTGGTAATCCCGACACCGGAGATTTCGGCTGTCTACGTGGATTCCCTGCTGAACCGCTGGCTTCTGCACATCCGGTGGGAAGGCCATAATGCCGAATTTTCCTTCGACGGGCTTTTTGCCGAACGCTTCGCGCGGTTGGCGGAAGACTCGATTAAAGCCGTTGTCCCAGGCCAAAGGACGGCACCAAAACGCCGCGCCGCAATCGTTTAGACCCTCCGAACAAATTATGAATTGAATCTTCGTTCCCGAGGCGTAACTGTGCGAAAATAGGAGCTATGGCAAGAGGATGGGAAAGCAAGGATGTAGAAGCTCAGGTCGAACTGAAGAAGACGGTAATGGAAGCCCAGAGTAAAGCGCAAAAGACTGCGGAGCAGGTTCGTCGCGATACTGAAAAGCGCGACTTACAGCTCTCGCGCACTCGCATACAAAACGATCTCCAGGTAGCTACGAATCCAAATCACCGGAAGTCTCTGGAAGCAGCGCTGGCACACCTAGACAAGAAGATTCAGGATTTAAAATAGGTTGGCCGAAGACTCTTTATCGGTAGTTCGCCTGAACGAAGTTTATTCCGTAAATACGACGCCGACGGCCGTCGTTCCTTTTTCTGCGCCTTCTTCAATCCGTACAACATAGCCCCGCAATTGCATGGCCTGCAGCCCGTCCGCCGTAGGAGTTTCCATGGTCACTTGTAGTTCCGATTGCATGCGGGGACTGTGTCTCAGGGTAATCAAGGCGCCCTGTAGCGACAAGTCCTTGACCAGCGTCGCCTCATCAAATTTCTGTCCCTCCGCCGTAAGACCAGTCACCCGAGCATGGAACTGGGCTTCCCTGCGCAGTGCGGTGCGCGAGCCGGGCATATGTGCCTGCACCGGTTCACTGGCCGAACCAAGAGTGATGATCATTCCTTCACTCGCCGCAAATACCGAGTCAAATTCGTCTCGTGCCTGCTGGAGAATTTCATCGATGACCCGGTCATTCGAATCCGGATCATGATGAAACAGAACCAGGGTTTTGGCATTCACCTCGCGGGCGACATTGGCACCTTCACGCCAGGAGGAATGCCCCCAACCCTTGCGGTTTCCGGCCAACTGCAGGGGAGCAAATTGTGCGTCGTTGATAAAAATGTCGGCGCCTGCGGCCAGTTCGCGCAAATTCTTGTCCAAGGCCGCGTCGCCGGGTTCGTTGTCGGTCGCGTAGACGACAGTTCCAGCGGGAGTTTCAATCCGGAACCCTAGACATCCTTGAGGATGGTTCAGCCAACGGGTCACAACGCGATTTTCGCCAATCGTAAAGCTCTCCCCACCATCGAGCTCGCGGAATTTTCTCTTCGCATTCATGGCGGAAAAATCGACAGGAAAATACGGCAATGCCATCTGTTTTTCAAGGACCTGACGAAGTGAGTCGGGGCCAAGAAACTTCGACCGGAAACTGTAGAATTGAAACTCATTTTTCTCGTCATACAGCGGAGCAAAGAAGGGCAGACCCTGGATATGATCCCAATGGTAATGGGTAACAAAAATGTGGGTATCGGCGTTCGCTCCGCCTGCACCAGTTCCCCAGCGGCTTCCGAGCATGCGCAGCCCCGTACCACAATCCAGGATGAACTGCGTTCCGTCAGGAGCGATCAACTCGACGCAGGGCGTGTTTCCGCCATAACGCCAGGTGGCCGGATCGACCGTAGGCGTCGAGCCGCGTACACCCCAAAAACTCAGTTTGGCGATTGGATTTGTCATCTCCGTAGGTCTGACTTCCGGCCTCCAGCCGGAACCAGCAACACCCGCACACCTGGGCCATTTCTGATGTTGGCAGTGGATATCGGAGGCGTCAACGGATTCGCAGGAACCTGTTGTCATACTTTCCAATAACTAAGCAACGAGTCGGCTGCAGCAGAAGTCGCAAACTCGTACAATGGGGCTAGCCATGCACGTCCACGACGATTCCCACGAACAGGGTCACGCACACAACCATGCCCATGGGCATGGGCACGGCCATGACCACCACGGCCACGTCCATCCGGTGATGCAGCCATCCGTGCTCGCCTGGGCAATTGCGGCCACACTCGGGCTGGTTATCGCCGAGGTCTTTGGCGGGATTTTCGGCCGTTCGGTGGCCCTGCTGAATGACGCCGTGCACAATTTGTCAGATGTGCCGGCGTTGGGGCTTTCGTGGCTGGCCATGCGCTGGGCCGAGCGGCCTGCCGATTCCGACCGGACCTACGGTTACCACCGCGCGGGGACTCTGGCGGCATTCACCAATGCGGTGGTGCTTGTGTTTCTTTCGCTGTGGCTGGCATACGAGGCCATCGAGCGGCTGCGTTCTCCTGTCCAGGCGGTCGAAAGCTGGATGATCTGGACCTCGGTCGCAGCGCTCCTTGTGAACGGCGGAATTACTCTGGCCCTGGTGCGTGGGCGAGCCGATTTGAACCTGCGCAGCATTCTGGTGCACAACTTTGGTGATGCACTTTCAAATATCGCCATCATCATTGGCGCCGTCATCATGGGATACGCGAACGCACCCTGGATCGATCCTGTTCTGGGCCTGGCGATCGGATTTCTCGTCCTGTATTCATCGATTGGCATTTTGCGGGAATCGACGCACATTCTTCTTGAAGGACGTCCGAGGGGAGTGCACGTCGACGCCGTCGCTCATGCAATTCTAACCGTGGACTATGTGCAAGAGGTTCATGACATCCATATCTGGTCGCTCGGAGGCGGTCACAATGCCTTAAGCTGCCACGCCAGAATTCCCGACATGCATATGGACCAGTGCGAGAAAATCATATCCGCCATCCAGAAGAAAGTTGCGTCAGAATTTTCGATTGAACATACAACGGTCCAGCTCGAGCGCGCCGGATTGCCGCCTACGTCCGGTTACGTGATGCCGGCGCCCGCAGGCAAGCCCTAATCAAACCGATCAAACGGTATGCAGTAATCGAACCGCGAACCGCGGTTCAGGCAGGCGAATGAAACGGTACGCCTCTTTGTTCGTTAAACTGGGTTGTTGCATCAAGGTCAAGCGTACCGCCCGAAGCCAGTTTCCGAAAACCATCCTTCGTTATGTATTGCAGGTCTCCGTTGATCCACGAATAGGCAACGGCGAAAAAAACACTGCCGTCGCGGCGTACGAAGATGTACTCCGAACTCGGGGGAAGAGGAGATGGTCTCGTCCACGGGGAGGAAATAGGGGTTTCCTCCTGCGGCGCTTCCGCTGATTGAACGGGAGGCAGATCCGTCCCATTCTGGTTCTGGTCCGCAGACTGTTGATCTGTGGCTCCGGAATCAACGTAGTCCGATCCCGGATAATAATACCCTCCGCCGAAAACAGGAAAAATCGCACCACCCCTGAAATGGTCGTGGTTATGGCCGAAGCTGGGGTGTACGGAGGCGTAATGGACGTAGTCGAAACCCAAGCCTGGCGCCGGGTAGTCGTTTGAAGCGTACGGATCGGCAAGACTATCCTTTGCGAGCGGCCGAGCCCGGTAGGTGTGCGCGGCTGCGGTGCCGGAACCCGGTCGAGACGCCGAATGCGATACGTTCGTGTGCGCAACCGTTGACAGTGGGTGAGACGGAGCGTGCGAAGGTTGCGAAACACGCACGGGCGCATGGCTTGCCTGCTGGCCGGATACAGATCCCGCATGAACGGGAGCGGCCATCTGAACGTGCCCCGCAGCGCCGGTTGCCGCACGCTGCGCCAGCAGCCCAGCCGGAGAGAGAAGGACAGCGACTGAGAGAGTGACTTCAAAAACGAAGCGTCGACTCATGACTTCACCTTCATTTCTTGCCGTCCACTACTTCTACCACATTGGACGTGGAAAACCGCTGTTAAGTTACCCTGCGGGTTCGCCGTGGGTCATTCCCACCCGGCCGCTTTCCCCTTTGGAGGTGGTTGTGTTATAACCGAAAGGCCGTGAAAGCAGCCTGGAATCAGGGAGCGAATCCCGCAAAAGAATCGGGAACCGCCGCTGTGGGTCCTGCCAGTCGATTGACCATAACTGGAGAGAATCCCAAAGGCGTTGAACACGCCTCCACATTTTGCCCAGTATGCTCACAACGGTTGGAATCCCGGCGTTGCAAGCTGGTTTGCAACGTTTGTGGGTACTACATGTCCTGCGCGGACTACTACTAGAGGTACCTAGCCCGCGTTAGTAGAATTTATAGCAAGACCGCTTTGCGGAAAATCTGAAAACCGTATATGCTCTGCGGTTCCGGCCCTCGTTGCCGCCGGATCTGCGACCGATTAGGAGGAAATTCCTGTGGCATTAAAGATGACATCGAGAGAAGTAGACGGCGTGACCGTGATCGCTATGGACGGCCGGATCGTGTTGGGCGAAGAAAGCAATGCCTTGCGCGAGAAGGTGAAAGCCTTGGTCGCTGAAGGGAAAAAGAAGGTTGTCATGAACATGGACAACGTCACTTTTATTGACAGCGCGGGACTGGGTACGCTCGTGGCAGCTCATCACAGTGCGAAAGGCCAAGGTGCTTCACTGCGCTTGTGCCACCTGGGCACCAAGTTCCAGGAAGTTCTGCAGATTACCAAATTGATGACCATTTTCGAGGTCTACAACACGGAAGCCGAAGCAGTGGCCAGTTTCGCGAAGGGCTAGCTCGGTTTCAGGCAAAACATAGCTTCGGAGGGCAGGCAACCACCTGCCCTTTTTGTTTTAGTTCCCGCCCTCACTCCTCGACGCGATACATCGTGATCCCGCTCATCAGTTTCGGGAAGAAGTCCGTCGATTTCTGCGGCATCGCTTCTCCTGCCGTCGCCACTTTCATCACCAGATCCACATCAACTGCATTTAGAAGAAATGCGATCTGCGCTCGACCGCGGTCGACGGCATCGAGGGCCGCTCGAGCTTCACGTTCGTAGCTGAGATTTGCCTCTGACGCAACTGCATGAGCCGTGATGCCGAGTGCGCCTTCGAGGATTCCCTGGTGAAGCAGCACCACATCGAGTTGCCGCTGCAGGGGCGAACTGGCCGGCAGGATCTGGGCGAGGTCTGCTTCCGGGCGCAGGGTCAAGACGTAGAACGCTCGCAAGGCGTGGTCCGCCGACGCCGGATATACGCCAATCGCCCGTTGCTCCTTTGCGGAAGCCAGTCTCGCGAGAAATTTCTCTTCCGCGGCTGGACGCAGGGAATCACTTGCGAAGGGAAAACTCTCTGTCCGAAACCACGGCTCCAGATACCTGCGCACTTCGCTCCATGAAAAATCACGCAGATTGGCGACCACACGGTGCGTTGGAAGGATCGTGAGGCCTTCGCTCCTGGTGTTGATGAAGGTCATCATCGAACGCTCATACAAGGCATCCGGGAGCATCTTCCCGGCCTTGCTGCGGGACTCATTGCGAAAATTCAGAGACGTTTCGTAGCGATGATGGCCATCTGCGATAACCAGCTTCTGCTCTGCCATCGCCTGCTGTATGGCTTCAATCTCGGTGGGCTCTGAGATAGGCCACAGACGGTGAATCACCTGATACTCATCCTTGATCTGGGTCACAGGTGTGCGATTTGACTCGACTTGTTCGAGAATCTTGTCGATTTTCTGGTCTACGTCGCTGTAGAGGAGAAACAACTGGCCGGTATGTGTACGGGTGTGTCGCAGAAGTTCAAGGCGATCTGCTTTAGGGCCAGAGAGCGTCTGCTCGTGGCGAAAGACTACCCCAGTAGAATAATCTTCGAGTTTACCTGCGCCGATGAACCCGCGGCGGACTGCTTTCCGGAGCGTACCCGGCACGATATATTCCTGCGTGTACACATAAAACGAAGGAGTGGGATCCTGATTGATAACGTGATTCTTGATCCATTCATTCAGTTTCGCGGCCGCACGAGTATAGACATTGTTCCCGGGAAGGTCGTCCGGAAAGCTTCTTCCCTTCTCTATGGTAATGAGGTTGTTTGGGTCAGCAGCATAATATCTCTCCTGCATCTCAGGAGAGATCTTGTCGTAGGGTTGCGTAAGAACTTTTTCAAATGGTGCGATTTCCGGATTGTAACGGTATGCGCGAAATGGATAGACCAAAGCCATGATTGCTCCAGAATCTGTTCTAGTGTGGGTTCAGGCTACCAGTTTACGTGATGTTGGCGATTTCCTGTAACCGCCGGAGCAATTCGCGGCATGAAAAGCTTGCGACTGGCGTATTACAATAAAATGATATGCCAAGGCTGCGTGTTCCCTCGATTCGCGCTTTCATCTTTGATCTGGACGGAACTCTCATCGATTCAAAAATGGACATCGTCAATTCCGTGAACGCCATGCTGCGGACGACGGGTCGCACGGAGCTACCGACAGAAACGATTGCGGGTTATATCGGGCACGGCGCGCCGCAGCTGATTGCGAGTGTCCTCGGACCGGAAGCGGGTGAATTCGACCGAAAGACCGCTCTTTCCGTATTTCTGGGACACTATGAAAATCACAATCTCGATCTCACGCGCGTCTACCCGGGCGTGAAGGAAGGGCTGGCGGCACTGGCCGACTATCCAAAAGCTGTGCTCACCAACAAACCGACCAAAGCGAGCGTGAAGATTCTCAGAGGACTGGGGTTGCTTGATTTTTTTTCGGCAGTCTATGGTGGCGACAGCTTTGATCGCAAGAAGCCAGATCCTTCCGGAGCAGTATCGATACTTGAAGAGCTGGGCGTTACCGCAGCCCAGGCTGCCATTGTCGGGGACTCGGATGTCGATGTCCAGACAGCACGAAATGCGGATCTGTTTGCGATAGCCGTAACCTACGGATTTGGCAATTACGACCCGGTAGCGAATCCTGCCGACCTGTACATCGACAGTCTCAACGGGCTTTTCGAACTCTCACCGGGTGATCCTTCATGAGTTCTTGCATTCTTGCTCTTTTCTTTGTCAGACTCACCGCGTGCTGATTGGTCTCTTTCCTGAACTGGACGCTCCCGGCGGTATTCAGCGGGCGGGCCGCCATCTGGCCTTTGTGCTGAGCGAATTCGCAGCTGCACACAAGATGGAGTACCGCATCTTGAGCCTGAACGACACCCAGGAACTTCACCGGATGAGAGTTTCTGATCGAGAATTTGTGTTCACCGGAGCAGCGCGTGGGAAAGCGCGTTTCGCGGCGAGTGCCGTTCGTGCCGCGCGGCGCCATCCCAAAATCGTACTGGCTGCACACCCCAACCTGGCCCCCATCGTAGGAACGATGCAAATGGTCGCACCTCGAATGAAGAGCATCGTGTGTACGCACGGAGTCGAAGTTTGGGAGCCTTTGTCCAGATGGAGACGAAATTCCCTGCGAAAAGCGGATCTGGTGCTTGCGCCCAGCCGGGCGACGGCGGATTTCGTTGCATCGCTCCAAGGCGTGCCTCCGGGCAAGATTCGCGTGTTGCCCTGGGCTCTCGATCCAGATTTTGAACTTGCCAGCGCGGCCGTCTCCGGGTCCAGGTTGCCAGAGGCGTTTCCGTCGGGTCCGGTCGTTTTGAGTGTAGGACGTTGGCTCGCTACGGAACGCTACAAGGGTATGGACACGCTGATCCTTGCAATGCCAAGACTGCTGCTCCGGTGGCCGACCTTGCAACTCGTGCTGGTTGGTTCTGGCGATGATCACGGATGGCTCGAGGCCATCGCTCGCGAGAGTGGGGTCCGGTTGCATGTCCATTTTTTGCGCGGGCTTTCCTATGGGGAGCTGTCTGCCTGTTACGCGGCGGCGGATATTTTCGCGCTGCCCAGCCGTGGGGAGGGATTTGGATTCGTCTATCTCGAAGCTATGGCGCGAAGCAAGCCGGTCATTGGCGGAGCGCATGGAGGTGCACCGGAAGTAATTCAGGACGGCGTAACCGGTTATTTGGTACAGCATGGTGATTCCGTTCAGTTGGCGACTTCCGTGGATGCGATCCTTTCAAACCCCGATCTGGCACGACAAATGGGCGAGCGCGGACGAGAACGAGTGGACCGCGAATTCCGTTTCCCGGCGTTCGCAAAGTCGTTCAAGAAGATATTAAAAGAGTTATGCGGATCCTGAACGTTACTCAGAGTTACGCCCCGTTCTTTGAGTTTGGGGGCCCACCTGTCAAAGTGCGCGCTCTTGCTGAGGGGCTTGCGGCGCGAGGCAATCAGGTGACCGTGCTTACCGCGGACTGGGGACTCGACAAAAAGCCCGCAGATGCAAGCGGCCAGTCTCTGCCAGTTCCGGGGCCGTTCGGCCGGACACAAGACGCTAGTGGTGTACGAGCGGTCTATCTTCCTACTTGGCTTCATTATCATGCGATCAGCTGGAACCCGGCACTCGCGCGGTATTTGCGGGCTCAGATCGCCGATTTCGATGTCGTGCATATTTTTGGCTTGTACGACCTGCTGGGAATTCGCGTTGCTTCGGAGTGTCGGAAACGAACGATCCCGTACATTGTCGAGCCCATCGGCATGTTCGTGCCGATTGTTCGCAACATTAAACTCAAACAGATGTATCACCGTTTCCTTGGCGACAAATTCCTCAGAGGGGCGGCTGCCATTGTCGCGACCTCTGAACAGGAAAAACAGGAACTGCAGAACGGTGGCATCCCAAACGAGAAGATCTTGATTCGCAGAAATGGGGTCTCTCCTCCCCGTAAGTTTCCCGAACCTGGAGCTTTCAGACGGTTGCTTGGACTCTCAGGCCATGCGAAACTGCTTCTCTTCCTTGGGCGATTATCGAAGAAAAAAAACCCGGAACTTCTTCTGAATGCATTTGCCGATGTGGTCAAAAGACTGCCAACCGTGGGTGACGAGCTTCATTTGGCGTTTGTCGGCCCCGACGAAAACGGGATGCGCGCTACCCTTCAAGCCAGAAGTACGAAGCTCGGATTGTCCACTCGCGTTCATTTTGTAGGCCCACTCTCCGGTGAGCCGAAATGGTCCGCCTATCAGGATGCAGATATATTCCTGCTTCCTTCGCAAAATGAGAATTTCGGCAATACCGCGGCCGAAGCGATCGCCGCTGGCACACCGGTACTTCTGACAACCGCGTGTGGGATTGCCCCGATCATTGCAGATATTGCCGGGTTGGCGGTCAATGCGGACGAGGTAAGCCTTTCCATGGGGCTCGAACGGTTACTTCTAGAGGATTCACTGTATCGCAAGCTCAAAACGGGTTGTGCTATCGCCTGTGCTTCACTCGGATGGGAAGAGCCCGTCCGCGCAATGGAAGACCTCTACCGAACTCTTGCAGGTGCAGGGAAGTAGTAGGACAATCACAAGTCTGATGCAGAATTCAGGTACAGGCCGAACGGGCCATCCGATCTTTCGCGCCATCTGGCTCGTCAGCAATTTCCTGCTTATCGTAGCCTTGATTGCCAGTCTTGCATCGGGCGTGTGGGAATTCTCGGTTCGCGAGTATTTGCGGGGATTTTCGGACGCTGTAGTCCCGGAAGCTTCGAGTCCACTTGACAAGGTGGAAGCGATCCTGGCATGGATGCGCAGCGGTCCTCCACGGATGGAATTGACACAACCTTCCGCGGTTTCTGCGCACGATCCCCAGGAGACACTGAACTATCGCCAGCTACTGGCGGTTTGTGGAAGCGCCACGAATGCGTTTTTGAACCTCTCGCGGAGTACCGGCCTTGAAGCTCGCAGATTGTTGCTGCTCACACCCGAACGGACGACAATGCATGTGGTCGCCGAAGTCAACCTGAACGGCCGATGGGTGGTCGTCGATCCCGCTTATCGTGCGGTGCTTCGCGATGCAAAGGGCAACTTACTGACCCGACGCGAACTGCAAAACCCGGCGATCTTTGAGGAAGCGACAAATCTGATTCCGAACTACACAAAACTCTATTCCTACCAGAATTTTGCACACGTTCGCGTTTCGCTCATTCCGTATCGCGGCTTTCAAATTCGCCAAAGGTTAGATCGCTACCTTCCCGGCTGGGATGAATATTTCGATTGGAGCCTGCTTTTCGAGCGACGGTCCTTTCTCTTCCTGTTCATTTCTGTAAATTCTTTGATCTTCATGATGATGATGCGCGTCGTACTGGCCTGGGTGGCCGATCACCGGTTGCGCGTCTCGCGCTTCCATTTCCGCGAAAACCTGGCTCGGGCAACCGCGGCGTTTTTCACTTCCCCGGAGATTAAATAGCGGCGTGTGCGGCATTTGCGGTCTTGCCAATGCACCCACCGATCGAATCGCCGAATCTCGCGTCAGAGCCATGACATCGGCGATGGTGCATCGCGGCCCGGATGAGGACGGGATATTCGCCAATGATGCGCGGGCTCGGGGTACGGCCCTCGGAATGCGCCGCCTCAGTATCATCGACCTTCCAGGCGGCCACCAGCCGGTCTGGAATGAGGCCAACAACGTAGGCGTGGTATTTAACGGCGAACTGTACAATTATCGTGAGCTTCGCCAGCGGCTCACTCTCTCCGGTCACGAGTTCAGAACGAAATCCGACACGGAAATACTCGTTCATGGGTGGGAAGAATGGGGTGAGGACTTACTCCATGAACTGCGCGGTATGTTCGCATTTGCCTTACTGGACTTGCGCAATCATTTTGCGACCGTACCCCTTCTGTTTCTGGCGCGCGATCCTCTGGGAATCAAGCCACTCTACTATGCGCAGACCGAAGAAGGATTCTGCTTTGCCTCAGAAGTTCGCGCGATGCTTGCGTCTGGCAGTATCCCGCGAAAACTTTCGCCCGACGCGCTCACTTCCTACCTGCTTTTCGGAAGCGTGTCCGAACCCGTAACGCTCATCGAGACCATATTTTCCGTGCCCCCTGGACATCGATTGCTGCTGCATCTGCCCGATCGACGTCGTACTCCCCGTGCACGGCCCTGGTGGAATCCATCCCGTTCTGCGGCCGCCCTCGATATGCACCGCCCACGTGATTTCAATTCGGCGGCACGGGCTCTGACCCCGCTGCTCGATGATTCTGTCCGGGCTCACTTAATTGCCGATGTTCCTGTTGGATTATTCTTATCGAGTGGTCTCGACTCAAGTGCAATAGCAGCGCTTGCCGCCAGAGCACAGAAAGGAATCAAGAGTTTCAACCTCTCGTTTCCTGATACCCCATATGACGAGGCACCGCTGGCGAAAATCGTTTCCGAACGCACCGGCACAGAGCATACGGAAATTCCGTTGCGCGGACAGGACATGCTGGGCCGCCTGGATGAAGCAGTCTCGGCACTCGATCAACCTTCAATGGATGGAATTAACACCTACTTCGTTTCCTGGGCTGCGCGACAGGTTAATCTGAAAGTAGCGCTGTCGGGGTTAGGCGGCGACGAGCTGTTTGCCGGGTACTCTTCCTTTACCGATACTCCAAAACTGGCAAGGCTTAAAATAGCAGCAAACCTGCTGCCGGGGCCGTTTCGCCGCGTCAGCTCGCCTTTCGTGAAGTCTATCCTGACGCGAGGCAGCTCGCCGGACGCAGCCAGAAAAGCATCCGATGCCTGGCAGATGCCAGATGTGTTTCCACACCCATATTTTTTTACTCGCCTGCTGTTCCCCCCGTCGGAATTGCATTACCTGATCGAACCTCTGTTTCACAGCAGCAACATTGGGCCGGACGGGGAATCCCTTGATCCCACCTGGCTTGCCTGGCTCGAGCGAGTCTCCGATCAGGCGCAATCCATGGAACCAATCGCCGGAATCTCATGGCTTGAGATGCGTACGTACATGGAGAGTGTTCTGCTTCGGGACACGGACTCTGTGAGCATGGCCTGTTCGCTTGAGGTTCGCGTGCCGTTGCTCGATACCCCTCTGGTCGAATTCATGTACTGCCTGCCAGACGCCGCCAGGGTACAGGCCGGACAGAAGAAAGCCCTGCTCAGGAAGGCTCTCGAAGGGATTCTGCCAGCTGAGATTCTCGAGCAAAAGAAACGCACTTTCACTCTTCCCTGGGAGGATTGGCTGCGAAGTTCCCTTCGTCCGAAGCTCGAAGAGAGTTTTCGCAATCTTGCGCCTGCGCTTGCGCCTCATTTGCATGCTGCGGGAGTTGCACGGGTATGGGATAATTTTCTGAACGGTCAAACGACGTGGTCCCGCCCTTGGTCGCTCTTTGTACTCAACGAATGGTGCCGACAGCATTTAGGTTCGTAGCCAGATCGATGAAATCATCTGATTTTTTGCCGCAAGGTAAGCTAGTAACGCAAAATGAATATCCTGGGAATTAACGCCTACCATGGTAACGCTTCGGCTGCCCTTGTTTGTGACGGCAAACTCATTGCGGCGGTGGAAGAAGAGCGATTTAATCGCGTCAAGTACGCAGCCGGATTCCCGTCGGCGGCAATCCGCTATTGCCTGAAGGAAGCCGGCATCAACCTGTCCGATGTAGATCACGTGGCTGTTCCGCGAAACCCTTACGCGCGGCTCGGGACAAAACTGTTTTATGCGATACGCATGCCGTCCTTTGCCAGAGAACGCGCGAAGGTCTTGTCCAAATTTACCGGGATTCCCCAGGCACTGGCCGCGGCGTTTGACAGCGATCCCGGCAAACTCAAGGCGACATTTCATCGTATAGAACATCATCAAGCGCATCTGGCCAGCAGTTATTTTGTTTCTCCGTTTGAACATGCCGCACTTCTTTCCGCAGACGGGCTCGGCGATTTTGCCAGTTCAATGTGGGGAGTAGGTCGCGGCAATCGCATGCAGATTGACGGTTCCATCGCCTTCCCTCATTCCTTGGGCCTTTATTACAGTGCGGTTACGCAATACCTTGGTTTTCTGAAATTTGGCGATGAATACAAGGTCATGGGCCTCGGGGCCTACGGTGAACCCAGATACACCGGAGCTTTCAGGGACGTAGTCCGGTTTAGCCCGGATGACGGCGAGTTTGGTTTCAGGCTTGGTTTGGAATATTTCACGCACCACACGAACGGGCCGGAAATGTCCTGGGCGGAATCTGACAAGACTCCGGTACTAGGCAAGATGTACTCGGACAAGCTCGGCGAAAAGCTCGGCGCATCTGCGCGTCATCCTGACGAGCCGCTTGAACAGCGTCACCGTGACATGGCCGCCTCCCTGCAGGCGAGGCTTGAAGAAGTCTACCTCGGAATGTTGAAAAAGCTCGCGGTCAGGACTGGGGCGAAAGCGGTGTGCCTGGCAGGAGGCGTTGCATTCAACTGCGTCGCCAACGGGAAAATTTTCGACCAGACACCGTTCGAACAGGTGTATGTCCATCCAGCCGCAGGGGACGCGGGTCTGGCGGTAGGTGCCGCCTATCATGTCTGGCATCAGACACTCGGAAAGCCCCGCACGTTTGTGATGAACCATGCCTATTGGGGACCCAGCTACTCGGCGACGGAGCTTAGAAATGCCATCCAATCAAGTGCGATTCCCCATGGCGGATTCAATCTGTCTGAGCTGCCCGACGAGGAACTGATGCGGCAAACGGCAGCGATCATCGCGGAAGCAAAAATTCTCGGCTGGTACCAGGGACGGGCAGAGTGGGGACCCCGCGCGCTAGGCAACCGGAGCATTGTCGCCGATCCGCGGCGCCCGGAAATGAAAGAAATTCTAAACAGTCGAATCAAACATAGGGAAATTTTCAGACCTTTCGCTCCTTCGATTCTGGCCGAAAAAACCGGGATGTGGTTTTCAAAGTCGCACCCTTCGCCATTCATGACGCTGGCTTATTCCGTTTTGCCAGACAAACGCGACAAGATTCCCGCGCCTACGCACGTCGACGGAACAGGCCGCCTGCAGACCGTCACAGCCGATGCCAATCCGCGCTATCACGCGTTGATTTCGGAATTTGAACGCCAAACGGGCGTGCCGGTTGTGCTGAATACCTCATTCAACGACAACGAACCAATCGTGTGCCGGCCGGAGGAAGCGATCGACTGCTTCCTGCGCACGAAAATGGATGCGCTGGTTCTTGGAAATTACCTGATCAAGCGCTCATGAATATTCCCGCGGCCAAACTCCACCCCTGGGGAGCTCCGGTAATTCTCGGTATTCCGCTTGACCAAAATTCTTCCTATCTGCGTGGTTCCGGAGAAGCTCCACCACTCATCCGAAAAGCGTTTCACTCTGATGCCTCGAATAAATGGACCGAATCGCAAGTGGACCTGGGAATTGCCGGCGCCTTTCTGGACGCCGGGGATCTCGAGGCGATGGAATCGCCCGATGCGTATTCGCGCATTGAATCAAGCATTGGTCAGATTGTTGAAGGCAGGAAACGGCCGATGGTCTTGGGCGGCGACCACTCCATTACCTATCCTATCCTTCGTGCGATCGGCAAGAAAATTCCGGGTATCACGCTCGTTCACTTTGATGCCCATCCTGATTTATACGCCGATTATCTGGGCAATCCTCATTCGCATGCCAGTCCATTTGCACGCATTTGCGAGGAGCGACTGGTCGAGCGTCTGGTTCAGATCGGGATCCGTACCCTGAATGCTCATCAACGGAGCCAGGCCGAAAAATATTCCGTCGAGGCCTTTGCTATGGATCACTTGCCGGATCTTGCGTCACTCGACCTGCGTGCGCCGGTCTACGTTTCATTCGACATGGACGTCCTGGATCCTGCGTTTGCACCTGGTGTTTCGCACTGGGAGCCTGGCGGGCTTTCCACTCGCCAGGCGATTCGTTATGTACACGCGCTGCCAGGACCGATCATTGGCGCAGACCTGGTCGAATTTAATCCGGTTCGGGACTCTTCAGGATTGACGGCTGCCGTGGCTGCAAAGATTTTGAAAGAACTCCTCGGCCAGATGATCGCCGGCTAGTTTTCTGTTTATCGTTTGCTTCTGGCCTTCTCTGCTTCTTCATACGCCTGGCGGAGTTCGTCCAGCAGATGTCCGCTTTTCACCTTCCCGCCTTCTGTCTTATGAACGCCGCTCCACAGGGCTGATCCGCTTTTGGGATCTTGTAGCGTAAGGCGTGTGTGGCCCGGAGGTACGGAATCTTCGGTGAATGCATTTAATCCGGTTGTTCGAGGGTATTGTCCGTCGGGGATCGCGCGGACATGACTTCCGCTGCTCAGAACAAGGATAAGATCGGCTTTATCCTTCTCGGTGAGTTGAAATTGACCCCATTTATTGATTTCAAGGACTGCCGCATATTCGAGTTCAGGGAATGTGGTCTGGTTGTCGATAAAAACGCTGTGAGCGGCCAGCACCGAATCCGGGAGGACCGTCGGCTTTCCGGAAATACTCTTGCCAATCCCGCAGAAGAACAAAGACAGAAGGAACAGCATCCGCAACCGGCGTTGGGTGTTTTGCATCCGTGGCCCCCTGAGTCCCCTTTGAGCTTTCCGAAGGTAATTCGAGGCTCGTGCCTGCGAAACTGTCCCACGGAACAGTTTTGGACTAGCTGTCCGAGTTTTCAGTAAAGTCACTCTGCAACCCGGGGCCGGTGTGGCTCGTTTTGTGGCGCACCTTCAATTGGTATTTCGATTTTTGTACACTGGTATCGTGCGTGTTCTGCTGCTGAATCTCTATTACCCTCCTGACACTTCTGCCACAGCAAAAATGGCTCAGATTGTGGTTAAAGCTCTTGCTGCCGGGCATGACATAACGGTCTTGTGTGGCAGGCCTTCCTATGACCCGACGGAGCGCCGCGCATGGCATTTCTATCAGACGGAAAAGGAAGGCCGCGTCACAATTATCCGGGTCGGCGCTACCGATTATCCCCGTGTCGAAATGCAAAAGCGGGTACTGAATTATCTCTCCTATGTATTGCTCTCGATTCCGCGCGCGCTCGTTCTGCCTTGTGATGTCGTTCTGGCCATGACCGACCCGCCATTTGAAGGGATCATCGGGGCATTGATTGCCTTGCTCAAGCGGAAGCCGTTTGTCTACAACATCCGGGACATGTATCCCGATATGGCCGTTGGCGGAGCGATCGTAGAGCCGGGACTTCTGTCCCGTGTATGGGAGAAACTGCATCGTTGGGCGCTGAAGCGTGCTCGGTGCGTTGTTGTCCTCGGAGTCGACATGCAGAATCGCATTATCGCGAAAAACGTGTCGCCAAAAAATATCCGAGTCGTTCGGGACGGAGCCGATATTCCAGTTGCGAGTGCGACACCGACCGTTCTTGACAGCGAGGTGATTCGCCGCATCCGCCGGAACTTCCGGTTCGTTTTGCTGCATGCTGGAAATTTGGGTTTTTATGGTGCCTGGGACACTCTGATACGCGGAGCCGAGCAACTGGCGGGCGATGGGATCGGGCTTGTTTTTGTAGGAGACGGTGCGCAGCGAGACAGTATGCAAATTGCAGCCAAAGATATTCCCAACATTAGCTTTCTCCCATTTTTTCCTGGCAGCAAGATTCCGTCGGTTCTGGCAGCTGCCGACGCGCATGTCGTCACCGTCAAACGCGGGCTTGAAGGCGTTGTCGTTCCAAGCAAGATGTACGGAATTCTGGCTGCTGGAAAACCCATTGTCGCCGTAGCTCCGGAAGCGTGCGATGTCGTTTCTATCGGCAAAGCTCAGGGATTTGCTGTTTCGGCCGATCCCGACGATGCCGCCGGGTTCGCCAGTGCCGTCCGAGGACTAGCCGCCGATCCAGACCGAGTTGGCAAAATGGAGAAAGCGGCACTGACGGCTGCCTTGGCATTTGAGCGAAATGGGGAACTTGTAAAACTCATTCGCATCCTGGACGAAGCCAGAAGAAATGAATACGGGGAATAAAGAAGGTATGTAATCGCAGACTAATACCTTACAGTTAACTCAGATATTTGGCTTAAAATACAGTAAAATCCTCATTTGATTCTTCTAGCGAAACAGTTGGTTTCGCGCTATGGTAATTGTGCCATGTGGGCAGCCACCTCGGTATAAATGGCGCAAGTATATTGGTTGATTTGGGAGCCGGACCTGAAACCGGCAGCGTCTCTGCCAACGCGCTGGCCAACTCGCCCCGGTCAGCTTCGTCAGAACGAATACAAGAGGGCGTATGAGTGCGGGCCTGCTGGCATTTCTGATCGCTTCGACAGCTTCGCTGCTACTGGTCGTGCCGGTGCGCGCTCTTGCAATACGCGTAGGTATGGTAGACCTGCCGGGTCCGCGCAAAGTTCATCTTAAACCCGTTCCACTTCTTGGCGGACTCGCGATGTACGCCGGAGTCATGCTGGCCATCCTGTTTGCTTTTGACGGCACGGCGCGCGCCCAGGTTTTAGGAATCGTGACAGGCGCGACCCTGGTTGCCGCAGTCGGCTTCCTCGATGATCGTGGTTTGCTTCATCATCAGCTCAAACTTTTTGTCGGAATGCCACTTGCCGCCATTATCCTGCTGGCCTCGGGCATTCACACTCAGATCTTCAGCTCAATTGTCGGGGGACGTTCCGGGTATTGGTTGGATGCAGCCTTCACGCTCCTCTGGGTCGTCGGAATAACTGCTTCCTTCAGTATCCTTGATCACATGGATGGTCTCTGCGCCGGCGTAGCGGCGATGGCCTCCGTATTTTTTGCGTTACTGGCATATTTAAGTGGACAGACACTGGTCACCACACTTGCAGCGGCAGTTTTGGGCGCAGCGGCTGGTTTCTTGCGCTGGAATTTCAAGCCGGCGAAAATTTTCATGGGAGATGGCGGGGCAATGTTCTTGGGCTTTCTGATGGCAACGTTAGCCTTGAAACTGAGGGTTGAGTACGCTACTCCGCTCGCCAACGTTTTGGCTCCGCTGTTAATTTTGAGTGCCACCATTTTTGACACCACACTCGTAACGATCTCCCGATCAAGACGTGGGCTACTTCCCTTTGCCACCCCCGGGAAAGACCATTCCGCGCATCGCCTGGCTAATCTGGGCTTTGGACAAAGAGGGGCAGTTCTCACGATGTATCTGGTGGGCGCTGCTTGTGGTGGGGCTGCGGTGCTTGTAACGTATTTATCGGCCGTCAATGCGGCCATTGTTGCAGGAAGTATTCTGATTTGCATGCTTGTTGCTGTGGTGTTGCTGGAAAAGGCGCCCTACGAGCGGCAAACCAGGAAGATAGCGGTCTGAGTTCCGGTCACGGCGATCCCTCAATCATTTCCAGAACGTGTGGGTTCAGCTGGTTTTGTAGGAAGTTACCGGTGTGGCTATACTGCTAAACGGTCTCCGATCTGTGTCCCTATCGGTTTTTTCAATATTAGAAAGGCTTGAGGCTTACCCTCGCGCAATTCGGGATCAATGAACAACGGTACAGACAAACCTATCGACCGGGACGACCGGAAAAACGGGGAGATTCTCGTGGTCGGCGGGTCGGCAGCAGGCCTCTACGCCGCTGGATTTCTGGCAAGAGGGGGAAAGCCTGTCCGTGTTCTCGAATCTCGCCCCGGCTTTGAAACTTCCCCACGCACACTGATTGTGACAGACCACTTTCAAAACCAGATTAGCGCTCGCGCAAAATCTTGCATATTGAACAAGATTAATCGCTTCGAATTATTCACGGATGGACGCTCGGCTCAGTTTGCGCTCAAAAAGCCAGATCTGATCATTGAGCGGTCACGTTTGATTCGATCCTTGTCAGAAGAAGCTGTCCATGCGGGAGTCAGGCTAGATTACAATACGCGTTTCCTGGGCCTCCATGCGAACGGATCCGGACTGAAAATTGAAGCAGACGAAGCTGGCAGCCGTAAGGAATATCACGCCCAAAGTGTGATTGGGGCTGATGGCGCCGTGAGTCGCGTGGCACGCGCAGCAGGATGGCCTCCGGTGGAAACCGTGCCGCTGGTACAAGCAGTAATCCGGCTACCCAAGGACTGTCCTCCCGACACGACCCGCGTCTGGTTCATTCCAGATGACACTCCTTATTTTTACTGGCTGATTCCCGAGTCTTCGGGTCGAGCTGCAGTAGGTGTAATTGGTGAGAATGGGCAAGCTACAAAACTGAGTTTCGACCGCTTTTTGCAGAAAAAGGGGTTCGAACCACTGGAGTGGCAGGGTGCGAGGATCCCGGTTTACCGGCGATGGGTTCCCGTTCAGAGGACTGTAGGAGATGCGGAAGTCTATCTCGTTGGGGACGCAGCTGCCCAGGTTAAGGTCTCTACCGTTGGGGGAATCGTAACCGGGTTGCGAGGAGCACGAGGTGTCGCCGATTCCATCCTGCATAATGGTAAATCGGAATTGCTGGCATTGCGGCGGGAATTAAGCACACACTGGCTGATCCGACGTACTCTGCATTATTTCCAACAGGCGGATTATTCGAGACTGGTTGATATGCTGAATGATTCCACTCGTGAATCTCTAGGCGAAATCAATCGGGACGAGTCGACACGGCTGCTGTGGAACGTAATTCGGACGCAACCCAAGCTGGTACTGATGGGGCTGAGGGGATTGCTGCTAGGCAGAAGGTAAAACAGCGTTTTTGAATTAATTCACGTCTGGCCGACAGATCGCAAGACGTGAATGGTTCGAAGGCCGTAGAGTAACCATTTCAGTAGAACCTCGTTATAGGGAGATCGACAGTGCGTCTGACCGTGATTGGATGTGGTTACGTAGGGCTGGTGACCGGAGCGTGCCTGGCTGCCGCCGGCCACGAGGTGTTCTGCACGGATACAGATGTCGAACGCATTAATCAGCTGAAGGCCGGCAAGGTTCCGATTTATGAAGAACATCTAGACGCGGTGCTCATGCGCGCGGTCGCAGAAGGCAGGATTTCCTATACCGCTAATGCGGCGGAAGCAATTCAGGCCGGTGAAGTCATTTTTATCTGCGTGGGGACTCCACCAAAAAGCAGCGGAGCAGCGGACTTGTCTGCCATCGATCATGTCGCCCGCCAAATTGCGCAGGACGCACAGTCCTCGAAGCTCGTGGTTGAAAAAAGCACAGTGCCCGCCCTGACCGGTCTGCAATTACAAAAGGCGATGGCTGCCTACTCACGGGGCGGCAGTGTCAAGTTTCACGTGGCTTCAAATCCCGAGTTCTTGCGAGAGGGCACGGCCGTAAGCGATTTCTTTCACCCGGACCGTATCGTAGTTGGAGTAGAAGATGAGGCTTCGGCCAGGAAACTCCGGGAGATCTACGCTCCGATCCTCGAACGAAAATTCCAGTGCCCTATCCACGCCGGAAAGTGCCCCGCTGATCATCCCGCGGAACTGCTGATTACGACCATCAACAGCGCAGAACTCATCAAGCATGCCTCGAACTCATTCCTCGCATTGAAAATCAGTTATGCAAATGTCATCGCGGATCTGTGCGAACAGATTGGAGCGGACGTCGAGGAAGTGACACACGCCATGGGTCTCGATCCCCGGATCGGAAAACAGTTCCTCAAGGCAGGGCTGGGTTTCGGCGGATTCTGTTTTCCAAAGGACATACAGGCGTTCATCCATCTCGCATCTTCGGTCGGAGTCGATTTCGAGATGCTAAAGGCCGCTGAAAACGTCAACAAGCAGCGCGTTGATCGTTATTTTCAGAAAATTCACAAGGCACTCTGGGTCATAAAGGGAAAGCGGGTTGCGGTCCTGGGACTGGCTTTCAAGGCAAATACGGACGATATTCGTTTTGCTCCGGCTCTCGAAGTCATCAAGCGCCTTCGGGAGGAAGGGGCAGAAATTCACGCGACCGACCCTGAAGCAATATCTCGTGCAAAATCAGTCTTCCCGGACATTCATTACCACGATGATCCGTATGAAGCGTTAAAGGATGCGGATGCGGCACTCGTTTGTACGGAATGGAAGATTTTTCGGGAACTGGATTGGGACAAGGCGGGAAAGCTCATGGCTCGACGGCTGGTGATCGACGGACGGAACCTGTATTCGCCGCAGAAGATGCAGCAACTGAACTTTGATTATCATTGTTTCGGCAGGCCTCAGCGCTGACACACCCGTCAGGGGAACTGGCGACCGTCCTGCTACTTGGAAGAAACTGCTTCGCGGGCAAACTGTTGCCGAAAGTATTCAAGCGTATAGCCCAGGCCTTCTTCGAGTCCTACTTTAGGTTCCCAGTTCAAAAGTTTCCTGGCTTTGGAGATATCCGGGCATCGCTGCTTCGGGTCGTCCTCCGGCAGCGGTTCGTGAATCAAGCCGGGAGCACCCGGAAAGTAGCTTAAAATCCGCTTCGCAAATTCGTAAATCGTAAGTTCGGCCGGATTGCCGATATTCGTCGGGTAGTGCTCACTAGACTGACTGAGCCGATAAATTCCGTCAATCAAGTCTGAGACGTAGCAGAAACTGCGGGTCTGCTTACCATCTCCGTAAATCGTAATCTGCTGTCCACTTAAAGCCTGAAAAACAAAATTGGGAAGTGCCCTTCCGTCGTTTAATCGCATCCGCGGCCCATATGTATTAAAGATGCGTACGATATGCGTGTCGACATCTTGATGCCGGTGGTAGGCCATCGTTGTAGCTTCGGCAAAGCGTTTCGCCTCATCGTATACACTGCGCGGGCCAACCGGATTTACATTCCCCCAGTAGGTCTCTGTCTGGGGAGAAACGCTCGGGTCTCCATAGCATTCACTGGTGGATGCGAGGAGAAATTTGGCGTTTTTTTCGCGGGCAAGATCGAGTGCATGAAATGTTCCAAGCGATCCAACCTTGAGCGTTTCAAGAGGATGCTTCAAATAGTCGGGGGGGCTGGCAGGGGAGGCAAAGTGGAATACATATTCAACCTTGCCGTCTACCTCGATGGGTTGGTTGACATCTTTCGCTACAAACTGGAAATGACGGTTTTCCTTCAAATGCCCGATGTTGATGAGGTCGCCTGTGATCAGGTTATCGAGCGCAAGTACGTCCCATCCCTCCGACAGCAAGCGGTCGCAGAGATGAGATCCGAGGAATCCTGACCCGCCGGTAACCACAGCTCGCATGCAATTCCTCCGTTTTTGTAAACCCTTATTTTATCGTGTTAACCGCCTGTTTAACTAAATGAATATTTCGCATGCCGCTCCGTCCAGACAAGCACGCCTGGGGGGCGGCGCGGTGTTTCACGATCCTACAGGTTTTCCTGTATTTTTGGTTTGGTTTATTTCCCTGTTGTTCACTGTGCTTTACATTATCAGGGTCTGACGTAGGCCTGCTCAAAAAGGAATTTGAAGGTGAAGATTTCCGCGCTCAGAAATCTCGGGCCACCTTTTTCCCCACAACTGAATCTTGTCCGGAAAAGCTCTGCGATCGCGGAACGATACTTCCGTTCGGAGATGTCTTCTGAAGATCCAGACGCGCTGCGGAATTATGCAATCCAGGAAAAGCCGATCGCAGTTCCCTGCCAGCCGGTTGACGACGCGCTTGTCTCTGGCGGTTTGGAAAAGCTAAAGCTCGAAATCGAAGGCGCCGGATCAAAAATCCGGTCCGACTTGGGCAATTTGGCTCGGGTCGGCGTCCGGGTATTGGTTCTTCGGTCAATGCGAGGAAGACGGACTGTAATTCCAGAACTGTCCGTTCTTCATCCGGGAATTGGCCAAGCAAGAAAGGGGGGAAAATGAGGAGGGTACAGCAAACGCCAGTGCAGCAAACGAACGCGATCTGGGGTCAAGCGAAGGCCGACTCGGAGCCAGGACCTGATCCGGAAACGAAGAGCCTTGATTACGATGCGCTCCTCGGAGGAGCGCGAAAGGGAGAATCCGGTGCATTTGAGCGGCTCTGTGGACAAGCAACTCCGCGCATCTATAGAACTCTTTATAGAATTACCAAGAATCGGGAAGATGCGGAAGACGCCTTACAGGAAGCGTTAATGAGAGCATTTATCAATTTGCCGAGATTTGATGGCCGCTCGAGCTTCTCCACCTGGCTCACCCGGATTGCCCTTAACGCTGCATTCATGAAACTGCGCAGGGGGCGTCTGGCACGCGAAGTCGCGATGGATGTGCCGTACCCATTTGGCAATGAGCCGGGCGGATATCAATTAAGGGACCATGCACCAAGCCCTGAGGATGAATACGCTGCTCAAGAGCGAGCGCAGATTCTGCGGAGCGCATTGAATGGACTGAGGCCGCGCGTTCGAGCAGCGGTAGAAACTTGTCAACTTCAGGAACGTTCGCTCAAAGAGACCGCCGAACTGTTGGGGATCTCTGTTGCTGCGGCGAAAGGCCGACTGTTCCAAGCAAGAGTAGCGCTACGCAACGGCCCACGTGGGAAAAAAATTATAGGTGATTTGCGAACGAGGTGCGCGGCGTAAACATCCATTTCTGCCTCTGAGATGTTTGGCGGGAGCCTACTGTCAGGGCCGGGGAGTTCTGGGCTTTCATTCCATCCATTTCCTTTTGACGTATTTGCCAGAAGCCGAGCCGAAATTGGGCGAGATCACGGCAAAGGGCCAAATACAGCTACGCTATTTGGTGTACCAACGTAGACCCTTCCATTTGCGACGACGGGAGTGATGAATTTATTTCCTGAAAAATGGTCACGGCCCCCTGGGGCCTGGTTCGAATCATAAAGCTCGTTCGCAAGATTAGTCGCATCGTAAGCGAATAGCACAGCCAGAGACGTCTTCGGCGCGCTATTCATGACAACCCAAACGATGCCGTTTGCCGAGCTGTCCGCCGAAATAGTCGGAGTAGCACCCGGATAATAGAATCTAACCGAGCTCTCTGAAGTTGGTATCGTCGCCAGCTTGCCAGCCACGAGAGGAAATGCTTTGATCGAATCGCTAGATCCACCGTAATACAGGACTCCATTGAAATACGCTGGCTTCGAGTAGACCCCTCCGACCAGTGCTCCGTCCAGTTCCTGATAAATATTGTTTCCCGTAGCGCTGAACTTGCCCATGCTATCGCGGTCGACAACAGAAATTACCCCGTTTTTATCGGCCCCGATCGCCAGATGCCGAGTCTTTCCGCTGGCATCCACGATGTCGGGGAAGAGTAGAACTCCACCTGAGCCAAAATCGTGATCCGTGTCCGAATCAGAGACTGTATTCGATGGAGTGAAATAGTCTAGAAGTGTCGGAGGCGTCGTCGACGAAAGTTTTGCGAAGCAATTTCCGCAGTCTCCCAACGACGGAAATCCGTTCGCATCCAGTGCCGTGTCGAAGTCTCCGTTTCCAATGATGAAATAAATATTGCCGGACGAGTCGGCCGCGGGACCCGCACCGGACATCCAAATGCCGCCCTGTGTACCATTCGGCACCAGGTTCAACACTCCGGTCTGCTGAAGTGTGTCGGCGCTGTAGGCAATTACCCAGGAACTGTAGGAACCTATGTCGCAATGCGATGCCTACGTCGTATAGATAGTGCCGTTGACTTCGAGCAGGGCAGCGCGCTCAAGGTATCGGGCAGGATCAAACGATACGTTTCCACCGGAACTGTTTGCGCCAGTACCTGGATAGATGGCCGAAATTGTTGTGGGCCCTCCGAACAATTCCTTGCCGGTGGTCAAGTCAAGCGCATGAATCCGCTGATAGTAATTTCCATTCGCATCTTTTGAGGTGGCAACGACGTAGATGGCTCCCCGGCTTCGATCAATTACGGGAGTGGAGGTTATGCCGATTTCCGGCGTAACCGCCGAGCATCCCCGGTCGTCGCTGGTTGATTCGCCGGCTAGCAACGTCGAGGCCGTCCACAGATAAGTGCTTATTACCACTCGTGCTATCGGCGTCGAACGCGAAGACGCTTCCATGTTCGGTTACAACGTACAAGACATTTCGGGGTCCAACGTTGGGCATAGAAACGTTGGGGGGATCGAGTGGCTGGCCATCCACAAGACCGTCCACCATGAACGAGCCAAGATTGCCAAAACTGATTTGGTTCACCAACGTTTTAGTGAGTTGCTTTTCGTTCAGATTTTGACCCAGTCGCATATTCTCGTAATGGTACGTTGGAACATCAATGCCTGGGTTCACAACCAGGTGGGCTGCACTGCTGACTTTAACTCCTGCAGAACTGGTCACGGTGACCTGGAACTGCGTGTTGTTGTCCGCTAAGGCAGTCCTGGGTGTCGTGTAAACAGCATCGGTCGCACCAGGAATGTCACCATTACCGTTTCTTTGCCATTGGAACGTGAGATGGAATATACACCACCAGCTGCAGTCACCTTAAATGTGGCCGTTTGCAAAAGATAAACTGTCTGATCGGATGGCTGTGAGCTGATTACGAGAACTTGCGAACAACCGGACGCAGAGAATGCGTAGCAAACCAGGGTAGTCAAAGAACGATTGCGGGAAGATTTCCAAGGTCCCTAATACGCATGAGCTGTTACACCTTACCATTCAGGATCATTTCAGAGCAACATCCAATCGGGCTTCGGTTTCGCTTGCCGATCTGAATTCCATTGAAACGAGATGCGCAACGAAATCCGCACCGGCAAAAGCATTTGCTGAACTGCAGTTCTCGCCACTCGCTCGAACGGCGAGACGCTAGCTAGACTGTGTACTGCAAATCGGTGACCTGAAACGAAGCGGCGGTGTCGGATTATGGGGTGCAGGAGCGGTCATAAAAGTGCTGTTGAAACCAAATAACAGCGTGGCGACGCCAAGATACAATAGGACAGGAAAGGAAAACTCCGCAGTGCGAAACTGAAGGACAGGAGGGAGGAGGGATCGGTGTGCTGGATTTTGAGACGGCTGCCAAGCCGCGGACTGGCCAATGTGGTGTTGAGTGGAGGCGGGGTGGGCAGCGGAACGCCGGCACAGCCAGAGGAAATCATCGGCGCATGCCAGCGATCTCTCAGTTCCCTCGTGGATGACGTGTGACAGTTGTCTCAGGCAGTCCCTTCCCGGTGTGGAATCCCGGCGCCCTGCCCTGCCGGGTCGGTCGACAAACTGTCTTGGGTATCGTGCCTGCTTGACGGAAACACAACCGCCTTAAACGTTTTGCCCAAGATAATACAGTCAAACCATATGTTCCAGTTGCGCGCGTACCACGCCTCAAGTTCGACCCTATCCTCTAACGTAAGGTGATTTCTGCCGTTGACTTGCCAGAAGCCAGTTATACCGGGCCTCGAAGAAAGTATCGTGAACAGAGCAGCGACACCGATACGGCCGCTCTCCTCGGGCAAATACGGTCGAGGGCCGACTAGGCTCATGTCTCCTTTTAGAACATTTAGGAGTTGAGGAAGCTCATCAAGGCTCCACCGGCGCAAGAAGCGGCCCAGGCGGGTGATGCGAGGGTCATGAGTCCGGAGCTTGGCAAACCTGCGCCACTCTTCGGCTGCGTCTGGATCATTTGCAAGATGGTTCGACAGAACATGTTCGCTATCAGTCTGCATGCTACGGAATTTGATACAGCGAAATCTACGCCCGTTGTGACCGACCTTCTTGAAGAAACAGGACAGGCCCGCCGGAATCCAACTTGACCAACACAGCCAGAATCAGGCAGAGCGGGAGAACCAGGAGCGCAATCACGAAGCCAAGTACAAGGTCAAAACTCCTTTTCAGCCAGCTATTCCAGGTTCGCCAGGTTGTTTGCGACCTTCAGCATCATTAATCGTTCGCTCAGGAAACCGTCGACCTTCAAATTCATCAACGGTAGTCCCCACAATTGAGGAACGACATAATGCTATCGCAGTGCGGTTGCAAGTCATGTACGAGGCTTAGGAGATATTCGTCTTCCAGATAGGGCATGGCGATCAGTACGTCCCGCGCCCCCGTCCGGGCCAACTGCTCTGAAACGTCAGCCAGATCGCCAAGTACGGCGATTGGCTTCTGGCTACTGGAACCACTGAAATATCTGTTCCTGTTTATTGGATTGTCATCCAGAACGCCGACAACTTCATACCCCAAAACCGGATCGGAATTCAGCCCGCGAATTGCCAACGTTGCGGTGTCGGTTGCTCCAAGAATTAAAATCCGCTTGCGCCAGAGCCCAATCGCGCCTAGGGCTTTCTTGCTCCAATAGCGCGCCATCGGTAATGCCACAAGCAGAATGGCTCCCGTCAAGAGAATCGTCAATCGGGACAAGACCGGGCCGCGCTGGACCAAGGCAATGGCAGCAAAAATCACCATCAAGCCAGACACAATTGCTTTGATGAGGTGACCGGTTTCGTTCCACTGCGTACGACGTTGAGTGTAAAGACCCTCAACTCCAAGAAAAAGAACAAGCAAGAGCCACAACCAGCCAAAACTCAGATAGTGCCTTAACGGGAGCTTCAACGGCGATACGTGTGCGTCGACGAGCGGTAGCCAATAGGCCCTCAAGAAGATTGCTGCCCTCAAAGAGGCAAGAATCGCCAGAGCGTCAGCAAGGACGAGACAAAGTGCGCAAAGCGCCTGACGATGGTAGCTGAATCGACGCGGTCTGCTTTGAGCTCCGTTTGCTTTCGGGTGCAGCGGTGCTGGCGCCATCGCAGCAGTGGACATTGATCTCCTATCCAAGACGGGGGGTCTGCACTATGGACAGAGTCAATCCTAGCGCAAGAAAGGACTTCTGGTATCGCAATAAAAACTAGAGTGCCTTAGAGCTACCGCAAACCAGCCTGGAGTTCGCCCTAGATCGGGCGTTGCCGGCGAGAGCTGATTCGACGGAAGGCCTGGCGTGGCCGATCTAGAAACACAGGATAGCCTGGTGCGCGTTTAGTCGGCGTTCGAGCCAAGCGGCTCAACCGCTTCCTGCCCTCTCAAAACCTCCGAGTACAGCCCAACATGCTCTCGCACAACTTGCTCCCAGCTGTAGGTGGATGCGCGCCCTGGACTCTGCCTTCTTCCGGAAATCATTCACGACATCGGGATTATCCAGGAGGACCTGCAGCTGTCGACGCAGATCTTCCGGTCCTTTGTTCCCACGATAACTGAACCCGGCATCCGAAATTACCTCAAGGTTTGACGCCGTATCGTTCACCAGAACGCAGTTCCCGAATCCCATGGCTTCGACCAAAGCGGGGTGAGTTCCGCCTACTTCATCCGGCAGCGTAAACAGATACGCGTTCTGTTGAAGTTGCCCGTAGCCGGCCCCGTAGACTCCGCCTGTAAAAATGATACGAGGATCCTGTGTCGCCTTTAGCGAGCGGACGTACACCTTTTCCCATGGGTCATGGCCAACGATCACCAGCTTTTTGTCTGTATTGGTCTGCTCGAAAGCGCGTATCAAATGATGAATGTTATCTTTCGGGCACCAGACGGCCGACAAAAAGGACGTATTCTCTCGGTTTTAGCGCGAACCGGTCCAGCCATTCCAGTCCCTCGGACTTCTCTTCACGAACGCCATAGGTAATTAGGGCAGCAGAAGCGCCATAGACCTCGCGGTAATAGCGTACGACCTCTCGCGAGTCGCCTATTAATCTATGACAAAACAAGACGGCCAAGCGCTCTGAATTTCTAAGATACCAGCGCGCAAACGCCCCCATTTACTGCGCTGCCAATCTGTTCCGTCGACAGAACAGACAACCTTCATGCCCAGGAGGCGCGGAATCGGCGCAAACAGAGTTGAACCGGTAATAAAGTAGTGAACAATATCCACGCGGTGAAAGACGACGTGAATTGTGGACAGGAAAACATGCACGATGGTGCTTAGGTTCTTGGACTTCAGCGTAGGCAATGTGACGAGTTGGACGCCCTCGTACTCGGGAGAGGGATGTTCGCTCATCCCCGTGCGATTATAAACCACTACTTCGTGCCCCTGCCTTACCAATCCGCGGGAGATCGCGTCGACTGCGGTCTCAAATCCTCCGTTGCGCGCCGGAATTGCTTTAATCCCAATCATTGCGATTCTGAGTTTTCGTTGCATGTTTTCTCTAGATGTCTCCTGAGAGTGGAGATGAGCTATCATTCACTTGAATTCGAGCGAGTTCCCGGACTGTTCACCTCTAGATTTGTGCTGATGAATTCGTGCTCAGGCCCCGTAAACACGGAATTTGAGCCGGGTGCGTCATTTCCCTCTGAACGCGTTAGAAACTCATGGGAGATCGCCTCTACAGCCGCCTGGAAAACGGAATCAACGCTGATTGTGCGAAGGCAGTAAGGCTGGTCGAAAATGCAATAGTCAAAGCACGGACGACACCAGAAATTGGGCTGGATTACAATGCGATTGTTCGTTCCAAGAGGTCCAAACCAGGCAGGCTGAGTTGGACCAAATATCGCGACTACCGGGACTCCCAAAGCAGTGGCGATATGCATGGGACCACTGTCGTTGCAAATCAAGAGTTGACATTGGGCCAGCACACCCATGAATTGACGCAGGGGCAAGGAAACTTGGAGATCTTCTCCATCTTGTAGTTCTTGGCCTGGATCGCGGAACCAAACGATCTTTAGTGAGAATTCGGCGTGTAACCGCTTTGCCAGTATCTGAAAATTTTCCTCTCCCCACTGTCGGATCGCGCTTCGCGCGCCAGGATGGATGCCCACGACGAATTCATCATTCGGAATACCACCTTGCGCCAAGCAGCGTTCTGCGGAACTTCGCTCTTCCGAGGTTACGTGCAAGAGCGGCTCCCTCACTGTCGGGCGCTTTCCCACAGTCTCCAGAAGCCGCAGCCAGCGTCTAGAGAAGTGGGGATTTTCCAGATCAGGTATCGCCACATCTGTTAGAAAAAAAGCTCCTCCTCCGAAACCGTAACCCACTCGCCGGTTTACTTCGGCGAGCCACATAATAAAGTTTTCGCGAAGGTCTGCTCTCGCTGAGAACGCAAGATCAAAGCGTTCAAGACGGAGCATCCTTATGGTTCTCAACAATTCGATCCACAACGGAGTAAACGGGCTGTACTTTCTCCATCTCGAATAGTGCTGAGCCCAAGGAACACGCACGACGACTAGCTTATCGACGAGACCTGTGTTTTCTAGAAGTGGAACGGTCTTGGGACTGGTTAAGAGTGTAACGCTGGCATTTGGATACTGATTCCGCAGGCTCCTCAAAAATGGCGATAACATAACGACATCACCCAGATTCCAATACTCCAAGATGAGGATTCGATTGACTTCCCCGCCAGGGCTAGGCGGCGCAGGCCTCAGGCGCTCGAGACCGAGAATACTGGTGGATCAGTCGTTCAATCACCCGAACTAAAAAGCGCTTTCGGCTGCCCATCTTGACAAGGGTTCCGAGCGCGGCTTCCTCGCAGTCCGCGGCACTTAGTTTGGGTGATGAGTCGGGAGTCGACGTTTGAATGGACATTAAGCCTTCGGGAGTTGTCCGGTGCCAGCTTCGAATACGGATTGCATACTAAGGGTATCTGCCTCATCCACAAAAACTATAGGTTCAACATGAGACCAGCTTGATTCATAAGATCCTGCCCAACACTCTCTAGCAGTTCGTTTGCGGTAACACAAGCGGTGCCACGCTTTCCAACCTTGATGCCAGCGGCGAGATTCGCAAGGCGCACTGCATCCTTAAAGGACAGCCCTGAGGCGACTGCTGCAGCCACAGCGGCAATGGCCGGTCTCCCGCTCCGGTGACATCGTAAACACTTCGAGCGGTGGTAGCGATGTCCACACGGCAGACCGAGTTTCCCGTCCGTTCAAAAAGCGACATGCCTTCAGCGCCCCGGGTAACCACCAGGGCCTGCAGTCCCAGATCGCCAATCAATTTTCGGGCCGACTTCTCTAACCAGTCCCCTCCAACTACCGGCGTTCCCATCAGTTGCGCGAGCTCGCGAGCATTTGGCATGAGCACATTCGCGCCAAGATACCGTCGAGGGTTCGAGTCCTTCGGAGCTACGATCGCGGGAATACCACGCATGCGCGCTGCTGTGAAGGTTTGATTGAGGACACGGTCGGTTAGCACACCTTTCATGTAATCAGAACAAAGAATTACCTGAATATGCTCCACCCGCTCAAGAATCATTCCAATCAGCTGGTCTTCAATATCACTGCTGATCGCGCGATTCGATTCCTCATCCAGCCGGAAGACCTGCTGGCCATGTTCTAAAGAAATCAATCGCACTTTCCGGGTTGAACTCCGCCGAGAATCTCGGATCACTCCCCTGAGGTCGACACCGTGCTTACCTAGAAGTGCACGCACCTGCTCGCCAGTCTCGTCGTCACCCACCACTCCGAACACTTCTGCCTGCACTCCGAGGCTTCGAAGGTTTTCCACCACGTTTCCGGCTCCCCCTAGCGTCGCCTCGCGCCGCACCAAATTGAAAATGGGAACGGGAGCTTCTGGGGAAATTCGTTCGATATGCCCGTACAGGTATTCATCGAGCATCAAATCGCCGATTACCGCGATCCGAATGGAGGCAAAAGAATTCAAACTATTCAGAAATGGTTTCATGACTGTTCTGTTTATTCAATTTCGTATTAGTAATCACAGATATTAAGACACCATCCAATTAACAAGGCATTCGTCTCTCGCGATTCTACCAAGAATGAGACGAATCAATACGTGCTTTTGCATCGCGAGCGAAAAAACGCCTGTCAATCGATACGCCCTACCATTCGGGCATCCTTAATGATCGACATTACCCATCGCCTCGCCGGCCTCGGGGCACAATCCTTTACCGCCTGTCGAGGAGGCTAGGGTCGTTCGCAGTCCTTTGCTAAGCCCCGAATAGATTGCAACCAGCGCTCGAAAATCCCTCCTCCACAGTCTCAGAAGCGTAAAGAAGGCTATATGACTAAAACCAAAGCCCAGAGCAAAAGTCGGTAATTGCCACCAGCGGAGATGCTTGCGCGCGACGAACACCAGATTCCGCGTGCTGAAGAACTGTCGGATCGCTTGGCTTCCTGAACCCATCTGTACAACGGCAGTGGCCCCGTCGTAGTGCCAGAGATGTGCCTCGGGTGCGAACGCCAGGTGATACCCACGTTTCTGAAATCGCACTGACCAGTCCAAGTCTTCGGCATAAGCCCAGAACTGTTCGTCGAGAAGCCCCGTTTCGCGGACAGCTTCACAGCGCACCAGCATTGCGCAGCCAGTCGCCAATGTAATTTCTTGTTTGCAGTCGAACTGCCCAAGATCGGGCTTCTTCCACCCTCGGTGTCTTGGCGTTCCAGTCCATACGCTAAAGTCGGCTCCCGCGTACCAGAGTAAGTCTGGTGGTTCAGCAAAATAAATCTTGGGGCAGACAGCGGCGATTCCCTTAGAACGCTCCATGCAAGCGGTCATCTGACGGATAAAGTCTGGAGCAACGTAGGTGTCATTATTTAGCAAGAGAATATATTCGGCACCAAGTGAAAGTGCGTGGCGGATTCCAACGTTACATCCGGCGGCATAGCCGAGGTTACAACTCTGGGGCAAAACCGTAATCCGTTGAAATTCGAACGCCAATCTTTGAGGGGACCCGTCTGTGGAGCCGTTGTCCACAATGACGATTTGGTAGTCATCGCAATCCATCGCCAGTAGACTTCGGACACAATCCGAAGTCATCTGGTAGTTGTTCCGGTTCAGGATCACAATCGACGTGCGTGAGCTCATTGATCAGTCGGGCAGATACCGTGAAAAGGAATGCTCAGTTTGCACTCGCGCTTGAGGCAGCAGTACTCGTGGCCGTCGGACTCCACTGCGAGACTGGCTTCCAGAACAGGCCGCCAAGGTCGCTTCTAACAAATGTGATCGTGCCATTCAGCGTCAACGAACTCATACCCATCAGGTCAATATTGCCTCCTGTGCTGAATGTCACAGGTCCCCCAAAGTGAAGAAAGTAACCATCTCTCCGGGCCCCAAGCCGCTCTGAATCGTGGTAATCGGTGTCGTTGAGGGGTTCAGGCCGATTGAATGAATTCCCTGTATATCAATAGCCGCGGCCGGAGACATCTGGGTGGAAAGGCCGGAAGTGGCGGGGACTTGCGTCGTCGGAGAATGAGAAAAGTTATCTTTGTAAATCACGCTTGCGAAATTTGTACTTTTCACAATGGAGTCGGGAGTTCCAAAAATTTGATTATGTACAAACACGATACCCGACGAATTTGTAGTGGCAACGTTCAATCCAAAACCTGCGCCGCCGTTGATACCGACGTTACCTGCAAAATACGAGTCGGAGATTGTCACACCCCAGTTGCCGATATTGTGATGTCCGTAAGCTGATACCCTCCCGAGAGCGCTTCATGGTGGGATCCGTAAAACAGGAGGTTGACGCCTCCATCGATCTGAACAGCCAGGGCTGCCTGCTGAGAGACCAATCCCTCAAATACGATGCTGGTAGGATACCCTCCCGTCCCTCCGGCTCGCCCGCCTATATAAATATTGGTGCCGTCCCCCATGCCCTGTCCGTCAAACTCACAGTTCCTGAATCGAAGTTCGAAAACTGCACCTTCCAGTCTCAAGGCATTTCCCCCGCCGGGAGTCCGGAAGACAACCACATTGTTAAATAAGAGCCATTGAGATGCAGCTGAGAAATTGTCGCTCCTGCCTCTGACGTGTATTCCCGTACCTGCAAATCCCTGCAGTGAGACATGTCGAACACGGAACTCCACAATCCAGTATTTGATGTCGAGCTGGTATCCAGAAAGAAACCGTCTTCGCTCGTGTTGCCAGCAGATCCGTATAAGCGAAAACCAGAAAGGAGTACGTTCGTCGCGGGGTCATTGTTCGTTTGTGGGATGACGAAAACCGGGTTATTTCCGTTGATGGATTGCAGGGTAGTGCCATTGCAGGGTGCAGCGGCGCTGCACGCGACGCTTCCGTTAATCCCTCCTGAGGCGCCCATCCCGATAATCTTGAATCCCTTCCGCAGAGTAATCTGGTTCACCGTATAGGTGTAAGGACCGAGGTAGATCGTAATCGACTTGAATCCAGGATCAAGGGTCCCTAGATTCAGATTCACGCTCGGCGAAACTGCGTAGATAATGCATCCATTGGCGGGGCAGGCCGATATGGCTGCCGAAACGCCGCCGGTGAACTGGTCCGCGAACACTGTATTTGAAAGGTTCTGCATGCTAACCACACCATTTTGATCCGTTATTTGCGAATCCAAAAGGGTCCCGCTCGCAGAAAATTTTGGAATTGTATTCGTCGTCCCCGTGGCGGCGAGAGCACCCTTGGCCGAAGACGGAGCGGGGGTCGATTCGGAGAGCACGCCACTACCGGCCAGAGCCGTAACACTTTCAGATGCCGTAGCTGAGGTCAAATTGTTCACAACGCCGGTGCTGGCAGCGGCTTTCGCAAAAGCGGAGACAGGCAATCCACCTAGCGTCTGCGCATTTTCGGCTTGTAGGGCGTAGGGTACGCTCACCATGAGAATCCTGGGCTGTTCTTCTTCGCCCGGCAAAAGAGGCTGGGCGTCAGTCCACCGCGATTCACCGGAGCTAAACAGCTCCACAGGCAATCCATCCACGCCCGTTGCCCCGAGCATTACTTCGTAATGGCCTTGTTGATCGACTTGGGTGTTCTGCACCTCTTGCCATAGCGGGGTTCCCCCAGACGCTTCTCCATACATGACGAATCTGATTGATACAACTCCGCTGCGAGGCAGCTGCGAATATTTCTTATCGTTCCGCTAAACTTCACCAAATGAGGCACCGGCTGTGCACATTGAGTTACAGCAACCCGACACTGCGCTTTGCCAACGAGTGCAGTCGAAAGGCAAAATAATATAAGGACTATGCTCTTGATTGCATGTTTCATCCGTATCTCCCGAACCGAGCTGCGCCGCATCAAATTTGTCTCCAGTCTGATATCGAATCATCTGCAAATTGCTGTCGAGAAGCCTTTTCCATAAGTGCATACCAATCCACGTTTGGCGATAAAGCGCGGACGTCGAGATGTGTGGCAATCGCCGGGATCGGAATCCACAATTTCCATCTCTTGCCGAAAAGTATTTGTCGCCAGCAGTACAACCACGACTTCAAAATATTCTTACTGGATAACCTTTCGCGAATTCGGTGGCGGCCGACAAAAAAAGGATTGAACACCCTTTGTTTGGTCAGGCTCAACCACACGCTACAATCCAAGCTCCGTCTCTTGTAGCTGCTCAGCGCGGCTGCGGTTTTCGCGAGTGTCTCCTTCTTGGTCAGAAAAGTAAGACATGTCGAGGATGCAGTTCTCCAGTGTCGTCCGCCGTGAACCTTCAGCCATTTCGGTGCCTGGTGAAGATCCATCGTGTAACAATCAAGATGATCATAGGGAGAAACGAAATGGACATCCTTCTGCTCTAGCAAAAAGTTGACCATGCAGCGAAATTGATCTGGCAAATAAAAGTAATCGTCCTCGGCGAAATACACAATCTCGGAGTCCTGCTGCGCGAGGAGCAGCTGAATTTGCTTGAGAAATGTTTCGCTATTGCCGATTCCATCAAGCTCGATAAGAACAAGCTCTTCCATGCTGAAGTATCTGGCGAATAACGCTCCATACTCGGGAGAGCAGCCATCGAGGATTGCCCAAACTTTGACTCGGAGGCTACCTAGCGACTCCTTAAAAGACCTCAGGCAAAGCTCGGACAGCCTTAACTTGTCCTCACTGAACGGAAGGCCAAGTGCAGACGCTGCAACCTTCGGGTAGATTCTGTAGGCGATAGCAACATCCCAACCGTTCATTTCGTCACTTTGGGCGCAGTGTGCGCGTGCAGTTCCCGTGCGTCGCCTTTCGAAAAGGGATCAGCCTGCTTAACGACGAAATAGTAATTGCTGTGGAATTGGCCTTCGGAAGGATCATACCTCTCGACCGACTGAATCCGGGCACCCTGACTGCGGACAAACGTCTCCACCTGACGGCGGGAGATTCCATTGATTTGTATCGGCGCTAGCCCAAACTTGTTGAACATCAGGGACCGCGAGATTCCAACAGACGCGAATAAGGCCCAAACGCGTCTCCTCAATTGAATTCGTCGCCGCAATGGAACCTCGATCGGAAGTTGAAAAACAATCACACCGTTGTCCTTGGCAACTCGAATGAACTCGCCGATATATCCAAGGATTTCGTTCTTTCTTGGAAGGTGTTGGAGAACCAGAACGGTAAAGACGAAATCAAAAGTCTTGTCCGCAAAAGGAAACTTTGGGTTTTACTGGCAATGAAACTGCACCTGCTACTGTCAGCGTGATATTCCTTGGCAAGGCCGATCATGTTTTCCGAGACATCGACGCCGGTGCAGGCTTCAAAGAAATTTGAGAAGGCTCTGGTCATTCTTCCTACTCCGCAACCAAAATCGAGGAGATTTCCGCAGGAAATCTCCAGGCCTCCAGCATCACACATCGCTAGAACCCGTTGCGCTTCCTGTTCTCCAGTGGCAAAGAATTCCTTGGGGTCCCATTTCCCAAACTTTTTCTGTGGGTCAGAAAGAATCGTCCACAAGGGGTCAAGTTTCGCCAGCACATTCCAGTTAGACATCGGTTAGAACCTCGGTGAGCGTAGTTGCTACTTCAAACCTGGATCCGTCCCGAGTATCGCAGCGGACGCCAAGAATCCGAGGTATACCCAGAAGAAGGCCAAAATCGTGCCGTCAGTCGATTGGAAGGAGACGCAGTAGACCAGCGCCCCTGCAGAGAGACCCATCAGCATCGGAGCGGGCCCGTTGGCCGTCCGCAGGCATCGACGGACCTTGACCCAGAGCGAGATCAGAAAACCGAGGAATGCGGTTAATCCCACGAGACCAGTATCGTGCAGAATTCTCAATGGCGCGTTTCCGATCCATGTTTTATCGCTCGTCCACTCCGGGATATACCTGGCCCAGTCGAAAGAAAGGTTGAAGCTGGCTGTCCCACTGCCGAACAGGGGTGCTTTGGCACGTCTTGTATGGCTTCCTGAATTACAATAACCCTCGAGATCGCCGTCCCCTCCGTTAAACCCTGATAGTAAAGATCGCCAATCCTTTCTTGCAAAACGGCTCCGGCGCTTGTCAGAGCGATAATCATGACCAACCCTAAACCTAGACCAAAAACTACGAATCTGTTGCTGCTTTCACGTCGAATGTGCCGGGTTTTCCAAAACACCCACCCGACAGACAGAATTAACGCGAATAAAGCGGCGCGGGAATAACTGGATACGGCGGCGACTGAGGAAACAAGGAAACCGCCCAAGTACCCGAACTTATGTCGGTCACCCGTCAGGTACAAAGCAAGAAACAAGGCTGCAAAGCAGGCTGTATACGCTCCGAAGAGATTAGGTTCGTACATCGTGCCGTAGGACGCGGAAACATCGACCAGGTACTGTCCTACTTCCATGCCAGCTTTGGTTCCAAACAGGTGGTGCGAGGCGTAACAGAGAAGCCCATAACTTGCTTCCGCGAGTCCAACGCTCAGGAGAATCTGAAATGCCTTTCGGAGCCTGCTCAGATCGAATGCGATCACCCGAATCAGAAAATACGGCAGAACCGCCAGATTATTCTGCAGGGCCCAGCGCAGCGTCGACCTGGGATCGGACGATCCAAAGGCAGAGCTGATGTAGTTAATCACTATGTAGGCCAAAACCCAATAGTCCAATCGATCCAGCTGGGTTCGCTGCTTGCGGCCAGCAAGCCAAGCGCCAATCAACGGCAAGAGGATTGCAGCAGCAAAGTGCTCCGGACGGGCATTCCATCCGAACACTCCAACTGCGATCCGGGGCATTGCGCTCGCCACAATGAGGACAGTCAGCGCTCCATAGGGCCACGTGTCAGCATGAGCAAGAAAACGACTAGGCTCGAGAAAGCCCAAGGTATCCAAGAAATATCCTCCTCAACTGCAACTAGGCACACAACCGCCATCGCCAGAGCGCCAGCGACGAGTTCCAATCGCCGCGCAAGACAAGCCTCCATCCATCCTGTTAACGTAGTGTCTGACATACGTTTGTTCGCCAGTCCAAAAACCGGCCAGTCGTAGGGGTCCGGGCGCTAGGTGGCTTCAAAGGGCGCGAACGTTCGGGTCGCGACCTCAAGGTTGATACGCTGCGATGAGCATGTCTTGAAAGGTATCTCTCGACGTGACCGGGTAAAGTGCGGCATGAATCTGGTATTCGAATCCGGCGCGTTCCAACAGGGAGAGAAATTCACCCAGGCAGGATTTTTGCTGACCGATTCTGTGATGGTATTCGATCAGGATCTGACGAATTGAGTGAATCTTGCCACTCTGGACCAGTTCTTTCAGTACCCTGTGTTCGGCCCCTTCAACATCGAGCTTCACAAAATCCACAGTTCCCTGGATGAAGTCTGAAAGCTTGCGAGCGGGAACCTGAATGCAGTGGCTCTCGAAACGGGTAGCAACCGTGCTCATTAGCAGCGCACCGGGTTTCTCGTGACTTACAAAGAAGTCGACCTCCCCGTTTTCATCCCATAACACACAGTTCTGCGCCTCGATGTCTACCTTGTTCCGGGCAATATTCAGCTGTAATAATTGGAATGTCGCCGGATCCGGTTAGAACGAAGTCACACGGGATTTGGGGTAGAGCCACTTGAAATAAAGCGACGCCATGCCTACATTTGCGCCGCAATCCAGAATTATTGGCGAATCGCTCGCTGCCCGGAAGTAATACGGTTGGCGTGCAAAGATCTCACGGTACAAATAATTTAGGGTACCGCGATCAAAGTGCGAAACGACGAAACCCATCTTCACTTCGCCCGGAAAAACGAGGTCCCTCAGAATCGCCGGTCTCGAGCCAGCGGGGGCTTTCCAGATGTGGTAACAGTCGTTGGCAAACCGAGCGAATTGACCAATCATCTAACGTGATCCACGTTGGTGCCGAACGGGAAGTTCAGTTTGGTCTCCGATCGGTTCGCCCCAGAATGCCGTCCACGAAACCGCAAACAATGTTTTCCATTTTTGAGATTCGTTCCTTCTCGAATAGCAATACGGGAACAATCGACTTCAGCCATGCCCAGAAATATCTGAGTATCCAGCGAGGCTCTTGGCACAAATATTCACGCACCAGGACAAGGCTATTTCGCGCCAGAAAATATTGGCGAATTGGTGCGTGGTTGGTGGTACCGACTTTTTTCCATAGCAGACGGTGTTCGATCGATTTTCCGATCTCGTGCTCCATGACCGGTTCGCTAGTCATCAGGACATAAAATCCATTCCGGCGAGCCCTGAGGCAGTATTCAAAGTCCACGCAATCGATAAAAAATTCACTTCGGAAATCGCCAATCGCCTGAAACGCATCCACCGAAACCAAACTCCCGGAAGTAAGCACGGCAACCATTTCTCTACCGGGCAGGCTACTGGGCTCGACGACATCCGCGCATAAGACCCTTCCAGTTGTTTTGTCGCGATAGTTGGAACCGATAATGGCTAATCGATGGCGGCCGGGAAACCAGTGAAACACCTTGACAAGTGTGTCAACCATGTCCGGTTCAACTTGCGTGTCCTGGTCTAGCGTAAGAAACCATCGATAGCCTTGCGACACTGCCCACCGAGCACCGGAGTTTAGAGCGCTGGCAATCCCTTCGTTTGAACTATTGAGAATTAAATGTACCGCCAACTTGCTGGCCATTGCCTTCAGAAGCTCGATCGACGATCCCGGAGACCCGTTGTCCACAATCACGGTCTGGGCGACTTGCTTGGCAACCTTCTCAACCCTCCCGAAAAGGTCCTGGTCGGGGAAATATGTGATGATCACAGCGCATATGGTCTCGGCGCTTGGCGCGACCGGCGTCATCTCCCGCAATAATTCCGGACGGATGTCATCTGTTTCTATTTTACCCTCAGCAGATTCCCGTTGTGGTTGGCGCTCAGGAACAATTTCTCTTTGGATGTGTCCACCTTGAAGTCGTTCGTACTCTTCAAAAAACTCTCAATCGCCTCAAAGGGTCCGGGTCCGAACTTGGCGAAAACCGGGTGTCCATTGATCGCGCTATCTTCAACGATGAGGTATTGTCCCGGGGTTACGTACTGGCTATAAACCCGAAGTTCCTCCTCCACGTGGGACTGTCGATGATCGGAATCGAGAATGACCATTCGCGTCTCGGTGTCACGGAGAAGCGGCTGCAATTGCGATATGGTCTGAGGGGCGGTCGACGACCCGGTGATATACGTGATGCGTTCGTGCGAGGGGCGACCTTCCCGAAATTCGAGATCGATCGAGATAACACGACCGTGCCCGATCAAATCCAATAGCGATGCAAGGTAAAGCGCGCTACCTCCGCACAGCGTGCCAGTTTCGATGATTACATCGGGCCTTTTCTCAAAAAGAATTTCCTGGTAAATCCACAGGTCAGTTGGGTACTTTTTGCACGGGACGCCAAGCCATGTTGTATTGTCCCACGTCGATTTTGGCGAGTCGTAGTAGATATTCTCAAATAGGTCAATTGCCCGTTGCTTCAAAAATGAATTCCTCTTCACAATCCGGCTAACGAGCCAGAGCAAGGGGCGCTCCGGCAAATTCCAAACAGAGTCAGAGATCGGCATTTCAGCTTGCGACATTTCGGGATAACCTTCCTGTTCCTAGAGTTCCTGAGCTTCTCTTCACTGCGGTAAAGACAATACGTTACGGACAACCTCTGAGATCCCTGTTCAAAACTACCTGGCAGGAGTATTCGGCGAAGGACTCACACTACCGACGTATGTCCTGGGAGTTCTCTTTAGGGGATCTGCTGAGCTAGCTTGCGTTCCGCCGGAGAGAGCAGCTTAAACCAAGCGACAAGAATGAAGCTTAGAAAGATCAACGCAAGAAACGCGCTCTTCATTTGCCAACCATGCAGCATCGCGGCAAGACCGAATGTGCCGAGCGCCCCCGACAGAAGCAGCACGGCTTGCAGCTTGGCGGAAGTCCGAATCGGAAGAAACCGGTTGGCAAGAACAAAAAGCACGACCGCATCGAGGGCGACTCTTGCCGTCCAAGCTATGGCGGCACCTTCAATTCCCCGAATCTTGGTCAACCAAAACAGAGTGATCAAATACGGTGGCAGCTCAACCAGGTGCAACTTCGCGGTAAGATCTGGCCGCCCCGCGCCCTGGACAACCGCGAACGGAACCGAGGCCAGACCGTTAATAAATACGCCGATGGCCAGCCATTGAAGCACGCGAAAACTGTGCTGGGCAAAATCGGCTCCAAGCCACACCTTTAAACCATCCTGTGCCAGCGCCACAATCAGCAGGATGAGAGGGAACATCACGAGCAGTAGATACCTCACGCTCCTGCCGTACAGTTGAGCCGTCCGATCGGGGTCTCGCACGAAAGTTGTCGAAAACGCCGGGAACATAACGCCCAACAGCGAGGATGGAATGAGCCAGAGCTTTGAGATCATCTCATAGGGCGTGGTGTAGTAAGCCACGGCTGCGACGGAGAGTAAGGAACCGATTACAAATCGGTCTAAGGTGACCATCAGAGGGCTGACGATATTAGAAACGGTCATCCAACTCCCAAAACGCAGTAACGGACCCATTGCCGCCCGACGCCAGGACACTTCGTGCCTTAAAGGTGGTATTACATGGAAGCAAAGAAGAAATGAGCGACCCATGCGATCACTCGCCCCGCGACCAGAACCGCGATTACCATGGAAAAATTCTTCGAAAATGGCAAGACCAATAACGGTCCAAGATAAGCAAAAGCGCCCATCGGAATGCGCAAGGCATTGATTAATCCGAATCGCTGATAGGCCTCCAACAATCCACGAAGAGCCGAAGTACTGATTACCACAGGGACTGAAAGTGCAAGCAGGAGAAAGCCATGCAGCACTTCGGTCTGCATCTCCGCAGGTATCTTCAGCGCACGGTGTATCAGCCGGGAGATATGCCAGCAACCGCTGCTGCGCCCACGAGCCCGAGGACTGACATCAAAACCAGTGAAGTCCATACGAGTTCCGGAACTTCCTTCGCTTGCCCAGCACCCAGTTTCCTCGCAACGAGCTGGGTCAGGGCCCTCCCAAGTCCCATGTCAAAAAAACTGGCGTATCCGATAAAAGCCCAGGCCAAGGCAAGTACTCCGAATCGGTCTTTGCCCAAACCACGGATCAGGATAGGTATCGAAAGACTGCCACGATCATCGGAGCGCCATTGCCGATCAAGTTCCAGATCGTGTTTCGAGCGAGCAGCTGTCCACTGGTTAGCCGCAGGCTCACATTTGGAATGGTCTCAGCCATTGTCTGCGCCCCCGACCTCCCGGGGGAATTTGTGCCTAGAGTCCTGCAGGGAACGCTCAGGTTTATAGCGAATTCTAAATCCCATCCTTACTATGGCCCCAGCCTCAGTTTGCCTGTCAATGCACCGCGGATACAGCTCCGCCCCGTCAGTCACAGGTCAATCTTTTACTAAACAGCTTGTTCACATATACTTATACTCAAATCAGCGGCTGCGAGCTGTCGTCCCGCTCGTCCTTCTGGCTATTGCGCGACACAAACCTTCGCCACAAGCGATTTGTCCAAGTCTGAATCCGAGAACCATTTGGCGGTGCCCACGGCATCCTGGCATTCAAGGTATGGAACACTTCTAGCGCAAAAAGTTTCCCCGGTTCCTGCGGATCAACCTCAGCCCACTGCTCTTTGCCAAGCAAAACCATGGCAGAAGCGAGCAAAGCCAGCACCGCGCATGAAAGCATAATCATTAAACGTGGCGGGTAGGACTTACGCTCTGGCGTCGTTGCCGGGTCAAGGACCTTGACGCTAGGGGTTTCTTTGGCTTCCTGGACCTTTGCGAGCTCAAGTTGTTGCGTCAGGGATTCGTACACTGCTTCCTGAATTTGCATGCGACGGTAAAGATCCGCATAGGTCACCCCGAGCAGGGGCAAGTTCTGCAGGGAAGGATGCGTCAAGGCCGCAGAATCGGTCGGTGCGCCAGCCTGCCCAGGAGCCGAGCCTCCAAGCTTTTCCATCTGATGTCGCAACTCGTTAATCCGGCCCTGAACCGCTCGCACTCGCACATTGTTGTCGGTATAAATTGCCTGAAGCCCTCTTGATTCCGATTCTGCCTCAATCAGCTGGCCTTCAATCGTGGCAGCGCCCTGCAGCATTGCACGCGCTTCTTCCTTGAGATCAATCGTCTTGTTCTTACTGGCGAACTGACTGAAGTCCTCTGAAGCCTGATCGAGATCGCGCTTCACCCCGACAAGTCGTTCTTCGAGAAATACCCGTTCGCGATGAGCCGAAGAGGTCGACAACTCGGCCACGAGTTGATTGAGCTCTTCGACATAAGCCCGGGCAATGGCCGTCGCGCGTTTAGGATCGTGATCGGTTACCGTGATCGCGATAATTCCACTCTTTCTGTCCTCATCAATGCCCGTATTTTGTGCCAATTTCAGACGAGCGTCCTGTTCGTACCGCGTTCCATATACTTGTCGAAGGTTAAACCGGTCAATCAGGCGATTCTCAACAGTCGTGCTTCAGAGAATGCCCACAAACAGTGCGCCGGAACTTTTCACACCGAGCAGGTCACCCGCCAAGGGGGCTAGTCCGCCCCCGGATTTCGCTGATAAGGCGGCTAACATGGCAACACTTGAACTCGATTGACTGTCGGGTGGCATCAATTGAGTCGTAGATTCGTAACGCGTAGGAATGGAGAACGCCAGCAATATACCGAAAAGCAGGCCGGCGAGAGCACATCTCCTTAACGTCACTCTCTGTCTCCAGAGAGAGTTGATTCGCATAAAAATCGCAAGCTTAATATCAGGTTCTACGCCCTCATTGGAGACAATAGACCCTTGCGATCGTTGAGGCGTAAAATCCCGTTGTATGCCTGTTTTTGTCACAGATTGAGTACCCTGCACTCTAACTGATTCTCACGAATCGATTCACCGCAAATCTGAAAGCGTCTCTGCTCGGTAAGAGCCCGGCAGTTCGCCTTATACCAACATATCACGTATCGCACAGGGCATTCTCCTGCGGCAGCATACGGCGTCATCGGGAATATCTCCACGACTGCGGATAAAACTGAACTTGTACCGAGGACGTCCAGTTTGTCTGCGGCGTTGAAGCGAGCAAAGGAAAATTCCACTTTTCGTACTGAAGAAACCCCGTCACGTTGATATTGTTGCGGAGCCACCAGTTGGCGCTCACCGAAGCGTCGTTGAGGTTGCCCACCGCGCGGAACAAAATCAGTGGCCACATCTGCGTGGCGGTAACCGAACTGAATCCAGTTGCGCGCGCTCACATGATAAGTCGTCCAAGCCTGATAGCCGTGACCTTCTCTGCCGACCCAGCTGCCGATCAAGTTTCCTTCGTTCGTATATAGATCATGATAGAAACTGTCCCAGTAATTGAACTGGCCGTTCGCTGCAGGAGGCCGGGGAAGTGTCCAAACTTTGGGAGTATCCGTATAGACTACCTCTAAGCGTAAATCCAGTTTCGTTAATTTTGGAAATCGCGTCAGATAGATACCGGGACTCCAGGCGGCCCGCGGCGGATCCGCCCACGGCGACGTATTGTCCGTAGCAAGCGAATCGGAGTATATAGTCAACCAGTCGCGTAGATAGGGAACCCGATAGCTAAAGTCAAACCCTGAAGTTCGCTTTCCAGGGTTGATGGCCCCGAAATCAACGCTGCTTGTCAGAGTCGTATAGCTAAGCCAAATGGCTTTCGGGGTGGTCGGGCGACCGACCCCGGCCATTTCACCTGTTCGGGTGAATCCGACCTCGAGACCTGGTAAAGGTTTGAAGCTAAATTTTTCCCCATGTAGAAACGGACGAGCCGGAAACTGATTCCCGGAAAGTTTTCCCACAAAAAAATCTACTTTCATTGGGCCAAGCACCTTTGAAAGCCCGGGGATTTCGAAAGGCGCTTCCCTGCTAATACGAAACATATACATGGGAGCCGCATTGTCGCTCATCATGAGGGCATTGCTGTAATCAGGAGACCACCACAGACTCTGCTTGCCAAATGAAAAAATCCAATTCGACTGATTCGAAGCGACATAGGTGTCCATCAAATGAAATTGGTTTGTAGATGGGAATTCTCCCGATTGGACAGGATTATCATCCATCGTCGCAATCGCGTTATTCACAGCAGTGGAATAGGTCGGCGAGGACGGAGCATATTGATACTCACCACTCGCATAAATTGAGAATCTCCCCTCGGTAACCCACGCTGAGCCACCCGCAATTGCATTTACTCCCTCGCCATACGGGCGACCAAAATTGTCGATGATTGTCTGTCCGAAATGATAGCTGTCGTTCAGGGGCGTCCCCGTGATACCTGTCACACCGGAGTATAGAGACTCGACTCGCGCCGAGATTTCGCCGGGATTCCCGCCAGCCAGGCGCTCGGAGTCTGTGGCAAATTCTCTGCTTAACGCAACGTACAGACCGTCAACCTCGGAAGAGACGTCTCCCGAGGACAAGATCCGGTCTCCTGCCTCTTCCACCAATCGCGCACATTCTTGACGAGACCAGGGCTCCATATCCAAGAATTGAGATTGGATGTAGCCTAACGCAATCAATCTTTTCAATGCGGGGTAGATCCAACTACCGAGTGGTACATAGGTTGTGCCCAAACTGCTAGTTCGGGCGTTCGGTCCAGAGTTAGTAAATTCTCCGTAGCTTTGCCATTCTGTGCCGCCGACTTCCGGATCATGATGAGCACGATAGGCTTGCTTTCCGGCATACCAACCGATCGCGCCGCCAATAAAGACATCAGAATTAAAATGTTGTTTTCCCGTGACCCGGGCCATGCTGATGGCCGAGGCAAAACTATAGATAAGGAGGGTGGTGAGCGGCCCCGGATACTCGTGTGCAATTACGCTCGCAATAGCCCAAGCTGCAGCCGAGTGCTCAGAAGGCATAGAGCTCCCGCCACTCCAGAACTGACCTGAATATTGCGGCTGGTCGAGTGGTCGCAATCGCCCAAACGTATACTTCAAACCAGTGGTGACGAGATAGCTGTTTAGGGCGGCTTCCCCAGCCAAGATGGCGGTTTCTTTCTTGTGATCGTCGTGAGTAAAATGCCCCAAGACATAAAGGCCGCCACCGATACCGGCCATTGCACCAATTCCATAATTCGAAAATTTAACGCTGTTATTTAATCGCGATGGAGAATTCGAGAGGCTCTTGCTGTAGTCCGAATCGGTGGCCAGCAAAATCCCAGCAGTCATTCCAAATGGGACTAAAATGTCCCCATCCGCCCAAGTCAGGTGACGAGGGAAAGTCCAGAGCTGTGCCTGGTCTTTGGCTATGCGCTTAATCATGCCAGCATTCAGCGAGTTCTCGTGGTCAGCCGACCGTGATGGTGGGTCCGCTGCTTCGGGAGGCTGCGCCGATGACGATGTGGCCGACGTGCTCACTTTCGATTCTCCCTCTATTTGATCCACCGATGGAGTAGGCGAAGCCTGTGCATAACACAATTTGCTCGTGCAAAATGCAACAACGCAAATCGTACAAGCGCACGACAGCAACCTGGCCCACCGAATAACCATAAAATCTATCTCACTACGGCGAAATACTGTGCGGCACCTAGAGAGCCATCGATAAAATATAGGCCGCATTAAGGGTGAAAATATGCAATCGCGACAGCCGCCGTCGCCGCGACCGACGCCGCCTGCAAAATAAGGCTCCAGTTGGGGCCTGCTCCTATCGCCTTCTCGGGAACGACTACCGTGTCTCCTGGCTGGAGCACACTGTTCATGGGACTTCCTAACCACAAACCGCCAGAATCTGAACTGATTACGGAACCATCGGCGCGAATCACAAACGCTGCGCCTTTATTGGCAAGTTGAGTGGGGCCTCCAGCTTGCCCGAGATACCACTTTGCGCTTTTGTTCGGTCGATATCCGACCGCCGAGGAATTATAAACTTGGCCCGTAACCATAACTTGGTTCGGTTGTTTCGGAATCAGCAGTACATCTCCGTCTCGCACCTGAATGTCGCTTGCCGTATTGGCCCAGTGCTGGATATCTGAAGAGATACGAATCGTAAGGCGTCCCACAGGTGGATTCGCCGTAAGATTGTCGATGGCTGTTTGCCACTGCGAATAGGCGATCTCCTTCGCCTGTTTTTTCTTCGGGTCGCTCTCGTCTTGCGCCTTAATTTCGGTTTGGATGTTTTGCAAGCGCTGAACAAGTTCGGCCCGAGATCGTTCTTCTATTTCCCGAACGGAAGCTCGTTCAAGAACGGCACCGTATGGATACGCATCGGCCTGGAAGCCGCCTGCCAGTTTCAAGATGGTGCTCAGCCGGTCACCCGGCTTGATTCCATAAGTCCCGGGACCGTTAACTTGACCCAGAACCTCGATTGACGCGCCTCGATCGGACCATCCGGCAATTTCAGGGACCGTGAGTACATCTCCATCGCGCAAGGCGACGTCAGCCGCCGGATCGCCTGACATGGCAGCCATGACGTTTACTGTCTGATGCTGGCCGGTTGTCCGGTCGCCCTGCGAAGAATAGCTGGTAAGATCCACGGCTTGCGCATCGGCGCTTCGCTTCATCCCACCCGCAATTCGGATCAAATCGCCCACTCGGAGATTGCTGGTTAGTGGATAGCGGCCCGGACGTACCACTTGCCCGGCGACCAGCACTGTGGCCTGATCCGCTTTTGCCAGATTGCGATGAATCAGCAACCGGTCACGAGGCCCAAGTATGATGTTGTCAACGGGATTCCCGGAAAACGCAGAAGAAAGATTCACCGTTGTAATCTTCACTTCGCTGTCTGCGATGTACTGGAAGACCTGCGCGTTGTCCATTTGGGCGTCCGGACCAAGGCCGCCTGCCAGCTGAATGGCATCGCGCAAATGAACCTGTCCTGAGGTCCGGTAGGTTCCCGGTGCGCGCACTTCACCGAGAACGGTAACCTTCGGAACCGCCTGGAAGTCGTATCGCGCAAAAATTCGAATCGTATCGAGCGGCTGTAGCTTTGGTGCCGAATCTGGGTTTTCAAGCGCAACGCCCAAATCAAAGCCTTCGACGGTGGGGTGGTAGTCCGGCGGATTCAGACGAATAATCTCGGCGTACCTTGTCGCAGGCTCGGGCAACAGATCTGCATAGGAAGAGATTACGTCGGTCAGCTTCATATCGGCGCGATAGGAGAATTTCCCAGGCCTCAAGACATGGCCCTCAAGATAAACGGCATCCTTGTTGAACGGCGCGATCGGGAAAACGTGGACGGTGTCACCTGGTTGGATCGCAAATGCGGCCAACCGCTTTTCCGTGTCATCAGCTCCGCTGCCGACAGGCAGGAATATCCAGGCTCAACATTGTGTGTTTCTCGTGTGCTTCGAGCCTCTGCACCTCAATGTGAGTCAGCGCCGCAGTCGGTAGTACCCCGCCAGCCAACTGAAGACCTTCGGCCAGATTTTTCTCCCCGTTCAGTTCATAGATTGCTGGACGGCGAACCATCCCTTCGACCGTAATTTCACTACCGAGCGGCGGAACGAGAAGCGTGTCTCCGCTCTGAAGGCGCAACATATCGGAACGAACCCCATGCAGAAGGAGATCGTAGAGATCCACTTCCTCGATAAGCTTGTTGCCACGGAAATGACGAACCATCCTGCTTGAGCCGACCGGGCTTGGACCACCCGCAGCAAACAGTGCGTTCAAGGGAGTCGAAAGCGAACTAATATCGTAGGCACCCGGATGCTGAACATCACCGACAACGTAGACTCGAACCGTCCTCAACCGGGTAAGTGAAACGTCGGCCGAAACATCTCTGAATTGCGTTCGTAAGACATGCTGGACATCTTCCTGGACCTGTCCCAGTGTGCGGCCGCTGACAAGGATCGGGCCTGCTTCCGGCAACGTCAATCGCCCTTCACTGTCGACGGTTCGGAATAGACGCCGTGAAGCGCTCCCCCAGAGATTGATCGTTACGCCATCTCCCGGTCCAAGAACGTAATCCGGACCGACTGGCAGATCCATCGGAAGCGATTCAGAATTTCTGCTCGAGCGGACATTTTCGTGAAATACGGCTATGCCAAAGCGTTGAAGCCGAGGATCGCGAGGAGATCCCTGCTGATACATGTCATATAGAGAGGGAATGTCGGAATAGGGATCGGCAGTACGGACCAGCTTTGGGTTCAGGGTCTCTGAATATATGTCTTCTCGGTTGCGGCTCAAGCCGAAATTATTTCGTCCCAGGGAGTCGTTCATGCCACCTTGGCCGTCGATGCCTTGGTTCGAGCCGGCTGATGCATAGTCCGTTTCCTGCCCGCTTCGCGATGTGGGGTAACTCGAAGCGGGATATTGTTGTGAGGATCCATTTCTCCGGTACGGCCCGGACTGATCAGAAGCCACCGACTCGGATTGCGTCGGAGACATCGCTGAAGTGGTAAGAATTTGAGCGTTGGAAGATGGAAGAACTCCCGGCGGAACCAAGCCGTCGTCCTCATCCCGATCGGGCAGGCCCGGCGTACCGATCGCATTTGACCTCCCCTGATTTTGATCGGTCGTCAGAATATTTCGATTTTGATTACCTCCGGGCTGTTGCTCGGAGGGGAGACAAGGTTGGGTTGAGCCTTGATTGGGAGCTTGCGAATCGCGGGTGCGGTCGCGATTTTGATCTGCGAACTGCCCGGTTTGCTGCCCTTGGGCTTCGCTATCCACACAGTTCCTGGTTTGCTGATAAGGGACTATCTGTCGGCTGCCAGACGGCAGTTGTGTCTCGACCTGTTGATTTTGTTCTTGGGCAAGTTGATTCGCGCGAGCTTGCAATACCAATCTACGTTCTTCCCCTGCGTCTGATTCTGGATTGATCCTCGGAACAAGATATCCATATCGCTCAAGCAAACGGGTCGCAACAGATCGAAACTGCGTATCGGTGACCAGCCGCGAAAAGATTTTTTGGTCAGCTAGATCCGCGTCCTTGACTATCTGCCCGTTGGCAGCAGCCTCCTGCGCCACCCAGCGTTTCAGCTCCACCAGTAATCCGGGTTGTTGCCTGAGCACAGCCTGAATCTGACTTGCAGAAGCTGCCACCCGACCCAAATTCTCTTTGCTAAGCTCAGAATCCCGCAGCGGAGCTTGGCTCGTTTGTTGGCCCCAAAGAGGAGATGAAATAAGAAATGTGGCAAGGACCATGACGTAACGTCTCAGCCGTGTTTTCAAGAATTCCTCCCCCGCCGGGAACTACAGATAGAAGCGTGCATAATTCGTTTCATTGTGAAGTGGCCCTTGCTATTTCTCTGCCATACCGCGAACTGCCGCCAGTAGCCCTTCCTCAGAAGACTCAATGTCCCCAGAGTGTATGTCAAGCGAAGCCCAGTAGCAGACAGTATAGTTTTCATGCGGAGCGACTGCGATGATGCGCAACTCGGGATATTCGCGAAAGAGAGCGTCACAAATGGCTGGGCGCTTCCCCGGCTCCTCAGCAGTTAAAACCAGGAGATCTGGAGAAGTCATCTGAACCTGGTGAAAAATATCGGCTTCATCCGCGACTTCACCTACGATTTCAATCCACGGTTGTTCAGCGAGAGTTTCCAGGAGCAACTCTCGCATCAGCTTCGGTTTGTTCGCTACCAGTATGCGGAATATCTTCACCATGACACTCCCCTTGGGCACAAGAGTATCCTGCGACGGCGGAGAAGCTGAAGGCTCAAGAAGAACCAAATCAGCACTAGGAGGGACCACAGGAACCGGACTAGTCACCGCACTAGTTTCGGCAGAGCAAGACGTATAGCTCACCTCTACACTTGTTATAGTATTTGGTATTGGTTGACAGGGAACCTACCAAGATATAAACTTTGCGAACTCGGTCCTTCTCTGTATTTCTTGCGGTCGCTTCCCGAAGTACCTTCGCTCAGAAGAGGCAAGTACCCAGGAAGACTATGGGACAAATTCAGAATTTTCCGGGATCCGAAGAAGTGAGTGTATTTCTTCTCGCTGAGAATCGCTTGCTACGGGACACTCTTGCTCGGTTGTTGCGCAAGAGGACAGCGATCAACGTTGTTGGGATCAGCCGTGACAGCAAATCGGTGCTGAACGAGATTACTGAGTCGCGCTGTCAGCTCGTGCTAACGGACTGCTTTGGTAGTGACAGCAACACAGGGCTGATTGTCGAACTTCTGGCACAAAACCCGGATATTCGGATTTTGCTGTTTGGGATGGACGAAGACCCTGGGACCTTTCTGCGTGCGGTTCAACTGGGCGTCAGGGGTTATGTCCTGAAAGACGCTTCAGCAGCAGAAATCGTAGCTGCAGTAAGAGCCGTCGCTCGGGGTGAGGCCTCATGCCCTCCCCGACTGTGCCTGACGCTCATTCAAAATATCGCGAGCGAATTTCGTTTGAAGCGCAGGAACGCGTCACTGCTCCGGACGGACAAGAACGGACTGACCCACCGCCAACTCCAATTGATGAACCTTGTGGCACAGGGATTGACCAACAAGGAAATCGCGGCTCACGTGAATTTGTCGGAATTTACCGTAAAAAATCATATACAGCGGGTAATGCGGCAAATGGATGCGGAGAATCGTCATGAGGCGGTCGATCTGATCCGCGCGACGGGGCATTTTGTCGCTTCCTAAATAAGTAGCACATCGCTTAGGCGAGCCCCGGCAAATTCGAAAGTCTAATAGATGGAGCAAGTCCAGGGATCAATCATGTTTGACCATCTTCTTTAGGCTCTCAGCCATTCACCTTTTGTTCCTGATTCGAAGGTGTAATCGCAACCTTCGACGCCACAATTCCATTGAACACCTTTTTCGTTCCTCAGATTTTTCTGGCGATATAGCCAGCTTCCATCTGCAGGACACTGCACGGTGTTCACGCCGGGCTCGCTAATCGTGTATGTTTGTCCGGAAATTCCCAAGAGTGTGAAGTAACCGTCGATCGTGTTGTAGCGAACGCTGCATCCGATTGAAGCACAATGATAGGAATCGTAGTTTCCAGTGTTCGCGCGGGACCCGTGCGGTTCATAATTCATAGCATGGTCGTCGCGCGAACAGAGCGGTCTCAAATGACTGCCCAAAACTATCTTTGAATCAATCCTCATGAAACGTCCTTACGCAAGCTGGTCACATGTGAATCCATGGACGAAAGATGGTGCCCGAAGCGCTTCAGTACGATCCACCCATCCCGCCGCCATAGCTGGCGGCGGCCGCAGTCGCCTTCTCATCGTCCTTAAATTCAGCGATCAAAACCTCTGTCGTCAGCATCAGCGAGACAATCGAAGCAGCATTCTGCAAAGCAAGCCGGGTAACCTTGGCAGGATCAATGACTCCGGACTTGATCAAGTCTTCGAACTCACCGGAATCCGCATTGAAACCAAAATTATCATCTTTCGAATCACGCACTCGGCCCAAGATAACCGCTCCTTCGTGACCGGCATTTAGAGCAATTTGCCGCAGCGGCTCTTCGAGGGCGCGTTTTACGATGTTGACACCAACAGCTTCATCATCCTCGAGTTTCAGCTTGTTCAGGGCGGGCAAACAGCGAACCAGTGCTGTGCCGCCGCCCGCAACGATACCTTCTTCCACCGCCGCGCGAGTCGCATGCATCGCGTCTTCGACGCGGGCCTTCTTCTCTTTCAATTCAGTTTCTGTTGCGGCTCCGACCTTGATGATAGCGACTCCTCCAACAAGCTTGGCCAGGCGCTCCTGAAGTTTTTCGCGGTCATAATCTGACGTGCTGTCCTCAATCTGAACGCGTAGCTGTTTAATGCGACCCTCTATCTCGCCGGATTTTCCTCCGCCTGAGATGATTGTCGTATTGTCCTTGTCGATCGTAATTTTCTTGGCGCTGCCCAACTCTTCCAGTTTCACATTCTCGAGCTTGATTCCTAAGTCTTCTGTGATGGCTTTCCCGCCAGTAAGGATCGCGATGTCTTCGAGCATGGCCTTGCGGCGATCTCCAAAACCCGGTGCTTTCACCGCAGCGCACTTCAGAGTTCCCCTCAGCTTGTTTACTACCAGGGTAGCCAGCGCCTCTCCCTCGATATCCTCAGAAAGAACCAGCAGTGGTTTGCCCAATTTGGCCATTTGCTCGAGAAGTGGCAATAAATCCTTCATCGAACTGATTTTCTTTTCGTGGATCAAAATGCGGACATCATCGAGCACACATTCCATGCGTTCGGGATCAGTTACGAAATACGGCGAGAGGTAACCACGATCGAACTGCATACCTTCTACGATGTCGAGAGTCGTCTCCATCGTCTTCGACTCCTCCACGGTGATTACCCCGTCCTTGCCAACTTTTTTCATGGCTTCTGCGATGATGTTGCCCACTTGCTTGTCTGTATTGGCACTGATTGTGCCTACTTGGGCGATCATGTCGCCCTTCACTTCACGGGAAAACCGCTTGATCTCACTTACCGCTGTCTCTACTGCCTTATCAATCCCGCGCTTCAGTGCCATCGGACTTGCGCCGGCGGCAACCGTTCGTACACCTTCGCGAAAGATTGCCTGGGCGAGCACTGTTGCCGTAGTGGTCCCGTCCCCCGCGACGTCAGAAGTCTTCGAGGCAACTTCGCGTACCATCTGCGCACCCATGTTTTCGAGTGGATCTTCCAGGTCAATTTCCTTGGCTACCGTCACACCATCCTTGGTGATAACGGGTGATCCGAATTTCTTTTCGATTACCGCGTTGCGCCCCTTGGGGCCAAGCGTTATTTTGACGGCATCTGCCAGGATGTTAACGCCTCGCAAAATCGCCTGCCGTGAATCTGCACCAGTAACAATTTGTTTTGCCATGAGACCTCACCCTCCCGGGGTGATCGAACACATCACAATCTTCAGAAAGTCTTTGGATACCTGCACGAGTTCGCTACTTTTTTCCGCCAGCGGCCTTTGCGGTTTCGCCCACTTTTACCAGAATCTCTTCTTCGCGAACGATCAGATATTCCTGGCCATCGAGCTTAATTTCGCTGCCGGTGTACTTGCCAAAAAGTATGCGGTCCCCCACCTTGACCTCCGGTGGTACGCGGTGTCCCTTTTCCATTTTTCCTGCACCGACTGCTATTACTTCGCCTTCTTGCGGTTTTTCCTTCGCTGAATCGGGGATGATAATTCCACCTTTTGCTGTTTCCTTTTCTTCCAATCTGCGTACGAGGACCCGGTCATGCAAGGGTGTGATATTGATAGACATCGTGTGAACCTCCGGTGACGCTAGTGAGTAGTTCGTATCCAATTCGCTCGAAATGATTCAAAACTCGGGACGGTTGACCTACTGCTCGTGTGGGAAACTCGTTTTCGGGAATCCCTGCGGGCGGAAACGGCGCGAGGACGGAGAACCGTTAGATCGCGACTTCTCACGTCTGTCAGCTACCTTAGCAGCTGTCTCGGTCGAGGGATGTTCATTATTGTACAGTCGCGGACAATTCTATTTGGTAGTATGTATCGTTCCGAGCCAGTGCTCGCGCGACGAGTCTTTCATGAATTCGAATAAATCCAACAATCGAGCAAAAAATGGCTTCAATGCCCAAGTCTTTCTAGACACCACCGGCGTTTCTAGAAAAATGACAGAGTATCGGCGAAATGAAGCCATCTATGCCCAGGGTGATGCCGCGGCAACAGTCATGTACGTACAAAAAGGCGGCGTCAAGCTATCCGTGGTAAACGGTTCCGGAAAGGAAGCCGTTGTTGCCATGTTTGGACCAACTGATTTTTTCGGTGAAGGATGCATGGCAGGCCAGACGATCCGTATGGGTACGGCACGCGCCGTTTCACCTACGACTCTTCTCGTCATACAGAAAGATGAACTTCTTCGCGTACTGCACGAAGAACAGGACCTATCCGATCATTTCATTGCCTACATGCTGGCTCACAACATCCGGATCGAGGAAGACTTGATCGACCAACTGTTCAATTCAAGTGAAAAACGCCTGGCGCGCACGCTCTTGCTCCTGGCCCGATACGGGAAGCGAGAGCAACCGGATGGCGTTCTGCCGAAGGTTTCGCAAGAAACCCTGGCCAGCATGGTTGGAACAACTCGCTCTCGCGTAAACTTCTTCATGAACAAGTTTCGGAAGCTGGGATTCATAGAATACAACGGAAAGATCAAGGTAAATAAGTCGCTGCTAACCGTAGTCCTGCACGAATGAACTGGCATTTTATAGGGGCAGCGGATTGGACTAAGACTTTTTGCGGACCCCGGCAAGTATCAGGAAAATTCCGCCGACCAGAGCCAAGCCTCCAAGTATCGGAGGGATAGAAACGTGCTCGCGTTTTTCAGCAGTGGCGTGGATCGGCCCAACATCAAAAACCTTCTCCTGGCGGGTATAGTTGAAACCCTGATAGGCAAGAGAAAGAGCCCCCAAGAAAACCAGCACAAGTCCCAGAAACAGAGGTGACTTCATATCTCACTCCGCGACTAAACCGTGCTTTTCCGACCTTGTATCAGGTTAAATACCAGGATCGCGAGAGCCAGGATAAGTAGAATATGTATGAATCCTCCGAGCGTGTAGGAAGTCAATACGCCCAGCAGCCAAAGTACGCACAAAACAACAAGAAGTGTCCAAAGCATTCGAAATCCAATCTCACAAGAATCGCACGGAAAAGAGCGCTTGTGTCGCACAGGAAACGGCGTCCGATTCCAGTTTCCGGGATGACTGATCCTAGACTCGTAGAATCCTCATGTCTGTTCATTTGCGGACACTATTGGCCAGCATCTGGGCCAAGTGTCCGAACGTCCGGAAGTCAGTTGAATTCATCCGTGACAATATTTCGAGATCAAATCCGGCCGATTAGCACCAGAATCACGACGATGATTAGGACGAGCCCCACTCCGCCTGAAGGCGCATAGCCCCAATCGCGACTGTGCGACCAACGGGGAAACACTCCCAAAAGTGCCAGGATCAAGATTACGATCAATATAGTTCCAAGCATGTTGCTCCTTTTTCTGAAACATTTTCCTGCTCTAACATGCTCGGGCCGGCGGGACGGCTTTCGCTCGGCCGAGTGTGCAAGATGGACCGCCAATCTCTGACGCTAGATAACTACGGTTAGGGCAAATCGGGTGCCGGGATAGTAGGGATTAAACATGTAATATCCGCCATCTACGTAATCAATGTAGACATCGTCGGTGTAATACCAGCCCATGGGCCATGGCTGGACATAGCCAAACCAATATCCGCCGTACTGGAAGCGCGAGTACCCGCTGACCATAACCGGATCTCCCATGCGAAATTCATGACCCCGGCCGAAATTCGACCGGAACCGTTCATCCGGGATGTGACCACTGCCTCTTGAACTCAAACGGAGTTGGGGCTGAGCGTGCTGACGGTCCATATCCTGTTGGGAGCGCTGCGGTCCTTGCGACTTCGAATTCTGTTGCGGCTGATTCACAGTCGCTTGCTGTTGCTCATGCGGTGAATTCCCCGAATTTCCCTGCTGCTGTTTCTTAGGTGGTTCCTGCTGGGTCTTGACCTGTTGCTGCGCGTGTTGCTGGGGCTGTTTTTCTGATTTGGCTGCTTGCTGCTTCTCTGCTGGCGCTTGTTTTGTCTTCGCGGGCTGTTGGGACTGCTGCTTTTCAGATTTGGCTGTCTGCGGCTTCTCTGCCGGTTCTTGCTGAGTCTTTGCCGGCTCCTGCGCGTGTTCCGACTTCGCTGCTTGCTGCTTCTGTGCCGGTTCTTGCTTGGTTTTCGTTTGCTGTGAATGCTGTGGAGTTTGTTGGGGCTTGGCGTGCGGTTCTTGTTTCGGCGTGGGGGCAGGCTTGGACTGCTCGGGATGCTCTTGCTGAGCAGGCTTTGCTGCGGGCTCCTGACGCTCCTGCTTGGGAGGCGCCGATTTCTCCTCAGGCTGTTGGGGCGGTTTACCCAGTTCCTCTACCTCTGGTGGTTTCTCCTGCGGCTCCTGGTGGGCGAGCGCCGTGGCCGAAAATCCGAACAATACTAACAGTGTCGATGTACCGAGAATTCCGATTAGCTTCATGATTTCTTCTCCGCTATATTTCTTGAATTGCGTTGCGATGTGCGTTCCCTGTAATTCTTTTATTCGATTCGTTGACCCCGGCCTCCTACATTCAGCTTCACGAATCTTTCATTCTTAATCCAATCTTTAGGCCCCCACGTGGATGTGTGCCAGGGAGTTAAAGAGCCCAAAAATATTCAGAAGCCACAACACGACGGCAATCACCACGACGCCATTTAGGATTGACTTGATCGTGTTTTGCATCGGAATGTAGCGATTCACCAACCACAGCAAAACGCCCACAACGATCAGGGCTATTAGAACTTGCATTAGCGGCATACTATTTTCTCCTTCTAGAATCGTTCGCCGAATACCTTCGACAACATCGAACTAAAAAGGCCCACACTCATTCGGTGGCCAATTTCTCCCAGGGTGTCGACGAAATTCTCAGGCCTGTAAGAATCGCGGGGAAGGCTTTGGCATAAACCTCGACATAAGGTCTCTTGAACGCAGTCCTATGCTAGTTCGTCTGAAAGCACAAAGCTGTACCGTTATGGACAGATTGAAAGTATTTGTGCTTTCTATCGGGTTTCCCCGAGTGTGCACTGTTGAACAGGCTTTCTGACTCGAACCATCTAGGCTGAATGCAGCCTTCACTCGAATCAAAGAGCTCGGCTATGATCGACGAGAGCGGAACTCCAATAATTCAGGAGGAATACATGCCGAATGCATTTCACCAAAGAGCAGCAGAACTACACAAGCTCGCTGCACACTCACACGAACTTGCCGCAACTCATCACGGTAAGGGCGATCACAAGTCTGGGCGGGAATACTCACGGCAGGCACTGGAACATTCAGCCAAAGCTTACGAGCTTGCACAAGAAGCCCACAGGAAATCGGAAGGGACGGCTATCTAGGGGGATTTCTCAGTCGCAGTGCGATTCGTCTCGTGTAACCGAATGCGCGCATACTTTTTCCGAGAAAGAGGAAACTGGGCAAGACTCAAGGCCTTGCCCGCACAGTTAGCAGATTTTAGATGGCAGCTGCTGCTCTCGCCGCCTCTGCCAAGTGCAACATGCACTGGTCAGGATGAGTGGTCTTCGTGATGATCTCCTTGGCCTTCGCCACTTCGGCCGCCGAACCATGAACGATTAGGAGAAATTGATCGGTCTTGATGGCTGCTTCATACTTGACGATGCTGTCCTTTGGAATACCAATGCTGTAAAGTCCAGCTCCCACAGCGCTGAATCCCCCGACTACCGCCGCTCCTTCGAGCCCTGCGACGATCCAGGCCACGGCGGGGCCTGCCACCAGGATTGGTCCGAGCCCCGGGATCGCAAAAAACGCAGATCCAAACAGGAGCCCCCAGAATCCCCCCCAGAACGCGCCCATCTTTCCCCAATACTTCATGCGGTCACCGGCATTGTAGTAGCCGACCGCGTGCTCATCCGTGTGAGAACCCTTACCGATGATCGACAGGGTGTGCAGATCGACTCCGTCACGTTGCAGCTCCTTTACTGCCGCGTCCGCTTCTGTATGCGTGCGATATACGGCAACTACCGAATTATTAGTCGACATTTCAATCTCCTCTTTCACTTCACAACCGTTCAAAAGCGCCTTCGTTATGTTCCGCCAGTACTCTGACAGCAGCCTGCGAAATAAGCTGTCCGCTATTGGACAAGCCAGGCCGAGCATTTCTGTTTTGTGGTGTCCTGGGCTCTATCGCCCATCCGGTGCGAGGCCTGAAACGCCCCCAAAGAGCGTGTGCCTCGTATGCGGCTCCGATTACTTCCGGATGAATTACTCCGCGCGATATCGTTTCAATGCTGGAAGCAGATTGAAGGGTGTATCGATGTGAACAGATTTCTCTTGGTGTCTCAACTAAGATCTGGTTGGCGTAGGAATTTGGTCGAGTTGATCAGATTCATGTGAAAAAAGGAGAATCAAATGGCCGAACCGGGATTGGCAAGATACAAGGATATCGTTCCAGCAAAAACAGTCATTGGAAGTCCGGTCGTAAATCCGAACTTTGAAAAACTCGGAAAGATCGAAGACCTCGTACTCGATGCCGGCGCCGGCCGCATCGCTTACGCCGTCCTGTCTTTTGGCAGTGTGCTGGGAATGGGCGGCAAATATTTCGCGATCCCTTGGAACATGTTCCAGTTCCACCTGCCGGAAGGTCGCGTTGTGCTGGCCGTCGATAAACAACTGCTGGAGAAAGCGCCAGGATTCGACAAGGACAACTGGCCGAACATGGCAGATTCAGCTTGGGGAGCAGCGATTTACGCGCACTATGGTCTTAAACCCTATTGGGATGATCCCCAAATCAAGCGCAGCTAACTGTATGCAGGGACGTTTGAGGAATCATCCGACGGCCCATCTTCGATAGCTATTCAATTCAGGCAAAGCAACGAGTGGATGTCCCAACAAAAAGGAGCAAGAAGCTATGGATAACTCACCCCATATATCATCGCGCGATCTTACGGAACATTTGGCATATCAGTATTGGCAAAAACGCGGCGCCCCGTACGGTTCTTCAGAAGTTGACTGGATGGCTGCGGAAAACACTCTGGCAGCTGCACAGAAACCGCGGCGCAAGGAGTTTTCATTGTGTAGCCTAAGCCTGGAGGCGACTGAATCATCGTTCCGATGAAATTCGGGCGAGACGCTTATCTTTTTTCTGATTGCGGCGGCGAACTCTCCTGGCATGGGGCGGATGTTTGGCTTTAGAAATGGATTTTCCCGTTTTCCTGTCGTGATCGACGGCAAACTGAAGTTTTTCAACGGGGACACCCACCACTTGTGCAGCCCTCTCCACTAACAAACTGCTTGGTAGCGACTCGCCTGTCTGCAATTTCCAAGCATGCTCGTGCGAAATTCTAAGCTGTTTGCTAAGCTCCCTGATCGTGATGTCAAGTTGCTGCATTCCGGCATTGAGGATCGTCGCAAAGTAACCCGTTCCGCGCATTGTTTTCATTTCCATAGCTTATTCCTTCTCACGCATACGGTAGAAACTCCGCCAGTAAGGTGCGCGGAATTTTCTATGGGTTTCTGACCTCGGACCAACCCGCTTAGAGCATGACTACATCTGATTTTTGCTGGCTACGCTGCCGTCGAGCGGGGTACGCCACTACTGCAATTGTTATCTGAAGACAGTGAATGATGCTGTCCTGTTTGGTACAAATCGCCGTTTTCGTTATCTGGGATGGCGCGTTTGACCTACAACACTATCCAAATTCAGGAGCTTTCACGTTAAAACGCATATCGTACGGACAGCATCACCAGATTTCCTTGGAAGTTTCGCTGAGCGAGCAAATCCTGATACGCCGTACTAGCATTTTCATGATAACCGTAATAATCCCACATCGCTCGTGCTGCCCAGTGTTTCGAAAATTGGTAGTCGAAGCCGCCAAACGGTTGATACCAATTGGAATTCAGGGGGCCCGGAACCTGCGTCGCAATCGCACTTTCTGGTGTCAGGTTCAATTCGTTTCCCCGTGCTGTTGCCAGGTTTGCTCCGCCACGCAGCGTCAATCTTCGAATTGGCGTCCAGGAGAAATCGATAAAGGCAGTGTTGACCTTGCTTGAGTAGGGTGACAGCTCCTGCACCAATCCGGGGACGCCCGGACAACCCGGCAGGCCCGGGAGCGAGCCTGTTGCTACGAAGCAGATCAGCACTTGCGAAGAAATGTCATTGAAATTGTAGCCCAGGCTGACATTTAATTTTTCGTTGGGAACAAATTGCGCGCTGATTCCATAACTATCCGAATGCATATTGTTGTCGGAGGCCGGATTCTGTGAACTCCACAGGCTGACATTGCCGTTTAAACTGAACCATGTAGAAGGCTTGTAATTCGCCTGGAGGTTGAACTGCTGTGAGGTCAGCGGACTTATTTGAGTGAATGTATTGTTCGCGCTCATGAGGTCACCGTCCGCGCTGAATCGGAAATTCTTGTTTGGACGTAGCCACAAACCCAGAACAGCGTGATTTTCGCTGATGTAAGTGAGGCCCGGTGCGCCAAATGCGCCATTTGCAGAATACGTGATCGAGCCGTCGACCGGATTTAACACGCAGCCATCTGGAAGGTTGGCCTGCATCAGTGGTTGTGTCGGATCAAGAAGCACACAATTTCCCCGTGCGGCGTTTGTCGGATAATAAATCGCGCTGACGCTGTTCAAGAAATTGTCCGCAATGATGCGATTCCGGTACTTATATCCGAAGTATGCGCCAGCTTTCGGCGATATATTCACTCGGGCCTGAATCATGTTGGTGACGTCCTGCTGCTTGAGAAAATTGCTGTCGTAATTCAGCAGAATGTCGGCGCCCGAACTTGCCGAATGAACTGGTATGGTATTCGGAACTCCGCCAGGGGGCGCGGCACATGTTTGTGGAAAGGTCGACGACGCAGTCGAGAACACATTGGGAGGTATGATCAGGCTATTGCTGAAAAACGAACACTGTGATGACGTAAATTGTGCCGGTTCCTTCCAACTACTGTAGTGAAAAGAGTCGACGATGCTCAGTTCGTTGGTAACACGCCAGGTAATTCCGAAATCTCCGAAAGTTGCAACGTGGCGCCCTTCGACAGGCCCGGTTTCTCCGTAATTGGATAGCCCCGTTCGGGATTCGAGCCCCGTAAAATTCTGCTGATAGTTGTAAATGTTCATGTTGCCGCCGGTGTAGCTGAACATTCCTGCCATATCGACATTCTTGAAATAAGTCGACTGCATGCTGAATTTTTCGGTGGGACTGTTGATTCTTTCAGCTCCGTGCGCATAGTAGCTGTAATACGCACTGCAGGTGGGGTTCACAATGCTTCCGGCCGAAAAGGCGTTCTTGCACGGCTGACTTGCACCAGGATTCCAAGATACTCCTAGGTCCACAGGAGGAAATCCCGAGCCCGGAGAGAACTGCTGGTTCGCATCGCTGCTACCGGTATCGTTCTTGTAATAGTTCCAGATTTGGTCGTAGCTGAGCGTGGTCCGCAACAGAAAGCGGAAATCCACGCCAATTCGATACTGGCTCAGGTGATAGGAATCATTCTCCAGCAGATATTGCTCCGTTCCCTGGTGAATGGTGCTGTCACCTGGCCCGTATACCGTGTTCTGGTCGTAGCCCAGACGAAAACGGATCTTCGAATCCGGCAGAATGGTCAACGCATAATTCTGCATATTTCTGCGCGTATAAAATGCGTGCGGGCTGGTTCCGATTAGAGAAGTTCCTAAAACATTTGAAGGAGCACTAACAATTGGGTTGAAATTGGCTGGCGCATTCGGAACTGGCGTAGTTGGATTCAGCGGGTTCGCCAGCAAGGAGTAATCCCAATAATTCTGGTCCTGCCGGAACATTCCGTTGAATGAGTACCAGTGATTTTTGCTGATGCGGAGCTGCGATACGTCGTTCGGATCGCCGCCGTAACCAAAGTTGCTGAAGTAGAAATGGTCAAACAGTGTCCCATGGTTGTCGAGCGGGCGTATCTCGGTTGTGAAACCTAGCAACCGCGGGCCCTGTTGCAGATTCACCATCGTGTCGTATGTCTGAATGCTGCCATTTAAGCTCGTAAAGCGGTAACCGAACTCAATTGACTGCTTTATATTGTAGTTGTCCTGGTCGATTCCCTTTTGATCGTCGACCTGCTGGGCGCCCGCAAACGAAACTGCCAGACCTGAAATCCCCATTAGCGATAGAAGGGAGCGCGAGGCGCGTTTCCAAATGGAATTCCGGTTGCCATTTTCATATTTCCTCGTCATGAGCGTATTCCTCCTTTCCTATGGGGTGAAAAAGACGGCGCTTGAATTCGAGCCATGGATAGCTGTATGGCACAAAGTGCACGCCTGATATTTCTGCGCCTGATTATGGAAACTTGGAGTAGCCGAGGGCCCAACATTTGCGTTAAGCGAATGGCAGCTCATGCACAGGAGATTGACCTGATTCTGGTTGAGCATGCGCGCGTTTGTGGAGCCATGTGGTGAATGACACACGGTGCACCCTTCGATCTTCGCTTCATGCTGATAAACGAATGGTCCTTGCTTGTCGGCATGGCACTTGTAACAGACTTCGTCCGTACCCGCTGCCATACGCAACTGGTGCTTGTCAAAGCCACCATGCGGATTATGGCAATCGTTGCACTGAATCAGCCCTTCGTTTACCCGGTGATGAAACGGGCGAGCGAATTGCGCACGGACATCCAGGTGACATCCGTAGCAAAGCTTGGGCGAAGCATCTTTCAGCAGGAACTGCGTTTCCTTTGGATGGTGAGGTGAATGGCAGTCTATGCATGAAACGCCACTCTGCAAATGCGCTGATCGGCCAAAGTTCGTTTGATCGTGGCTGCTCTGGTGGCAATCCATGCAGCGTGAGCTAACGTCAGCTGGCGAGGCGCCCTTGAACGTGAAAATTTTTGACTTGTCGCCGCCTCCATCGACATGTTCTTTTCCGGGGCCATGGCAGGCTTCGCAACCGTGCCACTCCGGGCCTTTGTGGGCATCGAGTTTCGCGTCCATGGTAGTGGCGAAGTGCGGCGTGGATGCAAACCCGTTGTAGATCTCTTCGTGACAGGTCTTGCAGGTTTCAGACCCGACATAGAGTGTTGGGTCCGTCGGCCGGACATATTTTGTCGCCTGAGACTGCTTTGTTTTGTCGGAATTTGATTTCTTGTCGCCGGCAGCCAGGTTTGGCAGCGCAGCAAATAAAAGGAGGATCGATAAGGCAAGAGCCCGGTGTAGGTAACGTCCAGCTTTCATAGAACTCTCCGGCGTTCGGGAGCCGCTCCCGCAAAGGCTACGGCCAATTCTTGCGATCTCATTTGCGAGATTCCACTGATTTTTAGTGCCACAGGGGCACCCTGCTCACGGTAGTCTTGCGAACCGTCGATTTTCGATCATTGCAAATTCCTGTCACGACCTCACTATCCGACTGCCAGCTACCTGAACGAATGATCGTCAGAAGAATGAAACGTGAGACCTCCCGCCTTTTTAGGTGAGACTAGTCTCAAGCACCATTCATCGGCGCATGCTAAACGATGAATACCATCTGCGCTGTTCTGTTTCGCACAGTATTGATAAGCACTGCTGCTACTATAATTAAGGCGATATAGACTGAATCGGCTTGCCGGTCACGGCATAAGCTATTGGTGACGTATGATCCAGACAGAAATTATCTCGAGCAAAGTACTGAAGATCATTGTTCCTAAGAAATTGGAAGCTGACGATTTCCTTCAGATTGCACCACAAATCGATTCCATTATCGGCCGGTACGGGAAAATCAGGTTGTTGATCGATGGTTCCGGGTTCGACGGTTGGGCAAATACTGCAGCCTTTGAACGTCACGCCGCCTTCATAAGAACACATCAGCAGAAGATAGATCGCATCGCAGTAATCGCTTCACACGATTGGCAGCACTGGCTGATTGGTGCGGTCCGCATATTCCTGCACCCGGAGGTAAGAGCCTATGACACGGCCCACGAAAGCGAAGCGCTCCAATGGATAGTTGGTCCGGAGACCACCGGAAGTGCATGATAATTAGGAAAGCCGTATTGACGAAAAGATCGGAGGAAACCGAATGCTCTTGCAGACTTTGAACGACGGAGAGTGTCGTGAACTGCTGATCCGGACGGGGTTTGGCAGGATCGGATGTGCCCAAGAGAATCAGCCGTATGTTATCCCGGTCTATTTCGCTTCCCAGGGCGAGCATCTTTACGGATTCTCGACTGTCGGACAAAAAATTGAGTGGATGCGGACGAACCCGCTGGTTTGTATCGAAGCTGACGAAATTATTGCGCCCGATAACTGGTCTTGCGTCCTTGCCTTTGGCGTATATGAAGAGATGCCCGACATCCCAAAATACTCTGACTTGCGGCAGTTCGGCCACGATCTCGTCGATAAACGAAAACTCTGGTGGGAACCGGCAATCGCGAGTGCGCAAACCCGTCCTGACGAAATCCGAACAGCCCCCATTCTCTACCGTATCAAAATCAGTAAGATGACCGGCCATCGGGCCGTGCCGAATTAGCATAGAAACCGGACCGTTGCTTCTAGCAGGGATGATTTTGTCTCGCGAGAGACGTTCGGTCCAATTCCTTCCCCATAGTCATATTGCCGAGCCAGGAGTGGTTTGCCCATTCCTGTCGAGCGGCTCCGGTTCGGAGCCGCCCGGCAAGGTGGTGCGGGTTACTCGCTGACTTTATTGTTGCGTTGGGCGGCCTTGAGCTTCTCGATGTCAGCGGGAGTCAGTTGCGGCCGATTGATGGTCAGGGTGAGCTTGTCGATGGTGCCGTTGAAGTCGAAGGGGACCTGATAGTCCTGATCATCTACGGGAGTGCCGGTATCGGCGCCAATGTCGAAATTCTCTTCCCATTGCAGAATGAAGGGGATGGAGTGTTCCATGGTCTGGGTGGCGACGGTCTTGCCGTCAACCTTGAGGACCCCCTTCCACCTCGCCCGATCCCGCTGGGGCTGCCGAACATCAGCGTTTCCATGCCCAGTCCGTCGTACTTGAAGTCGAACTCAAGGGTATGTTTACCGGGAGTGACGACGTCCGGGCCTTCCCAGCGAATCCGCTTCAGGTCCACCAGATTCCAGGTAAAGACGGGCTTGCCCTTCGGAATGTAGAACCCGTATCCGCCGAACCGTCCGCCCTGTGTAACGAGCATTCCTTCTCCCCCGTCCTTCGGGATTTCCACTTCTGCTGTGAAGTTGTAGGACGAATTGAGAATGCTGGGCGCATCGCCGTTCGGTGTTCCGGTAACTTTCCCGCGATAGGTAAATACGTTGCGGCCCGCGCTCAAGCTTGGCTTGGGTACCAGCAGTCGGGCAACAACGGAATTGTCGAGCGGCAGGACCTGGTATTTTTCCGCTTGCTTCCAGAACAGGTCGTTTCCTGAGAACTGCGGACCTTCACCCATTCTTCTGCCCTGTTGCTGGCTGGCGCTGATCTGGCTGCACAAGTGATTTCATCGCGATCGAGTTGCAGACACCTAGCGGGAGACGGCCTCAACATGTCTTGATTCCCTAGGAAAGTCAGTCTAGGAGGAATTGGCTCAGCAATATACCGTTTTCGGCAGGCCTTACTGGCAAGCGCTACCGAGGTTACCCCAGAAATCGCAAGAATCCTACATCTACCTGCCTGTAGTCTGAATCAGATGAGATATCTGGCCTGACTGCCGAGGTTGATTTTAAGGAGACAAGAATGAGTAGCTCACCAATGATGTCTGAAGAGAAAAAGGTTCTGTACACTGCAAAAGCGCACACCGTAGGAGGCCGTGAACATGGAGTCGGCCGAAGCTCAGATGGGCGGCTGGACGTGCAACTCTCGATCCCTGGCTCAGCCGGCACCGGCACCAATCCGGAACAGCTATTTGCGGTAGGCTGGTCTGGCTGTTTCGAAGAATCGATGAAGATCGCAGCTCGCAAGCTGAAGATCAGGCTCCCTGAGGAAACCGCCCTCGACGCCGAGGTGGATTTGTGCAAGAGCGGCGAAGATTATTTTCTACAGGCTCGGCTCAACGTGACGGTCCCGGGGCTGGAACGCAGCGTAGCCCGGCAGGTAGTGGACGCCGCGGAGAAGATTTGCACGTATTCCAAAGCGATTCGCGGCAACGTGGACGTCACAATCAAACTGGTTTGAGCTGCGGCTGCCACACTCAAATCATTGTTCGGTATAGCTCGACGCTCACAGCGGTGAATGCCAAGTTCAACGTTAGAGCGCCATGCCGCCTGACACTTCAATTCTTTGGGCGTTTACCCAGCGATTCTCGTCAGAAAGAAGAGCCGCGATCATTGGTCCAATATCATCCGGCACGCCGGCGCGACCGAGGGCCGTCATGTCGGCGACATCGAAATCCCGCCGCTCTCGGTCCTATTGCTTCGATTTCGCGGGCGAGGGACTCGGCTTCCTTCTGACTCGAACGATAAGTAAAGATAACGTCGACACCTCGCCGGGCAAGGTTCACGGCGATGTTACGGCCGAGGCCGCGGCTTCCGCCCGTGACGATGGCGATCTTGTTCGTCATTCTTCTTTCTCGTTCACTTGTCATCTCTTGTCCTCGTTTGACCTTCTGCATAGTCCATGTTCAGAAGATCGTTGATCAAGGTTGGGCCCGTAGGATTCCATCCCAGCTTTTCGCGTGTTTGCGCGCTGGATCCCTGGAGGTCGAGACCGGCGAACGCTGCGAGCCACCCGAAATGTGCGGCAGATTGTTCTGGCGAGATCGAACTCACTGGCACGTTCAGTCCGCGTCCAATGGCCTCAGCGATTTCCCGAGCGGGCACGCCCTCTTCGGCGACCGCGTGGAACCGCGCGCCAGCGCGGCCGTTTTCCAAGGCGAGCCGATAGAGCCGGGCGGCGTCGAGGCGATGCACCGCGGCCCAGCGATTCCTTCCGCCGCCGATGTATGCCGAAACACCTTTTTGGCGGGCGAGCTCGACGGAATAGGTCACCAGGCCCTGTTTCGTCGTGTCGTGGACTTGGGGTAGGCGCACGACCATCGCGTGCATACCCCGTTTTTCGAGCAAGGCAGCTGCGTGCTCCGACGCGCGCGGGTAGTTGTCATAGAGCGGAGCGGGTGGGTCGTCCTCGGTTGCCATACGACCCTGCGCGAGGAGAGCGAGGCCGCCGGTAACAATCAGCGGTCGCAGCGATCCAGCGAGCGCGTTTCCAAGTGCCGCAATGGCTGCCCGGTCGATCTCGCAGTTCTCTTTGAACTTCGAAAAATCGTGAATAAAGGCGAGGTGAATCACCGCATCGGAGGCCGCTGCCCCACTTCGCAGGCTTTCGAGGTCGTTGAGATCGGCCCGGTGCACCTGGGCGCCGACGGCGGTAAGGAACCTTGCGCCTGAATCGCTGCGAGCCGTGCCCAGGACCTTATGGCCTGCGTCGATCAGTTCCCGGACAACAGCGGAACCTACAAAGCCCGTCGCTCCAGTAACGAAAACGCGCATATGTTGTTCTCCTTGAAAACCGCTCTGCGTTGCCCGGACATCGTAACCAGGTAACCAGCGTTGACGATTCCGGCAGATCACAGTAAAACGGAGAGTGACTCCGAATCATTAGATAACCGGAGCAAGTCTCCGGTTACATGGACTTAGGAAATTCCAATGGTAAAGAAGAGTGCTGCGGCCAAACGAAACCCACGGAGTGACGCCGAGCGCAACCGCAAGCGGATCCTGGAAGTGGCAAAGAGTGTGTTTACCCGGTGCGGTGCCGACGCCAAACTGGACGAGATTGCCAGGGAGGCAGGCGTGGGGCCGGGGACTTTGTACCGGCACTTTGCAACCCGTGATGCCCTGATTGAGGCCGTGTATCACAGCGAAGTGGAAAAGCTCGCTGCAGCGCAACGGGAGTTGTCCGCGAAATTGTCTCCCCTGGAGGCGTTACGCGCGTGGATGATGCTCTTTGTCGACTATATTGCCGCCAAACACATCATCGCTCCGGCGCTGAATAGCGTCGTCGGAGGCCCGTCGCGGTTGTATGAATCTTCGCGCGCCCGGGTCGCCGGGGCCATCAGCGAACTTGTGAAACGCGCTGTCAAAAGCGGCGACATGCGCACAGACCTTGAACCTTTCGATCTGCTGCGCGCGCTTATCGGCGTGTCGAACGTTGCAACCGACCCAGAATGGCAGCAAAGCGCCCGTCGTCTTGTAGATATCCTGATCACCGGTTCACGGCGAAGCAAGCAGCCCCGTTGACGAAGAAGTTCACCTGTCGGTCGTCGGAATTCTCCCCCGAGTGCATGACGTGAGAAAAAGTTTGTCCCGGGGACCGTACGCTATTCCGCGCGTCAGAGCTTCACGAGGACGGTCTGTCGGCAACTGCCGACTCACAACCTTTGCACGTCGTAAAACTAGCCACAGAGCTCATACCTAACCAGTCGGTTGCGGCCTCAATCGGGCGCTTTTCCTTGGCCTTTCGGCAGTTCGACTTTCCCCAAGTGCAATTTAGGCGGACATTCTGTCTCTCTGGTCAAACTCGCCGCCTGACGGGACGCACGCAATGATTGGCTCTTCATCTAACAACCTATGAGAACGGCAGCTGCTAGGCGCCACTCACTGAAACGAGATAAATCTTTCCCTGGATTTACGGAGGTCACTCATGAAGCGTTTTGTCATAATTTGTTTTGCCCTCATGTCAGCCAGCGCGGGCGCTGTACCTCAGGATTCGGCGAATGCCAGTCAAGTGAAAGCCATGGAACTGGCTGCCGAGCGCGAAGGAGATGCGCACAATCCTCTTGGTCTCAGGACAGTAGTCGGATGCCTCTCACAAACTGCTGGAAGTTATGTGATCACCGGTGGTGCACCAGGTCCGAAGCAGTTCCGTATTGTATCCGGCGATGTTTCTTCCCTTAGAGGAAAACTTGGTCATACGATCAAAGTCGTCGGCATTATCGGCCAAAATGATGCATTGGCCAATCAGAATGGCCTCTACAATGCCGGATCAACGACCGGAGCAGGCTACCTCACGATCGAAGCGCAGAAAATTTCTCAAGTGTATGTAAACTGCAGCGGGATCGGAAAAGAATGGACCGGCGTCCATAATTGAAGACACCTATTGGGCAGCGAAATCAAGGGCAGGCGGAGCTTATCGAGCAGCCCGCCCCGTTTCCGTTGTAGCCCAGTACTCGTGTTTCTCGCACTCGGTTAGTCGACGAGGATTGCTCCTCCGGCGCTCACGGAAAGCCCTGGACTATGGATGAGAGCTCGATGGCTCTCGATTGGCGCATTTTAACGGAGACCTGAAAGTGCTGATAGTTCCAATAGCGATGCTCGTTTCGAAAAGCCTGGCCCTGGAATAAAGCGTACACGCTCGCGTTGTCAGGCAGCCACAAAGCGGTACTTAGGTCCGGAATTTGTACCTCGGCAAAGGTTATTTCCGTGGTCTGCTGCGCCAGCCCAATATCGGTGTGGGCGGCCAAAAGATCGGTCCGGATTCGTACGATCTGGAACGTATTCTTGTCCACCCACGCGACACCCTGATCCAGAATCACGACCTTTCCCCATGCGCTCAGCACCGTTCCCCAGAACGTGGCGTGCGCGGGCTCCTGCGCGAAGGCCACCACATAGGTGTCTCGCGAACCCATCATCTGGTCGCCGAGATAGCGATAGGTCAGTTCGGGCTGCAATTCCGGCAGGAAATAGATGCACTTCAGCGCAAAACCCGCCGTGATCGCGTAACCCTGCTGGAAACCCGTCGGCTCCGTTGGATTCCCCTGTGTATCGATCCGATATTCTTCGTAGTTCGGTGGAACCGCGTGGCCTTTGAGAAGAATCAAGTAGCCGTAGCGCGTACGTTGGCTCGCGAGGATCGTTCCGGTGGGTTCGAGGACCTCCTGTGCAATATCCTCATCTGCGAAAAGGTCGACAACGTCGTGAAAGAACTCCTCTTCACGAGTACCAACGTTCTTCAAAATCATGGGCAAGGCTTTCTGATTTCGCGAGGGGCGTATCGTCTTCAATTCCGGTATCTGTCTGACGAGATGTCTCCGTGATTCTCTTAGGTATGGTCGGGCATGCGTGTAGTAACTAAGCAATCCGCGACCTGCCGCTGTTCGCTAGGAATCGGATTGTCCAGCTGGGGACGCGCGCCCAGGGACTTCGCAGTGGCAAGACCAAGAAGGAGAATGCCAAGCAGAACAGAGCATCGCATCCCGGACCGACCGGAAGAAAATGCCACCGGCCTAGCAATTCCTTCGAAGGTCATCGGTGCTACCCTCTTAAACGAATCCTCCGCCGGGTTGTCTCGACGGCCTGGATGAGTTGGCTAAGATGGCACAAGAGGAACTGCGACCGGATGCATGAACTGCTGTATTACAAGACGAAAATTGATTGAGATGGATCCAGGTTTCGCCTCACGGGTTGTCTCGATGGACTCTTGCTGCCTGTGACGGTGGGGTCGGGCAAAGTTAAGGAACTACGGGAGGAAGATTCAGTTTTCAACTGCGTTTTGTGAAGGGGCCGAATGAAGGAGAATCCATTATGAAGATAGCCAGAAACATTGCGACACCGATCATATCAGCAACATTGCTTGTAATGGTGCTCATGAGCGCTTCCTTAGAGGCGGGGTCTCGGGAGACCGCTGCGTCCTATCCCAAAATGGCTCCGATCGATCAGTACCTTATAGCCGATCGAAACGCCGAGATTGCGATGGCACGTAGCGCAGCACCACCGTCCATTTCAACTGACGCCGAAGTTATGGTCCTCGGGCGGCGTGGCTATGAAACGGCCGTCAAGGGCAAGAACGGTTTCGTCTGTCTCGTAGAGCGATCGTGGATGTCCCCATTCGATTTTGCGGAGTTCTGGAATCCGAAAATGCGGGGGCCGATCTGCTTTAATCCAGCAGCAGTGCGATCGATCTTACCCCTGACTTTCAAGAGGACGGAATTGGTATTGGCCGGATTATCCAAAGCTCAGATCATCGAGGGCATCAAGGGCTTCGCTGCGAAAGAACTACCGCCCGTTGAACCCGGAGCGATGTGCTACATGATGTCAACCCAAGGATATCTGAACGATGCGGCGGGGCATTGGGTCCCTCATCTGATGTTTTACGTTCCCCTTACAGACCCCAAGTCATGGGGAGCGGATTTGCCGGGCTCTCCCGTTATGCTAAATCCACAATTTCAGGGTGCTCCGGAGCCGATAACCGAGTTCATGATTCCGGTGCCTACCTGGTCAGATGGAACGGCTGCTCCGAAGGAAGCCCGGTGATACTTGGTCTCAATGCCCACCTGGAATTCCAGATGTCAGCAGGGAGTTGGAGCTAACGCGGTTTTCTTCTTTGCATGGCAGTCATATTTTTGAATGCTGACGACGTGGGGCGAATTGGAGTATACCTTCAACACCATGTCGATCGAATCAGTCTCAAGCGCAATCCCGGCCAAAAGCGAATATGTCCACAGAATTGACCGGGTCATTGACTACCTTCGCGGGAATCTGGATCGCCCGGTGAAGCTGGCTGAGCTCGCGAAGGTTGCTTGCTTCTCCGAATTTCACTTCCATCGGATTTTTAGAGCGGTTTCTGGCGAAACCCTGAAGAATTTTACAAATCGGCTTCGTCTTGAAAAGGCCGCTCGCCTTCTTCGTTATTCCGACCAAAGCCTGACCGAGATAGCCCTGGATTGCGGATTTTCGTCGTCAGCTACGTTTTCACGCACATTCCGATCCGGCTACGACACTTCGCCAAGTCAGTTCCGACGGAGCGGGAAGATTAAAAAGAGCAAGATTTGCAAAGAACTGTTCCCGGAAGACGAATATGGTCTGGTCATGAGCGCGGAAGAAAAGAGAAGCGCGTTTCCAGTCAGGTTGCTCGACATTCCCGAAAGGCAGGTCGCCTATATTCGGGTTAAGAATGCCTTTGAAATGGACAGAGTACTTGCCGCTCTCAAGTCCGTGATTGAATGGTCCAGGTCCGAGGATATTTTTCAGCAGGGGATTCTTTTCGGAATGTCGATCGACGATCCACACGTAACCCCGAGGCACCTTTATCGATATGAGGTCTGTCTCGCGTCGTCTCTTCCCTTCAAGCTTCGGGAGGGCATGTCGAAGGTGAAAATGCCAGCCATGCGTTACGCCGTCATAAAGGTCTCTGGCGATATCCATAAGGTAGCTACGGCTTGGGACTACCTCTACCGAGACTGGCTCATCAACAGTGACTACGAGCCCGAGCACGCGCCAGCACTTGAGGTTTTCCTCGACAAGGAAAGCGCGACGGATTGGTCGCATTTTGAGTTGGAGTTATGCCTGCCGGTTCGGAGATCGACAGAGCTGAGGAGTTGAAATGGGCTTTATGATGGTCGCTCTTCCCTGTTTTGCTCTAGTTTTGCAGGTAGACCGAAACAAGGGGACAATAACCGAGTCAGTTCGTATAGGAGGAAATTATGATCAACGGAATTGGCGGCGCCTTTCTGTTTTCAAACGATACAAAGAGATTGGCAAATTGGTATCGCGAATGTCTCGGAATAGTTCCTGAGGGCGAAGATGCTGAGTGCAGTTCAATCTATGCATCGTTCGACTACAGGGATTTTGAAAATCCGGAAATCAAGAGAACGATAGCGTGGGCGATAATGCCCGCTAGTCAAGACATCAAGGACAAGCCACGAACTGGCAAGATTAATTACACAGTGAAGAACATGGGAGAAGTTCTCAGCCATCTTAAGAGCAAAGGTGTGGCAATCGAGAAGACCGAGGAATATCCCTACGGGAACTTTGCGTGGCTTGAAGATCCAGATGGCAATCAGATCGAGCTTTGGGAACCATCCAAGGAGTGAATAGTTCTCGATAGAGCGACGATTATTTCGGGCTCCCTATATCGCACGTAATGGCTCTCTGCGAGCGCCGCGAACCGTCGGAACGCATGGCCCAGCCATGTTGTTCGCTCTTCGCGGAGGTCGCGATACGTCCCGGGACTAGATTAAATAAGGATTTTTACTGCCGATTCATCGGGAGTCTGCTTAGAACCACGAGGAATCTCCGTAGAGCTGTCCAAAATTAGACAGTGCTCACCCTTAACAATCTCTATCGTATAAGAGCCAATCGGGAAAACAAGCGAGCGTAGCTCGAGGCAGTCCAATAAGCACTCTTGTTGCCACTCCTTGAGGTGAGAATGACGGAACGAGTTGCAGAAGCGTCACCATGGCCCGGAGCCAGGATTACCGGTGTAGTTTATTTGTTTTACTTTTTGACAGCTATATCCGCGGAGGTTTTCGTTGGTCAGACACGCCTTGTGGCATATGGCGTCGTCAACCTCATCGCATACGCTTTCTACATCTCGGTGACGCTGCTTTTCTATTATCTTTTTAAGCCTGTCAGTCCGGGACTTTCCTTTCTCGCAGCGTTCTTCAGCTTGTTGGGTTGTGCGAATGACCTACTTAGCCTTTTTCACCGAGCTCCTTTCGAAGTGAGCTCTCTTTTCTTTTTCGGGCCTTACTGCTTATTGATCGGCTACCTCATTTTCAAATCCATATTCCTGCCTCGGATTCTGGGTGTGCTCATGGGATCGGCTGGAGTCGGTTGGCTCCTTTTTCTATCACCTCTAGTCAGGTATCTGTCGACTGGTCTCAAGGTGCTAGGCTTCGTTGCCGAAATGTCGCTGATGCTATGGCTCATCGTAAAGGGAGTGAACGTTCGACGGTGGACAGAGCAGGCAAGCGCAGCAAGGATGCGCCGATAAGCGTCTCCTACCATCCTGAAATAGGCTAGATTCGATAAACGGCCACATAGCACTTCTGGGATCGAGACTTTCCAACGATTCCAGAACGCGAGCGTCTCGGCCTACTGTCACCAAGTCTGAGTGGAAGAAGAGCCCGGCGATGTCGCCGGACCGCCTTCTTTCCTCTCGCGCCGCTGCTCCAGTCGCTTGGAGTGTCCGAGCTTCTTCACCGGATGAAACGGCGCGTCCCCTCCTCCGAATCCATCACAGGGTCCTCCTGTGATCCCGTAATAGAGGATCAGTTCATTGTTCGTTCCGTTGTCGGTCGACGTATTGTCGCCGTCGCAGTCTGTATTGTCGAGGTAGGATTCATCGACTGCGGCCGAGTTTCCGTTCGGTTTTGCGGAATATCCATTCAACCACAACTGCGTGCCTGCGGAGTCTTGTGCGAAGATGTTGAGGCCAACGCCGGAAGCAAACGGGACACCCACGCCATTTGGAGCACCGCCAACGCCGTTCAGGGTTGGATTGCTGATCGATTGAATCGTCAACGTGCCTACAAAGCACGCGACTCCATTGGTAGTCAGGCCGGGGACGCTCACCGTGCCGATGACATTGTGCGTAGTGGGGTTGGTGCCCAGTGTGAGCACCGTCGGGATATCGCTCGGGCCCGAACCAGCATCTGGACCGGTAAGGCCACCCAAATATTTCAGCGGCGTGGCTGGGAAGTCCGGAAACCAGGTTGCGACGAACGTACCAGATCCGTTTGAATAGGCAGAGTTCGCGTCTGTAGTGTAGGTGCCGGTAATTGTCGGGCCGCCCGAGTTACTGGGATTCGCATTGTATGTCCCGGTGAAGGTGTAGTTGAAACCCACCTGTCCGGTAACTGAATTAGCCGGGATCGCGAATTCGACGACCGCAGTCGTGGTTCCATCGTGCTTTCTGAATGTTCCGCCGATCGAGTCGTTGCAGCAAAAAATCTCCGCAGCGGTCGTATTCGTGGTTTGCTGGGAATCTCCGGAAAGCGTAGTCCCGGTCAGGCTGAGGTAAGTGCTGAATGTCGTCTGCCCGGTCAGGTCGAGCTCGTACTGAGTATCACCGCTGGTCACTGCGAATTCCCAGCGCCCATTTGGCGCGATCTGCGCGCTCGCCGGCGCAGCAGCGACCGCGGCGAAAACAAATAGCAGTAGGCCCAGCACCTTCCCGAATGTGCTTCCGTTAGACTTGTCCATGGTTCTCTGGCTCCTTAAGATCTTGCAGTTCGAAGAAGTTTTCCTGAGATCAGCATGAAGACTTGGTGGAAATGACTCAATGGATCCGCGGCCCCAGAGATCGGGATACCGAAGCCTTGGTAGTACTAGTAGTGGTTCTAGAACCACGTTATCCGCTATCGAATTGAATCTGGACTGGTTGCGCTTTGAGCTTGTGGCACAATGATGGCTGACCAAAATGTATATTCCTCCCGCAAATGCAGAGACGCGTTTACCGGTGATGCGCGAAATGATTGCCGCACACCCACTGGCCACGCTCGTTACGCTGGGGTCCACTGGACTTTTCGCCACGCATTTGCCGATGTTTCTGGACAGCGATGGCACTGACCTTGGAGTGTTGAAAGGCCATATCGCAAGAGGCAACGCACAAGCACACGATTTTCGAGCGGACTTAGACGCGCTGGCCATTTTCGCGGGCCATCAACATTACATTTCGCCGAACTGGTATCCCGGGAAACTGGAGCACGGGAAGGAAGTGCCAACATGGAATTATGTTGTTGTGCATGCGTACGGTCCCTTGCGCGTAATCGAAGATCAGGCTTGGCTGATGGAGTTTCTTAACCACCTTACGGATACGCATGAAGCGGGTTCGCCACGACCGTGGAAAGTGGGCGATGCACCGCCGGATTACATTCGGGCGGTGCTGAAAGGGATCGTTGGCATTGAGGTGCCGATCCGACGGATTGAGGGTAAGTGGAAAACCAGCCAGAATCGTACCCCGGCTGACCGTCGGGGAGTGGTGGCCGGGTTGGAGGAACTCAACACACGGGAAAGCCTGGCGATGAAGGAATTAGTGGAGAAAATGGACGAGAAGTAGATCCTCCCAAAGTCGCTCTCGAAAAAATCCGGAAATTCGTCTGGAGTCTGCGAGATGGCACGAACGCGTTTATCAAGGTCGCAAAGGAACTTCGTGCCTTCGGTATCATTCACGGTTAGAGTTCGAAACAAAAGCCCAAGGCCTCGCGGTCTGGACGCGACATATAGAGGAACAGGACAGCGTCCCTCGGAGCCTGCTGTCCGCCCTTGCCTTATGGCACCTTTGCAGTTCGAGCTGCCGACTACCAAAACAGCAAAAATCAAATTTTCAAATTTACAGAAAGTCGCTTAACTGATTCAGGGACTGAAGATTAAGTTGGCTCCCCGGGCTAGATTCGAACTAGCAACCCTTCGGTTAACAGCAAGGGTATGCAAAATCTAAATGCCTTAGTTGGTGTCGCTTACCGGGAGAGAAACTAATTTTTGGTCCCTCAGTTGGGCTACTTGGGCTCCCCGCCGCTGCACTTCAGATTCAATTGCTGGTCCGTTTGAGCACGTAGAGCGTCCACGCTCTTGCCAAGCGTGAGCGCCGAGATGGGTCGGTACCCCGGGTTACAGCGGGCGCCAAATTGCCCTCACAATGGTGTGCCATGCGCCTTCTACAAGATCTGGGTTGTGTTTGTACCCAAGATCACTTTCCAAGCTGTTGATTCCAATCAATGGCATAATCGGACCATCCACAGGAGGTCGTCATGGCTACCGTCTCTGACAGCGTTATCATCCAAGATCCTGATATTCACAGCGGCGAGCCGGTTTTTCGTGGCACGCGCGTTCCTTTCCAGATCCTCCTGGACTACCTCGAGGGAGGGGAAACGCTGGACGAGTTTCTAGAACAATATCCCGGTGTCAGCCGAGAGCAAGCCATCGCCGCGTTGGAAGAAGCAAAGGCCCTTATCCTTGCACGCTTCGCCAAATGAAGATCCTGATCGATGAGTGCGTTCCTGCAAAACTGAAGGGTGCCCTTACGGCGTTAGATCACGAGTGTCAAACTGTCCGAGAGGCAGGATTTGGCTCAAAGAAGAACGGTGAACTTTTGTCGATTGCTGAAGGTAAATGGGATGTGTTACTCACTAGCGACCGAAACATGAAATACCAACAGAACATGGCCGGCCGTAAGGTCGCTATTTTGATCTTGTGTGCCACATCCAACCGCATGAAGGATTTGTTGCCGCTGATGCCCTTATGCGCTCAGGCACTCCTCGTAATCGAGCCCGGGCAGGTGGTCGGTGTTGGACCGATCTAACGACAGAGACTAAGATCCACAGGGAGGAAGAACTACTTAATGAAGATTCTGTAAGCCTTCTAGGTGGAAAGAAACTAAAGAAAAAGTATGTTCGGGCGTTACAGCCAACGGTACAATCCTTCCTTACTACCCCCGGATGTGTTCACGGAAAATGAAAAAGGCGACTCGGCAGAGCCTCTTCCACTGGTCTGTCAAATCCTGTGAATCTAGGCTTTGATAAACGCTGCGGGAGAAACCCCGAATCGGCGACTCAACGCTTGGATATGTGCCAGTGCCAATCGTCGTTGGCCGTTCAGAACGAGAGAAACCATGGATTCAGAACCAAAAATTCCGACCAGGTCCTTTTGGCGGAGATCGTTTGCGGCCATCAATTCCTTGATAACTTCGACGGGCGAGGCGTCCCGAATCGAGTAGTGCTGCTCCTCGTATGCCTCAATGAGCAAACTCAGCAGCTCAACATACTCAGCTTCTTTCCGATTCAGGTGTCCGCGCATCACCAGGTCGTGAAGTACAGTGGTGTAGTGCTCGTTTTGCGCCTCCGAGGTAATCGGGCGCGGGGCACCGAAGCCCTTGATCGTATATCGTTCAGCCGTTGCAATCATGTTTCCACCCATCCTTTAAGTACTCTGCGTGTCCGATGATGAACCGAATAAAAACCAAATGATATTCATAATCAACGTGTGCAACCAGTCGCGCCCGGTTGTTGGCTATGTCGAACACCACACAGACGCCAACCAAGTCTACGTTGCGTCAAGACTGCTTAATGTCTGGGAAGTTCTTCCAATCGGCCGCCTTGGTTATTTTGTGCCACGACTCCAAAGAAGCCTTCCACTCGGAGTGCTCAGTGATGGCATCCCTAATCCGCTTCTTGGTAATAATCCTCACAGTCACATCTTTACGGATTGTAAACTACCTGTGAAGGTAACCTTGACATATTGTCAAGTCTGCGATGTCGGATATCGGCCTTAGTTTGCCGAATCGAATACAACATCGCAAACTGTCAGAGGACAGAACTCTAGACAAGTTTCGGGCATCAGCGACACGGACTTCCCGATTTACAGTCTGCGGCACGTATTCTGCACCCGATTGAGCGAGATCGCGTCGGACGCCGTGGTTCAGCGTGTAATGCGACATACGAGCCCAGAAACCAGAAACAAAACGCCGCTATCAATTGGGGATGGCGAACCAAGTGCGTGAAGCCCTTGAGAAGGCGAGAAGGCTAACAAGGGTGCGTATGGAGATGGCGATTTACTGCCTTTTCACAACGTTTCGCCAGAAAGCGAGGAGGCGCCCAAAAGGCCGTCCCTAAATAAGTGACGAAGAAGGAATTTGGCTCCCCGGGCTAGATTCGAACTAGCAACCCTTCGGTTAACAGCAAGGGTATGCAAAATCTAAATGCCTTAGTTGGTGTCGCTTACCGGGAAAGTTGCTGATTTCGAGTCCCTCAGTTGGGCTACTTGGGCTACCAGATCACGGAGGGAAAGAATGTTCGGGCGTTACGGCCAAAGGTACAATCCTTCCTTCTTACTCTCGGATGTAGTTCACCGAAAATGAAAAGGCGACTCGGCAGAGCCTCTTCCACTGATTTGTCAAGTCTTGTGAATCTAAGCCTTGATAAACGCTGCGGGAGAAACCTTGAATCGGCGACCCAACGCTTGGATATGTGCCAGTGCCAATGGTCGTTGGCCGTTCAGAACAAGGGAAACCATGGATTCAGAACCAAAAATTCCGACCAGGTCCTTTTGGCGGAGATCGTTTGCCGCCATCAATTCCCTGATAACTTCGACAGGCGAGGCGTCCCGAATCGAGTAGTGCTCCTCCTCGTGTGCCTCAATGAGCAAACTCATCGGCCTCAGCTTGCCGACTCGCATACAAAATCAAACGCTGTCAGAGGACAGAACTCTCGACAAGTATAGGCATACCGGGCAACTGGGGTTGAATCGGTAAACATCAGCACGGGACTTAGGCCAATACCGTTCGTTTGAGCTGCGAATCCCAATTGAGGCGTTGGTATTGGCTCAAAGATATTCCTCGGGTATGTATAATGCTTCGCAGCAATGGCGCTTACTTCTGGTACAAAATTTGGACCATACGAGATTGTGTCGCCGCTGGGTGCTGGCGGGATGGGCGAGGTCTACCGCGCCCGGGATTCGCGGTTGGATCGTACCGTCGCGATCAAAGTTTTACCAAGCCACTTGACCGGCGACTCCGAAGCGCAAGAACGTTTCGACCGCGAAGCTCGTTCCATTTCATCTTTGAGTCATCCCAACGTCTGTCAGCTCTACGACGTAGGATCGCAGGACGGAACCAGCTATTTGGTGATGGAGTTCCTGGAGGGCGAAAGCCTGGCTGATCGCTTGGTCAAAGGCCCGCTGCCACTTCCACAATTCTTCAAAATCTCCATCGAGATCTGCGAGGGCCTGGAAAAAGCCCACCGCAATGGAATTGTCCATCGCGATCTGAAACCCAGCAACATCATGCTGACTAAGAGCGGCGCCAAACTGATGGATTTTGGCTTGGCGAAGCCGACCATGCAAGTCGCCACTTCCGTTACCGGTCTCAGCGTAACCATCAGTACGCCCGCTGGCAGTCATCCGCTTACGGCGCAGGGCACGGTGCTAGGAACCTTTCAATTTATGTCCCCGGAACAGGCGGAAGGCCGGGAAGCCGACGTGCGTTCTGACATTTTTTCGCTAGGAACGGTTCTATACGAAATGCTAACCGGGAAGCGCGCGTTTGAAGGGAAAACCGCGGCGAGCATAATGGCTGCGGTACTTGAACGTGATCCCGCTCCAGCTTCATCGATTCAGCCCGCAATTCCCGCGACACTCGATCGGATAGTGAAAACATGCTTGGCGAAAGATCCTGACGATCGATTTCAAACCGTGCACGATTTGAAAATGCAATTGAAATGGAGCGCGGAGAACGCAGTTTCCGCTTCCTCCGCGGCACTACAACCGTCAGATGTTCGAGAAAAAGGGATAAGTGGCAAGATAGCGTGGATCGTTACCGGTGTGCTGGCTGTAGCCTTGCTTTCTTTGGCAGCGTGGCTGATGATGCGGCGCTCCCAGGGCGCAGACGCGAAACCGGTCTTCGCGTTTATTCCACCGCCCCCGGATACGCGGTATCTGGCGTTCGGGTTTGGCGCGGGACCTGTCGCGGTTTCTCCCGATGGCACCCGCCTGGCTTTTTCCGCGATTGACCAAAGTGGCGCCGTTAAGTTGTGGATTCGCTCCTTGAGTACCCGCGAGGGTGTAGCGGTAAACGGAACCGACGATGCTTCAGCTCCGTTTTGGTCACCCGATGGACGCACCGTCGGTTTTTTCGCGGATGCCAAGTTGAAGACTTTGGACGTCGATGGCGGCACGATCCAGGTACTCAGCGAAGTTCCCCCTCTAAGTGGAAATGCGAGTTGGGGTGCTGACGGTGCAATTCTGTTCTCCAGCAGAGGCGGCGGTCTATCATATTTATCCACTCAAGACGGCAAAGTGGGACATATAAACACGCCTGGCGCGAACGATTTCGACCAGGATCATCCGGCATTTCTCCCGGACGGAAAGCATTTCTTGTATCAGGTGGAAAGTCGTACCAATCAGGTTCGCATTGAGATGGGATCGCTAGGATCAAGCGCCAGCAAATTGGTGTTGGAGAATGCGCACTCGCCGGGTTATGCCGCGGGATTCTTGCTGTTTGTAAGAGAAGGTAAAGTGTTTGCACAACGATTCGACGTCGGCACGGGAAAGGTCTCGGGTGGACCAACCTTGCTGGCAGACTCGCGGAGTTACTCCGTCGGTGGCCGCTCGGCGCTGGCTTTTCAAGCAACCTCGTCCGAGGCACGATTGCAGTGGTATGACCGCGAAGGTAAGCCGCTTGGAACCATCGGGCCGGTCACCGCCTATCTCAACGTGAAATTATCTCCCGACGGCAAGCAAGTATTGACCGTACAGGAATCTCAGCAGGATCGCGCAACTTCGTTGTGGGGGTCGAACCTCTGGTCCATGCCGGCAGACGGCGGAGTGAGTAGCCGGTTGACCTATGGAAAGGACTGGAAGGGCTGGTCGGTATGGTCTCCGGACGGCAAGTATATCGCGCATTCCATTCTGTCCGACGGCAAAGCCGCCCTCGTACGACGACCCGCTGACGGGTCGGGCTCGGAGGAGACCCTGCTCACACTCGGGTCGGACTTTCCAATTGCCTCCGTCGTGGATTGGTCACCGGATGGACGCTACCTTTCCTACTACGCCTTCGACGAAAAAAAAGCACAGGGTGAGAATTGGATAGTCCCCCTGTTCGGGGACCGCAAACCGTTCCAGGTTGTCCCGATCGCCGCCGCGCAATATGACGGCAACTTTTCACCGGACGGTCATTGGCTGGCCTACTTTTCTTACGAGTCCGGTCGCCCGGAAGTATACGTCGTTCCCTTTCCCGGTCCTGGCGGCAAGTATCAAATCTCGCGGGCTGGCGGCTGGAACCTACGCTGGGGCGGCAAGAGCCAGCTGTACTTCTTGACTACGGGAAACGAGATTGTAGAAGCGGACTTGAATCTGACCCGGGACGCCTTGCAGGTAAAGGCGCTTCGGCCACTGTTTCAAATGAACTTGCTGGATGAAGCCGCCCCGTTATTTGACGTTACTCCTGACGGTCAGAAGTTTCTAGCGGTGACGCCTGCGCGAGCAGAGTCCACCTCGATTGGCCTACTACTGAACTGGTCCACTCTCGCCGCAGCTAAAAAATAACCATGTGCGAGGTTCAGGATCGGATTATAGGTCGAGATGCGACTGAATCAGCGTCGAAGAAAAACTCTAGGATTTCAAACTCCAGCGAGTAGACTTCGAGCAAGTGTTGCATCGACCGAGTCCTTCGGGATGGACTCGGAAAGATCGGCAGGGATCTGAAGTTCGAACGAGGAGAAGTGTTTCATGCTTTCCGTCGTTTTTGAACTGCGCACCTGGGAAAGAACCGGGTGCCATGGGACTTGCAAAAACTCTGGCTCGGTCACGCCAATCGCGATGTGACCGATAGATATGCGGAGCAGTTAAAAGAAGATGTCGAATGGCGCAAGGAAGTGGCAGAAAACGCTGGCTTGGGATTCAAGTTGCCGACCGTAGAAACCTCGGTTGGGCTACTTGGGCTACCAAAACAGCGAAAAGCTAAGTTGCAGAAAGTCGCATAACTGATTGAGGGACTGAAGATTAAGTTGGCTCCCCGGGCTAGATTCGAACTAGCAACCCTTCGGTTAACAGCCGCTTTGTTTACTTACTAATAATTAGCCGGAGCTAAGCTAAGACCAAGGGAAATGAATAAGTTTGAGCAGCGCCGAGAAAATCACTTTCTCCTTCTTTATTCTCTTTTGATTCGCTTTTCGCTTGATTTTCTGCAATTGATACTACGTTTGTACTACAGGTTTTCTTTCTTTCCACGATCTTCCCTGATGCGAATTGTACGACCACCGTTCTCTCGTACTTAGAAGATTAGCAACGCGATTCGAATTCCTTCCACCGCCCGACCTGACGTGTGAGATATTGTTCGGCACTCTACCTTACGACGTATTACATCCGTTTCAAGACCCACCACGCAGTTCTAATTCAAATGGCTTGGGATTCCCACGCGCAGCAGTGGTCCTCAGTACAAAGAAGACCATGTCAAAGCTGTGAGGGTAAACACTTTTGAAATAACTATCTGGCTTGTGTTCGTCATACATGGCGCCAATATTACGCATTCGATGTGTCGCGTTGAGCCAGTTGCCGACAGTACCGCTAGCCGGAGCGGCCCTCAGGTCAATGGCAAAGAGTGGAAGACCCGCCGCGGCCAACGTCGCATCGAAGGACTCTGCAATGGCTGGACCAACCACAAACGTGCGCAACTCTTTGGGCTGCTGAATTGACTTTGCCTGGAACGAACCGCTGTCGAAAGAAAAACCACAGATAACCAAATCGTTTCCGTAGAACTTCCTTAGCTGTAAACCCATCGGTTCGTTACTGGAGTCAGCAACAACGGGAGGAGCCGCAATGTGCCCGTTGTGGGCCCACAGCATAATCTTTGTTCCAGGCGGTTCAATATCAAGAATCCATTTCACATTAGCTGCCATTGCCGGGTCGCGAGCAGCAAAACCTAACGCGGGGTTTTTCACCAAGAGTGCTTCACCCTGCCCAACGATCTCTAGATTGTGGCGGGCTATCTTCCAGGCTTCCACTGTTGACAACTTTACGTAGGCGGCCTCGCGTTCATCGAATCTACGTAATAACGCATCGATGTACTCGGCGGTCCTGAGACGCAACTTCGCGGGTCGCTGCGGATACGCCCGCTCCGCCCGCAGATCCTTGAGGGGAGAGAGCATCTCAGAGGCAACCGCGGCCTCGCTAGGGTCAACGTTCTGAAAGTAGGAAATGACATTCGACACGGCAAGCCCGGTGACCTGCATATCAAAACCAAAGAACTTAATTTTCTTTACATGCCTCGGGTCCTGATTATAGCTACGCATCCAACGAATCATTTGCAGAACTTCCTCGGTGTTCCAAGTCCAAAAATATAGACCCGCCAACAATTGTGCCGGGTCGCCCGTACCGTTCAAGACGTAGTCGTTAACCGCCAGGGATTCGGGCCAATTGGCTTCAATAGCAAACACGGTAAAACCCATACGCTCAACGAGAAATCTAAGCATCCGATGTTTCATCTGGAAGAATTCTCGCGTGCCATGCGTGGCCTCTCCGAAAGCGACGACATGTGCACTGCCAATAGCGGACTCGAGTGGCGAAAGGTCGTCCGTCCCTACATCAGGGTTTGTACTTTGAATGGGCACAGCGGCCTGCTGCAACCACGATACGACCTCTTGCGGAGCCTCCCGTTTTGTTCCTTCTGGTTGCATCTGCGCAAGATTTGTCTGAACGAATAAGAGCACGCAGAGCGAGAGACTGCGTATAGCGGTGAACTCATGGCAACGGCCAACAGGCATCGACCAGAGTATAGCGCCACCCAAGTCCCGGTACCCATCAAGTTTCCGGCACGACGAATCAGGACTTAAGAGAAAAAAACACCAAGTATTTATCGTTCGTATTTCGGTAGGCCGCAATGGACGCAGGAGTTCGTAAAGAATCTCCTGTGATACCAATCTTTTTGAAAAAACCGCGAACCGCATCTGGGGCAAGGCCATGTGACAAGTCGATGGGTTGCGATGATGCCAAACAGAATGTTGAGCCCGAATAAGATAAACAGAATTCCGGGAAGGTAAGTGGGGAAAGGGTTGGAAAAATTCGCGAAATACGTCAATGCAACCGTCGTAGAGAATGCAATCAGGAGAGAAGCGACTAATTGTCTTGTGAGGCTCCTGCATCGAATCCAGCCTTGAGTGTATTCAGCCATCTGCCCACCGCGTTTATTAAGAGTTACGACTTGCCCATCCTTACCGGAAACGTTGTTACCAGCAGGGAAAGGCGGCAAGAGCTCGAAATCAAGAATCTCTTTTGTCGTCGTCAGGGAATTCTGGGGCCCGAATCTGGTCGCGTTCGTAGAGCCACTCAAAGAACGTCCGTCGCGTTCTAGGTTTCCATTTCGTAAGCAAGGGGCGCTTGAACGTCGTGGAGTAGAAGTTCAGGAATAAACTAACTGGCAACCACAAAGCAAAGCTTCCGGTGACCAACCAAAGAATCGACCTAACTCCGATTAGGAACAGAATCCCGCAAACAAGAAAGAAGGAAAGAACTGCAACTAGTTTGGCGTACGGGAAGGAAACGTAAACCCGCTTCTGACACTTTGGGCAATAAGTGCCGCCGCCTATTCCCACGGGTTGCTGCAATTCGACTGGGTTGAGACCTTCGCTACAGTAGGGGCAGCTATATATTTTTCCCGCTGGTTCGTCAGGCACGTTGCCAATGATAACTGAGTTCACGTGCTCAGGTCCCGATTTACGGCGTAACCGGCAAGGTAGAATCAAGGGGTAATTTCATCGAGGGCCAGGCCGATTCGCAGCGATACACCGTATTTGCCACTTCATCGGCCCCATTACTTGACTTAAAAATTAATACATCGCACAATGCCCCACAAAACAATGCCAAGCGAACCTGTTCTATCCGTTGCAACTCCGGTCCCGAACGCATCTCCGTCCCGGGAAGATTACATTCAACCCAGTCCTGCCTATGGCCTCCGAATTTGGTGGGCCTACTACTGGCCGACATTCCTAATTTCGTTCCTTATTATCGGCGTACTCACAGTCCTTCTTCGCAGGGCTTGGGGATACCTAATACTGCGCGACCAGATTGTTTTGTGGGTTAATCGGATTTTGCCATATGCTGTCACCATCTTCGTTTCGATGTATGGCATCCGCCGCATTTTGAAGAAGAAATTCCAATCGTTCTATATCGCTCTACTGCCCCGCAATGCTAGTTTCAGTGCGGAAGCTCTGCCGCGGACTTCAGAACGAACACTTCGCGTTTGGTGGGAATTCATTTGGCGTTCTCTTGTCTACTCAGTCGTCTTCAGATTCGCTGGGTCAATTGCTCTTGGATTGACAGCTGGGATGCTCGCCTCGATAGGCGGCATAACGGGTAAAGTGGTACCGCTAATATTCCAAGTCCTTATCGACGCTGCGGTAGGTATATTGGTTATTTATTCGGGACTTCTTGATGAGGAGTTCGGCGACTTTCGCGTGAGCTTGGTGCGGAGAGTGGCGGTCCCAAGCTCACCCCCCGCCGTTCAACCCGCAGCGCCAAATCCAGTTTCGTGATAATGAGTCGACCATCGGTGTCAGCTCAACGTAAGACTCACGGAATAAAAAAGAAGTTCCATACCGCGATTGAAATCGCAAACTGCGCGTGGGTCTTCTTCGACTGGCGGTCAACTCCCGGGAAAACGGCATTACCGGCAACGTGGATGCTAGGAGTCAATCTAATTCCTTGGAAGCGACAGGGCTGACCTTAGTTTGACTCCAAACGTTAGGAGCTTTTCTTTTAGTCGGATTTTCTCGCAATGAGGTGTGAAGGCGGGCGCTGTAACGAAAGCATCGTAGAAACCCGGTGGCAAGTCCAGAGAGAACTTCCCGTCCGAGTCTGTACTCACCGTAATGTCTTCTTTGATACCGACGTTGTCGCCCAGATGGACTGCCCCAGCGGGGTCCCAGTGAATTACCACATGGGCTTTCGTAATGACTGCACCTTCCGAATCACGAACGGTCCCAGACAGTGTTGTAGCCCGAGAAGCAAGCGCAAACACCAGCAATAGTAAGGCGGCCGATAATGTTTTCATGTCTGGCGATTATAGTGAGCGAGCGAAACATTCACAAGGAAACGACGAAGGCTTGGTAAACGATGTAATCGTCTATTTGGCAAACTATGCGCCATATAGACGGCAATCGGACTTCCGAGGAGTCGGAGGACTCAAATATTTTCACCTTTGACGAGGCGTAGGCGGTGGCACCAAGGGTCCAGCGACGCTGACGGCTATTTTGTTCGAGTGAACAACTCCGGCGCTCGCCTCGCCGGAAATCTTGCGCCATGCTTGAACCGTGTAGGTTCCCGGCGGGGTAAGGTAGTACAGTAGCGTTATTGTGATGCCAGATGTTTCTGTTTCGCCAGGCTTCACGATATGGGGCGGAAACGGCTCAAAAGTGTCTCCAATTTGAGGGTACTTCTTTTTAATGGGTTCAAGCTTCTTGCCACTGGCGTCCCACACGTCATAGTCATTTGAGCGGTCCAGGTAGTTTCGGATTTCATATTGATATTCCAAGTCGTGATTGGTGAGATTTTTCATCACGACCTTAAGTTCGATTCGCTGGCCGGCTTCCACAGTGGGGGTTAATGCGCTGAGAGTCAGGGAAAACGGTTCCTTGGCCGATTGGGTTTGACAGAGAGCCGGACCAAAGATCGCGATGCAGAAGCTGATGGCAAGGAGAAGACGCTTCATGTTGCGCATTGTAGCGGAACTTGCTGAGATAGTCCCCGGTTTACGACATTACCGTCTAGTTGGGGCACTATTCGCCACCTTTCCGATTTCCCAGGACAAACCAGGACTTAGGAGTTTGGAGAGATATATCCAGTGTTCAGTTTTTCTGCGTTCTTACATGAGGGCAAGGGCGACCGCGATATCATTCCGATGGTCACTTCTGCATGAGCTTGCTGGCGGCCAGTTCCTCCGCTTTTTCCAGAGCATCGGCAGCCTTCACAGGGACATCCGGCTCGACGCCCGTACCTTCCCAGTCCGTTTTAGTAATTGGATTTACGGCGCGCGCAAACGGCACGCCGATCGTGAAGTGGTCATCGATCTGACGCCCTGCTACCGGGTGCGCTCCACCCCCAGTGCTTTCGCCCACAATCGTGGCACGTTTGAGGTTCTTCAAGTTGTACGTGAATTCCTCGGCTCCGGAGAAAGTGTTTTTCGAGGTCAGCACGAATACCGGCTTGTCAGCCAGCGTGGTGCCAGGTACGTACGGCGCTGTCCAATACTGGGTCGAAAAGTCTTCCTTGCGGTTGTACAGATCGTTCAGATGCGTTGGTTTGTCGAACAGATAGCTTGAGAGCAGGGCAACCATCTTTGGGTCTCCGCCGCCGTTCTCACGCAAGTCGAAAATGATCGCGTCGACGTGCGCTAAGAAGTTCATTGCCGCCACTGCGGTTGGACCACAAAACCTCGGGTCCGGGAAGGCGTTGAGCTTGAGATAACCAATGTTGCGCGGCAGAACCTCGACTTTTTGGAATGAGCAATTTGTGCGTTCCAGCATCTTGCGGAACTGAGCTTCCCGCTCGAGACTGGATTTTTGGTCTTCTGGCGGAAGTTTCGCGGGGTTGTAGTCAACCCAAAGATGCTTATCATGACTCGCTGCCCGCAAGTCCTTCGTGAGCCGATCCGCAAAGGCGTCGGGGTCGGCAATCGCGTCATAATCGCCGCGCTTCTGATTTGCGCGGACGATATCTGCCATTTTTTGCGCTAGGTCCGGATAGACATAGAACTCATTCAGGTTTTTTGCAACTCCATCTATGATCCGTTGGCGCTCAGCGGCATCCATCTTTACGTTTTCGACGATAGCGTCCGGCGGGATTTCCCGCAGACTAAAGCTCTCCACAACTTCTGATTGAGCGTCCTTCATTCTTATGCTCCCGATAGCGACAGTCGGACTCACCTTTTCCTTAACGCGAAACTTGATGAGCAGCGGCTCGCTGCTGTCGATTTCCAACAAAACGTACCCACCCGTCTCGTCGTGTAATCCCATCATGTCCTCGACAGTCTCCTCAGGTTCGTGGGCCTTAATGTACGCTTCAATTTTCGCTCGATCACCACTGTTGAACGCGTCGAGCCATGCGCGTAGCTCATTCCCCGCTGGCGTGTCCGGAATGGCAGATTGGGCGCTTGCGACAAGCCCACTCAGCAATACCGAGAGAAACACCGCGACACCCACCTTCTTCAACGGTGCCGAAAGAGGGAGCGCGCACAAGCCAGGGATTCTTATAAGAAGCCGTAGTGTCAATGTAATTCCCGAGAGAGTTCTCCCGACCATAGCAAGCCTCCCGTAACGGCTCTTTATACGTACCTAGATACTACGTGAGAGATGCAGTCGACCATTGAGGGGATGCTGACTACTGACAGGCACTGGCAGCTCCTGCTAAACGGTAAAGCCGGAAAAGTGGCACTGGCTACTGGGGTGGGTTCTCATACCTAACGCCACGCCGGTACGTGAAAATCCCAATCATGCAACCGCCTGCAATGCCAAAAAATAACGCACCAATACTGAAGCACGCAACCTGTACCGGATATTGCCACGTGCGAACGTCGGCCTGCATTCGTTGCGCGAACACCATCAGAAAACCGACGACCACATCCGCGCCAAAAAATGCGGCCCAGAACATCCAGCGGTCGAAACTCTCGGGTTTTCCTCTCCAGGCGGCATATCCGATCGCCACCGCTATGGAGGGCGCCACTATGAAGAAATTGAGTAGAAAGAGTGCTTCTCCGGCCCACATGCGCATGGTAGTCGAAGCATAGCCCACCATGATTAAAATTCTCAAGGTTGAGTCAGTCCTCATAAACGACGTGATCGACGCAGCCTAAAAGCACTGAACCCAAGCAAACTTCAACGCTGAGTCCTGAGTAACGACGAAACCGGCAAAGTGGTCGATACCACGTTACCGGAGCAAAACGCGCGGACTACGTGATGATATTCTCCCACGGTGATTTGATATGCTCCTGACAACATGAACCGCGTAATTCTCGTTGGCATCTTTCTGCTTGTTTGCGAGTTATCTGTGCATCCAACTCCACAGCAGAAAGCGACTCGCGTGCTCGTCCTCAAGAAAGAGCACAAGATGGAGTTATTTTCTGGCGAAACGATCATTAAAACCTACTCGGTCGCTATCGGAAGAGGTGGACTTGCACCGAAGCAACGTCAAGGCGACCACCTTACACCTGAGGGCATGTACCAAATCGACCGTCAGGAATAAGAACAGCAGGTTTTATCGTGCGCTTCACGTGTCTTATCCGAACGATGTTGACCGGGAGCGAGCACGTCAGCTTGGCGTAGACCCCGGTGGCGACATCATGATTCACGGCATCACCAATGGCCTAGGTTGGTTGGGCTCACTGCATACCGCGATTGATTGGACGGACGGGTGCATAGCCGTGACCGATGCAGACATGAATGAAATCTGGTTGCTCGTGCCAGATGGCACGCCGGTTGAAATTCGTCACTGATGAGCCACAACTCCTCTGTAACGGCGAAACCGCCTATGTGGGTCCCGGTACGGACTTGTAGGGCGAAAGGGAAACCTAGCGGGACCTGGATAGAAAACGAATGGTCACACCTACAACGGCAATACCGTCTATTAGCGCCCAAATAGGGTTGTGATAGTCGAAAATAAAATTAGCAACCAGCAAACATCCAAGCAGCACCACGAGCACCCACCGATATTTCTCGACAAGCGCGGTGTAATGTGAGGGCCCGCCCGCTCGCTTGTCCTCTGGAATAATCAAACGGTCATTCATTTTAGAAATTATAGTAACGGAATACGCGCGATGTTACATCACAAGCGTGGGTTGTGCTTGGTAAACGACATTATCGCCTATGTGCCATTTGATTTCATAACAATGTCGGCTCCCTCGACCGTACACTGTGGTTGCATGACGACCATAGGTTCGGAAAGAAGGAGCCGACATTGTTATGAAATCAAGTGCCATCCTGGTTCTTCAATAATCCGAAGTCGTCCGGTCATCCCATCTTGATATAGTGGTCGTATGGATCAATTGGAACGGATTTACGAAATCCTGCGCGACGCGGTTCGCCGTGGAGAACTGTGGGCATATTCCGATCTCGCGGAAGTAGAATACTTGCTAGAAGAGCAGCAAGCTGTTTTTGAATTAGCAGGATGGATGCGTGAGCAATCCAGGCGTGACAAATCGCTCACGAATGAAGAAGCCGAAGCCGTATTTGAATCATTCCGTGAAGCCCAAGCAAAAGAATAGGCACCCATAGCTATCGATTCGCCGATTGAAGCCTCAAAAGCAGAAAGAGGCCTATGGAAAGGACGATAGTCAGGAGCGTTCCCGCCGCGACATCCATTGGCGACCATCGTAGGCCGATACTGCTGAACCCGAGGGCACGGCGTGACAGTACGTATCCAAGCAAAAGTAAGGTCGAGACTTCTGGGACTACTAGTGCAGCCCATCTGAGCGTAGTAACAGAGAAATTGCTTTGAGGTCCATTTTTCAAACTGTATAAGCTGTACAGGACCGAACTTCCAAAAGCAACAATCAAGACAAGACCAACTTCAAACCACCGTCTTCGCTTTTCGGTTGGAATTATGAATTCAGCGCTCGGAGTGCCCGCGACCAAAGAAGATTCAGGATTGGACATACCTGATTTATACAGCAGCTTGCGAATAAGACGGCTTTACTAAGTGGAGTTGTACACACAATGAGTAATACTTCTCAAAGACTGCTCAGTGATCCACGCGAGCGTCAACCCCCTGACGGCATTACCGGCAAGGTTCCTGGCAGTACAAAAATGGCTTCGAGATGGACAAAGTTTAGCTTGTTTCCGAGGTTGAGTGTGTCTCGACCACGCCATTTATTCGCACGTTCAAGTGCCGCGAGACGAAGTTGTAGGCAATCGCGCTGAGGAAACCAGATACCCACCCAGTTAGTGCGTAGAGAATCGTCGAGAAAAACAATTGTGAAAGAATCCCTGGAATCCATAGTGCACGAGAGTAGGTGAAATTGAGTTTTAAGCCGAGGAACAGCGTAAAGAATCCAAACGGAACCGTAAGTTTTTCCATCCCCATGGCGAGGTCAACAATAAGTGTCAATAACCCGCCCAAAGCATAGTAAATTGCCGCAACCCTCGCCAACGACATCGCAGAAACTTGGCGAATCGCTCTCATCTCTACATCCATCGCGTCTCCTCCGACCCGAAAGCGACCTTGGACTGACGGACGAGTATACGGCAGGATTGTTTAGAGAATCGGTGATAATAAGCCTCAAGTCCCGATTTACGACGAAATCGTCCAAGTGAGTACTGGCCCTCTCGGTTCATAAATCAGTCGGGGCTGCTTGATAGGGCAGCATCCGTGAAGCGTTCAATTAGAGTCCAGCACGCATCGAAGATTCGATTGCGGAATCTCTGGTTTGCTGCTTCAAGCGCAATATCTTTTTCTTGGAGAACCTTGCGATTCCAATTTAACCGTTCGAAACCAATCGGCAATAGCTGTACTTCTTTAAGGTAATCCTCGAACACTGTCGGCAGACCCGTTTCGTAGGGCACAAGCCTTTGCAAAGCACGGTTTACCCTTACACAACCCTGCGGAAGACCTATCTGGTAGGTGACGATGGACCGTGCCGCCGCGACTACCTTCCTCGCCAGTGAGTCACGCCTGCTGGGATTGGCCATTCCGTATTCTCCGCTCGTGATGGTCCGGTCATTTCGATGTCTCTCCGCAATTCCAGCGGAGCTCGACACAATTTTATTTTAACAGCCGTAGAAGCCTAAAGGTCCTGATAAACGACGTCATCGCCTATTTGACATATAGACGATTTGCTGACTTCGCAGGAGCTGGCGCGACCAAACCTTTCCGAGTAAACTCCCGGACAGTATTTGATTTCCTTCAAAAAGAATAAAGGCGGCGAATCTATTCAGATGCTTCCCTCAATCGAGATGCAGTCTGACCTGAGAATTGGCGACCTTTATTCGTTGTTCCTCTCCAACGCTATCCGAAAGCTCTTTAATGCAAGAAGGGTAGTGGTCATCGTGCTAATCGTTCTGGTTGCTTTGGGAACACGATATGTCGCGCTTGTGGCCCGTCTGTTTCAGCCTCCTTTCCTTTATCTTTTGCTTGGAGGCCTCATTTTCGTGGCTATTGTCTTGCCCTATCTCCGCTCTCGTGCCTTTATCCGAACTACGATGGGAACGTCGAGCAGCCTTTCGTATACGTTCGGGCCGCACGGAGTTGATGTGGTGCGACAAGGTTGGCAAGCTCACTTAGAATGGGCGAGAGTGCGAAACACGAGGCAAACTTCGAGCCTAATCTTGATATATGTTCACGGGCATTTCACTCTGGTTATCCCAAAACGATGCTTCGCAGATTTCCAACAACTGAATAACGTTCGTTCTATTATTGCCGCTCACGCCAAGTCTAGGATGAAACAGGCCAATCCGGCCTCAACTCGCGATTAACGACAAATCTCTAACGACGACGGCCCTGTCAATACTATTTTCTCTTCTCTGCAACGAAACGCGAGCACACTTCTCCGGCGGCGCACGAACTGCGTCTTGTTCTGCCGGTTCTCTTCATCGGATCACCCTAACCGTGCTCAGCCCGTTTACGATCATCAATTCAGTGCTGCCCACCAAACATCTCTTCGATCACCAACGACCATGATGAGTATTCGAACTCCCCACGCCTAAAGGGAGGCGGGTAGCCTAATCAACCGGCCGGTGACTGTTCGCACCATTCGTCGTTTCTGGCATCCCCGCACAGGCGTCACTGCTTTTCTGCTGCTTCTGTCCACGATGACAGAACTCGTTATATTCAATCTGATCCCGCAACATGATCCACAGCCGGATCCCGAGCTTGCGAGCCACGGCCACACTCGCCTTCCCCAGACCCTTCTGCACTAATTTGCGGCGGTAAAAACGCTGCAACTCTGGATCCTTGCGCACGGCATGCGCTCCTGCCTCGCCCCAGAGAAAACGCAACAGCGGATTACCTTGTTTACTCAACCCACCGAGCCGCTGCCGCATTCCGCCGCTGGAATATTCACGTGGAATCATTCCCACATAACTAGCCAGGGCTTTCCCGTCTGCGAATCGGGCTGGATCTCCCAGGAACACATCGGTCGCCAACGCTGTGATCGGCCCTACTCCGGGATGGGTCATCAGCAGTCGTGCTCCGGAACGTTGACTCGCTAGCTGTTCGACTCGTTCGTTTAGTTTCTCGATCTCTGCTTCGAACTTTTCGTACATCGCTTGCAGCTCACTCCGCCGATAAGCGGTATGGGGTGCCAACGGCAACGATGCGATCCTGCTTTGTCCGTCACGGCTCCACAGGGCGGTGCCTCGTCGTAGACCATTCGCCAGAGCGATCGACTGCAGTGCATTTTGTATTCGCGTCCGCATGCGTACCCACTGATGGCGGTGGCGCAACAAAGACCGCAGATCTAGTAGCTCCTTCGAAGGTAGCCAGATCGCCGGGAAGCGATTTTCTGCCAGCAGCTTCAGAATCAAATCCGCATCTCGCCGATCATGTTTCTGCTTTCGTGGCTCGGCTGCGCGAATCTGAGCTGGATGGCCGACCAAGCATTCGATTCCCAGTTCTTCCATGAGATTTAAAAACCACTGCATCGATCCCGTCGCTTCGATCCCCACTCGCACCGGGCGTGGAAGCGAGGAATAAAACTCTCGCACGTTGTCGCCTTCGTGCTTCAGAGTAATGCTCGCTATCTCTCCCGTTGTGCTGTCCAACATCGCCAACGTTTGCTGGCGAGCGTGCAAATCACATCCTATAATTCGCATTCGGCCTCCTTCGGTCCGAGCTCTGTTAGGGTGAACACCGAACAGTTTACTCGGGCCGTCGCGAGGCCGGCGTCGTTATGGCATCAACCGGAAACTTGAGTGCTAGATGCAGTGCTCCGCGAGACCTCGTAGGTCTACAAGAGATTCAGCGTGACCACAATAGCCGCGCCAAACGCGAACCGCCGCGTCTCCCGACTCCAGGCGAAAAAATTCTGTCACGTAGGTTTGGGCTATACCACCCTGTTCATAGTGTATGAATGCGTGGTTTTGGGCGAAACCCCCAAAAACCAGGCGCCGCCTAGGCAACGTTCTATCCAGAATTACGTCCGTTGCCTCGAATCGTTCTCCGGGGTCGGCCATCGGATATAGGCTTCGCATTCCTATCGGAAGCTCGGCAACTTTTCGCACGATTACAAAATCTCCCGCAAGAAATGTTCGACGCGTGACCACATTCATCTCGGGTCCCAAGAACTCATTCGCTGCATTTGGACCGGATGCGGCTGCTGTTTCATTTGCGCTGGAACTGACAATTTCAAACTTCGTACGCAGATATAGCAGAGCGGCAAAAGCGGCGAGTATTGCCGTTGAACCGATTACCACCACCTTCGATAGGCGAGAAATCTCCACTAAGTCTCCTTGCTAGATTTTGACACTCCGCGCGGAAATTCGCCGAAGAATCGTCAGCCCCTGGTAAATCAAGAAGAAGTATCTTCCTGACCGGCACCAAACTACCGCGGTAATTGGAACCGCGGAAGAGATTTCAAGCCTTACCGCACAAGTCCCGAGCGCCCTTTGAAAAGACTGTGAAGGCTCAAAAACGGCCGAAATCAGGCTAAGTACTCCGACGGCAGCCCAGTTGTTCCAGACAAATGGTCTTTGGAGCGGGACAGAGTATTCGCCTTTAAAAATGTGGCGGTAGGGTCCAGGCGCCAAGATGTAGAGGTAGGAAGGCAAACTGAGCAGCGTGCCTGTCAAGGCGACAACGGCCGCAACTCGTGGAAAAAAGATTGTCAAAAGCGAGGCGGCGAGAAATAACAGGCAGGCCGCGTCCGCCATTGTTAATAGTTTTCCCGTGAGACGACCACCCCTGAACTCGGAAGCTCCGAAGTCATTCAAGTGAATCCAGAGCACGCTTGCGCACGCGAGACAAGCGGCGGTTTGCCAGACTTTTTGTCTGTTGAGTTTTTTCACGACAGTGGCGTGAATAGATTAGCTGAATATGCGACCAACCGGGTATAACGTTCCAACGAGCCTTCTGACTCGGAATAACTTCTTTGCCAGTCATTCAATCAGATCAAGAGTGACCTCGGGAACCGCTCGCTGGTCGTGATTGAATAACGCTATTCTTTGGGAAGATCGATCATGACGACATGCGAGTTCTCACGCAAGCGGTCGAATACGATTTGTTTCCCGTCGCTGGCGATATCGAAGCTCCGCATAGTAGCCCGGTTTTGAAGCCGGGTGAGTGGGCGCGACTTCATGGAAGCGAGATCGAGCACCCAGAAGTCCTGTGATTCGAGCACGCCCTGCATGTAAATCAAACTCTTTCCATCCGGCAAGAAGCGGACGCGCTCGCCCAAGCGCCGCACCGTGATCTCAGGCAATTTGAAGCTAGTTCCGTCCGGGCGAACGGCCAGGAGCGGAGCGAATGTACGCACATTCGTGCCCGCATATACAATCAGGCTTCCATCCGGCGACCAGACTGGATTTAGAGCCTGTCCAGCTACCAAGCGAACTGGCGATCCGCCGTCCAGCGGAATTTTGAAAAGCCCGGGGCCACTGGCATCGCTGCCTCCCGTAACGATCCATCTTCCATCCGGCGACCAGGAACTCGAATCCTGAACGTCTATTCCCTCGGCGATAGGCTGGAGTTCGGCGCCATCCGAAGAGAGGACATGAAGTTGGCGTTTTCCGTTCCGCCGCAGCACAATCGCCACGCGACCTCCATCCGGCGAAACAGCGGGCGTTTCCAGCAGAGCACCATCAGCGCCCTTCCAGATCTCAGTCACCTGGCCGTCCCGAAGGCGCCACAGGCCGTCGCCCGTCCCCAGGGAAGACAAGTAAAACAGCGACGAGCCTCCAAACCGGGGCGCCAGGGCCCGGACGTTCGGCACCGCAAACGGTTTTACGTCGTGTTCTTCGGCGACGCCATCAAGAATCGGAACTGTCCAAAGTGCCGCCACGGGATTGCTGATAGTGGCCACCAGCTTACGGCCGTCCGCGCTGGCTTGCACCGACGTATATTGCTCAAGACCGACGCTCGCGCGCCGTGAATCTTTCCGTTTCAGATCAAACACCCACAACCACGGCCCCGAACCGTCGCCGTCCCGCGCCACGTAGAACACTGTTCGGTTGCCGACAGGCGTCGGATAAGCGACATCTGTATTGCGTTGCGTGAGGCGTTCTGCGTGCCTGCCTTCAGGGTCTATGCGCCATAAATCCATCTCCTTCGTATCCGGCGTCCCATGCGCAAAATAGATCCAACGGCCGTCAGGCGACCAAGTTGGATAATGATTGTGAATTCCCGGCCGGTCGCCGAATATTCGCCGTGAATTCGCGCCAGTGCGGTCCGCCACGAACATGGGGTCGCCATTACCATAGGTATGATAGACAATCCGCTCGCCGTCCGGTGACCAAGCCAGGTTGACGGTCTCCTCACCGAGGAAGTTTCGCGGCGTACCTCCTGTCAGAGGCATGAGCCGCAGCCGCATACCTACATCGCCACCGCCAAGCCAAATCTCCGAGTCGTCGCCCGAAAACCCCACACTTCGTAATGGCCCTGGTAATGGTCCAGCCTTTCCTTGGGTCAGATTAATTAACCGTCCTGTGCCCACCTGACTGAGCCATACATCGAAGGGGCCGTCATGATCTGAGATAAACGCAACGAACCTGCCGTCCGGCGAAATTGCGGCCTCAACACTTTCGAAGTCGGTCACACGCGTGAAATGTGCTTTTTCGAGCGGGTTGGACGGCGCAGCTGCCGGCCGAACCATTTCCCACAACGCAGTTCCCAATAGCAGAGCGGCTGCTGTGGCCCACGGCATCCACGCCCGCCTTGACCTTGGCTGCGGCACACTCTTCGCCGTCGACGTTCCGCTCAGCGATTCAATGGCAAACGCCAGATCACTGGCCGACTGAAATCGTCGCTCCACGTTCTTTTCCAGGCATCGCACAAGAATCCGTTGGAGTGCCGGCGGAGCTTGCCAGCCGGTACCACTAAGCTCCGGTGGCTCTTCGCGCAGAATCGCCGTCATCGTTTCTGCGGACGTCTCGCGTTTGAAGGCGCGTCTGCCGGTGAGCATCTCGTACAACACCGCACCGAAACTGAAGATGTCCGATCGCGCGTCGCTCGGTTCGCCCCGCACCTGCTCCGGCGACATGTAGCCGACAGTACCCATTACCAAACCCGGCAAAGTCGCCGGACCCGTTAGCGTCACTCCTGTTCCGCGGCTTTCCTCCGGCCTCACCAGCTTCGCCAGACCGAAATCCAGCACTTTAACCCGTCCGTCACGAGTGACAAATACGTTCTCCGGTTTCAGATCCCGGTGGACCATTTCCTTCTCATGTGCCGCCGCGAGTCCCTGCGCGATGCCGAGCGCGTATCGATCGCGCACCGCAACGATAGCGGCCCCGATTCGAGTTCTCCGCAGTGTTCGTCCTTCAAGGAATTCGCTGACGAGAAATGGCGCACCGTTGTGCTCACCAATGTCATGGATTCCCAAAATGTTCGGATGGTCCAGCGCCGCAATCGTGCGCGCTCCCCGTTCAAAACGCCGCAGTCGATCAGCGTCATTAACTAGCGCCTCCGGCAGCACTTCGATCGCGACATCACGCCGGAGCCGGGTGTCGCGTGCGCGGTACACCTCGCCCATGCCGCCCGCGCCCAGCGGCGATAGGATCTCGTACGGACCTAGCTTTGTGCCAGAGCTGAGTGCCATGAGTGCGCGTGATTATAGCCCACGCGCACGTTCTGCAGATGCAAATACTCCAGGCCGTCTGTCGGAAACTCGGAAGCGACTCCAGGAGTTGAGACTTCTTTAGCTATTTATTCGCGAGCGGCCGTTGCGGGAGCCGGGCCGGTCCCGGAACTGGCATACTCCCGGTTTCCGCCACGTCGTATTCGCTTGGATTCCCACCTTGTAGCGGTTTTGCGACTCGGCGTGACGCCAGCGCAGCAAATACATATGCGCCAAATAAAGCGCCGAAGCCAGTCCCGAACTGAGTCCTGAACTGAGTCCACTCCACCTCACACTGCAGCGGCGAACGAAATTTTCCACCAAAGCTCTGCGTAGTATGAATGGCGGCGCATGCTGCCAGTCTGTGCGGTCAAAGCGCCCAAGCAAGGAGACGACTGTGGACGGTAACGCCGGCGGTCTGCGAGCGTTGTTTATTGGACCCCACGGGTTGCGCGCAGGATGGCGGCTGCTGATTTTCATGCTGATGTTAGTCACGATGGGCGCGGGAGCGCGCGCGATTATCATCCGACTTCTGGTCCCGGCGGGATTTGCCCCCGAGAATTTCACACCGGCGAGTGTCGCCGTGCCAGGTGCTTTTTTCGTGTTTATCATTGCGGTGGCTGCATGGGTCATGAGCAAGATCGAAGGACGCAAGATGGGTCAGTATGGCCTACCCTTGAAACAAGGACTGATGAAGCACCTATGGTTGGGTGGGTGGATCGGCTTTCTCGCCAGCAGCGCAACCGTGCTCATCATTTATCTGCTGCATGGGCTTCAGATCGCGAGCCCTACGATTCATGGCACGACGCTTCTGGTGTCGGCGGCTGCCTGGGGCGGAGCATTCCTCTTAGCAGCAATCGCGGAGGAGTTTTTGTTTCGCGGGTATGCGCAGTTCACGCTGACGACTGGTATAGGCTTTTGGCCCGCAGCAGCGATGCTCTCAGCTCTCTTTGGGTTGAGTCACCTGAGCAATAAAGGAGAAACCATATTCGGAACGCTGTCGGTCGTGTCGTTTGGACTGTTGTTGTGTCTGTTTCTGCGGCGAACCGGAACCCTATGGTGCGCGGTGGGCTTTCACCTTGGCTATGACTGGACCCAGACGTTCTTTTATGGAGTGCCCAACAGCGGATTTACCCCGTCGCACAACCTGTTCAATGTGACTTTAACTGGGTCAAAGTGGCTGACTGGAGGAACGGTGGGTCCCGAAGCGAGCGTGATCTGTCCGCTCGTCTTGGCGGTTGTGGCGATACTGTTCAGTCTGAGACATCGGGAAGCGCGATATCAGGCATGAACTCTTCGGTTGATTTTTGTAGCTGCAACAAAATCGACGGCCTGACAGCTTAAGATTGTCCTTACCAGTCGTTGCAATCCGTCTCCGTGGTTTCTTACAGAAGTGTTCTCAGTGCCTGAGTCACGACCAGACCTTACATGTGGTACTAGCCCGGATAGGAACTGCTGCTTAGCGCTCATCCCGAGACTATTCAGCACCGAGCAACGTACCCACAAGTAAGGAGAACTTGCAATGAAATCCTCGTTAACATTACTCGTGCTTGTTCTACTGTTGGTGGGCATTTTGGCCGGATGTGCTGCCGGACCTAATCAGTTCAAAGGAACGGCGACTGAATACAACATCGTCGCGGGTTTCTGGCTTGGACTCTGGCAGGGCTTTATTGCGCCGTTCGTGTTCCTGGTCTCACTGTTCAAAAGCAACCTCAATATCTACGAGCTCCACAACAACGGCGCTTGGTACAACTTCGGCTACTTGTTCTGTCTTGCCTCAGCTGGAACTGGAAAGAACGTTCTTCCGTTAAGATAACGGAGAGGACGTATGAGAAAAGAGAGAAAGCATTACACAGGGGAAGAGAAGGTAGCTATCCTCAGGCGGCACTTGCTGGATAAAGTGCCGGTTTCCGATCTTTGCGAGGAATATGGGCTGCAGCCAACGGTGTTCTACCGTTGGCAGAAAGAGTTCTTCGAGAACGGTGCGGCTGCCTTTCAAGGCAAGAGCCGGCCGGACCACCAAGCCGAACAACAACGGATCGAATTTCTGGAAAAGAAGATCCAGACCAAGGACGAGGTGTTGGCCGAATTGATGGCCGAGCACATCGCCTTAAAAAAAAGTCTTGGGGAGCTCTGACCAAGGTGTGGGTGCCGCACGACGTGCGGGACCTGGTAGTGGATTTCGTCCGGTGCTGGTCGGAAAAAACGGAAATCGGCACCGGACGATTCATCCACTGGCTGGGGGTACGGGCCAGCAAGTTCTACGACTGGCGGGAACGCTATGGGCGCGTGAATGAGCACAACGGTTGGGTGCCCCGGGATTTCTGGCTGCAGCCGTGGGAGAAACATTCCATCATCCGCTACTATCTGGATCATCCCCTGGAAGGCTACCGGCGGTTGACGTTCATGATGCTGGACGCGGATGTCGTGGCCGTCAGCCCATCGAGCGTGTGGCGGGTTCTCCAGCAAGGAGGGTTACTCTCCCGATGGAAGGGCAAACCGTCGCGTAAAGGAACCGGCTTCGAGCAGCCACCGCACCCGCACCAGCATTGGCATATCGATGTTTCCTACATCAACGTGAGCGGCACCTTCTACTACCTGTGCAGCATTCTGGATGGCTACAGCCGTTCGATTGTTCATTGGGATCTGCGGGAATCGATGACCGAAGCGGAAATCGAAGTCCTTCTGCAACGAGCTCGGGAGAAGTACCCGAAAGCAAAACCACGGATCATTTCCGACAACGGACCGCAGTTCATCGCTCGAGACTTCAAGGAGTTCATCCGCATCACGGGGATGACCCATGTACGAACCTCGCCCGGCTATCCGCAATCGAATGGCAAGCTGGAGCGCTGGCACAAATCACTAAAATCGGAATGCATCCGGCCAGGCACGCCGCTGACCAGGGAGGATGCAGTGCGTTTGATTCAGACCTATGTGGATTACTACAACACCGTACGGTTGCACAGCGCCATCGGCTATGTGACGCCGCACGATATGCTCGCCGGCCGACAGGCTGACATTCACGCCACACGCGATCGCAAGCTCGAGGAAGCGCGGCACCAACGGCAACTCCGGCGGGCAGCAAGATCGATGCTTGCACATTCATCGAACACGACTACAATGACCTCGCCAGGTGAAACGGAAGCGGGCTCTGCAGGGATGCAACCATGCTGAGGGATAACCTGGTAGGACTCACGCCGATGCAGAACAGCGGAACGCCAGCATCGCACGATAGGTCCGCATGCCTTGAAAATCCCCGCCCCGCTCGGGCGGAATCTTCACTAACAGGAAGAAGTTCTTCTCCATTTCAGGCTGAACCAAGACAGTTCGGCCTCGCCTGCTTTTTCGGTGGTGGCGGCCACGGTTCAGCGCGGAGGAGGTGAATATCGGCGACATGGTCAGTCTCCGTATGCTGCGTGGTCCGTGCGCAATCGGCAGGTGTTGAGTCTTGATCCTGGTTTCTTGTCTGTAGCTGGTAACTAACCCGCTGGCGTGGCGCTCGCCATCACCGAACCCGCTCACCCACAGTTCTGTCGTATACTCCGACCTCGAGGCCTAGTGACGATGGGTGACAAGCTGAACAAATCGTTTTCTGCCAAACTGCAGAAGAATCACAAAGGCGGCTGGACTTACGTAGTTTGGCCGAGTTCCGTAAGAGTTTTTGGTACACGCGGACTGGTAAGAGTCCGAGGCACAATTGATGGTCATCCCTTCAAGAGTTCGTTCATGGCTATGGGCGACGGCAGACACATGTTGCCGGTGAAAGCAGAGACACGCCAAGCAATCAGAAAAGAAGCAGGTGAAACTGTGAAAGTACTGTTGAAAGAGCGAATGCCAAACCAGCGACGCGCGAGCAGTCTCCACTCCTGAGCAACGACATGCCACCTATCTATGAGTCACGTGGACGGTCATCTGGCAAATCGGGATCAGATGGTAAGGGGCGAGTTTCACTCGCCCCGTTGTCAGTTCACTAATACAAATTCACCGGGCTTCCAGGTCTTATCGAACCATGGCTGCAAAGGGCCATAGAGGCGCAACAGCGTGTTCCAACCCTCGCCGGGGACCGTCTGGACCCAGTTAGCTTCATGCCCCACAGGCGCAGTCGGTGGGAACTAGCTGGGATCGTACCTGCGGTCACGAGCAAGTACGCGCGGAGTTTTCCATGACGCGGCTCTATTCTGGTCCAAAAAGAAGCGGTTTTCAGTTGAATTGGAAAATATGGAAAATGAAGCGGCGGCTTAAAGGCTTGTAATTGCTTGAAAAGAATGGAGCGGCCTATCGGAATCGAACCGACACCTGAACCTTGGCAAATCTGCAAGGAATGGTGTTTCAACAACTTACCAGTAGCGCGAAGGAGCATTCAGTAGTGTTTAGAACAGTCAGGAACGCTTAACGTTCCTTCAGTTGTTCCCACGGGGAAAGCGGGTTGGCGCTCTACTTCAGAACCGTGCAGTCATTGGGAATAAACGATATCAGTAACCATCGCATCTCCGACTGGCTGCATCTGGCTACGGCGGGTACGATGAACAACCTCACAGGACTTGTGCACAGGAAAGATTTTTTTAGTCACAGTCATCAAAAGCTGTTGGCACCTGTCCTGTCCGTAATCTCAAACTTATTGCATGAGCCCATGGTTAATCCTGGCTGCTCGCTGGCCAATTGGTTTTGTAGTCGTCTGGGCAATCTGGAATCTTCTACGCGATGGAAGTGATGAGAAGGAAGTGGTGAAGAATCTAGCTTGGCCTGAGACTCAAGGCACTGTAACGGCAACCGAAGTTATGTGGGCTCACGTCGAGGTTGCCTACAAATATTCGGTCGCAAGCACGGAATACACTGGAAAATTCGAAATAAGCCTACCTCCGCAAGTGCCGGACCGCAACGGGCTAGGAGCCGCTCGTCTCAATGCTTCGGCGCACCTAGAAATGGCCGACTACCCGCCGGGTTCTGGGCTCGTAATCCGATATAATCCGAACAATCATTCAGAATCAGTGCTTTTTTGTCGAGTCGCTGATGGCCACGACAAAACGGAAAGCAAACAGCCGACACCAACGCTCACAACTTTTGTCTAGGTCACAAGAAATGGAGAGCAGCATCCACTTTGCCGAATTGACTTGCCAGGCCCTTATGCAAGGGCGAGACTCGAGTTATCTTCTGAAACACCGATCCCTGCGCTTGGATTGGCGCTGAGGATAGAACATGCGACAAACCCTAGTATTGATATTCCTGATAGTCCCACTCTCTCTAGACGCAGGCATTCGTCCTAGCTTCAACGTAGATCAGTGCTCGTGGAATGCAACGCACATCATATTGGTCCAAACCACGTCAAATGATAGCGTTTTTTCGATTGTGGAGTCTTTGAAAGGCGATCTAAGGCCAGGAGATTCACTAGAACTTCCTGATTTGATGCCAAAGGAGGATGCGGTTTCCATACCGAACAATGCAAAACCTCCGGGATACAGAATGGAAGATGTATCGGGAATCAGTGAACAAGTCCCGAGACAACCGATTGGCTCTCGTCTCATTCTGTTTCTCAAAAAACAGGTCGAAACCGGTTCAGGCGTACAAGTTAAGTGGGTGGCAGCCGCAGAGTCAATGAAGGTCTCAGTCCTTTGGATCGATGATAGAAAGGCGTACTGCTTTCAGCAGTGGACAAACCCTGGACCGAGCGCACTTTCACAGTGCATCAGGTGGCCAGCAAGATCATCGGACGTGGACGTATTCACCGCGCGGATTCAAGAGGTTGTACAAATGCAGCGAGAGCTGACGGAGGCGCTTGCGTTGAAGGATGCGAATCTCCGTGTTCAACGGGTTGGATTTATCGCGTTAAGCACTGTGCTTCCAGCGCAGAGAGAAGCGATGGATGCCCTAGGAAAATCGGGAACTGTCGCCTTACCGGCGATTCTGCAAGTTATGGATAAGCCCCCGGGATTCTATGACGGCGACGCCTTGATGCGAATGATAGTTGCGGCTGCGGGAAAAGACAGCGGGAGATTTTTGCACTCGCGGCTGCGCCAAGACTTGATCTATTGGGAAACTGTCGGACCAACACTGACGCAGGATTGGTTTGGGGAGCTAGTCGTAGTGGGCTCCCCGCTGTTCGTAAAATTCAACGAGACTTCATTGCTGATTCGCGAGTTGGACAAGCAGCACTATGCTCCCGCAGCGGAGACCGTCGCTGAACTGCGTAGTTTTTGGACATCACAACCACAGTTATACGATCCGAAGTGGGGCGAGCGCGATCTCCGAAATGGCGGAACTATCCTTGAGACGATACATGCCGAGTCGTTTGGATTGGCCAGGCAGTGTGATGACTTCGTCAACCATTCCAAAAGCAAATCACAGTAAGGCGGTGGCTTAGGGGATGCCGGCGCCTGATTTACGCGGAAATCGTCCATATAGGTACTGACCCGAACTTGTGCGGTTTTCCGAATGTCATCGTGGGTGGAACAGGCGCTGCGCCAGAAGAGAAATGAAAAGCACTGCGAGCAAAATTGCGAACAGGCTCTTTAATAGGAGGTGCTTGAATCGCTTGCGGTTCATGGACAAAGAATAACAGCAGACAGGGACGACCCCCAACGGACTCGGACAACCCGTGTTAAATGGCATTATCGTCTATTGAGCCATTTAGACGATTAGCTGACAACTCGGGAGTTGACGGGCGGAAAAACCAGAACAATTCGCGTAGATGGCTGTTTCAACACCTGATTCATAGGTAGGACAGAAGTGTGTTGAGACTCCAATGCGATAATCAAGTCCAGTAAATCATTACGAGACTGCTGGGATGGCTGAGAAAATGACAGAGGCGAGTCCGTTCAACTGGCGACTTCCTTTTTGTGCCGCATTGGTTGCTTTTGCCGTCTCTATTTCGATAGCAGTCTGCCCAGCAGACATTGCACTTTTCCTATATTTGTTTCTTCTGATTGTTTTCACTTTCGCATTGCTGGCCTACACAATCTTCGGTGAAGGCCGTCGAAATCGTTTAACACTGCTGTCCACATTGGCGACACTTTGGATTGTTTCGGCAGTGTTTGTCGCTTATCACGTCCGAATACGAACGACCGCGAGATGGTTGTGGCGGTCTCGCGCCTACAAAGACAAAGTCCTCGCACAGCAGGCTCCAGCAAACGGAGAGTTTCGGCATGTCGAATGGGATGGCTGGGGCTGGGCTGGACAGGACACCACTGTTTTTCTTGTTTTCGACCCCAGGGATTCGCTCTCGTCAGCTGCCTCAATTCATCAACCGGGAAAGTTCGACGGGATACCCTGTGCGGTTCCTGAAGTTAGCCGATTGGAAAGCCAGTGGTATGCCGTTCGCTTTTACACCAATCAGGATTGGGACCAGTGCAACTAGAGCGATATGGTGGTCATGATGAATCCACAGTGAGCGTCCCCTTGGTACTGGGAGGAACTTGTCCAGTTTGCGGACAACTCAGGACTTAGCCTTTAGTGGGACCGGAAAACTGTGATGGTAGTCCACGTACAATTCACTGCGAGTGTGGCGCAACCCAATAGAAAACACAGCAGTCCAACCAAAGACGCGAGAAGCGGCCAGGAATTTGGCGCTCGGAGCAAGCCATTCGCTGACGCTGCAGATCTTAGCGTGAAGAGGGATACGGAGATCAGGACAAACCCAATCGTCGCCATAGCAAAGTGCGTAAGACCTAGGGAATTGTTTAGCGGGTGCAATACCCAGCGGGAGGCGGCGAAATAAGTTAATGCAAAACACACGCTTGCCAGCGCTAGAAAAATCTGCATGTGAATTCCTTTAAACACGAAATACGTCGCGTGTAAATAAATATCAGTGGACTGAGAAGCTGTTTTACTCTCGAGAAGCGCCAGACCGACCTGCAAAATCGCAAGAGTCGCAAACAGTTTTGCAGATAACATTTCAGCTCTCCGCTTAATACGCCAACTTCCGGGCCACATCCAGTCGGATTCTAGCGGGAGCTCCAAAGGTCGGCAAGTGCCTGATAAGCTGAAATCGGGAAAGTCGGAAACAGTACGATAATGCGCCGAGCATTGCCGTAAAATACTGCCGAGACAGGGGAGACGGCCATTGCTCGATCCACAGAAACTATATGAGTTCCTTTCGCATCTTTCAGAGGTTGGGCAAGGCGAGCCAGAATTGAGAAATGACGTTCACCGCGCTATGAAACATTTTGTATTGCCGCTGACTTCCGAGTTCTACGGAGTTTCAATGGTCGCGCTGAATAAAATGCTGGCTTCAAATCACATGGCTCTTTCCGTTGAAAACAAGAAGCTAGCTGCCATGTTTGTGAAACAGATTCAGGAGAACTGGTTCAAACCAATACGCTAATTTGGTTGGCGACTTCTCTAGGTGCTGTTAAACGACAAAACCGTCTAAGTGGCTCATAGGACCCACACACGCCTGATTTCTAACGGAAACTACGGTAATCCTTCTTTGGCTTCCAATTTCTCAAGTGCGCGGAGGGCTGATGCGCGCATGGTCAGACTATTGCCCACAAGAGCCTCTTGCAGCGGAGGGATGGCTGATTTATCGCCAATTTGTCCTAACGACCACGCGACGACCTCCTTGACGTCTTGATCTTTCAGCAATGGGACCAAAATGGGAATCGCTCGCTCGTCCTTGAGATCTCCAAAGAGGTGCGCAGCGTAATAACGGTCTTCGCGAATTTGTAGTTCAGGGTTCAGGCGGCCAGCATCGTCGGTCCTGACCACTGCACGTTTGGGCGAACGATTTTCCAGAATTGCTCTAATAGTTTGAAAGCCGCGGTCGTCGCCCATGCTTGCGAATATGAACGCGGCGTTACCTCTTTGGTGCATGTCATCGTTGTTGAGCCACGGCGCAAGGACTTGGAGGACACTCTTATCTTGAAGTGCGACGATTTGCTTGGCCACTTCAAATTGCTTCCAGGATGTCATCGTGATTTTGAATCGCTCAACGAGGTTGTTCGTATGCTCGCTCGGATTCCGGACGGTTTGACCGGAGACGGTGTGCATCAGGCACATGCTCCCCAGCAGTATTCCGCAGAGGCGTGCGCTGGACATAATCAGGAATCACCTCTAGCTTTCAAGTTCCAGTCTATGACGCCTAAACGTTGCTGAAAACGGCTTTCTTCCAGTTGCACAAATGCGTTGAGGGACCGCGAATGAAACTGTGAACGCACGTAGCGCCTGCCGCCTGTTTTCATCTAGTCATAGGTAAACATCCTGGGTTCTTGCACATCTCGAGCGGTGATCGAGACGGCTTTGGCCAAGAATTCTTCAACTGTCATCCTCTTATCCCAAGCTGCTATGGGCATCCTCACCACAAGCATTCCATACCTTCTCTCGGAGAACTTTTCGTTATGAAAATTAGAACGG
>CAVRSA010000003.1:0-1249185 GCA_963723725.1 Candidatus Acidiferrales bacterium
AGCGTACGCTTCTTCTGCCGCAGCACGATTCCCGTTTGGCCGGCCAATGGACCTCTTAGTACGCGCACTCGCTGGCCACGCTGCACGTAACGATGCGGTTGCATCGCTTGCCCGCCATCAAGGCAGGCACGAATCGCTTCAACATCTTCGTCCGGCACGGAAGTGGGGCGGCCGTCGAATCCAACGAGCTTTGCGACTCCCGGAATTTCAAGTACGCGCAGCTTGTCTCGTAGAGCCAAGCGGAAGAAGACGTAGCCGGGGAAAAGCGGTAGTTCAAGCCGAACGCGGCGATCCTTCCAGCGTCGCACACTCTCATAGAGCGGCAGAAAGCATTCGAGCGATCGTTGTCTCGCCTGTTCAGCGACGCGCTTCTCATGATTAGCGGAAGTGTACGCGGCATACCAATGCGGCTCAGAAAATTCGTCGCCTGCTTGAGGAAGAGGGTCAGTGCGCATATGTGTGTCAGTCGTGAAGCCAGCATGCATTTTACTGTACACAGCTTCGCCCCGTCACTTACAGGCGACATGTGACCTAACCCTCTGAAACATTTCAAGTTACGTCCAAAAACGTGTCCGACCGGACTCGGCTGCCCGTTGATTCGCCTGGATCAGGTTTTCTCTATCTGACCCTTGCTCTCCCCATACGAGCTGTAGCCGTAATAGCTTTGGTAGTATCCGTGGTGGCGTACGTCGACGTCGTTGAGGACGACCCCAATCAAGTGAGCGCCTACGTCCCGGATATGAAACCGGGCTTGCTGTGCAAGTTCTTGCGGCGTAAATCCGCCCCTCACCACAAGAATCGTTCCGTCGACCATCGTGGCCAGAATGCGGCCGTCGGTAACGTTCAGCAGTGGCGGGGCGTCGATCAGAACAAATTGATAATCGACCATGGCCTCAAAGATGAGCCGCTGCATCCGATCAGAAGAAAGCAATTCGCTCGGGTTTGGAGGAACCGGTCCGCATACCAAACAATCGAGATTGGGAACACCGGTTGGCCTGACCAGATGATTCCATCCTTCTTCACCAGTCAAGAAATTCACCAGGCCAGCGGAGCGGTCTTCGATATTGAAGAGCTTGTGAACGCAGGGGCGACGCATATCCCCATCGACGAGCAATACGCGTTTGCCAAGCTGCGCCAGAGAAATCGAGAGATTGCTGGCGACTGTCGTTTTACCTTCGCCCGGTTCGGCACTGACAAACGTTAATGAGCGCGGCGGACGGTCCGCAGCCGAAAGTAAAACGGAAGTTCGCAGTCCGCGGAACGCTTCGGAAAGTGCCGAATGCTGCGTGCCATTCCCGTCGATCCGGATCCAGGCCTTGCCCGGATGCTTCTCTATCGAAGCGTGCTTCCCATTTCCGTTTAATGCGCTCTGTTCTGGCAACCCATAGACTCCTGCATTGCCGTGATTCAGCGATTCCCGGGAGGGAATTAAGGCTAGCGCGGGAACATGAAGAATCCGCTCAATGTCATCGGAGTTCTTTAGTGTATTGTCCAGATGTTCCTGCAGGAATGCGGTACCGATCCCACATCCGAGACCAAGCAGTAGCGCCAAGCCCAAATTCAGGAACGGACGGGGACGAATGGGCCTCGTGGGAGGAACCGCAGCGTCGACAACGCGGATATTGCTGGCATTCATTCCGGCCGACACACCTGCCTCTTTTAACCGCTGGAGCAAGCCTTCATACAGCTGTTTGTTGGTGTCCACTTCGCGTTTGAGAATGTTGTATTGCACCGTTCTGGCGGCGACGAGATTTGCCTGATTCTGTTGTTGCTCAAACGCTTCGCGAACCAATCCTTCCCGCCGGTTGGCAGCCAGGTAATCATCGACAATACCTTGTGCGGCGCGTTTGCGTTCCTCGCTGAGTCGCCGCTCAATCTCATCGATCTGGCTCTGTATCTCTTTCATTTTCGGATAGTCGCTGCTGAAGGTCGGCGTCAGGGAAGCTTTCTGACGTTCGAGCTCCGCCAGTCGTGCCGTCAGTTCCTGCATCAATTTGTTATCGACGACTCCGGGGAGTGCGCTGTTGTCGCCGGTCTCGGTGAGACGGAAAATCGATTCCTTCCCGTAACGGTCGGCCTGAGCCTTGGTCAGCTCGTCCTGCAGCTGGCGAAGTCTTTCGTTGACGATGTTTTCCGTGTCTCCCTTTTCTGTTTCAAGAAATAGCAGGCCGTTCTGCTGGGCGTACTGCTGGAGGTCGTCTTCGGACTTTTCGAGTTTCGCCTTAAAGCTACCCAACTGTTGCGACAACCATTCCGACGCTTTTTGTGCGGCTTGCCATCTGCTTTCAAGATTCTGCTGGATATAATTCTCCGCCAGGGCATTGACCGCTTCAGCCGCTACTTTCGGATCCTGCGATTCAAAGCTGATCTGTACCAGTCGACTGCGCCTGACCGGATCCACACTCAACCGGTCTTTGAATTCCCGCAAAACAGTCTGTTCGACGTCAGGGTCCAGTGATTCCGCCGAAGGCGCTGCAGCATGTGCCTTCGCCTGAAACCAACCGTCCCGGGGCGGATTGAACTCGTTATGTTGTTCGAGGTGCATCTGATCGATGACACGGCGTGCCAGCGTTTCGCTTTGCAGCACCTTGTATTGTGTCTCGAGGTAGTTGTCGGAGACGTTTTCGAGCTGGAACAGTTCCTGCACCGTCGGAATATTGGCATTCTCTTTCTGAATTTCCAGAAGTGCATCCGCCCGGTACACGGCCTTTTCTTTCCACGTCACAATGAGAGCAATCGTGAATACCACGAGAAGAATCGAGAGAATGGTCCAACGTCGCTTCTGGATCGTTCGCCAGTGTGCACGCAGATCCGGCCCTTCGATCGCTTCCTCGACCTGGTAAGGTTCAAGCAATTCCGGACGCAGACGCTCCAACTTCGGTCGGATCGGGTCCAGCAGTTGAATTTTGTTTTCGTCGTCCACGTCACCACCTGTAAATTGCTGCGCCACCCAGAGCCCCAACGATGCCGGCGGTACTCTGCTCAAGGACATGCAAGGTCTCTTTGCCCGCACTGTTCGGAATAAACAGCACGTCGTCCGGCTTCAATAGCGGAGCGGGCGTTTTTCCTGCCATGATCTTGTCGAGATTGATGGCGACTTCCTTGGGCTGCTCGTTCGCTCCCGAAGCGACGAAGATCCGCGCTTCTTTGCCTTTCGCGTTTGGCGTGACTCCTTCTGCAAGCGCAATCGCCTGCAGTACGGATATGTTCTCGTTTGTTTTCAGAACGAATCCACCGGGTTTATGCACCTGGCCCACCACATAAACAATTCCGGCACGGGAAACTTTGACCAGATCGCCAGGGTAGACGAGCACGTTCGAGCGAGGATCACCCGAGTCGAGCAGGTCTTTCAGGTTGATGGCGATGCTTTCCGCACTCTGAGATTCGCCTATGGCCTGTCCCGCTGGGTCGCTTGAAGGAATCGCAATTGCCGCGGGTTGATCCGCTAGAAGTCCCGCTCTGTTGCCCGATAAACTCGCGACCGCAGGCCCCGGACTGCTTCCCTGGTGGCGCATCACGATGACGGTGTCACCCGCATCATTTGCCAGACCCTGCGCCATGGACAGAATTTCAATGAGCGGTTTTGCATACCGAATCTGATAGACCCCGGGTTTCTCTACAGCACCGAAGACAGATACGGGATGGCTCCTCATCTCCTGGACAAACACGCTGACCTGGGGATCCTTCATGTAGGTACGGCGCAGGCGATCCTGGAGTTCGCTTTGCAACTCTCGCGTGCTCATGCCTGCGGCCTGAACTGAGCCCAGCAGAGCGAGAGAGATGGACCCATCATCGGAGACACGGACGGTGCGATTTAAATCAGGCGCTTCGAGGACCGAGATCTCGAGCAGGTCTTCGGGCCCGATCTGGTAGTCTCCGCGGAGCGCACTCGTGTCAGAGGTCTTGGGCACGGCGGCAAGCTCGGCAATTCTCTGATTGTAATCAGGGGAGCTCCGAGCAGAGGGAGAAGTCTGAGGGCGCGGCGTCATCCCTTCCTGGGCAGCACCGGGCAACGACAACCCCATCATCGCGACGAAGATCACGATCGATGCCGGGCCCAAGCGCTGGTGTGATTGATCTCGAATAGTCTCCTCCTGACTCCCACTTTCTTCTCACCGCAAAGCTCGGACACTGTTTGAAGTTCTGACAGCACCGATTGAAAGCTCGAACAACGTCAAACTGCTTACTGAGTTGTCGAAGGGCTTGTCGAGGACGACGAGGACCCCTTGGCTGCCAGAGCCGCGCCAATTCCGCCCGCGATGCCGCCTCCGATCAGAACCCAAAGCAAGATGTGATTGTCTTTCTTTGCTACGCCGCTGGCGCCCATCTGGACGAATAAGGTGGATGCGTTACCGGACCGCACCACAACATTTTTCAACTCATAGTTTTGCAAACCTGTTTGTGTAACGAGCAGGGTATAGGATCCGGCAGGCACGCTACTGAAAGAGAACTTGCCCTCGTGATTGCTTTCGGTTTTGAACGTTTTCCCGGCGGCGTCTGTCAACGTAATGCTGGCGCCGGGAACCGCGAATAACTTTGGATCAACTACGGTGCCATCGAGCGATCCTTCACCGGACTGACCTGCTGTCTTGGCCTGCCGCGTTCCGTTTGCCAAAGTCGCTACCGCGTTCTCTGGTTGCAACAGCATGGCGTGACCACCCTGGACCAGCTCGAGATAGCCTTCCTGCACCTGGACTTTGGCTTCCTGATTGTTCAGGAGACTCAGTTGCGCCACAGCAAGGGAATCGGCCCGGCTGCGCAGCGCCAAGCCTTCGTGGTTTTCAAACAGGACTTCGAGGTTACCCCGCGTTTGAAAGGAGAGAGTGCCGCGCACCAGGACCACTGCGACATGATCAGCATCTTTTGAGACTTTGGCACTGGTGTTCGGTCCGAGCCACAACCGCTCTTGCGGGGTCGATGCCAGCAACAGCGCCGAGTTTCCATGCGTGATCAGACTGTCGCCACTTGTGACAATGCTGCCGTTGATCAGCGGTTGCCCATTTCGGTCGGCCGTACCCGACAGTTTGGCTATGGCAATCGAATCGGGTGAGACACTCGTTCCTTCGCGCACGGTCATGCTCGCGAGAGAGTCTTCCGTCCTGTTTGCGCTGCCGCCAGGAGGAGAGATTTCCTCGGAGTTTGCAACGGCATACGGCGTTTCAATCGCCAGCAGCAGTGAGCAGACAAGGGCCATCATGGCCCTGCCGCTCATTGCTCTCAGTTCTCTCATTTCATTCTCCTTAATACCGTTCCGCCCCGGGCGATTCCTCTTTGAGACTTTGGAAAGTTCAGCATGTCGAGAAGTGCAGTGCGCGAAGAATGGCCTCGCGCGTTGCGGTCGAATAGGTGCGTCGAACGTCACCTTCTTCCGACATCCAATAGATCTCTACGACATCCGTGTTTTCTCCGATGGCGACAATCCGGAGATGGGGCCGTTTGACAAGAATTTCCGTGCAGATTGGCATCGCTATTCCGGGTCGTTCGAGGGGGACAATCAAGCAATCTGGATCGGTTCGCTCAGTCGCAAGAACAATTGCGTTTTCTTCACTGACATCGCCGACGATCTCGATGTCGGGCTCCTCCCGGATCGTGTCGTAGAGCATGTCACGCCAGATCCTGGTCGAGTTCACAATCAAAACGCGAATCTTTTCTTGTTCCAACGCATCGCTCTCAGGATGCGCATCATCCCTAAGGGCAGGACAGAGGCACAAGGCCCATCGGGATTCAATTTTGGTCCGGTACTTTCCTCGAGGCGCGTGATGGTACGCGGTAGTGGGTCTTGCCAGCCGACGTACCGGACCCGGGTACTGAACCTGTCGAATCCACGCAGAGGGGGATTTTCAGACGATTGTTAGGAAATGAGGGGGTAAGGATTCTAGAAATTTGTGGGGTAGGAGAAGCGGGCGGGCAACTTGACGGTCGGGGCAGGCGTTCCTGGTCTAGATCCTACAAACTGAGCAAGCATGGCCCGATTTTTCGATTGTGTCTTTTGCAGAATGCTGTGCACATGGTTTTTTACAGTCTGTAGGGAAAGATTCAGGCGACCGGCGATTTCCTTGTTAGCCAGTCCTTGTGCAACAAGAGAAGTGAGTTGGTGTTCGCGAGGAGTCAGGTCGCAGGTCGGTTGCGGGCGAATGATGTTCAATCGCGGACTATCGGCGATGAGGTTGAACAGGGCTCGTTCCAGATGTTTGGGACAGACCACGGCGTTTTGTTTCAGCCGGTGGACTGCTGCCAGTATCTGCTTGGAAGATGCATCCTTCAGAAGATAGCCTTCCGTGCCCGCTTGCACAGCCTTGAGAAATATCTCTTGGTCGTCTTCCATCCCGATCATCAGGATCTTTGTCATAGGGGCGGCTTCGTGGATCGCGCGGGTGGTCTGGAAGTCGCGGTCATCCCATTCCGGACGCAGTACGACGACATCCGGCCTGATCCGCGTGTGCGGAGCGCCGACCAATGGCGAACCATCGGGTGCACCCAATACCCGGAATCCTTTGTCGCTTCGAAAGAGCCGAATCAAAGATTCCCGGAAGAATCGATTTGCGGTAATAACAAAGACGGTCTCCATTGCTGGAAACTCACCTAAACGATCCCAACTTGATGAAATAGGATCGAAATCCAAAATCACGGGGACGTGAAGTGGATGCCATCCTAATTGCCGTCCCGCCTTCCTGTCAATGTCGAAAGTGTCACTGTCGCTGCAAAGTAAGAATGTCCTGTTTTTGCAAAGTAGTAAGAGTACTGGTTGGTATCGGTCGATCCGGGAAGAATCAAGGGGGAGGGTGTCGAGATGGCCCCTGCGACCGAAAGTGTTACGTTATTTTTGCGGAGGGGGTGCTTTCTTGATGATCGGCAGCAATTCCCCTGCGGCATTCCTGATTCGACGGTCACACGTTTCCCACTCGCCCATTGTGCATTGCAGTTTTTGGCAGTCGAATTCACAAAGCGCAACGTCATCGGGAACCGTCTGAACGAACTGCGACTGGAGCCAGTGCCAAATCTTCCGTATGGAGTGGTTCCTCTTTGCCTGGCCTGTCGTCACATTTAACCCGATTTCGTCCGGCCCAAACGCAATCGCTCCACAGTACGGATACCGCGCGGTAATCTGGGGGATCGGTGCGTCAGGGTGCTCATTTCGCAAATGACCAGAAAAGTAGAAAGCTTTCGGCTAGCGCTAGCTGGGAACGATGCGTTCCCTGAACCGCGTGATGTTACGTGTTGCGTTGCGGGTATCGACGACCAGCTTCGAGGAATTTACGATGGCGGCAAAATCATAGCTGGAATGATCGGTGGCGATCAGCACGGCGTCATACTTGGCAAGCGTCTCCGGCGTGAGCGGCACAGACTTCATGTGCGAATAATCATAGTGACGCATCTTGTGGAGTTGCGGGAAATAAGGATCGTTGTAATCGAAATCGGCACCGCGCTTCTGGAGAATCTCCATAATCTTCAGCGTTGGAGATTCACGCAGATCGTCTACGTCTTTCTTGTAGGCCACTCCCAAGATCAGCAGTTTTGAGCCCTTGAGGCTCTTTTTGTGCTGATTGAGTGCGTCAGCGATAGAATCGACCACATGATAGGGCATCGCCGTATTGATTTCGCCCGCGAGTTCAATGAAGCGGGTGGAAAAATCGTACTCGCGCGCCTTCCAGGAAAGATAAAACGGATCAACGGGAATGCAGTGGCCGCCAAGTCCGGGTCCGGGATAGAACGGCATAAACCCAAAAGGTTTTGAGGATGCTGCGTCGATCACTTCCCAAACATCCACATCCATGCGAAGACAGAGCATCTTCAGTTCATTGACGAGGGCGATGTTCACGCATCGGAAAATATTCTCGAGCAACTTGGTCATTTCCGCGGCTTTAGTCGAGCTGACCGGAATCACCTTGGCGACAACCTGTGCGTAGAGAGAAACTGCCGCGCGTCCGCTGGCCGGATTGACTCCCCCAACGACTTTAGGTATTTGTGCGAGGCCAAACTGCTTGTTGCCAGGATCTTCGCGTTCGGGCGAGAACGCCAGGAAGAAGTCGAAGGCGGCCTCGTTCTTGTCCGTGCTGCCGATGATAGGGCAGCGCAAGCCGCTTTTTTCGAGAATTGGCAAAACGAGTTCTTCGGTGGTGCCGGGGTAGGTGGTGGATTCAAGAACGACGAGCTGTCCTTTTTGCAGGTGGGGATAAATCGATTTGGCGGTTTCTTCGACGTAGCTCAGGTCAGGCTCGCGATATTCGTTCAGCGGCGTGGGTACGCAAATCAGAATAGCGTCGGCATCTTTCAGCTTCGAGAAGTCGGTAGTGGCGTTGAAATAGCGGCTGTTCACATACTGCTGAATCTTGGTTTGTGGAATATGCTCGATGTAGGACTTTCCGGCGTTGAGCAGTCTGACTTTTTCGGGATCGGTGTCAAATCCGGTTACTTTGTGACCAGCTTCTGCGTAACGGAGCGCGAGCGGGAGCCCTACATAACCGCAGCCGATGATGGCAACCTTCAGCTGGCTGCCCTTGAAAAACTCTGGTTTTCTATCTGTCGCCATGGAATCGAACGCACTCCTGATCTTTGGACTTGGTGGGAGGCCACAAAAGCAAGCGGACAAACCCCATAGTTATTATAAGTGTTTCAGATGTAATGCTAAGAAAAGAGCGGGCGGCTGTTTCCAAGATTGAATATTTGGTTTGGATTACGGAGAGGGTTCGGTGTGACTCACCTGCGTGGGCCAGGGTAGATGTCTTATCCTTGAATTGCTAGCGGCAAGAGATTTGATACGACTGGCGGTATACTCTAGAACGACTCCGCGCACGCCCTTCAGCGCGAATCGAGGAAACTCTATTGGCCCCTTCATCGACTGACGATCTCGACCGGCACATTCGAGACTCCATTGCCTCTTCCATAGTCACCAAACAATCTATCCTGGCCAATGCGACACTCATTGCTTCGATTGCTGCCATCGCCCGCTTGCTGATTACCGCACTAAGGAGCAAGAATAAAATTCTTATTTTCGGCAATGGCGGCAGTGCTGCCGACGCCCAGCATATCGCTGCCGAATTCGTTGGACGGTTCGCCTTTAACCGCCCGGCCCTCCCCGTTCTGGCGCTTACCGTTGACACCTCGTGCCTCACTGCGATCGCCAACGACTATGGTTTCGATCAAATCTTCGCACGCCAGCTCGAAGCGAACGGTCGCCCCGGTGACGTAGCCATCGGGATCTCTACAAGCGGCAATTCTCCGAATGTGATCACCGCCCTTGAAACCGCGAAACGAACAGGCCTCTCTACCGTGGCACTGACCGGCGAATCCGGCGGCAAACTTCGTCCCCTGGTCGATCACTGTATCTGCGTTCCCTCGGATGTGATTCCGCGTATCCAGGAATGCCACAATCTGATTGGCCACATCCTCTCTGAAATTGTCGAAATAGAGCTCTTCCCCGAGCAAAGCCGCACTGCCCGATCCTGAACGCAAAAGTACCCGGAATGCCGTTGGTCCTGCGCTGAGGGGCCTTCTGTGCTTGGTGGATTGGCAGAGGCAAACAAGATAAAGGAGGCGGCGAAGGCTGACCTCGCGAACCTCAAACCGGACTCTTCATCCGAAACGCCGGATGCTCACGCCCAAATTATCGGGTAGTCGCAGTCCAAACCATGATAATAGTTATTCCCCTACAACCAGGAACCGCGTCCCCCTGTGTGGGTAATACCTAATAGGGAGCTGGTGCCTCGAGACGGCAACAAGGAGAACGGCGAATGAAGGTTTTCTCGACGAGAATGATCCGATGCAGTGTGCTAGTGATGCTGTTCTGCTCGGTAACAGTTGCAAGGCCTCAGTCAGCCACTTCGCGAATCGTGAGCGCCGCGAATACCTTCCTTTCTACGCTTGACGCAAAGCAGAGAGAAAGCGTGTTGTTCGCGTTTGACAACGCGAAGCAGCGCGCCAACTGGTCCAATCTCCCGGTTACCTTCGTGCCGAGGGCTGGACTGAGTCTCAAGGAACTAAATCCCGCACAGCGCTCGGCTGCCATGGCGCTGGTCTCATCCGCTCTCAGCCAGCGGGGTTTTGAGAAGGTCCAGCAGATTATGGAGGGCGATGAAATCACCAAGATCAAGGAAGGGAACAACCCGATCTTTGGCAAAGATCTCTACTACATTTCGATTCTTGGCAAGCCTTCCGAAAAAGATCCCTGGATGTTGCAATTCGGAGGACACCATCTGGCGCTCAACATTACCATCGCAGGGGAACGCGGCGTGCTCACTCCAACTCTCACCGGCGCTCAGCCTGCTCTCTATACAAGCAATGGGAAAACCGTGCGGCCGCTCGGGCAGGAGAGTGACAAGGCGTTGGCTTTGCTAAATGCCCTCAATGACGATCAAAAGAAACAGGCGATCCTAAGTTACCACTTGGCGGACCTGGTTCTCGGTCCGGGACAGGACGGGAAAACAATCCAGCCCGAAGGCCTCAAGGCTTCTGCGATGACTGATCAGGAGCGCGCAATGCTGCTCGATGTGATATCCGAATGGGCCAGCATCATTCATGAGAGCGCGGCCGCAGCCCGTATGGCCGAACTTAAGGCGGATATCAACGAAACCTGGTTTGCCTGGAGCGGACCAGTCACCGCCAAACCGGGAAGCAGTATAACGGCCTATTACCGGATTCAAGGTCCTCATCTGGTTATCGAGTACGCGCCGCAACTCTTGGGCGGCGATCCTTCCCTGCATGTGCATACCATGTACCGCGATCCGACGAATGATTACGGACGGGGTTTGACAGGAAAATGAACCGGAAGTCGCTTGTTGCCATTGCAATTTGTCTGTCTCTTGGAGCGCACGCTCTCGCGCACAGGCTCGATGAATATTTGCAAGCGACCCTCATTTCAGTGGGAAACGACCATATCAAGGTCTTGACGCGTCTCATCCCGGGTGTCGCGGTTTCCCCCGCCATCATCGCGGAGATCGACACAAATGGTGACGGGATTATCTCGGATGCCGAGCAGCGGTATTACGCGGAGCGTGTGCTTCGTGATCTGTCGATTACCGTCGACGGCGCCAGTGTGAGCCCTACGCTTGATTCACAGAAGTTCCCTTCAATCCAGGAGATCAGAGAAGGGCTCGGTGAAATTCAGATTGAGTTCAGTCTGGCTTTACCTCGTGGCCCCTCCGATCGGAGGATCGTTTTCGAGAATCATCACCACAACGAGATATCCGCTTATCTTGTGAATTGTCTGGTCCCGCTAGACCGAAACATTCAGATCGTCTCGCAGACGCGAAACGAAAGCCAATCCTTCTATCAACTGGATTACCTACAGGGAAGCGGGAATGGAGACACCGGAGTATCAAATTGGCCGTCGAGCATGAGCGGATGGATGGGACGGGTAGGACTCGCGAGTGTATTCCGTCTTGGCATGCGGCACATCGCCGAAGGGTCCGACCATCTCTTGTTCCTGCTTGCGCTGCTTTTGCCCTCTCCGTTACTGGTCGTCGGGTCGCGTTGGTCGGGATTTGCGGGTGTGCGACAGAGTTCGTTGCGGGTTCTCGGAGTTGTCACCGCATTCACCATCGGACATTCCATGACGCTGGCGATTGCGGCTTTGGGATTCGTCCGTGTTCCTAATCGCCCGATTGAAGTGCTCATCGCCGTATCGATCCTGATATCTGCCGTTCACGCAATTCGACCACTGTTCCCGGGACGCGAAGCTGCAATAGCGGCGTTCTTCGGCCTCATTCACGGTTTGGCGTTTGCGACTGCTTTGGGTGAATTGGGACTCGGCCGGTCACAGCGTTTGTCCGCACTCCTCGGTTTCAATCTGGGTATAGAAGCAATGCAGCTGATTGTAGTTGCCGCTGTCCTGCCTTCGCTCCTGCTCTTGAGCAGCACGCGCTTATACTCCGTCCTGAGAATCAGTGGTGCGCTCTTTGCGGGTCTCGTATCCGTAGGCTGGATTGCTGAGCGATTGTTTGGCCTACCTCATTCAGTAGACCCGTTCATGAAAACGATCACGCATCACAGCGTCTGGATTGCCGCAGCGTTGTCCCTGACAAGCGCTTTCTGCTGGATTGGCTCGCAAATCCTGCCGGGGATCTCTAGATTGCCGCAGCGCGTCCGGGTAGACAGACAAAGCGCCGGGGAGACTTAGCTGTCGAATTCACTCTGGGCTCCGCGTCGCTCAGCCGGTGAATTGGGTGTAGCTCGTCGACCGAGAGAACGGACCTGGAGGCCGGTGTCGTGACCCTGCTGGGGTAGTACCCTCCCCAATAACAGTCATTCAATTACTCATTACCATCGCGCATGATCTAGCTACGGCCTTAAGGAACGAGGCACTAAGGTCAGACCAATATGAATCATGTGCTAAATCGAACAGGCGCGGATCGAATTCTAAGTTCTATCCTCGAAGCGAGCGGGTTGACTCCCGCCGTGCTGGATCTGAACCCGGCTGTAATTTATATCCTTAACCCTGATCTGTGTATCGGCTACAGCAATCTGGCTTGGGACAAATTCGCCTTGATAAACGACGGCGAGGCATTGATCCGGCCGGCGAATCTCGGCCTGAACGTGCTACAAGTCGTGCCGGAACCTCTCAAACAGTTCTTTCGTGAAGGTCTTACGGGCGTCCAGCAATCGGGTGAAATCTGGGCCCATGAATTTGAGTGTTCATCGCCGGAATCATATCGAGTCTTTCAGATGCGGGTTCTCAGGCTGCCCGGCTCCTATTTAATGGTTGAGAATTCGTTGAGACAGGACGTTCCTCACGACCTGGATCCGTGGACCCTGTTGCATCCAAACTACGCAAATAACTCTGGAATTGTCACGATGTGTTGTCACTGTCGACGGACGCTTCGCGTGGGGCCGCAACCGCATCGCGTCTGGGATTGGGTGCCGCACTTCCTTGCCAGGGAGAGAGCTGCCAAAGTCTCTCACGGATTGTGTGATACCTGCCGGGTCTATTTCTATAACAGCCTACTTCGCAAAAAGTCACCCGCTCCGGGATAGAGGGTCGCGATCGCGTCGATTGGATTCGCTAACTGCTGCACTTCGCCTTTGTGAATGGACTGATCGAAGCAGGCATCGAGGCGCAGAGCTGGGGATTGCGCCGAGGCTAGAACAGGGGCGACTACCCGTCCCGTGTTCGCACAGGAATTCAGGTCGTCGATCTTCACGCTGAACTCACCGCAAAGAAGCGATTCACGCCCAATTCGCAGGAACTGCAAGACCCGCGGGCCATCTCCCGTAGTCCCGGTTTCGATTTTCTACTGTTTATTACTTTTTGTTTCCTTTCGCCAGCCACCTATGTACACTCGGTCTGTAATAATTCCTAAGCAGGAGTCTGTATGTCAGGTCTCTGGTACTACCGCACGAGTGTGATCCGGACTGGAATGGTCCAGCTTTATTTATCGATATTTCTTTTACTGGCTTTGCCACGTCTTTCTTCGGGCCAGGACATTCAATACAGCCAGGATCCGGACGCCGCAAAGCATATGACGCTTTTGCTCAAAGACTTTGATCCGGTCCCCATGCTTCATGTTGCGGCGCACGAGGTACCTCGCGCGAAATTTCCTGTCATCGACGTGCACAATCACGTGAACGATCCGGCTGGCATCCATGGAGACGAAATACCCGCCGCGGAAGTCGTCCGGCGGATGGATGCCGCCAATGTGCAGAAGATCGTCATTCTGACGGGGATGTGGGGCGAAAAATTCCAGGGTGTCTATGACAAGATGGTCAAGCCGTACCCAGATCGCTTCATCGTTTTTACGCAAATTGACTGGAGCAAGATCGACGATCCGAATTTCAGCCAGGAAATGGTTGCCCAACTCGATGACTCTGTTCGTCGGGGTGCCCGCGGATTAAAGGTTCTGAAGGATTTAGGTTTAGGAGTTCGCGACAAATCGGGCAACCTGATTGCCGTCGACGATCCGCGGCTGGACCCCATCTGGGAGGAATGCGGCAGATTGGGAATTCCCGTGGCCATCCATACGACCGATCCTGTCGCGTTTTTCACTCCCGTCGATCGTCACAATGAGCGCTACGAGGAACTGAACCAGAATCCGACATGGAGTTTCTTCGGCCCGAAGTTTCCCACAAAAGAGATCCTGATTGCACAACGGAACCATGTTTTCGAGAAACATCCCCGGACTACCTTTATCGCCTTGCATGTTGCGAACTGGCCCGAAAATCTGGATCTGGTTTCCTCCTGGCTGGACAAGTATCCGAATATGGTTGTCGAATTTGGAGCACGCCAGGCGGAGCTCGGCAGGCAACCGCGTCGGGCCCATAAATTTTTTGTCGAGTATCAGGACCGCATCCTGTTTGGAACCGACAGTGAACCCGAGACCGCGATGTACGCCAATTATTTTCGCTGGATGGAGACAGCGGATGAGTATTTCCCCTATTGGGGATACCCGGGTCAAGGCCGCTGGGAGATTTACGGCATGGAGTTGCCAGACCCGATTCTCGAAAAGGTTTATCACAAGAACGCGGAAAGGATATTTGCCCAGTACAAAGGCCTCCGCTGACTTGGTCTTTCCCAGGATTTCGAGAAATGAGGATGGATAAATCCATGAACTGGCAAAAAAGAGCTTTGATGGTATTGGGAGTGTCTGCAGCAACTGGATTGCTATTTGCCAACGGCTGCCAAAAGAGTGCAAATAATCCAGCTACTGCGCCCGCAACTGCTGCAACGTCTGTCATCCAGATTCAAACTTCGCCCGAATCCATAACGATCACGAGCCCCACGTCCGTATTTTCACTCCTGGCGGATGGTCAACTGACAGGCTCAGCAAAAAAAGACGGAAAACTCGTTTCGCTGGATGCCGGGGGCGATGACTCGAAACAAATTGTTTCCATTGGGAATGTCGAATACCCAGGAGTGACGCTGGATTTGGCAGCCGTAGAGATTCAGGACACAAACGGCAAGCTCGGAAATTTGGGCAAGCGGCTCGTCGTCAAGGGCAAAATCGCTGGGACCGAACTCGAGGAGGTGGGAACGCTTGAAGTCTACGATTCATTTCCGAATCTCGTCCTGTTATCTCTCGAAATCAGGAATGCGGGTACAAAGCCTGTGGCCCTCAGCTCGATCACGCTGCAAAGGCACAATTTTGCCTCGAAGGTGAACTCGGATCGTTCTACGAATGCCCTGTGGACATTCGAAGGCTCCAGCCTAAAGTGGGGCAAAGACGAGATTTTTGCCGTCCCGGCCAAGTTCTCGCAGGAAAATCCGTTTGGTACACCTGTAAGCACCAAGGATGACCTCGGCTACGTTGGCGGCGGTATTCCGGTTGTCGCATTCTGGGACGCGAGCGTTGGCGAGGCCATCGGTCACATTGAAACTCTGCCTCTCGCTATCGCTCTCCCGGTGAAAACCACTGATCATGGAACGGTAAATGCGTCCGTACGAATTCCCGTCAATTCAGGACTCAAGCCCGGTGAGACAATTTCAACCCCGCGCACGTTTCTGACGGTTTATTCCGGAGATTTTTATAAACCCCTCAGTCTCTGGTCCGATGTGATCGACAAGGAAGGCCTCAAGAAGCCCCTGAACAACGAGGAGAATTATGCCGTCAGTTGGTGCGGCTGGGGTTATGAATTCGGAGTCACTCCCAAGCAGATGGTGGACACGATCCCGAAACTGAAGGAATTGGGAATTCATTGGGCCACGCTCGATGATGGCTGGTTCAATAACTACGGCGATTGGCAACCCCGGTCGCCGGCCTTTGCCGGTGATGCCATAGAGCAGATGGTCAAGACATTCCACGATAAGGGGCTCAAGGTTCAATTGTGGTGGCTTCCTCTGGCGGTCGAAGACGGTCATTTTGGTTATGGTGGACGCAAGTATGAAATCTCGGAGGTCGTGAAACAGCATCCCGAGTGGCTGATCCTGGACGCTCACGGCAAGCCCGCCCGTATGGCGCGGAATTTGGCAACACTTTGCCCAGCGCTGCCCGAAGTCCAGGCGTACTACAAGCAATTGACGGAGCGGTTTATCCGTGACTGGGGATTTGACGGTCACAAACTGGACAACATTTACGCTACACCCCTCTGCTACAACCCGAAGCACCACCACAAATCCCCCTACGAGTCCGTATATGCAATGGGAGACGTCTACCGGACTATTTTCGAGACCACTCGCGCGATAAAACCTGACAGCATCACGCAAAGCTGTCCCTGCGGTACTCCTCCAAGCCTCGCCTGGCTTCGCTTCATGGATCAGGCTGTCACTGCCGATCCAGTTGGTTCCATCCAGGTCCGACGTCGCGTCAAGATGTACAAGGCCCTGCTCGGAGCAAACGCAGCGGTATATGGCGATCACGTAGAACTGACACACGTGAACAACATGTTTACCGATAAGGAAGAGGATGTAGGGAAGGACTTTGCGTCGACACTCGGCACCGGCGGCGTACTCGGCACAAAGTTCACGTGGCCCGATTACGGTCCGAAGTTCAAGAACGCATATCTCGATCCGGAAAAAGACGCCTACTGGAAAAAGTGGATCAGCTTGTACAACGAAAAGATGCTGTCAAAAGGCACTTTCCTGGATTTGTACGTCTATGGTTTTGACAAGCCGGAAGCGTATGCAATTGAAAAGGGCGGAAGTGTCTATTACGCGTTCTATGCCCCTATCCCACAGGCTGAAGGGAAGAAACCAGCAGCGAACCCTGTCGGATCGTGGGATGGCGAGCTGGAACTTCGCGGATTGTCTGCGAAGACCTATCGAGTGACGGACTATGTGAATCATAAGGATCTGGGTACGGTCACCGGTCCTACCGGAAAACTAAACACCCAATTCAGTGATTACCTGTTATTGCAGGTCACGCCAACAAACTAGAGAGCCGTTCTGTACCGGTCATTTACTTGTAATCAACGGCGGCGTTAGTGCCTCGCCAGAAATTCAGTGCGGTGCTGTGAGTTGCGGAACGCTTCTGTGCCGCCGACCTTCGTAACGTTCAACGCACCGGCGAGGTTGCCATATTTCAGGCAGTCCTCGATCCTGGCTCCTCGAATAAACTGATGAAGAAATCCGGCATCGAAACTATCGCCAGCGCCGACAGGATCTACCATCTGGACATCGGGTGGCAGAGCCACAAACTTGTCTTTTCCGACCCGCGCTACTGCCCCCTGAGCCCCGCGCTTAATGACCAGGACCGGCACTTTTTCCGCCAGTATATCCGCTGCGTGCTCGAAGTCGTCTGTTCGCGCCAGTTTGCAGGCTTCTCTTTCATTCGGTAGCAGAATATCCACATGCTTCAAAAGAGATTGGACGTCATCCGACCAGCGATCCTCGGGATCGTCATTCGTATCAAGAGACGTGGTGAGCCCCGCCTCCTTCGCTCTACGTAAAATAGAGACCCAGCTTGGACGCAATCCTTTTTGCAGAAAATAGGAGCAGACATGCAGGTGTTTTGCACTGAAGATGTAGTCGAGGTCCAGGTCCTTTTCGCGGAATTCATACATCGTTCCGGGATAGGTAAGAATATAACGCTCTTTTGACTGTTGCAGGATCACGGTCAGCCCGGTCGTTTTATTCTCGAGACGCCGCACGCGCGATAGATCGACGTTCGCATCCCGGAGGCGCTCGAGGCAGATTTCACCCAGGGGATCGTCGCCGATACAAGAACTGAAGCCAACCTTGTTTCCAAGTCGTGCTAGGTTATGGGCGAAAATTGCCGAAGAACTTCCCAAGGTGATTCTCAGATCGCTTGCCAGCAGCTCTCGTTCAAGTACCAGTTCGTCGGGCAGACCATAGAGAATCAAGTCAAGATTCAGCTCTCCAATTACGCTGATATCAAATGTGGTCACAAGCCGCTCCGGCCATCAATCAAGGATAACCACGCGTGACAGGTTTTTCGGTTCGTCCGGATTTAATCCCTTTTTTAACCCCGTGAAAAAGCCCAAAAGTTGGCAGGGAATCGTACAAGACGCTAGTGACGCCAAATCGTTCAGCTTTGCGGAATTCTCAATAATCAAGTCGCAATGCGGTCGTGCTCCTGCACCGATCGCATTACCGACGGCAACCGTGATTCCTCCCAAAGCCTTCATTTCAACAAGTACTTCCGATTCCGCTTCGTGACCCGCCTTGTCGAGAAAAAAGAAGATACAGGTCCGTTCGCTGACGATTGCTTTGGGCCCGTGGCGAAATTCCAGTGTGTGGAAAAACTGACTGTAGGAACAGGACATCTCCATTACCTTCAGAGCGCCTTCCTTGGCAATTCCATGCCAGGCTCCCTGGCCGAGAAAAATGTAATCGTCAAAAGAGTGACTCGTGACGAACGCCTCTAACTCACGAGCAACCTTGTGAATCGCGAGAGAAGTGTGTTTCGCGGATTCCGTCAGCTGATCGATGAACGACTGATTGCCCGCATGCCGGGCGGCAAGGTACTGCAGGCTGACGAGCATGCTGGTGAATGATCTGGTCATCACCGTGCTCTGTTCGTCCACGCCATGCAAGAGAATCGTGTGATGGCATTCCCTCTCGAGTGCGCTGCGCTCCGCGCAGGTAATTCCGATTGTCGGCACGTTCAGTTTGCCTACCAGTACATTTGCCGCACGCACCGCTTCGGATGTCTTGCCAGAACGCGAAATAACGACTGCCTGTACACCGGCACCTTCGGCTTGAATGTTCTGGGGATAGAGCAATATTTCAGAGGCAGGAATCGATCTCGCTGGCATTCCCGTGAGGATGGTCCAGGAATGAGCTGCCGCTTCTGCCAGATAGTAACTTGTGCCACAGCCAACAAAGACCCATTCGCGAGTTGCTGCGATGCCTTTCAGAATAGTTTCGACAAGCGGACTCGCCTCGAGTTGTGAAAGTACGGATTGCCACACCTCGCCCTGGGAAATGAGTTCGTTCCACGTGTGGGTGCCGGGACGTTGACCGTCATTGTTGAGCATGGGTTTGTCGACCTTTTCATCTCGCGAGTTTATACCAACTTTACCTCGACCTGAGCGTCACGAAGCGCCTTGAGATCTTTCTTCGGAATGTTCTTATCTGTAATCGTTTCATGCACGGCCGATGGCGGCAGGATCAACGAGAGACTTCGCCGGCCGAATTTGCTTGAGTCGCAGACAACCACTGTCCTGCGTGCCGATTCCGCCATCGCGCGGTTTACCCGGGCTTCCAGCAGATTGGGGGTAGTCAAACCATAGCGAACATCGAACCCGTCAACCGCGAGAAACAGCAAATCCGCATTCAATTTGCGAAGAGATTCCTCTGCAAGCGGCCCAACCAGCGAAAAAGAGTTTTTGCGCAGTACCCCACCCGTCAGGATCACTTCAACCGGAGTGTCGGCCAGCTCGGCTGCAATATTTGTAGCATTGGTGATGATCGTAAGGCTCTTGAAATGGCGGCAAGCGCGGGCGATTGCTGTCGTAGTCGTACCGGAGTCGAGGATGATGACCTGGCCTTGACGAATCATCTGCGCAGCGGCGGTCGCAATCCGCAGTTTTTCCTGGCGATGGAGTCTCTCTTTTTCGTGGAGGGAAACGTCCTTCATCGCACCCGTCTTGATCGGCAGAGCCCCGCCATGGGTTCTTTCAAGCTGTCCGCCGTGATGGAGAAACTCCAGATCTTTGCGGATGGTGATCAGAGACGTCCGGAAGCGCTTCGCAAGATCGCCAACCAGGACACGTCCATCTATCTGCAAAAGTTCCAGAATGTTGCGCCTACGCTCTTCACGCAGCATGGAATCTCCCGAAACACGTCAAACGCACTATCATCGCTCCACCTGCATTCCACATGCGAATGAATATTTAGCGAGTACTTCCAGAATTTTGTGCCGAATAAGAGCGACCGGATCATTCTCAATCACTCCCTCTTCAACTGCATCGCTCTGCTTGGGAAGATACTGACTCAGGAGCGAGCGGGGAACAGGATGGGCACGTAGATTGCAGACCAGTCTCTCGAGCGAAGCTGCGACCTGAGCCTGTGGCCAGTAATAGCGCGACCGATCGCTATAACTGTACTTGCGCGAAAACGACAATGTCCGGTTGTCACCCTGATAATAGCTTTTCCAGTGCGACGGGTCTCGGAGCATGGCGCTCTCTAATTCTTCCCTGACCCTCGATGTCCGGATTTCGCGGCCTCCGCCTAGCCACTCATCTTCGATCGATGCCAGGGCGAACACCGCTTCACGGAATGCATAGGTCAGCCACGGTCCCACTTTCAGGATGGCGAAGTGATCTTTCACCATCTCTCGGAGTGCGGACCGGGATTGATAGTCGGTCGAATGCGCTTCATATACTCCGTGCCAGGATTCTTCGATGAAACGGGCCAGCGGCACTGCGGTTGCATGATTGTACGCAAAAACAGAGTTGTCGCCGAACTCAACCCCGGGTTGAACCACAACAGCAATGACCCGATCCCATGCGGCGTGCAATCCGCGGGAATAGAAGGACTCTTTTGTCAGGCGTAAAGTCCGTTCCACTCCAGCCACCGCTGTCACCTGTGGCGCCTCCGTGCCTAGTTGCTCCCCCCCGGGGATGGGCACTTCCGTTCCAATGACGTAGAGGGGAGCCGGGGTGTCGCTGCTCAACGATCTGTAAGCCTGTTCAGCGGCGAGGCAGAGCGTGGCCGCCCTCTCGCTGACAATCTCGTCTGCGAGCGGTTTGTGCGAACTGCCGGGATCGCCTTCGAGGTGCATGCTCGCGTCGAGATGAATTTTTGTGTAGCCGGCGAGTACACAATCGTTAACCAGCGTGCACGCTTTTTCCATCGCAGACCTGGCACCTTCGTTCCGCCAGACCTGTGGTCCCAGGTGATCTCCGCCAAAGATTATGTCGTCAGGAGGAAAGCCCACAGAGAGGGCCAGTTCGTGAACAACGGCGGCGAATTGTCCGGGAGTCTGTCCGGTATAACCGCCGAACTGGTTCACCTGATTTGAAGTCGACTCCACCAGAAGCAGTCCTGCGTCTTGCCTGGCCTGAGCCATCCCCGCTTCCAGTACGAAACGATTTGCAGAGCAGATGGAATAAATTCCAACGGGCCGGCCGCGATGATTCTCCTCGATGATGCGGAAGAGTCGATGGGTCGGATTGTTTTGCACCTGTATCATCTATCTGTTTGCCGCAGTAAACGTCACGACTGCTCCCCGCCCGAGTGGCGGTAATACAAATACCGATTGACCGCCTTCCTTCGTGGACTCGACTGACTGCGAATCGCCAAGAAAGGGAAGATACGTGAGCGTACTTCCCAGTTCAGCTCCGACTCGAAGCCGAATGCCGTTCAGCGAAGTGGCCACAGCATTCTTGCCGGGTTCGAGACCCGTGAAGTTGGCCAAGAATATCGTCGGACGTCCTTCCACGATCGCAAAATTGGCGGCCACAGTGGGCGGTGCGTCCAGCTCGATCAGACTGTCTGAACCGAGCGCGTCGATCAACTCCCTGGGCGGTTTCTTGCTCCCCGCGGCAAAATCGGCCTGGAGCCCGTCGAGAAACGCCGCGGCCGGGTCATTTTCGAGTCGCACAGAATTCGTGCCGTGAGGAAACACCGTGGCACTTGCCCCCAGCAGAATGAACCGAACGCCCTTCTTCTCAAGCGACTGCACTGAACTGACCTCTTCCGTTGATAAAACACTCACTCCCGGGAAAACAATCGTCTTTCCTTGAAACGATTCTAGCGTCCGTGGTGTCAATACCTCGAACTCCCGGTGCGCCTGGAGCAGTGCGACCAGAGTTCCGCGATACGAGGGCAAGAATCCCTTTGCGTCATAATCCCTGCTTTTTGGAGAAAAATAAACACCCACCGCTTGCAGCGGCTTCCGTGGTGCGTAAAAAGTCTTTTCGTGCTGCGCGATCCATCGAAATATCTCTTTTCGCGTCGCCAGATCATTCGAACCGGCCATGGAATGCCCGGGCGCATCCCAGAAGTTAGCTCCGGCGATCAAGTGCGACATGGCGAGGTTTCGCATCGCTTCCCGGGCGTCGACACCCTTATCTCCGTCCCAGGAATAGTTCAGAATCCAGGTTGCTTTTCCCTGTGCGAATGCACGGAAGGTCAGCATCCCCGCTTGATAGAGAAACCAATCGAGCTGGGTGCGGGAGGAAGCCATGTGGTCACCCCCGCCAAATTCATACTCATGTGCGATGGCATCAGCGACGCGGTACATTTCGTAAACATCAGCTCCCACGCGCGTGGATTCTTCTTCAATGCCCGGATAAATCTCTGGAATAACCATAATATCGGGGTTTACCGAGCGTGCGTTCTGCCGGATTTCTGCGATGAATGCGGTCAAAGTATCGATCCTGAAGTCAATCCATTTTCGGAAACCTGGATCTCTGAAATCACCAATCTTGATGTCCTTTTTCGCATCAAGGCCGGTTTCTTTTCGAAAAGCCGCAACCGTTCCGTCATCAAAGCTGGCCCAACTGTCCTCCCAGCCGTCGAAGTGGGTCATCCAGTAGGGAATGTCGACGTAGATTCCATCAATCCCCGTGCCCGCAATCTGGCGGACTCGCTCCATATAGATTGTGCGCCAGTCTTTCGCATAAGGACTGATCCAGACATCTTCATCGCCGGGGCTGATCCAGAATGCGGCTCCTGACGTAAATACGGCCGGGGTCCCGTCCAGTTTTCGTTGCAACCAGTCCGGATGATCCTTGACCACTGAGTGAATTGATTTGTCGGCATGTGCCGTGATGCATTCTGTTCCGGCGATGTACACGAACGCCTTGTTGTTCACCTTGTGTGCGGCCGTTGCCACGCTGCGGATTGCATCCAATTTCGCCGCCGGGTCAAGAAAGCTTTCGTAACGGCCGGGAATGTCGTTATCGACTTCAATTCCGAATACATTGCTTTCCTGTGCGCTACGGACAATTGAGGGCGCATCCTTGGCACTTCGCAGACCATACGCGCCAATGCGCACGAAGTGCGTCCAGTTCTGCACTGGGGCCTCCGCCCGGCTGGCAACGGCAAGTGCAGCGACGAGACAAAACGCGCGGATCATTTTAGCTTGCAAGCCGGGCCTCTTTCCTAAAACTGGAATCGCAAGCCAAACTGCGTCAAACGTGGAGTACTTCCAGGCGCTGTGGCAGTGACATCACCAAAGGTCGCGCTGCCATAACCGAGGTCAGGAAACGCAAATCGCGGCGTATTTGTGAAGTTAAAGAACTCCGCCCGGATCTGCAGATTCATCTTTTCCCGGATTGCGAATTCCTTGATGAAGGACAAATCCGTATTGTGAAGATGATCTCCGCGAAGATCGGAGAAGTAACGCGGAGCGTTTCCGGGATTCTGGTCCCCGGGATCGGCGAAGCAGGAGGAGTTGAAGAGAGACTGGCCTGTTGCCGCCGCCGTGTGATAGCTGATCCCGCTACCAACAGCGTCGCAAACGACGTTAGGTCTCTGGTTTCCGTCCTGTAGCCGGGGAATCGCCATTCCAATCGGCAACGGCTGGCCACTTTGCAGCGTGATGATGGTGTTGATCGACCAGCCTCCGATCACCCCGTCGAGGAATCGGTTCATGTCTGAGCCGATCCAGCGCCCGCGTCCCACCGGTAACTGCAGAACAACTGCCAGCACAAACCGGTGCGTCGCATCGTTGGCGCTGATTGCGTACTCGTTGTTCAGCCGATCGAGCTGTTGAGGATTGCCTAGATTCAGGCCGCCTACGAACGCGTTAAATCCCACAGAGGAATTATCCTGGGATTTCGAGAACGTGTAATTGCCTTCAAAGCTCAGATACTTGCCTTCGTGCTTCTGGAAACGCACCTGAAGCGAGTTGTACCAGGAATTTGCACCAAAATTGGGCAGTCCCTGGAAGGTTCCGTTGAATTGCGGGTAGGGCCTCAGCAAATTAATCAGCGGGACGGTACTCAGAGTGTACGCCGAAGCCGGTTCATTGAAGATCGCTGTTGGCCCCGTGAAGTAGGACTCGAATGGATTAGCAACCGGCTGGTTCAGATAGTTGCTGACGCAGCTGTCCGCATCACAGTTCGGATCCGCCGCATGCTGTTGCGCCGAAATTTGAGCCAAAGTGCTCGAAGAGATGAAATTCCGGTTTCGCGTGCTGGAATATCCTCCCCAGGGCAGATGGTTGCTGTGGTTTGCGGAATAATCGACACCGATCGTGATGCCTTTATCAAACAAGTGCTGGACACCCAGGTTCCATTGGTAGATATCGGCGTTGCGAGCCTCTTCAGTTCCCAAATTATTCGAATTGTCGTAACCCCAGAGCGCCAGGGGGCCATACGCCTTCCCCTGCGCTTGCGAGATTCCCAGGGGAAACGGATTCTCGAGGGTCGCAAACTGTGTCTGGTAATTGTTGGTTGTAAACAAGACCGGGTCGGTTGTACTGAAGGCCGTTCCCGGATATTGGTAGTTGGTTGCCGGACTCAGACCATAATAAACCCCGAAACCGCCGCGTAAGACGGTCGTCGGTTGGATGGACCACGCAAATCCAAGGCGCGGCGCTATGTTATTCCGGTCCGTCGGCACGCTTCTGCCCAAGCCTCCCTGGCCTACAAACAGGGTTGTGCCCGACAACGCGGTCGGTGTCGTAACACTCGGATTTAACGGATTGGGCAATGGGACGGTCATTCCCGTGGATCCTGTAAAATCGGAATATTGTTGAAGATTCATCCGCTCCGTATACGGCGAACTCCACTCGTAGCGCAAGCCGAGGTTCAGGGTAAGTGTCGCCGACACCTTCCAGTCATCCTGGACATAAAATCCAGTCTCTAAGGACTTGTCGGCGACGGAAGGAAGGATATTCAAGAAGCTTGAGCCTCCCGCTGCACCATAACCCAGAAGCAGGCTCGCAAAGGAATTTCCCTGTGTCGTGTCTCCGCTACCCGGATTCGATGCCGTTATGTTCTGCGGGAATGAAAAATAGCCCGTCGGATAGTTCGGTTGCCAGAAATTGTTGAAGAATTGTCTTTGTTCGAAACCGAATTTCAGAGTATGCGTGCGTTTGACCCAGGTGAGTGCTGAGGAATAGCTGTACAACGTGTGGGCAAAACTCGTGTCCGTGCAGCATTGCGTGTACATCGAAAGCCAGTTGTTTGTACTATCGAGCGCGATCGTAGGCATACGCTCGAGCCCGTTCGCGGCGAGGCTTGATGGGAATCCGACTGCGCTTAAAGACGGAAAATTTGATTCCACAGGCGCTTTGACTCGATCGACGGCGAAGCGGCTCGTCCAAACCAGTGTCGGCTTGATCGTCCAGTCGTACTCCAGGCCGATGTTGTACACGTCGGTATCCGAGTTAAATCCATCATTGAAATTCGCGTTGGCCAGCACGAATGGAACGTTATATTCGCTGTACAGGTGGCTGAATCTTCCAGAAAATTTTTGTGTATCGGTGAAGTTGTGATCAATCTTGATATCCCATTGATGCGAAGGAGCGTTGGTCAAAATTGAAGTGCGATAATTGTTCAAGCCGTACTGGTCCGGGGCCACATTTGGTTCTGGATAGAGCTTGAGGAGTGCCTGACCGATAGGATTGATAAATTGCGGATTAATGACGTTTCCGGAGAACGCGGCTCGAGTGACATTGCACGCACCCGTTTGCGGATCCGGGGTACACGTCACCTGATACGGATTGTAAATCTGCTGCAATACGGGATTGCCGTTCGCGTCGGCTGTATAGGTCTGCGAGAAATCGCCGTTGCGCTGCGCGTCGGTTGGAACCGTCCCGTTGATGTTCACGGGGTCGTGCTCCCTGAGGTATTCAAGATCGACGAAGAAAAAGGTCTTGTTCTTGCGAATGGGACCGCCAAGCGAAAAGCCGTACTGGTCGCGTACGTGATCGGGATTTGGAATTCCGGCGGAATTGTTGAAGAAGTTATTGGCATCCAGTGCAGATCTCTGCCCGAACCACCAGCCACTGCCATGGAACTGGTTGCCGCCCTGCTTCAGAACCATATTCACTACGGTTCCACCGTTATTCCCGTACTCGGCGGAGAAACTGTTGTTCTCTACCTTGAATTCCTGGACAATTTCTACCGACGGCTGATAGTAAACGTTCGTAGTGCCGCCTTCGCCCTGCTCCGGTGCGCTTGTCAAAGCGCCGTCCAGCCGAACTTCGGCGGTTGCGTTACGTTGTCCGTTCGAGACAAAGTTGGTCCCTGAGGGGTAGGAATCCTGCGTGCCCGAGCCGGTCGTCTCGGTCACTCCACCCGCGAGAAAGAGCAATCCAAACATACTGCGATTTACGAGCGGGATGTCACGGACATATTCATTGGTGACATCGGTGCCAAGGGCCGCATTGGCCGTATCGAGCAATGGGGGCTGTTCGGTTACCGTAATACTCTCTGAAATCCCCTTTGGCGAGAGCGTAAAGTCCAGCGTCGCCTGCTGCGACACGGCGACAACGACATTTTTCCGTTCCTGCACACCAAAATCCGCTGCGTCCACCTTGATTGTGTACGTTCCGGGCCTTATCCCGGTGAAAACATAAATTCCGTGACTGTCAGTCGTCGAGGTCGGCCCGACGTTGGTCGTTTCGTCGGTAAGGGTGACTCTGGCTCCGGCAATGACACCGCCGCTCGAGTCGGTGACGACACCGGTCAACTGCCCTGTAAAGGTCGCTTGCGCCCGGCCCGGCACGGGATTGCCGAGAAAGAGGGTGCTGAACACCAGCATTGCCGTGGCAAGTTTTGTACAACTGTGCGAAAACAAGTGCATAAAGTACCCCGGATCCCTTGGCCAAAACACCAAGTTTCGACTTCTTTCGAATACTTTCTTTTACTTTCTTTTTGTGTCACTGTCAAGAACGCTGTTTTGGGAAGAGCACGCCTGAATCGATCGTGTAGTATTGGCGTCGGCAGGGAATGAGTTCTAGAGAGAGGCAAGTGCTTAGCAAATGAAAACCTGGACACTGCTTGGCGGTCTGGTATCCGTGTTACTTATGAGTGTTGCGGCTTCCGCTCCGGCTGCTGCGCAAACCTTGACCAACAACAAACTATCTCTCGCGGTCAATGCAAAGGATGGATCGTTTGAAGTTTCAATGGCTGGGGGGCAGCGCGTTTTCAGCAGCATCGTTGCTGCCGAGATCGATCACGTCTGGCTTCATTCGAGTGATTATCCCCGTCGCCAGGTTTCCGAATCCACGTTCACGGACACTCTTGGCTCGGGGCGATCGATCAAGGTCGTTTTCACTGGCCTCGCCGGCAAGCCTGATCTCGAATATGTTGTTCAGCTCTACGAGCCGGGCCCTTATGCAACGATCCAGGTTCATCTGCACAATTCAACCTCGACTGAATTCACCGTGCAGGCCATCCGTTCGATCGAAGCTACAGGCGAGCCGGTTCTAGACCTCGGCGGGCCTCCATCTCTAGATCGAGTCCTTTCCGATAGCTTCAGCGAAGACTGGCCGGAGCTGCACCTCTATGACTTGGGCACGACACCTGGTGGCCTGCATCGTGGGGCGGGAAGCCAGCTCATCTATAATCGCCAAAGCAAGCAAAGTCTTTTTATTGGCGCACTCACCTCTGAGCGGTTTCTGACGCTTTTGCACCTGCAGGCAGCTGGCATCAGCGCAGGAACCAGGATTACATCCTTCACCGTAGACTCCACCGGGACCACTGAAGTGCAGAAGGACTTCGATCTGAAGAATGCTCCTGCCGAGGACCTGGTCGAGTTAAGTGTTCCTCTGAAACCGGGGTCTGACCTTCACTCTGAACGGTTGCTGCTTGAAGCCGGTCTCGATTACCACAATCAGCTCCTGACATATGGCGATGCGATACGCCGTTTGCACCTCGCACGCGTTCTGGCGGAAACCCCTATCGGTTGGTGGAGCTGGACGGCATTTTATGGCGGCATCAACGAGGGTGTGACCCTCGCCAATGCCGACTGGCAGGCCGATCACCTGAAGTCACTCGGGTACAGATATTTTCAAATTGATGAGGGATATCAATATGCCCGTGGTGAATACGCAACAGCGAACGCTACGCGATTTCCCGATGGCATGCGTTTTGTCGGCCGGCGTATCACAGGCGACGGCCTGACCTTTGGCATCTGGACAGGTCCGTTCGAAGTCACTAGCCGCGCCTGGGTCTATGAGCACCACAAAGATTGGCTCGTCCACAACGCCAAGGGTGAACCGATTCCCAGCCGCGACGTCTGGAACCAGAAAACCGATTTCCTCTTCACTCTGGATACCACGCACCCTGGCGCACAGGAATATCTGCGCCAGACATACAAAACGCTGGTAGAGGAATGGGGCGTGCGCTTCATCAAGCTTGATTTTATGGATACAACAGCCATTGAGGGTTATCATTTTCGGCCAAACACGACGGCTCTTGAAGCGCAACGCATCGGACTGCAAATCATCCGCGACACGGTTGGTAACGACGTAATTCTCGATAAAGACGGCAGCCCGATGCTCAATGCCGTGGGACTGGTTGATACGGGCCGAATCTCGACCGACACGGCCCACGATTTTGCCGCAACAAAGGAAGCCGCTGCTGGGATCGCCGCACGCTTCTACATGCACCGCAATTTTTTTGTGAACGATCCGGATGCGTTTAATACCACTGCCCAGGCATTCCCGGAAATGCCGGATCTACCTTCAAAACTTGAACTTGCCGCAGCGCAGGCATCAATCGCGCTGTCCGCTGTTTCTGGTGGTATGTATGAAGTAGGCGACGACATGATTGTCCTCGGTTCACAACCTGAGCGCCTTGCACTGGTCGAAAATACTGACCTTCTTAACATGGCAAAGTTGGGTCGCGCATCCATTCCAATTGATCTGATGACCTACGAACCCGAAGACGAGCAACCCAGTGTATTCTTTCTACAGGAGAGCCCGCGTCAATCCATTCTCACCATCTTCAATTGGACCAGGGCCTCACGCTCGCACACTTTAAAGCTCGCCGACCTTGGTCTAGCGGCACAGAGCACGTACGCAGCATCCGATGTTCTCAACAAGGACCTGCCGGTCTTGGTATCAGGGGGCGCCATTCGAATCGAAAATCAATCGCCTGAATCGGTAAAAATAATCAAACTCATCGACAACACCGAGCCTCCCAGTGCCCCGGTCGTCAAAACGAAAATCCCCTCGACAACCAATGCTGGCGAAACTATCCAGCTGACAGCGCAAACCGAAAGCGGTAGTGTACCGGCCATCGCCTACAGCTGGGATTTTGGTGACGGAACGACCGCAACCGGACCGAGCGTTTCGCACGCTTACACGCGCGCCGCACAATTCACCATCCGTCTCACAGCCGATGGGATCGAGGGCCTGCCAAGCACACAAACATTCACAATCAAAGTCACTGGCAACCTGACGGCATTCCCAAAACTAACGGACAATCGGCGATACCGCGATCGCGACGCACCTTAGGAGGAACATCACCGATTCGGACTGTCGGTCTACAGGTGAAGTGCGACAGCGCATTGTTCAGGAACGCAAACTCAAAATGGGACGGCTAGGACGCGAACTTACATCAATCTAGTTTGATGCTGCTCCCACTTCGTTCAAGCGAGATCATTTTTGTCGCAAGCTCATCAATTCGACTGACGGCGTCGAGGGTGCGCGTACCGCGCGAATGAATATTTGAAACGAGATTTCTATCTGCATCAGTCTGAGAACTGCAGGGAGAATATGCCATGTATGCTGACAAACTCTCTGCGGTTGCCAGGCCTGGACGTTCACCGATCAACAAGACGATTAGCCTTGGCTTCAGAAGCTCGCCAATCTCATTCATGATTCCAACCCGACAATTCCGGACGCAGAAAGTCTGCCCAACAGACCATCCCCGCTTTTGAAAACGCTCTTGCAGTAGCGGCAATAGCTTAGGCACTTGAACGCACACTGCAGTTTCTGATAATCCGTCGCCAACGACAATCTGAAGGTCTGGGGATTTTGTGCAATTTTGTAGGATCATCTCTTTGGCCTGTTCGCTCAGTCGTCGGCCCAGGTCTGGACGAAGCAGGAATTGCGACCTCGAGACGGCCTGACTCATGCACTCAAATAACCTCCATTCAGCGACGAACTCAGAAGAAAAGTCCCGTCTTAGGTCGCATTCCATCCACACGGCATCCACGGCCCGGGCATGCGCGCCACTCAGCTCGAGTTGCATCTGCGTACTGTAGGCCGCTCCTCGCTCGACGAATATGCGCGCGGGAGTGCGCGCGCGAATTGTCTGTATAAGGTCTGGCCACGCAGAATGCGAAAGTATCTTGTCGTTGTCCATAGTCAATCAGCGCCTACGAAGCAGACGTGGCTAACACGTTTTCCAGTCCATGTAATAGGTTTTGCCGCTTTCCGGTATCGAGCGCCATTGGTTCGCCGTTTCTATAGATATCATTCCGCTCAAGCCACCGGAGAAATTCGGGTGCGGGACGTCGGCCGAATAACTTTCGGACCGCGATCGAATCATGAAAGCTCGTCGACTGGTAGTTCAGCATCACATCGTCGGATCCAGGTACTCCCATGAAGTAATTGCATCCGGCAGCTGCAAGCAAAATCATCAGGTTGTCAGTTGAATTTTGATCGGCGACACTATGATTGGTGTAGCATACGTCGCATCCCATCGGCAGTCCTAGCAATTTGCCCATAAAGTGATCTTCAAGACCTGCGCGGATGATTTGACGCTCATCGTACAGATATTCGGGTCCAATAAATCCCACGACACTGTTTACCAGGAAAGGGTTGAACGCGCGCGCCACTCCATAAGCGCGGGCTTCGAGTGTTAGTTGATCAACTCCGTGATGTGCCTCTGCGGAAAGCGCGCTGCCTTGTCCGGTTTCAAAATACATCACATTTTCCCCGATCCAGCGGACGTCGCGTTTGCCGTGATGTTCGCGAACGAGTTCCTGGCCTTCTCGCAACATCGCCATGTTGATCCCAAAGCTGGTGTTCGCAGCCTCGGTGCCTGCCACGGATTGAAACAGCAGATCGACTGGAGCGCCTCTCTCGATACATTCCAATTGTGTTGTTATGTGTGCAAGGCAACACGCCTGAGTCGGAATGTCGAACGCTGTGATCAAACGATCCAGCGCTCTGAGAATTGTCGAAACCCGCTCGACGGAATCCGTTGCTGGATTCACACCGATCACGGCATCACCGCATCCGTAGAGCAAGCCATCGAATGCCGCTAGCAATATACCTCCGACATCATCAGAAGGATGATTTGGTTGCAGGCGTATACCTAGAACGCCTCGCTCGCCCATGGTGTTTCGGCACTGCGTAACGTTGCTGATCTTTGCCGCCGCAAGCACCAGATCTTTGTTGCTCATCAGTTTCGCTACTGCAGCGGCCATTTCCGGAGTGATGCCCCATTTTAGTGACTTTAATTCTGTGTCCCGTGTTTGATTTTTGAGGATGAATTCTCGAAATTGTCCAACCGTCATGCTGCGAATTGGTTCGAACGCAATAATATCGTGCGACTCAAGAATGAATCGGGTGACTTCATCTGTTTCAGCAGGAATGACTGGATTGTTCAGGAGTTCAAGAAGTGGGAGATCGGCCAGTACGATCTTTGCCGCAATTCGCTCACGCTCTGAAGATGCGGCGATCCCAGCCAACTGATCACCGGATTTTTCTTCATTTGCTTTTGCAAGCAGTTTACCAAGATCGGAGAAGCGATAGTGTCCGCTCATAGCCGGCGCTGCTAGTATGGCCGTGTCTGCACCAGAAGAAAAGAGAAGAGGACCTCGCACAGAGCGGGAACGAGGCCCTTGCCCTGCGAACCTGACCCTAGCCCTCTATGCGTGAGCCGGGCTTGCTTTTTCGTGTGTTTCGATGTGAGCTTTCGCCGCTTCAGCTGAGTGATGCATCGCGTGCTGGTGGTGGGCGTGCGCCAAGTGTGCATGGTGCCCTGCCGCTTCATGTTTTCCCGCTTCGTAATGCCTTGCTGCCTCTTTATGATGTCGGGCAGCGTGCTCGTGATGTTCTGCTGCCTTCTGGTGATGCTCTGCTGCATGCTTTGACATAACATTCTCCTTACACCGATTGCGTCAGCGCCAATCAGTGAAACCTACCTAAACTCGCAAGTCTCCCACGCCTCTATTACAGCTACTTCAATGTGCTGTGAATAACTGGGTTACGAGGGACAGAGTCCAGGGCTTAACCGGCGATTCGCTGAACGAATCGACCGGAAGTATTGGCCCATTAACAGGACATTCACGAAGCTTCGATACAAACGTGTAAGAGATTCACCTCTACTTTTTCATACACGGGGATTCAGCCTTATGCGTGTGAAGTGGATTCGCAGACTTGTGTTTTCGTTTGTACTTGCCTGTCTGACTACCCGGAGTTTTGCGCAGCAGGGAACTACCTCGCTTCGCGGGACAGTAACGGATTCGGCAGGCGCCGTATTTCTGGCGCGCGCTGCTGTTGCAGAACACCGAGCGCGGCCTTCGCCTCGAGACAAAAACAAGCGGGGCCGGTTTTTACGAATTCCAGCAGTTACTTCCAGGCATATACGAGTTGACCGCCTCCGCCGATGGTTTTAATACCGTCTCGCAAACGGGTCTGGTTTTGCTCGTGGCCACACCCGGCACGCTGAATTTCAAGCTTCCCGTAAGCACCGTCAAAGAAACGATATCGGTCAGATCGGACGCCCCGGCGCTCAATTCGAGCGACGCCTCGATTGGAAACCCGTTTGATAGCAAACAAGTTCTGCAACTTCCCTCCGAGGGGCGCAATCCGATCGAGCTGCTGAGTCTGCAGGCGGGCGTCACCTATACCGGCAATCAGGTAGACCCAGCCTCTGATTCCCGAGGAGGTGCTGTAAACGGAGCCCGAAGCGACCAGACCAACCTTACCGTCGACGGAATGGACAACAACGATCAACTCCTGGGACAGGCATTCACCGGAGTACTACGGATTCCGTCAGAGTCCATTCAAGAATTTCGCGTCACCACGACAAATTCAAATGTCGATTCCGGCAGGTCTTCCGGAGCGCAGGTCGTTCTTACCACAAAGAGCGGTTCAAATTCATTCCACGGCGCTGGCTACGAGTACAACCGCTCCTCGCTCGGCCAAGCAAACGACTGGTTCAACAAGCGCGCGGAATTGCAAAATGGCGAGCCCAACAAACCCGGTCAGCTCATCCGCAATACATTTGGCGGAGCTCTGGGTGGGCCAATCAAGAAAGATCGAGCTTTCTTCTTCGTGAATTACGAAGGCCAGCGTTCCCGTGAGTCAGTCCAGGTCACGCAGGCCGTGCCAAGTGATGATCTCCGGCAGGGTATTGTGCATTATCTGTGCGATGCGGCGAACGACCCAAATTGTACGACAAGCAATACCACCATTCCGGTGACCGCCCCTTCGGCTGGCCAGTATCCCGGGCAATTGATCGCCACACTCACGCCGCAGAGTATTGCAGCCCTCGACCAGGGCTGCGCAAATCCGGCTCCCCCCCTGGTCGCGACCTGCCCTCTTGGCAGCGGCGTAAGTCGGCTATTCTGGGGCTCTGGAATGGCCAGGCCAAGCTCCCCAATGGAGCCATAATTCCCGCCTATCCGCACGCGAATACACAATCCGCGCCGGGCGCCGACGGATTGAATGTTCTCGGTTATACGTTCGCTGCGCCGCAACCAACAGACCTGAATACCTATCTCCTGCGGTTGGATTTCAATCTGACTGCCAACGGCAACGAGCGTTTGTTCGTGCGCGGGGATCTGATGAACGACTTTACGGATTACGCGGCAGAGTTCCCGGGACAAGCTCCTTCCCAGATCATGACAAACGATAGTAAAGGGATTTTTGTGGGGCTTATTTCTGTACTTTCGAGCAGTCTCGTCAACAATTTTCGTTATGGCTTCACCAGGCAGCAGACCGATGATAGCGGGCAGAATCCGTACTCGTACGTCAGCATGTGGAATCTGGCCAATCAGGTTTCCTTTGCAAGAACCACCAATGTTAATGTTCCTGTAAATCAGTTCGTCAACGACCTCACCTGGATCAAAGGCCGCCATACACTGCAATTCGGTGGTAACTGGCGAATCATCCAGAACAATCGCTACTCCAACGCGCAGAATTTCTTTTCGGCTTCTCCCCACCCGACCTATTTTCCGGGCGGCGGGATTGCTGGTACGGGTCAAGACTTGGACCCCTCGATTCTTGCCAGTAGTGGCTACCCACTGGTCGCTGGCACGTTTGCAGGCTCTACGGCTCCCAGTTTTGGCGGTGCTTACGACGCTGCGATCTCCCAGGTAACTGGTCTACTTGGCTCTATCAGCGCCGCCTACCTGCAGGACAAGAATGGGCCTCTGGCATCGGGAACCCTCGTCCCGCGGCACTTCCACTCAAATGAAATCGAGTTTTACGCGCAGGATGTATGGCGTGCCGGCCCGAATCTTACGCTGACAGTAGGTGTGCGCTATTCGCTGTTGCAACCTCCCTATGAAACGGATGGCAATCAGGTCCAGTTTTCCCCAGGTCTCGACGAATTTTTCCAGCAACGCGGTACAGCGATGCAACAAGGCCAGACCTATGCGCCGCCGATCACCTTGAGCCTCGGAGGCAAAGCCAACGGCCAGTCCCCGTATTGGAACTGGAACTATGGAGACATTGCTCCGCGGCTGGCCTTTGCATACTCTCCCAATTTTTCGGAAGGACTGTTGCATGATGCCTTCGGCTCGGCGGGAAAAACATCGATTCGCGGCGGTTTCGGTGTCTATTATGACCATTTCGGCGAAGGAGTCGTGAATACGTTTGACCGCGAAGGCTCCCTCGGCTTGACGACGCTCCTTGAAAATCCATCCTATGTCAGCCCCACCAATTGTGCAGCCCGATTCGTAAATATCACCACGATTCCCGATACGTTGGCCTGCCCGCTTAGTCCCGGTGGTAACCCCGTTCCTGAACTCGCCCCACCTCCCACATACGGATTTCCTTACACTCCTCCCGGACAGGGCGAAAACGGCAGCTTTGCGATCGGCTGGGGAATCGATAACAAAATGAAAACGCCTTACGCGTACGGCGTTGATCTGTCCGTCGCGCGTGAACTTAAGCTGGGATATTCCTTCGAAGTGGCCTATGTCGGCCGTCTTGGTCATGACCTGCTGCAAGAAGTCGACTTGGCGCAACCGCTCAATATCACGGATCCAAAATCGGGGATGACTTACTACCAGGCTGCGACCGAACTGGTGAAGCTGGCTCAGAAGAACACACCTGAAACGAGTGTGCTGAATATTCCGTATTGGCAGGATCTGTTTGCTTCGGCTGCGGGAAGTGCTGGAATTTCGGGCTATGCCCCGGGAATCCCAGCCAGTCCGACGGCGACGCAAAACATATATGACCTTTTCTACAGTTATGGAAACAACGCCATCGGGGCACTGCAGTCACTCGATACCACCTGTTTTCCGGGCTGTTCGCAACTTCCCGGCCAGAGCGCTCCAACTCCCTACAATTATTTTGATCCGCAATTCTCTACGCTCTACGCATGGAAAACGATAGGACACAGCTACTACAATGGGTTTTTGTTTACCTTTCGCCGCCATACCGGAAGCTTTCAGTTCGATTTCAATTACACCTTTTCCAAATCCATTGATATGAACTCCAATGCGGAGCGCATCAGCGAGTATGAGAACGGCGCCGGAACCGCACTCGCCTATAACAGCCAGACCGTAAATGCCTGGCAGCCCTTCGCCCTTCGCGCAGATTCGGACTATGACTTGCGTCACCAGATCAATTTCAACTGGTTGTACGATCTGCCCTATGGGCGGGGCCGTAAATGGGGTAGCGATTTCAGTCGCTTTGTGGATGCCCTCTTTGGAGGGTGGAGTCTGTCTGGTTTGGGCCGATGGACGACTGGATTCCCCTTCAGCATTTCTACATATGCGTTCCCAACCAACTACGAGCAGGACAGCAAGGCATTTCTGGTTGGGCACGTCAACACGGGAACCTACACGGACGCGAACGGCGAACCAAATGTATTTCAACAAGGTCTGAACGCATACAGTGCCTTCCGGTACTCGTATCCCGGCGAATCCGGCCAGCGAAATAATCTTCGCGGCCCCGGTTTCTTTGGCGTTGACGTGAGCCTCGGAAAGACGTTCCAGCTCACGGAACGCCAGGCCCTGCGATTCCAATGGGATACCTATAACGTGACGAATGCCGTGCGTTTTGACACTGGCACGATCAACAATTATTTATTTTATGCCTCGACCCTTGGTGAGTTTACCCAGACGCTCACAAAACCGCGTGTTATGCAGTTCGGTCTCCGTTACAGTTTCTAGCTGCGATACTTAGACCTACGAGGGAATCGATGAGAGTGATTGCTCGAATCTGGGCCATGCCCGCTTTTCTGTTCTTGGTTTGCACTCTGTTTGCGCAGCCTGTTTCTGCGCAAGGCAGTCCTGCATTACGCAAGACGAAGAACGTGGTCCTGATCATTTCCGACGGCTTGCGCTGGCAAGAGATTTTTACCGGTGCGGACAGAGAACTTCTGACGACAGACCATGGCGGCAGCTGGGCCAAGCCTGAACAACTCATGAAGGATTACTGGCGAGAAACTCCGGAAGAACGTCGAAAGGCCCTATTCCCCTTTCTCTGGACGACGATTGCCACCGACGGCCAGATCTTCGGCAATCAGCAAATGGGCAGTGTCGCGCAGGTCACGAACGGACTTGCGTTTTCCTATCCCGGCTACAATGAAATTCTTACGGGCATTCCTGATCCGAAGATCAATTCAAACGAATTTGGACCGAATCCAAACCTTACGGTCTTTGAATGGCTCAACAATCAAGCAGACCTTCACGACAAGGTGGCGGTCTTCGGAACATGGGAAGTGTTCAAGGACATCTTCAATGAACCGCGGAGCCGTCTCTACATGCAAGTCGGCTGGAATACGCCCTACCGGGGTAAAGAACTTTCCCCGCGCGAGGAATTGCTCAACGAACTCTACCGCACTACAACCAAGCTGGATGACGAGGATGTCTACGACTCGTTCTTGCAAGTTCCACTCCTTGATTTCCTGAAGACGAATCATCCGCGCCTTCTCTTTGTCGGATACGGCGAAACCGATAATTGGGCACATTCAGGCCGCTACGATCTGGTGCTCGAGAGCGCCCACGGCTTCGATCAGTTCCTCGGACAGCTTTGGAACCGGTTTCAATCCATTCCTGAATATCGTGACCAGACCACCTTCATCATTACGACCGATCATGGGCGCGGAAGCGGGTTGGAAGAATGGAAGGAACACGGAAATGAGCAGAAAGGGTTGAAAATATCTGGCTCGCAGTGATTGGCCCGGATAGCAAAGCTCTGGGAGAACGGACAAACGCGTTGTTCGGGTCACACAGTCACAAATTGCTGCGACCGTTGCTGCACTCCTTGTGAAGGATTATCGGCCGACTGCCGAAAGCCGGAGCGGTTCTCACGGAGATCCTGAAATGACCGGATGCCCAACCGATTCCCTGGCTGATTCCGCTAGTCGACGAAATCGATGACTGTGCCCTCGTGCCGGTACAACCATCCAACGAACTTCCCGAAGTTTGGCGAGGCTATATTGTTATAGACCGTCGTGAAGTTCCCGTGATCGGTGACATTGAGGGTGTAGCCTCCGAGTCGAATATGATGCCCGTTCCCATTCTTGCCTTTCAGAAACGGCACGCGGAACTCGCGATACAGTTTGAAGTCCAGTGAGAAAAAGTTCGGGAACCGCGATCCGTTAGGGATACCTGCGTACTGCTGGGTGACGTCGATCGGCGAATACGGATACCCGGAATGAATGTCGACCAGCGAACTGAACGTCATCTTCCATGGCAAAGCGAAAATCCCCCATGCCAGGAATCGATTCGGCACATCGGAGGGCAGGATTCCGTAAACATCCGGCCGGATTACCGGTGCCGCAAAGGGAACGAACACCTGCGAGATACTGTTCAAATCCCCACGCGATTGGCTCCAGATGTATGAGGCACTCAGCTGGTCTCGTTCCCGAAAGCTGTAATTCAGAGTGGTTTCAAACTCCCGGTAATGCGATGACCCTGTATTCGACAGCCCGATGTAGGAATCCTCTCCGGGAGGAGCGGTGAAGGGCTGTACTTCGAAAAGGTACACGGAGTGACTGTCGAGATAGCCTGCGCGCAACCGCAGTCCTTTTCTGAGTTCCTGCTCGATTTGTCCATTCCACGTTATATTGCGGGGCGTTGTATTCGGTTGGTGAAGCAAATTGCTCGTTTCCAGTGGATTCAGGCCTCCGACATACAGGTTTGAGTAGGTAATCGGGGAGCCCACGGGAGTTGTTCCTGTCGCATCGAAGTCAGTGACCGTGCGCGTGGGATTCGAGGCAAAATTGGCCGCCAGCAGGGGCAGGACCCCATAGAAAATACCTGCTCCTCCCCGGATCACGGTTTTGCCACTTGTTCCAGGGGAGTATGCAAATCCCACGCGGGGCGCAAAGGCAGCGGGCCAGCCTGAACTTTCCGTAGACAAGCGCGCACCCAGATCGAGTGTCCATTGCCGATTGATCAACCAGTGATCCTGCACAAACTCGGCGACCGAACTATCTGAAGGAGTCTGCGAAATCTGTGGTCCAAAGGTGATTTGCTGCGCCAGCGTATTGTCCTGCCGATAGATCTCAATTGGCTGTGATCCTGTCAGGCCGTAAAACGAACGGATGTCTACGTCTGCGCCAATGTGGATTTCGTGCTCTCCGTGCCAGTGTTTCCTGGCAAACTGATAGGAAGGTACGACCTGGAATTCTTTCGCCCGGCGTGTCCACCAGTTGAAATAGTTCCCTCCGTATCCTTCCGGTGTGATCAGCATGTCCTCCATGCCCTGGCCGTGCGCGTTGCTGTCAAATCGCATGTATTGAGCCACGACACCGAAGATGCCTCCGGACTTCAGTTGATATTTATCATTCAGACCAACGGCCACTCCGCTCTGGTCCAGATCGTTTGAAGCAGGTTGCGGAATGAGAGCGCTGATATCCAGATGCTGCTGGCGAAGGGGAAATGCGTTCACGGTGACCATGAGAACGTGGTTAGGCGCGAGAATTGCCTCAAACGTCGTGAAGGAGTTGAAACCCTGACGTTTGCTGATGTCATACGGCCAGGGAAGACCTTCCACCGTCGTCTTTTTCATGTCGTACTGAAACACTTCCGAGAAGAACAGCTTGTGCGGAATGATCGGCGCGCTCAGATAAACACTGGGAATCGCTGCCGCGAGCCCTACCATATGCCCGTTTTTTCCGAGAACAGATAAACCGATATTCGTTACGCGGAAGGTCAGGTGTTCATCGGGCGGCTTCGTTTCAATTGACGTCAATCCCCCGGAGAAGCTGCCGAGACTGGCATCGTAGGGTGTCTTGTACACGGTAACCGATTCGACCGCTGGAGTCGGGATGGGAACGGCAAAACTACCGGTGACCGGGTCGGTGGTGCGTGCCGAATTCACCAGCAACAGACTCTGTTCTTCTTCGGATCCCTTGAAAACGAGCTTCCCGTCCAGAGTTCGAATCACGCCAGGCGTTACAGGGAGCAGTTCTTTGACCTTTTCTTCGGCAGTAGGTATGGAAGTCAATTGCTGGTTGCTGATGGTTGTACTGGGTGCCGCTGCAGTTTCTGTAGAGACAGGCGCGGCAGTGTCTTTCACCTCAACTTTTTCGGTGACCTCTGCCAGGTCCATGGCGAAATCTTCGACGTTGCGCTGGCCGGGATTGAGCGATACCGATTTTGTTAGGCTCTTGAAGCCCTGCAAATCCAGAGTGATCGAATACGTTCCTGGCGGAAGGTTCTGGAATTCGTAGTGACCTTGTTCGTCAGTTACCGCATTGAATGGAGTGGCGGCGGGAAGCGGCGGCAACCAGCTTGAGCGTGACGCCAGGCAGTACTGCCGGTGAGGTTTTGTCAGCGGTCGAAACGGTTCCGCTAATCGAAGCCGTTTGTTTCGATTCAACTGCGGCTGGCGGGTTCTGCGCTAACAGGGGAGACCCCGCAAACAGCAGACCAAATACGGTAAAGAACGCACGATTCCATCCGCGCGTCTTGTGCAAGCTCGCCTTACCGGGCCCTCGATCCCGTGAACACAAAAAGAACAGTGATTTGAGCAGATTCATGACTCCGCTCGGGAAAATACTCGTCATAGTTTGCGAGTCGACGCAATAGGCTTGGAGCTAAAGTCCTAGCGTTGCCTGCGAGATTTAATTCCTTGACCGCAGCCGACAACGGCCCAAGTTATTCGAAACTGCCCGTAACACCCTGGAACCCGTTGCGTGCCTGCTTGAAAAGCCACTTCATGACCCGTGCAGCGTCATAGCAATATGCTACGTTATATCCCAGGGTGGAAAAACAGTGGGGTTCGCAGCCTTGTTTCATTTCCGCAAGCTGCTTGACGTCGAATTTCTGTTTTTCGACCGTTCCCCAATCGTAGCCCGCGTTATACATCGGGAAACAGGGCGCGAGAGTTCCATCGGTTCGAATAATCAACCAGTTTTGTCCCGCGCGGCAGCCCCAATGCTCACCCACCCCGCGCATGAATCCCTTCATATTTTGTAACCGCGGAATGGAATCAACCATCTTGTAACCCTGGCGTTGCTTGTCAATCAGCCAATCAAGCAGGTCATCGACCATCGGAAAGTCGTCGGGTCGGATGTAGGTATCGTTCTCGTGCATGTGCTTGAAGTGCGGCTGTTCCATCATCGGAGCTTCGTTGATGTGAAAGGTAATTGAAATTCCGTTGTCGTGCGCAATTTCTACCAGTTGTTTGACGTCGTCGATGTTTGTCCGGCAAATATTGGTGTTGAAGAAAACGGTGTACCCGTAACGATATTGCCGCTTTACCAGGTACTCAAAGTTGGAGCGAACGTGCTCAAACGCTTTTGGCAGTCCGGGCTTTTCTTTGATCGCATCGACTGCGAAATTGATGGTCGCAATTCCCGCGTCCGCCAGCCGGTCCGTCACCTCGGGACGAAGCAGCCGGCCGTTCGTTGCCAGATAAATCCAGAAGTCCTTTTTGGCAGCATAGTTTATGACCTTGTGCACAAAATCAGGCCGCAACAGGGGCTCACCTCCGGTAGGAGCGAGCACCCGGCACGGCGTGGTGTGGAGCCAGTCGATCGCGCGCTGCGCAACTTCTTCTCGCATTCCCCTGACCCGATTGTCGTAGGACCAGCAATAGTGACAATCAAGATTGCATTTCCATTCCGTAAACAGGTACGCAATGATCGGCTGGAAATCTCCTGGCAGGATCCGCGATTTGAAATAGGGGAACATCCACCCGTCCATGGCTTTCAGAATTCGGGAGGCCGGCCAGTGTCTCTTTCCCGTTTGCAGGACCTGTTCGTGGGCGGCAATGTCGGTCGCGTCCAGTTCGCGCAGGAGTTCAGGATGTTGTGGAAATTCGGGAACGGGCAAGACATGTTCATCTTCCGAGGTATCGAGAGACGAGTGATTTTCAGGTGCCTGCTGCAGCAAACTGTGTAGCGGTACGTCCAGGCGGAACGGCACAGAAGGTACAGTCGGAAGCGGTTGTTGCAGATCAGACATGAAACGCTCCTTCAGTAGGCTAGTAGCTTTCCGGAGCAATAGCGTTGATACCGACGGTGTCTTTCGACCTGCGACACACCTTTCGTCCTGCCCCTACGTTTCGAATACGACCGGGCAGCATACACCCTTCGGATATCAGCGAGACCATAGCCCCTATATTTTTGTTTGATTCTTTTCCCCCAAAAACGGGTATACGACAGATAGCAAAAATAAGTATCACAAAGCCACGGTACGCTATCGCACTAAGCGAGCGTTGGCAAGCTTCTTCTTTCGGTTCTTCTTGGGGCATGATAGGGGTAGGGGAGTTCGATTTGCCTGTTTCCAGCGGGAATAAACGGTTTTCGTGAAAGGTCTCTTGTGTGTATTTGAAAAAAAGTGATCGACAGACGCTAAAAATTAAATGGAGCAGAGAGTTCCTTCTGGTTGGCCGGAGCTTCACTTTTTGACCTGGCCGCAAGTGACGACGTGGGTTAAGGCTACCTTGCCGGCATTCGGTGGCGTCGGAGTCTTTTTATCTGCATTCCTTGACTCTTCCTTTCTTCCCATGCCACTCGTCACGGATCTGATCGTAATAGAACTTTCCAGCCGCAATCCTCTGCGCATGCCATATTACGCAGGAATGGCTGCAACCGGCTCCCTGTTCGGATGCATCTGGATCTACCTTTTGGCCCGCAAGGGCGGTCAAGCCTACTACCGCAAAAAGCAGGGCCATGCCCCGGGACGCGTTCGCGAATGGGTTGAGAAATATCCCTTTACTTCCGTGCTTCTCCCGGCAGTTGCGCCTTTCCCGGTTCCATTCAAGCCGTTCGTCATCGCACAGGGGGTATTCCAGGTTCCATTTCTTCCGTTCGTCGTCGGCACCCTTGTCGGGCGAGGAGCTCTATTTTTTATCGAAGGCCTGCTGGGCGTTCGCTACGGGGCCGCTGCACGGGAGTTTGTTCTGCATCAGAAATGGGCCTCGCTCGGAATACTTCTGGGATTGATTGCGCTTGTGTTTTTAGTTCGGCATCTGCCATTTCTTCGAGAGAAGTCGGAAGCTTCACGGAATTAGAGCAGACTGACGCGGCGTTCCAATTCACGGGCAATCTCGATCGCGTCTTCGTCCTGTGAAAACCGTACTGGCTCGCCAATTGTCACTTGCACATGCCCGGGCTTCGCGAAGATGCGATTCTGTTGTTTCAGATCGTAGAGACCCCGCAAGCGCATCGGTATGATGGGCAAATTGAGTTGTTTGGCCAGTAATCCAATCCCGGAACGAAAGTGCACCATCTTTCCGTCTTCCGGCGTCTCACCTTCCGGAAAAATCAGAATGTTCCAGCCTCGATCCGCCAGATCCCCCGCGAATTGGAAGCTCTTGAGGAATCCCGACTGTTTGGGCAGCGGGAATACATTGAACAAGGACAGAACCAAAAAATAGTCGAGGCGTTCAACGAATCTCTGAAACAGACTCATCTCATCCGGTGGCCTGCGCATCGTCAGAAGCCGGTCCCCTCTCATCGCCGTTGCCAATCGATTTCGAAAGCGTCGGGGAAGAGCCGGGAGGATCCACGCAATATCCAGATATGTAACGTGATTCGACACCACGAGTGCCGGTCCCCGAAGCCCACGAAGATGCTCACGCCCACGAATCTTAGGCGCGGCCAGCAGATAGGTGGCGGGCCACGCCAGCAGGTAATAGACAACCAGACGGACGGCAGTCGTCAGCCTCTGTTGCGGCCACGTCGGATAGACATGCTCGGCCGGTTGTAAATGGGAATCTGCCAGCAGTTTTTCGATCTGCCCCACCGTTGCTGCTTCGCTGAATCGCACCTCGCTCAGATCCGTCTGGTAGCGATCCTCGAGCGCGCTCATGAGCTCAACCCTGTCGAGTGAGCTCAGCTGCAAATCTGCCTCAAGCCGAACATTGTTCGAGTCGGGTCCGACGTTTCGTCCGGTAATTTGGGTGATCAGCGCGGCGAGACCTCCCGCGCTGGCGCTTGCCGGTGTCGCGTCGCGACCGGTAGCACTCAGGACCGTGTCGCGGATACGCGGGAGCTGGGGCTTCTGGGTAGGAGTCCGCGGAAAATCTCGGTCAGGCCACACAAACCACTGACGAATTCTCTGGAATTCTGCGAGTGACCGATTGGCATTTTCAATCAGGCGTGCCGCATTTGCCGCGGGGCCGTCAAGCAGCAGCACAGCGCACGCCTCCTCATTGCCGTCACGGTTGATTCCAATCACCACGCAGTCTCGCACCCCGTCTTCCCGCCGCACCGCTTTCTCGAGATCTTCCGGGTAGATGTTCATCCCTGCCGCAGTGACGAGTACATTTTTCTTGCGGCCCTTGAAATACAATCGTCCGTTTTCGTCCGTTTCTCCCAAGTCGCCGGTATGAAACCAACCGTCATTTTCGTCAATCGGGTTTACGCGGTCCTGCTGCCGGTACGCCTTCGCCACGTTCTCGCCGCGTACCAGAATCTCGCCGTGTTCGTCGACACGGACTTCCATGCCGGGAAATACTTTGCCGATCGATCCCTTCGCCGTCTGAAAGGGATGGTTCAGGCTGATCATCGACGTCGTCTCGGTCATTCCGTAGCCCTGGATCACGGCATAACCGAGGCGATTCCAGAATGTCTCCTCGTTCTCCGGCAGTGCGGCGCCGCCTGAAATAATGGCCCAGAATTTCCACCCAAACTTTCTGTGTATTTGCCGGAATCGCCACCAGCGCCACAAGAAATGCTGTCGCTCAGAGTCCACAAAAGTCTTCTGGAAGTCTGCAATTTCCTGATCGCGTTCCAATTGGCGCTCAATTTCACGGCGCAACGATTCGATGATGCGTGGGACAGCAACCAGGACAGAGATGCGTTCGCGGCGAATCACGTCGATTATCTCCGATGGTTTCTGGGAATTGATGTAAACCGATGTGCCGGCTAGCAAGGGTGGAATAAAGATGCCGAGCATTTGCCCGAATACATGGCTTAGCGGCAGCAGGTTCAGAAAGCGAATCGGGTGAAATACTCGTTCATATCGCAGATATTTGCCAATTTCGGGTTCGAGCGGGCCAATATTTGCCAGAACATTGCCGTGGGAAATTACAATCCCGCGGGGTTCTGCCGTTGTCCCGGAGGTGAAAATGATCTCAAGCGGATCTTGCCGCGAAAGATCGGGCGCCGGGTAAGGCGAGGAGTCGTGCCCGCTGCATACTTCAGTAAGCGACTCGAGCGCGAGAGCGGCGACCTCGAGACCGGATTCCGGAAGCGTCCGCGAATGTAGAGCTAATTTTGCATTGACCTCGCGCGCGATACGGGACACGAAATCGGGCGTCGAGCCATGATCCAACGGTACGACGACAACTCCGCGCAGAAGGCATCCGAAAAACGCGATGATCCATTCCGGACAGTTCTCGCCCCAGAGCAACACGGAATCACCCTTTCCGATGCCTCGCGATTCCAGTTCCCGGGCCAGGCGATTGGCTTCCTCGACGATCCTCGCGTAGCTCCACGACTCCATGCGGTATCCCCGGCGATAGCGCAGCGCAGGCTGGTCGCCGTGAGACGCGTATTTTGAAACAAAGTCGACTAACGAATGCACAAAGATCCTCGAAGCCGTGTTGTGTATCTCAGATATTTATATACGAATTTGCGGCAGCCCGCGGATTTTCGCGCTGATTTGATAAGATTTACACGCCATGAGCCACATTCATAAAGTGGTTGTGATCGGCGCGGGAATTTCAGGACTGGCTTGTGCCTACCGCCTGCGTGAATTGGGAATCACTCCCCTCGTGCTCGAGGCCTCCGGAACTCCAGGAGGAATCATCTCGACAGTCCGCAAGAACGGTTTTGTCTTCGAAGGTGGACCGCAATTTCCACGCTTTCCTGAGCCCGTCTGGCAGCTTGTCCGATCGCTGGGGCTCGAGAGCGAATTCATTGCCGGAGATGCGAAAGCAAAGCGCTATATCCTCAGAGATGGCCGCTTGCACCTCGCACCGTTTTCTGCCGGTGGCCTCCTCTCAAGCGGCCTGGTTGGCCTGAAATCCAAGTCCCGGATCCTCGGCGAAGCCTTTCGGACTTCGCGCCCGCCGGACAGGGAGGAAACTCTGGCTGAATTTGTGCAACGCAAATTCGGATCGGAGATTCTCGATTATCTGGTCGATCCGATCATTTCGACGGTCTTCTTTGGTGATGCCAACGACATGGGAATGCAAAGCGCCTTTCCTTCGCTCGTAGAATGGGAGCGAACGAGCGGTAGTCTGGTGAGGGGCGCTATCCGTACCCTCAAAGCAAAACGGAGAGATCTTTCGGCCGCCTCTTCGAAAAAGCAACCAAGTGCAAACTCGGCGCGAATCACCGTCACTGAGGCCTTGCCTGCGCTCGGTACTTTTCGCTCCGGCATGGCCACTCTGCCCGAAAAGCTCGCCGAGGTACTGCAAGAAAATATCGTGTACAACACGAAGATAGAGAGCGTCACGTGCAAGCGTGGCGGGAATGCCGCGTCACAACCCGGTTGGAATATCCGCGTGTCCACCGGGGAGGAAATAAATGCCGAAGGCCTCGTGATAGCGACTCCTGCCTTCGCGACTGCTCGACTGCTCGCAGGGTACTTCCCGAAGCTGGCCTCGCTTTTGGGCGAAATCACCCATGCAGCCCTTGGCGTAGTCTCCTGCACGTATCAACGTAATCAGGTCCGAAACACGCTCGACGGTTTCGGATTTATGATTCCTCGGCGCGAAGGCCTCAATACGATCTGTACTTTCTGGAATTCGTCCTTATTCCCGATGCATGCCCCTGCCCGTATGGTCCTCTTGACCAGCTTTGTGAGAGAAAAAGGCCAGCCGGCGATCTTGAACCTGTCCGACGACGCGCTTTCTCAGATCGTTCACTCGGAAAACGCAAGGATTCTCGGAATCTCGGGTGATCCAGCAGACCGCAGGATCTGGAGGTATCCGCAAGCGTTGCCCCAATACACCGCCGGACATACGCATAGAATCGCGCAAATTCGCGACTTTCTTCCGCAAGCGCCGGGACTTTCGCTGGCCGGCAATTTTCTGAACGGCCGTTCGATAGGCGATTGCACTACGACAGGATTTCGTGCAGCGGTGGATGTTCATCGCTATTTGCAAGTTCCTCTATCCAGGTTCGCCACACTCCAGGGAGATCGATAACTTGCTTCACATACTTATTTGGGTATTTGGTTCATTGCTGCTGGCCAGCGTACTGGGCATCGGTTATCAAAAGATCGGGACACGCCGAGATCTGAAACTAAATCCCCCTCCGGGAAGACTCGTCGATCTCGGTACTCATCGATTGCATTTGCTCGAGGCTGGAAAGCCGCAAGCAGACGGACATCCGACAATCCTGCTCGAAGCAGGCCTGATGTCCACGGTCCTCAGCTGGAACGAAGTCCGGGACGAACTCGCGAAATACTATCGGGTCATCAGCTACGACCGCGCCGGATTAGGATGGAGCGATTCAGGCCCCAATCCGCGTAGCATCGATCGCATGGTCGATGAACTGAACCTGCTCCTCGAACGCGCTGCCATAGCTGGACCGTTCGTCCTGGTTGGTCACTCCTTCGGTGGACTTACCATGCCGCTTTTCGCTGCACGGCATCCCGACAAGATTGTCGGAGTCGTCCTGGTGGATCCCGTTGCCCCGGCGGAATGGAATCCACCCTTCCGAACAGGACCAGAAGCGCGCCGAAATCGGAGCAAAGGTATGTCGTCGCGCGGCATGGCTTGCGCGCGTCGGCTTCATTCGCTTCATCGCCTTCCTGCTGACCTCCGGGGCAAAAAAAATAGCGGACTATTTCGTGCGGCTGATCAGTCGAGGCACTCCACAAGGTTCTGGCGATGTCCGAAGCCCATTATTCTGGAATCTTCCCCCGCAGGAGCGGGCCATGACCCGGGTCTTTTGGGTGCAAGAAAAATTCTGCGTCACGATCGCCAGCCAACTGGAAAATCTGCCTTCTGCGGCTGCCCGCGTTGCTGAACTCGGGAACTTTACCGATAAACCTGTAATCATACTTTCGGCGAGTTCAATTCCTGCGAAGCGTTTGGAAGAGCACATTGCCATGGCAAAACGGCTGCCGAATGGACGGCATGTGCTTGCAGACAAGAGCAGTCACTGGATTATGCAAGACCAGACAGAGCTAGTGCTCGATGCAGTACATGCAATTGCCCGAGGCGCAGGCGAATCTGAAGAACTCTCCATACGAAATGAAGAAGCCTGTTAGACTGCCGCACCGCCTGGGATAAACGATGCCTCCGTCGTAAAAATACCCGATCCATGGGCTGAGCCAATCAGCATCTCGTATGCTGGCCACTGCCGATGTGGAGGTTAAACAAGTCTCTCTCTCAGGTATCAGTGAATTGCGGAAAAGCCAGCCGAATCCTGATGTGTTTCTAGTTGCCTAACAAAAAATCTCACTTCCCTGAGATAACTTGTATACACTTATTCGACAGAATGATCCTTGCGGATAAATATTGGTTTCGTCTCGACCGCCACAGGTTTTTTCTTCTTTTCTTGCTCCTGTTGGGCACGCTGCTCGTGTATCCCTACGCGGAAAGCAACCGCGTCGGCTATATCGCGTTTCGTGCGTTCGGAAGTGCGGCAATCATTGTTAGCGTGTACGCCGCCAGCGTCCGGCGTCGTCTTGCTATTTTTGTACTCGTTCTGGCCATACCAGCCATTCTGCAGCGTTTTCTGCTTCCCATCATCCACGTCGGTTCGCTGTCGATCATTAATATCATCCTCAGTTTCGCATTTGATGTCGTCATCGTCGTGGTGATTTTTCGTCACGTCTTTACCACGGAAGAAGCCAACCGGGAGACGATTTTTGGCGCGTTGTGCATTTACCTGCTCGTCGGGTTTAGCTTTGCCAGTGTCTATGGGTTTATTTCAGTGTTCGAGCCCCATGCGTTCTACCTCGATCCGCACGCCAACCTGAATGCCATTCCGGACCGTTTTGATTTTATTTATTACAGTTTCGGGACCATGACGTCGCTTGGTGCCAGTGGAATTACACCCGTGACTGCGCAGGCCCGGGCAGTCTCTGTCCTCGAAGCAATCCTGGGAGTCCTCTATCTTGCTGTCCTGGTTGCCCGTCTCATCGGTGCGTACCGGATCACTCCGAAGAAGTAGTTGTAACTAAAGACTGCCCGCAGGCACTGAATCCCGATGAGACTTCGAGACACTTCGATCCCCGATCCGAGAAGTCTCGGCTGGAGAGTGTCCATGCGCGCTCTAACCTACGAAGCTGCGGATAGAGGACGCAGTCTGACTGTATCGAGAGTTGGAGCAAGTATCTGCATCACAGCCAAGGCAATCAGATATGAGGATCCTGCCATTAAAAACGGAATCGTATAGCTTCCTGTCCACTGCAGAACATGTCCCACAATTTGCGCAATGAGCATCCCGCCAACCGCTCCCGCCGCTCCTCCAAAGCCCGCGACAGAGGCAACGCTCGTTGCCGGAAACATATCGGAAGGTAACGTCATGAGATTTGTCGAAAATCCCTGATGGCCTGCGGAAGCAAGTCCGATTAACAAGACCGCAGTCCAGGTCGACTCGACTTTTGCCGCGAATATGATCGGCACGATCGAAAGCGCGCAAATCAGCAGTGCTGTCTTCCGCGCCATATTGACCGTTCTTCCGTGATGAAGAAAAAAGGAGGAAATCCAGCCACCCGCAACGCTGCCGACGTCTGCCATCACATAAATCACCAGAATAGGCAACCCGATCTGTCGCAGCGACAGCCCGTGGCGCCTTTCGAGAAAATCTGGAATCCAGAACAGGTAGAACCACCAGATCGGGTCGATCAAGAACTTTGCACTGACAAATGCCCATGTCTGCCGATTCCACAGGATCTCTGCTAATCGTGGCTTGCGGACATTGATATCGAGCTCGCTCTGAATATAGGCGAGTTCCGTTGCAGAACAGTTCGGCTGCTTTTCCGGATCCTGATAAATCCACAGCCAGAATGCCAGCCCCACAAATCCCAACGCTCCAACCGCGAAAAAGCAACCCCGCCAGCCCCATCGGGCATAGACGAGCGGTACAACCAACGGGGTCAATGCCGCGCCCACATTTGTTCCTGCATTGATGATCCCCGTGGCCAAGGCTCGCTCTTTCTTGGGGAACCACTCTGCTACGGCTTTCAAACTGGCAGGGAACACTCCCGACTCGCCCAGACCAAGGGCAAATCGCGCAGCGAGGAAACCAGAGATGGAAGTGGCCAAACCATGCGCCATCGAAGCCAGGCTCCAGAACGCGATTGTCACGGCGTATCCGGTTCGCGTGCCAAGCCTGTCGATCAATCGCCCGACAAACAGCATTCCCAATGCGTAGGCAGTCTGGAATGCGAAAACCAGATTACCGTAATCAATTTCGTTCCACCCAAAATCACGTTGCAGGTTATTTTTTAAAACTGCAAGGACCTGACGATCCATGTAGTTCTTTGTCAGTCCGAAGAATAGAAGTGCACAAATTACCCAGCGAAAATTGGCAAAAATGGTACCTTTTAGTAGTCTCAGGCGGGATTGAGAGAGGTCAATGGAATTCATTCATGACAACTTTTTGCTGCATTCGGACGCGGCTCGGCAACTCTACCACAACTACGCTGCCCCGGAGCCTATCCTCGATTACCACTCGCATCTTTCGCCTGCTGATATAGCAGCTGATCGCCGTTTTTCGAATTTGTGGGAAATCTGGCTCGAGGGTGATCACTACAAATGGCGAGCCATGCGTGCCAATGGGATTGAAGAGCGCTTGTGCACCGGGAATGCCTCTCCGCATGAAAAATTCCTGGCTTGGGCCCGCACGGTGAACGCCACACTTCGCAATCCGCTCTACCACTGGACTCATCTCGAATTGAAGCGCTACTTTGGCGTCAACGACCTGCTCAACGAACACACCGCGAACGGAATCTGGGATTACGTGAACTCCAGGCTTGCGACTTCTGAATTTTCCGTACAGCAGATCATCCGTAAATTCAAAATTGTCGGGATCTGTTCCTCGGACGATCCCTGTAACGACCTCGCTCATCACCAGACAATTGCCGCGAGCAACCTCGGCTTTCGCCTGTTTCCCACGTTCCGTCCCGATCAAGCGCTCACCATACACACGCCCGCAAAGTTCAATGCCTGGGTGGATCGCTTGGGGATGGCCAGCAACAGCAACATCTCAAATTTCAGATCCTTCCTCGACGCCCTCAAGCAGCGTCACGACTACTTCCACGCAAACGCTTGCCGGCTGAGCGATCACGGTCTGCCTCGCTGCCCGGCAAATTTCTGCACGGAAGCCGAGGCTGCCAGGATTTTCGAACAGGTAAGATCAGGCAAACTTGTGAGTGCCGAAGATCAGGAAGGATTTGCCGCATTTCTCATGGTGTTCTTCGGCCGTCTGGATGCCGAGAAGGGCTGGACAAAACAGTTACATCTCGGCGCTTTGCGGAACAATAACACCAGGCTCGCTCTTCAGCTGGGCCCCGATACCGGATTCGACAGCATCGGTGACTGGAACCAGGCAGCACCACTCTGTAACTACCTTGACCGCCTGGACCAGGAAAATGCGCTACCGAAAACCATCATCTATAACGTGAACCCGGCAGACAATTACGTGTTTGCCACTGCCATCGGCAACTTCCAGGATGGTTCCATCGCCGGGAAAATCCAGTTCGGCGGCGCTTGGTGGTTCCTCGATCAGAAAGAAGCGATCGAGTGGCAGTTGAATGCCCTCTCAAATGTGGGATTGCTTTCGCGCTTTATCGGCATGCTGACAGATTCCCGTTCCTTTATGTCCTTCCCGCGCCACGAATACTTTCGCCGGATCCTGTGCGACATGGTCGGCCGCGACGTCGAGCGCGGCGAACTTCCGAATGACATCAATCTTCTTGGCGATATGGTGCGAAATATCTGCTTTGCCAATGCCCGTCAGTTTCTGGGTCTCGACCTCGCTACAACCTGAACCAGCGTTGCTCGCGGGAGGATCTGCCAGCGGACGGTTACCAGTTATGCATGGACCCGTCGAGTTTCCGGTTTACCGGCAAATAGGCGCGTTCGTAGGGATATTTCCGGGCGAGCGATTCGTCGATGTCCACTCCAAGTCCTGCGGCCTCGCCGGGATGCATCAAGCCATCCTCAAATCGGTACGAATGAGGAAACACCTGATCGGTTTCTGTCGTATGACGCATGTACTCCTGAATGCCGAAATTATGAATGCTCAGGTCAAAATGAAGCGCGGCTGCCATGGCAACAGGACTCAAATCAGTTGCTCCGTGCGAACCTGTCCGCACCTGATACAGCTCTGCCAAGTGCGCAATCTTCTTGAGGTGGGTGATCCCTCCGGCGTGGACAACGGTGGTTCGAATGTAATCGATGAGCTGTTCCTCGATTAGCTGCTGGCAATCGAAAATCGAATTGAATACTTCGCCGACCGCCAGCGGTGTGGTGGTGTGCCGGCGAATCAACCGGAAACTCTCCTGCAACTCTGCAGGTGTAGGATCTTCGAGCCAGAACAGATGATAGGGCTCGAGCTCTTTTCCCGCCCGTGCGGCTTCGATCGGCGTCAATCTGTGGTGCGCATCATGTAGCAGATGTACGTCCGGGCCGAATTCCTTGCGCAACCGGGAAAACAACTGCGGCACAAAATCCAAATATCTCTCGGTCGACCAGGCGTTTTCCGGCGGCGCTCCTTTTTCCGCGGGCTCATAGTGCATCTGACCGCGTCCGACGCCGTATGTGCTGCCCAGTCCTGGAATTCCCGATTGCGCTCGAATGGCCTTGTAACCGAGCTTCAGATATCCCGCAACGGCCGTGACCGTCTCTTCCATATTTCCACCGCTCGCATGGCCGTATACCAGCACCGCATCTCGGGAGGCACCCCCGATAATCTGATAGAGCGGCGTATCGAGACTCTTGGCCTTGATATCCCAAAGCGCAGTATCCACCGCCGAAATGGCAGACATGGTCACCGGTCCGCGCCGCCAGTATGCCCCCTTATACAGGTACTGCCAGATGTCTTCGATTTTTCGCGCATCGCGCCCGATCGAGTAGCGGCAGTACGTGATCGGTAAGGTAGCTGGCAACTGCCAGTTCGCGGCCATTGAGTGTCGCGTCCCCCAGGCCATAGAGCTTGTCTTCGGTTATGAGCTTCAAGGTTACGAAATTGCGACCTGGTGAGCAGATAATGACTTGCGCATCGGTAATTTTCATCGCTTGGATCCTCGGAACAGGTGACTCGACTGGAGTTCACTCTATCACCCGCAGCAGTCTGCTCTAAACCCTTTTCTCCTGCTATAGTTAGAGACAGAAGGACCTACGAATGAAGCGCCTCGCTTTATTGCTACTCGTCACGAGCCTGGGCCTCATCTGGCCGGCGCCGGCCAATGCGCAGCAATACAGCATCCCTGATAAACCTGGGCAGTCCGCCAAAATAGCCAAACAGCAGCAAAAGGCCTGGACCAAGGCTGCCAAGAGGCAGCAGAAGGCCATGGAAAAGAACGCCAAGGCTCAGCGTAAGGCGGACAAGAAGGCCGCGAAAAAGGAAGCCAAAGCGCAACCTAAGCAATCAAACCGCAACTCCAAATACCTCCCCTAGAGACTTGAATTTCCCTTAGGTATCCGACTTCAAACGTTGCATCCTGACGATGTCGCAAGTACATTATGGACTGACCGAAAGGTCAGGCCCTGAAATCTCGATCGATGCTCGCTGTTGTTCCCCCCACAACTGAGCGCTCCACTTGGGAGCGTTTACTGCCAGTTCGGGAACGCTAGTTTGAAGCACAGCGGGGATTTCAGACCATCCGGTCCTGCAATGGAGAGCAGTCATGTTTCTCGATTTTTATGGATTACGAGAACAGCCTTTTGGAGTTACGCCGGACCCGGCATATCTGTACCCCAGTCGCACGCATTGCGAGGCGCTCGATTCACTGACCGAAGCGATCCTTGGTGACCGTGGTTTTCTGGCGCTTATCGCTGAACCGGGTATGGGCAAGACCACGCTCTTGCATCAGGTCCTTGAGGGTCTGCGCGAAAATGCCAGATCCGTTTTCCTTTTCCAGACGCAGTGCAACTCTCGCGAGTTCTTTGAATACCTGATGAACGAATTAGGAGTCGATTCGACAGGCATGGGCATCGTGGCCATGCACAACCGGCTCAATGAAATATTATTCGCGGAAATGCTCGCGGGCAGGCGCTTTGTCCTCATCATTGACGAAGCGCAGAATCTGGACGAATCGGTCCTCGAAACGGTCCGCTTGCTGTCCAACTTCGAAACACCGCACGCCAAACTGATGCAGATTGTTCTGGCCGGGCAGCCGCAACTCAGCCAGAAACTCGAAAAGAAGGAACTTGCGCAACTCCTGCAGCGCATCACCATGATCAAATTTCTGGAGACCTTGACTCCAGCGGAAACGGCCGGCTATATTCGGCACCGCCTGAAGGTGGCAGGATATTCCGGTAAACCCTTATTTGAACCGGATGCATTGCTCCTTATTGCGGAACGCAGCCAGGGCATACCGCGGAACATTAACAAGATCTGCTTCCGCACTTTGATGGAAGGTTATGCCGCCGGTGCCGAAACGTTATCTTCGGATCTCGTCGAACAAGCCGTCAGCAGCCTGCAAACCGTCAACGTATCTCGTCCAAAGCTGATTGCGATGCCAGCGCCACGCGGCCGCGTCTCTGCCGCCGGACCCAACCAAAACGGTCAGTGCGGCGCCAGTCTCGCTACCAACAAACAACCCCCCTGCTCCCAAATTCAATTACGAGCAGACTTCTTCGAAGCGCCTGCCCCGATGGGGAATGTGGACAGGTTCGTTGATCCTTGTTCTGCTGACAGCCGGCTTCGCATTACCTACAAAGGCCGTCAGGCAAATTACCCAAAGAATGCGGCAGGGCGTGACGACCGTCCGCGCAGGAAGCGGCGGAACTCGGTAGAGAGGAAAAAATCACTCCTGTTTCACTCGGAACAAATCAGGCCGCTGTCACAAAAACGAACGGGGGAATGCCGAACGTTACGGCCATTACCGTCCCGAACAATGGTAATGATGCCGAAGTTGTGGTTCTGCTGGATAGCGCCGTGCAATATGAATCCGCCCGGATCAGTTCGCCCGATCGGATCTATTTTGATTTGCATAATTCACGTTTAGCCTCATCTGTGGGATCCAAAACCGTTCCTGCAACGGACGGGGTACTCAAATGGGTGCGAGCCGCGCAGAATACGGATGATATGGTCCGCCTTGTTCTCGATGCGGATGGCGCGAAGGATTTTTCTGCCCGCTTGCTTTCTGATCCGTACCGTCTTGTCATCGATGTTCACTCGCAAACGATGACCGCCACGAATCTGGGTGCAAATTCGGATATGACCTCAGAAGCGGGAAGAAAATCTCAACAGGGCGTATCCGCATTCTATGACCCGCAGCTTTCCTTGACTCGCGAGTTGGGCCTGAAAATCACTCGTATCGCGATCGACCCGGGCCATGGGGGATACGATACCGGCACAAGCGGGCCGCAGGGGCTGCTTGAAAAGGATCTTTGCCTGGACGTAGCTCTCAGGCTTGGTCAACTCATCAAGGAAAATATTCCAGGCGCCGAAGTGATCTACACACGCAAGGATGACCGCCACGTTCCGCTCGAAGAGCGGACTTCGATCGCAAATGACGCCAACGCAGACCTGTTTATCTCGATACATGCAAATTCCAGTGACAGCAGGCAAACGCGCGGTGTGGAAACGTATTATGTGAGCCTGGCCGCTTCAAGAGAATCGAGGGATCTGGCAACGCGCGAAAACGCTCTCGCGGAATCTTCGCTCCATAATCTTCCGGACTTGCTGAAGAAAATTACCCGTAATGAAAAGCTGACGGAATCAAAGCAGCTTGCCGCCGATCTGCAAAGTTCGCTTTCGCAACGTCTTCAGCTTGTCAGTCGTCAGGAAACCAATCGCGGCGTGAAGCAGGCACCTTTCATCGTTCTGACTGGCGCTAATATGCCCGCGGTTCTGTCCGAAATATCGTTTGTCAGCAATGCCAGTGATGAGAGCCTGCTGTTTCAGGGAGCGCAGCGTCAGCGGGTTGCGGAAGGCCTTTTTCGCGGCGTGGTGACCTATCTCGATAACATGCAAGGCGCAGCTCGCCCAAAGCAGAAACTCATCACCGAGAATCGCTCCTCTGCTGCCGCTCGCCCCGATCGCGGGTCGCAGCGATAACTGCCAATCAGTCGTGATGATCCGCGACAACGGAACAAGTGATCCGGTAGCTTTGTTGCCGTGGGCTTGTGCGGGCTGCCGTCCTGTACTCCGCGGCGGACGAACGCCGCCAGTCTTGATTGTATACTTGGGATCAGGCAGTTCACCGGATCACGTGGAATTGAGGGATCTTACTACTTCGATGAAAAGAGCCGCCTTTCTCGATCGCGACGGCGTAATCAATAAAAAAGCTCCGGATGAGGGTTACATTCTCCGCCCGGAGGACCTCGAAATTCTTCCCCATGTTGCTGACGCTATTTCTCGTCTAAACCAGGCCGACTTTCTCGTTGTTGTCGTCACCAATCAGCGATGTGTCGCGAAGGGCCTACTCACTATCGATCGTCTGCGAGAGATTCACGATCACATGCAAATTGAACTTGGCGCTGCTGGCGCGCGAATTGATGCAATCTACTATTGCCCGCATGGCAGGGACATGTCGTGTGAATGCCGCAAGCCGGCCCCTGGCATGTTGCTCGAGGCTTCGACTGAGCTGAAGATTGATTTGCAGCAGTCCTGGATGATTGGTGACACGATCTCCGACATTGCGGCGGGGAAAAGCGCTGGTTGCAGGACCATCCTCATTACAGCCACAGGCGAAAACCCAGTGCGCGCGGACGCCACGGCCGATTCTTTATTCTCCGCGGCGAAACATATTCTTTCCGCTGACTGACCTTTGCTGCGGTTAGGGTCTCCTGAGTTCGGCTTGCTGACTGCTATTTATCGCGTTTTCCCGGTCGGGATTGCAGCGTCAATTTCCATATCCACTTTTAGTCGTGTCTTAGTCGGCGTCGGCAGGCTGCTCTCGATGGCCGCTCGATCCTCTGTCTCCTGCGCATCCACCACGGCAATAGCGGCCATATTCACGATCTCTTCCACTTCGGCACCGCGATGTAGCACATGCACCGGCTTTGACATACCCATCAGGATCGGTCCAATTGTTTCCGCGCCTCCGATCCGTGCCAGCAATTTATAACAGGTGTTGGCAGACGTCAGATCCGGAAAAATCAGCACATTCGCTCCGCCACGCAATTTTGAAAACGGGTAGGTTTCCTCGATGATTTCCGGAACTACGGCTGTTTCCGCCATCATCTCGCCATCGATCATCAGGGTGGGATCCGACTTTTGCACCAGCTCCACGGCTTTTCTTACTTTTGCGGTCAACGGGTGAGCTGTGCTGCCGAAATTTGAAAATGAGAGCATGGCCACACGAGGTTCCACATTAAATCTGCGTGCGGTTTCTGCTGCGCAAAGAGCAATCTCAGCCAGATCTTCCGCTGTCGGTTCAATGTTCACGGTGCAATCCGCCAGAAAATACATATCGCCGCGTCTGGTTACCATCACATACAGACCAGAAACACGGTGCAATCCCGGGCGCGGCTTGATTACCTGTAACGCAGGCCGGATGGTATCCGGAAAATGCTGGGTCACGCCTCCTACCAATGCATCTGCATCTCCCAGATGAACCATCAGCGATCCAAAAATGTTCTGATTGGTGATCAGCGTCCGCGCTTCAGAAGAAGTCACGCCGCGCCTTTGTCGCAATTGATACAGCGCATCAATATACTCTTCCCGTTTCGGCCAGATGGCGGGATCGATCACCTTAATCTGGTCCAGATTCACGCCCAAATCCGCAGCCCGAACCTTGATTGTTTCCGCATTGCCAATCAGGAGCGGAGTGGCAATCTTCTCTTCCACCAGAATGTGTGCTGCGCGCAGGATTTTCTCGTTCTCGCCCTCAGGAAACACGACCTTGCGCGGCCGTAGTCTCGCCTTCTGGATCACCAGTCGCATCATTTCATGCGCCTTGCCCAGCAGTCTTTCCAGGCGTTCGCGATATTCGCCAAGGTCGACCGGTTCTCTGGCTACTCCCGTTTCCATCGCAGCCCGTGCCACGGCCGCCGCTTCCCACACCAGCACGCGGGGATCAAACGGTTTCGGAATGATGTATTCCGGCCCGAATCGCATCCGCTCCACTCCATACGCCTGGCACACAGAATCCGGCACGTCCTCCTTGGCCAGCGCCGCCAATGCCCGGGTCGCGGCCAGCTTCATCTCTTCATTGATAGCGGTTGCCCGCACGTCCAGCGCACCGCGGAAAATGAACGGAAATCCGAGAACGTTATTCACCTGATTCGGAAAATCCGAGCGGCCAGTCGCTATGATTACATCTTTCCGGGCCGCCTTCGCTTCTTCGTAGGTAATCTCAGGATCAGGATTTGCCATGGCGAATACAATGGGCCTCGCCGCCATCGTCTGGAGCATTTCCGGAGTAAATGCGCCCTTTACAGACAGCCCGGCGAAAACATCCGCACCCTCGACCGCCTGAGCCAAGGTGCGAAGTTCGGTCTTTTGCGCGAAGCGTGCCTTGTACGGGTTCATCCCTTCCGTTCGCCCCTCGTAAATTACGCCCTTGGTATCGGCCATCAGAATGTTTTCCCGCTTTACGCCGAGCCGCACATAATGCTCCGCGCACGCAATTCCGGCCGCTCCGCTGCCATTGAATACAACCCGTACTTTATCGATTGGCTTACCCACAATTTCCAGGGCATTTAAGAGAGCGGCGCCCGAAATAATTGCGGTTCCATGCTGGTCGTCGTGAAACACCGGAATCTTCATCGTTTTCTTTAAGGTTTCCTCGATGTAGAAGCATTCCGGCGCTTTTATGTCTTCGAGATTGATTCCGCCAAATGTCGGTTCGAGCAATTGGCACACTTTGATTACATCGTCGGGATTGAGCGTATCCACTTCCAGGTCGAATACATCGACGTCGGCAAATCTCTTGAACAGAACTGCTTTTCCTTCCATCACAGGTTTCCCTGCCAGTGCACCGATATTTCCCAAACCCAGCACCGCGGTGCCGTTCGTCACCACCGCAACCAGGTTTCCTCGCGCGGTGTATTTGAAGGCGTCATGCGGCGTTCGTTGGATTTCCAGGCAGGGAACTGCAACACCCGGCGTATAGGCCAGGCTCAAATCTCTTTGGGTTCGGCATGGCTTTGTCGGAGAGATTTCGATCTTCCCCGGGCGGTTACCAAAATGGTACGCAAGTGCGTCGGAATTTAGCTTATTCATCGGAAAGCTCCTGATGGCGTGCCTTGCGGATTGCAATTAGGCGAGACAGTACCGGACTCTATAGCGCACGTCTCGTTCCAAAGCGCGGCCTCCGGCGTGGTATTCTTGTTTTTTAGTCACTGAAAACAAAGATGTTATATGTGACTGCGGCTTTGGCTTCCTGAAATCGGAGGAATCCGCCAAATCGCGCACCCCCCGATGGGGACTTCCACCCACTTTCCGTATGACTGCCCAGAACCTCAGAAGAAGACGTATCAATTCGCGGCAGTTCGTACATCAAACGCTGGTAAGGACAAGGAGAACAGCACATGCGTGATGACCAAGAAAACCCGCAAGGCACTCGCGAGCTTGCCTCGGCTGCTGGCGAATTTGTGATAGGAAATGATCTTCGCGTTACGCGCTTGGGTTTTGGCGCCATGCGAATCACCGGTGACGGCGTCTGGGGCGAACCCAAGAGTCGAACCAAGCCATCCAGGTTTTGCGCCGTGCCGTGGAACTCGGAATCAATCTGATCGACACGGCCGATTCTTACGGCCCAAACGTAAGTGAGGAAATAATTGCGGAAGCGCTGCACCCCTATCCTTCTGGTCTCGTAATTGCCACAAAGGGTGGTTTTGACCGGCCTGGCCCAAACAAGTGGGTCGAAAATGGTAAGCCGGAGCATCTCAGAACAGCGTGTGAAGGGAGCCTTCGCCGCCTGCGCCTGGACCGGATTGATCTGTATCAACTGCATCGAATCGATCCGAAGGTTCCCGCTGAGGATCAGCTGGGCACTCTCAAGAACCTGCAATCAGAAGGAAAAATAAGGCATATCGGTTTGTCGGAAGTCAGCCTGAAACAGATTCAGCACGCCCAATCCATTGTCCCAATTGTCAGTGTCCAAAACCGCTACAGTATGACGGATCGCAATTCAGAAGATGTTCTCGAATATTGCGAGAAGCACAATCTTGCATTCATTCCTTGGTTCCCGCTGGCCGCTGGCAAACTCTCAGGAACTGACAGCCCGCTAGCTCGTCTGGCCAGCCAATGGCAAGCTACCCCATCTCAACTTGCTCTTGCGTGGCTGTTAGCAAAGTCTCCCGTAATATTACCCATTCCCGGTACATCGAGCGTAGAGCATCTCGAGGAAAACATCGCAGCGGCTCGTCTGAAGTTTGACGGATCCAAGCTGCAGGAGTTGTCCCGGGCCGCCGGCGCTCACTGATTTCGATCGCTCCCGTGGTTCCGGTGTGTGTTGACTGTCGCACGATCGTTGGGCGCTCCGTCTGGCTATCCGTATGCGCGCGGCAGGGAGCTGCTCTCCCAAACCAACCTGGATCACGACGGGAAATTCACGATCGAGCCGTGGGATCTGGCTATCGTCGAGGAAGAGTGAACACGCGAAGGTAGACAACGCGACCGGAATCAGTCATTTCCCGCTGGTTTGCCGGCATCAGCGTTTTCCGGACTCGTTGTTCGAATCAGAATCGGCCACCGCGGGAAGGAGTAATTTCCTCCGACATCGTCGATCACATTGATCTGGCAGGTATAAAATCCCGGCTTTAATGATTGCAGCGATACTTGCATCTGAAAAATGACCGCGTGCCGGTCTGCTGCCGTGACTTCTTGCGCCACAACTGGCTTGGTCTCGTACACTTTGACGTCTCCCTGCAAAAACTCGATGCTGGTCAGAACGCGAATGGCACCCTTCGGCGATTTATCTCCGCTGCCACTGGTTCCACCTTCGTTCCCCTTGCTTTTCGCCGCATCATACACTTCGTATTGCAGATACAGTTGCTGATCCTGGGTGAACACATGCGTCACACTTGGCACGAGTTCCGTCTGTTCGCTGACCAGGGGCTGAAACGTTTTTTTCTTCTGCGTCGCTGGAACTCTCTGACTGCTCAAGACGACACTACTCATCCGTAAGGGAACCTTCCGCAAATCCGGAATGCGTACATCGGTCTCAAACGAGCCCATCTTCCCGCTGCGGTTTTCGCGCACGATGAATTTCAGGTGATAATTACCGGGTGCCAGTACAAATCCGGTGTTGTATTGGACATTTTTCCGTCGCACTTGCTGCCCGCTATTTACCGCGAGTTTCACCGTATCGCGTAATCTCCCGACCGGGGCCTTTCCTCCCTCGAGCACTTCTCCAATGATATCGATCGTCGCGCTGTCCTTATCTTTATCGGTCACAAACGGGATCTGTGACCCCGGAACCACCAGCGAAACGGAAAGGTAGTAATGCGATTCATCCTGCCGGAAATACGCCATTCCTGCATAGACAGCGACGTCGGTACGCGGCATCTCCGAGAGCAGTTCATCCTGCAGCTGTTCTTCGCGATCCTCTTTCTTCATGTGCTCGTAATCACGGTCGGCATAATACCCTGCGCGCGCTTCTACTTTCACGTCAGGGCGGTTTACAGTCACTTTTAATTTTCGAAATCGCCCATCCTGCGCGTGGTTTGTACTGGTGAATCCCAATACGTAATAGACCGAACTATCCTTCTGCACCTGTGAAAACACGCCACCGAGATCATTCGTATCCATGAACGCCTTGCCGCCAGTATCTGCCGCCATGGTGTACAACGTCTCTTGCGACGCCGCATTTCCATTCAAATCGTTCAGTACCGACGCGCCACTGTATGCCGATTGTCCGTGCAAACTGGCTGCCTGCGCCTCGCCGCCCGGGGGAAATGCCTGCAGTCCCCGCACATCGACAGGATAAATGGAGACGTTTGCCTTTACCGCCGCCGCAGTAGCTGTTCGCAGCGCCGATTGGTTATCGACCCCCGATTGCGTAATCCCGTTGCTGAAGTAAATCAGGTTCTTCTTCTGCGGAATCGTTCCTACCGCCTGCATGACGGACTCCAGTGCCAGGAGCTTTCGATCTGCACTGAAGGTGTTGTAATCGGTATCGTCCGGAGTGTATGCGCCGCCGGTTTCCGCAGAACCCTCGGCGCTGCCTGTCGTTCCATTCTCAAACCCTTGTCCTTCGCTGCTGTTATACGCCGCAAGTTTCGCCAGTATTTTTGTCCGGTCATCGGTAAAATCCAGATCCAGGTTCAACGAAGTCGCAAGCGAGACGATCGCCACCATGTCGGCCGGTTGCATCTTCGTTTGCACAAACTTTTTCGCCGACTCCACTGCGCGATCGATGTCGTCCGGCTCCATTGCGGAAAAATCAAAAAAAAGCAGCATCAACCGCCGGTCTTTGGCCTCGAGTGTCGTCTGTGCCGCAGGGCCCAAAAGCGAACCGGTTGTTCCTGCTGCACCCGTCACTGTCGGCCCCGCCGTTCCGGCCGTCGTCAGCGCGTTCACATTCTCAAAATCAAAGCTCGAGATCTGCTGTTTCTGCCCGTCTTCAAATACCGTGAAATCTTCCTTTTTCAGATTGGAAATCGCATTTCCTTTTTTGTCGCGGACAACTACGTTTACCAGCACTAATTCAGTCGTGACACGCAGACGGGCCGGCTGCTGTCCCGATCCATCCTTGTCCCGCGCCACCAGACTTAATGTCAGCAAGCACACCAGCAGTCCTGCGCCAAGGATCCCCACGAGTTTGTTTCGTTGCTTCATTCTCATTTCCTAAAAACGGAATCTCGCTACCATCGTTATTCGCCGCATGTTGGCCACCCCGGTGACCTGTCCGAAGTTGCTTGCGTTCACAACCGTGTTGATGCTGGAAAAGTACGGGGTGTTGAAGATATTTGTTGCCTGCAGCCGCAATTCGAGTGCGCGCGACTCTTTGATGGTAATGGTCTTGCTCATGGCCATATCAAAGGTAAATTGGGGAGGGCCCTCAATGATATCGCGGCCGGCATCCCCGTACGTGGATCCTGCCGGGTTGACGCAGGTGGGCCCGGGTGCGCAAAAGGCGGCCGTATTGAACCATTCTGCGGTGCTCGGGTTACCCAGCGAAATCTTCGCCCCCGGAAGGATGTTAGCGCGGACCGAGCCGCTCACACCTCGATTGATGTCGACCGAAGCCCCCAGCACTTGGGGGGAAAAATAAAATCCCGAAGCTATTGTGAAATCCCCGCTCCATTGCCATCCATCGAATACATGAGACAGGGGGCCGTGCGTCAGAAAGCGTTTGCCATCGCCAAATGGCAAATCGTACATCCATGTTCCCGTAAACTTCTGAGTCTGATCAAAGGTAGAAAGTCCACGATCGGCGGAAATGTCGTAGGGGTTCTGCGCCACAACGACGCTGCCTCCGCCAACTGAGGACGCATCATCGAGCGATTTCATGAATACGTAACTTAGACTGATCCCCAAGCCCTTGGCCATCCGTTTCCTTACTCGCACCGACGCCGCATTCAGGCTCGAATTTCCTTCCGACGATTCGTAGATAAACGGCTGCCCTCCTGCGACGAGTGCGCGCTCCGTATCCAGTCGCGTGCCTTTCGACCCGTTATAACCAACGTTGAGTTGTATCCCCATCGGTAACTGCCGCTGAATGTCCAGATTCCAGATTTGCACGTAAGGCAGCCGGTAGTTCGGATCCAGCGCGTAGTTGTTCGTTACTTCTCCTGGTATGGTGCCGGGAAATCCATTCTCGAGTGTCAGCGGATTGGCAAGGGAACTGATGTTCGTCGACGTTTCAGCAAAAGGGGGCTGGAACGCAAAATTCCGGATAAACACGCCGTACTGCGCCAGGTTGTAATTGATTCCGTAGCCAGCGCGAACGACTGTCTGCGCCATCGGCTTCCACGCAATTCCTACCCGCGGACCAAAATTGTTGCGGTCGGCTCGTACAAGCGACCTTGGGAAGGTCCCTGAATACGGCCCCGTCTGTCCGGGAAGCACCAGCACCGCGTTGGTGTACCCCGGCGAGACGTCCAGATTTGCAATGTGGTTCTGCGATTCAACGAACGGGCCGTTGTATTCGTAGCGCAATCCCAAATTCAGGGAGAGATTCGCCAGAATGCGCCAGTCATTCTGGCCATAAAAGTCGTAGGCGTTCGACAGGAACTTGTAGGAGCTTGTTCCCGATTGCAGACTCGTCTGTTGCGGCAATCCGATGAGGTAATCGGCAAAATCGCTTCCTGTGCCCGTGACCGGTTGCGTGCTGCCGGGCAGATATTCCCCCGTTGCAAAGCCTGTGAACACAAAACTTCCTTCCGCATTCCTCGCTGATTGGAAATTCTGCGAGATTCGACGGTAATCTCCTCCAAATCGCCAATTATGCTTTCCACGGTTCCACACCACCCCATCAGATATCGTGTAAGTCTGATCCAGCTCCCGGCTGGGCGTCGGATCGCTAAATCCAGTAAACGAATTGAAACTTGTTCCGGGCAGTCCCCAATCGAATGGATTTGTTGAAATTCCTGTGATCCCCGCATTCCCCGCGACATCGGTAACATTCGAGAAGAGATTTGTCGTCGCCACTCGGTTGTGGTTGTAGATCAGGCCAAGGTTATTTGTGATTTTCCCTTTTCCATAAATCCAGCGAACGCTTGCATTGAGCCCCTGCGTGTTGGTACTGCCCGCCAAGGAAGGGAACGGCCCCTCAAGAACGCTCTCCGACCGGGACCAGTTCAGTCCGAAATTGATATTGTTCCGGGGCCCACGACCCCCGCCGCGTCCGCCACCAGGTCCCGCTCCTGGTCTGGTTCCAGAAAAGTTGTGAATCAGCCGCAGACTGAATGCATCGGTGTCGTTCGCAGCGGACGTAATGTAATGATAGTTTTGCGTAGTTCCCGGCAGATTTGGTAAGGGAATATAGTTCAGCAATGCCACCGCAGCGGGACTGAACTGACTCGGATCAATAATATTGCCTGGGAACGGTTCGCCGGTTTTCGGGTTGTATATCGGGATCGTTGTGCCGTTCTTGTCCGTCAGTCCCGAGAAGTTCCCGCCTCTTTCCGCAACGGTAGGAACCGTGCTGAATTGATCGTAAGGCGTACTTCCCCTCGTCCCATTCCAGCCGACGGAATAAAACGTGCTTTTGCTAAAATCGAAAAGTTTCGGAATTTTCAGCGGTCCACCGACGAACGCGCCAAACCGCAACGTGTTGTAGCTGGCTTTTTGCGCTTCTCGCCCGCTCAATGAATACGAGTCCGCATCGAGCCCCGCATTGTCGTCCTGTACATACAAAAATCCGTGTGGTTTGTTGATATCAAATCCGCGCCCCATCCGGCCGAACGCAATGGGCCCACCACCGCCTCCAAAACCGCCCGGGCCACCTCCTGGTCCCGCGCCAGGCACGGAAAATCCAAATCCCCCTCCGTTTTGCTGCACACGGTCGCGATACTGCTGCATTCGCTGCTGCAATTCGTCTTCATTACCGTTTCCAAAATCTTGCGTTCGTCCTTGTGTCCCAGCGATAGCGACCGATTCCGTTGCCATATCCGTCCCCGCACCGTTCATCGGCAAACTGGATAAATCGCTCGCATTAACAGTTCCGCCGTTGCTTGTCGGCCCGGATCCCGCCATACCTTCGCCAGCAAGTGAGTTATCTACCGCCAGATTTTGGAATCCCCGATTTCTGGCCGTGGCTGCGCTCGACGGTTCAGGCTGTTCCGCTTGTTGTCGTGAAGCGAGGATTAACTCTGCATCAACTTTGCCGGCTGGGGTCTGCGGGTTCAGTACGATTTCCTGAGTCTGGGAGGCGAACCCCATAAACTCGACTTTCACCACATATCGTCCACGCGGCAAATTTTTCAGCGTGAACGATCCGTCGACCGCAGTCACAACACTAACTTTTTTCCCGGTGAGAGTATTCGATGCAGTAACGGTTACCCCTGGCAGGACCGTCTTTCCATTCTTGACCGTTCCAGTGATTTGAAACGCTGTCGCAGGTGGAGGCGGCGCTTCCTGCGCCCTGGTGAGACAAACGAACAGAATCGCGCCGATCATCACCAGGCACACCAACACCAGTCCTACGCGGAGCACAACTTTCAACACTTACTCCTGAGGTTTCACAGGCGTTGCTTGCGCAGGCACATCCGAAACCGGGGTTTTGGGCGTCCCGCTTTGCGCGGCCATCTCCTGCATCCGCTTCCATTGTTCTTCGTTCATGACCATAACACTCTTCGGAACGAACACGTCATTCTGCAACGCGCCGCGTGCCATCACATGATCCCCAGGGTGCACGTCCGCCATCGTGACACTTTCCCTTCCTTTGCGCAGCGAGGTTTCTTCATTCAACTCGATCGTCTGTGTCACGTTGTCTGTCCGCAATATCGTCAATTTTGCTTCGTTGATGGATTTTATTTCGCCGGCCACATAATCCTTACCCAAAGTACCCGCCTGCCATCCGCCAGGCCCTCCACCAGGTCTGCCACCTACCCCACCACCCGGTCCGCCCGTTCTCGTTCCGATCAATCTTGCCGATATCGATTGGTCTGCATTCAGTTCACCGCGTACCATTACCGTATCGCCCACCTTGAAGTCGGCCGCTGTAGCTTGATTCCCGTCTTTCCGAAATTGAGTCTGATCGGTCAGTTTCACGGTCACCGTTTGACCGTCTTGCTTGCTGATGAGCAACGTGCCATTGGTGATCGACGTGATCTTGCCCATGACCGGCCGCGGCCCATTCTCCCCCTGTCCTCGACCGCCGCCCTGCCTCTGCTGTGGCACATCCCCAGTTGGCGGAGCAGGCTCCTGCGCACCCGCGCCGAGTGCGAGTGTGGCAGTGATGATTACCATCAGGTACAAAGTTTTCATTTTGACCTCAACTCTCATTTTTTAGACGCGGGCGGCCATTCGTGCGTGTCATTAACTTATGGTTCGAACCCTACAAGAGCTTCCCCAACCTCGTCGATTTAGTTCCTGCCAATTCCCATGTGTCCACTGTCCATGACCCGTACGGGCTGTTGAAAGGGCAGGCGGTGGATCCGCGAACCTGGCTCTGAGTGAGCGCCCGAGCTAAGGGGATCCACGTATTGATATTTAAGGTTCAGAAGGAAAGAAATAAGACGATGATATTGAGCTCTTGCGTGTGCATTCGGGAGAGTCCGCTAGCAGCATTTGCCGCTCTATCAAACCCTTGAGGGAGGCCTATAGAGGGCTTACGCTTGGAGTTCTTGATTTCCCGCCCAAACGCCCCGGTCTTTGGCAGTAGTGAAACGTATGTTTGATTATTACCGAGCTTTCATCAAGTTTCCGCCACTTTGCGATTAGATGGATATACCATATTGCGGTGAGGGGGATTCAGAGTGCGCAGCCATAATCGAGTTTTGGTGACGGGCGCAGGAGGCTTCATCGGAGGCCACTTGGTGGCAGAGTTCCGCAAGTTGGGTTATCAGCGGATTCGTGCCGTGGATATAAAACCCCTTGATGAGTGGTATCAGCGTTTTGATGACGTCGAGAACCTGTCCCTGGACCTCAATTTTCTGGAAAACTGTGAAACGGCTGCCAGAGGCGCTGACGAAATCTATAATCTTGCCGCCAACATGGGCGGGATGGGTTTTATCGAGAATAACAAGGCGCTTTGCATGCTATCCGTACTCGTCAATACCCACATGTTGCAAGCCGCCCAGAAGCACGGATGCCAGAAATTCTTCTATTCCTCTTCCGCTTGTGTATATAACGCGGATAAACAGACCACATTTGAAGCACCCTCTCTCAAGGAAGAAGATGCCTACCCCGCGCAGCCCGAAGATGGTTACGGCTGGGAAAAGCTCTTTTCAGAACGCATGTGCCGTCATTTCCGAGAGGACTTCGGTCTCTACACCCGGGTGGCTCGTTTTCATAACGTTTACGGACCCTGGGGTACCTGGTTTGGCGGCCGCGAGAAGGCACCCGCGGCAATTTGCCGCAAAGTGATCGAAGCCAAACTCGGTGGAACTCAGGAAATTGAAATATGGGGTTCCGGGGAGCAGACCAGAAGTTTCATGTATGCGGACGATTGCATCAAAGGCGTACAGCTCATCATGGACTCAGGTATTCTCGAACCGATTAACCTTGGTTCTACTGAAGCAGTCACGATCAACCGCCTGGTGGATATTGTAGAAGATATTGCTGGAGTCAAACTGAAACGGAATTACAATCTCTCGGCGCCAAAGGGTGTGAACGGACGAAACAGCGAAAATAGTCTCATTAAGAAATATTTAAACTGGGAGCCGGACACGCCACTGCGGGATGGCCTGGAAAAAACATACGCCTGGATTTATGACCAATATCTCCTGCGGGAAAAAGGCGAAGCGGGTGTCGTCAGAGAGACGTTTGCCGCCGGGCGCGCCTGGTAAGCGAGAACAAATTCCAGAAAACGGCACGTCGCGAACATCGCGGACTGCCCGTTTTTTTGGTTGGCGTCTGATTCTACGAGTTTTCCGAACTCTCGCCCACGCTGAAATACGAGCAATCCGGATGCTGAAATACGATCGCACTCACACTCGCCTCCGGATCCATCATGAATCCGTCCGTTAACTGCACGCCGATCTCTTCCGGCTGCAGCAATTTCCAGATGCTAGCCTGATCTTCCAGATCCGGGCACGCCGGATACCCGAAGCTGTAGCGCTTCCCGCGGTACCGCGAAGTAAACCGCTGGGCCATCGTTATATCCGCCGGGTCGGGGAATCCCCAATCCTCGCGCATCCGGCGATGCAGCCACTCGGCGCACCCCTCTGCAGTTTCAATCGCCAGCGCCTGCAACCCGTGCGATTTGAAATAAAATCCATCATGTTTTGCCTTTTCCGCTCGCTCGCGCACGCCTTCTCCCGCCGTTACGACAAACACTCCCACGTGATCGCGCCTTCCATCCTTCGGCGGCAGGACATAATCACTCAGGCAGAGCTGATCTCCGCCCGCCTGGCGTTTAAAATGCCATGTATTGATGGGCTCTGTTCCGCCTGGTGCAAATAAATGCAGAAACTCGCCTTCGGACTCTGCCTCGAAGAACTGCCAAACTGCTCGCACCTTCATGAATGTCGCTGCTTCGTTTTTTACTTCTTCCATCTCGTTGAATAATTCGACGGCCTTTGCCTCGCGATCCGCCAGCCGCTTTTCGAAATCCCCACGGTAGCCCATGTGCCGCCCATACAACATGAACGGGTTGATGTAGCTCCACACTTCGCGCAAATCCGGCACCAGCCGCACCTTGCGATCCAGATATCCCACGCCCGGTATCGGCAAGTCCGTTCGAACCTTCGGCGATCGATCCACTTTCGGTTTTTCCAGGATTTTCACGGTGGTCTGCACCGTCAATCCATCATTTGAAACCCGTTGTTCGCTGATCACACGTTCGCGCGTCGCGGGGTCCATCAACTCATTCATCAACCGCAGACCCGTCATGGCATCCTTCGCGTAGCAGACTGCTCCGCCATAGTTCGGAGCAATTTTGGACTGGGTGAATTTCGCGCTGAGTGCCGCGCCACCTACCAGAAGCGGCACCTCAATTCCCGCATCCTTCAGGTCATTCGCGGTAATCACCATCTGTTGGGCGCTCTTGACCAGCAATCCCGACAGCCCAATCGCATCTGGTTGGTGCGCCAGAAATGCCTTGATCAAATCCTCCGGCGGCACCTTGATTCCCAGATTCACCACGTCGAATCCGTTATTTTTCAGGATGATTTCCACCAGGTTTTTCCCGATATCGTGCACATCGCCTTTGACGGTGGCCAGCACCACTTTTCCGCGCTTCGCCGTGTCGGCCTTCTCCATAAACTGTTCCAGATGATTCACCGCCGCCTTCATCGCTTCGGCTGACTGCAGCACTTCCGCGACAATCAACTCATTCGCGTTGAAGAGCCTGCCTACCTCGGCCATCCCGTCCATCAGCGGCCCATTGATAATTGCCAGGGGATTTGCGCCTTCTGCCCGCTTCTTCTCCAGATCCTCAACCAGGCCATCTCGCGTTCCCTCAATGATGTAGTTCGCCAGACGCTGATCGAGTGGCAAATCCTCGGTCTTCACTTTTTCTTTCTTCGTTGCCATCCGGAAATGCTCGGTGATCGCTACGATGTGGTAATTATTGATCGCTGCCTTCTGTTCTTTCGACTGCAGTCGCCAATCAGACGGCACGTTGCGGAACAACTCCGCGCGCGGATGATCCGCAGGCACATCCTTCGGCGCATGCTGGAACAACACGTTTTCAGCCAATCGCCGTTCGTGTTCCGGAATCGATGCGAATCTCTCTAACTTCTCCGTATTCACGATGGCCAGATCCAGGCCCGCTTTCGTGCAGTAGTACAGAAATACCGAGTTCACCACTTCGCGAGCGCCCGCGGGCAATCCAAACGACACATTCGAAATCCCAAGGATCGTGCGTGTGTCCGGTAACGCCTGCTTGATCAACCGAATCCCTTCGAGCGTCTCGACTGCGCCACCAATGTAATTCTCGTCCCCCGTCGCGCATGGGAACACCAGCGGATCGAAAATGATGTCTTCGGGCGCCATGCCGTATTTTGTCGTCAGTAAACTGTAGGAGCGCTGGGCAATCGCCAGTTTCCGTTCTCGCGTGAACGCTTGCGCCTGTACCGGATCTTCGTCGATGCAGCCAACGACGATTGCCGCGCCAAAATCGTGGGCGATCGGAACTACCTTCTCGAATTTCTCTTCGCCGTCTTCGAGATTGATCGAATTGATAATCGCTTTGCCCTGGCAGTAGGTCAGTGCCAGCTGGACCGCCGTCGGGTCCGTGGTATCGATCATGATCGGCGCCTTAATTTTCCGGATCAGCTTGTCGTAAAATGGCGGAATATCCTTCTTTTCGTCGCGGTCCGTGCTTTGCAGGCATACATCGACAATGTGCGCACCACCCTTCACCTGCCTCCGTGCAATTTCCGTTGCCTCTTCGAATTTCTCTTCCGCCATCAGATTCTTGAATAGCCGCGACCCGATCACATTTGTCCGCTCACCCACCAGTAGCGGCCTCGTCTGATCGTCAGCCTCGATCGTCTCGACTCCGGAGTAGACCGCGCGATGCGGTTCGGCGGGCCTGACCCGAGGCTTTTTGCCTTCAACCATCTGCGCAATTGCCCGTATGTGCTTTTCGGTAGTTCCGCAGCATCCGCCGACAATATTCAGCCAGCCATGATTCACAAATTTCTCAAGCTGCGCGGCGAGCGTCGTGGGTGTTTCGAGATATTTCCCTTCTTCATCTGGCAACCCGGCGTTCGGATAGCACGAGACAAACTCTCCCGACGTTGCGCTCAGCGTCCGGATGTGGTCCGTCATAAATTCCGGCCCTGTCGCGCAATTCATGCCAAATGCCAACGGATGCGCATGCCGTAGTGAAGCCCACATTGCTTCTACGGTCTGCCCTGCCAGCATCGTCCCCATCGGTTCAATCGTTACCGAAACCAGGTAGGGAATTGCCAGGCCGATTTCCCTGGAATATTTCTGGATCGCCAGTATCGCCGCCTTGATATTCCGTGTGTCCTGGCAAGTCTCGACGAGCAGCAGGTCTGACCCGCCGTCGACGAGTCCTTTCGCCTGCACGTAATAGGAATCGAGCAACCCCTCAAACGTGACCCCGCCGGTCACGGTGATGGCCTTTGTCGTAGGTCCCATCGACCCAGCGACAAATCGCGGCTTCGCTACCGTAGAAAACTCATCCGCAGCCTGTCTAGCGAGCTCCGCGGATCGCTTGCTCAGTAAATGGGCATCCTTTTCGAGCCCATATTCAGCTAGCACCAGCGGCGTCGAACCAAAGCTATTGGTCTCTACAATGTCCGAACCCGCCTCAAAATACTTGCGGTGAATGTCGAGTACCACATCGGGGCGCGTGCGCACCAAGTTCTCATTACAGCCTTCCAGTGCATTTCCCCCGAAGTCCGCCGCGGTCAGATCCCGTTGCTGCAGCATCGTGCCCATCGCGCCATCCAGCACCAGGATGCGTTCCGCCAGCAACTCCCGCAGCGCCTTTTCCGACTCCCGCAAATTTGTCATTCCGTCCGCGTCCTCAATTTCCTGCTCTGACAGGGTGGCACGGCCGACTCGTGTCCCCTCGGCCCCACGCCGTAAACTATCCCCTTATTTTACTGATATTTCCGCCCGTCTCGACAGCCTTCCACACTGAATGGCTATTAGATGCCCTCCAACCCCCTTAAAATACGCCTTATCTGTCAGTAACAGTTCGTGAACATCTGTCCTCAAGGACCTTGCCCCTTGCCCCGCCTTTCTCTACCCTCAAGGACAGTGGCTACCAAACGAATGTCTCCGAAACTCACAGTCTGTCTCCTGTCTCCGCACCCTCTGGTGCTTACTGAATTTGAGCGTCTTCTCGGCAAAGCCTCTCAGTTTAAGGTCATTGCCAAGCAGCTTGAATCTACGCTGGCTCCCGATCTTCGAAACCTTGAGCCCCCTAAGGCGCAGGTCTATGTCATCGACGCGCACGCCGCACGCCAGGCTACCGGGGCACTACTCACCAATATTCTTGAACGCGTCACGGATGCACGCTTGATCGTCGTTGGCGATGCCATCAACGATGCCAACGCCTATTCGCTGCTGCGACTCGGTGTGAAAGGGATTCTTTCCTATGCCGAAGCCCGCGACCAGTTGGCCCGTGCGCTTCCGCTGGTTTCGCAGGGCGGGTTCTGGGTTCCGCGTTCCGTGCTGTCCGGTTTCGTCGACTCGATCCTGACGAGCCAGGGCCGGCGTCTCAAGACCGAATCGATCACAAATCTCAGCCGCCGCGAGCAGGAAGTGCTCGACTCCTTGCTCGAGAACCTTTCGAACAAAGAAATCGCGAGCAAACTCAACATCGCCGAGCGCACTGTAAAGTTTCACGTCTCGAACCTGCTGAACAAGTTCGGTGTCCGCCGCCGCGCCGACCTCATCCTGCTGACCTTTCAGCGCCGTATGGCGCAAGCCTAAACTGCCGGTCTCCTGATCGGTTCTCGAACTCCGTCAGCACTCGGGCCGTTATTTGCGCACCCTGGGTGAAATACCCGGCAATTTGGCACATCCAGATATGCGCCGGACCGCGTTCTGACTCTCGCCCTATTCTCACCTGGGAGCTTCGTCTCCTGTCCCCGCTATGGTTAAATACAATTTGCGTCCGATCCCAATGTCCACCTTTCACATCGAACAATTCGGTTGCCGCGCTACCCAAGCCGATGGTGCCGCCATTGAGCGTCAGCTCCGCGAGCAAGGCTGCTCGGTCGCCACTGATTTATCCACCGCCGAAATTGTCGTCGTCAACACCTGCACCGTCACCGCCGCTGCAGACGCCCAGGCCCGCGATGCCATCCGCAAAATTCATGCGGCCAACCCCGAAGCGCGGATCATCGTCACCGGCTGCTACGCCCAACGTGATCCCGAAGAACTAGCGGCTCTTTCTGGTGTTTCCTACGTCGTCGGCAATTCCCACAAACCGCAAATCCCGTTTCTTGTACGCGGATTGCGCAGCGACGATCTGGCAAGCGCTTCGACTGGCGGATTCGTTCCGCTTTCCTTGCTCCAACCGGCGGAACTCCCCAGGCGGCGCTCCGCGCCAATTTTATCCGGCGACATCTCCCGTCTCCGCGATGTTCTCGTTGCCCCTGTTCTCGGCGGAGAAGGGAATCACACCCGCCCCACACTTAAAATCCAGGACGGCTGTAATTCTCGCTGCTCTTTCTGTGTGATTCCCTCAGTCCGTGGCAGATCCCGAAGCCTGGACGTCGTGACAGTGCTCGCCGAAATCCAGCGCCTCTCCGATACCGGCTACAAGGAGATCGTTCTGAGCGGTATCAATCTCGGTACCTACGGCCGCGATCTTTCTCCGCGCACCGAATTTCCTGATCTCCTCCGCCGCATTCTCGATGAAACCGATGTCCGGCGGCTTCGCATCAGCTCGATTGAGCCGCTCGACGTGACCCGCGACCTCGTTGCTCTATTCGCTTCTACCGATCGACTTGCCCCTCACTTTCACATGCCGCTGCAATCTGCGTCCAACCGCATCCTCGCTGCCATGCATCGCTGGTACCGCGCAGAACACTATCGTCGGCGCGTCGAATTCATCAGTGAGCTTCTCCCCCATGCCGCCATCGGCGCCGATGTCATCACCGGATTTCCTGGCGAAACCGAAGAAGATCACTCCGCTACGCTCAACTTCATCGAATCCCTGCCGTTCACTTATCTTCACGTTTTTTCCTACTCGCAGCGCCCCGGCACCAAAGCCGCCACTCTTCCCGGCCAGCTGTCCGGCACTGTTATGAAGCGTCGCGCCCGAGAACTCCGCGCCCTTGGCGACGCCAAAGCAGCAGGATTTCGCAGTTCGCAGATCGGTCAGAAACACTCGGTATTAACCCTCCGGCGAGCGGTAAAGTATCCGCGAAGCACCCGAGCAATTTCCGGAAATTATCTGACTGTCCAAATTCCGTCCATCGTTCCCCCTAACCAGTTCTTGTCGGTCGTGATCAACGACTTCGATGGCACGAATTTGCTAGCATCTCCTTTCGAGCCCGTATCGATCGGAGCGGAAGGAGCCGATTCACTTAAAAGCGCATGAACTTTCTTGGCATTTCTTCCCTGGGACACAGTTCTGCTGTCGCTCTTCTGAACGATCAAGGAGTCGTCTTTGCGATTGAAGAGGAAAAGCTCAACCGCCTCCATGACCCGACTGAAATACCCCGACTCGCGCTCGATCGCTGCCTTCTCGAAAATCATCTGAAGCTCTCCGATTGCCGCGGCGTTGCTCTCGCCGATCGCACCATTCCGGTAAAATCTCGCCGTTCGAAGAAGAAACGCGTCACGCACTCCGCCGCTCACGATCGCTTGCTTCATCTCTTACGCGGAGGTCCTCGCCTGTCTCATTTCGATCACCATTTATGCCACGCCGCCAGCGCCTATTACACTTCCGGTTTTGATCGCTCCCTGATTCTCACTCTGGACGAAGGTACCGGATCGCAATCCGGGTTTCTTGCGCTTGGCGATGGCGATGAAATCGTGCCGCTCTATTCCTTCAAGTTTCCCGATTCGCTTGCCTGGTTTTACACTCGGGTCACCGAAATCGCAGGACTTCGACCGCATCGTGACGAGCATAAAATTCAGTGGCTCAGTAAAGATGGTGAACCCGAATATCTTTCCGCTTTCCGCAAAATGTTTACCTGGAAATCTTCGGGGGCATTTGCACTTAATCGTCGCTATTACGCTGCAGGTCCTGATCATCGTGGCATCTTCGCGCCGCAGTTCTATCGGGAATTGGGCATCTCCTCCCGGGGAAACCCGCTGACCCCGGCGACACGCGCAAATATTGCGCGTAGCCTGCAGGATTTTGTCGAAGAAGTGGTCCTGCAGCTCACCCACAGTTTTAGGGAAAAAACGGGCGTGCCGGCACTGTGTGTCGCGGGTGGTTTGTTCTTGAATGTGTTCCTGGTGCGCGCTCTTGAATCGCGTGGCGGCTTTGAACGTGTCTATGTGCAACCGGTTTCCGGCAATGCAGGTACGGCGCTTGGAGCCGCATTCCTCGCGAGGAAAAAAGTCACGGGTCATTCCGGCCGTGCGCCTCTCTCTACGCTTTCTCTCGGCATGCACGCTGATTCCCAGGAGATTAAGGCGGTCCTGGACAACTGCAAGATCTCCTACCGCTATCTGTCAGGGGAAGATGAAACCGTTGAGGAAACAGTTCGTCTGCTGTCTCGCGACAAAATTGTTGGTTGGTGTCAGGGCCGTTCCGAATTTGGACATCGAGCTCTCGGCCACCGCAGCCTGCTTGCCTCGCCCTTCTCTGAGTACATCATCGAAAACGTGAACCAGTACATCAAGCACCGGGAAGAGTTCCATCCGTTCGCGCTCTCGATCCCCGCCGAGCGCGCCGCCGACTACTTTGAAGCCTCACCAAACTGCAGGTTCATGGCCTCGCTCGCAACACTCAAGAAGCCAGTCGACGGACTCGAACGATTTGCCTTCCACGGCAACTCCGTGCGGGTCCACACAGTTGACCGGCAAGCCAACCCCCTCTTCTGGAAACTCCTCCACCGATTCGGCGAGTCCGCGCCGGCACCGATTCTGGTTAACACTTCCTTCAACCTCTTCGGTGAGCCACTGGTTACCGAGCCACGTGGTGCTGTCAGAAGCTTCTTCTGCGCCGGCATCGACGCACTGGCCCTTGGCACCTTTCTTCTGGTGAAATAGCTTTTTCGATTCCCGGACCGCCGTTTGTGATTCTTTTAGCGCGCGCAACTTCGCAAGAAGGTTCCTTTAGCACGCGGTCCATGATTCGTTAAATTGCGGTTATCCCTCGAAAATCACCTGAGCAATCGCCTGCGCTTCCGTGTGCGTGATGCTCACCACAATGTTCTTCACTCCGAGTGCATCCGCGATCTTCCGAGCTTCACCCTTCAGCACCAGGGTCGGTCTTCCGCCCCGCATCCTCACGATTTCCAGATCCACCCAACGCACCCCGCGGCTCCATCCGGTCCCCAGCGCCTTCATGGCAGCTTCCTTCACGGCAAACCGACCTGAGTACCGTTCATATTTATTCTTGAATTGTTCGCAATACGCGGCTTCTTCGGGCGTAAATACGCGTCGCAAAAACCGCTCTTTTTGCGATTCAATGACCGCCCGGATCCGCGGCACTTCAGCAACGTCAATTCCCATGCCAACAATCATGCGTCACCCATGACGACTCATTTCAGGTCAAATCCATCGACTTCGACCACTGAGCTATGTTGCGATTATACTGTTCATCGTGCCTAGAGCGAATTCATCCTCGCCGAATCGCCGCACGCGTGGTCACGCGGACCCTGCGCAGCGAGCGAAGGCTGTAAAAATTGCCTCTCCCTGGGTTCTTGCGCGAAGACAAGGGCTCGAAATTCTGCAACTGAAGCCTCTGCAGAAGCTTCCCTGGCTTGTTCACGGTTTCAGTACCAGGTCCGGCGGCGCAAGCTCGCGCGAGAATGAAAAAGTCCTGAATCTGGGCTTTATGGATTGGGACGAACGCCGGAACACCCTCGCGAATCGCAATCACTTTCAAGCCGCTCTCGAGGCCAGCGAGTTCTCGCTCGCTCCGTTACAGCAGGTGCATTCCGATCTGATACATCGCGTTTCTTCAGGTGTCCGAGAAGCCCTGCATGGAGACGCATCAATCACGAATGTTCCGAACGTTCTTGTTTCCGTGCAGACTGCTGATTGCGTCCCGATCCTTCTTGTCGATCCCGTGAAGCGGGCCGTTGCGGCCATTCACGCGGGATGGCGCGGAACCCTGGCCCGTATTGCCGAAAAATCCGTCGGACGCATGATCCAGGAATTCGGGAGCAATCCAGCTAATCTGATCGTGGCAATTGGTCCGGCAATCGGTCCGTGCTGCTATGAAGTTGGCGTTGAACTCGTCACCAAATTCACAGCGCAGTTTGCCGACGCCGCTGAATATTTTGACGAACCGCGGACCGGTGACGAACCGAATCCGATTCAGTGGCTCAACATGAAGCCTCCCGGGCACCAGCCACCACCGAAAAACGTGCATCTTGACTTGCGCAAGGCCAATGTCTCGCAACTCAGATCCACAGGTGTCCGCGCCGCAAATATCTATGTCAGTACCCTGTGTACCGCTTGCCATACGAACATGCTGTTCAGTTACCGCAAGGAAGGCGCGAATTCAGGACGTCTAATGGCGGTAGTCGGGATAACGAAGAAGAAGGCCTGACGCGCCAGCTTACGGCAAGACGTTCAGGGGAGAACTGTTCAACTCGAGCAAGGCGAGCTGGCCGCAAGCAGCCATAACGTCACGGCCGCGGGAATAGCGGACGAAGGTCGGGATTTCGCGATTGATCAGGATTTTCTGGAAAGATTCGATGCGTTGTTCACTGGATTCCTTGTAAGGCAGTTCACCTGGATTCCAGGGAATCAGGTTGACCTTTACGCTTTGGAGCGGCGCCAGCAATTTCGCGACGCGCTTCGCGTCGTCGTTCGAATCATTGCATCCGCCTAACATGACGTACTCGAACGTAATGTGTTCCCAGTTTCGCAACGGATACTTCTGGCAAGCGTCAATCAGCATCCGGAGCGGATATTTGCGATTGATCGGCATCAGCACGTCGCGTTGCTCATCGCTCGACGCGTTGAGTGAAATCGCCAGCTTCGGCCGGATGTCTTCTCTGGCCAAGCGCTCTATACCCGGAACGATCCCGCTCGTTGAGAGAGTTACGCGCTTCGGCGAAAGCCCGATACCTTTTTCATCCAGCAGAATCCGGAGCGCGGTCATTACGTTGTCAAAATTCAGAAGGGGTTCGCCCTGGCCCATCAGAACAATGTTGGTCTGGACCGGGTCTCCCGCCTCGCCAGGGTTGTCGTCCGCTTCAGGAACCATGTCTCTCGAAGAGCGAACCCCTAGCGGCTTGCCGGACGCCTCTTTGAGCGGCAGTAGAACCTGAGCGATAATCTCGCCCGCGGTGAGATTGCGAATGAGCCCCAATTGCGCGGTCAGACAAAACTGACAATCGACAGCGCAACCTGCCTGGGTCGAGATACAAATCGTCTGTCGCCGCTCGCTTGGCATGTAGACTGCTTCTACCGATGCTGGCTTCCGGCCGCCATCCAGCCGAAACAGGTAACGAACGGACCCGTCGGAGGAAAGGTATCGCTGCCGTACCTCCGGTAACGTGACTGTGGCATCAACCGCCAGTTTCTCTCTGAGCGCGGCAGGTAGGTCGGTCATCGCGGCAAGGTCAAAGTTCCGCCGAGCGTACAACGCATGGTAGATCTGGCCGCCCCGGTAGGCGGGCTCACCTAGCGAGACAGAGTACTGACGCAGCTCTTCTACCGTTTTGCCCAGCAATTCCATAATTTCTCTTTACCCGACTAGCATAGCGCGGGCCACGCGCACGGAGTGAGACTAACTTTTCCGTGGACGTAAGTAACTGTGGGGAAACGGCTTATATGGCGACTCGTCACCCGCTCTTCCCTGTGCCACAATACTTTCTATGGTTGCGACCACAAGAGATATTCATCGGCATGTTCTGCCTAACGGCCTGATCGTCATTACCGAGACGATGCCGCAGGTGCGTTCGGTCTCGGTCGGAATCTGGGTGAACAACGGTTCGCGGCGGGAAAAATCGACCGAAAACGGAATGGCGCACTTTCTCGAACACATGGTTTTCAAGGGAACCGAGCGGCGCTCGGCGGAAGACATCGCACGGGAGATGGATTCGGTCGGTGGGATGCTGGACGCGTTTACATCCAAAGAACAGATTTGTTTCAATGCGAAAGTGCTCGACGAGCATTTGCCGATCGCGTTTGACGTACTGGCCGATCTCGTACTGCGTCCCAAGTTGAAAGCTGACGACGTAAAAAAAGAACAGCAAGTGGTACTTGAAGAAATCAAGATGGATCTGGACAATCCCGAGTACATGCTGCACGACATTTTTACGCGAGGCTTCTGGCCCGAACATTCGCTCGGACGGCCGATTCTGGGAACGCCTGAGACGATCAAGAGTTTCAACCGCGAGAAATTATGCGGGCGATTCAAAAAATGGTTTGCCCCGGACCACATTGTGGTCACCGCTGCAGGAAACGTCACCCATGAACAGGTCGCAGGTCTGGTGGAAAAGGAGTTCGGGCACTTAAAACCTTCTGGTGAACCCGACGCGGAATCGGCACCAAAAACGGCGGCGCCGATTCATCTCGAAACCAAGCGCGATCTGGAACAGATCCACCTGTGTATCGGCGTTCCGTGCATTCCGCTCGCCGACGAGCGTAGATTCGCAGTCGCCATCTTGAACAATCTGCTGGGCGGCGGAATGTCCTCCCGGCTGTTCCAGAATATTCGAGAGAAGCAGGGATTGGCGTATGCCGTGTTCAGCGAACTGACGCCGTATTCGGACGCGGGAATGCTCAGTGTATATGCAGGGACTGCGAAAGAGACAGTTTCCCGGGTTCTGGACTTGACGATTGCGGAATTCCGGGCAATGAAGGAATCGCCGGTTACGGACGAGGAGTTGCGACGCGCGAAGAATCACCTGAAGGGCTCGCTTATGCTCTCTCTCGAATCGACAAGTTCGCGAATGTCAAATCTCGCACGTCAGGAATTGTATTTCCACCGGTTCTCGACGCTCGACGAAATCCTTTCGGCGATTGAAGCGGTCACGCACGAACAGGTGCAGTCACTTGCGCAGCAGTTCTTTCAGCCGGAGCAGATTGCGGTGACTGTACTCGGAACTCTGAATGGCTTCACCCTGACACGCGACCGATTGGCCTGTTGAGAATTCAACCCGTCAGTTCACCTTGCTGCCGCCGCAGCATTTCTTGTATTTGACGCCTGAACCGCAATAGCACGGGTCGTTTCGGCCGATCTTCTGGATCGGTTGTTCCGGACTTAGGGCTGATCGCTTCAGAGTCTGCATGGCGGTATGGGCCGCGCGGTGTTTGGCGAAATGTCGATATAGTTCCGAAACACCTTTAGAGACATCCTTCAGCAGAACTTCCCGTTCTTCCTCGGTCCAGGGTATCTTCCAGGGGCGCAAGGCGGGATCGGGGTGATGTTCGTAATTCAGCGTGATGATGGGAGCGATCCATTCATATTTGTATTCGTCGTCAAAAAGCTCCTCCCAAAGATCCTCGCGAAGTCCGACGCCACGCATAAATCCCCTGGCCCAATTGTTTCCGTGGACTCGGCCTTCGTCGTCCTCGAGGAGCAGGGGCACAAACGCCTCGGCGCTGCTGAGGACTTCCTTTACCGAATTCCAGTGATGGAAGATCAGGTTCCACATCAGCTTTGCGGAATCGGGGCCTGAGAAAATTTCCTGGTTGTCGAGAGATTCGCCCGTACCAAAAATCTCCGGTAAGTACTCTTCTCGAGGAACCATTCGCGGGGCGCAGTGAAGAGCGGTGAAGAAGCCATCAAGCTCTTCGAGGTCCATCGCGCCATCAGCCTCTAGCTGATCCAGCAGTTCACCCAAGGCTTCGAGTTTCGGATCTTCGTAACGCTCGAGAGTTTCCGGCCTTTCGTCACGGTCGTCCATACGTGAATCTTATCCCTTTGCCGCCGGGTTATCCTCAGGATTCTGTCTTGTCGATTGACGCAATTGTCTCCCTCTGCCATGATTCTGAAAGTTTCGCTGGAACTTGCCGCTGCAGGGCAAACGGACTGAAGCGGCACGGGGGATTTCCCATCGGCTTACGAGTATCCATTCTGGCTTCAGGCAGTTCGGGAAATTTAACGCTCCTTGAAAGCGGTAGCACCCGCATCCTCGTCGACGCTGGCCTCGGCAAACGCGAAACACTGGCGCGATTGGCAGCCGTCGAAAAATACATCGATCATCTTGATGCCGTTGTCATCACCCATGAACATTCCGATCATTGCAATGGGCTGCCGCAGGTGCTGGGCCTCTGGAAAACGACGCTCTACGTTACGGAAGCGACGATGGGTTCCCTGCAGCGGATTTTGCCCGATACATTCCGCAAGCGACTGCACGGTGTGGAGTCGATCCAGGCCGGACAACATTTCTCGATCGGTGACATCGATGTCCACGCGTTCGCGATTCCGCATGATGCGGTAGACCCAATCGGATTTACGTTCCGCAACGACGGCACGAAGGTGGCGGTTTGTACCGATCTTGGCTATATGCCGGAGCTCGTGAAGGTGCACCTGCGGGAGACGGACTGCCTGATCCTTGAATCGAATCATGATCTGGACATGCTGAAGGTTGGACCGTATCCGTGGGTGGTAAAACAGCGGGTGCTATCGCGCACAGGCCATCTGTCCAATCACGCCGTCAGCCAATATCTTTCGGACCCGGATGGCTTCGACGCGTATGCAAGGTATCTCGTGCTTGCCCACGTATCACAGGAAAACAATAATCCGGATTTGGTGAAATTGTCGGCCGAAGAGGCGCTGCAACGGCGCCCTCGGGAATCTCCATTCCGTGGGGAGCTGATGGTTGCCTCGCAGACCGTGCCGCTGAAACCGCTGCAACTTTAGGGTAATTCCACCCTGGCGTCAGTCGGCCATTTGCTCGTAGGCGTGTTCTCCCAGCTGCGCCTCGTCGAGACCTATTTCTTCTGAATGCTCGGTAACCTTGACCGGTGTAAAGACATTGATGATGCCCAGCATGGCGTAAGTGAAGGCGAAAGCCCAGACCGACGAGAACACCACAGCCGTAACTTCCTTGAGGAAAAACGACGAATCGCCGTAGAGCAAACCATTCGAAGCGTCGGGATTGAATTGCCGGGTTGAGAAAATGCCAAGCATCACGATTCCAAGAAGACCACCGACTCCGTGAACGCCCCAGACGTCAAGAGCGTCGTCCCAGTGCAATTTGTTTTTCAGTTCGACCGCGTAATAGCAGACGACACCTGAAACCAGGCCAATAATGACCGCGGTGGTCGGAGAAACATACCCTGCGGCAGGCGTGACCGTTGCTAAACCCGCGACTGCGCCGGTGAGCAAGCCGAGGAATTTCGGCTTCTTTTCATTCAACCACGAGACCATCAGCCAGGAGATTGCGGCAAACGACGCGGCGACATCTGTATTGAGGAATGCCACTGCGGTTACCGAATCGACGCGCATTTCACTCCCGGCGTTAAAGCCGTACCATCCGAACCAGAGCAGGCCGGTGCCGAGCGCGACGAGTGGTATGCTGTGCGGGCCGCGATCAAGGACCCGGCGTTTTCCAACATACAGGACGGAAGCGAGCGCAGCCATTCCCGCAATGTTGTGAACGACGATGCCGCCTGCGAAATCCTTCACCCCCCATTGCTGCAGAAATCCACCGCCCCAGATCATGTGCACGAAGGGAAAGTAGACGAAAGTCAGCCAGCCCGTGAGGAAAAGCATATAGGCCTTGAAACTTACGCGATTGGTGAAGGCACCCGAAATCAGGGCCGGCGTGATGATGGCGAACATCATCTGATAGGCAATAAAGACCAGCATCGGGATCGTGGCATTCGGAGAAGGCGTGTTCAGGTCGATCCCGCGCAGAAAGGCGTTGTTGAAGTTGCCAACGACGCCATGCCAATCGCCGCTAAAACAGAGTGAATAGCCGTACAGATACCAGATGACAGTGGTCCAGCCCATCGAGACAAAACTCTGAATCATGATGGCCAGAACATTCTTACGTCCGACAAGGCCGCCGTAAAAGAAGGCCAGTCCCGGGGTCATCAGCATCACCAGGCTGGTACACAAGATCATGAAGCCGGTATTACCGGTATCGAGATGCGGCATAAAGCCCTCCACCCGTGCCCTAATGAGAAGCTCTCGCGTCGAAGCGAGCGGGGGTCCGGACAGAAAGAAATCGCCACAGTTGGAGGGCCCGCAGACCCATCTGCGCAGGGAGCGTGAATCTAGAGAGACGCTGGACCCGTGTAAAGGGAAGCGCTGTGAGCTGGGTCACCGGGGTCTGTGCGTGGCGGGCAGATTCGGCAACGTCCTCATGCCGATCTGCCGTTCGTTGACAGAGCCGCAGTTTTCCCGTAAGTTGAAGAGACTTGGTAGAGGTGCAACGACCATAAGTAGGCAGACGCGTTCGCCGAGCAGCATCGGGCGTTAGCTGAAAGGGGTCCGGCCGGAGGGCCGAAACAGTCTTGACTCGACTGTCAGTTGCCGAAATCGCTGCAGCGGCTGTGCTGCAACGATTGGGGGGCAAGTCCAAGGCTTGTCCACTGCCACTCGTCAGCCCAAAAGGCGGGTGGAGCGCTATCGAGAGGCAGTCGCTGCGCGTTTGTCGGCAGTCCTTCCTTTCGCTCCCGCTTCCTCAAATTCAGACCAAGAAGAGACCATGAACCCTTTTGAATTGACTCGTGCGTTAGTGGATATCGACTCGACCACAGGAAGCGAACTCGCTGTGGCCGACTACCTATTCTCGTATTTGTCCCCTTTGGCCGCAAAGTACGGCGGGAAGGTGGAGCGGCCGAATGCAGCGCCACGTCGCGACAATCTCCTGGTTACGTTTGGGAATCCGGTGGTAACGCTCTCTACGCACATGGACACCGTACCGCCATTTTTCGTTTCGCGCGAAGATGATGAGCACATTTTCGGGCGCGGCTCATGCGATGCGAAAGGAATTATCGCAGCGATGATTGCCGCGGGAGAGGGGCTACTGTCCGCCGGACTACGAAATTTTGCACTTCTGTTCGTTGTGGGAGAAGAAAGAAGCAGCATCGGTGCGAAGATGGCAGCGCTTGATCCGCGTGGATCGCAATTCCTGATTAACGGAGAGCCCACCGAGAACAAGCTTGCGATCGGATCGAAGGGCGCCCTTCGTTACGAACTGAAGGCACTTGGAAAGTTGGCGCATTCCGCGTACCCGGAGCTGGGACATTCAGCCATTCACTCGCTGCTCGATGCCCTCGAGGATCTTCGCACCCTCACGCTCCCGACCGACCCGCTCCTTGGGACGGCGACATTGAACATTGGCACGATTGCAGGTGGCCGGGCGCCAAACGTGGTTGCAGATGAGGCTCGCGCCGAGATTATGTTCCGTCTCGTGGGTGATCCGGCCGATTTACGAGCTGCGGTTCAAAAGATCGCAGCCTTGCGAGGGATCAACGCGCGCGAGGTGCTGTTTACGCCTGCGGTGCGCCTTGGCGCACTCGCTGACTTCCAAACGACGGTCGTCGCCTTCACGACCGATGTGCCGGCATTCGATGGTACCTGGGGCCAGCCGTTTCTGATCGGCCCCGGAAGCATTCATGTGGCGCACACCCTGGAAGAACACATTCCGAAGAAACAGCTACTGGATGCAATAGAGATCTACGCGCAGATGGTTCGTCAGCTACTGGCGACGGGAGTGGCGCCGTCATGAGTGTTCCACTGGCAATTGTTGGGTACGGGAAAATGGGGCGAATGGTGGAGAAGTTCGCTGCGGAATATGGATTTGTAGTTTGCGCGCGATTGACCCGAACGGAGATGGCTAACGCTTCGGCTGCTACCTTGAAGGGAGCAGTCATGGCAATTGAATTTACGAGCTCCGTCGAAGCACCGGGGAATCTGCGGACCCTGGCCAGGCTCGGAGTAAACACGGTTTGCGGGACTACAGGATGGTACGAGCGCCTGCAAACCGTCCGCGAACAGTTCCAGGCGGCCGGGACAGGTTTGGTCTTCGGGCCGAATTTTTCTGTCGGCGTGAATCTATTTCTGGAAATTGTCGCGCACGCGGCTTTGGTCATCGAACGGCATCCGGAATATGAAGCGTGGGGCTGGGAAATCCACCACTCGGCAAAAAAAGATGCGCCTTCGGGAACGCTCAAGAGGCTTGCGGAGGAACTACGGGCAGCCGGATTTACGCGTGAATTGAGCCTCAGTTCGAATCGGGCAGGTGCCCACGCGGGGACGCACGAGATTGGTTTTGATTCTGCGGACGACACCATTACTCTGCGGCATACCGCGCGAAACAGGGAAAGCTTCGCACGCGGCGCATTGCAGGCAGCGCGATGGCTGGTTGAGAAGCAGGGCGTATATGAATTCCAGAAAATATTTGGCGAACTGGCTGGAAGGCCAGCCCGGGCAACGCACGGCGACCGGCTCCCCAGTCGCTTCGTTTGAGCGTTGTTTGAGAAGCATGCTGATTTTTCTAAGGAGCAGCAAATGATGTTCACCGGAACCGGCACCGCACTGGTCACTCCATTCGCGAGAGATGGTTCGCTCGATGAATCGTCGCTCCGTAGTCTTGTCGAGCGACAGATCGAAGCTGGCATTGATTTTCTGGTGCCATGCGGAACGACAGGCGAAAGCCCCACTCTTGCGCATGAAGAACATCTCCGTGTCGTGGAAATTACGGTAGCCGCAGCCAAGGGCAGAGTTCCCGTTCTGGCTGGAGCCGGGGGCTACAACACGGCAGACGTGATTACTCTCGCGCGCGAACTCATGCAGTTGGGCGCGGATGGAATTCTTTCGGTAACACCGTATTACAACAAACCGACACAGGAGGGTTTGTTCCAGCATTTCAAGGCGATCGCTGGTGCAATCAGTGCACCGGTCGTGCTTTACAGCGTACAGGGAAGAACCGGCGTCAATATCGAGCCTGCGACGGTGGCACGATTGTCGGCGGTCAAGAATATTGTGGGAATCAAGGAAGCTTCCGGAAATATCGGGCAGATGGCGACGATCTTGAACTCTGTGCCATCTGAGTTCGTGGTGCTTTCCGGAGACGATGCGATCGCCTTGCCTTTGATTGCCCTAGGTGGCCGCGGAGTGATTTCCGTTGTTTCGAACGAAATTCCGGCAGAAATGGCCATGCTCGTTCGTCTGGCGAATGAAGGGAATTTCGCGGGTGCCCGCGAAATTCAGCGCAAGTTCCACCCGCTTATGGAAGTCAACTTTCTTGAGTCGAATCCGATTCCGGTGAAGGCGGCCATGGCGGAGATGAGTTTGCTTCAACCGGTCTGGAGACTGCCGCTGGTAGCGCCCAAGGAAGAAAGTCGACGGCGGATTCGCGAAGTTCTGGAATCCGTAAATTTGATCGAGCGCGCCCATGCTGCCATCTCAAATTGAAGCGTTGTTCGACCTGCCGTCGGCCTCATATACGAGCGAGGATCAGGCGCTCTTTGCGGAATTCAAAGCTGCATTGAATCGCGGAGACGTACGGGCAGCCGAGCCCGACCTGTCTTCGCCTACCGGCTGGAAAGTGAACGCATGGGTAAAGAAGGGAATTTTACTGGGATTCCGCATGAGCGGGATCGTGGACATGTCGATTGACGTGAACCGGCAACCCTTTTTCGACAAGGCCGCCTACCCGGTCCAGGCGATTTCCGAGCGAGACGGGATCAGGATCGTTCCGGGCGGCTCGAGCATCCGCGATGGGGCGCATATCGCACGAGGGGTCATCTGCATGCCGCCGATGTTTGTGAACGTCGGCGCGTATGTTGGGGAAAACACGATGATCGATTCGCACGCGCTCGTGGGCTCCTGTGCCCAGGTGGGGAGAAATTGTCACATCTCGGCCGCCTCGCAAATTGGCGGAGTCATTGAACCGATAGGGGCGATGCCCGTGATCATTGAAGATGACGTCGTGATCGGCGGGAATTCGGGAATATATGAAGGCACAGTCGTCAAACGACAGGCGGTGCTGGGCACCGGTACGATTCTGAATCGTTCGATTCCGGTTTACGATCTGGTTCGCGACACGGTCTATTCCTCGAGTGAGGAAACGCCCCTGGTCATTCCGGAAGGCGCAGTCGTCGTTCCCGGTTCGCGCAAGATCTCTCATCCGTCCGGGGCGAAGTGGGGACTCTCGCTCCAGACTGCCGTAATCGTCAAATACCGTGATGAACGCACAGGATCACGCATCCGGTTGGAAGATATCTTGCGCTGAGCCGCGCGCTCTTTGAAGCTGGAGATAGTTCCATTTTTCACAGCATTTTTCGGCAACGAGCGTACGCATTTTGGTAGAGGTGGTACGCAATTGCCACAACTGATTTCCTTTTCCACAGATTAAAAAATGTTATGGGCTATGCGCGTTCCATTATCTTGACAATGGTTCGCAAATGTCCTAAAAAACAATGAAACCGGTGCAGACAGTTTAGTGTGTGTCCTTGTCAGGGAGTGGTTTTGTTCAGGACGTATCTCCACTTTGCACCGTCCTCAGAATCACCAGGTTCCCTACAAGAAATGTAATCTGCTGTTTGAAAGGAATCGGATGATGAAATTTAATTTATCCAGATCTCACTTTTCATTTCTATTGATACTGGCACTTCTCTTTTCTGTCCCTACCTTTGCTCAGACAGGAACAACTTCCTTACGGGGAAGCGTGATCGATAAGTCCGGGGGCGCGGTCGTGGGCGCGGTGGTCAAACTGCAGAACAAAGAATTGGGCGTGGAGCGCAGCACGAATACGAATGACACCGGCGCTTACGAATTCCTGTCGTTGAAGCCTGGCGCGTACGAACTGAGCGTAGAGGCTGCGGGATTTCACAAATACGACCAAAGCAATGTGCAATTGCTGGTGAATACCCCTTCAACAGTGAACGTCACGCTACAGGTCGGATCAACCAATGAAACGGTCGAAGTCTCGGCCCAGTCGGTGACCCTGAATACGACGGACGCTTCCTTGGGTGTGGCATTTGGAGAAAACCAGGTCAAGGAACTGCCGCTTGAAAGCCGCAACGTCGGCGATCTGCTCTCCCTGCAGGCAGGCGTAGTCTATACCGGAAACAATCCCAGTATTGATACGAACACGGATACCAGGAGCGGTGCCGTGAACGGCGCGCGAAGCGACCAGAGCAACGTGACGCTGGACGGAATTCCCGTCAACCCGAAGGGCGGATACGCGTTTCAGTCGGTGCTACCAGTGACGTTAGACTCGGTTGAAGAATTCCGCGTAACAACCAGCAACTCGGATGCGGATGAGGGAAGTGCCGGCGGCGCGCAAGTGGCCCTGGTTACGAAAAGCGGCACAAACAGCTTTCACGGATCCGCGTACGAATACAATCGCAACTCCTATTTCAGCGCCAACGATTATTTTCTCAAGTATTCCCAGCTGAACAGCGGAGATCCGAACAAACCGCAATTTCTGAACCGGAACATCTTTGGCGGTTCCGTCGGCGGTCCGATCAAGAAGGATCGGCTGTTCTTCTTCCTGAATTATGAAGCCTATCGGGACGTCGAACAGGTCAGTTCGGAACGCATCGTTCCGACAGCGGCCTTGCGCGACGGCGTGGTGCAATACGCCTGCGATGCGAGCGCGAACTGTCCAGGAAATGTCGCGACGGGCTACAGCGGCGCAACCTATTCCCCGGGGGCCGGATACTATGCAGTATCGCCTGCGCAATTAACAGCGATGGACGCAAATGCGGCAAGCGGCCAGGCTGGGCTGATCACAAAATATACACCCGGACCCAATGCGACTATGCTCGCTTACTTCAATAAATACCCGCTGCCCAATGACTTCAGCCAGGGCGATGGCCTGAATACTGCGGGGTATCGATTTGCCTCGCCCACCACGAACACAAAAAACTGGTACATCGCGAAGCTGGATTACAACATCACGCAAGATGGCAAGCAGCGCGTTTCCTTGACAGGCGCACTGGCAAACCAGGATCAGGCGAATGCGGAGTTTCTGCCGGCGGGTTACACCCAGGGAGGAGTTCCCACAACGAGCCTGCTGAATTTCAACAAAGGGCTCATCGCCAACTATTCAGCAGTGATTACGGACAACGTGATCAACAACTTCCGTTACGGTTACGTCCGCGAAAGTCTCGGCACGATCGGAAATACCGATCAGGCATGGAATGGTATTCGCGGCATCGATCAGGGCTACTATTACTCGAGTCAGTTTCAGCGGCCGATCAATAGCTTCTGGGATGACGTGAACTGGACGAAGGGGAAGCACACAATCCAGATTGGATTTCAGGCTTCTTTCATCCGAAACCCTACCTCGAGTTACACGAGCGCATTTAGCAGCGGCTACATGAACTCGCAATGGCTCGACACGTCTGGTCTCGCAGGTCGCGCGTCTTCGCCCCTGAACCCGGCGAATAATGGCCTTCCCGCGGTGGATTTCAACGGCTTCGGCACGAACTACGACAACGCTGTCACGGCGCTGCTCGGTATGGACGTGGAAGTAAACGCACAGTACAACTACAACCGGGATGGCTCGACCCTGGCGCAGGGATCTCCCGTCGTCCGGCATTTTGCCGAGAATGGATACGAAACCTATATCCAGGACACCTGGAAAGTGAAACCGAGCTTGACCCTCACCCTGGGCTTGCGCTACTCACTGTTCTCGCCTCCGTGGGAAACCAACGGCCTCGAGGTTACCCCGACGCAGAGCCTGAACACCTATTTCAATGAACGCGTTGCGGCCAATACGAACGGCACGCCGTCAATTGACGTCCCGGCGATTGCTTTCAACTTCTCTGGTCCGGCAAACGGGGGAACGACTGGTTATTATGGATGGGATTACAAGAACCTCGGACCTCGTCTTGCTCTCGCGTGGTCACCGGCGTTTGAGAATGGACTGCTCGAAAATGTTTTTGGTGGACCAGGAAAGAGCAGTATCCGAGCGGGCTTCGGCATCGTGTATGACCGCATCGGAGAAGGATTGCTCGATACCTTCGACCAGAACGGTGCTTTTGGCCTTTCAACCAACATCCCGAACGCGGCAGCGAGCGAATCGGTCGCTTGCAGCCCTCGCGTCTCCGGTTTGAACGCGATTCCCCTCACGGATAACTGCGGATTTCCAATTTTCACCCCAGCGCCGACACCCAATTATCCGGAGCCCTATCCGAGCAATCCGGCACCCGGTAGCGAAGCGATTGCCTGGGGCCTGGACAGCCACATCAAGACCCCTTATTCCTACACGCTGGATCTGTCTTTCTCTCGGCAATTGCCTGCCGGATTTACCATACAGGCGGCCTACGTAGGCAGACTCGGCCATCGGCTGCTCGCTCAGGACGATTTGGCCATGCCGCTAGATCCCTACGACAAGAAGGCCGGGATCGACTATTTCACGGCCGCAACTGCGCTCGCCAAGATCTATCGTCAACAACTGAATGCAGGAAACGGAACGCCGACGAATTCGTTCAACCCGAGCTCCGTGCCAGCGAACGTCCAACAGTTCTGGTCTGACATCACGCAACCACTGGTGTCTGGCGGAGCGTATCAGATCGGCGCGAATAGCCCGTACGGCACATGTGCCGGGAATGGGTTAAATTCCACGACAAACCCGACCGTGCTGGCGTTCGACCTGCTTTGCGCCAACGCACTGAATGAATCGCTGTCGATTTATGAGATGGATACGGCCGGCGTGCCAGATGCGAACAACCCGAGCCAGAGCTACTTCTACCATACGGGCAATTACACAGGGCCAAACGTTTTCTACAGCCCCCAATATTCTTCCCTGTACGCCTTGCGAACGCTGACGAATGCTGCCTACAACGCTCTGGAAATCACGGTGCAGCACAAGATGACGCACGGACTGCAATTTGACTACAACTACACCTACGGCAAATCCATCGACATCGCTTCGGACGCCGAACGCGTCGGAACCTGGGGAGGTCTGGGCGGACAGATTATCAATGCCTGGAACCCGGCTTCGAACCGTGGGCCATCCGACTTCGACTTACGCCATCAGATGAACGCCAATTTCATTTACCAACTGCCGTTTGGAAGAGGGCAGGAGTTTGGTCATGACACGAATAAGTTCGTCGACGCGATTATCGGCGGATGGCAACTCTCCGGCCTAATACGCTGGACGAGCGGCTTCCCCGTCAACGTCGACAACGGCGGGCAATATCCGACCAACTATCAGCTCGAAGGAAACGCGGTCAAATTGCAGAACGTCACGACCGGAACGAACTACACCGGATCAGGCGGCCTCAACGGGACCAACTCCTATCCGAACCTCTTCACACTCGGCAATAACGCATATCTTGATTTCGGATATGCCTATCCCGGAGGCACCGGCGCACGGAACCAGATCCGTGGCCCCGGTTACTTCGGAATCGACATTGGAGCGACGAAACGGTGGCTGATGCCATGGAGCGACAAGCAAAGCTTGCAGTTCCGTTGGGAAGTGTTCAACATCACGAACTCGGTCCGGTTCGACGTGCAGTCTGCGTCGGCCTCCACGGGCGGTGGTTTGGCAAACGGCAACTCCGGAACCTTCGGCAATTTCAGCGGTACGCTGACCAATCCGCGGATTATGCAGATTGCGTTGCGATACGAGTTCTAACCCGAACCTTTAACCGCATCAAGAGAACTCCGGAAGCGTAGTGCTGCTTCCGGAGTTCTGCTTTTGCGCCGTCTCGGTCGCCGCGGCGAGGCGGAATACCGTATTATTGAAGTACCTTCTCTTGGAGAAAACCCGTGATTCCACGCTATACACGAAAAGAAATGGGGCAGGTCTGGAGCGACGCAAATCGCTACCAACGCTGGCTCGATGTGGAGCTGGCAGCGGCGGAAACGCTGGCGGAAGTCGGCCAGGTGCCAAAGGAAGCGGCTGCAGTCTTGCGGGCGCGTGCCAGGGTGGATGCCGCGCGGATCAATGAACTCGAAGCCAAGGTGAAACACGACGTGATTGCATTTACCATGTCGGTCGGCGAGTCGGTCGGCGACCAGAATGCCGCGCGCTGGCTGCACTACGGGATGACCTCGAATGATGTGGTCGATACTGCGCAGGCTTTGCTTGTGAGAGACGCTTCACACATCATCGAAAAGGACCTTGTTCTGTTCGGCGAAGTGCTGGATCTGCGCGCGCACGAGTTTCAACATACACCGCAGATCGGACGTACCCACGGAATCCATGCCGAGCCAATTACGTTTGGACTAAAAATTGCAAACTGGTTTGCCGAAAACCAACGTAACATCAAACGCTTTCGTGAAGCCGCAGCAGGCATGCAGTTTGGGAAGATTTCTGGTGCAGTGGGAAATGCTTCGCATCTCGGAACGGAAATTGAGGAGAAAATTTGCGCGCGGTTGGGATTGAAGGTCACTCCCGTGGCGTCGCAGGTGATTCAGCGAGACCGGCACGCGCATTATATGAGCGTTCTGGCGTTGATTGCCGCGACACTCGAGAAAATCGCGCTGGAAATTCGGCATCTGCAACGTACCGAAGTACGCGAGGCGGAGGAGCATTTTGGCGGCGAACAACGCGGCAGTTCCGCCATGCCGCACAAGCGGAACCCGGTGGCCTGCGAGCAGATCGACGGTCTGGCCCGGCTCGTGCGCACCAATATGCTCGCTTCCTATGAAAATATTGCGCTGTGGCATGAGCGTGACATTTCGCACAGCAGTGTGGAGCGTGTAATCTTGCCGGACTCTACTATCCTCGTCGACTACATGCTGGGCAAGATGATTCAGATTATCGGCGATATGCGTGTTTTTCCGGAACGCATGATGCGCAACCTCGAAAGTACGCAGGGACTTGTATTTTCCGGGCAGCTGTTACAGGACCTGGTGGAAAAGGGAATGTCGCGCGACGATGCTTACAAATCGGTCCAGGAAGATGCGATGGCGGCATGGGAGACAGAAAGCAGTTTCCGCGAGCGTGTTGCGAAAGATCCGCGTATCACGAAATTCATGACACCAGCCGATCTCGACCATACATTTGATTTGAAGCGGCAGTTGCGTAACGTGGACAAGATTTTTGATCGCGTATTTGGAGCACATCCTGCAGGCGAGCGTGGCGTAGCCAATAAGGCGTAGGCTTTCAAAACAAAAAGAGTTCCTGCCGACTGGCAGGAACTCTTTTGCTTTTGCCTCTTCTGAACGGTGCTGGGCACCCTCAGCTGCGGAGGCGGAAATTTGACGCACACAAAACTCAGAACTATTCAACGCGCTGGACGTACCGTGCTTCGGAAGTGTCTACGCGGATTCTATCACCTTCATTGACAAAAGGTGGCACGTTGACGACCAGACCTGTCTCCATCGTCGCAGGTTTCATGACAGCACTCGCCGTTGCTTTCTGCAACGTGGGCTCGGTCTGAATGACTTTCATGTCCATTGTATCTGGAAGGTCGACGCCGATCGGCTTTTCTTCGAAGAATTCGATTTTCACGACGGTGTTGGGGATCAGATAGAGGACAGTCTCACCCAGTTCGTCCTTGGTCATCTGCATCTGCTCGTAGGTTTCCGTGTTCATGAAGTGGAAATCATCGCCCTCCTGGTAGAGGTATTCGAATTCGATCTCGTCCAGGATGGCCCGGTCCACAAATTCCTCGGCGCGGAAGCGATAATCGATCATCACCCCATTGCGGAGGTTCTTCAGCCGGGTTTGCATTGAGCCGCGCTTGTTGCCAGGCGTCCGGTGATCGGTGCTGAAAACGGTATAAAGTTGGCCCTCATGCTGGATAACCATGCCGGGGCGAAGTTGAGTAGCTTTTACAGTGCTCATACGCTCTTGCGACCAGACAACGGCCGTAGACTCCCTGTAGATTTGAAAGAGTTTTCGGAAATTCCAGGCGGCAGTCGTAAGAGACAGCGCTCGGAATGACACGAGGCGCGAAAGGAAAACAGCGGTCCAAACGCGAAAATCCAGTATAACGGGCGCCCTTGCAGGAGGTCAATCTTGGGCCAACGACCCGAGGCGGCCCTGAGCTCTACTGTCTTGTACTCTCTGTAGCGCGCTGCCTGGCCGCCTCGGCCATGATTTTCTCGATTTCCTCGACGTTACGAGGCAGTTTCTGGCTTAGCACCTCATTGCCGGTTTCGGTGATCAGGACATCGTCCTCAATGCGCACGCCGAGGTTTTCTTCGGGAATATAGACGCCGGGTTCGACCGTGACGACCATACCGGGCGCAAGCGGAGTGCAATAGTCGGCAGTGGCATCGTGAACGTTCAGTCCTAGATTGTGCCCCAATCCATGGATGAAGTACTGACCCAACGGCTTGCCATGCAGATCCTTGCCGTGAGTGTTGATGTAATTGAAGGCGACATTCTGCAATGTGTCTTTCTTGTCCTTGTTACCGCGGCAACCCATGGTAACTCCGGGTTTCATGGCGGCAAGCGCTGCGTTTTGCGCGCCCAGGACAACTTCGTAAATTTCCCTCTGGCGCTCAGTGAATTTGCCGTTCGCCGGAATGGTGCGTGTGATGTCGGCCGCGTAACCGGAGTACTGCGCACCTACATCGATCACGACGATATCCCCATCCTGAATCTTTCGGGATAGTTTGTCGTAGTGGAGAGCGGTGGAGTTCGGGCCTGCGCCGACGATGGGTGCGTACGCTTCGGCCTCCGAGCCTCCCATAGCGTGGGTGTACACCATTTTGGCAGCCACCTGATACTCATATAGGCCCGGCCGCATCATCTTCATCGCTTCCAGTTGTGCGTCGACGGAGAGATCGACCGCCTGGCGAAGAAAGCCGATCTCGGTCGGGGATTTGACCACCCGCAATGCCCAAATCTGTTTGCGAATGTCCTTAATTTCTGCTTGCGGGGCGACGGTCTTCAGCCATTCCAAGGTTTCCTTGTCGTGCGGGTAACCGCCCAACTCTTTCTCGTAAGGAAGCGTCGTGTAAACGGTCTTGTAGGACTTCAGGATACTTTCAAGCGTGCTGCGAAGTTCGGAGTATGGTTTTACAAGCGCAAAGCCTGTACGTGCTTCAATTCCCGGATCGCTCGGTGACATACGCACGCCATTCCAGACTTCTTTCCTCACGTCTTTTGCAGGAAGGAACAGAATTTCCCGCGGACCGGTCCAGTCATCCTTCTTCAGAGGACTACCATTAGATGGCAGCAGGACGAGTGCGGCATTCTCTTCATTCTGCCCGGTCAGATAATAGAAGTTTTCTTCTTGGGCGAAGATATAGGTCTGCGATTCTTCTTCCTTGCCGGTATAGCCAAGCAGTACAACCGGCCCATCGAGAGTTGAGGCAAGTTTCTGTCGTCGTTCCGAATAGACGGAATTTGGTTCCCGTTCCCGGCGTTGTTGCGCGGAGACGGCTATCGGCAGGACCAATAGGCCAAGAACCAGCACTGCGGCCATTCGGGATGAGTACAATTTCAACTTAAGGTTGATGAGCACAGGCAGAACTGCTGCAGCCAGACCATTCAATGATCACCTCAGTCCTTCAGGGCAAAAGGACAAAATATAATTGTAACGAAGTAGCAGCTCGTAAGCGAATTCTAGCGCGATCTGGGTGGAATGCGGAAGTCGGGACTAGGCGCGAGGGAAGACGGAATAAAGGATGGCGATGAAGTGACACGTGCTGCCAGCCATGACGAGTAGATGCCAGATCAGATGATGATAGGGAATTCGCCGGCAAGCGTAAAAAATCACGCCCACAGAATACAGCACGCCGCCAAGGGCCAGCCAGAACAAGCCCACCAGCGGAACATGCAAGTAGATCTGTCGGGCACCAATGACGCCGAGCCACCCCATGGCCAGATATAGCGAAGTCGAAAAGACAGGGAACCGATCGGCGAACCACAACTTGAATAAAATTCCGGACACCGCGATGGTCCACATGACTCCGAACAGCGACCAGCCCCAGCTGCCCCTCAAGTTGACCAGAAGAAAAGGTGTGTAGGTGCCGGCGATCAGAGCATAGATTGCGCAATGATCGAAGATCATCAGGGCGTGTTTGGTGCGTGGCGAAGAGGTGCCGTGATAAAAAGTGGAAGCGGCATACAGACTGACCAACGAAATTCCGTAAATTGCGCAACTGATGATCTGCCAGCGGCCGCCGTGCAGCAACGCCAGAATCGTCAGGACGGCAAATGCCATGAGGCTGCACACGAGGCCCACACCATGCGTCAGGGTATTTGCCAGTTCTTCAGCAGTTATTTGCCGCGCCATTCCGCGCGCCCAGGAGGACATATAACTCAGCTTGCGCCGCCGTGTTTACCTTGGCAAGAGCATTCAACGGAATTTAATCTGCAGATGGAAACTAACGAAACAGGCTAGAAGCCTGGAGCACCGCTTGAAGCTGGACGCATTTCCGGAGCATTTACCCCGAAACGCAGGTGTGCAAACCAGGACTGGCTCAATGACATGAATCCTGTGTACAGATAACCCCATACAAAGAGAAACAGGAACGGCACGGTTGCGTAATTTTCGTTGCTTATTGCGTAGATGACAGCGAGTGAAAAATAGAGGCCAAGGGCAATTTCAAAATAGGGCATCCAGCCGGATTTGTTCTTGTACTTCTTTGCCGCGAAGGAGCCGGACTTGCCTTCAATTTTGAATTTTGGTGTCCGTGCAAATTCCGACTTCTTTCCCACAATCGCTTCAAGCACTGCCTGGGCGTTGCGTACCGACAATCCGATGCCGGTCGCCATGACGAATGGCATGTAAAGAAATGTCCGCATCCACGTCTTCGGATGTAGTTCCTTCTGTGCGGCGAGATAAAAGCTGGAGATCGAACAGGTGGAGGCGAGGAATAGAGGAAGATCGATCACTAACATCTGGAACCAGCCCTGGTAGAAGCGAACAATCATCGCCGGCAGGAGCATCGTCGAAAGCAGTACCATCAGCGGATAGGAAATGTTCGCGGTGAGATGGAAGAACGCCTCAGACTTGACGTAAAAGGGAACGTCAGAGCGAAATACCTGCGGCAGGATCTTCTTGGCTGTCTGCATCAGACCTTTGGCCCAGCGTGCTTGCTGTGCCTTGAAGCCATTCATGTCGACCGGTAACTCGGAAGCGCACTCTATTTCCGGAAGATATAGAAATTTCCAGCCCTTGAGCTGTGCGCGGTAAGAAAGGTCCGTATCTTCGGTCAGGGTATCGTGCTCCCAGCCGCCCGCGGCATCGATTGCCTTCCTGCGCCACACTCCGGCTGTGCCGTTAAAATTGAAAAACGTGCCTCGCCGCGATCGGCCCCCGTGTTCGATCACAAAATGGCCATCAAGCAAAATCGTCTCTACCCTTGTCAGCAGCGAGTATTCGCTATTGAGATAGGTCCATCGCGTTTGCACCATTCCTATCTTTTCACCGCCATCCGGGTTTATGAAATAGGGGATCGTCCGGCGTAAGAAGTCCGGGTTAGGGATAAAATCCGCATCAAAAATACAGACGAATTCACCCTTGGCGGTTTTTAACCCATTTTCGAGCGCACCGGCCTTGTAGCCCTCGCGGTTGGTTCGATGAATGTAGGAAATCGGCAATCCCGCAGCGGCATGCCGCTCCACGCAGGCACGGGCAACGTCGCGAGTCTCGTCGGTCGAATCATCGAGTACCTGAATGTCGAGCAGTTCCCTTGAATACTCGAACTGTGAAATGGCATCGACCAAGCGCTCTATGACATACCGCTCATTGAAGATCGGAAGCTGAACCGTAACCCGAGGCCAATTCGTAACCGGTGGCGGCGTAGCCGGAACATTCTTGCGGTACGCGAAATAATCATAGAGCAGTACGTAACGATGCAATCCGTACATCGCCAGAATCAGCAAAACGATGAAATAGGGAATCATCATGGCCAGATCAAAGGCATTCGCATGGTAGACACCACTAAATGTCTTATCGGTCAGTTTGTGCCAGTACTGGCTGGCCGCTCCGGGTTGCATGAGCAGCAGAATGGAAGCGAAATTGTGCAAGACGCTGGTATCTCCATCTGACTTGTATCAGTCAGAACAAACGACTGCAACTGAAGCAGCCGGGTCGCCGGTGCTCTCTCAAGTGTCCGGTCATGCCGTTTATCGAGCTGAACCCGGCAGGGACCAGGCTGCCGCCTGCGGCAGTTTCTATTTTACCCGTATCGAAACCACGGGTAACAGCAGAGTTTGCAGTTGGCGGAAGAAATTACGCAGGTAGTGAAAGATCCATCTGCAGAACTGTCTGGAACGGTACCTTGCCGCGGACTGTCGTTCCCTTGCTGTCAGACGAGATTTCGAGAGAACCACCCAGTTGCCGCAGTCGTTCGCGCATGCCGCGCAGCCCCACTCCGGACAGCCCGGTTGATTCAAACTCTTTTAGCTTCTCATATGGAATCCCTGAACCGTGGTCCTCAATCTCAACTTGCAACTCTGAACCAATACGCGCCAGACGCACGGTCACGGAGGAACTGCCCGAGTGTCGGTGACTGTTTGTCAGGCATTCCTGCACGACCCGGAAGATGGCAATTTCCAGATCTGCGGACATCCGCGGCATGCTATCGGGCAGTTCCAGGCTTGTGGCGATCCCGCTGCGTTGTGTGAACCCATCCGTGTACCAACGAAGCGCCGAAAGCAATCCGATCTCATCAAGTAGCGGAGGATGTAGTAGATGAGAAAGGGTGCGGATCTCCTTGGTGATCTCCTGGACCAGTTCCTGCGAATCTCTGTAAAGTTGCTGAAGCCGGAGATTCGAGGGATCGCTGTTTGATGCGATGGCACCAACGTTCATGCTAAGTGCGGCGACGAGCTGGCCGACGCTGTCGTGCAAGTCACGCGCGAATTTGCGACGCTCACTATCCTGCAACTGGAGCAGGCGGCCGCTTAATTCACGCAAGCTCTCATTTGCCGAGGCCAGTTCCCAGGTTCGGTCCCGGACCTTCTGCTCCAGTTCCTCGCGGCTCCGCTGAACCGCCTGCTCCGCTTCCTTACGTGCCGTAATGTCGGTAATGATCGAAAGGAAATGGTCGTGTGATCCGTCCGCTTTGCGCAGGAGCGAAACGAAAAGATCAACCCACACCGTTGATCCATCCTTGCGCCGGTATCTTTTTTCGACCCGATATTTCTGTATTTCCCCCGCCAGCAGGCGCTTCACCTGCTCCAGATCCTCTTTCAGGTCATCGGGATGCGTAATGCTCTGGAAGTCCGTGGCCAATAACTGTTCCGACGTGAATCCGGTCATTTCGCTCATGCGCGGATTTACCCGCAACCAGCGTCCATCCAGTCCGACGTGGGCGATTCCAACGGCGGCGTTCTCAAATGTCAGTCGGAACAGTTCCTCATTCTGTTCGAGGGCATGTTCCGCTTCCTTTCGCTCCGTCACATCCAGGGAAACGCCAACCAACAGACTTTTTTTGGTATTTTCAAGATCAACGTGCCCGCCGTGAATCAAGTTCCAGTGCTGTGTCCCATCGGGCCAGTGAATGCGGTACTCCAGTTCAAATTCCGAGGAAGACTGGATCGCGCTGTCGATGGCGGAACGCCAGCGTTCCAGGTCGTTTGGATGGATGGCCTGAAGCAATTGCTGATAGGTAAATTCCTGCGCAGCCGGGATTCCAAAAATCGTCTTGAACGCAGCCGAACAGGTCAGGGAAAAATGCTCCAGATCGAGTTCCCAGGTCCCCATTCGCCCGACGCCCAAAGCAAACGAAAGCGTTCTCAGGGAAGTTTTTGGCATCGGAGGTCTCCGCAGTACCCGCCCATCCAGGCATACTGCTAGGAATCTACCAGATTAGAAGGCTATCTCGGAATCGTTAGCCCGGGGCGCGAAGAGTCTTTCAAAATCGAGGCATGCCCTTCGAGCATGAAACAACTCGTGCCAGGTATACAAGGGCGGCTGTAGCCATAAGGCCTCAAAAAGCCGAGTTGTTACTGAAACTGGACGTCGGTGAATCCCAGTCCCTTCAGGAGGCTAGAAACAGTCGTGCGCGCATTGTCGTCAGCTGACTGCAGGATGCCGCCATCCAGTGCCGCTTGCTGCAGTTGACGTTCCGCCTCCTGGCGCACTTCGCTTTCAAGATTTGGGTCGGGTGAAGAAAACAATCCTGTATCGCGCGAATAGACTTTTGTTTTTTCATTGTCTATGCGGGTGACCAGGATCTGCGCTTTCGGAATGCGGACTGTCGCCTTCTGGCCACTGACGGAGACATCTGCGGGCTGGATCGCCGCAAGGTCCACGCCGCCGATCACTTCACCGTGCACGATAAGCAGCAGGCGGTCACCAATCAGGAATTTTGGAAGATAAGGGCTGTCATGCTCGCCGGAAATGATCTTGTCCATTGTGAACTTCACGGTTTCCAGTCGCTGTAACTGGGCGATCTGCCGGACGACAGTTGGCTGGTCGACCTGAAAGAGTGTGTGACTGTTGCGCAAGTTGCCAAGAAAATGAAGCAATCCTGTGCCAGTTGCCAACCACACGATCACTCCCAGTGCCGCCAAGGCCAGGAGCAAGCCAAGTACCATGCCTTTTGCAGTCGAGCGTCGCTTCAAAAGTTTTTGTGAATGCAGCGCCGAATTCATTGAGGTGCCCACGTCGGTACAGTTTACTATTGCTGGGAGTTAAAAAGTCACAGATGATTATGGAGCATAACCTAGCCCGGTATGGCCTCTCCAAACAATTCAGAGTCAAGGCCGGTTCGCGGAATCCTGAGCGAAATCACCAGGGAATTCCTCCGCTTGGGTTTTGTTGCATTTGGTGGACCTGCGGCGCACTTCCCGATGATGGAGGAGCGATTCGTTCAGCGGAATAAATGGCTGACAAGAGAGCGCTTCGTTGATTTGATGGGTGCCGCCAGCCTGCTTCCCGGACCCAGTTCCACTGAAATGGCAATGTATCTGGGAGAACTTCGCGGCGGTCTTCCTGGCCTGATCGCCGCAGGTGTGAGTTTCATCCTGCCCGCGGCTGTTCTTGTGGTGTTGCTCGCCTGGGCCTATGTAAAGTTCGGTTCTGTAGCCCAAATGCAAGGCCTGCTCTCTGGTATCAAGCCGGTCGTGATCGCGCTGATTCTGCAACCCATGTGGAAACTTGCGAACACCGCGATCAAGAACGGTTTCTTCGCGATCCTTGCACTTTCCGTGGTCGTATCCGCTGCCTTGGGATTTCCGGTGCTGGTGCTGCTGTTAGGAGCGGGCGCCGTGTGCGTGCTGTCCCAGCAGGGGAGGAAATTGGTACGTGGAGAATGGGCTCTCCCGAGTCCAGCGGGTCTAGGACTGGTCGCCAGTTCAGGCGGAGGTGCGGCACTGGTTCCGATCTTTTTCTATTTCCTTAAAATAGGAGCGGTAATCGTAGGAAGTGGCTACGTTCTGCTGGCCGTATTGCGTGCAGATCTGGTGGTGAACCGCCATTGGCTGACCGACGCGCAATTGCTCGACGCGATTGCTGTAAGTCAGGCCACGCCGGGCCCGTTTTTTACGGTTGCTACGTTCATTGGATACATTTTGGGTGGCTGGCGCGGAGCAGTACTGGGAACGATCGGAATGTTTTTACCCGCGTTTGTCTACGTTGGCATGACCGCACATGTGTTGCCGAAATTACGCAGGTCACTGCTGGCAGGAGCGTTTCTTGACGGTGTTAATGCGGCGGCGGTAGCGTTGATGGCATTTGTAGGATTCGAGTTTGCGCGCGCGACACTCGTAAATATTCCCACTTCGCTACTGGCCGGGATCAGCGTGTTTCTGCTCTTCCGTTATAATCTGAATTCCGCTTGGCTAGTTTTGGCCGGAGCTGTGGCGGGCATCCTGTTCCATAGTCTCGGCTGGAGCTAAAACGGTTTCCGGTCGAGTCTAGGGAACAAGTACGATTTTTCCGAACGCGCCCGGCAGGAGGATGTCCTTGTGTGCCTGACTGGCATCCTTCAAGGGAAGTTCCTTGCCGACAATCGGCCGGAGTGAACCGTTTTCCAGACCGGCCGCGATTCCGGCATGAATCTCGACGGTTTCCGCCTCCGTTGCTGCCCACAATGTGAATCCGCGGACTGAGGCGCGGCGCGCCATCAACTCCCGGGGATTAATGGTGATATCTCCCCGATTGCCGATGACAATTACTCTTCCGTATTTGGCAAGCAAGCGAAGGTCGGTCGCGAGGTTCACATTGGCCAGCATCTCCAATACGATGTCAACGCCGCGGCCATCTGTGGCCCGCAGAATTTGATCTGCCGAATCCGGCTTGCTGTGATCGATCGCAAAATGCGCGCCTTCTCTTTTAACCAGCTGCAGTCCGCGTTCGGTGCTCGCCGTTCCGATTACCGTCAATCCCATGGCGCGCGCCAGTTGCACGCCTGCGAGGCCTACTCCGCCGCTGGCGCCATGAATCAGTACGGTTTCCGCGGCACGTGCTTCTGCGTGGTGGTGTAAGGCGGTGAAAGCTGTGCCGTATGGAACCCAAAGTCCCGCACCTTGCGCAAACGAAATTTTCGCAGGCAACAGATTCACCTGGGATTCAGAGGCCAACGCGTATTCGGCATAGGCGCCACTTTCCGTCTTGGCCGTGTAGACGCGATCGCCTATCTTGACCTTTTTCACTCCTTCGCCAACTGCCTCTATGGTTCCGGCTGCATCGGAGCCCGGCGTGTATGGCAGCGGCGGCTTGATCGCATAGGTGCCGGCGCGCATATAGGTGTCGTAGGGATTCACTCCCGCCGCATGAACCCGGACGAGTACCTGGCCCTGTCCTGGCTTGGGTGTGGGAATTTCGGCGAGCCCTAGAACTTCCGGACCGCCGAACTCGTGAACTTGGATTGCCCTCATGAGAATTCTCCTCGAACTGTCGGCGAAGCCTACGATAACAAAAAGTCAGAGTGCTTTAGAAGTGGTCGTCATGCACCAGGGCGGCTTCCGCTTTCTGTTGTCCGCTGGTCTGTGCCCATGCCGTCGTTTGCCAATTGTCCCTTCCCTTTACGTTTGGAATCCATGGCGGGAGCGATTGATTCAGATGACTGGCCAGCGCATAAACATATGGTTCGTACAGTTGCCGCAACTCATTCAGTTTTTTGTCAGCTTCCGGAGTCCGTAGCAATTTCATTCCGTGTGCGGCCAATGTCTCACGCAAGCGAAACAAGTCGGCGGACGGCAGTCGGTCGATAGGCAAAGCCTCGGGCGAAGCAGAGAAGACCTGTGCGAGGTCGACGATTGCATGTCGGGAAATCGCAAACGTCAGTTCAGCCTGTTTCGCGCAAGTACCTTCGATCCCGGCGATCGTGAGGGCGCAGGTGTCCAGGATCGCAGTGAGAGAGGCGATCCAGGATTGATTGTCGTGTTGCGACCTGAAGTAGGCCAGTACGGGGTAGGAAAGATGGCTCTCCAGAAGCTCAGCGCTCCAGATTTCCCATTTCTCAAGAAGCTTCTCGAGTGCTTCTTCTCCGTTCGGAAAACTGTGTCGCCGCAGCAGCTCACCGGCAGTCGGCGGAGTGCCGGCGCGGGCGTCCAGCAGAGTGATATTGGTTTCGCGAGTGCCGAACGCACTGAAGATGAAAGGCAGGTAGCCGATGATTGCCGCCAAAAAGCCAAATCCGAAACCGCTCTCCGCGACAACCAGGAAACGTGCGAGCGGTGAACGGGGAACCACGTCCCCCAATCCAAGCGTAAAAAAAGTGGTGCCGCTCAGGTATAAATCGGTTTGAAAGCTGGGCAGTGTTCCCGAAGTCAAATTGATTGCAGAACCCGCGCCATATTGCATCATCCCAAAACTGATCACCAGACCAATGGCCCAAACGCCTACCAGAAACAAAAGCGACATCGGGCCGTAGAATCCGAGGAACGCTTCTTTACGCTTTCTTGATGAAACGAAGCTTGCAACCGTTCTCCATATTGTCCAGGTCAAGCGGTAATAAAAGCGGGTGAGTCGGAATTTTCGGGTCACGCGGCGCGGAAGAATGATGGCTTCGAACGAATCCCAAGCTACGATTGCAAACACAGCAATACCAGCAATGAATACACCCGCATTGGGAATCATCCGGAGCATTGTACCTACTTTGTTATTTCCTGGCGCGTCGTTAAATCAGGAGGTCAGTTTCGCGTTTACGGAGATTTCTGCCTTGAAAAGCTTGGACACAGGACAGCCCGTTTCCGCAGCCTTTACCGCGGCATCAAACTTCGCCTTATCTGCCCCGGGAATCTGCGCGACGAGGTCCAGGTGGCTCTTGGTGATGCTGAAACCCTCGCCCACCTTGTCTAGTGTAATCGTGCAAGTGGTCTCGAGTTTTGACGCCGTCATTCCTGCTCCCGCCAGTTGTGCGGAAAGCGCCATGGTGAAACAGCCAGCGTGCGCCGCCGCCAGCAGTTCCTCGGGATTTGTACCTACACCATTTTCAAAACGTGTGCTGAAGGAATACTGAGTCTGCTTCAGTGTGCCGCTGTCAGTCGAAATGCTGCCCTTGCCGGACTTCAGATCGCCCTGCCATACCGCGGAAGCTTTGCGTTGCATTGTTAATCCCCCTAATGGATTGAACTGCTCTCTTTAACCCGTTGGATTCGCCTGCTGGCCTAAATGGTTCATCCTCTTCAATGATTCTGAAGGATTCTGACACCCGCCTCCCGGGACGCGCTCGAATCCTCGCGTCTCGTACAGAGGTGTTTGATAGGAGCCAGCCTCGGTTCTGGCACACCCAGGCTAAAATCGACCCCTCGCCTGAAATGCGAAAGCCGGACGCACTTGGACTGGACACCGATTTCGCGATCGCCGCTCAGAGCCTAGAGGCGGTATCTGCCAACTTAGATGGATAGCGAGACCAGGCCTCTGGGTGTCGCGAGCTCAATCGGCGGCAATTTGGAACGGTCAATTTTATTGTAAAGTGTGTCGCGTTCCACAGGGATTCGGCCGGCGGCCCGGATCAGTCGCTCAAGTTCACCGCGCGGCGTGAACTCGGCGGTATGGGCCCCGGCGTCGTGATAAATCTTCTCTTCGACGACCGTGCCGTCCATATCGTTTGCGCCGAAGCGCAGGGCGATTTGCGCAATGCTGGGAGTCAGCATCACCCAATATGCCTTGATGTGATCGAAATTATCGAGCATCAACCGGGAGACCGCGATGTTGCGGAGATCGTCGTAACCGGTCGGTTTCGGAATGTGTGACAGAGGCGTATTGTCCGGATGAAACGCCAGCGGAATGAAGGCCACAAATCCGTGGGTATCGTCCTGCGCCTCGCGCAATTTCACCAAATGGTCAACGCGTTCTTCCATCGTTTCCACATGTCCGTACAACATCGTGGCGTTTGAACGAAGACCAATCCGATGAGCCTTCTTCGCCATGTTGAGCCACATCTGTCCGCTGACCTTGTGGTCGCAGATCAGTCGGCGTACGCGTGGATGAAACACTTCCGCACCTCCGCCAGGACAGGAATCGACGCCCGCTTCCTTCATTTTTGCCAGCGTCTGGTCCACGGTAATTCTTGTGATGCGCGCGAAGTAATGCACTTCAACCATCGTGAAGGCCTTCAGATGAACATGGGGATGTCGTGCCTTCAGACCACGGATTAATTCGAGAAAGAACTCGAACGGCAGATCCGGATGCAGCCCTCCTACGATATGGAATTCCGTGGCGCCCTCGCGAACGCCTTTTGCTGCCCGCTCGTACATTTCCTCAAGTGTGAATGCGTATGCGCCTGGCGAATCGGGATCGCGGCCGAAGGCACAAAGCTTGCAGTGCGCGACACAGATATTGGTCGGATTGATGTGGCGATTGACGTTGTAATAGGTGACATCACCGTGGCGCTTTTCGCGGAGGTAGTTTGCCAGCCATCCCACTGCAAGCAGATCGGGCGTCTTGTAAAGCGTCACGCCGTCGTCAAAGGGCAATCGTTCGCCACCGAGAACCTTATCGGCAATCGGTCTCAGTTTCGCGTCGGTAATGGTCAGTTCAGCCACAGTTCACTCTGCTCTTTAGATGGCGCCCGAAGATTCGGCGCTACAGGGTACAGCGAAAAAATGCCTTCTCTTCGTTCGCAACCTGCGAACGGTTCAAATGCGCCAAACCGCAGCCGCAGCACCCCAAAACAACAAGAACAATATACTAATATAACCGTTCACCGTGAAAAACGCAGCGTTCAGCCTGCTGAGATCATTGGCGTGTACGAGCGAATGCTCGTAGGCAAGGAGAGCGGCGACGACTGCTATGCCTACCCAGGCCGGCCACGGCAGACCGAAACTGGCGGCGAGCCAGCTCAATAACAAAACGACACCTACGTGCATTGCTCGTGCAATTTGCAAAGATGCGGCAATTCCAAAACGTCTCGGCACGGAAAACAGGCCTGCTTGCCGGTCAAATTCCACATCCTGGCACGCGTAGAGGACATCGAATCCCCCGACCCACAGTGTTACTGCGGCGCAAAGAATCAGCATCCGCCAGTCCAGGCTCCCGGTTATGGCAATCCAGGCCGCCGCAGGAGATATCCCGAGAGCCAAGCCCAGGACAACATGCGACCATGAAGTAAATCGCTTGGTGAATGAGTAGAAGAAAAGAATGGCAATAGCCACGGGTGCAAGCTTCAGCGCCAGGGGATTCAGACGCCAGGCCGAAAGGAAAAATACCACGACCGCAATCGCGGTGAATGCCCATGCAAAGGAAATAGACAGAGCACCTGTCGCTAAGGCGCGGGCTTTTGTACGGGGATTGTCCCTGTCGTAGCGAACATCTACGATACGGTTGATGGTCATTGCTGCCGAACGTGCCGCCACCATGGCGACCACAATCCAGAGCAGTTGCCTCCATGTCGGCCATCCGTGGCTCGAAGCGCGCGCCGCGAGAATGGCTCCCGTCAGCGCAAACGGCAGCGCGAACACGGAATGCTCAAACTTGATCATCTCGAGTACGGTTGTCAGACGGTTGGCCATTGCGGGTTACAAGCCTGACTTCTTGCGCGGCACGCTGCCGGTCCAACGATGCATCTTTTCCTGCGGCAAGCCCGCCTGTGCCAGGACGCGGCAGCAGAATTGCATCACCAGATCTTCGATCGTCCGCGGATTATCGTAAAACGCGGGCACCACGGGCATGATCACGGCTCCAGCCTGCTGCGCTTTCAACATGTTTACGAGATGAATCCGATTGAACGGTGTGTCACGAACGCAGAGTATCAATTTGCGCCCTTCCTTCAGCATCACGTCGGCAGAACGGCCAACCAGGTCGTCGCTCATTCCGTTTGCAATCGCTGAAAGAGCGCCCATGGTACAGGGAATGACAATCATGGCGCTGACGTCAAAGCTGCCGGACGCGATTGACGCGCCTACATCCTTGTTCGACAGCACTTCTATCTTTTTGCTCGCGCGCCCGATGATACGCCCGGGCAATTTCTTCAGATCTCCCGAGGTAATCCCGAGTTCTTCAGCGATGAGCCGCTGGCCGGTCTCGGTGACCACCAGGTAGACGCGGTTGATGCGCTCGTCATCCTCGAGCAGAGCGAGCGTTTTCTGCGCGAAAACAGCGCCGCTTGCACCGGTTACACCCACGGTTATGGTTCTGTCTTTTAGAGGAATCATGGTTTTGCGCGGTACATTCAATATCCCAGCGGTCTAGGGCCAAGTCAAGCATACTTGGAGGGACAGACAGATGATAAAATCTCGCGTGGATGACTATGAGAGCTGAAGAAGTTTTGAATCTTTTGAAAGCGGTGGAAAGCGGAAAACTGTCCACCAAAGCCGCGATGGAGCGGATCAAGCATCTCCCGTTTGAAGATATTGGTTTCGCCAAGATAGATCACCACCGCGCGATTCGCCAGGGTTTCGCCGAGGTGATTTTTGGCAAAGGAAAAACCCCTGCGCAAGTGGCGGAAATTGTACGTGCGATGCTGCGGCACAGGGCCAGCCAGCACAATGTACTCGTGACTCGAGCGGACCGGGCGACATATGCCGCGGTGAAGCGCGTCAGCAAAATCGCGAAATTTCATCCTCTCTCGGGCGTGATCACGATCGAACGCAACAACGAACTTGCTGGTAAGGGGAAGATTGCTGTAGTTGCTGCGGGTACCAGCGACATCCGCGTCGGTGAGGAAGCGGTCTTGACTGCGCGACTAATGGGCAATCGCGTCGAGCAGATTTACGATGTCGGAGTCGCCGGGATCCATCGCCTCCTTGATCATCGGCTGCAACTTACCGAAGCTCGCGTCATTATTTGTATTGCGGGCATGGAGGGTGCGTTACCGAGTGTTGTTGGCGGGCTCGTAAGTGTCCCTGTGATTGCTGTTCCTACCAGCACAGGATATGGGGCAAGTTTTGGCGGAGTCGCCGCGCTGCTTGGCATGCTGAATTCCTGCTCATCGAACGTAACCGTCGTTAATATCGACAACGGTTTTGGAGCCGCCTGCGTAGCCTCCTGCATCAACCGCCTGTAATCCCTGGCTAGCCCTGTGCATTCAAGAGCACTTTCATCACGCCGCGTTTTTGTGCATACGCCACCGCCCTCGGGGCTTCATGCAACGAAAAGACTCGTGAGACAAGTGAGGTCGGATCGACTTTGCCCGAAGCCAGTAATGAGATTGCTTTCTTAAATGGGCCGCAACGCGAGCCGATGACAGTGATTTCCTTGACGACCATCGGCCAGGTCTCGACCGGTGCCGCGCCGTGAAAGGTCGATTTCAGGACCAGCGTTCCTCGCGGCTCGACAATTTCTTCCGCGAGGCGCAATCCCGTGGGCGATCCGGTGGCTTCAATGACCAAGCGCCATTTCCGACCTGCATGTTTGAGATCGCGCTCATCGCCGAACACTTTGCCTGTTTGGATTCCCATGCGCGTGGCCAGGTCCAATTTTTCCTGATGCTTGCCGAGTAGCTCGACTTCGCACCCTGCTGCCTTCAACACCATCGCGATCAACTGTGCCAGTTTTCCGTCCCCAAGGACAACCGCAGAAGGGAATTGCAGAATCGCGATCTGATCCAGAATCTGACAGGCCGCGGCGAGTGGTTCGACAAAAGCGGCTTGGCGGTCAGTGACGCCTGGTGGAATGATATGCAGATTCTCGATGGGCAGTGTTAGAAACTCGGCAAACGCCCCGTCATGCCCGACAATTCCCAGTACTCTGCGCCGTTTACAATGCGTCTTCAGCCCCCGCCGGCAATACTCGCACAGGGGCTTGTAGCCATAGGCACTGCAGGAGATATTGATTTCTCCGGCAACGCGCTTTCCCAACCACTTTCTGTCTTTCGCCCTTGAATCCCGGTGGACGGCCACCACATCGCCAACAAATTCATGCCCCGCGATTCCTTGGAAATTGTGGTAGCCCCGCAGGATCTCCACATCGGTGTTGCAGATCCCCGCCAGACGGACGCGGATGAGCGCCCAGCCTTCACGAAGGTGCGGCAATTTTTTCGTGATCGGGAGCAATCTGTTACGCGAGACTGAAAATCCCAACATAATGGGTGTTAACACTAATTAACGCAGAGCGGAAATCAGGGATTCGGCCAGTGACGGCTGCTGTTCCCGGAACACAGTGCGCAAGTCAACCAGCAGGCGATCGTCTTCAATGCGCGCGACAACGGGCGTGGCAGCGATACCTGCGCGCAATTTTTCGTCCAATCGTGCAGCGGAATGGCGTGAACTGCTAATCCGGATCAACTTGGTGGGCAAGGATTGAGCAGGGGTCGAACCACCACCGACCAGCGAAGTCCCGTCGACAATCTCGATTCTCACATCCGCGGAAGCGATCTCCCTCTCTAACGCCTGTGCAAATTCTGCGGCACGTTTACTGATTTCCGGCAACGTCGCGCGAATCATTTGCTGCGTCGGAATCTCATTCCAATTTGCTTGCAGGTATGCGCGCAAGGTGACTTCCAGAGCTGAAATCGTCAGTTTGTCGACGCGCAATGCGCGGAACAGTGGATGCCGCCGCACTTTGGTGATCAATTCTCCCCGTCCAGCAATAATTCCTGATTGCGGCCCCCCCAGTAGCTTGTCCCCACTAAATAACACCAGCGAAAACCCGGCTGCAACACTCTCCTGCACCGTTGGTTCCGTGATTCCATACCTTCGGAGATCTGCGAGGCAGCCCGAACCGAGATCTTCCACCACCGGTAGCCCCGACTGCTGGCCGAGGCGAATTAATTCAGATGCTTCCGGCTTTTCGGTAAATCCAGTTACCTGAAAATTGGACGGATGGACGCGCAGCAAAATCCGTGTGTTTTCAGTAATGGCATTCTGATAGTCGGAAATCCGCGTCCGATTGGTTGTTCCGACTTCGCGCAATATCGCACCACTCTGTTCCATGATTTCCGGAATACGAAAGCCGTCGCCGATTTCGATCAGCTCGCCGCGTGAGACGATTGCTTCGCCCCCGCGTGCAAGCGCGGCCAAAGTCACGAGCAATCCTGCCGCACAGTTATTTACAACGATGGCAGATTCGGCTCCAGTGAGTCGTTCGAGCAGCCCGGCCGTATGCTCGTCGCGTCTTCCTCGTGCGCCTTCGGCAAGGTCATACTCGAGATTGCTGTAATGGACCGCGCTCCGGCGAAATTCCTCGACTACCAATTCACTGAGCGGCGCCCGGCCCAGATTCGTGTGCAGAATCACGCCGGACGCATTGATGACCGGTTGCAGCGACGGCGCCAGCATACTTTCCACATATCCCTCAAGCCGCTCTGCCAGCAGAGGCGGATCCAGCAGTTTCTCAGAAGACGCGTCCCCTAGAGCGAGTTCTCGCCGGATATCTTTAAGAGCTTCGCGCACGATTTCGACCACGTAGGGCCGGTCGAGGCGTCCCGTCAAGGCCGCTATGCGCGGACGCAACATCAGCTCGTCGACAGAGGGCACCTTCCGTAGCATTGCTGCCCTCTCTTCACCGATCCCAGGATTTGCCTGTTCGCCCATGGCGTCATTTGAGCACAGCCTTTCAGTAGGAGCAATCCGAAGCTGTACGGACGGACAGTGGAATGTCCGGTCGCCCAATTGTTTGTTGCGCATACCCCCCGGCCTTCCCGATTGACGTTGACATTTTCTGCTCCTAGCATGAGGGTCTCGGGAGTTTGCCTACATGGCGACAATTGATGAGGAACTGGCCGGGATGGAGCGGGATATCCGCCAGTTGAAGATCGAGTACGACATGTTTTTCGGCGGCGGTCGCAAGCGGCCTCCCACCGAAATCGAATGGCGCATCGACCAGATGGTCCGCCGTTACAGCGAACGAGGGGGCGAGCTGAAATTCGGCCAGCGCTTCCGGTTCAGCAATCTTTCGCAGACCTACGCAAAGTACAAGGACATCTTCCGCAAGAAACTCGCCTTACGCGAAGAAGGCAAGGTCCAGCGCCATTTTGGTGCTGCGGCAAAAGCGATTCAGGAAGAGCGCGCGCGCAAGCAGGGACAGCCCAAGGAATCCGCCGGAGAATCGGCCGATGCCGCAGCGAAAGCATTCCGCATGGTGTGCTCCGAGCCAGAAAAGGAAAGTCAAAAAGTCGATCAATTGTACGAAGCGTTTCTCCAGGCAAAGCAGTCAGCCGGAGAGGAGACCGCTAAGCTTACGCGATCTGGCTTCAACGAGTTTGTCCGAAAAAAGACGAAGGATCTGCAGGCGCAAAAGCACTGCCGCGATGTCGAATACGTCGTCGAAACCGTCAATGGCGCGGTGAAGCTGAAAGCGCTCGTAAAAACCTAAGACCTTCCGTAAACCGTTTCCCACAGAGCCCACTTTTCCAACTTCTCCCGTACGCGTACACTTGTACGTTCTATCGTTCGCGGGAGGAATCACATGGCTGTGGAACGGGCGCTGCTGAGCGTATATGACAAAACCGGAATCGTGGATTTCGCGCGTCGGCTGGTCGCACTCGGGATCGAAATTCTTTCCACTGGCGGAACATCGAAACTTCTCCGTGACGAGAATATTCCAGTGAAGGATGTTTCAGAGTTCACCGACTGGCCAGAAATGCTCGGAGGACGTGTCAAAACGCTTCATCCCAAGGTGCATGGGGGCCTCCTGTACCGCCGCCACCATATCGAGGACGAAAAGCAGGCCAAAGAACACGGGATTTCCCCGATTGACCTCGTCGCTGTAAATCTCTATCCGTTTGAAGCGACCGCTGCAAAGGGCTATCTTCCTGCGGAAGAGTTGATTGAAAACATCGATATCGGCGGACCAACGATGTTAAGGTCGGCGGCAAAAAATTTTGAAAGTGTTACGGTCATTAGCGACCCAGCGGACTACGGTCGCGTTGCGGCGGAACTGGAAAAAAGCAAAGAAACATCCTTGTCCTTGCGGTTGGAGCTGGCGCGCAAAGTGTTTGCCAACACATCTCGCTACGATGGTTTGATCACCATGGAGCTGGAGCGTTTGACGCAGCAAGGTGCCGGCCTCGAGGTTGCTGCGCGTGCGAAACTTCCCGAGCGACTGCATCTGGCTCTGCGCCTCAAACAGGAGCTGCGTTACGGAGAAAATCCGCATCAGGCGGCCGCACTTTATACGCCTGCCGGGCGGCCCCTTGAAGGATTGGCTGCTGCCAAGCAGCTTCAGGGCAAGGAGCTTTCCTACAACAACTACGTCGATTTGGAGGCTGCGCGCAGTCTCGTTGCGGAATTCGAACGACCGGCCGCGGTCATCATCAAGCACAACAACCCTTGCGGCGCGGCCCAGCAGGCCACGCTGGTCGAAGCGTATCTCAAGGCGTTTGCCTCTGATCCCGTCTCCGCGTTCGGCGGGGTGCTGGCGTTTAACCACATCGTGGATGCGGTGACGGCTGAAGAAGTCGCCAAGCTATTCGTCGAGTGCATCGTTGCGCCAGGATTCGCTGACCGTGCCCAGGAAATCTTTGCGGCAAAGAAAAATCTGCGTTTATTGCAATTGCCCCAAGGCGGACTGCACCACGACAAGGAACTGCAGCTGAAGCGGATCCTCGGTGGCATGCTGGTTCAGCAACCGGACCTGGGTGTTCTCTACGATAAAGAACTGAAGGTTGTTTCAAAACGTCCCCCCTCCGAATCCGAACTGTCCGATTTGAAGTTTGCCTGGAAGATCTGTAAACACGTGAAATCAAACGCCATTGTTTTTGCGAAAGACGGAGCAACGATGGGCGTTGGCGCGGGACAAATGAGTCGTGTGGATTCGGTGAAGATTGCAGTGATGAAAGCCCAGAAGTCGCTGCAAGGAACGGCTGTCGCCTCGGATGCGTTCTTCCCGTTTCCCGATGGCGTCGAAGAAGCTGCCAAAGCCGGTGCGACCAGCATTATCCAGCCCGGCGGGTCGGTAAAAGATCCGGACGTTATTGCTACCGCAGACCGCTTGGGTCTGGCCATGGTCTTCACCAGCATGCGACACTTTCTACACTGATTTCCCACAATACTCGCTGAACCCAGAAACACGAATCGTCGGCCGTGCATCTCATGAATGTGAGGCATACCCTTCGCACTGGCCGCATTTTCGCTTTTGACCGTTCCCCGGCCTCATGGGATACTTAAGGTTTATGGACTGCTTATGAAGCCAATTCGTCTCTGCCTTACCTTTGCTGTGGCTATCCTGCTCGGTTCTCCGCTGGTCGCCCAGACCCTCGTTGATACCACCAAGGCTCCGGAAAAAATGTCGCCTCGAGCGGAGGCCTACTACAATTTCACGATCGGCCACCTTTACGAAATTCAGTATGAGCAGACAAGCCAAAGCGAGTACGCCACCCGCGCGATTGAAGCCTACAAGAAGGCCTATACCATCGATCCGCAGTCGCCGATCATTGGTGAGCGGCTTGCCGAAATGTATTGGAAGGCGCAGCGTGTTCACGATGCGGTTACCGAAGCCAACGAAATTCTGAAGCGGGATCCGAATGATCTGGCCACCCATCGATTGCTCGGCAGGATCTACTTGCGGAGCTTGGGTGACATTAACAGTAACACCGGCGCGCAGAGCGAAATGGTCGCGAAGGCCATTGCCGAATTCAGTGAAGTTCACCGTCTGGATCCCACCGACGCGGAATCGGCTCTCTGGCTGGCGCGGCTGTATCGGCTGCACAACGAGCCTGTAAAAGCCGAGCAGGTTCTTCGTACGATGCTGAAGAACGATCCCGACAACGACGCCGCAATGGAACAGCTCACTCAGCTGCTGCTGGATGAAAACAAATCCGACGAAGCGATCAAGTTGCTAGAGAGTACGACCGCGCACTCGCCTTCACCGGTGCTCTACGATTTACTGGGCGATGCCTATACCCAAACGAAAGATTACGCCAAGGCCGAAGAGGCATACCGCAAGGCTGTTGATCTTGATCCATCCGAGCTCTCCCATTTGCGCGGGCTGGGCCAGACGCTTTTGTCTGAAGAAAAGTACCCTGAAGCTCTGACGGTCTATCAAAAACTGGCTGATGTGATGCCCGATGATGCGGATGTATATCTTCGCATCGCGCAAATCTACCGCGAACTCCACCAACTCGATAAAGCGGAAGAAAATCTTGTGAAGGCCCGTCAGTACGCGCCTGGCAGTCTCGAAGTCATGTACAACGAGGCCATGATTTACGAATCGCAGGGGCGGTATGATGATGCCATCAAGGTTCTCAGTGACGCCGTTGCGGGTGTGAAATCGCAGAACGCCGTCCTGCCGAATCGCCGCCGCTCATTGGCTATCCTTTACCAGCAGCTCGGTCAGCTCTATCGAGATGCCCAAAATTACCAGGCCGCCATTTTCACCTATCAAGAACTTGGTCATCTTGGCGAGGAAGAAGACCGTCGTGCCCGTCTGCTGCTCATGGAAACATATCGGCAGGAACGGGATCTTCCGAAAGCGCTCCTCACCGGAAAAGAAGCTCTCGCCAAGTACCCGAATGACGGTCCTATCCGGGCCAGCTATGCCCTCCTTCTGGGCGAGAATCAGCAGCCGGACGAAGCGGTGAAGCTGCTGCAGGGCAGTCTGAAGAACAATTCTGCTGACCGCGACATCTACCTCAACATCGCACAGGTTTATGAACGGGCGCGTCAATACAAGGAAGCGGAGGACGCCGCGCGCAAGGCCGAAGCAATTCCGGGTGATCCACGCGAAAATGAAATGACCTGGTTCCTGCTTGGCGCGATCTATGAACGCCAGAAGCAGTTCGACAAGGCGGAAGATGAGTTCAAGAAGGTTCTGAACGTAGATCCGAAGAATGCAGCAGCCCTGAATTACTACGGTTATATGCTCGCAGACCGCGGCCTGCGTCTGGATGAAGCGCGGGAGATGATTCAGCGTGCGCTTGACCAGGAACCATACAGCGGGGCTTACCTCGACAGTCTGGGCTGGGTCTATTACAAGCAGGGGAAACTCGACGAAGCCGAAACCGCCCTTCATAAGGCCGTCGAACGCGATTCTCACGATCCGACAATCCGCAGTCATCTGGGCGACGTGTATGCCAAGGAAGGAAAAATGGAGCAGGCAGCTGCAGAATGGGAAAAGTCACTCGCGGAATGGCATCGCTCCTTGCCTGGCGACATGGAAACCGATAAAGTCGCAGAACTGGAAAAGAAGTTGGGCCAGGTAAAGCACCGCGTGGCACAGAAATCGCCCGCAACCGACGCAAAACCCTGAGCAAATGATGAACGAAGTGCGGATCCCGGCGTACGCAAAAGTAAATCTGCGTCTTGAAGTTCTCGGCAAACGTGCCGATGGTTTCCACGAACTGCGCACGATTTTCCAAACCATATCGCTGCACGACACCTTGCAGCTCAGCAAGTCCGCGGAGCCCGGCATTACGCTTCGCGTTCGCGGCAATCCGGCGCTCTCCGGGGAGCCCGTCGAGCGGAACCTGGTCTACCGGGCGATTGACGCCGTGCGCCGCGAACTCAAGATCCGTTCTGGAGTGGCCATTCTCCTGGACAAGAAAATTCCTGCAGGGCGCGGGTTGGGAGGCGGCTCGAGCGATGCGGCTGCAGCCCTGCTTGGCTATCTCCGCTTGATGGGCAAGCGCATGGAGAGCGACCGGCTCCTGGCCATTGCCGCCAATCTTGGTGCCGACGTGCCGTTCTTTCTGTTTGGAGGAAGTGCCCTGGGAATCGGCAGAGGCGAGGAGATTTACCCGCTTCCCGACATTGCGAAGCGTGCGCTGCTGGTCGTTTCGCCGAAGGACATCCATGTACCCACGCCCGATGCCTATCGCTGGCTGCATGCGCCTGAACTCGCTTCGTTGACAAAATCCGCTGCAGCCCATAAGCTATATAAGTTCTGTGCTCTGTGTTGGAGTTCGCAGGGGGCAGGCCTCTCAAATGATTTCGAGGGGGCCGTGTTCCGGCGGTACGCCCGGCTTGATCAGATCAAACGGGCCTTACTTCGAAGGGGAGCGTCAGAAGCCTTGCTGGCTGGTAGCGGTTCGGCGGTGTTTGGAGTTTTCCCGAGCCCAGCGAAGGCGCGCCGAGCTGCTGTCGGGTTTCCGTACGACCAAAGTTTTGTCTGCGAGAGTGTCTCTCGAAGCAAATTTACGCGTTCCATGAAGTACGCGTTCGTCGGCTAAACCTCAGCACTGCTCCGCTCTGACTCTTTTCACTTACAGGATACACGTACAAGACTTTCGGACCATGTTAGTTCGTGTTGTCATCGCCACGCGATGACCAAGGTGAGCGAAGCGTGCACGACGAGCGTTTCAAGATTTTTACGGGAACGGCGAATCCGGCTCTGGCCGATTCGATCTGCCATCATTTGAATGTGCCGCTGGGCAAAGCGCTTCTCGGCCGATTCAGCGACGGCGAAATTTACTTTCAGATTCTGGAAAACGTGCGTGGCGCTGACGTGTTTGTCGTTCAGCCCTGCTGCTATCCGGTGGACAACCACCTGCTGGAGCTGCTGCTGATGATCGATGCATTCAAGCGCGCATCGGCTTGGCGTATCACCGCGGTTTTGCCGTACTACTGTTACGCGCGCCAGGATCGCAAAGACAAGCCTCGCGTTCCGATATCTGCGAAGCTTGTCGCAGACCTGCTCGAGACTGCAGGTGCGAGTCGAGCGCTGACTTTGGATTTGCACGCGCCCCAGATACAAGGCTATTTCGACGTACCGGTCGATCACCTTTATGGTTCCCCGGTGCTGATCGATCACTTCAAGCAACTGAAGTTGCCGAATCTGACGGTGGTTTCTCCTGATGCAGGCGGCGTCGAACGCGCGCGGGCGTTTGCGAAAAAGCTCGATGCACCTCTGGCCATCGTCGACAAGCGGCGGGTGGATGTAGACGTCAGCGAAGTCATGCACCTGATCGGAGATGTAAAGGGACGCAGCACACTGATCGTTGACGACATTATCGACACTGCGGGCACGCTGGTGAAAACTGCCGACGCTCTGTTGCGCGAAGGCGCAACCCAGGTTTACGCCGCATGCACCCATCCGGTCTTTTCCGGCCCGGCGGTCGAACGCATTGAGAATTCGCGCATTACGGAAGTGGTTGCAACAGATTCCGTGCCGCTGTCCGCTGCCGCGAAAAGGTTGGGCAAAATCAAGATTTTGAGTGTCGCAGACCTGCTCGCGCGCGGCATTCGTTCGATTCACGAAGAAACTTCGATCAGCGAGTTGTTTATTTGAGATTCACCGGCGCTATTTAGCCGGATGTGATTCCAGGGAAGGAAAGAAGCTATGGCTCAGATCATTGTGGAAGGCGCTCCGCGTGATACGCGGGGTAAAAACGAAGCGAGGCGCTTGCGCGTTGGCGGAAGGGTTCCAGCCACTCTCTATGGCGGCAAAGGCGAAGCAATTTCTCTCGCCGTAAACACCAAGCAGGTCACTGCGATTCTTCGTTCCGAGACGGGGCACAACACCCTGTTTCAGGTGGACCTTGGCGGAAAGCACGAACCTGCAATCGTGAAGGATTGGCAAGTTGACCCGGTCAGCGGCCGTTTGCTTCACGTTGACCTTTTGCGGATCGCCATGGACGTTCGAATGAAGGTCAAGGTGCCCATTCATACCTTTGGCGAACCTGCGGGCGTTAAGGTCGACGGCGGGGTCTATGAAGTCGTGACCCGCGAAGTCGAAATCGAATGCTTGCCGGCTGACATCCCGACCGAATTCAAGGTCGACATCAGCGGTCTGCGCTTGAACCAGAACCTGCGCGCCAGCGATTTGCCGCTCGATCCGAAGAAGATGAAGCTGTTGACCGATCCGGAGCGCGTTCTGTCGCACGTCGTCACCCTGCGTGCGGAAGAAGAAAAGCCTGCCGATGCTGCTGCTGTTGCGACGACACCGGCCGAGCCCGAAGTTATCAAGAAGGGCAAGAAGGAAGTGGAAGGCGAGGAAGGCGAGGAAGGCGCAAAGGGCGGCGAGAAGCAGGAAAAGAAGAAGTAGTTCCTGTTCGCCCGCTTCGCGCAATTCACTATGCGGCTCATTGTTGGCCTTGGCAATCCTGGCCCGGAGTATCAGTGGACGCCGCATAACCTCGGTTTTCTGGCCGTGGACGAGATTGCGAACCGCTCTTCGATTCGCGTCGAGCGGCCTGAAGGGAAGGCGCTCGTAGGACTGGGAAAAGTTGCCGGGGAAGAAGTGATCCTGGCAAAACCCCAGACGTATATGAACCTCAGCGGAATTTCCGTCAGGGAGCTGCTGGGCAAGTATGAATTGCAGCCGGAATCACTTCTGGCAATGTATGACGAGCGGGATTTGCCCTGGAGCATGATTCGAATCAGTAAGGCGGGGCGGCCGGGAACTCATAACGGTGCCAAGTCTCTGACCAGTGCTTTGGGTACACCGGACTTCGCCAGGCTTCGTTTAGGCTGTGGTCCGGATCATCCGGTCAGCGATCTCGCAGAATATGTTCTGCGGCCGATGAAGAAATCGCAACTTGAAGTGGCTGCGGAGATGATTTCATTGGCAGCCGATGCTGTGGAACTGCTGCTAGCGGAAGGCATCGACCGGGCGATGAATGCGTATAACCGGCGTAAGCCACCGGAAGTGCCGGGCTCGGAGTAGAAACGGCGTTAACCGATCCGCAGTTTACGGTGCTGGAACTGTAGTGCAATGAGTTTGGCAGTTGTCGCAGGCAGTTTTATGGTTTTACCGGCTTCGCGCCGGGAACAGAAGGAAACGAGGTCATCATGGAAGAGCGTCTGTACGATTTGATCTTTATTGCCCGTCCGGCCACGCCGGAAGACGAACTGAAGAAGATCATCACATCGATCGAGAACGTCTGCACGGAAAAAGGCGGAAAGATCGAGAAGACCGAGCATTGGGGCACACGCAAGCTCGCGTATAAGGTCAAGAAGCACCGTGAAGGCATTTACGTCTATCACCAGATTCGCACCGGGCACGGCGATCTGATGCAGGAAATCGAACGCCGCCTGGGTGTGCAGGACCCGGTCATCAAGTACCAGGTCGTTCGACTCGATGAAGCCGTCAAGCTGCAGAAGAAGCTCTCGCACAAGCGCGAACTACGCGCTGCCCGCCGCCCCCGCCGCGCCGCCCCTCCGGCCGCTGCCGCACCTGTGGTGCCGCCAGCGCCTGCGCCTGAAGCAGCACCAGCTAGCTAATTTCTAGATGCAGTTTTGCGGGCGCGTCGGATGACGCTACGCAAAAAGTAATGGTTTCAAAAGCTTCGATGCGAAGGCCCGGAGCTACATGGGAAAGGTAGGAAGGTAATGTCAGACGAACAAAAACCAGTGCAAGCCGCCGCTCCTTCTGCTCCTCGTGAACATCGCGAGGGTGGAGGCGGTCGACGCGAAGGTGGCCCCGGTGGTGGGCGTCGCGAAGGCGGTCCTGGCGGACCGGGTGGACCGGGCGGCCCAGGTGGCCGGCCACGCGGCAAGCGCCAGTATTTCCGCAAAAAGAAGGTCTGCAAGTTCTGTGTCGAGAAGATCGACATGATCGACTACAAACGAGCCGATATTCTTTCTCAGTTCGTGCAGGAGCGCGGCAAGATTCTGCCCCGCCGCATGACCGGAGTTTGCTCCCGCCATCAACGTTGGCTCGGCGTCGCGCTCAAGCGCGCTCGCAACATCGCCCTTATGCCGTTTGCCGGCAGTGCGGCGGGAACCCAAGCGCCTCGCGTTGTCGAGGCTCCGAAGGCCACAGCTTAAAAAAGGGAGCTAGAGATTCATCATGCAGATCATTCTTCAGGAAGATGTCGATAAGTTGGGTCACCGCGGAGACGTGGTTGCCGTGAAACCGGGCTACGCCCGCAATTTCCTGCTGCCCAAGAAGCTCGCGATCGAAGCGACTCCAGGCAACATGAAGGCTTTGGAGCGCATTCGCGGATCGTTGGCCAAGAAGACCGCTACCGAGCTCGAAGCCGCCAAAAAACAAGCCGAGTTGTTGAGCGCCGTTTCGCTGAAATTTACCCGCAAGACCGGCGAAAACGATCAGCTCTTCGGCTCTGTCACCAATGGCGATATCTCCGATTCATTGAAAACCCAGGGCTTTGAGGTCGATAAGCGCCAGATTGTGTTGCCTGAATCACTTCGGGCGCTCGGTGAATTCCCGGTCACTATCAAGGTGTTCCGCGATATCACCGCCGAAGTCAAGGTTCACATCGAAAAGGAAGCATCCTAAGACAAGACAGCGATCTGTGTACCGGACACGGGCACGCCCAGGCGTGCCCCTATTTTTTGTCAGAAAATTTTTCCGCTACTGATTCAATTTCCTTTCGTTCCCACGGAGCACTGGATAAATTTGCAATGACCGCTACCACAATGCGGCTCTCGGGATAAACGATCAACTGCGAAGTTCCGCCGACCGCTCCGCCGGAGTGCTCGTAAATCAGTTTGCCCGACCCCGACGTCTGTACACCCCACCCGATGCCATACCCTGTCCTTTCACCGGCAGTTGTCTTCTGGGAAGTCAGCATGGTCTCGAGTGAATGCCGATCAAGCAATCCCGGTTGCAGCACCGCCGACCCGAACCTCGTCAAATCCTCCGCTGTAGACAAGAATCCTCCGCCCGCCCATTTGTAGCTATTGTCTACGTAGGGCGCATTTTCCAGGCTGCCACCTTTCGGCAATTCATAAAACCGCGAACGTTCCTCGACGATCTGTCTATTCTCGTCCGCGGCCGTGTGTATCAGCCCCAATGGTGTGAGTACCCGATTCTGCATGTAGGAAACGAAGCTCTCGCCCGAGGCAGACTCGATGACCGCACTGACTAGGTTGAATCCGTAACTGGAGTAATTGAATTTTGTGCCGGGTGGTGACAGCAGTGGATCATTTTCAAAGATCTGGAGCGCTTCAAGCACGTTGTCATACTGCTTTTGGATATGGAACTCATCGCCTCTGTAATGTCGTATCCCGCCTAGATGTCCCCCAATCATCCGCACGGTAATCACTGCGCCTTTGTCTGGGAAACTCGGCACATATTTTTGCACCGGCGCGTCGAGATCGACTTTCCCCGCCTGCACCAGCTCCATCAATCCCACTGCCGTCAGCGGCTTCGAGATACTGCCAATTCGAAATTTCGTTGTCGGCCAAACGGGCACGCGTTGTTCCAGATCCGCGTAGCCAAATCCCTCGGAGTACACAATCTTTCCATCCACGGCCACGGCAAGCGCCAGCCCCGGGATCCCCCGCCCGATCCATTCCTTGGCCTGACGATTCGCATTCTCCGCGGCCTCTCTATAAACAGGCTGCCGGGCTTGCACCGCTGCCGTGGCCGCAGTTTGCGCAAACGAGGCGCCACCTGGAGTCAAAAGCGCGCTCACAAGCGTAATCACCAAAAGTGAGCAAGATATTTTCCATCGACCGCCAAACAGTTTCTTCATGCTGCGCTCCTCGAGTTTTCCTTAGGGCATCTTCCCATACTGTCCGGAAAAAGTTTTCCGCGATTTCCTTAACTATGCACAGCCCCTCTGATTGACGCACTCCGAACCAGGGACGACAATCCTCTGATCGTTCTGGCGGACAGCGAACTTCACGGGCAGAAAAAGTTTCAACTTGCCTGATGGCCCCCGCCGTGCTTCAATAGCGAAATAAAAGCGAAAGCATTGAGGATCATTACTGTCCATGCCTGCTGTCGAAACTGCTCTCGAACGTCCGCTACCCAGCAATATCGACGCGGAAAAGTCCATACTCGGCGCCATCCTGCTGGACAACAATGTCCTGAATACTGCGATCGAGTCGCTCAAGGCTGAGGATTTTTTCCTTCCGCACCACCGCCACATCTTCACCCAGATGATTGTCCTCGGCGAATCCCAGCGTGCCATCGATTTCGTGACCCTCACCGAGGAACTGCAGCGCCGCGGCGAACTCGAAGCCTCGGGAGGTGCTCCGTACCTCGCGTCGCTTGTCGACGGCATGCCCCGTGTCAGCAACGTCGAGCATTACGCACATATCGTCAAAGAAAAAGCGATGCTGCGCAACCTGATCCACGCGACGCACAGCATTCAGCAACGCGCCATGGAAGCGGAAGCCGGCGCCGACGAAATTCTCGATAACGCTGAATCCAGTATTTTTGCTCTGGCTGAGGATCGCGTCAAAGCCGGACTTATCTCCATCAAGGATATCGTCCGGGACAATTTTGAGCGGCTCGAGAAAATCTTCCGGGAAGGGAAGAGCGTAACCGGGATCTCCACCGGGTACGGGGAACTCGATAAGCTTCTTTCCGGTTTGCAGCCATCCGAACTGATCATTCTTGCCGCGCGTCCATCGCAAGGAAAAACAGCCTTGGCGCTGAACCTCGCCGAAAATATTGCCATTCGGGGGGGATTGCCGGTCGCGATCTTCAGTTTGGAAATGTCCAAAGAGTCGTTGCTGCAGCGTCTGGTTGCGTCTGTCGCCCAGATCGATGCGCATAAATTCCGTTCCGGTCACCTGAGCCGCGACGACTGGCGCAAGATGACCGAAGTATTGGGGCAAATTTCGCAGTCGCCGCTGTGGATCGACGATGCCGGTTCAACAAGCGTGCTCGAAATCGGAGCGAAGGCTCGCCGTCTGAAACGTGACAAGGGTCTCTCTCTCCTGGTTGTGGATTATCTGCAGCTCATTTCTGGACGCGGCCGTTTTAGTTCGCGCCAGGAGGAAGTCTCGAGTATTTCCCGCGGGCTGAAAGGCCTTGCCAAGGAACTGCAGATTCCGGTGCTGGTTCTCAGCCAGTTGACGCGTGCCCCGGAGCGCGAAGAACGCGGCCCACAGCTTTCCGACTTGCGTGAATCGGGTGCCATCGAACAGGATGCCGACGTCGTTGTGTTCATCTACCGCCCGAATTTCTTCAACCTGAATGCCACGCCGGAAGAGCGCGATATGGCCGATATCCTCATTGCCAAACAGCGCAACGGCCCAACCGACAAAGTAAAATTTGTATTTCGCAGCAAGCTGACACGCTTTGAAGAAGCCGCGCCCGATGCATTTTCGCAATTCGGCGGCGGCGATGAGATGTAGCCTGCAGGGCACACCGCGTCCCGATAGCCACACCCCGGCTGCGACCGAACCGCTTCGGCCGAATACCGCTGCTTGCCTTCATGGCATAAGCTCCTCAATAGAAACCGCTTAAGTCTCCCGCCGTAACGCCTTTCCCGGGAACAACCTGGAACCCCGCCTGCTTACACGAGTGCGTTGTCAATCACGCGCCAGCGCACGTGGCTTTTTCGCGCTTTCGCTGGAATATCGTAAACTAGATTTTCTAGGGAATTTCATGACCCGCAAGATGAAAAATCCAGTGGATTTTGTTGGGCGCCCTGTCTGGGCGGAAGTTTCGCTTGAAGCGCTCGCGCAGAATTTTCGCGCGATCCGCGAATACGTAAATCCTGCGTCCGAAAAGCGCAGTACACCACGCAAGGTCTTGTCAATCGTGAAGGGCAACGGCTACGGGCACGGCGGCCCGCCAGTCGCGAAGGCCCTTGAGAAAATTGGCAGCGACTGGTTCGGAGTTGCCTCTGCAGGCGAAGGAATGGAGCTACGGAAAATCGGCGTCCGCAAGCCGATTCTGGTCCTTGGTGGTTTTTGGCCAGGCGAAGAAAGGAATCTTCTCGAGTACGACCTAACGCCAGCGATTCACCGCTGTGAGCAGCTTCTCACACTCGAATCCGCCGCCGCGAAACACCGCAAAAAATACGTCGGCATCCATCTGAAGCTGGACACCGGTATGAACCGCCTGGGCATCGCACCAAAAAACGTCGACTGCTTCGCGCGGCAGCTGGCGAAGTGCCCGCATCTTGAACTGAGCGGCACCTTTACTCACTTCGCATCGTCTGAAGTTCTTACCGACACGCCGTCCGGCCACATGACAGCGCTTCAGATGGAGCGCATCAACGCTAGCGTCGAACGTCTTCGCACACTGAAGATTGACGCCGGCATCATTCACTGCGCCAACAGCGCTGCCATCGCCGCACGTCCGGAAACCTGGGCCGATATGGTTCGCCCGGGGGCACTCCTTTACGGATATCATCCCGGTTTCGATCCGATGGATCGTCGCACCGAGTTTGAATCCAAACTCCGCCTGCGTCCGGTCATGAGCCTCCGCGCTCGGGTCATTAACTTGCGGTGCGTCGCCCAGGGTGAAGGTGTGGGCTATAACCGCAGCTGGGTCGCCCAGCGGCCATCGCAAGTCGCGATCATTTCAGCCGGTTACCACGACGGTGTTCATCGTTCGCTCGGCAATCGAGGACAGTTCGCCATCCGTGGCGTTCTCGCGCCGATGATCGGCATCGTCTCGATGGATGTCACAATGCTCGACGTTACAGATGTCAGCGGCGTCACGATCGGCGATATCGCCACACTCTACGGCGAAGATGGCAGCCATACCTATCCCGCGAACGTAGTTGCCCGGAGCATTGGCACAGTCACTTCGGATTTGATATCTGGAGTCGGTCCGCGCGTTCCACGGATTTACCTTTCGAGATCGTCGATTCGCCGGGCCAGCTAAAATTCCGCACCGTTCTAGGAATTTTATTTCTAATCAACTAACTCTTGACGTGACATCTCATTCAAGGGTATACAAGCCATCCATTAGGTTGCTTCTGCCCGAGAGGCAATGTCGCGTTTGCGAAATTCACGGCCGCCCTCGTGCAAACGTGCAGATTGACCAGGGGGAGTCATGAGCCAGACCGCAACTCATTCCCAGCCGGGCGCCAACCCAGACACAGCTTCCGATTCCGTCTCTGCGAATAATTTCCGCGCGCACGTGCATGGCCGGCATTGGGATTTCTGGGCGGTACGCATCGCGTTAATCAGTGCCAGCGTGGTTCTTTCTTATACGCTCAGCCCATTCGGTTTCCACGGGCTTCCCGCGGCCGGTCTCGGGTTCCTGGTTGCCATGGTCGTTCTTCTGGCCGAATTACGATTGCGTCGCGCGGAGATCAGCGGGCTTATGGGAGGAGCGGTAGGTGCAGTCCTCGGTCTCCTCGCAGCCCTCCTCATCACTCTTGTCATCTCCCGTACCGCTGAACCTGAACCAACGAAGTCTTTTTTCGAATTCACCTCCCTATTCGCTCTCGGTTACCTCGGTCTTGTCATCGGTTCTCATAAAGGCCCCGGGTTTCGTCATGTTCCGCTGTCTGGTTCAGTCGAAGTCTCCGCCACCTCCGGCGTGACTGCCATATCAAATGCCTTCAGCGCAACCAATGCCGCCGCGAACGGTCTGAAACTGCTTGATACGAGCGTACTGATTGACGGGCGCATCGCCGACATTTGTGACACACATTTTCTGGACGGTACGGTGGCCGTGCCTCGCTTTGTTCTTCACGAATTGCAGCTGGTCGCCGATTCCTCCGATTCTCTCAAGCGGCAGCGTGGCCGCCGTGGCCTGGAGGTTTTGCAGCGCATGCAGAAAATGCGCGGACTGGAAATTCGCATCCTGGAAGACGACATCAGCAACTCGTCCGGTGTCGATCAGAAATTGATGGAACTTGCCCGGCGTACTTCCTCGAAGATCGTCACTACGGATTTTAATTTGAATAAGGTCGCACGCGTTCAGGGAATTTCCGTGTTGAACGTAAATGAACTTGCCAACGCCATGAAACCTGCCGTGCTACCCGGCGAGTCCATGCGCGTCCTCATCCTGCGGGAAGGCAAGGAGCTCACGCAGGGAGTGGCTTATCTCGACGACGGTACCATGGTCGTCGTCGATGGTGCGCGTCGCCTGATCAACCGTACCGTAGATATTCTGGTCACTTCGGTTCACCAGACTCCGGCAGGCAAGATGATCTTCGGCCGCCTCGACGACCGCACCGATTCCTCCACCTCCCGTGCCGCGGTTGCTTCTTCGGCCTCCTACGTATCATCCGCACCAGGTGGTGGCAACGGGAACGAGAATGGCAGTTCCATTGAGCAGGATCGTCCGGAAGCTCTGCCGCGTTTCGACCCGCCGTCCCGTTAGAATTCCTGGCAAGAAGCACTTTGGTTTACACGTTCAGGAACTAATTGTCCTGGAGCAATTTTCTTCCTGCCTCTGCTTGAGGTAAACTTCCTGTCTAGGTCCCGCGCTTAAGCCGCGTTTCTTCGCTTGGCCGGACATTTCACCTTATGACTAAAATTGTTGCCATTCTTCCGGCTGCCGGTCTCGGTACGCGCATGGGCGCCGGAGCCCCAAAGCAATTCCTCGAGCTAGACGGAGTGCCGATTCTGGTCTTGACACTTCGCCGGATCGCCGCCTGCCCGTTGATCACGAGCATTATCGTGGCCACCCGGGCCGATGAAATCGAGCGCCTGCAGTCGCTGATTTCGAGCGAAAAATTGATTCAGACCGTCAAGGTTGTAAAGGGTGGGGATACGCGCCAGGCTTCGGTCGCGCAAGCGCTCAAAACCGTTCCTGCCGATACCGATCTGATCCTGGTTCACGACGCGGTGCGGCCCTTTGTGACCGTCGATCAGATAACCCGGGTCATCGAGGAAGCCCGTCGCTGTAAAGCCGCAATACTCGGTATTCCCGCGATGGATACGGTGAAAGAAGTGAAGCGTGCCAGCTTGCCTGAGGACGTTGCCCTGATCACAGCGACGGTGCCCCGCGAGCGGGTAGTGCTCGCACAAACACCGCAAGTCTTCGATGCAACGCTATTGAAGGATGCTTTCAGCCTTGCGGAAGCCGATGGTGTGAACGCCTCGGACGAGGCGGGCCTAATCGAAAAGATCGGCCACGATGTTCATGTCGTCCTCGGGTCCGAGCGAAATATAAAAATCACCAAGCCCGCTGACATGGACCTTGCCCGTTTTTACCTTCAATCCGAGCAGAAAAAACCATGAGCTATCGCTGCGGCATTGGATACGATCTGCATCGGCTTGCCGAAGGCCGCAAACTCATTATCGGTGGCATGGAAGTTCCCTTCGACAAGGGCCCGGTCGGCCATTCTGATGGAGACGTGGTTGCGCACGCCATAGTCGATGCGCTTCTCGGGGCGGCAGGCCTCGGTGACATAGGGCAACACTTTCCTGACACGGATCCCAAGTGGAAGGGGGCAAACAGCCTACTCTTTCTCGCTCACGTGAAAAAGCTTCTCGATGAACAGAGATTTACGATCGAACATATCGATGTCGTCGTCATCCTCGAACGGCCCAAACTCGGTCCCCATTTCGCCAAAATGCGGGAAATCCTGACGAAGTCGTTGAGCGTGTCCGAGTCTAAGGTTCACCTCAAGGCCAAAACCAACGAAGGTGTAGACGCCGTGGGGCGTGGCGAAGCGATTGCCGCATACGTCGTCGCCACACTCTCCGCCTAAGACATTGTCTTGATTCTTCGCCATGCTATCGCCTGCTCTTTCCCATCCGGCCCTTGTTCTCCACCTAAATTTTCTCTTCATTTCAGGCTAAACTCAGCGCATGTGCCCGCCAGAATCTTCCGGACTCGAACCCCGTAGCAATCCATTTACGGCGACTGATATTCTCGAGGTCCTGCATGAAAACAGCTGGCTCACCTCTGACCCCTCCCGAGAGCAGGTCGCCTGGTGCGGCCAAGCTGCCTCTCTGCTCGGACAATTCGCTTCTGACCACGTCGCACTCGGGCAAATCCTCCGCCTTGTTTTCGAATTCGATGCCACCTGTATCATGCAACTTCCCGATTCTCATGCCGTCCTTGCCCGTCACGCAGCCCGAGAGGTAATCCGTCACCTTGCTCTCCAGCTCCTGGAGCCGGGTCACCTCGATTCGGACCGCTTCAAGGCACTCATCAACCAGCTGAAAGACGAACTCCACGTCGGGAGTCGCGACCTGTTTCATCCGATCCGTCTGGCGCTCACGGGTCGCTCCGGAGAAGGGGAACTCGACCGCGTCATCCTTCTGCTTGACGAGGCCGCGGCGCTCCCGTTTGCCGTTCCGGTCAAATCCACACGCGTCCGAATTCTCGAATTCTGCGCCGCAATGGACTAATCGACATCCATCCCGCCCGACGGTAAACTTTTAGCCGATGAACACCATTACAGGAATTCACGCAGTCCGCGAAGCTCTCGAGGCAGGCAGCGCGTTTGACCGGATTCTGATCGCCAAGGGCCGTCAGGACACGCGGGTCGAAGATATCGTCCAACTTGCACGTCAGAACGGCATTCCCGTCCGTTTCGAAGATCGCAGCCAACTCGATCGCCTGGGCAATACCAAAGACCATCAGGGTGTGGTCGGGATGGTGGCCGCAAAACCGGCTTCCACGCTCGAGGACATTATTGCGGCCGCCAATAAATCCAAAGGCCAGCAAGGCCTCATCGTTTTACTCGACGGCGTCGAGGATCCTCACAATCTTGGGGCAGTTGTGCGCACCGCACTCGCCGCCGGCGCACATGGAGTTGTCATCCCGGAACGGAGAGCGGCTGGCATCACCGACACTGTCTCGCGGGCTTCGGCGGGCGCACTTGCACATTTGCCTGTGGCCAAAGTGACCAACCTTGTCCGCGCCATGGAGGATTTAAAGCAGGCGGGCTACTGGCTGGTAGGTCTCGATGAAGCAGGAAACAAGAGCTATACCGAGGTTGACTACACTACCCCGACCGGAATTGTCATGGGCAGCGAAGGCAAGGGCCTTCACGAACTGACCCGCAAGCGCTGCGATTTTGTTGTCTCGCTCCCCACGACCGGTCCCGTGCGTTCTTTGAATGTTTCCGTAGCCACCGGTGTCGTTCTCTTTGAGGCCATCCGTCAACGCCATCTTCGTCACAAGATCACAGCCCCGCACCCAGTTTCAACTTCAAATCCGGTGCCGGAAAACGGATGAGCTAAGCAACCGATCTTCAACTTCTAACTGTCATATCGTAACAAGGAAAACACATCCAAACCGGGCAAGCGGTCTCGTCCATGCAGGAAGTTCAACTCCACCGCAAACGTCGCTCCGGTAACAATTCCTCCAAGCGACCTGACCAACTGAACAGCCGCGGCAGCCGTTCCACCGGTCGCCAGCAAATCGTCACACAACAGGACACGCTGCCCTTTTTCTACTGCATCCTCATGCAACTCAAGTGTGTCGGTGCCGTATTCGAGTGCGTATGAGATTGATGCGGTCTTTGCAGGCAGCTTTTTGGGTTTCCGGATAGGAATAAATCCCGCCCCCAATCGATACGCCATTGCCGGTGCAAAAATGAATCCGCGGGCCTCGATACCGGCGACGAGATCGACCTTCTGCCCCTTGCAATGCTCGTACATCAGGTCGATCAGTCCGGCGAAACCGGCTTTGTCTTTGAGCAGCGTCGTCAAGTCGTAAAACAAGATGCCCGGCTTCGGATAATCCGGTACTTCGCGTATTAGCTTCTTCAAATCGATCATTCGCACTGCTCCTCGTCAGATTGTGTACTCGACTGAAAATTCATTCTGATAACGCGTATCGACAGTCGCAGGTTCTTCGTTTATTTCTGTCACCCGCGCCATCATAGGCCCTTTTTCGAGCTCCTTGCGAAGCTCTGCCAACTTTTCCGCCGTTGCCATCGCAAATACTTCCACCCGTCCATCCATCCGGTTTCGCGTGTAACCGGTTACCCCGAGGTCTTGCGCAGTTCTTTGCGAAAACATCCGGTAACCGACGCCTTGCACTCGCCCGGATACGAAGAACCGTCGCGCTTGTATCAGTTTTTTACTCATTCCCAAATTTCCAAGTCTAACAGACACCCTTGCTTTACTTCCAAACATCACTGCCTGAAGCGCCGCTTTGGGTTACACTCTTGCCGGGTTCGAGGCGGCTCAGCACGGCCCTCGGCGCATCCAAACTGGTGAGTGTAAACATCGTGCGCACAGGATTCGGCTCCTCAACAAGAAGAATCGCGATTTGTCTGGGCGCAGTCTGCGCATTCACCGCCGCTTTATCAAATGCACAAGACTTGTCCCCGGGTCCCCTCACGGCGGCTCCCGAGCACGACGTTCATCGTATCGAAGGGGTCGCCAAGCCAGAAGCCCCGCCATCGATTCCCCCCGCGCAAATCATCAAGGCGTTCTCTCAGAAGGAAGATGAATATCTGAATGCCCGTCCGCAGTACTCCTATCACAAGACGATTCGAATTCAGGAATTCGGGCCAAACGGTGCTCCATCTGGCGAGTACATCGCCACATACGAGGCCATTCGCGGGAATGACGGGAAGATTTACGAGAAGGCAGTTTCCGCTCCGCGAACTTCACTCGCGGAGCTCAATTTCCAGCCGGACGACGTACAGGCCCTCTTCCGGATCCCGCCTTATCCGGTGACGGCGACCCAGCTCTCAAAGTACAACCTGCAGTTTCTGGGAGATGAGAAGGTAGACGAAATTGACTGCTACATTTTTCAGGTCAATCCGAAGACGCTCGAACGCCAGCATGGCTATTTCGATGGTGTCATCTGGGTCGACAAGAAATATCTTGAAGTCGTCAAGACCTACGGCAAGTGGGTTACCGATTTAGGCGACATGCACCCTCCAACCTTGCCGTTTTCTATTTTTGAGACCTATCGCGAAAATGTGGACGGGAAATATTGGTTTCCGAATTACTCGCGCTCGGAGGAAGTGCTCCATTTGCAAGACCGCAATGTGCCGATCCGCGTCACCATCAAATGGACAGACTTCAAGCCGTTTGGGGCAACCAGTGCCGCGCCAGCGCCGGCTTCCGTACCTTCAGCCACGCCATCCAAAGATCCCGCCAAACCCTGATGCCGTGCCGATTGTCTTTATTTGTGTCTCGCCGAATAAAGCGTCTTTAGCAACTCCGGCAATTCTAGAATATCCTTGAGCAAAAACTCTGGTTTTGCCGCCTTCAACTTTTTCGCTGTCGGAAATGGCCCCAAAACCGCAATCGCCCGCACTCCTGCTGCACGGGACATTGCCAGGTCTTCCGCCGTATCTCCGATGTACACACACTCCTCGGGAGTGACCCTCATTTTTTGCAACGCACAAAGCAACGGGCCGGGATCAGGCTTGTTCCGTTCCGTCTCTCCTCCGCAGACCCGCGAACGGAACAGTCTCAGCAACTCGAACTTGCGCAGCTGACCTTCCACTCGGCCGCGATCTCCGCTCGTTACCAGACCCATCCGATGACGCCTGGAAAGATGTCGTAGAACTCGGCGTGCGCCGCGAACCAGCTTCGGCTTGTGCGCAGTGTAGAATTCTCGCCAGAGCGTATCTGCTTCCATCCAGCGGGTCTCCGGGATCGCGGCCGCCCGATATACGTTGTACCAGTCGGGCGAGTAATGAAGATCAAGCTCCCGCATGCCCCACGGAATTCCTAGTCGATGAAACATGGCCAGATAGGCTTGCGAATCGGCGTGATAGGAATCCAGCAGGGTCCCGTCCCAATCAAAAATTACCGCGTTCAGCTTCCCGGAAGTAGCCACAGGAAAAGATTATCAGAATTTCGAGCGATCAAGCGGGACAGTACCTTGAGACCTTTGGGGTGCGAGAGAGCGTAAATTCAGAAATTAATCAGCCGAGAACCGGGTCGGCACATTGTCATCGCGGTCAAACGCGAAATCTTCAAAGCTTGCCGCTACGCCGAACCATCCCGGCATGTTCGCCGGTTCCGTCCGACAGACCTTGGCACGCGAAGAAACGACGACATTGCCATATCCCAAGGGGCGCGAAATCAGAACGATATCCAGTTCGATCGGCGTACCGATCACCAGCGCCTTCGGGCAAAGGAAATATACCCCAGACGAACTGATGTCGCGGGTCACGAGCGAGACGGGAAACTCCTCGAGAACACCAGACACACTGCGAAGCTTGAGAGGCAGCTTCAGTGATGCCCGAGGGCACTCCCGCTGTTCGAGGTGCACTCCGACGGCATGGGTCGGCACGCGCACAAAACGCCGAGGCTGCGGGGACCGCAGAAGCGGCATCACGCGAAGGGCAGGAGCCTTTGGCTTCGCTGGTTGAGAATATGGATACGCAGGGGCAGCAGCGGAAGTAATGGCCGTGGGCAGCTGCGGCTGCGAGCTAGATTGTGAAGACGACAAATCAACCCAAACTATTGCTGGATTAGCACTCATCTCACCCCTCAGAGAGATGACGCAGTAGTAAGACATACTGTCCTGGCAGTCCTACTACCTTGTTTCTAAATTACCCCGTGGTGACTTTGGGCTGCCAAAATGTCATCTTTTGACAGTGGTGTCAACGGGGTGAAATTTTCTCAGTTGTCCAAAAATCAAACAGCTGGTAATAGTACTGAACTTGGAGCCGCAAGTTCCGACAGTCATTTTAACTACCAGCGCTCTCTTGTCCCGTGACAATATGGCGCTTCACTCCTGTGTGTTCTCTGTTATTTTAGCACTCAATTCATGAGTTCCAACATCGCAGAGGCACCAAAATCTTCTTCCCTGACCGCTACGGCCTGTGCTGGTTCGCGCCCATCTCCGATGTTGCTCCCCGCGGCATTCGCGGCGGTCTATTTCATCTGGGGCTCCACCTATTTTGCCATCCGCATTGCTGTGCAATCGGTTCCCGCCCTGCTCGTTCCAGCGCTTCGCCACCTCTCCGTCGGGCTCGTTTTCTATCCTCTTTTCCGTTTTACCAGCAAGGAGAGACCAACCCCTTCCCAATGGATTACCTGTGCAATCACGGGCGTTTCGCTTCTTGCTGTAGGCAATGGGATCGTCTCCTGGGCCGAAAAGTTTGTTCCCTCGGGCCTGGCGGCGCTTCTAGTGGCAACGGTGTCCTTGTGGATGGTTCTGCTCGATTGGTTGCGTCCTGGAGGCACCCGGCCCCTGCCACGGGTATTTGCCGGCATCGTTCTGGGCTTTCTGGGTTTGCTGCTACTGGTTGGCCCAGGCCACCTCGGAGGGAGGGCCAGGGTCAGTCCTGTAGGGGCTCTGATGCTCACGATTGCCTCGCTGGCTTGGGCGTTTGGCTCGATTTACTCACGGCATCATCCTCTCCCGCGTTCGCCGCTGCTGGGCGTTGCCATCCAGTGCCTGGCTGGAGGAAGCACACTGTTGATCGCGACGGTCGCCAGTGGTGAGCTGAAGGGGTTTCACTGGGCGCAAGTTTCTATCGAGGCGTGGATCGCAATTTCCTATCTTGCCGTCTGCGGTTCAGCGATTGGGTACAGCGCATACGCATATTTGCTGAAGCATAGTTCAGCAACCAGCGTAAGCACCTACGCGTTTGTCAATCCAGTGGTGGCGCTGTTGATCGGCTGGTGGTTCGGCGGGGAAGCGCTGTCGGTTCGTACGATACTGGCCAGCGCCGTAATTCTATCGGCGGTCATACTGGTAATCACCGGACGCAAACAATCGCCGGCCCTCGCCGATGAGACTGTCCCGGCGGCGGGCGAGGCCTAAGCCCCGGTCGGTTGTCTGCGGCTGGAATTTGATGTCGGAAAGCGGATAGATTGTTTTTGTCGAGACGAGTAGCGTAAGCATCATGAAGCCGGCGTACACAAACCAGGTGCTGACCCAGATCACAGGGGGAGCTGACGAGAAATTCTGGCAGGCCACGGTCGAGCGGGATCGGCGAGCAGATGGCCAGTTTGTTTTCGCAGTCCGTTCGACACGTATTTACTGCAGGCCATCCTGTCCCGCGCGGCGGCCACTTCGGCAAAACGCGCTCTTCTTCAAAAATCCCCAGGAAGCAGAAAGCAGCGGGTTCCGTGCGTGTCGGCGATGTCGGCCGAAGGAAGTAGCCTTCGCTTCCTCACTGGTCTCAAAGGCCGCAGCCTTGCTTGCAAATTCCGTCGAGGAATCTGTGCGACTCGAAACCATTGCGGCCGAGCTCGGCAGTTCACCAGCAGGGCTCCGGCGCGCGTTTCGCGCCATGACTGGATTGTCTCCGCGCGAATTCGCCGAAGCCGCCCGTATGAAACAGTTTAAAAAATTGCTCCGCGAAGGTCTGACCATCGCGGAAGCGCTATACTCCTGCGGTTTTGGGTCTCCCAGCCGCATTTACGAACGAACAAATTCGCATCTGGGGATGACCCCAGGCGAATACAGGAAGGGAGCACCGGGAGTGAATATGGAATATTCAATTACAAGGACGACACTTGGCAGTGTCTTGATCGCGACAACCGGGAAAGGAATCTCGGCGATCTATCTCGGCGAGAATGACAAGCAACTGATTTCGGAATTGCGTGCCGAATACCCAAAAGCCCAGCTGCAACGGAGTTCAACGAGTCATGCGGACTGGACCAGAGAAGTTTGCCACAGGATAGAGGGTGCCAAGCCCAGTGTGGAACTGCCGCTCGATGTGCAGGCCACCGCTTTTCAGCGCCGCGTCTGGAATGAACTACAAAAGATCCCGCCGGGCGCCACCCGTACCTATACCGAAATCGCACACGCGCTTGGCAAGCCGGAATCGGTTCGGGCAGTTGCCAGGGCGTGTGCCACCAATCCCGTTTCGATCGCCATACCTTGTCACCGCGTGATTCGTAAGGACGGACAACTGGCGGGTTACCGCTGGGGATTAAAACGCAAACAGGAACTGCTCGAACGGGAGAGGTCAGAACGGAAGCCGGGCTAGGCGCTATCCTCTGGGCTTCTCGACTTTGGTGTCTTTGGGCCAATCAGGCTTGAACTTGTTATCATTCAGCTTCAAGTTCTTCATCAAATTCCTGTAATGGGACAAGAAGTAATCACCGGAACTTCCTTCAAAGAACTTCTGCTGCAACGGTAGCCAGGATGATTCATCCACCCACATATCGATCTTGCTGATTTCCTTGCGAACATCCTCGGATGTGGGAATTAATTCCAGCACGGCGGTCTTCTTGCCATCCAGTTCTTCTTCGCCGACCAGGCTGACCTGGTAGTTCTTTTTCAGGTTCTCGGTCTTTGTACCAAAACCGAGAGCCAGATATTGGTCAGCCATGACTCGGTTTTTGCCGATGTTGTATTCCTCGACGCGCTCGATCTTGGGAGTATAGATATAAAGGTTGTCGCCGTTGCGGAGGATCGTTCTCGGGTCCGGTTTCAGAAAGTCGATGCGCAACTTGGCGTCGTGGCGGACAAAAATCTGGCCTGTCTCAGTCGAAGTGTCCTTGACGACTGCCGTGTACTTTACATGTTCGATATCCGCGCTGAGACTCTTAAAGTCCTGCGCAGCATGATCCATCATTCCAAGTACGCTATCCAGGCTGGCTTTGGCAGGTGTTTGCGCGCGCGAAGTGTCGATAACCGTGCAAATCAGGAACGTCAATAAAGTTAGGATTAAAAGAGATGAAGATTTAACGAGTCTCAAAAGAACCCCTATCATCGAATGCCGGGCATCTTGCCTCTGAAATCGTAACACAAGCCTAGCACCGCATCGTACAACCTGATTCGTGCACGCACCGCTCGTTTGGCGGCCAACGTCTGTTGTTTTTTCGCAAGGTTCGGAGTCTGCGTTTCAGCGAGCGCGCAGCCTGCTAGTGGCGGACGATGACCTCATAAGCGACGACGTTGCCCTTGTCGTCGCGTTGCGCTTCGATGGAGCTGATGGCAAAGCGTCCGTCGCTCAGGGCTTGCGATGATTTTTGCAGGACGGTATGAAGTTCGTTTTGAAGAGCTGGCGTGCGCTCCGGCGGTGCCATGGCGCGGGAATCGACCTGATAGATCTCCACTTCGCCGGTCTTTGAGATGAGCTTTACCTGATCGGAATTGGCCGGCAACCCTACCAGCGGCTCATCCTTGAACCAGCGCCGCGGGGTTAACAGCACAAACACCAAAATGAGAATGACGGCTACATCGTACTGCCACGAACCTCGTTCGTAGGACCAGAAAAATGTGCGATACAGGATTTGGCCGGGGCTCGCCATGTCAGTCCGCGGGGATCCCATCGACAATCACACCATCTCGCATGTGGACCACTCGATCAAAATAGGTAGTTGCTTCAGGATTATGGGTGATCATGACAATGGTCTGTCCCAAATCCTTGTTCAAGCGCCGCAACATCTCGAGCACAATATCCGAGTTTTTCGTATCCAGATTCCCCGTAGGTTCATCGGCCAGTAAAATCTTTGGCTCGTTGATGATGGCGCGAGCGATCGCCACGCGCTGTTGTTCGCCGCCAGACATTTCCGCTGGACGGTGATGCAGACGACCATCCAGACCCAACATTTTCGTGACTACATCAAAACGATGCGGATCAAACCCGTCGCCGTGAATGTATTGGGCGATGGCGATATTGCCTTTGGCTGTAAGGGTTGGTAGCAGGTTGAAGCGCTGAAAAACAAAGCCGATCTTGCTGCGCCGCAGCTTGGTCCGTTCGGCATCGGTCATCGCCGACAGATCGTTGCCATCGACAAAGACCTTTCCCTTCGATGTGCTGGCCAGGCCACCGATCACATAGAGCAGGGAAGACTTGCCGCAACCCGATGGGCCCATAACGGCCACGGATTCTCCAGGCATAACCTCAAAGTTCACACCCCGCAGAGCTGGTACTTCCACCTTCCCTGCGTGATACAGCTTCCAGAGGTTTTCCGTTTTGAGTATCGGCTCCACGGTCTTCAGCTCGGGTTCCCGCTTTCCGTCGTTAAGCGCCTGTATTGTAACTGTGATTGCCATGTCTGACTATATTCCCATCTCCTAGTCGTAGGAAAGTGATTCCACCACATCTTTTCGGGTAGCTACCCATGCCGGATACACGGCACCGACGAGCGCCCCGAGCAAGGCAATCAATCCGGCTCGCAGAATCCACTCCGGAGTGATCAAGATCGAGAGCGTGGGGAAGATCTTGAGGAAGCCGGTGCGTACCGCGTAACTCAGCAGAATGCCAGCAAAGATGCCCAACAGGCATAGCGCAGCTGTCTCGGTCAGTAGTGAGCGAACGATGAGAAACTTGCTGGCACCGAGCGATTTCAGGACTCCAATGTCCCGTGTGCGCTCGAGAACAGTGGTGTACATCGTCAGAAAAATCACCAGCAAGCCGATCGAAATGGCAAGTGCGATCATGGCGTTGATAAATGTCTGCAAGCCCGGGATGTTGGTTGAAGTCATCAGGGTCATGAAATCTTTCAGTGGGCGAACCGGATAGCCGGGAAAGTTTTCCTTCATTTCGGCGATGACGTCCTCGGTGTGCTCGGAACGGGTGCATTTGACGAGAAAAATGGAGGCTTTATCGCGGGCGCCGACCATCTCCTGCAAAGTTTTAAGAGGTACGAAAATCCGCCCCGCTTTGCCGTGCTCGACGATTCCGACGACATTCCACTCCTGGCTGAGAAGATTGTAGGTATCACCGACATTCATGTGCTTGGCTTTGGCTTGCCAATCATCAATCAACATGTCGTTCGGTCCTTCGATATCGTGTCCCTCGAGGAAAACGAACCCTCCGGATACCTCGCGAAATGTCTTCGGATCGATCCCCCAGATCGTTTCAACGCCGCCGGCAGAGTTGAATTGCAGCAAGGCAGGAGTCACGGCACTGATATATTTAAGTTCGCGCAGCTTGTCGGCAATTTTGATCGGCATTGGCGCGCCGCTAAAGGTAAGGAAAATCTGTGCCGATGGGGATTGCAGCATTACGTCCGCACCGATACCTTCAATTCGTTTGGCGGTTTCCTGCAGCAAGCCGGAAGTCAGTCCCACGATCAGAACGACCAGTGCAACTTCGACAGCCACGGCCATCACGCCAATCAGCGTACGCATCGGACGATGAAACAGATTTCGAACGACAAACTGTCCCATCATGGTTTTTTGGTCTCGCCGGTTTCACCCAGATGCACCACATCCACCCCTGCCGGTGCCTGCAACTTGAACCGATCTGCATCTACCGTTTCATTCAGCGTGACTTTGCTGACGTTCATGTCCAACTGATACTCATCGCGAGGGCGCTCGATCCGGATCTGTCGCGGGTATTGCAGTGGGCCTGTGCCGGCGGTTGTCGAAACGGTGTCTGCGGTTACAGCTTGCCAGTCGCTGTAATGCACATCAGAAAGTAGCGTACCTTTGGGCCCGTAGCTCTCATACCGCGACACGTTAAGATCCGTGCGGTCGAACCAGATCTTCCGCAATATTTCACTCTTGTATCCCCCACGCAGCACGGTCAGCACGTAGTAGCGGCCTTCCTGATCATCCGCCTCTTCAAACAGCACCATTTCTTCTTTGCGGATCACTGGCCATAATAGGGCTTCAAACAAGTGTTGCGGCCGCAGGTTCTCGATCGGTTTTGCGCCCGCGCGTTCAAACGCCACCGCGCCTTCCACAAATCTTCCCTTTGGCGGGATCGAAAGCTCGAAGGTCTCGCCGTCACTGGCCATATCAAAAATTGTTTTTCCCACCACCGGTACCTGGCCGATTACCCGGATATCTGCCGGTCTTTCTGCCAGCAGGAACGCTTTCACTTCGTGATACTCGTCAATCACCCCGTTGTACTTGGTACCGGTAGTCGTCTTCAATTCCACGGTCGCGTTCACACTGTTCACGCTGCGGACGTAGTCGTTATAACGTGCCAACAATTCTTCCTCATTTGATTCTTTGACGACAGGGCGAGCCGTCGGAGGTACAACCTTGGTCGTGCTGAGGCCTGGCCCGCCGGCAGCGCAGCCGCAGACCACGGCCGCCAGCACGCCTAGAAATACCCAATTTCTAGCGGAATTCATCGATGATAACCACGCCCACCTGGCCAATACTCAAATTTAGCAACCGCTGCGAACTCCGTCAAACCGCAGCGATGCGTCATTTCTTTGAAAGTCACTGCGGGCGCACCAGATACACGTCATATTCCTTGAGCGCAGGCCGGAGGCGACGAATCACCTCGCTGGCCCACAGTTTCTCGCTGAGCAGCGTCACCCAGCCATCTTCCGGTTCGCAAACTGCGCAGAACGTGTAACGCGGATAAGCGTTCTGGTAGGCATCAACACCGCGCAGGGACAGTTCACCTTCGACTGCAGGATCTGCTGTTTCGGCTGTTGGACTCACGCGGATCCCGAACGTCTCCTTGTCGAAGCGTTCAAAGATCTGCCTAACCTCAAGCGGATTGGAGGGTGTCAGGACCAGACAGCGATTGGCAGCTTCGCGGAATGCTACCTCGCGAAGTTTGCAGAATTCACGAACACGCTCGAGGTGACTGAAAAAATCGACAACCAGCTTTTCCGTCGCGGCTAAGGCAGGCAACGCCGAGCCCCAGATGAGGGCAGCTTGCGCTCCACGTACCGGTTCGCGGCTCTCGGTTTCGAGCAGTTCCATGCCGACAGCTTTTTCGGTGGCCCCAAGGTCCATGGCTTGCACGTCCAGAGTGTAGAGAGGCAGCTCGGGCGCCTTTTTTTCCGGTTCCGCCTCCACCGTTACTCTTCCTCCTCTAGCTCGCCAAACTGCTCTTTAAAAGCAGGCGATGCCTTGCGCACGTCAAGCCAATTAAAAAAGGCATCAGGGGTTTCCAGCCAGATTCGAAACCACTCGCTGATTTCTTTCTTCTCTTCACGCTTTTTAGCTTCAACCTTATGGTTGCGAGCGATCATTTCCGCGCGGCGCTTGCCAAGCCGCCCAATTTCCAGAACCCGCTGGGCTGCCGCCGGTTCTTCATGATCCTTGAAGCGACGTAACAATTCATCGAGGCGAGTAAGGCTGACCTCAGCATCCTGCAGGGTCTTGAAATGCAGAATGTCGTCAAACTCTTCTTCGAAGCGCTCTTCCGCTTCTTCGCGCTCGGTCAATTGCATTTTGCAGCCGACATCCTTCAGGACTTCAACGATGTAGTCGTTGCTGGTTTTCCCGTTTTCACCGAATTCAGCCTGCAATTTACGGCGCAGTTGATCGACCTCCGCCGTAGTCCACTTCTGGATACCCATCTGGCGTGCGGTATCCGCAATCATTTGCCGTTTTGTCTTCGTGCTGTCCGTCATTGTTTGCCTTTAGGCGCAGCGGCTGCCGGAGGTGTTGTGATGGATGATGCTACGGGCTGCTCCGCTGGCTGATGTTTCAGCAATTGGTGATACTTGAGCACATTTTGGTTGTGTTGCGCCAGTGTCGCGGAAAAAAAGTGGCCGCCCTGGGTATTGGCCACAAAATACAGATAATCCGTTGGCGCGGGATGCAGTGCTGCTCTGAGCGATTCCGCGCCGGGATTGCCGATTGGTCCCGGAGGCAGCCCCGCAAACAGATATGTATTGTAGGGCGAATCATATTTCAGATCGCTGAGGGTGAGGTTGCCCTTATATCTGCCGACTTCGTCCAGGGCATAAATCACCGTGGGATCGCACTGAAGAAGCATGCCTTTTTGCAGCCGGTTGCGGAATACGCCGGCAACCAGAGGGCGTTCTTCTGGTTTGGGTGTTTCACGCTCGACCAGCGAAGCGAGCGTGACCGTCTGCAGAAGGGACGAGCCAGCGGGTGTCCCTCCGGGAGCAAGTTCCTGAAGTGCCTCGCGGAATTTACGCACCATCATGGTTGTCAGCTCGGATGCTTTTGCGTTACGCGGAAGATTATACGTGGCGGGGAAGAGAAAGCCCTCCAGCGTCTTCGCCCCGGGAGCGATATCGAGAATTTGCGTTGCATCCCGTGCGGCTTTAAGGAACTCGTCGGCGGAGACGTACTTGGTGCCTTCTAGATTGCGGGCAATATCGAAAATCGTTTCGCCCTCCTTGACTGTGAAAGGCTGTTGATAGACCTCTCCGTTCGCCAGCTTCCAGAAGACGTCCTTGCCGGTGACGGGCTGATCGAAGAAGTATTCACCGGCTTCAAGCGTGCGCTTGGGGTGACGACGAGCGTAGATTTCGAATGCGAGAGAACTACGGATGATGCCACTCTTTTCGAGCAGGCGAGAGATGGATTTCTGCGATGCACCGTGAGGGATATCGACAAAAACACCCTCGGCAGGCGGGGAGCCGTAAGGCCGTTCAATGCTGTACCAGAGATAACCTGCAGCCGCTCCGGCAGCCAGCATCATCACTAGAAACAAGATTGCCAGAAAACGCACGCTACTCCGACTCCTCGATATCCTGCGACAGATATTCACGCAGGATCACCATGGCGGCCACAGCATCGACGCTGTATTTTCCGTCTCCTGGACGAGCGGCTTTGGGCCGTCCTTCCCGGTCGGCTACCGGTCTGATGCGCCGGCCAAGCTCTTCTTCGAGGATGCGCTCGGCTTCCCAGCTGGTCAGGCGCTCGTCGACAAGTTCGACCGGCACTCCAACCTGCTTCCGGATGCGCTCGGCGAAGCCGGCCACTTCCTCCGACATATCTCCCCTGGTGCCATCGAGCCGCAGTGGCAGCCCTACGACGATCTGTTTGATGTTCTGGGCTCGCACAAGTTCTCGCAAACGGCGCATATCTTCGTTGCGATTGATTCGTTCCATGGTATCGAAAGGTTCCGCCAGGCGAACCTCGGCGTCAGCGGTGGCCAGGCCAATTTTCGTGCGACCGTAATCGATTGCCAGGATGCGCGCATTCGGAGGCTTTTCGTTCACATACCAAGTATAGCGTGAACGCACGCATTCCTCTCTTGGCTGGGGATGTACTCGTTACGGCTGCCGGCCACGTGTTCCGGTTTGCCACCCTTCGGAATAGCCCTGGATCTTTAGTTGTTCTTCGAGACCAGCCTGCTTGATGATTTTTTCGATTTCGCTGCGGCTCAGGCGAGCGCCGATCGGTTCGGGGCGGTCGGCAATCCCCCAAACGGTTACCGCCGCGAGCACCGTGTTCAACTTCAATTCGCGGATGTCGACCTTGTCAAACGTGTCGGAGGCCGCGTGATAGTTGAAGAGATAATTGGAAATATCCTGGTTGGCGACCAGTGTAGGGACGCCTTCGAGCATAAAATCGAAATGATCCGTGCCCCACTCCATATCGAGTGTGTGATGATCGACGCCCCAGCCGGCGAAGGGCTTCAGAATCTCGCTGATCGCCGGTTCGATATCGGCGCGGCCGCCGAGTGAATAGCCAGTAACTCGGCCGACGCCTGAATCGAACACCACTACGCCCTTATATTTGTCGAGCTCGGAACGGTGGGCACGAACGTAGCCCCATGAACCGATCATGCCTTGTTCTTCGCCGCCGAATAAGATGAAGCGAATCGTGCGACGCGGGAGGAGCCCACTGGCTTTGATCGCCCGGGCTGCTTCGACCACCATCGCGGCGTTGCAACCGTTGTCGAGTGCCCCGGTGCCCAGTTCCCACGAATCGAGATGGGCGCCGAGCACCACAATTTCTTCCGGTTTTTCGTAGCCGCGAATTTCGCCGACAACATTTTCCTGCTCGACGGGTCCTGAGATTTTGTTAGGCAGTACCAGCCTGGCATGCATTTTCCCGGGAAAAGCATCGATCGTGCGTTGCAAGCGAAGGCCGTCTTCGCGCGCCAGTACGGCCTGCGGAATTTTTTCGAGGGTTCCGTCGCTCGCATTTGTGTGCCGGTAGAGGAGTTTACGTTCACGCTCCCCGGTCCACAAAATTCCGAGAGCCCCGCCCTTGACGGCGCGGTCAATGATGGCGGGCGGTCGCAAATATTCGTTAAAGAGATCGGTCCATGTTGTGCCGAGGTCGGAATTTACAACAAGGATCGCACCTTTAACTGCTGAGCCTGCCTTCGCAAACTCGCCTTCAGTGCCATAGCCCACGTTCACGAGCATCGCTTCGATTCCGGCGTCTGAGGTCGCGGGAGACAATCCAACTGAAACGAGAGACACCCTGAATGTCTCTGGGCCGCTCAGTTCCAGACGCGAATTGCCTTCGCTCCACGCCACGGGCAGGGAGAACTTCTCCGTGTGGACCTCTACCCCCGCCGCCCGGAATCCAGCGATGCCCCATTGAACGGCCTTTGCGTATTCGGGTGAACCGCTGACCCGTCCTCCGATCTCGTCAGTCAAACGCTGCAAATTTCCTTCAAGCGGAGATTCGCCCATCACAACAGGAGTGATTTTCGATGCAGCCTGCGCACAGGAGGAAGGCCCTGCTGCAGAACATGCCCCTTCACCATGGACTAATTTGACCGGATGCAGCGGATCGCTCTTTACTTCGGGAATTTGTGAGTACAGGGGTGCCCAGGGCGCGAGGGCAGTCAGCACGACAAAAATGTTGCGAACGGAAAAGAAAATCATCGCCACTCTCTTTCAATCGGAAAAATCACTCGAATTCTTATAGCAGAATTATGCGGAACTGCAATGCCGGGCAGAAGCGGCACCAATTTCCGGTTTACCGCGGCCGCGTCTTAAAGCCGCACTCTCTCCAACGTTTTTCCCAGTGCCAGATGCCATAGGCCGCCTCGACAGGAAGCGGATAGCCCATTTGCTTGGCAAGCAGGATTATTTGTCCCCGATGATGAGCCTCATGAGCAAACATGTAACCGAACATGGTCGCGCCCGCGGGCCAAGTCTGTGTCCAGCCGCCCCTCGAGAATCGCGTGACGCGTCTGGTTTCCTTGTCCGATAGTGCGTGCGTCAGCATGATGAGGCATCTTGCCGCGCTCTGACGGAGGGCTGTGCGCGCCTGCTTCATCGTGCAACGGTCGGGATCAATTGCAGCAGGGCACTTCAGGTGAGGTGCTGAGTGCTTGATCCAGACCAGTCGACAGTTGTGAAGATGAGCGAAAATTGCAGCGAGCGTTCGCCCTCCACGTGGATTCTTTTGCGGCGGTTTGCATCGCCACGCGCGGGGTTCGAGGTGCGCAAGGAGCAGTTGATTCATCGCGTCATTTACGGCGTAAATTTCGAGCAGAACGTCCCGAAGCTCAGATTTAGGTACAACCGCTTGCCGAGCCATCGATTGGTCCCCCAGGGAAGAGCCGTCTCGCTCAGGGCGTTGACGCCTGAGCAGATTCGAGCGAGGAGAATTACGGTCCAGACCCTGCGTTGGGAGCTGCAAGACCCCTGCCCGACGAAATTCTAGTGCGATGAATTCCTGGAGTCGAGTACACAATCTGTAACCCGCGCCACCTGAACCATCTCTGCTACGTCATGTACGCGGACGATGTGGGCTCCGTTCAGGATGCTTGCTGCGACGGTCGCAGCCGTGCCCCAGATGCGCTCAGCGGGAGGCCGTGGCATACCGTCCCGCGCCAGGGTCGCTCCGATGAATCCCTTGCGTGACGTTCCGACCAGCAACGGGAAGCCGAGTTTCTCTAGCTCCGCAAGTCGCGCGATCAATTCGTAATTTTGTCTGTAGCTTTTTCCGAACCCGATTCCGGGATCAAGCACGATTTGCGATTTCGCAACGCCTGCCTTACGCGCAACTGAAACTGATTCTCTCAATCCTTCGCGGACATCTCTTAGCGCGTCTTTGGCGAATGGTTTTTTTTGCATCGTGCGGGGTATTCCGCGCATGTGCATGAGTATGATGGGTGCTCTTTGCCGCGCAGTGACAACGGCCAGTGCGGGGTCATATCGAAGGCCGGAAACGTCATTCACAATCTCTGCTCCGGCCCCCAGGGCGATTTCCGCCACGCTGGCTTTTCGCGTATCAACCGATATGGGTATTTTCAATCGGCGCCGCAATGCTTCGATCAGCGGCAAGATCCGCGCGAGCTCTTCCGCCGCAGGGGTGGCGCTCGAACCCGGGCGGGTTGATTCGCCGCCAATGTCAAGAATGTCCGCTCCTGCGTTTTCCATTTGAAGCGCTGCAGCGACGGCTCCGTCCAGACTGGAGAACTTGCCGCCATCAGAAAAACTGTCTGGCGTCATGTTGAGTACAGCCATGACGAGTGTACGTTCCCCCAGCAGCAGGGAATGACGCGCGAGTTTCAGACGAAAGAGTTTGCGACGAGGCATCAGGGTTTTAGCTTGAGATCCTTCACTTTGCTCGGGAGGTCTGCCGGGCAGCGAGTCGAGAACTCGCCTAGTCTAAATCGAAATCCCGTATGGGCTTGCCGACCGGCCCATCTTTTGCCTTCTTCATCGCTTCCTCAAACTTTTTCGACAAAATGTCTTCCTTATTTGTTTCCTGGAACCAAGAGTCTGCAAACTTGTCCTCACGCTGTTTGTGCTGTTCTTCGAGAATGCTTTGCGCTTGCGTCAGATCGACGTCAGGCCCGGGTTTTATCGGAGCCGTGTGCGAGAGTACGGCACCAAAGATCGGATCAACGACCAGTTTTGCCTGGCAGCACGGGCATGTCACGTTCAGGTTTTCACCGTCTTTCAGTCCCATGCTCGCATTCTACTCCAATTCTTTTCAGCACACATCCTTCCGCTACTTGTGAGGATTACCGAGCAAATTCGCAGCCATGCCCCGGTAATCGGGGCGGATGCGATGTTCTCCGTAGCACAGCTTTCTGAGAATGGGCGTCGGCCGCAAGTGCCAACTGGCCCACGATAGGGGCGTCTCGCCGTTCATATCCTTTGCGTCAATCCTTGCACCGGCGTCGAGCAGCATCTGAATCGCCTCTTCATCGCCGAATGCGGCGGCACGGTGCAAAGGGGATTCACTCTTGGTTCTGCAATCGCGCATGAAACCGCCCGTTACGACGTTTGGCCTGGTTACGCAGTTTGGATTTGCGCCATGCGACAAAAGGACCTTCAGCACGAGGTTGTATTTCAGGCTGTCCGTTTTTGCCAGTGCAGTATGGAGTGGCGTTTCGCCGGTGTCCTGCTCAGTGTAATTGACGTCGGCGCCGCGTTCGACCAGGAACTGGACCAGCCGCCAGTGGCCGTGGAAACAAGCGGCGATCATGCCAAGATCGCTTCCTAGTGACTCGAGGCTCGCACCGTTTTCGAGCAAGAACTTCATTGCGCTGACATCGCCATAATAGGCGCACCACTGAAGCAAGGAAACGGCATCGCTGTCTGTGGAGTCGGCGGGATGGCCTTCGGCGAGATATTCGAAGACCAGGTCGGTCCGGCCGTCCTTGATCAATTCCAATATCGCCATAATACCTACCCCAAAACGACGAGTCGCAGAAAGTAATGGTTTCTGTTCGTGCCCAAGAACAAAACGGGGCGCGAATTTCTGCGCCCCGACCTAATGCTCGATGGAAACTGAACCAGGGTTACGCCTTTGCCGGCGAATCGCCATGCGTAAAGCCGGGAGCCGGGCGCAATTCGGGACGTACTACCTTGGGATCGGCCGCGGTCGCTCCCTGTGCAGGGGGTGCGGTCGGAGGCGTCTTGATCTTTTCTGGGAGTGGCTTGCCTTCCATCAGCAGGCGCACTTCGTTGGCATCGAGTACTTCGCGTTCAAGCAAAGCCTGCGCGATGTGCTCGAGCGTGTCGCGATTGCTTTGAAGAATGCTGTACGCCTTGTCGTAGGCATCGCTGACGATACGCTTCACTTCTTTATCGATTTGAACAGCGGTGTCCTCGCTGAAATCGCGATGCTGGGCAATTTCCCGGCCGAGGAAGATTGCTTCTTCCTTTTTACCGAAGGCCAGAGGACCAAGTGTGCTCATGCCCCATTCGCAGACCATGTTGCGTGCGATATCAGTGGCGCGTTCAATGTCGTTGCCCGCGCCGGTAGTAATGTGTCCGAGGAATATCTCTTCGGCAGTTCGCCCACCCATCAAAACGGCGAGCATGCCCTCAAGATAGTCCTTCGTGTAGGTATGCTTGTCGGCTTCCGGCAATTGCATGGTCAAGCCCAATGCCATACCGCGCGGAATAATCGTGACCTTGTGGACCGGATCGGCGCCCGGAGTGGTTGCGGCAACCAGTGCGTGCCCCGCCTCGTGATAGGCCGTGTTCTTCTTCTCTTCATCCGAGAGAATCATTGATCGGCGTTCCACGCCCATCATGACTTTGTCCTTGGCCATCTCGAAATCGATCATCATCACGAATTTGCGATTCTGGCGAGCTGCCCACAACGCGGCTTCGTTCACCAGATTCGCCAGGTCTGCTCCGGAGAAACCAGGCGTACCGCGCGCGATGATTGACATCTCCACGTCGTCTGACAGCGGAACCTTGCGGGTATGCACGCGGAGAATTTCTTCCCGGCCCTTGACATCAGGACGTGCCACAACGACACGGCGGTCGAAGCGTCCCGGTCTTAACAGTGCAGGATCCAAAACGTCCGGCCGGTTGGTGGCAGCGATCAGAATGACGCCTTCATTCGATTCAAATCCGTCCATCTCTACCAGAAGAGCGTTCAAGGTCTGCTCACGCTCGTCATGCCCGCCACCGAGGCCGGCGCCACGGTGACGCCCCACCGCGTCAATTTCGTCGATGAAAATAATACACGGCGCGTTCTTCTTGCCCTGCTCAAATAGATCGCGCACACGGCTCGCTCCGACTCCGACAAACATCTCGACGAAATCCGAACCGGAAATTGAAAAGAAAGGAACGTTCGCTTCGCCGGCGATTGCGCGTGCCAGCAAAGTCTTTCCCGTTCCCGGAGGTCCCACAAGCAACACACCCTTCGGAATGCGGCCGCCCAGCTTCTGGAACTTCTGGGGATCTTTCAAGAACTCAATAATTTCCTGCAATTCTTCTTTCGCTTCATCGCTGCCGGCGACATCCTTGAAGGTGGCCTTTTTCTGCTGGGCAGAAAGCAGACGGGCGCGAGACTTGCCGAAGCTCAACGCCTTGTTACCACCAGCCTGCATCTGGCGCATCAGGAAAAAGACGAATCCGGCCAGCAGCAAGAGTGGCAACGCATTTAACAGGATCAGCACCCAGTCGCTGCTGCGAACTTCCTTTACGCTCATCTGGACTGCCTTATCGTGCAGCATCTTGGTAATGTCTGGAGCGTTTTCCTTCGGCACAATCACGCGGAACTTCTGGTGCTGCGGTTTGGCGTATTCGCCCTGCAGCTCGTAGCTGTTCGGCGAGAGGTACATGGTGACTTCCTTGACGTCACCTTCATCCACTTTGGCCACAAATTCGCTATAGCTCGGATTGTCTTCGCGAGCTGTCTGGGTGCTGTTAGAGACTAGACGCCAGAGCATTACTCCCAGAAACACAATCGAGATCCAGAATAAGACCGTTTTTGCCGTGGAACTGGAATTCACTTTAACCTCACTGTTGACTCACGAAAGAGCATTACCGCCGTATTTCCGCGAACTGGCAATCTCCAAGTCTACTTCTTTTTTGCCTTCCGCCGCTTGCTACTTAGCTTTGATGATGCCCCTGCCACCAAATGTTTCCCGCCGCCGCCAACCCCATCCGACCCGGATAAACCGTAGCCTGCCCACGATTCGTTAGATGCAGCACGGAATCCAAAGTAATCGGGCTCCAAGTTCACCCGACGCTTGGAAGTTTTATCCAGCAGCACTGCCAAGCGAAGCGATCGCGGCTTGCTTTCTCCGATACGCCGCAACAGGAAATCCTGAGTAATTCCGCTCTCCAGAACGGCGTCGACCAACAAGACGTCACGCCCTTTCAGAGTAGGCCGGTCCGTGCCGGCATTCACTGTGTCCCGATTGCCGAAGAATACTTCCCGCCGCGATTTGCCGCCGTGTTCGACATCGCGCATTTCCTCGCGGACAAAATGCAACTGGACGGGCGCATCAATCTCGCGAACCAGGTCTGCGCCAAATATAAAACCGCGGTCCATCGTGATCACCACATCCAAACGCCGGCCGCCACTGGCCTTGGTTATTTCCCGACCCAGTTCCTTGACCCGCCCTGCAATCCGTTGTGCTGTGTACTTCGCGACCCTAGCCTTACTCACGATAACGATTCCTCGGTGATCAATACTGCTTTTCGCGTTTCAGGCCCGACAGCAAATTCAACGGATGGAGGTAATCCGCGCACCCAAACCAGCTTCGCGCCACTGGTCAATACCGGCCACTGTAACTTCTGCCAGCGGCTGACGGATTTTTCGTTCAGCAGGCGGCCCACCTTGTGCGCTTTCTGGTGACCCACCGGACAAAAGGAATCCCCGGGCTGCCAGTTGCGCACCACCAGCGGACCAACCAGGCGACTACGGTCCAGGACCGATCCCGTAACAATAGTTTCTCGCCCTTCGAGGGGCCAGTCAATCTCCCTGAAGAGCAGGACAGAAGAAAGTTCCACAATTCGTAACCGGGTGAGTCCAGCCTGCAAATTGACCTGACGTGCAAAGTTGCCGGGCTCGCGTCCCCCGGAGGATCTCTCGTTGATTGCGCGGAAGCGAAGTGTTTCGCGTTCGCGAAGAATTTCTACGCCTCCGGGAAGCCGGATTTTCTTGCCGCTCTCCTGTAGTTCGGCAAGTGTCATGAGGCTTTGCACGTGCTCCAAACTCAGCTGGCCGGCACGTGTTTTCACTCCTGCAACGATCTTACGCAGGGTGCGTGTCTTTAAAGAACGGGGCAGTTGCAACAGGGCCGACAGCCCTACCGATATTTCACCGTCTCCTGGTTTAGCCCACTTCCTCATCCATTCTGCGACAGCCGCTTCGAGGAACTGCTCGTCATCGCTCGCCAGCGTGGCCAAATGGCAGAGATGTTCGACGACCCTGGCGTTAAATTGTTTTTCGAGCATTGGCAGAAGCTTTTGGCGAATGCGGGCGCGGGTGCGTGCCGTGTCGCGGTTGGAAGCGTCCTCACGCCAGGATTGTTTCAACGATTTCAAATAAGTGCGCAATTCCGCTCGGCGCACGCCCAGTAGCGGCCGAAACGCAATTCCTGTTTCAGGATGAATGCCGCGAAGCCCACTGAGTCCCGTGCCGCGCAAGATGTGTGCAAGTACGGTTTCGGCTTGATCGTCGGCCGTGTGAGCGACTGCCACCCTTAGAACAACCCCCTGTTCGGCGAGCTTTCGAAAAAACGCATAACGTGCGCAGCGTGCAACTTCCTCGATGTTGCCGCGCTCGTGCTTGGCGCGAGCTCCGATATCCTCCCGGCCCACTCGAAATTCCAGGCCGTATTTCAGCGCTAATTTCCTGACAAATTGCTCGTCAGCGTCAGAGCTTTTTCCGCGCAGTTTGTGATTGAAGTGAACCACCGCCAAAGTAATTCCATGCTCTTCGCGCGATTCAAGCAATAAGCGCAACAAGGCTACCGAGTCAGCCCCACCCGAAACGGCCACGCCGATGCGTTCCCCGGGTCGCACGAGAAACTGTTTTCGCAAGACCCTATTTAGGTTTTTCGCGAGTTCCAGACGACGTCTGGTTTTTGACGACGCGATTTTTGCGGCCTTTGGCACGTTTTCAACAACCCCAAGCGGACTCGCAAGCGTATCATGATGCAACGACTTACAGTCGCTGACCAAAACTTTTGTGGAAATCTGTGAAAGTAACGTAACTAAGCGTTGACAATTTCTGCAGGTTTGGTAATCTTACCTAGTTGATTGGACGCCACTCTGCAGGACAGGGAGGCTTTAGCTCTTTGACAACCGATACGATGTGCCAGAATCTGTTCGACCTCATTGGAGATTTCGAGCTTCAATGAGTTGAGTATAATTGAGCGACTAACAATTTTGCTTGGCAGGCTGGCTTGGGCTCAAACCCAAGCTATTTTTTTTGCGCCAAGCGACAGGCTTCAAACGAGAGTTTGATCCTGGCTCAGAACGAACGCTGGCGGCGTGCTTAACACATGCAAGTCGCGTGCGCAGTCTGTAGCAATACAGGCCGGCGCACGGCGCACGGGTGCGTAACACGTGGGCAATCTGCCCTCTGATGGGGAATAACCCCGCGAAAGCGGGGCTAATTCCGCATAAAATTCCGAGAACCTCGGTTTTTGGATTCAAAGCAGTAATGCGTCAGAGGAGGAGCCCGCGCCCGATTAGCTAGTTGGTGAGGTAACGGCTCACCAAGGCAATGATCGGTAGCTGGTCTGAGAGGATGATCAGCCACACTGGAACTGAGACACGGTCCAGACTCCTACGGGAGGCAGCAGTGGGGAATCTTGCACAATGGGCGAAAGCCTGATGCAGCGACGCCGCGTGGGGGATGAAGCTTTTCGGAGTGTAAACCCCTTTCGACTGGGACGAAAACCCGCAAGGGATTGACGGTACCAGTATAAGAAGCCCCGGCTAACTACGTGCCAGCAGCCGCGGTAAGACGTAGGGGGCCAGCGTTGTTCGGAATTACTGGGTGTAAAGGGTTCGTAGGCGGTGCGGCAAGTTGGGAGTGAAATCTCTGGGCTTAACCCAGAGGCTGCTTCCAAAACTGCTGTGCTTGAGTGTGAGAGAGGCTCGTGGAATTGCAGGTGTAGCGGTGAAATGCGTAGATATCTGCAGGAACACCCGTGGCGAAAGCGGCGAGCTGGATCACTACTGACGCTGAGGAACGAAAGCTAGGGGAGCAAACAGGATTAGATACCCTGGTAGTCCTAGCCCTAAACGATCAGGACTTGGGGTGCCGCCCGTTCGGGCGTCGTCCCGGAGCTAACGCGTTAAGTCCTGCACCTGGGGAGTACGGTCGCAAGACTGAAACTCAAAGGAATTGACGGGGGCCCGCACAAGCGGTGGAACATGTGGTTCAATTCGACGCTACGCGAGGAACCTTACCTGGGCTCGAAATGCTAGTGACCAGCTTTAGAAATATTGCCTTCCCGCAAGGGACACTAGTATAGGCGCTGCATGGCTGTCGTCAGCTCGTGCCGTGAGGTGTTGGGTTAAGTCCCGCAACGAGCGCAACCCCTGCACGTAGTTGCCACTCCGCAAGGAGGGAACTCTACGTGGACTGCTCCGGATAACGGAGAGGAAGGTGGGGATGACGTCAAGTCCGCATGGCCTTTATGTCCAGGGCTACACACGTGTTACAATGCAGGGTACAAACCGTTGCCAACCCGCGAGGGGGAGCTAATCGGAGAAAACTCTGCTCAGTTCGGATTGCAGTCTGCAACTCGACTGCATGAAGCCGGAATCGCTAGTAATGGCGTATCAGATCGACGCCGTGAATACGTTCCCGGGCCTTGTACACACCGCCCGTCACATCACGAAAGTGAGTTGTACTAGAAGTCGCTGCGCTAACCGCAAGGAGGCAAGCGCCCAAGGTATGACTCATGATTGGGGTGAAGTCGTAACAAGGTAGCCGTAGGAGAACCTGCGGCTGGATCACCTCCTTTCTAAATAAAGCGAGATCTACTCCGCTATGGTGTGCGGACGATGATCTCCAACTGCATCCCATATCTCTTCGGAGATAGTGGTTTGCTAGACTCAGTTTTACTCACTACCCTTTCCTAGCTTCGGCTGGGACTGTGGCAGATTCGGGCAGATTCTGACAGATCGTTATCGGTTATCATTGAGCTTCCATCAACAAAAAGACCGCTGCTTGCAGCGGTCTTTTTTATTTCTATTTCTTCAAACACACTCCCGTGCGCTCGTATCGAGGCATGTCTTGTCGTTCCACTTTCGCGAGACCGGAATGCTTGTGACTGACTAGCCAAAATTTGCTTGGGCAATTTGCGCCTTTCGTCCATCTAACCTTTGAGCCGGAAGACTGCCGATCTGATCTCAGAGGGGGACCTTATGTCACAGCAAAACAGCGACCAACCCGTGCTTGGCCACATTGATTTGTTAATCAAGGAAGAGGAAAGGCTCTATGCGACGAAAAAACTCACGGCAAAGGACCGGACCCGGCTCGAAGCGATAAAAGTTGAACTTGATCAATCCTGGGACTTGTTGCGTCAGCGACGTGCCCTGCGCGAATTCGGCCAGGACCCGAACAAGGCCAAGCTCCGCTCGCCTAAAATTGTCGAAGACTACGAGCAGTAGGTGAATGACTGATCCGGGATCCGGACGAACACATTCGGTCGGAAAGCAAGAGGAGTTACATTGTTTCTTGACCCCGACTCGGTAAAAAGATAGCCTCGCGCTCAATTCTTTCTGGTTCAATCTGGGTTTATGGAGGCTCGAGATGGTTGCCATGTCGGCACTGTGGATCCCTATCTTGCTTTCCGCTGTCATCGTTTTCATCGCGAGTTCTGTCCTGCATATGCTCCTGCCTTATCACCGAAGCGATTATCATCCGCTGCCCGACGAGGACAGGATTCGGGCGGCAATGCGCCTGGCAGGTTTGCGGCCGGGGCTTTACATGTTCCCGCATTCCACGCCGAAGGAGATGAAATCACGAGCGACGCTCGACAAGCTCAACGAGGGGCCTGTCGGGATCGTCAGTATTTTTCCGAATGGGCCCATTGCTATGCCGAAATTGTTGGGGCTCTGGTTCTTATTTTCTTTGCTGATCAGTTTTTTCGTCGCATATCTGACGGCCCACACCGTCGCGCCCGGCGCGAACTACCTTCAGGTTTTCCGGATCAGCGGGACGGCAGCGTTCATGGCCTATGGCTTCGGGAGCATTAGCAACGCCATTTGGAAAGGGCAGCCGTGGTCGATGGCCGCGAAGGAAGTATTTGACGGGCTTGTATACGGTCTGTTGACCGGGGGCACGTTCGGCTGGCTGTGGCCGCGCTAGAACGGAGAAATCCGATGGGTTCACGTGATCAAAAAAGGAAGCGCTATGATGTGGGGAAAGGATTGCGTTCGCTGAACTGCCGCTGGTGCCAGTAGGGATAGATCGGCGCACGGTAGCTTGCGGCGTCGAGTTTTGCGACCTGTTCGGTCGTGAGATTCCACCCAACGGCACCCAGGTTTTGCCGTAATTGCTCTTCGTTTCGAGCGCCTATGATCACGTTTGCTACGGTGGGGCGCTGCAGGAGCCAATTCAGGGAGATCTGGGGAACACTCTTTCCGGTTTCTTTGGCGACCTCGTCCAGTGCATCGACCACTTTATACAGAAATTCATTCTCAATCTGCGGACCCATATCAGCTGTCTTATGCAGCCGACTAGTTGCCGGCAACGGCTGATTTCGCCTGATTTTTCCAGTCAACCGGCCCCAGCCCAAGGGACTCCAGATCAATGCTCCGACCTTCTGGTCGAGCCCCAGTGGCATCAGCTCCCACTCATATTCGCGGCCAATAAGCGAGTAATACACCTGATGGCCGATATAGCGCGACCAGCCATACCGTTCAGAGGCCGCGAGCGACTTCATCAAGTGCCAGCCGGAAAAATTGGAGCAGGCGATGTAACGCACCTTTCCGCTCTCGACCAGGGTATCGAGTGTTTTCAGTGTTTCTTCGACGGGCGTGAGCGCGTCGAATCCGTGCATGTGATAAATGTCGATCGTCTCGACACCCAGCCGGCGCAGACTATTTTCGCAGGATTCAATCAGATGATAACGGGAGGAGCCGAGGTCGTTCGGCCCGTCTCCCACGCGGAAGGTGGCTTTGCTTGAGATGAGCAGCCGATTTCGCTTGCCAGCAATTGCTTTGCCCAGTATTTCCTCAGAGACTCCGGCGGAATAGATGTCAGCGGTATCGAACAGATTTACGCCGGCGTCGAGACAGATGTCCACGAGGCGAGTGGCCTCGGCAACGTCGCTGCTGCCCCAAGCTTTGAAGAATTCATTTGCGCCGCCAAACGTTCCTGTACCAAAGCTCAGAACTGGGACTTTCAGGCCAGAATTGCCAAGTTGTCTATATTCCATAGTGTCTCAGATGCTCGGGGATGGGCGTTGGTTTCGAGTTTAGAAAAACGCGCTGAGTCGGAAGCCCGTTTTTCAACTGAAGAGAACGGCTGCATGACCTTCAAGCACGCCCAGCTCGCGAGCCATGCCGACTTGATCCCAGATATTCCAGCCTTCCACAATTTTACCGTCGCGCACCTTGCACGCCGTCATCCCGCATAGCCGCAGTTTTTTGTTCGTCGGTGGAATACCCAGGCCTTCGCCGGTATGCGTCGCGGTGCAGGTCCAGCGGGCAAACGCAGTGTCGTCTTCCTGAATCACCTGCTCCAGCTGTATATGGACGTCGGGGCAGGCCTTGCGTAGAGCTTGATAAAACGCTTTGAATTCGGCCGAGCCCTTGGACGCGATTTCCGGACGTCCCACTCCCCAGATCACGCTGGTCGCCGGGAATAATTCCTCGATCGTTGATTCCATGCCTTTATTCCAGACTTCATCGAACCAGCGCCGTATCAACATGGCCGCGTCGGGGTGGGGTCGAGCAGGTTCGCTAGCCGTCGCTGCATTCATCGGTCTAACCTCCAGAACATAGCGCGGCACTATACCACGTTGCCACCACGGCTAAAACAGGCTGCTGCCGTTTGTCCCGGGTAAATCCGCTGGCGATGTTTCCCGATGTTGGACGTTGCAACACCACACTTTTCAGAGTACTCTCCACCCGAGTCTGCTTTTCCCCTTTTTCCCTCGCTTCGGCAGAACTCGGAATCCGCCACTTTCTCGCAAATTTGAAGAAGGTTTCGATCATGGCTATCAACAACAAAGATATCGTTCGACGCCTCTACAAAGAGGTCTGGAACGAGCGAAAGCTCCACGTCATTGATGAGCTGATCTCGAAAAGCCACGCACTCCTTGATCCCATGATTGATGGCTCTTCGGTAGGACCAACAGCCTACCGGGAACAAGTGCAACGGTTAACGGGAGCATTGCCGGATTTGCGGTTTAGCGTCGATGAGTATATCTGCGAAAGAGATAAGGTAGTCGCCGTCTGGACAATCACCGGCACTCACAAGGGCGAAGCGTTTGGTATCGCCCCCACCCACAAGCGAGTTACCGTCCCGGGTATCAGCGTTCACCAATTGGCCGGCGGGAAAATACTCGATTCGCAAGCAGTGTGGGACGCTCTGGGGTTGATGGTCCAACTGGGCGTTTCCCGCCCGACGAAACCTGAATCACGCGCGCTCTACGCACGAACGGTTTGAGCCCCGCTACTGCGAGCGCTCTTCGTCGCCGGCAGACTGCAAATTCCAGCTGGTTCCATCCTCGGAGCTCAGAACTTCGAAGTGAATCTTGTCTTTTCCCGTGAAGTGATTCTTCACTCGCCAATGCACTCGTTTCTTGGAATCCTGGTTATCCCAGAAGTACAGCCAGTTCTCACCCATGATCGTGAGGTTGCCCCATTCTCCTCCGGGCGCACCACTGGCCAATAAGGGTTGAGTTCGGTATTCCAGTGCCCCGCTGCTGTTTGTACCGATCGGAAGGAAGACCACGAGCGCGCTGGTCTTTCCATTGACGATCTGCTCGCAGACGTAAAAGAGTCCGGTCCGCGTGCAATGATTCGACAAGTGATCGGTCTTCGCTTCGGGCTTGCTAACCCTGACTTCCCAGTTTCCGTCATATAATTTCAGTGGCGCGTACGGGTCGTTGTCGAGGCACGACACGGGTTGTGCCATGGATACCGAGGCGAATAAGGCTAATCCTGCACAGAACGTCCGGATTCGCTTCATTGTGTTCCTCCTAAGGGTTCGCGTATCCTTGCTTCCCAGGCCAGGAAGGTAAGTCTCTCATGTTGCATAGATCCCCGCGGCTGTTTGCGTTCTCTCTCCTGCTTGTGGCTGCCGCGGTTCCGCTGACCGGCAGATTATGGCCAGTTCACGCCAAATCGCACCGCGTTCAGGATTATTCTCCATCCTCTGTTCCGATCTATATCAATGACTTTGAGTTATTCGCTTCCGCCACAAATCCCCCCAGCGCCCGAAATTCTGATTCCTCGAAGAAAACCGACGAGCCTGGAACTCCTGCACTGGTTTTTAATGCCGCAGACGTTCCCGGCATTCAGGCGCGACGCCTGATGGACTATTTCGCAGATACTCTGGTCGATGATTTTAAGAAGCGAGGGTACAACGCCTCGCGGCGACAGCTGCATCCTCAGGCAGACAAGGGAGCCCTGATTAGTGGCGTGTTTGCCGAGCCCGACGCGAAGAACCGCATCCGGCGGGCGATGCTCGGTGGTGGTGCACCCGGGGCAACCATGATCTTGTACGTCGCTACGTTCAACCTGGGGCGGCCAAGCGAACCGCTGTACCTGCCTGCCGCAGAACAGAATTCCGACGCGAGATATGGCCCGATCATCAGCCTGAACAGCTATATTCCCATGGCGAGATTTGAGCTTTCGAAATATCCCACCCAAAAGGAAGTCCAGGAGATAAGCATCCAAATCGTTCAAAATGTATCTAAGCTGCTTGAGGCAAACCCTGCCGCGTTCACCCAGTAATTTGGCTTGTGCACGGCTGGCCGTTGTCGCAGACTAGTAGAACGGCCTTTTTCACGAAAGGCTGATCCTGCGGTCCCGAATGAGGAGGCACGAAAATGCAGTCCGTCGCGCATTCGCTCTCGCGCCGACTTTTTAAGCCGTTGGCTTTTTCTTTTGCGCTGCTCTCTCTACTCTTGCTGCTCGGGGTTATCCCGCACGCGCACCCCAACAACCAGGAAAACGCCGCCTGCACCATTTGCCAGATCGGGCATGTAGGCATCACGCCGGCTGTCTCGATCATTACACTCAGTGCGCCACTGGTGAACTTCGGCCAGGTCGTACCTGACGAAATTTCGATCTCTACACAGACTTTCTCCTCGCACTCCTCCTCTCGCGCACCTCCTTCTATTTTCGCTTAGTCATCCAATCAGTTCCGGAACCTCGCACGTGACATCCCGTTGATGTCGCGTCTCCGTTTTTTTCTGACGGACCAATTCACGGACGTTAATGCGCGTAGCGCTTCGACCGCGCGCCGGAGGAAACAATGAGATTTCGCATTCGCTTATTTTCGGCAGTTGTATCTGTACTCTTCCTGTTTGCGGTCGCGATCCGAGCGCAGCAGGGCAATTCAGGATCGATCGAGGGAACGGTCAAAGACGCATCCGGTGGGGCAGTCGCGAATGCCACCGTGGAGATCGATTCTCCAGTCAGTGGCTTCACGCGCGTGGCTAGCAGTGGAGCGGACGGTTCGTTCCGCTTCGCCAACATACCGTTCAACGGCTACCACATGACCGTCACCGCGACCGGGTTTGCGGCATTCGTTAAGGATGTGGAAGTTCGCTCGACGGTTCCCGAGAAAGTGGACGTCTCACTCAAGATAGGCACGAACGCGACAACGGTGATGGTGGAGTCGGACGGCGGCGATCTGGTCGAGAATGATCCTACCTATCACACCGATGTGGACCGCAGCCTGTTTGAAAAGGTACCTCTTGAGAGCTCTTCCTCTTCCGTCAGTTCGCTCGTGACATTGACCACTCCGGGCGTGGCTGCTGATTCAAACGGATTGTTCCACGGCTTGGGAGACCATGCCTCCAATTCGTTTTCCGTGGATGGTCAGAACATTACTGACCAGCAGAGCAAGGTGTTCTCCAACCAGATTCCTTCGGAGTCCATCCAGTCGCTTGAAGTGATTTCTGGTGCGCCCCCAGCAGAATTCGGAGATAAAACCAGCCTGATCATCAAGGTAACCACGCGCTCGGGGCTCGGCGTAGATCCCGCGCACGGTAGTGTCAACACTTCGTATGGAAGTTTTGGCACGCCCAATATTTCCGCGGACCTCGCCTACGGCGGGAAAAACTGGGGAAATTTCATCGCCTTTAGCGGATTAAGATCAGGACGGTTTCTCGATACTCCAGAACTCACGGTTTTGCACGATGTCGGTAATGAGGAAAACGTATTTGACCGGGTGGACTACAAATTCTCGGATGCCAACAGCCTGCAATTGAATCTTTCCTATACCCGTTCCTGGTTCCAGACGCCGAATTCGTTTGATGCGCAAGACGCTGCAGGCTGGTCCGCTGCGTGCCTGCCAGGGCAGACGGTTTCCTGCGGCGGCCTCGGCCCGAACGGGGCGCCCGTAGGCCCACAGGATCAGCGTTCAAAGATTGGAACCTTCAACGTGGCGCCGAGTTTTGTCCATTTGTTCGGGACTTCAGCGGTGCTCACGGTGGGTGCGTTCGTCCGGCAGGATCAATTCAAGTACTATCCGAGCGATAACCCGTACGCAGACTTCACACCCTTTCTGCAGAGCGACAGCATCGCGCAAAGCAGGCGGCTGACGAACGCCGGGGCTCACTCCGATCTGACCTATGTGAAAGGCATTCACAACATCAAGGCAGGAATCATGTATGAGCAAACATTCCTGACCGAGAAAGATTCGTTCGGAATTGTTGACCCCGCGCTTATTCCATCGCTGAGCGGAGCGAACGGACTGCCATGCCAAGTCAATGGCGTAAATATCGCCTCGCCTTGTACCACGCTCGGTCCCTACGACCTCACAACGGGCGGAAGCTATTATTACTTTCCCGGACACACCGACGTGAAACAGCTGGCGATGTACGTTCAGGACAGTATCACCAAGGGCAATTGGGCCTTGAACCTCGGGATTCGTGGCGACCTCTACAATGGATTGGCCGTCGCCAGCGCCGCCGAGCCGCGCGTGGGCGTTGCCTACAACATCAAGAAGACCAACACCATTCTCCGTGTTTCCTATGCGCGTACAATGGAAACTCCGTTCAATGAAAACCTGGTGCTCTCAAGCACCGGCTGCAACGACGCTGTAGTGAGTGCCTTGCAGGCGGCGATCCAGGGCTATCCCTGCATCACACAACCGCTGGCGCCCGGCTGGCGAAACGAATTTCACGCGGGCTTTCAGCAGGCATTCGGGAAGTATCTGGTTGTCGACGCCGAATATATCTGGAAGTACACACATCTGGCTTACGACTTCAGCGTTTTTGGGAATACCCCGGTTACGTTTCCGATCGAGTGGGATCGTTCGAAGATTCCCGGCTATCTGCTTCGCGCCAACGTGCCGAATTTCCACGGATTGACGGCATACTTCGTCGCCTCCAGCGTGTCAGCACGATTTTTCGAGCCGCAGGTCAGCGGTATCGGCATCACCCCGGCCGGCCAGGGGGGTACCGGCGTTTTCCGCATTGACCACGACGAGTTGTTCAACGAGACGACCCATCTGCAGTATCAACCCTGGAAGCGCGGCCCTTGGCTCGGATTCAATTGGCGTTACGACAGCGGACTCGTTGCAGGTGCGGTGCCCTTTGCCACCAGCGACGATCCCTCGAGCCCCGGGTATCAGGTCAATCTGACAGGACTCAGCGGCGATCAGCAGCTGCAGGCCGGATTATTCTGCGGCAGCCAGCTCCCGACCCTGACCGCTCCGTTAACGACCTGCCCAGGAAATCTCTACGGCTCGACGCTCGTAAAGATCCCGGCGCCGGGGACAGAAAACGACGACCACAATCCTCCGCGAACCGCGCCACGCAATCTGTTCGACATTGCGGTGGGTCACGACAATCTGTTCAACGGCGATCGCTACCGCTGGAGCCTGCGCTTTACGGTCACGAATCTGACGGACAAGGTCGCGCTGTATAATTTCCTGTCTACCTTCAGCGGGACGCACTATGTCTCGCCCCGCGCTGAAACCGCGGAATTGGGTTTCCACTTCTAGAGTCCGTAGGCGGGCACAGGAATTCTGGAGCAGGTCCTGAAAGTGTAGCCGGAACCGCTGCTGGCGGATTCTGCGCACGTTCTCTGAAAGGCAGTTTTTGCTGTAGAATTCCGGCAACATGACTAATCGGGACGACGTTGACAGGTTGCGCATTGGGATCGATCTTGGCGGAACGAAAATTGAATTTGTAGCGCTCGAACGTGATGGGCGGGAACTCCATCGCCACCGTGTGCCTACGCCGCGACATGATTACGTGGGCACTATCCGCGTCATAAAAGACGGCGTCGCGGAGATCGAGACCAAACTTCAGCGAACTGCGACAGTCGGGCTGGGAATCCCGGGCACGATTTCTCAAATCACGCAAACAGTGAAAAACGCAAATTCGACCTGGTTGAACGGGAAACCGTTCGATCGCGATCTGGCAGTCGCATTGGGCAGAGAGGTTCGCTGCGCCAATGACGCGAACTGCCTGGCGGTCTCAGAAGCCACTGACGGTGCTGGCGCAGGTAAGCGTGTGGTGTTCGCGGTGATCCTCGGGACAGGTTGTGGCGGTGGCGTTGCGTTCGACGGCCGGGTCCACAATGGGCCGAACGGCGTGGCCGGGGAATGGGGGCACAGCACCCTGCCCTGGATGCGCGCCGATGAATATCCGGGTGAGCCATGCTATTGCGGATACCGTGGGTGCCTCGAGACATGGATTTCCGGGACCGGGCTCGAAGCGGACTACACCAGAACGACCGGCGTGAGGCTAGCAGGAAAGGAAATTGTGCAACGCATGGAGGCAGGCGAGGCTGCGGCAACTGCCTGTCTTGAGCGGTATGAGGATCGGCTGACCCGAGGTCTGGCGAATATCGTAAACATCCTGGACCCCGATGTTTTCGTATTGGGGGGTGGAGTGTCGCAAGTCCCGCGGCTTTATCAGAACGTCCCAAGCCGACTAAAAGAATACGTGTTCGGAAGGGAAGCGGACACGCCGGTGCTGGTCGCAAAGCACGGCGACTCAAGCGGCGTCCGAGGAGCCGCCTGGCTGTGGCCTTTACCCGGCAAATAATTTAGATTTACACTCGTTGGCCTAAAACGATTTAATAAGTGTCATTCTCCTTCATGCCTTTTGGGGGTCACCTTGAGAATCTGGCGGAAGTTATTCGTGTGCGGCCGCGTATTGACCGCCTTCCTTGCGACATACCTGTACGCGGGCATTTTTGCTCCAGCGATACGGAGTGCCGAGAAGATCACGCTGCGCGATGGATGGGAAGTGCAATCGTCGGCAAAGGTCGAAGGCGGCGGAGACACCGTATCTCTTGAAGGATTTAGTACCAAGGGCTGGTATGAAACCTCGGCTCCTAAAACCGTCTTTGCGGTGCTGGTGGAAAACGGCGTCTACAAAAACCCCTATTACGGGATGAATCTGCGTTCTGTTCCCGGCGTTGAGTATCCGATTGGCGGACAGTTCGCGAATCTTGATATGCCTCTGAACAGCCCGTACGCCGTGCCCTGGTGGTACCGAAAAGAGTTCGACGTCCCGCGCGAGTTCAAGGGACACACTGTTTGGATGACGTTTGCGGGAATCAACTACCGGGCAGAAATCTGGATCAATGGCAAGAAAGTGGCGGGTTCGGAAGAGGTTGTAGGCGCCTTCCGCCGCTACGAATTTGATGTGAGTGCGTTTGTGCATGAAGGCAAGAAAAATGTAGTGGCGCTTTCCGTCTCCGCTGCCAAAGCCGGCGAACTGGGAATTACGTTTGTAGACTGGAATCCTACGCCGCCCGACAAGGACATGGGGCTATGGCAGGAAGTTGTTCTGAGCGAGAGCGGACCAGTCTCATTGCGCCACCCGTTTGTCGATAGCAAGCTGGATTTTCCTGAGGCAACCCGAGCGCGTCTGACAGTGCGCGCGCAACTGCAGAATACCTCTGCCGACCCGGTGAAGGGAACGATCAAGGGAAAAATTACCGGTGGCGCGAATACGATTGAGTTTACTCAACCGATAGAACTAGCCGGGCGTGAAAGCCGGGAGTTCGTCATTTCTTCAGATACCGAGCCGGGTCTGACGATCGACAAGCCGCGCCTCTGGTGGCCCTTTCAAATGGGTGAGCCTTACCTGCATCACCTTACGCTCGAATTCGACGAGGAGAAGCGGGGCGTTTCCGATTCGCAATCGATCGCATTCGGAATTGTCCAGACGACGTCCGAGATGACTTCGTACGGTTATCGTCTGTTCAAGGTGAATGGCAAACCGGTGTTGATTCGCGGAGCCGGCTGGACCCCGGATATGATGCTACGCGTCGATGAATCGCGGCGAGCGGCGGAATTCCGCTATGTGAAAGAAATGGGCATGAATACCATCCGCCTGGAAGGAAAGCTCGAGAATGAGGAGTTTTTGGAGCGCGCGGACCGCGAAGGAATACTGATCATGGCGGGATGGTGCTGCTGTGATGCCTGGGAAAAATGGAATAAGTGGGGGGAGGAAAATCGCCACGTCTCTGTCGATTCGCTCAAAGACCAGCTGCTCCGCCTGCGCGCGCATCCGAGCATGCTGGTCTGGCTGAATGGCAGTGATAATCCTCCGCCAGCCGAGCGCGAGCAGGCGTACCTCGATGTGGAAAAGGTGACAAACTGGCCGCGCCCGGTACTTTCGTCGGCAACGGCCAAAAAGTCGGACCTTACCGGGGATACCGGTGTGAAGATGAGCGGACCATACGAATACGTCTCGCCGAATTACTGGCTGACGGACACGACGAATGGCGGCGCGTATGGCTTCAACACCGAGACCAGTCCCGGGCCGGCAGTCCCTCCCTTCGAGGAACTGCAGTCCTTCATTCCCCCGGAGGATCTTTGGCCGATCAATGAGTTCTGGAATTTCCACGCTGGCGGTGGCCAGTTCAAGAATATCCATATCTACACGACTGCACTTGAAGCTCGCTACGGCAAGGCGAAAGACGCTGCGGATTTTGCATGGAAGTCACAAGCGACCACGTACGAAGGCGAGCGGGCAATGTTTGAAGCGTACGGCCGGAACAAATATAAATCGACAGGTGTAATCCAGTGGATGCTCAACAATTCGTGGCCAGGTATTATCTGGCACCTCTACGATTATTCCTTGCGCCCTGCGGGTGGTTATTTCGGAACAAAGAAGGCGCTTGAGCCGCTGCACGTGCAGTTTTCCTATGATGATCGCGGCGTTGCGGTTGTGAATGGCACGCAACTGCCGGTGCGAGGGGCGAGAGTTCTCGCGAAACTGTACTCGCTCGATGCGAAGGAACTATTCAGCCGGGAACTTGCCGTTGATGTCGATGCCGACAGTGTTCTAAAGGCGTTTGCGGTTCCCGAGGCCCCAGACGGAAACACGACATACTTTCTGAGTTTGCAACTGCAAAACCCATCGGGCGAAGTGATCAGCCGGAATTTCTACTGGCTCTCGAACAAACCCGACGTGCTCGATTTTCCAAAGTCGGACTGGTATTACACTCCACTGACAGCGTACGCAGATTTTACCGCTCTGCAGAACTTGCCGAAGGCCTCTGTCAAGGCGTCGATGAAGAGTAAAGACGGCGAGGATGAACAGGAGTCGCGCGTGACGTTGACCAACACCGGAACCAGTATCGCCTTTCTTGTGCGTTTGCGGCTGCTGAAGGGCAGGGATGGACAGGAGATCCTCCCTGTTTTTTGGGATGACAATTACGTGAGCCTGATGCCGGGCGAAAAAAGAGAGATTGTGGTGCACCTGCGCAAGGGCGATATGGCGGGTGCGAAGGCTGTACTGGCCGTCGACGGCTATAACCTCTCGCCGACTGTCCAGTAAGCCGGTGAATCAGATCCTGCGCGTTGACTCGCGAATCACCAGTTCCGGATGCAGTTTTTGCGCGACGGCAGTCCATTCACGATTTTCCTGGCCGGCTTTGACAGCGTCCATCACGATGTTGACCGCGGTGCTGCCCATCGTTTCAAGGGGCTGGCGGACGGTGGTGAGCGCGGGAGCGGAAATCGCCGCCAGGGCGACATCATCAAACCCTACAACCGAACAGTCTTCCGGTACTCTGATTCCCGCTTTGGCCAATGCGCGAATCGCACCGAGCGCCGTCAGGTCGTCGAACGTCAGCAGGGCTGTAAATTCCGTCTTTCTCCGTAGCAATTCCTCTGTCAGGCGAATTCCGTTTTCGAAGCCCGAGTTCGGATCGAAGACATCCGGCAGGGTCACCACCAGATCGGGGACAATCTCCAAACCAGCCGATTGGGCTGACTTCAAAATGCCGCGCCAGCGCGGCCCGCTATCGATCAGCCGCTTCGGACCTCGAATGAAAGCGATGTTGCGATGGCCCAGAGAATAGAGGTGTTCAAAGGCCAGTCGTCCTCCCGCTTCATTGTCCACCATCACGGAACTGATGCGGTCCTGTGTCAGTTTCCAGCCGATCGTTGCGGCAGGAATTTCACGTTTATTCAAGTCTGCCAGAACATGGATATCGACGAAGAGCCAGTTCGCGACGACGATTAAACCATCGACGTGCCGCTCGAGCAGCATTTCGAGGTATCGTTCGAAACGTTCGCGATTATTCTGCGCATCCGCAAATATCGGAAGGTAACTGAGTGAGTACAGCGCGTTTTCAATTCCGCGCAGGATGGGGGTGCAAAAAGGATCGGTCACATCAAACAGCATCACGCCGATACTCTGGCTCTTTTTACTCCGCAGGAATCGAGCCATGGCATTTGGTCGATAACCGAGCCGCTTGGCGGTTTCTTCGATTCGCTTTCGCGTTGTCGATGCGATGTACCGAGCAAGAGGTGCGTTGTTCAGAACGATCGAAACGGTGGCAGGAGAAAACCCGGTGGCCTGCGCGACGTCGCGCATTGTGACTAATCCGCGTTTGCCACCTGTCTTACTCATCCCGTCTGTGATCCATCTTCTGCCCGACTCCTACCTCAAAGTGCACCGTGGGGGCCGTAACTACTCTTCCGGGGGAAGTTCAAACGAGAGGGGCTTTTGGAACCAATTGGTCTTCCAAATGCCAAAGGCAATACCCGCTGCCATCCAGATGGAGCCAACGATAATCGCGGGCCGACTCAAATTGAGCCATAACGCCAGACAAATTACGAAGCCGATGATCGGTGGTAACAGGAAACCGAGTTTCTTGGTTTCCGCCCGCACATAATAGCGCAAGAAAGCCGCGGCGTTCACACCCATAAAGGCGATGAGCGCGCCAAAATTCAGCATTTCCGCTCCAAGACCATAGGCTTCGCCGCCATTCATAATTTTTACGAATGTCGCCCAGTTCAGGGAGTTCGTGCCGAGAGAATACGTCCTGTAACCGGCGACAATTTCCAGGACGAACGCACCCACCAGCGCGACCAGTCCGACAAGAAAGACGTTGTTGCGAGGGACACGGTTCTTTTCATCGACGACCCCAAAAAACGATTTTGGCAGTGCGTTGCTTCGCCCCATGCCATAGAGGAGGCGAGCTGCCCCGATCTGAGCACCCAAACCGGAGCCGAAATTGGCCAGCAGCAGCGTGAATCCCACGATGGTGAACAGCGGTGCCCATGCACGGCCTGCCACGTAGGAGTATGCCGTGTTCACATCAGGAAATGGCTGCGAAGCGGGCCAGATCAGCTGTGCGGCATAAACTTCAAACGCCGAGAGGATCCCGATCACTAGACACGTGAGTACCGTGGCAACGAGGATATTCCGCCTCGGGTTCTCCGCCTCTTCAGACAACGTAGAGATACCGTCGAAGCCAATATAGGTCAGGACCGCGATCGAGGTGCAGCCGAAAAGGCCGCCGAAAGAAAATGTCTGAGGATCGTAGAAAGGCCGCGTGAAATAGGCAGCGTCGTGCGGTGCGGTTCCGAAAATGTAGCGGGCGGCGGCAACAAATATGCCGACGACGACCATGCCCATGAGTACCGCCATACCCGTATTGATTCGCGCGGACGTCTTGATTCCGCGAATATTCAGCATGGTAAAAACGATGACAAAGAAAATTTTCCAGATCCAGGGAGCAACCCCCGGAGCAAACTGGCTGGCTTGTCCGGCGCACCATACCGTGCAGATCAACGGATTAAGCATGTAGTCCATTACCATGCTCCAGCCCGTGACGTAGCCGACGGTGGGATTAATTTCTTGGGCTACGTAGGTAAACGCGGAGCCGGCACTAGGGTAGGCACGCGCCATCCGGCCATAACTGATGCCGGTAAACAGCATAGCCACCATGGCGATCAGGATGGCGGTGACCACGTGGCCACGGCCGCGTTCGCTTAACACGCCGAAGACCGACATTGGCGCAACCGGCTGGATTACGATCACGCCGTAGAGAACCAGGTCCCATAGTGTCAGAGTGCGTCGCAGGCGAGGGCCTGACGATGATGAGGTGCCGGCTTCTCCGCTCAAGCACCGCTCCTTTTTGGTGGCCGATTCCTGTCGGAACCGAGGACCACCGCGCGAGTCAGATTCTTCGGCGCATCGGGATTGAGTCCCTTGCGAAGGCCGATCGAGGTTCCCAACAAATGTGCAGGAATCGCGGTGACAGCGTAACGTGCAAACTCCGGTCCGTCCAGCGCCAACTCAATCAAAAGATCGGCGTGTTTTCTGAGTTCGGGAGTTGCGTGATTCACGATAACGCAGGTCGCGGCCCCTAGGCCCTTCAACTCGGCACACAATTTTGTCTCCGCTTCGGCGGCTACGTCGGACATGAAGAACGTGATCAAGGTTTTCGGCCCAGCGATCGAGCGCGGTCCGTGACGGAATTCGAGCGAGTGGTAGAACTGCGTGTAGGAACTGGAGAGTTCAGTGACCTTCAACGCCGCTTCCTGTGCCAGCCAGTAATGCACGCCCTGACCGAGGAACACGTAATCGTCGAACCTGCGTTTGGTAGCGAACTCCTGAATTCGTTTGGCGTGCGCCTCCATCCATGACTGGCCTCTCTGGGGAAGCGTGTCCAGGCCAGAGGAGAAATGATTGTCACCGACGAACTCCAGGGCCAGTCGCTGGAAGGAGAGCAGTATGGCCGTGAACGATCGGGTCATCACGACGCTCTTTTCGTCGGCCCATGTCAGTTTGAAGGAATGTGTACAGAGTTTTTCGAGCACACTCTCCGGGTTGCAGGTGACAGCCAGAGTTTGAACCGTCTTGTGAGACTGCAGTAATTCGGCGGCACGCAGGACTTCAGTCGTTTCGCCGGAACGGGACATCAGGACAATCTGCTCCGCTCCCGTTCTGCGCAGAGTCTCCTCCGGCGCAAACAGAAGTTCGCTCGCGGCGACAGCGGTCGCCGGAATGTACTGATACTTCGTCCAGATTGCAGCGATCAGGCGGGACAAGTAATAACTGGACCCGCATCCGACAAAGAGCCAGGGGCTCCGGGGCGAAAATGTGTCGGTAAGGCGTTTAAGAATCCCGGAAGAAGCCAGATGATTTTCCGTCTCTGCCCAGATTTGTGGCTGAGAGAGAATTTCGTATAGAGTGTTCTCCCCGGGTCGGTTCTTGGCCGTTGCGGTTTTTTTAGCTGAGGCGAGGAGCTTGCGATTGGCCAAGGTATCATCCCTTATTCAAACGATTCAATAGACGGTATTGTGCGGAATCACGGGCTTGCTTGCAAGCTTAATATTGAACGCTAACCAACCTGCGGCCCGTCGCATCCCTTACAATGAACCCATGAACTCTTTTGCAAGACTTTGCGAAGGCATCGCGGCCACGTCCAAGAAATCGGAAAAGATCCGGCTCGCGTCGGCGTTCTTTCAGTCTGCAAGCGTCGAGGAGTCCGGTGTGGCCGCACTCTTTCTTGCCGGAAGCGTGTATCCGCGGCGATCAGAGCGCGTCCTGGGCGTGGGCAGCAGCCTGCTGGTGCGCGCGGTGCTCAAAGTTTCCGGCTGGAGCGAAGTGCAATTTGCCGAGGTGTATCGACGCCACGGTGATCTGGGCGCAGCGGCGGACGATATATTGCAGGCGCACAGTTCGCCTTCCGGAGTGGGACTGCACGAGATTGAGGCGTGGTTTCTGGAGCTGTCGACAGAACGGCGCATGGATACAAAGCTGCAAAAACTGGAGGAGATGCTCCGGCGGCTTTCCGCGTTGGAAGTGAAGTACGTCCTGAAAATCGCGACGGGAGAGTTGCGTATCGGAATGAAGGAAAGTCTGGTGGAGGAGGCTGTCGCCTGTGCCTACAAGCAGCCACTCGCGCTTGTCCAGCGTGCCAACATGCTGAGTGGTGATATCTCAGAGGTTGTCAGCCTGGCAGCAGAAGGGAAATTGACGACGGCAGAGCTGCAGCTGTTCCGCCCGATTTCCGTGATGCTGGCGAATCCGGCTGAAGATGCACTGGAGCTGACCGCTTCGTTTCCCGGAGGAGCGATCGCCGAAGACAAATACGACGGTATCCGCGCCCAGGTGCACAAGCAAGGTGCTCGCGTTGAATTTTATTCTCGCACGCTCGACCGGATTACAGAATTTCCGGAACTGGCGTCGACGTTTCGCAGGATATCCGGCGATTTTATTCTGGATGGTGAAATCCTTGCGTGGCGCGATGGCCGCGCCCTGCCCTTCAGTACGCTGCAGCCACGTTTGGGCCGCAACCAGTTTGACCTGTTCGCAACGGCCGACGCTCCAATCATTTTTATGGCGTTCGATATTCTGCAGAAGGATGGGCATAGTCTGCTCGAAGTCCCGCTGAGCGAACGGCGCCATCAACTGGAATCTCTGGCGTCGAAAAACGGGGATTCCGAACTGCGACTCGCACAGTCTGTTTTTTGCGAGACGCCCGGTCAATACAACGAGGCATTCGAGGGAGCTTTGCGGCGTGGAAATGAAGGGTTGATTGTGAAAGCGACGGGTTCTTTGTACCTTCCAGGCCGACGGGGCCGCTACTGGCTGAAATGGAAAAAACCGCTGGCAACTCTGGATGTGGTGGTGACGGCTGTCGAGTACGGTCATGGAAAACGGCACGGGGTGCTCTCTGACTACACCTTCGCGATCCGGGATGGTGAGAAACTGCTGGATATCGGGAAGGCGTACTCCGGGCTGACTGACTCTGAGATCCGGGAATTGACGGACTGCTTTCTGCAGAATACTTCTGGGCGAGAAGGCGGCAAATTGCAAGTCCACCCGACAGTGGTATTGGAGGTGGCGTTCAACAACATGCAGAAGTCGCGACGGCACGAGAGTGGATTCGCGTTGCGCTTTCCGCGGATCGTGCGTTTGCGGCCCGACAAGACACCTGCCGAAATTGATACGCTCGATACCGTGAAAAAGATTTTTGAGCGCCAGAGTCAGGCCGCAGCCGGCTGAGCATTGTTTTTCGACCTGTACCAATGGCCGGGGTTAGGGCATTTCCACAGACGGTATCTCTTGCCTCACATGGGTAATTTCCTCGCAACAGGTTTCTGGTGCATGGCGTCTAATAATAGAAGAGAGGCGAATCCCCCCAGCCGGAATCTGAACCCATGATGGGAGAACTGTTCCTGATCTCTGACCGCCGCAAGCTGCAACGCCTGTTTCTCCAGGCGGGTGGCTTCCTGCTTATCTTCCTGGCCGCCACATGGTTGCGGCAGATTGCTCCTCGTCCGGATCCTATTCTTCAGGGTTATTTGCAACTGACAACGGGATTGTTTGCCTTTGTGTTCGCGGCTGTCTCGTTCGTGCGATTTCAAGGTACGCAAGATCGCATTTCCCTGATTCTCGGTTCGGGTTTTCTGCTTTCAGGAGCAACGCTAACCGCCTCGAGCGTGATCTTTTTCCAGCTGATCCATGAATCCCAATTCTGGTTCCTCTGGGCGCCGATCGGATGGTGGATCAGCCGACTGCTGCTGGCCCTGCTGTTTGTGGTGGCATTACTGGTCGAACACTTCCTGCCGCGCTCACGACATCCGCGCCTGGAAATCGCCGGTGCTCTTTTTGCAGTATTGTCGCTGACGTATCTTATCGCTGCTTCCATTAGAAAACTGCCACCCGATGTTTCCGGCCACCCCGAAGCGTTCATTCCAAATCCACTGCAGCTTTTGCCGGCGGTTATTTTTCTGATTGCGCTCGTGGGATACCGACGCAGGAGATTCCTCAGCGACTCTGCGTTCGACCGTTCGATTTATTATGCGGTCTGGCTGAATATAGGGTCGCAGCTGGCGGCTTGCCAGTCCGTTAAACTTCTGGATGGCCCGTTCGTATTTGCCCAAGGATTGAATGTCTCGAGTTACTTCATCCTGTTGGGAGGAGCACTACTCGATAGTGCCCGGGTGTTCGAGCAGGTCCGGCACCTGGCGGCGAGTGATCCACTGACTGGTCTCGCGAATTATCGCAAGCTCCTGGACGTATTGGATACGGAAACGGAGCGCACGTTGCGCACCGGGCGTCCTTTCGCGGTATTGCTTCTGGATCTGGATGGCCTGAAAAAGATTAATGACACACACGGACACCTGGTCGGAAGCCGCGCGCTGTGCCGGTTGGCGGATATATTGCGGTTTCACTGCAGGGCGATTGATACCGCAGCTCGGTACGGCGGAGACGAATTTGCCCTGGTACTTCCTGAGGCGCGGGAGGAAGAAGCCCAGCGTGTTGCAACGCGCATTCGTGAGACGCTCGCCTCGGACCTCGAGCATCCCCTGCTTTCGGCAAGTATCGGCGCGTCGATTTATCACGGCGAAGGCGAGCGCGTGGACCGGATCCTGAAGGAAGCCGATCAGAATCTTTACGAGGAGAAATCGCGGCGCAGGGAGGCAAGTAAACCACTTGATAATTCGCGGCGCAAGGCTCCGAAAAAGCTGTAGTTCCTTGCGCTTTTGTTCCCCGGGTTGCCGATAACCGGCCCGTCAGCGCCTTCCCCTAGCGCACTGTGCGTTTCTGCTCCGTTTCTTTGGTTTGAAGACTGAATCGGGGCTCGCTTGGCGCTTCTCCCAAAATTTGCTTGCACAGGTACTCGCCCAGCGCCGGGCCGTGCTTGAATCCGTGGCCAGATCCGCCTCCCGCTAGCCACACATCTCGCATTTCAGGATGACGGTCAATGAGGAAATCGCCGTTCGAACTATTTTCGTACTGGCAGACCCGCGTTTCCACGATTTGAGAGTCTCTTAGGGCGGGAAAACGACGGGCGACGTAGTCTTTCGCCCATTTTGCGCCCTCAGCTGATGCGATTCGCGATTGAGTATCAGGGTCGACGCGCTCGCCGTGATCATCCCTCGCAAGTTTCAAGCCCCGGCCCTCGATGTCCGGCATCCCGTACACCTGGTCGCCCTGGAAAAACCAGGTAGGCAGGTCTGGCGAGGCGAAGCGCACGTCTCCTGCAAGAGTGGTAAAGAAAAAAACTTCCTGCCGCGTGGGAAAGATTCGATTGCCAAGCAATGAGGGGAAGAGCTTGCCGAGCCATGAACCGCAAGCAAACACGAATTGACCGGCACGAAGACTTTCACCCGATGAGGTAGAGATTGAGGCGAGCGCCCCTTTCCCGCCGCGAGGGGGGTTGATTTGGGCGTTCCTGAATTCCAGACCGCGAGCTACAGCATCGGCCACAGTACATGCAACCGCTCGGCGCGCGAGAAGAACCCCGCTTTCGGGTTCAAGTACGCCATGGGCAACATTCTCGAAATTAATTTGGGGAAACCGTGAGGTCAGGTCTAGATGCCTCAGCACTTCATGAGGGATGGCACAGCGATCTAGAACCGTTACCGAATCGCGCAAGTAAGATTCGCTTTGGCTTCCGCACCACAAGACGCCTGTGGGCACGAATAACGGTTGCCCGGTTGAGACAAATAGAGCCTTCCATTGTGCAAGCGAAGCAAGCGACCACCGCGTGTAGATCTCATCAGGGCCGTACGCCATTCGGATGATGCGGGATTCGCCCCCGGAACTGGCGCGCGTGTGTCCTGGGCCGTAAGCGTCCACGAGCAGAACGCGCTGCTTGCGGCGCGTGAGGTGCCACGCCGTCCACGCGCCAAAGACTCCCGCGCCAATCACGACGACATCGTAGGTAGGCGTCCCTGCCATCTATCGCCATCGTATCCAAAGCAACGCCAAGCGCAAAGTCCCTTTCGGACATTGACCAGTCGGAGTACCATTTGGCGTTCGTCAAATCTGAATCCGGGGGAATCTTTGAACCGCTCATATCGCCTGGCTATGTTTTTGTCAGTACTGATTGTAATTTTCTGTTCGCCCATATCTGCACAGCAAAACGTCGATCCAAAAACGTACGCCGGAATGAAATGGCGGTTGATTGGTCCGTTCCGCGGAGGGCGTTCGCTAACTGCGGTTGGTGTTGTCGGCCAGCCGAACACATATTATTTCGGCGCGGTGTCGGGTGGGGTCTGGAAGACCACAGACGGCGGACTCTCCTGGGATCCGATCTTCGACAAGCAGGATATTTCATCGATTGGCGCGGTGGCCGTGGCAGATTCCGACCCGAATGTAGTGTATGTCGGAACAGGCGAGGCCTGCATTCGAGGGGATATTTCATATGGCGACGGAGTTTACAAATCGGTCGATGCTGGGAAGACATGGACGAATGTTGGATTGAAAGACTCCCGGCATATTGGCGCACTCGTCGTCCACCCGACGCAGCCCGATGTCGTCTTTGTAGCAGCCTTGGGCCACGCCTACGGACCGAACCAGGAACGCGGGATTTTCCGGAGCCGCGACGGCGGCAAGACATGGGAAAAGGTCCTGTACATCAACGATCGCACTGGCGGAATCGACATCGTTTTTGATCCACAGAATCCGCACGTGCTGTTTGCCTCGATGTGGGAAGGCTACCGGACACCGTGGTCGTTAAATAGCGGAGGCGAAACGAGCGGCTTGTACCGTTCTGGCGATGATGGAACGACATGGAAACGCGTTCTGGGAAATGGTTTTCCGGAAGGCCCTCTTGGCCGCATCGGCGTTTCCGTCTCAGGCGGCGATTCGAGCGTTGTCTATGCGCTGGTTGAAGCCAACAAGGGCGGTTTGTATCGCAGCGACGATGGTGGAGAGCACTGGTCGCTCATTAATGACGATCATCGTTTCCGGCAACGGGCTTGGTATTTCACGCATGTTTGGGCCGATCCCAAGAATTCCAATACGGTTTACACGGCGAATACCGGGTTGTTTCGCTCGATTGACGGCGGAAAATCTTTCGAACGGTTGAACGCGCCGCATGGTGATCATCACGGATTGTGGATCGATCCCAGCAATACCAATCGTATGATCAACGCGAACGATGGCGGCGCGACAATTAGCGTCGACGGGGGCAAAAACTGGTCTACACAAAATAACCAGCCAACGGCCCAGTTTTATCACGTCACTGCTGACAACAATTTTCCGTATCGCGTCTATGGATCGCAGCAGGATAATTCGAGCGTCGGAATTCTCACGCGCAGCGATCGCGGGTTTATTGATCGAGCCGACTGGGACTCGGTCGGCGGAGGCGAGAGTGGATATATCGCCGTCGACCCGCGCGATTCCAACATCGTTTATGCCGGGGGCTATTTCGGGGGTATTACCCGGCTCGACCGGCGAACCGGCCAGGCACAGGACATCATGCAGTGGCCTGATGATCCGGATGGCCATAACGCCGGTGAACAAAAATATCGCTATACGTGGACGATGCCAATCGTACTTTCTCCGCACGATCCCAATACCTTGTACAACGCGGCGCAATATGTCTTTCGAACAAATGACGGCGGCCACTCGTGGAAGACAATCAGCCCGGACCTGACACGCAACGACAAATCAAAGCAATCTGACTCGGGCGGGCCGATTACGAAGGACCAGGCCAGCGTTGAGTTCTACGACATCGTTTTCACAGTCGCAGAATCGCCCAAGGAAAAGGGCGTGATCTGGGCGGGCACGGACGACGGGCTGATCCAGCTTACGCGGGATGACGGAAAGTCCTGGATCAATGTCACCCCAAAAAATATTCCGGAATGGTCGCTCGTCAGTCTGATTGAAGCTTCCTCGTTTGATGCCGGCACTGCGTACGCCGCCGTCGACGGTCGCAAGCTGGATAACTTCAAACCGTATATTTTCAAGACGACCGATTTCGGCAAATCCTGGACGCTGATTACAGCCGGAATACCTGACGGAGCATATGTTCATGCAGTACGGGAAGATCCCCTGAAGAAGGGCTTGTTGTTTGCCGGGACAGAACTTGGCATTTACGTTTCCTTTGATGATGGAGAGCGCTGGCAGCCATTGCAAATGAACCTGCCGGTAACGCCCATCCACGACATGGTCATTCACGGGAACGACCTGACGGTTGCTACGCACGGACGCGCATTCTGGATTTTGGATGACATCAGTCCGCTGCGTCAGATGGATGCTTCCATTTTCGCCAGCCAGGCTCACTTTTTTGTGCCAGCCGAGGCCATTCGCACACGCACAGGTCACTTCGGCCGCCGACGGTATGCGATCGGTGAAAATCCACTGGGGGGCGGGATCTTGTATTACTACCTGAAGGAAGAGACGACGACGCCGATCAGACTCGAGATTCTGGATGGTTCCGGCAAAATCATCCGGTCGTACACGAGCGAAGAGAAGAAGAAGAAGGACAACGATGCTTCGGAAGGCGAGTTTGAAAAAGATGACGACGCAGATCACATTCCTGCCAAGGCCGGATTGAATATTTTTTCCTGGGACTTGCGATATGAAGAGCCCACGAAAATTCCAAAAGCCGTGTATGACGAAGGTGAACCTGCTGGACCGCTGGTGCTGCCTGGAAAATTTGAAGCTCGACTGACCGTGGCAGGCACTGTGACTAGTCATCCCATCGAAGTCGTGTTGGATCCGCGCGTGAAGACCAGTGCGGCCGATTTGCAGAGACAGTTCGATCTGATGTTGAAGCTCCGTGACCGCCAGGAAGAGATGAACAAGGTGATTCTGGACATCCGCGATTTGCGGTCGCAGTTATTGACCCTTGAGAAACGGGTCGGGGCTGGTGGCGCAAATAAAAAACTGGTTGAGCAATCAGAGGCACTGAGGAAGAAAATCAGTGCGATTGAAAATGTACTGATTAACCCGGAGGCCAAGGCCAGCGAAGATGAACTGCACTATCCGACAAAACTGAACAGTAAGTTCGGCTTCCTCACCGCTGCGGTCGATAGCGCAGATACAGCGCCGACCGAAGGCCAACTTGCCGTTTATGAGGAGCTCAACGGGCAGCTCCAAGCCCAGATGGAACAGTGGAAGGATGTCACCACAAAGCAGGTGCCTGCGTTGAATGAGGCCTTGCGCTCGGCCAACGTGCCTCTGGTCTCGGTGAAGTAATCGGCGCAGGCCGATGCGAAGGGGCAGAAGAACAAGTCGCCGTTCAAAATTCCGATTCTGATCGGAATTTCGGATTTCGGGTTGCAGACTCGGTTTAGGTCGATCTGCCGCCGCGTACGGACGTGTCATAGTTCTGAACAAGAACCTTCAGCGTGCAATCGCGCGACGTGGTCTATTTCCTGACGGCGCAGAGCTTCTCGGCCCATGACGACAATTCCTGCAGCGATTCGTCGTGAGTCGGGTCCAGATGGAGGGGCGTTATCGAGACGTCACCAGCAAAAATCGCGGCATAGTCGGAGGTGGGGTCCAATTCCTGCTCCTTGTTGATCCGTTGTTCGCTCAACCAGTAGTACGGCCGTCCGCGAGGATCTACACCCTCACGAAGTAGGTTGCGTGTGATCTTCCTCGACTGACGCGTGAAACGGACACCTGCCGACCAGCTATCCGGAACATTTACGTTCAGCACAACTTGTGGACGCAAGCCTTCGCCCAAAACCACTTCGGCTAGCAGGCGTGAAAGGCGGGCGCTTGGCCCAAAATCCGCGTCGATTTTCTTTGAGCACAGGGACACTGCCAGTGCCGGAACATGGTGAATCACCGCCTCGCGGGCTGCCCCGACTGTGCCTGAGTAATATACGTTCTCACCTAAATTCGCTCCGTGATTGATGCCCGAGATCACCAGACCCGGCGGCTCTTTGAGCAACTTGTGAAGTGCCACGATCACGCAGTCGGCGGGAGTTCCATCCACGGCCCATTCACGAGCGCTGATCGGATGGCATACGATTGGCTGGCGCAGGGTCAACGACTGCGCTGCTCCGCTGCGTTCCCAGCTCGGCGCAACGATGCTCACATCCGCATAGTCAGCAAGTTCCTTCGCCAAGGCGCGCAAACCAGCGGCCTGATAGCCGTCGTCGTTTGTGAGTAATATGTTCGGTTTCATCTCTCTCCATTATAGATGGGAAACGACACCCGGAACGGGAAGAACATGCAGGTCACGAGGAAGGTTTGAACGAACTTAAGAGCCTGCAGCGCAGAGGAATGGTCGGGACGGCGAGATTCGAACTCGCGACCTCACGCACCCCAAGCGTGCGCGCTACCAGGCTGCGCTACGTCCCGACTGGATCGACTGTAGGAAATAGCAGTCGAAAAGGCACAGTCAAGGCTATCACCTGGATTCAAGCAGCGTCAAGAAACTGCGCAGAGCATCGCGTAAATCGAGCAGCATTTTGCGGTTCAAGTGAGGTACGGCGTGTTCCATCATCGGCCAACCCGGGCCGCCAGCGGCCGTTCGCTCGGTCCCGCCAGCCGGTCCACCGCTTCCGTCAGGACCGTGCTCGAGCAAATAGCGGCGCGCGCCCACGATTGTAAATCCCTCGTCATAGAGCAAGCGCTTGATCTGTAGCACCAGATCGACGTCTTCCTGGCGATATAGGCGATGGCCCCGTTCGCTTTTTACCGGCTCAAGCATCGGAAACTCCGTCTCCCAATAGCGCAGGACGAATGGCTTCAGGTCGGCCAGGCGGCTGACTTCTCCGATCCGATACATGCGCGTTTCCTCGGACATAACCGATGCGGCAGCGCTATTCATCGTCGCTTACGCCCCCACCCTCACGGTCTCCGCGGGTCTTTAACCGCTGAATGAAGCGGATCGGAGTACCCGTAAAATCCCATCTCGCGCGAACCTGGTTTTCCAGAAAGCGTGAAAAGTTAAAATGCAACGGTTTCTTCTGATTTGTAAATAGCAAAAATACGGGAGGAGCGACCTTGGCCTGGGTCATATAGTAGATGCGTACCGGCCGCGCCTTGGGATTCGACGCGCGCTGCAGATCGACATCCTCTTTCAGCCATCGATTTAGTTCGCCGGTTGAAACCTTGCGATTGCGGCACTCGGCAACATGGTCGATTAACGGATAGAGCTTTTGCGCACGCTCGCCAGTTTTTGCCGAAAGGAAAATGATAGGGGCGTAACTGAGGAACTTGAATTTTTCCTGAACCATCGCTTCATAGTCTTCAAGAAGCCGGCCCTTATCGACGTCTTTCGGTTTCGTGATGCGATCGGCGGCCATCTTTGCCCTCCCCCGCGACGTCTTGGAGGATTCGTTCAGGGCGCGCTGCGCAGCTTCGACGGCGAGATCCCATTTATTCACTACGATGATAACGGAGCGTCCGGATTGTTCGGCATAGCTCGCGATTGTTGCATCGCCCTGCGTGACGCCCATCTCGCCATCGATTACCAGAACTGCTACATCGGCACGTTCCAGTCCGCGGCGAGCCATCACCACACTTAGTTTCTCTGCCACCAAATTTGTCTTGCCTTTGCGACGAATGCCGGCGGTATCGACGAACCGATACATTTTGCCTTCATGCTCAACATCGGTGTCTACATTGTCCATCGTCGTTCCCGGGATCGGAGAAACGATGGATCGCTCCTCGCCAGCCAGACGATTTAACAGGGTGGATTTGCCGACGTTCGGCCGACCAATGATGGCGATCTCGGTCATTCTCTTCACTTCAGGTTCAGTCCGCACATCGTTGCCCTGAATTTCGGTCAGGGCCGCATCCAGGAGATCGTCGACTCCAGTCCCGTGCTCGGCGGCGATTGGAAATAGCGGCGCGCCAAGCTGGTGAAATACTCCCGCATTCACTTCCTGTATGCGCGAGTCAACCTTGTTGACGGCTACAAAAAATGGCTTGCCAGTTGTGCGCAACATGCGGCCCAGCTCCTGATCGAGCGGGGTGAGCCCGGCTTGTGCATCTACGACCAGGACAAGCAAGTCCGCGTTATCGAACGCTACGCGCGCTTGCCGATAGATTTCGGTGGGAATCAGCGCCTTGTCGTCGGGAACAATTCCGCCCGTATCGACAACTTCCAGTACGCGGCCATTCCATTCCGTGCGGCCATACATGCGGTCTCGCGTAATGCCAGGCTCATCAGTTACGATGGCCCGGCGAGTCCCGGTCAAGCGATTGAATAGTGTGGACTTGCCCACATTGGGGCGTCCGACGATGACGAGCGATGGAAGTTTCTGGGTCATAGAATCCGTCAAGCAAACCGCGTGACTCTGCGAACTGAAGATCTGACTGTATCGTATCGGATCGGAAACGAGTAGCCACGAAGACGCGATGGGCAACTGGCGAATCAGGCCCTCTTCGACCTGATTATTGTAACACATTGAAAATATTGCAGTTAGTCAAGTAATTCAGATTCGCTTTACGGGACGGCGGTCTCGGTCGGCTTTCCTAGAAGCAAAATTGCAAGTTGTGATAGTTTTAGCCCCTACGCTGCGTATCAAGTTATGGAACCTCTGAAGTCAGGGCGAATGAGCGCGCCGGGACACATCGAACCAACGGAACAGATTGCCCGAGCGCGGGCTGGGGACAATGTTGCTTGGGGGGAACTTTATCGCGAGTATGCTCCGGCGATTTTCCGTTTCTGCCGCAGGGCGATGCCCACTCGCGAAGATGCAGAAGATGCGACGATGGAGATTTTTATGAAGTTGCGGGACAAACTCAGTCAATACGATCCAGGTCGCTCCTTCACCGCTTGGCTATATAAGGTTGCTGCCAATCACTGCTGGGACATGCTGCGTCGTCGCAAAGTTCGTCAGGATAAAGAGATTGGCGAAATTGAAGATATGCCACTTGAAGCCCCTGAACCCAATCAATTGGAAAAATTGATCGAAGAGCGAAGCAGCGAAGAAGTGCGAAAGGCGCTCGAAACGCTGGGTGCTCGCGCGCGGATGGCGCTGGTCATGCGTTACTACTCGGATATGAGTTATGACGAAATTGCAGACGCTCTCGGCGTGCGGCGGGCGTTTGTCGGAGTGGTGCTGCTGCGCGCAAGACACGATCTACGGCAGGCACTGGGCGATGTTCCAGCGCTGGCTGTGGGAGGAACCCGTTGAGTGAACAAGAACTGACCACGAACAAGCACCTGAGCGAAATCACCCTGCTGATGTATGTCGAAAGACAACTGGATCGGGAGAACGCGCAGGAGGTGTCTCTGCACACCCAGACATGCGCACGATGCATGAATCTTTTAAGAGCGCTCGACCGCGAATCGCGACTGCTGACACGGACGATGCTCGAACAGGACGAGCCGCTGCCCGCGCGACTCGCCAACTTTCAATTCATGGTCCGTCGATCGATGCAATGGATTTGGGGAGTGATTTTTGGTCTCGCGGTCATGGGCGTTTATGCCCTATACACCGGTTACATCGAACCGATGGAACGCCAATTTGAACAGGCAGGCTTTGGCGGCACGAATTTACTCAGCTTGTTGCTCTTCCAAGGCGCTTTCTGGAAAGGATGGCAGTCCATGTTCACCCTGCTTCAAGCCATTGCCCTGGCGGTTCTTCTGGGGCTTGTTGTCTTTGGGTTCCGGAAATACATCAAACGGGGTTCCGCACTTGCCATGATGTTCGCGAGCCTTGCGCTCGTTGGAGCGATTAGCAGGCCAGTCGATGCGACGGAATTTCGCAACGGAGATACGGTTCAGGTGAAAAAAGGCGAGACGATTGTCGGAGACATTTACCTTTCGGGGCAAAATCTCCGGGTCGAGGGCACGGTCGAAGGCGATGTCTACGCATTCGGCCAGCAAGTTGACGTCTCCGGACATATCGAAGGCGATTTGATCTGTTTTGCGCAATCGGCCCGCGTGAGCGGCCATGTGGACGGGAACATTCGATCTTTCGTGAACAACGTCACCGTCAGCGGCGAAGTGGGGCGAAGTTTCATGGCCATGGCAGAGAGTCTTACTCTTGATTCAAATGCAAAAGTTGGCGGAAGCCTGACGGCCCTAGGGCAATCCGTTGCGGTCGATGGGAAAGTCGGCCGTGACTTTCTAGGCTTTTTTCAGCAAGCCACCATTTCGGGAGTGATCGGCGGGTCAATGACCGGCAGGGGCCAGTCACTGAGCATTACAGGGAGTGCTGAGATCGACGGCAAGGCCAAGTTTGACGGAGAGAAGGAAGCAAACGTTTCCTCTGATGCCAAGCTGACTTATCCGCTGGAGTACAAAAAGTTGGAGCATAAGAGCAGAGAGCGTGGAGCAGGCTATTACATCTGGCGCGTGATCTGGGGCGCCGGCTTTGTCCTATTCGGCCTGGTGCTGCTTGGAGTGATGCCAAGGTTTGCCTCGGATGTGGTCGATGCCGCCGAGAATATTGGAGCTTCCTTTGGTCTGGGCGTTCTGGTTCTGCCCGGAGTTTTCATCGCAGCCTGTATTGCATGCATCTTGATCGTGGGCATATTCGTGGGCATTTCCACTCTGCTGGTTTGGTTCATTGCCTTGCTGGCCTCTGAGGTCGTCGTTGGCGCACTCATTGGACGATGGATCATGGGTCGAACGACCGAGTTTTGGCCTATGGTGGGGCGAATGACGGTCGGGATTGCGATCCTCACGGTCGTCACCCACATTCCCTGGGTCGGTGGATGGGCGAAGTTGGCGATGTTTCTCTGGGGTATGGGAGCGATTGCCTTAGGCCTGTACCGCAGACTGCAGCCGATGATGGCCCCGAATATTCCGTCAGTGCCTATGGGTCCAGTGGGTACCCCATTGCCGCCGACGACTACCGTCGGAGCCCTATAGAACTGGCTATGTGCCGGAACACAAGAAAGGGCCCAGGAACGAACTTTCCTGGGCCCTTTGCCTTTTGCGGAGGCGGATTAAGGTTGTTTACTGCGCGACTATTTTTGCAGCCTGGAATGGATACTGTGACCCCGATGCCAGGAATAGCGCCCGGTAAGATGCCGTACCTTGTGGCTGAAGGTCAGAAACTCCTGTGGCACCCACAAATTCCGTAAGGCTCGTGAATGTATTGACTTGAGGAGTGGGACTTAGCGTCGGATTGAGGGTATAGATATAACTTGGAATATTCGCGACTGTGAAGGTTGGGCTCGCGACTGTGTTCACGCTTCCGGTAAGACGCGACCAGCGCAAGAGAACATTGTTGGCAGTTCCGGTGATATCACCGCTTGCGTCCGTACTGATATTGGAGAGTTGCACGCGAACGACTTGACCGGCCAGCAAGCTACCGCTGCCGGAAAAGCCGGTGATCAGATTCGAAACGCTGGAAAGAGTCTTGTAATCGATGGAATAGGTAGGATTGGCGCTCGGAGTCAGAAGGACGTTCGCTCCATAGCTAGCGCTAGTCAGAGCAGAACTCGTTACTGCCTCCTTGTCCGCGAGAATCAGCTGGATGCCCACAACTCCGCCGTTGTTGTAGGGAAGAATGATTCCTTCCACTTCATCGACGGCAGTCGCGTCCAGAACGTCGATTTCAGTCGCGGTGAATGAACCGTCCGATGCCAGGACCGTATCCAAACTGACCGTGCTTCCGACGAGGACGCAGGACAGCGAGCCAGTACCGCTGCACTGACTCTGACTATACGCGTCAGGTGCGATGTTGATCTCTGTGTTTGAGGTGATACTCGCCGTCAGTGTCGTACCGGCAATCCCCGATTGAACTGAGATGCTGCTGGAGCTGACGGCGGTGACTACACCGGTATAGTCCTCGACGAGATCCACGCCCGAGGTAATGTTCGTCCGCGGAGTCGTAGTGGCCGTCATCGCCCCCGCTTGCGCAAAATCCACACCGATCGAAGTTGGAGTTGGAGAGGTGATGATGTTGTTCAGATTGAGATCCAGACCCACCCATTGATTCCCGTTTGAAGTCAGAGTGAAAGAAATTGGAATCGAGATGGTGTAGGCGGCGCCGACCGGCAGGTCGCAGATCGAATTATTGGCGCAAGACACTGTGCCCGAGGTAATGGCCCCCCCGGACGTATTCAGGAAGAGATTGCCCGACGAATTGCTGGGTCCCAAGGTCACATTAATCGCGGTATAGGTTCCTGCAGCGATGGGGGACTGATCAACGATGACCGTGGAGTCAGTCTGCAAACGAGTCACTTCAGGCGATGACACGGTCACCGGCACATTCACATTGCTCCCGGAACTTGGCGTGAGACTGATCCCGGTGATGGGAAGTACGAAGTCCAGGACATTCGCACCGCTCGGGGGAGAGTCGTACAGGGAAATAGTAAGGTTTGCCGTACCGCCGCCGCAGTTGGTCGTGCAACCACCGCCACCGCCGCTATCACCAAGGCCGCTGCAGGCATTCAGTAATGCCATGCAGACGATAGCCATAACGCCTAGAGACCATTTTGAGTTCATGCACGCACCCCACTACGAATTTGAAGGAACTTCAGGCTGGGCAAAGGGCTGGGAATTCACCCACAAACACTGTAACGCTCAGCCGAGTCCCGGGATTTCCCGCAAGTGGGCCGCTGTGCTCAACTACTAACGATTGAGTGCCAAATTCGGCCACTGACCTAGCGTACAGCGGCCAGGACGGGCGAGGCACGTCCGTGTAACGACTGTGCTATCGTTAAGTTTCCGGTGAAATCCAAATCCGATGTGGATTCTGGCAAAAGGTGAGTTTTGGCAAAACGTCGTAAATCAGCCACGGAGTCCGTCGAACCCCAGCCACATTCCGGAAATCCTGTTCCTGAACGGTTTTACGAGCCGCTCGAGGAAGGGCCCCTCGCGAAGCCCAAGCGCTCCCTGCCGCTAGAGCGAATCGCGGGATTCGACGACGATTTGGATCTTGAGAGGGATCCGGTTCGAGGTGGGGTTGACGCAACCAAGCCCACGATGCGCGATATTTTTGGTCCTGGCGGGATGCTGGAACGGTGCATGATTGGCGGCTATGAACATCGGCCGGCTCAGCTTCAGATGGCCGAGGTGGTTAACGACGCTTTTGTGAACCATCATCACGCGATCGTCGAGGCGGGAACCGGCACCGGGAAAACGCTGGCCTATCTTTTGCCAGCAATTTGCAGTGGACGCAGGGTGGTCATTTCCACGGCGACGAAATCATTGCAGGAGCAGCTTTACCAGAAGGACATTCCGTTTTTGCAACGACATTTTGCGCAGGAACTGAAAGTAGCGGTGATGAAAGGCCGCAATAATTTCTTGTGTCGCACGAAGCTACACGCACTGGCCGACCAGCCGATGCTGCGCGGCATGGAAGAAGTGGATGCTTTCCGCCAGATACGCGACTGGGCCACACTGACGGAAACCGGCGATCGCTCAGAGCTGACATTCCTGCCCGACGATTCAGAATTGTGGTCGCGAATTGACGCGCGGCGTGATACCTGTACCGGACAGAAATGCCCCGAATACAGTCAATGTTTCGTTACCGCGATGCATCAGCGTGCCAAAGACGCGGATCTGATCATCGTGAACCATCATCTTTTCTTCGCGGACCTGGCGCTGAAGCACGACGACTTCGGCAGCATCCTCCCGGAGTATTCCGCGGTAGTCTTCGACGAAGCGCACGAGATGGAAGACGTGGCCAGTGATTATTTTGGCCAGCAAATATCCAATTTTCGATTCGAGGAACTGGCTCGCGATGCGGATCATGCCATGCGGATGACGCATTCAGGTACACCGGCCCTGTTGCGGCGCACGCAGCGAATCCGGGAAAGAAGCCGTGCATTTTTCGAATGTTTTCCGCCCCGCGACGGACGTTTTTCATTTTCACGCAACGAACGGCAGGCCTTTGTCGAGCAGAATCGCGAAGCCTACGACGCCCTGCTGAATTCGTTGAAAGCGATGGAAACGGAATTTGCGGCTGTGACGCCGAAGCCCGAAGAACTGGTGCGCATTGCGCGACGCAGTTTCGAGATTCGGCAGGAGTTATCGTCGCTGCTGGAGTCCAACGAGCGGAACTGTGTGTACTGGTATGAACGTCGCAATAAGGGCGTGTTTCTTGCGGCAACACCCATCGATGTCAGCCAGATTCTCCGTGAAAGGCTGTTCGAAGCGTTCGACACGATCGTGCTGACCTCGGCGACCCTGACCGTTGGCAATCGCTTCGAATACATTCGCGCGAGGCTGGGACTCGACCATAGTAAGGAAAACGCGCTTCCACCGGAATTTGATTATCCCAATCAGGCCCTGCTTTACCTGCCTCCGCGGATGCCAGATGTGCGTGATCCCGGATTTGCCGCGCAGGCGGCCGAAGAGATCGTCAAGCTGCTGGAACTCAGCCGCGGACGCGCCTTCTGCCTGTTCACCAGTTATTTCCAGATGAACGACTTGTTCGAGCGCGTGAAGAATCGGGTGGAATTCCCGCTATTTTTACAGGGCACTGCTCCGCGCTCGACGTTGCTTGAGAGATTCAAGAACACCCCGCACGCAGTGCTCTTTGCCACATCCAGTTTCTGGCAGGGTGTGGACGTTCCCGGAGAACAACTCTCCTGCGTCATCGTGGATCGATTGCCGTTCGCAGTGCCCAGCGATCCGATCGTTGCGGCAAGGGTTCAAGCGTTGCAGGACGAAGGACGCAATCCATTCGCAGAATTCCAGGTGCCCCAAGCGGTTCTGGCGTTGAAACAGGGTTTTGGCAGGCTGATTCGCGCAAAAACCGACCGCGGTGTTCTGGCACTGCTCGATACACGCATCAGTCGAATGCCCTATGGTAGAATTTTTTTAGGGTCATTGCCTGCCTATCGGACGACGCAAGACCTGGCCTTAGTGGGCCAGTTTCTGGCTTCAGAGCCCCTGCCTGTGCACAACGTGAAACGAAGCAAAAGGGCAGGCAACAGCGTCGATCGGCAGGCTGATTCGGGATAGAGATAAAGGGGAAGCAATGTTCCAAGTCAGTGTAGAAGAGACGTTTTCTGCCGGTCACGCTCTCCGCGGCTATAAGGGCAAATGCGAAAACGTCCATGGACACAATTATCGCGTGCAGATTACGCTGGAAGGCCCGGAGCTGGATAACATCGGATTGCTTGTCGACTTTACGCACGTAAAGCGGGTGATGCGCGAATTAATCAAGCGGCTGGATCACCAGTTCATTAACGATCTGGAACCATTCACTACCGTCAACCCGTCCGCGGAAAACATGGCGAAATATTTTTTCGAGGAAGTCAGCAAGGAACTGAAGGAAATGCCACCCGGCGCGAAAGTGAAAGACGTGGTTATCTGGGAGACCGATACAGCCAACGCGAGATATTATACCCCGCGGTAGATGCAGGGGTCGTTCTGGGCCGGGAGACAGGGGCTTTATGAACCGTTCACTGTTAATCATTTTGGTGCCAGCGCTGCTGGTTGCAGCCGGCTACATCTTCATCCTGCGCATGATGGGCATTCCGCCGGGATATCCACGTCTGATCATCGCGATGGTACTTTTCTTTGGAGCGATCTATTGGCTTGCGCGCCGTTCGAGTCGGAAGGTCAAGACGGGCGGGGAATAGTTCGTCCGGTTCTGCCATGTACATCACCGAAATCTTCACTTCGATTCAGGGAGAAGGAACTCGAGCGGGCCTTCCGTGCATTTTCGTGCGTCTCACGGGTTGTAATCTGCGCTGTACCTGGTGCGACACCGCGTATGCATTTCACGGGGGCAAAAAGATGAGCGTCGAGGACGTGGTAGGGCAGGTCGACGTGCTCAGCAAAGGAAGGGATGGCAAGGGCGCTGTGCGTCTGGTGGAATTGACCGGAGGCGAACCCCTGTTGCAGGAAGAAATTTATCCGCTTGCCGAGCGACTGCTGGAAGCGGGCTATTCGGTGATGATTGAGACCAGTGGAGAGCGGTTTGTCGGTCGATTGCCGAAGCAGGTAATCAAGATTGTTGATGTGAAGTGCCCGGACTCTGGCGAACCGGATACATTCGACATCCGTAATCTCGATGAACTGACTCTCGACGACGAGATGAAATTCGTCATTTCAACTCGTAGGGACTACGAATTCGCGCGACAGTTTGTCAGAGACAACGGACTCGCAGGCCGGGTAAACGAAGTCTTGTTTTCGCCGGTGCATGATGACCCGCAAGGACAGTGGAAGGGGCTAGAGGCTCGGTCCCTGGTGGAATGGATTTTAGAGGATGGATTGAAAGTAAGACTCGGTTTACAACTGCACAAGATCGTTTGGGATCCGGCAACAAAAGGCGTTTGACCGGCGGCACCGTCATTCTCGGCTGTGCTCCGAGTTCCAGGGTGAATCCATGACTGACAAGGGAAAGGCTGTTGTGCTGCTCAGTGGGGGAATGGATTCCTGCGTGAGTGCCGCGATCGCAGTGGATACCCATGGCCGCGAAAATGTCTCCCTGCTTCATGCCAGCTATGGGCAGAGAACCCAGCAGCGGGAGCGTCGTTCTTTCGACGAAATCGCCGATTTCTACGGTATCAAGCAGCGATTGATCGCTCTACTGGATTACTTCCGGACCATAGGAGGTTCGGCACTCACCGATCAGACGATCTTGGTGCCGGAGAACAAGCTCGATGGCGAGCGTGGGCATGACACCTCGATTCCCGTAACCTACGTTCCTTTCCGCAATGCTCATTTCCTGAGCATCGGGACGAGTTGGGCTGAGGCGATTGGCGCTGCCTCGATCTATATTGGTGCGGTGGCCGAAGACAGTTCCGGCTACCCAGATTGCCGACCGGAATACTACACGGCGTTTGCGGAACTGATTCGCGTGGGTACGCGACCCCAGACGCATATTGCAATCGTCACACCGGTGATTGGCATGAAAAAGGATGAAATTATCCGCCGAGGGCTGGCTTTGAACGCGCCATTGCATCTGACCTGGTCGTGTTACCAGGGAGAAGATCTGGCATGTGGCATGTGCGACAGTTGTCTGTTGCGGTTGAGGGCCTTCGCGCAAGCAGGGGTTTCCGACCCGATTTCCTACCGGTGCGGCACAGTCAGAAAGTAGGAGAAAAAAGACCTAACCCATTGGTTTCCGGTGCAGATGAGAGATAATGGGGCGAACCGGCCAGGATTCCGAGACCGGCGCTCCTCACGACAAAAGGAGATCGGAGCATGTTGAAATTTATGAAGGCATACGCGCTCGCCATGGTGCTGACCCTCGGGTTAGCGAACTTCTTCGCAGCGCGAGCAATTGCGGAAGAAGGCAGAATCACAGGAAGTGTTGTCGATTTTGATGGTAAGCCTTGGGCAGGCTTGGTCGTTAAAATAAAGAGCGAACAGGGCGCAGTTCAGGAAACAAAGACAGACGACAAAGGTCTGTTCATCTTCATGAATTTGAAATCCGGAAAATATATCGTTACCTTCCTCGCCCCGCAACTGAAAGATCCCTTTGAGCAGGCGGTTCAGGTGACTGGTCCCGATACTGCCCCCATGAATATCAACTTCAAGGACATTCTCGAAAAGCAGAATCCTGAAGCCGCGGCTGCCTACAAGAAGGCTGCCGAAGACAAAAGCAAGGTCGCGGGAATGAAGGAACATTTCACCAACGGCGTGGCGTTCCTCGACCAGGAAAAAGCAGCCAAAGCGGATCTGGCCAAGGCGCCTGCAGACCAGAAAGAAGCAGGCAAGGCCAAAGTTGACGATCTGGCAACCAAGGCCGTCGCAGAATTCCAAGAAGCGCAGAAATCGGCTCCGGAAAAGGACCCTAACGGTGCATTGTTTTGGGCACGGATCGGCGAGGCGTATGATTTGGCTGGCCGGAACGATGATGCCATTAACGCGTATAAGCAGGCCATCACCCTGAAGCCAGATAACGCCAGCTACTACAACAATCTCGGAAACATCCTTGGGCGCACCGGAAAAATTGATGATGCACGTGCAGCATACACCAAGAGCGCGGAACTCGATCCGCCGAATGCTGCTCTGGCTTGGCGCAACTTCGGCATCAGCCTGTATCAGGCTGGCCGGATGCAGGAAGCCGTTGATCCACTGAAGAAATCCATCGAGATCGATCCGAAGAGTGCACAGGCGTATTACTTGCTGGGTGCGTGCCTGGTCGCATCGGCGGACTACAAACAGGTAGGCGACAAGATGGAAGTGACGCTGAAGCCGGGGACGGTGGAGGCATATCAGAAGGCCATCGACCTCGATCCAAATGGTGTCTGGGGCAAACAGGCCAAGGAAGGCTTGGAGCAAGTGAACCAGCTCACCGGTGGTATCGACATGAAAACGGGAAAGAAAAAGAAGTCCTGAGAGATCTGATCAGGAACTACGGACCAGCCGGCTTCGAACGTGGAGCCGGCTTTCCTTTTTAAGCGGTGGAAATCAGCTGTGAGTTAGCGTGCCCGTCATCTTCACCCGCCTGAGAGCCCATCTGAATGTGAGAAGCGAAAGCGGGAGAAGGATTACGGCTGACAAGGCAAGGATCAAAAGCGGGCGCCCTATGGAGACTATGCCGGCCCCGTCAAGCAGCGCGGCCCGCATGGCATCGAGCGCATAGGTTACCGGGTTCAGATGTGCAATGAACTGCAGCCAATCGGGCAGGATACTGACCGGGAAAAGCATTCCCCCCACCACGCTCGAGATTCCCAGGATGAACCATTTGCCCGGATTCCCCCGCTTGAAAAGCAGCACATAACTTGCAGAAAAAATGCCGAGCGCTGAAAAAGCCAGGAGGGTGATGAGAACCACGGCAATCACCGAAAACCAGTTCGCGGCACCCAGTGGAAATCCGAACAGCAGGGCGCCCCATCCGAGATAAATCACGATGCGCATCGTGGTCGCGGCAAACGGATACAGGACCGAGCCGGCCATGGCCAGCGGCAGTGAGATTTGTGTGACCAATAATGGCTCAAGAGTGCCAGTATCGCGGGCGTCCTGCAGAGAGCGGTCGAAGGCATCCAGGGCCGCTGTCAGGTAATCGAAAAAGACAAAGCCCACCAACGTGTACGCAAAATAGCTGTGGCCTTGCGGAAGCGAAGAACGCAGTTCAGGCGAATCGACAAAGCGCGCGGCGTAGAAGAACATTGCCGCTGCGAATAAAGCCTCAATAATTTCCAGCACGAACGGACTTCGATAAGTGCGAGCGATGCGAAGATCGCGAACGAAAAACAGACCGAGATCGCGGAAAATGCGCATCACTCTGTTTCCAATTCCACTGCGATTTCGGGATTGTGGCCTGCGGCATTTATAAATACTTGTTCGAGCGAATCCGACCTGTATTTCGCTTTCAAAGCTGCAGGAGTGTCGATGTCAAGCAATGTTCCTTTTTTCAGAATTGCTACACGATCAGCGAGAAGATCGATTTCCTGCAGTGAGTGAGACGAGAACAAAAGGGAAGTACCGTGCCCGGCGATGACTTCACGTTTCAGAAAATGACGAAATTCCGCAGCAGCGATGGCATCCATGCTGCGGGTTGGCTCGTCAAGGAGCAGTACGCTTGGCTCGTGAAGCAAAGCCCGCAAGAGGCTAAGCCTCTGGATCGTGCCTGACGACAGAGAACGCATCTGGCGATCGAGAGCGTCGCCAAGCTGAAACCGTTCGCCAAACGACCGGATGCGCTCATCCATCAATCTGCTGGAAAGGCGATTTAGATGTCCGAAAAAGCGCAGATTTTCGCGGCCGGTGAGTCGCGCGTAGAAGCCAAGATCAGTTCCGGCGTGATAGCCAATTTGACCACGAACTGCTGCCGGTTCGCGGATCGTGTCGTAACCGGCGAGTTGTGCGGTGCCGCGGGTCGGAAGCAGCAACGTGGCAAGAATGCGGAGTAGAGTCGTCTTGCCTGCCCCGTTGGCGCCGAGCAATGCAACCGCTTCGCCCCGTGCCACCTCGAAACTGACTCCGCGGAGCGCCGGAGCAGTGGCCTTTGTAAAGGGCTGCAGAAATGCGCGCCACCCGCCATGGGTTGGCGGAAACCATTTTTCAAGTGAAGAAACAGAAATCGCGGGAACAGTCACGTTGAAACTTATAACGTGTCTGGATCTAGAAAACAATCTGTCGAGATCAGTTGAAGTTCCAGTTTGTTTCGTTCCGGGTGCAGTCCAGAAAGATGGCAGAGCGAGGTAATCGCAGGTAAGATAATTGCTCGGCAACTGAGCAGACAGTACCGGATTTGGTGTGGGGAACATCGGGGGAGCGGCGATCGTGGCAACCTTTGGGAATCGTGCGATTGTTCCATCGCATGTGCTGATTCGTCATCTTGACGGCGAATCGGTTCTTTTGAATCTTGAGAGCGAACGATATTTCGGTCTGGACGGTATCGGCACACGAATGCTGGATCTGGTGACCAGCATGCCGAGCGTTGACAGTGCTTATGAGAGACTTCTAGAAGAGTTTGATGTGGAACCTATGATTCTGCGCGAGCACCTCAATGGACTTTTGCAAGGGCTTGTTGAAAATGGACTGCTAAGTCTTCAGCCTGCCGATGTGGCAAACACTTCAACGCTATAATGCCCTGCCACCCGAGGCGCGGGCGATGTTCTGGCGCGCTGCTGTTCTTCTGGCTCTTATACGAATAAGGCTGCGTGTGGGCGGGTACAAAAAGACGCTGCAGTATTTGCAGAAAAGACTGAATAGCCGTCCCTTTTCCTTTTCCGATCAACAAAATACCGCTGTTCTTGAGATGACTTGCCGGATGCTACGGGCCGCCGAACACTACTCTCCGGGCGACGCAACGTGTCTCGCGCAGTCCCTGCTGCTCTGGTACCTGTTAGAGGGCCAGGGAATCCCGGCCACGCTGAAGATTGGCGTCCGGAAGCAATCGGATAAGTTTGAGGCACATGCTTGGGTCGAGCAGAACGGCATCGCGCTGAATCAACTCGACCAACAACACCATCACTACGCCGCATTCGACAGTGAACAGCTAGCGTCATCGTTGCCGGAGCAGCAATGAGTGGCTTTTTCGGGGTTTTTTGCGAGGACGGCCGGGAAATTCCATTAGCTTTGCTTGAACGCGTGGCCCGAGTACTTCGCTTCCGCGGACCCCACGGTGAGATGACCTGGAATCACCGCGAAATTGGAACGTGCTTCTCGTTTTTTGAAACAGGGCCGGCAAGACAGTCGGACAGGCAACCCGTCAGACTCGGCGCAAATTGGATACTGGGCGACGTGCGTGTCGACGGCCGTGCCGAATTGCTCAGGGAACTGGCATTCCATGGGATGCACCTTTCCACCGATGCCAGCAGCGAAGAGCTTATTCTTCACGCTTGGCAGGTCTGGGGGGAGGCTTGTCTCGAGCGAGTCCTCGGTGATTTTTCCTTTGGGCTCTGGGATGAGCGAAATCAATGCCTGTGGTGTGCCCGAGATTTTGTAGGCCCGCGGCCTTTGTATTACGCCCGTCGCGGCGGATTTTTCTGCTTCAGCAATACTCTCGAAGCTCTGCGGTGCATCCCGGACATTTCCTCGGATCTGGACGAATCATTTGTCGGCGAGTTTCTCTTGCAAGGTTACTGCCGAGACCTCACGCGCACGGTCTACGCTCAGATCCACAGGCTCCGAGCCGGTCATCTCCTCAGGTACAGGAATCAAACTCTGGAGATTTGCCAATTCGCTGCATTACGGCTCGAGGAGCCGTACCAATACCCGCGGCTCGAGGAGTATCTTGAGCAATATCGTTCCCTGATACAAGAATCGGTCAAGGATCGGCTGCCGAGCCGGCCGACGGCGCTCTATCTAAGTGGTGGCCTTGATTCCGGGTCTGTTTGCGCGATGGCTTCTCGAATTGCAGAGGGGCGCGGCCCTGGCCAGAAGGAATCGTTGAAGGCATTCACCGTCAGCTGGAACCCTATCTTCGAAGACCCCGAGCCTGATTTTGCGACGATGACGGCCACATACCTCGGCATTGCTCAGCGAATCTTAGACGCGGAAGGCTGCGTGCCGTTTGATTCAGAGGAAGGTGTTCGATGGCCGGAACCGACGGTCGAAGCATTTTCAGCCCGCGCTCACAATAACTATCTTGAAATCGTGGCGCACTCCCCGATCATTCTTTCGGGGGATGGCGGTGACGATGTCCTCACGGGCCAGGCTTGGCCCTACTTCGCCCATCTCTGGTCCCTGGGGAAATGGCCCGAAATTGCGCGCGTGCTAGGCAGTTTCGTCTGGACCCACGGCACAATACCGCCGTTGCGCGCAGGCCTGCGCGCCAAATTGCGCGGCATCTTTCCCGGTGCCGATCCCCGCAAAGGATACCCGAGCTGGTTTAATCCCGACTTTGAGAAGCGCAACGCTTTGCGGGAAAAATGGGTGACACCGGCAGCTACCGCAGAATCAGTTCATCCCATACATCCACAAGCCCACGCAGCTTTGCACCGGGGTTACTGGTCGAGTGTGCTTGAGAGCGAAGACGCTGGTAACACACGCGTGGTACTTGAAACCAGAGCTCCCCTGCTGGACCTGCGGGTCCTGCGATTTCTTCTGCGGGTGCCACCGGTGCCGTGGTGTATGGACAAACAATTAACCCGAATGGCAATGGTTGGCTGTCTGCCGGAGCTCATTCTGAAACGTCCCAAAGCACCGCTCGTGAGCGATCCGCTCGAAGCGTGCCTGTTATCGGGGAGATGGTCACCTCAACCGCCGGAAAGCCCTGTTAGCAAAATTCATGAATTTGTAAATTGGCATAGATACATCGAAACCTTAAAACCTTCTAGGGGTTATGCTTACAACCTCAATTTCTTCCCAGTAGCTCTCGCGAATTGGCTAAAAGGCGTTGAAAATGTGCAGGGGATTCAGTAAAGTGTTGGGCGAGGGGCGTGAATGAAGCAGCCGTCTGAAAAGTCGTCTGAAAAGACTACGAAGAAGCTCTATCAGTCTCCCAAGCTGCTCGTATATGGTGATTTAGCGGAAATGACCAAAGCTGTTGGTCGTACCAACCGAGTCGATGGTGGCCATAATCCGCAAAAACGCCGGACCGGTCGCTGAACTCCGCCCATAAGTTCAAGCGAGCAGCAAATACCCAATCGCCTGTGAACCATTCCTACCGCGCTTACGGTTTGGGGATTCTATCCTCCATGCCTATACCCGGTCTGGAGCCTCTGGTGTCTCACGGCTATTCAGATTCTGTGCGTCTCGAGACCGGACCAGAACCTGACTGGGTCAAGGTTGGTTTAGAACTTCCTTCAAGGGTCCTCTCCCACTTACCCGAAATCCAAGGTGCTCCTGATCCGTCTTTTGTGCTCACGGAGCACGGTGATGCAGTATGTTTTCACTTGGCCTATTCAGATGGCACGCGGTTTGTCGTCGATGCTTCGAGTAAACGGGTTTGGGGCACATTCGAGCCGCCACTGACTGCGGAAGATCTCGCGACCTACTTTCTTGGCCCGGTCATGGGCTTCCTCCTCCGCCAGAGGCATTTGACTTCCCTCCATGCCAGTTGCGTAGAGATCGCTGGATGCGGGTTCGCGTTGTCGGGGGAAGCTGGATTCGGCAAGTCAACCACTGCGGCTGCCCTGGCGCTTCGAGGGTTCCCCGTCGTCAGCGAAGATATCGTGCCGCTGAAACAGGCCGAAGGACATGTCAGGGTTGTGCCAGGCTACCCGAGGATCTGTCTGTGGCCTGACTCCGTAGTCAATTTGATGGGTGCACCCGACGCCCTCCCGCGGCTTACGCCGGTCTGGGACAAACGATATCTGGCGCTTGACGGAGAACGTGCGGAATTTTGTAACAGGGAATTACCTCTGGGAGCAATTTACCTTTTTGCTGCGCGCACCACAGAGCAGCGTGCCCCTTACCTTGAGCGCCTGACCCCGAGAGAAGCGCTGCTCAATCTCGTACAGAACACATATATGAACTGGTTGCTGGATCGCGAGCAACGAGCCGTTGAATTCGATTTCCTCGCGCGCCTTGTCAGCCACGTTCCGGTGAGTCGCATCATCCCTCACGCCGACGCGAAGAAAATTGGCGAACTGTGCAGCCTAATCGTCAGCGATGCACAATCCATCGTCAAGGATGATGTTACGAATATCCGTCCATAGAACACAGATCAACCCTATCCGCCTTCCTGAGGTAAACTTGCCCTTGATCCGATGACGATCCCGGCCAATTTACCGCTTGACGGTAAGTCCTTTGTCAACGAGTGGGAGTTCCTTTGTTTGAGCGCTACTCCGTGCGCAATTGAGTCCGGAACTATTTCCGATGCGCTCGTGAATCTGGACTGGGACATTCTTCTGGAGCTGGCGGAAGAGCACGGTGTGCTGGGAATTCTGGCGATGCGTCTACGGGCGCACGAGTATAGAGGCGTGCCTGCCGGGGCTCGTGAGAAATTGCAGAGGCAGATGCGTGCGCAACATCTCTTTACCTTGAGCATGACGGCCGAGCTCTTTCGTATCGTTGATGATTTCAAACAAGCTGGAATTCCAACAATCCTGGTGAAGGGCCCGCTGATCTCGCTGCTCGCCTACAAGGATCCCGCGATACGGAGCTATGTGGATCTCGATTTGCTGGTTTTGCACTCGCAGATACTTCCCGCCACTCTCCGAATGATCGAAATGGGTTTTGAGCCCGATATCCCTGTTTCTGTAATTGAAACGCGGAAAATACCGGGCGAATACCTCTTTACCAGGGCCGGCACCAAACAAATTGTAGAATTGCACACCGAACGGACATTTCGCTATTATCCGCGCCCAATGCCCCTAGCTGATTTGTTCGCTCGAAAACGGGAAGTTTTACTGGACGGACAATTTATTCCGGCCCTTCTGCTTGAAGATGAATTCATACTCAACTCCATTCACGGCGCAAAACATTTCTGGGAACGCCTGATGTGGATATCAGATATCGCAGCACTTCTCACGGCGCATCCGGAAATCGACTGGAATCTGCTGCGACTCCATGCGAGCGAAGTCGGTGCAGAAAGAATGATTCGCGTAGCGCTGCAACTGGCCCTGACCGTGTTGAAAGTTCCAATTCCGAAAGAAATGGAAGACGAGGTCAGGCGCGACAACGACGCGTTCAAGCTTTGCGAACAGGTGGTTCGCTGGCTTCCCAGTGCCGGTTATGCTCCGCCAAGATTGCGTGAACGCGCTCTGTTCCGGATGCGGATGCGCGGCGGCCAACTCGCAGGGGCAGCATATCTTGCGCGCCTTTCCTTCTCCCCCACAGAAGAAGACTGGATGGAAGGGAAGGAAGAAAATCGCTCGTGGCTTGTGGATGCGATGCAGCGGCCAATGCGATTGCTCAGAAAATACTGGTCCAATCGCTGAGAACCGAGCGACTCAGTCGCTCGCCCGAGGGCAGAAAGTTCAGCGACTAGAGTGTGGTTCGCTCACCGCGAGTGCGTATGTCGCTTTTGGGCGTCGCAGGGAAATTCAAATCCAACGTCAGTTCTGCCTTGTTCCGAAGCAATCCGAGTTTCACGGTCTTGCCTTCCGGTTTGCTTGCTTTGAGCTGCTCGCGAAGATCGCTGATGCTTCGGATGCGGCTGCCATTCATGCTGGTGATGACGTCGCCGGCCTTCAATCCCGCTTTTTCCGCAGGCGTTCCGCCAAAAACATTTCGTACGAGCACGCCCTCCCCATCGGGAGCACCAAAATAAGTTCCGAACGCACCTCGCAAGTCCTCGGCATCGATTCCGATTCGCGTTCCTGCCAATCCGGAATTCGTGAAGATTTTCATCTCTTCCATGTTTTCCATATCGGGAAGATCGGGAACTTGAACTACAAACGCACCTGGTGAACCGTCGCGTATGATTCTGCGTGCCAGTCTGTTGGATTCAGCCGAACCGAGGGTCACACTGATCGTCTGTGAATGGCCATCACGCAGAATCACAAATTGCGCGGTGCGTCCGGCCGGGATTTCACGAATCATCCGGCGAAACTGTGTGGTTCCTTCCACTCGCTGTCCGTTTATCTCAGTGATCACGTCGTTTTCTTTCAACCCCGATTTGGCAGCCGGACTATCGGGAATGATTTTGCCGACAAGCGCTCCGCGCTCGGCAGGTAGTTTCAGTGTCTTGACCGTATCCGGGCTCACGTCGCGTGTTTCAACGCCGAGCCAGCTTCCGCTGCCGACAAATACGTCCACATCCTGGTCGCTACCTGATGCTTCAACTAGCTGTAGATCCTGCAATTTGGAAACCAGCGTCGCCGAGGCTTCCTGCATGGCGGATTGTAATTCACGCTGTTTCTCCGGGAACGTGGCAAGAGCTGAGCTGTCAGCGGATTGTAATTTTTGAGAGGAACCGGGCAAGGCAACCAGGGTAATGCAGATGACGGCCAGACAAATCGACAACCACAGAATTCGCTTGCTCATGAGGATCTCCTTCCGTCATTTAGACGGAGGAAATCTCAAATGGCTGCTTTTAATTCAACAACGCGGATCGCTCCATTGACAGTGCCCAGGAGAATGGGCACACCGCCGCGGCCCAGCTTTCCGTGGAGCACACGAGGCTCCTCTTCACCTTTCATCACAAACGGCAATTCTGTGGAAAAACTGCCATTTCGGCAGTGTGCTTCGAGGTTCGCTCGGGTGTTAGCCGGGATAGCAAGCAGAACTGATCCGTTCGTCGTCTCCGCGCTGGCGCCGCTGGCGTCCGATGCCCGCTTCCACTCCAGGTACACGTTACCGTTCGTCGTGTGGGCATGGATATTGCCGCTGCCCCCATAAATCTCGATATTTCCGTTTACGGTATGCAGGTCGCCAATGCTTTCCGATGCAGTCACACGCAAAGTTCCATTCACAGTGCTCAGATGATTCAGATGGGCGTGCCGCGGCACGTGGATCGTGTAATCGACTGCAACTTCCGCGCCACTCTCGCCCGGATACAGGGTCGAGATTGACAGGGCATCAGGCTTTGCCTCGACATTGATTGACACCTGGTCCAGTGTCGACTCCTTATCCTGCGTCGACTTCACTGCATGGATCTCCACAACGTCCTTGTCCCAAGCCTCGATGTGGACGGTGCCGTTTATGTTCGAAAGATCGATCGACCCGTCCGCTTTTAAGGGATAGGTGCTTGTAACTTCCTTGGTTATGGAATGAGCTTCGACGATCGACGCGAAAACCAAGATCGACAGTAGGAAGGGAACCGTCCTAACACATGCGGAGCGAATGATCATTACTGCCTCCTTCTCAGATTCTTCCAAACACGGACCCGTTCTGAATAAATATGGTCCCTCTAAGCTGTGTCGCTGCGACTCTAGCGAAGCTGAAAGTTAAATGTAACCGTGGAAATAACATCCACTTTCTTGCCCCCGAATAACTCCGGAGTAGCTTTCCACTGCTGGATGGCTGCTGTTGCCGCTTCCACCAGAGCCGGTTCACCTTCCAGCACCTTTTCGACGGAAAGCGATCCGTCTGTCTTCAGCCTGACTTGCAGGCGAACAACGCCTTGCAGCCCCGCGCGCTTTGCCAACTGCGGGTAATCGGGCGGAGGGGAGTTCACCAGATGCTTCTTGAATTCGTCCGGATCTTCATGCACGCCGCCCATGAAGGTAATTTCGAACCGGCTGACCCATGACTGCCATTCGCTGCGTTCCTGTGCGGCGTCCGGAGGCCCCTCAAGTGAATTAGGAACGGCGGCTTGCGAGCTGACCGTCACTTCCTCATAACCTGCTTCGTTGAGCTTGCGTGCGATCCGGGTGCGCTGCTCCTGCAAAAGTGTCTCGTGCAAGGCAACATCTTCGTCGAGATATTGCAGACGTATCTTGCCGCTGGTGGTGCGTAAACGAATAATCGCACCCCCGCCATTCAACGCGCCCATTGCGTGGGCTTGCCCATCGGCTTGAACTTGCACGCTTAGAGGGAAGGCTGGATCGGCCTCAATACGCTGCACCCCCCCGTTTTGCACGGTAGCGTCGATCGTCGCTGCAATATTCCGTGGCAGAAATACCATGATGTCCCCGGTTGCGGTCGCCAACTGTGATGGACCGGGCAAACGTGCTGTTCGAACCCGGTCGACTGTTTCAGGGTTGATCCAAGCGGTGATGGTGCCATCTCCGGTTTCAGCGCGCACAGTGTTGCGGATGCGGGTCAAACAGATACTGCCACCGCTCGTTTCAACTTCCATCGGCCCTGCAACGGAGATGACGCGAATTCCGCCGCCGCCGGTCTGCGCGTGCACCGATCCATGAACCTCACCAAAGTCTATCTGGCCACCGCCTGTTCGCACGGCGACATATATCCCCGCTTCGCCGACGGTAATATTTCCCCCGTCGGTTTCCAGCCGAGCTGTCCCTTTGATTTTTCCAGCTCGAATGTGACCGCCCCCAGTGTGCAGTTTGGCATTGCCGGCGATATTGCCAACCATGATGTGGCCACCGGCGGTGAATGCGTCCAGATCACCAGAGACATCCTGAACCTTTATATGTCCGCCCTGACTCATGATTCTTGCCACCGGTGGATCCGAGCCGACCTGAATTCCGCGATAAATGATCCGGCCGGTCGTAACGTTTCCCCCCTGCGTTTGCAGCAATACCCTGCCGCCAATGTCGGAGGTCTGAATGTCGCCGGCGCCGGTCGAAACGTCCAAGCTGTAATTGGCCGGTATGCTGATGACATAGCGCACCCAAAACTGCGCTCGATTGGTATTACGACCAGGCAGCGCCCCGGTCAGCTCCACGCCACTCGAAGTGGCCTCTGCATGCAACGCGTAGGCATCCAGAAGATTCTTCCCGTTATTGCCAACTGCATCGGTTTCGACAGTTACAACGTAGCGAACCTGGGGAGCCAGGCCAGGCGGCAGCGTCTGAATTTCAACCGATCCCAGATCTGTTTTTACAGAAAGCGTCAACCCCTCGGAGGTTTGCAGCGAGCCGGTGCGTACGACGTTCTGGTGTGTCTTGTCGGGACTCGCTACACAACTTTGCGCTGCACACAACAGGAGGCCTGCAAAGACGATGTGGCGCAACTGAACGGTCTTCACGAAGCTTGAAATAAACATAGAGCGTCAGAACCTGAGCAAGCTGAATTCACTACATTACTTTAGTGACTTTGCCGATCGACTATTTGCCGCAATGCTACGCTGCTCTGCAACCGGACATATCGGCTCGGATCGCTTCGCTGCAGTTGCTGCAGGGCTTCTACCAGGTAAGCATTCGACTGGTCGAAATCGTTCGACTCAGGAACTCCGGACTGAACGGTCGCGGTTACCAGGTTTAGATCATCGGCAGCCAGGGAAGGCACTGCTGGCAATCCCTTTTTTCGTGTTTCGAGAGAGCTGACCAGAAGATTCACAGCTTCTACACGAACCCCGGGGTTTGTGTCGTGCTGCAGTGTATCCAGAAGCGCTTGCCGCACCGACCGATCGCTCGAAGCGTCACGCAAAGCTTCCAGTGCCTTCAGCCGGACCGCAGGGTTTTGATCTTTCCGCGCTGCTTCCATCAGTGCGGCCCGAACATCCTTATCTTGCGAGCGTGCTTTAAGCGCGTCCAGGCAATCCAAGCGCACGCCAGGATTAAACCGTCCGCCGTTTTTCACCACGTAGGTCAGCACACGCCGCACATCGCCGTCATCCAGGCTCCCGGTCAACACAACCGGTTCTTCCGCGCTCAATTGCAGTCGCACGTTCTGCATGTCGGATGATCCAGAGATCGCTGGCGTGATATTGATGCCTGCAACTTCCATCTTCGAAAGCTGCTCGTCACTAATCAAAGAGACTGCCCGCACGTTAACAGCCTGATCGAATACACCGGATTCATTGTGGCCTGCAATCCAGTGCGTTGCTTGCACGCCTGCGACGAGCCCTACGAGCACCAGGACGCCCGCGCTCCATGCTGGGTAGAGAACCATCAAGCGACGGAACCATCCGGAACGCCGAGCACCAGCTTCAACCGAGGGGTGCGATATATCGTCGAGCTTTTCCGCCAGTTCACTCCGGCATTGCGACAGCAAGATTCCGGAATAGTCCAGCTCATCGGCTGCCTGTGCCATCGATTCAATCGCGTCCGAGAAAGTCCTCTCTTCCAAAAACTGTGCCCGGCACAGTTCGCATTCCGAGAGATGACGATCAACGGCTGAACGTTCCTTTTCATCCAGTTCGTTGCAAAGATAGAAAACGAACTGGCCGGCCATTGCTTCGCATGCGGACTGTCTCTTCTCGCCGTTCATCGCAGTATGCTCAGTTCCTGCCGCAACTTTCGGGTAGCTCGAAACAGCGAATTCTTCACCGTCTCTTCACTGGTACCCAGGGCGGTGCCAATCGCGCGCAGCTTCAAACCTTGATAATGCTTCATTTCAAAAACCACGCGTTCTCTTGGAGAAAGCCGCAACATGGCGGCTGCCAACCGATCCTGAATTTCTTTCCCCGCGAGATGCTTTTCGGGGTCCAGAGCGGGGCGGTGCTCCCTTTGCCGCTCAAAAAAATCAGCGCTTCCTTCCTCAAAGCTCGAAACGTGTAGCTCTGGAGCTTGGTCTTCCGGACGAGATTTACGACGTCGCAAGTGATCCAGGCACACGTTGGTTACGACACGATACAGCCAGGTATAAAACGAACATTCGAACCGGAAGCGGTGCAAATTGCGATACACCTTGAGGAACGCCTCTTGGTACACGTCGCGCGCGTCTTCGGTGCGTTTCATCAGGTTTAACGCCAGACGCAGCACGTCCCGGTCATAGCGGTGTACCAGCGCCTCAAAAGCGGCCCGGTTTCCTGCCTGCGCCTCTAACACCAGGTTTCGATCGTCGAGGTCTGCCAAGGAGTTCACCGTCGCCAGCATCGTACTTGCCGGACTGGCGGGGTCTGAATCATTTGCCGAAGCAAGAACCCACTTATTGAATGGCATATTCACTTTCTTTTTGTCTTCTACGGTATAACTTGTTTAGTACCAATGCCTTAGAATGCTATGCCGATAGCGTGACGGTTCGCTCGGATCGCTACTTCCTTTGACGCAGGAGACCAGAAATCGTAAGCCGCCATTCATTACGCTACGAAGACGATACAGATTGCCTGATCCCGTATGAATAGAAGCACACACAGGCCTGCGGGTTGTTTTTACGCTCAGGCAGCTGTCCCAGGCTCGCCGTTCGGGCTGATACGCCAGGTGATCAACGGCCATAAGAGCAAGACGCCCAGCACTATGGTCACGAAATATCCTTGCTGGCGATAAAACGCATTTGGCTGCGAAAGCAGCTCGAGCGCGCCCGCGAGAAGCCCGCTGCAGGCGATTACCAAGAACCAGCCCAGCATGTTGAATCGAGCGATGCGGCGGATTCCGAAGACGATCGTGCCGAGCACAATGATGTTGGCAATAAACTGCCCGAGAAAATCCGCGGTTGAGCCCCAGTCGGAAACAAGCGATGCCGCCAGCGCCAGAAAAAGTAACAAACGCAACCAGCGGGCGCGCAATTCCGCACCGAGGAAAGAGGAACCCAGCGCGATTACACCTGTGATGAAGAGTGCGCGCAGAACTACGCCGCCGACGATCAGGGCAGCCGGGTACCAAGCGTCGAAGGAATCGCCAAACTGCGCGGGGTAGCTTCGATGCAGAATTGGCAGATGCGACAAAATCGTCTCAAGCACGCGGCGCAATCCCATGAGCAATGCTGCCCCGCCAAGGCCTATCCAGAACGCATCGCGATAATAATTTCCGGGCATTCCGAGCCACGTGGGTAGCTGCTCCTCGCCAAAGGCGCGGGACGCAAAGTTGCAAGCCAGACCGAACAAAAGTGTAAGTCCCCCGACGACGAGTCCACTCAGAATAAATATTCCGATGGCTGAAGATGCCAGGAACATACGGAGCTTCAGGGCAGTCTGGTACTGCACCAGGAATGAGTTTAAGCCTTTGCCGATTACAAAAAAGAGTATGAATGCGACCAGCCCCGCCAAGCCCCATATCACCATGCGACGCCACGGCACGATCACTGGTGCGGTACGCAGCCGCTTAAAGTAATACACAATCACGGCCACGAATAAGCCTATACCCAGCGCCGCTTGCCCGACGACGAACAGGATGCGCCCGAAACTCCGCTCTTCCTGCCTGCGCGCGAAATCTTCCGGAATTTTGATGTAGGTGCGATAGAACGCCGGCTCATCTCCCAGAATTCGTAAATCTATGCGGGCATACGCATGATCGGTGGAGTCTATCGCCGAATCCTTTGCCGGGTCCAATGGTTCCAATTGCTGCCAGGTCAGTGAATGATCCGTTCGGTTCGGGCGTTTCTCGGACGTGGAATCGACTAGTTTCCATTGAGTTAAATCGATCTGCTTCTCTTCGCGGAGATATTTTTCCGCGATGGCAACCGCTTCCTCTTTGCTGACTGTCGGCCCTGCGGCAGCTTCCGCCAAGGTGTGACGAAAGGAATGCAGCGTACCGTCGGGTTTAAGAACGATTGAGAATTCCTCAGGTTGGGAATCTCTGAAATATCGCACCAGCCAAAGCGCCCCTGGAACGCGTTGTTCATAGATTTTGTTGATTTCCGCGACGGACATCCGACGCCGGAGGAATTCATTGGTCAGCGGATCCGGCGTGTACACCATCTCGGTTGCGTGAATGAATGTATTTGGATTTTGGCCATGCTGCCGCATGACTTTGTCCGCGCGCACAACCGCTTCCTTGCTATCGACGGAAATACGCAGGTAGTCGCCGATATGTGGTTGCTTGAATTTCCATGCGGCCAGTCCGCCCGCGATGACGCAAATGGCCAAAAATCCAATCGCTCCGGCCGAAAGCGCGCCGTAGCGCCGCTTGGAAAGCGGCAGTGCGGACTCTTCTGTCAGCGGCTGCTGGCGAACTTCAATCGCTTGAACGGGCTCGGCCCTGTTCAGCAAATCACCCACTGCCTCAAATCGCCCGCGCCACAGATAGCAAATTCCGGAAAAAATCATCGGAGCAACTGCAGCAAAGCCGACCACGATCCCAGACACCTTGAAATACAGATTGTCCGAACGGATTAGCAGAAGACCGACGAGGGACGCATCGACTGTGTAATGCCAGATCAACGTGGCGATGATCCCCCACCGCAGCATCACCATGCCGGCCACGATCCCGATCAGACCGACTTCGAGGCCACGAATGTAGCCGGGTTCTTGCGGGTAGTTGCTATGCAGGAAGCCCCAGAAGAAGGCCGGCAAGACAATCGCAAGTATCCGGGAACCGGTCATTTTGCGGAGGAATGGAATCGCGAACAGGCGGAATAGGAATTCTTCGCTGGTCGCCGCCATTACCCCGATGGCGACACCTGCAATCCACGGCAGGGAAGTGTTCACCGCGTCGGAATAATTCAGATCGCTCGGTGCCCAGACACCCAACCTGCTTCCGATCATGTAAAACGCGACGATAAAGCCGATGTGCGCGGCAGCGAGCGACAGTCCAACGACAGCTGAGCAGAAGAATTCTTTCGACCGCAGCCCGCGCCAGGAGAATGTCTTGTACAAACGCAACCTGTCCGGTTGCGATTCGCGGTAAAGCGGTTCGCCACCAGGCAAGACGATGGTAACCATCAATCCGGCAGCAAGTGCACCGAGCAATATTCTCGCCAGTGACATCGCGACAAATCCTGCATATGCCTCGCGCGTGTCGTAGCCGGCCCGTACCGTTTGCCACTGATTCAGTTCCATCAGGAAGGCGAGCAGCACCACCAGTCCGCCAATTTTCAAGGCCGGGATCCAGGTGGTCTTTCCCTGGCGGGTAAGTGAAATTCCCAGCCACAAAGCGCCTCCCAATAAGAATCCGTACGGTATCAGGGCAACTTCTTCGTAAAAATTATTTGTAGAACGAAGATGTTCGTAGTCGCGCGTCCAGGCCTCTGGAACTTGCAGAAATTCCTGCGAGTTTCCGATCATGTCACCTTCGAGGCCTGCTTCCAGTCGATAGGGCGCGTCTTTCGCCTTAAAATTCCTGCGCTCCCAGGTAAATGACCAATCGACCCGATTGGGTCGTGTTTCCGAATTTGCTTCTTCCGGGAGAAACTGCCAATTGCTGAGATCTGTGCCTACTTTCGCCTGTAGGTATGTTTCGGCGACGGAGAGGGCTTCTTCCCGGGAGAGTGATTTACCCGCGCGGGCTTCCTCGATCTTGTGTTCGTAGGCGACAATCTTGCCTGCCGGACTGACCCGCACCCGGTACTCTTCGACCTGCAGTGGTTTGAAAAAGCGCACTTCCCAATACCAGATGTTGAGTTCGCTACTCATCAGCTGATTTGCCTGCTGCATACCGAGCTGGCGTTCCAGGTAGGTCTTGGCACTTTCATCCACTTCAAATGCGATTGTGGACTGATAGCCATTCAAATTCTGATCCAGTCCCTCGACGAATTTCCTGGCGCGGCCCTGCGCATCGGTTCGGGACACCTTGAAGTCTACGGAGGCTTCCGGAAAGGCGCGGAAGAAGTATCGGTGCGCGAAGGAAACGCCGATCAATCCAAATACGATCCACAACAGCAATACGCGTTTGTCGCGGCCCGTCAATCGATCTTCAGACAAAGCAACCTCCAGAACCAGTCGTCAGTTTAAATTGGCTCATCTATTATCACTAAATTGAGGCCGTCCGGGACAATAACGCTTCCACTCTAGATATACGTATGCGGGAGATGCAAGTTTCAGGAAAAGCGCGGCTTACGCGACAATGATGTGACATACTCCTCTGCCTGAAGGCAGGGGCTTCTCATGCAACGCTTACTGTTACTTCCAGTTTCGTTTGCGCATGAAGGCGTAGTCCACGCCCTAGGATTACAAATGCCGCCGCTTGGTCACGCCCAATCATAAGACCGCAGTCGCAACGGTGTACGCGTTCCGAAAGCTGCTTATTCCGGATCGCGTGACACTGCGGACATTCTTGACTCGTGTACTTCGGGTCTACCTTAAGCACTTGTCTACCAGCGTTTTCAGCTTTGTAGACGAGCATATGGATGAAGGAAGACCACCCTACATCGTGAACTGCTTTGGCCAGCATGCCGCCAGATAGTCCCTTGACGTTCAGGTCTTCGACGGCAATCATGCCAAACTTTTGCACCAGCTTGGTTGATAGCTTGTGCTGAAAATCTTTGCGCTGATTGGCAACGTGCTGATGTGCTTTCTGCAACAACAGAATTGCCTGGCGACGACGTATCGACTTCCTGTTCGCGCGACGGGCGACCCTACGCTGTGCTTTGCGAAGCTTCTTCTGTGCCGCGCGGTAGTAGCGATGGTTCTCGACACGTTCGCCATTCGATAGTGTAGCGAATGCTTCGAGCCCGACATCGACACCAACGCTCTTGTTACTCGCTGGCAACTTCGTTGGCTCGTACTCGACCGAGAAGCAGGCATACCAACTTCCTGCTTCACGACGAATGGTCAAGGTCCTGATTTCACCTTCGATGTCACGGTGCTGCTTAATCTTGATGTTGCCGATTTTCGATAGCTGCAGTTTGCCACCCAACTCGAATCCACTTTGCGGGTAGGTGAAACTGTCGTAGCGATTGCGACCTTTGAAACGGGGGAAACCAGCCTTCTGGCCACGCTTGACACGCCCGAAGAATGCTTTGTATGTCTTATCTAGACGGCGCAGAGTGTCTTGCAGCACTTGACTGAACACGCCTGCAACATCTGGTCGGATCTTTTTGATGTCCGGCAACTGGTTAATCTGGTCGAACACACGGACAGGCGTGCGGCACTTCCATGCTGCTATACGCTCTTGCAGGCCAGCGTTGTACAGTTCACGACACACCTCTAGCGTCTGCGTCAAACGCTCACGTTGCAGGCGGTTGGGGTACAGTCGAAATTTGAAAGTCTTTCTTGCCATTTTCCTAACGCTATTCTATGCCATAGTGAGATTAGGCGCGGTAGACATTGTGTATTTCAACTTCATGTTCACTTGGTCTTCGTCACGAAGTACAGATATCGAATATTTTGATGGAGATGCCATCAACCGTCTTCGTGCGATCTTCATGTGAGCAACGATTTCGAATCGCAGTTGGTGGAGATGGACGGCGAGGACAACCACGTTCACTTGCTGGTAAACTACCCTCCGAAGCATTCGGTATCTGCTTTGGTGAACAGTTCAAAAGGCGTTTCCAGCCGACTGTTGCGACTTGAACGACCTGACCTTGTAGGTCGCTATTGGAAGGGCGTTCTCTGGTCGCCTTCCTACTTCGCTGCCAGTTGCGGTAGTGCACCTGCTGGTGTGTTGAAAGCGTACATTGAGCAACAGAAGACACCGCTTTAAAAATAGCGGTGCCTTATATCCCCGCCCCGAATGGCGAGGTTTTACGGCACCACGGATAAAAGAAGATACATGCCGGTCAGTTTGCAAACCGAAGTACGAATGATCAAGGGAGTCGGACCGCAGCGGGCCGAGCTCTTGGCCAAACGCGGCATTTACACGCTTGAAGATCTTCTGAACTACCTTCCTTTCCGTTATGAAGACCGCATCCAGTTCACGAAGATCAGAAACGTCCAGCCGAATGGCACGTACACACTGCGGGCGCAGGTGATGAGCGGTCAGGCAGTCCGAGGGATGTATGGTCGGGATGCGATTTATCACCTTCTGGTTCAGGATGATTCGGGCTCACTGCCCTGTAAATTTTTTCACGGTGGCTATCTAGAGGGAAGACTAAAGCCCGGCCAGGAACTGATTCTTCACGGCAAGGTCGAAATCGACCGACTGCGACCCGCACGGCGCGAGATGGTCAATCCGCATATCGAGATCATCAATGCAAGTGAGGTGGATTCGACCGAGGCCGGACGCATCGTCCCCATTTACGAAGCTGTCGGTACTTTCGGCTCGCGGATGATTCGCCGGGCGATCTATGCGACATTGCAAGACCTCGAATCGAATATTCCGGATGTGCTGCCGTCGCTCCTTCGAGAACGTCTCAAATTCCCCACGCGGCGCGATGCCCTGATTCATACGCATTTTCCTCCGGCCGATGAATCGGTAGACGCCTTGAACCTGTTCCGCTCCGCTGCGCAGCAGCGGCTGATCTTTGAAGAGTTCTTCCTCTACCAGTTGAGTCTGGCGTTAGGTCGCAGAGTAACGCGCAAAGAGAATGCCATGGCGTTCAAGATACGCGAAAATAGGGTTCGCGAAGCGCTCAAACGCATTCTTCCGTTCAGGCCAACTTCCGCGCAAAAACGGGTCCTTGCGGAAATCGCCACCGATCTGGAAAAGCCGACTCCGATGAATCGGCTGCTGCAGGGTGATGTGGGTAGCGGAAAGACGATTGTTGCCTTGCAGGCCGCTGCGATTGCGATCGAAAATGGCTGCCAAGCCGCTCTCATGGCACCTACGGAAATACTCGCGGTGCAGCATTATCTTGCAGCGCGCAGGATTTACGCTCCGGGTGGATACACGGTCGAGTTGCTGATCAGCGGACTGAAGAGTTCAGAGAAAGCCGCTGTCCGCGAGCGTATTCGCTCGGGGCAAGCGAATCTCATTGTTGGCACTCACGCGCTTATCGAAGACGACATCGAATTTGCCCGACTTGGATTTGTTTGCATAGATGAGCAGCACCGCTTTGGCGTGCTGCAACGTAAGCGGCTGATGGACAAAGCCGCGAAGCATGGCTTTGCCCCGCACGTGTTGGTGCTTACTGCGACGCCGATTCCTCGTACCCTCTCTCTTACGCTCTATGGCGATCTGGAAGTTTCCGTGATTGATGAATTGCCGCCAGGTCGCACCCCCATTGAGACACGCATGACCACTGAAAAATATCTGCCAGGGGTCTGGGAAACTCTACGTCTGGAAGCCAGGGCAGGCCGCCAGGCATACATCATCTATCCCGTGATCGAAGAATCGAAGCTGGAATTGAAGGCAGCGATCGAGGAATACGAACGGCTGTCCAAAACCATTTTTCCGGAATTGAAAGTCGGGCTCCTCCATGGCCGTTTGTCCAGCGAAGAAAAGGAAGACGTGATGCAGCGCTTCCGCCGGAACGAGATTCAGATTCTTGTTGCAACGACGGTGGTTGAAGTCGGGGTTGATGTTCCGAACGCCACCGTAATGGTAATCGAACACGCCGAGCGATTTGGTCTGGCACAGTTACATCAGTTACGGGGGCGGATTGGTCGTGGTTCGCAAAAATCGCAATGCATCCTCGTTTCGCCGTTTCGGATGACCGAACAGGCGCGCGCCCGCCTGGAAACCATGGTTCGGACCAACAATGGTTTTGAGATTGCCGAGACCGATCTCCTGATTCGCGGTCCCGGAGAATTTTTTGGCACGCGACAGTCCGGTGAGCTCGGATTTCATGTGGCGAACCCGTTGCGAGATCGCGAATTGCTAGAATCGGCACGCAGGGAAGCGTTTCGAACTGCGGAAGAACCCTCACAGAAAGAGAGCCTGCAGCAAATGCTTCGCCTTCTGCCACCTCAATGGCAGCGGCGTTACCATCTTGCCAGCGTTGGCTGAGATCTCTCACCAAACATGCGCGTCATAGCCGGAACATTTCGCAGTCGCCAACTGAAAAGCCTCAAGGGGCTGGACCTTCGGCCTACGAGCGATCGATTGCGCGAAACACTTTTCAACGTTTTATCTTCCCGGGTCGAAAATGCCCGATTGGTGGACGCATTTGCAGGGACAGGCGCGGTGGGAATTGAAGCCATAAGCCGCGGTGCAGAGGAAGTGGTATTCCTTGAAAACCATCTGCCAGCCGCAAAGCTGATCCAGAAGAATCTGGATTTCCTGGGGATCCGGTCCGGAGTACGGATCATGACCGATGACGTTCTACGTTCGCTGAAGCGTCTCGCTGATACACACAAAGCGACATCGCCACCCTTCGACATCATTTTTCTGGATCCACCCTATGCCGCTTCGGAAGAATACCACCGCGTGCTGAATTTTCTGGGCAATGCGGCATTTCTCGGAGATGGCAGCATGGTCATCGCCGAACATCGGAGCAAGTTCGGGCTGCCCGAAGAATCTGGCCGATTGCGGCGCTATCGCGTACTAAAACAAGGAGATGCGAGTCTCAGCTTTTATCATTTTTCTTTTTCTCCCCCGGTAATTTCGTCCGAACATCAGTAAACCTTCGTTCCGTTTCACTCATCTGTTCTAATTCGGGTATTATTGACTGCATCCCCGGCACAACGTACCCGCGCTATAATTTAAGGATTCATGTCGAGAACCTTTCATCCTGACCCGTTTGATCTGCTCGGCCAAAACGAGTTGTACGTCTATCCAGTACACCTTGGCGGCTCGATGGAGCCAAAGCTCAACATTGCCTGGAACAGCTTTCACAGTAATTTTTTCAGCGGGATCCCGGTTTTCTTTGAAAGAGCGAGGATTGACAAGGACGCGCCGCCATCGACTGTGTTTCCTGACGTGAATATCGAGAGTCGCATGCCAATTTATGCGATTTTTCTTGCGGCTCTTCTTCACATAACGTTTTTTCTGGCGCCATGGCCCGATTTTGCGGTTACTCCGCCTCCGAACCATGCTTTTGACAACACCCAGCTTACCTGGTCTGGTCCTATCAACGATCTGCCGTTGTTGCAGATTCCAAAAAACAAATCGAAGTCCGCCGCAAAATCAGGTCCCACAAAGCCCGATCCTTCCGAATCAACAGAGGCGTTTCACCCGCGCCAGCGAATTTATACCGATCCCGTTCATCCTACGCATCCTCGTCAAACCTTGATCAACACTGCCGCGCCGGCCGAAGCTCCCAAGATTTTGCCGCAGATGCCCAATGTTGTGCAGCTTGCCGCTTCGCAAGCTCCTGCCAGACCTCGAATGGAAATTGATGAGAAAGCCTTGGCAAAACTGCACCCAAAAACCGCAAAGTCCAGCGCCACAGCCACGGGTGAGCCTACACCGGACCTTCCAAACGTAGAACAACACGTTGCTGCTCTAAACATCGCTTCAGCCACAAACGGGCCTGCCAAACCGAAACTCGAAATTAACCCATCCTCAACACCGCGGGTCTCCGCACGTTCCGAGGATGGAAATAACAGCGCCCCTGTACCCGAGGTTCCCATCGGCGGCACCCCCAATTCCAGTGCCACTTCTTCGCTGATTGCACTGTCGGCGAATCCAGCGCCGCCTGCCCCGGTCGTTCCCTCGCCGCAGGGAAATCTCGCGGCTCGCGTGGCGATGTCTCCGGAAGGGAAACCGGGCGCGTCGGGCGCCACTCCGAATGCAGCGGCAGGTTCAGGAAAAGGTGGTACGGAATCAGCCGGGGCAGGCAAGGGAAGCGGAAATAATTCAGTGGGCATCTCGATTAGTGGTGGGAACCCGAAATCCGGCGCCAATCCATCCGGAATGGGTTCTCCGTTAAAACTCAGCTTGCCGAAGTCGCAAGTAGGATACAAACGTCCCGACCCAAATGATTCCAGCGAAGATCCGCCAGAACGTGTCGGCCCGCCGAATTTCGCCACGTTAGCTCCCGGCGCCAAGCCTGAAGTGATTTTTTCCACCAAACACGTTTACACCATGAATGTGAACATGCCGAACATCAACAGCGCTACCGGAAGTTGGATTATTCATTTTTCTGAACTCCATCTAGCCGATCCCGAACATCGTGCAGGGCTGGTCTCTTCGCCTGTGCCGGTGCACAAGGTTGATCCCAAATACCCGCAATCTGCCGTTCTGGAGCATATCGAAGGGGAGGTCATTCTTTACGCTGTGATACGCAAGGACGGCAGCGTCGACAGCATCCAGAAAGTTCGCGGCCTCGACGACCAACTCGACGCGAACGCGATTGATGCACTTTCCAAATGGAGATTTGAGCCTGCGCTGCGCGGTGCCGAGCCCGTCGAAGTGGAATCGATCGTCTACATTCCGTTCAAGGCTCCGCCACGTCCATAATTCATTTTGGAAAACTGGTTTCCTGCAATTTCACCAGTGCAAACAGGGTGTGGTTCACGGGCGTCGGAACGTTCAGCTCTTCTCCGAGCTTTGCAACATAACCATTCAGCGAGTCGATCTCCGTGTGTTTGCCGCGGGCCATGTCCTGCGCGGTCGAAGAACGCATGCCGCTCATCTGTTGGGCAATTTTGAAGGATCCAGCCAGAGCCGCCTTGGGATCTTCAAGGCCAGGGGGATGGATGTTCTTCGCGCGCGTTACGGCGAGCACTTCATAGACTGCCGCTTGCACCACTTTCCTGGCATCCTCACTGGCAAGGATTTCGCCATAGGTTACGCGACCTAAGCCAGAAACGGCGTTCAGGCCGCAGTTCCAGATTAATTTGGTCCAAAGCTCGCCTTCAATATTGTCCGTGATGCGGCAGCCGACGTTGGCCCTTTCACAAGCTGCTGCCAGTTTTTCGGTTCGTTCATTCAGAGGTCCCACGACCAGATCGCCTCTGCCGAAATGCTTGACGACTCCGGGGGCGGGAGTGGCCGCTGCGACATATACGACGGCGGAGACAGCTTCAATCCCTGAAGCCTTGCGAATTTCTTCCGCGTTGTTCACGCCGTTTTGCAGACTTACCACGGTTGTCGCCGGAGAAATATAGTTCACCAATTCTCTGGCAGTAGCCGCGCTGTCAGTTGTTTTCACGCAAAACAAAACAAAATCAGCGCCCGCCGCCGCGGAAAGGTCCGTGGACGCCTGCACCTTCACGTGCTCCTGGAAGTGAACGGTGTCCATAAACAGTCCGGACCCAGTTACAGCTTCAACGAAGGCAGATCGTCCGATCATCACAACGGGTGCACCCGCGCGAGCCAGCATACCTCCGAAATAGCCACCGACCGCTCCCGCTCCGACGACAGCGATGCGTGGCCAACTTGCTTCACTGCTCATCAAACTGCTCCTTCACCTCGGCTCTGAGCATTCTCAGAAGTGATTCCGCAAATCGCGAAACGCTGGCACAATCACGAGTTTCCCAGACCCTGCCGTAACCGGTTCGTGTTCCAGATGCCAGGTATTCACGTGCGGAATGTACACTGCATTCAGTCCCGCCTGCATTGCCGGATTGATATCGCTGCGCGGGCTGTTGCCGATCATCCATCCGTAGGACTTTACAATTTTGTGCTTGTTCACCAGGGTTCCATAGGTCTTGGTATCTTTCTCCGCTACAATTTCAATCGCCTCGAAAAATCCCTGCAGTCCAGATCGTTCGACTTTTGCAGCCTGTTCGGCTGGCTCGCCCTTGGTGAACAGGATGAGTCGATGCCGGGTGGTTAAGTAGGCCAGCGTCTCTGGAACGCCGTCCAGAATTTTCGGGGGCGTTCGCTCAAGTTCCACACATCGGGTGTGTACCTGCGCCAGCACTTCGCGCTTGGCCATCTGGTCGGCGAGCTTCATGTAGGTTTCTTCGAGCGAGCGCCCGAAGCTGCGCACTCCATAGCCGTACTGCCGGATGTTCTTGCGTTCGGTTTCATTGAGGATATGGCGAATATACGCACGGCTATATCCGCAGGGCTCGACCATGCTGATGAAATCGTCAATCAGCTTTTCGAAAAATACGTTGTTTTCCCAAAGCGTATCGTCCGCATCAATCAACAGGGTATTTCGTCTCATCGTGGTTGTGTGGCCCGCCTGGCGCCGAAGCTCTTCATCTGGACCTATGCCGTTTTTCGTTTCCCTGTAGATAACTGCTGCAAAATGTCCCTTGCCAGCTTCTGTAATTCGCCGAATCGAGTCAAGTATTGCTGGAACTCGGCGTTCAGAGCCTTGGCATCTTCCGGGCCCAGCTGGTTGCGCAAAATCATGTCGCGAAGCTTCACAGGGTGGGGCAATAACGCCTCTTCCTGCAATTCTTCCAGTGCTTGTTTCGGATCGTAGTGATACATGGACTTCTCCTGACTGCGTTCGCACTTGCAGTCACGTTTCTATTCTACGCAGAAACGATCGCAGGACACTCGTCAAATCGAAGTTAACAGAGGCCGCGAAGGGTTAGGCGGCCGAGGCTCGCAGAGGGACAAATTCATAGCGCTCAATCTTGGCAGCGATGCCGGTCTTGCCGTTTTCGACTGGCTCTACTCGCACCACCCGGCCGTGACACCGGATATTCACATCGCCAGCCGTGACCATCTGCTGTGGGAGAGTGATGATGAAGTCGATTTCGTTCCCGTAATCAAATTTATTGTCTGTCAGGAAGTACAACCCGCGATAACTCACGTCGCGCGTGTGCGCTTTCAATTCATGTTCTTTAGCGTCTCGGGCCATGACGCGCACCGGCAAGGTCATTACGAAACGTCTCGCTTCTCGACGGTCAGACAGATCACTCATTCATTCCGGCCCCCAAGTGGATTTCAGCCCGACTGGAAGTTAACATCCGTGGCTACAAACTGCAATCCGAAAGTCCCTGAATTTAGCTCTAGTACGCCCCGTATGCTCATAGTCGGTATAGGACTACGTTTTCCTCCGGATTGGCCGGCAATCTGCCCGGCACGCCCGTGACTTTTCACCACCAAGCTCTTTCGCTGATGCATTGCTCGTAAATCAGTTACAATTTTCGAGACAGTTCACCATGGAATTTCCGCACGATTCTCTAAAACTATCCTTGAAGGGCCCGGCGGGCGATCTGGAAGCGATTCTTTGGACTTCCACGCGTTTTCGGAAGCCCCCGCTGGCGGCGGTTATCTGTCATCCGCACCCGCTCTTTGGCGGCACGTTTCACAATAAAGTTGTCTATCAGACCGCGAAATCGCTTGATTCGCTGGGCATTCCTGTTTTGCGTTTTAATTTTCGCGGAGCCGGTTTAAGCGCAGGCGCGCACGACAAGGGCCGCGGGGAGCAAGGCGACGTTCAGGCTGCCGTCGATTATCTCGTTACGGAGTTCCCCCGTACTCCCCTGCTTCTCGGAGGATTCAGCTTTGGCAGCTGGGTCGGACTGCGTATCGGTTGCCAGGATCCGCGTGTTACTGAGCTCATCGGAATAGGTGTGCCGGTAAACAGTTCTGATTTCACTTATCTCTGGAGTTGCTCCAAGCCAAAACTTTTCATTCATGGCCGAGATGACGAATTCGGCGACGCGCATAAGGTGGAGGCTCTTGTGGGCGAACTGCCTGGCGAAAATCGCTTGGTCTTCATACCGGAGGCTGACCATTTCTTTTCAGGCCATCTCGCCGAATTCGATCACGCCATCAAGCAGTGGCTCATCGACCTGCGTCCTGATCTGGCAAATCCCTGAGGAAATAAAGGATTCAACTCTCTCTGCGGTCTTCCTGCCTAGTTCCTCTCTTAATTTCCGGTTTCTCCCTGGAACAATTTCTCAAATTCGTCAATTCCTGCCGGTGACACGGCTACCACGCTGCTGTTCTCTTCCACATGTGACGCGCGCGACATTCCGACGAGCGCGGTCGTAATTCCCGGCGCCGATCTGGCAAACTGCAGCGCCCGCTCCCTGTCGTTGGAAAGGCCGAGGGCATTCGCCACAAACTCCGGCAAATTCTGTGCCACTTGTCCCTGCAGCAGGGACGCGCTTGCCACCAGCGTAATTCCCAGCTCGCTGGCGGCTTCCATCACCGTTCGTTCCCCCTGCTTCAGATGCTGATTTCCGAGAGTCAACGCTTCGGTCATCCCCAAGTTAAACGGCAGCTGCACGAACCGGAAGCGATGCTTCTCGCCTGCTATTTCCCTCGCAATATCCGTGAGTTCTTCCAGTTGCATCGCATCCGCTGCCGACGGTTGCTGGCGAAACCCGTTCCATGTCGCCATTCCGTAGTATTGAATCTTCCGTTCGGCCGCCTTTTTTTCGAGGAAGATGAACGCCTCGCGGATACGCTTCGCGAACTCCGTCTTACCAACTTCGTTCAATTGCGTTTCCGGATTATGCAGATAGTACACGTCGATACAATCCACACTAAGATTTTTCATGCTACGGCCGAGCTGATTTTCAAGGTAGCGCGGAGTTATACAGTGGCTGCCCGCCGCGATATCCTTGGCCGTAAAGATTCCTTTCTGAATGTATTCCTCAAAAAAATAGCGATTCGCATCGCTTGGCATTGTTCCGTCGGGAGTAAGGTAGCCGCCCTTGGTGCAGACTACAATCTCATCGAGGGAGAAGCCCTTGTTGGCCAACACTTTTAGTGCGGCACCAACGTTTCGTTCGCTTCGCTGTAACCGGTAATTGATCGCTGAATCGATCACGTTAATTCCCGACTGCACGGCAGCCACGATCGCGGCTGTGTAGCTCGAATCAGTCGCGTCGTTCGGGTTTCCAAGATAGGTCCCGATGCCCAGCGAAGAGAGAACCAGTCCCTGCGCTATGCGGAAATGCCCATCGCCCGCCACGCCCCGAAATTTTTCCGCGTAATTTGCCGTTCCTTCGTTTGTTGCTCCGTGGCTCATTTGGTTTCCTCGGTTGATGATTTCTGTTCCGATCCTTCGGTTTTCGGGATTTCTTCCGTTTTGGGGGCAAGCAATCGTGAGCACGCCCGCAGAATTCGCCGATACGGCCAGTCCTTTTCCCGGAAAAAGATTTCACCTTCGCGCGGTTGGCTGTAAAACCAGCGCGAGAGCAGCCACAAGTGCTCAGCCAATTCCTGTGCACTCTGGCGCTGATTTCCTCGAGCACTCTCTTCAGAGCTCATGACTCCTTCGAGGTACTGCCGTGCGGCCTCTTCCGCTGACTTCGGCGCGCTGGTATCACCAAAGCGCAAATATGCCGGCTCGGCCAGTCTCCCGCCGCGCACGGCATACATTCCGACCGTATGCTCTTCTGTGGTCCGTTGCAGAATGATCGCGTCGATATTCTGAATCCGCCGGGCCAGTTCCGATCTCCCGCGCAGGGCATCATCCAGCTTTTCCAGTTTCCGGTGAATCGTTGCGGCCTTCTCAAAATCAAGACCTTCGCTTGCCATGTCGCGTTCCTGTTCGTAGATGATCCGCAGCGATCCACCACCCGTGTTCAGAAAAGAGATCAGTCGCTCCACTTCGGCGTCGTATTCTTCCTTTGTGCAGCCTGCAAAGCAGGGCGCCAGGCACATCTTCATCTCTGAATAAATGCATCCCGGAAATCCCGGATCGCGCCGGATCTTGATCTGGCAACGCCGCACCTTGAAGAATTCCAGAACACGTTCGGCAAACGCTTCCGCAGACTTGCGCGAGGCGAACGGCCCGTAATACGCCCCGCCGGAAGGCCGGCCCAGTTCGTCGACCGCAATCCGGCGCGTTGAAAAACAACGAGGATACGGGTGTCGTAGATTTACCTTCAGCACGGCCGGAGGGCGGAAACGCGTCAACTTCTGATATTTCTGCGGAAATAGCCTGCGAGCCACCTGGTAATACAACAGGTTCTGTTCGAACCTGGATCCTGTCTCACGATAGCGGACGCCGCGTGTAAATTCCCGCAGGTTCAGGCGCTTGCAGGCAGGTTCCGCAGGGCTCAACATGCGCTGCATGCGCCGTTGCAGATCAGCGGTACGAATTAAATAAGGTTCAGCCGTTGCCTCTCGCGGTTCAATCAGGCAAACGGCAGGGGATCTTGGCAGAAGCGAAAAAAAACCCGCATCTTCCCCCGCACTGAATTCCAACCATGACTCCAGTTCCAGCACCTCGTCAGGATACTAGACTCCCAACCGAATTGCTGGCGCACTTACCGACTGACGGGGGGCATTGAGCCTAGCTGTCCTCTTTCTCGCCCCGCCATGAAGTTTGGGCAAAATTGTTTTGCGGAAAATGTTCGATTCTGTGGCGCCGGTTATTTTTCCCAGTATACGGCCGTGAACTGCTTCGGATCAAAAACGCCGGGATCCAGTTTTGCGCCAATCTGTATGTCGGAATATTCTTCGGTAAAGGTCAATTTGTCCTGGTTGTAGACTTCTACCCGCGAGGCGATAATTCCGTTCTTCAATTCACGGTAGTCTACAAAGCGGGTGTCTCCAATTTTCGCCGGGTCCCGCCGATCCGGCTGAAAGATCCGCGTAAATAAAAGCCGCTTCTTCTCTACCCAGAACTGCTTGCTCTTCAAATCGCCTTTGTCCGCCCCCACCACATAGGTAGGCTCGCCCTGCCAGACCTCTTCATGAATTTTCTTCAGGTCAATTCCTTCAGCCGTCAGTTGCGCGACTGTGGTCGCAGGCGCCTGCTTGTATACGTCGAAGCCCAGAACGAGCAGCATGTTCACGAACGGGCGCGTGGCAGCTTGCTGACCGTTCTGAAAAAACGTCGCTGTGCCGTCGGAGAGAATTACTCCGTTGCCGTCCTTCGGTGGCCCAAAGTCGATTCGCAATTTGCCTGGCAGACTTGCCGCTTCGTACCAGGTCTCCACCTTCGTCGTTCCATCGGCATTGTAGGTTGTACTTTTCTGGGTGAACGTTACTGTGTCATACCAGGACTTCTCGTAGCGAGCATGCATCGCTTCCACGAGCTCCTGGCCATTCCCGATTTCCTTCGCGCTTGAGTGCCCCATTGCGATACAGCAGAGAAGGGTGAGTACGCTTGTGATTTTTCCTATCATGTTGATTCCCTCACGATGATCTGCAGCTTTGGCAACAGAAACGTCCTGGGTCGCGCTCATAAGGGTACACGGAATTGAGGGCCCGGTGCTGAACCTTACGCTTCGGAGAATGCGGGGCAGAGCCGGGCACCGCAGGAGCGCCGGTTCCCGCCGGATAGCAGCAGATCTAGCCGGGAATCTATTTTGTGGTGGGGCCCTCCGCAGGCCGACAACGCCCGCTCTTACGCTTTTTGCAGTGCGGCAATTTCGCGGTGATCCAGCTTGCGCCGTTCGGAGGACATAGCCTGCCGTTCGTACAGATTACGGAGCAGGGAAGTAGGCCAGATGCCGCGTGACGTAACCAGGAACGCACCTTTCCAGGTGAAGCGATAAGAAGACCCATCTTCGGACAAAACCATGTAACCAATTTTGGCGTGGCGGGGGCCGTAGTTCTCTGCCGTGCGCACCCAGCGCTTGATCTCCTGCCCTTGGGGCTCTCCCTGCGGATACAGCCCTTCGGCGTATTTCATCAATAACTGGCGGTGCATTTCATAAAGTTCCTTTGGATCACAAATATCGGCGAAGCGAAAAACCCGTACCGCCGGATTACCAGGAGTCAACGGCAGTCTGCGGTTGGTATTCGTCTCAATGGCCAGTCCGTTGGAAAAGCGTGTAGAAAATTCCATATAGCTGCTTACGCCGCGAGGGTGGACCATGGCTGTCACGTTGGCGAAATCGTTCGATCGATTGGAAAAATATGCGATATAACTGCGTGTCTGTACGGCAAGCGCGCCGCAGTCATAGCAGCCGGTCAAGGTAAAACCCAATTGCTCGAGTTCGACGATGCGTGGTGCGATTTGACTGGCCACAGATTCTGGCAGCTCGCTGACTGGAATTTCAGCAGGATTACACGTTGCCGAAAATCGAAACGTGCTGCGCACAACCACCATTCCTACCACGTGAAGCAGGCCAACCGCCCCGCAGGTGAAAAGCAAGAAGTTGTCGAACATTGGTTCCTATCGCGATTGGACGCGATCCCCCGTCAACAGCCTGGTGCTCTCTTAGTATTCGGGAGATTCGCGCTTTCCGATCAGACTTTGCGGCGGCTGTGCTAGCAATTCGTACACAAACCTTAGGTCACAATCCAAAATAAACCGCTTGTCTGTGACCGCGAAATTGCTTTGGATCGGGACTGCCCCCTGCCGTTGGTAGCCGTGAGGTGGAGCGGTGTTTTATCGCTGGCGGTGCCCGGCCGGGTGTCAGCCTTTCAGAACCCAGGATGCGATGACCAAACGCTGGATTTCACTGGTGCCTTCGTAAATTTCGGTGATACGCGAGTCGCGATATGCGCGCTCGACAGGATATTCCTTGCTGTAACCATATCCGCCGTGAATCTGAATCGCTTTGTGTGCCACGCGGGTCGACATTTCACTGGCGAATAACTTTGCAACCGACGCTTCCAGGCTGAAGCGTCCGCCGCTGTCTTGTTTCCACGCCGCTTTACGCACGAGCAATCGTGCTGCATCAATTTCCGTTGCCATATCAGCCAGCATGAATTGGATCGCCTGGAATTGCGCGATGGGATGGCCAAACGCCAGACGATCCTGCGACCATTTCAGAGCAGCCTCAAACGCTCCCTGAGCGATCCCAACGGCCTGCGAAGCGATTCCAATGCGACCTCCATCGAGGGTGGACAGGGCGACCTTATAGCCTTCTCCTTCGTTGCCAATTCGATTGCCCTCCGGCACTTCGCAATCCGTGAAAACCAGTTCACTGCATGCCGTGGCGTTGATACCCAGTTTCTTTTCTTCCTTGCCGACTTCAAACCCAGGAGTTCCTTTTTCGACAACAATCGCGGTGATTCCTTTTTCACCCTTAGCCGGCTCGGTATTCACGTAGACGATTGCTGCGTCGGCAACGCCGCCATTCGTAATCCATGCTTTTGTGCCGTTGATGATGTACTTGTCCCCCTTCTTCACAGCCCGGGTTTGCAGCGCAGATGCATTCGATCCCGCCTGGGGCTCGGTCAGCGCATAGCATCCAATCTTTTCACCACGTGTAAACGGCAGCAGGAATTTCCTTTTCTGCTCTTGAGTGCCATAACGATGGATCGGATCACAGAACAACGAATTCTGCACGCTCAGTATCACGCCAGTCGACGCGCAGCATCGCGAAATCTCTTCAATTACGATTGTGTACGCAATGTGATCGAATCCAGCGCCACCTTCGGTTTCTGGAAAAGCGACGCCGGTCAATCCGAGGTCAGCAGCCTTCTTGAACAATTCGCGCGGGAAATGGCCCGTTTCGTCGAGCTCTTTTGCGAGCGGGCGAACTTCATTTTCGGCGAATTCCCGTACGCTCTTTTGCAGCAGTTTCTGTTCTTCGTTCAGTTCAAGATTCACGAACGTTCTCCAGGCATTTCAAACGATGGTTAGATTTTTAGAGTTTATCGTTCGGCACCCGTATTGTCACGGGCGGGCCTTCCCGAGAGGCAGGCAACGAGGGGCTCGATCTTCCTCCTGAGCCCAGCCAGGCCCGGGGTTGTTCGCTAACCTTGGTGTAGAGCCCGTCGCAACCTGTCGTATGTCGTCTTGAGGTCTTCGGGGTGTACTCGGGTTTCAGCAGTGACGGTCATAAAATTGGAGTCGCCAAACCAGCGTGGCAGCATGTGCAGGTGTAAATGGCCGGCGACCCCGGCTCCGGCGGCTCTGCCGAGGTTCATGCCCATATTCATGCCATCGGGCCGGTAATTGCTGCGGAACGCAGCCTCGACGCGCTGGGCAAGTTCCATCATCTCCTGAAGGCCGTCTGGCTCGCACAGATTCAGTTCTGCGACGTGTGCATACGGCACGATCATCAGGTGGCCGGACGTGTAAGGATACCGGTTCAAGATGACGAACATCTGCTTGCCCCGGTATACAATCAGCGTTTCCTCATCCCGTGTACTGGCAACAGCATCGCAGAAGAAACAGTCCGGTTGCGTGCCCGCTGTTATCTCGGCCATGTACTGGAATCGCCAGGGCGTCCATAAATAATCCATTTGCGGGTCACCTTCGAGAGTTGGTGTTCACAGGATAACGCATTTGGAAGGTATTTCTATTGCCGATAGACGACCTGAAGCGTAGCTCGAGGGTGACCGCGGGTGCCCGACAAACAAAAACGCCCCGAATATTCAGGGCGTCGTTGACCGGACTCTGGCGATCGTCAGGAAACGGCCGCTTCGCCAGTCGGAGCCTCAGAGGTGTTGACGAAGTCTTTCAGTTCCTTGCTGGGCTTGAAAAAGGGAATCTTCTTTGCCGGCACTTCGACCTTCTCGCCAGTTTTCGGATTACGCCCGATTCGTCCCCGGCGCTGGCGCGTGCGGAAGCTGCCAAATCCTCGAATTTCAATCTTGTCGCCCTTCTGCAGGGCTTCGATGATACTTTCGAAAATGGTCTCGACGATCGTTTCGGACTCCTTCCGGGGAAGTTCCGCGATCTTGAGAACTTCTTCGATCAGGTCCGCTTTCGTCAACGTCGGTGTCTTTGTCATCGTCACTAGCCTCGTACCTCGAATGACCTGAAACTATAGAACTTGCTGGAGCAAGGCGAGTTAGAGGGATACGCCTCTCCGGCTGACCCCTCTTCGTATCATTAAATTGGCCTACAGGGAAATGAAATTTACAATTGGCCCCTGCTGCAAATTGAATGCTACCGTATCGCCTTATCGGGACGCGAGTTTTTGCTTCATTGCATCGCCGATGGTGGCGGTCGACGAGGATTTCGTCGTCGATTTGTACTGGTCGATCTCTTTGCGCTCAATCTGGCGGACGGCCGCGCGATAGCTCAAACCAATGCGACGCGACTCAGAACTGATCTTGATGATTTTGAAGTCGTATTCCTTGCCTGGCTCGAGTGGGCCCGCACTCTTCAGCGGGCCGGTGGTTGGCCGGAAGCTCGAGGCACCCTCGTCGCGGCGCTTGCGCTCTTCGATTTCGGTGTTATGGCAAAGGCCCTCGATATTGTCTCCGAGCTCCACGAACGCGCCGAACGTCGCAATGCGGGAAACCTTCCCCTTCACCACGTCTCCGACCTTGTGCGATTTGAACCAGTCTCCCCATATGTCGTTAACCTGCTTGATGCCCAGCGACACGCGGCGATTCTCGGGATCAATACGCAACACTTTCGCAGTGATCGGCTCCCCCTTCTTGAATACCTCATGCGGATTTTTTACGCGGCCAGTCCAGCTGACATCGCCAACATGCACCAGGCCGTCGAAGCCCTCTTCAATCTCGATGAACGCGCCAAATTCCGCAATGTTGCGAACTTTGCCTGTGACCACAGTGCCGACCGGGTATTTCTCCGCAACCAGCAACCACGGATCCGGTTGAGCCTGCTTCATACCCAGAGAAACGCGGCGGTCACTTGGTTTGATGTCGAGCACCACCACGTCAACTTCTTCGCCAGCCTTTACAACCTTCGATGGATGCGTGGCTTTCTTCTGCCAGCTCATCTCCGTGACGTGCACGAGCCCTTCAATGCCTTGCTCGAGCTCAACGAATGCGCCGTAATCGACCACGCCAACGACCTTGCCCTTGTACTTCCCACCTGCCGGATAGCGCTCGGCTGCATCAACCCATGGATCCTTGGTCATTTGCTTCAGGCCCAGGGAGACGCGCTGTTTCTCCTTATCGAACTTAAGAATGATCAGGTCGAGTTCCTGCTCGGGTTTCACAACGTCGTTCGGATGGCGCACACGGCCCCAGCTGAGGTCGGTGAGATGCAACAAGCCATCGATGCCGCCAAGATCGACGAATGCACCGTAATCGGTGACGTTTTTTACAGTTCCGTGAACGATCTGGCCTTCCTTCAGATTCTCCATCAACTGGGCACGCTTGGCGTGCAGCTCTTCTTCGAGTAGGGCACGGCGGCTGACAACGATATTGCCGCGGCGGCGATTTAGCTTGGTGATGCGGACCTGTACTTCGGTCCCGATCAAGCCATCGAGATTCTGAGTGGGGCGGAGATCATACTGGGAACCAGGCAGGAAAGCGCGTACGCCACCAACGTCCACAACCAGGCCGCCCTTGATCCGGTCGACCACTTTCGCGGTAATGGTTTCCTTGGCCTTGTACTGCGCATCAATCTTTTCCCAGGTGCGGCGGCGATAAACCTTCTGATAGGAGACGATGACGAAGCCGTCTTTCGTTTCGCCAGTGCGCTGTACTTCAATCGTGGCGTTCGGCTCCGGGCGGGGAATTTCCGTTTCCGCGAATTCTGCCGCAGGAATCAGCCCTTCTGTTTTTCCGCCAAGATCTACCACGACACCGTGCTCGGTGTAGGCAACGACCTTTACTTCCAGGACTTCATTGTTTGTCGTTTCCGCCTGAGGCTCGCTGTACTGATCGATCAGCTTGCTCATCTCTTCCGCGCCTGCAGCTTCTTCCGCGGCTGCAGCCGCTTCGGCGTCTACTGTTGCGCTTGCAGCGTGCGATTCCGCCTTGGCGTGAGCCTCATCAGCATGCACATGCTCTGCGGCCACCGGAGTCGGTACTGCCGGCGACGAGGCCTCTGCGGAAGCGTCGTGTGAATTTTGTGTCTCGTGCGTAACTTCTGCGCTCGAAGGGACTTCGTTGCTGGTCTTGTGATTGGAGTCTTGTTCTTCTGCGGCTGCTGCTGAAGATGAGTGGTTTTCTTGGTCAAATAACATTTGAAACGCCTCCGGGATTTCTATCCCTGTTTTTGTCGAGTCAATCCTTGCTGAATCCCTATTGGGGTAATGCAAGGAGGGTTACAACGGGGCAGTACAGGACACTCACACTGCGTCGAAGTAACTCGTTAGCTGTCACTTGGATGCGACGAACATTGGGGGAACGAAGCACCCGAACACCCATGAGAAGGATATACGCCGCGTGGTATCGTGTCAATCAACCGGGCCGTCAACCGGGCCGGCGGTCCGTTCGCTGCCGCCGAACTTTTCCCCATCCCCACAGCAAAACGCAGTGCAGAGACGCGCGCAGCACCGGCTCACACGCGTGCGCCGCGGGCGTGGCCCATTTCTTTTCGGAAATCAGGGGCGATGACTTCGATCGTCCGACACATCTCATACAGGCGGGAACGCATACGAGCTCCGATACGGTCGGCGAGCGTGTCTTCCTTGACGACGAGCTGGCGGCCACCGGGCAGACGGGCCCCGGCCTCAGGTGTTGCGGTTTCGTCGTAATAGTTTGTCGTAATAATAGTTGTGCGGCTCTCGTTATAGCGCGCGTTCAGGACAATACCCACTATATCGCGGACCCAGTCGGAAGGCTTGCTGGCGCCTAGATCATCGAGAACCAAGACTTCGGTTGTGCGAATGGGTTCGAGGATGGTCATCTCGGTGGATTCGCTGGCCGGGTTGTAGCTGGACTGAATCTCCTTCAGGAGTTCACGGTAGTCGCAGAAGATTCCGCCATGCCCGCGGCGGATCAATTCTTTGAGCGCGGCTACGGCAAGATGTGTCTTGCCGGCTCCTGAGGAACCGATCAGCAGCAACCCTTTTTCGGCGGTGGGGAAATCTCTTAAAAATCCCTGCACGATCATTTTTGCGTTCTTTAGAGACTTCTCGTGTTGCGGAGTCCAGGTCTTGCCGTCGGCGAGATCGGTGACATAGCTCTCGAAATCACAATGCTCGTAGCGCTTGGGAATCCGGGCGCGCTCCATCACTTTTCCTGCGCGTTCTTCGAGCCCGCATTCGCAGGGAACGGCGACGTCGCCATTGCCATCCTTGCGCGGTTGGAGTTTCCAGCCCGTTCCCTTGCAGATTGAACAGTTTTCTTTGGCCATTCGTCTTGGTCCCTAGAAGGCACAGGCAGGAGTGCCCGTGTCCTGCCCATCGTCATCATACGATTGGATTCGGATGGGGACAATGGCCGGCGTTGCGGAAAACTGTGCAGAAAAACTGTCTTTACCAGAGCCCCCTTTTCCGGTTCGATTTTATCGGACAAGGACCCGCGAGGGTGCCGACGCGAGCGTGAAAAAAATTCCTAGGAATTCAACCAGCTGATGAATTCCCGGGAATCCGGTGCTGCATACCGCGGTCGAGATTCACTTCAGGATTCCGAGATTCACTTCAAGATTCGAGGAGAAGTCCGGACGATAGCCGTATTAGGAACTTTTTCGCCGGTGCGAGCCATGCGGCTCAGTTCCTGCTGGACGACATGAGCGAACTCTCCCATCTGTCGTTCCATTTCGATCATTTTTTCCCGCATGTTAAGGATGATTTCGATTCCTGCGAGGTTAACTCCCATATCGCGGGCTAACGTCAGGATTACGTCCAGGCGTTCGAGATCGGAATCTGTATACAAGCGCGTATTCCCTTGCGAGCGCGACGGCTTCAGTAATCCCACGCGTTCGTACAAGCGCAGTGTTTGAGGGTGTAGTTTGTACAGTTCTGCGACCGCACTGATCATGTATCCAGCCTTGGCTCGTTGACGCTTTACTTTGGGCGGCATGAGTTACACTCCTGCCTTGGCGAATAGATCCTTGCGTGGATCGGCTGGCGCGACTTCTTCTAGATCTTTCATTAGTTTCCGGACACGCTCGTCGGTTGGTTCCGGCACGATAACCTGAATCTCGACATACTGATCGCCGCGGACGCCATCCTTACGCGCGCTAGGCACGCCTTTTTCTTTAAGGCGCAAGGTGCGGCCGCTGTTGGTGCCAGGAGGGATGCGTACAAGGGAGCGTCCGTCAATCGTAGGCACTTCCACCTTGGCGCCGAGCGAGGCTTCGGGCACAGTAACCGGTACTTTGGTATAGAGATCGTTGCCGCGGCGTTCGAAAAATTCGTGAGGACGAACGACAACGCGCAGGTACAAATCTCCTGAAGGTGCCCCCATTGTTCCGGCATTTCCTTTTCCAGGCACGCGAACTCTTCCGCCATTAGCCACACCAACCGGAATGCGGACGTCGATTGTCTCGGTCCGGCGGACCCGGCCTTCGCCGCCGCAGGTACGACAAGGCGTACGCAATTTCCCGGTGCCCCCGCAGCGATTGCAGGGCACGTTAAAACGCATCTTGCCTGCAGTCTGCTGAACCGAGCCAGTTCCGTTGCACGTCGGGCAGGTCTGAGGCGTTCCGACTGCCCCGGTACCGTGACACGTTTCGCACGAATCCATCCGCGTGATCTGCAATTTCTTTACGGCGCCGCGGACGGCATCCCAAAAATCAATCTCAAGCTGGTATTCGAGGTCTCCGCCGGGCTCACTTTCCGTTTCAACAGCTGCGCCACCGCGTCCACCAAAGAATTGCCCGAACAGATCGCGGAAGCTCGAGCCACCGCTCTGTGTGGCCCCTTGCCCGCCGCCAAAATCAAATCCACCAAAGTCGAAATTGACGTCGCTGCCACCGGAGCCCGGGTCCGAACCCCCTGGGTAGCCGTATCCGCTGGGCGGCATATTTTCGCTGTAGAAACCGTGCGTATCATAGATCCCGCGTTTCTTCGAATCGGAAAGAACGTCGTAGGCTTCCTGCAGTTCTTTGAACTTTTCTTCGGCGGCCTTATCGCCCGGATTTAAATCCGGGTGATACTTGCGTGCGAGCTTTCGGAAGGCGCCGCGAATGTCTTTTGCTGTGGCTTTACGATCGACACCCAGCAAGTCGTAATAGTCTTTTTTCGTCCCTGTTGCCATGATTCTCGTTTGCTGGCCGCAGCGCTTTCAGAGGCCAGCCTTCTCTTTCGTGCAAACGGGTCTGACACCCTTGCGAAGCTCGCTGAAGTGCCAGACCCATTCGCTAATCTCCTCGGGAACCGCCGAACGCACAAGCGCTCCCCGGGAACGAATTACTGCTACTGAAACCGCTTAATTCGGCTTCTTGTTTTCATCGACATCGACATACTCGGCGTCAATCACATCGCCCGGTTTTCCACCCTGCGATGCCCCGGCGCCGGTTGCTGCTCCCGAAGCGGCGCCCGCTCCAGCCGCGCCTGCCTGCTCCGTGCCGCCAGCTGCTTGGGCCTTCTTGTACAGCTCTTCGGCGATTTTATGCAGGGTTTTCTCGACGTTCTCCGTTGCTGAACGCAGCCGCGCGACATTACCTTCGCCCATGGCCTTCTTTGCGTCCTCAAGCGCTTCCTCGGTCTGCTTGACGTCGCTTTCTGAGAGCTTGTCGCGGTTTTCCCGGATGGTCTTCTCCGCCTGATAGACAATGCCATCCAAACGGTTGCGGGCCTCCACCTCTTCCATCCGCTTGCGGTCATCTTCAGCGTGGGATTCCGCTTCGGTCCGCATTTTTTCTGCCTCTTCCTTGCTGAGACCGGTCGAAGCGGTGATGGTGATCTTTTGTTCCTTGTTGGTGGCCTTGTCTTTGGCACTGACGTTCAAGATACCGTTGGCATCGATGTCAAAGGTGACTTCAATTTGCGGAGTGCCGCGCGGTGCAGGCGGGATTCCATCGAGCTTGAATGTGCCGAGCGAACGGTTGTCCTTTGCGAACTTGCGTTCGCCCTGCATCACGTGGATTTCGACGCCAGGCTGATTGTCCGAAGCGGTTGAGTAGGTTTCCACCTTGCGCGTCGGGATCGTTGTGTTGCGCGGGATCTGCACGGTCATCACGCCGCCCAGAGTTTCCACGCCCAGCGAGAGCGGGGTCACGTCGAGCAGGAGAATATCCTTCACCTCGCCGGCGAGCACCGCACCCTGAATCGCCGCACCAACTGCCACGACTTCATCGGGGTTAACGCCCTTGTGCAGCTCCTTGCCGCCAAAGAACGTGCTGACCAACTGTTGAACTTTCGGAATACGCGTTGAGCCGCCGACGAGAACGACTTCCTGAATGTCGTTCGGCGTCATCTTGGCGTCTTCGAGCGCCTGCTTCACCGGCTTCATAGAGCGGTCGAGCAAATCGCGCATCAGGTCCTCGAGGCGAGTTCGCGTCAACTTCACCTGCATGTGGATCGGCCCGCTCGCACCTGCCGTGATAAAGGGAAGATTGATTTCCGTCTCCATCATCTGCGAAAGCTCGATCTTGGCCTTCTCGGCGGCTTCCTTAAGGCGTTGCAGCGCCATCTTGTCTTTCCCGAGGTCGATGCCGTGTTCTTTCTTGAACTCATCGATCAGCCAGTCCACAATCTTCTGGTCGACGTCATCACCGCCCAAGTGCGTGTCCCCGTTGGTTGATTTGACTTCGACCACACCCGCGCCAACTTCCAGCACGGAAATGTCGAACGTTCCTCCACCCAAGTCATAGACCGCAATTGTCTCGTCACTCTTCTTTTCCAGACCGTAGGCCAAAGCAGCTGCTGTCGGTTCATTGATGATGCGCAGAACTTCCAGTCCTGCGATTTCGCCTGCCTGCTTGGTGGCTTGCCGTTGCGCATCGTTGAAATAAGCCGGAACGGTAATGACGGCTTTCGTCACTTTCTCGCCCAGAAAATCCTCGGCCGCCGTCTTTAGTTTCGAGAGAATCATCGCGGAGATTTCTGGCGGGCTGTAAACCTTGCCGGCTACTTCGACGCGCGCGTCATCGTGATTGCCCTTTACAACCTTGTAGGGCACGCGTTTCATTTCTTCGGAAACCTCGTCGAATCGGCGTCCCATAAAACGCTTGATCGAATAGATGGTGTTTTCAGGGTTCGTCACCGCCTGACGCTTGGCAACTTGCCCAACCAAGCGCTCGCCGGTCTTGGTGATCGCAACAACGGAAGGTGTGGTTCTGCCACCCTCCTGGTTGGGGATCACGACCGGTTCTCCGCCTTGCATGACGGCAACTACGGAGTTGGTCGTACCGAGGTCAATTCCTATCGTCTTACTCATATCCTTGTTCCTTTCGCCTCAAAATTCCTGTCTTCAGAAAGCTTAGATTCCAGCCTTGCGTTTCTGGCTTCTCTTTTTATTGTTGAATAGGCGCGGGGCTAAAACCCGGTCGTCGTGCTATCCGCAAAACCTTGCCAATATTACAAGTTGAGTGCGATATTGTCAAGTAATTTGATATTGAGTTTAAGTATATGTATTACTTATAGTTACAGTAGTTTTTTGTCTGGCAGCTTTTGGTTTCGGCCGGGCCGCCGTGTCAGCTACGGGCAGCAACCTGGATATGAGGGCCGTCAGAGACCTTCGCCTCCGCGAATCAGCCGTCGGCACCGACCATCTCTCCAACCCCTTCTAGCGTCTTAACTTGTGTTACTCTGCTCAAGATTTCGTCAATCTTCATTTTTGCTACTCATTCGGAGGAACCTTTGAATCGTCGGCTGCTTGTCCCTGCCCTCACCGTTATGTTTCTGTCGGTCTTCGCCGTGCACTCCCCTGGCGCGTCACCCAATCCGGACGCGCAGACTCCGGCTGCCAAGAAAGTGACGGCTGCAAAGCAAAGCGAGCCGGCCTCTGCACCGGTGACTCTGATATCCGTAAACGGCGTGAATGATATTGATCCGACAAAGGCAACGGGATCGAAGAACGCAACCGTGACGATGGAAGTCTTCAGCGATTTCCAATGCCCGGCCTGCAAGCAGCTTTTCACTACAACCCTGCAACGGGTTTCAAACGACTACGTAAACACCGGGAAGATTTATATGGTGCATCGCGATTTCCCGTTGCCGATGCATGCCTACTCACGAGTTGCGGCAAGTTATGCCCGCGCTGCAGCCCACATCGGAAAGAACGATGTCGTAGAAGTCGCGCTCTTCCAAAATCAGGAGAAGTGGGAAGCCACGGGAGACGTAAAGGGAACTGTGGCCGTGGTGTTGACTCCGGCAGAGATGAAGCGGGTGCAGGCACTGGTAGATGGCAAGACACTCGAGCCCCTGATTGAGAAGGACAAGCAGCTCGGGCAGGCCGATGGCATCAACCAGACTCCCACGGTCTGGCTGCACACGAAGGGTGGCCAGGCGTTTCCGGTCGTTGGATTTGTGAGCTACGATGTGCTGAAAACGTTTCTGGATCAATTGATCGCGCAGAAGTAAGAAACCAGAGGGCAAATTCTTCGACGAACCGAGAACTCGACCATGATGGAATCAACCCCATTCAATTTTCGCCGCGTGATTATCTGGATCGGCCGCATCGTGCTTGCGGCCATTTTCATTTATGCAGGCTATGCGAAGCTGTTTCGGCCGGACATGAGTCCGCGTCCTCCCGTTCCCATCGCCATTTCTCTGTTTGCGTTGCAGATTGACTCCTACCAGATACTGCCACCCTCAGCCGTGCTCTTTGTGGCGCGAAGCCTGCCTTTTGCAGAAATTGCTCTAGGGCTGCTCTTACTGCTCGGCTGGCAGCTGCGAATCTGGGCTACGTTGATTACGCTTGTGATTGCGGGTTTTTTTGCGAGCGTAGTGCGCGCTTACGCAATGGGCCTGCAGATCAATTGTGGATGCTTCGCAAAACCCGAGCCCCTGACGGGTTGGACGGTGGCGCGCGACGGAGCCCTGTTGCTGCTTGCCGTGCTCATGACCGTGTTCGCGTTTCAGGAAGTGCGCCGGCCCCATCCTTGGACAGCAGCGGCGCCAGAACCAACGGCGTAACTTCTGACCCGTGCGGCCGGAATTCAGAACCCCGCCGGGCGGCTTCGAGGAACGATCGACCTTGGAGATCCGGACGCCCGGGGTTTTCGCGCATCCAGTAGAAATGCGCTCAGATGACGGAAAGGGAAACGGCCGGTGACGACCTTGGCTCTCGTGCGGAAACTGGCGGCCACATGAAAACACTCCCGGAATATCTTGAGCTCGCGGCGGTGGCTCATGGGCATCTTTGTGCCGGGCAAGTTTTGGGGGTGCGTCTGGCGATGCTGGGCCTCCGTGAACTGGGCATCGATGATCCGATCGCCGATCGCAAACGCATCGTCACCTACGTCGAGATCGATCGTTGCGTGACCGATGCTGTTGCCCTGGTTGCAAACTGCCGGCTGGGCAAGCGCGCTCTGAAGTTCCGCGACTGGGGCAAGGTGGCAGCAACGTTTTGCGATTTAGAGACCGGGCGCGCGCTGCGCGTCGCGGCCAAGGAGACTTCGAAGCAGATCGCAAAGGAGATGTTTCCGGACATGCCGAGAGATTCCGGTCAGCAGAAGGCCTACGCGCAGCTTCCGGACGACGTGCTGTTCTCCCGGGAATGGGTAAAGGTGGAAATTCATCCCGAAGATCTTCCGGGGTTTAAAGGGCCGCGCGTGGTATGTGCCGAGTGCGGCGAAGGTATCAACTTCAGGAGGGAAATCCTGGTGGGAGGGCGCACGCTGTGTCGGGGTTGCGCCGGCGAAAGCTATTACCGCTCCTTCTAATCCAGTATCATGGAAACTCCGGCCACCCGAATTCGCCCGGTTCCTTATTTTCTGCGATAGAATTTTTCTTTAATGCTGAGTTTACCCCCCATCACATTGCGGCTGCGCGGCTGGAAGCTGATTGACCGTGTGGCCCTGGCATTCCTTCTGCTTTGCTCCATTGCACTGGGCGCGGCCGTGGGGCTGCTCTTTGTCTATGAGAGTGATCTGCCGGAAATTCATGCGCTAGAAACCTACCGGCCCAACGTGGTCACCGAGATCTATGCCGATGATGGCCAACTGATCGGCAGTTTCGCGTTGCAGCGACGCATTCTGATGACCTGGGAGCAAACACCAAAAGTTCTCTACAACGCTGTCACTGCGATTGAAGACCAGCATTTCGAAGATCACTGGGGCGTGGATTTTCCGCGCGTGGCCGGCGCGGCGTACCGGAATGTTCTGAAGCGACGGAAAGCGGAAGGCGCGAGCACGATTACCATGCAGCTTGCGGGTAATCTGTTTCTCGATCGGAGCGACCGCAGCTTCCGCCGCAAAGCACAGGAGATGCTGCTGGCTTTGCAAATTGAGCGCCGTTACACGAAGCCGCAAATTTTCACCATGTACGCCAATCAAGTGTACCTGGCGCACGGAAACTACGGTTTTGCGGCCGCGTCGGAATTTTATTTTGGCAAGCAAGTGACGGACCTGAATCTCCAGGAAGCAGCGCTGCTCGCGGGTATGGTCAACGGCCCGAAATTCTCACCGATCAATAATCCTTCAGGAGCGTTAACCCGCCGCAATCTGGTGATTCACGCAATGATGGACGAGGGGAAGATTACTCCGGCAGAAGAAGCGACTGCCAGGAAGACCCCACTTGGTTTGCATATTCAATATCCACGCAACGACCTCGCGCCGTATTTCTTTGAAGAAATCCGCAAATATCTGGAATCCACGTATGGCACTGAAGCGGTGCACGAACGCGGCCTCCGCGTGTACACCACACTGAATATCCGGATGCAGAAGGCGGCGAACCAGTCAATTCGGGATGGACTGCACATTTACGATCGACGTCATGGATGGCGGGACAAGCTCGCCAATATCCTTGGCGATCATCTCGGCAAGCTCGATAGCTATGAAGACGATGACTGGCGCCGTGCGGTTGAAAAAGGGTCCTACACAACGGGATTGATTCTGTCGGTTGATGAAAAGAGTGCGGTTGTCAAAGTTGGCCAGTATCGGGCGATTCTTTCGCCTTCAGATATTGCCTGGACCGGCCACAAGAAGCTCAACGAGATCCTGAAGGTGGGTGATCTGGCGCAATTTTCTGTGCAGGATTTGCATGAAACTAGCCTGCGGTTGCAGCTTGAGCAGCAACCCGCACCGCAAGCCGCAATGATCGCAATCGACAATGCCACGGGCGAAATCAAGGCGATGGTTGGTGGCTACAGTTTTGAAGATTCAAAATTCAATCGCGCGACCCAGGCATACCGCCAGGTGGGGAGCTCGTTCAAGCCGTACGTCTATTCCACGGCGGTTGAAAAAGGTTCATCGCCGTTTGACACGATTGTCGACGCGCCGTTTACCGTGATCAGCGGCGGCCAGCCATACTCGCCTCATAACTACGACGAGAAATTCGAGGGCACCATCACCTTACGCCGCGCGCTAGCCGGTTCGCGAAACGTGCCTGCGGTCAAGCTCGCCGAACGGGTCGGTATCAACTCGGTGATCGATATGACCAAACGCTTTGGCATAACCGCTTCTCTGCCACCCTATCTTCCCCTTGCCCTGGGGGCGGCGGACTTGAGGTTGATCGAACATGTCTCCGCCTTTACGGTTTTTCCGAATGAAGGAATTCGCATTGATCCACACATGATTCGACGGGTCACGAGCTACGACGGAGCCTTGCTCGAAGATGCGCATCCGGAAGTTCACGACGTGATTGCGCCCGAAGTGGCGCATACCATGACTGCCATGCTCGAAGAAGTGGTGCAGTTCGGGACCGCGATGAAAGCGAAATCGATTGGTCGTCCGGCGGGCGGAAAAACGGGAACGACGCAGGATTTTACCGACGCCTGGTTCATCGGCTTTACTCCCCAGATCACTGCAGGTGTCTGGATGGGCTTTGACGACAAACAGATCTCGCTGGGCAAGAGGGAGTCGGGAGCGCAGGCTGCCCTGCCTATCTGGATTGAGTTCATGGAACGGGGCATGGCAGGACTGCCGGTGCTGGATTTTCCGAACGTGGTGACACTCGAACAGCAAGCCGCAGAGCACAACGTCCACGTCGATGTACCTGACACGAAACCTGAGGAAGAGCTACCGGAACCGAAGATCAAACTGCCGTCTGCTCCCCCGCCGCCGCAGGCGACGCCTCCTCCTGCCGCCAAACCTCCAAGCTAGAATCGGACAGCAAACCCCAGCAATAGGGGAGGCGGTTCACGGTTCACCGCTTTCGGAAGGGGTCCCAGCCGCGCGCGATCAACGGCGTTGGCCTGCCGCCTGCTTCGATGACGATTTTTCCCCGGGTTGTAATCTCACCGATGCGGGTTAGCCGGATACCCAGATGCGCTTTTGGAAGTTTCCGTGCAACCGCGGGTCTGACGGTAAAGAGCAATTCGTAATCTTCGCCACCATGGAGCGCAAACGACATTGCTTCGTTCGGGTCTACCAGTCCCGTGAGCGGTACTTGCGCTGCGAAAATCCTCGCTCCTACCCCGCTCGCCGAGCACAGCCTGGGCAGGTCGGACGACAGCCCGTCAGACAAGTCCATCATCGCGGTGGCCAGCCTGTTGATCGACAACCACTGCCCCAGTGCCAACCGGGCTTCCGGGTACAGGTGTTTCTGGATCGCGGGATTTCGCTCGGGAGACAGTCCTCTGTGCGTTCGCAGCAGCCGCAATCCAAGTTCGGACTCACCGAGTGTGCCGGTGACGAAAAGCTGGTCTCCGGGTTTGGCGCCACGGCGACGAATTGCCTTCCCTTTGGCAACCGAGCCGAGCACCGTAACATTGATCAGGATTCTCTTGTTACGCGTGGTATCTCCGCCCGCCAGTCTGCACTCGAGCACCTCGGCCGCCCGCCGCAAGCCCAGCAAGAATTCGTTCATCCATTTTCCGGTCTGCCGCTCCGGGATCGCCAAACTCAACAGGAAGTACCTCGGCAGGCCGCCCATGGCTGCAATGTCGCTCGCGGCCCTGGTTAAGCACTTCCATCCGACCGAGTCTGCAGGATGCTGCTCTTGCCGGAAGTGGGAACCTTCAAGGAACCAGTCGCATGTGAGAATCGTCTCGTCACCAGAGGCCGTTTGAAGCAACGCGGTGTCGTCATCAAGTGGCAAGCCCGGCGCATCCTTTCCCGCAGCAGGAAAAGTGCGCACGATCTTATTGAGCACGTCTTTTTCAGTCAGTCGTCGGGTCATTTCGCTCCTGCGCGTGAGTATCGTAGCGCAACCTGCCCAAGCGGGCAGGGGACAGTTTTCCAGAGGCTGTTCCAATTATTCTCAAATACAGGGTTGACGCGGTTGTCCTACAAAAATTAATATACGTTCATACCGAAGCAAGCCTTACCGGAAAGTTCTAAAGACGGTATTCTGGCATTTGCGGGCAACGAGGGTGCGGGCCCGCGTTTCTTATCAAGAGCAAGACTGATACGGCCTGAGGGGGCCAAACCGTGATTAGCGGGAAGAATTACACATTCTACGTCGCGTCCACGCCTGGAAAGCTCCGGAAGATGATCATTCCGGGTTACGTGTTGCACGGTCTTGGGGCGCTGGCGCTGATCGGTACGATCACCGTTGTGGCAGCCGTTGGCTCCTACAGCCGCATGTTGTGGAAAGTAGGAAACTACAACGCGCTGCGACATGATCAGGAAAACCTCAAGAAACAATACCGCGATCTTCAGTCGACGATCAAAGACACCAACGAGCGTCTGGATTCACTGCAGTCACTCGCTACCGAAGTAGCCATGACGTATGGAGTGCTGCGATATCACCCTGCGGCTTTTGATCAGGCCGATGATGATCCGGAAACTTCGAAGGATTCGTTTGATCGCTCGGTACAGCAATACTCGTTCTTGAAGCGGAATGCAGCTGCAATCGCCGTTTCCTCTGGCGGACTTCGCATGATGCCGGCAGCGTTTTTTGCCGATTCTAACTACACGCCTTCGATCTGGCCGGTACTGGGGCACATCACCGACAGCTTCGGCGAGCGACTGGACCCTTTCTCTGGTGAAGGTGCATTCCACACCGGCGTCGATGTATCGGCTGAATATGGAGCGCCAGTTCACGCTACAGCGGACGGAGTCGTCATCACCGCAGACACGCACAGCGGTTATGGTCGCGTGGTAGTTGTCGAGCACGGATTTGGACTGACTACCTGGTACGCGCATCTTTCATCCTATGCGGTTGTAGCGGGAACGCACATCAAGCGGGGAGAAGTGATTGGCTACGCGGGCATCAGCGGACGATCGACCGGACCTCACGTTCATTACGAAGTGCGCATGAATAACGCGCCGGTTAATCCCTGGCGCTACATGAAGTCAAACCCGCCTTCTGGCGACTGATCACCCGCCATCGCCAAGCGCTGTTCCCGGTTCAGTGCCCGGCGTTCGCTTTTCCTAGCGCATCAAGTAATGCCGGTGTAATGAGGAACATGACCCGCACGGATTTGTCGGCTCCGCGATCCACACTTTCCACTTCAGCCGATTTCAGCAAGTTCAGATAGCCCTCGCGCAATTGAGGATCGAGCTGCTTTCGATTCACCGGCCCGTTCAATCCCGCCTGCGCCAGGATCAGGATGCCCCCCAGAAATTCTTTCAGTTGACGGATCGTCGATTCCGTCGAACTCTGCCCTTCCATCACCACGCGCAGATCTTTACCTTCAGGCTTCCCGCCAACTGTAATCCACTCGAGTTGCGCTAGGAGAGAGGCCAGCTGTGGTGAACGGAATCCATTCGGAGCCTGTTGGACCAATGCCTGCGCGGTAGTTGCGTCCTGACGTATGACTGCAAACACCGATGTTCCGCCGAGCCGCGCAAACTGTTCTGCCCACCTCGCCTTGTCAGCTGAGCGCCCTGGTTCGTCAAGAAGAGTTGCGTATGCCGGATTGTCTGTCCAGGCAATGCGGTCGTCTTGCAGGAAGCTAAAAAACGACTTGCGCGTCGAGTTTTTCAAATTCAATCGAAAAACGGTTTTGCCTCCCTGGCTTAGGCGTTCACCGGTTTGCGCCGCATACGCTTCTATTTTCTTGCGATCGAACCGTCCCTGGGCCACGGCAAAAGTGGTTGAACTATTACTGCCGTCGTGCGTAAACGATATCGCGACAAGATCCAGGTCCGTTTCGTAATTGAATCCGGTGGCTTGGACAAACCGCAGGTAATCTTCCTCGGCGGGAATGGAAGGAGCCCAGTTCAGCAGCAGCGGCAGGAAAGCAGACGAACGAAACTGACCAAGATCGAGGAATACAACACTGGAAGGGTCGTCAGGAAGAATTGAAAGAATCGCTGCGCGGGTCCCGGCGGGCGCTCCGGAAAACCAGTGCTGGTATGCAAGGAGTCCGAGCAAGAGAGCAATCGCAAGAAAGGCACCACCGATAACTAACGATTTTTTTTTCATAGGTTGGTTCTTCGTTCGCCGACTCTGGCGTAGCTCCGGTCGCCTACTCCTATATAGCCTTCAAAGAGTAGACAGGCGAAGCGGTTAAATTCGAGCAAAATCCCTGGTGAAGGGCTTGCCTGTGGATTGCATCTACCAGAAATCCCGGAGTCGGCCATGCAAGTCAATGATTTTATTATGTTTAGCAACACATTGCAAATCCACAGTCTGTCCCATTATTTCCACAGATTTGGCTTGTGACTTGCTCACGCTTTCTAACCCCAATACTTGCAATAGCTGTGTCTAATCTGCTATTCTTGTGCGGTTTGAGCAGCGCTGGCGTAGCTCAGCTGGTAGAGCATCTGATTTGTAATCAGAGGGTCGGGGGTTCAATTCCCTCCGCCAGCTCCACCATTTTGTACAGGGGGAGAGGCGGAGCGGATCCCGTCATGCTAACATAAAAGGGCTGGTGTCTCTTGACACGAGCCGTTTTGTGTTTTCGCTTCACCGCGCTCCCGAATACATCACGGTTGGCAACAACGTGGCACATGCACTTCGTGTCATTTTATTTTTTTCGCGGACGGGTGGGTGAGTGGCTAAAACCAGCAGACTGTAAATCTGCCGCTCCTTGCGGGCTACGAAGGTTCGAATCCTTCCCCGTCCACCAGGAATCACCTCCGCGATGCAAGTCCCGGAGAACAACGGCGCCGTTCGAGTTAGGTCGAACGGCGAGTAAATACACCGCAGGATCTCGCAAAACGCGATGTTCGAAAGCGGTACGGAACGCGGCGCCAAGCCGGTTAAGAAATGGTGCGCCGTCGAAGTTAGCTTTTGCTTTTTTTGGTTCAGCCTGGGTAGCTCAGCTGGTAGAGCGCGTCCTTGGTAAGGACGAGGTCACCGGTTCAATCCCGGTCTCAGGCTCCAGTTTAGTTGCTGTTGTTTGGTTTCTGATTCAGGGGAGCGGGTTGATTTTTTAAATTGGGCGGGGGTAACTCAACGGTAGAGTCTCACTCTTCCAAGGTGATGGTTGCGGGTTCAAATCCCGTCCCCCGCTCCAAGAATTTGGCACAAGCAGCAAGGTGGAAACGCGGCTTGCGCAAAGGATGAAGACAAATGGCGAAGGAAAAGTTTGAACGGACAAAGCCACACGTCAACATTGGCACAATCGGTCACATTGACCATGGCAAGACGACGTTGACGGCGGCAATCACGAAGGTGTTGTCGAAGCACAATCCGAAGGTGGCATTCCGGGCGTTCGATTCGATTGACAACGCGCCGGAAGAGCGGGAGCGCGGGATTACGATCGCCGTTTCACACGTGGAGTATGAAACGCCGAATCGTCATTATGCGCACATGGATTGTCCCGGTCACGCAGACTACATCAAGAACATGATCACGGGAGCCGCGCAGATGGACGGCGCGATTCTGGTGGTGGCGGCAACCGACGGACCGATGCCGCAGACGCGGGAGCACATTTTGCTGGCGCGTCAGGTGGGTGTGCCTGCGATTGTGGTGTTTCTGAACAAGTGCGACATGGTGGAAGACGCCGAGTTGCTGGAGCTGGTGGAACTGGAAGTTCGGGAACTGCTGAAGAGCTATCAATTTCCCGGAGACACGATAGCGGTGGTACGGGGATCGGCGCTGCAGGCGCTCAATGGCGATGCCAACTGGGAAAAGAAGATAGACGAGCTGATGGCAGCAGTGGATGCGAATATTCCGCTGCCGGTACGGGATGTGGACAAGCCGTTTGCGATGCCGATCGAAGACATTTTCTCGATTTCGGGACGCGGGACGGTGGTGACGGGAAGAGTGGAACGCGGCAAGGTGAAGGTCGGAGAAGAAGTGGAAATCGTTGGTTTCCGGCCGACGCAGAAGAAAGTGGTCACCGGCATCGAAATGTTCAAGAAGCTGCTGGATGAAGGTCTGGCTGGAGACAACGTAGGACTGTTGCTGCGCGGGACAGAAAAGGAAGACGTGGAGCGCGGGCAGGTAATCTGCAAGCCGGGCTCGATCACCCCGCACACGAAGTTCAAGGCAGAAGCGTACGTGCTGACGAAGGAAGAAGGCGGAAGGCACACGCCGTTTTTCTCAGGCTATCGACCACAGTTTTACTTCCGGACGACGGACGTGACCGGGGACATGAAGTTGCCGGCGGGAGTGGAGATGGTGATGCCCGGCGACAACGTAAGCTGTGAAGTGACCCTGATTACCCCGGTGGCGCTGGAAAAGGGCTTGCGGTTTGCGATTCGTGAAGGCGGTCACACGGTCGGCGCCGGCGCGGTCACGGAGATCATCGAGTAACGTAGCAGTCATTCCGAGGGAACGGGCCAGCTCGTCTGGCCCGAACCTCCAAAAGGAATTCAAGAAATGCGGGAAATCATTACTTTGCAGTGTGGTGATTGCAAGAACCGGAATTACACCACGACAAAAAACAAGAAAAAGCATTCCGAGCGGATGGAGACCAAGAAGTTCTGCCGTTCCTGCCGGAAGCACACCGCGCACAAAGAAGCGAAGTGAAGTAGGGAAGCGCAGTGGATGGTTTTGGTTTTAGGGGAGTCGTCCAACGGTTAGGACTCTGGTCTCCAAAACCAGGTATGGGGGTTCGAATCCCTCCTCCCCTGCCAGGATTTTAGAAGGGCGCGAGCCAAGGTTCGTGCAAGTGAAGAGGATTCATGGCCACGCAGGCGGTTAAAGTGAAGAACGAAGAGCAAGGCAGCAACGCAATCACAGGTGCAGTGTCGACGGTGGGGGAGAGGGTTTCCGGCAGCGTCGAAGGTACGCGCGAATTTCTGCATGACGTTCGCGTGGAGATGAAGCAGGTCACCTGGCCCAGTCGCGACGATGTCGTGTCGACGACAACCATTGTGATTATCACGGTTGCTTTCTTTGGCGTTTTCCTGGCAATTGTCGAAAAGATTGCGCAGTTCGGGCTCGACAAACTTCTTAAGTATTTTCACGGATAAAGGCGAAACGACACCATGTCGATGCAGTGGTACATCATTCACACGTATTCGGGCTTTGAGAAGAAGGTAAAGGAAAGCCTGGAGAGCCGTGTGGCCGCGTTCACTCTCCACGACAAAATCGGGCGGGTGCTGATCCCGACGGAGGAAGTCGTCGAAGTTCGCGGCGGGAAAAAAGTTGTGGCTTCAAGGATGTCCTATCCCGGTTACGTTCTGGTGGAAATGGATCTCGACGAAGACACCTGGCACATCGTGCGCAACACCCCGCGGGTCACCGGATTTGTCGGTTCGGCGACTTCACCTTCTCCGCTGACGGAAGCCGAAGTGGACGGCATCATCAACCGTGTGCATACGCCGCAGGATCGCCCGAAGCCGAAGGTGGTATACGAGCGCAACGAGCAAGTTCGTATCGTGGACGGACCCTTCGCGAATTTCAACGGCACGGTGGAAGAGATCGACAACGATCACAGCCGCCTGAAGGTTTCGGTCACGATTTTCGGCCGCTCGACGCCTGTCGAACTGGATTTTGCCAGTGTGGAAAAACTGGGATAACGGGTTATCTGAAGGAAATTTCGCGGCGCAATCGAAGGCCGCAATTACAAAGAGATTGAGGTAAAGGGAAGATGCCACCGAAGAAACTACAAACGACCGTGAAACTGCAATTGCCTGCAGGTAAGGCGACTCCTGCACCGCCAGTTGGTACCGCACTGGGCCCACATGGCGTGAACATCATGGATTTCTGCAAGCAGTTCAATGCCAAAACGCAGAAGGAAGCCGACGGAATGATTTTCCCGGTGCTGGTCAGCATCTATACCGACCGTACCTTCACCTTTATTCTGAAGACTCCTCCAGCCTCGATTCTCCTGCTGCGTGCCGCGGGAATTGCCAAGGGTTCGCCAGAGCCCAACCGCAACAAGGTTGGCAAGGTCACCAAGAAGCAGGTTGAAGAAATTGCAAAGATCAAGTTGGTCGATCTCAATACCACAAAACTCGAGTCCGCTGTCAAAACCGTGATGGGTACGGCAAGAAACATGGGCTTGGAAGTCGTGGAAGCCTAGGAATTAGAGGCGCCCTGGGATCGAAGAGGAAGCGATGAAAAAAGCAGGCAAGCACGTAGAGAACGCGCGGAAGAAGGTAGAAGCGCGTCCATACAAGCTCGCGGAAGCAACCGAGCTGATCAAGAAAACGCATCACACCAAGTTTAACGAAACCGTTGAACTTGCAATCAACCTCGGTGTGGATCCGAAGCACTCTGACCAGGTCGTGCGAGGAACAGTTGTTCTGCCGCACGGACTTGGCAACGCGGTTCGCGTTCTGGTGCTCGCCGGAGGCGACAAGATTCGTGAAGCGCAGGAAGCGGGCGCGGAACATGTTGGCGGCGATGAACTGGTTGCAAAAATCATGGAAGGCTGGACGGATTATGATGCCGTAATCGCTACCCCAGACATGATGCGCTCGGCCGGTAAACTGGGCAAAGTCCTGGGTCCTCGCGGGCTCATGCCCAACCCGAAGACGGGCACTGTAACGATGGACGTGGCCAAAGCCGTCAAAGAAACCAAGGCGGGTAAGGTGGAATTTCGTGTCGACAAGGCCGGAATCGTACATTGCCCCATCGGGAAGATCCAGTTTGACTCGAAGAACCTGGCAGAAAACGCACACTCTGTCATAAACGCCGTTGTGAAGGCCAAACCCGCAGCGGCAAAAGGCAAGTACGTCAAGAAGATTACGCTGACCTCAACGATGGGCCCGGGCATCAGCATTGACCTGGCAGAAGCGGAGACACTGGCCGCCGCCGCGTAATTCCGGGCCGCGCCACGAGATGAAATTATGAAGAAGAAGAGTGAAAAACAGCAGGACCTCGATCAACTGAAAACAGACCTTGCGAAGGTGTCGACAGTTATTCTGACTACCTTCCAGGGCATAACCGTCGAAGACGACACCAAGCTTCGCCGTGCGGTGCAGGCGGCAGGCGGCAAGTATCAGGTTGTAAAGAACACGCTGGCAGAACTGGCTGCAAATGGCACTCCGGTCGGTGGCGTTCTGAAGGATCTGAAGGGCACGAATTCGATCGCCTACACCAACACCGATCCCGTCGCGCTGGCAAAGGCTCTGACCAAGGTTGCCAAAGACGTTCCGGCGTTCAAGTTCAAGTCTGGAATTGTCGAAGGCAAAGTCATTTCTATCGCGGAAATTCAGCAACTCGCCAACATGCCGTCGAAGGAAGAGCTGATCAGCAAGATCATGTTCCTTCTGAATGCACCGGCTCAGCGCCTGGCAGTCGTCATCAACGCAGTTCCACGCAATGCCGCCGTGGTTGTAAACGAGGCGGTCAAGGCAAACAAGTTTAGTTCGTAAGGGTTTGGAGCTGTGCGGGTCCCGCCCGCGGCGGTTCTAAAAATTTTGATTCAAAAATTTGAGAGGAGAACTAGCAGTCATGTCGAAAGTCGAAACGATTCTGGAAGAAATCAAGGGCCTGACGCTTCTTGAAGCGTCGGATCTCGTTAAGAAAATGGAAGAAGCCTTCGGCGTCTCCGCAGCAGCAGCCACGGTCGTGGCCGGTGGCGGCGGCGCGGCAGCGGGCGCAGCGGCACCAGCGGAAGAGAAGACCGAATTTGCCGTTGTCCTCACCGATGTCGGTGGCAACAAGATCAACGTCATCAAGGCTGTTCGCGAAGTTACCAGCCTGGGCTTGAAAGAAGCCAAGGACCTCGTTGACGGCGCGCCAAAGACCGTGAAGGAAGGCGTATCAAAGGACGAAGCCGCGACCATCAAGAAGAAGTTTGAAGAAGCGGGCGCTAAGGTCGAAATCAAGTAATGAATTGCCAGCCGAGGTCTGGCTGGCAAGGTTTTGGTCAGGCTGCATCACATCATTTGGCGCGCCGGCATTGCGCGCGCCAGGGGAATTTGTCACGCAAGCTACGACCGGCATTATCTACAACAATCCGGGTTCCACAGGAACCTTCACTTACCGTGTGCGGGGCGGCTCCGGGCAAGCCGCCATGCGCCACGGCTTAGTGTCTTTACGATGTGTTTGTCATGCTGCCCGAAAGGGAATGAGGTAAAGCAGGTATGTCCAATAGCAACCGGCACGTTCGGGAACGCCAGCGTCTGGACTTCGCGAAAATTCAGGGTGCGATTCAGATTCCCAACCTGATTGAGGTTCAGAAGAAATCGTATCAACGCTTTTTGCAGATGGATTTGCTGCCAAGCGAGCGCGAAGATGGCGGTCTGCAGTCCGTCTTCACCTCGGTGTTTCCTATCAAGGATTTCCGCGAAATGTCGCAGCTGGAGTTCGTGGATTATTCGATCGGAAATTGGGAGTGCAAGTGCGGCAACCTGAAGGGTCTGCACCACCTCCGCGCCACCTGTCGTAATTGCGGCGCGTCGGTCGTCACCAACCCGTATCAGACAGGCGACGTGATTTGCACCAAGTGCGGCACGTTTAACAAGAATACTCCGACCTTCTGTAACAAGTGCGGCGACCCGGTCGCCATGCAGCTGAAGTATGACGTGAATGAATGTCAGGAGCGCGGCATGACGTATTCCGCGCCGCTGAAAGTCACCATAAGACTTACGATTTACGATAAAGATCCCGACACGGGCGCAAAGACAATTCGTGACATCAAGGAACAGGAAGTTTTCTACGGCGATATTCCTCTGATGACCGAAAACGGCACCTTCATCATCAATGGTACGGAGCGCGTGATTGTCAGCCAGTTGCACCGCTCGCCCGGAGTGTTCTTTGAATCCGCGAACAACCGTTCGTACTTCCTTGGGAAAATTATTCCGTACCGCGGTTCCTGGGTTGAATTCGAATACGACACCAAGAACATTCTCTACGTCCGTATCGACCGGAAGCGTAAATTCCTCGGCTCGATTTTCCTTCGCGCCCTGGGGATGAAATCCAACGAGGATATTCTGCGCACGTTCTATCAGGTGGAACGTATTTCCCTCCATGATAAGGAACTTCACTGGAATATTTCGCCGGGTATCGTCGATCGCAAACTGACGCACGAAATCCGTAATCCGAAGTCCGAAGAAATCATCGTGGGCGCGCACAAGCGCATCACGGAAAATCTTTTCAAGGAACTGATCAAGGCGAAGATTTCGCAGGTTCGCGCGGCCCTGGCGGATCTGGAAGGTGCCTATAGCGTCGCCGATGTGGTGAACCGCCAGACCGGTGAAGTGCTGCTTGAGGCCAACAAGCCGCTGACCGCGGACTTGTGGCAGGCATTCGCCGAATCCGGAATAACCGAGGTCGACATTTTCTTCCCCGAAAAGGACGAAATTGGCCTGGTTCTCTCGCGCACTCTCGATAAGGACTCGATCCGTTCTTCGAAGGAAGCACTGATTGAAATTTATCGCAAGCTGCGCCCGGGCGACCCTCCGACGCTTGAAACGGCCACGAATTTGTTCCGTGGCATGTTCTTCGATCCTCGGAAATACGATTTCAGCAAGGTCGGCCGTCTCAAATTCAACATCAAGATGGGACTCGACACACCGCTGGAAAACCGCACGCTCGATGCCACGGACTTTGTCTCCGCCATCAAGTATCTGTTCAAGTTGCGCAAGAACATCGGCGTTGTTGACGATATTGACCATCTCGGAAACCGCCGCGTTCGCGCGGTTGGTGAGTTGCTTGAAAACCAGTTCCGCATCGGACTTGTCCGCATGGAACGCGCCATCAAGGAGAAGATGAGCGTGTATCAAGAAATGTCGACGGCGATGCCGCACGACCTGGTCAATGCCAAGCCGGTCATGGCTGCCATCCGGGAATTCTTCGGATCTTCACAGCTGAGCCAGTTCATGGACCAGACAAATCCGTTGAGCGAGATCACTCACAAACGCCGTCTTTCGGCTCTTGGACCAGGGGGGCTCTCGCGTGAGCGAGCCGGCTTCGAAGTGCGCGACGTTCACCCAACGCATTACGGCCGCATCTGCCCGATTGAAACACCGGAAGGACCGAATATCGGTCTCATCAGCTCTCTATCCTGCTTCGCACGCATCAACGATTACGGCTTCATCGAATCTCCTTACCGCCGCGTCAAGGGCGGGAGAATCATTGATTATGTCCAGATCATGAATGCGGGCGACAGCGAGTTCAAGGCGGGCGATATCGTCGAAAGCGATCGCGTCGAGGAACTCAATGAAGAGCTGAAGCGCCGCAAGGTTACCGACGAACCCTATTGCTTCTATCTGTCCGCTTGGGAAGAAGACAAGTACGTGATCGCCCAGGCCAACGTGGCTCTCGACGACAAACTGCGCATCACCACGGAACTGGTGAACTGCCGTCAGGCCGGAAACTTCGTACTCAAGCATCGCGATGAAGTCGATTACGTCGACGTATCGCCCAAACAGCTTGTCTCCGTCGCTGCCAGCTTGATTCCTTTCCTCGAAAACGACGACGCAAACCGCGCGCTGATGGGCTCGAACATGCAGCGTCAGGCTGTGCCGCTGATCCGGGGAGAAGCTCCCCTGGTCGGCACTGGAATGGAAAGGGTAACTGCGCGTGACTCCGGAGCGGTCGTACTTTGTAAACGCGACGGAATTGTCGACCAGGTCGATTCCGAGCGAATTATCGTTCGCGTAGAGAGCGACCACTCGGGCGTACTCAGCCGTGAAGTGGGCGCGGACATCTACACCTTGACCAAGTTCAAGCGCTCCAACCAGAACACCTGCATCAATCAAAAGCCCCTCGCCCGGGTAGGCGATCGTGTCAAGACCGGACAGGTGTTGGCCGATGGTCCCTGCACCGACCGTGGTGAACTGGGTCTTGGCCGCAACGTGCTCGTGGCTTTCGTTCCCTGGCGAGGTTACAACTTCGAAGACGCCATCCTGGTCAGCGAAAAGCTGGTGAAGGACGACTACTACACCTCGATTCACATCGAGGAGTACGAGATCGAAGCGCGCGACACCAAGCTTGGCCCGGAAGAAGTTACGCGCGACATCCCCAACATCAGTGAATCCTTCCTTCGCAACCTCGACGAGAGCGGTGTCATTCGCATCGGTGCGGTTGTGAAGCCCGGCGATATTCTGGTCGGCAAGGTTACGCCAAAGGGCGAAACCACGTTGACCCCGGAAGAAAAGCTGCTGCGTGCGATCTTCGGTGAAAAGGCCGGGGACGTTCGCGATGCATCGCTCTACTGCCCGCCAGGTATTGAAGGCACGATCGTCGATGTCAAAATCTTCACTCGCAAGGGTGGGGAAAAAGACGAACGCCACAAGGCAATTGAAGCTTCTCAGGTTTTCAAACTGGAGAAAAACCTCGCCGACGAAATTCGCATCCTGACGGACGAACGTCTGAAGCGCCTCGGCGATTTGCTTGGCGGCAAAATCCTGCAAGCCGACCTGCACGACGAGAAAACCAACAAGCGTTTGCTCACCAAGGGTGTGGAACTGACGAGGGAATTGATCGAAAAGATCTCCACCCGCAACCTGAAGCGGTTGAAACTGAACGAAAAGGATCCACTCTTAATTGAGAAGATCGAAGAAATCGAAGAGATGACTTCGCGTCAGATCGACGTGCTTCGCAAAATCACCGAAGAGCGCAAGGAAAAGCTCAAGAAGGGTGACGAACTTCCTCCGGGGGTCATCAAGCTGGCCAAAGTCTATATCGCCATGAAGCGCAAGCTCTCCATCGGCGACAAGATGGCCGGACGTCACGGGAACAAGGGCGTCATCGCTCGTATCGTTCCTGACGAAGACATGCCGACGTTGCCGGATGGCACTCCCGTGGAAATCGTTTTGAACCCACTGGGCGTTCCCTCCCGAATGAACGTCGGACAGATCCTCGAGACGCATCTTGGCTGGGCCGCAAAGGAGCTTGGCAACAGTTTGAAGCGCCTGCTCAGCAAGGAAGTCAAGGCCGAAGCGCTCCGTCGCTGGTACCGCGAAGTCTTTTCGGACACCGTTATCTGGAAGACGCTTTCCAAACTCAGCGACGAAGAGTTGCTGGATTATGCTGAAGGCTTCAAGGATGGTATTCCGTTCGCCACGCCGGTTTTCGACGGGGCGCGCGAGCCGGAAATTCGACACCTTCTCGAAGTTGCGGGTTTGCCGCACGCCGGGAAAATCAACTTGTTCGATGGCATGACTGGCGAGCAGTTCGATCAGCCCGTGACGGTCGGCTACATCTACATGCTAAAACTCAGTCACCTGGTTGACGACAAGATCCACGCCCGTTCGATCGGTCCTTACTCGCTCATCACCCAGCAGCCGCTCGGTGGTAAAGCGCAGTTCGGTGGACAGCGTTTCGGTGAAATGGAAGTGTGGGCCCTTGAAGCTTACGGCGCCGCACACATTTTGCAGGAGCTGCTGACCGCCAAGTCCGACGATGTCTATGGCCGCGCAAAGATTTATGAGGCCATCGTAAAGGGTGAGCCGGGCATCGAGCCTGGCGTGCCTGAATCGTTCAACGTGCTCGTTCGCGAGTTGCAGTCATTGTGTCTCGATGTCGAGCTGATGAAGCGTCAAAAGCCTACAGTAGAAAAAGCGGCGGACTAGCAGCACGGGGACGGACTTCGGTCCGTCCCCTTCCGCCAAGCAGCAACGCAGTATTCCAGCAATTGGGTTCTCAGCCGGTCTGGCAGCAACAGACCGCGTCCCGCGCCGCAAGGCTCGGGAGGGAGGAAACAACCTTGTATCGCAGCAGCCCTTATGATCGTGCCAGTCTTATCGCGGATTTCGATTCCATCCGCATCAGCTTGGCCAGTCCGGAAAAGATTCGCTCCTGGTCTCACGGGGAAGTTACCAAGCCGGAGACCATCAACTACCGCACGTTCAAACCAGAGCGTGATGGCTTGTTCTGCGCAAAGATTTTTGGTCCGGTAACGGATTGGGAATGTTTGTGTGGAAAGTACAAGCGCATGAAACATCGCGGAGTCATCTGCGACAAGTGCGGCGTTGAAGTTACTCTCAGCAAGGTGCGCCGTGAACGTCTGGGGCACATTGAACTCGCTTCTCCCTGCTCCCATGTGTGGTTCTTCAAGGGTCTGCCGAGCCGTATTGGCTATCTGCTCGACATTTCCATGCGAGACCTTGAGCGTATTCTGTACTTTGAAGCGTTCGTCGTTGTCGACCAGGGCGAAGTCGCCGTCCTCAAAGAACGTCAGGTTCTTCAGGAAGAGGAATACCGCAAGCTGCAGACTGAATATCCCGGCCAGTTCGTGGCCAAGATGGGTGCGGAAGCCATCAAGGAGTTGTTGCGCCGCGTCGAAGTCGACCACCTTGCCGATGAACTCCGCGAAAAGATGAAGGCTGATCCTTCACTCCAAAAGCGCATCAAGTTCGCCAAGCGCCTGAAGGTTCTCGAAGCGTTCCGCAAGAGCGGCAACAAGCCGGAATGGATGATCCTTGACGTGATACCGGTTCTTCCCCCGGAGTTGCGCCCCCTTGTGCCTCTTGATGGTGGTCGTTTTGCCACATCCGATCTGAACGACCTCTATCGTCGCGTAATCAACCGAAATAACCGCTTGAAGAAACTGATGGAACTTCGTGCGCCGGACGTCATCGTCCGCAACGAAAAGCGCATGCTGCAGGAAGCCGTGGACGCTTTGTTTGACAACGGTCGGCGGGGTCGCGTTCTTCGCGGCACCAACAACCGTCCGCTGAAGTCGTTGAGTGACACGCTCAAGGGCAAGCAGGGCCGCTTCCGTCAGAACTTGCTCGGTAAGCGCGTTGACTACTCGGGTCGTTCGGTTATCGTCGTCGGCCCGGAACTCAAGCTCAATCAGTGCGGCTTGCCGAAGAAGATGGCGCTCGAACTGTTCAAACCTTTCATCTACCACAAGCTCGAAGCCCAGGGGCACTGCACGACGATCAAGCAAGCCAAGGAAATGGTCGAGCAGCAGGATCCGGTTGTCTGGGACATTCTTGAAGACGTCATTCGGGAACATCCCGTGCTACTGAACCGCGCGCCCACGCTTCACCGCCTGGGTATCCAGGCATTTGAACCGACCCTCGTTGAAGGCAAGGCGATCCGAATCCACCCTCTGGTCTGCACCGCATTCAACGCAGACTTTGACGGCGACCAGATGGCCGTGCACATACCACTGTCTCCCGAATCGCAGGTGGAAGCTTCGGTCCTGATGCTCAGCTCGCGCAATATTCTGTCGCCGGCACATGGTCTGCCTCTGGCGGTTCCGTCGCAGGATATGGTGCTGGGCATCTACTATCTGACCAAGTCCAAGCCGGGTGCCAAGGGCGAAGGACGGGTGTTCGGTACGCCAGAAGATGTTTCTCTCGCTCTCGAAGCAGGCGAAGTTGAACTTCTGACACCGATTCGTTTGCGTTATACCGGTGAAGTCATCGATCTGATGACCGCCTACGACAACCAGGATGTCACGCACACGGAAGTTGTTCGCATGGAGCGTCAGTTCATCCAGACAACCGTGGGCCGGGTGATCTTCAATTCACACCTGCCGAAACACATGCCGTACATCAACGGTTTGCTCAAGAAAAAGGGCGTGCAGCAGTTGGTGTATTACGCCTACCTGCGCTTTGGACTGGAAGGCACGGTCACATTACTCGATCACCTGAAGGCGCTCGGGTTTACCTACGCCACCAAGTCGGGTATTTCGATCGGCATCGACGATATGCTCATCCCCAGCGATAAGTACAAGCTGGTCGAAAACGCCGAGAAGGAAGTCGTCAAGGTCCAGCAGCAATATCTCGACGGTGCCATCACCAACGGCGAACGGTACAACAAGGTCATCGCAATCTGGGGCGACGTCACCGAAAAGGTCGCCGACGAAATGTTTAAGGCCCTGGAAACGCAGGACCGCGATGGCAACCTCAACCCGGTTTACATCATGGCCGACTCCGGAGCTCGCGGATCAAAGCAGCAGATCCGGCAGCTCTCCGGCATGCGCGGATTGATGGCCAAGCCCTCAGGCGAAGTGATCGAAACCCCCATCACTTCAAACTTCCGCGAAGGTCTGACCGTGTTGCAGTACTTTATCTCGACCCACGGTGCCCGTAAGGGTCTCGCGGATACCGCTCTGAAAACCGCCGATTCCGGTTACCTCACTCGTCGTCTCGTTGACGTGGCGCAAGACGTCATTATCAACGAGCTGGATTGCGGCACCTCGGACGGCATTTACGTCGAACCCATCATCGAAGCTGGCGTGGAAGTCGAACCGTTGCGTGACCGCGTCGTCGGCCGCGTTTCGCTCGAAAAGATCCGCGACTTCGAAGGTGACGTCATCGTCGAAGTAAATCAGGAAATCACCGAAGAACTAGCCAATGAGATTCAGGCAGCCGGCATCGAACGTGTTCGCATTCGTTCCGTGCTCACCTGCGAGTCCCGCCGCGGGGTTTGCGCCCTCTGTTACGGACGCAACCTGGCGTCAGGCCGCATGGTGGAACTCGGCGAAGCGGTCGGGGTTATCGCTGCGCAGTCCATCGGTGAACCGGGCACGCAGTTGACCATGCGCACGTTCCACATCGGTGGAGCTGCCACTCGAGTCAGCGAACGCTCGACGCTTGAAGCCAAGAACAGCGGTGTAGTGAAGTTTGTTGATCTCCGTCACGTCGAAGGACGCGCCGGGGCTCGCATCGCCATGAATCGTTCCGGCCTCATCGTCATCGTTGATGAAAAGAATCGCGAAAAGGAACGCTACCACGTCGTTTACGGCGCGCGCCTCCGCGTTTCTGACGGCGACGCCGTAACTCACGGACAGGTTCTTGCCGAATGGGATCCCTTCACCTTCTCGATCCTGACCGAAACGGCCGGGTCCGTGAAGTTTGACGACCTCCGTCCCGGACTCACAATCGAAGAACAGGTGGACGAAGTCACCGGGCTCTCGCAGCTTGTCGTGACCCTGCCACCCGGCGATGAAAAACATCAACCCGCTATCCTGATTCGCGATGCTTCGGGCAAGGTTCGCAAGAAGTACCTTATGCCTTCCCGAGCCCACTTGATGGTCCAGGACGGCGATGAAGTCATGGCCGGAGACGTTCTCGCGAAGATTCCGCGTGAAACCACCAAGACCAAGGACATCACGGGCGGTCTGCCGCGCGTCGTTGAGCTCTTTGAAACCCGCAAGCCGAAAGATCCCGCGGTTATCAGCGAGATCGACGGAACCGTTCGCTACGGCGAAATCGCCAAGGGCATGCGCAAGATTTATGTGGAAAGCGCGGATGGCAAGACGTCAAAGGAATATGCCATCCCCCGCGGCGTGCACATCAACGTTCAGGAAGGCGAGCACGTACGCGCCGGTGAAGCACTCATCGACGGCCCGCTCAACCTGCATGACTTGCTGGCCGTGCTCGGCGAGAAGTACACCCAGGCTTACCTGGTTAACGCAATTCAGGAGGTTTACCGTCTGCAGGGTGTAAATATCAATGACAAGCACATCGAGACCATTTCTCGTCAAATGATGCGCTGGGTGAAGGTCGAAGATGTTGGCGACACCACGTTCCTTCTGGAAGAACAGGTTGATAAGTTCCGCTTCCGCGAGGAGAACGACCGAGTCATCGCCGAAGGTGGCCGTCCCGCTACCGGACGTCCGCTGCTCCTCGGTATCACCAAAGCGTCCCTTTCGACCGATTCGTTCATCTCCGCCGCAAGCTTCCAGGAGACCACCCGCGTCCTTACCGAGGCGGCTGTCGCTGGAAAGGTTGATTACCTCCGAGGCTTGAAGGAAAACGTCATCATGGGCCGTTTGATTCCGGCTGGTACCGGTCTTGAACACTATCGCAGTCTGCAACTGCTCACCGAAATGCCGGCACCGGCACCTGTCGAGGAACTCCCCGACTCCGCCGAATTTGCCGCTGCGGATGAAGCAGCCGGTCTCGATTTTCTCGGCAACAAGGACGGGGACATCGACGCCGACATCCTGCCCGAAGGGCAAGACTAGTTCAGACAACACGGCGCTGTGTGTTAGCGCAGCCTAACCTTAGCAAAACGGCGTCCCCGGGGACGCCGTTTTTTCTGGCGCACGGTTAAGAGCGTGTCGTTTTTCCCCCGCGGCCGCTCCACGCCGGGTCTGGGTATTTTCTACCCGCCCGCCTGGGGATCGTAGTACTTTCGTACCGGTAAGGTTCCGGCACAGGTTCGCTGTATCTTTCTTGTAGAGGGTCCCCCCTGCCTTAAAATAGCTGAAGCAATTCAGGAACTCTTTTCAACATTTTGCTGCCTGTCAACTGAGCCAATGCACAAGGATACCAACTCGGGCGCTGGTCCAACTGGCTCTCCCACAAGAGATGCTCCTCTGACGGCAGAGGTGCGCCTGCAGAAGTTTGAGAAAAGGCAAGCTGAACTCTGGCGCCTTACCTTTTTTCTTCTTCTTCTCGTGACGATCGTCTTTTCCTGGATCGCCTGGGGTACATTACTCCGCGATAAACCGCATAGTGAAGCTCTGGCGTACACAGTTGGCCTGGTCGTGCTGGTAGTGCTTTTCGGAGCGTATATCTGGAAGAAAACCACGGAGATTTCTGAACTAAAAGGTCTTCTACGCGGGTTGGACCAGAAAGACTCGGCACTGCCGAGCGATCGCCAGCTAGAGCAGCTGTTCCAGATGATCTCGAAGTCCCAGCAGGGCTTCCGCGATCTGATCGATTCCTTCGATGATCACCTTCTGGCGGTCGGCCTTGATGGTGAAGTCCGCGCCTCGAACAAGAGTTTTGCCGATCTGCTGGGCCTGCCTTTCCAAAAGATTATCGGTCAACCGCTGCTGAATCTCGTCGAAGATCCCGCCGGCGGGCTCCCGGAAGGCGTAGAGCGCTGGATGGCGCGCTTTGTCGAACGGCGAACCTGGAGTGGAGTCGTACAGGTGCGCCTGAAGGAGAAGAAGACGGTTCATTTCTTTGAGTGCGTGGCGCATGCCATGCTGCGCGACGAGAAGGTGCATGGATTGACGGTCCTGGCCCGGGATGTCACTTCCGCTCGCCGCAACGAAGCGCGCTTCACGGAGCTGTTCGAGACCCTCCAGGAAGGGATCTATATCGCTACCCCCGAGGACAGGGTACTCGAAGTCAACCCCGCGCTGGTTCGCATTCTGGGCTATGGCTCAAAGGACGAACTACTGAGCAAACGCGTTTCTGAAATTTTTGTGGATGAATCGCGCCGCGCAGACATCATCCGAGAAGTGAACCAGCAACCCTCGCCCGAAGGCAGGGAAATCACGCTGATTCGCAAGGACGGATTGCCCGTCGTCTGCCTGCACACAGCGACAGCGATCCGCGACACCGGCGGAAGAGTGGTTCGTTACCAGGGAGCGCTTGTCGACATTACGGCCCAGCGCGAAATCGAAAAGCGTTTGCACAAAGAGCAGGAATTCGCCCGCCGCCTGGTCGATAGCTTCCCGGATCTTATTTTTGTGGTGGACGTCAATAAACGCTATACCTACGTCAGTCCCAACGCGCAGACGATTCTGGGGTATGAGGTCAGCGAAACGATTGGCACGGTTTTTGGCGAGCGCACTCACCCGGAAGAACGTGGCTCTGTTGTCTCGCTCTTGCAGGATTTGCTGACCGGTCGAAAGAATTTTGGTTCCGTGGAGATTCAGGTTCGCCACAAGAATGGAGATTGGCGCCGCCTGAAATGCCATTTCAGTCCGTTGTTTGACGAAACCGGACATATCGAGGCCGTAGTCATTTCTGGTCGTGACGTAACGGAAGTCAAGCGCCTCGAAGAACAGCTGATTCAGGCGGAAAAGTTGGCAGCCATGGGCCAGATGCTGGCCGGTGTGGCGCACGAACTAAACAATCCTCTGACAGCCATCCTTGGAGTCAGCGAACTGCTGCGTGACCGTCAGGGCGTCGATGAGAGCACCAAGCGCCAGCTGGAGATGACTTACCGGCAGGCTCGCCGAGCTGCTCGAATCGTGCAGAACCTGCTTGAGTTTTCGCGTCCTGCTTCGCCGCAGAAGAAAGCCATCGATATGAACAGCATTATCGACAGGACGCTGCAACTGCACGAACATTCGCTTCGTAGGAACAACGTTGAAGCGAGCTTTCAGCCGGTCGCCGATCTGCCGCCGATCATTGGCGATGCCAACCAGCTGATTCAGGTCTTCCTGAACCTCATCAGCAACGCGGAGCAGGCAATCAGGGAAGTGCGCAACTTCGGAAAAATCAGGATTCGTGTCGGCAAGCTGGGTACCCGCGTCTTTGCAACGGTGAGGGACGATGGTCCAGGCATCAAGCCTGAAGCCCTGCCCAAACTGTTCGATCCCTTCTTTACCACCAAGCGTCCCGGCGGCGGAACGGGCCTAGGTCTCAGTATCTGCATGTCCATCGTGCGGGAGCACGGAGGCAATATCGAGGCAGAATCCATCCCCGAAGGGGGCGCCTCGTTCACGATCTATCTTCCGATCCCGATCTCGGAGAATCGTCTGATCCCGCGCGATCTGGATACAAGTTCCGGCGAGTGGGCTTCTCCCTCGCTCGATCTTCTTAAGAACCGCTCTATCCTGGTTCTGGACGACGAGGAGAGTATTCGTCTGTTACTGGCAGAAGGACTCTCCGCACAGGGGTTGAAGGTGGATTGCGCGGCAAGCGCGGAGCAGGCCCTCAGCCTGATCCTTGGCCGCAAGTATGACGTCCTTCTCTGTGACCTGAAGTTGTCTGGCAATGGTCCTAACTCGGACGGACGGAATGTTGCGGAGCGGCTGGCGGTTGCGGCAGGTATCAACAAACCCGAAATTATCTTTATGTCGGGCGACGTGATGGGCGAGGAAAGCCAAGCCGGCACGAATCTGGCGCGCAAACTCCAGAAGCCCTTCCGAATTTCCGACGTGCTTAACCTTGTGATGGATATTTTTGCTCACGCGCCGGCCGCCAACAAGAGCTAGTTTAGCGCGCTTATTTCTTGGCGGGAGCTGACCCTGGGCCTGCTCCTCCCTCATCAATACCGAATTCCCAGACAAAGACGTCCAGTCCTTCTTCCTCAATTTGCGCCAGGATATATTCTCCTGGAGGGAGTGCTTCGCTTAACGTAAACCGGTAAACGTTCGGCGCGACCTCCCAGCGCTGGACGGATATCGTATTCGTCTTCTCCGATACCTTCTGCCCCATAAGCGTGGTGATGGACTCGAGCTGCCTGCCGTTGTGTACGATCTTCGCTCGTATCAGCGTGACGTCGGGGCCGCTGTCCGCCATTCTCCTGCTCTTCTGAATTGTCGACGTTTTTTCAGGGTCAGTTGGCGGTTCGCGAAGATAAAATTCCGGTGTCGGGCTTTTCACACGCAAAGTAGCATGCGAGCCAGGAAGCACCAGGTTCTGTTTCCCGGGTACCATCGGTACCGGAGACAGGATCTGCGCCAGGGTCCGCATCTTGTCAGCCTTTAGTTGTGACGCGACCTGATCCATCACACGCACATTCTTGCCTTCTACCACGTACATTCCTTCGGCATCTGGCAGGAACGTGTCTTTCCCTCCGACCTGCAGACTGGCGTCGATCTCCGCCACATTGTCCATCCGTGCCGCTTCTTCCCGTGCATGGACCTTCTCCACTTGCGCCTGCTCGGCCTTGGCCTCATCGTCAGCCACTTTCGCCGTAGCGTCCCAATCCACCATCGAGGCCGGTATCTCCTCCCAATCCCCGCGCTCCAGGCTGTAATATCGAACTCGATCACCAGTTCGCTGGTATTCGCGGATCACCTGATAGGATCCATCTTTCAGCATCAGTTTCTTGCCGCGAGGCAGGACTGCCCCGGACGAAGGTTTTTCTTTTTGGCCAGCTGCGGGTGGAGCTGAGGCAGGATCTTGATGGAAAGCCTTGAGGGGAAGCCCGGCGACAGTGAGGAGGGCGAACGGAAGAAGAACGCAAGAGACGAACCGCGCCGCAATCCCTGTTCCGTACATAAAGTTCCCCGCTACGCAGTTCCCTGTAGTTACACGTGCAGCAGCCTACTTAGAGAATAGTCCTGTGAAACAGAACTCCGCAAGTTAGCAAACTGTTTCTTAGTGGGCAGGGAATCCAGGAAACCTGACGAGTGCGACTAATGCGTGCAGCGGGGAAATAGCGTAACCAGAACCATCAGGTCCGACAACGTGAACAACCATTGCTCCGCCTGAGCTCCCGCGGCTTCCGCGGCACGAGCGATCATGCCTAAATGGCGGCTTCGCGCGAAGTTATGAAGGTGTTCAACGCAAATTCCCGTCAAGCTGGCTACTTCGGAATCTGTGAAGATTTTCTGACTCGATTTAACCTTTACCACTGTTGGCCTCTTCTTCGGTTCGTCTCTTTTTCCCTCACACCGGCTATGATGCATTCGTGGAGGATAAAAGATGCCAATTTACTGAGCAATAGTCGTTCCGTTTAATTTGCCCGCAAACTTTTTCTCTAGTACTTTTCTGTTTTTGATGAAATGCCAGTATTTTGGGTGTTTTTACCAACAGACGGATTCTGCAGATTGCCCTGTCAGAACATACAGTGGTATGCAAAAACGTATGTCCGTTACGAAATTCCTACAACTTTCGGGAAGTGCGCCGCTATTTCCTTCATCTGTTTTGTGTGTCTGATCTCGTGCGCCGCGAGCATTTCGAACCATTCATAAATATTCAGCATTCCAAGAAACGCATGCTTCCAGCGGTGTCTGCTGAGATCCCGGTTCTTCGTTTCCTTCATGAACGCGAGGGTACGTTCTCTTGCGGCGCGCAGCTCAGCCAACATCTCTTCCTTAGCTCCGATCAATCCCTGATCGAGGGGAATTGGCGTTTTTCTGCGAATCAATCGGCTCTCCACGACCCAGATGGGGATGTGAAATCGCTTGTAAAATGGCACGGGTTTGGGAATTTTCTGTGAGATCCGGTCTGCACCGCCAACCACTGCACGTTCGACCATTACCAAATGCGCGACGAGCTCGGCTGCAGACCACTCGTCCGCGCTCGGACGCGAGTTCCAATGCTCGGGGGGAACCGCATCTGCGGCTCGAAAGAACGCTGTCTGAGCCCGTGCGAGCTTCGTCAGTGTAGGGTCAAGCGAACGCACAATCCAACTCTATCCCCTGATCGCCCGAGAAAAGTCTGGCGTGCTTAAATGGCCGATGGGACCGTTAAACCGTTGCTCCGCCCGCTGACTCAAACGCCTGTGCCAGCTGCAAAACTTTCGCTTCGCCGAATGCGGGTCCAAAAATTTGCATACCTACCGGAAACTCGCCGCCGATTTTCCCGCATGGCACGGAGATTCCTGGCAGTCCGGCAAGCGATCCAGTCACCGTATAGATATCTGCCAGATACATCTGCAAGGGATCTTCAGTCCGTTCGCCAATCTTAAATGCCGGAACCGGTGAGGTAGGTGTGACGATCGCATCCACCTGCGTAAATGCGTTGTGGAAGTCATCTGCTATGAGGGACCGGACTTTCTGGCCTTTCAGGTAATACGCATCGTAATATCCGGCCGAGAGCACATACGTTCCGAGCACGATTCGCCGCTTCACTTCCGGGCCGAAGCCGGCTCCCCGGGTCTTGCGGTACATCCCGATCAGTGAATCGGATTCTGCCCGCAAACCGAAACGTACCCCGTCATACCTGGCCAGGTTGGAACTCGCTTCAGCCGTCGCAATGATGTAATAGGTTGCGATCGCGTAATCGGTGTGCGGCATGCTGATGTCCACGAGCTGACAGCCGAGCTTTCGAAGGATTTCGATTCCGGCGCCGATCTTCTCGCGAACTGCCTGATCCATCCCTTCAGCGAAATATTCCTTGGGAATGCCAATTTTCATGCCCGCTACCGGACTCCGCAGCGACAGGCAGTAGTCTTCAACCGGCGCTGTCGTTGAAGTCGAGTCTTTCGGGTCTCGTCCTGCGATTGTCTGGAGGATTCTTGCTGTGTCAGCCACGTTGCGCGCCAACGGGCCAATCCGGTCGAGCGAAGAGGCAAAGGCAACGAGTCCGTAGCGCGAAACCCTACCGTAGCTGCCCATCATCGCTGGAATGCCGCAGAACGATCCAGGCTGGCGAATCGACCCTCCCGTATCGGTGCCGAGGGCGGCTACAGCCAGATCTGCTGCGACAACCGCGGCGGATCCTCCACTGGATCCTCCGGGTACTCGTCCGGGCGCTGCGGGGTTTTGCACGCAGCCGAAAGCAGAGTTCTCGTTCGAACTTCCCATCGCGAATTCATCACAGTTCGTCTTGCCGAGGATTACCGCCCCGGCTTCTTCCAGCTTGACGACTGCCGTGGCATCGTAGGGAGGAATGTAGTTTTCCAGTATCCTGGAACTGCATGTGGTACGCACGCCCCGGGTACTAATGGTGTCCTTAATTGCAATCGGAACACCGGCTAGCGGAGGAAGCGGTTTGCCCGCAGCAACCATCGCATCCACGCGGTCTGCCTGGGAATAGGCCCGCGATTCACACAACGTCAGGAATGCATTCAGTTTGGGGTTTTGTTGGGCGATTCGCCTGTAATACTCCGCTGTAATTTCTCTCGCGGAAGCTTTTTTCCGGGTCAGCGCATCCCGCACGCCGTCAATGGTCCAATTCGTGCCGCTGCTCATCTCTCAATCACTTTCGGCACCCGGAAATACGGCGGCTCCGGATCGGGAGCCTGCTTCAGTACCTCATCGGCAACCGAGCAGGGCACCACAATATCCTCGCGCAGTGTGGCATCAGCCGCCTGATCGTCCGACAGCACCTGGGCCATCGGCTGCACGTTGGTCGTATCCAATTCATTGAGTTTGTCGATGTATTCCAGTATCTCGTCAATCTGCGCACGGTACATCTCTAGCTCAGGCTCGCTCAGATCGAGATAAGAGAGCTCGGCGACGCGCAAAACATCTTCCCGAGAGATTTTCATGTGATTTTCTTAGCAATCCATCCGCTGCCCGGAATGCATAAATTCTATCACAGCGACGAGGCGCGCTTGCCGGCTGCCTAAACGAAGTCCCGCTCTGACTGGGATTCTTGCCGGCTATCTGTTGACAACTTCCGCTTTCTTCTTTGGATAGCTGTTCAGGACGTACGTGTCGACCAGATTCTTGAACGCCAACGCCAATTCATCGTACGTCCCTTCGAGCGTGACGTCCTTCTTGCCGTCGATATAGACAGGGCAGCGTGGCGCTTCGCCTGTTCCGGGCAAACTGATTCCGATATTTGCGGCTTTTGATTCACCAGGACCGTTCACGATACAACCCATCACGGCCAGCGTCATCGTCTCCACGCCGTCATACTGTTTTTTCCAGGTAGGCATCATCTCGCGTATGTAATCCTGCGTGCGTTCCGCCAATTCCTGAAAGGTGGTGCTGGTGGTGCGTCCGCAACCGGGACAGGCCGTAACACTCGGTGAAAATGAGCGTAGTCCCAAAGACTGCAAAAGCTCGCAGCAGGCATAGACCTCCTCGCGGCGGTCACCACCAGGCCGCGGCGTCAGCGAGACGCGAATCGTATCGCCAATTCCCTGGTACAACAGCACCCCGAGCGAAGCTGAGGACCAGACCAGGCCTTTCATTCCCATGCCCGCTTCGGTCAATCCCAGATGCAAAGGCTGCTGGGTTTTCGAGGACAGATCGCGATACACCGTGATCAGATCGCGAGGGCGAGAAGTTTTACACGAAATAATAATCTGGTTATGACGCAACCCGCTTTCAAGAGCCAGTTCGGTCGATTGCAATGCGGAAAGCACCATGCACTCGTTAATAATTTCTTCCGACTCCTTGCCGAGGTTCTTGTCCGTGTTTTCCTGCATTTTCTCCATGACCAGTTCCTGGTTCAGAGAGCCGCCATTCACTCCGATGCGCACGGGCTTGTCGTTCTCCATGGCGATTTTGCAGATGGTCGAGAATTGCTCGTCGCGCCGCTGGCCCGCGCCTACATTGCCCGGGTTGATCCGGTATTTGTCTAGCGCTTTGGCGCATTCCGGGAACTTCGCCAGCAGCACGTGCCCGTTGTAATGAAAATCGCCGATGATCGGTACGTTGCAGCCCGAGTCGAGCAAACGTTTCTTGATGACCGGCACGGCTTCAGCCGCTTCCGGATTGTTCACTGTCCAACGCACAATCTCGCTGCCCGCTTCCGCCAGTTCGAGCGTCTGCGTTAGCGTCGTTTCGACGTCGGCGGTGTCCGTATTGGTCATGGATTGCACTACAATCGGTGCTCCACCCCCAACCTGCACGTTGCCGACGCGCACTCCATAGGTTTTATTGCGCGGGTGCCGCAAGGCTGCCGCATCAAATCCGGAAATCTGGTTAAGCATATGCTCCTATTTTACCAGTCTCGGCATATTCCTGTCCTGCAGCCGGTGCTTTGCCAGCCGCCGTTATTTGTCCTTGGTCCGGTGCAATTCCAGAGCGACTTGGGGGGTCCCGTCGCATGGAACGTTGGTAACAAAGCGCAGGGTGCCGTTGCTGTCTTCAAAGGCGAAGCCACTTTGCTGTGATCCGCCCTTGTACTCTCCCCAAGAACTGGGTATCTGAGCGGAACAAAGCGGCTGCCCATATCCGAGTTGCGCCGCTGCATTCGCTTTCCGGGCCAGAAACCATCCTGCAAGACCTCCTAGCAGGATGGCAAACACAGCAACTCGCATCGTGACCATTTCCATAAGAACCTCTCCTCCGCAGAAGGTATAACACTCAGCGGCTATGCTCGGCGCAGCAGATGAACAGCTGAATGGAGCTAAAGATTCTTGCCCCGTGCATCGAATTTACACTGAACGATGTATGGTTGGCCCAACGACCGGAAGCTATGGTAGTGACAATTTCCATCTACGAATTACACCTGCCGGGACGCTTTCCAAAAAGCGTCCCCTTTCTATTTTCTGGATGCTCCGAAAAAGACGAAACGGGTAAAAATTACCAAAAACATCGTTGCGGTACGCCGTTCCGGGGTACTGGGACAACGGGAAATGACTGTACGGCATTAGACGTAAGACCAGCAAGCGAAAGGGGTTACACGAATGGCTCCCGGCATGCACTTTCAACCGGCAGTGGAGGCACCCAGACATGAACTCCGAACGCAGTTACCAGTCTTCTTTCTGTAACGATTACGACGCACTGCTTCATGAATGTGAAAATGCGCAACGCATCTGGTCTGAATGGCGAGACGAAATGAATTCACTCGGTGCTCACCGTCTGAACAAGCAAGTATCGGATGAGCTTCTTCGGCTGCAGGCGAGATTTGCCAAAGCCTATGCCCGGCTAGAAAAGCACACTCACGAATGCGAACTCTGCCAGTTCGTCGCAAGGCTTTCCGAAGAACGTAGCGAATTGCCGTGCGTACCAGCAATGACCTCTGAACACACCTGGCCCGCGTAGTCAGCTGCCACAAATCGCCTACACATAGTCCAAAGGGCACGGGAGTCGACCGCCGCTGGCGCGGCGCAAGGGAGGAGAATGTCTCAGCATCTGGAGAATGATATGTCGTCAAACGGTGTAACGGCGTGTTTCTCGGGCACGATTCAGAAAATCATCCGGTCCGTGGATCCGGAAAAACCCGACAAGGTGCAGATTGTTGTCGAGGGAGCGGAAGATCTGTACCGCGAGATTCGTGTCGATAATATTTTTCAGAGAGTGGATGGAGATATCGTCAACCTCACTCCTGGAGATGAAGTTGGAATTACGATTGTAGGCGTTCCGCGACTCCGCAGTCTGGATCCGCAGAATTCCTGAGATCTTCAGTGGCAAGCTAGGTGTGCTGCGGGCGAGCTTGATTCGTATGACTCGTCTGAGACTCTCGCGAAGGACGTCTGTAAAATTTCTTGCCGCAAGCGTCACAGAAATACGGACGAAGCCCAAAAATTCGCGACAGTAGCCAATCTGCCCGACGGCGTTCGATTCTCCAGATAGTGGGACTTCCGCACCAGAAACAGTGAGCGTTGGATGATGTTTTCATGATATTGAATCCGCAATCTTCAAGTTCAGCCTAGACCGGGATGATCATTCTGCACTGTCGCCAAGGCGGTTTGGCATACAGCTTATCCCGTATGGTGGGGCGACGTTCGGGAGGGCTAAAGTCTAGCAAAATCTACCCCGTTTTACACCCGTGAGGGGCGCTTTCCTCCGTCAGGGCGCCCCTCCGTCCTATAGCAAGCCGCAGCCTGCAGGATCGAGCTAAACTCTTCGACAACAGCCTGACAGTCATCTCCTTTCTCGGAGGAAGCAAGTAAGCGATCTCGAAGCAGGAGAACGATCATTTCAAGATTGCAGGGCAGATAAGTGCAAATCTGCGGCATGAAGAATTCCTGGGATGAGCGCCGCACCGGCCAAGCAAACAAGGACTCCACATTCACACTGCGCGAATTCAAACTGCTCGAATTCGAACCTGCTCGAATCGAAGGTAACGGAAATCTCGTCGTAACCTGTTGCTGGGTCACCTCCCGGTATCAAGCGAACGAGGACAGCAATCCCCCACTCTCTGTGCGCATCACGAATACATCGATGAAAGATGGAACCGATTGGCACATCGCCGGCGGCATGAGCTCAATCGAATCTCGAGGTCCGCAGAAGTGGGGATTTGTCAGAGGTTGATGCAGCGCTTCCCGTGACTGATCATTTGCGCCACTGAAAAATACTTACTTCTGGGCAGAACGCCGGCGTAGAATACGCGCAATGTGTAGGTTAGTGGGACTGGAGTGTGTGCGATGTGGAAGCAATTCGGTCTGTCAATCGGTTTGATATTCACCGCCGCGGCGATTCTAGCCCATCAAGATCCGGCACCACCTGCTCCTGCTGAGCCAGCAAAGATTCCGGATGATGCCGTAAAGGCGCCAAATCCTGTGAAGCCGACGCCCGCAGGCTTGGCCCATGCGAAAAAACTCTTCGGGTTTGATTGCGCGATGTGCCACGGGAAAGCAGGCGATGGACAGGGAGATCTCGCACTTGATATGAAACTGAATCTCCCGGACTGGCGTGACCCTGCAACGCTGAAAGATGTGACCGACGGCGAAATGTACTACATCATCAGCAAAGGTAAAGGGAAAATGCCAGCCGGTGCCGATCAGATGAAGCCGGACGAAATCTGGATGATGGTGAATTACGTTCGCACCTTTGCCGATAAAACCGCGGCAAAAGCCAAGCCTTGATCGGTACGCCTGGATCTGCCGACTGTCGACGAAAAACGAATCGTTGACGTCCCCGAACGTCGCTTCAGAAGAACTGCCTCAGATGGTTCCCCGTAGTCCAAGCGCGTCGGCTTGTTCTCTCATGGCTGCGATACAGAACGCGATGTGATCTTCAAGCGGCTTACCCAATTCGGCTGCTCCCTGAATGACATCTTCACGACTCACCCCTCGCGCAAAAGCCTTGTCCTTTATCCGCTTCTTTACCGAACTGACTTCCAGATCAAGAATGCTCTTCGATGGACGAACATAGGTGCAAGCTGTGAGAAAACCTGCCAGCTCGTCGCAGGCGAACAGGGTATGCTCCAGCGCCGATTCGCGGGCTACACCTGAGTAACTGGCGTGAGAGAGGATGGCGCGAACGATCTGCTCGGGGTAGCCAAGGTCTCGCAATATCTTGGCGCCCTCGGCGGGATGCTCGTTCTCTGGAGAATGAGCTTCGTTCGGCCAGCGCTCGTAGTCGAAGTCATGCAGTAGCGCCGCTATTCCCCAGAGCTCCTCATCCGCACCTGACGCTCGCGCGTAGGCTCTTACGCACGCCTCAACAGCCAGCATGTGCTTCCTAAGACTCTCTGAAGCGGTATATTCGCACAACAGTTTCCAGGCATCATCTCGGGACGGCATCAGTTGGGCTCCTAGCTGGGATTATTAAGGATAACCCAAGAGTCAGAGGCGAGGGGAAGGGGCTTAAGCGTGTCAAAAGGAGTGGATCGCGGGGGAGGCGATTGACAGAAACACACCCGGCAACGCAATCGACCAGGTTTTTATGAAGATAAATTTCGCAAACCCCAGAAAAATGTGTCTATTTCGCAACCTGTTGGCGCGGCAACAAAAGCACAAGATATAGCTATCTCTTGCGCGATACAACGCTACAGGCAGGATAAATTGCCAAAGCCCGTTCGGTAGTACAGGCGAAAACAGGGCGTAAACACGGCGAATTCCGGGCGTTTTCCCCCGACTCACTGCAAAAATACACTTGACACAGTACCTGTATTCGGGCGAGACTCCCGTTGCGCCAGTTACTCATCCTTCCCCCAAAGAACGCTCCGACGTTCCTCACCTATCCGCACGCCGGAAAAACCAGTCAGCGAGGAGTACCGGTGTCGGCAAATATGGAAAAAGAAACCACTATGAACACTTTGGAGATCGATCGGGAAGTCATACGGTGCAAAACGTGTGGGCTTGTCCAATACCGGACACGTACCGGCAACTGCCGTCGCTGCGTGCACGCCTTACCTCAGAGGTTGGAGTATCTGATCCCTGAAGAGGCGGTAAAGGAAGAACAGGTCCCAGCGGAGGCGATGCCGTCGAAGTTTGCGAATCAGGAGACGGTCGAGAATATCGGCCAGAGGATTCGGCAATTACGGGAATCGCGCAGCATGACGCAGAGTCAGCTACAGGCACGATCGAAAGTCAGCCGCTCCTACCTCTCACGTATTGAGAGCGGACAGATGACGCCGAGCCTGGGGACTCTCGAAAAGATTTCCGAAGCGTTGAATGTCGGTCTGAACCGGTTCTTCATACCGGAATCAGACGGCGAAGCGCTGCTGGAAGATCCTTTTATTCAAGGCCTGCGCCCATTCCTGCGCCAATTGGACTGGGAACAGTGGCAATCAATCTTGAAGCGCTTGCAAGCCATCAGCGATCACGTCAATGCAGCGCCCATCAACCTCCGCCCTATCGGTAACCCGGCTCGGCTACCGCAGCCCGCGCCGGCGAATGGCAACGGACAACACGGGCATATCGGCCACGCCAGCCATTCGAATGGGCTCGTGCCCGGGCACGCCCATGGTCAACCGCAGGGCTACGCGCTGCGGCGTCCGGCCTTGCCGGCATTCCAACGTCCGCTGGCACGGTAGAAGGTTTTTGCAACTTGCAGTTGTACGACGAAGAGCGCTCCGGAAGTTCCGGGGCGCTCTTTTTGCTAAACAGGCTGTGATCTTGCGGGAGACTGATATCCGATGATGGGGCTTGCGGGCCGAGCCCTCACAAAGTCGGAATCAAGGCTGGCGCTATCCCCTTGAGTGGGCGGTTTTGTGCCGAGGATGCTGGGTCGCTGGTCTCCGGGGCGGCCGAATTTTGACCGGGCGTCCGGATTATTCGCGCACCACAGTGACCTTTGCCGAGGGAACTTCGATCCGCATCAGGCGGTGATTATTGTCCAGATAGAGAACCACTTCGAGGTCCGATGTGACGACCTTCAGTGATTCGTAGGTCTTGCCGTTCGAAGAAATATCTCCGCCGGCTGTAACCGTAATTGTGCCGGGAGTGAGTTCCTGCGGAATCAAAACCGAAAAATTCTGGGTGCCTTTGCGGGACCAGTTGTAGACGCGAGCCAGTACGGCATATTGATGATAAAGGTTATTATCGAGGACTACGACGGCTGGCGAACTGAACGTCAGGTCTTGCTCAAAAGGGCGAGCACCCTGCATTTGCAGGGTCATTTTCGCCACGCCATTCGAGAATACGACGTGCGCACTGTTCGTCTTTTCCGTCTGCGCCGTCCAGTCATAGCTGAGCGGAGTACCATCTGGCTGCAAGCTTAGATTCCCGGTCACACTGGAGGGCGTGGTTCCCGGAACCTTGATCGATGAATTGCCCTTGGCAACCCAACTGCCACCACTCTGAATAATCTCGAATTCCTCCTGACCGACGCTGCTGTTATCGAGAAGGATATTTAATTTGCCCTTGTCGGTGACAAAGACCGATCCGTTGGATTTTTTCTGTGCCGCTTCCGCAATCAAGCCAAACGAAATTGCGGACATCAGTAATAAAGCTAGCAGGGTGGGTTTACGGTTCGTCGACATTCAGATTTCCCCCTCAGGGTTGTGGCTTCTTTGCTGCGAAATCAATTTCTGACAGGTTACTGGAAATTCCGGTAAGTCCTCTCTGCAATATTTCGGTCACGACGGTTGAAGGATCGCCGGAGCTGTCCACACGAAAATCCGCGAGCTGGTATGAACCGAGACGCTGGGCATAGAGAGCGCGGAAGCTGGATTCATCTCGAAATAAGGGGCGTCCCGTCATGGTGGTGCAGCGCGCTAGGAGCAGTTCGACGGGGGTGTCGAGCCAGATTACGGGAACACCGGCATTCCGCAGGAATTCCGGGGCGCCTTGCTGGGCATAGGTCCCTCCGCCAAGGGCAAGAACGGTAGACTCGGCGCGTTCAACGCAACGGCCAAGTGCTGCGCGCAGCTGATCAGCCTCAAGCTGGCGAAAGGCCGGCTCGCCGTGACGTTCAAAAAATTGCGGGATGGTGATGCCTGATACTTCCTCTATTTTTTCGTCGAGATCGACAAAACGCCAGCCTAATTGCTGGGCAAGCCTTGAGCCGACAGTGCTCTTGCCAGAGCCCATAAACCCGGCTAGACAGACAACTGGGATTCGCGGCGCGTTGCCGCGCGGTGTAGGAGTTTGCGTCACAATTCTGCGGAGCGCCCAGTTAATTGCGCTTCAGAATTCGAATTGTACCACTGTAGGAAGAGAGTTCTACCTTGGCCAGCCCCTGGCCAACGGTGCCAAACAAACTGTTCGTGAATTTGCTTTTATTATGATGAGAGGAATGCGTATCAGGCTTCATGAACTCAGCGGCCTGATTATCAACCGTGCCGTGAATTGTCTCCGCTTTAAGATCGAACGAATCACTGCCGGAGAAGCGAACTTCCACCAGACCTTTTCCGCTATTCATCGTATAGATGCCGGTGCGCAGAAAATCACCGTCATAGGTAATGTTGCCAGTTGTCGTCATCAAGTTCACGTTTGTGAGAGATGGCTGCAGGATCTGTGCATGTCCGGAAATCGAAGTAAATTCAAGCTTCCCGGAACAGAGCGTACACACGAGCGAACCGCCGCTGGTCCGAACGATGATGTATCCCGATACTTCCCTCAAATGAACATCACCCGCAAAGCTCTGCAATTTCATATCCCCGCTGACTTGCTCCACCAGGATGAGTCCAGTCTGTGTTTTCAGCTGCAACTCAGTTTGTTCCGGAACAGTGAGCTGAAAATTGGCTTCAGAGTCATGGGGCTCGGACGAATCGGTCAGGGCGCTCGAACTGATATCGATGCGGTCACCCGCCTGCTCGATATCCACTTCGACCTTTGACGGGGAGTATGTGCTGGAAACAACAACCTCCGGATTTTTCCAGGACTTTACCTCGATGCGTCCGTTCACGATGTTTTGCAGCACCACGACCGGTCGGTTCTTTACCGGGAAGTGTTGCTCCTGTGTTTCCGGGCCACCCGCCCAGGCAGGAATGGTACCGAGCAAAAGAAACCCTGTACCAAAAACAGTCAACAGCGTGCGCTCACCGGTCTTCCGCCGCGTCATCACTGTTCGCTCCTTCCGCTATCCAAAATAGCGCTGATCAATTCTTGTTTCTGCTGCTTCGCACTTTCAAGATATTCGCGGGCCAGCGTATCGTTCGGATATTTCTTCAGGCGCGCTTCACATTCTGCAATAAATTCGTTCACGGTTCGCAGATTTGTGCGCAAAGCCTCATCCAATTCCGGATTGCTCATCCCGTGTCCGTCTTGGCCGATACCACCGACCTGATCGGCAATCTGGATATTTTGGGACGGAGAAGCAGCCCCAGCAGCTTCGGAGAGAGGCCGAGCTATCACAGGCCTCGGCTGTCGGGTCCTACTTGCCGCGGCCAGTTGAGCCCCCGGTACCGCTGGCGTTACCCGCGGCGCTGGCGCGGGCGGCGAAACACGGGCTTCGTTGCTTTCAGGTCTCGCACTTCCGGGTTCTGTCGGGTGGGTAGCGATTTGTGCGGCGCTCCCGGGAATGGCTGGAGCCGGTGGTCTGTGGTATTGCATGAAAGCGGCAATCGCGAGCGAGACACCGACGCCTGCCGTAGCCAACAGCCGCGGGGTGAACAGTGCGCGCATCCTATCCAACCATCGCGGGGATTGCTTCGTCTCGGCCGTCGCTGGTTCTTTGATCAGACCTTCCGTTTCCAATTGAGACCGCAAAGAGACCCAGATTCTTTGTGGCGGATCAAGTTCGGCGGGAAGTCCTTTTGCGACCGCGATGATGGAGTCCAAGTCGGCGAGAAGATCCTGACACGCAGCACATGCGGCAAGATGATCTTGCGCGGCTTCTGGTAATGGCGATGGACCCTGATGTTCAAGAAGAGAACTAAATTCCTTACACTGCATACACCGACTCCGAAGAGATGGGAGCTGGCAGGCCAACCATCCCTAATAACAAAGACCTGGTCACTTCAAAATTCCGTCCACGCGTCCGTACCCTCATCATGTTAGCTCAATCCTGCGGACCAGATTGACTTTTGGAAGCCTGACGTTCCTGGCGAGCCTGATCTCGAACCTCTTCCTGAAGCAGTTCGCGCAAGCGCGTGCGAGCTTTATGCAATTGCGATTTCGAGTTACCTACGGAACAACCCATAATGTCGGCGATCTCGTTGTGTTCATAGCCCTGGATATCATGCAGAACGAAAACTGTTCTGTAGCCCGGGGGTAACTTTTCAATGGAGCGATCAAGATTAACCCGATCAACGGCGCCTGAAAGCCGGAGATCAGGAGCACCCACGTCCCTTTTCGGGCCGCTATTTTCGGCATCAGGGTCGAGCGTCTCTTCGAGGGAATCCGTGGGGAGCGATTTCTTACGGAGGCGCATTAACACAACGTTCACAGTCATACGGTGCAGCCAGGTCGAGAATGCTGACTCGCCACGGAACGTTGATATTTTCCGGAACAGCTGCAGGAAAGCCTCTTGCATGAGGTCTTCTGCATCCGCCGGATTGCTGACCATGCGCAGACAGAGGGCGTACACCCTGCGACCGTGAAGCTGATAGAGATGTTCGAAGGCCGCAGCGTCACCCGCCTGAGCACGACGAATGGCTTCCGCTTCGGTCCAAACAACCGGTTCGGCTGGTCGTTGTCGGGCCAACTGTCCAATGGCGGCGCTATTAGAACGGATGCGCCGGATACCTCCGAGAGTTGTCCCTGGCATGGCGGTCGAGGCACACATATGAAGCTATAGAAGGCGAAAGCGTCCTATAGGTTGCACGGTGGCAACGAAAAAACCGCGCCTAGGATAGGACTTATTGTCCCTTGATCGGGGCGGGGCGTCTATGGGCAAGATACCGGGCAAGGAGAACCGTGTCCTGCGGGTCAAAGCAAGGCTGGGTCGGCAAATAACTGTTTATTCGGAAGCGCCAAGAGAAAACCTCTCAGAACTGCAAAGCATTCCGTAGACAGCTGTTCAGATCGCAGCGACGAGAGTCAGTGAGCGGCTCGAGTCTAGCAGTGATCTCACCGTCCAATCACAATTACCCACAGCGATAGCGGGGAAACACGCGAAAAACCGGCACTTGTACCGTATCGTCCCAGCAATCCTTGCCCTGGCCAACTGGGACAACTTATACTCCTGTGGTCAAGAAAAGAAAGGTTGCCGAACACCTTGGACTTTGAGCCGCGGGATCAGTTTGACCAGAGAAAAAAGAAACTTGAACAGATCAAAGCGCTAGGGTACGAAGCGTTTCCGCGGGAATTCCGCTGGACCGAGAAGCCCGGCGACATCCTTGCAAAATATGGAGACAAGGACGGACCGACGCTCGAGACAAATCGCGTAGAAGTTCGGGTGGCCGGGCGAATCGTCTCGTATCGATTGATGGGCAAGGCTGGCTTCGCCCACCTGCAAGGTTCGGGACAACGCGTACAAATCTATGTGCGCAAGGATGTGGTCAGCGAATCGGGCTTTGCGCTGTTTCAGTTGCTGGACCTGGGTGACCACCTGGGAGTGAGGGGCCATCTGTTCCGGACAAAAACCGGAGAGTTGTCCGTTTGGGTGGAAGAACTGTTCTTCCTGTCGAAGGCCTTGCTTCCCCTGCCCGAGAAGTGGCATGGGTTGGCGGATATCGAACTGCGTTACAGGCTGCGTTATCTGGATCTGATTGCTACGGAAAAGTCACGTGAAGTCTTTCAAACACGCGCGCGAATCATACGAGAATTGCGCAAATTTTTTGATGGCCGCGGGTACATTGAAGTCGAAACTCCGATGATGCATCCGATTGCAGGCGGGGCCGCGGCTCGCCCCTTCATTACCCACCACAATACGATGGACGTGGATTTGTTTCTTCGTATCGCTCCGGAACTGTATCTGAAGCGCTTGACAGTCGGGGGACTGGATCGCGTCTATGAAATCAACCGCAATTTCCGGAATGAAGGAATTTCCACGCAGCATAATCCGGAATTTACGATGCTCGAGTTTTATGAAGCCTACAGCAACTACAGGGATCTGATGGACCTGAACGAAGAACTGTTCCGGCTGCTGGCTAGCGAAATCACCGGATCGAGTGTTGTAAAGTATGGCGACGTGGAACTGGATTTTGGCAAATTTCAGCGGCTTACCATGCGCGAAGCGATCATCAAGTATTGGCCGGAAGCGGCCGGCGCTGCTCCGGCGCCGGGACAGCTGGCTTCGGCCGGCGGTCCGCAGAAGGCCACCGAAGCGTATAACGTTTGGGCAAAGTCAAATCACGCGCCGTATGCGGCAGCAAAGGGGAAATTGTCGGACGGCGAGTGGACAGGCTTGCTGTTTGAAACGATGGCGGAAGACAAGCTGGTGCAGCCGACGATTCTCTACGAGTTCCCGACGGACATATCACCGCTCTCCAAACAGAAACCGGACGATCCCTCTTTGACAGAACGATTTGAGGTTTATGTGGCGGGAATGGAAATCGCAAACGGCTTTTCCGAGTTAAACGATCCCGCCGAGCAGGAGCGACGCTTTCTCGCGCAAATTGCGGCAGGGGGAGATGAAGTGCCCAAGCAGGTTGATCTCGATTACATTCGCGCCCTGTGTCACGGCATGCCTCCTACCGCCGGAGAAGGCATCGGCATTGACCGCCTGACCATGCTGTTGACGGATTCGCATTCCATACGCGACGTCATTCTGTTCCCCCTGTTACGGCCCGGAGCCAATACGCTCGGAGCCGAAGCGGCCAATGACGTGAAGGAGTAGCGGACGCCGCCCGATGCGATTCGAATGGTTCGTGGCGCGGAGATACCTGCGGTCGCCGAACCGGCCTGCGGTACTGCGGTTGGTTACACTGTTTTCGATATTGGGAGTCAGTGCCGGGGTCGCTACCCTCGTGATCGCGCTGGCAATGAACAGCGGCTTCCGTGAAACCCTCCAGGAAAAACTTCTCGGCGTAACAGCACATATCTCATTGACCCGGCCCGGCCCCGGTGGCATTCACGACTACCTGAACCTGTCAAAAAAACTGGCAGAGACGCCAGGCGTGCGTTCGGTAACTCCGGGGATCTACCAGACGGTACTGCTCTCATTTGCAGGCCAAGCGCGTGGCGTGGTGGTGAAGGGCATTGTGGTGGAGCTCGAAACGCGCAGTGATGAAGCACTGCGCAAGCTGGCGGCCGGAAAGCTGGACTTTGCGGCGGATGGTGAAGGTATTGAAGGAATGTTGGTCGGTAAGCAGCTGGCGGATGAGTGGAAATTGCGGCCCGGAGATTATGTGACAATGACCAGCCCTCAGGGACGACTCACGCCGTACGGATTGATTCCGCGCACGCGCCGGTTTCGGGTTACCGGCATATTCGATTCGGGCTTTTACGATTATGACGAAAACTGGTGCTTCGTCGGAATGGCTGCGGCGCAGGCTCTGGCGGGAACAGGCGACGTCGTCAATGTACTGGAGTTTCGATTGGATAAACCTGCGCAGGCGAGCGAAGTTGCCAAAGCCATAGAACAGGTCGCAGGACAGGGATTCGTGACCAGCACGTGGATGGAAGAAAATCGCGCATTGTTCCGTGCACTGCGCCTGGAAAAGGTCGTCACCGCAATTTTTATCGGATTAATTACCTTTATCGCAGGGCTGAATATTCTGGTCGTCCTGTCAATGACGGTGACAGACAAGGCGCGCGATATTGCCGTGCTGCTCTCGATGGGAGCGCGACGCGAGCAGATCCGGCGGATTTTTCTACTGCAGGGAATTGCAATTGGAGCAACGGGAATTGCGGTTGGATTGATTGTGGGCTACGCATTCACATGGATCGCCGGGACATATCATCTCATTCCTCTCGACCCGGAGGTCTATGCGGTGCCCTATGTGCCATTTCTGCCAAATCCGATCGATGGAGTGTGGATTGCGGCGGCAGCCATGGTCATTGCGATCGTGGCGACGATAGTGCCCGCGCGACAGGCCTCGAAATTGCTCCCAGTCGAGATTCTACGATTCGAATAGCGCGAAATGCGCTTGAAGATGGGTGGCAGGTTTTGAGCGGGTGTTTGGAGGGCTATTTGCTCCTAGGGAGGCGACCTTGCGCCGCCCCGCAAGAGGTTCTTTTGCAGAGGCGGATTTCTCGGTCTTTGTAGTCTCCTAAGCTACTGAAAACGCATATCTTATCATCGCCGCAATTTCGGGTCGGACGAGGGAGTTCTTTGAGGGGCAGTTGTTGACAGGAAAAGGGAAAATCGCTGGGTAAGTCGGCGCAAAGAGGTGAGATTTGCCCCAGCTGAGGGGCACGGTCGGTCCGATCTCGCATCTTATATAAGGACTGGAGATTGGGTTGGCCGCAGGGTCTGCAAAGGCGGAATTCGGACGCAAATCGATGAGAACGGATACCTGGCAGTCTCAGACGCAAGACATAGTCCTTGAAGCCTGCGGATTGAAGAAAGTCTACGGCAAGGACGAAAAAAAACTCGAGATTCTGATCGATGCGAATCTGGTTTTGCGCGAAGGAGAGATGGTTGCGATCGTTGCGCCATCGGGAGCAGGAAAAAGCACACTACTGCATTTGTTGGCCGCGCTAGACACCCCAACAAGCGGTACAGTATACTTTGAAAATAACGCAATAGAATTTTTAAAAGACACGGCGCTGGCAAATTTTCGCAATCGCACCGTGGGGTTTCTCTGGCAAAGGCATCAGTTGTTACCGGATTTTACGGCGACTGAAAATGTAGCGATGCCGCTGCTGGTGCGCGGTGAGTCACAAGAAGCAGCAGAGCAAGAAGCGCGGAAGTGGCTCGAAGAAGTAGGCCTGCTGGACCGGGCCGAACATCGCGCAGGAGAACTTTCTGGCGGGGAACAGCAGCGTGTAGCAATCGCCCGGGCGCTCGTCACCGGACCGAAAGTGCTGCTGGCAGATGAACCGACCGGAGATCTGGACGAGCAGAATGCTTGGGCCGTGTTTGAGTTGCTGGAGAGGTTGCATCGCACGCATCGCCTGACGTCGTTAATCGCGACGCACAACCTGGCGCTGGCTGAGAGATGTGACCGGATTGTCGGACTCGAGCATGGTGTTCTGCAGACTCGCCCGGCGAAAGCTGAAGCGAAGGGGACCCCAGGGGGAGAAGCGAGCTAATCGTGTTTGAACGATACACAGAAAAAGCGCGACGAGTAATCTTTTTTGCCAGATACGAAGCCAGCCAGTATGGCAGCCCGTACATTGAGACTGAGCACCTGCTGCTCGGTCTGATGCGTGAAGATAAGGCGCTCGCGAACCGGTTTTTGCGGCAGCAAGGCTCGATCGAATCGATTCGCAAGGAGATCGAAGCGCGGATTACCATCCGGGAGCGGATTTCCACCTCTGTGGAAGTGCCGTTGAGCGCGGAATGCAAGCGTATCTTGAACATGGCAGCCGAAGAAGCCGAAAGACTCGGGCACAAGCATGTCGGCACGGAACACTTGCTGCTCGGAATTCTTCGGGAAGAGAAGTGTTTCGGCGCGGAAATCTTGATGGAGCGCGGGTTGCGGCTCTCCACGTTGCGCGAAGAACTGTCGCGCACGACAGGAGAGAAGACGGCTGCGGCACGGCCCAAAGAGACTTCCTTGCTGGCAGAGTTCAGTCGTGATCTGACGACGGCAGCCGCAGAAGGTTCGCTCGACCCGCTCGTTGGACGTGATAACGAAGTTGAACGGGTCATTCAGATTTTGTGCCGCCGAACGAAGAACAATCCAGTGCTTATCGGCGAGCCAGGGGTGGGAAAGACAGCGATCGTCGAGGGTCTTGCCCAACGGATTTCTGATGGCGATGTGCCGCCGTTTCTCGGCGACAAGCGGATCTTGTCTCTCGACTTGTCTTTGATTGTTGCCGGCACGAAGTATCGCGGGCAATTCGAAGAACGTTTGAAGACCATCATGAAAGAATTGATGGAGAGCCAGAACTCCATCGTGTTTATCGACGAATTGCATACGCTGGTTGGCGCGGGCTCGGCCGAAGGCTCCCTCGATGCGGCCAATATCCTGAAACCAGCTCTTTCACGTGGAGAGATTCAATGTATTGGTGCGACAACCCCGGGTGAGTATCGCAAATCAGTCGAAAAGGATCGTTCACTCGAACGCCGCTTCCAGGCCGTAAAAGTTCCTGCTCCGAATGAAGAAGAAGCGATTCAAGTCATCAATGGTGTGCGCGAACGCTACGAAAAGTTTCATGCCGTTGGGTATACCGACGAAGCGCTGCGCTACTCGGTCTATCTCTCCAACCGTTACATTCCCGACCGCTTTTTGCCAGACAAGGCAATCGATTTGATCGACGAAGCCGGCGCACGTGTCAAATTGCGTCAAGCTTCAGTACCGGGCGAAGTTGGCGAAGTTCAGAAGCGCGTGAAGTTCATCACCCACCGCATGGAGTCAGCGATTGCGGCACATGAATTCGAAAAGGCGCGTTTTTATTCGGAAGAGGAACGCAAGGAAAAAGAAAACCTGCGCGTTCTCCGCGAGCGCTACAAGCTGGACGACGCTTCGACGGGAATCGTGACACGGGAAGATATCGAGGAAGTGGTATCCCGGTGGACCGGCGTTGCCGTTACCTCGATCAAGGAAGACGAGCAGCAGAAATTGCTGCGCATCGAACCGGAGCTGCACAAGCGTGTTATCAGCCAGGACAAGGCGATCACCGCATTGGCGCGGGCGATCCGCCGCAGTCGCGCTGGATTGAAGTCGCCTTCTCGCCCCGTGGGATGTTTTTTCTTCCTGGGGCCAACCGGCGTCGGAAAGACAGAAGTTGCGCGCCGACTGGCTGAATTTCTCTTTGGTTCAGAGAAGTCGCTCATCCGTTTCGACATGTCCGAATTCATGGAAAAGCACTCTGTCTCGAAGCTGATCGGTGCTCCTCCGGGCTATGTCGGATATGAGGAGGGCGGCCAGATGACAGAACGCGTGCGCCGTACTCCATATTCAGTTATATTGTTGGACGAAATCGAGAAGGCACATCCCGATCTGTTCAATATCCTCCTTCAAGTGTTTGAAGATGGACAATTGACCGATGGTTTGGGAAATACGGTAGATTTTCGCAATACCATCATCATCATGACGTCCAATATCGGTGCGCGGCACCTGCAGAAGCGCACTTCCATTGGTTTCCAGGCTGGACTGGACGAAGCCGGTCTAAAGAGCATGGAAGATTTGGTGATGACGGAAGTCAAGCGAGCATTCAATCCCGAATTCTTGAATCGATTGGACGAAGTTATTCTGTTCAATCCGCTGGCTGATGAAGATCTGCTGCGCATTATCGATTTGCTTGTCGGACAGTTGAATGACACACTCATTCATCGTCAACTGCAGGTTGTGTTGTCCCCAGAAGCGCGCCAATGGGTCCTCGAGAAAACCTGTGCGGACCGAAACTATGGTGCGCGACCTCTGCGGCGAGCACTGCAGAAATATGTAGAAGATCCGCTAAGCGAGGCTTTGATTCAGGGTGGAATTCAGAGACCGGCGACGTTGCAGATATACGTCTCCGGAGAAGGTCTTGCATTCCGGCCAGTAGCTGAGGCAACCCCAGTAGTCCACTAGCGAATCTGACGCAACACGTGAGAGAACGCGAGTTTCCTGTCGGGGATTTGCAGTTCCACACACGGCCAGTCCATACCGGGTTCTGGCGGGAGAATAACATCTTGGGTTTGGGGGCGCGGCCTTGAGCCGATCAACGGCCGCTCGAAGGAAAGTTTGTTTGTTGTGGCGGATGGACGCTCTGCGTGCAGGTAGGCAGGGTGTACGTTTGCGATGCCTCGCCTTTGTACTACTTGTGGGATTCTTCCCCGGCTTTTTGGTTGCGTCCACTTCGACGAATTCTCCAACAAAGTCCTCCTCAACAAAGATTGCCGACACCAAGGCGTATCTGTTTCACGCATCCCTGAACAAGGTTACGCTCGAAGAAAAAATAGAGGATCGTTCGCAAGCTGCTGATCAGCAGGCTCCGGCCAAGGAACAGGCTTTTATCGAGCGAATCGATTTCATCGGCAATCGACGTATCCGCACAGATACCTTGAAGGCGCGCATTTTCAGTCGCGAAGGAGATCCCTACAATGAGGAGACTTTGCGACGCGATTTCCAGGCCCTCTGGAATACTCAGTTTTTTGAAGACGTAAAGCTCAGTGTTGAGGATTCGCCGGACAAGCCAAACGGAAAGATCATTATTTTTGACGTGAAAGAGCGTCCCATCATCCGGCGCATCCGTTATGAAGGCATTCACTCCGTTTCCGAGTCAGATATTCTCGATCGGTTCAAGGAAAAGAAAGTTGGTCTTACAGTCGAAAGTCAGTTCGATCCCACGCGAATCAAGAAGGCCGAAGTCGTGCTGAAGGATCTGCTGGGAGAACATGGGCATCAGTATGCAACGGTGACTCCTGAGTACGAGCGCATCGCGTCAAGCAATGCCGTCATTCTGGTTTTTAAGATCGATGAGGGACCCAAGGTAAAGGTGAACAAGATCAAATTTACCGGGAATCATGCCTTCAGTGACCGCAAGTTGATCAGAGCCATGCACAATGACCGGCCTTATGCGATTCCGCTGTACTTCACGGAAATCGACGTGATGTCAAAAACGTATGATCACGACAAATTGATCGAGGACCAGGAAGTCGGCATCCGTGGCCTGTATCAGGACAATGGTTATTTCAAGGTCGTACTGCCGGATCCGATTATCGAGAACATCGACACCAACGATTTCAAATATGGAATTCCTGTCTTGGGAAGGACGCCTGGAAAGGCTGTAAATATCACGATTCCCATTGAAGAGGGCGATCGTTACATGATGGGCACGCTCAAGATTGTCAGCAGCGACCCTGATAAGGCGCTTTCCCTCAAGGTGGATGCACTTAAGGGCGCATTCCCTGTCAAAGACGGCGACGTGTTCTCGGCGGCAAAAGTCCGGAAGGCGATGGAGGACTACGGCAAGATTTACGGACAATACGGATTTATCGACTTCACCCCCCAGCCGGAATTCGACATCGATGACGCAACGAAAAAGATCAACGTTACGCTGAAGTTCGATGAAGGAAAACAATACTACGTGCGGCGAATCGATTTTAGCGGCAACACCACTACACGCGATAAAGTGATCCGGCGGGAACTGCTGATCGATGAAGGACAACTGTTCAACAAGCGGGCCTGGGAATTGAGCATCCTTCGCCTGAACCAGCTCGATTATTTCGATAAGCTGGATGCCGACAAGGCAGCGGAAATCAAGCGCAACACCAAAGAAGGAACCGTTGACCTGCTCCTGAAATTGAAGGAGAAGGGCAAACAGTCGATCGGATTGCAGGGCGGCGTAAGCGGACTGTCCGGCGGCTTCATCGGATTGACGTATCAGACCAACAATTTCCTCGGCTTGGGCGAGACGTTGACATTGTCAGCGCAGGTCGGACAATACCAGCGCAACCTCATGTTCGGATTCACGCAGCCGTATCTGTTTGATCGTCCGATTTCAAGCGGCTTTACCATTTTCTCTTCGTTGTACAAATACAACCAGGCGCAACAGGCCGCGCTGGTAACCGGGCAAGCGGTCAGTATCAACCCGCAATATATTCAGAATTACAATCAGAACAGCACGGGATTTACCGCATTCGCCAGTTATCCGTGGAAGAAATTGCCATTCACCCGCTTGTCGCTAACGTATGGTCTGACGCGGACAAACATCACCACCTACAACGACGCGTCCAACCTGCTGTTTACGCAATTGCAGTACCGGGCGATTGCCGGGCCCAGCGCACTCGATGGCATCATTGCGAGTACGATTACCGCTTCGCTGAATCACAACACCCTGAACAGTCCCATCAACGCGACATCCGGAAAGAGCTACTTCTACTCGCTGGCATTTACCGGCGGACCGATTGGTGGCAACGTCAATACCATCACCAACACCGGAATGTACACGTATTTCCATCCGATCAATCACCGCCGCAATGCGGTTGGTTTCCGCGTTCTGGGTGCATTTACGACCGGGTATGGCGGTAAGGAAGTGCCGCCGTACAGCCGCTTCTACATGGGCGGTGAAAACGACCTGAGAGGCTTCGATATCCGCGCGATTTCACCGGTTACGTTTATTCCTAGCGTCGTCAATCAGCCGATCACCATCCCTTACCACGGCGGAATCTACACGTTGACTGTGCCGGTTGTGGCTTACACGATTGCGTTTCCCGGGGGCGATACACAGGGCGTCTTCAACTTCGAATACCGAATTCCGATCGCCGGACCGGTAGCGATGTCGCTGTTCGTCGATACGGGAACGGATGGAATATTGCAGAAAAACGGATTGCGCCTGGATCCCACAGGTGTGGCAAATATTAACCAGACCTTCCCGCTGGCCAATCAGCAGGAACAGCTGGCAATCGCCTCCGGAACGAACTTCAAGTTGAGAATGTCGACCGGCATTGAGTTCATTGTGAATCTGCCGGTCGTTCAGGCTCCGTTCCGAATTTACTATGCGTATAACCCGTTGCGATTGCATACCACGCTTGTCGCGCCGTACGACATCTACAATCCCGACAATCTCTATTTGCAATGCCAGGCACTGGGTCTGACAGATCCGCTCCACCCGAAGCAGTGCAGCCCGATCGTCTTGACGCCATTGCAGCCGATTATCCAGAACCCGGGCAGATTGAACTACTTTGAACCAGCCAGCACGTTCCGGTTTACCGTGAGCAGGACGTTCTAGGCGATGAGGAAACAACGAAGAGAAGCGAAGTTCGCATCTCACTCAGACGAGATTAAGTAAAGACCAGGCAAAACAATAGGCAAGAGGGTGCGGAAATTCCTGTAGCGCCCATTTAGGGGAGATGTCCGTTATGAAGTTTCGAGCGTTTCAATACACCGCGTTGGCAATTTTGTGCGGCGCGATTCTGGTGCTGAACGGGTGCAGCGGCTCAGGCCCCAACGTCATTACCGTGACGGTAAGCCCGACGGCCATTGTGGTCATTGCGGGACAAGTGCAGACGTTTACCGCGACGGTAGGTGGAAGCACGACCACAACGGTTTCGACATGGACCTGCCAATACTCATATACCCCGCTGCCGACTTCGACGACTCCGAACCCGAAAGCGATAACGGGAACCTGCACCAGCGGTTCGACGCTGAACGGCGGCTCGGTCGGGACTTGGGTGATCACCACCACCAACGGTTCAAACGTCTTGACCTATACCGCACCTCCCCTCTCGAATTTCCCGAACCCGGCGCCGACCCTTACGTTCACAGCCGAAGCGGATGCAAACAAGAGCAAGACAGGAGCAACGACAGTATCACTGGACTCCGGTATTCGAGTCACGGTCACCCCAGCGACGGCAACAGTTCCGGTTGGCTTGACGCCCGCCCAGCAAATTTCGCTAAGCGCGTCGTTCCTCAATTCACCGGCCACCGGCCAGCAGTGGAAATTGGTTCAGCCGAATTCCAGTTCGAGCAATACAAACGATCAGACCGCAAACCCTTTGTCCGATGTATGCAGTCCAACCTGCGGATCGATTGACAACAACGGTATTTTCACGGCTCCGGCTACCCTACCCACGAATACCGTGCCGTCGGGAAGCGTCTCGACTCCGGCAACGACAGTGTATGCGGTGGTGTGGTCACAGGCCGATACGGTTCACTATTCCTATGCGACGATTACCCTTGTTAATGCCACGACCAACCCCATCACGTTTAATTCCATTTATCCGTCAACCATTCCTGCCGGCGGAGTCAACCAGGATATTTGGCTCGATGCGCACAATTTCCTGAATACCACGAGCATCTATTTTACGCCGCCTGGATCGAACTCACCTTCACTCATTCCCAACACAAATATCTTCACGATTCCTGTGAGTTTGCAATACTGCACGCCATCGGCGACAGGAGTGACGCCCGTAGTCACCTGCGATGCATCCATCATGACCCGAATCCGTTTGACTCCGCAGTTACTCGGAACCTTCGGAACTGGTCAGGTTACGGTGACCGGAATTCCGTGTAACTCCACTGGTGGTTCGTGCCAGGTTACGGCAACGCCGCCCTGCGTGAGGACTCTCGACGCCAGCGGAACCACGGCCTCGATCGCCTGTCCCGTACAACTCGTGCCTGCCAGTCCGGCGCTGGTTGCAGCTGTGCCCGATAGTTTCCCCCAGGGACAGAATGCGACTCTGTCTATTGATGGAGGCTATTTTGGCCCGACCGGTCAACCGATTGTTAAGCTGCTCTTGGCTGGCGTAACCGATGTGGTCAACCAAGCAAGTTCTGGACCGCGCGTTCTGGTCGGAACTCCCCAGGGCAGTCAGATTCCAACGCCCGGTTTGTTCGAAGTATCGGTGCAGAGCGATGTTGCGCAGAGTTCGTTGCCGCTTTTCCCGATTGTGACGACCAACATCGCCGTTCAACCGACGTTTACCGACCTGAACTCGACCTACCATCCGGCAGTGAATCCACCGCAGCCATTTCCTCCGACCAAGGCTCTGCCGGCAAACGCCTTGCCTAGCAGTATTGCTCTGGATTCACCCAAGGGTTTTGCGGTAATCACGGAACAGGGAATTAACAAAGTACAGTTCATTGATCTCACAAGTGGAACACCGAATCCCGCCGGATCGTTCGCCACCGGGAACGCACCGACCAGTATTGCGATTGATAATCAAATTAATCTCGCTGGTTATACCGGACAGGACCTGGGGATCGTCGTCAACAGTCTGGACAACACCCTGGGTCTCTATGCGTTAAACGCGCCGACCTCCGCCACGTTAGTGGGTACCGTTCCCGTGGATCTGGCAACGTTGATCGGACAACCCGGGGCTGTCGGACTGCCCACTCCCTATTCCTTTGGAGTCGATCCCGGAACGCACCTTGGGGTTGTCACCTACCAGAACACAAATATCGCATTCATCGTGGACGTGAATCCGAATCTGGATGGTTCGGACACCCATGCCTGCTTCCTGTCCGGGAAGACACCACCCTGTGTAACCGCGCCTGTGTCGCTCGTTACCGGAGGAACACCACAAGTTGTCATGCAACCAAACGCGCCGCTGGCCTACGTGACACCGGGTGGATCTGGATCAACGTCGGTGGTCGATCTATTGCAGCAGGGAACAACCGCGAAGATCGCTCCAGCAGTTGCGAACGGGACGAGCGGAGCGGTGCGAACTGCCGGAATCACCAAGATCATCACCTTGACGCCGCACGGAATTAACCCCGCGCTTGGCGGCACCGTCATTGTTTCCGGACTATTACCTGCTGACCTGAACGGAACGTTTCAGGTTATCCCGGGTAGCGTGATTGATCCTTACACGTTCTCGTATTCGCAACCAGGAACAGCGGACGAAACAGAAACCAACACATCCTCGATGCCGGGAGAGATCGAGTACGGCACTCCTTACTATTCCTTCAACACGGGTGCTTTCGCAACAGGTGCGGCGATCAATCCACAAACCCGGACTTTTGCCTGGGCCGATTACAACGACAGTTCTCAGCAGATCGGGTTCATCGCAACCCTGGATCAGACTGTCACTACACTTACGCTAACGGCGGGAAGTTGCCAGACCTGCTCACCCACGCCGGCCGGCGCACCGGAAATCGGATTCCGATCGGTAGCCTTTGATCCCAACACGGACGTCCTGATTGCTTACGATCCGAGCGTGAATAGCGGTCCGAATTTCTCCGACAATGCAATTTCGCTGATTAGTCCGGGCGGTCCTGGCAGCGGCACAACAACGCAGCCCTACCGAATCATCCAGGCGATTCTGACCGGCCAGGTTGGCACGGGGAGTTATACGCCAGCGGGTCAAACGGTTCCTGTCACGGTAAACGGACCGATGACCTATGACCCCAAGACAAAAAATGTACTTGTTGCGAACGCTGGCAGCAACACGCTGACGTATCTAAATCTAGATCCGAGCAATATGTTCAAGCCTGTGACGATTCAAAACATACAGGTTGTCAGCGCTGGAATCCCAAATGCACAGCCAACGCTGTCGTCAGTGGATGGCCTGTACCATCCGTCAACGTGCAATCCCACATATCCTGAGTTGACGTGTATGGCCCAGGCCGTGCCGCTCAATAACACGGCCCAGATCAAGGTTTTCGGACAAGGCTTCGGAACTTCAGCGCCGACAGGCACCTGGGGAGTGCGCCTCGACACCCAACAGTCAGGAAGCTGTGCTTCTAATCCGGGGACGTTCTGCACAACATGGATCAGTGACAGCGAAGTGGATGTGACGATCCCTGCTTCGATGCTGACCGTTGCCCACGACTATGCCCTGGATGTTGCACTTCCCGGTGGACTGGTTTCAAATTCAATCGATCTGTTCGCAGTCGGAATCCTCGACCTGACATCCGCTTGCCAGCCAACGGCTGCCTTTCCGCAAGGTCCAGAAGGCGTGTCCATCGATGAGACGCGGAAGGTAGCTTTTGTCACAAACTATGCCTGCAATAGCGTCACTTCGATTGCCATTGACCCGGCTGGCTACAAGAAGATGGACGGATCGATTGCACCCTACTCTTCAATATTGAATACGGTAACGGTCGGAGCGAACCCGATCGGAATTGCCACCCTGTCGCGGCTTGGCTACACGGTCGTCGCAAACAGTGGGGCTACCCCGACAGGAACCGCATCGATTCTAGACACGAGTAATCCCGAATCGATGAAGCTTCTGTCCTTCACCATCAGCACGACCAGTGGCGGTGTCACAACCACGACAACAGAGAATTATGTACCTGTGGGGCTTTCCCCGTTAGGGGTGGCGATGGACCCGGATCATGCTTACGCCCTGATTGCAAACAACGGTTCAAATACCGTTACCTCGATCGACTTGACCGTCTTGCTTTCCGGAGCGGTAACAGACACGAGTCCAAGTCCAACAACGATCGCAGTGAGCGGAGCACCAACGGCAATTGCGGTAGATACGAACCGTGGAATCGCCGTCGTGACGCTGCTGCAAAATTCAGGTACGACCGCTGCCACAGCGGGTCTGGACGTCATCAACCTCTCGACCCAGCCGCCAGCGCGCAGCACGAGCGCGTCAGTGAATGCGCTCAGTGCGGCCCTGACCGGTTTGGCCTTTGACCAGTCTGAGGCAACCTCGACTTCAACCACTGGTTCCAACGCCTTGTTCTACGCGACCTCGACGCAGCAAAATGCCATCTACGCGTTTAACCCCGATTCGGGAAGCACACAGACCATTCGCGTCGGGATCAATCCGTATGGTGTGGCTCTCAACTACAACACCGGCGCACTCATGACGATCAATTCGACGTCGAACACGACCTCGGTCGTGGATACACAGACCTTTCAGACCAGGGAAACGCAGAGCATCAGTAGTCTTTCGCAGTTCCCCATTGCCATGGATATCGTGAACAGCATTGGGATCGTCGTCGATCAGAACAACAATCGCGTGCTTTTCCTGCCCGTACCGAAATAGGGAGGGGGCAGGCGTGCGGCGCGTATCCGCTCGAGAGGCGATCACAAGGGAAGGGTCACTCGTTCGGCTGAGGATTGCAGGGATCTCGCGGAGTCAGTTATACTTCCATGTTTGCGTTGACGTGGTTGTAAGCCTCCCTGTAGACCCTGTGCAAGGAAGTGCAGAGAGAAATCGACTGAGAACGCCGGAAGTGTGCGATTCCCGGTGATCCGATAGGCAAGAGTTTTAGCCGCTAAAAACGGTTACGTAATCCAAGGGATGTCATTTCGTTGGTCGCTCAAGCGAGGAGCGAAAGACGCACCCGGAAATGAACAAGGAGAATACAGTGAATTCCAGAAATGTGATTCGAACAGTTGCGCTGGCAGCGGCGGCCCTCTTGGGCACGATAGCAGTTCATGCGCAAGCCGCGGCGGGAGCCGCCAGCGGTAGCAAGATTGGCGTTATCAATGTGCGACAAGCCATCGTAACGACCGGGGAAGGGAAGCAAGCTTCGGCGGATTTGCAGGCGCAGTTTGCTTCGCGTCAGAATGAGCTAGAAGGCCTGAATAAGCAGATTAACGATCTGCGGCAGAGACTGCAGTCCGGCTCTGCAACGTTGAGTGAAGAAGAAAAGCAACGCCTTACGGCGCAGGGCCAGCGGATGGCCGCGCAGCTTGAGCGCAAGCAGAACGAAATGCAGGAAGACGTGAACGCAGCGCAGGGTGAAGTTGTGGACCGCATCGGCCGGAAGATGATCGACGTTCTGGATCGCTACGCCCGGGAGAATGGATACGTCGCGATCTTTGATTCCTCGGCACAAAATTCACCGATTCTGTATGCTTCCACAAACATCGATGTAACGAACGAAATCATCAAACTGTACGATCAGGCATATCCAGCCGGTGCGACAGCAAAACCAGCGCCAGCAAAGCCAGCGACGACTCCGAAGCCGGCGACACCTCCACCGACAAAGCCGTAAATTCAGCGTTCATTCGAACACAGAGAACAGGGCCGTCAGAAATGGCGGCCTTTTTTTTCGTCCCGCCCCGGCGAACGCCTGAGTCCTGAAAATCCCGTGTCCCGCGTCTGCTTCGCGTCGCGCGGACGCAGGCAACGCAGGGCAGGAAGTCTTATTTCAGGCCGCCCAGGCTGTTCTTGTAGATTTTTCCGTCTTTCATGATGACCAGCAGGCGCTTGTCGGCGTCTTCGAGGACCTTGCTATTTGCGATCGGATCCCGGTCCACGAGCTGCAAATCCGCGAGTGCGCCGTTCTCCACCACGCCGAGTTTGCCGGGATAAGGATTGCGCGGTCCATTGCCTTCTTAAGGCCAAAGGACGGTCCGCCCAGATTCCGCACACTGGTGTAACCCCGCATGAGCATGCTGGTTGCCGCGCTGGCTGCGGCCAGGTTCACGAAACCAATATCGCTGGTCATGATGGCGTTTTGCGAGAGGCTATTGAACATCATGTGAGAATGCGCAATGGGAGACAGAGTCTGCCGTTGCTATGGAAGTTCATAGAGATAACCTCTTCTATTGGTGATGGCTAGCGGGCTGGTTGCCGATAGGTGGGAAGGTTCCATTCGCTATCGAGCAGTTGCCGGGCGGCTCCGCCAGGGTGCCTTGCTTTTACCGTGTTTGGAGAATATACTCTATTTTCGCTCTGGAATCGGGTCGCATCATAGGGTGGGCGCAAGCCCACTTTTTTGTTGCCGCCGGCGGTACTGAGCTTTAAACCGGCGTAGGCCGTGGAGTCTCTGCGTGAATTTGGAAAAGGTCCGCGAGGCCGCCGAGAGAGTAGCTGGCTCGGAAGGCTTGGAAGTCGTGGATGTCGAATGGAAGGTTGGCAAGCAGCGCTTCCTACGGGTGTACATCGACCGGGTACCCCCTGCAAAGCAGGTGGGGGGGGCTGAGGGCGAGACAACACCGAGTCCTTATCCCAAGATAAGCCACGCGGATTGCGAGCTGGTGAGCAAGCAGCTGAGCGTAATTCTGGACGTGGAGGAATTGATCCCAGGTCCGGGTTATGTACTCGAAGTGAGTTCACCCGGTATGGATCGTGCTCTGAAGAAGGCAGCCGATTTTGAGCGCTTTCAAGGCCGGCTGGCGAAAATAGCAACTACCGAGCACATCGGCGAAATGAATTTTTTTGAAGGCCGTTTGAAGGGTTTCGCGGACGGAAAAGTCCGCATGGAGTTGAAGGGCAAAGAAGCTCGCATCGTGGATATACCGCTCGACACGATACGGAAAGCTAATTTGGTTGTCGAATTTTAGGACGAGGAAATGGCGAATCTGCTCTATCAACAAATTGAAATGTTGAGCCGGGAGAAGCACATTGAACCGGAGGTGGTGATTTCTGCCATCGAAGACGCCATGGTTGTGGCTGCCCGCAAATTTTATAAGACCGAAGAGGATCTTCGCAGCAAGTTCAACCAGGAAACGGGCCAGGTCGACGTTTATTCCGTCTACACCGTCGTCGAGGAAGTGGCTGATCCGAAGCGCGAAATGAGTCTCGATGAAGCCAAGAAAAAGCACCCTGGCGCAACCGTGGGCACCGAAATTTTAACTGCGAAGCCCACCGATGTTCTCGGACGCATCGCCGCACAGACTGCCAAACAGGTGATTTTGCAGAAAGTGCGCGAAGCGGAGCGAGATACGATTTTCAATGAATATCACACTCGCGCGGGTGAACTTGTAACCGTAATTGTCAAGCGTGCCGAGGGTCCAGATCTGATTGTGGATATGGGCCGGACGGAAGCCCGCTTGCCCAAGCGCGAACAATCAAAATTGGAAACTTACAATATTGGCGAGCGTTTGCGCGTCGTGATCCGAACCGTCGATCGTGCTGCAAAGGGTCCGCAAGTAATCGTGTCCCGTGCGGATGCAGCCCTGGTGCAAAGGCTGTTCGAAATGGAAGTGCCTGAAATTTATGACGGTACCGTGCAGATTCGCGCCGCCGCTCGTGAAGCCGGGGAACGTACGAAAGTGGCCGTGGCTAGTCGTGACAAGGACGTTGACCCGGTAGGCGCTTGCGTGGGTATGAAGGGCATGCGGGTACAGTCCATCATCCGCGAATTGCGTGGCGAAAAAATCGACATCATTCCGTACAACGAAGAAACCGTTGCCTTCGCGCAGAAGGCGTTGAGTCCGGCCAAGGTTACCCGCGTTCAGGTAACTGACCCGGAAAACCGCAAGCTCGAAGTCATCGTCGAGGATTCACAGCTTTCGCTGGCAATTGGCAAAAAGGGACAGAACGTCCGTTTGGCCAGCAAATTAATTGGCTGGGATATCGACATCAAGAGCGAAGAAGAGAAGCGCCGCGAGATCGAAGACCAGATGACCGCGCTGACCGCGCCGACTACCCCTCTTACGGTTTTGGCGGGAATCGGCCCGAAGACCATCGAGAAGATCGAAGCAGCGGGCATCACGAACCTCGAGAAACTCGCCAGCATGACTCCGGAGCAATTGATGGAGATTCCGGGCATCGGCGAAAAAATGATTGACAAGATTTATCAGGCCGTAAATCGCTTTTATGAAAGCGGTGAATCGGCTGCTTCCGCGACAAGCGTCGAAGGCGCCGTAGAAACTTCGGACGAGATCGTGGAAGATGCGGCGGAAAAAGTGGAAGGTACTGCAGAAGAAGCATCTGCACAGGAACCGGCTGCTGAAGAGGTTCCCGTGGAAGAGACTGCCGCCGCCGAAACAGTTTCTGAAGAATCCCCGGCAGAGGAATCCTCTGCCGCCGTTGAAACGCCGGATGCAAGTAAGCCGGTGGAGCAGCAGGAAGAGAAAAATTCCTAACGAAGCATGAATGACGCATCCCAAGTACGTATCAATGAACTCGCCCGTGAACTCGAGGTCAAAGCCAAGGCCATTATTGACCTGCTACCGGGATTTGGCGTAACGGAAAAGAAGACACATTCCAGCTCGATCGCCGTGGACGTTGCGGAAAAGGTGCGCGAGCGCCTGAAGTCAGAGGCTGACGCGGAAGCACGCGAGGAATCGGAACGCACGGCGAAAGAAGCGGCAGCGAAGGCAGCAGCACGTCGCCCAGCTCCCGCAGCGCCTGCCGCAGTTCCTCCAGTTGCCGCGAAGCCCTTGACTCCTGCAGCCCCACCGACCGCGGTGGCGGCACCGCCAGCGGCTGTTACGCCTGCGCCCGTGGTTCGTCCGCCCGTGCCCGCGGCAGCTCCCCCAGCGGCGAAGCCCGCGACGCCCCCGCCTCCGGCAGCTCCGCCTGTTGCCCCGACAACACCCGTCGCGAGACCTCCTGCTCCAGTTGCACCAGCTGCAGCCCCTCTTGCTGGACAAACCGCTGCACAATCGCCGCGCCCAGTAACCGCTCCGTCGGGACAGCCCCCCCGTCCTGCGACCGCCGGCCAACCTCCAGCTGGGCCTCGTCCTGGAACAGCAATTTCTCAGCCGCCTGTATCTCGCCCGACGCAAGGCGCACGTCCCCAGCAGCCCAGTGCACAAGCACGCCCTGCGACGCCGGGGCAACCGCTTCGCCCGGCGAGCCCCGCGCAACCACCGCGTCCTCCCATGCCGACACGCATGGGAAATCGAGGGCCCGTTCCGGGAACGACTCCGGGGAGCCAGCAACGTCAAAGTGGCCCAAGACCTGGTCAGCCGATGCGACCGCAAGGTGGTCAGGGTCAAGGGGGCAATCGTCCGTACACTCCGCGTCCGAACAGTTCGGGCGGCCCCGGAGGACAGGGCAGACCCGGCGGCCCGGGTGAGAGATCCTTTGGCCAGAGGCCCGGTGCAGTGCCGATGGGCTCACGGCCTGGTCCGCGCACGCCTGGGCGTCCGGCCATGTTGCCGCCGTTTCCAGACAAGATGTCGCCCAAGGCAGAGCCCGGCAAACCGCTCTACACGCGCAAACCCACGCAAAGGCAACGGCCAACTGCCGATAAACGCGAAATTGAAGGCGAGCGGAAGCTCCATCCAACTCGGCAGCGTCCGGGAGCCGGTGGGCGTGTTGCTATCCCAGTTGCACCACCGGAACCGCGTCCGCCACGGGACATCACGCTGACCGAGGGAATTACCATCCGCGAACTGGCGGAAAAGTTGGATATTCGTGCCAAGGACTTGCTGAAGACATTGCTCGATCGCGGAGTGTTTGCAAGCATCAACCAGGCGCTCGACGTAGAAACGGCAACGGACTTGGCGCAATCGTTCAACGGCGTGGTCAGCGTAGTCTCATTTGAAGAAGAAATGGTTCTAGAGGTCGCACAGGAAGAAACCAAGGAGAATTTGAAGCCACGTCCTCCGGTTGTGACCGTCATGGGGCACGTCGATCACGGCAAAACCAGCTTGCTCGACGCGATTCGCGCCGAAGATGTGGCTGCCGGCGAGGCGGGCGGGATCACGCAGCACATTGGTGCGTACAAGGTACAGGTCGGCGAGCGCGCCGTGGTGTTCGTGGACACGCCTGGTCACGAAGCGTTTACCCGCATGCGTGCGCGTGGAGCGAAGGTTACGGACATTGTGGTTCTGGTCGTCGCAGCCGATGACGGTGTTATGCCGCAGACCCGTGAAGCCATCGATCATGCGAAAGCGGCCAACGTCCCGATCATCGTTGCGATCAATAAGATTGACAAGCCCGAAGCGCAAGTGGAGCGGGTGAAGCGTCAACTGAGTGAATTGGCGTTGATGCCCGCTGAATGGGGCGGCGATACGGAATTTGTGGAAGTCTCCGCGAAGCAGAAAAAAGGCCTGGATAAATTGCTGGAAATTATCTTGCTGGTTGCGGATTTGCGAGAGTTGAAAGCGAATCCCGACGCGCCGGCAGCGGGTACAGTTCTCGAATCGCGAGTGGATCGCGGACGCGGACCTGTGGCCACAATTCTGGTGCAGAATGGCACGCTGCAGATCAGCGACTTTTTCATTGCCGGCTCGGTATTCGGAAAAGTTCGCGCGTTATTCGACGAACGCGGTAAACCGGTAAAAACGGCACCTCCCTCGACCCCGGTCGAAGTTCTGGGCTTGCAAGGCGTACCGGAAGCGGGTGACCACTTCCAAGTGACCGATGAAGCGAAAGCTCGTCACGTCGTGGAATATCGCCAGGGCAAGCAGCGCGATGCCGCATTGCGTGCCAGTTCCGGCGGACGCATCACTCTCGATCAATTGCATGAGCAGCTGAAGACGGGCGAAGTAAAGGAACTGCCAATCGTCATCAAGGCAGACGTGCAGGGTTCAGCTGAAGTTCTGGGCGAGATGTTGCCGAAACTGTCTACGGATCTCGTAAAGCTGAAAATTATCAGTGCCGGAGTCGGCGCTGTCACTGAGAATGACGTGTTGTTCGCATCCGCCTCCGGGGCGATCATCATCGCCTTCGGGGTACGACCGGACCGCAAGGCACTCGATTTAGCCCAACAGGAGCACGTCGATATCAGGACGCACAAGATCATTTATGAAGTCTCCGACGAAATCAAGAAGGCCATGGATGGGTTGCTCGAACCGGTGTTGCAGGAAACCTACCTGGGCCGCGCCGAGGTTCGCAACGTATTCCGCATCAAGGGCTCGGGCGCAGTTGCCGGTTGTTATGTAGTCGATGGAATTATGAAGCGCGACGCGCAAGCACGCGTAGTTCGCGATGGCGCGGTAATCTACACGTCGAAACTGAGTTCCTTGAAGCGCTTTAAAGATGATGCCAGTGAGGTGCGCACTGGATTTGAGTGTGGCTTAGGTATCTCCAACTTCAATGATGTGAAGATCGGTGACATCATCGAGTGTTTCCAGGTTGTAAAACTCTCGGCTGCGGAAGCAGCCGCTCAGGGCACCGCCTCGGCCGGGCGCAAATAGTTCCCCTTGCGTCTGAGGCGCTCCCGTACCGGAGAAAGCAATGCCGGTTGGACTTCTTACATTAGAGCTACATCTCGCCGAAGCCCAATCCCTAAAGGACAAGCGGCAAGTATTGCGAAGCTTGAAGGAACGGTTGCGGGCGAAATTCAATGTAGCGGTGGCTGAACTGGATTTTGAGGACACATGGCAACGCTCGGTGGTGGGAATAGTGACACTTGCCAACGAGGAGCAGCTTGTTGAAGAATCTTTGCAGATCGTACTAGCCGAGGCCGACCGCCAGCTCGGTCCAGTGCTGATTGGGCACTCTGTAGATTTGCTTTAAATTTTTGCATCGGCCGGCGGTACTTTTCGCCGCGCCGCAACAGGAACGGAATCGCATGAGTCCCGACAATCATCGGCATGAACGCGTAGGTGAGGAAATTGCCCACGAAATTAACGCCATGCTGGCAGGAGAGCTGAAGGATCCGCGTTTGGAAACTTCGGTAACCGTCAGCGAAGTACGGGTACAACCGGACATGAAGCACGCGCGCATTTTTGTGAGTGTGCGCAACGCGACGTCCAAAGAGCAAAGCGACGCGATTAAAGCGCTGGACCACGCCTCGAAATATATCCGGCAGGAATTAGTGGAACGTCTGCAACTGCGGCGCATTCCCGAGCTTCATTTCGTGCTGGACGTCTCGCAGGAGCACGTCGAACGCATTGAGCAGTTGCTGAAGGAAGTAAAGAAGAACCCCACACCAACCGAATAGTCAGTGCAAAGAAAATCAGGCGATCTTCGGGAATTCAAGCGAACCGTTCTGTTTCGAACTGAAAGGGATTGATGCCACGGCAGCCGCAACCTGCGCCATTTGATGGCGCGCTGGTAACTCATAAACCGCAGGGCCGCACTTCACATGACGTTGTGGATGCAGTTCGTCATATGGCAGGTTTTCGCCAGATTGGCCACCTGGGCACACTCGATCCTCTCGCTACCGGAGTCCTGGTGTTGCTACTCGGTAAGGCGACGCGGCTGGTCCGTTTCTACACCGGCCGACGGAAACGCTACACCGCTGGATTTCGCTTCGGATTTGCGACCGACACCTACGACTCGGAGGGCAATGCCCAGGGTCCTGATTCCGCCCCGCAACTTGATCGAACGCAACTCGAAGCCTTTGCCGCTCAATCGATGGGCAGATTTGCCCAAATTCCGCCCCAATTCTCCGCAAAAAAGGTTCAAGGGCGCCCGGCATACGAATTGGCACGCAAGAAGGTTGAATTCGAACTGAAGCCTGCGGATGTGGAGCTGTTTGAATTTCGCCTCACGGGGATCGAAGGCAGTGTTGCGCGGTTCACGATTGAATGTTCTTCAGGGACCTATGTGCGTTCATTGGCCCACGAGATGGGCAAGAAGCTGGGGTGTGGCGCGCATCTGACGGAAATTTGTCGTACCGCAGTCGGAGAATTTTCCATCGAACAAGCCAGCACCATAGAAGAACTCGCTGCAGCAGCACGTGAGGGCAAGCTGAAGGACCGGATGATCCCGCTCGAGAACCTGCTGGCAAACTATCCACGCGCCAATGTGTTACCCGTACTCGAACGGCGCATACGACACGGCGGGAAGTTTACCGTCATGACCTCCCAGGTGCAGCCTGGATACTCGGAACTGCCGCCAGGTGCGACGACCGAGCTAGAAACAGGCTCTCTTCAACCACCCCGCTTACGCGTGTTCAGCCGGGAAAATAAATTGTTGGCGATCGCAGAAGCTGTCGTTCCCAGAACATATCAACCTGTCGTTGTGTTTGATCCGCTGCCCTAACCTCTTCATAAAGGCCGATCCCGAGGTAATCAGCAGAACCGGTCTTACGACTGGGGAGGTTGTGTCTGATTTGGGCTCGGTTCCGGCTCCGGCCGAGGGTTGTTGGGTGGCGGATTTGGCTCTGCAGGCGCAGGCTGAGGTTCGGGTGGTGGAGGGGGCTGTTGCTGCGGCGGAGGTTGCTGCTGATTCGGTTCGTTAGGCTGCGGTTGAGGAGCAGGTTCTCCTGATGGCGGATTTGCTGGCGGTTCCGAAACCGGCTGCTGGGGCGGTGTTTCCGGCTGAATCGCTGGCGGAGGAGTAGGCGCATTGGCGCCGACGGCGCCACGCCCGCTCGAATCACCCATTCCTGCATAGAGTGATTTCGAAATGCGATTCGGTTGGCGAACTCTCCGAGGCGTGATCAGGACCAGCAGCTCCGTATCCTGCAACGTATTGTTTCGGGTACCAAACAGATAGCCGATGGCCGGTATCTTCGCCAATCCGTAGACGCCATTAATCGATTTTGTTTCTTCATTGTCGAGCAAACCCGTCAACAAGGAAGTTTCATCTTCTTTCAACCGGACAGTCTGTGTAAGAGTGCGGCTGGAGATGATGGGGATGCCGTTGATGCTATTCCCTGTCAGTGCTTTGATATCGAAATCGAGAACGAGCGTCACTTCCTTGTTTGGGTGAAGGGTAGGGGTGGCCTTCACTTTTACGCCAATATCGATGTATTCCGAGCCTGGATAGGGGACCTGTGCGGTGCTGCTTGTGCCGGCAATTAAACTGGTAGGACTGATGACCAGGGTAACGGTACCGGCGGAGCCCGAAAGGTCATTTGTGACCACAACGTCCGGATAGGAGCTGTTACTGAAGCTTCCCGAGACGATTCCGATCGGGTTTGCATTGACCGCTTGTTCCAGGGCCTGAATGTATCCGGTTCCCAGATTCACGTAAACCGTTACAGTCCCTGCTCCGGAATTGGCGACTGCAATTCCGCTGCTCGAGGACTGAAGGAAATTCCCAATCGTTACACCGGTCGGCGTCGTATCTGTTTTGAGCGGAGAGCTGGCGTCGGTCACGAAGGTCCCGTCGCCGTTGCCGTCGAGCAAGGTGATCGAGTTGTCGGATTGATTTACGATGGCCAGCCCTGGCCCGGTGCTGCTGGTCAGAGCGCCTGTCGCGATCGATACGGGAAGGTTTCCTACCGCGTAGGGTGATTTGTTGAATGGTGTGAACGTCCCGTTGCCGTTCCCGGCAAGAATGGTGACAACCTTGGAACTCTGCTCGACAATGGCCAGGTCAGGATAGCCATCGCCATTGAAATCGGCAGTCGTCATCGCAATGGGACCAGTCGCGCCATTAGGAATAGTGAATGGAGAACCGGTTACCTGTGTAAACGTTCCATCGCCATTTCCGTTAAAAACAGAGTAAGTATTGTCTTTGAAATTTGTGACCACGAAGCCGACGTTGCTGTCGTTATTCTTGGTGTTAAACGTACCCGTGACAATTGCGCTCGGCTGGTTTCCCACCGGGATCGTATTTTTCAGCACGGCAAACGTTCCATCTCCATTGCCCAGCAGTACGTCCACCGAATTGTTCACAGGATCGGTAACCAGCAAGTCAGGGAACGAGTTGCTCTTTGTATCAAAGATTCCTGATGCGATAGCGGCAGGAATCGCAGGCACAGACGTGCGAGCATTGCCGAGGCTGATGGGAGAGCCGACCGCGGGTGCAAACTGAGAGACTGCGCCGACGCCCTGATTCAACAAGATGGAGACCGTGTTATCAATCTGATTGATGACCGCGAGGTCGAGCGTATCCGCGGAGCGGAAATCCGCTGAGACCAGCGCAACTGGGCCCTGGCCTACCGTGAACGTCTGCTCGTTAATCGTTGTGCCCAGTCCTGTGGCGCCCGCACTGATCGAACTCGCGGCCGAACCGCTCGAGCCGATACTCGCCGAGAGCAGGGAAAGCGTGATGGGGTAGCGGTCTCCCACAAAAAATGTCGCTGGCTTACCATCCTGTGCGCGCAGCAGGACGTCGCTTGAGCTTTGAACCAGTGACAAACCCTGTGCAAAATTTGCCGTCGCACTGGGCAGGGTCAGCAAAAAGGTAGTCTTGCCTCCACCGATGACGGTCAACGGGGGAATTACGGAAGAAAGTGTCGTGACTGCGCCTCCTGCCACGGGCGAACCAAAAATCGTAGCGAGCAGGGTGAGCAGTTGCGTCACACTCTGTGCCGAACGCAATTGATCTGCGAGGCCCGGGCCTGGGGTAATGAGCCGGATGCTGGTGGAAGGTGTTATACCCAGATTCAAGGCCGTGTTGCGGTCCACGTCGACCAGCTGAATTTCCAGCAGCATTTCTCCCTTGGCCTGCTCGATCTGATGAATGATGGCGCCGGCCAGCTTGACGCGCTGGACGCTGTCGCGAATCGTCAGTGTTCTGGTCGCGACCGATTGCTGGATATGCTGCGCGCCTGTTAACTCCCTGAGTGCGCGAGCCAGTTCAGTCATCTCCGCCGAATCGACCGAGGATGGCAGGGTAAAGGTCTCCTCGATTTCCATGTCGAAGGCTTTGCGTTTTTCCGCGGTATCTGAAGCGATGAAAATCAGTTTGGGGTTCAGAGGACGCCAGAAAGTCCCAGTTTCCAGTGTCATCACTTTCATGGCGGTGTCAAAATCAACGTCAGTTAATTTGAGGCGCACGTTTCGCGCCGGCAGATCCGGATCGAACGACGCCTTGATTCCATATTCCGCCGCAACCTGTTCGTAAGCGTTGCGCAGGTCGGTGCGAAGATTGAAACTTTTTGTGACTCTTTGCGGGATTACTTGCGGCAATCCCCGAGCGGGCTGTTCCTCCGCTTCCTGCTCTTCATCGTGCATCGATTCAATCTGTTTCAAGCGCTCCATCAGCACGGCATTCGATGGATCAATCTCGAGCGCCAGCGCGTAATTCCTGGCGGCCCCGTCGACATCGCCCTGTACCGCGAGCCGCTCTCCATCATCCACATACGTGCGCACCAGGCGCGTACGCAGGACAACCGCTTTGCTGACGATAGTCACATCAAAGGGGGCATACTTGGCCGCTTCGTCATACGCGTCCACCGCCGCTCCATAATTGCCGGCAGCTTCATACTGTGCGCCCAGGTCCGCAAACTTTTTCGCCCGCTTGGGGTCAGGTTTGACGAGTGTACGCTGTTCGTCTCGATTGTTGGCTGGCGCAGCGGGAGAGGGAGGTACGGTCGCAGGATTCTGTGCGGCCAGACGCATACCCATGAGTAACCAGCACAATCCAGTGAGCAGGGTGCGCGTGGGAGGAAGAGTCATCGTGGCCGTAAATAAGTTAGACGCAAGCTACTATTCTACCGTGAGGAGGGTGTGACCGGTGAACTTGACGGAGGTGAAGAGGGGTAGTAAGCTCGAATTGTTCTTGCAAATCATTATCAACTGGAGATCCTGTGCTTTCCGCGTTCCTGATCGCACTCCGTGAAGGAGTCGAGGCTGCCCTGGTTGTCGGCATCATCTTGGTCTATCTTTCCCGCACCGGGCGATCCCACCTGAACCGCTTTGTCTGGGGGGGCGTTGTCGCGGCCGTCACGCTAAGTCTCGCAGTTGCAATTATTTTGGAGCGTTTCAGCATCAGCGAGGACGGATTTGAAGGCTTGCTGCTTTTGGTAGCGGCGTTCTTCGTAGTGACGATGATCCTGTGGATGAATCGGATCGCCCGATCCTTGAAAAAAGAAATCGAAGCCAGACTGGAGACCTACGCCTCCCGGGCAGGCGCAGCCGCAGGGTGGGGAATTGCGCTCTTTGTGTTCCTGATGGTCGTACGCGAAGGAGTGGAACTGGCACTGATCCTGCGTGCGGTGGAATTATCAACGGAAGGGCTGCAGACCTGGATCGGTACCGGCCTAGGAATTGCTGCGGCCGTCGCCGTGGGAGTCTTGTTTTTTAAAGGCACTCTAAAGATCCCCCTGCACCGGTTTTTCGTCGTGACCAGTGCGATTTTGATCTTGGTTGCGATCCAACTGGCGGTTACCGGACTGCACGAGTTGAGCGAAGCTCGCTGGATCCCGTCAAGCAAGACAGAGATGGCTCTTCTGGGGCCGATCGTTCGCAACGAACTTTTCTTTTTCATTCTGGTCTTTGGCGCGGCTGCTCTCATGATCCTGCGGGAATGGCAGTCTGCTTCGCATTCCGGTGCGCAAGAAGCCGTCGGGACGGACGCCGAACGCCGCTTGCTCGAAGCCCAGAATCGTCGCCAACGAACCTGGATGATTGCCGGAGCTGCAGCCAGTCTAGCGGTGATCATGGTGCTTACTGCTGATTTTATTTACGCGCGGGCAAATTCCGCACCCCCCCAGGCACGGCTGGTAGAGGTGACGAACAATCTCGTTCGTATACCCGTTTCCGAAGTGCAAGACGGGAATCTGCATCTGTTCACCATGAAGGACAACGGCCATGTGATTCGTTTCATGGTGATCAGGAAGCCGAATGGCTATGGTACTGCTCTCGATGCATGTTTGATCTGCGGTGCAGATGGATATCGGCAGGAGGGGCAGAACGTGATTTGCCGGCACTGCGCTTCGGCAATCTATATTCCGTCGATTGGACAAAAGGGTGGATGCAATCCGATCGGGTTCACTTCACAGATCGACGGAACTGATGTGGTCATTGATGTATCCGCGTTGATGAAGGCTGCGGAAGAGATTCCGCAATAGGAGCGGTCGTTTCTTAGCCAGGCTAAATGTTCCTTCGACTCGTAGCTGATTCATTTACACGACGTCCCAAGCGCAAGATGCTGACGATGGCCGCACTGGCTCTGGGGATGGCAGTTGCCACAGCCGCGCTCAGCGTTTCGCTCGATGTGGGTGATCGCCTGGCGCAGGAATTCCGCCAACTGGGCGCCAACCTGTTGGTTACGCCGACGGCGGACTCCCTGCCATTGGAAATTGGCGGTGTGGATTACCGGCCGGCCAACGCCGGGTCGTATCTCCCGGAAGCTGATCTTGGCAAACTGAAGACGATTTTCTGGCGTTTCAACATCACCTCTTTTGCGCCGATTCTGGAGGTTCCGGTCGAAGCCTGGTCACCGGCCTCGAAGAATTGGTCCAGTCCAGGTGTGGTCGGGAAGGCGACCCTCATTGGAACATGGTCCGAGCACAGCGTTCAGGTTCCCGACGGTTCGACGTATGTGACGGGAATTGAAAGGACCAATCCCTGGTGGAATGTTGAAGGCAAGTGGTTTGTTGGAGACGACGATGAATGCGTAGTCGGAACTTCATTTGCAAGAAAGCACGGTCTAGTGACGGGAGACATTGTTCATTTAAGCGCGAATGATGAAACAGGATGGAAAACGCTGAAGATTGTGGGGATCCTTTCAACCGGAGGTCCCGAAGACGACGCGATTGTCGCTCCCTTGCGAATCGTACAGGCAATGTCCGGAAAACCGGGGCAATACCGACGGCTTTATGTAAGCGCGCTGACCAAGCCCGAAGACGCATTCGCCAAGCGCGATCCGAAATCCATGACACCGGCGGAATTTGATCGCTGGTATTGCACCCCGTACATTTCTTCCATTGCCTTGCAGATCAGCGAGGAGCTGAAAGGCACTGATGTGCGTGTGATTCGACGGGTAGCCGAAGGCGAGGGCAACGTCCTCACACGCGTGCGAACGCTGTTGTGGCTGGTGACATTCGCAGCGTTGCTGGCTGCCGCATTGGCTGTGGGAGCCTCAGCGGCAGCTTCGGTGATTGAACGTCGGACGGAAATCGGCTTGATGAAGGCGCTCGGAGCGGGTTCGGGATTGGTCGCAGTCCTGCTCGCTGCCGAACAACTGCTTCTGGCCTTTGTTGGCGGCGGAATCGGATACGCAATTGGAATCTTGTTTGCACGAATTCTCGGAATGAAGATTTTTGGATTCGCGCCTGAGCCCAAGCTTTTCGTGCTGCTCATTATCCTGGCACTTGCAGCTGCCATCACCCTTCTAGGCAGCGCATTTCCCCTGCGCAAGGCTTCGCGATATGAACCCGCACCGATTTTGCGAGGCGAATGATGGCAGATACTACCATGTTCTGGCGCATTATCCGCAGGTTGATCACCGCGAATTACGGCCGATTGTTCGTGATTCTGCTCGCTCTGGGAGCAGGAGCCGCGGTCACGGCCGCGCTGCTCAATCTGCAAATGGATGCCAAGAAACGCCTGACCACCGAATTCCGCGCTCTGGGCGCCAATATTATTGTTGCTCCAAAATCGGCAACAATGGAGATGGCCCAAGACTCAGCTCCCACAACTCTCGATCAAACTGTTTTCGCGCAATTGCCGAAGGAAAGTGAAGGAAAGCGCATTCCCGCGGTAGCATTTCTGTATGTCATCGGAGAAATTGCCAAGGAGGGCACGACCCATTTCGAACAGGCCGTGATTGCCGGTACCGAAGGACAAGGCATGACGGAGGTTCGTCCCGGACGTCGTACCGCAGTCGATACTGCTCTAGAGAGCGATCCTTCTTCCTGCGAGATTGGCGCAAAAGTTGCCACGCAATTCAAGCTTCGCCCCGACGATACCGTTCAGCTCCGGAATCAAGGTAAAACGGCATCGTGCAGAGTGTTTGCCATCATTGCCACAGGTGGTGCGGAAGATAGCCAGGTCTTCACGAAGTTGGCGACCGCTCAATCGCTTGCAGACCTTCCCGGGCGCATCAGCCTGATTCAACTCAGTGTCACCGGCACTCCAGATTTTGTAAGGCAATTTATTGCCACCCTGAGCCGCCAGCTACCGGATGCCGACGTACATGGCGTGAAGCAGTTCAGCGAAACGGAGGGCCGCATTTACACGCGCATCAGTGGTTTGCTCTCTGCCACCGTATTGCTGGTGCTCCTCCTGACCTCGCTTTGCGTCATGGCAGGCATGAGTAACGTCGCAATAGAACGCAAGAATGACGTTGGGCTGATGAAAGCGATCGGCGGTTCCGTACGTCGGGTCGTTCGTCTGTTCCTCGCAGAGGCTGTCCTAATGGGTATTGCCGGAGGTGTGGTGGGCTCGGCTATCGGCATCCTCGCTTCTATCTGGCTTGGAAAGGCAGTCTTTGGCGTAGCTGCGCAACCGCGCTGGATTGTGTATCCTTTTTCTGTGGCACTTACGGTCATTGTTTCCATTGCCAGCGCGTTCCCGCTTCGTCGTCTGGCGACCATTCGTCCTGCCAGCGTGTTTCGAGGTGAAGCGTGAGTGCGCAGGTAAAGATCGAATCTTTGGTCAAGGAGTATGGCTCGCTCCGTGCTCTCGACAGCATCAACATTACTGTCGAAGCCGGCGAATGGGTTGCGCTGATGGGGCCGTCCGGCAGCGGCAAGACCACGCTAATCAACATTCTTGGTGGTCTCGACACACTCACTTCCGGCCACGTGATTGTCGATAGTGTCGACCTGGCCAATCTCAAAGAAAACGATCTTGTTCGTTATCGCGCAGAAAAAATTGGTTTTGTGTTCCAGCAGTTTCACCTTGTGCCCTATCTCAGTGCACTTGAAAACGTCATGTTGGCGCAGTATTTTCACAGCGTCACCGATGAAACGCAGGCAGCCGAAGCGTTGAAGCGTGTCGGTTTGGGGAGCCGCTTGACGCATCTCCCTTCCCAGCTTTCCGGCGGCGAACAGCAGCGCGTGGCTATCGCGCGTGCCCTGATCAACCAGCCAAAACTCATCTTGGCGGACGAGCCAACCGGCAATCTTGATGAAGCCAACGAGGAAATTGTCATTGCGCTGTTCCGGGAGTTACACAGCGCGGGACACACGATTTTGATGGTTACGCACGACCCGGACATCGCCCAACAAGCTGACCGGCGGATCGAGCTTGTTCACGGGCACCTGGCCGTTGACCAGCGCATCTCCATGGACGACGGAATTCACTTTGACCACTTGCTTGAGCAGATCTGGGTCTGCGGCGAGGAAGGCACGGCAGCTGACGTCGAACATATCCGCACTCCCGGCGGGGTGGATCCTGTCCGTACACTGGCGCGTATGGAAGATTTGCGGTTGGTTCAGGTTGCGGACCACCAGGTCCTGCTAACCGACCGCGGCAAGAATCGTGCCCGCGATGTCGTGCGGCGCCATCGCCTCGCTGAAAGACTTTTCAAAGACACCTTTCGCATCGACGATCACGAAGCGCATAGCCAGGCGTGCAAGTTCGAACATATTATTAGCCCGGAGCTTGACCAGAGGATTTGCAGCTTTCTTGGACACCCTACGACCTGCCCTCACGGCAATCCCATTCCCCCCGGTGATTGCTGTGGATCCAGGAAAGAACCCTAGAAAACGCTTTCCCGGTCGCTTGAATCTCGGCGCAGGAGGTATTTTGCGTAGACCGTCGCAGCTGTTGTTGCCGATACTATTCTTGATACTAGCCAGCCATGTTTCGCCTGCGCGACAAAGCGCAACCGCTCCACAAATTGCTTCCCCGGTTCCGCTCGAGAAGCTGTACAAGGCGTTTGTCGGAAACTGGACAGGAGAACTGGAATACCGTGATTACCAGTCAGATCAGCATGTGAAATTGCCAACGTGGCTCGATGTCACGCTCTCGCCTGACGGTCGCGGGCTACAATTTCATTATCTGTACGATGATGGTCCAAACAAGGTTGTCGAGGAAGTCTCTGCAATTACCATCGATCCGCAGATTTCCATGTTTACCGTTTCTTCTGACCGCGAAAAATCCAAGGAGACCTATCAACTGTCTGGATTAGACAAATTATCCGCGACCGGCACTGGAACGTTGCAACTAGCCGGTTACGGCACCGAAAATGACAAGAAGGTCGACGTACGCATCACGATCAGGATTGGCCGAAACTTCTATCGCTATCAGAAGGAGACGCGGTTGCCCGGGGCGGATTTTCAATTCCGCGACGGCTACAGCTTCACGCGTCGCGAACCTCCCGAATCGATCCATTGATCGCGCTTTTGCCGGTTTTTCAAAAAAGGTCCAAGATTGTAAACTGGTTCCTGAAACGTACCTATGCCACTACCCGTTGACAAAAATAGAAAGCCGATTTCCGTGAAGATTCACGTCAAGACGGGTGCGGGTGTAGACATCGCCTGGGCTGATGGCCACAAAAGCCATTTCGATTTTCCGTTGCTGCGCGACAATTGCCCGTGTGCAACCTGCAACGATGAGCGGGGCAAGAAAGAAGTTGCCATCTCGTTTGGCAGCACGTCCGCCTCAGCTGTGCTTCCGATGTACAAGCCCAAGGTACGAGCGCAATCGGCTGCGCAGGTTGGTAATTATGCAATTCAACTAAGTTTTAATGACGGCCACTCCACAGGGATCTATAGCTACGAATTCCTCAGAACCATCTGCCCTTGTGACGAGTGCGCGAAGGAATTCCGCTCGAATCCGGAATCAAATCCTGCTGCAACCTAGCATTCTATCTTCGAACTCATCCAATCGTTTTCCGGTGCGCAAAAGTAACTTGCCCATTGGGCAAGCGGTAATTGCATCAGCGTAAATGTCTTTGTCTGCGATTTTTGCGGGGGCTGGGGTCGTACCAGATGACTGGGAAGCACTCGAATCCGGGCCTGGCCTGGTCCGAGGAGTTGGCCCAATAGCAGGAAGGGAACCAGCGCGGCCGCTAGATATTGCTCGTATACACGCATGACGACTCTTCTGCGAAGATAGTACACTTCTTTTTTACTCGCTTCGTCCCGAGTATCTTTCGTGTACGAGCCTTCCAGAACAGCCGAAATGCCCTGAGAGGAATCTAATCTCGGGCAAACTGGACTTGAATTGGAAAAAATGCGAGCATGAATTAGACAGGGCCTAGACCCACTGAATGAGTAGCTCTCCCAACAACCCTGCGGTTCAAGGCCGACAAGGGAATGGTATTCCGCGCGTTCTGGTCGCAACCACCGCGCTCCTCAGTTTTATTTCCTTCTGGCGTGCGGCCGCAATCGTTCTCAACGATCTTGCCTCTTCCGCTTATTACGCCGGTGGCGAATCGGAAGCCTACATCGGGAAGGCTGCACCCTGGTTCATTTTGGGCATCATGCTGTTCTCCTACTCCGTCCGCGCAATCTACGTGGAGAGCTGCAGCATGTTCGTACGCGGCGGCGTTTACCGAGTGGTCAAAGAGGCCATGGGCAGCACGCTGGCCAAGTTCAGCGTTTCCGCCCTGATGTTTGACTACATTTTGACTGGGCCGATCAGCGGCGTGTCCGCAGGCCAATATATCGTCGGGCTCATTAACGAAACGGCTCAGTATTTCCATGTCGGCATTCATCTATCGCCGGGCGCGGGAGCGGCTTTCTTTGCCTGCCTTTGTACTGGCTATTTCTGGTGGCTCAACGTCAAGGGCGTCCACGAATCCAGCCAAAAAGCGATGCGCATCATGCAGATCACTACCGTCATGGTGGTGATTTTGATTACTTGGTGCCTTTATACAGTCTGGCTGCGTCATCCAGCCCTGCCCCCCTTTCCCACTCCCCATAATCTGAAGCTGGAACCGAATGCCATGGGCTGGCTCTATGGCGTCAAGTTCGCCCATATGGCAGGGTTCATCGCGATCTTTGTCGGCTTGGGCCATTCCGTTCTGGCCATGAGCGGCGAAGAATCGCTCGCTCAGGTCTATCGAGAGATTGAGCACCCGAAACTCCCTAACCTGAAAAAAACCGGACTCGTCATTTTCATTTACAGCCTGGTGTTCACTTCGCTGGTCTCCTTCTTTGCGGTCATGCTGATTCCCGACGTTGAACGGCAGAACTTCCTGGAAAATCTGATTGGCGGCTTGGCCATGAATCTCGCCGGGCCAATCTATATCCGGCTGATATTCCATGCATTCGTCGTTGTCGTCGGCACTCTTATTCTGGCTGGGGCTGTTAACACCGCGATTGTAGGGTCCAATGGTGTCCTGAACCGGGTTTCTGAGGACGGCGTGCTGGCCAGCTGGTTCCGTCAACCCCATCGCAAGTTCGGAACTTCCTACCGCATCATAAACATTATTGCGATATTGCAACTCATCACCATCCTGATCAGTCGCGGCGACGTAACCTTTCTTGCCAACCTGTACGCTTTTGGTGTGATCTGGAGTTTCGCCATGAAGGGCATGGCGGTGCTCGTCTTGCGCTACACGCATCCGGGTGATCGTGAATATCGCGTGCCTTTGAATTTCCGCATTTTTGGAGTGGAGATTCCTCTTGGCCTTGGCCTGATTACCTTCGTTCTCTTTGCAATTGCTGTCGTGAATCTTTTCACGAAGAAAGAAGCGACGATCGCCGGTGTCACGTTCTCGGTCTTCCTGTTTATTGTGTTCACCATCTCGGAAAAGTACACCGCGCACCAGCGCGGATCTGCCGCTCACGTCGAGATGGACCAGTTTCATCTGGCAATGGAAGGGGAACTGACTCCTGAAGCGGTTGGTGCGCGCCCTGGGAATATTCTGGTTCCGGTCAGCAACATTCACGCCCTCTATCATCTTGGAAATGTTCTGGACCGCGTCAAGCCAGGCCGCCGCGATGTGGTCGTGCTACACGTGCGCCTGTTGCGTCGTTCGGCTTCGGGTGAGTATGAGTTGGACGCGGAACAGTTGTTTGGCAGTATCGAACAACAACTGTTCTCGCAAGCTCTTTCCGTGGCTGAGAAGCGCGGGAAGACCATCCGGCTTGCCGTTGTAGCCGCGAACAACCTCTGGGACGGCATTCTCCGTGCTGCCGCTTCGCTGGAATCCAGCACGATCGTCCTAGGTCATTCACCAAAAGAAACAACCGAAGAACAAGCCCGTGAAATCGGCGATGCATGGGAGAAACTCAGCGATCCAAAGCCGCAATTTAATCTGGAAATTCACCTGGCCAATGGCGACAAGGTCTACAAAGTTCTGGGGCCACACGCTCCAAACTTGACTGGCAATGAGGTTAATCTCTTACACCGCTTGTGGCTGCGTTTCAGCGAGTCTACCGGTGCATTGGAATTACACCACCACGATGTTGTGCACTTTGCTCTGGAAGAAGTTCAGAAAGAGCTCGATGACGGTCAGGAAGACGGGGTGGTTGCGCGCCTAAAGGCACACCTTGAAGCCAACCAGAACAAGAAGCCAAAAAGCAGTTGATCTCCGATTTCTAAGCGAAACAGGGCCACGGCTCGTCGCGCCCCTGTTTCGTCATCTGGTAGCCACCGCCCATTACACCGCGCTTGTGCAATGACCGCATTTCTTGGCTGCTGCGGGGATCGCCATTGCGCATTGCGGGCAGTCCTTGGTCGGCGGTGGTGGTGCTGGTTTCGGAACCCAGCGGTTTACCGCGCGAACCAACAGGAAAATCGCAAACGCCACGATCAGGAAGTTGATAATCGTGTTAATGAAGACGCCGTAATTCAAGGTAGGGGCGGAATGAAGCTTTGCTTCCGCCAAAGTGTCGTAATGCGTGCTGCCCAGATTGAAAAATAAGCTCGAAAAGTCGACGTGTCCGATGACCCGACCGAGCGGAGGCATGATCACATCATCGACCAGTGATGAAACAACTTTCCCGAACGCTGCCCCGATGATGACACCGACAGCCAAATCCAACACGTTGCCACGCAACGCAAACTCTTTGAATTCCTTCAGCACAATTCGTCTCCTCGTTAGTTTCTGCGCACTGTTCAATCAGTTCGCGCGCACTCCGGGCGGGACGCGACTTGCAGCAGGATTATATCTGAGATGAACTACGATTGCCGGAAAATCATCAAGGCGGCGAAAAGACCCCGGGTTACCAGGATAAACCCCGCCACAATGAGTAACCGCGGTACCCAGAGGAAGGGAACTCGGGTGGTTGCAAAGAGGATCAGTCCCAAAAAAATCAGCGAAATGCCACGATTCCATTTCTCCCAGCTGGTCCACTGAGCGACTGGCCTGGCAAACGCCAACAGCCCCCAAAGAACAAGCGCAATGCTTAGTACCAGCATGGCTACGCCGCGACGGTCAAAATAAACCCGGCCGCTAGCTCCCAACCACACTACCAATGCACCCAAAAGTACAAACACAGTTTCCATCATCAGTTGCGTTAGTCGTGCGGGAGAGAGCATAACGGTCGCGTTCTAGTCTCGGCGCAGCTTGTTAGGCAACGCGTTCGATTTTTATTTTGTTCAGGATGATTGGTGTCCGGGGACGATCACTCGAGTCACGCGGCGCATTCGAGATCTTGTCCGCGACGTCCTGTCCTTCCACTACTTCACCAAAAATAGTGTGGCGGTTGTCAAGCCATGGCGTCGCAGCCACCGTAATAAAGAACTGGCTACCGTTGGTGTTGGGCCCGGAATTAGCCATCGACAGTTTTCCCGCCTTGGAATGCTTCAGCGTCGGATGAAATTCATCGGCAAACGAGTAACCGGGGCCGCCACGGCCATCACCGCGCGGACAGCCACCCTGAATCATGAATTGGGGAATGACGCGATGAAAGCTGAGCCCATCGTAAAAATTCCGGGTTTCCTTTTTACCCGTGGCCTCATTCGTGAACTCCTTGCTGCCTTCTGCAAGTCCAATGAAATTAGCAACGGTCTTGGGCGCTTCCTTCTCGAGCAATTTCACTACGATATTTCCTTGCGATGTCTCAAAAATTGCGTATGTTCCTGCTTCGCGGGCCATTCAGTTCTCCTTGATGATTGCTTCTCGTTCGATGGTACACGAGCCAACCTTGTCGTGCTACTGATAGCCGGCGAGGGACCGGCCTCGAGCGATCGGCCAGACTACTTCCAACCCTTGTGCTTTCTCAGTTCCGTGATGTGCGCGGTGTGATGACGTCCGTGCCAGGCATAGAGAAACAGCAGCCAATCGAGGGTCCTGACGCCGTGTTCCGGGTGCCGAAACGTTTTTGCAAAATTTTCTGCCTGGAGTGATCGCAACAAGCGTACCCAGCGCTCATGCAATGGCTCAAGCAGCTGAAGGGAAATTTCTACCGGTGCATGAGCCGCATCTTCCAGTTTGGCCCATGCCCCTTCTTCATACGGCTTGATGGTCGGCTCGGTTTCCGTCAGCGCCAGCCTCCAGCGAATATAGGCATTCATATGGCTGTCTGCCAGATGATGAACGACCTGCCGGACCGTCCATCCTTGGTCGCGATAAGGCGTTTCAAGTTGCGCGTCGGTCAGATCCTTTACCGCCGCTCGAACTTCCGACGGTGACGCGGCAATGATCGCAATCGCATCCGCGCGCAGTTCGGGTGTTATATCTTTTGGCGGCGAGTATTTCCCAATGGGATAACGGGGATCCATGTGGCCTCCTCATTTGGCTCGAATTACTCTAAACGAATCGGGGTGAAACAGCTATTAACCCGGAAGAGGAGAGTATCCAGAGATTGGGCATCGAAATCCGATCCGTAGCCGGTCCAGTCTCATTGAGATCCTGTCTCGAGGTTCCTGTTCATCAGCTTCGCGGCGATGGCCAGCAGCAGGAAGAGCTCCGCCGCACGATGAAAAGTATTGTAGGAAATGCCTGCACCATTTGCGGGCACGATATTCGGCCAAATGCCTATGGCGGCGAGGCCGCGAAATAGCATCGTCATCAGCACGCATCCGATTCCCAACCAGTAGCTCACGACAGCAAGGTTCTTGTTCACGCCATACCTCCGGTTTGGTTTTTCGTGCAAACTGCTCTTCGCTGAAAGCTACGCCCGGTTACTGGACCAGTCAAGCGAACCTGGCGTAGCACGTTCCATCTCTTGACCACCCACCGCCGAACTGGTGTTCCTGCAGGACGGTGCTACAATCTTCGTTCGCTCTTATGCCGGTGTAACCTTAGGCGCATTCAAGAATCAAATTCAGGAGCAATTTTTCATGTACAACATTGTGATTATCGGGAGCGGATGTGCCGGACTGACCGCCGCAATCTACGCGGCACGAGCGAATCTGAGGCCAATGGTGCTGGACGGTCATGAACCAGGTGGACAACTCTCCCTGACAACCCACGTTGAGAATTTCCCGGGGTTTCCGGAAGGTATCATGGGCCCGGAACTCATCGAGAACATGCGCAAGCAGGCAGAGAAATTCGGAACCGAGTTCAAGTCCGGCACCGTAACCGAAGTTGATCTGTCCCGGCGTCCATTCCGCATCACCGCCGGGAAGGACGTCTATGAAACGCGAGCCCTGATCGTTGCCGCAGGAGCATCAGCCCGGCTTCTGGGCTTGAAGGGTGAGCGCGAACTGATTGGACACGGTGTTTCGACCTGTGCCACCTGTGATGGTTACTTTTTCCGCGGCAAGCCCATCGCTGTGGTTGGGGGCGGCGATTCGGCGATGGAAGAAGCCAATTTCCTTTCACGCTATGCCAGTCGGGTCTATCTGATTCACCGCCGGGACGAGTTCCGCGCCTCCAAGATCATGATCGATCGCGCTCGCGCAAATCCAAAAGTCGAATTCGTCACTCCTTATGTTGTCGATGAAATCCTGGCCCCGGAAAAATTCGTTTCCGGCGTTCGCGTCAAGCATTCTGTTTCTGGGGAAAGCCGAAACATCGACCTGGACGGAATTTTTGTCGCCATCGGGCACGACCCGAACTCGACGGCGTTTCGCGGCAAACTCGAAATGGACCAGAACGGCTACCTCATTCCTCGTCACGGCAGTCTGACTACAGTGCCGGGAGTATTTGTCGCGGGTGATGTGCAGGACCATCGTTATCGTCAGGCTGTGACCGCGGCAGGCTCGGGCTGCATGGCTGCTCTCGACGCCGAAAAGTTTCTCGAAGGACACAAAGACTAGGCAGGCACTGGCCACTTTCTGCAACTAAGTGCATAATTAATTTGTCCATGCTCCGTTCGACTCTTCTCAAACTTTCAAGCAGCCCTGGATTCGCCAATTGGGTCACCTCCAACAGCACAACCCGGAGAATGGCGATGCGTTTCGTTGCAGGGGAAACGCTCAACGATGCTGTGGAAGCAGCGCGTACTGTCAACAAGCTGGGGATGACTGCAACCCTCGATTTTCTGGGCGAAAACGTCAACACCACTGCCGATGCGCAGAGAGCTCGTGACGCCTATCTCAATATTTTTGATCGAATCGCACTGGAAAAGCTTAATGCCAACGTCTCCTGCAAGTTGACGCAGCTTGGTCTCGACCTCAGCGTTGAATTTTGCGAAGGTATGGTGCTTTCAATTGCTGAACGTGCTCTCGCTTATGAGAGTTTCCTGCGCATCGACATGGAAAGCTCGGTTTACACGCAGCGTACGGTGGAGTTGGTAAAACGTGTCCGCGCCCAGTCGCCGGCTGTTGGTGCGGTCATACAGGCGTATCTCTATCGCAGTGAGCCGGACGTTCAGGACTTGCTGTCCTACGGCTGCCGCATACGCCTCTGCAAAGGGGCGTACAAGGAACCGGCGGAGGTCGCCTACCCCAGCAAGGCAGACGTAGACGCCAACTATGTCAAGTTGATGCGCATATTACTGACCAGTGGTTTTTACCACGGGATCGCGACACACGACCCGCGCATGATCGCGGAAACAATCCGCTGGGCCGCAGAAAAGAAAGTCGCCAAAGATGAATTTGAGTTTCAGATGCTCTACGGAGTTCGCACGGACCTGCAACGCCAGCTGGTGAAAGACGGGTTTAATCTGCGAATCTATATTCCCTACGGGCGCGATTGGTTTCCGTACTTCATGCGCAGGCTGGCAGAGCGACCGGCCAATCTATCATTCTTCGTCCGAAATTTTCTCCGTTCGCCATCCTAAAAAGCGGCGGGAATCTATTCCAGCGCTTCGCCTGGATTTAGCGCGTGAATCTGCAGTCCTTCAATATCCTTGCATTCCTCCTGCAGCTTTTCTGGTGTCCCGGTAAGAGCGGGGAACGTTCCGTAATGCATGGGGATCACATGCTTGACGCCCAGAAACTTGATGGCGTAGGCGGCTTCACGAGGTCCCATCGTATACACATCGCCGATTGGCAAACACGCGATATCGGGCTTGTACAATTCTCCGATTAATTTCATGTCACCGAATAATGCTGTATCTCCTGCGTGATAGAGATTCACGCCACCTGGCAAGCGTACGATGTAGCCTCCAGCTTCGCCGCCGTAAATCCTTGTTCCTCCGTCGTCGATTGAATTGGAATGGAAGGCGTTGGTCATGGTGATTTCGAATTCGCCCACTTTCTGCGTGCCGCCCTTATTCCCCGGCAGATTGTCCGCCCCGGTCTTCTTTGCCTCGAGCCACAAATAAGTCTCAAAGGTGCTGACCACTTTCGGCTTGAACTCCTTTGCAAGCGAAATCAGGTCGCCCATGTGATCGGTATGCCCGTGTGTCAGGAAAATGGCGTCCAGACGCTGCAGTTTTTTCTTGCCCTCGGGGCATTTTGGATTGTTTTGTACCCATGGATCGATCAGCGCAAAGTGCCCACTGGGAGTTGTCAGCCCAAACGTGCTGTGGCCGAAGTACGTGATCCTATTTCCTTTTAGGTCCAGCATTGTTCACCTCGGACATTTGATTCACTTTCGCCATTCCGGGCCCTTTCACGGTTTGGATAAAAGCATACGGATCGCCGCCTCATATTTCTCCCGGCTGCCTGCTCCTACAAAATTCCCGACTTGCGTTCCGTCCTTTGCGTAGAAAAATGAGGCCGGGATCGAGCCGTTCCAGCCAGGCAGAACGGCTTGTACGAAGGCATCCTCGCCGCCCTGTTTCTTTCTGTAGTTCGGGAAGATCGGCTTGTAGCGGGCCAGAAATCGACGCATCAAAATCAAATCTCCATCCTGATCCAGATCCACGCCTACCACGTTCAAGCCCTGCGGTGCATACTGCTTGGCGAGTTCATTGAGCATGGGATATTCATCGCGGCATGGCTCACACCAGGTGGCCCAGAACGTCACCAGCAAGGGCTTTCCTCTAAATTGCCCTACCAATTTTGTGTAGCCCGCGGCGTCGATCAGCTCAGGGTCCTTCACTGCTCTTGTCGTTGTATTCGATTGTGCGATTGCCAGTGTTGTCGCGACCACGACCAGCAAAGCAACAGTCGAGAATTGATATAGCCTCGGTCTCATGAGAGCTCCCTCCCCCTATTCTAAGCGTTGACGGCGCGGTTGAGAATCTGTCGAGTCCTGCGTAAAATAGTCTGAGAAGTGCTAGCCACTCCGGAGCCGTGGTATGGTAGTTCGTGCCCTCTGGCTTTGCTGCAGCCTTGCCGGCTGCCCCTTAAAAGGAGATTTTGATGGCTTACGTGATTGCCGAACCCTGTGTGAATACCAAGGACACTGCGTGCGTTGACGTATGTCCCGTTGACTGCATCCATCCGCGTAAAGACGAGGCGCAGTATGCGGCAGAGACCATGCTGTACATTAATCCTGTCGAGTGCATCGATTGTGGAGCCTGCGTACCGGTCTGTCCGGTGACAGCCATTTTCGCTCTCGAAGATCTGCCGGAAAAGTGGCAGGCGTTCACTGCCAAGAATGCCGAGTGGTACGAGAAGAAGTAGCTTGGAAAGGATGATTCTGGTTGTAAGAACGCCCCGGGTTTCTCGGGGCGTTTTTTTAGCGATGAACTCTCGGTGACTGGAGCGCGGGCGGCGTTTTCGCCGCCAACCCCATCCAATCAGCTAACATCGAAGTTTGGGAGATCATTTTGCGCCTAGAGCTTTCCCGTTCTGCCGCTGTTCTTATGTTCGCGCCGTGTCTGCTCCTGCCGGTCATGGCCGAGCAATCGGCAGATCCCAAACCGGCGTCTGCGCAGCAACTCGCAACCCAGAAACATGCCTCCCCGCGCTTGCCGGGGTTGGCAGGTACCTACGCGGGCACGCTTCAAGCCGGTGACGCACAGCTTCACCTGGTCCTCCACCTCATTCAAAATCCTGACGGTACTCTCGGAGCTTCGCTCGACAGTCTCGACCAGGCTGTTTTTGCCATCGAAGCCTCTCACGTCGCCAAATCTGAATCAAAGCTGAATCTCGATGTTGCTTCCGTGGGGGCCCATTTTGACGGAAAGATTTCTCCGGACCATCAGACAATCGACGGCACCTGGACACAAGGAAATGCCGCGCTTCCCCTCGTTTTTCATCGACGCGCAGCCGGTTCCCTGGCCAGCAAAGCCAAGGGCGCAATTTTCCCAGTTGAAGGGAACTGGCAAACAGCCCTGGTAACGCATGGAATGCGGCTTCGTTTTCAATTGCATGTCTCTCACGACACCGAACGGGAGCTGGTTGCGGCCCTCGATAGTCTCGATCAAGGTGTGAGCGGATTGCCGGCGGCCAACGTCAGTCTGGAGGAAACGTACTTTTATTTTGAAGTTCCAGCAGTCAGTGGCCACTTCGAAGGCAAGTTCGATGCTGCCAAAAACACTCTGGCCGGCAAATGGACACAAACCGGAGCCGAACAGGAACTGGTGTTTAACCGTTCTGACGAACCGTTGCCTCTGGTGCGTCCACAGACCCCCAGTTCCCCCTATCCCTACCTGGAAGAGGCCGTTTCCTTCTCCAACCCGCCCGCAAACGTTGTCCTTGCTGGCACGATTACTCTACCCAAGGGACCGGGACCTTTTCCCACGGCAATCCTGATCGCCGGTTCCGGACCGCATGACCGAGACGAATCCATGTCCGGCCACAAACCGTTTCTCATTCTCGCGGATTATCTGACGCGAAAGGGAATTGCCGTTCTCCGCTACGACAAGCGCGGAATTGGCGCTTCGACCGGCTCTGTCGATAACGCAACTACGCTTGATCTTGCTTCAGATGCCCAAGCGGCCATCGCTTATCTGAAAACACGAAAAGACATTGACCCCAAGCGAATAGGACTGATTGGCCATAGCGAAGGCGCGATGATTGCTTCCTATGTTGCCAACCATTCGCCGGGTGTGACTTGGGTCGTTCTGCTGGCCACTCCATCGACCAAGGGCGAAGATACCCTGATGAATCAATCCGGATTAATCGGCGAAGTGGGTGGTCTTTCCGAACCGCAGGTGCTTGCCAGCCTGACCTTCGATCATCAAGCCTACGAAATTGTGCGGGCTGAAAAAGACCCGGCGGTCATGACTGAAAAGCTGAAACAGCTGGTGAAGGATTCAGGCATGGATGCAGCGCTACCCCCGGCTGCGCTGGAAACTCAGTTGCGCATGTTGACGTCTCCGTGGTTCAGATTCTTCCTCGATTATGATCCGCTGCCTGTGCTGCAGGCTCTGAAAACGCCGACGCTTGCTCTTTATGGCCAGAAGGATTTGCAGGTCCCGCCCAAGTTCAACCTGCAACTGACGAAGAAAGCTCTGGCAGATGCTGGAAACCTGGACTTTGACGTTCGCGAACTGCCAGAGCTGAATCATTATTTCCAGCACGCTTATTCCGGCTCACCCGCCGAATATGAAGCAATTGAAGAGACTTTTTCACCAGGTGCCATGCTCATGATTTCCGACTGGGTCCTGCCTAGAACGGATATCTCGAAGAGCCCTTGAGTTTCAGACAATATTCCATCCGCAGACCCTGCGCCTCGCCAGACTCGCGGTATCATGGTATGTGAGTCCCACGCCCCCATCCACGCAACCATTTCATCTCGTTCTGATCGTCCACGCCCATCAGCCTACCGGCAACTTTGAATCTGTATTTGAGAGCTCTTATCAGAACTCGTATGAGCGATTCCTCTCGCTCGTCGAAAGTCATCCTGGCGTTCGTTTGGCGATTCATTATTCGGGCCCTCTTTTTTTGTGGATAGAAAAAAATCATCCCCAGTACTTCGACCGCCTGCGTACGCTCGTTGCATCCGGCCAGGTTGAACTTGTGGGAGGCGGTTTTTATGAGCCGATCTTGATCGCTATCCCGCTCGTTGATCAGGCCGAGCAAATCAGGCGGCTCGCAAATTACATTGAGGAGCACTTCAAGAAGAGGCCAGCAGGTGCTTGGCTTGCTGAACGTGTTTGGGAGCCGCAACTTCCCTCCTCTCTCGCGGCCGCCGGTGTCACCTATACCCTGATCGATGATCTGCCCTTTCTGGCAGCTGGATTTGATCCCGAGGAACTGTTCGGTCCTTATATTGCCGAAGATTGTGGGCAAGCCATTTGGGTTTTTCCTGGTCTAAAGGAACTTCGCTACCTGATCCCGTTCCGCAAACCTCACGAAACGATCGATTTTCTGAAAAACGCAGCGCAGCTTCACCCGGGGGGAGTTGCTGCTTTTGGCGATGATATGGAAAAATTTGGCGTATGGCCCGGAACGCTGCAACATTGCTACGGAGATGGATGGCTCGAAGAATTTTTCACTGTGCTCGAATCGAACGCCTCCTGGCTCAAAACGTCCACTCCAAGCGAGTACATAGGTTCGCACCTCCCCCTGGGCCGTGCTGATCTACCCTCCGCCTCGTACACGGAAATGATGGAGTGGGTGCTGCCTACCGCGAACCGGCAGCGTTACTACGCGATGAAAAAAGAGTTCAGCTCCCGCCCGGACGTGCTCTCATTGTTTCGTGGCGGTCCGTGGCGCGCATTCTTCCGCAAATACTCGGAAGCAAATCTACTCCATAAAAAAATGTTGCGCGTCTCGGCCTGCGTCGCTTCCATCCCAGCGCGGCGGTCTCAACCGGGACACACTGCACAGGTCCAGCAGGCTTCTGATTACCTGCTGCAGGCTCAGGGCAATGACGCTTACTGGCATGGCGTATTTGGCGGGCTTTATGCGCCGCATCTTCGTACCGAGGTCTGGCGAAATCTCGTTCGCGCGGAAACACTTGCTGACCAATTGACGCCGGGCGCAATGCACCCTCGTGTCGAGCTTCTGGATTACGACGCGGATGGCAGCCCGGAGGTCCTCTTCACCGCTCCCGAATACCAAGCACTGTTAAAGCCGTCCGATGGAGCCACGCTGGCCGCGCTAGACTTTCGTACCACTGCTTCCACCATTATTAATTCCATTTCACGCCGTCCGGAATCCTACCACTCACGACTGCGAGAAAACGCGAACGCTGCTGTACACCCCGGCGCGGTATCGATCCACGATCAAGTCTCTTCGAAGGAGCCGGATCTCGACAGATTTATCCGCTACGATCGATATCCCCGTCACTCCTTCCGCGTTCTTGTCTTTGATGCTGCACGGACCTTTACTGAATACGATTCGCTGCAGTTGGGTGAGATCAAGTCTGTTGCTTCGGGTTCTTTCAGACTGAGCCACTCTTCAGCTAGCGAAGCAAGACTGATCCTCGAGAGTGATCTCCCGGAACTTTCCGCCAGCAGCGAAGACCTGCCTTCGCTTAGGGTTGAGAAGCTCTTTTCGTTCGGCCCTACGCCACAAGGTTGCGAGGTCAGTTGCGACCTGATCCTCGGGATTTCGCAGACCTTGCCCCGAGGTTACTGTGTGGGTATCGAATCGATCGTCAATTTTCTGGCGCCATCCAACGATGACCGCTTCTTCGAAACAAATGACTTCCGGCACAATTTGCGTTTCACTGGCGCACTGCCTGGCCCAATTCTCCGAATGGAAGACGGCTGGCAACGAATCCGGCTGACCCTCCACGCGCCGAATGCCGCAGAGTATTGGATCGCTCCCATCGAAACCGTTTCCGAATCCGAAACTGGTTTTGAACGTGTTTATCAAGGATCCCAGATTCTGGCCATCTGGCGTCCGGATTTTGTTTCCGGACAATCTTTTTCCTGTCGCTTGCTCTGCCGCCTCGAGACGTTCTGAACTCTGCCGCAAACAAGAAAGGCGTCATGTCGGCGCCTTCTTCGAAGTCAACCAGCCCTTGAAGGCCACTAGGAGATACCCAAGAGCTCTTTCAGTTTCGCAAGTCCTTCTTTCAGCCCGGACACCTTGTTCATTGCGTCGGCAATGTTTCCAACCTTGTAAGCAGCCAACGCATCGGTCCACTTCTGATTCAACTGATCATATTGCGCCCTTGCAGCATCCATCTGGGCCTGATCTACCCCTTTGGGCAGTTTTCCACTTTTTTTATAGGCGTCGAGCTTGGCTTGCACCTCGCTCATCGTTTTCGGCAGAGACTGGTTCAGGCTATTCCAGGTATTGGCCCACTCTTCTTTCTTCGCCGATGCATGGGACAAGGCATCCTTGGCTTTCTGCGCAGCTTCTTTCGCGCTGGCCAACGCCGCGCTGTAATCGCCCTTCGCCAGCGAATCCTTTGCGGACTGCAACGCGTCCTGAGCCGCCTTCGTCTGATCTGGCACATACTTTTGCGCTGTACTTGTCGCGGCGTTAATTGCCGTTTGTGCCGCGTTCACCGCTGCTTCCGTGGCCTCCCGCTGTGCGCTCCCGCATCCTCCAAGCAACAACGCGATTCCGAGCGTGCACACCAACAAATTTGCATTGCGATTCATTGAATTGATCTGTCCTTTCAGGTACTTCTCTGCACGAACGAAAACATTGTTTTGGATCCGGCTTGCAAAGTGACAGGGGCGGATGTTTCGCCGAAATGAGAAGTTTGCCTTCACGGCATACGAGAGGATACTCTGAGAACCGAATCCAGGGAAGTAAATTACACCGTGCGCAAACAGCTGATCGCCTGTCTTTCCTCTGTCACCGTGATTGTCATTGTTGCATTTTTGTGCCGATTCGCATTTGTGATTCACGAAGGAAGCCAAGTCCCGAGAGAAGTTCTCGCTTCTGTCCCGTTTGAAAACGAGGCCGGCAGTATTGCCCAGGCTCTGGTGCAGGGCAACGGTTTTTGCTGTTTATTCCGTCAAGCGACGGGACCGACCGCCTGGCTGACTCCGGTCTATCCGGTGATCCTTGCGGGGATTTTCAAGGTATTCGGTGTTTTCACTGCAAATTCTTTTTACATGGCGGCCATCGTGAACTGCATGTTTTCTGCCCTAGCCACGGTCCCCGTTTATTTTACTGGGCAACGAGCTGGTGGACTCTTCCGTGGCGCTCTCGCTGCCTGGATCTGGGCGTTTTTTCCGAGCGGAATCATTCTGCCATTTGAATGGATCTGGGATACCTCGTTATCCGCACTGTTTGCGGCAATTTTACTTTGGGCCACATTGGAACTTGCCGAGAACTCACAAGTGCTCGGCGCAGCGGCGTATGGCCTGCTCTGGGGATTCTCCTTGCTGGTGAATCCTGCGCTGGGTTCCACACTCCCATTTTTTCTCTGCTGGATTGTTTATCGTCAATGGCGGAGTCGCAAGCTGAGGCCGAAACTGATTTTACTTATCATCTCTCTCGCAATGCTTGTTTGCCTTCCGTGGACCGTGCGCAACGCGGTCCAGTTTCATCGGCTCATCCCTTTGCGCTCCAACTTTCCCTTCGAGTTGTGGATGGGTAACAACGAAATCTACGACGAGCATTCCCGTGAGGTAAACCGTATCACCCGCTACGAGCAAGTACGCCTCTATCAGCAGATGGGCGAGACAGCCTTCCTGGCGAACAAAAGGCAGAAAGCCATGGCTTTCATCAAGTCGCATCCGGGATTGTCTCTTCGCCTGGCCGGCCGCCGGGCGGTTGCTACCTGGTTGGGCACAAGCAATCCATGGCGCGATTTTTTCCTCACGGACTCGGTGATCGCCAGATTTATTCTGTCCTGGAACGCTGCGGCCCTCATCGGAGTTCTGGGGGCATTAGTGTACTTGTGGGCCACGCGTAACCCATTCGCGTTTCCCCTGACAACCGTCCCGATCGTTTTTCCGATGGTGTACTACATTACCCAGACTTCTCTCCGTCTGCGCCACCCCTGCGACCCGGTGATAGCGATACTGTTATCGGTTCTCTTGGCTGCCCGATCAGGCAAGACGATTCACTGATTTCCGTTTGGGCCGCCCACTACCATACTTTGCAGACCTTCGCGTCCGGTTTGGTCATCGGTTGCCCGGCCTTGCAGCCAAAGGCCGCCGCGAATTGCGGCATATTGACAACTACACCATTGATTCGATATTGCGGTGGTGAATGCGGGTCAGTCGTTGCGTTCATGCGTAATTGTTCGGGTCTTTCGTTGGCACATGCCCATTGCGCGAATCCGACGAAAAACCTTTGCTCGGGTGTCAAGCCCTCGATCGATTGCAGTTTGCTATCCTTCGTTGCACCTTGCCACGCGATATACGCCAGGATTTCGCCTCCCAAATCGGCAACATCTTCGCCCAGTGTCAGGCGGCTGTTGATTTTGACGTCGTCCACGATGACATATTGGGCATATTGATCGGCCACGCACGTTGTACGCGCATCGAATTTCTCGCGGTCCTCCTTCGACCACCAATTCCGCAGGTTTCCGTTGGCGTCAAATTGACTGCCCTCGTCATCGAATCCGTGCGTCAGTTCATGGCCAATCGTCCCCCCGGTATCTCCGTAGTTAGGTGCGGCATCCATTTTCGGGTCAAAAAGTGGCGGCTGCAGAACACCAGCGGGAAAGTTGATGTCATTCATTTGCGGATCGTATCCAGCGTTTACCGTTGGCGGTGTCATATCCCATTCGCCACGGTCCACGGGCTTACCAATCTTGTCGATGCGACGTTTGTGTTCGAACTGATTTGCGCGCTTGATATTCCCGGCGAAATCGTCTCGCTCAATCGTTAAAGAACTATAGTCGCGCCATTTGTCCGGATAACCGATCTTGTTGCGGATGCCGTGCAGCTTTACGAGGGCTTGCTCTTTGGTCTGCGGGCTCATCCAATCGAGTTGCTCGATCCTCTGTCCCATGGCCGTTTCGATCCGCTGTGTCATATCGAGTGCTTCTTTCTTCATTTCAGGAGAGAACACTTTGGCCACGTATACCTGACCGAGCGCTTCTCCCAGGTTACGGTCGGTATATGCCACACAACGTTTCCACCGGGGTTGCTGCTCCTTTGCGCCCCGCAGATATTGCCGGTAAAACTCGAAGTCTTCATTCACGAAACCCGATGAAAGATACGGAGCAGAAGAATTCACGACATGGAACCTAAAATACATTTTCCAGCTATCGATCGGTTCGCTGACTAGCAACCGATTGGCTTCCTTGAAAAACTCCGGCGAATTCACATTCACTGTCCTGAATGGGGGATAGGGCACCGAAGAGTAATAGGCTCTCCAGTTCAGTCTTGGTGCCAGTTTGTCCAGTTCCGCTAAGGTCATCGGATGCTTCATCTTGTAAGGGTCGCGCCGCTCGACACGGGTCATCGAAGCCTTCGCCAGCAATAGTTCGAGTTTGTAAACGGTATCCGCATGTTTTTGTGCAACGGCGGGTGTGTCTCCCGCCAGTTCAAATATTTTTCCGACATGTTGTACGTAACGCTCGCGAATCTCTTTCGATTTTTCGTCTTCCTTCGTGTAGTAATCGCGATCCGGCAGACCCAGGCCTCCCTGGTCCAATTCCGCAATCACTTCCTCGGAATTATCGAGATCCTGCATCGATCCCGATCGAAACAAAATGGCCCCGCCATAGGAAAGTTGCAGTCGTGACATGAGCGGGGCAAGTTCTCCGGCGTCTTTGAGGTTTCCGATGTCCGCCAGATCTTTCTGTAACGAGGACAATCCCTTTTTTTCAATTGTGGATTCGTCCATGCAGGACGCGTAGAAGGCGCCAGTCTTCTGAACCGCCGCATCGCTCGAATCCTTAGCAGCGGATGCCTGTTCCAGCATCCCGCGCAAGAAGTTCAGATTGTCCTGATAGAGCTTGCTGTAAACATCCCATGATGTCTGGTCCGGAGGAATGGGGTTGTTCTTTTGCCAGCCCCCGCAGGAGTAGTGATAGAAATCTGCACACGGGTCGACGGAGCGGTCCATCGAAGCTGGATTCAGGCTCGGGAAGTAGGGCAGAACCGGTTTTTCGACTTGTGTTGTTTCCGCCGTTGTTTGCGCATTGCTATGGATAACAGGTACGACCAACATTAACAACAGCAGGACAGGCATTCGATTCATAGCTTCTCCGAGACATTCCGTAGACGAAGGCAAGTGCAAACGTATGGTACCTAACTTAGCCTATTCCCGCATGCATATCTCGCCCTCTTCATTGCCAACTTGCTGCAGGTCTCCGGTGTTTGTTACAGTCGAATTTGCTTCATGGAGCCTGTGAGAATGCCCATTTCGAAAGAACTCCTCGCCATTCTGGTTTGTCCGCTCTGTCACACACCGGTGCAGCTGCTGCCGGATCAATCCGGTTTGAAGTGCGGAGCCTGCAAACGAGTGTATCCTGTGCGCGACGATATTCCAGTCATGCTGCCTGAAGAGGCAGTCATCTCATCCGAGTGACAGCCTTGCAGGAAGGCCATTGATGAAATCCCAGTTCGCGAGTCATGTCCCACGATTGCTCCGCATCATTCCCCAATTCCGCAGAATGCGGGTTGGGGTTTTGGGCGATCTCATGCTTGACCGCTACCTTTGGGGAACTGCTAATCGCCTCTCACCTGAGGCAGCGGTTCCTGTCGTTGATTTCGTTTCACAGACGGATTGTCTTGGCGGAGCGGGAAATGTTGCTGCGAATCTGCGAGGTCTGGGAGTGCAGGTCGAGATATTCGGGGTCGTCGGTGGTACCGGGTCAGGCTCGAGAACACGAGATGACGCCGCGGGGCACGTACTGCGGGCGTGCTTCCGCTCTTCCGGAATCGGGCAACGCGGATTGTTCTCCGATCATCGGCGCGTTACCACGGTCAAGACGCGGGTAATCGCTCGTCATCAACAGATCGTTCGTATCGACCATGAGCGGCGTGACCCACTCCACCCTGAAACGGAAGAAAACCTCTTTCGCGCGCTTCTCGCATCCCTAAGGAAACTGGATGCGCTGGTTCTCTCAGACTATGACAAAGGCCTGATTAACGACGGTTTCGTCGATCGCGTTCTTAACGCTTGTCATCGTGACAAGATCTCTGTCTTCGTCAAGCCAAAGACTTCCCGTCTTTGTGCGTATCGCGGTGCGCGCGCGATCGTCTGCAATGCCAAGGAGGCCGCAAACTATGTGATGCGTCCTTTGAGGAATGAACAGTCTATTGTGGAAGCTGGGCAGGCTCTTTTGGCCCAATTTGGATGCGCCGCGGCAGTCATCACTCGTGGCGAGCAGGGCATGAACATTTTTGAGGAGGGAGCCTCCAGCCCCCTGCACATACCCGCTACGAGCTTTGAAATTTCATACGCTCGCGTCGGACAGCCTGGATTGTCACGCGAAGCAGCCGGGCGACAGGTTTTCGACGTGACTGGCGCAGGTGATACCGTTCTGAGCGTTCTTTGTTTGGCCGCCGCTGCAGGCGCAACAATTCAAGATGCCGCCTTGTTGGCAAATACTGCCGCTGGCGTGGTTGTCGGAAAACTGGGAACAGCCGGTTTAAGCCCAGAGGAACTAGAAGCGGCGCTGAAGGAGATTTATCCGCGCTGAATCCTTCTAACCGTTTTATGGCGGGAAGCTGAACGACTTATCCGACGGCTGCACCCAGAGGGGAACAATTTTAGTCTTCCGGCTTTTATCGGCGTCGGAAGATGAAGGGAACGGCTCGAACGGGCTGATGGCGACACTGACTTCGATGGACGTGCTCTTATCCGGTGCCTTTGCACTAATGACCTTGTAGCTTTTGATTGGCCCGTAGTACCCCTGAGGTCCCCAATCCGCCATAAAGTCGCTCATTTTGTAGTTCGCCGAAGGTTTCCACAAGCCATACGCCTTGTCCGTGTCCCCCGCGACCAGCGCATCGAAAAATTGTGAAGCAGCTTTTTTCTCGGGATAATAGCGGAACGTAAAATAAAGTACCGCCGCAATTGCAATCACCAGCACGACAGCAGTGATCGCCAGCGCCCTTGATTTGTGTGGTCTATCTACGGGGGGCTCAAGTAGTGACATGCCAAAGTCTCCGACCGGCTGCTTTCTGAACTTCCAGAACTCAGTTGCACGAGCATACAAACTCTAACAAGACAGACGTATTGTCGCAAACCTCTATTAGTTCGACGCCGCGAGAGGTCGAGAAGTTCCCGCAGCACGCCGGGGGACTGGCCCTTTTCCCTTCGAAAGCCGCCGGAGGACCGGTCAGCCAGCGAGAGCTCCGCCGGAACCTTCCGGCAGTTCGATTGCATATTTTGTGTTTAATTTTTCCCGATGCATTTCAAAGGCTAATTCGATCAGTTTGTCCACTAACTCTTTAAACGGAATGCCCGTTGCTTCCCATAATTTCGGGTACATGCTGATCGAAGTGAAGCCGGGGATTGTATTCACTTCATTCAAGTACAATTTGCTGCCTTTTTTCTCGAGGAAGAAATCGATTCGCGCCATGCCGGCGAGTTCCAGCACCCGAAATGCGTCGACCGCCAGTCCCTGGACCTTTTTTATTTGCGCAGGCTTGAGAACGGCAGGAATGAGCAACTGGGTCCCTTCCTCCAGATATTTCGCCGCGTAATCGTAGAACTCGCGGTGCGGCACGATTTCGCCCGGGATCGAAGCCTTCGGGTCATGATTCCCAAGGACCGCTACCTCGATTTCTCGCGCTGTAACAGCTTTCTCAACCAGAATCTTCATTCCATATTCAGCCGCAAAATCCAGAGCGGGACCGAGTTCTTCGGCATTGTGCACCTTCGTCATCCCGACGGAGGAGCCAAGTGTGGCCGGCTTTACAAATAGCGGGTAAGAGAATTTGGCTTCAATCGAAGCCTTGATCGCCAGAGGATCCTTCTCCCACTGCCAGCGATAAACGGTAATCCAGGGCACGACAGGAATTCCCGCATCCTGGCAAAGCCGCTTTGAAATATCCTTATCCATGCCAATCGCCGACCCCAGAACGCCTGCGCCCACGAATGGCAAGCCCGACAATTCGAGCATTCCCTGAATCGTGCCGTCCTCTCCAAATGTTCCATGCATTACGGGGAAGATGACATCAAACCGTTGTGCACCGGTCCCGCGGTCCAGGGGCATTAACGCAGCCTCGGTTGGGTCCGCTGCCAGCATTACGCGCCGACCGGATTTCAGAATGTCGGGGAGTAATTTGGCAGCGCCCTCCCCCATCAGCCAGTGTCCGTCCTTCGTAATACCGATGGGCACAGGTTCGTACTTGTCGGGATCCATCCCTCGAATCACGGATGCAGCCGATGCGAGCGACACTTCATGTTCGCCCGAGCGCCCTCCAAATAGCACACCGACGCGTAGACGTTTCTTTTTATCTGGGATCACAAATCTTTCTCATTCTGCTGGGCACAAGCGCAAGAAAACCTTCGATACTCAGTTATAAAGGAGAACCGCAAAAATTGCGAAACAGACTCTCATCGCCGTTGCGGAAACGGCAACGGAGTTGGCGGTTCGAGAGGGAAGCTAATCAATGGCGGGAACTCTCCTGCATCCGCCGGATTCAGTTGGCCCTGAAGGCGTCCCACGGGCCTATAAGATCTTCTTGCCCAAACCGGAAAGTACCAGCTCCACTCCGAGCAACGCGGTCCGGTTATGTTCGTCGATTACCGGGTTAATCTCTACAATCTCCAGTGAGACCATGCTGTCGCTATCGGCGATCATTTCCATTGCCAGATGTGCTTCACGGTATGTCACTCCGCCACGCACGGGCGTTCCCACCCCCGGGGCATCTGATGGATCGACAAAATCCATGTCCAGACTCACGCCAACCCCATCCGTATCATCCGTCGCGTACTTCAACGCATCAGACATTACTTCGCGCATCCCGCGTTCATCGATGTCCCGCATCGTGAATACATGTACGCCAGACTTCTTTACGAGTTTTCGCTCCTGTGCGTCCAGATCGCGGATCCCCACCAGCACGATATTTTGTGGCTCTATTTTCGGCTGAAACCCCAATAGATCAACAAGTTCCGTCGCGCCGTACCCCATAATTGCGGCCAGCGGCATGCCGTGTACGTTTCCAGACGGAGAGGAATCCGGCGTATTCATGTCTCCGTGCGCATCCAGCCAGATATACCCGATCTGCTTTTTCTCTTTGCGGAAATAAGCTGACACGCCCGAAGCCGCTCCGGCGGCAATGGAGTGATCTCCGCCTAAAATCAAGGGCAAGAATCCATCTTCCAGCGATTTCCTGGTTGCCTCTGCCAAGTCCTTGCAAGCTTCGGCAATCTCTTCCAAATACTTCGCGCGCTTCTCGCCAACAGGCATTTCTTCAGGCTGTTTCACCGAAATATTGCCCATGTCTTCCACCTGGTAATTCAGTTGCTTGATCCTAGAGTGCAATCCCGCAACACGCAGCGCAGAGGGTCCCATGTCGACCCCGCGTCTGCTGGCTCCGAGGTCCATAGGCACGCCAATAATTCTGATTTTCTTGCTCATGAAGAGGATCCCTTTTGTCGGTTGAGTCCGTCCCTCGAGAGATGACGGTGGCCAGACTACTCCGTCTGCCTGGCCCTGGGCACTTCGGTCTAGGGAACGCGGTTAGCTTTACTCGTCAAGGATATACCCGATAAATCATCCGGGGGAAGGGGATGACCTCGCGAATGTGCTCGGTCCCGCAGATCCAGGCCACCGTGCGCTCCAAACCCATGCCAAAGCCCGAGTGAGGCACGCTGCCATAGCGCCGCAAATCCAGATACCACTCGAATGCGTCGACCGGCAAGTTGTGCTCTTTCAATCGTTTAACTAACAGTTCGTAGTCGTGGATGCGCTGGCTGCCGCCGATTATCTCGCCGTATCCCTCGGGCGCCAGCATATCGAAGGCCAGCGCCAGATCAGGACGCTCGGTATCGGGCTGCATGTAAAACGCCTTAATCGCCGACGGATAATGGTGCACGATCAAGGGCCTGTCGTACTCGCTTGAAATAATCGTCTCTTCGTCACCGCCGAAGTCGTCGCCAAATTTAGCCGGGTTACCGCGCTTCTGCAGGACGGCGATCGCCTCCTCATAGGTGATGCGCGGAAATGGGGCCTTGATGTTTTCCAGCCTCTTGATATCACGCTTCAGCGTTTCCAGTTCGCGCGACTTGTTCCTGACGACACTCTGCACGATGGCACTCACCAGTCCTTCACCGAGGTCCATCATGTCGCCGAGTTCGGCGAACGCCGCTTCCGGTTCCAGCATCCAGAATTCTGTGAGGTGCCGGCGCGTTTTTGACTTTTCAGCGCGGAATGTCGGCCCGAATGTGTAAACCTTACCCAACGCCATTGCCGTCGCTTCGATATACAGCTGCCCGCTCTGTGTCAGATAGGCTTTCTGATCATCGATGTAATTGACTTCAAATAGCGTGGACGTGCCCTCGCAGGCTGCAGGGGTAAACATCGGCGCATCTGTCAGCGTATAGCCCTGCCCATCCATGTACTCACGTGCCGCGCGAATCGCCTCCGCGCGAATCCTTAGAATCGCTGCCTGGCGTGGCGTGCGAATCCACAAATGCCGCTGGTCCAGCAAGAAATCGACGCCATGCTCTTTCAACTGGATCGGGAAAGGGGTCGCTTCGGAAACCTTCTGTAGCACTTCCACATGGGTAATTCCCAGCTCAAATCCGCCAGGCGCACGTTGCTCGCTGCGGATCTTGCCCGTCACAATCACGCTCGATTCCTGTGTCAGTCCCTTGAGTGCCGCAAACGCTTCTGGCGTCTCCTTCAATGAGCAAACACCCTGGATGATGCCCGTACCATCGCGGAAAATCGGGAATATCAGTTTCCCGGACTCCCGGATGTTATATAGCCAGCCGCGAATGGTGACTTCCTGGCCGTCATACTTATTTGCGTTTTCAATCGTAATGATGGTCATAGCCCGTCTTTCTGTGCTCTTCTGAAACAAATAGTCTATCAGAGACGCGAGACCTTCTCAGGCATCGCCGTTTCCGGTCAGAGTTCGCGAGATCGTTCCGCCAGGCGCAAGGATCGGGAACAAAACGGACCGGGACGTTTGCCCCCGCCGAGACCGGGGCAGGTCATGTTCAAAAATAGCCGATAACTCGATAACGGGCGGGGCGGCTGCCCAAGGGAGCGAGAAGATCAGACCAATCCTAAGAGTCGAATCAGTCCCAATCCTCTTCGAGACGGTCGAGAGCTTTCGCTCCTGCCGCAAGTTGCTCGGCCAGGGTTAGCGAATCCGGGCCGGTTTTCTCTTTCAGTTCGAGGGTTAATGGCAAATCTCGCACGGGGGTCGATTTCAACCGTGCCACAGCTGACGGCCAATCGATCGACCCGTCATACGGCGGCAGATGCTCATCCTTCTCGCCGTGATTGTCGTGAATATGTGCGCTGACGACCAGATCCTTGAGAGGTTCAAACGCCTTCTCGACTCGCTCCTTCTCTGGCCCATCCATCAGATGGGCGTGCCCAATATCAAAATTGAAACGTACTCCGCTCAACCGCGTTTCCTCTACAAACGTTCGCAGATATGCCGGGTCACCCATTTCGCTCGATGTGTTCTCGATGCAAATCGTTACCCCCGCATGGTGCGCGTGCAGAGTCAGGTGCTCCAGCGAACTGAACGCCGCGTCGCGTTTACGGGGGTCGGCCGTTTCTCTCGAGCCGCCCATGTGAAGAATCAGTCGCGCAAACGGCAAGTCTTGTGCCACATCCAGCACACGTTTCAACTCGTCCATCGCTTCGATCCGCCGAACACGTTCCACTTCCGTGATCGACAGCGGTGAGCTGCCCTCGCGGTTCAGGCTGATGTCGCGGCTGGTCGGCGCGTGCAAGGAGGTCAATTGCAGGTGATTTTCCGCCAGCGCGCTGGCGGTCGTGCGAACTTCAGCCTTTGTCGCGTAATCAAAGTGACTACGCGTGGCAAAAATCTCAACGCCACGAAATTTTGCGGCGGAAATTTGGGTCAATACTTCTGGCGTCAACTTCTTCGAAACAAATAGGTAGGTCGAAAGGATTCTCTGCATACGGGTGCAGCTATTTTACGTTGAACTGCAAATTCCGCAAAAGCAGCGTAGCCATACCGTTAACGCTCCACCGCCACCTTGAACTGCGAATGCAACATCAACTGTCACCTAATATCCTACCGCTGCTCCCTTATCCCTTGGATCAGCAGCGCCACAGCGCTCCCCAGTTTTTGCATCAATCCCAATGGCGTTCACCAGGCCAATGTGTCCCCGCCGCTTCACTTCGTAGCCCATCGCCGTCAACTGTTCCACCATCGCCGGCGAAAACAACTTTTCCATCAATATATAGTCGGGCAGCCATTGGTGATGGAACCTTGGCGCGTTGATCGCTGATTGCGCATCCATCCCAAATCTCATCCAGTTGAGCGACGTTAGCAGCGTTGCCGAGATAATCGTAGGCCCACCCGGAGATCCAGTCACGAAACTCAATTGTCCGTCCTTCACGAGTATCGTTGGCGTCATCGAACTCAACGGGCGCTTGCCCGGTGCAATCGTGTTGCCCTCCGACTGGATGAGCCCGAACAGCGCATTGGGCACTCCCGGTTGGGTTGTGAAATCATCCATCTCGTCATTCAACAAGAACCCTGCTGAGGAGGTGACATGCGATCCATAACTGTCATTTAACGTAGTTGTGCTGGCAACCGCGTTCCCGGCTGCATCTACGACCGAAAAATGGGTTGTGTGTGGTCCGTCGTGCGGGCCTACGATGTCTCTCGACCCGCGAGTGTCGGCGCTGACACCCTGACTGCACACATGCGGATTGCCGGCATGCACCACCGCGCTCGGTGTCACGTGTGAGGGTTCAATCGAGCCTACGAGTTCCTTCGCATAGCAAGGATCCGTCAATCCCGCAACTGGCACATTCGAAAAATCCGGATCTGCCAGATAAACCGCGCGATCCGCAAATGCTCTGCGCATCACTTCCACCACCAGTTGCACACTTTGCGGATCATCCCAACCCTTTAGCGGCAAATCCTGCAGCATGTTCAGTGCTTCCACCACGGCAACTCCGCCCGAACTCGGCGGCGGTGCCGAAAGGACTTCCCATTTGTGTCCGTCAAGATTGTAATTTGCGCGAATTGCCTCGCGAATTTTTGGCTGATATTTCGCCAAATCTTCCAGTGTGATGAGTCCTCCCATCGCTGCCATATCCTGCACCAACATTTGCGCAGTTTCGCCCTGATAAAAATCCGAGGGCCCCTTTTTTGCGATGCGCTCCAGGGTCGCGGCAAGCTCCGGCTGACGAAATGTGTCACCAGCCTTGTATCGCTTCCCATCGTTCAAGAAAATCCGGCTGCTCATTGAAAAACGCTGCAATCCCGGGCGTTCTTCCTCAAATTCCCGCAGCAGTTTCTCCGTAATCGGGAACCCTTGCACGGCCAATCGGATTGCGGGTGCCATCACCTCGGCCAACTTCATGGTCCCGTCTGTTTTCAGAGCCAACGCCAATCCCGCTACGGTGCCCGGAACGGCGATTGCGCGATAACCGATAACCGAAGCTTCCGTATCAAGCTTCCCGTCGGGCTTGATATACATATCCCGTGTGGCTTTTCCGGGAGCGATTTCCCGGTAATCGAAAAACTGGGTCTTGCCGTTTGCGAGGCGCACCAACATAAATCCGCCGCCTCCGATGTTTCCCGCGGCGGGTTCCACGACCGAGAGCGCGAATGCGGTTGCCACCGCGGCATCAATTGCATTCCCGCCGCGCCGCAGGATTTCCACCCCGGCCTCCGAGGCCAATTGTTCGTCCGAGGCCACCATACCGTGCGCGCCGCGCACCGCTTCGCGTGGCCAGTCGCTAGGAATGTCCGGCCGATCCCGAAATTCGGCTGCCGATTGCGCACGCAAATCACAGGCAAAGATCGTCGAAAAAAACAGAAGGGAAGCGACTCGCAAGTTTCGTTTCATGATCAAGAAACAGACACTAAGTGATTGAAGGGAATGCGTCAAGCGACGTAATCCGGGAGAATAGCCCTTCCGTTCTGGGTGGCAGGCCCCAGAGTAGATCGCAGAAAACCCGTTCGAGCATCACACTTTCCAGTGATTGAAGTCACACACTTTTGGGTTAAATCGCGCATGCCCTGGTCGCTTGTTGTGACCGGCCCCAACCCCGCTGACTTCCAACCTCACTATTTTCATTGATTTGCAATATTAGAGAAATCTGACCTGGAGCCGCGCCGGTTGGCCTGGCACGTGCCTCTACCATGCTCAGTCTGACATCCGAAAGGAAGCCCCAAAATGGCAACGCGCCCAATGATCTCCAACAGTTTCTCCCACCTCGGCACTTCGCACACTCCCCTGCGGAGGTCACCCTCACCCTACGGGTTGAATACGCCCGAGACCTGTCTTGGCTGTCAATTGGGGAACACCGAGTTCTTTTGCAAACTATCTGACAACTCGAAAAAGGCTCTCGACCAGATCAAGCACGTCAGCTCCTATCCGGAACGATCCATCATCTTTATGGAGGGCGAGGATGCGCGAGGCGTCTACATTCTCTGTCAGGGGCGCGTCAAACTGCTAACCACCAACGGGGAAGGGAAGACACTTATTCTGAAGATCGCACGTCCCGGCGAAGTCCTTGGCTTGAACTCGCTGCTAACGGGCCGGCCGCACGACATCACGGTAGAGACGCTTCAACCCTCGCAACTGGCGTTTGTCAGTAAGCAGGAATTCATGCGGTACATCAGGGAACATAGCGATGCCTGCTTCCACGTCGCACAGCACGCCGGGCGGGATTGCCATTCCGCCTACGAAAGCGTCCGCTCGATTGGCCTCAGCAGTTCCGCTTCAGAAAAGCTGGCGCGCTTCCTGATTGACTGGTCCGCGGACGGAAAAATTACGGATGGAGTTCTGCGGGTCAAGCTTGCTCTCACTCACGAAGAGATTGCCCAATTGATTGGCAGCTCTCGGGAAACGGTCAGCCGCACACTCAGTGAATTCAAGCGTCAAAACCTTCTGGAACTTAACGGCTCAACGATGCTTCTCCGTAACAAAGCCACACTTCAGTCAATGGCTGGCATTTAGGCGCCAGCGCTCGCTCAAACCGCAAGAGGGAAGCCTGGCCTCGGATCGATGCATTTTGCATCACCTTCACGGGAATGATTGCGCTCGATGAGGCGGGTCCACTTTCTGCACAGCTAATTTAACGCCCATAAAAGTGATTTATCTATCAGTAAATATTGGCTGACCTGTACTAGCAGGTTTGTGGAGCGTTGGTAATTAAAGGTGACGGGAATCACCAAAAGTACGGTAAAGTACAAAAAGAATTACGGAACGGATACGTTCCTATCTCTCAACTCGCCCCTGGGCTCTTGGGAGTATTCCTTGTGAGGCCCTTCGGTGCAGTTTCTGACTTGTGCTCCAATCCGAGCACAGTCAGGCCAAGGAGAGCATGATGTTCAAGGAAGGACATTGTAGAAGCAAAGTCGAAATTCTGATTGCCGATGATCACGAACTGTGTCGACGAGGAATTCGCGCCATAGTCGAATTGGAAAAGACCTTTCACGTCGTCGGTGAAGCTGGGAACGGCATTCAGGCCGTAGAGCTGGCAGATAAGCTGAAACCGGACGTCATCATCATGGATTTGATGATGCCAATCTTGAATGGCATCGATGCGACACGGAAAATTCTCTCGGCCAACCCAAAAATTCGCGTCATCGTATTGACCATGCTGAACGATCCATCCGTAATTCGGGCAGTCCTCAAGGAAGGTGCTGTCGGGTTCATTTTCAAATCAGAAGTCGGCAAAAGCCTGACGGAAGGGATAATCAGTGTGGTTCAGGGACGCAAATATATAACCGAGCAGGTCGCATTCGCACTGAGTAACCATTCCTCTGGCCTGACCGCAACTGGCCAACCGGGATCGCACTTGACAGTCCGGGAACTTGAGGTTGTCCGGCTATTGTCTTCTGGCAAGAGCAGCAAGCAGATTGCTTCTGATTTGATACTGAGTCGCCGGACGGTTGAGACGCACCGAGCAAATATCATGCGCAAGCTGAATCTGCACAGCGTGACAGAACTCCTACATTACGTGTTTGAAAATGAACTGGCGATCAGTGAATCGGCGAGCCCAGCTCGAACCCGATAGGCAACTCCCGGATTCCACCTGCGCGATTGACCTGAAACGGGATAGAAGAACGAACGGTGTGGATCGTCCGCGATGCCTGATCCTCGCTGGCATGCCTTCGAGAATATCCAGGGAGGAAATTCGCCCGCCCCAGCCAGGCATTGAGGCTTTGCTCTCCCCGGTATAGTATCTGCTTGTAGGAGAACCTTCGCATGAAACCGCATATCCCGCCTGCTTACGTCTGGGTATGGAGATCTTTCGAATTCAGCTGCGCATTCTCTGCGCTTTTCGCGTTCCTGATGCTCGCAATTCCGGTGCATGCACAATCTTCACAACCAGCCGGTTCGATTGCCGACGCAGCCCGCAGCATTCGTGAGCAAAAATCAAGTTCGGTCAAACCTGCAAAAATTTTTACCAACGAGGAATTCGGGGAGCAGGCCTCAACATCTGTCAATCCGGCTCCCTCCGATGCCGCTATTCTTCCAGCGCTTCCCTTGAAACCCGCGGCCAGTTTGCCAAACTCAACGGCCGTAGGCTGCAACAGTCCAGACGCCCAGAGACTTGAACGGGAACTGCAGTCCGCACAGCAGGAACTCGATCAGTTGCGTAGCGGTCTCTCCTACAAGCCGGCCGTGATTTCCGATGGCGACGTCGATCTAAAGAGTTTCAAGTCAGGTTCTTCCGGTTTAAACGTTGGTGCTCCCCCGGTTGCACAAAGCCAGCCGCTTTCGTCTGAGAGGGTGACGGAGGTTGTGCTCGAAGAAAAAATACTATCCCTGAAGAAAAGCGAAACAATTGCTTGTGACCCGCCGGCGGATGCGAAGATTCAGCAGAAAGTCGATACGCTCGAACAGGAACTGCAAATCCTGCAGAGCGAATTTGCCCTCGACCAGTCCGCCTACTATTCCAAGACTGATTACGCCAGCGACGTGACGGGAAAAGCGCGTCTCGATGCCAAACAACAGCGCATTATGGATTTGCAATCGGAAATACAGGGCCTCAGGACCGAACTTGCCGCGCCCAAGTGAACTAGCGCAGTACGAAAGCCTCTAAATTGCACTTTTGGACGGGTAGAGCTGCTCGAACTCAGCGTCGCCATATAGAAGAGACAGATCGGGATCTTTGCGAGCCCAGTCCGCGTCCTTAAATCCGGCGTCCCAGGCCTTCCTCAGCGCCGCAAGAGCTTCTGGCTTTCGCCCAAGCTGGCAAAATACGCACGCCGCATTATACAGAACGGTCGCCTCATTCGAACGCAGCGCCACAGAGAAGTTTGTTTCGCGGATGGCGTCCTCAACGCGGTCCATCGCCGCATAATTCCCCGCCAGGAGAACGCGGGCACGAGCATCTTCAGGCACCCGCTTGATATGGTTTTCCAGTGCAACGATGGCCCGCTGACGCGTGTTCCGCAGGGCCTCGCGCTTTCCGATGACTTCCAGCGCGTTCAAAATCGGGACGTAACAGTTGTAATCTTCACCGCTTGCATCCAGTGCCTTGTCCGCGATACTCGCCATTTCCTGATGCCGTCCCGACGCAAACAGCGCGCGACACAACAGGTAGTAAGCCCCCTCGCAATCGCGTTTGCGGTCGATGGCTTGCTGTACGCACTGGAATGCATCTTCATAACTCTGGGCTGCATAGAGAATCCAGGCCTGTGCGACCAGCACTTCAGGCAATTGCGGTTGCAGCCTCACGGCTCGTTGCGAAGCGGCCTCGGCACGCTTCAGCCATATCGGATCGCGCCCGTAGTTGTAATGCGTTTGCGCGCATACGTTGGCAATTGCCGCATGTGCCAGCGCAAAATTGGGATCGAGAGCGACGGCGTTTTCAAACATCTGCAGTGCAAATTCAAGGTCCTGTCGGGTCATCCGCCGCGCGTAATTCTTGCCGCGCAAGTACAGATCATAGGCCTGTAGATTTTCCGTTGGCTTCGCGGCCAGCGCCGCTTGTTCCTGTGGCGAGAGCGTTATGCGTAGAGCCTCGGCAATATTTCGTGCGATCTCGTCCTGTACTTCGAATACGTCAGCCATCTCGCGGTCATACCGCTCCGACCACAGCGGGAAATCCGTCTGTGTGTCTACCAGTTGTGCGTTGATGCGCAGGCGGTTTCCTGCACGCCGCAAACTGCCTGCCAGCGCAAAAGCCGCCTTCAGCTGCTGCCCGATCTGCGCAGGCGTTACACGCTTGTCACGATAAGCCAGAACCGTTGGTCGCGAGAAGATGTTCAGCCCTTTAATCTTGGAGAGTTCAGTGATGATATCTTCTGTAATTCCGTCCCTGAAGTATTCATCTTCCTTTACACCACTCAGGTTCTCGAAGTACAACACGGCGATCGATTTCTCGCTCTGCTTGTTTTCTGTTCGCGATTCAGTTCCTTCTGCCGCCCGTTTCCTTCCAGACGAACCAATATCGCGTTTGAGTCTGGTCAGGTCCGTCTTGATGTCAGTTGCAGTCTGGTAACGTAGGTTACGATCTTTTTCCAACGCCTTGTCGATAATCCGTTCCAACTCTGCCGGTATCCCTGGATTTGCTTTCTTTGCCGGCAGCGGATCGCGGTTCAAGATAGCTTCATAAATCACCGCTGAGGTATCGCCCTGGAAGGGCAAGATCCCTGTCGCCATCTGGTACAACACTGTTCCCAAGGAAAACAGATCCGTTCGCGCATCGGCCAACTGCCCGCGCGCCTGTTCCGGAGACATATACGCTACGGTTCCGAGTGTTGTTCCAGGCAGCGTCAACCCCTCGGTGTTGGCATCGATCTGCGTATCGAAGTCGGTAACCGTGGTATTTCTTTTGCGTATTGCCCCTTCAATCTTTGCAAGTCCAAAATCGAGGATCTTTACTTGGCCACGTTCGGTCACGAAGATATTGGCGGGTTTGATGTCGCGGTGAACGATTCCTTTGGCATGAGCCGATTCGAGCGCATCGCCAATCTGAATGGCCAGTCCAAGCAGGTTGTCGATCTCAAGGGGCCGGCCGCTGATCATCTGTGACAGTGTTTGTCCTTCCAGGCGCTCCATGACAATGAAGTGTTGTCGCTCATGCTGTTCGATCGCATGAACTGTGCAGATATTGGGGTGGTTCAGAGCCGAAGCGGCCCGCGCTTCACGCTGAAAACGCTCCAAGGACTGCTCATCCTGACCCAATTCCGGCGGTAGGAACTTCAGGGCGACATTGCGGCCCAGCCGGCCGTCTTCAGCTTCATACACTACTCCCATCCCGCCGCTTCCGAGCTTGTTCAGGATTTTGTAGTGCGAGATCGTCTGTCCAATCATATCTGGGAGAGCCCATGGTATGGGTTTAGGCTCACTTGGTCAACACATGCTGCCCATCTGTCGAGATGGTCGTCAACAATCAGCGGGAATCGCTGCCTGAGGCCACAGTCCTCGCGAAGTGCTTTTCGATCGGATGGGCATGTTTGCGACCGATTCGTCGGACCGAGGTTTTTCGGTTCTCCAACTACAGACCGAACATTGAATTCACACCAGCTCGCGGAACTTCGGCATTCGGATCGCGCCGCTCAAGTGAAGGGAGCGGGGCGTCTTCTGCTGGTTGCTCGGGAGTGGCAGTTTGCGGCGCTGCCGGTTGCTGCACGGCTGGCTGTTGTGGCCCGCCTTGCTGCACTGCGGGAGACCTCACCGCCGGCGCCGCACTTGTAAGTGCGGGCTGAACCGCGACGCTCGGAGTGGCTGTCACCGCTGGCGCAACATGCCGCTGCAAATAAGCGATGTCACGCGAATCCTCCGTTCCCGGTTGAACCGCCGGAAACGACAAGTTCATTTGGTGTTCCATGGCACTGGCGATGCGATGCAACTGCCAGATCAGCTTCTCAAGTTCTTTGGAACGCCCGAGGTTCAGGTTGCGATCCCACAGAAACCGAATCAGCAATACGAACACAATCGGCAACCCGATGGCCAGTGTGCCGAGCACAATGCTAAGAAGCAGCGCGTCGAGGGACGTAAAGGATTGAGTCATCGATACCTCCAAATGCAGGCCCAGCAGGCAGGATACAGCAGCGCAGCGGTGCTGACAAACTCCGCCTTCCCGTAAACTCTGGGCCGCTCTGATTCAGTAGCCCGTTTCTTTTACACAAATCGGATAACTTACTTTCGGTGTAAGCTTGCTTCTCATTTCGGAGGAATGCAGTGATGAACATTCGAAAGCATTGGCTGCAGTGGAGTCTTTTGCTTTTCGTGCTGAATGCCACGGCGGCAGTTGATGCCCAACAGCTACCTAGCGATTTGGACGCCTACGTCGCTCGAGCGATGAAGACGTTTGACGTGCCCGGTCTTTCGATTGCTGTTGTAAAGGATGGGAAAGTCGTTTTGCTGAAAGGCTACGGGATCCGCAAGCTTGGCGAGCCTATGCGTGTCGACGAAAATACCCTCTTTGGTATTGGTTCTAACACGAAAGCATTCACAGCGGCCGCCATCGCGACACTCGTCGACGCCGGCAAGCTCGACTGGGATGACCCAGTTTACGAGCGGTTAAAAGGCTTTGAAATGTATGACCCATACGTCTCCAAAGAGATGCGCATTCGCGATCTTCTCTGTCATCGCAGTGGCCTGGGTCTTGGCGAGGGGGACTTGATGTTCTGGCCTCACACCACGTTCACTCGCGACGAAGTGGTGTACCGGGTGCGCTTCCTGAAGCCAGCCACCAGTTTTCGCAGCCAGTTCGCTTATAACAACCTGATGTTCGTTACAGCCGGTCAAGTGGTCGCCGAAAACGGCGGCAAGACCTGGGATGAGTACGTTCGCGAGAAGATTTTTGCTCCTCTCGGCATGAATAGCACCAATTCCAGCACCGACATGTTCAATCCTAACGGGGATTGGGCATATCCGCACGAAAAAGTGGACGGCAAACTGCAGCCAATTCCATTTGAAAATCTCGACAATGCCGGCCCGGCCGGCTCCATCAATTCTTCCGCCGCAGATATGTCCAAGTGGGTGCTGATGCAGCTGAATCACGGCAAAATCTCAGGCAGCGAAACGAGGATTTTCAGCGAGAAATCCGGACAAGCAATGTGGACCCAGCAGACGGTGATCCCGGTCAGTCAGGTTGGCTCCGAAGAACTGAAGGCGATCAGGCCAAACCTTGCCGGCTACGGACTGGGCTGGTTCTTACGCGACTATAAGGGCCGCATGATTGTCGGCCATACCGGTGGTGTGGCGGGATTTGTCACCATGGTTTCACTCGTCCCCCAGGAAAATCTCGGAATCGTAATTCTCACCAACGCAGAAGAAGACTCAGCATTCGAATCGATCCAATTCCACATCCTTGACAGCTATCTTGGCGGCGCGACCCAGGATTATATTGCGGCGTTTAAGGCCGTTGATGACAAACAACGCAAGGATGCCGAGGAGACGATGAACAAGGCGGCGGTTTCGAGGGCGGAAGATTCCAAACCATCGCTCCCACTGGGAAAATATCTCGGTGAATACAGCGATCCCTGGTATGGCAAGATGACAATTTCCCAAGGCCCAGACGGCTTGGTTTTGACCTTGGCACGAACCTCAAAGGGCGTCGCGGATCTCGAGCACTGGCAGTACGATACGTTCAAAGCCCATTGGCGTGATCACACTGTAGAGGACGCGTTCGTTACGTTTTCACTGAAACCTGACGGCTCGATCGACCACTTCACCATGGTCGCCGTGTCCCCCCTTGCCGATTTCAGTTTCGATTATCAGGATTTATACCTGACCCCGGTGCCGGTGGCTGCGAAGGCGAAATGAGTTCTGGCTCGTCGGCGACGCCTGATTCCGCGAGCAATTTCCTGAATCCTGGGGAATTGCACGTGATGAACTCCCGGTCACTCAGATAGGAATTCGACGCTTGGCGGCCCCGGTAAAATGCCAGCCGCAGTTCCACGCTCGATCAAATCGCAAACGGCGTTCTTGCCTTTTTGCCCGTAGCCCAGGGTCCACTTGTTGACATACATGCCCACGAATTTGTCAGCGAGCTCTGCATCCATTTCGCGAGCGAATTGCATGGCGTAATTCAAGGCTTCCTCGCGATGCTCCAGGCTATAGGAAACGCTATCCCGAATCGTCTTGGCGATCAGTCGACCAAGTTCCGGACCAAGCGAACGGCGTACAGCGTTACCGCCCAGTGGAAGCGGTAAATCCGTCAATTCCTGCCACCAGATGCCGAGGTCAATGATCCGGTGTAATCCCAGCTGTTGAAAGAATAGCTGGCCTTCGTGGATCAACAAACCAGCGTCGACAACTTCGTTCTTAACTGCCTCCATAATCTTGTCGAAAGGCATTACCACTGCTTCAAAGTCGGGTTGGAATAGCTTCAAGGTCAAATACGCGGTGGTTTTCAATCCCGGGATCCCAATGCGCTTGCCCTTCAGATCCTGCGGTTTCATCGATCTGGTCGATACCACGATCGGGCCGTAGCCTTCGCCAAAGCTTGCACCGCAATCGAGGAGAATGTACTTGTCGCGGAGGGAAGGATAGGCGGCGAAACTGACCGCCGTAACGTCATAGGTTTCAGTCAAGGCTGCTTCGTTAAGTGTCTGGATATCGGCAAGAATATGCTTGTACCGGTAACCGGGAGTGGCGAGCTTGTGAGTGGCCAGCCCGTAAAACATGAAAGCATCATCAGAATCCGGCGAATGCGCCAGTTTGATCTCTCTCTGCTCTTTTTCAGGTTGCGATGCTGTGTGTCGTACCGGCATGATGATTCATCCCTTTTGCCCGGGAGAGCCTTGCTATAGATACATCGACACTCTTTGCTCTTTCAAGGAAAAAGGAAAGCAAGGACGTTCGACGCGCGAAACGGTGGCGTGGGCCGGGCTATTACCGCGAAGGCAAGATTAACATAGACCCTTCCGGGCACAAAGCGATGAAAGCCAGAGTCGCTGTTTCCTCTTTTCCGATCAGGGCGAAACCGTCAAAGGAAATTAAGGCAGAGAAGCAGTCGTAACTCCCTCAAACTTATGTGTGACAGTTTGCAACTCGTGAGCGCGAGATCTGGCGTGTTGCAATTGTTCAGGGTCCAACCGGGTTTCCAGATAATCCAAGTATTGTGCTCCGCGCTGGTCGCCCGCAAGTGCAGCGGCCTTGATCCAGACGTAGGCGGTTTCAAGATCGCGTTCCGTGCCCTTACCATTCAGGTACATATAGCCCAGTTTGATTCGTGCGCCGTTGTGGCCCTGTTTGGCCGCACTCAGAAAAAGGCCGAACGCGATCGAATTGTTCTGAATTGACCCGTCGCCGCGAAGATATAAATCGGCGAGATTATACTGTCCCACTGCGTCTCCTCCGTTCGATGCCATGCCGTACCAGTGATTGGCCTGGGCCACATCCCGAGCAACTCCTAAGCCCTGGTCGTAGATGTAGCCAAGATCGTTCATCGCGATCGTGTTTCCCCCACTTGCGCCATCCAAAAAGTAACGCAGGGCCTCCCCGTAGTCCCGAGGTACACCGGAGCCGCTCAGATATAGAATGCCAAGATTCGTTTGTGCGGTCGGGTTACCACTTTTCGCGGCGCGTTTGAGCCAGTAGATCCCGCGTCCGTAATTGCGCTCTATTCCCCATCCATTGACATAGAGCGTACCCAGGTTCGTCTCCGCTGGCAGGTAGCCCTTGCCGGCAGCTTTCTCAAAGAGTTTCAGAGCCCTGACAAAGTCAGGGCGGGAACCGTCTAATTGGGCTAGAGCGAGGCCGAGGCGGTTCCAGTCGTCCGCGCTGCCTTTTCTGGCAGCGACTTCGAGGCCCTGCAGTTCGCAAGAGTCTGCATTGCCGTTCACCATCGAAGCCCCGCTGTTGACGAGGCAGGCGGGCCCAGCAAAGGTCAGTTGTGTGGATTGTTGAGCCGTACAGGGGATCCCGGATTGCAGCAAGACTAACCCGAACAGCAGTGTCACTAGAGAGGCTAAGCGGATCTTCAGACGCGTTTTCATGTTTCCCTCGTTTTCGTCACCGGTCCCGAGTTCAGGCCCGGAAAGCGATGAAAGTCGACCAAGGAACGCAAAACCGCAATCCGTTTCTCCTTACATTTGGGTACAAGTCGTCTCATCGTCCAAGCGATTGAAATTAAATTTCTTAGGCATGAAACTGCGGGGGCAATAAGTTCGTATATGGATGAGTCGGTGGTAGACTCCCGAATCCAATGAGTGGCCTAGGCAAAAATAAGGTGAGTTTTGGGCCGTACCAGGCGGACCTGGAAACCCAGGAACTCTGGAAATATGGACGACGCCTGAAGATTGGCGGACAGCCCTTCGGGATCCTTGCGATGTTGCTCGAACGTCCGGGACAACTCGTGACACGCGAGGAGTTGCGAGCGAAACTTTGGTCGGCCGATACGTTTGTGGACTTCAACCAGGGATTGAACGCCGCTGTAAATAAGCTGCGTGATTGCCTGACCGACTCGGCCGACGATCCCAAGTACATCGAGACGTTGCCGCGACGCGGATATCGCTTTATAGGAGAGGTGGGTACGGCGCCTAAACATCCTATGGGCCAGCCCGTTCTGGACAATCTCGGGTCCAGTTCCCATCCCCAGTCAAAGGACGCTCCGCCCAGACTCGAAGAGGTAGTGGCCAGGGAACAATGGATCGAGCCTGCGATATTCGGCAGGGTAGTGATCTCCTACCGTTGGCTGGCCTTCGTCTGTTTGGCGATCTTCTTGACCGGTGCCGGATACTGGGCACTTAGTCCAAAACACAGTCCTGCACGGACTGCCGTGGGGGGACCTTTCTTCTTGGGGGGTAATCCCCGACCTGCCAGCGACCCGGCGTTTTCGCCGGACGGCAGTCGAATTGCTTTTCAGCAAATTGAGAGCAATTTAGGCCCCTCGGGGATCTATGTCTCTACTGTTGAGGGGGAGCAACTGACACAACTTCTCAGCTCAGAATCAAGCTGCTGCCCGGTCTGGTCCCCGGATGGAAAGTGGATCGCCTTCAGCAGACTGGAAGGCGATGTTCATTCAATTTCCGTGATTTCCGCAGACGGCGGTTTGCCACGAACCGTCTACTCTGCGAAACAGTCGTTCCGGCGGGGAGAACTCGACTGGTCCCCGGATGGAAAGTCTCTGGCGTTTTCGGCCGACGATCCGAATGGCGGAACAAGGATTGTGGCGCTATCAGTCGACAACCACGGGCTGAGTCCACTTACCGCTCCTAGCAGCGATCAAACCGATTGGGCGCCGGCCTATTCTCCGGATGGGACACGGCTGGCTTTCCTGCGCAGCGGCAAGACCGGTCCACCCGAGGAAATTTTCCTGGCTCCTTCAATAGGGGTCGTCAGTGGGGGAAGCGAGCACCAACTGACCTCAGGAGAAAGCCACATTTTGGGTCCACCGGCATGGACCACCGACTCACTGTCGATTGTTTTTTCGTCTTCGCCGAAAGGACTCGCACGCCTATGGAAAATTTCCGCGAAGGGCGGAATTGCGGAGCCCGTTGTGAGTGCTGAAGTTCCCAGCTGGCACCCGGCGTTACCGCGACACTCTGCGGGCCTTGCATACCAACATATCATCTCGGCCACCAGCATTTGGCGCCTGGACCTTGATCAGCTGGAACACCTCCATTCCCGCATGGTGGTTATCTCTCCGAACGGAAGAAACGAGGGTCCCGAACTTTCGCCGAACGGAAAGAAATTGGCGTTTATGTCCGATCGTGGCGGATCGATGGAGATCTGGATCAGCGATCCCGATGGTTCTTATCCAATCAAGCTGACGAATCTTGGATTGTGTGGTTCTCCCGAGTGGTCGCCTGACGGACGGTTTATCGCGTTTGATGTGGTTCGTGAAGGACGGCCCCGGGTATATATAGTCGGCGTGAGCGGTGGCGAGCCGATTGAACTGGTTTCGGGAGACTCGGAGAATATGGTGCCAAGATGGTCGCGCGATGGGAAGTGGATCTACTTCGCCTCGAACCGCTCCGGCGATGATGAAGTATGGAAAATCCCGGCTGGAGGTGGTGAAGCGAAACAAATAACGCATCAGGGTGGATTTGCGGCGATGGAGTCCGTCGACGGGAAATTCCTGTTCTACGCAAAAACACGAAATGATCATCCGGAGATCTGGCAAGTTCCTCTGAAGGGAGGCAAAGAAGTCCTCGTGTCTTCCCTGATTCGCCCGGTAGACTGGGCCAATTGGACCCTGACCAGCAGAGGAATCTTTTTCGTCGATAACATCGGTGACCATCTACCCCATCTGGAATTTTTCGACTTCAGCACCCAGCAGGTCCAAGCCCTGGTGACACTGAACAATGATTCTTTCTGGCTTTCCTCCTCGGATGACGGAGCGACTGTCTGGTACGGACAAGCGGCACACAATGAGAGCAACATCATGGTGCAAACAGACTTTCGCTGAAACTTCGGAATCAGAGAGCGGAGACCATGTGAGCGATGGCGTCTTCAAAGGTGACACGCCCATCGAGATACGGCTGCCAGAATGTGGTGAGTAGATGGAGATAATCCTCCCACCCGCGCTGCGAAAGATTCTCACGCAATTCGTCCGGGATAGGGCGGCCCGCCTTTTGCCCCGTGTTGCCCTGTGATTTCAACGCAGGGGTAAATGCCTCAGAGTTTGCACCTTGCAGGATCGGGCGAAGCACTTCAGTCGTGGTGTAATAGATCAGAGCGTGCCAGAGGTTTCTTGGAATGGGCTTGTCACGTTGCCGGCATTCTCGCGCGATGGCATTTTGAACCGGTAGAGCTAGCCCATGAGATGACTCATGAAATAGAACTTCCAGAGCTTCCGACCCCTGGTTTCGGGGATCAAGACTGGATATCGTTACACGCAGCGGATCGAGCGTGGTGTAGGCCCCAGCTGCATTGGCGTAGGCACACACGTCAACACGAATCTTATCTTTGGGCCATTTTGACTGATATATTTCAGCGAGACGCTGTGACAGCCCTACACCCTGCTCGCGAACCAGAGGGGCCACGCGAGCGACCCATCGACGATTCGCGCGATTATGATCCGCCCACCAGTGTGCGCGATAAATAGGAGCGACCGATTCGAGGACAGCACCCTCTTTGCCCGGCAATCCTGCGTCGCAGGTCGACTTCTTCTTGCCGGTGAGTTCGTCGCAATCCTCAAAATCACCTAACTGGTCTTTTAGGAGAATCAAGTCGATGTTGATCTGCAAATCTTTCATGCTGTGATTTTCCCGGTAATATTCGACGGCATTATCCCAAATCTTCTGTTCCGTTGGATTGAGCGTGACGGTCGAACCGGGACTCTGCTTGAGAATGGGGGCACTTGCAGCGGGAGAATCCGCGAGGGCATCTTTTGCGGCGGATTTCGCGCGCGCTTCCTGATACAGGAAGTGGTGGAGATTGACCCAAAATCCGCTATGGAATTCAAAAACCGGGAGGGGTCCGTACCCCGAATCAATTTCCTGTGCATGAATGCAGGGACTCATGGCAAGCAGCATCACTGCAATACCGATGAGTAAGAGAACCCGTAGGTGAGCAAGGCGCATAGCGGATGCGAAATGGTAGCGCAAAATCCTCCAGCATCAAATTGTCAGGAATACCGATATGCCAAAATCTTTGCAGTTAAATTCCGAGTTGTCACTAGCAGGTTGCGAGAAATGTGTTTCTCAGAATAATCCGAGGCCAATGTCGTCTGCCGGAGAATCTTGTAGGAAGCAGGAATCCCGAGTGGTTCTTATCCTTACGGCCGAGACGTGATGGAATGCGGGACAGGGCCATTTCCGAACGCACTACTCCAGCTTTGGATCGATGATACTTCCGACTGCACCCTGACGATCGGCTGCGTGCAGGACCCCGCTCGAATCGCGGAAGAAGGAACGACTGCCGCTGCGGCCATATTCCGCAGGGATGGCGGCAAGCTCATACTTTGCAGGCGCGCCGGAGGTACTCGCACCGACAATGACATAGCGAAAAATATATCCTTCCTTGCGACCGCCGGAGAGTTCTTCTCCGAGCAAGCCGGCCTTGTCTGCCTTCGCTTGTCCATCCGCTGGCGGACCCATCACCCCCAACGATTCTGGCAAGCGTGTGTACCGCTTACGATATGCTTCCACCGCCTCGGCAACCTCTTTCAGGTTGGCGATGGCAGATTTTTCATTCACTGCGATTTCGGCCTTATCCCATTCCTCTTCGAGCGATGGCAGATCCAGCAGCAACAAGCCCAACGAGAGTAATTTCCACTGTCCGTTCTCGCGGACCATTCCAATAACAGCATGGCGCGCTGTCACGCCACTCGTGTCAGTGGCCTCTTTGATGTCGAACGGGATGTATGCAAGATTGTCGCGGATTTCTGGTTTGCCGATCTGAATTTGTGTGGTCACAGTTTCATTTGCACAGGTAATCACATATGTTTCGTTCGATGTGTTCTGGCTGTGCGGTTCGCCGGGCTGATCGAGTAGAACGAAACGCTTCAGGAATGTCGCCCGGGCGGCGGGAGTGATGCGCGCGAAAGCAGCCGCGTTGCGGGCAGTCAAGACCTCGCGAAAATCATCTGCATTTTGCGAGCAGGCCGCCATCATCGCATTGCGCAAAATGGTGGTAGGAAGGTCGTTGGGAACGAGAGCTGCCGTCTGCGCTGCAGCGGATCGGGCAAACAACATTACCGCCAACACAAGGGTGGAACAGCACCACGAGAACACTCGCGAAACTAGCAAACTTATCCTCTCAATCCTTCGCTGCCGCCAGAATCGCGGCCAGGTTTTGTGTGAACGTGGACCGCGGCATTACGGTCCTGCAACCGGCGGCGCGCGCCTGCGCAGCGAGATCGGTTTGTACATGAGATAGAAATGCCATCACCTCGAGCCCCTGATGGGTTGCACACAGATCCTGAATGGTTGCTAAGGGATTGCTGCGGGCGTTTAGATCTACAATCACCAGTTTGGTGGGAGGCTCAAGAAGGCCTTTTAATCCTTCAGGGCTGGAAGCCACTTTGAATTCGACGCCGAGTTGCTTGGCTGTTTCTGCGATCTTCATCTGAAAGAAAAGATCGTCCATATAGCCGACGGCCCTCGCCATACGAATACCTCCTTGCAGTCAAACCGATGGGGTCGAACCCCGGTGTCATGAGATGGAGTCAGTGTGCTGCTGTGGCGTCAGGACTGTGCGCGCCCACAGTCTTGTCCGGTACGTCGCCTGCGCGACCCTTCACCCGGTCGTACACGCTGACCTGGCTGACGGAGCCGAGGGCTTCATTGTAGAACGTTGGCACCCCGAGAAGGGTGCGAAGCTCTTCATTGAACATTCGGAGATTTGTAAGATGAGAAGCGAGTGCGGGCAATTTGACACCTTCATCGGTTAGCAAAAATTTCTGATAACCCGCATCCCACAGGCGCGTGAACTGGCCGTTGAGCATGATGGTGGGTAACACGGTCATCTGGAAGCGTCCGTCCGCGTCTTGCCGTAGTTCGGCGCCGCAACCGTATTTTTCTACCCGGACCACACCGCGGGTGCTGCCGACGGAAAAACCCTTGGCGGTAAGAGTATCGATAGTCTTCTTTTCAAAGCGTTCATCAACGTTCCACATGATGTGAATAGGTTACGATTCCCAACTAATCCTGTAAAGAGCGCGGAAACGTGAGACGGGCAGTTCGGGGGAGCCAGGACGTCGTCGCAGTAGCTGACAAGGGCGTTTACTGGGTTCGTGAAACACGAGAGCCCGCGTCCACCTTCACTTCTAGACCGGCGACAACAAATGCTTCTGGCCCCCCGGAGTAAGCTCTCGAAGTGCCGAATAGACGGGCTCAGAGTGTGCTCTGGCCGGTGGGTTGATCCACTAGAGTAAGGGATGTCTCCAGGAAGCAATAGGGAAGGCACGGTTGGAAAATTCTGAAATGGGCGCACACGATGGAAGCGACGAGCGTGGACTCGGAAAAGTGTCAGATCCCGTAGAAATCAACGCGAACAAGAAAAAACGACAGGATATCGGCCAGATAGAAAGTGTCCGGATTGGTTAAGCCGAGCGGACACGGATTTATGATTTCCCGGTGGATTGGATGGCCATGGCAACCAGGGCGCCGATCAAGATCGCGGGGAAAAGTTGGCCTGTGATCGCTTCGGCGATGCTCAGAGAGCGCGCGAATGGATGAAGGGGAGTCACGTCGCCGAAGCCGACCGTGGTAAGCGTGGAAAAGCTGAAATAGGTGAGCTTTGCGGTCAGTTGATCGAGGCTCTCCGGAGTGGACACGAAATGGAAGGATCCTGGACTTAACTCCTCGAGAAGCTCGTAAGCCGAGCCCCAAGCCAAACCAATGAGAAGATAAGCGCAAACGCCGCCCTGAATGCGGCTCCAGGTGACGCGGCCTGCGCGAAACATGATCAGCAAAACGATACGGATATAGATCAGCAGCGCCACGGTGGAGAGCAAACTGCCCAGCTCATGAACCAACAGCCCTGGGTGAACCCGTCCGGCTATCAAAGCGACGATCGCGGCAAAAACCACAACGATAGTAAGGATTGTAATCGCGCGACTTTGGTGAACGGCGAAAGTTCCCAGAATCATTAACGTGACAATCGTAAGGTCAAAGAAGATGCGGCCAGGGATGCCAGCTTCGCGTAGAGGAAAAACGACGAAGATAAGAATAAGCAGCGAGATGGAGAGCAGCGTCAGTCCCAGGTCTCCGGACCAGAACTCGCTCATCCCCATTTTCAAAATCCTTCGATCGCGGCGCGGCAACGAGGAATTGGTCATCAAGACGGCCTCCCTCCTGTCTGGGGCGGCTCAAAGCTCAGCGAGATTATAGTATGTTCGTGGTCGACGGTCTCCTGTGTTGAGGGCTATCTCTGCGCGTGTAACTGAGGCACGAGAGCGTACCGCATGTCTTATCGGCACGGCAGCAGACGAAATCGGGATCTCGGTACTTGTTTACTTTGCATATTGCCGGCGACATGCTCTTTCGTCAGTTCACGGTGTCTGAACGGCGCCAAGTAAATCAATCGATTCCCGTCCGCACATCTCGCGACGCCAACGCTACCGTCAGATATGTTTCCGACGGTGCATGATGTGCTGAATCAACTGCAAACAGCCCGCACATACGACTTGCTGTCGAAGCCCGTGCGAGGCGCAGCTTCGCCACCCAAATAATTGCTATCCTTGCAATGATGCAGCTTCGACCTCGTTATAATTTGATCCGCGTCCTTTTTGCACTCCTTCTGGGTGGCCCTGCCTGTGGCTTTGACGGTTTCCGTTATTTCCCTGTGAAGCGGGAGCTGGTCGTAGCGCGGCTTGAAAAGTACAGCGGCGATAATGAGCGCCGAGAAGCAACCTTGAAGCAGATGTTCGTCGAATCCGGCTGCGAGGGCAAAAATCTCACGGAGCAGGCTGTTAAAGAGTCAAAGGTTCCGAATGTTGTCTGTATTCTGCCTGGCGGTTCCGGCAAAGTGATCATCGTCGGTGCCCACTTCGATAAAGTGCCTGAGGGCGACGGAGTGGTGGACAACTGGAGCGGCGCATCCCTGCTCCCGTCCCTGTTTCAGAGCTTGAAGGACGAGCCGCACAATCACACATTTGTTTTTATCGGATTTACAGACGAAGAAAAAGGCCTGTTGGGATCAAGCTTCTACGCCCGTCACATGAGCAAAGAAGAAGTGGCTGCGACCGACGCCATGGTCAATATGGATACTCTCGGCTTGGCGCCGACGGAAGTATGGACCAGCCATTCCGACGAGCGACTTGTTCAGGCGCTAGTGTCCATCGCAAGAGAACTAAATATGACAGTTAGCGGAGTAAATGTCGAAAAAGTCGGCAGTACAGATTCAGTCCGATTTTCCGATCGAAGAATTCCCAGTATCACAATTCATTCGCTAACGCAGGAAACGTGGAATCAGCATATTCTGCATTCGGCAAAGGATAGATTGTCGGCGCTGAATCTCGCAGCCTACTATCAAACGTACCAATTAGTGGCCGCATATCTTGTGTTTCTAGACCACATTGCCGACGCACACGTTCCAGAGTCCTTCCACTGATCCCGCTTGAAACGGCCTGTGCGGGTGGCTGACGAGTTTACGCTTGACGGAATTATGGCGGCTACGAGTCGCGGAGCGTTTGGGGGAAGATCTGTCTGTGCTTTTCACTGCGCGGTGAAGCGGGTAAGATAGCTAGAAGGAAGAACATCATTATGCTGACCAAAGAACAGCCATTGAGCGGACTGGTTCCGGCTGCAAGCCTGACCAACGAAGAAATTCTGCGTTACAGCCGTCACTTGATCATGCCGGAAGTTGGCATGGACGGTCAGCTGAAACTGAAGGGCGCAAGAGTACTTCTGATCGGCACCGGTGGTCTCGGTGCGCCGCTGGGGCTGTATCTCACGGCAGCGGGAGTCGGCAAAATCGGCCTGGTTGATTTCGACATTGTTGATTTTACCAATCTGCAGCGACAGGTAACGTTCGGCACGAGCGATGTAGGCAAGCCGAAGACGGAAGCAGCAAAGGCTCGTTTGTCGAACCTGAATCCGGATGTGCAAATTACGACCTATGACACCAAGCTAACCAGCGACAACGCGCTGGAAATTTTTAGAGACTACGACGTCATCGTCGATGGTACAGACAATTTTCCAACGCGCTACCTAGTGAACGATGCGTGCATCCTGCTGGGCAAGCCGAATGTGTACGGATCAATTTTCCGCTTCGAAGGCCAGTGCACGGTGTTCGGTATGCCGGATGGGCCGTGTTACCGATGCCTGTATCCGGAGCCGCCTCCACCGGGGCTCGTGCCTTCGTGCGCCGAGGGCGGGGTGCTCGGAGTGCTGCCGGGAATTATCGGTTCGTTGCAGGCGATGGAGACAATTAAACTGCTGATCGGTCGTGGAGAATCGCTGGTTGGAAGACTGTTACTGTTTGATGCCCTGGCATTGAAGTTCCGCGAACTGAAGCTGCGTAAGAATCCCAACTGCCCAATGTGCGGCACACACCGCGAGATCCATCAACTGATCGATTACTACGAGTTCTGCGGGGTACGTGGTGAAGAGGCTCCGGAGATGGACCTGCACGTGCCGGAGATTACGCCACCGGAGTTAAAGCAACGCATGGATCGTGGAGACGACCTGTTTATTCTGGATGTTCGCGAACCTCATGAATACCAGATTTGCAATCTGAAAGGATACCTGATTCCGCTCGGCGAATTGCCGCGGCGAGTCCACGAGCTGGACTCTTCGAATGAAATCATCGCGCACTGCCGGAGCGGGAAGCGTTCCGCGGAAGCAGTGGATTTTCTGCGCAAAGCCGGTTTTCGAAAGGTGCTGAACCTTCGCGGTGGAATTCTTTCCTGGTCGACAGAAGTAGATCCGACCGTCCCGCGCTATTAGTGGGGACGTTTCAGTTGTCCGTTTTAAGAGTAATCAAGGCATTCCAAGACTAGGAAGATCAAACGGAGGATTCGTTGGCAAATACCAAGGTCACAGTGTTCAATAATGGTCCTATTAAGCTCGAAGGTGAGTTCGAGCTGGTCGATCAAACGGGAAAACCCTTTGGATTAGGCGGACGCTCGGCGGTTTCGGTGTGCCGCTGCGGTCACTCCGGAAATCAGCCATTCTGTGATGGTTCCCACAAGCGCCAGAATTTCACGAGCAGTGTGGAAGCGCGGGATCTCCCTCCTCCCGCTCCTAAACCGAGCGTTTAACGGCCCCTGTCAAAAATGAGACTGTCTCAATTCGAGAATTCGTACAGGACGGGGACAATTTTGTCTAATGACCTGCTAACTCTCTGGATACATTCACGATAACCAGCCAAAGAAGAGCGACTAAGCGGGGGAAAGTCGTCTCGCAATCGGTCTCACCCTGGAAAATTGAAACAGCTCTCTTCGGTAACATGCGAAGAATCAGTAGCTTGCAGTCGCCATCCTGATGCAAAAGAAAGGCATGGGACGTGCTATTCCCTGCAGTTGTCGGGTTTCACTGGCAATTGGGGGATGTGGTGGGCGATTGGGCCAAAATCAGAGGGTTTCTCAGCCGGGAACGTGGAAACCTCCCAGCCTTGGGCTACGCTTGCCTGATTGCTCTCTTCCTCGGAGTTGTCTTCTATGCACGTTATTCTCACGCCTTCGGATCCCCAAATACTTATCTGTTCCTCGAGGGAGGCGGATCGCTGCTGAGTTTCTGCTACGCAGCGAATGCGTTGGTCCGTTTTCGCGGCACGCACGATCGCGTGGCGTTGATTCTGGCGTTTGCATTCGTTCTTTCCGGCACGATCGAGACACTGAGCTATTTTGGATTGAGCAGCCTTCTTCACGCGGGTCCCATACCTCTCACTCACGTTCCGATGGGTTGGATGGTTGGTCGCACACTTCTTGCAGTACTACTTCTCGCTGCCCTGGCCGTAGAGCGATTCTTGCCGACGGCTCGTCAACCGAGTCGTGAAACTGCGGGCGCGCTGTTCGTTGTGGCTGGCGCAGCGTACGTAACCAGCGCAGCCTTTCTCGCTGCACCTGCAACCCCAGTGGCCAAGGCTGGCGCATTTTTCTCGCGACCGTGGGAATTGCTGCCGGGTGGTTTATTTGTCCTCGCTGCCATCTTTTTTTACGACCGGTATCGCGCCGGAAAGAAAAACGACAGCGACGCATCGATTTACGATTATTCGTTATTCCTGGTGGCGTTGCTGAACGCAGCTTGCCATCTTGCCGCCTTATTTTCCCGTCACCTTTTCGACGGGCCGTTTTTCCTCGCGGAACTAACTAAAGTTGCCAGCTACGCAATCATTCTGGGCGGAGCGCTAATCGATCAGGCTCGGCTGTTCGATCAGGTGCGCAACATGGCGGTGAGTGATTCGCTGACAGGTTTGGCCAATTATCGCCGGTTAATCGCAGTGATTGAGTCAGAACTAGATCGCTCTCGCCGTACACATCGTCCATTCAGCATTGTTCTGCTGGACATGGATGGACTAAAGACGATCAACGACAAGTACGGACATCTGGTCGGCAGCCGTGCATTGGTTCGTCTGTCAAAAACCCTGCGCAGCCACTCGCGAGCGATCGATACTCCTGCACGCTATGGTGGAGACGAATTCGCGTTAGTGCTTCCTGAAGCGCCGAGGGAAATTGCCGCTCGTGTCTCATCGCGGGTTCGCGAGCGCCTGGCAGCGGAACCGGAAGAACCAATTTTGTCTGTGAGTGCTGGAATAGCCGCTTATCCGGAAGACGGTGACACGCCGGAAAAGCTTCTGGGCGCGGCGGATCGCATGCTCTATCGCATGAAGCACCGCGGCAGTCCCATGAATTCCATCGCACGCATTGCGGCGTGTCTCTGAGGTGATGGGAATGTCCCCCAGAGATATGCAACCGGTGCGTCGACGGGAAGATCGGATTCCGATGGAAATTCCAGTAGTGCTGGATGGCCATCGATTAGTGCCGGGTACGGAATCGACGTTTACGGAAAACGTCAGCACCAAGGGAGCGAGAGTCATCAGCGTCCGCCGGTGGGAAAAGGGTTCACCGGTCGTGTTCGCTTCCGGCACAGGAGAGTTTCGTTCGGCGGCTCGAGTGGCTTACTGCCAACCAATTCGTGGCGACGGCTTCGCAATTGGGGTGGAGTTCCTTGAGACGAAAGGGCGATGGGTAGTCGAATCTACGAATTAGCTTGACGAATCTTGGCGAGTGGATAGGAGGGAACCGCTGGAGAATACTTTGCAGGAAGAAGTAACTAGCGCAAGAAAGCGCCGCACGGCCCAGAAGCCGTCTGGCGCTTTCTTATTATCCGTAGGCCCTCCACGGCCGACCACCTCCTAAGTCACCGGCCTGCTATCCGAATTCTTTCCGCGCGCTCCAAGTCCCACCGCGCCACGGCGCATAGTTTCCTTGCTTGTGCATCTTGAGAGTCCGTCTCGTCGTGCGATCTGACGTTTCGGGATTGTTCTTCAGGATCCAGACAAGGCGTCTTTACCGCTTCCACGGTGTTGCCATTCGCAAACACGCGGCGTTTGTCGCGAAGGTGCATCCGGAACCCGATGTATACTTTAGGCGCCTTTCCAACATGTTTCTTGGATTGCCAAGAGGAGAATTGCATTGAATATTCTGGTAACCGGCGGCGCGGGATATATCGGGAGCATCTGTTCGGAAGTCTTGCTCTCCCGCGGGTACGGTGTCGTGGTGCTGGATAATCTTGTGGAAGGTCACCGAGCGGCGGTTCCTCCGGGGGCTATCTTCTGCCAGGCTGACATTTTGCTTCGGTCTCAGGTCGAAGAAATCTTCTCCAAACACAAGATTGATGCGGTGATGCACTTTGCGGGCGAAACCCTGGTTGCAAAATCCGTACGCGAGCCCAGCGCGTTTTATTCCTCAAACGTTGCCGGAGGCATAAATTTGCTGGACTCGATGGTACGTCACGGCGTGAACAAGCTTATTTTTTCTTCGACGGCTGCGACCTACGGTGAGCCCGAGATCGTTCCGATACCTGAAGATCATCGAAAACTGCCGATAAATCCATACGGCAAATCAAAGCTAACGTTCGAGCATGTTCTCGCCGATTATCGCGCCTACACCGGACTAAAATTTGCCACCGTGCGGTATTTCAATGCCGCAGGTGCCAGCAAGGAACGTGGCGAAGCGCATCGCACGGAAAGCCACCTGATCCCGAGAGTTCTCGACACGGCTCTTGGAGCCTATCCGATGCTGGAAATCTTTGGTTCGGACTTTCCGACGCCAGATGGTACCTGTGTTCGCGACTATGTGCATGTACTCGATATCGCCGACTCTCATTTGAGAACTCTTGAAGAGATTGACCGCGTGCCAGGAGAAGCATTCAACGTTGGTACCAGCTGCGGCTATTCGAACCTGCAGATCGTTCAGACCGCTGAACGTCTTACCGGACGTAAAATTCCGCATAAGCTCGCTCCACGCAGGCCAGGAGATCCGGCCGTCCTGGTTGCCAGCAATGAAAAATTGAAGAAAACGCTTGGCTGGGAAGCTTCCCACTCTTCACTCGAAGAGATTATTGAGTCGGCATGGGATTGGCGGCAGAGATTTCCGAAAGGATACTAGACCGGATTTCTCGAATGGCAATCAGGCCAGCCTCTGATAGACATCCAATGTATTTTCGACCATTCGATCCACTGAGAAGCGACCAATGATTTCTTCGCGCCCGGCAGCGCCCAGCTTTTTCTGTAATGCCGGATTGCCAAGCAATTGGATCATCGCTGCCGCAAAAGAGCGCGGATCTGGTTCCGCAACGAGTGCCGTTCGATCCGCATCTACGACCTCACCCAGTGCACCTCTCGTCGTAGATATAACAGGAATTGCGTGAGCCATGGCTGACTGGAGAGAGGTGCCCAGACCCTCAAATTCCGAAGGAAACGCAAACGCATCAAGCGCCGCGTAGAATTCGCGCATGTGTGTCGTGAAGCCGGGAAGCGAAATGGACGATCCCAGATTGAGGTGCTGGGTATAAGCCTGTATATCGGCGCGGGTGGGGCCTTCGCCGACCAACAGCAATCGCACTTTCGGAAACCTTTCTTTCACCGAGGGTAAGGCTTCAACTAGGTGGCGCTGGCCTTTTTCCGGCACGAAGGCGCTTGCGCACCCGATCAGATATTCGTCTTCGGCCACTCCCCATTTCTTCCGTGCCAGTTGACGTTCGCGAGCCTGCACCGGTTCTGGGATTTCCACGCCTTCATTGACAATGTCGATGCGTTCAGAAGGGAATCCACTATCAACCAAGCTCTGCGCAACAGCCTTACTGTTAGCTACAAATTTGGCGAGCGCATCATAGCGTCTTTTTGAAATCCAGTTGTCATTCAACGGAAATCCAATCCGCCGGGATGAAAGTAGTGGGACGCGATTCTGCGCGCCCGCAAGCCACGCCGCCGTTAACGCATGTCCCTCGTTTACGTGTACCAAGTCGATACGGCCATCCCCCATCACAGAGCGGATTCTGGCGACGGCACGTAAACGGGTCAAATTCCTCGGAACCTGATGAACATAGATATTTTCCTTACGTGCGCGGTGTGCCAACGGTGAACCTTTCACCGCAATCAACTCCGCTGCATGGCCACGCTCGTAAAGTCCTCTAAGCAAGAGCAACATCTGGCTCTGCCCGCCGCGCCATTCCGTTTCGAGGTCCACCATGAGTGGAATCATTCAGAACCACTCCGATCCTTCAATTTCTCTTCTTCAACCAATCGGCCCAGCTTTGCAAATTTCTGCCTCACGCCTCGAGCGGCCATCTGAGCGATAAGAGCGCCGCGATACCCATCGAGGAATCCGGCACCAAGAACAAAGTGCCGTATCCAGCTCCACGGTGTGGCGAACAACATCGCACTGCGCCATTTGCGCCTCCCTTGGTCGAACATTTCCTGAGCAATGGCGGTGGTGTATCGTTCGAGCTTGGCTTCGTGTTCCGCGAAGTTTCGGATTGTATAGTGAAGCAGATTGCCATGCAGTCTGCCAATTTTCCCATCGTAGCGCAGCGCGGAGTGGATCGCGCCTGAAAAGCTGGCCTTTTCGCGGTCGTAAATGCGCCGCTGCCAATCCGGATACCAGCGAGAGTGGCGAATCCAAGCACCTAAATACCACGTGAGACGGGCCATTTCGTATACCGCAAACTGGGGAGAATCCTGTTTCCATCTGGTGACCGACTCGGCCAGTTCCGCGCTCAACTCTTCGTCAGCGTCAAGCAGAAAAATCCAGGTGTTACTGGCCACGGAGGCGGCAAAGTTTTTTTGATCGGCATGGCTAGTGAAGGGGCGCTGGAAAAGCTTGCAGCCGAACCCTTGGGCGATCCCCACGGTTCCGTCCGTACTTCCCCCATCCACTACGACAATTTCGTCCGCAATCGACTGAACAGATCGCAAAAGGCGGGCAAGGTTATGCTCTTCATTCTGGGCGACGATGCAGATACTTAGGCGAATCATCTATGAGCGAAAATTACCACGGTACGGACTGTATCTCAAACCGCCGGGGTGAGGTTTTCTTTCTGACACCGGATACAGACGCGGATGGTGCTTGTTCCAACGCGAAACTCTGCGCCGTCCTCAAGAAAAGCGGCGCGTATCCGTTCACCTTCGAAAAAGGTGCCATTGGTCGAATCCAGATCTTTGAGGTTTACAAACGCACCGCGCACTTCGAGCAAACAATGGTGCCGGGAAATTTCGGGATCGTTCAGGCCGAAATCAGTTCCTTTGCGACCAATGATGGTCCGCCCGGCCTTTATCCGGAATTCCAGGCCCTGATCGGGGCCGGAAGTGACCAGAAGGGCAATGTCCATGCCAACCGGAAGGCATTCGTCCTCAGATTTGTCGTGTATTTCTGCGGTCCGATTTGCGGTATTGGCCTTGCCAAAAGAAGGCAAGGGCGAGATCACCATGGTTTCATCAACACGGCGCTTGACCTCGACGACCGTGGTGTGACCGCAGCGGGTACAGCGAAATTGAACCTTGGGGTGCTGGGCAATCAGGTCGTCTTTCAGCAAATGCTGCTGCCCGCAATGTGTGCAGCTAGTCTGCATGGCTCCAATTTAACATGCCTTGGCACGAGTATTTTGGCGCTGTAAAGACGGGTTGTGGGAGTCGTTACGTAAGAGGCTGGCTCCGGGTCCCCGGCATCTGTGCTACGATTAAAGATTCGAAACCAAGCAGGAGATCGTCTGTGTCTGAACATATTTCGCGTAAAGAACTGAAGCAGGACAAGGTCCGAGAGACCTTCGAACACGGTGCGGAGGCGGTCCTTTCTCACACCAAAATTGCTTCGATCGTCTTGATCGCACTGATCGTCGCGACCGCTAGTTACATCGGCTGGAAGGTGTATAGCGATCGCCAGGATGCGGCGGCACAGACCGAGTTCGACGACGCTTTCAGGATTTTCAATGCGCAAATCCCCACTCCGGGCCAGCCCACGCTGCCGGGCGAAATCACCTATACCGATCCGATGAAACGCGCAGAGGACGCAGAAGTAAAGTTCGCAGTCGTTGCCAACAAGTACCCTAATACCAAACCAGGCAAGCTGGCTCGTTATTACTCCGCGCTCTGCATGATGGATCTGGATCGTTTGAACCAGGCTTCCGAGGAGTTGAGTAAATTGAACGCCGGCTCTGACAAGGAGCTGGCCGCGCTCGCGGACTATCAAAAGGCATTGATTGCTGAGCGCAATGGAAAGACAGAAGAAGCTACAAAGACGTTGCGTGCGCTTTCGACTTCGGGTTCTATTCTTGTCCCAAAACCGTTAGTGCTGCTGGAATTGGCGAGCGTTCTGCGGCAATCCGACCCGAAGCAAGCCAGCTCGTTGTACGAGCAACTCAAGAAGGATTACCCGAATTCGGCAATTGCCGACGAAGCAGATCGCGGTTTGCAAGCGATTGCACCGAAATCCTGACACGACTTGGCTGGACACTCAGCGGGAGGTATCCGTCATCGATACTCCTCAACCCATGGTCCCCTGGGCCATGCTGCCAGGCTCTTCCCGGGGCCGGCGACTTCCTGAAAAGCCTCACGTTTACCGCAGCGAGTACGCGCGCGACCGCGATCGCATCATTCATTCACGTGCGTTCCGCAGACTGGAAGCAAAAACGCAGGTCTTCAGTACCCGTTTTTCGGATCACTTTCGTAACCGGCTCACGCATACCATCGAAGTATCGCAGATTGCCCGCACGGTCGCGGGTACGTTGCATCTGAACGCAGAATTGGCGGAGGCGCTAGCCCTGGTTCACGATATTGGACATCCGCCGTTTGGGCATGCCGGTGAACGTAAGTTGAATGAACTGATGCGCGCCCGCGGATCCCGTTTTAATCACAACCTTCATGCATTGCGCATCGTCGAGCAGTTTGAACATCGTTACCTCGATTTCAATGGACTGAATCTGACGTTTGAAGTGCGGGAAGGGATCGTGAAACATTCCCGCGATTATTCTCCCGGTGAATTTCCCGAGCTTTCGGAGTACCTGCTGGATTTGCGGCCGCCACTTGAATCGCAGTTGATTGATTGGGTGGACGAAATCGCCTATAACACCGCCGATCTCGATGATGCCCTCGAAGCAAACTTGCTGGACCTCGACGCTCTCTGCCAACAGGTAACAATTTTCGGTGAATATTTTGCCCATGTGAGGAAGCACCACGGGCGACGCCCCATCCAGTTGTTATTCAATGAGGCACTGCGGCACCTGCTCGATCATCTGGCGAGCGACTTGATCAGCAACACGGATCGGCTGCGCAAGGACTCGGGTGCCTGTTCCGTCGAGGAAATCCGCCTGCTTCCCGCGCGCCTGGCGCGTTTCAGCGAGACGGTCCGCGAACAGAATGCCCAGCTTAAAGCATTCTTGTTTAAGAATATCTATAACCATCCCGTGATCACTGAAGAGTGTGTGCGTTCGGTGCAGTGTCTCGAGCAGTTATTTCTCTATTTTGTGGATCAGCCGGACTCAATGCCAGACACTTATGAGGAAATGGCGGCTAGTGTTGCGCGACACGTTGTCGTTTGTGACTATATCGCGGGAATGACCGATCAATTTCTGCTTCGTCAATATCGCGAACACCTGGGGAATGTCAGTTCCTCGCCTTCCGTCAAAGAGCCGCAGCAGATATTATGATTTCTGATCTGGAGCCAGTCTGCATGCGTGGAAGCTATAAACTGCTGCTTGTTCTTTTACTAAGTTCGGGATTTTTGTGTGTATTCCCGGCTAATGCTCAACTGTCTAAGCTGATTCCATCTGCTTCCTCGAATGCGCCTGCGACGCCGAGCGGTGGGGTGGCCTCGCCACAGACACAACCGGTTCCTGCTGATCCTCTGGGCCGTGAAAATCCACGTGGATGCGTTCTAGGGTTCATCAAGGCGGCTCAGGAAGAAAGATATGCAGTTGCCGCCCAGTACTTTGAGCCGCCACCGCGGCGAGCCAAGGTGACCCTTGCGGATGAAGAGGAACTTGCATCGCAATTGCTGGGAATTTTGAATCAGAAGTTTGCGGGACCACTGGATTTTATCAGCCGCGATCCACAGGGCAGGCTAGACGACGGTCTTCCAGAAGATCAGGAAAAAGTAAGCGGTGTGCTGGGGACAGACGCCGAATTTCCTGTATATCTTGTCAGGCGCGAAGATCCTCAGGGCCGAAAGCTCTGGTATTTTTCCAGGACGACTCTCGATCAGGTGCCAGAGGCCTTCGAAAATCTGCAATTCCCTCAGTTTGAGAAAAAAATCCCGACCACTCTCGTGGTACATCGCTGGCTGGCCATGCCAGTCTGGCAATGGCTAGCGATCATTTTATTTATTCCCATCTGCGTATTGCTTGGCCGGATTGTGACCTTTGCGATCGAATACTCAGCGCGCGCTTACCGCAAGACACGCCGCCTCCCATTGCTCTTGCCTACGCGGTTTATGAGCCTGGGACCGGTCACACTCGCGCTTGCCGTTATTTTCCATTATGCGTTCGTCAGTGCGATCGGCACGTCGCTGCTGTATCGGCTGTATTACCGTCGCGTGATCTGGATATTTCTTGCGGTGGTATTTTACTGGATTTTGACGCGTATCACTCGGGCCATTTCCGCGCGAATCGGAGCCAGTTTGACCAGTCGCGGCATGTTGGCGGAACGTTCCATCGTTTCCTTGCTGCGCCGGTTTGTGGAAGTCATCATTTTTGTCTTTGTGACCTTGGTGGTGCTGAACAGTCTGGGAGTCGATGTAACTGCAGCGCTGGCTGGTGTCGGGATTGGAACGTTGGCGCTTGGTCTGGGTGCCCAGAAAACATTTGAGAATTTATTTGGCGGCGTGTCCGTCCTCTTTGACAAAGTGATTCAAATTGGCGATCCATGCAAGATCAACAACCAAACAGGCGTGGTCGAAGACATAGGACTGCGCTCGACCCGACTGCGTACCACTGAGCGAACGCTGCTCACGATTCCAAATGGAACCATGGCCACGGCGGCCATCGAGAACTTGCGCTTTCGCGATAAATTTCTCTGCCAGCAAACAATTCGATTACGGTACGACTTGTCACCCGATCATATTCGTTTTGTGTTGCGGGAGATTCGGCAGCTCTTTTTGGATGATCCCAAGGTGGAAGATGTTTCGTCGCGGGTGCAGTTTGTGCGGTTTGCGGAATACGCGCTTGAGCTCGAAATCTTTTTATACATTTTGGAGCCGGACTACAGCTCCTATCTCAAGTCGCAGGAGTCTCTGTTCCTGAAGATCATGGACATTCTGGAAAAGTATGGAGTGGTGTTGGCGCTGCCGACGCAGACCACCTTTGTCACCAAGGATTCGTGGGTCGATCCGGAAAAGGAAAAAGCTATTCAACAGGCGATTGATACGTCTCGATCATCGGACGTTGCAGTCTCGCCGGGTCTAGCGAAAGGCAGGCCGGACGACGAGTAGTCTCAATTATTGCGAGAACGTGTTGCACGAGGCGATCGAGCCACTGTCCAAGCCCTTGCGAAACCAACTCATCCGCTGTTCGGAACTGCCATGAGTGAATGTCTCCGGCTGCACCGTGCCTCTGGTCATTTTTTGAATATGGTCGTCCCCGACGGCCGCGGCAGCGCCCAAAGCCGATTGTACGTCACCGGGGTCAAGCAATCCGCGTTGCTGCGTCGAGTGGGCCCAGACGCCCGCGAAGCAATCTGCCTGTAACTCCATGGCGACAGAGAGCTGGTTCCGGGCGCCCGGATTGCTTTGCTGCAAGCGTCGCACTTTGCTCTCAATGCCAACGATTTTCTGAATGTGATGGCCGATTTCATGGGCCAGGACGTAGGCTTGCGCGAATTCACCAGGCGCACCGAAACGCTGCTTCAGTTCATCGTAAAAACCAAGGTCGATATAGACTTTCTCATCGCCAGGACAATAAAAGGGTCCTGTCGCTGCGTCTGCGCCACCACACGCCGATTGCGTAGAATCGCGAAACAGGACCAGTTTCGCATGACGATAGGGCGTGCCCGCCTGTACCGGAAGGATCTCAGTCCAGGTCTTCTGGGTGTCGTCGAGGACAAATGAGACGAATTCCACGAGCGGCTTTTCCTGCTGGTCCCTGACGGTATTGGGTTGACTGACTCTTGCTGGGCTCATTGCAGTCGTGCTGCTGGGCCCGCCACCGCTTCCGAGCAACGCAAAGAAGTTCTGCTTGAAAATCAGGCTGAGTATAAAAAGAACGATAATTCCGCCAATACCGAGACGCATGCCTCCAAAACCAAACCCGCCACCACCGCCGCCACTTTGGTCGCGACGATCCTCGATGTCATTGCTCTGCCCACCTGGTGTCCAACGCATGGCGTGTTCTCCTTACATCAAGTTGTTCGGAACGAACAGGGTGACTCGAATCCGAACTTACCCGGGCGAGGCAGCTAAAATCCTACCACTGCGGCCGTGTTCGGGCGATGGCTAATCCTGTTGAATATCCGCGCCTCCTTGTTCCCGGGCGTTGCAATACGGCCTCTACACGGACTAAAGTTCTAAGCCTCTGGAGTCTTTATGACCGCCGAAGCGATGACTTTGCCGGGACGCTATTACACCGACACGGAAATATTTCGCCAAGAACTCGAACGCTTCTTTTTTCAGAAGTGGATTTGCGCTGGACGCAGCGAACAATTAGTTGCGCCTGGGGATTATTTTCTATGCGAGGTTGGGGGCGAAAGCATCATCGTCACGAAGGATTCAAGCCGGATACTGAGAGCCTTCTATAACGTATGCCGTCATCGCGGGACGCGGATTTGTCCTGAACCTCATGGAACGTTTGCCGGGCGGATCCAGTGCCCGTACCACGCGTGGACATATGGACTGGACGGCAAGCTGCTCGGCGCACCGCATATGGAAGATGCTGGATTTCAGCGCGACCGTTATCCGCTGCATTCCGTGCACGTTGACACATGGGAAGGGCACATCTTTCTCAACCTATCCACAACGCCATCCCAGACGTTGACAGCTCAGTTAGCCGATCTGCCGGAAAAATTCGCGCCGTGGAGGATGCTGGACCTGCGGCTCTACCGGCGCATGACCTACGATGTGAAAGCAAACTGGAAACTCATCATAATAAATTACAACGAGTGTATGCATTGCCCCGTATTGCATCCGTTGCTGAGCCGTATTACGGACTATCTGAGCGGTGAGAATGAAGTACCCAACGCTCAGTATATCGGGGGCTCGATGGATTTCCGGGGGAATGCGAAAACGATGAGCATGGACGGAGCGATTCATCGCGAGTACCTGCCGGGCCTGACAGAAGTGCAACGCAAACAGACCCTCTATTACACCCTCTATCCCAATCTTTTTCTGAGTCTGCATCCGGACTACATGATGACGCACACACTTTGGCCGGTTGCCCCGGACCTTACCCGAGTTATATGCGAGTGGCATTTCCACCGCGACGAAATGGCGAGCGCCGATTTTCAGGCGGAAGATGCCGTAACTTTTTGGGACACGACCAATCGCGAAGACTGGAGGATTTCCGAGCTCTCCCAGCTAGGGATCAGCTCGCGTGCCTATACTCCGGGGCCTTATTCACCCCGCGAAGGACTGCCAATCGCGTTCGATAGAATGATCTTGGCTGCAGAACGAAAAAATGAGGCAGGCTAAGTCTAATGACTGGAGCGAGTTCGAGTCTGGTCTAATTCCGTGGGCTACGCGAAATTCCTGACTGCACGGCTGGCTGAGTGAGGTTAGAATCTCTGGAGATGGCTGACGCAACCGTGACTACCGAACGTCGAAAAGAGCTACGTAAACGCCCGTTGGGCCTCGTTTACGTGGAGTTATCATCCGTCAACGGCGGAATGTTACGCGATCTATCCGAAAGCGGCTTCGCCATGCGCGCAATGATCCCGCTGCGGCTCGGCGAATCGATGCCTTTCAGTTTTTCACTCAATCCCGGAACGCGACTCTCTGGCGAATGCAAGGTTTCCTGGGTCGAGGAAGACGGCCGTGTGGCGGGACTGGAATTCACCTCAGTTCCGAAAGAACTCAGGGTCGCAATACGCAGCTGGCTCCGCGAAGATTCGTTTGCCGTTCCATCTCCCTCTCTCCCCGCCAGCCCGCCCGTCAAAGAAGCTCCCACGTTAAAGGATTTGCGCGACGAACTGCGATCGATCAGTCCCAACGTGCGCGCCCCAGAACGCGAGGAGCCGATGACAGATCCTGGCCAACCAAAGGCCGAGATCAAGTCCGAACCAGTTCCGAAAAAGACGTCAGGTGTCGGTTCGATGATGAACGCCGGGACTAAACCGCCTGAGAGAGAGGAACCTGTTGCACTTACATATGTGGAGGATGTGATTCCTCTTCCGGAACTGGAACCTCTGCCAACTGTTCTGGACACAGAAGGCATTCCGGACCTTGTCAGGGTGAATCGAGGATACGCACGTTCCGGAATTTCTATGGCAATTCGTATGATGATCGCCCTGGCTCTGGTGGCTGGCGCAGTTGTCTATCGGCGCCCATTGGGTGACGCGATCATCTGGCTGGGGCAGAAAATTGCGGGTTCAACCACGCAGCAGATTTCCTTTGCACCAAATAGGGATGAACCCCAATCCCCGCCAACCGCAGTCCCGTCTACGCCAGCCGAGGTCTCCCCCAATTCTCCCTCGATAGTGCCTGACGCGAGCTCTCCAACACAGACGGGAAATGCCACGCCAGACAGCAACACGCCTCCGACTGCCAGTAAGAAGAGCGCAGAAGTTCCGCCGAATCGAGAAAATGCAGTTCCGCAGTCGGTAAAAAGCTCTTCGCGAGGTGCCGGGACGACACCTGTGCCTGTCCCCACGACAAACCGTACTACCGTCTATTCGGCTCCATCGAATCCCCCGCCAGACCAGGCTGGCCAGCAGGAGTATCTCTCCGCGCAGGACATTCTTAAAAATAAGGCCAGCAACGAAGCTAATTTGCCTGAGGCCGTGCGTCTGTTGTGGGTTGCCGTAGAAAAAGGCAACTCGAGTGCCGAGATTTCGCTCGCGGAACTCTACCACGCCGGCCAGGGCGTGGCGAAGAGTTGCGATCAAACTAGAATTCTGCTGACCGCCGCCGCCAAGAAAGGTAATGCGGAAGCGCAGAAGCACCTCGATCAGTTCTTAAAAGAAGGCTGCGAATAATCCAGTATCCTGTTGTATTCTTCCTGCGACCCAACTCTCGACAGAGAAGCAGTTCAATGACGGAGGACGCCTAACGTGTTTTGTTCCAAGTGCGGTGCGGCGATTTCGGTCGACTCAGCTTTTTGTACTTCCTGTGGCACCCCTCAAGTGCGTCCAGCTACGATCGCAGCTCCAGCAGCGGTCATAGTGCCACCGAATGTCGGGGTGGCCGGTTATAGTGCGGCACGGGGCCAATTTTCCTATTCGGGCTTCTGGCTTCGTGTCATCGCCTACATTCTGGACGGCATTATCATGGGTGCAGCCATTATTCCTCTTGTTATTGTCTTTGCCATGATGACTGGAGCTGCGGCTCACCTGCACAGTTGGGAGGATTTGCCGCGAAACGGCCAACCCCCTGATCCAGCCCTGATCGCGGCACTGGTTTCAGCCATTTTCATGTTTGCGGCCGTGGCACTCTTGATTAACTGGCTGTATCACGCCTATTTCGAGAGCTCGACCTGGCAAGCAACACCTGGGAAAAAAGTAATGGGTATTTACGTCACGGATTTAAATGGGAAGCAACTTACGTTCCTGCACGCCACGGGGCGCTTTTTCTCTAAAATCGTGACAGGACTGATACCGCTTTTTCTAGGCTTCATCATGGCGGCGTTTACAGAGCGCCGGCAGGCTCTGCATGACATGATTGCGGGAACGCTGGTGCTTCGCCGGTAGGGCTGCTGCGCTACTTTTTCCCGATTACCTTGTCTTTCTTCAACTGCTTGACCAGCATCTCTGCGTACTGCTTCCCCAGTTTCTGAAAGTCCTTTGAATAGATGGTGTCGGTTTCGCCGCTCCAGATCAACTTTTCGTCTTTCGTGTTGTAGAGATTAAACTCCGCTCGAACAATGATGTTTTCCTTCGTGTACGAGCTGGTCGGATAGAACTGCGCCGATGCCATGCTCCAATACGGCCAGAACGAGTAATAGCCGGGAGGCGGAACATAAAATCCTCCGGTTATCACCTCTTGTGATTCCTGCCGCACGGCCTTCGGCCGAATCACCAGCACCGCATCGAGTGTGCTCTCCTTGATCCGTTGCTTCAGTTCGCCCTCCATCATTTCATTTTTCGGTGGCAGTACCATGCTGCTCGGTATTCCCTCGACGCCAGATTTCGCGAGTAGCCTTTCCATCTGATCTTCGAATTCTTGCCGAATCAGATAATTGTCGAGTACTGCGATTACAAGAATCTGCTTCAGCTTGGGCATGGGCACACCTGTCAGAACCCAGCGGGCAACTATCCGCGAATCAGCGAGGATGGGCATCGTTGCCAGCAAGAGGATGAGCAGCAGGGTTATGCCACGGCTTAATGCTTTCATTCGACGGTCTCGACCGAGTCCGCAAGGAAATGTTGACAAGACGGCTCCTAATATTTCGGTGTCACACCGAGATTGTAAAAAATAAACGAATAGACATCGGCGGTTAACTCGATCGCCTTTGTTGTGCTGCTTGCACCGTGCCCGGATTTTGTGTCGATGCGAATCAGGACGGGATTATCATGACTGGCCAGCGCTTGCAGTGTAGCAGCGTACTTGAAGGAGTGCGCGGGAACGACGCGGTCATCGTGATCGGCTGTGGTAATCAGCGTCGCCGGATATTTTGTGTCCGGACGGATATTGTGGACGGGCGAGTAAGCATACAGAGCCTTGAATTCATCAGCATTGTCGCTGGATCCGTAATCGGCCACCCAGTTCCAGCCAATTGTAAATTTCTGAAATCGCAGCATGTCCATCACGCCAACTTGCGGCACTGCAACGCGGAACAAATCCGGTCGTTGATTGATTACCGCACCCACCAGCAACCCGCCGTTTGAACCGCCATTAATCGCGAGATGATCCGGTGAGCTGTATTTATTAGCAACGAGCCACTCCGCAGCCGCGATGAAATCATCGAAGACATTCTGCTTACGGAGCTTGATGCCTGCCTCGTGCCACTTTTCCCCGTACTCGCCGCCCCCACGAATATTTGCGGATGCGAAGACGAATCCCTGTTCAAGCAGTGCCAACACCAATGGCCGGTAAACGGGAGAGGTGGTGATGTTGAAGCCACCATACCCGTACAGCAGCGTCGGGTTCCGGCCATTCAACACCAGACCCTTCTTGTAGGAAAGGAACATAGGGACGCGTGTGCCGTCCTTGCTCTGATAAAAGACCTGTTTGGTTTCGTAATTGTCCGGATTGAAACCGGGAATTTGTGGAGCGTGATAGACGTCCGAAGACTTCGCTGCAATATTGTAACGGAAAATCGTAGGAGGAAAATTCGGAGAGGTAAACGAATAAAAGACGAATGCATCGCGCGAATTGCCCTGAAAATCAGAGGTCGATCCGACGCCGGGAATCTGAATCTCACTCTCCTGTCTTCCATCGAGACTCAATACATAAATATGACTGGCGACGTCTTTCAGGTAAGTGGCAAACAGTTTGCCCCCGGCGACGCTGGCGCTTTCTAGAACGTCGGGCTTTTCCGCCACAAGTTCCTTCCAGCTGGCCCCCACCGTAGCGAAGCTCATAACGTGATTGTTCGGCGCTAGGTGATCGGTCTGAATCAGCAATGTGTCACCGACGTTTTCGATTACCCCGTACGAGTCATCCGTAATGTCAGCGACGACGGGACTGAACTTCGTTTCGGATTTTGACAAGTCTCGATAAAAGAGCGCATTGCCGCGCTTGCCCTTGCCGCGGTCAGAAACGTACAAGATGGCAAAGCGTTCGTCCCGTGTGGTCTGGACATAATGAAATCGCTCCGGGTTGGCTTTGTCTTCATAGACGAGTTCATCTTCGGATTGCGAAGTGCCGACGCGGTGAAAGTAAACCGTGTGATAGACGTTCTTGGAAGACAGTTCGTGCGCCGAATCAGGTTCCGGATAGCGGCTATAGAAGAAGCCATTGCTTGCCCACGCGACGTCTGAGGCTTTGATCCACTTCAGGTCGTCAGAGAGCACCTTGCGTGAGGCGACTTCCATTACATGAATTTCCTGCCAATCCGATCCGCCTGTCGAGATACCGTACGCGAGATAGCGGCCGTCCTTGGAAATCGCATAAATCCCAAGCCGGGAGGTACCGTCTGTGGAAAACTGGTTTGGATCGAGTAAAAGTTCCGGTGTGCCCTGAAGGCCGTTCTGGATATAAAGGACATTCTGGTTCTGCAAGCCGTCGTTCTTGAAGAAAAAGTAGGCGTCTCCGCGACGAAACGGGGAAGAAAATTTGGCATAGTTGTAGAGTTCCTGCAGGCGATGCTTGACCTGCGCGCGGTAGGAAATTCTGTCGAGATAGGCGAACGTGACGAGGTTTTCAGCCTTTACCCATGCCGCAGTTTCCGCCGAATTGTCATCCTCCAGCCAGCGATACGGATCGGCAACTTTCACGCCGTGATAATCGTCCACCTGATCGGACTTGCGGGTAAGCGGATAATTCCAATTTTGCGCTGAGGCGATCGGCAGCAGCCAGGTGGAGACCATGGAAACCAAAGCAAAAGCGAAAAGTCGGGAGTGGATCAGGTTCATTCATCCTCACTTTATGTTCGGCGAATCCCGCGGAATCCCGGGACGGACGTTGGAACATGCGGAAAATATAGTAGGCTGGGCGTGTGGCTGAGTCAATCGAGCCACTCCAGAGCGTGGATAACGTCGCGCGGAATTCGAGGTAAGTTCCTATGACGGCGAAACTATGCAGAAGGAAATTTGTCGGGATGGGTGCAGCGGCAACGCTTCTGGCTGCGGGGGGAATTCCTCTTCGAGCGGCCAGCTTGCGTCAATTCAAACTGGGTGTGATCACGGATGAGGTCAGCCAAGACCTTGAACGGGCTCTTGTCTGGGCCAAGGGCTTTGGGCTGAACTGGGTAGAGCTTCGTTTTGTTTGGGGCAAATACGTCACGGATTTCACAAGCGATGATGTGCAACGTGCCAAAGACCTGATCGAGAAATACGGTGTAAAGGTCTCGGTGATTGATTCACCGTACTTCAAGACCCTGCTGCCGGGTACCAGTTCGAAGTTCAGTGATCCTAAGAACGATCCCTTACAAAGTGATTTCTCGAAACAGGAAGGCGTGCTCGAACGGGCAATCGCACGTGCGAAGGACTTTGGCACTGACAAGGTCCGTATATTTGCGTTCCTTCGCGTAACAGACCCAAGAGCTGTCTTTGCTCGTGTAGCGAAGGAGCTGGACAGAACGGCCGTGATTGCACAACGGGAAAAGATCAGGCTCGTCCTCGAAAATGAATTTTCCTGCAATGTGGCAACTGGAGCGGAAAGCGCAGAGATGTTAAGCATGGTGAAATCGCCCGCGCTCGGGTTGAATTGGGACCCGGGTAACGCGTTTGCGGCTGGCGAAAAGAAGCCGTATCCCGATGGCTACGACGTGCTGGACAAGCAACGTATCTGGCACATGCACTTGAAGGATGCCCAGGATGATCCCGGCAAGCCCGAATCGACTTGGCGTCCCATCGGCGGCGGGAAGATTGATTATCTAGGGCAATTTCGCGCGGCGCTCACAGACCACTACCAGGGAACGATGTCTCTCGAGACCCATTACCTGAACCCCGAGAAGAACAAAGAGGCGTCTAGCCGCGAATCGATGGAGGGCTTGCTCAAAATCATCAAGGAAGCTTGAGTTTGCCGACACTTGTCAGGTGCTTTGGCCCGCAATGATGACTTCCTGCTTTGTATCGTCGAAGGTAATCCGCTTGCCCGTCTGAATCGCCGCAATCGTCATGCACAGCGCCACGGAATGACTGTAACCGGCATCAATGCTGGCGTTTGGAGTTTTGCGACTGCGAACGCATTCCATCCAGTTGCGGACATTCAGAGAAGTGTCTCGATCCCCGCCGGTGTTTGCGTCTGTCGCCGTATGGCCAGCGCTTGACAAGGAAATGCTCGGCAATAAGTTTGGCTGCATGCTCATTTCGCCGGCGTATTGTTTCGTCAGCCCGCCATCGGATGAAACAGTATGTTTGTCGAGGTCCATGGTACCGCCATTTGAGTAATACAGTTCTTTAACCCCGCCAGCTTCATTGGTCATCCGCGAGCTGTAAACGACCTGAAATCCCTTTGACGGATCGGCTAGCGACCCGTAGTCGAACACCGCGGTCATCGTGTCCCAGTTCTCGCGCCCGTCCCTCCACAAATAAATTCCGCCGTTGGCCACCACACTGCGGGGCCGCGGTAATCCCGTGAACCAGTGCACTGTATCGATTTGATGCACCATCCACTGGTCTGGAATTCCCGAAGAGAGGGGCCAGAATAAACGGAATTCGACATATTTGCGCGCGCTAAACGGTTCGTACGGCTCATTCAAGAGAAATCGTTTCCAGTCGGTTTGATCTTCCCGAAGCTGCGCAACCAAGCTTGGCCTGCGCCAACGGCCAGGCTGGTTGACGTTCCAGCTCATGTGAACGGAGACGATATCGCCGAACTTTCCGCTCTGAATATAATCGTATGCGTTTTGATACACCGGAGAACTTCTTCGCTGCGTGCCTATTTGCACGATTTTTCCGGTGTCTTTCACAGCTCGCCGAATCGCCTTCGCGTCGCTCATCGTGTGGGCCATCGGTTTTTCGACATAGGCATCGCGCCCGGCACGCACTGCTTCTACACCATGCTGAGCATGCTGAAAGTCGGCGGTTGCGATTACCACGGCGTCTACATCTTTGCGCGCATACAATTCGTCATTGTTACGGACCGCATCGATGCGTCGTCCGATGCGCTTGCTGATCTCCGTTTGACCTTCGGCTCGCCGCAGGTCCCAGATGTCAGAAACCGCGACCAGTTCAAAATTCAATTCCTTCGCATGATCGAGAAATGCAGGGAAGAGGCTCGAACGGAAGCGATCTGAGAAGCCCACCACGCCCACGCGCACACGGTCATTTGCACCGGAGATGCGCGAATAGCTTGATGCAGGCAGAATCGTCACGCCGGCAGCTGTTATTCCCGCCGTTTTCAGAAATTGCCGCCGACCGGAGTTTTCTGGCGCCATCTGGTCCTCCTGCAGCCACCTGTTCGTCCGCTGTGCTGGTAGCCATCGAGCCTACTACGTGAATCCAGAAAATGCACCAATACCGCCCGAGATTCGGTACAGTGAATCGAGTGGATTGCGGACCAAGCACGAGGCCTCCAATGCCGATTTCGCGTCGCCAATTCCTTGCCACCGGCGCAACAACAACCCTTTCAGCTCTCGCCGTCCCCCGATTTTCATTTCGGATTGGACAGCAACGACTGCCGTTGGCCTTCTCGACACTCGGATGTCCGGAGTGGAAATTGTCAGAAATTCTCGATTTCGCGGAAGGCCATCAGTTCACGGGGATTGAACTCCGCGGGCTGATGGGTAACCTGAACCTCCCGTCGAGCCCTGAATTCGCTCCTGATAAGATCGCAGAAACAAAGAAGGAAATTAGCGCCCGTAATGTTCAAATCGCATGTGTCAGCAGCTCCTCGGCCATGCACGAAACCGATCCAGCAAAACGGGAACAATCGCTCACCGATGCCAGGCGATTCATTGATCTTGCGATGACCCTGGGCGCGCCGTATGTTCGTGTGTTCGGCAACGAGATCAAGGGCAACAGGGACGAGGTGATTGCCCGCGTGGCGGCGGGCTTGCGCACTCTTGCAGATTACGCGGCGCCGCGCGGTGTAACCGTCATTCTCGAATCGCATGGCGATTTTACCGACTCGCAGACCTTGAAGGCGGTTCTGACACAGGCCAATTCCCCTCATGCCGCGCTCCTGTGGGATGCCCACCACACGTTCGTCACTTCGCATGAAGAGCCTGAATTCACTGTCCGCGAGCTCGGCCAGTGGATCCGCCATACTCACCTGAAAGATTCGATAGCGGAAGGGAAGGACCGAAAGTACGTGCTCACCGGCACGGGTCAGGTTCCGATCGAACGCCAGATCCGCGCGCTGCAGGCGATCGAGTACAAGGGGTTCTACTGTTTTGAATGGGAGAAGGTCTGGCATCCAGAGCTGCAGGATCCTTCGATCGCCATTCCTGACTACTACCGGGTCGTAAGCGCGTACCTCAGAAGAACCGAACCCTAAACTTTGAGTGCCGCAAACTAAACCCTGCAGGAAATGCTGACAACTAATTCCAACTAGTTAACGGCTTAAGCTGCTTACAATCAGCGCCTTAATCCATCATCACAACGCTCTTGTGACCCCCGACATTGTGACTCTCGCCCTTCTCGAGTACACCTGAAGCAGGGAGCTTACCTCACCATGACCAAGACACAGAAAGTTGCCTCATGCGTAGTGGTGTTTCTCGCGGTTGGCGGAGTTGTCTTCGCCGCCCACCAAACCACACAGAAGAATCAATCCACCCAACCCGCCTCGGCCGCTGACACGACCAAGCAGATCAAGCCGCCCTATCACGATATCTATCTCACAGCACCGGCCGGAGAAGTGTCCGGATCCGACCTCTATAAGCAACTCTGTGCCGGCTGCCACGGAGAAGATGGAAAGGGCGTCGGGCAAACGTCGAAGTATTGTGCAGTTCCGCCAACCGACCTGACGCTGCTTTCCAAGAAGAACCACGGGACTTTCCCTGAAAAGAAAGTTACGCAGATTCTGCGATACGGTACGGAAAAGCCCACGCAGACACAGAGCACCACGTACATGCCCGTTTGGAAGCCGCTGCTGGCCACCATACACGGCGAATCGCCGGAATTGACCGAGCAGCGCATCAACAGTTTGACCGACTATCTCAAGTCGATTCAGCCCAAACCAGCTTCAGCAGAGGCTCGTTAAACGGCTGCTCTTCACGATAGCAACTGAAACTTGATTTGGGCACGCATACTGTGGGCGCGGCACTTTGCCTCAAGCCGCAACAGGTGAGCTCCCCTCACGCCAGTCAGTTGTGTTGCGGAGGGGTGGTGCCACGCCCCAGTGTTTCCGGATGCAGCTGTTTCCCGATATCCTTGCCCATCCCGGCCGTTCAGCATCTGGCAGATTTTCTTGTCGTTTTCTTGACTTGAATCCCGTTGAACCCAATAATAGATAGGTGCTGAGGCGTGCGCGCCGGAGGGGCAGAAAACATGTTCCTTGACGTGAAGGATCTTGCGGTTCGCAAAATTCACATTCACAAGACGTATGCGCCAGGCAGCATTGACTACGGCATTAATGAAGTGAAGCAAGCGGGACCGCTCGAGGTGAATGCCACTGCGGAACTGCTTGAGGGCCACATACGTGTCGCAGGCATGCTCGAAACCAAGGTAGAGATGGTTTGCGCACGCTGCCTGGAACCGGTGATCGAGGATGTTCATCGTGAGTTCGATCTGTTCTATCAGCCTCTTCTCAAAGGTGTTAAGCCAGAAGAAGAGCGGCTGAAGGACGACGACACCGATATTGGATTTTTTGTGGGAGAGGGCCTGTTTCTGGTCGACATCTTGAAAGAGCAGGTATTATTGTCTTTGCCAATGAAAGTGATCTGCCAGAGCGATTGTCGAGGGCTATGCGCATCCTGCGGCGCGAACCTCAACCACGAGGAATGCCGATGCGAGACGCATGCGTCAGACCCGCGCTTGGCTCCCCTTGCTAGGCTGAAGCAGGACTGGCTCAAGAAACAATAGATTTTCGGGTGGAAAGCCCATAGAATCCGACCATATTCGGAATTGCGGCGTGTGTTGCCACGAATAGGGCGAAAAAGAGGAGTAGTGTAATGCCAAATCCAAAACGACGACATTCCAAGAGAAGGACGAGTACGCGCCGCGCCCACGATCACCTGAAGGGTCCAGCGCTCGCAAAGTGTCCGAATTGCCACGAGATGAAGCAGCCGCACCGTGTCTGCCCCAACTGTGGCCATTACAAGGGTAAAGCTGTCCAGGAATCTGCTTAAGCGTAAGATCCCACGGTAAACCTCCTCTGTTGAACGGTTAAATGGTTTTCTGACCGTCTAATAGAGGAACGAATTGACGCGGCTCCTTCGCGTCCTCGATCTCGACAGGAGAAGACTGAGCTCGACGATTTCCGCTCTCTGCCTGCGTTCGCAGCGGTTCGCCGGACATATCATTCCATGATCACAATTGCGGTTGACGCCATGGGGGGAGATCATGCACCCCGCCCGGAGTTGGAGGGGAGTGTCCTGGCGGCGCGTGACTACGACGCGCGGATTATCCTTGTCGGTCAACCGGACGTCATCCGCAGGGAATTGGCGCGTTTGCCGAAGCCGGCAAAACCATTTGAGATCGTCGCGGCTACAGAGGTGGTCACGATGGAAGATCACCCCGCCCAGGCATTTCGCCGCAAGAAAGACAGCTCGATTCACGTTGCAGCGCGGCTGGTGAAAGAGGGTTTGGCAGATGGTTTCGTGAGCGCGGGGAATACCGGAGCAGTGATGACCACTGCAAAGTTCATTCTGGGCACACTCGAATCGGTTGACCGCGTGGCACTGGCCGCGCCGTTTCCGAACGCCAAGGGTGGCGTATCCGTACTGTTAGACGTGGGGGCCAATGTGGATTCAAAGCCCGATCATTTGCTGCAATTCGCGGTGATGGGCGAAATTTATTACCGATTGAATTTCGGAAGCCGCAAGCCGCGTGTGGGGCTGCTTTCAATCGGCGAAGAGGAAATTAAGGGCAATGAATTGACGCGCGCGGTGTACGATCGTCTGAAAGCCTTGCCGGTGCAATTTGTGGGGAATGTCGAAGGCGGCGATCTGTTCTCGGGCAAGGTGGATGTTCTCGTTTGCGACGGATTCGTTGGCAACATCGCCTTGAAGATTTGCGAGAGTCTGGCGATGGAGATCGTGAAGTTCCTGAGAAAGACGTACAAGAGTTCGTGGTCATCCCAGTTAGGCTATGTTTTCTCAAAGGGTGCGTTTAAGGGTATCAAGCAAACCATGGATTATGCAGAGTACGGGGGAGCGCCACTATTGGGTGTTCGCGGCGTGTGCGTGATTGCGCATGGCCGATCCAATGCCAATGCAATGAAAAATGCCATCCGCGTCGCGGCGGGACTAGCCAAGGCGCGCGTAAATGAAAAAATCGAGCAGGAGCTCTCCCTGACACACGCCCACGCGTGACGTCCGGAGAGAGGAGAGAGCATGAGCAAAGTAGCGTTTGTTTTTCCAGGACAGGCTTCGCAATATTCCGGGATGGGGAAGGATCTTGCTGATAAATTTCCGGTGGCAAGAGCTGTCTTTGAAGAAGCGGATAAATCGCTGGGCTTTTCTATCTCCAAAATCTGTTTTGAAGGCACCGAAGACGAGCTGAAATTAACTGCAAATACACAACCAGCGATCCTGACGGTCTCCGTTGCCGCCTACCGGGTCCTTGCGGAGCGGGGGATTTCGCCAGATTACGTCGCGGGACACAGTTTGGGAGAATATTCGGCGCTGGTCGCTTCCGGCGCTTTGAAGTTTGCGGATGCGGTTCGACTGGTCCGCAAGCGAGGTCAGTATATGCAGGAAGCGGTTCCCTCTGGACAGGGCGCGATGGCTGCGATTCTTGGCATTTCGCCGGCAGTGGTGCAGGACGCGTGTAAACGTGCAGCCGAGGGCGAGATTTGTTCGGCTGCGAATCTGAATTCACCAGAGCAGACCGTTATCTCGGGACATGCCAATGCAGTGAAGCGTGCCGTTGAGATTGCCTCGCAATCGGGAGCCAAACGCGCGGTGATTCTGCCAGTGTCGGCGCCGTTTCATTCGGCGTTGATGATGCCTGCACAGGAAAAACTCGAGAAGGACTTGGCTTCGACACAGTTTTCTGATCTGCAGATTCCGCTGGTTACAAACGTGGACGCGGATTCGATTCGTAAAGGTGAGGAAGCGCGTCAGTCTTTGGTCCGACAGGTCTCGATGCCGGTACGTTGGGAAGAATCCATGCGCATGCTGCTCGATGAGGGCGTGAGGACTTTTGTCGAAGTGGGACCCGGACGGGTCTTGACCGGGATCATGAGACAGATCGAGCGTTCGGTCACGACACTGAACGTCGAAGATGAAAAGAGTTTGAACGCTACGATTGAAAAAATTGTGGCTGCAAAAATCGACGCGGCATAGCGTCTTTACTTACGGGGAAGCAATGTTCAGCTTAAAAGACAAAGTAGCGCTAGTGACCGGAGCGTCCCAGGGAATTGGGCGAGATACCGCGTTGGCGCTTTCTGAAGCCGGCGCAAAAGTTGCAATTGCTGCGCGCAGCGAGGACAAACTTGCGGTTCTGGCACAGGAAATTGCGAGCAAGGGCGGAGAAGCTTTCCCGGTCAGGATGGATGTCGCCGACCCCGAACAAATCAAGGCAGGATTCAGAGCGGTGATCGAGAAATTCGGCAAGCTGGACATTCTCGTGAACAACGCTGCGATAACGCGGGATGGCCTGGCGATGCGAATGAAGCTCGAGGATTGGGATGCGGTCATTCGCACCAATCTGACCGGTGCACACATGTGCATGCAGCAGGCGATGGCCGTGATGATGAAAGCGCGAGCCGGGCGGATTATCAATATTTCGTCCGTTGTTGCGCATACCGGCAATCCGGGGCAGGCAAATTACGTTGCGGCCAAGGCTGGCCTGATCGGGCTTACAAAATCGATCGCGATGGAGATTGCTTCGAGGAATATTACCGTAAATGCGGTCGCCCCCGGGTTCGTTGAAACGCCGATGACCGATGTTTTACCGGATAAAGTAAAGGAAGAATTGAAGACTCGTATCCCGCTCGGGCGCATGGGGGTTGGCCGTGATATCGCCGCTGCGATTGTTTTTCTTGCCAGCGACGAGGCAGCTTATATCACGGGTCATGTTCTGGATGTGAATGGTGGAATGTATTTGGCGTAATCAGCGCGCAGTCTGAAGTGGTTGTAAAAGTTGACCTTGCGGTTCAGGCTCACTAGAATGGCAAGGTTGCCTAAGCAGGGATAAACGACCTGTGATCCGGTTGAAGGCCGGGTGGCAGGTGTGGTACGAAAATCGAATGCGATTTTAGGTCGCGGAGGAATGGGTATGGCAAGCGTGGAAGAACGCGTAAAACAGATTATCGTCGAACAGCTTGGAGTGGATGAAGCTGAAGTCACCCCGACTGCTTCCTTCGTGGACGATCTTGGTGCGGATTCGCTCGACCAGGTGGAATTGGTCATGGCCTTCGAAGAAGCCTTTGGTATCGAAGTGCCCGACGAGGATGCCGAGAAGATGACCACGGTGAAGGACGCAGTCGAATACATTGATAAACATTCCAAGGGCAAGTGAGCCGCAGGCAAATCGCCGCACGAAGGAGCAATTGAGTTGACTCGCCGAGTCGTTGTCACGGGCGTTGGTTTGGTCTGCGCACTGGGTATCGGGACCGAAGAAAGCTGGAAGAACCTTGTCGCGGGCCAAAGCGGCATAGGCCACATCACGCATTTTGATACCACCGATTTTGACTGCAAGATCGCCGGTGAGATCAAGAACTTTGATCCTTTTCTCTGGATCGAGAAAAAAGAACTGAAAAAGATGGGCCGCTTTATTCAGGTGGCTCTGGCTGGTGCGGATTTTGCGGTAAAGATGTCGGAGTGGAAGCCCGAACAATCGAACCTCGATGACGTTGGTGTCTACGTTGCGTCGGGAATCGGCGGATTCGATATCATCGAACGCGAACACATCAAGCTGATGCAGGGTGGTCCCGGAAAAATCTCACCGTTCTTTATTCCTTCCGCAATCGTAAACCTCGCTTCGGGACATATTTCGATTCGCTACGGAGCGCGAGGACCTAATTCGGCAACGGCGACTGCATGTTCTGCTTCAGCGCATGCGATTGGCGATTCCTTCAAGATTATCGAACGTGGCGCTGCCGAGATGATGATCTGTGGGGGCACGGAAGCAACGATAACGCCGATGGGTGTCGGGGGGTTCGCTTCAATGCGCGCCTTGTCGACGAGGAATGATGCGCCGGAAAAGGCCAGTCGACCCTTTGACGCCGGTCGCGACGGATTCGTTGTTGGCGAAGGTGCGGGTATTCTGATTCTGGAATCACTTGAACATGCCACGAAACGCAACGCACCGATTCTTGCGGAGATTGTTGGCTATGGCATGAGCGGCGATGCGTATCACATCACGCAGCCTGCCGAAAATGGCGATGGTGCGTTTCGAGTCATGCGCGCGGCCTTGAAAGATGCCAAATTGACGCCAGACGATATTGGCTACGTGAACGCGCACGGCACATCGACTCCCATTGGCGACGCGATTGAAACGACGGCCATGAAACGCTTGTTTGGCGAGCGGGCAATTTCAAAAAAACTTGCGGTCAGTTCGACCAAGTCGATGACAGGGCATTTGCTGGGAGGCGCAGGCGGCCTCGAAGCAGGCATCAGCGTTCTTGCTTTGCGCGACCAGGTGCTGCCGCCAACCATCAATCAGGAAACGCCGGATCCGGTTTGTGATCTGGATTATGTGCCGAACGTTGCGCGCCACGCCTCAGTGGATTATGCGCTCTCGAACTCCTTCGGTTTTGGCGGCACCAATGCCGCACTGATTTTCAAGCGCTGGACCGGCAAGTAAATTAGTCCCGCGGTGGTAAAACCGGCTTTGATTTGGAGGTCCCGCCGCTACGGGGCTGAAGAATCGTTCGGGCGCAGAACTTCAGTACTCTGCGTTTCGCTCCCTCAGCAAACGTCCAGAGGCCCTGAGACCTCGCAGCGAAGGAAAACTTCATGAATATCATCGTGTGTATCAAGCAGGTTCCCGCGAAAGATGCGCCGCTTGCAATCAATGGGAGCTGGATCAAGGAATCGGAAATCGGCTTCGAGATGAACGAGCCGGACACCTACGCCCTTGAAGAGGCGTTGCGCTTGAAGGAAAAGCATGGTGGGGAAGTGATTGCACTCTCCTTCGGGCCGGAGCGTGTAAAGCAGACGATCAAGGAGGCACTGGCAAAGGGTGCCGATCGTGGAGTTCATATTGCCGACGACAATTTCGCTCAGCTTGATCCGCTTGGCACGGCAAGGGTGCTGGCTGCGGCGATCTCCAAGGAGAAATACGATCTGGTGCTGACCGGCTTGCAGAGCGACGATCATGGGTTTGGGCAGACAGGAGTATTGCTTGCTGCGCTACTGGATCTTCCTCACGCGACCATCATCATGCAGATTGATTTGCTCGAGGGAAAAATGAAATTGAAACGGGAACTGGAAGCGGGATGGTTCCAGTGGATTGAGTGCCCGCTCCCGGCGGTGCTGTCGATTCAATCGGGCATTAATAAGGTGAGGTACGCGACACTCAAGGGGATCATGGCGGCGAAGAAGAAAGAGATTGTCACGATCGCGCGTGAATCACTGGGTGTTGCGATTGACCCAACCGAGAAAATTGAAAAGATCTATGTGCCCGTGAAAACCAAAAAAACGGAGTTCCTGACTGGAACTCCGAAAGAAGTGGCCACCAAGCTGGTCGAGAAACTGAAGTTCGAAGCGCGGGTGATCTGAGCATGAAAATCCTGGTGATTACAGAGCAACGGCAAGGGAAATTGAATCCGACAAGTATTGAGACACTGGTCGCCGCGCGGCAGATTGCGGACGTGACTTCAGGCACGGTCACGGCGGTAGTGGTCGGCAAGGGGGTTGCCGGCATTGCCGATGAAGTGGCCGCGAAAAATGTGACGGAAGTGCTGCTGCTGGAGCACGATCTCCTGGAAGTTTACACGCCCGATGCGTACTGTCTCGCGTTAAACCAGGTCATCGAGTCGAGCAAGCCCGACCTGGTTCTTTTGCCACACACCTACCAAGTTCGCGATTTTGCTCCGAAACTGGCGGCATCAATCGGAAAGGCGATGATCGGTGACTGCATTGGTTTTAGAAGTGAAGGCGGCAAGCTCGTATTTGTTCGGCAAATGTTCCAAGGAAAGACTGTCGCTGACGTTGTGTTCACGGCGAGCGCGCCATGGTTTGTGTCCTTTCAGTCTGGCGCTTTTCGAGCCGACCTTCTGGCTGCCAGACCCTCCGGAAAGGCCCCTGTCGAGACGGTGGGTGTGGCACTGAGGCCCGATCAGATCCGGACAAAACCTCTTGAACTGTTCAAAGAAGCTAAATCGGCAGTGGATTTGACGCAGGCACCCCTGATTGTCGCCGTTGGCCGCGGAATCAAGGCGCCAGAAAATATTGCGCAGGCCGAGGCGCTAGCCAGGGCGCTCGGCGGAGAACTCGCCGCTTCCCGTCCGATCTGCGATGAGGGCTGGCTTCCCATGGAGCGTCAGATCGGAAGTTCTGGGCAAACCGTTGCACCGAAGCTCTACCTGGCGTTGGGCATCAGCGGCGCGATCCAGCATGTAGTTGGCATGAAGGGCTCACGCACGATTGTAGCGGTGAACAAAGACCAGAATGCCCCAATTTTCGAGATCGCCGATTACGGGATCGTTGCTGACATTTTCGAAGTGATGCCAGCGCTCACTGAAGAACTGCAGAAATCCAAGAGCTGACTGAGATACCCGGCAGGCTCGAGGAACTTTCTCCCAAACACTTGTTTGGTAGAATAATTCCATGCCCATCGAACGAGAACAACTGGAAGCGGATGTACTGATCGTTGGCGCCGGCCCGGCCGGACTGAGCTGCGCGCTCCATCTTGCGAATCTCATCAAGAAACACAATGCCAGCGGCGGCAAGCCCGAACTTTCAGCCGAGAATATTTACGTACTGGAAAAGGCCAGGGAAATCGGAGCGCACCAGCTTTCGGGCGCGATCATGAATCCCAAGGCGCTCGCTGAGCTCGTTCCCGATTTTGAAAAGCTTGCTCCGCTCGATACGCCAGTGACAGATTCGGCGTTGCTGCTTTTCACGGAAAAATCGTCCTATCGAGCCCCTCTTACCCCGCCACCGTTTCAAAATTCAGGCAACTACGTCGTTTCCTTGAGCCGAGTGGTGAAGTGGCTGGGTGGACTCGTCGAATCTGCAGGTGTGAACATCTTTAAGGAATTTGGGGGAGCCGATTTAATTTATGAAGGTGACGGGATTGGCGGCGTAATCACCGAAGACAAAGGCCTGGACAAGAATGGAAGACCCAAATCGAATTTCACGCCGGGCTATGAACTTCGTTCAAAGATTACCGTGCTTGCGGAAGGCACGCGTGGGTCGCTCACCAAACAACTCGTGAAAAAGAAACAGCTCGACAACATCAACGGGCAGACTTACGGCATCGGAATTAAGGAGTTGTGGGATTTACAACCCGGGAAGATCAAGCCAGGGTTTGTGGCGCATACGATGGGCTGGCCCATTTCCAGCAAAATGTACGGAGGTGGCTGGATTTACGGCCTCTCGAATGACCGCGTTTCGATCGGTCTGGTGATTGCGCTCGAATATCAGGATCCACGGTTTGATCCTCATGCTGCATTTCAAACATGGAAAACGCATCCGTATCTTCGTGAAATCCTCGATGGTGGCAAACTGGTACGCTATGGTGCGAAGTCGTTGCCTTATGGCGGCTGGTATTCGATGCCTCAGAATTACCTGGCTGGTGGATTAATAGTCGGAGATTCCGGCAGTTTTCTAGATTCGCAGCGGCTGAAAGGTATTCACCTGGCAATAAAAAGCGGAATGCTGGCGGCGGAGACCATTTTTGAGTCGTTGAAAAAGCAGGATTATTCCGCGAACACGCTCAAGAGTTATAAGGACAAAATCGACGGCAGCTACATCAAGGAAGAATTGTGGAAAGTCCGCAATTTTCATCAATCGTTCAGCACCGGGTTGCTGAACGGATTTATTCAATCCGGAGTGCAGCAATTGACCGGTGGGCGCGGTTTAATCGATCCCATGCGGGCCCATCCCGGGTATGAAGCGTATGGACAGATTCACGGCCGTCCTGCGCCGGAGAGATTTAAGGGGGACGGAAAGCTGACGTTTGATCGGCTGACGGACGTCTATCACTCTGGCACGAGGCACGATGAAGATCAGCCCTGTCACCTGAAGGTGCAGGACTTGGGCATTTGTGCCACACGTTGCGTTGAAGAATTCGGCAATCCCTGCCAGTATTTCTGCCCGGCGGCGGTTTATGAAATGGTGAAAGACGGCACTGGCGTGAAACTGAAGATCAACGCCGCGAATTGCGTCCACTGCAAGACGTGCGACATTGCCGACCCCTATCAGATCATTGATTGGGTAGTGCCGGAAGGCGGCGGTGGACCCAACTACGACGGGATGTAAGGGCTGGTGGAACGTGCCACCACCTGGGGAAGTGGCTTATACGCGGTGTGCCCACATGGGCTCTGCAGACTAGAACAAATTGCGAAGGTAGCTTTTCACGCGATTCCAGGTGGAATCTTCTGTTTTTGGCGCCGCTGCAGGTTTAGCTGGGGCAGCCGGAGCCGAGTTTCGCGCGACGATTGCATCGCCCTCCACTTTACCTTGGAAGATCAGCGTCGGGCGAACGCGAACTCGCCTGACGAGAATAATCAGATTGGGATCAAAATCGTCTTGCGTCTTGTTCGTCGCATCGTAGTGAAGGGGCGGCATGAATACCTGGTATACCGGTTCCGCCTTCTCGGCCGAGGGCGAGTTCGCTGGCTGCCCTTGGGTGATTTTCTTTTCTGCGGCCTTTTTCTTTAGCTCGTCTGCCGATGCCAGCTGACTGACTTCTACTGAGCCAGAGGAAGCAAGAATTTGTTCTTCGCATTCGCAGTGTCCGCTGGAACTCTTTAGCGTTTCCAGCTGGCCATTCGTCAGTGTCACGTCGCCATTCTGGGGCACCAGCATATTTTGACCCGTTAATTGCTGCTCAATCCGAACCGCTCCTTTGGTCGCGCGGATACACATAGAGCCAGCCGAGTCGAGTCCCACCAGCAATTCCATCGAGCCATTGCCGATAGAAATCGGCTTCGCTTGAATTTGCGGCGTGTAAACCGTCAGAACCGGGTCGGCTTGGACGAAGGCACGGATCGTTCCGGATTCCAAGGCGAGAGTTAGCGATCCGCCGGATTTCAAGACGGAGAAATGAGCTGGCCCGCAGATTGTAATGTGGCCGCCTTCGGTTAGCTCTATGCGAGCCTGACCAGCCTTTACGCGGACGTCGCTGCCACTACGCAGAACCGTTCGAACCTTGCCCGCAACTACATCCACGCTCATTGGGCCTTCTACGGAAATCGATTCGCCCTCAATAGATCCGACCTTATCCGTTACTGTCGGCTCGTCAGAGGTCCAGAACGCCGCCGGGGTGCAGACAGTGATCGCCACTAGCCCGGCCAGGCTGGCTCCGATTAGTCTGCACAAGAGTTGTGTGTATGTGTTTCTACTCGACAAGCCAAGATGCTCCTGGGCCAGCAGCGAAAGCCCAATCCTTTTATACTATACGAAGATGGACCCCGCGGACATTCACAAGCCCGAAGAAGAGGAAAAACTCAGCGCGCACTATGACGTGCGCCTGCCGAAGTTGCCGTGGCATCGTCGCGTTCAAATTCCAATCATTGCGGCAATCGTGTACTCGGTGATTCGCACTCTAGGTCCTACCTTGCGATATGAGGTGATTGGGCGTCGCCATGCAGACGAGCAGTGGGCGGCCAAGCAACCGATCATCTGGGCTTTTTGGCACCGGGTGATCATTCCCATTGCGTGGTTTGGCAGGAATCGAGGGATTGTCATCATGAATACTACCGCGTTTGACGGACAGTGGACGCGGAAGGTCATCGAGTGGCTCGGATACGGAACCGCTCAGGGAAGTTCCTCGCGCGGTGGACTGCGCGGATTGGCTGTGATGGCGCAACGGATTGCGCAAGGGCTCGATTGTGGGTTTACGATAGACGGCCCTCGCGGACCACGCTATGTGGCAAAAGTTGGGCCTGTCTTGCTGGCGCGGATGACCGGCGCCCCGATCATGGTTTTTCACGTTGGTGTAAATCGGGGGAAAACGATCGAGAAAACCTGGGACCATTTCCTGCTTCCAGGCTTGTTTGCACGCACGATTCTAATTGGAGCGCCGCCTATTTACGTCCCGAGAGATGCGGATGCGGATCTGATCAAGGCTAAGCACGAGGAAATGCAAAGAGCGCTTGAACGCGTCCGGGATATTGCCGAAAGCTGGTTTTCGTTGTCTGAAGACGATCGTAACCGCTATCGCGCTGAAATTGGTCGTTAGCCTCGAGGCTCGAACTAATCGTTGCCCTCGCGTTCGCCGAGCTTCACCGGAATATCCATCTTGTTGGCTCCGCGGTACACGGTAACGACTACTGAATCGCCGGGCCGCTTGCGGTTCAGAACGACGTCGATGTCAAACCGGTTTCCCACCTTCTGTCCGTCCAGGGCAACGATGACGTCCCCGCCGATGACTATCTTCTGCATGCCAGCTTGCGCGACACGGTTGCCCCCGTGGATGCCTGCGCCTGCCGCGGGGCCCCCCTTCGTTGCCGTCTCAACCAGCAGGCCTTCCTGAACGGGAAGATCGAGCGCTTCGGCCAACCACCCGCCAACCGGAACCGTCTGCACGCCCAAATAAGCGCGGCGCACTTTCCCACCGGACATCAAATCGTTGGCAATCAGTTTTGCGGAGTTGATCGGGATCGCGAAACCGATGCCTGCGGTCGTGCCGCTCGGTGTGTAGATCGCCGAATTGATTCCGATGACCTCACCATGCGTGTTAATCAGAGGCCCCCCGGAATTTCCACGGTTGATCGAAGCGTCGGTCTGGATCGCCTCATCGATGAAGGTCGTCTGGCTGGTCTGTACGGTGCGTCCGAGGGCGCTGACAACGCCAGTCGTCAGTGTCGATTGAAAGCCGAACGGATCGCCAATCGCCAGTACTTTTTGGCCGACTTGCAGTGTTGAAGAGTCGCCGAGGGTGAGCGCGGCGAGCTGCTTTCCTTTCGGGTCAATCTTGATGAGCGCCACGTCGTTTCGCTGGTCGGCACCGATGAATTTCGCAGGATAGTGCGTCTGATCGCCGAGAATCACTTCCATTGTTTGCGCGCCCGCCACTACGTGATAGTTCGTGAGGATATAGCCCCGGGGATCAATAATGAATCCAGAGCCCGCACCCTCAACCGGAACGGGATCCATAAAGAAGTCATACTCGGTCGCCTTGGTAAGAATGTTGGCAACGGCAGGAGACGCAGCCTTGTAGATGCGCACGTTGATGGATTCGTCTTCGGTTAGTGCCACATTGTGATCATGTTCGCTAATCTGTTTCTGCGCGTCGAACGAGGGTGCAGACAGCGCTGCTGTAGCGCTGCGACCGGCCTCGACCTTTTCCGCCTGCCGCGGACCATAGCGCGCGCCAACCCAGTAGGCACCGAGAACCAGAATCAATGCAATCAGCAACAGGCGCGTGCGGGTAGAATTCTTACCAAGACTCATTGGCTGCGTCCTCCGGACTTTCTCTTTAAATAGTATAGGGAAAAACCCGAAAGGGTTCACGCTGTGCGTCTTCAGAATGGACGGAACAATGTTCGGTCTGCTTGCGTATAGGTGTAAGACATCCATCTGGATGGAAAGGACTTCCGTGAAACAGACTGGTGGCATGGTGAGAGTTTTGATGTTGGCTATTTCGTTGACGGGATTTGCATCCGCCGCAATCGCACAGACAGTGCCGGCGCTGGATCAGATTCAATCGCAAGCAGAGTTAGACAAGGCGATTACCGAGCTCGATCGTCAGCTATTCGATTCCTATAACAAATGCGACCTGGTGAAGTTTGCCAGCCTGATCGATGAAAACATCGAGTTCTATCACGATCAGGGCGGAGTAACACTGGGCAGAGCGAAATTGACTCAAAGCGTTAAGGACAATATCTGCGGGGAAGTAACCCGAGAGCTTGTTCCAGGCACGTTACAGATCTACTACATGAAAGGTTATGGCGCTGTTGAAATAGGGATCCACCGCTTTCACCATCCCGGACACGAAGACACGGAAGGGGTTGGAGAAGGTAAATTCATCCATCTGTGGCAATACAAGGACGGCTCGTGGAAAATAACGCGGGCCATCAGTTATGACCACAAGGCTGCCCCAAAGTAGCGCGGATATGGACAGGTCTACAGGTAGATGCGTGAGGCGAAGATGCCTTGAAGATTGCGGCGGGCCTGCCACGCCAGAAATGCCCACAAGACAAGAACGACCAGAGCCAGTGGCAGGCCGCTAGGCGCCATCAATCCATGAAACAAGAGAATGTTGACGAGTACTGGCCCCAGCAGGACCAGAGCCAGCGGAACATATCGGTTGACCAGCAGCAGCAGGCCGCCCACGACCTGAACCAGACCAACAAAAAACATGTAATGGGTGCCAAACATCACGGCAACGAACTGTGCCTGAAACCCGGGTGATGGCGGAGGCATCGGCAGAAACGGATGGACTAAATTCGCGCCAAATGTGAGAAAGGTCAGGCCGAGGAGGATGCGGGCGATCGTGACGGCGATATTCAAGGTTGTCTCCTTCTCTTGAAATGACTGGAGCAGCAAACTCTGGAATTGGACTTCTTATACAACAGATGCTTTTCGCGGCGCCAGAGGCACAGGGAAGCGAAGATTATTCGGAAGAATTGCGCGGAGTATTGCGGAGGCTCGCGGCCAGGGCTTGCACTTCGGCCTCTGTCTCTGAGACGGTGCGTGAACAATCGATGGTGTAGGTCGCACGCTTGAGTTTTTCTTCCACCGGCAACTGCGCGGCCAGTCGGTGACGGGCATCGAGTTCGCTGACGCCCCTGGCAAGCAGGCGCTGGAGCTGCTGTTCCGGTGTGCACCAGACTACAACCAGTCCATCGAGTTTCCTGTCAAATCCCGCTTCAACAAGAAGTGCAGCTTCGACGAAGGCCACATCGTACAAGCCGCTCTCCTCCCATTCGTCAAATTGCTGAAGCATCTTTGTTTCCACGCGCGGATGAAGGATCGCGTTCAGTCGGGCGAGTTTTGCGGAGTCAGAAAAAACGATGGCCGCTAATTTCGCGCGGTCGATTGGAGTTCGTGGTGCATCAACAATCGTCGACCCGAATTCCTTAAGGATTTCGTCATAGGCCGGTTGTCCCGGTTCCATCAATTGGTGGGAGAGAGCATCGGCCGCCAGAACCGGAAAATGCAGATCGCGCAACATGACTGCGACAGCACTCTTACCACTGGCGATGCCGCCGGTAAGGCCAAGACGAAGCATTCGGGGAAGTCCTTTCTAGCTTCAGGCATGAGACGCGCATGATGTTCGGGATCCCTGTGCGGGCCTAGAATCCCGCGCCAGCATGAACTCTTCCGCGACGCAGCTTGGCCGCTTTTACGGTGTTGCTCATTAGCATCGTGATCGTCATGGGACCTACTCCACCCGGAACTGGCGAGAGGGCGCCAGCCACCTGAATTGCATCAGGATGGACATCCCCGACCAGAATACTCCCTTTCGCGCGGAATCGTTCGAGACGCTCCGGGAAATTGCGTAGCAAGTCCCCGGCTTCCACTGCGTCAGTCACTTTATTTGTTCCTACATCAATTACCGTGGCCCCCGGACGAATCCAATCCGCCTGAACATAACCGGGCTTGCCGATTGCGGCGACGAGGATGTCCGCGCCGTGAATGACATCGGAAAGATTGCGGGTCTTTGAGTGGCAGATCGTGATTGTGGCATTGGCGTGAAGAAGAAGCAGAGCCATGGGTTTGCCGACGATATCGCTTCGGCCCAGGACCACTGCATTGGCGCTTTCAACAGGTATCTTGTAGCGGCGAAGGATTTCCATGCAGCCCGCGGGAGTGCATGCAATAAGGCCGGGACGGTTGCTGACCAGATTACCGATGCTGACGGGATGAAATCCATCGACATCTTTCGTGGGATCAACGGCCTCAAGAATGCGTTTCGAGTCTACCTGGGAGGGCAGCGGAAGTTGAACGAGGATGCCGTCGACAGCATCGTCTTTATTCAGATTATGTACAAGCTTGAGGAGTTGTTCGGTGGTGATCGAAGCGGGAGGCGTGTGCAGCCAGTGGGCCAGTCCGAGTTGCTGGCACGCAGCGATTTTGCTCTTCACATAGATATGCGAAGCCGGATTTTCACCGACAAGGACGGCCGCCAGGCCCGGACGAATCCCTTGCGCAGTCAGGCGGGTGACTTCGGTTTTAAGTTCGGCAAAAATTTCGTCGCGAATTTTCAGGCCATCAAGAATCTGTGCAGGCATGGAAAAAGAATAACACGCGAAGCGGAAGAATTCCTGCAGAAGCCACCAGTGCATTCGTCTACATCCGGGGCATGGAAACGATTTGTGGCCTCGGCAGGGGCCGGCGTTCTCACGATAGACTGAGCTACAATCAGACCGCAGGGATGGGATCCCGCAGATTGAATCATTACCAAAAACGGGACCTCCTTGAGAATCTGACTGAGCATGGAGATCGGGAATGGCACTGTTCGGCGACGACGGCGGGCGGCGGGAAAAGGAGAAGAAGGCGCGGGCAGAAGGCCGGTTGCCGCCCGGGCAGTCCCTCACGATCAAATGGCCTGTCTTACATGCCGGCGAAGTACCGAGATTTGATCCCTCCCGATGGGACTTTAGGGTTGATGGGCTTGTGGAGAGACCTTTGCGATACACCTGGCAGGAATTTCGCGCGTTACCGCAGCAGGAAGTGACTTCGGATTTTCACTGTGTCACACGCTGGAGCCGGTTGGACAATTCGTGGAAGGGTGTATTGTTTGGCGAAGTGTTGCAGCGTGCGAAAGCCATGAGTTCGGCGAAACATGTTCTGGTAGTAGCGGAAGAAGGATACACCTCGAATATTCCGCTGATGGATCTTCAGCGGTCGGATGTGCTCTTTGCGTTTGAACATGACGGCGAACCACTTTCCGCGGAGCATGGCGGCCCGCTTCGCTTGGTCGTACCGCATCTCTACGCATGGAAAAGTGTGAAGTGGGTTCGCGGATTTACGCTACTCGATCACGATCAGTTGGGATTCTGGGAGCGAAATGGATATCACGCATACGGCGATCCGTGGAAAGAGCAACGCTACTCGGGGAGCTGAGTGGGCGCGGGCGTAAGTGATTTTTGCGTTAACAATCGGCATACATATTGCCCTTATAATCCAGTAATGCGCAGACCTGTGTTCCTCTCGGTTAACGGTTTCTCTCTGGTGATTTTTGTGGTCGGCCTGCTTGCGTCTGCTCTGCCTGGTGCCGCGCAGGGAGTCCCGTCGATGAAGCAGATGCCCAACGCAAAGTTATTGGGGGAAGTACCGGGGAATCCGCGTCGAATTAACAATTTTCCGACTGCGATTGCCACCTCGCCCGACGGCCACTATGTTGTGCTGTTGCACAGTGGATATGGATCTTACAGTTCCGGCGAAAAGCAGTCGCTAACGGTCTTGGATCTTGAAACGAGTGCAGTTGCGGACTTCCCCGACGACAGGCTGGGTTCAGACGCCAGACAGTCCTACTTTCTGGGCTTGGGATTCAGTGCGGATGGCAAGCACCTGTTTGCGTCCGTCGCTTCCTTTACCGATCCTCTCGGCAAGCAGAAGGGAAGTACGGGGAACGGGATTGCGGTATACAGCTTCGAGCATGGAAAAGTCACACCCGAGAGGTTCCTTCCGATTGCACCACGGACCAAGTTGCCACCCGGAAAAGTTCGCCGCGAAGAGTTTTCAGATGTTACCTATCCCGCAGGGTTGAGCGTGGGAGTCAGCGGAGGGGAAGAGAGGCTTCTGGTTGCGAGTAACAGCTCGGATGAAGCGATCCTGTTGAACGTTGCTGACGGACGCATCATCTATCGCTTTGATCTCGCGACATACCGGCGAATACCAGCTTCGCAGCCGTACACGGCAGTAATGACCAAAGATGGGTCGCGGGGGTTTGTGTCGCTGTGGAATGCTTCGATAGTTGTGGATCTCGATCTTGTGCGCGGTCGGGTGCTGCGAAAGATCGCTCTCGGAAAGCCTGCGGGTGGATTGCAAGGTGGTTCGCATCCAACGGCGTTGCTTCTGAATCGCGATGATTCGAGGCTTTTCGTTGCGCTGACAAACCGAGATCAGATCGCGGTACTGGACACCGCCACAGGGAAGCAGGTGTACTCGCTTTCGACAAAATTACCCGGACAGAAATATGGCGGAAGCGATCCGGAATGCATCTCCCTGTCGTCAGATGAAAAGACGGTGTTCACCGCAAACGCAATTTCTGATTCGGTTGGGGTGTTCGATATCAGCAACCCAGTGAAAGGGTCGCAGATTACCGCAAAGGGATTCATTCCAACGGAATGGTATCCGACCGTTGTGGCCGCGACCGCAACTGACTTGCTGATTGGCACCGCCAAGGGTCTTGGTTCCAGCCCGAATACGAAGGTATTGAAGAAAGATGAGGATGGCTTGCCGGAGTATCCCTATGTCGCGGCCTTGACCGAAGGATCGCTTGCCCGCGTCCCGCTATCTGAACTTGCCGCAAAACTTCCAGGCTGGACACAGCAGTCCGTCGCCAGTAACGCAGCGCAGGGAAATATCGACAGGATCCCATTCGTTGCGGGAGAAAACAAAATCCATCACGTGATTTACATCATCAAGGAAAACCGCACGTACGATCAGGTGTTTGGTGACTTGCCTGCTGCAGACGGCGATCCCTCGCTAGCCATGTTTGGCGAAGACATCACGCCGAATCAGCACAAGCTCGCGCGGCAGTTCGGTATTCTCGATAATTTCTACGATAGTGGCGACGTTTCCGGTGACGGCCACGTGTGGTCCACTTCCGCTTCGATTTCCGATTATGTCGAGAAAACCTGGCCAATCGGTTATCGCAGCAAGGAACATACCTACGACTCGGAAGGCGAGTTCCTGGGTGGCATCGCAATCGAGGACGGTGTGCCCGATGCCGGTGAACCCACAGGGGGGTATCTCTGGATGAATTTTGCCAAACACGGCGTCAGCTATCGGCATTACGGTGAGTACATTGTTTCCAAGTGGTGCAATCAACCGGCCGGAAAGGGTTCGCCCGTGTCCGGCCCCCCTAAGGTTTCGGGTGTGACATGCCTACGTACCGTGGTCAAGAAGGGCCAGCCACTTGAAAAAAATGTTGGCGACCCGCGAGGTGCGCCGAGTCCTTATCCGTGGGATATTCCGGTACTGGCAAGAAATATTGCTGCGCAGGTGGAACTTCGTGGACACTTTGACCCGCTGTTCCCGGATTTTGAGGTTGCTTATCCGGATCAGCTTCGTGCAGACGAATTTCTGAACGAGTTCAACGGATTTGTAGACGCGCGCAAGGCAGGCAGAGATTCCATGCCACAATTCATTCTGCTGCGATTGCCAAATGACCATACGGCGGGGGGAACGAAGGGGCAGCCAACTCCTTCCGCGTCCGTCGCCGATAACGATCTGGCCGTTGGGCGGGTCGTCGAAGCGATATCACACAGTTCGTATTGGGACGATACCGCGATCATGATTCTCGAAGACGATGCGCAGGATGGCCCTGATCACGTGGACTCTCATCGCAGTATCGCTCTGGTGATCAGCAAGTACGCGCCGAAGGAAGAAGTGCAGGCACCGCCCTCGACAGGTATTGTAGAGCATCATTTTTATACGACCATCAACATGGTGCGCACGATTGAATCGCTTCTCGATGTGCCCCCTATGAATGCGAATGACTCACGTGCGGCGGTAATGGCACCGCTCTTTGTAGGCCCGGGCACGCAGCAGGCGTTCGACGCAGACTACCGGAACCGTGACAATGGAATGATCTACACCGCAAATGCGAAAGACTGGAAAGAAGGGATGAATCTCGATTTCAGCCATGCTGACGCTGCCGACCATGTTGTGCTGAATCGATTTCTTTGGGAAGACCGCATGGGGGACAAACCGATGCCACCGCCGAGATTTACCCTGTTTCCTCAATCCAAGCCATCCAAAGAAGAACGAGAAGAGCGGGAGCGGGACTAGAAAATTCGCTTTTCCGATTCTCGGGCTCGCTATACGTATGTCTGCCGGAACGAGGATGGACATTGGCGAGATTTCCCTGGTTACGGCACGCCCGGTTGGCCCATTTGAGAGAGTCAACAGTCGGAATTTTGATGCACAAGGTCTCGAAGCGAGTCAATAATCGGCTAAGGAGTGGCGGTCTGCGTCGGTCCACTCGGAACATGGGATGTGAACCTCTTCAGCACAAATTCCTGCAGAAGGTTAGAGATTGCAGAACCTCCAATGCCGATCAGTGTGTTCTCGACGGTAAGTGCTGCACCATTCCGGTCATTCGAGGGGTAATACAGATTGGAAATGCCCCCGGCAATTAAACTGCCTCCAATCTGTGAGTAGTTGAACTGCCATTTTCCGTTGTCGCCCTTGCAGATTACGGAATTGGCGATGGCATAGAAGGCTCGCTCTTTAACCGTGCCTGTACCTTTGTAAAAATACCGCGGATCCTGCTTTAGCAAGGAGGGCAGAATCGCGCTGCCGATGTACGTGCCAATGATGAAGTCGCCATAGGCCGCCCCAAAGCGCTTTCCGTAACCTTCAGCACCTTGGCCGTATCCGGTGAATTGGTCTCTGGCCTGCTCGACTCCTGCAGTTGCTCCCACAATTATGAAATTGACCGGGTCCAGGGTTTCTTTCCAGGCGAGCTGGAATTTCTGCTTGGAAGACAATGGGGCGGCATTCGGTATGTAGGTGATGTAGAAGTTCGGAAATACGCCAAGGACGCGTTGTTTCTCTTCATCTTTCATCTGTTCCTGGGCGATTTCGATCGTAGAGAGCTCGACCCGGACCTCGGTCACATTCGTTGCCAGCGACAGTGTAATTTGCGGGACCGAATAGTTCTCACCCGGGCGCAATGTTCCGGAAAAACTTTGCGCGGCGAATCCTTCTACAGTCACCGTCAACACGAATGGGCCAGGGGACACATCCGAAAAGAAGTAATGACCATCTTCGTCCGAGACCACCGCTTTTCCGACTGGTTGCCCATCTCGTGAAAGTTGAATATGAGCATTCACCACGCCGGTGCCGTTCTGATCGACGAGGGCGCCGGTGATGGTGCCGGGATCGCGCTGTTCACTGGCCTGTTGTTGATTTGAAGATAGGTGGGCTATGGGCGCATCAGGCAGTTCGCGTTCCCCCGGAACAGCAGGGGACGAATGCAGGACTTGCGCGCAGACCGGACTGATGCAGAGCAAGACGGTGCCAGCAAGCAGGGAAATCCCCTGCAGCGTGGATCCCGCACGAGACGTTAGATTCCTAGAATTCACGGTACTAGTTTAAGGCCTAAAACTGCTGTTCGAAAGCCCGGATTTACCTTCAATTTTCCGTCTGTGAAATGGAGCGTCGGCCCGAACGGAGGCACCCGGCTAGCTGGTCTGGGGTAGGTATTTCACCAGGAAGGCCTCGTTTCCTTTTGCGTTGAAAATCAGATCATCGAGGAATTTGCGTGCCATAAGGATACCCAGTCCGCGGGGTGGGAGTTTCATCTTGTCCCAGGTCTGCGTTTTTGCCTGCAGAGCGTATTTTTCCAGTGGCTCATCGTTTTCGGCATCCAGTATCTCCTGCATCGAAAAGCCCTCTCCGGGATCCTTGACGCGGCACATCACCATGCGCTTGGATTTTAGATAACAAACCTCGACAAATTCACGCGGGTCGAAATGGCCCCCGTGCTCCATGGCGTTCAACATGACCTCGCGAAATGCGAACGCGACTTCTTCACATTCCACTGTAGGGAGTGGCAGGCTCTCACGCATAAAATGCATCAAGCGCTCCAACGTGGCCAGATCACAGCGCACTGCCAGCACTACGTATTCCGGGCTCCCTTGAATCAGTTCAATGCCATCGTCCCAGACGGGTTCCTTCAAGGATTGCTCAATCATTTTTCGCAGATCCGGCTTGGCGATGGGCATGCTGAAACAACTGAACGCATGGTTCTGAATTGCCTTCAGCACATCGCCCGGCAGAAATTCCTGCGCCAGAATGATGATCCGGGTGTGTGGACGTACGCTACGGAGACGCTGTAACACGACAGTATCTTCACTGCACGTGGTTTCCGCGTTCGTCAGAATCAGATCGAACGCCTGGGCTTTGGCCAACTGGATTGCCGATTCGTTGTCCCTCGCATAGGTGACCGACCAAAGCGTCGGATCAAATAATTCGACCAAGGGCGAGTGCGGAACCATGGACGATTCGATCAGCAATACTCGCCGGCGTTCTTCTTTCGGGAATTGCAATGGAGAAGCGTTCGCCATAGGGATCTCCCTCTTCAGGAGTGAGGCGGTCTCCGGTGTCGTCAACCTTACCACGAGCTAGATTCTTTGTCCCGCGCGGTTCTGTGGTACGCCCCTGTAAAAACTACTAGAGCAAGGTACCCGAGAGAATAATCTTGGCAACCGAAAAATAGATAATCAGTCCGGTGACGTCAACCAACGTGGCGACAAACGGAGCGGAGGCGCTCGCCGGATCCAGCCCACATCGCCTCAGAATGAATGGAAGCATGGAGCCGGCAATGGTGCCAAAGGTGACTACTCCCAGGAGACTAAAGGCAATCGTCACGCCGATCAGGAAATAATGTTGTCCGTACGTGTGCCAGATGGATTGCCAGATCATGATTCGTGTGAAACCCACGATGCCGAGAATCGCTCCCAGAGCGACTCCCGCCGCAACTTCACGCCTGATTACCCTCCACCAGTCCTTTACGCGAACTTCGCGCAGTGCGAGCGCACGAATAATCAGCGACGTGGCTTGCGAACCAGAATTGCCCCCACTGCTGATCAGCAATGGAATGAACAACGAGAGGACTACCGCGCGTTCGATCTCGTGTTCAAAATGCCCCATGGCCGTTGCCGTCAACATTTCCCCAAGAAACAGGATAACCAGCCACCCCGCGCGTTTCTTGATCATGGCGCCAAAGCCAGTATCAAGGTAGGGTCCATCGAGCGCTTCCATGCCGCCCATTTTCTGTATGTCCTCGGTATCTTCTTCACGCATTACATCAATCAGGTCATCGGCAGTGACAATCCCTTCCATCCGGCCCGCTTTGTCTAGAACGGGAACAGCTTTGATGCCATGCTGCGTCAGCAGATGTGCGATCTCTACCTGGTCGGTATTTTCCGCAACAGTGTAGATGTCTTTGGTCATGACATCCTTCACGAGTTTCGTCGGGTCGGCCGCAACGAGATCTTTCAGCGAGACGATACCGAGCAATCGCTGATTTTCATCCAGCACGTAGGCGTAATAAATTGTTTCCACATGTCCCAACTGTTGCCGCAGATAGCTGATTGCCTCGTCGATCGAAGAATCCGGACGCAGTCGGGCGAACCGTGGATTCATCAGGCCACCTGCGATGTCTTCGCGAAAGGCCAACAGCGCTTTCACTTCCTGCTTGGTCCTCTCGTCGAGCAGATCGAGAAGATATTGCTTTTCGCTTTTTGGTGACTGCTGAATGAGATCGGCCGCATCGTCAGGAGCAAGCAACCGCATGTACATTCGCCGCTCGCCCTCAGGAATCGACAATAGCAAGTGCGACTGTGCATTGGCATCGAGATCCAGGAAGAAATTATCCATATATTCGCGTGGAAGAGTTTCAAATTTCTCGACGCGCTCCGATTTACGAAGCATCGGCCAAAGATCGAGCAGTTCGTCGGCGGCGTTCAGAGAATGACCAATCATTGGTTGAGCTCCAGGATGAATGAATGTGTCCACACGGGGCGGTGCGGTGAGGGGTAGTAAAGGAGGTTACTCCGAGCAAACGGCAGTCGAAAGGATTATTTCACCCGCCCGACCAAGTCAGGAATAAGGTGAGATACGCGAACGACAAGAATTTGCGGTACACAACCCCTGCTCCTGTTGCTCGGGCGCGCCAGATTATTGAAGGTAGAACGCGTTCATCGTGCGATAAAAATTCCATACATCCACCTTCGATGACATCTCAAACGGCGAATGCATCGAAAGTAATGGCACCCCGAGGTCGATCACGTCCATGTCTTGGCGTGACATGAACCCTCCAATCGTGCCGCCGCCGCCGACGTCTACTTTATACGTATGGGTCTGCCAGGGGATCGAGTTTTTATCCATCAGCGCGCGGATCTTCGCGGTGTATTCAGAAGTCGCGTTAAACGCACCCCCGTACAGCTTGATGGCCACTCCGTAGCCGAGACGTGCGGCATTCGTTGGTTCACTTGTGCTGGGGAAAATGGGATTGATGCCGTCATTCGCGTCAGCGGAGATCACCTGGGAGTTGCGCAGCGCTTGGCGCAGATCCAAATCGTTATAGGTAGAACCCTTTTGCGCGCTGACCAAGCGAGCCAGAGCAGAGTTCAGAAACTCCGAGCTTGCCCCTGTGTTGTTCACCGAGCCTTCTTCCTCAAAATTGGAGAGATAGGCAATCGCCGTCAACGTTGGCGTGCCTTTCACTCCAAGAATGGCGGCTACTGCGCAATAGGAAGAAACACGGTCATCCTGTCCATAGGCGCCGACAAGGCCCCGATCGATGCCGACATCCGCGGGGCTTGCCGCGGGCACAAGAGCTAGTTCGGCACTGACTAGATCCTCTTCTTTGATGTTGTAGAGAGCCGCCAGCTGGTTGGCGACTTCTGCAACGACCGAGCTTTTTTCGCCCGGGATGCTGCCGGCGACCGGATCGAGTTCTTCGCCTTTCAGAACTTCGGTGTAGGTTCGGGTCCGCAATTCTCGATCTGAATGCGGGGCGTTGTCAGGGATGACGAATATGGGATCACCCGGGTTAAGTCCAATCGAGACGTCCACCGTGCGTCCGTCGGTAGTGTCGATACGTCCCGACAGCGCCAGAGGAATATTCGCCCACTGGTATTTCTTTATGCCGCCGTAATAAATCGTTTTGAACAATGCAAAGCCACTCGCGGGATAAATCGGACGCCCCTTCAGATCGATGTGTGGACTGTCGTGATGTGTCCCGACAACGTGCGAGCCAGCCGTAATGGGTTGTGAACCAATGACCGCGAGAATCAGACCGCGATCGCGGTTCGGTAAAATCAGACGCGCACCGGGCTTGATCTGCCTTGGATCCGTAAACTCGACAAAACCTGCCGCTTTGGCACGGCGAATCACTTCACGCGTGGAGGTAAGCGCTGTCCTGGCAACATTCAGATAGCTCTTATAGTCTTCGGCGAAGTCCTTCACCTGACCGCGCTCTGCCGGAGTCAGTAGCAGCCACGACGATTTCTTTTTCGACCAGGCATCGCCTTCTTCCTGAGCCGTCCCTGCACCGATAAATATGGTTGAGAGAAGTACAGCCGCTGCCAGGGTTGCGAAGATTCGATTCATCGGGATTTGCCTCTGTGGGCTGAGCTTGATCCTGCCCGACCCTTATTTAGATTTAGCAATTGTGGAGAATCGGCAGCAAAGTGTACACCAGCGCCCCGCCCCCGGCAAAATTCACATTGAAACCTGCGAATCGGGTCCTACGTCTTTGCTTACAGATTGCGACGGGCCTAGACAGAAGAGCTCGAATCGCTGCCTTCGGTGGAGGTTTGCATGTTGCGGGTCTTTCGTTCGGGAATTGTGTTCCTCTCCATTGCTTTGCTTTTTTCTTCTCCTGGGGTCGGCGCACAACAAACAGTTTCCGGCGAGGCCACTGCCCCGGTACCGCCGGCAATCCGTGCTGCCAAGACGGTCTTCGTATCCAATGCAGGGTCTGACAGCGGCCTGTTTCCTCATCCATTTAGCGGCGGAGCTGACCGCGCCTACAATCAGTTCTATACGGAATTGAAGTCCTGGGGCCGCTACGAGGTTGTCTCGAATCCACAGGAGGCTGACCTCATTCTCGAACTTCAACTTACATCGCCTCTCGGCCCTGCCGATGCAAGCAAGCAGAAAGGCGCATCTGACCCATGGCCAATGTTCCGTCTGGTCATCTACGATCAAAAATCGCACTACATCCTCTGGACGCTGACCCAGACGATCCAGCCCGCAAACTTGCAGAAGACGCACGACCGCAACTTTGATGAATCGTTGACTGCACTTACCGCGGAATTGAAGAATGTTTCTGGCGTTGCCAAGCAGGATACTCCATAAACCCCGTGTATACTTCCGGGAGCGATAGCTATCGTGTGATTCGTCCCGGTGACGATGTGTGGGTGCCTGCTGATGAAAAAATTGCTTCTGCTTCTGCTCTTACCGTGCGGCACCTGCCTGGCACAGAGTCCGTTTGATGGGTTATGGAGCATTCAGTCCGATACAGTCGAGCTTACACAGAAACCAACCGAATACGTGCTGGCAAACGAATCGTTCAGCTGTAGGGGCTGCATTGCGGACGTCAGGATAAAAGCGGATGGACAGGACCAGAAGATAGAAGCCACGGGATATTGGGATACTGCCAGCGTTAAGATTGTCGACGTGCATACTGTAGAAATCACCATGAAGAAGTCTGGCAGAACCATGTTCACCGAGACCGACACCGTATCTCCCGATGGCGGAACACTCACGCAGACACTCAAGGATGATACGGAAGCGCAGACCGTCACTATCGAAACTGTCTATCGGCGAGTCGAGCAGGGATCGGCCTCCGGGCACGCTCTTTCCGGTTCCTGGGCCGTCATCAAGATCAACCGTTCAAAAAACGGCCGAACGGTCAGATACAAATGCACTGCGGATGAGTTCTCCGCGGAGACACCGCTGGGCGAGAAATTTACAGCGAAGTTCGACGGTGAGGACTATCCTGTGATCGATGACCCAGGCCACTCAATGGTCTCTGTACGGCGCATGGGCCCGACTGAGGTTGAAGTCACCACCAGGCGCAACGGCAAGGTGGCTGGAATCCTGCATTTGACCGCCGAGGGGGACGGCGAAACCCTCCGGGCTTCGTTCGAGAACAAGGAAACTGGCGCGACCGCCACGTACCAGATGCAGCGAGTGCACTAGTTCACCAGAGCGTCAGCGGCTCTTGGCGGCTCTTGGCTTGGCGATTTTTGTTGCGCTTGGTATGCTCCTTCCGAACATTTCCACCAAAGGAATCCACGATGCGTTTAAACTGCTCCGCCCGATCGATTGCCCTGATTCTTGCTTTACTTGCTCTACCGAGCCTCGTCGCAGCACAGAACAAGAAAGACAGCGCCAAATCAACGGCTCCGCCTCAACTCTCCTACGAATTGCCACAGCCTGCCGTCGAGACGCTCGATTTGTCGATGTACCAGAGCATCCGCGAGGAAGCCATCCAGCATACCCACGTAATGGAGTACGCCTCTGGCTTGATGGACGGTATTGGTCCGCGCCTGACCGGATCGCCAAATCTGAAACATGCCAATGAGTGGACGCGCGACCAGCTTACCGCCATGGGCTGCGCCAGTGCGCATCTGGAGGATTGGGGCGAGTTCGGCATGGGCTGGGTGCAGCTGAACACCTATGCCCGCATGACCTCACCAGACACTGCAGTTTTCATCGCGCAGGCCGCACCTTGGTCCCCCGCGACGAAGGGTGCTGTCAGTGGCCGGGCGATCTGGGTGGATATCAAGGATGAAAAGGATTTCGACCAGTACAAGGGAAAGCTCGCGGGGAAAATCGTTTTCTTCGGCGAAATGCGTGATGTCAAGCCCGTGGACAAGCCGTTGTTTACCCGCGATGACGAAGCGGATCTGAAGAAGATCCAGGACTACCCGCTCAATCCGCCAAACCCGAATTTCAGTTTCGCCACTTACCTGAAACGCATGGCGTTCCGCGAGAAGGTCGGCAAATTCTTTGCTTCTGAGCAGGCCCTCGCGGTGATTACCCCCAGCCGTGACGGCAGAAACGGCGGCGGATCGGGAGGAACAATTTTTGACGACACTGGCGCTGGATTCGGCTGGATGATCTACCGCTCCGAGCACGCCAATGCGTTGCCCGTCGCAGTTACCGCGATCGAAAATTATGGTCGCGTGTACCGTCTATTGAAAGCGAACGTTCCGGTTACGGTGGAAGTGAAGATCGACACGAAATTCACCGGCGAACACGAACACGGTTTCGACACGATCGCCGAGATTCCTGGCACCGATCCAAAATTGAAGGACGAGATCGTGATGGTCGGAGGACACCTTGATTCTTGGGCGTCAGCAACGGGCGCGACCGACAACGGTGCAGGCACCGTTGTCGCCATGGAAGTAATGCGGATTCTGACTTCGCTTCACGTCAAGCCTCGCCGTACGATCCGTATCGGTCTCTGGACAGGAGAAGAACAGGGCCTGTTCGGATCGAACGGGTACGTCAAGGCGCACTTCGGCGAAATTCCGCGGTCAACAGATCCGGACCAATTAATGGTTACGGAGTATGACCGTGATGCAGCTGGTCCGATCGTATATAAGCCAGAGTTTCAGAAGATTTCTGGCTATTTCAACCTGGATAATGGCAGCGGACGAATTCGTGGCATTTACCTGCAGGAAAATGCCGCCGTCGGGCCAATCTTCGCCCAGTGGATCGAGCCTCTAAAGGACCTCGGAGTGACTACGATCACGGTCAGGAATACGGGAGGCACAGACCACGAATCGTTCGACGCCATCGGTATACCAGGATTCCAGTTCATCCAGGATCCACTCGATTACGGGTCACGGACCCATCATTCGAACATGGATACATATGAACGATTGCAACAGGAAGATCTCGCGCAGGCCGCTGCAGTTGAAGCCATATTCGTTTACAACACAGCGATGCGCGACCAGATGTTACCTCGTAAGCCGTTGCCGCACCCGGAACTGGAGAAGCAATTGTCTAAACCGCTTAAGGGTGTAATGCCCGGCGCAGAGATGCCCAAGGAATAATTCGCCAACTGGTGCAAAATGAGGGTCTAAAGACGCAAGAAATCCGCGTCAATCGACAAACAAGAACCATGCAAAGCAAAACGCCCGGACTGTCGAGTCCGGGCGCCGCCAATGAACTGGTTATCGATCCTGGTGACTAGTAGATGTCGTACTGTTCCCAATGCAGCGTGGGGTCGGACTGGATAATGATGTGCTTGTGTGAATTCTGCTCCAGTTCATCAATCAGCAGAGATTCACGCGTCTTTAGCGCCTTGGCAATTTCCGGATGCACTCGCAACGTCAGATTTGGGCCTTCGTGATCAGCCGCCGCCATCTTGCGCGCTTCTGCCTGGATCTCGTAGCAGAGCGTTGGCACTGATTTGACCATCCCGCTCCCGGAACACGACGGGCAGGGTTGGCATAGAACGCGTTCGAGCGCCTGTTTCGTGCGCTTGCGCGTGATGCACACCAATCCAAACTCGTTAAAGGAGAGGGCCTTTGAAGGGGCTTTGTCCTGGTCCAGCGCAAACTGTAACGCGGCCAGTACTTTTTCCCGATTGCGGCGCTCTTCCATGTCGATGAAGTCGACGACGATGATTCCGCCGAGATCGCGCAGGCGAATCTGCCGCACGATTTCCTTCACGGCCTCGAGGTTGGTCTTGACGATCGTGTCTTCAAGTCTCGTTGAGCCCTTGCCGACGAACTTGCCGGTGTTTACGTCGATGGCCACGAGCGCCTCGGTATGGTTGATGACAATGTATCCGCCGGACTTCAACCAGACTTTTGCACGCAACGCCTTGTCGAGTTCGTGCTGAATGCCGAACTCTTCGAAGATGGGTTGTTCCTTGGTGTACAGTTTGACTCGATTGACCAATTTCGGCTGGAAACGGCTGACGAATTCCACGACCTTGCCGTATTCCTCTTCGTTGTCAATCCAGATTGCCGTGAAGTCATCACTGACATAATCGCGCAGGATACGTTCCACCAGGTTTAAATCGCGATGCAGCAAGGCGGGAGACTTGCGTTCTTCACTCTTTTGCTTGATCTCGTTCCAGGTCTTGCCGAGGAAATCGATGTCTGCGCGAATTTCTTCGTCGGTCGCTTCGCCAGCGGCAGTGCGAACGATGAAGCCACCGGGATAGCTACCACGTGCTTCGCCCACCAGACGCCGCAACCGCGAACGGTTATCCGCACTTGCTATCTTGCGCGAAACCCCGATGTGATCAATCGTCGGCATGTACACCAGGAATCGGCCCGGAAGTGCCACGTGACTGGTGATGCGCGCGCCCTTCTTGCCAAGTGGCTCCTTGGCGATCTGGATCACGACATCCTGGCCAGCCTTAAGCATTTCTGAAATCAGTTGTGGCCGGCGCTGCGGAGCGTGTCCGTGCCCGTGGCTATGGTGCCCACTCGAATGCCGCTGATGGCCGCCAGGGCTTGGTGCGCCCCCTCCGCTGCCACTTCTCCTAGGCTCGAAGCGCCCACGCCCTCCACGGTCGCCGCCGCGGCCACGGTCTGGCCGGCCGCCGCGATCCCCTCGTCCCCGATCGCGATCGCGTCCGCCGCGTTGCGGGCGCTGGAAGCGTGAACGTGGATTACTTCCGATACGGGCTGAATCACGTCGCGGGAATTCTTCACGGGGAGCGCTGGGATTGCGCGGAGCGCGAGTCTCGCCGGGAAGAAGAATGACGTCTTCCTCGATGATCGCTTCCGCCGCGAATCCTTGCGCCTTTTCCTCGAAATACTGACCCTCACCCTGCTCGTGCTCGCCGGCAGGACCGCCTTCCTGGCGCCCTTCGGTCTCCGATGCTCGTAGAGCTTCGTGCTTCTCTTCCTGCTCGCGATACGCCTCGGCTGCTTCATGTTCCTCATCACGGCGCAGTTCCGCTTCCTGCTTGGTTTCCGCGCGCTCTGGATCTTCATGAGCTGCTTCTTCGCTGTGTTCGGGTTCTTCTTCCCGAATTTCTTCTTCTTCCTCTTGTTCCGTGGAAGTCGCGTTGAACTCGATTTCCTCTTCGTCTTCTTCCTCGTCAAATAATTCTGCTTCTTCGATCACCGCATCGCCGGAAACACGCGCTTGCGTTTCCTCATGTTTGGCTTCGACAAGCTGTGCGGAAAGCGCGCCGAGCTGTTCTTCGCTGAGAGGTGTTCCATTCTGGAGTGGCTCGCGTACAGCTTCCTTTGCGTCCCCTTCCGCAGCCGCTGCGGAATTGTCGATCGCCTCGGAAACCGTCTGTTCGTCACCCGCATCTGCGGCGGCCGATTCACCAGCCGCTTCATTCTGAGCCAGCAGCCAATGTGGCAAGCTACCAGAGGAACGTCGCCGCGCCGCTCCACCCGGAGGCAGTCCCACTACAGGACGAGCCGGCGTGGGATCGAAATCGGGTTGCCGCTCCTCGGGTTCGTGCCGGACAACCGGAGCAACCGGAGGAGGAACCGGGCGGCCGCGATACTTTGCCAGCGATTCACCCGGCAGAACAATTTCGTCTTCAAGTATGGGAGCAGAGGGGCTCGGCGCACGATCTGGCCCGCGATCTCCGCCTCGATCATTCGGGCGACGATTTTCGTAGCCGCGCGAATCACGATCACCCTGCGGGGAGGCGTACTTCGATGGAGGCAAGTTGCGGCCGCCACCCTGATTCATCGGTGGGCGGTCACTGCCGCCACGACGTCGGCCGAAACGGCCGCGACGTCCGCCACGACCACGATCTCCGCCCCGGTCGGCACCACGGTCTCCGCCGCGGTCCCGGCTCGGGCCGCGGTCATTTCCTCGCGGAGGGTAGTTTCGGGTGGGATTGTAATTTGGTGCGAAATTCTGGGGAGCCGACGCGTTTGACTCGGGTTGCCGTTCTTCGGGCTCTGCGTTCTCGCCTGGGCTCACTAAGGCCGGCCGTGTGACTTCGTCTCGGCTCTGACGAACCTCGCCAGGCAATTCAATGGTTTGCTCTTCGCCTTGCGGGTGCTCCATGCCGGGCTCATCGAGAGAAACGATCTCCTCGTGAATCGCACCAGCTGCGCTGAGCAACTCGCCTGGCAAGACTTCGCGGGGCGCATTCGAATGACCATTGACGATGACTGGCGCGGGAGCTTCGCCTGCGCCATGCCCATGATCGTAGTCTTCGAGGTTTTCAAATACGTCGCTAACGTAGAGAAATGCATCGCCGTCCAGGCCGATGTCGACGAAAGCCGACTGCATGCCCGGCAAGACTCGAGTTACTTTACCTTTGTAGATACTGCCGACGAGTGCGAATTCTTTTTCGCGTTCGATGTAAATCTCGACCAGCTGGCCTTCTTCTAAAATCGCGACTCTACGTTCGTGTGAGCTCGCGGATATTACCAATTCTTTTGTCATACAACTCCTTATGGAGCATCGCCGCGGGACCCTCATGGGAAGAGGTGGTCCAAGGCACGGCGCCGTTCCGGTCTAGACCGGAACACGTGAGCGACAACAATTGTGTTGAGGCTTGGCGTTCGTAGCTGGAGGTAGTAGCCGCACCGCGGCTCTTAGAATGTAACCTCATGCTATCGAGGCAAGGCCGTTGCCGGGAATCTCCCGGGGTAACGGCGGACGATGCTTTACTCACTCTAAAAATCCTTCTGACTTAACTCATTACTACTGGCGGCTGTTACACAGTCGCCGAACCGGGCGCAACCCACCCTGAACTGAGGTGCACGCGGGACTGACCAGCGGCTAATTGACGAATCGGCGTAGCCGAACATTCATCACGAGACCAATGGCCAGGAACACAAACAACGTGGCAGAACCTCCGTAGCTCATCAGAGGCAATGGAATACCGGTAACCGGCATTGCTCCAATGACCATAGCCACATTTACTAAAACGTGAAACCCAAGCGCTGCAGTCACGCCCATAACCAGAAACATTCCCGCGCGATCCTTGGCGCGCTGGGCATTCTGTACGAGACGTAACAATAACGCCATATACAGCCCGAGAGCAAGCAACACTCCCTTGAATCCCTGTTCTTCCGCCCAAGCCGACATGATGAAGTCGGAATATCTGACCGGAATATACCCAAGCTGATTCTGGCTGCCGTTCCCAAAACCGCGTCCCCAGAAACCGCCCGAGCCCACAGCAATCTTCGATTGCAATACCTGATAGCCGGAGCCCTTCGCGTCTTCCTCGGGATGCAAAAACGATGTAACTCTTTCTTTCTGATATGGCTTTAAGACGTGCCACGCAACGGGCAGCATCAAGACGCCAATGAGAACAATGACCGCTGCATGCTTCCATTGCAACCCGGCGAGAAACGCGCCAACGACTAACATGGGCATCAGCACCAAAGCCGTGCCTAGATCAGGTTGTTTCAAGATGAGAACGAGCGGCACTCCAACCAGTAACCCAGCCTTAATTAAATCCTGCAGGGAGAGTTCATCGGTACGCACCTCGGCAAAGAAGCGCGCCAACACAATGATTATAATCAATTTGACCAGTTCTGACACCTGGAAGAATTCACCGAGGAAGGGAATCCAGCGCTTGGCCCCGAAACGCGAGTGGCCGATCAGCAGAACGGCCGTAAGTGCAGCAATTCCTATGATATACAAGACGGGGGCTTGATCCAGAATCAGGTGGTAATCGAGCCGGGAAAAAACAAACATGAGGACCAGCCCGATACCGAGCCACCGCAACTGACGCAGATGCATGCCCGCAAGCGCACTGCCGTGCGTCGCAGAATAGATTTCGATTACCCCCAAAGTGCAGATAGCTGCCATGATGGCCAGCAGCCACCAGTCGTAATCTCGAGCTCCAGGTGCATCTTTAATCAAGCTTCATTCCCCGTATTCACAGAACTCTAATTTTCTCTCGCCTTTTTCGCTGCGGCCGGAACAAGAACTGCGGCCGCTTCTTCGGGCTTCCCGGTTGGCTTCGGAGCCGGAATTTCTTTTTTTGGCGAACTCTCTCCGACTTCGATTGGTTTGTTTTTGTATTCGACGGTAGTTTGCGCGTGGGACTTCTTATCTTTCTTTTCGTAATACGCCTTGATGATGTCTCGTGCGACCGGTCCGCCGACTGCGCCTCCGTGCTCGACTGTATCTTCAATTAGCGCAGCTGACCACAATCTCCGGATTACGTCGTGGGGCGTAACCAACAAACCATGCGTTGTCTTTAAACCTCTTGTCTTTGCCCAGGTCGACTGCCGCGCTTGTTGCTCATCATCTGCGCGCTACCTGACTTCCCGCAGAACTCGATTCCTTCAAGTTTCGGAGCTTTGCCGTCCCGCCCCTTCATTTACAACACCGTACATTCCCTGCGTGACTTGTTCGACCGTATTTTCTGCCAGATCAACACGTTTACCTCCCCGACGTTTTGCGCATCTTTCAGCAGGTGAGGTTGCTTGAATACCCCCGCGTTGGCGACACCGCCAACCATGTACGCCAGCTGTAAAGGTGTCGCAGTAACTGCCCCTTGCCCGATCGAGACGGAAATCGTAGATCCCGGATACCACTTGTGATGGAAGACTCTCTGAACCCACTCTTCAGACGGGACCAGCCCCGGCTCTTCCGATGGAAGATCGATACCGGTTCTTGATCCAAGTCCCAGCATCTTGGCGTACTTGGAAATGCGGTCGATCCCCATGCGCATTCCTACGTTGTAAAAAAAGACGTCGCAAGAGTGCACGATCGCCGAGTGGATGCCTACGACTCCGTGACCGCCCTTGCCGAAGATATGACACTTGAACATTCGTCCATAAAAGTTTGCGTAACCGGGACAGAACGCCGTGAAGTTTTCAGGTGGAACCTTCGATTCCAGCATCGCTGTTGCCATAACGATTTTGAACACGGAACCGGGAGCCAGCTGTGCCTGAATCACACGATTCATCAACGGATGATCCGCGTCAGAATTTAGGCGTTGCCATTCTTCTTTCGAAACCCGTATCGCAAAATTATTGGGATCTGGCGAAGGCTGGCTCGCGAAAGCCAGAATTTCCCCAGTCTGCGGATCCATGGCAACGATCGCGCCTTTTTTCCCTGCTAGAGCGTCTTCTGCAACCTGCTGCAGATCGTAATCTATCGATAGCTGGATCTGTTTGCCTGGAACCGGCTCTTGTTCAGATAGGCGGCCGACTTCTTTGCCCACACTATTCACAATCACGCGACGCATGCCGTCCGTTCCGACCAGCAGGTCATTGTACTGGCGTTCCAGGCCGGACTTGCCGCCGAAATCGCCTGGACGCAGCTTGCCATTACTCGCCTCAATCTGCTGTTCGCTGACTTCGCCGACATAACCACTGGCATGCGACATGAATCCGCCGGGCAAATAACGGCGCCGGTGAACCATCAGCATTTCGAGAAGAGGGATGTCGGCGCGGTGCGACTCGATAAATGCCACGTCCGCTGGTGTTGCTTCAGGCTTGATCACGATGGGCTGAAATTTGGGCAGTTTGTCGGTATTACTGAGTTGCTCTTGCAGGTCATCCAGCGAGAGTCCCAAGCCGTCCGCGATCGCGGGCAAGCTCTTCTCTACAGCAGCCATATCGTCGCGAAGCAGAATCACGCTGAAAGAAGGATAGTTGTCGACTAGCACGCGGCCGTCACGGTCCAGCATTCGGCCGCGCGGGGCAATAATGGGAATCGAACGAACGCGATTGCGTTCCGCCAATTGCCCGTATTTATCCGAGTCGATAACCTGAAGTTTCCAGAACCCGAAAAGCAACAACGTGATTATGCCCACAATCACGTAGGAAGCGGCAGCCAGCCGCTCTTGCGGCAAACGATTATCGTTACGAAACCAGTACGACACGCAAAACCTGCACGCGAGCCCATCGAAACAAACATCCGGAGCGGTTCACGCTCGCGCAATTACTTGAGATCCAACAGCGGGTCAATAAGAAATCCTGTTCCATGGGGCCTGAAAACGACCCTAAATCACACCGCGAGGCACCAAGCCCGTCGCGAAACTCCCGAGTTCTGTCTCTTGCGGAAGCCTTTACCAAACTAGCATCTGTCCCATGGCCGCGCAACCCGATCTGAAGTACAGGTTTCGCGCTGATACATGGCTTGCTTGCGGGTCGGCGGTTTAGCCAGTTACCAGATGCAAACCGGGCACCCGACAATAGCGAATCTTGCCGTCCTTCACGCTAGACGCGGCAGCGAACCTATGCGCAGGCTGGATTCGCCGTTTTCCTGCCGCTTCCGCAACACACTTCCGGCTTTTCCTTTCGCACTCCCTCGGCAATCGATTAGTATTTAAGATTCTCTATGTCGCAGACTTCCCCTAAGCCACTCCGTCTTGCGCTGATCGGCATGTCCGGTGCCGGCAAAAGCTATTGGGCCAAACATCTGTCCCGGGAAGAGTATCCCTCCGTTTCCTGCGACGACCTTATCGAAGATCGCCTTGCGCATACCCTGCAAACCGGGGGATTTCGGGGCATCAATGGTGTCGCCGCGTGGATGGGCTGGCCGGACAGTTCCACCTACGCCGAGCGCGAATCCAAATACCTCTCCGAGGAAATTTCCTCGCTGGATGAGGTTCTGACCGGCCTTGAGAAGAATCCTTCCAGGGCATTGATTCTTGACACTACCGGCAGCGTCATCCATACCGGCAATAACCTGCTATTTCGCTTGCGCAAACTGATGACCGTTGTTTATCTAGCCGCCTCCGACGACGAACAGCAACTCTTGATTCGCCGCTATCTCGACGACCCCAAACCTGTATTGTGGCGCGGTGCTTTTCAGCCCCGCAAGGGCGAATCACCCAGGGAAACGGTTGCTCGTTGCTATCCAGTTCTGATCGGCGCCCGCCGCCAGAGTTACCAGGCCTTGGCGCATCACACGTTCCGCGTTGCAGAACTGCGCGAACTGGTGACCCAGGCAAACTCCCGCGGACAATCACCCGGAGACGCATTTTTGGAAAAACTTCACGTGCAAATGGAGGAACGGCAAAGCGGAATCGCCTGACGAAATATCCTATGAGATATCGCAGCACTGGCGGCAAAGCTCCACTCACATCGCTGAAAGGCGCGGTGCTTCGCGGGCTTGCCCCGGACGGCGGTCTGTATATGCCGGTCGAAATTGCCCGGCACAGTCCGGAGGAACTCGAAGAATTTCGAAAATTGCCGTTTACCGAAGTCTGCTTTCGTGTCGTTCGTCCGTTCGCGACACCCGATGTGCCGGAAGAGGTTTTGTGGCAGGTCGTTGCCGAAGCGATTAACTTCCCGGTAAAACTTGTCTCCCTCTCACCGGCTCTTCACGTCTTGGAGCTGTTCCACGGGCCGACGCTGGCGTTTAAAGACTTTGGCGCACGTTTTATGGCCCGGTTGATGGGCTACTTCGTGCGCGGCGAAACGCGCACCCTCACCGTCCTGGTCGCCACCTCGGGCGACACGGGAAGTGCAGTTGCCCATGGCTTCCTGGGCGTGCCCGGCATCCGCGTCATCATTCTCTACCCCTCCAAGCGCATCAGTGAAGCTCAGGAGAAGCAGTTCACCACGCTCGGCGAGAATATTACCGCACTGGAAATTTCAGGCACGTTTGACGACTGCCAGCGCCTGGTGAAGCAAGCCTTCAGCGATGAACCGCTGAACCAGCGCGCTTTTCTGACTTCCGCAAATTCCATCAACGTTGGCCGCCTGCTACCCCAGATGTTTTATCATGTGGCTGCGTACCGCCAATTGCCGGTGGCCTCCGTTCCCCTGATCGTTTCCGTTCCGAGCGGCAATTTTGGGAATCTGACCGCGGGAATCTTCGCCAAGCGTATGGGCTTGCCGGTGTCGCGATTTATCGCAGCGACCAATGCCAACGATGTCGTGCCGGAATACTTGCGCAGTGGCGCGTATCATCCTCGTCCTGCCGAAGCCACTTACTCGAACGCGATGGACGTCGGAAATCCCAATAATTTTCCGCGCTTACTGGATTTGTGCCGAGGACGAATCGAAATCGTGCGGAAAGAAATTTGGGGGCACGGGGCTACCGACGAGGAGACTCTTCAGCAGATGCACGCAGTGTGGGACCGCTACCGGTATGTTACCGATCCTCACACGGCCGTCGGCATGCTCGCCTGGGAAGCGTACCGGAAGCAGCATCCCGAACCCGCACAAGGCCTGGTTCTGGCAACCGCGCACCCCGCCAAGTTCGCTGAAATCGTGCAAAAGGGAATTGGCGTCGCCCCGCCTCTCCCGGCTCGCCTCGCCGAATATCTGCACCGCCCGAAACTTTCGTTGCCCATGAGCAACAATTACGACGATTTTAGGCAGTTCCTGCTGGGTCACTAGAGGCGAAAAATCCTTGAGTCCAGTGCAACACTCCTGCGTCTTCCATCAGAGTGCACGCTGTCCGGACTTGGCCGCGAATTTCCATTTCCTGGGCGCACGAAGCGCAAAAGTTTGGTTAGGAATTACGGCGGAGTCGATCAAGAAGAAGAAAGAGAACCGTGCCGAGCACCGCGTTTACGGCCGCGGCGATTGCCAGATGGACATTGAACCACTGCTCGGGCTGCGCAAGCAGCAGGCGCCGAATCAGCACCAGAATTCCTTGTTGTGCCACAAAAAAGCCCATGATCAGCGAAAAGCGCGCTGCGGGGTGTTCGGTATCGAGCCTCGCACCAATCGACGACGCAAGATACCCGATGCAGGTCTTCGCGATGCCGTAGTAGCCAAGCGGCACGGTTGGGCCGCTCAGACTGTCCTGCAGGAGTCCGATCACCATTCCGAGAAGTAATCCTGTCGAAGGATTGCGCCGGCTCAAGCCAAAGTAAATCGTCAGCAATAACGGCAGATCCAAAATCCGGAACGACGGAAAATGCACTGGCACCATCGCTTGAAGAAGCAATGCAATAATGGCGACTCCGGCGATCGCGCCCGGATAGAACTTGTGGACTTCGATATGGGTTTCCGCACTTCGAAGTTCGTATGTGTCGTTCATGGTTTCTCTCCGCTCGCTGCGGGAATTGCGGGAGCACTCACGACATTCGCCGGAGCCGCCCCTGTGGGGGCGGAATTACCTGTTGCTGCCGGAGATTCCGATTCCTTGCTGAACTCCACCGGTTCCTGCGTCAGCAGGACGATGACTTCTTCGAGCCGTTCCAATTTTGCCGCAGGTCTCAGCAAGATTTGCTTGAAGGGTGTGCCGTACTTCACTTCCTGAACGGTCCCCACGGGAATATCACGCGGAAAAATCTTGTCCATCCCGCTGGTCACCACTTTCTCACCCACGCTTACCTTGTCGTCCGTAGCAACGTATTTCATCGTCAGCAACGGCTCACCCGTCCCGCCTACAGGTCCTTGAATGCGCGAATCGACCAGCATCGCGCCCACTCCGCCTTCTTTGTCGGTGAGCAGCAGCACCTGCGAGTTGTCGCGATAAACTTCAATTACCTTTCCAACTGCCCCGTCCGGGGTGATCACCCCCATGTTGCGGTGAATTCCATCGCGCTCTCCGCGATCGATTTCCACGATTCGGCTGGCTGTGCCGGCACTTGCTCCAATCACGCGTGCCATGACCATCGGCAGTTTTGGCTGCGAGTCGCGAAAGCTCAGCAGCGCGCCGAGACGATCCGCCTCTGCCGCCTTGCTCTGAAGCTGGGAGATGGTCATCTTCAGAGAATCATTTTCTACCCGCAGCGCCTCATTTTCGCGAGAAGTACTGGACAGTGCGAAGTAGTGGTTCCAGACGCCTCCGACTTTTGCGAGTCCCCACGCACCACTGCGTTCAAACGGCGATGCCGCCGTGATCGCCCAGACGCGGATCAGGCGACCGCGTGAATCCCGCTTGACCTGAACGGCCAAGAGCAAGAGTTGCGCGATCAGCACACCAGCGAGCAGTGCGAGCGATTTATGCCTCGAGGGAATTGCCACCATATAGAAAAGTCTCGTTCACCAGTTCCAGTTTCAAGTAAGACCAAGGAAAATTGCTGTGTTCCGGGCTCGAGTCTTCCGTTCGCTTAGAAGAATTCGCTGGCAATTGCTTCAGTCAATGCAGACCTGCCGCAGCAATTTGAAATCACTCAGCATCTTTCCAGTACCAAGAACCACCGATGCCAATGGATCATCTGCGATCGACACCGGTAATCCGGTTTCTTCACGAATCCGCTTATCAAGATTCTTCAGTAGCGCACCACCACCGGTCAGCACAATGCCGCGATCGCTGATGTCCGCGGAAAGTTCCGGAGGCGTACGCTCCAGCGCCACTCGAACCGCGTTCAAGATTGTGGCAACGCATTCGCTGAGAGCTTCGCGGATTTCACTGTCGTCGATCGTTACCGTCCGGGGCACGCCCTCGATCAGGTTGCGGCCTTTTACCTCCATCGTCAGAGGTTTTTCCAGCGGATAAGCGGAGCCGATTTCCATTTTGATCTGTTCCGCGGTGCGCTCGCCAACCAGCAGGTTGTACTTGCGCTTCAGGTACTGCATTACCGCCTCGTCCATCTCGTTGCCAGCCACCCGCACCGATCGCGAGTACACGATTCCGCTCATCGAAATGACTGCGATGTCGGTTGTGCCGCCGCCAATATCGACGACCATGTTGCCGCTGGGTTCTTCAATCGGCAAGCCGGCACCAATTGCCGCCGCCATTGCCTGTTCGACCAGATAAACTTCGCTGGCCCGTGCCCGGTACGCGGAGTCCTGCACCGCGCGTTTCTCCACCGGTGTAATTTCGCTGGGCACGCCGATCACGATGCGTGGATGAACGAGCACGCGGCGATTGTGCGCCTTTTGAATAAAATACGTCAGCATTTTTTCGGTGACTTTGAAGTCGGCAATCACGCCGTCTTTCATCGGCTTGATGGCCACCACGTTGCCCGGGGTGCGTCCGAGCATGTCCTTTGCTTCACGCCCGACCGCTACAACTTCACCACTGGCCTTGTTGATCGCCACGATTGACGGCTCGTTTACGACAATTCCTTTGCCGTGCGAGAACACCAGCGTGTTGGCCGTGCCTAGATCGATAGCCAGGTCGGAGGAAAAAAGACTGAAAACCGACCTGAGGTTATAACCATTCTTATTCATTTTCCCGCTTCCCCCTGCGGAGGGGCTTCCCCTCGAATCGCAACTCGGTACACGAATTTTTTGTCGTGTGACTTTCCATTGTCGCTGGATTTGGCGTTGCACGCAAAACCGTGACCCGCCAGGCCCCAGATCTACTTCGGCACTACGATGGAAACTGTTTGTTTCGCCGTGCCCCCACGGCGGTTCGAGCCAATCACCACAATGGTGTGCTGCCCGGGCTCGAGCGGCTCCGTGAAGTGCCGGAATGCGCCATCTGCAGCAATATTCGCCACTGATTGTCCATTCACGATCAGTGCCGCGCCTGGCTCGGTTTTCCCAATAATTTCAGCAACCCGTCCGTGGAGTTGTGTACTCTCGATCTCCAGCAGCATGTCTTGCGATTTGGCCTGCGGCACGAGTGAAAATTTAAATGTCTCGCTGACTTCGCTGGTCTGCTTCTTGGCATCCGACGCTGAAACGTTCCAGAAGTAATCTCCGGCTTCCAGTCCGCTCACTTCTGCGCTCACATTCGCTGTTTTCACTTCCTTCACGAGCTTTGTGAACATGGTTGTTGAACTGATCCGCAGGGTGTAGGAAACCGCTTCATCGACGGGCTGCCACTCAAATCGAATCTGGGCCGCTTTGGGACTCTCGGAAATTACCGGCGCCAGGTTCAATGGCGCGACCAGTCCCGGAGGCGCAAGGACGTTCGATTTCGAAGCCGGGCCGCCTGAAGCGAAACTCACTTTTTCATACTGCGTGAGTTCAATTTTTTCCGCACCGCGCCGTACTTCCGCAGCACCGGTGGACACCACGATTTCGTGCTCGTTGTTCTTGGGGTCGTTCTTCACCGTGGCGCGCGTGTTCTGCTCGACCATTGCCGTAGCGTCTTCCACACTGACAGCCGCTTTCGAGTTGGGCGAAGACCAGTTCGGAGTTGCGAGGTCGACTTGCCCGGTATTGATGCGGACCGCGGTGTTTGATTGCTCGCGTGTCACGTCGTTCTCTTCGACCGTGACCATGGATTCGGCTTTCACCGTGTATTCCGTGCCGTCCGCGAATGTCATGCGCGCCGCGCCGTCGCTGCCCGTCTGGATTAAATCTCCCTTGTCGAGTGCAGTGTGATAATCCGCATCGACCCATGTCACTGAATTCACCTTTTTGACCTGTACGCGGCCGTCTAGGTTCACAAATTTGGCTTGCGTCTGGGAAATTGTCAGGTTTTCGTTTTCGGTGTTACCGATGGCGTTATTTAGTTTCTTCGTCGCGATCTCTCGCCAATCTGGAATCGCTGCGTACAATCCTGCGATGATGATCACAAACAGGAGCAACAGATAGACCGCTACCGTTTTGTAGGTGACCGCGTGCCAGTACACTTCCACGCGATGAATCTTCGGCGCGGCTTGTGGCGCTGGCGGGGCGATGGGCCGTCTTGGCTCGATAGGAGTTTGTGTTGTCACAGAGTCTTGTGGAGTTACTCCTCCAATTTCGCAATCTAACACAGGGAATTCCTCACAAGCGAAGTCTCGGGTCACCCCGTAGTCAATCAGCAAACATGCTTGCCAAAAAGTTGCGTTTTAGTTACTGGGCTTGGTGTGCTGACGCTCGAAAAAGCGCCATTTGTCCGATCCGGCATCGACTGCCACATCGAAAAATCCGACCATCATCTCATCCGAGCTCTGTTCTCCCCACACCACGGTGGCTTCGGGATCGGGGTTGTGCATGTTCATCTTCGAATTGTCGAAATAAGCGACTGCCTGCAATTCGGTACCTGCTTTCAATGCCAGCGGGGTTGCCAGCTGATAGGTCATCTGCCAGTGGAAGTGGTAGTTCACGCGCAACAGAGGCTCGATCGTGTGGTCTTGACGGACAACGTTGTACTCGAACCGTTTCCCGCGCAAGTGCATGTGCGGAAAGAAACTGAGCAACAGCGCATCGTTCGGCAGGGTGCCGCGCGCTTCCACTCGAAAATTCGGCGTGTTCGGCGGAATTCTAAAATGGTCGTTTGTCAGTTGCAATGTCAGAACACGTTTCTCCGTGGCTCCCCTCGCGAAGATCAGTCCGACCCGTGTTTGGTCTGTACCGGCCTTGCCGTTCGATGTGTAGTGCATCTGGAATACCAGATCTGACCCGGCAGGAATGTATTTCGCCATTCCCGCCGGCCAATCATCGGGAGTACTTCCCGGCGCGTAGACCAGCAGGATGTCACTGTCAGTCCACATCGCGTCGTGGCGGTCCTGCTCGCTCGAGAGACTTTCCGCCGTAAATGGTTTTCCAATCGGTGCGTGCCGCAGCCATTTTGATTCTGGTGGCCTGATGTAGACCACTCCGTGATGTACGTTCTCCGGCAATCCCGGCAGAATCTCCGAACCCTTCACCCATCGCCCTTCCGGGAAATTCGTTGGCACGATTTCGTAGGTGTAATCGACTTCGCCGCTGGCCGGTATGCGGACAGGCTCGGTCATCACCAAGGTCACATCGGGTGGGGGAATCGTCCACCGCCCGGTCCACTTTCGTGGCGCCGGTGCATCCCGGGGGTTCCCCGGCGGCTCGCCAGCCCTTACCCATGCCGCGAGGCTCGCAATTTCCGAATCACTTAACGACGGATCATTCCGGAACTTTCCAATCCCGGGTTCTGCAAACCACGGTGGCATGGAACGTTTTTCGGTTGCCGCCTGAATCGCCGCTGCAAACTGGCGTGTTTGCGCGAAGCTTTCAAAAGCCATAGGTGCGATCCCGCCCGTGCGGTGACAGACCTGACACCGCGACTGTATGACCGGGAGGATATCGCGGTAGTACGTTGGAGTGCTTGTCGCGTCGGAGCTTGCCTGCGTTCCGGCAGAGGTACAACAGGTGAGCAGGAAACCGAAGACGGTCAGAGTGCGATTCACACTCTCAATCCTACGCTGCGTCCCTTATTCGTAAAAGCACGCGCCCGGTTCGGCTGTCTTTTGTCGCCTTCCAATTCCCCTACTTTACAAATTCCGGTTGTCCACCTTTTGCCCAAGGGTCGTAACTTAGCGAGTATTTGATACGATCTGGAATCGCCGGATGGTCGTAGAACAAGAAGATTCGCAGCGGACTCGGGTCGGGATCCGCCAGATCCACGTCTCCCAAAATATTGAATGCCTGTGCCGCCACTTGTCCTGAATCGGGAGTCAATCCATGCGTAACTTCCAGCCCATACTGGTCTGCCTGATGTTCCTGGTAGCGGGAGTAGGTACTGACGATTGGCCCGACAACCACGCCGATAATGGAAAGAAGCAGTAGCAGGGCAGGATAGGAGGCCCAGTCATCCAGGCCCCGGATTTCCCATCGAGGACCCCACTTCGCGAGCACCCATCCGATCGTCCGGTATCCGATATAGAAAATAACCAACAGCAGCGCCGCCAAAAAACCAAGACTCTTGGGAATATGGTTCAGGACGTAATGTCCCATCTCATGGCCAGCGACGAATACGATTTGCGGCGTGCTCATCTTCGCAATCGTCGTATCCCACACCACGATTCGCTTCGAGGCCCCGAAGCCGGTTACATACGCGTTGAGTGTAGTCGTCTTCTCCCCGGCACCCATCCAGAACATGCGTTCAGGGGGAATGTCCTGTCCTGCATGCTTCACCATCTTTTCCAGATCAGCCGTCAAGGCCGGATCTTTCGTCTGTAGAGGCTCAAACTTGTGGAACAGAGGATCGATCACCAGTGGTTGCAGGAAAATCAGCGTCACGATCAGGGGAAGGGAAGCCAGCCAGAAATAGAACCACCAGCGGGCTGGCGATTTCCGGATCACACTGTACAGGATCCAGACCAACACGAAACTCAAAACCATCGAGATCATCTCGCCTTTTGTCCAATCCCAGAACCACGAGCCCCATCCCTGAACCGAGAGTCCGTAGACGCGTTCGATCCAGTTTCCGTATATCCCCGTTGGTAGTGTGAGTATGTCAATTGCCAGCGTCACAAGCGGGGCGAAAATCAAAGCCTGCAGAACACGTTTCGAACTTATCCTTTCCGCTACATCGCGGAATTTTGGCGCCAGTTTCCAGCGCAGTACCAAGAGCAGCACGACCAGCCCGTAGATCAGGCCCACAACTTCCATCCGCAGCCGCACCTTGCTTATCGCGCGCGCTTTCCTGTCGCGATCTGGCGGCAGTGTGTATGCCGTGATTGGCGCCGCTGGCGCGTCTTGTTTGATCGTCTGAGAAGCAGAGTCTTTTGTGCTTTGTTCACCTGCGGGAGGGTCAGGGTCTGCCTGCGCCAGGACCCGCGGAGCGTGGAGCCCGACAATGGCTAGCAACGAAGCAGTCAGTAATAAAGCATTTCTCTTCAAGGCCAGGCTCCTCCGTTAGACACTTTGCCACCTGGAATCTGCATTCCACCGCGGAGTATCTCCCAAGGTGCCCGTTTTGCGCAAACAAATTGATGCGTTTCCCGGCTTAGGTCTGTCCCGTTTGGACTGGGGTTTTCCCGCGTAGCGCGGCCAGAGCTTCGTGTAGACTGTCGAATATCCTGTCCGGCCCGATGGCCGCGGTCAGATGATGTCGATCGAGGTCGGGTTTCAAATCCGATTGCACGTGGGCGAATACCAGTCCCGTGCCTTCCCGGGCGAGGCTCTTCTGGACATCAACGACCACGCATGCCGCAGTGAAGTCCACGTTGGTGATTGCCCCGCAATCTACCACCAGCCAGTGCAACGGCGCGGGAGCCGATGCCGCCAGCATGCGTACTTCCTCCGCAAAACGGTTCACATTGGCGTAGAAAAGCGGAGCCCCGAATCGATAGATGACCACCCCGGGCTCAGTCGTTTCCCCCGGCGTTACTCTTTCCAGTTCCCAGATTCCCTGGTTGGTTTGACGCAGTACCGCCGTATGCGGACGATAACTGTGATGCACAATGCGAAACAGGGACAGCGCCATCGCCAGCAAAATCCCTTGCTCCACGCCGACAAATACAACGACCACGCTCGTCGTTACGGCCAGCGCGAATTCCCCGGGGCTCTCGCGGCGAAGGGCAGCTAGCGATCGCAAATCGATCATCCGCAACGCAATCGTTACTACCACCGCTCCCAGGACGCAGTGAGGCAGATATTGCAAGGGTCCGGTCAGAAACAGCAGCACCAACGCGACTACGCCGGCAGTCGCCAGATGCGCCATCTGGTTTGTCCCGCCAGAACTTTCAACCATCGCGGTCTGTGTCGGGCTGCCGTTCACGACGAAGGTTCCGCTGAACGCCGCAGCAGTGTTGGCGGCGGATAATCCGAGCAGATCGGTATTTTCGTCGAGTTGCTGATTGTAGCGGGCCGCATAGACACGAGCCGTTGCCGCGCTTTGCGCCACGATCATCACAAAGCAGGAAAGGCTCACGGGAAAAAGTGCCCACGCATCCTTACCACTCAGATCGTGCAGGCCCAGATGTGGCAGTCCTCCGGGCACGGGCCCAAGTACGCTCACGCCATGTTCGGGAAGATGTAGAAGTGCGCTTGCCGCTACGGCTCCCACCACGGCAAATAGCGGTCCAGGCCATTTAGGGGCAAATCTGTTGAATAACAGGATGCACGCGACTACCGCGACAGAGATTTCCACGGTCAGGACGTTCGCGTGAGGCAAACCTCGCAAGACTTGAAGAAACTGAACGGGCGTTCGCCGGCTGGTGACTTCGATGCCGAGCATCTGTCCCAAGACTGCGATCCCTACCTGGAAGCCAACACCGGTCAGAAAACCGAGAAGAACCGTTCGCGACAGAAAATCGGCAAGGAAGCCAAGCCTCAAAATGCGCGCTAGCAAAAGAATGCAAGCCGTCATCAATGCCACCAGGCTGGCAAGTGTCACATAACGCGCGCTTGCCACGGGCGCCATCGAACTGAGCCCTCCTGCCAGGATCGCCGCCGTCGCCGAGTCTGCCGCCACTACCAGAAACCGCGAGGACCCAAAAATCGCAAACGCAACGAGTGGCAGCAGCAGCGTGTACAAGCCCGTGATTACTGGTGTACCGGAAATTCGCGTGTAGCCAAGCGACTGCGGGATGTTCATCGCTGCCAGAGTGAATCCCGCCAGCAGATTTCTCGGCAACTCCCCCCAGCGGAGAGGGAGCAAGCCTTGAAAGAGCGGGAAGCGGTTTCCCGGCCGGGATGGCAATCCTGTTTCGTTAGGCATGGAAGAGAGTATTCTTGGCGCGGGCTGCCGCAAGCTTTCGAGGACTCAGAGTAAGGGCGGCAAGCAACAGGAAATCCAGCATTTGGCGCACATATTAAGTTGCACTCAATTGCAAGTCAACGGGCATTCACTTTGTCAAAATCGTCGATCTACCGAGTGAGCACGTCCGAGAATTAATCTCTTGAACCATTTCCGTCTTTCCCCGCAATCCTCTATAATCCTTAGTTTGGCTACTCACTAGGGAGAAACCTGTAATGGCTGGCGCATTCGAAAACCAAAAGACGGGCGTCCGAATCCTTTTCGGCGTCATCATCGGCATTCTGGCTTTGAGCATGTTGCTCTATCTGGTGCCTCAGGGCACTACCACCGCCGAGACATCGACTGACACCGTGGCGAGAATCGGCGATCAGACCGTGACGCTGGCCGATGTCCATACCCAACTCAGCGAGATTCGTCAGCGCAATCAGATTCCTCAACAGCTTGAAGGACTCTACGCTCGCCAGATTCTCAATCAACTTGTTTTCCAGAAGGAAATTGAGTACGAAGCCAAACGCCTCGGAATTACCGTCAGCGACAAGGAACGCGCCGACCGCATCCGTCAATATCTGCCGAGCGCGTTCAATGGCGACGCGTTCGTTGGCATGGACACCTACCAGCGCGAGGTCATGCAGCGGTTCCAGCTCACTGTGCCTGTTTTCGAAGATTTGGTGAAGTCCGGGCTCGTGGAGGAAAAATTCCGCAAGCTCATCACCGACGGTATCAGCGTCAGTCCCGCCGAAATTCAGGAAGAGTTCCGTATCCAGAACGAAAAGGTCAAGCTTGATTACGTCAGCATCAAGCCGGAGGATCTCGCTTCCAAAATCACCTTGGACAGCGCGCAGGTTTCCGCATACTTCGACCAGAACAAAGCAAAATACCAAATACCCGAAAAGCGCGTCGTTCGCTATGCGCTCGTAGACCTGATGCAGATTCGTCAGAATACTCCGGTCACGGACGACGAACTGAAAGCGATTTACCAGCAGAATATTCAGCAGTATGAAGTGCCAAATCGCGTCCATGCCGAGCACATTCTTTTTATGACCGTGGGCAAAACGGACGCAGAAGTTACCGAAATCAAGAACAAGGCTGACGGCGTGCTTGCCCAAGCGAAGAAAAGTGGCAGCGACTTTGCGGCTCTGGCGACGAAATACTCAGAAGACCCGGGCTCGAAGACCAAGGGCGGGGACTTGGGATGGCTCGTCCAGGGACAAACCGTACCCGAATTCGAGAAAGCTGCCTTTAGTCTGAACAAGGGGGAAGTGTCCGACCTGGTCAAGACCCAGTACGGCTTCCACATCATCAAGGTCCTCGATAAGGAGACCGCCCATACGAAGACCTTCGATGAAGTGAAGGAGAGCATCCGCGCCCCTTACCTGCTTCAGAAAGCTGACCAGACCGCTGGCGCCCAAGCGGACAAGTTGGCCGCCGATATACGCCAGTCCAATAAACTGACGCTAGACGAACTTGCCGGTAAATATCATCTGCCGGTTTCCGAAACGCGCCCTTTGTCGCCGACCGAACCCGCTCTTGAGCTCGGGAACTCCAAGGAAGTTCGAGATGAAATCTCCAACCTCCGAATGGGCGAACTCAGCCTGCCGGTTCACACCGACCGCGGCTACGTCGTTCTCCAGCTGAAGGAAATTCTCCCGGCCCATCCGGCGACCCTCGATGAAGTACGCGAAAAGGTTCTAACGGACCTGAAGAACCAGAAGGCCGAAGAACTGGCCAAGAGCAAGGCGGATGATCTTGTAAAGCGCGTTAAGGCGGGAGGCAAATTCGCGGTCGCCGCAAAAGAACTCGGTCTTGATCCAAAGACCTCAGATGAGCTCGCTCGTAGCGGCTCCATCGCCGGCGTGGGTAGTGGGAAACAGCTGGCTGAAGCTTTTACGCTAAACGTAGGTCAGGTTGCCTCGCCCGTTTCCCTCGGAGACAACTGGATTGTGTATGAAGTGGCGGCGAAGACCCAGGCGAACCCCGAAGATTTCGAGAAGCAGAAGAAGACCATTACCGATAATCTGCTTCAACAGAAGCGCGGATTGGCATTTGACGCGTTCCGAACCTCGCTTGAGGAACGCCTGAAGGCCGAAGGCAAGGTCAAGATCTACCCGGAAAAAATGCGCGGTTTTGGCGGCATTAATTTCCCTAACTCATAGTAATTAAACAGCTTAAAGTTTATATAAGGGGCCTCTTGCTCTCCGGGATTCCACCCGGTAGCCTAGTTGGGCTGTTCCGGATCTCGGTCGGGGTGCCTTCTCTTTAGAGCCCACCCTCTTTGGCAAGGCCTGACACACCGGAACGCGACCGCAGAGTCTTGAATAGGGTGATATCCAATGCCAGGCCGTTCTTCGAGCATTCGAAACGACTACCGTTGCAGTATCGAAAAGAACCAGACGGGCAAGTATTGCGTCCGGATTCGAGTTCAATATCCTCGCCACGCTTGGAACCTAGGCGTTTTCTTCCTGGCTTCCTCCTTCGACCGGGCCATGAAGAAGCTCGAGCAGTCCCTGCACTTCTTGCAGCGCAACGAGGAGAAACTGTGGTTCTGGGGAGTCGATCGTGGGGAGGAGATGGGCTTCTCCACCGAATTTTTGAGAGAAGCGGGCCTAACATTGGACCGTCGTACGGAATTCCCTCGCAAGGCCGCAAATCTCTCGGTCGCGCCCGAGCGCGATGTCCCGGCGTTCGTACTGGGTCCGGTTCGCCGCGGTTTAGCCGAATCTGTCGAATTTACGCGTGTCCAACCTTCCGGTGACTAGGTTTTTCGATCGAGCGGGGCTCCCCCTCGCCCTGGACTTCCGTTGGCATAGGCAGGATGTGCGCTTCATTTTTATTTTTCCCGGACTGATTGTCACTGTTTGACTTTCTCTCTCACTCGGCAGAAGTCTGCGGCAGCCTCTACCGGCCTTATTCTTCCTTGACTTACCTCCTTTTATCTTTCATGATTCGCTTCAATCCACTGGCATCGAGATGCGACTGGGTCTCCTCTGCCCCCTCAGTTGCGCACGACACCATGTGCCAGCCAGATGGACTCGCTACCGCACGAAGTGAAAGGAAACTTCAGACAATGAATCGTATCCGCAAGACTATGTTTCTAGCTTTGCTCGCGGCCCTGATGTTGGTATGTGGGGATCTGGCAGTCCGCGCTCAATCGACAACCACTACCGATCAGAGTGACTCCAGCACCGCCTCCAAATCAAAGAAAAAGAAGAAGACTGCGGATTCGACGACGGATTCCACGGCGGCAGACTCTTCGACGACGAAGTCCAAGTCGAAGAAGACCGCCGACGACTCCTCGACAGCCGACAGCGCCTCGTCGACCACAAAGTCGAAGTCCAAGAAATCGGCCACAGACACGAGTGCCGCTGCCAGCGATTCCGGTTCGGCTACGAGCAAATCGAAATCAAAGAAAGCTGCCGACACGAGCGCGACTGCCAGTTCAGACAGTGCCGCGGGGACGACGAAGTCCAAATCGAAGAAAGCCGCCGCAGACACCACCTCGGCGACATCCGGTACCGCAGACAGCGCTGCAACAACGACGAAATCCAAATCGAAGAAAGCCGCCGCAGATACGGCAGCTACGACAACCGATGCCGCGACTACGACGAAGACGGCGACTGCCGATGCCGCGACGACCACGAGTTCGAAGAGCAAGAAGGCTGCTGCTGATGCCACTTCCGCCCCTGCCCCAGCGGCGACTCCGGCCGCTACCCCTGCCGCCAAGTCTTCGGTTCCCACTCCGGCGGCGACGCCTGCAAGCAAGGCAGCCGCTCCTGCAGCGCAGCAGACTCCTCCCGCCAATAGCACCGGAATGGTCTGGGTGAACACCGATTCGAAGGTCTACCATAAGCCCGGCACCCGTTATTACGGCAAGACAAAGCAGGGAAAGTACATGACTGAAGATGAGGCCAAGAAGGCCGGCTATCGGGCCGCTGAAAACGAATAGGCGTAGAAGTAGAATCGGAAACCAGAAGAAAAATTCCAGGAGGAAACACGATGACTAAGAATCTGAACCGTTTGTTGCTTGCCGTACTTGCCTTGCTGTTGAGCGTCGGCGTTGCCGTCTCCCAACCGCAAAGCACCTCAAGCAAGTCCACCAAGCCGGCAGCGAGCACCGCGTCTACCGATCTGTTGGACATCAATACTGCGACCAAGGAACAACTTGACGCCCTGCCAGGGATCGGGGCCGCGTACTCACAGAAGATCATCGACGGTCGTCCGTATGCCAAGAAAACTGACCTTGTGAAGAAGAAAGTCATTCCTCAGGCTACGTACGACAAGATCAAGGACAAGATCATCGCGAAACAGAAGTAACCGCCCGGAACTACGGGAGCGGCCTCCGCCGCCCGGTCGCTCCCGATCCTCTTAACTTAGGTCAACAAGGAGAACTACAATGGGTTTATTGGAAGATGTTCTAGCTATGGCGAGTGGCAGCCTGTCCAGCGGCGGCGTTCCGCCAGCGCAGCATGCGACCGGACTTGCAGCCATTCTTGAATACGTTAACAGCCCACAAGTGGGCGGCGTCGCTGGTTTGCAGAAAATGTTTCAGGCCGGGGGACTAGGCAACGTCATCAGTTCGTGGATCGGTACCGGCAATAACGTACCCGTCAGTGCCGATCAGTTACAGAATGTTCTGCACGGCGGCACGCTTCAGCAAGTCGCACAGAAAGCGGGCATCGATCCTTCGCAGCTTACAGGAATGATGGCCAGCTTGCTCCCTCACCTCGTTGACAAAATGACCCCGAACGGCGAAGTCCCCAACGCCAGCACGCTACAAAGCATGCTCAAGGGCCTGACTGGATCCGCGGGCGCCTAAGTGTCTCCTGATTCTGGTGACGGGCGAAAAGGCGTGCTTCGATAGCACGCTTCTTTCTGTTCTAGGAATGCGCGGTTCCTTTATTTCGTTCACGCGCTACTTGTCGCGAATAATCACTTCGCCGCGGCCAACCATTTGATCGTTCAACCACAAGCGATATTTATACGTGCCCGCTTTCGTTCCCGCTGTCGGGGGGCCGCTCAATAGCCTCATCCCCATCGGCGCCTGAAATATATTTGAGGAAAATGGCGAACGGTTCGGGTCAAATTCCACCCGCAAGTTGCCGGCATCGGAGATCCAGCTGATCTGGTCTCCAGGATCCAGGACCACCACCTGCGGTATCAATCCTACTAGAACCGGTCGTTCAGCCATCTAGTCCACCTTCCGGGATTTCTCTGGCTCGATGATACACCACAACTGATGCCTGCCAGCTTCGATGCTTCGGTCAACTTTTCTATCCCCGTCCAGACTCGCTGCCTACCGGCGCTTCACTCCTCGTGCCAGACTGCCAGCTCATTCCCGCTCGGATCGCTAAAATGAAACCTTGATCCTCCCGGGAACGTAAAAGGTTCCTTCGTGACCTTCCCGCCGCATTGCTTGACGCGAGCTTCTGCCGCCGCCAGATCATCAACGTAGATTACAATTAGTGTGCCTGCTGGAGCGACCGTTCCTTGCGCGAATCCCCCGGCGATTCGCCCGTCTTCGAACGACGAATAGTGTGGGCCGTAATCTGTAAATTTCCAACCGAACACCGCGCTATAGAATATTTTTGTTGCGGAAATATCCGTTGCGTTGAATTCGATGTAATCGATCTTATTGTCTCGTAGCATGACGATTCTCCTGTGGGTGATTCACCTGTGCAGGGCCGCCGAGCAGCAGCACACCACAACAGTGTGCTCGCAACTCCTCCGTCCATGCTCTCTGCGAGGTGGAGAACGTAGGTAGGGTCTTCAATGAATTCCGAGAAGACCGCCGAGGTACTTCTGCAGCCTACGCAATCCCCAATTACCAGTCAAGTTCGAATGAATTTCGCGGCGCTCCCACCCGGCCAGCCATGCTATCGCGGAAATTTGAATGGGAGATTGGAGTTGTTCCCAACCTTGTCGTACTATTTGCCAAGCACTTTTCTTGACTCACGGTTTTTCGCTGTATGGCTAACGGAGAATGTTCGGATGAAACGATATCTCGCTGCAGTTTTCCCCCTGTTCCTGCTCACGACAGTTGTTCTGACCTCGACGTTGGCAAGGGCCGCCAAAGAGCCACCTCATTTTGTACCGGTTAACGTGCTTACAGTCAGCGCTCTCCCGTATCCTGCCAGCAGTCTTGACGCCGGCGTCGTCACCCTTGCCATCAACCTGGACGATCAAGGGCAAATCTCGAGCGTATCCATTCTTCGCGATCTTCCTTCGGTCTCTGGCCTGGCTATTTCCGCCGTACACTCCTGGACTTTTTCCGCTGCCACACTTGACGGCAAGCCGGTTCCATCCTCTGTTGTTGTAAACATAATTTACGATCCCGGATTTCTGGGTGCTGACAATATTCCGCTGCCTCCGCCCTCGCAAACAGCCCCCATTCCGAATAAGGACAAGCTTCCACCTTACTTGCCGCCCCAGCTGAATACCGCTAGCTTCGCTCCTTATCCTGCGAGCGCCAAAAAGCAAGACACAGTCGTCTTTAACGTCTCGATAAACGCTGCGAGCAACATCACTAAAGTCACGACCATCCGGGACGTTCCCCCACTGACCGCCCCGGCGCTAGCCACGATCAAGAAGTGGAGTTATTCCGCCGCAAGCTATGACGGGAACGCAATTCCTTCTATGATGGTCGTCGCCGTCGTGTTCCATTCACCGAACGCTCCCATTCCGCAGTAGGGATTTCAACTAATAGATTTGCTCGATTGTGAATTAATGGGGCTGGTTCCGCCAAATTAGCGGCACGTAATACACGTCCAGATACCACGAAACGCAAAAAAGTATTGCCACTCCAAATAGCGTCCAGAAAAATAGCCGAACCGGCAGCGTTCGGGTCAGCGGTACTGCTGGATCTGACGAATGGCGAAACAGCAATCCGCTGGCGAAGCACACGCACGCCGACATTCCGATCCGTGAGATCGAGAGAACAAGTCGCTCTTCCCACGTGGTGGCGATAACGAAAAACGCGCTATCGAGCAAGGCATAGAGGGAGAGGATGCTCAACGCAAACGAAAATAATCTGCCCAGATCCAATAACATCGTTCAGACTCCGGCAGTCAACTCGAGCGGCTTCCGCACAGCGGCGCCCAATACGGCTATTATATCGCTCTATACTCGAAAAATTTCATGCAAGAGTTCCTACGGCTGGAAACCCACCATTTGCCAGAGTTCTGCTGTGTTAAAAAGAGTGCCGTTGCTGACGACCGATTCCACCTTGCGGATATTGTGTATCGATTCCAGCGGGTTGCCGTTTACCACGATTAAATCCGCGCGCTTGCCCACTTCCACTGTTCCTAATTCTTTGTCGAGACCCATCACTCGAGCGGGCACGATCGTAGCCGACTGAATCGCTTCCATCGGCGTAAACCCCGCCTGAACATAAAGTTCAAGTTCGCGATACAGCGAATGCCCGGGTACGGTCTGATCGGTTCCGGCGACGATCGGGATACCCGCCTTGTGTAATATGCCGGTAATTTCGATCATCTTCTGGACAACTTTTTCTTCAGCCTCAATCGACGGTGTCAGTGGCCCGACATCGTTTAATGGCTGCCGCAACTCAATGGGTATCTTGTTTATTCCCGGCTCAAAACTAGAGGGCGGTTTCGCTGTGCTAGCCGTCCCAAACTCGAAAACCGTCAGCGTCGGATCCACTACGGTCTTGTGGTTCTTCAGGAACTCGACCGCCTTCGCCGCATCCGCCGACTGCAAGTCCAGGTCGCCCATTGCCTTCATTCGCGCAGCACGATCCATCTTTTCAGGAAACGGTGCATGCATAATCTGCATGACATATTGCACATGATTGATCTGGTCTTGCCCCGCTTCGATTGTCTGATACGCCGACAATCCCTGAGGTACATGCCCGGTAACCGTCATGCCCAGCTTGTGAGCCTCATCCGCAATTATTCTGATTTCGTCCAGTTTCACCGAGCTGTAAATCTTGATCTGCTGGAAATGCGCGTCATGGTACTGATGCACCCACTTCAACCCCTGATCAGGAGTGTCCACTCGCGCTACTCCCAGCTGCAGTGGCCCGCTTCCATCCACAATGCCTGCCAAAAGCATCCGCGGGCCGAGCCCTTTCCCTTGCAGAATGGCATCACGGACAGCCGTTATGAATTCAAACTCGTTACCGCAATCGCGGACCGTAGTCGCACCTGCCGCCAGATAGATCGGCCCCCATTCCACCTGTTCGAAGTGTGCATGCATGTCCCACAGTCCCGGCAGAATTGTCTTGCCCCGTACATCGACCCGAGTAGCATCGGCTGGAATCGGCGTGCTCGCACTTTTACCGACTGCCATAATCCGTCCGTCTCTGATCACGACAACTGAGTCCTCGAGCGCAACGGCGCCCGTGCCATCAACCAGACGTCCGCCCGTCAGAGCCAAGGTCGCCGCTCGACTTCCGGAAATTGACTTGGAGATTTCCGAGAGCGCCGCCATGCCATCCGTTGCGGCTTGCGCTACAAACATCCCGAGCGCTTCCTCGTAGCCTTCGAGAATCGCCTCGAAATGATCGAATTCAGCGTCCACAGATACCAGCGCAACTAGATTCCCTCGGGAATCGAACCACACCGTTTCTCGTCCCCAGATGAGCCCTTCGATGGTGTAGCGATCAAGCGTCTCCTTCTTCTGAAGAATCGTTACCGTATCTTTTCCGCGCGGTTCAATCCGAACATGACCGGCGGGAAATATCTCCAGATCGGCCGGCGATCCGTGACTGACCCAGTAGCGATAGAGCAGCATCTGCATTGTCGCCGGCGCGTATCCCGCAATTGTGAAAAACTGTTTCGGTTTGGCCGATTCCGTCCACTTTTCCCGATCTCGCACACGAATTTGTTCGGTTTGAACATCCACCGCCTCGTCGATTTCAACTGTGCGAGCATTTTTCCCCTTGATCGAAAAACTTTCCGGGGTCAGGTCGTCGCCACCACGAAACCCCGCTTCCAGCGAAACGTCGGTGCCGCGATCAGTAAACTTGAATCGAACCGCGACGGACTGATGATGGGCATCTTTGGTGATTGTGTAACTCTCGCTTCCGATCGGCTGTTCCATTTTGTGGATCGTGTATTTGCCCTGTTCGGCAGGTACAGCAAGGGCCGAAGTCTCTTGCGCGGTTGCGCCGCCGGTCCATCCAAACCCAGCCAGCAAGGGAACCAAGAACAAAACCATCCGCATCATTCGCATCAATCCCACTCCTCGAGTCGCCGTTCTTCGCTTTATCCGATCGCGCAAAAACCCTATCATCCCACAAAAACGGCAAACAGAGCCCCATTCTCCCGACGCCGAGTCCCAGAGGCGATGAACGCGTGGCGCAGAGCAGGAGGTTCACGCCCGTACAAGTACGAGCAGAGGATCCAACTTCTCCTGAACGTACGGGGACTCGGCACGATCTATCGTGTGGTCCGGTCCCGTCGCACAGAAGTCCGGCAGGAATGTTTTCAATCTGCAACCGTCTGGGTTTACGTAACCTTGACCAGCCCGCAGGCCACCCGTAAAATTATTGGAGTAGGCGCTGAGCACGCTCGACTCTTGCGCGCATCATACCGAAGGCAGTTCAGCGCGTTTCCACGCGCAGGAGTTATATTCGAATGGCATCTGCAGCAACACCCTTGTCGATCCCCCTGCCCAACGGGGCCAGGCTCCAGCTCGTTTCGTGTATTCCGTTTGTTCTCTTTCATATTGCGGCGCTGGGCGTCTTCTTCGTTCATTTCAAGTGGTATTACGTTCTCGTCTGCTTCCTCTCTTATGAAGTGCGCATGTTCTTCGTGACCGCCGGTTACCACCGCTATTTTTCACATCGTTCCTTTAAAACCAGTCGCTGGTTTCAGTTCGTAATCGCCTGGATGGCTATGTCCTCCTCGCAAAAGGGCATTCTGTGGTGGGCCGCTCATCATCGCCATCATCACCGCTACTCTGATCAGGAGGAAGATCTGCACTCTCCGACTCTGTTTGGGTTTTGGTGGTCGCACGTGGGCTGGATTTTGTCTGACAGGTACAACGAAACCCGCCTCGAGTACATTGCTGATTTTGCGAAGTTTCCCGAACTTCGCTGGCTCAACAAGTACTATCTGATTCCGCCAACTGTTTTGGGCGTGACGATGTTCCTCGTGGGCGGATGGGGACTCTTTCTATGGGGATTCTGCCTCAGTACCGTTCTGCTCTGGCACGGGACCTTTACAATCAATTCACTCTCGCACATTTTTGGCAAACGCCGTTTCAAGACCACAGATACCAGCAAGAATAACTGGATGCTGGCTCTTGTTACACTCGGTGAAGGCTGGCATAACAACCACCACTACTTTATGGCCTCTGCGCGCCAGGGATTCTATTGGTGGGAAGTCGATATTACCTTCTATACCTTGAAAGTTCTTTCCTGGTTTCACCTTGTCCGCGAGCTGCGTAAGGTCCCGGACCATGTCCTCGCGGAAGGGATCGCCGCCGACACAGGCGCCTCAGCCTCTACTTGAGCCGTTCTTCATCGCTTTGAATTCTGCTGATGCTGCGGCTGCGCTCGAGGTTCCTTCGGGCAGCCTGCCCGGACAAGTAGCCCCGAGGAGTGCTTCTTGCGAGACAGGCCGGGGATGAAATGCTTGTCTTCGGGAGCAAAAAAATCGAGAATTTGCTCGTTGAAACGAACTAGAACTCCCGGAAAGAAGGAGACTCGATGAAGTCTGAATTTCTGCTTGCCGCGGTTGCGGTTTTGCTGATTGGCACAAGTTCCTATTCTCAGGAGGTGATTAGGGGCACGGAAAAGGCGGCCAAAGATACCGCACATGCTACGGAACAGGCAGTCGAGAAGACAGCCGAAGAAACGGAAAAAATGGCTGATGCAACCGTCTCCGGAACCAAGACGGCAGCAAAAGCTACTGCCGACACCACCGGAAAAGCCGTTGACAAGACTGTGTCAGCTGCAAAGGAAGTTGGTCACGATACGGTAAAAGCAGTCGACGCGACTGTCTCTGGAACGAAGACAACCGCAAAAGCAACTGCCGATACCACGGAAAGCGCAGTCGGCAAGACAGGTTCGGTTGCGAGAGAGATTGGTCACGAAACGGCAAGGATGGCCGATGCAACCGTCTCCGGAACGAAGAAGGCCGCTCAGAAAACAGGTGAAACGATCGAAAAGGGCGCCAAGGACGCCAAGGAAGCTATCAAACGGTAGTTTGTTCCGCTCACTTCGCGGCTGGCACGCCAGCCTTCTGCGTCGCTACCCAATCCTCAATTCGCTGTTTAAGCACGTCCATCGGCAGCGCTCCTCCATCCAGCACTTCGTCATGGAATGCGCGAATATCGAACCTGGCTCCCAGCTGATCCTTCGAGTATTGTCGCAATTTCAATATCTCTAACTGTCCAATCTTGTAGCCGAGAGCCTGCGCCGGCCATGCAATGTAACGATCTGTCTCCGACTGCACGCTGACCTCATCCTCTGGTGAATGTTCGTGGAAGAAATCGACGACTTGCTGTCTTGTCCAATGCTTCGAATGCAGGCCGGTATCTACTACGAGACGAATGGCACGCAACATGTCGTCCTGCAGGTGGCCGTAGTAGCTGTACGGATCCTGAAAGAACCCCAATTCCTTGCCCAATCTCTCGGCATAAAGTGCCCAACCTTCCGTGTACGCTGTGTAGTATTCATTTTGCCGGAAGGGGGGTAGCTCAGGTAACTCTTGCGCAATGGCAATCTGCATGTGGTGACCAGGTATTCCCTCGTGATACGCAGTTGTTTCAATATCCAGCAGTTCGCGCTTCTCAAAATCTCCGGTATTCACCATCACGTGTCCCGGACGCGAACCATCCATTGCCGGAGCCTCGTAGGAAGCAGAAGCTGCTTCCTTCTCACGGAACTCCTCGACCTGCATTACTTCTAATTTCGCTTTTGGCATTCGCCCAAACAGTTCCGGAAGTTTCGGATTCATCTGATCGATATATTTCTTGTATAAATCCAGGAGCTGTTGCCGCGAATGGGCATGAAGCTTGGGATCGGAGGCAATCGCCCGATTGAACGTTTTGGTATCCGGGTACCCAAGTTGAACCGCCACATCCTTCATGCGCTGCTCGATGTCCTTCACTTGCGCCAATCCAAGTTGATGAATCTCGTCTGGCGTAAGGTCGGTGGTCGTACTTTCTTTGACCCGAAAAGCGTAATAATCGTCGCCATTTGGCAACGCCCAAGCGCCTGCCTCTGTTCGTCCATGAGGAAGATAGTCTTCGCGCACATATTTTGCGAAGTGCGCATACGCCGGCAGTACCTGATCACGTATCGCAGCCATTCCTTTTTCTTTCAGGCGGGCCTGCTCGGTCTCGGGAATTGTTTTGGGGAAGCTCTTGAACGGTTGAGTGAACGGCGAATCGATCGGTTTTTGCTTGGCAATGTCATCGCATTGCCCGGCAACCTTTTCCAGCAGAAAGCGTGGAGGCATCAACTTGTCAGCGACACCTTTCTGCATCTGAATGATCGTTTGATCGAGCAAGAGCGGCATATGGTTCAGCCGCGAGATATAATCCTCATAATCCTTGACGTCCTGAAACGAGAGAAGTACGGGTAACTGAGGAAGGATTATTTGCACCCCGTTCTGCTGGTCTACCGGCATTTCCCATCCCTTGAATCGTGCCCCTTCGAGCTGCATTTTGAGGTCACGGACCATGAGCAGCTTATTCAGCATCTCTTGTTTAGGGAAACCCGAGGTGTCAATTGACTCAAACCGTACCAGGAAATTCTGTGTTTCTTTCAGATCGCTGTCGATCGCCTCTTGCGAGTAATCGTCCAGCTTGTCATTCCACCTCTTGTCTCCGAGGAAGGACGCAAATAAGGGGCTCGTGCGGAGACGATATTCCCATTGCTCGGCGAGAAGGTCGTTGAGTGCCTTGCGCCTCGACTCGAGCGGGCTGGTTGTCTGTGCAGCGCAAATGGCACCGCAAATCAGAAAGGCGAACAAGGTCAGGAAAGTGCGCTTTGTCAGTGAAGCCATAGGGCTCGATCGATCCATGGAACCTCGAATGAAGCTGAAGAGGGCATGAACCCCCATTTCGCTCTCAAGAACTGCATCATTCTACTCCCGTCCTGACAATTCACGATGTATTTAAACAGTTTATTTCTGGGCGACCACTCGTACCTGAAACCGATATAATCTTCGGGGTTCTTGACCGGCTTCAAGTCCATTTGCATTCTCTGCCTGGCCGGTGTGCTCGCACTCATGAATATTAAGCTCTATCGCTTTGTCGACCGTTTCGTTGGCGTGCCCATTTGCGGGGTGCTCTCAGGGTTCAGTCGCTTGCGACCAAAACCGCAGGAGACAATTCCACCGCGCAGCATCCTGATCATTCTGCTTTCTGAGATGGGCACCATGGTCCTTGCAACCTCCATGTTTGAGCGGTTGAAGCAGAAATACCCTGATGCCTCCTTGCACCTCCTGCTTTTCGCACGCAACCGCGAAGCCGCTGAACTGCTTCGCGTGGTTCCCGCGGTAAATGTACTTTCTCTTGACGACCGCTCTCTGTTCAGTCTTGCGAGGACCACGCTGAACGTGCTGCGCAGATTGTGGGCATTGCAGATTGACGTGGTCATCGACTGCGAATTATTCGCCCGGGTCAGCAGCGTTCTTTCCTATCTCTCCGGTTCTCCGATACGCATAGGTTTCCATCGCTATAATCAGGAAGGTCTCTACCGAGGTTCATTCCTGACTCGTCCGGTGCTTTACAATCCGTATCGGCACATTTCGATGCAACTTCTGACGCTCGCCGACGCTATCGAATCCAGAACCGTGCCAATCTCGAAAATGCTGCCGGTACTCCTTACGGAATTGCCCGCGGCCATTGTTCTTCCGGAAAGGGAAGTTCAGGATAGGATCACGCGGCTGCACGCAGACTTCCCAGCACTTCACGAAAGGCCGCTCGTTCTTGTTTATGCCAGTGGTGGCATCTTGCCAATTCGTGCGTGGCCCGTTGACTACTTCAAACAGCTCTGCGCAGAACTCCTGCGGGATGGTTACGCGATCGGTATCATAGGTCTCAAGCAGGACATCTCACTTGGGGATTCCATCGTCGCTCATTGCCGGGACCCGCACTGTGTCAATCTGAGTGGCTATACAGATTCGATGCGTCATCTTCTGGCGCTGTTTTGTCGCGCTTCTCTGCTCATCGCCAACGATGGTGCACCCGGGCAATTCGCCGCTGCTACTGCAATGCAGGCCATCGTACTGTTCGGCCCGGAATCTCCCGTCCTCTATGGCCCGCAAGCTCCGAACGTGCATTCAATGCACGTCCCGCTGCCGTGCTCGCCCTGCCTGACCGCCTATAATCATCGGAATTCGCCCTGTGATGGCGATAATCAGTGTCTGAAACAAATCCCTCCCGAGCAGGTCTTGCAGAAAGCTCGACAATTACTGAGTGCGACGTCCCCGCCGCGAATTGTGCCGCGCTAGTCACAATTCTCATATTTCCCGCGGTGCCGGCATTTCGCGTATCGCCCGAGGCTTCTGTATGATGTTTGGAAGCGCAGCATTCTAATTTTATATCCGGGAGACTCTGAAATCGCCACTGCATTCGCTGAATCCACTTCATCGTCCGACAACAAAATGAATCCTCGAGGCCGCGGATTCCTTCGACTTTGGTACGTGTTTTGCATTTTGCTTGCTGTCTTCACTTATTTTTATGGGCTCGGGAGCCTCCATATACCCAAAAATGGAGACGAGTATGTGTACGCACATATCACGCGTCTCACCGCCCACAGCGGTCATCTATTGCCTCTTCAGTCCCTTCAGATCGATATGCGCAACACCAAGCCTCCGCTCCTTTTCTGGCAAGGTATTGCTTCCACGGATTGGACAAAAAATTGGAATTTGTTCAACTTGCGCTATCCCAGCGTACTCTACACTTTGCTCGTCGGGTTAATGGTCTTCCTGCTGACGCGCAAGTATACCGGGCAATTTGAAACTGCTCTGTTGGCATCTATAACCTATCTTTCTTTTTTCAACGTCTATCGTTACGGCCGTCCTTTTCTGACCGAAGCGCCCATGTCCTTCTGGACTTTTCTGCCATTCTTCATGTTTCTTTTCTGGCAGCCGATCGCACTTGAATCGCGAGTCATCATGCCGGTTCTACTGGGCCTTGGTCTGGGTGTCGCACTCCTCTACAAATCATTCGTCCTCGCCGCACCCGTGTCGCTCGCCTTTTCCTGGTGGTACCTTGCGTATCGCCGCTACAGCGTGAGGAATTTCCTTGCCAAAGATTTTGGCAAGGTCATTCTCATGGCCTTTGTTTCGCTCGCTCTATTTTCCGTTTGGTTTCTTCTAGATCCGGACCCTGGCGGCGTGTTCCGGGAATTTGTCATTGGCGAGAACTTTAGCCGTTTCCAGCCACAGGGCGTCGGTTACCTGACGAAACTGTTGGTCGGCAACAATAGCATCTGGGCGCTCGCACTGGGCTATCCCATCAATGCGGGCCTGATGGCGCTTCCGGTCGTCGCGCTATTCTGGGTGTCCTTCAAGCGCCGTCCGGAATTTTCTGAAACAGAGAAGATGCTCTGGATCCTGATCATCACCATGTTCGTATTCTTCAGTATTCCCAGTATGCGTTCGAGCCGTTATCTGCTTCCAGCGATGCCTGCTGTTGCCATCTTATGCGTTCTCAACTGGCAGCGCATCACCCGCAAAGTGTTTATCATTGCGCTCTTACTCGCTGCCGCGGTCATCGCCGGTTTTTCCTATTTGTCGCTGCGGCTTCAATTCAGTCTCGGCGGTATGCACATGTTTTCGCCCATGTACTGGCTTCTTCTCGCTTTTACCTTCATCGTCCTGCTCGTTGCTTTATTCGTTCCCGAATTTACGCGTGGCGCGGTTCCCGGCGTATCCTTGTTGCTGTGCCTCTCACTCGCTGTGGCGCTTCGCCCACTCGACGGCCCGCTCGGCCAATACAGCGCTGCCGCTCAACAATACGCTTCAGGTAAACAAGTCTGGGTACCGTGTAATTTCCGGGCTGTCGATGAAGGTTACCGCTTCCTCCTCCCCGGCGCGGACATTCACGGCTACCGAGATGACAAGAACATCACGCTCGACGCCCTCGACGCCCGATACGCGATGTTCGCCATTCGCCAACCGCTCAGTTCGGCTGTCGAACCAGCCGGTCTCAGATTGATCGGCCAGCGACTCGAAATTCGCAGCCGTCATACGCCCGCTGAACTGAAGGATATGCTTCGCGGAAATGTCTTCAACCAGCTTTTCGTTCGGGAAATTCTCGTCGAGGTGCCAGATGCCGAACCCGTCGCCCATCCCGTCGACGATGGTTGTCGCTGAGGCCTTCTCATCCCAGTCGCTCAGGGGTAAGGCTTCTAGTTGCAGGTCTTCAGGATCCATGTGCCGATCTTCTCCAGCGCGATTGGCGACATTGTTTCCTCAATACTTGAATATTCGCTGGGCGCGCCCGTCTTCGCCGTTTGGAACAGGTGATTCAGACCCGGCAGTTCATCAATTTCGAAATCCATGTTCCCGCCTTCCTCGAGGGACTTTCGGATCGCTGGCAAATTTTGCCTTGCAGGAACCTGCAGATCCAGCTCTCCATTTAGTGCCAACACTGGACATTTCACCTGACGCAGCGCCGGAGCAGGATCGTAAGCCAGAAAGTATTCGAACCACGGGGACGTAAGCACTGACAGCTGCGCTCCAAGTTGCGGTTCCTTCACCTTGCCCGCTAGCCTGTCGTGTAACTCCTGCTTGAATCTCGGAGAGTCCTTTTCCTTAACGACAAACGACAGCAGATCGCTCTCCTCCACGGCGTTTTTTTCCGCATCCTCCCTGCTCATTCCATTGGCTTCTGAAATCAACAAGGTTTGCTCCACAAGAATCTGCGCACCCGGAACTCCTGATCCCGCCATCATCACTATAAAATCCACATCATGATTCCGCGCTGCTACCATCGGGGCGATGATTCCTCCTTCGCTGTGTCCGATCAGCCCGATCTTGTGCGGATCAGCTTCCGCCCTCGACTTCAGGAACTCAACCCCGGCTTCCACATCCGTAGCAAAATCTGCTGTTGTCCCGGTCGCAAATGTTCCAGTGGACTTGCCTACTCCCCTGTCATCGGCCCGCAGCACCACAATTCCTCGTCGCGTCAGATAATCTGAAAGCACCAGGAACGGCTTATGTCCCAGTAAACTTTCGTCCCTGTCTTGGGGCCCGGATCCGGTGATCAGTAATACGGCAGGAAACGGCCCTTTTCCTGGGGGTACCGTCAACGTGCCCGCAAGTTTGTCTCCCTGTACCTTGTTCTCATAACTTACTTCTTCTTCGCGATATGGATATGGTCTTACCGGATTTTGTGGCCGTTTTAATTCAATTCCCGCCTTGTCCTTCAGCGGCTTCAGCACGAGCGGCGTACTGTTCCCCCGTTGGATCCATGTTCCAACGATCGACGTTTTGTCTTCGCTAATCTGCCCTTCGTACCTCCCGTCAATCTGTTTCATCTCCAGCCTGAAGAGTGAGCCTTCTCGCGTCACCGAGGTGACGGGAATCCCCATTGCGCCTTGATCCGGGCTATCCATCGTTGCCGCTAATCCACCCGGCGTGCTCCTAATATGAAACACGATGCGAAGTCTGATCGCTCCGGCATCAATGCTTCCGAGCCACGTGTCATCGAGATCCCAAGTCGAGGGCGACCCGTGAGCAGGCGATTTTTGCTCGGGCATCCGATTGAACTCGAGTTGCAACGGCTGTCCCTGGAACCAGACGCCCTTAATCACCGTCCCATCTGCATTCACTTTTCCGTCGTAGGAGCCGTGCACTGCGCTCACGGTCATTTCAAGCTCGGAGCCTTTCAGTGTGATTCTCGTAACTGGGATCCCGTTGGCATTCTGATCCACGCTATCAAGCGTTGCGCCCAGGCTTCCGTCCTGCCCTCTGGTAATGTGCAATACCAGGTGTAGTTCACCTCCTGCGGTGTGCAGGGAGCCATACCAATCGCCTGCGACCTTTGTTTGCACCTGACATTCCGCGGCAATGCCCATTGCCAGCGCACAGGCCAGTAGAAGCATTCCTCTACGTCCTCGATTCATAACTGAATTTCCTCACTTCTTCATCTCTTCTTCTACCCATGTAACTCTCCCCGCCGTTCCAATTGCTTGTAGAAAATCAGCGAATATACCGCGGGAATAAAGGCTGCAATCAGCAGCACGGCGAGCACTGGCATTCCGTTGAACCCAAGGAACGTCAGTCCCAGCCCGAGTATCCCTCCCGCCACAAATATCTTGGCCGCAAGTCGATGCGTGGCATTCCAGACTCGCTCATTTGCGAGAGCCCAGGGCGTTCGGATTCCGATAAAAAAATTTCTCCGCACTTTCCCCATCAGATTGCCGAGCAGAGCAAACAAGAGACACACACCTCCAACAATCGCGTTTCCCACATTCGCCGAATGCTCGAGTGCCGCCCAGAGCATTAACGCGTAGAAGTATCCCAGCAAGCAGATCAAAATCAGCATAATCTGCAGATAGGTGGTGCGGAAGTTGTTCAGTTCAAAATTCTTAGGGGAAAGCCAAGGTAGCGAATACATCAGCAGCATGCCGGCCGCCATCATCCCCGGCCCAAACAAGAAAAGAGTCCATTTCGGGCTGTAGCCGTTTGGCTGATTTTGTAAATTCCAATGTGTCGCCACCGAACTCGGCAAATGCGGGTAGGCCAATATCGTCGCTATCAGCGCAAGAACCGTGAGCAAAATTCCAACCCAATAATATTTGCTGTTCATCTCTTCTTTCCTTTGCTCTTTATTCCGTCATCCATCAACTCCATAGCCCAGGCCATCAGGTCCTGCAGCACGGTCGTATTTAGTCCATACCAGATCTGCTGGCCTTCTCGCCTTGAGGTAATCAGATCCGCATCCTTCAACACCGCAAAGTGGTGAGATACGGCGGGCTTCGTCATGTCAAACTTTTCCGCCAGTGCTCCCGCTGTAATTTCTCCATGCCGCAAGAGCGCCAGAATCTTCCGCCGCGTAGGATCGGCCAATGCACGAAATGTCTTATTGCTGCTCACAGTATAATTAAGCATCTCCTTAATTAAGCATCTACTTAAATACAACTGCAATTCACCCTGCTTGTCAAGCCCCCCTGGGCTCTTGGATTCGGTGCCACGCGACCGTAGATTCGGGCGTTCTTCGATTGGGTTGTCGGAATTTCCGGGGCTAACCGAGTATTTTCAGGAGCAGCAGCGTTTGATCATCGATATTCTTGCCCCAGCTGGCTGCCTCCGCCAGAATCAGTTCTGCAATCATGGGCAGGGTATTTTCGCAATTATCCCGCAAGATCTTCTCGATGCGTTCAGTCCCGAACTCGCGGCCATGGCCATCCATCACTTCCAATATTCCGTCCGTTATAATCAGCAGCAGATCATTGGCCTCAGCTTGTACTTTCTCGCTGGAAAAATCAGCTGATGGCAATAACCCCAATACCGGTGCACTTGCGCAGAATTGCCTGTTCTCCCCCCGTTTCTGCCGAAAGAGCAAGATCGCCGGGTGCCCAGCATTGGCAATTTCAAGAGTACATCCGAGCGTGTCGCTCACGTGATTGATCCTTACGGCTGCACAAGTCGCGTACATTTCAGGTTCTTTTACCTCGGGCAACACCCGATTGATTCGCCTCAGGAATTCAGGCAATGTCGGTCGTTCCACAATGCAGGTCCGCGCGGCAGTCTTGAACATGCCCATCAGAATGCCGGCTTGCAGTCCATGCCCGGAAATATCCGCTACATAAGCCAGTGCAGAACCGTTATCTTCCTGCACCAGGTCCACCAGGTCGCCGCCCACTTGATCACTCGGTATCGAAACTCCGTAAATCTCCCAGAAGTTCGATTTGAACTCGACCCTCGGCACAAGCGTGTGCTGAATTCCATGGGCGAGAGACAGCTTGGTTTGTAACGCGATCGACGTTCTCCCCTCTGCGTAAACGAACAGCAGAAAGAACACGCAAGAGAGCCCGCACAGCAGCAAACTTCCGATCGCAGCCACCTGGACGCCAACCTCGGATGTCGGCGCCGGCCTCCCCGCGTTCAGGTACCGCAGCAAGGTCCCGACGGGATGTGAGACGAAAAAATGAAATGCCGCGGCGAGAATCAACAATCTGGGAGCGCGGAGGGCGCAAATCAGGTAGAAGACTGCCATGATTCCCGTGAAGAGCGTCCATCCAAACACTTCAATAAACGGTTTCTCACCGAGGCGGATCAAGTCCAGCAGGGACCCGACCATTCCTACCAGACAGAAGACTCCCAGGAACAGAAATTTCAGTCGTGCTAAGGGCACCTGTCGCCAATACGACCGGCGCCCACCACCTGTGATCCAGGACCAGATTGTCTTCAGTGAGAGGTTTTCCGACAAGACCGTTGACCGCAAGCATCATACCCTCACGACGCCCGAATTCTGAAGCAACTTACTTCGATGGCTTTGCGGACCTCGCCAAATTTGTGCCGTTTCACGTACGGTGGATGGACCGACAGCCGCGCAGGTTGCGAATTCTGCTTGGATGGATATTTCCGGAGTACCAGTTCGCGGGCCTAATCGAGTATCGTCACCGCTCCGGTCCCGACGTCGTAATACGAAGCAGAAACTTTAAGCTTGTTTTCCTTTATCAATCCCGCTATCACTGTGGAGGATTGCCTCAACAGGGCAGCTTGAATTTTCGCATTTGCTTTTGAGACCGCTTCTAAATCGGAGCCCGCCCGGTCAACGGCAGGCTGAATATGCGGATAAAGAGCGCTGATCTGCCCGGGCACTTCCTTCGCTTGAATGGTCGCCTTAACTGCCCCGCATCCCGCGTGCCCCATTACCAGGATAACCTTCGTCTCCAGGACTGCGGCACCATACTCCAGGCTCGCAATAATTTCTGACGTCGCGATATTTCCCGCAACACGCGTTACAAAGATATGCCCGATGCTCTGATCAAAAATCAATTCAACCGGTACCCGCGAGTCCGCACAGGACAGTACTGCCGCGAACGGCTCCTGCTTGTCGATCGTGTGCTTTTTCAGAATCGTCAGATCGTGTTCAAACGAAGTCAGTTTCTCATCGAGGAAGCGCTTGTTGCCCGCTATCAATTCGTCCATGGCTTGTTGCGGTGTGAGTGCACTCTGCGCCAACGCCCGATATGGCCCCGCGAACTCGGCGCCTGCCGCTACCACGAATCCGGATACCGTGCGGCACAACGCCATCCGCAGAAAGTCTCTTCGCGAGTTCTCGTCATTGGTCAAGCGGGCAGAGAGTTCATCTTCGCCGAAGGAGTCAGTTATTGCTGGATCGAATTTTTCGCATTCGTTGTTTGATTTGAACCTTTGAGTCATGGTTGAACCTCGACTTGGAATGGCGGTGCTCAAGGACGCCAAGGAATATATCCTGACAGTGTTCTCGTCGCATTACTTATTTTCGCCATTTTGCGTCTGCCGTGGCGCTGCCGGACGACTATTCGTCACACCCAGGTAGATCGCCATGCCAACTCCGGCGGCCGACAAGACCAGGGCCAGAGTGATCGCCAGTCTGGAGGGGCGCCCGACCATCGGCTTTCCGGAATTCAGTTGGCTGATATACCGTAAGTGGTGGACCGACGCCAAAATGTTCAGCAGTGCTCCGATCAAGACGAACGCTATGCCAATCGGCAGCGACAACGCCGACGGCACTGCAGCTGATCCAGCATGAGTGGCTTCGATTTCCCGCAGGAACAACCCGAATCGTGCAATGACAAAGCCAAATGCCATCAAGGCCAAGCTCGTCCGAATCCATGCCAAGAATGTTCGTTCCGCCGCCAGGTACACGCGTGGATCCTGTTGCACAATTTCACTCGAGTTTTCCATCATGTTTCCCCGGAAAATCCGTAACCACCGTATTGCTGGTGCCGGCTACTTCTTGTTCGCCGCCTGAATCTGCTGGACCAAAAGATCGATCTCTTCCCCCGTCAACTTCCCGGCAAATTTCGGCATGTGCCCTTTACCGTCGGTAATCATCTTGCGCAAATCGTCCCGAGACATGGCTGCGGCCTTCTCCGAGACCAGCGCAGGGCCCCCAAAATGGCGCCCTTCTGCCGTTTTCCCATGGCACTTTTCGCAGTTTTTCTGGTAGACCGCATTGCTCGTCAGCCCGGTATCAGCCGCCGGCATCTTAGCAACCGTTGGCAGTATCAGCAACGCAGAGCAGGTTATTAGTGTGACCTTGTAAGATTTCAAGTTGAGAGCTCACTTAGATGGATTTGGTTCACCAATTGTAGATGCATTCTGGCCCCAAGGTACAATCAGCCACCCGACTCGAGAACCTATTTTGCAGAAAGCACTACAAAAGTTCTAAACGCGACAGGATTTTTCGATGCACCGAAGACATATTAAAGCAGTAGTCCGTGCGGCAATGTATCTGTCGGCGCGACCACTTACGGAGGCCGAGTTTACGCCCGAATCGGTAGTTTCGTGTGTCCTGATCCTTCTCTCCCTCTTTCCTCGCCCGGCATGGTGTCCAACCAGCTCTACGGGTGCAGATTAGCCATCCAGCCAAATTGACCGTTGCGGAGTGCTACCGTCTGCGGGAAACTGGTAGTCCGCAAGGTACTACAGAGCAGATCCTTGAAAGAGGCTGACTATGACCCACCATGATATTGGTGAATTAAATCCCCCCACACGATTGATGATGACCCCCGGGCCTTCTTCGATTGATCCACGTGTTTACCGGGCGTTAGCTACCCCCCTCGTTGGTCACCTGGACCCCTGGTTCCGGACCTGTATGGAAGAGACGCAAATCCTGATGCGGGAAGTATTCCAGACTGAAAACCGCATCACCTTCCCCTTGTCCGCATCAGGCTCCGGCGGCATCGAAGCGTCCGTCCTGAATTCGCTCGAATCTGGTGATGAAGTAGTGTGTTGCGTGAACGGTTGGTTCAGTGACCGTTTCCACGTGATCGCCCAGCATACACAGGCCAAGATTCACTTGGTGGAAGTACCGTACGGCAAGCCCATTGATGCCGAAGATGTGCGCCGGAAGGTGAAAGGCCGCAATATTAAACTGATTGGCCTTGCCCAGGGAGAGACTTCTTCGGGCGTGGTGACGGATATCGATCCTATTCGTAAGGTGGCCGACGAATGTGGAGCGCTTCTGAGCGTCGACACCGTCGCCTCGCTTGCCGCGGTACCGTTAAACGTAGACCAGCAGAGAATTGACATCTGTTTCAGCGGCTCGCAAAAAGCGCTGAGTGCGCCGCCGGGAATGTCGCCAATTACTGTCAGTCCCCGTGCTGAAGAAGTGTTCCGCACACGCAAGACCAAGGTGCAGAGCTGGTACTTTGATCTGTCGACGGCGATGAATTACTGGGGAAAGGATCGTCTCTATCACCACACACCGCCAATCTCGCTAATTTATGCATTGCGTGAAGCAATGCGTATCACTCTTGAAGAAGGTCTCGAAGTGCGCTGGGATCGTCACCGTGTGAACCAGCATGCGCTGATCGCGGGCGTCGAAGCCATGGGATTGAAACTGCTCGTCGAAAATCCAAAGGATCGTTTGGTGACAGTCACCGCTGTCATGATTCCCGCCGGAGTTGATGATGTGAAATTCCGCAACCAACTACTCGATGAATTCAACATCGAAATCGCTGGGGGCATTGGTGCGTTGAAAGGCAAGATCTGGCGGCTCGGCTTGATGGGCTATTGCAGCCAAAAACAGTTTGTTCTGCAATTGCTCGGCGCAATGGAAAAGGCTCTAATCGACAACGGCCATCGCATGTCGCCTGGCGCGGGCGTCGGAGCTGCGGTCGCGTCCTACGTGAAAAGTGCCGAATCGAAGGCCGCCGAGCCCGCCGGAGTCGCCCGATAATCGATCGAAGGGCCCGGCGACGGCGATGGTTTGATTTTTCGGCACCACAAACTCTCTTGCCAGCCCCAACCAATTGCAGCGGCATTGACAGTTGGGCTTGTCGCTTGGAAGATAGACTGTAGCTTGCATCGCTGTTTAAGGAGCCACAGTGCCTTCCGTACCGCTTCTAGCCAATAACGGCCCGATGAATACCTTCATCGGCGCTTTTGAAGTGACTTCCAGATTGAGCGGCCATGTCTATCAGTGTCGCTTCTCGCATATCTGGAATGCCATCGCCACTCGCCACAGCGATACCATCGATGCCAAATTCCTTGTCGATGAAGAGGGAAGAATTGTGGGTTTGAACCACACGGCGTTCGTCGAGTTCCGGTCGAAAGCGGGACGCGACCTAACCGACCGAGAGGCCAGTTTCGTCGCTGCGGAGTACCTGCGTGAGCGCCTGGAAGAAGAAGATGTCCGTCCGCTGTACGATGTGACCCACGAAGAAGTGATCCGGCTAATCCAGCAAGTTGGCATCAGGTAAGCAATGCGAAGCTAAGTAGGTCGTACAACGGCAGCACTTTTTTGCCGTGCCAATTCATCCTCTGTGCGGAACGCGGCGAGGCTCGGGTGGTGCAAGCCATCCCTGCGCACGAAGTAGATAACCAGCATCATTAGCAGCGAACCAAATACCATCACGGCAACTGCTGCCTGCAGACCGACCTGTAAATCGCTCAAATCGGAAATTCTCCCGACCAGGGTCGCGCCGAGTGCACCAATTAATTGCGTAACAAACATGTAGATTCCGATCGCTGTTGCGTGTGCCCGCTGCGGTGTCAAATCGTGAATGACGGCGGTCACCGGACCATGATAAAAAGACATGAAATAGCCCGACACGAACAAGCCCATTAGCACAATCCACTTTTCATCAGACTGGATCGCCAGCAGGAGAAATGGGGCTGCCAGCAGGAACGCCATGGTGATCACCAGTATGCGTCCATATTGATAGCGTTTCTGCAATAAGTCTGCAAAATAACCCCCGGAGAGCACGCCCAGAACAAGAGAGATCAGGCTGATAACGGAGATGGAGATGGCAGCTTCGCGCAGGGTAAAATCCTTGTAGTTCTTCACGAAGTCTGCACCCCAGCTGACCAGCGAGACGGTCGAGAAAGTAATGCAGGTCCCTGCCACAATCAGAGCAATGAAAGCCGGAACCCTCAGCAGTTGCCAAATCCCGGTAAGCTCGGAACGCGGCCGTTTGGCCGGCTCTGGCAACTGGAACGCGGTGAGGCCGGGGAGAATGCCAAGTGCACCCACAATCAGAACAGTATATTGCCAGCCGAAGCGCCCGCCGAGAATTCCCCCCATCGCAAATCCCGCCGCACCGCCAAGGAGCATGCCCGCGGCAAAAACGGACTGGGCCAGGGCGCGATGTTCGTATGAGAACGAGTCGGAGATCATGGCTTGCCCCGCGGGCGCGTAAGCCGCCTCCCCAATGCCGACAAAGCCCCGAGCAACCAGCAAGAGGAAGAAGGTTGGCGCAATACCGCTGGCGAGGGAAGCGATGCCCCAGAAGAGCGCGGCGAAGCCGATGATCTTTGGTTGGCTGAAACGATCGGCGAGAAAACCGAACGGGATACTGGCGATTGCGAGCACAATAAGCAGCACGGTTTGCAGTGAACCTAGTTGCGTGTCGCTCACGCTGAAATGCTGGCGCAACAGCGGAACCAGCGGATTCAAAACCTCGCGATCAGCGAAGTTGACAAAATTGATTAAAGCAAGTACAGCAAGGAGTCGCACCTGTGTGTACGTGAGGGGAAAGGGGCGTAACATCATGAATTAGCATCATCCTCTTGCAGAAAGCGACCTGATACGCGAGCGCGGGAATCGGCAGTCTAACGCAGAATCCGAACTTCGGGGATTATATATCACACATGATAGAAGCTAACCGACCAACAACCACGAGCGACCGATTAACCCAAGTTCTCTCCTACGGCACGCTGCTGCTGCTCATATACCTTGTTTTCCTGATCCTGACGCCATTCCTCGTCCCTCTGGCCTGGTCGGCGGTATTAGCAATCTTTTTCTACCCTCTTTATCGAAAGTTACAGAAGCGTTTCGGGATGAGTGTGGCGGCCACTCTCTGCACGATTGGAGTGACCTTGTTGCTGATTATTCCCGTGCTCATGGTATTTGCTTACGCCGCAAAGGAAGCAGTCGAGGCCTCCACGCAATTTCAGGGAATGCTCAGCGACAGTAACCGGGTGATGCCGGTTTACGCGGTGAATTGGGTACGCGACCATTTGCCGGACTCTCTGCGGGATATGGACATCATCAGTGCGTTGCGGCAGGGCGCCGAAAAGGTCGCGAGCTATATTGCCGGCAGTATGGGTGGCCTGATCAAGAATTTGTTCTCCTTCTTCGTTAATTTGTTCATTTTGCTGTTCGCCCTGTTCTTCATGTTTCGTGACGGGGAACATATCTTGCACGCCGTGCGCCACTTGCTGCCGTTTGAAAAAGAGCTGCAAGACACGATGATGACGGAATCCGGCGATTTAATTTTTGCCAGCGTGGCGGTGGCACTGCTCATCGCGATTATTCAGGGATTTCTCGGAGGCGTGGCCTTTGCGATTACAGGCCTCGGAGCGGCTGTCTTCATGGGCGTGCTGATTGCGTTCTTTTCCATCGTGCCTGTGGTGGGATCAGCTCTCATCTGGATCCCGGCGGCTGGATGGTTGGCCATTCAGGGTCACTGGGGCAAAGCGTTGCTGGTGCTGGCGATTTGTGGCGGCGTAGCTTCCGTAGCCGACAACGTCGTGCGACCATTGCTGCTGCGCCATCGAACCAGCCTCAACGATTTGCTCTTGTTCATCAGCATTTTGGGCGGACTGGATGTGTTCGGTTTGCTCGGACTGGTAGCGGGTCCGACAATCGTCGCAGCTGCGCTGGGCGTGTTTCGTGTCTATATGGCGCACCGGGACGAAGTGGCTGACAGTCTCAAATTGGATGCGACTACGTAACTTCGAACGAAACTGAACCGGTAGAATTTGCGCGAGGTGGACTGCTCTGTGCTAGAGTACGCTCTCGATGAGCCTGACGAATCAGATAACCGAACCCGGACTCCAGGAACTGACAGCCCCAAAGCTGCGCTGGCGCTGCGATTTGTCTCGCATTCCGTTTGAAACCACGGCCCAGGCACCGCGCCGCGAAGGATTTGTCGGACAAGAACGAGCTCTTCGAGCCCTGAAGATGGGCGTGGAACTGTCCGCGCCGGGCTATAACGTCTTTGTCTGCGGGCTTGCCGGAACCAGCCGCGGCGGGACGATCGCGCAAATGATTGAGGAGTTGCACCCGGCAACAAAGCCCTCCCTCGATCGCTGCTACGTCAACAATTTCAAGATTACGGATCGTCCTCGGTTGTTATCGCTGCCGCGCGGCTCTGCGAATGCATTCCGCAAAGATATGCAAGCAGGCATAGACTTCTTGCGCCGGCGTATTCCGCAGGTATTTGAAGGCGAACCGTTTCAGCGTCAAAAAAGCCGGATCGTCGAAAGATTTTCGGCTCGTGAGAAAGAATTAATGGACGATTTCACCCGACGTATCGCCCGCGAGCAGTTTGCTTTGGGACACATGCAGGTAGGAGCTGTGGCGCTGCCGGAGATCTTCCCGGTGCTCGAAGGGCAGATGGTACCTATCGAAGACATCACCAAACTGGTGCACGAGGGAAAACTCGAAACAGTGGTGGCGGAGGAAATCGAACGGAAGTACGAGCAATTCCGGCAGGAATTTACCGTGGTGTACCGCAAAACACTGACCTTGTCCCGGGAGATGGCCAGCGAACTGAGTTACCTCGAACAGGAAGCCGCTTCAGTCCTCGTCGATGGAGTGATTGAAGAGTTGAAGGAGAAATATCCCGGTACCGGCGTATCGGAATATCTTGAAGAAGTCCGTCAGCACCTGCTTGATAATCTGGGACCCTTCAAAGAGCGCGAGGGCGAAGAAGAACCATCCGCGCAGGAGATTCCGGAGGGTGTCCAGAGGTTAAGTGGCCTCGAACGTGACCCGTTTCGCCTGTATGGAGTGAATGTAATTCTGGCGCACAACGCCGAAGAGAAACCCCCGGTAATTTTTGAAACGACACCTTCCTACGCAAATCTGTTTGGTACCATTCAGCGGGCCTATGACACGCGCGGCGGATGGTCGAGTGATTTTATGGACCTGCGCGGTGGTTCCCTGCTGCGCGCAGATGGCGGATTTCTGATCATGTATTCAATCGAAGCTCTTTCCGAGCCAGGCGTATGGCGCGCTTTGAAACGCACCATGAATCACAGCCGGCTCGAAATTCAGCCTCTCGAGATGTTCTATCCCTTCACCAGCACGGCCCTTAAGCCGGAACCCGTAGATATCAACGTGAAGGTGATCCTGATTGGCGATCGGGATCTGTATGAAATGTTGTACGAGTACGAGGAAGATTTCCGCAAAATTTTCAAGGTTCGCGTTGAATTTGACGAAGAGATGCCCATGAGCGACACCGTCATTGAAGAATATGCCGGTCGCCTCCGGGGGCTAAGCGAGAAGGAGAATTTGTTCCCGTTCGATCGTGGCGCGTTTGCCGCGATTCTGGAATATGGCGTGCGCCAAGCGGGTCGACGAAACAAGGTGACGGCGCGTTTTGTGGATATCGCGGACCTTGCGCGCGAAGCCCACTATGCGGCGGCCGGATCGGGCGAAAGCGTTGTGCGCGCTGCCCATGTGCGCGCAGCGATTGCCTCCAAGACCGAGCGGCACAATCTCATCGAGACCCGCCTGCGCGAGATGGTTGAGGATGGAATGTTGCTGGTAGATGTTACCGGTACCTGTGTCGGGCAGGTAAACGGCCTCAGCGTGATGGAAATTGGGGGATATTGCTTCGGAAAACCCGTTCGGATTACGGCAAGCGCGGCACTCGGGAAATCCGGCTTGATCAATATCGAACGAGAATCGAAGTTGAGTGGGCGTTTTCACGACAAAGGGGTTCACATCATTTCCGGATACATGCGCAGCACATTTGCAAAAGACAAGCCGCTTACTCTGGCGGCGAGCATCTGCTTTGAGCAATCGTATACGGGTGTCGATGGAGACAGCGCGAGCTCCACAGAGGTGTACGCTTTACTGTCGGCGTTATCCGATCTGCCGCTGAGGCAGGATATTGCAGTCACGGGATCCATGAATCAGCGTGGTGATATCCAGGCAATCGGCGGCGTCAACGAAAAGATCGAGGGATTTTTCGATACGTGCCGGATCTACGGATTGACGGGTACACAGGGCGTGTTAATTCCCGCCGCGAATGTTGAGGACTTGATGTTGCGAGAGGATGTGCTCGAAGCGGTGGCTGGCGGAAATTTTCACATCTGGCCGGTATCCCGGATTGAACAGGGAATTGAGTTGCTGACCGGACTGAAAGCCGGTCAGCGCGACGGGGACGGTAAATTTCTCCCTCAAACTGTCTTTGCCAGAGTCGACGACCGGTTAAGAGAAATGGCCCGGATGATGAAGGAATTCGAGTAAGGCTAGCGTCGAGTTATCTCGAACACCTTACCTCGCAACATCTCAATCGAATCAAACCTGGCAATGGATTCTGCATACTGAAAATGACGTGCGCGGATCGTCAGTTGTCGGGAGTCGGAGCTTTATAGGATTTCCGGTGATCAACACGATATTCCGGAGATTTTGCGTCGGAAGACTGTTGCGGCAAATCGACCTTAACATCGATCGAATGAAGCTTTCCATCGGCCACCGGCGGCGCGAATGCCAGGCTGTATTCGTTGCGCACGAGCTGGGCCACTTGACCATAAATTTCCTGAATGGCCTTTTCATTTTCCGGGAAATACGCGCGGCCACCGGAGGCCTCAGCGATTGCGCGCAACAAGGCATCGCCTTGTGCAAATACTTCTTCGTTTTGTTTCAACCGGTTTGGGTTTCCCTTCTTTCCATTGCGCATCGGTCCGCTCACCGACACGCATAGAACGCGGACGTCACTGGCCTCGAGACGCAACGGCAGCGACTGGACTGCCGAAAGGGAGCTGGTGTCCACGCCGGTCGACAACAAGAGAACCGTCTTTTTTCCAGCGATCGTCGTTAGCCAGTCGAGAACAGTTTCGAGGTTCGAAGATAAATTCAGCTGGCCAAAGCCTAGGTTGAATCGAATGGCGGAAAGTGCGGCTTGAGCTGCGCGCTTGTCGGTCGTAAACGCCAAGACTGGCGTCGCAGAATTATCGTAGCGCGCGATGGCTACCCGATCGGCTGCTGACAGTCCGTTCAACATTGCATCTGCAGTCAAAATATGAGCGTCTTGCAGGAAGTAAACGGATGGACCTGCCTCGATCAGCATCAATACCTGCCCGGGACCATCCACCGTCGCGAATTCGGAAATGGGCTGTTCAATTCCGTTATCGTAGACATGGAAATCCTTGCGATCCAGCCCCCGGACAAAATTGCCTTGCGAGTCCGTAACGATCACTCCGACATTTACAAGCTCCACGTTGACACGAATCGTCGGCGATGCGGTAGTTGCGGGTTGCTGTGGATTTGCCCCGGAGCAGGCGAAAGCACACGCCAATGCGGCTTTGGCAATTATTCTGCATCCGTTCGAACGACTCATAAGCTCGAGATTATTCGATCCACTCGTCGAAATGGACACCCTTCGCATCCTTCCACGATGCGCCGGTCATGCTGTGCAAGTGCCGTGGAAAAACAGCGGGATCTATCGTAGCCAACCAATCTGAAAACTTCTTGTTGTTCGCCGACGCAGAGGCGGAGTTCTTGTTCTTCGGAGCCGTTGCTTTTGCTGCGTCCTTTCTGGCTTGTAGAAGCCACCTTTCGCGCGCAGCTGGCCAGTCCACTTTTTGAAAATCAAAGTAAGAGAATCCGTTCAATTCTTCCGGAAACTTGCTGCGGGCACTGAGGATACTCTTCGGGGCACGGCTGTCGGGTTTCCCTTCAGGCTGAGCGAGCAAGGCATTGATCGCTTCGCTCTTGGAAGCGCCGAGCAGGAAGTCGGGAGTAATGGCGAGGTGATAGAAATTCCACTGTGCCACGCCCGTCGAGCCCTGTGATCCGCTCAGCGATACCTTCATGTAGGTTGTGGTGCCATCGTTGCGCTCGGAGGTGATCTTGTCTCCCTCGATCGTGCGCAGCAATTTCAGTACATCCGGCTTGTCGTGAATGCCAATGATGCGGATCTGCTGTGCATCGTCGAGTGCCGGACTATTTTGAACCGATGAGATTTCACCGGTGGTAAGGGAGAGAGCCTCGGTCAATGACATCCCCAGTCGGGTCTGGGCGGCAGACTCGAGCGCAGTGACCATCGCGGGAGAATCAGAAGAGGCCTGCAGTAAGGCCTGCTTTAGCACCTTGTAGATTCCCAGGAAGTCAATTTCCGACGAGTTGAAGGAAACCGTGTTTGCCGAAACAAAAGTCATCGCATCGGGAATTGTTTTGCCCCTTGCCCAGATGTCAAACAGTGTTCCAGGTGATGTGTCACCCAGAATTGACCCCTGGATGCGGGTTCTCGGTCCTTCGAGCGAGAGGTGCCCGGCCAGTAAATGGAGAGAATCCAATTTCAAATTCTTGATCAGCAGTCTTAGCTGTGGATTTGAGGAGGCGGATTCGCTCGCCGTCTCAGAAATCTGCGAAATGCGCAGAAATACCTCGACGATTCCGCCGGAAAGCAGCGGTTTGGCTTCCAGATACGCAGCGGATTCGGCCAGCGACGGACCCTTCCCAGTCCCCGCCAGCCGGTTTAGAATTTCTTCAAAAACCGGAAGTTCGCTCGCAGCTACGGCGTATTTCCCATTCTCGGTCCAGTACGTCACATTATTTTTGCGTTCGATCTTTAGCGCCTGCACTCCTGCGACAGTGAGGTTCGTGAGTTTCGGGAGTTCCGTTTCAGACCCGCGAATGCGGAGAACGGCCTTTGAAAGGACTGCCTCTTTGCCGGTCCGGTCATAAATGAGGAACCCTCCATTCCATGCCGGCGGCGCTGCCGCTTTTGAAGTGATTGCGGCAGACTCCACAGCCAGACTGGTCGGGCGAGGCAGGTAACCAATGATCATGGGATTGTCGAGCAACGTGGCGTATTCGTTGAGTTCCTCCTTGGTGAGTGTGGGGTTGCCGGTTTTCTCCTTTTGGTCGGAAAGCCCCGACTGAACGAACGAATTGCGCAATTCCGCCAAATCCGGATCGTCCCAAAGGCTCATCAGCGCATTCGCATGGCGAACGTCGGGGCTGGGCGCACCATGCCAGGCAAGATAGAAAATCGTGCGTCCCGGCAAAAGCGTGGGATCAAGGGCGATAGAAGATTGCTGCGCTGCAAGGGGGGAAACGAGCATCAGAATCAGGATCAAAAACATCAGTAAACGCCGCATGGGGGGCATCCTCCACCGCGATCGGGTTCATTTTCATGTTAGCGGATAAAGCGGATCAAAAAAGCAGCGTTCGGCGCGAGTTTCCAGAATTAGCGGGAGGAAATAGAGGCTTGCCCAATCAGCGGTCGGGCTTAAACGCTAGAGCCCCATTCACCAACTGTGAATGGGGGCTCTAGCTTGTGTCGCGTGGATTATGGTTTGGGTGCAGCAGGCGCTGCAGCCGGTGCTGCGGAGTCTTTTGGCGTGGCCAGGTAGCCGGCGATTTGATTCTTGCCAACATCGAATACTACGATTTCGTAAGGAGACTGTTTTGCCGCGCCCTTTACATAAAACTGGACTGGCTCACCCGCAGTCTTGTCCTTCTTCTCAATCGCGCGATCGTCGACGAGGACCGTCATGGTGTACTTTGACTTCTTCTGATCGGCCTTGTTCAGCGTCACCTGAACGGGTCCAACCCGTTGCGGATTTTTCGATTTCTGGACGGTGAATTCGTAGTAGTTGCGATCCCCGCGGCGCTTCAGTTCCTCCAAGTCATCCTTGTTGCGGGCAATCAATCCGCTCATGACGCCCATGTCGCCGTTCGTGCGATCGAGCTTGGATTTGGTGGCTTCCAGGTCCGTGCGGGTCGCTTCAATGTCCTTCTTCGCTCCGCTGACATCTGTAGCGACCGCGCCAATCTTGGCCTCAGCCTCTTTCTGCGATTCGGTAATCTGCGCAGAAAGCTTCTGGTCGGAGGCCAGCTGGGTCTTGCGAATCGATTCCGCCCGGCTCTTGGCCTCAGCAACTTCAGCCTGGGTCATGCCAATTTTCTGCGACGTGACATCGAGCTGGCCCTTCATGTCCGCGATGCGAGTGTTGGCCTGTTCGAGTTGCGCGCTCAATATCTTGTTCTGATCGTCGGACTTGCTCAGTTCCTGTTCGAGACGGGACTGGACAGAGTGGCCTGCATAGGCGAGCAGGCCCAGCGCGGCAAACAGCAGCGCGAACAATACCGCGATCCAGCGAGGTGTTCCCAGATTGTCGTAATGATAGGACTCCTGCGGGTTCGGAACATTTGGAGAAATACTCATTCTCCCTCCTCAGAAATATTTGTCATTGGGTGACAGGCTAATGACACCGAAATTATCCAACGAGCGCGGGCACAAGTCCAATGTTGCTCACTTGCGCGTGCCGCGTTGCTTACGTGGCGATGCAGCTGAATAGGTTTCCTCTGCCTCGGGCGAATGGCGTTCCGGCCACCGCGCAAAGATCGAAGTGTTCAAGCCGCCACGCGGAGTGAAGTCGCCCTTCACGATGCACCAGACCGGATTCGTGGCCTTCACGATGTCGTGCAGCATTTTGTTGACGGCGTTTTCATAGAAGATACCAAGGTCGCGATAGGCCAGCATGTACATTTTCAGGGATTTTAGCTCGATGCAGTCCTTGCGTGGCTTGTACTGAATTGTGATCGTGCCGAAGTCGGGAAGGCCTGTCTTGGGACAGACCGAGGAGTACTCCGGAAAGCGGGTGGTAATCACGTAACCCGAATATTGGTTGGGCCATGTTTCGAGATTGGGTAATTTCGTACCAATTCCCGCTTTTGCATGATCTTCGTTATAATCGGGCATTGATGGCTCCTCAAACTATTGTACTGGAAACCCAGGTACTTCGTGCCTCTTGCCAACGTCGCGATATTTGGCCTATTCTTTTCCCAGTTGCACGCCCAGAAAAGACAGAACGTAGATGACCTGCCCCATCTGCAAGAAGCCAGGAGCACGCCGGTCGCACCGTCAGACGGTCGCGGACCACGTCTTCAGCATTCTCGGTGTGTACCCATGGCGGTGCACAGAATGCCGGGAGCGGTTCCATTCGCGGCTCATGCCATTAAGCTACTCGTTCAAAGCTCATTGCCCTTTATGCGGGAATCTGGACTTGCGGAAAATCTCTCCGGAGTTTGTCGATTCTCCTTTTGCGTGGTTTTGGCGGATGTTACGGGTACCTGCCTTGAGGTGTGATCCCTGTCGATACAAATATTTCAGTTTCTTGCCTCTCCGCCAAAGAGAAGAAGAACAGGTCTATACCACCCTGGCGGGAGATTAAGTACCTTCTTCCGCCTGCGGGTCCACTCAATTTGCGTTCGGCAACTTAAGGTCGCTCAAATCGAGCAGTCGGTGGTTTTGGCTTGCCGGACTACTCCGCGATCGTCAGACACGTAGGCAAACTGGCACTTGGGGTCGGTGACGTCCTCAAGCATGATGTCGTAGGATTTGCCACTGTTCGAGATGCTTAGCCGCAGTTTCCAGCCCGGCACGATTTCCGGGCCTTGTCCATAGAGCGCATGTGCAGCGGTATAAGCGGTGTCCTCGGGCGCGAACTTGGTACCGGAATCGGTAAAATCCCCTTCGGCAATCAAGGTTTGCCACGTCGCATATGTTCCGTGCTTTTTCTTGTAATCCGCTTCCGCGTTGTTGATCGCGCGCAGGACGTTCAGAGCAAAGCTGTGTCGCTCGTTGTCATGCGCGCCGATGGGTGGCCCAGGTTTCTGCGAAAGGACGGGAGTCACTGCAGCAATTCCTGCAAGAAATAAAACGACGAAAAGGCCAATCGATCGAATCACTATCAGCTCCCTTAGTATCGACCAGTAGTGTAATGCAAAGGGCCATGGGCCAAACAAAAAGATAGCATCTGACGCTGTGCAGTTCAGGGCGTCTGGAGTATGATTCGGTTCCTGCCCCCGCTACCCGTGGGGGCTCGGAGTCGGACATGGATACACTCGCCAAGAACGAAGTGGCCCGGGTAGCCGCGCTGAACCGCTACGCTATCCTGGACACCGAACCCGAACAATCCTTCGACGACCTTGTTACACTCGCGTCGTATGTCTGCAAAACGCCGATGGCCTTTCTGTCGCTCGTCGATGACCACCGGCAGTGGTTCAAATCGAAGATAGGAGTTGAGGTCAGGGAGACCCCCCTCGATTCATCGATTTGCGCGCACGCCATCCACGACGGTAAGGAAGATCTGTTTATCGTTCCGGATACTCTGCAGGATTCACGCTTTAAAGAAAACGCTATGGTGGTTCATGAGCCATGCATCCGTTTCTACGCGGGGGCACCTCTGATTGACGATGACGGATTTGCGCTCGGGACGCTCTGTGTCGTCGACCGTCAACCGCGCGAGCTAGATTATGAGCAAACCGAGGCGTTAAAGTCGCTGCGACGGTTGGCGGTCGGTCAGATGGAATTGAGGCGGAACCTGCTTATGCTGAAGGAAGCGCTGAACGACCGGACCAAAGAAGAACATGCGAGAGAATTGGAGCTTCAGCGAGTCCAGGAAAAGCTTGTCAGAGTGCTGGGATTGAAGCTGTAAGGTAATTGCCGGATTCGTCCAGGGGTAAGAGGGAGCATACAGAAAGGCCCCGGAACCGACGGTCGGGGCCTTTTTGCGTTGAGTTTACCTGGACAACCGCACAATTTGTTGCGGTACGGCAAGCATCGCTGTTTTACCGGTTAGGAAGCCGCCGCAGTCTTGCCGCAGCAAGGTTTTGTGCATTTGGAATCAGAGCAGCAGGACTTGCCCTCTTTTCCGTCGCACATCGTTGCGACATTTTCCTTGCCACATTCCATTTTCATTTTTCCACTGTCGGATTTGGCCTTGTCGGGTTTCGATGTGCAGCAGGACATTTCGCCTGACGATTTTTTGCTACAACATGACATCGCAGTCTGATCGTGGTCGGCCGCTTTGGACGCAGCGTCAGAGCAGCAGGCGCAAGACGCCTTGGTGGCATCCGTGGGAGCAGTCGGAACTGGCGGTGCCGGTGATTGTTGCGCTGCTAGGGGAAGCAAAACAGCCAGCGCGAATATCAGAAGCATTGAAATTGTGCGAATCTTCATTTTCTCTCCTTCAAAATTGGTTAAGCATGCAGGAAACGCGTCCTACGCGGGAACATCCAGGAAGTTGGAGACAGTGAGGTTTGCTGAAATGTCTCAGAGGCGAAGAAGAGGCGACGGCGAAATTTCGATTCGAGGAGGACGGAACGGAATTAAAACAGAGGAGATTTCTTTGAGATTGATTGAGTAATGGTCGCTCGTCCGGGTGACAACGAACTCCAACAGCAAGGCCTTTGCCGGTACGGGAAGCAAGGATGTTACCGGAGGTGACGAGATCGAGCAGCAAGGCATATCCGGGGTAGCCTGCAATGCGCAATGACCAGTCGGGGAGATCCTGGTAGAAGAAACCTTCGGACTAGGGCAGCAGATATGGCGCGAAGGGGATGGTTCAGGTTGAGAGGCAGGTGAAGCTCCTGCCCGCACCATAGCTGCTGCCCGCGAGTTCATGAGAGGACAAGCTGCAGAAGGTTGGTTGACGGACCAGACCAAAAGCAGGACGATCAGAATAAGAGCCGATGATCGTCTATCCATAACGGTACAATTCTCGATTGGCAAGGAAAGCTTCGATGTGACTTGGGTCACAGTTGGTTGTGATGATGATGCAACCCCTGTGGATGCAGTGGTTTAATGGGGGAACGGGGTCCTGGAAATGCGAAAGACGCGGTGCTTACTCTTTGCGGCGATAACCGTTGCAGTGACTCTACTGCCTGCGGGTAGCGCAAGCGCCCAGACCGTAAAAAAATGTCCCGAAGGGATATCGCTCAAATTGAATTCGGTACTCCCTCCGCAAGGTAGCTTATTAGTGGTCGAGGTCGTCGGCACAAAGGATCTCCCCGAGATCAAAAGCGAATGGAATGCGCGCGAAGTTCAGCTCTGGAGCGAGAGTAACGGCAACAAAGTACTCCATGGCCTCATTGGCGTCGACCTTGAGACACGGCCAGGAGGGTATGAATGGACGGTTTCTTGGAAGAACGATGGTGGCGATCGGGTGACGTGCGGCGTCTCCATTAGCGTGCGCGCGGGGAAATTCCCGACAGAAAATCTGAAGGTTGAGAAGCAATTCGTGGAGCCGGATCCCGAGCAGCAGAAGCGCGCCGAGGAAGATTCAAGAAAGATGAAAGCGATTTATGACACCGTGACACCCGAACGAATCTGGGACGGCGCGTTTCATCTTCCGCTAAAAGAGGTAACCACCGGAGGAAATTTTGGCCGTCGCAGGGTATTAAATGGTCAAGCGCGCTCGCCGCATGCGGGAGTGGATTTCCCGGCGATGAAGGGAACTCCGGTATTTGCCGCGCAACGCGGGAGAGTAGTCTTGGCTGAAGAACTCTACTATTCAGGCAATACCATCGTACTGGACCACGGATACGGAATTTATACCTTATACGCACACTTATCGGAAATTGGCGTGAAGACCGGGGATCTGGTGGCCAGTAGCGCAGAGATTGGCAAGGTCGGTGCCACAGGAAGAGTTACGGGCCCGCACCTGCATTGGGGATTGACGGTGCAACACGCTCGAGTCAATGCGATGGGCATCGTGCAGAAGAAGCCATAGTCGAGGAAGGGCCAAGTCCCTCAAGAGAGCAGTTAACAATCAGCCGCATCACAGTCACTTTAAGTATGTGCGCACGATTTCAATGAGGTCGTCGGCGGCATCGACGGAGGTCTTGTTTTTGCGGGGCATATGATTCCGGATGTGATCTTCCATCAGCTCCCCCATCAAGCTGTTGAGTGACCCACGCGACGCTGCCAGGCGCTGCAGGATATCAGCGCAATGGGCATCTTCCTCCAACGCGCGGAGAACAGACTCGAGCTGGCCGATTAATTTCTTGGTGCGGGTGACGAGTTCCTGGCGTTCGCGTGAAATATGTGACATTGGCATTGACTACCCTAGGGGGGTATGGTATCAAAACCATACACTCGGAAGCAAAGGCACTGCCGTAGATTGTACGACCTTTCCCTTGCGACAGCTCGCAATTCTGTCGCGGCTGCCCGAGCGCTGGGGAATGCATGTTACAAACCGTTTACAAGGGAAGCGAGGGCAGTAGGGCATCCTCACTCTACTGTGTCTGGCTCGCGCATGAACGGGGACCGGCCATGAGAGCGCTCTGGATCGACCAGGAGATGTCTGCCTTCGAGTTGCAATTTCTGGCCGAAACACATGCGGATATCGCCCTTAAATCTTCTCAGCAGCAGATTCCTGAAGGGCAGGATAGAAGTTAGCACGCGGAATTAACTAGAGAAAGTTGAGAGTAAATGCCGGGATCGGTTCATCAGAATCAGAGGAGGAAGTGTGGAGTTGCCAAGTACCAAAGGGTGCTCATTGGCATACTTCTTTCTCTTTTCTGCTGGATCGGGTTAGAAGCCCAACAAATTCCAGACACGTCCACGAAGCCAACAGAACAACAGCAATCGATGGGCGAACCCGCGCCCGAACAGGACGACACGCTGGTCACCATGTTTCACCACGCGGAATGGGACCGTTTTTGGCTTTCCGGGCAAGCTAATTTCATCTCGCAATATCACCCGACGTTCACATCACCGTATCAGGGGAAGAACAGCTTGACCCCAGAGGCACAGGACGCAACTTCACGCGTTTTGACGCTCTACACGGGTTGGCGTCCTACTTCGACCACGGAATTTCTATGTGATGTGCAGGAGGCCGGTGGACACGGGTTAGGCGAAGCATTGGGCATGGCGGGCGCGTTCAATCTGGATGTGGTCAGAAATCCGGCGTTGAGCAAAGCGCCTTACATCGCTCGTTTGATGTGGCATCAGATCATTCCGCTAAGCAGAACAATCGAAGCCAGCGAGCAGAATCCCTACAGTCTGTTTCGCGAATTGCCCGTCCGCAGGCTCGAAATACGATTCGGCAAATTCAGCATGGCGGATTTCTTCGATCAGAATACCTATGGATCGGACACCAACTTCCAGTTCATGAACTGGACCACGGATAATAACGGAGCATGGGATTACTCTGCGGATACACGCGGATTTACGTTCGGTGCGATGGTGGAATATCACCAGAAAGCCTGGTCCCTGCGATTTGCCGAATCGCTGATGCCGAAAGTGGCCAATGGAATCAACCTCGAAGCAGACCTAGGAGAAGCTCGCGCGGAAAACATCGAACTGGAACTGCGGCACAGAGTAGTGGGCAAACACGAAGGAACGTTACGCATCCTGAGCTATGTGAACCACGCGAACATGGGCATTTATAAGGTTGCGGTAGACAATTATCTGCAGGGTATTACCCCCACCCCGGAAATCACCGACCACCCCCTCCAGACAACGATCAAGTACGGCTTTGGTTTGAATTTTGAGCAGCCTATCAACGAGTGGATGGGTGTGTTTGGCCGCTGGGGATGGAATGAAGGGAAGCACGAATCGTTCGCCTATACGGAAGATGACGAGACATTTCAGATCGGGGTAGGCGCGAATGGCTACAAGTGGGGAAGACGCTACGATCGACTGGGATTGGCTTTTGTCAGTAACGGAATCAGCCACGAACACCAGCAATATCTAGCCTACGGCGGTTTGGGTTTCTTGCTTGGCGATGGGCGATTGAATTATGGCCGGGAAAATATCTTGGAAAGCTTTTACACCGTTCATCTCTGGAGAGGGATCTTCCCAGCGGTCGGGCTTCAATATGCAGTGAATCCCGGGTACAATCGCGATCGTGGTCCGGTTATTGTGCCAACCCTGCGGTTCCATTTCGAGTTTTAATGCAACACCTATTTCGATGTTGCGGCTTCTGCTTCGGCCATCCTCGCCCGGGAGCTGCGGACGATGGTCACGAAACGGCGCGTGAGCTCGCGGATTCGATCAGGCTTGTGTAGCAGCATCGATTCGAGGGGTACCAGTTCTTTTCCAACACTTAGAGCCGCTGCTCCGGCAAGCAGATAATGGGCGGCATTCTGCTGAGTGATGCTGCCCCCCGCGATTAATGGTATTTCTGGAAATGGGCGCCGGAGAGCGCGCACATAGCTATCGCCTCCCATGAGTGAACATGGAAAGAGCTTCACAAAATCGGACCCGGCTTTATAAGCGTTAAGGACTTCCGTCGGAGTCAGCGCTCCGGACATCATGATCACGCTTTCTTGTTTGGCAACGAATTCGACCGTAGGGATATCCAGAGCCGGGCTGCCAATGAATTGAGCGCCGGCATCAATGCATTGACGGGCAGTATCCTTGTCGAGAACCGTGCCTGCTCCGATGATGACCCCGGGGACGGACTTGGCCACATCACGGATTACGTCAATGGCCCCGGGTACGGTCATCGTTACTTCGATTAACGGAATTCCCCCATGAGAGACTTCCTCTACAGCAAACCGGGCATCTTCCGCGGAGGAGGTCCGGATCACCGGGACCAATCCGACCTCGCGTACTTGAGCTATAAGCTGTTCTTTTTTCATGACCAAGGTTCCTTCGTCGCGCAGGGATGACGGTACTACCTTTTGGAGCGTTCAAACGTCTTTTCTGGGAGCATTATAGATGCAGGGCGGGAAAATTCCAGTATTGCGCGTCATTGAAGCTATGAAAGCGGTACGGTGATAGACTCTGCGGTGAGGATGCGAAACATGGCAATCAAAAAATCAAAGAAGAAACCGGCACTAAAAAAAAGTAAGGCAGCGGCAAAAGCAAGAGTCCGAAAAGGCCTGAAATCCGGGAGCGCTCTGAAAAAATCCAGGGTGGGGAAACCAGCGCTCAAGAAAGCAGGTCCTCGGGAGAGCGTGCCGAGAAAGCTCCGCGCGAAGGTAGTCGCGAAGAAGACTCCGCCGAGAAAAAATCGCGGAAAGGCAGAGAACACCGGAGTCGTCGCCTACGACGATTCCGCCTTGCGCGCGCAAACCGGCGGACAATCTGGCGATACCCAGGGATTGTCCGGCGTCGCGGATGCAGAGTCAGAAAGCGTCAAGGAACTCCTGGAGGAGGGCCAGTCGTTTGAAGCCGAAGTTGTCCAGGGAGTCGAGAGCGTTCCGGACGCGGACGAGGGTGAGGTCCGAACGCATGAAGTTCCGGAGGACGACGTTCCGGATGAATACCTCGGGAAAAACGGTCAAAACTAGCTGAAGCAGTCCTTATGGGCAATGAAGGGGGCCGCGGAGTGCAAATAGGTGTGATTTCCGACACGCACGGTCTGTTGCGGCCCGAAGCGCTCGCGGCACTGCAACGTGTCGATTTGATTGTCCACGCGGGCGATGTGGGAAATCCGGAAATACTCGCCCGCCTGAAACAAATCGCACCTGTATTTGCGGTTCGCGGAAATGTAGATACGGAGAAGTGGGCGTGGGAGTTGCCGGAAACCTCAGTGGTCCAAGCCGACGGTGCGTCGCTCTACCTGGTCCATGATCTCCGGCAGTTGGACGTCAGCCCGAAAGGTGCGGGCATCGATATCGTGATCAGTGGACACACGCATCAAGCCGAACAGTGGGAGCGCGACGGAGTACTGTACCTAAATCCTGGAAGCGCTGGACCTCGCAGATTTAAACTTCCCGTCACGTTGGCAAGAATCGACCTAGGGACCGAGCCGTGGAATGTTGAGATTGTCGAACTGCCCGCTACATAGAAGTCTTGCGTAATGAATAAGATAGTAGTGTTGTTCACCGTGGCCGCGCGAGCCCGATCCCGCTGGCGATTCCTCCCGGGGGTGCATCCCGTACGGCAGATGCCGGCACCCAGTGAAATAAACTCGACGCGCAGACGAACTCTGTCAAAAACTGCGTGGAAGTACTAGCGTCCTATAAATCAAAGGAGTATTTTGGTACGGCCCAGCTATTGTCCTGCAAGGAAGCACAGGGCAAGCTATTCCCAGAGTTATCGCTTCCAAGTGAACCGGAGAAAGTCCCCATGGGTGTATTGCATTTTCGATATCGAGAACGTCGCAGAACGCTGCGAGTAGCATTGGCTCTACCGGTCCTCGTCCACGGAAAGAACGACATGGGCGATAAATTCTGCTATAAGGCCATGACCCGTTCGGTGAACCGTCAAGGGGCGCTGGTGGTGATGGATGCGGAAGTGACGGACGGACAGGCTCTCTTACTGGTCAACGAAAACACCAACCGTCCGGCGGAGTCTCATGTAGTCTTTGTGAAGAAGGAGCGCGACGGGAAATACCTTGTGGGTTTGGAATTTGTGAATCCGGACACAAATTTCTGGCAGATGACATTTCCTGTTCCGGGAGCTCGGCCCTTGCGCAGAACCCCAAGTTCGAAAGCGATGGCGTAGCGCGCAGGTCTTCGCACTAATCAGTGCATCACATTCGCTGAACTAAGTTCGGTCATCTATTTTTGCAAACAAAAAAGAGCCGCGGCTCGGCTGATCGCGGCTCTTTTTTGTTTAACTGAATTAGGAGCGGGAAGCGACGATGCGGATTGCTTCGCCGACCTCCTGCTTGGCGCGATCGATGTGGCCAAATGCGCGCTGTTGCAATCCCTGAGCGAAGCCGTTGTCTTCTTCGTGTGCGATGTCCGCATGCGCTTTCCCGAGTAACTGCTCCGCGCGATGCAGGCGCCCGGCGTGATCGAGACCCGCGTCGACCGGCGGATGATCATTGAGGTCCTTGCCGTCGTCAATGGAGGCTTTCTTGATTTCACCGATTGCTGCGTCGATTTCACGAATCGCTTCTTGCTCTTCATGGCGCAGCTGACCTCCGTCTCCGTGCTCGAGGTGAGCGCGGGCGGCGCGAAGATCTGTCAAAGCGTGAAGATATTCCGGATGTTTGCCCTGCGCGTTGGTTTGGTTAGGGGCAAGCGTGAAAACTAGGGCAAAAAACAATACAGAGACCGCGAGTCTGGCGATGGACTTCATCGACATGAGTTCTCCTTGATGGTAGGTTGAAGTGTGCTTCAGATACGCAGCCGTACAATCAATAAGAAGCTGCATACCACTTCGAGCACTTAACCAATCTAACCCGCGGAGTCCTGAAAAGTTGCTGCGGTTCTATAGCCGATTGCTTCAGGAAAAGCTGTCCGGAAGGACAGGGTAGTAGACACTAATCACCCTTCATTTTCTTCGCTGCTCTCAAGGGAGTTCGCCTCTCCTTGGCGCGTACGCTGTTCGTCAGTGATTCGCGAATCTTTTGGGGCAGTTTGGCGAGTATCAGTTCGTAGGACTCCCGCAGCAGCGAGGCCAACTCCGGGGTCGGCAGAATGGTCGGTGATTCGATAGCGACCCAATTCGCGCGCGCCAGATACGGAGCAGGAATAATCCCGGCACGTTCCGTGAGTTCAACGAAATTATCAGGCGTGACTTTGAAAGAGATCCAAACGTCAGATGGCTCGAGGCGCGTGACTGCAAACATCTTGCCGCGCACTTTGAATAACAGCGAGTCGCGCCATTGAATCTGCTCTGTGGTTCCGGGAAACGAAAGACAAAGCCGGCGAAGTGCGTCAATATCCATGGTCGCCCCAGGAGATGGACAAGTACACCACGAAGTGTAGCGCCGTCCAACGGCAGAGAGGAAGAGGGAGAATATCGCAGGGCGGAGACCACTCTTTTCTACGCAGTTGCGTCTCAGTAGAAGTTCGAGGTTGTACAGGTACAGATGACTTTGCCGAATTTCAGGACCATTTTCGTATTGATAATGGGAGGAGCGCTTTCGTTGTGGCCGCTCTCTCCGGGTGCCCGCGGTCAACAGTCTGGCGCCGGACAGAGTGAGGCGCAGGGAAAGATCCGCGTTAATTCAAACCTCGTGGTGCTTCCGGTGACGGTAAAGGACAAGAACGGCAATCTTGTTCCGGACATGGATATGCAGGATTTTCGGGTATTCGATGATGACGTCGAGCAGGTGATTGAAGTGTTCACCACGGAGGCATTTCCTCTATCACTGGTCGTGCTGGTTGATGATGATTTGAAATCGAAAGACGCAACCGCGCTCGTTGCCAGTCTGCGAAGCGTTACGGCGGGAATCAGTCTTGGTGATGAGGCGTTGGTGTGTCGCTTCGATCTCGAAGTGAATTGTCCGGAGAAGTTTACAAACGATGAAGATATTCTCGTCGCGCAGCTAAAGAATGCAAAAGAGGCCAGTGCTCCGTCAAAAACAGGGGCAGCTCCGGTAGTGAATGGACCTGACTGGCATCCCCCCGGAGTGGGCGAACCTGCCGTTGCCGCACCCGTGGACGCAGGTAGCAGACCGACAAAAGCTCTCGACGATGCAGTCTACGCCGCGGCTCAGCTTCTGCATGAGCGGGAACGCAGCCGGCGTAAAATCATTCTCCTGATCTCTGATGGAATCAACGGCGCCATATTTAACCATCACACCTACGAGGAGACTATGGGACTGTTGCTGCATGAAAATATTTCAGTCTATGGACTCGCGATCGGCAGTGATTCCTTCCGCAAGCGATTCAGCCGCATGCGTGATTACGCAGACAGTTCCGGGGGCGACCTGTATTACGCATCAAAGAGTGATGCGATGGAGCGGCTGTATGCACAAATGACTGAACAGGCTCGCCACGAATACACGCTTGCATATGTGCCCAGAGGAAATAATGACAAGTCTGATTACCACGTGATTCGCGTAAGTTCGGTTGAAGAGGGATTGTCAGTAAAAACGCGGAAAGGTTATTATGCCGCGGTTGGGTCCATGGCGGGCTCTTCGGACAAGAAGAATCAATAAACGAAGGCGGTCGCTTCTCTCATCACGATCGCATCATTGTGAGCAGCATTTTGAACCTGGTAATGGCTTTCAGTTCGTGTGGCTGGTTCGCTGGAAGAAGAATCGCATCCCCCCGTTTGACCCTGAATCGTTCACCCGCAACGACCATTTGTGCTTCGCCTTCCAGGAAATACACGACAGCATCCGAGGTGGAAGTATGTTCGCTAAGGCCTTGACCTTCATCGAAAGCAAAAAGACTGATCGAGGCATGCTCACGTTTCAATAAAATGCGGCTGACGACTGAGCGATCCACGTAATCAAACATAGACTCCAGCTGGACAGCTTTGGCGGGTGGCAGTTCATATTTGTTTGGCGTATTCATAACCGACTCCCTGACAACAGTTGACGATAACACTTGTGTCAGGAAAGAGGCAGCCCGCGGAAATTTCAAATCCGGACTGCTGGAAGAGTTCCGACTTACGTCGATGTACGGCGATCATTCCTTGATGCGCAGAGCTGGCGATGACCTTAGTCACTGACGCCTATGATCGTCACACCTACACGATCAGGATCCTCTGAGCAGGCGGCATCGGCAGCGTCTCCGGGAACCAGCTGGAGCCGCAACGAGCGATGTGGGCTACCGGCGCTCGCCAGGTTCATTGCGCCTTATCGTATGGTAGGCCCTTATCCGCCCAGTCTGCAGCGAAGCTCGTGGGGAGAATCAGCACACGAAGTCTTGTGAAGCCAAGTTCGTGGAGTGTGTTGAATGCTGGGCGCAAATTCGGGCAGCGTTCGAGGGGACAACACCCACAATACACAACGAGATTCGTTGAGCGTGGCAAGGTAGCGGCCCAGGATTTTAACTGTGCCAGACCCTCCGCACTGCCTCCGCTGCCATGAAATACTGCTCCCTTGATGTGACCGGCTGTGTAGAGACGCTGAAAGCCGACAAAGACCACCGTCGGAGCTGTTTTTGTCTCGGACAGTTCCTTTAGCAAATCCTGAGGTTGTATGGTTTGTGAAGCGGTCCAGGGGTCGGCCTGATTTTGTGCCCGTGTGGATTCCAGAAGCAGGAGATGTGAGCTCAGACAGAGAATAACTGTGAAACGAACTAGTAGAACAAAACACGAGCATGTACGAGCAGGCATACGAGCCTCCGTTGAACTGCTGCGCATATTGTATTGCAAACTAGGGTTGTTGGCCGGTCTGGCGAGAGAACCGCAGAGGTCTGTCGGAATCTCCCACGTAAATCAAAAGCGAATTGTCCCTAATTTCATACCGGTCCGCCTCGCCAAGAAGCTTCAGGTATTGATATTCCTGCGCACTTACGGCTTCATCGGCGCAAGCCATTCGTGTGGAAGCCATCTGGCCAAATTTGATGGCCTTACCTGCAATTGTGACGCTACCCGTAAAGCGGTTACAGGAAGCATTGCCGGCGGCACGACCGGTATCCAAAAATGAAAGCGAGGCTTTCGAATTCGGCACAACGGCGGTTCCTCCGAGTTCGGTGAGGATCCATTCTGTTCCAACGAGTGAAACGGAGCTAGGCGATGAGTCCTTCTGTGAGTTGTTCATGGATTTGTGCGAAGAACAGGAAGTCACATAAATAAGGGCAACGAGGGTCAGAAATCGTATCTTTGTCAATTTCATATGCCTTGTTCACTCGACGTGAGTATCGAAGAAGAAGCGGGAAGCAGCAAGTGCAGTTCCCGCCCTTCAGATTCTATTATGTCGTTTTCTTGCCGGTTAGCAGGCGGTATACAAAAAGGAGCAAAATCGCGCCGAATACGGACATAATGAAGCCCGCTGACTGTCCTTCCTGATACCAGCCGAGCATGCGACCCAGATACCCTGCAACGAACGAACCGGCAACGCCCAGCAGGATGGTAATCAGACACCCGCTCGGATCCTTGCCTGGCATGAAGAATTTCGCAACGGCTCCGACGATTAAGCCGATGATCAACGTACCGATGAAGCTAAACATGACGACTCCTTTCACACCCTATTCGAGGATCTTGCGACGTGATTCCGTTGGTCTCAAATGAATCGCAGATGGCTACTACGATTGGGCGGTGGTTGAGTTTGAGGGTATTCTAACGGCAAATCGGTGGGAGTCCAGAAAAAGTTACGTGAACCGAGGCCGGACCAGGAGCCGCCTTCTGAATCAGTGCTTTAGTTCTTTGCGCGTACGTTGCAGCTTAACGGCTGTGGACCGCAGCGTTTCGGGCACATTCTTATTGGTGCATAGCTTTTTCAAATCAATCACATTTAGCATGGGCAGCATGTGCAGGGTTACATCTAGAGGTGTCTTCGGGTTGTTCATCAAGTTGCGGATGACGGTGTAGTTCTTGCGAAAATTACGATTGTTCGCGATCATGCGTAGAATTTCATCGGTTAGATTCGCCATGCTGGCATACGCTTCGACTTCCTGATCGGTCAGCCGTGGTGATTGCAACACGGCTCGCTGTACCACCTTGTTGGAATCTCGAATCAAGGTGCGACGCGCTTCGCCGCTGCCTTTCATCGCAAATTGCACACGTTGCGAAACATTCATCTTGGAAATCTGCTGCAGGAGCGTTTGTCGCTTTATCGGATCCGGTTCAGCCTCTTCCGCTACTTCAGCGAGCCGTGTGGGGTCGAGCAACGCCGCAGATCGAAGCTCCTGCAATACACTCTTGTGATCTGCAGTGAGATGTGGAGAATGCTCCATTGCCGCTGCGAGCGCGCTCGACGCAGAAATTCGATCCAGTTCTTCCATGAGGCTGGCAATTCCAGCAGCAGTCAGCCGCGGCACCAGCGGTGCCAGATATTCTCCCGCGCAGTTTTTATTGCGAATCATCGCATCGACAATGGCAGGCTTATCGCCCAAGGTCTTGCCAGCGTAGGAAAAGAGTTGTGGCAGAACCTTTTCGCGCGATAGAGCTTCGACGAAAACGTCCGGACTCAGGCTGGCCAATCCATCAAATGCCCGGGTCGAGATTTGTTCGTCGTGGTCATGGGCCAGCACCGACAGAATTTCAACCCGGTCGGCAGGTGGCAGATGAGCACCGGTGGAGCAGACCGCCATTTTGCGCTCGAACGTAGCTCGTCCGTGGCGCAGATCTTCGATTACTTCAGGGCTGAGTAATTCCACTTTGTGAAGGCCTCAGGTCCTTGCGACTTAGAACTATTGTACCTGATGCGCCGAGGGTGCCCAGCGGCGGCATTGCTTGCCCGTTCAATTCCAACAACACTGCGCCAGCGTTGGAGGCCGCGACTTCAAACTGCTCGTTGGCCGGGAAGTGCCGATTGGCGCCGGATGGGAAGTCTTCGTCCACTAGAACCTGACCGTCGGCCACTACCCGCAAATGACTGGGTTGCGCGAGAGATATATACAGATCGAGCGGGGTTCCCGACAGCGAATCGCTAGCCCCCAAACCCGCAGCCGGGGGAGCGAGCGGGGTGGGCAGAGCAGCTGACTTTGCTTCCCGATTGGATGGAGTGGCGGGCGGCACAAGGGACTGCTTCGCGGCTCGATGAGCCGCGTAATAGCGCCACCCGTAGTAGCCTCCCGTCGCAAGCGCGCCGGCAAGCGCCAGCAATAGCAGAAATGCGGCGAAGGGAATCCACTTGGGCCGCGAAGAAAAGTGGTTGGCATTATTTTGCACGGAGGGCTGAACTACCGGGCCGTGCGCCAAATCGTATTCAGCGAGAAACGATTCCTCGTCCAGGCCCAGGTAACGGGCTACCGAACGGACAAATCCCCGGTTGAAAACCCCGCCCGGGAGCTTCTCCCATTCCTCATTTTCAAGAGCTTCAAGAAAACGGGGTCCAATCCGCGTGGCCGAAGTTATTTCTTCGAGCGATACTTCACGCAGTTCCCGCTCGCGCTTTAGACGTTCTCCGAAATTTCCCCTGGCCATGCCCCTTACCTGTAATCAGTTAACGAGTGTAGCAGCGGAGGCAGGAAGGACCAACCGCCCGGAGCGCAAAGAGCCTCATCCGTGGGAAAACAGAGGCGGACGCGAACGAATCAGAAGCAGAGCGCGGCGTTCCTTGCACCGGACTATAAACGGAGCGGTAATTGCTGTCAACGCAGAGCCAACTCCAATTTTGAGCCCTTCGGTAGTTTACAGGCTACAAAAACATCCAACGCTTCATTGACTGCGAGCAAAGCGTCTAGAAGATGATTACAATACGAGAGCAGACAAATTGAACGACCGGAGTGCTGGCACTTGAGCGAGAACGACGAACTCTACCGCGACCTGGTTGAGAACAGTCAGGATTTGATCTGTACCCATGACTTGAACGGCGTCCTACTGACCGTGAATCTTGCGGCTGCGAGGACGCTCGGCTATGAGCCCGCCGAACTCGTGCACCGGAATCTGCGCGAGCTTCTGCACCCTAAGGTTCATGCTGAACTCGAAGCGTATCTTCTTTCCCTCAAGGAAAAAAAATCCGCTAGCGGACTCATCGAATTATGGGCCAAGAGCGGCGAGGTTCAAATTTGGAGATACAGCAGTTCGCTTCGCACCGAGGAAGTTCAGGTTCCCTTTGTTCGCGCCATGGCTCACAACCTCACCGAGGTCCTGCAAGCCCAGCAGGCATTGCGGGAGAGTGAAGAGCGCCTGCGTATCGCGGCTGAAGTGGGAAAAATGTACGCTTGGGAATGGGACCCCGCAACCGACTCGGTGCGGCGCTCTGCGGAGTCCGAGAGTATTCTGGGAGGCAGAGGCCGCTCCGGTGACAGTGTGGTGAAGGATTATTTCAGCTACATTCATCCCGAAGACCGCGAAAAACTCTGGAAACTAGCGACTTCATTGACCCCGGGATCACCGTCCTATCGCACCGAGTACCGCTGGCTCGGTTCTGAAGGAGATATGGTATGGCTCGGCGAAAGCGGCCACGGGACCTTCGACAAGGATGGCAAGATGATCCGTCTCGTCGGCATGACTGCTGATATCACCGAACGAAAGAGAGCTGAAGAAAAACTACGTGCAAGCGAAGAGCGCAGCCGACACATTGTCAAGAGTTCTCCCGTCGCCATCGTCGTTTCGCGCGGTTTAGACGAGACCGTGGAACTCGTCAACGATAAATTTACAGAGATATTTGGTTACACCAAGGACGATATGCCAAGCGTCCGCGAGTGGTGGGAGCTTGCCTACCCCGATCCGGTATACCGCGACCACATTAATTCCGAATGGAGTGCAAGAGTGACGGAGGCCATCCGCGACCACACAGAAATCGCCCCGATGGAAGCGATGGTCTGCTGTAAAGACGGCTTATCTCGTTATATCGAATTTCACTTTGCTTCCCTCGGTGAGACCAACTTGGTCAGCTTTGTCGATCTTACGGATCGCAAAAAGGCAGAGACAGAACTCGCCAAGGTTGGCGGGCGCCTCATCGATGCACAGGAATCAGAACGAACAAGAATTGCAAGAGATCTTCATGACGACATCAACCAGCGTCTGGCCTTATTGATGATCGAGTTGGAGGAACTGGAAGGTATCCCGTTACAAACTCGCGAAGGAATCAGTCAGCTCAAGAACAAATTGCAGGCACGCGCGACAGAAATCCTAAACGGCGTAGCCACTATCTGTCACGAACTTCACCCACAGGTCCTGGAACTGCTCAGCTTCACCGCGGCCTTACAAAGTCTTTGCCGTGAATATTCCGACCATCACAAAGTGAGAATAGAATTCACCCACCATGACGTGCCCCATCCGCTGCCGAAAGGAATTTCCACCTGCTTATTTCGAGTTGCACAGGAGGCTCTGCGCAACTGCATCAGACACAGTTGCTCGAACGAGATTCAGGTGCAGTTATTTGGGAAATCGGGTTCCATCCATCTGGCGGTTTGCGATACCGGTGTTGGATTCGAAGCGGAAGCGGGGGTCCACAGCGGTGGGCTGGGTCTCATCAGCATGCGGGAGCGTATTAACCTGGTGAATGGCTCGATAACGGTGCGTTCCGAACCCGGTGCCGGCACCGAAATTCACTGCTCCGTTCCCTTCAGTAAGCAAATCAACGAAAAGTCGTAAACTTCTTACAGCTGGAAACAGCAGAAAACGCCCGTCCCGGTGCACCGGAACGGGCGTTTCATTTCTTGGGAAGATTCAGTTTACTTGTGGTTCTTGTTCGCGGTCTCGGCAGCGAGTTTCAACTCCTTGTTCACTTGGTCCAGCAGGTCCTTAGCCTTGGCGGCGTGCCCCTGCATGTCCCATTCGTTGGCTTGCTGCGCGGCTGATATTTTTTCCCACGCCTGTTGGGAAAGTCGCTGAGCTGCCGCAAGATTCGGGTGCTTCTGCGCATTAACATTGTCGACCGGTTTCTGCGCAAGCGCGGCTACTCCTAACAGTCCTGCAGCCAGAACTGCGGTCAGTGCGATTTTTGACTTCATCATAGGGATAAGTCTCCTTTTTGATTCGAGCGGATATATTTGGAGCTAGAGTCATTCGGCCGAGAGAGATTGCTATCCAAAGCATCCTGCGGGAACGGCGGCAGGGGCACAACCGATAAGATATCGGGTGAACCGAAAGAATTAATACATTCCGAGTAAGTCGCTGCCGCTTTGACTAAACCAAGGCCAGGTTTGCCTTAAAATGAGAATCACCGGTCGTTTTCAGCCGTTCCTGGCCGAGCTTGATTGGAAGTTAACAGGAGATAGAATGGCCGGCGCGCAATTTCCAGTTCACAACACCACGGGACTGGCCATTGAAGCCCCCAGTCAAGACGAGCGCACGATGGCGACGCTGGCTCACGTATTGCAATTGGTCGGTTGGTGGATAGCACCCTTGATGATTCTGATCATTAAGCGCGAATCGAAATTCGTGTCTTTTCACGCATTGCAGGCACTGCTTCTGCAGGTTCTGCAAATGATTGTTTTTGGCATCGTGATGGTAGCGTGGTTCTGCATTATTTTCTCGAGCGTTGTGATGCACCCAGCCCCCAAAAACGCACCCCCTCCTCCGGCAATTTTTGTCGTGCTCCCACTGATTTGGCTGGCGATGATGGGTCTCTGGGTACTGTTGATAACGGTTGCAATCGTCTATGGGATTAAAGCAGGACGCGGTGAATGGGCCGAGTATCCTGTGCTTGGAGGGTTGGCGCGACGAATACTCGGGCTGGGCCCAGGGGGCACGGCAATATAAGCGTTCCGTTTCCTGGTCCTTCTATTTCGAATCATCAAGTCAGGCTTCGTAGACGATTGATGAGCGCGGCGAGCCGGCGGTGATGTTCTTCTCTGACCGAAACGAATTTGAGGCCAAGTCCACCAGGTGACTGAGTGTGACAAACCACGGCCTGTGCGTTAATTTCGCCCTCTTCCACCAGGAAATGGAGTTTGGTCTCGGTCCTGGCCGGGAAATGCCTTGGAGTTTCGATGAATAGCCCCCGGGGGCTTAGATCGCGAACGCGTGAGATATCCTCGCGTCCTTTACAATCCCAATATACGTAGGTGTCTTGCGATAAAACGATGCGTGACGTCATGCGACGGGAAGGACCCTTGCGCTGGAACACGTTCTCTTACCAATCTTTCCCTGGGCAATTTGAATAGTGCCTCAGGAAGCCAGCAATATACAAGGGGAGTATTACAGGATTACTGTCCGTTACATGAAAAAATGTATTGAGCCAAGAGAAAATACTGTTGAAGTTAATGAGCGACCGTGCGGGATGAGCAAAAAACGAACGATGGCAAGATAGCCACGCCTGTTCTACGAGAAGGTTGCGCCGCATTTTCGGGAGTGCCTATACTGGCGAGCATAGTAAGAGTAGGTAGAAGTGTGAGCAGCGGGAGCGGTGCTAAGCTGAACGGCCGAACAACGACCGGCCAGGGAGAACAAGTTTAGTGGGCGTTGAAGACATCAAACAGTTTCCGACAGTCGAACGCCGGCGCAATGCAGGTGTGCCTTCTGAACAGCGCGAAGCCGGAGAGATCGCTGTATTTCAAGAGTTGGGAAAAGCCCTTACGTCTTCCCTGCAGCTTGATCAAGTACTTCGTACGATTATGGAAAAGATTGATGAGTTCCTGCGGCCAGATAACTGGTCGCTGCTGCTTCTAGACGAAGCGAAACAAGAACTTTACTTTGAGCTGGCAGTTGGCAAGGCCTCGCAAGCCTTGAAGGATGTTCGTATCAAGATGGGTCAGGGGATAGGGGGATGGGTTGCCCAACACGGCGAAGTAGTTATCGTGCCGGACACAAGCAAAGATACCCGTTTCTTTGGCAAGGTCGACGAAAAAACAAAAATGGAGACACGGTCGATCGTGGCCGTACCGGTTAAGTTCCGAGACACCTGTCTTGGGGTAATCGAATTGATCAACTGCGTAGGTCCGGACGGCTTCGATCCGCGTGACTTGAAGTTGCTGGAAGCTCTCTCCGACTTTGCCGCGATCGCACTCGAAAATGCGAGGCATGTTAAGCGCATTCACGAGCTCACGATCAAAGATGATTGCACGTCCCTTTATAATGCCCGGCACATGGGGTTTATTCTGGACACCGAAATCTACCGTTCGCAGCGTTATAACTACGAATTCTCAATTGTTTTCATTGATCTGGATCATTTCAAGCAGGTGAACGATACGCATGGACACTTGGTCGGCTCGCGGCTGCTCGCCGAAATGGGTGACGCACTGAAAACGAACTGCCGCCTCATCGATTTTGCATTTCGCTATGGCGGGGACGAATTTGTAATCTTGCTCCCGCAAACTTCAAAGGAAAATGCAATTTACGTTGCCCGGCGTCTGCACCGACTGATTCGCGAAACAACCTGGCTTACCGCCGAAGGGCTGAATATCAAGGTGACACCCAGTGTGGGGGTTGCCGCGTATCCTGGCGATTCAAAAACCAAAGAAGGGTTGCTGCATTTGGCCGATGAAGCCATGTACCTGGTCAAAAACACTAACCGAGATAGTGTCGCCGCCGCCAATATGGGCATCCTACCTTCATTACCCGCAACCAGCGAAGCTGCGGGCTAGTTTTCTTCTTGCTCGCTCGGGATGTGTACACGCTCGAGAAATTCTGATTAACTGAACTCATGAAGAGAAGTGAAGCCGCCAGATTTGCACGTCTATCCGCCCTCTTGGCTTTTATACTCGCGGGAATAACCGGCGGCATTTACCTCCAACGCAAATGGGTCGCTCATCGTGAAACGAAAAAGGCCCCTCCCGCCCCACCCCTCGATGTCGAGCGACAATCGAGCGGAATCACTTTTTCACAAGGCGATGGCGAGCGCATCGTATACACCGTCCATGCTTCCAAATCGACCGACTTCCGCGGACAGGACGCCAGCCTGCTCGAGGAAGTCGTCGTCACTGCCTTCGGCAAAAAGGGCGACCGCCACGACGTGATGCGCACGCAAAGTTGCCGCTACGCCAAAGCCGATGGAAGCATTCAATGCAGCGGCCAAGTGATCATGGAACTGCAAAGCGCTGCAGATGCCGAGCTGACGAAACAGCAGGGGGGCAGACCAGTTGGCTTGGCGACGGTGGAAACGAGCGGAGTCACCTTTGAACGGGCAAATGGCCATGCACAGACTGTGCAGCCTGTGAAGTTCTCGTTTACCAACGGAAAGGGAACTGGAGTCGGTGCGGTTTACATGTCGGAAGAAGGCCAGCTTCGGTTAATCCGCGATGTATGGATCGAACTGGATGCCTCTGCCGTCAAAAGAACAGGGAAACCACCATCTGGGGAAAAAAATCCCGTTGAGATTACCGGCAGCAGCCTTCTATTTGAACGAGACGTCCGCAAACTGTTTCTGGATGGACCGGTTGAGGCAAAGACCAAATCACAGGATTTGAAGTCCGGGCAACTAACCCTGTGGCTGGATAGTGCATTCAATGTGAGGACCGCAGTTGCGGAACAGGGCAGCAGGAACCTGACGCCGGTAGTATCGGTGCACGATGAGAAGGGTAATTCCAGCGTCAGTGCGGAAAAACTTAGCTCGCAGTTTTCCCCACAAGGCTGGATCAGCGGCATGAACGCAGTAGGCAAGGTCGAATGGCGCTCTCCCGACGGCAACATGAATGCGGACACGGCGGAGCTTGAAATGTGGCCGAAGATAAATGAGCCCAAATTTCTCAACCTGCGAGGAGGCGTGCGCCTGGATACCCACGATTCGAAGAGCACAGCTGTGCGCACGCTCAAGTCAAACGCCATGAAACTGGATTTCAACAGTCCGCCACCCGGAGAACACAGTCGGCTCCAGCATGGACAGACCGTCTCTCATGGGACCATGGAATGGACCGACGCCGAAGGTGTCTACTCGAAACTCGAGGCCGATAAATTGGCCGCGGATTTTGGCATCAAGGGCAGGGTCCAGCAGGCCACTGCTGACGGCTCAGTACAAACCGTACGTGAGATGAAAGATCGCCCAACGCAACGCGCCAGCGCGAACAGTGGAGTCGTTCTGCTGGGTTCGGGCGGACAGTGGTTACGGATCAACCTACATGGAAATGTGCACCTGAAGGAATCCGACCGCAGTGCCGAGGCCGAGGAAGCCGTGATGGTTCGAGATCCGCAGACCGCAGTTCTCACTGGCAAGACGGTCGTACGGGACGCAAGCAGCGAAACTCACGCAGCAAAGATGATCTTCTACCAGGACAGCGGAAACATGCGTGCTGAAGGCGCTGTCCGTTCAACCGATTTTTCCGCTAAATCCGGGAATGTTCAGCTTAGCAACGGCCCTGCGAATCTCTCTTCGGAACGCCTCGAGGCTAATTCGAAGACCGGTCGCGCCCTTTACTCCGGTCACGCCCGCATGTGGCAGGGGCCCTCCGTGCTCGAGGCAGACTCGATCGAGTTGCTGAAAGAGACCCGGACGGTAAACGCCATCGGCAACGTGCGCGGTGCTTTTCCGCAAGCTCCATCCGCAAATTCTGCGAGCAAGGTCCCGGTCTTGTGGCACGTGAGCTCAGGCAAATTGGCTTACTTCGACGCCGAAAACCGGGCCCGACTGGACGAAAACGTCGTCGTGCAATCCCCGGACCAGAAGATGCGCGCTTCCACTCTCGATCTGTTCTTTACCAAGGCAGGGGAGGGAAAGGACGAGGGAGTCTCTCAGATTTCGCGAGCAGTCGGAAAGGGAGATGTAGAGGTCGAGGAATCGGACCGGCGAGCCACGGCCGACACGGGCGTTTACACCGCCCAGGACCAGAAATTTGTGCTAAGCGGTGGAAATCCTACAATTTACGATACCACCGAGGGCATGACCCGGGGCCGTGAATTGACCTTCTATATTGCGAGTGATACGATCATCGTGGATTCGGGAAATGGCTTGCGTACATTGACCAAACACCGAGTCCAGAGATAACCGGATCGCTCAAGATCCCCTTATTGGTTCTGAATGCCCACACTGCAAGGCGTCGACCTTAGTAAATCCTACCGTGGACGCAAAGTCGTTGACAACATTGAGATCGAAATAGGCCAAGGTGAAGTGGTGGGTTTGCTAGGCCCAAACGGGGCAGGGAAAACCACAACTTTCTACATGATTGTGGGCCTGGCCAGGCCCGATTCCGGACGAGTTTTGCTGAATAACGAGGAAATCACCGACCTGCCCATGTACTTAAGGGCGCGCAGCGGTATCAGCTACCTGCCGCAGGAACCTTCTGTGTTTCGGCAACTTACCAGCGAAGAAAACCTGCTGGCGGTGCTGGAAACCTTGCCTCTAACTCCAGAGCAGCAGCGCGATCGCCTGGAAGAACTGCTCGCGCAAATGGGTCTGGAAACGGTGCGACAGAGCAAGGCATACATGCTATCGGGCGGTGAACGCCGCAGGCTGGAAATTGCCCGCTCCCTGACCTTGCAGCCATCGTTCATACTGCTCGACGAGCCGTTTTCAGGCATCGATCCGCTAACGGTCCGCGATTTACAGGATTTGATTCGGGACCTCAGCCGATCCGGTATCGGCGTGTTGATTACCGATCATAGCGTGCGCGAAACACTAACCGTAACAGACCGCGCGTACATCGTAAATCATGGGAAAATAATGGCTAGTGGTACGCCCGAGGAGTTAAGCATTAACCCGGAGGTTCGACGCGTGTACCTGGGAGACAACTTCCGGTTGAATTAGTCGTATTCTAGGATTGAGAAGAACGGCACATGGCCTGGCAGGGACTCAAATTAAATTTACGGGTGACGCAGAAGCAGATTCTGACGCCAGGACTGGTACAAATGGTCAGCGTCCTGGCGCTGAACCGTCTCGAACTCCGCGAGATGATCAACCAGGAAATGATCGCCAACCCTGTCCTAGAAGAGCAATCCGAAGAACCTACTGTCAGCGACAACTACAGTGACGAAACATTTTTGAAAGCCGAGACGGAAAAAGTGCCGGAAAAGGCCGAGTCCAATCCTTTTGACGAGTTCGACGTCGGCACCTTCTTCAACCAATATCTCGACACCGGTGGCGACGGCGGAAAATCCCAGGAACGCGAAATTTCCGAGCGACCATCATTCGAAAAATTTCTCTCTTCACCCTCCGGTCTGACAGACCATCTCGAGTGGCAGCTGAGCGTTACGATCTGTTCAGAAAAAGTTCGCGACCTGGTGGAAGAAATCATCGGCAACCTGGACGAAAATGGTTATTTGACCGCGTCCACGGAAGAGTTGATGCAGAATGGCAAGTACTCTCAGGACGATCTCGATGATGCCATCGCCGTCGTGCAGGACTTCGACCCCATCGGGGTTGGTGCACGAGACCTTCGGGAATGCCTGCTGCTCCAACTGAAGGCTTTTGATCCGCAAAATACGCTGGCCCATCAGATTGTTTCCGATCACCTGAAGCAGGTGCAATCCAACCAACTGAAGGAAATCGCACGCGCGCTCAATCGCCCGATGGACATCATCAAGCACTCCATTGAGTCGATTAAGAAACTAGACCCTCGCCCCGGACTTCGCTACAACAAGACCGAACCGCGCCTGGTTGAGCCTGATGTCTACTTCCGGAAGATGGATGATCAGTGGCAGGTTTTCTTGAACGAAGATGACATGCCGCAATTGCGCTTGAGTCCTACCTATCGCCGCTTGCTCGTGCGTGATGCTGCTGACAAGGAAGTTCGCAATTACGTCAAGGAGCGCTTTACGGCTGCAATTCAGTTGATGAAGAACATTGAGCAGCGCAAGCACACTATTTTGCGCGTCTGCCAGTCAATCATTGCGCGCCAGGGAGAATTCCTCGACAAGGGCGCTGATTCTCTGAAACCGATGATGATTAAGGAAGTAGCCGAAGAGGTAGGTGTACATCCCTCGACCGTCAGCCGTGCGGTCGCCAGCAAGTACGCACACACCCCGCAGGGCGTCATGGAACTTCGTTCGTTTTTCAGCGAAGCTGTCAACGGGCCCGAGGGCGGCGGAATGTCCCTGCAAACTCTCAAACGCCTCGTGAAGAAAATGATCGACGAGGAAGATGGCGCAAAGCCGTTGACTGATGAGCAAATCGCCAAGAAATTGGACGAAGCCGGCATTCACGTCACGCGGCGCACTGTGGCAAAATACCGGGAAGACATGAGAATCCCGAGCACGCATCAACGTCGGGTGAAGAGTTGATTTTTGCCAACCAAGCACACACCGCGTAAGAAGCTCGGCAAGGGAAATTCTGGCAAGCAACTGGTCATTCTCACGGGCCTCTCCGGCTCCGGTAAAAGTACCGTCCTTAAATCCTTTGAAGACATGGGCTTTTATTGCGTCGATAATCTGCCGGTCGAATTAATCCCGATTTTCGCTGAATTGCACGCAGCCGGGCAAGGAGACTTCGCTCGCGCCGCGCTGCTCGTTGATGCGCGCGAAGGACTGCAACTGGAGAAGCTGCCTGGTCTGCTGCGCCACCTGCGCCGCGATCGTCCGATCATACTGGTGTTTATTGAAGCGCACGAGGACGCCTTGCTTCGCAGATATAGCGAAACTCGCCGTCCCCATCCCCTAGGCCGGGATTTCTCTGTTCGCGAGAGTCTAGAACACGAACGCCTGCTGATGGAGCCGATCCGGAAACTCGCCGACATCGTCATTGATACGTCGCAGTTCAACGTTCATGAGCTGCGCCACTTCGTTACCGAGCGCTTTAAGAGTGACAACAAACGACCCATGCTTGTCTCGCTGGTCAGTTTTGGTTACAAGTACGGTGTTCCAACTGACGCCGACTTGATGTTCGACGTACGTTTCCTGCCCAACCCCCATTTCGTTCCAAGGCTGCGACCGTTCACAGGGAGAGATCGAAAAGTACGCCAGTACATTCAATCATTTCCGCAGACCGGTGAATTCTTGCGGCGTATGAAGAGTTTGCTTACCTATCTCCTGCCGCACTATATCGAAGAGGGAAAGAGCTACCTGACGATTGCCTTTGGCTGCACCGGAGGGAAACACCGGTCAGTAATGATGGCGGAGTGGATGAAAAAGGCACTCGATCAGCGCGGGTTGCCGGCCCGGCTGCTGCACCGAGATATCGACAAGTAGGTCAGATTTGTTCGAATAGTCATCGATATAAGAATATCCCTGGATAAATCCAGCCCGCAAAACTTGACACGCCTCTTGGGCGCGAATAGCGTACCAAGTAGAGAATTTGAGCACATTGGAGTGACTGTAGTGGGGCCTTTTCTATCGCCACGCGTAAACCGGCTGCTCAGCTATGTCAAGCCTTATCGCCTTTCGCTGAGCTTAGGCGTGGTCTTGCTCGCCGTCAGCGGCATCTCTGAAACTCTGATCGCCCTGCTGATCAAGCCTATCGTGGATAGAGTGCTTAATCCTGGCGCGCCGGATTCCAATGTTGTTTTGTTCACCACCTGGCGGGGTGGCCCGTCGCTGTATCTCAACAGATTGTTTCCTCACTCCATTCACAACGTCTGGGCGGTGGTGTCGATCTCCCTTTTGCTTTTCTTTTTTGTGAAATCCATCACCGAATACGGTGGAAGCATCCTGATTCAATTTGTCGGCCATCGCGCCATCACTGATCTGCGGAACGGACTATATGAAAAGATAATTCGGCTGCCGATAGCGTTCTTTCAGCATCAGCCAACCGGCCGAATCATGTCCGCGGTCATCAACGATGTGGAGCGCGCCCGCCCAGCACTCTCGGAATATCTCGCCGATATCTTCCGCCAGACGTTTCTCTTCCTGGGTTTTTTGGTCGTTCTCCTGAATATCGATTGGAAAATGACACTGACCTGCGGCATCCTGCTGCCGCTGGTACTCTGGCCCGTGGCTAATTTGGGACGGCGAATTCGCCGCTCTGTCGAGAGCAGCCAATCCAAATTGGGCGATCTGAACCAGATCCTGCAGGAAACAGTGGGTGGCAACCGGATCGTGAAGGCGTTTGGCATGGAAGATTTCGAAGTCGCCAAATTCCATGCCGCCGCGAAGCGTCTTCTGCGGGAGACGATGAGATGGGTCCGCGCGCAAGTCGGAACATCCCCCTTGATGGACATGCTCGTTCCTGTCGTTATTTCACTTCTGTTGCTTTATTCGCGGGATAAAATCCTCCACCAACAGATGACCGCCGGGATGTTTTTTGTCTTTGTCTATGCGCTTTTCAAACTCTACGAGCCAGTGAAGCGCTTCGGGGCAGTTTATCAGCAATTCCAGCAGGCCCAGGGTGCTACTTCTCAGGTTTTCGCCTATCTTGATTTGACCGAAGAAGAACAGGATGTTCCTTCCGCGATTGAAATGCCTCCTTTCGCCGAAGAAGTCGAATTCGAGGACGTCAGTTTTTCCTACGAAGATTCCCCGATACTCAAAGGTATAAGTTTCGCAGCTCGCCGCGGCGAAGTTGTTGCGTTTGTCGGTTCGAGCGGTGCTGGCAAGACGACGCTCGTAAATCTGATCCCGCGCTTTTACGAAGTGAATTCTGGCGCAATTCGCATCGATGGCAAAGATATCCGCGGGGTGACACTCCGTTCCTTGCGGAGTCAAATAGCCATAGTCACGCAGGAGAACATCCTATTCCACGACACGGTGCAGAATAATATTTGCTACGGACTGACGCAGGTGCCCCGGGAGAATATCAGGATGGCTGCGCAAGCCGCGCTCGCGCACGATTTCATCATGGAGCTGCCGCAAGGTTACGATACGGTGATCGGGGAACGTGGCACCCGATTAAGCGGTGGCCAGCGTCAGAGAATTGCGATTGCCCGCGCCATTCTGAAGGATTCACCGATTCTGATCCTGGACGAAGCTACCTCTGAACTTGATTCTCAGTCCGAATTGTTCGTGCAACGCGCTCTTAGCAACCTGATGGTCGGTCGCACGACCTTTGTGATTGCGCACCGCTTAGGTACAATCCGCAAAGCCGATAAAATCCTCGTTTTGGAGGATGGCCAGATCCGTGAAAGTGGTACCCACGCGGATCTGTTGGCAAATGGCGGGACCTACGCTCGACTGCACGAATTGCAATTTACCGAAGAAGTACTCGCTCCTGCAGAAGTGGACAATTTTGAGCCAGGGAAGGCGAGTGAAAACTGATGACTGTGAAGACAGAATTGGGTAATAAAGTGAACGCCCCAGCGAAGGGGCCGGCCGAGTGCCGTTCGATGACCGGCTACGCGATGGTTCGCGGGGAACACGATGGGTTGTCGATCCGAGTGAGCGTGAAGAGTGTCAATCACCGATTCCTTGAAGTAAAGTTGCGCCTGCCGGATTCTCTGGAGCCTTACGAACTGCGCCTGCGCCAGTCAGTTCGCGAAAAGGTCCATCGCGGCCATATTGACGTGCATGTGAACGTCGAGCCAGGCAAATCTGCGCCAGTCCATGTGAATCGGGAATTGCTCGAAGCGTATCTCGGGGCCGCGCGGGAATTGCAAAAACTAACCGATGCGAAAACTGAATTGGATTTGGTGGCGTTGCTCCGGTTGCCCGGAGTCGTCGGGGGTTTGGGCCCGTCACTTCCTGAAACCGATGAAGAACAGGAAGCGCTCGGTAAGGAGCTTACGAGATATTTGGGCGAAGCGCTGGATAAGATGGATGAGATGCGTCGCGCTGAAGGCCGTCACCTCGCCGAAGAAATGCGGACTCGTCTGACGCGCATCAGCGAGCAAGCCGAAAAGGCCCGGGCTCTGGTCGATACCCTGCAGCCCATGTTTACACGGCGACTGGAAAGCCGCTTGCGTGAACTGCTCAGCGGAGTAAATGTGGATTCCGGCCGAGTCGCGCAAGAAGCTGCATTGCTTGCCGAGCGGAGCGATATCAGTGAAGAATTGGACCGATTGCGTAGTCACCTGCTACAGTTCAGGAAGTTGGTTGACGGGGCCGGTGAGGTCGGCAAGAAGTTGGATTTCCTTTTACAGGAAATGCACCGCGAAGCCAACACCATGCTTTCTAAAACGCCGGGAGTCGAGAGTGAAGCGCTGGCCGTGACCGGACTATCGCTCGAGATCAAGGCAGAAATCGAAAAATTGCGGGAACAGGTTCAAAATCTGGAATGACAGGGAGACAAGCTCTTGCGCCACTGGTGTTGATCGTTTCCGGGCCATCTGGCTCGGGCAAATCCACGCTGGTACAGAAGATTCTGGAGTTACCTGGGACCATGCCTTCGGTATCGTGTACTACAAGGGCCCGTCGCGGGACTGAGGCCAGTGGAAAATGCTATGATTTTGTCTCCCCAGAGACCTTTGAGGCTATGGTCGCACGGGGCGAGTTTCTCGAGTACGCGCGTGTTTTCGGCAAGCATTCCTACGGCACGCCCAAGAAGTGGCTTGATGAATCCCGGGCCAAGGGACTGGATCTGGTTCTGGAGATCGACGTCCAGGGGGCGGCGCAGGTAAAAGAAAAATTGCCGGAATCGGTGGCCATTTTTATTTTGCCGCCATCGCGCGAAGAACTCGAACACCGGTTACGCAGTCGAGGCCAGGATTCAGACGAAGAGATTGCGAGGCGATTGTCAAAGGCAAGGGCCGAGATCGTCGCCAGCGAAGAGTTTTACGATTATTGTATAGTGAACGACGACGTGGAGCGGGCGAGCCAAGAAGCGCAAGCCGTAGTTCTGGCCTTGCGCTGCAGGAACGACCGGCGCCGCGATCGAGTTGAGCAATTGTTGGCAACGTTTGGGGGGTAAGAAAGAATGGCCGTGCAAATGAAAGCTCCGCAGAGCCAGTTTGCCTATGTTGTTCTGGCTGCGCGTCGTGCCCGGCAACTGATGGCCGGGGCTCCGCCGCTCGTAGACAATCAGCGCACGCAAAAGGCGACTCGGATTGCCTGCGAAGAAGTGAACCACGGCTTGATTGAGTACGATTACACCGAGCCGGGTGAGAAGGAAGCTGAGAAGGACAGCAAGCGCAAGAAGTAGCGCCTGCGAGGTAGCCATGCGTATCACCCTCGGCATAAGCGGCGGGGTCGCGGCCTACAAGTCCGCCGAACTCGTCCGCCGTCTCCAGCAAGAAGGGCACTCCGTTCAGGTGGTGATGACGCGCGCCGCGCGTCGATTCATCACTCCTCTGACCTTTGCGGCTCTCAGCGGACAAAAGGTAATCACTGATTTGTTTGTCGCGGAAGGCAGTGGCAATGGGGAAGCCAACCTCGAAAGTGCCATTGAGCATATCGCTGTTGCGCAACGGACTGATCTGCTGGTTGTTTCGCCTGCAACCGCGGATATTCTGGCCAAATTTGCGCAGGGAATCGCCGATGATTTTCTTTCCACATTGTATCTAGCTTCGACGGCTCCGGTCGTTCTTGCCCCCGCAATGAACGTAAATATGTGGCAGCATCCGGCCACACAGGCAAATCTCGCTGTACTACGCGCGCGTGGCGCACGCATCGTTGAACCTGGCGAGGGCTATCTCGCTTGCGGAATGACCGGCCCTGGTCGACTCGCGGAGCAAGAAGAAATTGTGAAGGCGATTCAGCAAATCGTGCTGGCAAAGCACGATCTGACCTCGGAATCAGTCTTGGTCACTGCCGGCCCGACCTGCGAAGATATTGATCCTGTGAGGTTCTTGACAAATCGCTCGTCGGGAAAGATGGGTTACGCGATTGCCGAGGCAGCCGCGACGCGAGGCGCTCACGTTGTTTTAATCTCCGGACAGACTTCGCTTGAGACCCCGAAAGGCGTCGATCGCGTTAACGTCCGCACCGCAATCGAAATGCTCCACGCGGCTCAAACATACTTTCCTCTCAGCACAGTCGCCGTCTTTTCCGCCGCTGTGGCTGATTATCGAGTTGCCGAACCTTCTACGTCGAAAATTAAGCGCACCGATGAATCGCTGACCATTCGCCTCGAACCGAATCCCGACATTCTCGCCACCGTCGCGCAAAACAAAGGCGATCGACTCGTGGTCGGTTTTGCCGCGGAAACAGATCACATCGCTGAAAACGCGCGCAAAAAGCTCGCGGTCAAGAATGCGGATCTCATCGTCGCGAACGATATTACGGTCGAAGGGGCGGGCTTTGATCTCGACACGAACGTCGTGTCGTTTTTTGCACGTGATGGCCGTGAAGTCGCGTTGCCCCAATTATCCAAGACCGAAGTGGCTAACCGCATCCTCGATGAAGCACTGCGCCTGCGCGCGATTCCCCGTGGAAATCACATCCTGCGCGGAGCGGGCGAGTAAGTGAGCGTCTCTGATAGTCCTGCTGACGACCTGCGGAGGAAGTTCGAAGCGCGCCTCCGCTATTACGAAGACCTCGGCATCCATCTGTTCTACAAAGTCCGGCCAGCAGCCCAACTTTTTCATCCTGTTACCACAACGCCCGACAGCCCGGCCGAACGTCCGCCTGGCCTTCTGGAAGAGGAGCTCCGTTTGCGCAAGACCGCGTCATCCAAATCCGTAGAAAGAGATACCGGGCTTACACTTGCGCCGTTTCAGGGCGGAACGCCTGCTGAATTGTTTGCGGAGGTCGCAAAAATCAAGGGCGACACTCTCCTCCGGATCAGGGAGGACATTGGCGATTGCACCCGATGCAAGCTCCATAAAGGCCGGAACAAAATAGTGTTCGGGGATGGTAATCACAAGGCCAAACTCGTATTTGTCGGTGAAGCACCGGGTGCCGATGAAGACAGACAGGGAATTCCGTTTGTCGGTCGCGCTGGAAAACTCCTGACCCAGATGATCGAAGCGATGGGATTGAAGAGGGAAGACGTTTATATCTGCAACGTGGTAAAGTGCCGCCCGCCTGATAATCGTAAGCCAGAAGATGACGAAGTTTCCAGCTGCTCGCCCTACCTCATGCGCCAGCTCGACGTGATCGAGCCAAGAGTCCTGGTCTGCCTGGGCGCCGTTGCCGCACAGACATTGCTTGCCACCAAGCGGGGCATCTCACAATTCCGCGGCGAATGGATGGATTGGCATGGCCACAAATTGATGGCCACCTACCATCCCGCCTATTTATTACGAAATCCGGCCGCGAAAAGTGAAGTATGGAAAGATCTTCAGAAAGTTATGGCCGAGCTTGGGCTGCCGTTACCCAAAAAAGCAAAATCGTAACGCACGATGGGAATTCTGCTGGGTCTTGCCACCGCGCTGTCCTGGGGAAGCGCGGATTTTTGCGCCCGATTCTCCACTCGAAGGATTGGCACTTTCCGCACGATGCTGTTCATGCAGTTGTGCGGCTTCATCTTGCTTACCTTGCTGATGAGGATCGGACTGGGAGGCGGTTGGGGCCACTTAACCGACGGATCTGGCATGCGTCCATGGCTCTGGGGCATTCTCGCCGGCTGCCTAAACACATCCTCTACTCTCGCACTCTACCGCTCCTTCGAAATCGGCAAGATGTCGATCGTTGCACCGGTTTCCGCAAGCTATCCCGTTCTGACGATGCTTCTATCGGTGCTCACCGGCGAGCAATTAACAGCCGTTCGACTCGCAGGCATGGCGCTGGCGATCTCAGGAGTTGTCCTTGTCGCCGGGGGTGAATCCATCCCGGGCGACGTCAACTCAATCGACGAAGGAACGCAAAGCCGAAAAAAGAATCTGGGCATAGGCTGGGCCCTCTATTCCGCCCTCGGTTTCGGGATAATGTTCTGGCTACTGGGAATCCGCATTGTACCTATCGTTGGAGCAGTACAAACCGTCTGGCTCGTCCGGCTAACCAGCGTTGTCGGAACGGCGCTGGTCATGCTGGTGGCGGGGAAACCGATGACTCCGCCAACAAAGCAGGATGTGCACTGGATCCTCGGGATAGGGGTTCTCGATACGGGTGCTTACGTATTGAACAATTGGGGAATGCGACTCGAGCAGATATCGGTCGTGAGCGTTCTAGCTTCTCTTTACGGCGCTGTCACGGTCGGCCTGGCTGCGTTGGTACTAAAGGAACGCGTTTCGAAATTACAGTGGCTCGGGATCGTAGCCATCTTTCTGGGAATTATCCTGATCAGTCGCTGAAACGATCCCGTTTTTTCGAACTTAGCTCTTTGGCGCGTAATACCCTTTTCTTGCCAGTACCTTCAAGTCTTTGCCTGTCATATCCACTTTTATTTTCCTGAACTTTCCGTCCCGCGCCGTATTGGTTGGATAGTATCCCAGCGTGTACTGGCTTCGCAGTTCCTCGGAAATCTGGTCAAAGGCCTCTTCCATCCGTTTGTCCGAATTTACGATGATCAAACGTCCGCCGGTATCTTCCGTCAACTTATGTGCCACGCCGACGTTGCCGCCATACCGCGGGTCAGCCACCAACAGGATGTGAATCACCGTATCGGTTCTCTGCGCAGCTTCTACCGCTTCTTCCAATCGCACCTTGCTGCCTTCATCTTGCGCATCGGTCACGATAATGATCGCCTTGCGACCCGCTTCACCGTTCAATTTCTCTCCACACGCCAGGTAAATCGCATCATAAAGGGCTGTTCCGGTAATATTCGAAGAACCGCCAACCGGACCGGGGTTGCCCGCCATCATCCCTCCACCTGGAATATTAATTCGCGCTTTACTGATCGCGCGATCCAGAATCGCCTTGTCGTCCGTAAAATCGGATAACAGGTCCACGTCGGAGTCGAACGAGATCACCATAGCCTCGTCGCCCTTCTTCAGCACGCGGTGCATAAAACGTGCGCCCGCATCCTGAATCGAACCCAGCATGAACTGTTCGCTGCCTGACGTATCCAAGAGAAGTCCCAAGGTGATCGGCAATTGCATCTCTTTTGAGAAAAACGCAATCTTTTCCTCGCGTCCATCCTCGTAAACCTTGAAATCATCCTGTTTCAGATCAGTGACTACCCGGTGGTTCTTGTCGCGGACCGTGGCAAACAGGTTGACCAAAGTTACTTCCGACTTGATCACGGGACCTTGCCCTTGCTGGTCCTGCTGTGTCGCCGGCACAGCCGGCACTGCCAGAGCCAGTGCTGCCGCCCACGCCAATACCTGGGCTATACCCGTTTTCGCAATTTTCGTACTGTGTTGTTTTCCGGATTTCACGGTTTCTCGGTATCCTTAATAGGTCTTTGCCTATGGTCGTCGCTGCTTGCCGTCAAGAAGTCTGCACTTTGGCAGGCCCTGTCGAGTTCGATGCAACCTGCCGCCTTGCGGGATGCGTCATACGGTACCACTAGGGTAAGCTCAGTTATTCTATCGAATCTCGGAAAGTTTGGCCTCATGACCTTTAATTGTCTACGCAAAATCGTACTACTGGTTTTGGTGCAGTGCTGCCTGCTGTCCGCTGCCAACAGTATGGCTCAAGAACCGTTACCATCGACGCCGATTCCAAAACCGATTAACCCGCCCCCGTCGACGACGATTCCCCCGCGCCCGCCCTCGTCCTCGCCTGCTCCCGCGCCAGAATCGCCCGTAAACCCGCAATCCATTCCATCCGACTCGCCGACCCGAATCGTTCTGAATCCTACGCTCGTTGTCCTCCCCGTCACCGTCAAGGACAAACAAGGCAATCTTGTTCCAGACCTCAAAAAAGACGAATTCCGTATTTTTGAAGACAACGTCGAACAGCGCATCGATTTCTTCACGATCGAAGCGTTTCCACTCTCTCTTGTCGTCCTGATCGACAATGATCTCAAATCGAAAGATGCTGATCAGGTTGAGCCTAGTCTCCGCTCCATTGTCGGGGGGCTGGCGGCCAGTGACGAGACCTATGTTTGCCGATACGATCAATTTTTCTATCCAGGTAAAGGCTTTACCAAGGATCAGGACAAACTGATTACCGAGCTGAGGCGTACTGAGATATCGTCGCGTGCCTCTGTAGCCCCGCCGGGTGGTCCGTTTGATGGACCCACGATCAACAACATTCCGGCTCCTGGCGCGCCGCCGAATAACGCGGGTATGCAGGCGATCAGTCGTCAATCCACAGTTGCTCTTGACGATGCTGTCTATGCTGCAGGTGAACTGTTGAAAGATCGACCACGAGACCGTCGCAAGATCATTTTGTTGATCAGCGACGGCCAAAACGGCGCGAAATTCAACACCCACAAGTACGATGAAACTCTCGCCCTCCTTCTCCGCTACAACATCTCTGTTTACACCATCGCCACTGGCGCCAGCTACTTCGACCGCAAATTCACACGCCTCGTCAGCTATTCGAAGGACACCGGGGGAGATACGTACTACGGCGCAAAGAGCAACACCTTCGACGAGTTCTACTCGCGAATTACCGAGCAGGCGCGCAATCAGTACACACTCGCGTTTTCTCCAAAGGGCGAACGCAAGGTCGATTACCATACCTTAGAAGTGCGAGTACGTCGGGAAGGTTTGACAATTCTCACCCGTCAGGGCTACTACGGCGGAACATTCGCTACCGAAGCTCCAAAATAAAGTTCTGCTCATTTTAGATTTCTGCGAATAACTCTTGACTCTTTCGCCTTGCACTCGTATACGGGATGCAGGGGAAAGTTCGCTATTAACTGGCAAACGGCACCCAATGCACAATGGAGCAGTCATTCGTAAGTAAAGGAGAATCGAGAATGGCAAAGAAAGCAAAGAAGCCCGCAAAGAAAGCAAAAAAGAAGTAACACAGCTACTGAAAAAATTTGTTTAGAAGCGCCCCAGAATTTCGGGGCGTTTTCTTTTTCAGCATGATCTGTCATCCGAACGCCGGACCGCAACGAGGTTCAATGCCGGCCGTCCAGCCGGGCACGTGTGAGATATCCTTCTTCGCTCTTTTGGATTCGTATCGCAGATTACTCCCGGGTTCCCATTGCCACCTCAAACTCCGGACAGATTAATTTATAGGCGCATCCCCTGCACGCAAACCCCGGTTGCACGGCAAACGCCCCTGCTCGGATATTCGCAGCCGCTTCCTGCACAATCTTCTCTGCTTCCGCTAATTGCTTCGCGTCCCGTGTTGTTTCCTGCCGCTGATTGCTCTGCAAGTAATGGAACACCATCCGCACCGGGTTCCACTCAAAAATCTCCTTGGCGGCCAGAGCATAGATGCTCAACTGCAAATCCTTCCGTGCATCCACGTCCTTTTTCGGACGTCCCGTCTTGTAATCGACGATCTCCACACGGTTGCCGCCCAGGCTGTTTACCTGATCCATCCTCCCGGTCAAGATCACGTCATTCGCCAACGGCAACTCAAACGGCTTCTCCTGCTCCAATATCGTGGGGGCCTCTTCCACCATTGCCGCATGGAACACCTTCAACTGTTCCAGGCCGTCCTTCTTGTATTCCTGTTCCTGATACTCGTCCTCATATCCGGCACTGCTCCATTCGGTCTCATAGATCCGTTGGACCTCTTCGAATGGCAGTATCGCGCCCTTCTTCAGCTGATTCATAAACCTCTTGATGGTCGTATGAACCACGCTGCCGAAGCTCAACATCGCCCGTGGTCCCTCCTTTAGCGACCACAAATAGCTGAATGCATACTGCTGTGGGCATTTCCGGTAATTTTCAACCGCTGAAGAACTGAGTCTCAGGGGTTCTCCAGGCGTTGGATGATATTGCTCTGCCCAGCGCGCTATCCGCGTGAACAGTCTTGGTGGCTCTTCTTTGAGAGGAAAAAGCTCGGATTCCCGGACGGATGGCTCCGGGGGGGCCTTGTAGCTGACGGGCTTCTTTGCAGGAGCTGTCTGCAATACGTCGCGTCGCTTGATGGCAGGCTCCATCACGATGTCTTCTACAAAGACCGGGACCCTGCCCTTCTTATCCGTCAGAGTTGTGATCGTCAGCCGTTCTTCCGCGCGCGTCATGGCTACATAAAACAGCCGCCGTTCTTCCTGGATGTGAAAATCACCTTCCGGCAACTCTTCCTTCATTAATCTGTCGGGGAATTCAAACAGGGGTGATCGGTTCCTTGCGGGGAACGCCCCTGAATTCAATCGCAACAGAAACACATGAGGAAATTCAAGCCCCTTCGCTCCGTGCACGGTCATCAACTGCACCGCGTCCCCCGGCGCCTCATCTTCCAGGCTCAATGTTCCGCCCGCCTGCTCAAAGTAATCCAGATACTCCAAAAATTCGGGCAAACTCCGCGTCTCGCTCTTCGGCTCCCAATCTTTAATAAATTGCACCAGCTGATGTACGTACTTTCGCTCTTGCGTCTCCGTGCGCTGGGCGACTTCGAGCCATTCGATCAACTCTCCGAGAATCTCCCGGGCCGTCCGTCGCTTCATCGTCTTTCGCTGATCTTTCAGAAAGTCCAGCAGACCTGCCAGTGCTGCGGGGGCAGGATCAAACGGCAGCTCGGATTGCGGTGACTGCAGGACATCATAGATCGAACTACCCCGCTTCTTTTTGGCCCTCTCCGCGAGCCGCACCAGATCTTTGGGTGACATGTGCCACGCCGGGGCCGAAAGTACCCGTGCACACGCGATGTCATCGCCGGGGAAGGCGATCAGCTGTAAATAAGCCAGCACGTCCCGCACCAGGGGATGCTCCAAAATCGACAACTTCGTGATCACGAACGGCAGCTTTCGCTGCGAAAGCTCCTGCACCAGATGATCGCGATGCGCATGTTGCCGGTAGAGGATTGCAAATTCCCTCCACCGGTGACCGGCGGCGTGCAATCTTTGCAGTTCATCCGCGACCCATGCGGCTTCCTGTTCCGCGGTCTCCAGTTCCACAATCCGGATCTTTTCGCCTTCCTTCCGGCTTGGTTGAAGAATCTTCTTCGGGAATTCCGGGCTGATTTCGTTCTGTCCGATCACCTGTGTCGCCACGCGCAGTATATTCGGTGTCGACCGGTAATTTTCCGTCAACGAGACGCGAAAGGGGGTTGAATCCTGGCCCTCTTCCCATTTCGCAAAGTTTTTCAGGAACAATTTGAAGCTTCCGAACGACGCCCCGCGAAACCTGTAGATCGCCTGGTCGTTATCCCCCACGGCGACAATGTTCCGTTTGGGGCCGCTGAGCAGCTGCAACAACTCCAGTTGTGCGATATTTGTATCCTGGAATTCGTCGACAAGAATGTGTTTGTAGCGATCCTGCAACTGTTTTCGTCGCGCAGTGTCGCTCTTTAGCAGCGCAACAGTCTCGCTGATCAATCCGTTCAGCGCCACCGCTCGCTTTTCACGCAAAAGTTCTTCGCTCGAACGGTACGCGCGGGCAATTTCTTGCTGCAGAGTTACATGATCCAACCGCTCTTTATAGGTGTCCTGATCGAGTCCGCTTTTCTCTGCTTCCAGTTCCTCCGCAAGCAACGTCGCGAACTGCCCATACTCTTCACTGGAGACTAACTCATCCTGGCAGCGTGAAAAGAACGATGTGAAGTCACTCAGGAATTGTCCGGGCTCGGCCAATCGCCGGAACTTCTCCAACTTCAATCGCCCTAGGTTTCGCCGCAACAGGATCCAGTGGTCCACACCTTCCAGCGCCAAACGGTTCGGATCCACTTCCTTGAGGATCGTTTCGCAGAATGAGTGAAACGTTGCCAGTACCACATCCTTCCCGCGCTCATCTGCTGCCTTCATCACGCGGGCTTTCATCTCTCCCGCCGCCTTTTTCGTAAACGTCAGCCCCAGGATGTTTTCCCCCAGCAGGGAGCTGTCCCGCTCGAGCAAATACCGGATGCGTTCGGTGATCACGCGGGTTTTTCCAGTCCCCGCGCCCGCGATTACCAACAAGGGTCCATCGCCGTGCGTGATCGCTCGCCTCTGCGCATCATTCAGCTGTATTCCTGAAGGATCGGGAGGCAGGGGCGCCATCTCAAATAAGGTTTTCATCTTTTAAAAGGGTACGCCCTTTTCAGGCGAACAGGAAGCGAAACGCACATCTCCGCTTGCCGTTATCTTGTTACCATGGTATATAAATACCACAAGGAGGTTCAAATGATCGAAATCGAAAGAGTGCAGACCGGTGTTCGCATGGAAAAGCGTCTTCTCAAAGTGCTCAAGGCATTCGCAGAGCTCAAGGACCTTACACTGGGAGATCTGCTTGAAGGTATCGTGCTGCATGCCTTCGAAGGAAAAGCCCCCTTTGGCAAGGAATCCCAGCAACAGATAGCCGAGCTGAAGAAAATCTACAGCATGACGCTCCGCGCCGGTGACAGTCACAACCTCAAGGAGAAATCGTCATAGTGCCGTGTGTTTCATTCCTGAGATTAATGACCGGGAAGTGTCCGCCCTATGGTCGTCCCAGAATTGTTGTTCGCTAATCCTAACGCTGCGATTTTGCGCCGCTCTGCACGTCCCTGTTGAACTGCGCTGACTGTTGTCGCGGTACGGTAATCGCCTTCCACCTTCCCGCCTCTGCTGCGAAATGCTTTGCCAGGTACGCAACCTGCCCGATGTGATAGGAATAATGAGCTATCTGCCTATTTATCGCCTGCATCGCCGAGTGCGCTTCTCCACGTATTGTCACGGTCCGGTTCAAATCGGCCTCGCTCATGTCCTCCAGCGCACCAAACAAGGCATTCCAGCCTCCCTCCCAGACCGCCATCAACTCTGCGCGAGTCGTGGGCGGAGTCTCAAACTCGCCATCCCGGTTGCGGTCGGGCTTCTCCCCATCGGTGGTCAAAAAGTCGGTCCAGCGAGAGCGTGCATTCCCCGCGATATGCTTCACAATGATCGCAATCGAGTTCGACTCTTTATCCAGAGTCGAAAATAATCCCGCGTCAGGTGACTGTTCCATCGCCCGCTCTGCCAGTTTCTTGTAATACCGAAACAGGCTGACGGAATCTTCCAGATATGAGGTCGTAAACTGGTGTGCCATCCTGCGATTCTCCCTCCGTCGGTAATCTCACGCAATATTCATCTAATTTCGTAGTATGCTTTTACTCCCGATCTTTCCCTCTACGATTTCATCTTGGAGGTCCACATGTCCATTAGCCAGATGCTTCTTCCCGAGTTCGATCAAGAAACCGCCAACACCAGGAAAACTCTCGAGCGTGTCCCCGACGACAAGTGGGATTGGAAACCACATCCGAAATCCGGGTCGCTCGGCTGGCTTGCAGGCCACGTCGCCACCCTTCCCGATTGGATTGCCGTTACCATTAACAGCGACAAGCTCGATTTCGCACCAACCGACGGCCCGCGATACGAAGCGCCGAAAACGCGCAATCGCAAGGAACTCCTGGAAGTCTTCGACAAGCTTTCCGCAAACGCTCGCACGGCACTTGCCGGTGCCAGTGACGAGCACCTGATGAAGCCATGGACACTCCTTATGGGGGGTCAAACCCTTTTTACGATGCCCCGCGCCGCAGTTCTTCGGGGCTTTGGTTTCAATCACAGCATTCATCATCGCGGCCAGCTTACGATGTACCTGCGTACCCTGGATATTCCGCTCCCCGCTCTCTACGGCCCCAGCGCTGACGAACAATCCTAGATTATTCGCATCGCCTCGGTTCAAGGAAACCAGGTCCGCTTCTTTTCGATGGGGCGCAGCAGCAATTCGCGACTGCGCCCGTCTCGAATTTCCTCCCGCTCGTCCAATCGCTATAATAAAGATTCGTTTGCAGTCTCTCATTCGGTCTGGTTTTTGGAGGGTTCATGGAAACGCCGGTCATTCTTTCCGCTGTCCGTACACCTATCGGCAGATTCCAGGGAGGGTTGTCCAGCTTCTCGGCCCCCGAACTTGGGGGAAAAGTCGTCGCCGAGTCCATTCGCCGCGCCGGTCTCGACCCTAAGGAAGTCGACGAAGTTATTCTTGGCAACGTCATTCAGGCCGGGCTCGGCCAGAATCCGGCGCGTCAAGCAGCTCTCAAAGGCGGGTGCGATCCAAGAGTTGCCGCCATGACGATCAACAAGGTTTGCGGCTCTGGCCTCAAAGCCGTGGCGCTTGCCGCGCAAGCCGTCGAGCTTGGGGAAAGCGAAATCGTGGTTGCCGGTGGTATGGAGTCCATGTCCAACTCGCCATATCTGCTTCGCAACGCGCGCACCGGTTTTCGGCTCGGTGATCAAAAACTCGTTGACTCCATGATCTGGGACGGCCTCTGGGACGCCTATGAAGACTTTCATATGGGCAACACCGGGGAGCTTGTTGCCGAAAAATACGGCATCAGCCGTGAAGAGCAGGATCAGTTTGCCCTTGAATCCCACCAGAAAGCTGTCCGCGCGCGTAAATCCTGTTTCTTCGAGTCGCAGATCCTCCCGATCGAAGTCCATCAGAAAAAAGGCGATCCCCTGGTCATCAAGCACGACGAATCTCCGCGTGAAGACACTACGCTTGAAGCACTCTCCAAACTGAAGCCCGCGTTCAAGAAGGATGGCACAGTCACTGCCGGCAACGCCCCCGGCACCAATGACGGAGCCGCCGCCCTGGTCGTTACCAGCCAGCGCAACGCCGATCGCCTCGGCAAGAAGCCCTTCGCGCGGATCGTCGCGCAGGCCGTCAGCGGACTCGAGCCCAAGTGGGTCATGATGGCGCCGGTAGAGGCCGTCGAAAAACTCCTGGCTAAAACAGGCTGGGACCGGGCCCGGGATCTCGATCTCATCGAACTCAACGAAGCATTTTCCGTGGCTGCCATCGCCGTTACCCGTCAGCTCCGGCTCGATCCTGAAAGAGTGAATGTCAATGGTGGGGCTGTCGCCCTCGGCCATCCCATTGGTGCCTCCGGCGCCCGTATATTGACCACACTCCTCTATGAACTTGAGCGGCGCAATCTTCACCGCGGCATTGCCGCCCTTTGTCTCGGTGGCGGCAACGCAGTCTCGCTCGCCGTCGAACTGCTCTAGTCTCAAGCGAGCAGGCAGTAACTCGTGACAGGGAAAAACAGATACCTGTCAGTGTCCGAGACATGCGCCCCTGAGGCATGATTTCGTCTGAGATTCGTCCTGATACTCAAACAGGGAAATCAGTGAGCGGGAGGGAGGTCATACTCGAAGTCGTAGAAGTGCTGCTTATTTTCGATTTTAATGAGGAATTTGCCGGATAGGCCGACCAGTTGGCCAGTTCCGGAATCGGGGGCGACAGTGATGAGCATCTGCTGGGAGGTTGGAGTCATCGAGGCAGTGTGCTGTAGGACGAAGGATCCGGATAGTCCGCGGAGCGTTCCCGTCACGCGCTCGATGGCAACGTAGGCGGCGCTGCCTGATTTGGGGTCACCCGAGGTAAGCATCTCGCCCTCGCTCGTGGCTTCAAGATCGCCGTGGAGTTGCTTGCTAATCGAGAAACGGGAGATCGATGCCGCGGATTCGTGATCGGACTGCGGCTGGGGAACGATTTTGACGTCAAAACTACCGGCTGCGTGGATCGGCATGGCGCCTTCTTTCTGAAAAATGCCAGCGCTGGAGCTCAAGGAAAAGAGAACGAAAGCGAGGAGTACGAATGCAATCCTTGGCTTCGCTCGGGATGAGGACAATTTGAGTGAGCGTGAAGTCGAAATATTCGGTCGCATGATGGCTCCAACGCCTTGGCACGGTCTGGTGCACGACGGGGTAGCAGTGTAGCAGAGAGGCCAGCCAAGGAAATAGTAAAGAACCAACAAAAGCAGGCATTTTTCAGGCTGCGTGTCACGCGAATCGTCGCGAAAGTGAATTAAAGCTGCCAGTTGAAGTGGAGACAACGTTAGGGGAGAATCCGAGTGACGAGCATCAGCAGAGAAAGCGGGCAGGAGCGTTTATGAGAAACAGACCAATCGGTGTGTGCGTGGCGGTAATCGGAACGATCGTCCTGCCGCTGCTGGCGATTTCCCAGAGCGCCCCCCAGACCTTGATCCTGAATATGAACGGTCAGCAGGCCCAGCTGCCCGTGACCCAGTTGAATGGTCGAAATTACGTTGAAGTGGAAGCCCTGGCCCGCGCAGCAAACGCCGCCCTATCGTTTCAGGGGAATAGCATGCAACTGACAGTTGGCCAAGGCGCTGGATCCAGTAGCGCACCACAGAACAGTTCGTCACAGAATACCCAGCAGGCGCCACCACAGCCGCAAGGATTCTCGAAAGAGTTTGTCCGTTCTGGCATTGAGTTCATGTCTTCAGTCCGCGAATGGCGCAGCGTACTGTCGAACGGTGTCGCGAACGGCTATCCGATCGCGAGCCTTGGACTCGGCTATTATCAGTCGCAGTCCCAGACCGCTCTGCGTATGGCCTCGACGGCGATCGTCACCGATTCCGATAGCAGCGTTTACGCCCTGCTAAACAATGAATTCGCGAACATGAAAAAGCTGAGCGATAAATATATCGGCAAGGCCCAGAACATGAATTACATCGATCCGGATTCGGTGAAGAACGATCCACTCGATCAGTCGGTAATCGCCTGTGCCCACTCGCTTGCTGCCATGGCCAGTACAGGTCAGTTCAGCGACGACGGATCGTGTCACTAATCATCCGCAAGAACGGGTAGTGCGCGAGGACAGAGCTCCAAGGGTGATCAGAGAAGAGTAAGCGAGGTCACGGGTAAAGGTTCGAATCCGTACCTGCACGCGGCCCCGGTCGCGTGTTGCCTCAGCAGACCGACAGACCTACGCCGATTGTTCACATACATCCGCTGGAATCGACTTCAGGCAAGATTCCAGCAGCGTGCGCCCGGTTTTGACGAGAAGAGCTGCGTTTTGCTGCATCTCGGATTTCAAATTCTCGTCACTCACAGTTTCCGAGAGCATGGCCGTCTCCAATCCCAACTGCACCATGCGGTAGCCCTCTGGATTGTTACAGGGAATTCTCACGATGCGGCCGCTGGCCGTGACGCCGATTCCGCTGGCTCCCATCGTTACACCGGAACCCAGGAAGACAAATGCTGCATCTGGAATACGAATCATAGCTGCACCTCAAGACCAAAAATTGGACGAACCGGAAGAGAAGCGGGGTATAAATGCCGCTATCCAATCCAGGCGAAGTGCTGGGGTGAAGAGCAGCGCCTGTTGGAGAACGTTCATTGATTAGTGATCTTCGGCAGCAATTCGTTTCATGCCATCGCCGCGAATTTATTCAACCGGAGACCACGAATCATCGGGGTCGAAACTCGTAATGGACTTGGCCTCGGCAATGGTTTCCGGGCCGAGATCTCTCTCAAAGATTGTGCCGTCTTGATTCACGATGAATGACATGACGCCAGTGACGCGATACTCTGCTGGATAGGCCAGAAAGGCGAAACCGCCGGTCATGCTCCCGTTAACGATGTGGTTCCTCACCTGAGAACCGTGGCCTTCCTCGGTCAGAATGCGGAAGAAATAGCCGTGGAACGGAGCCGGCGCGTCGCCAGATCCGGACTGATAGCCTTCCGCGCTGGCCCGCGCAGCCAGCGGTCCCAGGGGGCTTTCAGGCTCCCCGGCTGCCGGCTTCCAGTACAGTCCGTCGTGCGTGCCTTCGGAGCTAATGAACCTACGAGCGTACTGCTTCACCTTGGAACCCAGTTGCGGCTTCAGGAAATACTGCGATTGCGCGTCGGCCATCGCGTTCAAAACATCGACGACGGTAAGTTCGTTATCGCCAATCTGTCTGGCCAGGAATTCTTTCCTGGCTTCAGACGAGTCGAAATACCATTGTCCGCTTGAATTCTTGACCAGCGGAAAAGGAAACGGATAATTCTCGATGCCGATGCTGAGGACCTGGCCCCCATTTTCGAGTTTGCCCCAGCGATGCATCTTGTCGAAATCAGAAACGAAAGCGTTGAGCGCGGCTTTGTCCTCTTCTGCGTCACCAGTTAAAAGAAAGTCCTTTGCCTCGGGAGAGAAGATGCTGAGGATCGAATTGGTGTCGGCGGATTTAGCGGCGTCGTAGAGGGCTTGCGCAGCAGCATCAGGAGTGGCGAACGTCCTTGGCTGCGCTGAGGAATTGCCAGCTGCAGATTCGGATTTGTTCTGGCAGGCAGCGGTAAAGAGGAGAAGTGCGACCAGAGCTATCAGGGTGCAGGCGTGCGTCCACCGGATCGCAGGCATTCTATTTGTGGCGTTAGGCATTTGCTGGCGCTGGTTCATGATCTGCTCCTTCGATTTGCCAGAAATTCTGTTTATGTCCGGCGTGCGTTGCCGCTTGCTGCATTGATCAAGGCTTGCGAGCTGCGCCCGTCGAAGGGCGAGGTGTCGAGCTCATGCTGCGATTGCCACGGGCGCTCTGCGGGCGGCCGCCCGATGAGCCAGAAAAAGCGTTTGGTTTTTGCTGAGCGGGCGTGGGGGCTGGCTTGCTCTGCGGATAACCGCGATAGCCATCGTTCGACGGGCGCGTTGTGGGGCCCGGCGACGGTCGAACGGAAGGTGCCGGCATTGTCGCGGGCGAACCTGGGGCAGGGCGAGTCGATGGAGCGGGCAGCGTTGTGGGCTTCCCAGGGTTTGGACGCGTGCCTGGGCTTGGCGCGGGCAGAGTTGTCGGACCTCCGGGCTTCGGCGTGGGTCGCGGATTAGGAAGCGGCTGAATCGAGGGTCCTCCCGGATAAGGAGGACGACCGGGATAGGGTGGACGTCCCGGATACGGAGGGCGCGGAGGCGGATAGTAAGGCGGGCGATATCCTGGACGATAACCGGGATAGTAGCCACCCCACCAATACGGATTTCCATAATAGTAGCCGCCGCCGCAAGAGATGGTTCGCACGCCCCAACTCATGCCCCATCCCCAATAGCTGTAGCCGCAGGATGAGTTACTGATCGCCATACCGATGGCGATACCCGCTCCAAAGGAGATCACGGATCCAGCGATCACGGCGGAGGTGCTATAGCCCGGCGTGACGATCGTAGTGCCATAGACCACTGTCGGATTGTAGGTTGGCACGTAGACAACTTGCGGATTTGCGTTCTGAATAACGATGACGTTCGGGCTTTCCTGCACAACCTTAATTTCACTCCCCGATTTCAAGTTGCCGGCAGCGTAGGCCTTGGCACGCATTCGCTGAACCGCGTCAAGGGTCTCCTGCTGCTGGAGAGCAGAAGCTTCGCCAAGAGCAGACGTCCAGGAAATATTCTTTGCCAGATTATCGAGGACAGAAGGAAATTGCGTGAGGGCCTGGACGGCGGGATCCCAACCTTTTTGTTCGACGGCGCGCTGAAGAGGCTCGCCGGTGAGATTTGGATTGGCCTTAATATAATCGCTTGCTTCGACAACTTGATCGGGATACGTGGCGGCACCAAGAACCTGTGCGACAAGTGCGTCCGGATAAAGAGCGATCGGAGCGACCAGGGCGTCGAGATCGCTACTCGACAGATTTGCGTAATCCTCCTGGAGGCCGGGTGGAAGAGCGGCGGGAAGCCGCTGCGGGAGACCAAAGAACAGCAAGGAAAAGCTAATAGCAAAAGCCAAGTACCGTTGAGCGAAGTTCATTGTGCGTTTTCCTGGACGGCGAAAGTAGAAAGCATAGCACCGCTTGAAAGGAACGAAAAGCCAGTGCGGTTCACGCGCATTTGACGAGGGATACTCCCTCTGATTGCAGTCCGGAACGCACCAAAGCGAAAGACTCTAATGGGTTTCGAGTAGAATGAACTTGACCTTCCGGGGGTGCTGGCCCTGTGAAAGAATCGATTGTGAAGGTCATCTTATCGCTGATCCTGAGGAAGGCTGCTAGAGTTCGTTCAAGAGTTCAGGTAGGCTTAGGCAAGGAGAGCGAAATGAAAAAGATAGCAACGATTGCGGTGATGGGACTGCTGGCTGGAGCCACGATCAGTCTTGCTGGTCAGAAGCCCTCGATAGGTACGATCGTTTCGGAGACTTCCGTGTCGTGCGGCACGAAGAAGCAGGGGAAGAAAGAGTCGACAGATCTGATGTGCCAGCAATACAAGATGCAGTCTGCCGGAAATGAATATTTGATCCGGCAACAGAAGGCGCAGAATGCAGAGATCATCCCGCCGAACACGTCGATTGAATACACCATGGACAAGAACAAGATCAAGTTCAAGGCGAACGGAAAGAAATATGAGTACCTGGTTGTAGGGACGTCAACAATCGGCACGGCTGCGAACTAACGGAGTTCTGGGCGCTGCAGCAGGTTTCGCGTGGTGCGCTTATTGCGGGGCCGAGTCTCCCGCTCCTCGGGTCAGAAGGCGAGGACGAAAACCTCGCACATGGTGAATTCAGATTTCTAGGGATTTGATAGCGGAAGATCTTCGTTCGTCAATCCGAGGTAGTGCTGAAGGACAGAGACGACCAGGCAGTGATCTTCGCGTTGTGGCAGCCCCGAAACCGTTATGGTGCCGACGCAACCGCTACCTTTGAGATTGATCGGAAAGCAGCCACCGTGGGTGGCATAGTCTTTTGAATCCAGACCAGACTTCGATTGTAGAGTGCTGTGATCCCTCTCGTGCTTCAAGCCGATAGCATATGAGCTTCGGTGAAAACGTGTCACAACATTGCGCTTGCGGCGAATCCAATCCCAGTTGTCCGGGCTGGTTCCGGACATCGCAAAAGAAAACAGAGTGTGACCGTTCAGTTGTACTTCGATGGCGATGGCGCCGTTGCGCTGTTCTGCGGCTAATTTGAGAGCGGAGCCGATGGCCCAGGCAGTACTCGAATCGAAATGCTCGAATTGCAGAAGTTTTTCCTGGAGAAAGATTTTTTCGAGGTCTTGGTCGATCGTCATTGAAAACCCCTGGCGGTTCGCAAATTCGCTGTGATTGAGTATTGCATGAAGTGGTTCGCCAAGAAGAATACGAATGTCTCTCGTCAATCGGTTCAGTCAAAAGGAAAAAACGCATACGTGCGGCCAATAGAAAAAATATGCACAATCATGCACAGATATCCACAGTGTTTATGGGAAATAACTCTTGCAGAGCTTCGGGAATGAATTTAGGATGCGCCTCAGATTGATCGGGAAGACAAACTTCGCGAATCAATTCAGATCGGGCAGCAAGGGTAATGCCATGTTGCCGGCATCGAGTTGAAAGAGAAGTGGAGCTTCGCAGTTTAATTCAAAGAGGCAGGCAAGGGTAAAACCGAGTCAGCCCCAACCGAATTGAATTGAGAAGGAATTCTCTGAAGTTCGAGGCGTGTGACTGGTGAGGGTAACACCGACCCCGTCTAATGAATCGGGCCGATGAGTGAGCTTTGCAGCCTAGTACGAAGCGACGAGGGTAAAACCGAATTGCTGAAGGACGAAGCGGAAGCAAAAAAGCTTCATGGCGACTCATCAATGCATCGCGGGTAAAACCGATGTGCAGTACTGAGCCGATACAGGAAGCGATGCTTCACGAAACGACTTGACGGCGATCGTCAGGGTAAAACCGGACCTTCACCGAAACAACGACGAATCGGGAAGCAGATACTTTGCGATTCAATCGAATGAGGGCGACGCGGCAAAACCGAGTCGCCCTCTATTTTTTTGTTCGCAGGCCATTCTGCTCCGGAGCTCAGGTCATTTACGCTGGCTGAGCGCGATGTCAAGATTATAAGCGGCGCTGATCAAGGCAAGATGTGTGAACGCTTGTGGAAAGTTCCCGAGTGCTTCGCCCTGAGATCCGGTCTGCTCGGCGTAAAGTCCAAGATGATTTGCATAGCCGAGCATGCGTTCAAACATCAGGGCGGCTTGCTCGAGTTTGTCGGGGTAAGCTTGGCCCGCGCGGGCGAGAGCTTCTACAAGCCAGAACGAGCACATGTTGAAGGTGCCCTCGGCGCCCGGAAGTCCATCAACTCGGGGGTCTGGCGGATACCGGTAGACGAGGCTGTCACTGAGAAGTCCGCCGTCGGCGGGACTTTTCATGATGGCGTCAATCGTGCTGATCATGCGCGGGTCCGTTGCCACCATGAAAAATACCAAAGGCATGATGAGGAGCGATGCGTCAAGATCGTCGCTGCCGTAGAATTGCGTAAAGGCTTGACGCTTTTCATTCCATCCACGGGTCATGACCTCCTCATAGATTTTGTCGCGCTCGCGAATCCATCTCTCGCGATCGGCGGGTAAAGCGCGCTTGTCGGCGAGGCGGATGCCGCGGTCGAGGGCGACCCAGTTCATCACCTTGGAGTAGACAAAATGCTCCTCGCGGTTACGCATCTCCCAGATGCCGGAGTCGGGATATTGCCAGTTCTCACAAATCCAGTTGAGGCGATTGCGGACCCTGACCCAAGAATCGTAGGAGACAGGACTGACATACTTATTGTGCAGGTAGAAGGCATCCATAAGTTCGCCATGAATGTCGTTTTGCAGTTGCGTCGCAGCGCCATTGCCTATGCGCACCGGCGAAGAGCATCGATAGCCTTCCCAGTGATCGAGGATAGTCTCGGGAATTTCACTGAGACCGAGAACCGTGAACATTACCGGCGTGCGGACGTCGAGGTTCTGCTCTTTCATGGCGTAATTGCGAATCCAATTCATGAAGCCGGCGGCTTCGTCATGGAAGCCGAGGCGGAGAAACGCATAGACGGTGAAGGCGGCATCCCGCAGCCAAGTGTAACGGTAGTCCCAGTTGCGACTGCCGCCAATTACCTCGGGAAGACTGGTCGTGGCTGCGGCGACAATTGCGCCAGTAGGTTCGAATGTAAGCAATTTCAGAACGAGCGCTGACCGATAAACCTGCTCGCGCCAGCGACCTTTGTAAGTGCAGGAAGAAAGCCATTCTTGCCAATACTTCACGGTGCGCTGAAAAAGCTCTTCGGCTTCTTCCTGTGTGGGAGAAGGGATGGGGGATTTGTCTTCGAGCCCGTCGCCAATAATCGTAAACGTGTGCGACTCTCCTTCTTCCAAGAGGAATTCCGTCATGACGCCACCGTTTCCGTCTGTCGCGAGTGGAATCGGCGAGGATAGGGCCAGAGTGATCGGATTGGATCGGAAGGAGGCACCGTTATCATCGATAACTGTCTCATGAGACTTGCGGCCGTAATCGAATGCGGGTCGACAAGACAATCGAACACGCACTGAACCCCTTACGCAGCGAATCCGCCGAACGAGGTGGTGATACCACGGTGCGTCAGGAGGAAAACCCACGGGCATGAAATCGATGAGTTCGGCGATGCCGTCGGAATGGAAAAAGCGGGTGACTAGAACATTGGTGGACGGCCAATAAAACTGTTTGTGGCGGACGTCGTCGGCTATCGGGCGAATCTGGAAGCGTCCACCCTTGTTGTCGTCGAGAATTGCACCGAAAATACTGGGCGAGTCGAACCGCGGGAAACAGTACCAGTCAATCGAACCATTGATCCCGACAAGAGCGATCGTGCGCATGTTGCCGATGATTCCGTAATTTTCAATCGGTTGATAAGGCATATTGTTTTCTCTACTGTCGTTCGAACTAAGTCTCTGGCCAGATCCAGTTCGGTCTCAGCCACGTAAGAGTTCAGCCAATTGTATTTCTCAGGAAAGCGAACGTGCGATCCCACGCGAGCTTGGCTGCAGCGGGATCGAAGACCTGGGGGCGCGATTCATTCATAAATGCGTGCTGTGCGTCGTAACGAAAGATTTGAAATTGTGACTTGGATTTTCTGAGGGCAGTTTCGAGTTCATTCACTTTTTCAGGCGAATAGTGATTGTCCCGATTCGCAAAATGACAGCTGAGCGGGATAGTGATTTTCTGAAACTCTGAGTAAGGTACCGGCGGAATGCCATAGAAGGGAACTCCGGCATCCATTTCAGGAACATAGAGAGCGGCTAGTAAGGTGACAGCGCCACCCATGCAGAATCCAGTAACAGCCACTTTTTTAACTGATTGCTTGAGGTACTGGACAGCCCCACGGATATCCTGGGTGGCGGCGTCGGAGAAATTGAGATCGTTCATCAAGTGATTCGCTTCGTCGCTGGCCGAAGTGATCTTGCCACGATAAAGGTCGGGAACGAGTGCACTGTAGCCGGCGTCAGCGAAACGATCGGCTGTTTTTCGTATCTGGTCGTTGACGCCCCACCATTCCTGGATGACGACGACGCCGGAAGCGCTGGCACCGGATTTCGTTTTTGCTAGATAGCCCGGACAGATTTTTCCATCCGGCCGATTGAACTCGATCATTTCCCCCACAGGATCCTCCAGGTGCAAACGGATGCAGTCAACATCTTACAACCGTCCAGGAATTAGATTCGGACCAAGTCGAAATGGTCGTTGAATTCAGTGAATATCTGTCAGAAGTGGTACCAGGCGGTGGTAGGCACAGCTTGGTCTCTATGAAGCTTCCGCGACGGGCGGCGACTGGTCACAGTGACGGACGTGAACCGGAACAGGCCAAGGCCCGGAGCATTTGAAATTCCGGCTGGATACAGGGTTCGGCAGCTAATACACGATCTTGAGAGAGAACTGAATCTGGCGGGAAGGCCCTGCCGTTTTGCTGATGATGCCGAAGCCGCTGCCGCGAACAGTGTTGGAGGGCAGGCCAAAGTTTACGATGTTGAAGATATTGAAAAATTCGGCGCGAAACTGGAGGATGCCCAGTTCACCGCCACCGCGATGACCGAACGGTGTGTTCTTGATAATGGCGATATCAAACTGATGGAAGCCGGGTCCGCGAAATGTGTCTCGGCCCAGAGTGCCAAAGTACCCAGAATTCGGACCGGTGCCGCCGGGGAGATCGATGGGGATATCAAAGAAGGAACTATTGTTCGCGCCACGGCCGAAATAATCCTCGCGAACCGTGCGACTGGTAGAAAAAGTGGGCATGGAAATCAGATCAGGTCGATCTGTACCGCCAGCCCCCGCGCCGGTTTGCTGGATGCCCGAATAAACCGTGAACGGCGGACCGCTTGTGAGCGAGGTGATGTTTAAAAGCTGCCAACCTTGGGTAACGTAGTGGCTGATTGGTTCTAAAAACGGGATGCGATCGAACGGAAGATCCTGAATAACGCTCAGTGAAAAGACATGGGTGATGTCAAACGTAGAAGGCCCCTTGTCCGCCTCCGGATGAAGAGGATCCTGCGGCAGGGTTTGCAGAATCACCCCGGCATTCGCGGGAAGGCCGCCCAGAACAGCGCTGGTGTCATCGATCGATTTTGAAAATGTGTAACTGGCTTGATAGCTGAGCCCGATATGAGAATTTGTCTGGCTGACACTGGTTTGCAATGCGTTGTAGTCGGAGTGCGAACCGGTCTGCATTACTGATTCTGGTCCGTATCCACTAATGGCTTGTCCGGAGGAATTGAATTGAGTGTAAGGAGCGTATGCCGGATCGGCTCCTGCATAGCCGTTCGGCGAGAATACCCGCGCAAGATGGATACCCGTTGTACCCACGTATGCGATGGACAATTTTGCTTTGGAGATTTGTTGATCGACGCCCAGTGTGTAGGTGCCGATATACCCGTTTTGAAAATCGCGAGAAATTACGGCAGTGCTAAGGAGTTGCGTTTGATCACCTGGAGTCAGTGCAGCAAGATCTTTCTGAAAACGCGGCAAATCGATTTGCGTGTTAGCCGGAAGGTTAGCGCTGTTGCCGTCCGGAAACAGCAGTTGGCCGCTCGTGGTGTAGGCAGGGGGAAGCGCGAGGGGCACTGCCGTATTGTGAAATGGAACCGGAATTCCAGGGAGCGCAGTTGTGAGAGGCTGAAAAACGAGCGGAAAGTTCCCGGTGACGAAATTGTCTTGCCACAAGTTGGGAAGGATCGTGGTGATGGCGCCACCCGCATGGATAACGGTGATTGGAGTAATCGCGTAATCGATGGAAACCCGGGGCCCGAAACCACGCCAGTCAAGAGGATAAACGGGCTGCGGATTGTAGATAAACCTTTGCGTGGCGCCGGGAGTGAGAAAAGAAGTCTCTTGCCCATCTGGGGCATAAGGAATCGAAATGGATGTGCGGTGCTTGGCTTCCTGGATACGGCTGTTTAGCTCGTAGCGCAAACCCCAATTGAGAGTCCATTTTGGTGAGATTTTCCAGGTGTCTTGAAAGTAAAAATTGTAGGCTTCGCGGCGAACGGCGGCTTCATCAAATTTGTCACCGACTGGGGTCGTGGCCGCGGCCGCAGTTATGGAATAGGAATAAGGCGTTGCGGTGAGAAGGCCGGTTAGAGAATCAGGCAAGGGCTGACCGGGAAGAATGTTGTGCAGGCCGCTGGCTGAAGTGATCAGAACTGGAGAATAGGCAGTGCCCCCACCAAACGTATACACCCCACTGGGATTGGTGCCAAAAACAGTTGCGTCTTTATTGAGACGCGTTTCATAGCCCCACTTAAAACTGTGCGAGCCGTGGATGTAGTTCATATCAAATTTGATTTGATAGAGATTACCGTATGAGCCAAAGATGGAACCGTCGGCAGTGTTGAAACCAAGATAGAGTCCATCCCCATAGACAAGGGCAGGGTCGGTGTGATTGGACGCAGGAAAAATCGGAGTGCTGCGGATATAGCCGAACGCAGCTGAGAAACTGAGGCTTGGCGACAGAACCTGGGTGTATCGAACTGCAGCGCTGCGTTGATGATCGTAGAAGTTGACAGCAAATCCCGGATCGACGGCGGTTTGATCGGGATTGGTGGTAGGGCCATTTATCTGATTTAAACTGAACCGGCCGAAAAGATTGGCTTTGTCGTTGATTACTTGGTCAGCCCGGATGGAGAACTGATTCGTGTCGGTGACGACCTTGGAGGACGCGGCATAGGTACGATCGCCGAAAGCGCCGCCCGGGTTGTTCGGCAGGGGATAGCGATTGAGAAGGGGAGCGATCGACGGGCTCACGGGAACGATCAGCGTGTCACCGGGAAATGTCGTGGTATCGATACCTTGGCGTTCCGCGGCGGTGGGAACTGCAAAGACTTGCGTTGTACCGAGTACCTGCCGGAAGCCCTGATACTCGCCGAAATAGAATGTCTTGCCCCGTCCGTCATAGAGTTTGGGGATAACGACTGGACCTCCGTTGGTGAAGCCAAATTCATTGCGGACAAAGGGAGGAATGCGCCCAGGGTTGGCTATGCTCGGATGGTCAAAAAAGTTACGAGCATCGAAGGCGGCGTTGCGGACAAACTCAAAAATGCTGCCGTGTACCTGGTTGGTCCCGGATTTGGTAACTACGTTGGTGAAGCCGGCAGCTCCGTGACCAATTTCTGCGGGCATCACCCCTGAACTGGACTGTACTTCCTGAATGGCGTCCACATTGAAGTTGGCGAAGGTTGCGCCACCGAGTTCGGGATCGCTGGTGTCGGCACCGTCCATGGCAAAAACCGAAGCGCTGCCGCGTAGCCCGTTGACAGTAAATTGTTGGGTGAAGTTGGCTGCACCGTTGGTGTCGGTCATCGTGCCCGCTGCCAGCAATAGTAGTTTGCTGAAATCGCGTTCGTTTAGCGGAAGGCTTGAGACTTCGCCACTGGTTAATTTTGAATTGCCTCCGGAAACCGCAGGAGAGCTGGCCGCAGTTTGCGGGGTAACCGTGATCGATAGATTTTGATCGGACAACTGAAGATCCAGCCCAATTAAATCGCCAACCTTGATGGACAGAGGTTCAGCCGTTTTCCATGTCTTGCCGTTGAAAGTGACGGAAATCAGATAATTTTGTGCGGCGAGATCTGGAAAAAGGAATTCCCCGGAGGCCGAAGTGGTAGCGGAATAATTCACGGATGCTGTTGTCGGAGAAAGGGTAACTGTAGCGCCGGCGACGGCGCGCCCGCTCGAATCGCGAACAATTCCTTTCCAGGAATTGGCGGCGAGCGAAGGCGCCGACAGAAACAGAGTAAGGAGTAACAGATCGCAGCACTTCCGAAACACACCCATCAGGCCCCCCGGGAGTTAATCGCAATTGTACACCCCGAGAGGTCAATTCGCGCAAAAGTATAGTAGAAAAACGATTATCTAAAATATCCACACACACCACAGTGAGCACGACGGCAAGAAATGCTGGAAAAGAGTGAACTGAGCGATTGCAGCGAGGTAGCAGAGTCAGCCGAAGGCGCAAAATCTCAACGGGGAGGAAGCTCACCGCTTCAAGCCAAAAAGGTCCAAAGAGGGAAGGCCTTAGCCGGGCATGGTGGCACAACGTGCTGCGGTTCCTAGGCCGATGACCCGAGGCAGCGCGCCGATCATTCCTGGCACATTAGGACGATCTTGCCAGTAACCGACGAGTGCTCGAGCAGTTCGTGTGCCCGTAAAGCCTCCCTCAGAGGGAATTTATCGGCGATTACGGGCCTGATCGATCCCTGCCGGAGCATGGAAAGCAAACGCAATAGGTCTTCGCGAAACTCTTCAGGGTGTTTTTTCTTTTCAGTCGTGATGCTGTACCAGCGCGCAGATTTTCCGGGAAACAGGCCGGCCATGCCAAGCCAGGCTATGCTGGCAACGGCGAGCATCTTATGGGTCCGGCCATTCTCGATAGCGGCCGACATCCCATAACCCACGAAACGCCCACCTCTACGCAAACAGCGGTACGACCGATACCAATTTCGTCCGCCAATTGGATCGAATACTGCATCTACACCTGCCGCACGAAGGACAAAGTCCTCAGTTCGATAGTCGATCGGGATACCGCCCAGGGAACTGATCAGAGCGTGCTTGGATTTGGACGCGGTGCCGAACATCTTGATGCCGGCAATCGAACCGAGCTGCAGCGAAGCCGTACCTACACCACCTGCGGCGCCATGGATCAATACGCTTTCGCCCCTTTGCAGATGGGCAATTCGATGGATCAGTTGACAGGCCGTAGTGTAATTCAAAACCAGACTGACTGTGTCTGCGGGATCGAGTCCGTCTGGAACTCTCACCAGTTCGGACTCAGGCAAGAGAATAAATTTAGAATATCCGCCGGTCTGAGTGAGCGCGCAGACCTGGTCCCCCGGTTTCCACTGGGTAATTGCCGCGCCGCAAGATTCAACCGTTCCGGCAATATCGTAGCCGGGCGAATAGGGGAGCGAAGGAACGCCGGAATAGAGACCACGGCGCATGAGCACGTCCGCAAATGCGACTCCACAAGCGAGTATCCGGATGCAAACCTCATTTGGAGCCGGTTCGCGGATCTCCTCTTCGATCAATTTCAAAACTTCAGGGCCGCCGACGGCCGTCAGGACGATACGGGAGTTGCGCATAGGACATCATCTTAGACCAGAGCGGACCTCGTGGGTTTCAGAAACCCCAAGGGCAGCGATGAGGTAATCTGTCTGGAGAGCAACACAGCTTCGAAATCGGTAGGGCGCGCAGTCGAATATGGCGGTTCTTTCCCAGAGAACGAGATGAAATGATTGAGATGATCGGAGGCAATGATGAAAATTTTTAGAAATATTTTGGTGGCCGTCGGGCTGATCATACTCCTGTTTGTGGGGTTGGTTTTTTATTCATTCTCGCGCACGATCCCGCTGAAACAGGGACAACAACTCTCGGGGGGTGCCATTCAGGTAAAAGACGGGATGGTCTCTGTCGGGATGATTCCGTCTGGTGCAGGACAAGTCATTCTGGTCGATTGCGGTAATGATCCAAAAGCAGTGGCGATTCTTGCGGAGTTGCGACAGAAAAACCTGGATCCCGGAGCGGTAAAAACGATTCTTTTGACGCATGGCCATCCGGACCACGTTGCCGGGTGTGCTGTCTTTCCCCATGCAGAAGTGTTTGCGATGGCGCCGGAAGAGGGTTTACTGGAAGGGAAGGAAGCGGCAAGGTCACCCATTGGAAAGCTAATGGGAAAGAAGAACTCGGGCATAAATATTGCGAACTATTTGCAGGATGGCGAGACGCTGCGATGCGGAGACGTGAAGGTGACCGCCTATCTCATTCCGGGTCATACGGATGGCAGTGCGGCTTATCTTGCCGCAGGAACGCTGTATATGGGAGATAGCGCTGACGCGGGGAAGGACGGCAACCTGCTGCCGGCGAAACACATCGTGAGTAACGATACAGACCAGAATCAGGCATCGCTGAAAAAATTGGCAGCCGAGCTAAAACCAATGGAGGCGGAGATCCAGTACATGGAGTTTGCACATTCAGGGCCTCTGGTGGGAATCAAGCCGTTGCTGGATTTTGCGGGATTGCATTGATCGGATTGCTGCCGGAAGGAAAAGGGCGCGAAGTAAAGGCGCCCTAGGCTCTCGGAAGCAATGCCGGCAGAGCGGGAGATGCGACCAGATCGTTGCCGCAGTAAGGGCAGAACTTGTCAGTGTCGGCCACTTCACGCTGACAGTGCGGGCAGGCCGGGTGAAGATTCGTTTTGCAATTGGGGCAGAAATTGAAGCGCGCGGAAACGCTCGTGGCGCACTGTGGGCAGGGAAAAGGGAGCGGTTCACGAACGAGCAAATAGATGATGAGACCGAGGACCCCGAAGCTGGGCGATAGAATTAGAACGACGATGGTCCAGAGGACCGGGTGCATGCCTCGGCGCTTTGCGTCCCGGTAGACGTAGCCGAACATGAACAGAGTGGCGGAAATAAGAATTGCCATCACCGCAATAAGCCCACCTAACGCAAGAGAAGCGAGCAGCGGCTGGTTCCCCAGCTCTGGTGGAAAAGTCCCACGATCAGTCCCCATGTTCGCAAGGTTCACGGAAACGCCGATGACCAGGGCAAGTACGGAAAGCGTAAGGCAAGTCCAGACCAACCAGCGCGGAATGACGCGGAGTTCTTCGGTGAATTTTGAGCGCTCGCGTTTCCGGCGAAACCGGATGAGGCGAAGCCGTTCATTGAATGCTTCAGACATGGTGTTTTCCTCTTCTGTGATTCAGCATCAACCTACTTTGTTCCTCGAGTCCAAATCCGTTAACCCGGGATGAGAGCTTCTGGTTCTTGGTGCGGACCCCGGAAAATCAATGGAATTCGCTCGGCCGCATCAATCCCCGTCGGGTGCATCCATAAAACGCATCAGTTCTTGTTTCCCCAGGACGAAACCGTTGTTTTCTGGTAGAGAATGGCGCCGACGGCGAACAGCGCAGGTACAACCCACCAGAGAACGAAAGCAAATTCCAGTGCCACCTTGGGAATGCTGAAGTGACCGCCCATCCATGCGAACCCGCGCCAAACGAGCGGGGCGCTAAAGAGACCAAGCATCCAGCTCATCGCCGTGATGATCCAGAGAAGAAGATTACTATGCGAAGCTTGTGCGGATTCCTGTGCACGAAGGCGCACGCGAAGTTGCGTGCGTGCGACGAGGTCGCCGGGCATAGTGATCGGAACGCGCCGTAGGGCGCCAAGAATTTCTCGGGTGGAGCTAATTTCCCGCGCGCAATCCGGGCAGTTACGAAGGTGTTGATCGAGCCAGTCACGGTCGGCGGAAGAGATTTCCTCGATAAGTGACCTTTCAAAGTACTCCTGGGCACGTGTATGCAGATTGTCAGTCATGCGAGCCTCTTTTGCGCCAGTGGGAGGGCTGATTTCAATGCGGTGAGGCCACGATAGAGCCTAGATTTTACCGTGGAAATTGGCGTGGATAGAATTTGGGCAATTTCCTCGAGATTGAGATCTTCGTGAAAGCGAAGAAGCAGGACTTCCCGGTAGTAAGGCGCGATCTTCATCAGGGAAAACTGGACGGATTGCTCGTTTTCGCGAGTTACCAATAGCTGCAATGCAGAAGCGGAGTGCTCATCCGGAGGATCATAAGGCTGGTCACTTTCAGGACCTCCAAGTTCATCAAGACTGGGCATTTTCTTTCGACGGGAAACATCGATGACCAGATTCCGCGCGATGGCGAAAAGCCAGGATTCAAATTTGGATTTGGCGTTGTATTGGTGACCGCGCTCGATGACGCGAATCCATGTTTCCTGGAACAGGTCTTCGGAAAGAGAAGGATTGCCTGTCAGAAAAAGAAGGTAGCGAAAGAGTCGCTGCTGATATAGCCCGATCAGATGATCGAGGAGATCAGGATCACGGCGAATAAGGCCTTCTGAAATCTTTTTTGCGTCGTCGGCCATGAGAGCGAAGTGGACCGTGGAACTCGAAGCAATCAGCGTAAATGTCTGTGTGCTCATACTACTCTGTATACGAATAAAAGGAAAAAAAGACGCAGGTACTGGGATTTGGGCTCGCGCTCTGGTGAGCGACTGAAAAGAAAGGAGATGCACGAACCAAAAATCCCTTGGACCCGGTAAGCAAGCTCGCTAGGAGCCGGTCCTGGGCCAAATCCTTATGACCGTGAATAAACTATGCATGAAAGTAAATGGTGATTGACCACAACGAAATCGGATATCCACAAAGCCGCTTTGCCAAATCGAAACAATTGAATTGACACTCGATATCGATTGGGTGTTAGGTAGTGAACCACACAGGGGATCGCGTTCGATAAATTTAACTGAGGGGGGCGCTGGATGAAAAATCCGGGCATGGTTGGTCTTTTATCGAGTCAAGCAAAAAGGGGCTTCGTAGCAGTTTGTGCAACACGTCTATTCTGGGTGCTCCTCTTCTGCGGGTGCCTGGGCGTAGCGACCAATGCGCAGACATTCCGAGGTGCAATCAACGGAACCGTAACGGACCCGGCCGGATCAGCAGTGCCAAATGCCCAAGTGAAAGCGACTGAGATTGCAACGGGGATTGATCACACTACCGTCACCAGTAGTGATGGTGTGTTTGCGTTTCAGGACATTGCGCTCGGGGCCTACAAGGTAACCGTGAATGCATCAGGTTTTCCAGCCTACCTGGTCGATAAAATTGAAGTAAGCGCCGGATCAATCTTCACCTTGGACATCAAGCTGTCGCTCGAGAAGCAGTCCACAGTCGTCGAAGTCTCTGCGGCCGAGCTGTCACTGGATACCACATCGCAAGTCGAAACAATGTCTCTGCCTCCAGACGTGGTGCAGAACATCCCCCTGAACGGACGTGACTTCACCCAGATGGTGGCCCTTGCGCCCGGTTATGCCGGGTATTCGGTTGGCGGCTTCGGGTCGTTGAACGGGACGCGGCCGAACCAAATGGATTGGCAGCTCGACGGCATCGATAACAATGATTTCTGGCACAACATCCCTGCGGTAAACCAGGGTGGGGTGTCGGGCATCGCGGGAATTATCATGCCCGTCGACGCCATCGAAGAATTCTCGGTACAGACGCAATCCGGAGCGGAAGCGGGAAGAAACGCGGGGGGAACGAACAATCAGATTATCAAGTCCGGCGGCAACTTCATCCATGGTTCGGCGTATTACTACAACCGAAACGAAGCGTTTGCAGCGGCATCGCCATTTTTCGTGCCATCTGATCTGACGCCCAAGGCTCCGCGGCTGAGGAATGAGAATATTGGCGGTACCGTTGGCGGACCGATCATCAAGAATAAACTTTTCTATTATGTTGCCTTCGAATATCAGGACTACATTATCGGTCTGTCGGGGCTGGCAACGGAACCATCCACAGCCTGGGTCAATCAGTCCTTATCCCTTCTGAATACCTACAACATTCCCGTGAATCCGATCTCGCAAACATTTCTCGGACAATTGTATCCAGGGCAGACAACGCAAGGCTTGTGGCCCGGCTCGATCGCGGGACTTTCGGGCACGACTGACAACTACTTCAGCTCCTCGCCATCGACAGGCTATAGCTTCAACGGTTTAGCCAAACTCGACTACAACATCAACGAGAAAAACCATATCTCCGTCCGCGGATTCATGGGACAGGGAAGTCAAACTGCCCCGCTCGGAACAAGTACCGCGCTGGCAACCGCCAGTTCGAATTTGGCGTACTACTTCGAGAAAGCGCCGATTCACGTGCAGAACTGGGCCGTAGTCTTGAATTCCACGCTGCAGCCGACGCTGAGCAACCAGATGCTATTCGGTATCAATTCCTTTTATCAGACTTTTCGCGATGCGAATGCCAGCTTCGACACGGTCGCGATGGGGCTTTATCAAAGTCCAGATGCTCTCATCAACGGACAGCCCATTCTGGGGGCACCGAACATAGCGATCAGTGGATTCGAGCAGGTAGGAATTACCCCGCCCGAGGGCCGTCATGACATCACGGGTGTCTTGACCGATATCCTGTCCTGGACGAAAGGAAAGCACCAGGTGCGGTTTGGCGGAGAGGCACGACAGGGCCGGGTGGATGAATTTTATTACAGGCATTCTCTCGGTAATTACGTATTCGATGGTTCGCAAGGGCCGTGGGCAAGCGCACCTACCGGGACCTACAATCCGAATGAGCTGGCGCTGGCCGACTTTCTTGCCGGATATATTTCGACGGCAAACCTGTCAGTCGGTGACGCCGAACGAAAGGTGACCGTCAATGCGTACAGCCTGTTTGCAGGAGACTCCTGGCAGGCCACGAGTAATCTGAATCTCAGCTTCGGGCTTCGTTACGAGTACTTTGGCCCGCTACATGACAATAAGGGAGATTTGCCTGTTCTGATTCCCGGCCAGGGATTTGCTATCCAAGGCGTTACGCAGAATACATTGTTCAATCAGGACCTGAATAATTTTGCGCCTCGTTTTGGCTTTGCCTACAAACCGAATTTCTCAAGAGACCTCGTAGTGCGGGGTGGTGTGGGCGTCTATTACGATCAGATCAACATGAATCCGTTCCTCGATTACCGTCCGCCCAACAACGCAGCAGGCTCGCTACAGGCGAACCCGGCGGGTTCCTCGCCAGTCTCCAGCTATTCGTTGGCAGGAGGAGGGGCTGATAGTCCACTCATTTGGCAGCCCCAGACCTATCTCTTCCCTGGCATAACGACGTGCCCGACCGGAAATGGATGCGGTAGTAACATCTACGGGGTTGAAACCGTGAATCAGAACTTCCGCACTCCCTATTTCTATAACTTTGACCTGCAAATCGAAAAGGGCATCGGAAATTTTGGACAGTTTCAGATCGGCTATGTGGGCAGCGTTGGCCACAAACTGTCTGTCATGCAGAACATCAACCAGGTACCGTATACGCCACTATGCGCCACTGCCGCTAACCCTGCTCTACTGCCGCAGTGCGCGCGGCCCTACGCGACGGAGTATCCGAACTTCGGAGACATCAACGAGCTCAATAGTGTCGGCAATTCAAATTACAATTCGTTGCAGACGACATTTAGAATCCGTCAATGGCACGGGCTTACTTCCCAGGTTACCTACACTTGGGGGCATACTCTGGATGACGTCACGGAATATCGAGGCGTAATTCCTCTGGATAGCTTGACCAGCTTGAAGCAGGAATACGGCAATTCGGACTTCGACACACGAAACAGCTTCGCCGGACAGGCAACCTATCTGATTCCGCACGCGAACTGGGCAACTGGATGGAAGAGTTTCTTTGTCAACGGGTGGCAGGTGAGCGCCCTACTCATTCTGCACGGTGGACAGCCCTTCAACATCAACGGCGGCACTTCGCGCCCCGGCTATGACATCACTGGCAATCCCTTTGCTGGCGTCAACCAATCGTTCGTCAAAGGCGTGGGCGCACAATGGGTCAATCCGGATGTTTTTGTCGCAACTCCCGGACTGCTGGGCGATCTATCGCGCAACCGGTTCTACGGACCGAATTTTAAGGACCTGGATTTGTCCGTGATCAAGAATATTCCGATCGGCGAACGGGCCCAGATTCAATTGCGCGCAGAATTTTACAACACGTTCAACTACAAGAACCTCGCCTCCGGCGCCGGCTCTGTGGGCAGTAATGGGCTGGTCACCGATACCATCGGGGACTTTAACGGCGCTCCCGGGCTCGGCCCCGGTGAACCGTACAACCTGCAGCTTGTCGCAAAAATCCTCTTCTGAGTTTCGTCTGCAGTCGACGAAATCCGAAAAACACTTCGACCCTCCTGCCCTGCGGCAGGAGGGTATTTTTTGCGAATGTCGTGCGAGACAGCGGCGGGAGCAGAGGCAAAGCGAGAACTGGGAAGCGGTCTAAGGTAGACTGTCGTCAAGATGATCTGTCCTCAGTGCAATGCGGAATATCGAAAGGGTTTCACGCGGTGCGCGGACTGCGACGTGGAATTGCAAGAGGTATCGCCAGGAACACTGGCCGCGCCAGAACGTGGCGCGACTGGGGATAACGGCGAACTGGAAGATCCGTTCTGCGAATTCTGGCGTGGAGACGATGCCCGCTTACAGGGCGAGCTTTGCCAGGTACTCCAGGAAGCTGCGATTCCCGTCCGCACGCTGCAAATGAACGATGTATTGAGCATGGTAGGTATTCCGAGCAGGCAGGCGATGTTTCGTATTGGTGTGCCATTCTCGATGTTCGAAATGGCAGAGAAGGCAGTGGCAGAAGCGTTCGGGGACGTGTCGGACAGCAGGGAGTTTGGGAAGTTTCTAGCAGCGGGAGACTCAGAGTAGGAAATATTTCGATCATCAAGCACCAGGCTGGCTCACGCGTTTTTCTGGACGATTGCCTTGTTCAAGAGGACCACCATTCGTATCTTTACCAGTTGCGTGCTGCGTCTTCGTATGCGGCAATGCGCGGATTGGATTCAATCGCAGAGCGGGTCATCGCTCCGTGATCCCCGGACGATCTCAGTGACCATTGGTTCCCGTGCTTGACCCCGTTCCAATTCTCGTGTTTCTCTTTACTTCGTGTGAAATTGGCCGGGAGGACGTGTGAAAGTAGATTCGATCAAGACGATAGGAGTGCTGGGCGCGGGGACTATGGGGAATGGTATAGCCCATTCGTTTGCGCGTAGCGGATATAACGTGATCCTGCGCGATGTGGAGCAGCGGTTCTTGAATCGGGCAATCGAAACGATCGGGAAGAATCTCGATCGCGAATTAAAGAAAGGAAAACTGACGGAAGCGGAGAAACCCGAGGTGTTGGCGCGGCTCAAGACTGTTACCGATTTTAAGGCGTTGGAGGCGGCTGATTTTGTCGTCGAGGCGGTTCCAGAGAAGCTCGAGATCAAGCGTGCAGTGTTGACGGAAGTGGATCGATTGCTGCGGCCGGAGGTGATCTTGGCAAGCAATACCTCATCAATTTCGGTTACCGCCCTTGCGGCCATGACCGGGCGGCCCGACAGGTTCGTGGGGATGCACTTCATGAACCCGGTGCCGATGATGGCCCTGGTGGAAGTGATTCGTGCCTTGCAGACGAACGACGACTCGTTCGAGACTACGATGGATCTGGCGAAGAAATTGGGGAAAACGCCGGTGGCAGTGAACGATGCGCCAGGATTTGTCTCAAACCGGGTGCTGATGCCGCTGATTAACGAAGCAGCCTACACCGTGATGGAAGGCGTAGCGACAGCAGAGGCGGTCGATGCGGTGATGAAGTTAGGAATGAATCATCCGATGGGGCCGCTCGAGCTGGCGGACTTTATCGGACTGGATGTCTGCGTCGATATCATGGCGGTTCTGCTCGACGGACTGGGCGATCCAAAGTACCGGGCGTGCCCGTTGCTGAAGAAATATGTTGCGGCAGGGTGGCTCGGACGGAAGTCCGGGCGTGGATTTTACAGTTACCAGTAACCGACTATAATTTTGAAAAAATTGTCGCCCTGAAGAGTAGATCAGGATCCAGGAAGAGGAAAAATGAGTAAGTCGAAGATCGTTTATCTGGCGATGGCCTGCGCATCAGTACTTGGATGCTCGGGAAAATCCGGGTCGGGCAACGTCGCTGATATGGTAGTGCGTCACGCGAACATTCATACCATGGATGAAAAGTTGCCGCATGCAACCGCGCTAGCGGTAAAGGGCGACAAAATATTGTGGGTGGGCGAAGACGCCGAGGCGGAGAAGTATATTGGAGAGAAAACACGAGTCGTCGATGCAGGCGGGCGATTGCTGCTGCCCGGATTCATCGACAGCCATTTTCACGTTGCGCTGGGAAATGACCCGAATGTCGAGCGGATCAACGCAAACTCATTGAAAGAAATTCAAGAACAGGTGAGGGCCTTCGCCGATAAGAGGCCTGATCTCAAGTGGATTGAGATGGATGGCTGGAACTATTCCAGTTTTCCGAATGGAACGCTACCGACAGCGAAGGACCTCGACGGGCTGACGGGAGGGAGACCGGCGTTTCTGGTTGCGTATGACTACCACACAATCTGGATGAACAAAGAAGCGTTAAAGATCTTTGGCATAACGAAGGAGACGAAGTCGGTAAGTTTTGCGGAAGATGTGCAGCATGACAAGAAAACCGGGGATCCGACGGGAATTCTGGTTGGGTTTGGCAGCACGGGATTGTCGGAATCGGCCGAAGCGGAACTGAGCAAGATTCTTCCGTCGCACTCGCCGGCGAATATCCCGGGCAACATTGCCCAATTGCTGCAACAAGCAGCTAAGGCCGGCATCACTACGGTGGTAGACCCGCAGTCGTATCTGGAGAGCATTCCCATCTACGTGCAATTGAAGAATGAAGGCAAATTGCCGCAGCGCTTGCAGGTGGCACTGTTTCACCGACGGGGAACAAGCGATGCTGAGATCGATAAGTTTGCGGCTGCCGTAAAGATGTATAACGATGATCGGTTTCGCGTGTCTGCGGTGAAGCTATATATCGATGACGTAATCGAGCCGCACACCGCAGCAATGTTGGCACCATATGCGGACCGTCCGGACACCAGTGGAGCGCTCGATTACCCGGCCGAGGAGTTCAAGCAGGTGGTGGCGAAACTGGACAAGCGCGGCTTACAGATATTTACGCATGCCACAGGAGATCGTGGCATCCGTACTGCGCTCGACGCGTACGAATATGCGCAGAAGGTGAATGGCGTGCGCGATTCGAGACATGAGATTGTGCACGATGAATGCCTATCAGCTCAGGACATCCCGAGATACAAGGCCTTGGGAGTGACAGCGTGCATGCAGCCTCGACATTGTGCACCGGATATTACCGGGCAGTGGGCGAAAGCGACGGGGCCACAGCGATGGAAATACGCATGGGCGTTTCGCAGCTTGCGGGATAGCGGCGCAACGCTGGCGTTTTCGAGCGATTGGAACGTCGCCGAAATGGAGCCGGAAATTGGGATGTACACTGCGTTAACCCGGAAGGGGCTCGATGGAATGCCACCGGGCGGTTGGATTCCAGAGCAGACGATCGATATTGAGACTGCCGTGAAGGGATACACGATCACGGGAGCCTGGGCCAACTTCGTAGAAGGGAATCGTGGCTCGCTGGTGCCAGGAAAATACGCTGATATCGTTCTGCTGACCGATGATGTGTTTACGATTCCACCGGACAAGCTCAAGGATACAAGAGTGGTGTGGACGGTCGTCGGGGGGAAAGAGGTTTACAAAGCGAACTGGTAGTAGCGAACAATAGGCGAAAATACTGTTTGCTTTTTATTCGCCTTTTCGGTAGGGTGTGGGAAGCAAGTTTTCAACAGGTGCCTATGCCCCATATATTGACCAGTGTTCCAAGCTGCATCGAACATGAGAGACTCGAATTCGAGTTGAGCGAAGTTCGGATGCGCGGCCAATACCTTACTCGCTTGCGGTCGCTCAGTCCGTATGAACGGGCGGAGTGGGATCGACGGGAAAGTAAGGCACTGGCCGAACTGGTAGATCACGAGCTGGAGCACGGATGCAACGGTTGAAGACTTTAAGTGTAGGCTGCAGGGAATACATCGATAACTTCGTGTAATTCGAACGAATGACAGGTAGTTATCGAGGTGTATTTGGAGAATCGACGGCACTTTCCCGGTGCTGTCGTTTTAAAGGCGAACCCAGTGGCCTCACGGACTCGATGCAAGTACTTGGCGTTGACCCTTCGGTGCGGCAACAAGCACGGCTTTCAGGGATGACACGTTAAGAGTTGGTCGAGCCGCAGTGGTATTGCAGAATTCCCAATTTCCTCGACTGAGGTGAGAAATGACAGACGAACGTACTAAGTTACTGGAAGCAGCGATATCGCAGATCGAGAAGGACCATGGTAGGGGTTCGATCATACGATTGGGTAGCAAGGATGTATTGGTGCCTGTGAACGTGATTCCATCGGGGTGCCTGTCGCTCGATGCGGCGCTAGGCGTGGGTGGTTTTCCCCGCGGGCGCGTCATTGAGATTTACGGACCTGAGTCGGGCGGCAAAACGACAATGACCCTTCACATCATCGCAGAGGCACAGAAATTGGGCGGACAGGCGGCGTTCATTGACGCGGAACATGCGCTCGATCCGGTTTATGCGCGGAAGTTGGGCGTGGATGTTGACAATTTGCTGGTGTCGCAACCGGATCATGGGGAGCAGGCACTGGAAATTGCGGAGACGCTCATTCGTTCGGGCGGCGTGGATATTGTGGTTGTCGACTCCGTGGCAGCGTTGGTGCCGAAGGCTGAATTGGAAGGGGATATGGGCGATCCGCAAATGGGTCTGCAGGCTCGATTAATGTCGCAGGCGTTGCGGAAATTGACAGGTATTGTATCGAAGTCGAAGACTTGCCTGATCTTCATCAACCAGATTCGCGAAAAGATTGGGGTAATGTTCGGCAATCCGGAAACGACGACGGGCGGACGCGCGCTGAAATTTTACGCTTCGCTTCGTGTGGACATTCGCCGGATTCAAGCGATCAAGGAAGGCGATCGCGTGGTCGGTTCGCGGACGCGCGCTAAAGTTGTCAAGAATAAGGTCGCGGCGCCGTTTCGTGAGGCGGAGTTCGACATTCTCTACGGCGAAGGGATTTCGCGTGAAGGCGACTTGATCGATCTGGGCGTTGATAAGGGCGTGATCGATAAGTCGGGAACGTGGATGAGCTTCGGCGGTGAGCGCATGGGCCAAGGGCGTGAGAACGTGCGCGTATTCTTGCGCGAAAATAGGGACATTCGCGAAAAGATCGAAAACACACTCCGCAAGAAGATGGAGATCCCGTTCCCTGGACAGACAGCAGTTCCTCCGGGAGCAACCGGACATGGACCAAACGGCGCCGAAAAATCAGCCGTTCCCCCCGCAAAGATGGCTGCGGCAGCCTCTTCGTCAGATCCGAAGGGCCGTCCAGCCAGATAACTGACGGATGAGCACACAAGAAATCACCGGGTGGGGCTGACAAGCTCCCCCGGTTTTTGTTGGAGCCTCGTCCTCTTTGCTGGTTTTGCAGGCGGCACGGTGAGGGAGATACCGCATCTGAACGAAATGACAGTGACCTGACCCTGCGGTCAGGCGTTCAAAATAAAGCACATAGCAACGTACTGGAGCGAGTTGTCTATTGCTCGGCTCGACGTGAGGTGCGACACTTCATGGCAGTTCGATGAGCTTCGGCTTTCGACCTGATTGGGTGCGTAAGTGGGCGTAAGTGGTTTGTTTCCTGGAACCAGCAGACTTGGTTGACCGTAATTCGAGATTCGGATAAATTTCTAATCTGAGATCTGCTGCTTGAAACCACGCGCTCCCGGAACTAAGGGCTGAATGATCAGAAACTTAAGCAAAGTTATGACGGCTTCCTGGCTGATCGCGGCGATGACGCTGCCGCTGCCTGGGGCCGGAGCAACGGCTGCCGCCGCGACTACATCCTCTGCCAAGTCTAGTTCCTCATCGAAACCTTCGCGCGTTCATAAGTTGATTTCGCGTTTTCGTGGCGGTGTGCCGACCTATGCGGATTCCTTCAGCTTGGATGATGCTTCCTTTGATGATCCGATGGTGCGGCAGGCGGCGGTAGAAGGATTGGGAAAATATAACGGATCAGTCGTGGCGGTCGACCCGAACACCGGACGAATCCTGGCGGTAGTAAACCAGAAAATTGCATTCGGGGATGGTTACATTCCTTGCTCGACGATCAAGCCAACAATTGCGATTGCGGCGCTGTCGGAAAATGTCATCACCCGAGACACGATGTTGAAAGTCGGACGCCGCAAGTACATGAATCTGACGGAAGCGCTGGCTCATTCGAATAATGTGTTTTTCGAAGAACTCGGCCGGCGGATGGGATTCGATACGGTTTCGAAATACGGGCGTTTGCTCGGCCTTGGCGAGTTGTCCGGCTACAATTTGACCGATGAGCATCCCGGAAGTTTCCCGACTGCTCCTCCCACCTTCGGCGGGGTAGCGCGAATGTCCAGTTTTGGCGAAGGAATTCAGATCACTCCGCTGCAACTGGCAGCGTTAGCTGCTGCCTTTGCAAATGGCGGCACACTTTATTATCTGCAGTATCCGCACACTCCGGAGGATGTAGAAGCATTCCAGCCCAAAGTAAAGCGAGATTTGAATATTGCAGGTGTACTGCCAGAAGTGCGTGAAGGTATGCTAGCCGCTGTGCTTTATGGGACAGGCCGATTGAGTTACGATCCGGGAGGCGATGAGACTCCTCTTGGGAAGACCGGAACTTGCGACGATCACACAAATCCATCGCGGATCGGTTGGTTCGTGAGTTACGCGGATGAATCACATCCGAAAATTGCCTTGGCCGTGCTGTTGCGCGGAAACACTCGCAAAGTCAAGGGGCCAACGGCGGCGGAAGTTGCGGGCCGCATCTACCGCAGGCTGCGCGAGCAGAATTATTTTGCAGACCCGTCCCGAATCACGAACGTCCAGCCGATTTCTTCTGGCAAGTGACGTCCGGCTTTTCTACCACTCCTGGTCCGAAATCGAAACCAAGCTCTTGAGGAATAGTGCAGGAACTCGCGCGCAGTGGGATCCGAAGACCGCTCGATAAAATGAAGCGCCCGTGGCTTATTCCTTAGGATCCGACTGGCTGAAAAGAGCGGGGCTTCACGTGAACGCTCAGGATGGGTTCACGCAGATAGCGCATATTGTCAAAGCAGCGGTCGCAGAGTTCGAGACAGAATTGGTCTTCGTTCTTGGCGTGGAAGCTGCGGTGACACTCGTAACAGGTTGTGAATTCCGGGCGTTCGTGGAGTTCACGAACGTAAATCTCTGGATGAACCTCTAAAGTAATCATGAAAACTCCCCTGAGCTATAAATGCACGCGTCTTGCCACACTGCGGCCTCTGAATGCATTGAAATAGATGGACTTACGCGTACCGGCCTGGACTGAAGTGTGCGATTTCCCGCAGCCATCGGCGAAAGCACCCCGCGGGATGCGGAAACCGCGCGCCTCGTAAGCCCCCGTTACCGTTCGTTCGCAGAGAAGCCTGGCTACGGGGTTGCCGATTAGTCTTCCTGCCTTGCCGGAATTGTTTGACGGCGGGATGAGATTGGGACACAAGAGGGTCGTGGGGTATTCTGGGAAGCGCAGAGATCTTGTCTGCGGGACGGGCGATTCGATCTGGAACGGTAGCCCTGGGGGAAGCGTGACTCGTACTTTTCTGATTGCCGCTGGAGCTTTGCTGGCGGCTGGTGTTGCAGCGGATCTGTACGCGGTCCGCCGGTACGCCGATTCCGTGAAGGAATATTCGAAAGCGGTAGAATTGGCGAAGGCAGAAACTGAGAAATTCCGTGAGCGAGTAGTCGTGCCGACGGTCAATAAGATCTCTGCACGCGAAAGTTTTGCCGGTGCTCTCCAGAAGTTGGGACTTTCATCCGATCAGGTCAACGAAGTGACGGCGGCCGCGCAACACGCGTTCAACTTAAGGCAGTTGCGCGCAGGAAACACGCTTACGGTGGGGCGATCACTCGCTGGAACACTCCGAGAGATCGACTACAAGATAGATTCGGAAAAAATTCTTCGGATTGTCCCGCAAACCCCGGGATTTTCCGCGGAAGTAAAAGAAATTCCGATGCACACGGAAGTGGTTGTAGTCGATGGCCGGCTCGAAGACTCGCTTTTTAACGCTGTCGAAGAGGCAGGAGAAAGTGCAGAAGTGGCGATACGCATGGCACAGATTTTCGGCTACGACCTGGACTTTTACACCGATCCACGCAAGGGCGATACGTTTCGTGTGGTGCTAGAGAAGAGAAGATACGCAACCGGCGAGACGGCTGGTTATGGAAAGATTCTGGCCGCGGAATATGATAATAGCGGGAAAAAATACCAGGCACTGCTGTTTCACGATCCCGACGGTCATCCTGCCTACTATACGGCCGAGGGGAAATCGCTGCAGAAATCGTTCCTGAAATCGCCACTTAAATTTGGCGCACCGGTGACCTCACATTTCAGCAAGGCACGCTTCCACCCGATCTTGAAGGTGTATCGAGCCCATCTAGGTACGGACTATGGCGCTCCGATAGGAACTCCGGTGCAAACGATTGGCAGCGGAAAAGTTGTGTTCGCTGGCCGAAAAGGCGGAGACGGCAACATGGTACACATCGCGCACTCCAACGGATATGAAACGATGTACCTGCACTTGTCCAGAATATTTGTGCGTCAGGGCGAGCACGTGGAGATCGGAAAGACGATTGGCCTCGTGGGGATGACAGGGTTGGCGACAGGACCGCATCTGGATTTTCGTATCGAACAAAAAGGGCAATTCTTGAATTTTGAAAGGCTGGGATTGCCGCCTTCAGATCCAGTCTCGAAGAAGAATTGGACGGAATTTGCTGGCGTACGCGAACAATGGTTACCCGTGCTCCGGCAGCCCGTCGGTCTGGGAGTGCAGGCGGCGCAATCGGCAGCGAACGCTGGAGCTGCGGCAAAGTAGAGCAATACGCGCGGAACTTCCCGGTTAGTAAATAATGGGCAGCTTGGAGTAATCGGCGGATATATCGTCGGTGACACGAAGGATCAGCAAAGTCCGGTCGTCGTGGGGCGGCAGACCAAACCCCGTGTGCTCATCCGTGGCTTTTACAATGCGCTGCGCAATGGTGTAGCCCGGATCGACTGGCTCGACGGTCGCGAGTAGGGCTTTTAACCGATCGCTGCCGTATTCCTCCAAGTCCTGATTGGTTGATTCGTGAATGCCGTCGGAAGCAAGAAGGATGACGTCGCCGGGTAGCAAGGCAATTGTTATCTCGTCGTACTCCACGTCGGGAAGTAACCCGAGTGGAACCCCAGAGACATTGATTTCAGTAACTTGGCCGCCGCGAACGAGCAGAGGCAGCGTACCGCCACCGTTTGAAATGCTGAGTTCCCTGAGTGCGGCATCGTAAACGGCAAACTGCATCGCGACGAAACGGGCGTCCATGCGCGCCGCGAGGAGCCGCTTGTTCAGGATATCGAGCATTTCAGACGGAGATCCCTGGCGCTCGTTCACAACTTCGCGAAGGATGCCGATGGCTAGCGACCCGTAGAGCGCGGCGGCGGTTCCTTTGCCGGAAACATCACCCAACGCGATCCCCAGGCGTCCTATACCGTAGGGAAGCAAATCGTAGAAGTCGCCGCCCAGCTCGCGCGCGGGAATGTATGCTGTCGCGAGGTCGAGTCCGGGAATTTCCTTTGCTCCCGTGGGCAGGAGCTGACGCTGAATTTCCCGGGCGGTCTCTAGATCGTTCTGCAGGCGCAATTGGGTTTCGCGGCTTTCTTCAAAAAGGCGCGCATTTTCCAGGGCCACCGCAACGAAGGAGCTGAGGATATTTAGTAGGTGTTCATGATCCGCCGTGAATGCGGCAACTTTGGTGCTTTCGAGATCCATGACACCAATCAGACGATTGAGTCGCATGAGAGGAACGACGAGTTCCGAACGGACTTCAGCTTCCCCATCAAGCCCGCAGGCCAGGTAACGCGGATCGTTACGCACGTCTTCGACGCGAATCGTGCGCCTTTCCGAGGCTGCAGCGCCAGTGATGCCCTGGTTAAGAGGCATCAGTAGGCGGGCGGGAATTGAGTCTTCGTAGCGGACGGAGAACACACTCTCCAAGGCTTGTTTAGGTTCATTCCAGAGCATCACCGTGAAGACATCGTAGTTGACGAATTTCTTCACGCGCTTGGCGATCAAGGAGAGAAGTTGGGCGCGATCCAGCGTCGAGGTGATTTCGTGGCTGACTTCGTAAAGAAGCGCCAAAGCGCGGGCCTGCTCGGGCTGGGATACGAAAAAGGACGGCGGTATGGCCTCCGCGTCGCCAAGGAGCGAGGAAGGAATGAATTGGTTAGTCGGGTCCATAGCGTAAGAATTCTAGCTTCTAATGGTTAGATGTGGGTACTGAAAGTTGGTTTCAAGGTTACTCGCAGATTTGTTGAATAAAATTAACTGGCGCGGGATTGGCTAGTGGATATCTTCGAAGCCGGGACGGCCTAGGCGGATCAGCCGCGAAAAGTCCGGGGAGTCATCCGCTTTGCGGGCGGCATCGTTAATGTGGACGGCCTGTTTCAGTTCCGTAAAGGGAATCGTCGAATCGAAATTGCCTCCGTTATAGAGCATTTCGTCGGCACGACCGTTGAGCAAGATCCGCCAGTCGAAACGGGAAGTCCCGTTCGGAAGCGGGCCGATCAAGCTCATAAAGTGAAAAATGACGGTCGTACAATTGCGAGACAGGGCGTTGTACCACTCGGGATGGTCGCGCAACTGATTGGCCTGCTGAACATACTGCAGGAAGAGTTCGCGGGACCAGACAGGCCCGGCTGTGGTGCGGTAGAGATAGACCTCTTCTCCGGTTCGAAAATTGGTGCGCAAGCGAATGAGGTCACGCTCATCGCTAAACAGGTAGATCAGTTCGTATTTTCGGAAGAACCCGAGGATCGCGGAGTATCCGATCCCGACTTGTTTGCGGGTCTCTATCGAGGCGGCAATGTAATCATTTCCGCCAAACCAGAAGCTGACAATCGGATGCGCGATGTACGGTGAACCCCAGTAGGTGATGGCAATGTCGATGCCGCGGAGCTCGGAAAGCCTGTAGGTTCTTGTCAACCAATCGCAACTGTAGTCAAATTCGGCGCGATAGTGGCAGTAGCGAAAATTGTGGATGGTGATGTCGTCGCCGTCTATCTGTGCCCATGCGGTCTTGGCGACATCATCCTGCCAGGGGCGATTGTTGCTTGGCTTCAGGGAGAGCCACGCAGCCAGCACAAGGCCAAACATGGCAGCGCAAACGAGGATACGATGGAAATGAGTGCGGGCACGCAACGCCAGTGCTACAACCAGCAGCAGATACGCTGCAGTCGCCAGAATTCGGAAGGATGCCGGCGCAAGGTCAATGTAGAGCGCAGCACAGGCCCACGCTGTGAGCAATGCCGTTACGAGATAGCAAAAGAAAAGGCCGATAGCGGAAAGGGTGCGCCGGACAGTTATACGAGTTTGCAGAAACCCCCCGCCTTAACGCGGAGTTATTTTACTTCCCAGATGTCGCCCGCGCGAAGAAGTTTATTCAGATCGCCAGGGCCCTTTTTCGCAATGACTTCACGTACTTGCTCGTTGATGACGTCTTCATAGCGTGGCAAATCGTCCCAAGCGCGGAAAACACCGATCGGAGTAGGGAATCCGGGGCGATGCTCCATGTGGGAAAGCAGGAAAGCGTAGGAGGGGCGTGGGTGGTGCGCATCGTGAACGACGAGGTCGGCTTCGGTGACGCCGTTGCCGAGTGAGACCACTTCGATATCGCCATCGGACTTCCGCCGGATGCCTTTGTCCCTGTTCTTGCCGAAGACAAGGGGCTTGCCGTGTTCCAGCATGATGACGTGCTCGCTGCGCGCTTCTTTTTCGGTGATGCCGTCCCAAGCTCCGTCATTAAAGATGTTGCAGTTCTGGAGAATTTCGACAAATGCAGAGCCCTTGTGAACGGCTGCAGCGCGCAAGACATCCTTCAAATGTGCCTGGAAGATATCGACAGAACGCGCGACGAATGTTGCTTCTGCACCGATGGCCAGCGAAACCGGATTGAATGGACGGTCGGGCGATCCGAACGGAGTGGACTTGGTGACTTTGTGGAATTCGGATGTCGGCGAATATTGGCCCTTGGTTAATCCGTAGATGCGGTTGTTGAAGAGCAACACCTTGATACCGACGTTGCGACGGAGCATGTGAATGGTGTGGTTGCCCCCGATCGCCAGGGCGTCACCGTCGCCGGTCGCAACCCATACTTCGAGTTCCGGATGCGCAATCTTGATGCCGGACGCGACTGCAGGCGCACGGCCATGAATGGTATGGAAGCCATACGTATTCATGTAATAGGGAAAACGGCTGGAACAGCCGATGCCGGAGACGACGACGAAGTTCTCACGTCGAATTCCAAGTTCCGGAAAAACGGCCTGAACGGCGGCAAGAATCGCATAGTCTCCGCAGCCCGGGCACCAGCGGACTTCCTGGTCAGTTTGAAAATCCTTTTTCGTTAGCGGAGGAAAGGCGGCTGTCGTCATATGGTTGCTCCCTAAAGTCCCAATACTTCTTCTATTTTCTGATCGAGTTCATTTTGCTTGAATGGACGACCTTGGATCTTGTTCAGCCCGATCGCGTCGACAAGATATTTCGCGCGAAGCATCCATGAGAGCTGGCCCATGTTGAGCTCAGGCACGAGAATTTTCTTGTAGCGTTTCAAAACTTCGCCAAGGTTCTCCGGGAATGGATTCAGGTAGCGGAGATGCAGATGGCCGATCTTGCGATCCTTGCCGCGATGTGTCTTCACCGATTGGGTGATGGCGCCGAACGTTGAGCCCCAGGAGACGATGAGCAGATCGCCTTCCTGATCGCCAGCCGGGACCGCGGGAGGGACATCCTGCGTGATCGCTTGGATTTTTGCCGCGCGAATCCGAACCATGTTCTCGTGATTCAGTGGTTCATAGTTGATGTTGCCGGTGACGTCCTGCTTTTCGAGGCCGCCGATACGATGCTCGAGGCCCGGAGTCCCGGGAATCGCCCACGGACGGGCAAGCGTTTCTGGATCGCGCTTGTAAGGCAGATACGTCGCCGGATCGGTGGCGTATTTCACCACGAACTCCGGAATGTCCTCGACCTTGGGAATCTGCCATGGTTCGGCCCCGTTTGCCAGGTAACCGTCAGAAAGAATTATGACCGGTACCATGTATTTTAAGGCGATCTTGCAGGCTTCGACGGTTACCCAGAAGCAATCACCGGGAGTCGCTGCGGCGAGGACAGGAATCGGTGCTTCGGAATTGCGGCCAAACATTGCCTGCAGCAAATCGGCCTGCTCGGTCTTGGTCGGAAGCCCTGTCGATGGTCCACCACGCTGAATATCACAGATGACCAGAGGCAGTTCCGTCATCACCGCCAGGCCAAGAGCTTCGGTCTTAAGAGCCATTCCTGGGCCAGAGGTCGTAGTGATGGCCAAAGCACCTGCGAAAGAGGCACCGATGGCAGAAGTGATGGCGGCGATCTCATCTTCCGCCTGGAAGGTGAGAACGCCAAAATCTTTGTACTGCGACAATTCGTGCAAAATGTCAGATGCAGGGGTGATCGGATAGCTGCCGAGAAACAGTTTCAATCCGGCTTTGTTCGCCGCGGCCACGAAGCCGAGGGCGATCGCCTGGTTACCACTGATGTTACGGTAAAGTCCGGGTGTTAATTGCGCCGGAGGAATTTCGTAACTGATCTGGAATGCTTCGGTCGCTTCGCAGTAGGAATAGCCGGCCTTCAAGGCCAACGCGTTAGCTTCAGCGAGGAGTGGTTTCTTCTTGAATTTACCTTCAATCCAGCGAACTGTAGGCTCCATCGAGCGGTTATAGAGCCAATAGCACATTCCCAAGGCAAAGAAGTTCTTACAGCGGTCCATGGCCTTTGCGTCAATACCGAGGTGTTGCAGCGCGGCACGCGTCAGGCGCTCCAGCTCAACCGGGAAGACACGAAACCTGTCGAGTGAATGATCTTCAAGCGGGTTAGTCGTGAGCCGTGCCTTGCGAAGATCGCCTTCCGTGAACGCGTCAGAGTTGACAATCAAGATCCCGTTTGGCTTGAGATCGGCAACGTTTACCTTGAGTGCCGCGGGATTCATGGCGATCAGGACGTCGATCGAATCGCCCGGCGTGTGCACTTCGCTTGAAGAGAAATTGATCTGATAGCCACTGACTCCGGGTTCCGTGCCTGCAGGGGCCCGAATTTCGGCCGGATAGTCCGGAAACGTGGCCATATCGTTGCCGTACAGGGCGACGGTGTTGGTGAACTGGCTGCCTGTAATCTGCATGCCATCACCTGAATCACCGGCAAAGCGGATCACCGCTTGCTCGATTATTTCGCGCTTCGTCTTAGGTGTGGGAACATCCGTGAGTGTAGACATCGTGGTGCCTGACCCCCCGTGCTGATTTCTCTAGTTTTCAGGAACAAAGCAAGTAGAAAGAAGCGGCTCGGATTACGAACGGGAGCGATCGGCGGCCGCCAGAACTGTTCTAGGTAAGAATAGCACAGGCCGAAGAAAGAAATGGAATTGGCGGCGGGAAGCATCTGGTACCGCTGTGCCGTGGCTGGCTGCTTACCGATTGCTCACCGGCAATGACGTCATCGCTCAGGTTATGGTAGTTTAGCTCATCGGTTCATTTAATTGTTCGAGGATGGCCGTAACGGCAGCTTCAGATACTTGCCTCTAGGCTGCCGGAAATACAGCCAAACAATAGAGATATACGCCCAATATCTCATGCAGACTTTTGGCCAAGAATATCGCCGCCGCAGCCGCCGACTGAAGATGAGCCAGCCCCTGATGGTGCGTCCGTTGGAGCCCCAAACCAGAGTCGATCCGGACATCGGTGCGACGCAGAACGTCTCCCGCGAAGGATTTTACTTTCACACGACCCGCGATTCCTACGTAGAAGGAATGCGCCTGTCCGTGGTCCTGCCATACCATTCGCTTAACGATTCCCGTAACCGGGAATACATCGGACAAGTCGTGCGCGTTGAAACCCTATCGAATGGGCAGTTTGGCGTGGCGATTCGACTGTTATCCGCGGCGCCGCTCTCCGGCTAGTCGAGGCAATTTAGATTGATCTAACGCTTGACGCGACTGATCTGAACGGTGGGTTCGACGTTCGTGTAGTTCGGAATGTCAGCCTGGATTTGGGCAAGGTGAGATCCCATCGCCGTCTGGAACGAGTCGACGGATTCAAAGTACAAATGTCCAAGTGCGATGAATGGCGGGCGTAGATCAGGGCCCATGCCGGCGATTCCTTCTTCTACGACGACGTCTAGCAGTGCCGTGCCTACTAGCGTGCGCAGGAGCGGTATGTGAGTGGCGCAGTAGTAGGGCATATCGAACTGTGCCCCGGGCGTGTTGGGATACATCACGCTCACGTTGATCATAGATCCTCTCTGACAAGGGAAAGCCACGTTTCGGGTGTTTAGAGCAGGCAGACTGCAATGCAGATGTCAGGCTTCGTCAACTTCACACCTCACACTCACCTCACACTTCCGAGATCGGCAGTATGGTCAGTAAGCTGAGAACTTTGAATCGCGGATATCGATAGCTTGCTCGGGATAATTGTTGCTTTTGCTGGCCACTCTGTATAATGCCGAGACTCATGCCGCTCTCTCCGGGATACAAAATTGGGCCTTATGAAATCGTCGCACTGCTAGGCGTTGGAGGCATGGGCGAAGTCTACCGGGCTCGAGACGGGAGGCTCGGGCGTGACGTCGCCGTTAAGGTGCTGCCAGAATCACTGGTGAAAGATGGGGACCGGTTACACCGCTTCGAACAGGAAGCGCGTTCCGTGGCGGCGCTGAACCATCCCAATATTTTGGCGATTCATGATGTGGGAGAGCAAGGAAACCTACCATACCTGGTTTCTGAACTCCTCGAAGGTCACAGCTTAAGAGTCGAATTGGAGACCGGCGCGCTGCCGCCACGAAAGGCTACGGATTTTGCTGTGCAGATTGCGCGAGGACTGGCAGCAGCGCACGAAAAAAATATTATTCATCGCGATTTAAAGCCGGATAACGTTTTCATTACCAAAGACGGGCGAGTGAAGATTTTGGATTTTGGGTTGGCAAAGTTGGTGTCTGCAGCCAACGGCGCAGATGTCGATGTTGCCATGATGACTATGACCAGTCTGCCAACCGAGGCTGGGGTGGTCATGGGCACGGTCGGGTACATGGCTCCCGAACAGGTGCGCGGCGCTGCCGTCGATTCACGAACTGATATTTTTGCGTTTGGCGCTGTTCTGTACGAGATGGTCTCCGGGAGACGGGCGTTCCACCGGGACACGGCCGCGGAGACGATGACTGCGATCCTAAAGGAAGACCCGCCAGAACTGGCCGAAGCGATACAACCGGTTTCACCCGGACTCGAGCGTATTATTCGCCGTTGCCTCGAGAAGAACCCCGAGCAGCGCTTTCAATCAGCGAAGGACTTGGCATTTGCGCTCGAAGCATTGAGCGGAACGACGACCTCAAAAGCGATCGCTGCCGCCGCGGGACCGGAAAGACGTGCTTGGCGATGGATAGGGCTCCTTGAAGGTGCTCTCGTCGGAGCAGCGGTTGTGGGCGCCATTGCCTGGCTCCTCTGGCCCAATACAGCAGGCCCGTCAAGATTTACGCGAGTGTCCTATGACCGCGGCACAATCATCGCGGCCCGGTTCGCACAGGAAGGGAAGGCGGTGGTATACAGCGGATCGCTCGATGGCGTCACGGTCGATACCTACGTTATTCGCGCGGACTACCCGGAATCGGCCCCGGCCGGACTCCACGGGGCACTGTTGCTGGCAGTTTCGTCCACCGATCAGCTGGCTCTGGTGGTGCGTCCGAAGTATTTCGTGCATAAACAGTTTCTAGGGACATTAGCTACGGTTCCCTTTGGAGGAGGGGCCCCGAGAGAAGTGCTGGAGAACGTTCTCGAAGCCGATTGGTCGCCAGATGGCAAGGAACTTGGGGTGATTGTCGCGGATCCCGCCGAAAGAAAGGCGCGGCTCGAATACCCAATCGGTAAGGTGCTGGCACAGGGTAAAGGCTGGATCAGCGGCATGCGAATATCGCCCGATGGAAACGCTGTCGCCTACTTTCAGCACCCGCCAAATTCCGATGATCGCGGTGACGTTGTCATAGTCGACCGTAGTGGAAAGCAGCGAACGCTTTCTTCCGGATGGGAATCGCTTGAAAACCTCGCTTGGTCGCCGTCGGGAAAGGAGATTTGGTTCTCGGGGGCCGAGAACGGAGAAGACTATTGCATTCGCGCTGTTACGCCGTCGGGGAAGCAACGGACTGTCTATTGCGGAACGTCGCCTACGCTGATTCATGACGCATTACGCAACGGGATGACGCTGGTTACTGCCGAAGATGGTCGCGTTTCGATGGAGCTGGTGGAACGAGGCAAGACTGAGACCCGCGACCTGAGTTGGCTGGACAATGTCTACAATCCACGGATGTCGCACGACGGAAGCGTTGTGATGTTCACCGACCAGTCATCGCTCGGTGGCAGCGACTATTCCGTTTACGTTCGGAAGACAGACGGCTCACCGGCAGTACGGATTGGTGGTGGAGAATTTGGCGCGGATCTGAGCGGCGACGGTAAATCGGCGTTATTTGCTCGCGCGGATGATCCTGGCAGAAGGATTCAGATTGTGCCTGTGGGTCCTGGACAGCCGCAAGTACTTCACTGGGACGGTTTTCAGCCCTTATGGGCGGGATGGTTTCCTGACGGGCAGCATGTCCTGTTTGAAGCGCGCGTTGAAGGGCGAGGCAATGGTGTTTATATGACCGACAGAAACGCAGCCACACCCAGGCTGCTTTCGACAAGTCCGTTGGGTTGGCCAATGATATCTCCCGATGGGCGATCCATACTGGTGCTCATTGGCAATAAACAAGAGCTGTTGTCGATCGGGGAGGACCACCCGAAGGAAATCCCCGGCGTCACTGCGGATGATTTCCTGATGGCTTGGAGCAACGACCCCAAATTCGTATACACGATTTCAACGATGGGCGCCGGGTACAAAATCGACCGGCTCAATCTTGAGACGGGCAAGCGGGATTTGTGGCAGGCCTGGAAACCGAAAGATCCTGTAGGGTTTGTGCCTGCCAATTCGCCGCCAGCCATAACGCCGGACGGCAGCAAGATGATCTTCGCCCATCGACAGCAGCTTTCCACGCTGTGCCAGACGGATATGCTCAAATAGCGATGTCCAGTTTGGTGAATTTCGTGTCTTCGTTGACTTACCTTTTTTCCCAACCTAAGATGTGCAGCACATGTCAGGCAACGACGCGCTCATCGGCCAGTCCTTTTCGCACTACCAAATTGTTGACCGCCTTGGCGGCGGAGGCATGGGAGTTGTCTACAAGGCAGAGGACACCAGGCTACACCGTTTCGTCGCACTAAAATTTCTGCCTGACAATGTGGCGAAGGACTCCCAGGCGCTCGCGCGATTTCAGCGCGAAGCACAGGCAGCGTCTGCCCTGAACCATCCCAACATCTGCACGATTTACGATATCGGCGAATCGCAAGGCAAGGCGTTTATCGCCATGGAGTACCTCGATGGCCAGACGCTGAAACACCTTATAGCCGGTGGCCACATCGAACTCGAAAACCTGCTCGACCTTGGCATTCAGGTCGCCGACGCCCTCGATGCCGCGCATAGCGAAGGCATCGTTCATCGGGACATCAAACCTGCCAATATATTCGTGACAAAACGCGGCCATGCGAAGATTCTGGATTTCGGCCTGGCCAAAGTGGCAAATCCCAAGTCCTCGAGCGGAAAAGTCGACACGATGGCGACGATGGGCGCTGAGGCAGCGCAACTGACCAGTCCGGGGACAGCGCTCGGCACGGTGTCATATATGTCGCCTGAACAGGTCCTCGGCAAAGAGCTCGACGCCCGGACGGACTTGTTTTCCTTCGGAATCGTTCTGTATGAAATGGGGACTGGATATCTTCCGTTCCAGGGCGAAAGCAGCGGCGCAATCTTCGATGCCATTCTTCACAAGACTCCGGTTGCACCAGTGCGCTTGAACAACACGCTGCCTGCTGAATTCGAGCAGATCCTGAACAAGGCCATGGAGAAGGACCGCGATTTACGCTACCAACATGCCGCTGATATGCGTGCCGACTTGAAGCGTTTGCGGCGAGATACAAGTTCAGGACGGATGAGTGCAGTCAGTGGCACGATCGGCACTTTTACAGACTCGAGTGTTGGTTCGAACTCGGCTCCAGCCATTTCTTCTGCGCAGTCTGTCGCAGTCGCAAAGACCGGATCCACAAAGAGTCGTCCGTCGAATGCGGCTTTGATCGCGGCGCTGGCGGTGATCGCTCTCCTGGCCACTCTCGGTTTTGCGCTTCGGAGCTACTTCGCGCGAAGTGCGCCTCGACCGTTCCAGCAATTTTCCATCGGCGATATGACCAATTCCGGCAAAGCTGCGCTTGCGGCGATTTCGCCCGACGGCAAGTACATGCTGGTTGCTATAAGTGAGAACGGCTTGCAAAGTCTATGGCTGCGCAACCTGCCGACGAACAGCGACACGCAAGTAGTGGCACCTTCCCCGGCACCGTTTGCGTTTCTGACCTTCTCGCCTGACGCGAACAATCTGTATTTCACGCAGGCCGGCGACAAAACCGGTCTATTCCACGTTTTGTATCGCGCGCCAGTGCTGGGCGGAACGCCCAAACTGCTTGTGCGGGACATTGATGCCGACCCGGTCTTCTCTCCTGATGGGCAACAGATGATCTACGTTCGCTGCAACAGCGTGGAAGCCAATAAGTGCCGCTGGATTTCCGCGAAGCCCGACGGCAGCGACGAGCAGGTTCTGTTCATTCGAGAAGGAGGCATACCGGAATGGCTGAGCTGGTCGCCGGACGGACGAAGAATCGCGTTCGGTCTCAGCTACAGTTCGGACAAGGAACACCGGAGCATCGGCATGTTCGACCTGGCCAGCAAACGCGAAGTGCCTTTTGTAACATTTGACGAAAAGCGGATTTTTGAGGTGCGATGGACGCCGAATGGTCAGGGCCTGCTGGTACGTTACTCGGACAAGAACTCGAACTACAGCCGGGGGCAAATCGGCTACGTGTCCTATCCTGAAGGAAAATTCGAGCCGGTCACGAACGACACGAACAACTATAGCACTTTGAGCGTCTCCGCCGATGGCAGGACGCTCACGACAATACAGTCACAACGCGAGGGGGCGATCGATCTGCTTCCAGCGTCGGGTAACGGCAAGATTGTAACGGTACCAGGACTTACTAAAGCTGTTGCGCGAGACAAGATCGATCAGTTGGCTGAACAACACTGAGTTACTGCTGATTCTGCCGGACAAGATCTTGCGGGCCAGCACTGACGGCGCGAAGCAAACGGAACTTTTCAACGACCCTTCGGCTTTTCTCGCAGATGGAGTTGTCTGCGCAGGAGGTCGTTCGATCGTAATTAGTATGAACAATCGCCAGGGCCATCCCGGAAGGGCGCTCTGGCGGATGGACAGTGACGGGACAAATCTGAAACGGTTGACAGAGGGTGAGGATGATTTTGGACCTGTGTGCGCCCCCACAAGCAAATGGGTGTACTACTTCTCGACAAGTACCGATTCTATTTCCGCAAAACAAGGCTGGATGCGGGTGCCGCTTGAAGGTGGGCCGGCAGAGAGATTGCCGATCTCAGGCGCCCCCGGTTCAGCGACATTCCTGCTTTCCGATGCTTCTCGTGATGACACGATGCTGACCACCCCTGTGTCGGTTCCGGATCCTGCAAAAGGCAATTATCGGAGCGGATTCGCCATTCTAAAGACCGATTCGCTTGGGGCTTTGCCGAAAATATCTGATGCTGATCCGCGAATCGCCTCCAATCACAGTCGGGCGCCGATATTTACCCCGGACGGTTTGGCGGTTGTCTATCCGATCGGCGGCGAAAACAATGTGGATAATCTATGGATGCAGCCGCTCGATGGCAAAGCGGGACGTCAAATTTCTCAGTTCGCTTCGGAATCAGTCTTCGTTTTCGACTGGTCGCCGGATGCCAAACAGCTTCTCGTCGGGCGGGGTCACGTTGAATCGGACGTTGTCCTTCTGCGAGACACGTCCAACGCAAAATAAGCCCGGCACTATCTTTAAAATAAATTCCGCGATAGAGTATCGCACCGGGTCCCCGTACGAGACCGATCAACAGAGACAGAAGGGAATTCGATAATGGAAACGACGAATGTGAAGTCCAGAGTTCGCAAGTATGGCCTAACCGGTCTGCTGACCGTTTTCCTGGTGCTTGGCGGAGTTGCGCTCGCATTATCCGCTGATGACCGGAAGGTGGAGACAATTGACGCGACCGCTCAAGGTACGGGCACGCAACTGGGCAAGACCGTCAATGTCAAGGTTACAATCTACGAATTTTCAACTGCCGAAGATAAGGATCTTCTAACGACTGCGTTCAAGCAGGGAGGGAATAAAGGGTTGGTCAACGCCTTGACGAAGATGAAATCCGTGGGGCGAATCGCCATCACGGGAACGCTCGGTTACGATCTTAGCTACATCGGCCTGGTTACGACACCAACGGGTAGAAAAATAAGATTCGTCACCAACCGGCAGCTGCGATTCGGCGAAGTGTATTCGAACGCGCAGAGCGTTGCCTATAATTTGACTGCCGGCGAAATCACGATAAACGACGCGGACAAGAGCAAGAATGAAGGCGTGCTCTATCCCGCGGCTCAACTGGTGATCAATAAACAGGGCGACCTACAAATTGAGCTTCGCAAGAATCCGTGGAAACTGCTTAACATCATCGACTGGAACCAGGCCGGAACCGCAAAGTAATAGAACCGAAGCGGCGAAGTTACGACCCGAGCGAACGGACTGCCAGTTGGGCCGCTTCCCAAGCCGCAATGCCGCCGGCGAGTTCGGCGACGCCGGTGAATCCGTTGCGCTTAAGCAGACTCGCTGCGATCGAGGAACGGTAGCCTCCTGCGCAGTAGACCACCAGAGGCCGGCTGTCCGGCAGTGTATTTAGGTTTTCGACCAGATGATTCAGCGGAATGCCCATGCTGCCCGGAATAAGTCTCTGTCCGCGTTCGCTCGGTGTGCGGACATCAACCGGCAGTGGCGGATGAGCTGATGACAGAAGTTGAGCCAGGAAGGCAGCACTGAGCCGTTCGACGGATCCGATCAGCTCTGGCCGAGACGAGACGCTGCTGAGGCCGTCTTGCAAGTATCCCGCTACGTTATCGAAGCCGATGCGTCCAAGGCGTACTGCGGATTCATTCTCCCGACCGGGCGCTGCAATGATCACGATCGGATCTCGGTGATTGAGTACGGTTCCGGCCCACGTCGCATACTGGCCAGCGAGTCCGATGTTAATGCTGCCAACCAGGTGCGAAGCGGCAAATTCGTCGGCATCCCGCGTGTCCAGAACTTGTGAGCCGTTGGCCTGTAACTCCAACAATTGAGCAAGCGTCAGGGGTTTTAGTTGCCGTTCGAGCGTTTCATCGAGTGTAGGCCGTTCTTTGCTATTCAAGACCGCATCGTAGATGAAATAAGGGGGAGCCTCAGGCTGATCGGCCGTAACCAAATCGATAAAGGCCTGTTTGCTCATCGGTTGTAACGCGTAGTTCGAACGTCGCTGCTCGCCGATTGTAGAAGCGGTTTCCTTGCTGATGGCCTTACCGCAGAGCGAACCCGCCCCATGAGCGGGATAGACCAGACTGGAATCCGGTAACGGCAGCAGCTTGGATTGCAGCGAGTCATACAGCATTGCTCCCAGATCCTTCGCGGACCAGCCCAACGCAACTCGAAGATCCGGGCGACCTACGTCGCCAACGAAGAGCGTGTCGCCGGTCAGGACCGCTTCGGGTTTGGTGCCGCTTTTCTCGAGATCGAAAACGACGATGGACACGGATTCGGGAGTGTGCCCAGGAGTTTCAAGCGCTTTCAGGCGCACTTTCCCAAACTCGACGATCGTTCCGTCGGCGAGCGGGGTAAATCGGTATTCAGCTTGTGCTCTCGCGCCGAGATAGATGGCCGCGCCAACGCGATCGCGTAGCTCCACATGGCCGGCAATAAAATCGGCATGAAGATGCGTCAGGAAAACATGTCTGATATTCAGGTTGTGCTGTTCTGCAAATGCCAGGTATTGCCCAACATCGCGCTGCGGGTCGATGACGGATGCGATCCCGGTTTCTTCGTCGCCAATGAGATAGGAAGCGTGCGCCAGGCAATTCAAGTAAAACTGCTTGAAAATCAATTCAACGTCCTCCGTCTACCTTTTCTAAAGCTTATAACCCCTGCCCCGCCCGCTCAAGTTCCGCAATGCTCAGTTTCTTCATTCCCATCATTGCCTGAAATGCTTTGGGATGCTTCAGGAGTTCGGTCAAGCGCGCCGGCACGATCTGCCAGGACAGACCAAACTTGTCTTTCAGCCACCCGCACTGGCTTTCAGTTCCGCCAGAACTGAGTTTCGACCAATACTCGTCGATTTCCTGTTGCGACTCGCATCGAACTACAAACGAAACCGCCTCCGTGAATTTGAACTGTGGACCGCCGTTAAGCGCGGTGAATTTTTGGCCGTCCAGTTCGAAGGAAACCGTAAGAAGTTTCCCGTCCGGAGTGCGCAATTCACCTAGACGGCGAGAGTTTTTGAACACGCTCAGATAGAGGTCCACGGCCTCCTCCGCGTTCGCGTCAAACCACAGGAACGGTGAAATTTTCGGGTATTCCTGGAATTTGGTCATATGGAGCTCCTCCGGCCGCCGGGATTGGCCGGCCTAAAACGTTGGAAGTTTCGGCGGACGAGCATTTAGTGTAAAGCACATGCGCCCGTAAATTTTGCCCAAAAAATACGAACCCTGGTCTTTAGTAAGCTGCCTATAATCAATGATTTAGCATTGGCCATCGGCGTGGGTATGGGCTCGACTATCCGCCATCGACCTTTCGGTGCTACAACAACAAGATGCAGCTTCAGGGCTATATCCGAATCTTTCTCTTCTATGACGTGGGCGAGGCATTTGACCTAGACAAGCTCCGGGGCGTCCTTGGCTCCCGGGGAGGCCCAACTAGGCTCGATTTGCCGAGGCGCACGCCGGATTACGTGCGGTTTGAGAATCCGCCGATTGTTGAGCCGAGAGAACCGCTTACACTGAGCAGCGGGGAAAAGGTCGTATGCTCCATCAAGTATTACGAATACGCCATCGTCGAAGTCCAACTGGAAGTGCCCTATGCCGGCACATGGGACCAGCTTCTGGCCCATGTGTCGCGCTGGATGGATTCCCCGGACCTTGAACCCGAAGCACGGGCGGTTGTGACCAAGCATTTGCAAAGAATCTCGCCCGTTGTCTTGAAGCCCCGAGAGGAATGGTTCCACGAGAATTATCTGGTAGTCGAGCTGAACGAAATTCAGGACCCGTCCGGGCCATCTGTCACAGCCGATCTGCTTCTCGCTTCGTGTGGCGAACAGATCGCCCAACTGATTCGCGGAGAGCAGACGCCGCTGGCCCGCTCGACGAGCGAACGTATCCTTCAAGGAAGCAGCCTCTCATACTACCCGACGGACCTGCTGGTCGTCGGTTCCTCTGCCGCGTTTATCTACGACCGCACGGAAGAAGCCGTCCGCACGATTCAGATCCTGGAGTACGCGAAGATGCAGCTGCTGGAGTTTCGCTACTACGACAATTTTATGACGCGCGTTTTGTCCGATGTGTACAACAATCTCGACCGCAAACAAAACGTACTGCTTTCTCGCTGGACATTTCCCCGCGAAGCCAATCGACTGAATACCATTCGACTTGATGTGATGGAGCTGACTGAACGCATCGACAACGCGGTTAAATTTGTCAGCGATACGTTTTACGCCCTGGTCTACCGATTGGCTGCTTCGCGCGTGGGAGTTCCGGAATATCGCGGACTGGTTGAGGAAAAACTAAAAACGGCGCGCGAGCTCTACGATTTCATGGTGGCACAATTCAATGAGACGCGCCTTTTTCTGCTGGAAGCCGCCATCACCGTCCTCTGCTTGCTGGACGTATTGTTACTCCTCAAAGGCAGCAAATAAATTGGCCGGGTCAAAACGACCACGCTCTAATCGATGCCCTGAATGCGCATGCTAACCAGCTGATCGATACTTAGGTCGTTCATCCCGTGCGATTTCATGCTGGCGATATATTCCGGCGTAACGCCATGAATCCGCATGGCCACCAGTTGATCGGGATCGGGATGCTTATAGCCGAGAGTTTGCAGCTTTGCGATGAACTCCGGAGAAACTCCGTGGATGCGGAACGCAATCAATTTTTGCAGATCGATGTTCGAGTATCCTTGCTGCTGCAGCTGTTTCATGTATTCAGGTGTCACTCCGTGGATCCGCATGGCGATTAGGGTGTCTTCATCCGGGCGGTAGCCTGCCTCTCTCAGAAAACGGACCATCTCTGGCGAAACGCCGTGTATGCGAAAGGCCACGAGCTTGTCGCAGTCCTTCGCCGGCAGACCGGCGGCGCGCAATTCACGAATAAATTGTTCGTCAACATGAAAAATGGCAAATTCAATCAGCTTGTCCGTGTCGAGCCCGTCCAGATGTTCATTCTTCATTTCTTTGGCGAATGCCTGACTCACATCCATCGCGGCCATCTGATATTGCTTGTCATCGTCGATCCCGTTAAAGCCCAGAACTTCCATCGCGCGACGGTAGCCGGCGTCCGCAATGAAACGAAAAAAGCCGGTCCCGTCGCCATTCTCTAAAAAACCATCACACTCGAAGCGTCCCGCATCACGCGTGACGACAAATTTTACGTCGTGCCGTCCTGGCTTGGAGACATCCAATCCTACAAAGACGCTCAGCGGCCAACTGGACTCGTGATCGGAAGTGCCGCCGTGACGGTGCTCGATGAGCGCGAAGTCCAGTTTGCCCGGCTCATCGGAATGATGAATGGTCCAATCGCCCCTCCGTTCATCGGCTGCCCGCGAATTGAGGCTGGCAAAAATAGCCACACCCACCAGTAGATACGCGAAAAAAACGTCTCGTCGGTTCATCTCGGTTCTCCTTCTTCTGCCTTTGGTGACCTTGGGAAACTACTGTTTGGGGCTATCCAGAACGCCGGATTGTTTCAGGCCGATCAGTTGATCGAGGGATAGATCCTTAAAGCCATGGCTGCGGACTCTCGCGATGAACTCAGGGGTGATACCCATCACTTTCGCCGAGATAACATCGTCCACATCCAGTTTGAGTCCCGCGATTTGAAGCTGTTTCAGATAGTCTGCGTCGATTCCCTGAATTTTCATTCCAACCAATTCATCTGCGTCGGGGTGAAGGCCTAACGTGCGAATGCTCTTTACATATTCCGGGGTAACGTTCTGGACCTTGAGCGCGATTACTTCATCGGCGTCAACTTTCAGATCCAGCTTGTGCAGTTCCTGTATGTATTCCGCCGTGACTCCCATGGTTTTCATGCCAACGAGCTCATCCGTGTCGGCCTTTATTCCGAACTCGTGCATTTGCCTGATGTATTCGGGAGTGACACCCTGAATTTTCATTCCGATCAATGCATCCGAGTCCAGTTCTTGTCCGGTTGCCTCGCGCATCGAGCGCACATATTCAGGAGTGATGCCCTGGATTTTCATGCCGATTAGCTCGTCAACGTTTGCCTTAATCCCGAGTTGATGGATTTCCTTCACATATTCCGGTGTGATCCCCTGAATCTTGAGTCCAATGAGGTCATCGACGGTGAGGTTCTCCAAACCTGCCGCTTTCATGCCGTCGATGTAGCCGGATGATGGCGCCTGCGGGGCAGATGGCTCGGCGGGCGCTCGCGGAGCAGCTGGAGCCGCGGGCATCGGTGGCATCGGATCCGGAATTGGTCTTGCCGGAGCCAGAGGTTCCGGAGCAGGCGCCGGAGGTGCAGGAGGAAACGGAGCAACCCTCACGTCTGGTATTGCAAAGGCGGCGATAGCCTGAGTCGCGGGCGACGGCAGAACAGGTAGTTGCGTCGCGCTCGTTGATTGTTGCTGTGCGTGCACGTTACGCGCAACGCCAAGGAACGCGCCGCCGGCGAGGATCGACGCCGAGATGCATAGCAGACCCACTGACAGATCTGCGCGACGCACTGTTGCGCCTTGGTGGGCGACTCCAAGCACCCTGGCCACGCGCGCCGCCAACGGATGACTGTTTGCGGCCATCACCATGCGCGGGGAAGTGCGTGCTCCCGCCATACGGGCCAGCGCATGGGCGTACGCGAGGGGACTTCCACAAACGGAAATCGCCATGTCGTCGCAGCAATTTTCGCGCTCTTCGCGAACGCGCTTGTTCAGCCACCACACCGCCGGGTGATAAAACAACAGTGTTTCGACCACGACCTGGAACAGATTCGCGAACGAGTCGTAACGCTTAATGTGCGCCAATTCATGCGCAATGATCGATGAAAGTTGCTCTTCGCTCAGCCCCGACAATGCGGCTATGGGCACCAATATTGTCGGCCGAAGCCATCCGACAACTGCGGGTGCATCGAGCCGCGAACACTCGCAGAACAGAACGAGCCGCCGCAGTCCCAATTTTTCTTGAAGCTGCAAACAGAGTGCCCGCAATTGTTCATCGACTCCTCTCGATTCGCGACGGCGCAGCTGTTCCACCAGCAGAACGCCGCCAGCAGAGCGCATACCAAAACCAATCACTCCTACGAACCACAGTTCGACCAGCCAGAAGCAATAATTTAGAGCAGCTTGATTTTTTTGTGGACCGGAAGTTGGCGCCGATGATTGCGAAGTGACAGCAGCGTGTGGCGCAGTCTCCGTTTTCTCAATATTTACGGAAATGACGAGAACTGTCGCCGCTGGTTGTTCGATCGACCTCAGCGTGAAATACGTTATCACCGGCGCGGCAGCCATCAGCACAATCATCGCCAAGCCGACCGCATAACGGGCCTGTGCGGATCTACAGAGGAGCATCCCGACATAAGCGATCACGGCCATGAATGTCCCTTGCCAGAGAAAATGCAGGAGCGTCAGGGCGATCAGGCGCATCAATTCGGGAGAGAACAGTTGAGCGAAAAAGTTCATCGAAGTTTCCTTTCGTATTCGTTCAGCAGTCGCCGCAATTCTTCCATCTCTTCCTTGCTGGCCTTGTGCCCTGCCAGAGCGTGCATCATCAATTCGCTGGCCGACCCATCGAACACCCGCTGCAGAACATCGAGTGCAAATTGCTGTTTTGTCTTTTCCGCGGGCTGCACCGCTGAATATACGTGCGCTCGCTGAGTTTCGTTCCGCCGAACAACGCCTTTGACGGTCATAATCTGCATGAGCTTTAAGACGCCGGTGTAGCCCATTGGTCTCTTCGCGTTCAATTTTTCGTGGACTTCGCGAACCGTTGAAGGTCCGTGTTCCCAAAGAACCTGGAGTATTTCCAGTTCGGATGCGGTGGGTTTTTGCAGCTCATGAGTGGCCATGGCAAGAGGCTACTACGAAGGCATTCGTAGTGTCAACGAAATTCTTCGTACTTCCTCCCGGCGGCCGCTGATTCCCGCGTCTGGCAAATTGACAACGATGCGGCGCAAGATTCAAACTACGTGGCATGAAAATCTCTTGCCTTTTTCTGCTGGTGGCTGTTTTGCTCCCAGCCCGCGGCTACGCGCAAGCCCCGGTATTTGAACTCGAACCGGTCGGAAGCACGATCAACTTTCACGTCAAAGCTTCGACCACACTTTCCGGAAAATTTGATAAGTGGAAGGCCACTCTCACATTTGCTTCTCCCGACGAGGCGACGGCCGCCCTGGACATTGAGATCGAAGCGGCCAGCGTCGATACCGGCAGCGGTATTAAGAACAGCAAACTCAAGAGTAAGGATTTTTTTGACGTCGACGCCAATCCGGTCATTAGCTTCAAATCCACAAAAGTTGTGAAGACCGGGCACAACACCTATGAAGTCGACGGAGATTTCACGATTCGTGGCGTTTCCAATCCCGAAAAGCTGAAGCTTACCGTTTCCGGAAAGGGTGGTGGCACCGGAGAAATTACAGGAACGATGGTTTTTAACCGCAAGGATTACGGGATGAACAAAGGAATCCCGTTCATCAAGATTGCCGATCACGTAGATGTGAGCTTCCACCTGAGAGGCAAGCGCGTCAGCGGTCCTGCCTTGAACGCGGGTGACTAGGGGCGCGTAGTTGCCTACGTTTTCACTCGGCGGCTGCATTTACAGCGGTTGCCGTCAGGATAAACGTGCATCCACCTACATATTCGTGTTCATAGAGGAATGGAAAAGCTTCGTCAAGTTCCGGGAGATCCGGCTTCAGAATCGCACATAGCACTGTGAGGACAAGACAGCTAGTCACGACGGAAATAAGCGATGCACGCAGACTTTACGAATTCTGTGGATTGGCTTGTTCCGTTGAGCTTGACCGTGCCGCCGCATCAAACTGCGCGATCACCCGCTTCCGGGTGAAATAGAGGACACACCAGGCGCCTGCCGGGAAAGTAAACACGACAAAAGAGACCGCTAACAATTGCTTTAGCGATTCGAGCGAAGAGACAAATTCCGTCGGTATTGCAAATGTCTCATAAGGACGTAACGCGATAACTGACGACGAGAAGATCAGAGCGAAAGCCGCCCAGAGAAGGGCACTGCGACGAGCCCAGGGCTTTAGCTGAAACAAGCCGACGCAAGTGCGAATGCACATCGCTACCAGTAACGGAGGAATCAGAGCAAATGTAAAGAACGCAATCGGGTGGGTCTGATAGGAATGCTGACCGTGATCGTTAGCCGGCAGGTTCACCGTGCTGATGAAAAACCACCCCCAAACCAGAAAGGCGGAAACACTCCCCAGGATGCCTAAAGTTGCCGCTGCGGTCACACCCGCCGAGCGAGTCTGTTCTACGCGATCGTAAATAGTATCCTGAGTCATAGGTCCGATCATCCACCTGCCCACCGATCAGAGCACAAGAGAAACGGGCTGAGTAGAGTACGGAAGTTCAGTACTTACCCCAAACAGCACTTGACGTTCGCTTTCTTTTCGCCTACAGTTCTTCGAAGAGATGTTGCCGTGGAGGCTTTATGGCCCTAACGAAACGCCAAAAAGAAGTTCTGGATTATCTGGTTTCCTTTGAGACCCGGCACGGCTATGCACCGAGCTTTGAGGAGATCGGTAAAGGGATGAAGCTCACGTCTCTTGCCACAGTTCACAAACACATCAGTACCCTTGAGAAAAAGGGCTTCATTCGGCGCGGTTATAACCAGAGTCGTTCCATTGAAATTGTGCAGTTGCCGAAATCTGTGAAAGAACAGGTCATTGAGCGGCGCGTGCAGGAATTGCCGCTGGTTGGCAGAATTGCCGCAGGCCGCCCACTCGAAGCGGTCGAAGAGCGCGAAACAATTTCGCTAGGGGACTTTGCTCGCGGCGGGAATTCCTTCGTACTGCAGGTAAAGGGGAGCTCCATGATCGAAGATCACATCATGGACGGCGATTTCGTCGTGTGCGAGCAAACACAAGTGGCAAATGCCGGCGACATTGTTGTGGCTTTGCTGGGCGGCGAAGAAGCGACGTTGAAACGTTTTTATCGCGAAGGATCCGGGAAAATTCGTCTTCAGCCCGCAAATTCAGAAATGGCGCCGATTATGGTGCCGGCAGGCGACGTGAAAATCCAGGGCCGCGTAATCGGCGTTTTACGCAAGTATTAACGATCTTGTCTTCCGCGCTTGATGCTGCGAACCGGATAGACACCTGTTTCATCCCCAATTGGCCGTGCCATGCCGACAATTCGGCTCCCGTTAAAGAATATTGACTGCCCGGGCAGCCAGCAAAGCCACAATCATCAACGAAATTAAGGACTGCAACATCATTCCTACTTTTGCCCAGCGTGAGAGGACAGCCGTATCTGTCGGCGAGAAAGCCGTGCTGGTATTGAATGCCAGAAACAGATAGTCCATGAAGTGGGGTGTCCAGTGCGGATCGCCACCCTCCCGCTGATCCAACATTTGCGGAAACAAGAACGAGCTGTGCAACCCGTCGTCCAGTTTGTCCCGGCCCAAGGGTCCCCCAGCGTCCAACTTCCAGTACCACAAAGCGAAGACGATCACATTGGTTACCCAAAGAACGCTGGCTGAGCGTAGCAAGTCTTTCGGTGCTTCACTGTGCTTGGGTATAGCCAGAATCAGGAAAATCAGCGATGCGATCATTGCCAGAGTGATGATGACGTTCGCTACCAGGACCAGAACCCTCGCGACATCCATGCGGCCCGTCTTGTGCGAAATCAGAATCGGTATCATCAGCAGCGTGATGATAAGCAGAAGACCCCAGCTGGGACCGAGCGAGAACGGTTCGGGCAGGGCGAAATGAACTCCCGCAGCAGCAAGCATGGCAATGAACGCCGGCCATCGCGGTTCAAGTTTGGTCTTAATGGACATAGGATGAATTGGTCCGAGTCCGAAGTTTAATACAGTTCCTGTCTAATTTCTTCCTGCCGAGTGAACTTATCGACCCTCTTCATGCCCTCTTCATCGTTCAAATGATTTTCCGTTGAAGCGCTTTCATGAAACAATGGACAACCTTACATTGAACAGGGAGTCGACCGTCAGGTGTCCACAAAGAAGAACCAACCAATACGGAAACTGCTGGCAGCCAATCGCAGTGAAATTGCCATACGCATTTTCCGGGCGGCAAATGAGCTGGGGCTTCGCACAGTGGCAGTTTACTCACAGGAAGATCGGCTGGCCCTCCACCGGTTCAAGGCGGATGAAGCCTATCAGGTGGGCATTGGCAAGGGTCCCGTAGAAGCGTATCTCGATATCCCCGGGATTATCGCCGTTGCAAAAGAGCACGAAGTGGATGCCATCCATCCTGGTTATGGATTTTTGTCGGAGAATCCTGCATTTGCTCGGGCCTGCGCGACGGCGGGCATTAAATTTGTAGGCCCAACTCCTGAACTTCTAGAGTTGCTTGGCGATAAAACGGCTGCGAGGCGCTTGGCAATTAAATCGGGTGTTCCGGTTTTGCCAGGTACAGAAGCCGCAGTTGAATCATCCGAGGAAGCGCACCGTATTGCGCAAGCGATTGGTTATCCGGTCATTGTTAAGGCTTCAATGGGCGGCGGCGGTCGCGGCATGCGTGTCGTTCACGATAGTGAGCAGCTCACGGCGCGGCTCGAGGAAGCTCAAGGTGAGGCCAGATCCGCGTTTGGGGACGCCTCCGTGTTTCTGGAAAAGTACCTCCCGCGCGCGCGCCACATCGAAGTTCAGATTATCGGCGATGAACACGGCAATCTTCTGCACTTGTATGAACGCGACTGCTCTGTGCAGCGTCGTCATCAGAAAGTCGTCGAAGTCGCGCCCGCGTTTAACTTGCCTCCACATGTTCGGTCGGAACTTTGCGAGGCTGCCGTACAGATCGCCCGGAACTCGAAGTATCGCAACGCGGGTACCGTTGAGTTCCTGTATGACGTCGATTCTACCAAATGGTATTTCATCGAAGTAAATCCGCGTATTCAGGTCGAGCACACGGTAACGGAAATGGTTACGGGCCTGGATTTGGTGCGTGCGCAAATCCTGATTGCCCAGGGAGAGAAGCTACACAATCAGCCGTTGGGATTTCCCGAGCAGGATAAAGTGCCGCTCTATGGATCCGCACTCCAGTGCCGAGTCACCACGGAGGATCCGGAGAAGCATTTCGCACCGGATTACGGAAAAATCTCAACGTACCGTTCACCGGCCGGTTTCGGTATCCGCCTGGACGGGGGAACAGCCTATTCGGGTGCGGTTCTGGCGGCCTATTATGATTCACTCCTGGTCAAGGTCACGGCTTGGGGACGTGATCTGAATGAAGCTTGCCAGCGGATGGATCGTTCATTGCGCGAGTTTCGCATTCGTGGCGTGAAGACCAATATTCCGTTCCTTGAAAATGTGGTGAATCATCCGCAATTTCGCACGGGCGCGGTCACCACATCGTTCCTCGATGATTCGCCGGAACTGTTTCGTTTTAGCAGCCGGGCTGACCGGGCTACCAAATTACTTTCCTACGTTGGCGATGTAATTCTTAATGGCAATCCGGAAGTAAAAGGCAAACGAATACCTGAAGAGTTCGAGAAGTTGATTTTACCGAAAGTGCCGGGGATCGTGCCGCCTCCCGGCACCCGTCAACAGCTGAAAAAGATGGGTGCAAAGAAATTTGCCGCGTGGGCTCGCGGAGAAAAGCGGTTGCTGCTGACCGATACGACATTCCGCGATGCACATCAATCGCTGATGGCTACACGTGTCCGAACCCACGATCTGTTGGCAACGGCCGATGCCATCGCGCAGCGCTTGCCGAACCTGTTCAGCCTTGAGATGTGGGGTGGAGCGACGTTCGATACTTCATTGCGGTTTCTGCATGAAGACCCGTGGCAGAGGTTGAGGGAACTCCGCACTCGCGTGCCGAATATTTGTTTCCAGATGTTGCTTCGTGGCGCCAACGCGGTCGGCTACACATCTTATCCGGACAACGTGATTTTCGATTTTGTGCGGGAATCCTTCGAGCAGGGAATCGATATCTTCCGCATTTTTGATTCGTTGAATTCGATCGAAAACATGCGCGTTTCTATCGATGCTGTCCTCGAAACCGGCGCTGTCTGCGAACCGGCCATCTGTTATACGGGGGACATTCTTGACAAGGGTCGCCCGAAATATTCGCTGAAATATTACGTACAAATGGCCAAACAACTTGAGAAGTTGGGTGCTCATTTTCTCGGGATCAAGGATATGGCGGGGCTGTGCAAGCCCTATGCCGCCTTTACTCTGGTCAAAGCACTTCGCGACGAAGTTGGCATCCCCATTCATTTTCACACGCATGACACGAGCGGCATTAACACCGCTTCGGTGCTGAAGGCTTGTGAAGCGGGCGTCGACGTCGCAGACACGGCTATCGCTTCCATGAGCGGTGGCACCAGTCAACCAAATCTCAATTCGACGGTCGAAGCTTTGCGCAACACCCCGCGCGACCCGCAGTTGGATATGGAAGCGCTCAACGAGTGCTCCGATTATTGGGAAACCGTGCGCACCTACTATTTGCCGTTTGATTCCGGACCCAAGGCCGGCTCCGCGCGCCTTTACGAACACGAAATTCCTGGCGGGCAATTTACGAATTTACGCGAGCAAGCGGCTTCAATGGGGCTGGGCCATCGCTGGCGCGAGGTAGAGAAGACCTACTCCGAAGTAAACAAATTGTTCGGCGACATCGTAAAAGTTACGCCGTCGAGTAAAGTTGTCGGCGACATGACACTCTTTCTGCTGGCGAATGAAATGAAGCCAAGCGACTTGCTCGAATTGGACGAACATCACGATATTTCTCTGCCTAATTCAGTCGTCGAGATGTTCTCGGGTGCGCTCGGTGTACCTCCGGGCGGCTGGCCAAAAAAACTGCAGAGAATCATCCTGCGAGGCCAGCCGCCGCTAAAAGGACGGCCCGGCGCGAGTCTTGCACCGATTGACTGGGATTCGGAACGGGCGCAGCTCGAGAAAAAACTGGGTCATCCAGTGAGCCGAGATGCGATGCTGAGTTACCTGCTCTATCCTGAAGTGTTCGTGAAGTACAGCAAGTTCAGGCATACCTATTCAGACGTCAGCGTCCTGCCGACCCCCACTTTCTTCTACGGGCTAAAACCCGCGGAAGAAGTCACCATTGACATCGAATCCGGCAAGACGATCATCGTCAAGTTTTTGACGATTGGCGAGGCGCACCCGGACGGCACCCGGACTCTGTTTTTCGAACTAAACGGCCAGCCACGTGAAGTTACTGTCAGGGATCGTTCGCTGCGTGTTATCGAGCGCACCCATCCTAAAGTGAATCCCGAAGATCCGGGCCACGTTGGCGCGCCAACCGCGGGATTGGTCAGCAGCATCGCCGTGCAGGCCAACCATGCCGTCGAGCGAGGTGCTAAACTGTTGACACTCGAAGCCATGAAGATGCAATCCAACATTTATGCACCGATCAGCGGGCGCGTTACCAAACTGCTTGTTACGCCAGGCCAGCACGTGGAAGCCAAGGATCTGCTGGTAACTATCGTTCCGTGAGCGGACCGAACTTAGTCAAACACGAACAATTTCCCTCGCGCTTCTTGCGGAATCAGCGCGACTTGATCGTCTATCTTCCGCCTGGCTATCACAATCAACCGCAGCGCCGGTTTCCCGTGTTGTACCTTCACGATGGCCAGAATTTGTTCGACGGGGCAACTTCGTTCATTCCCGGGATGGATTGGCACGTAGGCCAGACCGCCGATCGGTTCATTTATGAAGGACGGGTCGAGCCGTTGATTATTGTCGGAATTTACAACGCTGGAAAACAGCGATTGCAAGAATATACTCCGACACGCATGCCCCGGCTCGGCGGAGGCCGGGCGAATCGCTACGCTCGATTTTTGATCGAAGAAGTTCGTCCATTTATGAAACACCACTATCGTGTGCGGGAAGAGATGGAAAATACCGGCATTGGAGGCTCTTCACTCGGTGGTCTGGTGTCTCTTTTTCTTGGCCTTCGCATGCCGGAGATTTTTGGGAAAATTGCGGCGCTATCGCCTTCAGTCTGGTGGAATCAACGAGTCATTTTACGGTTTGCCGATGCCGCGCCCGTCGATCCGCGTCCCCGGGTCTGGCTGGATATCGGAACGCGTGAAGGGCCGCGCATTGTGGAAGACGTCGAGCGCTTTCGCGACGTGTTGCTACGGAAGGGCTGGCGATGGGGGCAAGACCTCCACTACGAACGGGTGCTTGGTGCCGAACATAACGAAGCGGCATGGGCGGCACGAGTGGGCCCCTTCTTGCAATTTCTCTTTCCTGCAGACGGAAGCCGGGTATAATTCGCGCAGTTTCGCTCCGCGGCCGAAAACAGGTTTTTCGGCATGACCTCTCTTGGGGATCGCCAATGTGTGCGAGCAGGCCCATCACTATCCTCTGTGTCACATCCTATGAAAAGGGGCAGGAATTTCTGCGCACCTGTAAGAACCTTGGGTGCACCGTCCTATTGCTCACGGTTGAAAAGCTGCGGAACGCCGATTGGCCGCGCGAGTCGATCGACGAGATGTTCTTCACACCGGATGAGTTGCCGCTTCATGAGTTAATTGCTGCGGTGAGCTATGCTGCACGTTCCCGCCATGTAGATCGTATCGTTGCACTGGATGAATTCGACCTCGAAAACGTTGCCGCATTGCGCGAGCACCTTCGCCTGCCCGGAATGGGGCAAACAACCACGCGCTATTTCCGGGACAAGCTGGCTATGCGTGCCCAAGCGAAGGAAGCCGGAGTGCTCGTGCCGGAGTTCGTCCATGTTTTGAATCACGAAGATCTGAATGAATTCATGGCTCACGTGTCCGGTCCGTGGCTGCTAAAGCCGCGCTCGCAGGCGTCCGGCATAGGCATGAAGAAGATTAATTCACCCGAAGAACTGTGGCCATGGCTCGATAAGTTGGGTGATGAACAATCACATTATCTGCTCGAACAATTTATTCCCGGCCGCGTCTACCACGTTGACGGAATTGTTTCCGACAACCAAGTGCTCTTCGCTGAAGCACACGCCTACGGAGCTCCTCCGCTGGATGTATCGCACGAGGGTGGCGTCTTTACAACGCGAACGATGCCACGGGATTCTCCCGAAGTGCGCGTGCTCAAAGATATTCATCAGAAGCTGGTCGGCGGGCTGCGGCTTGTCCGAGGCGTGACCCATGCTGAATTTCTGAAAGCGCACTCGGACAACCGCTTCTACTTTATTGAGATCGCCGCACGCGTTGGCGGCGCCTATATTTCAGACGCCGTCGAGGCTTCAACCGGTATAAACCTGTGGCGGGAATGGGCCTATCTCGAAGTGGGAGCAGGGAAGCAGCCATACCAGTTACCGCAAGTGCGCGATGACTATGCAGGAGTGATTGTGTCGCTCGCCCGTCAGGAACAGCCGGATACGTCCTCCTACACCGACCCGGAAATCGTATATCGAGTGCACAAATTTCACCACGCCGGCTTTGTTCTAAAGGCCTCCACTCCTGAACGTATTGAAGAGCTGCTAGCCTCTTACGAAATGAGGTTCTTGAACGACTTTCTGGCGCGCGCACCCGTGCCTGACAGGCCGACTTCGTAACAATTTGAAACAGTGTCAGCGTTTTCCGCGTTTTCCACAGCCTGAGTCCCTTAGGACAGGGCACCACCTGTTCCTCGGTCTAGTTACTTTCTAGCACTCACTTCATATACTGTATTTGCGACACACATCCCGGCGGACTATCTTTTCTTTACCCCGGGCCGGAAATCTGCGTGGGGTGGAGCTGTCCCTTGGGGAGGTCCGATGTGGGGTAATAAGAAGCCGGAAACGCCACAACCTGCGCAACCGGAAGTAAAAACCGAAGTAAAAAATTTCTCGAGTACGAATAATCCGCCGCCGAAACCTTCTGCGGCTACCTGGGAGGGAACAACCGCAATGAGTACTGATGCGATGAGACCGTTAGGGGCGACCGCGGACCGCGCTACTGCGCGACTCGGGCCGAGCCTGCACGTGAAAGGCGAAATCTCTGGTAACGAAGACCTGCTGATCGAGGGATCGGTCGAAGGCCTTGTTCAACTAGACGAGCGCAAGCTGACCGTTGGCGCAACAGCCAAACTGACGGCCGACATTATTGCTCGCGAAGTGGTGGTCTACGGCAGCGTAAAGGGAAATCTTCGTGCCAAGGACCGCATCGAGATCAAGAAGGATGGCTCTGTAAACGGAGATTTGACGACCGCGAGGATCATGATCGAAGATGGCGCGTATTTCAAAGGTTCCATCGAGATCGACAAGTCCGCAGAGAAGGAATCAGGCGCTGCAGCGTTTGCTCGATCTGCTACGACACCGGCGGCGGTTGGTCCAAAAACCATCTAACTTCAAAGAATCAACAGGACCGGGCGGCGCAGGAACTTCAACCTGCGCCGTCTTCATTTTGGGTCCAGATTTTTCGGGTGATCTTTTTGACTATTTGGATCTGACTACGCCCGAAGATGGTCAGCACGCCAGTTCTGGATCGACTGTTTCACCGACTTGCGATCGGCAATTTTGTCAGCCAATACCTTGCGTGCAAGTGCCGGCAATTCGGCATCGCTGGCGAATCGCAATCCAACCAATTGATCCTTCGTGAATTCGCCAATGCGTGGTTTCAGATCATCCGGCAGCAATTTCTCCAAACGTAGCCGCTCTTCCAGTCGAATGACCCGATCCTGCACTGTTAAAGCAAAAACACGGGCGTAAAACGACAGTAGCAACAATGCGATTGCCGTCAACACATTGATAAATCCACCGATCGTCCATCCCAGATGAATCCATTGGTAAATGGACCATCCAGCGTTCAGCAGCAACGCCGGCAGAACGAAGCCGTGAAAGCCTCCAACCCACTTGGTGTGATGAGCAAAACTTTGTTGTTCCGCCATAGCTCCTCCTTCGTTAACTCAATCGCAATCAAAGCCTGAACTTTCGTACAGTAACTACTCCGGAGCCTACTTGGTATTCGTGCTTCCATCCACTGAAAAGCAGCGCAGAATCACAGAATGGCAATAGCGCACTCTGCGCCGTTGCCCGGAGGTCCCATGTCAAATCTTAGCCTCGCCCGAATCATGTACGGCAGCAGCGAATTTCCTTCCACAAGCTCGATGCAGCCTCGCCCTCTCCGACTACTGTCGTCCAATCTGCCTTTCGAAGCTGCACTGACAACCTGGATGGCCAGAACCTTGTCAGCACTGTTTCGTGGCCGCAACGACCGCGCCGGCCGCTCTCGCTCATAACATCTTCACGTTCTTAGTGTGGCGTCACATCGTTCTTAAATACGGCCCCAGCCTTCATTACGAATTCCACGTGCTCCAGTTCGCGGATATCTTTGATTGGATTACCGCGGACTGCGATGATGTCCGCGTAGGCGCCCGGTGCCAGCACACCAATAGTCCCCTTGCTGTCCAGTAATTCTGCTGCGCGCGAAGTGGCAGCGCGAACCGCTTCAGAGGTGGTCATCCCGAGAGAAACCAATCGAGCAAACTCCTGCGCCATCGGTTCTTGCCAGGGGATTCCACCCATATCGGTTCCATAGACAATTTTCACGTGCGCAGCCAGGGCTTTCTTGAAGGTTGTCTCGTGTACAAGAGCCCGCACGCGATCCCGTTTTCCCTCCGGCGTATTCTCTGGCGCCCAGTCCGCGTAGTACGGCGACAGAGTAGGGCAATACCAGGTACCCTGGCGTACCATCTGATCGATCTGCATATTAGTCATTTCCAGTCCATGTTCAATCGAATCACATCCTCCATCGAGCGCCCGCTGCAATCCGACCCCGTTATAGGCGTGGCAGGCTACTTTCTTATTCCAGCCATGGGTTTCATCGACGATCGCTTTCAGCTCGTCGACTGTTAAAGTCGGCTGCGAAAATAAATGGCCATCCTTGTCAATCCACGAGCGATGCGTCATGTAGACCTTGATCCAATCAGCACCGTGATCGAGTTGTTCCCGCGCTGCCTTTCTCGCCTCGATCGGCCCGTCGATAATCTGCACGCCCTTGGGCATAACCAGTTCAGGGGCGTAGCCTTCGAGATTATATCCACCGGTAGATGAGATCGCTCGAGTTGCCCCGAAAATGCGCGGTCCGGGAATCGTGCCTTCTTCGATCGCTTGCTTGATTTCAATGTCGCCGTAACCTGCCCCTTCCGTTTCGAGGTCGCGAATCGTTGTGAAGCCCTGTTCGAGTGCCCGTCTTGATGCGTATGTCGCACGCGCCGCTCTTAACGCGATTCCCGCCTTCAAAATGTTCGCGTCATAGCCCCCCTTGGCCGGGTCTTCACCCCACAGGAAGATGTGTGTGTGGGCGTCGATTAGTCCCGGCAACACTGTGTAACCAGAAAGATCGATGACCTTTGCATTTGGGGGAATTATCGTTGAAGAATCCGCTATCTTGTCGATGCGGTCGCCTCGCACAAAAATGAGTTGATTGGTGTGCAGGCCATCATTTTGCCCATCAAGGACATTTCCCGCGCGGATTACCGTTAGCGGAGTTGTCTCCAGGGTTTGCGCACGCATTTCCATCGTGCCAATAGCTGCAGAAAATAGGATCGCAATCGCTGTAGGCAACCGCATAAATCCTCCCACGCATAATTTCGTCGTCGAGTGTATCCGAATACTCGCTTGGAGAGCCGGATTTCTCATGTGCCCAGCAGATTTGACTGAATACGCTGCAATCCCTGTTCTTCTGCCCATAACCGCAATGGAATTGCTGATAAATCATCGACGAGTGGAACGGCATTGCCGTCCTTGGTCAGATCAATTGAACTGAGGTAGTGTTTACAGGACTCACAAGACTCAACACGGATGTGAGGAAATTGTTCAGATACAAATACCGGGAGTTTGGGTTCATCTTCTTCGCCGCAAAACGCGCACAAAATCCGACGAAATTGCCACTCTTGCGAACACAGCGCGCATTGCAGATACCTTTTGCCGCCGTCTCCCTCCTGTCGCAGTACAGAAAGCAATGGAAGTGAACCGCATCGGGGGCATCGGCACACTGTCATTGTTACCTGCGGCGGCAACATCGCGCCGGCGATAAATTCCGCATAAGGCTGCAGATAGGCACGACACAAGAAGTCCCTTAACATCCTGCCATTCTCGTTGCTCTCTGCCGCTTCAGCCAGTCCCGTCTTCCAAAAAGCCTCTAACATAGCTCGCCATTCAGATTTGTTCAGCGAAAGAACTCTTGTTCCTTCGGCTGCGAGAGGAGGGGGTGCCGAACCCTCAACTACCGAGAGGAAATCTCCGAACGGTGGTAAAGCTGCACTTAAATTCAGTTCGGATCGGAAGTTGCTGCTTGCAGGCACAACCTGTCGTTTTCCCCATTTTTTCGGGAGGTCCTCGTAGAACTGCTTTTGGAAGGCAGCTATGTTTCGATAGAAAGTCAGAATTTCTCGGGCAAACGGAAACCTGTTCGAAAGCAGTTCGGCGCGTGCGAGCCTGGCCGAATAATTGACCCTAGTCGCCGCGAGGAAGGTCATTGGATGACGGGGATTCCCCTACGATTTCCTTATACCAGCCGGGATGATAGCGCTTGGCAAACGTCAGTGATACATCCCCGCGAATAACAGAGCCAAAAGCCCCTCGTTCTGCGAACACGCCCATATAAACGTGAATCATGAAGTTGCCGATCGTGAACAGCGCGGTCGAGGCGTGCACCAATACCGCCAAATAGCGGATCCACCGCAGGCTCCATGGAATCGATTCTGTAAACCACAGGACCAGCCCCGAGGCCAGCAGCAACAACCCGCCAAAAAAGAAGCTCCAGAAAAGCGCCTTCTGCCCGGCATTGTAGCGGCCCGCTGGAGGCATCATGTCGTCATGATTGGTAATGTAATAGTGCAGCGACTTCCACCACTCCCGATCGACTTCTTCGAAATGCATTTGCGGTGCCCACATTCCAAACATGTAGCAAACCGCCGCCGTGAAGATCAATCCCATCCACGGATGGAGCATTCGCGAAATCTGTCCCCCGCCAAAAACAAAAGCCAGCCAATACAGCCAGGGCGTCCAGAATGCCAAACCTGTTCCGAGCAAGTAAATGTACGAACCAGCCGCCACCCAGTGAATCAGCCGCTCTCTAAAGGTGTATCGGAGCACATGGTTGTGCGGAATCAACTGTTCTTGGTGGCTCACGGCTGCTTTCCCTCATGAGGAATCAAGTCTTCCTCCTCACGTGCTTTAGGACCAAAACGCAGATAATGAATGAACAGTCCCGCCAATCCGCCAACAATAGCCAAATTGCCGAGCCACTTTAGCGGGTGCTTCCAAAGTTTCACTGCCAGCGGGATCCTCGGATTGCTCGGTAGCCCGCCATACAATTCCGGTTTGTCGGCATCATGTAAGACATAAATTACGTTCGTGCCGCCGACTCCGGGCGGATCATATACCCCTGCGTGCGCAAATCCTGAGACATCGCGCAACTGTTTTGCCCGGGTCTCTGCCAGATCTTTCATGTCCTCTTTTGTGCCGAAATGCAGGCACCCGGTCGGGCAGGACTTGATGCAAGCCGGTTCCAGCCCTTCACTGACCCTGTCCGCGCAGAGTGTGCATTTATACACTCGTTTGGTTTCGGTATTAAATTTCGGAATATTAAATGGGCATCCTGTAATGCAATACCCGCAGCCGATACAATTGGCCTGCTGAAAGTCCACGATGCCATTTGAATATTGGACAATCGCGCCATCGGCTGGGCATGCTTCGAGGCAACCGGGCTCAGCGCAATGCATGCACTGATGTTTTCTCATCAGCCACTGCAGACTGTTGTCTTCGCGCTCGTGCTCATTAAACAGAATCAAATTCCAGTAATTCCACCGCGTATCCGGCATGGTCTGATAAGTATTGTCAAAAACGGTTGGTGAAAATGGCATGCTGTTCCACTCTACGCAAGCCACTTCGCATGCCTTACACCCAATGCAGGTCGTGGTGTCCACCAACTTGCAAACTTGAAGGTCCCTCTGGGTGTCTTTTCCGGGAATAGATCCGGCATGAGCTGAAATTCTTTGCACGCGTAGTGTGGCTTGGCTCATGCGCTTGGCTCCTACGCTTTCTCAACCTTCACGAGGAATCCCTTGAATTCCGGCGTGAACGCATTCGGATCGATTACCGTGGGCGAGAGCAGGTTCGCCAGAGTCTTGGCCGTTTTTCCCTCGTCTTCGGCAATCCCGCGGTAGCCCCAGTGAATCGGTATTCCGATTTGATAGACTTTTTTGTTGTTGATCATCATCGGTCTGATCCGTTTGGTGACCATGGCTTTCGCAATATAGGTGCCGCGCGCGCTTGAAACCTTCAATGTTTCTCCGCCTCTGATTCCCATTTCATCTGCCATTTCCGCAGCAACTTCAATGAAGGGTTCGGGAACCAGTTGCACGTTCATCGGATTGTTCTTTGTCCAGTAGTGATAATGCTCAGTTAGCCGGAACGTCGTGCACACGACAGTGAATCCCTCTTCTGCAGTTCCGTATTTATCATCCGGTGTGTTGTAGACCTTTAGGACCGGACTGTGGTTCTGCTTCGGATGCAGCAAATTCGGAACTGGGCTCTCGACCGGTTCGTAGAATTCGGGGAACGGTCCGTCGGCAAATGAGGCGAGTGGGGCAAAGATCCTTCCGACGCCTTCGGGCACCATGATGAAGGGCCCCATGTGTTCTGAGGGTTTGGAATCGGGCTTGAAGTCCGGAACATCATTTCCAACCCATTTTTGAGCCGTTTCGTTCCACCAAACTTGTTTGCGCGTGCTGTCCCATGGTTTTCCCTCGAGATTGCACGACGCCCGGTTGTAGAGTACACGCCGATTTGCCGGCCAGGAGAATGCCCAGTTTTGATGAACGCCCATTCCAGAGGGGTCTGACGGATCCCGCCTCGCGGTAATATTCCCCGCTTCCGTGAATGCGCCCGAATAAATCCAGTTACCGCACGCGGTGGTGCCGTCATCTTTCAGCCACGAGAACCCGGGCAACTGCTGATTGGCTTTGAGCTGCTGCTTGGTTACAGGATCTTCCACGTCCACGAGCGTTTTGCCATTGATTTCCTTCAGCACTTCGGCAAGGGATGGATTCTGCGGTTCCGTGTAATTCCATGTCGCCTTCAGGATGGGATCCGGGAATTTTCCGCCGTCTTTCTGATACATCTCGCGCACTTTCAGGAAAATCTGCGCCACGATTGCCTGATCCAACCGGCAGCCCTGCGGCATGGGCAGCGCCGCGTTTTTCCACTGCAACCAGCGAGCGGAATTTGTGAATGTGCCGTCCTTTTCGGCAAACCCAGCGCATGGCAGTCGATAGACAGTCGTCTGGATATTTTTCATTTCGTCACTGGTGATCCCCGGGGATTTCCAGAATTCACTGGTCTCGTCCGGATAGATTTCTCCAACCACCAGCCAATCCGCCTTTTTTAGCGCATCAATGTTCTTTTTGGAATCTGGCCCGATCGCCACACCGTTCATGCCGAATGCAAACAGGCCTTTTACATTTCCTCGGTACATGTCGTCCCAGATGTTGACCCACGAATAGTTGCGGTCGACTTTGGGAAGAAAGTCAAAGGCCCAGCCGTTCTCCTTGGTCGCGGCATCGCCGTAAAATGATTTCATTTGGCTAACCACGAACTTCGGTGTGTTGCCCCAATAGTTAAACGATTCCCAGTTTCCGCCGTGAGAGGTTTCGGGGGTGATGCGTTCCATCCATCCCTGGAAAGTGGCATCGGCGGGGGTAGGGACCTTGATGTAGCCGGGCAAATTGTCAAAAATGCCGGCCATGTCCGTCGCGCCCTGAATGTTGGAATGTCCCCGTAAGGCGTTAACCCCTCCGCCAGCTCGACCGACGTTCCCCATCAGCAATTGCAACATTGCCGCCGTGCGGATGATCTGCGTCCCGAAGCTGTGGTGGGTCCAGCCCACTGCATAAATCACCGTGGCGGCCTTTTTCATGTCCCCATCTTTTCGAATGGATGTGAACAAATCCGCGGCTTTCAGGTACTGGTCTTTCGGGATACCTGTGATCTGCTCAATCACTTCAGGGGTGTACCGTGAGTAGTGCTGCCGCAATTGTTGAAACACGCAGAGAGGATTCTGAAGCGTCAAATCCACGTCAATTTTTGTCGGCATCGGAGGGAGCGGCTGCGAGAGCGTGCCCTGCCCTGTCTGCATTCCTCCTGGATGTGACGGTTTTCCCCCGGTGCCCGAGTAGTTCCAGGTTGCCCGATCATAGGTCTTGTTTTTCTCGTTAAAGCCGGAGAAAACGCCATCTTCGTCCGGCAATTTGAAATCAGCTTTGACCAGAAAAGCGGCATTTGTGTAGTTGAGAAGATAGTCTTTCGCGATACGGTCATTCTCGATTGCATAGCGGATCAATCCGCCGAGGAAAGCGATATCCGTCCCAGCCCTGATTTGCAGAAAAAGATCAGAGACCGAAGCCGTCCGCGTGTACCGCGGATCAACCACGATCATCTTTGCGTTGCGATTCCGTTTTGCTTCAATCGCCCACTTGAAACCGCAGGGATGGTTTTCCGCGGGATTACCGCCCATGATCAACATCATGTCGGTATTCTTGATGTCGACCCAGCCGTTGGTCATCGCGCCCCGTCCGAATGTTGGTCCCAAACTTGAGACCGTGGGGCCGTGTCAAACCCTGGCCTGGTTTTCCAGATGCACTACCCCCAGGGAGCGCATCGATTTCACGACAAGATAGTTGAATTCGTTGGTGTCGGTACAGCCCCCGGTCCAGGCAATCGATTCGCAGCGATTGACTCGACGTCCGGCCGCATCGGTCTCAACAAAAGTATCGTCGCGGGTTTTCTTCACTTTCTCGGCAATTTCTTGAATTGCCTGATCCCAGCCGATGTCTTCCCATTCCGTGCCGCCGGGCCGGCGTACCTGGGGCTTTACGATGCGGCGGACGTTTAATATATCCTGTTCGAGTGAGGAGCCCTTGGGGCAGAGCGTACCGCGATTGATCGGGTGGTCCGGATCGCCTTCAACGTGCACCACCTGCGGAGTCACATTTTTCGCCCGATCTCCGATCGAGTAAATGATGATCCCGCAGCTCACCGAACAGTACGGACAGGTGGAGCGAGTCTCACTCGCTTGCGCTATCTTGAGGTTACGTAGTTGAGCATAGGCGGGCTGTAGATCAAAACCGAAAACCGCGGCGGCTGCTCCACCTACAGTTGCAAGCTTGAGAAAATCTCGTCGAGAAGCTTCCAATTTAGCCCCCGGAAAACAAGAACAGCCCGCTGACTACCCTTTCTATTATTGGTGGCCGAATAAGTCAATACAGACCTGTACTGGCGACTGAGGCAACAGTGACGGCCTCAGAAAGGGCAGATGCTCGTGCCGCAGGGATGGGTACCTTTTTTTAAACCAACACGATGGATTTGGCATGCTTGAGCAACTCATCCCGGAAATTCGGATGAGCGATGTTAATCAGGGCCAGTGCCCGCTCGCGGGTCGATTTACCACGAAGATTCACGCAGCCGTACTCGGTGATTATATATTCCACGTCCATTCGGGTGTCCGTGGCCATCTGAACCTTGGGAACGATCGAGGAGATGGTGCCATTTTTGGCCGATGACTTCAGCCCGATGAATGACTTTCCGCCCCGTGAAAACGAGGCGCCTTTCACGAAATCGAACTGACCGCCAGATCCGCTGTACTGGGTGCCATTGATATATTCGCCGTTCACCTGACCGTAGAGATCGATCTCAATTGCTGTATTCACGCTCATGAGGTTATCGTGCTGGGCGATCACATGGATGTCATTCACATAACTCGATGCATAGCTCTCCATCGACGGGTTGTCGTTTATAAAGTGATAGACTTCGTCGTCGCCCATTGCGAACGTGAAGACGTGCTTCCGAGGGTGAATCGTTTTCTTGCGACCGTTTGCTACGCCGTCCCGCACCAGGCGTACAAACGCATGGCTAAATAGTTCGGAATGGATTCCTAGATCGTTGCGATCGGCTAGGTGCAGGGCTACCGCATTCGGCAGATTTCCGATGCCCAGCTGAAGCGTTGCGCCGTCTGGAATCTGGTCCGCGATCAGTTTGCCGATTTTCATCGCCTCTTCATCCGGATCCTTGTACGGTATTTGCACGAGGGGCACATGGTTCTCGACTACCGCATCCACTTCTGATATGTGGACCAATGAATCGCCGAACACGCGCGGCATGTTCCTGTTCACTTCCACAATGACCCGGTCGCAGTGCCGCAGAACGGTCGAAGCGTAGTCATTGTTCGTGCCAAGGCTGAAGTGTCCCGAAGCATCCATCGGCGACACCGTAACAACGAATGTGTTCACATGAATGTGCTCGGTCAGTGCACGCGGGATATTTGAGAAATTGATCGGGACGTAGCTCAGGTACTTCCGTCCTTCCGCTCTCTGCTGCTTTACGATTTTTCGATCGACTTCGCCCATAAAGAAGCAACGCGCATCAACCTTGGCGAGCACTTCCGGCCGGATCAGAGTTTCTTCACTGTATTTCATGGAGTGCTGGTAATACAGGTTCAAGTTCTTCAAATCGTCCGTCAATATGCGATCCGCAATCGCTCTGGCCAGTCCTCCAGGCATACCAACAGCCAGCGCCAAGACGAGTGTGCTTCCATTTTCCATACCCTTCACTGCATCCGGGGGAGTTGTCAGTTTCGCGGCATATTCTTGTTGTGGAGTTTTGTGTCCCATGGTCCCTCATCAGTTAAGCAAACATTGACCAAATCAGTGGATAACGGCGGTGAGCGAGGCCGCGACGGTCACCAGTAGGGTCACTTACGGAGTGCCCATTTTGCAAGGGCGGCCGACACGTCATTTGGCACACCGGTAATAGGGCTAATTACTAACTCCCCGTACTAAAGTCCCGTATAAGGTAGAGCGCACACGGCTAAGAATTTCGCGCGAGGACGGGGGTTTCTACTCAAAATAAGAGGAATGATGCGGAAGGAGCGTGCCTAAACAGCTTCCTTTGGCTGAGAACGGCAACTCTCCTTCACCTTGAAGCGATGTAAGAACATTATGCACTCGACCATGACCCAGCAGCCTTCAGGTCCATCGACTGTCTCAACCAGTGCGAATCCGCCCATCCTGCGTAATTCCTTGTTTTTTTGCACGGTCGTCGGAGGAGTTTCGTTACTCTCGGCCCTGCTGCTGCGCAAAGGCTACGCTCTGGCGTTCATCGGAGACGGGATGCAGGTCACGCTGGTCGCTGCCGCAACCTATTTTTCACTTCGTAACGCCCGGAAAAGTCATTCCACGGTGCGCGCGTTTTGGGTTCTCGTTTCCATGGGTACGGCAATGTGGCTGGCCAGTTTGGTTCTGTGGTCGGTCTACGAGCTGTGGTTCCGCCGCGAGGTTCCGGACATCCCCATTGCGGACATCTTATTGTTCGTAAAACTGGTGCCACTGAGCGCGGCGATTGCCCTGGGCCCGCATAAATCCTCCGATTCGCGCTTTCGGGCTTTCGGTTTGCTGGACGTGTGCATCCTGATCGTCTACACACTCTATCTGTACGCGTTCTGTGTCTTCGCTTACCATCTGCTCCCCGGCGCGACATCCGTGTATGACTATCATTTCAATATTGCTGACGCCATCGGTAATCAGCTTTTCGCTCTGGTGGCCGGCATTGCCTTGCTGCGCGTTCGTGGCCCGTGGCGCGGTCTGTACCGCGTTTATTTTCTGGCTGCTGCCGGATACTGCGTTGCCTCCGATATCAGTAATGTTGCTATCGATATGGGGGATTATTACAGCGGGAGCTTGTTTGATGTTCCTTTAACGCTGGCGCTGGCTGCCCTTGTCGCATTCACCTGGCAAGGCCAGAAATTTTTGGAACCGGCCGTCACCGATGCAACGGGCGGCGGTGAACACAAGAATCCGTCTCCCGTCGGATTTCTTTCTTCGCAGATTGCGATGATAGTGACGCTCTCTACCCCGGCTATCGGTTTGTGGTTGCTGACTCGAGATTCGTCGCCGCAGATTTTTTCGTTTCGTCTCGCGATTACGCTCACCACGATCTTTGTGCTCACGTTCCTTCTTTCGCTGAAGCAGCATTTCCTGACCACCAACCTGATCGGAACCCTTCAGAACCTTTCGACAACCTACGCCAGTATCAACCGATTCAGAAATCAGCTTACTCAAAATGAGAAGCTGGCATCCCTCGGAGAGTCCGTGGCACAAGTTGCGAATCAGATCAAGAGCGCCATGGCAATTATTCGTGAGAAGTCACAAGTGCTGACGGCGCGTCCCGATTCTGAATCGCGGATTCAGTCGATGGCCGGTAAGATCGGCCAGTACGCACATCGAACCGATGCGCTGGTCGAGAACATGTTGCGGTTTGCCAAGGAAACGTCTCTTCAGTTGGCGCCGCTAGAATTGAAGCCGCTGATTGAGAGCACGCTACAGCTCGGGCGCACTTCAAAATTGACCGATGTCCACGTCTTTCTCAAGCAGGCAGAGGATGTTCCACGGGTCCTCGGTGATTCCAGCCAATTGCTTCATGTGTTCTTGCAAATCATCTCAAATGCAGTCGACGCGCTGCAGGAAGTGAATGGAGGGTCACTCGAAATTTACATCGATACACTGGGCTCTCAGGTGCGCGTTGAATTTGCGGATTCCGGTCCTGGTGTCAGGGAACCGGAGCATGTCTTCGAACCTTTTTACACGACAAAGCCGGTCGGAAAGGGAACTGGGTTGGGACTAAGCACCTGCTACGGCATCATTCGGAAACACAATGGGGAAATCACATGCCATAACCGTGCGGAAGGTGGCGCCGTGTTTACTGTACTATTGCCGGCCGTTTCCGAGTTTAGCGGCGTCATGCTGGAAAATTCCGCGATACTGGCCGACGGTGTCCGATGACGATCAGTCCCCGCAAAAAGCTTTATCTTGCGCTGTCATTCGCAATCCTCGGTTTGCATCTGGTCGTCGCGACCTTTGCCAAGTCGTCTTTCGCTCTCACGATTTTTGGCGATGCTGTCCCGTGCTGCCTGCTTGTGATCGCCGTTCTGGCATTCACGGACAATATAAAGGCGAACGAAGGAACCCTTTCACTTTTCTGGAAATTGTCGGCTGCGGGCTTATTTACCATGCTGATTTCCGAAACGTATTGGTTCTATTTTGATTCATTACGTCGCCACGGCAGTCCCAGTCCCGTGTTCGGCGACAGTTTCTTTCTTCTCGCCCATGTCTTCCTGCTGTTCGCTCTTGCCCTCAGACCGCATTCGATGGCCGCGGCCAGCGACTTGCGGATTCGCAGGCTGGATTTTGCACTGCTTACGCTGTGGTGGTTTGCGCTGTACGGCTATTTTGCGTTGCCTTGGCAGACGCTGGTCCGCGATTTCTCGAAGTACAATCCCGCCTACTACTCTCTGGCCCTGGTCCAGCATTTTATTCTTGCCGTTGCCCTCTTGTTTCTAGCCGTACGGAAAAAGGGCGCCTGGCGCATTTTCTATCTCCAGCTACTTCTAGCCATCATATTGATCGGTGCGGGCAATCTTTTGTTAAGTATATATATCGATCGCGGCATCTATTATTCGGGCAGTTTCTTCGATACGCCATTTTTCCTTTCGCTCATTGCGTTCACTCTCGCCGGTTGCTACGGAACTAACCTAGAGCCGGCACAGGAGCTGCAAGCGGACCGCGAATTGCAACAAAGTGTCTGGACTGCTCGAGTGGCCATGATCGCTATCCTGTCACTCCCGATGGTTGCGCTTTTTGGATTTTATCAATCGAATGTTCCGCACCCAGTCGCGGCTTTCCGTCTGCGCCTCGTATTTGGTGCGATGTTTCTTTTGGGGGCGCTTGTTTTCTGGAAGCTGAATCTACTCGCGAGCGAACTGGCACATCTTGTCAGTCTGACGCATGCTTCAATCGAAAACCTGAAATCGGTGCAAAACCGGATTACCCAATCGCAAAAGCTGGCTGCTCTGGGACGGCTGGCCGCCGGTGCAACTCACGAAATCAGCAATCCGCTCACGGCGATTCTGGGCTACTCCGAGCTGCTCGGGGATATTCCTTCTTTGTCTGCGAGCGATCGAGAAAATGCCCAGATCATTCAGCAGCAGGTCCACAAGGCGCAAGCGGCCGTAAACAGCCTGCGCAGCTCCCTGAGAGGCCCGGTTCAACCACACCCCATCGCTGCTCCAAAAGCGGGCGAAACCGCAACTTAACGTCCCGAAGGTCTTTAGTCACAGGGTTCTTGCGGGAAAAGCGTTCCAAGGGCTCCCGAACCCCGCTTGGCCCGGAATCCCGTCATTTTTTCCCTATAATCCCGCTCCCTCGGTTAAAATGAAGAATTGGGGTAACGATTTTCTAAAGGGAACATCGATACTTACAAGTCCCCTAGCGCGTAATAACCTAAGAAGAGCACCCAATAAGGAGTTGCAGATCGAATGGCAACAACACCAAAAACGCTGAAGCCAGATCTGTCTTCTCTGCGCATCACGGACACAAAACGTAAACAGACTCGCTCCGGCAAGCGCTGGCTCTGGGCCGCTATCCCCATCATCTTGTTGGGCTTACTTGGGGCTGCGTCGTTTGCTTTTCGCAACCGAAAACCTGAAGTGGAGGTTGTCACGGCCCTTAAACCATCGACGGCGCCCACGGGCGTTCTGAATGCGAGTGGCTACATCACCCCGCGCCGCCGGGCTACGATTGCAGCCAAAATCACCGGCAGGGTCGTTGGCGTGTATTTTGATGAAGGGACACCTGTCCAGGAAGGGCAGCTTCTGGCCAAGCTCGACGACTCGGATGCCGTGCGCAATTTGAATTCCGCTAAAGCCGATCGCGACGCTTCACAAGCGGGGATTGCTGATTATCAGGTACAACTGAAAAACGCCGAAATTGAATTAAATCGCGCGCAGCAACTCGTGAAAGAAGGCGTGCAGACGCAACAGTATCTGGATTCAGCGGTTATGAATGCGGACAGTCTCCGCGCGAAGATCGAGTTGGCAAAGCAGAATGTCGCGGCGGCGGAGTCGCGGATCGCGGTTGCGCAACAGGCTGTAGACAACTGCGTGATCACCGCCCCGTTCGCTGGCAAGGCAGTTTCAAAGGACGCGCAGGTAGGTGAAATGGTGTCTCCAGTTTCTGCGGGAGGCGGCTTCACCCGCACCGGTATCGCGACGATTGTCGATCTGCATTCGAATGAAGTGGAAGTGGACGTCGGTGAATCGTATATCGCGAAAGTCAAACAGGACCAGCCTGTGAGCGCGGTTCTTGATGCATATCCAGATGTTGTCTATCCGGGCAAAGTACGTACTGTGATTCCGACGGCGGACCGGCAGAAGGCTACGGTAAAGGTGCGAATTTCCTTTACGGAACCAGACCATGTCAAACTGCGGGATCCCGCAACCGACCCTCGCATTCTTCCGGATATGGGAGTCAAGGTCACATTCCTCGAAGACCAACCAAAGGACAAGACGGCGGAAGAAAAGAAGATTGAAAATGCAGTGATTGCACTAATTCCCCAAAGTGCAATTCACAACGATGGCACAACAAAATTTGTCTATGTGATGAAGGACGGAACTCTCGAGAGACATGCGGTTACTTTGGGTGCGTCGAAGGGTGCCAATGTTGAAATACTCGCCGGCATTCAATCTGGCGCGCAAGTTGTCACCAAAGGCCCTGATGGTCTGAGCGACGGTGAAGCAGTACAGATTAAACAATAGGAGCAACATCATGGTGAAAGTCGACGGAACTGGCAGCAGCAAGAGCCTGATTCAGGTGCGCGACCTCGACAAGACCTATCGTCGCGCAGGCGAAGAGATTCACGTCCTTCAAGGTTTGAACCTGGACGTCGAATCTGGTGAGTTCGTGGCGTTCATGGGACCCAGCGGCTCCGGCAAGACGACACTGCTAAATTTGCTGGGTGGATTGGATGTGCCAACGCGCGGCAGTATCACAGTCGCCGGAGATGAAGTAACTAGCATGTCCGCCAGTTCGCTTACCCAATGGAGGGCCCGGCACGTCGGATTCATCTTTCAGATGTACAACTTGATTCCTGTGCTGAATGCGTTTCAAAACGTCGAACTCCCGCTGCTGCTCACAAAACTTTCGAAGGCCGAGCGCCGGGCTCACGTGGAAACAGCGCTTTCTGTAGTCGGACTGGCTGACCGCATGAATCATTTTCCCCGGCAGCTTTCCGGAGGACAGGAGCAGCGGGTTACGATTGCCCGAGCTATCGTTTCCGACCCTACATTCCTGCTTTGCGATGAGCCAACGGGTGACCTTGACCGCAAGAGTGCAGGCGAGATCATGGCGTTGATTGAAGAACTGGTGGCGCATCACAACAAGACTGTTTTGATGGTGACCCATGATCCACTGGTTGCCGCTCGCGCACATACAACCCTCCACCTCGATAAAGGCGTTCTAGTGGAAGGCAAGATGTCCCAGGCTGCGCCCGCCGGGAGCTTCGCATGAAATTCGCACGCATCATCTTTGCAAACTTGTTGCGCAAGAAGGTCCGGCTGCTGCTAACCCTGGGATCCTTCGCAGTTGCCCTTTTCCTCTTTGCGTTTTTGGCCGTCGTAAAAGATGCATTTGGCCGCGGCGCAGACGTCGCCGGAGCCGATCGGCTGGTTGTCATAAACCGAACTTCCATCATCAATACAATTCCGCTCTCTTACCGAGACAAGATCCTTCGCATACCGGGTGTCAAAGCGGTCACACATAACAACTGGTTCGGGGGCATATACCAGGACGAAAAGAATTTCTTTCCGCAATTTGTGATCGATCCTGAAAACCAGCGAGAGGTCTTTCCTGAACTGATTGTTCCGGACGATCAATGGGCAGCTTTCCGGAAAGATCGCGAAGGGGCGGTCGTCGGTGCGCGTACCGCAGAACGCTTCCACTGGAAAGTTGGAGATCGAATTCCTATCAAGACCACGTTGTACGGAGGCGGTTCGTGGGAGTTCAATATCGACGGAATTTATCACGGGAAGAGACCACAAGACGACGAAACCCAATTCTGGTTTCAATGGGACTATTTCGAGGAGAGAGTCCCCGAGAGTTTTAAGGGTCAAATCGGCTGGTACGTCCTGCGGTTGAACAGCCCGGACGATGCCGTTGCCGTTTCAAAGGCGATCGACGAGGAGTTTGCCAATTCAACCTCGGAGACGAAAACGCAGACCGAATCCGCATTTGCGGCCAGCTGGGTAAAGCAGTTCGGTAATATACAATTTCTGATTCTCACAATCGGGACGGTCGTGTTCTTTACCTTGTTGTTGGTCACCGGCAACACCATGGCAATTTCGGTTCGTGAGCGAACCGGCGAACTCGCGGTCTTCAAAGCAATCGGATATTCCGACCGATCGGTGCTGTTCTTCGTATTGGCAGAATCCTTGATCATCGCCTTAATCGGTGGCCTGGCTGGCCTGCTTTTTGCCGTCGTGGCCGTACCTGCGCTTGGGCGGGCGTTAAACGGACTTCTTCCGAACCTCGTTCTGTCGCCGACAATTTTGGCACTTGGCTTGGTTCTGGCAATTCTTGTCGGTCTCGTCAGCGGAATGATTCCCGGTTTCATGGCCATGCGCATGCGCGTTATCAGCGCACTCCGGAGGGTATAACAGTGGCGATTCCTTTGATCTATAACGTCCGCAGCGTCCGTGCACGGTGGACATCCACGATCGTCGCAGTGCTGGGAATCGCGGGGACAGTGGGTGTGTTCGTCGCTATGCTCTCGTTGGCGCATGGATTCAGGGCCACGCTTGTCGCTTCGGGCTCGCCCGGCAACGCATTGATTATGCGTGCCGGTTCTCCTTCCGAAATGATGGGTGGTGTGACCCTGGAGTCGGTAAAAGTGATTCAAGATGCGCCGGGGATTGCCCGCGGTTCAAACGGTCCACTGGTTACGCAGGAAGTTGTTGGCGTGATGCCAGTTCCATTGATCAGCACCGGGACCGATGCGAATGTACAGATTCGTGGCGTAGGCGCAAACGTTCTGGAGATTCGAAAATTCGTAAAAATTGCAGAGGGTCGGATGTTCACGCCCGGTCTCACAGAGTTGGTCGCGGGCAAGAATGCGTCGAAAACATATCAAGGCCTGACCTTGGGCAATACCATCGACATGGCAGGTGGCCACTGGAAAGTGGTTGGTATTTTTGACGCCAATGGATCGGCGTTCGATTCAGAAATCTGGTGTGACTCACACGTCCTGAATGACATCCTGAAACGCCCCGCGAACATATTTCAGTCCGTGACCGTGCACATGGACTCTCCTGCATCGTTCCGCACGTTAAAGGATACTCTGACATCCGATCCCCGCCTAAACGTGGACGTAATTCGGGAAGTTGATTATTACGCAAAGCAGTCCACGACCATGACAACACTCATAACCGTGCTTGGCGGTCTGGTCGCTGCCATCATGGCCGTCGGCGCGGTGTTCGGGGCGCTCAATACGATGTATTCGGCCGTGTCGGAACGTGGGCGCGAGATCGCCACCATGCGCGCACTGGGTTTCAATGCCTCAGCGGTAGTATTCTCATTTTTGGTTGAGGCCTTGTTGATCTCGCTGATCGGCGGAATTGTCGGTTGCCTGGTGGTGTTGCCGCTGAATGGGTTGACAACCAGCACCATGAACTTCCAAACGTTCTCGAATATCGCGTTCGCGTTCAAGATAACTCCGGCTTTGTTGCTGCAGGGCATTATTTTCGCCCTGGTGATGGGCGTGGTCGGTGGCCTACTGCCAGCGATTCGCGCGGCCAGGATGCCGGTAGCAACGGCGTTGCGCGAACTTTAGTTCAATTTCCGGCGAAGGGCACGTGATCCGGAGCCATTGCTAGAAGGTGTGTTCTTCGATGCGGCGACTTCCGGGGTTGTAATCGCAGAACCTCAGCCACCTCGGACGAACGACGAAATAGGTCATGCCCGGCCAGTTCTCACGTGCTGGACCGTCCGTGAATTTTGCGAAATAGTGCTTTTTGTACTTTGCGAGATCATCTCCAGAGAGCTCTTCAGCGACGCCTTCATACTGAACGGAGATTTCCGAGCTACAGCCTATTACGAACGCGACGCGTGGATTTTTTTTGATATTGGAATATTTCCGCGTGGTGTTCAGTGTGTCAAAAATCAATTCCAGCTCCGGTGTTACGACGACACCCATCAGCGCGGCTTCTGGACTACTCTGATCGGATACGGTTGCCAGCACACCAAGCCGCTCACCGTCCATAAATTGAAATACTTCGCTCAGATTCAAAGCGAACCTCACCGTCCCAGAAAAAAACGCTCCATCCGTCCGGAGCGTCTTCGCGCTTCAATGGTCACAACCCCAATAGTCTAATTTGCCGGAGCCGGTTCCTTGGTGGCCGATACGTCTGTCTCGGTGACGCCCAAACTCCCCGTGCCGCGATAGCGCACCACCAGCAACGTTAAATCGTCAGCTTGCCGCGCCCCGCGTGCGAAGTTTTCGACCGATTCAAGAACAACCTTCTGAATTTCGTCGAGGGCCAGTTCGCCCTTCCCGTGGAGTACGGTGCAAAGGCGTCCCACACCATAGAGTTCTTCCGCGGGGTCCATGGCTTCGGTTACGCCGTCGCTGAAGAGCACGAGCGTGTCGTTTGGTTCAAGTTGAAGCCGGGTTGTTGTGTACTCTGCTTCCGGAACCAGACCGACAGGGAAAGAACCCTCCGTAAACGCTTCTTCGACAGATTCCTTGCGCAAGAGGATTGGAGAAGGGTGCCCTGCATTGATGTAATCCAGGCATCCGTCCATATCGACAATTCCAAAGAACATGGTCGCGTACCTGCCGACTTCCGCATGATCGCAAAGGAAACGGCTCACATGATTGAACACCCGCGCTGGATCGGTGCCAAGACTCATGCCGGAGAGTGCGCCCTGAAGCATGGTCGTCAGCAAAGCAGCCCCGAGTCCCTTGCCGCTAACATCGGCCAGCAAGAACGCGGTGCGTTTGTCGTCAATCGGGAAAACGTCAAAATAATCCCCCCCGACCGACAAGCACGGGAAATTTACCCCGGAAACGGCGAGGTGCGGATAATCACGGAAATTTTTCGGCAGGAGGGCCTGCTGGATATCGCGAGCAATCCCGATTTCCTGTTCCAGCCGTTGCCGTTCGCGCTCCCTTTCTACGAGTCGGGCATTATCAAGGATGCTGGCGGCGTCGGCCGCGAGCGCATCGAGAATCTGGCGATCCAGCTTGGTGAATGCTGTCGGCCGTTTTGAATCGAGATACAGAACGCCGAGAAACTCGCCGCGTCTCATATTGACCGCAGAGCCTTCGGTACTGGCCCGTGAGGTGGCATACAGTGGGATCACCACAACCGCGCGCAATCCCTGCGAGACGATGCTCGCTGCAGCCTGCAGATTCATCTCTGCTTGCGCCAGGTCTTCGGTGATTACCGGTGATTGCTGCTTGATTGCCAGCTGAATGGCGGTGCCACTGGGGGTGATACTCTCAGGTGGCATGCGCTGACCACCGCTACGCCGCGCCAAGCGCACCTTCATGTTTTCAGTCTTGCCGTCCTCGGCTTCTAGCAATAATCCGCGATCTGCATCGGTAACCGCGACAGCGTGATCGATCATCTTGGCCAGCACTGAATCCAAAGGGAGCTGCGAGTGAAGCAAGGAAGTCGCTTCCAGCAACAGATTCAATTTGCGCAGACCGCCGCCAGTAGACTCGGAACTTGTCATGTGATCGATTCGAGTCAGCAATTGCGGAATCGACTCGTCGGAGGTGCCGGTCGCCGATCGATATACCATCTGATAGGAATCTTCGAGCCCGAACGTGATTACATCGCCGTCATTCAGGGCACGACTTTCAACTTTCTCGCCGTTTACGAAAAGACCTCGCCGCTGCCCTTTATCTTCAATGTAATAGCGGTTCGCTTCCATGACGATCGCCGCGCAATTACGAGAAATGCGACGATCGGTCAGCTGCAGGTGGTTCCCCGTTTCCGATCCCCGGCCGATGAGAAAAGGGACTTGCGAGATGCGCACGTATTTGCGCGCACCATCGGGCGAGATGACTTCAAGGACCGCTTCAATTTGTGGCAACGTTTCGGTCATGCTTTGAGGCTCCGCTAAACCGCGCATTGTAGCACGCGCCGCCTATCTTACGCTCGATTCGCGTTATTTTTGTTGGTTCCCGCCGGGGCGATGCGCAATGGCGCAATGCGTCGATTTTTCCCTTGCTTCCGGGGGGGCTGCTCCAGAAGAATGGTTCGCTACCGCCATAGTTTCGTATCAGTGAGAGGACTGTGTTTATGTATTTTTCTGCGCTTGGTGCGGTCTTCTTTGCCTCAGGTGAGCTCTCGCACGCCGACCCTGTCGTTCCGATACTGATCGCCTCTATTTTCATCACCATGGGTGCGGCGCTCGGTGGCCTGATGATGAAGTGGATCAAGCAGCCCTCGGTCCTGGGCGAACTCCTTGTCGGCCTGCTGGCGGGCAATCTGGGCTATTACTTCCGCAACCCGGTGCTGACCGTGCTGCGGGAAGGAGACAATCTCTCGAAGATCTCGGGGATGGCATTAGGCGGCCCCTACAGCGTTGCCGACGCCACCCACCAGCTGCTGCCTCCCGGTCCCCACACGGATCTGATCGCATCGCTGCTGGCATCGCCGAACGGGCTCAGTTATTTGAATGTATATGCGTTCATTGATGTGGTCTCGCGGTTGGCAATTTTAATCCTGCTGTTCCTTGTCGGGCTCGAGATCAGCCTGGTTGAAATGCGTCGTGTCGGAAAGTCGGCCACCTATGTCGCCGTGCTGGGCATTGTCCTCCCGATGTTGCTTGGCATGGGGACCATGAAGTTGCTGCACCCTCAGGGGACTCTCGCAGCCGATCTGTTCATCGGCGGAATTCTGACGGCAACAAGCGTAGGGATCACAGCGCGGGTGTTGCGCGATTTGGGGAAAGACACTACAGAGGAGGCGCGCGTCATTCTGGGCGCTGCGGTGATTGATGACGTGCTCTGCCTGATTATTCTGGCAGTGGTCAGCGGACTCGCAGTGACGGGAACCATCAGTTTGTCCTCGATTGCCATCACTACGGGCAAGGCTACACTATTTCTGGTCGCTTCATTAGGGGTAGGGATATGGTTTACGCCGAAGCTGGTGCGGCGTTTGAATACCTACGGTGTGAAGAACCTGAAGTTGTTATTCGGCGTGAGTTTTGCGTTCCTCCTTGCCTGGCTCGCCAATGTGGCGGAACTGGCCACGATCGTCGGTGCATTTGCCGCGGGTATGGTATTGAACAGCTTCTTTGATCGCGAGGTAGAAGGTGCTTCGCTGCACGAACTGCTATCTCCTGTTGAATCTCTCGTCGTGCCGCTGTTCTTTGTGTGGATGGGAATCCAGGTGAAACTGGAGTCCATGGCGAACAAGGACGTATTGATCGCCGGGCTGCTGCTGACGATTGTGGCCATTGTCGGCAAGGTAGCCTCGGGGTGGGGGTGCCCCCCAACCATGAATCGCCTTGCAGTAGGCTTTGGGATGATGCCGCGGGGCGAAGTCGGACTGATTTTTGCAGGAATCGGGAAGGGAATCGGAGTTGTGGACGAAGGGTTGTTCTCGGCAGTGGTTCTGCTGGTGATGGTAACGACCGTTCTCGCGCCGGTTCTACTGCGCGCCACAATGGGCTCGGGAGCTGTCGAGGGCACGCCGGCGTCCTCACCGGCCAATCCTCATTGATTCCCAGACCTTCTGACGTTTGTTTAGCGGTTCGAGGCGAGACGTCTGCTGACGTATTCGCGCACATAACCTTCAAACGCAGTGTCCAGCCGATTGGTGATTTCGCCGTTGCCTCCGCTCGGAAGGGCTTGACCCGCAATTTCCTTTACCCCGATTACATTTCGATTGGTCGAAGTAACAAAGACTTCATCGGCATTCAGAAGATCATCAATGTGTAGTGTCTGTTCTCCTACGCTCGTGCCTGCTTCGGAGGCGATTTCCATAAGCACTCCGCGTGTTACACCTTCAAGGCAGCCCGAGCTAAGCGGTGGAGTCAGAACCTTCTCATTCTTCACAACGAAAATATTCGCTGCGGTGCACTCACTGACTTCGCCCCGTTCATTCAGCATGATTACTTCGTCGAAGCCCTCGCGATGGGCTTCGCCCGCGGCCCAAACGCTATTCAGCCAGGAAATTGTCTTCACGCCGGCCAGTGGCGAGGCCGCATGCCTTCCATGCTCGCGAACCGTCAGCTTCACCGCGTCCGGATATTTGGGCAAATCGGAGGTTGTGATGACCAGATCGACTTCGGGCATTTCTTCTTCGCTTTTCCACATGCCGGGACTATTCCAGACGAGGTAGATTCGGGCGCAGCCCTCGTTTACCTTGTTGGCCCGGATGACTTCTTGCAGATTGACGCGGACTTTTGCGCCGGAATAGTTCAGAGGCAGCCGCGTAATTCCTGCATCCTTCTCGACACGCCGCCAATGGCGCTCGTAAGCAAATGCCTCGCCCTGCACGATTCGGACAGTCGTGAACAGCCCCCAGCCGCAGATCAGGCCGGCCTGGCCCGGCGACCACCGGGTCTTTTCCACCGGCTTTAATTCCTGGTTATGGAACACAAATCGATGTATCACGTCTCCACCTGTCTAAGTTATTCGAATAGCTACACCTTGCTGGCTGTGTGGACAATAAGATCCATCCCACGGCATTGTACCGAATTGCGCAGTGATGAAGGAAATTCTGCGGGGACCGATGGCCGGTTTGCGGTGTGCCAGGGGTCCTTGCCGAATTCGAATAAACGTGCGACAACCGAATCGCTATGACAACTCTCATTGATGGATCCACTTCAAAATTCAGAGCTTTGACACGGCTGGTCGGCAACACGCCGCTTCTGACGATCCAACTTCGCTATCACGGCCGCGACCGCGTGCTGTACGCAAAATCAGAACACCTGAGCCTGACAGGCAGCATCAAGGACCGCATGGCCCTGGGCATTCTGCAGAAGGCATACGCAGCGGGCACCATTGAGCCCGGTGACACGATTGCCGAGGCCACCAGCGGAAACACAGGAATCGCGTTCGCGGCGATCGGACGCATGCTCGGGCACCCGGTCAAGATATTCATGCCGGACTGGATGAGTCAGGAGCGGGTTCAACTGATTAAGAGTTACGGGGCTGAAGTTGTCTCGGTCAGCAAAGAGGATGGCGGATTTCTCGGCTGCATCCAGCGATGCGAGGATTTTGCCTCGGCAGGAAAGAATGTATTTCTTCCTCGGCAATTCTCGAATCCCGCAAATACGGATGCCCACGCGGAAACGACCGGGCCGGAAATCTGGTCGCAAATGCTGTCGGTCGGAAGACGGCCGCGGGCCTTTGTGTGCGGTGTTGGTACCGGTGGCACGGTAATGGGTGTAGCAAAATTCCTGCGTCACCGCGACCCCTCTATTCGCATCCACCCGGTCGAGCCAGCGGAATCGCCGACACTGTCTACGGGTTGCAAAGTTGGCAATCACCGCATACAGGGAATTTCCGACGAATTCATTCCGGAGATTCTGCAGCTCCAGCAGCTCGACAGGGTGATCTCGATCAGTGATGGCGACGCAATTTTGATGGCGCAAAAGCTCGCCAGCAGTCTTGGCCTGGCTGTTGGAATTTCTTCGGGCTGCAATTTCCTGGCGGCATTGCAGGTGATGGAAAGCTTCGAGGAAGACGCCGCGGTTGTGACGGTATTCTGCGACGACAGCAAGAAATATCTCAGCACCGCGCTGACACAGGTAGAGCCGATCCGTCCGGGCTATTTGTCATCCGATGTCGAGCTGACTGGCGTGGGTACGGTTGGCAGAGTGTGTGAAGCTTGCCAGTAATCTCAGGTCAGTCCTCTGTCTCCGGCATCGGTATCAGGAATCCGCTACCCAGTAGATACTGATGCAGGTAATCGAGAGGTTTTGCCGGATGCAGTTTTTCGGCTCGGATCATTCCATTCTCTGCCTCCCAAGTCCATCCGGTGATGGAAGCGTATTTCAACCAGGCTTCGAGGTCCGTCTCCGACATGGGAAATACGCTCAATCGGACATTCAGGCGGAACAGCTTGGCAATTCCTTCGAGCAGACTCCCATCGAGATCAGCATAGTTGTCATGCATGGCTCGCACGAACACCGAGAGCCCGACGGCGAAGTGGATGCGGCCCTTGGTGTAGCGATTCACAAATGAACTCATCTTGTAGAGTTCGCGTTCGCGGAAGACCAGTACCCCGCTGCCAAGCGTTCGAAGATGCTCGACGTGTTCGGCTATCTCTTTCGCGCTGAGCGCCTGCAGCGTCTTCACCGGTGGCTCGACCGAGATTGTGAATAATCCGATCGAGCCTTTGCTCTGTTCCCTCTCTTCTTTCGGAAGTCGCGCGAGGGTGTCCTGAATCATCTCCTGATGGTATTTTTCTGCCTGATCGAATCGGCCCGGCGCAAGCACCACGGCTTTCTTGTAAAGAACTTCCGCCGGGGGAACCCGCTTGCCGTCCATGGCGAAAATCACTGCTTCGGCCATTCCACCTGTAACCAGGCTGGCCTGTACAAAATTCGCATCCCAATTCTGGAAAACCGGACCGGTCAGTTCGACGCAATCGATCTCCATGCGGTTCAGTGAGAGATCTTCCATCAGGCTGCCAAGGAATTCCTCGACAGTCGCTCGGCAGTGGTAGACACCGTAGATCAGGTTCACTCCAAGGATGCCAATCGCTCCCTGCTGCTGAACGTTGGAGTCGTCTCGCAGATTTACGTGCAGAATCACATCGTTTATCGGCCCGAATGGCGTCGTCTGGAAGCGCAGTCCCACCCATCCATGGCAGTCGTTGGTTCCCGCAAAATTTCGCGCAGAAACGGTGTCCACAAACGAAATAAATGTGGTTGTCGCGCCCCGCGTCGCCTCGAGCTGAGAAAGGAGATCCTTCCACTCCTGCTGTAACATGGCGCGTAAACGCTCAATCGAGACGTAGCGTGTACCGGCGCCGTATAAATCGTCACTGACTTCCTTGTCGTAAGCGGAGATTGTCTTGGCGACAGTTCCAGAGGCGGCGCCAACTTGAAGAAACCAGCGCGCTACTTCCTGCCCAGCTCCAATTTCCGCGAAGGAACCAAAAATCGTAGGATCGAGATTGATCGACAGTGCTTTCTGGTGAGTATCGATCTTTGTGTTGTTAGCCATTGTGCAACTCCAAAGAGTTGAAAATGTACCACATGGCGGCGAGAAACAGTGTTGTTCCCGTACAGCGCTCGTCTCCCCATTGAGTTCCCTCCGGTTTTGATGGAAAATCCTGAAACTGATCTCACCAGCAGTGCACCCAGAGGGAAGAACTAGACATGACGAACCGCACCTATTCTCTCCGTAGTTTTTGGCTCCGGATTTCGCTTGTGCTTGCGGCAGGCGTGCTTGCCAGCCTGTCGGCGGCTGCGACTGACAAGATGGACGTGATGGCGACCGTGCACCAATTCGTCGACAGCTTCAACAAAGGCGACGTGAAGACAGTGATTGCCACATGCGCCGCGCAAACATCGATCATCGACGAGTTTTCGCCCTACACGTGGAACGGAGCAGGGGCTTGTGCGAAGTGGATAGAGGACTACGATGCCGACGCAAAAAAGAACGGCATCACGGACGGGATCGTGAAGCTTGGCGAGCCTTGGCACGTCGATATCACGAACGATCGAGCCTATGTCGTCATTCCCGCGAACTACACATTCAAGGAAAAAGGGAAAGTGGTCACCGAGTCCAAATCGGTAATTACAATCGCGCTGCAAAAAAGCGACGGTGGCTGGCGAATTAACGGATGGACGTGGTCAAAGCACTAGAGGCAGCCGTAGAGCAGCAGGAGCACGGGACTTACGGTCGCCGTGAATCAGGGATTTTGTTTGGGCACATATTCGCCGCCGGCGCCGCGTTCCCAGGCGCGATCGACGACGCGCTGGGGATTTTTTCTGCGAAATGCCTCGGCGATGAAGCAGTTCCAGCAAACCGGTAGAAAGTTCTGGAATACTTGAGGCAGGTTTTCCGCCGGAACTTCATTCCATTGCACAAGCGAACGATCGGGTCCCAGAAGAGCAGGTTGACGTTCATGCCAGCGAATTTCGTTGAAAGGCTTTTGACAGTAGGCGCACGATTTCCCTGTGTACCACTCGTCCACCATGTTCCAGACCAGGCACTGATCCGGGTCGGCCTTTAGTTCAGCCAGGCATTCTTGACCACAGGAAGCACGTTCCGGCCAACGGCTGCACTGGTCAAGCTTCAGGCTCGGGGTGCGATAAATCGCTTGCCGGGCCACTTTCACGAGGTCGATGTGCACTGCGGCGGGCTGCCTGGTTTCCGGGCAGTTCACCACGCGCTTGCCACCGTAACGGATATAACTACCTAACGTAACCGCTAACCCAAACGACAAGGCAGCGATACCAATGATTGCAAGCAATGCCCAAATTGTATGAGGCGGGAACATAAACAGCTCCTTTGCGGCCATCCCCTAGGCCGGATATTCCGTTCTGTGAGAGAGCAGGACCGTATCCATAACGCGAGCATTTAGCCGAGCTCTGAACGCCTGAAAGGAAAGGGATTAGCGTCAGTAAAACCGGTGGAATCGACACCTAATAAAATAAAATGGCAATTCCACGCAGCGTTGCTGGGTGATCTGGCGCTATCTAGTGTCGCTCCGAGGAAAGGACGCCTGCTGCAGCCGCAGCTGTAGAGAAACGAAGGGCGGAGTGGGGACGAGCCCACTCCGCCCTTCCGGGAGGCACAGACCTACAGGAACAACCCGATCAGACGAGCCCCTGATCGAGCATTGCATCAGCAACTTTCAGGAATCCAGCAATGTTCGCGCCGTATACCAGATTTCCGGGCTTGCCGTATTTTTCTGCGGTTTCGTACGCGTTCTTGTGAATCGCGATCATGATCTTGTGCAGGCGATCATCCACTTCCTCGCGGCTCCAATTCAGCCGAATCGAGTTCTGCACCATTTCCAGACCACTGGTGGCCACTCCACCGGCATTGGCTGCCTTCGCGGGGCCGTACAGCACACCCGCTTGCAGGAACATCCGCGTCGCGTCGAGAGTGCTCGGCATGTTGGCGCCTTCGGCGACCAGCTTGCACCCGTTCATCAGCAATGTCGCGGCGTCCTTGGCGTTGATTTCATTCTGTGTGGCGCTCGGGAATGCGCAATCGCACTTGATTGCCCAAAGCGGGTTGAAATCCATCGAAGAGTTCACGGGAATATATTTCGCAGACTTGAACTTGTCCGCGTATTCCTTTATGCGGCCGCGTTTCACGTTCTTCAATTCAAGAATCCAGGCCAGTTTTTCGCGGGTGATGCCATCGGGATCGTGAATCACACCATTGGAATCGGACATGGCAATCACTTTCGCATTGAATTCCAGCAGCTTCTCGGCTGTGTATTGCGAGACATTTCCGCTGCCGGAGACCAGGCACACCTTGCCTTCAAGCGTATCCTTGCGGCTCTTTAGCATTTCGAGGGCGAAGTAGACACAGCCGTAGCCAGTGGCTTCTGGACGAATCAACGAGCCGCCCCATCCGAGGCCTTTGCCCGTTAGCACGCCAGTGAACAGGTTAGCCAGTCGTTTATACTGACCAAACAAGAAGCCGATTTCACGGCCACCGACGCCAATATCTCCCGCCGGAACGTCCGTGTTGTGCCCGATGTGGCGGTACAACTCCGACATAAAGCTCTGGCAGAAGCGCATGACCTCGTTGTCGCTCTTTCCTTTTGGATCAAAATCGGAACCACCCTTGCCGCCACCCATGGGCAGGGTGGTCAGCGAATTCTTTAATACCTGTTCGAACGCGAGGAACTTTAAAATTCCGAGGTTGACCGTGGGGTGGAAGCGCAGCCCGCCCTTGTAGGGGCCAATGGCGCTGCTCATTTCAATCCGGAAGCCACGATTCACCTGCACGTGACCCTCATCATCAGTCCACGGTACACGGAACATCACGACACGCTCTGGCTCGACGAAGCGCTCCAAGATCCGCGCTTTCTGATATTCCGGATGTTTCGCCATCACGGGATTCAGTGTTTCCAGCACTTCCTGCACAGCCTGGTGGAACTCCAGCTCCGCAGGATTCTTTGTTCGAACGAGATTGATCACATCACTGATATATTCCGCAGGTGCCTTGGTCACTGGGGGTGCAAGCGTAATGGTGCCCATAGGTTTATCCTCCTCAATTTGATTTAGTTAACTGAAAGGCCAAGAAAGGCGCCGGCGAGATCCGGCGCGCGAGGTTGGTCGGAAAGCGAAACTATTACACGTTATAAGTAAAACAAATACAGTGCGCGCGGTCACGCGGGCATGGTTACACGGGCGAAGCTTGTCCAGAGCTTGACTTGAGCAGTGAAGGTGCCGCAGGCAGCCGGTTGACGGCGAATCGTGCTAATGGCCCAGAAACTTTTCCAGTTTCGAAATCTCGCCGTCTGCCAAATCAAAATATTTCTTGGCATTCACGAGATCGCTCGCCTGCAAGGCTGCATTTCCCTTTGCGAGGTAGGCTTTCATCCGTTCCTGCGAGGAGGCGATGTCTCCGCGCAATCCGTAGCCGGATGCCTGCTGCTGCTGTCGGAGAGTGTCGAGACTTTGCGAGACCGTTGCGCCACGAATGTTCAGCTTGTCGGCCTCGTCTTCGACTTTGGCGATTTCCTCCGGTGATGGACCAGCGGGAACCTGGGGCGCGCCCGGAGTAGCTGTTACCGGGCTGCCCGCGTCTGCGGAATTTGTATTCTTCTTGTTCCGGGAAATACTCACATTTCCGGAGGAAGAAGTATTGATGCTCCCGTTCGGAGTTTCTATCGACACATTGCCCTGCGGATCAACCTTGATGCTTCCTTTGTCGCTTTGCAGCGATACGCCATTTTGCCCGGTGGCAATCGACGCGTCCGGAGCCGCGGGCGCGGGAGTGGGCGCAGGCGCTGAAGCTGGAGGTGCGTTATTCGTATCCGTTGTTGACGGAAAGGCGGACTTGTTGGGATCGGCATGTGTGAACATTTTGCGCGGAATGTAGATTCCAGCGGCGATGATCGCACCAATGCCGACGAGGGCCCCGATCGCGATCCACAATCCCCGTCCGGAGGAGGCTCGCGGCGAGGCCGTCGGAGGCGGCACACTCGGTGAGGGCGCAGGCGGCGCGAGCGGCACTGTGGCCACCTGTTTGACGGGCGGTGTCGGAGCGACGGGCTTTGGCGTTCTTGTGGGCGGATTGGCGGAAAGGGCACGCATGGCACCAGTTTCGACGAGTGTTTCGTCTGAGGACGGTTCACGAGGTGTCGGCGTGAGAGTGGTTCCCGAAGGGGAAAACGCCTCGACAGGAACGCTCTTCAAAGCCGCGCGGAATGCATCTGCGGATTGAAAACGTTGTGCGGGATCTTTCGCCATCGCAATCATGATGATTTCGTTCAACGAGGGGGGCAAATCGGTTCGCCATTTGATCGGAGGCTCGGCCGCCTCATTCAAATGCGCGGTCATCAATGAATACTGGGAATCGCCTTTGAATGGCAGTTTTCCAGTGAGCAGTTCGTATAGGGAGACGCCGAAGGAATAAATATCAGATCGCGCGTCAGCGCTTTCCCCACGTACCTGTTCGGGGGGCATGTAATTTAAGGAACCAAGTGTCGTGCCTGTCGAAGTCAGCGATCCGTCGTTGGCTGACCGTGCAATGCCGAAATCCATCAGCTTTACGACGCCTTGCGGCGTAAGCATCATGTTTGCGGGTTTAATGTCGCGGTGAATAATATTCTGTTTGTGAGCATAACTCAGGGCAGACAGAACCTGGTCCGAATAAGCGACAGCTTCGGCCGTCGAGATCGGTGCGCGAGACATCCGGTTGGCCAGCGTTTCCCCATCCACGAATTCCATGATCATGACCAGCTGATTGTTGTAGGTCAGCGCCGTGCGCAGGGAAGCGATGTTTGGATGATTCAAAGAAGCCAGTAACCGGATTTCGCGCAGGAAACGGTCTGCCAGGCCCTGCTGCGACGTCAGGTCGGGCAGGAGAATTTTCATGGCTTCGATGCGATCAGAAATGACATTGCGGACCTTGTATACCTTGCCCATCCCGCCAAGGCCCAGAATGGAAAGTATCTCGTAGTCGCCAATGTGCTGGCCGATTGTAAATTCCGTTGTCATGCATCCTCCCTGTTACGGAGCAATTAGCACGGGCCGGGTAGGACGGGCAGGGTCCTGCCGTGCACGTTCAAGACGATCGAGCCTGCAGCCCATCAGGGGATGGTCGCTCGATCTGGGTTGGCTACGGATTCTTTACGGTGTCCCCCACTTTAGGAGCGCCTGCGCCGCTGAATGACGCCGTTGAAGAATCGCCGTCGGCTTCCGTAACCGTGGCTTCGCCAATCTTGTCTTCGACGGATTTGATCACCTTCCCCGTGGATGGATCCTTGATCGTGCGGACCTGGCGGCTAATCAGCAGTTTATCGCCAACATGTACGCCCGACTTCGTACCTACGTTGAGGATCAAAGTGTTTCCCGAAACATCGGCGACCAAACCGCTGATTTCCAGTTTCACGGTCTGCACTTTATCAACGCCGGCATCGAGCTGGGTCGCCGTATCATCGACGGCTTTGTGCGTGGCTTCGCCAAGAATCGTGGCTCCAAAGTTGCTGCTTCCCATGTCAAGTCCGGCCCCGCCGCCTGACCATCCGCTTCCGCCGCCACCGAGCAGGGAGGTGCTGCCACGTTCAGATTCCCCCATTCCCGTGACGGCAACCATGATTTCCGCAGTGCTGGTGTTGATCATGCGGGCAGTAATCCCTACAACCGCTTTTGATTTGCTGGTGCCAATTCCGCCGATCCCATACTTTCCAAGCCCATAGCCGCCGCCACCAACCTTGGTGTGCTGATCGTCGCGACCAAACTGGGTGATGGAGCCGATGATGATCGCGTCCACTCCGAGCACCTTGCCGATTTTCGCCGCAGTTGTTGCGTCGGCGCGGTCGCTATTAGAGAAATTTTGTTCCGCCAAAATCTTGTCTAGCGCAGCGCGTTCGATGACGCGGTACTTGCCGTCCTGCACGAGTTTTTGCACGAGCATGTCGGAGATGCCTTTGCCGACGTCCTGATCCGAACCGAAAATCTGGGCGACCGTGGTCTTGACCGTGCCGTAATCGAAGTTCATTACCGCAACGCGCTTGGTGGGTGCGGCAGAAGCGGGGGGTGTAGCAGCGGGTGCGGCGGTTTGTGCTTCGAGGGCCGCTGTGCAAAATACTGCCACTATAAGAACACTGAGAATACGACCGAGCCGGTTGAACATTATAGGAGACTCCCTTTGAGGCAGATGACGCGCCGCGACACTGATCCACTTCCCAAACTGCGGCTTATCTTAATGAACCGACGCGTCTTCGGCAATCAGAATTCCTGCGGTCGCTGGTCGGTAGAGTCCCGGCCGCACGGATCGGTTTTCTGCACTCGGAGGTGATCGCGAGTGAAGCCCCGCGGGATCGCTGCTCATTACCCTGCGTATGCGCTACGACGCGATAGCGGTCATGCTGGCCAGTAGCAAGTCCCCTAGGTAGCGCGCCTAGATGACAGTTTCGTTGACAAAACCTGGTCTAACTCCTAAACTTGAACTTTGTCTTTTTAGGGAAAGGTGTGGCTGATTGCAATGAGGACGTACGTAGCAAAGGGTGAAGAAGCAGAAGCGCTGAAAGTTGGCGCAAATTGGTTCGTGGTGGACGCGACCAACCAAGTGTTGGGCCGCTTGGCGACCAAAGTCGCCCGCATGTTGATCGGCAAGGACAAGGCTTCATTTACTCCTTATCTCGATTCCGGCGATCACGTAGTAGTCATCAATGCCGACAAAATCAAGCTGACTGGCAACAAGGTTGAACAAAAGGTCTATTACTCGCACAGCGGTTATCCCGGCGGACTGAAAGAAGTACCGGCCAAGCGCGTACGCGAGACTAAACCGGACTGGATGATCCGCGAAGCGGTGCTCGGCATGCTGCCCAAGAACAAGCTGCGTGCTCGTCGTGCCAAGAAACTGCGGATTTATCGCGATGCAGCAGGTCTGGCGCGTCACGCTGGTCAAAAGCCGCAAACCGTTTCACTGTAGGATTTTTCGGAGCGCTCCGAAGCTTCGGAGTGCCTCCTGGCTGTTACCACGTAGGTGTAGTTCCTTTCTAGGCAGTGCCTTGCAGGGAGCCATCCGATCGTGAAGTTTATGGGAGAGCGCGGATTACTCTCTTTAGCAGGCATTTGAGGAGGAGCATTGAGTACTGTCGAAACGCCCGCAACGGGCAAAGCAACGTGGTTTTACGGTACCGGCCGTCGCAAAGAATCTGTGGCCCGGGTTTTTCTTAAGGCTGGTACGGGGCAATTCACCGTCAATGGCCGCACCGTGAAATCTTATTTTCCGAATCATGCCTGGGAGCATGATGCCATCGAACCGCTGAAATTCACGAGTCTCACGGATCAGGTGGACGTCGTGGTTACCGCCAAGGGCGGCGGTGTTGGTGGACAGTCCGGAGCCGTGCGTATGGGTCTTTCGCGCGCGATCATCAAGTTCAATCCAGAACTGCAGCCACCGCTTCGCAAGAATGGATTTTTGACGCGCGACTCCCGTATGAAGGAACGCAAGAAATACGGGCAAAAGGGCGCACGCAAGCGCTTCCAGTTCACCAAGCGGTAAAGAACCGGGCGTCATCGTTTTTGTCGTGGCCTTGCCTTCTGGCGAGGCCACAACGCAGGCTCTGGAATTTTGGCTCACGCTGAAATTTCAAGATCACGGCCGGCAAGACGCCGGCAAGAGGCTGCTGCGAGAACTCCCGATCGGGCACTGGGCATTTGTCCCGGTCGACCTGGCAAAAGGGAGTTCCGAAAAGCAGCTATCTACTTAGGAGGAATAGTGGCAGTAGAAATCACCATGAAAGAACTGCTGGAGGCCGGTGTTCATTTCGGTCACCAGACGCGCCGTTGGAATCCCAAGATGAAGGAATACATCTTCGGAGAACGCAACGGAATTCACATCATTGACTTGCAGAAAACGCTGAAAATGTTCCGCGAAGCCAGCCGCTTCGTCAGTGAAATCTCTTCGCATGGAAGAACCGTCTTGTTCGTTGGCACCAAGCGTCAAGCGCAGGATGCCATCGCTGAAGAAGCCAAGCGCTGTGGCGCCTTCTTCGTCAATCACCGCTGGTTGGGCGGTACTCTCACCAACTGGTCCACGCTGCAAAAATCCATCAAGCGCCTGAAACTGTTGCAGGCGATGACGGAAGATGGACGCATGGAGCAGCTCTCAAAGAAAGAGCGCGCTCGCCTGGATCGCGAAATGAAGCATCTGAACCAGAACTTGGAAGGCATTGCGAACATGACGCAACTGCCGGACGCCCTGTTCGTGGTCGACTCCAACGCCGAAGAAATCGGTGTCAAGGAAGCACGGCGGATGGGCATCCCCGTGGTGAGTGTGGTCGACACCAATTGTGATCCCGACATGGTGGACTGGATCATCCCGGGCAACGACGACGCTCTGCGCGCCATTCGTTTGTTTACGACCAAGATCGCCGATTCGGTCGCCGAAGGCCGCACGGCATACGAGCAATCCCAGGTAGCCCATCAGAAGGCGGTCGCAGACCAGGCTCAAGACGGCGTCGAATACGTCGACACCAGCGCCTACGAGCAGTATGAGAAGCAGGAAGGTGACTTCGTCGAAGCCACTGACGTTGTCGTGGAACCTGCTGCTGAACCTCAGGACGCTACCGAGGCAGCACCTACAGAAGTTCCGCACGAAGCGGAAGCCGCCAAGTAATTGCGACGGTTCTAAATTCAAGTGGCCCGGCGCTGAGTGCATTTCCGACGCCGGGCCATTTTTCTAAGATCAAATCTGAAGTTCGGACGCACAAAAAAGAGAGAAAAGGATGAGCACTTCTAAGCCAGTCATGGAAATTCCAGCCAAACTCGTAAAGGAACTGAGAGAAAAGACCAACGCGGGTTTCAGCGATTGCCGAGCCGCGCTTGTGGAAGCCAACGGAGACATCGAGAAAGCCATCGACGTTCTGCGCAAGAAGGGTCAGGCTTCTGCTGCGAAGAAGGCCACGCGCGAAGCAACCGAGGGACTGATCGGTCATTACATTCATGCCGGGGGAAAGATCGGCGTGATCGTAGAGATCAACTGCGAAAGCGATTTTGTTGCGCGAACCGATGCGTTCAAGCAGCTCTGCCACGATGTGGCGATGCACATTGCTGCGGTTGATCCTCGCTACGTCCGCCGTGAAGATGTGACCCCGGAGATGCTCGAGCGGGAACGCGAAATTTACAGTGCCCAGGCACGCGCCACGGGCAAGCCGGACCAGGTCATCCAGAAAATTGTGAGCGGCAAGATGGAAAAGTTCTACGAAGAGAGCTGCCTGTACGAACAGCACTTCATCAAGGACGAAACACAGACCATCGGTGAAATGATCACACAAGCGATTGCCAGGCTCGGCGAGAACATTGCCATTCGGCGCTTTTCCCGCTTCAAGGTTGGCGAAGTCAGCGGCGCAGCGGGCGCTGAACCTCCCGCACCTGAAGCCAAGGCGTAACCGATCCCGATTGGGTATTTCTCAAAAACGCCCCGCTAACCGCGGGGCGTTTTTCTTTCCTGTGCTTCCGCGCTGCATCTTCTTCAGGCACGTAAAGGAGCTTCCCATCAGAACCAGTAATCTCTTCTTCCCCACACCAATGCCGCCAATTTTGTTACAATTCCACTGTTTTGCATCATCGAGCGGAGACACATGGCAAGTTCACCGAAAGCGGCTCGTAAAAGTTCAAAAAAGCGCCCCGCCTACCACCGTATACTCCTCAAGCTGTCGGGCGAATCCATGCAGGGACCACAGGGCTTTGGCATTGACGGCCAGACGATTTACACCATCGCCAAGGAGTTGCGTGAAGTAAACAAACTCGGGGTGCAGATCGCTATCATGGTCGGCGGCGGGAATATTTTCCGCGGGGCCCGGCAAAAAGGTTTTGAGATTGACCGCGCCACCGGCGATTACATGGGCATGCTGGCAACTGTTCTGAATGCCTTGGCGCTGCAGGACGCGCTCGAGAAAGTTGGGGTCCACACGCGAGTGCAGAGCGCCATCGAGATGCACCAGGTGTGTGAACCATTTATTCGCCGCAAGGCAACCCGTCACCTCGAAAAAGGTCGCGTGGTAATCTTCGCCGCGGGCACCGGCAACCCGTATTTTTCCACCGATACCGCGGCTGCTCTGCGCGCGATGGAAATCAAGGCCGACGTCATTTTGAAGGCCACCCGTGTCGACGGAATCTACGATGCTGATCCTGAACAGGTCAGCAATGCAAAATTCTTCGCCGATATAACGTACCGCGAGGTTCTTCATCAGAATCTGAAGGTTATGGATTCCACAGCCATTTCGCTTTGCATGGACAACGGCATGCCCATCGTTATATTCAATATGAATAAACCGGGGAACATCCGGCGCGCGGTTCTAGGGGAACGCGTCGGTTCGACCGTTTCTCCGGCGTGAGCAAAGTGATTTGTTCACCGGTTTAAGTTACCAGTGCAGGCTCAAGGGTGCGCGTTCGATCGTGTCCGTTCAAATTTTTGGAACGAATGCGTAATCAATCTGGCGGCAAGATGCCAGCTGCTCCGGAGTCTGATCTGATTTGCTGGGCGCTTAATACTGACATCTGAAAACTTAGTCTTTCCAAGGACAGGCACATGACCACGATTGTGACAACAAAAGACGCGGCTGCTGCAGCAAAGACCCGCATGGAAAAGGCAGTTGATGATTTTCGCAAGGAACTGGCCACGATTCGTACGGGCCGCGCAAACGCCGGAATTCTCGAGCAGGTGCGCGTGGAGTACCACGGCACACCGATGCCTGTGAATCAGCTAGGCAATATCACCGTTCCCGACGCCACCATGCTGGTAATTACCCCGTGGGATCCGAGTGTCGCGGCGCTGATTGACAAGGCCATCCGCACTTCGGACCTGGGGCTGAATCCAAGTACGGACGGTAAGGTGGTCCGCGTTCCGATGCCGGCGCCCACTGAAGAGCGTCGCAAAGAACTCGTCAAGCAGATGCACAAAATGCTCGAGAATCACCGTACGGCTGTTCGGAATATACGCCGCGACATTAAAGAAGCGATCGACAAACTGGAAAAAGACAAGAAGATCAGTCAGGACGAGCAGAAGCGCGCACTGGATGAGCTAGAGAAGATCTCTCACTCTGAAACCAAAAAAATAGAAGATCTCGCGGCCTCGAAGGAAAAAGAAGTCATGGAGTTCCGTTAGGAAGCGCACCCGGTTTCAACTCCGGGATTTTGCCGGCTGCGACCGAAGGACTTATTGCGAGAATCGTACTTATTCGGGTAAGAGCTCTGCGGCCGCACTCTTGATTCCCGCTCCGCGGTCCAGCACGAAATACTGCGACTGATCGTTCTGTACCGCTCGTTCAAACGCGTCATAATCGACCGCTCGATCCGATGCCACATCTCTTAACAGGAACTTGATATGCCGCGAGGCCGTCAAGACCTCTCCGTTCAATGCATATTTCGACGTGTAGGTTGCATAGTCGCGTTCCACAGAAGTACCAGCAGGTGTCTGAACAATCGTTCCTGGCGGCAATTGAAGCGTCATCTGCGTATCCACGTCGAGTGGCGTTCCCAATTCAATATTTCCTGCCGCAGTCCTCGCACTCGTATCCGGCAATCCTATCTGGGGCAGTAACGCAGGTATCCGCACCGGCTTCTTCGCCCAATCCACAAATTTCTCCTGCGTCAATTCATACTCAACGGTGAATGGATCTTTGGTGGCCAGCGGATCGGAAGCCTCGACATTCGTAACCACCCCGCGGAAGCCATCCGATAGCGCCAGCAGTCCCGCCACGTCCTTCCACTTGTCCTTTGCGGTCTTGTGGAACGCCACTCGCAGCAGCAGTTCATTGTCTCCGCGCAGGGTGTATTTTACTTTCGCGGTCAGTTTTCCGTCTTCAGCGATCGTCGACTTCACGCCGACTTTCTGAAAAGCATGGAACGGCAGACGTTTCGGAACCTCGACCCATTCGTGTCCCGTGGAGTTGGTGGCGGGCTCGTTGGCTTCGAGGTATAAGGCACACTTCCTGCTCGCCTGCGGGATCATCCCGAACGGCGCCACTTCAAGACTCGGATCAAGCCAGAAGTTTTGTTCTGAATTATGTGCAACGACCAGCAGTTGTTTGAATTCGGAAGGGTTGGCGACTGCGTTCTTGTCGCAATATCCGGTAAGGGCTGCGTTCGCCCGAAAATGAACGGCCGCGGCCAGGGTCGCAAACAGGACGAACTTGTCTTGAGCATCCGCGTACCCGGAATTCAAGATGTCTTCCGCGCTGCGCGCTTTAAACCCCGTCGCCGAGAGGGGAAGATCCACTGTGGCAATCTGCGTTGAAACGAAGTTGTAAATTGCTCTCAATTGATCGTTGGGAGTCTTCAGATCGCGGGTCAAATTGGCAGCCTTCATCTGAACTTCAGGCGAAACTTCTGCTTCGCGGGTTCTACCCTGCCCGGGCTCATCGATTGATTCTGGAGCAGGCCTCATCGCCTCCGCCAAGCGGATCGACAGCTGTTCCCAGCTGAGCGTGCTGAAGGAAATATCCGGTTTGCCAGGCGTGCTTGGATTTGTGGTTCCGCCCGGAGAATAGGTCCGAGACCAGTGATACAGCCGACGACCGTCCTTTTCAGACACCGACCCGTCTGCCTGCACAAGCGGGTTTGCGTCATGGAATCGAACTTCGGACATTCGTTTGGCTGGCAGGTCGAGTTCGTATTGCTCTCTAAGTACTTCGCCAGACCCGTCGAAGGTGTGTTCCATCCAAAAATCCGGCGCCAAGGGCGACTTCGCCGTCGTCGTCACCACCCGATACTCAATCGTATCGCCTTCCTGCAATCCTAATATCCGAACGGATTTTACGCGCACATCCTGATAGGCCGGGTACGTTTCGACCGCTGGATTTGGCGCATCGCTGATCGCGCTTGGCAAGACATCGGATGTGCCGCCATTCGGGTGTGTAATCCGGACCAATGGGATTTCCACTTTCTGGAAGGACCGGTTGTAGTCAAAGGTGAGCCGTGCGAATTCTCGCACACCCATTGCGTCGTTCAATCTGACGACAGTATGTACTTCCTTGCTCGAGTCCCCGTTTATTTCGAAGCGAACTCTGGTCTCAAGAAGCTGAATCTGAAAAGGGAAGGTGGCTTTTTCGGGGCCCTTTCCTGTTTTTGCGGATTGCTCCTGAGCCTTGCCGCCTGATTCGGGTTGAGCGACCGGAGCCTGTGCACACGTCAGAGTGGCAATGGCCAGCCACAGCAAACAAGTGTTACCAGCAATTTTCCAAAATAAACTCACGCTGAAAGTTTAGGAGCAGTCTCTACCGACGTAAAGCCGCTGCTTACAGTGAGTTGCTCAACCCGCAATGAAACGACTTGAAACGAAGCTCCTCTCCCTGCGTCTAAGAGCGTGCTACAGTCAGTCACTGCGATTTCCACTGGAGACGAGGAGATACTTGCGAATGAAGAATGACAAGAGGGGGATAACGTTGCTATCGGTTCTCCTGTCGGTAGCCGCGTTTGCATGGGCTGACGACGCCCCCGGCATACACGCTGGACCCAATAGTGACGGCACCAAAGCCGCGCTGGTCAAAATCGCTGGCGAAGGCGAAATGGATTCTCACGCATTCCAGTACTTGACCGAACTTAGCGACGAAATCGGGGGCCGTGTTACCGGCAGCCCGCAAGCGCAGAAGGCCATCGATTGGGGTATCGCTAAGATGAACGCCATTGGTCTCAAGAGTGTCCGCGCCGAGCGATGGACAATGTGGCGCGGCTGGACCCGTGGCATCGCGCAGGCTGAGCTGACTACGCCAATCCGTCGCGGCCTCGCGATTGATGCAATGGGCTGGACCGGTTCGACACCCGCCGGAGGAGTCGACGGCGAAGTCGTCACCGCCAATCTCTTTGATCTGGACGCCGAGATGAATGATCTGGCGCGTTTCCGCGGCAAGGTCGTCATGATGAAACCGGAAGGCCAGCCAAAGAAGAATGTCATGCTCATTTTTGCGCAGTTCGGCGACTTTCTGAATGCGCTCGAGAAGGCCGGTGCCCTTGCCGTAATAGGCGGCCAGGGCGGCTTCCCGGCCGAGGGCATGCACCTCACGCACACAGGGATTCTGGGGTTTGCCGCCGATTTCCCGATCGCTGTTGTGGATATGGCACGCGAAGACCAGGAGCAGATTGAACGTCTCCTCGCTGCGGGAAAAACTGTTCGGCTGCACATCAATGTTCAGAACACCTTTACGAACGGCTCGGTCGAGAGTGCCAACGTCGTCGGCGAAATTGTTGGCCGAGAGCACCCGGAGGAAATTGTCGTTGTCGGCGCGCATCTTGATTCCTGGGATCTCAGTGAAGGCGCAACGGACAATGGCACCGGAACGACCAGCGTTCTGGGTGCTGCCGAGGCCATTCTCCGTAGCGGTGCCGTTCCTCGCCGGACCATTCGCTTTGTTCTGTTCACCGGCGAAGAGCAGGGTTTGCTTGGCTCGATTGCCTACGTGAAACAGCATCAATCGGAAATGAAAAACCACATTGGTGTCGTCGTTCTCGATAACGGCCAGGGGCCGGTGAAAGAATTTCAGTTGGGAGGCCGAAATGATCTGGTGGCGGCCTTCCAGCCGTTTGCAGACTCCTTGCAGGATGTGCGAGAGATCAAGGTATCGGACAAGACCGAATTTGGTACGGACACAGGCCCCTTCACACTGGCGGGGCTTCCCGGAATTAACCTCGATCAGGATTCGCCGGAGTACAAGTTTACCCACCACTCGGCCGCCGATGCCCTGGAAGCAGTCAAACCAGACGTTCTGGCTCAAAATGCGACAATTATGGGCTTGACGGCATTCTGGCTGGCCGATCGCCCGGACCGTTTCGCCTATCCATGGCCGGCCGCGCGAACCGCTAGGATGCTGCGTGATAAAGGCGACTACGACATGCTTAAAGCGTTCAATCTGTGGACCTTCGGGGAGCTTGGCGCGGAACAGCCGAGATAGTGTAGAATGGATGGAGTGCGGAAGGTTGGCTCGGTCAGAAGCCTGAAACAGTAGCCGGAGAAGAGGGAAGAGGCAGGCGAGCACTATTCTTGCCATCCCTGAGTTTTCCACATTCTTTTCCTCAGCCCTTGTTCGAAAGTTGTTTGACAGAGCGCTCTGCCTTCTCTATACTTTATGTTTTGTCAGGGGTATTTTCACCTTGTTGTAGTGCCATCCCTGAAGTAGGGGTGGGTAGTTGGAAGGGAATTCTTCGGTCCCGGAACAGGCACGACGGAATGGGACAGAAGAGCGGCCGGAATGGGACGCCAGTCCCGAAAAGCCGAGTAAGCCTCTCCGAATAGGAACCAGGAGTTAAGTTCTGCTCTCTTGGCATGCCCGCGGAGTTTCTTGCTGGTAGTTCTCCGGATTCGCAGTGCACCTTTCATCTGATTGTGTGCTCTCGCGCATTTTTCTGCGCGCGCGTCGAGAGCCTTCGCAATGCGTTTGCGCGCCAAGCACGACGAGTCGCGAATCAAGTCGTATCGCGATCCGCCGAAGGAAAAAGAGGATTACTGTGCCGACGTTTTCACAGCTTGTACGGATGGGTAGAGAAGGAATTATCTCAAAGACCAAGTCGCCTGCTTTGATGGGCTGCCCGGAGAAGAGAGGCGTTTGCATTCGCGTATACACGCAGACACCGAAGAAGCCCAATTCTGCGTTGCGTAAGGTCGCTCGTGTTCGCTTGACCAATGCGGTCGAGGTCACCACGTATATCCCCGGTATCGGCCACAACTTGCAGGAGCACTCGATCGTGCTCGTGCGCGGCGGCCGTGTGAAGGACCTGCCGGGTGTTCGTTACCACATCGTTCGCGGCACGCTCGACGCGGCCGGGGTGGAAAATCGTAAGCAAGGCCGTTCAAAGTACGGCGCCAAGCGCCCCAAGGCCGGCGCAGGAGCCAAGTAAGCGTTATTCAGATTTCTGAAATTGAAGGAGCGGTGAAGAATGTCTCGTAAAGGAATAGTGAATCGTCGAGTCCAAGCGACCGACCCTGTTTACGCCAGCGATATCGTTGAGAAGTTTATCTGCTCGATGATGTGGGAAGGCAAGAAGAGCACAGCGCAGCGCGTATTCTACGGCGCGATGGACCAGGTCGCCAAGAAGACGAACGACGATGCCTTGAAGATATTCAAGAAGGCGCTTGAGAACGTAAAGCCTCTCTTGGAAGTCAAGACCCGCCGCGTTGGTGGTGCGAACTACCAGGTGCCAGTCGAGGTCAGTCCGTTTCGCCGTCAATCTCTCGCCATTCGCTGGCTCCTGCAGTATTCACGCGAACGCGCTGGCAAGACCATGATCGACAAGCTCGCGGATGAAGTCATCGACGCCGCCAACTCACGTGGTGGCGCGATCAAGAAAAAGGAAGACGTTCATCGTATGGCCGAAGCCAACAAGGCGTTCGCGCACTACCGCTGGTAATCAATCCGGCCACCTTGCGGCTGGGTGACGCACTTTGCAGAACGCAGTGTTTCGAAGTAGCAAAGCACGATAGCAGTCAGGGAGAGAAAAGGTTTCCAGGGAATCATGACTCGGTTATTCAAACTCGAAGATACGCGCAACATCGGAATCATGGCGCACATTGACGCTGGCAAGACCACGTCGACGGAGCGCATCCTGTTCTACACAGGCGTGACCTACAAGATCGGTTCCGTGGACGAAGGCACTGCCACGATGGACTGGATGGAGCAGGAGCGTGAGCGCGGGATCACCATCACGAGCGCTGCCACGACTGCGAGCTGGGATCGCTTTGGCAAGAAGTATCGCGTCAACATCATTGACACCCCGGGCCACGTCGATTTCACGGTAGAAGTCGAACGCTCCTTGCGCGTACTGGACGGCGCAGTCTGCGTTTTTGACTCGGTTGCGGGTGTACAACCGCAATCAGAAACCGTCTGGCGTCAGGCTGACAAGTATCGCGTGCCCAGAATCTGCTTCGTCAACAAGATGGACCGCATGGGAGCGGACTTTGATCACGTCATCCGCACTATCCGCGCGCGTTTGGGTGCACACCCCGTGCCGCTGCAATTCCCGCTTGGGCGCGAAGACAATTTCATCGGAATTATCGATTTTATCGAACAGAAAGTCATCGTCTGGCTCGAAGAGACACTTGGCGCAAAGTTTGAGATTTTCGAAGTGGAAAAGCTCTGGGACGCTGCATTCGTTGCAAGCCGTCCGGATATCCAGGCTGCGCTCAAGGGCTCTGCAATTGACAAGGCGTTCTACGACGAACACCGAAACAAGACGGTGGAATACATTGCCGAACATGATGACTCTGTCCTCGACAAGTATTTGACAGAAGGCACGCTGTCCGTGGAGGACATGCGCAAGTCCATCCGCAAGTCGACGCTCAATCTGAAGATCGTTCCGGTTCTTGCCGGATCGGCATTCAAGAACAAGGGCATTCAGCCCTTGCTCGATGCCGTGGTGGATTATCTGCCATCGCCAATCGATGTCTTGCCGGTCGAAGGTACCAACCCGGAAAACGACGAAACTGTTCTTCGCCGTCCTGCTGACGATCAACCCTTTTCTGCGCTGGCGTTCAAAATCATGTCCGACCCGTTTGTCGGGCACGTCACCTACATTCGCGTTTACTCCGGCGTTCTAAAGTCGGGCAGCTACGTCATGAACTCTGCAAAGGGTTCACGCGAGCGGATCAGTCGCCTGCTCCAGATGCACGCCAACAAGCGCGAGGAAATCCAGGAAATCTATGCCGGCGACATTTGTGCATGCGTCGGTCTGAAAAACGTAAATACCGGCGACACACTGTGCGACGAACAAAACCAGATCATTCTTGAGTCCATCGATTTCCCGACACCAGTGATTTCTGTCGCGATTGAACCAAAGACCAAGGCCGACCAGGACAAGCTGGGCGTCGCGATGCAGCGTCTGGCACAGGAAGATCCCACGTTCCGCGTTTCGACCGAGCCTGACACCGGTCAAACCCTGATTTCCGGGATGGGCGAATTACACCTTGAAATCATTGTCGACCGTATGCTCCGCGAATATAACGTGCAGGCAAACGTCGGCCGTCCCCAGGTCGCTTACCGGGAGACGATTCGCAAGAAGGCCATTGCCGAAGGCAAATACATCAAGCAGACCGGCGGTAAGGGACAGTACGGACATTGCAAGATCGAATTGCACCCGCTGCCCAGTTCCGATCACGAGAATATGAAGGAACTTTCCACCGACGATCTGGACGCGCTCGCCAAATCCGTCACCGGCAGTACGCCGGGCAAGTGGAAGTTCGACAAGGAACATCGCTTCCTGTTCATCGACAAGATCGTAGGTGGATCGATTCCGCGTGAGTTTATCGCTCCGATCGAGGCAGGTATCCGCGAAGCACTGGACAACGGAATCGTCGCCGGCTTCACCATGGTGGACGTTGCCGTAGTACTCATCGACGGAAGCTACCACGACGTCGACTCCAATGAAATGGCGTTCAAGATTGCCGGTTCGATGGCCTACAAGGAAGCTTGCGCAAGGGCCAAGCCGGTCTTGCTCGAACCCATTATGAAGGTGGAAGTAGTCGTTCCCGAGGAATACATGCCGCAGGTTTTTGGCGACTTGAACTCGCGGCGTTCGGCGATTCAGGGCACCGAGAATCGCGCGGGCAGCAACGTCATCCGCGTGGAAGTTCCGCTCGCTCAGATGTTCGGTTATGCAACCGACTTGCGCAGCCGCACGCAGGGACGCGCCACATTCACGATGCACTTTTCGCATTACGCGGAATTGCCGCAGGCGCTGGCGGAGGAAGTCATTAAGAAGCATCGCGGAGAAAAGTAGTTCACGAATTTTGCTGCAGCGGTTTTAGTAAGGATTTTTGTAAAGAATTCGAACAGGAGCATTGAGGCAATGGCGAAGGAAAAGTTTGAACGGACAAAGCCACACGTCAACATTGGCACAATCGGTCACATTGACCATGGCAAGACGACGTTGACGGCGGCAATCACGAAGGTGTTGTCGAAGCACAATCCGAAGGTGGCATTCCGGGCGTTCGATTCGATTGACAACGCGCCGGAAGAGCGGGAGCGCGGGATTACGATCGCCGTTTCACACGTGGAGTATGAAACGCCGAATCGTCATTATGCGCACATGGATTGTCCCGGTCACGCAGACTACATCAAGAACATGATCACGGGAGCCGCGCAGATGGACGGCGCGATTCTGGTGGTGGCGGCAACCGACGGACCGATGCCGCAGACGCGGGAGCACATTTTGCTGGCGCGTCAGGTGGGTGTGCCTGCGATTGTGGTGTTTCTGAACAAGTGCGACATGGTGGAAGACGCCGAGTTGCTGGAGCTGGTGGAACTGGAAGTTCGGGAACTGCTGAAGAGCTATCAATTTCCCGGAGACACGATAGCGGTGGTACGGGGATCGGCGCTGCAGGCGCTCAATGGCGATGCCAACTGGGAAAAGAAGATAGACGAGCTGATGGCAGCAGTGGATGCGAATATTCCGCTGCCGGTACGGGATGTGGACAAGCCGTTTGCGATGCCGATCGAAGACATTTTCTCGATTTCGGGACGCGGGACGGTGGTGACGGGAAGAGTGGAACGCGGCAAGGTGAAGGTCGGAGAAGAAGTGGAAATCGTTGGTTTCCGGCCGACGCAGAAGAAAGTGGTCACCGGCATCGAAATGTTCAAGAAGCTGCTGGATGAAGGTCTGGCTGGAGACAACGTAGGACTGTTGCTGCGCGGGACAGAAAAGGAAGACGTGGAGCGCGGGCAGGTAATCTGCAAGCCGGGCTCGATCACCCCGCACACGAAGTTCAAGGCAGAAGCGTACGTGCTGACGAAGGAAGAAGGCGGAAGGCACACGCCGTTTTTCTCAGGCTATCGACCACAGTTTTACTTCCGGACGACGGACGTGACCGGGGACATGAAGTTGCCGGCGGGAGTGGAGATGGTGATGCCCGGCGACAACGTAAGCTGTGAAGTGACCCTGATTACCCCGGTGGCGCTGGAAAAGGGCTTGCGGTTTGCGATTCGTGAAGGCGGTCACACGGTCGGCGCCGGCGCGGTCACGGAGATCATCGAGTAACCCTATGAGACAAGGTGACAAAATTCGCATTCGCTTAAAGGCTTACGATCACAGGATTCTTGACCAATCCACGCGGGAGATTGTGGAGACCGCGAAGAGGACCGGCGCAGACGTTGCCGGCCCGATTCCTTTGCCCACAACCATCAACCGCTGGACGGTATTACGGTCGCCGCACGTGGACAAGAAGTCGCGCGAGCAGTTTGAGATGCGCACCCACAAGCGGCTGATCGACATTCTGGAACCGACCCCTGACACGGTTGACGCGCTGATGAAGCTCGATCTTCCGCCTGGCGTTGACGTCGAGATCAAGGCATTCGGTCACGCCGGCAAGTAGTTTTGAGATTTGGGCGGTTCTAGGCCGCCCGCTAATGCAGAACGCAGCCAATACCGTATGGCATGCTGCGAGAGAGAGAACAGGAAAATGGCAGTCGAAGGAATAATCGGAATCAAGCTCGGTATGACCCAGGTTTTTGCGACCGACGGCAATCTGGTTGGTTGCACCGTTCTACAAGCCGGGCCGTGCGTTGTGGTTCAGCGCCGCACCAAGGAAAAGGATGGCTACGACGCCGCGCAACTGGGCCTCGTGGAATTCGTCAAGCCGCAGCGGGTGAACAAGGCGATGACCGGCCACTTCAAGAAGGCCAACGTGGCCCCTATGAAGGTCCTGCAGGAAGTTCGCATCGCGGAATCGAAGGACGAGACAAAAGTTGGCGATCGCGTTCTCGTTGAGAATTTTGCGGCAGGCGAACTGGTCGATATCACGGGCGTCAGCAAGGGCCGCGGTTTCGCGGGCGGCGTGAAGCGCTGGCACTATGCCGGGGGCGACGCGACACACGGTTCGATGTTCCACCGTGCACCGGGCGGTATCGGCGGCAGTTCTTTCCCGTCACGCGTCTGGAAGAACCAGCATTTCCCGGGTCACATGGGGAATGCGCAAGTGACTGCGAAGAACTTGAAGGTCATCAAGGTCGACAGCGATGAAAATCTCCTGCTGGTTCGCGGTTCGGTTCCGGGACCTGCTGGTCAATACATTTTCATTCGAAAGGCCAAGAACGTGAAGGCCCCGAAAGCAAGAAAGTAAGTAAGTCGGTCAGAGTATCAGTAAAAGTTCCAGGAACGAGAGAAGGAAACGAAATTATGCCGGTCGTGGATGTAATCAATCTGGATGGCAAGAAGGTCGGCCAGGTAGAACTGGCGGACACGGTTTTTGGCGCAGAAATCAACGAACACCTGCTGCACGAAGCTTCGCGTTGGTATCTCAACTCGCAGCGTAGCGGGACTGCGAAAACCAAGGACAAGAGTGAAGTCAGCGGCGCCGGCCGCAAGCTCTGGAAGCAGAAGGGCACCGGGCGGGCTCGTATCGGTTCCATTCGGTCGCCGCTGTGGCGCCATGGAGGCACGGTACACGGCCCCAAGCCCCGCTCCTATGAGTATGCGTTGCCGAAGAAAATGCAGCTTGGCGCCTTGCGCTCGGCGCTGTCGGCAAAGCTTGCGGAGCAGAAGCTGGTCGTCATCGAAGCGTGGGCTCTTGACACGCACAAGACCAAGGCGCTTCGCCTTGCGCTCGGCAAGTTGAACGCCCAGAAGACGGTCTTGCTCGTCGCTGGCGCGGAGAACCGCAACCTGGAATTGGCCAGTCGCAACATGATCGGCGTGAAGATTTCCGCCACAAATACTTTGCAGGCTTACGACGTTCTTCGCCACGATCGTTTGCTGCTTTCAAAAGATGCAGTGGCCCGCCTGGTGCGCACGCTCGATCCGGATCACGAATCGGTGACTGCTCCCCATGTTGAGTCCATTGCACCGGCCGCAGCCCCCGCAGCGCCCGCGAAAGTAGCGGCGCCCAAGGCCAAGGCAGAGAAAGCTACCAAGAAGCCGGCAGCTGCAAAGAAGCCGGCAACCAAAAAGGGGAAGGAATAACCAATGGCAGCCCCTCACTATCAGATTATTCGTCGCCCGATCATTACGGAAAAAGGATTGGGCGTGAAGGAAACACAGCACACCGTGGTATTTGAAGTTGCCGCGGGAGCTACAAAAACCGAGATCAAGGAAGCCGTGCAGCAGATCTTCAAGGTGAAGGTTTCTGACGTTCGCACCGCCAACTTCTTCGGCAAGATGCGTCGCCGGGGCCAGAATGAAGGCTACCGTCGCGATTGGAAAAAAGCCTACGTGAAGCTCGCCGAGGGCGAGAAGATGATCGAGTATTCAGAGAATTTGTAGAAAGTTTTTTCGGTGAAGCTAGAGCCGCCAAGTGGGCGGATAGATTTAAAAGGTAGAGGCAAGAGATGGCACTGAAGAGTTTTAATCCATATACGGCGTCAAGGCGCTTCATGACCGTGCTCGACAAGAGCGAGATCACCAAGCAAACGCCTGAAAAAAATCTACTCGAGCCGAAAAAGCGTACCGGCGGCCGCAACAACCACGGCGAAATCGTGGTATGGCACCGCGGCGGGGGCCACAAGAAGCAGTATCGTGTGGTCGACTTCCGTCGCGACAAGGAAGGTATTCCCGCGACGGTTGCCGCAATCGAGTACGACCCGAATCGCAGCGCCAACATCGCTCTCCTGCACTACGCGGACGGCGATAAGCGCTACATTCTCCATCCCGTGGGACTGGAGGTCGGTGCAACGGTTTCCACCGGCGAGGCCGCGGACATCCTTCCGGGTAACGCCCTGAAGATCCGCAACATTCCACCGGGCACGATGTTGCACAACCTGGAACTTTATCCGGGGCGCGGCGGCCAGGCAGTTCGCACGGCTGGCGCTTCGGCCCAGCTGCTCAGCAAAGAAGGCGATCTGGCGCTGATCAAGATGCCTTCCGGCGAAGTTCGCAAGTTCTCAATCGAGTGCCGAGCCACGGTTGGCCAAGTTGGCAACCTGGACCACGAGAACCAGACGTACGGGAAGGCCGGACGCACGCGCTGGATGGGCAAGAAGCCGACGGTGCGCGGAGTCGCTATGAATCCGGTCGACCACCCGCACGGAGGCGGCGAAGGCCGCGTGAAGGGAAATCATCCCGTCACTCCATGGGCGTTCCCGACTCTCGGAAAGAAGACTCGGAGCAACAAGCGCACGGATCGAATGATCTCGCAGCGCCGCAAGTAAACGATTTTCCGTTGCGCGATTCTCGCTTCTGGGGATTCACGCAGCTAGCACGAAGTTAGAACCAGACGCGGCGCGGTCGGAAGCGAAAGCGCCGAGGGTAAGGTAAGGCAATCGCAGTTCCCGGCTGGCGAATTAAGAACTGGTTGGGGAGAGCGGAACGATGCGAGCGACAAGGACAACACGCGGTGCAACACGCAGGACGCGTCCAGTGAAGCGGTCGAGCAAGAGAGTTGAAAAGCGTGCGGTGAAAATTGCGGCAGCCAAACCTGTCGGGAAACCCGCAGCCAAGGTGGCCGTGCCACTGGAACCGGTGCTGTACAAGCTTTGCAAGCCGGGCTGGTCGGTCATCGTGGATCGCACGCCGAATGCACTGGGCACGCGTTTTGTTTGCCCGTTCTGTCCGAAGTCGCACCGAGTACCGGGTCCGGTGCGGGGATTTAAAAAGATGCGGCACGCCCAATGGGGCCGTTTGCGCCGCGTGGAGGAATAAGCAAGCGATGGCACGTTCAACGAAAAAAGGGCCTTTTGTCGATGGCCACCTGCGCGAAAAGGTTGAAGGACTGAATACGCGTAGCGAAAAGAAAGTGATCAAGACCTGGTCGCGGCGCTCCACGATCGTTCCCGAGATGATCGGGCACACGATTGCCGTGCACAACGGAAAGAAATTTATCCCGGTATACGTGACCGAGCAGATGATCGGACACAAGCTGGGCGAGTTCGCACCAACCCGTTCCTTCAAGGGCCACTCCGTTAAGGTGGCACTGGAGAAGGCGGCAGGCGCGGCTCCTGCAGGAGGCGGCGCGGCACCAGCAGCAGCAGCGCCGAAGGCATAAAACATGGCTGACGTAACGACAAATCCTGGTTCTATTGAAGCTCACGCCATCGCGCGTCACGTGCGGATGTCTCCGCAAAAAGCGCGCTTGGTAATCGATCTGATTCGCGGGCAGAAGGCGCAGGATGCGTTGCACTCACTGCGCTTCACCCCCAAGCGTGCTGCCAAGCACGTGGAAAAGGTGCTGCGCAGCGCTATCGCCAATGCGGAACGCAAGGCGGAAGATGCAGGCGCACCGCTCGATGTGGATCAGCTGTTTGTTTCAAAGTGTTTCGTGAATGAAGGCGCTCGCTGGAAGCGGTTGCGTCCGGCGCCGATGGGACGCGCATTCCGCTACCAGAAGCGCACCGCGCATATCTGGGTTGGAGTGGCCGAACACCATGTTGCTGCAGCGGAACGCGTCGCCGCGATCCAGGCTGAAGCAGAAGCCCAAAAAGGCGTTCGCGGGACAGCTCGCAGGGTTCGCAAGGCACTGACCGGAAAGCAGACACCGGGGAAGAAGGGAAAGAAGTAATGGGACAGAAAACTCACCCGTACGGATTTCGCCTGGGCTACAACAAGCCCTGGAAGTCGCGCTGGTACGCGGACCGCGACTACGCCGACCTGCTTCATGAAGATGTGAAGCTGCGCAAGGAACTGAAGAGCCGCCTGAAGAGCGCGGGCATCAGCTCCATCGATATCGAGCGTGCCGCCAACAAGCTGGTTGTGCGCATCGCCACCGCGCGTCCGGGAATCATCATCGGCCGCAAGGGCGCGGAAATCGACAAGCTGAAGCAGGAAGTTTCAAAGCGCACCAAGCGTGAAGTGCACATCGACATCGTCGAGGTGCATCGTCCCGAGCTTGACGCGCAACTGGTTGCAGAGTCGATTGCCCTGCAGCTTGAAAAGCGTGTGGCGTTTCGCCGCGCAATGCGCAAGGCCGTCGATTCAGCCCTGCGTTTTGGCTGCAAGGGCATCAAGGTGCGCGTCGCCGGTCGCTTGAACGGTGCGGAAATCGCGCGCAAGGAATGGTATCTGCAAGGCCGTTTGCCCTTGCAGACTCTTCGCGCGGACATTGATTTTGGCACGGCTGAAGCCAATACCACCTACGGCGTGATTGGCGTCAAGTGCTGGATTTACCAGGGCGAGAACGTTCCAAACCGCAAGAAACAAGAAGAGCCAAAGCCCGCCGCCGTGGTTGCCGCCTAAAGCGCTCCGCGGGAAGTCGGTCTAGAGGAATTTAGGGAAGCGAGAACAAAACGATGTTGATGCCGAAGAAAGTTAAATATCGAAAGCAGCAGCGCGGCCGCCGCAAGGGCAAGGCCTGGCGCGGAGGCAGTCTGGCATTTGGCGAGTTCGGCCTTAAGGCTATGGAAAATGCCTGGATCACCGACCGCCAGATCGAAGCCTCTCGTGTAGCAATCACGCGTTTCATCAAGCGTGGCGGAAAATTGTGGATCCGGATTTTTCCGGACAAGCCATACACCAAGAAGCCCGCGGAAACCCGCATGGGTAAAGGTAAAGGCGCTCCGGAAAAGTGGGTTGCAGTCGTGAAGCCCGGCAGAATCATGTTCGAGATGGCGGGTGTGGACGAAGCCACCGCGCGCGAGGCCATGGGTCTCGCCTCGCACAAGCTTCCGATTCCCACAAAATTTGTTTCCCGCACAGGAGGGCTCTGATGCCTCGGCGTATTGAGAAGATCCGCGAAGAAGGCGGAACGGAATTACGGGCCCGGGAGAAGGATCTTGCAGAGCAGATTTTTCGCCTGCGTTTCCAGCTGAGTACCGGCCAGGCGGAAGCGCTCAAGCGCCTTCGCGATGCGAAAAAGGATCTAGCGCGGGTCAAGACTCTGTTGCGCGCGCAGGAATTGACCGCTGGAACAAAACCGGCGAAGGCAGGTAAGGCGTAATGACAACAGAAACACAGACAGCACCAGTGGTGGCGGAATCGGGCCGCGGAGATCGTACCGAACTCATCGGCAAGGTGACCAGCGCCAAGATGGAAAAGACAATCGTCGTCGAAGTGCAGCGTTTGGTGCAGCACCCCAAATACCGCCGCGTCCTTCGCATCTCGAAGAAATTCTACGCGCACGATGAAAAGCGCGAAGCCAAGCAGGGCGATACGGTCATTATTTCGTCCTCGCGCCCATTATCCCGCCTGAAGCGCTGGCGGCTGAAGCAAGTGCTGACGCATAAAGCGTCGAAGAAGTAAGGGAGCCGAATCATGATTCAGATGCGAACTTGGCTGACGGTGGCGGATAATTCCGGAGCGCGGAAGCTCATGTGTATTCTCCCGATCGGTGGCGACGCAGGTTTGAAGGCCGGGCTGGGCGATATCGTCACCGCTTCGGTGAAGGAAGCCACGCCTGAGAGCCAGGTGAAAGAAGGCAAGGTTGTGAAGTGCGTAATCGTCCGGATGCGCAAGGAACACCGCCGGAAGGACGGCACATATATCCGCTTTGATGACAATGCCGCTGTGCTCATCAATGACACTGGCGAGCCCGTTGGAACACGCGTTTTCGGGCCCGTGGCAAGAGAGCTGCGCGAAAAGAAATTCACCAAAATCGTTTCGCTCGCTCCGGAGGTTTGGTAGGCAATGGCACAAAGAATCGAAAAAGGTAAGCGTTACATCATCAGTATCCGCAAGGGCGACAATGTCCGCGTGATGGCTGGCAAGGACGCAGGCAAGAGTGGTCGCGTGCTTTCCGTAAATCCCAGGAAGAACACCGTGATCGTCGAGCACGCCAACATCATCAAGCGCCATACTCGGCCAAATCCCGCCAAGAACATCAAAGGCGGCATCGTAGAAAAAGAAGCTGCGATGAATGTTTCGAAGGTAATGATCGTTTGCAGCAGCTGCGGGAAGCACGCCCGCATCGGCCACCAGACGCTGCCTGACGGTTCCAAAGTGCGCGCGTGCAAGCGTTGTGGCACCACGCTCGACAAGTAAGATTGCAAAGGAATGAAACTGGTATGAAGAGTCGAATGAACGAGAAGTATCACAAAGAAACAGTCCCCGCGCTCATGAAGCGCTTCGGCTGGAAGAACGTTATGGCCGTGCCCAAGGTGAAGAAAATCACTGTGAATATCGGCCTCGGTGAAGCCAGCCAGAACGCCAAATTACTGGACACCGCCGCCGTTGAACTCGGCCAGATCACGGGCCAGAAAGCCATGATCACCCGGGCCAAGAAGTCCATCGCGAACTTCAAAATTCGCAAAGGCATGCCCATCGGATGTGCAGTTACCTTGCGCGGCGACCGGATGTATGAATTTCTCGACCGCCTGTGCAACGTGGTCCTGCCCCGTGTGCGTGACTTCCGTGGATTGCCGCCGAACGCCTTTGACGGCCGGGGCAACTACACCCTCGGTCTGAAAGACCAGCTGGTGTTCCCGGAGATCGATTACACCCGGGTTGACAAGATCAAGGGCATGAACATTACGTTGACCACTTCTGCAAGGAACGACGAGGAAGGTCGCGAACTCCTCAAAGGTCTTGGATTTCCGTTGCGCGAAAAAGGAGCAGCACAATAAATGGCACGCACTGCTAAGATCGCCAAAACTCTGAAGAAGCCGAAGTTCAAGGTCCGTGTGCGGAACCGTTGCCGTTGCTGCGGCCGCGCTCGCGCCTATATCCGCAAGTTCCAAATGTGCCGTATCTGTTTCCGCGGCATGGCCCTCAAAGGGGAAATCCCTGGTGTTGTGAAAGCGAGTTGGTAGGAGAATTATGCAGACGGACCCGATAGCCGATTTCTTGACCCGCCTCCGCAACGCGGCGGCCGCGAAGCATCAACGCGTGGATGTTCCGGTCTCTAAGCTGAAGACCGAGATCGCCCGCATTCTCAAAGAAGAGGGATATATCTCGACCTACAAGATGGTCGACGAGAACAAGACGCGCAAAACCCTCCGCGTGTTTCTGAAGTACACCCCGGATCGCCGCAGTGTCATCACCGGAATGAAGCGCATTTCGCGTCCCGGACAGCGGCGGTACCTCGGCACCATGGACATTCGTCCGGTTGTCGGCGGACTGGGGATCAGCATCCTCACCACTCCCCAGGGATTGATGACCGGACGCTCCGCCCGCAAGGCGAACATTGGTGGCGAGATTCTTTGCGAAGTCTGGTAGTGGCCGTTTTTGAGATTTGCGCAGTGTGTAGCGAGTGAGTTTTAGAGAAGAGGACTGAACAGATGTCACGTATTGGTCGAAAACCGATTCCACTTCCCGCAGGCGTGAAGATCAATTCCGCCGGCGGCAAGGTCGAAGTGCAGGGCCCCAAGGGCAAACTCCTGGTGCTCGTGCCGCCACAAATCAAGTTGGAGCAGAAGGACGGTGTTCTGACTGCCGTTCGCGACAACGACGATCATCGTGCGCTGCACGGTCTGGCCCGGGCGCTCCTCGCAAATGCCGTTACCGGAGTTACCACGGGCTTCAAGAAAGAGCTCGACATTGTTGGCGTTGGTTATCGTGCCGAACTGAAGGGCAAGTCCGTCGCGTTTGCACTCGGCAAGTCGCACCCGATTTCCTTCGACATTCCCGAAGGAATCCAGGTCACAGTCGACAAGCAGACCCACATCGTTGTAAGCGGTGCGGATAAGGCCCAGGTCGGACAGGTTGCTGCGGATATGCGTTCGCTGCGCCCACCCGATCCGTACAAGCAGAAGGGTGTCCGCATTACCGGCGAGCGTTTGAAGAAAAAGGCTGGCAAGGCTGGAGCCAAAGCAGGCGCATAATTTTCGTCCGTGCTTGCTGCTTGTTTTTATCAGGCGGCAGATACGGTCCAGTGGATTAGAGGAGAAACGACAGTGGCATCGTCACAAGTAAAAAGATTGTCCCGGGATGGCCAGCGCAAGCGGGTTCACTCTCGCGTTCGTATGAAGGTTTCTGGTACCACCGAACGTCCGCGCTTGAGCGTTTATCGCTCGGTCGGGCACATTTATACGCAAATCATTGATGACCATACGGGCCGCACTCTGGTTTCGGCGAGTTCGGTTGACAAGGAAGTCAAGAAGGGTTTGAAGGGCGGTGGCAACATCGCGGCTGCCAAGAACGTCGGCAAGATCATCGCCGAACGTGCGAAGGCAGCGGGACTCAGCAAAGTGGTGTTCGACCGCGGCGGGTACAAGTATCACGGCCGCGTCAAGGCGCTCGCGGATGCGGCGCGGGAAGCGGGGTTACAGTTCTAATCTATGTCGAAGCAAATTTTGCGCGATAGCTTGTCGGTACGGCGGTTACTCGAAGTGAATCCTTCAGATCTGAAGGACGATGTCATTGCCATCAACCGCGTCACAAAAGTGGTCAAAGGCGGTAAAAATCTGAGCTTCTCCGCGCTCGTTGTTGTCGGAGATATGCACGGTCATGCTGGTTTCGGTATGGGCAAGGCTCGCGAAGTTCCCATGGCCATCAAAAAGGGAATCGAACAGGCCAAAAAGAATTTGATCAAGTTGAACATGAAGGGCACTTCCATCCCGCACCAGGTCACCGGTCGGTATGGCTCAGCCAATGTTTTGCTGAAGCCCGCGTCAGAAGGCACTGGTGTCATCGCCGGTGGTCCTGTACGCAAGGTGATGCAGGTTGCGGGGATTCAGAATGTACTCACAAAGTCTCTGGGTACTTCGAACCCGCACAACGTGGTAAAAGCCACTTTCGCCGCATTGCTCAGCTTGAAGGATGCAGCCCAGGTTGCAGAGACCCGCTCCATGACGGTCGAGCAGATGAGCGGTAAGCCTCCCAAGGCCGAGAAAACGGAAAAGGCAGCAGGAGAATAATTTATGGCAGCCGAAAAAAAGGGCGCGAAGAGCGCCGGCACCTTGAAAATTCAGTGGGTCAAGAGTTTTATCGGCTGTACCGATGACATGCGGCAGACGATTCGCGGACTTGGCTTTCGCCGGATGCAACAAACTGTGGAACGCCAGGATACGCCGGAAACGCGCGGCATGATCCTCAAAGTGCGTCACCTCGTGAAAGTGGTGGAGTAGGTTATGGCAGAAAAAACAAAAAAGGATTCCCGTCCGGTCAGTCTTTCAACCCTTCGGCCGCCAAAAGGCTCGCGCAAGAAGAAAGTTCGCGTTGGCCGTGGTATCGGTTCGAAGTTGGGCAAGACTTCAGGGTCCGGTAACAAGGGACAGAAGTCCCGTCGCGGCTATTCGCGCCGTCGAGGCTTTGAAGGCGGCCAGATGCCGTTGCATCGCCGTATTCCGAAGCGCGGTTTTCACAATCCGTTTGAAGTGAATTACTCGGTTGTGAATCTCGAGGAACTTAACGTGTTCCCAGCGGGCGAAACGGTCACCCCGGAACTGTTGCGCGCTCATGGTTTCGTGCGCCGCGCCAAGGATCCCATAAAGGTTCTGGGTGATGGCGACCTCAAGATCAAGTTGGTCGTTCACGCTCATGCATTCAGCGCCTCTGCAAAGGAAAAAATTGCCAAAGCAGGCGGCTCGTTTGAGGTGGTAGCGTAATCGGGTTTTCCGAGGAACCGGTATGAATCGATTCTTGACTGCATTTACGAACCTTTTCCGGATCCAGGATCTGCGAAACCGGCTGTTTTTCACGCTGGGCCTTCTGGCCGTCTACCGCATTGGTGCACATATCCCGACGCCGGGCATTAACGCCGACGTTCTTGCGGAACTGTACAAACAAGCGGCTGGCTCGGTTCTGGGGATCTTCGATTTGTTCAGCGGCGGCAACGCGCGGCGCATGACGATTTTTGCGCTGGGCATCATGCCTTATATCACTTCGTCGATCATTCTGCAGTTGATGACCGTTGTATTTCCGTACCTCGAACGGTTGTCCAAGGAAGGCGAACTCGGCCGTCGCAAGATCACACAGTACACCCGGTACCTGACAATCGTGCTGGCGATCATTCAGTCCACTACCATTGCCACCGGGCTGCAGACACAGAATTTGGGCGGCCAATCGCTCGTATACCATCCGGGTATCAAATTTGTTCTGATGACCATCCTGACCCTGACCACCGGTTCGGCGTTTATTATGTGGCTGGGCGAGCAGATCAGCGAGCGTGGTATCGGTAACGGCATGTCGCTCATCATATTTGTTGGGATTGTGGTGGGCTTGCCGCGGGCCATTTTTGACCTTTATGAGAAGGCTAGGTCCCAGGCCTGGGGCGCATTTACCCCGATGGCGATCATTCTCCTGGTGATCCTGATGATCGCGGTTGTGGCCTTCATCGTATTCGTTGAAGGTGCGCAACGACGCATCCCGGTGCAGTATGCCAAGCGCGTGGTTGGCCGCCGCATGATGGGCGGACAATCGACGTACCTGCCGTTGCGGGTAAATTCCGGCGGCGTTATTCCCCCGATTTTCGCGAGCTCGTTACTCGCGTTTCCCGCAACCGCTGCTCTCGCTCTTGGCAGCCGTTGGCCGTTTTTGCGGGCTATCTCTGATAAGTTGAAGTGGGGCGAGCCACTGTACACCCTGATCTACGTGGCCATGATTATTTTGTTCGCTTTCTTCTACGTGGGAATCGTCTTCAATCCTACCGAAGTTGCGGACAATATGCGCAAGAACGGCGGCTTCATCCCGGGAATTCGTCCGGGTCGCAGCACTTCGGAATACATCAGTGGCATCCTGAAGCGCTTGACGTTCATCGGCGCCGTTTACCTGGCGCTGGTCTGCTTGCTTCCGGAATGGATGATTGCGGGTATTCACCTGAATCACTTGCCGATTTGGCTGGGCGGCGATTGGTTTGACCGGCACTTCCCGCAGTGGATTCTGAATGGCCTTGGGGTTGCGTTCTATTTTGGCGGTACTTCGCTCCTGATCGTGGTGGGCGTGGCGATGGATACAGTGCAGCAGCTCGAAGCACAACTCGTTATGCGTAATTACGATGGCTTCGCGCGGAAGGGTAGACTGCGCGGACGTAGGTAAGGCGAACGAATGTTGCCGCTCGACCAGCGTCCTGTCGCTAAGCTTGATCGAGCCGTCATTTTTCTCGGTCCTCCGGGCTCGGGGAAAGGCACTCAGGCCAAAGCGCTGGCCGAAAAGTACGGGATACCGCACCTTTCGACCGGGGACATGCTTCGGGAGCATGTGGCGCAAGGTACCCCGCTGGGTTTGATGGCAAAGCCGCTTATGGAGCACGGCGAGCTTGTCCCGGATTCGGTGATTTTGCGGATGGTCGCAGAGCGTATCGAGCGGCCGGACTGTTTTCACGGTTTTGTGTTTGACGGATTTCCGCGAACGGTAACTCAGGCGAAATACCTGGGTGAGTTGCTGAGGCAACACGGTTTGAAGCAGCCGTTCGTCATCTTTATGGTCATCGGGACTTCGGTGTTGATGAAGCGGATGACCGGGCGGCGGATCTGTAAGGTGGACGGCGAGATTTACAATATTTACGAGCGCCCGCCGAAGGTTGAGGGAATTTGCGATATCGATGGCGGTGAGTTGATACACCGTCCCGATGATCGCGAAGAAGTAGTTGGGCCAAGGTTGCATGCGTATGAAAAGCAGACCGCACCCCTGGTGGTTTATTACCGGCGGCTAGGTTTACTTTGCGACATCGATGCACGCAAGAGTGTCGAAGAAGTAAGGAACGACATTCTGCAAGCAGTGGCCAGTATTCGCGGAGAGCGGTAAACAGAAATGGCAATACATATACGCGATGCTGCTGAGCTGCAGAAGATGTACCGCTCGGGTCAGGTGGTTTACGAAGTCTTAAGCGCGCTTCGTGAACACGTGAAACCCGGAATGACGACGATGGACCTTGAGAACTATGCCGAGGAGCTCATCGCCAAGGGCCCGGGTAAGCCGGCGTTTAAAGGGTACCGGGGTTATCCCTGTGTGTTGTGCACCTCGGTGAATAGTGAAATTGTTCACGGGATACCGTCCGCTCAGCGGAAATTGCGCGAAGGGGACATCGTCTCGATCGACTTTGGCATGGAAGTGGACGGATACTTTGGAGATTCAGCCGTCACCGTGCCGGTGGGCAGCATCAAGCCGGAGTTGAAGAAACTCCTTGATGTGACTCGCGAGTCGCTGGATCGCGCGATCGACAAGATGCGTCCGGGCAACAGGCTGGGCGATGTCGGGCACGCGGTGCAGAGTTGGGTAGAGCATCACGGTTATTCAGTAGTGCGGGAGTTTGTTGGTCACGGCATCGGCACCAAGATGCATGACGAGCCCAATCTTCCGAACTACGGGGAACCGGGGCGTGGCGCGCGGCTGCAGGAAGGCATGGTCATCGCGGTTGAACCGATGGTCAACGCTGGAAAGCCCGATGTGCATATGCGGGGAGAGTGGGTGGCAGAAACCGCCGATGGCAGCCCCTCAGCTCATTTCGAGCATACTGTGGCTATTACCGCAGACGGCCCATGGATATTGACCCGGCCGAAAGAGATGACCGGGCCAGCTTGGTGAAGCGGTAAGAATTGCGAACGAAGGAAATAAACAGGAATTTATGGCAAAGCCGTTCGATGAAAAGAAGAAAGACGATTCGGGAAACTCGAAAGAGGACGCGATCGAGGTAATGGCCACGGTGATTGAACCGTTGCCAAACGCGATGTTCCGCGTGGAGCTGGAAAACAAGCATAAGGTGCTTGCTCACGTTTCAGGCAAGATGCGCAAGAACTTTATCCGGATTCTGGCTGGAGACAAGGTGGCGGTGGAGCTTTCACCCTATGATTTGACGCGCGGTCGCATCGTCTACCGCTACAAGTAGCGGCATCGAATGGTGTACTGACCGAGCTTCTGAGCGGTCGACATCCGGAAGTATTTGGTTGAGTTTGAAGCAAGGAACAGGAGCAGCACAGTATGAAAGTTCGGGCTAGCGTGAAAAAGATTTGTGACAAGTGCAAGGTGATTCATCGCCGTGGCGTGGTGCGGGTGATCTGCACCAATCCGAAGCACAAGCAACGTCAGGGATAGAGTTTTCAGCAGTGCGTAGTTTTTAGTTTTAGAGAAACAGGAGATTCCATGGCACGTATCGCTGGTATTGATCTTCCACCGCAAAAGCGGCTCTGGGTCGGGCTCACCTCGATCTACGGCATCGGACAGGTGCGCGCGAAGAGTATTGCCGAAAAGGCGAATGTGGACTTCACAAAGAAGATCCGCGATTTGACCGAAGACGAGACCAACCGCCTCCGCAATGTCATCGAGCAAGAAGGCCGCGTCGAAGGAGATCTTCGCAAAGAGATCCAGATGAACATCCGTCGCCTGATTGAAGTCCAGGCGTATCGCGGCATTCGTCACCGCCGCAACCTGCCCGTTCGCGGACAGCGCACGCACACCAACGCTCGTACCCGTAAGGGGCCGCGGCGTGGCGCAGTTGCCGGCAAGAAGCAGACAAAGGGTAAGAAGGGCTAGTCGGTGGCACAGGCACCGTTGCCTGTGCTTTGGCCTGGTTGTAAAGGAATGGAACGTGTTCGGAAGTCTGAGAGTAAATTACGGAGTTTAACGTGGCAAAAGAGCAAAACACGAATGCAGCACCGGACGCCGCAGCAGGAAAACAACAAGGCGGCAAGCCGGCAGCAGCAACGAAGCGGAAGAAAGAATTCAAGAAGAAGCGCGAGCGTCGTATCGTGCCTCACGGACTGGTGCACGTGTCTGCGTCGTTCAACAACACGCAGATCACCATCACTGATCCGGATGGCCGCGCGGTTTGCTGGTCTTCGGCCGGCGCGATCGGCTTCAAGGGTTCGCGCAAGGGCACTCCGTATGCCGCACAGCAGGCTTCGCTGTCTGCCGCAGGTGTGGCTCGCGATCAGTATGGTATGAAGAGTGTTGAAGTGCGGCTGAAAGGTCCGGGCTCCGGGCGCGAATCCGCCGTGCGCGCACTGGCTGCAGCCGGATTGCACATCGTTGCCATTCGGGACATCACGCCGATGCCCCACAATGGCTGCCGTCCGCCAAAGCGCCGTCGCGTATAACGTTTTTCAGTACAAAGAGTTCCGGTTTTCGTTTTAGAGAGATTTGGGAAGGGAGAATAGAAGTTGGCAAGACATCGAGATGCAGTCTGCCGCCTGTGCCGTCGGGAAGGGCAGAAACTATTTCTAAAAGGACTGCGTTGTTTCACGGACAAGTGCGCGATCGAAAAGCGTAACTTTGTCCCTGGACAGCACGGACAGTCCAGACGGCCAAAGGTTGCCGGCTACGGCCTGCAATTGCGCGAAAAACAGAAGGTCAAGCGCACGTATGGTTTGTTGGAGCGCCAGTTCCGCAATTATTTCGAGAAGGCGGAACGCACCAAGGGACCAACGGGCGAAAACCTCATCATCATGCTGGAGCGTCGCCTTGATAACGTCGTATGGCGCGCGGGTCTGGCTTCTTCACGGTCGCAGGCTCGCCAGTTGGTGCTGCACGGCCATGTGCGCATCAATGGAAAGAAGGTCAACATTCCTTCCTACCAGGTGAACGTCGGCGAAGAAGTTGCAATCAAGGACAAGATGCATCAGAACGCCATGGTTCTTGAAGCCCGCAACGTTGCGCAAAGCCAGAGCGCGGTACCCTGGCTCGAGCAGGAACGGGAACAGTTCAGAGCCAAGGTTGTGGCTCTGCCCAAGCGCGAGGACGTGCAGACTCCGCCGATCAACGAACAGCTGATCGTCGAACTCTACAGCAAGTAATTGGCTAGGCCCCTGATGCTTGCTTTCCTCAAGAAAGCAAGCGTCAGGGAAAGCCGCCGGGGCGGCGGCATGACTCTGGGAGAAATGGTTTGAGGCCGGCACTGGCTGGCAGAAGGAAGGAACACGATGTGGAAGGGATTTCAGAAACCAAAGCGTCTGGCGCCTGAGTTTGAATCGCTAACCGAGAAGTACGGTCGGTTTTCGGCACAGCCTTTTGAACGCGGCTGGGGAACCACCGTGGGTAACGCCTTGCGGCGTGCCCTGTTGAGCTCGATTGAAGGTGCTGCCATTACCGCCGTCAAAATCGAAGGTGTCTTGCACGAATTTTCTTCGATTCCCGGCGTGGTTGAGGATGCGACAGACATCATCCTGAACCTGAAGCAAGTGCCCATCAAGCTGAACAGCGACCTGCCTAAGACCATCTATGTCAACGTCGAGCAGCCTGGCGTCGTGACCAGCGCCCAGATCGAAGAAGACGCGGATTTCGCGATTCTCGACAAGAGCGTTTACATCGCGACGGTCAGCGAGGGCGGGAAGCTGCAGATCGAGATGCGCGTCAAGAACGGCCGCGGCTACGTTTCCGCCGACCGCAATTACGATGAAGATCTGCCCATCGGTTACATTCCGGTAGACAGCGTTCACTCGCCGGTGCGCAAGGTAAACTACGCCGTCGAATCTGCCCGTCTCGGACAGATGACCGATTACGAAAAACTGATGCTCGAAGTCTGGACCAACGGCGCGATCACTCCTTCCGATGCGATCGGTCTCGCTGCCAAGCTCGTCAAGGACCATATGAGCATCTTTATCAACTTTGAAGAACCGGTTGAGAACGTCGAAATGCCGACCGACACGGTGCACGATCCTCGCCTTGAGCATCTCGACCGCTCTGTCGAAGAGCTCGAGCTTTCCGTGCGCAGCTACAATTGCTTGAAGAACGCCAATATCCAGACCATCCGCGAACTGGTGCAGAAGAGCGAGAATGAAATGCTGAAGACCAAAAACTTCGGCCGCAAATCCCTCAACGAGATCAAGGATATACTCGTGAAGATGGGCCTCGCGCTGGGCATGAAGTTCGATGAACACGGCCGCATTATCTGGCCGCCACTCCCGAGCCAGACACAAGCTCCAAGCTCGGATGAATCAATCGGTCTGTAAGCAGAATCAGGAAGGTGCGGAATTCCGCAAGCTGGGAACCTGCGCCTTCCATCGAAATTAGAAATAAAGGGAACTCACGATGCGACATTTGAAGTCTGGATCCAAACTTGGACGCAACCCCTGGCACCGCCGGGCGACCTTGCGCAACCTCGTCACCAATCTGTTTGAGCATGGCCGAATTACCACAACGCTCACTCGCGCCAAGGCAGCTCGTCCGGTGGCGGAAAAAATCATCACACTCGGCAAGCGGGATACGTTGCAATCGCGCCGTCAGGCTGCTGCCTACCTGATGACGCCCGGCGTCACCGCGAAACTGTTCAGCGAAATCGCACCGAAGTTTGCTGATCGCGCGGGCGGCTACACCCGCATCATCCCGGCCGGAATTCGCGTTGGCGATGGGGCAAAAGTCGCCATTCTCGAACTGGTCAGCTACGAGTTCAAGAAAAAGGAAAAGAAAGAGCGCACCAAGAAAGAAGAAACTCCAGCGGAAGAAGCGAAAGCCAGCTAGACACCGCAGCAGCAGCATTCCAGGGCCGTTTCGATGCGTCGAAATGGCCCTTTTTTTTTGCGCTGCCTTTCTTTGGCTGACAATCGCAATCCGCTTGCGTTACTCTTCTCCCTATGCGAATCAAAAGATTAGCCTTTGCCACACTCCTCGCGGTTGTACTCGTGCCTGCCGTCTTCGAAGCTCAGGAGCCCATCAGTTCACCGGCTAAATTGAAACTTTCTGCTTCCGGACATGAAACCGTGATTCTGTCGTTGGCAGAGTTCAAGGCGCTACCGCATATCACCGTGTCGGTAAAGAACGGGCACACCGACGCGCAGGAGGTCTATTCTGGCGTGCGGCTGGCGGATCTGCTGGCAAGAGTCGGAGCGCCACTCGGGAAAGAGTTGCACGGGAAGGCGATGACCGGTAGCGTCCGGGCTTCGGCAGCCGACGGGTACGCTGTTCTGTTCTCGATTGCGGAGATCGATCCGGACTTCCATCCCGGTGAGACCATCGTTGCGGACCAGATGAACGGGCAACCACTGGATGAAAAGTCCGGGCCATTCAAACTGGTGTCGAGTGAAGACAAGCGGCCGGCACGATGGGTGCGCAATCTCACGACTCTCGAGCTGAAAACGGGAGAGTAGTTCTCAATCCTTGTGCATGACGTATTTGTCATACCAGGCAAAGTACCGGAGCATCCGGTCGTGTATGTAGCTCGGCCGCGTGAAGAGATGGAATTGGCCGGGATAGATGATCAATTCTGTGGGCACGCCCAGGATGCGCAATGCCTGGTACATCTGTTCACTGCCGATAATCGGGACATTAAAGTCGCTCTCGCCGCCCATGAACAGCGTGGGCGTGTGAATGCGATCGGCATGGAAAAATGGATAGGAAACCCTGATCCAGAGGTCCAGATCCTTCCAGGGAGGCCCGATTTCGTTGTTGTATTGCAGGATGTATTCGTCGCTGCCATACATCGAAATCTGGTTGGCCGAGCCAGCCCCGCTGATTCCTGCCTGAAAACGAGTATCGGAAGCGATCAGACAATCGGTAAGTATGCCGCCGTAGCTCCAGCCACCAACACCGAGGTGCTGCGGGTCGGCAATCCCATGCGTCACGGCATAGTCCACCCCTCCCAGCAAATCGTCCACTTCCTTGTGTCCCCAGTCGGCGAAAATGGCTTGGGTGTAAGCGGCACCGCGTCCGGCGCTACCTCGATAATTGATTGCCAACACCACGTACCCCTGCGCGGCGTAGAGCTGCCGCTCCAGTTGCAACGGGTAGGTATCAAAGCGAAGTGCGTGATCGTCCTGCATGTTGGGGCCACCGTGAATCCACAATAAGGCAGGATACTTTCGGGTGGCGTCGTAGTTCCCGGGTTTGATCAACATCCCGTGTATTTCCGCACCGTCCTTGCTCTTGAAGGAGATGTCTTCGACCGTGCCGAGTTTGAGTTCCGACAACAGCGCATCGTTGTGTGCAGTCAATTTGCGGAGTTTGCCATTTTCCAGGGCAAAAATCTCTGCGAACGCGGTGTCATTCGCCGCGGCTACGGCAGTGTGGCCGCCAGCACTCGATTGCTGCAACACAACATCGTCGGCGCCTGCCAGTTTTTCGATGTGTCCATCGGTGACACTGAGTTTCGCGGAATATTCACGACGGTCATCCTCAAACAAGAAGGTAATCGCGGACGAGTCTGCCGTGAATTCCGGTGACAGGACGCCTCGGTCCAGCTTCTCGGTCAGCAAACGCGGAGCTCCTCCGTCCACAGAGACGACTGCCAGACGATCCTGGTTGTAGGCGTTGTACTTGGCCTCGAAGCCTACGAGATAGGCCAGCAGCTTTCCGTCCGGGCTCCAGGCAAGATGTTGTCCGCCGGGTGCGTTGGCCGTAAGCAGTTTGCGCGGCGCCGCTCCGGCATGCGCATCCACGATGAAGATATCATTCGTCCCAGTGGCATCGGGATCTTCGGCGTGGTTGCTGACATAGGCGATTCGCGTGCTGTCGGGCGACCAGACCGGATCGTTATCGTCAAACTTGCGATCAGTGGTTAGCGGCTCGAGCTTTTTCGTTCCGACCTCAAACAGATACAATTGCGCGCGCGATTCTGCGGATAGATACCCCTCTATATCTTCTTTGAAATGCGATCGATTGATCACGATCGGCTTGGCGGCCTTAAATAGCGGGCCGGAAGTTTTTGAAGTGTCGGACTGCTTCTCGTCCTCCTCCGCCGGGCTCATTTCAAGGACAAGCATCTTGCTGTCGGGGGACCAGCGATAGGAGGAGATTTCTTCTTTCACATCGGTCAGGGCGAAGGCGTCGCCTCCGCGGCGGTCCAGAAGCCAAACCTGGGTTTTCCCATCGCTCGGCCGTTCTGCCAAAAACGACAGATATTTGCCGTCCGGGCTCCATCGCGGGGAATGGGCAGACTGGGCTCCATAGGTCATCCGTAAATCCTGGGTGCCGTCCCAGCTCACAATCCAGATCGCACTCGTGCGCTTGTCTGCTTCGCGATCGATCGAAGTAACTGTGTAGGCGATCCACTTTCCATCGGGCGAGGTCTGGGGGCTCGCGACCTCCTGCATCCGGTACATATCTTCAATGGAGATGGGCCGTTTCGCCGGAGCTTGTGCAAATAGAGAAGAGACCAGACAAAGGGAAAGAAAGGATGAAAGAAGGTATGAAATTCGCATTGCGCATCGTCCCTGAAATAAGAATTGTCGTCAAGTCGCTATCAGGCCGGGATCTGACCCGCGAGGCAAGGAACGACGAGCCCCTTGCGGTCCTGCGCCCCTTTGATCGGGCGCACGACTTACCGAACTTCCTGCGCTACAGCAGGAGGGGACATCGGAAGGGCAGCCGTCCGGCTGCTGGCCCGGTTTCCTGTCTTATTTTTCCTTTAGGCCTTCGGCGATGAGCGGCGCTTCCGTTCCGCGGAGTTCTCCCGCAACTTTTTCCATCTGGCGCATGGCGCGGAGATGATTGCGTCCCGCGATTTTGAGAATGTCGTCATCGGAATAGCCGCGGCGCAGCAGCTCGGCGAACAGATACGGGTAACGCGACACATTCTCGAGGCCAATCACCATCGAACCAGGAGTGACGTCATAGAAATCTGCACCAATGCCGATGGAGTTGATGCCTGCCACTTTCCGGATGTGATCGATGTGATCGGCCACGTTAGAAATCGTGCCGCGCGGCGGAATGTTGGCCTTATCCCAATCGGCCATGCCCTTGGCAATGGCTGCGTCGGTATCCAGATGTGCATGCAAATCCTTGAGTGCTGCCGAGCGGCTTGCCGCCCATTCCGGATACTTCGGGGAAACGAACTCCCAAATGAAATTCACGTGGACCACGCCACCATTCGCGGGCATCAACCGCAGCACATCGTCGGGAACGCTGCGCGGGTGTGGGTCAATTGCGAAGGCGTTGGAGTGCGAGAAAATGACCGGGGCCCGGGAGACGTGCAGAGCATCGCGCATGGTGTCCGCACTGACATGCGAGAGGTCGACGAACATGCCGAGTCGGTTCATCTCCTTGACGACCTTCTCGCCGAACTCCGTGAGACCGTTGTGTAGCGGGCGATCGGTTGCGGCATCGGCCCAGTCAATATTGTCCCAGTGGGTCAGGGTCATGTAGCGGGCGCCAAGCTCAAAAAAGGTGCGGAGTACCGCCGCTGAATTTTCCATCATGTGGCCACCCTCAACGCCGAGCAGGCACGCGATTTTCCCGGACTGGTGAATGCGCTCGATATCGTTGGCTGTGAGCGCTTGCTCGAGTTGCTGTGGATAGCCATCGATAAAGCGATGCGCGACGTCGAATTCGCGGAGAGCTTCATGCAGGGAGTTGTGCGTCTTCTGAGTACCCGAGTCGACCCAGATGGACCAGTACTGGACACCTACGCACCCCTCACGCAATCGGGGAATATCGGCGCAAAGCGTGGGCTGAACCTTCGTCATATCGAACGAGGTAAGATCGCCACCTTTTGTTTCAAGAAACATCGAAGGAAGATCGTTGTGCGTATCGATGAACGGAGCCTGTTCGAGAAGAGCCTTGGCATGTTCGAGCAACTTTGGGTCTGGAGCAAGAGGATCGTCTGCAGCTGAGCCGACCCGGGGGAGCAGGGAACTAGCGACTAAGGCAGATCCTATGGCGCGGCCTGACTGTTCAAGAAAATGACGACGCGATAGCAAAGGGAAGCCTCCTTGGCGGTATTGAGACCTGATAACACTTTTTAGAACCTGCGCGAAACGGGAGATTCGCCAGAATAGCAATTCTATTTGGGATGGCCAACAGTTCGAGCTACTTATCCAGATAGTATTGCACGGTAGTGACCACACGAATCGTTTTCATCACGCTGGTGTCTGCGCCAAACACCGGGCCGCCCCCTTCACCTGGTTCGCCCGCGTCGTTGGCTTGATCTGCCGCCAGAATGGAAAACACGCCCTGATTTGCCTGGCGGATCGACCCTACCTTGCTTCCGGAGTCAGATGCAAAACGATCGGCCGCGGCACGGGCGTTTCGGGTGGCCTCGGTAATCATATCTGGCTTGATGGAATTTAGGCCGTTGAATTTGTAGACCAGTCCCTGGCCCGGGTTGCTGTTGAGTACGATGCCTTTCTGCAGTAGCTGCATGGTTTTCTGCGCGGCCAGAGCAACCTGGTCGACGCGTGCGGTACGCACGGTGATTTGCTGTTCGACGATGTAGCGATGAAGGGCCTTGTTCCCGACGCCATACTCGTTTGCCTGCGTGTCTATAACGCGCACAACTCCCATCTCGATTTCGGGAGGCTGAAAGCCTTGCCCGCCGAGAAATTGCAGGACGGCGTTCTTGTCGTTGTCGGTTTTGGCGTAGACCGAGGCTAGCTCATCTCCCGCTTCTTTATAGCTGAGCGACCAGATGGCCAGATCGGATTTTACCGGGCGCTCGACCAATCCCTTCACGGTCACGTAGCGATCGCTCAGTCGCGTGGCCTTTATTTCTGCCCCTAGGACCCAGCCACCTGCGACCAGTCCGAAAGCGAGCAACGCTCCGAGAAGCGCCGCATTGGAGCGATTAACTGAGTTTGTCTCATTCATAGTTACCTTTCGGTCGTGGCGACGGCTCCCGAATCGATATGGTTGCGCGCCATACAGGCATTTGCACGACCAATGCCACGCGCGCCGGGATTAAATCGCTTCTGATTACAAGCATGTTAAGCCAAGGTGTTGCCCGGCCCTATGGCCTGGTTTCAACACAGTGTGGGCGTTCGCCGACAGCTTGGCGCTACTTTCCGGACGGATTGACCGGTAGGTTGGCTTCGAGAAAGTCGGAAAGCAGGGTAAAAAGATGAATGGTAGTGCCTTCACCCTCGCTGATCGCATGGGTGCGGTTCGGATACTCCATAAAGCTGAACTGCTTGCCCGTTTCGACCAGCTTGTTGATGAGCATTTGCGAGCCCTGAAAATGGACGTTGTCGTCGCCGGTGCCGTGGACAAGCAACAAGTGGCCCGTGAGTCCGGCGGCGAAGTTAATGGCACTACCCTGTTTGTAGCCGTCGGGATTGTCCTGTGGAAGGCCCATGTAACGTTCCTGATAGATCGTATCGTACAGCTTTTGATCAGGGACGGGTGCTACCGCCATTCCAACCCTGTATACGTCTGAGGAACGGAACATCAGATTGAGCGTATTCGTTCCACCGCCGCTCCAACCCCAGACAGCGATGCGGGTGGGATCGAGGAAGCTCTTATCGGCGCAGAGTTTCTGGATGGCTCTCGTTTGATCCTGGGTGGCGATTGGGCCGATTGATCCGTAGATAATCTTGCGCCATTCGCGGCCTTTCGGAGCTGGGGTACCCCGGTTATCGAAGCTGACGATAATGTATCCTTCCTGCGCAAGCGCACGGTGAAAGAGTTCGCCACCCCAGCGGTCCAGCACCGTTTGCGCCGCAGGTTCTCCATAAACGTTGATCAGAACCGGGTATTTCTTTGAAGGGTCAAAATTCGCTGGCCGAATCATGTACCCGTCCAGGGTTACCCCTCCGCCGATATCGATCTGAAAGAATTCGCTCCTGTTGGCAAGAAGAGGTTTGACCTTTTCGCGGAGCTCGGAATTGTCCTCGACCAGTCGCACGGAACGTGAATCGGGCAGGCTCACCAGCTCATAACGCCACGGGTCATCGAAGCGACTGAATCCGTGAAATGCCCAGGCGCCACTCGGAGCAATATTGTAGGAATGCGTACCCGTCTCAGCTGCAGACGTAACTCTTCGAGGTGGCTGGGCGGTTGTGCCGATCTCGGCGCGGTAGAGATATTCCTGTGTAGCGTTTTGCGGGGAGGCCGAGAAATAAATTGCGTGCTGGGACTCGCTGACGCGGTCGAGAGAGATTACGTCGAACGAGCCAGGAGTCAAGAGAACGGGGGCGGAATTGTCACGATTGACGAGATAAGCGTGACGCCATCCATCCCGTTCGCTCAACCAAACGAAGGACGTCTGGTAAGGAATGAGCTCGTTGACGTCGACCCAGGCTTTGTCCTGATCTTGAAAAATCTGCCGGGTTTTGCCATTGCTAGCATCGGCGAGCAATAGCGTGGCGGTATTCTGCAAGCGATTCAGCTGCTCGACGGCGAGTTCGTTGGAATTTCCGGCCCAATCCATCCGAGCGATATAGTTGTTTCGAGGATCCCCCGGAATTTCCATCCATTTTGTTTTTCCGGAGTGGACACTCGCTACACCAACACTCACCGCGGAGTTCGTCGTTCCGGCTTTTGGGTAAGGAATCATCCGGATCGTGGGATAGAGAGAGTCGGTGTAATCGATCAGGGGGTATTCCCCGACTCCGGATGAATCAAAATGCCAGAAGGCTATGCTCTTGCTGTCAGGACTCCAGCGAAAGCCGTCGCGCACGTCGAGTTCTTCTTCATAAACCCAGTCAGACGTGCCGTTGATGATGCTGTGGGAACCGTCATGGGTGAGTTGCTTCACCTTGCTGTCGCGGAGATTCTGGACGTAAAGATCATTCGCACGCACGAAGGCGATCATCGTTGCGTCAGGCGAAAACTTGGCAAATTGCATGGTGGAGGGTTCGGCAGGGCCGCCGAGTTTCTGGAGGGTGTGGGTAGTGAGATCGAGAAGCCAGTAGTCGCCTCGGGTATTCTGCCTCCAGACTGGTTTGGAGTTCGTGAAAACAAGGAGTTGCTGCTTGGTCCGGGAAAACTGGTAGCCCTCGATGTGGAGGGCGCCGTTTTGGCCAGCGGGGGTCAGAAACCTGGCTGAAACGAGAATGTCTCGCTCACCAGAAGCGGTAGAGTAGCGAACGATGTCTTGGGCATTGGCAACATCCGCCGACTTCTCCAAAACTGTATAGGACGAGCCATCGTCCAGCCATTCAAATTGCGGGGGGTATTTGCCGTCAAACGCATGCTCGACGAAGATCTGGTGAAGCAGCACCTGCAGGGAACTAGAAGGAGCGGCAAGAGAAATGCCGGCAAAAAGAAAGAAGACAAAACCGCCAAAAATACACTGAATCGTCCGCTTGTACGTGGTCATATGAGGCGCAGCATACCACGGTTCAACCCGGCTGAAACCCTCCTAAGGCCTTGATACTGGACAAGTTTGCGACGATACAAGTTCTTTTAGTGTATAATCCGCGATATTTGAAGATGGCTAGGTGAATCTTGATTTCAGCGCAAACTCCACATGTCCCAAACGTTTGGGTTCCGGTATGTTGCGAGCGCGTGATGCGTTACAACATGTTCCTGCAAAAAAACGGTACGGCGTACGGCTCGCTCGTCTGTACCGTCTGCAACAAGAACGTCACATTTGAGCTCGAGCAGCAGGCCGACTTGACCGCATACGGCGATGGCGCACGCGTCCTGAATATGTTAGGGTCTCCAAAACCGCCGAATACCGAGCGCAAAAAACCGGCGGAGGATAACAGTCTAAGCGACCAAACGTTGTGACCGAGATTGCAGCTATCTAAACTGCGGGCTCTCTGATGATTGGCCACACCATCTCCCACTTCCGCATATTAGCGAAACTCGGTGCTGGCGGAATGGGTGTGGTCTATAAGGCGATGGACACCCGGCTTGACCGCGCCGTGGCCCTCAAGTTTCTTCCCGACAATATGGTGCAGGATTCTCAGGCGCTCGAGCGCTTCCGACGGGAAGCGCACGCAGCTTCAGCGCTGACACACCCCGGCATCTGCACGATTTACGACATCGGAGAGGATGATCAGCGGCCGTTCATCGCGATGGAATTCATCGATGGTGAGACATTGCGAGATCATATCCAGGGTCGGCCTCTACCTCTGGAACAGATTCTCGACCTGGGGATACAAATCGCCGATGCGCTTGACGTGGCGCATGTAGAAGGAATTATCCATCGCGACATCAAGCCGTCAAACGTCTTCGTTACGCGCCGTGGCCAGGCGAAAGTTCTCGACTTCGGGTTGGCCAAACTCGTACCGAAGGATATGCTGCAGCTAAACCCGGAGGACTCTTCCTCCGCCAGGGCGGCGCAGGAGGCCGTGTCCGTTGTGGGCGTCATCAGCGGCACCCCCGCCTACATGTCCCCGGAGCAGGTGCGGGGCGACGACTTGGACCGGCGTACGGATATTTTTGCGCTGGGACTTCTCCTGTATGAAATGGCGACGGGGCAGCAGGCCTTCAACGGGCGGACGGGCGGAGCCATCATTGAAGCAATCCTCACGCGTACGCCGGTCAAAGTGCGATCTGTAAATCCGCAAATTCCACCGCAACTGGAAGAAATTATCAATCGGTGCTTGGAGAAGGACCGGAACAACCGGTATCCGACCGCTGGGGCCGTCCGTGCGGACCTGGTGCAATTGAAGCGGGCATCGGATTCGGGCCAGATCACGGCAACTCTCACAGCAGCGATCCCCGTCACACCAGCGACCGGCTCGGTGTCCGTGGTTGTCGCCGGCGAAAAAAAATACAACTGGAAGACCATCGGAGGCACGGCGGCAGTCATCCTGGGGCTTTTGGCGGCGGGGGGCGCATGGTTCCTGACCACAAAACGAGCACACGCTCTGACCCAACAGGACACGGTCGTTCTTGCGGACTTCAGCAACAAGACGCTCGATCCGATCTTTGATGACACACTGCGCCAGGGTCTCGCCGCACAATTGCAACAGTCGCCATTTTTGAGCATCGTATCGGAACAGCGCATCCAGCAGACCCTGCGCCTGATGGGCCGGCCCACGGACACCAAACTTTCTACCGAGGTAGCTGCCGATATCTGCCAGAGAATTGGCAGCAAGGCGTACCTCAACGGATCAATCTCCAGTATCGGAAATCAGTACGTGATCAATGTCAGCGCGGTTAACTGCCAGAGCGGAGACACCCTCGCTCAGGAACAGGTAACTGCCAACGGCAAAGAGAATGTTCTGAAATCGCTGGGCGAAGCTTCAACCAAGATTCGGGAGAAGCTGGGAGAGTCGCTAAAGACGGTACAGAAGCTCGATACACCGATCGAAGAGGCCACAACGCCCTCTCTCGAAGCGCTGCACGCGTATACCCTTGGCCGCAAAACGCTGCAGAACAATGCAGATTTTACTGCTGCTGTGCCACTGTTTGAGCGCTCCATCGAACTCGATCCAAATTTTGCGATGGCCTACGCGACGCTGGGGACGACCTACCACAATCTTGGCGAGAAAATAATGGCCGCCGATGATACGAAGAAAGCGTACGAGCGCCGCACGCATGTCAGTGAATGGGAAAAATTTTATATCGAATCACACTACTATCACTTCGTTACAGGCGACATGGACAAAGCTCGCCAATCGTATGAGCTTTGGGGGCAAATTTATCCGAGAGAGTCGGTAGTGCCTACCAATCTCGGTACTATCTATCAGGTACTCGGGCAATACGACAAATCACTGGAAAAATTTCAGGAAGCGGAGCGCCTGAGCCCATCGGACAGCCTGGTCCTCGGGAACCTGGTGATGGGCTATCTTCGGTTGAACCGGCTCGACAAGGCCATTGAGACGGCCAACGATGCACTCGCCAGAAATCTCGACTCGGGTGATTTGCACGCCACGCTTTATGAAATCGGATTCCTAAAAGGCGATGAGCATCGGATGTCCGAGCAGGTTGTCTGGTCGGTCGGGAAACCCGGCAAAGAAAATGTGATGCTGTCTGTCGAGGCGGGTACTGCAGCGTATCAAGGGAAATTAAAGGTGGCCCGTGACCTGTCGAGGCAAGCCGCGACCTCGGCCAGCCAGGCGCGTGAGAAGGAAGTAGCCGCAGGCTGCCAATCCGCGGCAGCACTTTGGGAAGCACTGTATGGAAATCCGGACGAAGTACGGCAGCGCGTTAACGCTACGCTTGCGGAATCGAATGGGCGGGATGCAGAGTATGCCGTGGCGCTGGCTCTCGCCATGATTGGTGATACGGCTCTTGCCCGCGGACTTATCGATGACTTGCAACAGCGTTTTCCAGAGGATACCGTCGTACGATTCAATTATTTACCTACGGTCGAAGCTCAACTGCTGTTGGATTCCCCGGGCAATTCCGCTAAAGCAATTGAAATTCTCGCGGTGACTTCCCCCTACGAACTTGGCGTTCCGGCAGGCGATCTGTTTTGGAACAATCTTTACCCGGTCTTTGTGCGTGGGCAAGCCTTACTTGCTTCAAGGGAAGGAACGCGAGCTGCTGCGGAATTCCAGAAAATCCTGAATTGGCCTGGAGTGGTCGTGAATGAGCCCATCGGGGCCCTGGCGCGTTTGGGTCTGGCACGCGCCTACGTATTGCAGGGTGATACAGTCAGAGCAAAAGCTTCCTACGAGGATTTCCTGGGGTTGTGGAAGGATGCCGATCCGGACGTCCCGATTCTCATCGCGGCAAAAGCAGAATTCGCAAATCTCCCGTAAAAAACATACCCTCCTCGCGCTATCTCTGCGGCCGAATCCTATGGGGAAGCGATGCTGATCGCGAGCAAATGAAATAATCCCGGTCAGTTCCTACCAAAGCGGCACAAGCGGAGGCTTCCGGAACCAGGAGTCGTAGCCGATAATCAACCAGCGGATCGGGAATCCGCCTTCATGGGTGATCACGGCTCCGACCCCTTTGTCATTTTCGGGCAGTACGTACAAGCGGCTGACCACAGCCGATTCCTTCGGCTGCACGAGGATATTGAACGGAATTTCAGAACCGTCGAGGACCGCATCGTACCGACGACCCTGATCATCGGTGAGGTACATCACCAGATTATTCTCCCGCTGGCTGCGGCCGATTCCTGTATTGGAAATTTTCATGTCGACCCGGTATTCATTTCCTGTCTTCCCCTGGAGCCGTTGATACCCCTCGATCGAGAAACACATGTCGTCGGACTTTTGACACTCGCCGAAGCGCAGGATCTGGCGAGGAGACAGCAGCGAGACCAGAATCAGAATTGCAACGTATATGCCGGCGCCGACGAGAATTCTGGTCAGGATCTTGCGTGCCCGTATTGGCTCATGGCGGAGGGCAAACCATGCGGCTGCCAGAAGCGAAAAGGCGGTCAGAAAGAAAAGCAGAATAAACAGCAGATCGAAGATTGTCATGCCTACTTCATATCACAAAGTACTTCACGTTGCAACGTCGCGAAAGCTCCCCCACCCGCTTCGGAGTTTCACGGCAGAAGCGTCGGCCTCGGAACGAGGCTGGCGCCGAGCAGAGATTCTGTCTGTCCAGTTTCTGCCGAATCCAGCCCAGTTTTGTGAGCGGTTGTTTTCTTCCGTTTTTCGAAACTAGGCGAGGCCGGAGGCGCGTGCCAGTTTCAATGCTTCGATGGCGGCGCCCCGAGCACCTGCCGTGTCGCCATTGGGCATAATGTAAATAGGAATATCGGCTTGCTCTTCACGCTGCGTGGGCATGCCCTTGCGGATCTCGCTGATGAACCATTGCTGAAATTCCTTGGAAGTCTCAATCGCACCACCGCCCACGATCAGTGCATCCGGATCGAATGTATTGATCATTTCATCAAAGAAGAGGCCAAGGGCATGCGCCTGCACACGGAAAATCTCACGGCACATAGGATCGTTCTTTTCTGCCAGGCCACGCACCAGCTTGGCCGCCTTCGAAAGTTCTACTTTCGCAAGATCGTGGCCCGGGAAGCGCGGCAGAAAATATGGTAGGAACGTTTTTTCAATCGCTGTAAGAGAGCAGACAGACTCAAGGTCGCCGGTCCGCCCGCAATTGCACTCTGGTTTGAGTCCCGCTGTGCCAGAAATACTCTGATAGGGCAGCAAGACGTGTCCTAATTCGCCGCCGAACCCCTTGCGGCCCTTTACCACGTCGCCATCAATAATAATGCCGCCGCCAAGACCAGTACCGATGACGATAGAGACTGATGTTTCCTTGCTTTGCGCTCCGAAGATAGTGAAATGGCCCCACAGGGCTCCGGCATTTCCGTCGTTAAGATAATTGACCGGTTTGCCCAGGCGATGCGCGAGGTGCTCCCGGATATCGTAGCCAGCCCAGTCGGCGTGGACAAAATTCGTTGACCCACGAGCGCTCAATACCCCTGATGAGCTGGCAGGTCCGGGAGTGTCGAGACCGACGGCGACAATTTCGTCCAGCGTAACGTTGGCTCGTTTTGCCGCGGTCAGCAGGCCATCTTCGATCTGTTTCAGGCAGACTTCCGGGCCCTGCTTGGAGAGTGCCGGATGTTCGCAGAGGCCTTCGATCAGAAATTGTTCCTTTTCATTAATGAGGGTGTAATTTACAGCAGTTCCGCCAAGATCGACTCCGGCGACGATAGACACGATGATCTCCTGATGAGTGTGTTAGATGGGGGATAGTTTAGCAGCTTTGGGAAGGATCGGAAGTCGAGAATGGGAGACTCGTGGGACAGTTTTTACACGAGCTAGTGGATCAGATCGGCCTTCAGCAACTCGACCGTGCGTTCATAAATGTCGTCGGGCGATCCAGTGGCAGGCACAGACACGAGCAATCCCAGATTCTTGTAGAAATCGATCAATGGGGCTGTGCTGCGGTTGTAGGTCTGCAATCGAACCATCACCGCTTCCTGTCGATCATCCTCACGCTGAAACAAGGTTCCGCCACAATGATCGCAAACGCCCTCTCGCTGCGGCGGCCGGTGAATCGCATGAAATACCGATTTGCAACTTCTGCAGGTTCGTCGCCCGGAAATGCGGGAAACAATTTCGGCGAAGGGCAGTTCGTAGTCGACGACGGCATTCAAGAGAATCTTCTCTTTCTGCATCAAGTTTCTGAGTGATTCGGCCTGCAGGATTGTCCGGGGAAATCCGTCCAGTATGAAACCACCATGGCAACGAAGGCATCCACACCGTTCCTTCACCATTTCCCAAACCGTCGCGTCGGGAACGAGTTCACCTCGACGCATATACTCGAGCGCTGAGGCCATCGCCGGAGACAGCTCGCAAGAGCCGCGGCCAGACGCGGCACGAAAAACATCCCCGGTTGAAAGGTGACAGGCGCCCAGCCGCTCCTGGAGCAGTTCCGCCTGCGTACCTTTCCCTACACCGGGCGCGCCGAGCAGGATTAACCGTAAGGGCGTCTTCGCTGCCGCGGGAATGTGGGAGCATTGAGCGGCAGGCCCTTGTAACCAGGAGGCTCGATCATTCTTGATTGGGATGGTCAAAGTAATCTCCGCGATGCGGGATGCTGGATGGCAGATCCAGCGCGAAGCGGGAGCGAGGAATACCGCACTTTCGGTTCATTCTTATCACTAGGTCTTGTCGGATGCAAGGACCCACGACTGCACCGAGCAGTCCCATCTAGGCGGCAGGTCTCGAGCGCGCGGGAGCGGGTTTCAGCCGCCGAATGGGGGAATCCCACCCGCAAAGTGCCTCGATGGGTTCGGCAGGTGCTCGACAGCGACGTTCACTCAGGTTAGCCGCCTGACCGCCACACGTCAGATAAAGCCGTAGAATGCGAAGATCACAATTGAAGTCACGCCCAGAGCGGAACCTAAAACGGCGCCGGCCAGAACATCGCTGAGGAAATGCATGCCCAGCACGACGCGCGACACTGCGATGCTGATTGCCAGAAAGTACAGTGGTCCTTTCAAGGCGGGATAGAAGAAGCTGACCACCAGTGCGATCGAAAAGGCCGTCATGGTGTGGCCCGACGGGAACGAGAATTTGTCAGGGGGAAGTATCGTTGCCCAACAATGAGGCTCCAGTTGGCAGGGACGCTCACGCTTGCTGACGGCTTTCAATAGTTTGAAAACAACCACGCCCGCGGAGGCCGCACAGGTTGCCGAACTGACTGCGACATAGCGTGCAGAACCTCCAAGGAGCAGCACAATCGCAGCCAAACTGTACCAGACCCAGCCATCGCCCATCCGCGTAGCCGCCAGCATCCAGTAACGAATCCACCGCGGAGCTTTCCAGCGATTCATCCGGTGCATTACGCGGTGATCGCGATTTTCTATAAAATTCCAGATGGTTCTCGCCACGGTCATGGCACCACCTCAACTCGCCCAGTTCGCCTCGAAACCCGCATCGACATCCCAAAGCATACGCGGCTGCTTTTCTCTGCTTTCAAGCCTTGCCGCCCATTGTTTGCAGAAACGGATCTCGTTCAGCCAGTGACTGCCAGTTACGGCAGGAATGAAAACGGTCAAGGGTAGAATTGCCGCCATCCACGGTTTTTCATTCAGACAGGATGCGGCGAAACGATAAATGTCCAAAGTGAGTTTCCAGTACCCACCGTGTTCGCCGTGAATCATCCCGCAGCCGGAGCGCAAACCGGCGAAAAACTCCTCAATCGTACGGGTGCAGGGTACTTCAGTGTAGGTAAGGCCCACGCCGGCAAGGGTGTGCGAATCGCTACCTGCGATTCCGACCTTGTTCAATTTCCTGGCCAGACGCTCGGTGTGTCGATTGGCTTCAGACCACATTTGCCCGTTGCGAACCTCAAACGCCGGAACATAGGAAGCAAACCAGTTGAAGTCTTCCGCTTCGCGGTGTCCCGTCAGGCCGGATAAGACATGGTTCACGCTGAAAAACAGCTTTCGTTCCGTGAGATACATCAGTAGGGAGATAAAATCAGTGCGCCGCCGCTGGATTTCCAGGTGGTCCCGTTCACTGATGCAGTACACACCAAGATGCATCTCGGTGCCTGTCGGCATGCCTACGGTAACTTCCTCGCTCAGGAAAAAGTCGGGGTGCTTGCGGAGCGCTTCCGCAGACTCAATTGAGTCATGGTCAGTGACGGTTACGATGGACATTCCCAGGCGTTTGCAGCGCGCATATACATCGGCAGGATCGTTGTAGGATTCTTTGCAGATACGACGCAGTCCAGGCGTGTTGCACATGCCCGAACCTGTGGAGTGTACATGGAGGTCGCAGCGCATGGTAATAGTCTCTACGGGGGATATGAACAACACATGAAGAAACCACAAAATGTACATGAAAGATGTCATGGAACTGATAGAACACAAATGACTTAAATAATTATCCACATGGCATGCTGGATGCTCTTGCCGCAGCAGATTTAGATTGTGTAACAATTCCCGCGATGAAAAAAATCCAGATCTTGTTCCATGACGCTGGCGGAGGTCACCGCAACGCTGCCGTCGCCCTCGAAGCCATCGCCACCCAGCAGCAGCGCGACTGGGATATGAATCTCATCCAGTTCCAGGACCTGACCAATCCACTCGACCTATTGCGCAAGCTGACGGGGATCCAGATTCAGGAACAGTACAACATCCTCTTGCGCAACGGATGGACGATAGGCGCGACCCAAATTCTCCGCTTGCTGCAGGCAACGATTCGCCTCTTCCACGGCCAATTGGTGAATTTGCTCCGAGACTACTTTCGCGAAAACCCGGCGGACTTGCTCGTGTCCGTAATCCCGCACTTTAATCGCGAGATCGGCGAAGCATGGAGCGCTGTTTATCCAGACCGGCCGTTCGTGACCTTGATTACAGACCTCGCCGACTTCCCGCCGCACTTCTGGATCGAACCAACTCCCGAGCAATATGTGATTTGCGGAACAGAAAAGGCCGTGCAGCAAGCAAGGGAGATGGGAAAGGAAGAATCGCACATCTTCGCTACTTCAGGAATGATTTTGCGACCTGATTTTTATATCGATGAAGCTGTCGATCCGGTTGCCGGGCGCAAGGAAATGGGTTTCGAGGAAAACCTTCCCACGGGAATTCTGCTTTTCGGGGGATTTGGGTCGAAAGTGATGTACGAAATTGTCGAGAGGTTGGAAGCCGCGCACACGCCGGTACAACTGATCGTGGTTTGTGGCCGGAATGAAAAATTGAAGGAAAAATTCCTCGCCCGGAAATGGAATTTGGGGGTCTACACCCTGGGGTTCACAAAAGAAGTGCACCGGTTGATGCGCTTTGCGGATTTCCTGATCGGCAAGCCTGGCCCTGGAAGTATTGCTGAAGCAATGGTGCGCAGGTTGCCGGTGATTCTGGAATGTAATTCCTGGACGTTGCCCCAGGAACGCTACAACACTGAATGGGTTCGGGAAAAACAGGTCGGAATCGTGTTGAATGATTTCACAGAAATCGCACAGGGAGTCAATCAACTGCTGGAACCCTCCAGGCTGGCCGAGTTTCGACGCAATGTGGCAGCGCTCGACAATCGCGCGATTTTCGAGATACCAGAACTCTTCTCGAGACTTCTCAACGAGACGATTGATGCGGAGGCACAGAGCCCGCAGACAGAACCCTGTTCGAAGCGATCAGTTTGAGGCGCGTTCGGCTTTGGGCGGGTGAGGGAAGTGCGGGCCGGCGCCAGGATTATCCGTCTGAGACTTTACCCGCGGCTTAGTGCAAGTCACGGCCCACCATCGGGAAGCATACTTCGGCAATTCGCACATCTTCCCGCAACCCGCAGAAGTCCTGGACTGGGCGCAGCCGCAATAGCAGCCTCCGACGCTCGGCTGAGCCACGCGACTCGAGCTATCGGCCCAAACGGAAAATGCAGCCACGGCGATCAGCAGACAGAACTCAACCAAGAGCCAGCCGCAAAAGCGCAACAGTCTCTTGGTCATTGGACACGTAGAGGATGGAGAAGGCATGACCGGGCTAGTTTCATCCCGAAGCAAAAAAAAACCGATAGCCCGGAAAGACAAAAATCAGACAAACTAGGGTTATGGTACGCGCCCCGGAAGCTCCCCTATATTGGGGTCGAGTCTCTCCACAACCAATCGCCGAACCGGCACTAAGTAACTTAAAATGAGAAGATTACCGGCGGTTTGAAGAATCCCTGGGATCCGGCGTCCGGTTGGGAGGCGTGTGCTTGGCCCTCGCTCCAGAAGTCAAACTCATGAACCCTTCAATGCGTAGGTGACTTCAATTACCGTGTCAACCTCGACGGGTTGGCCATCGATGATCGTCGGCTGATAGACCCATTGCTTCACGGCCTCCATCGCGGAGCGCACAAGCGCAGGCTCGCCCGTCACGGGCTGCACCTGGGTCACTGCTCCGGTGGTCGTGATGAGGACATGCAATCGAACCGTTCCTTGAATGCCCTTACTCTTTGCTTGTGCCGGATAAATGGGTGCGACTTTGGTCTTCACTTTTTGCGCCATGACTTTCCCGCTGATGGTTACTCGGACGGGTTTCGTGTCTGGTTCGGCGGAGGATGGAACTGTAAATAATAAAAAGACACTCAACCACAGAAACCACAGGCCTAACTTCTGGATCGGGCGGATCAACACGGGGACAGCCTCCAATTTTGCTGGACCAATACGCTTCTACACCTGGCTCTGGGGGCTTTCCTTCCAGACCGGACTGAGCGACTCGTTCGGCAGGCGGGTAATCGAGATGCCGGCCATTCCCAGAACGTGCGCGACCTGGGTCTCACGCAGCCGGGACGCATCGTATTCGAGCGAGATCAGGTTCTTGTGCTCATCCACCCGGATCTTGCGCAGGCCGTACGTGTTCGCAAACTCGCCCAGGCGAGCCAGTTGCGCATTGTTCAGGGAAGAATGCAATTTGTATGAAATTTCAACGAGTGTCATATCCTGCAGTATAGCAGTCTGCTCGCCAGTTTTTGAATGTTTGAAGATCGACGCTGGCCGATCATTCACTCGTGCTGAGTTCGGCGCAGAAGCCACAGTGAGCTTGACGAGCCTGCGGCTGGAAGGTACATATAGGGGTAGGGGGTATAGGCATGGCTGGGAAGAAAACGACTCCTCAGTCGGTTGATACCAATTCCTCGCTGAAAGAGGCCAATCGCAGGCGTTTGCGCCGAATCGAAGGGCAAATCCGTGGACTTCAGAAAATGCTGGACGAAGACCGCGATTGTACTGACATCATCGTGCAGATTTCTTCTGTCCAAGAAGCGCTGCGCGGTGTAGCGCGCACTCTCGTGAAAAATCACCTGCTGCACTGCGCAGCGAAGAAAATTGCGGGCGGCAAACCGGCCGAAACTGAGTTGATGTACGACGAGTTACTTGGAATGATCTATGCCCATCTTCGCTAACCCGATGTTGATCAGATAGAACAAGAAGGCGAGGCGGCTGTGGCTTTGACATCAGAACGGGACCCGGTATGCGGAATGAGCACGGACCCGGAATCAGCTAAAGCGAAACAGGAATTTGCGGGCACGACGTACTATTTCTGTTCGGTTGGATGCGCCGAGAAGTTTTCGAAACAGCCGGCGAACTATGTCACCCGGGAACCGGCACAGGCTGACCACATTCGTTCACTCCCGGTCCTGCCATCGGCGGCCATAAGGCGGGCGCCAGACACGTTTCCGGCGGCGAATCCCAAGGAGAAAGACCCGGTATGCGGCATGCTGGTCGATCCGGCGAGCGCAGCGGCAAAGTCAGATTGGAACGGCAATACCTATTTCTTCTGTTCGACCCGTTGTGCGGAACGCTTTGCGAAGGAGCCTGAAAAATTCCTGGCGAAGCCGGGAACCGCCGGGATGGAAACTCCCGGTGGCGCTAGTGCGGCGAAACCTGTCGGTGCGCGACGGGAAATCCGCTACACCTGCCCGATGGATCCCGAAATTGTGCAGATTGGGCCGGGCACATGCCCCAAATGCGGCATGGCGCTAGAACCGGTGGACATCGTTGCGGAGCAACGAGCCGACCCTGAGTACGACTCAATGCGCAGGCGGTTCTGGGTCGGTGCCTTACTAACGATTCCGCTGTTCGCGCTTTCCATGTTCGGCGAAGCATCCGGACTTCACATTCCCACACAGTTAAAGAACGGACTGCAGTTCTTACTAGCGACGCCTGTCGTGCTGTGGTGTGGATGGCCGTTCTTCGAGCGTTTCTGGAATTCACTGGTGCATCGAAGTCCGAACATGTTCACGCTGATCGGCCTCGGCACAGCTGCGGCATACATTTACAGCGCTGTGGTGACTCTCGTTCCCGAAGCTTTTCCTGCTTCGTTTCGCGACGGGCGCGGCGAGTTGTCGGTTTATTTCGAAGCTGCCGCAGTGATCATCACTCTGGTGCTGCTTGGCCAGGTACTGGAATTAAGAGCGCGGCAGCGGACCAGTTCCGCGATTCGCGAATTACTGCATTTTGCGCCCGAAACCGCTCACCTGGTTGATCGGGAGGCAGAAAGAGACGTGCCCCTCGTACAAATCAAACCCGGAGATTTGCTCCGCGTCCGGCCTGGCGAGCGTGTGCCGGCCGATGGAAGCATTCGCGAAGGAGCCAGTTCGCTTGACGAATCCATGGTCACGGGCGAATCGCTGCCAGTCGAAAAATCCGTCGGGGACCCGGTCACCGGTGGAACCCTCAATTCGAGCGGGAGCTTCGTGATGGTTGTGGAGCGGGTTGGCGAGGATACGCTTCTGGCAAATATTGTGAAGCTGGTCAGCGAAGCGCAGCGCAGTCGAGCGCCGATGCAACGTCTGGCCGACAGGGTGGCCGGGTATTTTGTGCCTTCGGTTGTTTTCGCCGCGATATTGACGTTTGTGGCATGGATTGTCTGGGGCCCCGAACCGCGATTTGCCCACGCACTGGTAGCTGCTGTTTCGGTATTGATTATTGCCTGTCCGTGCGCTTTGGGTCTGGCCACACCGATGTCGATTCTGGTGGCTGTCGGACGGGGCGCTTCCGTGGGCGTTTTGGTTCGCAACGCCGAAGCACTGGAGCGGCTCGCGAAGGTAGATACCCTGGTGGTTGATAAAACGGGAACCCTGACTGAAGGCAAACCGGAACTGGCCGGAATTGAATTGAGTGCCGGAAGCAAGTTCACCCGGGACTCGTTACTGTCACTTGCTGCAAGCATCGAGCGATCGAGCGAACATCCCCTCGGGAGGGCCATTGTTCGTGCTGCCGGAGAAAAGAAGCTACCGCTCGGCGTAGTTACAGAATTTCTCGCTACACCAGGAGGCGGGGTCGAGGGCGAGGTGCTCGGCAGGAGGGTCGCCGCAGGCACCGCGAAATTCCTGGAGTCGAAAAAAATTGCAATAGGCGCCGGGTTCGACGAGGCGATCAGGCGGCAGGATCTCTCCCGAGTCACCTTTATTTTCTTGGCGGTCAACGGAACTGTTGAAGGCATGTTCTTCCTGCGCGACCGTGTGAAGCCGACGACGCCCGAGGCATTGAAGCTTCTGCGCAAAGATGGCTTGCGAATCGTGATGCTGACCGGCGACAGACATTCCGTTGCCGAAAACATCGCCAAGGAACTGGGTCTTGACGAGTTTGCGGCCGAACTGTTGCCTCAAGCGAAAGCGGAAGTGGTGGCCGACCTCAGGCAGCGAGGCCGAATCGTGGCTATGGCAGGTGATGGTATAAACGATGCACCGGCTCTGGCGGCGTCCGACGTGGGTATTGCCATGGGGACAGGAACGGATATCGCGATAGAAAGTGCCGGAATAACGCTGGTGAAGGGCGATCTACGAGGGATCGTGAGAGCTCGACGCCTATCGCGCGCCACGGTCACTAACATCAAGCAAAACCTGGGGTTTGCTTTCCTCTATAACGTCATGGGCATTCCCATTGCCGCTGGGGTGCTTTATCCGCTTCTGGGCTGGTTGCTGAACCCTATGATTGCCAGCGCCGCGATGAGTCTCAGCTCCGTTTCGGTCATTACCAACGCGCTGCGGTTGAGAAAAACCACCCTTTAAAAAAGCTCACAGACTCCGACGACGATCGGTGACGCCGCGGGTCGGCGCCCTATCTCTGGCATCGGGTTCCGCTCATCCCGTGAGCTTCGAGAAATCCAGGGATGACCAATCGAGTTTCTCCGCCGTCTATACTGATTGAATGGAACTTTTGCGTGCTGGCTGCGTACATTAAGTGGGAAGCGGATTGACCCGCGTATGAGGGTGGTTATGTCGAACAATGGAAGCGGTTTAATGAATGGCACGGGCAACGGGAACGGAAAGGCTGCGAAAAAGCGCCGCCGTCGGATTATTTTCGGCTCGTGTGCGTTACTGGTCTTAATTGGCGGCGGGTTCGGAGTCTACGCTGCCCTGCGCCCCAATCACGAAATTGATCCGAGCAAGCTTGCCACTGTCGAACGCGGGGATTTGGCGAAGGTGGTCGTTGCCACGGGCAAGATTCAGCCCCTCTCCAAGGTCGAAGTGAAGTCAAAGGCAAGTGGCATTGTAAAAAAACTGTATGTTGATTACGGCGATCATGTGAAGCAAGGGGAAATTCTGGCTGAATTGGACAAGGTGCAACTGGAAGCCAGCGTTCGGGCTGCGGAAGCCAACTATCAGGCCGCACAAGCTGCGCGTGATTCAGCAGTTGCTTCGCTAGAACGGAGCAAAGTCGATGCCGAAGGTCCGGACGTTCCATTCCTCAAGCTGAACATGGGCCGAGCCGAGCAGATGTACAAAGACGGAGTCATGGCCAAGAGCCTGGTAGAAGACGCAGAAAAAAATTACCAGATGGCACTGAACAAGCAAGTCAGTGCGCAACGAAACCTGATCGTGGCGAAGGCCGAAATTGCCAAGGCCGAAGCTGAAGTGGCCCAGGCCAAAGCCGCCCTGGAGAATACCCAGGAGGATTTACGCAACTCCACGATTGTCAGCCCGATAGACGGATTGGTGCTTTCACGCGACGTGAACGTCGGTGACGCAGTCAGTTCGATTCTGGTACTGGGGTCGCAGGCAACGCTTCTGTTCACTCTGGGTGATATCAGCGAGGTGTATGTGCAGGGCAAAGTCGATGAAGCGGACATCGGCAAAGTATATTTGAATCAACCAGCACGGATTGTCGTGGAATCGTTCAAGGACAAGAAATATACCGGCAAGGTGACGAAGATTTCTCCTCTGGGCAAGGAAAAAGACAATGTCACCACATTCGAAGTCCGGGTATCGATCTCCAACCCGACCGGGGAACTGAAAGCAAACATGAGCGCGAACGCCGAAGTGGTGCTCGAAGAAAAGAAAAACGTCTTGATGGTCCAGGAAGCCGCGTTGATCTACGACAAGGACCGTAAGGCGTCGGTCGAAGAACCTGACCCGAAGGCGCCGAACGGCCGCAAGAAGGTAGACGTGAAGCTCGGAATCTCGAACGGCGTGAAGACGGAAATCGTTTCCGGACTCGATGAAAAGCAGCAAGTCGTTCTCCAGTAGATCTTGCGAAAAAGGAAAAAGGCGCTGTCATGACGTTTCGAGATCTGTTGCGAGACACGCTGGCTACGCTCTGGGGTCATAAACGCCGCACTCTGCTGACGATGTTCGGTATCGCGTGGGGAATCATCTCCATCACCTTGATGGTTGCGGCAGGTGAAGGCCTCGGCCGCGGAATTCAAAAGCAGCAGGAGAATTTTGGCAAGGACGTCATGATCGTTTTCGCCGGCCGCACCAGCATGCAAGCGGGCGGTACCCGCTCCGGGCGAATCGTTCATTGGATGGAAGACGATTACACCGAAGTCGCCAAGGAAGCGCCTGCCTGCAAGTATGTGATGCCGGAACTAGGCAACAACGTCAAGGTGCACAGCGCGTTCAACAGCGGAGATATAGACACCGTCGGGTCGCTTCCGCCATTCACGGAGATTCGAAGCATCTCGGTGTCTGAAGGCCGCTTTTATAACTATGAAGACAACGACGAAGGGCGGAGGGTTGCGTTCCTTGGCAGCGACACCAAGAAGCAGCTTTTTGCCGAGCGGGAAGCGATCGGCCAGGTAATCGAGTTGAATGGAGTCCCCTACACCGTGATTGGTGTAATGAAAACAAAGGACCAGAACTCCAGCTACGACGGAGTTGATATCCGTAAGATCTTTATTCCGTTTAACTCCATGAAGCGCGACTTCCCGAACAAACCCCCCGCAGTCGAGCACACCGTCGATCGTCTGCTCGTCGCTCCATGGTCACTCGGCACCCATCCCGATTGTGTCCGCCAAGTCCGTCGTACTCTTGGACGGCTGCATAATTTTGACCCGCGCGATGAGGAAGCGGCAAGCATCTGGGACACCGTGAAAAACGCCCAGGCCAACCGGATGATTTTTGTGGGCATGGAAGTATTTATGGGCGCTGTGGGGATCGCGACAATTTTTCTCGGCGGATTGGGCGTGATGAACGTCATGCTCGTCAGCGTGCGCGAGCGTACTCGGGAAATTGGCGTGCGGAAAGCTCTCGGTGCCACGCGGGAATCGATTCTCCGGCAATTCTTCCTCGAAACGGTCATCCTGGTGCTGATCAGCGGGGGAGCCGGCCTGGTTATTTCCTATGGCTTGTGCGGGCTTGTCGGATTGCTGCCCAAGATGCCGTATTTCGATGGACTGGACCCTAGCTGGAAACTTGCAACGTTGACAATCGGGCTACTGGGCCTGATCTCGGTACTCTCCGCGCTGTATCCCGCGAATCAAGCTGCATCGGTTGATCCAATTGAGGCGCTACGGTTCGAGGCAGGTGGCTGATGCTTAGAGAGATTTTCAAAGAATCGTGGGCGGCACTCGGGCGAAACAAGATCCGTAGCCTGCTTACCATGACCGGCATTTCCTGGGGCATCGTTGCAGTTACTCTCCTGCTCAGTTACGGTTCCGGTTTTCGAAGCGTGCTGATGTACACGTTTGAAGTGTTCGGCAAGGGCGCCGTCATCTGCTGGCCGGGAACTACCAGTGAGCAGGCCGGGGGAGAACGTGCGGGAAAAGAAGTCCGCTTTGAACAAGAAGATGCGGAGTGGGTTAAGGCGCAATCACCTCTTATCAAGCGCGTTACCATGGAAACGGTCAGGTGGAAGGGCGTTTCTCATGATGAGCGACTCTCGGATACGGCCATTCGCGGCGTTTATCCGGAATATGGAGAGATGCGTAACGAGGTTCCCTCCGAGGGCCGCTGGATATCTCCCGAAGATATCGCCGAAAGACGGCGAGTGGTTTTTCTCGGCGCACGCCTGAAAAAGAAACTCTTCAGCGGCATGCCAGCGGTGGGCGAAACCGTCCGGATTGATGGCGTCCGTTACACCGTCATCGGCACGATGGATATGAAGTTCTCTGACAGCTGCTACTTCAATTGCGATGATGAATCGGCGTTCATCCCGTATCCCGCGGCAGCCGAAATGTGGGATGCCCGATATGCCAGCGTGATGGTATTCGAGCCGGTTGCACCGCAATTTGAAGCCCCGGCCATGGTGCAATTCCGCACGGCAGTTGCCAGCCGGCAACGGTTTTCACCAAACGACAAACGTGCCATCACCATGTTCGGACGTCAGGAATTCAAACCTGTGTATGACGGTATTACGCTGGGAATCGAAGGTCTGCTTTTTCTAATTGGCGCAATGACCTTGGGAATTGGCGGCGTTGGCGTAATGAACATCATGCTGGTGTCGGTAGACGAGCGGGTCCGGGAAATCGGTCTGCGCCGGGCGCTTGGCGCAAAAAAGGCGCACATCCGATGGCAATTTCTGTTGGAAGCGCTGGTCCTGACGCTGGCTGCCGGTGCAATTGGCATGATGATTTCGTGGATTCTGACCTCATCAATTGGTACATTGCCTTTTCTCGGTCCGGCATACGAAGACGACAGCGGCAAGGTGGATATCCATTTGAAATTGTCCGTAATGACCATGTTTCTGTCTGCAGTGATTCTGGTTGTCGTCGGGGTCATCAGCGGCTGGATTCCGGCGATGCAAGCGGCAAAACTTGATCCGGTAGAAGCGCTCCGATACGAATAGAAGCCTTCCGAGTTCACCACTCCTCATGGATTGTCTTGTGACCTATCGTCACAATTCGCCCTCCGTTATTATTTCGCCGCTGCTGCGGATCATCGCTCCGGCTGCTATAGTTGTATAAATTGGAAAATGCTTGTGTTTTGTCGGGAGGATGGCAGATGAGAGGAAAACAGCGTACGTTGAAATTGTCTGGGCTGCTTCTGGTCCTGGCGATGCTCGTTGTCATTGTGAAGTTTGCTGAAGCGCATGCCATCCTGAAAGACAGTTCGCCCGCTCCGAACAGCACGGTCACTGGGCCGAACGTGCCGCTAAAATTACAGTTCAATGTACGCATCGATGCGGCTCGCTCCAAATTGCAGTTGGTGAAACCGGACAATTCCATCTCGGATCTCACGGTTCTAGCCCAGAGCTCGCCAGACACGTTGAACGCAAATATGACCGGCTTGATGCCAGGCGCCTACAAGATTCGTTGGCAGGTTTTAGCTCCGGACGGCCATATCACCCGGGGCGAAATTCCGTTTAAGGTAGGGTCGTAGTCTCCGATGGTCAGTCTACTAGGGATATTTGGATTTTTTACCGTTGTGCTCCGGGCATTGACACTGTGTTTTCAGAGTCTGGCCATCGGCGGAATGATCTTTTTCATTGCCGTCGCCAGGACTTCGGAAGAACGAACGAAGGACCTGCTCCGATCAGGATGGAAGCTGATTCGTTTCAGCGCAATCGCTCTTGCCATCACCCAGGTTCTATTCATCATACTCAATTCACTGGTGTTGCGCGCTACGGTGGATATTCCGTTGTCCGAAGTATTTGGCGCAAATTTTGTCTGGGCCGGAGCGCTCGCCATTGTCGCTGGCCTCATGATCGCAACCTGGCCTGCCGGGCTGCTCGAAGGGTTTTCGCCCCTTGTGTTGCTTCCCGCGACGATGATGCTGGCGGGTTCGGTAATGACCAGCCACGCCGCTTCCCGCATGGAAGATCGGCCTGCTCTAGTGGGACTGACGATCCTTCATTATCTGGCAACGGCAACCTGGATCGGGGCGCTCCCGTTCCTGCTGCTGTCGATGAAGCGATTGCCAGACGGCCCTGCAAAGTCAAACGTCATTCGGCGTTTTTCCCGCATGGCACAGATCAGTGTTGCAGTATTAATTGCTGCCGGCTTGGCCATGGGCTGGTCCTATCTTGGTTCAATCGCTGCCGTCTATGGCACCTCTTACGGAGTGATGCTTTCCGCGAAGGTCGCGTTGCTGCTGTGCCTCCTGCTTCTTGGCGCCGCAAATTATTACATCGTAAAGGGTCTCGATACTGCGGAAGGAGGAACCGGCAAGAAAAGCCTGTTCTGCTTCGGAGAAGCGGAAATTGGCATCGGTCTTACCGTAATCCTGGCCGCAGCATCGCTGACTTCCCAGCCTCCTGGCGTCGACCTTATGCAGGATCGCGTTACCATGCACGAGATAACGACACGATTTGCACCACGGATGCCCCGCTTCCGCAGTCCGGAATTGAACACGCTCTCTGCTCCTACCGAACAGATTTACAAACAGGCGAAGGCTCTGGGACAAAATCTGCCGCCGGCCTACGTCCCGGGCCAGACTGAGTGGAATCCTTCGACCCCCGGTGATATTGCATGGTCGGAATACAATCACAACTGGGCGGGCTTGATCGTGATGCTGATGGGGGTTCTGGCATTGCTATCCCGCAGCCGCTACTTTGCCTGGGCTAAGATCTGGCCGCTGATGTTCCTGGGGCTGGCCGTTTTCCTGTTCCTGCGCGCTGACCCGGAAAACTGGCCGCTCGGTCCGAACGGATTCTGGGAAAGTTTCGGCGTGGTCGACGTCTTGCAGCATCGGCTGGCCGTCATCCTGATTATCGTGTTTGCAGTTTTCCAGTATCGCGTGGAAACAAACAAGGTGAAGTCGATGGCTGCCAAGCTGGTCTTCCCAAGTGTGTGTGCAATTGGGGGAGTTGTTCTCCTCACGCATACCCACGCGCTCAGCAACGTAAAAGAAGAAATGCTCGCGGAATTGAGCCACACTCCGCTCGCGATATTCGGAATTATGGCAGGCTGGTCCAGATGGCTGGAATTGCGATTGCCGGAGCAAAATGAGGCGAGGAAGTACCTGAAATGGATTTGGCCGATCTGTTTTATTTTTGTGGGCCTAATTCTGATGGACTACCACGAGGCGGACTCCTACGTGACGCCGCCGCCTTCCGTTGCCGGCGTCTCTACTGGTTCTTCGCCAGCAAATTATCAAAATACGCCAGCATCTCCGGTGAATTCCAGTCCTGTGGGCCAATAATCTTCCGAACGATCTTGCCGTGGCGGTCAATGATGTAAGTCTCCGGATACATCACGGTTCCGTAGTCCTGCGCGGACTTCTTTGACGGATCGCGCGACGTCAGAAAATCGATCTTGTGCTGCTGGATGAATTGTTTATAAGCGCTCTCATCCTCGTCAACACTTACCCCAAGAACGACACCATTGCGCGCCGCGATGCGCTGGTTCAGTTCAATCAATCCCGGAGTTTCTTCGACGCAGGGAGGGCACCAGGTCGCCCAGAAATTGAGAACCACAACTTTGCCACGAAGATCGGACAGATGGCCTGCCTTGCCGTCGGTATCGATTGCGAAGTCTTCGGCGGTGCGCCCGGCGATGGAGGATTCACCCTGACGATAGTGAGGGAGGCTGAAAAACGCCAGGATGGCGAAGGCAAAGCCCATGCTGCCGTAGGCCATAATTTTGCGCAAAACTGTTTTCATAATACCGATATAATAGCGTACACCCGCCCCCCGGGAAAGACCTGCCTCACAGCCAAACGTGATGAAAAACACAGCCAAGACACAACGCCTCATCACGGCCATCATCCCCGCCAGGAACGAGGAAGCGGTGATAGCTGGCTGCGTCAACTCGCTGATCCAACAGCAGGAAATTGCAGAAATCCTTGTGGTTAACGACCATTCCGAGGACCGGACTGCCGAAATCGTTCGCGAAATCGCAAAACAGCACCCTCGCGTGCGCCTGATTGAGTCGTTACAACTGCCGTTTGGCTGGGTTGGCAAGAATCACGCCGTCTGGCTCGGTGCCCACGAGGCGAAAGGCGGATGGCTGCTGTTTACCGATGCCGATGTGGTCCATGAGAAGAAGTCTGCGGCCAAGGCTTTGGCGCTCGCCCGGCAGCACAATGCTTCCTTGGTCTCATTCTCTCCCGCACAAATTACCAAGACATGGTATGAAAAAGCCCTGATTCCGGTGGTTTACTGCCGGCTTGCAAGCAAATTTTGCTTCGACGACGTGAATGATCCCGACAACAAAGCGGCGGCAGCAAACGGGCAATTCCTGCTGCTGAGCCGTAGCGTGTATGACACCGTAGGCGGCCATTCCGCTGTTTCCGGCGAAGTTCTGGAGGACGTCGCGCTGGCCAGGCGCGTCAAAGAAGCTGGCTTTCGAATCTGGTTCGCGAGCGGAAGAGGAATCGTCAGCGTGCGAATGTACCGCGAGTTCGGCGCCATGTGGCAAGGGTGGAAAAAGAACCTGTATCGACTGATGGGCGGGAACTTCGCGACCATCTCGCGCGAGATGGTCATCGCGGCGCTCCCCCTTGTCCTGCTGGCCGCAATGGTTGCCGGGGTATGGTGGTGGAGCCATGACTGGCATCTCGCGATTCTGACTTCCCTCATTGCCCTGGGAATCTGGTTCGGACTCTACAGCCGCGAACTTGAACGTAACCACTTTGCAAGCAATCTCACCTGGTACGGGATCCCCGGAAAACTGCTGTATGTTGCCGTGTTGTTTGCGTCCTTTCTCAGCTACCGGAAGGGCGTTCTTGCCTGGAAGGGCAGGGAGTATCCTGTGGGTACCTCCGGTGCATCGAAGAGGTAGGGATTCTATGGTCTATTTGACGCGCAAAATCGAGTTTTCTGCCTCGCACATTTACCACAATCCGGACATGAGCGCGGAGGAGAACAAACGCATATTCGGAAAGTGCAACAACCCCCACGGGCACGGTCACAACTACACGTTGGAAGTGACCGTTGCGGGGGAGCCCGATCCTGTTACGGGTATGGTTCTCGATCTGAAACGGCTGAAAGAAATTCTGGAGCGAGAAGTCATGCAGCGCATGGACCACCGCCACCTCAACTACGAGGTGCCCGAACTGGCTGGGCAGATCCCGACGTGCGAGAACATTTCGCGGGTCATCTGGAATTTGCTGGAAACCAAGATCACGGAAGGGCGCCTGCACAAGGTGCGGCTGTATGAGACGCCGGACTTGTTTGCGGATGTGTACCGCAACGGTGCGGACTCCCGGTGAGCAATCAGATCAAGATTGAGCTTGGACGGCGATACAAATTTGCGGCATCGCATCGGCTGCATAGTGCGATGTTGAGCGCCGAGGAAAATTCTCGTGTCTATGGCAAGTGCAATAACCCGCATGGGCACGGGCATAATTACGTAGTGGAGATCAACGTGTCAGGGACGGTGAATCCGGCTACGGGAATGATCGTGAACTTGTCGGACCTCGATCAGTTCGTTGAAAGGGAAGTGATCGCGGCTTTCGATCACCGCTCCTTGAACGAAGAGGTTCCTGCTTTTCGCGATCGAGTACCGACTACGGAGAATGTTTGCGTTGAGATTTATCAGCGCCTGAAAAACTTTCCAATGGCCAAACTCGAACGCGTGCGCGTGGAGGAAACTGGGAATAACGCGTTCGAATATGCCGGGGAGAAGCTTTGAATACCATTAGGCAAACTGACACGAGGGTGACAAAAATGAGCAAGCCGACGGAACTAGTGTTACACGACGACAGCAAGCTGGCACTGCCGCAGGAGACGATTGCCGATCTGGTCCGCAAGATGATCGCACACGTTGGTGAAGACCCCAACCGTGAAGGTCTGCGCAAGACACCGGAGCGCTTTGAAAAGGCCTTCAAGTTTCTCACCAGCGGCTATCACCAGAATCTCGATTCGGTATTGAATGGCGCTACGTTCAGCGTGGCGTACGACGAAATGGTCGTGGTCAAGGACATTGAGTTCTTCAGTCTGTGTGAGCATCATTTGCTGCCGTTTTTTGGCAAGGCTCACGTAGCCTATCTGCCGAACAAGCGCGTCCTGGGCCTCAGCAAGATCGCGCGACTGGTGAATATGTTCGCCCGGCGCTTGCAGATTCAGGAGCGCATGACGAGCCAGATCGCACAGGCTATCGAGGAAAAAATCAGCCCGGAAGGTGTAGGGGTAATCATCGAAGCCCGGCACCTGTGCATGCAGATGCGTGGCGTGGAGAAGCAACACGGACAGGCAGTGACCAGTGCGATGCTAGGATCGTTCCGGCACAACAAGCAGACCCGGGATGAATTTTTGTCTCTCGTACGCAACCAGAAATCATGAGTGAAATTGAATAGAGTAAGAAACAAAGGGCAGAGTGCCATACGGCAGGGATTTCTGTCGGTCCCGTCCCTGTTTGCCTGTTTACTCTTGTCGGCAGCTACCGTGCCCAGCAACGAGACCGCACTGTTGGCCAAGGCGATGGACTGGAAACAGGGAGACGTAATCGCGGATGTCGGTGCCGGCGGTGGAGAACTCGCTTTTGCCGCGCACACGTACGTCGATCCGAGCGGGAAGGTCTATGCTACCGAACTCGATCCGAAGAAGTTGGAAGCATTAAGGCAGGAACTGGCTCGCCGCAGCTGGAAGAATTTTGAAGTACTGGCGGCAGCAGAAAAAGACACCAATCTTCCGCCTGCTTGCTGTGACGGGATCCTGCTTCGAAGGGTGTATCACCATCTGACCGCGCCTGTCGAGATGGACGCGAGCTTGTACAGGTCGTTGAAGGCTGGCGGCCTGTTGGCGGTTATCGATTTCCCTCCACGTGCGTGGCTCACGCTTTCAGATCCCGTTAGCGGTGTACCAGCAAACCGTGGCGGCCACGGAATACCGCAGAAGATCCTGATCGGAGAATTGACTGCGGCGGGATTTTCGGTGGAAAAGATTTATAATACCTGGCCGAACGACGATTACTGCGTCATATTCCGCAAGCCGGCCGCTGCCTCTCCGGCGCGATAATCCGAATGATGAAAACCAGTTCAACGCCTGGCGCCAGCGCGCGACTTGCGGACTCGTTCACGGTTTCCACAGGTTGCTGTATTGCACCAGCGACGTATATTCCCCTTGGTCTTATCGATGAAGATCCAGCGGCAATCGCTGTTCTGGCAGATCCGCAGCCGGCTTTGGCCACAAGCAACCAAGGATTGCGCAAAGGAATAGGCGATATTGCCAAGCGCCGTAGTCCAGCCTGATTGGACAGTCTCCAGATTGATCCGCAGCCCGCTTTGATCCTCTTCGAGTCTCGGTGTCAGGCGCACCTTCATCCAGTCGTTCAAGGGCGCCAGTTGTTCCAGACGCAATTTCTTGCCACTGGCCGCCTTCTCAACGAGTTTCCGCAAGAGCGAGCGGAGTGCCCGAAATTCCTCAACCGGAAACGGATCCTGCGAGGGAACACGAAATCCCCAAAAGTCCAGAAACGAGTTCACCCACTCGGGTTTGTCGAGCATGTCGGTGAAGTGTCCGAAGCCGTCCCAGTGCTCGCTGTTCACGAGGTCCTGCCAGGAGGCTCCTTCACCGTAACCATGCGCGACAAACGGATTGGAATTGGCGTTCATCGTAATGAGATAAATACATTTGACCCATTACACGATCGGGTGTATTGTATCACTCCATGTAATGAGTATAACAGAGTTATATCATTACACGGGGAGCTGTCCGAATGGGATACACTCCGAGCGCCGTGGAAACCGCCTCGAGTAAAGTCGTTCAGAGCAGAGCTGCCGTGCCGGTTGCTCGACGTCTCTACGTCGTTCTGGCCTTTGCGAGTATTTACATCATCTGGGGATCGACGTACCTGGCGATTCGTTACGCGGTCGAAACAATTCCCCCTCTCTATACGGCAGGGTTCAGGCACCTGCTGGCCGGGTCGGTCTTGCTGGTGTGGGCGTTAGCAAAGGGAATGCGGCCGACGGCTGCGCAGCTCCGAGCCAGCGTCGTCATCGCCTTCTTTTTCTTTCTGGTGGGTCACGGATCACTGCACTGGGCGGAACTTGTGGTACCGAGCGGCCAGGCCTCCTTGCTGATCGCCATTGAACCAATATTCGTTTTCCTGCTTTCTTCAGTGGCTGCCCGAACCTTGCGTCTGAACGGGATGCTCGTCGCTGGCATCCTGCTCGGCCTGGCAGGCGTCGGGGTGCTAGCGAGTGGGGCTGCGCCCGATTCGGTCACTCGAGGAAATATGCTGGGCACGATTGCGGTACTTGTCGGAGCGTTCTCGTGGTCTGTGGGAATCATCTATTCGCGAAAGTCCCGCCTATCAGGAAATCCACTCTTATTGTCTGCGCTTTCCCTGTTGTCGGGAGCTGCGATGCTGATCGTGACCGGAACCCTTGTCGGCGAAGGAAGGGATTTTTCAATTGGGCGGGTAACTGCAAGATCGGGCGCGGCGTTTGCGTATCTTGTTGTATTCGGATCGATCGTGGCATTCACCTGCTACAACTGGCTACTCGAGCACTATTCGCCGACGCTGGTATCGACGCACACCTATGTGAACCCAGTCGTTGCCGTGCTGCTCGGCTGGGCGTACGGAGGCGAGGCGATGACCGTCAAGGTTGTAGTCGCTGCGACGATGGTCGTAGGCGCGGTCGTTCTGGTCGATCGGGGGACGAACAAGTTACACAATTTAGTGTAGGGCACCCAACCCTTTTGCTTGATACCCGGTGGCGGGTGTGGTCAACTGCATTCTATCTCCGCTATGATCGCCCAGCGAATCGCGCATTACGTCATTAAGGAAAAGCTCGGTGAAGGTGGGATGGGGGTTGTCTACCGGGCGCATGATGAAAAACTGCAACGCGACGTCGCGCTGAAATTTCTCGGGCTCCTCGCTACCGGAAGCACCACCAGCCACGAAAAAATTCTGGAAGAAGCACGCGCCATTTCCGCACTGAACCATCCCAACATTTGCACCGTGTATGAGGTGGGTGAGGCCGACGGCAGGCCGTACATCGCGATGGAATTTGTCGAAGGGAAGCCGCTCACTGCGGAAATTAATTCTACAGGGATGGCGCTTGAGCAGGTCGAACGATACGGAATCCAGCTTGCAGAAGCGCTAAGCCATGCACATAGCCGGGGTATCGTTCATCGAGATCTGAAGTCGGCCAATGTCATGATCACGCCGACCGGCCTTCTGAAAGTCCTCGATTTTGGAATTTCAAGGCGGCTCGATCCCGGTGGCGGCGACGGAACAACCCGCTTCGATCAATCATGGGAATCGCAGCATACCTTTACCGGGACCTTGCCTTACGTCGCACCGGAAGTGTTCAAGGGGCAGGAAGGAGATGAACGGAGCGATATCTGGTCCCTGGGTGTCCTGCTCTATGAGATGGTCGCCGGCCGTCGACCGTTTCGTGGCGCGACAGCCTATGAATTGAGCGCGGCAATTCTGCGCGAGAAGCAACCGCCCATTATTCAGCCAATCCCCGCGGTGATGCAAAGCGTCCTCGACAAGTGTCTCAGTAAGGATCCTGGCCAGAGATACCAGAGCGCGGGGGAAGTACGCGCTGCTCTCGAGACGGCGGGAACCGCTTCCCGGACCCAGAAATTCCTGACGGTTATGAATCCGTCCAGCAGCATCTGGACAATCCGAAATCTGCTGCTGGTAGTGGGCGTGGGTATTCTTGCTTTGGGACTCGGCTATTGGTTGCAGGAACGCAGGATTTCCAGAGCGTTGCCGGTGCCTGGGGCGATTCAGGCCATTGCTGTGCTTCCCCTCGAAAATCTATCGGGTGATCCGTCGCAGGATTATTTTGCAGATGGAATGACCGACGCCCTGATCACGGAACTCTCACAGATCAAGAAACTACGGGTAATTTCACGCACCACGATCATGCAGTACAAGCATCCGAAAAAGTCGCTGCAGGACATTGCTCAGGAACTGCACGTCGATGCGATTGTGGAAGGTTCCGTATTGCGCGTCAAAGACCGCGTTCGGATTTCTGCGAAGCTGATCCAGACGAATATCGAGGGGTCGTTATGGTCCGATAGTTTTGAGAGGCAGTACGCCGACGTCTTGGCCTTGCAGAGCGATGTTGCGACTGCGATCGCGCGTGGCATTTCCGTGCAGTTGACGAGCGAGGAGCAGACGGAGCTGGCGAGGAATCGAAGCGTCGTCCCTGAAGCCTATGAAGATTACCTGAAAGGCCGGTTTGAATCCGCGAAGCGCACGCAAGAGGGCTTCCTCGCCGCGGAAGATTACTTCAAGAAAGCGATCGATAAAGACCCGACGTTTGCCGGGGCGTATGCGGGATTGGCTGAAGTGTACCTGAACATGGGTTCTTATCAGATGAGGCCGGCTAAGGATACGGTTCCCCTTGCCAAGATGAATGTCGCAAAAGCGCTCAAACTGGACGACCGCTTGGCGGAAGCTCATTCGGTTTTGGCGGCAATCCGCTTTTACAACCTGGAGTTGCAGGGGGTCGAAAGTGAATTTCAGCGGGCCATTGCGCTCAACCCGGGATTCGCGCAAGGGCTGCACTGGTACGGCCTGTACCTTGCGGCTTTGGGCCGAAAAGACGAAGCAGAAACGGAGATGAAGCTCGCGCGGGATATCGATCCCAAGTCCCTCATTATCAACGCAAATGTGGGGTGGTGCTACTACCTCGCGAAGAACTACGATAAATCCATTGAGGCACAGAAAGAAACTCTACGACTCGACCCCAGTTTCGGCGTTTCCTACGGCTATCTCGGTCAGGCTTATCTTGAAAAAGGGCAGTATGAGTCGGCCATCGAGGCGTTTCGAAGGAATGTCTCTCTCGAGCCCTCAAGCGTTCCGCGCAAGTCGGAACTGGCGAATGCGTATTTTCGGGCAGGGAGAAAACAGGAAGGGATGGACATCGTTGAGGAGTTCAAGCATCTCGAGGGAAGCCGCTACGTCTCTAGTTACGACTGGGCGATGGTTTATGCAGGCCAGCGCGACCAGACCCAGACCCTCAACTGGCTGGAGCAGGGATATGAAGAACGCAACGCCCGGTTGGCTAATTTGATGGTGCACCCGCAATTTCTGTTTCTGCACGGAAACCCGCGATTTGAGGCTTTGCTGAAGAAAATTGGATTCTACGCAGTGACCTCGCCAAAATCTTGACGGGCGCCATTCGGTCGCTTAAACTGCGCTCCCTTGGGTCTCTTGGAGCCAACGATTGTTGGAAGTGTGGAGGGCGTATGCCAAAGCAAGCAACTGGAAAGCAATATGTGGTCGATTACAAGTCCGTGAACCTCGAGTTGAAGAAAAAGAAGGCTGAACTGCAGAAGCTCGAAAACAAGGTAAACGCGGCCGGCAAGAAGCAGATCGCTGTTCAAATAAAGGCAATGAATATCCTAATCCAAACCTGCAAAAATGGGAAAATGACGCACGACTATACCGGCATCTGATTTTGCTTTTGCTGCCCGGTGTGAAGTCGTAGTTTCGGAAAGACGCCGTGTGAGCCGCACAGCAAAATATTACCGTCGTTCTCCTTTTCTGGTGCTGTACTGGAAAGGGAATCATCTTCGCTATCAAAACTATCTGACGGGAAAGGTCGCCGCAGCCTCTGCGGAAGCCGTGGCCTTTCTGGACTTTTGCCACCACTGGCAGTCCATTGAAGCAATATTCAAACGCTGGCCAGAATATACATCGAAGTCCTTGCGAACGAGCGTCGACGTATTAACGAGGCAAACGCTGCTCGAATCATCCAACCAGAAACCACCGCTTGTGGCATCGCCTGGCGATCGTGCCCTGCGCCAATGGGGTGAGTGGAATCCATCGGCAGCATTTTTTCACCTGAGCACGAAAGACGCCTACGCGGACAAGATCTCCGGCGGAGAGATCGAATATATTTCCGAGTTGATCGAATCGCGATCCCTACCCCGGCCGGGAAAGGGCTATCCCGGTGCGCCGGTTGTAGAACTCCCCGAAATTGCGCGGGAATCTGAATTCACGCGAGTTCTTCTGCAGCGCCGTACTTGCCGCAAGTTCTCTTCGAAGCCCGTGAAGCGAGAGGAGTTCGCTACGTTGATGGGATTGTCGTTCGCCGTGCAGACGTGGCTGAGTGTTGCCGGAGCCGGAAAGCTGGCTCAGAAGACGTCTCCTTCAGGTGGGGCCCTGCATCCCCTGGAAACCTACGTCATGGTCAGAAGAGTTGCGGGAGTCAAGCCTGGAATCTATCACTACGACGCAATCGGTCGGAAACTGCAGAGAATCCAGAGCGGTGTTTCGGCGGCGAATATACAGAGCTACCTGGCAGGGCAGTGGTGGTTTCAGGATGCGGCGTTCGTAGTATTTCTGACGGCCATTTTTGCTCGCACGCAGTGGAAGTACGATTATGCGCGCGCGTATCGAGCGATCCTGATCGAAGCGGGGCATCTCTGCCAGACATTTTGCCTAACGGCGACATGGTTGGGGCTGGCACCGTTCTGCACGATCGCGATGAAAGATACGGCGGTAGAGCGCGCGCTGAAGATCGATGGAATTTCGGAATCGGTGATTTATGCCATGGGCGCTGGCGTGAAGCCCCTGGCAACTCCATAAGCAAAATCCCTCATTTGCCATTGGGGCAAATGAGGGACGACATCGGGAGCTACGGGAATTGGCTTGTGCCGCTCCATTTTGAATTTACTTGCCGATGGCTACCGATGCGCGAGTTGTATCCCAATCCAGATTCAGATTGGCACCCATCCCGGTCTTTTCAAAGGAAATCGTGAAATTCTCGACGGAAGAGGGAAGCGTCGAAACCTTCATGGGAATGCGCGCGAGGTCTGCGGATGGACCAGCATAGTCCGTGCCCCACTCACCGGTCTTCTTGCTGATAATCAAGGTCCACTTGTCCTTTTCGGGAATGGCGAAAATCGTATAGCTCCCGGCGGGAACGGCAGTTCCTCCAACCGTTACGTTGCCCGTGGTCACAAACGTCGTGGCCTCATTCGCTCCGACTCGCCAAACCTGGCCGTATGGAGCGATTTCTCCGCCCACATGGCGGCCCTTCAACCGCGGACTGGAATAGTCTACGGTAATTTTGGTACCTCCAAGATCAACCGTAGCCGTGGCCGGAGGGCTCGGCCGCTTGGATTTATCCTGAGCTCCGCAGGACACAGCGAGAAATGCCAATCCCAGGCAACAAAAAGCAACTGCTAGGCTTACTTTACGCATAAGTACTCCTTTTGTGAGTGACCGAGAAGATTTGACGGATCACGAGCGCGATCGAATACCCACAGGACATTCAACCGGATTTGCCGAATGGTTGCAAGCAAAAGCGTTAGAAGCGTGTGACGGTCCGCGGCACGCATCGAAAAGAACCCGTTTCGTGCGGCAAGGATGGGATTTGGCCGCGTAAAACGGGGCGAGCGCCGTGTTTCTAAGGCTTTACACGTAGAACGCACCTATGTTAACTTTGGATAGTTGAAGAAAAGAGGAAATTTTAAAGGGACGACGGTGAGGGCACTTGAGCGACGTTAAGATTGGCTTGATCGAACAATTCCGGACGCATGTAAAGGATACGGGATCGCCTGAGGTGCAGATTGCACTCTTGAGCGAGCGGATCAGCTATCTGACTTCGCACCTCAAGTCCCACGTGAAAGACCATGCATCACGCCGCGGGCTGATTATGATGGTAAACAAGCGCCGGCGCCTGCTGGACTATCTAAACCGGCGGGACCCGGATCGGTATCATCAGATTGTGGAACGTCTTAGCCTGCGCAAGTAATTGGAATCCCGCCGATTGCGGGAGTACTTGCAAAACTCACGAAAGTGCAAATTCCCAACGGAGTCTGTCTCTCGATCTTGAAGCGATCGGGCGTGAATTCATTTTGCCTTTGCAAACAGGGTAGGCGCGTTTCTACTGGTGTAACGAGCCGCGGACTGTAGCGCGGCAAACCCACTTCTTTTCTTCCCATGCATTGCAGGGAGGTCCCTGCAGAACAGCTCTTCAGAAGAGGAGCCAAAGGAAGAAACATGTCAGAGAACAATCACATACCAGCTCCATTTCAGGTAACGCTCGACGTTGGTGGACGGAACCTAATCCTTGAAACCGGCAAGATCGCAAAACAAGCAAATGGCGCAGTGACAGCAAGATACGGCGATACCGTGGTTCTAGTATCCGCTTGCATGTCCACCAAGCCAATCGACCGGGATTTCCTGCCCTTGACGGTGGATTACCGGGAAAACACCTATTCAGCGGGTAAGATTCCGGGCGGTTTCTTCAAAAGGGAAGGTCGTCCAACGGAGCGTGAAATTCTGGTCTCACGACTGATTGACAGACCGATGCGGCCGCTCTTCCCCGATGCCTGGCGAAATGAGACACAAATCATCGCAATGGTTCTTTCCGCGGACAGCGAAAATGACCCGGACGTAATTGCTGTAACGGCGGCGTCGGCTGCGGCCTATATCTCCGACCTTCCGTTCACCGATCCAATCGCGGCGGTTCGCGTTGGCTTGCTGGATGGAAATCTCGTCGTGAACCCATCGATTGCGGAGCAGAAGACCAGCAAGATGAACATCATTATTGCCGGAGCAGAAAACGGCATCGTGATGGTGGAGTCCGGTGCCTTTGAAGTCTCCGAAGAACAGATCGCCGAAGCGCTCGAATTTGGCCATGCCCAGATCAAGCGCATCATCGCTGCAATCAAGGAACTGCACGCGCAGTTGAAGCCGAAGAAGGTGGAAGTTGCTCCGCTGCCCTTTGACAAGGCAATCTTCGACAGCTTGAAGAAGAACTACGGCGCAAAACTGCAGGACGCAGTGAACACCGAAAAGCATCCGAAGAAGGAAAGCTACAATCTCGTGGATGCCTTGAAGGAAGAGATCTACAAGGCTGTTCCGGAAGAAGACGAAGAAAAGCTGATCCTGACCAAGCGTGCCTTCGAGCGTTTGCGCGAAGAAATTTTCCGCAACGACGTGCTGAAGGCCAAGCGCCGTCCGGATGGACGCGCGTTTGACCAGGTTCGCAAGATTACCTGCGAGGTTGGGTTGCTACCCCGTGTACACGGCTCCGCGTTGTTTACCCGTGGCGAAACGCAAGCGTTGGCCACCTTGACCCTGGGAACCAAGGAAGACATGCAGCGGCTCGATTTGCTCTTCGAACAGGATATGTTCAAGCGCTTCATGCTGCACTACAACTTCCCCCCGTTTAGCGTTGGCGAAGTGAAAATGGTTCGCGGCGCAGGACGCCGGGAAATCGGCCATGGGGCATTGGCGGAACGTGCAGTTGCGAACTTGCTTCCACCCGAAGTGGATTTCCCCTACGCCATGCGCGTGGTCAGCGACATCCTGGAATCAAACGGTTCCTCGTCGATGGCAACAGTGTGCGGCGCTTCCTTGGCTATGATGGATGCGGGTGTACCGATGAAGTCGCCGGTCGCAGGAATTGCGATGGGCTTGGTTGTCGGTGATGACGCTTCGTATTCGATCCTGACAGATATCGCAGGCGCGGAAGACCACTACGGCGACATGGATTTCAAGGTTGCCGGCACACGTGAAGGCATTACCGCCTTGCAGATGGACATCAAGGTTACCAGTATCACGATTGCGATGATGCGGGAAGCCTTGGCTCAGGCAAAGAAGGCACGCTTCCATATCCTGGACATCATGGAAAGCACACTCAGCTCGCACCGTACAACAATTTCGGCCTATGCACCTCGGCTGTACAAGTTGAGCATTCCTACCGACAAGATTCGCGATCTGATCGGTCCGGGCGGAAAGAAGATCAAGTCCATCATCGAGCAGACTGGTGTAAAAATCGACGTACTGGAAGACGGTACCGTGCATATTTTCTCGACCAGCGGAGCGGGCGGCGACCAGGCGTTGCAGATGGTTCGCGACGTTACGGCCAGCGCGGAAATTGGCAAGACTTATCTGGGCAAAGTTGTACGACTCGCTGAATTCGGCGCGTTCGTGGAACTTTTTCCCGGCACTGACGGCTTGCTGCATATCAGCGAAATCTCCGAGCATCGCATCCGCGACGTTCGCGATGAACTAAAATTGGGTGACCAGGTTCTGGTCAAGGTTCTGGCAATCGAAGGCAACAAGATCCGGCTCTCGCGAAAAGCCCTTATCAAGGAAGCGCGCGAAAAGCAGGGGCTTGGCAAGAAGGACGCAACATCGGCTCCGGCAGCGCCCGCGGAAACGGCGTCCGTGCCGGGTGACAGCGAAAGCAACTGACCTCTGACACAAACTGCTTGGAAAAGGGGCCCTTTATTTTGCAGGGGCCCTTTTTTCTTGTTCAATCCAGAACTGTCGCGGCGGGGTAGAGCTGGCCCGATTGTTCTGGCGATCGTTCCACCGTCCCGCCGATCCCGAAGCCACTCCACGCCCTTCCTCCGCGCGCTCAGAACTGTAGCCAGTTTTTCGCGCTGTGCTGATATGTTAAAGTGCACCGTTCGGAGAACTCAGATGACCACGAAGAAATATTTCAGAAGCGCACACCATGTTTTGATGTTTCTTTGCTCTTGGGCCGGGGTCCTCCATGCCCAGCAACTGAAGATCGACAGCGGAGTGGTGGAAGGGAAGACATCCGGGGATGTGCGCGCATTCCTGGGCATTCCGTACGCGGTTCCTCCTACGGGCGATTTACGGTGGAAAGCGCCCGTGCCTGCCGCAAAATGGAAGGGAGTCCGCAAGACTGTCGAGTTTGGTGCACGCTGCATGCAGGGGCCGATATATCCGGACATGGTGTTTCGTGATCCGGGACCAAGCGAGGATTGCCTGACGCTGAACGTTTGGACCACCGCCCAGAAACAAGGCGCGAAGCTCCCTGTGATGGTGTGGATTTATGGAGGTGGATTCCAATCAGGCGCGACTTCAGAGCCGAGACAAGATGGCTCTTCGCTGGCGAAGCAGGGCGTTGTTGTTGTCTCAATGAACTATCGAGTGGGGATCTTCGGTTTCCTGGTGTTGCCGGAATTGATCAAAGAGTCGGCGCATCACTCGGCCGGGAATTACGGCTTGCTCGATCAACTCGCGGCGCTCGAGTGGGTACATCGAAACATTTCAGCGTTCGGCGGGGACCCGGGAAACGTAACGATTTTTGGAGAAAGCGCAGGATCATTTTCGGTCAGCGCCTTGATGGCCTCTCCGCTAGCGAAGGGGCTGTTTCACCGTGCGATCGGAGAAAGCGGCGCGGCATTTGGTAGCAATTCGCTTCCATCCCTCCCCGCGGAAGCTCGTGCACAAAAAGATCTGGAATTTGTGACCAATACCGTTCATGCAAACAATCTCACCGAATTGCGAGCCCTGCCGGCAAAAACGCTACTGGATTTCGTACTCAAACCTGCAACAGACAACGACCGGACGCGTTTTGATGAGTGTGTTGATGGATATTTCCTGCCCGACTCTATCCCTGCGATCTTTGCCGCGGGAAAGCAGAGCCAGGTACCGCTGCTGGCAGGATGGAATCACGACGAAGGCAGTTTTGCCGTCATGAACGAATCGCCTGGCAGTGCGATCGCAGACCTTACCGCCATGGTAAAGAAGGAATTTGGAGACAAGGCGCAAGAAGTGTTGGCTTTATATCCGGCAACGAGCAACGACATTGCGCGGCGATCGATGGAAGATCTCGCCGGCGATCGGTTTATCGCATGGTCGACCTGGAGATGGCTCGAAGCACAGAGGACGACCGGTAATTCGCCAGTGTATCGATATCGATTCGATCTTGCCCCTCCTGCGACCGGGGATAAATCGGCAAGTATGGGAGCATATCACTCGGCCGAAATTCCCTACGTGTTTGGATCGTTCGATGTGGACAAATCGCATCCCTGGCGCGCAGAGGATCGGGCACTGAGCGCACAGATGCAAAAATTCTGGTCGAATTTTGCGAAAACTGGAAATCCGAACGGACAAGGCGTTCCGGAGTGGCCGCAGTATCAATCCGCTGGTGAATGGCCGGTGATGTTCTTGAATGTCGAATCCAAGGTAAGTCCAGACCAACACCGGGATCGCTACCTGTTCCTGACCGGGGTGTGGAGCAAGTAGCAGCGCTGGACTGCCAGGGCGTCCGATTCCGGAAGCCTTATGCTTCTGGCGGTATCAGCTAGTTGGTGCAGGTGCAGTGAACGGCATCGAGCGCGCCCCAGAGCGCGTCGAGGGCTTCGTTCGTCGTGGCGAGAATTTCTTCTTCGTTTCCCGAGGCATGTTCTTCGAGCCACTGGCGCCACGCCGCTCGATGTTCCTTGTCGGCTTGCTCGTGAACGGCAAAATAGGCAAGGCCAGCAGGCGAATCGATACCGTAAAACTTTTTAAGACCCTCGATCTTGGTAGTGGCGATTTCCGGTACTTGCGATTCGTACGCGTACAGGGCCGCGACAGATTCAGAGACGGTGCGATCGCCGACGATTTCGCGAAATGTTTCGACGACGTTTTGCGTGCCAGGAAGCGCGGGGCAGCAGGTCACATGGTCCTCGCTTACACCGAGTGCGGCAGCAAAATCGCGCCAGAGTTTCGGGTGCGATGCCGATGGGTTTTCTTCTTCCGCGAGGTTTTCCATTACGATGCCCAGAAGACTCCCTTCGGTTCGGGCTGCCAGAACCCGAAGGTGCTTAGGAAAAGCTTCGACGTGACGATAATACTGTGCGGCATAAAGCTGTAACGATTCGCGGCTGAGTTTGCCAGCTTGCCAATCCTGATAAAACGGATGCTTCAGAAGATTCTTTTCTGCGATGGCGGCATCGATCTTGATCAACAGTCCAGTATTTCGCATGATGGTACCTCCCCCAGCAAATTCTGCACGGTGATTCGTCATCACCCGGCATCCTCACAAATCAGAGTGTGGAGTGTACCAGAAATCGGCGAATTTTGCCGGTAGGAGAACCTACAAAGCTGGGGCGTGGATACGTTCGATATCCGCGCCGACAGCCTGAAGTTTTTCCACGATCCGTTCGTAACCACGATCAATGTGATAGACGCGCTCGATCGTGGTTTCGCCGGATGCAACAAGGGCAGCGAGCACCAATCCGGCGCTGGCACGCAGATCCGACGCCTGCACCGTTGTGCTGGAAAGCTGGGCCGGGCCGCGAACAACCGCACGCCGAGCGTCAATATCGATTTTCGCGCCCATGCGGATCATTTCGCTGGCATGCAAGAAACGGTTTTCGAAAATTGTTTCGGTAATGATCGAGGTGCCCTCGGCTTGGGTGGCAAGTGTCATGTACTGCGCCTGCATGTCGGTAGGAAACCCCGGATATTCCTCTGTCGTCACGTCAACGGCAACCAGTTTTTTAGCGCCACGAACGCGCAGCGTGGACGAATCCAGGACTTCAATTGGCACGCCAGCCGTGTCCAGCTTTGCCAGCAGGGCGCCAAGGTGCGCCGGCGCACAATGAGTGAGGGTGAGGTCGCCCCGAGTGATGGCTCCGGCAATCAGAAACGTGCCAGCCTCGATACGATCGGGAATCACGGTATGCTCCGCACCGTGCAGCTTCGTGACTCCACGAATGCGCAGAGTTGACGTTTCCTCCCCCCGAATGTCAGCACCCATTTTGCGCAGCAGCTGGATCAGATCGGTGATTTCGGGTTCGCGAGCTGCGTTTTCGAGGACAGTTTCCCCATCCGCCAGGGCGGCAGCCATCAGAATATTCTCCGTGCCCGTCACGGTGATTTTTTCAAACACGATGTGTGCGCCGCGCAGGCGGCCGCCATTAGGAACTTTCGCCTGAATATAGCCGTGTTGCGTCGTGATATTTGCCCCCATCTTATTGAGCGCGGCCAGATGAAGATCGACAGGACGCGCGCCGATCGCACAACCCCCGGGGAGGGAAACGTGTGCCACTCCCGAGCGGGCAATGGCCGGACCAAGAGTGAGAATCGATGCACGCATGGTTTTAACGAGCTCGTAAGGGGCTACGGCATCATTGAGCGAAGCAGCCTGGACCGTATAATCCTTGGCCGGAAACTCGACGGTGGAAACCTTTGCCGACATGAAAGCAAGTAATTTTGCCATGGTGACGATGTCACGAACCATAGGCAAGCCGCGCAAGGTGACAGGCTCTTCGGTCAACAGAGTCGCGGCCATCGCAGGCAGCGCCGAATTTTTTGCGCCACTGATGCGCACCGTTCCATGGAGCGGCTTCCCGCCGCGTATTCTGAACCTATCCATTCGATTTTCCGGATATCCTCGATGCCGCTGTTTCGCCCAAGGCCCTTCTCAAATTCCCGCCGCTCGCCGTCAGTTCTCTTCTTGCCGCCGGGGCCGTTATACCCCTTTTCAGCATCACCAGGGCTACCCGCAGATCGTGTTTACTTTGCCGCAGAGCGTGTTCCACTGCGGACGAGTCCCTGGCTGTGGCAGCTTTAAGAACTTGCTGTGCTCGATTCCTAAGTTTCGTGTTTGCAAGGCCCAGGTCGATCATCAGATTGTCGTAAACGTACCCTAGCCGAACCATCGTTGCGGTAGAGAGCATGTTCAATACCATTTTTTGCGCAGTGCCAGCCTTTAGCCTGGTGGAACCGGTCAGCACTTCGGGACCAACTTCACATGTAATCCCGATTTTTGCGGCCTTTTCCAGAGGCGAATTCCTGTTCGATGTAACAGTTACCGTGAGTGCTCGCTTCTGATTCGCGTACCGTACCGCCCCTAAGACATAGGGTGTCGAGCCGCTTGCAGCAATTCCGACCAGCGCATCGGTCCTGTTCAGGTCTATTTTCCTGAGGTCACGCACTGCATCCTGAGGCCGGTCCTCCGCACCTTCCACAGAACCTTTCACGGCCTTCTCTCCGCCTGCGATCAAGGCCTGAACTAGCTGCGGGGAGGTGCCAAAGGTTGGCGGGCATTCCGAAGCATCGAGTACCGCGATGCGCCCACTGGTCCCTGAGCCGACGTAGATCAATCGGCCCCCCTGCTGCAAGCGCTTCACGATGCCGTCCACCGCGCGGGCGATCGCTGGAAGCTGACGTTGCACCACCGTCGCAACTTTGTGATCTTCGCGGTTCATCAGGCGCACAATTTCCTTGGAGGACATGCGATCGAGACCGCGTGAGGATGGATTTTGCCGCTCCGTCGATCGACGCTCGGTCACGCCGGGGCGATTTTTTAGTCGGGATTGCATTCCTAAAGTATATCTTCTGATGGCCTGGTCGATCCTGCCGAATTCAACAAAGAACGGTTTGCAGCGAGACTGTCCATATCGTGCAGTGGTTTATTTCCCTGCAAACGAGCTCAGTTTAGGGCCGAGAATTAACAGGAACGACATCACGCCGTCCCTGCGTTCATTGCGCTGGCTTGGAATCAACTATGATGAATGAGCACAAGAGCGGCAAGTCCAATCTGCGGTTTACGAAAGACGATTCATGGACGTATTGAAACAACTTTTTGAGCGGCACTTCCATTCGCCTGTGGAGCATGTTGCGCCCCTGCAGGGAGACCTCGGCGGATCAGGCCGCAAGATCATCCGTTTATCGAATGCGAAAGCGAGTGCGATCGGAGTGCTCTACAGTGTCCTGGAGGAAAATGTCGCGTTCCTGGAATTCTCGAAGCATTTCCGTACCCATGGTTTACCTGTACCGGAAATCTATGGTGAAGATCTCGAGACCGGCGCCTACCTTGAGGAAGACCTGGGCGATACGACTCTCTTTGAACTTCTATCGAAAAACCGCGTTGGGGCGGAGATTGCCCCGCAGGTCGCCGACATTTATCGAAGGGTCGTCGAGATACTGCCCCGCTTTCAGGTAGAGGCAGGGCGCGACCTGAATTATTCGCTTTGTTATCCACGCGCGAGTTTTGACCGCCAATCCATTACCTGGGATCTTAACTATTTCAAATATTATTTTCTGCGGTTGGCAGCCATTCCATTCAACGAACAAGCGCTCGAGGACGACTTCGTCCGGCTAACGGATTTCCTGCTGGACGCTCCACACGATTACTTCCTGTACCGCGATTTTCAATCGCGCAACATCATGCTGCGCGACGGCAATCCGTTTTTTGTGGACTATCAGGGGGGTCGTAAAGGCGCGTTGCAGTACGATATTGCCTCTCTATTGTTCGATGCCAAGGCGGATTTGCCACCAGAACTGCGTACCGAGCTGCTTGAGCATTACCTGGACGAACTCGGAAAAGTCATCAAGGTCGACCGCGAAGAATTTAAACGGTATTACTACGCCTATGTTTACGCGCGAATTTTGCAGGCGCTCGGTGCCTACGGGTTTCGCGGATTTTACGAGCGCAAAACCCATTTCCTGCAGAGCGTTCCCTTCGCAATGAAGAATGTGCGCTGGCTGCTGCACAACGTGAAATTGCCAGTCGAATTACCCACGCTGATCAGCGCTTTTCAGAGCATGCTGGCTTCCAGCAAATTGAATTCGCTGACAACGGAAGAACAGCCGCTGGCCGTGCGCATTTTCAGTTTTTCCTTTCACCAGGGGCTCCCGAAAGATGAGTCGGGGAATGGCGGTGGATTCGTTTTCGACGGACGATCGCTGCCGAATCCAGGTCGCGAAGAGCGATTCAAGCCCCTGACAGGCCGCGATCTACCGGTAATCGAATATCTGAATCAGCAGGAGAGTGTCCATCAGTTTCTAGCCAGCGTGCTGTCTCTGGTCGATGGCAGTATCGGCAGTTACCAGCAGCGTGGCTTCAAGAATTTGATGATCTCGTTCGGTTGCACCGGAGGCCAGCATCGGTCCGTCTATCTTGCGGAACAACTGGCCAGGCGTCTGCGACTCCGCGCCGGGCTGGACGTTGTGGTTCGCCACATCGAGTTGGAGAAGATGGGCAAATGAAGGCAATGATTCTAGCCGCGGGATTGGGAACCCGCCTGCGCCCTCTCACCAACGATCGACCCAAGGCACTGGTTGAGATAAATGGTTCCACGATGCTCGAAATTACCCTGAGACGCCTGGGCACGTTTGGCATCCGCGACATCATTATCAATGTGCACCACTTCGCTGATTTGATTGTCGACTATCTCAAGATCCACAACAATTTTGGGCTCCACATTGAAATATCACATGAGCAGATTCTTCTCGATACTGGGGGCGGACTGAAGAAAGCAGGCTGGTTCTTTTTGCGAGATGCCGCAGGAAATGAACCGTTTGTCTTGCATAATGTCGACGTCATCAGCACGGTCGACTTGCAGCGCATGGCGCTGGCACACAAAGCGCAAGAGGCGCTTGTGACATTGGCCGTTCAAGAACGAAAGAGTTCGCGCTATCTGCTGTTCGATCAGGACAATCACCTGTGTGGACGACAGAAGAATGGCGAAGAAAATCGAGAAATTGTCTCCGGCGACCCGCGTGGGTTAAAGCCATTGGCGTTTTGCGGGTTGCATATTATTTCTCCGCAGATTTTTTCGATGATGCGGCAGGACGGCGTGTTTTCGATTGTTGACACGTACCTGCAACTGGCTCGCGAAGGGCAAGTCATCCAGGGATATCGGGTAGACGGGGAGTACTGGAGAGATCTAGGGAAGCTCGAGCAGGTCCAGCAGGCAGCGCAGGATCTGAAGCGAACGTCTCCGTAACTGACGGAAAAGGTTCAAGAGCAGCTGCTCAGATCACTTGACCAGACCAAGCGCCTCGATGACAGCATCGTGAACTGCCGGGCGAACCTCGGCGATCTTGTGGTTCTCGCGCGTTGGGTTCACACGGTTTGTCAGCAACACCACGAACAATTGCCGATCCGGATCTATCCAGATGCTGGTTCCCGTAAAGCCGGTATGTCCGTAACTGTGCGAAGAAAAATAGTGTCCGCTGGAACTGCCTTCTGTTGGAACCACCCAACCGAGGGTGCGCGAATTTTTGGCAAGTGCCTGCGGCACGGTAAATTCCACGATTGTAGAACGCTTCAGAATGCGGCGATGACCATAAACTCCGCCATTCAGAAGCATCTGGCAAAACGCGGCCAGATCCGGCGAGGTACTAAATACTCCCGCATGCCCGGAAACTCCCCCGATGGCAAATGCATTCTCATCGTGGACTTCACCCTGTATCAGTCGATGCCGCAACTGATTATCAATTTCCGTTGGTGCAATCTCAGGCCATAGTTTTTTCGGGGGAAGATACATCGAATTTTGCATGTGCAGGGGTTCGAAAATGTAATGTTCCGCCAGTTCGTTGAGCGGCTGACCGGTCAGCCGTTGAATAATCTCGGCCATCAAAATGATCCCGAGGTCGGAATAGAGGACCTTGGTGCCAGGTTCGTATTCAAGTGGCTCAACAAAAATATCGGAAAGGGTCTCTTTCTTGCTCGTCGATGTCCGCCAATACTCCTTGAATGGAGGCAATCCCGACGTGTGGGTCATCAGATTACGCACGGTGACTTTGCGGCGCCAATCCGGTTGCGGACCATTGTCCCATTCAGGCAGGTAGCGATCGATGGGAGCGTCCAGATTCAAAGGAGAAGCGAAATCACCTTCGACCAATTTTTCAACCAACGTAGTAGTGACCACAACCTTGGTAAGCGAAGCGATATCGTACATCGTTTCGTTCCTGGTCGCCGGCGCATCGACTTCGTAGCTGAGTTTTCCGAACGAATGCAACGAAACTTTGCCGCGGTAGCCGACAGCAAGCGTGGCCCCGGGAAATGCTTTATCGGCGATCGCTTTTTCAATCACCGAAAATACCGGTTGCAATTTGGCCTCCGCACGCTCATCCATAGGTTGAAGCGTCATCGGATTCGCCGCGAGTTCAATTCCAAATCCAGCGTGAAGATTGACCCCCGGAACCGTTACCGGCAGGTGTCCTTGAACTGGAATTTGCCCGAACAGGGCGCGGGCAATGGAAATCTGTGCAACATCGCTGATCCCGAAGGCAGCGATCCAGGTTTCGGCCTGCGGAAAGCGTTCGATTAGATAAGGGCTCCCGAAAGATGCGGTAAAGACAGGTTTACCGCTCTTGTAAATCTGATCGATCAGAGGAATCTGGTCTGCCGGCACATCAACATCGCCCTTGCGATCGCTGACACGAACGAAAAGCGCCAGAATGACAACATCGTACGAATCCGCCGGAGGGAGTTTCAGAGTGTCGGCTTTTGCGAATTTCGTGTCCGCACGAAGGCTAGTCAGCGAATCGAACCTTGTGCGCAGCTCGCGCTCAAGATCCTCACCGGGGTAAGGTTCGGGATCGGCGTATAGACAGACCAGCAGAGCACGCGTTGGTTTGGTGCCATCAAGCGGCAAACGATGTGAAGCGTCGCGCAGCAATGTGATGCCGCGATCAGAAATCTGTTGAGCCTGTTCTTGCCAAGCGGCAAGGCCGAACTTTTCATTGAGCGCATTCAGGTCGACCATCCGGTTGTCGTTAAGTCCGAGAAAGGCTTTCGCGTCGAGGATACGGCGAACCGACTGGTCGAGCCGCTCTTGTGAGATTTTGCCCGAGCTCACGGCGGCCAGCAGCGCCTCGTACGCGGCATCCGGCACAGGAGGCATCAGCAGGGCATCGGCACCTGCAAGAAACGCCCGGACCGCGGCATCGCCAGGGGCGTAGCGTACCGTTATTCCGCCCATATCCATGGCATCTGTCACGACCAGGCCTTGGAAACCGAGCTGATCGCGAAGCACACCGGTCAGGATGTTGTGAGACAAAGTGGCGGGTATGCTCGGGTCAGGCTCCATAGCCGGCACGTTCAGATGCGCCGTCATAATGCTCCCCACGCCAGCGGCGATGGCAGCTCGAAACGGCACCAGCTCCAGTTTATCCAGACGTTCGCGACTGGCGCGCACCACCCCCAGATCAATATGTGAGTCAGCCGTCGTATCGCCGTGACCGGGAAAGTGCTTTGCGGTTGCGAGTCCACCATTTTCTTGGACGCCACGCACAAATTCCGAAACATATTCGGCGACTTTACCGGGGTCCTCGCCAAACGAGCGAGTATTGATGATAGGGTTGCCCGGGTTGTTGTTTACGTCTGCAACCGGCGCGTAAATCCAGTGCACTCCCGCGGCGCGGGATTCAAGTGCGGTGACCTTGCCCATGGTGTACGCGTCTTTGGGATTTCCCGCAGCTGCAAGGGCCATCTGGGTGGGAAACGATGTTCCTTCTTCGAGCCTCATCGCGGTGCCACGTTCAAAATCAGCCCCAATCAGCAATGGAAGCCTTGATTTTGCTTGCAACTGGTTCGTTAGAACTGCCGTCGGATAAGCCTGACTCTTTACGATTCCCAGGGGGGACATATGCGTGACATTGATGAATCCGCCGACATGCAGGTCATTCACGCTGTGCAGCATCTGAGCATAGGCCGTAGAATCGGTGGCCGTGAAGCTGCCGTGATATGTGGCAAAAAGCAGCTGGCCAACTTTTTCCTCAACAGACATCTTCTGAAGCGTGGAGTCGACCCACTCCTGCTGTGCCTGGTTCAATTTGCCAGGAGAAGCGGCTCCCTGACCGCGCTCGGCCGAAGCCCCGTTGGCCTTCGCTGATTTTGGTGCATGGTTGTAACTGCGAGCCTTTGTTGTCATAAGAAACAGGATTACGGGCAGAAGCAAAAGTCCGGCAATATGCCTGTACATTAATTTTCCCCGTGGCCGTGACCGCTGCTCGACTGTATATAACACGCGCACCGGGCGCGAACAATCAAAGCGCGGAAGGCAGGTTCCAGAATATCATTGGGAAACACGAAACAATCAGGAGAGTGTGAATGGCATTTCGCTCCGCTTCGCGCTTGGGTTTGATCGGTCTAGCTACCGCATGCTTGCTGGCTGCGGGAAGCGGTCGTAGCGTTGCACAAAGGCCAAGCAGCAAAGCCAAGAGCGGCACGTCGTCCAGGAGCCATGCCGGGCGGGTGCAAACCGGCTTGGACGTGCTTGAAAGCGAAAAGTTCTCGATGCTGAGAGGGAAGCGGATCGGCCTGATTACCAATCATACCGGCCAGGATTTCCAGGGACGCTCCACGGTAGAACTGCTGGCGCACGCACCCGGTGTGCAGCTGGTTTCTCTATTCAGTCCCGAACACGGGATTGCGGGCCACGCCGACGAGAAAATATCCTCCTCGAAGGATCCGTCCACGGGATTACCGGTCTATAGCCTGTACGGCGAACACCTGCGCCCGACCGACGAAATGCTGCAGGGACTTGATGCGCTGGTATTCGATGTGCAGGACGCCGGCGTGCGCTTCTACACCTACATCACAACGATGGGTTATTGCATGGAGGAGGCTGCCAAACACGGAATCCAATTCTATGTGCTGGATCGCCCGAATCCCATTACCGGAGATATTGTTGAGGGCCCGATGCTGGATCCGGAGAAGACCAGTTTTGTGGCGTATTTTCCGCTGCCGGTCCGCTACGGTTTGACGATCGGCGAGCTGGCGCAGCTTTTCAAAACAGAGAACCACATCAATGTCGACCTACACGTCATTCGCATGAAGAACTGGAGTCGTAGCTATTTCTTTGAGAGTACCGGTATTCGCTGGGTTCCGCCCTCGCCCAATTTGCGGACACTGAAGGGCTCCATTCTGTATCCAGGTCTGGAGATCCTGCAGAACGCGGGCGCTTCCGTAGGTCGGGGAACGGAAGCACCATTTGAAGAGTTTGGCGCTCCGTGGATGGACGGCGAGGAAGTAGCCGCGCAATTGAACGAGAAGAACTTGCCCGGGATTCATTTTACGAACCAGCCTTTCGTACCGGTCAGCGGACTCTATGCCGGGCAAAAGTGCAGCGGGGTGGGAATAAAGGTTACCGATCGCGCAGCTGTCCGCTCGATGCGCATGGGTATGGAGATAGCCGCAGTCCTGCTGAAGAAATATCCGACCCATTTTGACGCGGCAAAAATGATCGATCTTCTCGGGAATGACGAAACCGTCCACCAACTACAGGAGGGAATTCCCCCTGAGCAGATTGTGGCCGGCTGGGGCAAAGTTCTAAGTACATTTGACGTCACGCGCCGCAAATACTACATGTACTGAGCCAAGTGGCCTTTGACTCCTGCCCTTTTGCGGCAATCTATTCGCTGGGAATTGTGATAAAGTCCGCCATTATGCGTATCGTTTCGCTGTTGCCATCCGCCACTGAGATTCTATTCGGGCTGGGATTTGACCAGGAGATTGTTGGCGTGAGTCACGAATGCGATTTTCCGTTGCGCGCTCGTACGAAGACTCCGGTCATTCAGTCGCGGATCCCAAAGGGTGCGGCGCCGGACCAAAATGATCGCATGGTGCGTGAGTATATTTCACGCGGGGAGAGTCTGTACGCAGTGGATGAGGAGATTCTCAGGGACCTCGCCCCTGACCTCATCATCACTCAGGACTTGTGCCACGTCTGTGCCGCGTCGCCGGACGATCTGGCCACGGCCCTGGCTAGACTCCGGAAACGCCCCGAAGTGCTATGCCTGAATCCACGGGAGTTGCGGGACGTTTGGCGCGACATTTTGTGGGTAGGCGAGACGACGAAACGGACCGCAAGAGCAGAACAGATTGTCAGTATGATCGGTGAACGCGTCGGCGAACTGGAGATTCTCATCGATGCGATCGATTCGCGGCCACGAGTTGTTCTGCTCGAATGGCTTCAACCATTCTACGTTGGCGGACACTGGGTCCCTGAGATGATCGATCGCGCAGGGGGTGTCGACGTCATCGGGAGAGTGGGTGCGCCTTCGTTCCGGGTAAGCGAAGAAGAGATTATCGCAGCCGCTCCGGATGTGCTGATTGTCGCGCCCTGTGGCTACAGCAAAGAACAATCCCGCGACGAGTATCTATCGCTGACGTTTTCACCCGAATGGGCGACGATTCCAGCGGTACGGAATGGCCGGGTGTACGCGATGGATGCCAACAGCTACGTGTCGCGTCCCGGGCCGCGACTGGTAACCGGGATGGAAGCGATGGCCAAGGCTATCCACCCCTACATCCGAGTGCGCGCCGGAGCGGAAGCAGCCGTTTTGCCTATCCGTCGCGATACGCGCAACACCCAAACCGCTTCTGCCTAGGCGCGCTCTTCACCCGGCCACGCCACCTTCGCAGGTATCCCGTTCATGGTCTCGCAACTCGACTTGACATTCGTATTCATATAGGTATCTTATATATAAGAGCAAACTATATGGCCAATAATGAACTGAAACGTGGTACCGCGGAATTGGCAATCCTAAACGTGCTCGTACAAGGACCGCTTCACGGCTATGAAATTGCCCGCCAAATTGAGAAACGGTCAGGCGGAGGCCTCGACTTTACCCTGGCGGCGCTTTATCCCTTGCTCTATCGCATGGAAAGCCGAGGCTGGCTGCGTGGCAGTTGGGAGACAAGTGTGAGTGGACGCCGCCGTCGATGCTACCAGCTGCAGCCACGTGGCGAAAAAATGATTGCGTCGCTGAGGAATGACTGGGAAAGCCTTCAACGCGCGATGAAGCGACTCGTGAAGGTCTCGCATGCCTGACTGGCTCGCTTTGCTGGCCGATCGTTTCCCCCGGCGGACACTGCAACCTTGCAAACATCAGGAAGTGCTCCTAGAGATCTCAGGTCACCTTCAGGACTATTATGATGCGCTCGTCAGCGAGGGCATCGCCGAAGGGGATGCAGCGGAGCAGACATTGCGGAAGCTGGGGAATATGGATCAGTTCGAATTGGAGAGCGACGCTGCGAAGCATGAGGGGGATCTTATGAATCGACGCACGAAGAGTTTCTGGCTTCCGGGATCCATCACATTGACAGGTTCCATGGGCTGGTTACTGGTTTTGCAGGGCAGAGATTGGCCCATGTCGCAGACCTTGTTTCATGCCGCCCCGCCACTCATACCGTTTGTAATTTGGCTCTGCACATTGCCAATTTTCGGCGCACTCGGCGCGTACCTGTCGCGGCGGGGCGGTGGAAGCGTCCGAGCACGTCTCGGCGCGGCCGCTTTTCCTTCTATCGCCATGCTGGGATTGCTAATTTGTGTGTTGCTATTTGCGCTCTTTGTCGAAAGAAACCCATTTGTGCGCCAACATCCCGGAGATGTCGTCCTTATTTTCCTGCCGTGGGTGGTCTTCCCGGCGCTTGCGCTACTGGCAGGGAGTGCTCTGCTACACATCTGGTCCGGCCGGCAGTTCCTATCGCATTGACCTGTCGATCGACGGGTGCCCGGATTCAGGCACTCTTCGCAACTGCATTGCGTCGGGTCCAGCGTTGATAAAAGGGAAGTCCGGCGAGAATCAGTAGCAGCCCAATGGTGGAGCGCCCCGGTCGTTGAATCCAGATGTTCACCGTAAGTAATAAAGCGCCCGAAACGAACAACCCGGGAACCCAGGGATATCCCCAGCAACGATAAGGCCGCGGTAAATCAGGTTCCGTCTTGCGCAGACGAAACAGGGCAACGACGGCCAGGCCGTAAAAAATCCAGCCTGCGAATATAAAAAGATTCGTCAGCTCTTCAAATGTGCCAGAAAGCGCCATGATACTGGCGAGAACTCCCTGGAAAATCAATGCGCGGCCGGGCGTGCGGTATTTGGGGCTGATGCCGTCGGCAACCTTGAAAAAAATTCCGTCGCGCGCCATTGCATATGGAACGCGGGCCCCGCTCAAAATCGACGAATTCATCGAACCCAGGGCTGAAATCATCATGGCCAGGGTAATCCAGAATGCCGCGCCGTGCCCGACCACGGTTTCTACGACATCAGACGCAATATGCGGGGAGCTCGCGACTTGCGCGAACGGCAAGACCTTCATGCATGCCGCGCTGAACAGCATGTAGATCAGTGCGACGAAGAGCACGCCGCCAATCAGCGCACGTGGGAAATTTTTCTGAGGGTTTTCAACCTCCGAACCAACCAGATTGAGATCTTCCCAGCCGTCATAGGCCCACAAGGACGCGGCCAGGGCTGCCAAAAACGCGCTGAGCAAACCGACATTCACTCCGGACGGCCAGATGGGGCTCGTAGCGTGTGTGCCATTTCCGCTGAGAAAAAAGGCAACTCCAATCACAATGATCACGCTAATGACTTTGATAATAGTCAGGAAAACCTGAACCTCGCCGCCGAGCCGTACGCCCAGATAATTCACGGCGGTCATTGCTACCAGCCAGAAAACCGCGAGCGGTTGTGCCCAGGTAAAAACGAAATCATAGGGGGGAATCCAGTTCGTGAAGCCGGGGATCGCGATGTGCCAGGTGAAAATCGGCGCGGCCACAACTGGAACAAAAAAACTCAAGAAGCGCATCATTCCAGCAGCGATCGACGCAGCCGAAGACGGGCGTCCTACGATTGAATGCATCCAGCCGAACAGAAATCCCCAGACGGTCCCCAGGCCGCGACGCAAATATGCATATTCGCCGCCGGCTTCGGGAATCGCTGCACCCAATTCCGCAAAAGACAAGGCACCAAACAGCGAGAGCAAACCTCCGACGATCCACGCAGCGTACACTACCGAAACCGAGTGACCTTCACGTGCCATTTCCGCAGGTTTGAGGAAAATTCCCGTGCCGATCATGGTTCCGACAACAATTGCGGCCGAAGCCCAGGGCCCGAGACCCCTCACCAGTTCTAAACGCTTTTCGTTCATAGCTCTCCGCGCAAAGGATGCTCAGGAGTTTACCTTAACGACCTTCTTTCATGTTCGAAGAAGATGGGATGTGTTCGGGCCAGAAGCGGCTGGCGAGGGCGCCCACGGCAAATGTTACAACGGAACCTATCAGTACGAACCAGGTGTAGGCCACCGAGCTGAACCGGAAGACAGCTAGAACCGAGGCCAGGCCGGCAAACATGCCGACGAGGGAACCGTTTGAGTTTGCCCGCGAATCAAACGTTCCGAGAAGGAACAGGCCAAGCAGGCTGCCGAAAATCAGGGAAGCAATTGTCAGTCCGGCCTCGAGGACCGGCCCCCAATGGACCAGACCAAAAAAAATGAGCGCGACCCCCCACAGCAGGGTAATCCGTTTCGAATATTTCAAAAGCCTGGCGGGATCGCTGTTGCTGCCTCTGCGCAAGCTCGCAAAATCCAGCGTACTACTGGCCGCAAGGGAATTTAATGCACCGCTGGCGTTAGACATGGCGACGGCAATGATTGCGGCGAGAAGCAATCCAGCAAGTCCAGTAGGCATCTGCTGTGCCAAAAAGATTGGCAGAATACGATCGGTGGCTTCGCCGGGAGCGAGTAACGGAACGTGCCGCGAAAAAACAAAAAGAAAAACTCCAATCAACAGGAAAACAGTGAACTGAAAAAGAACGATGAAGCCACTGGCAATGATGGCACGGCTACTGTCCTTCTGAGTTCGTGCAGCCAGTAAGCGCTGAACGATGGTCTGGTCTGTACCGTGGCTGGCCATTGTGAGAAAGGCACCGCCAATCAAACCCGACCAGAACGTGTACTTCGTCGCCAGATTCCAGGAAAAATCAAAGACCTGTAACTTGTTTCCGGCCGCCGCTGCGACCGAACTGACCTCATGCCAGCCTCCCGGGATGCGATGAAGGAGGAAAAAGAGAGTAACGACGCTGCCTGCAAGGTACAAGGAAAACTGCGCCACGTCGGTCCAGATCACTGCTTTCATGCCACCTTCAAAGGTGTACAACACGGTTAGGGCAATAACGATAAAGACAGCCCAACGTTCGCTCGTGCCCAGCACGGCGCTGACGACCAGAGCGATAGCAGAGACGCGGACGCCCTCCGCCAGGGTTCGGGTTACGAGGAAGGTTAACGCAGCGATAGCTCGCACTCGGCGGCTGAATCGCTTCTCAATCAACGCATAGGCGGTAAGATAATCGCCACGAAAATATCCGGGCAGAAGAACGATCGAAATCAGTATACGTCCGATGAAGTATCCGAAGACAAGTTGCAGGAAAGTGAGATTGCCGGAATATGCGATGGCTGGCACGCCGATGATCGTCAGCGTGGATGTTTCCGTGGCCACGATGGAAAGCGCCAGAGCCCACCACGGCGCGGTTCGACCGCCCAAGAAATAGTCCGTGGCGTTACTTTGATTACGGCGGAAGTGTAGCCCCAAGGCCGTTATCCCGAGCAGGTAAGCAACAACGATAGTCAGGTCGAGGGGATGAATGCGCATCGAGATTTGTTCCGACGGCGTGGGCGCAGGAAAAACACACCCAAAGCGTCAAGCGTGCTGAGGATAGTGTCGGGGCAAACGGGAGTCAAGAAATCAAACGTGGCAGAGTTCGCACGCACGATGCACTTTCGGCACGGGCCCTGCCGAGCGTGCCTGAAAACGGCGAAGGTCGCGTATTCTGGATCTATGAAGTACGTCCTGGGACTAGATGGCGGCGGTACAAAGACCGAATGTGTTTTGATGGATGTCGAGGGCGCCGTTTGTGCCCAGGGTCGCAGCGGCCCATCCAATCCGCTGCGTGTCGGCTTTGGTGGCGCACTGGCTGCTCTTTGCGAGGCAGCCCGCTGGGCGATGCAGGATGCCAGAGTTGCCCCGGACGATGTCGTGGCTCTGTGTGCCGGAGTGGCAGGCGCTGCGGCAGATCAAGCCTCTCGGAAAATGAAGAAGCTATTGTCGGAAGAATTTGCAGGAAGGCTGGTTTATGTCTGCACCGATCTGGAACTGACCCTCGAAGCGACCGGCGAGGGTGCAGCGATCGTCTTGGTGGCGGGAACAGGGTCGGCAGCAGTTGGGCGCGATATGCACGGAAACGTCGCGAGGGTTGGGGGGCATGGACCCCTTCTGGGGGACGAGGGCAGTGCATACGATATTGGCAAGCGGGCTTCAATTGCCGCACTTCGAGAAAAAGATCGCACCGGAAAAACCTCCGAACTCGGGGCAATGATCCTGAAAGAACTGCGGATGAATGACTGGCAGGAATTTCAGAGTCGCGTGCATGCCGTTCCGGACGAAGTCTTCCCGCGAATTTTTCCGGTGATTGGAAAAGCCGCGGATGCTGGCGACAGCGGCGCACAGGAGTTATTGCGACTGGCTGCGGCGCAGTTGGCTTTGCTGGTCGACGACCTTGCGGATCGGCTTCGACTGGGAGATCAGGAGTTTCTGCTCGTAAAGACGGGGGGAATGGTACAACGCTCAAAGTACTTTGATGAACAGATCAATCATCGGCTGCGACAGGTCGCTCCACGAGCTCAATTCGGTGCGATGACCGTATCCGCGGCAGAAGCCGCCGCACGCATCGCGCTGCGACTTGTGAAGGAGCAGGAAAAAGGTACAGGTGAACGTGGCGAAGCTTGAACAAGAAACCGAGCGTGCGCGTAGCGGCAGCGGCGAGGAAGTCGCCGAACTGGTCTACCACCAGGCGCCGGAAGTATTGCTCTCGTTGCTGGAGAATCCGAACCTTGATGAAACGAAATTATGTCTCCTGCTGACACGGAAAGATCTATCTTCGGAACTGTTGGCTGAAATTGGCGCACGGAAGAGCCTGCTGAAGAACTACTCGGTCAAAAAAGCGTTGATGTTCCATCCCCGAACTCCGCGACTGGTTGGCTTGCGGTTGCTGCGTGATATCCATCTGATGGACCTGGTACAGTTTGCGCTATCACCATCGGTTTCAGTCGAACTCAAATTACAAGCGGAGACTCAGATCATTGGACGTATTCCGCAGTTGCCTCTGGGACAGAAAATTACCCTGGCTCGGCGTGGGCCGGGACGAGTTGCCGGTTCGCTCGTGGCGGAAGGGCATCCGGAAGTCTTGCGTGTAGCACTGGAGAATCCTTTTCTGACCGAAGCGCACCTGTTAAAGACGCTGGCACGCGAAAAAGTCCCCCTCACCGTCGTTCACTCCCTGTGCAGGCACGCAAAGTGGTCGCAGATGTATAACGTGCGATTGGCACTGGTCCGCAATCCTTCGGCGCCCCTTGCTACGATATTGGCGTTTCTGCCGGAACTTACGGTTAACGATCTAAGGGAGCTGGCGTCGCCCGGAATCGTGCCGGAGAATCTGAGGAAATATCTGCAGGCCGAGGTTCACAAGCGGATGCGTGCGTCGAAAAATCATCCGAGCTTGAAGGACTAACGCCCGCACGGGCGATTGCTTGGCTGAAACTAGCGCGAGGCAGGCCGGTACAGTATTACTCTGACCTTTTCTAGGGTTATCAAGCCGCCGTCAACCATCTCGTCTAGATGCGGGAGGATCTCGTCGATGCGTTCCTGCGATTCGATTACTTCCAGTACAATCGGCAGGTCTTCGGAGAGTCTCAGCAGCTTATCCGTATGATATACGCTCGATCCGCCGAACCCGCCGACTCCGCGCAATACCGTGACACCCGAGAAATTTTCCTTTCGCAGCTCTTGAACAATTGCCTCATGCAGCGGCTTGCCGTGCCATTTATCGGACTCCCCGATGTGAATGCGCATGAGTGTTCGTTCGCCTTCAAATTTCTGATGCGGCATCATGTCCTCCTATCAGCGGCCCGCCAGACGGATCCCGGCCACGGATAGCACTAACCCAAACAGTACGCTGGCTGCAACGTAAGTGGAAGCCCATAGCCATTCGCCGGCTTCGAGCATTTTTGCCGTCTCCCAGCCGAAACTCGAGAACGTGGTGTAGCCGCCAAAGAAACCGATGGCAATGGCCACGCGCAATTCCGGTGAAACGATCATTCGATTTAGCGTGATCTGCCCGAGCAGCCCGAGAAAGAAGCAGCCGGTAAGATTGATTACCAGAGTTCCGTAAGGAAATGTGCTGCCTACCCTGGTTTGAATCAGACCTTGCAATCCGTACCGTGCGAGAGTCCCGATCGCGCCAAAGACAGCGATTAGCAATAGTTTCACTGGTTTCTCCATTCCCGTCGAGGTGCACTGATAACAAAAAAACTCCTGGTGCCGCGCGGCAGCCAGGAGTCATCAGATCCGACCAGTCTCGCCGGAACAGTTTTGGCGAACTCCATCGCCTTCAATCTTTCGAGAAAAGTTTATCGTGTCAACTATGCAAGTCGCAAGAGGTTGTCCCCTTTTTGTTGAGTGCGGATGACGCCAGGTGCAATTCCACAGTTCGCGTCATTTCGCTTGCTGGCGAAACGAAGAAGGAGTTGATTCTGTCGCATGCGGGCGACGCGAAGTGCCAGGTTGCAGAAAAGCTTCTCTGGTTCTCAGAGTCTTGTTATCGCTTGCGCGACATCAGCCGGACTCCAGTCGTTGTCGGGATAGAAATTTTCAATCTTCCCGGTAGGCCCGATCAGCGTCGTGCTGAGCGAATGAACGATTTGCGCGTTCCCGGGTTGATAGACAAGACCAAAAAAATAGGCGACTTCCGGCAGGTCCTTCGCCGAGGGAACAGCGAATTGCCAGTCCGCCAATTGGCCTGTAGGCGTCGCATGGTTATAGATTGACGCGTAATGCTTGAGGACAGCCGGAGTGTCGTGTGCGGGGTCGAAACTGATACTGAGGAAGGAAGCCTTTTCTAGTGTACCGGAATGTTCCCGTAGTATGGCCTGGATCTGTTGGAAATTTTCGTTCATGCGAGGGCAATAATCGGGAAGTGGGCAACGCGTATAAATGAAAGTCACCAGGAGAGTCTTCCCGAGATAATCTTTGATGTGGATTGGCTTGCCATTCTCATTCAAAAATGCGAAATCCGGAACGGTTTCACCTTTCTCTGGTAATCGTTGTGAGGTTCCTGGTGACGGCTTCCCCTCTCCCTTGCTGACCAGGACGATGTTTTCCAGGCGGCCTTTGCTGTCTGAAACGACAAGGTCCGCACTGATCCTGTCCCCTGGTCCCAATCCTTGAATCTGTTTTGTATCAGCGACCATGTAGCTCATGGTCATCGCCGGCATCAGGCCTGGAATATCGCCGTGTTTCACCGTGATCATCTGCCGCTCGGGATTCGAAGAAATCACTTCCGCCTGGATTGGATAACGCTTCTCCTGCGCGGACTGGCATCCCACACCAAAGAAGCCGCATATCAAAACAACAAACGAAAGCAATCGGTAGCTTTGCACTGGCACTCCTTAGTTCGTCAGTAGTGAAAACGATAACGCAATTGAGCGTAAAACTCCCGTGGGTTGTTGTAATGCGTGCCGCCGAACGTATAGCTGTTATCGAGCAACACGCGCAGGTCTGTGACGTTCAGCATGGTCAAGGAAGCCGAAAAACGCTCACCGAAATCCTTTCCCAGAACCAGATCGAATGTGGTGTGGCCTTGCAGATGGGTTGGTGGCGGATTTCCGTTGGAAAATCCCGAACCGTAGTACACATCCGTTGATGCATACATTCGCCATGGCAAGCTGACGTTACCCCCGACGTGCAGTGTATTCGTCTGGTCGTGATCCAGATAGCCGCAGCCCGCACCGAAACTGAAGTCCGTCAGCCCGCCGGTAATATCGCCACAGCCGAGTGCCAGCTGGTTCGAGTAGGTAACGTAGACCTGGCCACGATTGAAAATCCTGGGCGAGCGAAGCGTAAGTTCCCAGGCCTCGATCTTCGCGCCGGCAATCGTGATCGGAAAGAAAATATTTGAGTTATTGAAATTGTTGTGATCGAAAAAGTTTTTCGCCTGATTGCGGAAGGTATCGGCGTCTACGGTCCAGCCATGGAAAGGAATCGTGACACCGAACTGGATCTCTTCGTCACGTTCTCCATGCAGAGGGATAAAGCCGAGGTTTTGATTATTGGCAAGATCCAGCAGCGGACCTGAAATGGTGACCAGTGGAGGGGCCTGATAGAACTCACCGTATGTCGCACGGAATACCCAATTCAGCTTGGGGACACGAACTGAAGCGCCAGCGCGGGGACTCGTGGCATTCTCTACCACGCCGCCGGAGAAATGTGTCTGGCGAAGTCCACCGTCCAGCACAAACCAGTTTGTCAGCCGCAGTTGCTCTTCGGCATAAACCGCCACCGTTCCGCCGGTCGGAGAAACGGTCACGGGCGTCAGATCTGGAGAGCTGCCGTCGTTGTAAATCAGCGAAAACAGCTGGTTGTCCTGCTGCGCGAATCCGTACACACCGCCGCGAAAATTGCTTACCTTGTAGACCCAGGAAAGCACAGCCTGGCCGCCTTCATAATTTGAGCTTCGCTTTTGAGTTGCTGACGCGGGGACGTCATTGGGGCTGCTCTCATAGTCCGCACGGTTGAAATGATAAAAAGGCGATACCGTCAGCAGCAGCCCAGGATTAAACGTGTGCGCCCACGTGAATGCCAGGAACGCATCGGTCTCCGTGTTTGTATCTCGCAGGCCGGCACTGACAGGATCGTTCGGTGCATAAGGCACTTCGTAGAAATCGTTTCGCGCCTGCCCCACCAACCTGAACTGGTTTTTCGAATCGAGATTGTAGATCAGCGAACCAAAGCCTCCGTAGCCATTCACACCGTCATGTATTACCGCAGGTGTTGGTGTCTGCAATCCATACTCACTGCTGTTTCCATTGGCGCTGACGTAATAGCCGAGCTTGTCTGTGTGCCCACCGAGATTGATCTGATCGTCCGTCTGCGCATAATTTCCAGCACTGACGATCAGTTCCGCGTCATTGTTTTTCTCAAAGCCATTCTTCGGTGCTACGTTGAACACCCCGTAAGTCCGGTCGCCATAGTCTGCCGTATAGCTTCCGCGCAGGATCTCGAGATCATCCACATCTTTGGGATTGATCTGCGGGCCGAGGTTACTGGCGATTGCCGTATTGGGAATGGGCACGCCGTCGATCAACCAACTGACCTGGTGTCCGCCGCGTACGTGAAGCTGATCGTGTGTGTAATACGACCCCGGCGTGTAGTTGATGATCATCGCCAAGCTATTCGATAGCGTGGCGCCCGGTGCGTTGTCGATCTCCTGCAGGCTCACATTGGTCGTTGTCGTGGTGGTTTCTGTCTGAGCTGGCGCGGCGTTAACGGTGATGGTTTCTTTATTCTCCGCGATCGGTAATTCCAGATGAAAAACCGGTGCGGTGCCGGAAAGCACGGTCGTCGCCTGCTCGATAGTTCCAAAACCGTCTTTAGAGACGGTGATGGAATACTCTCCGAGCGGCACAGCATCGAAGATAAACTCGCCGCTTGCATCTGTATTTGTCGTTTTGGCGTAGTCAGAACCCTTGGCCTTCAGCGATACCATCGCATCGGGAATTGGCCGGTGTTTCTGGTCGTGCACGACGCCTCGAATTGTCCCGAAGCCGGTCGCCAGGGTTCCGACAGCAATGCAACCAACTGCCAGAAAAAATAAAGCCGCTCGAATCATGAGTGAGTTCTCCGTGATATGACCGAAGTAATCCGATGCGGGCCACGAATAACGGGCCCGGAACGTTGAAAAGTTTACGGAATCGCAGTTGAGGAACTAATTACGAACCGAGTGGAGTGCTTCGGGGTGGCGGGGAAAGTGGATCAGAGGCCTGTAGAACCTGGGGCACTTCGAGAGCTGACGTTTTACCGACAGCCAATTGCGGCAGCAAAATTACCGGCCGCTGCGGCAGCACAAATTGAATTGATGTCAGAAAGGACTGGGTTTGCGGCTGGCAGCAAGACATAGCGCAGTTCAAGGACGAACCATGCTTCTCGTGGTCACACTGCATGGGCTCTTCAGATTGGGCAGGAGTTGCAGCAATGCCGCCTCGGTTCGCACCTGTGCGGCTGTGAACCGGACACATCACGCCGTTGCAGCACAATGAGGCATTTGCCGATAACGCCGCAGCCCATAGCGGAGCCCATAGCAACAGGACAGCCAGTAAACACAATAAGCCCATACATCTTTTTGCGGGCGTGGCTCGAGCATGGAGCGATGCTTTCATTCAGTTGAGGGGAAAGAATACCGCAATTCGACCGTAATTCCTACAAATGGCTCGGTCCTTCGACCGAGCGGCCTGCTTCCGGTTAGCCACCCCTAACCTCGCTGGACGGCGACGATTATTTTGCCGAAGGCCGCAACACGTTAATTGTCACCAACCACCTTTCGACCAACTTCGGCCAATCGGTGACGGGCTGCGCAGTGTGTCGCAAACCGTATCCGTGCCCGCCTTCGGCGTAAATGTGCAATTCCGCTGGAACTTTTGCATGTGCGAGCAGTTGGAAATAGAGCGTAGCGTTTTCCACGTGCACTGGATCGTCTTCAGCCTGCAGGATGAATGACGGCGGCGTCTTATCCGTGGGCTGAATCTCCGGATTCGGCGCGAAATTCTGCTCTGAAAGTGCCAGATAACCTGGATAGACAATGACGGCGAAGTCCGGACGGCAACTGAGTCGATCGGAGGCATCGATCGCGTCATAGAGTCGCTTGTCAAAATGCGTACTGAGCGCTGCGGCAAGATGTGCTCCTGCGGAAAAACCCAACACGCCAATCCGTTTCGAATCGATGTGCCACTCCGCCGCGTGCGCGCGAACCATACCGACCGCGCGCTGTGCATCCTCTAACGCCGCCGAGGATTTGGGATAGGGTCCGGAATCCGGCACGCGGTATTTCAGAAGCACGCACGTAATGCCGGCGGAGTTCAGCCATGCGCAGACTTCGGTGCCTTCCAGATCGATGGCCAGGATACGGTAGCCGCCGCCCGGAAAGACAACGACTGCCGCTCCGGTGTTTGCTCCGGTCGGCGAGTAAAGTGTAATCGTCGGCGAAGACACGTTACCGAGCCGCACCAGTGGCTTGCCTGCAATGAGGTTGTCCTTGGCGGTCGTCGTGTCGACTTCCGGCTCTGAATTCGTTTTCGCACCGGGCGCACCATTTGGCCACAAGGTTAGGGTAATGTGCCCGGGTGCCGGTGCCCAGGCAGGGTTCTGTCCCTGAGTGGATGTCGCAACGATAAATACCGCAGCAAGAAGAATCAGACAGTGGCGCACTCTCGTCACCTCGTCCCGCAATTTACCGGTTGATCCTAGCACGGTATCCGCAGCAGCGGATCTGAAGGCGGACCTTGTCCATTCTCGCTCGGTTCGGGTGACTGTCGTAAGGCTCTCGATAGTACCGCCCGTGGCGTCGAAATTATCAGGGAGCGACACGAAATTGCGTGCTCTACCACCTGTCCCGCTTGACTTGCCCTGCACTCACCACTCAAACTGGCTCTATGGCTCACATTTACATGCAATTTGATTTTGCTAGCGATGAAGAAAAAGCCCAGTTAGCTCGGCACAAATTGGAAGTCTGGAAACAAGCCTTTCGCCTGGACAAGAAGTTGCTGTACAAATTTGAACGCAGCGGCGAAGCAGCGTCCCCTGTCGAGATCGAGACGGAAAAGCCTGCCGTAGCAAAAGGGAAGTCCAAGACGAAGCCTGAAACCGCCAAGAAAGCATCGAACAAGGACGGAAACGTCCACCTGATAGTTCGGTTGGGCTTCTCCGGTCACGAGAAGCTTACCGAGCATCGCTGGGTTGAACGCATTCCGACCGAAGATCCATTTGTTTCGGCCTCTCCCGTCACCATCAAGACGGATGATGTGAGATTCGCGGATATGGAAAAGCGCTTCGAAGATCTGGAATAAGGGGTTGTGAGGCAAGAACCTTATAAGCGGCGCTACCGTCCAATTTGGCGCGTTCTTGTCTACCCCGATTTGCACAGGGAATCAAGGTTTTGTGGGGCAAACAGGGCTGCTCCGGTATAATTGGTGTTCGCGGACGCAATCGCTCCCATTCCAACTCGAGGGCAGACCGAATGGCGTTACAAACCCGCGTTAAGACGAGCAAGGCGGAAGCCACGAAGTATGAAGGACTGGACCGAGAGGCCCTGGTTCGTCTCTACCGCACGATGTTCCTTTCCCGACGACTGGACGACCGCGAAATCCAGCTCAAGCGCCAAAATAAAATCTTCTTTCAGATTTCCAGTGCAGGTCACGAAGCCGTCACGGCGGCTGCGGGGTTGCTTCTTCGTCCTGGCGTTGACTGGTTCTATCCCTACTACCGGGACCGCGCGCTTTGCCTGATGCTGGGAGTCACGCCCCTCGAGATGCTTCTGCAAGCGGTCGGTGCATCGGCGGATCCCGCTTCTGGTGGACGCCAGATGCCGTCGCACTGGGGGCACAACCACCTGAACATCGTCAGCAAGTCTTCCTGCACCGGTACACAATATGTGCAGGCCGTCGGGGCAGCGGAAGCAACGCTTTACTACGAACGTCATCCGAAGGCGCTGGCACAAGCCAAGAAGGCGCCACTCGGCGAATTCGTAAATCACGAGCCGGACGAGATCATTTATGTTTCTTCGGGCGATGGCGCCACCAGCGAAGGCGAATTCTGGGAATCGCTGAACGCGGCTTGCGCAAAAGCACTGCCAATTTTTTACCTCGTCGAAGACAACGGCTACGCGATTTCCGTCCCGATTGAGGTGCAAACGGCCGGCAGCAGTATTTCGAAGCTCGTCAAGGGATTTCCCGGCCTGCATATCGCGGAGTGCGATGGCACTGATCCGCTTGAAAGCTATGCGACTTGCAAGGAAGCAATTCAGTATGTGCGTGATCGTCGCGGACCAGCCCTCGTTCACGCCCACGTCACGCGTCCGTACTCGCATTCGTTGTCGGATGACGAAAAACTCTACAAAATGGCCGAAGAGCGTGAGCTCGAGGCCAGGCGCGATCCGCTGTCGAAGTTCTCGCTGTTTCTGATCCGCGAAGGACTTATGGATCAGAAAGAAATCGAAGCGCTCGAAGCCGATGTCGATCGTGAACTACTTTCCGCCACGGACCAAGCGCTCGCTGCGGAAACTCCCGAGGGCTCAACGATTTACACGAACGTGTATTCGCCCAGCATCGACCCCACTTCTCTGACCTTCGCCGTCGAGCCGAAAGTACAGGGCGCTGCAAAAACGATGGTTGAGATGGTCGCTGCGACTTTGAACGAAGAGATGGCGCGCGACGAACGCATCACTGTTTTTGGCGAAGACGTTGCTGACGCCAGCCGCGAAGAGAATCTACGCACAGTGAAGGGGAAGGGCGGGGTCTTCAAGGCCACCGCGGGGCTTCAGCGCAAATACGGCTCAGATCGAGTGTTCAATACGCCCCTTGCGGAAGCTGCCATCGTCGGTCGTGCCATCGGGATGGCCACCCGCGGTCTGAAACCGGTCGCTGAGATCCAGTTTTTTGACTACATCTGGCCTGCCATGATGCAAATTCGCGATGAGCTCTCGGTCATGCGCTGGCGTTCCAACGGAAATTTCAAGGCGCCCGTAGTGATTCGCGTGGCGATCGGCGGCTACCTCACCGGCGGAGGCATTTACCACAGTCAGAGTGGAGAATCGATCTTCACCCACTGTCCGGGCTTGCGGGTGGTAATGCCCTCGACTGCGCTCGATGTCGCGGGGTTATTGCGGACTGCAATTCGCTGCGACGATCCGGTCATGTTCCTCGAGCACAAGCATCTGTACCGCCAGCCCTACAACCGTGCGGAATACCCGGGGGCAGAGTACACCGTGCCTTTCGGCAAGGCGCGCCTGGTGAAAGAGGGCACTGATGTCAGCATTATCACCTACGGGGCAGTGGTTCACCGCGCGGAAGTGGCCGCGGCGGCGCTGCAGCGCGAAGGCATCTCCGCTGAGATCATCGATCTGCGCTCACTAGTTCCATATGATTGGGAAGCGATTGCCTCTACGGTACGCAAGACGCACCGCGTCATAGTCGCATACGAAGATATGATGAGTTTCGGCTATGGCGCCGAGATCGCCTCGCGTATCGCGGAGGAGCTGTTCGATGAACTTGACGCTCCGATCAGGCGGGTTGCCGCCACCGACACCTTCTGCGGCTACCAGCCAAAACTCGAGGACGCGATCCTGCCACAAACGGAAGACATCTCGAATGCGGTCAAAAAGATACTCGAGCATTAGACGCTACCCGGCGAGCTTTGCTGACGAAACTTTTCTCATCCCATTTCCGTATTTACAGTTAGAATCACAGAGAATCGCCGTGTGGAGGTGTGCCATGGTTTGCCAACAATGCCACAAGGAAATTGCCGAAGGATCGAAGTTTTGTTACAACTGCGGCGCTCAGCAAGCAGGAGTTCCCGGTTCCGTACCCACGGTCGTCGCTGTTCAGAAGCGGTTGATGCGCTCCAGAATCGACAAGAAAATCGGTGGCGTCTGTGCCGGACTGGCCGATTATTTTGACATCGACCCCACAATCGTCCGGGTAGTCTGGCTGTTAGCGATCTTCCTCGGCGGAACCGGCGGATTGCTCTACTTGATCTTGTGGATCGTCTTGCCGCTGGCCCCAATCAATGAACCGCTTGCAGTCCCGTCCTCGAGCCCTATTGCTCAGGTCTAGATTGAACTTCGGGCTGGCAAAGCACTGACGATATCCTTTCAAGTTAGTGGTGCGTCTAGTCTCTGGATTTCCTAGAGGAGCGGCGTTTCTTGCCCGTGCCTTCATCTCCGAGAAATACGTGATCGAAGGAGATGCTTCCTGCCCCGGTAGTTGCGAGCGCGAAACAGGCAGCCGCCACGATCAAGGGAAATTCGTATGCGCTTACAACAAGCCCACCGGCGCTGCTGTGAACTTTCCAGATCGCGACTGCCATTTCTGCTGCCAGCAAGAGTGCTACGGGGAGCGTGAATAAACCTGCGAACAGCAACAGCGAGCCGAAGCATTCGAGCACTCCCGATACTGTAACAAAATACGACGGCAAACCATGCTGGACAAAAAATGTATGCATACCGGCGTCGGCTCGCACCAGCTTCGGGTATCCGTGATAAATAAAGACCAGGGCTAAGGCCAACCGCAGGACCAGCAGACCAAACGACTTGAGACCGCTCATGAATTTCATTGAACCCTCGCAGCTGCCACTACTTTAATTGCGATTGTAGGGGTGCTTCGAGAAATTCGCCAATGTGTTGTCTCGCGTAGCGAGACAGCCCGTGGAATCAGGTACAATTAACTCGACTAATTCGGGTGCTATGACTCTCCTGAACTCACAATCGAGTATTGCAGGATCCGTTACCGGGTATGGCGCATGAAGCGCAAGCTTCTGGTTGCAGTACCACTGCTGGCGATCGTTGCTTTACTTGCCTGGATATTCCGGCCCAAACACGAAACATTAGGGGAGGCCTATGTCAGCGAGCGCAGCATCACGCTCTGGAGCAGCATTGCTCAGGTGCGGGAGCAGCTTGGCGTGCTGCTCTATGGCGATCGCGTGGAAGTCATCGCAAGGCGCAACGAAAATGTGAAAGTGCGCACGTCCGGGGGTGTCGTCGGCTGGGTCGACGGCCGCAACTTGATGGAGCCGGAGCTCTGGCAACGCAGCCAGAAGCTGTTGCAGGAGGCCCAACAGATGCCCGTGCAGGCACGGGGCCGAACAAAAGTGCCAACGAATTTACGAGGCAAACCGGGTCGAACTGAGCAACGTATTTATCAATTTTCACGCGGTGTTCCCGTGGAAATTGTCGGCCGCACGGTGGCAGACTGGGTTCAAGCCACGGACGAAAAGGAAAATCCCAACGCGCCCGAAGACAAGAAGGAAGATTGGTACCTGGTACGCGGCGTGGCAACCCGCCCGCCGGGTGAGAATGCGATTCGCAATTCCGCCGCAAATACGACCACGCAGCCGGGAGATCAAACGATTCCGATTGCTGGCTGGGTTGTCGCGCGATTTGTCAGTCTGGACTTGCCGGAGGAAGTGCGAGCAGGAACAGAGTCAGCCAACATAAAACCGGTGGCCTGGTTCGAACTGAACCGAGTCAAGGATGATGATGGCGAGCATCCGCAATATCTGGTTGCAGGAACGCGGGGGCCGGAGGGTCAGCCGTGTGATTTCACGACTATGCGCGTGTTTACCTGGAATGCAAAAAAGTCGAGATACGAAACTGCGTACATAGAAAATGATTTATGCGGTGCCCTGCCGATTCGTGTGGGTAAAGGCGCCAAGGGCGAACCCGAGTACCGCTTCCATGAAATGGAGGGAGCGAAACAGGAGCGCGTCTATCATCTGATCCAGACAGTGGTCAGGCGTGAGCGCGAAGAAGGCGCGACCAGAGGTTCCGCGAAGAGATCGAGCGGTAAAGCGGTGCACCATTAACCCAGAGTGCCTCGTAGCGCTGCGCGCATTTGTCTGAGCTGCCAAGGATCTAGCTGTTAGGGTGCTGCAAGAACTCCGCATGCTCCCGTCCTCCCCCTTGTGTTAAATTCCTTCTGTTCGTCTCTCGAGCGACCATGACCCTGCACATCACCGAATCCGAGGTTCGCCAACTTTTTACGATGGAGATGGCCATCGACGCCGTCGAATCCGTTTCCCGCAAGCAAGCTGCAGGCAAGGTCATCGTTCATCCGCGCCGCCGCTTCGAGTTGCCCAGTGGCATGTTCTTTCATTACATGGCGGCTATGGATTCGGAATCGGGTTACATCGCGATGAAACAGTACACCTACGTGAAAGGGACACTGCGATTCCTCGTGCCGCTGTATGAAATTTCTACTGGCGCTCTGCTAGCCCTGATCGAGGCCGACTATATGGGACAACTGCGCACGGGCGCTGCTTCAGGTGTTGCCACAAAATACCTGGCGCGCCAGGACGCAAGAGTCGCCGCAATTATCGGAACGGGCGGACAGGCCAAAACGCAGTTGGAAGCGGTCGCGAATGTCCGCAAGTTGGCAGTCAGCGCGTGCCTACGGACGCGATCCGGAACGCCGGGCAAGCTTTTGCGCAGAGATGTCCGGCCGTCTCGGAATGAAGGTGGAAGAAGCGAATTCAGCGGCCGATGCCGTACGTGGTGTCGATATCGTCACCACGGCCACAACCTCGGGTAAGCCTGTCTTAAGCGGCGCGGATTTGCCCCGCGGGGTACATATCAATGCAATTGGAGCCAACCACGCGCACAAACGCGAACTCGACGATGCCGCGATTGCCAAGGCTGACCTGATTTTTGTGGATTCGATTGAACAGTCGAAGCACGAAGCTGGAGATTTGATTCTCCCGTTTGAGAAGATGCCCGAAAAATGGGCGCAAGTGCATGAATTGGCCCAACTTGTGGCTGGCCAGGTGCCAGGACGTACGAGTGAGGCGCAAACAACGCTTTTTAAATCGAATGGGATTGCCGCCTGGGACCTGGCGGCAGCAGCAGTGGTCTACAAGGCTGCCCGAGAGCGCCACTTCGGCACAGACCTACCCTTTTTTGCGTCGTAGAAAAGAAAACGGGGCTACAAAAGGGACAGGTGTCCCTAGGGACAGGGATCTGAATTTGTTGTCGAAGGATATCGTGCTTAGGTAGGCACATGGCCTATAGCTTCTAGTACTCCTCCCGAAAATTCGAAAGTATTCTTAGCTCAAATGGTGGAGGTCTCTCGCAAAGCCATTTTAAGAGGGGTCTGTCGCGATGTGGATGCGCGATGTCTAGGACCTCGAGAAATTTGATGTCGGTTGCATGGGGGCAGTAAACGGTGCCAACCGGCTTTGCCCGGAGCGGCAAGAAGAAATAAAGGAGCAAACCCAGTCATGAAGCTCGCGAACAGAACAGTATCTTCCGCACTCTTAGTGGTCACGTGTTTGGCGCTAATCGCCTGCAGCGGCGTGCCTGGTGGCAACAGCGGCGGAGGTTCAGGTGGAGGAGGCACCGCGGGCTCATATTCGATTGGCGGAACAATCGCCAATCTGACTGGTACAGGCTTGACATTACTCAACAACGGCGGGAACAGCTTGAGTGTGCTTCCGGGCGCCACGACATTCACGTTCACGCAGAAAATTGCGAGCGGTAAAACTTATGCCGTGACGGTTGGCACGCAGCCGACAAACCCAGCACAAACATGCACGGTAACCAGCGGTACAGGCACGGCCACGGCAAATGTGTCGGCAATCGTCAGTGGCTTGCACTACAAACCCGGTCACCGCCACGATCGGTGGAATGGTCACGAATCTTGCACCCAACTCTGCCGTGATTTTGCAGAACAACGGCGGGGATAGCCTTACTGTTACGCGAACGGGGCTTTCACGTTTAAGACTCCGGTGATGGGCCCAACGGACGCGTATGCTGTGACAGTTCTGACCCAACCTAATAGCCCGACCCAAATCTGCACTGTGACAAATGGATCTGGCACTGCAACAGCGAATGTAACGAACGTCGGCGTCAATTGCGTGCTGAGTTACACGATTGGTGGGACCGTCACTGGCCTTCTCGGTTCAGGGTTGATTTTGCAGAACAGCGCCACGCTTGAACAACTCCCGATCACCGCAGCAACAGGAAATCAGACATATACATTTACCCAACTGGTTCCAACGGGGACGGCGTACACGGTAGCAATCTTCTCGCAGCCAACAAACCCAGTGCAGACTTGCGTCGTGACACCAGCGACCGCCAGCGGAACCGCCACTACGAATGTCAATAAATGTGACGGTTAATTGCCCTGCGGTTACATACAGCATCGGAGGAACGGTGGTTGGCTTAGCGGGCGATCCTCCCACCAATGGTCCACGAACAGACAACAGCTTCATGCTGGAGGACACACTGGGTAACACACTCGAGGATACAGTCAAAATGGTCCGTTCACATTTGCTACGCCATTTGCGCTCAATGACCAGTACGAAGTCTCGGTGTTCACTTGCCCAGGGACTCAGAGCCAACGTTGCACTAGCTGGAATTATAAAGGAGTCGTCACTGCTAACATGACCGACATCGTGATCGATTGTGCGCCAGATGACTGGACGTGGATCGACGGTACGAAGGTCGCGGGAACCCATATCCGTATCGCCTCAGTATGGTTCGTTTCCGACCAGCGCTCCTACGACAATCCCGAATCCGTATACCAATACTCCGGGTGCCAGCATAGGAGGCTGCCGGTTGGACGGACATCATGGCAATCTCTGGCTGTTCGGCGGAGAAGGATGGGAACTGGCGGGCAGCCAGTCTCCCGATACGCTGAACGAAGTGATGGATGATCTTTGGGTCTGTGTAATGGATCCATTTCAATCCGATGAATGCCAATGGCAGTTGGTTGGCGCCTACGATTCGACCAAGGTAGGCAGCAGTACGATCGGTGCTAATGTAATTGCCAACGCTCAGCATGAAGGCCAACCGGAAGGGGACTACGGCTATGGCATCACTCCGGCCGCACGCGTGGGCGCAGCTACTTGGACCGATAGTTCCGGAAATCTTTGGCTTTTCGGTGGGAAGACTCCGGGCGCACACTTCAAGAACGACCTCTGGGTATACAACACGAGTGCCCTAAGCGGGGGTGCCTACACGACCGCGATCGGCCAGTGGACACAGGTGGCCGGATCTTCTTTGATCGACCAGCCAGGCGTTTACACCGGCGCCGCACCCACTCTGACCCCAGGCGCACGGGTGAACCCCACAACCTGGACCGATAGTTCTGGGAACTTCTGGCTGTTCGGCGGATACGGCATCGATGGCAGTGGAAACCTCGGATATCTAAATGACCTCTGGGAATTCACAGCCGGCAACTGGACGTGGATTTCTGGCGGTAATACCAACTTGGCTAACCAGAATGGCGTTTACGGAACACCCGGAACTCCGGCACCTTCTAACGCCCCCGGGGGACGTCATGAGGCGGTTGGCTGGACAGATTTGAAAGGAAATCTCTGGTTGTTCGGGGGAGAAGGTCAGGATGCGACAGGGACGCCAAACGGTATCCTGAACGACATCTGGTTGTACAACATCGCCGGCAATCAATGGACATATGTCGAAGGAGCCGTTCTGGGAACTCAGATCGGCGTTGCAAACCAGACCGGAATCTATGAGCTGCAAACTTCCATCGGGCCAGTGAACACTACGGCTGCAGCGAACACCTGTGGCCTACCCGTAGGCCTCACTCTCGGTACGGAGGTCATTTGCTCTCCTGTATCCACGAGCGGAGCTTTTCCCGGATCACGTTGGGGTGCGAGTGGTTGGTCTGACAAGGGAGGAAACTTCTACCTGTTTGGAGGGTGGGGCTTGGATTCGACCGCAACGAACGGCAATGGTGCGTTGAATGACCTTTGGGTCTACACTCCAAACGCAACGACCGGTCAGCCTGGCACATGGGTTTGGCTCAAGGGTTCAAACACAGGAAGTCAGAACGGCCTTTATGGCGATGAACTGCGCGGGTATACGCACCTATTACATCTGGACACCTGGCGGCCGTAGCGGTGCCACACATTGGGTCGATAATTCGGTGGACGCCAATGGCCACCGATCACGAATTCTGGATGTTCGGCGGAGAGGGCTACGATTCCACGAGCACAACCGGAAACGGCTACCTGAATGACATGTGGCGGTATCTGCCGTATCAGGACTACTGAGAAAGATAAAATTAACGCATTAGTTCAAGGCCAGAGGCACCGAGAAGTTTCGGTGACTCTGGCCTTGACACTTCTGGAACAGCAATCTAGAGTCGGGAATAGTCGAACGAACGTTCGAGAGGGCTCTTGTGGCTGTCGTTGTCCCCACGCCGAGGAATTCCGAGGCAAAACTCCAGCACATTCTCCGTGTTTCTGCGCAGACGTTTGCCGCCCATGGCTTTGAGGGTACGTCCATGCGAGACATCAGCAAAGCGACGGAAGTTTCGCTTTCCGGGCTGTACTACTACTTCGACAGCAAACAGCGATTGCTATATCTGATTCAGAAAAGCACGTTTACGTTCATCGTGGATCGGCTTCAGGATCGCTTGCAGGGTAACCTCGATCCGGAGGCAGCCCTCCGTGCCCTGGTGCAAAACCACATGGATTATTTCCTTTCCCACCCGAACGAGATGAAGGTGCTGTCACACGAAGAAGCAGCACTCGAGAATCCGTTCCGGCAGGAAGTCGCAGCGATCAAGCGGAAGTATTTCGCGCTAGCGCGGAAAATCTTCGCAGATGTTGTGCGAGACCGCGCAAATCCCGGGCTGAACGAGCGGGTGGCGGTACTGAGCCTGTTCGGTATGATGAACTGGGTTTATCAATGGCATCGGCCTGGCGTCGATCCAGGAGCAGACGAGTTAACGGACATGATTGTGGGAATTTTTCTGCATGGTGTGAAGGGGCCCGGCGGGAAGTTCATCGATTTGCAGCGACGAATTTCAGCGGAAGTTCATTCGGAATAAATCGGAACTTGAATAAATAACAAAACGCTCGGGAAGGAGAAGTGGCATGGCGACAACGACTGTGGAAATAAGGCAGCTGATCAGGTATCGAGTCGAAGACGGGATAGCAGTATTAGAGATGGATGATCCTCCGGCAAACACGTACACCCATGAAATGATGCTGCAATTGGACGCGGCCATACTCAAGGCGCGGATGGACGAGACCGTACACGTGATCGTGCTGCGGGGATCGGGCGAGAAGTTCTTCTCTGCCGGTGCGAGCATTCCGATGCTGACGAAAGCGGATCCGCAATTCAAATATTACTTCTGTCTGCACGCAAATGAGACGCTCAGTCGTCTGGAGCAGACGCCCAAGCTCGTGATTGCCGCTCTGAACGGACATACGGTTGGCGGAGGACTGGAAATTGCCCTGGCCTGCGACATCCGGATCGCCAAGAAAGAAGGCGGGAAGATTGGTTTGCCCGAGGTAAACCTCGGCGTTCTTCCAGGAACCGGAGGTACCCAGCGATTTGCGCGAGCGGTCGGACGCGCGAAGTCACTGGAGTTGATGGTAACGGGCCGGACGTTCAGCTTCGAAGAAGCACTCGAAATGGACTTGATTCAGTATATCTACGAAAAAGAAAACTTCTGGGAAGACGTGATGGCGTATGCAAAGCAGTTCTGTCCGCCGAACAAGGCTTCGCGGGCAGTGGGACGCATCAAGCGTTCGGTGGTGACAGGCATGGAGATTCCCTTTGCTGAAGCACTGGGCATCGAACGGGAATTACAGCAACTGCTGTTCACCAGCGAGGACGCCAAAGAGGGTCTGGCCGCGTATGTCGAAAAACGCGCCGCAAATTTCAAAGGGAAGTAAACTAGAGGCGGGGAGCAGCCAATAGAGCCCGAATGAAAACCTTGCCTGATTATCTGCGTAAAGGAATGAAGCTCGTGATCGTGGGATGCAATCCCACCGAGTCATCTGTGCGCGCCGGCCACTATTATGCCGGGCGCGGCAACCCTTTCTGGCCAACTCTGTATGAAAGTGGAGTCGTGCCCGAACCCTTTGATTACCCGGATGATCGCCGAATTATCGAGTTCGGAATCGGCTTGACGGATCTGGTAAAGCGCCCGACAAAAGCGATCGAAGAACTCAAACGCGAAGATTTTGCCGAAGGACGCATCGTTCTCTCACAGAAACTTGAAGAGTATGGTCCGCGCGTTGTGGCGTTCAACGGAAAATTTACCTACGAACAATTCGCCCAGCGCAAATGCAATTACGGATTGCAAAAGGGTTCGCTTTACGGAGCACAGGTATTTGTGCTGCCGTCGACAGTCGGCCAGACACCGCGCGCCAGGACTGAATGCGTCAAACATTTTCGCAAGCTAGCTCAGCTCGTAGTTCGTTCAGAAAAGGCGCCAGCGACCCCAACCCGCTAGGGCAATAAAGAGAAGGGAATCCGCTCATGAGTACAACCGCATCATTCGCAGCGCCAGTGCTGCTAGAAACCAGACACGGGTCGATTGCCACCCTCGCGATGAACCGGCCGGACCGGCTGAATGCCATCAATAATGAGCTTTCGATCGCCCTCAATGAAGCTCTATTGCGTATTGCCGGCGACTCATCTGTCCATGTGGTGGTTCTGACAGGTTCGGGCCGAGCATTTTGTGCCGGTGGAGACCTCGGATTGATCGGCAAGGGGCGAGAACGCGGTGATACGGCGGAACTGGGACCAATCCTGCGCTCAGGGATGCAGGCAGTCCTGAATATGCGGAGCATGCCGCAGCCCGTGATTGCAGCGGTAAATGGTGCTGCGGCCGGTGCGGGGATGAATCTGGCTCTCGCCGCGGATATTCGCATTGCGACAGAAGAGTCGGTCTTTGGGCAGAATTTTTCAAAAGTAGGGCTATATCCTGATTATGGTGGAACGTATTTTTTACCAGAATTAGTGGGTCCGTCGCGGGCGGCCGAGCTTTTCTACACTGGCGAGATGATTGACGCCAAGACGGCCCATCGGCTTGGTCTTGTGAATCACGTTTATTCACTCGATCGATTCGAGACGGAAGTGAAAGCCCTGGCGAAGAAAATCGCCGACGGGCCTCAGGTGGCTATTCGAGCCATAAAGCACAACCTGTTCGCAAGAGACAAGGAGAGACTGCTACAAGCACTGGAACTTGAAGTGCAACAGCAGATGAAGTGCTTTCATTCGGAAGACTGCCGTGAAGGGATCCGGGCCTTCATGGAAAAAAGAACGCCTAAATTCGTTGGTCGATGACGGATCTGTAGTACGGTTCGCTTTGGGCGGCCGATTAAAACAATCTGCGCGTGCCAGGTTCACGGCGCAGGCAATGATCGAGGAGAAGAATATGCCCGCAACTCGCCTGTCGACGTTTGATGATTGGGTCGATCTGTTCCGTGTCTGGCAGAAGGACATTGGAGTGGACTATCCTGAAATTACCAATTACCAGTTTGAAGCGAAATTTGGACCGACGCGGTCGAACGAAGTGGAATTTGGGGCCTATAAGGGCCGGCCGAAGTGGGAACGGGTCGTGCAGATCCCGGACCAGCGGATGCGAGACGCTTTGCTGAATCTGATTATTTATCAGGGCGACACCGAATTTGCTTCGGTGGAGCAGCAGAGAAAGCTGTTCCAGACTGCGCCGAGTGAGCACGACAGGCAGTCTCTTTGTCGGGTGGTTACGGAAGAGATGCGCCACGGTTGGCAGATGTGCTATCTGCTGATGAATCACTTCGGGTATAGCGGGCGAGTGGAAGCCCAGAAAATGCTGGAACGGAGGGCCTTCGACCAGAAGCGGCTGCTGGGCGCGTTTAACCAGGATGTGAATAATTGGTTGGACTTTTTTGTGTACACGGATTTCGTGGACCGCGACGGGAAGTACCAGCTGACGATGTTGAGCTATTCCGGTTTTGCACCGCTGGCTCAATCGATGATACCGATGCTGAAGGAAGAGTCGTTTCACCTGGGCACAGGCCAGGACGGAATCAAGAGGATCGTAAAGGCCGGAGTCATCCCGACCGATGTCATTCAGAAGTACATCAACAAATGGGTGCCGGTGAGTCTGGACTTGTTCGGTGTCGATCGCTCCAGTTCAGCGCACTGGTTTTACGTGTGGGGCTTGAAGGGGCGTTATGACGAGCCCAGCGCCAAGCTCGAGGCGAATCTCGAACGCATGAACGAACATAGCCGCGAGCTTTATCACCAGGAATGCGTAAAGCTGGTGGATATGATCAACAAGAATGTGCCTTCGGGGCATAAAAAGCTCTACGTGCCGGATGTGAAGTTCAACCGGTATATCGGCGAGCACGCCCGGAAACCGTACGATGTAAATGGCGAGTTGATGACTGAAGACAAATTTGCCGAGTACCTCAAAGATATGCTGCCACAGCCGGAAGATGTAAAACTGGTCAGCGAAATTGAATCGCTCGAGAAGCAATGGATTTCGCATAAGGGGTCCATCCAGTAATTGCAGCGAATCATCAGATACAATACGGAAGCTCACATTCCGTTCGGCGCATTCTATTTGCAGCAAAGAATCGTTGGGCAAATTCTAAAATCTGGATCAGGAGTTCCCTTGCGGAAGGTAACGCTCGGCAAATTGCTTGGACTGATTTTCGGGTGCGCAGTGGTGCTTGTCCTGATTTTTATGATGTTTGTGATTGTAGTCAACTTGATGCGTGGGGAGACGTGATGAACGATTTGGAGATAACGCCGCTCGAAGTTAAGCAGAGGCTGGACCGCGGCGAGAAATTGCTGGTAGTGGATGTGCGCGAGCCGTGGGAATACGCGCACTGTCGGATTGAAAATGCGTTGCACATCCCGATGGGTTCGATTCCGGCGAATTTGCAGAAGCTCGATACGGACGACGAGGTGATCTGTTATTGCCACCACGGGATGCGCAGTCTGGACGTTGCGAATTGGCTGCGTAGCCAAGGTGTAGCGTCGGCAAAATCGATGGCCGGCGGGATTGATCGCTGGTCTGTCGACGTGGATCTTGGCGTGCCCCGCTACTAGACTGTAGTGCCTAACACGGAATTTGAGATTACGACAGAATTGAGAGAGGTCTGGTATGGCGACGAGAATTCAATTTCTGCAGAAGCCCAGTTGTACAACATGCCGCAAAGCGAAGGCCTTGTTGGTTGAACAAAACATTGAGTTTACGTCGCGAGATCTCGACAAAGAGCGACTAAATGTCGAGGAACTGGACAAATTAATTGGGAAGCGTGATTACAGGGAGTTCCTGAATACCAGGAACGAGCTGTTTCGCGCCCGGAAGATGAAAACAAATCCTCCAAGCCGGGAGGAAGCGCTCAAACTGATGGCCAGGGAACCCAATTTAATTCGAAGGCCGCTGCTCATCAAGGGCAGAGATGTTGTATTGGGTTTCGACGAAGTTGGGTATCGCAAGCTGGGAATGACTTGATGGAGGTGAATACAATTGCGGTAATCGGCGCTGGAACGATGGGTCGCGGTATCGCCTATGCGGCGGCACTTGGCGGATATGCGACCATCCTGGAGGACGTGTCAGAGACCAGCCTCTCGAAGGCCTGTGCATGGGTTCGCGACGCATTTGATGAAGGGGTAAAACGCGGCAAGGTGGAGGCCGCAGTGAGGGATGCTGCGCTTGGACGGCTCAGTACATCTTCAGTCATGGATGAAGCGATTCGCAGGGCCGAACTGATTATTGAAGCCGTGCCTGAAGAACTCGAAATGAAACGGGAGATTTTCAATCTGTTCGACAGGTGCGCGAAATCGGGAGCGATTTTTGCCAGCAATACCTCGGCGTTGTCCATCAGCGAGTTTAGCCATGGACTCGTCGGGCGCGACCGTTGCATCGGAATGCACTTTTTCAATCCTGTACAGAAGATGCGGCTGGTGGAAATTATTCGCACCCGGCATACGTCGGATGAAACTGTCACGACCTGTTGCGCCGTGGCACACCGGATGCATAAAGAGAGCGTCATTGTGAACGAAGCGCCGGGATTTATCACCTCGCGGATTAACGCCCTGATAGGCAATGAGGCCTTTGCAATGCTGGAAGCGGGTATAGCGACCGCGGCGGACATTGATAAGGCAGTGAAGCTGGGCCTGAACCACCCGATGGGGCCCTTCGAGATGGTGGACTTGGTCGGACTCGACGTGCGCTTGAAGATTTTGGAATATTTGCACGCGACCCTCGGGGAGCAATATCGGCCGAATGCCCTACTGAAGAAATACGTGCACGAGGGCCGGCTCGGGAGAAAAGTTGGACGAGGAGTTTACGATTACGAGAAGAGTTGATGAGTTCGCCCTTCTGGTGCAAGGCAATCGCTTTCACCGATCCAGTTCCGGCGTACTAGAATAGTTTCCTCATGAAACCACTGATAGAACGACTGGTTATCCAGCACGGCGATATCACGGAAATGGATGTAGATGCGATCGTTAATCCCGCCAATAACGACTTGATGCTGGGCGCGGGTGTAGCGGGAGCGATCCGGCGTAAGGGTGGCGAATCGATTCAGAGAGAATGCAATGAGATCGGTAGCATTCCGGTGGGCTACGCGGCTATTACCGGCGCAGGAGACCTGACAGCGAGGCATGTGATCCATGCTGCTAGCATGGGACTGGGCGGGATTCACACGACGGCAAAATCGCTGCGAACATCAACCGCTCATTCCTTAAGGCTGGCTTCTGAACGAAACTTGCAGACGATTGCATTTCCCGCGATTGGTACCGGCGTGTCAGGCTTTCCGATGGATGAATGTGCGACGATTATGCTTGGTGAGACGATACGGCATCTGAAAGACGGGTCTTCGCTGGAAACGATTTATTTTGTGCTTTTCGATGCGACCGGGTGCGAAGTCTTCAGAAGAACCTGGGAACAGTTGAAGCGCGAACTCTCTTTCGGAGCGGCAGGCGCTTGAGTTCCTCAGAGACTCCTCTGGCGGCGATACTGGCTGAGCGGATCAGGCGATTTGGACCGATCACCTTTGCCGAATACATGCGGGAAGCTCTATACCATCCGCTGCATGGATACTACACACGGCCAGAGGCACTGCGTTTCGCGGATTACTATACGAGTGCAGATCTGCACCCGATTTTCGGGAGGTTGCTGGCACGGCAGTTTTGCGAGATGTGGGAGCGGATGGGGCGTCCTGCACAATTCACGATCGTTGAGGCGGGCGCGGGCACAGGCCGTTTAGCGGAGCATATTCTCGAATTTGTGTGCGGGGCTTTGCCGGCATTTTTCAACGTCCTGCATTATGTCGCGGTCGAACGGTCACCGGCACGAACCGATCAACTCGCAGAGAGACTTCTGAAGTTTATCCGGGAAGACAAATGCAGCGCATCGATCGAGATTCCAGTCAGGATTCCGAGTGGCTGCGTATTTTCCAACGAATTGCTGGATGCCATGGCGGTTCACCGCGTGATTCAGGAAGCTGGCTTGTTACTGGAACTGTTCGTAGAGCGAGACCAGAACGGCTTCAGAGAGGCTAGCCGGCCACTATCCACCTGTGCGATCTCTGAGTATTTCGCAAGCCAGCAGGTCAGGTTATCTGACGGGCAGCGGGCTGAAGCGGGTTTAGAAGCGTGCGACTGGATCATGGAAATCGGCCGAAGGCTGGAACGTGGCTTCGTACTAACAGTCGATTATGGACACGAAGCCGACGAGTTGTACGATGCGCATCATATGTCGGGGACAATGCTCGCCTACGCCGCACATCAGGCGAAAGAAGATTACTACGCAGCGCCTGGGCGACAGGATTTGACGGCTCACGTGAATTTCACGGCATTGAAGAAGTGGGGTGAACGCGCCGGGTTGCATTCGCTCGGACTCGTGTCGCAGACTTCCTTTCTGCTGGCGATCGGTAAGGGAAATGATTTCGGAGATCTATATGACGAAGGAATGGATGAAGCGGATAAAGTGCGGGCTCGGTTGCAATTGAAGACGCTGATCTATCCCGAAGGAATGGGCGAGCGGTTTCAGGTTCTGATCCAGGAAAAAGGCGTCAGTGGCGCTCACCTGACGGGGTTATCGGGATTCTAGGTGCCCACTATTATCGTTATTCCAGGAACCCGATCGAAATCCCGCAAGTTTACGGCGACGGAGTTTTGAAGGTTGGTTTGGAAGCAGGCGCAGGGATGTCTGCGGTCTTGGCTTTCGATGAAGCGGCCGCAGCGGCGGCTTTGGCGTCCGAGGGACTGAGCGTGGGCATGCCCGCTTCGGTGTAGGGTTTTTTCACCAGAATCTCGACGACTTCCTGCGCCCCACCAGTGTTGTCATTGGTCTGGCGCGCCTTGCTGTACTCATTCAGAGCGCGTTCGCGCTGTCCGAGCAAGTCAAATATCTTTCCGAGGTAGATATGAGCCCAAACCTCGGTCCACTTTTCAGAAGGTTCGGGAACGGTATTGAGCGCCTCACGAAAAGCATTGGCGGATGCCTGATAATTTTTCTGGTAGAAGAATGCTTCCCCCATACGGAAGTTGGCGAGCGTGCGATTTGGCTGGATGCTGAGAGCTTTCTGATATTGCACAACAGCGTCGTAATACTTTCCGACTTCGGCCAGTTCTTCACCGCGAGCTATGGCCGCTCGTGCGCGCAAACTTGGCGTACTTTTCAGAATGTAATTGTTGGGGTCGATCTTGATACCGCCGGGTTTGGGGCGCCCGAATGTTTCCACCATGAATTCGGAATCGAGACCCTGCGCGTCAATCCATTTGATTTCGGGGTTGCCTTCAGTATCGATACGGATCTGCACGGGCATGGCAAACGTGTCGATTGGCTGATGAATCTTGCCGACTACGCGGAAACCCTTTCGCGTCCGATAGGTGACATATTCCAGGTTGAACTCGGGAATTCCGGTCGAGTTCATCCATTGGGCAAAATAGCCGGCCAGATTTGGAGCACCCTCATTCGGCTTGGCCGCGGCATTTGCCAACGCGATGGCCATCTGCTCAAAATCCTGGACGGTCGCCGTCTTGCCTTCGTATTTCACATAGAAATTGTGCAACAAGGTCCGAAAAGTGACGTCATTCATCTGCACGCGAAGCATGTGGAACAGCATCGCGCCTTTATTCATGACAACCGAGCGATATTCCGGAGTGTGCGGAATGAGGCGAGCCGATTGCGCGACTGGCGCGGAGTTATCAAACATCAGTGCGCCAACCGCAAATTCATCGATCGCTCTGAGGCCAGCTTCCTTGCCGAAAGCTTGCTCGGCGTAGAGTTCTTCGCAGTAACGGCCTAGTCCATCGGTGATCCAGACATCGCCCGTTGTAGCGGGCAGCACTTCGATGCCCCACCATTGTGAAGCTACAAGCCTGCTTTGCGTGCGATCACTGAATTTAGGATCCCAGATGCGATGGCTCAGCATGATGACACCAGGCGCATAAAATTCACGCAGCGTGCCGTCGGGCAATTCAATTACCGTCAGGTCCGATTCCGGGAGAGAACCGAACAGATCGGAAAAAATGATCTCCTGATGGGCGACGTTGTTCGCAAATTCCTGAGCTTTACCGGAATCCGCTCGTGGTGCATAGACGGAGACGCTGATGCCCTCGGCTTGCTTCGGGTTTAGTTGCAGTGGGCCTGCAACGAATGAGCCGTGAGGTTCCGGACGCTCGCAGTGAAACGTATACATCAGACGCGTGGATTCCGCAGGTGATTTTGGCGTCAAGGGCTGCGGGGCTTCCGCTTTGCCGGTACCTGCGACAGCCATGGAGTCTGGCACATTTAATTTGAAGGTCCCGGTGTAGCGATTGGACGGGTAGTCGGTTAGGGGAAACCAGCGCGAAGGCAGGAGTAAGTACGCCCATTCTTTGCTGACGTAAGCTGCCTTAAGGTTCGGAACGGGGCTGTTTTCTTCATTGGCAAGCAACCCGCCGTAACTGAATGTGAGGGTAATTTCTTTTCCGGCAGGGACCTGAGACGGCAGAAGAATCATGACGTAAAGAGGATTCTGATTTTCCCTCTCGAAAGTGAGATTTTTCCCGTCCGGACCCTTGATCTCTCTGATTTCGAGGTTCTCATTCAGTTCAACACGGATGTTCGAAGAAACCTGTTGGGCGCGGAAAGTGACCTTGGCGACGGCATTGATGCCTTGCGCCGCGGTGTCGACATACGTGGAAACCTCGTATTTATCGGCCAGGAAATTCCACTGCGCAGACGCCTCCGTCTGCGCCCTGAGGGGAAGAGCCCCTGGCATGATCAAGAAAATCAGGGCTGGCAAAACAGCGGCCCAAACTCTACTGCATCGCTTCATCTCGTTCCCCTCGGGAGTGTCAACCTCTTACCACAGCCGTTCCGCAACCTGCTTTCTTGCCTATCTATAGGATAACAATGGCTCAGGAAGCGTTGCCAGCAGTCTTGCTCAACATTAAGGCGATTTGGTCGGCCGCACGATTCACCGCCCCCGGCGGCCCCAAGCGTCTGCGAACCTCTGCCAAGCCCTCCTTCATGGCGGTTCGGGCGTTCGGATCATGGAGCAAGTTCAGGACAGCTTCTGCAACCCGATCCGGAGTGAAATCGTCCTGTACCAGCTCGGGTACGACCTGCTTGTCAGCGATCAGGTTGACCATTGCAAAATGGGCTGTACGAACAAGCGGTTTTGCGAGTATAGCGGTCAGCGGAGAGACACGGTATACGACGACCATCGGAGTATTCAAGAGCGCGGCCTCGACCGTGGCGGTTCCGCTCGAAACGATGGCGACATCTGCAGCAGCAAGCGCATTGTAGGTTTCGTCCTGAACGACACGCACAGTGATTCCACCGGGCCAGCCACTTTCTAGGAGTGCAACGTCTTTGGCGTGAGCTGCCGCAACGATAAATTGAGAAGGCTTTCGCGCATGAATGCGCGCGCACGTTTCCTGCAGTACGGGCAAATGATGGGCAATCTCTCCGGCGCGACTTCCGGGCAGAATCGTTACGACAGTCCGCGTCGGGTCAAGCCGCTGCTCCTGACAGAACGTCTTGCGATCTTTTCTGGCAGTTACTTCGCCGACCAGGGGATGGCCGATGAACTCGGTCTGCACACCTGCGTTACGAAAGAACTTCTCTTCGAACGGGAATATGCACAAGGCCTTTGCAAAGCGGCGGCGGATCAGATTGACGCGCCAGGGTCGCCATGCCCAAAACTGGGGACAGATGTAGTAGACATTGCGAATCGCGCGGGGCTGCAACTTGCGTGCCAGGCGCAGATGAAATCCCGGAAAATCGGTCAAGATTGCCAGTGCCGGTCTGCGAGCCTCTGCTTCCACAACGATTCGATTCATAGCGCGGACCAGGGAAGGGAGATGACGCACGATTTCAGTAATGCCCACAACTGCGACCTCGGAGTAATCGGTAATGATCTCTACCCCCGCGGCACGCATTTGAGGGCCTCCCATCCCGAACAGCTCGACATCCAGGCGCGCCCGTAGTGCTGTCGCGAGCCGTGCTGCGTACATATCTCCGGAAGCTTCACCAGCGGAAAGAAGTAAGGGGATGGGCGCCATGAAAAGGTTAGCTTCCGTCGGTTAGTCGCTCGCTGGCAAAGGCGTAGGCAATATATTCTGGTCAGTCAATCGCCTGCTGCCGTTGGCGTCGTGCAATTCCTGTTCTTTGTATTGTAACTGGTAGAGACGGTAGTAAATCCCGCGTTCGGCGAGCAACTCCTGATGCGCGCCCTGTTCCCGCAGCCGGCCCTTGTGGAAGACCAGAATGCGATCTGCATATTGTATGGTGCTGAGCCGGTGCGCGATGACCAGTGCTGTTCTTCCGGCGAGCAGGCGATTCAGGGCTTCGCGGATTAACAGTTCCGTCTTCGTGTCGACGCTCGAAGTGGCTTCGTCAAGAATCAGGAAGCGGGGATTGTGCGCCAGTGCACGAGCGAAGCTGATCAGTTGCCGCTGGCCGACCGACAGCGTGGACCCACGTTCATTGACTTCGGTATTTACTCCGGATGGCAGAGAACGGATGAAATCGCCGAGGCCAATTTCGTTCAGCGCATGTTCGACATCGGATCGTGTGATGCCCGGGGTTCCCAGGCGGACATTCGATTCAATCGTGCCGGTGAAGAGGAACGGATCCTGTAGCACGATCCCGAATTGTTTGCGCAATTCCTGCAGATCCAGCAGTCGGATGTCGATGCCGTCCAGCAGAATCTGGCCGCGTTGAATATCGTAGAAGCGGAGGAGCAGGGATATGAGAGTCGTTTTGCCAGCCCCGGTGTGGCCGACAATGGCGAAGGTCTGGCCCGGATCCATCTTGAAAGTAACATCACGCAAGACCCAGTCGTCTTCGGACGGCTCAGGTACATTGCGGTATGAGAACCAGACATGACGGAACTCGACGGCCCCGCGGGGTGAGATGAGTTTCTGCGCGTTCGCATCGGTCTCGATGGTGACGGGTTCGTCAAGCAGTTTGAAGATGCGTTCTGAAGCCGCCATCGCGGACTGCAGGATATTGAATTTCTCGCTGAGATCCTGGATGGGGCGGAAGAAGCGCTGTGCGTACATCGTGAAGGCGATCAACACGCCAAGTGACAGGGAACCGCCTAAATTACGCAGACCGCCGGTCCAATAGATGAGCGCGATGGTCGCAAAGCTCAGGAATTCGACAGCCGGATAAAAGAGTGCGTAAGCCAGGATCGCATCCCGCCATGCAAGCATATTGTCCTTATTGCGCCGGGAGAATTCTTCCCGGGCTTTGCGTTCGCGGTTAAACAGCTGAACGACCGCCATTCCGGAGATGTACTCCTGAAGGAAAGAGTTGATGCGAGCGATGGCAGTGCGAATGCGACGATTGGCATCACGCACAAATTTGCGGAATACCAGCGTGACAACCAGAATGAAAGGCAGGACAGCGAAGGCCGCCAACGCCAACTTCACGTCCAGCTTGAATAGCAAAGCCGCCATAACGACGAGAAGGAAAAAGTCGTTGATCATGGTTACCACGCCTGCGGCAAACAGGTCGTTAAGGGCGTCGACGTCCGTGGTGACACGGGTCATCAAGCGACCAACAGGATTGCGGTCGTAGTAGGTCATGGGCAAGCACTGAAGATGCCCGAAGATCTGCGTGCGCATGTCGTACATGGTCTGCTGACCAACGCGCTGCATGATGCGGATTTGAATGTATTGGGCGAGAAAGTCGAATAGCAGCACGCCAAGATAGAATGCGCTGATCAGCAGGATGCCGTGACGAGCGGCCAAAATCGACATCTTGCCGGCGGCACCGGGAACCAAATAATTGTCGATCGCACGTTGAAAGAGGGCTGGAGGCGCCAGTTCCAGAGGAGTTACGATGGCGACCAGAGCCAGCGCGACGTACACACGCACGCGATACGGACGCATGTACTCCAGCAGTCGTCGCATCAGGCGAGAGTCGTACGCCTTGCCTAACGCCTCTTCTTCTTGTTGCACGTTGCTCATGCTCTCTCGAGTTCTTCTTCCAGCAACTGCTTCTGGTACAAGTCCGCGTAGTAACCGCCGCGCATAAGTAACTGGTCGTGGGTTCCACGCTCGAGGATGCCGCCGTCTCTCAAAACGACAATCTGATCGGCGTCGCGAACGGTCGAAGTGCGGTGGGCAATCAGGATCGTGGTGCGCCCGGCCATGACAGATCGCAGGCGCCCGAGAATTCTCTCTTCAGTCTGCGTGTCGACGGCGGAAAGGGAATCGTCGAGGATCAAGATGCGCGGATCGCGAATCAATGCGCGGGCGATGGCCGACCGTTGTTTCTGACCACCGGACAAGGTGATTCCGCGCTCACCAACCATGGTTTCATACTTAGCCGGGAAATCCTGGACATCGCTGTCGAGGCTGGCGATTTCGGCTGCTTCCCGGACCTGACTCAGTTCAAATTCTTGCAACCCAAAGGCGATATTTTCTCCGACCGTTTCACTGAAGAGATAGGTGTCCTGCGGTACGAACCCGATTGAGCGACGCAAGGTTTCAAGTGGCCATTCCCCGATGGGATGGCCGTCAATGAGAATTTCTCCTTCGGGAGCTTCCCAAAGGCGCGCAATCAGGGCGGCCAAAGTAGTCTTGCCGCTACCTGTGGGCCCCACGATTGCGAGTGTGGATCCTGCCGGAATTTCGAGATTGATATTTTTCAATACGGTGCGGGTTTCGCTTGCAGCGCCGTTGTTGCCGTCCTTGCCGTTGCCCGTGATGGTGGTGGGATAAGCAAAGTTTAGTCCGCGAAATTCGATACTGCCCTGGATCTTTGTTGTGGGTGGGATTCGTGCGCCACGGTCATCGATTTGCGGATTGGCGGCGAGAATATAGTTCAGGCGGCCCATCGAAGCTGCCCCGCGCTGGAAAATATTCGTTACCCAACCCAAGGCGATCATCGGCCAGACCAGAAACCCAAGATACGTGTTAAACGTAATCAGAGCGCCCAGAGAAAGTTGACCACGGAGAAAGCGAAATCCTCCTTGCCAGAGGACAATCAGAAAGGTGGTGCCAATCATGGCCTGGAGAGAAGGCATAAACAGGCTCCAGGTGCGAATGAGCAGCACGTTTTTCGCGACGTAATCGCGGTTTGGCTCATCGAAACCGGAGATTTCCGCCTTTTCCTGGGCATAAGCGCGAATGACCCGAACACCGGAGAGGTTTTCCTGCACCCTGGCCGAAAGTGTGGCGAGCGACGCCTGGATTTTCTCGTAAAGTTCGTGAATGATCTTGCCGAACCTCTGAACGACCACCGCCACAATCGGAACGGGCAACAGTACCCACAGCGTCAGGGAGGGCGAGATCATTAGCATCACCGCGATCGAAAGCACCATCGTCGCAATGGTGGTGCCTGTGTACATGATTCCGGGGCCAAGGACCATGCGGACTGAATTCAGGTCGTTGGTAGCGCGAGACATCAATTCGCCAGTGCGGTTGCGTACGTAGAATTCCGGTTCCATCAGCAAGAGTCGGTCCAGCAGGTCGTTGCGGATATCGTATTCAATATCGCGAGAAACACCGATGAGGACCCAACGGGTGAGGAACGACATAATGCCCTTGATGGCGATGCAGAACACGACAACCAGACAGTAGAACTTGAGAGTTCCCGAATTACTCGGACGATAATGCGGCACGATGTTGCTCAGCCAGTTGAGCGGGGAGACGTCGGTCGCACCGTGGGCAATTCTCTCAAACGGACGCCCGCTGCCCGCGAGCGTATCCGTGATGATTCCCGTGGCCAGCGGAACGATGGCACCCACCAGACCCATAAGCGCCAGCGTGAGCAGACCGAGCGAAATAGCGCCTTTATAACGTCCGAGATAGGGCACCAGCCCGCGCAGATTTCTCATCGCCGAACTCTTGGGCGATTTTTTCTTCTGCTCCGGGGATTGCTTCGCTGGCACCGCAGCGTTCATCGTAGCGTAGCCCTCGGACTTTCCAGCGTAGGTGCTTCGCCGAGAAACTTTTGATAGCTTGCGTCCATGGATTGGTACCGCTTGGTGGCGGGATTCCATCTTACCGCAATCGGCAAGGTCTTTTCCGTGGAACCGGTTCTTATCGGAGTGAAATAGAGTGCCATGCCCTTTGCTGGGGAATCCTCGTACTGCAACTTCCAGCCGGTCACAGGCTGGAGCGGGGTCAGACCCAGATATCCATTGCCGTTTTTGAGATATTCGTCGCACCGCAAAAGTTCGACCCACTTGCCATCTTCGAACTGGGCCACGACTGCGCGGGTGATCACTGTACCGGCGACTACGCTTTTCGGAGTGTTCGGCAGAACATTCGCCACCAGCACTTCTTTTTCACCGTTCTTGGCGAGGTCGCCGAACAGGAGGACTTGCGCGTCACTGCCCAATAGGGAAGTAGCGGCGTCCTGATACTCCTCCGGGATCACCGGCTCGGCTGGCTTTATTTCCTGAGTTTTTGTGGGAGTTGAGTCGCACCCTGCGAACGCGAAGGTGGATAGACAGAAGCTGAAAATGGCAAGGAAGCGAAACATTACGATCCTTTCGAAGTAGACGCGCCGGACAAGCGTCGAGTTAACAGAAAATCCAAATAAAGTCGCTTAAAGACTTGGTGCCGCGAGCGTTATTTCGATCACCCGCCCTGGCTGGCCATCTTTTTCCTTCGTGCACAGTACTTCCATCACCTGCGGTACGTCTGCACCCGCCCAATCAAAGGCGTAATACCACAATTCTAGCTGTTGCCCGCCCCTGCTGCTAGGACTCTTGGAATCAGGCGCGCCGTACAGCTGAGCAACTCTGGGAGACGGATCGCCGATGCGGAGGCCATGCCCGGTGCTCCAGGTCCCGAGGAAAGCTTTTGCGCAATCGCCCTCTGACCAGTCGGTTTCGATGGTACGAATTACCTGGATTCTTTTCGAAGCGTCCACATCAATAGAAAGCGTCTGTTTCTGGCACGGAGCACCCCAACTGAAGGTCGACTCCTCTTTTTGTGATGCATTCCTTGGATTCTTGTAAAGACCGATAGCCCGCGACAGATTGTCGTGGCCCGGCCGAAGGCCGGCTAGTGTGATCTCGTTGGCGCGTTGGGCAGTTGAAGGCCTTTTTTGCGTAGGCTTGGGAGCTTGTGCGGACCGCATGGTTGAGAAATCCAGCAGCATCAAGGCAAGTGTTGCCACGACGACCAGGCATGGCGAGCCAGCGTTTCGTCGTCTGTTAGTGTTGGGACTGGATAGCATCGAGCCGTGCCTCAAAGTTCTCCTCGCCTTCACTTATCAGTTCACTGCGCTCAACCGGTAATGCAGCCTCAATAGCCTCGACCCAACTGAACAGTTTTTGAATATTCTCGCGAGTTTTCACATGATAGAGCTTGAGATTTTCGGAGCTCGCCATCCAGCTTTTGAACGTCTTCTCAAACGGGTGGTCAGATGTGTCGAATGGATTTGTCGCGAGGCCCGGAGCCAGGAGACCCCCATGGCCGGTAAACAAATGCTCAAACCCCAGGTCAGCCGTGAAGTGACCGGTGGTCTTTGCGATGTTGTCATCGTAGAGTGCGCCGTGGCAGATCAGCTCAAGCGGTTGCGGGCCAAGGGTCCACTTCAAGGTGTCAATGTCAAACGTCCACAAGTCCCATTTGCCGCTTACGAAGTAGGCAGTGTCCGCGTTTAGATGCTGAATTGCCAGGGCGGCGACTTCGGCGGGGCCATATCTCTGCTCGCGCAGATCCCATTCCTCAAAAGGTGTTTCGGTCGAGTCGATCGCCTGGACCACCAGTTTGTCGAAGCCCGTACGCGTTTCGGCGAGCGGTACAGTCGTCAAGAAGCGGGCAAACTCAGCAATCATCGTTTGCTCGGAGAAGTCACTTGTCCACACACGTAAATAAGCTCTATTGGCCATAGGTAAACTTTGGAATTATACAGTCTCGAGCTTTAGATGCGCCAACTGCCGGGTTGTGTAAAGCAGGTCTAGCGGGCCGATCGGGAGCAAGGCGGGGAGTTACATCTATTTCTTTTCTGGGTCAAAACCGACTGCGATCTGCTGTAGCCGCTCACGAAGAGTTTCTCCGAATTTTGCAAAAACCTCGGAAGTGACTTCGCGAAGCCTCTCCTCGGCCGAGGCAGCAATTTTTGCTATGACATCACGCGATTGATGATCGAGCGTAGCCACGGTAGCCACCATCCAGGAGTTCGAGATATTTTCCAGGCGGCTGCGGTATCGCTCTACTGATTCGTCACTGATATTGGCGGCGGAAACGCGCAACTCCGCCTGTTTCGATTCATTGACTGATTTCCAGGAGTCGAGCAGGGCCGCAAAGCTGGTCTCTACCCGGCTTTGAGCCTCGCGCAGGCCGTTGTCAACCGACCTGCTCATGGAGTCGTTGAAACGGCGCAAGAACTCCTCCTGTTCGGCAGTGATCTTCTGGGAAATCTCCACGCGAGTGGCATCCAATTTCTCGCGGGAAACCTCAACCGACTTGTTCATCAGTTCGTTAAAACCATCCAGTTCCTGCCGGGCGTTGCGCTGAATCTCATCGGTGAAGGCTGCTGAAGTAGTATCTGCGGCTTCGGCAAACAGTCCCCGAACCTTCTTGAAAGCGTCCTCGACAGTTTCTTCGAGCTGGTGATGCGACTGGTCCAGGTAGCTACGACTGGCGTTATCAAGTTCGGAAGCAAACAGAGCGGAGATCTCACCAGCTTTTTCGCGCAACTGTGTCGTGGATTGTTCGACAAGCTTCTCGGTGAATACCTGGGCCTGGGTTTGTGCCCGCTTCTCGTGCCATGCGGCGGACTTGAACATCTCTTCCATGGTGTGATGTTTCAGATCGACGGCCTTATTCTCCAGCTCTTCAAGGTTGCGCGCACTGATTGTCTGGGCGGATTCGTTCAGGATTTGCTCGACGCTTCCCAGATTCTCACGGAACCGAGCCAGCGAATCGGCGAACGCCTCGTCGGCTGAATTGCGGATCCGGTCCTGCTGCATGGTCATTGCCGCGTCGAGAAGCGATCTACCACCCGCAAGACGGTGCACGGCTTCTTCGGCCTGGGTTACATGTGGCTGAACGAGTGCGTGAATCTGGGAATCAAAGTTTTCCAGTGCCTTGCTGTTGGCTTCTTCAAAGCTGCTACGAATCCGGTTATGAATCTCTTCAAACAGATTGTCGGACTGCCGATGCAGTTCGTTGCGATGCAGGCTCAGCACATCGTCAAGTTGGGCCTGGAAACCTCCGATCGCCTGCTGCTGAATGTTATCAATGCGATCGGCGTGGTGTTCCAGCTTCTCGGTGGCCTGATTGGCGCGTTCAAGTGTCTCTTCCAGTTGACGAGCTCGCTGTTCGATGATCTCCAGTTGCGCCGCGCTCTGTTTTTCGACTTCTTCAAGAACTTCGCTCCGTAAGTTCTTCGCCTTTTCAAGGAAACGATGGGAGGCCTTTTCCTGGGCCGACTGGATCGCCTCCTCCAGAGCGCTTGCCCAACGAGCTTGTGCTGATTCGGCTTCGCGGGTCAATTGGTCCCGGAAAGCATTCTGCGTTTCATTCAAGGACCCGCTTATTCGTTGATGCGTTTCGTTCAGGCCGCCGATCAAATTCTCAGTCAGTCTCGCGGTTGCTTCATGGTGGGACTTGAGCTGCTCTTCCGTCTTTTGCGCAGATTCCTGAATGCGTGCGGCAACTTGCGCCTCGAGATTCTCGGCTTGAATGCGCAACTTCTCTGCGGTTTCTTCAGCTTGTGCGCAGATGCCTTGCAGCGCGTCGTGCGCGGTCGAGAGCTGCTTCTCCTGCTGCTCGTGCTGCAGGGCACTTTCCCGCGCAAGTTGCGCCGTCAGCTCATGGGTCATCTGTTCGAGTTGAGGAGCGAGCCAGCGCGGCAATTCAGCCTTGAGCGAGTCCGCTGCCAATACTTGTGCTTCCCGCGTCCGTGTTGCAGATTCCTGCTGAATCGTGTCGATGGCATGCGCTGTTTCACGAGCCACTTCCTCGCGAAATGCTGCGTACTTCTGTTCGTATTGTTCGGCAGCGATTTTGCGCTCGGCAGCCACAGACTGGGACGCGGTCTCGTGAACCAGGGCCTGAATCTGCTGTTTTGCTTCGGCCAGCAAACGGGCCACCTGCCGGGCTAATTGCAGCGACGCATCGGTCGCGCTCCCCGGGGCCGGGAACACACGCAGATTATCGTGGAGGACCGTACTCTGCTCTGATTCCGCGGGTTGTGACTCCCCTGAAAACGTTGCGGGAATTGTTGGCGGCAGTTCCGGGAGAATCCCGCCGGTAGCTGATGCACCAGCATTTTCCGGAAAGGTAAACCAGTCCTCTGGCGGGAAAGCGATGCCCCAGGCGTTGCCCGGTGTCTCTAGTTCCAGCGCAACCTGAAAGAGCTGGCGCACGGTACGCGGGCGTTGGATCCAGGCAACCTTGCCACGGACCCGCCGCGGAGGATGACCCGGCTCTGGAGAAGGAACTTCCAGACTGACCCACATATTTTTCAGTACGTAATGTTTGGATTGATAGCGGCAGCCATGGCAATTAATGATGAGCGTCGATGTGCGTTCTGTGAAAGGGCGACCGAGGGCATCCACACCGGTGACGTTCAGCGGAACAGCTTGCACGATCCTCGTGCTCCGGCGCTTTCTCAATTCCGTGCTGGCGTTCAAGGCGCCTTCCGTCATCGGCGAGCTCGATTCATCGGCAACTTCGGGGCCCTGCTCATCGTTCTGCGTCGTCAAGGTAGCCTGTCCCTGGTTCGTTTACTTGTGCGCCTCCGGTTTGTGTACCGGAGTACTTAGGGAATCCTCTTGCGGTCGAGTTCCCGTAATTATAGTCCACGTTTCTTTCAGCACCCAGATGGGCCCGACCAGCAGGTAAATCGGACCCTGAAAAAATGCGGGATTGTTTCCCTCAATTCGATGCCCCACCAGCAATAAAGCCCAGCCAACAACGAAGCTCGCCAGGCCCCACTTCCAGTGCAGCAGCACCAACAGAACGATCCCAGCGAAAATAAGGGGAATGCCGACTGCATGCAACAGTTTATTCCAGAGCGAATGATGCTCATGGTCATACTGCGCCATGTAGTGCGCCAACCCGGGCATAGCGCACCTCCTTGCTTTGGTCCTCGATGAACCAATGGTGGGGACTTCCACCGCGGGAATAGGACTCTATCCTGAAAACCCCGGATTGCCTAGAGGTAGAAAAGATCTGTACTTCCTAGGTCCCTCGTACCACCAGTTTTATCAAGAATTATCAATAATTTACGCCCGATCTCGCTGGTCTGACGTGCTTCAAACGCAGAACACTACAGGCTCCCCGGACGTCTTGCTTTCCTGACCCGTTCGCTGGGGAAACTACAATTCCCGGCGGCCTTCCATGGCTTTCAGCATCGTAACTTCGTCGGCGTATTCAAGATCAGCGCCCACCGGAATCCCGACGCCGATACGTGTGACGCGAACTCCCAGGGGCTTCAGCAATTTTGATAGGTAGACGGCAGTGGCTTCGCCTTCGGCCGTCGGATTTGTGGCGATAATGATTTCCTCGACCGTGCCGCCTTTGAGCCGTTCGATGAGTGACTTGATATTCAACTGATCCGGACCACGGCCTTGCAGGGGAGAGAGCGAACCTCCCATCACGTGATACATGCCATCGTAGGTCCGCGTTTTTTCGACTGCCATAATGTTGTGCGGTTCTTCGACAACGCATATGGTGCGTTTGTTGCGGTTTGCTCCAACACAATAGAGGCAAGGATCCTTGTCGGTGATGTTGTGGCAGGTGGAGCAGGTGCGAATCTTTTCCTTTGCGTCGCGGATGGCATCGGCCAAGCCAAGAGCATCTTCGGGGGCAACTCGCAAAATATGGAAGGCAAGACGTTGAGCGGTCTTCTGACCGATTCCGGGGAGATGCTTGAGTTCTTCTATGAGTCGTTCAATTGGTGCGGCAAAATCAGGCATAGCAATTGTGTAGCATACTGGCGCTCGCTGCGCAAACACGATCAAAGAGCGCATGAAAAAAATGTTCATTATGGACAGAAAGTTATCCTGAGGCGGAAAAAACTGATGAAGCAGGATTGCCATTGCTGAGCAAGCTCTATGCCCCGCTGTGTTTGGCTGCGTTATTCAGGCTCTCCTGGAAAATTCGGAACAGACAGAGAGAAACAGCGCGGTTGAGATCGCGAGGTAAGCAACTCTTACGGAAACGGACAGAAATTCAGGCGGGAAAAAATCGCGGTACGATTCCGAAAAACGTCCTGAAAGAAACTACTGTTAGAATAGGCCGGGAATTTTCATTCCGGCCATGCCTGGCAAGCCACCGGCCAAACTCTTCATCTGTGTCGCAAGCTCTTCATCCACTCGACGGCCCGCTTCGTTGACGGCTGCGCGGACCAAATCCTGGAGCATTTCCTGATCCTTGCCTGCGAACACGTCCTTCTCGATACGCACGTCCACGACCTGTTTCTGGCCGTTCATCCGTACAGTGACCATGCCGCCGCCTGCCGAAGCTTCGACAGCGACAGAATTCACCTGCTGTTGCAGGTCTTCCTGAACCTGCCGCAATCTGGAAAGCATTTGTTGGAGTGCGTTGACTTCCATGTTCATCAGCCCCACCTTTCAGTGTGACCCATTCACTCTTGTTACTCTTCCTGCCGCCGCACTTCGGAAATCTTTCCACCGAAGCGTTGCAACATCGACTTCACCAGTGGATCTTCTTCGAACTTGGCCCTCAAATTGTCCGTGCTCGCTGCCACGCGCGAAGAATTTGTATCGCTCGCTGCACTTGAATCGAGTCTAGCACAGACCCGAACGGCGCGCCCTAGTACGTTGCTCGCGGCGTTACGGATCTTCTCCAAGGTTTCGCGCACTTCGACTAATCCGGCAAAGGCGCTTTTGTTCGGCGGAAAATAAATACGCAATTCCGTGCCGTCAAGTTCCCAGCGCGAAGCGTATTCCAGAAACTCACCAATGAACTTTTGTTGCGCCTGGATCGCCGCCTTTATTTCCGTGACCTCGGAGAGGCTCAGGCCGTCAACGACAGAGCTATTGCCATTGCCTGATTCCTCGATAGGAACCGTTGTGCGTGGAGCGGCCGGGGAAGAATGCACGACTGGACTAAGCGCCGGTGCAGTGGCGGCTGCGGTGCTGCTTGTGTAGCTGGCGCCGCGAACAGGACTTGCCATAACGGAGGGTGCAGCTTTTTGCGGGGAAGGAGGACTGGACGTATCGCCCCTGGCGTTTGTCCCGAGCAAGGGCGCTGTCGTCATCCGAGACGTGTAGGATGTAGACGCAGCGGCAGTTTTTGTACCGCTTCCAGATCCGCCGGTGCCGGCGCCGCCGCTTGAGCCGTTGCCTCGCGCGCCCGATAACAGTTCTTCGAGCGGAGCCAGACGCGCTGCATTCACGAGGCGAAGCAGTCCCATCTCCAGGTGAACTCGCGGGTCGGGCTTGCGCCGCAGATCATCGTCGGTATTCAGTAAAATCTGGAAATAGCGCGTGAGATCCTCTTCGCTGAAAAGAGCCGCGGCCTTCGCCAGACCCGGACGCTGATCAGGCGTTGCCGCGATCAAATCAGAATCGACACCGCAGACGCGGGCAATGAGCAAATTTCGCATGTGACGAATCGCTTCACGACAGAAGTGCTGGAGGTTGCGGCCTTCTTTTTGAAACCGATGGACAAGCCCCAGGGCCCGTTCGGCAGAATTTTCGACAATGGCTTCGACTAATTCCTGCAACGCATCTTCAGGAACGACTCCAAGCAATTCACGTACGGCGTTGTCCTTGATGTCGTCACCGCAATACGCGCGTGCTTGTTCAAGCAGCGAGAGCGCATCGCGCATGCTGCCTTCAGCCATGCGGGCGATTACAGAGAGCGCGCCATCTTCAATCTTCAGATTTTCCTTTTGCGCGATATATTTCAGACGATCGGTAATCTCGTTGAAGGTGAGAGCACGAAAATGAAAATGTTGGGAACGCGAGCGGATCGTATCAACCAAGTCTTCGGGTTGCGTCGTAGCCATCACGAAAATAACGCGATCTGGCGGCTCTTCAAGCGTTTTCAACAGAGCGTTCGATGCCTCGCCCGTGAGCATATGGGCTTCGTCGAGAATGACGATCTTGGTGCGCGCGGCCGCCGGAGCGTAGCGGACCATTTCGCGGAGCTCTCGAATCTGGTCAATGCCGCGGTTAGAAGCCGCGTCGATTTCAATAACGTCCAGTGAACTGCCTGCAGCAATCTCTCTGCAGGCATCGCATTCACCGCACGGTTCCGGTGTCGGGCCTTTTGCGCAGTTCAATGCTTTTGCGAGGATACGTGCCGCGGTTGTTTTTCCAACACCGCGAGCGCCGGAAAAAATGTAGGAGTGCGCGACGCGATTGTTCTTGATGGCATTTGAAAGCGTGTCGGTGACGTGCTGCTGCCCAACAAGATCGGAAAAAGTCTGCGGTCGCCATTTACGGGCGATTACTTGGTAAGCCATAGATGACTTGCATTTTCGGCGTGTGGAAGAGAAAAGTCAAAAGATGATTGCAGACTGGTCTGAGGAAGCAGTCAAGTTGAACTCAACTTAGAACGAGGAACTTCGGAGACTCCGCGGCACACTTGGCTTACCCGGTACCGTTGCTCCCTTCCGGGCCTGGCGGGGTTCGCGGGACCTCGTTGCACAGAGCCCGAAGTTCCACGTTGCTGCAGTCAGATGATGACTGCCTTCAGAATGTTATCACAGAACAAGTGGACCGTTCGTCATTTCAGTGCGTCAACCTGACTGAAATCTTGCGGATCGAATTCAAACTCGGGAATGCGTGCCGGCGCTCGGGACCTGTCCACTGTTCTGACTTTCTAGCGCATCTCAGCTCCCGCACCGGGATACAATGGCCTTTTTTGGAGGCATCGTGACGACAACTCGAAGGGACTTTCTTGGTCAGGCGGCGCTTGTAACACTCGGGGCAAGCGTCGGCCCTATCGTGCAGGCGCAAGATCCCGCGACACAGGTGCCGGGTGAGCCGTCAGCCTTTGGCACGGCAGCGCCGGTTGGGCCCGCGGTTTCGATCGGCACCTTCACGGAGGCCGAAAAACTTGTGCAGGTTCAGTTGACTGCGGCCGAGCGCGCACAAGCTGCAGCGACATGGGCCAGCGATATGGCGCCATTGTATGAACGCCGTACCGGACCCAGGAAAATCGTGCTGCCCCCTGGTCTTGCGCCATATTCACGCTGGGATCCGGTGCTGCCGGGAGAATTCGCGGGACCGGAGGTCAATCGATTTGAGCGCGGGAAGATTGACGCCGGATCGGTTCCTGCGAAAGATGAGGACATCGCGTTTGCCACGATCTGCCAACAATCGGTGTGGATTGAATCGCGAAAGCTTACATCTGAGCGGCTGACTCGGATTTATCTAGAGCGTCTGAAGCGTTTTGATCCGAAGCTGCGCTGCGTAATCACGTTGACAGAGGAGCATGCCCTACGGCAGGCGAGGCAGGCCGATGCGGAGATCGCTGCCGGGAAATATCGTGGCCCGTTGCACGGCATTCCCTGGGGAGCGAAGGATTTACTGGACACGGCGGGCATAGCGACAACGTTCGGAGCCGAGCCCTTCCGCAATCGTGTTCCCGGAGAAGACGCTACCGTCGTGCACCGCCTGAACGAAGCGGGAGCGGTTCTGATTGCGAAATTGAGTCTTGGCGCTCTTGCACTGAATGATATCTGGTTTGGCGGCCAGACGATGAACCCCTGGTTACTCGAAGAAGGTTCTTCCGGATCGAGTGCAGGGCCAGGCGCTGCGACGGCTGCCGGACTGGTGGGTTTCGCCATCGGCAGCGAAACTGGCGGAAGTATCGTAAGTCCCAGCATGCGGTGCGGCGTGACGGGCCTGCGGCCAACGTTCGGCCGCGTGCCACGTACGGGTGCAATGACGCTCTGCTGGTCGCTCGACAAACTCGGTCCAATGGCGAGATCCGTCGAGGACACGATTACGGTGCTGAATGTCATTACGGGCCCAGATCTTGTGGATGTTTCCTGTGTTCCGAGCAAACTCGATTTTGACGCCTTGCGGCCGATCACCGGATTGCGGGTTGGCTATTTCCCCGCATGGATGGAGCAGAATCCCGCTACCAATGTCGACCGGGCAGCTCTAGAAGCGGTTCGCACGATCGGTCTCAGACCTGTCGCGCTCGGTTTGCCGGATTGGCCATATGATTCGCTGAATCTCATTCTTTTTGCGGAAGGGGCTGCTGCCTTCGAAGAACTGACACTGACCCACGGCATTGATCAACTCAAGATTCAGACACACGACGCGTGGCCGAACCTGTTCCGGCAAGCGCGTTTTCTATCAGCCGTGGATTTCGTGCAGACCGATCGACTGCGGCGCAAGGTGGCGGAGGAAATGGCCCGGATCTTCTCACAAGCAGACTTGCTGCTTGTTCCTTCGTTGCGGGATGAGATGCTGACGATTACGAATTTCACGGGACATCCTTCGCTGACTCTGCGTGCGGGGTTCGTCGAAGTGTCCCAGGCGAGAACGGACTGGGCTCCTGATCCGAGCCGCCCGTTGCCAAAGTTCTCTCCGGCCCGTTCCGTGCCTTATGGTGTGACGCTGATTGGAAGACTGTTTGATGAGGGGACAATCGCCAGCGTGGGGATTGCACTCGAGCGGAGCTTTAACGTAGCCAGTCAGAGGCCACCGGGGTTTTAGGATCGCAAGTACAGGATCGAGGCGCGCACTGCAGGTTGCCCTGGCAATGTAACGCTTTTCGCACTCTCGAAGAAATTTCCATACCCCATGAATTATTGATCCAGTAATCTGGTAGCAGGTTGGACGACCTCCCCGACCTGCCTCGTTCTGCCCGCAGCAGCTTCGAGGTCCGCGCGCCAGCGCATCAACCCGCACAGCGGGTACCCCACGTAACGGGGAAGACTAATCCTGCACGCTCCGTGCAGTTGGAGGATTTACATGAAAGCACTTTTGTCTCTTGTCCTGATTGTCGCCCTGGTTTGTACGCTAACTCCGTCCATTTACGCCGGACCGACAAACCAAGTCATGCAAGGCACCCAGATTCGGCTCACACTGCTAAACGGTGTCAGTACCGCTGTAGCTCGCGAAGGTGATCCGATTGTCGCTGTCGTGGGGCAACCTGTTTTCTTCGGCAATCAGTTGCTGATCCCGGCGGGGACCCGCGTGAACGGGGTTATCGGTACAATCCAAAAAGCCAAGAACTTTTCACTATTTAAAGGTCAGGCCTATATGAACATCTCCTTCAAGACGATGGAAGTGGACAGTCGCTTGATTCCTGTACAAATGAGCATCATCGGCTTGGCGCAACCGATGATGGGGGACGAATCCAAGAAGCGCAAGGACATCAAGATCACCGAAGGGGAAGTTCTGCAGGAAAAGCACGATTATAAGGGCGATGCGATCGGCATGGCCATTGGCGGCGGCGGCGGTTCGCTAGTTGGGTTGATTTTCAGCAACGCTCTGCGCGGATTTGGAATTGGTATGGCCGCTGGCGCGATTTACGTTGTCGCCCGGAAAGGCAAGGAACTTGAAATGCCGGCTCAGACCGGAATGCTGGTTCGTCTCGATACTGAAATTGCAGTCCCTTCGATTTCTGCAAACAGCAACGGACCGAACAACGCCAGCAATGTTCCGACTCAGGCAAACCGGTAATTGCTACTGGACTTTTCCCGTGTGCAGAGGAAGGTGGCCGGTCTAGGGATCGGCCATCTTTTTTTGGAGAGCTAAGGATGCCGAACAGAGATGAAAGAAAGACCCTGGGGAGAGGAGAGGGTGCCAAGAGTTCTTCAGGGGAAACTCTTGGCTCCCGAGGGGGATCTGGCGGGCACAGTTCTGGGGACCTATATCGGGGGTATTACCGGCCCGGAGACTAGGCCCGGCTGCAAGTAAACAGACCAGAAAGTCCCGCTAGCCTTTTGAATCATCTACACGCTTACGTGCAGGCGCAGGACCAATTTAAGAGACTGGCTGGTGATGCAAACAAAGGAGTTAGAAACAGAAAGGAATCCCGATTCTGCACCGGTGTCGAAAATACGTACCTTGGCCAGGACCCGCCTGTGGAAAATCGGGACACCTGAATTCGCTCCGCCCGCTGGTTTCACCACATAATCGCTGGCTATTTGCGTTATCTCTTTTTTGCATCGGAGCTATTCGTTTTTCCTTATCGCAAAATTCTCTTTCTCATTGACGCTCGGAATCGCGGCGCGCTAACGTACTCGCACAGGCCACCTCCCGTGGCCCATACGAGATGAAAAAAACAATGATTACTTTCATCGCTCCATTTCAAGGAGATCCATGTCGACTGAACTTCGTAATTTTCTAGCGCTTACATACGATGAACTCGAAAATCTCAATCTGGAAGCAAAAGAACATCGCAAGAGCCGTACCCCGATTCACAAAGTCCAAGAACAGCGCATTAAATACCTAAACGACGAAAAGCGAATCAAGGCAGTTACCGTCCTGTTCAGCGATCTAGAAGGCCGGCTGCACATGCTTGATTACGACAAGAAATTCCTGGTCAAGAACTGGGATAACCTGACGTTTGATGGGTCTTCGATTCGCGGATTTACTGCGCAGCGGGAGAGCGATCTTCGTCTATCGATGGACTGGGCCTCGTTCTATTGGGCGCCATCGGATATTTTCGGCAGCGGCAAGGTCCTGGTTTTCGGGGAGGTCATCGATAAGGACGGCTCACCATACAGCGCGGATATTCGCGGGGTCCTGAAGGGCTACGCGGACGATCTGTTCAAGAAAGAGAAATACACGCTGAACGCGGCCAACGAAATTGAAGGATTTCTCTTTGAGGGAACAGATGCCGAGCGGCGCTACAACGAGACCGGGAAATTTGACTACGTAAATACCGGGGGATACTACCATTCTTTGCCGGGCGATCCCCTGCGTACGTTTATCGATACGACGGCGGAAGTACAACGAGCGATGGGCTTCCAGAATGAAAAGGACCACCCGGAAGTTGCACCGTCCCAGTTCGAAATCAACTACAGCTACGGTGAAGTCGTTGCCGCTGCGGACCAGATTCAGCTTTATAAGCTGATCTGTCGCCAGGTCGCCAACAAATTGGGCTTCACTGCTTCATTCCTGCCGAAACCGGTTGTGGGAGTCAACGGCAGCGGCATGCATACCAACGTTTCCATTAGTAAAGACGGCAAGAATCTGTTCTGGGATCCTAAAGGCGAGGAGAAATTGAGCAAAGTCGGCTGGTCGTTCGTTGACAAGATTCTCACTCACGGCAACGATATCTGCTTGCTGCTGAATCCAAGCGTGAATGCCTATCGCCGGCTAGATCCCCACTTTGAGGCCCCGAATCAGATCAAGGCTTCCGCAGTGGATCGCGGTTCAATGATCCGTATCCCCATCGGCAACGAGAAGAGCATGCGCGTTGAGGTTCGTTCGGTTGCGCCGGACGCGAACCCGTATCTCGTGCTCTACTCCATCTTCAAGACCGGACTGGACGGAGATACTTCGAAACTGAAGAATCTGCGGCAGGCAGAACGGTATTTACCCGACAACATTTACACGGCGCTCGAGAACTTCCAGAAGGCAGACTGGACAACGAAGTTGCTTGGTGCTGACGTGAAAGCCCGATATGCAGACCTGAAGCAGGCATCGGCGGATCGTTGTGCGCGTGCCCTGGGCACCTTCGTCAAACCGGCCGAAGTGCAGTACCACCACGAGGTTTACAACCAGTTTCTCTGGAACAAGTTCTAGGCAGTCGGAAAATCGGAAAAGCCCCGATCTCCATGCAGGAGAACGGGGCTTTTTTTTCGAGTCCCTTTACAGCCGCGTCGGCATCTACAATGAGTGGGCAATACAGGCGCAGAACAGGGCAGGGCCGATGACTTCTGATGAAGTTTCAAGAAGACATTTTCTCAGGATTGCAAGGGCTCTAGCCGGTGCAGGCATGGTACAACCTGCCATCGGTCACTCTTTGTGGACTGCTGATCCGGCGCCTGCCGATTACACGTTGCACATTGCTGCCAGTCCAATCGAGATTTCTGCCAAGCATATTCTTTCTACAATTACCTACAACGGGCAATTTCCAGGGCCTTTGCTGCGCTTTCGTGAAGGGCAGCCGACAACGGTAGACATTTTCAACGATACTGATACGCCGGAGCAATTGCACTGGCACGGCCAGTTTGTCAGCGACGATGTCGATGGCGCGTCAGAAGAGGGAACACCTCCGGTTCCGGCAAAAGGGATGCGACGGATCACGTTTACGCCAGGACCAGCGGGATTCCGGTTTTACCACACACATCATTTTGCCGGGGCCAACCTTCAAGCCGGCCAATATACTGGCCAGGTTGGACCGGTATACATAGAAGCAAAGCACGAACCCGGTGACCATGACCTAGAAGCGTTTCTCGTGTTGAAGGAATTTGAACCGTCGCTCAGTCGCGGCGGAGACATGGCGATGAATTTTCTCGCGCCGGTGACTCCGGACAAGAAACTCGAAAATACGGGCGAGTCTTCGATGAAAGCCTCGCTTGCCAGCGGAATGCCGCACGGATACGAGGTGGGATATCAGTACTTCGCCATAAATGGCCGAATGCTGGGCCACGGCGAGCCAATTCGTGTCAAATTCGGCCAGCGGATCCTGTTCCACGTGCTGAACGGGAGCGCGACAGAAATTCGCAGCCTCGCATTACCAGGTCACACGTTCAAAGTTGTGGCGCTTGACGGCAATCCCGTTCCGACGCCGGTCGAGGTTCCCCTGCTGTGGCTCGGCACGGCAGAGCGCGTTTCGGCCGTTGTCGAGATGAAATATCCAGGCGTTTGGGTGATGGGCGACCTGGATGATGATGATCGTTCGCATGGAATGGGAATCGTTGTGGAATATGCAGGGCACACGGGCAAGCCTCAATGGGTAAAGCCCGAGCCGTTCCTGTGGGACTACACGCGTTTCGGTCAACATGCATCCGCTGACGAAAAATTCGACGAACAGTTCGAATTGATCTTTGCAAAAAACAATGCTGCCGAAAGCGGATTCAATCAATGGACGATCAATGGCGTGGCTTTCTCCACGGAAAAACCTGAGCCGATGTTTCATCTCCGCCGGGGCGGGCGCTACCGTCTTCGCATGCGAAATGCCAGCGACGATATTCATCCCATCCATTTGCACCGACATAGCTTCGAGTTGTTGAACACTTCGGGGACACCGGCGGGGGGCGTGTATAAGGACGTCGTGATGGTCGGTGGATACCAGGAGGTGGTTGTCGCCTTCACCGCGGACAATCCCGGCCTTACCTTGTTCCACTGTCATCAGCAGCTACATATGGACTTTGGTTTTATGGCCCTGTTCGACTATGTCTAGGCAAATACTGCTGACAGGGGAAGGCGATCATGATCGATGACAAGAACTGGGCGGCGCGTGCCGCCAGGGCCATATTGTTAATACGCATCCTCGTTGGGTGGGTGTTTGTTTCTGAGGGCATTCAGAAGTTCGTTTTTCCCGAAATGCTGGGCGTCGGCCGCTTTGTGAAAATCGGCATACCCTGGCCACACTTTATGGCTCCATTTGTCGGCATTGTCGAGATTGTATGTGGCACCCTGGTCCTGATCGGTTTGGCCACACGACTCGCGACCGTACCGTTGATGGGTGTCATTCTGGTTGCGCTGTACTCGACGAAATTGGTCTCTCTCGCGAAAATTGGCATATGGGGTACCCTGCACGAGGCGCGAACAGACATGAGTATGCTACTGGGTCTGATTTTTCTGCTATTGCTCGGCGGCGGATCAATCGCGCTCGATGCTCGCTTTACTTCAGCCCACAAATCAGCGATTTCGTGAAGTTTCTACTTCATGTGCCAGTGGTATGCGACGACAACCGCACATCCATCATCATGCTGACCCCGCGATCCAACTGGAAAAATGTAGCCGTCCCTTTTCCGGTCAAGACCTGGCTCCCTGCGGGACATCCCCGCCAACATCCCGGTCCACACGTTCGGCTTCGAGGTTCATTCTCGCCGGGGAACGCTCGGATCTGTGCGGCGCTGAAATTTGTCTGACCGGCAATTCATCTAGCGAAGTATCGGAACACGATCTCAGAATACAGTTTCAGCCCGGACGAGATGGCTTGCAACTCCCGGTTCTTGCGAGGTCGCCACAACTTCGGACTGGCTCATTTTTTGGGCGCGGGTGAAATGATGTTTTCCTTTTCGAGGGCAGAGGAGTAAATCTTCACCAGTTCCTTGATCGCCTTGGACGCGGAACCGACGTCAAACGTATTGGTGATTCCAGTCCATACCAGTTGACCGTTGGGCGGGGTGGCAGCGTACCAATTCACTTCCAGTTGCGCTTCCTTTTCGGTTTCCATGTAACCCGGAGCGTAGATGGTCGGGTACACCGCGTCGTAGAAGCCGTAAAAGGTGCCGTAATAAGGGAAGGGCGTATAGACTTCGCCCGGAACGTAGGTAGTTTTCACGTCGTGTTTGGTGAGGCGGGCAACGACGATGGCGTCGATGTTCTGTTCCTTGATCAGTTCACGCAAATCGTTCTTGTCAATGGGCGTGGCATTGGGGCGTGCAATGAATTCATAGCTCGGGGAAGCCGGGGAGCCCGGCCGCGAAATTGCCGTAACAAGTTCATCCTCGAATTCAGCGCGGCTTGCGGCATTTCCATTCAGTGCGAGTACTAGAATGTTCTTGAATTGCCCGCCGGTGTAGGCAGGGTTCTTCCAGCTGAGTTCGAGCTTCGGGCCTGCAATCGCGAGAAGAGATATGCTAAGCAGGATAATCACCAACGCTACGGCTTTTGTACGCAAGTTCGGTTCTCCATGTACGATTAAGGCGATTTTGTTATGAGGCAGTATGAATGGTTACTGGGAAACTGTAAACAGTGCCTGGAGCAGATCCGCGCAAGTGATGATTTGCAGCGTGTAGCTTGGGTTGCCGATCCTTGGGATCGGCAACGGCAGGACCTGGTCCTGCCGCTACGGTCCTAGCGCTCTTCGCCAAAGCGTTTGATATCTTCCGGGCCCTCATTGAGCGGACCACGTTCGCGTCCCTGGACGATCTGACGGACCTGCTCGACGATATCCGGATTAGCGAGCGTCGTGATATCGCCCGTATCCATGTGATTGGAGATGGCGGCAAGCACGCGCCGCATGATCTTGCCGGACCGCGTTTTTGGCATGTCCGGCACGATGTGGATACGCTTCGGGCGGGCTATTTTGCCGATCATCGTTTCAATTGTGGCCGTGAGCTTCTCGATGATGAGCTTCTTTGGAAGAACGCCGGGTTTCAGTGAAACGTATATTTCTGGTACGCGGCCCTTGACATCATCGACCACCGGGACAACGGCAGCCTCGGCGATTTCGTGGACTGTCAGGCAGGCAGATTCCAGCTCCTTTGTGCCGAGCCGATGGCCAGCGACGTTAATGACGTCGTCTACCCGTCCCAGGATTCGGTAAAAACCGTCATGGGGCAGTACAGCGCCATCAGCGGCGTAATACGGCCAATCGCGCCAGTCTTTACTGTGAGGATTCTTGTTGTATTTTTTGTAGTAATTGCTGACAAAGCGTTGCGGGTCGCCCCAAATTGTCTGCATGATACCGGGCCACGGATTGCGAATGCAGAGGTTCCCTGCGTGGTGCGACGCTTCCAGAACCTCGTTGCCTTCCTCATCGCGAATGACGGGATAGATGCCAAGGCATGGTGGACCGGCACTACCGGGTTTCATGGCATCAAGGGCAGGCTTTGTCGTGATGAGGAAACCGCCTGTTTCCGTTTGCCACCATGTGTCGACGATGACGGCTTCACCCTTGCCGACGACTTCGTGATACCAGCGCCAGACTTCAGGCTCTATGGGTTCGCCGACCGTCGTCATATGTTTGAAATGATACGTGTGCTTCTTGGGCTCGTCTGCGCCGGCTTTGCGCAGCATGCGGATCGCAGTCGGAGACGTATGAAAAATATTTACGTCAAGTCTCTCGGCGATTCGCCAGGGGCGGCCGGCGTCGGGGAACTGCGGAACACCTTCGTACAGAACGCTGGTCGATGCCAGAGCAAGTGGGCCGTAGACGATATAGGAATGCCCGGTAATCCAGCCGATATCCGCCATGCACCAGTACACGTCCTCCGGGTGCAGATCCTGGTAGTACTTCGCCGTACCAGCAACGTAGGCGAGGTAACCGCCGGTGCGATGTTGGCAGCCCTTGGGCTTGCCGGTCGTCCCGCTTGTGTACATTAGGAACAGCGGATCCTCTGAATCCATGGACACGGGTTCAACGACACGGTTTCGGTAGTCCTTGATGACGTCGTTGATGAAATAATCGCGTTCGAGAATCATCGGTGAATCGGAAGTGAAACGGTGAGGATAGCGTTTCCAGATCAACACCTTGTCGATGTGCTGGCCTTCCTTTTGTGCGGTAGCTACGGCAATATCGGCGCTGGCCTTATGATCGACCCAGCGCCCGTTGCGATGGTAGCCGTCGGCATAAATCAAGATGCGACTGCCGGAATCAGCGGCACGCAGTCCGCACGCTTCGCCGGAGAATCCGCCAAACACTACCGAGTGAATCACCCCGAGTCGCGCGCAGGCCAGCATGGTAATCGGCAATTCCGGAATCATGGGCATGTGAATTGTCACGCGATCGCCCTTTTGCAACCCCGCAAAGTCCCGCAGCAGCGCGGCAACTTCATTTACACGGCGGTAGAGCTCCTGATAGGTGATGATGGTGTGGTGTTCATCTTCCGGTTCCGGAACAAAAATCATCGCAGCCTTGTTCTTGTATTTGGCCAAATGCCGGTCGACACAGTTGTAGCAGGCGTTTAGCTTGCCGCCCACAAACCACTTCCAGAACGGCGGATGACTTGTATCGAGTGTGGTGTGCCAGTACTGTTCCCAATGAAGAAGTTCTGCATACTCGCGGAAGCATTCCGGAAAATGCTCTTCACTGAAGCGGTCAACCATATGTGGATCGTTCAGGTTCGCCTGCGCGATGAAACGTGCCGGAGGACGAATGTACTCCTCCTCCTTCCAATGCACTGCAATCTGTGCTTCGGTCAGGCGCTGTTTCGGGTTCTTGGACTTTTTCGCTTTGGACTTTTTGTCTAGAGCTGTTGGCACGTTACAAACTCCCTTGGAATCAGGATCACTGTAGAGCGTGGCGGGGCACACGCCCCAACCTGCGATTTAACGCGCGGAGCGGCGCGCTCAATGTGGATGGCCCTGAACAGACTATGGCGGTTCAAACCCCTCAAGGCCCGGAGTCAGAATCATGCACCTAGTCGAACGCAATCGTCAATTGCCAGGAAACTATCTCGGTCGCATAGCCGCATATTCATCCCAGATTCGCGTGCCATGCGTTTCCTTGAGAAAGAAGGTGCCAAACAGCAGCGTGATGGCTGCGACGATGATGGGGTAATAGAGTCCCGCATAAATATTCCCCGTGCGGGCACATAGAGAAAGTCCTATGAGCGGCAGCAATCCTCCGAAGACTCCGTTACCGATGTGATAGGGAAGTGACAATCCGGTGTAGCGGATTTTAGCCGGGAACGCTTCGACCAGGTAGGCGGCAATCGGACCGTAGATCATGCAAACAAAGATAACTTGCAGAAACACCAGAAATACAAGCTCCGGGACGTTTGGCTTAGGAGCTTCGACGGCCGCGACGGGTTGACCCGCGGCGTCGACAGTCATGGGTGTCAGTTTGATCGCTCCGGTCACTTTGTCTGCTGCCGAACGGAGAGTAACCACATTGTTGCCTGCTGCCTGTTGCATGGCCTTGTAGATCGGGACGTAGGAGAAGATGGCCAGAAGACACGCGGCCATCATCAGCCACTTGCGGCCAACGCGATCCGACAATGCCCCAAAAATGGTGAAGAACGGCATCGCGAACAGCAGGGCCACAGCGACGATGATGTTCGATGTTCGCGGGTTCACTTTCAGGATCGTCTGCAGATAGAAGAGTGCATAGAACTGCCCGGTGTACCAGATGACGCCCTGGCCCGCCGTTGCCCCGAGCAGAGAAATCAAGACTCGTTTCAGGTTGTCCCACTTCGTGAATGCTTCCACCAGCGGATTAGCTGAAGTCTGCCCGGTGCTCTTGATGTGTGCGAAGATCGGTGATTCTTTCATTTTCAAGCGGATGTAGAGAGAGACGGTGACCAGAACGAGAGAGAGGAGAAAGGGTATTCTCCAGCCCCAATCGATGAACTGGTCTTTGGACATCGAAGATTGGGTTCCCAGTATGACCAGTAGCGAAACGAAAAGCCCCAAGGTCGCTGTGATCTGAATAAAACTGGTGTAAAACCCCCGCTTATTGTCGGGGACATGCTCCGCGACGTAAACTGCGGCGCCTCCGTATTCACCACCTAGAGCCAGACCCTGCAGGACCCGAATCAAAATCAGGATGACAGGTGCGAACCACCCGGCAGTTTTATACGTCGGCAAAAGGCCGATTGCCGCTGTAGCTCCACCCATGATGCTCAGCGTAACGATGAAAGCGTATTTGCGCCCCACAATGTCGCCAATCCGTCCAAAAAATAAGGCGCCGAACGGGCGAACCAGAAAGCCGACGGCAAACGTGGCAAGATAGGCGACGTATGCAAACGTGTCATTGCCGGGAGGATAGAATTTCAGGGCAAGCGTGGCGGCGAGGCTGCCAAAAATGTAGAAATCGTACCACTCAATCATGGTGCCCACAGCAGAGGCCATAATGACGCGCCAGATGCTGTATTCCGCTTGGCCACTGCCGGTTAAAGTTGTTGCGCTACTTGCCATTCACCCTCCGTCGGCCTGAAGTTTTGCATAGCCACTCCAAGAGCGCTGCTGACTCGAACTGAATAATTACACGAGAAAGTGAGATGGCTAGAAATTCCCCCCGTTCATATACGGGCAGCAGTTTAATGTCAAGTTACAGGATTGTTACACGGAGAGCTGGCTTATTTCTTTTGAGGAGAGTGACTTCAGGTTTGTGCCTAGTGAAGGTCGAGCGGCTTGAGATTTGCCCTCCCTAATATCGCATTTGCTGCCGCAAGATCGCGATCAAGCCCATTTTTCCAGACTCTCAAGGCGTCCTGGCCCGCGGTCAGCCATTTACCGGACGCTGCGGTGATGTCGGAGCCAGGCGCTGCGTCTACGCTCTCAAGGATCAGGAGAAGTTTCGCAAGCGCCGCTCGGACGTCCGGAAGCGGCTCCCTATCTTTCTGGGGAAGTGCGAGCCCAAACAGCATGAAATCGTTGTCGTCATCTGGTTCGACTGCAGTTTCCACGTTGTGGCTTAGATCATCGAGAACTCTCAGCATTTCTGGCCTACCCATAGCTTCTTTTTTCCGCTCTTCGATTTGCTTCTGCAAAAGGCTCGCCTGGTCCAATGCCCGATTCACCTGTGCGAACTGATCGGTAAGCTCGACGGCCAGCGTTAGCTGACGTTTCAGATCGTCCGCCGTGGCCTTTGAATCCGGATTCGGGCTGATTACCAGGGATTGTGTGGTGCTTTTTCCGTTTGCCGTCAATTTCAGCGTATAGGTGCCCGGTAACACCCACGGTCCATTTGAAAGAAAATTGGATTGCTGCGCTGCCTCGGGCAATGCGTAGTGCAGGTCCCAGAGGAACCGGTGCGCACCGGCTTCGTTCACGAGCGGCTCGGGGTCGTGGACCCAATTCATCGTGTACCGAACGCTCCCCGGAGTTGTCTTATGCAATTTGTCATCGCTCGCAAAACGACGCACCAGCGCTCCCGCGGAGTCAAAGATCTCCAGTTGAATTGGCGACGAGGATTTTTCTTTCAGAAAATAGTCGAGCATCGCGCCCTCCGGAGGATTTGCGAAAAGCGGCTCGTCCGTTGGCACGGGAGTGCTCTGGTCGTAACCCGGGTGCAACCGGTAAGCGGGTGAAGGGTCAAATAGATAGGAATCCGCGGCGGTCACGCTCGAATTCAGTTGTCGCAGGGAGCTCACGTTGTCCATGATCCAGAATGCTCGACCAAATGTGGCGATGACGAGATCGTTCTCGTGTACTACCAAATCGCGAACGGATGTCATTGGCAGATTCAGCTGTAGCGATTGCCACTGTTCACCGTCGTTGAACGATACGTATACACCCTCCTCCGTACAGGCGTACAACAGACCTTTACGCACAGGATCTTCCCGAATGCAGTTGAGAAAACTACCGACGCGAATTCCATCCGAAATGCTCTTCCATGTTTTGCCAAAATCCCTGGTGCGATACAGGTGAGGACTCCTATCTTCAAGTCTGTGACGGTCTATGGCAGCGTATGCTGTGCCTGCATCAGAGTGGGATGCTTCGATATGCGTTACCTTGCTCCAAGCCGTCACTTCTGGCGGTGTGACATCAATCCAGGTTTTACCGTTATCCCGGGTTAGATGAATCAGTCCGTCGTCCGTACCGGCCCAGATTTCTCCCTCACGCAAAAAAGAGGGAGCAATTGTGTAGATCACGCCTCGCCGGACGCCTTTCGGAGCGTCGGCAGCCGTCGCCGGATCCAGATTCGCCGGAATGCCCGGGTCTTCGCGTGTGAGGTCTGGACTTATGATCTGCCAGGAGTTGCCACCGTCCGCAGTCCGGAACAGGACATTTGAGCCGAAATAAAGGACACGTGGATCAGTGGCCGAATACACCAGCGGAAGTGTCCAGGTGCGTCGAAAGTCCCCTGCGTGCGCAATCGTCGGCGGCATCAACTGAATCTGTTCATCGTTGGTATCCTGGCGCGTCACGAAGCCGCCATAAATCACTCCCCGGTTCAATGGATCGGGTGCGATATAGCCGTTCTCGTCGCCGGCTTCCAGCGGACGCCAGTCATGAAAATTTAATGACCCATATTTGCCGCGGCTTGGTGTAGCTGCAGAGCCGCTGTCCTGTTGTGCGCCATACACCCAATAGGGAAACTGATTGTCGACCGCAACGTGATAGAACTGCCCGTTTGGCTGATTAAACCACGAACTCCAGGTCTCGCCCCCGTTGCGCGTGACAATCGCCCCTTGATCGCAACTCAAAATCATGCGTTGCGTGTTGGTCGGATCAATCCAGAGTTCGTGATAGTCGTCCCCGCCGGGCGCACCCTTCCACGCTTCAAACGTCACCCCGCCATCGCGCGACTGGTACGTAGCTACATTTGGCAGAAAAACATGGTCCTGGTCGATGGGGTCGACAGCGACCTCCCCGAAATACCAACCGCGCGACCACACCCGACTGTCGGTTGAAACCAGTTTCCAGGTCGTACCAGCGTCGTCGGAGCGATACAGACCGCCCACTTTTGCATCAACGATCAAATAGATCCGCTTCGGGTTGCTCGGAGCAAATGCGATTCCCATGCGGCCGAGGCCTTCGCCGGGAAGTCCGTGGGCAACAACCGGTTCCCAATGTTCGCCGCCATCGTGCGTTCGATACAGCCCGCTGCCGGGGCCGTTCGATGCTGCGTAAATACTCCATGGCGGTCTTCGCGTCTGCCAAAGGGCGGCGTAAATCACCCGGGTATTGCCAGGCTCAAAGGCCAGATCGATTGCGCCCGTGTTCTCGTCCTTGAAAAGAATGCGTTGCCACGTTTGCCCGCCATCGTTCGAGCGATACACACCACGTTCCTGGCTGGGGCCATAGGCGTGTCCCAGTGCCGCTACATACACCCGGTTAGCGTCCTGAGGGTCAACCAGGATTCGGCCAATGTGCTGGGAATCGCTCAGCCCGATCGCCGTCCAGGTTTTTCCGGCATCCGTCGATCTGTACATTCCATTTCCAGTGGAGATCGAAGAGCGCATATCGGCTTCTCCAGTACCGACGTAAATGACCTGCGGATTTGCCGGCGCCACGGCGATTGCACCAATCGAAGCGACGGGTTGCGAGTCAAATATCGAACTCCAGGTTCGTCCGGCATCGTTTGTTTTCCATACCCCCCCGCCAACCGAGCCAGAATAGTATGTCTCCGGATCGCCAGGCACCCCGGTAACAGCCAGAACACGGCCAGCACGGGCCGGCCCAATGGAGCGCCAGTGCAGGTTCTGAAAAAGAGCTGGATCAAACTGAACTGAGTCTGTGGAAGATGCGCTTAGTCGAAGTGAGGTCGCGATTGTTAAGATGCAGACGACGACCAGAAATGGCCATCGTCCCTTGCCAGAAATCCCTCGTACCATGCAATCAGACCCCCGAGACTAAGCTCTGAACCAAGGAAACCTCGGGAGTATAGCGCAACCAGGAGAAACTTCAGAGTTAGCGATAATGGAATCATGGAGCGTCCCAATCCAGTGCATAAATCTCCTGGATGCTGGCGTCGCGCACCAGTAAAGGCGATTGGTCAGGTGCTATACCGCTCCACGTCCCAAATGCGCCGCCCGCGGATTGAAAGCCCTTCATACTGAAGATCTTTTCAAGCTTGTGGTCTGAGACCTCGAGGCGGTAGTAGCCTTCCTGATTATTGAGAATCCCGTCAAAGTAGAGATAACGGCCGTCGCGGGACCAGACTGGGTATGCCACAAAAATATCCGCGATGTCGGTCCACTTTTGGGTCGTGAAATCAAACAGCATCATTTTCAACGAATCCAGTGGAATTGCGGCGATGTACTTGCCGTCGGGTGACCAGCGTGGGGAATAGAGCCCGTCGGAGCCGGGAAGCTTGGTTGCCTCGCGTGTTTCGAGGTCCAGAATGAAAATCGCAGAACCCTGATTATTCAACGAATTATCGCCAAAGACCAAAGACTTGCCATCCGGTGACCAGTTGGGGTCTGCGAGATTGGTTCCACTCTTGTAGATGAGCTCAGGCGCGCCACCCTGCGCGGAAACCAGGTACAGGTGCCAGGGCTCGCCGGGCGGATGACCCATCAGCGCAAGCTGTTTGTCGTCTGGCGACCATCTCGCGAGGAATGCCTGCATCGGTGGAAAAACCAGTTGCAATTTCTGGGTGCCATCCATCTTGCTTCGCCAAAGAGTGCCGTCGGTAGCGTCATTGTAGGCAAACCACTGGCCGTCATGAGAAAAATCCAGACCATTGGCGGAAATACCGGACAGATAGGGTACGAGCTGTCCCGTTTTCAAATCGTAGCGAACCAGTTCGCCGCGCGGCTGCCACCCTTGCACGAAAATTCTCTTGCCATCCCGGCTTGGCACAGGATCACCTACATTCATCGGGCCGGTCGTTAGTTGTACAGGTTCCTGATGCGACAAAGAAAAAAGGCCATCGTGTTCACGGATGGCCCACAGGTTGGTCGTTCCATCTTGCGTTGACTGAAACAGATAATATTTTCCGTCCGCAGTCCAGTTGCCGCAACACTCGTTGGGAGAGCTGTTCCACTCGGAGAAAAGCGCGTGTAGATTCTTGCCATCGGCAGAGGTTTGCCAGATCGAGCGGTTATTGGTATTCGGATCGTTCAGGGTGAAACGCAGCGTGGAACCGTCCGGTGACCAGCGGACGTCCGCAGGGGTCCCGGCCGTCGTCAACAGCAGGCGGACCTCGCCACCGTCGCTGTTCGCTGTGTAAATCTCGTTTCCCTTGCAATAAACAAGCCTCTTTTTGTCGGGAGACCAGGAACCGGAGTGACCTTCGAGACTCCCCAGTCGACGCGGCGTTCCGCCGACGACAGGGACCGTCCAGAGTGGGCCATCAAGAACCGTACCATGTGCGGTGTTCATGAGGAGCACGGGGCCGTCCGGATTGATGTCATACAGATTCGAGAAGCCCGTGTCTTCGAGAGAAGTCGGTACAGGGATGGCCTCGCCACCGGTCACAGAAATTTGCGAGAGACCTGCCAGGCCGTCGACGAAGTACAGACGCAAACCGTCGGTGACCACTCCGGATTTGGGTCGATTGGTGTTGGTCAGCTGGGTGATGCGAAGCACGCGAGGCGGAGACACAGGGCGCGTCACGATGTAGCCACAGACTGCAGCCAGCGCGACGAGAGCCATAGCTCCGATCGCCCAGTTGCGCCATCCACCTGGATGGGCCGTGCGGAGAGCAGGTGTTTCAACGGAAAGTGCTTGTGCTGTGCCCGAGGGTTTCGAATCGGTGTCGCGTTTCAGACGCTTCAAATCGGCGCGGATTTCCGTCGCAGTCTGATATCGCAGCTCTTTTTCCTTCTCCAGCATTTTTGCCAATATGTTTTCTAGGGCTACCGGCAGATGTGGATTTACTTTCGTGACAGGGGGAGGTGTACTGTGGAGAATCCCGTCGAAGACGAGTGCCACCGTAGCTCCCGAGAACGCAGCCGCATTCGTGACCATTTCATACAGAACTGCACCCAGCGAAAAGAGGTCCGTGCGCGCGTCCAGCTCTTCGCCGCGCGCCTGCTCCGGGGACATATACGCGACCGTGCCCATCGAGCTGCCGCTGCTCGTCAAAATCCTGTCTTCGAGGTAATGCTCGTGGGTATGTGTCGAATCCTCGCTGGTTGAATCGTCAGATGGCTCACGGAGCAGCGCCAGTTTCGCCAGGCCAAAATCCAGTATTTTCGCTTGTCCGCGGTCGACCAGGAAAATGTTTGCGGGCTTGATATCCCGATGAACAATGCCTTTGGAATGAGCTGCTTCCAAGCCGTCTGCGATCTGAATGGCGATGTCCAGCAATTCTGAAACCGTAAATGACTTTTTGCCAATGCGATGTTTCAGTGTCTGGCCTTCAAGCAACTCCATGGCAATAAACGGTCGACCTTCAAACTCTCCGATATCGTAGATCGTACAAATGTTCGGATGGTTCAGGGAGGACGCCGCCCGCGCTTCGCGACGGAATCGTTCGATGGCTTGCGGATCCTGTGCGATCTGCTCAGAAAGGAACTTCAGGGCAACCGAGCGCCCCAAACGGGTGTCCTCTGCCTTGTAGACAACACCCATACCGCCGCCACCAATTTTTTCTGTGACGGTATAGTGAGAAATGGTGCGACCGACGATCGTAGGAGTATCTGCCACTTTGCATGGAAGTTTACCCCAGCCCTCAGGAGGGACAAAGTGCAAATGCACTTGTCAGGCAAAAGTGGCCTTCTACTTGTCCTGCAGCGAACCGTCTACTGAGGCAAATCGCGTAACCAGACCGTTTTGATATTGGTGAATTCCCGCAAGCCGAATTGGCCGAGCTCTCGCCCATGACCGGAGGCCTTAACGCCGCCGAAAGGGAGCCGGGGATCCGAGGCAACCATCTGATTGATGAAGACCAGGCCCGCCTCGAGATCGTTGACGAAACGGTCGCGCTCTGCGGCATCATTTGTCCAGGCGCTCGCGCCGAGGCCGAATCGGCTGTCATTGGCAATGGCGACAGCCTCATCGATGTTCTTTACACGGAAAATGCTGGCTACGGGCCCGAAGAATTCTTCGCGATAGGCGGGAGAGTCTTTGGGTACGTCGGTGAGGACCGTGGGTTCGTAGAAATTCCCCGGGCCAGGAACCGGTTTGCCTCCAGTTAGCAATTTTGCCCCGGCTTCTACCGATTTCTTCACATCCGCATCGAGATCCTTAACTGCATCCGGGGTGGCCAGTGGCCCGACGTCGGTCTTGTCGTCGAACGGATCGCCCAGTTTGAGGGCTTTCATCCGTGCAACGAATTCAACTTCAAACTGGTCAGCGACCTTTTCATGTACGATGAATCGCTTTGCAGCGATACACGACTGTCCGTTATTAATGGTGCGTGCCTTCACGGCTGTGGCGGCAGCTTCCGCGAGATTGGCGCTGGGCATGATTATGAAAGGATCACTGCCCCCGAGTTCCAGAACCACCTTCTTGATGCGTTTCGCGGCCGAGATGCCGACTTGAATTCCGGCCTGCTCACTGCCAGTCAAAGTCGCGGCCGCAATTCGAGGGTCGTTCAGGATACGGTCGACTTGCGATGCGCCGATCAGCAAAGTCTGAAAGGTACCGTCGGGGAAACCGGCGAGCTGCAGGATCTCTTCGATCTTCAGAGCGCTTTGCGGCACGTTCGAAGCATGTTTCAGCAGACCGATATTTCCCGCCATCAAGGCCGGTGCAATGAAACGGAATGCCTGCCAGAACGGATAATTCCAGGGCATAATGGCCAGCACCACACCAACAGGTTGGTAGCGGACGAAGCTTTTTGTCGCTGCTGTGGCAACCTCTTCATCGGCCATGAACTTCGCAGCATTTTCCGCGTAATAGCGGCAGCCCAGCGCGCATTTCGCGGCTTCGTCGACTGCAGACCGCAAGGTCTTGCCCATCTCTAGCGTCATGATCCGGCCCAGCTCCTCTTTTGCGGTATCCAGAATGTCCGCTGCCTTGTTCATCCAGCGCGCGCGGTCAGCCAGCGTAGTGTGGCGGTAGGTTTCAAAGGACTTCGCTGCAAGCGCAATTTTCCCATCGACCTGTGCGTCAGTCAGCGCGGTGAATGTTTTGATGACTTCGCCGGTCGCGGGATTGATGGTAGCTATGGCCATGGAGGACTCCGAGATCTGAACGGTTGGTGGTTTTCGAACCCAGATAGTCTAGGTCCAAACCCTACTTTTTTACAGTAGGGATTTTAACTGGATTTTATATGGAAGCGAGCCGTACGACTGGTCGATTAAATTGCGATGATCGCTTACGGCAGCATGGAAGTTCACGGGGCATCTGGCCATGGCTTAGTCAAATTCCATACATCCATAGCCAATGGTCCCGAAATCCGTGTAACCTCTCAGTCAGACGGGACTCGTATCAATGGAGTGTTTGTGACTGGAGGCTCTGGTTCATGCCGGGCACACAAAATACATCTTCGGCAGGGATCCAGGAACGCGAAAAAACGTTAATAACCCGCGTACTGGCCGGAGAGACTGAACTTTTTCATGAGCTCATACGACCCTACGAACACATGGTTTACTCCACCGTTTTTGCCATGGTGAAGAACGAGGCCGACGCGGAAGACGGCGCGCAAGACACGATGATCAGCGCCTACCGTAACCTCGGCACTTTCCGCGGTGACGCGAAATTCAGTACGTGGCTCGTGACCATCGCCATGAACGAAGGGCGAAAACGTCTCCGCCGGGCCAAATCTGCCCGAGTCGAGTCCTTGGACGAACAGCGGGAGGACCACGAGGGCGACTTCACGCCCGTGGCGCTGACGGACTGGCGGGAGATTCCATCTGTCGCGCTCGAGAAGAGGGAATTACGTGAGAAGGTGCGCGCAGCAGTCCAGGATTTACCCCAGATCTACAGGGAAGTTGTGGTGCTTCGCGATTTGGAGGAGTTAAATCAGGAAGAAACGGCGGCGGCACTTGATATTCCCATAACTCTGGTAAAGGTACGGCTGCACCGTGGACGCATCCTGATGCAGAAGAAACTTGTGCCCTATCTGAGGACTGCGGAGCTGCCACGGACAAAAGGGTCGCTCGGGAGGTTCGTGCAATGAATCTGGATTGCAAGGGTGTCTGGGGATATATTTCCGAATTTATCGATGAACGACTTGAACCGTCCGTCCTCGCTGCTATGGAAAGCCACCTCAAGAACTGTGAAGTTTGTTCAGCAGTGCTCGATTCCACGCGGAATGTGCTGGTGTTGACTGCTGATAACCGGACGTTTGAGCTTCCCGTGGGGTTCAGTGAACGCCTGCATCAGAGGCTCAACGCAGTGATTCACACGCATCGGAGCGACGATTGATTGAACGAGGTACGATCCGTTTACGGTGGGCGCTCGAGCGCGAAGACGACAAGCCGGGTTTGCTGAGTTGCCGAAATACTCGGGTTCCGGTTGGTCGCATCCAATGTAAGGTATGCCGCTAGACAGCAGAAAGAGCAAGCAACCCGAGAAGAGTTCGCCGACTGAGATAGCCGCCGAGTCCTCCGTGCTCGAGTTATTCCGTTCCCCGGTCCGTTTATGGTTCGAGGCTGTTTTTACGGCACCTACGCGCCCACAAACCGCGGGCTGGCCTGCAATCGCGCGCGGCGATTCGACCTTAATCCTTGCGCCGACCGGAAGCGGCAAAACGCTTGCAGCCTTTCTGTGGTGCATCGACCGGATGATGTTTACCGCTACTCCGCCACCCGAGCAGCGCTGCCGCGTCGTTTACATCTCACCCATCAAGGCCTTAGCCGTCGACATCGAGCGCAACCTGCAGTCTCCGCTCGTCGGTATTGCCCAAGCGGCAGAACGAACGGGCATGCCCTTTCACACTCCGACTGTAGCGATCCGGACCGGCGATACGCCCCAGTCCGAGCGAGCTGCATTTTTGCGCCACCCTAGCGATATCCTGATTACCACTCCAGAGTCGCTGTACTTGTTGCTGACTTCCAATGCACGGGAAGCGCTCCGTTCGGTTGAAGCCATAATCGTAGACGAGATCCATGCGCTGGTGCCGACCAAGCGAGGTTCGCACCTGGCTCTATCGATCGAGCGGCTGGAAAAGATCGCCGGACGCAAACTCCAGCGTATCGGCCTGTCAGCCACCCAGCGTCCGCTCGAGGAAGTTGCTCGATTCCTCGGAGGAGCAGATCTTTCGCAGCAATCCGTTGTGATCGCCGAAAACCCGGCGCAATCGAAGATCGACGTCGGGGGCAGTGAAGGTCAAGAAGTCATTGCCGAATTTACGTCGCAATTGACTGCTCCCATATATCGTGCCGTCACCGTCATTGATGCGGGTGAACCGAAACGGCTCGATCTGCGAGTCGAAGTCCCGGTCGAAGATATGGCGCGCCTCGACACCCTCGAAGAAGTGCCAAGTGGCGCGGCCTCACAAGGACCCACGCGCCCTTCCATCTGGAGCGCGATTCATCCAAAGCTGCTGGAGCTGGTTCGTTCGCATCGTTCTACCTTGATTTTCGTGAATAACCGGAGACTCGCCGAGAGAATTTCCGGCGCCATCAACGACCTCGCAGGCGAGACGCTGGTGCGCGCGCATCATGGTAGCGTCGCGGTTGCACAGAGAAAAGATATTGAAGATCGCCTGAAAATGGGCTCAATTCGCGGTCTCGTTGCGACTTCTTCCTTGGAATTGGGAATTGATATGGGCGCGATTGACCTCGTTGTGCAGATTGAATCGCCCCCGTCGGTCGCTAGCGGGATGCAACGCGTCGGCCGGGCCAGCCATCACGCGGGCGCAGTGAGCAACGCGGTCATTTTCCCGAAGTATCGAGCTGACTTGGTAGCATGTGCCGCGATTACCAGAGCAATGTATGCGGGACTTGTCGAGTCTGTCCACTTCCCGCGCAATCCCCTCGATGTTCTGGCACAGCATATTGTCGCGATGGTGGCGCTTGAAGACTGGAGCGCGGACGACTTGTTCGCAGTGGTTCGTTCGGCCGCTCCGTTTGCGGGAATCACGCGAGCGATTTTCGAAAGTGTCCTCGATATGCTGTCCGGCCGTTACCCTTCAGATGAATTCGCAGAATTACGCCCGCGCCTGACCTGGGATCGCGTCGGAAATAAGTTGACCAGCAGGCAAGGCTCGAAACGAATCGCCATTATCAATGGCGGCACGATTCCTGATCGCGGTCTATATGGGGTGTTTTTGTCGGGCGCCGCCAAGGGCGCGCGCGTTGGCGAGCTCGATGAGGAAATGGTTTTCGAAAGCCGCACCGGAGAAACAATTATCCTTGGCGCGACGACCTGGCGCATCGACGAAATTTCGCATGATCGGGTGATGGTCTCTCCGGCACCAGGCGAGCCCGGGAAGATGCCATTCTGGAAGGGTGACGGCCCGGGCCGTCCCGCGGAATTCGGACGGAAAATTGGCGAAATGACACGCGAATTGTTGCGCCTTCCGCGGCCCGTTGCCTTCAGCCAGTTGGTCGAGCAGCACAGCCTGCAGGCGAACGCCGCGGAAAATCTGCTCCGTTACCTTGAAGATCAAGCTGTCGCAACGCAACGCGTGCCGAGCGATCAGGACGTGGTCATTGAAATTTGCCGAGACGAGTTGGGTGATCGCCGCATTTGCGTAATGACTCCTTTCGGCAGCCGCGTGCATGTGCCATGGTGCATGGCGGTGACTGCAAAACTGCGGAGCGAGCTCGGGTTGGAAGTAGAATCACTCTGGTCTGACGACGGATTCGTTCTGCGAGTTCCTGACAGCGACGTGACTATTGGCGCGGAATTGTTGTTGCCAGCACCTGCAGAGTTCCGCGATCTGGTTCTGCGACAACTGGGATCTACGTCTCTGTTCGCGGCGAAATTCCGCGAGGCGGCGGGCCGGGCGTTGCTCTTGCCTAAACGTAGGGCTGGCCTGCGTGCGCCTTTATGGCAACAGCGCAAGCGGGCTGCAGATTTGTTGGCTGTCGCAGCACGATTCTCATCGTTCCCGATTTTACTTGAGACCTATCGTGAGTGCATCCGTGACGTGTTTGATCTCCCGGCGGCTTCGGCCATCTTGTCGAGCATTCAGCGCGGCGAAATTCGCGTTACAACCGTCGAGTCAGACCGACCTTCACCCTTCGCTGCTTCGCTCCTCTTTTCCTACGTAGCCAATTACATCTACGAAGGCGACGCTCCTCTCGCAGAACGCCGCGCGCAAGCGCTCTCGATCGATCAATCTCAGTTGCAGGAAATTCTGGGCGACAGCGACCTGCGGGAGCTGTTGGACGCAACTGCGATAGATGAAGTCGAGTCTCGTCTCCAGGCACTCGATCCGGAGTACCAAGCCCGCCACGCCGATGGTGTACATGATTTGCTTCTGAAACTCGGAGACCTGTCGGCGGAGGAAATTGTAGTTCGCAGCGTGAGCGCTGAAGTGGCGACGAGTGTGAATGAACTCGTGGACTCGCGCCGTGCGGTTCGCGTACGGATCGCGGGCTCGACCCGTTATATTCCGGTGGAATACGCCGCACGCTACCGCGATGCGCTAGGCACGCCTTTGCCACCCGGTCTGGCCGAAATATTTCTGAGGCGCACGGAAAACCCAATTCGCGAATTGCTCCGCCGATACTCGAGAACGCACGGCCCGTTTACGTCGGCGGAGGTTGCGGCACGATACGGCCTGCAGCCGGCCGCGGTCGAAGTGGAGCTTCATGGATTACACGGCGGTGGCCAGCTACTGCAAGGAGAGTTCCGCCCCCGCGGCACGCATCATGAGTGGTGCGAACCCGAAACGCTGCAGCAAATCCGGCGGAAGAGCCTGGCGCGACTGCGCCGCGAAATTGAACCAGTCGAGCAAAAAACGTTCGCGCGATTTGTCGCGCGATGGCAGGGAGTCACGGTGAAGCGCCGTGGGCTCGATGCGTTGCTCGATATCATCGAGAGCCTGCAAGGCGTGGCATTGCCAGTGTCGGAAATCGAGCGGGAAATTTTTCCGGCACGTCTGCTTGACTATTCGCGGAACGACCTTGATACCGTGATGGCCGCGGGCGAAGTGGTGTGGGTGGGGGTGGAACCGAGTGGCGAACACGATGGCCGCATCGCGTTCTATCTCACCGAGTCCCTTCCGCTGCTTTTGCCGCCCAAAGAGATCCGGGAGGATCAGCCGCAACTTTCTGAACGCGCCGTAAAAATAGTGGAGGTCCTCGAGAAAATCGGAGCGTCGTTTTTTGCCCAGGTGCACTCCGCGATCGGCGGTGGCTTTCCACGAGAAACGCAGGAAGCCCTAATGGAACTAATCTGGGCGGGCCAGGTTACCAATGACACGTTTCACCCTCTACGCAATTTGTTGCACGCGCATGAGAGCAGACGCGACCGGACAGCGCTGGCGGCAGGTCCCCCAGGTTCCCCCGAATTTCTTCGAAGATTGCGCTCCCGTACCCTGACCGGAGGCCCGGCTCAGGGACGCTGGTCGCTCCTGCGCCCGCGCCTGACTGATCTGCCAAATGTCACAGAGTGGAGCGCGAATATGGCGCGGCAATTATTAGTGCGCCACGGTCTCGTCATGCGGGAGACCGCGATTGCTGAAAACATACCCCGCGGTTACCAGAGTGTTTACCCGGCACTAAAGACCATGGAGGACAGTGGCTGGGTTCGGCGCGGAATGTTCGTTGTCGGCCTCGGTGCGGCGCAATTCGCGATGACGGCTGCCGTGGACATGCTGCGCAGCCTGCGCGTCGATCCAGTCAATCCGGAGGCCATCTTTCTTGCCGCGACGGATCCGGCGAATCCGTATGGCACCCTGCTGCCATGGCCTCGGGCCGAAGTCATTCGGGAAGAAGCTTCTCCCCACGGTATGTCCCGCACCAGCGGCGCAGGCGTAATCCTGATCAACGGAGCCCTCAGCGCATTCTTGCGCCGGCGGAATTCTTCAATGAGAGTATTCCTGCCGGAGGGAGAACCCGAGCGATCGCAAGCTGCTCGCGAATTGGCCAGAAAACTTGCGGAGCTCGCCATTGTGCGACAGGGCCGTCGTACCGGCTTGCTGATCGGAGAGATTAATGATCTTCCGGCCCGAGAACACTTTCTGGCACGATTTCTGGAGGAAGCTGGTTTTGTGAACACCGCTTCGGGATTTCAGATGCGCCGCCGTACCTCCATCGTACTAGGCGGGGACGCAGCGAGGGTCGAAGAGGAACCCGATCAGGAACACTCGGAGTCTGCTTGAAATGCCCGAAGGAGACACAATCTATCGTGCTGCCGGCGCATTGCATAATGCACTCCGAGGCCGCACTGTGGCAGCGTTCGCGAGTGTCTTGCCGAACCTGACGCGAGTGGATTGCGACTCTCCCCTGGCCGGGCGCACCATTGAAAAAATCGAAGCGCGGGGAAAATGGATGATGATTTATTTTTCAGGCGATTTGATCTTGCTCACGCATATGCTGATGAGCGGCAGTTGGCATATTTATCGAGTTGGAGAGGCGTGGAAGCGTCGCAGCATTCACCAGAGGATCGTACTAGCGACCGACAAGTACGTCGCCGTTGCATTTAACGTCCCTATTGCGGAGTTCCACAGCGCATCTTCGCTGAAGAGGTACCCGCGCCTGCGAAAATTAGGACCATCTGTCCTCGCGGACGATTATGATGATGCCACGATCTTAAGAAATCTCCAGTCGCAGCCGGATGGGGAGGTGGGTGCCATCCTTCTGAACCAATCTGTGCTGGCCGGGATTGGGAATGTCTTCAAGTCGGAAGTCTGCTTCGGTTGTGGTGTTAATCCTTTTCGTCGCATGCAAACTATGTCAATTTCGGAACTGGCACGCTTGGTAGCCACTGCTCGCAAATTCATGCTTGCAAGTATCTCCCCGGCAGCAACGGACAAAATCGTCACCCACAGCACACTGCGTCGGACGACGGGTCGTGCAGGCCCTGAGGAACGTTTGTGGGTATACGGTCGACGCGGGCGGCCATGTCATCGCTGCGGAACTGCAATTGAATCTCAAAAGCAAAATCCCGATGCTCGTACTACGTTCTGGTGTCCGAGGTGTCAGCCGATGAACGGTGCCGGCTAGCGGTTGAACATCAGCATCGGACTTCAGAAAGACGGCACCCGGCTAGCCTCATAGTTTTGTGATTGCTGCGCCAACGATTTTTCGAGAGTTCTTTTGCACTGCAAAAGCCACAAAACGCAGATTGTCCTGTTTCCACGCAGGATCGATTTTCAGACTCGCTCGCGTCTGGTAGCCGTTCGTCCCGCCAAATGTGGCCTCTTTTTGAAGAGATCGTACGATAGCCGCGTGTTGCAAACTCTCGCCGGAATTCTCTCCAGACTTCACATCTGTGTGCAGACCCTTCTCGGTAATTGCGATCCATAGATCAAACTCTTTCACTTTGCCAAAGGCGGCGAGATCATTGATTCTCACGTCGAACGCCACTGTATTGTCAGCCGCGCCAGGCGCCGCAGCAATCTCAATCAACATCTTCGGTCCTGAAGCAGCCTTCTCAATCACGGACCGTGCTTCACGGGAGCGGCTGCCCACAAATTCTGATTCGCCGTCGACCACCATCTGCGGCGTGTACACTCCGTCTCCGCCAAATGCCTTCGAGTAGTCAGTCTGCCGTTCGGTAAACGTAAACGACGAGTAGGGGTCTTTCCAGCCCAGATGATCCCAGTAATCGACATGTTCCTCGAGCGCAATAATATCAGCGCCCGGAATTGGCTGCAGTTCGCTTAACTCTTTCAGGAGAGCATCCGCCGGCGGACAGCTGGAACAGCCCTCTGACGTAAACAACTCAACGATTACAGGCTGGCGCTTGGTCAGGGTGTCGCTGGCTGGCGTCGCATTCTTTGGGGACCTGCCGTGACTTGCAACCATAATGATAAGGACGGCAGAGGTTGCAAATACGGCTAACGAAGTAAGAATCAGTTTCATACAAACACCTCAGCTAGAGCTATTCATTAGAGCCGCGGAAGCTGGCAAGGTATCGGCAAATGCCCGTAACAGACGGGGAAGGTCCAGCCTATTTTCGGCGTCCTATGCATTCGATGAGCCGGGAAACAGAAGAGTTTTATCGAAAAGCAGCCGTCGCGCAGGTGGCCGTTCCAGAATAAGTAAGGCGGTTTTACATGTCGGGGCGTAGCGCAGCCTGACAGGGGCCTGCCTTGAACACACCAAGTCCGGCGATTTCTCATGACGGCATTCTCGTAAATGCGATAAACGCCGAACGGTAATCTGATTCTACCCTCGAAAAAAGCGCGCGGCCGCTCGGAGCCGCCGCGCGCTTTTGGTTCTTCTTTACTTCGCTTCCTTAATGATCGCCTCCGCAGCGTTCCCCGCCACCACCCAGCTTGCCGACCCGGCCACCACGGCTTCATCCTCAAACCACAGAAACCCGAAGTCATCAATGCACTCCGGAAAATCCGGCTTGATGATGATGTATCCAGGGATTACGGCGCCCGGAATGTACGAATTGTCCGCGCGATTATTGCTGTAGGTCTTCGTCTTCGACACCGTTCCCACTCCAGCCACATAGGAAGTGCTCGATACCGGGTGCGTCCCAAGAATGTAGTTGACCGCGCGAAGCGTGTATTCGGGGCTGACCAGATCCGGAAACGCCTTGTGCAGGAAATACATTCGGATGGCCATGTCCACGACAGCGCCCGATCCGCCCCACGTGCCGAGACTCGGTGGAACCCCGAAAGGAGTGGCGTTCAGGCGCTCATCCAGACCCGCCATATATTTCTTCACCGCTTCACGCATTTGATCTTTAGCGCCTGCGTCGAGATAAGGCAAAGCCCTGACTGCGCTCCAGCCGTGCGAATCCATCTGTTGCGGCGTGATCATCTGCGGGAACAGTTCCTTCAGCCGAGACTTGTATGGCTCCGCCCCATTCGTGGCGATGGTCAGTTCGAGCGCCGCTGTCCACTCGAGTCCCGGGCCATATCCTCCACGGTCCGAGCTGGCCGGGGCCGTTGTTTGTGCGCCAGTTGTGCCCGCGCTACTCGTTGCATTTCGACCGCCTTGAGCGCCAGAGACCACGCCCTGCGACGCAGCCAGCACACCACCGCCAGGCGCGCCCGCCGGAGCCGCTCCGCCTAAGCCGCCGCCTGCCGGGTTCTGCGTTGGATGAGCCTTCTCCTCGTTCCAAGCCTTGATCGCGGTATCCAGGCAGTCTTTCGCTAACGCATCATCCCATCCCTTGAGCGCATCGGCCGCTGCTGCGAGCGCTGCAATGGCATTCCACTGGAAAAACGGGTTGTTCGTAGTGAAGATCCACCGATCGTCCGGCCTGCCGGAGTAATCACCCTGCGTTTCGTTCGGACCGAGCTTCGGATCGTAAACGCGACCGTCCGTTTTCGAAGCACCGTCGCCCACCTGGGTGTATTGCCGTAGATCTGGCTCGTGAGTGCCACGGATCGCGTGGCCGATGTTGTGGAACTGCGCCAGGATGAGCAGTGCGCCATGCTTCACCTGCTGCACCGTATCCGGCACGCCATCAGGCCGGTGCATCTCCACCTCACGTGCGCTTTCATCCACTGTAAGCTCGTCGTAGGTGAGATGAAATTCGCGATACGCCAGCGCCAGACTCTGAATCACGCTCAGTTGCGCCGGTTCTTCCAGGTCGAAATCCCCGGCGTCATACCACCCGCCCACATTCATCCCAGGGATGTGATCGCCGCCTTTGTACTTCCCATCCGTCGCTGTGGCCTGATTCCAGCCGTCAAATTGCTCTCCGACCACCGGCGCCATGCGTCCATCATCCAGGTGCGAAGCGCCATGCCATAACCGGTATCCTTCGCGGACTGCAACGTGATCCATCTGCGCCGCAAGGTGATGGTCCAGGCTGTCCTGCCAGACCTTTGTGTAGACGTCCTGCGAAATCGGGAAAGGGGCCGTGCGCTGATCCGCGTACTCGATTACGTACAGACCGGGTTCTCTCACCTGGGTGAAGTCGAATTTTGAATACACGTAGCGCAGCCACGGCGTCGCAGGCGTGATCAGACCCTCGAACACCTGCTGATAAGATCCGCTCTCCGTCAAGCGCAACACCCGGGCTCTCTTCGGGCCGTTGTATTTCGGGTCTAGTTCGAGCACGGCCACCTTCGAGAAGCCCGGCGCATAGCCCACCTGGCTGTGTGCGATCATCGGCGGCCGCGTCCAGTTCGGGATCACGTCCGGACGGATGTGCCACACGATGGCGCCTGTGGTTTTGCCGGAGGGAATCAGCGAACGCAACACAAACCAGCCGTTCTGCGCGCGGTCGCGCCCATCGAACAGCATCAAGTTGGCCGTATCCGATACCACATTCACGCGGGCCAGCGTGTCGTCCACACCCAGGGTGATGCTCTTTCCTTCAGCGAACGGAAGTGGCTGTGTGTATCCCTTGACCTTGTCCCAATCCTCGAGGTAGTACGCCTTTTTTGGTTCATCCGCTAGGGGCAAAACTTTCGTCATCGCGTCGTTCGGCGTTCGCGGAAAGATGCCGGCCCTGGTTCCGTCCACCATGTAAGCCTTGCCCATATAGATTGAGGGCAGGAACTCCAGGTTGAAGCCCGCCCGACCCGCCAGTTTCTGCGGTAGCGGCTTATCGAGATTGATGCTGACCTTTACACCGCCTGGCTCAGCTGCAACTTCCAGCGTGTAACTGAAGTCGAATGTCGGAAACGCGAGGTCAGCAGTGAGCCGGCTGTTCGCCTTGTCGGCATGGCGACCTTTGAGGGTTGCCACCAGGTCCCATTGTTCCGGCGTTGGCATCAGCCGCACGTCGCCGTTAGTAGCGATACGCTGGCCGTGGAGAATCATCTCCATAGCCGTGTTCTTTTGGTCCACAAAAACGGGGTGGTAGGTGCTGTCGTAGAGAAAAACGCTGAAACCTTGAGTATCGAGGTAATTCTTGTCGGTCACCTTCATGGAAAAATCCGTGCCGGACAAGCCTGAGGCCGAGATCAGGACCAGGAAGGCACAAACGAGTCGCGTAAGCATAAATTGAGATTGATAGTACTCCTTTGCCCCAACATGATATGACATGCAGACCGTCTGGTCGCCATTTGTTCCGCAGGCGTAAACCCGTCGCTAAAGCTAGACATTGGGGTGCTTTTTATACCAGCCGGTTGCCTCCTCGTAAGCATGTCGCGCTTTCGATGGCCACTCAAATCTCCTATCAGAGCCGGAAAGTTCGGCGCTACTTCGAGTTTGCACTTCGACTGAATGCTCCGCTCTGTCGCGGTAGATGTATGTCAAAGCGTAACAACAAACCGCTTCGCGGAGGTAGGGCATGCCGCGAATATAGTCCAGAACTCTTCGTCTGCGACAGAGACCACTGCCGACCATGGGTACTAGTGGCAGACGTAGAGTAAGCAGACTCGGGCAGCTGAAAATGATTGTAAAACGAATTTCTTCCGAGTTGCCCGTCACGCACTAGCGTCACTCGGAAATAATTGCCAGGAGAAACGAGGAGTCTCGTTGACTGGCTTGGATTCATCTATAGTTGCTACAATCGCGGAGCGTTCTCCGTGACGCGCAGGGAGTGGGAAAATGAGTGGCACAGCAATCCACTGGGGACGAATTTTGCTCGGCGGGTTGCTCGCGGAACTAGCTCTCATTCTCGCAATTGTTCCCCTTGGCCTGCGGCTCGGCGACAATTTCCTGCACTACGCTGCTCCGCCCGGGTCTTTCCTCACGTGCTTCCTAGGAGCACTCTGGGTATGTCGACGTGTCGAATGCCATTTCATCCTTCACGGGACGTTGGTGGGAGTGGTCGCGGCGCTGATCTACGTTGCCTTGACGCGAGCGCAGCCTGAACCTTTTGTGTATATTGTGGCCCACGTGCTGAAACTGGCAGGTGGCGCATGCGGCGGGTTCGTCGCCCAACGGCGCCGCTCACCGCCTCCGGCGCATCTCGTTGAAGTCTAGCGCGGTTACCAAGAGGTGAGTGATTGCGCTCGGATGTTCGCAAGCGGGTAAAATTTCCCGCCGAGCACGACAGCATAGATTTTCCGCGTGTGGCTGATATCTTCGAGCGGATTCGCGTTAAGTAAAACCAGATCAGCCACATGCCCCACCTGTATTGTTCCGAAAACCTCTGTCTTGCCCAAGAACTTTGCAGGATTTAGCGTCGCGGCTTGTAACGCCTCCATCGGACTGAAGCCAGCTTCTACCAGAAGAGCTAACTCATTGTGAAGATCGACGCCCGGCACCATAGCCCAATCAGAGAAGTCCGACCCTGCCATGATCGGAACGCCGGCCTTGTGCATCATACGGACGAGCTCGATTTGTTTTTCGTGAACATCCAACCGCGGCTTTAACGACTCCGGATCATTACTCCAGAGCACGAATCCCCGTTCATAAGCAACCAAAGTCGGCACGTACCAGGTTCCATTTTTGGCGAAGCGCTGGAATAGTTCCTGTCCTGCGGGACCTAGATTCTCGTCCACCGCTTGCTCAACAGTCTTGGCCGTTGCTCCCTTGCGCCAGAGAGCGCTCTCATTGATGGTCTCTATATGTTCTAGGCTGGCCGCGCCAGCGTCCGATGCCTCCGCGGAACTCACACCCTGGGGCAAGTGAACAGCAACGGGTATGTGTTCATTGTGGGCCTCAGCCATCAAGGCAAAAAATGCCTCCGGCGGGAGCGCATTGTGCACCTTGATGAAATCAACCCCCTTCGTCTTCAGGTTGTGAACTGCTTGTCGCGCCTCTTCAGGCGTGCGCACGGTTAGCCTGTTCGAAACCCCTTCCTTGGGCCCGTCCACAAAAGGACCAGCGCGGATGATGTGCGGTCCTACGCGCGAGCCCTTATCAATCTCAGAGCGCCAGCGATCGATTTGGGCGAGATCACCGCCCATATCGCGCACGCCCGTCACCCCATTCATAATGAGCAAGGGGAAAGTGTCTTCCGTCGCATCCGTCAGGTGGCCGTGCATATCCCAGAGCCCGGGGATTAGGAATTTCCCGCCGCCATCTACCACGCGAACGCCAGCCGGAATTATGACGCGATCACTAGGCCCAATCACGCTGATCTGGCCATTACCGATAATGACGGTTGAGTTTGGCTGGGGCGCTGCGCCTGTGCAATCGATGATCGTTACGTGGGTTATAGCAAGTTCGTTGGCCTTTTGAGCGGCCGTCAGTGGTGGAGAGATCAGGCAAAAAAGGAGGAGCCATTTGCGCATTTGGAGCAGAATTCCTGCACTTAAGGATACCGGCAGCAGAGTATTGGGTAAAGCGTGGCCGCAACCTGGTGCCCGCCAAATCCTGAAACCATTCGTCCACACGCGGTCGGCTGCGCCATCGGCCAGTGCTATGCGTTCTCTTTCCGATTCCTGACATCGGGAGCTGGCTTACTTGGATTCGGGTGTGCAAAACCACCCTGCAATAACCCATTCGTGCACAGTCGGTGCAAAAAAAAAGATGGGGAATTGGAGTAATGTTGGAAAGTACTTTAGAATGAATGAAGCACTTCATGTCGGGGCGTAGCGCAGCCTGGTAGCGCGCCTGCCTTGGGCGCGGACCTCCCAACTCCAACAACTCCATCCATCAGTTTGGTTTATCTGTGTTTTCAGTAATTTGGGGAATCTGCTTTTTGCTCAAAATCAAACCCAATGGACTGAAAACATTGCATTCTGGCACACTTTTGGCACAGGGGACGCGCCTGCGTCATACAGATGCTTCTGAAGCACGCAGCTCTTTGGCCAATTACTAGAGCCTCTGTGCTTGATTTGTCGCGAAACGGATCCATCCGCCTTAGTACTGTTTTGTCGTTTGAACGTTTACCAGGCACTGGGGCGTCACCGTGGTCGGACTGGGAAAAACGCAGTTTTTAGCATGTAGAATAGTTCCGACTCGGAGGACACATCTATGGGCTCGAAATATTCGTCGCTTGCGGCTGTTGCTTTTCTTCTCAGTCTCAGCATTTGCACTTCTTGTGGCGCTTATGCCGCGCCAGCACCCGACCCCTGTTCTCTTTTGACCGTAGCGCAGGTGAGTGCCGCTCTCGGCACGCCTGTGGAAGCACCCCAGCAGGTAGCGCCAAAGCTGTGCCAATGGTCTACGCCCAAGCAGCCGAATCTTGCGAATGCAAGAGCGGTTATCCTGACGATTTCTAGCGAGCGAGCCTTTGGATTTGCAAAGACACCGGTCGTAAGCAGTACGAAGGCCGTGCCTGCCAGTGGCGTCGGCGATGACGCGGTCTATGCCGTATCGGTCGATGCTTCCGGGTATAGCGCAGCCCAGTTGTTCGTCAAGAAAGGCAGCACGTACTTTGTGGTTCATGTCTCCGGCTTTCCAGACCAAACCAAGGCCATGCCAATCGAAAAAACGCTTGCTCTACAGGCCTGTTCTAAGCTGTGAACGCCGTCATTCCCGTGACCCAACGGGCGGGAATCTCCTTGAGACGGAAAGTCAAGGACGCCGCCTCCAAATGCCTGGAAAGTCAAACCGGTAACATGGGTGCTCGTTCTGACTCCCCCTGCTGCCCCATAAATCAGATGGGATGAGAAGGCCGAAGTTGGTACTGGGACTTTTCCGATTTGCCGGCACGACTAACCAGGCACAACATTTAATTGTGGTAGATTTTGTATGCTCCGGCCCTTCGTTTGTGGAGTTCTAGATAGTCGGATGTGCATCAATGAGCAAGCCAGACAAATTGATCAACGCCATAAAGCTTCGTGATATAGATCAAATAAAGAAAATACTGGACGAAGACGGCGAACTGGTGAACGCGCGCGACGAAACGGGCGCAACAGCTCTTCATTATGCGGCGTTTGATGGCCTACGCGAAATCGTCCAACACTTGCTCGACAAAGGCGCAGACATCAACAGCCGGGACAGCCAGTTCGGTGCAACCCCAACCGGTTGGGCAATCGAGTATTTGCGCGAACGCGGCGGCTACCTTGCCATCGAGCTACAAGACCTTGCCTATGCCATTGAGTCTGGGGATGCCAGGTGGGTAGCGCGATTTCTGGAACGCTTTCCTACACTTCGCCAAGGCAGAGACACAAGCGGAAAGCCGTTCCGACAATTGGCAGAAGAGTCGGGCAACCGAGAAGTTATGGACCTCTTTCGGCGCTAACAACAAAACAAGTTCGCTACTCCCCCATGTGGGAGGATGTCCGAATTTTAGTTGATTGCAGCGACTCTCGATGTTCGGCACTGTAAACCTACATCGAACCAAGTTCAAGCGACTTCTACGGTCCGGACCTCCTTCTGCGGAATGCGCGACGGATTCAGACGTTCCTTCAGCAACAGGATCTCTTGATAGCCTTTGATTCGTCGGAATTTCCTCTCTGCTTCCAAGAGTCCTGTGGCGGTCCACCGCAACTGCTGATTTCCTTCGCGCCAACGCTTTACGTTTCGCGCTACCAGCTGCACCGTCGACAGACACGATTCGATTGGGTTCGTGGTGGCCAGCTTCCTCCGTAACACTGCGCCTATACCCAAGCGATGCACTGTCAGTGTTTCTTCCAGGCCTTCCTCGAGACTCCGGGCAGCACTCGGATTGATCCTTTCCAGTTGCCGAAAGATTTTCTGCAGCGCCTCCTTAGCCTCCGCATAATTATTCATCGCATAGGCATTGCGCATTCGCCGATCGTAGTCTTTCTGGCAGTTCTCGGGCAGATACTCCTTCACATTCCGTCGTTTGTGAACCTGGCATCGCTGCACTTCCACTTGCTCCCCGAAAACTCGTTCTACACCTGCTCGCAGTGCTTTCGATCCATCCATCACCACCAGATACCGTCGCTTCAGATCCAGTCCTCGGTCCACCAGGTCTTCCAGCAGCCCTTTGACCACCGTGGTGTTCTCCGTGGCTTCTTGCCACACTCCCAACACGTGCTTTTCTCCGCTTTCTGCAATGCCCAGAGCCACGACCAGTACTTGGCCGCCAAAGTGAATGCCATCGATCATCAGCACCACCAGATTCAGATCCTCCAGTCGTCGCTCACACAGTACCCGCAGCTGATTGCTACTGGCCTCTACGAACTGCCGGCTCACGCTGCTTTTCGCGATTCCGTAGCCTTCCACAACACTCTCTACTGCTCGCCGATAGTTTCGTGTGGATAGCCCGGCCACCACGCGCTCCCGCACCGCTCGTTGCAGCTTTCCGTCTTGTTGCAACTGGCCGTAGCTCTCCAGTTCCACTTCCTGGCCTTCGCGGCTTCGTACTCTCGGTCGCTCCAGCGGGATTTTCTGTCCAGCAAAAACCACATAACCCGGCTGCTTCCCCCAGCGCACACAACCGGCGCTGGGATTGGGTCGATGCGGAGGTCCTACCCGCTGCGTCACTTCGTTTTCCAGAATGGCGTGAAGAATCTGCAGCCCGGCTTGCCCGGTCAGCTCTTCCACCTTCGCCTGCATCTCGGCCCACACTTCGGCGATCGGCAACGGCACCCGCACAAGCAATTCTTGCCCTCCCATGACTTCGAACTTGTGATTGGACTTAGGATGCTTCTTTTGGTAATTCTTTCTCACGGCGGCGGCTCTCTCCTTTAAAAAGGGATTCTCAACCCGAACTCTATCTGAGTTCGGGCGAGAGCCGCTGCTTCTTGTTCTCAACTTTCAACTAAACTCGGGGCATCCTCCCCCATGTAATTCAAACTCTTTGGGTCCTGGTAACGCGCTAACCTCCCAAATACGTATCAGTACCCCAGAACGCGGCGCGAGCAGGTACTGTGAGGTATGTTTCCGATTTGCGGACTTCTATGATAGGTCTTCGTCAAGAGGCAAAAAGTCCTCCTGATGCGCTCGGGAGGAGCGCCGGTGTAATTTCTTCGGCTCAGCGCGTGGTGTTGGCCTCTCGGCCGCGGTTTCTATTCGTGAATAGAACCAGACATCCATTGGCAGGCGCAGCTCGTCTGGCTGCCCAGCAAGATTGAGTTTGTGTTTTCCTGCCAGTCTCAAAACAACTCAACGGGAGCATCGGGAGCTTGCGTTCTCGTGCTCAGTCGGCTAAAGGCAAGACCTGGCAGGCCTCGCGCTGAAAAATTCCTTTCTCTACGTCCGCCTACGCGGCGGCGCAGCTATCGCGATCTAGCACCAGAAAATGCGTCTGCCCGCGGTCCACGGCCATCAGATACGCCACCAGTTTCCTGGCCACCGTCAGCGTGGCGCGATTGGCATCGCCTCGCTGCTTCTCGCGGTCGTACAGCAGCGCCAGCGTCGGGCTGTAGCGCGGGGCCATCTTAGCCGCTTCGATCAGCGTGGTCTGCAGATGCTTGTTGCGCTGCTTCGACAGCGGCGTGCGTTGCACGGTGTCGCCAGAACTTTTCTCCGCGCCACACAACCCGCAATAACTGATAGCTTTCTTAATCGATGAAAACCGCTGCACCTCACCAACTTCTAGCGCCCAGGTCAGCGCCGTGATCGGCCCGACCGCCGGGATGCTCATCAACCGTTCGACGCGTTCGGTCAGCAAGCGATCTTGTTTCAGGGAGCGGATCAGAGCCGCTTCCATTTTCCCCAGGCGCACTACCATCTCGCGGCACTGGCACAGCAGCGAGCGCAGCCCCGGATTAATATCTGGGTTGCTGGCAAGAAGCTCGCGGAAATAGCCGGCCTTGTGAAGCTTCTGCTTGTTGTAGCTGACGCCGGATTCCATCAGCAGCATGCCCACCTTGTTCTTCATCTGCACCATCTGACGCACGAGCAGGTTGCGGTAACGCAGCGTGCGACGCCGTTCGCGAATGGCTGTCGGAGCCATGTAAGACTCGGGCAAAAAATCGCAGCGCAGACAGTCACAGATCTTGCTGGCATCGATACGATCGTTCTTTTTTTTCGCAGCGGCGATGGCCCGCAGCATCAGAGGATGCGCCACTTTCAACGTAGCAGCATGGGGTTTCAGGTGATCATAGATCCAGCCGGTGAACATGGTGGCTTCCATCGCCGCGCTCCAGGGCTGTGGTAGCGTCTTCATCCAACGATCCAAATCAAAACGCGTAGCAGGTATCCATCCTTCGGCATGAACTTTGCCGATGATGTCCTTCACGCAGTAACTAATCTTTAGCTTGTGTACATCCAGTCCGATGTAATACATAGGTCCCATGAGGAGCCTCCTTGGTGTCTCTGAATCAGCGGGCTCGCTGAGTTCAGCTTTTGTACACCAAGTGCTCCTCCCTTGACCTATACATTCAAACATCCCGGGAGTTGAGGAAGCTCAGGCTTTTCGGGGAGGCTCGCCTGCCTGTTTTTGATGAAACCGGTGCGTTCGGTAAGTGATGTACCAGCAGTATCCGGCAAGAACGATCCCTATACCAGCTTGGGATGCACTATATGGGCTCGGTTTCACAGCAAAAGCCGTGATTGCCACGATTGCTGCGAGAGTAAAAACAACTGTTGGAACCCAATAAATTCTAGGCGCAACCGAACCTGCTTCGGACGCAAAGAAGCGATGCCGGCCAAACCATAAAACAGCAAAATTGGCTGCGAATAGTAGCGGCACGGAGATAACCGTTACCCGGTATACGCCGAGTAACACTACGGCAAGTAGCGCGACCGTGTCGAACGCCAGTAGAGAAACAATAAAGAAGCGAATCCTGGGGCGGTCAATCAAGTTTGTTTCTCCATAATATTTTCGCTTCGTCACGCTTCGGACAAATCACCGGGGCACCAGTTGTTGAAATCCGATTCGTTTAACCACACAACATTAACGCAGTGATTTTCCGAAGATTCTAGCATCGCTTGCTCACAAGCGCCTGGAAACGGCAAAACCGGCAAGGTCGTTCATAGTACCGAATCGTCCGTTCTTGCAACGCCATTGATTCTCGGAAGGCCGCAGGAGCCGCATTGATCGCCGATACCGAAGCGCCAACCGCATTTGGGGCAGCGGACGAGGCACCAACGCACAAAAACAAACGAAAAATAGAAAATAACGACAAATGACCAACCCAAAGCGCAATATATAAGGGCTATCGCGACTTTTTCCCAGAAGGCTGTATCGGGCACAAGACGAGGGAATACGCCAACACCGATTACAATTGAAAGGAAAAAAGGGACAGTCGCTAACGCATACCAGTATTGAAGCAAGAAACGCCTTCTCCGCTCCAGCGACTTGTATTTTGGCACATCGGCAAGGCAGTCCACGCTATTAGCATTCGTTGACGACACCGTATTTCGCACATCTGAGTCAAGAATCTTCAAGTTGAAGTACCTGCTTCTGAGGTCGTAACCCATCATACGAGGAAATGCTCAATCGATGTCAATTTGCGTTGGCTACGAAGTTCAGTGCTTGGTAAACGGCATTATCGTCTAGATGGCGGTACTTGAGCCATGTATACCAGGATTTAGAAGGGACAAAAGCAGAAGGACAAAATCACTATTGTAGTTGGAAATCCGTGTAGATCGACGCCTGTACACGAATAGGCGTCGAACCGCAGACGGCTGGTTTGTAGCGCCATTGTCGTATGGCTTCTGCGGCAGCGGCTTCCAACTCGGGGCTATTCGGTTGGATGATTGTTAAGTGAGAGAGGGAACCGTCGGTTCCGATTACGGCGTAGAATCCGACCCTACCTTCTTCATGCCGACGACGAGCGCTTGCGGGATAACTTGGTGAAACGCGAGTTAACAATTCTGCTTTCTGCGGCTCGTCGCATTGGGCCCAAAATTCTGCATTTGCTGGGACGCTAAAGAGCGACGGATCGTTTTCAGTCGTATTTGTAATTTCCAGAATCTTTATCGAAGCAATGAGTTTTTTATTTTTGAATGCTCTGATTTCAAAGGGAACACTCTTATCGCCTATGCTATGGAACGCTGCGTATTCGATTCGGGAGATGTCAGGCGGATTCAAATGTTCAAGCTTCGGAAATTCCACGCTGACGAGGGTCCCCGTGGACTGATCGAAGCAGAGCATCCTCTCAGTTCCTATGGCCCACTTAATCTCTGTGCAAGAGCTTGATGCTCCGTTTTTGTAGTAGATTTTTGCTGCGCCCAGTGTTTCTTTAGGCCCGATTTGAAGTAAGGGCTTCACATGCAACAGCATCTCCAGCTGAAAAACAACTTGGGGCTGATAATTCAGAGTGCTTGTCTGCCAATAGCCCTTGTCATCGCGGACTCGGAGCCTGTCATAATTTGCGAAGCGAATCTCTTCTCTCGACTGAGAAGGTGACACCCAATGAAACGTATATTCCGCCCGCGCCATAACACCTTTGGCATCAGAGATTTGAATCTCTGCTCGCATCGAACTGGGAGGAGTTCCCTTTGTCCAAATGTCCTCTAGCATTCGAGCCCGAGAGATTAGGTTCTCGGAACTCGATTGCCCCTCTTCGCCTAAAGTACATGCCCCGCCAATAGCGAGCACGGAGCAGAAAACTAGGAATAATTCGCGCTTGATGAAGTACACAGAGAGCCGATTATATATTCCCTTTACGAAAAGACAAGTTAGATCCCGGGAAACGACGTTATCGCCTAGTTGACGGGCACTATTTCATTTAGACGGTTAGCGGGTCGGACTACAACCCCATTAAAAGAATCCGCATCACGTAGTCGGTACGAGGACTCACAACACAAAGGTGAACTCCAATGCACAGACTTTCTGTGAGTATGAAGGTTCTCGGTATTATTACGGTCCTGCTGCTGACGGACACAACCCTAGCCCCACTGGCTTCGGACAAGCCAACGAATGCGACCGAGACCGATGCGAGGGTGGAGAAGATAATGAACGGTCTTCTCCCGGCAGCCATGATAAAGGGACAGCCAATTCCACGAATGACGCTCGCTGAACGGATGAAGTATTACAACGTTCCCGAAGTCAGCGTCGCGTTTTTCAGGAACGGGCGCGTCGATTGGGCGCGTGGCTATGGATTTGCCGATAAGACAATAAAGAAACCGGTTACGGCTGACACTTTGTTTCAAGCAGCTTCTATCAGCAAGTCTGTCACTGCGTTCGCAGCACTTCGTCTTGTGCAGCAAGGAAAGTTGAGCTTGGATGAGGACGTAAACCTGAGGTTGGTTTCATGGAAGGTCCCCGATAACGAGTTCACAAAAACTGAAAAGGTCACGCTGAGACGTTTATTGAGCCATACCGCTGGAACGACTGTACCCTCCCTCGGAGGATACAAAACGGGCGAATACATGCCCACTACGGTGCAAGTTTTGAATGGAGAGAGAACAAGCAACGAGCCAGTTCATGTGGACCACGTGCCGGGGAAGGAATTTCGTTATTCTGGCGGAGGCTACGTGATTGTGCAGCAAATGATGATGGACGTAACGGGCAAGTCTTTCCCCGCTCTGATGCACGACCTTGTGCTTGAACCTCTCGGCATGACGAACAGCACATTTGAGTCGCCGCTTCCCAAGTCGCTCTGGCCTAAAGCGGCTCAGCCATACGACGGACCGCATGACGGATGGTATTTCTACTCTGCAATGGCACCCGCCGGGCTGTGGACAACACCTTCCGACCTTTGCTTGTTCGCAATTGGAGTTGAGACAGCGTACGAAGGCCAATCTAAGCTTCTTTCTCAGACGCTGGCTCGAGAAATGCTGAACTACCAAAGCGATGAGATTTACGGCTTGGGTTTCGCGCTCGGACCGCGCGGAAACGCAGTGAAATTTTGGCATTCTGGCGCGAATGGCGGTTATCAGTCGCTTTTCGAGGCACACCCCGCCGTTGGTGAAGGGGCCGCAGTCATGACTGATGGTACTCGCGGTTTGGGCCTGATTCTCGAACTTCAGAGGGCAATCGCCGAGGAATATGACTGGCCGGACGGTCGTATGGAAACGCACACCCTCGCCAAGGTCGGCCCTACAACTCTAAAAATGTATACCGGTGTGTATCTTTTCAATCGTCTCTTTAAGATGGTGGTCACTCTAGAGAGCGACCAACTTTACCTGCAATACGCACCGTGGGGTGATAAACCCCAAAAGTTGTTCCCTGCGTCAGAAACGCAGTTCTTCAGTACAAGCGCTCCGTTCGTAATCGAGTTCCAACGCGAAGCTGACGGCTCGGTGAAAAAAGCAAAAGCCCGAAACGGTCCGGAACCACTCGACGGCGAGAAAATTTCGGACGCGAGTCAATAAAAAGTTCCCACGCTCCTGTTTAACGGACAAATCAGGCGCCGACATAGATTTTGGCTTACAATCACCGACATGCGGGCACTCCTCTCAGCGAAGCGGAGACTCAAAGGATGTTGGGTTGTAATCATTTTCTTTTGTCTCGTCAGCTCACCGATATTCGCGATTCACTTATTACGAGTCGAGCCGCAGGAGGCGACTCCACAAGCACAGCATCGAACCGGGCGTATCGACACACCGTTGGATACGAATGACCTCGTTGAAGACCTTTCGGGAGGAGCGACTTTTCGATTCGAGGTCGCCCCGAAACTTCCGCTCTTTACTTTCAAGATTATTCCCGATGTGCGGGACGATGAGAATGGGTTCCCACAGTCGACGGTGCAGGATATTGAGGTTTACAAGGGAGATTTCCACCAGCCGCTACAACACCTAACTGGCTGCGATTTCGACCAGATGCAACCCCCGCAAAGGTACGGGGATTGGTTTCATACAGACGACATCAACTTCGATGGCTATCAGGATATTTATTTGAAGACGATTTGGGGAGGCACCGGGAATCACAATGGCTGCATATGGCTCTATAACCCCGCGACTGGCAAGTTCGATTACAGTGAGGCGCTCAGCCAACTCTCCGGATACTGGCTCGACCCATCAAGCAAAACCATTCGTACTTTTGAAAGAGCCGGTATGGCCGGACAGGTCTATATCGCAAACCAATACAAGGTGAGCGGTAATCTGCCCGTGTTGATTTGGTCCGAACACCAGGACTGGGACGCTAATAGGGAGCAATTCCATTGTGTCCTGCAGCAGAGGCTCAATAGTGTGATGGTGACGACACGCAATGCTTGGGGGAAGGCTGGTGAGCCTGCGTGTCAATTACCTGCGAGTTGGTTTGTAACCGCGAATGAAAAGAAGAAGTGAGTTGCCCTGAGCACTCCCTAAGTCCTGCATTTACGATTGTTATGAAATCAGTTGCCGGCACTATGAGCCATATCGACGGTAACCCGACTAATCAAGAGGTAGCGCGAGGTAGCGCTTCAATTGCTCGGTATCGCCCCAATTTGCTGCATCAGTCCAAGCAAATCGGGTTGGCCATATTCCTCGACGATTTGACCGCTTGAGAAACGATAGAAATTCATCGCCTGAACTTCTATTTTCTTTCCGGTCGGTGGAACACCAAAGAATGCGCCTTGGTGGGTTCCTCTCATCGTGAAGCGCGCCGCTACCTTGTCCGCTTCAGCAACTGTGTCCTCCAACGTCCATTGAATGTCAGGAAAGCCGCTGCGCATCATTCCGATAATCGCCAAGTAACCATCCGGCCCCCGCATGGGCTCGGGGCGTCTCGGAACATGGAATATCGCGTTGGGTGAAACCAATTCTGCGGCCAATTTCTCGCTTGCCGTATTGATGAACTCTGTAAAGCGCTGCATGACTGCTTTGTTCGCTTCGATTGTCATCGGACACCCGCACCGCACTTGGATTAGCAGACAGCATAACAGTTCTCAAGTCCTGATTGTCACCGGACACGAGTCCGATTATCCGAGTGAAGACTACTGGCGCGATGGCTTCACCGACTATGCATCAGCGTGGCACGATTAGTTCGTGGAGTCCTTGGAGCTCTCCTGAAGGAGAGCTCTGATTTTTTGCTGAGTGGCGGCTTTATCCAGTAAACCAGGGTGCACGTCGGCTATTCTGCCTTCGCGGTCAACCAGCGCCGTCAGTGGCATTCCATCGAGACCGTACTGCTTTCCCAGTCCCTCGTTGCCAATCACGATAGGGTAGTTCACCTTTTTCTCTTTAAGCCAAGGCCTCACCGATTTCCAGCCGTCATCGTCCATTGAAATACCGATGACCACAAGTCCTCTGGCCTCATACTCTTTCTGAAACTCAACCAACCAGGGAATCTCCACTTGGCAGCCATGGCACCAAGTCGCCCAAAAATTCACCAAAACCACTTTTCCCCTGAGGTCAGTGAGCTTGACATCCTTGCCGTTCGCATCTTTCAAATTGAAATCCGGCGCCAGAGTGCGCCCACTTGGTGGTTTGAGGTTGGCCTGGGCTGGTGCTGACGGCAAGAGGCTTTGCCAAACCGCGACGGAGCATTCCAGACACCGATGCGCGAGCACTTTAGGCGAAGGGAGAACTATTAGGCAGAGGCAAACGACGACCGCACCCGCAGCTACAAATACCCTCCTTTTGCTAAACCAGCTTCCCCCGACCCGCAACTCTCTAATCCGCAATAAACCGGCATTTACATCCGGTTCCCACTCGGCGCCAGGATCGAGCACGGCCAACCGTTCATACACCCAACCGTCACTTCGAGATGAGCTATTCGTTTCCATGTCTCTTGATGTACTCCTTTCGGAACGACTCCTCTGCTCGGCCCATCAGGGTTCCGATTGATGCCGGATTCAAGTTGAAAACAGAAGCCACTTCTTGGTAGGTAAAATCATGGCTGCGTAGGAGCAAGAATTGCGCCTCGCGGGGTTTCAGGATGCTCAGCACTGAGCGGACTCTATCCTGCTTCTGAGACACAAAATGGATATCCTCCGGGGTAGCCGCTGGGGGCCGTGGTTGGACCCACGCGAGCATGCGTTCATAGTGTCCCCGACGCCTTTGCCGTCGGAGTTCGTCTAAACCGGCGCGAACTGCGACCCGATAGAGCCAGCCTTCTACGTTCTCGCTCTGAGCTTTGTGATTACGCCATAACTTCAGAAACACTTCTACAGCGAGTTCCTCGGAGCGTGCGCGGTCTCGGACAGCGCGTGCAATCAGGCGGGCGACTCGGCCATAGTGGGCGCGGAAGAGCGCCTCAATATCCAAATGCGTCTCATTGGCACTCGAATCAGCGACCGCTTCGCTTGATGTGTTCACAATGTACATAACGCCGCTCGACGCAAATTTGTGACAGGATCTTCGATTCTTTCAATCTACTATGGCATTTTCAATAGTTTGCAACCGCTCTGGCCATAATCATCGCTTTGCCATGTTCACATGCTTGGTAAACGTTAGTGTTTTATCGGATGCGCGTTCTCGCGGAGCGGTGAACGCCGACGAGGTACTCCGCGCGCGTTCGATAAAACCGTTTGAAGGTGGCCGTTGGCGTTTGCGGTGGATGCGGGCTAATGGCTGGATGCGAGCTAACGGCTATGGGAATTGAATCTTTTTTCGTTTGCAGCTTATTGATTTTGCTTGGCTTAGGAAAATCAGAGAAAAGCGAAACTCGAAGTTAAAAGCCTGACCTTGCGGCATAACGTGAGGAGCATAGCACGCGAAGCGTCCGCCGCGCCAGCGGCTACGTTCAAACGGCATAATCGCCTAGTTGCCGGTACTATGAGCCAGACAGACGGTAAGCGGACTTCGCAGGACTTAGCCGCGTAGTACAAGGATAACTTCCGAGTAGCCGACAATCCAAGGGAACACGAACCAATGGCTCCTTGAGGAGGGCATCGCCCTATTCTCACCAATCTAGATTGCTATGCGCGTGACCGCGGCTCGCCCCCGCTGCCCGCGTCGGCTGATGAAGTTTTGACGGTATGTGGGTCGGCAGGAAATTGTCTATACTCGCAAGCACACATGAAATGTCGAATCACTAGCCGTCTAACTCCGCAATTTGTGCGTGAATGCTTACGGCCTTTGTCGCGATGTCCCGCAGCTCGCGGCCTGCGTCTGATTCTCTTATTCACTTTATTCGTCTCGTGCTCGTGGTCTCAATCACTCGTGATCAAACGCGTGACGGTGATTGACGCCACTGGTCGTGGCCCCGAGCCTGACATGACGGTGATCGCAGATGGTGGTCGCATCGTTGCCGTTGGTCCATGGAGAAAGACACATATCCCAAGAAAAGCCCGAGTCGTCGACGGCAGAGGCAAGTTTCTCATCCCTGGCTTGTGGGATATGCATGTCCACGGCTCGTCAGACGTCCGAGCTCCATGGAGCGATCTTCTTTTTCTGGCTAACGGAGTTGTCGGCGTGCGTGACATGTCAGGTCCGCCTGACGCCCATGCGTGGCGCGCTGCGCATGCTTCCAACGAAGATCCGTCGCCGACCATCTACCTCGGCAGTCCCATCATCGATGGCCCAAATCCGGTCTGGCCCGAATCCATTGTTGTTACCGATGAAGCTCAAGCGCGCGAAGTAGTGGAACAACAGCGGGAGCGTGGCGCAGACTTCATCAAGGTCTATAGCAGGTTATCCCGCAACACCTTCTTCGCGATCGCCGACGAGTCCAACAAGTGTGGTATTCCGTTCGAAGGGCATGTTCCGGAGTCGGTGACCGCTGCAGAAGCATCCGACGCTGGCCAGAAGAGCATCGAGCATCTGACACGCGTGGCTGACGGCTGCTCAAGAGAAGAAAAGTCGATCGTTTCTGAGATGCAGCAGCAGGAAGAGTTGTTCCGAGCGCCGGGCGCGACAATGGCGCAAAAAATAGACTCAGGGAAAAACATCATACGCCTTAACATGCGCGTCATTGAGACTTTTGACCAAGCCACCGCCCAGTCCTTGTTTGCCCTGTTCGTGAAAAATAGAACCTGGCAATGTCCCACCCTCACTTTGCTGCGAGCGCAGATCGACGATCCGCTGCCCGCGGATGACCCACGATTGAAATATTTGAGCGGAGAGGTGCGAGCGAAATGGGTTGCCGGTTATTACAAGAACCTTCCTCCCGAGCCTCGGGCCGCAATAGCCAAATTGAATAGGCTTCAATTTGGTGAATCAGTGAGGCTTGTCGGGCTGATGTACCGGGCGGGCGTCCCCATACTCGCCGGCACTGACACCATGAACCCGCAGTGCTTCCCCGGCTTCGGCATCCATGATGAGCTAGCGCTGCTGGTCGATGCCGGCCTATCTCCGCTTGCCGCTCTGCAGGCTGCCACTCGAAATGCCGCTGAGTTTATGGGGCAGCTTGACCACCGTGGAACCATTGAGGTTGGTAGGACTGCCGATCTTGTTTTACTCGATAAAAACCCGCTCGCCGACATTCATAACACGCGCTCGATTCAGGCAGTTGTGCTCAGCGGTAAGCTCTATCCGCGCGCAGCGCTTGATGCAATGCTGGCGAAGGCGCAGACGCTAACGAGCAGTCAGGATGCTGGTGCCACTGGGAAATAAACTGAATGCTGCCGTCCTGAAGGCCGAAAAGAACTCGGATTGATTGCCGAATGCGGTCACCTCTCGATTAATGACCAAACCGGACAAGTGAAATCCCTTGCCACGACTGGCTAACCCAAGCGATCTATCACTTACCCGGAAAGCGGAACAAGCCAGCCAATAGACACGCGCCAATTCCGAAACACAATCCTACGGCGATCAGTTGTAAGCGATCAGAACCGTGGGCAGATGCGAGGCGAGGATTGCTTAGGCTGTTTAGGAGTGGCATAAAACCGAACAGTATGACAAATACGCCCGTAATCCGACTTGATTTGCGTTTGTTCATGGCATCAATACTACCGCGAGAAGCGTAAAGCCGCCTGCCCCGGTAAAGGCAAATCTCGCTGCACCCCTCACCGAAGCCTGTCGAGAGGATGCCTTCTGATCGAGCATCCCAGCCTCTTTGCTAAGGCGATTTTATGTGTAGGAGAACCAACATCCGCCACTTTTCGCACAGCCGCTTCTCCGCACAAGAAAGAAAAACAAATCTTCACAAAGGTGGGCAGTTTTTCTTTGGGGAGTCGCGTCGACTTTTTGGCTATAGATAAGAGTAGGAGTGTGTTCGTCTTGGAGGCCCCTGTTTTCCCACCTTTCTGCTATCTCGTGACTAATTCGTTTGGTCGGAATTCGAAAGTCACGGGAAAACCGTGCATTGGGCGGTTTTCCTAACGGTTCTCCGTACGGTTCTCCGCAAGCGCCAGACCTAAGGCATTTCAAAGCAAAAAGATAATAAACCCTGAAACGCAAACGGAGGCGCGACGAAAAACGTAAAAAGGGCGGTAGCGACCCCCGTTCGGTCCCTTCGGGCTCCGGGGATCGCTACCGCCCTGACGCAGGAAGCGTGACCGTGTTCTGGTCCCGTAGGAAAAGAGAATTAGGAACTTTGTAAGACAGCAAGTAGTACAAAACCGTAACGGAGGGACAAAGAGAAATCATGGCAATCATTAAGGCACCACCCAAACAACCAAAGTCAGTGGCGATACAAGCGCGAGTCGAGGAATCAGTAAAAACACAACTCGATCAATACGCACAATTCATCGAGTCCACTCCGTCCTACGTCATCACGGAGGCTTTGAAAGTTCTTTTCAAACGCGATGATGAATTCAAAACCTGGCTAGGCAAACAACCCAGCAACGGAAACATTCAGGAGCTCAATTGAGGCGGACTCAAAGAAGCCGTGTCGCACAAATGAAATACACACCGACCCAATTCGCGATGCGCGAGAATAGAGCGTAATCACTGACCGCAACGACTGCACACCCTGTAGCCCCTACTTTCCAAAGGAAGAATCCGATGAACCACTCATGTCTCTCAGATTCACGCTCAGTTCAATGGACGGAGGATGAACGACCAATAAACGTTAAGGAAGCGGCCAAATATCTTGGTGTGAGTCCGCAGACCGTGTATCTTTGGGTTGAGCGAAAGCAGATTCCCCATCTCCGCGTGATGGGTCGCAACATCCGGTTCCTAATATCGGATTTGCACTCATTCCGCGCATCTTTCAAAAAGGAGATGGAGAATGTCTAGATTACGAGTGCACGACGGTGTTGTCTTTCGGAGAAAGGAAAGTCGGATCTGGTGGATGCGTTATCGCGATCGGAACGGCTTACGACGAAGAGAGTCAACACTTACAGAAGACTGGAATGAAGCCAACAAGAAACTTCGCGAAAGGCTTCAAGCCAGGGACAACAATGTACTTGACGTCGTAAAGAAAGGAGAGGCAATGAGTTTCGGACAATGGGCTGACTTCTTCTTGGAAAACTACTCGAAGCCACCCATGCGCGCCGAGAAGACTCACGAGATTAATCTACGCGCAGCGAAGCACCTTAAGAATGCATTCGCGACCAGTCGGTTGGTAGACATCACTGCTGACCACGTAGAACTTTACTTGCGAGATCGTCTCCGCCAGCGAGTCCGAATCAACACTGCCTTTGGATTCAGAGAGAAAGGAGTGCTGCAGCCGGCAACGGTACACCAGGAGTTTCGCGTTCTCCGCCGCTTATTAAATGTGGCCGTGAGAAAAAAGCTGCTCCCGGCTAACCCATGCTCTGGCGTTGAATTCCCCGTTCGTGTGAAGGGCCTGTTCAGGCCACATTACGTTAGTTGGTCGGAACAGAAGAAGATCGAGTTGCACGCCCAACCACACTTACGGAATATCGTGCGGATAATTACCGAGACTGGTCTCAGGGTCTACAAAGAACTAATGTCCATGAAAAAAGACCAATTAGACCTTCCAAACGCTGTTGTTTGGATTCCGGACTCCAAAACCCCGAACGGTATCGCTGAGGTACCCCTAACCCGGATCGCTATAGATGCGTTTCGTGATCAATTGGCGATTGCGGGCACTGGGCCATTTCTTTTTCCTAGCGATTTGAATTTGACCGGGCACCAAGTGGCATTGCGGACCGTGTGGAGTAAAACCCTACGAAGAGCAAAAGTTCCCTACTTCAGGATTTACGATTTGCGATCGACGTACGCCACCCGCCTGAGCGCGGGAGGCGTCGCCGACGAGTGGGTAACTCAATTATTGCGACAGGGAGACTCGCAGGTTTTCAAACGCTATTCGCAAATGAAGCTGCAGATGAAACGAGAGGCTCTGGACAAAATTAATCGTCAGGCCAATGAAATGCCGTTGGATTCTGGCACAGCGATGGTGCAATGAATCTCAATTGGCACAGTTCTGGCACAGTAAGAGGCCAAATTGGATCTGTGGAGCAACATTTTTGTTGGGAAGTGCTTTATAATCATTCAGCACTTCATGTCGGGGCGTAGCGCAGCCTGGTAGCGCGCCTGCCTTGGGCGCAGGAGGCCCCCGGTTCGAATCCGGGCGCCCCGACCACTAACTGACTTTCTGTTTCCGCGATACTTCCGAGCCAGCGGAACGCCCAAAGAGGCGCAGTGAGCCTGCTTTAAGGGCAAATGTTCGCAAGTTTTCCCAGTTGGAGGGTTGGCACAACGATTCTCCGGTGGAGTTCCAAGAGTGGAAACTGCGAAAGAGAGCAGTGCAAGGCAGGCTTCACGGTCCAACCGAAATCCTGATGATTGTGATATTAGCGGGTGCTTTGGGGTGCGTCTTGGTCCGACTCATTTGGGCTGACCGTGGCCCTCAGCGAGGAATGGAAAATGACTGACCGCTACGGGCCGGCATCGTTAATCGGTAAGGCACACATTCTTCAAGACGATTCGCGAAAATCCCATTGTGCTCGTACAATCCTCATCATTCGTTCCCAAGGTCTTGGCCGCGAATCATAGCGGAATCGGATACGGTCGCTGATTACCTGAACAGAACAACAGTAGGTGGAGATTTTCGTGCGATTCGTGATTTCCTTTGCTGCCTTGTGCTGGATATTGACACCCGCGGTAGGTGGCGAAAATACTGGCGAATCGACGTACAAGGCACAATGCCTCAAATGTCACGGATACAAAGGGGACGGTCACGGCCACGCGGATATGAAAATCAAGCCTGCAGACCTTCGCTCAGAAGATGTACAAAAAAAGTCTGATGAGGAACTTTTCAATTCAATCGCTTTTGGAGTGGGCCACAAACAGTACGCGCACGCGTTTGCTGAGCGGGGTTTGGATCGCAAGCAAATCTCAGAAGTGGTGTCCTATATCCGCACGCTGGCAACCGCCTCCAAAAACGCGAAGTGACACACACAATTGGCCATTACCGCTGAGTCCGCGTCCCCATCAAGAGATGGATTTTCGCGTAGGAGGAAAATTCCTCTGCTGCATGAGAACGCCGGATGGGCAGGAGTTCTGGAATGGTGGGGAGTACCACGAGATTGTCCTGCACGAGAAGATCGTTTACTCCATGTACTTTTCCGACTCGAAGGGAAACAAGGTTGAGCCTGAGCAATATGGAATAGAACATGAGGCCATCGAGGGTGCGCACGACGTGGTTACTTTTGAGGATTTTGGAAACGGCCAGACGAAACTCACACTCATTGGAAATGAAACCACGGAGAACGCCAAAAACAGCGAACAACTAGAGGGCTGGAATCAGATACTCGATAAAGTTGCCGCAGTTATTGCGGGACTAGCGCAGGCGAAATAAGAAGTTGAAGGGTTAATGATCGCCATGCGCGCGATACGGCTAAGGCTGGCGGCGGAGGCTCAGTTAGACCGGGCTTTTCGCCGCTTGGCCGCGGTGAATGGACAGGAGCACGCTGGCAGTTTTACGAAGCCATTCTTCTCAGTTTCCTCCGCCAAAGTGTACAAAAACCAGGTTGTGTGTGGGATTGAGTTCAAGATACGTATCAGACCCAGCGACGGATCGGTCTCCTTTGCTGATTCCACCGTCGAAAATTGGCATTTGTGGTGGGGTTGATAGGAACTTGCACGGTAACGTCATTAATTAGCGAGCTCAGCAGGGTTCGAAGCCATCTGTCGGGGTGCCCATAACAAAAGAAGGCATAAGCTCAGGCCGAAGAAAATTCCAGCGACATACCAACTACTCCCAATAAACCTAAGGACGGCTCCAAAGATTGCAATGCTCATGGCGTTGCTGAAACCGATGGAGTGGGCTCCCTTCCAGCGCCTGAGAGCCTCTACGACGTTGCCCGGAAGTGCGTCGGCTGACTTTTTGAAAAGCGTCTTCCGCAGAACGAATCCACTCCAAATCACGAGAGCGGTCGCGAGAATGAAGGCAGTCATGACCCATATCGAGACGCTGCGTTGAGGAAGATTCATCTTATGTACCATGAAAATGAAGCAGAACCACGCGAATATGAAGTAAACGTGGGCTAACTCGATTTCGGTTTGTGTTGCAGTTACAGCATCGGACCTAGCGCGGCCTAGAAGCTGATAGAGCCTTCCGAAACCAATGCTGGCGACTCCCGCGAACAGAGTATCAAACGGGCCAACTGCCGAGGACGAGGCACGATGGTAACTGTTGTGAGTTACCAAAAGACGCAAGCAACTACTCAGGAAAGTCATTCCAGAAAGCGTCGCCATCGCGAGCATCGCGTATCGAAACGCGTGTTTCATGACGCGATGCTAACACAGGTGTGTTGTAGGTCCCGCGAAGTCCGATTGGCGGACTACAACCCATTTTTCTATTCGATTGACTGGTTACGCAGTCTCGCTCGGATAATTGAAGAAGAGCTGATTGCCGTCGGGATCATCGATCACCAAGAGCCGGTAGCCCCACGAACCCTCCTTGACCGAAACGCCCTTGGCCTCCAGCTCCGCGCGAAGCTCGTCCAACGCGGCCACCTGCTTCTCCCGCTCGACGTTCAGAGAAATAAACATCAGCCCCTTGCCAATCTTGTCTGGCCACGTGTCGGCCAGGATAAGCGCGCAACCTTGCCGCTCGACCTGCGCAACGTGTACTTTGCCGTCATCTTCGTAGCGCCACGGGCTCGTGCAGCCGAGCCGGTCAACGTAAAAGCGGAGCGAGGCCTCAACGTCCCTCACGTGTAGGACGGCCCGTGCGAACCACTCTGTCATAGGCTACCTATCCTCAAAGGAAGAAAAGTCTTCCTTCGCCTCGAATTCTACAACTAACTGAGATCCAATCAGAAGCCTCGAGCGCGCCATTCTCTTCGACTTTCACGACAACTCCGGTTACTGGCAAGATTCGTACGAGACCGAGTCAGAGATCTCGCAGGATCACTATTTCGCCGCAAACAACTTCTCATACAACTCTTCCGACAGCCTGGCTCCTTCCTCAGATAGCCACACGGACTTGTTTTTCGTCGCTGGATCGGAGATGTAACCCTTCTCGTGCAGCCGATCCATTACACTCCAAGGAAATCCCTTCCAAGCCCGTTTTCCTCCAGACTTGTCGTCAAACGAGTTTAAGTAAAGAAGTGCGAGGACCGCTTGTTCTAGCTTTTCTGCATCGATATCCATTTGGCACCTCAAGTGTTGGCACGCACGGTGCATTCAAGTTGTGATACTCGCCCTTTCATACTCCCTTGCCGCGACCGCGTCTAGGGATTGCGCCTAACGAAGAATCATGCCATTCCCAATTCCCAGCATCGGGAGGCGGCATCCATGAGAAGAAGAGCAAAAGCGAGAAGACAAAATCGACACAAAACCAAGTTGGAACTCCCTGATTTGGAGCACCTAAAATCGGTGGTACTTGTGAGTCTCAGGTAACCAGAATCGCAGCGCAGCCCGCACAGCCACCGAAGTAACGGGCTCGACTACGTCAATTGAAGACGCTACCAACAGCCGTGGAGTGCGGCGATAGAAGCCACCATCTCCACCCGCTGGAACTATGATTTTGAAACTCTGTGTCGCTATGCTGAAAGTAACGTATCGCCTGATGCGGCGGGCATCGTCGCCGCGAAGAAGAACGACCGTATCGATGCCAGCTGGATCTGCGATTTTCTGTCGGAGTCTTACTTGTCCCTAGACCCGACTATTTCCCCGAACTTTCCGTTAGCGCATGTGAGCAAGCCCGACCGTCAGGATGCCCATCGACCACCCCACGCGTTCGGCCATCAAGCGATCTTGCTGCAGGAGCGGATCAGAGCAATCTCCATTTCCCCCAGCCGTGCCACCGTTTCGCAGCACTGGCGTAGAAACGAGCGCAGGGCCGGATCGATATCTGGTTGGCTGGCGAGTCCACCTGCCCCTAAAGTGTTATTCCCGTCTTTCGCCCGTACCATTACTATCAGGCTGCCTGCGATCCCGAACCGAACATGAGGGTCCGCAAAGAAAGGGCTAAATAAAATGAAGGAATACCAACTCGGCCGAAAGATAATCTCGGGTGCCATCTCACTTATGCTCTTGTTCGGCGCCGCAGTAGAATCGTCACAGGCTTGCACTGGCATTCGCCTCACTGCCGCTGACGGGACAGTTGTGCATGCCCGAACCCTCGAATTCACCATTGATCTTAAGTCCGACGTGATTTTCGTGCCTCGCGGCTATACCCGTGTCGGCACTACTCCGGATGGTAAGGAAGGTCTCAAATGGAAGTCGAAGTATGCCAGCCTCGGCGCCAACGGTGTTGGACTTCCTTTCATTTTTGATGGCCTGAATGAAAAGGGGTTGGGAGTCGGTCTGTTCTACTTCCCGGGTTCTGCCGGTTATATGCCCTATAGTGCCAACGACGCCAGCAAGACTATGGCGCCCTGGGAGTTGGGCTCTTATGTTCTGGAAAATTTTGCGAACGTTGCCGAAGTCAAAGCCAACATCGGAAATATTGTGATCCCTGCAGTTGTTTTCAAGGCATGGGGATTTGCTCCCGAAGTCCACTATATAGTTCATGATCCGACGGGAAGCAGCATTGTGCTCGAATATGTCGGTGGCAAGCTCAACGTTTACGATAATCCCCTCGGCGTTGTCACTAACTCTCCAGCATTCGATTGGCAGATGACCAATCTTCGCAATTACGTGAATTTCTCGATGACCAACGTCCCTCCAGTGAAATTAGGAAGCGTTACACTGCAACCATTCGGCCAAGGTTCGGGAATGCTCGGACTCCCTGGAGACTTTACCCCTCCTTCGCGCTTTGTTCGCGCGGTCGCTTTCAGCCAGTCGGCGTTTCCGACCAAGACGGGCGACGACTCCGTACTCGAGGCATTTCACATTCTGAACCAGTTTGACATTCCCAAGGGTGCTGCCCGCGACAACGAGAAGGACTCGCACGGCAACATCGTGGCTGACTATACGCTTTGGACTGCGGCCAGCGATCTCACGGCCAGGCGCTACTATTTTCGTACCTACCAGAACAGCCAAATTCGCATGGTCGATCTCAACAAGATGAATCCAGCTGCGAAGGAAATTGTGACAATGCCCATGAAGGGCGGAGAGGTCATTCAGTCGGTGGCCCCGTAGACAAATATTTCTCCAAGCCGGAGATAGCAAGAAAAGGGAAGCACGAGCAAAGCGAATGCTCGTGCTTCCCAGTTTTTTTCGCGTCGATGCGAGAATCCCCACCCGGTGGATACTTCAACCTTAGTGATCAAAAGCCATTTGCCCACGAATGAGTGGATTTCATTCGGAACGGACGTCAGTGCTTTCCGTTTTTCCAACAGATGAAATGGAGCGTCAGGGGCGATCTGTAAAGGGGAAGTGAAATCCTGGCCAAAACCGCCGTAAAAAAATGAACGGCGTATTAGAAGAGAGTTGCGCATCCGGCCCGCCCGGCCCTTTTGCTCAATCACTTCCCGCCGTTCAACAGCGAATCTTACGAGATCCGTTTCCATGTGCGCTGTGCTCTTTTGCACAGTCTTTGTCACTTCGCCTTGTTAAAGTAATTAGGGCGGCAGGATTGGCAAACTAACAATTCGAGCTAGCTACTTATGAAGACCAAGAAATCGCAAGCAATCAACAAGCCAAACGGATTTGATCCGCAGGGATTTCTGGAAACAGTTGGTATCTCGAGAAAAATCTCCGAATATCGCCGCAACGAGTCGATTTTCAATCAAGGTGATCTTGCAGACAGCGTCATGTACATTCAAAAAGGTGGGGTGAAATTGTCCGTCGTGAACGGATCTGGAAAAGAGGCCGTCGTCGCCATGTTTGGTCCCACTGACTTCTTCGGTGAAGGTTGCATGGCAGGTCAAACGATACGGATGGGCACGGCGACCGCTGCCACACCTACGACCCTGATGGTCATCCAGAAAAAGGAGATGCTTCGGGCACTGCACGCGGAACAGGAACTTTCGGACCATTTTATTGCCTACATGCTCGCGCACAACATCCGGGTAGAGGAAGACTTGATCGATCAACTGTTCAACTCCAGCGAGAAGCGGCTGGCGCGCACACTGCTTCTTCTGGCCCGGTATGGAAGTCAGGAGCAACCTAACGGAATTTTGCCCAGTGTTTCGCAGGAGACCCTTGCGGAAATGATCGGAACGACGCGTTCCCGGGTTAATTTCTTTATGAATAAATTCCGCAAGCTTGGTTTCATTGAATATAATGGTAAAATAAGAGTAAACAAGTCATTGCTGACAGTCGTCTTGCACGAGTGAAATCTGTAGAAGTTTCCCGGCCACTGCCCTATTCCGTTCCGAGTGAAAAGTCAAAGAATACGAGTGTCCTCGGGCTACTTCGTCCTGGCGTAAGGCAGGAGTCTTTTCCACGAGTTGAGAGTTTCGGGAGAATCGAATGTCATCACCAGAAATCATTACTCAGGAAATCATCACAAACATTGAAATCGCGCCCCTGCAGCAGCAGGACGAAAAGCCGCCTGCCATCACTACAGTCACCCCGCGCACAACACTGCCTAATCGTATTGCTGTTGTCGGTAACTATCTTCCGCGTCGCTGCGGTATCGCAACATTCACGACCGATCTCTGCAATGCAATTCACAATGAATACGGCTCGACGGAACTTCTGGCTCTTCCCGTAAATGACACCGAGGAAGGGTACAGCTACCCGGAACGGGTCCGCTTCGAATTGTCCGAAGATAATCCTTCGACCTACCGCCAGGCCGCAGACTTTCTCAATTTCAGCAACATCGATCTCGTCTGCCTGCAACATGAATATGGAATTTTTGGCGGACCCGCGGGCTCACACATCCTCGAGATGCTACGCCGCTTACATATGCCATTTGCGACTACTCTGCATACCGTCTTACGTGATCCGAATCCCGAACAGCGTTCCGTGATGACAGAAATCGCAGCCCTTTCCGACCGTCTGATCGTCATGAGCCAGAATTCGTCCGATATCCTCCAGGAGGTCTTCCACGTACCCATGGACAAGATCGACCTGATCCCGCACGGTATTCCAGACTTGCCCTTCACTGATCCCAGTTTCTACAAGGACGCATTTGGCACGGAAGGAAAGGACGTTCTCCTCACGTTCGGCCTCCTGTCACCCAATAAAGGGATCGAAAACGTCATCAAAGCACTTCCCAAAATTCTTTCACGCCACAGCAACGTTGTTTACATGGTGTCCGGCGTGACCCATCCCCACATCCTCCGCCGTGAAGGCGATCAGTACCGCATTTATCTGCAGGATCTTGCAAAAAAACTCGGCGTCGCCAGCAACGTGATTTTCCGCAACAAGTTTGTCAGTCACCAGGAACTGGTTGAACTGATCGGAGCGGCTGACATCTACATCACGCCTTATAAACATCGTGAGCAAGTTGTTTCCGGTACGCTTGCCTATGCCCTCAGCGCGGGCAAAGCTATCATATCCACACCTTACCTGCACGCCGTTGAACTTCTCGACGACGAGCGTGGCGTGCTCGTCCCTTTCGATGATCCCAATGCCATCGCTGACCAGACTCTCGAGCTCCTGGACCACAGTACGGCCAGACACGCGATGCGGAAACGTGCTTATCTTTATGCAAGAGATATGGTCTGGAGCCGTGTGGCCCAGAAGTACATGAAGAGTTTTGAGCGTATATACAATGAGCGGCTTCGCAATCCTCGCGCAACGTTTTCTGCGCAGCACACCGAAAAGAAACTCGACCGCCTCCCCGCCATCAAACTGGATCATCTGTATCGCATGACTGATCACACTGGAATCGTCGAGCATGCGGTCTTCAGTGTTCCCAACTATCCCGAAGGCTACTCCACCGACGATAACGCCCGAGCGCTGATCGTAGCGATCCTGGCAGAGGAATTTGGGGCAAGCGCACGGGAAGGCGCGATTGATCTAGCCTCGCGTTATCTGGCCTTTCTCTGGCTGGCCTTCGATCCCGCTACAAATCGGTTTCGCAATCTCCTGAGCTTCGAACGCCAGTGGCAGGAAGCCGAGGGGTCCGAGGACAGTCACGGCCGCGCTTTGTGGGGGCTCGGGACCGTTCTTGGGCGATCGCATGACGCCGGTTGGCGTGGAGCTGCGGGTCGCATGTTCGAATTAGCCATCCCAGCCGCAACGAATTTCAGGAGTCCACGTGCCTGTGCCTTCGCGCTGCTTGGCCTGCAGGAGTACCTGGACTCTTTCCCGGGAGACCGGGCAGCCTTGAGTGCTTCCGACACCCTGGCCAATCGTCTCCTTGCAGGTTATCGCGCCCATCGCACGGACGATTGGAGGTGGTTTGAGAATAGTCTCACCTACTCCAACGCTCGTCTGTCGCAGGCCTTGATTCGTGCGGGAGTGCGTGCCGCGAACGATGAAATGATTGATGCCGGGCTTGAATCACTCGACTGGCTACTCGGTATTCAGCGCTGTGAACTGAAAGGTCATTTCGTGCCGGTCGGTTCGGAGGGCTTTTACTCGAAGACCACACAAAAAGCCCGCTTCGATCAGCAACCGGTCGAAGCATGCGCCGCCGTGTCGGCATGCTTGCAGGCCTATCGAGCAACGGGGAAAGTTCACTGGCGCAAGGAAGCGTGGACGGCATTTAACTGGTTTCTGGGCGATAACGATCTTCAAATCGCGCTTTATGATCCGACAACGGGTGGCTGCAGGGACGGACTGCATCCAGACCGTGCCAATGAAAATCAGGGAGCTGAATCAACCTTGTCTTTCCTGATGGCTCTTCTCGAAATGCGCAAGCTCGAAGAACACGACATCGCGGCCAGCAAGTTCTGACGGATCTGGCTACTCCATTTCTTTTTCCATATTTCTCTTACTAGAAACAGTTCTTTCTGAAAGGCAAGATGACCAAATACGAAACACTTTTCCTTCGCCACCCCGGCAATCCCATCCTCGCGGGTAAGGATTGGCCGTACTCGATGAACAGCGTCTTCAACGCCGGAGCAACGTTGCTGCCGGACGGCACTACACTTCTGCTCTGCCGCGTCGAAGACCGACGCGGACTCTCACATTTGTCAGCCGCTCGTTCGACGAACGGAATTGATGGATGGAAAATCGACCGACAACCAACCCTGGTTCCCAGCTCCGATTGTCCCGAAGAAATCTGGGGTATCGAGGATCCCCGCATCACTTTTGTCCCCGAGCTGAAAAAGTTCGCCATCGCCTATACATCGTATTCTCGTGGGGGGCCGGGAGTTTCATTAGCGCTTACAGAGGATTTCCGGACCTTCGAGAGGCTGGGCGTTGTCATGCCGCCAGACGATAAGGACGCGGCTCTCCTCCCCCACCGTATCAACGGACTCTGGGCCATGATTCACCGTCCTATGACTCCGCTGGGCGCCCACGTCTGGATTTCCTATTCGCCCGATCTTCGTCATTGGGGTGGCCACAAACTGATGCTCGAAGCGCGTCGCGGTGCCTGGTGGGATGCCAATAAGATTGGAATGTCTCCACCACCGATTGAGACTCCTGAAGGATGGCTGATGATTTATCACGGCGTCCGGCGCACTCCCTCGAGTTCCATATACCGCCTGGGCCTGGCGTTGTTTGATCTGAAGGATCCGGAGAAATGCCTGAATCGTGGAGATTCCTGGATGTTTGCGCCGGAGGCCGAATACGAACGTCATGGCGACGTCCAGGACGTCGTATTCCCGTGCGGTTACACCATCGGTTCTGATGGCGACACCATCAATCTCTATTACGGCGCTGCCGATTCCAGTATCGCCCTGGCCCATGGAAGCATCCGCTCATTGCTCGCCTGGCTCAAGAATAACGGTCATGACGAGCACACAAATGATCGCCGTCACAAACCGTGACTGACGATAAAAGTACGATCTGAGGAAAAGCGGTACCGGAAATTTGCTACAGTTTAGGTCGACAGTGAGACAGCCTGCCGAGCTATGAGTCAGAAACGGGGATTCTCAGCCATCACTTTTCGAAGAATTTTTTTCATCCTGTGCTTCCTGGCCTGTTTCAGCGGATTTGTTTCGCCGCCACTTGCCCTCGTCATGGGAATTCTCTTCGGATTGATTCTGGCAAATCCACTTCCTAGAGAGAGCAGCCATGCGTCTCGCTGGCTGCTGCAAGCCTCGGTCGTTGCCCTCGGTTTCGGGATGAACCTGCACGAAGTGTTGGAAGCCGGGCGAAACGGTTTCCTGTATACCGCGTTCGGTATCAGTTTCGCTATCGTCGTCGGACTGGGCCTTGGAAAACTGCTGCTGGTGCGCGGCAATTCCTCTTATTTGATTACCGCAGGCACCGCTATCTGCGGGGGAAGCGCAATCGCTGCCATCGCTCCCATCCTTCGCGCCGATGAGGAAGAAATGGCGGTGTCCCTCGGGACCGTTTTTGTGCTTAATTCTGTCGCATTGCTGATTTTTCCTCCGCTGGGTCACGCTCTCAATCTTTCTCAAACCCAATTCGGTTTGTGGGCCGCTCTGGCCATTCATGACACCAGTTCGGTTGTCGGCGCGGCCTCGCGCTACGGTCCTCAAGCTTTGATTATCGGGACCACCGTCAAGCTCGCCCGTGCTCTCTGGATTGCCCCTTTGGCTCTCGCCACTGCAGCGATCAAGCATGCAAAGTCCAGGATTGTCATCCCCTGGTTCATTCTTTTCTTCTGTCTGGCCGCGATTCTGAACACATACTTGCCGGCATTTCACCCTGCTGCGCAATTGTTCTTTCATTTCGGCCGCCTTGGCTTGACCGCTACACTGTTTCTCATCGGCAGCGGAATCTCAGGCCCCGTTCTCCGGCACGTGGGATGGAGGCCTCTTGTCCAAGGTATTCTGCTTTGGGTGCTGGTCGGGGTGACGTCCCTTTACTTCATTCGCATCGGCTGGATTTCGCTCTAGCGCGCGCCCACGTGACAGGAAACCTTGCAGCGATTCTGTTTTTGCATGAGTATTCACGCTGAGCTGTACGGCCTGATTGTTGTGATCCAAAGGGGAATTATGAGAACCGTCTTGGGAATGATGGCAGCTGCGCTGTTGTGCACGATATTGACATCTCCCACGGCCGTCGCTCAAAACACCATTCCTACAAACGATCCACCCTATTATGGTCCATACAATGCTGTCTTTCTCCCTGACGGCGAGGGCCTGAAAAAGCGGCTTGTGAAGGACGACACGGTTACGCGTTCAGATTCGCCGTGGACACTCTATGCATGGATCAACCTTGCGGAAATTCCAAAAGGTCTTAGCCCAATCGCTGGCGTTGGGAATACGGAAGAAGAATATTCCCGTTTTCTTGCCACAGATGGCAGCAAACTGGTCTTTTGGGCGGGTGAAGACAATGTGCTGTCCGCGCCCGCTCAACTGGGTATCAACAAATGGTATTTCGTCGCCGCCACGTTCGATGGCCGGGAATTCTGCCTGTATTTGGACGGGAATCGCATCGCACAAGGGACTCTTGATTTAGGCTCGGTCGCTGGCATCCTTCAGATCGCTCCACCCAATTCCCCGTGGCCGGATAGCGCGCATTACGGTGGGAAGATTGCAGGACTCACTCTCCTTCGACGGACTTTGACCGCCGATGAAATCAGGACAACTGCGGCGAACCCGGCTAATTTTCAAACCACTCTGTTCGAAGAAGCTTCGAAACCTTGGCCGTTTCAGACCAGTCAGCAAGCCGGCTACCGCGCACCTCAAGATCCGTCAACGATGCCGCGTTCCAAGGCCTCTTTTTCGAGGCCTGCACAGCGTCCTGCATCTGCTGCCGCCGCGCCCGCACTCGAACCCGATGGCAAATCTCAATGGGTGCTGGCCGGTGGCTGGAAATTGCGGCCAGCCCCAAAGGTGCTGGAACCGGGTGAAGCCATCTCACAAGCGGAGTTCTCTACAAAGGACTGGTGGCCGGCGACCATTCCCGGCACGGTCCTCACTACCATGATCGATCAGGGCGTTTATGCCGATCCTGACTACGGCCTCAATAATCTTGCGATTCCCGAAAGCCTCAACAAACAGGACTACTGGTATCGAACGGAATTCGACGCACCTGGCGATTGGAAAAGTCGGCACCTTACGCTGACTTTTGAAGGCATCAACTATTTCGCTACGGTTTGGCTGAACGGAAAATCTATTGGAACAATCAAAGGCGCCTTCATTCGCGGTGTCTTCGATGTCTCTGAGGCGCTCAAATTCGGCCAGACCAACGTTCTCGCCGTTCGCATCTCCCCTCCGCCCCATCCTGGCATTCCTCACGAACAGAGTATAAAAGCGGGCGCCGGAGAAAATGGAGGCGCATTGTGCCTCGACGGTCCGACTTTCGTCGACACGGAAGGCTGGGACTGGATACCTGCAATCCGTGATCGCGACACTGGAATCTGGCAGGCTGTGACACTGCGCGCAACCAGCGCCGTCCGCTTAGGTGACCCCCAAATCATCACAAAATTGCCGCTTCCAGACACGAGCGAAGCCGGCATCGAGATTTCTGTGCCGCTGCAGAATAATGCGCAGAGCGCGGTGAAGGGAACTGTCAATGTTGTCATTGAAAACACAACTGTCGTCAAGAACATCGTCATTTCTCCGGGAAAAAGCGAACTAGTTCTCTCTCCTGTCGAGTTTCCACAACTCCTGTTTAAGAATCCGCGGCTGTGGTGGCCGAACGGTTACGGCAAACCGGAACTGTATATCGCGAGGGTTTCTTTTTCCGAAAATGGGAAGGAATCAGATGCGAAGGATATTCGCTTCGGAATTCGGGAAATGACCTACGAACTCAGCTTGCTGGACAGCACGGGTCACCTTCGTCGAGTCGATTATTCGCCAACGATTGCCCGCGAACGGAACGAACAGGTTGTCGACGTTACCCACGAAGGTATCCGCAACATTCCATCCACCGATCCATACCCCACGATATTTCCTCCCGAGTGGAAAGACGGCTGGAAATGGTGGGTCGCTTCCTTGAAACCGGGTGCAGAAAAGTCCGCTGCCCTGAAATCAGTTGAGGACCTTCGCGCAACTCCTTACCTGACGATTCGGGTAAATGGCGTGCGCATTGCCGCTCGCGGCGGCAGCTGGGGTATGGACGATTCGCGCAAACGCGTTTCGCGCGAGAAACTCGAGCCTTATTTCCGGCTCCATCGGGATGCCAACGTTAATATCATCCGCAATTGGGTTGGCCAGAGCACGGAAGAAGTCTTCTTCGACCTTGCCGATGAATATGGTCTGCTCGTCTGGAACGACTTCTGGGCTTCGACACAGTCTTACAACGTTGAGCCGGAAGATCCCCAGCTGTTTCTCGACAATGCACGCGACACAATCCTGCGTTATCGCAACCATCCCTCGATCGCCATCTGGTGCGGCCGTAACGAGGGCGTCCCGCAGCCCACACTCAACGAAGGCCTCGATCAACTGATCCGCACACTTGATGGCACTCGCTATTACACGCCGACTTCGAATCAGGTCAACCTTCAGAATAGTGGGCCCTATCGATACGTGGACCCCAAACTTTATTTCAACATGTTGAATCACGGTTTCTCTGTCGAGACCGGCACGCTCTCATTCCCGACTGTTGAAACCTGGAAAGCCTGGATCCCCGAGCCCGACCGCTGGCCCATCAGCGATGTCTGGGCATACCACGACTGGCATGCTGATGGAAACGGCGCCAGCGCTCCTTTCATGGACGAACTTCAGAGGGAATTTGGCGCCGCCACGAGCTTGGAGGATTTTGGGCGGAAGGCTCAGATGCTGAACTACGTGCAGCATCGGGCCATCTTCGAAGGCATGAACGCGCATCTGTGGGCTCCCAATACCGGCCGTATGCTCTGGATGACACAACCTGCATGGCCTAGTTCAAATTGGCAGATTTTAAGTTCCGATTACGATACGCAAGCCTCCTTTTACGGTGTAAAGAAAGCAAGCGAGATGCTTCACGTACAACTCGATCCCACGACCTACCAGGTGCAGATCATCAATTCCTTTCCGACGACAACGCCAATTCTCCGCGTTTACGCGAAAATATTTTCTCTTGATAGCAAGCTTCTGGCCGAGCATCAGGTAACGAAAGACGCACCTTCTGGGGCGACCGATGCGTTTCCGCTCGATCTGGCCCCACTCCTGAAAAAGAATATGGTTCTGATCAAACTCGAGCTTTCTGACGCTAGCGGCAAACCCATCTCCGACAATTTCTATTGGCTGGGCGGCGAAAGTGCCGATTATCGCCGGTTGAATCGTCTCCCCCAGGCGCGACTCTCTGCGACGGCAAACGAAACGAGCGATAACGGCAACGTGAGGGTCCAGGTGCACATCGAAAACACGGGAACGACCGTTTCGCTTGAAACAAAGCTTACCTTGATGAACGCCAGCGGCGTCTCGCGCGTTCTTCCCGCTTATTATTCCGACAATTACCTTTGTCTACTCCCTGGAGAATCCAGGGAGATCGTCATCGAATCACCGGCCTCTGCTGCGACGAACGGATTGTCACTTGCTCTGCGCGCATGGAATTATTCAGAGGAACATCTAGAGGTGGTAAGGGGAGGAGCAACAGCAAATGGCCACCGAAATTGAACGTCACAAAGCGGATCGTGTAGGTTGGCTGCGCGCAGCTGTACTTGGTGCCAACGACGGAATACTGTCGACCGCCAGTCTCGTGCTGGGCGTTGCCGCTTCTCATGCCCAGCACAAGGAAATATTGATTGCTGGGATTGCTGGACTCGTCGCAGGGGGAATGTCCATGGCCGCGGGTGAATACGTCTCGGTCCATTCGCAAGCTGACACCGAGCAAGCTGATCTCAATATCGAGAAGCAAGAACTCAAGCGCGATTCTGTCGGCGAGCAGAAAGAACTTTCTGACATATACATCTCGCGTGGCCTCGAACCGTCGCTGGCTAAGCAAGTCGCCAAGCAGCTGATGGCGCACGATGCCTTGGGCGCTCATGCCAGGGATGAACTCGGCATTTCAGAACACACTCAAGCCAGGCCCATTCAGGCTGCATTTTCCTCCGCCGCCAGTTTCGTTGCCGGCGCAGCACTTCCTCTCGCTGTTACGGCGGTTGTACCGCAATCCGTATTGATCCCTTCCGTGGCAATCGCTTCGCTGCTGTTCCTCGCGGGATTGGGCGGTCTGGCGGCCCATGCGGGCGGGGCCAGGGTTCTCGTTGGTGCGATCCGCGTCACGTTTTGGGGCGCCCTGGCAATGGGCGTAACTGCCGGCATTGGCGCGCTTTTTGGCACCACGGTCTAGACCACATTGAAACGGTGCTCCGTGCATCACAACCCTTATGGTTAAGATAACAGCGGCTGTCCGGCCGCATTGCAATCCCACGATGATCCGCTACTATGGAAGAAACCAGCTATTTTCTATTAGCGTCGCGCACGGAAAGGAAATTCGAATGCTTCGAGGAATTCTGGCCGGTTTTCTCGGCCTGGTGCTTCTGTTCAATATTGGTTGCAAAGCCAAGCCCGATGACAAGGAAGCCATCAAGGCTGGTGTGATCAAGCACCTTGCCTCTGTACAGGGTCTTAACGTGCCCAACATGGAAGTGACCGTCACACAACTTTCTGTTACGGGCAATCAGGCTACAGCACAGGTTGAGATTCGTGCGAAAAATGGCGACAACTCCGCTGGCACCATGAATCTGTCTTACAACATGGAGAAGCGCGGCGACGAATGGGTCGTGCTCAAAGGAGCGCCAGCAGGTGGTACTCTCCAGCATCCTGCTCCCGGTGACATGCCTTCCGGTTCAGGTAGCCTGCCCCCGGGACACCCGGCGACGGGAGGTTCACCATCCGGCCAGGTTCATCCCGATTTCAACGAAATCATGAAGAGCACGCAGCCGCCAGCCCAACAGCCCGCGCCGGCCCCGTCCAATCCGCCACCAGCCAAACCGTAAACTCGGAACCCTGACCTTGGTAGAAGCGAGGCCGGGAATGAACTATCTTCCATTGCACCGTTCCCAAACCGGTCGAGAACTTGCCATCGGTAAGTCTGATGCTCTTAACTCCCGATGAGTGATGCTGGCCTGCTCGAATATCTCTAGAAGTCCCTCAGATCTTCCGTGGGTAGGGCTACCCGTACCGCGTTCAACACCGCCAACAGATCAATCACTTCCTGCCCGACTGCTCCCCAAATGGGCGGCAACAATCCGAACGCCGCTGCAACCATCCCCAGCATGCTCGCGGCCATTCCTCCCAGCGCACTTTGCAATGCGATCCGTCGCAACCGCTTGGCGATGTGCATCAACTCATCAATTTTGGCCAGCGCCGGCTCCAGCACCACGGCGTCCGCCGCTTCCGTCGTAATATCATTCTGCGTTCCAAACGCAACACCAACCGTTGCCGCCAGCAGCGCTGGTGCATCGTTGATACCGTCGCCCACAAACAGCGTCTTCACGAGCGCACTTTGCTCTTTGACAATGGCAACTTTCTCTTCCGGACTTTTTCCTGCGTGTACTTCAGTAATCCCAACACTCTCTGCCAGATACCTGACTTCCGATTCGCGATCTCCCGAAACTAGCATTACTTTCGCGACGCCATGTTTCGGCTGTAAGTGCTGCACAAAGGAAGCTGTGTCCTTACGTGGAGTGTCATGAAACCGGATCGCTGCAGCGTATTTGTCGTCGATAAAAACCAGGCACTCTAATCCGCTCCTGAGTTCGGGCAAATTCAGTTCTGCAGAGACCTTATTCCGGCCGGTGATCCTCACCGTGTGCGCACCGACGCTCGCCAGCAACCCGGCCCCCGGCTTCTCGCTGATCTGTTCAACACCTAGAATCGCTATGTTTTCCCTCTTTGCCTCCGCCACGATCGCGCTCGCCAATGGATGCTTCGAATACAATTCTGCACTTGCCCCGAGCTGTAGCACCTGCTCGCGCTGAAATCCTTCGGTGCAAATGATCTCGGTCAGTGTCGGCTTGCCGTAGGTCAACGTTCCTGTCTTATCAAAGATCAAGGTCCGGCACTTCGAGATCTGCTCCAGTACCGAGGGATTCTTGATTATGATCGCTCTCCGCGCAGCCAACGAGATCGCGCCGATAATCGCCGTGGGAATTGCCAACAATAAAGGGCAAGGCGTCGCTATCACCACTACAGCAAGAAACCGCTCTGCGTTGTGGCTCACCACGGCTGCAATCACGGCTATCCCCACTGCCAGTGGGGTGTACCATGCCCCCAACTGATCACCGAGCCGGCGCAATTGTGGCCGCTGCTGTTCCGTATCGTGCATCACCCTCATAATTCGTGCGTAACGCGAGTCATCCGATACTTTATCGGCGCGAATCACAATTGCCGTTTCACCGTTGATTGCGCCGGAAATCACCGTCGAACCTGGTGTCTTTGAAATCTGATACGGTTCGCCTGTCAGATAGGCTTCGTCCATCACCCCGTGCCCTTCGAGAACTGTTCCGTCGACGGGGCAAATTTCATGCGGCAAGACCGTTAACTTGTCGCCGACGCGTATTTCTGCCAGCTTCACATCCTTCAAGCCCGCCGGCTCGCGCAGATGCGCCACGCTCGGTACGCGCCGCGCCAGAGCATCCAGGGTAGATGAGGCACGACCTGTCGCGAACTCCTCCAGTGCTTCTCCGCCAGAAAGCATCAGCACCACGATCGCCGCCACGAGATACTGTCCCAGAATCACGGCTGTAATAATCGAAATGCCCGCCAGTAAGTCCGCACCAAATTCACGTTTCAGAAGTTTTTTCCAGCAGGGCCCACAAAAGCGGAGCGGAGGCGAAGAGTGGAACAATCAGAGGCAGAGTGTAAGCGAGTGGAGGAAAGTGCAGGACGAAGCGAAAAGCCAGGTGCAAAATTATTGCAACAAGGGTGAGAGCCGCAATGTATGTCTCTTGGGAATGTTTGAAGTCTGGCTTCGCCGAAGCCGTCATTGCAAGAGTTATCGCACGCCGTCCAGGCAAAGTCAAAGCTGCAGAATCAGTGGAACCGGCGGCTGCCGCGCAAATCTCTGTCCGCTACAGTGTCTTGTCTGCCGAGTAGCAAATCGATTCAAGCGTGCAATCCAGGCATTTTGGCCTCCTCGCGAGGCAAACTCGACGTCCATGCCAAATCAACTGATGTGAAAACTGGATCCATCTGTCCTGGGGCAGAATTTTCATTAAGTCCTGCTCGATCTTTTTCGGATCCTGGTTTCGTGTCAAATCCAATCGTTGTGACAGCCGCTGCACATGAGTATCCACTACAACCCCGCTGGCAATTCCGAATGCAGTTCCCAGTACCACGTTTCCCGTTTTTCTCGCGACACCTGGTAACGTAAGAATCTCCTCCATCGTCTGGGGGATCTTGCCGTCGAAGGTTTCAATAAGCGCCTTGCTTGCTCCAATAATCGATTTCGTCTTGTTTCGAAAAAATCCAGTGGGGCGAATCTCCTTTTCCAGTTCAGCCGGATTCGCATAGGCGAAATCTTGCGGGGTTTGGTACTTCTTATAAAGTTCCTGAGTCACCTGGTTCACCCGAACATCCGTGCATTGTGCCGAGAGGATTGTCGATATCAACAATTGAAACGGATTTTCATGCCGCAATTCGCAGGTCGCTTCCGGGTAGGTCTCATCGAGTACCGCCAGAATTGCAGCTACACGCTTCGGGTCAGTGCCTCTTGGCCGGTTCTTCACACTTGCTCGCGCCGATCTCTTTTTTAAGGACTTGTTTCCGCCGGTTTGTTTGACGTTTGCTTCTCGAAGCCCGTTTCTTTTTTGCCATGTCGCGCAACTCTCCGTCGCTCTGCCGAATACTTCATTGCGTCCGCCGAGGATCTATTCGTGGTCTTCTGGCCTATCGTGTCAGCCCAATATTTCCATCATTCTTCGAAATGCTTTTCCCCGGTGACTGTGCACATTCTTCTCATTCTCCCGCAACTCCGCAAATGTCTTCTTTAATTCCGGAAAATAGAACACGGGGTCATATCCGAACCCGCCGCTTCCTCGTGGCTCGGCGAGAATAATGCCGTCGGCCTTCGCCGACACCACTGCACTCACTTTTCCTCGTAAGGCCACTGCGATCACGCACACGAAATATGCTGCCCGTTGTGCGCCTTGCTTTCCATGCAATTCCGCAATCAACTTGTCGACTTTTTGTCGGTCGCTAGCTCCTGGCCCGGCATACCGCGCCGACAAAACTCCAGGTGCTCCGTCCAGTGCGGGCACGACCAGCCCGGAATCGTCCGCCAGAACCGTGCCATCTGAGTTCCGCGAATAATACAGTGCCTTGCCCGCCGCATTTTCCGCGAACGTGGGCGCGACTTCCGGGAATTCGGGCAACGCGCCATATTCCGGTAGCAGCTCCAGGACAATTGCGTGACCATCGGAAAGAGCCCTGAATTCGTTCAGCTTGCCCGCGTTACCGGAAGCCAGGAACAATGTTGTTGTTGGTCTGGGTATCGTCAAAGTTTCCACCGGATCTTATCGGCCACGCGACAGAAACTTGGCAGGGAGCACGCCGCGCTGCTCCTCAACCAATACGCCGATACCGACGTTAGCAAGTCTCAGTAATTCCTGCATCTCGCTTCCGGCGAAAGGTCGGCCTTCCGCGCTGGCCTGGATCTCCACGTACTCACCGTTGCCGGTCATGACTACATTCATATCCACGTCCGCGTTTGCATCTTCCTCGTAGCACAGGTCGAGAAGTGCCAGGTCATCCACAATTCCGACGCTTGTCGCGGCCACGGTATCTACCAGCGGGGATTTCTTCAGCAGGCCCATTGCAATCAACCGTTCCATCGCAAGAGCCATTGCCACAAATGCTCCGGTAATCGAGGCTGTCCGCGTGCCTCCATCCGCCTCGATCACGTCGCAGTCCAGCCACACCGTGCGATCCCCCAGCAACTCCTGATCTGTGACGGCGCGCAGCGATCTGCCGATCAAGCGTTGAATCTCGAGCGTCCTGCCGGTCTGCTTCCCGCGAGTAGCTTCTCTGGCTGTTCGTTCTTCTGTTGCCCGGGGCAGCATTCCGTATTCACTCGTCACCCAGCCCTTGCCTGTCCCTTTCAGAAATGTAGGCACCCCATCATTTACCGTGGCTGTACAGATCACCCGCGTCTTTCCGAGTTCAATCAATACGCTGCCTTCCGCCTGTGAAATAAAGTCGGGAATGATTTTTACGGATCGAATCTGATCCGTACTTCGGCCATCGCTTCTCATGATTCCTCCCGAGTGTCATTGCTTCTTGATTGCGTCTTTGACTTTTCCTACGGCCTTCTCGATAGGTTTGGTAATCGCATCGGCGGACGAACCCGACTTTTCCGGAGCTGCCAAGCTGTTGTTTTTAACCTGAAAGGTCTGTGTCAAATCTAGATGCCCCGCGAGCGTATCTACTTCTTGACCATGAATCAGAATTTTCAGTTCTTTCACTTGCGGCACATTGGCTTCGAGAGTCCAGGTGATTGAGTCCACCGCCAGTTGCTCACTCTGAATCCCCGAAGGGATCGATGTACCGATCGCTTCAGAAAAATCCGCGACAGCAAGCCCGTCCGGAAGCAGATAAAACGCCAGTAGCGCAGCATCCGATGGAAGTGTTCGTGCCTCCGGGTTGACCGGACCAGCCAGCAACGTATTCAGTACCTGTTTTGAACGCGCCACTGGATCGTTTGACAATGGCAGTTCAACAACAACCGGCTTCAACATCCCATCGTCCGTGCCCGATCCCCAGTACATTTTTGCTTTTATTTTCGGCTCGCCGCTCGTTACCGGTGTCACCGGAAGCAACTCGCGGCGTGCCTGCTCCGCCGTTTTCTCCGTCAACTGTGTCGCCTTTTCCACCTGATTACGTAAAGCCGGAAAATAAACCGCTGCTGCGATTACTGCGATGAGCAGCGCCCCTGCAACCCAGTACATCCAGCGGGCGATCATGGTCGGGCCGCTCCTTCCGGTGGTGGTGCAGAGACGATCACCGGCACAACATACAGAGGTCTGAAGGCCAGAATTCCGCGTGTAATCGCTTCGGCGACTCCAGGCAGCATCCGGTCAAGAGCCGCGCGGTTTTCAACCGACACACTAGAAATTTCAACCGCAATTGCGGGGGCGGCCGTCGTACGCAACTGTCTTACTGGAGAGACCTGCGCACTGGTTGGCGATCCTTTAAATCTCTTCGCGAGTTCGTTCTGCACCAGTTCCCCTAGCTTTCGGCTTAACGAGACAAACGGTGCCTGTGCGTGGTCCCAGGGAATCAGCCCGCTGCTATCGGTAGTCAGCGGATAGTCGGGCGGTACGTAAACACGCGCTGTCCCAGTTATTCCAGTAGAGGAAACATGTAATGTCACGAACACCGCGCCGCGCTGCGCATTCGCGCGTGCCGACCGGTCATCAAATGACGGGTTATCATTCGAGTCCCTCGTTTGCACAACCTGAAATCCTTGCGCCTCGAGCGCCTTTCTGAGTTGTGCGGCTAATTCCAACACCACATCGCTCTCGCGGATTCCTTCTGTGCCGCGCCCTCCCGTATCTGTCCCGCCATGCGCCGGATCAATCACGACGACGTTCAGCCCTCCCCGCGGGATGATCGGCCCCGTATTTACCTGAGGCGTGGAAGTTACCGGTACGGAAGCGGTGGTTGCAGAGGAGTTTGGAGATACATCTGTGGCAGTCTGCGAAGCCGGTTTTGCCTGGCTCTTGAGGTTCGGGCTTGCAGCGGGCGGGTTCGCGGCCGGTGACTGCGCGCCAAGCGCCGTCACATTAAATAGGATGACGCATAAACCTAGAAAGTGGGCCAACCGTACAGAGATAGTCACGCTGAGCAGAATACCAAATCCAGACGCTGTTGGCGGTGTCCGCGGTCGACACATTCAGTCACAGGTCGCAAAAAGGTTACGCCTGCCGTGCTGCCGTTGTGTGAAGAGGGCATGGACTCTCCCATGCCCCGTCCCCGATTGCCCTGTCAGCTCTACATACTTGGCTGTTTCGGAGCGTTAGCCTGCATCTTCTCCTTCAGCTGCGCGCGCTGATCCGGAGTCAGCACCGCATGCACCTTGGCATGCAGATCTGTCGTGATCTCCTTCATCTTGGCTTTCTTTTCCTCTGCCGAGAGCGTGGAATCGCCACGCACTGCTTCTGACTTGGTTTTTGCATCATCAAATATCGGACCCAGCTTGGCTTTCTGGTCGTCGGTCAGGTTCAACTCATCCACCGCAGTTTTCAGCCTCTCTCTTTGCGATTGCTTCGGGGTCATACCTTGCTGTGTCGCGGGCGCCGTCGTCGGATCCTGTTTTGGCATGGCCACAGCGGACACCACACTCGTCCCAGACAGTAGAGTCAGACAGATCAAGGTATTAGTCGGTTTGCGTATCTTCATCGAAGGCTCCTCAGTGCACAATTGGGCCAGAGACCTAGTTCTTAGCACAGTGCCTTGCGTCTGGCGATACAAGAAAGTCCGGTGTTTTGCCGCTTTGCGGGTACTGAATGACTCGAAGTGTCCAATAAAGGACAGCGCCTGCCTTGGCGTCGTGACCTAATCGAGGGTGGTGGTTCGGCATCGCGGCGCAAAACCTCACCCAACCGCGTTACGAGTTGAAACAGCAAAAGACTGGCTTTTTGATGACGCAGCCTATTTCATTCTGTCGGCTACGTTCTGGGCTGAGTGCCCGGAACGCACCTCGCGCCGTGGTCTCTGCCCTGTTCGGGCTGCATGCTCTGCTTTTGCTGTGTCTGTTTCCGGCAGGAGCCCAGTCTCAACAGCAGTCGGCGGGAAGCGAGGCGGTTAACAGTTCCTTTCCAGGGTCGATTTTCCCCAAGCAGCCTGTCTCCGAAGGATTATCCGTCGTTGCTGGCGCGGTACTGGACCTTAGTGGCGCTACTGTTTCCGGAGCTGAGGTGCGCTTAACGCATCCCAATGGAACGAAATTCGAGGCCACTCTGTCCCAGGCGAATGGTGAATTCCGTTTTATCAGAGTGCTTCCCGGCTCCTACGTGGTGGTTGTTCAGGCCGAAGGCTTTGCCCTTTTCACATCGGCCGAGTTTACCGTCACGGAGCCCCAAGTTTATGAACTGCCTAACGTCTCATTATCTGTTGCGACCGAGAGCATCGAAGTGCTGGTCCGCCCCAGCGACCTGATTGCCGCCGAACAGGTCAGAGCCCAGGAAAAGCAGCGCATTGTCGGCGTGATTCCGAATTTTTATACAAGTTACGTCTACAATGCCGCTCCGCTCACATGGCAACAGAAATTCTCGCTCGCTGCACGGGGCACCTTTGACCCCGTTTCCATGCTCGGAGTCGGCTTCGCTGCCGGTATCGAGCAGGCGAACAATACATTTCCGGGTTACGGCCAAGGCGCCGCAGGGTATAGCAAGCGATTCGCAGCGAAATTTATCGATGGGCGCAGCAGTGACTTTCTCACGCACGCCGTCTTCCCAACGCTCTTTCATCAGGACCCTCGTTACTTCTACCGTGGCACCGGCTCCGTAAAGTCCCGTTTCCTTCATGCGGTCGGTTCAGCCTTTGTCACCCGTAGCGACGTTGGGAACACCGTACCCAACTACTCTTATTTGCTCGGCGATTTGTCAGCAGGAGCTATATCCAACCTGTACTACCCTCAGTCGAGTCGCGGAGCGCATCTCGTCTTCACCAACGCCGCAGTCGGCCTAGGCGGGAGGATCGGCGGCAATCTAATACGCGAGTTTCTCCCCCGTCGTTTCACCACAAACGTCCCCATAGACGACAAACCCTGAACTCCTAAGGTCATCGCAATAGCCAATACCCCCGCGGCTTTTGATCCGAGGTTGTCTCAACTGGATGAAATTTGTCAGGAGATGACCATTCCGCCTCGGGATTCACCACCCGGGCGGTCGGGATTCGATCTAACTCGAGATCCGGTTTTCTAGCGGAAGCTACGATGCCAGATTCGCCGTTTCCAGGGCGTCAGCAGTCATGTACTTGCTACGGACTTTCCGCATACCGAGGTAGGTGACGAACCCGGCAGCGATAATTCCCACGCCAAAGACCAGCGCGTTCACTCCCAGGATGGTTTCCTGCTCGCTCTCTACGATTGAGAGCACCAGCAGCGCGAGGGGAAACAACCCACAAGTCACGGCTCCAGCCATTCCGCCAGGAACTCTGAAGCTGCGTTGCAGTTTCGGTTCGCGGATGCGAAGCACCACCAGGGTCACAAACTCAAGCATCAAGCTCGCGCCATAGAGCATGATATCTAGCGTAACCAGTCTCTTGAACCCAATTCCCAGGCAGAGCGCCCAGCAACTGGCGCATACCAGAATCGCCACCCAGGGGGTCTCGTTTTTCTGAGTTACTTTGCCAAAAACCTTCGGCAGCATGCCGTCTCGTGCCATGGCCAGGGGCAAACGCGAGTAGCTCAGCACCAGCGCATTGAACATACCGAACGCGCTCATCATCCCGCCGATCGTAATCATGAATCGCAACCACTGGAAGCCCATCAGCGATCCACCCAGTTGTCCCGCAACCACGGCCCAGGAACCTTCCTCAGCAAACGCCGAAGCAGGTACGCCGGTAAAATACACGGCAACGAACGGGAGTATGTACGTCAGCGAGACTAGAATCACGGCGGCGATCATTGCCTTAGGATAGGTCTTCCGGGGCCGCTCCACTTCCTGTGCAATGGTCGACGCGTTGTCCCATCCCATGTAATTCCACATCGCCACCATAACCGCGCCAAGCACGCCGACGCCGGCTCCGGCGGCCGCATGTGATTCCGTGGCCAAAGCTCCCATACGCAGAGGCGACAGCACCACCACCAGTGCGAAGGGAAGAGACAGCAGGAAGAACAACCAGAGCGAAGTGAATCCCACGACGCGTATCCCCGCCAGGTTCAGAATGGCGCAGGTCACGACTACAAACAGTCCCGCGTATAACGCATGATTCCCCAGGCCAAACCACGGTGACATCTGCTTCAGATAAATACCAAACAGTGTCGGGTAAATCGCCATGTCAAAAATGCTGGCAGCCAACGACAGCCACGCTTCTTGAAATCCCCAGAAATTGCCGAGACCGCGGCGCACCCACGCATAATATCCGCCTTCTGCAGGCAGGGCGCTCGAGAGCTCGCCGATCATGAATGCAGTTGGCAAGCACCAGATCACAGGCAAAAACAGCAAAACCAGAAATCCTCGGCCGTAACCCGCACCGGAAATAATCGATTCGGTCCCATAGGTGCCCCCGGACACCATGAAGAACGTAGCCGCAACAAGCGGCCAGAGCGTCAGCTTAGCGCTTTTCTTTTTCGTTGCGGAAATAACCTGGGAGGGAATTTGTGCGGGGAAGGATAAAGTGCTCAATTTTTTTCTCTCGTCCTCCTAATGTGACTCTCGCTCTCAATTTGCGCGGAGCAGGCTCGCTCTTTGAAGAATACAAGTTCTGTGCGCACACGCAATAAGAAAATGCATTTTTTCGAAAATATTTTATGGCGAGTCACTGTACCTTCGGACGGCTACGAGAGCGTTTCCTCGCAGCCTGTCAGGCTCTCTACGGTCCCGAAGCGGTTTCATCCACCTCTTGTGTTAAACTCGCGCCAATCTTTTCGCTCTCATTTCAATTTGATTTGGGGAGTTATAACAAATGAAGCTTCGTCCGGCGCTTGTATTCTTTGCAGTTTCGGTTCTAGGATCCCTCGTTTTTGCCCAGCAGACGCCTGCTCCTCACGCCTTCACGGTCGACGACCTGTTCGGTTTTCAACAGGTTTCCGACGCCCAGATCTCTCCCGACGGTCAGTCCATCCTCTTTGTCGTCACTGCTACCAATCTCAAGGAAGATAAGGCCTTCGACCGGATCTGGATGATTCCGACGGCTGGCGGTGATGCCATCCCGCTCACAGCGGAAGACTCTTCCTCCACCCATCCTCGCTGGTCTCCCAGCGGTAAATTTGTCGCCTTTCTTTCCGAACGAGGAGAGGGCAAAACCCAGATCTACCTTCTGAATCGGCTTGGTGGGGAAGCGCAGCGGCTGACCGATACCGCCCAGGACGTGGACAGCTTCGTCTGGTCGCCCGACAGCACTCGACTGGTTTTGGTCCTTCGCGATCCGAGCGAGGAAGAACTCGAAGCTGCGTCAAATAAAGATAAAGACAAGGACGGCAGCGACAAGGGCAACAAGAAAGCCAAAGCACAAAAGCCATGGGTCATCGATCGCCTGCTCTTTAAATCAGATACGGTCGGCTATCTGGACAATCGCCGGACTCACCTCTACGCCTTCGAAGTCGCTTCCAAATCGCTGAAGCAGCTCACCTCTGGCGATTTTGACGATACCGAACCTTGCTGGTCGCCCGATAGCAAGCGGATCGCCTTCTCTAGCAATCGCACCAAGCCTGATCCGGACGAAACCTACGACGATGAAATCTGGACAGTCGCAGCCGACAATACCGACAAAGGTTCGTCAGGCGTTACGCAGGTCACCGACAAGCCGGGCGAGCACCACACGCCCACGTGGTCACCGGACGGCAAATGGCTCGTATACACCGTTCGTCAGGATCCCAACCTCTTTGAATATGCCACCAAGCACGTCGGTATCTCCCCTGCAAACGGAGGCGAAGAGAAGATCTACACCAAGGCGCTCGACCGCATGTCGACTGAGCCGCGCTTTGCCCCGGACGGAAAATCCATTTATTTCATCGCCGATGATGACGGCGCCCAAATCCTCGCAAAACTCGATCTGTCGGACAGCAAGATCACTCGCCCGATGGACGGCCGCTTCATGACCGACAGCTATTCCTTCTCAAACGAGGGTATTCTCGCCGCTTCGATTTCGATGAATGGCCGCCCTACCGAGATCTTTACCTCTCCAAACGGAGAGCTGCGGCGGCTCACCCACGTCAACGACGCGTGGGCGGCGCAGCTTAAGTGGTCCCAGGATGAGTACGTTTCCTTCAAATCGAAAGACGGCACTACAGTTCATGGCTACCTGTACAAGCCGATCGATTACGTAGCTGGCAAGAAATACCCGACCCTGCTGCGTCCGCATGGCGGCCCCGTCTGGGCCTACTACTCCGAATACCAGGACGTAGCACAACTGTTTGCCTCTAACGGTTATGTCGTATTGCTTCCAAATCCACGCGGCTCTTCCGGGTACGGCGAGGATTTCTGCAAGGCCATCTTTGCGGACTGGGGAAACAAGGACTTTGACGATGACATGGCTTTTGTCGATTACGCCGTCGCCCAGGGAATTTCCGATCCGGACAAGCTCGGTGTCGGTGGCTGGTCCTACGGTGGTATCTCAACTGACTTCATTATCGGCAAAACCAAACGGTTCAAGGCAGCAATCTCAGGCGCGGGTGCGGCTGAATTCACGAGCATGTGGGGACATGATCAGTATGTGAAGGACTACATCACGGAGTTGGGATTTCCATGGGAACACCGCGAAACATGGGATAAGGTATCGCCTTTCTATAATATGAAGAACATTACGACTCCCACCCTGTTTGTGGGAGGAAATATCGATTGGAACGTACCAATTCTCGGTGGCGAGCAGATGTATGAGTCGCTGAAGGCGCTAGGTCGTGAGACGGAGCTGGTGGTCTATCCCGATGAATACCACGAGTTTAAGACGCCCAGCCACATCAAGGACCTGAATGAAAGATTTCTGGCCTGGTACGCGCATTACGTCAAGGCCGACGGAACGCCAAGGAGTCCGAAGAGTGGGAACTAGCGTCGGATGAGCAAGGAAATGACTGCGCTGGCGCGGTCAGCTCTACGATCGATCCATAGAAGAGGCGCTTCGGAGCCGCGTTTTGACCTCCAGTCCCGAATCAGCTCCAAATGGAAAAGGGTCAGGCTCATGAAAGAACCCGACCCCTCTCTTGTTGCTCTGGGTAAAGCCGATTACTTTCCTATTTTCTGACCGATCACCGAGCCCGAAACGATGATTTCCACTCGACGATTCAGTTTGCGGCCAGCGGCAGTCGAGTTGTCCGCAACTGGAGAGGCCTGGCCCATTCCAGTCGACGAAATGGTAGCCGGCGGCAGCCCCTGTGAGACGAGGAAGGCTCGAACGGCGTCGGCGCGCTGTTGCGAGAGTTTCAGGTTGAACTCCGGCGTGCCGGTATTGTCCGTGTAGCCTTCGATCGCCAAGTTCAAGCCAGGATGTGCCTGGATGATTCCAGAGAGCTTTGCCAGTTTTAGCTGGGCGTCGGTGCTCAAGGCGTATTTTCCCGATTCGAAGAGTACGTCGGCCATGTTCACTACAAGTCCGCGCGGTGTGTCGGTTGTCTGCAGGACTTCGTTCAGCTGCTGCAGCAGTTGAGCGCGAAGAGCTGCGGTTTGCGCCTGTGCTGCCGCCGCTGCATCGCGAGCCGCCTGGGCCTTTGCAGCAAGGGCAGCCGCTTCCGCGTCAGCCTGGGCCTTGGCCTTCGCCGCCGCCGCTTCCGCTTCCGCTTTCATCTGCGCCTCTTTTGCTGCGGCGAGCTCAGCCTGGCGTTTCGCTTCAGCCGCTGCTTGAGCATCGGCCTCTGCCTTGGCTTTCGCCGCCGCCGCATCAGCCGCTGCCTGTTTTTCTGCCGCTATTCGGTTCTGGTCTTGCACCTGAACGGAAAGCGCCCTGGAATCTTCGGCAAATTGCACGGTCTGACGAGCGGTCGAGACAATCTGCTTCTTGTTGGCATTGCTGGCGATGTAGTTCTCCATCATGTTGAGGCTGGAGATCGCCTTGGCAAAAATACTAGGGGCGTATTTCTCAGCCTGCCGCGACCGGGCGATCTCCACCGCGTTGCGTGCTTCGTATACATCCAGCGGCGTTTTCTTCAGATCGAGTGTCATGCCGAGGGGGTTATTCATCTTGGCGTACTGGCTACGGCGCATCAGTTTGTAGTCATTATCGGGATAGATTTTGCCCTTGGTGTTTTTCTTGGTGTCGTTTTCGAGGACAACGATTTCGCTAGGCAGCCGCACGCCATAATACGGTTCCGCAGTGACAATCATCGCGAAGGTCTGCAATTGGGTCGTTGCGTTCAGTTGGCCCTGGCCATCCTTGTCGATGGGAACTTCGCCGAGGTTGATGGTATGGCCGTCCGGAGTAATCGCCCACAGAACATAGGTCAGGAATTCCGTCCCTAACGTGGTGGCCTGCGGCATGCTCTGGACCTTCAATTCGATATTGGTCGGGCCCTTCTTTACTTCGACTTTCGCTTCTCCGCTGCCCTGCGAGATCGCGCTCGTGGGCACAAAAATGACCTTGGTCGCTCCGCCGCCGACAATATAGCCGACTGCCTTGATCGAGCGACTGATCGTATCTGCTGCCGGCGTCTCCGGCTCCTGGGTCTGTGCGGACACCAGCCCTGTGCATAACACCAGCCCGAGGACTGGCAGAAATCTCTTCCAATACTTAGACATTGTTCTCTCCGAAATTTTGTTATCGATCGAAACTCGAACGTCGTACCCGTTGGCCATCAATTCTATAACAGATTGACGGAGCTGGAGCGTGACCGGAGGTGCAGGGGACCGTGGGGAGGGGCTGATGCAATTCAGACGTTTTTTTATCTTCGTGATTCTTCGGTGGGCGGTGTCTGCGCAGCCCGTTTGGTGACAATCGCCTTGCGCCGAGTTAAACAGTGCAATCGAGCGGGCTAGGTCTCGATAAAGGACCCCGCTATCACGCAAAGCACACCTACCCATGGATCTTCGAGAATTCAAACGCCGAGAATCGTCTGCTTCGCCTCACAAGAGTCCTCTATCGGGCTCTCGAGTAAGGTTGTCGTTTTTGACAATTCGGCCCTGATTAGAGGGGTCATAACAGTTAGACTGGTTGACACACAGATTAAGGTCGATCTGGGCTTGATCGTGAAATGTCGCGAGCTTTCGACCGAACGGAGAAAAGAGTGAAAGAACGATTAATTGGGAAAATGGCATTTTTGATCTGCGCCTCAATCGTTATGCTGGTGCCCGGAGGATGGTCACAGGATCAGACAAATACGGCTGTAACGGCACCCGCGGAAACCTCGGTTCCGGCACAAGCAAAAGCGCAAACGACAGTAAAAACCAAGCCGAGTCCTGCCGAACAGGAAGCTGGTACTGCCGAAGCGGCCGAAGCCCTGCAGAAGGCGACACAAAACCCGGTGGCCAGTCTGATCAGCGTACCCGTACAGGACAATACTAATTTTGGGGTTGAACCTGGCTATCGAAATCAGAATGTATTGAACATTCAGCCGGTAATCCCCATCGGTGTGTCGAAAGACTGGAACCTGATTGTGCGCTGGATTACACCGATCATCTATCAGCCCGTCCCGAACGCGCCGGGGACTCCCGAAACAGGGGAATACGGTTTGGGAGACATGACGCCGACCTTCTTTCTTTCGCCACGAAAGCCCGGAAAAATCATCTGGGGCGCAGGACCAATTTTTCAGTTGCCAACCGCAACGGATACATATCTCGGGCAGGGTAAGTTCGGTATCGGACCTTCTGTCGTTGTGCTGACGCAGCCGGGCCACTGGACACTTGGCGCACTAGCGAACAACGTCTGGTCAGTGGCGGGCAACGGTTATCGGCCTGCGGTAAACCAGTTCCTCCTGCAATATTTCATCAACTACAACTTGAGCAAGGGTTATTTCATCACCTGGCAGCCGACATTGACCGCGAACTGGGAGGCAACAAACGGGAATACCTGGACAGTGCCGTTTGGCGGCGGCATCGGAAGGATCATGAAGCTTGGAAATCAACCGGTGTCGCTGACCGCGCAATTTTATGGGAACGCCGTACATCCCGTAGGAACTCCTGCATGGTCGATGCGTCTTCAGATTGCCTTCCTGTTTCCCAAGCTGAGCAATGCGGAAAAAAAGATGCTTCTTGAGAAAAAATTGAAAGAGCTGGACGCAGACCCTTCAACCAAGAACTAATAGCGGAGTTCAGTTCGAGAATAAAAAATCCCTCACGCGCAGCTGATGAGCGTGAGGGAAGATGGCGCGGCCTGATTCCCGATTCAAGCCTACATGTGCTGGTAATTGGTGTTAGTAACCTCAACCGTCAACTGCTTGCTGACGCCATTAATGGTTTCTGTCGAGACGTGGAAGGGACCACCGTTGGGCAGACGGCTGAACTGGATATTGACGTTCACTCCATCGCCCGGGTCGCTGAGATAGGTGGAAATGCTCAAGCTCTGAAAAGAGAACTGAGCCTTGTCCACAACTATGGTCATGTTGTCTCCCGGTTTGAGGTAGTTGGAAATCACGACGCGATAATTGCCGGGCTGACCGCTCATGGGGCCGATCATCACGTTTCCTTTTTCATAGCATTGCTGCAGTACGTCCTTGTCTGGTGGAAGATATTGCTGGACCAGAGTTTTGATTGAATTGCCATACTCCTCGTATTCGTCCGTCTTCTTGGCAATAATGCGGCCGCGCAGGCCGCGACGCTTGCGCTCATCGTCTGAAAGCGAACTGGGGTCGACTGGAGTTTTTTGCGGTTTCCCGTCGGGGCCCATCTGGACGTTGTATAACTCTTCCTTTTTTTGCTCGCCTTTGATGCTGATGATCTGTTGCTCCATCCAGGTATATTGCGCGAGTACCTGCTTGTTGAAGGCGATCGATTGTTTGAGCGCCGCGAGGCGTCGCTGCATCTCCGGGTTCTGCGCCCGGAGCGAAGGCACCCTGGCTACGGTAATCGTCAACAGGAGTGTGACCCCAAAGATGATAAGAGCAAATCTATTTGCTGGTGCTTTCATCGTGATTTCGATTCTCCTTCGGAAATTCAGCGTTCGGAATTGCTTGGAAACTTGACGAGACAGAATCAACAGAGAGCCACATCTTCCCAGGTGTCATACTGCGGACCTGACGATTCCAGAAATTCAGCCTGTAGCGTTATTTCTTTTGTGGAGGAGGGAAATTTTTCAGCAGTTTGTTCATGGCCTTGTCCAGCTTTTGCATGTTTTTGTTCTGGTTACCGCTGGGATCAAGAGTCTGGGCCGCCGAGCCCCGCCAGAGAAGTTCCTGCGAGGTCGGATTGTAAAAGTCCACTGCCAGCGTGCCGTTATCAATTGTAGAACTGGTCGCCGAGCCCATGCCTCCCCAGCGAAGGCCACCGCCCATTCCCCATGCGTTCCATTGGCGTTGCTGCTGAATGAAGCACTGATAGCCGACATACAGATCGGCCTTGGCATCGCCAGTCACCATGGTGAAACCCTTGCCGGCGAGCGTGCTATTTACAGCCTGCTTGATCTCCTGATCGACAATCTGGTTCGGGTGAATGCCGCCAGGGATTTCAACCCATTTGTAAGTATGGAACTGCGTAAAGTCCACTCCCGGCATAAAGTTGTATGTGACTTGCTGTGCAGAGACGGCGCCTGCAACAACGAGCAGAAACGACATCGCCAGAGCCAGCGCGAGGATTCGGGAATACAATTTCGCCTGCATATCGTTCTCCTTTGGTTGAGTGCTGCAATTGCGGAAAAGCATACCCCAGCCTATCCGGAGAGGGAATTGGCAGAAGTGACAGTCTCGAGATCGCCGGGGAAGTCTCTCAGGAAGAAAATCGCGCGACAGGGATTCCAAAGCGGTATCCGGGTTTCAGGTAAGCAGTTTGCCCGGGCCATCAACGGGAGCACGCGGGAACCGCACTGGGCGCGGCGCTAAATGCTATCGGCGCGAGTTTCACGTCAGCAATCAACTTGTTGAATGCGGGAACAGTCTCGCTGGCTAATTTTCCTTCGGCGGCCATGTCCTTCGCCAAGGACTCACATGCGGACTGGAATGTCTTCCGCATCGATTCGGTGGGTGCAATATCTCCACCCTGAACCATGACAAGGTAACGACCAACATTGCGATTGAGTGTTCCATAGCCAGGAGACATTTCGTCGCCTGACTCAAGTGCCTTGACCTGTTTCTCGAGATCACTGAGGCTGTCGGACACCTCTTTCGATCGAGGTGCGGGCAAAGCCCTTGCCCGCTCGGCAAGCTGTTCCGCCAGTAATGAGATATTTTCGAAGGAAGTGGCAGCTACTTTCATCAGTTCCCACATCCTCAGCGAGAGGTCGAATTGATCAGCAAAATCAGCCGAAGTCGCATGTACGCGCGGGTCAGCAACGACCGTCAGCTTCTGATGATAAGCCTTTCCTTCGACAGTCAGAACCAGGTCATATGTTCCCGGAGCTACGACGGGTCCAGGCGGCTGAAAACGAGGTGTCTCTCCTGGGACAGCGTGGTCCGGCAAGGTGTATTCCGTGTATTCAAGATGCTCCCCGAAAAATCCGTAAGGCAGAGCAGGTGGCGGCGGGTAATGCAAATCCCATACGAACCGGTTAATTCCCGTGACAACAGGAAGCGTGGCCGCGGGGTAAAACCAGTATTCGGGAACGTTCGCTGGCGGCAGAGTTTCCTTTGCGGGAATACTGGAAAACTGGCGAATCCGAGTTCCCGTCGAATCGAGCACCTCGAGGGTGATTTCACCCTTCGGCAGGGACCTGAATGCGTAATAAAGGATGGCGCCATCCGGTGGATTCTGAGATGCCGGAAAATCGCGTTCGAGCGGGGTGTCAGGATGATTGTCCCAGTGGATGCGAACTGCCGGCTCGGGCATAAAGAAATGGACACGTGATTTCTCAGCCTCTTCAGTCAGCTGGCGAAGGGGGGAGATGTCGTCCAGTATCCAAAGCCCGCGCCCAAAGGTGGCGGCGACGAGATCATTTCCGTGAATCGCCAGATCCCGAACAGAACTTGCGGGCAAGGAAAGCTGCAGTGATTGCCAATGATTCCCAAGGTCAAATGAAACGTAGACACCCGTTTCGGTTCCCGCAAAGAGCATTCCCTTGCGAACAGGATCTTCGCGAACTACTCGAGCGATTCCTGCATCCGGCAAACCATTGACGATCTTCTCCCACGTCCTGCCAGCGTCCTGAGTGCGGAATATATAAGGATGGGTGTCGCGGCGAGCGAAGATGGCGGCGTAAGCGGTGTTGGGGTCATGCGAAGACGCATCAATCGTATTTACAGTAGAGCGCTCAGGGAGTCCTGCCGGAGACACGTCCGTCCATGTTGTGCCGTCATGGGTCACCTGTATGAGACCGTTCGAGGTCCCGACCCAGATAAGATTCCTCTCGAGCGGAGAGGGCGCGATGGCCTGAATAAACGCGCGCAGAGGCGGAGCCTGCGCAGCGCTTTCATCGTCAGCATCCGCAAAATCAGAGAAAAGCCCCGAATCTTCAATATCATCTTTGGACGGAATGTGGCCAGCCGCGTCGGACTTTGGCGATACGGAAGATGAGCCCGATTTCACGGTAAGGTCCGGACTCACTTCGTGCCAGGCGAGCCCCTCATCGGTAGTTTTCAGCAGGAATTGGGAGCCGTAATAGAGCGCGTGAGGATCGAGGGGTGAGAATACAATTGGCGTTTCCCAGCTCACGCGGTAATTCGCCGGAGCAACAAATAACGTCGCCGTTTGTCCAGTACTGCGATCCATACGAATGATATTGCCGTACCATCCAAGCGAATAAATATATTCCGGGTGCAACGGATCAGGTGCTATGAAGCTGCTTTCGAACGAGCCGCTGGAAAACCAGTCGCGATATGTGATCAGCCCAAAATCGGTGCGGTTTGGAACCACAACCGAACCGGAATCCTGTTGCGCTGCGTAGAGCCGGTAGGGAAACGAACTGTCTGTCGAGACCCGATAGAACTGTCCCGTTGGCTGGGTAAACCAGCTGTTCCACGATTTGCCGCAGTCATACGTTACGACGGCACCCTGGTCCGTGCCTTCGACAATGTGATTCGTATCGAGCGGATCAATCCAGAGAACGTGATCGTCTTCTCCACTGGGTGTCCCCTTCCACGCTTCAAACCTCTGACCGCCATCCGCAGAACGGTAGGTTGAGGTTTGCATCACGTAGACGACGTCCGGATCCTTCGGGTCAGAAAACACGCGGCCAAAGTAATTCGATCCGAGGATGCGCGGGTCCGTTGTGATTTTCTGCCATGTGGCACCTGAATCGTCGGAACGAAACAATCCCTGCGCCATCAACGCAAAAATGCGCTTCCCGCCTGACCCTGATGCGATGGAAAGTCCTGTACGCATTCGGTGCGCGGGAGGAAGCCCCTGATCACCCAGCAGAGTCCAGGTTTCGCCGGCGTCGGTGGATTTCATAAGGATTGTATCTACGCCTTCAGCAGGTTTTTCTCCAGGCGCTGGTGGGACATGCATCGCGGTGGCGACAATCGTATGTGAATTGTTGGGATCGAAGTCGAGCTCCATCGGACTGGTACGATCATCCCTGAACCAGACCTTCCGCCATGTATTGCCGCCGTCAGTGGATTTGAAAATGCCGCGCTCAGGGCTAGCCTGATACGTACCTGCAACTGCCACATAAACCAGATTTGCATCGTGTGGATCAACGAGCAGGGACGGAATAATCGGAGAGCTACGGAAACCGATGTTCGACCATGTTGCGCCCGCATCTGCAGACTTCCAGACGCCATCCCCGTTCGTCTGCTCCCCAGTCGCGACGTAAATAATATTGGGATTTGACGGTGCAACCACAACGTCGCCAATCGAAGCGACGTGAGCGGCGTCAAAAATGGGGAACCATGTTGTTCCGGCATTAGTGGTTTTCCAAACGCCTCCGCCAGGGGTTCCCATGTAGTAGGTTTTTGTGTCTCCGGCAATGCCTGCGACGGCGGTTACGCGACCGCCGCGATGTGGGCCGATCAGTCGCCATTTAAGTCCGTGAAGAAGTTCGGGAGAGATCTGCTGCGCGCTGACTCCGGATGAGAGCAAAAGAACAAGGAGTGACAAATTCAAACCGATACAGCGGACGACGAAGACCGCGGGCCAACGGGTCATGAAATCTCCTGAAAGGATCAGAAATTCTAGCACGCAATCCCGGGCGAACGTCTGCAACCAATCGTTGATTGGGTTTGACCGTCAACGATGAACTCCTGATACAGCAGGACTTGAGCTCGAAATTCATGGACTCGACCTGGATCTGCCCTGAAGGAAATGCCTGCAAGATACTGAAGATTTTCGACCTGCCGTCTGCGCAGTCCCCAGATCAGCTCCGATCGCGCAGAGAATCGTAAATGGGAGGTTCCTTTAGAATTGTTGCTACCGTCATGGCGGCAAAAACGGCGCCAAGCATCGGGAGTAGCAGCGTGAAACAGCCAGTCAATTCGATCGCCAGGATGATCCCGGTGACAGGAGCGCGTACAACCGAAGCAAAAAACGTTGCCATGCCAACGACGGCAAATTCTCGCGGCAGAGTTGCGTTGCTGACAAATAGACGGCTCCAGATCGTCCCGAAAAGCAATCCGCCTTGCGCGCCAATCGTCAGCATCGGAGCGAACAGTCCGCCAGGAGTCCTTGCCGCGTAGGATAGGGGACCCAGCACGAAGCGGATTGCCAGAAGAAGTACAAGGTCGCGCAAAAGAACATCCCCGCGAAGTGCTTGCTCAGTCAAAACGTCTCCCCCACCGATAACTTGTGGAGCAAACCAGCCTAGCAGACCTATCAATGCGCCGATCATAGAGGCGCGCCACGTCGCTGGAATTTTGCCCATCGATGCCGAAACGTCCAAACACTTCAACAGCACCCGGCTGTATAGCACGCCCAAAAGTCCGAACATCGCGCCCAGTGCCAGATCCGCGGGGATCGTGCCGAATCCAGGATACTTCAAACTATCGATTTGAAAATCTGGTGCCACGCCCAGAAGTACTCTCGCCACAGCGATTGCACCGGCACTCGCGCCTAAAGTCGCAATTGTGACTGGCCCATCGAAACGGCCCACCAATTCCTCCAACACGAAAACAGCTCCCGCGATTGGAGCGTTAAACGCAGTCGCGAGGCCGGCACCGGCTCCTGCTGCCAGCAAGACCCGCTGCTCATTCGCATTTCGATGGAATACACGACCGACGAGCTGTCCGATGCTTGCCCCGGTCTGTACGCTTGGTCCTTCTCGGCCCAATGCCAATCCACTGCCAATCGCGAGAATGCCTCCAAAAAACTTCACCAGGATGATGCGTACGGGATTGCCCGACCAGCCTTGCTTCAGTTGTTTCTCTACGTGCGGAATGCCGCTGCCACTCGATTCCGGCGAGAATTTACGCACCAGCCAGGCCGCTATGCCCGCAGCCGCGGCAGGAATCACGATGATCAGAAGTATTCCCCTCCACCCCCACAAGTGGGCTCTCGTGATGATCGTAGTGCGCAGGACGTCGGTCTTGTGCAAGCAGAGCCGGAAAATGGATCCGATCAATCCGGCAAAAATTCCTACAATGATTGATAGAATCGCTAGGGCAACCGGATTTCGCGGCCCCTGTGCCGGTTCAACGAGCAGCCTCTCATCGTCGTCCACTGGAACTTGACTGAAAGCCGACATTTGTTTCAGTACACCCACATTGGCAATGGCTCGATCGATCCGCACTTTCACCGATGGCTTGCATCGCAGTCTATAACAGAGTGCGGCTTTTATAAGCACTTCTTAAATCTTCGCGCCTCCGTCTTGGGCAGACGTAGGGCGAATCCGCAAATAGCAGACATATCCTGTTCTGGGTAGAAAACGGACTGGAGCGATTCGTTTGCCCTCTTTTGTTTCACACGTTATGCTCACATGCTTCAGGGAGGATTCGATGCACGGTGGATTCAGGGTGAAACTGTTTCTGGCTATCTTGGTCGTTGCGGTCGCCGGTTTGACGGCAAATTCGCAACAGCCCCAGTACGACCAGAAACTGTTCGGTGAAATGCGCTGGCGATGCATCGGGCCTTTCCGCGGCGGCAGAACAGTTGCGATCGCGGGGGTTCCGCAGCAGCCAAACGTGTTTTATATGGCGGCTGTGAACGGTGGCGTGTGGAAAACCACCGACTTCGGCAACACATGGAATCCTATTTTCGATGACCAGACATCCGGTTCCGTAGGCGCGTTGGCGGTTGCCGCCTCTGATCCCAATATCATTTACGTTGGTAGCGGAGAAGGCTTGCAGCGGCCTGATCTCGCGACCGGCGACGGCCTCTACAAATCCATTGATGCGGGCAAAACCTGGGTTCACCTCGGATTGCGGGATGCGCAGCAGATCACCGCCGTAGTGATTGACCCTGATAATCCCGACCGCGTTTTTGTTGCAGCGGAGGGTCATGCGTACGGGCCGAATACCGAGCGCGGTGTCTTTCGGTCCACCGACGGCGGCAAGAACTTCGAAAAGGTCCTATATAAGGATGAGAACACCGGCGCCGCTGATCTGGTTATGGACCCGGGCAATTCAAACGTTCTCTATGCCGCGTTGTGGGCTGCTCGCGTTGCTCCATGGGAAGTTCGTAGCGGCGAATCGTTCGTAATCCCTGGCAGCGGCTTCTACAAATCCGTCGATGGCGGAACAAACTGGAAGCTGATCACCAAGGGATTGCCGACGTCGGAAGACGGAATCGCTCGTATCGGCATTGCCGTTGCCCCGAGCAATCCGAAACGGCTGTACCTTTCCGTCGAAGCGCAAAAGGGTCATGGCGGCGTCTATGCGTCTGACGATGCGGGCGAAACGTGGAAGCAAGTCAGCTCCGACCACCGCATTGGCGGGCGCGGTCCCGGGGCGATGGGAATTGCAGTCTCGCCTGACAATGTCGACACAGTCTTCGTTGCGAATACTACAACGTGGAAATCGGTCGACGGGGGCAAGACGTTTGTTGGATTTAAGGGTGCGCCCGGAGGCGATGACTACCAAAGAATTTGGATCAATCCGAAGAATGCCCAAACCATCGTTCTCAGTGCGGACCAGGGGGCTGCTATCAGTGTGAACGGTGGGCGGACCTGGAGCAGCTGGTATAACCAGCCAACCGCACAGTTCTATCACGTAACGACTGACAATCGCTTTCCGTATTGGGTGTACGGCGCCCAGCAGGAAAGTGGCAGCGTGGCCACGCAAAGCCGAAGTGATTATGGCGAAATTACGTTTCGCGAATGGAACCTTCCCGGTGTATTTGAATACGGCTATATCGCGGTTGATCCCCTCGATCCCAATTTTCTTTACGGAGCGAAGTTAACGCGTACAAATCAGGCAATCGGCGAGGTAGCCGATATCGCACCTGAACCGGTCCGCCGTGGCCAATACCGCTACAACCGTACGCTGCCGGTCGTTTTCTCGCCCCTCGACCCCAAGTCACTCTATTTTGCCGCAAACGTATTGTTCAAAACCACCGATCGTGGGAATAGTTGGACGATCATCAGTCCGGACCTGACACGAGAATCCTACGAGTTGCCGGCCAATCTCGGCGCGTTTTCCGCCGGTGATCCGGAGCGCGGACGCCATCGCGGTACAATTTACGCGGTCGCGCCCTCTTATAAGGAAGTCGACACGATCTGGGCAGGTACGGATGATGGCTTGATCCACGTCTCGCGCGATGGCGGCAAGACCTGGAAGAATGTTACGCCGCCCCAACTGAAGCCCTGGAGTAAAGTCTCTATCATCGAGGCTTCGCATTTCGACGCAGGTTCGGCATATGCCGCCATCAACAGCTTCCGGCTCGATGACTTGCATCCACACATCTATCGCACCCGCGATTTTGGCGCGAACTGGCAAGAAATCACGGCCGGCATTACGGATAATTCCGCGTCAAATGTCGTGCGGGAAGATCCGCTGCGCAAGGGACTGCTTTTCGCCGGTACGGAAACTACGGTTTATGTGTCATTCAATGACGGTGATTCCTGGCAGCCGTTGCAACTGAATCTGCCACATACCTCCATGCGCGACCTCGCCATCCATGGCGACGATCTGATTGTCGGCACTCACGGTCGGTCGTTCTGGATTCTCGACGATATCACCCCGCTGCGTCAGATCTCCGATCAAGTCGCGCACGCGCCCGTCTTTCTTTTCACGCCGCAGCAAGCAATCCGCTGGCGTTGGAATCGCAACCCCGACACGCCCCTGCCTCCGGAAGTTCCAGCAGGGACAAACCCTCCGGACGGCGCGATCATCGATTACTACCTTTCCTCAGCAGCCAAGGGCACGATCAACCTCGATATCTTCACCGCCAACGACAATCCGCGCCTCGTCCGTCACTACTCGAGCTCCGACAAACCGCAGTCCATCGACAAGCTCGCAGGTGAATATCCGATTCCAATGTATTGGGTGCGTCCCGAAAATATTCTTTCAACAGAACCGGGCATGCATCGTTTCGTGTGGGATCTCCATTACGCGCCGCCTAAAGCCCTCGAGCACGATTTTCCGATCTCAGCTATTTTGCACAATACTCCACTGACTCCGCTCGGTGCTCGTCCCTTGCCTGGCAAATACAAGGCGGAATTGACTGTTGACGGCAAGCGTTACGATGCCGTGTTCGAGTTGACGATGGATCCCCGCATCACTGCATCGGGAAGCGACCTTGCGAAGCAATTCGCCATGGAGTCAGAGGCTGTTGCCGGCATGGACGACAGTTACGAGCTGCTTGAGCAGGTGATGTCCGTTCGCGAGCAGCTCAAGCTAGTTCTGCCCAAACTGCATGGAATTGCAGAGACCGATGCCACAGCTCTCGACAGGCAACTGGCAGAATTGGAAGGAGCGACCCAACCGAACTTCTACGGTCTCCCGCCGACCGGAAAGCAGCCTGAAAACTTCTCGTCGCTCAACCAGCATTACGCTGCGATTTTGGCTGTTGCAGATAGCGCTGACGTCGCACCCACGACGCAGGCAAACTTGGCGCTTCAGGAGCTTCTAAGCGAATCTACGCGTCTCGGAAAGCGATGGAGTGCGCTCAAAGAAAAAGAGCTGGCCGACCTCAACAAGGAACTGAAGAAATCCAGGCATCCGGAACTAGACCCGAAAAAACCTCTTTCCGAAGATCCGGGCGGAGCTTCGGACGGCGACGACGAGCCCTGAGTCAAGAAGAGCACCAATCCGCGACTCCTTTCGGGCTTTTTGCCGGTAAGGAACGAGGTCACACTCGTCGGCGCCGAGCGCAAAAAAGGCGATTGAAGTGCCGCCAGACAGGTTTAGCCGCTCGTTTTGCTAAGTTCGTCAATCGCAGCAAGAACCTGATCGCTGTGCGTCTTTACATCCACATCATTCCACACCTTGCGAATCGTTCCGTCCGGGCCGATCAAGAAGGTGTGCCGTGCGGAAAGTTTGGTCACGCCAAAGTTCATCACGGAGTCGTACTTTTCCGAGACTTCTTTCTTGTTATCGGCCAGCAATTTAAAATTCAGGCCTTCCTTGGCGCAAAATTCCTGGTGTGATTTTTCATCCTGGACGCTGACGCCTAGGATTACGGCGTTCTTTGCGTCATATTTGGAAAGGTCGCGCTGGAAATTGTGCGCTTCGATCGTGCAGCCAGTCGTACCGTCCTTTGGGTAAAAATACAGGACTACCCATTTGCCCTTGAAATCATGGAGGCTGACGGGTTTACCGTCCTGTGAATTCAGTGTGAAATCCGGAGCTGCAGTGCCGACTGCCGGTTCCTTGTCTCCGGCGCGTAGCCGCGAAGCGAGAAAGCCGACGATCACCACAGCCAGCAAAACGACTGATATCGTTGTTAACATTCGAGAGATCCTCATTTTTCACCTCAAAAGAAAAAGTTGCCGAGTTCCCAAGTTCCGAATTGGATGCAATCATCTGCCGAATCGATGCATGTACTGCCAGAACCAGACTCCGCGCTCCAGACACAGGAGCACAAAGCGTACACTAGGCCCGCTACCTGTGTGAACACCCGACTTCCGGGCGTTTTCAAGCGTTCCAGTCCGCCAAATGTCCGGTCTTCTATGCCGAAGGGTGCGCCCGCCAGCGACTCAAGTAGTAGTTAATGGTAGGTGTGAAAATTAGCGATAGTACGATCGAGCTCAGCAACCCTCCGATGACCGCAATTGCGAGTGGTTTTAACATTTCGGAGCCGGAGCCAAATGCCAGGGCCAGGGGTAGCATTCCGAAAATAGTCGCGAGAGCCGTCATCGCAATCGGACGCAAACGCCGACGGCTCGCCTGAATCAGCGACTCTTCATCGGAAAAACCCAGCGCGCGGAAATTCTGGTCCGCGTCCAGGAGCAAAATCCCGTTCTTGGCCACGATTCCGATCACCATGATCATCCCCATGAAGGAAGCGACGTTAAAAGAAGTACGCGTAACCAGCAATCCGAGAAATCCTCCGAAGGTGCTAAGCAAAGCGGATCCCAGAATGGCGATGGGCGCGGAAAAGGTCCGAAATTCAAACAACAGGACGCAGAACAGTAAAATCAGAGCCAGGACAAAAACCGCTGATAAATCGCTGAAAGTCTTCTGCTGTTCCTCATACAAGCCCCCGTATTCGACACGAATGGAAGCCGGGAGATGCAAATCCCTTACCGTTTTCTTGATGTAGTCCATGCCAGAGCCAAGATCAATTCCTTCAAAACGTGCGGTGACCTCAACCAGGCGCTGCAAGTTTTCGCGGCGCACTTCAGACTGCCCGGGGTCGTACGTCACAGTGGCAAGTGAACCAAGAGTTGCGGTATGACCGGTTGAACTTGTCAGCAGCGTGTTGCTCATGCGTTCCAGAGAAGCGCGGTTCTGCTCGGGGAAGCGTACGCGAATCGGATAGGTCCGATCATTGAGTACTACGGGCGTCGCCGCAGGTTCACCTTCGAGAACTGCAGCCGCATTTACTGCAACTTCTTCTGCGGTAAATCCTGCCCGAGCAGCCACCATTGGATCGAGCTGATACGTGACGGCAGGCCCGCTCACGGTGTTTTCAATGCCATCGAACACATCCACAACTTTCGGGTTCTTTTTGATTGCATCTGCGACGCGGGGTGCGGTTTCCTCCAGCAATTTGGCATCAGGAGAGAAAAGTTTGATGACGACCGGTTCCGGCCGGCTGGTCAAGTCACCAATCATGTCCTGCAAAATTTGCACAAAATCAACATCCGTTGCGGGCTCGGTCTTCCTGATCTCGGCGCGAACGTCCGAAATAACGTCATCGATTCCGCGTTTCTTGTCCTTCTTCAGTTTCACCGTGAAGTCGCCGCGATTGGCTTCAGTCACGGCGGCGAGGCCAAGTTGCAGCCCGGTGCGACGCGAAGTGTTTTCCACCTCCGGAGTGTCGCGAAGAATTTTCTCAATGTGCTGCAGGATGCGGTCCGATTCCGCCAGCGAACTGCCGGGCGGAGTGTTGTAATCCAGAATAAAACTACCTTCATCCATTTCTGGCAGCAGATCCGTCCCGAGGAAACTGTAGCAAACATAGGAGAGCACGATAATCGCGATGGACGAAATGACCAGCAGCGAGGGGCGACGTAGAATTCGCTGCATCAGACGCGAATAAAAATCGACAATCCGGCCGAAAAATCCGGAAATATGTTCTTCTTCAGCAGCCAGTAATGAAGCAGCAGTCTGCATTCCTTCGGGTGCTTCCGCTGCGCCCGTAGTATTGTTACGACGGACAAAATACTGGCTGAGTGTCGGCGTCCAGGTCACCGCAAGCAGCAGGGAACTGGCAAGCGCGACCGACATGGTGATGGCCAGCGCGCGGAAAAAACTTCCAAATACACCAGTGGTTGAAATGAGCGGAAGAAACACCACGATCGGGGTGACCGTCGAGCCGATGAGAGGAACGGTGATTTCGCGGAGTGCGCTCTCGATCGCCTGAAATCGCGATTCGCCTGCATCCCGGTGCAGTACAACATTTTCCAGCACGACTATCGCGTCGTCGATCACTAACCCAACCGCTGCTGCAAGTCCACCCAAGGTCATCAGATTAAAGCTCTGCCCGCTGAACCGCAGAATGATGAAGGTGAACAACAAGGTAACTGGAATCACCAACGCGGCCACCAGGGAGGATCCCCAATCGCGCAGGAACAGAACCAGAATTGCAGCCGACAGCACGATCCCGATCAGTACCGCGTCCCGCACGCTTGCAATCGACTGCTGGACAATCGTCGATTGATCGTAAAATGCTTCCAGATGCACGCCCTGGGGGAGACCCGCTCGCAATTCGGAAATCTGTTTGTGCACCTCGCGCGCTACGTCCAGAGTATTGCTCTCTGGCTGGCGGTTGATACTCAACAGCACCGCCGGCTTTCCGTTCGCGGTCACAATCGTGTATACGGGAGCATCCGAAGGAGAGACCTTCGCGATATCGCCGATTCGTATTGGTACGCCGTCTTTGGAATTCTTGACCGTGATCTGCTCAATCTGTCCCGGTGTGCGGACTTGTCCGCTGATCAATCCAAGTACCAGTTGGTGGTCGTGTTCGAGCAATCCCGGGGAGTCGATTATATTTGTCCGTCGAATCGCTTCGAGAATATCGCTTACGGTAATTCCTGCTGCGAGCAATCGCGCGGGGTCAGGCGTGACTTGAAATTCCGGAACGCGACCGCCCTGAACCAGTACCGACGCAACGCCGTCCAGACGGTTTAGCCGAGGCTTCAAATCGTACGTCGCGACTTCCCATAATTTATCTTGCGGTATCACGTCAGAGGTCAGGCTGTATCCAAGAATCGGGAACGATGCGAAGGTCAGCCGGTGCGTCTGGATCTTTGCTCCCGTTGGCAGTTCCGGTTGCAGTCGCGCCACGACTGCATCGACGCGCTGCAGCGTCAGGATCATGTCAGAACTCCAGTCAAAAAACAGGTCTACTTCGGCTGAGCCGCGACTGGTCGTCGAATACACCTTAGTCAAGCCAGGAACACTGTTCACGGCTTCTTCGATCGGTTTTGTGATCATCACCAGCATCTGATCGATCGGCATCACGCCGTTATCGATGCCAATGACAATTCGGGGGAAATCGGTGTTAGGGAAGACGGAAACGGGAATTCGAAATGCAAAATAGGCACCAGCTATCGCCAGGCTCATCGTCAAGAACAATATCGGCCTGGAAAATTGCTTGAACCACGGCACAGTTTTCCTGGTCACTCCGTCTAACGAGTTATTTTCCAGGTGAGAACCCATTCCGCGCTATTCCTTGCCTTTCTTCGGCACTGTGGTTGATTTGTCGTCGGTTTTGGCATCTGGTCTGTCCTCTGCGGGCGTCTTATCCCCCACAGAATCGGAATCGGCAGCGGGCGCGGCTTCAATGACGATCGTGGTGTTATCCGGAACCGCATATCCACCCTTGGTGATAACCTGGTCTCCGGTTTTGATTCCTGACTGAATCTCTGCCAGTTCCTTATTTCGTATTCCCACTCTCACTTTCGCTTGATGCGCCTTAAGATCTGATCCAGCTACCAAGACGTAGTCCCCGCCTTCGGAGCTCTTGAACACTGACGCTGCGGGCACGATCAACGCATCCTTGACGCTCTTTGCAGTAATTTCGACTAGTACATTCACTCCCGGTTTTAATCCAGGATTTGGTTTATCAGCTTCGATCCAGACCTCGATTGTGGTACTTCCCGGGTCAAGAGCCGGACTGATCAGGGTGACTCGGCCTGCGATTTGTTCGTCCAATCCTTCCAGCTTCAGTTCCGCGGGATCTCCGGCCCGTAGAAGCACTGCTTCGTTCTGGACAATATGGGCCTTTGCGATGACCTTCGATGTGTTCATCACCGTCATGATTGGCTGATTCGCCGCTGCCAGTTCGCCTTGGAACAAAGGGCGGTCTGTCACCACACCATCGATCGGGCTGCGAATCTCGGAGTAGCTCAACTGCGCCTTTGCGTTCAGATATTTGCCCTTGGCGGCGGACAATTGCCCCGCAGCCGACTTTAGGGCCTGCTCTTTGCCGAGCCGTTGCAGATCGCTAAGTTGCCGTTGCGCCTGCTCGTCTGCGCTACGCGCCTGAATCAGTCCAACTTCCGCCGAATCCAGATCGCGACGAGGGATGGCTCCCTGATCGAAAAGATCTTTTCGTGCATCATAGATTTTCTTCTGCGCCTCGTAGGCTGATTTGTAGGCGGCAGCATCGAGCTCGGCCTTCTGGATTTGTTGTGGCAAGCTGGCGCCGGTCGTTGTCGCGTAGCCAGCCTCGGCTTGCTCGAATTCACCTTTGCTTTGCTCTTCCGCCCCCTCGAGGTCTGCGTTTTCAAGAGTAGCCAGCAGCTGGCCTTCTTTAACGTGGGAGCCCCTTTGCACATAGAATTTCTTGATGGTCGATGTGATCTTCGGCGTAATGATTGCCTGCTGCAATGGTGACACCACTGCTTCTGCAGAAACTGTCAGTGCAATTGGCCCACGCCTGGCGGGTGTTGTCTGCACGGTCACGACCGGCGTCTGTTCCGGTTCCGTCGTTCCGCAGCCCTGTATAGCCAGCGAAGCGATCAGCAGGAATGCTGCAGAAAGAAAATTGCTGCACGACAAGAATCTGAAGATTGCTTGCCGATTTCTCATGGATTCGCCATTACTCCTGTCAACGTCTGCAGATTTGCCAAGGCCACGCGGTAGCGAACTGCGCCATCTTGATAAGCACTGTTTGACTGGGCGAACGTCGTCTGAGCGTCGACAACCTCCAAAACCGTTCCTTCACCGCTTTTGTAGCGCAAGGTCGTTAGCCGCAGGCTTTCTGCGGAAAGCTCCGCAGATCGCTGCAGTCCGGCAAGTTCGTTCAGTGCTGTCTCGGCTTCCGCATACAAAGAACGCATTTCAGCGAGCAATTTGCGCTGTGCAAACGACAGTTCCTTGTTCGCCAAATCTCTCCTCAATTCCGCCTGGCGCACGCGACTCTGGGTCGCACCCCAATTCCAGACGGGAAGGCTCAGCGCAATGATCCCCGCAGAACCCAGATTACTGAGCTTGACACCATCCCTGGTTGTGTAAGTCGAATACTGGGGTGCGTCTATCCCGTAAAAGTAATCCAAACTTATCGACGGCAGATAGCCAGCTTTCGCGGCGCTTACCTCAAAATTGCTTGCCCGCGAATTTGCCAACGCAGCGCGAATGTCAGGATTGTTCTGTGCAGCCTGCGCTTCGAACGCGTCACGAAGGGGCAATGGAACGCTGCGGTGCAAATCATCTGTTGTTCGGAAATTGTCGTTAAAATCAGGGAATATGAGAACCGCCAGTTCGAGCCTGGCGTTCTGTAAGGCTAATTGAGCTTCTTGCAGTTGCCTTTTTCGATCAGTCATTTGCAGCTCGGCCTTGATCACATCGGCGTGCGCTACCTCGCCACCCTTTTCGAGGCTTCCCGTAAGCTCGAAAAACTTTTCTCCGTCCTCCGCGGTTCGCTTGGCGACATTCAACTTCTGCTCAGCTGCCGCTACTGCGAAATAATCCTGCACCACGGTAGCTACAAGGCCCCGCGAAGCGATTTCCTTTCGCGCTTTCGCCGCTGCGGCCAATGCTGAAGCCCCCTTGTACGAGGCGATACTGGCCACATCCAGTTGCTGGTGCACGTTTCCCTGGCTGATATATTCTTGTGCCCCATTATTCGCAATATATTTTGGCTGCCCATTGCCATTTGTTTGGGTGAAGATCGCAGAGGTGTTGAAATTGACGTTAGGTAATAAGCCTGACCGCGCTATATTTTTGTCTTCAGCAGCGATTCCTTCGTCCGTCCTGGCCGCTTGCAACAGCGTGCTGTTTTTCTCTGCCAGATCTAACGCTTGCTGGAGTGTCAGTTCTATGAACGCGGCGGGAGTCGACGCTACAGCAGCCCGCGCGGTTGACAACTGCGATACAGCGCTGCCCATTGGCTTCGGCGGCGGCGTATCCGGCTGCTGGCCAGCACGCAGATGCGCTGGAGCCAACAAGAACGCTGCCGTAAGCCACACTGACCCCCTGCGTATACTCGGGCGATTACGTTTCACGGTCTTCTCTCATTGAAAACTCATCAGGATGTTTGATCCCGCCTGTCGATGACTAGGCTACCGATTGCCAGATAAACACAAGATTAACCGCGGGGCTGGGAGGTCCACGCCCGATTCTGGTTCCGATGAGTTATCTAGAGAGTCCTGCGGTTTGATCGGCGCTAGATGTCGGATTTCGGGTGAATCGGCAAGACTACGCTAAATGTCGACCCGGTAGCGTCGGAACGAGTCAATTCCAATCGACCGTGGTGAGCCTCCGCAATCCATCGCGCGATCGACAAACCTAATCCCGCTCCCCCATGCGCATCGTCTTCCCGCGATCTGGCTTTATCCACGCGGAAGAAGCGTTCAAATACGCGCCCCTGCATTTCTTTCGGAATTCCTTCACCGGTGTCCGTTACGTTCAACTCGTAATTAGGTCCTACTGTTCTGCAATCCAGCGAAATGTTCCCACCGGGAGGCGTGTATTTGATCGCGTTATCCAGGAGATTTAGCAGCATTCGCCGCAGCAGCGGTTCGTCCGCCCGCAGGAGCAATTCCGGCGTTATCGCTGAAGTAAGTGTAATGTTCTTTACAATCGCCAGTGTACGTGCCCGGCGGAGAACGTCGGCTGCCAGTTCATCCAGATAAATATCGCTCATGCTCAAGGGATACTCGCCGGCATCGGCGCGCGTGAGAGTGAACAGATCTTCAATAATCCGCGTCAGCCGCAATGACTCGTCTCGTAAAATACCTAAAGTCTCTCGATATTCCTCTGGCGAGCGAACGGTTTTCGACAGTGTTACTTCGGTTTCGCCACGTAAGATCGCTACGGGCGTGCGCAATTCGTGGCTGGCGTCGGCAATAAATCGCCGTTGCCGCTCAAACGAGTTTTCAAGGCGATCCAGCAGCTCGTTGAATGAAAGCGCTAGCTGACCCAGTTCATCGCGCTGATTCGCTACAGCAAGGCGTGCGCCTAGATTGGATGCGCCCATTCCTCGCGCCTGCGACGCCATCGCAGTTACCGGAGCCAGGCTCTTTCGGGCTAGAAAATAGCCACCCGCGCTTGCAAGCAGAATTGCAAACGGAATCACAAAAAGGAAAGTGTTGCGAATGTCGTGTATCAACTGATTGCGCGAGTGCAAAGACTGGAGCAGTACGAGGGTGTATGGCTCGCCGTTCGCCATCAGGATGAGCGTGAAACCACGGAAGCCCTCTTTGCCGCCCGGGATTGTTTCATTGATGATTCCTGGATTTGGATTTGTCGTGGCCCTGCGAAATTCGGAAGACGAAAATATGTCCGCTGAAATGTGTTCATGACGCGGGCCCGCACCGGGTAATTCAAGAGAACTGATCAGCGGACGTCCCGTCGAATCAAGCACTACAAACGTAGTCTCGCGAAAGCGATGTTCTATCATCGACTCTCTCGCGGCTTCGGTTACGGCGTCTGTTCCAGCGTGGTCCGGTAACTCGCTCGCGAAGGTAGTCGCAAACGCATTAGCCAGCTCCGCGAGATTTGCATCTGAACGCTGAATAAGATTTCGTTGATAAATCTCGTACGAAAGTACTGCGAACAGAATCAGTACGATGCCGAGAACGATGCTGTACCACACGGTCAGGCGTACACGAATGGAATCAAGCATGCGTCTTGGTCGCTCCGCTTGCCGTGGTATCGCCGGACGCCAGACCAAACGCGTAGCCGCTGCCTCGCCTTGTCTGTAGCAGCGGCTTGCTGGCACCTTCATCTATTTTCCGCCGCAAACGATTGATATAGACCTCAATCAGGTTGGAAAACGGGTCAAACGATTCATCCCACACATGTTCCGCGATTTCCGCACGGCCAATCACACGCCCAGCGTTCCGGGCCAGAAATTCCAGCAGTGCATATTCCTTGGCAGTCAGGGGAATCGCGCGATTGCCTCGTTTTACAGTTTGTGAGGCGGTGTCGAGGACTACATCATCTACGATGATTTGGGCCGATTTTAATTCTCGCGGCCTCCTCAACAGTGCCCGCAATCTTGCCAATAACTCGCCAAACTCGAACGGCTTGGTCAGATAATCGTCTGCCCCTGCATCTAATCCGGTGATTCGATCCTGAACGCCGTCTCGGGCGGTCAGCATGAGGATCGGAATACGCTTGCCCTTGGCACGAATTGCGCGACAAGTCGCGATCCCGTCCAGCCCGGGGATCATTACATCCAGAATCACCACATCGTAATCGTTGATTTCCGTCTGATAGAGCGCATCGTTTCCGTCGCCGACCACATCGACGGCATATGACTCCTCGCGGAGTCCCTTCGCCACAAAATTCGCGATTCTCTTTTCGTCTTCAACAAGCAACAATCTCATTCGGGTATGATACCCCCAATGTAGGACATTCTATGTCACGACACAGAGATCAGCGGAAGTTGTTCCTTGAGCAGGGGAGAAACCAGACCGATGACCGCGCCATTTGACTATCCATCCATTGCCAGAATGATCGACCACGCGCTGCTGCAGCCCTTTCTCCGTACCGACGAGCTCGAAGCTGGATGTACATTAGCAGTCAGTTACGAGGTTGCCAGCGTGTGCATTCTGCCCTACTACGTAGGGCGCGCTGCGGAGATACTCAAGGACAGCAGCGTACTGACCAGCACCACGATCGGTTTTCCTCATGGCGCCAACACCACCAGCGTCAAACTGGCAGAAGCTCGTCAGGCACTGGAAGACGGTGCTACTGAACTCGACATTGTCATCAATATCAGCAAAGCGAAAAGCAATGACCTGAAATACGTCGCAGATGAGATCGACCTGCTGACAAAGAGAACCCACGAAGCAGGCGCAAAAATCAAAATCATTTTCGAGAATACCTACCTTGACGATAAAACCAAAATCGAATTGTGTCGTATCTGCGGAGAGGCAGGGGTGGATTGGGTCAAGACGTCAACCGGTTACGCGCCGGGCGGCGCAACCCTCGACGATCTCCGGCTCATGCGCAAGCACTCGCCTGCTCAGGTCCAGGTGAAGGCCGCGGGGGGCATCCGAGATCTCAACACAATTCTGGCTGCGCGTGAAATTGGCGTAACCCGCGTAGGCTGCTCACGTACCGCAGAAATTCTGGAAGATTGTCGCAAGCGGCTCTCCCTGCCGCCAATTACGATCGTGCCTGCGGCCACTGCTTCAACGTATTAGTTGAGACGTCCGCAAGCCGGTGCCATGGTCGCGGTGCGATTCAGGCTTTGAGTGCAAATATTTGCGAGAAGAGACGATCCATGACCGATCAATCTGCGCAATATCCCAGTCTTCGCGATCGCAACGTGCTGATTACCGGTGGTGCAACCGGAATCGGTGCGTCAGCCGTCCGGCAATTCGCCAAACAGGGTGCCAGGGTCGCCTTTCTCGACGTCCAGGATGAAATGGCCAAGCAGCTTGTATCTGAACTATCCGATGCGGTCCGGATATCCCCTGTATATTCCCGCTGCAATCTGATCGACATAGCCGCTCTGCAAAAAATAATTACTGAACTCCAGGCCGACATGGGCAGTTTCCATGTTTTGGTAAACAACGCCGCCAACGATGATCGTCATAATTTTGAGGACGTCACGCCGGAATATTGGGACGAGCGAATGGCGATCAACCTGCGGCACTATTTTTTCGCCATGCAATCCGTTATTCCTGCGATGAAGGCGGCCAGAGCCGGCTCTATCATTAACATGAGTTCGATCGGGTGGATAATCCCGTCGGTAAAAGAGGTTGCTTACGTAACCGCAAAAGCAGCTATCGTGGGTTTAACTCGGACCATGGCTCACGAGTTGGGAGAATGGGATGTTCGCGTGAATGCTGTCTTGCCGGGCGCAGTATTGACCGAGCGTCAGCGCAAACTGTGGTGGACGCATGAATACGAAGCCAAAATCATGAGTAACCAGGCCATCAAGCGTCCGCTTCTGCCCGAAGAAGTTACGAGCCTTCTGCTGTTTCTAGCTGCCGACGACAGCCGTGCTATCACCAATCAAAGCTACGTTGTCGATGCTGGTTGGGTTTAGAGGGTTCGCACAACTGGACATGCGACGAGCAGGTGTTGTCCGGAGATCCGATTCTGGGCTCTTTTAACTGAGTATTCTTGCGGTGAACCCGGTCAGTTCCTCGTCCTCGACGGAATAAGAAAGTTCGATTGGATTGCAGCAGACTTCACAATCCTCCACATACGTCTGCTTCGAAACAGACAAGTCCAGAACCATCGAAATTTGTTCGCCGCAGTACGGACAGGCAAAGAAGTATTCCATCTGAGTCAATCTAGCGCAGCTTTATTCCAGCAACAATGCTTACCAGGGTGAGGACTGTGTCGATTACAGACCGCTGACCATTTCGCTCCATAATTACCGCTAGCTTAGCAATCCGATCCCATACTTCTCGAGCAAACATGCAGCGTTCTCCGTACAGTATTCCCCCCGGGTTCGGGCTATCTTCCGATCAGAGTTATTTCGGGAGGATTTGATGCTCATTCTATTGATCGTATTGCTGTTGCTTTTTGGTGGTGGAGGCGGGTATTACGGTTACTCGAGATGGGGAACGGGAGGCGGATTAGGTGTCGTCGGAACAGTTGTGGTAATCGCTCTGCTCCTCTACTTCACAGGAATTATTCATTAAGTTGTGAACCCGTGCTTTTGCCGAAGAATAAATGTTATGGCTGACAACAAGAGGGACAACAACTCTCAAAATAGACCTCCGGATGGCGGCCGGATTGTTCAGATCATTCCTGCCGCCGGCTGGCGTGTGTTTGAGTTCACGCAGAACCTCTGTGGCCAATTGTCCAACAGGGAAGTGCCTGTGATCGGCTGGGGACTTCAGGAGAACGGGAACACCTCCTTGCTCATTCCGCATCCGAACGAATCAATTGGTCACGCCGTCGTGAGCATCGCCGATGCTCCGGCGTCGGTCGGCCAAAGAGATTCCCTGAAGGCCGTTCACTATCAGGCTATTACTCCGTTTGAAGACCCGACTGAAGCGGAAACAAAGGCCCAGTTCGTCCTGAATTTTGTGGGCTCCAACATCAAGGCTGCTGATGACCGTATCAACGGTAAAGCAAGCGCTTGATCGCCTGATCGTTCCACTCGCCGCCTTTCGCTCCCTTTCAGTTGGGACTGAAACGTTCAGGGTCGGAATGTACTGGGTATCTAAAGCACACAGGGGGAACACAATGCTCAGAACCATTCTGCTGGTCCTATTGATCCTGCTCGTCTTGGGAAGCTTGCCCACCTGGCCCTATAGTACGGGTTGGGGATATTACCCCAGCGGCGGTTTAGGTTTGCTACTGGTAATCCTCGTCGTCCTCATCGTCGTCAAGAAAATCTGAGCGACCGTCGCTCGTGTCTACTTGTGTCTACTTGAAAGAGCGAACAATTGAATGATGGGGTCGAGGTCGACTCCCAACGGGTCTAGTGCGGCATTTGACGGGCGTTTTGTTCCCGAGTGGGCAACGATATTAGAAATATACGCAGCATCCTGCCGATGGCAATGCTGCCGAGACCGATAGTAAGACCTCCGGGTCTCGGCCGTCCCCGCACCAACCATCAAACGAAGAGCCAGCTTTCGCCGACGTTAACTTCGCCGCGAAGGGTGCCTAACGTATCAGTGGGGCTTGGTTTCACGGAAGGACGTTGCAAATTACGACTTATACGGTTCGGCAGGTAATACGTGACGTGGAAACCTCTCAAATGGCTGCGCGCAGTGGAACTGTGGTCATACCGTAAACGTCTAGGGCCAAGATTTGATCCTGCGCCAGAAGCCGATCGGGACATCGAGCGAAGCTTCAGCAACAAAAAAGGTATCTTAAAGATGAGTGGACAGCAGGGATCCATTTGCTCGCCTGGGACAAACGGAAAGAGGGCAGTAAGACGCACTCCGCTAGCTCAATCCGATCAGCCTCCCCTGCAATTCTTGACAATTAACCATGGCGAACAAAAAGCGAATATGATAAGCTTTCATTAGCTTTAGATCAGCCTGAGGCAATAGATGTCCTACGACGCCCGCGCCATAGCAAATTACATCCTGAACCTCGCCGCTGCAGATGGCATTCCTGTCACACCTCTTAAAATGCAGAAGTTGGTCTACTTGGCGCATGGTTGGAGCTTGGCCCTTCGCCAAACACCGCTCATCTTTCACGAAGTTGAAGCCTGGCGTTACGGCCCGGTGGTGTCCGAGCTATATCACGCTTTCAAGCAATACGGTCCATCGCCAATCACCGACAAAGCGTATGTGCGCCCGGGTGATCCTCCGGTCGATTCAGAAACAGGGACTTTTATAAAGAGCGTTTGGGACGCATACAAAAAGTACTCTGGACTGCAACTATCTGCGATGACCCATGAAAAGGGTTACGCATGGGACCTGGCAACATCGTCTCCCACAAACTGGTTTACTCCGAGGATTTCCAACACACTCATTGCTGATGAATTCATTCGACGCCAGGTGAGCGGCAAGTAATGTCGGAAGTTGCTTCATACGCCGAGAAAGCATACAGCGACGCCATCAACAGCGTGGCCGGGCCCCCGGCCCCGGACCGGCTTGCGGTGCAAGAAGCGTCTGGTTTCGATTCTGATAAAGAACGCTGGATGAAATATTGGCTTTGGGACTGGCGTTTGAGATTTGGACTCAAGTTAATTCTGTTTTTGTTTGTAGTGGTGATTAATATTTATTGGGCCCATCAGGTGACGATGATGTTGTGGAAGGCAGGATCGAGCAATAGTGGTTTCCACCTCGATAATTCGGTACAAATTGCGCTAGTGTCAACCTCCATCGCGAATTTCCTCGCACTCGTAATCGTTGTTGCCAAACACCTGTTTCCCTCGAAAAGCAGCTAGTCGGGCTCATCGACCGACTGCCGTTCGGACCTATCGAGAGCGCGTAAAATATTGCGCACGCCGCCATAATCGACAGTTTCAGCTCCAACCTTACCCTTGGCCGTCCGATTCCAGTGTAAAAACGACGGCATGGACTCCGGTGACGACGGCGGCGAGTGTCTCGGGTCGGGTAACATCCCCGGAAGTCACTTCCACTTCCGGAGGGAATTTCGAAGCTTTGGAGGGCGTGCGCATCAAGGCACGGACGGTGTACCCTTGCATGACCGCCTCCTCCATGACGAAGCGTCCAATGCTGCCAGTCGAGCCGACAACCAGCACCGTTTTCCGGGGTTCGTTCATTCGCGCTCCTTAGGGCGATTTCTTCGATTCGGGAGAGGTAACTTCATCAACGGCTCGCAGTCCATTAAGCGTTCGGGGATAGCCGATGAAAGGCAATAATTGGGTGAGAACATCGACCAGTCTGGCGCGGCTATTGCCCACGCGAAGGTTAGCCGCCACATGACCTTTTACCTGCGGGTCACATCCGCCGAGAGATACCAGCATGCTGAACGTGAGCAATTCCCGGGTCGGGAGATCAATTCCTGAACGAGTGAGGTGGTCGCCGAAACAGTTAGCGGAAAGAAACTGTTGAATGTGCTTCTGATCCTCAGGCGCCGAAGCATAAAGCTTCTCCACAACACCATCACCGATGATCTGCTTCTGGACCGCAAGACCTTTTTCGGCCCGATTTTCCGACGTGGTCGTAGACTGCCCTGGCAGTGGAAACTCCACTCCATTTTCATTTAGAACTTCGTTGGTTGCGTGAATGAAGTCGAACACTTTGGACATTCCCACATAAGGAACAGCCTGGTAAACGATTTCCTTGATTTCAACCGGCGTGACCCCGACGACCAGCGCCGGTCGAATCATCACGCGATACTCGCGAAGGGCCTGCGAGGCAATCATCGATGCGAGCTGCACCATCAGGCGCGTCCGGCCATTGAGCCGGCCATGACTGAGTACTTCATCAAAAGCGAAATTGTCGAAGACTTCGATCAGCTCCGGGTCTGTCACCGCCAGGGCGGAAACATGGCCCGGAAACAGTTCGTCGTGATTCTTTTGCGCTGTCTTGTTTGGTGCCATAGGGAAGCCCTCTCGGTTCCGAAACAACCTACGAGGCGCGGCCGTGCGGCCGGGCCTCCCGGGTCTCCCGGGTCAACGATTCACTCGCTGCATCAGATGAGCTGGATACCGATCGCCTTGCACCGCAATCTTCGAGACAGCTGCAGCGATATCGCGGAGATCGCTGTCGGACAATTCAATATTTGCTGCGCCGAGATTTTCCTCCAGCCGATGCAACTTCGTGGTGCCCGGAATTGGAACGATCCAAGGTTTCTGAGCTAGCAGCCATGCAATCGCGATCTGCGCCGATGTGGCCTTCTTTTGTGCCGCGATCTCGCCCAGCACATCGACCAAGATTTGGTTCGCTTTGCGGTTCTCTTCGTTGAAACGGGGAACGATATTGCGAAAATCAGTACTGTCGAATTTCGTGTTCTCGTCAATTGCGCCGGTGAGGAAGCCCTTTCCGAGCGGGCTAAAGGGAACAAATCCGATGCCAAGTTCCTCAAGCGCCGGCAGTATCTCGTGCTCGGGCTCGCGCCACCAGAGCGAATACTCACTTTGCAGAGCAGTCACCGGTTGAACGGCGTGTGCACGTCGGATCGACTCGACGCCGGCTTCAGACATTCCGAAGTGTTTTACTTTGCCTTGCAGAATAAGTTCTTTCACAGTACCGGCAACGTCCTCGATCGGGACCTTCGGATCGACGCGATGCTGATAGAACAGATCGATGACGTCGGTCCGGAGGCGCTTCAAGGCTGCATCCGCCACTTCGCGAATCCGAGCCGGCCGGCTGTCCAGTCCCTTTTTCGAGTCCCCATCTTCGAAGCCGAACTTGGTGGCAATGACCACCTTCTTGCGGAACGGTTCAACGGCTTCACCCACAACTTCTTCGTTCAGGAACGGACCGTATGCCTCGGCAGTATCAAAGAACGTCACGCCGCGATCGAATGCTGCCCGGATGAGCTTAATCGCTTGGTGCCTCTCGGTTGCGGGCCCATAGCCGAAGCTCAGACCCATGCAGCCCAGGCCTATGGCTGACACCTCCAAATTGCTTTTTCCCAGAGTGCGCTTTTTCATCATTTCTCCTTTGGATTGCCCTAATTTCCCCGGACCAGACCCACTACGACACCGCGCTTGTACGCTGCATCTCGCGCCACCTCGCGGGTGGAACCCCTTCCCAGGTGCGGAATGCGCGAACAAACGAGCTGCCGTCCTCATATCCAAGAAGGTAGGCAGCTTCATTCAATTCGAGGACCGAATTATTCAGGAAGCGTCGTGCGAGCTGGTGACGAGCATCTTCTAAAACGCGCTGGAAACTGGAGCCTTCGTCTTGGAGTCTTCTCTGCAGGGTACGAGAACTGATGTGTAACGCGTCAGCGATATCTTCGATCGTGGGGCGTCGTCCCGTAAGCTTTTGCTCTATCGCCAATCTGACCCGCTCGATGAAGTTTTCTCGAGAGTCTTCCTGTCCCAGTTCTTTTTCAAACTGCGGCGCAAGCAGGCCCAGAAGCTCGGCATTGCGCGTCACGAACCTACGCTCGGCGTCGGTGGCCCGGAACACGATTGCGTTACGGGGACATCCACAGAGTACGCGGCAGCCGAAGTGTCGCTCCATCACCTTCACGTTCGAGCGGGCTTGCACGAATTCTACGCGAAGAGGCGACAGTCTCGTGCCCGTACCGTGGCGCGCTATCGAGAGGATCCATGCGAATGCGCATTCGATCATTACTTGCGGCTCGAGTTCATCTGCGAGAAGCCAGCGGAACTGAATGCTCCACTCCTTGTCGTCCTTTTTCTGAATGATTTCTTCAGGACAGGTGAGCCGTTTGTAGCGAGCCATTTGGTCTATCGCCGCACCGAAATTCTCTGAAGAGAGAGCCGCAAGTCCCGTGGGATGAAAGCGCTCAGTCTTGGTCTCGGTGCCGAGCAGCAAGCCGATCGCAGGATTTCTGCTGACCTCGCCGATGGCCCGCCAGAGTGCGAACAGTTCCTCGGTCTTCAGGAGCAGCAGAGCCTGTTTCGCATGTTCCTGCGGCAGTCCGGCCGTGCGCAGAACCGCAGAGGCGGAAACCCCATTCTCTTCCAATTTCGCAAATGTGCTGCCAGAAAATCGAAGATGTTTATTCATCGTTTCACTCGGATCTGAGCGATGCCATATCGATCGAGAACCGGTACTTCACGTCCGATTTCAGCAGTCTCTCGTAAGCTTCGTTGACCTTCTGAATCGGGATCACTTCCACATCGGCAGTGATGGTATGTTCCCCGCAAAAATCGAGCATCTCCTGGGTTTCGCGTATGCCGCCGATATTCGAGCCGGAGAAAGTCCGGTTGCGCATAATCAGAGCAAAAGCAGACACACCGAGAGGCTTCGGAGGCGCGCCGACGATCGTAAGATTTCCGTCCCGTGCGAGCAGATTGAGATAGGCGTTGACGTCGTGATCAGCTGAAACCGTATCGAGGATAAAATCCAAGCTTCCAGCGTGCTTCTGCATTTCGTTTGTATCACGTGAAACTACGACTTCGTGGGCGCCCAGTCGAAGGGCATCTTCCTTCTTGCTGGAGGAAGTCGTAAAAACAACCACGTGGGCGCCAAAGGCCCGGGCGAACTTTACTCCCATGTGACCCAGGCCACCGAGGCCTACCACACCCACCTTCTTGGCGGTGCCAACTTTCCAGCGGCGCATCGGCGAGTATGTCGTTATTCCTGCGCAGAGCAGAGGCGCTGCTGCCGCCACGTTCAAATTCGAGGGAACACGCAGTACGAATCGCTGATCCACAACAATGCTCTCAGAGTATCCGCCATACGTTACTCCTCCCAGATGCCTGTCGGGCATACCGAAGGTAAGTGTAAGGTTGGGGCAGAAGTTTTCCAGTCCCGCTCGGCATTCGGGGCAGTTACCGTCCGAATCCACGAGACAGCCGATTGCGGCGAGATCGCCTGACTTGAACCTGGTCACGACTCGACCGACCTTCACGACTCGTCCAACGATCTCGTGACCCGGAACGATCGGGTACGTCGTTGACATGAACTCACTCCACTCGTTCCTGACCGCGTGTAAATCGGAATGGCAGATTCCGCAGAAGAGAATTTCGATCTGCACGTCTTGCTCCCCGGGATCGCGCCTCGGGATCGTATTTCGGATAAGAGCGGATGTTGCGCTTGCAGCAGAATAGGCTTTTGCTTTGTACATATTGCAACTCTAGACCTCTCTCGGATTATTTACTATGCAAAACGCGCCATTGTGTATGCAGAACACGCCAGGCAACTTCAGGGATTCGTAAACGCGAAGCTCGCAAAGCGCTTCTATCGAGGAATCTAGACTCGTTCTTAGACCCAAGAAGTTCTTATGGACGCTACCACGATGCATCTTTCGTCCTATCCGGCACAGAGAAGCTTCGGGACGATATATCATCATGATCCGGGTATCTCTCAGTGCCGCGAAAGAATGTTCTCGCTCTGCTTGAAGGAGGTGACCGGCGCTCCGTAGGCCGCGCCGACGATGTAGCAGCGTTTGTCGCTCACCGCCCAGAAGTTTTTCCGAAGTTGATTGCGGGTCTGTGGTCCCCAGACCCTCTCGTTCGGATGCGGGCGGCGGACGCTATCGAGAAGGTCACGCGAAAGAATCCCGCGCTTCTCACTGCGTACAAGAAAGAATTGCTAGATTTAATTTCCGGGACTCGGCAGCAAGAATTGCGCTGGCATCTGGCGGTGATAAACTGCGCGAAGCTTCCGAAGCAACTAGGTTAATCTTGGAGCAGACGCTGCGAGAACGCCGCATGGCGCAACCAGCCCTCAAAGAATCGAACGCCGGATTGGAGCAAAGGGTGTTGGAGCGTGCAGAACAAATCGCAAGAGGCAGACAACTTTGAGCGTCGCTAGCTAGTCATTCATTTTGCGGGTGAACGGACTTTTGGCGATGCACAGGAGGCAAAAACAGAGACCTGAGACGACAGCTCATTTTCACCGCTTCTCAGAGAGTGAGCTTCCCGGCCGACCCGCTGACTGTTCTTGAAACCGCGGAGTCCCTGCGGAGGGTGGGAGCTCGCTGATCATGTCAGCTTTGAGGCGCTGGACGACTCTTTCGTCCAGACGCAAGAGACCCCGATTCGGGGTGTCCAAATCGACGATCAACCCGGCGACGATTGAGATCGTGATTGGTATGAGAATCAACGTCAACCAGAAGCGGGATGGAATCGTACATCCGCGCGAGAACACCGCAGCTACCGCAACGCACATGATCGTGATCAATATCGGCAGCGGGACACGGTTCTCGAAAGAAGCAACCCGCTTGACGTGCAGCGCGATCGTTTCGTTCAGCGAATTGATGTACGTGGCCGTAATGGCTGTGTGGTCAATTTCAGCAGCCGCGGTCGCATCTGACCAGAGTCCAGTTTGAATCCGTTTGGAATGCAGCAACGCCTTTTCGAGCTGTTCCGGATCAGACGCCGCATTATTGAGCTCGATGCGCGAGTCCAGGTAATCCTTCAACAATTGCCTGGAATGGTCTCGATAAGGCGAGGGCAGCGCCATCGTTCGCAAATACGTACTGCCGATAGAAATTCCCTCTTCGATCAGCAAAGAACGCCGCTCGGCGAACCGAGAAGCGGCCATGGTCAAAGTGAAACCCATGAGTAGACTCAGCAGCAGGAACAAACCATCGCGGATGGTGCCCATCTGTTCCCTTCGACTCGCAACTTCGTATATTTGGAGTCGAATTGCGGTTCGTCGGCCGACATCAAGAGCCAAGGTAAGGACAATGGCAAGAATCAGCGCCAACACCGCTGGATGATCGAGAATGTATTCCAACTGGAGTTCCTCCCTTGAAATTCGTAAGTATGTCTGGCCATGCAGGAATGGTCCTATCAGTTCCAGAGAAGTGTCTCGTCCTCGGATCTCGCTCTATCGTCTGCCGCTGCCACAGAGACGAGCGTCGCCGAGATGTCGATTGTCAGGGCGATGTAAGTCATATGGCGTAAAGGTCGAATTGCTGTCTCTCCTTTCGACCTGAGTCGGCTCGTTGAATTCACCGTTGTCCTGGTGAAAAAGAGTCTGCCTACTCGGCCCTGTACGTGACCTTACCGTTCATCATGGTCAGCCGCACCTTCGTGGTACTGATGTCGCTCGGAGGAATCTTATAAAGATCCTTCTCCAGCACTACGATGTCGGCGAGTTTGCCGACTTCGAGAGAGCCAATCGTCTTTTCGAGGTCTAAAACGTAGGCCGAGTCGAGCGTAGAGGCCTTGAGAGCCTGGTCCAACGTGATGCGCTCGTCTGCCGGTGGCATGATGGGCGTGAACTGGGTCTCGCCGTACTGCTTGAGAATTGCACGCGTCAGCGCGACCTGGATCGCATCGAGCGGCTTGTAACTCGAAACATAGCCTGCTGCCGGCCAGTCGGTCCCGAACGCCAGTCTGCCTCCGGCTTTCAGAACGGAATTCATGCGGGCCCACTCTGTCTCGACCAGTTCGGAGCCGAGAATCTTCATCACCATCCCGCTGTAGGGGTCGGGGGTGATCCACTGAGCCGACGTCTGCATAGTTACGTTCAGTTCTTTGAAGCGTGCCACGTCCTGATCTGTAATCAGGAGGGAATGCGCAATTGTGTGGCGTGAGGGGCTATTGGGGTATTGCTTCTGGGCCTTGGCCACGATGTCCAGATACGCACGAATTGCGGCGTCCCCATAGCAGTGGCAGTGAGTATCCAGTCCGTTTGCCTGTGCTTTCAGGACAGCTGCCTCCATGAGCTTGGGATCGAGGAGATAGTCGCCATAGAAGCCGGGCCGGTCGAAATAAGGCTTCAGCAGCACGGCCGTGTGCTGGGCTTCTCCACCGTCGGCGTTGACCTTTAGTGCGCGGAACTGCACCAATTCGGAGTGATATTTGTCACGTAGCTTCAGCGCAATTCCCGCCGGATCCTCGGTTGCAGGATTGTTCCAGTAATAGCTGGCAACCACACGCACAGGCAGCTTGTTTTCTTTCTCTAAATTCTGATAACCATCCAAGCCGTCCTCGGTCGACATGGTGGAAATTCCGGCGTCAAACACTGCCGTAATGCCTGCCGCCGAGAACTTCGGCAACATTTCGGTCAAAGCCGCTATGGCAAGTTTGGAGGAAGGCGGCTGCAGTTTGAAAAACACAGCTTGTTCCGCCGGACCCTCAACCACCCAACCGGTCGGCTCACCGGTCTTAGGGTCTCGCATAAAGAAGCTGAAGCCTGGCACCGGGTCCGGAGCTTTGGCGTTCACTCCTGCCATCTCCAGGGCTTTGCTGTTGACCCATCCGCTGTGGCCGTCGATCGCAAAGAGGAATACGGGGCGGTCGGGGAATAGTTTGTCGAGAGGTGCTTTGGTTGGGCCAGTCGTGGGAAAGAGCGAGTAGCGCCAACCGAAGCCGCGAATCACTTTGGCGTCAGGGTGAGCGTCGGCCCACTTCTTCACCGATGCGAGCAACTGGTCAAGCGAGTCGAACTGCAGGTCGGCGCCTTCTGTTACCAGTGCCATTGTCGGGTGGATGTGTGATTCCACGAATCCCGGCAGCAGCATCTGCCCTTTGAGATCGATGACCTGCGTCTTGTCGCCGATGAACGGCTTCACACCATCATTTGTCCCTACATAAATTATGTACTTACCTTTGATCGCAATGGCCTGCGCCTGCGGGTTTTTGCCATCAATCGTGTAGATTGCGCCGTTCTTGAAGACGTAATCCGCCTGATCGGCTGCGATGGCGCTTGCCGCCAGCCCCAGCACAAGAAGCAGGTACGAGCCCAAAAAGATTGCCAACTTCATAGATATTTTCACTGGCCTTGCTCCATTTCGTTCGTGTATTGACGTGAATCTCATATGAACCATCGTTATCTCCGATAATGCCCCTAGCGACGTATTGCAATCCGGTAGCCGCGAGGAATGCGGATATTCTCTTGGATTTTCTTGGCATAGCACTGAAAGTGGACTTCGCATTGGTGCCATCTGTCGTCCAAATTCCGGAAATCAGACGAGCTTCGATCCGTCGCCGGTAACCAATCGCCACGATCCCCAGTTAGACCCACGGTCGTTTGAAGGCATGAGTATTCCAAATAGGGGATTTACTCTGGCGAGGAAACGCCAGTCGATTGGCCTGACCACTCCGTTTTACTCTTTCGGGCTGGCAAGTGACTTGCACTCTACTCCGGCGAAAACGTGTTGGCCGCGCTGATGAGACACGCAGGAGGCAGATCAGATGTTAAGTAACTTGCGACAACGAAATGCGTCCAGAGAGGTTCCACGGCTTGTTCCGCTTAGTTTGAGGTTTGTTTACGCCCTTGTTTTCCTGATCCTCACTTCGACCTGTTTCGCGCAATCGAAAGCCGGGTCCGAATCGACAGTTCTGCCCGCGACAGCAACTGCTGATGAACCGTCCGAAGATCTGCTCAAAGCCGCACAGAACCCGATATCTGATTTGATCAGCGTTCCTATTTTGAACACTACGAACTTCAACATCGGTACTTACAACCGGGCACAAAACGTTTTGGCTTTTCAACCTGTGATTCCGGCAAACCTGAGTGAGAATTGGATGCTGATTAGCCGAATTATTCAGCCCTTAACCTGGCAACCTTACCCGGATAAAAACTCGGGGGGGCAGTTCGGCCTTGGGGATATGACGCCGTCCTTTTTCTTAGCGCCTCGCAAGCCCGGCAGCATAATATGGGGCGCGGGCCCCGCGATGGTTATTCCGACTGCAACCAGCAACGTTCTGGGACAGGGGAAATTTAGCCTCGGTCCGTCAGTTGTCGTTCTGGCTCAGCCTGGCCCATGGACTCTAGGGACGTTGGTGAGCAATGTTTGGTCGGTTGCGGGATCGGGAAGTCGGCCGGCTGTGAATCGAATGACCTTTCAGTATTTTCTCGCCTACAACCTGAAACACGACTGGTATCTGACCTCTGCTCCGGTTTTGTTCGCGGATTGGCGCGCGCAGGCAGGTAACAAATGGCTTGTGCCAGTTGGAGGCGGTGCGGGCAGGCTGGTGAGCATTGGATCGTGGCCGGTTGACTTCGCGGCAACGTTTTACGGCAACGCAGTAACTCCGGCGGGGTTGCCTACCTGGCAGATGAACCTGCAGATGACTTTGTTATTCCCCCAAGGGCAATAGATAGGTGACGCCGGGGGATTCCCGAATTTCCTTGAGTTTCGCCTGGAACACCCAGTGAGCCTTCCGATCACGCGGCAAGCCAGGTGAGCAGGATACATTCTCCAGCCGTTCACGAGGAGACAAAAACATGATGCGGAAAATATTCACGCCAATCCTGCTGGTTTTACTCAGCACACTCTCGATTCTGCTCTGCGCGCAGGAAGCGGCTCATTCGGGACAGAGTGTGAACTCTGGAGCGGGTTCGTGGTTTAAAGATCCGATCACGAACTGCGCCGTCTGGGGGAGCGCCCTCCATGGCAACAATCTCGTCAGCTGGTCCGGCGACTGCCGCGATGGCAAGGCGAACGGTACGGGAGTGTTGAATTGGATTAATGACGGCAAACTTGCCGGGCGGTACTCAGGGCCGATCGTGGAAGGTAAAGCGCAAGGGCTCGGCACCATCGAGTTCTGGCTAGACAATCAGTACCTCCGCTATGAGGGCAGCTTCCTCAACAGCAAGCTGGATGGCTGGGGTAGCGTCCGCTGGCCTGACGGCAGTCAACTCGAAGGTGAATTCAAGGATGACGTTCCCAGCGGCTTTGTACGGTACACGGCCGCGAACGGATCGAGCTACACAGGCGAGGTCAGGAACGAAGTAGCTGATGGCCAAGGTCACCAGATTCTGCTCGACAAAGAGGAGTATTACGGACAGTTCCGCCAGGGAAAGAGAGAGGGTGAAGGTGTTCTACTTTTGCCCAACGGCGACATGTTTACAGGCAGCTTCCGCAACGACCAGCCCAGCGGAGCAGGAAAGCTCCAGCTGGCAAGTGGAATCGTATACGAAGGTCCATTTGTCAACGGCGTTCCCGCGGGAGAAGGAAAAGTTCTCACTCCGGACGGCGATACCGGGCGCGGTCATTTCGTGAACGGTTACCCAGAAGGCAAGCTCGCCTTCACGCGCAAAGACGGTTCCACATTTGATCAGTACTGGAGCATTGGAAAGCAGGTCGCGAAATGAAAAAGTTAGCTCTTGCGTTGCTGATTTGTTTGCTTGTTCTCGGTCTTCCACTACAGGGGCAGATCTTCGAAGGGGGATTTGCGGGGGCGTTGTCCGGAGCAATGCTGGGTTCGCTTGTCGGCGGCAGGCCGGGTGCAGCCTGGGGCGCTGCCATCGGTGGAGGCGTTGGAATGATTGAAGGTGCAAATGAACGCGATCGCCAGAACCAGGCGCAAGCTGCGTTCAGACGGCAACAACAGGAGCGCGCCGCTTGGCAGCGCGAAGACCAACGGCGGAGAGAACACGAGAGAGCATTGCTTGCAGCCAGACAGGAATGCTGCCTTCCCACCTCGGCACCAGCAGCTCACTATCCGGCCAATATGGCGCCGGCGGGAAACTCGTTCATCGTGCTGGAAACGAAAAAGTCGCTCCTCCGAATGGGATACGATCCGGGCGCGATTGACAATCAGATGAATCTTCAAACCGCCGAGGCAATTAAAGCGTACGAAGTGAAATACAGCTTGCTGATAACCGGCCGACCGACCGAGGAGTTGCTCCGACATATGCTGCAACACGGGGGCTAGGTACGGCTCGTGGTGAATTCGATGAGGAAATTAGGAACGGGACCCGGTTCACGCTCTGAAAAAGAAGACATTCTGACGCTTTGCAGACGTCGCTTCATGCCATTGGTCTTCTTCGTTCTGCTTGCCTTGATCCGTGCCATTCCCGCTGCCGCCCAGTCTACCGCCTCGAACGAGCCTGCCACCGGGGCACAAGAACCGCAACCGGTAGCATGGCAAGATCGTCCGGGTCTACTCGACGGGCCGGGAAGTGTGTTGGAAGAGCTGCGCCAACGCGGCATCGATCTGTCGGTCACTTACACGGAGTTTGGCCAGGGTTTGGTCGCCGGTGACGGCAACAATAGCTGGCGCCTTGGTGGAAAAATGCTGGGAAAAGGAACCCTGGACGGAGCGAAACTTCATCTTTGGAAAGGCTTTTTTATCAACTTTGCGGGAGAGCTGAACAATGGCGCAAACGTCAACGGGGTGACTGGAACGGTTCTTTTGGAAAATACCGCATTGGCGTTTCCCCAAGATGCTGGCACAGGGGGCGATTTTTCGCTCAACTTCACCCAGAAGTTCGGTAAGAGGATCGCGTTCAGCGTCGGAAAGTTCGACATGATCAATGCCCCGTCCCGGACGCCCATACTGGGTGGCGGCGGCCTCGACACTTTTTGGAATATCGCGTTTGCCGCGCCGCCGAGCGGCGTGCTGCCCCCCTACGTGACGGGCGGAAACGTGAGCATCAACACCAAGCCGGCCACGATCACTCTGATGCTTTACGACCCAACCAATGCGCAGCAGACCGCTGGTCTCAAAGGATGGGGAACACAAGGCATTACGGGCAGGATTTCAGCTCGTTTCCCAGCAAAGATCCGCAGCTTGCCCGGCTATCACACTTTTACCTTCGCATCATCGACTCAGACAGGTCTGAACCTTGAAGACATTCCGCAACTTCTTCTACCCCCTGAATCACGCAGCGTACTCAGTGCCAAATCCGGGTATTACTTCGGCAGCTATTCGGTTCAGCAGTATTTTCATCAGAACAAAGATCGAGACGGCACAGGTTGGGGTATGTTTGCACAACTCTCCTATTCAGACTCCAACCCGAACCCTTTGGCAGGGAATGTCCTCGTCGGTCTCGGGGGCACGGGGATTTTGGACAATCGCCCTCTTGATCGCGCGGGTATCGGTTACTTCCACTACTACTTCAGTGATGCGTTGAAGAGCGGACTTGAAAACACGATCAATTTCAAACTGGGCAATGAGCAAGGAATGGAAGTTTTCTACAATTTCGCGGTTGTGCGCTGGTTTCGCGTCGCCGCGGATTTCCAGCTGATCCAACCTGGGAACCGCAGCTACAGCAACGAATTTTACGCAGGAATTAGCAGTCAGATCAGGTTCTGAAGATGGGGAACTTCGGATGGATGACAGGGTTAGCTCCATAAAGCAGGGCAAGCTTGTATGTTCTACACACAACGGGCTGGCGATGCCTGCAGCACATGACCTGCATGGCGCCAGGAAGCGTCTTCACGCGTTCGAGCGCCTTTTGCCGTTGTTTGGCATCGCATGGCGGTTGATTCTGATTCTTGCCGTCACGGGTTCTTTCTCTGCCGCGCAACCACAACCTAAACCGCCCGAGATCAATTTCCTTGGCACCTACCAGGATTTGCGGCCGGCACAGAGCAAATTAGTCGATCAATGGTATGCAGAATACAACAAGGTATCTGGCGACCACCTCGAGCCGTCGGACTACAACAGGCTGCCGATTTCGACCCGCACCACATTCGAGGCGGTGACGCACGCTTTACTGACGACCAGCCTGAGCGACAATTCAGGCGAATCCATGGGAAAAGCCTTGGAGCTTGTGAAAGCTATCGAAACGGTGAGCGGAAAGGTGCCGAAAGTTCGAGGGGATCTGCAATTCAGGATCTACGTCTTACTGGTACCCAGCGCAGTAGAGACTCTGGAGCATTCAAGAGAGTTCTACCGCGATCGCGACAACACCGTGTTTCATAAAGGCTACCCGATGAACTACCGGCAGGATGGAGGAGTGCCATCGATACAGATATCGATCAGCAAGGATGGCCGGCATGCCGATATCGATGTTGACTATCGTTCCTCCAGATTCCCTGCGGCGCTTTTCAACGGACACCTCTCCTCAGCAAATTCCGACGTTCGTGCTTGGGACAACACGCAACGTCACGCCCGCCGTTGGATTGGGTTAGTAGATTGGTGGCAGAACCTGTTCGGCCTGGTCTCCGCGCAAGAAAAGATTCCGGCAACACGTGACGGCGACATTCCTTCCCAACCGCGCAAAGGTACGGCAAAGCTGGACGTTGCAGTGAACGACTTTCTGAGTGCCTGGCTCATAGAACAGAAACCTGAAATCGCGGCCGCTTACTTGTCCCCACGCTCGTTCTCTTGTCTTGAACAATATGGTGCTCAAGCAGGGACCGACATCAACGGCGGTCTCGCTCCTTACGTAGCCGCGAAAGAAATGGCCGCCACTTCCGCATTATTAGGGGAGGTAACCAGACTTCAAGAGGGTGTAAGCGCTTATCCGATTCAAGGCAACTCGTTCAGGAACGTGCGGTTAAAGAACGATTCGCCATTTTCACTATACCGGGTAACAAATCACGAGGTGACAAAGCTCGAGTGCGACGCCCAGACTGCCTATGACACGTATGACCATTTCCGTTCGGCAGGAACATTGGAGAAATTCGGAAACAGTTATACAGCCACATTCCGGCTCAGTACCACAAACGAGACGGGTGACGGAATTACGTTGCTATGGGCAAAGGAAAATAAGAACTGGAGGATTGTAGCCTGGGAGATCGAACCTGAAGAACGAACCCCGGACCATCTGCCGGATACGAGACTCAGTGACCCGGCTGCGTCCGGCGGACGAATCCCCCCACCAGCAGGATTCTACGATGATCCTTCTCTTCAGCATGTAGTTTCAGCTTTCTTTCATGCATGGCTTATTGAGGACGACTTCTCAAAGGCAGCGAGTTATTTTTCGCCAAACAGTTTCCAGTGTATCGACATGTACTTAGAGGAAGGCGAGACCCCACCTTCTTCGGCTGAAGAACAAGCGAGCTACATCCGAAATTCGCTCGCCGCAGTGGGTCAAGAAGTCGGGCCAATTGATCGTCTCGAAAAGGTCCTGGAATCAGTAACTCCCGAGCACGACGACCTTCAGCCTATTCCAAATTCAAACAAAGCGGCTTACACGCTCGTTGCCGTCCCGGCTTACCTCGCTGACGCGTTCGGTTGCACGGCGCACTCGAAAAGGTACCCGTACATGGATGAAGGTGGCAGCTTGCCAACCTACGGTCAGTACTACGCAACGTTGTTCGATCTACGAACGCCCGCGGAGCACGCAGCTGCAATGACTCTTCTATGGGGAAAAGAAAACGGAAAGTGGAAGATTCTCGCGTATGAACTGAGAACTTTGTAAATTACAAACGCCGCTTCATGGCTTTGACAAAGGATTGTGTTCGATCAGTTCCCGTTCAGATATTTTAAGAGACGGGTTCAGTTTAAGGGGGAAAGTGCGCTAAATCACCCGACTGCATAGGATGAATCTTGTATCATTATTAACTTAATATTCTTAGTAAACGGGCCGATCCTTATCAAACGTTAAGATGAGCTGGAACGTAAGTGGAATATCAAAACTATTGCTTATAGAACTCCTTTACAATCAGTAATATATCATCAATATATATGGTGGAGGCGGGGGGAGTCGAACCCCCGTCCGAAAAGCGCTACGCCACGAAGCCTACATGCTTAGCTCAGTTCAGTTTGGTTCGCCCTCCGCGCTCAGAATGAGCAAGAAACGCGGCTGGCTAGTCCGATGGTTCTCGCCCAAGCCTTACGGACCGAAAGGCTCGGGCCAGCTCACTGTGTGACGCTTCTGACTGGGCCCATGAGCAAAGCCCAGGGAAGCGTTGCGCTTAATTAATTAAGCAGCAAGTGCCAAGTTGTTGTTGGCAGTTCTAGTTTCCATCCTGTTACGGGCGGGTGGGCCCCGGCATGCCTTCGAGACGCGACAGCTTCCGTCGAAACCGTGTCGCCCCCTTGACCCTCTTATTTTACCATGTCCCGCGTTTCAGCCGGCTCCGGCTATTTTGTTGCTCGCAGTTTCTTCCTGGCGACGTTCCGCACTCGCGGTACCATCTATCTGGTCGGTCTGGAGCCCTCCTTATGCCCTCTATTATTCAGCGCAATCGACTTCGCAAATCGCTCTTGCCATTCCTTTTGATCATCGCATTCGCCGCTGTTTCCACCGTTGCCGCTCAATCCTTGCCCGCCAAGGTTGAACCCGACGCGCCCGCCAAGATGCGTGACGGCGTCACGCTTCATGCGGATATCTACCGTCCAGCTGCCGACGGCAAGTTTCCCGTGCTGCTCAAGCGCACTCCGTATAACAAAATGGGTTCGCTCCAGGAAGTTGACTTTGCCTATCGAGCCGCCTCACACGGCTATGTCGTCATCATCCAGGATGTTCGGGGTCGCTACACATCGGAAGGTGAATGGTATCCGTTCGTCCACGAAATTGAGGACGGGTACGACACTGTCGAATGGGCGGCGGCACTTCCATACTCTGACGGCCGCGTCGGGATGTGGGGCGGTTCCTACGTAGGCGCGACACAAATGCTCGCGGCAATTTCACATCCGCCGCATCTTGCAGGGATCTGCCCCGTCGTAACCGCCAGCAATTATCATGATGGATGGACGTACCAAGGTGGCGCATTTGAACAATGGTTTAACCAATCCTGGACGACGGGTCTGTCTCAGGATACTCTCCTTCGCTCGATCCAGAGGGCTTCGAACGCCCGCCTCGGCGAGAATGTCTTGCCGCTTACAGACTATCCGATCTATAACCTGTCCACGCCGGGCACGATCAATGCCAATCTGGCGGCCCTTGCTCCATATTTTCTCGATTGGCTCGCCCATCCTTCTTATGATGACTATTGGAAACGTATCAGTATCGAAGAGCACTATCCAGATATCCGGGTCGCCGCGCTGCACATCGCTGCGTGGTACGACATTTTTCTCGGCGGCTCGCTGCGCAACTACGAAAGTCTCAGGCTACACGCTGGCACGGAAGAAGCCCGAAGGGGCCAGCAGCTTCTGGTCACAGTCGGCGGCCATGCCGGCTATGGAAGAAAAATTGGTGAGGTTGATTACGGCGCGGAATTGCTGAAATTCGACGAAGGCGAAATCACGTTGCGTTGGTACGATTTTCTCTTCAAAAGTGTCCAGAACGATTTCGCTTCCGGCAAACCAGTGAAACTCTTCGTAATGGGCAGGAACCAGTGGCGCGACGAATCCGAGTGGCCTCCGGCAGGTGCCAAACTCACAAAATATTTCCTGCACTCACAGGGTTCGGCCAATTCCATCAGGGGAAACGGCTCGCTCTCAACTATTGCTCCCGGGGTCGAGATCTCGGACACGTTCATCTACGATCCCGCAAAGCCCGTGCCCACAACCGGTGGTCCGCTCTGCTGTGATGGAGAACACCTTGCCCCGGGTCCGATGGATCAGCGGATTCCGGAGGGGCGCAATGACGTATTGATTTATTCTTCCGCCACGCTTGACCATGATCTCGAAGTGACCGGCCCCGTACGCCTCGAATTTTTTGCGTCATCTTCGGCCGTCGACACCGACTTCACCGCGAAGCTGGTCGACGTTTCTCCTGATGGAATTGCCATTAACCTTACCGAAGGAATTCTCCGCGCCAAATACCGCGACTCGCAGGAAGCGGCAACGATGCTCGAACCGGCGAAGGTCTACGCGCTTGCCATCGACCTCTGGTCCACCAGCAATGTTTTCCGCGCGGGCCACCAGATTCGCCTGGAAATCTCCAGCAGCAATTTCCCGCGCTTTGACCGAAACCTGAACACTGCCGGATCCACGGCAGCTTCTGCTGCGATGGTCTCAGCGACCAACACCATTCTTCACGATTCGAGGCATCCATCAGCCCTCATCCTCTCGGTCGTCCCCTAGGCCGGCCGCATCTACTCTCTGAATCAGCCTGGTCCAAGGCGCATGCTAAGGCTCCTAAGATGCTGATCCCACTATGGTTTGCGCCATGCCAGCTCGGGGCTTATCTCATTTAGTACCGAAGGCGCACGAGTACTTCTGGGCACATTGATCGAGCGCGATGATTGACGCCTGCAGCAAACCGCCCCAAAATTACAAAACGAGGGAAAATCCGGGCAAAAACGCCCGGAAAAATGGGCATGTCACCTGAACCCAATGCCGTGGAACAAGCCGTAGCCCGCGCGCTGCGCGATAATCTCGAGCGTATCCAGAGCGCGAGTAACGAGCTCAATCAATCGATCAATGACGTAGTCGCCGCATGTTCAAGCAGCCGGCCCGCAAATGCCTTGCCGCCAATGCTTCGCGCGCAAACCGGCGCCGCCGCCCTTGCCGCGTCCTTGGAAGTTCTTTCGCGCTTTGTCACACTGGCGCTCGGCCCCGCCCCTCGCACTGTTTTTGAAGAGAAGATCTCGCAAGCGATCGGAACTCAGCCCGCAGAAGTGGCTCCCGGACCTCTGCATTCCGAGCCGCCCCGGTCAGAACCTCAGGATGTTGCGACGACCCCGCAGCAAGAGCCGCCACAGCAGCTACCACCGACTCCGGTTGCCGTTGAGACGACGGTTCACCTTCAATCTCCCGCTCCTGAGCACATTCCAGTAGAATTGGAGTCGACGGAAGCCGCTCTCTCCGCTAACGGCGATTTCGACATCAACCGGTTAACTACTGAGGAACAAGAGCTTCATCGCCGTGCGAATCGTGTGGCGAAGGTTTCAATGCAGGATATTAAAATGTTACGTCCGGAACAGGTAAGGCTGGGCCGCGAAAATCGTGATATCTGCATCAGACTGAAAGACGACATTGAGAAAGCCCATCGCGAGTACGATCGTAGATTCAAGCCCATCATGGACCACCCGGTCGATTATTTTTATCGCTGGATGGTGGAAATTCTTGCCGAAGGCGACGCTTCCGCTTTGGGCGAATATCCTTACTCCACCGCAGGCAAGAGCCACTAGCAAGATCTCGCGCAAGTTCGAGGCCCCTCGCGCGTTCGCTCTCGTCTTGATTCTCGTCTTTTCTGCCTCGATGGGCCTTTTGGCTCAAGCTCCATCGACTCCTAAGAAAAAGGCGCATCCGAAATCGCCTGCGTGCCGCACCGGATGTAAACCGGACACCACCGCCCCCGCCCTCGACTCCAATACACCGGAAGACGCCGCTCTGCAAAAGGAACTGTCCGGGCTCGCCCGTGATCTTCATCAGGCTGTCATTGGCTCTTATGAAAAGCTCGCCGCCTTTGCGAATAAGAACTCGAAGAGCGTGTGGGGAGAGCGAGCTGCGTTGGCCCTCGGCTACGATGACAATATCAAAGGCCATTCGCCTCAAGCACTTGCCTGGCTCGAAAAAGCCAAGGGCGACTCTCTTCTGAGTGAATACACGCTGTTCTGGACGGCGCAGACCGAGCGCGCGTTGCACAAGAACAATGAAGCCGCACAGGATCTCGCTACGCTTCTCCGGGATCATCCGAATACCGTGCTGAAGGATGTCGCCCTGCAGGCCTATCTCCCCACGACCGTTGAAATTGGCCGCGCGCAGGAAGGGCTTGACGCCCTGGCGGCCTACCCGGCTGCAACCAGTAAGCCCGCCCTGTTGCTGGCGCGGGCGCGCGCTTATGAATCGCTTCGCAAACTGGCTCCAGCAGTCAAGGATTACCAGGCGCTTTACTACAAATTTCCGCTCTCCGAAGAATCGAAAGAAGCCGGCCTCGCGCTCGGGCGGCTGAACAAACAACTCCACAACGAATTTCCATATGCCGGGCCAGAGTTACAGGATCAGCGAGCCACGATTTTGTACGAAGCGCATAAATGGAAAGACGCTCGCATCGAATACGACAAGCTGGTCGCAATGCTAAAAGATCCAGCCAATCCGATACGTCAGCGTGCTCTCGTCCGATCTGCAGAATGCCGCCAGCACCCTAAACCGGCACCCGCGCTGCTTGCCAACTTGAACCTTACCGATCCTGAAGCCGACGCTGAACGCCTGTACGCGCTTTCCCAGGCTTACCGTTCCGAGAAAAACGAAGGCGCGATGCTAGGGACTGTCGAAAAAGTCGCCGGGAAATATGCTCTCAGCAAGTGGACCGAAGAAGCTCTGATGGCGACAGGTAATTATTATTGGGTGCTGCTTGAACGTTCAAAAGCTGCCAGCTATTACGTCCGGATTCTCGATAATTTCCCGGGCGGGAAAAACGCGTATAACGCTGAATGGCGCGTTGCATGGGTCGCGTATCTCGACCGTGCTCCGTACGCGGACGAAAAAATCACCATCTTCCTGCGCAAGTATCCGGTTAACGGCGGAGCGGTCAACGCACTGTACTGGCTAGGCCGGAGTGCCGAACAGAGTGGCAATCCGGGCCACGCACGAGCCTACTACCGCAAGGCGGTAGACCGTTTCCCCAGCACCTATTTCGGCCAGTATGCGGCTGAGCGTCTTGAAAAACTCGGCCCAGGTGAAGAAGACCCGACGGAGGTTCTCAGTCAGATTCCTGCAGCACCCGTCCTTCGGCCTTTCGACGAGCCCATTCCCGTAAATGCGCTCGAGCACTGGAATCGCGCACAGGCTTTACGCACAATCGCCTTTGACGGTTCTGCGGAACTTGAACTGAAGGCCGCTTACACTGCTACCGCTTCTCCCCGTTTTCTTGTTGAAGCTGCGCAAGCAGCTTTCGATCAGGGACACTTCGCGGCAGGCATGGCGTATGGCCGTCTTGCTGTCCCCAATTTCGATTCGCGCAAATTCAGCGAAGTTCCACCCAGCGTTTGGAAAGTCTTGTTCCCGCTGCCGTACCAGGCCATTCTTCGCCGTGAAGCCGAGCGTAACGATTTTGATCCGATGTTTGCTGCAGGACTGATTCGACAGGAATCTACGTTTCAGGCAGACATCGTCTCTCACGCCAACGCCATCGGACTCATGCAGATTCTGCCAAAAACCGGGCGGATTCTGGCGAAACAGCGCAAAATCAAGTTCACCAACGCCTCGCTGTTCGATCCCAACATAAATATTGAACTGGGCATGTTGTACATCGCTGATCTGACCCGGACAACCGGTGGACCGGAATACGCTGCCGCCGCCTACAATGCAGGCGAGGATCGAATCGCCCTCTGGAAATCGGAACGTAACTGGGATGAAGTTCCGGAGCTCGTCGAATCCATACCGTTCACCGAGACCCGCGAGTACGTTCAGATTGTCGTCCGCAACGCAGGTATGTACCGCCAGCTCTACCCCACTCCCCCTAAAGCCACCCTGACCTCGGCCGCACAGACCCGTTAATTCTCGGCAGTGGTCAGGTTCACGACCCCTAAATGTTTCATGCGTAGAATCGGCGCGATTGAATCGGGAGCGTGGCAGAGGCTTGCCGCCACGGAGGCTAGAACAGATGGTTGGCCTTATCACCCGAATCCAGGTCCGGGGGTGCCTTGGTCCCCTTGGGTGAGTCGATGCGCTCTTTTTCATCTACCGAGAACAGCAAGTAGTTTTCATAGCTGAGCCGTCTGTGAACACGCATCCCTTTCCAATCGAAGTACAGCTCGACGCTTCGAGGCAGCCATAGGCTCACAGTTCCATCCTGAAAGTGAACAGTGCCATACTCTATCGCGATATGCTCGGCTACCATCCGCACTTCGGGCATCGGTTGTACCAACTCGGACTCTAGTCTCAAAATCTGATAATTTTCAGCCGAAATCCAGGCTCTGCCTCGTAATGCAGCCGGATGGGTGGTGTCGCGGACTCCGGCTCGAAAACCCCGAATGGCAATTGGCTTGTCGGGCCGCTGCCTGAAGTGTACCTGCCACGCAAGGCCGCCATCGATTCGCGCCAATCCCTCGCAAGTCATCGTGTAATTGCCAGCGTAGAACGGATGAAAAATCAGGACCATGGCCGGCAATCCGCTCGTCATCACTCCGTTCGGAAATTCCTCTGGACTGTTCACGACGTTTCGATATTCATCCACGCTCAGTTGTCCGGGACGCGGCTCTTCAATCGTGACCATATATGTGAACTTCCGTTTTTCCGGCCTCGATGGCATTCCCCATTTGTCGATCCTCTCATCTGCCACCAATTCTGTTGCCGTGAAGCGGTCAATGTCATGAATCAGCGTAACCAACTGATTTCCCGCCTTCTCGAGAATATCGTCCAGCGAGCACACGGCTCCTGATTCTACGGGCGGCATTTTTTCATCTACGTCGGTTGGGAACCAGTTTGATGGAATCGGCAATGCCGTGACCGCATTGGCGATAGCGTCCAGTTCGACACCTCTTTCATTACGGTCGGCACTTGAAACTGCTGTCTGATTCTTCCATTGCTCCAGTTCTTTGGCGGCTTCGGCGTCTGAAGGATGAGTGATCAGGTAGTCCTGCATTAATTGGATCGCGCGGGTCTTGTCTCCGTCCTGGGCTACCATTCCAGCCAAAAATGGCTGGACCGGCGCAGCTCTCTCGCGCCCGAGCTCGAGCGCTCGTTCCGCTTGCTTGATCGCCTCACCACGATTGCCCTGAACGTACCGCGCCTCTGCCAAAAGGGCATGTGCGCGCCAGGACGAGGGTTCCACCTCTAGTGCACGCTCGAGATAGGGCACCGCTTCTGTTGGCTTCTTTTCGTTCAGTAGTGCCTGGCTCAGTTCGATCAGGGAGCTCAGTTGTTTCGGATTGAGTGTGAGCGCTTTATTCCAGTGAACTTGCGCTTCTGAAGGATCATTCAACTGCGATGCATACACACCCAGGAGATATTCAACTTCAGCGCTGTTGGGAGCCTCTCGCTCCGCCGCCTGCAAATGACTCCACGCACTCGTCGTATTCTTTGTGCGTAACGCTTGCAGGGCTTTTCCCACTTCCCTCTGAGCCTTTGGGGGAAGAGTTCCTATGCCCCGGTCTGACGCGGCATCTTCAGCGTCCGTCATCGGTACGAGCGTCATCTCGACTGTCGCAAGCTTCGTTGCCCCTGTTAAATCGACCCGTTTTTCAGCTCTCTGGTAGCCTGGGGCCATGATCAGAACCCTAAACTCTGTTTTTGGAACCTGATTGAACCTGACTCGACCGTTCCTCAAGGGAGTCTGGTGATAGAGTTTGCCGGTTACATCAATCAACTGCACAATGACCTGGCCCTCGACAGGCTTACCATCTTCTCCATTCACGTGTACTTCCAGATCGGGAGAAACATAGGAATTTGCCAGGTTTGCGTCACTCGGACTAGTGGGAATGCTGCGGGGCAGACCCTGCGCGTATAACTCACCGGCAAAGGTTCCCGATGCGGCCAGCATCACGGACAGGCAAACCCGCACACCCACTTTCGATACCCCCGCTCAAATGTTGCGGTCAATCGTTTTATGAGGGCAAGTATACCGCTTTCGTTTACGCAATGCGGGATCGAATCGGGAGCCTCGGAGGCAGTTGCCAGCTCTCACCCGGCGTTGTACTTCTCCCGAAGAACACAGACTGGCGGATGATGACTGTTTCCTGACCTTTGCTACAATCTATTCCCATGTCCTCACCCGAAACCAACATGTCCCAGGTCGCTCGTCGCATGCTTTCCGCCAAGGCGGAACAGTTCACCGAATCAGTCATTCGCGAAATGACCCGTCTCGCCATCCAGCACAATGCGGTCAACCTCTCCCAAGGTTTCCCCGATTTCTCGGCTCCTGCAGAGATCAAAGAGGCCGCGCGCCAGGCCATTTCAGATGACATCAACCAATATGCAATCACCTGGGGTGCAAAATCCCTCCGTGACGCGGTCGTCGACAAATTCGCCCGGACCCAGAACGTCCGCTATGATCCCGAACGCGAAATCACAATCTGCTGTGGCTCTACGGAAGCCATGATGTCCAGCATGATGGCGATCATCAATCCCGGCGACGAAATCGTCGTCTTCGAGCCTTTCTATGAGAATTACGGGCCGGACGCGATTCTTTCCGGCGCCTCGCCGCGCTTTGTAAAACTCCAGCCGCCAGATTGGACATTTGACAGCAACGAGCTCGCCGCTGCGTTTGGCCCACGCACCAAGGCCATCATCGTCAACACGCCCAACAATCCGACCGGGAAAGTTTTCTCGCTTCGCGAACTTGAATTCATTCGCGATCTCTGTCTGCGCTGGAACGCCTATTGCATCACCGACGAGATCTACGAACACATCCTCTACGACGGTACCGAGCACATCTCCATGGCGCAGATCGAGGGCATGCGCGATCACACCATCGTCATCAACGGGATGTCCAAAACCTATAGCGTTACGGGCTGGCGCGTCGGCTGGGCACTTGCTCCGCCAGAAGCCACGCAGTCCATCCGGAAGGTCCACGATTTTCTCACCGTCGGAGCGGCGGCTCCCCTGCAGCAGGCCGGAGCACTGGCGCTCAAATCGCCGCAGTCCTACTATGACCATCTGGCCAGCACATATGAAAAAAAGCGCGCACGCCTGCTCAGCATTCTCGAAAGATCTGGCTTCACCGTATACAAACCGCGCGGGGCGTATTACATCATGACCGACATCGCTCGTTTCAAATTTGACGAAAACAGGTATCCGGCCGCCTCGCGCGACGTTTCTTTTGCCAAGTATTTGGTTGAACACATCGGCGTGGCCTGCGTTCCGGGCTCGAGCTTCTATAACGACGCGCAAGACGGCGCCTCCGAGGTACGGTTCACTTTCTGCAAGAAGGAGGAAACTTTGGCTGCCGCAGAGGCTCGTTTCGCCAACCTGCACGCGTAACTCCGTGAGGAGCCGTCGATCGGATACTTGTCATAGCGGTGTCGAGCGAGATCGTGGTGTACCGGCCAGACATCCACGGAGGCCATCGAAATCCGGTCAACTTTTGTGCCGATGCGAGGGTTTGCCCGTGTAACCCGCATCACTCCACTGACTTTTCCCGTTGTGTTACACTCCGGCTAGAACCCAGAAGGGAACCAATCAAATCGTGCCTCTGCAACTCGCACTCATCCCGGCCAATAGCAAACTCGAATCGAACTCCGATGGCGCGCCCTGCGACATTTCGCGAAGCTCCACCCGAACATTCTTTTGCGTGCTGACCATCGAAGATCAGATCGAACAGGAATCGCTTGATGTTTCCATCTGGGGTTCTATTGACGGCGAAGACTTTGGCAAGACCCCACTCCTGAAGCTTCCCCAGCAGTTTTATCGCGGCACCACAAAAATGGTGCTGGATGTCTCTCTGAAATCGGATATAAAGTTTATCCGTGCGAAATGGGAAGTGAATCGATGGGGGCGCGTCACTCCGCAACCCATGTTCGTTGCGGGACTGATGTTGGAGGAGATTCCTCCAATGTCACGTGACCTGCCTACAAGCCGTGGCGTCGCGATATCGCGCTGAGTCGAGCGCGGTGATCTAGCCTGGATAAGACCTTCCGCCCGGATGTTCCGGGAAGAAGAAGGGGTAGGAGACTGACGGTCGGTTGCCCTGTGGTGGTTAGTCTCCTACCCCGCGAGTGGTCTTGCATGTATAGACGAGGCCCGACGCTGAAATGTTTCCTCCTCCAGTGTGAAATGTTTGGAAAAAACTACAGGCTTTTCCCTAGTGACTCGATGGCATAAGGTGCTGGTTCTCCCTGCTGTTGCACTTATTTGATTTGGGATCAAGAAGGCCTACGAGAATGATAAAAGCTGACGGTGAACGTCTGCTGTTTGCGGTAGATCTCGCGGGTACTCTGTTCTTTGCAATCGAGGGTGGCTCCGCCGCCACATACGGGGGACTTGATCTGCTGGGTGTCTTGGTTCTGGCCCTCGCCACCGCTTTGGGCGGTGGCATCATCCGTGATCTCCTGATTGGCGCGGTCCCGCCAGCCTCTCTTCGCGATTGGCGCTATGCCGCCCTGGCGTTCCTCGGGGGATTCCTGTTTTTCTTTCTGCATCGCTACGCTTCGGGCATCTCTCCGTGGTTTGTACTTATCCTTGACGCAGCTGGGCTTTCACTCTTTGCCATCGCCGGTACTGAAAAAGCCCTTCTCTACAAGATGCCCGCATTTGTTGCCATTCTTCTCGGCACCATTACAGCCGTCGGTGGTGGTGTTTTGCGCGATATTTTCCTGTCGCGGGTTCCAAGGCTCTTGCAAGCGGAAATCTACGCAACGGCAGCAATCGTCGGTTCGGCTGTCATGATCCTTGGCGGAAAACTGGGACTGTCGCCCCGCTGGGCCGCCATCTCCGGCGGCGTTACCTGCTTTACGTTGCGGCTTCTCAGTCTCTGGTTCCACTGGAACCTTCCGCGCCTGAACTCCTAGCCTGTCTGACCGCATGCGAATGCGAAACCCCAGAACGAGATCTCCGTTCTCACTGGTTTCGATTGATGACGATGCTCGAAGCTGAGGATAAATCCTGCAATCCAAAGCGAAGATATCCTAATCGGCAGATCCGCAACCGGATTTCTAGAGCATTTCCATCCTGAATCGCTAAACCGCTCTTCCCGCCGCAGCCCCAGAAGCCCATGCCCACTGAAAATTGAATCCCCCCAGTTGTCCCGTCACATCGACAACTTCGCCAATAAAATAGAGGCCCGGCACTTCGCGACATTCCATCGTCTTGCTTGAAAGCTCCCGCGTATCGACACCGCCTGCCGTCACTTCGGCTTTTTCGTACCCCTCCGTATCCGAGGGCTTAACTGCCCAGTCATGGAGTTTGTTCTCTAATTCATGCAAGGCTGGATTCGTCCATGTCTCTGGCAGATGGAGTTCAAGCCACTGGTCTGCCAGCCGGTTCGGCAGGATCGCCTGCAGGGCCTTCCGGGCCACATTCTCATTCCTTGTCCTGGCATTCCTTATTCCGAGAGTGGCCTCAATCCCGGGCGCAAGGTCAATGTGTACTTCCTGTCCGGAACGCCAGTAGGATGAGATTTGCAGAATCGCCGGCCCGCTCAGTCCGCGATGCGTGAACAGCATTTTCTCGCGAAACTTCACACGTTCTATCGAAGCAATGACTTCTGCCGAGATACCCGCCAACTTCTCGAACGTTTTCCGATCTGCGCCATAAAATACGAATGGCACGAGCGCCGGCCGCGGAGTCACAATATTCACTCCGAACTGCCGTGCCAATTCGTAACCAAATCCAGTCGCACCCATTTTGGGTATCGACATTCCACCGGTCGCCACTACCAGCGAAGGGGCCGCAAACGTTTCGCCTTCCGTCTCAATAACAAAAGTTCCAACAGAGTGCGATACTCTCCCGACCTTCACATCGACGAGTATTTCTACCGAAGCCGCGCGGCACTCCGTCTCGAGCATTTCCGTGATCTGCGCCGCTGAATCATCACAAAAGAGCTGTCCGAGCGTTTTTTCGTGATATGCGATTCCGTGCGCCTCGACGAGGGCTATGAAATCCTCTGCTGTATATCGGGCCAGCGCCGATTTCGCAAAATGCGGGTCATTTGAAACAAAATTGTCCGAACTGCAGTGGATGTTCGTGAAGTTGCAGCGGCCGCCCCCGGAAATGAGAATCTTCTTTCCGCTGCGGTCAGCACGCTCGAGCACGGCCACCTGACGCCCGCGCTTCCCGGCCTCAATTGCACACATCAAACCGGCCGCACCCGCTCCCAAAATCACGACATCGAATGTTTTCATAGTAAGGGCGTGGGACTCTGGTATCGTCTTGCGAAAAGCACTACAAGCTTGTGCCGGATTCTAGCCTATCATCGACATAAATTCCGAGGGCGCTGCCGATTTTTATGGGGATCAGTGCAACCGTTGGACCGACCCAGCAGTTGCGCCTTTCGGGGTAAACTCGAACCGAATATCCCACTGACTTGGCAAACTGCGTCCGCCCGAAACCGGCGAACTGAATTGCCAACGCTTGGCCGCTTCTAAGGCCAGGTCCGAGAAATACCTGCTCGGTCCTGGCGGATTCAATTCCGCCGAGGCGACGTTACCCGCCGCATCGACCCGCACGCGCACTCCTACACGTACCGTTCCATGAATCGTTGCGAGGGCTTTCGATGAAGCCTCGGGCAGCACTTGATCCAGTACTTGTCCGTCGGTCGATCCCGAGGTCGATGTTGCCAGCGGAGGAGCTCCAGCGCTCTCCGCTCGGACTGGCTGTTCCTGCATCTGGCGTTGGCGTCGTCTCTGGTACGGAGGCGGCGACGGCTGGCGCTTCAGCCGGTGCCGCGCCGTGCGACTCACTCTTCGGCTCGGATACCGGAGGTGCCGAATTTTGGGGCTTCTCCTCTACGACGGGTTTCTGCTGGTCTGCAGCATTCTGCTCTACTGAATTTGCTCCCGCGGCGGGTACTCCATTCCCGGATGCCGGCGAATCCACTTCGCTGATATGCCGCATAAATCTAGGGGCGGCGAAGAGCACGGCCACGACGAGTAAACTCAGTAGTACGACGGGCAATAAGTATCCGGGCATCGTTCTTCGGTTTTGCATTTGCGATTTCACGGCATGAAGTGGAGGGAGGGGAGGTAATTCAGGCAAAGTTCTTGCCTCCGTTGACGCGTTTCGACGCGGCGGCGGAACTGTGGAAGCTTCGGGACGGCTCGCAACGCGATTCGCTTTAAGTGCTGCGGTTTCATCGCCAACCGAAGCCACCGTCTCTCCTGCAGTTGGCGAACTCCGAGTTGCCTCGAGACCTCGGTCAACTCCGGGCATGTGCTCTTCTGGCGGTGCGGCAGATCCGCTTCCTCTTATCCCGATTTTCTGGCTGGAATTCGTAGTTACTCCTGCTGTTGCAGCCAGCGGTGAAGGGTCTAGTTTCGTCGCAATCTCCTCGATCGTCCATCTCTCCTCTGGAGTGCGAAGCAGACAGCCTCGCGCAATTTCAAGAAACGGCGCGGGAATCGACGTAGGTAGGGTCAACTCTGCGGAATCATCGTACGGTAAGGCCGGAGCTTGCTGAGTCAGTGCTTCGACCAAGGTGATTCCCAGCGACCAGACGTCCGCCGGGAGAGTCGCCATCACCGCGGGCGCCCCCGTATGTTCTGGTGCGTCATAGATATCCATGTCACGATGTGCCTTCCTCGAATAGCCGCTGGGAAAAATCGTATCGCTTGAAAGTTCCAATCGATCGTCACTGGCCAACAAATTTGAAGGCTTGATATGGCCGTGTGCGAGTCCTTTTCTATGCAGGTATGTCAGCGGTTGCAGGAGGGATTTCAACAGGTCGTGCACCTCGGTCGTAGTCAACGCCCGCTTTGTCAGTAACCGCGAAAGATCTTCCGCGGCGTATTCCATGACAATGTAGAGAATGTCCAGTCCCGCAACCTGTGTTCTGCCGCTGCCCAGCACCCGGAGGATATTGGGATGGTCGAGATGCGTTGCCTCATTCCAGACGGCAAGTTGCTCATCGGGCGCAGGAATGTCCGCAGAGATGAACTTGATCACAGCCTTTTGCGCCCGGGGTTCACCGATTTCTGTCAGGAATACGGCGCTATGCCTGGTGCTGTTCAGAAATTGGCGCAGTGGGAACCGGTTGTCTACGTACTGTCCTTCGCATTCTTTCCACATTCCACTCATCGCGCACCCCGCAACGAAAGTTTTCAGCTCTACAGGTCACAGAGACATCTTCGTTTTGATCATCTTGCGTGAATTTACAATTAAGCCGGCGGGCCTGGGGTACCAAATAACTCAGCGCCAGGGGCTGAGCGCTCTCCGGACCATTCTCGCACGAATGGGGGAAAGATGATAAATGCGCTCCAGGCGGGTTCGGAGGTCAAGGGACCGAACGAGAGGCGAAGCCGACCAGTACAGTACACGGGAGACCACAGCAGTGTCTTCAGCACGCGGCAGAGCTCACCCGGGAATAAAAGCTACATCGGGATTGGGTCTTTTGCGTGCTTTGTGACATACCAGCAGGGATTCTCCCCGCCATGTGGAAAAATCGAGTTGGCGCACGGCACATCTTCTTCCGGCGTCACAGCATCCACCTCAAATTCCGTCTTGTTCCCTTTATCCGATATCGCCAGAAGTCTTACGCGATGCACGGAGCCGCTGGCTCTTCCAGCCGCGGGGAAATTAAGCCTGATGTAAAACCAAGCCGCATCGAGGACCCAGGCTGCGACCAATACGATCGCCAAGAGCTTCAGAGCGAGTTTCATCCATGTACCAAGCGTCGATTCTCCCACCACTCCTAGCTCGCTCAATCTTTACTCCTTATCTTAGACACCGGTTTTATCAGCGGGGCTTGTCCCCGACAACCTATTCTTTGTCCTCGATCCAGTTGCCAAGATTTCTCCAAGACCTATACCAGGACCGCAATCGTAATTCCCTCATTGCTCCGGTTCAAGTCGCGATCTCCCTTTAATTCGGGGCACTTCTCGATCGCATACCGCGCATCCTCTTCAAATACACTCCACTTTTCTCCAAAAATCACCCGCGTTACTAACCCTTCTTTCTTTCTTCGCAGCAGTGAGGTTCGCAACCCACCGCGCAGCGCTCCACCCTTGCCCGTCGAGCCATACCCATGGATCACCTTAATCACCTTCACTCCGCCGTGGCGTGCCTGTTTCAGTTCCGCCAGAAGAATCTTCCTGGCTTCTTCGACCGTCGGCATTCCTGTCTCGATATTCAATATCTTCAGATTCACGACCAGTCCTTGACGATTGGACGGACTGTACTGCTGGCAGTGCGCTTTTCTAGCCCTGACTCTGAGTAGTATGCCCCACTTTACTGAGAATCACTCAATTCTGATCGGTCGTGTTCCTTGCACTTGCCAGGCGCGTTGAATCGGTGGAAGATAGCGGTGACTGGACGGTGTCGCGGTGGCCCTTCACCTGCTCCCCTTTATTCTGGACCGGTACCGGCGTGGGGTGTTTTACTCACGTTTAAGCGGGTCTCATCTCACTCTGGTTCTCACTTCTCCCCACGCCTTACTAAAGGCGTTTCGCACTACCGCCGGTAGCGTATCTGCAGAGCATTCTCTGCAGGAGTCCTTATGAAAATCATCATTGCTTTGGACGGTTCCGCCGCGTCCGATGTCTCCATTCAGGAAGCATCATCCCGGCCCTGGCCCGGAAAATCCGAATTCAGCCTGATCACTGCCGTTGATCCATTTTTCTTCGTACGATCTCCCATGCTGCTTGCGGAAGCGAAAAAGTCCGCCGAAGAAGCCCTCGAAGACAATGCCCAGAAGCTAAGAGCAGCGGGTTGGCAGACCACCACCAACGTCGTTGTCGAGAATCCAAGGCACGTCATCTACCGTCTGGCCGAAGAATCGAAGGCGGACCTGATCATGCTGGGCTCCCGGGGCCACAACACAATCGAACGAATACTGCTCGGAAGCACCGCACAGGCCATCCTCCGGCACGCTCATTGCTCGGTGGAACTGGTCCGTGCGCCGCGCAGTAAATCCGCCATGTCCACTGCAGGCATGAAAATCCTGATCCCCACCGATGGTTCGGAGTGCGCTCAGTACGCGTTGAAATCACTCGCCGCCCGCCCCTGGCCCGCCGGATCGCAGTTCAAGGTCATTTCCTGTCCGGAATATCCGGTCCTGATCGGCGATTATCCGTTTTTCGTACAGGAACATCTGAGCGAGATGTCGAAAGCCAGCGAAGATCATGCTCGTGAATCGATAGAGAAGACGATCTCGTTTCTCCATACGACTGGTTTCGCCGTCCAAACCGAAGTGACCGAGCCAAAAGACACCCCCGCGAATGCCATTCTTTCTGCCGCGGAAAAATGGCAATCCGATCTCATCGTGATCGGCTCGCACGGACGTCGCGGTTTCGATCGACTCATCCTTGGCAGCGTGTCCGACTCCGTGGCCATGCACGCACACTGCTCAGTCGAAGTCGTTCGCCAGCCTCACTGATCCGCTGTATTCCTATTTGCTGTAACAGGCTTCAGCCTGTCCCTTTATTTACCGCAAAGCCACATTTGAATTTCCGGGAAAGGAGAATTTTCATGAAAGCAAAAGATATTATGATGAGAACGCCTTACGCCTGCCATCTTGAAACGAATCTCGGTACCGCAGCTGAACTTATGTGGAAAGGGAACTGTGGATTTCTTCCCGTTCTGGATTCGATCGGCAGAATCCGCGCGGTGCTTACCGATCGCGACGTCTGTATCGCTTTAGGCACCCGCAACGTACTTGCCGGCTGCATCACAGTTGCCGAAATCGCTCACGATAGGCTCTTTACCTGTGGTCCGGAAGATAACATTCATACTGTTCTTCAGATTATGCGGGAGGGTCACGTCCGGCGTCTTCCCGTGATCAATTCTGACTCCAAAGTTGTCGGAATCGTCTCTTTGCACGATATTCTTCTCCGGGCAGAGCCTTCTCGCTCCGGCAAGGAGCCGGACCTTTCTTCGGACGAAGTTGTCCGCACTTATCGTGAGATCTTGCAACATGATCTCCCGGTCACGGCGAAATCCGCAGGGGCTTGATGCGTCAGTGCGACCGGACACGTGGAGGAACCAAAAAGTTCGGAGAGATCTCAGGGATCTCTCTGAATCTGCGAAGTATGCGTGTTCTTGGAATCTATTCTTGAACTGCGAAATATCGTTGTGACTGGATTTACGCTAGACCGAGGCTTCTTTCACGATCCCGCTGCCGCCCTGTAGCACGAACGAGGAAATGTCTACAATCTGATTCATCGAGTACACCGATTCTTTTCTGCAGGAGTGGCAGCGCAGGACAAACACTCTCGATACCAGGTGGTATTCCATGTTGTCGGTTTCCAGATGATGGTTGCACGCGTATTCTTTTTTCGCGACCAGAGCGGGGACTCGAACTGGCTTTCCGCAGCTGCGGCACTGCACTCCCCGCTGATGCTCGACAATCGTATCGACTGACATGGGTAAAACTCCTTGAATGACTCTTTCTGTGGTATCGGAGCCCGGCGAGAATACCGAAGGATCCGTGGACTTGTCTAGGTCAAGATACCCTGCCGCCTCCCGGAAAGCTAGTGACCGAGGTCACTTTGGCCAAATAAATTAAGTCCATTAATATTAATGGTTTAACTGGAGCAAGTTCCGAAAATGCATGGCCGTCAGGAGGTTTTTTCCACAGAAAATCCGCCGACCTACATTCACTTCTCTTTTCATCTGCAGCAATTTTTCGATGGCTGCCGTGGACCGCGCGATCAGAAACGTCACCCGTCCGGGAGATTTTGTTGCGTCGGCGTGCTGCACAAGGATTGGTTCCCGTCGAATCGCGCCACGGCAGCCGGAATTTCCGAGCAGACTTGTGTTTCAGCTTTCGGCGCTCTCAAAATTTAGCCCGTTGGTCCCCGCCCCGACGGCACTCAAATTTCTACTCCGTTGTGGTAACATTTAAAAGTTGTTCGTGTGGGGCCGTGGCGCAGTTGGGAGCGCGCCTCGATGGCATCGAGGAGGTCGTGGGTTCGAATCCCATCGGCTCCACCAATTGAAGAAGCGTACAGTCCGGAGACATCCTTTACAGAACGTTCCTGAGACATACTTTACACTTTTGGGCCTGTCCCACGGCTGCAGACCTGTCTCCTCCTCACTAAATCGAAAATCGCGATTCATGAACCTGACCAAGTGCCCTCTTTCAGCTTACTGCACCACTAGGGTGAGGGTTGTCGAGTGCGTGGTTGTGCCTGAAACGGCGCTAACGGTTACCGTGTAAGTGCCAGCAGGAGTTCCCCCGGTTAATGGAGGAGGCGTTGTATTAGCTGAGCCGCCGCTACCTCCGCAACCCACGATACTCACACCAATCAAGAGAAGAAGACCCGCGATGGCGGTTAGTCGAGACCGTTTATTCTGGCCCACCTGGATAAGGAATGCGAAGGAGACAAGTGAGAGAAAAAATAACTGCCACGATACTGAACTCGTTGGCGCAAAACGAGGACGATTCTCTCTCATTAGAACAGATGCCTTGGGAGCCGCGGTGGTGATCGAGATACTAGCTATATTCGGACCCTGAGATAAAGAGAGGGAACTGGGGTTTGCCGAGCACACCGTAGCGGTAGCTGGTACCGTGCACGATAGAGTTACGGAAGCGGAATATCCAAAAAATGGTGTTACTCCTATGTCGTTGATGTAGGTGGCCGTCTGCCCCGCAGAAACTGTCTGCGATGTGATACCGCGGTTGGCTACGCTGAAATCCGCGGTCAAACTTAGGTTAACCGCAGTCGAACTAGAAGCCAGGTAATTTGTGTCCCCAGAATAAATCGCCGAAACCGAGTACGATCCTGGAGCTAACTGGCTGGCGTCGAAGGTCGCGGTGGATTGTACCAATCCGTTACTTCCGCTTGCGCCACTGAGCGACGAGGTGCCCAAGACCGCGTTTCCCGAGCGAAACGTGATTGTTCCTGACGCTGGAATGCCTGCGCTCGTAGCACTTACCGTCGCTGTTAGCAGCAACGACTGTTGGGTTTGTTGGGAAGTTAGGATCGTGGAAGTTGCGATCTGCGTGATAGTAAAACTAACTGGAGTCAGATTTGAACTCGAACTGAAACTATTGTCCCCATAATATCCGGCGGTGATGGAATGAGTTCCTGCGGGAATCTGTGTGTTGACTGTAGAAAGTGCATTTCCTTTTGCGTCCACATACGCTTGGTCAATACCCAATGAATTGTCCCAAAAGTTTACGTAGGAACTTGGTTTGCCATAGCCCGAGGCCCAACCCACGTGCGCCTGGAAATAGACAGTAGTTCCGAAAGGGGCGGAAACGATAGGAATAAGATTGCCCGTCGCGTCAGGCGTCAATACGGAAAAAGTTAAAGTCGTCGGCTCGCTCTGAATCGTCACTTGTACGGGCGGAGCGGAATCACTCGCCGCATACGTCCCGTCCCCTGCATAGTGTGCATTCACCTGATAGGTTCCACCGGGAAGTTGAGCACTTACGCCTGTGAACGAGCCAGAAGCATCTAGCGTCAAAACGTCCGCAATGTTGTCCCCGATGAAGTTGCCAGTTGGGTAACCGCTTTGTAGCAGCCAAGCTACTCCCGTGGGTTTTCCCGTACCACTATTTGCTGCAATATTTACGATTACATTTAGCGGCGTACCATGTTGCGCCGATACAGGACTAATGGAGAACGCCGTGGTCGTAGGATTGAACGACACGGTATCCCACTGGTTGATCAAGTTCGTGACATTTACGGATCCTAAGCCACTGGCTAAATCGTAGCCTCTCCCGCTCAGGTACAATGCGCTGGATGTTCCATAACCCGCTTCCCCAGGTACGGCGTTATTTCCGATAGTTACGTCGTTAAAGACACACGTCGGAGCCGGCAAATTTGCATTTGAGCCATTGCATTGTGAGAAATTTTCGGCTGCAGCCAATCGATACAAAATGAAGTTCGGTTGCCCGAGGCGCACCAGATTTTTCTGCCCTACCAGAGCCATTATTCCGGCAAACGCAGGCGCCGCCGCGGACGTGCCGCTCACTCCTGCGAAACTTATGCTCCCTTCTGAGTTTGGAACACATGAATTGTCAAGGCAAATCAGGTAGGGATCGTGCGCTGCCGACGTTAATGAAACATCGGGGACATCTCGCGCACCATCAGATGGAATGCCAGTAACTCCGCCTTGCCAGGAGGGTTTCTTTACTAGCGCACTCGGGCCGCCTCCGCCCGCCAGAATGCCCGGATTGCTACAGGCGGAGTGAGCGGATTGGCAACTTTCATTCCAAACGTCCTCGGGAATGTACGAAATTGCAGATTCTTGAGTGGCTTGAGCGTTTGTGGTTGTCCAATACGCGCTGTCATGCCCGTTCTCGTTAAACATTGTTCCGCCAACGGCTACGGTGTATGGAGTGGAGGCCAGTAAATTGACTGAGAGAGGATGCGTCGCCGTTGTCGCATCGTGAGAATCGCAACCGGCAGAGCCCGTATCGCCTGCAGCGACGACATAAGTTATTCCCTCTGCCGCGGCCTGTTGGGCCAAGGTCGAAACGCCTGAAGCCTCTGCGCTGGTCGCGTTGCCTTCACAAGTTCCGAAACTCTCACTCATTACATCGGCGAGATTGTTGTCGATGATGTACAACTCCGATAGATCGACTCCATCTGTCGTTGAGGTTGACTGAGAAACAACTAGGGCCACCCACGCTGTCGGCGCTACGGCTCCCGCCCACGATGTATCAAGGACCGCTTCAAGTTCCTCGTCGCCGCCGAGATCTCCGGGATCCGTTCCATTCAAAATTACCTGAGCTGACTCGGCCTGGTCGTACGTCCAGAAATGAAAATAAGTCACGTCCTGTAGATTAATATTCGAGCGCCCAACAATTGCGATTTTTGCCGAAGTGGAAATTAGAAGAGGATTAAAATTATAAATCGTGTAATAGTCGGCGGGCGCCAGAGCATGGCCGCCAGTTGTGGAAGTAAACTCTGGATGGGCGGTTCTTCGTGCCTTCGCTACGTACGCCTTTTTTTCAAGGTGCACTTGCGGTCTTTTATAGAAATTGTGAATCGTGAACACCCCTGATACAACTGGCGACAAAGCGGCGGGAATTGAGGGATCAACGGAGTTGGCCCAGTGTTCCTCCCCTGCCACTAAGTACTTTCGGATCGGCGACTTGAAGGAATTCTGCACCTGCGCAGCCGTACCAGAAAATTCGATAATGGTTCGGCCTTTGCTCACCTGTAGATCATGAAAGCCCTGAGCCTGCAACCATCCCGTAACAATGCGGATGTCCTCCTCGGCCACACCAAACTGCGCCCCAAATTCCTGGGGTGACAACCAGTGCCGAAAACGGGGCGAACCCTTGTCTTGCTGATCGAGCAGCAATTGTTGCAACGCAGCTTCCTGCTCAGGACTGCGTTTGAGAACTAACAGCATTCGATCCATTGGAAGATCGAGTGGAGCGAATCCGACTTCGAACTCGCTTCGTGCCAATGGGTGAACATTTCCCGTGAGCGTTATTCGTTTGGAATCCTCGACTGGATCGAATAGTCGTTGTCGCGCTTGTCCAAAAACGGGGAAGGAATTTAGAACGAGAATTGCGAAAAGAATGATGATTGTTTTCCGACTATGAGGCGGCTGGGCGATCATAAGCTGTCCTGAGGTAATCAAGATGAATGCAGCACACCAACAGCGCCTGAACGGATTCAAATCGCAGAAGCCGATGGCAATGCGGTAAAGTGATGGGAGTGTATCATGCTCCAAACACATTGCAAGTGACGACGAACAGTTGAATATGAGCGGCGTGGAGGCGCGGATGAAAGAGCCGTACGGTGAAGGCCACGCGGCTTTTGTCGGACATGTGAGTGGTCCACGGTAATCTCACGGGACTCTTCTCGATCTTCACTCATCGAGTCATTCTTCTGTAAAGGATGTCTTTGGACTATACAAAATTCTTCAATTTGTGGAGCCGATGGGAGCGGCAATGAAGAAAACCACAGAAAACCAATAAATATTGTCTGTTGCCACTTAAGCATTCTCACTCTGTCCGTCTAAGCCCCTTTGGACACCCGCATATTGGCGCAATCTGGCAACAGTTGGCAACAGTCGTTCCTGAGACATACTTTACACCTTTGGACCCAAAGGGTTTCTAAGGCAGCAAAGTCTTCTCCTCAAGTTCTCTGCCGGGCGGCCTGCAGAATTAAAATAATTCGCTGCGACTGTCGATTTTTCCCCTTCGCGACGACCATAGAATGAAAATGCCTAGCGACCCAAGAGGGAGGACTCAAATGAGAAAGCTAATCTTCGCAATCAGTACGACCCTGGATGGCTGCGTCGAACACACCAAGCAGTTTGTCGATGATGAAATACTTGAATATTTTACTAACCTCACGCGAGAGGCTGATCTGCAGGTCTTTGGGCGTAAAACCTACCAATTGATGGTTCCTTATTGGCCTGACGTCCTCAAAAGCCAGTCTGAGACAAAAGCAGATATCGAATTTGCTCGGGCATTTGATTCCACCAGCAAGATTGTTTTTTCGCGGTCACTAGCCACCGCTGATGATAAAAATACCCGGATTGTTCGTACCAACCTTCGCGACGAAATACTTAAGTTGAAACAGGAACAAGGCAAAAATATTTTGGTCGGTGGTGTAGATGTTTCTTCGCAACTTATGGCGCTTGGCCTGGTGGATGAATATCGTTTTGTCATTGGGCCCACCCTTGCCGGCGCGGGGAGACGGCTGCTTGAGGGTGTTAGCCTGCCGGAGAAATTGCAATTAAGACTTGTTGAGTCGAAGTTATTCAAATCAGGATGCGTTGCGCTTCATTACTCGCGCTAGATGACAGCGACCAGCGCCAATGGAATTGCTATTCAAAGGAGGATGGCGCGTGGTAGCTGCTGCGGCTAGTATCCCGTGCACAGAACGGACTTTATGAGATTGAATTGCAAGCTCAATCGTCCTTGCCTTCATTGATCCAGTGAATTTTTTGGTCCATCAACACAAACCGCTTTTCATCCACGCGATGAAGGGTAACGTGGATCGCGTTCCCGGCGTCCCGTCCGTCCAGCGCCAGCGACTGAGGATCAGTGCTCGAGAATGTAAACTCAAACGCAAATTCACGAGGAGGGTCGCCGTTCTTTTCCATCCTGAATGTCTTTTTCCCCATATCGCGCTCGAGCCAGTAACCATGCCAGGATCCGCTCATGGACTGAATGCCAACCCCTTTTGGATATTCGAAAATAACTCTTTGCCAGCGAGTATTGTCGGTTAGCAGTGGCGGAACTACATTTCCCGCATAGGAAAACTCATCCACCATCCATATGCCGTAAAATGGCGGCCTCGCGGCCAATTGTTGTCTTTCAAGCGTCCGCGCCTGCGCGAGGTTATAACAGACCAGAAACCCGCATAGACATATCTGCATCGCCAAAGCACCCCCGTTAGCACGATTACCGCTAAAGAGTGGGGTCCGACGTTCGGGCTCCGCAGTTCGGTTCAGCACGAAAAAGTTGACCAGGCGGCGTGTCTGGGGCGAAACAAGAACTATACACATGAGTAGCAGATGGAAAGAATAGAGTTTAACCCACACGCCGTAAAAAATATTGAGAACGAAGATGTTGGTGAGGGCCGCAATGCCGATGAGCGCTCCAATGGTCGCCGTCTGTGGAATGAAAAGCAAAATCCCTGCGAACAACTCGACGCAGCCGGTAAAAATACGATAGCCGCGAGACGCTCCCATGAAGGTCCACAACAAATCCATCAAAGTGGCTGCACCGTGGGGCTGTAGCAGCTTGTACAGATCGGGATCCGCAAACTGGCGCTGGAAAATCTTGCCGGCTCCGTAATTCAACAGAGCGGCTCCCACGGCGAGCCGGACATAAAATAATAGCCAAGCTTGCAGCCTCTCGTGATTCGCGGCAGCTCGCTTTGAGGCAGACCATACCGCAGCACCGACCAGAGCCAGGACGAGGAAACAGAAAACATTCACGTATTCATACGGTGTATCTCCAATGTACGGCGTGTAGGCAACAGGGCGGCGCAAGTGAAGTATGTGCTTGCCTACCCACGGGACGATCGTCTCCCAGAGGATTTGATACTTGTCGGAGAGCGCATCGGTGTAAGGAAGCGAGCCCAAAGGAAAGGGCAAGTTGTAGATCACCAGATATAGAGACGCGAATCGAAAGGCGAACAAACGGGGAGGGGACCAATGAAGCACTGCTTGTTCTTGATTTCCCATTGTGGATCTCCTCGAGGAGGACAAGGGCCCGAAGCCCACAAGCGGATGAGCCCGCCTTTTGGGCGTCGATATTAGGTGTATGAGGAATCTACGTCAACGAAAGCTTACTATCTAACGTTTGGCGTTCTGAGCGAGCCCATAGTTGGGCGACATCGTGTAATCGAACCGTATTGCCTGAAAGACACCAGAAGGTCCGGTAGGCAGTCAAAGAAGCTAGGATTTAGAGGCTTCTCTTCCACTTCTTCAGACATCGGTGCAGAACCCATCGGCTATGCCAAAACTTGTGGTTTTCTCTGTACTCCTTCGACCCTTCTGGACTTGTTTCACTCCTTTTTCATCGCCTGCCCACCCAACTTGTGTAGAATGCCTTCACCATGGCGAAACTGACGTTTCTGGGCGCTGCAGGTTGTGTCACAGGTTCCAAGTATCTTGTCGAGGCAGCTGGCAAACGCCTGCTCGTCGACTGTGGCCTGTTCCAGGGCACCAGTGACCTTACTGATCGAAACTGGAACCCACTTCCTATTGATCCCAAGTCGTTTGACTTCGCCATACTCACACATGCGCATCTTGACCATACTGGTTGGCTGCCGGTACTCGTGCGCAGCGGGTACAACAAGACCATTTTCGCTAATCCGGCGACCATCGAACTCACCACGCTACTGCTGAAGGATTCCGGCCACTTGCAGGAAGAGGACACGGCCAACGCCATCCGCAACAAGTGGAGCAAGCACCCCAATCCGGTCCCTCTCTATACGAGCGATGACGTCGACCCCGTCCTTCGCCTGCTGCGCCCCATGCCGCGAAACGGCGGCTTCGACATTTCGCCTAACTTTCATATCGAGTCCTACGATGCCGGTCACATTCTGGGCTCATCGAGTCTCGAGCTCACAATTACTGAAGACGGGAAGAAGACGGTCATCGTGTTTTCGGGTGATGTTGGCCGTTACGATCAACCCATCCTCAACGATCCCTCGCCACCTGTCACCAAGCAGATCGACCTGCTCCTTTGCGAATCGACCTACGGCGATCGCGATCATCCCGATGGCGATCCCCTTATCATCTTGGGCGAGATCGTCAATCGAGTCGTCAAGCGTGGCGGCTCCATTGTGATTCCCGCGTTTGCCATCGGCCGCACGCAAACGTTTATGTATTATCTGAACCAGCTTGAGCGGTTGCAGCGCGTGCCCATTGTTCCCGTGTACGTCGACAGTCCGATGGCGCTCAGTGCCACGGATCTCTACCTCAAGCACAAGGAAGATCACGACCTGCAATTTTCTCGCGACGAACAGAACGGTGGCGATCCGCTAAACATCAAGGGATTCCACCTGGCGCGCACCGTTCAGGAATCGAAATCCATCAACGGGATTACAACTCCATGCATCATCGTTTCAGCCAGCGGCATGGTTACGGGAGGGCGCGTCCTGCACCATCTCGCGAATCGACTAGGCGATGCCCGTAATTGCGTTATTCTTGGCGGCTTCCAGGCGGAAGGTACTCGCGGGCGCGCTCTAGAGGATGGGGCCAAGACTCTAAATCTCTACGGCCAGACCGTTCCTGTACATGCTGAAATCGTCGAGATGGGACAATTTTCTGCCCACGCTGGCAAGAGCGAACTGTTGCGCTGGCTGAGCGGGCTGCAAGCCACTCCCAAGCAAACCTACCTCACCCACGGTGAACCCGAAGCCGCGCAGGCACTGCAAAAAGCCATCACCGACAAATTCCATTGGCCCGCTTCCGTGGCCCGCTACCTGGATTCGGTGACGCTTGGCTAGGTTTCGAAGCGACTTGTCGACCACGGTGTTTTCAGCTCTCGGCAGGCCGACCGAACCGGGCCGCTGACCTCAGCTTAGCCTCGAGAGCCTCCTTTTCACGGTTCTTCGGTGGCGCACTGGTCGCTAATCCCCGCAAAAACCTCATCGAGGCTTCCGCGATTTCGTCCACCGCACGCGCGAACGCCAGTTCATTGGCTTTCGACGGCTTGTTGAATCCGCTGATCTTCCGTACGAACTGCAGCGAAGCCGCCCGCACCTCTTCGTCGGTTACTGCCGGTTCGAAATTAAAAAGCGTCTTGATATTCCTGCACATGAGACTCCTCACCTGACTTAACTGTACAGACCGGCGTCAGGACTTCAGTTTTTCCCTAGTTGCGGCCTTCGGGGATTCTCTCTGATCCGTTGCCTGAATTTCTTCTACGTTTTCCGCTCGCTCATCCCTCGAAATCCAGTTCGACCGCCTCAATCAGGGGCATCAGCCATTCGAGTAATTTACGATGCGCTGGATGCGATTGGTACGCCTCGAGGGCTGCCCGATCGACGAACTTCATCACTCCGCCAAAAGCATACCCCAACGATCGCGGCGAGAAATTGGCGCCCACATGCGTCTCGAGCAACCCGGGAATCTCCCCCTGCAGCGCTCGAATCTCCCTTGCGACGCGTGCCTTGGCCTCGTCTGCCAAGCCCGGCTTCCACTGAAACCCGAACAGGTGAATCACCACTGCGCCCCTCCAGATTACCAACCGCACTTTCACATTCTCACTCTGCAGTTTTCATGGCAGAGATTTCCTGATTGCATCACAGCGATTAGCGCAGAGGCAACTCGTAAAGTGATCTTTATCTCGCTGTTTGGTGGGGCCCCGTTTGAGCCCGCTGGGCGACCCTCCGGTCAAAATGCCTGCCCTCCGCTAAGCCCAGTCGTTCCCGCACTTGCGGACCAACTGGCATCAAGGCGCCCGCGTCCGAGCTCCAGGACCTTGGTGTCATTGCATCCGCGAGCCCCTGGTGCCACAATGTCCGCCTCGGGAGTACTTACCCGGGAAACACTTCGCCCCGCTCCGGTGTCTAATACCTAGAGCGGACAAAAGTTGGCCTCGTTGGCCGACTAAGCTAGCCGGTAAGCTCCGGTGCGCGTCGCTAGCGGAGCTGGAAAGGCACCACGTGTCCGATTGGGCCAGCGCCCTTTCTTGGGGCCAGGATGAGACCGAGCTTGTTTCTGAATTGCAAGCCGGCTCGGAGACTGCCTTTGAGTGGGTCGTCACCCACTACCATGCTCCCGTCTACAGTTTGATCCTCGGCATGCTCGGTGACACGTCGGACGCCGCTGACGCTTCCCAAGAAGTGTTTTTGAAGGCCTTTAAAGGAATTCGCAGTTTTCGCCGGGGAAGTTCGCTGAAGACCTGGCTCTATCGCATCGCAATTCGCGAAGCCCTGAACCATCGTAGGTGGTTCAAGCGCCACCTTCAGAAGAACGTCTCGATTGACGCCGAACCGGAAGACGGAACTGCTCCGATCGAGATCGAAGATCTGGCTGCCACTCCGTTCGATCAGCTCGCCGCGCATGAAATTCGGGTAGCAGTGCAGGGCGCCTTGCAGCAGATTCCGGAGGTTTTTCGCTCTGCGGTAATCTTGCGTGATCTTGAAGGTCTCAGCTACGAGGAAGTGGCTGAAGTGCTGGATTGCACAATCGGCACAGTGAAGTCCCGTATCCTGCGCGGGCGCCGCGCATTGAAGGAGATTCTTGAACCGCTGCTTGGCCAGCGCGAACCGGAATCACCTAACGTGCGTCACGAGGCGTCATCCGGGAGATCATTTGGATTGCAAGTGGGCTTCGAAGCAGCCCATGTGCGCGTAGCCCAGACTATTTCTGAAACACCAGCAATGTCGCGTCACATGATGATGCGTGAGGAACTCCCATGAAGTGCGAGAAGGTTTATACACAGCTCGCTGGGTATCTGGACGACGCCGTTCTTTCTAGTGCACGTCCCGAGCAACGACAGGAAATGCGCGCCCATCTGGAAAACTGTTCGGATTGTCGTGAACAATTGCAGCGCTACCGCAAGCTGGGCGTGTTGCTTTCTAAAATGCCCCGCGCGGTTCCCCCTGCCGATCTGGCCATACGTATCAAGGTAGCCGCTGCGCAAGCACAATCGACGCAGGACTGGCGCAGCCGTTGGCAGCATCTGAAGGATCGCGCCGAGGTTCTCTTCGAGAATACATATCGTCCCTTGACGGTTCCGGCGACGGGAGGGTTGTTCGGGGCGATCGTTGTTTTCGTCTTTGTACTGCATATGATTCTGCCGGGCATTACCGTCCAGGCAAATCCTAACGATCAACCCGTAGGTCTCTGGCGGCCAGCGGAATTGATCGCGCTTTCTGATAATCCCGGTGGGCCGACTGGCACGGATCCGGAAGAGCAGCACCCCGATGTAATTCTGCAAAACGATCTCCTCGTCGATGTGACCGTCGACGCGGAAGGCGGTATGAGCACGTATCGCATTTTGTCCGGTTCCGATTCGCCGAAGTTGCGCCACCAACTGGATCAGATTTTGCTCTTTTCGCGCTTCCGCCCGATGATGAGCTTCGGCCGCCCGATGGCCGGCGGTCACGTGGTGATGAGCTTCAGCGCGGTCCACGTCCGGGGATAGCGGCATTTTCCGGCCGCATGCGGGGCCCGCTCCCTGACTCCTGGTGTTGCCCACCTGTTCCGAGGACCAGCTATGTTTCCTGCCTCATAGGGGGAAATATCGATCAACATTTTCCCTGTAACCGTGTTCAATACTCTGAGGAGCCTATTCCATGGCATTTGTTCTGCGCGGCTACGCAATTTCTGCAGTGTTCGCGATCTCAGTACTCTTGACGGCTCATGGTTCGGGTGCCGTTGCTCAAGGTTCCCGGCCTCAGGCGGGTTCGCCCGAAGCGGCATTATTCGATGCTGCCAATCGCGATCGCGCCGCAGCTGGTTTGCCGGCCTATCAGTGGGACGAATCGCTGGCGACTTCTTCGCGCAAGCATGCAGAACTCATGGCCCAGCGCAGGACCCTGTCGCATCAGTTCCCCGGCGAAGCTTCGCTTGAGGATCGCGGAACGCAGAGCGGAGCACGCTTCAGCGTGATTGCGGAGAACGTCGCTGAAGGTCCGACGGTTGCCGGACTGGAGACGCAATGGATGAACTCGCCGCCACATCGCGCGAACCTACTGGCAGGTGATATGAATGCGATTGGAATCGCTGTGGTGCAAAACGGAAATACCCTTTTTGCGGTGGAGGATTTTTCGCAAGCCGTTCCGTCGATCGATCTTGCCATGCAGGAATCGCAGGTCGAACAGCTGCTCGTTTCGCGTAATCTGAAAGTGGTGAAGGAAACTTCTGACGCGCGCCAGACCTGCAGCATGAAGCAAGGTTTCGCGGGAAAGAAACCGTTGGCGGTTCTGCACTATGAAACGACTGATCTGAGCCGCTTGCCGGAAGACATCGACCAGAAAGTGCGAAGTGCCAAATATCATAGCGCCGCCGTAGGGGCTTGCGAAGGCTCCGGGGACGGATTCACGCAATTCCGCATCGCAATCCTGCTGTTCCCGTAGATTGCTAATGGCGGTTATAAGGGAATCTTGGCTTGCGTTTTGACCGGGAAAGGATAAACTCCCACCTGTGAAATTTGCGCCTTACTCGTATTGGCGGCGATTTACGAACCGGAGCAGCCGGAAGCGGGGGGCCTGTATCTAGATTCAGAGGCATTCTGGAGTTCTGGCCCACTCGCAAATCGAGTGGGCTTTTTTATTTTCAGATCGAGAGCGGCCAGGAGAAAAGGGCATACCGATGATTATTTCAATGAAGCTGCATTCGACGCGGGAAGAAATCGATGAAGTAACCGGAATCGTAAGGCACTTTGGATACAAAGTGCACTCGATTGAAGGAGAAGAACGCGTGGTGATTGGTGTTGTCGGAGTCGGCGACGTCACCGCATGCATGGAATCGGTCGAAGCGATGCCCCAGGTCGATAACGTGATGCGGATCACTGCTCCGTACAAGTTCGTGAGCAAGGAATTCCGGAAGGGCAGGACCCGGATCAAGATTGCTGGCACTGAAATTGGCGGCGAAGAATTTGTGGTCATCGCAGGTCCGTGTTCTGTCGAGTCGGAAGAGCAGATCATGAAGGCTGCAGAGGGCGTGGCAAAGGCAGGAGCAAAGTTGCTGCGCGGAGGAGCGTTCAAACCTCGCACATCCCCCTATGATTTTCAGGGAATGGAAGAAGAGGGTTTGAAGCTATTAGAGAAAGCGAAGAAGGCGACCGGGCTCGGCATTGTTACAGAAGTGATGGGTGACCGCGATGTGGACCTGGTGGCGCAATATACGGACGTTATGCAAGTTGGGGCGCGGAACATGCAAAACTTCATGCTGTTGAAAGCGCTCGGGAAGTGCGGGCGTCCTGTGTTGTTGAAACGGGGTTTAAGCAGCAGCATCAAGGAGTTGCTGATGAGTGCCGAGTACATCGTGGCGCATGGAAATCCCGATGTGATTCTATGCGAACGGGGAATACGGACATTTGAGACTGCTACCCGCAACACGTGTGATATTTCCGCGATCCCCGTCTTGAATGAACTGACACATCTTCCGGTGCTGCTCGATCCGAGCCATGCGACTGGAAAGCGCAGCCTGGTACCTGCGGTAGCGCGCGCTGGTGTCGCGATTGGTGCCGACGGGCTGATGGTCGAAGCACATCCGGCACCGGAAAAAGCGATCAGCGATGGAGCACAGTCTCTTGACCTGACGCAGTTTGCACGGATGATGGAAGAACTGAAGCCGTACATCGGGCTCTGGCAACTGGCTCGCGACAAGGAATTGGCAATCGCCGCTTCGCGGTGAGCAACAGGTTGAATAGGCCGGTAAAATTCTCTCGCGCGAGGCCTCTCGCGGTCTGGGAAGAAAGAACTAGGCGTTCACGTAGAAAGGGTATAAAGTCTTCCTTCCGCCCAAGAAACAATTCACACAAAACTAAATAAAATGAAGGAGGTCACTCCGTGGCAAATTCTATGTTGGATGGAATTCTGGCAATGGTTACGCCAGAAATGAAGCAATCTTTGGCGGCGCGCCTTGGGGTATCACAGCAATCGCTAGACACGGGATTGGGAACAGCAACAGCTGCAACACTGGGCGGGCTGGCAAGCAAGGTGGGAGATACAAATTTCCTGAGCCAGATCGTGAATATGGTAAGCGGAAGTTCGGGACAGAACATTCTGGGTAGCCTGGGCTCGCTGGCCAGCGGTGCACCAGGCGGCGGGGTTGGGGATTTGGTCAATAAGTTCCTGCCCATGGTGTTTGGCGGAAACCAGAGCCAGGTGACAGATTTGCTGTCGCAAAAGGCGGGCATCAGTGCGGCGTCTGCCAGTGGACTGCTGAAAACCGCGATTCCGCTCATCCTGGGATATTTTGCGAAGCTCCATGCTGCCGGATCGCTCAATCTCGGTTCACTTTCGAGCATGCTGACCGCAGAAGCTCCGAATTTGAGCAAGTACGTTCCAGCCGGATTCTTTAGTGGTGCGCCAGCCGCGTACAAATCCGCCCCGGCCGTCGCCACTCGCGTTGTAGAAGAAAAGTCGGGGATCGGCAAGGGCGCGGGCTGGTTAGTCGTATTAGGAATTCTGGGCGCACTGCTTTTGAGCTGGCTGGTCTATCGTGCTCTCGACACAAACAAAGTGAGTGTGGATACCAATGCGGTAAAGCCCGCGGTAGAGAACACAGTATCAAAGGCGAGCGACACGGTGAATGCCGCATGGGCCGCTCTGGGGGATTTCTTCAAGGTGAAGCTGCCAGATGGAACCGAATTGAATGTGCCGCAGCTGGGAGTCGAAAACAAGCTGCTGAAGTTCATTCAGGATCCAAGTCAGCCGGTGTCAAAGGACGTGTGGTTTGATTTTGACCGCTTGCTCTTTGATACTGGTTCCGCAACGCTTCAGCCCGCTTCTCAGGACCAGCTGCAAAACATCGCAGCCATCCTCAAGGCCTATCCGAACGTGAAGTTAAAGATCGGCGGATATACCGACAATACGGGAGACAAGGCAGCAAACCAGAAGCTTTCTGAAGCTCGTGCGGAGAATGTAAAGGACGCGCTGGTAAAACTGGGCGTCGATCCTTCGCGGCTAGAAGCGCAGGGATATGGCGAAGAGCACCCTGTGGCAGACAACTCTACCGAAGAAGGTAAGCAAAAGAATCGCCGTATAGCGATGAGAGTGACGGCGAAGTAGCATTGAGGTGAAAAGGCCTCGCGTGCTTTCTGCGCGAGGCCTTTTTTGTTTTCGATCCGGTGACGACAAGATGTCTGCTGAATTTTCGGCCTCTATGTGGAGGCGCTTGCCGCTCCGGCAGAGGAAGTGAAAGACTGAAGCGCCGTCGCTTCATCCCGTTGAATGTCAAAGACCTTGTTCAATGAAGTGGCATTCAGGAGATCATTCACCACCTTGCTGAGGTTGGTCAGTTTGATCTGGCCACCCTGTTTACGAATAGCCATCTGGCTCCGAACGAGTTCTCCAATTCCTGAGCTGTCTACATAATCGACATCCTTCATGTTCAACAGAATTTTGGGTGCGCCGCCGGAATTGATGAAGGTAGTAATTGTTTCGCGTAACTTGGTGTTTCCGTCGTGGAACGCAATCTTGCCACGGAGATCGACGACATGAATCCCCTGCACTTCGCGGACGGAAGACTGTGACCTTGAGGTCGAGGGAGCCTGCTTGCCCAGGCCTAACCGGTTAAGCACTGCTGAGGCGGCGCCGGCAACTTCCTGGAATTCGGTTTGAACCAGAACAAGGGAACGACCACCTTTTAGTACCTCGAGGAAATGAGACATCTCCTCATGGGCCTTGTCATCACCGGCTGGTTTAGGGGCACTCGTGTCGTCGGCCACACCGCCTGCGATCGAAGCACCGGCGCGCGATCCGAGGTAGCCCAGTAATGCTGCTCCGCCAACACCCAAAGCAAAAATCTGCCCGAAGCCCGGGATCAGAGCGAGAGCCGCTCCAACGCAACCTGCGGTCGCTCCGACGGCGCCTCCCATAAATCCACCAGCATATTTACCGAGATCTTTTCCAAAACTCATTGCTTCAGTTTCGGAACGAGTCAGGAAAATAATTGATTCCTGCGGAACATGGTTCTGGATCAACTCTTTGACTGCGCTTTCTGCGGATTCCCTCGAATCAAAAACTCCAATTGCAGTTTCCATGAAGCCTCCCCAAGTAATTGTGAGCGATTCTTACTCAGTGACAAGGTCAAAGAGGAACCTCACCTGGATCGGCATACTTTTTCAAAACGGTGTGTTTGTCAAGGAAAAAGCGGTTATCGAAGGGGTTTGAAGCAAGTGAAAACTCATAGTGGTACTGGGAGACGCGTGTATAGAAGCGGTCGTAGTTACCAATCAGTTATATGCGGCGGGTGCCTCTTGTATTTCGGGAGCCAATTTTAAAACGAGAACCTGGCCGTTTGAATGGAAGGAACCCCCGGTCGCGGTCCGGGCGGAGGTCATCGGATTCGGCGGGAGGAAGTGCATTTTCTCGGTGACGAGCCCGGTCGAAGAGAGCGTTTTCTCGACGTAATCGCGTTCAAGATCGATATCAGGATCGATTTTGTGGGTGATGCCGTTGTTGCGCTGATCTTTCTCGAACCCAATGTCATGTGTTGCGGCTCCGACCCAGAGCACCTGGCCTTTGACCGTGAAGGGTGCCTTCCAGATCCGCAAGTGATTGCGTGAAGCCACGACAGCGATGGGCTCGGCATGAGCCCAACCATAATCCTGATGCCGATCAAAGAGATAAAGAGGGCTCATTGGCATCGTCAAATAGGACTCTTTGGACATACTGGCGAGAATGCCACTGAGGATCGTGTCTTTCACATCAGCGTCGACTTTGACCCAGCCGGCTTCCGTAAAAACCCTCTTCATCTGATCTTCCTCGCCGATAATCAGGAAGTTCACCATGTCACCCAGATTGCCGTCCTTGTCCGTGATGCGCCGGGGAACGCGGGAGAAAAGGGCGTTATCGATGCCCGGCATGTCCGGCACAACGCGAGCGATTTCCCGCGGTCTTGCGTCACTCGAGGCATAGACAGAAAGTTTCACGGTATAAGAGCCATCGCCAGGGTCCGATTGCGATTGGTTTATTCCAAGAAAAAGTTTGCCGCTGATCGGAGAAATAGACTCCTTGCTGGCCCCCAGAAAAAAGGGCTCAGCCACATCGGCATCGCCAATCCTGGCAATGAGCGCTCCGCGCCCCTGGCTGTTCACAGGAAGAATACGAATCAGATCCTTGTACCCGCGCGTAAGCCCTTCCGGTCCGTTATCGGTCTTGGCATCGGAATAGCGGAGCTTGCCATCGGCCGTGACGACGAGTCGCTGGCCCGGTTCTAAAGTGATGCCAGTGTCGGTCCAGACCTTGCTTCCTGAAAGGGTGAATGTCTTCGACAGGATCACAGCGCCGGATGAGCTGGCGGAAGCGGCAGAATTCGGCCGGGTGGCTCCGCTGCCCACAGGAGATTGCGCCGCAATTGTCTCACGACCGGGTATGTCAAGAGCGAAACTCGTCGATAGCAAAAGGAAATTCAGCGCAGCGGTCGAGCGGTACGTACGAGACATCAGGTCTTGCTCCCTTAGATTGGTCCTCCATTGGTAGCAAAACCCTACGGAAATTGGCAAGCGGGCAAGGCTGGTTACCGGTCCTTATCGGGCCTGCGTGCACCCCGTGTGCGCTGCGTTCGGTGCTTGAGGCGGGGGCGACCGATCAGGAAGGTGCTGACATCCAATGAAGTGTCAACTGCTCGGGGGGAGGAAAAATCGCAGGCAATTCCTTGACGGATGTGGAGGGCGCTTGTACATTGGCAAAAGGCCGAGGCTGTGCGAGGACTGAATACAAAACAATTCCCGGAGACTGCAGAGAAAGCCTCCTAAGCCGGTCAGGATTTCGCCCGCTCCAAGCGATCTGCCGCGAAAACTAAACTTAATGATCAAGCGAAGAGTCTCAATCCGATGTGCGTTCACCGTGCTGATCGGACTGTTTTTGTTTGCGACACCGGGCAGTGCGCAAACACCTGCTTCGCAGGCGCCCACGGTCATTGTTCCGCCTTCAAAACAGGCGACACGTCCTGCCCCGCAGGTCCAGCGAAACCCTGCCCCGGTTACTAACGTTAGTGTTGACGGAAGCGAAGCCATGTTCACGACCATGTGCGCCCTGTATGCCGCCGGGTATGAGGGAGATGTGAACGCCGATCATTGGTCGACCTATCGCGCCCAGATGCGTGAACGCTTGAAGCTGCAGAAGGGACCTGCAGTAGAAGCAGTGCGCGATTTTTACCGCCAGCACAATCTGAAGGACACCGGCGCCATGCTGTCGCGCTATGTGTGGTTCGGACTGGTCGCCGGCCCTGCACCACGATTTGAGCCGGTGATGCGCCGCGATGAACTGCCACCTGAAGTGATTCAACTCGAAGGATTCAGCGACCTGTTATCCAGTTATTACATCGAACAGAATATCGGGCAGTTGTGGAGGCAAGTGCAGCCGGTTTACAACCGGGACATTGAAGATTTGCACGAGTCGATTTCACAGATTGTTCTGGTCTGCACCAGCTACCTGCGTGAACTCTCAAACGTGAATGATCCGCGCACGTTCACTATTATCGTGGAGCCGCTGGTTGGACGAATCACCAATGTTCGAAATTATGCGGATCACTATGCGATTATCCTGAGTGGCAGGGAGGATCTACCCACCGATGTTGTGCGGCATGCTTACCTGCATTTCCTGCTGGATCCGCTGCCACTGATGTACTCGCATGTCGTGGTGGTGAAGCGACCCCTGTATGAATTGGCGGCGAAGGCACCCAGACTCCCGGAAAACATGCACGAGGATTATTTCTCCTGGTTTTCGGAATGTATGGTGCGAGCGGTGGAATTGAAACTTAAAAAAATGTCGCCTGGGGAAAAGGAAGCGGTATTGGTGACTGACGATGAATCCGGATATGTAATGGTGCGGACCCTCTACAACGCGCTTGCCGGTTACGAAAAAAGTGACCCATCCATGAGGAATTATTTTCCGGACATGGTTCGGGGAATCGATTTGAAGGCGGAAGAAACCCGTATAGCCGCGATTAAGTTTGCGCCGGCGAACAGTCAAGCCCAAGCCGAGGAATTGAACAAGGAAGATCTGGCGCGCAGAAAAGCTGCCGCAGTAACGACTGTTCCAAATGACCAGCAAATGATCACGGCACTGACAAACGGTGAACGTGAAATAGCGGCGAAAAATCCCCGTGCGGCCGAGGTCTCCTTTAATACCGTACTGGCGAAATATCCGGAACAAGTCAGGGCCAGGTACGGGTTGGGGCTGGTGGCATTGCTTGATCATGATGGTCCGCGTGCAAAACAGGTCTTCGGTCAGCTGACAACGGGGGACCATGCAGCCACTGATGACCCAATGGTGATGTCATGGTCGCATGTGTATTTGGGACGGGTGCTCGAGGATGAAGGTGATCTAGAGCGCGCAAAGTCGGAATTCCAGGCCGCAATCGATGTACAGGGAGCCCCGGCGCAGGCACAGTTGGCTGCGAAGAGGGGTTTAAGTGAGTTGGAAACCAGGAAGCCTGCGGAACGGCCCTGAGAAAAAGGAAGGAGATTGAAGATGACAGGTATGAGGCAATATTTTCGGGTGGCACTCGTAATCGCGGGATTGCTGGGGGGAGCGGCGGCCTATGGACAAGCGCCGCAAGGGACACCGCCCGCGACGACACCCCCGCAGACCGACAAATCGCAGACATCGGCACAGCCCTTGACATTGGATAACGCGGCACCGCCAGTGAACGCGGAAGAAGATACGGCGATCAAAGCGTTCAGAGAAGCGCCCGTGACGGACTCGGCTGCGGTGACAAAGAAACTGCAAATGGGCGATGATTTCCTGACGAAATATCCGCAAAGCCGTTATCGCTCTGAAGTGCTCAGCTGGCAGGTTCGTGGGTATCTGGGCATGGGTCAACTCGACAAGATGGAAGCTGCAGGAGAAAAAGAACTGGCGATCCAGCCGAACGACGCGCAGACGATGGCCGTTCTGGGTTCCACATTGCCACGCTCGATCAGCAACACGATGACCGCCGAGCAAAAAACCAAAGTACTCGACGAAGCCGAAAAGTACTCCAAGCAGGCACTCGAGCTGGTGCCAACCATCGCGAAGCCTGCCGGTGTTACCGATGAGCAATTTATTGCCGCGAAAAATCAGGTGCAGGCGATGGCCTACAGCGGATTGGGGCTGGTGGCGTTTCGCCGCGGCAAATACGCCGAAGCCATCCCGAATCTCGAACAAGCCAACAAATACGATACCAATCCCGATCCGGTCAATTTCCTGATCCTGGGCATTTCTAACGAAAAGACTTCGCATTTCGATGACGCAGTCAGCGCGTTCACAAAATGCGCTGCGATCCAAAGTTCGCTTCAGGCGACCTGCAAGAGCGGAATCGACGAAGCAAAGAAGCTGGGAGCCACACAATTGAGCGTGCCGAAGTAGGAGGGTGATCGGACAAGCCTGTCCGCGGTACCCTGGCATGAAGACAAAAAATGCCTCGCGAGGATGATGTCCGGCTGATCGAACGGCTCGGTTATGAGTTCAGGAAAGCGAGCCTGCTGGAGCGCGCCCTGACACACAGTTCAGCGGTGCCGGAGTTGCGTGCTGCGCGGGGAGAAGAAATTTCATTCGCTGGTTCTGAGATTCAGGACAACGAGCGACTGGAATTTTTGGGCGACGCGGTGCTCGAACTGTTGACCAGCGAATACCTTCTGGTCACTTTTCCCGAATGGTCCGAAGGACAATTATCGAAGAGCAGGGCGAGGATCGTGAACGCTCACTCGCTCGAGATCAGTGCGCGGCGATTGAGCCTCGGAGATCATTTGCGACTGGGGCGCGGGGAAGAGAAGACTGGCGGACGAGACAAGCCGGCACTTCTGGCGGATGCGTTCGAGGCCGTAGTGGCAGCTATCTATCTGGATGGCGGGCTGGACCCCGCTCGTGACCTGCTATCGAGGACAGTCTTTTTGCAGGCCCTCGAGCGGGGTGAGGACATTTCCGAGTCAGACCGGAAAAGCGCTTTGCAGGAATTTCTGCAGGGGCGCGGTGATCTGCCTGCGGAATATAAATTGGCCGGAGAAAGCGGTCCCGATCATCAAAAGACCTTCCTGGTGGAAGTCTGGGTAAAGGGAGAGCGGATGGCGAGCGCGGAAGGCAGTACAAAAAAGGAAGCGGAGCAGAAGGCCGCGCGCAGCACGCTCGAAAAACTTTTACTGGCGCAGGAAGCAGCGAAGGAAGAGGCGAAATCTGATGCCGGATGAGACGATTTCGCCGGATCCGGTCGTATTGGCCGAAGAATCAGCCCAGTTATCTCTGGAAGTCCTTCCAGAACGGGCCCCTGAAGAGTCCCGCTCGAGCGAGACAACCATCTCGGAATACCTGGAATCGCTACTGGTGACGGTGATCCTGGCGCTGTTTGGAACGAGCTTTGTGGTTCAGGCATTCAAAATTCCCTCACCTTCGATGGAAAAGACCTTGCTGGTTGGCGATCACCTTCTCGTCAATAAATTTATTTTTGGCGGCCGTGGCGAGTGGTACGACAAGTTTCTGCCGTATCGGGAATTGCAGCGTGGCGACATTATCGTCTTCAAATTCCCATACCAGGATCACCCGCACTTTGTGAAACGTGTGATCGGACTGCCGGGCGACCATTTAAAGGTCGTAGACCAGCAGGTGTACATCGATGGGAAACCGCTCAATGAGCCGTATGTGGTGCACGATTCGTCATTCGGGAACGATCCGTTGAATTACTCGTTTCCTCCGGTCGGGAATCAGATATTTCTTTCGCCGGTGCAGCCCGAATGGGCACACGAACTTGGCAAATATGTCGTCGGCGACGAGATCGTCGTGCCGTCCGGAAAATATTTCGCAATGGGCGATAATCGCGACCACAGCCTGGACAGCCGGTATTGGGGGTTCGTCGACCGGGATGCAATCATGGGGCGGCCATTCCTGATTTATTGGTCGATCGAGGCCAATACTAGCGATTACGGCGAGAGTTCGTTTGGACAACGGATTGTTGGGATTTTTGATACCTTGCTGCACCTTCCTGCGCGAACGCGATGGAACCGCATGCTGCACACGGTTCATTGAGCGATAATAAGCAGAGGCGACTACACTTTTCCGGTCTGGTCTGAGAAACTCCCATCGACATCATGAATGCCATCCAAAAATTGTGGAAGTGGGCTTTTGTGGCAGCGGCACTGGTCGTAGGGATGCAGCTCGGTGTGTCATTCGCCCTGCGGACACACCGGATGCATGATTACTTGATAGCCCACCTGGAGCGAGCGTTCGGACGCCCCGTAAGAGTCAATCAATTTTCGGCGGAAGTGCTTCCAATGCCGCGGCTGGACATGGAAGGGATTACGGTTGGAGAAGATCCGGCGTTTGGACATGAATATTTCTTGCGCGCGGAAAGGATGCAGGCCGGGTTGCGGTGGATGGGGTTGCTGACCGGACATTTTTCGTTCGGTACGATGCTGTTGACCCGACCCAGCTTGATTCTCGTCAGAAACGCCAGCGGCCGATGGAATCTGGAAGACTGGCTTCCGCCGTCATTAGCCGGGAAAACTGCCAGCAGTGGGAATTCCAGTTCCTATGGCCCGCGACAGCCCGCCAGTTCGAGTAATTTTCTTCAGAAAATTGAATTTGACGAAGGACGAATCAATTTCAAATTCGAAGATGAGAAGCGTCCGTTTGCGTTTACCGATGTTTCTGGCGATGTAGAGCAGATCGGGCCAGGGCGCTGGCAGTTGAATCTGGAGGCAAAGCCCTGGCGCAGCGGTGTAGCTTTGCAGTCAGCGGGTATTCTGTATGTGCGCGGAGATGTGGCGGGGACGTCGGCACGCTTGCAGCCGGCGAGGGTGCAGGTGCACTGGGACAGAGTATCGTTGGCAGATCTATTCCGGCTGGCGACAGGAAACGACTTCGGAGTGCGTGGGGAATTTGCATTGGACGGGTTGGCCAGTGTAGGAGTGGCCAAAGAGGGAGAGAGTAATCCGGCCCCTGGAACCTGGAACTACGAATTGCAGGCTCGCGCGACGCAGGTGCATCGTTGGGATTTGACTGAGCGCAGCGACAATCCTGCGGTCAATCTGGAGGTTAAGGGCGTCTGGGATTTGCTGGCCGATGAAATGCGCACGGGCACACTCAGCATCGACTTGCCGCAATCAAGTTTTCACGGAACCGGGCAGTTCGGCACAAAGCCGAATTCTCCCTGGAGCGTTCAACTGAACTCCGCGGCAATCGAGGGCTCTGACATTTTGTCCTGGTATCGCGCGTTCGAACCAGATGTGGCTGAGGGCGTGGTGTCGCAACAGTTTTTCTCAGGGCACGGCACAATTGCGGGATGGCCACTGCGCTGGGAACAGGGTGAGGTGTCGAGCGAAGGAGGTACACTTCGCGTCCCGGGGTTTCCGGGGGTCCTGCGGGTGGGAATGCTTCGTGGCGGCATCCGGGGAAGCACATTTGTGATCGACCCGGTCCGCCTCACCATCCCCGTCCTAGAGGGCGAAGCTAAGGTGACAAAAACCGACAGCGGCCCCGCTAAACCCAGGGACACGCGGAACTGGGTGGAAATTGGCTTTCGCCACGATGTTTCGCTCGACAGCGGATTGATCCACGTATACGGACGTCTGGACCAGGTGGAATCTTTCTTTAAAACTGCTGCAGCATTCGGCAAGACGGTAAATCACGGATGGGAATTGCGCGGCGGAGCCAGCGGTGACCTGAACTGGGTCTGGGACAGAGGCGCTTCTCAGACCGGACGATGGAATGGTTCGATCAATTTCTTGAAAGACGAATTACAGGTAGCAGGACTTAACCAGCCAATCGAACTAGAAGATGCTCGCCTGGAATGGAAGGAAGGGTTGAGAGCGGCGAATATCACAAGGGCCGAAGGATTTGGCGCAACTTGGGCAGGGAATGCGTATGAATCGAGATTATTGGGGGATGCGGAGGGGCCACATTGGCAGTTCCGGTTGCACGCAGACCATCTCGATGCCACGGAACTGGATCGCTGGGTAGGTCCTCGGGCGCGGCCCAATTGGTTAGAGAGACTGCTGCCATCGCTGCTTGGAAATACGACTTCAGGTGGAAAACCCAGCGAGTTGCTTCGGAGAATTTCTGCCGAGGGCGACGTGACTGCGGATGCCGTGAGCATCGAGAAAATCAAGTTGTTAAAGGCACACGCCAAGCTCAATCTGCAGAATTTGCAGTTGAACGTGCATGACGCAGAAGCGCAATGGATTGGCGGGAATGTCCGTGGCACTGTGCAGGCGACATTTTCAGCTGCGCCGAAATATGAGATTTTCGCGCAAATTGATCGTGCAAATTTTGCGCAATTTCCCTGGGCATCCGGGTGGGCCGAGCGTTGGAACGGAGTTGCATCGGGAACCCTGCATATGACGACATCCGGTGTCGGCCGGGACGAGTTATTGAGCCAAATGACCGGGCGAGGCGATATTCAGCTGAAAAATGTGGAATTTCACGGATGGGACGTGCCGAACAGCTTGGATGGGAACACGGCCAAGACGGGATCTTCCCGTTGGGCGAATGGAGAAGGCGAGTTTGAAATCAAGGACCGCCAGGTAAATTTTGATGCCATCCAGTTTGACGGACAGCACACGAAGACCTGGCTCGGCGGTACGCTGGGATTTGGAAATGGCGTTACTCTCTCGTTTCGTTCAGCACCTGGCGGGTTCCGCGAAGCGTCCCGGGGCGCCGATGTGCGTGTACTGCAAATCAGCGGATCGGCCGAATCACCACGAGTATCTTTAGAAACTGTCGGGGCAGTTCACACAAAGCCCTAGACAGGGGCAGCGATTGATCGGCGAGGACAGACGATGAGACGAAAATTATTGAGCCTGCTTATTCCCGTTTTGCTGTTGCTGTTTCCTTACTCAATTCTCTCCCGGGCACAACAAGCTACCTTCACGCTTCCGCAGATTCTGAGTGCACCATTTCTCTCAGATCTGATTGTTTCCAGAACCGGAGAACATCTGGCCTGGAGTGCCAACGTGCAAGGTAAGCGAAATATCTGGGCGGCCGAAGGACCATCCTTCACCCCACGGCAACTGACAAATTACAACGTTGATGACGGGGAGGAACTGTCGGATCTGAAATTTACTGCCGACGGTAGTTCGATCGTATTCGTGCGGGGAGAAGCGAAGAATTCGGCCGGTGAATACGCAAACCCTACGAGTAATCCGGCCGGTCCGGAACAAACCGTATGGGTTATTTCTTTTGGCGGTGGTGTGCCACAGAAGATCGATGCCGGGCAATCTCCTTGTGTCTCCGTGCAGAACAAGGTTGCATTTGCCCGCTCGGGACAGATGTATGTTTCAGATATTGATAGCGCCGGTAAAGAGAAGCCCACCCAGATTGTGGTACGGGGGAAAAACGAACCGCGTGAATGGTCGCCCGATGGGAAAAGGCTGCTGTTTGTGAGCGACCGTCGCGATCACAGTTTTATTGGAGTGTTTGATGTGGTGGCGAACTCCGTGAAATTCCTGGCTCCCTCTGTCGACAGCGATGGTGACCCGGCATGGTCAGTCGACGGAGCTCGTGTGGCATTCGTGCGTATGCCTGCGGTACCGCGTGACACCCCGGAAGGTTATTTCGTGCAGCCAGACCGCCCGCATCCATGGGCAATTTGGGTTGTCGACGCTGAAACTGGCGCAGGGCGTGAAGTGTGGCAGAGCGGCGAAGCGATCGAGGCTTCATATCCGTATATGGCGCAGGAGGAAACGGGCGGAGGAGTACTGTCCTGGGGGGCCGACAATACATTGGTCTTTGCCAGCGAACAAGACGGCTGGCAGCATTTGTATGAAATTTCTGCAAACGGTGGACCGGCGAGATTACTGACGCCCGGAAATTGCGAAGTGGAGCAGTGGTCGTTCAACCGAGACCGCACGGAGATCCTGTTTAACTCGAATTGTAAGGATATCGACCGGCGTCACATCTGGTCGCTAAAACTGAATGGAAGCGGAGCGCCGCAGCAGTTAACCGAAGGCTCCAGTATCGAGTGGGACCCCGTTTTCCTCGGCGCTGCGTCTAAGATCGCATATATAGAATCGGACGCGACTCATCCCGGACAATTGTACGTCGCCGATCTGAATGGAAAAGACAACAGGCAGATTTCCTCGAAATTGCCGACGAGCTTTCCCGCGGAAGCGCTACTTGCGCCCGAACAAGTGGTGTTCAAGTCAGGAGATGGTCTGGAGCTTCACGGCCAGTTATTCATGCCCAAGAATCTCAAGGCTGGACAGAGACATCCGGCACTGATTTTCCTGCATGGCGGGCCAATGCGGCAAATGCTTCTCGGATGGCATTACATGTACTACTACGCAAACGCGTACGCGATGAACCAATACCTGGCGCAGCGCGGGTACATCGTGCTGGCGCTCAACTACCGTAGCGGGATCGGTTACGGACGCGCATTTCGCGAAGCATCTGGCAGGGCTGGGCGCGGGGCGGCGGAGTATCAGGACGTCGTCGCTGCCGGCAGATATCTTGCGGCGCGATCCGATGTTAATCCCAGCCGAATTGGTCTATGGGGAGGCAGCTACGGGGGATACTTGACGGCATTGGGGCTGGCGCGAAACTCTGATCTGTTCGCCGCCGGGGCGGATTTTCATGGAGTGCATGACTGGCCGGCCGACAATTGGGAGGGAAAAAATATCTCGCCTGAGTTGACCAAGTTGGCCCGTGATTCATCGCCGGTGGCTGCGGTGGATACTTGGAAGTCCCCAGTACTGTTCATTCATGGAGATGACGACCGGAACGTAATGTTCTCCCAGACCGTCGACTTGGTGGCGCGATTGCGTGCCCGAGGCGTACACGTTGAATTGCTCGTTTTTCCTGACGATGTGCACGATTTTCTGTTGAACAGCAATTGGATCAAAGGGTATCAGGCGACAAGCGACTTTTTTGATCGCCAATTCCAGATGCCGGCAAAATGACTCGCTGGTTTCCCAACTCCGGGGCCCCGTTGCTGTCATTGCCAGGGGCAGTGATCGTTTCACTTGCCCTGTTGTCCGGCTTTTCATTGCCGGCCGCTGCTCAAAACCGCATCCGGCTAGTACCGCAACTAGCTGCAGGACAGGTCCTGCGCTATGACATTCGCGGGCATGTGCAGAAGCACACCAAGACAGAAAGCCGCGCAGTCCGGAATGTTGTTCCCCAGGACATAAAGCAGGACTTTTCCGGAATTCTGCAGATCACCATAGAAAACGCTGGAACAACAGAAAACGGCAAGCCGGTAATCAAGGCGGTGGCCGAGTTCAGGTATCCAGACAACAAGATGCCTGACGGCGAAAAGCAGTCGGATGCCCCAAAGCGTTTGGCAAGGTTTACGATTGGTTCAAACGGACAGTTGAAAGCGGAGAACGGACTTGAAGAATTGACCCCCCTTGAAGCGCTTGCCTTTGTAGCCTGGGCTTCGAAGTTCGCATTTGGATGGGTTGTGCCGGAGCGGATTTCAAAGGCCGGGGAAACGTGGAAATCTGAGGAGCTCGAAAAGACTCCGGGGCCGATTGAGAAACTTGTCTGGGAGCGCACGACGACTCTTGGCGAGAGTACGAAGTGTCCTGTGTTGGCGAACGAAACGTGTGCAGTGTTTCTGACGACGTCGAATTTGAAGCAGAAATCATCGATCGAGAATTCCACGCCGGAAGAATACAAGTTGTACGATCTCAAAACCTCTGGACAGGCGACGGGGACAAACGAGTCCTATGAATCGATCTCGGAGACGACGGGCTTGCTGATGCGCGGCACGGAAGATATGCATCAGACGATGGAAGTAGTGATCGCGAAAGCCGACGGCACCAATGATGTGAAATACTCCATCCAGGCGACGAGCCATTTTGAGATGTTACTGGTGAGCGGCAGCTTGCCATAGGTGGATGCCCGTTCTGAAGAAGATCCTGCTGCCTCAGTTGAGTTCCTCTCTGCGGATCGTAGCTAAGGAACTTGCCCCGGTTCAGGGTCAATTTGACGGGCGTCGTATAATGGACATTTCGGCTTTGACGGCTGAAGTGGCAGGGGGGCCTGGCAATGGATTTCAGACTACATAGCGGATATCAGCCTCGCGGAGATCAACCGGCCGCGATCGACCAGCTGTGCCGCGGCCTGGACGCCGGGGAAAAGAACCAGGTGCTGCTGGGGGTAACGGGCTCGGGCAAGACGTTCACAATGGCCAAGGTGATTGAGCAGGTGAATCGGCCCGCACTGGTGCTGGCGCATAATAAGACGCTTGCCGCGCAGCTTTATCACGAGTTCAAGTCATTTTTCCCTGAGAATGCAGTTGAATATTTCGTGAGTTACTACGACTTTTACCAACCGGAAGCATATGTGCCTTCCGCAGATATTTACATCGACAAGGAAGCCACGATCAATGACGAGCTGGACAAGTTGCGGATGAGCGCAACGCGTTCACTGTTTGAGCGGCGCGACGTCGTAATTGTGGCCTCGGTTTCCTGCATTTACGGGATCGGCTCGCCCGAGGCGTATTACGGAATGCTGGTGATGCTCGATAAAGGGCATCAGACGTCCCGCGAGGCCTTGTTGCGGAAATTTGTGGATATGCAGTATGACCGATCGGAAGACTTGCGGCGGGGAACGTTTCGGGTGCGCGGGGACATTATCGAGATTTATCCGACCTACGAAGACCAGGCGTACCGGTTTGAAATGTGGGGCGATCAGATCGATACCATTCGACAGTTTGATCCCTTGACCGGAGAGATCCGGACGGGACAGGAAAATCTTCCGCGCGTGACGATTTATCCGAAGTCGCACTATGTGATGCCGCAGGAGCAGCGGGACAGAGCCATTGTCAGCATTCAGGAAGAGCTGGGTTGGTGGAAGAAAGAACTCGAGAAGCAGGGAAAATTTGTCGAATCGCAGCGTGTCGTCCAGCGCACGATGTTTGACATCGAGATGATGCGGACGATCGGCTATTGCCACGGGGTCGAGAACTACTCGCGGCATCTGAGCGGTCGTTTGCCTGGAGAAGCGCCGCCGACCCTGCTCGATTACCTGCCGAACGATTATGTGTTATTTGCAGATGAGTCGCACGTCAGCATGCCACAAGTGCGCGGAATGTATCATGGCGATCGCTCGCGAAAGCAGACTCTGGTGGATTACGGCTTTCGCATGCCGTCCGCCCTCGATAACCGCCCGCTGACGTTTGAGGAGTTCGAACACCGGATGAATCAGACGATTTATGTTTCGGCGACACCAGGGCCGTATGAATTGACAAAATCGGGAGGGGTGATTGTTGAGCAGGTCATTCGACCGACTGGATTGATCGACCCGCAGGTGGAGGTACGTCCGGTGAAGGGGCAGGTGGACGATTTGCTTGAGGAGATCCGTAAACGGACCGAAAAGCGGGAACGCGTTCTAGTGACGACGCTGACCAAGCGCATGGCAGAGGATTTGAGTGAGTACTTTTCCGAGATCGGCGTGAAGTGCCGGTATTTGCACGCTGAGGTGGAAACCCTGGATCGCATCAAGATTTTGCGCGACCTCCGCAGGGGGGAGTTTGACGTACTGATCGGGATTAACCTGTTGCGCGAAGGACTGGATTTGCCGGAAGTGTCGCTGGTGGCGATCCTGGATGCGGATAAGGAAGGCTATCTGCGCAGCGCGACGTCACTGATTCAGACCATGGGCAGGTGCGCGCGGCACATCGATGGGCGCGCGATCTTGTATGCGGACCGGCACACAAATTCCATGAATGAGGCGATTGGTGAAACGAATCGGCGCCGCGCGAAACAGGAAGCGTATAACCGCGAGAATAATATTACGCCAATGTCGATCATCAAGGGGGTGGATATGGAGTTGGCGCGAATTGTGGAAGCGGATTATGTGACAATCCCGCTCGACTCGGCAGAGCTAGATGCGGCAGCTTCGAACGTAAAGAGCGAAGCGCAACTTGCGGAACTGCTCCAGCAGATGGAATCGCAGATGCGAGAAGCCGCGAAGAAGTTCGAGTTTGAGAAAGCGGCGCAGTTAAGGGACCGGATACGGACACTGAAGGACCAGGATCTGGCGGGGGCGTTTGGCAAAGAGGCGGCCGAGAAGCCAGCGTAGAGAGCGGGCGACCCGAACCTCAGGAACAGGACAAGAAATGCCATTGCCGGGCTAAACGTTGCTGCGGCGGAGAACCTCGAGTGAATAGAACGTGCCGCGCCAGTAGATTCCGCCCTGCTTGAGAGTGACGAAGGTTGATCGCAGCAGCATATAGGTAAAAACAAGAGCGGCCAGCGGAAGGGTGAGCGCATAGAGCGGAGAGATCCCCATCACCATGTCGACACCTGTCAGGAAGCCTACGGGAACCAGGAAAGCAAGCGCCGCGAAAACGCGCGTCCATCCGTGAGCGAAGACTATGCCTAAACTTGGCGCTACGTTAAAAACCAGCAACGCGAATACCTGAAGAAGGACCTGTCCAATCTTGTACTGCGCCCCAGCAAAGAAATTTTTCTCGACTCCACGAACAAGATTGCCGAATCCGGTGTGCCAGCGGACAGAGACGGCGTCCTTGGCGATCGCGACGGCAGACCGGAACCGGCCCAGCTTGATGATTTTGCCGAGTTTCACGTCGTCGAGCACTTCGAGTGCGAGCCGTTTGTGCATGCCGCAGGCTTCGTAAGCGGAGCGCTTCACCATTTGGAATGCGCCGACCCCGACATAAGCGCGTGAACGCGGATTCCGCACTTGGTGGGGCTGGATCGCCAGGTTAAATGACATCCCGAAGAACGAGATGAGTACTTTTTCCCAGAACCCGATCATCCGCATCCCGATGAAAAGCACCAGGTGATCGAGATCCAGAGCACGATTCAACGTCGCACAACGACGCAGAGTTTCCCTGTGAAAACTCACGTCCGCGTCAGTGAACAGAAGCCATTCACCAGTCGAGGCTTCGTAAGCTTTCTGCATTGCGTGAGGCTTGCCGAGCCAACCCGGCGGCAGTTCCTTGATGTGCAGAACTTTGAAGCGCATGTGGCCTGAGGCGAACTCGTCCAGGATGTGCGGTGTGGCGTCCTCGGAACGATCGTTGACGGCGATGATTTCGAGATTGGGATAGTCGAGTTGAACGAGCGTGTCCAAAGCGGCGGGAAGTGTTTCTTCCTCGTCGCGCGCGGCGAAGAGGATGGAGACGCGAGGACAATCTAGATCAGCGGCGGGCGCGAAGGACTTCAGGCGGGGAAGGGTCGCCGCGCCGTAAACGGTTTGCAGGCCATAACTCAGCCAGAAGAGGGCAATCAGGCCAAAAAAAAATAATCCGACGATAGACATGATTGGTGTCTGGTGGCAGCCTCAAGGTATCCTAGCATGAGATGAGAAAAGCGCTGTTCAGCGTACGTTTTTACCACACCACCAGGGAGATGGCATGAGTCGATTGCAGGTTCCAATTTACAACGACAGGTTAGAAAACGGTTTGCGTGTGGTGATCGCGCCGGATACGACGGCCCCGGTCGTGACCGTTGGAATTTATTACAAAATAGGTTTTCGGCTGGAACCGCAGGGACGCAGCGGATTCGCTCACCTGTTTGAACACATGATGTTTCAGGGTTCTGAGAACGCGCCGAAGATGCAGCACATCAAGTTGATCAATTCGAGCGGTGGAGTCCTGAATGGCTCGACGATGTATGACGTTACCAACTATTACGAAGCGGTTCCATCAAACGCGATTGATCGTGTTCTGTGGCTCGAAGCGGATCGCATGCGCGCACTAAAAGTCGATGACGACAACCTGCGTAACCAGCGCGACGTTGTCAAGGAAGAGGTTCGCGTCAACGTGATGAATCAGCCGTATGGTGGATTCCCCTGGCTCGATATGCCGCCGGTGGCCTTCAGGAACTGGGCAAATGCCCACAATTTTTATGGGGATTTTGCGGATCTGGATGCTGCAAACCTGCTGGATGTGCAGAAGTTTTTTAAGACCTACTACGTGCCCAACAATGCCGTGTTGCTGATGCTCGGGGATATCAAGGCGGATGAGGGATTTGTGCTGGCCAGGAAATATTTTGCAGATATTCCGGCCGGAGCGGCTCCTCCGTTTGCTGATTCTGCAGAGCCGCCGCAGACCGAAGAACGGCGCGGCAATGTCGAGGAAAAGTTCGGGACGCTTCCTGCATTGGCGGTTGGTTACGTAATGCCAAAGCGGAGAACGAAGGAATGGTGCGCGATGGCACTGCTCGATCAGGCGCTGCATGGCGGAAGAGTAGGAAGAATCTACCGCGAACTGGTCCTTGAAAAGCAGATTGCCGTGGAAGCGGATGGCGGCATCGACGACATTTTCGGCTACAACGGACCGACGCAAATGACGACAAAAATTCTGCACAAGCCAGAATATTCAGATGAACAGACGCTCGCGGCGTTTGATTCCGTCATTCGCGAAATCAGGGAAAAGGGCGTAGGAGAAGATGAATTGCAGCAGATCAAGGTGAAGTGGCGCTCGGATTATTATTCGACGCTTGAGGGGGGCCGGGGAGGCTACATGCCGCGTTACGGATTGATGCATCTTCTGGCCTGCTTCACCCTGTTTGACGATGAGCCGCAGTTGGTGAATACGATTCTGGATGACTTTTTGGCGGTAACGCGTGAAGACGTGCAGCGCGCCGCAGAACGCTTTCTCCGCAAGGAGAATCGGGCGATAGTCTTCCGCACGCCGGTGAAGTCTGAAGCTCAGGAGGTGGCATGATGGCGACCCAGACGACTGAGATTTCAGACCTGGTGCCGGGATTGGCACCTGAACGGCCAGTGACATGGCCGAAACGGACGCGAATAAAGTTGCCGAATGGTTTGCAGGTCGTGCTGGCCGAAGCCCATTCGATCCCGAAGTTTCATGGGGAGCTCTATTTTCGGTCGGGAAATGCGCAGGTTGCCGATCGTGGACCGGGCTTCGCGGAAATGACGGCCACGGCCGTGCGCACAGGCACCAATAAACGAACGAGCCGACAAATCGAAGAGGATCTGCGGCGACTCGGAGCGGATCTTGGAACCCATGCGGGACAGGACACGAGCGCGATCTCCTTTGCCGGGCTTGGCGAATTTTCCGAACCGCTGCTGCAACTAGTGAATGATCTGGCGCGCGACGCTTCGTTTCCCGAAGCGGAGCTCGAACGGGAACGGCGACAGAAATTGGAGGAGGTAAGACTCGAGCGCACCTCGCCAGGATTCCTGGCAGGAGAGCGCCTGCGCAAGATAATGTTCGGTAAACATCCGTATGCCGAGGTTTCTCCGAGTGAGGCGCAAGTAGGGAATTTTGTGCGGGACAAGCTCGAATCGGTGTATCACGAGATTTATACGCCCGAAAACGCACTGCTGATGATGGTCGGTGACTTCGATTCCCAAACCATGCTCAAGACGATCGAGAAGGTGTTCAGCTCGTGGACGGGGAAAAGGCCAGCAACGAAAGAGACTCCTTCCTTGCCAGAATTGCAAGGCAGGCGCGTGTATCTGGTGCACAATCCGGGAGCGGTCCAGACCCAGATTCTGGTGGGATGCCACGGGATCACGCGGAGAAACCCGGACTGGCTGCGTCTCGGGCTGACTAACAGTCTGTACGGCGGCGCGTTCAATTCGCGGCTGGTAATGAATATTCGGGAGGACAAGGGCTATACGTATAGCCCGCGAAGCAGCACTCATCCGTTCCGGCAACATGGGTATTTTTCAGTCTCGGCCGCCGTTCGGAATGATGTGGTTGCCGCGTCACTTACTGAAATATTTTACGAAATGGACAAGCTTCGATCGCTTCCTGTCCCGGAACCGGAACTAGCCGATGCCCAGAACTACCTCACCGGCGTGTTTTCCATGGGATTGGCGACGCAGGAAGGCCTGTTATCGCAATTCTCGACAGTGGAACTGAATGACCTGGCTGACGATTACCTCGAAACATACCGCCAGAAAATTCGGGCGGTGACCGCCGAGGATTTGCTGACGACGGCGAGAAAATATTTTGACTCAGCTAATATGCAGATCGTTGTAGTGGGCAACCGCGCACAGATCGAGGAGCAGGCGAGACTGTTTGGCCCAACAGAGGTCTATGACAACCAGGGCAATCGGCTGGAGTAAGCCGGAAGCCGGATTTCGCCAAGCGGATCGCTTGCGTAGCGCAGGTCAAAAATAAAAAGGTCCCGAGCTTACGGCTCGGGACCGTGCTGACGTGATCAGACAGGAGGTAGCTGTTGTTTACGTCAGGAAGAATTCGCGGGTGATCTCGCCCCACTTCGCGGTCGGCATCTGAACCGTCAGGTCGTGTACGGCAACTCCGCCGTCCTGGGCCAGCGCTCCGGCGTAGGCCGGAACCATACGCGTTTGCAGGCGGCTGGCGGCTTCGGCCATCCACTTCCGGGCTAGCGAGCCATTCAGCAGGTTGCGGAAGTTGGTTTCGAGGTCCGGAGAAACGACAGAAACGAACCAGCCCTTGCCGTAGGGATCGCTGTTGGTCAGTGTGGCGTCCAGCAGCAGGGCGTCATTTACGTTGGTCACTTCACCTTCAACTGGGGAAACCAGGTCTACTTTCTGACCGTCACGAAGCAATGTGGCGAACTTCTGTCCCTGGCGGAGCCATTGACCGCGCTTCGGAAGAACGATTCCGTCGACCTTGCCCGCCAAGCGAGCGCCGAAGTCATCGAGGCCAACGCGAACCAGGGTCGGGCTTTCTTGCTGTGCCCAGGTGTGTCCCTGGTGATACTGGCGGTTGCCGGGAAGAGCAAAGCCAGCGACCAGCGAGGGCAGTGCCGGAGCAACCGCGGGTGCGGTTGCGATTTCTGCATCCTCGGCATGTACTTTGCCCCTCTTCATGAAGAAATCGATGCTGAGAAAAATCGCAAACATGGTGAGCATCAGAATGATTGTCATGGCCGATCTCCTGTCCCCGTATCGGGTGTCTGTTTCCACTATCTCTAAAGGCATTTCAGAGACCAGAGGACTAGAGCAGCCAAGAGACAGGCTAACCGACGTGCAATGTGCGAGATGGGAGCGACGGAAGCGAAGGTGTTTAAAAAATATGGAGAGAAATGCAACGGGAAATCGATGAGGAATTCATCAGCAAGCCCAGGAAAGAATTCAGCAGTCTTCGCAACCTGCAGATTTGGCGGACGATGCGAGAGTCTCGGGGGATGATAGAAAAAACAATAGCACTGATGAAGATTGCAACGAACACGGGAGCCGTCAAATTCGGGACAACGAGCAACGGGGAATAAAAGATGGCGCGCTGACGATAAATTCGCAAGCCCGGCGATTCAGGTGCGGAACCTATAATTTCTGATGCGTTGGCCGAGGTGTCGAAAGATTCAAGGGAACCTGGTCAGCGATACGAATACCATATCCCTCAAGTGCCACGACCTTTTTCGGGTGGTTGGTGACAACGCGGATGTCTTTCAGCCCTAGGTCGATCAGGATCTGGGCGCCGATACCGCTTTCATGCTGCACCATCCGTTGGCGCGCAGGTTCGCGATCCAACTGGCCGCGCGAGTGGAAGTGAATCTGCGGCAAGGTACCTGGAGTTTCTGGCGTGTCGATCGAGAAGCCGCGGCCGGTGTGATGTAAATACAGAAAAACGCCACGCCCTTCGTCGGCAATTTTTTCCAGCGACTTTGCGACGAGTTCCGGGCAGTCGCAGGCAAGCGAACCGAATACATCGCCCGTCAGGCAGTGAGAATGTACGCGAACGAGAGGTGGTGTCGGGCCGATGAGTTCGCCACGAATCAAGGCGATATGTTGATCGTGATCGACATCACTTGAATAGGCAATCATCCGGAAATCACCGAAACGGGTAGGCAGAACCGCCTCGGCTACGCGCCGAACATAGCGCTCGTGGTTCATGCGGTAGCGGATCAGATCCGCAACAGTGAGCATCTTCAGATCGTGTTCGCGGCAGAAATCCAGCAACTGCGGCACGCGCGACATCGTACCGTCTTCATTCATAATTTCGCAGATCACGCCAGACGGGTTCAGTCCAGCGATCCGAGCGAGATCCACAGAAGCTTCCGTTTGACCAGCGCGGACGAGCACTCCACCGTTGCGGGCGCGAAGGGGGAACATATGGCCCGGGCGCGCCAAATCCTGCGGGCGCGTTTTGGGGTCAATCGCGGCAAGAACAGTTATGGCACGATCGGAGGCGCTGATCCCGGTGGTCACGCCGAGTTTGGCGTCGATTGCTTCCGTAAAGGCGGTGCCGTGCACCGAGGTGTTGATGGCGGACATCAGAGGGAGATTCAGTTCATCGCAACGCTGTTCGGTGAGAGCGAGGCAGATCAGTCCGCGGCCGAATTTGGCCATGAAGTTGATGGCATCGGGCGTAATCTTCTCGGCGGCCATGGTTAGGTCGCCTTCGTTTTCGCGGTCTTCGTCGTCGACGAGGACGATCATCCTGCCGTTGCGTATTTCTTCGACTGCTTGTTCGACTGTGCAGAACGCGTTAGAGGTCGGATTCATCGGAGTTTCGTCTCTGTCTAGTATACCCATAGTGGGCGCTGATGGCCTCAGGCGGAATAGCTGCGCCATCTGTGACATACTCCTCTGCCTGAAGGCAGGGGCTTCTCATGCAACGCTTACTGTTACTTCCAGTTTCGTTTGCGCATGAAGGCGTAGTCCACGCCCTAGGATTACAAGTGCCGCCGCATGGTCACGGCCAATCACAAGACCGCAGTCGCAACGGTGTACGCGTTCCGAAAGCTGCTTTTTCCGGATCGCGTGACACTGCGGACATTCTTGACTCGTGTACTTCGGGTCTACCTTCAGCACTTGTCTACCAGCGTTTTCAGCTTTGTAGACGAGCATATGGATGAAGGAAGACCACCCTACATCGTGAACTGCTTTGGCCAGCATGCCGCCAGATAGTCCCTTGACGTTCAGGTCTTCGACGGCAATCATGCCGAACTTTTGCACCAGCTTGGTTGATAGCTTGTGCTGAAAATCTTTGCGCTGATTGGCAACGTGCTGATGTGCTTTCTGCAACAACAGAATTGCCTGGCGACGACGTATCGACTTCCTGTTCGCGCGACGGGCGACCCTACGCTGTGCTTTGCGAAGCTTCTTCTGTGCCGCGCAGTAGTAGCGATGGTTCTCGACACGTTCGCCATTCGATAGTGTAGCGAATGATTCGAGCCCGACATCGACACCAACACTCTGGTTACTCGCTGGCAACTTCGTTGGCTCGTACTCGACGGAAAAGCAGGCGTACCAACTTCCTGCTTCACGACGAATGGTCAAGGTCTTGATTTCACCTTCGATGTCACGGTGCTGCTTAATCTTGATGTTGCCGATTTTCGATAGCTGCAGTTTGCCACCCAACTCGAATCCACTTTGCGGGTAGCTGAAACTGTCGTAGCGATTGCGACCTTTGAAACGGGGGAAGCCAGCCTTCCTTCCACGCTTGACACGCATGAAGAATGCTTTGTATGTCTTATCTAGACGGCGCAGAGTGTCTTGCAGCACTTGACTGAACACGCCAGCGACATCTGGTCGAATCCGTCTTGATGTCAGGCAACTGCTTCATTGAGAGATCCTCGTCGATCGGAACCAGGCAGCATTCTTCAGCAATAGCTGGCGCGAAGCAAGGAAAGAAATAATGGAGCAGAGTGATGAGCGGTACCGGTTGAGAGTACTCAAAAAAAAGAGCGGCAACGACCGCCGCTCTTCAGAAGTTCCAGGCTGGATTGGATTTCAGTGCATGTGATCGTGTACATCCGGAGCTGCCGGCGGAACAGCTGGCGGCGTTGCTGTAGGCACGCCGGTCGCTGAGGCCAATTCGGTCTTTACTGCCGGCGAGATCTTGTCCGCATTTTTTAGCAGGACGCTGACCTGCCACATCTTTGTTTCACCCAACGCATCTTTGAATCCCGGCATTCCCGTCATACGGATCCCGTCAGACACCTTCCAGTAGGTTTCCCACGTCTCGTCATCGGTTACACCGACCCCGCGAAACAGCTGCGGTGGTTTCGGGAACATACCGGCGGCAATAGCCGTCTTCGGCTCGCCAGGCAATCCGTGGCAGACGGCGCAATTGTCCTTGTAGACTTTCGCGCCTTGCACGAGATTTGCTTCGTCTTCCGGCACCGAAGAAGGCAGATGCGGCTTCTTGGACATGTAGGCATGCTGTGCCATCCTTGCAAATTTTGATTCAAATGGCATTTCGGGAGAAGTGACGGCAACCGGCGCCTGACCCGTAGAAAAATAAAGATATGCCCCTAAGAATACGCCGATGACCCCCAACACAATACCTAACAAGACTCCCTTTCCCATTCCTTCGTCTCCTCGACCCTTATTTTACGCGTATCTTTCCGTCACCTGTGACGGCCCGCCGATAGTGTACGATGCTCCCCCGATTTCTGCACCGGGTTTCGTTGATTGCCCCAGGGCAATCAACGGTCCCGCCCGTAACCGTTTGACCTGATTTTGCGTCTACATACTGTCAAACCGTAAGAGGATTTTCGGGGTACACTGGTTGTGTTTATCCTGCCCGTCTGCCGGCAATTTCTCGCGCCCAGGTCGCACGGAATCATGAACGAAGGTCTAGTTTCGTAGGAGTCTTCAGGAAATGGCAACATACGATACGGTCGAGGCGCCAGAGACGCGTGCTTCCTCAACTGCTCCATCCGCGTCTGCTGTCTCGTCCAACCGCTGGTGGGTCTGGCTGATTGCAGCGATCATCCTGATTGGAGGTATTTGGCTGTATCGAAGCCATGCCGCAGCCTCTGGTTCTGCAGCGACTGTTCCGGGACCGGGCGGGCCCGGAGGAATGGCCCCAGGCACGATGACGATTCCTGTTGTCGTGGCGACAGCCAAGAGGGGCGATCTGCCCGTTTTCTACAATGGGCTGGGCACAGTGAACGCGTTTAATACTGTCACCGTACGTTCTCGCATTGACGGGGAGTTAATCAGGGTTGCCTTTACCGAAGGGCAGCTTGTAAAGCAGGGCGACGTTCTTGCCGAAATCGATCCGCGTCCGTATCAAGTACAGCTGGAGCAGGCCGAAGGACAACTTGCCCGCGACGTTGCTCAGCAGCAGGATGCGATCGTCAATCTCGATCGGTACAAACAGCTGTACAAGGAAGGGGTCATTCCGAAGCAGCAGCTCGACACACAGCAGGCTTCTGTCGGCCAATTTGATGGCGCGATTCAGACAGACAAGGCCACGATCGACAACGCCAAGCTGAACATCATCTATTGCCGCATCACTGCCCCGATTAGCGGGCGTGTGGGACTTCGCCTGGTGGATGCCGGCAATATGGTTCACGCCACGGATACAAACGGGCTTCTGGTGATCACCCAACTGCAGCCGATTGCTGTTCTTTTCAGCCTGCCGCAGGACCAGCTACCGATCGTTTACAAGAAGTTGCGCGGCGGACAGCAACTCTCCGTCGAAGCATTCGATCGTGACAATACATCGAAGATCACTACCGGAAAACTTCTCACGATTGATAACCAGATTGATTCCACAACGGGAACCTACAAATTGAAGGCGGTCTTCAGCAATGAAGATAATGCGTTATTCCCGAACCAATTTGTGAATGTGCATCTGCTTGTCAATATGTTGAAAGATGTTGTGCTTGTCCCCACGACCGCAATCTTGCGCGGTTCACAGGGAGTGTATGTATTCGCGATTACCAAGGACGGAACGGTAAAGATTCACACCGTCACGATCGCGGACACGAACGGGAACACCACAGGCATTTCGGAGGGGTTGGCACCGGGCGACGTCGTTGTCACCGACGGCCAGGACAAATTGCAGGATGGTAGCAAAGTCGATCCTCGGCAAGCACCGGCATCCACCCAAGCACCCAAGACAAGCGTTACCAGCAATTCCGCGAATTCCCCGTTTGCCTCGCCTTCTGGTGGAGGACCTGCTCGATGAATCCCTCTCGGCCGTTCATTTTGCGGCCGGTCGCTACCACGCTGCTGATGGTTGGCGTCCTCCTGGTTGGCTACGTGGCCTATCGCCAGTTGCCTGTCTCCGCTCTGCCCCAGGTCGATTACCCGACGATTCAGGTACAGACGTTCTATCCCGGCGCCAGCCCGGATGTCATGGCCTCATCCGTTACGGCCCCCCTTGAACGCGACTTCGGTCAAATTCCAGGACTGCTGCAGATGACGTCGACCAGTTCATTTGGAAGTTCACTGATCACGCTGCAGTTTAATCTCGATCTGAACATCGATATCGCGGAGCAAGAGGTCCAGGCGGAAATCAATGCCGCGTCAAATCTCCTGCCCAAGGATCTGCCAAACCCGCCCATCTACAGCAAGATCAATCCTGCGGATTCGCCCATTCTGACGCTGGCGCTGACTTCGCCGACACTCCCGCTTTCGAAAGTGGAAGACCTTGCCGATACCACGCTCGCCCAGAAAATTTCGCAGCTTTCAGGCGTGGGGCTCGTCAGCATCAGTGGCGGTCAGCGTCCAGCGGTCCGTGTGCAGGCCAATCCCACGGCTCTGGCATCGTACGGGTTGAGCTTGGAAGATCTTCGCACGGCGCTCGGAAACGCAAACGTGGACCAGGCCAAGGGCACGTTCGATGGGCAACACCAGGCGTTCACCATTGGCGCGAACGACCAGCTGCTGACGAGCGACGGCTACCGTAACGTCATCATTGCCTACCGCAACGGCGCCCCGGTTCGGCTTTCAGACGTAGCGACGGCCGTCGATGGGGCAGAGAATGTCCGTCAGGCTGCCTGGGCCAATCGTCAGCCTGCGGTCATTCTGAATATTCAACGCCAGCCCGGCGCCAATATCATCAGTGTCGTGGATCGTGTAAAGAAAATTCTCCCGCAGTTGAAAGCCGCACTCCCCGCATCGATTCAAGTCAATATCCTGACCGATCGCACCACGACCATTCGTGCGTCAGTCGCCGACGTGCAGTACACCTTGCTGCTCACCATCGCGCTGGTGGTGATGGTCATTTTCGTTTTCCTGCGCAGCTTGCGGGCAACGATTATTCCAAGCGTTGCGGTGCCACTGTCGATCGTCGGAACCTTCGCTGTGATGTATTTGCTCGGTTATTCCCTGAACAATCTTTCCTTGATGGCACTCACGATTTCTACCGGTTTCGTCGTTGACGACGCGATCGTGATGATTGAGAACATAAGCCGGTACATTGAAGACGGTGAATCGCCGTTACAGGCGGCTCTGCGTGGTTCCGAGCAAATTGGCTTCACGATCGTTTCTCTGACTGTTTCCCTTATTGCCGTGCTGATTCCCCTCCTCTTTATGGGTGACATCGTGGGCCGGTTATTCAGGGAATTTGCGGTGACTCTGGCCGTGACGATTCTGGTTTCTGCCGTTGTCTCCCTTACCCTTACTCCGATGATGTCCGCGAAGCTTCTCCGACATCAGCCACAAAGTCAGCAGACCTGGTTCTACCGCAAGTCTGAAAAAATGTTTAACGATGTCATCGAGTTTTACGGGCGCACGCTCCGCTTCGTGCTTCGTTTCCGCACCACAACCTTACTCGTCACAGTTGCTACCCTGGTTGGCACCATTCTTCTCTACATCTATGTGCCAAAGGGATTTTTCCCCGTTCAGGACACCGGCGTAATCCTTGGCGTGTCGCAAGCTCCACAGAATATTTCGTTTGCCGCCATGTCCACTCGGCAGCAACAGCTTGCTGACGTCATTCTCGACGACCCTGCGGTTGAGAGTCTCTCCTCGTTTATCGGCATTGACGGCACCAACACCACCCAAAACAGCGGACGCATCCAGATCAATCTGAAGCCGCTCGAGCAGCGTAAGATCAGCGCGTCTGATGTGATTCGACGGTTGCAGCCAGAACTGGCCAAGCTTAACGGGATTGAGCTGTATATGCAGCCGGTACAGGACCTGACCGTTGAAGATCGTGTTTCGCGCACGCAATTTCAATATTCGCTCGAAGACGTCGATCCGAAAGAACTTGCGCTCTGGGTACCGCGGTTCGTTGCCAAGCTGAAAACGCTTCCGCAATTGCGCGACGTTGCTACCGATCAGCTGGACGACGGGCTCCTGGCCACACTCACGATCGACCGGGACACTGCTTCGCGACTGGGCATCCTACCCGCGGACATCGACAACACACTCTACGACGCCTTCGGCCAACGCCAGGTCTCTACCATTTTCACCCAACTGAATCAGTATCACGTCGTGATGGAAGTGCAGCCGAACTTCCAGCAGAATCCGGACGCGCTCAAAGATATCTATGTCCGTTCTTCGACGGGGCAGCAGGTTCCGCTCAGCGCGTTCACCCGCTTTGAACCCAATGGCACGTCGCTTGCAATCAATCACCAGGGACAATTTCCGGTGGTAACGGTTTCCTTTAACCTGGCCCCCGGTTCTTCTCTTGGCGATGCCACCAAGGTTATCGAGCAGGCCCGCAACGATATCGGTATGCCGGCAAGCATTCTTGCCACATTCCAGGGAACAGCCGCAGCCTTCTTGCGGTCACTCGCAAACGAGCCGCTGCTTATTCTTGCGGCGCTGGTTACTGTCTACATCGTTCTTGGTGTGCTGTATGAGAGCTACATTCATCCGATCACGATACTCTCGACACTTCCCTCGGCGGGCGTCGGGGCGATCCTCGCCTTGCTGCTGTGCAAGACAGAATTCAGCATCATCGCGCTCATCGGTATCATCCTGCTGATCGGTATCGTCAAGAAAAACGCGATTATGATGATTGACTTCGCGCTCGAAGCCGAGCGCAATCAAGGCAAGGCTCCGCTTGAAGCGATTTACGAAGCGTGCCTGCTTCGTTTCCGTCCGATCATGATGACCACGATGGCCGCTCTGCTTGGCGGCCTGCCTCTCGCCCTCGGTCAAGGCGTTGGCTCGGAGCTCCGTCGCCCACTCGGTATCACGATTGTCGGCGGACTGATCCTCAGCCAGCTTCTTACGCTGTACACGACGCCGGTCGTTTACCTGGCGTTTGATTGGCTGGCCAGCCGGCTGCACCTGGGGATCTCTTCTGTCGAAGAGCCTGCGACTGGAGACTAGACATGAATTTCCAGTCCAACTTTTCCGCACCATTCATCAAACGACCCGTTGCCACCTCGCTCGTAACGCTGGCGATTTTTCTTTCAGGCGTGATCGCATTCAGGTTTCTTCCCGTCGCACCGCTTCCGCAAGTTGATCTCCCGACGATCAGCGTGGGTGCTTCGCTTCCCGGCGCCAGCCCTGAAACGATGGCTTCCTCTGTAGCCACTCCGCTCGAACGGCAATTCGGCCGGATCGCGGGAGTGACCCAGATGACGTCGTCATCCAATCTCGGCAACACCGGCATCACGCTGCAGTTTGATCTCACTCGCGATATCAATGCCGCTGCCAGAGATGTCGAAGCCGCGATAAACGCCGCACGCAGTCAGCTTCCTGCAGATTTGCCAAGCCAACCTTCCTACCGCAAGGTTAACTCCGCCGATTCACCGGTGATATTTCTTTCTGTCACCTCCGACACAATTCCCATCGGCGGAATTTATGACGCGTCGAATTCCATCCTCGCGCAGAAGATAGCCCAGGTTCAGGGGGTCGGCCAGGTGTTCGTTTGGGGGTCGTCGAGCCCCGCCGTGCGCGTCGAAGCCAATCCGCAATTGCTGAACAGCTATGGAATCAGCCTTGAAACTGTTCGAAAGGCGCTGCAAAACGCGAACTCGAATCAGGCGAAAGGCTCCATTGCGAGCAAGGATCGCGCATGGGCAATCTCGGATACGGATCAGCTTTTCAAGGCGTTCGAATACGAACCGTTAATCATCGGCGGCCATGCCGGAGGGGTGACGCGTCTGGTTGACGTTGCCCAGGTGGTCGATGGAGTGGAAGATAGTCGGAATCTTGGCATTACCAACGGCCAGCCCGGCGTCATCATTGCTATTTTCCGGCAGCCCGGGGCGAACATGATCGAGACCGCCGACGCGGTCAAGGCTACCTTGCCCTGGTTACGAGCCTCGATTTCTCCTGCGCTAAAGGTAAACGTCATCATCGACCGTACGGTGGTCATACGCGCTTCGGTTCACGAAGTTGAGCGTTCGATGATCATCTCGATCGTGCTTGTTATTTTCGTGGTGTTTGCATTCCTGCGAAATTATCGTGCGACGGTGATCCCCAGCGTCGCGGTACCCCTGTCGCTGGTCGGCACATTCGGGGTGATGTATCTGTGCGGCTACTCCCTCGACAACCTTTCGCTGATGGCGTTGACGATTTCTACGGGATTTGTGGTGGACGACGCCATTGTAGTGATCGAGAACATCGCCCGGCATATGGAAAATGGATTGTCTGCCATGCACGCGACGATGAAAGGTTCGAGCGAAATTGGTTTCACTGTGCTGTCGATGAGCCTTTCACTGATTGCAGTGTTCATTCCAATTCTGATGATGGGTGGCATCGTTGGCCGACTTTTCCGGGAATTTGCCGTGGTGCTGAGTGTGGCGATTATCGTTTCGCTGTTTGTTTCACTGACCACGACGCCCATGTTATGCGCACGCTTTCTTAAGCATGATCACGAAAAAAAGCATGGTTTTTTCTACCGGCTGTCAGAGGGCACGTTCAACCGGTTGCTGCGCGGGTACGATCGCTCATTGAAATGGGTGCTGCACCATCAACCGATCGTTCTGGCAATCACGATTCTCACGGCTTTTATCAGCGTGCAGATGTTCCGTACCGTGAACAAGGGATTTTTCCCGCAACAGGACACGGGCCGGATCAACGGATTTATTCAAGCGGACCAGGATACGTCTTTCGTTGAGATGGCACGAAAGATGCGCGCGTTTACGGATATCGTTCGCGCTGATCCTGCGATCGAGTCCGTGACTTCTTTCACCGGTGGCGGCAACGGGACCAGCACGTCGCGCCTGTTCGCGCAGCTGAAGCCGCTTGCCGAACGTAAGATTAGTTCCGACATGGTGATCGCACGCCTTCGCGAAAATACCTCAGGTATTCCGGGCGCGTCGATGTTTTTGCAGTCTGTGCAGGATGTCACGATCGGTGGGCGCTTTGGCGGGGCGCAGTACCAATACACCCTGCAGGCCGATAACCTTGACGATCTGTATCACTGGGCGCCGATCATGATGGAGCGGCTGAAGCAGATTCCCGAGGTTCGGGACGTCAATTCCGACCAGCAAAACAAGGGGTTGCAGTCTTTTCTGGCGATTGATCGGGACACCGCGGGAAGGCTGGGCGTTTCGGCACAGGACATCGACAATGCCTTGAATGATTCTTTCGGTCAGCGGCAGGTTTCTAATATTTATAAAGGACTCAACCAGTATCACGTGGTACTCGAAGTGGCTCCGGAATTCCAGGACAACCCGGAAGCGCTGAATTTTATTTATGCCCAGTCAAACACTGGAAAGCTCGTGCCGCTCAGCGCGTTTTCGCATTACGAGCCGTCGAATACCTCGTTATCTGTGAATCACCAGGGGATTTTTCCGTCCATCACCCTTTCGTTTAATCTTGCGCTCGGCGCTTCACTCGGTCCGGCAGTCGAGCATATCGAGGAAGCACGACGGCAACTGGGCGTACCGAACAGTGTTCACGCGACATTTCAGGGTACTGCCCAGGCATTTCAGGATTCGCTGTCTAACCAGCCTGTTCTGATCCTGACAGCGCTGGCCGCCGTGTATATTGTGCTGGGCATACTGTATGAGAGCTACATACACCCCATCACGATTTTATCGACAATTCCTTCGGCAGGAATTGGCGCATTGCTTGCCTTGCAGTTAATGCACATGGATCTGAGCATCATTGCGTTAATTGGCATCATCCTGCTGATTGGCATCGTAAAGAAAAATGCAATTCTTATGATCGACTTTGCCGTCCAAACGGAAAGGGAAGAGGAAAAAACGCCCGAGGAATCCATTTACAAGGCCTGTTTGCTCAGATTTCGGCCGATTATCATGACTACGATGGCGGCACTGTTCGGAGCCCTGCCGCTTGCCCTGGGAACTGGTGTGGGCTCAGAGATCCGGCGTCCCCTGGGCATCACGATCGTCGGCGGGCTGATCCTCAGTCAGATCCTCACGCTCTACACCACGCCGGTTGTATATATCTATATGGATCGCGTGCAATCGTTCCTTCGCCGCCTATTTCACCGCCATCCGCAGATCACTTCCTCGCCAGCCCATTCCGACTGATTCGGTCTTCCTGTTGCTTTCCCTGGCTAGCTGTTCTTTTAGATTTCCTTCCGAGCACTGCAATATTAGGAGCCCTCATTCGTCTACAGTAGTAGATGAATGAAATATCTATGGCCGCGATAAGCGAGCAGGACCGGCAGATCTCCGAAGTTGTGGAGAAGGAACGGTCGCGGCTGCGCAATTTCATACGCAGGCGCGTGCCAGACGAAGCTGATGCGGAAGATCTGCTTCAGGAGGTTTTCTACGAACTGGTAGAGGCAAATCGCCTGCTCATGCCGATTGATCAGGTGACCGGCTGGTTGTTTCGTGTCGCGCGCAATCGAATTACGGATCTGTTTCGCAAGAAACGTCCTGTCGCTTGGACCGACGGAATCGTGGGTGACGAAGACGGCGATCTGCTGCAGATCGAAGATCTGTTGCCCTCTCCCGATGCCGGACCAGAAGCGCAATACTTCCGCGGCGTACTGCTAGATGCGCTGAAGGTTTCAATCGGCGAATTACCAGCCGAGCAGCGAGAGGTCTTCGCCGCGCACGAACTAGAAGGGCGCAGTTTTAAAGAGATCTCAGCGGAAAGCGGAGTCAACCTGAATACGCTGCTTGCACGCAAGCGATATGCGGTCCTCCATCTGCGACGGAAATTGCAGGGCATTCACGCGGAATTCACGGGGAAGTGAGGATCATGATGAAAAAGAAATGGATCTTTGTTCTGGGGCCGATTGCACTGGTGGCGCTTGTCTTTGTTGGTGGCCAACTGGTGATGCACCTCTGGAACTGGCTGCTACCGGCACTGTTCGGATGGCACCAGGTTACGTTCTGGCAAGCCGTTGCCTTGCTGGCGCTTTGCCGAATCTTGTTCGGGGGATTGGGCCATGGCGGTGGTCATGGCGGTGGTCGTGGAAAATGGGGGCGATCCCGGGACCAATTCTGGGAGAAGATGACCCCCGAGGAGCGCGAACGGTTCAAGCAGGATATGCGCCGGCGCTGCGGGGATCCGAGCGGGCCGACGGCAGGAACCAATCCGTCGGCGTGAGGAGAGTTACGTTGGGCGGGCGTTCGATGAAACAGGTGAAATGAAAAAACCTTGGCTGGACATTGCATTGTCGGACTACGAAGGCCACATGGGTTCCGAGGCCGTGCGGCAGCTCGAACCACTTCGAGAGCTGTTCGGGCGCTCGCTCGAACTCTGCAAACCAAAGAGTGTGGCGATTCTGGGCGTGGCAGGCGGAAACGGTCTGGAGCGCGTTGACCGCGCTGTAACCAGGATCGTCGGAATCGACATCAATCCTGACTATCTAGAGGCAGTGCGGGATCGACACGGGGCGCTCCCCGGCCTTGAACTTCACTGTATGGATTTGGCCGATAAAACGTATCAGGTTGCGGGTGTGGAACTGGTTCACGCGGCGCTGATTTTTGAACATACGGGACTCGTTCCCTGCCTCGAGAATGCGTTGTCACTGGTGTTGCCTCGAGGACGGTTTTCAGCAGTACTGCAGTTGCCGAGTGTCACGGAAACCAGCGTAACACCGACGCGATTTGTGGCGATGCAGTCTCTTCGAGATACCTTCGCGTTGATTGAAGTGGCGGAATTCCGTCGTGCCATGGACCGGAATGGGTTTGATTTTATTCAGGAAGAGCAACGCGATTTACCGGGCGGCAAAGCGTTCTGGATGGGTATTTTCGGGCGGTCCCGACCTTGAAAATGGGTACCTCAATGCCTGGCGTACAGCCGGAGTTTTCCATCGACGATGTTTGCGATATAGCGGCCACCCCTGAGGAATTGCATCACTGACTTGCCGGAACGGGCAAGCTGGGCCCAACGGGATTTAGTGTTGGGATTTTGCTCGAGCCCGCGCAACTCCATTCCGTCAAAAACAAAATCAACTTGTCGCAATTTGGATTTGGGCGTAAGGCGCACAGGAAATTCGGCCGTGCCAAGAGCGACAGTTCTGGAGTTTTCAACGAGCGACTGGCGCCAAACTTCCCGAAGGGCATCTTCGAACGTCATACGACGGAAGAATAACGCATAGGTGCAGCAAGGTCCCGGAAAAAAGGAATGAGGTTAAAAAGTTTAAACTTGGAGTTAAGGCCCAAAAGACGAACCACAGGATTGATCTGCGCGATTGTCGCCAGGGGATTACAGGATTTGCTCGATAGTGAGTTACGGACGGAGACTTCATGCTCGCTCACGAAGAGGTATAGGGACGACGAGTCTCTTCGAGGAGAATCTATTGAAAAACATCACGTGGTTTCTCACTGCCAGCCTGGTCTTCTCAGTCGCCGCACTTGCTCCGCAAAGCTCGAAAGCGCAAGCTCACCCTGAAGGGGGAAATCCACAAGAAGCGCACCCGCCTCAGCAACAGCAGCATATTCCCGCGCATGGGCCTGCCCCGGCAAAACCACCAAAGCATACTGCCGCTCCCCAACAGCAGGAAAACCACCCGAACGCGAAACCGCCGGAACAACGCGGCCAAAACTACAGCGATCAGCCCGGACATCCGAATGCGCCCCACGTCCATGCCGACGATCAGTGGGTAGGCCACGACAGTGGCCCGAACGATCCGCACTACCACCTGGACCACCCATGGGAGCACGGACACTTCACCGGTGGCTTTGGCCACGATCATGTCTGGCATCTGGCCGGTGGCGGCCCGAGTCGATTCTGGTTCAACGGATTTTACTTCAGCGTCGCTCCATATGACATTGGCTTCGTCGACGGATGGAACTGGGACGGCGACGATGTCGTGATCTATGAAGATCCAGACCATCTCGGGTGGTATCTGGCCTACAACGTGCGACTGGGAACCTATGTGCACGTGCAATATCTCGGATAGCGAATCCAGCAGGTGAAGCTACGAACTCCCGATAAGCCAGCCTGTCAGGAAAACCAGGACCCCACCCACAATGACCTGGAAAGCGGCCTGAAGAAAGGGCGTGTCCATGTACCGCGCCCGAATCCAGGCAATGATGCCCAGCTCGACTGCAACAACGAGAATAGCCACGCCCAGGGCGAGGTGGAATTCTCGAATCATGAAAGGTAGCGTGTGTCCGAGACCACCGGCGGTTGTCATAAGACCGGTTACCGTGCCACGAATCCAGGGTGAGCCGCGGCCCGTAAGCGAGCCGTCGTCCGAGAGGGATTCGGCAAAGCCCATTGAAATGCCGGCACCGATGCTGGCGGCCAGTCCTACGAGGAAAGCGTCCCAGCTTTTGTGCGTGGCGAAGGCGGCCGCAAAGATAGGCGCGAGTGTTGAGACCGAGCCATCCATGAGTCCGGCCAGGCCCGGTTGAACGTATTGCAAGACGAAGAGCCGATGATGCGATTGCTCTTCGAGGTCCTTCGCCTGTTCGGTGAGGTGTTTTTCCTCGTATTGGCCTGCAGCGGCGGTGTGCTTGCGCTCTTCGTCGGCCAGCGTGTTGAGAAGTTCGCGAGTGGCAACGTCAGAAGCCTTGCCGGCCGCCTGGGTGTAAAAGCGGCTGGCTTCCATTTCCATAATTTCAGCCTGGCGACGCGCGACCTTTACCCCGAGCGGACGCATCATCCAGACAGGCCGGCGCTTCAGAAATCCCCTGACGTCTTCACGACGAATCGGGGGTATTTGCTCCCCGAAACGGGTGCGGAACAGCAGCAGGAGCCGGTCGCGATGGCCTGCCTCTTCGACCCGCATCTCTTCAAACATGTCAGCTGTGGCGGGATAGGACTCCCGCAGAGCGTCCGCAAATTCGCCGTAGATGCGACCATCTTCTTCCTCGTTGGCAATAGCGATCGCGAGGATCTCCCGTTCTGTCAAATCCTTGAATTTCTTGAGCATGGGCCCCTTTAGAAGCGTGGAACTGAGGGTAGAGAATCGCACAGAAGGGGGCGCCAAGTCACGCCCGCGGAGGGTCGGCAGAGCAGATTTCCTCAGAGAGAATTTGCGAGGTTAGTACTTCCGTACTACCATTCGAGCAGGGTGTCATACTCTTTGGCAGGTACGGACACGCTATAGGTTTTCCTCTTGATACCCCCTACCATCTCTATAGTCGCAAGGAGTTTCTTTCCTGGAAGAGGTGGCAGTAATGGCGTCTCCAATTGATGTAATGTTGAAGCATCTACAAGGAAGCCCTGCAATGGCAACGTCACGTACAACCCAAACCGAACGGCGCGGCAGCCGTCGCTGCAAAATCAACCAGTTGATGCGCATCCGGCCTTCGGATCCAGAAAAGGACCACTTCGATGACATTCGCGGTTCGCTGAGCGTTTCGCGCAGCGGCGTATATTTTCAATCGAGCGAGCATTCCTACGAAATCGGAATGCGCTTGTTCGTCACGATGCCTTATACCAAGGAACCGACCGCAATGCACCGCGAATACCTCGCAGAAGTCGTGCGACGCGATGCTTTGCCGAATGGCATGTTCGGAGTAGGATTCAAGATTCTGATGGAGATGGGATTTCAAGGCGGATATTCCTTTGGGAATTATTCCCAGCGAAAGTAAATCAGTACGGCGCGGTTTGTAAAAGGAAATGCAGACAAAAAAGGCGGTCGGCTCAGAAGCCAACCGCTTTTTGTGTTTTTGGATGCTTGGAGTAGCTGGGCCTGGGACTATTCTTTTCCGAGTGCGACCAGAGTCTTGTGGCGCAGCAGCCCGAAATGGCGATTCAGTGGATGCTTGCGTTCGAGAAAAGTGAACACCGGAGCGCGGCGCGGGGTAAGCTTGGCCATCGCAATGTTCAGCCGGATGTCGCGGCGCGCATATTTCATCCCGGCGAACAGGGCCTCACGCGCATCTTCCTTGCGACCTGCAGAGATATAGACTTCAGCGAGATTTAGATAGAGCTGCGCCTGATTGCGCTTCATGCGAACTGCCGCGTCGCACATCCGTTCAGCCTCCGCCCATTTCTGTTCGGTGCGTGCCAGCGCGACGCCGAGATAAGACATGTAGTAAGGATTATTGCGTTCAAGTTCGGCAGCTCGGGCGATGTGCTGCAGAGCACGAGTCGCGGAATTGTCGCGCAGATAGGTCAGACCAGTCTTGAATTCACGAAACGCTTCGGTATCCATCATGATTCCACCTCAATTGTGTTTACCGTAGACCTGAACCCCACCGGGAGGCTGACAACTCGGACGAGCGCGTTACCGGGCAGAATCGTTTCCACGCCGCGATGCTGCATGCGCATACGAGACTGCTTGCAAGAACAGCGCATGCCAAAAGGCGGAAGATGAGAAGCGAGAATGCCGCTGGAGTGCCCATGTACCGGTCCTGCCTAAACTACGGACTAATGGTGCGGGAATCTACTGATCGGTAGGCCAGTCGTGGTGCAAGGTCTCGGAGTTCTAAGGAAAATGGGCGCGGATCGCCGCGACCCGACTAAAACACGTATCGCGTGCCCTTACTGCAGGAAGGGAGGTGCGGAGGATCTGTTCCTGGGCCCGATCCGTTCCGGGCGGCGGCAGATTCGGAGCGTTATTTCTGCGGAGCGGCACGTCGATAGTTGCGCCGCCAGAACTTCCAGTCGTCGAGCGTGACTTTCAGCATGCCCTTGGCGGCTTTGTGCAGCCAACGGCCTTTTCGGCTGGCAAGGTCGCGCTTGAGGGCGGGAATTGCCTTATAGCTGCCGAGATGAATGTTAGCCGTTTCCCATCCCATGTAATACAGCAGGCGTGCCTCATCGCGTTCTTCAGGAAGCGTACTGATTTCAATGCGGCTGCAATCGGGAGCCAGCCGGCGAACGAGCCAGTGCTCGAGAAAATGAACGTGGGGATCGCGGATCCGGATGGCGGCGTCGATGAGCTTGTGTGACAGTACGTCGTCCGTCCGGAGTTGTTTCGCCCAGACCCAGGCAGAAGGCGTGAGTTGCTTGGCTTCACGGACGATGTGGGCATCGTGCCAGGTCACCACGGCGATCACCCGAGGATGGCCCAGACTCCCGAGACCAGCGATGCGCGAGCGCAATTCAAAGTTCTTCGCGCGAAATGGCATCGATTCCCGGATTGTCTTCAGCACATCGAGAGGCAATCTGCCTTTGTATCTGGGACACGAATTGATTTTTTCCCAGAACGTCACCGGATCTCGCAGCTTGTTGAGTGCCAGGAGACGAAGCCAGCGATGATGTTCTGCAAGCACGAACGGGTTGCCGCCCTTGGCGATGGAGTCGCGATAGCCTTGCTCCAAAGCCTGGTAGGCCTCCTTGCGCGCGAGAGAAAGATGCTCTTCTTCCATCGCGAGATAGGCGCTGGCAAGAAGCCGGACCAGATCAACGGTATATGCCGCGGGCCATGCTTCATCAAAATCGTTCACGCCCCAGATCAACCGACCTTCCAGGTCGCGCCAGGTTCCGAAATTATCGATATGGAGATCCCCGACGGCCAATACCTGCGGCGCGCGTGAAAGTTCAGTGCAAACAAGCGGCCAGTATTGAGCAAACCGGTAAAACGTCGCGCGGAAAAACGGGAACGCGGCTTTGGCCATGTTCTCGTGCTTCAGGTCAACATCAGAGCGGATCAAATTGACGTGGCGCGAAGCCCATTTTTCGAAATCAGCCGTTGCGGAAACTACGTCGGGTAACTCGTCTTTTCGTGCAGTCATTGTCGTTGTGTGGCACGGGAATCGGGACGGAGTTCCTGTGAATACTGAGGTGTATCACGGCTGGGCTTTGGACTCAAGGAGCAGAGAGGACTGAGCCGCGCGCCTTGGCGAGAGTACAAGGCGCGCGGCGGTCATTGAAATTCGCTAGGCCCCAGCAGGGACGGCTGATCCGCGGAGCCGGGACTGGTAGATCGGAAAGCGGGCGGCAAGGTCTGCAACTTCCTTGCGCACGCGCTGTTCTACCGCGGTGTCGCCTACGTGTAGCAGAATTTCGGCAACCCATTTTGCGATGGATCCCATCTCCTGCTCCTTCATACCGCGAGTGGTGACGGACGGGCTTCCGAGACGAATCCCGCCACCCTTCATCGGAGGCAGTGGATCAAACGGGATGGAGTTCTTGTTGACGGTAATTCCGGCACGGTCGAGTGCTTTTTCCGCGTCACTTCCGGTGATGCCGCGCGAGTGAACTTCCACAAGAAAAACATGGTTATCTGTCCCACCTGCAACGATCCGGAATCCTTCCCTGGAAATCGCATTCGCCAGAGCCTTGGCGTTGGCCGCGACTTGCGTCTGATATTCCTTAAATGATGGCTCCATTGCTTCCTTAAAGCACACAGCCTTGGCCGCGATGGTGTGCACGAGGGGACCACCTTGGGTGCCGGGGAACGTCAGCTTGTCGATTTCTTTGGCGAATGACTGCTTGCACAGCACCAGGCCTCCCCGCGGCCCGCGCAAGGTTTTGTGGGTCGTGGTGGAAACGATATCGGCATGCGGCAGCGGGCTTGGGTGCACCCCTGCGGCAACGAGACCGGCGATGTGCGCCATATCGACGAAGAAAAGTGCATCTACGGCCTTGGCAATTTTGCCGATGCGCTCAAAATCAATGATTCGCGAATACGCGCTTGCCCCGGCGACGATCATCTTGGGCCTGTGTTCATGCGCAAGTTTTTCAATCTCGTCGTAGTCGATGCGCTGATCTTCCTGACGAACGTGATATTCAACAAACTTGTACATCCGGCCAGAGAAATTCAGAGGATGGCCGTGCGTTAAGTGCCCGCCATGTGCGAGAGCCATGCCGAGAACGGTGTCGCCGGGTTGCAATGTGGACATGTAGACGGCGACATTGGCGGAAGTGCCGGAGTGCGCCTGCACGTTGGCGTGTTCGGCTTTGAATAGCTCCTTTGCCCGATCGATGGCGAGCTGCTCGACCTTGTCGGCGTATTCGCAGCCGCCGTAGTAGCGCTTGCCGGGATACCCTTCGGCATATTTGTTGGTGAAAATTGACCCCATGGCTTCCAGTACGGCTTCGGAAACGAGGTTCTCCGACGGGATCAGCTCGAGGCCGGTCGCCTGGCGCTGCGCTTCGTCGCGCAGGAGCTCGGCGATTGCCGGGTCGACAGCGTTCAACGGGCGCTGCATCCTGGTATTTGCTTCAGTGGTCATTCAGTTCTCCTCAAATAGTCACGCGTGGAACGCTCTCCGGAAGACATTGACGCGGCAAGCTCAGGGCTGTGATGCGCGTTCTGCCTGTTCTATTAAACCAATTTTTTCGACACGCCGCGCATGCCGCCCGCCCAAAAATGCCGTCGTCAAGAAAATCTGTACCATCTCGATCGCTTGCGTGCCGTTTACAATTCGACCGCCGAGCGCGAGCACATTCGCGTCGTTGTGTTCCCTGGCAAGGCGCGCCGTGTTCAGGTCGTGAGCCACTGCAGCGCGGATTCCGGGAACTTTATTCGCAGCGATCGAAATTCCGATACCGGTACCGCACACCGCAATTCCATATAGATCCTTGTGGGCGGCAACACTGTCGCCAACAGCTTTGCCGTAGTCGGGATAATCGACCGACTCTTCAGACCAGGTGCCGAGGTCATCAACGGGATAGCCGGAGTTTTCAAGAAACTGGCGAATGGTCTCTTTGATAGGAAATCCCGCGTGGTCTGAGCCGATCGCTATTCGCGGTTTGGAAGAGAGTTCGGGCATGTGTGCCTCGTAAGGCGATTCTAACGAAGTACGAGTAGAGCCGCAATGTGCGGGGTCGTTCCGCGCTGCAAGCAATGCGATTTAATCTGCTGAAGCGGGGAACGCACAACCTCCGTCCTTACAAACGAAGAGCACGCGGCCAAACGGCGGACGAGGGGAGATCATTACTTCGGCGAAGAAGCCTGGCTCGAGGCAACCTGGCGGCGAACTTCGTCAATCCAGTTGATGACGACAGTCGGCTCGGGACGCGCATACTTTTCGTTACCATCGAACTGAAACGCCACGATGTGTTGGCCGTCGGCAGTGACGTCGAAGCCGGTGTAGGGAAAGCGCATCGCGATACGGGAGAATACCGGTTGCGGCTTGCCCGCGACGAATGAGTTTTTTTCGACAGTGTAGGGAACCGCGAATATGTCCGTACCTTTGGTGTAGAAAATCTCGTGGCCGGTTTTTGACCAGCGCGGTTCAGAACCACCATCCGTTGAAATCTGCCACTTGCCACCGGATTGGGGAAATGGGACGACATAGACCTGTGGAGGGCCGGAGTCGGCAGAACTGTACGCGATCCAGCGGCCATCCGGTGAAAACTCGGGTTCGGCTAGACTTGCCGATTTGCCCCGAGATACGTCAGCAACCAGCGTAGGCGCCTGAGGTTTTCCGCTTTCATCGAAATGCATGGTCCACGCGTCGCAGCAGGCTCCATCCAGTTCAGAGAGACGCAGGAAAGCCAAAGTCTTGCCGTCCGGAGACCAAGACGATGGATAGGAACTTTGCGGGCTCTCCGGTGTGAGAGGCTCCTCTTCACCCGACCCGTCCGCACGACGCCGATAAATTCGTTCGCCGATTCCCATCGAGGAAGCGGCGGTATAGGAATAGGTGAGATATTGGCCGTCGGGGGTCCAGATTGGGAAGTTAGCGGCCCCGGTCTTGAGGCTTAGCGGAGTCGCTGTCCCGCGGTTCGTGTCGTAAATCCAGATCCCACCCACGCCTTTTTCAAAAGCGACTTTTTTGCCGTCCGGAGAGATGCGTGGAGAGGTGGCGTCAGACTCACTCTTCAGGAGAATTTTCGCTTCGCCCTTGCGGTCGATGAGCACGAGGTTGAGATTCTGTTTCGAAGTGGAACCAGCCATGTACATGGCCATGCCGTTGTCAGCGACGCTCAGTTGGACTCCGCCATTGGAAATGTCGAACTCGACACCCTGCAATACCGGAACGGCTGTGCCGGTGAGCTTCAGCGCTTTTGCGTCGAACGGAGCAACGAACAGGGTGCCTTGCGAGCAATAGGCAAGATAACCGCCCGGAAGGTAGCGACCAAAGGACGCATTTTCGACGAGTACCCTGGCTTCGCCGGTCGCAAGCGAGGCGGCTTGGACGGTGGCCTGCCCAAAAAAGTTGTTGTTGGATGATGCAGTAAACAGGATGGACTTGCCACCAGGAAGAAATTGCGGCCAGCGATGAGTCGTTTCGAGGCGCGCCGCATTCAGATGAGTCACTTCCTGAGGAGTACCGCCAGCCGCCGGAACGCGATAAAGCGCGCTTGTAAATTTTGTCGGGAAGATGATGGTGTCGTCTTCGCCCCAGGTACCGCCGCGATAGCCGGAAACGTTCGCTAGCGTGATCGGAGCGCCGCCATGCACGGAAACCTTTTTCAGCTTTCCATCACCAAAAAATCCAACCCATTGGCCGTCGGGAGAGAAGAAAGGAGCCGCGGCACCCCCAATATTCTCAATCGCAGCCAGTACCGTGGGCGTGGATTTGTCCAGTTCACGAACAAACATTTGGCCGACCGTTGATCCTGCTTCCTCTACGACATAGGCAATACGCGAACCATCAGGAGAAATGGCGAACGCCGTTCCATTATCAGAGCCGAGTTTTTGATCGGAAGACAGGTAAAAACTGAGCTCGATAGGCCTGCCAGACGATTTGGAAGATTGTGAGGAACTGAACGCCGCGACAAGCAAGGCGGCGCCGAGCAGGCCAGCGATGGCCCACGGCAGCAGTCGCTTCCACGCAGGAGCAGATGGCGCGCTGACAATTTTCTGTTCCGGTGGAGCTGTCGGATCAGGCGCACCGGAGAGAACTTCATCAATCGCGATGCGAGCGTCCCCGATAGCCTGCAGACGCTGGCGCCAATCCTTTTGCAGGCAACGCTGAATCAGGACGCGAATTCTTACGGATGTGTTTGCCGGAAGCAGCGAATAGTCCGGTTGCTCTTTAATGATGGCCGCAAGGGTGTCGGAAATCGTTTCGCCGCTGAAAGCCATTTTCCCGGTGAGCATTTCATAGAGCAGGCAGCCGAAGGCCCAGATATCGGCGCGGCGGTCGGCCGGTTTGCCTCGGGCTTGTTCCGGGGACATATATGCCGCAGTGCCGAGAATCATGCCGGCCTGCGTAGCCATGCGGCTCATCGTCGGAGAACTGCCGATGTCGACAGGGGTGATATCCGTTTCGAGAGCTTTCGCCAGGCCGAAATCAAGAACTTTCGCAGTGCCTTCTGGGGTCACCTTTACGTTGGCGGGCTTCAGGTCGCGATGAACGATGCCGCGTTCGTGGGCGTACTCCAGCGCTTCGCAGATCTGTTTGGCGATGGGCAGCGCTTCTTCGGAAGGAATCGGGCCGGACTTGATACGATCGGCAAGCGTAGGGCCTTCGACAAGCTCCATGACAAGGGCATGGGTACTGCCGGAGTCTTCCAGACCGTAGATCGACGCAATGTTGGGGTGGTTCAGAGCGGCCAGAACTTTGGCTTCGCGACTGAAACGGGCGAGACGATCGGCGTCGATACCGACGGAGGAAGGTAAGACCTTGAGAGCAACTTCGCGACCGAGTTTGCTGTCGCGCGAGCGGTAGACTTCGCCCATTCCGCCAACACCGAGGAGCGAGGTAACTTCATAGGGACCAATTCTGGTTCCAGACGTAAGAGGCATGGGTATCGCAAATTATAGGGTGGGCTGGGCCAGCGTGCAAATGGGCGAATTGTAAGAATGTTGGGCAGGAACTGGGGATCAATGGCCGGCTCCGGCGCTCGCCTCCGCTCTCATGATTATGTGGGAATCAAAAATGTAAGCCATCTGGTTGGCGGTGAGGACCAAAAGCCGGTTCCCATCGGAACTGAAAGACCATGCAGACACAGCGTAGGGAAAGATCAGAGAATTCCGCTTCTCGAGAGTGTTCAAATCGTAGATGTCGACCTGCCCAGTCTCGTTCTCGACTGCCAGAATGCCTGCTAGACCTGAAAGCATCGCATAGCTCCCGAAATAAGTGGCCTTTTGTTCGCCAGTAGAAAGGGAGTAGAGTCGTGTTCGATTTTGGTTGTCGCTGACAAGGACCCAATCGCCTTGGGCAAAGCAGCGTGTCATCCGGAACGAACCGTTGCCGGTATCTATCAGCAATTGTCCTCGCAGTTTTCCGGAGGCTGACTCCACAATTTCAACGAGATAAGCCCCTTTGTGGTCCTGCATAGACGTGAAGCGCGATTGCAATGGACCGCTGCTCTTGATTTCATCTTTTGCGGCTCCGGAATCTACACGCCAGGCAAATGCCATCGAGTCAGAATGCGGATTCAAGCTGAAGGAAGGCGCTTCCTTGGGAAAATTACGGGACCAGAGGGGGCGGCCGTCACGGACGTCTTGAACCTCGAGTGTAATGTTCTTTTGCAGATCATTTCCTTTTCCTGCCGGCTTACGAAACAACAAGAACTGACCTATCTGCCAGGCCGCAGCCTTTTCATCGATCGGCAAAACGGAGGCCAGACTTTCACGCGTCAGGTCGGCACGGGCAATGGTGCGGGGTTGGGGATCCTGTTTGGGAAAATCTGCGAATAGTGCCTGATTACCGTCGAAGTAGGCGCCATGGAATCCGCGAGTGTAATAGATGCGTTTCGAGGTGGAGAGATCAAAGACGGCGCCGCGGCTTGAGCCGGAAATAGCCAGCCATTTGAGATCGGCAGAGATCGCCCACGCGCGTAAATTCCCGAGACCACTGACGGGTAGTTCCACCTCACCTAATCGTTCACGCGTCTTGAAATCAAATATTCCCACTTCGCCCGAGGTCTTTTGCATCAGAACGTGATTGTCATAGACATCCATGACCGAGGATTTCGTGGAACCGATCAGAAAGATCTGACTACTGAGATCAAGGAGTCCAACTTCAGCATCTTTGACCGGCTTCAAAATCAGATAATTGCCGCGAGTGGGAGCTTCCATGACCTGTCGAGGACTGATTGGAAGTTTTTCGATAACTTTGCCAGTTGGAAACTCGAATATCGCCGAATTTTTCGGATCAAACGTATTTTGGACGACGATGCGGTCGGTCCCAATAAAAGCGAAGCTGGAGGTCAGTGCAGCGTTCATGTCGCCACGGATGGGTATCTTGGCATGTGCGGTCACGTCGACGCCAATCGCCGTGCCTGCTCCGGTCGCGACGAAATAGTGATCGTCAGGAGAGAACGCCAAATGCAGCCACTGTGAATAGCCAATTTCTGCCCAGATATATACCAGCATACGAAAGTAATCACCGTTCCGGCCGAGTGCCTTTGGTTCAAAGTACTGTTTCTCCGTGAGGGCCGGAATTCCACTCTGCACATCGATCAGCGAGAAATCCAGGTGGCGGTTAACGCAGCCGAGGAGTCTTCCATCGTGCGAGAGCACGCTGGCCAGGCAGCCTTCAGGCAAGGTCATCTCGTGAACTTCGGTTCGTTCTTCGCTCGCGATATTCCATTCTTCGACCTTGAGTCCTTGGGTGAGGAATAGAATGTTTTTCGAGTCCGTGGAAAATTGAGCGTGCTGCGCTTCAGAAGCATCGATTCGAAACTGGAATTCAAAAGGATCATTTGAGAAAACAAAAATGCTGGCGTCGTCCTGTGCCAGAGAGTATTCGCCATCCGGACTGAATTTCAAATTCCGGATGTCAGTGCGTAAAGGGGGCTCGAGGGGCTTGCTCCAAACCGTGCCGACCAGACTCTCTTTGCGACCCGAACCCGAATAGCCGATTACGCTCGATTGCCAGGCAAGGAAGTCGGCGGTGGCAGCGGCAGGAGCAATCTGCCGGCAGGATGCCGGAAGCACGGCGAGAGACTTGTGAATTTCACGGAGACGCTTTTCGTTGGGCTTTGTACTCCCCAGCAGATCGGTGAAAAAATTGCCCGTTTTCCCGTGCGTTTGACCCAGACGATCAAAAAATGCCACAAACGCCTGCGGAGAGAACCCTGCAGCAGCAATTGCATACAAAGCGACACGATCTGCTTCGTACTGGTTCGGTTCTTCCTCCCGTTCCAGTTTCTCGCGGATCTTCAAAGCTTGATTCTTGTCCCGGGCGTAGTTATCCAGAAGCAGGTTGTATTTTTCGAAAATGTCCTTGCGGTCGCTGACAGAAGTAACGCCAAGAATCTCCCGGAAGTCACGGGTTATCTCGATCGCATTCTGGTGGGTGAGAATATGGCCCATTTCATGGGCAAGGAGACCAGCAAGTTCGTCATCGTCGCGCATGAACGCCACCATCTTGCGTGTTACGTAGATGCGGCCAGCTCCTATGCTGAATGCGTTCAGTTCAGGTAGATCGATCAACACCATCTTGAACTTCAATTCCGTTGATGGAAGTTGAGCCAGGATCCGGCCGCTGATGTGGTTCATCCGTGCGGCAAGTTCCTCGTCGTGAATGACGCGGAAATTTTTCTCTAGCCATTCTGCCTGAACGTCGCCAAGATCCAATTCCTGTCGCGGGTTAAAAATGTTTGCATCCGTCGGCGTGCTGAGTTGCGGAGGAGCCGGGCATTTTTGCTGGCAGTCAGCGGTCGCCGTGAGCAGGAGCGACAGGGCGAAGAACGTGGGCACGTACACGACAGAAGGGATTCGCATGAGCGCAGTATGGCGTATATCACAACGCTTCAGAGATACGAAAGCGCGCCAATCACGCGAGTTGGTTATATCCAATTAGAGCGGGGTGACGAGAGAGAGTTCGTTGATCCGGTTTAGGCGAACTCAGACCCCTTTCTTCGGCGGCCATGCGGTCTGACCGGTTCCGCGATAGGCCAAGTTGGCGATTTGGCCGGCGCGCGCGGAAGCAACTCCCGTTTCGACCGGAGCGTTAGGTTCCTTGCGAGATTTTATGCATTCAAAGAAATTCTGCATGTGATCAATGGTGCCATCACGAAAACTGTCCGCTTTTATGACCGGATTGGATTGCACCCCTTCGTGATACACAGTGAAGCCGTTTCGACTCAGTTTCATGGTTGCGTCTGTGCCGCGAAATTCAAGGCCTCCATCGTCAATCGACGACGCCATCATGCCCTCGTAAACAACATCAAAGCCGCTATAGCGGAGTGCGGCCTGAACGGTATCGGGACATTCCCATTCTGTGAAGATGTAGTTATCACCCAGCATCTGCGCGGCTTTCGGTTCGTCTGTCTTCATAGCCCAGTGCACGACGTCAATCCAGTGACTGAAGAGATCTGTCATTGCACCTCCGCCGAAGTTCCAGAACCACCGCCAGCGATAGAATTTCTCTTCGGTAAAAGGCTCGTTCGGGGCGCCACCGAGCCATTGCTTCCAGTCGAGATTCTGCGTATCGACCGGCCGCGGGGCCATGAAGACGTGATAGTTCTGCCACCAATAGGTTCTTACCTGCGGGATACGTCCAAGGCTGCCCCCCTGGAGGAGATCGACTGCATCACGAAAATGACTCCAACTCCTCTGCTGCATACCGCATTGCAGAATCTGCTTACTCGAACGAACCGCGCGAGCAAGTGTGGCGCCTTCTTCGAGGGTGTGAGTCACCGGTTTTTCAAGATAGACGTCTTTGCCTGCAGACAGGGCATCAACCGCCATGCGTACATGCCAGTGGTCGGGAGAAGCGATGAGGACTGCATCCAGTTTTTGGTCGAGAACCTCGCGGTAATCTGCATGCGCGGTGGCGAAGTCGTTTGTGCTGCGCTTGATGGCATCGCAGCGTGGGGCATAAACGTCGCTGACTGCGACAGTCTGGTATCCACCGACCTGGTCGGCCGCGTTTAGAAGACCACGCATGCGCCCACCCGCGCCGATGACCCCGACACGCAGTAGATCGTTAGAACCAAGGATCCTTGTTGAGGCAATTGCGCTAAGTCCGCTGGCGATCAGAAAGTTCCGACGGCTCGGTTGGTTATACATGGCGTACATATTAGCGAGCTCGTCTCCTGTAGGAAAGGATTCTGTCCTCGCAAAAGGCCAAGCCGGTAAGTCATTGTAGGCACAGCGTTTGGCTGCTCTTTGGCGCTTGAATCCGGAATTTACAACTCTTTACAAACGTTTGCGGTGTCTTGACACATCGGGTTTAGCAGTTCTTTATAGTCCTGTCAGACTGCAGGATGGTTGAATTTGCAGGAGAAATAGAGAATGTCAAAGAAGTGGCGATTGACGGAACGCACCAGGACGCTTTTGACAATTGAGCTGGCGATTGTGCTTCCGGCGGCTGCGTTAATGGCCTTCAGCATCTGGAACCTGAATCACATCCAACGCGACAAGGCCATTGAGGCTGCGATCCAGCGCGATTTTACGTATGTGCTGAAGATTGCCGAGAAGAAGAGTCTGGAACGCGCAAACGATATCCTGGCTCCCATACGGAAAGAATATCCTGGTCCAGAGGATGGCGAAAAAATCAAAGTACAGCTCGACCGCATTCTCGCAGATCACCCCGAATTGTCGTTTGCTCTTCTGTATGACAAGAAGACGAATATGGTGGTGAGCCGGATGCAGACGAACGGTGACAATGATCCCGATTTCTGCGCTCGCGCCCAGGAGGTCATGGACGACGTACAGAGCTGGCTGCCTCTCGAATCTACGATGATGGCGCATAACCTGAGAATGATGGAGAAAAAAGGAGATCACTCACCGAGTTACTTCGGCGAATGGCTGGTGAAAGGGGATCACCACACCTATAACAATGGAGCCTATTTCATTCCCCCGGATGTTGACTCCGATCGTGTGACGCTCGGAGTGGTCTCCTTCGATGAGGGGTACTTGAAGAAGGACTTTTTCCCCGCGGTGATGAGAGATGTTCTGACCAGCAAGAGTGCCATGCTGAGGGCGGATATGAATCCGCCAGCCATGATGATCCACCCGTCGAGAGACTCATCGCCCATGGTTGCCTCTGCCAATTGGGATGGGGGCAAACCGGAAGTTGAGCGGCCTTTCGCTGATATTTTTCAGGGCATGACCTGGGGAATTAAATATCCTGGCACCACGATCGCCGACATCAGCGCAAAATTCCTCCGATACAACTACGCCGTGCTTGCCGCGCTCTCCATGGTGATGATTGGCGGCATTTTTCTCACGTTCCGAAACGTGTCCAGAGAGATGAAATTGGCGAGGCTGAAATCCGATTTCGTCGCCAACGTTTCGCATGAGTTGCGAACTCCGCTGGCCTTGATTCGCCTTTACGCCGAGACTCTGGAGCTCGGTCGCCTGAATGCAAAGGAAAAATACCAGGAGTACTTCCGGATCATTCGGGAGGAGAGCGAGCGGCTGACCGCGCTGATCAATAACATCCTGGATTTCTCGCGGATCGAGGCCGGGCGCAAGGAGTACGAATTCAAGGAGACGAATCTGCCCGAACTCGTCACCTCCACTCTGGACTCGTATCGGTTCCAGATCGAACAACACGGTTTCGCATTTGAAGAGAATATTTCGCGTGATATTCCCGCAGTGAATGTGGACCGCGAAGCGATCGCGCGGTCGCTGCTGAATCTGGTGAACAACGCGCTGAAGTACTCAAAGGACAAGAAATTCATTGGCGTCAACCTGTACCGCTCGAACGGCTGTGTGAAGCTCGAGGTTTGCGATCACGGCATCGGGATTTCGCCCGCCGAGCAGGAAAAGATATTCGAGAAGTTTTACCGATGCGGAGACCCCCTGGTCCATAACATCAAGGGTTCTGGCCTGGGTCTTTCGCTCGTGCGCCACATCATTCGCGCGCACGGGGGAGAGGTACAGGTCGAAAGCGCACCGGAGAAGGGCAGCAAGTTCACAATTGCGCTGCCTCTCGATCCGTCATCGGGCGCCGGAGCAGCAATCGCATGAGTAGTACCGGGCGTCCGGGATGGGGATGTGTGGTTCGAGTTCCGAGGGAGAGGTCATGAGCGCGAGCAAAATACTGATCGTCGAGGACGAGCCAAACATGGTTGCCGGCCTCCGCGACAATTTTGAATACGAGGGCTTTCAGGTCATCACCGCGCTTGATGGCGTGGAAGGCCTGGAGCGCGCGCTGAAGGACTCGCCGGATCTGGTGGTGCTTGATGTGATGATGCCCCGCATGAGCGGACTGGACGTCTGCAAGCAGCTCAAGTCCAAGCGGCCTTCGATCCCTATCATCATGCTGACGGCGCGCGGGCAGGAAGTGGACAAGGTCGTGGGCCTCGAGCTCGGAGCGGATGATTACGTTACGAAGCCTTTTTCGATCAGGGAACTACTGGCTCGGGTGAAGGCAGTTCTGCGCCGCACCCACGCGCTTCCTAAAGACCAGGAAAGCTATTCCTTTGGCGATGTGGAAGTGAATCTGCGCAGCTACCAGGTGATACGTGGCGGCAAACGGATTGAGTTTTCGAGCACCGAGTTTGACTTGCTTAAACACTTCTTGTGCCACAGCGGAGAGACGCTCAGTCGCGACAGGCTTCTTGACGAAGTCTGGGGTTACGAAAATTTTCCGACGACGCGAACCGTCGATGCTCATATTGTTCACCTCCGGCAGAAGCTCGAACCCGTGCCCGAGGAGCCTCGTTACTTCCTGACCGTGCATGGGGTTGGATACAAATTCGTAGGATGAAATCGTAATGATGAACACAAGCGAAAGAATGCTGAAAGCCAGAACGAGCGAACTCGGCGGACGACTGGCCAGATCCATCGAGAATCGAGATGGCAAGAGGGTCACGGGATCTCTCGCCGCTACGGGCGGCAGCCCCAAACAGGAAAAGAAGATGCTACTAGAAGAGCTCGACGAGTTGCGCCGCAGCCACGAGAAACTGCAGCAGGCTATTTATGAGGCTGCCCAGGTTCAGCGGAGGCTCTGTACGCCGCGAGAACTGACCAGCGGAGAGTTTGAAATTGCCGGGGAAATTTTCCCGGTCCGGCACCTTTCCGGCGATTTTTTCAAGGTTATCGAAATGGGGTTAGACCTTGCCGTGATTTTGGGCGACATTGCCGGCAAGGGACTGACGGCTGGGATCTGGCAAGCTCATCTCATGAGCCTCATCCACCGCGCCGCAAAGGACCATGCAAACCCGGGCGACGCGGTTGCGCAGGTGAATCACGAATTGTGTCATGACAGCAGCGATGCGCCACTCACCGCACTGTTTTACGCAAAGATTGATTCCCGCACCAACGAGCTCGTGTACTGCAATGCCGGATTGCCGGCGCCTTTGGTTCTGCGGAAAAACAAATCGCTCGAACGACTGGAAAATGGCGGACCAATGCTCGGAGCTGTAAAGGGTGGTCTGTTTCAGACAGGCACCCTCACCCTGAATGATGGAGACATGCTGGTTGCCTACTCCGATGGTGTTACCGAGTGCCGGAACGCCGAGGACGAGGAATTCGAGATGGAACGCCTCATTGCCGCTGCGAAAAAGGTGGCAGGCGTGCATGCCAGCAAGGCGTTGTTTTCGCTGTTGGGCACTGTTCTCGATTTTGCCGAGTCCTGCTCACAAAACGACGATTTGACGCTTCTGGTCGTTCGTCGGCGTGAGCTCATCAAGGAGCAGTTCCTTGCAGCCGGGAAAGATGTTTTGAGTTCACCCAGGAGATTGACTTCGGGCACGCGGCCGAAGCGGTTCGTTCAGGAAAGTAGAGTCCAGAGTACGTAAAAAAAGGCGTTTCACCAGTGTCCAGAAGTCGGCCGACTTGGTCACGTTGCTGGTGGTGTGCCAAAAATCATAGAGGGTGTGACGATGGCAACGCAATTCAACTCACTGGTTCTCGAAGAGGCAGGGATCGGGGCAGCAATGAATCAGGCCTTCCATGCCTGTCCCGAAATGCTGAGTTCGATTTATACGGCGCATTACCACCATGTCTTGCAGGTGTGTCGACGCTTCTTTCGGCAGCGGGAAGACGCCGAGGATGCCGCAGCAGAAGTCTTCCTCAAATTGCACACTGTACTGGGGAAGAAGGACGAAGAGCACCCGTTCCGCCCGTGGGTATGCCAGGTGGCCGGCCGGCACTGCATCGATAAGCTGCGCCGCCGCAAGCGGGAGGTATCGTCGACAGTCGTAAAGGACGATCTTCACTATATTGCGGACGGTTCCACTCCCTCGCCTTTGTCCCAGGTTTTGCGGAACGAAACGAAGCGCGAGCTTGCGGAACAGCTGAACCGGCTGCCCGAGTGCTACCGACTCCCGCTGATGCTCTGCTACTACCAGGGAATGAGTTATTCCGAAATCGCCCGAGCACTCAATCGCCGTGTCCCGGCGATCAAGACCAGCATTTTCCGGGCGAAGAACAAGTTGCGTCAAAATCTCCAGAAATCCGCGAAACCCTGACGTCCACGGACAAAGAGGGTTGCCGGGATGGCTGTCGCGGGTTCTGCCGCTCCCTGCGGCGGTCACGATTGCCATTCCACAACGATGCACCGTGTGTCTATACTCTTGGAGGCTGTTCCCGATACAGCAAATCCAATGAACAGAGGTTGATCATGGCAAATGTATATGCCGACAATTCGTTGAGCATAGGAAGAACTCCACTCGTCAAGTTGAACCGCATCACCGATGGCGCGAAGGCCACGGTGCTGGCGAAAATTGAGGGAAGAAATCCTGCGTACTCAGTGAAGTGTCGCATCGGGGCGGCAATGATCTGGGATGCGGAAAAGCGTGGCGTACTGAAGCAGGGAATCGAAATCGTCGAGCCAACCAGTGGAAATACTGGAATTGCGCTGGCGTTCGTAGCTGCTGCGCGAGGGTACAAGATTACGCTGACGATGCCGGAAACGATGTCACTCGAACGGAGACGGGTGCTAGCCCTGCTCGGAGCAAATCTGGTGCTGACACCGGGACCGGAAGGGATGAAGGGCGCGATCACCAAGGCCGCAGATATTGCAAATTCGGACACTTCGCGTTACTTCATGCCGCAACAATTTGAAAATCCTGCAAACCCTGCGATTCACGAAAAGACAACGGGACCGGAGATCTGGGATGACACGGACGGTGCCATCGACGTGTTCGTCGGCGGGGTGGGAACCGGCGGAACGATCACTGGCGTGAGCCGCTACATCAAGAATACAAAAGGCAAGAAGATCACGAGCGTCGGTGTTGAGCCGGTGGCCAGCCCCGTGATTACGCAAACCCGGGCGGGCGAGCCCTTGAAGCCGGGTCCACACAAGATTCAGGGTATCGGCGCGGGTTTTGTGCCGAAGAACCTGGATTTGAGTTTGCTCGATCGCGTCGAGCAAGTGACAAACGAAGAGTCGGTGGAATTTGCACGGCGGTTGGCACGCGAAGAGGGAATCCTGGCAGGCATTTCATGCGGAGCCGCTGCAGCCGCTGCCATACGCCTGGCAAAGCTTCCCGAATTTGCCGGCAAGACCATCGTTACCGTTCTGCCAGACACCAGCGAGCGGTATCTTTCCACGGTTCTGTTTGAGGGAATCGGCTAACTACTGAATAGAATGAGAAGATGGGAGAGAGTGGCAGCTATTGCTGCCACTCTGCCCGCACTTTTCTATCTCATCGGGCTCAGAAACACTATGACTACACCAAATAATGAGTTGCGATCGCTGGCCAAAGAGTTCCGCCTGGCGCTTGAAGCGCGGATGGGCGACGCGTCCATGTGGGAATACCGGCTGCCCTCGAAAGACGAAGTCGGAGAATTCTGCCGGACCTATCTGGACGGGCTTTTCCCGCTTTATTACGCAAACGAAGATGTGAGCAGTTCGGACGCGAAAGGATTTTTGGCGCAGCTCGATCTGCAGCTGGCCGAGCAGATCGTGTATGCCATGCGATTTGATTTTCATTGCTGCGGTAAAGAGGTGCCGGCGGATCTTTCCGACCGGGCCAGCGAGCTTGTACAGGCTCTCAGAGGAAAGCTGCCAAGACTGGCACAGCTGTTAGGGACCGATTTAAAAGCGGCGATCAAGAATGATCCGGCAGCCAGTGGATATGAAGAAGTCCTGCTGAGCTACCCCGGGGTGGAAGCGATTACCGTGCAGCGATTGGCGCACGAATTGTACCTGCTGAAGGTGCCCTATCTGCCGCGGATGATGACCGAGAATGCGCACAGCCGGACAGGCATCGATATCCATCCGGGCGCGACGATAGACGAATCCTTTTTCATCGATCATGGCACGGGTGTCGTGGTTGGCGAGACGGCAACCATTGGGAAGCATGTGACGCTCTATCACGGTGTGACGCTCGGGGCGTTTAACCCCACCAGCAAGCGCGATCCTGATGGGGAACTCGTTCGCGGACTGGCAAACAAACGACATCCTGATATTGAGGAAGGCGTGACAATTTATCCAGGTGCGACCATCCTGGGTGGTGACACGCGGATCGGCCATCACAGCATTATCGGGGGAAATGTCTGGCTGACGCACTCGGTCGCTCCCTACAGCCGTGTAACGATGAAAGACCCGGAGCTGGTGATCCGCAATAATTCGAAGGGCTCTGATGAAGAATGGTTTCTCGGGAGTTCGATCTAGGCTCCCTGTCGCGTTGCGCGCCTATTGATCCCGGGCGCGGCGAGTAACGACGATTCCTGGCACTAGAAACTCTGATGACCTTCCGTGTTGCGGCAGCGGCGCTGCCTGACTCCGTAGACGGCCATAAGGTTGAGCCCGATCGAGAGACCATAGAGCAGACCACGAAACCCATCAGACCAGTCTTGGGCGATTCGGCTGACAGGGTGCGAGAACGAAGGCCACGTGATTGCCAGAACCAGGCACGCCATGCCGAGCGGCATGATCATTCGGGGATTTTTCATTTAAGGTTCTCCTTTCAAATTTGTAGCGAAATCCGAATCAGTCGGTGAGTCGGTAGTAGGCCATGGCCACCATCTTGACTCCAAGGATCGTCGCGACCACAGCGAACAGGTCCCAACTCCAGATGTGGTTTACGTAGTAGCGGTAGCCAAACAGCAGGAGCCCGCACATTCCGCCGATCATGCCGGCGAGGCTCGTGGAGTGGAGGCGGTGATTCAGAAAACGTTCATCGACTATGCCCGCGACAGGAAGATTCATTTTTTGTTCTCCAAGGTGAAGATTTCATCCGTGGTGCAGCGAAAGACCTTTGCAAACGTAAGAGCCAGGGGGAGGCTAGGGACATAACGGTCTCGCTCAATCGAATTGATCGACTGACGCGAAACACCGACAGCGTCTGCGAGTTGCTCCTGCGTCCAGCCTCGAGCAGTGCGAAGTTCTTTGACCCGGTTTTGGATCGATGGCGCCATGTCAAGTAAGCTTTCCATCGAAAGTGTAACGCCGGCCCACGGCTCGTGTCAAGTGCGCTTTACATGCGGTCGGGGACGGCTGCGAAATCAGCAGAGGAAACAGAACGGTTAAAGAACGGTTTTCTGGCGCTCGAGTTCGAGCGGACTCGAGTGCAACCAGATCTACGATTCGTTGACAGTGTGCGAGTGTGTCCGTTACGCTCAAAAGCTCGCGGAAGCGCGCAGGATAGACAGGGAGAAGCATGGCTGAAGAGAAGTTACCGACAAGAGCGGCAGATTTTTCGGAGTGGTACAACCAGCTGGTATTGAAAGCGCAGCTGGCCGATTACGCACCAGTGCGCGGATGTATGGTTGTGCGCCCTTATGGCTGGGCACTTTGGGAAAATATCCAGGCGGGACTGGACAAGCGATTCAAGGCAACGGGCCACCAGAACGTGGCTTTCCCGTTGCTTATCCCCAAGAGTTTCATTGAGAAAGAAAAGCATCACGTGGAAGGGTTCTCGCCCGAACTGGCCGTAGTCACGATTGGTGGCGGGGAAGAATTGGCGGAGCCCCTGATTGTGCGACCGACTTCGGAAACGATCATCGGGCACATGTGGGCAAAGTGGATCCAGTCCTACCGCGATTTACCGGTATTGATGAATCAGTGGAACAGCGTCGTGCGCTGGGAACTCCGCACAAAGCTGTTTCTCCGCACGCTGGAATTTTATTGGCAGGAGGGTCACACGGCACACGCAACGCGCGAGGAAGCCCTGTTTGAGACCAAGCAGATGCTGGATGTATACACGGACTTTGCAGTCAACGAAGCGGCGATTCCCGTGATACCGGGAGCAAAGTCCGATGCTGAGAAATTCGCGGGCGCAGACATTACGTACTCGATCGAAGCGATGATGGGTGATGGCAAGGCGCTACAGTCTGGCACATCGCACTTCCTGGGGCAGAATTTCGCCCAGGCATTCGAAGTGAAATACCTCGATCAGACTGGCCAGCTGCAGCATTGCTGGACGACATCCTGGGGACTTTCTACACGGTTTATTGGCGCGATCATCATGGTGCACGGCGACGATCAGGGATTGGTCATGCCTCCACGTCTGGCGCCCACGCAAGTGGTCATCGTACCCATTTTTAAGACCGACGACGAAAAGGCTGCTGTTCTTCCTGTCGCGCGCGACCTGAAGGCGCAACTGATCAAGACGAATCTGCGGGTAACGCTCGACGAGCGCGAGGGATTCAGTCCTGGCTGGAAATTCAACGAATGGGAAATGCGTGGGGTGCCGGTCCGCGTGGAACTCGGACCAAAGGATGTAGCCAAACAGGCGGCGATGCTCGCAAGACGCGATCGCCCGGGGCGCGAAGGCAAGGTAAGCGTGCCGCTCGCCGAATTGCCCTCGACGATTGAACAGCTCCTGGCGGACATCCATAAATCGATGTTTCAAAAGGCCCTGGCGTTCCGACGGGCAAACACCCAGGAAACCCAGACCTATGATGAGCTCAAGCGGGCTGTCGAGACCGGTTTTGCGTTTGCGCACTGGTGCGGGAGCGGCCTTTGCGAAGAAAAAATCAAGGAAGAAACCCGTGCGACCATGCGTTGCATCCCACTTGATCAGGCGGATGTGCTTGGACATGACGGGAACCGCGGCAGCGGAACCTGCGTGCATTGCGGGAAAGCAGCCAAGGAACGGGCGATTTTCGCCAGAGCATACTGAAACGTTCCCGGATCTGACTAAATTCCGGTACATCTCATCGCTTCCCAGACACAGTCCGCAGGAATGCACAGCCCTTTTTATGGCCGTTTCGGGACAGAGGTCCGGATTCTCGCCGGACGTTATGCCTAGAGAACATCGTACTCGGGCAATTCTCGACAGGGTCCGAGAGCGGTGCTAGTTTGGGAATATCGAGTTTAAGATGAACTGCGCCCGCGAGTTGCGCGGACCTGGAGAATTTCCTTGAATTCTGGAACTAAGCCTTACCATACCAGCGAGCGGGGCGAAGGGAAGCTCAAAGCCATCATCTACACGCTGATTTTGATTTCCGGCGTGTACGTTGCTTTCAAGTTGGTACCTGCCTACGTGGCTGAATATCAGTTGAAGGACAAGATGAGCGAGCAGGCCCGATTCGCCGTTGTAAACCGTTATTCTGAGGACCAGATCAAGGACATCCTCTACAAGACCGTACAGGATCTGGACATCCCAGCCAAACGCGATGACATCAAAGTTACGAACACCGGACACGGCCTGAGCATCAGTGTGGTTTATACGGTGCCTGTGGACTTGCTGGTGTACAAGACGGACCTCACTTTTTCGCCGTCGAGCGAAGGCATCGACATAATGAAATAGCGTGTAGCTCGAGAACAATCGGAGGCGCTTGCAGCATTTTTCGCCCTCCACTTCCCACCAGCCTGTCGATCGGTCACAATGATTGAGAACACCAGCAAGGAGCGTATCTTTGCGCTTTCGTCTGAAAAAAGGGTTCTGGACTTCAAAACTCGGTCTCGGAATACTGATCTCGGTCGCCGGCTGCTTCCTGATCGCGGCCAGCATATTCACCTATTACTACATCCAGTTCTCGAAAATCATTGATGCGCGGCTTTCCGGGCACGTTCTGCAGAATACGACGCAGATTTTTTCGGCACCTGAACACATCTCCGACGGTGAAGCCTGGGGCGTTCCGGAGCTGGTGACCTACCTGCAAAAAGTCGGCTACAGGCCGAGTTCGGACGAGGATTCACTCGGCCAGTACACAGTCGAAGGCAATACGGTAGATATCCGGCCCGCCAAACTGTCTTATTTCAACGGAACCAATGCGCTTGCCGTTCAGTTCAGCGGAAATGTAATCAAGTCCATCCGGCCTCTGAGCGGGGGAACCGACCTCGGAACTGCGGAGATCGAGCCGGAGCTGATTACCAACCTCTTTGACAGCGCTCGCGAGAAGCGCCGACCGGTTCGCTACGAGGATTTGCCTCCGACGCTGGTGCACGCGATCCTGTCCGCCGAAGACAAGCGTTTTTTCGAGCATCCTGGCTTCGACTTTATCCGCATTTTTGGCGCTGCTTGGGCAGACCTGAAGCACAGCCAGCACCTGCAGGGCGCAAGTACGATTACGATGCAGGTGGCGCGCACTTTTTTTCTGTCGACCGATCGGACCTGGCGCCGCAAACTAAGCGAAGCGATGCTGTCGTTCGAGCTCGAGCAGCGATTCACCAAACAGCAAATTTTTGAGATGTACGCAAACGAGGTTTATCTCGGCAACCGCGGCAGTTTTGGTATTCGAGGATTTGCAGAAGCCAGCGTGGCCTATTTTGGCAAGGACATGCGGCAATTGAGCCTGCAGGAATGCGCGTTCCTTGCCGGACTCATTCGCTCGCCAAACTACTATTCCGCCTCAGACCGCCATCCGGAGCGTGCACCACAGGCTCGTGACCGCGTGCTCACCCAGATGCTCGAGAACGGATACATAACCGAGGCCGATGTCCAGGACGCGAAGCGAGTGCCCCTGAAACTGGCTCGTGGCTCGGTGGCGGGGAACGAGGCTCCCTATCTTGTAGACATGGTTCGCGACCATCTTCTTGAAAATTACACCGAAATCGAGTTGCAGAGTCAGAACTATCGCGTTTACACGACGGTCGATCCTGAACTTCAGCGCGCGGCTGCGTCTGCCGTGGAAAATGGCATGAAGAATGTCGACGCGCTGCTGGCAAAGAAATATGAGAAGGCGCGCAAGGCCAAGGGCAAGAAGGCCGATCCCAACGAATCAGTTCCTCAGGCACAAGTCGCACTGGTGGCCGTTGACGCTCACACCGGTGAAATCAAGGCAATCATCGGCGGAAGAGATTATGGCCAGAGCCAGCTGAATCATGCCCTGTCACACCGGCAGCCGGGATCGGTCTTCAAACCCTTCGTCTACGCAGCGGCATTTAACAATGCGATCGACGGGGCGCAACCGATTGTCACCCCGGCGACAACTGTTGATGATGAGCCGACCGTATTCGAATTCGACGGCCAGGAATACACGCCAAACAACTATGGTGAGAAATTCATGGGCCGGGTGACTGCGCGGCAGGCGCTTACCAACTCACTGAATATCGCCACGGTAAAGATTGCCGAACTGGTCGGGTATGGTCGCGTGGTTCAGATCGCACGGCAGATGGGCGTGCCGGCAAACATACGACCGACTCCGGCAGTCGCACTGGGTGCGTATGAAATGACACCGCTCGAAGTCGCCGGCGCGTACACCGGCTTTGCCACCGAAGGCACGAGAGCGGAACCCTATTTCATCAAGAATGTGACGAGCGCGGGCGGGAACACACTTGAAAAATTTTCTCCTGTAAACAAACAGGTGCTGGATCCACGCGTCGCGTACCTGGTCGACAGCGTGCTCGAGGACGTGCTCAACCGGGGTACCGGCGCGGCAGTACGGCAAAAGGGATTTACCCTTCCAGCTGCGGGAAAAACGGGAACATCGCGTGACGGCTGGTTCTCCGGTTTCACGACCGACCTGGTTTGCGTGATCTGGGTTGGCTTCGATGACAACCACGATTTGGGCCTGACAGGTGGCGTGGCGGTTGCCCCGATCTGGGCCGACTTTATGCTGAAGGCCACCAAGCTGCCGGGGTACCGAAATGCCGGTCCGTTTGAGAAGCCCGAAGGTATTGACTCCACCGTGATTGATCCAGAGTCGTTACAAGTGGCCACTCCAAGCTGCCCGACTACCCGTGAGGAAGTGTATGTGGCGGGATCAGAGCCAAGGCAGCTCTGCGAACTGCACGGCGGGCATGGGCCTGCGACGGCTTCAGGATCCTTCCTGTCGCACATATTTGGGGGAGGTTCACCGAAGCCTCCGGCCGCTCCGGGCGACCCGAATGCGCCTCCGACGGACGCCAAACCCCCCTCCCCGGGCGACGGGAACGAGAGTGCCGGGGCAGCCAAGGCCCCCGAAAAGAAAAAGAGTGCTTTACAGAAGATTTTTGGTATCTTTGGGGACAAGAAGAAGAAGGAACCGGAGAAACCACCTCCGGACAAAGGAGACTCGCCATGACAAGGCATTCCTTGGCGATTCCGGTAGTAGTATTCGCAGTAGCCCTCTCCGTGCACTCTCCCTCTCTCGCGCAGAATTTCCTTGATAATCCGCGAACGCAAATAGGCAGTAGCAGCGTTGCGCCTGTACACCCTCCTCAAGCACAAACTGCGTTGAGCGACGAGGATATGGCGCGGTTGCTGCTCGTTCGCAGGGATTACCGCGAAGCTCAAGAACTGTTTTACAAGCTGACCATGCAGGAGCCCAAAAACGCCACCTACTGGAATGAACTGGGCATTTCACTGCACAGTCAATCGCTGTTGGCTGCGGCGCTGAAGTGCTATCAAAAATCCGCAAAGCTCGATTCGCATTATCCCGACGCGGTGAACAACGCGGGAACCATCTGGTATGAAGAAAAAAAATATGCAAGGGCGATCCGCGCCTATCACAAGGCCATTGGAATTAAGCCGGACTTTGCACCCTTCTATGTAAATCTTGGTTACGCCTATTTTAATGACAAGAAGTATGACGATTCGATCCTGTCCTTCCGTAAGGCACTGGAGATTGATCCGTCCGCGTTTGACCCCAGCCGTTCGAGGTCCGGCACGGTCATCCAGGACCGCTCCGTCGGAACCGATCGCGGCCGCTTCTATTTCATGCTGGCAAAATCGTTTGCAGAGGCCGGCAACCTCGAGCGCTGCATCGTCTATTTGAAGAAGTCCAAGGATGAGGGATTCGCAGACTTCAACTCGGTGAAGACCGATCCTTCATTTGCCGCAGTGATCAAGCTGCCCGCTCTTCAGGAATTGATCGAGCCGAAGCCTGTCGCGGAAGCCGTCCAACCCTGAATTCTGTTCCGGGGAAGAATGGCCAACATGCGCCGAAGTCGCGCACTCTGCTAGAATGCTGACAGATGAAGAAGCGGCAACCATCTGTCCGCAATCTCGCACTCGTTGTTCTCCTCACTACTTTTATTTTTTGCACGTCCGTGGCCTCCGCTAGAGGCTCCGATGGACCTTCGCTCGGGCAGAATCACACGCATTCCGAGGAAGGAATCTATCTCGTTTTTCCGTTTGAAAACATAGGCACTTCTCCGCGCCTGGACTGGATTGGAGAAGGCCTTGAGGAATTGACGATTCAATGGCTCTCGAGCGCAAAGCAACTGGTCTATTCGCACGACGGGCGAGTGAATGAGATGGACCGTACGGGACTGCCCTCAACGGGAAAGCTCAGCCGGGCGACGATGCTGCACGTGGCTCAGGAGATGGATGCTGATTTCATCATTTTCGGCAATTTCACTTCGGACGGAAAGACACTGACAATCAGCGCACGCGTTCTTCGCGTGAATCCCGTTTCGCTGCTGCCGATAGTCCAGGAAAGCGGCCCACTTGATTCACTGATGGATTTGCAGTCGAAAGTGATCTGGCGGCTGCTCGGTACGAATGATCATAACTACTATCTGAGTTTTTCGGAATTCAGCAAACTGCAACGGCCGGTGAGGCTCGACGCGTTTGAGCAGTACATCCGGGGATTGCTGGCCAACGAAGATGAGATTCGGATCCGCGACCTGAAGGAAGCAGCGCGTTTGGAGCCTGACTGGCCCGAGCCTTCCTTCGCTCTGGGCGAAACCTATTACGCACGGAATGACTGTGCAGCAGCCTTGCCGTGGTTTGCGCGCGTTCCAGCAACGCACCAGAGAACTGTGGAAGCCGTATTTGCCACGGGAGTGTGCCGGTTGAAATTGGGCCAGCCGGACAGGGCCGAGCAGACATTCGCATCATTGCAGGAAGGCCTAGAGCACAACAGCCTGAGCGGAGCTGACTTGCCGGAAATCCTGAATAACCTGGCTTTGGCGCAGATCCGGTTGGGCAATCTGCCCGCGGCGTTAAGTGCACTCGAGCGCGCCCGCGACATCGATCCCGATGAGGACGATTATCCGTTCAACCTTGGACTGGTTTCGATGCAGCAGGAGGAATTTGCGACTGCGGCCATGCATTTTTCCGAAGCTGTGCAGCGCGAACCGGATAACTCGGAGGATTATGCTTTTCTGATTTATTCGCTCGAACGATGCGGCAAAAAGCCGGAGGCGGAACAGGAACGTGTTCTCGCGGAAGAAGCGTTCGGCCGGAATGGCCTGCCTCTGGTAAAGCTGGACGGAAAAGCGGACTCATTCAATAAATATGAGCGAGTAAAGAGGGAACTCGATACCACGGCGCTGCGCCTGGACCTGCAGGACCCGCGAGCGCAGCAGCACGCCGTTACCGCGACGAACGGCACTCCGGAGAAGGATGCTCCCGCAGGCCACGTTCGGGCCGGGCGACAGGACTTGAGTGCGGGAAAACTGGACGCTGCCGATGCGGAATTTCGTGCGGCTCTGAAGCTCGACCCCAACAATGCAACGGCCCACCGCGAGATGGCGGAGGTGTACCGCAAGCGGGGGAAGCTTGACGACGCCGTCCAGGAATTAAAACTGTCTCTTGCGGCCCGAGATTCAGCGGTAACCAGAGTCGTACTGGCTCGGATTTATCTCGAGGAAAAGAAAACAGATTTGGCACGCGCGGAAGTGGAAAAAGCCGTGAAACTGGCACCGAATTATGCGGAAGCCAGGGAATTGCTGGAACACATGGATCAAAGCAAGTCCACGGGAGGTGTTCAGTGAGCGCTCGTGGTAACAGAATGGGTAAATACAGATTGTTTCTGCTGTGGTTCGTGGTGGCGTTATCGGCAACAGGAATTGTCCTGTCGTTTGCGCTGCCATCCACCTCAGCCGATGAGCACGCATCGCCTCTTGTCCTCGAATTGAAGCTGGATGGGGATGTCGAACCGATTCTCGCCACCTATATCGATGAAGGACTCACTGATGCCGCCAGTCGGCACGCCGCTTTAGTGCTCATCACCATGGATACTCCGGGCGGCCTTAGCGATTCCATGAAAGACATCATTCAGCACATCCTGGAATCGCCGGTTCCAGTCGCCGTATTTGTAGCGCCGACGGGCTCCCGCGGCGCTTCGGCAGGATTTTTCATTCTGCTTTCGGCCGATATTGCAGCGATGGCGCCCGGTACCCATGCCGGGGCATCGACGCCAATTTTTATCAATGGCGGATTCTCCATGCCGATTGACGAGGTTCTTCGCAAGAAAGTGAATAATGATGCGATGGCGTTTTTGCGCAGCTATACGGAGAAGCGAGGACGCAATCCACAGCTGGCGGAAACGGCAGTGACCGATGCCCGCGCATTCACGGAGAAAGAGGCACTCGACGGAAAGATGATTGATCTTGTCGCCGACAATCGGGATGACCTGCTCGCCAAGCTCAACGGGAGAGAGATTACCCGTTTCAGCGGAAAGACGGAAAAACTGTCGCTCGATCACTACAACCTGGCGGAATTCCACCTGTCAGGGCGACAGAAATTTCTTTCGCGCATCGTTCAGCCAGACGCATTCTTCCTTTTGCTGATTATTGGTGTGCTGGGGCTGTATACCGAATTTACACATCCTGGCGTGGTTGCTCCCGGCGTAGTGGGTGGTATCTCGATTGTACTGGCCATGTACGCGATGCAATTGCTGCCCGTGAATTTTGCCGGGCTGCTGCTGATGGGTCTGGCGATTGTACTGTTCATTCTGGAGGCGAAGCTCACAAGCCACGGAGTGTTGCTGGTCGGAGGGATCGTTTCGATGCTGCTCGGCGCAACGTTTCTGGTGCGGTCCCCGCTTACACCGGGCGGTGTGAGCATCGGAGTAGCGCTGGTTGCGACAATCCCGTTTGCCTTATTCACGGTTTTCCTGGTGAGACTGGTGCTGAAATCGCGCAAGTGGAAAAGCAGCACGGGAAGAGAGGAATTACTCGGCGAGCAGGGAGTCGTGACGACGGCGGTGCCGGCCGGGGGTGAGGGAATGATTCGAATTCATGGGGAGCTGTGGCGCGCCAATTCGAGCCAGGACATCCAGCAGGGAACCAGAGTCCGGGTTTTGCGGGTGAACGGCTTGCGGCTGGAAATCGAGCCGGCCGTTGGTGGTGTCCCGAGTGAGGTTTAGGAGATTCGAGAGAGTTCAGGAGGTTTTACATGTTTGAACTGTTTGGTTTGGGCGGAATATTCGTCATCGGGCTCTTGCTGATCTGGTTCTGGAATTCGCTCTATATTATCAAGGAGTGGGAACGCGGCGTGGTGCTGCGCCTCGGAAGATTGATGCCCACCGCGAAAGGTGCCGGGATTCAACTGGTGATGTGGCCCATCGAAACCCTGTACCGCATCAATTTGCAGCTGGTCACGCTCGACGTTCCGCCGCAGGACATCATCACGCGGGACAACGTTTCCGTAAAAGTGAATGCAGTCTGCTATTTCCGCGTAGTGGACGCGAACCTGGCAATGTCCCAGGTCGTGAACTATCAATACGCGACTTCGCAACTGGCACAGACCACCTTGCGCAGCATTGTTGGACAATTCGAACTGGATGAGATTTTGTCACAACGCGACAAGGTGAACGCCAAGTTGCAGATCATTCTCGATCAGGACACCGAACCGTGGGGCATCAAGGTCAGCAAAGTCGAAGTAAAACAGGTCGACATTCCCGAGCAGATGCAACGGGCAATCGCCAAGCAGGCGGAAGCGGAACGCGAGCGGCGCGCCAAGGTTATTCACGCTCAGGGCGAGTTCGAAGCTTCTCAAAAACTGGCTGATGCGGCCAAGGTCCTCGAGACCGAGCCCTCGGCCATCCAGTTACGGTATTTGCAGACCTTGACGGAGATAGGTGTCGAAAAGAACACAACGATTGTGTTTCCGCTGCCTATCGATATTATTAATAAGTGGACACAGGCGCTCGGGGGGGCGTCGAAATAAATATGGCTTCAGCAAGACGCAGTGCAGGCGAACGTGTGCTCGAAGGGAAGCATGTAATCGGCTTATTTTTGCTGATGCTGCTATTTTCCGGGGTGTTTTTTACCCTTGGTTACGTGATGGGACGTAACTACAGCGGGCAGGTCAGCGCCGAGAATCGAGTGTCGGGCGCCGGTGAGCCGCATTTTATCGCTTCCGCTCACAAGAGCGAATCTTCTGTCAAGAAGGGTCAGGAAACCGCTCCAAGCGAGCCATCCTCCGAAGATTCGCCAGTCACAAACCCGGAGACGCCTCTTAAAGGCGATTCATGGGACAAGGCCGAGCTAGGTTCGAAGAAGGATCCCGCGCCGCTTGAACCTGTGTCGAAGGCAACGCCCGCTCCGTCGACCAGTCCTGTAAAACCGCCAATTTCGAAAACCAAGGTCGATCTGTCGAGCACTGCCCCTAAGTCCGGGAAGACCGCGACAACAATCCCGCTTATTCCGAACGGTTCCTATCTGTTGCAGGTTGCAGCGCTCAGCAAACAGGATGATGCGCTTGAAGTCGCCAGCAGCCTGCAGAAAAGGCATTTCGCGGCTTATGTTCAGCCGCCGCAAAAAGACAAGTATTATCGCGTACAAGTCGGCCCCTTCAAGGACCAGAAATCGGCAGATTCTGCGAAGAAGGGACTCGAAGGCGCAGGCTATAAAGCGTTCTACGTAAAGCACTGATGTCTAGACGGCCCGGGCCTAACCTGTTTGCGGCAATTCCTAATAGTGCGCGCTTCCTGCTCGCTACCCTCAGCGGAGCAGTCCTATCCCTTTCCTACCGTGGGGAACACTGGAGCATCTACTCCTGGTTCTGCCTCGCGATTCTCCTCGTCACAGTTCTGAATACGAAAGGATGGGTGGCATTTGGCTGTGGATTCCTGCATGGTCTGACTTTCGTGCTCACCTGCGTCTCGTGGATTGCCGAGACGCTTTCCGTGCATGGAGGAATGTCGGCGGCAGCTGGATGGGGTGTGTTGTTGCTGATCGGTACAGTCTGGGCAATTATTATCGGATCATTCGCGTGGGGTGTTGCACGGATCGCGACACGAAGCCCCGGCCTTGCGCTCTTTGCTGCACCGTTTCTGTGGGTCTATACGGAAGTGGTGCGCGCGTATCTGCCGGAGATCAGCTTTCCCTGGTCGTTGCTCGGCTATCCTGCGGCAGGAAATCCGGCAATTGTCCAGATGACCACCATTACCGGTATTTACGGTGTTTCGTTTCTGGTGGTCGGAATGAACGCGTTGCTGGTGTGGGCTCTCATCGCTCGAACTTCAGGAGAAGCAAGACGAAGAATAGGGATTTTTGCAGTGGCAGCTGTCGTGCTTCTGCTCGTCGGAAGTCTGGGCCCACGATTTGTCCCGAAGGCAGTCGGGACGCACTTGGCGCGCGTCGTGCAGCCGAACTTTCCCGAGAATACCCAGTATGTCGGTGATTGGTACGCCGAACACAAATCCGATATGGCGGATCTCGAGCAACTGAGCGTGCGTCCATCCGCTGGAGCGCGGCAACCAGACCTGTTGATCTGGCCAGAAGCTCCCGCGCCCTTTTCCTTTCAGGATCCGCACTTCGGCCCGACCATATCCCGCATCGTGGAGCAGCTTCATCATCCGGCCGTCGTGGGCATTATCGAATGGAAACCGCAGCAGATCATGATAAACGGAGTGTTGCGAAACGGAGCTGTCCCCTACAACAGCGCAGCCATGGTTGATGAGAATGGCCAGCGGAGATTTTCCTACGACAAGATACATCTGGTTCCTTTCGGTGAGTACGAGCCGTTTCCCTTGATCCATCAGGTGGTATCGAGTGTTTCAGAAGAAGTAGGTGGATTTCACAAGGGCAAAGAACGCAATGTCGGGACGTTTTCGAATGGCAATACGTTTTCTGTTTTCATCTGCTATGAAGCGATTTATGCCGGAGAGGTCCGGGAATTCGCAAATCGTGGCGCGGAATTGTTGATCAACATATCGAACGATGGGTGGTTCGGAACGTCCCAGGCTGCCGAACAGCATTTGCGGATGGCCCGCGTTCGCGCTGTCGAAAACCGGCGCTGGGTCGTTCGGGATACCAACAACGGGGTGACCGCTGTGATCGATCCGTACGGAAATGTGCAGCGCGTGATGCACCGCGACGAACGGAATTCCGCCGATCTGCCTTATGATTTTCGTACCGACAAGACCATCTATACCCGTTTCGGCGACTGGTTCGCCTGGATGTGCGTAATTGTTTCCGTTATTCTTGTAGGGTTGACATTTCGAAAGGAAAACTAGACCTGCAACCGCCTGCGGGTATCGTGCGCCACTATGATTCTCGAAGATTTGCAACATCAGTATGAAGGCCTGAAACAACGGATTACTCTCGTGCGGAGTTATCTTTGACGTTACGCAGAATCGCGCGAAGCTGAAGACACTCGAACAGCGCGCAGCAGATCCCAATTTCTGGAACAATCAGGAGGAAGCGCAGAATGTCCTGCGGGAGCGCAAGCGTGCTGAAGCTCCGCTGGCCGCCGATGAAAAGCTCGCCTCGTTGACGGGCGATCTTGAAGCGTACATCGAGCTCGCTAAAGGCGAGACTAACGCTGAACAAAAGGAAGATCTGCTCAGGGATTTGAACCGCGAATTGACGGCCGCCGACACATTTGTGGGCGAGCTCGAGACGCAGACTCTCCTGTCCGGTGAAACCGATCACCTGAATGCCATCATGACCATCAAGCCCGGTGCCGGCGGCACGGAATCGCAGGACTGGGCGTCCATCTTGTTGCGCATGTACCTGCGATGGGCAGAACGGCGCGGATTCGGCTCTGAAGTACTGGATGAAACTCCCGGTGAAGAAGCCGGGATCAAGAACGCCACAGTGCAATTTACCGGGGAGAACGCGTACGGCCTGCTGGCCGGCGAAACGGGGGTTCATCGCCTGGTGCGGATATCTCCGTTCGATCAGGCGGCCCGTCGCCACACTTCGTTTGCCTCTGTATTCGTGATTCCGGAAATCGATGATCGCATCGAGGTAAATATCCGCCCAGAGGACATCAAGCTCGATACCTTTCGTTCCGGCGGTAAAGGCGGGCAAAACGTCAATAAAGTGGAAACCGCCGTACGCCTGACCCATCTACCGACCGGTGTGATTGTTGCCTGCCAGGCAGGGCGCAGTCAGCACAAGAATCGCGAAACCGCAATGAAGATGCTTCGTTCGAAACTGTATGATCTCGAAATGCAAAAGCGTCGCGACCAGACTGACAAACTCGACGAATCAAAAATGGAAATTTCCTTCGGGAGCCAGATCCGCAGCTACGTGATGCAGCCGTATCGATTGATCAAGGATCATCGGACAAAATTTGAAGTTGGCGATGTGGACAAGGTGCTCGATGGCGATATCAATCCTTTTATCCGCACCTATCTGATGGCCAAGAAAACCAAGGGCAAGCTGGTCGTTGAAGCCGACGACACGGACATCGACGCAGCCTAGGCCGGATTAGTCAGGCCAGTCATGAGTTACCAGACACTGAAATCGGAACGGGGTGTGCCGGTCAAGGCCTGGGTAAATGGTGTGCCGCTAGAGGATGCGGCACGGAAGCAATTGGTTAACGTTTCGCAACTCCCATTCATTTTCAAGTGGGTTGCGGCCATGCCCGACGTGCACTGGGGAATTGGCGCAACCGTGGGAAGTGTGATTCCCACCAAGGGAGCAATTATCCCGGCAGCAGTGGGCGTGGACATTGGCTGCGGCATGATGGCTTCAGAAACCGACCTTAACGCAAGCGATTTGCCGGACAATCTGCATGGAATTCGCACTGCCATTGAACAAGCCGTTCCGCACGGGCGCAGCAGTCACGGGGCGGCGGCGACAAGGGGGCCTGGCAACGGATTCCGGAGCGAACTCTCGATGTCTGGGGTGAAACGCTCAAATCCCGATACGAATCGATCCTCGACAAGCATCCGAAGCTAGACCGCGGCAATCATTCGAATCATCTCGGGACCCTCGGCACGGGTAACCATTTTATCGAAGTGTGCCTCGACGAATCGGACAAGGTCTGGTTCATGCTGCATAGCCGTTCGCGCGGTGTCGGTAATCGCATGGGTACCTATTTCATCGAATTGGCAAAGCGCGATATGGGGCGGCTCGTCGCCAACTTGCCGGACAAGGACCTTGCTTATCTCGAAGAGGGAACTCGGCATTTTGCAGATTACGTGGAAGCAGTCGAATGGGCGCAGGACTTTGCTCGCACCAATCGCGACTTGATGATGGAGCAAATCATCGCGGCGGTTCGGAATTCCGGAGAAGTTCGTCCATTCAGAACCGACATTCAGGCCATCAATTGCCATCACAATTATGTGGCGCGAGAACGCCACTACGGCCAGGACGTTCTAGTGACACGCAAGGGTGCAGTGCGCGCCCGTGAAGGTGACTTTGGCATTATTCCGGGCAGCATGGGTGCCCGTTCCTTTATCGTCCGTGGCAAGGGCAATCCGGAGAGCTTCACCAGTTGCAGTCACGGAGCGGGCCGGGCGATGTCCCGTACCGAGGCCAAACGCCGTTTCACGATTGAAGACCACAAACGCATGACCGAGGGAGTGGAGTGCCGAAAGGACGCGGGCGTTATCGACGAAACTCCGGCCGCCTACAAGTCGATCGACGAGGTCATGCAGGCACAATCGGACCTGGTCGAGATCGTCCATACGCTTCGCCAGCTGGTCTGTGTAAAAGGATGAGTCTGCGCGTATAAGGTGTCTGTTCGGGTCGCCGAGCAGCCTAATTCGTATCGGAATCGGGAAATAATCTTCAGATCCCCATTCCCGTTGACCCGGTGCCAGAGACATTTGGAGGTCCGGAATACGCCACTCAATGCAGATCTAAGCCTTTAAAAATCAGTGGGTTGATTCCGCGATAGGGCGATGGTACGCTTTTTAGGACCTGAGTTTGCTCTATCACTGGGCAGACCGTTCGTCGTGTGTGTGTGTTTCCGCCCGCCCGACCAATTGAGACGAGTTGATAGGAGAGTTGTTTTGAGCGAAGCCAAGAGGAATTTCCTGTTCACATCCGAGTCCGTTACCGAGGGCCACCCGGACAAAATTGCCGACCAGATTTCTGATGCTGTTCTTGACGAAGTAATGCGCCAAGACCCCAAGGGGCGCGTTGCCTGTGAAACCTTGGTTACGACCGGACTCGTCGTTGTATCTGGCGAAATCACCACTACCGCGCACGTCGATTACGACGAACTGATCCGCAAGACGGTCGAACTCGTAGGTTACGACAATGCACTGTTCGGTTTTGACTCGACGACCTGCGCCGTCATGTGCACGATCAAGCGTCAGTCGCCAGACATCGCGATGGGTGTGGACACCGGGGGGGCAGGCGACCAAGGATTGATGTTCGGATACGCGTGCGACGAAACCGAAGAGTTGATGCCGATGCCCATCCAGCTGGCTCATCGCCTCACCCAGCGCCTCTCTGAAGTCCGTAAGTCCAAGAAAGTCGACTTTCTCCGTCCCGATGGAAAATCCCAGGTAACAGTTGAATACCGCGACGGCAAGCCAGTACGAGTGGATTGCGTCGTGATCTCCTCGCAGCACAGCGACACCGTACCCAACGAAGACCTGCGCCACGCCATCATGGAGCACGTAATCAAGCCGATCATTCCGGCACACATGCTCGATGCAAAGACTAAATATCACATCAACCCGACGGGCCGCTTCGTGATTGGTGGACCCATGGGCGACGCGGGGCTCACTGGCCGGAAGATTATCGTTGATACCTACGGTGGTTACAGCCGCCACGGAGGCGGTGCGTTTTCGGGCAAGGATCCTTCGAAAGTTGACCGGTCGGCGTGCTACATGGCCCGCTACATCGCGAAGAACATTGTTGCCGCCGGGCTTGCCAGCCGTGCGGAAGTGCAATTGGCTTACGCCATCGGGGTTGCAGAACCTGTGTCGGTAATGGTCGATACCTTCGGCACCGCCACTATTCCCGAAGAAAAGATCACCGCGCTCGTTCGCGAGCATTTCACGCTTACACCGAAAGCCATCATCGAGACTCTCGACCTGCGCAAGCCGGTGTACAAGGCAACCGCGGCGTATGGACACTTTGGTCGCTCCGGCCCGGGATTCACCTGGGAGAAAACGGACCGTGCAGACGCTCTTCGCAAAGCGGCAGGTCTGGGTGCGGCAGTAGCAGAAGTCGCATCGCGTCGGTAATCGTAATTTCGGATCTTTGGATCTTTCTCTCTCTTGCAGGTGTGTCCCACTTGCCGGTGGGACTGTAAAAATAGGCCGCCCCGAATAGTTCGAATTTCAAATTCTAGGAGTGTACGAATGGCTACGGCAGAACTGAAAAAAGGCGATGTGAAGGATATCGGACTTGCAGAAGCGGGCAAGCGGAAAATTGAGTGGGCAGCCCAGCAGATGCCGGTGCTGCAACAGATCCGCAAGCGGTTTATCAAGGAACAGCCGCTTAAGGGATTACGCGTTTCGGCTTGTCTGCACGTGACGAGTGAAACGGCGAACCTGATGATCGCATTGCGGGACGGCGGAGCGGATATCGTTCTCTGCGCTTCAAATCCTCTGTCCACGCAGGACGAAGTTGCCGCATCTCTCAACAAGGATTTCAACATCCCCACCTATGCCATCAAGGGCGAGGACAACAAGACCTATTTCGAGCACATGAAAATTGCGGTTGAACACAAGCCGCAATTCACGATGGACGACGGCTGTGACCTGGTCACCATGTTGTTGACCAAGCGACAGGACCTGGTGGCCGACGTTCTGGCTGGCACCGAAGAGACAACAACCGGCGTCATCCGCCTTCGCGCGATGGCCAAGGACGGGACACTGAAGTATCCGGTCGTTGCGGTAAATGATGCGATGACCAAGCACTTCTTTGACAACCGTTATGGCACCGGGCAGTCGACGCTTGACGGGGTTATCCGCGCAACAAACGTGTTGCTCGCAGGCCTGAAGGTGGTCGTAGCCGGCTACGGCTGGTGCGGACGCGGCGTCGCGATGCGCGCGAAGGGCTTGGGCGCGGACGTGATTGTCACTGAAATCGACCCGGTAAAGGGAATCGAAGCCGTGATGGATGGCTTTCGTGTGCTGCCGATGGTTGAAGCGGCAAAGGAAGGCGACGTTTTCATTACCGTGACCGGCAACAAGAACGTGATCAGACGCGAGCACTTTGAAGTAATGAAAGGTGGCGCGATCGTTTGCAATTCTGGTCACTTCAACGTCGAGATTGAAATTCCTGCGCTCGAATCACTTTCCTCGGGCAAGCGTGAAGTTCGTCCGCTCGTCGATGAATTCATCCTGAAGGATGGCCGCAAGATTTATCTGATCGCGGAAGGCCGGCTGGTTAACCTCGCAACTGCAGAAGGGCATCCCGCTTCGGTGATGGACATGAGCTTTGCAAACCAGGCGCTCTCGGCTGAATACCTGATGAAGAACTACAAGAGCCTCAAACCGCAGGTGTACGTGGTTCCCGAGGATATCGACCGCGAAATTGCCCGGCTGAAGCTCGAATCCATGGGCCATCGTCTCGACAAGCTCACTGCCGAACAGGAACAGTATCTTGCCTCGTGGCAGGAAGGCACTTAATTTCAGCCCAAATATCCGGTTGCAATTCCGGACGACAATTCAGAAAAATGGGATAATCTCTTAAGGGCACAATCGATCGTGCCCTTCATTTTTGGTGACTACGATGTGGGATTACTGTGGACATTCACTGGACATTGCAAGACTGCGCGGAGCAACCTACGCCGACGTACGCGTCATGCTACACCGTCAGCGAGACCTGACCACCAAGAATGGTCGAGTGGGAACACTCGGACAAAGCGAATCGATTGGTTTGGGGATCCGTGTGGTCGCCCATGGCGCCTGGGGATTTGCTTCTACGGACCAGATGACGCGCGACGGTGTCGCCCGCTGTGCGGCGCAGGCAGTCGCCATCGCGAAAGCCTCGGCTCTGGCTAAAAAAGAGAACGTGCAGCTTGCGCCCGAAGGCTCCTATATAGACAGCTGGCAGGGCCCCTGCCGGAAAGATCCCTTTGAGCTTCCGCTCGAGACACAGCTTGCCCTGCTGCTGGCTGCTGATGAAGCGATGCGCGGCGTAAAGGGAGTCACGCTGACCGAAGCCGACATGCAGTTCCGCAAGATCGATTCCTGGTTTGCCTCAAGCAGCGGTTCAAAAATCCATCAACGACGAGTTACTTCCGGATGTGGAATTGCCGCCACCAGCTTTCAGGGCGACTCCATTCAGAAACGTTCTTATCCGAACAGTTTTGGCGGCCAGCACATTCTGGGTGGCTACGAGCTCATCGAAGCCATGGAACTCGTCAAGAACGCCCCGCAGATCGCAGAGGAATCTGTCGCACTGCATTCGGCTCGATCCTGCCCGCAGAGAACGGGCACATTGATCCTGGGGGGTAGCCAGCTGGGTTTGCAGATTCACGAATCAGTCGGTCACCCGATTGAACTCGATCGCGTATTGGGCCAGGAGGCAAACTTCGCGGGAACGAGCTTCCTGACTCTGGATAAGCTCGACAACCTGAAATACGCCTCGACGATCGTGAACGTCGTTGCCGACGCCAGAATCGAGCATGGACCTGGCCTCGGAACGTTTGCCTACGACGATGAAGGCGTTCCCGCGCAATGTATCGACATCATCAAGGACGGTGAATTCCGTGGCTATCTTTCAAGCCGCGAGACTGCGCACCTTATCGGCCTCAAGCGTTCCGGGGGTACCGTACGCACGGAAGGCTGGAACCGTTTGCCAATGATCCGCATGACCAATATTAGTCTGTTGCCGGGCACATGGAACTACGATGATTTGATTGCCGATACCGACGACGCGATTCTGCTTGAGACCAACCGTTCGTGGTCCATCGACGACAGGCGTTATCAATTTCAGTTCTCTACCGAAATCGGTTGGGAAATTAAGAACGGCAAGAAAGCCCGGATGCTGAAGAACCCGAGTTACAGCGGAATTACCACCGAGTTCTGGAATTCTTGCGACGCCATCTGCGACGCAGAGCACTGGGTTTTGTGGGGAACTCCGAACTGCGGCAAAGGCCAGCCTATGCAGACGATGGGCACCGGCCACGGTGCGTCTCCAGCCCGATTCAGGAATGTAAAACTTGGAACGGCGTTTTCAAACGAATGAGTACCTTGAAAAAAAAGACCAGCGGTCACGTCAAGCAGCCAACAACGGGAAATCCGCAGTTGCGCGCGGAGCGGGAATTACGCCAGATTGCCGACCGCGTATTGCGTATTGCGAAGTCGCGCGGCGTTCCAGAGACGGAAGTGCACGTCGAGGAAGTGATTGACGCGCTCACCCGGTTCGCCAACAACACCATTCACCAGAACGTCGCCGAACATGGCTTGACCGTTTCGATTCGCACGGTGCAGGATGGCCGTACTGCCCGGACCACAACCAACCGGGTGGATGAGGATTCGCTGCGCGCCGCAGTTGAAACTTGTCTGTCAATTGCCGCGAGCCAGCCCCCGGACCAGTCTCTTCTACCGATGCTTGGGAAACAGACCTACCACAAGGTCAATCGCTTTACCCCTGCGACGGCAAATCTTTCGGCTGACGAACGGGCTCGGGCCGTGAAGCATACCTGTGACCTGGCAGAGAAGAATGGCAAGATTGCGGCAGGGATTTTCTCGAGTGGCCAGAGCCAGTCGGTCCTGACGAATTCACGTGGACTCGTCGGCAGCTACCGACAGACGCAGGCCGAGTTCTCGGTCACAATGCAACAGGGCTCGGCAGCGAGCTGGGCCAAGGGAAATGCCGGCGATGTCAGGCGCATTGACCCGGTCGCGCTCGCAAAGACCGCCAGCGAGAAGGCAGTGCGCGCACAAAACCCGGTCGAGCTTGAACCCGGCAAGTACACCGTCATTCTCGAACCCGCCGCTGTGCTCGACCTGGTCGGTTTTCTGTTTTACGATTTTTCCGCGACTGCTGTCGACGACAAGCGCTCCTGCCTCTCTGAACGGGTGGGCAAAGCGCTGGTCGGCAAGAACATCACGATCACCGATGACGTTTTCCACCCGGAACAATTGGGAGCGGCGTTTGACGGCGAGGGTCTACCTCGCCAGCGAGTGACTCTGGTCGACCAGGGTGTGATCAAGAATCTGGTTTACTCCCGCCATTCCGCAAAAAAAGCGCGCACCCGGCCTACCGGTCACGGCTTCGCCCTTCCGAACGAGTATGGCGAAGCTCCGATGAATCTGGTCGTCGGGGGAGGCAAGTCCTCGGTCGAAGAAATGATCGCCTCAACCGACCGGGGCCTCCTGGTTACCCGCCTGTGGTATATCCGCGAAGTCGACCCTTACGAGAAGATCATGACCGGTATGACGCGAGACGGCCTGTTCCTTGTGGAGAAGGGAAAAGTCACAAAGGCTGTGCGGAATTTTCGATTCAATCAATCTGTTCTGGAAATGCTTCGCAACGTGGAGCTGGTTGGGCCGGCCCACCGGGCAAGCGGCGAAGAATCGTTCGAAATGGTGATTCCCGCGATGAGAGTTACCCAATTCAACATGAGCGAAGTGACGAAGTTTTAAGGTACTTGGCTTGCCGCTGCCCCTGCAAAACAGATTCATCGCATGAAAAATCTGCATTGTACTTTCCGCGCCGCGCCGAATTAAAACACTATGCATGTGTAGTCTCGGAGTGCCACGGTCCGCAGGTCGCCACCCCAACTGGGGTCACCCGGACCATGATGCCTGCGGGACGGGTTTTATCGCCGGACTGCACGGCCCCGCGCGTCACGAAATCATTCAAATGTCCCTGCAGGCTCTCGAGCGGCTGTCGCACCGCGGTGGGGTCGATGCCGATGGAGCGAGCGGCGACGGAGCAGGGCTGCTCACCTCGTTGCCGGTGGAGTTTTTTCGCGCACGCGCGATCGAAGAGCAACTCTACCTTGGAGAATTATTTGGCGTTGGCATGCTGTTTGTCCCGCCGACCCGGGTTGGCGACGCCCGCGCGGCGATTGAGGAATCCATCGGCCGGAGCAAATTGCGCATGCTCGGCTGGCGGCGCGTTCCAGTCAATTCGAATTCGCTCGGGCAGCGCGCTTTTGAGACCATGCCGGAGATCTGGCAGTTTTTCATCGGGCCGGTTTCGCAGAAGACCGACGAGTCTAGCGCCGCGAAATTTGAACGGAGCCTGTGGCTTCTGCGCAAGAGAGCGGAAACACTTCTGCCGGAACGATGTTACATCTGCTCGCTTTCGTCTCGAACTATCGTGTACAAGGGGCTGCTGACACCCTGGCAATTTCCGCGTTATTACGAAGATCTTCGAAGCCCGGAATTCACCGCAAAGTTTGCAATCTTTCACCAGCGCTATTCGACAAACACACAGCCGTCCTGGCAGCTTGCGCAGCCGTTTCGCTACATCGCGCACAACGGCGAAATCAATACCGTTATCAGCAATCGCCGCTGGTTACGAGCTCTCGAGCGCGACATCCGCAAGCGGATTGGCGTGGGCAAGTGGTTCCATTTGCTCGAAGAGAACGTCAGCGATTCAGCCAGTTGCGACAATGCTCTCGAAATCAAGCTGCTGGAAGGCAAGAGCGTGGAAGCGGCAATGCTGGCTCTCGTGCCACCCGCATTCCTGCACGACCCGTTCTTGTCCGCGGATGTGAAAGCGGCGCTGGAGATACTGTCGAGGGATGGAGCGCCATGGGATGGCCCGGCCGCGCTGGTATTCAGCGACGGACGTTCCGTTGGAGCGAAGCTCGACCGCAACGGCTTGCGACCGATGAGGTATACAGTCACCCACGACGGGTTAGTCGTTGCCGGTTCGGAAACGGGCCTGGTCGACCTTGATGAACACCGTGTTGCCGAGAGATATCGTCTTGGACCCGGAGAAATGATTCTCGCAAACCCTTCGAAAGGCGTCCTGCTGCGCTGGCGGGAAGTGCTGAAGACGGTTGCCCAGCAATACCCGCGCAAAACTGCCACCCAGCCCAAGCGCGTTGAGCTTGAGACTTCTGCCCCGCGCACCCGGATCGAAACTCCACGTCGTGTTGCCGGGGCCGCCGGGTGGTCGGATGATCAATACAAGATTTTATTTCGTCCCTTGCTGAAGGGCAAAGAAGCGGACTGGAGCATGGGTGACGACGCACCTCCGGCGTTTCTTTCAACGCTCGAACGTCCGCTGTGGGATTACTTCAAGCAGCGTTTTGCCCAGGTCACAAATCCGCCGATTGATCCGCTACGTGAAGCGCATGTCATGTCACTGGATGTGCCGCTCGGTCACGGGCAATTTCTCGGTTCGCCCGTTTTGAGCACGGCCGAACTGGCAGTCCTCGCCGGATCGCATGCTCCGGTGCTAACGGTTGATTTCAGTTTTCCCTCCAAAAACGGAGTCACGGGTGCACGTCGCTGTTTGACTCAGTGTCAAACTACCCCTCTGAGTGGCGACGAGCACCCGAGGCTCCTCCTCCTGTCCGATCGAGAGATCAGTCACGATCGCGCGGCTATTCCGGCGCTACTCGCAACGGCCAGCCTCTGGAAAAGTATGGTGAAGGAGGGGCTCGCGGGGATTCCGCTGGTTGTTGAATCTGCGCAAGTCTTTGACACTCATCACGTGGCCATGCTGATTGCCGCTGGCGCAAGTGCCGTCGTACCCTACCTTGCCGAAGATTTTGCCGAAGTTGAAGAAGAAGGCGCGTTTGAAAAGGTTCGCAAGGGGATGTTTGCGGGCTTGCGCAAGGTTTTGGCGCGCATGGGAATCTCCACGCTGGCCAGCTACCGCAACAGTCATCTGTTTGAAGCGCTCGGGCTCGATGAAGATATTTGCCGGGAATATTTTGAAGACGCCGGCTGCTATCCCGGTTCAAAAACGCTCGACATGGTGCTCGAGGATTATTTGAAGATGCACGCGGCCGCTTACGGTGCGGCAAACGAAGAGCTCGCCGATCTTGGCCTGTATCGCTTTCGCAAAGGTGCGGAATTGCATTCCAGTTCACCGGAGCTGGTGCGACGTCTGCACGCCTTCGTCAAACAACCCGGCGATGGCCATTTCGCAAGCGTCGAACAGCTTGCAGAGACCAGTGGCATCACCTTTCTGCGTGATCTGCTTGAAATGGTTTCTGATCCAGCTGTCGATATCGGGGAAGTCGAGCCGCTGGACTCCATCCTGCGCCGTTTCAGTACGCAAGCAATGTCGCTCGGTTCGCTCAGCCCCGAAGCCCATAAAACGCTCTCCCTGGCCATGAACCAGATGGGGGGGCGCAGCAATACTGGCGAAGGCGGCGAAGATCCCGATCTGTATCTGGCTGTTGATGCCGCGAACAAGATCAAGCAGGTTGCCTCTGGCCGCTTCGGAGTTACTGCCGAATACCTGGTGCGTGCAGAAGAACTTGAAATCAAGATGGCGCAAGGCTCCAAACCCGGTGAAGGCGGACAGTTGCCCGCAACAAAGGTGACCGAGTACATCGCCAGGATCCGGCACGCGACGCCTGGAACGCCCCTGATTTCGCCGCCGCCACACCACGATATCTACAGCATCGAGGACCTGGCTCAATTGATCCACGATCTGCATGCGGTTAATCCGCAAGCACGAATTGGTGTGAAGCTGGTGTCGGGTACGGGGATTGGCGTCATCGCTGCAGGAGTTGCAAAAGCAGGTGCCAACGTCATCACGATTAGCGGCCACAACGGCGGCACCGGTTCCTCACCGCTCACATCCATCAAGAATACCGGGCTGCCCTGGGAGATCGGTCTCCGCGAAACGCACGAGACTCTCTTGCGCGCCGGATTACGGTCGCGAGTCGTCTTGCGCGTGGACGGCGGACTGCGCTTCTCCCGCGATATTCTTATCGGCGCGATTCTCGGCGCAGATGAATTTGGTTTTGGCACTGCCGCGCTGTTGGCGATTGGCTGCGTCATGGCGCGTCAGTGTCATCTGAATACCTGTCCAGTGGGGATCGCTACCCAGGACGAAAAGCTCCGGCTGCGTTTTAATGGCAAGCCTCAGATGGTGATCGACTATTTCAGAGCGCTAGGCGAAGAAGTGCGCAAGGGACTTTCTGGCCTTGGGGTGCGCTCGCTCACTGAACTTCGTGGCTGGTATGAACGACTCGAAACACACTCTGGGCTCGACGCCTTGCTGGTTATCCCGGCGTCGAAACCCCGAAGCGTCATGCCGCAACAATCGACCGTTCTTGATTCGGAAACGCTTGAGACCGAGCGGCAGTTCGAGCAGCCGCACCCGGCCGATTCTGGACCGACGACGATCCACAACTACCACCGTAGCGTCGGCACCCAACTGAGCGGCGAGCGCATGCGGCAACGCATTGACACTGGCGCCGAGGAATCGAGCCTGCGCGAATTCCATGGTTCCGCCGGCCAGAGTTTTGGCGCTTTCCTGGACAAGGATCTCACTCTGAGATTATTCGGCGAAGCCAACGACTACGTCGGCAAGGGCATGTCTGGAGGCCGAATCGTCATTCGCGCCGGAAAGTCGGCCTCGAAACGCGGCGATGTGCTGGCGGGTAACACGGTGCTTTATGGTGCGACCTCCGGGCATCTGTTCGTTGCGGGGCAGGCCGGAGAGCGTTTTGCCGTGCGCAATAGCGGCGCGATTGCCGTTGTCGAGGGCGTCGGCCAACACGGTTGTGAATATATGACCGGCGGCATAGCCGTCGTCCTCGGCCCCGTCGGGCTGAATTTTGGTTCCGGTATGACCGGTGGCTTAGCCTACGTCCTCCGCAGCGAGGCCGACCACGTTTTGAACAGCGAGTTTGTCCAATCACATGAACTGGAGATCACCGAGGAGCGTGACCTTCGCCGCTTGCTCGAGATGCATGTTGCGGAGACGTCGAGTCCCGTGGCTCTGAGGCTGCTCCTGCAATCAGGAATGTTGCCCCTCGTCCGCATTCAACCCATCCATTTCCAGGGCACACTCACCTCGGCCTGGCGTTTTCTTCCCGAGGCGCCACCAGTCTCTTTGTCTGACCCGGCTCCCGGACTTTTAGCCGTGCCACCAGTCACACTCCCTCACTATGTCTGAGTTCCACAGGAAGTTAACCGATTCCTTATGCAGATTAGGTATACTTTTACCCGAGAACCTAACCTATGGACTTTGACCAACTAACTACTTTCGTTCAAGTCGCAAAATTGAAGAGTTTTTCAAAGGCGGGACAAAAGGTATTTCGCTCTCAATCGGCGGTGAGTGCACAGATTCGCCAACTTGAGCAGGCGTACAAGGCCAAGCTTCTCGACCGTTCGGCGAAGTCTGTCGAACTGACACCTTCAGGCGAAGTGCTGTTTGAATTCGCTGAACGGCTGCTCCGCTTGCGTGACGAATCGATGCAGGTGGTGGCCGATCGCGGCAATGTAGTGCAAGGACCGGTTGCGTTTGGCGCGAATGAAGCGACCTGCCTCTACCTGCTCCCCGATATTTTTGGCGAATTTCAGCGGCGTTACCCGCTGGTGAACATCAGCATCTATCGAAATTTCAGTCACAAAATACTGCAGCGTCTTGAAGAAGGCTCACTCGACCTCGGAATCGTCACTCTACCGGTCAAATCACCCAATTTGAAAATGCATGTGATCAACCGCGACCGGTTGCGCTTCATGGTCAGCACCAAGAATCCACTCTCGCAGAAATCACATTTGACGCTCGAAGAAGTGGCCTCAGCGCCCCTGATTTTCCCGAAGACCGGTTACACCCGGCAGGTTCTCGATAAGCTTTTCCGGCCATACCGTTCGCGCCTGCGAGTGCCGATGGAACTACCCAGTATCGGCATGATCAAAACGTTCGTCGCGGCTGATGTCGGACTCTCGATCATCAGCGAGAGCTTTGCACGAGATCTTGTGAAGAGCGGAGAAGTGAAGCTGCTGAACGTCGACGGCGTAGACCTCTGGCGTGAACTGGCGCTCGTCTATCGCCGCGATCGCAGCCTGCCCCGTGGAGTCCAGGCCCTCATCGGCATGATCCGGGAACTGCGTAAGCCGCAAGAGATCCACGCAGACTGATGTTCTAGCGGAAAATTTGCTACTTTGGGGCGGCTTCCTGCCGCCCTTTTTTTCTGGCACCCGGGCCCGGCTTCCACCAGATGCCCTTTTCCCGCTTTCCCACATCCAATTTGTCATGGAACGCAGACACTTCATTTCGATTGGAGGTGGCATAGGTCTCGGACTCGTCATCCCTGGCCTTTTCTATCGCTATGCGATGAATGGCGTAAACGTGGGCGATGCCAATATCCGTGCCTATTTGAAAGACGGTCCACAAGCTGCCCTTCGCGCCATTACTCCTACAGATGATTTTTATCAAATGGCTTCCCGTGGTGAGCCCGCGGTAGATCCCAAAACCTGGTCGTTCAAAATAGATGGGCTGGTGAAGAATCCGCTGCGTTTCGATTATCAGGAAATGCGGGATTTACCCGTTTATGAAACCACGCTCACACTCGAATGCATCTCGAATCCGGTGGGAGGCCGATACATCGGTAACGCCGTGTGGAAGGGAACTCTGCTAAAACCGCTCATCGAGCGTGCAGGAGTCCTGCCGGAGGCAAAGTATGCTGTCTTCTATGCTGCCGAAGGGTATACCACGGGCCATCCGCTTGAGCGATTTGACGATCCCGCCAATTTTCTTGCCTACGATATGAATGGGGCCCCCCTGCCGCGCGTCCACGGTTTTCCCCTTCGCGTGCTCATGCCGGGGCGTTACGGCATGAAGATGCCCAAGTGGCTTTCGCGCATTGAATTTGTCGACAAGGAATATCTGGGCTTTTGGGAACGACAGGGCTGGTCCAATCTCGGCGACCGGCACGTGCAGGCGGTGATTGACGATCCGCATACCATGGGTAAAATCCAGGGCCAGACATTCGTCGTTACCGGTTATGCGATCAGTGATAAATCGGGCGTCGCGAAAGTGGAAATATCAACTGACGGTGGAGACAGCTGGGAGCCGGTAGAGATCTTCAGCAATCCCGAGCCTTCGCAGATGTGGGCGTTCTGGAAGTATGTCTGGAAGAATCCGCCAAAGGGTAGGCAGACACTTAAAGTGCGGGCTACCGACGGCCGCGGCAATGTACAGACCTCTATCGAAAAGCCCGAATGGCCTTCTGGCGCCACCGGTTACCACACGATCGAGGTCACGGTAATTTGAATCCAGGAGCTAGATCGCGATAGAAAACAGAAAGCTCGTTCGTCGCAGGTGTTGTTAAGTTATTTGGAGTTCAGGTCTATGCTCGAAATTGAACGTGCAATCACATTTTCCTGAATCTGGATCAGGTCTGTATCGGCGAAGGTCATTCCCAGAATTGTGAGGATATCGCCGCCTCGCGAGACCACTACCAGCGTTCCGGACCAGTCGTGGCCATCGGCCATGCCGCGGTAGTGATATTCGATGGCAGGCTGGCCTCCAACCACCGTCTTTCGCTCGGAAATCAGGCGGTAATTTTCGTACACCTCGCGCATGCGCTTTTCCACCGTAGCCGCGGCAGATTCCAGCGGGGCTTTGCTCTTCTCTCGACCAATGACCATCAGCGTGGACTCGTTGCTCGTTCCCATCGCCACGATCGCGTTTGGCAGAGTTTGGCCCGCACCTTCAATGATTTGCCAGCTCGGTGCTTTGTACATGTGGAATCCGTACTCATGGTTGATGTACAGATTTCCCTGAATTTCTTCCTTCGCCGGAGGTGGCTCTTCTTTTGGAGGAGCAGGTGGTGGTGTTGCGCCGGTCAGTGTTGATTTTGGAGCATTCCGTGGAGCCTTGATTGCCGGTGCATTTTCTTCAAGTGATACGGGAGTGGGCGTCGGAATCTCGGGCCTCGCGTTTGCGTGGGTAATGACCGCAGCTGTCTTCTCGCGTTTTGAAGGTCCAGATGGCGGATCTGGTGTCGCTTCGATCGCGGGTTCGACCTTGGGAACCGCTGCCGCAGATGGTTTGCTCGTCGCCGGGGCCGCTTTCGCCGGATCGGCTGGCGTAGGGGAGGTAGGAATGATCTGCGCGATCTTGTCTTTTTCGACAAGCACGTAGCCGAAGTCGGTCTTCACCTTGAACATGTTGTCGTCGTAGCCGACGATCACGCCGTAGAGTTTCTTGCCATCCTTCAGGCGAATTTCATCGGCGCGGATGGCCCTGGCAGACACTCCCACCGTGGCGAGCGCGAGCATGACAATTCCGACGTGGCAAATGGCTGGTCTGCCCATGCCAAAAGTATGCGGCGGCCAGCCTTCCGGCCGCAAGACTCACCGCTCATCTGGTGTCCGGCGTGCTACCTCCGCCAGGATGAGCTCGATTTGCCGAGCGAGCCAGGCGACGACAATCGAGATCCCTCATTCGCAGTTTGTAGAACAGGATGATCGAAACTAATCGGCAGCGACAGATTGACCGAGGGCATTTGTCATGTCGGCGTGGAGCAGCCTGTGAAACAGGTGCTCGCCAGCTTCACGTCGCACGGATAAACGTCCAGAAACATAGGCTCGGGAAGAAAGTCCTCTTTGCACCGAATCGCAGATGGCCATGTCTTCATCCTGCACTTTTTCGCTGACAGCGATGCTTTCCTTATGATGCTCGGCTGCCGCCGGACTGATATCCGAAAAATAGTAATCAAAGATGACCGCGCACTTGTCCACGCCGAGCGGCAGCACGAGGTTCGTGTCCATCACGCCCGAATATGCATTGATCATGAAATTCGGATACACCCACAAATAGAATGCGTGCCCCCGCCGGGTCGACCCGATCGCCGACTCGAGAGCCGCGGATGAATCGAGTGGGCTCGATTGCAGACAGGAACGCTCAAAGTTCTCGATTGTGTACTTCGTGTATTCGACGACACTGCTCAGCCCCTTGTGGGCATGTGGTACGTGGTATCCGCCGTCGAGATAATTGTCGACATACACTTTCCAGTTGCAGTTCAGCGTGTAGATTCTGCGATCAAAATAGTGCAGGTTCTCCTTCATCTTTAGTGGCGCGACCAGTTCAGTTACGTTGCCAAGAAAATCTCTGAGTGGCATGGCGTGTCCATCGAGATTCACAAAAATGAAATTCTCCCAGACATCGACGCGGACAGGTACGAGACCGTTGTCGGCACGATCGAAATTGCACACTCCTTCGAATTCCACCATGCCTTTCAGCGCACCATCGTTCCCGTAAGTCCAGCCGTGATACGGACACCGGAACTGCTTCGTGCAGCCACTTGCCTCCGGCACAACCGCCGCCGCATGATGGCGACAGACGTTGTAAAACGCACGGAGTTTCCCGTCTTCGCTGCGCACCACGACCAACGGCTCTTCGTTTACATCGATCGTGAAAAACTGTCCGGGTTTCTCCACTTGGTCGAGTCTGCCAACCACTTCCCAGTTCGCGGCAAACACGCTGTTGCGCTCGAGCTTCTCGATGCGCTTGTCGAAATACCAGGGAGAGGGAATGGTATGCGCCCGCTCAAGCGGGTCGCCTGGATTATAGAGATTCAATATGTCGCGAATGTTGCGCTCAAGCATGGCCGGAACTCCAGTGAAAAGAGAAAAGAAATGTGGACTCATTCTGTCCAAAAATACGCATGCACGCAAGTCTGGCGACGAGAAGCCGGGATGGGGTCGGCCAGGAAGGCCTAACGCTCGGCAGTCGGCCCAGATGCAGTTGTGTCGTGGGGTTTGGTGGAGGCCATCTGCCGGTAAGGCGCCAGTTCTTGCGATCGTGCCAGCCGATGAGGGAAGTCCTCAACGTATCGCTTCATATTTTCGTGCCAGTGTTCTTTGAAATGGAATGCCCGCATTTCCTCGATCGCGCGATCAGTCGTCCAACCATCAAATGCAATCCGGTAGGCTGCGACGAAAATGCCCACACGGTCTCCACCCAGCCAGCAATGAATGAATATCCTGCGCTTGGGTCGCTCGTCGACCAGTGCGAAGAACTGGGCCATCTCCTTATCGCTTGGCGAAGCCCAACCATAACCAGGAATGTTGACGAGGTGCATGCCCAGAGACTCGGCATGCGCCCGCTCTTTTTCCATCAAACCGTGCCGCTCGCCGCGGAGATCGACAATCGTGTCAACTCCCATCCGCTTCAGTTCGTCTATTCCCTTCGTTTTAGGCTGCGCCCCCCGGTAAATAAAGTCGTCGACCTTGCCAAAATCCGGCACTCCGGGCAAAGTCATTTTCTCGGTTGCAGCAATTTCTTTCGGGGTCGGTCCAGAATTGTGCCTCGAGGAACAACCTGCGATGCTCGCGGTTAACGCCAGAACCAAACCCGGTAGAAGAATCGAACTGTATCGCTTCATGTAATTTAGATGCATTCCGGGCTGCGTTTGTCGGCGGTCCGTGGGCTGGCCCGGGACCTCGCATCTCACTTCATCCGGCCTCTTACTCTGCAGTTGTGACTGGGCTCTGTGAAGGTCTTTAAGCCATATGGTCTCAGGAACACTCTGCTCTTCCCGCAACTCGTTATTTGGACTATTGTCGTTTTATTACTGTGGGCTGTGGGTACTCGCATTCGCTTCAAGGAGTGGACGATGAACCAGACCATCCTTTTATGGATATTTTCTCTGGTTGTCGCAGTTGGACACACGAACACTGTGCAGACTGAAATGCCAGATGTGGAGTCGGGCAAGCAGACGTATCGGGAGTACTGCGCCTCGTGTCATGGCGCGAACGCCAAAGGCATGGGACCGGCCGCATCCGAACTGAAGACGGCGCCGTCTGACCTTACGACCCTTGCCAAGAGGCATGCTGGCAAATTCCCCGAAGACTATGTTGCGGAGGTCGTACGACTTGGGAAACCAGTCCAGGCGCATGGCTCATCAGACATGCCCATTTGGGGTCCCATTTTCCTCGTTCGTGACCAATTTAATGAGGCCGCCGTACGGCGGCGTATTAAAAACCTTTGCGCCTACCTGGCGACTCTGCAAGAAAAAGAGTCGTGAAGGAACTCCGCATACTCCGTTTCGCGTCTGAGGCGTCTACTGAAAGTGCAGCAGGGCTGGCGACGGAGAGCGTCTGCAGGACATCGTCGCTTGATTAAAGGGGACAGGCAAATCTCAGCGCGGGGCTCCAATGAGCTGCACAATGATATTCGCGCCGGCGTCGATTTCTAGGTATCGGGAATATTCCAGGACAGCGAATTCGATACCAAGAGACGCGACAAGAGCTTCATTTGGACCCTTCCACAGTGATGCACTCCACGCCGATTATTGTTTCTAAAGGTTTGCCCCGGAATTTCAGGACGAGATAAAAGGGTGCGTGGCCAGATATCGGTTTTCCATCGACTCGATAAGCGATGATCGGTTTTACCTGAGAATCCAGATCCATGCCGGAAATGATGATTTGGTGAGAGCCAAACTGGATTGCGATCCGCTCCCCGGAGGAGGCCAAGGCTGTAGCGGGAACTAATTGCTCCAGAGTAACTCCCTCAAAAATGTGCGTAGTCTTCGTTGCAAGATCATTCTGGGTCACAACGGAAGGTTGCATCTTGCCCAGGTCCACAGCACGAAAGTAACGGTTCTTATTCTCAACTCTTATTTGGAGAAGTAACTGCGGGTCATTCACAAGGCTGTAAGGCCGGCCGTATCTTTGGGAAAATGAGGCCGTGGGTATGAGAAGTAGAAGGAGGAGTAAGCGAAACGCTCGAAGCATCGCAGTCCCTCAACTTGATTCTAGCACGGCGGCCGTGCACCCGTTGAGACCGAGAATGTCCTTAGCGGAATTTGACAAGCTTAGGCCTACTCTAACCTTGAGCCCGGATACGGCAACAAAGCCAGTGTTCGAATCCCTTGACTGGCTCGTGATATCGCTCGCTAGACTTGGTGATAAATGTGGAAAGGGAGATAAATGGGCTTTCTTGCGTTCGAGGAGAGCGACTTCTGCTTCCGATGGAGGAACAAACACTGATCATTCGGATTATCTAAAGAAACGCTGAAGAGGAGTGGTGCGGGAAAGAGGACTTGGGGAACACGACTGAAAACAGAGGAGATATTGTAATCTGGCACACTTTTTAACTTGACTGGCACGTTTTTCTGTGGCAGACTCAATTTTGAGGTGACTGCGTGATTCGACGCGCCAAGCTGTATGCCAGAATCGCTGAGAACGGCTCTTATTCTCGTGTGGCAGTGGCCCACGACCGCAATGGCAGACCAATAGAGCCGAGACCCAAGAAGGGTCACGTCACCGCATATCAGGTCCGCATCGCCGGGAAGTTCTTCGATGCAGGTTCTGATTTCGCTTCCGCTACAAACCGTCTCCGTCAAGAACAAGCACGCTTGAGCATAGGCGTTCCTCGTACAGAGGCTGAGACTGCGCCCGTGGTTCACGTATCCCCTGAGTCTGGGGAACCAACAGACCGGACCCGTATCGTCACTGCCGCCGAAGAATTTGTCGCCGAACTACAGACGCTGGACCGAAAGAAGTACAGCGTAGCAATGTACAAGAACGCCTTGCGCGATTTTCAAGCCTCCTGCCGCAAAGAATTTCTCGACCAGATAGACCGCAAAGATATTCTCAACTTCGTTGGATGGATGCGCGAAAACATGCAAGTGCGGGTTCCCGGTTCGGAAAATCGGACCTACAAGAACAAGCTGAACTTCCTCGGCACCTTTCTCGGGCGTCATGGCATTCAATTGAGGAAGAAGGGCAACGGGCAGAGCGCCAACGACCCCGGCTTGCTGTACCGCTCCGACATCCCGAAGGTGGTGAAGAAGAAGCCGAAGAAGTACGACCAAGCCGACATCGACATCTTGATGAAAAACGCAGACCCTGACCAAAAGGATTATCTGATGTTTCTTTTGTGGTCTGGTTTTCGGGACGAGGAAGTGCAGTATCTACAGTTCAGCGATTTTAATTTCCGCAACTCGACCGTGATGGTGCAAGCGAAGCCGCAGTTCGGGTGGAAACCGAAGGACTACGAGGAACGGGAAATTACGCTGCCATCGGAAGTTTCCAAGCGATTGAAGCAGCGGATGGACAGGTCCCAACAATACCGCGATGGATTTCGCAAGCCTGCTGTGAATGACCTTGTGTTCCCGAACGGCGAAGGCAACCCGGACTCACATCTTATTTACCGTCTACATGCGGTAGCAAAGAAGGCTGGGCTGAACTTGAAAGGTAAGCGAGCAGGCCATATGTTTCGCAAAACCGCTGGGTCCCGCATTGCCAAGAAGCTGGGCCTTCCAGCCGCCATGGAGTTTTTGGGTCACTCCGATATCGAGACCACCGCCTTGTACTTGGCTGCCGACAAGTCGGACCTTGCAAAGAACCGCAAGACCGTGGACCAGATGTTCGCGGCTGGTGATTAATTTCCCAAACGGGCCCGTGCCTTCGAGCGTGGTAGAATCCGGCCAAGATTCCTCGCTTCCGGGGTGAACATGCTGAACATGTCAGACCTATTCGCCGTAATCGTGATGGTTTTACTAGTTCAAGTTTATCTGCTCTGGGAAGTTTTGAAGTGGCTCAGGCTGATGGGCGAGAAACTCGGCTGCAACCCGCAGCGGACTAAACGGATTGCCCAGCTTATGAAGAAACTCGACTACGACGAGTCGTTCAAACTGTTTCCCCGTGAGTTAAGTGACGAGGAGAGGAAGAAATTCAACGACGACTTAACGGAACTGTTCGATGCCGAGACTTGTTACGGCCCCGCTACTGGCGGCCAGATGATTGCGTTACTCAAGCGATTCGACGCAGCCAAGAAATAGCGAAAGGGCCGGGCAGGTGTTGCTCGGCTCTTGAAGGTGCTTCATTTGGAATCGACGCCGACCACGTACATTATAGCTAGTCATCTGTTTCGTCTTGAAAATTGTGTACACCGTTCGCCTCGATACGTGCAAGCACTCCGCCTCCTCTTTAACGTAACTGAGACCCGCAAATGATAGAATTTGGTTCATGGAAGCCATCACTGAGAAGATGGACCGGGAGTTACGGGCCTTCGCCGCCGCGTGCGACGCTGGGTTGCCAATTACGCCCTTGGATGTTGCTGCCGCCGACAAGCCGGATTTGCGCGTACTGACAGCGGGCGGGCCGATTGGAATTGAACTGAGCGAAGTCCTCCCCCTGCCAAGAAACCCAACCTTCAACTCATCCGTTGCAGAAGCCGCAAGTCATGAGGCCAGTGTTCGCTTGGCCGAGCAAATCTATTACAAGAACAAGAATGCGATGCAGGTGGAAGTTACGACGTACCCGTGGGACGTCGAGCGAACTAGGAGCATAAAACGTAACATGGGAGATGAACTCGCCACCTTCGTACAAGCTCACTGCCACGAAGCAACACCCACAAAAACATTCGCTAGACTACACGGGATACCAGACGGATTTGGAGTCGTAAGCATTCATGCAGGTCCAGGTTCTTGGTTCGCCGAACAATCGGTCGGCGTTACTCTCGGCGGAATCTATGTTCAGCTCGCAAACCGAATTGCGGACAAAGACGCCTTGCTATCAACATATCGTGGGAACCTGCCAAACACACCTATTTGGTTGCTACTTTTCAGTTGCTGGGAAGTGGCGCGTAGCGTCTCGATGCCGCACGGAATTCGTGAGTGGACATATCCGTTTGGCTTTGACCGCGTATTCTTCCACGCCGCGTCAAGCCAATGCGTCGAAGAGATTCATCGAAAGGCGTGAAATGGACCAGCTGCAAGCATTTCGGCTGGCCGTGTTCCGTGGCCAAAGTTTCATCGTAACGACGCAATAGGGTGGCTTGACGGATAGAGCTATGGGCAATTTCAAGGACAGAATCGCGGCGGCCAGCGGCAAAATCGAGTTTATCTACGACGCCGCGTCCGGAAGGATAGCTCAAAAAATCTCCCGTTTCAGAGCCACATATTTCGTAGCCGTAAGCCTCGACGGACGGCAGTTACTTAGCACGGTCCGGGCGACCGGATTAGGCCAGACGCCAGTATATCCACAGCCGTCAGTTCTTACTTTTATCCAATCCGACGAACAAGGGATGTGGGGGCGAAACTGCCCGCGCTGCCAAAAATACTTCCGCACCAATCACGTCAACGGTGTAAACGACATAACGTATTGCCCCTACTGCTCGCAGGCGGCGACGAGCCTCGCCTTCGTATCCAAAGAGCAACGCATCTATGTCACAGCCTTTTATGACGCGTTGATGCGGGCGGTAATCGGAAAAACGAATACCGAACTCAATATAGCCGAGATAACGGACGAGACTCCAGCGTGGCACTATTCAGAAGAGAAACAGCAAGTTCACTTCGTGTGCGACACGGAACATTGTCAAAATGAGACGGATATTCTTGGCGATGGATACGGCTATTGTCCGCGCTGCGGTCGGACAAATGGCCGGAAAATATTCCTTGAACGGATGAATGAAATGTCGCTCCGCTGGGAACACACTCGAATGGCGATTTCCGGCGAAGCCGAACGGGGCGCAGTGTGGGAAGACATGACGGAAAAATGCGTTAAGCAGTTTGAAGCGTTTGCAAAACACCTGCGGGCGAAATTGCTCCACTTTCCAATGACGTCAAACAGAAGACGAGAGCTAGAAGGCGTCAACTTCCAGAGACCGTTCCAAGCGGATGAATCGTTAACACGGTGGTTCGATATCGGATTGTTTGAATGGCACGGCAATCCAACTATCCCTAAGAGAAGCGTGCCGAAGTCCGCCTTACCCTTCATTCGGCGGATGCTTCAAAAGCGGCACATCTTAATGCACAACCTTGGTGTGGTTGACCAAGATTATCTGGATAAGAGTGGCGACACTGATGTTCGTTTGAATGAACGCATCCGCGTTTCTACCGAAGAAATAAGACGGTTCATTGAGAGTATTCAGGCAATGGGCGCAATTCTTTTAGACAACGTGGAATTTGGATTCGACGAAGGGTGACCTAATGATTGACGAAAATGCACTTTGGTATAAGCGTGGTGAACTAGTCGAATTCCAGTTAATTCTAGGAGGCGGCGCAAAAAGGTGTCGAGGGCTGGTCCTAAACTCAGCGGTTTTGTTCGGACGCGGAGCGAGGCAGCTCTGGATTGTAGACATGGACGACGCTACGCCGGACCAGAATATACAGTGGATAAACAAGAAGCATATAGTTCACGAAGAAGACATCATGTCCAAAATTCCGTCCGTGTTTATCGGGGGCGACACTATCCTGCGAGACAATCCAATCAGCTATCCCGTGCAGGACGGCCAAGCCGCGCGGGACACTCCCGCAGTCACGGTAACCGTCGCAGTTCCCACGCCGTCGGATAGTCAGTAAGACAGAGGCATCCCTGAAACTGGCCACGCCTGAATACCGGGAGGCTTTTCGAGTGGACTGTACAGGAACACCTTGTCGAACGGATGTGGATTCGCAGCCGCAACTTATAGCGAAGGGTGTCCTCTCGGCGAAGCCTTGTATGTGCCACGCGTCAAACAACCGTGGCTGTGATATTGTCGGCGTACTGGAGGCACCCCAGCCTTGAGCATGTATTGCAACAACTGCGGAACAGAGTTGCCGGATAATTCACATTTCTGCACCAAATGCGGACAATCGCTTCTCACCAATCCGCTAACGACTGCACAGCCTGAAACACAACCGCTTTCCACAAAAAACAAATCAAAAAGCTGGATATTGTGGTTTTTAATCGTTTTCATAGGCTCGGCGATTTACACAGCAACCAAACCCAAGTCAACGCCGAGAGATGAGTAGCGTAGGTCAGCACTTGATAGAGCCTTCTACCATGTCGAACCCAAAGGTGGCCGCTTCTTCGCTACGAAGTATTTGAGTCATATCGCAACGCGACATTAGCCAATCACGAAAAACAAATGGTCATTTTGAACGAACTCCAAGTGATTTCGAACGGTACGGCCATAAAACCGTGGATGACTGCGCAGTACGATGCAGCGAACGCTTGGCTTTCTGCGGTGCGTGATGTGTACATCTTTGCCGCCAATCCAGCCAATGACATTCACATCGTCAATGGCCAAGTAGTCGTCAACGATGTGGATGGATACAACAAGAGAATCGAGACCTACAATGCGGCAAGGACGACATTCAAGGACGCGAATGCCGCGTTTTTAGCAGCTCGTGAGAAACAACGCGAAAGCACCGGAGTTTCTGCTGAGGATTTGGGTTTGAGGAAGGACCAGTGAGCAGGGCGAGGCCGCTTAACTTCTACGCATCTGTTTTTCCTCCCTTATCGTGTTTCCGGTGCCACTGAAGATGCCAGCGGTGGAGATCGTAACTAAACCTTTTTCGTACTCCATCCACGTAAATATGTTTTGCCGCGTAATGCCCTTCAGGCTGTAAGTGATAAAGCACCATGCCGCAGTCGCACCAATGGCTGCGCGGTTTCTCTGGCGCGTTGCCGAGCCTTCCTCCAGTTGCCGCAATCATGTTTTCTCCTGATGTTCCGGGAACTTCGACATCCAGTTCCACTCGCCGCGCTCCAGCATGGCATCGAACACTTCCATTGTCGTGAACGTATGTAGAACTTCGTAATACTTAAACATCATGGGTTGTCTGTCAATCGAGCACGGTGCCGCGAAGTCCACAATCTTACCGTTCAACGAGTTCCACGCGTGTGGCATCTTCTCGTTGAGTTTTAAGAGATACCCTTCGTGATATAGGAAACGGCTGTCGCAGTTAGATGCGCGCTGGGCAATCAACCAGCAAAATGCGTAACCGTCTTCTACGGCGAAGGAGTCGGGGAAGTCCGTATGCAAAATGCGATGTACGTTGCGAACAATTTCGCACTCACGGGCGGTGAGTTTGGTCTTCATTCGCCACTCCATCGCGTCATGTAGAATTCATCCCAGACGAAGCACGTTTTTTGGAGAAGGCTTCCTCCCGGTTCCAATCGAACCGTGACGCGCCGCGTAAAATACGTACCGTCCTCACTGACCCGTGGTGCGTCGATACACAATGGCAAACGCTTTTGGTACGAAGAAAGACCCCGGCCCTCGCGCGCCACAAGGGCATCCACTTTTACCTTCAAGCGGTCCAAGAACTCTCGCCACGGGTCCCGGGGTTGCGAAGGCGCAGAGATAGCGGGGAGTGCCAGCGCGGCAGCACCCAGACCCAGCATCGAAAGAAAGTTACGCCTTGTTTGCACTACAGCTTCCCTTCCCGCGCCAGAATTCTACGCACGCCTTCCCTCAAGTGTTCCGGCACGACTACATCCTCTCCCGGGTAATGCGGTCTGCGGACCTTCATCCCTTCGAACGGCATGTATGACCTGTGAACAAAAACAGGTTGTCCCGCAGCATCGAGTTTGGTGTAACCAATCATGCGAGCCCCAAGGCTTCGAAGTGCGGAGCGTACGCTAGCAAATCTTGCAAGGCGTCCCGACTGGAGCACGGGAAACCGTACCCGCTCGCAGGATTCCAAACGAGCCAGCGACAAACTCGGTAAGCCAACACCAACTGCAAGAAGGCTAGGAATCGGATTTTGCTAACGTACACTTCACCCTCCCGGGGCTGTACGGCGTCGGTCGGTCGATTCCCCGGTCGCTCGTCTCACCAATTTCGCCGAGGGAATATTTTCCATCGTCGTCTGGCTGGCGCTTGCTAGGCGCGCGCAAGAATTGGAGCCACATAGCGTCAATATATTCTTGGGTCATCGTTCGGCATCCCACAAATCGGCCACAGCCAGACGCTCGTCCACCTTGGGAATTTCGGGCAAGCACTCCAACGCCTCTTGAAAAAGTTTATTGAGGTCAAGAGGAGCGGTTGGCCCCACAATCACGTGGTACATCTCGTGCAGTGGGTGACGGACTGGCGCTTGCGCGAACTTTTTCACCGCGACCTTTAGGATGGCCTCGGCCCGGTCTGCGAGCGGACGCAGCGGCTTGGGTGCTAAGGGCGCTGGTTCTGTCGAGAATATTATCTCGACGCCCGGAGGTTTCGGTACCAATGATGTAGGCCCAGCCTGCCGCGATTTTTGAAACTCAGCCTCGATGCGCTCTCTTACTGATTGCAGACCGTCGCCGTGGAGAATCGGTGCGCCGTTGTCGCTGATGTTTTTCAAGTCGTTCATCGAGACACCACCTCGTAGCCTTCGGTTTGCAAGGCTTCCAAGATGGGCCAGAAGCAACGAGCCTCGATAATGATTCCTTGACCGAAGGTGAGATGGTCAGGCGGGAGAAACTCCGCGACCCAATACACAGCGGATTCCGTGAGAGGAAACAGCAAAAATAAAGTTAAGTGATTCTCCACGACAAAATCCACTGTTGGTGACGTTCCGCTAGTTTTGTTGGCCTCTAGCATCGGTTCCTCCTTTAATTGATTACGATTTCCGCGCTCTGGATTTCTGTCTCTTTCGTCTCTTTCGTCTCTTTCGACTTCGGCAACTCCCATAAAATCTCCCTGCCGACAATCTCCACGATGGCGCGTGTCGTTGGATTGAACCCGCCCATCTCTTCGCCGTCCCCCCAAAGCAGGAACGATGTATGAATCAATTCGCCCAATCTCAGCGGAGGCAGGTCTTTCACATCGCATGTGAGGAACTTTGCCAGTCTGATTCTCCAACCGTGCGCGAATCCTCTCTGCTGCAAGTTTCTTATTCACAGGTCAATTTCCTCCTTAGTTCACTGCGACTTTGCGCTGCGCCTCCCGGCGTGCGCGACGAATCTCGATGGCGTAATTCTTCCGGCTCTCAAGCACGGCCTGCGACAACTCCGAGAGCGACGGCATCTCTCCGTCCCGCAAAAGCCTCTCGGCTTCCGCCCGCAACTGGCGTTTAGACAGCGGCTTCACAAACGGCTTCGCACGCATAGCGAGCCTCCAATTCAATTTGTTGTTGGGAAGCGTTTGCTCTTTCGAGCCACATGGGACCGTAGTTTGGTCCAACCACCGTGGAGATTCTTCCCGGAACCCCTCGGTTGGCCTCAGCAGGACTGCTGAGGTTGCATGCTTACTTCTACAATTAATATTATACCCCTGCCGTCAACCCCCACCCTGATTTACTTCGCCACCCCGGGAATTCCCATCCCGTCATTGTAACTGTCCGCCCTTTCGCCCTGCGGCGGGGGGGAAACCCAAAGCAGGTCGACGCATGTCGGGTGGTGTCTTGGGTTTCCAGAGGCGAGTCGAGGACCTCCTAAATCCAAAATCAGGCTCCCTTTATCTTATTGAAAACACATGTCCATTAGACGTAGTTATAATTAACTACATGAAAAGATGCCGGTTAGCGAAAGAATTGACTTGACACAACGTACTTTATGTGGCAATATGGTCGTAGAGAGACACATCGAGACAGGGAAGGAGGCGCAGTGGAGCGAGCACTACACGTCAGGATGACGGATGATAATCTTTCCGACTTGGAATTGTTGGCGGTGAAGGACCGCCGCCGAGCCAGCGAACTTGTACGGTTCGCCGTCGAGGACTATCTAGCGAGCAGGCGGTTAGATATCAAGGCGATTCGGGACCAGCAAGCCGCCGATGCGGAATCGGTAGCCGAGAAAAATACGCTCGATAAAATTGCAGCGTCCAAGCAAGGAACAGCACCCCGAGGAGGGCGCTCTTCTCTGACGAAGGAGCCTATTGCAGCGGAGCCGACGCTGGCAGACGTGATGAGAGAGATTGCCGAAGTCAAAGCCAAGGTGGCAGGGAAATAAAATGAGCGAACTTCAAATTCAATCTGGCGACGGTTTCAGCCACAGTGGTTCCAGTCCGGGCACGAGCACCGACACGTTCGTGTGCTCCGGCTCCTCGCCGCAGCGCAGTGAAGTAGGGGCTCCCTCAGTCTCAGAATCTCCGCTAGTCCTACCGCAGTCGCAGCAAATCCAATTTAAAAATCACTCGACCCGCATCGCAGCGTCGAAGGCGGTGACGTGATGCATAACGCCGAGCGTCAGGTCGCCGAGTTGTTAGAGCAACACGGGTTCGCGTTGAAACGCGCAAAGCGTCATCAGGTGTGGTATTCGCCCGTGCTGAATTTGCAAATCGTTTTTCCTTCGACGGGCAGCGACCACCGAGGCTGGCGCAATGCGCTAGCTGACCTTAAACGCAGAATTCGAGGCCGGATTTCGCAGTAGATGTAGACCGCTCAAGCCAGTTCGAGCCAAGGCTGGGGTGGCAGAAAAGAGGAATGACATGGCAACACTAGCAGAACAAGCAACGCAGGTCCGAGGCAACTGGGAGTTGTGCCGTATTCACAAACTGGAATATCCGCAACTCGACTACGACTGGTTGGATAGGACGTACAACGACGGTGGAAAGACTTTCTCAATCGAAGGTCTTCTGTACGTTGGGCGTGTGAAACGGGTTGTTGTACGCAACGGGAGTAAGTTTGCCACAAGGACGGTGCCGTTTATCGCAAGCAAGATGGCGAAGTAGGACCGTAGCGGCGCACGCGGAAGTCGCCGCAATCTTAGGAGAAGAACATGAGCGACACAAAAGTTTTGCAGGTGAAGTACGAAGCATGCGTTCAGTTCATCAAGGAAATTGCAGAGTCGAATCCTTACACGGACGAAGGGCCAGTATTCCTGTCTTCGTCTGTCCAAATCGTTTCGGCACAGACGTTCCTAACCAACGTGCTGGACGTAGAGTTCGAGAACAAGCTGGGAGCATACCAAAACATATGATTAGCCTTGCTGTCGGCAGTGCCTTGGTGAAAGCGAACAGGGCAAACACCGACGCCAACGCCGACCTCGTTCGCAAAGAACTAGGCCGGGATGAAGAGAACTGGACGCAAGAGAACTTGGCCGCCGTGATTCAAAAGCTGGGGACGAAGCTGGCCCTACCGCGTAGAAGCCAGAAGCCGTTCCCCCGCGACGTTTCAATGGAAGAACTGGGCGAGATTCTCAAAAGGTTTTTGTACCCGAACACCAACGTTGAAGATTGTTACGAGAATGGGGAACTCTTTGCGACGGTCTTCCTAACTGACCCGCGCATTAGCCCGGAGCGGAATCAGGAAGACGTATTGCTCGCAATCAAGATTTGCAACCCGAGATTCAAGCGAGTACCGCCGGCTCCACCACCTGCTCCTCCGAGTTTTCCTGACGAGGACGCGAACAAGCCGCTCATTAACGGGATGCCTCGACTCCCATTGAACGCGAGTGAAGCTGTACAGCGCAGCGCGAAGTTGATTCAGAACATCGACCTGATTGACAGACTCCGCAAAAAAGAAAAGTGGGACAGAGAACATCAATAAGTTTCGCCGCTCAACGGCGATAAAAGCACCGATGGCGGCATCCACCACCACGGTCGCATGGAGCAGTAGAAATGAAAAAAGCAACACGGAAGCCGCCCACACCGACAAAGGTCGTGGGCGCAAAACCAGTAAAAGGCGCAGCACGCGAATGCGCCAAGCAGCAAGTAGGCGAGCAGTGGCCGAATTTCACTGACAACGAACTAGCCCGTAAGGGTAAGGAGAAATAAATTGAGCGAACAACATTTGGAGAAGAGGGTAGCGACGCTGGAGGTCTTCTACAACGGATTCCGCAAGGACTCACGTCGTGGATTCCAAGGCGACAAAGGCGATGCAGGCCAGCCCGGAAGGGACGGACGTGACGGAATCGACGGAAAATCATACGAACGAACCGCAGCCCACGTGCTGGCCGACAAGACCTACGACTTGCTTGTGATTTTGGAAGCACGTCAGCAAGTCGCAAAGGCTGAACCGACCGCCGAGAACCGCGCGGCAGTTGCGGAAGCCGATGCAGCCCACAAGGCAGCGGTTAAGGAATTGGCAGCTTACGACCTTAGCAAGGTTTAACATTTGGGGGCAGAACGCTCGCCCCCAATTTCCGCCTAGGGCCATCTTCAAAGGGAAAGGAGCGGACGTCGGGGCTGGCACTGCTAAGAAGCAGTAGCCGTCGCCCCCCCCCGACACCACCGAAGCTCACGGCGTTGGCAATATCGTTACCTTTAAGTCAAAATGGTACCTTAGTACCATCCGGTTACTCCCCCTACCATTTGTAACAATCAAGCTAGGTCACCAGAAGATAAATTGTCATCGAATCGGAGAAACCATGAAAACGGGAATCGCTCTTCGTCGTACTTTGTGTTCCTTACTGCTCGTCTTCCAAACAGCCGCATATTCCGTGGCCGAAGGGCAGCAGCCTGCCGCCACTACTAGCTCGGCCTTCGTGCTCGAAGATGGAACGCCGATTAAACTGAGGCTATCGCAAACTGTGTCGTCGGCGGACGCACAAGTAAATGACCGCGTGGAGTTTGAGGTTTTGGAAGACGTCATGGTTGAGAACGTTGTGGTCATCCCTAAAGGCGGGACGGCCTTGGGAACCGTGACCGAAGCCATGCCTAAGAGGCGCATGGCTCGTGGTGGGAAATTGGAAATCGTCATGGATTCAGTTCGACTTGTTGACGGTCAAAAGGCGGCTCTCCGCGCTGTCAAGGACGGCAAGGGAGGAGGGCATGCTGGAGGGATGACGGTCGGAATCGTAGCGGCAGCCATCATCTTCTGGCCTGCGGCTCCCCTTTTCCTGCTCATGCACGGAAAGGATATTACCTTTCCAAAAGGAACCGATGTTCCAACTTTCATTAACGGGGATATGAAACTGGACCCTGCAAAATTTCAACTAGCGCAGGGTGGCTCCGCCCAACCTGCCGTTACCGGGGCCGCTAGTAGCCTTGCCATTAGTTCAACGCCTGCGGGAGCTGATATTTATCTAGACCAGAACTTCGTCGGGAATACGCCTTCAACCGTGAGCGTGCCCTCCGGAAAACACTCCGTTTCAGTCCGCAAGACAGGGTTTCAGGACTGGGTCAGGGATATGAATCTGTCAGGCGGCTCAATCACTCTCGGCGCGGAACTTGTCCCTGGTTCGAGTTCCCCAGCCCCCGTGGCGGCCCCGACACCGCAAAACGCTGTCGTGTCACAGACACAGCATACGCAGGCGGCTGATGCATCTCAGCAAGATGTCAGTATCGCGGAAGCTGCTCGCCGGAATAAAGCGGCGAAGGAAGCCGCGAATGCGAGGGAGAATCCACAAGCACAGGCGCAGCCGCAACAGTAGGGTCCGCAAAGGCTGCAGCCGTTGCCGAGTTCTTGAAGTCTTTGGCGAAGGACCACATCATCGCTGGCATCGCACACGCGATTAAAGGGACGGTGCTCGCCGTCAGACCGGCGACCCGTGAAGAACTAAAGTCGGGAAATGTTGTTGTAAACCGACAGGCAACATCCAGCGAACTTTGCTAACGCTAACCGGGGGCAGAACGTTTGCCCTCAATTTCAGCGGTTGCCGGGAGCAATCTCGGCCCAAATCCGCTTGCTGGCAGTACTGAGCCACTTAGGCGGTAATCCGACTTCACAGATGGAGTTTACTGCAAAGCGGCAACTCAACCGTGGTGCTGTCAAGAAACCGTCTCTCCGCGCGAAGCCGTTCTGCTCGGTGACCCGACTCCCGGTGGCGAGGAAGAAAAGCAGTGAGGAGAACTGCTAGAATCGCCAGCAGGGAATGTTTTCCGCTCAACCTTGCAACCGACGCCTATCTTTGACACGAACATCTTCGGCCACGTTCAGGACGGGTCGATTTCGGCGAAGGTCTGGCGATTCCTGCTCGCGCATCGCCCCGGCCACGGCTGGCCGCTCAGTGCGGTCACCGCCCTAGAACTTCTCTCTGGCATACACGACGAGATGCGGTCCGAGAAGTTCCTTCAACAAAAAGAGCAAATCGAATTGGCTTACCGATTATCGAAGGGCCGCATCCACGAAGAGCCTCGTTTCTTAATTTGCAACGAAGTTCTCGGATGCTCATTACCTCGCGAAGTTCCACGACTCCCGGTAAAAATCCTCGCAGACCACCTGACGGTCGTGCGATGCGCTAAGTCTCTGGAAGAAATCCTCTCAAATCGTGTCCTGGTAAAGAGATTGCAAACGCGAGGAGAAGGTCATGCAGGAACTGCTGGATTCAAACCGTCAGTGCTTGAAGAGTTGGTTGCTGGTCCGAGGCGTGCTTGGCAGAATGAAGTCGAACGTAACGCGTGCGAAATTTACCCGCGTTGGCGCGAGCACTTCCAAGAAACAGGAAAACGCCTGCCCCATGAACAGAGCGAGAAGGTTGCGTCTCGCCTGGTTTCCGGTGCCGAGCGAGCAGAATACAGCAGGAGCTTCCTTCGATGGATGCGTGCGCCCGAGGAGCCCGACGCCGTTGCTGAAATCACGAGGAGGCTCGACGCCGTTCTCGAATTGACCATCTTCGTGACGCGGGAGTTCCTCACGCGAAACTACAACTTGGAAAAGAACGAGTCGGACGTGTACGACCAGTTCCAGCTGAACTACCTCGCGATGGACCGGTTTATCATAGTGAGCCAGGACAAGAATCTCCGAACGAGAACTGCCCGCTCCAGCCAAGCGACGCGAATCATGTCGTTCGATGAGTTTCTCAAGAGCCTTTGACCAGATTGCAGCCGACGAAACGGAGATTGCCAAGTCTGCGTCCGGGAACACATCCCCGATAGGAAGTGCCGTACCATTACCCACTTGTCCGGTAAGCGGACATCTATGATAGGTCTTCGTCAAGAGGCAAAAAGTCCTCCTGATGCGCTCGGGAGGAGCGCCGGTGTAATTTCTTTGGCTCAGCGCGTGGTGTTGGCCTCTCGGCCGCGGTTTCTATTCGTGAATAGAACCAGACATCCATTGGCAGGTGCAGCTCGTCTGGCTGCCCAGCAAGATTGAGTTTGTGTTTTCCTGCCAGTCTCAAAACAAATCAACGGGAGCATCGGGAGCTTGCGCTCTCGTGCTCAGTCGGCTTAATGGCAAGACCTGGCAGGCCTCGCGCTGAAAAATTCCTTTCTCTACGTCTCGCCTACGCGGCGGCGCAGCTGTCGCGGTCCAGCACTAGAAAATGCGTTTGCCCGCGGTCCACGGCCATCAGATACGCCACCAGTTTTCGGGCCACCGTCAGCGTGGCGCGATTGGCATTCCCTCGCTGCTTCTCGCGATCGTACAGCAGCGCCAGCGTCGGGCTGTAGCGCGGGGCCATCTTAGCCGCTTCGATCAGCGTGGTCTGCAGATGCTTGTTGCGCTGCTTCGACAGTGGCGTGCGGTGCACCGTGTCGCCAGAACTTTTCTCCGCGCCACACAGCCCGCAATAACTGATGGCTTTCTTAATCGATGAAAGTCGCTGTACCTCACCAACTTCTAGCGCCCAGGTCAGCGCCGTGATCGGCCCGACCGCCGGAATGCTCATCAACCGCTCCACGCGTTCAGCGAGCAAGCGATCTTGTTGCAGCGAGCGGATCAGAGCAGTTTCCATTTTCCCCAGGCGCACTACCATCTCGCGGCACTGGCACAGCAGCGAGCGCAACCCCGGATTAATATCTGGGTTGCTGGCGAGTAGTTCGCGGAAATAGCCGGCCTTGTGCAGCTTCTGCTTGTTGTAGCTGACGCCGGATTCCATCAGCAGCATGCCCACCTTGTTCTTCATCTGCACCATTTGGCGCACGAGCAGGTTGCGGTAACGCAGGGTGCGACGCCGTTCGCGAATGGCCGTCGGAGCCATGTAAGACTCGGGCAGAAAATCGCAGCGCAGGCAGTCGCAGATCTTGCTGGCATCGATACGGTCGTTCTTCTTTTTCGCAGCGGCAATGGCCCGCAGCATCAGGGGATGCGCTACTTTCAGCACAGCAGCATGGGGTTTCAGGTGATCATAGATCCAGCCGGTGAACATGGTGGCTTCCATCGCAGCGCTCCACGGCTGTGGTAGCGTCTTCATCCAACGATCCAGATCAAAACGCGTAGCCGGTATCCATCCTTCGGCATGAATTTTACCGATGACGTCCTTCACGCAGTAACTGATCTTTAGCTTGTGTACATCCAGTCCGATGTAATACATAGGTTCCATGAGGAGCCTCCTTGGTGTCTCTGAATCAGCGGGGTCGCTGAGTTCAGCTTTTGTACACCAAGTGCTCCTCCCTTGACCTATACATTCAAACAAATCAGGACTTGAGGATTTTGAGAACTCGAAACTACTCTCCAAAAAAAATAGGCGGCCCTTTTGGAGCCGCCTTTTTGTTTGATTTGTTTATCTCCTGCTAGTCGACGCTCATGCCTGCTTTCGGCATGTTGTTAGGATCCAGTGCTGGCACTGGGTTTTCCGGGTGCTGCAGATTTGGGATCAGATCATTCGACGCGCCACCGGGGAAGCGTTTGATGCTGGGGTACTTCATGATCGTCTTGTCGAACTCGACGAGCGCCGGGCTGAACAGTCCATTCGCCCAACCGTTATCCTGTCCGGCATACTTCCCGGGTGAGTTCGTGAATGCCCGAGTCGGGGCCGCTCCATTGAAAACCATGTCGTACTTCTCGTACGGATCCATGGTCAGGTTGTAGGCCGCGGGGATTGAGCCGCTATCCAGATTGGGTCCCAGCCACGTATCTTTAGCGGTCCACACAAACTTCCAGGCAATGTTGACCCATGGTTCGTTTGGATCGCCGCCTATGTCAACACGCACCCCATGTAGATATTCGCCGTTGATAAAGATCCATGACTTGCGGGCAGAGTGCTCTGCTTTTCCGAGGATGTAGGCACTATTATCTATGCTGTCGAAATAGATTGGCTTCCCGTTGTTATCCTTCATTTCGCCCGTTGGCGGAACTGGAATACCTGCCATCGCGGACAGAGTTGACCAGCAATCGATGTGCGACATCATTTCGCCGTATTGCACACCTGCAGGAATATGTCCCGGCCAGGTCATAATCGCTGGCACACGCCAGCCGCCTTCGTAGGCAGAACCCTTCTCGCCGCGGAACGGTGTTGTCCCCGCATCCGGATAAGCGTCCAGCCACGCGCCGTTGTCGGCGGTCAGGATGACGATGGTGTTAGGTGCATCGGCACGGATCTCATCCAACACCTTCCCGATGTCGGCGTCCATTTCCATTAGTGAATCCGAATAATCACCCAGGTGCGATTTCCCTCTGAAGTCTGGCGCGGCATTCGTCGGGTTGTGCATCTTGATCCAGTTCACATCCATGAAGAACGGTTTGCCGCTATGCGCGTGTTGCTTGATGTACTCGACCGCGTAGTCCGCCTGCCGTTCGTCCATCGTCGCCATGTAGTCGTAGGTTATCGTCGCCACCTTCTTGGCTGGCTGACCGGCCACCCCTTCCCACTCGCCAAGGTTCACCACGGAATCCCACATCTTCTCGAACTCCGCGTTGTAGGACGGAAACCAGGGATGAAACCACTTGTCTGTATCAGGGTAGGAATAGACTCCGGCGTAGTAGGCAGCGAACTCCTTCATTTCATCGAACCCGTGTTCGATCGGATAGGCTTCTGGCTTATCGCCCAAATGCCATTTTCCAGAAAAGTATGTCGTGTAGCCATTCTTCTTGAAGTATTCGGCAATCGTCGGCGTTTCCTTGCGGAGAAAATTCTCGTCGCCTGGTGCAACCACGATGGAAAGTGCAGAGCGAATCGGGATGCGCCCTGTGATGAACGAGGCTCGGCCTGCCGTACAACTCGCCTGGCCGTACCAACTCGTAAAAGTGGCTCCTTCTTTAGCCATGCGATCGATATTCGGTGTCGGATGGCCAAGGGTTTTACCGCCTCCGCTATAAGTGCCAAAATCGTTCCAGCCGGTGTCGTCCGTCATCAGCATGACGATATTTGGCTTGTCCTGCGCTTTGGCGATCGGGGTCGACGCCGCACCCAACAGTGCCGCAACTCCCGTCAGACTGAACGCGATTGTTCTAGACCATCTCATGAGCATCCTCCTAAGATATTTCTGATTGCCATCGGCCAAGGAATAAAACTGACCGATACTTCACCGCGAAATTAAAAAGAGGGAGACGCCTTTCACTACCGTCCCGTAGGACTTGGGCAAGCGTCCCCCTGGAAAATAAGCCTAGCCCGCGTGTGAATCACGGCAAGCCGTCTGGTAGTGTGTCGGGCAGAGATTCTGAACGCTATTGTCAAAAGTAACAATCGAACGAAGATTCTGGGAAGATGTTCACCCACTGAGTCCTTCCATGAGAAGGCCGGTTGATGTCAAGGCACACTTTTGCTCTCTTTCTTTCTTTCTTTCTTTCTTTCTATTCCCATTCAGCTAAGCCGCCCCTGTCGCCATCCTTCCATCCGCACTCTTTGTGAGCGATATTCGCTCGGTGCAAGGTGGGTGTTCTCCTTCAGTAGGTGCTGCTACCTGGTAATCGACCTCTCGTCCCGCCTTTTCGGGGTGGGAGTCGGGCCTCAGGACTTAGTCGCAGTCACCTGGACTCGGCGGTCGAGCTCGGCTGTCCGGATTAAAACTCTCTACGCCACAGCGCGCATTGCTTTGTTGCTATTGCGCAATGGTTCGTACACCTCTCCGCTTACCCACAGCCGATGGAGAAGTACTGCCAGCTTTCTTGCCACGGCAACTACCGCTCGTTTCTTGGCATTCTTTCCTCCTCGCTCAGCAAGCTTCAGTCCCCATCTCCGCAGATCACTGTCTTCTCCAAAAGGTCCCAGAATGTAGTGCGCTCCCTGTACCATCATCGTTCGCAGATACCGGTCTCCTTCCTTGCTGATTTTCTTCTGTGGTTCACTTTTCCCGGAGTTCCTCCGGCCAGGTCGCAACCCCAGAAAACAACCGACCTCGCGACTCTTTAGGAATCGATACGGGTCTTCGATCGTCAGGACATAGGTCAGCGAGATCTGCGTTCCCACACCCTTCACCTGCTGGAGCAAGGACACTTCTGGGTACTCTTCCTTGGCGATTTTCTCCATCCGTTCGTCGTACTCCTGAATGCGCTCGTTCAGCGATTCGACCTCTCGCAACAACGGCGCTAGGACATCGCGTAACTCCGCGCTCACTCCTTCGGCCAGCTTCTCGTTCACCTGATACGTGCCACATTTAGGGAGTCGTTCGCCAAAAGACTTCACCAACCCGCGCGCTGCATTCACTAGGGCCGTTCGCGCACTGACCAGTTCCGCTCGTGCACGGATCACCGTCATGTGGATTTGTGCTTTTGCACTGCGATGCCGCACCGGTCCCAATAGCTTGCGATCGAAGCGCGCTAGTCGCGCCAGAGTCTGCGCATCGTGGCGATCGTCTTTTCGATTGCTCTTGGTGATCAATTCCACTTTCTGCGCGTGCGCCACAATCACTTCGTGTCCCAACTCTGTTAACAGCCGGCTTAGCCAGGGAGAATGTGTTCCTGTCTCCAGTGCGATCAAACTCTCCGGTATCTTTCCAAATGTCTGCTTCACCGCTTCTGGCGTTGTTGCTACTTTCTGTTCCAGAATGATTGTGCCTGCTTCATCTAGAACACAGTAGAACGACCAACGATCTCCTAGATCTATACCAATCGTTAGCTTTTGCTCCTTCAAAATTTCATTACTAAATGCCTGCATAGTGCTAATCTTCTTCATCGCCGGTCTCCTTTTTTGTGCCTCGAGCACGTCGAACATTGGGAGCGTATCGCATCCCGCGGGAGACCGGCCTTCTCATCCCATCTGGTAAAACGACATTACCGGACTCGTGCCCGGTTATCGACGAATCAGGACCTATCAGGAATTTGCTTGCCCTGCGAAAGAACTTCTCGGCTTTGACCATTGGGAATGAAGGTAGACGTGAGAGAATAACTCCCGCCGTCGAGTCCATTTCCAGGCGGGAGAGAATGACTTAGGTTTAACGGAGGATAATTGTTCCGACTCACATTCCACAAGCTAACGGTTGCGATGTGCTCAGTAATTCTACTGAGTGCCTGCAATAAGCCCGAGACCAGCAACCCGGGGACAACTCTCATCATCCATGGTGGCTCCATCCTCACGATGGAAGGCGACAAGGCAAGCTATGTGGAGGCGGTGGTGGTCGCCGACGGCAAAATCATTTTCGCCGGTTCCAATGAAGACGCAATGAAACAAAAAGGCAACATTACGGTCATCAAGGATCTCGGTGGAAATACCATGCTTCCAGGCTTCGTTGATGCTCACAGTCACTTCATCAACGCGCCGAATCTGTCGCAGCAAGCGAATGTCTCTCCGTCCCCAGTTGGCGCGGGAGACACTGTGCCCCAGATCATAGACATTCTCAAAGCGTATCAGGCGAAGGCACAAATTCCCGACGGCGGCTGGATCCTTGGATGGGGCTATGACGATTCGATGGTAAAGGGCGGCACCCTTACTAAGCGGGATTTGGATGCTGCGTTTCCAAATCATAAGGTGCTGGTCATGCACGTCTCGTTGCACGGCGGCGTGCTCAACTCTCAGGGACTGAAATGGGCGGGAGTTAGCCGCGAAACGCTCACTCCGCCAGGCGGCATCATCGCCCGCGGACCCGACGGCAAGGAACCCGAAGGTTTGCTCATGGAAACGGCTTTCCTGCCCGTCTTCGCGAAACTGCCTCAGCCGTCCGAAGCCGAAATGCTGGAACTTCTTAAGCCAGGGCAAATGATGTACGCCCAAAATGGTTTCACGCTCGCCAACGAAGGCTTCACTCACACGAAGGACATTCGCTTTCTGCAGAAGGCGGCAAGCGAAAATCGTTTGTTCATCGATATTGTGTCCTTGCCGGGCTTTTCGGAGATGGATCAATGGCTCAATAAGCCCGAGTTTCCCTTCGGCCAGTGGAACAGTCGGCTCAAATTGGAAGGCATCAAGATCACTCAGGATGGTTCGGTCCAAGGCAAGACTGCGTCCTATCTTGAGCCACTGCTCACGGGTGGACCGCAGGGCCAAAAGAACTGGCGCGGGAGCACCACACTCCCCTACGCGGATTTCGCAAAACTGATTGAAAACGCCCACAGGTCAGGCTTGCAGATTTTCGTCCACGCGAATGGTGATGGAGCCATCCAGCAAACCATCAAAGCAACCGAAGCCGCGGGCCTCAAAGCTGGCGATGACAGCCGCACGATTGTGATTCACTCCCAGATGCAGCATCCAGAAGATCTTCCCAAGTATGTCTCGATAGGACTCACGCCCTCCTACTTCACCATGCACACCTTTTTCTGGGGTGACGTGCATCGCAAGAATCTTGGCGAACAGCGCGCAGCCTTCCTCAGCCCCATGGCCTCCGCCATGGACCTTGGTCTCAAAGCCACCAACCACACGGATTTTAATGTAACCCCGCTCGATCCTTTCCTTATGCTCTGGACCGCTATGGCACGCACCACCCGCTCCGGCTATGTTCTCGGGCCTGCCCAGCGTGTCGATGCCTATCGCGGGCTGCAGGCCATGACCATTAATCCAGCCTGGGAATATCGCGAGGAGACACGGCGCGGCTCCATCGTCGCCGGCAAGCTGGCGGATTTCGTCATCATCACCGCAGACCCGTTGAAGACCCCGGTCGAAAAGATTCGCGACATCAAAGTAGTCGAGACCATCAAGGAAGGAAAAACCATCTTCCACGCCAATTAATTCAATATTTCTGACCGAGGGTGTTTAACGCGCAACTCTCGATTAACGTTCAAACGACGAAACCGGAAAGGTCGAGACTAGTACCGATCTTTCCTGAACTTGATGAGTCAGGAGCTAGACCGATTCCTTCTCGATGGCCTCAATTGCGGCAAACTTCCGGTCTACGTGTGGTTCAAAGCGCAGACCACCAGAATTCAGCACGCAACGTTCCCCAATTGCAGCGCCACACGTGGGGCAGGAGACGTAGGCTATTTGTTTGGGAGTCAGTTCTTTCTTTTTCATTTTGACAGAATGGACCTTACAAAGTCAGGAATCTGTGCAAATTTGGACATTGCGTAGTCTTTTGCGCTGCCATACCCCAGAACCTCACCCCTTGACGGCTATCTCCCTTTCGGTTTTTAATATAACGCTTCAGCGTAGTTAGGATTGGTTGAAAATGATCGCGCCCTTCGACATCTTCAAATGCGAAGCTGTGGATAGAGTTATCTGGGTGGGGTGTGTGGACGACTTGGACTCTGCGAAAGTGAAAGTGGCAGAGTTGATGAAAGATTTTCCGTGCGAATATATGATTGTGTCCCTTAAAACAAGAAATACGCTGCGCGTGAAGCCAGATCAAAAAGTTCCCGAAATTTCGTCATCCTGATTAGTTGCATCTTGTTTTTAATTTGCTGGCTAAAACGCTGGCGATGCTACGGCAGTTCTTGTCCTAGGTCCATTTTCATCACTTCGACAATGTTGGAAATGCTTTGATGGACTCTCGTTAGCTTTTCGCGACAATCATCGTCTACTGACGGCAACAGACTTTGAATGCTTTCAAGTTCGGTTTCGAGAACCATGATATGAGTGGCCGCGTTAGAAATTGGTCCTGTTTGCATGTTTCGAACTCCCCCATACGGTCTTCCCACCATCGGCCGGTAGTTAGAACGTGAGCGTGGACGGACAGAATCAAAGCCTTGCGGAAAATTCGCAGAAAGACAAAAGCCGTGATTCTGTCCTAAGGTTAAGAATCGAAATACATCGTTTACTGTACGGCGAAAGGTTCGCTAGCGTACGTTAGCAACGGGCCGACGCATCGAGCCGAATGCCTAGACTACTTCCCGATGGTGAGTGAGTATCGAGTGTAAGCCGTCTTACTACCGCAACTAGGACATTCGACGTTTAGACCGTTATCAGGAAACATTGGACGCTTCGGGATATAGAAACTTTCCAGATCATCTTCAATTCGAAGATAGATGAACTTCTTCTGACAGTTCGGACATTGCAATTCCCAGTTAGCCATCTGTGCCTCCGCGAGAGAGGCTCTCATGCAGTGGTAGGCAGTATGTGTTCCCAGGGTACCTATGTCTTTCACAGAGCGAAACCTTATTTGTACGCTTCCGTACAGTGCGAGTCAACTGAGGATAACCATGCAGTATCGTTTCTACCCCGTTTCCGACGAGATCATTTCCGTTTCAGCAATTCGTGCCTACCTTCACTCTGCGAATAGTTCGGATTCTTAATCTTCATCCACTCTTTTCCGTCGTTCCTGTAAATGCCTTTCTTCCGTTTCGCAACAATCCCCTCCAAATCTTTGACGCAAATCGCCTCGAATAAAGCAACGCCTTCGCGTTCGACGTGATGGGCGAATAAAAGGTCAGCGCACCGACTTTTCTTCACCAGTTTCTCCAGCCGTTTCTTCCGCTCGATTAGCGGCAGCTTGCGCAAGTCCTCGCCGTTCAGCCACAGCAAGTCGAACGCGTAAAAGATAGGCCCATGCTTGCGACCAATCAGACGGTTGAACTGACTGACCCCTTTGTCATCGAGGCAGACGACTTCGCCGTCTAGGATGGCGTCTTTCACGGGAAGCTTCGCAAGGGAGTTGCTTAACTCGACGTATTTGAATTGCTTCAAATTGCGGGAAACAAGGCCAGACTCCCCGTCTTCGATATAAGCAATCGCTCGAAAGCCGTCGTGCTTAAGTTCAAATATGTAATCGGGATTATCGAAGGGTTTAGCGACACGAGTCAGCCGCATTGGTTTTATGCTGGGGAGCACGGCCCCATTCTAATCACGGACACCGTTTGCGCCAACATTAACGCTGGCGCGGACTAGGGCGCGCCGAAGGCTTGACACGGTATGCTAAGATAACTATAGAACCTGAGAATTCCTCTGTTGTAGAGCAGTAGGGCGGCGGGTTCCTGCCCCTTTGGAAGAGAATCTTCACGCGGCACCTCCATCGTACCAATCCCCTGTCAAAGACAACGGGTAGATACCGAACAAGCGCAAACCGCTTTTGGTGTCTAATGCCCCGTTTAGAAAAGAAGCCCACGCAGCCGCCTACACCTGCGCCTGCCGTATCCCTGCCAGCGGCAGTTTCCTCAGAAATCATCTCAACTGCTGCGGCAGCCAAGCACATCGGCGTCTCCAAGAAGACCCTGTTAAAGTACTGCCGCCGACGTGAGATAACCTTCATGATTTATCCCAGCGGGGAATATCGCTTCCGTACGTCCTCGCTCGACATCTGGCTCGCCAAGCGCACTTACCAATCTAAAGCCGCATAAACGAGGCTGTCCCCGCAGCCTCATTCCTTCCTGCAAAAACTCTCTTTCCTTGTCTCGTGGTAATATGGCTTTGCGCCGGGCTGGCGGAACTGGCAGACGCACTAGCCTTAGGAGCTAGCGGATTCACGTCCATGGGAGTTCGAATCTCCCGCCCGGCACCAACCCTTCCTACCTCTTTTTCTGGCACATTCTGGCACACTTTCTCTTCCCCAATAGGGCACGGTTTACCTCGGTCTACTCTTTAGAAAAATGAAAAATAGCCTGTGTTTATGCGGGTTATTGCAGGTTTTTAAGGGATTCTGTAAAAGGAATATGCGGGAAAGAGGACTTGAACCTCCACGACCTTTCGGCCACAAGATCCTAAGTCTTGCGCGTCTGCCAGTTCCGCCATTCCCGCACTCGGTAGACTCTATTGATTATACAGAAGTTTTGGGTTGCACCTCAGCCGCCGCGTATCCCGCCGACGCCTGGCCAGTCGGCGGGTCACTGTCTGACATTTTGGGGCTGATCTTAGGCTGCCCACAATGCAAGCCAACGATATGTCAGGTTTTACATCCTTACAGGTATTTCGTACCATTGGTATGGCACTTGCCTTTCCTTCATCCCGACGATCTGTCATTCCCGCGCCCTCCTGACATCGACCGGAAATGAGTTCGAACAGAAAATGAGCGGAATTTCCCTGAGGGGAACTCGTTCATTAATGAGTCAAAAGGTGACATTGAAATCGTCGGTGACGGGGCTGGAGACTTGCGTTAAGCCCCATAGGGACCCAGTTTATACCTGTTTCTCCCTACGAAACATCCACTGAAATCTACCTTCTAGATGGTAGAGCGTTGGGTGAAATGCGCCCGCATACTGATGATACTGTTGAGGAGAGCAACTTGAGCACGTGGGCTAAACAACCGGATTATCAAAGCACGGAGTCTGTCGTTCGCCAATCGATTGTCGATACTGCTCATGCGACGAGTACCGATTTGAGGAACGCCTCCCCTAACAAACGGTTTTCATATGCGTCCATGAAAAACCGCCTCAAGTCACTCTTCTTGAATTGGTCTTATTGGCTCGCGTATCGCTTTGCTGCTCCCGCGGTATATTCACGCCAACCCTTCGTGCGCTATCCATATATGTACAAACCTTCCGAAATCATGGAAGTTACGAAGCAACTCTTGTCGGTCGATGTTTCTGGCGTTGCCGTTGAAGTGGGTTGCAACCAAGGTTGGACAACGTGTTTCCTTCTCGAAGCTATGATGGAGCACGGAGTGAAGCGAGATTACGTATGCATAGACACATTTACGGGTTTCACGAAGGAAGATGTGAATTTTGAATATGCGAATCGTGGCAAGACGAATGGCATGTATGATGACATTTTCATAATCAACGATCCGCTGTGGCTGGATGCGTCCATGAAGCGCTTTGGCTATTCGAACGTGAGGGTGCACAAGGCCGACGCAAAGAACTTTGATTATCGGGCCCTTGGGCCAATCGCCTTTGCCCTGGTCGATTTGGATTTATACCGGCCAGTGAAGGAGTCGCTCGAACGTATCTTTCCGCAGATGGCGCCGGGTGGAGTGATCTTGGTAGACGACTGTGGTGAGGGAGAGGGGGGCCGCTGGGACGGCGCTTATCAGGCGTTTCGAGAGTTTTGCGCAGAACGGAATATGTCCCCGCGAATCGTTTGTCAGAAAATTGGAATTATCCGCACCTGACTTTCTTTGGCCAGAAAAAATAAGACAGGATAATCGTAAATCTCAGATTCGAGCAGGCTCGAACCCGCGGTCAGCAATTGAATGCGGAGTGTGTCCAAACTATCCTGTAATCAACTCAGACTTGCTTGCCCCCGTCGTTGACAGTCCCCTCTTATACCAAACCAGTCTTGATTCGTCCGGAGTTGAACGGTGCCCGTGATCTTCTTCTCCGAAAACGCGCTCTTGAGTGTTATCCTCACACGCACGCCGGAAGCCGCCCCTCTAGGCGTTTCAGTTCGGCGGAGACGATGAATGTCCAAGCAACGATCAACCAGACTTCTGACCTATATTCTTGTTCTCGTTTTCTCGGTCGCTCATAACGCGCACACGCAAGATGCGGGCCCACTGTCGGCGGCAGACGAGCTCTTCCGGGCAGGCAAGTTCGCCGCGGCGCAAACGCTCTACTCGAAGTTCAATGCGAAAAATCCTAAAGATTTCATTTCGGCCTTACAGATTGGCCGAATATTCATGCTGGGCAATCAACTTGAACCTGCGCAAAAGTGGTTAGAACGCGCATTGCTCCTCAAACCGAACGATCCTGACGCCAAAATCATGCTCGCCGAAGTGTTTTATCGCCAGGACGAGTTCGCCAAGGCCGCAGTTGCCCTGGATGGAATCGATTCGCAAGATGCAGGCCGGATGAAAAGTTACCAGACGCTCGTCGTGCCAAAGCTAAGGGCTTTCCAGGGACAAACTCCATACGAAGTTCATGGCGAAGGTGAAGTCACACGTTTGAAATTCCTCAAGCTCGACCCGCTTCCGCTCGTTCACGTGCGTATTAATGGTGGGCCCGAAGTGGTCTTTTTCATTGACACTGGTGGATCCGAGCTGCTGCTCGATACGCAATTCGCGCAGGAGCTCGGTGTGAAAAGTCTCGGCTCTGTCGAAGGTACGTTTTCCGGTGGCATGCATGCAGAAGTAGGAAACGGGCGCATCGATTCGCTCACCCTGGGTGCGTGGACTGTTAACAATGTTCCAGTGGGAATGATCGCGCTCCGCTCGTTGTCGGAAGGATTTGGAATACCGCAACTGAATGGCTGCATCGGAACCAATGTGTTGTATCACTTTTTGGCCACTATCGATTATCCGGAAGGGGAGTTGATCTTGCGCCGGAAGACACCGGAAAATCTGGCACGCTTCTCGGCCTCACTCACCGCGAGCGATCATCAGATTCCGATGTGGATGGCAGGTGATCATTTCATGGTGGCTTGGGGACAAGTCGATAAGGTTCCGCGTTCGCTTATTTTTATCGATAGTGGGCTAGCGGGGGCGGGTCTGAAACTTGCGGAATCTACGATTAAACAGGCCGGAATCACGCTTGAGGAAGATAAAGCGACGGCCGGCGAGGGCGGTGGCGGAAAGCTCAGAATCGTTCCTTATGAAGTAAGCCAATTTTCGCTTGGGCCAGTGAAACGGGAAAACGTACCGGGTTTATTTGATGGTTCTTTCCCATGGGAGAGTGGTTGGGGTTTTCATGTCGATGGCATGGTAGGCCACGAGTTTCTCAAACACTATGCTGTGACATTTGACTTCACGAACATGCAGATCATACTTCACTGATCGTCGCCTGGAAAAAAGTCATCATTCAGAACGCGGCGGCGTGGCGCGTGTTCTCATTCATCAATTGTTCGATTTTGTCGACCGATTGAATTCCGCCGCGGGCACCCACTGCCGTACAGTTAAGTGCGGCGGCGGCACAGGCAAATTCCAGTTGTCGCCGCAAATCCCATCCCCGCAATAATGCATAGATGAAACCAGCGTGAAAGGTGTCCCCGGCGCCTGTGGTGTCGGCAACCTCAACGCGGTACGCGGGTACGTAGGTGAATTGTTCGCCATCGAAGGCGAGAACACCTTCCTCGCCGAGCGTAGCCGCTGCGAGTTTGCAATGATAACGCCGTGCCACTTCCGGCAACGATTGACGCAGATTGGCTTCGTTCGTAAGCCGGGAGGGAATATCCCTGCTGGTGATGAGGTAGTCGATATTCGGCAGAAGCTTTTCGTAGCCTGGATAAAGTTCATCGAGATCAGCGACAACCGGAACTCGGGCGGCGTGCGCCCATTGCGCAGCTTGGGTTGCAGCTTCGGTGTCGTGCCCATCGAGATGAAGCAGGCGGGCGTTGGTGACCCACGCGCGCTGCAATTCGTCACGGAGAAGAGTCAGTCGGCCGTCACGCTTCCACAGCACGGTGCGTTCTCCGCTGGGATCGACCAGTATAAATGCTTGCTGGCTGTTGCATCCGGGCGCAGTGAAAAGGTGTGCCTCGACGCCCAAACGGGAAAACTCTGAGCGATGCATATCGCCGTAGATGTCGTCGCCTATTTTCCCGACATAGCGGGTGAGGAGACCCCATTGCTGGCAGGCAGCCATAGCACTTGCGGTTTGTCCGCCTAACAAAGCGTTCGCCGAGCGGATCTCCACTTTTTCGCCGATGCGGGGAAAATGCGGAACTGGAATCAGGGTGTCTGTGGCGTTTAATCCAACGCCGACTACATCAACTTGAGGGATGCTGGTCATTGTCCGCAGAACACTCTATCAGTGAAAGCCAGTCGTGCGCCAAAGTTTGCGACCGCAGAGAATCAGCAGTAGAAGGGAAACGATGGTAAGCGCGAGTGCCGGTCCCCAATTGAACGAAAACTCGGGAACCCGGGCGATCCTGGCGAAGGCCACAAGAATTCCGGTCGCGAGAGCGACAAGCAGCCAGTCGACCGGACGGCGTTTCGGCGCGATCTCGCCTGCCGCTTGACGACCATCGAAGCGAGCCGTGACAAATTCTTCGGCCACTCCGTAACGATCACTTTCGCGTTGGGCCGCTTCCTTCCAGTGCTTCTGTTCCAGGCCGCCAGCGGAGGAAAATGAAATCGCCGCAACACCCGTCATCATCAGCAGGGAACCACCGATGACCTGCAGGTATGTGCTGTTGCTTTTGCCATGCAACTCACTGAACACCAGGATGCCCCAAAGTAAGCCCCACAGCTGATTCGTATTCGATAGCGGAATGCCTCGGCTGATCCCGACGTATTTTGCGGCATACTGCTGAAAGAGATCGCCAATGACCCAGATAAAGCCGCCCAGCATCAGCCAGAAGGCGACGTTGCGGGCAGCGAGAAGTTCGTGCCAGAGAGGGGCGAATCCGATGTAGGCGAAGGCGAGTGCACTCATCGTCCCCAGTTCGCCAAATGTGAAAAAGGTCACGAAGGAAAGCGGATTCATTCCGGTCAGGTAGGCTTTGCGGTAAGGAATATACATCGTGCCCCAGAGAACGCCAGCTCCCAGAGCGGCCCAAACCCCGTTTAAGGAGTGCCCGGAAGTGGTCTGGCTCGCAGAAGCGATTGCCAGAATCGTTGCGCCGACACACATGACCAGTGCTCCACCGAGAACTCCCGCCCATCGACGCCAGCCTGCCTGGCGAAGTTCATTGAAGAACAGGAATCCCCAGAAAATGCCTAGGAGGCTGTTGGAATTCCAGAGCGGGAAGGCAATGCTCAGGCCAATATCGCGGATTGCAAATATGGTCAGGGTGTTTGCAACAGCCCACAATCCGCCTGCAAGGAGGGCCCAGATGATGAGGTGTGGCGCGCGCTCGACGTCAGCGCGGACGGAAGAAGTGCCGAGAACCAGTGCGGGAAGACTCCATCGTGCAAGAAAAACGCCGATTACCATGATCAACGAAATGATAATTGGAGAGACACCGATCGATACCAGCTTGGTGGGAGCTTCGGCAGCCCCCAGCCACGCGCCCGCAGTAAAGCCACAGAGGATTCCGAGGAGCTGCAAGCTGCGCCGACGAGCGGGCTGGTCTGAACCCACAGCGTATTGTTCCGCCATGATCCTCCATCGCGAAAATTAATGAATGAAACGCAAAAGCAGCAGGCCGGCCAGCAATACTAGAGCGGGTACCCAGAAATGAATGTCTCGAAAAATGCTGGAGATTGTTCGGCCAGCAGTTTGATTTGTAGGCATGTCTCGCCCGGACTCCTTCTCAAGTGCCCAGAACAGATTGAGGCCTTTCCTCTTAGATCGGAATGGTCAAGCTCGGGTAAAACACTCCGCGGCGGATTATACACCGCCCTTATATCAAATCCATTTTAGGTTTTTGATTTCACGGCTGGAATTGGGATTTGTGACGTTCGATGGAATGCGCAAACAAGACGTTGTCGCGGCTGGCTTCGTGGGCGCCGCACCGAGAAGCGATGCATCAATTTGAGGTGATTTTCGCTTGACTGCTAAACACCATGTAATTCGTAAATTGCCCGCGGCACCAGTAGAGCTTCTTGTTGTACTCGGCTTCTGTTGCGATAGCCAGTGGGGCGAGTCGCGGCGACCCTTCGGAGCGCCGCAGCCACCCGTAAGTCACAACCGTCTGGTAATCCTTCCACTTTCCGGATAGTTCAAAACGCTCCGAGATGCGGAGTATGTTTCCGTCCTCATCAGTCCAGACTTCCCCGTAACACGGGACCGACACGATCTTGTTGAAGGCGAATAGCCCAAAATCTGCGCTCGATTTCCACTTGCAGACGTTGTCTTCAGACGCGGCTCGATACTGGAAGACTCGTATTGCCTTGCCGTTGATGACCGCGTCCGGGGCTTGATGAATTCTCAAGCGCAGATCGCTGCCTACCATTTCCGGCAGTTGGGACCATTCACCGCCCGGCACAAGAGCCGTGCTCAAACGGGGGAACGGTACGTCCTGGAGTTCTCTTGTCCCATCGGGATATTCGCGAAACCGTTGATAGCCGTCGAGTACACGGACTTCGTAGGCCGATTCAGCGGTTGGCGGGTTATCTCCCGAGCCCCAGGAAAAAGTCTGTACGGCGATAAAGTTACGCATGCTGTCGGCAAGAAATTGAGCGCTGTTGCGAAGGCTAGTGATTTCCGATGACTCGTCCGGCCGGCGCTGGCCCTTGTCCGCAATTGGTAGTTCGTATTTTGGATAGAGATCTCGGGAGAGAGAAGTGATCCTGCTTCGGGAGGGGAATAGTTGCAAGGCGAGAGCGGGCTCGACTCTACTGACGAAGTCCGCAAGTACTCCGACCGGAATCGCGAGCGCGACGGGCTGGCCGTCAATCGCGATTTCGCTGAGCACGCCCACGATCTGCTGCGTTGCGGAGTCGACGACGATCCCTCCACTGGCACCTGGACGAATCGCGCGACCTGCCGACAAGTCATAGTGAAATCCGAGCAGGCCCCGAGGAGTTACACCTTCGAAGGAACCGTGGAATTGTTGGAGCTGTCGGACTGGGCTCGGAGAGTCTTTCGGAAATGCGTAGATATCGACCTGCTCTCCAATCTGGAGATCATCGAGACGAAATGTTGCGCCGCGATACCTCGAAAGAGGATGCCGTAATTCAAAAATCGCAAGATCTCGACTGACGTTGTACTTCAGTGGCGTCGGGTAGGGGCCGTCATTCAATGTGGCGCCTTCGTCATCCGGTCCTGTGCCAACAAAGCGTTCTAGAATTCTTTCTCCGTCGATTTTCTCCGGGTGGGTAGCCATGGCAACGTGATAGTTCGTGGCGATGAAACGACAGCCGGAGTCCAAACAAAATCCCGTGCCAAACGCGCCTTCAAGACCAATACCCACGAACTTGAAAGTGGTGACCGGCAGAACGACGCGACTGAAGTCGGGATTAGGAGCTACTCCTCGAGCGCTAATCGATGTCGAGAGAGGACGAGGTTTGCCGGGAGACTCTTCCGGGCTTTCTGAATGATGATTCGCGGCCGCGGCCTCGGGGCCCAGGAGCAGCAGTCGAGGAGAGTCCACAAGAGATTGCTGACCGCGCGCAGAAAGGGAAAAGGAGCTGCAGAAGAGCGCGGTGATTCCCAGATAGCAAAGAACGCCCGCGCCGCGCATACGTTGTGCTCCTCCAAGGGGCACAATTTCGTTGGCGTACGAGAGCAACGATTCCAGAGTTCGGTGGCTGTATTCCCGGGTCCTCGGGTACGGACCTCTCGCCCGCGAGCAGGTAACAGTGCAGATGTTTGGCCAGAACCCGTTTCAGATGGCGTGCACAGGGAATTCAGTGACTTACACGACTTTAGCCCTCGAGAACCCTGAATACTCCGTGATTCGTTGAGTTTTATCGGATGGAATGATGGACAGTTTTTATACGGAATCCAGAAAATGATCGTGGCTTCACCAGACGGAGGCTCACTCACAAAGGTGATTCTGTAGGGTCATTAAACCTAAGGAGGATACGGTCAGGGCCCGTCTACTGCCGAGCTTACGAAACCGAAATGGCCCGGATGGGCTTGGTTCTTCTCGAGAGCAGTGCGAGTCGCTGCTCGCGATCCATCGGTTCCCACGGAACGAGTTTTTCGGCGAGTACTTCCATGCGACGAAGAAGGGTAAGTTCGACAAAAAGCTCCATAAAATCCATGTCGCGAAAGATCAAGGAGCCAGACTCTTTCATCTTCTCGCGTAGCCGCTCGAAGTGAGCCGGCATTTCCGTCCAATGAAGCGCGGAACGGTGGTGATGGCAGAGGTGATAGCCTTCGTTCATGAAATTGAAATCGTCATAGACGGTAACCGTGTTTATAAAATAATCATCGGGATTTTCCGGATCACAAAAAGCGTGCTGAACCCACGATGTGATGGCCATGATGAAGTTCATGGTGAGAAGCGGGACGAGAACAAAGAAAATTCCGATTCTCCAGTCGTAAATAAAAACGGCAGCGAAGTAGATGGCGTACCGAGTGATTCCCCAGAACATACGGCTGCGGTTCTTTAGATCGCCTCTGGCCCTGAAGTAGGCATAAGGGACGACGCCGAGAGCGGTCCAGATATTGTCTGAAAGATACAAAAAGAAATGCAGGGGACTCGTCCGGTCATACTTGCTGGTGTAGGCGTTGTCGTCGGGTCCGCCATTTTCCTTGTGATGGAGACGGACATGTACGGTGCGGCCGAGTTCAGGAAGGTCGCCATAGAGGTAGCCCAGAAAAAACTCTACGTAGCGGCCGAGAAACTTTTCGTATTTCTCCTTGAAGTAACCGTGAGGCCGATGAGCTTCCATGTGCTTGGCGCTGAACATGCGCACCGATCGTTGAAACTTGACGCCTGTGAGAGAGAGATAGAAAGCGACGATCAGCAGAAGACGAGGTTTTCCGACGACGAGCTGGACAACGAAGATAGGTAGAGCAGTGAGGGTGAGTGAAACCATGATTCTCAAGGCAGGAGTATCTCGGGAATCACGCAAAATCCTCGCACCAAGACGGTCAATGAAGCGGTCGTAGGAATGAGAGATAGCTTGATAGGCGCTGTTGATGGGCGGGATCTTTGAGAGGAGAAGGGCTACACCAAAGAAACCCATGGAGATGGCGCCCTCAATTGCCAGGGCGACGATGCTACCTACAGCAATAATCGCTCCCAGCAGCCGGCCCGTTGCCTTAAGAATCGCAGCCCCCGATAGCAGCCGCCAGGAAGCCCTTGCCCGCGTGCGGTTTTGCACGTCATTCAAAACAGGTTCATCTAACTTTCCTACCAGTTGCATGATCCTCGTTCTGCCTATTGACATGTCGAGCGAGCGTGTGCAGAAGACAGAATCGTACACTCAAGAGCCCTAAAGTTCCAGCGTTGAAGAGTTGTGGCGTTGAAGAGTTGTGGCGGTTTTGCCGGGAACGCACCAGGAGCGGCATGATCTGTCTGGTCTTCGAATTGTTAGAACAGGAGATGCATTACAAAGTACTGGACATAAGGAAATATCTGGCGGAAAACCACCAGCCCGACAAGAAGTCCCGCGATCGCAAAACTGTTACCCCTCAGCCAATCCAGATATTTCTGGGCAGTTGATTCACTCATAAAGAGCATGATGGCCGTACTCCCATCCAGCGGGGGTACCGGAAGAAGATTAAAAGTGCCCAGAAGAAGATTGAGCATGAATGTCGTGATCAAAACGGTAAAGAGAAAGCTGGAACCCCCGCCTGGTTGACGGTGAAACAGATCCGTGGAGCGACCGGCCTTGAGCGCGAACGCTGCGAGGAGCATCAGCGTGAAGTTGGCGGCGGGTCCAGCAAGCGCCATCCAGGCGGAACGCTTGGGATAGCGGCGTTCCCATTCCGGGTTGAAGGGCGCACTGGCCCAGCCGATCATGCCGCCCGAAAAGAAAAAACTGAGGAGGGGCACAATGACCATGCCGAACGGTTCACGGCGTATATGAGGGATTGGATTGAGCGTGACCTGTCCGCCGAGCGCAGCGGTAGTATCTCCTCCGTGTTTTGCAACGAACGCGTGCGCGGCTTCGTGGCAAGTGGTGGAAAAGAGAAAGACAATGTAGGTGAGGAAGGCTCCGACGAGAGCTTCGGGAGTGAAGTCTGGCATAAGTCTGTCAGGTTATGGTGTTGGACGATGGAAAGCAAGTGCGGGAGGCAATGTGGAGACTCGCACGCAAATATGTGAGTCTCGGAAGGCAGTAAGGAGTCGAGCGCGAACGCTAGGCGGTTTTGACCGGAGCGGAATCGGCAGGAAGCCGCTTTGTCCCGAAGTAGGAAGCTGCCTCCGGAAGAAAAAGATAGACGAGAACCGCCAGGTTCAGCAGCGCGAATAGAGTGGATACTGGCCGAAGGTGAATGGCCCGAGGAAGAAGAACCAGGACCCCTAAGGCCGAGAAGACAATTGTCAGCAAACGCGCCCAGTTTTGCTGAAGAAGAAGGCCGATTCCGGCAACAATCTGGACGGCGGCATAGATCAGGAGAGCAATGCCAACGAAGTGACCGAGGCTCCCGAGGAATCGCTGGAGATTATTGCCTTCGGTGGCGAGAGCGGCTAGGCGCGAAGCCATGCCCCCCACGAAGAAAACTCCTGCAGCGAAAAGAGCGACGACGGCAGCGCGGAAGAACTGGAAATAAGCCGAAAGGGTGACGCCAGTGGGACGCATTTTGCCTCCGAGGTAGATCTTGGGACAAGACTACCGTAAGGCCGGGAGAGTGCAAGACGAATTACTCTAGAAACCAGGCTTCGGCCTTTTCGGGAACGGATGTTTAGGGTATTGTAAATGTACTACGTGTGTTGGCCGCCAATTTTGCGTAACGCGGCCTGTCTTGAATCTAGGCATCCTCGGGCCGGAGGGGGTCCGGGGATGATTTACCTCGAGATAAATCCTTGAGCTGAATTACGTTTTGCCTACCCGTTCGTTCCCGTCACGCGTTGAAAAGCTTATGTGATGCCAGTGCGTTGCCGTTGCCAGGATTCGAACGGACCGCAGCAGGTTTTGCCTCGGACGCGGCTGCGCCCGGCGACGAGACGGAAATCGGAAGAGGATTGGAGTTGAGAGTCTGGTGAACTTTGCGAAGGAGAGTTTCCCGGGTGAACGGCTTTTCGAGATAGAGACCGCCGGCCATGAGGCGCTGGCTCTCTTCATTGTGCTCGATATAGCCGGACATGAAGACGATTCTGATTTGTGGAAGCAGGTTGCGTAGCCAAACGGCTAATTCAGTCCCGCGCATGTTGGGCATGACGATATCGGTGAGCGCCGCACTGATGGGTTCCATGCAGTGTTTTGCAATGGCCAGTGCTTCGACCCCGTCTTTCGCGGCGCGAACGCGATAGCCGGCAGAGGTCAGAAAGCGGACCGCAAGCTCGCGAACGGCGACATCATCTTCGACGACCAGGATTGTGGGCGACCCATGAACGGCTGGAAGCGCTGAGTTGTTCGCGTCAGACTGCTTTATCTGTTCGTTGATTTTCGGAAGGTAGACTCGGAAGCAAGTGCCTTTTCCCGGAGCGGAATCTACCCAGATGAAGCCGCCACTCTGCTTGACAATCCCATAGACGGTGGAAAGCCCTAGACCCGTGCCTTTGCCGACGTCTTTGGTGGTGAAGAACGGTTCAAAGATTCGTGCCTTGGTTGCCGCATCCATGCCGTGTCCCGAGTCTGTCACGGCGAGCTGGACGTAGGAGCCCTCGGCAAGTCCGGGATGGGAACGCGAGAAGCCCTCATCAACGGTTACGTCTGAAGTCTCTACGGTTATTTTGCCGCCGCTTGGCATAGCATCGCAGGCATTCACGGTAAGGTTCAGAAGGACCTGCTCAATCTGCCCGGGATCGGCTTTGATCGAACCAAGCGGTTGCCCGGGAATAAATACAAATTCCACATCTTCGCGAATCAGGCGCTCGAGGAGCTTGTCCATCTCTGAAACCAGGGCATTGAGGTCAAGAATCTTGGGCTGCAAGACCTGGCGTCGACTGAAGACCAATAGTTGGCGGGTGAGAGAAGACGCACGATCCGCCGCTTTGTGAATCTGCTCGCAACTCTTGTGAGGTGCATCAGTAGTCTTCAGCCAATCGAGCAGCAGATCGCTATGACCCTTAATGATGGTAAGAAGGTTGTTGAAATCATGAGCGACGCCGCCGGCGAGCCGGCCGAGAGCTTCCATTTTTTGCGATTGACGAAGTTGCTCTTCGAGCTGCTGTCGCTCCGTGATGTTTTTCTGCAGGGTCGTACGCATCCGATCGAACGCCAACGTCATTTCGGCGACCTCATCCCGGCCTTCAACAGCGAGAGGGTAGTCGAAATTACCGTGTTCGAGTGCGTAGACACCTTTGACGAGAGCCCCAAGGGGCCGGGTAAATGTGTGTGAGATGAGAAACGCCAGGCATACGCCGGCGAGAATAGCGATGAAACCGACTCGGAGGAGCAGATTATTGATTCGGTTAAGAAAGGCGATGGTATCGGCGTCAGAACGAAGAACCAGGAGTGTCGGACTATTGGAGAGCTCCGGAGTCAGGCTGAGAGAACCTGCGAAATACCGGTCGCTGCCTATATGCAATTCGTCCGAGGATGCGCGAGAGAGCAGTTGAGTGGAGAGCTGGCTCTGGCGGTACGGATCAAGAGTGCTCGAAATGACGCGCCCGTCGTAGCGCAGGGCGACCTCACTTGAGAGAAGTCGCCCCAAATCGCGGACAGCGGGTTCGTCAAGTTCCTGACCAACTACGACTGTACCGGTCTGCGAGTCTTTGGAGCCGCCGACTGGAGCGATGGGTTGCAGGACAACGTGATACAGATGCCCGCCGGCGAACCACCAGTCGGACTTGCGGTTCGTGCGAAGCGAGTGCGCCAGGAGGGCTTCGGCGCTTTGCGCCAGAAATTCCGGATGCGTCGTATGGAAGGCAGAGATTGTACCGTCATTGTCGGCAAGTGCCATCAAGTCACTTTTCGAAGTGTCGAGGGGGTTGTCGGTAGAGTCGGCGAAGGACGTAGCATCGTTATTGGTAAGAAACGCTGACGTGGCCAGAAGGTCGGCTTTCCGACTGACCGCCAACTGTCGTTCGCGCTGAAGCCGCGCCAGCATCGAGAGGGAATTATGAACGTCAGCGGTCAGCTCCTGCCGGGCATGATCCTGAACCGTGTGACGGACGATGAGAAGCGAAAACCAGGTCAGCCCGGCAATGACGAAAACCATGGACAACAGGAATTTCGTTCGCAGTCGCAGATTAGCGAGAATTCTTCCCATGGCAAATGACCCTCAGATTCATTCGTTCGAATAGACTTGCGATGTGATGAGGGTGTCATCTCAGGGCCACATACGTAAATGGAACTACAGTACTTACCGGGGGTCGAAACGGTACTAAGGTTCTATCTGTATTTGGCGGGTGGGCGAACAATTTGAACCTGCCGAAAAGGCAGGTGATAGAATCCGCGAGATGGATAGACGCAAATTACTTCAGATGATTCCGGTCGCGCTGGTGCCCGCAAAGGCGTGGAGATCAATTCCCCTCGCAGGAGGTCAAGAAATGAGTGGTGACAGATCGGAGTCGTCCGCGGTCTACGAACTGCGGATATACCAGACGTATCCGGGGAAGCTGCCGGACTTGCTGACGAGATTTCGCGAGCACACGATGAAGTTGTTTGAGAAGCATGGCATACGAAACGTTGCCTATTGGACGCCTTTGGACGATCCGAAGAAAGGCAACATGCTGATTTACATTTTAGAGCACCCGAGCCGCGAAGCAGCGACGGCGAACTGGAAGGCATTCCAGGCTGATCCGGACTGGATCAGCGTGAAGGAGAAGTCTGAAGCGAATGGAAAGATTGTCGAGAAATTGGAATCGACATTCATGGCCTTAACGGACTTTTCGCCACGGGTAAGTTAGCTCGAGACTGGGTTTGATCCAAATGTGAAGGCGCGGAACAGCTCCCCTTAGCTGTACTTCAGGCCAACTTGTTCGCCACTTGCAGGCGGTCTAAACTTCTGCAAATTCTCCAGCTTGCCCAGAGTCTGGTAGAGCTAATCCATGAGACTGAATTCTATCTCCCTTACCATTCTGTTGTTTGGCTCCCTTCTGCTCTCTGGCGGCTGCGGAAGCTCGGGCGTATCCGGCAGCAGCGGTGGCGGAAACGGGAATAGTGGCGGAAGTGCACCCGGTGTGCCATCTGGGATTGTGGCGACAGCAGGTAACGCCCAGGTGAGTCTCGTCTGGGGCGCGGTAAACGGAGCAACCTCCTATAACGTAAAGCGCTCAACAACGTCCGGCGGACCCTATACCCAGATGAGCGAGCCGACCAGTGCATCGTATGTCGATAACTCAGTAACAAACGGAACAAAGTACTTTTATGTTGTGTCGGCAGTCGATGCTGCAGGGCAGAGTGGAAATTCTGCCGAAGCGAGCGCTACGCCAGCAGCGCCAACGCAAGTGCCGGCTGTCCCCACGGGATTGGTGGCAGCGGCAGGGAATGGGCAAATCTCCTTACTGTGGACTCCCAGTAGCGGTGCAACGAGCTATAAGGTGAAGCGCTCTACCTCGAACGGCGGCCCATACACGCAGATTTCCGTACCGACATCGGCGGCTTTTACGGACAGCGGCCTTACGAATGGGACAACTTACTATTACGTTGTGTCCGCGGTGAATTCGGCAGGTGAAAGCGCAAACTCCTCACAAGTAAGTGCCGCTCCTGCAGTACCTGTCCAAATCCCGGCGGTGCCAGTTGCAGTAGTCGCGACTGCGGGAAACGCGCAGGCGGTGCTGACGTGGACGGCGAGCAGCGGAGCAACCAGCTATCACGTAAAGCGTGGAACGACGAGTGGCGGCCCATACGCACAGGTTGGAGCACCTGCATCGGCTTCCTACACCGACAGCGGCCTAACGAACGGGACGACTTACTACTATGTCGTGTCTGCAGTGGACTCGGCAGGCGAAAGCGCAAACTCCGCACAGGTAAGTGCTACGCCTGCAGCCCCTGTGCAAATTCCGGTGGTGCCGGCCTCAGTGGTCGCGACTGCGGACAACGCCCAGGTGGTGTTGACCTGGGCGGCAAGCAGCGGGGCGACCAGCTATCACGTGAAGCGTGGAACAACGAGTGGCGGCCCGTACACACAGGTTGGGGCACCCATCTCTACTTCATACACCGACAGTGGTCTCACGAACGGAACGACTTACTACTATGTCGTGACCGCAGTGAATTCAGCTGGGGAAAGCGCTGACTCTGCCCAAGTGAGTGCAACGCCTGTCGCACCGATGATTCCTGATGTGACGATCACGATTGATCCCACCAAAACTCACGCGATTTCGCCATACATTTATGGTCTGAATTTTTATTCAGGTGTGACGGGGGCGCCGCCGGATCTGACGTTTGATCGGGCCGGTGGAAATCGGTGGACGGCCTATAACTGGGAGACAAATGCCTCTAACGCCGGCAGTGACTACTTATATGAGAACGATGCGTATCTGGACAGCAGCATCACGCCCGCCGATGCAGTGCGCGGATTCATCGCCGGCGATCAGAACAATAAGATGGCGAGCTTGTTTACAGTCCAAATGCAGGGCCTCGTAGCAGGTGATGAAAATGGGCCGGTGAGCGTAGCGAATCCGCCCGACATGACGCGATTTAAGACAGTGGTGTTCAAGAAAAGTACGCAGTCGTCTACGCCGTTTACACTCACTCCGCCAACGACTGACGCTTACGTTTATATGGACGAATTTGTTTGGACGCTCGACCAGAAATTTTCGGGAGAATCGATCTTCGGATTGAATCCAACTACACACCCGGTGTTCGTTCAACTGGATAACGAGCCGGAGTTATGGAACTCGACGCACCTCGAAGTACAGGGTTCGACGGCGGTGACTTCAGACAACTACATTGCGAAAACAATCTCGCTGACGGAAGCGATCAAGGATCAGTTTCCGAACGTCGTGATTTTTGGGCCCGTGCATTATGGATTCGAAGGAATCTATAACTGGCAGGGAGAGTTGAGCGCGACGCCAACAGGGAATAACTGGTTCCCCGATAAATATCTGCCGGCGATAAAGACCGCAGGGGCAACATACGGAAAGCCACTGGTGGATGTGTATGACTTCCACTGGTATTCGGAGGCGACGGATGGAACAACGCGAGTGACGAATCTCCCTGGGCCGACGCTGACAGACGCGCAGGTGCAGGCGATTGTGCAGAGCCCACGGAGTTTGTGGGATACCACGTATACGGAGAATTCCTGGATCACGAATGATGTGCTAGGCGGACCGATTTATATACTGGGGCGATTGCAGTCGCGAATCGCCAGTGAAAATCCCGGGATGAAGATCGCCATTACGGAATATAACAATGGGGGCGGATTGCACATCGCCGGCACGATTGCTCAGGCGGATAACCTGGGGATTTTTGGAGTGCAGGGACTGTTTGCGGCCAGTTTGTGGCCATTGAGCAATAACGAGCCGTATATATTGGCCGGGATTCCGGGCGTTTCGGGATTTTGACGGGGCGAGCTCGAATTTTGGGGATACATCGGTCGAGGCGACGTCGAGCAATGTTCAAAATGTAGTGGTGTATGTAAGCACCGACAGTAGCACACCTGGGCGAGCGGTGTTTGTGGCGATCAATCGTTCGACATCGAGTCAAGTGACTGCCATTTCTGGACTTGGACTGTCGGGGACTGCGTACCTATATCAGATTTCAGCCAGCACTAGCCAGGGTCAGAGCACGATTACACCGGTATCCGCCGGCACGATGGCAGTCAGTGGAAGCACTCATGACGGTGACGCTACCAGCTCTCAGCGTGACGACAATCGATATCCAGTGAGTACTTGGATCAGATCTCACCTGACGTCCCAAGATTATCTTCAGGCGATCGGAATGCCCAAATTTTAAGATTCAAAATGTATAATTTCTCAGCGATTGCATGTGTGATTTAACGTCACAATTGGGGTAAATGACCCAAACAGAGCGTTTGTAACCGTTCATCCTGTGACTTGTGTCACAAATTCATCTGAAACAACCACTGCAATATGAGTAGCTTAGGCGTGCGAATGGCTGCCAATGCAGAATTCTGGATTTTGCACTCGTTCGGCACACGAGATGCATTCGTTTATAATGCCTACGGCTGACCGGGGCGCGGGAGCAGACATGAGTTTGAAAATGGCAGATCGCTTTCACCAGGCAATTTTCATGGTGACCTCTATTGATTTTGGCTGTCGCATTGACTACTGCGCTCGTTGTGGCGGCGGAACGAACCTCCAGTGAGAGCTCAAAGAAAGTGACTTCCCAAGTACAGGGCTTCCACGCGCCAACGGCCGGACGGCCGGGGCTTGTGGAATGCGTGTGATGAAATTACGTCAGCCGCGCCTGATTACTGCGTCGGTGTTGGCCGGGTTCCTTCTTTTAGTAGTTTCGACACTCCGCGCAGATATCCATCCGGTACCGCTCGAAAAAAATACCGATTCCGCTAAATGTTTGGAATGTCACGCGGATAAGGCCAAAGGTAAGTTCGTTCACACGGCGGTATCGACAGGCTGCACAAGTTGCCATGAAGTGCGCGTGAACAAAGATGTGACGCGCGTAAAGTTGATTACGACCACGCCCTACAGTCTGTGCCTGACCTGTCACGCAGAGAAAAATGCGGCCGAGATTAAGGGTACCGTACATAAACCTGCGGTGCGCGATTGTCTGAAATGCCACGATCCACACGAATCCGACAACAAATATCAATTGCTCAAGCCGACTTCTGGGGATCAGAAAGAGAATCTTTGCCTGGGTTGCCACAACACTGGCGTGAATGTGCCGGAAAAGGGTAGCAGGCATGTAGCGCTCGACATGGGTTGCGAGACTTGCCATGTCACACACAAGACCGGCGAAAAAGGCAAAGTGGAGTTTGATTTTCATTTGACGAAAAGTCCACCAGCCCTGTGCTTGGATTGCCACGACGCAAGCCAAGCGGATTTGCAGAAAGCGCACCAGAATCAGCCCTTTGCAACTGCGAATTGTTTGCAGTGCCACGATCCGCACCAGTCTGCTGCACCGAAATTGATGGTGAAGTTCCTACACCCGCCTTTCGCAGATAAACAGTGCGAAATGTGCCACGCCCCTGCGAAGGATGGAAAAGTGGTGTTGACGCAGACCGATGTTAAGGCGATCTGCTTGACCTGCCATGACGAGAAAGCAAAGCAGATTGAGAGTGCAAAAGTGCCGCATCCGGGCGCGATGGGCGATTGCACCGATTGCCACAATCCGCATGGTAGCAAGAGCCCCGGACTGCCAAAGACCGATCCGGTAAGTATTTGCCTGGGTTGCCACACGGATATCGGGGATCTGGAAAAGAAGGCCGTGCATCATCAACCGGCATTTACTCAAGGATGCGCGACTTGTCATGAACCGCACGGCGGCGATCGCGAGAAATTGTTGCGGGCTCAGGGCAATGCGCTTTGTCTTGAGTGCCATGGGCCAGACTCGGTTACAGGAGTCGACAAGAGCACAAGCATGCTGACTATCTTCGATGGGAAAGTGCTATTGCCAGACGATTATTTTAAGAAAAACAAAGTCGTGGTTCTGCCACTAAAATACGGAAAGGGGCATCCGGTGGACGGACACCCTGTAACGGATGTTATGGACCCAACGAACACTTCGAAAGTCATGGCTAAAATCACTTGTTTGACGTGCCATCAACCGCACGCTTCAGCCAAGCCCGATTTGCTGGTTAACGATCAGGAAAACAATATGGCGTTTTGCTCAAGCTGCCATAAGGATTTGACCAAACGGATAAGTCGAATGGGAGATAGTGTAATGAGTAGAATGGGCGGAATCCGTAGAGGAACTTGCGCGGAGATGGATGGCGCTATTGATTTTGTCGGGGATAATGATTGTTTTGCCGACTGTATTGGATGCGCAGAAGAAAAGTAAAGCGGATCAAAAAGCGGAAACAGAAGCAAAAATAAAGGCAATCGACTATTCAAATATCGTGTGGCCCAATCCCCCTGCGATCGCGAGAATTAAGTTCTCTGCATGGTACACTTCGGATAAGGCGGCAAGAGATCTGCAAGGCGACAAACAAAAGAAATCAGCCTGGATGGATCGATTGGCGGGCACGCAGTCGAACGATGAACTGTTCGCGCGGCCGTTCGAACTTGCATCAGCCGTACGGAAGTGCGGTGGATTCAAAGGGGAAGTTGTACGTCGCGGATCAGAAAGTGGGAGCTATCTTCATATTCGGGACCAGTAAAGATAGTAAAGACGTCGATTTAATTAAGAATAGTGTTCATGCGCATTTCTCGCGAATTATCGGTTTGGCGATGGATGATAACGACCGGTCTGTTCGTCTCTGACCCGGGGCTGCGACACGTCCTAATTTTTGATAAGGATCATAAAGCGGAAGATGTGATAACTGATGGCATGGTTGAGCCTGGTGGTCTAGCAATCGATACCAGAAACCGGTTGCTTTATGTCACAGACATCGAGTTGGACCAGGTTCTGGTGTACGATGCGGACACCCTGAAACTCCTGCGCAAGATCGGTACCACGGGACACAAACACGAATTGACTTCGCCTGGGGATTTTGCGAAGCCCGCGGCGGTTGCGGTAGATTCCGAAGGAAATATCTACGTTAGCCGACACCTTAAATAACCGGATCGAGATCTTTGACGCTGATGGTCAGTTTGTAAGCCTTTTCGGGAAAGCAGGCGACGGGCCCGGGATATTTTGCGCGACCTAAAGGCATAGCGATTGATGGGGATGGACATATCTGGGTCGCGGATGGGATGCAGGATCGCGTGCAGGTTTTTAATAAAGAGGGCCAACTGCTGATTTCCTTTGGGGGGCATGGATTGCTTCCAGGACAGTTTCAAGGATTGGTGGGTATTACGATTGATAAGCAGAACAGAGTATTTACCACGGAAATATTCCCTGGCCGTGCACAACAATTTCAATATGTAACAGATGCAGAAGCGGATGACTTGCGCGAGAAGAGAGCTGCGGACAGACAGAAGACTGCAGCAACGCGGAACGGAGTCGATACTCCATCGCAAGTAGTTCCCTTGTCAGCACCGGCTGCTCCGGCGCCGACGCAGGCACCCATGGCAACCCCGGCAACATCCCCTAAGCCCAATTGAAAAGAGTAGGCACCAGTCGGTTCCGAGATCGGGCACTAGATATCCGATTCCAGATTGAAACCATAGTATGAGTCCGCGCCTCGGCGTGACGATATTGGAATCGCCTGCCCAGCATTTCAAAATTGAAGCTGATGAGTGGTCAAATAAACATTCTTCATGTGACCGCTAACACGTTTATTTTCACAGCAATAACCTGTGTGATTTCGCGTCACAATTGGGGCATATCACCCAAAATCGGGAAAAGCCGTGAGTTCCGAACTGCCGGCGAACCAGAACTGTCCCTCGTAAGTGGCATTAGGAGAAGACTTTAGGTTGATTTAGGCGAGAAATTCATCAGTTGCTCACTTCGGCACAGGAAATGCAAATATCAATCCCGAAGGGCGAGGCCCGAAACCGGCCGAGGCCGACTAATAGAAGAAGTGGAAAATGGTCCGAAAGGCACACGGAGGTCTTACAAATTTTATGAAAAAGGTACTGATGTTAGCGGTTCTCGTATTGTTCACGGCCGGAATGACAATGGCACAGAATTGGTCATCCACCGTCGACGTCTTGGGCGCGCACAATAACCAAGGGCGCGGCTGCGCAGGCTGCCACTCTCCACACAGCGGTTCGTTCGGTTCGGGCCACGGCGGAGCGGCTGATGCCGGAAGCTACGCATTGTGGGGACAAGACGCAAGCCCACTGTACGGCAAGACGATCGCATTCGGCGACAATGGCGAGTACATTGAAGTACTGCCAAGCACGATCACCGGTGGCGGCACAGGAAGTCGGCGGCATTCTCCTGTGCCTCAGCTGCCATGATGGTAACCTGACTCAGTCCAACATGATGCCGAATCAATCTTATGAACAGAGATCGGCCTGCTGACAAATACCAGCCTATGGTGACGCAGAAGATCCCGACTTTGCTCGGCAACGATGGAACAACGGCCGGCAATTACACGAACGATCACCCAGTGGGACAAAATGCCCATCTGTCAAATATGTGCGACCTCAGCGCAACGGTCTCACCTGTACTCCTCGCGAACAGCGCATACTCAGCCGTAACTGCTGGACACCCTATGCGCAATTTGTTGCCAACTACGGTTGGCCAGCATTGGCTCCTGGCAAGTAGAGCAACCCATTTGGCAGTCAACGGCGCTGGGCAAGCCCTACGTCTTTGCACGACCTGCCACAACCAGCACGTAATGACCGTATACACCTCTTCTGCAGCCAGCCCGATCGCAGAAAGACGCGGCGGCAATGCTATGCGACGTACTTCTTCATCAACGGCCCCTACAACCCGAACCTTCAGACTAACTAACGGCCGGGCAAGCAGCATCGACGACCCAGTTCTGCCGCCAGTGCCACTTTGGCGAATCGAACGAAGCCAACAACACCAACAACATCCCGACCGTCTTCCAGTAGAACGACCGTCGTATCAAGGGGGAGAGAGCATTCTCTTCCCCCATTTTTTTTGAGAGTGAATAAGGAGGGAGCACATGAGGTCCCTGGTAGTTTTCGCTCTACTACTAGAGATCGCAGTAACTGGCAGTGCGCAAGTTTCATCACATGCTTCCACCGGATCGGCAAAGCCAACCCCGCCCAGGCCTAACAACTTCAACTCACTTTCCAGGTTAGCGACAAACCTGTAGCGAAAGTGAATGGCGCAGTCCTTACCGACCGGGACCTGCTGCGCGAAATGTTGCAGATTTTTCCCTACGCGCAACAGCACAACGGATTTCCTAAAGCGCAAGAAGCGTCGATTCGGCAGGGCGCGCTGCAGATGATTATTTTTGAAGAACTGGTGTACCAGGAAGCCGAGCGACGAAAGTTGGCAGTCCCACACAGCAAATGAATCAGGCCGAAACGGAATTCAAGAAACAGTTTCACTCTGCCGATGAGTATCAAAAGTATCTGAAGCGTCGAGATGGGCGGATCGGATCAGGCAGTTAGAGACAAAGATCAAGCGTTCCCTGCTGATCGAACAAGTGCTGAAGAGTGAAGTTGAGGATAAGGCGGCGGTGGCCTAGCAGAGGTTCGGAGCTTATTACGACAAGAATCCAGCGCGAAGTTTCAGAAACCGGAAACCTACACCTTCCAGTCGATTTCAGTCCTTCCTCCGCAAAATGCCGAAGCCTGACCAGAAAAAGGAAGGCTCTGAAGAACGCCAATGAACTGTTGAAGCAGGCCAAGGCGACGACCAGCTATCAGGATTTCGGACTGTTGGCGGAGAAGATGTCAGAAGATGATTTCCGAGTGAACATGGGCGACCACAAGGCAGTGGAAAAAGACAAGCTGCCGCCGCAGGTGATCAAGGTGTTCCAGGTAATGAAGCCCGGACAGGTGAGCGACCTGATCCAGATTGAGCAGGCGTACACGATCATCCGTTTAAATGCCCACAATCCGGCCAAAAAGCAGAGTTTTGAGGAAGTGAAGACCGAACTGCGTACGGAACTGCAGAAGGCGAAGTACGAGCAACTGCGTGCCTCGCTAGATAAGCGGCTGAGGGCGACTGCCAAGGTGGAATTGCTATAGACATGTCGCGCTGCTGCGATAGAACCCTTCGCCTATTCTGGGCTGTCAGTGATTTCCGCCTGCGTGATGGGAAGAATTTCAATCCGTGAAAAACGACTTGGATGTCGACTCGTCGAATGGACGAGAGATCCCGGCGGAGCTCCGAAACCGTGCTGAAATTTAATGAACAGTATGGGGCTGAAGAGTCGCCAGCAGGTCGCTGAGGAATTCAGCACTCTTAGTGGGTGAGATCTCGCAATTCAGCCAAAGAAGCCGGACTGTGAAGCATCGAGATGGTGGCTAATCCATTAAAAATAATAGCTTTATGGTTTATTGGTGATTTGCCGCACTTGGCAATGGTTGTGCAATCACAATCCTCGAGTCATCTCTACCGAGTTGTTGTCAGTGTTGCGAACAAAGAAGGTTAATTCAGTGAATCGATTCATCGCCCAATTTGCAGTATTTCTGATCCTCCTTCTGTGTGGAACAGAAGCGAAGGCCCAGTGGCAGATTGGAGACGACCTTAAACTGAACATGAATGGGACAGTGACGGCAGGCTACGATGCCGCGTACGGCGATCAAATCCCATCAAGCCACGGCTTAGAGGCCGGTGGAAACGCACAAATCAATGGGTCGTATTATAATCCGAACTTCATAAATTTTTCCGTTAGTCCGTATTATAACCAGTCACGAGCCGATTCAAATTACCAATCGCTCACAGACAGTAGCGGAGTAGTCTCGAACATAAATCTGTTCACGGGAACGCATTTCCCCGGCTACGCGACATATGACTACAACCGCAATACCACGGGGACATTCGGATTGACGGGCAATCCGAATTTTACTGAGATAGGTTCGGGTCAAGGGTTTGGAGTTGGATGGAGCGCCCTGCTTCCGAATTGGCCGACATTCTCGGCAAATTACTCACAGGGAAGCGGAAGCGGAACACTGTATGGGACGACCGAAGAGACCAGTTCGTCAACTCGGACACTGAACTTGAGGTCCACATATCAGCTAAGCGGATGGCTACTGGGAGCGCAATACCAACACATCAATCTCGATTCAAACTTTCCTTCCTTTTTGACTGGGGAACAGAACAACAACATCTCGAATTCGAGCGGGAACTACTATGGCGTAAACGCGATGCACGATTTACCTTGGAATGGCGCGCTGGGAATCAATTTTAACCATTCAAACTATTCAGGGGATTATGGTTCAACACTGGAAACAGGCTATAAGTAATACCAACTACTCCTTAAATACGGAAACGGTCAATGCCAATTTCCGTCCAACAACGAAATTGGGGCTTTTCGTCAATCAATCCTATGCGGACAACCTAGACGGCTACCGTATCAAAGTATTATAAACAGCGGCGAGGGCATTCCACTGGTCGAAGTCAATTCCCACTCAAATTCGTCACTTGTGAGCGTCCGGAGCGAACTACAACTTCACGAACAATTTATACACGCAGGCGCAGATCACGTACTTCAACCAGACGTATTACGGCAAGAATTATGAAGGTAGCTATGTAAGCGGGACTGTTGGGTACGGAAAACGCATTTTGGACACCTTCACAGTTAACGCAACGGTGATCGAGAGCTCTAATAAATTCGCAAATAATTCGCTTGGTTTCATTGGGAATCTCAACGGATTCCGGCACTTGGGAGCATGGGAATTGTCAGGGGGATTGAGTTATGCCCAGAACGTCCAGACTTTACTCATTACGTACACCGAATCCTATTATAACTATAATCTGCGCCTACACCGCCGTCTTGCGGGAGGTGCGCAGTGGACGGGTGCGTTTAATGGCAATCATAGTGGGTTTAGTCAAGAGCCGGGCACGATAAACAAGAGCGTAGGCTTTTCCACTAGCCTTTCCATGCGGCACATCGACTTCACTGCAAACTACATTCAAGCTAGTGGCCAATCGGTCCTTACGAGTACTGGCATTCAGCCTCTACCACCAACGCCGGGATTGCCGCAAGAAGGTCTGATTGTCTACAATGGAAAGAGTTATGGAGCCGGGATCAACCTTACACCAATTCCTCGATTGACTATATCCGGCAATTATTCCAACGCGCAGAGCGATACACTCAGTAATGGAATATTCTCCAACAACCGGACGAACATTTTCTACGGTCAGGTGCAGTACCGACTGAGGAAGATTAGCCTGTTGGGTGGATATACAAAGTTCGGCCAGACCATCAGCGCCGCTGGCCCGTCGCAAGGGAACGATTATTCGTACTTCATCGGAGTGACCCGATGGTTCAACTTCTTCTAATTGGGGTGAGGAAAACGGAGATTCGAGAGAAGATTTTCGCCGGATGCTTGATTGGGTTGCTGGCGGCGAGCCTTGCCTGGGCGGCGCCCAATAACAAGAAAAAGAAGCGACCACAATACAAATTCCAGATCTTCTTATGGATGGCGGCCGGAAGCTTAGCTTTGAGAGGATGTTCAGTTCGGAACAGGAAGTGAAACCCAAGCGCGGCTTCTGGACAAAAGTCGTGGACGTGGTGGCGGGCGAGCCGGACTTTCACTACATGGTGAGGCCGTACAGTATCACGACGGATTCGAAAGGGCGAATCATCGTAACCGATCCAGGTGCACACGGAATACATGTTTTTGATTTCGAGAAGCAGAAATATAAGTTTATTTCGCGATATGATGCCGGCAAGAATCCGCTGATCTCTCCACAGTGTGTGACAACAGATTCGCAAGACAATATTTATGTAACCGACTCTGAAGCCGGAAAGGTTTTCGTGTTTGGACAGAACGGAAAGTTCCAGCGGACGATCGGAAGTTTGAAATACGGCGAAGGGTATTTCAAACGTCCGACAGGGATCGCGGTGGATTCGGCGGCGCAGAGAATTTATGTGACGGATACATTGCGGAATCAAATTTTTGAAATGGATATGCAAGGAAGCGTGCTGAGAAGAATTGGAAAACAAGGCACGGGGAATGGGGAGTTTAATCTTCCGACGGAACTTCGGCTGTACGGCGACAATTTAGCGGTCGTCGATGCGATGAATTTCCGCGTGCAAGTACTGGATAAGAATGGCGACTTTCAATACTCGATTGGGAAAATTGGTGATGATGTGGGAGCGATGTTCCGCCCGAAAGGAGTGGCGTTCGACTCCGAAGGACATTTGTATGTAGTGGACGGAATGTGGAGTGTCGTCCAGGTATTCAATCGCGAAGGACGGCTGTTGTACTACTTCGGGCAATTCGGAACGGCGCCCGGAAGCTTTCAATTGCCGACTGGGGTCCGTATCGACGGCAAAGACCGAATTTATGTTGTAGATACGTTTAACAAAAGAGTTCAGGTGTATCACTACTACGCTGCTGCGGCGGGGAGAGCACAGTGATGCGTAGTTCCACCATGAGCATCCTGATTAGAGTGATCTTGGCACTAGTTTGGGCATTGAGCATAAGCACTGCGGCGAACGGCCAGGTTACAACACCTCCGGTCCAGGCCGATGCGCTGGGAATGCACAACATGACGATAGGCAGCGGATCATCAGTGACGACTAGCGGGGGCTTAGGTTGCACGTTTTGCCATGCGCCCCACAGCGGATTAGGAGGAGTGACGCCACTGTGGAATCAAACTCTATCGACTCAGAGCTACACGCCGTATACGAGTACGACCTACAAACAGACGGGAGGTTCGCAGCCGGCAATGGGCAAATCGAGCAGTCTTTGCTTGAGTTGTCATGATGGAACGGTGGCGGTCGGGCAAACGGCAGCCTATGGAAAAATCCCTGTCCAAGGGCAGTTGAACAATCAGGATTCATTCGGAACAAATCTGAGCGGATCGCACCCTTTCAACTTGGTCACCCCCATCAAGGATGCGCCGGATCAAGTAGCATCACTGGCAGCGCAGGGACTGACGGCAGATCCCACACAAGCGATCAAGCTGATAAATGGAAGCGTAGAATGCACGTCGTGCCACAACCCGCACGTGCAGGGGATCGATACGATCGCCCAGAATTTTCTGGTCCGGGACAGTTCGAGTGGACAAATGTGTTTGGCGTGTCACGATCCGAATCGAATCACCACGGGGGTTGTGAACCCGCTGTATGGCTGGTCTGGAAGTATTCACTCGGTGTCGACGAACCAAGTTGCGAGCAGCGCGAATGTGGGTTCGTATGTCACTGTCGGAGTGAATGCGTGCACCTCCTGCCACATGGAACACAATGCATCTGGACCCGCTCGCCTGTTGCGAATGGCTACGCCAGCGGCACCCGGGATTGATGCCAGTACACAGGATTGCATAACTTGTCACAATGGAGGCGGAAACGTGTCTCCTGCGGCTCCAAACGTGTACGCGGAATTTGGAAAGCCCGGGCAACATCCCTTGCCTGCCGGTACAAATGGACACGATGCGGCCGAAAGTGCGGTGCTCAACAATAATCGGCATGCAACGTGCGCGGATTGCCATAACGCACACGCCGCGAACGCGATGACACTGTTCTCCGCGCCACCAGGGGTTCGTCCACCGCAAACCTCGGTGACCGGTGTGAGCGGACTTGACGGGGTGACAGTTGTGCTTCCCGCGTTGAACCAGTACGAGAATTGCCTGCGCTGCCACGGCTCAAGCGTAGGGAAACAGGTGTTGATAAAGTACGGATATTTGCCGAATAGATTAGTGTTTTCTGGCGATCCGCTAAATCTGGTACCACAATTTAGCCCCAACTCTACGTCCAGTCATCCGGTAGTGCATGACCGGACAAGCCCTTTGCCTCAGCCAAGCTTGCTCGCGAATATGTTGAACCAGAATGGGACGCAGTCAGCGAGGCTTGTGGGAGCAAGAATTTTCTGCACTGATTGTCACAACAGCGACGACAACCGAGAGTTTGGCGGGACTGGACCAAATGGCCCCCATGGTTCGTCGTATTCACATATTTTAGAGCGAAATTATCAGATGAGTCAGGCAGCAGTTCCAGGTGGGACCGTAACTACGCTGCCAAATCCGGACACTAGTCCTCAAGGACCCTATGCAATGTGTGCGAAGTGTCATGATCTAACTGTCGTAACGAATGCAAGCGCAGTTAGCTGGACACAACATAATCGGCACATTGTACAAGACGGATTTTCGTGCTCGGTATGCCATACAGCACACGGAATGGGATCTGTAAACGCAAGCGTAACTGGCGAGCGGTTAATCAACTTTGATATCAGTGTGGTCGGTCAGAACCAGGGTGCCCCGATTTCATACAATCGCGGGGCGAATAGCTGCACGCTGACTTGCCATAATGCGGCGCATAATGCGAATGGGACGGTTTCCGTGAACGGGACAGTTTTGCCACAATTTGCAACGGGATTGAAACACTAGAGAGTGGCTCGACCAAATTGAAGTGGAGAGATCCGCGGTTATGGGCGAGGCAAAGAAGACAATTCAACAATTGCAAGGTCAAGGTGCATTTCTTACCGATTTCTGGCGGCACAAGGCGTGGTGGTTACCGGCACTTATCATACTCATGGTGCTCGTCGGAATCGTCTATGTGATGGTGCATTTGTCCTCTACCGATTCAGAGATGTATCCAACGTCATTCATCTGTACTTTTTCTAAGATACGGCAGTGCTGAGGCATGTCGCCTAGCAAAAGAGAATTAATTATGGCCGGGGCCGTTTTGTTGATAATTCCGCTGATCGCGGAAGTGGCCCTGCGCGTCACGCAGCTTTCTTTCGAGCCTCAACTGTACCAACCCAGTCGAGATCGTGGCTGGAAACTTCGGCCGGGTGCGCAGGGCGTTGTGAACGTTGAGACGAAACAAAAAATCCGCATCAATCAAATGGGATTTCGCGATCAGGAGCGAGAATACGAAAAACCTTCCGATGTTTTGCGAATTGCAGTGCTGGGAAATTCTTGGACAGAAGCTTTGCAAGTTCCGGTCGCGAAGACGTATGTGGCGGTCTTGGAGCAGTTGCTGAATGAGCGTGGGTGCTTTCTCGGAAAGCGGGTTGAGCTCTTGAATTTTGGAGTGGCGGGCTATTCGACGGCGCAGGAATTGTTGCTCTTACGGCAAGAAGTCTGGAAGTTTCATCCGGACATCGTGATCGTGGGGTTTTATTCTGCGCGCGACGTATCGAACAACGTTCGCGAATTGAATAATACGGCAAACCCTGCGCAGTCTCCCTATTTTGTGGAAAACGACGGAGAACTGGTGCTCGACGAGTCGTTCCGATCTTTGCCTGCTTTGCAAGCGAGGGAAATTAGACTCGACGATTTGGGCTGGCGTATCGCTAAACATATGCGGGTTTTGCAGGCGATCAAAGCCATCCAGCAATTTGGCAAGATGCAAATGACGCTTGCCATTCTGCATGAAGAGGCGACCCAGACGGGCTTGGACAATCTCGAATACAGCGTTTACTCGGAGCCTGTTCTGCCGGAGATGGCAAAAGCGTGGCGAGTGACTGAAGGTGTGTTGCAACTGATGCGCGACGAAGTTCGAGCACACAACGCGCAATTCCGCATCGTGACACTGGCGAACCGCCCGCAGGTTAACCCCGACGTGGCGAAACGCGAAGAGTTAGAACAGAAGCTAAACGTGAAAGATCTCGACTATGCCGACCGCCGGATTCAGGAGTTTGGTTTGCGGGAGGGAGTTGCTGTGACGACTTTAGCTCCGGCGCTTTCCGTTTATGCCGTGGAACACCACGCATACTTGAACGGGTTTACGGTGAAGAACTTTGGAATGGGTCACTGGAATGAGACAGGGCACCGACTGGGAGCAGAGACCATCGCCAGAGATCTTTGCACGCGCACTTCCGGGAACGACGCAAGGGGAACAGGTAGGCCATGAACCGCGCCGTATTCTGCCAACAGCTGCGGGAGCGGATCATGGCCGCTGAGAAAAAGGTACTGCTGCGAGTGTTGACGACGGGGTGCTTTAAGGAGCAGCAGGAATTCACCGGCCCAGAACTGGTTGCGCGAGCAGAAAAGATGGCAGAAAGCGTAGGGCTTCCAAGGGCTCGCAGCGTTGTACTACTTCTGCTGCCTCATTCGCCGGAGTTGTTCCTGCTGCAATTGGGATTAGTTCTAAAGGGCCACATACCGGCAGTCCTGCCATGGCCGACGACACGTATCGAACCGCACAAATATCTGCGAAATCTCATTTACCAGCTCAGTCATCTGCCAGCTGATGCGCTCCTCACACTTCCCCGGCTGGCGGAAAGCCTGGTGGGCGGTCTACCCTTTCCTTCCTTCGGAGTAAAACTGGCGAACGATGTTGCATTTGAAAAACTCTTCCTCGATAAAGAGGTTAGCAAACGGCTGGAGCAAAGCGATTTTCCGAAGCAGCACAGCGAACCGGACGACGAGACGCTTTTTCTACAGTTCTCAGGTGGCACAACAGGCTCGCAAAAGGCGATTGTCGTGACTACGAAAATGCTCGTGGAGCAACTAGGGCAGCTACAGGAGGCTGTCGGTTTTTGTGCCGAAGATGGGGTGGCTTCGTGGCTGCCGCTATATCACGACATGGGATTGATCGCATCCTATTGGATGCCGTTATGGTATGGCGCGGCTTCTGCGCAGATCGGCGCTGGCGACTGGATTCTCAATCCTGAACTTCTGTTGAACGTGATAGAGAAATATTCTGCGACTTTTTGCTGGCTGCCAAATTTTGCATTTGCCTATCTCGGCCAGCGTCGTGAAGCCATGAAGGGCCCTCATGATCTGAAGAGCGTGCGTGCTTGGATTAACTGTTCCGAACCAGTGAGGCGGAAATCGTTGGAGCAGTTTTCCGGTGCGTTTGAGAAGTACGGAGTTCGACAGGAAAGTCTGCAATCATCGTATGCGATGGCGGAGACCGTTTTTGCAATTACTCAATCGACGCTAGGAAGAGAATTGGTGCAGTTCCCTCGCTCGCATGTTTTCGCGGGGAAGCAAGCGCATTCAGGGCTGTCATACGATTTGCTCGATGAGGTGTACTTATCGTCAGGCAAACCGCTGCGCGGTGTGGAGTTGCGAATTATGCTGCCGGATGGCCTGGAATGTGGCGAGGCTGTGCCGGGAGAGATTCACGTTCGCACTCCTACCTTGTTCCAAGGGTATTGGGGCTCAAGCGGGTTTCAGACGCATACGTTGCAAAATGGTTGGCACACTACGGGAGATTATGGATTCCTGGCAAACGGAGAACTCTTCGTAATTGGTCGTCTGAAGGATATCGTGATCGTTGCCGGAAACAATATCTATCCCGAGGACGTTGAAACCGTAATAAATGCTCTGGACGGCGTGTACCAAGGGCGCGTCGTTGCGTTTGGAGTTGAAGATCAGGAGCTTGGCACTCAGAGTCTGGCAGTCGTCGCGGAAATGAAAGCCGAGTTCGACGAAGAGGTCGCGGGAGGATTGGAGGCCGCAATCCGCAAGTTGGTCCTAAGCGCAATCGGGACGTCACCACGGTACGTAACAGTAGTGCCGAAACGATGGATCGTGAAAAGCACAGCAGGAAAGATATCGCGAAAGGAAACACGTGAGCGGTATCTTCTGGAACGTGTAGAAATGTCATGAACAAGGAGTGACAAGTGATACCCGATAACAGCACTATTCGAAAGGCTGCGTTCGAAGCGGCGTCGCAGATTGCGCGACGCCCGATCAAGGATGGTCAGAAATTGGTGTCGTCGGGATTGATTGATTCGCTATCTGTGTTGAAGCTGATTTCTCTACTAGAGACGAAGCTGAAGGTGTCAATTCCAGCGGTAAATTTGCAGCCGGAAGATTTTGATGATGTGGATTTGATCGTAGAGACGGTTGCACGCGTGGCCGAGACCAGAACTTAGCGAAATCTTGTGGAAAGAATAGCCCCGTGACCTTTGATTCGGTGACCTATCTGGTCTTGTTAGCCGTCGCGGTGGCCATATATTGGCTGCTGCCAGCACGATTGCGTCGACCGTTCGTGTTTGTTTTGAGCGTGCTTTTCTATGCGTCCTGGGGGTTGATTTTTGTCTGGGTTCCGCTTTTTACGGCGATCGTTGTGTACTTTGTCGGGCGGGAGATCACGGTGGACTCCCCGAATGCTGGCCGATGGGTATGGTTGGGAGTTACAACACTTCTATCGCTGCTGATCATTTTTAAGTATCGCAACTTTCTGTACATGAATGCTAGTCTTCTGGCCGTGCCGTTCGCCAGAAATCGAGATTCCTGGCTCACGAAACTTGCGTTTCCAGTTGGAATTTCCTTCTACACGCTCGAAGCGATTTCCTATTTGATTGACCTCCGGCAGGGGCGCGTCAAGGCGCCGAACTTCTTGGACCTGTGCCTGTTCTTTTTCTTCTGGCCAAGTGTTTTGTCAGGACCGATCGTACGAACCAGAGAACTGATGCCTCAGTTGTCGTTCGGTAAGGCGTTTGAGCCACGGTTTGTATTCGATGGGATGGACCGAATTGTATGGGGATTGGTACAGAAAAATCTAGTGGCGAATCTTCTTGGAATTTGGGTAGATCGGGGATTTTCGCCTGGCGCGGCCAGGATTCCGAGCTCGATTGACGGCTGGTTTCTGGCGATTGCGTTTGCACTGCAAATTTACTTTGATTTTGCTGGGTACACGAACTTGGCAATGGGGGCCGCGCGATTGTTAGGAGTGACATTGCCAGAAAACTTTAGATATCCGTATCATGCTGGGACTCCCGTGGAGTTCTGGACACGCTGGCATATGACGCTATCTCGATGGATACGGGATTATTTGTTTTTCCCGATCAGTGCAAAGTGGGCGAACCACCCATGGGTGCTTTATTCCGGCATGATTGGAATTATGGCGCTAGTGGGTTTGTGGCACGGTGCTGGATGGGGATTTATTGTTTGGGGTCTTTTGCATGGAATTTATCTAGTGCTTTACCGCTTATACGAACTCACGAAAAACGCGCGACCAGCGCTTGCCAAATCGCAACTGGCATCGGTTGGAGTGAGAGCGTTGACGTTAATTGCAGTTATTGTGGCGTGGGTACCATTTCGCGCAACAAGTATTGCGGCAGCGGAGACGATCCTTGACGCGATGTTCTGGCGCTTTCGAAGCGGTCGAGAGTTTACCGAGATGTTCTATCTGCTGACCGTTCTTGTCGTGTTATTCTGCGCGCTAGAGCCGTTATTGATGCGTACACTTGTCGCTTGGGACGAGCGAGCGGAAGCAGAAGGAACTTCGCCGATGCGGGTGCTGGTCCGGCCAATTCTTTATGCTCTCGGACTGTTGGTATTTCTGCTGTTTGACACGAACAACGCCCAGTTTATTTATTCACAATTCTGAAACTCGCGTGGTGGAGCCTTTACTGGATGCGCGTACCGTCTGGAAGAAAGACGGGAAAGGTGTCATTCGGGCGCGCGCGAATGAGTTCCTCCGCAGCAGCCTCTCGGTTGAAATCAAAAAGAAAAAATCCAAGTTTGTAATGCAGCGTCAAATCGTTCGGGGCTTGGGCGATGGCCCATTGGTATTGGCGAAGCGTGTCTTCTGGCGCTTCAGTTTGACCAGAGGCGCGTAACATCAGACCTTGCAATTGCTCCGGGTGATTGAGCTGGGTGGTGAATGGGGGATGAGTCAGGCGTTCGACCATTTCCTGAGCTACCCGAGAGCGGTCGTGACCGGTGAACGCGAGGAGGCTCTCGCACTCAGATTCCGAGGGGACATGTGTGGAATTCATGGATGCTCGAACGTCGGCGGGGAGATCAGCAACGATTTGCTGGAAAGCAGAGCGGGCCACAAGGTAGCTGCCAATCGGTGTGAGGTGGACGTGATCGTAGAGAAGTTCGCTTCCTGCGACTCCGTTGTGACTTTCTTGTGCGAACAGCGCCTGAGTGTCGAGGAGTTGTACACCGGTTCCAGAACTTGCGGCAACCGACCGAATGATTTCGTTGATACGGGAATCGGCGCGGAAACGGAGGACATCCAAATCACGAGCACGAATGAAGTGGTCGTTCGCAGAAGCATAATCGCCGAGGAGCCACTGGCAGCGGGCGATTCGGAATTGAAGTTCGGCATATTGATCGTCGATTTGTGCGGCGGATAAATATAGCTTTAGTGCCTCCGCGCTCGCGCCCATGTTCTCCATCGCGTTACCCTGCTGCACGAGCGACTGCCACATTTGAAGCGGCTCGGAAAGAAGACCTTCCCGGTGGAGAGAACCAACGGCGCGCAATCTTTCAAGTTCGTGGCCACTGTGCTAAGGAGCACCTGGGCGCCGGCTTCCGTGCCGTAGGACACAATGTCTCGCAGGTTCTCTGAAAAAGTATTGTATGCGGGACCGAGGCGCCTGGAGTCGGCGCGCACTTGTTTATTGAGAAACATTTCCATGCCACGCCATTCGGAACGCGGCGCATTAGTCGATGAGAGCAGCTGACCAATTCGAGTTGAGCGAAGAAAGATGCTGGCGCGAATGATGGGGCGGCTTATGAGCGATGTAGTGAGAACGGTGCCGGGTCCGTAGGGACCCACGACCTCGTTGCTGCCTGCGTAAATGATGTAGAAATCTGGCCTATACCTTGCTAGATCGCGCGCGATCAGACGCGTGACGTTGGAATTAATGGCCACCATACCTGTGTTGACGATTTCGAACTTCTGCTTCGGGAAACGATCACGCAGCATGACCTCGAGATATCGTGCAAAGCCATAGGCAAAATCGGGATCACCTTCCGCGGCGGATTCGCCGAAGACGAAGATGCGATAGGTGTCGGGAAGCTTCCGATCGGAGATTGTGTAGAACTGAGGGGTCTTGATGACACCTGGAGGGAAAAAAGGAGCGGCAAAAAATAAATTGTAACAGGAATATGGCTGTCCGTGGACCGTGCATGGCTCCATCAAACCAGTAGAATAGCCTACATTGAAAAGGTGTAACGCGCCTTCCACGAGAGCCAACAACAAGAGAGGTGCGGCAATCGCAGTGACGATCCGGAGAAACCTAGAGGACCAGCGCGAATTTGATTTCAATTTGGCTGGGTTAGTCGACGTAGCCATTGGCGTTCATTTTGTGCGGGATTGAATCCTGTAGCGAGCTAGGGTTTCCGAGCCTCTGGGGCAAAGGCCGCAAGTCGCACGGAATAGCCGCAAGTTCCTGATATTCGGCATCATCGTTCACCGTCCAAAGATCATATTTTAATTTGCCTGAGCCAGTATATTTCGCGCAGGCAAGATAGCGGTCATCATGGCATGGTCCTGGTTGTTGTACTTGTGCATGCCGTTACGGCCAACGAGATGAAGATTGGGGCAATTCGCCGTCAGGGCTTTGCGGACAGTGCTGACGTGTTCTTTGTAATTGTCGTCGTAGACAGGATAAGCCTTTGGTTGACGGATGACGCAGCCGTCGACGACGTCGGACTCAGTCGCGAGGCCAATTTGCGCCAATTCTTTTTGGCAAGGGTCTTCAGGTCGTCATCAGAGGTCGTCCAAAGGCCATCACCCTCAAAGCAGAAATATTCAAGGCCGTAGCAGCAGAAGTTCGGATCGGGCACCATTTCCGGCGACCAGGATTTATAGTTCTGCACCCGACCAACTCTTACATTGGGATCGTGGATATAGATCCAGTTGTCGCTAAAGCGATTTCGTTCGCGAAGGATCAGGCCAACGGTCAGGAAGTCGCGGTAACGCAGTGAGGATCCGGACTGCAATGCCGCTTCGGGAAGTCGCGGCGTAATCTGCTCGACCAGTTGTCGAATGGGCATGGAAGAAACGACATGCTCGCCACGATGCTGCTCCGTCGTCCCATCGGCGGTCCGAGTGGTCACTGTCCAGGTTCTGGCGTTGGGGTCGAACGCACTACCGACAACCTTGCGGCCAAGAAGAACTGTGCCGCCCATCGCACGCACTTTGTTCGCGCAAGCTTCCCACATCATTCCTGGACCAAGGCGCGGATATCGAAACGTATCAATCAACGTCTTTACAACGTCATCGCGATTCTTGGCTGAGGATTGTGGCAGGAGTGCATTCTTGATTGCTGAACCAAGAGATAGCCCTTTGATCCGCTGTGCGGCCCAATCGGCGGAAATTTCCTTGCAGCTCATGCCCCAGACTTTTTCGGTGTACGTTTTGAAGAAAATACGGAACAGCCGTTCACCAAACTGATTCACAACCCAATCCTCGAAGGATCTTGGATTTGCGATGGGATTAGTTTCGCACGAAGGAAGGACAGGACGCAGAGTGTGGATTCTATTATGCCGAGTTTTGAAAGTGCGTCAAAAGGCTTGAGCGGATAGGAATAAAAATCGCCGCGGTAATAGATTTTCGAAGAGCGGGGACGGTCGAGCATGTCCACTCCCAGGATCTCCGTCCAAAGATCTTCGACCTCTTTTGATTTCGAGAAGAAGCGATGGCCGCCAATGTCAAAGCGATAGCCGTGATATTCGACCGTGCGCGAGATCCCCCCCACATAATTGGGGTCGCTCTCGAGAACGAGGACAGACTGTCTCTGCTTGCTCAGTTCGTAAGCGGCGGTAAGACCTGCAGGGCCGGCCCCGATAATAATGGCCTTGTTGTGGAATTCGCTCATCGAACTTCTTTCCCACGAAAGATCGGTACGATTCGAACCTCAAGCAAAATCCAGTGAGTTCAATGCTGCTTTGCCTGAGCAATCAGCTGCAAGACGTTGTCCTTGCCTGGATAGGAAGGATTTGTGTCCAGCAACTTTTGCCAGGCGGCAACCGCTCCCGGGCCGTCTTTCTTCCCCTGCCACTTTACAATACCGAGATTAAAGAGGGTGTCGGGCTTGTTCGGATCGTACGTGAGCGACTTCTCATACTGAGTAATCGCTTCATCTGCATTCCCAGTGTACCAGTAGGCCGTGCCCAAGTCCGTCCGAACGGAGGTATTGGACGGCTGCGCTTTCAGTGCGCGTTCGTAGTAATCGATGGCCGTGGGATACTGTTTTGCATCGTAATAGAGATTTCCGATTTGCGATAAGAGCCCTGCATTGGTTGGGTCTGCTTTCAGTTGCGCAATGATTGGAGCGGCCTGAGCGTCGGCGGCTTGCTTCAAGTCCTGGGCAGCCGGTTGGGCAGCCATAGCTCCGAGGGCGGGTAGCGCTGCCGGGTTTTGCGCAACGGCCGGAACAGAAGTTGCGGCGACTTGTGCGGTCGCGGGGACGGTAACCGCAGATCTGCGGATCAGCCAGCCACCGCAAATGCCCAGTAGAAGAGAAGCTACTGCAAGGGTGAATGCTTGCGCGGTGCTCCAAGAATTGGTTGTACTTGGATATGCGTCCGTCACTTGTTTTTACTCCTCCCGCGTATCTGCGGCTTACTCAGTTTTTAGACTCGGGGCTGGCTTTCGCTTCAGCGATCATCTGCTCAACAGCTGGCTTCCGTTCGAGATTCGGATTGGTTTTTAGAAGCTGTTCCCATGCAGCAATCGCCCCGGCCGGGTCCTTTTTCCCCTGATATTTGATCATGCCGAGATTGAATAGGGAATTTGGATCCGTAGGCTTTAATTTCAGTGATTGATTCAATTGATCGAGTGCACCATCCACATCGCCCGAATAGTACAGGCAAGAAGCCATCTCCGTGCGGTACGTGACGTTTTTCGGCTCGATCTTCAGGGCTCGATTGTAATACTCGGCTGCATCCTTGAATTGATGGGAAGACTTGTAAACAGACGCAATCTGGACAAGGAGTGCGACATTTTTTGGATCACCCTTCAATTTTTCAACGAGTGCGCTGGTCTGGACGGCGGCCATCTGCTTCATCTGATCCATTGTAGGGACGGGATGATTCGCCATCGATCCACCAGCGGTGGGCGTAACCGGACTCGCAGCAGTAGGAAGTTTCGCGGAGCTAGGAGAGGGCAAAACCTTTGCTCCAAGGAAGAAGTAGCCGATCGAGAGACCGAGAACCAGAAAGACTGCCGACATCATTGCGACCTGTCGCGCCGACCATACTGTCGGTCGCGCCACGTATATGGAACTGGGTTCAGTTGTCATAATTATCGTTCACTCCTAACACCCTCCGCACAGCCCTGACCGTCTTCGTTGAAGCGGCTCGATCAAGTCTAAATTGGCGGCCAGGTTATAGAGCAATTTCCGAAGCGCCGTTATGTTCCTTGTTATCATCAACTTGCCGGCGTTCCCGCATATTTCAAAAATTGAACCAGCGACCAGAGGATGACGCCTGAGGTAGGGTACGCGATACTGGGCACACGCATCCACGTGGATCATCACATCTCATTGTGATTTATGTCACACCCTATTGGCGTGTCTCGAAAATTCCATTTTACTCAGAAAGTTCCAAGGTTGACGGTTTTCTGAGATTCTCGAAAGGGATTCTTCAGCGGCCTGCACAGGACACTGTTCTTTAGGTTCTGTAAGTTGAAGCGCGATCTTCTTGGCGGTAGTATGCCCCACAATGAGCGATTTCTGCGAGGTGTGAATTGAGCCAACCACTCGACACGGGCAAAGCCGCATTTTACGGGGAGTTTGTTCAGGCCGCGTACACAATGTTCAAACACCCCCAGGGCCCGGATCCCCTCAGGCCCGAGCCAGTCGGCATTCCACTTACATACGAGCTTGGCGCCTGGATTCACATGTCGGATTTCATCCTCAACCTCGAGCGACCTCAGTTCTATGGCATCGTCGCGCACAGTATCGAGGATCCCAATTTGCGCGTGATCGCAATCCGTGGGACGGAGGGCCCTTTAGAGTGGGTAGACGACGCGGACGCCATCCCCGTACCCTTCCGCCAAGTGCCTTCTGCCGGGCGCGTGGCCTGCGGGTTCGACAAGATTTACAGCACATTGAAAGTCGTCAAGCGTAGACCACCTGGCATTGGTTCTCGAATAGAGACGGCAGTCCCTGAAACATTTAGCGGTTCTTTCGCGGATCAACTCGAACAGCTGGCGATCAGCCGCGAATCCGAGCATGACTTTGCGCAGTCTTCTACCACGGAAATGCGGCGTCCGAAGCGACCGACGATAGTTACCGGGCACAGCCTCGGAGCTGCACTTTCCACGTTGTTTGTGACCGAGAACGGCGCGAAGGGTAAGTTTGACATTAGCTGCATCTGTACGTTCGCATCCCCTCGCGTCGGCGACACGGAGTTTGTGCGTCTATTCAACCAATTGCTGATTGACTCGTGGAGAATCGTAAACATAAACGACATTGTTCCCAAACTTCCGCCGTATGTTCCTGGCGTACTCGATTATGGTCATGTCGACACCGCGTATCCCTTCAACTCTTCCGAATTTGCCCGGAACAACCTGATGTGCTGGCATGCCATGGAGACATACCTGCATTGGCTCAACCCTGATTCTACTCTGCTACCGGAGTGTGTCCCCGATGCGCGCTTGCCGTAGAAATCTTCAATGGGAAGATAGATCGGTCATTTCCATGGCCCAGACAGCAGCGGGGCGCATATACATCGAAGCGCGGAAGTTTCCAGTGTCGTCCCAAGCTTCTGGCGTCCTGAACCAGTAGCCCTTGTTCTCATAAATGACGCGATGAATTCCACGAGCCGTGTGATAGGCCTCATCTTTGAGGCCATCACTGAGCATCAACGCCGCGAGAGCGAACGTCGTTCCTACCCACACTTCTTCTCCTTGTTCATTCCCGCGCATAATGCTTCCATCTCGGTTCATGCCGTTCGCGGCTCCCATTTCTCCGTTGCCAAATTTCATGACATTGTTGGCGTAGATCTTTTTGAGGGCGGAGATTTGCATCTCTTTCGGCACCAGATCCCCCAGCCCGGTCATGTTTGCGTACCATTGCCCTGCAAGCTGATCCGCCTGAATACCCTCCCGGTACTCGCTTTCCATGTCATATCGGAAATATTCGCCATTCCATAACTTGTCGATGTACGTCTTTTGGGCTTTCAGAAATGAGTTGTGATATTCGAGCGCGGCGCGAGAGTTCGCCAAGCGCAGCAGCCATCTCCTCCGACGCCCGCAATGCTGCGAGCCATAGACCGCCGCAGTAGGCACTGACGCCACGGGTGACCCAGGAATCATACGTCTGGTCCGGATAGCCGCCATTTTCCGGGATACCGCTGCCCTTATCGAATTGTCTGAGATAGTTCATTGCGGCAACTACGGCAGGCCACATCTCCTTGAGAAAGGCTTTGTCCTGCTTTCCTTTAAACACGTAATCGCGATAGACCATGAGAACAAATTTCGAATTCAGGTCTTTCCAATCATTGGTGTCTTGCCAGCCGGGTTCATTCACCGAAACGAACGGATCGCCCTCAGGCACTCCCAGATCGTGCGGCACAGCGCCAATTTTCTTGCGCTTGTGCAGAACAGGTTCTCCGGTCTCGGCAGATTTCCAGACCCACAAACCCAAGTCCGGATATTCGCGCGGAACGGTTTTTGCAAATTCCCGGAGAACTTGCTTGTCGATCGTGGGCCAGAACTTCAGAAGTGGTAGCGAAGCGTAGAACCGGACATCGAGTGTTCCGTAGTAGGCATAGTCAAAGCACTCGAGCAAGGCGAAGGTTGCAGGCGTGTTTTTGTCCGAACCCACTTCGCGGCCCCAGAATGTTCCGCCATCCGTGAGTGTGTACATTTCGTTAAACAACATTCCGCGATACCAATCCGGTTTGCTTCGATCGTTCACGTAAGGCGCTTGCCACGCCGTTATGGCATCGCTCCACTCTCTGGAGTGCAACAATCCATCCCGGGCAATCGCCCACGAATTCTGTCCATCGGTTCCATAAAAATCCGTATAGCGCCTGTTCCATTTGCGACCTTGACCAAATTCCACGACCGGAAAGTCCCAGGAAATCACCATCGGCACATTCTTTCTTCTCGCCGGGCTCGAGGGTAAATTTTATGGCGATTGCTCCGCCGATTTTTTCGGATGCGCTTACCCACGATGTATCGCTGTTCGCGAGTCGCCCGTCCTTTGAGAAGGGAAGCCACACGGCTTTCCCGTCTCCGTCTGCAAGAAATTCCGTCTGGAACGTGACTTCTACGCCGGGAGATTCAATTGCCGCGATCGAGAATTCTCCGTCCCATTCATTCCCGACACCCGGAACCCGATTCCGATCGAAAACGATTCCTATCATCGTTCTGCCATCCCCGAGCAGCTCTTTCCGGAAATGATTTTGATTTCCCTGGTTCAATGCACCCTGGAAATCGTGCGTGTAGGTTCGAAACCAGCCGCCCATATTGGTCCAGGAGAGAAGAACAGACACCGTGACCGCTTTCTTCGTAGGATTTTCCGCATGCCAGTTGTAGACCGCCACAGGATAGCTCGATTCCTTGTAATTATCTGGCAGGACTGGCGAGAATTGCTCCAGCACAACGTGCGCGGGAAATCTGTCCCATTTGTAGTCATACCAGGACTTCGGGAACAGCGCCCGGTATTCGCCAGCGCCCACGGGATAATCCCACTGCCAACTAGATAGTTCACCGTTTTTGGGGTGATCGGTCATGAGGACCCGGGCAATCCGCAGGCTCGCCCTGGGCCTGCTGGAACATTGCGAACTGGTTGGCGCTTACAGATGCGTACTTATTGACTCCGCTCTTGATATGCCACCGGGCAAAGTCACCTCGATAGGTCCTTGAAAACGTTCCCGCGCCGAATCCGCCCACAGGAGCGCCTTGCCAGTATCCATCGTCCATGTCGACAGTGTTTTTTCGAACGCCAGGATTGGCCAGGGGCTCACCAAGAGGCCTGCTCCAGGCAATATGAGGAATTTCTTGCGCTCCGGAAGGCGGGACCTGTGAAACACCTGTGCCAAGGGTCGTCATCAACAACACGAACGGAAAATATCTCTTCATCAGGCCTCCGAACCGAGATTCCGCAAAAGGGCACTGGCCAATCCTGATTGCCCACGAGGAGAGTCAACGACTACGAAACGAAACACGACCAGGCATCTATTGCCCATTCGACACTGACTTTTTCTGCTGTTCGAGACCAGTCTTCCAATATTGGTTGAATCCGGCGTAATCGGAGGGCAGGTAAGCAAGAATTGTCCGGCGCAATTCGAGAATATCTACGGTACCGAGCTTCTTATAAAGAACCTTGCCGTCAGGGTCGAGTACAACCGTATAGGGCACGGCTGATTGCCAGCCTGGATCAAATGCCGCTTGCAGGCTAGCTGTATCGTCTGAGGCAAACAGCAGATTTCGGCTGGTCGCATGTTTTTTCTGGAGCATTCTGAGTACTCCAGCCTTTTCATCCGGCATGTTGGCCGCAACCGTGACCAGTTCTAGATCCCGGACCTTGTACATCTGATAGGTATCCTCGAAATCCGAGAACTCATCGATACAGGAGCCGCACCAGGTTGCCCAGAAACTCACAATCACGACGTGCTTTGTCTGGTTCCGACGAAGCTCTTTCAGGTCTTCCGCTGTGGCCACTTCTACCGTTACGGGAGTTTCTTCGATCTTTCTGAGGGCGGCGACGCGTGACGCTTCCTTCTCTTTCCATTTCGTCGAGCAGCCGAATACCCCGGTATGAGCAACGGGGGGTTCTCGCCCGTCAAGCAGCGCATAGATGGCATTGCGAGCGTCCTCGGTCTTTACCATCTCCAGTCGATAGTTATTGTCCATTCGCCCTTCATAACGCAGTTTGCGCTCCCGATCGAAGATGAAGACATGAGGAGTTGCCTCGGGTCCGTAGGCGCGCGTCACCGATTGCGTCTCACCATCATAAAGATAGGGATAATGAAGATTCCTGTACTCCACCCGGATTTTCATCTCGGGAAGCGTGTCGCTCATATCGGAAGAGTCCAGTTCGTCGATTCGAATTGCCTTCGGGTCGTTGGGCTGTATGGCAACAACGGCAACTCCACGGCCTTTGTAATCTGTTTCGAGTTGCTCGATGCGCTGCTCGTACATTTGTGCGATGGGACAGTGATTGCAGGTGAATACAATGACCAGGATCGGGCTGGATTTGTAGTCGTCGAGACTATGAATTTTCCCATCCACACCGGGCAGGGAAAAATCTGGCGCCCGTGATCCCAGGGCAAGAACAGGATGTGCATCCTGCCCATAGGCTCCGGCAGTTAAAAGCAGAAAGACAATGGTCCGCCACATCGATGTTGTCACCTCCGATCGCTCGTTCAGAAAGACTCAAAACTGTTCGCAGGCGAACTCACCGCATTCTCGGTGACAGAATTTGCGGCTCGGTCACCCTGCCGACTGGATTCGGCTGGGGCCGGCCGTGGCGTTACGTCTGCATCCGTCATTCTCATCGCCCATTTGATCGCTTCCACATACATTTTTTGCATTCGAGGATCGTCCCAATTTTGTTCTACGTGGCCAAGTGTTGAGTAGTAGACGCGTCCCTTGCCATACATCTTTGCCCAGGTTACGGCAAAATCGAGATCCTTACGATGAATCCGCGGATTGTTCAGCTCCAGTTTTTTGGAGTCGAGCCTCATCAGAACCCGAACATTTTCCCGAGAGAAGTTTCTAATCTGATAAATCTCGTCTTTCAGCACGAATGACCTCGGCCACTGTTGCATGCCGGGGAAGTCCGGATCCTCGACGAGTATGGGAGCGTCGAAGGTTCCCCACGGATGCTCATCAAAATATCCGCCGATCATCTCGCCATATTCGGGCCACTCTGTAAACGTGATCGTGGCGCTGTGTACGCCGATGAAGCCCTTGCCGTCATCGTGGACAAAGGAAAGAAGCGCAGCCTTCTGTTCCGGGTTCATCTCGAGCTCGCCGCCCGTATAGAAAAATACCGCATCAAAATCATTCAGATTCTTGGCGTTATACTCGAGCTTTTTCTTTGTCAGTGCCTCGGTATCGGTGCGGATTGTCGTTGTCCATAATCCAGTTTCGTGTCCAAGGCGCTCAATGGTAGCGATGGCGTGCGACACGGCCTCGTGCCGGTAGCCCTTTTCTTCTGCGATGATCAGGAGATGTTTCACGGGAGGGGCGGCGGTCTGTGCTTCACACCTGAAACACGCAACCACGCAGAGAACGATCAGTAAGAGTCGTATCGGCTTCACCTGTGATCCTCCTAATCTCGCTCGCAACACTGTCTCGGGACTACTTCCCATCTCCAAGCCAGAGCACAGCATTTCTGAACAACATATTTTGAACAGGGTCAGAAAATATCTTCTCTCCGTGCCCCATGTTCATGTAGATCATCCGATATTTTGTATTTGTCCATACGACGGGAAGATCGCCGCCGGTGATGACGTCCTTTATTCCGATTGGATAGTTCGACGGATCGAGCGTCACGAGGACATGGACATTCGTGTTGAGCCGCGGGCTGGGCTTCCAGATATACCACTCGTTTGCCGGTGCCGTGTAGAGTATCGGGCAAGCCCTTTGTGACCGGATGGGCGTTGTCGTCTACACGCAGTTTTGCCGGCAAAGGTGGCCAGTTGTTGGTATAAAACACTGCGCCACCGAGGAAATCCACGAACCAGGGCCACTTTGTCGTTTCATCATTGTAGCCGGCGACGTGCAGACCCAGCCAGCCACCACCGTGTTCCATATATTGTTCAAACGCCCGTCTCTGGTCGGCAGTCTGCGGAAAATTGTTCAACCACATGATCAGGTGATAGGGCTTTAGGTCGACTGCGTTCAGTCGTTGCCAGTCCGTCGTCGCATCAAATACGAAATTGTTCCGTGCTGCAAGATCACGGAAAAAAACGAGCGCGTCGTTTGCGACGTGGACATGATCCGGCTCTACATCCGTTGAATAGAAGGCGAGCACCTTAAACGCGGGTTCTTGGGCAAATACCGGTCCATTCCATGCGAAGGCGCTGATAGCTACCATGCACAATAAACAGATGGCACGGGCACAGACCGTCGTCGGGTAGAACCTTGCGAAGCTCTGTTGTCGGTTCACTTTTTAGAGTTCTCCGGCACGCCGGCAGCCCAAAAAATGGAATTTCTGAATATTTTCGTGAACGACTCGTTTTGAAAGAGCTCCGCGTGGTGGCCCATGAAAATATAGATATTTCTGGCCTTCACGTGTTCGTTTGTCCAGATGACAGGGTGATCGCCCATTTTAATGTCGGTCGGTGGGGTATAGGTCTTCTCGTCAACACTCGCGATCACGTGTACGTTCGGACGTGCTGAAGTGTCGTAGGTGTACCACTCTTCGTTTTGGATGACGAAGGGCGAGTCAACGCCCCGCATCGACGGATGCTTTTTGTCCTCGACGTTGACAGTTCCCGAAACGAAGGTGGCGATGTAGTTCTTGAACCGGACTCCCCCCATGAAGTCGTGGAACCAGGGCCACATCTGGAATCCGTCGAATTCGCCTAACAGGGTTGCGTGGTGAAATCCGATCCAGCCTCCCTTGCCCTGCTCAATGTACTTGATAAATGCGGCTTTTGCGGTATCCGTCCAGTTGTAGGGCGGATAATTCAGCTGGATGAACAGGTCATAGTTTGCGAGGAATGCGTCGTCGATCTTTTCCGTGTCTTCAATATAGTCGACTGTGAAATCAGCTTCGCGCCCTAGTTGACCGAGCCAGACCTTGGCGGCATCGACAAACGGTTTATGAATTCCTCCGTGCTCGGCGAGCGCAATCACACGAAAACGTGGCGTCCTGCTTTGCGCCTCCAGATGAAGGGCCAGGGGAAGCAGAGTGGCCAATACCAGCAGCATCGTGCGCAGCACGCCTCTGCCGGGCGAAACTCGGAACAGGGTCTTCATTTTAGTGAACGTGAATCGCACCTTCCGCCGCGGTCAATTCCTTTGCCGGCATCTTTGCGTCAAACTTGAGATTAAAAAAACCAACCATCATTTCATCCCAGCTCTGCTGGCCCCAGATCACCGCTTTTGTCGGATCAGGATTCTCCGGGTTATTCGCCGAGTTATCGAAGTGCGCGGTACATTCGATTTTGGTTCCCTGAGGCAGGTCAATGGGCTCCGCGAGGTTGTACCAGAGTTGCCAGCGCCAGTTATACGCCGGGACGCTCAGTATCGTTTCCTTGCGGCCGTCTGGAAATACCAGTCGATATTCGAAATCCTTTCCGCGCGAGTGCATGTGCGGATGCAGACCGACTAGTTTCACATCCTTTAGCACATTGAATGTGGCATCAACCCGGTAATCCGGATCACCCGGCGGGATCTTGAATGTTCCATTCGAAGCTGAGAGCGTTAACACCCTTTCCTTCGGAGGTGTTTTCGCAAAAACGAGCCCAAGCTTGGTCTGATCGGTCGTCGCGGTCCCATTCGGGGTGTAGTGAACTTCAAACACAATATCTGAACCGGCCTTAATGAGCTTTCCCTCTCCGGGGCGGAGAATCTCGGCAGGCTGACCGGGTGCGTAGCCAACCAGAAAGTCACTGGGCAAGGCACTTGTGTCTACCTTCTCGTCTACTTTTGCTGGCGGGGCGATGAAGAACACACCCGGTTTTTGATCCTTGAAGTAATTCGATCCGGGTTCGCGCAGATAAGCGATGATGTGGTGAACTACGGCGCGATCCGTCGGACGTACTTCGAGCATCTCGACCCATTTGTCTTCCGTAAATCCGGTCGGAATGATCACGTACTGGTAGTCCATGACGCCCGTCGCCGGGACGGGGAATGGTTTTGGCAGCTGGATCACCACGTCCGGAGAGGGAATCCCCCAGCCTGTTACGAAGTGATTTGGCGGCGGAGCGTCCTCGGGAGGCCCTTTCTGAGCTCCTGCATTCACCCAATTGACCAGAATTCGGATCTCTTCGGCGGATAAGGAGCGTTCATTCGCAAAATGTCCGTAGCGAGGATCTGCAAACCAGGGCGGCATAATTTTCTGCGAAACGACGAGCTTCATCACGCCTGCCCAGGGTTTGGTTTCTTCGTAGGTCAACATGGAGAAGGGCGCAGCTTCTCCGGGCCGATGACAGGTGACGCAATGCTTTTCGAGGATAGGAGCTACGTCTTTCGTAAAGGTAGGTATAGGCGTTGGTACGGCTTTTTCTTGCGCGTTCGCGTGTCCCGCGAAGCACAGGACGCTCGCGAGGAATATTCCCAACTGTCTCATACGCTCCACTCCTTCCCGTCCTGTCTCCAGGGAACTTGGTTCGGTGCGGGGGATATTTCTGCGGTCTGCTGTTGTTCTACTTCCACTTGTCCTCACCTTCTACGAGCGTAATATAGCGATCTACGGGAAGATCCTTATAGAGCTGTGTTCCGCCTCCGGGCATAGGCCACTTCACCTTCAGCCAGTCAATCGTCTCGCGATTTCCCAATCCGAGCACAATGCGGGGATCGTGCGAAGAGAGATAGCTGCCGCCACCGACTTTTACGCGAGTGCGCTCAAGGTCACCGGCCTTATAGGTGACCTTCGCTCCGATCGCATCACAATTGCATTTTTTCCCGATGAGACGAATTCCCAGCCAATGGTTATGCGTGGCTGCATTGTTGCGCAGCAGGACAGGAGCGCCGTCGTTAACAGAAATCAATACGTCGACTGCGCCGTTGTTGTCGAAATCACCTAGCGCCAGACCGCGCGCCGATAGTGGCGTGGAAAACACCGGGCCGCTTTGCGCGCTGACGTTCTCGAGCACTTTTCCGGTGTTGTGGAACAACATCAGCGGCTCTTCGTAACCTACCTCGCTGTGCAGTAAGCCGATCAGGTCATCCGGATTGCCATCGGCGAGGAAGAGATCCAGGTTTCCATCATTGTCGTAATCGAAGAATTTGAGTCCCCAACCGCTCATGAATTTTGTAGCTTTGGCAATTCCCGTGGGAATTGCCACATCGTCGAACGTGCCGTCATGATTGTTTTCGTAAATCGCGAAATTCTCGCGGTCCAGATTTGCCACGAACAGGTCTTGCCAACCGTCTTCGTTGAAATCCGCGGCATCGACTCCCATCCCCGACCTGGGCCGGCCATTGGCACTATACGCGACACCCGCCTCTGTGCCTGTCTCGGTAAACTTTCCTTTTCCGCCATTCACGAACAAAAAGTTGGCGACAGTATCATTGGTCACAAATAGATCGGTCCATCCATCGTTGTTGATGTCCGTGGCGACCACTCCCCAGGCCTTGCCGAGACGTGCGGCGATCCCGGACTCCTTTGACACGTCCGTAAAGGTCCCGTCGCCGTTGTTGTGAAACAACCAGCTGGGCATCGGCTGGTAGATTTGCGGGATGCAGTAGTGCCGCCTGCCATCCTCGTGGAGGCCGCACGGCTTGTTTTTTTCCTTGCTGAAATCAACAAACTGGCAGACAAACAAGTCGAGCATTCCGTCATTGTCATAGTCAAACCATACGGCGCTTGAAGCCCAGCCGGGGGCAGCAACGCCCGCCTTCGCGGTAACATCCGTAAACGTGCCATCTCCGTTGTTGTGAAATAAGATGCTCTGCCCGTACTGCGTAACGTAGATGTCGGGGAATCCGTCGCGATCGTAATCGCCGACCGCCACACCTTGCCCGAACCCTCCCGCCGCTACTCCTGCTTTTTGAGTGACATCTGTAAACGTGCCATCGCGATTGTTCCGGTACAGTGCGTTCTGCAAGGGCGGATCAGGACTGTAAAAATCGCACTTGCCGCTGTTTACCAGATAAATGTCCATCCAGCCATCGTTGTCGTAATCCAGAAACGCACAGCCGGCGCCGGTCGTTTCAGGCAGGTATTTTTCAGGAGATTTACCGCTTGTATGCTTCCAGCTGATGCCGCTCTTGGACGCCGGAATCTGTTCAAAAGGCCATTCGGAGGCTGGAACGCTTCTTAGAACGCGGGGATATGCACCAATCAATCCTGCCGCGACAGCTCCCCGAAGCACTTCGCGCCTTGTCAGCGAAAGTTCCTTCGTCCTCGTCAGGATATTTGGCAAGAACTTTACGCTCAAGTTCTATTCCTTTTTCTGTTCGCTTGGCGCGGAGTTTTGCGTCAACTGGCGGTGAATGGCGAACTGCTCATCTGCTTCTGCCTTTTGTCCACTGCGGCTCAGGGCGATAGCCAGGTTGTAGTGCGCGGAGGGATTTCCTTGTTCAAGCTCGACAGCCCTCCTCAAGGGCGGTACGGCTTCCTCATAGCGCTTGAGAGTAACCAGGCAGAAACCCCAGCCGAGGTAGGCATCTCCGAAGTTTGAATCGAGTTTGGCGGCTTTCGTGAAGTAGAGAACCGCTTCTTCCCATTGCGATTCCTGCCGGGCCATCTCCCCAAGTATGTATTCCGCACCGGCATTGCGCGGATCAATCTGAATCTCCTTCTGAAATTCCTGCTTCGCCTGTTCGGCCGATTTGGCGTCAGAGCCGGGCCGCGAAAGAAGAAGCCTGCCAAGCAGGTAGTGCAGACCGGGCGTATCGGGATTCTTTTCGATCATTTCCTGATACTCCCGTTCGGCTTCATCCCACTTTCCCTGTATTTCGAGAGCCTCCGCGTTCAGCTTGTGTGCGGGCAGGGACTGAGGCGCGACGCGCCCCAGTTCAAGCGCCGTCCTCGACGATAAATCGGAATAGGTATGCACGGAAATAAAGAGGAGTTCAGGGTCCTGGGGGAACTGATGGTTGAGCAGCCGAAGAAAATCGAGAGCCGAATCCCGGTTATCGAGCGTCATCGAGCAACGCAATCCGAGAACACCCGCTTTTTTTCTGACTTCTGCCGACCGCTCGGAATTCAGGACGCGTTTCAGGTCCGGGATGGCCTCCTTGCAGTGCCCCTGCTCCGCAAGAGCGATGGCCTTCTCCGCTGATACCGAGCCACTTGCCGCGGGGGGTGCGGTTGATTTCGGGGCCTGGGCACGGAGCGGATAGGTGCAATAACCGGTCGAGAGCAGGAAGGAAATGACGGCCACCACGGATGAATTTCGGGACATTTGTTTTTGGGTCGTTCCCCTTCGAACCAGAATACCCGGAAAGTCCGGATACGAAAATGCGGCAGGCGGGGGTGTACGCCTGCCGCATTATACGTGGGTGCTGACTAGAAGTTGAGTTTTAACGCAAACTGGATCTCTCGAGCCGGTTGCGCAATCTGAATCACTCCGGTTGTGGTTGTCGCCACTGTCGTGTTGGGCGCTCCAAGATTGACAGTGTTAAACGTATTCAAAAAGTCAGTTCGGAACTGAAACTTGAATCGTTCAGTAATCGAGAAGTTTTTCTGCAAGCTGATATCCCAGTTGTAGAAACCTGGTCCACGCAGGCCACCAAGTTGAGGTGCGCAGGTCCCGAAGGTTGTTGTCGGATCGGAATAGTTGCTGGGGTCAAACCAGATGTACCCTCCGCCGACTCCAGCTGGAGCCTGCCGCCGACCGTAGATGGTGTTGGTTCCGTTGCAGTCCGGCCGCAAGCCGCGGGAGCCGGTGTTTGTCGGATCAGACGCGTTCGTATAGAGCGCCATGGGGAAGCCGGTATGGAGCGTCATAATGGGGCTGACCGTCCAGCCGCCTACGACCGCATTCGCGACCTTGTTCATATCGTTACCGAACTTCTTTCCCGAACCGAACGGCAACTCGTACACTGCATACGCGGTCAGGTTCTGCGTCTCATCGTAGTAGCAAGGTGCCCACTCCGCTTTCGGGTCGTACACATTCTGCCAGTACGGGGATGCTGTCGTGGATTGTTTTGCGCCCGACCAGGTTCCGTAGTAACCGGTATTGTTGGACATGCATTTTGCGTAGGTATAAGCCACCTGCGCTTCAAGTCCGTTACTCATCGTCTTCTGGAGGACAGCCTGCAAGCCGTTGTACATCATCCTTCCATTCGACTGAGTACCAGAAACGTTTGCGTCGCCAATCAAGTTTGCTAATTGCTCATTGGCGGCAAAATACGGGCTGGGTGCTGTGCAAGGCGGTGTACCGCAGGCGCTATTGGGTTCGGCCACTAATTGACCGTAACTGAACGGCACCATCAGGTGGTAGGCCACTTGGCCAACGTAACCGATCTGAGCTGTAATATTTCCGCCGAATTGATGCTGGACCGTCAGGTTCCACTGGTCATCGATAGCTGGTTGAACGTTCGGGTCCCACAGCCGGAATACGATCCCGGCGTAACAGGAATAGTTTGGACACGAGAGTCCGGTATTGGGTGGTGCGATGATTCCCTGTGAGGCTGTGGTGTTAGGCAGAGACTGGTTGAGATATTGCGTCTGGAATTCAGGACTGCCGGGTGCTCCGCCATCAAACGGTGCGTTCAGAGGTAGCCGCAGGTTGGTACCGGTGCCTTCAAGATAGGAGGAGACCGTAAACGCTCCGCGTAGCACTGTGCGGCCGCCCAACTTCTCCGGCGTCCAGGCAAAGCCCAGGCGCGGCTGGAAATCCTTGCCACCGTAGGTACCGTTATACAGGGCCCGGCTGGCGTTATTCTGGTTGGCGTATTCGATCAGTCCGGTATGCATATTGTAGTTCGATTGCAGGTCGTTTCGCTCAATCCACGGAGTATGCGCTTCATAACGCAGCCCAAGAGTGAGAGTGAGGCTCGAATTTACACGCCAGGTGTCCTGGGCGTATCCCGAGAAAACATTTGAGGTCTGAACCCACTGGCCGCTCGGAAGGCCTCGCCCAAAGGAAACGGGCAAGCCCAAAAAGAAGTCTGCGCTTCCTTCTCCGGTATTTGCCGCCGGAGCTATGGCTGAGGATGCCGTGAAGATCGGGCCAAAGGTCAGTCCTCCCAGGGAACCGCTGTTCCCTGAGTAGAAGGCGGTAATGATGTCAAACATATATTCGCCACCAAACCGCAGGGTATGACGGCCGCGGGTCCAGGTAACGGAATCATTGTATTGCCATACCTGACTGTTGAAGTTCTGGACCACCATGCTGTTTCCCATATTGGTCAATATGCCGGTGCCTGGGCTTGTCGGCGTTCCGCCACCAAATCCAAGCAGCAGGAGGCCATCTACGCCTGCCGGGTTTGAATTCGCGATTCCGATAGATTGACCAAACTGTCCAACCGAGGGATCCCAGGATGGGCCGGTATTCAGGACCACATGGTTCCAGCCGAACCGCATGTCGTTGACCAGGTTCGGAGAAATGGCCCGAGTCCAGTCGCCAACCGTGCTCCAGATGGGAGCCGTGACCTGGCTATTGCCGAGGAGAGGTTGCGAATTCGTGTTCGGATCGGATTGCATGGATCGCGTAAACCGGCCTGAAATCTGGTCCTTGTCCGAAACCTTGTAGTCAATCTTAATATCGCCCTGGTTGCTGTTGAGCGAACTGCCGGTCAACTGCTGGGCGTTGTTCACCAGATTGCCGTTGATCGCCTTCGGATACAGGGGTGAGGCGAACAGTGCAGCGGCTACCGGGCTGATCATGCTCAGAGGAATCTGGTTTCCGACAAATGGCTGACGCACGGCAGCGGCAACACAAGGAGTCCCGTTCTGTCCAGTGGTTCCTTGGCAGGGATTGTAGAGCTGCACCGGCGTCGCCTGGTTCAAAAGCGCGCTGAAGTCACCTTGCATTTCGGCAGGGGTGTATACGGTGATATAGCTGGCTGTTGGTGGATGGTCGAAGCGCTGCCCCTGATAGTCGACAAAGAAGAACAGCTTGTTCTTGTAGATGGGGCCGCCGAGCGTTCCCCCAAACATGTTGAAGCGCAAGTCAGGGCGGGGAATCGCCGGTGAGGTCGGGTTGATCATGTTCCCCCACTCATTGGCATTCAGGACGTTATTGCGAAAGAACTCGAACACTCCGCCATGGAAACTGTTCGTGCCTGACTTGATCGTGGCACTGACGATACCACCCATGAAATTCCCGAATTCCGCCGGGGCGTTATTCGTGATGAGATTGAATTCTTCGATCGCGTCGGGCGAAGGAGTGTAACCAAGGAGGTTGTCCGATACCTCGTTGTTGTCCATTCCGTCGAGGAGGAAGTTGTCCGATTGCTCGCGGTTGCCGTTAATAAAAGGGCGCGCTCCGCTGTTCACGTTGTCGCCAGTATTGAATTGGCTGGGATCGGGATGGACGGCACCGGGCGCGAGCATGGTCAGTTCAACGTAATTACGGGTCGCGAGGGGCAGCGCCACGTTGGTCCTGGAATCGATGATGGTCTCGACCTGTGTGGACTCGGTCGTCAGGATGGGAGGGGCACCGCTGACCTCGACCGTCTGGCTGACCTGGCCGACCTTCAATTCGAAATCGACTCGCGCGACCTGGTTCAGTACCAGTGTGAATTCCGGGTGAACGCTTGTCTGGAATCCCTGCTTTTCGACACGGAGGTCGTACGTACCGACAGGCAGCTCCGAAAAGCGGTAGATGCCGGCTTCGTTGGTTTCAGCAACGAGCGTGTTTCCGCGAGCGGTGGACTTCGCTGTAACCTTGGCGCCCGCAACCGCACCCCCGCTCTGATCGGTGATTGTCCCGGTGATCGAGGCGGTGACGTCTTGCGCATGGGCCCCGGTAGTACACAAAATCAAAGCAAGCGCTCCGACTGCAAGCGCCCCAAAAAGCTGCCGCACTTTATTCATAAGATCTCCCCGAAAGAGATGGCACGCCACGTACCAGCCACCCTTCCCCCAAATTTAGAAAGCCTTAGCAACCCAACAAGCCATTCGATGAAAATAGCTATATAGCGGAGAATTCCTCTTGTCAAGAAAAAACTAATAATTTATAAGGATGTAGCTGTTGAAACCGCTCCGCCCTATAGCACGGAATCATTGCTGCTATAGATCGGATTTTTGCATGGAAGGTGCATTCCGTGCCGGAGGGGCCAAGCGAACTTTTAGCCGGGTCTGACCGTATTCATCTAGGTGTTCCGGGACCGGGTTCAGTTTTGAGGCCCGTATTCAGTCGAGGAATTTGAGATGCCAGCCAAACGAACAAATGGAATTCCTGCCTATCAGAAAATTCAGGCGTCGGTCCGAAAGGTCATCGAAACCGGCAAACTGCGGGCCGGGGACGCAGTGCAATCGGAACGGGAACTCGCCAAGATTCACAAGGTTAGCCTGATGACAGCCAGGCATGCACTCGCCTCGCTCGAACGCGACGGAGTCGTAGAACGACGTCGCGGGGTGGGTACGTTCGTGTCGCCCCCCAAGATTCATTTCAACAAACTCATGAGCTATACCGAACAGATGGGCAGCCGAAGTCTCAAAGCGGACTCAAAAGTACTGTACGCCAAGGTGATTGAGAACGAAGAGGAAGCCGTCGCAAGATTGGGCCTCGCTCCAAAAAGTCGGGTTGCAAAGATTGAACGCTTGCGACAGGCGGCCGGTGAACCTTTCGCACTCGAGACCTGTTACCTGGCGGCGTCGCAGTTTTCCGGTCTGGTTTCTGCTCAACTCGAGAAAGAATCTCTGTTTTCCACGCTCGAACGCGACTACGATGTGGAACTGGGTTACGCGGACGAAGAGATTGACGTCACGACTGCAGACGCACGAACTGCCGAGCTCTTGGGAGTGCCAAAACGCGAACCGTTGCTTCGTATCCGCCAGGTCATCTATTCAACCAAGGGAGCTGTCATTCTCTACGTATTGGGCTTGTATCGTTCCGATCGTCATAACCTTGTCATCCGGCGATATCGATAGCCCGTCTTCTTTCGGGGGCGTTTCTACCCGTCGAACCGATAAGCGAAGGCTGCCGAACCCAAATGTATCGTCTTCCGCACATTCCGACCCTGGCCCTCGTGCCAACCCCGTATCGCTACTGGGGTAATTCGGGTTTCTCACGAATCGCCGCTTGCCTGCTCGTCGCCTGCCTTACTCTCTCCGGTGGTCGTGCCAACTGCCAAGTCAAGTCAGTTCAATCAGCGCAGTTTGTTGATCGTACGGAAGCGGCCGGAATCAAGTTTGTTCACTTCAAAGGGAACAATGGAATTTCGATCAACCTCGAGGAGTTTGGTCCAGGCGTCTGCGTATCAGATTTCGACGGGGATGGCTGGCAGGACATTTATTTCGTCAACGGGCGCGATCGGTATGACCGGGGCCTCACCCCCCAAAACGCTTTATATCGAAATAATGGGGATGGCACATTTACGGATGTTACCGACAAGGCCGGAGTTCCAGGAACGGGTTATGGACTGGGCTGCGTCTGGGGAGACTACGATAATGACGGCCACCCCGACCTTTTCGTAACCCAGTATGGTCAGAATGTTCTCTATCACAACAACGGCGACGGAACATTTACCGATGTAACCGAAAAAGCGGGAGTGGCGGGACTGGAGTCCGGGGCATTTCATTCCGGCGCTGCATTTCTGGATTATGACCGTGACGGGCGACTTGATCTCTACGTAGGGAGCTACGTGGAGTTCGGTCCAAAAAGCAGGCGATATTGCAATATTGGCGGAGTTCTTTCGAGTTGTCCCCCGAGCGCTTACCAGGGGAGTGCGAATGCCCTGTATCACAACAACGGCAATGGAACATTTACGAATGTGACCGCTACGGCCAATATTCTTCAGCCTGGGGGCAAAAATTTGTCGGTCGGCCCGGCAGATTATGACAATGACGGGTGGCCGGACCTCTTCGTGGCCAATGATGGGCTCCCCGCTTACCTTTACCAAAATCTCAAGAACGGAAAATTTCAAGAGACCGGAGAGGTCGCGGGAATGGCCTTCACGTCAGGCGGCCAGGTGATGGCTGCAATGTGCATCTCTTTGGGCGATTACGATAATGACGGCTGGCTGGATCTCTACATATCCGACTTTCAAAAAAGTTCCGACCATTTGTGGCACAACTCCGGAAAAGGCTACTTCGATGAGGTCAGCGATGAAGCAGGGATTACGATCCCGACTCGCGATGTACTCAGCTTCGGGGGTGGCTTCCTTGACTACGATAATGACGGGTGGTTGGACCTCTTCATTGCCAACGGTCATGTGTATCCGGAGATCGAGAAGGTCTCAGCGGCCACTCACTACAAGCAGCACAATTCTCTGTTCCATAATGAAGGTCATGGGAAATTTAGCGATACATCCTCGGTTGCCGGCCTGGGAAGCCTGCCGGCGCGCGCCGGTCGCGGGGTGGCGTTCGCAGATTTCGACAACGACGGTTATGTCGATGTGATTGTAGCGAACAATGGCGACCCACCAACCCTACTCCAGAATACTGCCACGACACAGGCCGGAGATCACGGAAATCATTTCTTGAATCTTAAGCTTGTTGGAACAAAAAGTAATCGCGACGCGATCGGAGCGCGAATCCGCGTAACTGCAGGAAAGCTTAACCAGATTCGAGAGATTTCAAGCGGCGGAAGTTATCTCTCGCAGAGCGATCTCCGCGCCAACTTTGGCCTCGGAGATTCGACAGTTGCCTCGACGGTAGAAGTTGTTTGGCCCAGTGGTACCAAACAGGCCTTCCACGATGTCAAAGCAGACAATTTTTACCTGATTGTTGAATCCAGCGAAGAATTGCGTTTGCAGCAGATTTCCGGCCGCACCGCGCGCGGAGCAAACTGAGTAAGGTTGCAAGTCGTTCATTGTTACAGAGATCGACCGAAAGCGGGCTCTACCACAAGTCGGTGAAGCGTTCATTCTGCGAGCCGTGGCGTCGCGTTTTGCGTTTTGGCAGAGACGGCCTGAGTGATATTCTCGGAGTGTAGATATCAGATCCGGGAAGAAGACCTTGTTCAAGAGAACCCCTCTCGTCGCTCAACGTATCCTGTTCGCTCTGGTAGGTATTCTGCTCGCGGGCACGAGCGTGCGTACTAGAGCCTCAGAACCCCGAGCGTGGGCGTCCGGAAGCGATGGTCAGGGCCCTGGGACACTTTGTAATCGCCGATTTTGACGGCGACCACAAACCAGACTTTGCGACAGTAAATATCGACCAATCGTTCATTCATGAAACCAATTATTCCATCCACTTCGAGCTCAGCCAGGGTCTTGAATTGCAAATTGGACTGACAGCCCCATCCGGCGGGTTACAACTGATCACGCGCGACGTAAATGGGGACGATATCCTGGATCTGGTGGTTAGAACGGCGTTTGACTCAAATCTGGTTGCCGTCCTGTTGAATGATGGGCATGGCAGGTTTACGCTCGCCAAACCGGAGGTATTTCGAACTGTTACAAACGAACCCAGCCAGCACCTGAGGCCAGAAGTGCTCCACCAGGCTGAACGGGCTGTGGTATTGCCTTCCCGTAACTCGTTCGGTGACCGGGTGCAGCCTCTATCAAGTGAGCGTATCGGGCTCTCTGCGGAACGAATCCCTTGCGAAGAGGGTTTCCTCTCCCGAGGCCCGCAGGCACACTCCGAATACGGACGAGCTCCTCCCGAGCGATCCTAGTCCAACCACTATTCTTTAACAGTTTTATAACAAAGTTCGAATGAGTTCGGGAATATTGTCACTATTCTCATCATTTGCCAGTGGCGTACTGTAACTTCATCCCCCGAGGTCCGTAAGTTGATTCAGGGTTTCAGGCTGGCAGCCAAGCAACGAGATGTGAGGTTAGATTTCATGAGGCGAATGAGTAGAAGTGTATTTCTTTTCGTGATGCTTTTGACGCTCGCGGCAGAGGCCAAAGCGCAAAAACCGATGACCTGGGACGAGGTTCGCGCGAAGTTCGAGGCGAACAACCCGACGCTCGGCGCCGGCCAGCTCGGCGTGGACGAAGCAAAAGCCAGCGAAATTACGGCATACCTGAGACCGAACCCGCAGTGGTCGATCAATTACGATCAGATTGGCAATACCAGTTCTGGCAACGCTTTTTCCGGATCGATTCTGACGACGGCCGTCAGTTACCTGCACGAACGACAGCATAAACGGGAACTGAGACGCGAAAGCGCAGAAAAGGCCACAGGAATCGCCGCGTCCGGGCAGGCAGACCTTGAACGGAATCTTATCTTCACACTGCGGAGCGCCTTTGTCGGAACGCTGCAAGCCAAGGCGGTCTTGCGTGTAGCTACAGAAAATCTGAACTACTGGGACGAGGTATTAAGAATCAGCCGGGACCGCTACCAGGTGGGCAATATTGCACAGATCGATCTTGACCGTCTGGAACTGCAACGCGTGCAGTATGAATCGGATGTACAGAGCGCGGAGGTCAATCTCAGAACTTCCAAGATTCAATTGCTGATGCTGCTGAACGACCGGACACCCGTGGATGAATTCGATGTACTGGGACTGTATGAATACAACGATAGCCTGTCGTCCCTTGATGAGTTCCGGAAGATCGCAGCCGACAGTCGGCCGGATCTGAAGGAAGCCTTGCAATCCCTCGACAAAGCGAAAACAGATCATCAGCTGGCCGTATCGAACGGCTCGACAGATCCGACCGTCAGTATTGATGCAGGGTTCCCTGCGATATCGCAGGCTTACCAGAGTTATCAACCTGCCTTACGGGAATATGTGGGAGCCGGCGTGACCATTCCACTTCGTATTTTTGATCGGAACCAGGGAGAAAAATTACGAACGCAGCTCGATATTGACCGCAACCAGAAACTGCTGGACGCGCAGCAGGCGCAGGTGTTTAACGACGTTGATTCGGCCTATGCCCAGGTCAACAGCAATCTGATTTTGTTGCGGCCGTACAAGGCCAAATACCTTGAACTCGCAGCGCGGGTGCGAGACACGGCCAAGTTTTCCTATGAGCATGGTGCCGCGTCTTTGCTCGACTTTATGAGTGCCGAAGGTGAATACCGGACCGTGGAGCTGTCCTACGTAAATCTGGTGGGATCGTATCTGACGGCCGCGGCGCAATTGAATATGGCAGTGGGACGCGAGGTGATTCAGTGAAGCGGGGAAAAGTGAACTGGCTGGCCCTTGGATTGGCCGCGGTTGCCGTGGCAGGCGGATGCAGCGGAAAAGTGGATGTGGGCGACAAAGGAGCGCCGCCGGCACCGAAGGTGGAAAAGGCAGAGGACGTTGGCCTGTTGTCGGTGGAGCATCCGGAGCAATTTCCCCTGGTCAAGGCGACAGAGTATTTTGCAGCTCCGACATTGAGCGTGACAGGCGTCGTGACACCTGACGTGAGCAAGACCGTACCGGTCATTTCACTGGCCACAGGACGAGTCGTCGAAGTCAAAGCCAGGCTCGGTGACACCGTCAAAAAGGGCCAGATACTGCTGCGAGTGCAAAGTCCTGATATTTCGGGAGCGTTCTCTGACTACCGGAAAGCGGTTGCGGACGAAGCGTTGGCCCAAAAACAGCTTGAACGAGCGAAATTGCTGTATGACAAGGGAGCCATTTCGCTGAATGACTTCCAGGTGGCTGAAGACGCGGAAGCAAAGGCAAAAGTGGATGTGGAAACGACGCTTGAACACTTGCGGGTGCTTGGAGTGGATAAGGAACATCCAGGAGCAGTCGTAAACATCGTCGCACCCATTTCGGGAGTGATTACAGATCAGCAGGTAACCAACGCTTCGGGGGTCCAGGGCTTGTCAGGGGCCAATCCGTTCACCATTTCCGATCTGTCAGATGTATGGGTGGTCTGCGACGTCTATGAAAACGATCTGGCGAATGTGCATATCGGAGAGCTGGCGGACATCCGGCTGAACGCGTATCCGGACAAGCTGTTGAAGGGCCGGATCAGCAATATCGGACCCATTCTCGATCCGAATGTGCGAACCGCAAAAGTCCGCGTCGAGGTCGAAAATCCCCAAGGTTTGATGAGAATCGGGATGTTTGTTACCGCAAACTTCGAGGGACCAAAGAAGGAGCGCTTCGCTGTCGTTCCCGCGCCAGCGATTCTGCACCTGCATGACCGGGACTGGGTATATCTGCCGGCTGCGAATGGGAAGTTCAGGCGCGCTGAGGTAAAAGCAGGGCCCAGTCTCCCGAACAAGATGCAGGCTATTTCCTCCGGAATCGATCCTGGACAGGAAGTCGTTGGCAACGCACTCGTAATGCAAAATACCACGGAAGAGTAACGACCGATGGGAAGAGAAGTTATCACGGGGAAAACTCGATGATTCGCGCGATTGTGGATTTCGCACTAGACAACAGATTCATCGTTCTGGCGATCGCGGTGCTCCTGCTCATCTGGGGCGCTATTTCCTTTCACCAGCTGCCGGTCGAAGCGTATCCGGACGTTGCCAACAATTATGTGCAGATTATTACGCAGTGGCCGGGACGTGCAGCAGAGGAAGTCGAACAGCAGGTAACGATCCCCATCGAAATTCAGATGAACGGATTACCTCATTTATCGCATCTCCGGTCCTTTTCCTTGTTCGGTATTTCAAGCGTGATGCTGATTTTTGACGATTCCTCGAGTAACGACTGGAACCGGCAAAAAGTCTCGGAACGTCTGGGACAGGTGACCCTGCCAAATAACCTGCAGCCGCAGATCGGCACGGATTACAGCCCGGTAGGCCAGATCTACTGGTACACGCTAAAAAGCACCAATCCGAAGTACGACTTGATGGAGCTCAAAGCGATCGAGGATTGGATACTCGAAAAACAATTCAAATCGGTGCCGAATGTTGTTGATGTCTCGAGCTTTGGGGGGACCACCCGGGAATATCAGGTAAAGGTCGATCCTGCAAAACTGGTGTCCTACGGTCTGACGATCGGGCAGGTAGAGCAGCAACTGACCAACAACAACGTGAACGCGGGCGGCAGTTTTATCGAAGAGGGATCACAGGCGATCAACGTTCGCGCGGTCGGTCTGTTTACGAATGTAGCCGATATTGAAGAGACGGTGCTCAAGACGCAGAACGGAACACCGATCAGGGTGAAAGATGTTGCCTCGGTCGTGCAAGGACCGAAGATCCGCCTGGGACAGATCGGAAAAGCGATTCGCCGGGATGATGGGACGATTATCGATGATCCCGATGTTGTAGAAGGGATCGTACTGCTCCAGAAAGGGGCGGAGTCCGACTCCACTCTGGTGGGCATTCACGCCAAGGTGAAGGAGTTAAACGAGCGAATTTTGCCGCCAGGCGTGCAAATCGTTCCGTTCCTCGATCGCAGCGAACTCGTGCACTATACCACCCACACCGTCCTGCACAACCTCGGGGAAGGGGTGCTGCTGGTTTCCGTGATTTTGTTTTTCTTTCTGGGAAATGTGCGGGGCGCGCTGATCGTGGCGATGACCATCCCCTTTTCCCTGCTGTTTGCCTCGATCTGTCTTGACCTGAACAAGATTCCGGCGAACCTGCTTTCCCTCGGTGCCCTGGATTTCGGGATGGTGGTGGATGGCGCGGTTGTTGTGATCGAGAACATCGTGCGCCATTTTGGTTTACCAGGCGCGGCGCAGAAAACTCCTCTCGAGCGCATCCGGGACGCGGCACATGAAATTCAGCGGCCGGTCTTCTATGCCATCGCCATCATCATTACGGCGTACATGCCGATCTACACGCTGCAGAGTGTCGAGGGCAAATTGTTCCGCCCGATGGCCTGGACCGTTGCGTTTGCACTCCTGGGCGCGTTGATTTTCTCAATGACAATTGCACCCGTGCTGGCGGAAGTGCTGTTCCGCAACGGAATCAAGGAATGGCACAACCCGTTGATGGAATTTCTGCGCGACCGCTACAGCCGTTCGCTGCGATGGGCGATCGACCACAAGAAAATTACACTGAGTCTCGGAGCTTGTGTTCCGCTGCTCTCGGCGTTGTTGCTTTATAGCGGCGTGATCGGATCTGAATTCCTGCCGCACCTGGATGAAGGTGCGATCTGGGCACGAGGCACGCTCGCGCCCAGTACCGGACCGACTGAAGGAACCAAGGTCATGAACCAGGCGCGAATCATCTTTGCGTCTTTTCCAGAAGTGAAGCAGGTCGTATCACAGGTCGGAAGACCCGATGACGGTACCGACGTAACGGGCTTTTACAACACCGAATACTTTGTTGACCTGTTTCCCAAAAACCAGTGGCGCCCGGTCTTTAAAGAGGACAAAGAAGCACTCATTGCAGCGATGGATAAGGAAGTGAACAAGATTCCAGGAGTCTTGTGGAATTTCTCGCAACCGATTTCAGACAACGTGGAGGAAGCGGTTAGCGGGGTCAAGGGAGAACTGGCGGTAAAGATCTACGGTGAGAATCTGCATACGCTCGAGGACAAAGCAGACCAGATTGTCGGTCTGATGCGTTCGATTCCCGGCATTCAGGACTTGGGGCTGTTCCGCGTCCTGGGGCAGCCAAACCTGAATTTTGTGGTGAACAGGACGAAGGCCGCGCGTTTTGGGCTAAACGTGTCCGATATTCAGGATGCGATCGAGACAGCGGTCGGAAGCAAGGCAGTGACCCAGGTGCTCGATGGAGAGAGGCGATACGATCTGACGGTTCGCTACCAGGCCCCTTACCGCGATACCAAGGAAGCGATCGAGAACATCCGGATCGTTTCTCCGACGGGAGAACGGGTGTCGCTCGCACAGGTGACCGACGTCCAGACGATCGACGGCGCTTCAGAAATTTATCGGGAGGCAAACTCGCGTTACGTTGCGATCAAATACAGCGTGCGAGGGCGTGATCTGGGCAGCACGGTCGAAGAGGCGATAGCCAGGGTGAACAGGGAAGTGAAATTACCACCAGGATACTACCTCGACTGGGCAGGAGAATATGAAAGCCAGAAGCGGTCAGAAAAGCGATTGATGCTGGTACTTCCGATTACCCTGCTCCTGATCTACGTGATTCTCTACAGCATGTTCCAGTCGCCTAAATGGGCACTACTCGTATTGGGAAATGTCGCGATGGCCCCGCTCGGGGGCTTTTTGGCCTTGCTCATTACCGGAGAACATATCAGTGTCTCCTCCGGAGTCGGTTTCCTGGCGCTGTTTGGTGTGTCGGTGCAGACGGGCGTCATCATGGTGGAGTACATCAATCACCTGCGAGCGGCGGGCAGTTCGATTGAAGACGCGGCCGTGCATGGAGCCGTGCTGCGGTTGCGGCCCATCATGATGACAATGCTGGTCGCGATCTTGGGACTCCTGCCCGCGGCAATGTCCAAGGGAATAGGCTCTGACTCGCAGCGACCATTTGCGATTGTGATTGTGGGCGGATTGCTCGCAGCGCTGGTGCTGAGTATCTATCTGCTCCCGACCCTGTACGTCACATTTGCACGCGACACCGATACGCTGCCGCCGGCTGAAGCGGAGTGGGAATCGGCTACCTAAAAAAAAAGAGAAAAAGCAGGAAGCCGCAGTGACGCGCGTCACAAGAGACGCGATATCATAAATACCCTCATTTTTACTGATGTTTTCGTTGCTTTCAAATCCCGGGCGACCTACCATTTTCTTGTACCAACCCGGAGACCCCATGAATAGGAATATGTCGATTGTGGACGGCAACGAAGCAGCCGCATCGGTTGCATACCGTCTGAATGAAGTGATCGCGATTTATCCGATCACGCCGTCATCGCCTATGGGCGAGTGGTCCGATCAGTGGAATTCAGAGAAAAAGAAGAATGTCTGGGGCGCAATCCCGGACGTGATGGAGATGCAGAGCGAAGGCGGGGCCGCGGGTGCACTGCACGGTGCACTTCAGGCAGGATCTCTCGCGACTACCTTCACGGCTTCACAGGGTCTCCTGCTGATGATCCCGAACATGTACAAGATCGCTGGCGAGCTGACGGCGGCCGTGATTCACGTTGCAGCGCGGACGCTCGCCACTCATGCGCTCTCGATATTTGGCGATCATAGCGACGTGATGTCGACCAGAGGGACCGGATTTGCACTGCTGTCGTCGAATTCGGTTCAGGAAGCGAGCGATCTGGCATGCATCGCGCAAGCGGCAACGCTCGAAGCCCACGTACCCTTTCTGCACTTCTTTGACGGATTCCGTACATCGCATGAAGTAAATATGATTACACCCCTCTCCGACGATGATTTGCGGGCGGTCGTCGATGACAAGTTCGTTCGGCAGCATCGCGAACGCGCAATGACGCCCGATCGGCCGAGCCTGCGAGGGACTGCGCAAAATCCCGATGTGTTTTTCCAGGCGCGCGAGGCATGCAACCCGTTTTACCGGGCTTGCCCGACGATTGTGCAGGACGTGATGGACCGATTTGCGAAGCAGACCGGTCGTGCATACAGACTGTTTGATTATTACGGTGCCGCCGATGCCGAGCGGCTCATCATACTGATGGGTTCGGCTGCCGGAGCAGCGGAAGAAGCCGTCGATACGCTCGCGAAGCGCGGCGAAAAGGTTGGACTGCTGAAAGTTCGGTTATTCCGGCCGTTTTCCGCGGAAGCGTTCCTCGCGGCCATTCCCCCAAGCGTGAAATCGATTGCAGTGCTCGACCGGACGAAAGAGCCGGGAAGTTTGGGCGAACCTCTGTATCAGGATGTATTGACGACCTACATGGAGCGATATGCGGCGCATCCCGCCGCGGGAATTCCCCGGATTATTGGCGGGCGGTATGGGTTGTCGTCCAAGGAATTTACGCCGGCCATGGTAAAGGCAGTGTTTGATGAACTGCAGAAGCCCGAAGCCAAGAATCATTTCACCGTGGGCATCAATGATGATGTAACGCACACGAGCCTGGCCTACGATGCGGAGTTTTCGACCGAAGATCCGCGGACAGTCCGCGCACTCTTCTACGGCCTGGGGTCTGACGGGACGGTCGGTGCGAACAAGAACTCCATCAAGATTATTGGAAAAGGAACAAATAATTTTGCCCAGGGATATTTCGTGTATGACTCGAAAAAGGCGGGAGCGATTACCGTATCGCACCTGCGTTTCGGACCAGATCCGATTCGTTCAACCTACCTGATCACCAAGGCGAATTTCGTGGCGTGTCATCAGTTCCAGTTCATGGATCGCATTGACGTGCTCTCGGCTGCCGAGCCAGGCGCCGTGTTCCTGCTGAATACGCCGTTTGGGCCGGAAGAGATCTGGGATCATATTCCCAAACAGGTGCAGGAGACGATTCTCAGGAAAAAGCTCCGGTTTTACGTGATCGATGGCTACGCCGTTGCCCGCGCAGCCGGCATGGGCAGTCGGATTAATACCATCATGCAAACATGCTTCTTTGCCATCAGCGGTGTATTACCGCGCGAAGAGGCGATTGCGGCCATCAAGAAAGCAATCTCGGACACGTACGGAAAGCGCGGCGAAGCAGTGGTTCAGAAGAATTACGCTGCTGTGGACCAGGCGATTGCCAATCTGCATGAAGTGACGGTGCCAGAGACGGCAACTGCCGTGTTCAACATGCTGCCTGCCGTATCGTCCGAGGCTCCGCAGTTTGTGCGCAACGTTCTGGGCACGATCATTACCGGAAACGGCGACATGCTGCCCGTCAGCGCTATGCCAGTGGATGGGACGTTCCCGACCGGTACGGCAATGTGGGAGAAACGGAACATTGCGAAAGAGATTCCCGTCTGGGATGCCGACCTCTGCATACAGTGCGGAAAATGCGTTCTGGTGTGCCCTCACGCGGTAATTCGGGCGAAGGTCTACGACTCAACGTTGCTCGATAACGTGCCGGGCACATTCAAGCATGTGAAACCGAAGTGGCGTGAATTTGAAACGATGCGCTATTCGCTGCAGGTGGCACCTGAAGACTGCACTGGATGCAAGTTGTGTGTCGAGGTCTGCCCGGCAAAGAGCAAGAGCGAAGTGAAGCACAAAGCACTCAATATGGAGCCGCAAGATCCGCTTCGGAAGACAGAAAGCGTCAACTGGGAATATTTCCTTTCCTTGCCGGAATTTGACCGAAACCGGTTGTCCCACGGCCAGGTGAAGGACTCGCAGCTGCTGGAACCGCTGTTTGAATTTTCAGGAGCTTGCGCGGGTTGCGGTGAAACGCCGTATATCAAACTGCTGACACAACTGTTCGGTGACCGACTGCTCGTAGCCAATGCCACAGGCTGCTCATCGATTTATGGCGGAAACCTGCCAACAACACCGTACACAAAGAACAAGGCTGGCCGGGGGCCAACGTGGTCGAACTCGCTGTTTGAAGACAACGCCGAGTTCGGACTGGGCATGAGGTTGGCGGTCGATCAACAAACGGGGTATGCAAGGGACCTGCTCAGGAGACTCAGCAGCCAAATCGGCGATGAACTGACGAACGGGTTGCTCAACGCGGATCAGAAGAAAGAGCTGGGCATCGAGGAGCAGCGCAAGCGGGTTCTGGAGCTGAAAAAGAAACTCGTCGCTCTGAACTCGCCCGAGGCGCAAGCGTTACTGCCAATCGCAGACATTCTCGTGAAGAAGAGCGTATGGCTTGTCGGCGGTGATGGTTGGGCGTATGACATCGGTTTTGGCGGCCTGGACCACGTGCTGGGTTCGGGGCGGAACGTGAACGTGCTGGTGCTGGACACGGAAGTCTATTCAAACACCGGTGGGCAGATGTCCAAGGCTACACCACGGGGTGCGGTCGCGAAGTTCGCGACCGGTGGAAAGCATACGGGGAAGAAAGATCTGGCCATGGAGATGGTCAGCTACGGCTATGTATACGTGGCGCGCGTCGCGATGGGAGCGAGCGATACGCATACTGTGAAGGCGTTTATCGAAGCGGAAGCCCATGACGGGCCATCGTTGATCATCGCCTACAGCCATTGCATTGCTCACGGATACGACATGTCGAACGGGCTCGATCAGCAGAAAAAGGCTGTGCTCGCCGGATACTGGCCGCTCATGCGTTATAACCCGTCACTGCGCGCGGAAGGGAAGAATCCGTTCATGCTGGATTCCAAAGCGCCGAGCATTCCGCTCAAGGAATACGCCTATCAGGAAGCTCGATACACGATGCTCGTGCGCAGCGATCCAGTGGCCGCACGTGAACTGCTGAAGATGGCCCAGGACGATGTGGAACGGCAGTGGAGAGTGTATTCGAACCGGGCCGCCATGGCTGGGCGGTCGGACTCTCCACACATTGCCCCCGTGGCGCCGCCTGATCCGGAAGAGACGACTACGAGCGTAAAGAAAGGAGGGGAAGAGGAATGAGCGACCTGTCAACGAAGTATCTCGGATTGAATCTGAAGGCACCCCTGCTCGCCTCTGCCTCACCACTTTGCGAATCGGTGGATAACATCAAGCGCCTGGAGGATCACGGAATCGCCGGCGTTGTCCTTCCGTCGCTCTTCGAGGAACAACTGGAACTGGAAAGTATGGCGGTGGACTCCGACCTCGCGCGCGGATCTGAGAGCTTCCCGGAGTCTTCGAACTTTTTCCCCGACCTGCAGACATATAATCTGGGGCCGGATGGGTATCTGGAACTGATCCGTCACGCAAAAGAAGCGGTCGATATTCCCGTCATCGCAAGCGTGAACGGGATTTCAAAAGGTGGATGGCTGCAATACGGCAAAATGATGGAAGAAGCAGGTGCCGACGCGATCGAGCTGAATATTTATTCAATTGTCACCGACCCGGCCATCAGCGGTGCGGAAGTGGAGAAGAACTACATCGAGCTGGTACGGCAATTGAAGCGCAGCCTGCGCGTGCCACTGGCGGTAAAGCTTTCTCCCTTCTTCAGTGCTCCGGCGAACATGGGCGTTCGCTTTGATGAAGCGCATGCCGACGGAATCATCCTATTCAATCGGTTTTACCAGCCGGATTTTGACATCGAACAACTGATCGTGAGTCCGAGCCTGGCATTGAGCCGGCCGGAAGAACTGTTGCTGCGCATCCATTGGGCGGCCATTCTCTACGGGCACGTGAAAGCAGACATCGGGATCACGGGAGGCGTGCATACTTCGAAAGACCTGATCAAATGCGTGCTGGCCGGGGCGAAGGTTGCATTCATGACATCGGCCCTGCTCCGCAATGGAGTGCAACATGCTGCTTATGTTCTGAAGGAATTGAGCCGCTGGCTTGACGAGCACGAGTATTCCTCAATCCAGCAGATGTGCGGAAGTATGAGTCATGGCTCTGTACCGGACCCGGCCGCATTCGAGCGCGGCAATTACATGAAAGTACTCAGTTCCTATACGCTGCGGGCGAACGTATTTAACGACTAGGCAGGGGTTTTTCGCATCGAACATGACCAGAAGCAGCTCAATTACGGCAACCTCACTTCAAAAAAAAGGCTACCCATCGTCGGGTAGCCTTTCGTCTCAAGTCTTTCTGCGTCTGGGGCGTTATTACTTAGCGGGTATCCTGTCGAATTTTCCGCTACCTTCTTCGTAAAAGAGGGCGCCTTCAGTCTTGTCCCCGCCGCTACTGTGCTTGTGGCCACCTGGCACGAAGAGGTAGTCGCCTGGCCCAACACGTTTTTCCCCCGCCTCATCCTTGTAAACGTACGCGCCTTTGATGACGACGATAGAAATGTCACTCGTGTGTGTATGCACGCCCGCGTCATATCCGGGTTCGAACTTGGTGAAGGTAGCATGAGGTCCCTTGTCGGCCTCGCCCCAGATTGCTTGCATGGATACCCCAGCCACCCCCGGCGACGCCGTATAGCTACCTTTTGCGGACGACACGTAGATAACCTGTTTCGATTTCTGAGCCTGCACGACTCCTACCAGAAGCGCGATGACGGCTATGGCCATAACAAGTGAAGCGATGAGCAATCTCTTCATTTCGTTTTCTCCGTAGATTTCCGTTGAGGGTCTGCCTTCCCGGTCAGTCGGCAACTCTTATACACCATCGCTTGGATCACAAGAAAGCATTTTCATCCGCCCGCGCCCAGGATAAGAGTCTGGCTGAGGGCCCCCTGAGTCGAGAGTTGTCCGCAGAGCCGGAGAAGAAGCCACAGGGGAGAATGGGAGGGAACTGCTGAGTGAGGAGCAGAAGCGAAAAGAAAGTACGGGGAATACTTGCGCCTTCGGTACCCGCTTTCTCCGCATTTCTCCTACCCATACCTTGAGTAGTTTTCCGGGTATCCTTTCGGTCACCGAAACGTTAACTTTCTCACACTGAAACGCGAGACGGGCGGCTGGAGCACCACTTGACCAATTGGACTGGCACCCCCCAGGTACCCCGATTGTTCTGGCCGCCCCCCTTATTCGCGGCTACTATTTCTCTAACGTTTATCCGGCCTCTCGCCCGTTTAAAGGACCTCCTGTGAATTACGCTGATCCTGAAAGTCCAATCTCTCTTATTCGCGGTGGCAGTTTCTATTGGGTCCAGGAAAAAGCGAGGCTGATCCGGCCGAACAACTGGAATCTCTCGCTCCGGTTACCTCTGGCCATTGCCATTGCGTGGCTCCCGATGCTTGTTCTTGTGGCCACTCATGCCGGATCGGGCGCGGGCAACGATCTTTACGCTTTCCTCACCGACTATCGCGTCTATGCTCGTATCTTCATCGCCATTCCTCTACTGCTCGTCGGACAGGTCACGATGGAGACTCATTTCAGGGAAATGGGCCAGCACTTTCTCGACGCCAATCTTGTGCGCACGGGCGACCTTCCAGTGTTTCAGAAAATAATGCAGAAAGCGGTTCGCCTGCGCGACACCAAGCTGCCCGAGATTTTGATTGTCGTCGCCGTCTATCTGCAGATTGCGTACATGTTGCAGTCAGGCCGTTTGCGCAACACCTCCTGGGCGATTGACTCCGCTAGGGGGTCCTTCACGCCTGCTGGCTATTATTCCCTGCTTGTTGCCCATGCTCTTTTCCTCGGGTTGCTGGCACTCGCCATCTGGAAGTGGATTATCTGGATACTCGTGCTCCGCGATATTTCCCGCCTCGACTTGCAGCTGGACGCGACTGACGGCGACCTTGCCGCGGGACTTGGTTTTCTCGGCGAAATTCCCAAGGCTTTTGTGCCGGTCGTTCTCGCCATGTCCGCTGTTATCGGTGCTAACTGGCGCTATCAGATTCTCTCGGAAAATATCTCGCTTCTGTCTTTGAAGTTCCCGGCAGGAGTACTCGCCGTTCTTGTGCTTGCCATCTTCTTGCTACCGCTTCTACTGTTTACTCCAAAACTGATTCGAGAGAAAAAGGACGGCGGTCTCAAATATGGATCACTTCGACACCTCCATTCGCTGCAATTTCGCAGCAAATGGATCGACGAGCGCAACGATCATGTCGAATCCCTTCTCGGCACTTCGGACGTAAGCTCCCTGGCAGACATCTCGGCCAGCTTCAGGAATGTGGAAGAAATGTCGATCGTTCCATTTCAAAAAAGTGCCGCGATTGCTCTCCTTGTAGGGCTGGTTATCCCCATGATTCCAGCACTCACGGCCCAAATTCCCTTAAAAGAAGTGCTTAAGACGCTCATGGACGCACTGCACTAAGGCCGACTCACTCGGTCCATGGCGTTGATTCGTATTGATTTAAAAGCGATTTACGAACCGGGAGTCTCGGGACGCGTTACAGATCGATTAAATCATACGCGCGCTCGCTTGTTTCGTGTATTAGCTCTTGACGTCCATACAACGCCCTCCTATCGTGAGGCTCTCGAGAGGAAACTGGATTCATTCCAGATCGCATTTTACTGGAACCCGCCTGCCAGAGTGTTTCCATCTCCCAAATCGAAGTCCGCCCAGAAAGATAGAGAAACGAAATGACCCCGGATGAACTCAACAACATAGCAGTTGAATTAAAGCGTCTTGGTTCGGAACTGAATCTGTCAGATCACCAGAAGGATAGTCTAAAGACCTTCCTGACCGAGAAATACGAGATGCTGCAAGAATACCGCAAGGAAAACCCAAAGCTCTCGCGGGAAGATCTATCAAAATATATCGCCAAGAATCGTGCCGCCGGGCGCGAGAAGCTCGAGAAGTTCCTCACTCCCGAGCAACTTACAACGTGGGACGCAGAGGTCGCCAAAGCGAAGGACTTCCTGAGCACCCGAGCTGCATCCGCGTGATTGTGTCCAACGTTTCGAAAGCCTGAAACTAACCGGGCGACGCTTTCAGGGGTCGCCCGGTTCTCTATAAGACATTTTGCGCGGCATTCCGACTCTCTGGCGGGATCCCCGCAGCCCCGGCCCACTTCATCACCCAGGAACCGATCAAAAAACCCAGTGTTCCAGTAGCTATCCCGGCGGGAACATCCGCTACGTAATGGTATCGGCCGACCACTGTGCTCGCGCACATGACGAGAAATACCGGAAGCAAGATCCAAAACATTTTACGCCGGAATTTCCATGCGCCCCAGAGCGCAGCGGTGGCTCCGGTCACGTGCGCCGAGGGAAAAGCTGCGCCTCGCACACGGCCAAAATGCTCTATGAGATTCACTGTTGCGGTGATCGGTCCCCCAACGAGCGGAGCATTCCAGGAGCCTGCCATCGCAAACCACGGGCTTTCCACCGGGAAAAACATCGCGATAAAATAGCCGATCATGTAACCCGCCATCGAGTAGGTCATCACAGACCAGTAAGCCCACCACTCGCGTCTTACATAGAGAATTCCACCCAGGATCAGCAAATAGGTGAAGTAAGACAGATATGCCAATTGCATAAACTCATTGCGAGGAACTGTGGCAAACTGTTCCGCCCAGACAGAGGGATAAACTCCAGTCAGCCAGTAATCGAAGGCGATCAGTTTGGCATCCTGCCAGTGTGCCGTGTAGAGGGTCATCAGGTAGGCAAGCTCTTCGAAACAGAAGAGGAAAAAGAGGTGCGGATACCAGTATCGCCAGAAGTGCCACCACCTTGAAGAAAACGACGCTACCGCCGGCCGGGCCCTGGATGCTGTGTGTGCCTGAACCCAACAAAGGCTCAGTATAAGTGTCGCAACGAGTGCTTGTGTGGCAAGAAGCTGCAACGGATAGACAAGATTGCCTGCGAAAATGCATATCAATACGCTTGAGGCGCCCAGATACGCGAATGCCATCCACTCAAACGCACCATACGCCGCCCATGATTCTGCGATCCGTTTTGTGAGCGCTTCCCACACATCAGTGTCGTAGCAGCATCTGGCCCTGAGCGGCTTGGATTTACGTACAGCCAATCTATCTCAACTTGCCTCGAGCCGCGGAGTGTCTGGAAGTGTACCAGCGCGCAATGCCGGGGACTTGCGGTTTTATCGCGGAGCAGCGCCGCCCACTTGACACTCAGCTTGTGCCGAAGATGGTGACAGAGGGCTCATTTCTGAAGCAGTCCCAATTGACTTGCGACGCAAATCCATTCTCCGTCGTGCTTGATCCAGGTATCAGTGAACCGGCCGTAGTGTTCATAAGCTTTGCCTCTGAGCTGGCCTTTTTCGTGCGTCGCTCCAGTCACGACGACGGTATCGCCAAAACGATGCAACTTCATGTCGTCTGACACTTCCAGAGTCAGTTTATTCGAAGCATCGCGAATCGAAACCAGGAATTGAGGTTTTGACATTACGCTGCCGTCATAATCCGTAAAGACAAAATCATGATGGAGCATGCTCCCCATCGCATCCGCATCATGGTTAATTTGCGTTTGGTTCCAGATGTTCTCAAGGGCGATGATTCTTTTCTCATCGCCATCGGAAGAAGACTGTTGGGGAAACATCGTGCCAAGGAAAAGTGCGACCAGAATCAAAGTGCGCAGCATCGTAACAGCTCCTTGCCTTATGGATTATGTGTTCGGGACAAGTTGGGCCGAGTCAGCTAAGTATAGCTGGCCTGAACTGGGAATAAGAGGATCTTCCCGGTGTGAACCGAACTCGAGTCGATTGCAGATTTATTTGACCGTCGGATATGATGCGACGTGTGAATTTTGAACAATTCCTAGCTCCTGTCGATACAACTCGTGTCCGTCGCGTCCTGGAAAAGTCTGCACGCTCGGGTCTCGACAACTTCGCCCTTACAGGGGGGCTCGCCCTTGAAGCACAAATAGCTGGCCTTGGGCGGGGTCCGCGTATACGGTCGCTCAATGACGTAGACATTGTTGTGGAGTCATTTGCTTCCGTACCCGCTGCCCTTGCCGAGACATTTCTGGTTCGCCACGTTCATCCCCAGGCTCCAGAGGGCAAAATACTCGTCCAACTTGTCGACCCCCATGAATGTTTGCGTATCGACGTTTTCCGTGCCTGTGGAGCAACCATCGAAAGAAGCCATCCCCTTTCTTTCGGATCGACTGTGATCAAGGTGGTCTCACTGGAGGATCTCGCAGCGAGGACCGGAAGGCTGCTGATGGATATCGAGCATGGCGCGATGGTCGCTCGGAAGAACGCCGAGGATTTCAAGTCGCTCCTGGAATTCATTCACCTTGAACGTGTCGAGGCTGCTTGGCAGGACCACCGGAAGGCGAGCGACCCTTTATCGTTCAAAGACAGTTCGACTCGACTCCTTCAGCTCATTCAATTCCGCGGCAATCTTCTTGTGGATTTCCCGTACTCACGCGACGTGGACGCCATCTGCCCAATGTGCAGAGAGGTTGAACCATTCCGGCTTGCTTCTCCGAGAATGATCATGTCTATCCTGGGATACTGCTAAGACAGATGAGCTTTCGCCTGGTAGCCCGAGCAACTGAGGTCGTTCGCTTTGCCGGTAACCTGCCTTGGCTTGTTTACTGGCTTCGTCGCGGACGCAAGGCTTCCACCAATAGTCCGAGCACTGCATATGTGGCAGCATTTGCAGCAAGCGTCGAATAAATGTTCACGGGGTGATGTAAGCCGGCAATCGCAATGGGGCAGGTTATCTTCAGAAGAGAGGACACTAGCGGTTCGATCGGAAGGTCCTTGTCTTTGAGAAGGAAATAGATTGCCCAGCAACCTGCAACAAGAAAGCCTGTAGCCGCCCAGATGCCGATTCGATATTTCATGATGCACCGCTTTCCTGGCCCAAAAGTGTTCTCTTCAAAATCAGTCGGGGCTACTGGTTCCTCTCTGCCAGGACTTCCGCGGCAATGTGAAACGCAGAATTGGCGGCAGGAACCCCGCAGTAAATCGCCGAGTGGAGCAGCACCTCACGAAGCTCGTCGCGCGAGACGGCATTATCAAGCGCAGCGCGAAGATGGAGACGCAATTCGTCCGGACGGTTGAGGGCAACCATCATCCCGATGGTGATCAAACTGCGAGTTTTTCTCTCAAGACCCGGACGCGCCCAGATTTCACCCCACGCATACCGGGTAATCAAGTCCTGAAATTCAGCATTGAAGTCGGTCTGCTCGGACCGTGCACGATCAACGTGCGCGTTGCCAAGAACTTCGCGGCGAATTTTCATTCCATCGTCAAGGCGTTTGCGGTCATCCATGCGGTTGCTCCCTATTTGTCAGGCGAGAAAGAAAGACAAGACTTCCCGATTGAATGCGACTTGCGCTTCGATATTGCAAATGTGAGACGCGGAAACCTCGACAAAGCGCGAGCCGGGAATGTGCTCGGCGAGATAGCGGCCGTCGGCGGGTGGAGTGCCGGGATCGTGCGTCCCGGAAATGACCAGCATGGGGACATTCGAACTCGGGAGTGAAGCGTGAAGATCAGCGTCGCGGACAGCGGCACAGTTTGCGATATACCCTTCAGGATCGGCAGCCTCGAGCATTCCGTGCATCCGTGTGAGTTCGCCGGGATGAGTTGTGCGGAAGGACTGGGTAAACCAGCGATCGAGTACCGCGCCTGCAATGGCCTTCATTCCACCTTTTCTGACAGCCTCGATACGTCCGTTCCAGGATTCCTGTGTACCGATCTTTGCGGCAGTGCTGCACGCAGCAATCTTGTGGAAACGATCCGGAAAATGAGTGCTGAGATAGATGCCGGTCATTCCGCCCATAGAGACCCCGCAGAAATAGACCTTCGGAAGATTCAGTGCGTCGAGCATGTGCAGGACATCATTGCTCAATTGGTCTATCGAGTAGGGGCCAGAGGTAACGGTGGACCTGCCATGGCCGCGAGTGTCGTAGCGCAGCAGGCGAAAGTGGTTCGTGAATTCTGCAACCTGCGAATCCCACATATGGAGATTGGTGCCGAGAGAATTCGAAAGGACTGCGACAGGAGCCGTTTCGTTGCCCGAAAATTCATAGTAGATTTCGGCGTCGGCCAGTTTTGCAGTCGGCATCACTTCCTCCGGATTGCGCACCCTCAAACGGGGCTCAGATTACCCTTTGGCAAGGCTAAGAACGTTGTCGATAAAGAGCTCAGAACTGCCGAGATAGTTTGTTGCGTCAAAGAACGTGTCGAGTTCAACGCCGGGTATATGACTGATTACGGACGGGTCCTCCTCGAGCACGGACCGCAGGTGTCGTTTCTCAGCGATTGCCTTCTTGCAGGCGGTTTCTACCAGATCATGAGCCCGTGTTTTGCCAATATGTTTGGCGAGAGCAAATGTCACCGCTTCGGCAAAAATCAGACCGTTCGTGAGATCGAGGTTTTGTCTCATCCGCTCCGTGTGAACCACGAGCCCTGACAGCATGCGCGCCAGGTGGAACGAGGCGCCACCAGTGAGGCGGACAATTTCGGGCAGCGTTTCCCATTCGGCGTGCCAGGTGCCAAGGCCACGCTGCTGCTCCTGCACCATACAACTCAACATCGTGCTTACCAGCCCTGGAACGCGGCGGCCGTTAGCCAGAACAACGGCACAGGTTAAAGGATTGCGTTTGTGAGGCATCGTCGAAGAGGCTCCACGGCCATCGGCCACGGGTTCCGAAAGTTCGCCAATTTCCGTTTGCGCGTGCAGAGAGATATCGCAGGCAATTTTTGAGAGTGTTCCAGAGAAGAGAGCCAGCGTGGTTGCTACTTCGGCGAAACGGTCGCGATGGCTGTGCCAGGGAGCGGCAGGGAGTGCAAAGCGAAGATCCGCAGCGAGTGCCTTTGCCACAGCAGGTCCGCGGTCGCCCAAGGCTGCCAGGGTGCCGACGGCGCCGCCGAATTGCAATGTCAGGCTGCGTGCACGGACGTCCTCGAGTCGAACGCGATCGCGCAGGATCGCGTCAAGCCATCCCGCGACGATGAAACCGAATGTGGTCGGGAGTGCCTGTTGCATCCAGGTACGGGCGACGACGAGAGTGTGGCGATGGGTTTCCGCAAGAGCAGAAAGTATATCGATGAGTGTGCGCAGATCATGCTCAATTAATTCAATCGCGCGTCGCAACTGAAGAACCGCCGCGGTGTCAATTGCGTCCTGGCTGGTGGCTCCCCAATGAACGAAGTGTGCGGCTTCCTTATCATCCCTGGCAACGAGCGCAGTGAGTTGCCTGATGACAGGGATAGCGACATTACCGGCAAGCGCTGCACCGGCCGTAATGGCATTCTGGTCGAAAAGTTCAGCCTGACATTTCGAAACAATGGCCCGAGCAGTGGGTTTAGCGATAAGACCGGCTTCCGCCTCCGCACGGGCCAAAGCTGCTTCGAAATGCAAAAGGCTCTGCAAGTATTCCGAATCAGAAAAGACATGTTCGATCGGTTCGCTGCGAAAAAGTTTATCGAGAAGATTCATCCGTTCCGTGCTCTCCCGGACGTCAGACACGTTCCAAAACTACGGCAATGCCCTGGCCGACTCCAATACACATGGTGCAGAGAGCATAGCGCCCTTTGGTGCGTTCGAGCTGATAGGTTGCAGTCGTGATGAGCCGCGCACCGCTCGCTCCAAGGGGATGACCAATCGCGATCGCGCCACCGTTCGGATTCACGTGTGTGGCTTCGTCCGGTATACCAAGTTCGCGCAGAACGGCCAGCCCCTGCGAAGCGAACGCTTCGTTCAGCTCGATTACATCCATCTGGGAAATGTTGAGATTTGCCTTGGCCAGAACCTTATTCGTGGCGGGCACAGGGCCCATACCCATGATTCTCGGTGCGACTCCGGCTGCTGCTGCAGCAATGATACGAGCTTTTGGAGTGAAGCCATGTCGGCGTGCGGCATCCTCGGAAGCGATGAGCACGGCACAGGCCCCATCGTTGATACCCGAAGCATTGCCAGCCGTGACTGTGCCTTCCGGCTTCACGACGCCCTTCAGCTTTGCGAGGCCTTCAAGCGTTGTCTCCGGACGAGGGTGCTCGTCGACGGTGACGAGCACGGGATCGCCTTTTTTCTGCGGGATAGCGACAGGAGTGATTTCTTCGGCGAGACGGCCAGCCTTGATTGCAGCAGCGGCGCGTTGCTGACTGCGAAGCGCGAACGCGTCCTGGTCGGCGCGTGAAACGTGGAATTCTTCCGCAACGATTTCCGCGGTCTCCGGCATCAGGTCTGTCCCATATCTGGCTTTGAGTGCGGGATTGATAAATCGCCAGCCCATTGTGGTGTCTTCGAGCTTCAGGGCTCGTGAGAAAGCGGAGTCTGCCTTGCCCATTACAAATGGAGCTCGCGTCATGCTTTCAACTCCGCCAGCAATGAGAAAGTCGACTTCGCCGCTTTTGATGGCACGGGAAGCAATGGCCACCGCATCCATGCTCGAGCCACACAAGCGATTGATGGTCGTGCCAGAAACCTCTTTGGGCAAGCCGGCCAGCAGAAGTGCCATGCGAGCGACGTTGCGGTTATCTTCTCCGGCCTGATTCGCGCAACCATAGATGACATCGTCAAGGGCATTCCAGTCGGCGTTCTGTGACCGGGCGAGAAGGGCTTTGATGGGGATGGCGGCAAGATCATCGGCGCGAACGGCGGAGAGCGCTCCGCCATAACGGCCGATCGGCGTGCGAATGGCATCACAGATAAAGGCTTCAGTCATAGGGTGGATTCTTCTCTCGCCTACAGTTTACCGTAAACACATACTGTAAGACCAAATCGCATAGGGAAATCAGGGACCTCTGAGATAAACTCTGGCAGTGCCAGTTTGACCTGTGAGCAGGGCTAGAGAAGATGCTGACGAATCGAAGAGAAGTTCAGATTGAATGGGGCGATTGCGATCCGTACGGGATTGTTTTTTTTCCTCGATATTTCGAGTATTTTGATGCCTGCACGAATGCGTTGTTCCAGAAAGCGTTGGGGATTACCAAGGCCGAGATGCTTAAGAAGTACGAGATCGCGGGGATTCCTCTTGTCGAAGCGAGTTGCAATTTTTTTGTGCCTTCTTCCTTTGGCGACGTGGTCAGCGTGGAAACCCGTGTGACCAAATGGGGGACGAGCAGCTTTTCCCTGCAGCATAAGTTGTTTCGCGGCGAAACGCTGGCGGTTGAAGGACTGGAGAAGCGGGTATGGACGGTCCGTACGGCCGGCCCGGGCTCAAAGCCGAAGAGCCAGCCTATTCCACGAGAGATCATCGAAAAACTGTCATAGGAATGCCAGCTGAACTGTTGAGGGATTATGGGCAGCATCGATCTGACAACTCGCTCCATTCTGCAGAAGTCGCTTCCAAGTTCCTACTATCTCTCTGACACTATTTTTGCCGAAGAGAAGGAAATGATCTTTTGCCGGGAATGGTTCTGTGCGGGACGAGAAGAGCAGCTCTTAAACCCAGGTGACTATCTGGTTCTGAATGTACTTGGCGAGAGCATTCTGGTGGTACGAACGAAGGCAGGAGACCTCCGAGCCCACTACAACGTATGCCGTCACCGGGGCACACGACTTGTCGGAGCGCCCGAAGAAGAACTTGCTTCTGGCGTGAAACTGAATGGGGGAATGCTGGGAGCGAACGGAATTCGCTGTCCGTACCATCTGTGGACCTATGCGCTCGACGGGAAATTACTGAGTGCGCCTCACGTAAAGGAGGGCGAGGGTTTCTGCAAAGAGGAGTTTTCTCTTTATCCGGTGGGAGTGGAATTGTGGGGCGGGTTTGTTTTTCTGAACTTATCGCCAGAACGGAATGCGCGCGAGGGACAGCCTCTTTCAAAGCAGCTGGGCGACGCTGCCGAGCGGACCAAGCGGTATCCGCTGCAGGAACTTCAAACGGCGAAACGAATCGTTTACCAGGTCGAAGCAAACTGGAAGATCGTGATGGAGAACTACAACGAGTGCTACCACTGCGGGCCTGTTCACCCGGAACTGTGCGAAGTCGTGCCCGCGTTCAGGCAGCAGGCGGGAAACGGGCTCGATTGGGAACGAGGCATACCGCACAAAGACGGAGCAACGACCTTCACGTGGACAGGGAAGACGGATCGGGCGCCATTTCCGGGCTTGAACGAGGATGAGAAAGTAAGGCATAAGGGCGAACTTGTTTATCCGAACATGATGTTAAGCCTGGCTTGTGACCATGCCACGGCGTTCTCGCTCTGGCCGACGGGACCAAAACAGACGACCATCGTTTGTGATTTCCTGTTTCATCCGGACGAAGTGTCTAAATCAGGTTTCAATCCGAATGACGCCGTCGATTTCTGGGACCTTGTCAACCGTCAGGATTGGGAGATTTGCAAGCGAGTCCAGCAGGGACTGGGAACCCGGGTGCATGAATTTGGCTATTATGCGCCGATGGAAGATATGAGTTTGGACATTCGACGGTACGTCCTAGAACGGCTTGGAAAAGAGAAGGGGTAATGTCGAGTCCCGGTTTTTTGTCGTAAAACTATCTTCTATTGCGGATGTACTTCTTAGGACTGCGTTCAGATTATGAAAATGCGAATCGTTCTGCTTTTGGCGTTTGGAATGGGCTTCACAGCCTGTTCGAGTGGAAAGAGTTCACCTGACGCAGTGTCGAAAGGCGACGCCCTGAACCGACCTCCTGCCAGGCCCGCTACGCTGACCCCGGCAGGAGAGCAAGAACTGCGCGCTATTGTCGAGGACGCCAAGCTAGGCGATCTTCAGTGGCCAAAATTTTCTCTGCACGCCGCTGCGGTAAAAAGCTTCTACGACCAGACTGGCTACAGGCTGGGATGGATCAGCGAAGGTAAACCCACCGCACAGGCTCTGGAACTGGTCAGCATTCTCGAAGCCGCGGATCAAAAAGGGCTCGACAGTAAGGATTATGATGGCGGGCGTTGGCAGGAACGTTTGAAGGCGCTCGAAGATCCGGCCGGAGCGACAGAATCGGCGTTAGTGCGATTCGACGCAGCGCTGACGGTCTCAGCCATTCGTTACGGCTCCGATCTTCATCTTGGAAAAGTTGATCCAAAAGTCCTTCACAAAGATTTCGACCCTGAACTTCAGAAACACGACCCAGGAGTGTTTCTGTGGCAGAACGTGGTGGGCGCTTCGAGTGTGAAGGAAGCGCTCGCGCCGATTGAACCACCTTACCCGGGATACCAACGAACTCTGGCTGCGCTTCAAACCTATCTGCAAATGGAGAAGAACGAAATCGCCGATCCCTTGCCGCAGGTAAAGAAGCCTGTGCTGCCGGGCCAGGACTATGAAGCTACAGGAAAACTGGTCAAGCGCTTGCAGTTCCTGGGCGATCTGCCGCTCGCACTGTCCGTGCCGGACTCGCCGATCTATTCGGGGGCTGTTGTCGATGGCGTAAAACACTTTCAGACCCGACATGGACTGGAAGCAGCGGGGAAACTCGGGCCGCAGACAATAACCGAGCTGAATCGTTCGATGGCCGATCGCGTGAGCTCGCTGCGATTGACTCTGGAACGGTGGCGCTGGTTACCCCACAGCTTTGCCCAGCCTCCCATCATCGTGAATATTCCAGAATTTATTCTGCGCGCTTATGACGCGCCAGGGAAGCTGGCTCTGACGATGCGAGTCGTTGTCGGTCGCGCCCTGCGGACCGAGACTCCTGTTCTTGAAGAACAGATGAAATATCTGATCTTCTGGCCGTACTGGAATGTGCCACCGAGCATCCTGCGGGGAGAGATTATCCCCAAGATAATGAAAGATCCCGCTTATATACAGAAAAATAATTTTGAGGTCGCTACGTATTCCGGCCAGGTGATCACGGATGGAGTCATCGGCGACGACGTTCTTGCACAGTTGCGTGCCGGTAAACTGATGGTCCGGCAGAAGCCAGGGCCAAAAAACGCCCTGGGGCTCATCAAGTTTATTTTCCCGAACGACCAGAACATCTATCTGCACTCGACGCCAGCGCAATCCCTTTTCAGTGAGAGCCGGCGCGATTTCAGCCATGGCTGCATACGCGTCGAAAATCCGAAAGCGCTTGCCGAATGGGTGTTGCGCAACAACCCGGGATGGACGCCAGAGCGCATCGAGGCTGCCTTCAAGGCACAGAAAGAGCAGCAGGTAAACTTGACGAATGAAATTCCGGTGCTGATTGTCTATGGCACCGCAATCGCCAAGGAAGACGGCCAAGTCTACTTTTTCGACGATATCTACAAGTACGATCTGGCGCTCGGAAAGTTGTTTGCCGAGGCCTACGCCTCAGGCAACTGAACGCGCGGCTGAATCATGATTTATCGGCGGGATTATTCTGCGTTGGTATCCGACGACTTGCAGCCATAACACCACGTGCGCACTCGTCCCGTGTCGACGTGCACGAACTGCGAACGGGGATAGTAACCGACGCCTCCGCGACCCATTTTTAAGGCGGCATTGCGTAACGCCAGCGTGTCAACTCCCGGAATGCGAATATCGATGGCATGTGCCTGCATGTGCTGGCTGTTCTTTGCAACGCCGGCCGACCGTGCCCTGAGGAATTCATTGCTCCACGGCGTTCTGTATCCACAGATAATTTCTATTTCCGCGTTCGGATGTCCGACGGCCGCAGCCACATCCGAGAGAATGTCGAAAACCTTCGGATCGTAGTGTTTGATGTCGCCTGTCCGATGATCGCGAAGGAAATAATCGAGTTGATTTTCTGCCTCGGGAAGGTAGGTCTCCCCGATCCGGTACACAATGTCGATTCGTTCACCGGTATGCGTGTGGTACAGCCGAAGATGATGCTCAGGCACGGAACCAGATTCAGCGGCAAAGCTTCGATTGCGAGTGATTACCGCCGAAAGGATGAGCAGGCACAGAACGGCAAGAGATGTGATAACGGACTTCAACAACCGGAGCCTCCAAGCTACTAGCCACACAGTACGATGTGCCGGGTCAGTATGGCGGGTCCCGCAGTCAACTCTGAACCCTTTACCTATTATAACAAGGAAAGACCAGGAGAATTTCTCGGTTTCCGAAGCTCCAAAGGAAGCGTTGCTCATGGTACCACCGCAAGTTGCGCTCATTGGTGTCCTCATCAGGCGAGACTAGGAACGGTTTTTGACATTTCAGGCTGATGCGACGCGTGGTAGTTGCAGGAAACGGTCCTCAAAACTGAAAATCAGAATGCTGATCGGTCGAACAATAAGGATTGCGCTCAACAGCATTTTGTTGCACTCTCTCGGCTGGCGCCCAGCCCAATTCCCAGTTTGAACTGCAATTTCCAATAGCCGAATTGTCCGGTGGATCCAAAACACGCTGCTTTAATTGATGCTTCTGACCAGGCGTCGTACCAGCGTGTCGTTCAGTCTTCGCTACCCGGAGAGGTTCAAATTCAGACAGGAGAATGCTAGATGGGACAGATCATCGCCGCTAGTTCGCTGAGTAACACCAGTTCTCCAGCCCATGTCAATCATTACACGGCCTACAAACCCAGGCCATTTAAGAGGGAAGAGCGGGAGCGGGTGACCGTCCTCTATGGTGGCCTGACTTGGAAACATGAACGTATCTTGCAGGGCGCCTTTCACAACCTGAATTACAAGGCGGAGCCGCTCCCCAATATTGCTCGCGGCGATCTCGATGCCGGAAAGGAACTGATTGACGTGGGTGCGTGCTGCCCCACTCTCTTCACCACAGGCAGTCTCGTCAACCTGCTAAAGCAAAAGATTTCTGAGCTGGGTAAACAAGCAGTGGCTGACAAGTTCGTCTTTCTGACTGCGGGAGCGTGCGGTCCCTGCCGATTCGGCCAGTATCATGAATCCTATGCCATGGCGCTCGACGGTTTGGGGTTGCGTGACTTCCGGTTATTCTTGCTGGCTCAGGACGAACTGGACCAGGGGTCTGCCGACGGAGGCGGGCTAGAAATCAACCTGCCGCTGAGTCTCGGCCTGGTCTGGGCGATTCTGTGCGCCGATCTGCTCACGGATTTAGAGTACATGACCAGGCCGTATGAAGTGAATCCAGGGGAAGTGGACCGCACGTTAAAGGAAAGTGTCGAACACCTGTACGGCACATTCTATAATCGGCCGGATCGCGGCCGGAAGTACGGCACGCTGGCCTGGCATATCTTGAGCAGTTATTTCACCGACGCCTTGCGCGACGTTCGCCGGAAATGGGACGCGATCAAGCTCGACCGCCTTAGGGTAAAGGCAAGGGTGAAAATTACTGGAGAATTCTGGCTACAAACTCACGAAGGGGAAGGCAACTACAACATCAAGCAATGGCTCGAGCGGGAGGATACCGAAGTTGTTTCTCCTCCCGTCGCGGTCTGGTTGCATTACTTATTGCATCCCACCATCCGCAAACTCGAACACCGGAACTCCACCGGCAAACACCCTGGACTCGAGCATATGGCGCTGGTCGCGCTCGAACGCATCTACCGCGGCACTTACAACCGTTTCCGAAGAGCGCTCGCCAATCTCCCTAACGAGCTACCGGATCAGGAAGAACTGCGGCGTCTTGCAGAACCCTTCTATCATTTCGAACTGCGCGGAGGTGAAGGCCACATGTTGATTGGGAAGGCCCTTCATGCCTATAAGCACAAGAAAGCGCATATGACTTGCGAGCTTTCACCTTATTCCTGCATGCCGAATACGATGTCCGTGGGATCTATGGCCAACGTACTCGGAAAGTATCCGGACCTGCTCTACGCTCCCATCGAAGTCAAGGGTGACTCGGAAGTCCATGCCCTTTCCCGATGCCAGATGATACTCACCGAAGCGAAGCGACGGGCCAAAACGGAGTTCGAGGAAGCCCTTCGGAAATCTGGACTGACGGTCGAGACCATCCGGAAATTCGAAGAACACCATCCGGAATTGAACCGCGCCACCTATCGCATACCGCACGGCAGTTACGTCGGGAATGCGGCGAATTATGTGGAGCATCTGGCCAAGGGCAAGGGCCTCGGAAGACCCTGACTCCTGGCATCGCACTAGACCCATCCTTGAGGAAAAGAGGGCCACATTTTATGGCCACCGAGCGGCTTGTGCGAATTCAACCGTTGGCCGGAACTTTGGATGCAAGGCCGTGTCCCGTGACCGGCGCTCGACTCACGCCCGCCGTGGGCCAGACCTGCGGTATCGACGTGGGGAGCACGACCTGCAAATTCGTCCTTTACACGAGAGAAGGTCAGCTCGTTCGGCGCGAGTACGAACGACACGGCACGAAGCAGGCTGAGAAGGTTCTGGAATTCCTCCGTCGTCTGGAAAAAGATCACAATCTCTCCCCGCAGCAGGATCGCATTTTTTTTACCGGTTCTGGTTCTGGCCTGATAGCGCCTTTGGTCGGCGGGAGGACCATCCAGGAAGTGGTTGCAGTCGCGGCGGCTGTCGAGAAACTCCACCCGGATGTTCGTTTCGTGAGTGAAATCGGCGGCGAAGATATGAAGACCATTTTCTTCAACGGCGATGAGACAAACAAAGGTAAGCAGGTCCTGATGCAAGCCGCGTGTTCCGGAGGCACGGGCACGTTTATTGAGAAAACAGCCCGCAAGCTCGAAATTTCACCCGAAGAACTTTCAAAGATGCGCTACGCCGGGTATACCCTCCACAAAGTGAGCAGTAAGTGTGGCATTTTTGCTGAAGCGGACGCCAATACGCTGCTAAAGGCGGGAGTGCCGGTAGAGGAAATCATTGCCTCATTGTTCGAGGCTGTCGTGTATCAGAACCTGGCAACGCTCACCCGCGGTAACACTCCGGCACCCGAGGTTCTCCTGCTGGGTGGTCCCAACCTTTTTTTTGCTGGTTTGCAGGAAGCATGGCGGTATCACCTGTCTGAGCTCTGGAAAGAGCGCAAGATCAGTACGGCGGAGGATAAGGATCCCGCGTCGCTGGTCATTGTTCCCGAGGATGCCGTGTACTATGCCGCGCAAGGCTGCGTCGAGATCGGCCGCGGCGAACCGCAATCCACTGGCCTCTACCAGGGAGCAGAACGGTTGCAGTGGTGGATTGAGGTGGGGCAGCACGAGGCAAAGAAAAATCTGGGCCGCAGTGGACTCTGGAAAGACCACCAGGAACTCGATTCCTTCAAAGCTCGGTTTTCCGGGGGAAAGAGAAACGCGAGGGCAGACCAGGACGACAGCAGCAGCGGCCGAAACAACGCCGCTCGAGTCAGAAAACCTGCTCATCTATTGCTGGGTTGCGATTTTGGATCCACTACGGCAAAAGCAGTTTGTCTCTCGCCGCAAAAAGACCTGGTCTATTCCTGTTATGCGCTGAGCCGGGGGAATCCGATCGAGGATGCCAAAGTGCTCTTTCGGCAGGTTCGTGAAGCTGTCGGCGAAACCGAAATCGTCGGGCTCGGTATAACGGGTTACGGGAAAGACTTGCTCACGGGAATTCTTGGGACCGACTGTTCCGTGGTCGAGACGATAGCGCATGCTACCGCGGGACTGCATTATTTCCCGGACGCCGACTGCATCTGCGACGTTGGTGGAGTGGACGTCAAGATTATGATTCTGCATAACGGCGCCGTAACCGATTTCCGCTTGAACTCACAATGCTCCTCCGGCAATGGCGCATTCCTGCAGGGTGTCGCAGAGCGTTTCGACATTCCCATGGACGAGATGGCCAATCGTGCATTTCGCGCCGAAGTCATGCCGCAATTATCGATGGGCTGCGGCGTCTTTCTGCAAAGTGACATCGTGAATCAGCAGCGCAAAGGTTGGCAAGCCGATGAGATTCTTGCCGCACTGTGCGCCATTCTCCCGCTGAATGTCTGGGTTTACGCAGGGGGGTTGAATAATCTCAGGCAGGTCGGTCGTAAGTACATCCTCCAAGGTGGAACCCACAAGAATCTCGCGGTCGTAAAGACCCAGGTGGACTTCATTCTGTCGAAGGTTCCGGACGCAGAAGTAGTCGTACACCCCTACTCGGGCGAAGCGGGCGCCATTGGCGCGGCGCTGGTTACTCTGGATTGGTGGAAGAAGGGAGGAGCGACCCGATTCCGTGGTTTCGAAGCGATCGAGGCATTGGCATATAGGACCGTAACCTCACCGGAAACTGTCTGCCACTGGTGCCCGGTAAATTGTCAACGCAGTTTCGTCGACGTAGCACTGGATGGTGGACGAGGCCGCCCCTGGAGCAAAGTTCCTCTCTCCCCGGGCTGGGAGCGCGTCATTGTCAATAATTCCTGTCCCAAAGGACTTTTGGAAGATCTGAATGAAATGAAAGTTATCAAGGCAGAAATGGAGAGAACCAAGAATGCCTATCCGAATGTGGCCGATTTCATTCGCAAGGAGGCGTTCCTGCGCGTCTCGGGTTAAGGATCGCTCGAAGCTCCGCGTCGGGATTCCGAAAGTATTGAATATCTGGTCGACCCATCAGTTCTGGGTAGGATTCCTGAAGGCGATTGGGATCGCCTCGGAGAATATTGTCTTCAGCTCCGACACTTCCGAAGAGCAGGGGCGTGAATTCGGTAAAGGGCGAGGAACGGTGGATTGCTGTTATCCGGTGAAATGCATGAGCGGCCACTATGGAGAGTTGATCTTCGGGCAGAAAAACAGAATCCATATTTTGCTCAGTCCGATGATCCACTCATTGCCTTCTGTTCTACATGGGCACGTGGTGGACACCGTGACGTGCACACGCGTGATGGCTGGGCCGGAAAACATCAAAGCCGGCTTCCTCAAAGAGCGGGACGTCTTCAAGGAGAACGGCATCAGGTACGCGTCGCCTTTCGTGAGTCTTGGAGATCGGCACATGATCAGCAAGCAGTTGCATACTGGCTTGCAAGCAGTCTTTGATCTGGACCCCGATGAAACCGAGTACGCAGTGCAATGTGGATTCGAGGCTCTCGAGCGGTTCACCGCCAAAGCACGCCAGCAGAGCCTGGACATCTTGAGCTGGTGCGCGAAAAACCGGAAGCCGTGCATCCTCGTTCTCGCCCGCCCGTATCACATGGACACCGGTATCGGCCATGAAATCGAAGCGGAGCTGCAAGCGCGCGGTTATCCCATCCTCTGGTTGCAGTACCTGCCGAATAATCTGGATTTGATGAACTGGTTGTTCGAAGCGGACTTGCGCGCAGGAAGAATCAAGAATCCGTTCGACATCGCCGATGTATGGGTTTCCTCCTACAGCAGCAACACCAACGAGATCCTCTGGGGTGCAAAGGTGGCAGCCCGCTGTCCGTGGATCACCTGCGTCTTGCGGTTATCGAGTTACGAATGCGGCATGGACCAGCCCACATACACGCCGACGCAGAAGATTGTCGAAGCGACCGGAACTCTATTCTTCAAATTCGGAGATCTGGATTCGACCAAGCCAGCAGGAAGTATAAGGATCCGGGTGGAAACGATCGAGCACTACCTGGCGAAGTATTCGCCCGAGATCATCCAGCGGAAACTGGACTGGCTGTCGCACCAGTGCCCGCTCGGCAAATTTGTGGCGCCAGCCGGATCGGATTGCGCCCAGGAAATGCCAAAAGGCTAAAAGAAGATTTGGTGGTTCACCAACATGAGTCGAGTGCGGTCCTTGTTCCCTGAGACTGAGAGCGTTGAATCTACGAGTTAATTCTTCGAGGGCTCTCAGTGCTCTCGAGTTATGTTTAGGATGGGAATGATGGTTGGTTAATGGGGAGGTTGGCGTCGAGGTTTACAAGATCTGCCGCGGCGAGGATACGGTCCTTGTAGACGGCCAGGTAGGCGATTTTGCCGTTGAATGCGCCGGCGAAATCGTAGCTGACGTTGCCGATGAGGAAACTCGCGCGATTCGAGAGTTTTGTGGTATCCAAGGTACCTCTGCCGTTGTGAGAATTGGCTGCATTGATGTTGCCGGACTGATTCTGGCCGCCTATGAAAATGGAGCAGGCGGAATTGGGGGCGATTTGTGTGCCGGAGTCGTATTGCGTGCCGTCCCAAGTGAAGGCGACCTGAACCCATTGGTTTGTGGGCACACTATTGGCGTTGGTTTCAAGCACCATGCTCTGGGTGCTGCACTCGACCTTGATGTGAATCGCGCCGTTGCCGGTTAACGCGAAAATGAAACCGGAATCGCTGTTGGGTGGCTTGCCGTCGTTTTTCTCGCAGAAGCCGCCTTGGGCTATGGTGGAGATGAAAACTTTCGCGACGATTGTAATCATGCTGGTGGGCATGTCATTAAAGTTCGTGTCTACGCCGGCATCCAAATAGCTATTCAACGAAGCGCCACCATTGAACTGGATGGATGGATCGGCCACGACCCAGGTCGGGACTTGAACTCCTTTGGGAACGGCGGGTGTCTGATCGACAATATTGATGTCTGTTGCGGCTGTGCCTTGTGCCAAGTCGGTGCCATCGTTCATGAGGAAGAGGCCGATCAGGTTTAGCGCCAGAGGATTGGCGCCGTTGACGGTTGAGCCTATTTGTCGGCCGAGCAGAGCAACCGGGACGACGATCAAAGAACCGGATGCCTGAAGTGTACTAGTGCCTTCAAAAGGCGCAATGGTGTAGCTGTACGTCGTTCCATTGTTGAGGCCGGAGTCCGTATATGAGTAATTCGATATGTACAGGCCGGCCGGGGTCTCTGAAGGTGAAGTTCCGGTCAACGCAAGGGGACCGACTTGGACAGTATTGGAATCGACGAGAGTTGTGCGATTGAGCATGTAGCTGAGTTCTGTCGGGTCCGAAGCTTCCTCGCCCCATGCCAGGGCGGCCGCACCATCCTGGGGTTGAGCCGCCGTGAAATTGGGCGGATATACCACCTGGGGACTGAAGCTGCAGCCGACAAACCGCAACAGGGCTACGACCCCCAAAAGTAGAATGGGCGCTGTCAGCAGAAATAAATCGATCATGACGTTCACTCCTTGAAGACCTGATCTGTTCTCAGATCGCCGATCGCATCGTTCTTACGAAAAATCTGAAACCTTTATTTCTTTTGCGGGGCCGTGCCAGCGGTTCCGGTCGGAGGCACCGTGGGGGCTTTGACAGGACGGCCCTGGCGAATTCCGGAGACTGCACCGGAGGCGTCGATGGAAACGATTGTGGGCCACATGCCAATGCCATAAGCGGAAGAAATCTGTCGCTGCGGGTCAGTAACCAATGTGGCTGTGAGTTTATGAGCCGCCGCGGCCTTCTTGGCGACCTCGACGGATTCTCCGTCATTGATAGCTAGCACGATGGGGCCTTGCCCCGAGGCTGAACCCTTTGAGAGCCCTTCCTGCAAGTCGCGGATTGCTTCGTGGCTGGGCTTCGAGGTGCTTCGCCAGAAAGCGAGAACTACCGGGCGACCTTCGAGTTTTCTGAGGGTCAGGCCGCTTCCTTCGGAAAGCTCGAAGACGAAATTGGGAGCCCTGCGGCCGCTATGCAGATTGGTGGAGAGCAGGGCTCGATTGGCATGTCCGCCCTTGGCGAGATTCTTCTTGAGGGCGGCACCCAAGGTCTTGCTGTCGACGGGACCTTCCTGTTGCCAGACCACTCTGCCATCCGGGGTGAGGATCAGGGTGAGCGGATGCTTTGTGTTTTTGACGCCGAATGCACGCTCCCAGCCGCCGCCATGTCGGTCGCCGTAGATCACGCCGGGCGTGTGCCGGGTTTTGCTCAACTGCTCTTGCGTGAGGAGGCCAAGGACGGCGGTAGCGGCGTCTTTTCTGCCGCTCTCCTTGACGGCATCTATAAGGAACGCAAGGTTTGCGGAACTGGTGTCGTCGGCGAAGTGAGCGACGACGTTGGGAGTGAAGTTGCCGGATTGGTCGATGTGAGACAAGGCCGGAGCGTGACCTACGACCTGCAGGGAGCCGTCTGCGGAGACGGTGGTGAGCGCCACCAACGGCACGGCATCCTCGAGGCTGAGATTTCCGCCATTGATGACTGGGAAAGAGTTGTAGCCGCAGACAGTGGCGGTGACGGGTTGAGATACAACGGGGCCGGAGTAAGAGAGGCGAGTGCCTTTGACGGTGAGGCAGAGCGGTTCGTAGCCGGATAACACGCCGGATACCATGGCGGAGAATTCGACGGGTTCGTTGACGGCGATTCCGGTTGAACCTAGAAGGACGAATTTATTCTGGTCGGTATGGAAGGGCGCGCTCTGACCGCGGTAGCTCCAATCGTATTCGATGATGCCGCCGCCGGGAATCCAGGTTTTCAGTGCGGAGTAATCGGGGCCTTGCGAAGTTGCGATCACGCTGCCGAGATTCACCGGTTTCGATGCCGGTGGTATGGGCTGGTATTGCACTACGGCCGCGGGCCAGGGCGACACGGACAGCGAGCCATGCAGGATGATGCCCGCGGGCTGGATATCCACGGAAGTATAGGCGAGGGTGAAGCTCACGTTTTGCTGCGGAGTGGTTACCGGCTGAGTCTGAGCAGGATTCAGCAGAGAGTCTAGAAAACCGCCGAGAAGCTTGTTGAGGCTGAACATGCTGCGAACCTGTTGCTCGTGAGCGGCAACGATGGCGTCACGCTGGGAACGAAATGGCCCTAGGGCCCAACCGAGAAAGTCATTGACGATGTAATCGAATGGCCAGTAAAGGCCGCTGACGTCGTGTCCAAAATCACCGGAGACGGCGAGTTCCGCGGTATCGAGCGGACCGCCCGGCGTGCTGGCGACGAGGTTCAAGGTGAAGGCCTGGCTGAGAGTGAAGTCGAAGTCCGGTAGATATTCCGAGTGAGCGTGACCGGAGACGCTCAGCACGATTTTCCCGGTCTGCAGCTGAATCGTTGGAGTGTTGATGGTGAAGCTGTAGGAATAGAAAGAAGCGCTGGGGATCGTGAAATTCATGTACCCCATGATCTGTTGAATGATGTAATCGCTACCGACAGCGAAGGCGAAATCGTCCGCCGAGGTGAGGAAGACATTGTTGACCGTGGAGGGATGTCCCTTTGAGGTACCAGAGCCGTTGAGGTTCATGAGGATGCCAACGGAGCTGGGCGATCCGGAGAAGGTTTTGAACTGCAGGTAGTTGATGGTGCTAGGGAGTTTGGAGTTGCTGGGCTGAAAGCTGGTTCGCAGCGCATTGCGGATCAACTGGTTGATGCCGGCGAGATCCGCGGCGCTGAGCGGTGAACTGGAGAATGCGACGTTAAAGGCGACGTCCACATCCTCGCCGGAAATATTGATATCGATGACGTTCACGCTGCCGGAAGCAACCTGGCTGACCGGAGCGGTGAGCACCAGAAGCCCGTGGACGAATTGAGCGGCCGGAGAAGTGTTGGGATCTGGAAGATATCTTGCGCGTACGGCCATGCGGACGGAGAGACTCGAACCTGACTTGTCTGGGACCTGGATGGTTGGCGGATCCAGTTGTAGCTGGGCGACGCCCTGAAGATTGCTCGGTGTGATCTGCGGGTTTAGATTGAAACCGGAATTTACCAGCACATCCAAATTTGCGAGGACGGGGTTTGTGGCCGAGGCTGCTCCGACGGTTGGACTCCTCTTGACGACCTGGCGTTGATTGACGGCGACTTCGCCGAAGCCGTCGAGCCAGCCCACGATGACCGGCACTGGAAAGCGGCGCGGAGGGATGTCGTCGACGCGGACGGCCATGGAATGCAGGAGGCGTTCGGCGCTATGCATTGCGGCGAGCGCGCGATCTGCCGCAAGAACGGAGATTTCCGCTACTACGTCAAAGTCGCCAGTCAGATCATTTGCCATCGTTTTGCTCCATTCTTGCCGGTTTGTGTTTATCTGTGCCATTTCGCCGAGAGAGTTATGATCGCCAAGACCATGATTGCGATGGAAATGGCGTGGTACAGCGTGAATCTTGAGGTGGAACCTCGTTCCGGCTCGCGGAATGTTTCAAGCACCAGGCGTCCCGCGGGATACACGCAGCACACGAAAGCGCAGAGGGCGCCGGGAAACGGCATGCGTGGACGGAAGAGAATCGCGGCGACGAGAAGGATCGCTGCCCAGATCGATTCGAGACTTTGAGAAGGGATGCGCTTGCGCCACTCTCCGAGATGGTTGGGGAGATAGAGACTGAACCAAGTGTTGGTGGCGCGGCCGCAGCAGCAGCCTTGGAGCAGGCAGCCAATGCGGGCGAAAATCATGCCGGCGAGAATGGAAACGATGCCGACGTCCCAGAAAGCCGCGAATGGGAGGCGGAGGAGATAGAGGACGGGCACGGCCAGGAAGAGCGCAAGAGGAAGGCCGCCGTACATGCCGTAGCCGCTTTCGGAGCGATCCCAGATGCGCGCGGGATTGTTCCAATAAAGCTTCCAGTGGGCGAAGACGTGAAGGAGGCGGGCGCCGACGATGGCGGGCACGATGAGAATTATGGTCGCGACGTAAACGCGGAAGGCGTTGAGTCCGGAGGCGTGGGCGACGAAATTTCCGGCGAGAACTCCGGCGAGCAGGCCGATGTATAGCATGGCGGGATAGCTGTTGATCGGGATGCCGCGGAAGTAGAATAGGACGGGTCGCATGTCCGTTTATCCTCGTGGCCAAAGGGCAACGGCAAGCCCGGTGACAATTCCGACGTCAGCCAGGTTGAAGACCGGCCACCAGCCGAGGTCGATGAAATCGATTACGCAATTAAGGCGGAGAAGGTCTGCGAGATTTCCGGCGGCACCGGCGAAGGCCAGTGCCAGGCCTGCAAGCGCGGCCTGGCTGTGAAACCAGCCGGCATAGCGGTAAAGCAGGATGGCGCAAACGAGAGCGGCGAGCCACACGAGCGGAAGAACGTTGCGGGTGCGATGCGCCCCAAGCTTCGTGAGCGGGTTCCGGACGCAACGAAGTTTCAGCAGGCGGCCGAGGGCCAGGGAACGCTGAGAGGTATGGACGACCGCAAAGCGCTTGGTGCACTGGTCGAGGCAAAGAAACAGGACGCTGAAGACAATGAGTCCGATCATGGGCAATCAACCGACTGACATTGGCTCTATGGAAGAGACACAAAACTACGCGTGCCGTTGAGGGGGGTGCCGGACGTACGTAGTAGATATCCCAGTCGCAACTACGCCGTCAAGGTAAATTCCATTTACCAGCACTTTTTTTGCGAGTGCCCTTACAGGGCGGCTGTTGCGGTAGAAAATGACAATCAGGCCAGCAGACACTCGGGCGAGTGCCAGCCCAGTTTGCGGTCAATGATTCGGAGCGAGTATTTTTCGAGGAAGTGCTCGGTAGTTCGAGGTGGATTTTGATGCTGCTGCCGGCGGGCTTGGGCGTCCATGTCGCAATCGTAGCCTGGGAGGCGAATCACGGGCAGCAGACAGAAACGATTTAGAAAATATGGTTCACCCGGTACCTTCAGGTACAACGCAGGAGAATATTCGTGGCTTCCGCACCATGCAATTCAATTTTGTCGTGGCAACAAATGCCAGCCCTGCCCATCTCTGGCAAAGTTGCGGCTTTCAGATGGTTGGCCGCCCGCCGGGAGCCTTCTCACATCCCAGGTCGGGAGACGTCCATGCGCTCGTGATGGATCGCGCGTTGTGATGCCCGCCATACGCGCCCTCGCCACCCTCCGAAATCCAGTTGCTCATTACTCTCCGACTAAGTACGATGAAGCGACCCTCCGGCTTTGTCAGCCGCTCGAATGCCCTCTTCAGCGCTGCGTGCTTACTGTTGATCCTCGTCTAGGAGAATCCGCCATATGCGCATCTTGTCCGAACACGAAATTCACGATTCCGAAGCGTTTCGGCGCGGCGTCAATTCCGCTTTGATCAAAGGAGTCGTAAAATTCCGGCTCCATCAGCGCTTGATTCCAGAAAACCAGTCGCGCGCATACCTGCTCTGGGAAGCTCCTAGCGAAGAAGAGTTGCGGGATTTTATCGATCACAATTTTCCCACGCCTGACGTCCACCGCTTTGGCTTGTGGAACATTCATGCAATCGAATTTCCGCCCATCATCACCGCAGTTTTTCCTTTCTCTGTCATTCAGCCTGGTGGCGGTGTCATCATCCAGGGCACTCACTTTCAGGACCAGCCCGGCAAGTTCCAGCTGCGGCTTACCCAATCAGGCATGCAATTCGAACTGAGCAACCTGCAATGGGGCGACACCTTCGCCGCTGGCACCATTCCCATGATGACTGGTGTTCCGGACCAGGCCGCCTTTCTACAGATCGTCACCAAAGATGGCAAGGTCAGCAACCAGTGGCCCATACAATTCACCGCCACTCGCGCCATCATAAGGATTCCCGGTACTGCCCTCACTCCTGTCGCCTGCGGCAGCGGCGGTGACGATTTCTGTTACATCGGATCAGACAGCGATCCTTTTACTGTGGCAGGGGGCCACGCCATGAGCCTAGGCTTCTATTCCGCCAGCGGTACTGATGTATACAACTGCTCCCTGAAAAATGGCTGGGTCTTCGATCACTATCAGTGGGGTACTCAAGACGGCATTCAGGGTGGCCCTTTCGGTTTGGCGCCCGATCCCGTCGGGCAATCGGAGTTCACGCTAGCCATCAGTTGGTTCTTTGACGTTTTTGGCTCTTCCAGCTACGACATTTCCGTTTTTATTATCGGCCCTGTGGGCGTCCCTTACAGTTGAGCAGTTCGCCCGGAAAATCAACTCATGATCGGAAGACGGCTAAATCGAGCTTCTATCAAGACACGCCGCTCTTACCGCCCGGCACGGGGAACGTTCGAAGGATGGCGAGGAGACAGTTGTGGATGCGCGATGGGAAGTCGCTTCCTCGCCGGCACCATGCTGGCTTGTGCTATTTGGTATGGCTGGCATTGGCGAACGACCAGCTTTTCGTGGCCCACTATCCTTCATATATTTCTGTGGCTGTTTCTTGGCGCCGGCACCGGAAAATTTGTCGGCATCCTTGCCTTTCGATTCCAATCTCGAAAAATCAGCTCGGCATCGAAGGCAGCGACACCATAACGTCGAACGGTTCGGAGGCAATGCCGTTAGCAACCACAAAAAGCGACGACGCCCCGCCCTCGATTCCAATTGGAATCGCAACATTCGTAGTGATCAGCGCTGACCCTGTTGCAACCCCCATCGCAGGTACTGTGTTGCCGTTCACCACGGTTGTGTGCCCGGACGTCCGGCAATATTTCACGTGATTCGTCTGCTTGTTCACGATTCTCACCAGGGGATAATTCGTCGCTGTTTGGCTATCGTCTCCGTACGCGACGGCCTGCGACAATCCATTGAACTGCAATCCTGAAACTTGAATTGTATCTCCCGGCATAAATGCCGGTGGACACGTCTGAATCACCGGCCGGAAACTGTCTTGTGGAACCGCCGCGTCGGAGTGATATGCGTAGAACGACGAATCGTCCTGCCGGCAGAACAGCACGTCCCCATTCGGCAGCAGGAGCAGACGCGATACGAATGTCTGCGCCACATAATTCGGTGGGTCGTTCGTTTTGTGAAATGTCGTTCCGTCGTACTCAAAATACCAGCACGGGGCGCTCGACGACCCACTCTCGTCCCCTACTCCGGCTCCAAACAGGACGTTGCCATTCACAAGCATCACTGCCGGTCCATCCTCTATCGCGAGTTTCGCTCCATCCTGCTCCGGCAAGTCCGGTCCGTCCGACCATTGCGGGCTCGCCGCCGCCGAATAGATGGCTGAATGCTCGTTCGCACCTAAGAAAAATGCCGTGCCGTCATAGCGAAGCAGCGCCGGGCCGGTTTCTGGAGCGAAATTGACTACCTTGACGGGCTTGTCGCCCTTGTTCCACTTGTCGTTCAGAATATCGTAGACCCACGTCGTGGGAGCGCCAGTACAGCTTGGTGCTGTGATGGTGTTGTCCGCCATTAAAACCCACGAATCTTCGGAGCTAGAAGGCACACCGGGCCGCCTGTTCATAGCCGTCCATGTCAGCGCTACCGGATCCAGTTTTGCCACATTGTTGTCGAGTATGGATCCCATCAACAGTTCCCCCGTCGGCAACAAGGCACACGGCGCGTCTCCGATCGACATCCATGTTGTGCCCGGACTTCCGGGAGTCGTGGGTGAAGCAATCATCGTCCAGGTATTTGCCATCGGATCATAAATTTCACACGTATTGTCATCGTCCGGTGCATTGGCTCCGGACGAATCGCTGTACTCTCCTCCGCACACCACTACTCTTCCGTCAGCCAGCACTGCGGACGCAAATCCCGCACGGCCCAGATTTGAATCCGCCAGCCGAGACCAGCTTCCGTTCTGGTAGCTACCCATATTGTCCGGAGTCAATTTCCACCATCTCCTTGTTGGCCACGTCAGCAGCGGCACCCCTAAGTAATATGCGTTAATGGATTTGAATTCCTGCATCATCACCGTTCCATCCGTCAGCAGAAATGCTGTCCCTCCTTGTGCTTTCGATAGGCAAAGAGTGATGGAGACCAACGTCCATAACAAACAAATCGTCACCTCTACCAATGCGAACAGTGCGCAGAAAGTGACCGCCACCAACGCGAACGCCATGCACGTAAAAGTTGCCACGATTGCGAACAGGACGCAAAACTGTCTTGGTTCAGCCTGAAATGGAGAAGAACTTCTTCCTGTTAGTGAAGATTCCGCCCGAGCGGGGCGGGGATTTTCAAGGCATGCGGACCTATCGTGCGATGCTGGCGTTCCGCTGTTCTGCATCGGCGTGAGTCCTACCAGGTTATCCCTCAGCATGGTTGCATCCCTGCAGAGCCCGCTTCCGTTTCACCTGGCGAGGTCATTGTAGTCGTGTTCGATGAATGTGCAAGCATCGATCTTGCTGCCCGCCGGAGTTGCCGTTGGTGCCGCGCTTCCTCGAGCTTGCGATCGCGTGTGGCGTGAATGTCAGCCTGTCGGCCGGCGAGCATATCGTGCGGCGTCACATAGCCGATGGCGCTGTGCAACCGTACGGTGTTGTAGTAATCCACATAGGTCTGAATCAAACGCACTGCATCCTCCCTGGTCAGCGGCGTGCCTGGCCGGATGCATTCCGATTTTAGTGATTTGTGCCAGCGCTCCAGCTTGCCATTCGATTGCGGATAGCCGGGCGAGGTTCGTACATGGGTCATCCCCGTGATGCGGATGAACTCCTTGAAGTCTCGAGCGATGAACTGCGGTCCGTTGTCGGAAATGATCCGTGGTTTTGCTTTCGGGTACTTCTCCCGAGCTCGTTGCAGAAGGACTTCGATTTCCGCTTCGGTCATCGATTCCCGCAGATCCCAATGAACAATCGAACGGCTGTAGCCATCCAGAATGCTGCACAGGTAGTAGAAGGTGCCGCTCACGTTGATGTAGGAAACATCGATATGCCAATGCTGGTGCGGGTGCGGTGGCTGCTCGAAGCCGGTTCCTTTACGCGACGGTTTGCCCTTCCATCGGGAGAGTAACCCTCCTTGCTGGAGAACCCGCCACACGCTCGATGGGCTGACGGCCACGACATCCGCGTCCAGCATCATGAACGTCAACCGCCGGTAGCCTTCCAGGGGATGATCCAGATAGTAGCGGATGATGGAATGTTTCTCCCACGGCTGCAGCCAGAAATCCCGGGGCACCCAACCGTTGTGCTCATTCACGCGCCCATAGCGTTCCCGCCAGTCGTAGAACTTGCTGGCCCGTACCCCCAGCCAGTGGATGAATCGTCCGGTGCCGATTTCCGTTTTTTCCGACCAGCACCGGACGAAATCCACTACCAGGTCCCGCACGTCGTGCGGCACCCACACCTTGGTCAGAGCTCCCCAAGACTTTTTTTTAAGGCGATGTGCTCGGCCATCAATTCGGCCAACACCTCGTCCTTGGTCTGGATCTTCTTTTCCAGAAATTCGATCCGTTGTTGTTCGGCTTGGTGGTCCGGCCGGCTCTTGCCTTGAAAGGCAGCCGCACCGTTCTCGAAGAACTCTTTCTGCCAACGGTAGAACACCGTTGGCTGCAGCCCATATTCCTCGCAAAGATCGGAAACCGGCACTTTATCCAGCAAGTGCCGCCTGAGGATAGCTACCTTCTCTTCCCCTGTGTAATGCTTTCTCTCTTTTCTCATACGTCCTCTCCGTTATCTTAACGGAAGAACGTTCTTTCCAGTTCCAGCTGAGGCAAGACAAAACAACCACGACCACCAGCTGCATTTCTTCGTATAGTTCCACACCCCTTGCACACACGTTGACACGAGTTGTGTGACGTGTATAACGCACTCCATCAATGCTTCCGTGCCGTACTCTGCACATCGCGTGTACGTCAGCACAAACTCTTGTGTGCAGTTAGTGGGAAGTTGTACCCAGTTCCCGGATTGGAAGTTTCCGTTTGGCATTTGTGGGCATCCTCCTCATCGCAGCGGAATCAAACGTCGATGAACTAGGGAAGCAGCGCAAACGTTCAGTTTTAGATTTGGCCGACCACTCAGGACGGAGCAATGGTACGCCTCATAAACCCCAAAGTTAAGGAGAATTTTACTGAGATCTCAGCAAGTGCTTGTGAAGGATGTCTTCGAACCGTACAAATGCAAAATGGCGGAGAGGGTGGGATTCGAACCCACGGTACGGTTTCCCGTACGTTCGCTTTCGAGGCGAGTGCTTTCAACCGCTCAGCCACCTCTCCGCGGTCGTTTCGTCCTTTAGTATACAGGGAGAGGCGAACTGCGGCTACACGAGGAAACATTTCACGGTACAAGCGAATAACATTATCCGCCGCTAGCGTCGCGAGGCGAAGAACGACTGCAGCAATGCCGCAGACTCTTCCGCGCGAATCCCAGGCATGACTTCGACTCTATGGTTCAGCTTCGCACTTGTCAGGATTTCAAAACAGGAGCGGAACGCCCCGCCTTTAGGGTCATCCGCTCCATAAACCAATCGAGGAACGCGCGCCTGAACGATAGCTCCAGAGCACATTGCACAGGGCTCGAGCGTCACATACAGAGTCGTATCGGCGAGTCTGTAATTCTGAAGCGCGCCGGCAGCCTCACGCAGTACGACCATTTCAGCGTGAGCGGTTGGATCGCAATCCCGAATCGTCCGGTTGCCAGATTTCGCGATCACTGTTCCACCGCACACCAGTACGGCTCCGATGGGCACCTCGCCGGCATCGGCTGAAGCCCGTGCTTCTTCTATCGCAAGTTGCATGTATTCAAGATCGGTCGCCATCGTTGCCAGAGAATACCACGCCTCAAAGAGGGTTTCTTCGAAGGCCGTCGCTCTTTCAGCCCTGTGGCAAGAATCCTTGACAACCGGACGTCCGGGAAAGAGACTGAGAGCATGAAAGAACTGCTTGAGCGGCTGTTTCAGCTCGATTTTATCAAAGGGATGGGCGTCACCTTTCGCACGCAGAATCCCAAGAATATCTATACCGAACAATATCCTCTGGAACGTCCGCTGGTTGCCGAGCGATATCGCGGCGCGCCGCGGCTGAACGACAATCCCGAGACCGGCGAAACATTGTGCATCGCCTGCAACCTCTGCGCGCTCGCCTGCCCTGAGAATTTAATCGTTGTTGGCTGGGAGCGCGATGATGCCACGCGCCGGAAAGTCCTCACCACCTTCACCTATGACACATCGCGCTGCATGTTTTGCGGACTGTGCGAAGATGCCTGCCCTACCGACGCTCTCGAATTGACACAGGATTTTGAGATGGCGTACTACACCCGGGAAGGCGCAATCTGGGATCGTCATCGCCTCGAAGAAGGTCCAACGCCGACGCGTTACACTCGATAATGTCCATGGAAATCAGACGGGATCCAATTACACAAAGTTGGGTTGTATCCGGCCAGAGAGAGGAGATCGACGATAAGGACGCTCCCTGTCCGTTTGACCCGGGTGTTGTCGAAAACGCCAAAACCCTGCTCACCTGGCCTTCAGAAGGCCCATGGCAGGTCCGGGCGATCCCCCATCCCGATGCGCTTTATCGCGTGGAGAATGAACCTGGCCGTGCTGCAGAGGGCATTTACGACAAGATGGGGCCGCTTGGCGCGCATGAAGTCGTCATCGAGACCCCCGAGCATGATAAGAAACTGTGGCAACTCGGCGATGAGCAAATTGATCGGGTGCTGTGGGCCTGGGGCTCGCGCCTCGCCGATCTGAAGAAAGACCCGCGTTTCAAGTACGTCAGCGTTTTCAAGAATCAGGGCGCACTGGCGGGTGAGGAATGGACTCACGCTCACTCTGAAGTGACCGCGACAATTTTCGTGCCTCGCCGGATCAAGTACGAACTGGGCGCCGCACACGAATGGTTTAAAGATCGTGAGCGCTGCGTTTTCTGTGACATTGTTCGGCAGGAAGAAAAACAGGGCAAGCGCATCGTTGATGTTCAAGGTGATTACTACGCACTCTGTCCTTATGCTTCGCGGGTGCCATTTGAAATCTGGCTTTTGCACCGCCGCCACAACCATCTCTTTGAACAGCCGCGGCCCGGTTCCAATCGCCGTCAGCTCGCAGCCTTGCTGGGCCGGGTTCTGCGGCGCCTTGAGAAGATCGCACCTGCGTTTCACCTGGTTGTGCATACCGCGCCCAACACCCGCAATAAAAAAGGCGAGCTATCCGGTTACTGGAAAACACTCGCAGATGATTACCATTGGCACATCGAGATCATGCCGATTCTTGAAAGGCGCAGCAAGTCGTACAGCATCAAGGAAGTCTATTTCAATGCTGTATTGCCCGAGCTGGCTGCCGAGCAACTCCGCGCAATTGATCCCAATTCATGAGCATGCGCTCGAAAAATAGCCAGCACGGTGGGGTCATTTCAACCCTCGTCAGCCTTCTCTTTCTCGCCGCATTCTGTTCAGTCATCTATTTTGCGCGCCACCCGATTATGAAATTTGCTGCGGAATCCTGGGTCATCAATGAACCCGGAACGAAGGCTGACGCCATCATCGTCATGAGTGATGACAACTTCTACGCAGATCGTGCAATGGAAGCGTCACAGCTTTATCGCCAGAGTGTAGCTCCGGTGGTTGTCGCAAGTGGTCGTCGGTTGCGTCCCACGGCCGATCTGAGTGAATTGACCGAGCACGATTTGATCGAACGTGGAGTGCCGAAGGAAAAGATTGTTCGGTTTCCGAATGACGCCGAAAGCACAATCGATCAGGTGCGGCTTGTGAGTCAGTTCGCGGCAGAACATAACTGGAGAAAACTGGTGGTCGTGACGTCGAACTACCAGACACGCCGTACCCGATACATATTCGAGAAGATAGCTCCAGCAGGGACGGAAGTTTCAATTGCCAGTGCCCGTGACGGGGATTTTGATCCTGAGCATTGGTGGGAAAAGCACAAATCCGTCAAAGACTTTTTGGGTGAGCTGGCCGGAATGCTCGACGCCATGTGGCAATTGCGGGGCTCGGGTCAGTCCGGAACTGCCTCGACTGGGCTCGCCTGAGTTCACTATAGACCGGTAGGACACAAGCGGTCTCGAAAAACCCTGACTTGCGCTTTACACTATATAAGTGCTGTAATATGTTCAGCTTTGTAAGTCGTTGCGAGTACCGGCCCGCAAGTGCGACTTCTAAAATCCTAACCAAGTTGGGCGTGCCCCAAATGGATAAAAGGTCGGTTTAAGCCGACTTTAGGTTTTCCACAGTTCTGGGCAGGCTGATACTTCAGGAGTTCAAATGGCAACCAATCCTCGCGACTTCGCCGGTGTACCGCCTGTGACATCAAAGGCTGCGGCCTGCGTAACTCAGGGAATCAAAATCAAAGGTGAGCTGAGCGGAAGTGAAGACCTGTTCATTGATGGACAGGTTGACGGGACCGTCAGCTTTCCCAATTCCATTGTCACTGTGGGGCCGAACGCAAAAGTGAAAGCGGAGATTACCGCCCGCGAGGTTGTGGTCCGCGGAAGAGTGGAGGGCAAGATTTCCGGTTCCGAAAAGATTCAGGTCTGGAACTCCGCCCGCATCAACGGCGATATGAAGTCCGAGCGCATTGCTGTCGAGGAAGGCGCTGAACTACACGGCACGATGGAAGTTGGAAAATTAGCTGACCGCTCACAGGATGCTGCCAGGACTGCGAGCGCAAAAAAGGTCGAAACGGGCAAGCAGGCTTCGACCGGCGCAGCGGTGGCAGGAGCGGATTAATCGATGAGCTTCCTCAACAAACTGGGTCTTGCCGTCGGCGTCGGGACGTCGCGAGAAGGAAGTCGCACGCTGCCCGATGAACGTAAGGCCTCGCACGGTGGCCGCAACTCCGTAGCCACCGGCACTCCTCACGCACCTGAAGTGCAAGGAACGAACCGGATATCAAATGGCCTGAAAGAATTCCTGTGGAATCTCGACGGTTTGGGTCACGGCACGTTGCTCGATCTGGGACCTGCATGGCAGACCACATTGAGCTTTTTTATCGAACGTGGATTCCGGGTTTCCTCCGAGGATGTTCTGCGAGGATGGTCGGACTTTAGCGCCGAAGAGGAATTGCGCACGAAAGAAGCCAAGACGGTTGAGGAATTTGCGGAGCGCACGCCAGAAGCAAAGGCCAAGCGCTTCCTGAAAGACAACCTGCAATATCCTGCAGGTTCCTTCGACGCTCTCCTGTTGTGGGATGTTCTTGATTATCTCGAACCGGCATTGGCAAAAATTGTTGTGGCTCATCTGACCGATTTGCTTCGGCCGGGCGCAGTGGTTTTCGCTATGTTTCATAGCAAGAAGCCAGAGGGTTTTAATCGCTACCGCGTAGCGGACACCAATACTCTGCAAGTGCTTGCAAGCAAGCCAATCTGTTCGGCGCAAAAGGTCTATCAGAATCGCGAGATCCAGGATCTGTTTGGAAAATATCGAACCATGAAGTCGTTCGTGGCACGCGATCAATTGCGCGAAACCCTATTCCTCAAGTAATTCCGGAACCCGTCTAACGGCATGATCCCGCAGGACATACTCTCTGCTCTAGTTATCTCAACTTGCCTATTGCATCGGACATCCCCGAGGCGTATACCGGTCTTGTGAGCAACCGAGCTCTAGAGGATTTTTGGATGATTCCACCGGGCTTAGAAGCGAAACAATTTTAAACACACCGCTCATGCGGTGCGTGTCGGAACTGAGCAAATCGAACATCATTTGCGCAATTCGCGACAAAGCAAAATAAACGGGGAGCCCTTCGGCTCCCCGTTTTGCATCTATGCAAGTTTCCTGCTGTTGAGGGATCCCGAGCCCGCTAGCCGCCGAAACGGCTCTCCATCATTCGAATGACTGCGTTTTGTTTCGCGATGACCTGCGCTTGCCAGACCAGGGCAATGGACATCACGCTCATCGTGAAAATGCAAAGAGCGATGACTAATCCCATCTGTGTTTCTGAAGCCGGAACATGGAATACTCGCCGCAACCACGCCATCGTAGGTCTCCTGTTATTACTAGCCCTGTGCAGCCAGATGGGAAAAACGTAATCTGACACCAGGAAAATGAGCAATTCCTGTACCAGGGCGAAAGTGTAGTTTTAGTACCTTCATTACCCGCATTTTTATTGACGATTTGAAGATTTCTCAAAATGGGATGAATGGTCATGTGCAAAAGATTCACACAGATAGGACAGTTGGGTTCGCTAAGTACGCCGAGCCTGGATTGCTTCGAGTGCAGTTTCCCAGACATCGGGTGAGGAGAGAGAAAGAACCAGTGGCGCTGGGCCGCCCTGCCGGCCATGTTCAACGTTCTCGGAGGAACGCTCCTCGAGAAAGATATTCCGGTTACAAATCCCGAATAGTGCAGAGGTGTCTTCCGAAGCAGTGGCCAATGCAATATTGAACGGTCGCGCGCGAAAGGACCGCTCGTAGAGTCCGGTCAACTCGCGAACGCATGCGGCAACATTGGCCCCGACAGCCAGCGACCAAAGGATTCCGCGCGGCCGTACCTGTAATTTCCTTCGCGCTGCTTCGGCACGAAACTCGGCAATTTCCGCGTCCGAAGCGCCTGCAAAGAAAAAGTACTCGTCAAAATCGCGCTGACGGATGAGTTCGGCTTCACGCTGGGGCAGACCCACGTTTTGTGAAAGCTCGCGAGGGGTGAGCGAGCGAAGCGGCACAACTTCCGTGTGGGTTTCTTCGGCAAGTAATTCCAGTTCGTTGGAAGCGGCCGGCTGCATGGCTGCCGCCGGAATACAGGTAAAGCGCGCGAACCGTGTGCTCTTTGAAGGCTTCAGATGAAAGTAATCTTCGGGAAGATAGGCGCCGCAACCACCTTCTGCGATGAAAGGGGAAGACTGCCCGACCTTGCGAATTGCCGTATCCAGTTGCATGCGATTGCGCGAGGTTACCCAGACACAGGGGATGTTGGTTTCCTGCAATGCAGCGAGAAACTCAAAAAAACCATCGACGGGCCGCGATAAGTTGGAAACGAGTTCGTCAATCGTGCAGTAAACAACGGCGGTCGGTGAGCGCTGAAGCATAGAGGAATTGTAGCGGAAATACCGGAAAGGTAGGCGAGCGCCCTAAAAGAAAAACGGCGGGAAGGATTTCTTCCCGCCGTAGAACAGGCTTTCTTCGAACCTCGGGGTTACTGACCGGATTTGGATGCTGCCGTGACCGGTTGTGCGTTGGCCTTTGGTACGCTGATGTAACCGCTGATCTGGTTCTTTGCGACCTTGTTGATAACCAGTTCTTCGGGCGTATGCGAGCCAGTCGTGTAGAAGATCAACGGCGTGTTGGTCTGGCGGTTCTTGTCTTCATACTTCTTGTCTTCAACCGTCACAACCAGGTTGGCACGGTTCTTCTTCTCATTTGTGCCCTTCAGCTCGACCGTCATGTTTCCGACCTTCTGGGGCTGATTTTTGCCGGCGATCGTGAATTCGACGTAATCCCGCTCGCCCTTACGGCGCAGGAGGTCGATTTCATCGTGATTGCGGGCAATCAGGGTGCCGAGTTCGCTCTTCGTCATGTTCAGGTCAGAGATGGTCTTGTTCAGGTCTGAATTCACCTGGGTAACCTTGGTGTCGACCGTCTTCACTTCATCTGTCGAAGCCTTGGTCGCCAATTCAGAGTGCACAGAAGTGTCAAGTGCGCTCAGCTTACTTTGTGTGTCGGCTGTCGTGGTGTTCAGTGCTGCGGCTTCCTTGCGGGCTTTGTAAAGTTGTCCCTGGGTGATCTTCAACTTGTCGGTGACAACTTTCAGGTCGCCCTGCAAATCAGAGTTGGCTTTCTCGTCAGTCGCGATCCGTTCTTTGAGAGCATTCATATCCTGCTGCTCTGCCTGCTGTGTACCCTTGAGCTGCTCTACAATCGCCGCTTTTTCGGTATCCAATTTCGTCGAATTACTCCAGGCCCATCCCAGACCTCCTAGTGCCAACAGCCCCAAAACAACGATGGCCGGCAGTTGCCAGGTTGGATTGGACGGTGTTTTCTCAACTACGTATTCAGTGTCTGACATGTGTACTTTTTCTCCTCACCCCGAAGGGAAGAACATGCATATCCGGGCGGATTACTGCCCGGGAGTTCTACTGCGGATTATGCAAGCAGGAGACCGTACCTGTCCGAATGGCCACTCCTGTAAGTCATTGATATAAATTGGCATATGAAAATCGAGATGCAGGACAGGGGGTACTAGTTCCCGCAATCTTTACGCACTGATGAATACTTTCGGCAGTGGCTACAGGCTGCCTGGTTCGATTCCGATAGCCCGGAGATCGCTTAGAAGTTCGGCACTTGACCGAAAATGCAGGCCTCTGATTCCAAGCCGCTGTGCTGCCTCGACATAGGCCAGGATGTCATCGATATAGACTGTTTCCTCTGCCTTTGCCTTGCAGGCCTTTAGCGCCTGCTGGAAAATGACCGGGCTTGGCTTACTCGCTCCAGCAACGCAGGAATACGTGCGCGTTTCAGGCGGAAAGAACCGGTAAAACTCATACCCGGATTCGAGCTTCTCGACATGGATCGGGTCCGTGTTTGATAGCAGTCCCAAGCGGTATTTTTTTGACAAACCTTCGAAAAAACTGGTCGGATGAATCGGCGCCGGATCGAGTGTGCTGTTCCAGACGGTTCGGAACTCGGAAAAATCCATGGATAGCCCAAACCGGGACGTCAGGTTCTGATGCCAGTCATGCGCGGACATTCTTCCTTCTTGCCAATCCTGCCAGCGAGGGTCTTTTTCGATCGCAGACCACAACTCTTCGGGGCTCAGCCTGAGACCCTTGGCCAGGCCTGCCTGAGCGCGAGAAATATTCAAGCGAACCAGGACCCGGCCAATGTCGAAAATGACGGTACGAATCCTCGGGCTGGCCATCAACTACAGCTCCCGAGCTGGGAGTGCTGCCTCAGCGGCATTCCTCGCCGTCCGTCGCGCGTTCCAGAAGCTGATCAATACCGGAAGGAGCGATACGAAGATGACCACCAGGATTACATAATGAATTTTCTGGCTGATATTGGGAATGGAACGCCCGAGAAAGTACCCGCCCAGTATCATCGTCCCGACCCAGAGCACACCGCCACAAATGTCGTACATGAGATAGGTTCCGTAGGGCATTCCTGCAGCACCGGCAACCGGCGGGCAGAACGTACGAATGATTGGAACAAAGCGCGCCAGAATCACGGTCTTCCCGCCGTACTTTTCATAAAAATCATGGGCGCGTTGCAGGTGGCGCTTCTTGAAAAATAACGAATCTTCGCGGCGATAGAGTGCTGCGCCCGCGCCGCGCCCGATCCAGTAGCCGATCTGGTCACCGACAATCGCGCACAGCATCACTGGCAGGAGCAGCCATTTCAAAGCAACGACTCCAGCAGCGGAAAACACGCCTGCGGTCACAAGCAGGGAATCACCAGGCAGGAAAAATCCAACGAAGAATCCGGTCTCGACAAATACGATGAAGGAAACGACCCAGGGCACATTGGGGCCGGCCGCGCGGACTAGCCCTTCGACATCAAACAGGTAGTGGAGCAAGTGACGGATGTATTCGAGCAAGGGACTTCAAACCTTTCAGTTTCGGGGTTTGGGACGATCACGCGGGAACGCAAGTTCAAATAGGTGCCCCAACCAATACGGTAACAGAAAAGGGCAGCATTCTCGCCACTTTCCTGCCACATCATAACGAGAGGTGCAACGACGGGCGAAACCCAGTCGACAGGAATCATTGAAGAGCGCTCCCGATCAGAAGTTCACCTTGCTTGCCGAACTCGGATACCACCTCCGGCTTCGGCAAATAGAATTTCTTCAATTGGGTTAGCGCGCTTCTGGCTGCGGTTGCTCCTGCCTCGATCGCTTCATCGATTCGATGGAAATCGTCCCACGCGAGCGACTGAACGTCTGGCCGCAGAACCAGATCCGCGTGCCGTTCCCAACTCTCAAGCTGGTGTTTTTGCGCAGCACTGACCGCTCTGCTCACGACTTGAAATATGTTTGTGGGCGCACCCGGCTGACCATCATGCATTCCAACCGAAACGCCAACCACAATTTCGGCACCAAGATCCCGTGCCGCTTTGGTCGGCACCGGCGCTACCAATCCGCCGTCGGCCAGCACGCGGGTGCCAATACGGATCGGCTCAAATAATCCGGGGAAGGCACAACTGGCGCGCACGGCATCTGAAATGGCGCCTTCCTTAAACAGAACCGGGTCGCCCGTGCCGAGATCGGTTGCCACAATCCCGACAGGGATTTTCAAGTCCTCGAATTGCTTGCTGTCGAAGTAGCGTTGCACCAGAGCCCCTAGCCGTTCGTTGCTGGCCAGGCCGAAGCGGGAAACCCGCCAGCGAGCGAAATCCTTGAATCGGACCTCCCTGCATTTGGCAATGATCAATGGCAACGGGGTTCCGCTGGCGTAAGCCGCCGCGAGAATGCTGCCCACGCTGCTGCCAGTCAGGCACGAGAGTGGAATCTGGTTTTCCTCAAATACCTTCAAGACGCCCAGATGTGCATAGCCTCGGGCGAACCCACCTCCGAGCGCCAGCGCGATGCCGCTTTTTAGCGGCGCTCGCAACGCCAGGAAGGACGCAGGATGGGGCCTCGGTGTCACGGACTTATTGTCGAGCAACCCCGAGAACGAGGGTATGGAACCCCTGTCCCTGGATTTTGGTACGGAAGTACCCCGTGCGAGCGCTGGTCCTGCTTGAAGGAAAGCACAACCAACAGTACGAAAATACTAGGAAGGTACCCTCGCTGTACCATTGCGATGCACCCCCATACATCCGAATCTACCTGTGCAGCCGATATTCACGGCTGAGGGGACGCCATGCAAACGCGTTACAACGGCTGGTTGGGGCATGCGGTAGTTCTACAGGTAGCGTTGGGGGACATCAAAGTTCCACTCCGCGGGAAGCTGTTAAAGGAGAACGGAGAGACCGTCCGGATGCGCATTGGAGATGGCTGGGACGTGGACATTTATAAGGCCATGATTCTGGCCGTAGAAGAAGATGCAATGGCAATGATGCCAGTCTGAGGGGGTATCGTGAAAAACGAGATTCCAAAGTACGTTACGCGTGCACGTGCAGCATTCCTCCTGGGGTTACCGGCAGAGGAAATTGGCCGTATCTCTCAAGAAACTGGTATCGGCCACCGGGAACGTTCAGGAACGAGCGAAGAGCTGTTCTTTACGTACGCGGAGTTGCAGAAGATCTGCGTGCTGGCAACATTTAATCCTGAAACTGTGCTGCACTGACGGTCGATCGGGAAGACAGCAGTAGCCGAAGTTGCGTCCGCTCGATGCGGTCTCGACGGATGGAATTCTGCTCAGTATTGATTTTCCTGCGGCCCAACCTCAGGATTCCCCCGCCCCGGCTCGTTGCCCCCAGCGAGTCGGGGTTTTCTCTTCCCCGGGCTCACACTTGTACACTGACCTAAGAATAGCGCTCGTGACCTTCGGCATGTCGATTCCTTGAGCCCCTCATTCCGTGCGACCCTTCGAGTCTACGGTGCAAGCAGCAGCACGGTTTGACTTGCGGCAGTTCACGCTCCATTTTTTTTCGACACAAATTGAACCGAAGCATACACCTGCAAGTCTCGATCGCTACAGGGATGTGCGGATTGTACGCCAGGACGCTGACAGGGTATCAACGATCGAGGAGCAGCGAGATGAGCAATTCCACGTTAGTCATCGTCGTGGTGATCGCCGTTGCGGTAGTTTTGGCTGTTGCTTTGATGATCAGAGCGCAGCGAAGAGCGAGACTTAAAGCGCGTTTTGGCCCGGAGTATAACCGGGTCGTAGAAGAAACCGGAAGTGCGGAAAGGGCGGAAGCGAAGCTTGAAAAGCTCGCCAATCGAGTTGACCGCTTCAAGATTGTCCCCCTGTCGGCCGCCGCACGAGAGGATTTTGTGGCCGCGTGGACAAGAATCCAGGGCCGTTTCGTCGATGATCCGAGCAACGCACTATCCGACGCGGATCGATTAATCCAAAAACTGATGAGCACCCGCGGATACCCGGTCAGTGATTTCGAGCAGCGTGCCAGAGATCTATCGGTCGATCATCCGGAGATCGTCGAACACTACCGCGAAGGGCACGCCATCTCCGTAAGGCATGCCGAAGGCCGCGCGAACACGGAAGATATGCGCCAGGCGATGATTCATTTTCGGATGTTGTTTGAAGAAATGGCGGGTGCGTCCGAGGTCAGCCGTGCTGCGAGAGCGGCCGGAGCATAACCGCAAAAAATTCTTGATACAGGAGAGGCTATGAGCGAGGAAATCAGAAAACGAGACGGTGTACTCGATGAGGCACATGTATCCGTTCAGCGGGAAGAACGGCGACTAAGCACCGCGGACTTGGCCGGAACAAGTGCCGGGAACGCCCACGTGAGCTTCCAGCCGCGAGTTGAGTCTGATGCGGAGGATCACGTCGTAGCTCCATCGGCAAATCATCCCGACGAGATCGTCCTCGAGCGCAGTCCAGGCAAAGCGGAGACGACGACTGGTGTGCACAGTGCATCCTCAGCCGTTGCGGCCGTTGCGAAGGAGCAACCAGCGGGGCCGCTATTTTCTGGAACGGAAGCCAACGAACTTCGCGGGCGTTGGGACGCCGTGCAGGTCGGATTTGTCGATGAGCCACGCCGCGCCGTAGAACAGGCCGATAGTCTGGTCGCAGGGACGATGAAGAGACTGGCTGAGATCTTCGCGGAAGAGCGGGGCAGACTCGAATCGCAATGGGATCAAGGTGAGAACGTGTCGACAGAGGACCTGCGACTTGCACTGCGTAGATACCGGTCTTTCTTCACTCGACTGCTTTCGGTCTAGATCGCACTTTGAGATATCTCGCTCGCAAAGTTCAGGGCGCCAACCCTTCAGGGATCGGCGCCCTCCGTTTTTACTGCTTGTCAAAGACAGAGACCGAACTGACTTCCTTGCCATCAGCGTTCTTTGCCTTCGATTTGATCGTTGTGCTTTTTCCGTCTGAGGAGACTTCAGCTTCTGATCTGCCGACTGGCTTTCCATTCTTGGACAATACCCCGGTGGTCTTGTGAGCATCGATGCGTTTCAGAACCAAGCTATCCGCGCCGCCAGGCATTCCATTTCCCGTAACCGGCGATGCTTTGCCGTCGAAATTGCTCGAAAAGCTGTACGTGAACGCAGTTCCGTCAGCGGCCACGCCATCGAACACATACTTCAGGCCGGCGCCATCTGCGGTAACCGTGCGGGTCAGGCTCTTTGGCATGGGTGATCCCTCGGCTTTTGATTTCGCAGTATTGAGCTTCCAGGTCCCGATAAATGGACTGTCCTGCGCCAACAATGGACGTGTTGCCACACCACCAAGAATGAAAACCGCCAATACGAACAGCATCCTCTTCATCGCATTCTCCTCGACTGCGTCGGGCTTCTACGTTCTGTCATGCCTCGGCGTCGGCGGATTATGAATAACAAGCCAATGGTTAGCAAGATGTATCTTCCCGGACCTGTATGGCAGTTAAGAGTGCGACGCTCGGTTTGTTGCGACGAAACTGTATTGGCCAACAGATCGTCCTCAATTCGTGAGGAGGATATCTTACGGGAGCATAGACTTGATCGGGAACCTCCTGTAGTATCGCGCGTGTGCGAAAAATAAAATCCGGGACAAGCCATACTGGGTCGAAACGAACTGCGGCCCCTAAGACTGTCGATGAATATCTCGATTCGGTCCATGAACCAGCACGGAGCACACTCAATAAACTCCGGACAGGAATTCGCGCAGCAGTTCCGGTCGGGGCTGTAGAGACAATCAGCTACGGGATCCCGGCGTTCAAATACAAAAAAGTCCTGGTCTGGTACGCCGCGTTCGCCGATCACTGCAGCTTGTTCCCAACGGCGTCGATCATCGAACGATTCAAGCCGGAACTGAAAGGCTTCACTACGTCCAAGGGCACAATTCAATTCCCGGTCGATAAGCCACTGCCTGCAGCTCTGGTCAAAAAAATGATAAAGGCGCGGGTCCGAGAGGCCATGGGGACTGCTGGAGCGAGGCGACGACGAATGTAAATATTGTCAGTAGAAGCGGCCCACCGTCCGGACTCTTCCGCTTTCTGGACCATGCCACTGCCGATTGTTTGGACCGGATACGCGCCGCTGCTAACGCCCAGACAGAAACTGTCTACGGCTGACATTGCCGTGATTACCGGTATGTCACTCTGCCAAGACCTGCCAAGTAGGCCGGCCTTGACATGACTAACTCACTCTCGAATGATAGGCCCAGGTGATGGAACCACTTAGCAAGCGGCTTGCCGACATTATTCTTCCCGATGTATCTGGCAAAGAAATTCGAATGGGCTCCTTGTGGGCGAACAATCCCGCAGTGGTCGTCTTTCTGCGACACTATGGGTGAATATTCTGCCGGGAACACGTCGCGCAGTTGCGCGCGCACGAAGCAGAATTCCTGAATCGGGGTGTGACCATTGCCGCGGTCAGTCTCGGAGACCCGAACTACGCGCGCATTTTTCAGCAAGAAACCGGGATCGATTTTCCGCTGCTGATTGACGAGCAGCGCCAGGCATACGGGGTAGCTGACCTCGGGGTCGCGAATCTGCTGCACGTTTTGCGCAAGGATAATTTCCAAAGCCGCAAACGTGCCAGCACCGCCGGCCACCGTCAGCGCAAATTTGGAAAAAATCCGTTTCAACTTGGCGGGAGTTTTGTCTTTGGCCCGGGGAATGTGGACCGCTTCGCACACTTGAGCAAGACGTTTGGTGACAATGCCACGCCTGGCGAGATCCTTGCTGCGCTAGACCGTGGCTGAGACTGGTGCGTTACTGGTTACTCTTGTAGCGCGGGTCCTGGGTATCGAACCGCTTTCTTCGGTCGTCGTCACCGGCCAGCAGAAAGGCTGCGTGGTAGTTTCCGTAAGGCACCACGTGAGCTCCGCCATCAATCATTTCTTGTCTGAGACGTTGATGCAATTGCGGCAACTCTGACCAATGGACCCGGGGATAGTCATGATGTTCCAGATGGAAGCCGATATTGAACATGGTCAGATTGAAGAATCTTGATACGAAGACCGTGGAGTGACTCATCGGATTAGCCGGAGTCTTTTCAACGCATCCCGCATGCTGCACATACATTCCTGAATTCATGACAAAGGCATTGGCAATCCAATGCGGCAGTACCCAGAGAAACAGCGCCATGAGCGGATTTATCCAAAAGGGAATCGACCAGAGCGCAAGAAAGATTACGAATTCGCGAGCCGATCGTCGGCGCAGGCTCGGTCGCACCCGAAGGTCCTTCCAGAGGTGCTGCGTGAGGCGCCACGGCCAGTGCGTAAACAGATAGACCTGGAAATTTTCGAACTTGCCGTTTGCATCGTGTTTTGGAAGCGTCCAATCGTCGGCACTCAAGAATTTCGCGTGATGAATGGTGACGTGACAATACTCCCAGAAGAAAGAAGGCCAGCCGCCGGAGAAGGTCCAGAAACGGCCGAACCAGCGATTGATGAATTGCGACGTGAAGATGGGGCGATGCGAATGGTTGTGGAAGTTGACGCCAACATCAATTCCGGAAATCCAGCCAAGCACCACAGCCGCTGCCAGTACAAATGCCACACGAGACCAGGGACCGGTGATGTGCGCGACTTTGGGATGTAAATAGAGATAGAACGCACAGCCGTAAGCTGCAAGACAGATCAAGTGAAAGAAAACGCAGTGCCAATCCTGTGAATGCGAAAGAATACGAGAACGCTTCCCTGGCAGAGCGACATCGTTCTGATCGGCGGCGCCTTCATTCATATCAACCTCAACGCCGTCCCGAAGGCTGCGGCAGTGAGTGCCAGGCTAATCCACGGCCCCCACAGCATCACACCGGCAATCACGACAATGGCAAAAAGAGGAAAAAACGATCTGCCGAAGACAAGTCGAGTCTCCGAAATTATTCTGGTCGACAACCGCCCCATATTGAGCTCTTTTCCACTGAAGTTTAGCTGTGCGCTGGACTGGGTCCGGATAGCAGCGAAGAACGATCAGTGCCTGGGAGGAACTGGTACCGACGCCTGGATTGTTTAACGTCGCCGAGGTACTTGCAGCATAGCACTGAATTGAAAGTTAATTTTACCTATAACGACTGACGAAAATAATTGTGCTAACAGATTTGTCCAGGTGTGCGCGTTAATTAGAGCCGAGGAAGTCAGAAAGTACTCGGGATTGCACACGAGCATAGCTCTATTCCTTTTGCGGACGGTCTGACTTTGCCGTCCAGGCTTCACGGCTACCCCTGATGGCTTTCCGGAACGCCAGAGATTAAGCTCGGAAACCCGAAGCGGCTGCTCCTGTAAAGGCGGCCACCTTCTGGGGAGGCGCGATGAACGCATCTGTCTTTATCGGGACCAGCGTTGACGGTTTTATTGCCCGGCTGAATGGGTCATTCGATTTTCTCCCGGACGGAGGCGGCGAGCCCCACGGCTACGACGAGTTCATGGCCAGTGTCGATGCTCTGGTGATAGGCCGCAATACATACGAGACCGTGCTAGCGTTTCCCGAATGGCCCTACCGTGACAAACGGGTCGTGGTGCTCAGCAGCAAGTCCATTGATCTGTCGGTCCCGCGTGGAGGGTTAGTTGAACAGATGGGTGGGGAACCATCGGAAATTGTTTCCGCACTCGAGGCACGCGGATTCCACCATATCTATGTTGATGGAGGAATTACGATTCAGAGATTCCTGCGTGCCGGACTGATCCAGCGCCTGATTATCACGCGGGTTCCCGTGCTGATCGGCGAAGGAATTCCTCTATTCGGATCATTGCCCGGGGACGTCAAGCTGCGGCACGTCGGCACACAGCAATACGCGGGTTGTCTGGTGAAAAGCGAATATCAGGTCCTATAAACTCCAGGACGATTTCCCTTCGTCCTAGCCAGCGAGCTAGAAAGGGCCTTGCGGACCGTTGCCTGCGCCACTATTGAAACGATTTAAAAAACCTTTGACATCGCAGCCGAACACGGGGAAACTTAGCCGAATTTGTGAAGGGAAGCCGATCGACAAGATGAAATATTCGAATGCCTTAGCGGCGCTGGCAATATTCCTGGCGGCGATCGTGTTGGCGAGCGTTCCTGCAGTTCCGGGTGCAGAAGCGGATGCTCCGCTCGATACGGTGATCCTTGAGGGACACGTGATGGACCCGGAGTCGGGTCTGGACGCGGTACGCAACATAGGAATTCGTAACGGCAGCATCGTGGAGATCACGGAAAAGCCTTTAGTTGGAAGACAAGTGATCAACGCAAAAGGATTGGTCGTTGCGCCCGGATTCATTGACATGCACGAACACGGTCAGGAAGCGCGCAATTATCAATTCCAGGCGCACGATGGGGTGACGACCTCGCTGGAGCTCGAAGGCGGCACGGCAAACGTTGCCAGATGGTACGCCGCTCGCGAAGGCAAAGCGCTCATCAATTATGGAGTGAGCATCGGGCATATTCCGGTTCGCACGGCAGTACTGACGGAGACCGCACCCGCCCTACAATTCGAAATCAGTCACGCCTCGGCAGCGGAGCAGGCGGCGCATCGCGCGGCCACGCCTGAAGAGCTTCAGCAGATGGAGCACTGGATTGAGGAGGGATTCCGGCAGGGCGCTCTGGCCGAAGGCATGGGAATTAACTACACTCCCGGCGCGAGCCATTGGGAAATTACCGAGATGTTTCGTGTGGCCGCTAAGTATAACGCGCCTGTACATGTCCACTTGCGCTATGCCGGCATGCTCGAACCAGAAACCGGCCTGAGCGCGCTCGAGGAAGTGATTGCCGATGCTGCCGTTACTGGTGCGCCACTGCACGTCGTGCATATTACGAGCATGGGTCTGAAGGATACGCCAAAGCTGATTGCCATGATTGAAGGCGCCCGGAAGCGAGGACTTGACGTCACCACTGAATGTTATCCCTACGCCGCAGCGAGCACGTTCCTGGAATCGGCGGTGTTTGATCCAGGCTGGCGGGAACGCATGGAGATTGACTACAAGGATTTGCAATGGACGGAGACAGGCGAGCGTCTGAATGCGGAGTCATTTGCCAGATATCGCAAAAAGGGCGGCTCTGTAGTGATCTTCGTCATTCCTGAAGTTGCCGCTCGCGCGGCCGTCAGCAATCCCATGGTGATGATCGCCAGTGACGGCATGATGATTACCGGACCGAGAGTTCATCCCCGCGGGCAAGGCACTTTTTCGCGGGTGCTGGGCCACTACGTTCGGGAAGAGCAGGCACTCGATCTGATGACTGCGTTGCGAAAAATGACTTTGCTGCCGGCCGAGCGTCTGGAAAAACGTGCACCTGTTTTTCTGAAGAAGGGACGCATTCGCGTTGGCGCCGATGCCGACATTACGATCTTTGATCCCGGAAAAATCATCGACAAAGCTACGTTCGAGGATCCTTTGCAGTATTCCGACGGTATTCCTTACGTTCTGGTAAACGGAGTTCAGGTCGTGAAAGCGGGTACCTTGGTTGAAGGCGTTTTTCCAGGCAGGGAAGTGCGAGCACCTGTTGTGCAGTAACAGAATTTGAGTGTGGTTGAAGGAAAGGAAACGAAGCTTGCACCTGACAACACTAGATTGGATCGCAATTGCGGGTTATCTGATCATTACGCTCGTGCTGGGCTTGTATTTCCGGCGCAAGTCCGGCAAGAGCACCGGTGACTATTTCGTTGCGGGACGCGAAGTAAGTTGGTGGCTTGCAGGAACGTCCATGGTGGCCACAACGTTCGCTGCGGATACGCCGCTTGCCGTTTGCGGCCTGGTGTACACACAAGGGGTGGCCGGGAACTGGCTGTGGTGGAGTTTTCTGCCAAGCGGAATGATGACGGTTTTTCTTTTCGCGCGGCTGTGGCGGCGTTCGGGACTGATCACCGATGTACAATTCGCGGAATTTCGTTATCACGGAAAAGCCGCAGCGTTCCTGCGCGGGTTCCGCGCAGTGTATCTGGGCTTGTTGATGAATTGCCTGATTCTCGGTTGGGTCACCAAAGCAATGGTGAACATTATCAGTACTTCAATGGGGATCAGCGATACAAAGGCACTGGCGATCTGTGTGTTCTTTCTCATGCCGTTTACTGGAATTTATGTTTCACTCGGCGGGTTGTGGGGAGTGCTCTGGACGGACCTTTTCCAATTCGTGCTGAAAATGGCGATCGTAATCGGCGTCGCGTGGTACGGAGTGCATGCAGCCGGTGGAATGACCGAGATGCTCGCAAAGCTCACTGCCATGCGGGTGGCGGCGGGCCCACATGCAAGCGACATTACCGGATTACTCCCCGATTTTTCGAGAGGGTTCACAGGCGAGGCACTATGGACCCTGCCGGTAATCACGTTTGCGGTAAATCTGGCGGTGCAGTGGTGGGCATTCTGGTATCCGGGAGCGGAACCCGGGGGCGGTGGATACATTGCACAAAGAATTTTCAGTGCCCGCGATGAGCGGAACGGCTTGCTCTCGGTATTGTGGTTCAACCTCGCACACTATGCGCTTCGTCCGTGGCCGTGGATCCTCACCGCACTCGCAGCCGTGGTGCTGTATCCCGGACTTGCCCAGCCTGAACGGGGCTACATGCTGGTTGCCACGCGGCACACGCCGCATGCCGTCCTGGGAATCCTGCTCGCCGGATTTATGGCCGCCTTCATGTCCACTGTGGCCACTCAATTGAACTGGGGAAGTTCGTATCTGGTCGAAGATTTCTACCGACGCTTTGTAAAAAAGGACGCGAGTGAAGGACACTATGTCAACGCTTCGCGTATCGCGACATTGTTCCTTGTTGTCGCCGCGGCATACGTTTCGATGCAACTGCAATCGGTCAGCGAAGGATGGAAGGTTGTCCTGGAACTCGGAGCGGGCACAGGTGGCGTGTATCTGCTCCGCTGGTATTGGTGGCGGGTCAATGCCTGGAGTGAGATTTCTGCGATGGCCGCGGCTATGGTCAGCACGCTTACCCTTCACAGTCATTCTCTTTGGATGTCGATTGCCGGACGCCCGACGCCATTTGAGGGCTCTGACCCGGTGGTCTTCGCGAAATTGACGCTGACCACCACGGCAGTCACTACGATTGCCTGGCTGGTGGTAACGCTTCTCACGCCCGCTGAACCCGGCGCGACTCTGGTCGAGTTTTATCGCAAAGTCCGTCCCGATATCCGCGGATGGAGACCCATTGCCCGGGTGAGTGGGGTGGAAGAGAGTACGCAGGACCTTGGAAGAAATCTGGTTAGCTGGCTGATCGGTTGTGTATTCGTTTACACGGCGCTGTTCTGCATTGGCCAGTTCTGCTTCGGGCGTAACCTGTCCGGGGCAATTTTGGGGCTAGTGTCGGCATCGTGTGGTGTGGCATTGTACCGACTCATGCCAAAACCGACTGAATGGCGCGTCTAGCGCGATGAGTGCATCACAGAGCAAAACTGGATCGCATCACGCGGTCCTGGCGGGCTTTCTTGGATGGACTCTGGACGCATTCGATTTCTTCGTCATCGTTTTTCTCTACGACACCCTTGCCAAAGAATTCAGTGTATCCAAAAAGGCCATCATCTTCACGACGACAGCAACGCTGGCGCTGCGCCCGCTCGGGGCTTTTCTGTTCGGCCTGCTGGCGGACCGATTTGGCCGCCGAATTCCTCTCATGGCGAATGTCATTTATTTCAGCGTAATTGAACTTGCCTGCGGCTTTGCACCAAACTACACCGTGTTTCTGATTTTGCGCGCGCTGTTTGGAATTGGTATGGGCGGAGAATGGGGAGTCGGAGCTTCGCTCGCGATGGAATCAGCGCCGCCCCGATGGCGCGGAGTCCTCAGCGGCATCTTGCAAAGCGGATACTCGATCGGTTATTTGCTGGCAGCGATTGCAGCTCGGGTGGTGTTACCGACGTGGGGCTGGCGTCCGATGTTCTGGTTAGGAGCTCTGCCGGCGCTGTTGGCGCTTTATATCCGCAACAAAGTTCCGGAATCGGAAGCATGGAAGGAACATCGCGCGGAGAGCATGACGCATGTTCTGAAGGTGGTCGCCGCGGATTGGAAACGTTTTGCGTATCTCGTCGTGTTAATGACGTTCATGATGTTTCTCTCGCACGGTACCCAGGATTTGTATCCCGATTTCCTAAGAGAAGTTCATAAGGTTCTGCCGGCGCGTGTGGCCGATATCGCGATGCTCTATAACGTCGCAGCGGTCGTCGGAGCAATAGCGTTTGGCCAGCTCTCGCAATCATTCGGCAGGCGAAAGGGAATAACGCTGGCGTTAGGATTGTGCCTGATCATTATTCCGCTATGGGCATTTGGCGCGACGCTGCCTCTGCTGGTTGCGGGCGCAATGCTCATGCAAATTGGCGTGCAGGGTGCGTGGGGCGTAATTCCAGTCCATCTCAACGAGATGGTGCCGGATACAGCGCGAGGGTTGATGCCCGGCCTGACATATCAATTAGGAATCTTGTTCGCCGCTCCCACCAATAATATTGAGTTCGCTCTCCATCAGCGTTTTGGATATCAATGGGCCATCGCCGGATTCGAGATTGTCACGATCCTCTCGCTGGCAGTCTTGTTGTGGCTAGGCACCGAATCGCACGGAAAGAGTTTCGTCCGAGAGACGTCCTAAATCCAGATGACTCTGACTGACCGCTTATTCTTCCAGCCGCTTCCTCTCTTGAAAAACGACCTTTGAGTATTTTCCAAACCGGTAGTTCCGGATGGGGAATAACTAGTCTGCAGTCTATTCCGAGTCCGATGAGAAGTCCCGAGACACGACCGGCGCAATTTGGCTGTTATTGAAGGGTAGAACGAATTCTTGAGGGTATGTTATTATTTAGAAATCACAGTGCGCCCGTAGCTCAGTTGGATAGAGCGTCTGGCTACGAACCAGAAGGTCGGGAGTTCGAGTCCCCCCGGGCGCACCATATTTTTTCAAGAACTTACGTCGAGTCCAAAGTCCCGCATTTTGCGGAGTGTCCGTGAAATGTCCGTGTTCGCCTGTCACTTTGCATCAACTCCAAACAGTCGTAGCAAATTTCGGCCGGTAGGGTATTTCTGGCGCTGGCTTGTTATCCATCGCCCCATCGGGCCGAGAAAGAGATATCGTGTCGCGTGCCCCGGTGTCCTCCACAGTATTTGTTCTAAGCGGTGTCAGCTAGGTGGGGAGCGACGGGTCGGCTGAACTACCGCAGCGTCCCGCGCAGCACGGTGATTGAGCCGGCTGGCAGTGTGTACATGCCATCCGGTGTGGCAGCCATCCTGATGTTCTTATTCTCGCTAGGATTGTTGGAATACTGGACAAGGGCTACAGGGCCGACGAAAGGATGGCTGACGTGCTTGTCATCGTCGATGACGAGAAGCACCGGATGGGCGGCGTTCAAATCGTGGTTAAGCAACATTAACGACCAGTTCCCGTCCGGACGTTTGACGGCGTATGAGGTAACTACGGTCCGGCCGGCAGCGTCCTTAAGGTCCGCCGATGCCGGGAAAATCTTGTTCGCTCCCGCCTCGTGCTGCAGCCATTCGAAATTAATGATGTGTGCGGAAGAATAGGGAGTATACGCCGGCGTGCCGTACGCACCGCCGCCGTCCGCGCCACCCTCGGGGCTGAGGCTTCCGTGACCAGCCGCGCCCTCATTGATTGCCGGGCGATAAAACGCTGTGCCGCCTTGTTCAAAGAACGTGCCAAACGCATCGCACTCCCAGATGGACCGCCCAGTCACGCCCAGGTAGCCTGGTCCGCTTGGTCCAGCGACGATTCCACTCTCGGAAATAATGAGCGGCACATCCGCGGGGACGCCGTCCTGACGCCACATGTGCAGCACGTGCTTCATAATTCCGGGTTCCATGTAAAGCGTCGCCCAGTCGTTCGGCGGAGTAAATCCATTGATCATGAATGGGTAATGTTCGAACGACATGAATGAGAGATCCTCTAAATGACCCCTGACTTTCAGGTAATCGACGAATCTTTCCAGCCAGGAAGTGCGTCCCTGCTCGTCTGCCCAAAGGGTGATGTCTTTATCGACGCCTTCGAAAACTGGACCGCCCAACTTGGCGCCAGGTGTTAGCTTGTGAACAGCATCCGCTACTTGAATATAGATAGCGCCATAATCTTCCGGCGTCATGTGCTTGCCGTCGCATTCTTCCCCGACTTCAATTCCCGCCACCGGATAGCCGCGCTTGTAAATGTAGGAAACCTCATTGGCGCAATCTTCGGGAGTGTTGTAAATCGCCGCACAGGCAACCAGCGCCGGATGGCCCATTGTCAATCCACTCGTAAAAAAGTTGTCCATGCCGTTGTATTGATCGCCGCCTCCGGTGATCAGGTTGTCGGCCTGGTGCCAGGGATCGATGGAAGAGGCGAAAAACGATCCGGCCAAGTCCGCCTCCGAACCGGCGATCACTTCCTGCTCTCCAGCGCCTTCCAACTCTGACGGCGGGCCAGGTGCGGGCTCTTTGCCGTCCGGCGGATAAACTACCGCGTAGCTCCCGGCGGCGTCGATCGTACCGGCAGACAGCGTCTGTAGTGCGTAGCCGACGCAGTTGCGAATATCCTGCGACCCGTGAGTGTCGCAGGTTCCGGACGACTTCGACATCAAAACGCGGACGAAGCGCGTCGTGACGGGCGCATCTGAAAGTTTCAGATGGACATCTCCGCCGCGGCCGTTCAGCACCGCGCCCGATGTGAAAGCCTTCCACATTCCGTTCGGGCCCATGTCCCAATCCATGGCGTTCTTGTCGCCAACCCAGTACTGCACCACATAAACGATGGCATACGGATTTACCCACTGAATATGGATTGCATTGACCGCTCGGGCCGTGCCCATATCGATCACCACCCATTGCGGGTGCAGCATATCGCTCTCGCCCGTGAAATGGCTTGTCAGGTAAGGATTGCTCTTCCAGTAGCTTTGAAAGCCAGCCACCAACGGTGAATCGCCGCTGGTCATAAAGTCGCGATGAGGCAGCGAATACGAATAGCCGTAGTGGATGGGTTCGCCTAAATCTGCGCTTCCGACGTAGTAGCCGCTCTTTGTCGCTGGATCGCTCCATGTACCGTTCTCGTTCCAATGCCAGGCCGAAAGACGCAACTCGCTGTTGTTGCGCATGGTGATCGAGCCCCAACCCAGGTTCTTGACCCCCTGAATCGTCTCGGGCTTGCTCAAATTGTCCACCTGCGCCTTGCTGAGATCATCCATCCACGCTCCAGTCGCGGTATCGGGATAGATCGTATTCAGTACGTGAGCCGGCGTCACATCAACGTGGACCCTGGCAACTGGATCAAGCGTGCCCACCGGGGCAACCGAATCCGCTGGGAGTTCCTGTCGGCCATGTCGTGGTTGAGCCGCCTGTGGTTGAGCCGTTTGTGCATAAACATGCAAGGGAAAGTGATTGGACACGGCGATCAGTCCAAGTGCCGCAATCGCGACACACAACCAAATGCGAGACGGGACCCGTCTGTCAGAACCGATAATCACGATGTTATCGCCCCATATTAAAACGATTCAATTTGGAAAGAAATCGCACATCGAGTTTACACGAAATAGCAGACAACTGTTTGGACTGGTGTATGCCGCCGCTCGGCGGCAGGGACAAGCATTTTGACGGTGACCATAGCACTAAATAGACAGTGCCACCATCGGCACCCCTATCACGACCCTTTTCAGGCGGTCTGCTCGCCTAATTCGCAAAAGAACGCCTCGCGTGCTTTCAGCGATACGTCATTCGTTCCAGTTCTTCAGGGTACCGGGCGCCTTGCACTGTGATCTTTGCGGTGGCGGCGTCTAGATCCCGGAGGTCCTCCGGAGTGAGTTCTATCGCATTCGCTCCGATATTCTCTTCAAGGCGTTCCAGTTTCGTGGTGCCGGGAATCGGAACAATCCAGGGTTTCTGTGCAAGGAGCCAGGCGAGTGCGATCTGGGCGGATGTTGCATTTTTTTTCGACGCGAACGCAGCAATGAGATCCACCAGAGCGCGATTTGCCTTGCGGGCTTCGGGTGAGAAGCGGGGGAAGCTGCCGCGATTGTCCTCCTGGTCAAACTGCGTGTCCTCCGTAATTGTTCCTGTGAGAAATCCCTTACCGAGTGGACTGAACGGCACGAGGCCAATGCCAAGTTCCTCGAGCGTGGGAACGATTTCCTCTTCCGGGCGCTTCCACCAAAGCGAGTATTCGCTTTGAAGCGCCGTCACAGGATGAATTGCGTGAGCTCGGCGGATGGTCTGCGCCCCTGCTTCAGACAATCCAAAGTACTTCACCTTGCCCTCGCGAATCATGTCCTTCACTGCTCCCGCAACATCCTCAATGGGCACGTTCGGATCGACTCGATGCTGATAAAGCAGGTCGATGGTGTCGACCCGTAGCCTCTTTAGAGAGCCTTCGACGGCTTCTTTGATGTACTCCGGCCGGCTGTTCAGGCCGACTGGATGCGGATCTTTTTCGGAGTCAATCTGGAAGCCAAATTTGGTCGCGATCACTACCTGGTCACGGAGGGGTGCGAGAGCCTCGCCCACAAGTTCTTCATTCACGAATGGACCGTAAACTTCAGCGGTATCGAAGAAAGTGACCCCGCGTTCGACCGCAGCCTGAATGAGCGCAATCATCTCCTGTCTGGTCCCCGCTACAGTTCCGTGACCTGGACTGAGCCGCATGCAGCCCAGGCCGATCGCCGAGACTTCGAGACTGCTTTTTCCGAGTCTGCGTTTTTCCATGTTTTTTGTCCTTTACGCGATGTTAGTAATGCTCCCAAGCGACTCGCCAATGTTCGTCGGGCTTTGTTGACTTTACGATAAGCTGATTACTGGAGAGCTCGAATGAGCGCGGAAGATCCTTGCCGATAAGGCTCCGCACCATCGCGCCCTCGACGTGGAATGTGAAAGTATGGGTGGTCTCGTCGATCTGATAGGTGCCGAAAGAAGCCTCGTAGCCGCTTTGCGCATATTGCACGGGGCCGCCTTCGGCTCCCGCCTGTGGGTTGCGATACATCACCTGCACCGACATATGGCCGTCATGCGTGAAGACAAGCAAACCCGTACAGTCGGCTCTGTCTATCTTCCCGTCGGCGCCGGGTTCTTCCAGCCAGGCTAGCCTCCACGCTCCGATAAACCGGTCTTTCACGTCCGTGTGAACCTGCTGGCCGGAAAGCATCAGACAGGAAAGCGAGAAGGCACTGACGAATAAGATCGGCATAATCGAATACGAGTTTCTCATCTCACCCTCCGACTTTCAGAACTTCATCTACTGGCAAGGCTACCTAATCCTTCAAGCCAGGAGCCTGATCGTCGCCATCTCTTGACCTAATCTTACTCGAGTCCAGCTTGTGTCAAGCCACATTGGATTTGGCTGATCAAGTCCCGAGGTGTTTGCTTACCGTCAATGTGGCTCGTGGGTACGCCAAATGGGCGACTAGGTCGTCACTCAAGAGTTGAGCTGGTTCGTGCGTCGCTCATTTCCTATTCCTTTCTTTCAACACTTTTACTTACAAGTCCACGTGTGCCAGAAAAGTTTACGGAACGCGGCCAGCTATGCAAGTCCAGCCACGTAGTTTTACGGCCGCGAGGCTTTCGAAAAAGCTCGCGCATATTCAAGAAAGGGTGGAATAACTTGATAGCATTCTTGTCGATGATGAGTTTCTTTCGGAAGTAGAGGCGCGTTCGCGAAAAATGGTGAGTACGTGGCGGAGCCGACAGCGAACCCTCTGCGCTTAATTCAAGACAGTCACGCACACACCGAATATCGCCCTGTCCATTAACTTGATTGCCGGCAAATGGGAAGGGGGACGCGGGCCATACCGAACCATACCGAACCCATACCGAACAACGCTTGACTTTCCAGACCTAACTGGTTTATTGAGGCTATCTCCACGGCCCATCTAAGGAGGTGTGCGATGGCAAAGTGTGGCGCTGGCGAGTGTGAGTGCGAGTGCAAAAATGGTTGCGGTTGCATTGCGAGCTCTGATGAGCCCGAAAGTTGCGAGTGCCATTGTTTTAACGAAACAGGGGGGACAAACTTTGGTGTCTTGGAGGGTGTCAACGCTACGACTAAAATCAATGTCCATTTTCGTGGCGCTACTGCTGCACAGGTCGCGGTTGCTCTCTCACAAGCGCTCCGGGTACAGCTCGCGGTCCCCACTACACTGCTCAACAAGCGACTCACCGTTAGATTGAAGAACACTCCCGTGCGGACCCTAGTCAAGCAACTCGGTCTCGTCCAAATAACACGGGCATCAACCAATAGTCCACGTGAACGCCGGCGCTAAAATTGTCCGTGAACTCGGTACAAAGCGGTCCAAAACGAACGGAAAGTCATTTTTGTGACTTGCTGATTTTGCTGGGTCTTGTCGGTCGGTTTTGTTTGCGTCGTGTGCATTTTCGCCAGTGTTCGGTGAGTGCATCTCGGCGAAGTGTGGTTTTGTGTGGCGGATGGCCGGAAGTGAACACTTACAACAGGGCGCTCACTTGTCCGCAGCCTGGAATGGCGCAATCTGCTCTGCAATTTTCGCCTTGTCTCCCACCACCACAATCGTCATCTCGTTTGGCCGAATGTACTTTTGCGTGATGCCCTGCACCTGTTCCGGCGTCACTGCGTTCACGTTCTGCACCCAATTCTTCAAGTAATCGTTGCCCAATCCTTGCAGGTCCACAAAATTCAACTGATTGATCAGTGCTCCGCGCGAGGAATTACGAATCACGAACAGCCCCGACAGGTATGTCTCAATCCCTTTCAGTTCCGGCTCGCCCGGTGGCTCATTCTGCAAACGGCTAATTTCTCCAAAAATCTCCTTCAGCGACGGGCCGGTAAACTGCGTCGTCACATCGGCGGCTTCCGCCCAATACGCGTTGTGGTATCTCGTCGACACATCGCTGTACGGAGAATACGTATATCCCTTCTGTTCCCTGATGTTGCTGGTGATCCGCGAGCCAAACGATCCTCCTAGCAGCGCATTGGTCACTGCCAGCGGAATCGTTTCCGCGCTGTTCGGCCCCGGCACCGGTAGACCCATCAGCAGCGTCGATTGTTCGGCGCCCGGACGATCCCTCAGCTCTAACACGTGGTGTGGCTTCGCGTCCGGCACATTCATCGTAGGTGCGGGGCCGCTCGCCCAATTTTCGAACTTCTCCGCAATTGCCTTTTTTACTTCCGCGGCGTCGAATCGCCCGGCAACGTAGAGATGTGCCCGTGCCGCTCCAAAATTGTCGCTGTAAAACTTCTTGATGCCCCCCACCGACGTTTTGTCGATGCCCTCCTTCGTGGGGAACACCACTCCGTACGGGTGGCCCGGATACAAAATCTTGCGGAACAGTTCCTCCGCGATGTTTTGCGGATCCGACTCGTCCACCGCCAACTGCCGCAGTGCGTCATTCTTCAGCCGCGGCAACTCCGACTCCGGAAACAGAGGATGCTCCGCCACGTCCGCGATCAGTTGCGCCGCCTTTGGCGCGAATTCCGAAAGCACGTCACTTGAAATCCCCGTCTGGTCAGCATCAATCCAGACTTCCAGCGTGCCGCCCATATCAGCGGCCTCATCCGCTACTTGTTTGGCGCTGCGCGAAGTCGTCCCTTCTTTCATCAGTTGCGCCGCCAGCTTCGCCAATCCGGGTGTGTCGATCGGCTGGTTGACCGTTCCCGCCCGCACCATCAAGGTCACCGTCACCTTTGGCAGGTTGCCATAAGGAACCAGTGTCACTTTCATCCCGTTCCGCAGCGTGTAGCTCTCGTGTGCCGGCACCGTAAACGGTTTTGGCGGACCGCCCGTCGGCGGCGTTTGCTTCTGCGCCACGGCCGGCATCGCGCTCAACGCAAAAACTGCCAAAATCAATCTCGCCATTCGCGCCGTCCTCATCGCTCGCCTCCGTTACTTCTGGTTCACCGCGGCTGCCGGTTTCGGTTCGTCCAACAGCACGGTTCGGTTCGTCGGCCGTAAATACTCCTGCGCGGTCTTCTGGAGCAATTCCGGTGTCACTTTGTCGAATTGTGCTTCGAGTGTATTCACGCGTTCTGGATCATCATCAAACAGCGCGAAGCTAGCCAGCAAGTCCGCCAGCCCAAATCCCGAAAACTGGCTCATGCTGTCATACAAACTCGACCGCAGCTTCACGCGCGCACGGTTCAACAGTTCCTTGTCCACCGGCCTGCTGCGCAGCGGCTCCACCACCCGATCGACCGCCTGCATGATTGTGTCCGCGCTCGTCGACGGATCGTATGTCAGATCCGCCATCCACAACATCGGCCCGTTGTAATCGAACATATTCCCCAAATAGTTGATCCCGCCATTCACATTCGCCGTCAGCCCGCGCTTCTGCACCAACTCCTGGTACAGCAGGCTGTCATTTCCCTGCACCAAAATCTGGTCCAGCAGTCCCATCGCGTAATACTCCGGCGTGTTGCGCTCCGGCATATGATACGCAAACGCCAGTGCCGGGCGCTCGATCAGCGGATCGGGTTTCGTCTCCCGCTTTTCCTTTTCCTGCTTCGGTTCCATTAGGTCCGCGGCTGCCGGCAGTTTCGAGGAGGGAATTGCTGCAAAATATTTCTCCACCCATTGTTTAGCCTGCGCCGCATCGAAGTCTCCAACAATCACCAGCGCCGCATTATTCGGCGCGTAGTACGTCTTAAAGAACGCTTGAACGTCCGCCAGCGTTGCCGCATCGATGTCCCGCAAATCTCCATAAAAATTGTGCGCGTTATACCAGTTGGTGTTCGCGTACTGCGGCATGTCCAGCCAGGGAAACCCGCCGTACGGGTGGTTCAGCACGTTCACTTTGACTTCGTTACTCACCACGCCTTTCTGATTCGTCAGATTCGCTTCGGTAACGTCCAGCCCACTCATCCGGTCCGCTTCCGCCCACAGCGCCGTTTCTAGCTTATTCGCGGGCAGAATCTCGAAGTAGTTCGTGAAATCAAAACGGGTCGAACCGTTCAGCACCCCGCCGTTTTTCTGCACGAGCTGGATAAACTCCATCTTTCCCAGGTTTTTCGACCCCTGAAACATCATGTGTTCGAACAAGTGCGCGAATCCCGTCCGGTCTTTTGGCTCAATCCGGAACCCAATGCGGTAGTAGAGCGCCACGCACACCGTCGGTGCTGTATGGTCCGGTGACAACGCCACGCGCAATCCATTCGGCAGCTTGTAATACTCCACTGGCACCTTGAATTCCGTCTCTCTTCCCGCGGCACCGGCAAACCCTGCGCACAACCCGAGTAACACAGCCAGCGCCATCGCGGCTCCGACCATTCCCGTCACCCTGCGTTGCATAGCCCCTCCCCTCAACTCATCGCTATCACGAGTTCAGACGGCTTTCACGGAATTAGAACCTGCACCGTCTGGCACTAAGCCGGAATCCCGTGCTCCGTGCGAGGATTCCTCGTTACACAACGCACCGGCTTTGCTGATGGCTCGGCCTGCTCGCCACCTTGCCCGTTTCATTGCCCATGCGCCGGCCGAACCGTCCCATTTTCCTGGTCTTCGAGGATGCGAATCGCGGCAAGTTCCGCCTAGCAACGTATACGGGAATAGTTCCTGAGCATCTGGTTATCGACCTGCCCAGCAAGGTGCGAATTGCCTGCTCGGCAACGCCCCAGGCACTCCGCACGTGCGCCTTATGAGCCCCCGGTAGAGCAGATCTTGCGGACAGGGAATTCCCGATAAGATCCCGGCAGCATACTCCGCTCCGAAAGGATGTCAACTATTTAATTAGTTACTTTAGCTGCCCTGCTTTTGGGAAATCGATGAGCCCGCCGGCAACTCCGCGCCGACCGGAAGCGGTAGTGAAGCCCATTTCGTCCGTCCCCGAAGATCCGAATTCCTTATCCTATCTGTTTAACCCGATATCTTCCGACAAGTACATTTGTTCCGGAATCCTGCACCCTTAACAGCGGCAGCCGTTTCGGGTACATTTTCACCGGATGAGTGGGGAGGAACCTGAAGATGATGTCGGACTCGAATCGAATGGACCGAATCGCCCAGGCACAGGAACTCCGGGAGCGCGGTGAATCGGCGCGACGTCGGGATGGTTCTATGGCCCGAAAATGCTACGAGGAAGCTGTTGCTCTGTTTCGTGAGGTAGGCACACCTCTAGTGCTGGCCCACACGATCAAGCATCTCGGGGATGTGTATCTTGAGGACGGAAGCCCAGAGTTGGCGGAGCCTTGTTACCATGAGGCGATGGAATTGTACCGGAGCCATGAAAGTAGCTCGTCGCTGGATTTGGCGAACGCTGTTCGGAGTCTCGCGGTGCTCAGATGGGAGCAAACCAGAGTCTTGTGGGACGAAGCGCGGGAACTTTACACGAACTTGAAAATCGAAGCAGGGATTAAAGAAAGCACTGCTCGGGTTGCTGCCCTTGCGATGGCGTCCGGCGACTGAGTTTTCACTGTTCAGTCGGAAACACCACGAGAAAGCGCCGATTAGCCTTAGTGGGTACCGGAAGCGCGAGTTAGCGAGGCGCGAACACGAGCACCGCCCGTAACCTGCCTAATGCACGCGACAGAATGAAGGCTTCAAACAGCTTGCCTACTCCCAGCGAAATACTCTCGATGAGAGCACACTGCAGATCACGAATACCAGCACAAGTGCCGCTACATCACCCCGGTGCGCCGACCATCGCTCGCCCTTCCAGATCCCTTCCATCAGCGACACTGCATAGGTCAACGGCAATACTCTTGCCACTCCGCGAACCACCGGCGGCAGCAATGCAAGCGGAACGAACAGTCCCGAAACTCCAACCATCGGGTAGAGAATAAAGGCGCCGATCGGCTGCGCAAATCTGGCGGTAGGAACGATACTGGCGATCAGAAAGCCGATCGACAGTATGCTCCATGTGCTTACCAGCAAGGCGATCGCGAAAGACAAAAGAGGTGCATGCAATCCAACCGGGTAGTAGCGTTTTCCCGCGAGCAACAATAGAGCCAGGGTGACGGCCGTCAGTAGCAGCTTTACCAATACGTGAGCCGTCAAAATCGTCTGTGGACGCAGAGGCGTCGCGCGCAGTCGTTTGAGGATACCCCCCTCGCGATAGATCGAAATGATTGTCACGAGCGAGAGCACCGCGTTGACGGCGATTAAAATCGATGCAAGAACCGGCAAGCCGGCTTGCATGAAACTGTTCCTGGCCAGCGAACTCGGCGGGAGTCCTCGGCCGAAGACCCGACCGACAACGAGAAACACCAGAACGGGTATCAGGATTGTACCAATCGCACCAAGCGGCTCGCGCAGGAATATCTTGGTTTCGAGCCAGACCAGTTTCCACAGTCCTCGGAACATACTCTTCTCTCTTTATTCGCGAATCGAGCGACCCGTCAGTTTCAGAAACACATCTTCGAGATTTGGCAGAATCGTCCGAAAATCCGTGACTCGAATCTCATTCTCGGACAGGCAATGAATGACCTCCGTCACCAGATCGTCACCTCGGCCCATGATAGTGAATCGCGAGTCAGCGCGAATCACGTTTTCGACTCCTGAGATTGCTCGGAACCGTTCTTCTGCGACCGGATTTGCCGTTCTGAGTTCGACGGTTCTCTCCGGGCAGTGCCTTCTCACCAGATTCTCCGGGCGGTCCATGTCGATGATGCGTCCGTGTTCGATGATTGCGACCCGGTCGCACAACCGTTCGGCCTCTTCCATCAGATGGGTGGTCAAAAATACCGTTTTTCCGCGATCCCTGATATCGCGCACCAGATCCCAGATTGTCCGTCGAGACTGCGGGTCAAGACCCGTGGTCAGCTCATCCAGGAACACGACTTCCGGATCGTTAATCAGCGCGAGCGCGATGAATAGTCGCTGTTTTTGGCCTCCGGAGAGATTCATGAACCACTCGTTCCGTTTGTCGGCGAGTCCGAGCTGTTCGAGCAATCGTTCACCGTGAACCGCTTCTTTCCGGTAAAGAGAGACCCAAAGATCTACCGCTTCCCAGACTTTGATGCGTTTCTGCAATTGCGCCTGCTGCAATTGCACCCCAATCCTGTCCTGCAACTTGTATACATCCTTGAATGGATCAAGTCCCAACACCGAGATCCTGCCCCGGTCAGGCGTCCGCACGCCTTCGATACATTCCATCGTCGTTGTCTTGCCAGCGCCGTTGGGCCCGATCAAACCGAAAATCTCACCTTGATCGACCTCGAACGACACATCGTCGACAGCCAGCGTTGTGCCGTAGCGCTTGCGCACTCCTGAGACTTGAATGACTGGATTCATGACAGTTCGCAAAACGCTTCGAAGTTTGCGAACAGAGAGTCTATCTCACCAACCTTCCCAAGTCCTGATCAATTGGTGCCTGAGATGCGATAAGGCTCTGAGGGAACTGCAGCCGGGATTGCTCTGGGCGAAGTCCCAGTTTTAAAAGGCGATTCGCTCCAATACGTTCCGCCAAAGCACAAAATACAAGCCGCACTGTTTAACCCGGCAACAGGGCAGCTCGTGTCGCTGCTTCTCTCTCGTTCAGTTCGGAGGAACCACGCAAGGCTAGGTGAGGTCGTAAGGGGGAAACCAGCAATCAAAGCGAAACTATTTTGTATCGCCCGTTCTTACGCGCTTAGGAAGGTTTTCGGAAGCTAGGGATGCCAGGATGATTCTTCAAGCTTATTCACGGCCATTTGTCGCACGTTGTTACGCGTGCAAATGTGAAGTCGAGATCAACACGCGCACATGGGAGATCGATCCGGAAAATCAGGTCTTTGAATTCTGGGGTCCCTGCCCCTACTGCGCTGCAGAACTCTTTGAATGCAGATCACAGTTGCCGCAGAAAGAATGTCCGGCGAACATACCTTTCTGTTCGCGCTAGAAACTACCAAAGTTCCGGGAGGGTCGGAGGACGACCTCCCGGAACTTTCTACCTAAGACCCGCCTACGCAGCGACCCGGAGGAGGTGTCAGTTGAACTGACCAGGGCGGGTGTTCTAGATCTGATTGGTGCGTTTCGCGGACACAAACGAATAGAGTGCAACCAGCACGATTGTGAGAAGAAGAGATACCACCATCCAGTCCTCGGTCGGCTTCCATTGTGAGATTGAAGCTTCGCGGGCAACGATCGAGGTGGTGTTCATCGCCTCCAGGTTTAAGGCACTTGAATCGCCTGCATTGCTCAGGTCATGTGTGGGCTGCGCCTGGACCGGTGCTGCCTGGGTTATGGCGGTAGTGTTTGGTTCGTCCCACACGGTGTTATCAACTTCCTGAGCGTAGGTTGCATTGGCAACGACGAGCGCTGCGCCAAACCCGATTACCATCAAATGGCTGCGAAATAGATTTTGAAGTTTCATTTCCCACCTCGATCTGATTCTTTTTTTCTTTATCTCGCTGGACACGAGGAGTAAAAGCAGGTCCCGTGCCAAAGAAGTTGCTGGTTGCACGGGATGTTGTCCCGCTCTACATAGTTCTGAATAAAAGAGGGTTAGGCCAAGACATGGAACATAGCGGCGGGTTTGGCTTGGAGGCTCGGTGCGACGATGCTATCCGGCTGGCACCCTGAGGTGAGCGTCTCGCAATCGGCTGTTTCCGTGCGGCAGGTCGACGAAGATTCTAGGAGCACGCGTAAGCTAAACAAAATTAAGGGTTAGATTGCCCTAGGTCCTGCAACGGCTGCATTTCGTCTGGATGACTGGTCCAGAACCCGTTCGGATAGACTCCCTATCTTTCCGGATAGAACCGTAGCCGTGGACTACTGAGCGGAGCTAGAATGGCAACCTCGCTGCTGTGCACGTTCGGACGGGGTCGGGCTTGAAAGAGGAACATCGTGGCAACACGACTCTTGGCTATTACCGGGCCACTCAGGAACTCAGAGTTCTCGATTGACCGCGAACTCTCGATTGGCAGCGGCGCGCAGAACGCAATATGCATTTCCGACCCCGCCGTGTCACCCGAACATTGCAGGATAGTCCGGAGTGCCGATCGCTACGTTCTCGATGATCTTGATAGCCGCTCCGGTACCTTCGTCAACGGCATTCCAACCAACGAGCGTCAACTCGAATCGGGGGACGAAGTAACGGTCGGGAGTTCCGTATTTCTCTTCATCGACAAGGATTACGAGCGTCTGAAGCGTAGCCCGGCGGCCCTGATCGAATCGGTCAGGCTTGCGAGAACGTCCGAGGCTGCTTCCGGACAACTCGAAAACTTGCAGCCGGAATCGCTAGCGGCCCTCCCCAAGCTGTCACGAATGGCGCGGAACCTGTCCGCGCTGCTGCAAGTCAGCCGGACAATTGGTTCGCTCCGCGATGAGGAATCATTTCCCTGGCAGTTGTTGGGTTTGATTTTCGACGTCATCCCCGCAGAGCGAGGGGCGATTCTATTCTTGGAAGATGATTCGCGCGAGATCCGCTCCGAAGTGGCTTGGGACCGCGTCACTGGCCCGGAGCAGCCCGTCCCGATCGATCAAGAGATTGTGCATGGTGTCATCGAGAAGGGAATCGGCTTCCGCGTTGCTCGCGTGTCACCGGAGCAAAGTCCGACGTCCGCTACCCATGGTGAGACCAACAATCCGTATCGGTCAGTCCTGTGCGTACCCATGACTTCGAGTGGAACTCCCTTCGGTCTCATCTATCTCGAGTCGCAGAGTTCCCGAGCGACACTCACTGAAGATGACCTGGAATTACTCACAGCCATCGCCGCACTCGGGGTCGTGGGGATCGAAAACGCGCGACACTACGAGAGGCTGGGTAGTGAAAATCAACGACTCCAGGCAGAAGTCAGCCTCACACACGATATGGTTGGCCGCAGCGCAAAAATGCGCGGCGTCTTTCAGTTCATCGAGCGGGTCGCCCCTCGAGACTCCACGGTCCTGATTTGCGGGGAAAGCGGCACCGGCAAAGAATTGGCAGCTCGCGCCATCCACAAGAACAGCTCCAGGAAAAATCAATCCTTCGTGGCGTTGAACTGTGCCGCTCTCACCGAATCCTTGCTCGAGAGCGAACTGTTTGGGCATGAGAAGGGGGCCTTCACCAGTGCTATCAGCCAGAAAAAAGGGTTTCTCGAAGTGGCCGAAGGCGGCACAATTTTTCTGGATGAAATCGGGGAGCTTTCCCCGATCCTGCAGGCAAAGCTCCTGCGGGTTTTGCAGGAACGCGAGTTCGTACGCGTTGGAGGCACTCGCCCCATCAAGATCAACGTCAGGTTTCTGGCGGCAACCAATCGGGACCTGCAAAAAGATGTTCGCGATGAAAAGTTTCGCGCTGACCTTTTTCACCGGCTGAACGTCATTTCCATCACTCTCCCGAGCCTGCGCGAACATCCCGAAGATATACCCGCTCTCGCCGAATATTTTGCCACGCGACATGCAAAAAACTGCAATCGCTCGCTAGGTGGAATCTCCCCCGAAGCGATGGCTTGCCTTACGCATTATGACTGGCCGGGAAATGTCCGGGAACTCGAAAACGCCATGGAGCGTGCCGTCGTGGTCGGCAATACGGACGTGATTCTCGTTGATGATCTGCCGGAGATCGTGCTCGACTCCGCGAAGTCCAGCGCTCAGGGTGTCAACAATTACCACGACGCCATTCGCAATCTGAAAAAGAACCTGATTCTCGATGCAATCGAACAGTCAGCAGGCAATATAACCAGTGCAGCGAAACTTCTTTGTGTTCATCCGAATTATCTGCACCGCTTGATGCGAAACCTGGAACTTCGGCCCACTCTCAAGAAACAGACCGGCGCTTAATGTCGGTCGTCTGCCGTACCCCACTGTCGCTGTCGCAGCTGACGTGTCAGTTCAAGCGTGGCCAGGCAGCCAAGAATCATCAGGGCAGTGGCCGTCCATCCGAGCCCTTGCTGGCGCATCACAACAACCGAGATCACGGCCGACAATCCCCCATAGCCTGAAAGCAAAACACGGCCGAATTGACTGAGAGGCTGGGACGCTCGGCGCAACTTGCGGGACAGTGCCTGGCGAAAATCCGGTGAAAGTTGCGGAACCGGCGCGGCCAAGGACTGCCGCAGAAATCGATCCATTTCGGCCTCGTGCGGCTCCAGATCAAACACGGGAATATCCTCTTTCCTTCAGCATGCCGTCCAGAAGCTGGCGCGCCCGACGGAGATAAGACTTGGCGGTATTTTCTGGAACGTCGAGCAGGACTGCAACTTCAGCTACGCTCGACCCCAACCAATAGTACAGGCGTAGGGCAGATTGGTAGATCTCGGGCAGCGATTGGATGCACTCGGAAAGATATCGATCGCGCTGCGCCAGTTCTACTGCCGAGTGCGGCCCGGGTTCTGGCGTCACGGCATGAGCAAGCATTGTGTCATCCAGGTGTGGCCTCCGATAACGAACCCGTGCCTTTGCGTTGGTTGCTTGATTGAACGTGATCCGATAAATCCAGGACCCGAATTCCGCTTCACCCCGAAACAGGGGAAGCGCGAAGTGCGCCTTTAGAAAGACTTCCTGGGCCACATCTTCCGCCTCAGCTTCAAATCCGCGCCCCATGATCGAGAGAGCAAGATGAAATACGTCAGCGCCATGGCGCCGAAATAGTTCTGCAAACGCGTCCTGGTCGCCACCTTGCGCGCGGGCCACGAGTTGCGAATCTGTGTCCACCCCTATCAACGGCCGGCATCGCGCTTCATGAAGTGGAAGGCAAACAGGCCTACCCCCAGAAAGGCGAACGGCAACGGAGACACCCAGAATTCATGTTGCGACGCGTCAAGGGTCCGATAGAGCACGATCATGGTTCCTACGGAAAGGCTGAAAAGCACCGTACCCAGAATCGGGAGAACGGTCTGATCGGAAACATGCGGATCGCGCGCCGGTTCTAAAGGAAATTCCGGCAACGGTATACCCTTTTCGATCGCCAAGAGTCTTTCCTGATGAATAATTTCGAGCCGTTTTCGGTGACTTTGCTGCTTCACGTAGACATAACCCACAACACCTGCCGCCAGAGCTAGCATCACCAGACCATCTCCCACCGAATTGCTCATTTTGTCACCTCAACCCTTAAGACAGGGTCAGCGGACGCGGGGTTGCAAAGTCTCACAATAATCTCGATCTTCATGAAGGAGCAAGGACTTAGGGGACGAGGTTGCTTTTGCTCGAGAAGCGAAGCTCGGCCTGTTTGGCGCAGAAAACAACAGAGCGCCTGACCCAGCTCATGGATTTGCCAGAGACTTGGTAAGAGGTTGACTCTCCGCGATTGCGGCAATTTGCTTCAACATGCCGCTGAAAATCCAGAGATGGAGGGGATACAACGCATACCAGTAGACAAGCCCAGCTAATCCCGCGGGATCAAAAATCGCGGTTTGTCTGATCAGGGATCCCTGGTTGTTGGGCTCAACTTCAAACTGAAGCCACGCACGTCCCGGAACTTTCATTTCGGCGGCCAGATTCAATTGACGGCCGGGTTCGAAGGCTTCCACTCGCCAGAAATCGAGGGCATCGCCCTCGCTTAAGAGTTCAGGATCCCGACGACCCCGACGTAGACCCACACCTCCAACCAGGAGATCCAGGGTGCCGCGTAACCACCACAGAAAGTTTGCGAAGTACCAGCCATTCACGCCACCAATGCGCTCGATCGGCGCAAAAGCGAATGCTGGAGAAACCGACACCTGCACCACTCTTGAATCGACCAACCGTGTGCCAAACTGCACTCCTCCCCAAGACCCGGGTTTCCCACTCGAGGAAAGCGCGTCCGACCAACGCGTCAGTGCAAATTCCCGATTCTCATGGCGAAGGGCATTTTCGATTGCCTCCCGCAAACCTCTGGGTTTGACGCTGAACGCCGTTCGGGCGGACGAGTTGCCCACCAGCGTTGGATTGCGCATGCTGTCAACCAGTTTGCGGCCGATTCGAGCGTAAATTGGAGTGACCAGACCCAGCCATAGACTCGAAAGCCGGGGCGTCAGCACCGGAACCGAGATCATCCATCGTCGGAGGCCGCACTGGCGGGCGTACTCTTGCATGATTTCGCCATAGCTGACCTGGTCGCTGCCACCAATTTCGAATACTGCCCCTTCCACTCCACTGGTTTCCAATGCCTCGACGAGATAGGCGATAACATCGTCTACCGCTATTGGTTGAGCCTTAACGGAAACCCATTTTGGGCAGATCATTACCGGCAGGCGCTGCACCAGCGCGCGGATCATCTCAAACGAAAGGCTTCCGGATCCGATCACGATTGACGCGCGAAATTCGGTAACCGGGATTGCCGAACTTCGTAGAATATCTGCTACTTCATGGCGGCTTCGTAAGTGGTCTGATAGTTCATGATCCTTGCTTCCGAGTCCGCCGAGATAAATTATTCTTTTTATTCCGGCCTCCCGGGCGGCGTCGGCGAAATTTTGCGCGGCTTGACGGTCTTCCTCGACGAACTGACCTGAGGAGCCCATGGAATGCACCAGATAGTACGCGGTGTGCACACCTGCCATCGCCGGTGTGAGAGAACTGCGGTCCAGGCAGTCTGCTTTCACGACTTCAGTGGAGCGAGAAACCCTCGGACGCAGGAACTCGGGGTATCGAGCGAGACAACGAATCGGCCGCCCGCTCCGCTCCAGGGCACCGAGCAGGCGTCCTCCAATGTAGCCGGAGGCTCCCGTCAGAAGGACGAGTGAACTGCGACTAGCGTCCATTGGGATTTCCTCTTTCGGTCTGTAACCTTTATTTTTACCCCTACCAGTATCTCACCTGGGGAGCTTACTGGTGATGTCCGTACAGACCTCCAGACCTTCGAGAACCATCTCGAGAAATGACGAATCTCTGACTAGATTGCCAGGTTTCTGGACCCGCCGAGCGCCAAGCCCCACGCGACAGACGTAAATTCATTGCCGGTCCGTATGCGTTGCTCGCCAAAACGATCGGTAAATATTTTGCGCACCGCCGGAACGAATGAGGATCCACCAGTCAGGAACACGGCGTCGACCTTTTTCGCATCCGCGCCAGTTTCTTTAAGCAGCGTATCCAGGCAGATCTCAATCTGCTTCAGCTCTTCGCGGATCCATCCTTCAAAAGAAGAACGCTTCACCTTGGCCGCCAAATCGACCGTTCCATCCTCGAAGCGAAAGGTAGCTGAATCATTGCTTGATAGATCGTATTTGACTGCCTGAACGGCCTGATGCAGTTGGTAGCCCCGGTCTTCCTTGATGAGATGAATCAGCGCCGCAATCTTCTGCGGCTCGACTGAGTCGGCCCGGATGCGCGAAAGCAGGTCCATCACCTCCCTGGCCTTCAGGAAAGAGAGATGATGCCACCGTTCCAACTTCCCATAGATCCAGGCTGGGATTGGCAGATATCTTTTCATCGAACGGACATCGGTCCCCGCACCTAACGAAGGAGAGACAAGATGGCGAATCAATTTCGCGTCGAAGGAGTCTCCGGCAACACCGACACCTGCATTGCCAAGGAGGTCGGCAGGGGTTCTACCCCTCCTGCGGATCGTCGGCCCCACCCGCATCAAGGAGAAATCACTTGTGCCGCCCCCGAAGTCGCCAATCAGAATCAGCTCATCGCGGCTCAGGGTCGATTCGTAGTAATGTGCCGCCGCAATCGGCTCCAGTTCAAACTGTACCGAATCATATCCAGCCAAGTGAAACGCGTCTTTGAGGCGATTTTCCGCGTAGCGGTCATCTTCGTCGGTTTCAGCACCTACGAAGCGTACGGGTCGTCCAACAACCGCTCTTGATACCGGACTTCCAAACACCACCGACGCTTTCTCGCGAAGGTCTCTCAGGATGCGCGCGATCAGCTCCTCAATTGTGTGTTTTCGCCCAAAAACTTCCGTACCTTGCAGATTTCGATTGCTCAAGAAGGACTTCAAGGACTGAATCAGGCGGCCGTTGTGGTCTGACACGAGGTAGCGTTCGATTCCCTCGGGTCCGCTCCAGGACTTCAGTACGTTGCTGCCGTGCTCTCTTATTTGCTCGAGATAGAGCAAGGACCGATAGGAAGGAGTTAACCCGTCGAACTGTGAAAATTGCGCCAGTTCAACTTCGCCAGACTCCCGGACGCGGGCAATTGAGCAGTTTGTCGTCCCGAAATCGATGCCAATCGAAGTTACTGTCATCCCACCAAGTCTACGGGCGCCCCGGTTCGTGAGCAACTTCCTCGCGGCCACTCTTCCGGGGAAGCTTTGAGAGTCTGGCAGAGCGGGAGACCGAGAATCGCTCCCGAAAGTGTCGGCACCTCCGCGTTCGAGTCAATTTTCCCGCTTCCGAGCGAAAAGCGGTCGTCGGCCGGGCGCAATGTGACGGAGATCACGGGCGGTGGTGTTCGATGTCACTGCAGCTATGTGTCGGGCATTCCAGAATAGCCCCAAATTCGCACGGAGAGCTGTTCCATAGATCACTGACAACAGGCTTTTTAGGGGAAGGGCTGAGGTTCAACCGAATGAAGACGAAAAATCCGAACTGGGCGAGTCTCGTCGCACCGGTTGGAGTAAGTCTGGCACTGTTTTCATTATTCCTGATCGTTCCTAGCGGCAAGGCAATCCCGGCATTTTCGAGGAAATACCAGACGTCCTGCACCACTTGCCACAATATGTACCCCGAACTCAACGACTTCGGCGAAAAATTCAAGAAGAACGGATTCAAGTTCCCGACCGATGACGAGACCTTCGTAAAGCAGGACCCGGTCATGCTCGGATCGAAAGCGCAGAAGGAAGCCTTCCCGGAGGCTGTGTATCCAGGCGAAATTCCCGGAACCGTGCCGATTTCGTTTCGGTATGAAGGTAACTTCAATTTCAATGCCAACCAGCCTCAGCCAGTTCAGGCCGTCGGGTACATCCCGCGAACGGATTTATTCGTGCCAAATACGTTCACTATCATCTCGGCGGGAAGTTTTGGACCGAATCTGTCGTTCTGGATTGACGACGACATCTCGGCCGGGGGTTCCGGTGCGAATGGCGGATTGGGAGATGCGTACCTGAAGTACAACGATCTGGGTCGCATATTTCACCTGCCCAAGAACGCCCTGAACGTCCGATTTGGACAATTTGAGCTGGATCTTCCATTCACCGAAGCGCGCACACCGTATCTGTCCGGCTACGACGTCTGGGGAGAAGGAGCGTTGGCGCAGTCTTCCTGCACCGGCACTCCGCAACCTGTGCCTTGCCAAACGGTAAATAATCCTTTCATCTTTGGATCCCCGCAGCGTGGTATCGAGATCGGCGGCTATCCAAACAACGGGAATTTTACCTGGAGCGTGGCCTATGTTGACGGAACGAATGCGGCGTATGGCCTCGATACCGCCGAAGCCGCTCGCAACACCAAAGACGTCTATCTGCGTACCTCGTACAAATTTAACTTGGAACGCGATCCGGAGAGCCGCAAGGGGATACAAGCGGCAGGCGCGACCGGTCCTCACGATCACACTTCGATCCGAATCGGCGCCTTCTATTACCACGGCACAAACCAGCAGAACTTCGGCAGCGCAGCGTTTCCCTTCATCGGCACAATCAACGAACCGTTCTACCGCGTGGGGGGAGACATACGGTTCCGATACCGCAGCAAGTTTGAACTATACGGGGTCGGTCTGGTCGCTCACGATGACAACCACTACGTCAATTCGGAACAACTTACGTTCCTGAAGGCCCCGGCAGTCACCTTCACCGGTGGTTTCGTTGCGGCGAACTACTGGATCTTTCCCTGGCTGATTGCAACGATGCGCTATGACTTCGTGAATTCTCCATCCGATTACATTAACGGCGTTTCCCGGTACCAGACGCGAAACGACGTTCGCCCAGGTTTCCAGATCCTGGTGCGCGCGAACATCAAGATCATCGGTGAATACACCTACGCATGGCAGCCGGCCTCTTACGGGGTCGACAGCAACGGGATTCCCCTCTACTACCGCCCGAATACGTTCGTGACCGGGATCGATTACGCGTTCTAACTGCCATTGGGCGCAAGGCAGCGTGATTCAGCAAAAATCCAAAGGAAGAGCAGGTGCAAAATGAAGTTAGTTTCAATCATGGCGAAAGCAGCAGTGGTTTGCGGAGTAGTTGTTCTGGCGGCGGGCGCAAGCGTTGCCGGCGATATCAAGGGAAAGGTGTCGGTGCAGGGATTAAAGTCAGCAGAAAACATCGTCGTGTACGTCGATGCGATAGCAGACAAGAAATTCGACGCTCCAACGGCCAAACCGGTAATCGACCAGGCCAAGATGACGTTCAATCCGCACGTTTCGGCCGTGCAGGTCGGAACTACGGTTGAATTCCTGAACAGCGATCCGGTTGGTCACAATGTGTACTGGCCGAGTGTCAGCGGCAACAAGAAGTTGGCGCATAACCTCGGCACATGGCCGAAAGGTGAAAAGAAGGGGTTTCAGTTCAATGATCCTGGCGTCGTTTCTCTGCTGTGCAATGTCCACCCGGAAATGAACGGCTACATTTTTGTGTCGCCCACACCGTATTTTGCTGTAACGGACAAAGGTGGCAGCTACGAAATCAAGAATGTTCCGGCTGGCAAGTACACGCTGAAGACCTGGAGTGAGGACGGAAAAGTGACGACGCAGGAGGTGGAAGTGACCGCGAGCGGCGCATCTGCCGACCTGACGGTAAAGAAATAGACCGCGGGGCCTCCGGGACAAACGGTGACAACGCGTACAAAACTCGTTGATCTGGAATGGCTGGAGTCGAATTTTCCCTGCATGCAGGCGTGCCCGGTGCATACCCAGGCCGGGCGCTATGTCGCGCTGATTGCCGATGGAAAATTCGAGGATGCCTACCGCTATGCCCGCAGGCCCAATCCTTTTGCCTCCATTTGCGGGCGTGTCTGCGGTCACCCCTGCGAACCCGCCTGCCGGCGTGGACAGTTTGACCTGCCGATTTCGATCCGTGCCCTGAAACGGTTTGTGACAGAAAGATACGGTCCGGAATCCAGGAATCCAATCGACGTCTTCTCCGATACTCCGCGCCCGAAACGCACGGAAAAAATTGCGGTCATCGGTTCCGGTCCCGCAGGTATGTCCGCGGCGCACGATCTGGCTCTCCTTGGTTATCCGGTCACGATATTCGAAGCTGCGGCCGTGCCGGGTGGAATGATGCACCTCGGCATTCCCGAGTACCGGCTGCCGCGTGACGTCCTGAACGCGCAAATCCGGGAAATCCTCGATCTTGGCCCCGAGTTGAAACTGAACATGCGGCTCGGGCGGGACTTTACTCTGGAAGACTTGCGGCGGCAGGGATACAAGTCGGTCCTGATGGCCTTCGGTCTGCATCGCAGTCGCGATTTGAATTTACCCGGCAACGAGCTGGACGGCGTGGTAAAGGGAATCGACTTCCTGTTGAACGTGAATCTGGGGTACCGGTTCGGGGTTGGCAAAAAGGTTGTTGTGATCGGCGGCGGTAACGTGGCGATCGACGTCGCACGCTCAGCGATGCGCGAGCAACAGAAGATGACGGAAGGTCATCTTCCGAACGAACTGACCTCGAGCGAAATGGATGTCGCCATGAAGGAATTCATGGACGTTTCGCGTGCGGCTCTCCGTATGGGTGCACGCGAAGTGCAGCTGGTCTGCCTCGAATCCCGCGCCGAAATGCCCGCCTCGGAAGAAGAGATTCATGAAGGGCTGCTTGAAGGAATGAAACTGCAGCCTTCGCTCGGACCAAAACAGTTTGTCGGAGAGAAAGGCAGGCTCACGGGTCTCGAAGTTACCAAGTGTCTGTCGGTGTTTGATGAAAACAGGCGCTTCAATCCGAAGTTTGCGGAAGGGACCGAATTTGTCATTCCCTGCGATACCGTGATTTTGGCCATCGGGCAGTCTTCCGATGTCTCCTTCCTGAAGCCCGAGGACGGAATTGAAACAACCCGGCAAGGCACACTCAAGATTGACCCGGACACCCTGATGACGACAGCCCCCGGGGTCTTTGCAGCGGGCGATATCGCCTTCGGGCCCCGCTTGATTATCAATGCTGTCGCTGACGGCAAGAAAGCCGCGCTCGAAATTGACAAATTCCTGCGTGGCCCGGAGTGGAAGCCAAAATCGAAATACGTGCAGATTACAGTCCTGGACCATCACGAAATGGTCGCGCACTACGATGAGTATTCGCGACTGGATGTTCCTGTGCTGCCCATCGATCGGCGCACTGGAGTCGCGGAAGTAGAAACCGGATACACCGAAGCGGAAGCACGTACCGAAGCCAGCCGCTGCCTGCGCTGCTGGATCAACACGATTTTCGAGGGGAACGAAGCGAGCGGTACAGAATGCATCCTTTGTGGCGGCTGCGTTGACGTTTGCCCGGAAAGTTGCCTGTCACTGGTACCGCTGAAGGATTTTGCGTTTACCGAAGAAGACAAAGAACGTCTGGTTGCAGAAAAGGATCTGCGGTCCGTCGATCTGCAGCACATCAGCCCCGAAGAGCTCAACAGGATGGAAGGTTCGGTGATGGTGAAAGACGAAACAGTCTGTATCCGCTGCGGGTTGTGCGCGGAGCGCTGCCCGGCACATACCATCTCGATGGAAGCGTTTGAAGTATTTGACGAAGAGCAGGGAAGCAGTGAACGGGAGGAGATCGTTCTACGACCATGAGTGACGCGAAGGCGATAGACGCAACCAACGGGTCAAGGCCTGAAACCGGCACGGGTGTTTCCAGGCGAGATTTTCTTGGCGAGATTACACTCGGTGCGCTGGGCGTCGCTGGCCTGGGTGCCGGCGCGCTGACCTACCAGTATTTTTCACCGAATGTTCTGTTCGAACCGGCGACAACGTTCCGTGCAGGCAATCCGGATCTTTATCCACTGAATTCCGTTACGTTTCTGCAGGACCAGCAGGTCTATATCGTCCGTACGGGTGGCGGCTTTTACGCGGTTTCTGCCGTATGTACCCATCTGGGCTGCGTCACACAGTGGAAAGCCGAAGCAAACATGATTGCGTGCCCTTGTCACGGCAGCAAGTTCACTCCAGAGGGCAAGAAAATCGAGGGACCAGCTCCGCGCCCGCTTCCACACTATTCGATCACACTCACAGCGGATGGCGAATTAATCGTCGACAAGTTGCAGACGATCAAGACCGACCAGGTATTGAAGGCCTGAGGACACTATGGCGACTTCTATTGCTAACGTTCTGGACACCCTCCGCGAAACACGCGTCTGGAAATCAATTTTCCGGCGCGGGCCCGCGCTAACGAACCGCACACGCAGCATTGCCGTGTTCGGAAATCTGTTCCTTCACTGGCTCCCGGTCAAAGTGAGAGAAAAGTCGCTGCGTGTGCGTGCAGCCTACTATCTCGGATCACTTTCGTTTCTTCTGTTCATCATCCTCGTCGTTACCGGCGTGCTCCTGATGTTTTACTACCACCCCGCAGCGCCAAAGGCCTACCACGACATGAAGGACCTGCGATTTGTGGTCTCTAATGGAGTGTTTCTTCGCAACATGCACCGCATCGGGGCGCACCTGATGGTTCTGCTGGTATTCGCGCACCTGTTCCATGTTTTCTACCGCGGGGGTTACAAACCGCCCCACGAGTTCAACTGGGTCATCGGAGTTGTGCTTCTCCTGGTGACGCTGTTTCTGAGCTATACGGGTTATCTGCTGCCGTGGGACCAGCTGGCCTTCTGGGCTGTGACGGTTGGTACCAACATCATCTCCGCGATGCCTGTTGTTGGCAGCAAGGTCCGGTTTGTGGCACTGGGGGGAAACATTGTGGGAGAAAACGCGCTTCTGCGTTTCTACGTCCTGCATGTGGTCATACTTCCGCTGCTGGCATTTCTTTTCATTGGGATCCACTTCTGGCGCGTCCAGAAAGATGGTGGATTGACTGTAAGGTCGAAGGACGACGATGGAACAAACTAAGATCCAGTCCGGTTTCAGTTCGAACGCCAAGAAAGAGCCGCGCCGCATCGTTTTTATTACCCGGAACGTCTCTGCAAAGGTGAAGGACGACCGCGGACCGCAGCTGATGACCTATCCTCACCTGCTGGTGCGCGAAGCGATTGTGTTCGAAGTCCTCATCGTGGCGATGGTTGTTGTTGCGCTGTTCTGGGATGCGCCGCTTGAACAACTTGCCAATCCGCTCCTCACACCCAATCCGGCGAAGGCTCCGTGGTATTTCCTGGGCCTGCAGGAGCTATTACACTTCTTTCCGCCATTTGTCGCCGGAATCCTGATTCCGACCCTGATCTTGCTGGCACTCGTTGTAATTCCTTATTTCAGCGTAAACGTTGAGACCAAACCGATGTGGGCCGAACAGGCCTCGAGGAGGTTCACAACGTCGTTGATCGTGATTATCGGGTTGCTGGCGTTGCTGGCCTTCGTCGATGCCTGGACAATTATCGTGCCAACTGCAATCGTAGCCGCACTCCTGATTCTTTCCTATTTCTCCAAATCAACCACCGGGTGGATGGGCACACTGCGCGCCAAGCCACTCTCCTGGTGGATTATGACCTGGTTTCTCTCGACAGCCATTGCCCTGACTGTCGTCGGGACGTTTTTCCGTGGCCCGGGCTGGTCCTGGGTATGGCCCTGGAGGACACATGTCGGCTGAGGACATGGGTAAACTTTCGCGCCGAGTGCGACTGGCGTTTGCAATTTCCACTGTGGCTTGCGTGGCTGTTTTGGCGATTTCTCCGCTGAAAGACTTTCGCGCCGAGTGGAAGCACTACAAACGCTCATTCGTCCGGTTCGCACAGGGACGCCCTGACACCAAGAAGTTGCTGGCGGATTACAACCCCAATATCGATCAGGCGTGGATACCGGGTATGAATGTGGTGGACCGCTGCAGCACATGCCATCAAGGCATGACTCAGTCGAGTTTGGCTGACGCTTCGGTTCCGCAACCCTTCCGTGCACATCCTCCGATCCCGCACAATGTTCGCGATTGGGGTTGCACGATCTGTCACCGTGGGCAGGGACCTGCAACTGAAGTTGCGGAGGCTCACGAAACGACTCTCGCCTGGGAGCAGCCGATTCTTCCCGCCCATTTTCTGCAGGCTTCCTGTGGCAGCTGCCATCAGTCTGATCTGAATGAAACTCCGCAATTGACGCGGGGACGCGAACTGCTTTCCCGTTTGAACTGTCAGGCGTGTCACCGACTGTCGACGATCGACCGTTCCGCGCTGGGTCCCGACCTGTCGAGCGTTGGCTACAAGGTCTCCCGGCAATGGATTTACAAGTGGCTGAAGGAACCGCGCACGGTTCTCGACAAAGACGGGAACGTGGCCGTCAACGGATATGAAAACGGCGACGAATCGCGCATGCCGAAGTTCAGACTGAAGGACGAGGAAATCGTCGCGCTTTCAGGTTACCTGAGCTCTCAAAAAGCCAAGCCGGTTGAGGAATACAAAATTAACCCGGCGGTAGTCGCTGCCTGGAGCAAAAAGCCGGATCTGATCAGCCAGTCCGAACCACGCTTCCGCCAGATGATGTGCACGACGTGCCATCCGCTGGCCGTCACTCGCGCCGGCGAAACGAAACTGATCGGCGGAAATGTAGGTCCAGAACTCACCAAGGTTGGCAGCAAGGTGAACGAGCAGTGGTTAGTGTCCTGGTTGCGAAATCCCCAGGGATATCTGCCGCACAACAACATGCCACGGTATGGCTGGACGGACGAAGATCTCTACAAGGTGTCGCAGTATGTCATGAACAAGTTGACCGATTCCGACCTACTCGCCGGAATTCCCCAGCAGGGCGAACCGACCGAGGACGAACTGAAGAACGGCAAACGGCTTTTCCTTGAAAAGGGATGTGCGAGCTGCCATCACATCGACGGAATTTCTCCACAAAAAGACTTTGGGCCTGACCTTACAGCACTCGGCGGCAAGAATGCGTCTGAGCTGGAGTTTGGCAAGTCGAAGATTGAACACAATCTGCCTGCTTATATCCAGACAAAACTCCAGGACCCGGTTGCGGTGAATCCCGCCGCACGCATGCCCCAATACGCCTGGAACCAGGCCGATCTTGATGCCGTGACGACGGCACTGCTCAGCCAGACAGGTCCAAAGCAGACCAGCGCATTGCAGCATCTGGTCGTTCCGAAGAAGGAACCCAGTTTCCAGGCGATGGGTGACTTCGCCGAGGTTTATGAGCGCTACAAATGTTACGCCTGCCACAGGTTCAACGGGGCTGGAGGAACATTGGCGCCGGACCTGTCCTATGAAGGGAGCCGCGCGCAGAAAAAGTGGATCGTAGAGTTCCTGAAGAACCCGCAGACCATCCGTCCAACCTTGATCCTGCGCATGCCGCAATTCAATATGACCGATAGAGAGGCGGCAACCGTCGCGGAGTATCTGTCGATGGCCGTTCAGAAGCCTGGCGTCAATCCCGACCGAATCGACGCACAACAGTATTCGCCGGCAGCCGTAGCGCTCGGAAAGCAGCTCTACGAAGTGAAATACCAGTGCCAGTCCTGCCACACCATTGGCAGTGGGGGTGGTTACGTCGGACCAAATCTGAATAATGCAGGGAACTGGTTGACCCCCGCCTGGGTGGAAGCCTGGTTGCGCAATCCACAGGCATTACAGCCGGACTCGATCGAACCCCGTCGCAATTTTACCGATGACGAGATCCACGCGCTGACTGCCTATCTGATGACCCTGCGAGCGGGCATCAAGCCGCAGACTTCAGTGAATGCAGCCGCAACGAGGCCAATGGCGCAGGGAGCAGGTCGATGAAATCCAAATTGCTTATCACCGGGATGTTTCTCGTCAGCATTCTCTGTGTTCTCCTGCTGTCCGGCTGCAAAAAGGCAGAGGCCGTCAAGCCCGACGAGGCTTTCGGTGCCTATGACAGTGAAGCCGACTGGAACGACGCCAGCAAGCTCGTAAAGCTCGACTATCAGCAATCCCAGGGCAAGCGCGTTTTCTACCAGTATTGCGTTTGGTGTCACGCGGATTCCTCACCGGCCGGGCCGTCCAATCGGAGCAATCTCACTCCGCAACCTCCTCTCATGAATGATGGAGACAAATTGAACGGGGAAAGCGACGAGTTCATGCAGAACATCATTACGCTTGGCGGTAGCGCCCTCGGCAAGTCTGCGATGATGCCTCCCTATGGCAAGACACTATCTCCAACTGATATCAAGGCGGTCATTGCCTTCACCCGTGCGATTGCACAACCAGCGTACCAAGTTCCTGGCCGGGCCGGTTCTCAGTACACTGCCAAGTAGTCGATGCTAAGCTTTAGGGATGAACCTGATGGGCTCATCATTTGCGATTCGTGTGCATACGTGTGCCGTTGCGTTGACGCTCGTGCTGCTGACGTCTTGCGGTGCAGTTGCGCAAATCAGCCCGAACGAGATCCGTGACCCTGAACTGAAAGCGCTCGAAAAGCAGTATTTCCCCCAGCTGAAGAGTCTGAATCAGACGATCGCTCGCATGCACTTCCCGTTTCCTCTCTATATCAGCAAATACGTGGGTCTCGAACCAGCAAAACAGGCTGAAGCCGATTCACGCGGACTCGAATTCGTGAAGTTTCAGGATCGCACTGTTTTGAAGATTACCGGTAATTACAACGCAGCCTATGATGCCAACCGGTTTACCAGAAACGAACGCGCGGCGAGAACATTTGAGGATGTGCTGCTTCCGATCCTGATCAAGGTGACCGAGACGATTTCTCCTGACATTGCCTGTGACGCGATTGGATTTGAGGTTTCCTACCACACGCGTACGAATGACAAAAGCGCGGACTACGAGGGGAAAGAAATTCTGGTTGTAGTGATCGGGATGAAAAACGCGTTTCGCTTATCACAGACAACCAACGACAAGGATCGCCAGGAAATTCTGAACGAATCGCAGATATTCCTTGGCGGCAAGGAGTTTGGACTTTCGCTCGTTGATAAGGACCCTTTTGTTGTCGAAACGCTGCCCCGGATAAAATCGGTGAAACCGGACGCCAGTTCCAGTGCCGCGTCATCGACCTCGGTAAACCGTCTGGGGGTTACAAACCCCAATCTGTTACCGGGCTCTTCATCCGGCTCTACAGACCCCCTCACCTCCGGCACATCTTCGATGAAACTGGATCTTTCAAAAGCCAAGCCAGCTGCAACCCAGGCTGACGCCGAGAAGCTGCAAGCCGAATACAAGAAGCAACTCGATGCACTCTCGGCGTTGGGACAGTCGAAATTTCAATTCGTGGATTACGATCCGCCAGCCTTCGTTGTCGTGAACAAGGATCTGGCTTTGCAGATGACGTTGCGAAATCCGCTGCATTTTGACGCTGAAAAGTCATCCCTGTACAAGAGGACCGCACAGACCTTTGATCTCTTTCTCGCGCCAAAGCTGAAAGACATCCTTGATGCTGTTCCGGAAAAGGCCAGCTTTGACGTTTACGATTTCTCGGTTGTGAACCTGTTTTCGAACTTGATGGGAGGAAAAGAGCGTTCTGAAGCCGTGGAATTTATTGTGCCAAAGGTAGTTGCCCGTAAATTTGTCGATGCGGATATCACCAACCAGGAACTGATTGACCACAGCCAGGTAGTCGTCAATGGCGTCCGCATCGCTCTGAATCTCCAACTCGTTGAATAAGCAGCGAAACCCTCCTCCCCTGAAACGAGACCCCTAAAGGCCTGATTGCGCAAACACCCGAGAGGTGTATGATGAGCGTCGATTTGCGAACTGCAGACCGGGGCCGGAGAAGTTGCTCGAGAGGTCTTAGAGGAGAAATGCCAATGAAACGAACTGTACTTGTGTTTATATTGCTTGGTACCTCGGCTGGATGTGTACCTGCACAGACGGTGAATAGTCCTGCTCCCTCAACCAGCCCGCAGAGCGTCCCTCCTGTCAAGAACCCAGTAACGACCGTACTGCGGACGATCCTGCCCAGCAGGGAGAAGAATATTCTCGGAGCGATCGACGCGATGCCCGCCGATAAGTTCGGATACAAGCCGACACCTGATCAGATGAGTTTCGCGCACCTGGTTATTCATATCGCTGAATCGAATAACGGGATGTGCGCCAAGATTGCTGACATTCCCTCTCCAAAAGTGGAGGAACTGAAGGAATCGGATTCCAAAGACAAGTTGCTGGCCGCCACGCGTGCCTCATTTGAATTCTGCAGCGGAGCGCTTGCCAACGTCGATGATTCAAAGCTGGGCGACAACGTGGATTTTGGCCGAATGCAAGGTCCCCGAGCGATGGCCGTATTTTTCCTTACTGGTGGCTGGGCTGACCATTACGGTGCCGCTGCCATGTATCTGCGTCTAAACGGGCTTTTGCCGCCGACCGCGCAACCGAAGAAATAGCAATCTCCTTGGATGTGTGGTCCCGGGAGATGGGTGGCAGCGCGCCGTTCCTCTGTGCAATTTCCCGGTGATGCGGCTTTCACGACCTTCTTTTGAGGTTCACGTTCAGGTTCCTGCGGAGGTCACCCGGACGTTGGAATTCCGGATACCGGTCAAGAAATGCGCATTTAAGAAGGCCAGAGCCGCGGGCGAAACGAAGCTATGATCAAGAAAAAGAAGATCAGGAAGAAAAAGCTCTCAGAAGAGCACCCATCCCCGGTGGACTCGCTCGTGACCCCGCGATTTGCAGGACTCTCGACCTTCATGCGTTTACCGTACATTCCGGATGCCAAACGGTTGGATGTAGCCCTGATTGGTGTGCCATTTGACGGTGGGACCAGTTTCAAGCCTGGTGCCCGTTTCGCTCCGCGCCATGTCAGGGAACAATCGGCAATTATCCGGCCTTACAACCCGGTACTCGATCTTTCACCCTTTGACCTGGTGCGCGTCGCCGACTACGGTGATCTCCCGATCAATCCGCTTTCGATTGACGATACTTTCAAACGAATCACGCGCGGGTTGGGACCGGTCCTCGAGGCCGGCACGATTCCGCTGTGTGTTGGAGGAGATCATTCGATCCTTCTGCCGATTCTTCGGGCCATGCATGCAAAACATGGTCCGGTCGCGCTCATCCAGTTTGATGCCCATTCCGATACCTGGGACCAGTATTGGGGGATGAAATATTCTCATGGAACTCCCGTAAGACGCGCCATTGAAGAAGGGTTGCTTGCCGAACCGTTTATTTTGCAAATCGGATTGCGCGGACAACTGTATGATCGGCACGACCTTGATTTTGCACGGAAACACGGGATTGTGATGCTTACCGCCGAAGAACTTCACGAGCGAGGCCTCGGTTTAGTCCATAAAAAACTAAAGCTGTTCAAAAATCGCAAGGTATATTTCAGCCTGGATATTGATGTTGTTGATCCGGCGTTTGCGCCGGGAACCGGAACTCCCCAGGTCGGAGGTCTTTCGAGCGTCCAGATCCTGAACCTGGTTCGTTCGCTTGCCGGATTGCAACTGGTTGGCTGTGACCTGGTTGAAGTCTCGCCTCCGTATGACAGCGCAGAAATCACCTCCTTGCTGGCGGCAAACTTGTTGTTTGAACAGCTCTGTCTTGTCGCTACAGGCTTTTCCGGATGAGCAACCTGGGCCGGGTATTCTGATACTATTGCCACCAGGCGGTGCGCGGGGATCTGGGGAAAGGCATACGTAAGAATGCGATTAATCCGCTTCGGTCCGATGGGAAAAGAGAGGCCAGCAATCCTCACTGCGGATGGAGCCCGCCGGGACGTGTCCTCTCATTTCAGGGACTGGGATGGCGCGTTCTTCCAGGATTCGGGCCTGCGCCGTCTGGCAAAGTTCATCGTTTCGCAACTGGTCGAAAATCTGCCAAAAGTCGATGAAAAGGAACGCTGGGGCGCGCCCGTTGCACGGCCCGGAAAAGTAATCTGCATTGGGCTGAATTATTCTGACCACGCCAAAGAATCGGGTATGGCAATCCCAACCGAACCGATCGTCTTTATGAAGGCGTCAAATACCGTGGTGGGCCCGTTCGATCAGCTTTTAATCCCGCGAAACAGCAAGAAAACGGATTGGGAAGTCGAGTTGGGGGTAATTATCGGCAAAACGGCGCGATATGTTGAGACCCATGAGCAAGCCCTGGCCTGTGTGGGTGGCTACACCCTGACCCATGATGTTTCAGAACGAGAGTTTCAATTGGAACGCGGCGGTCAATGGACCAAGGGAAAAAGTTGCGATACGTTCAATCCGCTGGGTCCGTGGCTTTCCACGGTGGATGAAATCAAGAATGTTTCCGATCTGCCGATGAGGTTAAGTGTGAACGGGGAAGTGCGGCAAACGGGAAATACCTCCACAATGATATTTGGCGTCGCTGAATTAATACGCTACCTTTCGCAGTTTATGACTCTGGAGCCCGGCGATTTGATCTCAACAGGAACGCCGCCCGGAGTGGGAATGGGCATGAAACCGCCGCAGTTCCTCAAAACGGGAGATGTCGTAGAGCTGGAGATTAGTGGCCTCGGAAAACAGAAGCAGGTCTGCGCCCAAGCCTGAGTCCGGTAGGTTGGGGTCCGCACCAAGTCCAGATCGAAGCCTGCTCTCTCGTCCCCAAGATCTTTGGGCTTCGGTCGCTCTCCTGCGCCTGAACGCATCGGCTCGAGTGGAAGGGCATCAGCCAAATTCTGCCGCTTAGGTCGCATCGCCCCCAATTGAAGTACGGATTCTAGCCATTGGATGAATCCAGGTTTATATAGGACTGAGCTTGTCGTATATTCCACATGCAAATTAGTTGCAATTTGAAGACGAAGTCGGAGGACTTCTCTGTGAGTAGAAAAGCGTGCTTTTTCGAAAGCCAGCTAAAGGGCTTCTTTCCAATGGCTTCGAAGCGAGTTCAGAGATGGTCTTGCGCGGCTTTCCTGTTGCTTACCGCTCTCGCTACCGGCTTGTTTGCAGGAGTCGGCGGCAGCATTTCCGGGACAGTGCTCGATCAGAGCGGAGCTGTTGTTCCGAAAGCGATGGTTACGGTTAGAAGCGCAGAGAGTGGCATCGAGCAGAGCGTGGGTACCGATAGTCAGGGTTTCTATTCGTTTCCCAGTCTTCCGATTGGTCGCTACGACATGGAAATTGCAGTTCCGGGATTCAGGCCCTATCGGCGCTCTGGGATCATTATCGACGCGAACAGCGCGCTATCGATAGACGCGCAGCTTCAGTTAAGACAAGGAACGGAAGTGGCCACGGTCGTTGAGAACCAGCTCGGAGTGGAAACAACAAGTACTCAGGCAGGAGAAGTAATTACTGGCCGACAGATGACAGTGGTCCCCTTGAACGGTCGTAGCTTCACGGATTTACTGGCGTTGCAGCCTGGCGTGGCCCCGATGAGTTCCGTTACCTCCGATACAGTGCAGGACGTCGGAGCCAGTGTTTTGTCTCCATCCGGGGATCTGAACCCTGGAACCATTTCAATCAATGGCCAGCGGGAATTTGCGAACAGTTTCATGGTCAATGGAAGCGATGTCGAAGAAGACGTGAACATGGGCACAGCGATCATTCCGAATCTGGACTCGATTTCCGAATTCCGGATCATCACCAACAATTTTGACGCAGAATACGGCGAGTTCAGCGGGGGCCAGATAAACGTCGTCACGAAATCCGGGAACAATGCATTTCATGGAGACGCATTCGAGTTTGCCCGAAACACCGACCTTGACGCGCGAAACTATTTCTCGCCGACACGCGGCACGTTCGACCAGAATCAGTTTGGTGGGACCTTTGGCGGTCCGGTTCGCAAGGACAAAATCTTCTTTTTCGCTGATTATCAGGGAACCCGCTCGACACAGGGAATCGATACGGGCCAGATCCCCGTACCTTCGACGGAAGACCGTCTCGGCAATCTTTCCGATGTGTCCAGTTCCTTTGTTACGACAGACTCGAGTGGAAAAACCGTACCGACTACGGTAAGTGGACCGTACTGGGCGAACCTGCTTTCAGAGAAGCTGGGATATGTGGTTCGCGTGGATGAGCCGTATTACACGGCCGGATGCACCGTTGCGACCTGCGTGTTCCCGGGTGCAGTCATCCCCCAGAGCGCCTGGTCAGCGCCTGCCCGGAACCTCTTGCAGTACGTTCCCGTTCCGAACGCGAGTAACGGAACGTTTTCAAGTTCGGCCTATAACCTGACACTGCGGGACGATAAGGGAGCATATCGCGCCGATGCCAATACGCGGTGGGGGCTGGTTTCTGCGTACTATTTTATCGACGATTGGCAGCAGAATAATCCATATCCCGTTGCCCAAGGCGGTGCAAACGTTCCTGGCTTTAACGCGCTCTATCTGGGCCGAGCGCAACTGCTTAGTCTCGGCGACACAAAAACTATCGGATCAACGGCTGTCAATGAATTTCACTTCAGCTTTCTTCGCAATGCAAACGATCTCGGAAAACCGGTTGGCGGTGTGGGAGTCAGTCTGGTCTCTCAGGGATTTGAGGTAGGCCCAGAAACGTCAGGAATCGTACCTCTGTCGCCAAAGACAGAAGGTGTGGAGAGTGTCGCGTTCAATAGCTTCAGCATCGGAACGAATACGAATGAGCTCCATCAAGTGGGAAATACCTATCAATGGCTCGATAACTTCTCGAAGGTCATCGGCACGCATACGCTGAAGCTCGGTGCTGAATTCCACTATGATCAGGTAAATGTCAACGCCATCGCGCAGTTCAACGGCAGCTTTTTGTTTTTCGGGACAGAGACGGGATCAGACTTCGCGGACTTCCTTCTGGGAGTTCCCAGTCAATATAACCAGAGCCAGCTGCAGGCCTTTTACGGCCGCAATAACTACTGGGGGCTTTACGCCCAGGATAGCTGGCGGATCTCGCGTGGCTTCACTCTGAATTACGGCCTGCGTTGGGACCGGATCGAGCCCTGGTATGAGAAATACAATCAGATCGCGACGTTTCAGCCGGGCAAACAGTCTGTTGTATTCCCAGGAGCGCCTGCAGGAATACTCTACCCAACTGACCCGGGGGTGCCTCGCACTTTGGCTCCCCCAGGTAATCTCGATTTTGCTCCACGCATCGGACTTGCCTATTCACCTAACTCCACTGGCGATGGATTGTTGGCCACACTCCTCGGCGGCCCCGGTAAAACCAGCATCCGGGCGAGCTACGGGATGTTTTACACGGCAATCGAAGCCCTGACAATTGGAGTTATGAGCGCGAACGCTCCCTACGGGACAACGTACACAAGTCCCGCACCACCTTTATTTGCAACCCCGTTTGTCACCGCGTCATCGGGACAAAACCAGGGACAGTATTTTCCGGTGACCTTGGCGCCCTTAAACACTCGGGCAAGCCATCCCGACCCGAACGTTGATTGGTCGCAGTTCGAACCTATCTCCGGACTGCCGAATTACCCTACAAGCAATCGTATTCCCTACAGTGAGGAGTACATGTTGTCTCTGGAGCGCGGATTTGGGACAGATACCGTTCTCGGCGTGAATTATGTGGGCACTCAGGCACACCGCCTTCTGGTCCTCGAAGAAGCAAATCCGGGTGATCCGTCACTATGCCTGTTCCTCAGTACTCCCGCGAATCTGGCGTCGAACCAGGTTCCTTGCGGACCCTTCGGAGAAGATTCGACGTATCTGACAGCTACCGGCCAGCTCTACAAAGGCACGCGGGGGCCATTGGGATCAAATTTCGGGAGCAATGCGAATCAGTCGACCATCGGGAATTCGAATTACAACGCTTTGCAAATTACCCTGCGGCATTCGAGTAAACGGCTAAATGTCCTCGCAGGGTACACCTTCAGCAAGTCGCAGGACCAATCGTCAAACATCGGCGAAGAGGTCAACCCGATCAATCCAGCCTTGAGCAAAGCGCTCTCTGCCTTCGATATAAAACATAATTTTGTAATTAGTTACAGCTATCAGCTGCCGATCGAGAACCTATTTCGTCGAAGCAATCGCTGGACACAAGGCTGGGAAATCTCGGGGATCACGCGATTCAGTTCCGGATTTCCCGTGACACTCGTCAGTTACGGCGACAATTCACTGCTCGGATCGGAGCCGAATGGGATCAATAATTATGGCGTCGATGAACCCGATTACAATGGTGGCGGCCTACAGCTCAATCACAACCCTCGTAATGGCCGGCCGTATTTCAATACAACGTTATTCAGTCAAAACGCGCTCGGAACGCCAGGAACGGCCAGAAGGCGATTCTTTTACGGCCCCGGGATGAACAATTTTGATCTCGCGCTTCTGAAAAACCTGCGTCTGACCGAAGTGAAATCGCTCCAGTTCCGGATTGAAGCATTCAATGCTTTCAATCACACTCAGTTTTTCGGACCGCAGTCTGTTGACGGGAATATTGACAGCGCGACCTTCGGTCAAGCCATCAGTGCCGCTGCGCCCCGCCTGGTGCAGGTTGGGGCCAAATTCCTTTTCTAGCGATTCCGACGGTTTTTTGCCATTCGACGGGATATTTGGGTATTTCGGGGGGCACAGCTTTGCAGTCTGCTTGAGATACCGAGCGAAAAAATCCAAGATCAGGATGGCTCCGGGACCTGGACTCGAACCAGGATAACCAGCTCCAAAGGCTGGTGTCCTACCGATTAGACGATCCCGGAGTAGTGTGTCTAACCCCTCTAGTTTACTTGAGACTGATTTCTCTGCAAACTCCATGTTCACTAATAATTTGAGAACTTGGGCAATCGATTTCCATCGTTGCTGAAGCGCCGTTGATTTCACAACATGCAGGATCTCTGCCTTTCTGCTAAAGTTTAAGGGTTGTCTTGACGTCGGAGAGGTGGCCGAGCGGTTTAAGGCGCACGCTTGGAAAGCGTGTGTAGGTTAACCCCTACCGTGGGTTCGAATCCCACCCTCTCCGCCATTTTTTCTCTTTTGCTCTCAACAAATTAGTGCGTGCCGGTGTTTCCCGTATCAACGATGTATCGCTCGGTGGGGTGGCTGCAGCCATGGGGTCGAGGGCGCCAGTGGCCCGAACTTCATGAAAGTATTGCGTCCATCTCTTGAGATGGTCGACCGCAATTTTCTCCCTGCCTCGCACCGTCGAACCGGGTTCGGGACCACTAAAGAAACTGCCGGTCCGCCACAAATCTCGACGGACCGGCAACATTCGACGCAGTCAATGATCTCCGCTTAACGGCCGACTACTGCAACTTTCTCGGCCAGCTTTGTGTCGACTACCTTGCGGATCAACCGCCGCGTCCTCTCTACAAAAGCAAGCTTGTCTGCAAGGCAGGTCTCTAGCAGCAGACCTACTCCGCGGTGCCCAGCCACATCGGCTGCTTCAATCAGCGCGACATACTCGCCAATCCGCAGATGCGCCAGGTGCCGGATTTTTGCAAGTACATACAGGTGTTTAGCTGCCGGCGACTCAATTTCTCCCAGTTCCTTGCGGAAATCCTCCACAAACATGTCATGGAGATGAGTTGGTGTCTTAACCGGATTCTCACCGATGAGCCGGAAGCATTCGTCGATCTTCGCCAGTATCTGTCCGCTTGCGAAGGCCCTCGCCTCGAGTACTTCTTTCACTTCCGGTTCCTCTGCGAACTTTCCGATTTCCTCATAAATCTTCGTGGCTCTCTCGGTGTTGTTCCGCACGTTGCTCAATAGCATCAAAAATACTTCTTTCGGAGTGTTCTGCTTCATATTTCCTCCAATTCAATTTCGATTTGCGCTTTTGTAGATTCCTTACGCTGTGAGACAACGAGAGGCGAGGTTTCCAGGTTGGGCGAACGGAATGCGAGGCTTCGTTGTCTCTAGTGAAGGACTACCGCAGAGCACAGTCCTACTTGCCGATGGTTGTGTCTATGACGGCGAGCACGCAGCAATGTTTATCCGTCGCTCGACTCATTTCCGATCGTCCCAAATATCGTTCCGGAAAAAGGCCACAATTTGAAGCTCCTGATGCATGTTCTTGGTTTTGAACAGTTGGCGTGATTCGGCCATCGACCAGGTTGGGGCACTCAGTCGCCGCTTTGATATTTCGTCAGCAGTGTTCTTCCCGGTCGTTCAATATGGAGTTTTAGAAGAAATGAATCTGCCGGACAACAGCAGGGACCGCGCTGAAGCTAACACTCCTCGAGGCAACGTGCCGATGGCAGCGTCGTTCATTGGCGTTCATATGGCATTCATAAGTCTGTAACCATTTCCGAAATACACTTTGTGAGGTCAATAGACGCTCTCCAGGCTTAGCTCCGAGTGGCTGCCATCCGATGAAATCGACAGTTTTTTCGCACCATTGGCTCCTTTTCGTGACTCTGCTGGCCTCGACATGGGGCGTAACTCCTGTTTTTGCCCAAACTTGCTCTAGACCCGTGGCGGGAAGCACTATTTCTGAACCGACTGACCTGCGCAGCAGTGGAGGAACTCTCACCGTAGAGCTACATTTTCGTAGTGAGGCATCGCCGGATGGCTCGCCCATTTACTGCTACCTGTACCATGGCACGTCCCAGTCACCCACGTTGCGTCTGCACCCGGGTGACGTATTGAAATTAACCCTATTCAATGACGTGGAAGTATCCGAGTCTCTCTCCTCATCACCAGGCAACGCTCATCCCACTCATTCCTCAGCACATTCTGCAAAGTCCTGTACTCCCGACAGCACGATGACTGCATTTTCCACGAATCTCCATTTTCATGGCATGACAATTTCTCCCACCTGTCACCAGGACGAGGTTCTCCATACTGTTGTTCAACCGCACGCCGCTCCCTTTGACTATGAGATCCGCATTCCGAGTGACGCCCAGCCTGGGCTCTTTTGGTATCACCCGCACATCCATGGATTCAGTAATGCGCAGGTTCTCGGCGGAGCCTCTGGTGCGATCATCATCGAGGGGATTGAAAAACAGAATCCAATGACAGCCGGGCTGCCCGAGCGCGTCCTGGTTGTCCGCGACCAGAATTTGATTCATCCGGATGCGAAGCCGCTCGCCACTTCCGGAGTTCCGCAACTTCCTGTCCTTCGCGATGCCGAGGGCGACATCATGAACACAGGGACTGGCGGCGGGAAACCTGCCCGAGACCTTTCACTGAATTTTGTGCCCGTATCGTTTCCCGAATACACTCCGGCTGTCGTGCAGGTCCAACCGGACAAGCGCGAACTCTGGCGGTTGATAAACGCCTCGTCCATTACCTATCTCGATCTCCAGCTTCTGGTGGACAATCGACCGCAGCTTCTGGGTGTCGTCGCTCTCGATGGGGCTCCACTCCCCGTGAATCCGCAAACCCGGCAGCGTGTCCTATGGATGAGCCACATCCTCCTGCCTCCTGCCGGCCGTGCCGAGTTTTTGCTGGGTCCACTTCGAGACGGAACGAAGGGCAGTTTCGTGACGCGCACCGTCGATACCGGTCCTGTTGGAGAAAATGTTCCCTCGCGTCCTCTAGCTACTCTTTTTGTCCGCAATGACGCTCCACCAACCACCTCGGCCATTCCCCCAGCGCCGGAACCAATACACTCAGCATCAGCACCAGACACGCAAGTGCCATCGCGGCCGTGGCTGGGAACGGTGGCGCCCACGCGCCAGCGCAAACTGTATTTTACGGAGTCCCCGGAAAACCCGTCCGACCCGAACAGTCGAACGAAGTTCTTCGTTACCGTTGATGGCCAGACTCCCGCCCCGTTCGATCCTTCTTCTGAAGAACCAAATATTGTTGTGCGGCAAGGAGACGTTGAAGATTGGGTCATCGAAAACCGCACCCGGGAACTCCACGCGTTCCACATCCATCAGATTCACTTTCTCCTCTTGGAGTGGAATTCGATACCTCTTGACGAGCCTATTCTGAGGGACACAATCAACGTCGCCTACTGGGACGGACAGAGTCAGCAGTATCCCAGCATTAAAATTCGCATGGATTTTCGCGACCCCAACATCATTGGCACCTTTGTCTACCACTGCCACCTTCTGGAACACGAAGACGGCGGGATGATGGGAACGGTTCGCGTCGATCCTCCTACGGCACCGTGAAAAGTCAAAACGCGTCTGAATGGTCGGAGTTTTTACCCTGCCGTTACCGGTGATTAACAAACACTGGATAGTGTCCATGATCACTCGGGAGTATCGCGCAGATCACAAACGCAGCTGGAGTTCGCCGCTTTGTGAATGCGCTTCTCCGGGACAATCCGCCAATTCGTAACTTGACGGCATGAGGAGACTCAATGATTCAGAAATACCTGCGCAGCTTTGCCTCTGCGGTGACCGCGCTTACGATGACTGTAGCCATGCCTTTTTCAAGCAGTGCCCAGCCAAACGGTGACGGCTCCGCTACGAAAACGCCCATCAAACACATCATCGTCATTTTCGACGAAAACATCTCTTTCGATCATTACTTCGGAACGTATCCGCATGCCGCGAACCTCAATGGCGAGAGACCATTCAACGCCAAGGCCAACACGCCCCGCGTCAACAATTTACTTGCTGGCGGGTTGCTCGATCAGAATCCGAATTCCACGCAACCCTTCCGCCTCGCACCGTCGCAAGCGGCCACCTGCGACCAGGATCATAGCTACGGTCCTGAACAGACTGCCTTCGATCACGGCTTGATGGACAAATTCCCGGAGGCAACGGGCAGCGGAGGTCCGGGCTGCTTCGACGACGGGAAAGGTCCCGGCATCGTCATGGCCTACTATGACGGCAATACCACTACAGCCATCTGGAATTACGCGCAGCATTTCGCGATGAGTGACAACTCGTACGGCACGAACTTCGGTCCATCGACCGTAGGTGCAATCAACCTGATCTCTGGAAACACCTGCTGCGCCACAATGCTGCCGTTTGCGGCAAACGGTACGACCCCGGGGAACCCGTCCGGCAGTATCGCGGGCGCCCAGCTTACCGGTGCAGTCATCGGCGACCCCAGGCCGGGTTACGACAATTGTTTGACAACACCCGTGCTCGGCACCGCGAAGAGCACCCGCATCACGATGTCCGGCAAAAACGTGGGTGACTTGCTCAATGCCAAGAACATCACCTGGGGCTGGTTTCAGGGCGGATTTGCTCCCACGGGAGTCAACCCGGATGGCACCCCTGCGTGCGGTGCCGTTTCAACCGGCATCGCTTCTCCTGCCGGTTACAACGACTACATACCTCACCATGAGCCATTCCAGTACTATCAATCGACTGCAAATCCGAACCACCTTCCGCCAGCCGATCCGTCGCAAATTGGACAAACCGATCGGGCGAACCACCAGTACGACCTCGGCTACTTCTGGACAGCGCTGAACGAGGGACGGTTGCCTTCAGTAACCTTCCTCAAGGCAAAGGGTGCTCAGGATGGCCACCCCGGATACTCGGATCCGATCGATGAGCAGACCTTCCTCGTCGGCGTCATCAACGCCGTGTCGCAAAGCAAATATTGGAACGATACGGCGATCGTGATTGCCTATGACGACAGCGACGGCTGGTATGACCACGCCATGGATGTTGTCGTCAATCAGTCCGATGTGTCGGATGACAGCCTCACTGGCCCTGGCGCCTGCGGTGTTACCGCCGTTGGTGGTACCCCCGGGCGTTGCGGTTATGGACCCCGTCTACCACTCCTCGTCATCTCTCCCTACGCCAAGCACAACTACGTTGACCACCGCATCACCGATCAGAGCTCCATCCTTCGTTTCATCGAAGAGAACTGGGAACTCGGAACGATTGGCAACGGTTCGTTTGACGAGAAGGCGGGAAGACTGGACGGCTTCTTCGATTGGAACTGCCAACCCAACCACAAACTCATTCTCGATCCTTCGACGGGTGAGCCGCTCGCTCAAAACATCGACTAAACGTTGCGCACCACGTGTCACAACGCCCGCTCCTTCTAACCGGGGGAGCGGGCTTTTATTGCAGTACTCAAGGAATTTCCCTTGGTGGGTTTTTCTCATTTATGCGAGCTTTGGCCGTCAGGCTGAGATTGCCTTCTCGAACTCCCGAAAGCAGAAACATGAGAAACTCAGTTTTCCGTATTCACGCTCATGTTGCGCACCATCGGGGCCGCCCCAGGATGATGACCGCGCCTCCGACCGTTACAGGTTACAGTGCTCCATAGCCGGAACAGGGGGTATTGGTCTCTTGTCACACGTAAGTCAGCCACCAGTCATGACGTCGTTGTTTGAGTCGCGCAAACCAGAGACATGCTGGATAGAGAAGCAGAAGTACCACAATCCAGACAGCGTATACCACCCAAAGTGGGAACCCGTAGTCGACAGGAAAGAGATCGCTTGAACCGCCCATCGATGGCGGAGCAATCAGCAGAAATGATTTCGCACCGTAGCGTACAAAGTTCATCCCAATCGCAATCAGATGAGCCAAGAGCAAGTGTGCACCGTAATAAAAAAACGGCACGCGCCCGAAAACAATCAGCGGATTGGTGAAACGAAAGTCATAGCGTTCGAGCCACGCCAGGACGACCAGTGCCGGGCCCAGCGTCATCAACAAGAAGTCCAGCGAAGGTGGATATTTTCTGACATTCAGGAAGGAAAGCACGGTGAAAACAGGAGACGAGTGATGAGTCCATGGCACGGGATCGCCATAGCCGTCAACGGCGCGTACCAATAGGAATACCCCAGTAAGTGCCAGGCCCATCCGAAGCAGGAAGCTCCGTCGGCGGTGTGTATCCCATTCAAATACCGTTCCGAGGCAGTAGCCTCCAGCCATCACTAGGGTCCAGGGCAGCACCGGATACGCAGTCACGAAGGTGATTCCATGAAGAGTGAAAGCAGCCTGCTGATGAAGGATGTCCCAAGCCTAGGCTGCCTGCCCGAAACGCTCGGCCGAGACATGATCGAATAGATTGTGCAGAACAATAATCGCGATGCTGACGGCTGCCAGAACGCGTTTCGGAAGATAAATCAGCACGGCCAGCGCGATCATGGAAATCCCAATCGCCCAAAGGATCATCAGGATCACAGGATTCGCCGTGAAGCTTACCTGCGAAAGCAAAATCAGGCGCAGTATCGTGATCTCAAGGACGATCAGCCAAGCACCACGACCGACGAGCATCCGGGACAGCTCGCCTTTCGAGTGAACTCCGCGGGTCATCCATAAATAGGCGCCCAAGCCGGCTGTCAGCATAAAAACCGGCGCGCAGAAGTGCGTGATCCAGCGAGTAAAAAAGATTGCGGGAGTCGTGCGCGTCAGGTCAGTCGGCAAAAACTGCTGCGCACTGAGGGCCACGTAGTCCCTGACGTGGTCGATTGCCATTAGCATCATGATGGCCTCACGCAGCGCATCTACTGACTGAATGCGTGGCACCATCGCCGACCGGGCGGGAGTGGTGGAGGCAGCCATAATCGTAGTTTATCTGTACAGCCGCATTTATCGCGAGCTACAATCGCCACCGTCTACCATGAGAATGACCGCCCGAAATTCGCTGCTAATGTTGCTGTCGTGGACTACACCGAATTTGCTCTGCGCTCAATCACCTGGCGCGCCGGGAGCCGCGACACCCACGGTGCCGGAGTGGGCGCAGCCAGGTTCCGCTACCCATGTCCAGGTTGCACCGCCGGCCGGCTTTCACCGGCCGAGCAAGAATTTCGATACACCGCTGGGAATCTTCGATGGCCAGTCCGATATTGGGAGCGCTCTGGTACCGGGCAGCGCCAGTTACGACGCCGGCACCAAGCGCTATACCATTGACTCCGCCGGTTACAACATCTGGTACACGCGTGATGAGTTCCGTTATCTTTGGAAGAAAATGTCGGGTGATGCCTCACTGGCTGCAGGCGTGACATTCCCGAACCCGAACGGCTACGGCGACCGCAAGGCAGTCCTTATGATTCGTCAGGACCTCGATGACGATTCAAAGGAGATTCTCGTCGGCCTGCATGGCCTTGGCATGATCCAGCTGGCGTATCGCTCCGAGAAGGGAACCCGCATCAGCGACATGGAGTATCGCTTCGCAGGCCGCGGCCGCCCCGGTGCCGACAGCCCAGACAGTCTAGTCAACATCACGCCCCAGCGCATTGGTATCGAAAAGCGCGGAGAATCGTTTGCTCTCTTCGTCAGTGTGGACGGCGAACCTATGCACCAGTTAGGTCCGCCGATCAAGTTGCAGTTCGAGGGTCCTTTCTACGTGGGCATCGGCTTCTGCTCCCATCTACCAGACAAATCCGATCGTGCGGTCTTCTCCGAGGTCGTGCTTGAGAACTCCGCCAGCTCTGTCCGATAACGTGGTGAACCAAAAACGTGCTCGCCCCGCACCAGTTTTTTCGACGACGAACTGAGAGTCCTGGATTCCAAATCGGAGGTACAGATTCCATGACGGCTTCGGATGAGCCGAAGAGTTCAAAGACCTCTCTTATTTCGGTCAAAGAGACGAAGATTTTCGATCCCGCCGACGGTTACGGCCCCACATTGAACGATCCTCTGGAGGTTACTGACGCGAGCGTAGCCAAGCGCGGTTCTCAGTGGTGGATGTTTCTGGCTGGGCAAGTCAAAGACCGACCCGCAATACAGCTGTTCAGTGCCTCACTGCCGGAAGGCAGCCAGCTTCAGGCGACCGGATGGAAGTTAACACCAGATCCAATGAACCCCGCAAAAGTTGCGATGCTTGCCGAGCAGGAACTGAGTAAGCGCTGGGACCAGAAGGGCGGGCGCCATTGTCCCAGCTACGTGAGAGGCTGGGATCCGCATCGTAATTCCTGGGTCGAACGAATCTACTACGCTGGCGCCGCTGAAAATCTTTGGGGTCCATATACTATCGGCTATCTCGAGTGGAACGGAGAGAAATGGGTGGAGCAAGCTGAACCGGTTTTCGCGGCAAATCAAGACTGGGAGCGCGGCAGTGTTTACGAACCGAATCTCGTTTACTTCGACGGGAAATGGAGAATGTGGTACGTCGCGGGATCGAACGCAGAAGACTATATAGTCCAAGGATATGCGGAAAGCGTCGACGGCAGGACGAATTGGTCGGAGCACAAAATATTTTTCGCGGCTGAAGAAAAGGTATTTGATTTTTGCGTAGCCAAAAGAGGGAATGGCTTTGAAGCGGTATTTTCGCGTGTCTGGCTGGCTGGCGGCAAGCCACCAGCCAGGACTGGATTATGGTGGTGCCGCGCCGATCGTCCCGATGCAAACTTCCTGAACTGGAGCACGCCCGTTCAATTCATGACCGCCGAAGACCGGGGTTGGCACGTAGGGCCATGGAAGCCTTCACTCCAGTTTAGTGAGACCGAACCGACAAGGCGCCTCGTGTTCTTCGACGGCATGTATCGAACCGACGAGCCAGGGCCGTTCCCCTTTGCATTCACTTTAGGTTGCGCGGAATTCGATGTCCCGTAATTACTGAGTACTTTCTCCGAAAGAACTACCTGACTTTTTTACCGAACTGGGCTGGCTACCTAGCAGGGACCGAGCCCGCCCAAAAAAAGACTTGACACATAAACTACGGCTGTAGTAATTAAGCATACACGAATAGGAGATGAAAGTGGAAGAGCCCAAACTGGCGAAGCTCGAACTGCAAATCATGGAAGCGCTCTGGAACCTTGGCGACGCTTCGATCCGCGATATCCAGGAGTGTTTTCCCGAAAAGAACCGACCAGCCTATACCACTGTTCAAACAACCGTTTACCGCCTCGAAGCAAAGAAGGCTGTGCGGCGGGTGAAGAAGGTGGGCAACTTTCATATTTTTGAAGCTGTCGTCTCACGCACTGCCGCGCAAGGAAAGCTGATTGATGACCTGCTGGCGCTGTTCGGTGGGCGCTCGCAACCCGTGATGGCTCATCTGATTGAATCCGGAAAACTCACGCTCGAAGATGTAAAGGAAGCCCAAAAGACCCTGCGCAAGCTCACCAGGAAGGACAAGTCCGCATGATCCCGCACTCTTTATGGGCGCGATGGCCCGCGATTGGAGGAGCGCTGGCCGATCACATATGGCAGTCGACCCTCGTAGCGCTGCTGGCTGGGTTATTGACGCTGATCCTTCAGAAGAACCATGCCCGTACTCGTTACTTTCTGTGGATGGCAGCGTCGGCGAAGTTTCTCGTCCCGTTTTCGTTGCTGTCGGGAATTGGAAGTTACCTGTGGTCCAGGCATTCCGTCGGAACGAGACCTGGATTGTACTTCGCGATGGCGAAGGTTGGCCATGCCATCTCGCAGCCAACTCTGTCGATGATCTCCCGGTCCGTCCATCCCATGGGCTACCGGAGTTTGCCGTGGCTGTTTCCGACACTCTTGGCAACAGTGTGGTTTTGCGGATTCGCGCTGGTCAGTTCCTTGTGGTATTTGCGTTGGCGGGCGGTTTCCGCAGCCATGCATAAAGCTGCGCCTATGCGCGAGGGGCGCGAAGTGGACGTGTTGCGACGACTGGAACGCTTGGGCGGCATACAGCAGCCGATTAAATTGGCCGTCACGCGCTCGTCTCTGGAGCCAGGAATCTTCGGCATAGCCCGGCCGGTATTGATTTGGCCCGAAGGAATCTCCGAACGCCTTGCAGATGCGAACTTGGAGGCGGTACTGGCTCACGAGGTCTTGCACGTTCGCCGCCGAGACAACCTGACCGCCTCGCTCCACATGATTGTGGAATCCCTTTTCTGGTTTTACCCGATCGTCTGGTGGCTCGGTGTCCGGCTGCTCGAAGAGCGTGAACGGGCCTGCGATGAAGAGGTATTGGCGCTGGGCACCGATCGGCGTATTTACGCGGAGAGCATCCTGAAGGTATGCGAATTCTGCGTGGAATCTCCACTCGCTTGCGTTTCGAGCGTAACCGGGGCGGATCTCAAAAAAAGGATGGTCGCAATCATGAACGATAATGTTCTACACAACCTGGATTTTGCAAGGAAGTTTGTACTGGGCGCGGCTGGTTTGTTGACGATCGCGTTGCCCATCGTATTTGGACTCAGTAACGCAGCCCCAAGCCGGGCGGAATCACAGGGGGCCGCCGCGGAAACGCAAACACCGCAACCCACGCGAGTGCCGAAGGATGTCATGAGTGGGCTTATCCGCAAAAAAGTGCAGCCGCAGTATCCCGAGAAGGCGCGTAAGGCACACATCCAGGGAACCGTAGCTTTGCAAGCGACGATCGGGAAGGAGGGTGACGTCCTAAACCTCCAGATTATCAGCGGTGACACGGCGTTGGCTGCGGCTTCCATTGAGGCCGTGAAGCAATGGAAGTACAAGCCATACCTCCTAAACGGGGTTCCCGTCGAGGTCGAAACCCAAGTAGATGTGATCTTTACGCTCAATCCATAAGTCATGGCTGCGAGGCCTGTTCGGATTTTGCGATCCTAACGCCAGACCCGGTCTTTTTGGATCGGAAGGCTTATCCGTCATCGGTTTCCAATCCGCAGCTAAGGTCAACTCCTTATTGCCGTATGGGATTGCATTTCTATAATCCATTGGGTGTAACGATATGAAACAGGGCCCGGTCTTCGTGCTGGGCCTATTCTTTGAGGAGGGCCGATGGCCTCGGATGCTGATGCTCACGTGACATTGTCCGGTAAGGTGGAAAAAATCATTCCTGCAGCTTTTGACGAACCCGAAAAGGCCCAGATCTCCGTCGACAAGTGCGATGAGTTTTACGAGAAGGTTCGGATCGAAAACAAATTGACAGACAAGGATGGAAACGAAGTCGGTCTGAAACCGGGCGCTAAGGTCGAAGTTTCAGTGGATGCGAACAAGAACGCCGTTACGAGAAAGGACTGAAGTCGACACTCCGATTCCAGCTTCGACATCAGATCGCAGCATTGTTGGCTGCCTCGGCATAGTCTATCTGGTGCCGTCGATTTTTTGTCTTGTTTATGAGCTTCAGCACTCTCGGGATTTCCTGCATGAATCCCGAGTTTGATAAATAAAATTAATCCGGGCGTTCGACCTATTGCCTGTCGGCCGAAGAACCCTCACAATACTACTTCCTGTTCCCCCGCCTTAGAGGATTCCATGTTCTTTCACAGCATAGAGCAGGTTCGTCGTGTATTCCGCATTACTGGCGGGTTCACCCTTCTGGTGATCGGCGTAATCATGTTCGTTACCCCGGGTCCAGGCTGGGTCGTTATCTTTCTTGGCCTGACGTTATTGGCCGCGGAATTTGTGTGGGCTCAGCGATTAATGGACCGACTCAAGCACGAAGGGAATCGCATAAAATCTACCGTATTGAAAATCGGCAGGGATTAAAGCCGAAGACTGGAATGGCGTGGCGCCATGGCGAATGACTGGAAAGGGAAATGGGCCTTGATTACCGGCGCGAGCGCTGGCATCGGCGTAGCGTTTGCGAATCAACTGGCTTCTGAAGGAACGAATCTGGTACTCACCGCTCGTCGGCAGGACCGTTTGGAAGCGCTCGGCAAAAAGCTCGAAAATGCGAACGGGATTCGCACACAAGCGGTTGCGGCCGATTTATCACAGCCCGGTGCACCCCAGCAGATATACGATTTCACCAAGCGGAAGGGGATCGAGGTCGATTTGCTGATTAACAACGCAGGCTTCGGGCAGTACGGTGAGTTGCCTGCGGTTGAAACGCAACGACTGGTCGACATGGTGCAGGTGAATTGCGTCGCCGTCGTGCACCTGACTCGCCTGTATCTCGAGGAGATGGTCAGTCGCAAACGTGGCGATGTTTTGATTCTGGCATCGACTGCTTCATTTCAGGCCGTACCCTATATTTCCACCTACGCTGCAACCAAGGCGTTCGATCTGCTGTTCGCTGAAGGCCTGGCAGAAGAAATGAAGCCACACGGTATAAGGGTATGCGCGTTGTGTCCTGGGTCTACCGAATCTGAATTTCATGCTGTCGCCGGGCAGGAGGAATTCAGCCGAAAGCCGGAATCGGCGGAATTAGTGGCACGAAGAGGTTTACAAGCACTGGTCAAGGGCAAGAGCTACGTCATCTCCGGATTAGGCAATTATCTCGGAGCGCAATCGCAAAGACTCGTCCCTCGACGCATGGTAACGCGCATTGCAGGAAACATGTTCCGCCCGGACAAACTCGAAAAGAACTAATCCCACCCATGCGGGTTGATAATCAGGTACCTTCGAGGGGCCGGCCTGCAAAAGATACTGATTTTAAAGGAGTTGACGGCATGTTCTGCTTTGGGAACTAATTCCGGTTATTGGGGAATTAGAAGAGTAGGCAGGACAGCACATCAGGAGTGATGCATATCGATCCACAGGTTAGGGATGAGATCCTGCTACGACGTTCCGGTACAGGCGACGAAGACTGCTTTACAGAGCTCTATCGCCGCCACCAGGGGCGTCTGTTTCGGTTTGCTTTGCGTATGACTGGAAACGCCTGGGCGGCGGAGGAAATCGTGCAGGATGTGTTCATGACACTTGTCCGCGACCCGAACAAATATGAAGCCGAACGCGGCACTGTGGGCGCATTTCTCTACGGAGTAGCGCGCAACAGGATCATGAAACACGTGGAGCGTGCACCGCGTGACTTACAGCTGCCGGAAAATGGTGAGGAAGGCTGCACGGCTCTGCCTCAGACAATCGATCGGATGACGCCGGCACACTCGGCAGAATTGGGCGAACGCCGTGAGCGGGTACGTGCCGCGGTGATGGAGCTGCCATCCGAATTTCGCGAAGCGGTGGTGCTCTGTTTGCTCGAAGAGATGAGCTACGAAGATGCAGCGCGTATGCTCGATTGTCCGATCGGCACAATTCGCTCGCGGATTCACAGGGGAAGGGCTTTGTTGCTTGCGAAATTGGAGATTTTGCGGGAAGCGCCGAAACGCGCCATCGCCAGCAGGTAAACAGTTGCGGAGAAAAATGTCATGACGTGCGAAGAATTCCAATTGGCAACGCTCAACGAAGGGCGCGATGGAGACTCGCAGCGAGCCTCGCGTGAGCATCTGTTGCAGTGCTCGGAGTGTGCGGCGTTTGAGCGGAACTGGCAGGAACTTCGCGATGAACTGCATGGAATGGGATTGCAGGACCAGGATAAGCAGGCGCCATCCCGTGTCGAAATGCGGCTGCGACAGGAATTCCGTACGAAACATAAGACCATGAAAGCTCGGCGAAGCGCATTGGCCACTGCGTGGGCCCTGGCTGCGGCAGCCGTACTAATCGTGACGATCGGTTGGGTGAACTGGAGTCGTGAACGAAATAATTCCCTGGTGAGTCGGACGAACCCGGTCGATCAGATTGTATCTACCGCTTCACACAGCACCGGCGTTCCGCCCGCCGGACCGGAATTCGGAGAAGTTCTGCTTGCGTCGAATAATTCAGAAGAATTCACGTTGCTGCCAGCCAGTACGCCCGGATTTTTGGGCGATGCCACGGTGGTGCATGTGCAGATGCAGCGCGGCGCGCTCGACGCTCTAGGACTTACGGTGAATGAAGAACATGCCGGTGATTGGATTGATGTGGATTTGCTGGTGGGGGATGACGGGCAGCCGCAGGCTGTACGTTTGCCGCAATCTACAAACTGATTTTCACGCAGGCGGAAAGCCTGTGGGCAATTGGAGAGAAGAAGAGGAGAACGAACGATGAAGTTGAATAGGTACATATTCTCAGCGCTCGGAGTTGCATTGCTGTTCAGTGCCGGCGCGATCCGCAGTCAGGAACCGGGCGGCCCACCACCGGGCCCGGATGCCATGCATGGCGGCCCAATGGGTGGGCGTATGGAAATTCTCGGATTTGGCGAGATGCATCCCGGCCAGGTAGTCACCGGGGCACCGTTCACTGCAGTCGCTTCGGATTCGTCTACGCAGACTCTTTCAGACGGCAACAGCATCAACCGTACAACGCAGATCAATATCACGAGAGACTCGCAGGGACGGACACGCCGGGAAATGGTTCTTCCGGGAGTCGGACCGCTGGCTGCCACTGGCCAGTCAAAAACGGTCATCATGATTTTTGACCCGGTTGCAGGGACGGCCTATGCACTGCACCCGGACACGAAAATCGCTGAAAAGCTACCGTTGCCAGCCGGTGGAAGGAAAAACCAGGGTCAAGGGGACATGCAGGCGAAGTTTGAAGCCCGTATGCAGGAAGAAATTGCGAACGGAACGTTGAAGAAGGACGATCTCGGTACACAGACAATCGCCGGGATCAGCGCCCAGGGAACTCGCTATACACGAACGATCCCTGCAGGGCAGATGGGAAATGCCAAGGCAATTGTGGTTACCAACGAACGATGGTATTCCGCTGACCTGCAGATCGTCGTCAAGACGACCCGCAACGATCCCCGATTCGGCGTGACCAGTTACGTCGTGTCGAGCCTCCAGCGGCAGGAGCCTTCTGCCACCTTGTTCGCCGTGCCCGCAGACTACACAGTGCAAGCGGGCAAACCCCATATCCACGGAAAGGGCCCTGGCGGTTCGCCACCACCTCCGCCACCTCCCGCAGAATGATTCGTTGAACGAGCTTCTCTCCTGAAGGCGAGCCGCCCTTTCTTGCAGCGACCCCCATTGCTGCGGAAGGGGCGGAATCGTTTTTGGGTAGACCGCTTTCGAGGAACCTGGGCCGGATCGCAAAAGACCACGTGACTACCGCGGCAAAGAACTCTCAGAATCTCACAGCCTTCTCTGCTGACCGGAGGAATCAATCGCGCGATCCAGCAATTCGACGACATGAAGGACTTCCTGCTGTGTCCCATGAATCTGCGCGCCTGCACGTATTTGCAAAAGGCAACCAGGGTTTGCGGTGGCGACAATCGTTGCGCCAGTTTTCTTTGCCTGACTCATCTTGTCGGCGAGAAGCTCGAGCGACGCTTCAGTCTGGGTAACGTTGTAAACGCCCGCCGACCCGCAACATAATTCGCTATAGGGTAACTCCACAAAATCGACTCCAGGAATCGCTCTGATCAGCTTGCGTGGAGCTTCGCGAACCTTCTGCCCGTGTAACAAGTGGCAGGAGTCCTGGTAGGTAACACGAGCTGGAACAGAATGCATTGGCGCCGTCAGCCCCAATGCAGCAAGAAACTCAGTGACATCGCGCATACGGTCCCGGAAAGCAACGGCAGCAGCGTGTTCCGGTTCATCGGTGCCGAATAGCTGGTCGTACTCCTTGAGCATCGACCCGCAGCCAGCGGCGTTCGTGATGATTGCGTCAAAGTTCCCATTTGAAAACGCGGAGAGATTCTTGCGCGCAAGCTGTCGCGCAGTGTCCCTCGATCCGGCGTGGGCGGCCAGGGCGCCGCAGCAGATCTGTTCGTCGGGCACGACAACTTCACAGCCATTGGCAGTCAAGACACGAATCGTAGCTTCGTTCAGTGCCGTGAAAGTGACATTCGCGATGCAACCTGCGAAAAAAGCGACCCTTGCACGTTTGGCGCCGACAGCAGGAAACGTTTTACCGAGTTCGGGATAAAAATAATGCTTGTCGATCTGCGGGAGCAAGCGTTCTCGCTCGGTGAGGCCCAGCAAATCGAGGGCGCCGCTGCGGCGCGCAAACGTCTGCAGACCGGAGCGCTGATAATACCGAAGCAGAGTCGCAGCCAGACGGATGCGGCCTGGGTAGGGAAGTAACCGTTTAAAGACAAGGTCGCGCGTCAGCCTGGCGAGCAATGGCCGCCGATATTCATTTTCGATTCTGGCTCTCGCGTGTTCAAGCAGCTTCCCGTATTCGACGCCCGAGGGACAGGAGGTCTCGCAGGCACGGCAAGCCAGGCACTTGTCGAGGTGATCGACGAACGTATGGGAAATCGGCAATTCACCGTTCTGAACGAGTACCATCTGACGAATGCGCCCTCGCGGCGAATCACCTTCAAGGTGCCATAGGCGATAGGTAGGGCAATCGTTCAAACAGAGACCGCAATGGACACAACGGGCAAAATCCTCGTAGACGGGCAAAGATCCGGAAATCGCCTGGGGATTCGCCACGCGCTACAGGCCTCCTACAAATCGGCCCGGAGAAAAAATGCCGTTGGGATCAAATGCACGCTTTACGCGCTCCATCATGAAGAAATCGTTCTGTCGGGCACCCCATACGTTGATTCGCTGCTTTAGAGTTTGCGGAGCATGTAGAAGGAGTGCACTTCCTTTGACTTCGTCTATCGCGGCGAAAACTTCCTCGGCGATTTTGCTGAGCGCGTCGATGGATGACAGACGTTCCTGCTCGGCAAGGACAGCGAGATAAACAGTACCTGTCGCGTGAATCAGCAAAGCCGAGCGAAGGCCGGCGGTCGATACAATTCGCTGCAGGTTGCGAATGTCGTTTGAGGCTATCTGGGGAAGGCTGATGCGGAATAATGCGACGCTCGGGGCTGACCAGCGCAACCAGTCAAACGCTTCGCGAAGGACACTGCTGAGATGTGCTTCAACACTGCCGGACAGCTCGCATCCCTCGGCGGAATTCGCTTCCCGCGCGGCCGTGTGCAATTCCCGGGAAATGCGTTGTACCAGAGCTTCGCCGCCTTCATAGGAACTATAAACATGCCAGTGAGAGGACTCGCTACCCAGAGGCACTGTCAGATTTGCCTTGCTCAATAACTGTCCGACAAGGGAGACCGCTTCGGGGTCGAGTAACTCCACGTTGGCTAGTGGCAGCCCCTTCATTCTGAGAGACGACAGGTAGGCAAACGCCTTGTCAAAATCGGTGAAGCTGGCCGCAAATACGGCAAAAGCGTGTGGCAATGGGAATGTACGAAAATTAAGGCGCGTCACAACAGCCAGAGTTCCCATCGAGCCGATCAGCAGTTTGTGAAGGTCATACCCGGAGACATTTTTTACAACCCGGCCTCCGCTCCTGCACAGATTGCCTGTACCGTCTACAAACTCTGCGCCGATCAGGAAATCGCGCGCACTTCCATACTGTTGACGGCGTTGGGAGTCAATTCCGGAGACGACGGCGCCGCCAATCGTCGATGTTTCGTAACAGGGAACGGCAAGGGGAAGAAATTGCTGCTTCTCCGCCAGTATCTTTTCCAGAACGCGCAGCGGCATTCCAGCGTCGACACTGAGAGTCATGTCGCCGGCATCAAAATGGGCGATCTCTTGCATATTGCGCATATCGACGGCTATGTCATAGCGGACTGGCGGCATTCCCATCGCTGTTTTGCTGCGCGAGCCTGAAGCAACTAGTGCGAGACCGTCATTTGCAGCAAATCGTACAAGTTCCACAACTTCAGCGGAATTTGCGGGCCGCACGATAGCTCCCGGCGTCAGGCCATCCACCGCGTACTCGCGCAGTTCCTCCTCGTACTGGATGACCCGGCTCGCTCCGAGAGAACTTTCCAGGCGAGCAACAAGGTTTGTCGTTGCGCTCATCTGCTCTGACCCGCGATCGTACTCGAGTGCTTGATGCGAATCTCACCGCAGCCCTTGTTCAGCGGAAATATTTTGCCCGGATTTAAGGCAGAATCCGGGTTGAACGCGTCATGGACGCGTTTCATCAGGTCAAAATCAGCATCGCTAAACAGCAGGGTCATCAACTCACTTTTCTCCATCCCGATTCCGTGCTCCCCTGTCAGGGCGCCACCGAGTTCGACGCAGTAGCGGATGATCTCTTCCGACGCGACGATCGCTCTCTTCAGTGCGGAGCTATCCCGCGGATCGTATAGGACGATCGGATGCAGGTTGCCGTCACCCGCATGAAAAATATTTCCGATCTTAAAACCATATCTCGTGCCAATTTCCTGAATGCGTTCGAGAGCAATGGGTAACTTCGAGCGCGGGATGACGCCATCGAGAACATAATTGCTGGGGGCCAGTCTGCCGAGTGCGCCAAAGGCATTCTTGCGTCCCTTCCACAATAATTCGCGTTCGCTGGTATCTTTCGCCACCCTGACTTCACGTGCATGATGCAGCTGGCAAACGTCTTCAATTGCAACAGCCTGCCCTTCTGCGACTTCAAGTAAACCCTCGAGCTCGATCAAGAGAATGGCCGCACTGTCACGTGGGAATCCGGCATGGATATAGTCTTCGATGGCCCGCAACGTCCAGCCATCTACCATTTCACATGCCGCAGGAGTAATACCGCGGGCGGTTATGTCTACGACGGCGCGGCAGGCGTCATCTACGCGGTCAAATATGGCCAGTAGCGTCTTGACGCGTTCGGCCTTGCGTGTCAGCTTGACAGTAATTTCCGTTACGAGAGCAAGAGTCCCTTCGCTTCCGACAAATAACCCACACAGGTCATACCCTGTCGAATCCCCATGCCGACTGCCAATGCGGACGATTGCGCCGTCGGGCAAAACCATTTCAAGCGCGGTAACATGGTTGACCGTCACGCCATTTGCCAATGTATGCGGACCGCCGGCGTTTTCCGATACGTTGCCCCCGATCGTGCACGCTTTCTGGCTCGAGGGATCTGGAGCGTAATAGAGGCCTGCATGTTCAACCGCGCGTGTTATGTCCAGATTGACGACTCCTGGCTGCACGACGGCACGTCGATTGGGAATATCAATTTCAAGAACACGATTCATTCGCGCGAAGACAAGCATTAGTCCGCCGGTACGAGCGAGTGCTCCTCCGGAAAGACCCGTTCCCGCTCCCCGCCCGACGATCGGAACCTGGTATTTTGCACTGAGTTTGACGATAGCCGAGACTTCTGCGGTAGTTCGAGGGAATACGACGACGTCAGGCCGAGCTTTTTCAACGGATCCGTCATATTCATAAAGGATCAGGTCTTCGGGTCGGTGGAGCACGTTGCTCGTGCCGAGTAAGGAGATAAGTTCCTGAACTAAAGACGGGTTCATGTGAGAATGTAAACCTTTGGCCATCTTACTATAGTGCAGGTTGCCCGACGCTCCGAATTGCACGCAGCAAGTTCTGTTTTTCCTGTGATAGTGTAGATGGTCGGAACCTGCAGAGGATTTGATGCCGAAATCGAGAGTGTTTTCTACCCACCAATTGTTTCCCGAAGCGCGGAAAATCCTGGATGCCGCCTGCGATGTTGAATATTGGACAGAAGCGGATCGTCCTCCGCGCAATGAAGTCCTGCGCCGAATCAAGGAGAAAGAAGGACTGGTTTGCCTTTTGACGGAAAAGGTCGACGAAGAACTGCTGCGTGCGGCGCCCAAATTGCGCATCGCCGCGAACGTCGCAGTCGGCTTCGACAATATCGATGTGCAAGCTTGTACCAAGCGAGGCGTGGTCGCGACAAACACGCCCGGGGTGCTCGACGAGACGACCGCGGACTTTGCCTGGGCTCTGCTGATGGCCGTGGCCAGGCGTATTGCCGAGGGTGAGCAACTGGCTCGCTCGGGAAACTGGAAAGGATGGAATCTCGATCAACTCTGCGGTGCAGATATCTGGGGGAAGACACTGGGAGTCGTGGGTTTTGGCCGGATCGGACGGGCAGTTGCTCGTCGTGCTTCGGGCTTCCAGATGAAGGTGATCTATACTGACGCAGTGCGCGCACCGGAAGATGTCGAGAAGTCAGTCAACGCGGAATTTCTTGATATGAATGCTCTGCTCGGGGAAGCTGACTTTATCAGCGTGCACGTTCCGCTACTCCCCGATACGCGTGGCTTGTTCGATGGGCCGAAGTTTTATCGAATGAAGCCAACGGCATTTCTGATCAATACTTCGCGCGGACCCGTTGTGGATGAAGCCGCTCTGGTTGCCGCACTTGAAAACAAGCAAATTGCGGGAGCAGCGCTCGATGTATACGAGAACGAGCCGTTCATCCATTCGGGTCTGAAGAGAGCGAATGTGGTACTGGCTCCCCATTTGGCGTCCGCATCGATTGAAACACGGACCAAGATGGCAGTAATGGCTGCGACGAACGTGGTGGCCCTGTTCCAGGGACAGATGCCGCCGAACATGCTGAATCCGACGGTCTTGAAGAAATCGTAGCTACGGTCGTCTTTCTATGCCGGATAAAAAAACGGTTGCGCGGCAGATATTTCAGCAGACGCTGGACTCAATCAGTATTCCTCGAGTAGTCCAATCCAAGCTGCGGTTTGAGAGGAGTGAACTCGTCCTGCCGGAAAGCTCTCTGGATCTTTCGCGAATCGACACGTTTCGGGTAATCGCAATCGGCAAGGCTTCACACGCAATGGTCGACGGCCTGGCAGCAATCCTTCCCCCAGGCTATAGGATTGACGGAATCGTTTCTGCACCAACCAGACCCGCGATCGCGCTCCCTGGACTCGAGTATTTCGTTTCCGGTCATCCGATACCGGATGTCGAGAGCTGGCGATCCGGGGAAGCAATTCTCAGCCTGTTGCGTTCCTCTGATGAGCGAACCCTGGTCTTTTTCCTGTTATCCGGCGGAGGATCGGCACTTGTCGAACGTCCCCTCGATTCCGGGATGACCATGGCAGATCTCCAGGCGATGAATCTGGCACTGGTAACGTGCGGGGCACCCATCGACGCAATTAACACCGTGCGCAAGCATCTTTCTGCCGTCAAAGGTGGTCGGTTAACGGTAGCAGCCGGAAAAGCACAGAAGGTAACGCTGGCTGTAACAGACGTGCCTGCCGGCAAGGAGTGGGCACTCGCGTCAGGTCCTTCACTGCCAGATCCAACGACGGCAGGAGATCTGCATCGCGTGTTGGCGCAATACGGGCTCAGAGAGAGGCTGCCCGAGAGAGTTTTGCATTGGATCGACGAGCAGATGCCCGAAACGCCAAAGCATTCTCACGCTGCCTTTGCGAATGCTCACTTTGTTCTGCTGTTGGGAATGCACGACCTGTTTCATTCAGCACACCACGCTGCCGAAGCACACGGTTACATTACGCGATGCGACAATTCAACAGACGACTGGCTGGTCGGAAAGGCTGTCGATTCGCTTCTTGGCCAGTTAGAGCAGTGGAAGCGTGAGAATGCCGGATACAAAGTGGCGCTGATTGCCGATGGCGAAGTGGCTTCTCCGGTTACTGGCAAGGGAATTGGCGGTCGTAATTCGGCTTTAGTCCTGGACTCGGTCAGGAAGATCGCTGGTAAAAAAATTACGGTCCTCAGCGCGGGCACGGACGGCATCGATGGCAATAGCCCTGCTGCCGGGGCTGTGGCCGATGGAGATACCCTGGCACGAGCCCTGACGAGAGGCCTTGATCCGGATTCCTGTTTCGAGCGATCTGATGCGTTTACGTTTTTCGATACGATGGAAGATGCCATCATGACCGGACCGACCGACAATAATCTTCGCGATTTGCGTATCCTTCTTGCCGAACCGTGAGGTCCCCTATTCCGGTTTGATCTGCAGCTTGCCTTCGATGGCCTTCAGCCGCTCGTTCATTTCCTGAATCAACTGTTCGAGGTGAGCGTACTTCTGATCTTCGCCCTCGTTCTTGCTCGCACTTTCCTCTCCGCCTTCACCTTCCTCATCCATCATCATGTTTGGCGTACGCTTGGCGCCGGGTTTTTTCAGGGTTTCAATCTGCTGCTTGATCATCGGCTCCATCTCGATGCTAAGGTCACCCCGCTTCAAAAGTGCTTCAAGAGCCGGAATTGCCGTGGCATCACCTCGTCCTCCAAGGGCAAAGACCGACGAAAAGCGGATCTGCGAATGGTCTTCCACGAGATAGCTTGCGATCTCGGTGGTGATTTCCCTATTGTCCTTCTGCAAGCGCGCGAGACTCGCAATCGCTACTGCCCGCGAATCCAGATCCTTGCCGGGCTTTGCCCAGTCTTGAAGCAGCGGGGCGGCCCGGTCATCGCCAAGCGCTCCCAGTCCGCGCAGGGAAGCATTCCGCAGATAATTATCCGGAGATTCACTGTTGACCATGGCTGTGAGCGTCACGAATGCATTTGGTGACTTCAGTCTTCCGAGAGATTGCAGCGCTGCCGCCCGAGCGCGGTAGGAGCTGTCCTCTTTCGCAACAGACTCGAGCTTCGCGAGCACAGCGGGATCGTCTTTGATGCTGCCCAGTGCCTGAACGATCTGACTGCGAATCCATGGTTCCGTCGCCGTGTCGAGCGACTGCAGCAGTTGCTTTGCGGCCGCCGGGTCGCCCAGTTGGCCGAGCATCTGTGCAGCGGTAAATCTCACACCATAGGCCTTGTCGTTGCGCAACGTCTCGCCGAGCGCTACGGCAACATCGTCATCCTTTTTAAACTTGGCCAGGGCTACTGCCGCATCGGCACGATCGGCAACTTCTGTTGCGTTTTTCAATTGATACAGGGAATCCTTTTTCTCTTTTTTGAATTCAATCGACTTCAGGACCTGGTTGCCCTTGTCGAACAAGACCATTTCGGGCGCGCTTTCGGAAGGGAAGGTGAAAGTCTCGGAGGCTTTTGATACAACAACGGGAAAAAGCTTCGGTCCGGTTCGATTGGTGATTTCCACATCCACCGGGACACGGAAGAGGCCAACCCGACCCTCGACCTTTTGTGTTTGCTTTACTGTCATCGTCACCTGTTTTTTGGTGTCATCATAGGCGTAACTCACGTCGAATTTCGGAGCACCGGCGCCGTAGATCCACTGGTCGAAAAATTGATCGACATTGGTGTGGGTGGCCTCTTCGATCGCTTTGATCAGGTCATAGGTCATGACGTTCTTGCCGCGATTGACTTCGAGATAGTGTTTCAGGCCGGCGTAGAACTGCTGGGAGCCCAGCTGGTGGCGGAGCATGTAAAGTACCCATCCGCCCTTGGTATATACGTTTGAGTCAAATTCTCCGGAATCATCGAAGTCGTGACGCACGATCGGTTTCGCGAACAGACTGCGACTCGCATTCCAATTCCGCGAAGCTTCCCAACGATCGTAATCAGCTTCATCCTTACCAAAATGCTGTTCGACCCAGACTGTCTCCATGAAGGTGGCAAAACCTTCGTTGAGCCAGATATTTCCCCAATCCTTGGTTGTGACGAGATCACCAAACCATTGATGACCCAATTCATGGGAAATCAGGCCATCTTCACCTTCGATATATTCCTTTTCAAGGATCGGGCTACGCAGCGAACTTGAGGTATTGGTCGTGGCACTGGAGTTTTCCATCCCGCCAGCTACGAAATCATCGACCATCGCTTGCGAATATTTCTCCCAGGGGTAATCCACGCCGAGGGTGGTGCTGAAGTGCTCGATCATCGCCGGAGTGCGGCCATAATCAGGAGCAAGGCGATCGCCACGGTCTTTTGGCGCGTAGTAGGTCACAGGGATGTTGCGCCAGGTGTCCTTGACCTCCGTCAGTTCGCCTGCCACGACGGTAAAGAGATAGGTTGAACTCGGTTGCGATTCCCGCCACGTCCACGTTTTTTGTCCGTTGCCTGCATCAGTTACGCCGACCAGTTTCCCATTTGAGATGGCAAGCCATTCCGCTGGCACGGTCACGACTGTTTCGGTTGTCAGACGGTCATTGGGGTAATCGTAAGTCGGCAGATAGTAGCGGGTATCTTCGGACTCGCCCTGGGTCCATATCTGTTTGGGGCGGTCCGGATAGTTCTTGTCCGGCAGAATGAAATAGAGGCCCTTTTTCGGACGACCTTCGTATCTGATTTCGACGTCGAACTTCTCTCCAATTTTCGCGGCGTGTGGAAGGGAAACGTTCAGCTTTGTGTCAGTCGTCTTGAACCCGGCGGAGGCCTTGCCGACGGTTACGCTCTGAATCTGAAGACCGACGGAATCAAAGGACAGTGTATCGATTCCGGGCCGGAGGATACTGACCGTGTGTGTGACATCACCGATCACCTTGCGTTCGTCAAGGTCGAAGCGCAGCACAACTTTGGAGTGCTCGAGATCATAATTCCGGCTGCGTGCGTACGGCTCATCGGCATAAGCCACAAACGCACAGGAAAGCAGAATCAGCGGCACTGCCAATCCGAGCAGAGCTCTTCGAGTTTTCGGCCGCCGTAACAATGTAGTCCAGCTCATCCTTCGTTCTCCTTCATTTCCTCACTCAAAGACTCACTGTTTAAAATCGTGTGCCCGGCGTGGCGCAGCGAGCGGATCGCCACGTGAACCTTTGTGCGCTCGACCAGAAGATAATCCGTGTCAAAGGTGGAAACTGCAAATATCCCCACAGCAGCGTCTGCGAGCGGCCGAGTGAGGCTCGCCAGGATTCCAATCTCAGTGAATGCAAACGGCCCGTGTACCTTGAACGCATGCCATTCTGACTGGGGCTCTTCCCAACTGGGCAAATTCCCGATTTTCGTCACGATCGACAGTTCTTCCTTCGTGCGCGTTATCGAGAAGAAGTCACCAGTCATAGCCCAGGCAGGCGGAGCAGCCTCCGGCATAAACCGCAAAACGGTGTAACGGTCCTCTAAGAGCGAAAGGGTCAACGACCGGGGAGCGGAGGTCATGCCTAGAACAGACTCCGCGTCGTACCGCCGTCCACGGTTAATGAAACGCCATTGATGTAACTTGCGCGTTCAGATGCCAGGAACGCTACTGCTGCAGCGAATTCCTCCGGCTTACCCAACCGGCCGACCGGGATCAATTTCTTCCATCCTTCAAAAATGTCCTCAATTTTCGCACCACTTCGCTCGGCCATCATTCCTGCCAGATCATCCAATCGGTCCGTTCTGGTGTATCCCGGACAGATGTTATTGACGGTGATCCCGTACTGGCCAAATTCATTCGCCAGTGTGCGAACGACTCCGGTGACGGCCGCTCGCAATGAATTCGAGAGCAACAGTCCCTCGACGGGTTGCTTCACGGAATAGGAAGTAATCGTCAGAAATCGGCCCCAGTTTCTCTTCTGCATTCGGGGAAGGACTTCTCTTGCGAAATGGACCGTACTCATCAGCAACTGATCGGTCCAGGTACGCCAGTCTTCCTCTGACGTGGCCATAAAAAGCTTGGAGGGAGGGCCACCCGTATTTGTGACGCAAATGTCGACCCGTCCAAAGCGCTTTTCTACACCGGCCACGAAACCCGATATGGCGGCGGCATCACTGACGTCCAATGCTTTCCAGAAAACTTCGCGACCACCGGCAAGACCAATACGCTTTGCAGCAGTCTCGAGGTCACCCGCTGTTCGTGCACAGATGGCAATTTCCGCTCCTTCTCTGGCTAATTCCTCTGCGACCGCCCGACCCAGGCCCTTGCTGGCTGCGGCAACAATGGCAACGCGACCACGTAATCCCAGATCCATCAGACCTCCGACCCCAAACTATTAATGCTCTCTTGGAATCAACTGCCCGTCAACTTCAGGAAACCGAGCCCCCCTAGGAAAAGGTTTGCAGGAAACCCTCCGCCGCACTAACATGCAAGTACAGAAGCAGCTCATTTCACTCGGAAATTGACTGGAGGTCTTATGTCACGCCCCAGAATTTTGCCGGGTCTGTTGTTCCTCCTCGCGCTGTTCGCTCCCGCCTGTCAGGCGCAACTTGGCAAGAATGTTTTGATTCCTGCCGGTTCGGAACAGGACCGGCAACTCAAAGCCATCAACGATGCCACAGACCCTGCCCAGAAATTAACTCTGATGGAAGAATTCTCGAAGGCCAACGCCGATAGCGATTTTGCGATCGTCGCGGACGAACAATTCGTCAACTACTACATTGGAGTCAAGCAATACGACAAGGCATTTGAATATGGAGACAAGCTGTTTGCTCTTGATCCGGATAACTACAACAATGCGGTCAATATGATCCGTGCTGCCAATGAAAAAGGTGATATCGAACGGTTGTACGTGTACGGAGAAAAGGCGGCAGGAATTGTTAACAGATGCAAGGCGTCTCCCGCACCGGAGGGAACTTCTGCGGCTGCCTGGCAGACACAGAAATCGCAAAAGCTTGCCGGCATCAAGGAAGATCAGACGTATATCGAGAACTCGCTGCTGACAGCGGCTTACCAGCAGAAGGACCCCGCGAAGAAGGCAGACTATCTGCAACGCTTCGTGAAGATCTATCCCGAATCGGCAAACGCCGAACAGGCAATGAGCATGTCAGCCTTTGCCTATCAGGCCGCACAAAATCGGCCAAAAATGCTGGCGGTTGCCAGCAGCACGCTCGACAAATATCCCGACGACATCGGGATGCTGATCCTGCTTGCTGACGATTACAGCGAAAAGAGCGAGCAGTTAGACAAGGCCGAAGCCTACGCGAAGAAAGCAGTTACCCTTTGCGATGCGGCAAAGAAGCCGGAAGGGATGGCCGAGGCGGATTGGCAGAATCAGATCACCCTGCAAAAGGGTCTGGCATTGAGCGCGCTTGGCCAGGTGAATATCGAAAAGAAGGATAATCTCGCTGCCGTGAAGAACTTGACCGCCGCCTCCCCGTTGCTGAAGTCGAACGCCGGGACCTATGCACGCAACCAGTACCGCCTGGGATTCGCGTATCTCAATTTGAAGAAGCTTCCCGAGGCAAAGCAGGCTCTGACCGAGGCAGCTTCTCTCGACACTCCCTACAGGGCACCAGCCCAGCAGAAATTGAAGGACTTGAGCAAGTCAGCCGCGCATAAAACGGCTTCCTGACGTCAGGTCCTGGCTGCGCGAAGACTGTTAGCCGATTGCACCCAAAGCGAATCAATTCGCATCAAAACTGCAGTAAACTAGGAAATTACAATCGATTTCCGGGGGCGAACATGCAAGAAATTGCTACTTTTGGTGCAGGGTGTTTTTGGGGAGTGGAGGCTGGATTCCGCAAGGTGCCGGGAGTGCTAGAGACTGCCGTTGGTTATAGTGGAGGGAATCTGGCGAACCCCACCTACAAAGATGTCTGTACCGATACTACGGGACACGCAGAAGTCGTGCAGGTCAGTTTTGATCCCGCGAAACTTTCCTACGAACAGCTACTTGAAGTGTTCTTCAAACTGCACGATCCAACCCAGGTCAATCGTCAGGGCCCGGACTTCGGAAAGCAATACCGCACGGCAATTTTCTTCCATTCACCTGAACAGGAAGCAACTGCCCGCAAGGTGAAAGCAGCGCTCGAGGCGAGTAAGCGGTTTTCGAAGCCCATCGCTACTGAAATCTCTCCAGCTTCTACCTTCTGGCGCGCAGAGGAATATCATCAGCGGTATCTCGAGAAGCGTGGGGCGGAAAGTTGCCACATCTGATTTGAGCAAGTCATTCTGACGAAGAGGGCGGCGCAAAGAGGCCGCCTTTATTTTTTGCAGGCCTGTATTCCGGACCCTTGCCTACTGCAGACTGATTGAAGCCGCCCGGTTTTTGGCGGTGCCAGAAATCGCGCACACGAACTGATTCTCTTGAGCATCGTTTTCCTCGACCGGGCGCCGGATTCTCGATCAACAGCAACGCGCTGCGCGTAGCGACACATCACGGTTGGCGTAGTTTTCCGGGGATAGGAGGAAGGAAGGTCGGGAGGTGTCAGAACGGGAGTCGCTGCAAAAAAAAAGGGCGCCTTGCTCTCTCAAGGCGCCCCATGAAGCAGAAGGGAAGGGAAAGTTAATCCGGATCAGCGCATCGACGAGCCAGTGCCGCTGCTCGCTGATGCCTTTGCGTTGGGATCAAGGCTGAGCATACCTTCCGTCGCAGACACGGCAACCAGCGAACCGTCTCGACGTGTACGCACAACGGGGAAGTAGCTCTGTGAAAGTGGATCGTCCAGGCGTTGCCACGTCTTTCCGCCATCAAAGGACGCCATGAGGCCCTGTTTCTTCAGTGAAACGACCAGGGCATTGTTGTTTCCTGCAACGGACTGGAACGATAGCTCGCGAATGTCGGTACGATTCCAGGTTTTTCCGGAATCACGTGATCCGTACAGTCCCATGTTGGTGGTGATGTAGAGGGAAGTGTCGTCCAAACGATGCAGGTGCAAATTGCCTGCGGCCGCAAAGGAAAGTTCCTTCGCTTCCCAGTTCACTCCGTTGTCTGCCGAATAGAGAAGATTGGATTCGGCGATAGCCCAGACCTGATTACCGTCAGTTGAAATTTCTACAGACTGGGTCGGCTTGCGGGTCAGAGGATCAGTACTGGCGGACTTCCAGTTGATGCCCTTGTCGCGGCTCACGAGTACGCCGCCGGTTGTTGCTGCATACCAGGCATCGTTTCCGAACACCATGTCGTTGACCAGATACGCGGAAAGTTGTGGAACGGGCTTTTTTGCTACCGGTGCAGCCGCGCTCTTCTTCGATTTGCTGGTCTTCGGCGCTGCGGCGGGAGCAGAAACCGGATCAGGGACGTACAAGCCCGCCCTGGTCCACTTTTTCGTAGTCTCGTCGTACTTCGACCAGCCGCCGTTTGTGAGCGAAGCCCACCATCCATTGGGCGAAGCATAGACGTGACGCAGGTCGGTACGCTTCAGTCCAGGGCCGAGTGTGGTCCAGGACACGCCACCATCCTTGGTGGCGAGGAAAGCGTCGTTATCAAAGGTCAGCACAACCAGGGCGCGGTCCGGATGTTCGCGGTCCATCGCTACGTCGGTAATATGCTGATGCTGAAATCCGGTGTTTGCGGAAGTGAACGTTTCGCCGCCGTCATTGCTGACCTGCACGCCTTCGCGTTCTGTACCGATCATGAGGCGCTTGGTATTCTTTGGATCAATCAGCATCGCGTTGATGATCCAGTTTCCCGGAGTGATGCGCTTGAAATCCTTTTCGTTGACCGTCTTCCACAAACCACTTGTCGTTCCGGCATAGAGCGTATTCGGATTCGTGGGATCCATGCGAATCAGTTGAGTGCGGCGGAAGGTGTTGGGAATACCCTGATACTTGACCCACTGTTGTGCGCCGTTGGTGCTGTGGTAGATGCCAGAACAAGCTGTTGCGTGCACGTTATCCGGATTGGCAGGATCGACAATGATGCTCATTACGTCCGAGTCATCGATCATGCCCTTTACAACAGGAAACCAGTTCTTGCCACCGTCTGTCGTTTTCCAGGGCAGGTGGAACGTGCCCGCATAGATGATGTTGTTGTCCTTCACGTCGAATGCAACGGAGTCAAAATTCTTGAGATCAGAATGATTGTCGGGAGTGATTTTTTTCCAGCTCGCGCCTTCATCCGAAGAGATATAAACGCCGGTCAGTGAACCTGCGAGCAGCAGCTTTGGATCGGTAGGCGACTGTGCAAGTGCGCGGACAGTTTCGTGCGCGAGTCCGATGATGTTCCAGGTGCGGCCCGCATCGTCGCTGCGGTACACGCCGCCACCGTTTGAGTACAGAGCCCAGGTGCTGGCGTAGAGGCGACTGGAATTTCGCGGATCGACAATGATATGGGTGATTACATCATCCTGTGAATTGCTGATCCGGCTGAGCAACGCCCAGTGTGCGCCCTCATCGCCCGAGGTGAAGACGTGACCGTCGGCCGTACCCAGATAAAGTTTGTTGTTGTTGTTGGGATCTGCGGAAAGGGAAATAACAGTTCCGCCGGATGGACCAACCTGATGCCACGTCTGCGCCTGAATCGCCGAGGCGGTAACCAAACAAAGAGCGGAAAACCCCAGAATAAATCGCTTCATAGGTTTCTATTCTCCCCGAAGTTGCAGTCCCAGTACAAGTCACTAGTCTATGGGAGTAGGTGTAGAATGGACCCTGTTCTTACGTACAGATTCCGAACCAGTTACCTTCAGTTCTAGTACCCCGTTCGTTGGGACATGGCGGGCTTGTCCTCACTTTGAGACGAGCAACTTTTTTCCCATTGCCGGGTTCTATTGACCGGGTCCATCGGCATCCTACCATAGGGGCTATGGCCACCTGGGTCCGGTTCACTGTTCCGGGCCTTTCAGGGGAAATGCGATGATGAAGATTTTGGGCCGGAAACTCGGCATAACCTATCTGGTTTTAATCCTTACGCTATCGCTCGGAATAGCGTCGATCAGCAGCGCGCAGGGCCAGTATCCCAACCAGAACACGAACCAGCCCGACATGGGGCAAGGGCCAGGAGGGCAAGCTCCTGGTGACCTGAATCAGGGAGAAGCCGCGGATGATCAAGCCGATCCTCCTTCACGGGTTGCGCGTATTAGCTATCTTGACGGTTCCGTTTCGATGCAACCTGGCGGAGCCGGAGATTGGGGCGCTGCATCGCTAAACCGTCCCGTAACAATCGGCGACAAGGTATGGACCGATCAGAATTCCCGTCTGGAACTCGAGGCTGGTCAGGCTTCGATTCATCTGGGGCCTATGACTGCTCTGTCATTTTTGAACCTCGACGAAAATGTTGTGCAAATGAGGCTCGCAGAGGGTCGGATCAATTTTCGTATCCGTGAAATGCGCCAGGGTGATGTGGACGAGGTAGACACCCCGAACGCCGCCTTTACGGTCACGGTTGCCGGTGCATTCCGTGTCGATGTGAATGAGAATGGCGACGAGACGAATATCATCGTGATTCGCGGAGAAGGCCAAGTTGCTGCGGCGGGCCAGGTATATACCGTCCACGCCGGTGAACGCGCAACCATCGCTGGACTGGACAACGCTGTTCACTACGATGTGAAAGCGGCACCGCTTACGCCGGATGAATTCGATCGCTGGGCTGAGCAGCGCGACCTGCGTGAAGAAAATTCCGTTTCTGCGGAGCACGTTTCAAGAGAGGTGGTTGGATACAGCGACCTCGATGACAACGGCACGTGGAACGAGGAGCCAACCTACGGCTCGGTCTGGTATCCAAATTCCGTGCCACCGGGCTGGGCTCCCTACAGCAACGGTTACTGGAACTGGGTAGGTCCCTGGGGCTGGACCTGGATTGACTACTCTCCGTGGGGTTTTGCTCCCTATCACTACGGACGCTGGATCTATGGCGGAGGACGCTGGGGTTGGTGCCCTGGACCGATCTACGCTCGTCCATATTATGGTCCTGCATTTGTCGGTTTCCTCGGCGGTGGATTCGGTGTCGGATTTGGCGTGGGAATCGGAATTGGATGGTTCCCGCTTGGCTGGGGAGAACCCTATCACCCGTGGTATCACTGCGGGCCCGGCTACTGGAACAATGTCAACGTTCACAACACGTACATCCGCAACGTAAACATCATCCACAACGGCTCGACAAATTATGCGTACGCACACAATACCAATGCGGTGACCGTTGCATCGCACAGTGCGTTTACCAGCGGACAGGCGATCAATCGATCGAGTCAACATCTCACGGCCGCTTCGTTGCGTAACGCGACTGTGACAAACGGCATCAATGCGACTCCGACACGCGCCAGTAATTTTGCGGCCAGCAATGCACACGGCCGTGTAGCGACACCATCCACTAGCGTGGAAAATCGGGCGGTCGTTGCCCGAACTACACCTGCTGCCGGAGCTTCACATTTGCCGGTTCATACGATGAACACCTCGGCGCTCCGCACGTCGGCGAATAGCACCAGAAACACGACAGGCTCTCCGACCTATAACCGCTCAGGCGTCTCTACAAACCCGGCAGCTGCCGCCAGCCGCCAACAACAGGTTGCGTCCAACAGGCCGCCCTCCGCGCGTGTGCAGGGTGCCTATAACACCGGCGCCACCAACAATCGCTACAATGCATCACCGACAAGATCCTGGAACGCGCAGGGAAACGTGACCGATGCCGGTCGCGCGCCTCAGGGTTTCGGCTCCACAGCAAACCGGCCGAACACGACGACAACTGTTCGCACAACCAACCGACCGCCGTACTTCGGTAATCCGAACCAGAGCCAGAGTGTGAACCGTCCGCCTTCTACCTATCGCCCGCCATCGAACCTGAATGGCGGTAATCGCACGTATTCTCCACCGCGGGCGAACACGTCTATGCCATCGAGGACCTACAGTCCACCGCCGCCGCGCGCGTCTACGGGCAGTTCCCATCCGAGTGGTGGTGGCGGAGGTGGAGGACATCCGAGCGGTGGTGGAGGCGGCCATCCTCATCGCTAACGGTTCATAAACTCGGACAGATTGATCGGCCCGACTCGATCCCGGAGCGGGCCCTTCTTTTGCCTTAACGGCCCACTTATCTCATTCGTACTCTGCGAGACGAGAGGCAACTCCTAAAATAGCTCTGTGTTAGACAATAAAGGGAAACGGTACTGATTGAACTTCAGGTACCGAGACTCTGTTCCAGCGGAGAGAAGAACTCAAATGAAAATTCCGAAGCGGTGCGCGATTGCCTTCGCTGCTGTGCTGTTTTGTCTTGGTCTTTCATTGGCAAGTCTGGCGAATGCCGACGATAATGACCCGCCGGGCCGTGTCGCACGTCTTGGGCTGGCTGATGGGCAGGTTTCTTTCAGTCCCGCCGGGACTGATGACTGGGTAACGGCAGTTGTCAATCGTCCCGTCACGACGGGTGACAAACTCTGGACCGACCATGACAGTCGTGCGGAACTGCATGTCGGCTCGGCGGCGTTTCGCATCGGGGCGAGGACCGGCTTCTCTTTCCTCAATTTATCCGACCAGATGATGCAGGTGCGGCTCACGGAAGGCGTTCTGGATGTACGGGTGCGCCGCATTGGTGATAACGAATCAATCGAAATCGACACGCCCAATCTGGCACTGTCCATCGTGCGTCCAGGTCGTTACCGGATTGGCGTCAACGAAGCGGGCGACACGACTGTGATCAATGTGCGCGATGGCCAGGGCGAGGTTACCGGCGGAGGTTCGGCATATACGGTTCATGCCGGCGAACAGGCGGTTCTAAGTGGAACGGACACTCTGAACGCAGACTTCCAGTCACTTGCTGCCGACGATGATTTTGATAACTGGTGCAATGAACGCGACCTGCGCGAAGAGCATGCGGTTTCACGGCGCTATGTTTCTGATGATGTGATCGGCTATGAAGATCTGGACGAGTACGGCGGATGGCGCCCCGACCCGCAGTACGGCAATGTCTGGTTTCCACACGTTTCTGCGGTCGACTGGGCACCCTATCGGTACGGCCATTGGATCTGGATTTCGCCTTGGGGCTGGACCTGGGTCGATTCCGCACCGTGGGGTTTTGCGCCATTTCATTATGGCCGCTGGATTTTTGTTCGAGGAGCCTGGGGCTGGGTGCCATGTCCACCACCGGTCGTTGCTGTGGGATACATTCGTCCCGTATACGCTCCTGCGCTCGTCGCCTGGGTCGGTGGCCCACACTTTGGTTTCGGTTTTGGAGTTGGTGCAGGAGTCGCGGTTGGCGTCAACGTCGGTTGGTTCCCGCTGGGACCGCGTGAAGTATTTGTACCTTCCTATCCGGTAAGTCGCGTGTATGTGAACAACGTAAACATCTCGAACACGACCGTAAATCAGACGGTAATCAACAACTACTACAACACGACAATCGTCAACAAGAATGTAACGATCACGGATGCCCATTACATGAATCAGGGTGTGCCTGGCGGCGTGACCGCAACGACCGGGCAGAATTTCACATCAGCGCGGCCCGTGAACAGCAATCTGGTGAAAGTCGATCCCAGGGAGGCCACCTCGGCTCCGGTTGGTTATGCCGCACCATCCGTTGCGCCGCAAAAGCAGGCTGTACTGGGTGCTGGCGCTCCAACCAACAACCGTCCCCCGGCCGCATTGCTGAGCCGTCCGGTTGTGGCCAAAGCGACTCCGCCGCCACCTCCACCGACATTCGCCAGGCAGCAAGCCGCGATTGAGGCCAACCAGGGCCGGCCAATCACCATCGCCCAAACTCGCCAGCTCGAGCCCGATCGCACCCACGCTACCGTTTCGCCCGTGCGTATGGCGCCCGCAGCCACGCCTAAAATGACGGGCCAGGGCAACACAAACCGCGGCGCTGAACCCGGGCCTCTTACAAACGGTCGCCCGGCGAATTCACAGGCGAACAGCAATCGTCCGCCTGCCGCGAGAAATACCGGTAATTCGAGCGTGGACACTCAACTCGAACAGAAACACCAGGAACAGATCCAGCAACTCCAGCAGAAGCAAGATCAGGAACGCCAGAAGCTTGACGAGCAGCGATACAAGGAGCAGCAGCAGCTGCAGAAACAGTCTGTTGCCGAGGAAAAACAGAAGCAGATTGAGGACAAGCAGCAGCAACAGATTCAACAGCTCGAACAAAAGCACGATCAGCAGCAGGAACAACTCAAACAGAAACAGGAAGCCGAGCATGTGAAAGCACAGCAGAATCAGAAGCAAGCTCCGGCAGCAAAGTCGAAACCTGAGGACAAGCCACATCATTAGTCAAATTGGTTCCTCGATTTCTGTGGTTCAGAACACGCTCCGGCTTCTTCGGAGCGTGTTGCCTTTCCGGGCTGCCTGCGTGCCTCCCGGGTATGCTATCTTCAGGAGAATTGCTATGAGTTCGACAACCCTGACACCGCAGCTGTTTCGACGCGTGGTCGGCCATTTCGCGACCGGCATCACCGTCGTGACCGTGGAACGCGAGCCCGGGCTCGTTCATGGCATGACTGCGAATTCATTTGCTTCCGTTTCCTTGAATCCGCTGCTGATTTCCATTTGTGTCGATCACAATGCCCGGCTGCTTTCCTTCCTCGAAGTGCAGGGCCGATTTGGCATCAACATTCTGAACGACACGCAACAGATTGTTTCCGAGCATTTCGCGAAGCCGATGCAGGACTACGAAGCCAACGAACGTCTCGGCATCCACTTCCGCTGGACGGAAACCGGGATACCGCTACTTCGAGAGTCGCTGGCCTATCTGGCTTGTAACGTGGTGGCGAAACACCCTGCCGGGGATCACACCCTGTTTATCGCTGACGTGGAGAGCATGGACATTGGGGAGGGGAATCCGCTGCTCTATCACATGGGAAGATATCGACGACTCGCGACCTAGGGCCCTGGCACGGAGTACTCTCCCCGCTCGTGGCGCGAGCTCCCCGCGCAAAATCAGGACCGTAGGAAAGAATTGGGGCGGCCGGTTGTGATCAGGACTTCGTCCCGTCACTCGGGTCACGGCGCTTGTGTTTGGCGGAAGGCGTTAGAGGAAGGGTTAGCGCTCGGACCCTGACGGACGTGCGGGTTCAGCGTTATCGCCGATTTCCTTGCGATGGCTCTTTACTTCGCGTAACGCATAGATCGACTTATTTTGCGATTCGTAATAGGTCCTTGAGCTGATCTCGCCCAGCAGTCCCATCGAAATAAACTGGATGCCGCTGACAAAGAGCGCGATAGAAAGCAGCATCAGTGGTCCGTGCTGCGTCATGATGCTCTCGTGGGTAACGATCTTTTCGACCGCCAGGAACATCGCCAGAAGGAAGCCGGTTCCGGCGCCCGTCATTCCCAGCAGGCCAAAAAATTGCAGCGGGCGCGTCGAGTAATCCAGCAGGAACTTGATCATGATCAGATCGAAAAAAACGCGGACGCTGCGGCCGATCCCGTAGTTCGACTTTCCATTCTTGCGTTCGGGATTCGAGATGGGTACTTCGGCAATCCGCGCACCTGTGGCACTGGCCAGAGCCGGAATGAAGCGGTGTAGTTCACCGTAGAGCTGAATTTCCTGCAGAATCTCCCGCCGGTAAGCCTTGAATGTTGTGCCGAAATCATGCAGCTCGATGCCGCTCAGCTTGGCCATCAGCCAGTTGGCGATCCGGCTGGGTAACTGCCGCATCAGCCAGTGGTCCTTGCGCCGCGATCTCCAGCCACTCACCAGATCGTAGCCTTCTTCAATCTTTTCAAGGAAGCGGGGAATCTCCTCCGGATCGTGCTGCAAATCTCCATCCATCGAGATGATTACTTCGCCCCGCGCGAAATCGAATCCTGCCTTGAGCGCAGGAGTTTGCCCGAAATTCCGGCGCAGGCGCACCACATTCACCCGGCGATCGTGCTCGTAGATATCGGATAGCACCTTGTACGTGTTGTCTTTACTGCCATCGTCGACAAACACCATCTCGTATGGCTCGCCAATCGCGTCCATTACTTCCGTCAGCTTCATGTACAGCTGGGGGATGTTTTCCTGTTCGTTGTAGAAAGGAACAACCAGTGAATATCGGATGGAAGCTTCGCTGCGCATACTGCTGTTCTTGCCTCTCAATGTATCTTTCGCGGCGCTTTGCGCCAAGCCTGCCACACAGCAGGCAACCACGGGCCCAAACCCTCTATCGCAAAATCCCAGAGAATAGCCACTACCGCAGGCTGTCACCTAACTGGCTATTTCCTTAAAGTTTATCAGGCGAATGCCCTGTGTGGCGACAATTTTTCTGATCCCTCGATCCGTCAGGATATCTAGTTCCGTCTGTCGTGATTCCTGCAAACGGGTCGGTGTCTTCCGCAGATCGGCATCGACATAACCCGGATGGGACATTAACTCCGTTGTTCCGTCGGGCAGGACCCGGAGGAACTGCTCGATCCCCTCGCGCTTCAGGGCACCAGTCTGAGCGATTCCGCAAAAATAGTCGGTCGTTGCAATCCCGGCGCGCTCAGCCAACTTCCGAGCGTCGCGGGCCAGCAATTTGAGCGCTCGCGCCTGCACACCCTGTTTCATCACCAGGCTTTTGTTCCGGCTGGTGCCAGAGGAAAGCACTGACCGGAGCTTTGAATCCTCATGAGAAATTCGAATCGCTCCAATCCCGTGTCTCTTGGCCAGGGCCAGTGCCAGTTCAAACAAGCCTGGCAGCATGTGCACATGTTTATGTCCATCAAGATGGGTGGGATGAATCCCGGCCACGAGTATTTTTGTAATTTGCGCCTCCCATTCACGCTCGACTTCGACGGAGAGCAACTTTCGTTTCGCGAGTTTCAGCAATTGGCTCTCGGGGCCACCCTGGAGTTCGCCGTCGGGACCGAGGAGGGAACTGACAGACTCTGCCCGGGCAGTCGATGGGCCATCGCTCAGGTTCAGGTGAACGCCAACACCCAGCCTCGGATTGCCCGCCGCAACCGCGATCGCTCCGGCAAAAGCCCGGCCATTGGCAAGCAGAGAAGCGCTCGTAACCAGTCCCCGGCGATGCGCCTCCTCTATGCCGCGGTTTACACCATCCGTCCAGCCCAAATCATCCGCATTCACGATCAGATTTTTCAAGCTGCCTGTCCTTCAGTACAGCTACTCTTTTGTCGCATCGAGCTGTTTCGTACCATTGACCCCTCTTGCCTCTAACTTTAGCATGCGAATACGAGGGGCAGATGACCGTTAAGCTTGGGGAATCAGAGCAGTTAGGTGTGCGCTACCGCGAAAAGCGGCGCGGCAGACGAATGAATTCACGCGTTCCGGTGCGCCTCGAATGGGATTCGCCGGGGGGCGGGCGCGTTTCCGTTGATACCGTCACGCGGATTGTAAACCCTTATGGCTGTATGCTCACGTTACGGCATTCGCTTGACCTCGATCATCGCGTTGCACTGACGAATCTCTCCACGCAATCAAGTAACGCAGCTGTAGTCGTCTGGAAAGGAAATCCGCAGCCAGATGGATGGGAATATGGCGTTGAACTGGTCGCGCCGGAAATGGACTTCTGGGACATCGAACTATGACGCCTCCGCAAAAATCCACGCTACCTTCGCCCGCTCCGACGACGGCACCGGCAGGGGGCAATCAGGTGAAGCGCAGTCCGAACGGGGCTCGCCCGCAGACTGCGGAAGAACGCCGCCGCGCGCAACGGGTGTTGTTGAGGATGCCGATCCTAGTGCATCTCCCGGGAAAGGCGAATCCACTCCACGGGGTGACTCACACGGTCAGCGCAAACGGCGCGATGATCATCTTGCCCGAAGGATTGCCCACCGGAACGAAGTTATCGATCGAGAATCAGAAAACCCAGAAAAAAGTAGAAGCACACGTCGTTCGGCCTCCACAGCTGAACGCCGAGGGTTCGTTGATACCGATCGAATTTATGTCAGCAAGCCCGAATTTCTGGAATATATTTTTCCCGCCTAACGCGAGCTAGCCGCCGACGGCCGCATTCGGGAACGACTGGAGTTGCAAACGGATACTTGTCGTCGAGGGGTGCCCGAGGGCACTCTGACTCGTCACGACGTCGATCGAATCGGTGCCGTTGCCCGGTGTAGAAGTTCGTTGCACGAAACAAAAAAGGCGCCTGGGATTGTCCAGGCGCCTTTCCTGATTGTTTCAGGATACCTTACGGTATCGTAACGCTCGTCGAACCGCTCGAGCTCATGTAGTTCGTGTCTCCGGGATACGCGCCAGTGACGGTCACGTTCTTTGTACCGCCTCCGCCGCCGCCTCCTCCGCATCCGGCAACGACGCCTGCCAGCAATGCAAACGCAACGAGCGCGGCATATGCGTAGGCGCGCCGGCGATTTTCGGGCATGAAGCGAACCAGAGCCAGGAAGAGCACCAGTGCCATTGCCAGCAGCACAAACGGCAGTGTGGGTACTTTGGGTTCCTGTTGCGGGACTGGATAAAGCGCTGAAAGGGTTGTGTTCAGCGTTGCGGTACAGAACGCCGTGTTAGGCGTTGTTCCATAAAGCCCGGTCGTGTTTTGCGCACCGCTGGTCGGAACGCACGCGACTGGTGAACCAGTGAGCGCCGTACTTCCTTCCGTGAATGTGACGCTGCCGGTTGGTCCGGCTCCGTTACTGGCGCTTGTCACAATCAGCGACAGTTGCACTGCCGTCGTTCCCGAGGTGACCCCGGCAATGGAGGTCGTAGTCGCCGCCTTATTGATCGTCACGGAGACGGTGTTGCTGCTGCTGGCCTGGTAGTTCGCGTCACCGGCGTAGGCGGCAGCCAGACTGTGCGACCCTGCGGGTAACTGAATCGGCTGATCTTCGGCGATGCCGACATTGTTGAGCGCCGCAGTGTTGCTAGCGTTCGATTTTGGACCGCTGGGAAAATCATTCAGCGGGGAGCCACCGTCGGTCAGCGTGACCGTTCCTGTCGGACAGGGAAAATTCAGTGTCGGGTACAAGGATGTGCTGCTGGTTGTTGGTGCGCAGGCATTGTTATTTGTTGGCGTCACCGCGATCTGCAGGATGTAAGGAGTTCCATAAATCACAGTTTGTGATCCGGTGTTCAATACCGGGTTGCCATTGCTGTCAAATGTCACAAAACTCAACTTCGTGTGGCTGGCCTGATTGCTGCCCGCGACGGCCACGGCAACCGATCCGGAACTAGCAGCCAGGGTCGCATCGCCGCCATACGTTGCAGCGAGCGAAGTTGTACCCGGTGGCAGAAGATCCGTCGTTGCGGTAACCGTTCCGCTCGAGAGCTTGAACGGAGTTCCATTGGTATCAGTGCCAATTGCCACCGGTCCCGTTGTTCCATTGGCTACCAGCGAAACGGTTTCTCCGTTTGCGGGAGCCGGCGACACTGTCACCGTGAATTTAAATGACTGCCCCGAAGTATTTGATGAACCGCTCTGGCTTGTAATCGTCGTGGTCGTCGCGGCCCGGGTGAACGTGCTCCAGAACTTCAGCAGGTTGGCTATGTTGATCGAGCCAAGTCCTGTCGCCGCGTCGTAACCCTGAACTGCGATGAATGCAGGGTTGTTGCTCGAGATAATTACACCGTACGGAGAAGAAGAAGATGAGGCGGTGCTGCAGTTTGGACTTCCCGAAGCGCAGGCAACCGTATTGTTCCATTCCACTCCGCTGGTATTGGCTGCTTGCACGACGTCGTTAAATACACAAGTGCTTGCGGGGCCAGTTTCGGAATTGCACTTCCCGCCGGTGTAATTTGCGTCGTTTTTTGCAAGAAAATACAACGCATAGTTCGCGTTTCCCTGACGCTGCTGCGTGCTCTGATTCACCATGGCCATCACGGCTGCGAAGGCGGGTGTTGCGGCGGAGGTACCTCCCACAAGCTGAAAATCCGTATAGGGTGAGCTCAAACTGCACGAGGCCCCGTTTTGCGGCGCGGCATCGGACTGGCAAACGATGAGTGCCACGCCATTCTGCCCGTTACTGGCAAAAAACGATATGTCTGGAATAACGCGCGTGGTGAATGTGCTCGGAACGACGCCCGTCTGAAAGGCCGGAAGAGCGTAGCCCGAGTTCGAGGCGCAGTTGCTGCCATTCACGGTTGTGCAGTTGCTCGGACCCCCGCTCCCCGCGGTCAGATCGTAACCTGACGGATCCACCGTGGTGCACGGAGCGGGATAATTCGTGGCGCAGGTCGAGTCATTCCAGGTAGTTTCGGGAATATACTTGAGCGCTGAACCCTGAGTTGTGCCGTTTGTAGCGCTCCAGTATTGATTCGGAGGGGTAGTCGGTAATGTTGTCGGATCGAAATCCGTAGCACCGACGGCGACGTTGTACGGGGTTGATGCGACTCCGTTGACGGCCAATCCGCCAGTCGCGGCTGTTTCGAGGTTTGGATTGTCGCAACCAGCCGATCCACTATCTCCCGCCGAAACGACGACGGTAATCCCCTGCGCGGAAGCCTGTTGCCACAGGTTGTTATAGAACGAATTTCCAATTGTCCCGTTATTCAGTTCGCAGCCGCCGTAGCTTTCACTCATCACCGGAGCGAGATTGTTATCGACGATATACAGCGCGGAAAGGTCGATTCCGGCACTGACCTGGGTTGGATTCGATTGTGTCGACAAGGAGCTCACCAGCAGAATCTTCGCGTTCGGTGCCACCGCTCCTGCCCATTCAACGTCCAGATCCGATTCACCTTCATCCGCAGTACCCGTTCCCGGATCTGGGCCGTTCACGATGACGTTTCCCGCTTGCGTGAAGTTTTGCGGCAGTCCAAACAGAGTGCGGAAATCGATGATGTCCTGCGCGTTGATATTGGATTGGCCGACAACCGCAATCGTTTGACCGGTACCATCTGCTCCGGCAGGAACGTTGTAGATCGTGGCGAAATCAGCGGGTGACATGGCGTAGTTGGCCGGGTCGCCGTAGGTAAACAGCGGGCGCAGCTCCCCGGTTGCGTTCACGCGGCGATATTGTCCTTTCGTCCGGATGTGCGCGACTTTCGGATAATTGTGCAAGGCCACTACGCCCGCAACGACTGGCGAAAGCGCCTCCGGAATCGATGGATCGGTAACGTTGGCGATAAACTCTGTACCGTTTGCAGAGAATTTGTGAATCTCGGTTTGAAATGCGTTGCGCACCTGGCCGGCCGTGCCGCTGAATTCAATTGTCGTGCGCCCTTGAGATACCTTGGCAACCTGGAAACCGGCGCGCACGAGCCAGTCCGTGACAGCCTGCACGTCCGCGTCAGAAGGACCGAACGCGAGGCCGAACTCGGTCGGGGTCAGCCATTTGTGGTAATTCGCCGAACTCTTGGTTTGCTGATCCTCCATCACCTGGCGGAGCGCCTGTTCCTGGTCCGTGCTCCGCTGCAACAGGATCAACATCCGCGTCATGGGTGTCGAATCGCCGAGCGCGCCACGATCGAACTCAGACCGTGCCATCGGGTGAACGTTTCCCTGGACTTTCACCGTGCGCGTTTCGTCGACTGCGGCAGTGACACGCGAACGTACCTGCGATTTCTGTGCGTTTACAGCTGCCCCTGTAAACAGCAATACGACTGCCAGCAGAAGCACTCCGTAAACTTTTTTCACTGAGTTCATTTTGATGTCGGCTCCCAACCTAGTGTTTCGTTCTGTTAGATACTTACCTGGAGATGTGGGCGTGTTTCCCCGGACAGAGTCGCCATGATACAGAGATGCCTAGGGGCTCTAAACGGTTTTCCATCCTAATTCCCCGATTTCTCTGAAAAGGTTCCCACTAATTTACTTGTAACGTCAAATTTCCGCTCTGCGTGGTGCTGGCAGAAGTACCAGTCACGACAAACGTCACGCTTCCGGTGATGACTTGGTTGATTGCCGCTGAGCTCGAAGGTTGCGTGTGTGAGTCTCCCTGATACTGCGCAGTAAGCACGTGTACACCGACTGGAATCGTTGTGGTCTGGAACGTGGCCACTCCCGCAGAAACCAGTCCCGAACTGTAGACTTGCCCGTTATCGATCAAATTTACCGTTCCCGTGGGCGTGCTGGTCGCTGACACATTTACACTGAATGTAACCGTCGACCCGTATGGACTGTGCAGGTTTGACGAAGCGAGTGTCGTTGTTGAAGGAACCGGACCTCCGCCTCCGCCTCCGCCCCCGCAGCCAGCCACAAGACCTGCAACGCAGAGCAGCACACCACCTCCGCCGAACGCCCATTGCAGATGGCGTTTCGAGTCACGGCCCCGCAGGGCCAGGAGAGCGAGCAAGAAGATCGAACCCAGAACCAGGAATGAAGTTGCGGGCCCGAGTGAAATTCCCGAAATTTCTGGCATCGGCAAATCTGGCATTGCTACAGCGTGTGCTCCTGCCGTAGTTGCCGACGAAGGTGGCGTCAGGTTCAGCAATCCTGTGCCAGAACTCGCACCAGTGATGTTTATATTCGCGGGAGCCGGTGTGCAGGTGTAATTCGTGTTTGGTGATGACGGGGCGACAGTACAGCTCACCGCCACCACTCCTGTGAATCCGCCGCTGGGCGCAATCGTTACATTCGTGCTACCTGACTGGCCCCCGGTAATTGCCAGGGCGTTCGGCGCAACTGTCAGAGCGAAGGTCGCAGAACTGGCTACATTCACCGTTACCGCAGGCGAGTCTCCCTGCTGCCAGTTGGTGTCGCCATCATAGTGCATTGTCAGAGAATGCGTGCCCGCAGCCAACGTTTTTCGAAGGCCATAAACTCCGATATTTCCGCCCCCGGCAGTTAGCGCTTGCGTGGTCACGAGCACCGCTGTCCCGCCGTTCAGCGAGTCCCAGAACTCCACCGCTCCTGTAGGAGTTGCGAGACTCGAACCAGCCGGTTTCATGGAGGAATTCAATCCGGTTACGCTGCCCACCAGGCTCAGCTGCTGCGTTGCGAGAGACTGAGAAGGTGCGGCGAGTGCTACGATCACGACCCCGCGATTAACAGCGAAGGTGACGGGAGTGCTTGACGACGGGGCGTTGCTCGGATCGCCAGAATAAACGGCGTAGAGCGACGTCGTGCCAGCCTGCGTCCAGGGGAACTGAACCGTCGTTGTGCCGCCCGTGAGGCTGATTGCGCTCGTTCTCGGTCCCACCGCGTCCCACAGTGTGACGGTGCCTGTTGCAGCGGCAGGTGAAACGGTAACCTTGAATGTTCCCGTGTCGCCCACGTTTACAGGCAACGTCTGTGCCACGAGCGTGGTTGTGGTTGCGGTCCCATTCGCCTTCGTGACGGTGATGACCGGCTCGTTCGGTTCGTGCTGTAGATCGCCGTTTGCCACCGACAAATAATCGGGATCTAGAGAGCCATCGTAATTGACTCCGATCACATGTGAGCCCAGAGAGAGCCCGGTGATCAGGATCGATGCCTGCGCTCCTGTTCCAAAGAACCCTCCGGTTTGCAGTGGCAGAGGAGAGCCGTAAGGATTTCCGTCAACGACGAATTGCACATTTCCTGTCGCCGCAGCCGTCCCGAATCCCGAAACGACTACGTGCGCACCGATTGGCTCCGTTGAACTGAAAGTCGATTTGTTGACTCCGACGACGATCAGCGGGCTACTCTTTGCGACGGTAAATTGCGTCGCGGCAGAATTGCTCGGAGCAAAGCTGTTGTCCCCACTGTAGGCCGCTGCGAGCGAATGCGAGCCTACCGGGAACGAGTAGTTCGATCCCGCGCCCGTATAGATGCTGGCGCTGCCATTTGAAGCCAGCGGATAGGTGCCCACAACCGTTGTGCCATCCTGCACGGTCACGCTCCCTGTCGCGGTACCGGCGCCAGAAGCTCCTGCCACACTCACAATAAATTCGACGGAGTTGCCATACTGCGCGCTCCCTCCATTCGCTCCGACAACACTCAACGTGGTTGTGCTCGTCTCTGGCGTCACCGAAAGCGCTACACCACTTGAATTGCTTGGCGCGAAAGTTCCATCTCCCGCATAATGGGCCGTCAAGGTGTACTGCCCGCCGGGCAGATCATTCACTTTTGTGCTGGAGAACGCGCCATTTGTAATTGCAATCGTATCGGCATCCCCGTAGGCGCTGGTCTCAAGCGAAACCGTTCCCGTCGGCGTTCCCGTTCCGCTGGCCGCTGCAACCAGCCCCGTCACGCTGATTGCTGTCCCGTGTGCAAATGACGTCGTCGGCACCTGCAATTGTGTCTCGGAAGCGGCATACGTCACGCTGCTCCAGGCATTGACCAGGTTCGCGGCGTTCACTGATCCTAACCCTGTCGCCAGATCGTATCCTGCAGTGGCACTTTGCCCGTCAAGCACTCCATTCGTTCCCGGTTGCGCGGAAGAACAGTTTGGCGACCCGCCCGCGCAGGGAACCGCGTTGCTTCCACTCGTGATGTCATAAAATATGCAGGAATTTTGTGCGCTTGGGTTCGTCTGCTTCGACGAGTCACAACTTGCGCCTGAATTCTGTGCCAGCTTATAAAGCGTATAGTTGATCTGTCCCTGGAAGGCGCCATTTTTCTGTTCGACGAGCGCCAGAATGCCGGCCATCGATGGCGTTGCGGCGGACGTTCCTCCGACGAGCGTCAATCCCACAACCTGATTTTGTGAATTGATCTGGCACGCCGTGCCGCCCTGGCTGTTGCAATAGACGAATTCGTCGTGACCGGAAGCTGCGGCGAGCGCCAAATCAGGAATATCGCGAACTCCATCGGCAGGAACGCCGTTTCCCGATTGCCACGATGGTTTGGGATAGATCGTGCTAGCCCCTCCGCCCCCTGAGAGCGAGCTGAAATTGCTATTCGAGAAGACGCAGTTCGTCGGGCCCAAGGTTTGTCCCGGATCGCAACTTTCATTCCACACGCTCTCCGGGATGTATCCCAACGCGGAAGAATAATCCGCGGCATTGCTGCTGTTCCAATACGTAGCGGCTGAGGCGCTATCGTTAAATTCAGTCCCGCCGACTGCCACGTCATAGGGCGTCGAGGCCGCTCCATTTACTGAAAAGCCCTGCGTTGCGGGAGAACCGGCGTTTGCCGCGTCGCAGGCTGCTGCGCCGTTATCACCGGTCGCGACGAGAACGGTAATGCCTTCTGCCGCGGCCTGTTGCCACAGCGAGTTGTAAAACGTGTTGCCTCCGGAGGTTTGCAGCGTCAGTTCGCAGCTTCCGTAGGTGTAGGTCAGAATTGGCGCAACCGCGTTGTCAATCGCATAGGCCGCTGCCAGATCCACGCCGTCGGTTGCGTCGGTCGAGGCGGCAATCACCAGATCGATCGTTGCGCCGGGTGCCATGGCACCAGCCCATTCGACATCGAGCGTTGCTTCTTGCTGATCGATTGTGCCGGCGATGCCGGGATCGGGTCCGCTGACGAGAATATTAGGATCGTTTGTTTTCAGGCCAAAAATCTGCCGGAAGGTCTCTACGTCGGTGAGCTCGATCTGAGATTGCCCGGTTACCGCAATCGTAATCCCGGTCCCGTCATTCCCGCCTGCCAGCAGTGGCTTCGTGTTGTAGATCGTGGCCAGGTCCCCGGGCGCAACATAATAGGTGTTTGTTACGCCAGAGGCCGTGAGTGCCGGGGTGAGTTTTACCTTTTGTCCGTCGGCGTTGATTCCGGCAATTCCATCGTTCCGTTGTGTTGGCGGGAGTTTTGGGAAGCTGTTGAGGGATACGAGCCCGCCCGAGATCCGGGCAACACTCAGAGGAAGAGAAATATCAATCGCATTGGCAATGTAACGTTTGCCTCCCAGCAGAAAATAGTGTAATTCGGTGCGAAATGCGCTTTCGACCTGCCGTGATGTGCCGCTGAATTCGATCCACCTGCCGCCATGGGCCACCCGGCCGATCGAAAAGCCACTCTGCTCGAGCCAGCCGCGCATGCTCTCTAGATCGGCAGTTTCGGCTCCGAATTGTGCGCCAAACTGTGCGGGGGTCAACCAACGGCGGAAATCCACCGAATTGCGATTCTGCTGTTCTCGAAGCAGTGTAGCCAGTGCTGACTGTTTTTCTGCCGATGCCGACAGCGTCAGCAGCATACGATCAAGGCTCTCGCCTGCCTCCACCCGACCAGCGTCCGCCGCCAGTTTTGTGAATGGATGGACGGAACGCTCGATGCGAACATAACCCTGATCCCCGTCGGCCGGTCCGGTTTCAGTGGCGCTTTGGCCGTGAGCATTTGTTGACAGCAGGAAAAATGAAACGAATGCCAGCGCGATCGAATGAAGTGTCTTTGGAAGGAAAGACAACTCTGCCCACCTTTTCAGTTCCGGCCAACGCACGCATCCGCCCAGCGGGCTTGGGCGAGCCTTTGCGGTCTCGTCTTGCCGGTTACACAAACAGATTTTTCCCCGGAGAGGAAAGCGAACTCAAGTAGTTTACACGCCGCTAAATACACTGACAATCAGGCATTTTATTATTGATACGTGACTATTGCGACAATTCAGATGCTCGGTCAGCCAAGATCGACATTTCCGCCGGATAAAATGATCCCGATCCGGAGTGGCCTGCCGTCAGGGCGGGACACGAGATTGAGGATGCCCGCACCTTCCCTCCGCACGAGGGGGGCAAGCGCGATAGAACTCGACGGTTCCACGATCAATTTCATCCGCTCCGCTACCAGCCGCGCCGAAGCCTTGATCTCTTCTTCGCTGACCAGCAGGATGCCATCCACAAAATTTCGCAAAATGGCGAATGTACGGACGGAAAGGGAAGCGCGCAGCCCGTCGGCGATCGTATCGCTCGACTCGATTGCCTGCAACTCGCCCGTCTTGATCGACCGGTAGGCGTCGTCGGCGCGTTCTGGCTCACATCCAAAGACCTTCAGCTCCGGCCGGATACCCTTTGCCCCGAGACACGTTCCGCTGAGGAGTCCTCCTCCGCTAACCGGCGTCAGCACCACATCAAGGTCGGGAATCTCCTCGAGGAATTCTTTTGCTGCCGTTGCCTGCCCTGCGATGATGCGATCGTCATCGTACGGATGAATCATCCGAGCGCCGGTCTCTGTCTCGATTCGCTCCGCCATCTCCCTTCGGGCCGAAACCGTAGCCTCGCAGAAGGAAATCTTCCCGCCGTAGGCCTCGACCGCTCGGCATTTCACCGCCGGAGCATTGTGTGGCATCACGACCCAGGCAGGGATTCCCCGCCAGGCGGCGGCACAAGCCACGGCGGCTCCGTGGTTTCCGCTCGATTGCGTAACGACCCCGTGCGACGCTTCCCGCTCGGTGAGCGAGAGAATGGCGTTTGCAGCCCCACGTATCTTAAACGAACCCGTTTTTTGCAGATTTTCGGCCTTGAAAAACAGATGCGCACCGGCAAGCTTGTCGATCGATTGGCTGGTCATGACTGGCGTCTGGTGTATTCGTGGCCTGATCCTGTCGTGGGCCTCGGCAATCGTTCGGTGATCGACGGGAGTGATCTTGTCGCGGGTAATTTCGTTGGGGGTTGCCATACACAAAGTCTAGTCCACAGCAAAATAAGAGGCGAGTGCCATTCTGGCTGGTCAGCAGTGATCGTTGGCAGTACAATGCACGCCAACCTGCTCTGAATTCTCAGACGTCATCGTACAGGATCATGAAGCTATTCTGGTTACCGTTCGGAATTTACCTGCTAGCCGCCGTCTCTGCGGGCCAGGTGCGAGCGCAATCACCCCCAGGCACTGGCGCCCCGGCCGGCTCGACCGGACCTGGCAACTCTGCTGCGTCTCCCGAGGCGAACCCCTGGGAGTTTGACCTCAGCGTCAGTGGCTACATCGTGCCTGACGGGCAATCCTACGCTTCGCCAGTGCTTACCGCTGACCGCGACACGCTGCACCTTGAGGCCCGGTACAACTATGAAGGGCAGCAGACCGGGTCGTTGTGGCTCGGGCATAACTTCAGTGTCGGGAAGAAAGTGACGCTAGACGCTACTCCCATGGTGGGCGGTGTGTTCGGGAAGGTGAACGGTATTGCCCCCGGACTCGAGGTCACCGTCACGTACAAGAAGCTCGAGTTCTACAGCGCAAACGAATACATCTTCGATACCGACACGAAAGCCGGAAATTTTTTCTATACATGGACACAGCTGACGTATTCGCCCGTGAAATGGTTCACCGTGGGCTATGTCGCGCAACGCACTCGCGCCTACACGACGCCGCTTGAAGTCCAGCGGGGACCACTGATCGGCTTTACGTTCAGGAAATTCACCTTTACGACCCAGGCCTTCAATATCGGCGAAGCGGATCCCACTACGGTGCTTTCGCTCGGCTACAGCTTTTAACTCTATTGGCTATTGACCCCGGCGCTACCTCTGATACCCTTGAGTTTCCGGTTGTGCGGCAAGACCTGCCCCCTCTTCGTGGCCGCGGAGTATCTACAAATGGCTGGTTCGGAACGTCGACATCTGCAACGTTTTAGACTGCGTGTTCCTCTGCGCTTTCGCCCTACCGGTCTCGCTTCTGACACTTCCGAGCATTTTACAGAAGCCGTCAATCTCTCTCGTGGCGGATTTTTCTTTGTGACTTCGGCTCCCTTGCAGGTCGGGATGCCCATTGAAGCAACTCTGAGGATGCCAATCGAGGTTACCGGCACCCAGCCGGAAGAGACCCACTGCAAGGCGCGTGTGGTTCACGCCAAGGCAGATGCGTTCAGCGATGGACGAATGGGATTCGGCGCCGAAATTGAGAGTTTTATTGAGCCAAGCAAGCCGCGGCCCCGGCCGGAGCTCGTCAAGGCCCCGCCTGCCTCCGCGAAGCTGAAACCCTAGGTCTTCCCCCCGGCAATCCTGATTGTGGTTTTCCCTGCGCCGACATTCTCGAAACGGTCATAGGCACGCACCGCAATGGTGTGCTCGCCCGGTCCCAGTCCACGCACTGTAAAGGAATAATTCTCGGTACGGCTGTCGCTGATTCCCTCTGTCGGCGCGAGCAGAATCCATTCCCCGCCGTCAACGCTGTATTGTGCCCGTTCAATGCTGCTGAAGGAATCTACCGCGGAGAATTGGAAATCGTAGGACACGCCCATTGAACGGTCCGCGTTCATTCCCGTAGGACTTGCTTCGAGCTTCTCAATTGCTGGCGGCGTATTATCCACCTCAAACCGTTCGCTCTCGCGCTCCGTATGGAGCGACACTCCGGGGGGATTGGATGGGGCATCGCTCGCGACGATCTTCAAGTAATACGCGCCGTCGGGCATGGTCGTCGTGTCCCAGGAATAGAATTTCTGGTCGAGATTGTCCTTGAGCAGGAGCCAGTCGTTTTCTTTCTCTCCGCGGAAATAGACGGAATACTTCAGGTCGTCCTCGTTATCGTCGTGTGCCGCCCACAGCACAGACCGCCAGCCCTTCTGCTGCAAGCCCTGCGGTGTCTGCTCGAACTTAGTTACCATGTTCGTCGTAACCACAATGCCATTCGGATTGGGCGCTTGTGGTTGACGCAAGGTTACGTTCACCGGCTGGCCCGAAATGACTTGCCCTGCCTGCGCCCGGACTCCCGCATCCTGAATCGCGATTCCATCAATCACTGGCGCCACATTTCGCGGCAGATACGCCTCCGTTACCCAATCGATGCCCTCTCCTGCGCCGCCGGCATGGATTACCACTTTCCACTGAAAGAACCGGGCTGCCGGAGCCTCCGCCACAGCACCGCTCGCCTGATACGGGCCATACCACTTTGACCATTCTCGCCCTGGATCCTCGGTGTTACCGCTACGCACAAAAAATTCGATTCGCGGCTCGTTTGAAGCCTTCGCAGCGGACTTTTCATTTTTTGACGACTTTACTGGCGCGCCCGATGCGCCGGCCGGCCCCCACCATTCAAGTCGCCCCCACTCTGAAAAGAGCTTGGCATCATAGGATTGCGATTCGAACGTGCCTTCGGTTTCAAATTCCGGGCCGAGCGAGAAAACCTTGCCCGGATTCGCCGTCGACAGGAAAAGCTTCCCGGCAGCACCCTTGGCGATACCGGTAATCTGGCCTGCACCGGATTTCGCGAGCTGTGCATAGACGCCGCGCCCATCGATTTCAAGCAGCGTGCCGTTATTTCCTGTACCCGCCAGCAGTCGCCCGTCCGCGCCAAGTCCCAGGGTGTAAACGACATCATCCCGCGAACTCCACAGTTCTTCGGGTGCCCGGTCCGGTGCCAATTTATAGATGCTGCTTGAAATTGCCGGCGGAAAGGTCAGAAATGAAGCGGGTCCCTGGCCAGAAGCTGCTACGGCGGTGTTGGTAATTGTTGTTGTGCCTTGCGACGTGGCAATCACTGCGGAGGGAACTGGAGGATTCGGCTTGTTCTTATCCCCAATTGCCGAAACGTAGATCGTTCCATCGCCTAACACCGCGAGCGAAGTCACTTCCCGCTTTGCCGTTTCATACAAAACGAAACCTTGACCGCCTGTTTCGTCCGCTTTCTTCGTCGTATTCTTCCGGCTGACTCTCAATACCCGGCCGTTCGGTTCCGTCCCCGCCAGCAGGTTTCCATTGGTGTCGAATTCCAGAATCTTGATGTGTGCTTCATCGCTGGTATAGAAAACCTGTCCCGCTCCGTCGATGTTCACCGCAAAAATCTGTCCCTTATCTCCGGTGGCTACGTACAGGGTTCCGTCGGGCGCAAAGGCCAGGTCCCAGATGTATTTCGTTTTCGGGTCGAAAAACACTGACTTCTCACCGCCGGCCGAGACCTTGTACACCTTGCCGTCCGGAGAAGTTCCCACATACAGTGTGCCTTTGCTGTCGAAGGTAAACGTCTGTGCCAGCAGATCGGTCGTTTCAAAAACCGCCTTCGGCTTTCCATTTCCTTCAAAGCGGAATACTTTCGCCGGTGCTCCGCCTGCTGCGTAGAGAACACCTGCATTGTCGGTTTTGAGCGACCAGAGGTAGGAAGCGTCGGCGTCAGAGACCAGGGTGAACTTCGGGGCCAGTTCCAGATGACCGTCACTGCGCAGCGCAATTCCTTTTGCCGTGCCCTTCAGAAATTCCTCAAACGTCGACTGACGCCAGCGCCGGGTGTGTTCCGCGTGATTGGCCAGGGCCATTCCGAGCAGGCATAGACCTACCGCGGCCACACGCAGCACGGTCTGGCGATGGCTTCTTTTTGCTCTCTGCACAGAATGTAGGGAAGGGGTTTTGGACATGGATTTGATCACCGGATCTGCAGATTCAATGAGATCAGCCCGCTCACTGGGCCGCCTAGCGGTATCGATGCTTCACTCGATAAAGATTCTCGCAGTACCTGTACGCTGCCAGGCGATGGCCGGCCGTCAATCACGTTTATCGCGCTCAGCGGCACGTTTGGCAATTCCTTGTCATCCCACACAAGTGTTGGCGCCGGCGCAAACAGGCCCACGTATAGACGGTCGTTCCGGCGCTCGCGATTCAGCAATGCGATCAGCTGATCGAGCCCTTCAGGGCCACCCGATCCTCCTGGGATTCCCGCGAAATTAAATCCGCGCGAGGCCCGGTTCAGCCAGTCCGCATCGCTTACCAGGATGCGCAGTGTTGTTCCGTGCGCGACCTGGTCCGGGACATGCACGGTTGTTTCTTCAACACGGGGAGCCCCGCGGTATGGCCGCAACATGACCCGTACCTTCACATCTTCGCCCGGAATTGCTTCGCCCTTCTCAAGCCATGCACTCTCTACCGTGTAGGACTTTCGTCCCGGCTGGCTCTCCACATGCAACGTAATATGCTCCACATTCGGGATCTCAAAATTATTCGCAAACAGTCGACCAAATATGCCCTGTACCGCGAGGGCAATCGGCAGGCTGTCAGGCGCCCCTGAATCGGTCGGCGCAAAAGTGGTTTCGATCTCGACCGCTGCGTGACCCTTCAGTCGGATCTCGCCGGTCAGGTGCAGCGTCGTTCCTTCCCCATACAGTGAATTCTGGCTGATCCCGTTAAATGTGGTAATTGCCACCAGCAGCGGAGTCAGCTTTGGATGATTGATAATGTCGAAGTGTAATTTCTTTTCTGCTGCGCCATTGTTGTAACTGAGGTCTAGCGGCACCATTAGAGGTGACGCTCCGAGTTTCCCCGTTACTGCCGTCAGGTGATCTCCGGTGATCGTGCCGATCGGTCCTCCCACATTCACGATCTTCGTCGACGCGAGGCTCGACGACAACGTCATCACTACGCGGCTTCGTGACATCGGCATCTGGATATCGCCAAGGCTCATGAACGGATGGCCGCACAGAAATACCTTGTCGCCTTCGACCGCGGTAACGGTACATGCCGAATTGATCGAAACATCACCCGAAACCAGCACCATTCCCGCCATATCCCCTGGCGACAGTTTCTTGTCATCGGGCTCGGCTGCGGCCGTTCCACCCTGGGTGGCAACAAACCCGTAGCTCTGCAGCGCGGGCGCAAACTGCTGCACGGCTGCCGGCTGAAATCCGGAAAATACCAGGGGGGTTTCTATCCGCTCGAGCGAAGTTCCGCCGGGCAGCGAATTACGCGCCAGCGCATCGTTTGGCAAGCTGAATTGCCCGGGTGCCGCAGGGAGGCCGGCGGTTTCTGTCGGCGGCCGCAGAACATCTTCAATCGGGGTTACACCCGCAATCGCTTCTTTCGTAAAGACGCCAAGCTTCAGCGAGAGCGCCCCTGCCAGTCGGCCATCGAGATAGACCGGGCTGCCGCTCATTCCCGCGACAACACCGGTATGCTCGACCTTCGCACCAACGAGTTGCACGAGAATGATGGACTGCTTGGGCCCCAGGAAATTCGGCATGACCCCGATTACCTGGAGATCGAACTTCTCTACGGTGTCGCCTGCAAAGATCGTGTAGGCATATCCCTGCATTCCCGGACGTACTTCAGACAGCGGAATAATCGTCGCAGAATCCGGCTGACCGGCGGGCAATGAACTGGCCGGCAGGACGACAACCGCGGTAAACGACAGAATCAGCAATACTCTCTGGAGTTGGCGAACCATGGAATGAAACAGAAACCCCCGGAACGAACGACCATGATACGCGCCTGCGCTGGCTCGAAGCAATTCAACCGAGAGCGTAGTAAGCCCAGGACTTTTGGCGCCCTGGTCATGGAACTGCGATAGACTAGGCTACCTGTCTAGAAGGAGAAAACCCAATGACCGAACCTACCAGAGAAGAACTGCTTGCTCAGATTGAAGAACTGAAACAGAAAGCCGAGGGCCGCAAGAAGGGTGCCCTGGAATTTCGCGTCGGAGAAAAAGGTGGGGTCAGTGTCTATGGTCTCGGCCGCTTTCCCGTCACGCTCTATTACGAACAATGGGTTCGGCTGCTCGATATGTCGAGAGAACTGCGTGAGTTCCTCGAAGAAAACAAGCACAAACTCAAATTGAAAGATTCCTAGTCAGTTTGGGAGAGAACCTAGTCGCTGTGGTGCATCGCAAACATCTTTTCCGTCGAGCTTTCATACGGATATACGTGCACCATCCAGCCGAAAATCACCGATGAGAACTTCCCACCCGCCGCGTCGCACGCGCTCTGCGTGGCAATCGTCCCATGCAGTCCGAATCTGCTCCAGTCTGCGGTTCTGAACTGATCTCTTGGCGGCATGCACAGATTTGTGTGAAGGTGCCAGGTTGCAACACTGAGCGGTACGCGCTCGTTCAGCTGGTCCTCGGTTGCACTTTTCGGCATCGTATACATCGCTCCAACCAGTTCGTATCCGGTCGAGGTCTTTTTATAGAGCAGGGAAGTGGGCAGCGCCGGGTCAAACAGTGTTCTTCCGGCGATTGCATTCGCGTAGCTCGTGAAGTGATATTCCTTCTGCGGCAGGTTCGGCATGAAAATCGTGAAGCCTTCGCCGAGTGCGACGTGGTAGTCCTTGTATTTCGCAATTCCTTCGCGCAATTTTGCGGCGATTTCACTGGCTCGTTCAAGATCAGCGGCATTCGACGGACGCGGGGCGCTCATGTACAGGTGCGCGCTCGTACCGTGCTGCATTTGAGCCATGTCTTCAACTGCCTGGTGCTCGGCCGATTTGCTCTCTTCCGTGTCCATGCCGGGCATACGGCTATGGTCCATGGTTGCGCCTGGCATCTGCGCTTGCTGAGCCTCCTGCGCAGCTTCGTTCGTGACGCTGCCAAGAACGGGAACCCGGTGATTTGGTATTGCGGCGAGAAGTACGCCTACCAGAAAGAGAGCTCCCATGCCGATCGAGGCCTTGGTCAATAGGTGAAGAATCGTTCGACTGCCATTCATGCCTGACTCCGAAATCTACGCACTGACGCGGTTCACTTAGTTCGATTCCTGCTGCTCATTTAATGATACGGACTGGAGGTGATTTCTGTTTCGCAAGTCTTCGCCCGATTTCCCTGAAATAAACTGGCCCGGCGTACAGGGCTAAGTGCTGTGTCATCATCCGAATTGCGGCGGAACGGGGTGTTTTGCCTGGAGCTGGCACGTTTTGATCCCACAAGCCCGTCAGAACTTGCGTGCTAGACTGTTTTCAGGACCCCAAACGTGAAAAAAGAGACAATCGATCCCGCAAAAGCGCTCAAGGGTGCCGTCGAACTTCCCGGTGACAAATCCATTTCCCATCGCTATGCCATGATCGCGGCGCTTGCCCGTGGCACCTCGGAGCTTCGCCACTTTGCTGCCGCCCGTGATTGCCACAGTACCCTCGGTTGCATGAAGTCGCTTGGCGCGGATGTCACGATCGACAAGACCACGGTCAAAATAACCGGTCACGGATTGGGTGGCCTCAAGAGCAGCTGGCGCTCGCTTGATGCCGAAAACTCCGGCACGACTATCCGCCTGCTTTCTGGAATTCTCAGCGGGCAGGGATTCTCAACGAAGATTTCAGGTGATAGCTCCCTACAAAAGCGTCCCATGAAGCGCGTTGTTACTCCGCTACGTCAAATGGGAGCCGAAATTCATGCCAGGGAAGATAATTTTCCGCCCCTTGAAATTCACGGCAGGAAGCTTCGCGCCCTACACTACGAAATGCCCATGGCCAGTGCACAAGTGAAATCCGCTGTGCTGCTTGCGGGGCTCTACGCCGATGGCGACACCAGCGTCACTGAGCCCGCCGTTACCCGCGATCACACAGAACTGGCTCTTGCCGAGTTTGGCGCGCACATCGAAAAACGCGGTTTGACGACAACGGTTCGTGGCATGGCCCATGGTCGCGATCAAACAGAACTTCAGCCGCGCTCGCTTGACGTACCGGGCGATCTTTCCTCTGCCGTATTTTTTATTGCGGCCGCTTCGATGCTGCCCGGGTCGGATCTTTTCATTGCCGGTGTTGGCCTCAATCCCACGCGCACGGCCATCCTCGATTTTTTTCAGTCAATGGGTGCGGCGATATCTGTGGTCAACCTGCAAGCCTCGCATGGCGAAGTCGTCGGCGATATCGCAGTCAAAGGTGCCAATCTCACTGGTGGGTTGATAGCGGGTCATCTGGTTCCACTGCTGATTGATGAACTGCCGATGCTTGCCGCTCTGGCCCCCTACACCGAGCAGGGGATCGAGATTCGCGATGCAGCCGAACTCCGTGTCAAGGAGAGCGATCGCATTGCCGCTCTCGCCGAGAATCTGAAACGTATGGGCGCAACGGTTGAAGAGCGTCCCGATGGCTTGCTCGTCGCAGGCCGGAGCCGTGGCAAACTGCACGGCGCGGATATCGAACCACACGGGGATCATCGCATTGCCATGGCGTTTGCCGTGGCGGGCCTCGCCGCTACTGGCACGACTACCATTCGGGATGCGGAGTGCGTAGGTGTTTCCTATCCCACCTTTTTCAGCGAACTTCGCCGCCTCGTGGCCGGGTAACAGATTCCCGGAACCAGTTTCCGTCACAGATCGCAACCCTATCTCCTGTGTCCGCCGTCATAGACCCCTGGTGTCCGCTGCGGCTAACATCACGTGAAGGTGCGCTCCAACCTGAAGCAGCCGTTCTTCAGTAAGGAGAATCTATAATGTCGCCCCGTCCAAAGTTTTTTCTCTTGGTAGTCTCGTCCCTCCTGCTTTTTGCCTGCTCCAATTCCCCTACGGCATCCGACACCACTCCGATCGTCGACGCCAGAAATAGTTTCGCCTCATCGGATTTCAGTGCCGCTCTCCGCAATCTCGACAAAGCCATCAAAACCGCCCCTGACGATGCCACTCGGCAACAAGCCATTGTTCTCCGTACGACGCTTGTCACCGCACTCGCTGACGCGAACAAGCAAATGGCCGAGGCCTATTACATCGGAGCAAAACAGCCCGTCGCGCAGTCCCACACCGGTCCTTTCTACGAGAAACGGTCCGACTATTACAAGACTGCACAAGGCTATCTGATGGACGCCATGCAAGCGGTCATGGATCAGCGCGCGAAACTGACCAATACCCCGATGGTCGTCGAGGTCAGTTTTCCCGGTTTCACGGGAACTAATCCCGGCCTCGCCAAAATAAAAGAGGGCCAGTTGGTTTCTGACGCCGAGGGTCTTGGCGCCGAACTTCAGGCCGATCGCAACGCCTTTGCGATCGTGCTGTCGGAAATTGCCGGTGCCGGTCAGGATCCCAATAAAGGACAGCAACTGTATGTCTCAGGGAAAGTAACCGTAGACCCCAGGGTGTACATCATTGAACTCAGCAACAGCTTCCTGCAGAGTGGCGCCATGTTCGAGTATCGCGGACTAAACGCTCCGGACCGCCTGGCCACCGTCAACCAGGTTGTTCGTGGCAATCTCGACATCGCGCAGAAGCTTCTTGACGCCAAGCCCGACAAGGACCTCCAGGCCCGACTAAAGACCCTGCAGCTTGACTGCACCAAGGCGCTCAGCGCCAAACGATAACAGCGGCGCATCGTCATCGACAGTAGATGGCATACGCAGAAGCATGAGTATCTGCGGCTACGCCAGATTTGTCTCCGTTCACCTCTCGACCGGCGCGCCAGAACAGAAATCTTGCCCTTTTTCGCGCAGGCCATCCGGACCTATCGACTGTTCTGTATAGAATCCTGGGGGGCAGTCGGTGCCATGGACGGTCGGCGCAGCTTGATCATGCCTATTGACACCGGCCCTTCCTGCGCTCAATATGTCGTCATGCGACATGTCGCTGACAAGCATATCGATTCCTTGCCACTCTCCGAACCCGTACTGCTTATCCTTCTCGGTCTCGTGGACGAACCCCGCCACGGTTACGCGCTCCTTGAGGAAATTCGAAACATGAGTCAAGGCCGCGTTCAGCTGAGCACTGGCACGCTCTATGGTGCGCTGCACCGCCTGCTCGATGTTGGTTGGATTGAGCGCTTCGAGCAGGATGACACGTCGCGCGGCAGGCAATCCTACCGCCTCACCGAACTCGGTCACCGCAACCTGCGAAAGGAACTCGATCGCATGAAGCATCTAACTCGTGTCGCCAGCACCCGAGTGGCGAGAAAGGCGGTCTGATCATGCACGCTATTTATCGCGTTCTGCTGCAATTCTATCCGGCCGAGTATCGGGACCGTTGCGGTGAGGAGATGCTGTCGGTACTTCGCGATGTTGATGCTGAGAATGAAGTAAAAGGCGCACTGGCCCATGCCAAATCGAGAGTTCGCGAAGTCGTTGGACTGCTGAACGGGGCACTTCAAGAGCATCTACGCGATCGTTTCGGTTCCGGGCGTAATTCCGTCGTTTTCTCAAGGAGGTTCGACATGCGTTCCGAATTTCGTTTTCCCAAAGCCACTGTCACACTCATGGCTCTGATCTTGGCGGGCATCTTGCTCACGATCGACAAAGCCAAATCGATTCAGAACTCAGTTCCGTATGCGAACCCCCATGTGGGTCCGATACAGCCAACGCAGTTCGCGCTTTTGCCGGTGCTGTTCGTCACCTTGGCAGGCGCGTGCATCGGCGGAGCCATTTCCTGGGGCATCGTGTATGCCCTGCGCCGTTCCGGTGCCCAACGCCTCGCTGAACTCGACCTCACCACCCAGAACGCTTCGCGGAAATAACACGGCGCATTCACCTCGTGGGGAGAGCGTCCCTTCCGCCATTACCAGTGCGGAACCGTGCCGCATATTGCACCCCGCAAACCACAGTCACATTGCGGTAGGTCAGAATCATTCCGCCTGAGCCCCTACACCTTAACCAGGCGAGTGCTCCGGTGTCGCCATACTCGATCTCGATCTCGAGCACCTGATACGCTCGCCAAGAAATTTAATTCAACCAATGAATTCTTTGCGTAACTGACCTTTACGGACCCATGTATATTCACGGCATCCGGGAAGTCTAGAAATGGAGGGAGCCCACGATGCCTAGTCAAACGAGGAAAGTCTGCGTAATCATGGCCATCGCCGCAATGGTTGGAGCAGGCGGCATGCTTGTGAATGCCGCGCCACCGAAGGATTCTTTTCCGAAGTCGCAGGACAGGCTCTCAATGGGTGAGGATGAGGTCAGGAGATTACTCGTGATCATGGGTCCTGATGCCTCGGGCAAAGTCTCAAAGGTGGAATATATGAAGTTTATGGAAGCAGAGTTCGAGAGACTCGACAGGACGAAGACCGGCGAACTCGATGTCAAGGATCTCGCCCCGTCGACCATCACGGCAAGCCGGTATCTCGGCAAGTAATCTTCGCGTCGCTGTCGCGTCCTCACGCGTTTGAGTAGCTTCCTGTGCTCTATTCGGAGGCAGGCGGCTTTGGCGGATGCTCGGCCCGTTCTTTTTTCTTCTCTTCAATTTGCTTCGGGGAAGGTGGGTAGCTGTTGAATCCCTTCGGAATTTCTGCCAGGACCCTACCCCAGATGCTGTCTTCGTCAACAATCTTGTCCACGATGTACAGACGCCAGGCCAGATCCTTGCGCTTCAGGTCAATCAAGTCGACGACCAGCATCCCGTCGAGGCTGCTTTCCGCCTGCATCATATCGAATGTGTACGCCCAGTAGTAAGCCTCAAAGCCGCCCAGTTGGTCCCATGCACCGAGCCCTCCAGTAACGATCTTGGATTGGCTGTTGGCGGAATAACGGACCACCAGGTCTGGCTGCTGGTCGGGTTGCACTTCCGTCAAACCGCGCGCGACGAGCGCCTTTGCGACTTCGGAGTGAACATCATTCTTGATTCGATTCGGATTTAGCGGCCGGAACTCAAGCATCTGTGTCCCGCCGATGTAGGCAAACGTCTTGAATTTTGAAAAATCCAGAGTGGGATCGAAATCCACCTTCGATTTCGCGAAAGCCAGCGGTGCCAAGGCGGTTACCAGGAAAAGGCAAGAGGCAAGTCCCAGGGCCTTAGAAAAAATGGAAAATCTCGTGCAGTTGTTTGGTTGCTCCAAGTGACCTGCTCCCTTGAATCGATTCGGAATGATCCGTCCTTCGCTCTGCTGATGAGTCTACACCAATGTGCCTCGTTTTCTATCGCCGATCGGAACCGCGGCAGGTTCCAGTGGATCGCGCGTCAAGTGTCTGCGCCTGCCTGAGCGCTAACCTGTTGCTGCCAAGTCAAATAAGGGCTGTCCTCCGGTCACAGGGCGCGGTGACTCCCCTCCTATGCGGGCGTCGCAGCCGCAGCGCAGTATCACTCCATGCGGCCACCACTCAGCTCTGTCGTGCGGTGGAGTGCTCGCGTCCTCACGCTTCTCCTCACCGCCGTTTTTCTGGCCTTCGTGGCGGGCGAACCGCTCGAATCTCTTCGCGCGATTCACTTGCGTGAATGGCTTGGAATGACTTTCTTGTTTGCTTCGTTAGTCGCGATGTTGCTTGCCTGGGAGTGGGAATTTCCGTTCGCGCTCGTCTCGCTCCTGGCGCTCGCCGCCTTCACGGCGACTGTGCACATGAATAACTATGTCGTCGTCTCTATTCTTGCGCTTCCGAATATCCTGTACCTTCTCGATTGGAAGCTGCGACGGTCCGGTCCGTCCCCGATTTCAAGTATTGGCTGACCGTTTCTGGCTGCAATAGAAAAGGGCGCAGCAGATGATCTGCTGCGCCCTGCCTTCTCAGACATGTAAGGAAATTTAATGCCGCGTCACGGCCGTAGAACCACCGCGAACTACCAGGTGGTACAGAAACAGAACGACCACGGCTCCTACAACGGCAACCAGCAAACTATACAGATTCAGCCCGGTAACACCAGTGTGGCCAAAGGTATTGAATAGCCACCCGCCAAGCACCGCACCGATCACGCCGAGCACGATGTCGAGCAATACTCCCTCACCACTCTTGTTTATAAGCATGCTCGCGATCCATCCCGCAATGAGACCAAGCACAATCCACGCAAGAAATGACATTGTCCTCCTCCTCCGAGTAGCCTTACGCCAGAAGGCTATCTGGTCAGCCAGCTAGGCTTGACCATAACTAGTCTGCCTCCGGGAGGCGCTGGGGCCCATCCACTGATCAGTGGGGTGACCCGGCAATTTTGCAGTATCTCCGGAACTTCCTCCTGGAGCGGGTTTTGGCTGTCGAAGTCTCTCTGGCAATTCTCTTGCTCTAAAAAGCTCCAGTTGAAGCCAGTTCGAGACGGTTCCAGGGTCCTTGGTATCAGAGGTCAGGGTGTGTGTCGCCTAGCAACTAGAAAGGGCTACTGTTATGCGGTCGACTCCTAGCCCGAATCGTTGCGCTCTCTGCATCATGCGCCGTGTCGGTGTCTCGAAAGGTGCCAATCCCCTCAACGATTGAGTCTTCTCACCCAGTTTTTCAAAGGAGTGAACCATGCAGACAACTACCGAACGCCGGGGCCCTCGCCTGAATGCGGACCAACTGAAGGCTGCCGCTGCCGAAATGCGCGCCATGGATATCGTGAGTATTTTCGCTGCCGGTTCCGGCCATCCCGGCGGAACGCTTTCCGTAATGGACCTCGCCGCGGCGCTTTACCTGAACGTGCTCAATCACGATCCGCGTGATCCAAAATGGCCCTCGCGGGACCGCGTGTTCTGGTCTGCAGGGCACAAGGCTCCTGCGCTCTACGTGGCGCTCGGCCGCGCCGGCTATTTCCCACTGGATGATGTCGTGCTGCTGAGGCAACTCGGCTCCAGTTTTGAAGGGCATCCGAACTGGCAGAAAGTACCGGGGATTGAAGTTTCAAGCGGTTCACTCGGCCAGGGGCTGGGCGCTGCCGTGGGCAACGCCCTCGCTGGCAAACTCCGCGGCGCGGACTACCGGGTGTACGCAATCATGGGAGATGGCGAACAGCAGGAAGGAAGTATCTGGGAAGCGGCAATGTCCGCGGCTCATCACCAGCTCGACAATCTTTGCGCCATTATCGATGTGAACCGCCTTCAGATCGACGGCTGGGTCAGAGAGGTGATGACGGTCGAACCGCTCGCCGAAAAGTACCGGGCATTCGGCTGGAATGTCGTTGAAGTGGACGGCCACGATATCCCGCAAATACTGGATGCCTTCGCTCGCGCGCAGGAAGAAATCCATCGGCCCTCGGTCATCCTTGCCAGAACCGTCAAGGGTAAAGGTGTTTCATTCATGGAAAACGAAGCCAGCTGGCATGGCACCGCACCTAAAAAAGAACAGTTCGAACGGGCCCTGGCCGAACTTCTGACACCGGATTGTCCGCGTGCCCGTGTCGACGCTTTGCTCGAGCGTGCTGACACAAAGGCCCGTGAGGTTACTCGCAAAACCAGGGCAGGCATTCCACAATTTGCACATGAGTACTGGTGGAATTCCCGCGAATCTATGAAAGTGGAGATGGACCCCACTCGGATGGGATTTGGCCGCGGACTCGAGCGCGCCGGAGAAGATCCTCGCGTGGTTACTCTTCACGCAGATATTTCCAGCTCCATTCGCATCACGGACTTTGAAGCCAGGCATCCTGACCGCAAGAACCGCGTGTTTAGTGTCGGCATCGCCGAGCAAAACATGATGAGCGTAGCTGCGGGGCTTGCCCTTGAGGGTTTCATCCCGGTGACCGGCACCTACGGCGTGTTCGCTTCCGGCCGCGCATGGGACCAGATTCGTACCACGATCTGCTATTCGAACCTCAATGTGAAAATTGCCGGAGCGCACGGCGGAATTTCTGTCGGGCCGGATGGGGCCACCCATCAGGCCCTTGAGGAAATTTCACTGACCAGCATTCTACCGAACATGCATGTAATCGTACCGTGCGACGCAGTCGAAACAGAGAAGGCCACGATCCACTCATTGCTTTCCGTGACGGGACCTTGCTATCTGCGCTTTGCACGGGAAGCCACGCCTGTCGTCACGAAGGCAGCCACGCCCTATGAATTTGGAACGGCCAACGTGATTCGGTATCGCGCCCCGCAGCCGAATTTTCTTGATGCGTTCGAGACGACTCTGGGTTCTTCCTATGCCAATGAGGGAGAACAGGTCGCAATGATCGCTTGTGGTCCGATGGTTCCGGAAGCGATGCGCGCTGCCTGGCTGCTCAAGGAAGAGTACGGCATCGAAACGCGAGTCGTGAACGTTCATACCGTCAAACCACTTGATACTGCCACGATTGTCAATGCTGCGGATGATACCCATGTCGTCGTCACCGCGGAAGAACACCAGGCCGGCGGTTTCGGGAATATCGTCGCTGGCGCGATCCTGAAGCACCGGCCAAATTTCCGTCTCCCGTTGCAGTTTTCGATGGTGGGGGTTGAAGATCGCTTTGGGCTTTCCGGAAATCCCTGGGAGCTGGTACAGCACTTTGGCTTGACCGCCGAGCATATCGCCAAGCGGGTGCTCGATGCCCTGGACAAGAGAGTAACGACGGCGTTGCCAGCCACGGGCGCGCCACATTCGATTCGCTGCTCGAGCTGTGGGGAGAGCATTTCGATTGACGAGTTTGCAAAGGAATTGCCGCTTCCCGCAGACGAGCTCTGTGCGGAATGCGAGTATCAGTCTCTTGAGATGTGTGCTGTCTGCCGCGCGGAATGGGGCAGGATCAGTCATAACGCCACATATCTCTGTCGCGGGTGCCGGCAGAAGCCGGTCCTGCGCTGAGCCGGGTCAAGCGGAGAGTTACGCCTGTCTACTGTTCGGTTGCCGGCGGAATCGCTGGAGCCGGTGGACGGGCCAGTGCCTTTGGGCTTGGCACCGCAGGGGGTGCTGGCGGTGCCGGCAGCGCCATGCTCGTCGACGTCCTGCTGAGCCCTATATTTCCATAACTTGTCTTCAATGAGATTTTTGGCCCGCGCCCCGAGCCGTACTTCCCGACCAGTTGCGAATCTCCTGAACTCGCTTTAACCGCCGACAAACTCGGAAATTCCGAGTCGATATCGCAGTCATGACAGTTCGCGTCGATATCGAAGCTGGAGCTGCCGGGAAGCGACAATGAAATTTCCGAGGACGAATTTGTGATCGTCACATCTTCCTTCGGCGCTGCAGAGAAACGCACTGTTACGTTCGCATTGCGGTTGTCGACATTGACCGTTCCACCCGGATTCTCGATGGTTACTTCGGTGTCCCGTGTGCGCGCACTTAAATTTCCTGGCGCATCGACGATATCCAGATTTCCCGATCCGGCCTCCATGTGCCCGGAAAGGGAAGAAAGCGTCAGGTCGGTCTTTACGGTGATCAACCGGATGCCTTTTGTCACCTTATCCGCGCGCACCGGTCCGTAAAAATCTCCATCGAGCGTAAAGCTTCCACTGGCATTGATCACCTCAACTTCGCCGCCCTTGCCGGTTATCTTCACGTTGCCGGCTGTATCGGAAACCTTCACGTCGCCTTTGCGCGTTTCAACCGACACATCTCCGGTCGTATTGCGAATCTCCACATCACCGTTCTGATCGGTCACGGTGACATCGGAAAACTGGTCGGAAATGGATACATCGCCGCGTCCCGTTTTTACGGATACGGACGATCTCTTCGGTATATCAATTTCCAGATCGAGATCGATCCGCGAGTCACCCAGATCGTAACCCTCCGGGCGGATCTCGTATGCATCGCCATTCTTCGCAATGACCACTTTTACCGGTTTAGCGATCCGGTTTGCTTCCGTTTCACTCCACGTGCGAACGCTTTTCTTGGCCACCACGCTCAGTTCCTGGCCGTCTGCCGCCCGCAAGGTAACGTCTCCGCGTCCCACAATCACACTTACCCGCGCACCGGCAGGAATCGCCTGCGCGGGAACATCGATATCGTCGAAAGAGTAGTTGTCGCCCTGAATGTCGATTCCCAGATTGTCGCCGACTACCCGTTTTCCATAATCCACGGCAACCACAATTGCCAGGAGCGCAAACATCCCGAATACCAGGAGCACTTCGCCACCGGTGATGGCACCGCCGCTTCCGCCAAATCTCCGTCCCGCCGTTCGCTCATACAGTTTGATGACACCCCAGAAAATGATAATCAGGGGCCACCAATGCTTGAAGAATTCGCCGAGATCGAGATGCCCGTAGTTACGCAATAAAACCAGCACGCCCACGGTGATGAGCACTAATCCGGAGAATAGACCGCTGCTACGAGACTGGGTGTTCGCCATAGCGTCTATCGACCCTCGACCGAATATGGAGACTGAGGTGGCATCGCGGGAGGACCGGGTGCCGCAGGCGGCGGAATCATGCCGGGAACGATCGGGTCAATGTGACCGTCGCGCGGGGCGAGTGCCGAAGCGACGTGAAACGCACCGATGACCACCAGGATCACCGGCCAGGTATTTCCGAACCAGAAACGTCCGCCCTCGACCTGGTGCAGCAGAAACAGGATCCCGATCGTGATAACCACAGCAGGACCGGTCAGATTCCGGATGGTGCAGCTCTGGCAATGGCAGCGTGGTTGTGCGCTCATCTTGCTTCTCCTTTACTTGTGCACGCGATTCCTCAGCATCAGGATTCCGACGCCGATCAAGACCAGCGGCCAAAAAATTTGCCGTACGCGAAAATAATCGAAGAACCCGAAATTGTTCAGCAGAAACAGTGCACCCGCGCCGATCAGCAGGATCGGTCCGGTGGCGCGATTTCCTGTCCACGCCTGAAAGGGGTCGGAGACCGGTTGTCCAATCTGTTTTGCCTTGGCAGTGCGCAGCGCGTCGACAGCCATATAGAAAACAAATCCAATCAGTGCCAATACCCAGAATCCTGTCAGGTTGTCGCCAAATACCCCAGTAATCCCGACAATGATTGCACCAAAGATCAGAACGTGAATGATGGCCTTGTTGTATTCGCCGTTGTAAACCGCGCCAAGCCCCGGGATTAGCCCCAGCAGGAACGCGACGGCAGCACGACTGTCAGACCTCGGCTGGACCATGCCGACGGGCATCGGTGCAGTTGCTCCCGGCGGCGCCACGCCCGGCGCGACCACGGCCGGTTGCATAGCAGGTATGCCGATCACGTTCGCCAGGCAGTCCTCGCAATACAGCACATCTCTTACAGGACGCACGCATGCCGGGCACATTGGTTTGCCGCAGTTCCGGCAAAACCCGGTGGCATCCACTTCAGGATGTACCGCGCATTTCATCGAAAGCTCCTCTCATAGAAAACGGGACACTCAGCGGCCAGAACTTCAAGCGCATGGGCAACGTCATTCGCCCGGTTTTGCTGACGGGGTTGCGCCGGCTGTTGTTCATCAGTCTGGCCTGGATTCTTGTCAGGTACGGCCTTCGGCAGCGATTGCTCCGGTATCGTCTGCAAATCGTTCTGATCCGAACGCAGGCGGGACTGAATTTCATAGACCACGCGGAGGTCGGTAACGTACTTCCTCGTCCTGGCGTAACCGAGATGGAATGTCCGGTTCGCATTCATGGCCACTGTGCCTGGCCGCAGATCAGAAAGCTTTGGTTTGTTGAAGGAGAATCCTGAAGCACCGACGAGGATGATAAATGTCGCCATCACACTGGCTGCACCATAGCCCAGCTTCGGAGTCGCCAGCCCGCCCAGAAAATTCTTGATGGCTTGCCAGCTTGAAACGGTTTCTCTTGGCCCGAGGGTCTTATCCAGAATCGCGTAGACAAGCCGCGGTGGCGGTTCCACCTGTTCCATGCGATGCATTTCTGAAACAAGCTGTGTCACGCCAGAGAGCAACGGCGCGCACTGTGCGCACTGTGCGACGTGCGCCTCAAACTCCGTGCGTTCCCGGCCTGGCAACAATCCATCCAGGTAATCTGTCAACTGTTCTTCTATCTGATCGCATGTCCAGGTCATGACAAACTCCGTGCCAACTTCTCAAATCTTTTCATCTCTTCTACCCCAGCCATCCCCGCTTTTCTAGCAGTTCCTTCTCTACGCGTTGCGGTTTTCATGATGGCGGCCCCACTCCCATTTGCTGCAAGATCCGTGCCAGCTCAATCCGTCCCCGGTTAATCCGCGATTTTACCGTTCCTTCCGGTACCGCCAGGGTCTGCTGAATCTCTGCGTAGTCGAGCTGCTGCAGGTCCCGCAAGATGACCGCTTCCCGCAACTCCGGTGACAGCTTTGTCAGCGCCGTCTGTACTTGTGCACTGAGTTCGCCGAGCAGCGCCTGCTCGTCCGGGCGCCGTCCCGATGACTCCTTGTTCTCGACGACCGGCATCTTGTCGTCCAGCGAATCGGTAATCCGGTCCCGCTTGGTACGGCGGTAGTGGTCGATCAGCAGGTTTCTCGTGACGCTGGTCATCCATGTTGCAAATCCCCCGTGTGCCGAACGATAACTTCCAAGCGTCCGATACACCCGCAGAAACACTTCCTGCGACAAATCCTCTGCCTCTGTGCCATTGCCGGTAAACCGGTAGCAGAGATTGAAGATCCGGCGCGTATGTCGACGCACCAGTTCCTCCCAGGCTGAGCCATCTCCCTGGAGGCATTGCTGGACCAGTTGGGCATCCTGCTCCAAACTGCTTAGCCCCGATTTCCATGAGCCTGCTCTGACAAGACCAGCTGTTGCTGTGCATAGCCTGTCAAACAGTAGAACGCAAAATGTGGCAAAAATGTTCCCTTCCGACGCGCTGGGCAGTCTGAGCTGGTTTCCCGCATATTACTCACAGCGTCCCCACGTTACAAGATATTGCATCCAAAAACTTTAGCCTGTCTCTTGACGGGATGGCCCGAAGCCCCGTACGCTCGCTTTACATGCCGCAAAAGTCGCGAAAATGGTTGATTCTGGGTCTGGTTGCAGTCGTTCTGGTGTTTCTCCTGCACCATTTCCACGTGATTGACCGCCTGAGCCAGTTTAGTGGCGCCAAGCTGTGGGACGCGATACGAGGAGCCAACTACTGGCTCCTGTTGCTGTCTATCATCACGATCTACAGCTGCTACGCCGTTAGGGCCCTGCGCTGGCAGAGATTTCAGGCCCATCTCGGCCAGGCCCGCTTCTGGAACATTTACGCCATGAACCTGGCTGGGTTCAGTGCGCTGTTCCTGCTCGGTCGCGCCGCGGAACCGGTTCGTCCACTGCTGATCTCCCGCAAAGACAAACTTCCCCTCGCCGACACCTTCGGCATTTACGCGCTCGAGCGTATACTCGACGCCGCCTGCACTGCGGTCCTTGCCGCCGTCGGTCTCCTGGTCTTTGAATCCTCGGGCCATCTCGCTGCTAACGGAAACGCCAGCATTTTTGAAAAAGCTGCCAGGACCGCTGGCACTTTTTTCTCAATCGGTGCGGTCGTCGCCATCAGTGGCCTCGTCTACTTGCGTTTCCACGGACACTCTCTGCTTGAGCGCAAATCGCAGCACTGGCTCGCACGGCACGGCTGGAAGGCCGCACTCGCCCGCATCATGCTGGGCTTCTCCCGCGGCGTGCAGACGATCCGCAGCTGGGGTGATCTCGTCTCGGCGATCGTACTTTCACTCTTCCATTGGTGCCTCGTCGTTCTGACCTACTATCTGATTGTGCAGGCGTTTGGCGGTCGCCTGGCGACCCTGACCTTCGCAGATTCAATGCTCGTTCTGGTGTTCACCATGGTGGGCTCCGCCGTTCAGCTGCCCGGAGTCGGTGGAGGGGCGCAAGCGCTCTGTATCATTGCATTCACCCGATTGTATGGAGTAGAACAGGAAACGGCTGTTGCGGCCGCTCTGGTCATCTGGCTCATCACCTTTGCATCGTGCTGTGTGGCTGGCGTTCCCATCCTGTTTCGTGAAGGCTGGTCGCTCGGTGACTTGCGAAAGATGCGAGCGCAGGAAGGTGAAGAGATCGATGCCGAAATGGCCGCGGAAATTCCTGCGACAGTCCCTGGAGAAATCAAAGAGTGAAGTGTCCCTTTTGCGCGCATCTGGATGACAAAGTAATCGATTCCCGTGAGGGCCGCACGGGCGACACGATTCGCCGCCGCCGCGAATGTCTCAAATGCAGCCGGCGTTTCACCACGTACGAGCGCATCGACGAAATTCCGTACATGGTGATCAAGAAGGATGGCCGGCGCGAACGTTTCGAGCGTCAGAAGATCCTGCAGGGATTGCTGAAAGCGTGTGAAAAGCGCCCGGTTCCGACGCCCAGACTCGAAGCCATCGTCGATGAAATTGAAGGCGTCGTCCACGAAGCCACCGAAAGGGAACTGACCACGACCGAAATCGGCGAAATGATCATGCATCGCTTGAAGAAACTGGACAAGGTGGCCTACGTCCGTTTCGCCAGCGTCTATATGGACTTCAAGGATGTTCAGGAGTTCATGTCGGAACTGAAGAATCTCCTGAGAGACCGCGCCGTAAAAAAATAGTTCAGTTGTGCCCGTCCATTTTGCGTTGCCGCGCGCGCAAAAAAGGCGAATTTTCGCGCCCGAGAGACTGCTACCAGATTCTGACCCGGTCTTTCGGTGCAAGATAGAGCTTTTCATCTGGCTTGACCGAAAATGAGTCATACCACGCGTCGATATTCCTTACCGTGTCCGCGCGATATTCCGCCGGCGCGTGTCCATCGGTCATCACCTGCTGTCTCAGTGCCGCTTCCCGCTCCTTCGTTCCCCAGTTCTGGCCGAATGCGACGAAAAACTGCTGATCGCCGCTGAACCCGTCCTGAACCGGAGCGGCCTTGCCGCCAAGCGTTGCCCGGTACGCATCGTAGGAGGCTGCAACGCCGGCAACGTCCGCAATATTTTCGGCGAGCGTCTGCTTGCCATTCACGGATAGATCCGGGAACGGCTTGTAAGCATCGTATTGCGCCGCGAGTCGTGCGGTCGCTTCGTTAAAATGCTTCAGGTCGGATGGTGTCCACCAGTCGCGTACTCTCCCTTTCGAATCAAATGCGCTTCCTTCGGTATCGAACGTGTGACTGATTTCGTGTCCGATGACCGTGCCGATCGCGCCGTAGTTCGTCGCATCCGGTGCCTGCGGATCAAAAAATGGTGGTTGCAGGATTGCCGCCGGAAAGCTCAGGGCGTTCTGTAAGGGCAGATTCACCGCATTCACTGTTTGCGGCTCCATTGTCCACTTCTTGCGATCGACCGTCTGCCCGAGCAGTGCAACGTCTTCCTGATAGAAGAGCAGTCTTCCCCGCCAGAGATTGCCAAAAATGTCATCCGGCTTTACGTCGTACCTCGAATAATCGCGCCACGTCTCCGGATAACCGATGCCGATATAGAGCGTCGTCAACTTCGCTTTTGCCTCCGCCTTGGTTGCCGGATCCATCCAGGTCAAGGCATCAATCCGTTTGCGAAATGCCGCCACGATGTTGGCGACCATCGCTTCCGCCCGGGCCTTTGCTTCTGGCGGAAAATATTTCTCCGCGTAAATCTGTCCAACCGCGTCGCCAAGGAATCCGTTGACGATCTGGACTCCACGCTGCCAGCGGGGGCGCTGCTGCTGGGTTCCGGTCAGTGATGTTCCGAAAAAAGCGAACCGTTCGTCTGCGAAAGCTTTTGGCAGTACACCTGCCATCGCTTCGATTTCGTGGTAGGCCAGCCAGTCCTTCCATGTCTCAAGAGGGGTGGATGCCACGAGCGCCGACTCTCCGGTAAACGCACTTGGCTGCCAGACAATAAACGTCGACTGTCTGGTCAATCCCGCTGCGTGAAAATATTCCGTCCAGTCGAGGCCAGGAGCCTTTGTCGTAAAATCAGCCTGCGTCCAGGTATTGTTGGCTTTCCCGATCTCGTCATTTTCGGCGAGGGTCCAGTGTTTCTCGGCGAGCGCGTGCTCGAGATCGACAATTTTCCTGGCTCGCTGTTCGGGCTCGGCAAAGCCGGCTAATTTCAGCATTGCTGCGACGTGCGACAGATAGTCGGCACGAATCTTTTTCATCCGGTCACTGCCGCCCAGATAATATTCCCGGTCCGGCAGCTGCAACCCTCCCTGCAAAAGGTATGCAGTGTAGTGGTCGGAATCGTTGAAGCCAGGCGCCACCCATAACCCAAAGAGGTTCGGGGTATGAAAGTTCGTGTTGTTTAGCGCATCCACATCGGCGCGCAGGCTTTTCCCCAGAGCTGTCGCCAGCTCGTGTTTGTCTCGAATCGCCGCAATGGCATCCAGATGCGGCTTCAGCGGCGACAATCCCCGGGCCTCAATCGCGGCTTCATCCATGTAGGAGTTGTAGAGATCGGCAATCTTCCGTGCGTTTGTCCCCGGCGCAGCGTTCGATTTTGCCGCTTCTTCGATCAAGGCGGCGGTGCGCTTGTTGCTTACCGAATCGAGTGCCGAGAAAACCCCGATCGCTGCCCGGTCTGGCGGAATCTCGGTCCGCTTGATCCATTCGCCATTCGTATACAGGTAGAAATCGTCGCCCGGCTTTACCGAGCGATCGATATTCGCCAGAACGACCCCGTGGCTATCGACAGCCTCGGCCTGCTGCGCGTTCTGCCCGTTGGCAGGTGAAATGACAAGGGTCAGGGCGAAAACCGCGGCTGAGCCAAAAGCGCTTCTTAGAATTCGATGGGAAATGCTCATTGGTTGGAACTCTCCAGGGCTCGCACTACTTCCGGTTGCAGCGAGCCACTTCATATGAGACGCACAAATCGTAACATGGTCGCAAGCGACCGCTTTGTGACAGACCGCGCAACCCGAGCCCTCCCGGCGCCGCAGCCGAGCCGCTTACCGGGAAAGACTTCGGTCCGTGAACTGTCTTACACTCAAGATATCGAATTCCTTGACTCGCTTTAGGAGACCCATGCAACGCTTCGCAAAACTCGCTGCAGTCACGCTGTGTGCCACGTGTCTCGCGCTGGCCCAGAAGACCTACACTCCCAAAATCGACCCGCAGAAGATCCGTGAAACGGTCCAGTATCTTTCAAGCGATCAACTCGAAGGCCGGGGCACCGGGCAAAAGGGCGGAGACGCGGCCGCCGATTGGATCGCCTCCGAGTACAAGAGTTACGGTTTGAAGCCCGCCGGCGACAATGGAACCTACTTCCAGCACGTGCCCATGGTCGGGGTAAAAACCTTGCCCGCCACCACATTCACGCTTGTTCCCGCGAAGGGTGCCCCAGTTGAATTAAGGGACCTTGATGACTATGTCACCAGCAACGAAGCGCAAACTCCGGTCGCTGAAATCGACGCGCCCATCGTTTTTGTAGGTTTCGGAATCAATGCCCCGGAAGAGAAGTGGGACGACTATAAGGGCTATGACCTGAAAGGGAAGGTGGCGCTTCTCTTTGTTGCCGAACCGGAATCTGACGACCCTCATTTTTTCAAGGGCAAGGCCCTTACCTATAACGGCCGCTGGACCTACAAATTCGAGGAAACGGCGCGTCAAGGTGCTGTTGCCACGCTGATCATTCATCGTAGCGATCTTGCCAGCTATGGTTGGGACGTCGTACGGAATTCCTGGAGCGGTGAACGGTCCTATCTTAAACGTGATGGTACGCCAAAGCTCGAAGCTGCTTCCTGGATTCAGTTTGACGCGGCCAAAAAGCTTGTGGCACTCGCCGGCCTCGATCTCGACAAGCTTTATAAGCAATCCCAGTCCCGCGAGTTTAAGCCCATCGAACTTCCCGTAAAGCTGAAAGCTCATATCGTGAGCGATATCCGCCCGTTCTCTTCGCAGAATGTCGTTGGCAAAGTGGAAGGCAGCGATCCCGGTCGTAAAAGCGAAGGAATTCTCTACACCGCTCACTATGACCATTTCGGTATCGATCTGGCCCGGCCGAAGGGCGACAATATTTATCACGGCGCGATCGACAACGGTACCGGTTGTGGCATTCTTCTTGAGCTCGCTCGAGTCTGGGCTGGAACAAGGCCTGCGCCCCGACGGACAATCTTCTTCGCTGCCGTTACCGCAGAAGAACAGGGCCTGCTCGGCTCAGAGTATTTTGGCAAGCATCCGCCAATTCCTGCCCGGGCTATGTCGCTCGATCTGAACTTTGACGCGCTCGCACCCATCGGCGATCCCGAAGAAGTAGAAGTCAGCGGTGCAGAGCGGACGACGTTCTATCCCGAAGTACAGAAAATTGCCGCACAGTACGGCTTGACGATCAAGGCGGATGCACATCCTGAAGCAGGGCACTACTACCGTTCGGACCACTTCAGTCTTTCCCGCGTGGGCATTCCTTCTTTTTCAATCAGTGAAGGAATGAAATTTGCCGGACATGATCTTGCCTGGGGGGAGGCCCAAGCCAAAGACTATGTCGAAAACAGTTATCACAAGCCCAGCGACGAATTTCATCCTGGCTGGGATTTTCAGGGCCTGGCAAAAATGGCCGGTTTTGGTTACGAACTGGGACTTGCTGCGGCAGAGCGATCTGGACTGGTAGAGTGGCTGCCGGGAGACGAATTTGAACGAGCCCGCCAGCAGGCGGCTCAGGATCCGGTCGGGGCCAAAACTACCGCGGCCAGACACCTGCCGTGAACGACTTGATCGTCTGAAAGCCCAGTCGTTCATATAAGTGAACTGCCGTACGATTTTCCGATGTCACTGTCAGTGTGAGTTCACGGTAATTCATGGCCCGCAAGGCTTCGGCAGAGCTCTGCATCAGGATACGGCCGATTCCATGGCCCTGGAATCCAGGTTGCACGCAGAGCTGCGTCGTATGTCCCACACCGGGAGAAACTTCACTGGTCAGCGTCGCGCCTACAAGTTCATCACTGCCCGGATGACGAATGACAAACGAGGAAGCTGGCAGAAACTGCCCGCAGCCAGGAAGCAGCACGATGTTTTTGAGAAAGCGGAGAGCTCCGTGGCGGGTACGGTATTGATCATTGATCTCGCCATCGATGTGGTCTGCGTACGCCAGATAAATGAGTTTCGCGCAGGGTTCAAAGTACCGTTCATGCCAGCGTTCGAGCCTGAAACCTGAATTCAGACTTGGCACGTCCTGCGTTTTTCCGTGCAGATCGAGCAGCATGAATTGCCGAGTGTAGAGTGCAAAGCCCTGTTCGCGCAGCGCTGCTTCGACCGGCCCGCCGAAAGGCATCAACTGCGCTTCGATCCGTTGCAACTGCGGCAGGGCACGCATGGAAAACAGCATCTCTTCAAGCAGCCGGCGTCCGATGGGTTCCTGTTCAACGCGCGGCGAAACGTACAACCCGCCGATCAGCCCTTTCAGTTCCTCGAGCACGTAGAAACAATAACCGACGGCGACTCCCCTGCCGTCAATCGCCACGCAGCCTGACAAAGCGTGTGCATCAAGAAACCGCTTGATCAGGTCGAGCGCGCTCCTGTAATCCCAGTGCAGTTCCTCACGCCAATGACGAGCCTCCTCGAGCAGCAAGGGCTCAAGATGACGGACAGTAGTCTGTCGAAGGTCGATAATGTTCATCGTAGGAAGGTCGCGCCCCGGGGCGCATGACCATCATATCCGATTCCGCCAGCAGACCGCCAAACGCGGCCGATTGCTCGATACGAATGAAGCACATAGCTCAGAAAAGGCAAAAGAGGGGTTGCGGGGCGCATGTTACGATGCAAAGAGATTAACAGCGAAACTTAGGAGAAAGCATAAAGTTCGAGCCTTTGCTGGCTCGAGCGAACGTCGCCATGTCGATCCTGTTCGAGTTGCGCTATCCCACGCGGTGGTACACCAAACTGCTGACCATCATTCTGGCACTGGTGTTTTTCACGGTGCTGGCGACAGCGGTTATTTCAGGTGTTCTCGTTTACTGGATCGTCAAGCCGCAGCGCACCAGCTCTGAAATCAGCATGGCCAGTTTCCCGGGACGTCCCGACGAAGTTGATTTTACAGTCAGCGGCCTGGGCAACCGGAAGGGGTGGTTTTTTCCCGGCTTGCGGGGCGCGCCGACGATTTTGCTCTGCCACGGGTATCAATCCAGCCGGGGTGAGTTGCTGACCCTGGTTTCCGCGTTGCAGGATCATCAATACAACGTCTTTGTCTTTGATTTCGCGGCGCACGGCGCGAATGCCGGAATTACTTCCTTCGGTTATCACGAAGCGGACGAGGTTCGGGCGGCGATTGACACGATCGCAAGGCGCAGCGACGTTGATCCAGCGAGGTTCGGTCTGTGGGGCTATAACCTCGGCGCATACGCAGCGCTGCGTGAAGCGGAAAAAGATCCTCGCGTTCGCGCAATCGTGCTCGATTCGGTGTACGACTATCCGAAGCAGATGGTCAAGATTGGCGTCGAGAAAACCGGCGTCGGCGGCTTCCCGCTGATGGTAAAGTCCGCGGAAACAGGATTTGAGTGGCTGAACTACGGGTACAAAGATGATCCGCCGCTGTCTTCGAAGCTCAAGGCGATGAACGGTGTGCCCATACTGTTCATCGAAGCAGCAGACGATCCGGAACTTTCTTCGATCACCCGCGACATGTTCCTCAAGGCGTCTGAGCCGCGCGAACAACAGATCATTGCGCACGGAAACTTCGTGAATTTGCCGGATGAAGAGAAAAGAACGTACGAGAATCTGGTGGTGAGTTTCTTTCTAACGAAGTTGCCCATCACCGCGCTCCCCCCGGTCGTTTCGGGCAAGCCCGCCAGGTGATCCGTCACTTCGGCAGGGAACGACTGCCGGATCGATCGCATACGTCGCGCAGGTAAATCCCTGCTGGATCGCTTCCTGTCTCTTCTGCCTGCTGACAAACAGCCAATCCGGTTTTGGCTGGTCTGGCTGCCACGGCAAAAGCTCCCGCTCGAAATAAAAGTTCAACTGATACACGTACTCCCTGTCCAGTTGCCATGTGGCTGCTTTTTCCGCCGAAAAATCCGGCCAGATCCTTCGGACGACAATCGTGGCATCCCGCGCAGAAATACCTGGATCGAGATTTACCAGGAAGCGGTCGATCTCATTCACCAGCATTAGAGTCGCGAGCACCATTGCCACAAGCGCCGGTGTGTATTGCCGGCCGAGGCCCAGCAGCACGATCAGGAGTCCGAAAACGAAGGCAACAAGCCAGATCCGGGTGATTCCGCACAGCGGACTTACGCACTGCATGGCGGGAATTCGCCAGGCGTAGTGCCGCAAGCCCAGGCCCAGCAATGAAAATAGAATGCCCGAGAGAACGAATAGCCAGCGGGCGTACCAGTTCCCGTCACGCACGAGCACTGTGGCGTACCACGCGACCAGGAACAGCAGGGCGGGAACGGCGGGCAGGATATAACCCGGCAGCTTCGATTTTGAAAGTGAGAAAAAGAGTAGCGTGACGAGCGGCCAGCAGAGGAAAAACAGGAGCGCGCCGTCTCCCGGAAGCGCCCGCCTGCTGGACCCGGCGGCACGCCAAAGTCCGCACAAGGAGAGCACAGTCCAGGGGAATACCGCGACGAGGATGATGGGGATATAAAACCAGAAAGGCTGAATGTGCTGGAATTCGGGCGTGAGGAACCGTTTGAAATTATGTTCGATGAGGAAAACGTGCAGGAATTCGGGGTTGCGAATGGCGCAGAGAATGTACCAGGGAAGTGCGGTCAGGGAGAAGCTCGTGATCGCTACAGGATGCAGGCAACGAAACGCGTCCTGCCACCGTTTCGAAAGGGCGGCCCAAAGAAATACGGTTGCGCCTGCGAGGATGATCGCTGCCGGGCCTTTTGCAAGTACCGCCAGACCAAGGAAAAAACCGAACAGCAGAAGCGGGACCCACGGCGTACGCGGAACAATGGGCGAATCATTATTGCGAGTGAGGCCAACGACCGAAGCGGCGCATACCATCGAAATGGCCAGCATGCCGGAAAAAAGCATGTCGGTGGCGGCGGCGTGGGAAAAGCCGATCATGGCAACCGTTGTTGGCATCACGAGAAGCAGCCAGCGAGCCGTATCATCGCCGTAGAGTTTCCGGGCGAGCCAGGCCATGGCGAGAGTCGCCAGTAACGCGCAGAAAGCGCTCGGAAAACGTGCCGAAGCCTCGCTCGCTCCAGAGAGTCTGAAGGTTTTTGCGGCGGCCCAATAATAGAGAACGGGTTTCTCGAACCAGGGCTTCCCGTAGAGCCTTGGGGTGACGAGATCGCCTGATTCCGCCATGTCACGAGCGATCCAGGCGTATCGTGGTTCGTCTGGTCCGACAAAACCCGCGGCACCGAGTCTATGGAAGTAACATAGATACAAAGTGGCGACGATCAGAAGGAACCAGAGGATTCGCGCGAAATGGGAATCTGCGGCGCCCGTGGGCGAAGATATGCGGTTCGGAAGATCGTCGGGTTCTGTCACGAAATGACGAGTCTAACATTGAAAGTGTTTCTTGGATTGCTCGAAGTCCGTCATACTGGCCGAAACGTGGAAAGATATCCCGATCGATGAAAGAACAGTTGCAATATGCAGCCGCGTGGTCTGCGATCAAGCTGCTTGGAGTTTTACCGCGTCCGGTGTCGCGTGCTCTGGCGGCTACGGGCGCGCGTGTGCTGCTTTCTATGCTGCCGAAGCTGCGAAAAACAGCGGAATTTAACCTGCAAGTTGCCTTCCCTGAGTGGTCCAAAGCAAAACGGCGTGAAGTCGAACGCAAGATGGTTCGAAACCTGGGATGGATGGCTGCTGAATTCGCGCGACTGCCTCGATACAGGAAAGAAAACATCGAGCAATTCGTCGTTCTCGATGGACATGAGAACTTCCTGGCCGGGAAAAGCCGCGGCAAGGGAGTGATTTACCTGACCGGGCATATCGGGGCCTGGGAACTTTCTTCCTTTGCCCACGCACTCTATGGATTCCCGCTCTATTACATGGCCCGGCCGCTCGACAACAAACCGCTTGATCGACTGGTGAACCAATACCGTGGGCTTTCCGGGAACCTGCCGATCTTTAAGAACGATGCCGCACGGGGGATGTTGCGGATACTGAAGAATGCGGGAACGGTCGGCATACTCGCGGACCAGAACACCATGTACGCGGAAGGCGTCTTTGTTGATTTTTTTGGAAAACAGGCGTGCACCACCGCCGGAATCGCGCGAGTGGCCCTGCATACGGATGCGGCTGTTGTTCCCGGCTACGCGTACTGGGATGAAGGTCTTCGGAAATACCGGTTGCGATTTGATCCACCGGTCGAGTTGACCCGTACAGGCGACGCCGAACGGGACATTGAGATAAACACACAGCGGTTTGCAAAGGTGATTGAAGGAATTATCCGTGAGCACCCCGAGCAGTGGGTGTGGATACACGCAAGGTGGAAGACCCGGCCAAAAGGTGAGCCGGCTTTGTACCCGTTTTTGAGTTAAGGACGATCAAGAGACCGAAGGGTCGGAACGCGAGAAGATGGAGGAGTCCCGATGAAGTATACGGCGGCGGAACTGGCGAAGGCGATCGGAGCGCAAGTTGAAGGGGACCCGGCAAGGGAGATCTCGGGAGTGGCTGCGCCCGAGCGAGCCGGGTCAAAGGATCTGATTTTTGTTGAGAGTGCGAAGCAGATCGGCCGGGCATCCGCTTCCCGAGCTGGCTCAGTGATTCTGGGCGAAGGAGTGTCCGTTTCCGGAAAGACCGTATTGCGGAGCGCGAAGCCCAAGGTCAGCTTTGCCAGGGCTGCAATGTTGCTGCGAGAACGAGTGCCGCTCTCTCTTGGGATTCATCCAACCGCAATCGTTGCGCCGCTGGCGCACGTCGGGGCGAACGTCAGTCTGGGTGCGTATGCGGTCATCGGTGAAGATGCTCACGTCGGCGATGGAACCGAGATCGGTTCTCATGCCGTCATTGGGGCAGGAAGCTGGATTGGGGAAAATTGCCGGATTCATCCGAGGGTGACGTTTTATCCGGGAGTACGCGTGGGAGACCGGGTCGAAATTCACGCCGGAGCGGTACTCGGGGCGGATGGATTCGGATTTGCTTTTGATGGAGAACGTTACTGGAAATTTCCGCAAGCAGGGATCGTCGAGATTGCCGATGACGTGGAGATTGGGGCAAATGCAACGATTGACCGGGGATCGCTCGATGACACGCGAATCGGCGAAGGAGTAAAGATCGATAATCTGGTGCATGTCGGGCATAACGTAGAGATCGGACGGCACACGGTGATTGCCGCACAGACCGGGATTTCGGGATCGAGCACGCTTGGCCATCATGTTGTCGTTGGCGGGCAGGTAGGAATTGCGGATCATTGCACCCTCGAGGATGGATCGGTTGCAGGGGCACAGGCAGGAATTCCCAGCGGGAAGATTATCCGGAAGGGTCAGACGGTCTGGGGCACACCCGCGCGGCCACTTGATAAATTCAAGGAGGCATACTTCTGGTTTGCACGGTTGCCGGATTTGGCTGAGCGGTTGAAGAAACTCGAGAAATGACCGCAGAGGCTCCCGCGGAATGAAAATTTCCGGTTGAGTGACAAGAAGCCGACAGTAAGGACAGACATGGAGAAGTGGAGATTGATTGTTGTAGGCGGGCATACAAGAAGCATCGGGAAGACGCAACTGGTGTGCGATGTGATTCGGGCGTTTCCCAGGGTCACGTGGATAGCGGGGAAGATCACGCAGTATGGGCACGGGGTATGTGCGCAAAACGGCGAAAACTGCGACTGCGCTCCGCTTGAACATGTATGCGCATTTGATTGGGAAGAAACGGCCCAGTCCGGAACAGATAGCGCCCGCTTCCTTGAAGCCGGAGCGAAACGGTCGTTCTGGCTGCGGACGAAGCAGGGGTTTCTGGCCGAAGGAATGCCTCTACTTCGCAAAGCATTGCAGGAGATCCAGCAGGAATCGGATCCCGGGGAGATGAAGGCACTGATTGTCGAGAGCAACTCGCTCCTGCAATTCGTAAAGCCATCGCTTTATTTTGCAGTGATTGATCCCTTCAAAGAAGATTTTAAGGAATCCGCGCAGATTGCGCTTGATCGCGCAAATATTCTGGTGCTGCGTGCGGGAGCCAATCCGGTCGACGAGCGGACGCCTGCTCCGCTATGGATGAAGCTGCCCGCGAAGCTTTTGCAGGAGCGACCGTCGGTCCTGCAGAGAGAAGGCGAGCCTTTGCCGCGACCACTGGGGTCGCTCGTGTATCAAATGCTCGATGATCCGGCCGGGGTGACTTTGTGACCCCAGCCAACGGAGGGTCGCGATAGGGCATCTTAGCCGTTGACCGAATTTTATAAGACGGCGATAATAAGTTAGTACTGAGGGCGCCCGATCTCGACACTTTTGTTCTGGAAGTGTAACGCAATAGGGAAGTTAGCAAAGCATGAGATTATCGGGTGAGCCCGAAGTCTGCAGGTAGATTGCTCTTGGGGGAGCATCGATGGCGTCGTTTGTTCGAGTAGGAGAAGAGCTACCGGTCGCGCCCGCGCCTGTGCCCTGGCGTCAGGAAAATTGGGCGGAGCGGGTTGAAAAGGCAATCGAGAATGGCGCGAATTACCTCCTGTCGGTGCAAGCCGAAGAGGGCTACTGGCTTGGCGAACTGGAAGCCGATACCACCCTCGAATCGGACTATATCTACTACCTCTACGTCTTGGGCAAGGCCGATCCCGAACGCATTGCCAAACTCGCGAATTATGTCCGCGCCAGGCAGATGGCCGATGGTGGCTGGCCGATTTATCCCGGCGGACCTTCCGAACTAAACGCGACCTGTAAGGCGTATTTCGCCTTGAAGCTGGCTGGCGATTCTGTTGACTCTCCGCATCTCACGAAAGCGCGCGAAGTTGTGCACAAGCTTGGCGGGCTCGAACATACAAATTCCTATGTGCGGTTCTACCTGGCGCTGGTTGGAGCAGTCGGATGGGAACTGGTCCCGGCAATTCCACCGGAGCTGATGCTTCTGCCGAACTGGTTCTACATCAACATTTATGAAATGTCTTCCTGGACGCGCGGAATTGTAATTCCCATGGCGATTCTGTCTGCCCTGCGGCCTGAGTTCCGTTTGCCGGAACATGCCCGTGTCGATGAGTTGTTCAATGATCCGTCGGAGAAGACGGCAGCCTTCAACTGGAGCAAACAGGTTCTCTCCTGGAAGAACTTCTTCCTGATCGTCGACCGGGGGTTGAAACTGTACGAAAAATTGCCGTGGAAGCCGTTGCGGAACAAGGCGATTCGGGAAGCAAAGCAATGGATGGTCGAGCACATGGAACGGACCGAAGGGCTGGCTGCGATCTACCCTTCGATGATGAACTCGATTTTTGCCCTGATGGCACTGGGCCACGGGCCTGACGATCCGCTGACCCATCGCGAGATCAAGGAATTTTCCCGGTTTGAAATTGAAGATGAAAAGACCATTCGGCTGCAGCCATGCGTTTCACCGGTCTGGGACACTTGTATTGCCATGGTAGCGCTCGAAGAAGCGGGCTTGCCGCCCGATCACCCTGCTCTCGTGAAAGCCGCCGAATGGACACTGTCAAAACAGATTTTGGGTGGCGGCGATTGGCAGATCAAGAATAAGGACGCCGAACCGGGTGGCTGGGCGTTCGAATTCCGCAATGATTTTTATCCGGATGTGGATGACACTGCGTTCGTGCTGATGGCCCTGCAGCGAGTGAAATTCCCTGACGAGAAGCGGATGGAAGGTGCGATGCGCCGCGGCATTCAGTGGCTGCTGAGCATGCAGAACCGCGACGGCGGTTGGGGCGCTTTCGATCGCGATAACGACCGGCAATTTTTGTGCAATATACCGTTCGCGGATCATAACGCGATGATTGATCCATCGACCGCAGATGTCACAGCGCGGGTCCTTGAATGCCTGGGGCGCTTCGGATGGACTGCGGAGAGCCCGGTTGTGCGCAAAGCCGTGGAATTCCTGATGAAGGACCAGTCGAAGGACGGATCGTGGTTCGGGCGTTGGGGCGTGAATTACGTCTACGGGACCAGTGGAGTGTTACGCGCGCTCGAAACGGTTTCACTCACCGCCCAGGAATATTGTGCACGAGCGGTTGCGTGGCTGCGGCAGGTGCAGAAAGCTGACGGAAGTTTCGGTGAATCGCTCGCGAGCTACGAATTGCCCTCAACCAAGGGACAGGGAAACAGCACGCCATCGCAGACCGCCTGGGGGCTAATTGGGTTGCTGGCCGGGGCAGATCAGAATGATCCGGCCATTGGCAAGGCCTCGTCGTATCTGGTCGAGCAGCAGAATACGGACGGTTCGTGGAGTGAAAGCGATTTTACCGGCACTGGATTCCCCGGCGTTTTCTATCTGAAGTATCACCTATACAAGAACTCGTTTCCAGTTTACGCGCTGGCGCGTTATCGCAATCAGGCGAAGCGCAAGGAAGAATATTGCGCCGCGAAATTCTCCCCCGGCGAATTCCGGTTGCGCAGCGGTCTGTACTCCGCGCGCGAACGTCAGGCTTCCTAAGACACGAATGAGGTACCCTCTCGGCCTCGTTTACGACTCCGCTAAACACCTTCTGGCAGGGAAATTCCGGCGCGATGGCAAATTTGCGGTTAGCCTGTCGCTTGATCCCATGGGCGGTTATGAAAACACCTGTGCTGAGGCCGCGGGCGAGCGTGACATAGCCGCCGCGGCAAATGGAGTGCAATCAGCGAGGCCGATGCTGACGGTCGAGCAGTGCCTTGCGGCACTCGATGAATGTCAGGCACCGGTGGTATCGATTAGTGGTGGAGAGCCGCTCGAGTATCCGCAGATTCCTGAACTCACCCGGGAAATTCTGGCACGCGGTAAACACCTGTTTCTCCTGACGGACGGGACACTCATCCGGCGTAGGCTGCACATGATCCCCCCTTATACGAATTTCTTCTGGAACGTGAAACTGGATGGGACGGCAGATGTGCATGATGCCCGGGCTCGGCGACCGGGAATATTCGGGGAAGCGATGGACGGCGTGAAAGCGGCCAAGAACGCCGGTTTTTTTGTGGTGATCACGACAACGGTTTGTCCCGACACGAGCGTTGAAGATGCCGCGAAGTTGTACCGGGAACTGCACGCGATGCATGTGGACGGATACATCCTTGCGCCCGGATACGCGCGGAAAAAGGTGTGCAAGACGGAGAGCCAGAAGTTTCATCGCCAGATGCAATTGAGGTTTCGGGAATTGAGTGACAGGCTGGGTGGATACAATTTGATGATGTCGCCGGTTTATCTCGAGTATCTCTGCGGAGAACGCGAACTGGACTGCTGTGTTTGGGGAAGCCCGGTCTACGGACCCAGGGGCTGGGCGGCGCCGTGCTATCTGTTGAATGAAGGTTACGCAAGGAGTTTCCGGGAACTGACAGAGAAGACTGTCTGGGAAAATTACGGGCGGGGAGTCAATCCGAGATGCGAAACCTGTATGTGCACATCAGGATTCGAGTCCTCGGCGCTCCTGGGCATGAACCCGAAGGCCGGAGACACATGGAAGATGCTGGCGTGGCAGTTTGGCGGCAGCCTTGGTGAGAAGCGCGAAAGAGCGGGTGCAAGGTGAGTACTCTCGTCACCGGAGCTGCGGGATTTCTCGGAAGTCACGTGACCCGGCAGCTGGTCGCACGGGGCGACCGCGTGCGCGTGTTGATGCGTCCCGCAAGCAGCAATCGCGCGATCAGCGATCTGTCTCTCGAATATGTCACCGGAGACTTGCGGGATCCGGCTTCACTTGAGCGGGCGATGAAAGGCGTGGAGCGGGTTTTTCATGTGGCGGCGGATTACCGCCTGTGGGCGAGGAAACCCCAGGACATTTACGACTCGAATGTCGGCGGCACAAAAAATCTGCTCTTGGCGGCGAAAAAAGCCGGGATATCGCAACTCGTTTATACCAGTACGGTCGCGACGATCGCTGTTGATCGTCCGGGAATGAAGGAGCTGCCGAACGAATTTACGAACGCGGCGCTCGGCGAGATGATCGGGCACTACAAGCGGTCGAAGTGGATGGCGGAGGAGGAAGTGCTGCGGGAAGCGAAGGCCGGTGCGCCTATCATTGTGGCCATGCCGACCACTCCGGTGGGGCCGTGGGACTGGAAGCCGACGCCGACCGGGAAGATCGTTCTGGATTTTCTAAACGGAAAGATGCCGGGGTATGTCGACACTGGCCTGAATTTTGTCGGTGTGGAGGACTGCGCGGCGGGACACCTGCTGGTTTCTCTGAGGGGCCGGGCGGGTGAACGATATCTGCTGGGCGCGGAGAACCTGACGCTGAAATCCTTGCTGGATCTGCTAGCGGAGATTACCGGCCTCGATGCCCCGGCGATCAGAATCCCGCACGGGATCGCACTCGGTGCAGCGTATGTCGAGAGCGCAATTTCACGACTCGTGGGGAAGGAGCCGCAGATTCCCGTAGAAGGGGTGAAGATTGCCCGGCATACGATGTTCGTTGATGCTTCGCGGTCACAGAGGGAACTCGATTTCAGGCCCGGCCCGGTTCGAACTGCGCTCGAGCGTGCCGTACAGTGGTACCTGGCGAACGGATACGTGAAGGCGGGAAGAGCGAAAAAGATGAAATTGGCTGCTGCATAAAGCTCATGAAAGTGCTGATCACATTTGCAGTGGATGCGGAATTTCGCCCGTGGCGGAAGAGGCGGGAATTTCGCCTGAGAAAAGATGGTCCTCTGAATATGAATTGCGCGAGGTTTGGAGGTCTCGAACTGCAGATCGTTCTGACCGGCATTGGCGGAAAAAACAGTGCCTGGACTGAGTCGACGTTTGACCAGGATATCGATGTTTGTATTTCAAGCGGGCTCGCGGGGGCCCTGCGGCCGGAGTATCCGGCGGGTGATATCTTGCTGCCGGACTATGTTACTGATGCTTCCGGCAGGAAAGTGGAATGCGACAGGGAACTGCGCGAGGTTGCCGTCAGGATGGGTGGTCGAGAGGTAGGATGTTTTTATTCAACTGATTCGGTCATGATATCGGCAGTTAGAAAACGAGCCCTTGGCGCGAGCGCAGACGCCGTCGATATGGAAACGGCGGAAGTGCTCGCGGAAGCGGCCGATGCCGGGGCCAGAGTTTTAGCCATTCGCGCGATCAGCGATTCGGTCGACGAAGATCTTCCTTTGGATTTTAATCGGGTAACGACAGACACGGGAGAAGTCAGCATAGGCCGCGTTTTGGGCCAGGTGGCCTTGCATCCATCGAAAGTACCCTCTCTCGTCCGGTTTGGGCGTCAAAGTGGTATGGCAGCGGACCGGTTATGCGAGTTTCTCGACCGATATATCGAGGGATTGAGTAAGCGATTACCTTCCATGAGCAAAGAGGCGGCGAGATGAGTGGGGCAGAAACGACCGCGGAGAAACTGAATGCGCTCGGACCAATACCGAAGACGATGCGGGCCGGGGTGTATCGCGAAAAGGGAGTTGTGCGGGTGGAAGAAGTGCCGGTACCGAGCGTGGGCACGGGCGAAGTACTGATCAAGGTTCGAGCCTGCGGAGTCTGCGGGACGGACATCAAAAAGATATTCCAGCGTTATGTTGAACCTCCGCAAATTCTGGGACATGAACTGGCGGGGACGGTCGTGGCGGTTGGGCCGGGCGTGACCAAATGGAAACCGGGCGACCGGGTGATGAGCTTCCACCATATTCCGTGCGGAACGTGTTTTTTTTGTGAACGGCGCCTGTTCTCCCAATGCAAACAGTACAAGACAACTGGACTGACCGGAGGCTTCACCCCGAACGGCGGGGGCTTTGGAGAGTACGTAAAAGCCATGCCCTGGGTGGCAGAAGCTGGCATCGTACGGCTGCCTGACAATGTCAGCTTCGAAGAGGCCACGTTCATCGAGCCCATCAACACGATTGTGAAGGCGGTGCAGAAAGCCCGCATTGTAGCAGGGGAAACCGTACTGGTGATCGGCTGCGGCCCTATCGGATTGCAACTGTTGATGGTTGCCGCGACGACCGGTGCCCGCATCTATACGAGTGACCCCATGGCGACCCGCCGCCGGAAGAGTAAAACATTAGGAGCGGCAGAGTCTTTTGACCCGGTAAGTGGTAAGCTTGTGGAAGAGGTTCGGGCCCGGACGGAGGGTCGTGGGGTGGACGCGGTTTTGGTAGCCGTTGCACATCCGGCGGTTGTCGTGGAAGGACTAGCAGCAGCTCGTCCGGGAGGAAGAGTGCTCTTGTTTGCCGCCAATGATCCCGTCACAAAGATAGAGTTTCCCGCCGCGGCTGTTGGAATTGACGAAAAAGAAATACTGGGTAGCTACAGTGCGGCAGTGGACATCCAAGAGAGTGCGGCAGCACTGGTGTTGGGGAAGAAACTGCCGGTAATGGAAATAGTCACCGACAGGTTCCCATTGGCTAGAATCCAAGAAGGCCTGGAGTTGGCGGCAAGACCCACGGAAGAGTCGTTAAAGGTTTTGATAACTCATTCATGAGAACAGCGTCCACAAAGAAGACGGAAACGGGGCTCGAGGAAGGCCGGGTGCCGACAAAGACTCTTGTGCCGTCGAGAATGACTGCCGCTGTCTTGTACGGTATTGAAGACTTGCGGATTGAGCAGATTGATGTCCCTGTACTGGCCGCTGATGAAGTTCTGCTTCGTGTGCGACTGGCATTGACCGATGGAACGGATTTAAAGGTGTGGAGGCGCGGCTATCACGCCAAGATGATTCAGCCGCCTGCTGTCTTCGGGCACGAAGTCGTAGGCGAAATCGTGGCGATGGGCAAACGCGTGGATCCCCGGTGGAATCTCGGAGTGCGTGTTATCGCCGCGAATTCTGCTCCCTGCTTCCGTTGTTACAACTGTCGACGCGGTCAGGAAAATCTCTGCGAAGATCTTTTATTCAATAACGGTGCGTACGCCGAGTACATGCGCATTCCGGGACGGATCGTACGGGAAAACATGCTGGAAGTACCGCACTCAGTCGATGATCACAGTGCAGCTCTGGTAGAACCGCTCGCCTGCGTCATGCGCGGAATTCACGAGATGGAAGTCCGTACGGGCGATACGGCGGTGGTGATTGGCTGTGGTCCGATCGGACTAAAATACGTACGGATGCTCTCAAGGCGCGGAGTTCGCGTGATTGCATTGGCCAGACGGGAAGCGCCTTTGGCGGTAGCGCGGAAGCTTGGTGCCGCAGCAACCATTAACGTCACTGAAGTCGTCGATGTCGTTCAGAGCGTGCGCGAGTTGACCGACGAGCGACGCGGACCGGATTCGGTTGTCGAAGCGGCGGGCAATCCCGCAACCTGGGAGCAGGCTTTGAACATGGTGCGGCGCGGCGGTGTTGTGAACTTCTTCAGCGGGCTTCCCACGGGCACGCGTGTGGAGATTGAGCCGTCGGCCATCCATTACTCTGAAATACGAATGATTTCGCCATTCCACCATACCCCACGCTTTATCCGTGAGGCCATGGAAGCCATCAGGCGCGGCGACGTATCCGCACAGGAATTTGTGACTGAAGAGATTCGCCTGGACGAACTGCCCGAAGCCTTTGCGCGGATGAAATCCCGCAGCGGCGAAATCAAACTCGCCGTCCGTCCGTAAGTTTGCAAGGTGGCCTGTAGCGTAAGGTCAATCCCCTAATTTGTGATTCGCGAGAAGGAAAGATTCGCGTTCGGAGTGTACGAATCCTGAAAATGCTGCGTCCGGGCGAACTCGAACTTGCCGAAAAGCTGCCGGAAAATGGGTGTGCTCCTTCGGTTGCGCAGGAATACACACGCTGGCTGGCTACCCATCACTATGAAAACTTCAACGTCGCTTCCTGGCTCTTGCCGAAAGAGCTCCACCAACATTTTTACAACCTGTATGCCTATTGCCGTTGGGCTGACGATCTAGGGGACGAAATCCCGACAAGAGAGCGGGCTCTCGAATTACTCGACTGGTGGGAAGCGGAACTCGAAGCCTGTTACGAAGGGGGCCCCTCGCACCCGGTGTTCGTGGCGTTGCGGGAGACAATTGTCGCAAAGGACGTGCCGAAGGAACCATTCGCGGACCTGCTGAAAGCATTTCGCCAGGACCAGGTCGTAAAACGGTACCAAACCTGGGAGTCCATGATCGAGTACTGCGTGTATTCAGCGAACCCGGTGGGGCGGCTGGTTTTGTATTTGTGCGGATACCGCGATCCGGAGCGGCAGAGCTTGTCGGATGCAACGTGCACGGCGTTGCAGCTGGCAAATTTCTGGCAGGACGTTTCGCGAGACCTCGAGATTGGACGGGTCTACATACCTTTAGATGTTGCCCTCGCGCACGGAGTCAGCGAATCGCAAATCGTCGGCAGGATTTTCGATGAACGATACGTTTCGCTGATGAAGGATCTGATCGCACGGACGCGCGCGCTGTTTGAGCGTGGACTGCCACTCTCAGGGATGGTCGAAGGCAAACTGGCCATTGACCTCGAGATGTTCAGCCGTGGGGGTATGGCGGTGCTCCAGGCGATTGAAGCGATGGGTTATGACACTCTCCACACGCGTCCTGCGGTCAGCAAACGGAAGCAGGTGACACTGCTCGGCCGGGCGGTTGTAACACACGTTTTGGGCGGGGCCAGCGGGCCCTCAGCCAGAGTCACCCCGGAAGCCAGTCGTTTGCGTGTCGCTTCCCCGGCGATACTGGGCGTAACGGAATCGTACGCGGAATGTCACCGGATCGCGCGCGAGGCGCACAGCAATTTCTATCCCGCGTTTTTCCTGCTGCCAAAAGAGAAGCGCGACGGAATCGTAGCCCTCTACGCATTCATGCGACTGATTGATGACGTTTCTGATGACGGGACGGACGCAGCAGCAAAGCAGCGCGGACTAGCCAAATGGCGTGCTGCGCTCGATGAAGGTCTTACCGGAGACACACCGTTTGACGGGAAAGTCCTGCCGGCGTCGTCGGTTGTGGCTACGACGACGGGGGCCGCCGCGGTTTTGCCAGCACTGGTCGATACGGTGCGCCGGTACAGGATGCCGCCACGCTATTTGCACGATTTGATTTCGGGCGCAGAGATGGATCTGACGGACCAGGTATATTGTTCGTTCGATCGCTTGAGGGAATATTGTTATCGTGTTGCGGGAACCGTTGGTTTGACCTGCACCCACATTTTTGGCTTCAGCGATCCTCGCGCGCTCGATCTTTCGGAAAAGCTTGGTCTGGCCTTTCAGTTGACCAATATTATCCGTGACGTCCGGGAAGACTATGCGATTGGACGCGTGTACCTGCCGCTCGGAGATCTGGAGCGCTACGGAGTGAAGAAAGAAGACTTTGCAGGCAGCGAGGCAACGCCGGGCGTGCGGGAGCTTTTACGGTTTGAAGCAGACCGCGCATGGGATTTGTATGAGCAGGGGTCGCAGCTGATTGGATTGATTGACGAGGATAGCCGCAGCACGCTTTGGCTTCTGGTTCATACATACAGTGGCCTGCTGGCACGGATTGAATCGCTGGATTTTGCCGTTTTTGGGGAGCGAGTCAGGCTTTCTAAAGCGGAAAAGATGATGGCAATAGCCAAGGCGCGTTTCATGCGTCCGACGGAAGAGAATATTCTTGCAAAACGTGATCGTGATCGGCGGGGGGCTGGCGGGGATGTCAGCGGGCGTCGCGCTGGCTGAAGCTGGCTGGCGAGTACGGCTATTCGAGCAGAAACCGTTTCTCGGAGGTCGTGCAACGTCGTACGTGTTGCCAAACGGCGAACACGTGGACAATTGTCAGCACGTGACACTCGGCTGCTGCACAAATCTCGCCGATTTTTACCGTCGGGTCGGGGCGGCAAACAAGGTCAAATATTTCGATCGTCTGGTATTCGTTGATACCGCGGGACGGACCGGAGAAATAGAAGCAGGCATCCTGCCGGCACCGTTTCATATGCTGGGTTCATTCGCGACGTTCCGGCCGCTTACGTTCGCGGACAGGAAGTGTATTGGCTGGGCGATGCTGGATATCCTGCGAAATCAGGGTCACACGGCAGATCTCGACGAAGGCGGCGGCATCTCGATGCTTGAATGGCTCGAGCGACGAGAACAGACCTCGAGCGCGATCGAACGGTTCTGGCGGGTTGTACTGGTCAGTGCGCTTGATGAGGATCTTGATCGAACCGATGCACGCTACGGAGTGGATGTGTTCTGGAAGGCCTTTGTCTCCAATCGAACCGGATATCGAATGGGAATTCCGACTGTTCCGCTAGCCGAGCTGTACGAGGGTTGTAAGGCCGGGATTGAAAAGCATGGCGGGGAAGTAACGCTACGATCGCCCGTCAGGAAGATTCACGTGTCACAAGGAGCCCTGCAACAGGTGGAGTTTGAGGGTGGCAGGAAGGAATCGGCGGACGCGTACGTGTTCGCACTGCCGCACGAAACCCTGCTCGAACTGCTGCCGGAGGAGGCCAAACAGGCAGATCCGGCGTTTGCGAGTGCGGAAAAAATCAAGGTTTCGCCGATTACCGGAGTGCACTTCTGGTTCGACCGCGAAGTCATGCGGGAACCTTTCCTCACTTTGCTCGATACCACAACACAGTGGATTTTCAACAAGACCTTACTCTACGGTACGGAGAACGGGAGTGAAGGACAGTATCTGCAGCTGGTCATCAGTGCCTCCTACGATCTTCTTCCTAAGTCGCGGCAGGAGATCATCGACTTGTGTCTCAAGGAAGTCAGACAGGTACTGCCCCGGGCTCGCGATGCAAACCTCAGCAAGGCAACAGTCATTAAAGAAACATCTGCAACATTTTCTCCGGAACCTGGTATCGACCGGTTACGTCCTAACCAGCAGACGAGAATCCACGGAATGTTTTTGTCAGGTGACTGGACAAAGACCGGGTGGCCTTCGACGATGGAAGGTGCCGTTCGCAGCGGATATCTGGCCGCGGAAGCTGTGTTACGCGCGGCAGGGACGCCAAGGAGTTTTCTGCAGCCCGATCTGGCTGCAGATGGGCTGGTGGGATTGTTCGTCAGGAAGAAGCCAGCTCCCGGCCAAGTTGCAGGAAGCAGCCAAGGTTACGTTCGCGGATCGTGAGACCCTGCGTCATGCGGTCTATTGATTCGTAGTCACCCTGGTTGGCGTGTTTGAAGCGTTTGTAATCGTCTTCGGAATCCCAGAAATCGAGAGTGAAGTAAACTCCGGAGCGGGAAGGGTCCTTAAGGAGTTGAGTTTGCCGGAAGTGCCTGTCGCGTTGAAAGAGCCCGACCCATGGTCCAAGCGGGCCATAGGCTTTTTCAAAGGGTAGCTCTTCTCCCGGCTTGACATCGAACTCCCATAGGATTAAAAACATAGAGGTCCCATCTCCTGCTCTCGCCCGAGGCAATCTAGGTTTAACTTCAGAAGGAAGTCTGGTCTGCTCTGGCGATTGTAGCAATTTGTAGCGATCCGATTGGATTACCATCGCGACGAGAATCGAATTAGTCGAAGTATACATTTATGAGTAGTTGCAGTCTGTCAAGACTGACAGACGGAGGCGTTTGTGGATCGCAAGTACGGTCACCGCGGCTATCGAGATGCCGAGAGACAAGATGAGCACAAGAAGAAGAGTAAGCCGGAGCGCAAGCCGCCGCAGGGTGGGCCGCGCGGCGCGACGGACCATCTAGGGCCTCGCACTCCTCGCATGGTCGGAACGGTGACGCGCGCACGATGCTCGAACTGCGGAGCAGTGCTGGTCGCCGGATTTGACGTCTACGGGAAATGTCCGAAGTGCAATTTTGAGCTTCATTGCTGCAAGCAGTGTCGATTTTTCGACAGCGGTGTGCAGTTTGAATGTACCCAGCCAATTCCCGCCCGCGTCACTCCCAAGGACACAAAAAACGACTGCAAGTTTTACGAGTTTCGCACGACGGTCGAGAAGGACACTGCGCCGACTTCCTACATGCAGCCGGCTCAGGTGCCCGTCGAAGCGCCTGCTCCTGCGCGGCCGATGGATGCCCGGCAGGCATTTGAGAATCTATTCAAGAAGTAGAAGATCGAACGACCACCCTCAGCCAGTTCACGTCGATTTCTTCGAAGGATATGCACCCATCGGAAAGAGCGTAGGCGCGGCTGGCATCTCACTCGCGATTGGTTCAAGCTGCGGATAATGCTGGCGTAACGGCTCCGGAATCTTTACCTTACTCGCCGTCAAAACACTGATGAGTTGCAGGGCGTTCACCACGGCTTTGCCCTGGAAATGGTTATTGGTGACGACAAACGTCTTTCGCGTATTTTTCTGTATTTCGCGGATGCGGTCGGCCCAGGGATCCAGTTCCTCCCTGGAATAGAGGTAGTTGTAGCGCTCGTGAGCCGGAGTTGAGGGATCGTCGCTGAACCAGGTGTCGTAGCGACGTCCGTGGAAACGGATGTAGCCGACAGGAGAGGTGGACCGGGCGGAAGGTTTGAGAGACTGGCCGATGATGGGCTGATCGATATTGCAGAACCCAACCTGGTATTTGTGCAAGAGCTCTAATGTCTGGTCGGTTTGCCAGGAAGCATGACGGAGCTCGACGACGAGCGGGTAGTCTCTGAAGCGTTTGATGAGCTCAGTGAGATGAGAGACGGTTTCCCGAGTGCTGTGAAAGGAAAACGGAAATTGCAGGAGAATCGCGCCGAGTTTTTCGGATTTGGCCAGCACATCGAAGCCGGAACGAACGGCACGTTCGTCTTCGGCGGACGCCATAGGCTCATGGGTAAAGTGCTGCCAGAGTTTTGCGGTGAAAAGGAATGCGGGATTGGAGGCGACGCGCTCTATCCACGATCGGGCGTGGTCCGGTCTGAGCGGCTGATAGAACGAAGTATTGATTTCAATTGTGTCAAAGAAATTAGCGAGGTAGGACGCTTCGTGGAAATCCTTGCCACGCGGAGTGGGGTAGACGTAACCTGACCAGTCGGGATAAGACCAACCGGCGGGGCCAACGCGCAGTTCATTGGCAGCGTTCTGCGATCCCTGTTCTTTCTTCACGTGGCCTCGCTGGTTCTCGCGTGCGGTCGTACAAGCCTCAGTAATCTCAAGACTAGAAATTGGCGTCGAAAGTGTCAACGTGCATAGCATTGATTTACACCAAACCAGAGGCTATGCTGTAGCTGTATGCGGTGCAGAACGGAATGCTGCGTCGCTTTCCTGCCTCAATCTGTGAACTCCCTACAGGTGCACACATGAACGTATCCTTCAGCTACAAGCATGTGAATTCGCAAGAAGCGGTAGCAACGGAAGTAACTCACCGGTTGGATAAACTCGGTAAACTGCTCCAGAGTTATGAACCGGATCTGATCCAGTTGCACGGCGTTTTTTCGAAAAATCATCGAACGGATGAGCAAATTTTGGCATTGACGTTGTCTCTGCCGTCGGGAACGTTTCACGCGATAGGCAGTGGAAAAAATGTGTTGGCCGGATGCAAGAACGCATTCAGTGACATTGAAGCTCAGCTGAAAAAGCACCAATCCTTGCTCCGGCGCGAACACGAGTGGAAGCGCAAGCGACCGGCGCGGGCCTGATGCGAACTGAATCAACTCTCCCGATAGGGCGGACTCGAGCGCTCGTATTCCCGTGCGGCGCTGCGCTCCGTCATGGTTTCTGTGCGAGCGCGAATCTGACAGTTTTCTAGAATCTGGATGAACAACCGGGTCGAGTTCGCGCACGGGGCGGCTCCAGGGCTCATTTATTGCCGTCGCGCGGCCTTCCGGTGTCCGCGGATATTGGGTCCTGTCTGATCCCAAGTACCTGCCACGCATGAACTTGCGCCCCCGAGAAGCTCGGCGAAAGAAGTTCCCTGGCAAAGGCACTCAGTGGCCCTGGCGTTGCAGCCCATTCTACCGGATTGGTTCAGGCGGGTTCGTTCACAGCCTGGCTCACGATGTTCAACCGCGGCGCTAAACCGGAGAAGACAGGGACTCTAAGGGACCGCCTGCGCCACATTGAGAGTAAGGAATGGTCGCTCTGGATTACTGCCATTCTAGTGACCCTGATGCTGACCTTCGGCATCATTTCCATGTCGATTCCCGTTCTCCGTTCCTCGATTGAGCGGCCAGAGGTACCGGCAGAGCATGTCCTTCGGGGGCTCGTCGCGACCGTCCTTCTTTTCGATCTGTACGCAATCTATCAGCAGACCCGGTTGTTCAGGATGCGGACCCAATTTCTAGAGAATCAGGAACTGTTCCGGCTGATCACCGAAAACGCGGAAGACATGATCGCGGTTGTCGACGCGCAAGGCCACCGTTTGTACAACAGTCCGTCCTACGAGCGCATTTTGGGGTATACGCGTGCAGAGCTCAGCAGCACTTCTTCGATCGAGCAGATCCACCCGGATGACAAGGAGAAGGTCATCAAGGCGGCAGAAGCGGCGCGCAAGACCGGAGTAGGAGAACGCGTTGAATATCGCATGCGCCACAAGAATGGAACCTGGCGCTACTTCGAGTCTACGGCTCGCACATCCCGCAACAAGCATGGCGACGTGGAAAAGCTGGTTATCGTCAATCGCGACGTCACCGAACGGCGCCTGCTCGAGAAGCAGTTCCTGCAGGCTCAAAAAATGGAAGCAGTCGGTCGTCTTTCAGGTGGAGTCGCCCACGATTTCAATAATCTGCTTGGGGTAATCATAGGTTACGCGGAAGTTCTCGAGGAGGAACCCGAGAAAGCCCTGGCCAGAGAAAGTGTGGAGGAAATACTACGTGCCGGGCGTCAGGCTACATCCCTGACAAAACAGCTGCTGGCTTTCAGTCGCCAGCAGTTCCTCGAACCCAAGGTACTGTCCATCCCCGAGGTCATCAACAATCTGGAGAAAATGCTGCGGCGGCTGATCGGCGAGGATGTAATCCTGCACCTGGTGCTGGCCGATGATCTGGGCGATATCAAGGTCGATCAGACCCAGCTCGAGCAGGCCATCATGAATCTCGCTGTGAACGCGCGGGATGCCATGCCCGAAGGCGGTGATATGACACTCCGGGCCGCCAATTGTCTGATCAGCGATGAAATGGCTCGTGAATTTCCCTTTGTAGTGACTCCGGGACCGTACGTATGTCTGTCGATGACGGATGACGGCGTCGGAATGAGTCCGGAGACACAGGCAAGAATATTCGAGCCATTCTTCACCACCAAGGAAAGCGGGAAGGGCACGGGCCTGGGCCTGGCCATGGTTTACGGGTTCGTCAAGCAAAGCGGCGGGTATGTGGATGTATCGAGTGAGTTGGGTGGTGGTACGACCATGAAGATTTATCTCCCGCGCGTTGATTCGATCGCCAAACCGGGGAGAGAGACCAGTAAACCGGCCGGCTCGCTCGTCGGCGCAGAAACAATTCTGCTCGTCGAAGATGAATTCTCGCTGCGACAGCTCATCATCCGTCACTTGCAGTCTCTGGGTTACAAGGTGCTTGAAGCCCCGAACGCATCGACTGCAATCTCCGTGAGCGACTCCTTCAGCGGCACAATTCATCTGTTGATGACGGATATTGTCATGCCGCGCATAAATGGGCGAGCACTTGCCGAAATCCTCGAAGCCAAGCGGCCAGACATGCATGTGCTGTACATGTCCGGCTATACGGGCCAGGCTCTGGATACCAGTTGGGACCTTGCGGAAGGCAGTTTCTTTATCGCCAAGCCTTTTAGCCGTGTTGAACTTGCGCAAAAGCTGAAAGAAGCGCTTTCGTCGGGAGTCGTCGCAGTACAGAAATAGTCGCTCGGCTAGTTCAAACCGAGGGTTCCGCGACAGCCCGGGACCATTTTCAGGCTGTACTCGAGGCGATGCTAGGTTCGACGGGGCGTCGGCATTGCTCAAGACGAACAAGGTGCAGAATGGTCGAGGCGAATGATTTCGAAAGAATGATGGAGGGCGGCGAAACCGAGATTACCTCGCGCCTTCAGGGAATCGAGCAGCAAGAGTGGATCCTGTGGGCTACTGCCGGCACAATCACTCTGCTGCTAACGATCGGGATCGTCTCGTTTGTCTTTCCCTTGCTGCGCACCGCTGAAACGAGCGATCTGTTCTTTGGTTTGCAGAACGAACTGATCGGACTAACCGGTGTCGTGCTCCTTTTCGATCTGTATTCCATCCATCAGCAATTACAACTCCATCGAATCCGGCGCCAGCTCGTTCAAAACCAGCAGTTATTCCGTCTCATCAGTGAACACGCAGCGGATATGATTGCCGTTGTTGACACCGAGGGAAAGAGACTCTACAACAGCAAGTCCTATGAAAAGGTCTTAGGGTATACCGCTTCCGATCTTCAGAAGTCTTCATCCTTCGAGCAGATTCATCCCGACGACCGCGAGCGCGTCCGCGAAGCCTCGATCGAGGCGAAGAGGAGCGGAATCGGAAAAACAATGGTGTATCGGATGCGCCACAAGGATGGTTCGTGGAGGGTCCTCGAATCGACTGCGAACGTCATCCAGTCGCCTGACGGAGACGTCCAGAAACTAGTCATCGTAAACCGCGACATCACCGAGCGGAAGCGGGTAGACGAAGCGCTAAGGAAATCGGAAGCCAGCTTTCGTTCGGTCGTCGAGGATGCGCCGTACGGAATCTACCGTTTCGATCAGGAAGGCCACTTCCTGCGCGCGAATCCCGCGCTGCAACGGATCCTCGGCTACTCCTCGATCGACGAGTTGCTCACGGTAAGTCTGAAGAACGATGTGTATCGTCATCCGGAAGATTTCGAGAGGCTTTGTGAGTCACTGCGATCCTCGGACGACTTCAAGGACCTGGAGATGGAATGGCAGAAGAAAAACGGTGCACCGATCACTGTGCGGTGCCACGGACGCCGCGTTAAGGATGAAAATGATGGCCCGGTGTATCACGAGGTATTCACCGAGGATGTCACGGAAAAACGGATACTCGAAGACAAACTGCACATGGCTGGAAAGATGGAAGCCGTCGGGCGGCTTTCCGGGGGCATTGCCCATGACTTCAACAACCTGCTCAGTGTCATGATTGGATACAGCCAGATGCTGAAGCGCAAGCTGCGCGCTTCGCCGGAATTGTCCGAATGCGCCGAAGAGATCGAAAAGGCTGGCAGACGAGCATCAAGCCTTACCAGGCAATTACTCGCCTTCAGTCGTCAACAGATTTTGAAGCCAACCGTCATTGATCTTAATTCGCTGGTTTCTGAAATGCAGAAAATTCTTCCACGGCTGATCCGTGAGGACATATCCATCCGAATGGATCTGCATCCTTCGCTCGGAAGTGTCAAAGCGGATCGCGGCCAAATCGAACAGGTGATCATGAATCTTGCGGTGAACGCGCGCGATGCAATGCCCACGGGCGGGTTACTCGTCATCCAGACGGCAAATGCGGAATTTGACGACAGTTATGTTGTCAAGCACGAGGGAGCTAAGGCCGGACACTATGTTGAGTTGGCCGTCAGCGATTCCGGAACCGGAATGGATCAGGAAACGATCGCGCATATCTTTGAACCCTTCTTCACGACTAAAGGACTGGGCCAGGGAACGGGACTGGGGCTTGCCACCGTGTACGGCATCGTCAAACAGAGCAATGGATATATCTCGGTCGAAAGCAGTCTGGGGAAGGGCACCTGCTTTCGGGTATTTTTGCCCCGCGTAGAGGAGCCTGTGACTCCTCCCACAACCACCCCGGCGATCGACTCTGCTGCAAAAAAAGGATCCGAAACCATATTGCTTGCGGAAGATTCAGAGTCTCTGCGAAAACTCGTAAGCTCGCTTCTCGATGGACATGGATTCAGAGTCCTTGCATCACAGAATGGCGAAGAGGCCCTCGATATTGCCGAGAAATACAACGGTACGATTCATCTTCTGCTTACCGACGTCGTCATGCCAGGCATAAATGGCAGGGCACTCGCCGAAAGATTGCGGCTCAAACGGCCGGAGACAAAGATCCTTTACATGTCCGGCTATACCGACTCCATCCTTTCTACACAAGGAGTACTCGACCGCTCGACAAATCTCCTCTACAAACCCTTTACCGAGGAGCAACTGATCAACCGGGTGAGGAACGCCCTAAAAACAGCAGTCACGGACGAACGAGCCTAGCAGACGGTGGAACGGCAGTAACGGCAGCGGCCCGGTAGCAACGAATCGCCCAGCACGTGTTCGGCGAAGCAAGGAATGTGATGGAAACCAAGAAGTTGCTTCTGATTGTGGATGATGAACCGGCCAACATCCGCCTGGCGAATTCCATTCTGAAAGATGAGTACAACATTCGCGGCGCGACAAGCGGGTCACAGGCAATCGCAGAAGCCCAGTCCGCGCCTCAACCCGATCTCATCCTTCTTGATGTGAGCATGCCGGGGATGGACGGCTATGAGGTCTGCAGGAAATTGAAATCAATTCCATCGACCATCGATATCCCCGTGATCTTCCTCACGGGTAGAACGGAAGATGAAGACGAAGCGCAGGGTTTTGAAGCCGGTGCTATCGATTACATACACAAACCGTTCTCTGACGTTATCGTGAAGGCCAGAGTAAGAACTCATATCCTCCTTCGTGAGGCCCGAGAACAGTTGGCTTCGCAATTGATGGTCGTTCACCAGGAAATGGAAATGGCCCATGAGATTCAGCTCTCGATCCTGCCGGGCGAAGCTCCCGCGGTGGCCGGTCTCAAGATCGCTGCTCGCTACATCCCCATGAGCGCCGTGGCCGGAGACTTCTATGACTTCCTTCCCATCGATGAGAAACATCTTGGCGTCCTGATTGCAGATGTGTCCGGACATGGTCTGCCCGCGGCGCTCATCGCTTCGATGCTGAAGATCGCACTCTCCACCCAGTCATCAGAAGCTTTTCGTCCCGCGACGGTTTTGCAGGGACTCAACGAACTGCTTCACGGAAAGTTCAGGCGTCATTACGTGACTGCGGCCTACGTTTACCTGGACCTCGAGAACAATATCCTGCGTTACGGCGGTGCGGGACATCCGCCGATTCTCTTCTGGTCCCAGCGTTGCGCAAATGCGACTGAAATCGAAGAGAACGGATTATTTCTCGGCCCCTTTGCGGAGGGCGCATACTCCTCGGTTGAATTACCGGTCGCTGTCGGAGACAGGATCTTTCTCTACACCGATGGTGTGCTGGAATGCATGAACGGAGCAGGCGAAGAGTTTGGTCCTGATCGCTTGAAGCAGTTCCTTGAAAACAATTCCAGGCAGGATGCGGACGAACTTCTGGATACCTTGATGCTTGAACTCTCGAAGTGGGCTGGACAGGCGCCCGGCACTGCCTTGACGGATGACATTACCCTGGTCGCAATCGACATCCTTGCACACTGACTGCGACGCTCATCCAGCAGATTTCCCGAAAGCGGGGGTCGCTTTGATCATTAATAGTCACCTGCCATACAATACTTTCTGTTATAACCAAGTCGGGGAAATGGACAGCCTTCCACAGTAGATCGCCTCCCGAGACCTCGTCCCGAATCTTTTGCTATGTCGACTGTCAAGAAAAGTGAGTATGCAAGTTGATCGGCTATGTCGTCCGGCCCGTCTAATACTGATTCAGGCAGGGAGCTTGTTCGGTCTGCCTGTAGATTCCTTCAAGGCGGCTCCGAATCCTCTGCTGCTCGGCAATTGCGTTCGCGCGGTAGAACGAGTTACGCGACCCTCCGGTATCCCGAGCCCCAAACTTCCTTTTCGAAGCCTGCCGTCCTTTAGGCAATTGTTCGGGAGCAAGTCGTGAGCTTTTTCGAGCGGCTCAATCTGGCGCTGACCGGTGGTTTGCGCCGTGGGGAACGGTCGGTATTCGTCAGATACCTGGTGACGTTCTCGCTAATTGGGATGAGTACCTGGGTTGCAATGTGGTTGCGCCCGGACACATACCGCTTCCCGTATCTCGCCTACTATGCTGCCATCCTCGTCTCCCTGCTCTACGGTGGACTGGGCCCAGGTCTTCTGGCAACGGTTCTGTCTGCTCTCCTGGTCGACTATTTTTTTCTACCTCCGTACGGCCAGTTTGGAACGGATCCCTTCGGATTATTTGGAGGGTTCTACTTCTGCCTTTCCTTCGGATTGATCTGTTGGCTAATTGATACTCGGTGGCGACGCACTGAGGGCCAACTGGAGACGCAACTTCGGTTACTGGATGCGGCGACTGAGCCCGTCATAATGCGTGACACACAAGACAGGATCATCTACTGGAACAAAGGAGCGGAGGAGGTCTACGGATGGACTCGCCGGGAAGCGATTGGGCAGAGAATTGCGGAACTATTGCATACGGAATATCCAGGGCCGACAGCCGAGACCAACGCTCTTCTTGAAAGCGCTGGACAATGGAGCGGAGAACTGAAACGGACCAAAAGGGATGGTATCGAAGTGCTCGTCCGAGCTGCTTGGACAGTAGACCGGGGCCCCCGCGATAGCTTCACGATTCTCGAAGTCGATTATGACATCACTGAACAGCGCAAGGTCGAAGCGCTTTTGCGCGAGCGCGAGGACCTCTACCGCGATTTGGTCGAACATTCGACAGATCTGATCTGCACCTATACCCTCGAGGGAAGGCTGCTTTTTGTAAACGAACTTCCGGCAAAACTTCTCGGGTATTCCAGAGAAGAGGTGTTGAACCGGCCGATGCGTGATTTCATCCTCCCAGAAGCCCGCAGTCAGTTTGATGAATCTCTGCTGAGAATCCAAAAGGAAGGTTTTGTAAAGGGGCGAATGGTTGTGCTCACAAAGAGCGGCGAGCAGCGAATCTGGGAGTACCATAACACTCTCCGCTTCTCGGATGTCGCAGTTCCGATTGTGCGGGGTATCGCGCACGATATTACAGAAAAAAAGCAGCTTGAGAGAGCCTTGCGTCTGTCTGAAGACAAGTTCTCGAAAGCGTTCCGCTCGTCGCCGATCGAGAGCGTAATCACCGAATTTCCGGAAGGCCGATTCGTTGACTGCAATATAGCATTTGAGCAAAACAGCGGTTTCTCCAGAGCCGAGATTATCGGGCGTACTTCGATCGAACTGGGCATATTCAAAAATTCGAAGGATCGCGAAGCGGCGGTCCGGGAAATCCTGAACAATGACGCACTGCGCGAAATGGAGATTGAATTTCGAACCAAGTCTGGCAAATTAAGGATCAAGCGATGTTCCGCGGAAAAGCTCGATATCGCTGGGCAGCGATGTGTCCTTACCGTTTTTCAGGACATCACAGACTACAAGCTGGCCGAAAAGGCTCTGCAGCAGAGTGAAGCAGACTACCGTTCGATCTTCGCCGCTTCTATGGAAGCGATCACGGTCGCCGATCTCGAGGGAAAATTTGAGCAAATCAACGAAGCCGCCTGCCAGATGTTCGGTTGGACGCGCGACGAGTTGCTCGGGATGAGTATCTTCGATGTTCTGGCCCCGGAAGAGGTTGGGCGTCTGGCGGAATTGACGAACACATTGACCACGGGCGAGGTTAACTCTGGCGAATGGCTTTCCCGACGCAAGGACGGAACGAAGTTCCTTGCCGAAGTCGGAGTGACGGTCATGGCCGATGGCCGAATCCTCGGCATCGGGCGTGACATCTCAGCGCGTAAACGAGCGGAAGAGCGAATTTGTCTTTTGGCACAGGCTGTAGAAAATAGCGCCGAGTTGATCGGCATCACTGACCTCGAAGGTCGTGTCCTTGTCGTGAACCATGCACTGCTCGATGCGACTGGCTATCAGGAAAACGAGATTGTAGGAAACTTTTTCGGAAAGCTTTTCGTTTCGCAAAAGAACTCGCTGGATATGACGCGAGACATTCTTGCACAAACTCTCAGTGGTTCAGGATGGCGAGGCGAATTTCTCCACCCCCGCAAAGACGGTACCGAATTTCCCACCTTCCTGACCACAGGTCAGATCAGAGACAGCAAAGGTGTTCTGATTGGGCTTTATGGGATCTCGCAAGATATTACCTTCAGGAAGAGAGCAGAAACAGAATTAAGGGAAAGTAAGGACCGCCTGCAAATCGCGCTTGAACTTACCGATTTGGGTACGTGGGAGCTCAATCTCGAAGACAACACCGCCATCCGCTCCCTGCGCCACGATCAAATATTTGGATATCGGACTCTTCAACCGGATTGGAGCTACGAAAAGTTTATTTCGCACGTGCTTCCACAGTATCGCGCAGAAATCCACCGTCGGTTCGAAGAGTCCCACGTGAGCGGAACGTGGGAAATTGACGCACAGATTCGAAGGGTGGACGGGGAGTTGCGGTGGATATGGGCTCGAGGCCGCCATTTCGTAAATAATCTAGGCGGTCCCGTTCGGATGTTTGGCACTGTCATGGACATCACTGATCGCAAGCGCGTAGACGAGGGCCTGCGGCTCAACGAAGAAAGGCTGCGATTAGCGCAGGTCGCGGCCGGTTTGGGCATTTTTGAAGTTGAAATATCCTCGGGCAAACGGACCTGGTCTCCCAAGGTCTTTGAAATCTTTGGTTTTCCTCCGGAGACTCCACAGAATAGCCTCGAAGATTCGATTCGCTTCACGCATCCAGAAGACCGTCCGCTAGTTGAACAGCAGACCGCATTGCTCCTCTTCGGCAGCCCAGTTCACTTCGAACACCGGATCATCCGAGGTGATGGCGAAGTTCGATGGCTTGAAGTCTTTGGCATCTCCGATTGTGACGTGTCGGGGAGACCTGTTCGTTATATTGGTACCTGCAAGGATATTACTGAGCGCAAGCAATTGGAGGCTCAGTTACGGCAGTCTCAAAAGATGGAAGCCGTCGGGCAGCTTGCAGGCGGAGTAGCGCACGACTTCAACAATCTTATGGGGGTGATACTGGGATATTCGGACTTGTTGATCGATCGCACTCTTCCGGACGAGGTATACAAAAAGCATCTCGACTCGATTCGTGTTGCTGTGCAGAGTGCGGCCGCTGTGACTCGGCAGTTGCTGGCGTTCAGCCGGAAACAGGTGCTACATCCCGTCGTCCTGGACCTCAATGTATCCGTTCAACAGATGAATCGAATGATCCGTCGGTTGATTGGGGAAAATATTCAAGTGGTTTTGCGGTTAGAACCCAATCCTTGTTTCGTCAAGGCGGATCCGGGACAGATCGAGCAAATACTGATGAACCTGGTTGTCAACTCTCGCGACGCCATGCCGGATGGAGGAGAACTGCGGATTGAAACGACCAACATCGAACTTGGTGAGGAATTTGTAAAACTGCATTTGGGCTCCGCAGCGGGAGATTTTGTAAAACTCTCCGTCACGGACTCAGGCGTCGGCATGAGCAGGGAAGTTCTAATCCACATTTTTGAGCCATTTTTCACAACCAAGGGAGTCGATCGAGGGACAGGCCTTGGATTAGCTACCGTGTATGGAATTGTGAAACAGAGCCAGGGATATATCTGGGTCAAGAGTGATCCTGGCGCAGGAACCAGCTTTGATATCTATCTCCCCCGCATCGAAGGTATTCCTGCTCCAGAACGCCCCTTAACGGCCGTGAGAGTTGCTCGCGGCTCGGAGACAATCCTGCTGGTTGAGGACGAACCTGCTCTCCGTGAACTCACCCAGGAACAGCTCGAAATGTCGGGGTACCGCGTTCTTGCTGCATCGGATGCGGAGAGCGCTTTGGCCTTATTTGCCACGCGCGGTGAAGAAGTCTCCTTGCTTCTTACGGATGTAATCATGCCAGGGATGAATGGCCGTGTGCTTGGGGAGAACCTCAAAGGGAAAAAACCGGGCCTGCGGGTTCTGTTTATGTCTGGTTATACCGACGACGAAATCCTCCGGAATGGCGTTTCGGGCTCACAGCAATCAATCCTGATGAAACCCTTCACCCGTGCTGCCCTGGCGACACGAATCCGCGAGATTCTCGACGGGACGCCCGAGCACCTTGACGCCGGATCGCTGCCATCTTAAATAGCAATAGCATAAGCCTCTTCGAGCCAGCGCAGCCCCTTTCTTTGAGTTCGGTTCACGGATTTCGAGAGTCGCCCCCTGGTTGGTTGATTTCGTTTCGTCCTTGTCGCTCTGACTTCATTTCTGCGAGTGTTTGTCTGGCATATCTTCCAGGATGAGGCTGGTGCGTTGCGAATTGCGCAACGACCCGCTCAATCTCAGCGGGATTGTCACCCCGCTTTAAGGCGACCGAGATATACGCTCGGCTGACTGTCTGACGTGCGTAGTAGTCGGGCGATGACTTATCTTGTCGGGAGCGCACAAAGGCTTCGACCAGGCGTTCCGGAAGTTCACCGCGAACAAGTTGTTGTTTCGCGTAAGCCCAGTCTCGTTCGGATTGGGTAGCTTTCGTGCTTGCGCGTGGACGACGCTTCGCTTCACGGAAGGACTGCGCCTCGAACCGCCGGTCACTTACTGAGATTCGAAAATCGGGGAGCGAGTATGTCCCATCACTACCTGAATATGCTTCGACTCGGTAATCCTGTTCATACTTCTTGTTTTGAAAACCCGGTAACCTCAGGACGCGGGTGGAGTCGGTTGCAGCACGGTCTGCACCAAACTCCACGACCATTGCCTTTTGAAGTGCCTCGGCTTCAGCGGGCGAAATATCAGCAACCTTCCAGATCACCTGGTATTTGTGCGGCGAAGTATTGATGACGAAGCTCGGTTCGGGAACGACCGCGCTCTCGCCAATCTTGACCAAGGCGTCCTCTCCATGCTCATCGAGGTCCAAATAGACGTGCCGGATCTGATCCACATCCACTTTTGACCGGGTGCGTGCGTCGGAACGAAATGAATTCTGCGAGATGTAGATGTCTGCTCCGCGGGCATTCTTGTGCCGCAGCCATGCCTGAAACTCGGGACTTGCGATCTTCTCTGCCGAAGCAAGCCGCTGTATCGTTTCTCCACTTAGATGATTTCGAATCACAATAGCGAGTCGATCGTTGGGCTCGTAGTTTCGTTCAATGTATTCTCGAGTTCCTACCAAATAATGATCTGAACCCTTTTTTAGATTCTCGCTTACTCTCAAGTTGCGCTTGTCTTTGAAATGCACGGTACGTCCTCGCGGTCGTAGATGGTTCTGAAATCGTAATGATCGGCATCGGAATCGTAGCCGTTAACTTCAAGAACCTGAGAAACGAAGCGCATCCCCGGCCTGCGCTCGATCTGAACAATGATGTTCAGCGAGTCTGCGATATTCGTCTTGATCGCCCGATAAGGCATTTCAATACCGCTCTGCAGGACGCAGGCGGTGAAACGCGATATGCCCTGTGCCGCGGAATTGGCATGTACGGTCGAAAGTGTGCCGCTATGGCCGGTGTTCAGAAGTTGAAGGAGGTCAAACGCCTCGCCACCCCGAATCTCCCCCAGGATGATGCGGTCGGGCCGATGACGAAGGGTGGTGCGGAGAAGCTCCCGGATGGTTACAGCGGGAAGATCGTTCTGTTCACGACGGGCCTCAAACCGGACAATGTTCTTCTTGTGAAGCTGAATTTCCGCCGTGTCCTCGATCAGAACAAGCCGCTCGTGGTCGGGAATGGAGTCCGCCAATATGTTGAGCAATGTCGTTTTTCCGCCTCCGGTTCCTCCACAGATCAGGATGTTTTTTCGGTCGAGCACACTCTGGGTAAGTATCCTTGCTGTCTCTTGTGTCAGGGTGCCAATCTCAATCAGGTTTTCCATCTTGAATCTGTGGGAATTGAACTTCCGAATCGTTAGCGTGATGCCCTGGATGCTGCAAGGTGGAATCACCGCCGCCACACGGCTGCCGTCGGGAAGCCTGGAATCGAGAAGCGGCTTTGCTTCTGAGATGTCGTCCCCCAGACGTCGGGCAATGTTTTTTACAGCTACCATGAGGGAGTCGGGGGTGAGCCGTACGTTCGGGACGGCCTGGATATAGCCATGTTTTTCTACAAAGATCCGGTCTGGCCCATTGACCATGATTTCGCTGATGCCCGGATCGAGAATCAGATGCTCGATCGGCCTGAGAAAAGGCAGAATCAATTCAAATCCATTCACTAGAGCTCTCCTTCGGCCAATTGTTCAAAATAGGATGTATTGACGTCGTTGTAGAAGGGTTTCAGGTAGCAAAAAGAAGGCGGCAGTGGATCAACGCCGTCGTAGGCTAGCGTAATGCTCTGGGCATTGCGAAGTTCCATAAATATCTTGGTATCAAAGCGGTATTCTCTCTGCTGGCTGTAGCTCTTCGAGGTGCTGATGTGGGATTTGTCGGCAAGGGGTCTGCCGGTAAGGTAACTGACCCGTGAATCATGGCCACTTTCCGAAATGTTGTAGTTCACACGCCATTTCAGATCCTGCCCACACAGTTCGCTCGCTATTTTGGCTGAGAAGTCGTCAGATAGCGTCAAAAAGATCTTCGTTCGAAAGGTCTGCAGCAAAGTCCGCCATGCTTCTCCTGGCAGAGCAGACTTCAGAGAACTGATACTCTGTGTCGCCACGATGGGAATGCACTTCGCCTGTCTCGAAAGACTAAAGAACTTCTCATCGCCGCTCGGTTCGTTTTCACCGACCGTGGCAAAATGCTGATATTCATCACAAATGAAAACGATGGGACGCCAATGCTTTGCCGGATTAGAAACGATGAGAGGAATGCGGTTCAGAACGGCCCGTTGAAAGTCCATTTTCAGCATCACCCCGATTGCTCGGGCAAGGCCCGGATTCATACCGACAGGAAAGTTCAATGCAATGACCTTTCCTTGTTCGAGCAGTGTGGCAATGGGTGGGAGAGGGCGACGGGCAGAGGCAACACTCTCTCCCTTATATATTCCAGCCGGAGGACAGAACGTCCGCTTTACCGCGGGATTGTCATCAAAGAGCGAGAGAAAGACTGAAATTCCTTCGATAATGGATGTCTGAAGTTTTTTGTCGATCCTCTTCCAATCATTCTCGTACCAACGCTTGACCGCCTGGAGTTGTTCGAGCTTGTCAGGGTCCGGCGCGGCGTCCCCCGTTTCGTATTGCAAATCTGCCTGAATTGAGTGTTTGTGTAATACCAACTGCACGTCAGCAGAGTCCAGGGCTCTGTACATGAGTCCGGTATCGTCAGCCTCAAATTCAACGCGATAGAGTTCTTCGGCGTATCGTTCAAAGACGGCCTTCGACACGGCAACGAACTGTTTTCCCTTGAGGGCTTCCTCCGCTTCTTGAATCTTGCGCTCGAGAATTTCAGGCGAGATTGCACATTCGTAGACATCAAATAGCGTCACGTATCCGAATCCAACCTTGTGCAGGATGATGATGAACTTGATCAGATTGGTGTACGCCTGCTGCCAGAAAGGTTCCTTGCCCTTGCCAAACAGGTTGTTGAGAAGAGAAGCGATTCCGTACGCCAGAGCGTAACCATCGAGATCGTTGTAAAGGGGGTTGTAAGCCCATTCTGATCCCAGGCTGATTTCGAGATAATCCCCTCCGCGGCCATGCGCCTCGAGGATCGCTTGTACGTTCTGGCAGAAGTCCCCTTTGACTTCAAGCACGAGTCCGCTCGCGCTTGCATCAGGATCCGAAGCCTTGTAGCCAAATAGCTGGTCAGAGAAGGGATACATGCAACACGTCGTTTTTCCACTTCCGATCGCTCCGATAATTGCGGTGCCAGTGAATAGCCCGCGTTCAGGAATCGTCAGCCATCGAGGATTGTCATCGGGAACAGCCGAACGAGGGTTGTGGACTTCACCTAGTACGAGATAGAGATTCTCGCGCTGACCGATTGGCGGATAGGGTGGCAACGCTTGTGGGGCGTCCACCCGGCGAGGCCGAAGGCTAAATATGTAGAGTGCTGAGAAAAGGAACGAATAACCTATAAAGGGTGTTGTAAAGAGCATGATGCGATAACCCAATTTGAGCGCCGCATAGGTCCAAGGGTCTTTTTCGGCAATCAAACGCAGGTAGTAGTCATTCCAGGTCAGAGGACGAAGCGATTCTGTCAATGGCCATGGCATCTTGAAATACAGAAGTGTTCCCGTCAGGATCGCCAAGACCAGAGCGAGGAAATCTTTCGAATTTAGCACGCGCTGTATCATCCTACTTTTGGCTCGCCCTTCGAAGATTCGGTGTCAAATTCCAGTTGTTCACCCATATTTCCAGAGAATACCGATAGCGAACGCCCGTGAATCGCTGTCCGGAATGTCACACGGGAAGAATCGAACGTATTGCGCCAAAACCCGGGCCGTTGGTTTTCGGACAGTGACGCAGAAGTCCACTCTTTGTAGAGAGTCTCCGTTTCGCTTCCTGCGAATCGACGTCGCGAATCCTTGAGGAACAGAACATCCGCGCCCAGCACTCGTTCGTCGCGCTCCCAGGCTCTTCGAACCTCGAAATAGCGGAGAATCTGATCGTCACGTCTCCCGCCGTCCAGTCCTAGAACATTCTGCCGAAAGGCAGTCTCGGCCTCGCCAAATAGTCGGGAGGACGGAGCGACATAAATCAAGGTAAACGCCTTCAATCGACGGAAAAGCGGCATGTAAGAGGAAAGGTGAGTAACGAACGGTTGCACGGTCAGCCCGCCTGGGTCGATAAATGTAAAGGTGGTGGAACACTCTTCAGAACCGCTGGATTGCATGCAGAACATGGGAAATTGGTCTGGAAAGTGCCGGATAATGGTCTTGCGGTTGCTGGGGTTTACATAGGCCCGGCAGGGTAGATCTTCTTCATGAACGGAAAACTTCTCGGCAAGAAATTGAACCCTATCAGTTTCCCCTTTGAGAAACTGACACGATTGGTTGGCCAGAACAAAATCGAGCGCGACGAGCCTTGTCTGGATGTATTCAAGCGCATGTTTTCTCCGGGTACGGACAGCCTCACGGTCGAAAGCCCGATAGAGTTTGCGAGCGAAGACGTGATACACCGGAACCGCATTGCGATAGGTGTGAAAGGTGGCGTGCTTGTGAACAGCCAGCTTTTCCCGGAACTCCCGTAGTGCGCGGCCTTTCCTCTGGCCGGTAAACTCAAGAAATTGATCCTCAACGAAGTACCCTGAGTGCGCCGTTACCAGGTCGAGAAAAGCGATTTCCTGAGTGGAGTAACCAAATCCGGTCAGGAATTCGACATGAATGGCATCGGCGCTCATATCGACAGAATCCGATCGATTGAGCCGCTATCGTTCAGGGCGCGCTTGACGCGATTTGAATCCCCTGTTCGAGCATAAACCTTGAATCCTGCGTCGGCTTTCGAACGTATTGAGTCTCCGCGGTAGTGCTCAGAAACAAGTTCTAGGTTCGCGTAGCCAATCGCGCCTTCGACTGTCTCGTACTCGATTTGGATGTCCGGCACGGAGACTGTTCCGGCTTTGATTGAAAGTCCATGTTGTTCGGCCGATGCCTTCAGCGATGCCTGCTTTTGTGTCTTGGGTAGTCTGTTCGCGGCGAATCTGTCCCGGCCTACCGTACACTTCAGCTCACAGTCGAGGCGTACCATGGTCACCTTGCCGCCCTGCCTTTGAATTTCCTCGACTTCTTTTTGATAAACCTTATAGAGGTCGGCGTCATGGTCAATATCTCTGGTTCTCATGAAACCGTAATGAAGCTGCTGCCCATCCGGAACCTGACCACTCTTACGAAGTGCGCTCTGCCCGTCTTCGGTTAGTGTTACGACCCGCCGCAACTGGCGGTGCGCTCGATAGAATGTTCTCTCCTCAATCAGACCTTTGGCCCGCAGGCTCTGAATGTCCTGAGTCATTTGCTCGCCGTTTCCCTGGTAAGCAAACGTGCTCAGGTCCGTCACGTCCACCATTCGGAACTTTCCGATGTCAGACATAGCTCTAATCTCGGAACTGCGAAGGGAACGCGGGAGATCCTGAGCACGGTCCGGTGCTGGGACTGATCTGTTACAGCCTTCCGCATGAGATCGTCCGGAAGGCGTTTTGCCATACTGTTCGATATCTAGATTTGGGGATCGGTCCATTGCTTACTGCACCTCATTCAGGGGATTGGTGTTGCCAGTCGACTCCAATGTCTGGAGGTGGTTGTCGAAATGCGAAAGTTTGCGGCCGGTATCTTTAAGAAGCAGTTTTCGGTCGATCGTGAGTAAGGCGGCAAACAGATTCAACGCAAGCAGGAACAGATAAAGAGCGATGCCAGTGCCACAGTGCGAGAAAAGCACTCGTTTTTGAGGAGCCAGAAAGGTCAATCGGTTAAACAGTACGAAGGAAATCAGAGTCATCAGAATCACAGACAGAAATGAGGCACTGCGAATCATACGAGATGGTCCTTTAGAAGGGAGGTGAGATGACTTCTCGTCTTCATTTCAGAAATGCCTGGTCTTCGCGGAAATAGGTGATCATGAGTCCCAACGGATTCACGAGAATGTCCTGATTCGGGACGTGGTCGCGGAAACTAAACAGGAAACTTGCCGTGTAGAGTGTCTTGCGCAAGATCGAATGGTCTGCCGGCGAATACTCGATTTCATAAAAATCGACGGTCGCCTTGAAAGGCGCCTTTTCCATTGGCTCGACAACAACCTGCTGCACATCAATGTCTTTTTCAGGAGACAGACTATCCATCAGAAAGGTCTTGATCACCGTGTTCTGCTTGGAAGCCTGAATCGTGTCACTGGCCAGTTTGCTGTCGAGAAAATACATAGCCTGGCTGAAGTCGTCGTTTATTGTTGAGCGATTGCGACGGTAATAAAGCTGGCAGAAGCGAGTTAGGAAATATTTAGTTTCCTTGTATTCGGGTTTGTATACGAGATTCTCGTACGCCACAGCCTGGGCCCGCCCAATCTCGTCGATGCGAATAACCGTTGGCTTGAAGCCCTCGAGTGTCCGAACTATCTTGAGGTTCATCACGACCAGGCCCAGGACCACTGCGGAAAGGATGGTTACTGCGATCTTTAAAAAGCCCGCCGTGACGATGGCAGAGGCGTATTGCTCAAGGTAGAGCTGCTTCGCTTCATTGAAGGTAGTGTCGTTCATGCGTGAGCTCCCAGCACCCGGGCAATACTTTGAAACACGGCTGTGGCCGAGCTGCCTGAAGTTCCACTGAAGATATGGCTGGTGAGAGTCGGCACCTTCAAGATGGCGTAGATGGCCGCAAAATATGTCACGACTAGAACGGGAAATACTTTCAGCAGGTCAGTTGCGGACATAAGTCCGGTGATTTGTGCGTGAATGATTCCGGTAGTGAACTGACTAACAATGAAGAGCACGGCTGCCGCGACGACCTGGTAAAACGAATACTGGATAAAAGCCTTGAACCACCCCCAAAAGAGCCAGTCAAGCTGCGGCACGATAAAAAACGGGATGAAAACGGGCCCCAGCAATATGCAGACTGCTGTCGCAATGATGCCGAACGCTACGACGATCAAGGCAAGAGCTTCGGTGGCTAGAGCGCCAAGCATCAGGATGAAAAATAGAAACATGGCAACCGGTTGAGTGATGCTAGGCACGTCGAGGTTGCCGAGGACATAAGCTGTATCGTCGGCAATCCGTTGCGCGTTTGCCTGTCCAATTTGATTCGATAAACTGGCAGCTTCGTCGGTCACGAGATGATGAAAGTCTCTCCCGAAGCCGGGAATTGGCGCATCGTAGTACTTCACCATGGCGAAGCCGAAGCTGATCATCAGGATCAGGCTCACAAAATTTGCGAAGTGAAAGCCGCCCCGGTGTTCGCCCGAGGCAAGAGCTGCCTTAACCCCGTACCAAACGACGAGAATGGTTGCGAAGGCGCGAAAGATGTTCTGACCCATTCCATCGAATACGCCGAGGTTCTGCTGAACCAGGCTGTTAACGGCTTGCAGCATTTGATCGAAGAAATTCATAGGTGTCCCTTTCGCTGATGTTTGGGCCTTTCGGGCCTGGTCAGGGCAGCCGGTAACTACCGAGGCTTTGAGAGAGGTTGCTGGTAAAAGGGACCAGGTTTTGCGTTGCCGATTGACGCATCTCGATTGCGAAATTGAGATTTGCGGCATCAACATCCCTCTGTCGTTTTGCTTCGATGACCTGCTGCTCGAGCGCAGCCAGCCGGATGTTGTTGGCATCCTGAAGTGTGCGAAGTGTAAGCACATTGCTGGCGTTGATCTTGTTGAGGACACTGACTTCACTGTTGAGTGCCGGATCTCCGGACAGGGAGTCCTGCTCAAGATTACTGATCTGTCGCTGCACGGTGACAGCGTTGGCGCGGACATTTCCGACCGTTGTCAACGCAGAGACATTGGCTCCATCAGAAAGTTCGACTGATGCGTAGGCCGATTTGAGATTCTGGGCATCACTTGGGTTAATCAGATTGAGGTCGGCCTGGGCATACGTCAGGATTGGAACCGTGGCACGTACGTATGCCGGACCGACACTCTGCGCCCCCGAGCCATTGACTGCATTCACCCATGGACCCGTATTGCCGTAGAGATCATTCGCAGTAAAGTTTCTCCAATCGGAGAACATCGCACGGTAGCGGACAGGCATATTGACGAGATTCTTCGACATCTGGAGAGCGAGATTGTACTGGTTCAGGACCTGCTGATAGGTCTGCCTCAGTTGCGCCAACTGCTCGACAAGTTGGTTGTAGCGCAGGACCGCGTTCACATAATTGGTGGGGTCATAAACGACTCCGCCAAACTGCCCATACGAGACGGCCGGCAGGACGAGCAACGCTAACAGAAATGCGATTGCGACGATTTTTTTCGAAAAAGGCTTCATTTTCTTGAATCTCCTTTGCACGGCTTCGTTCTCATCTGCGTAATCCTGTGATATCCAGTTGAACGGAATGTTGACTGTAATCTGGCAACAGGAGATCGGCTGCGAGGTAGATTTTTACGCGGCTTCCTTCCCGAACCGTTACCGTAGGCAAAATGTTCAGGAATTTGTCGAGGATCTGCATCGAAGAATTTGCCAGACTCGAACCAAATCCGGCGCGTGCCTGATCGAATGCAGAATTCGTGTACACGTTTCCTGTCCCCGCCTGAGCGATACCACCCAGGACGCCGATTGCGAGGGAAGCGCCGAAAATCTGCATGTAGTGATCGTTCACCTTGCCCTGGAGCGAAGTCTCACCAATCTGGTTCAGGCCTTTGAATTGATCGAGTGCTACAGAGAATCCATCGGGCATAATGAGCCGGTGAAAGAAAACGGCAAGCCTCTGTTGACCGAAAGCCTCCACTTTTTTTGTTTCGCCTAGAAGTTTTGTTCCGGCCGGAATCAAAACGTGCTGGCCATCGTGTGAATAGATAGCGTTTGTCACAAGGCAGTTCACAGGGCCTGAAAAAGTGCCATTCAGACGATTGATGAGCAGGGTCTCCAGAACCGTTCCCTCGAACAGAACGTACGTCTTGTCGCCCGAGGTGCCGGGCAATCCCGGCTGTGAACTGTCGTAGTTATGGGAGACCCCGTATTCGGTCTTCTGATCTCCCTGTGTTTCTGGATCGCTCGTAGGCAGATCCCGACGGACCGGCGAGGCTGGGCGATTCGCTGCTGAGCTCTGAATTCGCGATACGGAAACGTGCTGTTCGTCTTCTTCCCGGTTGAGCGTCAACGCCTCGTGGATTGCTGGCAGAGGCGCTGCCAATCCTTCGTGTTGTTCCCCGACAGGTTTTCCCGTTCCCTGGCCAGTCCTGGAGGTAAACGCGACGTTGGGAGCAAATAGTGAGAGGTATTCGCGTTTCTTTTTGTCTTCCTTGACAGGATCCGGAGGCGATGACTGCTTTTCCGACGTTGCGCCGATAACGGTTGAGCTTGGGGGAGTTGTCCCATCCGGAGACGGGACGGTGCCGGGAGGAATTCTGTCCGCGAGGCCCAATGCCTCGAGTCGTCCTCGGTCACCTTGGGAGACGGGCTGACGAGTCGCGGCTTGGTCCTTTTGAATGGATTGTTTAAACTCCTGTACTGCTGCCGGATCGAGTGACTCCACACGCGAACCCGGGGCACGGGTTGTTGCCGGTGTCCCTCGCTTGCCGTTTCCGGTGAGCCACATGATCAGCACCATCACCACCGCTACGACAAGAATCACGAGTTGCTGAGTATTCTTTGGTAGTAAGCCGGCGGGCTTCTGTGTCTTCTTTTCGACGGTTGCCCGAGCCTGGGAACCGCCTTCCATGCTGTTCGTGCGTTGGTTCGATTCTGCCATTGCTGTCTCCTTGTCGCGCCTTACAGTTGCCCTAGCTTGGGTGACGTTCAAATGGCAGTTGTTTCTTCCCGACTGTCAGATAGCCTTTGTCCAGAATTTTCGGGATCACATAGACGCCATTGCTCAATTCAAAATTAATGAGGTTGGGTTTTCCGTCTTTTACCTCGTATATGGTGGGTTTCTCCTGGGCATCACACTTGATATAAGTGAACTTTTCATCGTGATAGATCGCCGCGATCCGGAATGGTGCTTTCGCACTCTTTGCTTCATAGCTGTAATCGAATTGAAGCTTTTCGGCGTACTGCTCCCTGTACTGGCTGATCTCCTTTTGTGCCCGGTCCTCGGCTGCCTGAATGGCTAGGGTTGCTTCCGCTCGTGCGGCATCGGCAGCGGTCTTGTATGCCTGCACTTCGGATGCTCGCGCGAGAGCAGGAACGGATGCAGCTCCGCCGATCGTGGACTCCTCTTTGCGCTCGATGACGACCTTCAGATCGGGCTCTGAGGATGAACCGCCACCAATTTCCGTAAGAAGGAACGAATAGACATGGCCATTCGAGGTAATGAGGTTCAGATTGCTTCTGATACCCGCTTGTGCGGGGTGCAGATAACAGAGATTGTGAGCTCCGTTGATGATCCAGAACTCCTTGTCACCGGTGGTGGCGTCCAAAATCTCCTCATTTGGCGGAAGCACGATAAGCGTGGAGAAGCGTATCTTCGCGCGAATCTGAACAATGTCCGTCTCCGCATACTGAACCGTGCGTGCACCAGGCTGGGCATGGACGCCAGGCGAAAAGATGACCGCCAGGGCAGCGATGATAAAGCTCATCAGAACCACACGTGATGACCGTAGATTGCTCTTACCAAGCATTGTTGCCTCCTGTGGAATTACTACTTCGCTCCGAATCCGGGTGAACGCTCGACTCGTTCATGCAACTTCCCCGGCAAGAATTGAGAGTCCTCGTTCAAATCCATGCGCTTCGAGCGCTTCTTTACGCTTCCGGTTGTCGAATGGGTCGTTGGTATATAGCCAGTAGCTCTTCCGGTCCACGTCGAGGTTCGCAACCTTGGCGACGTCGTGGTTTTTGATCAGAAATTGCCGCTTGGGCAGGAGCGTCGAGATGAGGTCAATTTCCTTTTCATTGAGATGAAATTGATTTCGGTATAGATCGCGGTCCATATCCGGATTAGCCAGAAAAATCTTGGTGGCACATGTTTCGATAATGACGTCAGTGATGCCCGAGGTTCGCAACTCATCGAGGGACTGGGTGGAAAGGATCATGGCGGCATTCTGTTTGCGCCATGTTTTCAAGGCCTCGATGATGTACGCGCGTATGCGGGAGTTCCTGAAGAAGATCCATGCTTCATCGATCAGAAACGCCTTGAATACATGAGAAATCTCGGGGTTGGTGATCGCCTGGTTGGCCCGATGAAGGACGTAGAAGAGAAGCGGCTCAAGAATTTGCGGGTACTGCTGCATGCCTTGAAAGTCAAAGCACTGGAATCGCGAAAACGTCACGGTGTCGTGGACATTGTCAAAGAGCGAACCGAACTGCCCGCCTGCAGTCCACTTCTGCAGTCTCAGTGAAAGGGATCGCGGAAGCGTGTTCACAAGGACCCCAAGGGTCCGGAGCTCTGGCTCCACGCTATACAGGTTCTCGATCTGTAGATATAACTCCTGTTCCTGGTCGACCGACAGTCCATCGCCTGCATGAGTGTCAGCAAGCACCTTCACGAACAGCGCGAGGAAATCGAGGTTCTGCTTGTTCTTTGGCAAGCAGAAGGGATTGATGGTGAACTCCGGAGTATTGGGTCCGACCTTGACATACGTTCCGTCAAACAGCCGTGTGAGGTGTTCAAAACTTCCGCCCAAATCGAAAATGAACGTGTAAGGATCATATTTTTGCAAGTTCGTAATCAGAAAATTGAGCAGAAACGACTTGCCAGAACCGGTACGGCCGAGGATGACGCTATGTGCCGTATCCTTATGGTGCAGATTCAGGTAATACGGTGTTCGATGATTGGTTTCAAGAAGAGCGAGGTATTCCTGTTTGAGGTGCGTATTGAGCTTGTTTCCCGAATGCAAGGTGAAAAGAAAGGAGTAGTCGGCGTAGTTTGTGTTCAGAATCAGGAGAGAGCGGAGGTTAAAGGCGTGGTTTCCTGGCACTGTCGCGAGATAGGAGTTAAAGAGGTTGTAACCTTCTTCATACAACTGAGCGTCGTGGACACTGAAGTGCTTGTAAAACTCGGAGGAGGCAAGTTCGATCTTGGCGAGGTCCTTGTCGAATAACACTACGGTGAGTGAGAATTGACCGAAATAATTGCCTTTGAGCTCGAGTTCTTTTAACGCTTCGCCCAGGTCGTGAACCTGAGCTTCCTTGGATTCATCGATCAGGATGTCTTCATTCTGCTGGGGGCTGTCAGAGGCGGTTGCGTAGCTGGTTACGGAACGTTTGGTATTGTGAAAGTGCCTCCGCCGAGAATGAATGAGTGAACGGCTCTTCTGCGGCGACTGTTTGATCCATTCCGTGCAAATGAAGTAGTTGCCTTCCACTTCGAAGAGTTTCTTGAAAATAAGCGGGAAGCTGTGTGCCGAGGGTTCCTTGAGCGTAAGTACCTTCACGTAGTAGTCATCGACCCGGAGAAACCCGCGGTGGCATTCGAGATGAGATTCGCAGAGATAGTAGTCAAGGAACGTATCGTGCTGCAGGCGTGCATTGTCGATCTTTAAGGGAGAAAAATTGAGGATCTGTTTGAGAATACGGAATGCATCTGCTTTTGGCATAACCCTGATACCCGCGAAGTCCGCGACCTGGGTGCAAAAGTTACGGATCCTCCCGCGCAGTACGGCTTTTGACCGGTCGAGTTCACTCTCGATCAGCAGGACCTGCCGGCGAGTGGAGATCATTGCAATTAGTTCACGGATCACCTGAAGAGGGTTCGATCGGAGCGTGCCCAATATGTTCAGGAACGACGTTTTGTGGCGGAAACCTTCGTAGAGAATGACGAAGCAGATCTCGATCGAATACAGGGAGTCAGCCTTGGAGTTCAGATAGTTGACGCGATTTTGCATTGCGGCGTTGACGACAGGGTTCGCGTAGGTGACGAGCGGGAGGGGTTCACGATTTCTCTTGAACAGGTACTGATAAACGCGGCAGCGCTCGTCAAGAACCCGAAATGCTGCGGTGAGCCTTGCAGTGAGATTGTCGATCGTGTTTGTATCGAGGCATTCATAGTCCACCCCGTCAACGGCCAAGATGATCCCGAGGTCGCCAGATTTTGTGAGAAATGTCTCTTCATCGATGAAGCCGAAAAGGTTGACCTGGCTGCACAGGGAACTTGTCGCGTCGAATTCCTTGGTAATCTGTTTGAGTCTAAACATGACGGATTCTCCGGACAGCGATCGATTCAAATTTCATGGGGTCGTACTGATTTCTGATTCTTGTTGAATTCAGCAGAAATCGGAGAATCTGTGGGTCAGTCTGTGTTGCCCATCGAGCGAAGAGGTATAAGGCAAGGAACATCCCTACAGCTCCGCCGAGACTATTGAACAGATTGAAGACACACGCTCCGAGTACCAGCGCAAAGAAGAAGAGCTTTCGCTCTGCTCCGAGAATGGTGAGCGGGCGATTTAGCGACCGGAAAACGGGCTTGTGGTTCATAGTCAGTTGCCTCCGCGTGATTAAACGCCAAATAGCCATGTGAGAAAATTGACCGCAAGAACTGCCATTCCGATTCCGAACACGATTCCCGCGAAAGTCCGTTTGGCGCCACCCTCACCGAATGCAAACGTAAGGCCTCCGATGACGATCGCGATCAGTGCAAGTCCTTTGGCGATCGGTCCCGTGAAAGACTGTTGGAGTACGTTGACCGCGTTTTCCCACGGCGAGCCGCTTTGTGCGCGTGTGGAACCGGCCATCACGAGAAGCGTTCCGAGAGTGAGTGGCCAACGCAGTACCCTCCTGACGCCTGTTCGCTGCCTGTGATTGGGTTTTCTCATATCGTTCGCTTGCTCCTTTTCCGTTTTTGTGAGTTGCCGATGTCATGGATTGGAAGGTACGGGACTCTGCAGCTTGGGTCCAATACTTCCTACGGTGCGAGGTATAACCACCGTCTATACGTGAAGCATTTAAAAAGCAGATAGATGAATGAATACCAATATTTGCCACCGAGAACGGACCGCGGAACAATTGGGTAGGCTCTTCCGTATCTTCAACGGCTACCGCCAACGAGGAGTTTGCGAATGAACCAAAAATCTCGGCGAGGCTTTCTTACGGGGATGACCGCGCTTGGTGTACCAATGGCCATTGGGCCGGTCTTGGCAGACCAGAAAGTGCAACAAACAACTCAGAGCGACCTGCACGGGGAGCTCACAGAGCTTCTAGGTATAATACCGGCTCAACCGAAGCCGGCCTTCACTGTCCTTGAGTCCGTCAAACTTGATACGGGTTGGCGCTACAAGATTGAGTTTCTCTCCGAGCCCTCCGATCCAGTTTTCAACACTCCCGCTGATCTCATTCGTGCGTATCTTTTTGTGCCTGACCACGGAGAAAGCCAAAAACTCCCCGCCATTCTGGCAATTCACCAGGATGGTCCTCAGTCTCACATCGGCAAGTCAGAGCCTGCCGGCCTCGCCGGAGACAAGAGTCTGTTCTATGGCCTCGAATTGTTCCAAAGAGGATACGTCGTCCTGTGTCCAGACCGATTTGGTCACGCGGAGCGTCGACGTGCTATGCCGAACGATATCGAATCGATCAATGCCGAACGCGATTCGGATCTCTTTGAGCATCGCCTGGGCCAGCTCTTGCTGAGTGGGCGCAATTACACTGGAAAAGAAGTTTACGACCTAATAATAGGGACTAACCTGCTCTGTTCTCTCGCTTATGTAGACACCGATCGAATCGGAGCGATAGGGCATTCTGCCGGCGGCAACGCGCTGGTCTATTTCATGTATGCAGATACCAGAGTGAAAGCCGGCGTCTCGTCATGCGGCCTCTTCAGCATGGTGAATTTCTTCAATGAGAACGCTCCGAAAAAACGCATCGGGGGACTAGCCATGCCGCGCCTGGCGCTCGTCGGTGATTCGGATGATTATCTCGCGTTCATCGCGCCCCGCCCCGTACTGCTCACCCGGGGGCTTTGGGAATGGGGACAAGATAATCCTCGGGACAAATCTTCGAGCGAAGCTCATGTCGCCGAGACCCGGAGAATGGAAGCCCATGCACGTGAGCGTTACAGCAAACTGGGAGCGTCTGCCGAGCTGAAAGTAATCTACTTTGACGAGGACGGAGGGAATCACGCTTTCCCCGCGCAGGTTCGTCAGCAAGCCTACCAGTGGCTTGGACAACACCTGTCTTCATAAATCCTGCTTGGTTCGGTTGAAGAAGTCTGTCAGAAAACCGTCTGGCTGCCAGTCAGTCTTTTGCCACATTATGAGTAACGTGGTGCCAAGTGAATGATAAACCTGCTGTAAACATCTCTCCGTGTTTCAACTTTTTCCACCAGTAAACTCAACGATTCTCGGTATAGGTCGATACTGCTGTTCCTGAGTATAAGAGAAGGGCCCGTACGTTTCCCCTAGAACGCGATAAGGGTATCTGAGATCAGCCTTTTCCCTCGATTGGTGGCTCGGTGAAAATCAAGACCCTGGGACTATTAGCCATCGGAGCATCGGCTTTCCTCGGTTTGATCTTCCTGATTATCCTCGCTGTGCATTGGCCGTTTTCGGGACCGAAGGTTCAGCAGGCTCTCGAAGCTACCCTTGGTGGGACCATAAGTTTCGAGAACTTTCACCCGACTTACTTTCCAAACCCGGGATGCACTCTCGACAATCTGGTCTTCAGACAAGGGGGTGTGCCCGCCGGAACTCCGCCTCTCGTGACAATCACTCATCTCTCGATCGAAGCTCGCTATCCGGACCTCCTGCTTCGTCCTGGCTATCTTGCCCGCATCACGTTGAAGGCCTTCCGTTTGCACGTCCCAGCTGAACGGCACAGCCTTTCAGTCTCCCGGTCTACTCATTCCAATACGCGTATCGGCGAGCTCATCGCAGACGGATCTTTGGTAGAGATTGAGCGTGAAAATTCCTCTTCGTCCTTGCTCTTCGATATACACACGCTTCGTTTATTCTCGGTAGGCGACGGACTCGCCCTCTCCTACATCACCACGCTTCACATTCCTCTTCCGTCTGGCGAATTGCGTGCAAAAGGCAAGTTCGGCCCGTGGAGCCCGAGCGATCCGCGCCAAACCCCCGTTTCGGGAACATACACTTTTCAGAATGCCTATCTCGGAGTGTTCAAGGGCATCGGAGGCTTGTTGTCTTCTGAGGATAATTTCGAAGGTGTGCTGGGCCATATCGAAGCGCGCGGCAATGTCGACGTCCCGAATTTCACTGTAACGCGAAGTCACCATTCGGTCCATCTTCAGAGCGCGTTTCATGCATTCATTGATGGTACGAATGGCGATGTGCAACTCGAACGCGTGGACGCGAATTTCCTGCGGACCAAAATCTCAGCGAATGGTGAAATCGCGCACCATCCCGACAAGGAGGGAAAGCGTACCTCGATCGACCTGACCGTTCGTAACGGCCAGATCGAAGACATTCTCTATCTTTTCATCCGCCAGCCAGAATCTCCACTTCATGGAATCACCAGTTTCCGGGCTCGTGTCACCGTCCCTCCAGAAAAGCGCACGTTCCTTCAAAGGGTTAGCATCCTCGGGGACTTTGGAATCGAAGGTGGTCACTTTGCCAACGCCACGACGCAAGACAGCGTGAACGCGCTGAGTGAACGTGCCCAAGGCGAAAAAACAGACCAGGGAAACGACGCCGCAGCGGTGATCAGCGATCTCAGCGGACACGTCGACCTGCATGACGCGACCGCCAACCTTCACGATCTGCGCTTTTCCGTTCCCGGGGCAAGTGCCCAGATGAGTGGAACCTACAATCTTGAATCAACAAAAATCGATCTGCACGGCACGCTAACAACCGACGTAGAATTCTCAAAAATGACTACTGGCATGAAGTCTGTCCTTTTAAAGCCGTTCAACAATATTTTTCGCAAGAAACACGCTGCTGCCGTTATCCCAATCCACCTGATCGGCACCTTCGACCACCCCGAACCCGGCCTCGACCTCCCCACCCGACCCGCCGATCGTGCGAAATCCCACTGATACGCAGTTCGATTAGCAGGGAAAGAATCCCCTGTGGGGCAAGTCGCCCAGAGAACAAATAGATGCTTGCTATAGTGGTCTCAGGACGGGCGCAGCATGAACTGGTTCGAATACCATGAACGAACGAAGCATAGTCGCGAGTCGCTCCAGCGAACCCAGCACTATCTGGATTGGGCCAATATGCCCAATCCATTTCGCCATTATGAAGGTACGCCGGTCCTGGATCTGCCCGCTGATCCTCCGTCGCCGGGGATCCCAGCTCTTGAAGTACTCGACGGCAGAATAGGGAACAGTTCGGCGCGTGACGGAGCGGAGTTCCTTTCACAGTTGATGTTCTATTCTGCGTCTATTAGCGCGTCCAAGCGGGTCGCGTCCACAGGAGCTGTTTACTCTCTCCGGGTCAATCCTTCCTCCGGCAATCTTCATCCGACTGAATTTCACTTTTGCACGAAAGGTTTGCTCAATTGGCCCGATGGCCTGTATCACTATCGCCCCTCTTCCCACATGGCAGAACAACGAGCCCTTGGAGATTTTGGCCCAGCGTTGATTCACACCTCCCCCCCACTCATTTTTGTTCTGACAACAATTGCATGGCGTGAAGCATGGAAATACAAGGAGCGCGCATATCGCTATTGTTTGCATGACATCGGGCATGCGTGGCAGGCTCTTGCGCTGGCGGCGCGAGCTATCGGGTGCGAGAGCTTCTCGTTTGGACAGTTTTCAGATGACAAAGTGGCTGGCGCCTGCCTGCTCAGTCAGGATGAGTGGCCTATGTTAATCATTGAAATTCATGGCCCAACCATTCCGCTAGGAAGCCCTGTCCAGGCCCAATCGGTTTCCTATGGTGGCCAGCCGAACCGGCTCTCGGAAGAACAATTGTCCTATCCTCTGATCGAGAGAATTCACGCTGCTACGAAGCTTGCTCAAGAAGTCAGCATCCCCCATGCATATCGGGCGAAGGAATCTGGCCGCGGCGAAGTCAAGCTGCCCGGCCACGTTTCGACAAACGATTCATTCGGTCAGGTCGTCCGAAGGCGCCGGTCGGCCCTTAACTTCATAGCCGGAGACCATTCGATCTCTTCCCAACAGCTTGCGACTCTTCTCGCAAGCACCAAAGAACCTTTAGCTGCCGATTTCGCTACAGCTCGTTTTGTACACCTGTATCTTTATGTCCACCGTGTTCGAGGCCTAATTCCGGGAGTGTACAGGTACTGGCCCGAGCAGCGAGAGCTTGAGAAAATCAAGGAAGGGGACCAACGCCTGGTCGCTGCAGCTCTCAGTCTGGGTCAAGGCCTGGCAGGGAACGCGTGTGTAGCATTCAGCATGATTGGCGATTTTGACTTCGCCACCCGCAAGTATGGAGATCGAGGATATCGATACGTTCACTTCGAAGCGGGAGCTATGGGCCAAAGAATGTATCTCGCAGCTGAAGCACTCGGTCTCGGAGCAACGGGCGTGGGAGCCTTTTTTGACGACGAAGTGAACCGATACCTTGGCCTCGACCCCAGGGCGGGGCAGGTTGTCTACCATTTCGCAATCGGTTACCCGGTTGTTGATCCTCGCCTGGAGGCTTGAGAACAGGTTGTTCAGTCTGGGCAGGCTTGCGGCAGAAAGACAAACCGTCGAATATTCTGCACAGCTTACCTGTGATTCGGTAGATGAGGAAGAAATCGATCTTCGGTTTCGGAACGATCAGCGAGTCAGGCGATCGCTGCGCGAGATTGACCGAATGACTTGACTGCCGCAGCTTCGTCTTTTGCTATGTCAAAGATCGTGTACAGTTTCGTAATCTGCATTAGGTTGCTAACTTTATCCGTTAGGTTCAAGAGTTTCAGTTCGCCACCCTGCTTTTCCACGCTGGTGTAGCCGCTGACCAAGGCACCTAGTCCCGAACTGTCAATGTAATGGACGTCACCCAAATTAAGCAGATTGTTTATGTCCTTTGCCAGCAAGTCGCAAAGAGTTTCGCGCAAGGCGGCGCTCTCTTCGCCAAGTTCAATCCGCCCGCCTATGTCGACAATCGTGACGCTACCCGCTTGCCGAATGCGTTTTGTCATTTTCATCTTAGAATGTCCTCACGTCAGGGACCGAACGGAGTCCGCAGACACTCAAACGTTACCAAGAAGTCGAATTCCGGAACTGTGCAAGAGTGAATACCGTTCGAAGGCTAGTCCGAATCGATTCAGTAATTGGTACAGTGGAGGGTTATGGGCGATCTCGGTAGTCTGCCCAGTCAGGAAACGAGCCTAAAGTCCCGGATTACGCAACTGGCATGACAAGGATTCAAGGAGTTTGAAAAGGAGCATCCGTAGTCCCAGGTTCTGCGTGGCTACAGGTTAACGGTCCGGGTGTAGCCCTGTTTAGAGAGGTGAGCTTCTGCAAGATCAAGTTCTGGCAACACTTCGTGGTCAGGTAGCTGACATCATTTCTGGAACTGTTTTTGTGTTCGTTGGATTGCTCGCTTGCGGCATCGCGGCGATGCGTCGCCGCACCGATGCGGGCATCCTTGTGTGGCTGGGGATCTGGAGCGGCATGTATGGAATATTGCGTTTCGGCGATTCGCTTGCTTCTTTGGCCCGTTTGCCTCAATGGTGCCAGGTGACCGCGCTGTACCTGGACACTGGGACTACATATCTGATCCTCGTCGTCGCAGCGCGTGCCTGGCTTGAGCTAAGCCGGGGCAAACTGCGTGCTCTGCTCACCGTTATAATCCTCGCGAGCCTCGTGATAGGATTCGCGGGAATTGTCATCTTCCTGTTCACCGGCGCGAGCAATAGACTTCTCCCCTATAACAACTTACTCGCCGCTTGCCTGATCGCCGTTTTATTGACAGTCGTAGTAGTGCCGAAACTGGCGCGTGAGTTTCTCGTCCTACCTGACCGCAAAATCCTGCTTGTTGGGACTCTGATATTCACTGTCGAGGCACTGTATTCCAGTATTTCGGGATCATTGGGCCGTCACAGTTCAACAATCTGGGACACGCTCGGGTTTGGCGTTTTCCTCCTCTCGTTCGGATATGTCGCTCTAAACCTGGTTCTTGCCAACGAACGTCGCTTGTTGTCAATTGACAGGGAACTCGCAATCGCTCGCGAGATACAGACCTCGATTCTTCCGGGCGACAGTCCCGAAGTAGTTGATCTTTCTGTCACCGCCGCTTATCGCCCGATGACGGCGGTCGCTGGTGACTTTTATGAGTTCATTCCCATCGATCAATACAGGGTCGGTGTTTTGATCGCTGATGTCTCTGGTCATGGAGTTCCTGCGGCACTGATCGCATCGATGCTCAAGATCGCAATTAAATCCGTCGTCGCCTGGGCACATAACCCGCCGGAGCTACTGAGCAGGTTAAACCGCACCTTTTTTGGACAGTCTCGCGATCAATTCGTGACCGCTGCCTATGTATTCATCGATACGCAGAGTCACAAAGCACTCTATTCAGCAGCCGGGCATCCCCCGATGCTCTTGTTACGGGGCGCGAGATTGGAGCGGATCGAAAGTAATGGGTTAGTCTTGGGCGTTGTGCCGGAACCGATATATCCCCTTCGCGAGATACCACTCATTTCTGGAGACCGCTTTCTACTCTATACGGATGGTTTAATCGAAGCCGAAAATGCAAAGGGCCACGCATTCGGTGATACAAGACTCGAACAGATCATTCTGTCTGACAAGTCGAGTTCGGCCCCCGAACTGATGAGTACGCTGCTCAGCGAGATCAATTCGTGGCGACCCGCTTCGATGACTCAGCAGGATGACATCACTCTCGTAGTGATAGACGTCCTTTAGTGTTCCGCTGGGCCTTCTCTATTGCATCGGGTGACACTGCGACCATCCAATTATTCGTCCGATTTACGATAAATTCCATATTGCCGGCCATTGGGAGAAACTGCTAATCTCGGCCCCATAATGGATAGCGCTCGACATCTATTCCGTCATACCCTCGCGACGCTCGCATATCGAGGCGGCAAGCTGTTGCGCGAAGTTCCCGAGACGTTTGCTCACTATCGCAGTGGCGAACAGGTGCGTACCCCCGCGGAGATTCTCGCGCACATTGGCGATCTCCTGGACTGGGCGCTGTCGATGGCCAGAGGAAAGCAAGAATGGCATAATTCGACGCCCCTTCCGTGGGCCCAGGAAACCCAACGCTTCTTCAACGCGCTCGAGGCGCTGGACGCCTACGTTGCTTCCGATCTTCCGTTGCAGGTGAGCACGGAAAAGCTATTTCAAGGCCCCATAGCCGATGCCTTGACTCACGTCGGACAGATCGCGATACTTCGCCGTCTCGCTGGGATTCCTGTGACCGCTGAAAATTACTACGTGGCTGAAATTACCGCTGGCCGAGTCGGTTCGAAGCAAGCCCTACCTAAGAGGGAATTCTGAGGCCCTCGCTGTATCAGGCACCCATTTAGGATTCTAAAGATTATTCTGTTCGCGATAAAAGGATTGAGTGCGGTTGCAATTTGCCTGAACTGCCGTCAGGATTTATGGACTGGAATCTTTGCTCCCCATGACTCGGGACTCACATCCTTAGCATGTTGCGAAAACAACCAACGATGGCCCTCAAGGTCGGTGGCCCCATACTGTTTTTCGCCATAGATAGTTTCGTGAAGCTCTTCCCAGATTGCGCCACCCTCACGTTTGGTCTTCGTATAATGCGTCTCAACATCCGCCACGATGATTGTCAGCATTTGCGTTCCATATCCAAGTTTCGCCGGGCTATCGCTGCGGCCCTCTCGAGGACCAGTCAACATGATGTATGCGCTGCCCAGGTACATCTGGATTCCGCTTACCGGTTGACCATGCCGGTAATGTTCAGAAAATCCGAATACCCGCGCAAGCCAGGCACCGGCTTCCGACAGATTGCGGTACACGAGATGCGGCAACATGATTGCAGAGGGCACCGAGCGGTTATTCATGGCGGAAGTAGTATCCCGCGAAGCTGCACTCTCGTTCAAGGCGAGGCGCGCTCTAATGGGGTCAATACATATCCGAACGGCGCTGGCTCAAAGGATGGATTTCTTCTCTATGAATATTTTATTAAACTTCTGTCATCCGATTGACAGGGCCGCCGGGTACCATTAATCTGCCGTTCCTATGAGCAAATCGGATTTGGATCAGTTGAGGGTGGATTACAAGAAAGCGGTAGATGAGTGGGTTGACGCCATTCGGGCTGAGGAAGCTTTGGCTACTCCCGACCACTCGATGGTGGCTATGGAGCATTGGGACAGTGCCCATTTGGCGGAGCACGATTCACACGCCAAAGCGTCGAAAGCGCGCGATGCTTACAAGGACGGGCTTCGCCTCGCAAACTACGGCATCTAGTTAAGCCGAATCGGTAAGTCCACGTCCCCGGCGCCCCTTTCCGGGACTAGTGCCCCCGCCTCCCGTTTTGCCCCTTTCTCCCTATTCAGAGGTGCCAGAGCATCCCGGGGAAAAGGCGATACCGCCGTACCGAATGTTGACACCTGTACTACGCAGGGCTATTTTTCGTTTATGAGAATCGCTACTCCTGACTTCGCTCTTTTGAAACGGATTTTCGGCAAGGTCCGAGAACTGTTCGACAAGCCAACCAGCGTCCAGTACACGAGCGTTCCTATTTGGAAGCCGTGGCGAAAATTCTGACGCCGGATAGGATTCGGACCAAGAAAGTTCTCTCCGAACCAGGGTGATAACACGGCATTTGGACTAAGGGATTGCGACTGAAGTGGTCAAGAGCCTAAAACAAGAACAGTTGATGGACCTTTCTACGGACTTCGGGTTCGTTGGAGACCGGCTCGAACGACTCGGACAAGAATGTCAGCAGCGATTTTAGGATAGGAGAAGATGGCTCCCCGCAGTAGGCAAGACTTGTCTCGACGGTCAGGACCTCATCAAGAAAATTCCGAAAAACAATTTGATCACTCGTTCCGTGCATGGCCGCTGATGTGGTGATTGCCGCAACCCCTTCATGCGACACAATTTCGAGCGCTTCCGCTTGGGTCGTGACCTCGTGAATAATCTGTGGCTGTACTTGTATGATCGAAAAAAGTCGTTTCAGACTGTTCCCGAAACGCGGTTCAATATCTCCGCGTATCTTAACCAGGGGAAGTTGATGCAGATCTGTTACCTCGATGTGTTTTTTCTTTGCAAGAGAGTGTTGCTTGGGCAGCGCCAGGACCAATCGCTCCCGATGCAAAACGTTGAAAGTCAGCCGACTCTCGATCGCAGGCAGAATTACCAGGCCTGCATCAAGGCGTCCACGAATTAGTCCATCAACATGCTCCGCGGTGTGGCCACTCACAAAACGAACAGCGGCGGTGGGGTGCTCGGTGGACAGGTAGTGACGCACCTTCGAAACCACACGAAAATCGATCAGTGGCGAATAACCTAGATTCAAGGTTGCCGTCTGCCGTCCAGGGGCGTTTCGCGCAGCTTGGATGGCGCGATCGGCATGAAGGAGCGTGAGACGGGCTTGCGCCGCGAACGCTTCGCCAGAACTGGTCAGCACTAGCTGCGGGGATCCCCTTTTTCTCTCAAACAGCTTTACATCGAGTTCTCGTTCAAGCTCGCGGATCTGATTGCTAAGCGTAGGCTGCGAGACATGCAGCTGCATGGCGGCTTGCGTGAAATTCAATTCCTCCGCAAGGACAGAGACGTATCGATAAAGACGAAGTTCAACGCCGGGATACATTCAACCCCTTCCGGGACCGAAACACTTTGCTTCACGGACATGTTCAATTCTCGCGGGGACTTGGAAGAAAAGAGCGTCAAGTATGACTGAAGCGTTCAGTCAAATATAGTTCTTTTACTCTAATGAAAGAATTCTATATTTCTGTTCTGATTCTGAGAGAACCTTAATGGTTTGCGAAGTCATTAAGAGAGGCACTCGCGGGGATCTCGTGGCTTTTTAGCGCGGTTCTTGATTTTCTTGTGTTGGAGAGAGCGTCGCCCTCAAGAAACGAGGTCGGTCGATGCGATCGTCTCTACCGTTAATTCTCGGACCGAAGAAATCAATCCGGTAGGCGAGTTCCGCGAGGTTTAGAAGGGTCGTTGTGGTAAGCTAATTACAGGAGATTTGCGCTTCTAAGATTTGCGCCGGACCTTTATAACTACGGCGTATCCTGCAGGGGTTCCCCGGACGGATGCCGCGGCGTGATCGGTCATATCGACGGAGTCAGTCCTGAGCTGTCAGTCGGAACCTGAGTTGGGAGCGTCCGTCGCCGTAATCAACTGTAAAGTGAAGAAGTTAGGGGCGTAGCTCAGTGGTAGAGCAGCGGCCTTTTAAGCCGAAGGTCGTGGGTTCGATCCCCACCGCCCCTACCAATCTAAACCACTCAAAATAAATTAATTGGACGCGCTCCCTTTCTGTGTACCTGAGGTGTACTTTGCATGAGCAAAACGGGGTCTTCGCTCCACGCCTTTTTGATGTCGGATTCGAGCTGCTCTTGCCGTTCCCGAACCCAAGCGGAATAGTGCTTCTCAGTGACCCTGATATTGCGGTGACCCAACAACACGCTAACGCGATCCAAGGGCACCCCTGCCTGAAGAAGTGAGATTGAGAATGTGTCGCGAAAGCGATGGGCATGGCCACCCTCTATCCCGGCAAACTCAAAAAGCCTTTGGAGCCGACGCTGCCATTTTCCAACGGCACTGTGTAACTTCGATTTGCCGGTCCAGAAGAAATGACCCTCGCTAGACTTTGGTGCTGCGGCGAATTCTCGCAAGACGAAGTCAGGCAGTACACACCGAACGGGAGTTCCTGTTTTCTGGGTATATAAAAAGAGCCTGTTACCGTCGATACGACTGACACTGCATTGAACGCAATCTCCGATTCGCATTCCACTGTATCGAAGCAGGAGAACAAATGCTTTCAGTCGCTGTGCGTTTGGCACGCCTGCACTCTTGCCATAGGGATCAAACGCGGCCAAAATTTTCAACATCTCTTCACGAGAGAAGGGAAGTGTCGGACGATCTCCGACCTTGGGGACTTTCAACTTTCGGGCGGCGTTGGTCTTGACCCATTCGCTATCGACACAAAAATTCAACCAGGCACGCAGTCGTTCTAACTTTTTTAAGCGAGAGCGGGGGCCGTCCTTCCAGCCCTCTCGAAACTCTCGAAGCACCTCGAGATCCAGTTGCTTTACATATCGCAAGCCCCTCTCTTCGGCGAACGCTTTCAATTGGGCAAAAAGCAATCGATACTTATAGATCGTCGAGTCATGAAGATTACGTTGTCGTGCGTCGGCGAGGTATTGCGCTGTCGCATGTTCGATCGTGACTGCTTCCACCTGAGATGCTGTTGTTCCGCTCCAAGTTTTCTTTAGTCGTTCCAACTCCTCCTGTGCCGCCTCCAACGTGTTTTCGTGCAGTGACCTGCGAACTTCAATGTCTTCATGAAAGCCGTCCACCCAAAGAGGACAACGACAAATGCATTTAGGCGGTTTGCCATCATTGCGCTCTCCGACTTTGCAAAGATTTCGGTGGCACGTGCGATGTCTGCACTTCCGTGAGTGTCTGCGATAAATTGTGAGCACGGGCATAAGTTTATACTCTCGAAAGCCTCCGATGTACACGGGCCAACACAAATTCAGGTATTCTCAACGTCACGTAGCGGCGTCTCCCGCGGCGCGACGTCTCCCCAATTTGCAAAACTCCGGGCTCGTTCTCAAATAAATTGCGAACGGTATCGGGGCTCAGTTCCATAGCTTTCCAATCTCAGCCGGCGAGTAGTGTCGAACGACGAACTCCGGCGCACCCCTCGATGTACCTTCAAGGATCTCTTCCACGATCCCGAGTTTTGCCGTTATCACCATCGCTTACCTGTTCGTGCTTCTTTCCCTGCATAGGCCCGTTTCCTGGCACGAATGAGGTGGGATAAGGGGGTAGGGCAGAGAGGCGTTTTTTGCGCCTGTAAGTCTTTTGTTTCGCGAATGCTGCGAACGGGTTTTGCGTTACGCTGGATTCTTTCCCGAAAGGCTTTTTGCCTCTCTGAGTTTTGTCGTCGTTCCGCCTTTCGCCGGTCGTGCTCGGTCTTGTACTTGCGCGGCCGTCCGCCTTTGCGGATTGTGTTGCGATCGCCATCGCCTCTACATTTGCGGCTGCACCAAACACCCACATCGCTCTGCCGAGTGAAACACACCGGGCCAAGAATTCTGCCGCACTGATCACAGCATTCTTTTGCGAAGCAGCCACGCTTGGCCAGTAGTCCGAAGCTTTGTTCATGGATGAGCATCATATTCACCGCGTTTTTCACACCTGCGTTGCCTGGGTCGGCGCTCTCGCAGCCCTGTTTTCGAACGGTCGGTGCGAACACTTGTGAACGGTTCGGGCAAAAGTTTGCATATAAGCTCACGCAAGAAGAGTTCTGCACAGACTATTCACAACCGTTCACATCCTCTCTTAAATCTGAGACCGCAATACGTTGTTCGCCCCGTGCCTGATTCCCGACCTTTCACGAAACCTCGATTACACAAGCGGGTTCCGAAAGCAGTTTGACTGATCGGGTCGTCATGGCCTTGTCTTTTAGTCCAATCATAAAAGTTTCGGTAAAGCTCAGATGCACCGATAGATGCTCCTTTTTCTTGGCACAGCATTCCGAGATGAAGTCACCGATAAAGTCCATGTCAGTCTTCCAGGAGTCCCGAGTCACTTCGATAATCTCAGGGCGTTCGAGCCCCTCGTTGAAATAGCGAATCGCTCCAGCAACGACCCAACTGGCGATACCTTCGGATTCATGTAGCAGTTTGCCGGGAAGTTTAGGGTCTTTCTTTTCTGGTTTGTGATTGCACGGTATGGGAAGAGCCTTTTCCAGATTGCGTCGTCCGAGCCACGAATTGCTGGAGCAAAGTTTGCATCAATCCAGAGCTTGTGGGTCTCAGGAAAGGTGATCGGGTTCTCGTACTTGCGGACAGCCTTGATTTCGCCCATGCCTTGCGTAATGCGTTTCAGTTTTGCTTCACGTAACCGTTGTCCTTCTTCAGTTTCGCTTGTTACAACGAAGCGTCGCCACGAAGATCGGCCAAATCCGCAAGCATATTGCTGTCTTGAGTCCTGCTACACATGAGCGTATCGATCTGAAGCATTGAAGAGTAATCCGCGAAAATTGTCTTTAGTGTTGTGAGGAACGTTGTTTTTCCGGTGTCGGTAGGTCCGAGCAATAGGAAAACAACTTTTTCACTAGTGATGCCTGTGAGCGAATACCCAATGGCTTTCTGCACCCAGTCAGCCAGATCGCCAAACATTTGCTCAACGAACAGCAGCCATCGCGGACCGATGAGGCCCTGCGTATATTTAGAGCGGACGATCTTCGTGATGTAGTCTTCGCGGCGATGCGCTCTGAGCTCCCGGTGCGAAGGTCAACTGTCCCGTTTTCAAAATTGAGAAGGTATTGGTTCGAGTCGAGTTTGTCTGTGGTGACCGCGATGCGCGGATCACTCTTCGCAAGTTTCAGCATGTCCAAAATTTTGTCGCAGTTAAGGGTGCGTTCTGCCCACTGGCCCATTTTCGCGGCGGCATCTTCTGACATACTTGCAGCCTCGTGATAGATGGAACGGGCCGTCTGTTTCGCGAGTTCAACAACTCGTGCAGCACCGTCTTCTTGCCAATGCGAACCTGTCCAAACAAGCCAAACGTCTCGTTTGTGCCAGAAACACACCGTGTCACAGTGCTGTTCGGCGAAACGTTCCGCGTTGCTCGAATCTTCTCGTCTCGAACCAACCCGGGTCGGATTCGAGTCCATTTGGTTGCCTGCGAGGAACTTTTCAATCGAGTAAAGGGTGTAATTCTTGCCGTTGCGATCGCCCTTTTCATGATTGCGCTCCGCGTAGCGTTCGGGGTATTGCTTTCTGAAGGCTTCTTCTAACACTGCCGCGTTGGAAGTCCAATTTGTCTTTCTCGACCTTCCCAATGAGCCGGAAATCGTAAACAGATGCCGACTCATCTCTCGCTGGTTTTGCTTTTAATGACGATCCAAATTTCCCGGCCATCATTCGTTTTTGTAGCCCCGCAAGGTCGCGACTCTCTATCGTTCGGCGGCCAATGCCAGGCACCATGGCCCCGGTCATGCAAAAGTAACGCCCGTGGTCGTACATCTCGACACGGCCTTTTCGGTTGCCACCCGGGGGTAGGCTTCCCTTTACAATCACGTGCCAGCCCGTGCCGCTCTGCGAAAGTTCAGTGTAACTGTCAAGTTCCTCGAGAATGGCCAGCACCCATGCTTCCGTTTCCCCAGTTTTCGGGTCGCGACATTTGTCGAAGTCAACGCCTGCGTAACCAGACTCTTTCGTGAAAACAAACCCGATTCCGTCAAACTGTCCGGTAACCCCAAGTACTTGCTTATAGGTGCTCCAAGTTTTCGAGTCAGTACTGCTTGCTGGTGCGCCGCTGACCTGCATTGGGACTTTCGTCGTGCCGCTCTTGCGATTCTCAATTCGCCAGCGAACCCATTGCGGGAGTCGGCGGAGCTCTTCGGGAATGTCCCCTAATTGGCTATTGGCGGTCATGTCGCACCGCCTAGCTCTCTGCGTTGCGTGGCGCCGGGCATGGCGAATCGCTGTGAACTCCAGCCATCGTGCCGAGGTTTTAGTCTCTCGAAGGGATTCGTTTTGCTGCTTGCGCGTCGAGACCCGCTGGCCTTATCCTGCGTCTGCATTCAACCTCCCGCGTCTGCCGCCGTCGAAGCTATTGCAGACGATATCCCGGAGCCCTCAGACTCGACCTGGGGGCTTTGGTGTTCTTAGACTTTTGCCTTCGCGGACCTACGCTCGGCTAACCGGTTACTTTCAAGAACCGCATCAATCTGTGTTGCACGATCCCGGATTGCGGCAGAAAGCACACGAAACACTGCTTCTTGTTCTTGCGCGCTCAGCTGGATTTC
>CAVRSA010000004.1:0-87117 GCA_963723725.1 Candidatus Acidiferrales bacterium
TGTCGGGAGTACTCCATCCTAGAAGCAACATTCGTGATATCGTTTTAGGTACCGCCTAATCTGCGTTTTATATTGGGAAGGCTATGAATCCACTCGAAACGCTGAGTCTTGTCCTTGGCGCGGGATTTTCGTCCGGGTTAAACCTGTATGCCACTGTGGCCACGCTCGGGTTGCTGCAGCGGTTCGGACTGATTAACCTGCCCGAACACCTGCATGTTCTGGCGAACCCTTTTGTCCTGGGCATCGCCGCGTTTTTGTATGTAGTGGAGTTTCTGGCCGACAAGTTTCCCTACATTGATTCAGTCTGGCAGGCCGTGCACACATTTATAGGTCCGCCGGCGGCCGGATTGCTGGCGTTTAGCGCAACGGCAGCTGCACCACCCGCGTTGCGTTGGGGAGCCGCGCTGCTGGCTGGGAGTATCGCGCTGACTTCGCACGGGACAAAGGCGAGTGCCCGAGCCGCGGCGAATATGACGCCTGAGCCCTTCAGCAATTGGGCGCTGAGTTTCGGCGAAGACGTCTTAGCCGTGTGGCTGACATGGTTCGCGACCGCTCACCCGACACTCGCCATCGTGGTTGTCGTGGTGCTGGTGGTGATATCGCTGTTTCTGCTCTATCACCTGTTCCACTTTCTGCGACGAACCCTAAATAAATTGGCTGAAGTGTGAAGTCCGCCCGCTGACCGCCATAAATTCACTTCACGTACGTTGCAAGCCAATCGAGAGAGGTCTTGTACCAGAGTTGGCTGTTCTGTGGCTTCAGGATCCAGTGACCTTCGTCGGGAAAAATCAGCAGTTTTGAAGGTACACCCTGGCGTTGGAGCGCGCTGAAAAACTCGAGCGACTGGGTGTAGGGTACGCGATAGTCCCGTTCCCCTGCGATGACGAGCGTCGGCGTTTTATATTTTGCGAGATCGCCCGCGTAGGTCGAAGCGGACCACTTTTTGTAATTTTCTGGTGCAGACCACGGGGTGCCTTGCAGGTCGTGTTCTTCAAACCACAATTCTTCGGTCGCATACATTGAAACCTTGTCGTAGACGCCTGCATGGCTAATGATCGCCTTGAAGCGATCGGTATGCGTATCGAGCCAATCGGCCATGTATCCGCCATAAGAACCACCGGCAGCGGCAAGTCTGTTCTTATCGATGAAGGGATATTTCGCAATGGAAGCGTCGATGCCTTTCATGATGTCGACGTAGGCTTTGCCACCCCAATCGTTGGTAATTTCATCGGTAAATTTCTGACCGTAGCCTGTCGAGCCGCGTCGATTGATCATCAGCGTGACGTAGCCGGCACCGGAAAAAACCTGGGCATTCCAGCGATACCCCCAGGCATTGGACCACATCGTTTGCGGGCCACCGTGCAGCAGGACCAGAGTAGGATATTTTTTAGTGGCAACGAAATCTGGCGGCTTGATCAGCATGGCTTCGACTCGGGTGCCTTCGGCCCCCTCAAACCAGAACGTCTCCGGCTGATTCATTTCGATGCTGGCAAGGATCGCGTCGTTAGTGTGCGTGAGTTGCTTCGGGTCACTGCCGTCAGCACCCGCCACAAAAAGTTCCGCGGGCAGCGTAAGGCTGGTCCGTTCCGAGACCAGAACCTTTTGATCATGACTGAAGGAATAGGCGGCGTTGAACCCATCGAGCAGTTTTTTCGGTGTGGCACCTGCACGGACCTCGATCGAGTAGATTGGCTGCAAGGTTTCGTTTTCGGCAGTGAAATAGACTGTCTTGCTGTCCGTAGACCAGTTTATATCCGTAACGCTGCGATCAAAAGTTGCGGAGATGTCCTCTAGCTTTTCGGATCTCCGGTCGTAAAGCATTAATTGCCAACGGTCTGCCTCGTACCCGGCAGTCGTCTGCGCGTGATAGGCGATAAAGTTTCCATCTGGTGAATACACGGGGTTTCCATCGAAACCAGGATTCTTGGTGATGCGTTTAGAATCGCCCCCGCTAATTGGAACGATGAACAGTTCACCATTCGTACTGGTTGCCTCGACCTTGTCGGGGACGGCGGTGTAGCAGAGCTCTTTGCCGTCAGGCGAGAAGTTGAGGTCTGCTGGGCCTCCGCGCTCGTCGGGAGGAATATCGTAATCAGCAATCGGCGTAAGGTCGCGGGCAGGGGAGCTGCCGTCAACAGGCTCGATAAAGAGGTGGCTACGTTTGCCGTCTGACCAGTGATCCCAGTGACGGTAGAGAAGGTGGTCGTAGATGCGAGCCTTTACCTTGCTCTTTTCTTTTTCCTCATCTCGCTTGGCATTGCAGGCGTCGTCTTTGCAGTCGAGATAGACAGCCGAGGTGAACGCAATGTTTTTGCCATCGGGAGACCATTTGAACAGATCAGCGCCGGTAGAAAGCGTTGTGAGCTTTTTGGCTTCGCCTCCGTCCATCGGAAGTAAGTAGACCTGGGAATTTCCGTCGCGTGAAGAGATGAAGGCGAGGGTCTTGCCATCCGGGGACCAGGAAGGAGAGTTGTCATGTCCACTTTGCGTGATCTGGATGGGGTCGCCTCCGCTGGTGGCGATCAGCCAGATGTTGCTGACGTTGCGATTTGCTTCCATATCGGGTGTAGAGACGACGTAAGCGACGAGCCTGCCGTCCGGAGAAACTTCGGGAGCAGAGACCCGATGAATCTTGATGAGATCGTCAAATGCTATCGGATGCTTTGCCGGGGTTTGCGCTCCTGTATTGGCGTAAACCGTTGCAAAGCTGGCGATCATCAGAATCGAAAATATTTTGGCTGCCCGAGTTGCCTTCATTCCATTCTCCTCTGTCCTGGCTCAACCGCCTTGTTTAACTGCAAAGTAGATATCAAAACAAAAGATCATGGCACGGCCCGGGCGGCAATACCAGTGACGAGACTAAGGATTTGTTGAAATTATTGGCCGGCCCAAGGCCCAGATGTATCCATCGGGGTCGGCCAGCATCACATCACGCCAACCATGAGGGAAATCCTTGGAAGGCTGCAGGATGGTGGCACCTGCCAGTTTGGCGCGTTGTTCGATTGCGTCGGGATCAACGCCGAGGAAGCGCAGTTCCGCGCCTGTACCTCGCAAACCGGCCGCACGCAATCGCGAATAGGCGGGATGGCGGTCGTAGGTATGATCGGCGTGGAGCATAAATTGCCAGCCATTTAGTTCGAGCGCGGCAAAATCGTTGTCGAAATAACGGACGGTTGCTCCGACAATGTCGCCGTAAAATGCTACGGATATTCCCACATCCCGAACAAGGAGATTTACAGAAAATTGTGGCAGGGAGTGGCCGTACTCATCTGCGGGCATGAAAGCCTCCCCGGTTCTGGTTTTCGTCATGATCCGCTCCTGACCGCTATTCTGCGCACTGCCAGCCAGTTAATAAGAGCGATGGCGCAAGTGGCCGCGACGATCATAAATTCGTTCTGGCCCATCTGTGTAAGCAGAATCAGAGAGAAGAGAACGCCAAGTCCTGCGAATAGATAGGGCACAGGCAATTTGTATTGCGCTTGCCCAGGTCGCCTGCGACGTAGGACTGGGACGGCGAAGGCCATCGCCCCATAAACCGCCAGGCGCGAAACTGCGGATAGCACGGCATTCCATTTAAAATTGCCCAACGCCGCAAACGCAAACACAAAACTAGCATAGAGAATAATGGAAACGTAGGGCGTGCGGTATCTGGGGTGAACCGCAGCCAGAATGGACGGGAAATCGCCCTTTGCCGCGAGCGCGTAAGTAATGCGCGGAGCATGGAGGAGATTCGCGCTAAGGTATCCGTAAGCGGAAATCAAGGCAGCGATGCCGATCGCGGTTGCGCTGGTGGGGCCGAGCGAACGAAGAGCGGAATCATAGAGCGGGCTCGAGGTCGTGCCGGCCCCGGGCAAAGTGGCAACAACTACAAATTGAATCGCGGTGTAAATTATGCCAACTGCGGCCAGAGCGGAAAGGAGCGCGATGGGAGTGTCGCGCCTGGGATTCTTTGACTCCCCACCGACGAAAAGGGCTCCTTCGAAGCCCCCGAAGGCATATACCAGGAGCAACATAGAGCTAAACCAATCTCTTCCGGTGGTAATGGGCAGGGTGAGAGGCACACGTATTTCTGGTCTGAACAGCAGCGCCAGAGTTCCTCCGAGAATAAAAAGAAGGAGGAAGCTGACTTTGACGGCTGTGAAGAAATTGCTGACGCTGGTACCAGTCTGCACGCCGAAATAATTGAGGAGTGCTAGATGGCTGATGAGTACCGCCAGAACGAGGAGTTCTCCCTTGCGGTTCGCGAGAACTGGAAGAAATTGCCCCAGATACGCGCAGAACAGGTTTGCTGCCGCGGCGGGAGCGGCAATTCTGGTGAGCCAGGTGAGCCAACCCACCAGCAGTCCCGCAAAAGGGCCGAGAGCATCACGCGCATACAGATACAAGCCGCCCGTTTCCTGGTAGTAGGAAGATACTTCGGCGATGCACGCTGCGATAATCAGGATTCCGAACGCCGCGGCGATGCAGCTAAGCGGGCTTAGCCCTCCGAGCTTCAAGGCCAGATCGGAGGGAAGGCGAAAAATACTGACACCAAGAATGGAATTGATCATCAGGGCCGTCAAACTCCAACGGCCGATTGTGCGAACAAGTCCGGGCGAACTGTCCGTCAAACCCTGACCTCTCTCGTAGCAGACTCTATCGATCGCGACTAATACGTTGTTGGAAGAGGTGCGGCGGGCGCTCTGCGCCGCGAAATGTCGGCGAGAATATCCGACTTCCCATCGATCGCTTCCAAATGCGGGTAGCGTTCGCCTCCGTGATAGTCGATTCGATAGGTTTGGAAATAATCGCCACTCGCAAGCAAAAGTTCGATCGGCTCCTTGCTCGATTTCGCGTGCCGAATAGCATCGAGCAAGATTTCAGGTGTCCACTTGCGGCCGTTCACAGCAATCAGCTGCATTCCGGAGGCGAGACCGGCGATGTCTGCAGGTGAGCCGTGAATGACCTCCAGAACGCGGTCACTTTGCTCCCCACCAGACAGATGAACCATAAAACCCAACGAATATTGGACATCGACTTCCTGGTCGGTGATTTCCTCGGAGCGTTGATGATCGTTCATCGAGTCAGTAAAAACCAATTTCCAGCCGCTGTTTTCGAGGCCGCCGAGTGGCGCACCGGGCCCGTGTGTTGACAAGCGTTGTCTAAAAAACGCTTCCCAGTCGTAGGGAGCTACTGAATTCATCGCAGTCACTACGTCCCCAAAACTGTAAGGTACTACCTTCGGAGCAGTATTTTCTCCGCCATAAAATGCGTAACAGAAGTCGTCGAGAGACCGTTTGTTTCTGGTTTGACGGCGGATGATCGTATCGGCTTCGAGCCACAGGAGAGTGCCTTCATCGTAATAATCCACGCCACGGCGCCACGAAGATCCGTCTTCACCGATGCTGTAAAGGAGTTGTGCGCTTACAGCCGTGTCTTCGAGACTGCGCCAGCTACGACCGGGGCGGCTATAGTTCAGGTACGCGGCGGTTGCTGCAAGGTTTTCGCGGAACTTGTCCGGAGTCCAGAAGCCCGAACGAGCTGTCAGTATGACGCCGTAATACTGCGTGAGTCCTTCATAGACCCATAGCAGATCACCTTTCAGCGGAGTCTGATAGTCGGTAGCGACCAGTCCTTGCGGACGACGGTATTTTCCGTTCCATGAATGCGTGAACTCGTGACAGAGCAGATCCATCTGCGTTTCGAGAATATCCGGGTCGAGGAAAAGACCCTCGGGCGTGCGATTGTCGCTCGATTGGTGATGCTCGATTCCGTCCGGGGGTAGGTGATCGCTGAGGGTGAGAAGGAAATCATAGTGATCATAATGACGAGCGCCGAAAAGTGCCCCGGATTCTGCAACGAGTTGACGCATGTGCTGGACTTCATCTGGCGTCGGCGAGAGCGCGATGCGTCCGTCAGCCACCATGTGAATCACGTGTTCAGGTTTCTGGCCGGGCGATAGGTCGATGTCCCTCATGTACTGCCCGGCAATCAGTGGGGAATCAATCAGGGTCGTCAGAGAAACGGGCGAGAAGGCCACTTCTCCTGAACCTTCGCGCGCAGATCGAAGCGCAGTGCCGTATTTCCACCCCGTCGGCAGTTGAACGCTCGGAAGATAAGTCAGGTTATCGGTATTCGCGCCCTGCGGATAGAGAGCGACGACGTACCAGTTAAGTACGAGCAGTTTCGCGGTACTCGCGGGGCGTTCCCGCGTACCATTGGCTTCAGCAGGCGACAAATAATCGAGTGAAATATCGAGGCTGTTTGCCCCTTCCGGAATCTCAAGATGAAATGCGAACATGTCGACTGAGTCGCGCCGCCAGGCAATCTCTTTTCCTGCGCACGACATTCTTAATCCGGTTAGATCAGGAATTGGGCCCGTAGGTGAATGTTCCCCTTGAATCCATTTGGGATAGACCAGCGTCAAGGGGCCGCTCTTGACCGGAATGGTCAATTTCGCGTGGAAAACGTGTTTGGGTGCCTCGCGCAAATCGACCGCGAGGACTGCATCGGATGCGGTGCGCTCGTTCTCCGCAGCCGTCCCGACCGGCTGGGCGAATGCAGGGAGGATCAAAAAGAATGCAACCATGCCGAAAGGAAAGGGAATTCCGAATCGGATCATAAAACGAATCATGAAAGGAAAGCCTCCAGGCCCGAACGAGTATCGCACAGTATGTCGTGCTACATGTGGGGCACGGTTGTGGGCACGACGCGCCAAGTTGGTCTCGGGACGGAGATTTACCAGACCTTTTGTTACAATCACATTATGAGCGCGACCACTGGAATTTCCTCGCTTTTCTCACGGAATCTGCGGAAGGACTATCCTGTTGCAGTTCGCGGCGAAGGAAGCTGGATCGTTGCGGCCGATGGACGGCGTTATCTGGACGCATCCGGACAGGCGGCTGTCGTAAGTATTGGTCATGGGGTTACACAAATTGGACGGGCAATGGCGGAGCAGGCCAGCCAGATTGCGTTTGCGCATACCTCACAGTTTCATTCAGCACCAGCCGAGAAACTTGCGGCAAGGCTGCTGGCGATTGCACCCCGTAATTTTCAGGATGGCGGACGGGTATACTTCACTTCAGGTGGGTCGGAGGCGACCGAGACGGCTATCAAACTGGCCCGCCAGTATTTTCTCGAAACCGGACAGCCGAGTCGATACCGAATTGTTTCGCGCAGGCAGAGCTATCACGGCAGCACACTTGGCGCAATGTCGGTCAGTGGGAATATTGCTCGAAGGGCACCGTATGCGCCGATGATCCCGGACTGGGGCCACGTGTCGCCGTGCTTCTGCTATCACTGCCCGTTCGGAAAGACGTATCCGGAATGCAATCTGGCCTGTGCAGATGACCTCGATGGTTTTCTTGGCGAGAATGATGCGGCTTCAGTGGCAGCATTCGTTTTTGAGCCCGTGGTAGGTGCTACGCTTGGTGCGGCGGCTGCGGTTGACGGATACACGACACGCATCGCGGACATTTGCCGCAAGCACGGGATTCTGCTGATTGCTGATGAGGTTATGTGCGGTATGGGCCGCACGGGAAAGCCGTTTGCCAGTCAACACTGGGGACTCGAACCGGACATTATTCTGACCGGGAAGGGCATTGCCAGCGGATACGCGCCTCTTGGCGCGGTGCTTGTCGCCCCACGTATATCTGAAGCCTATGAAAAAGGGAGCGCTGCCTTCATGCATGGATTTACGTATCAATCGCATCCGGTTTGCACAGCGGCCGGAAATGCGGTTTTCGATTATCTAGAGGACCACAAACTGTTTGAGAAGGTGACTCCCGCTGGAGCAGACTTGCGGAAGGCCCTGCTGGCGCTTGAAAGCCACCCGAATGTCGGTCAAGTGCGTGGTCTGGGTCTTCTGCAAGCAGTTGAGTTTGTAAGGGATAAGAGTTCACGCGAGCCGTTTCCAAGAGAAGCTGGTATTGCAGGAAAAATCCAGGCCGCTGCGCTAGAAAAAAACGTCCTAACCTATCCCACACAGGGCTGCGTCGATGGAATGCGCGGCGACCATATTTTGCTGGCACCGCCGTTTATACTGACTCCTGACGAGTCCCAGCTGATTGCCGATGCTCTCGAACATGCAGTGGGCAAGACTTTTTCTGCTTGATTGCAACTGCCGGCTGATCTAAAACCGATTCGTCATTTTGTTTTTATCAAGGAGAAACTCTTGCTGCGTCGATTCGCAATTCTATTCGCGTTCATATTCGCCACTACTTTTTGCGCCGCGCCGATCCTGAGTCAGGAGAAAGCGGAGAAAAAACCGCGTGCACGCGATCTTGGTATTCCGTTCGATGGCACCACCGGACCGAACAACGCGATTACCGATGTCAATGGCGTAACGGTCGGTCATACCACGCTTATTTCCGGCGAAGGCAAGTTGAACATTGGAAAGGGACCGGTGCGCACAGGAGTAACAGCGATTTTGCCGCGCGGAAAAGACTCGATGATGACGTCCGTATTTGCCGGATGGTTTGCGCAGAATGGCAATGGAGAAATGACCGGCACAACATGGGTGGAGGAATCCGGGTTTTTAGAGGGCCCGGTGATGATCACCAATACCCACAGCGTCGGGGTGGTGCGCGATGCGGTCATCCAATGGCGCGTCGCACACGGGCAGCCGGATGCCAGTGGCTACTGGTGGTCGTTGCCAGTGGTTGCAGAAACATGGGACGGTTGGTTGAATGACATCAACGGATTCCACGTTAAGCCAGAGCACGCTTTTAACGCGATTGACACCGCGCATGGTGGCTCGGTCGAAGAAGGCAATGTCGGGGGCGGCACTGGAATGGTGTGCAACGGATTTAAGGGCGGCATCGGCACATCCTCGCGGAAGCTTCCGGAAAAGGACGGCGGGTATACCGTTGGAGTTCTGGTACAGTGCAATTACGGATCACGGGAGAACTTGCGCATTGCGGGAATTCCGGTTGGACGAGAAATTTCTTCCGAAGATCCATACGCATACCAGCTCTCCCGAATTTCCGAGCAAGGTTCCATTATCATTGTGATTGCCACCGATGCGCCTTTAATTTCGCATCAGCTAAAGAGACTCGCTCATCGAGCCACACTCGGATTGGGGCGTAACGGCAGTATTTCGGGGAATGGATCGGGCGACATTTTTATAGCGTTTTCAACGGCAAATCCGTCGGCTGGTGTCCCAGACAAGATCGCGGATGTGAAGATGATGCCTAACGACTCACTCGACCCGATCTTTGCCGCGACCGTGCAGGCGACAGAGGAAGCGATCATCAATGCGATGATTGCTGCGGAATCCATGACGGGCATCGACAATCATCACGTGACCGCGATACCGCATGACCAACTGAAAGCAATTTTGAGGAAATACAACCGGCTGAATCCATAACATTGTGATCGCTATTGCTCAGGTCCGCGCAGCGACGATGTCGTGAAAGACTGCTTCATCTCTCAAGGCTTGCGGCTACCCCGTAGCGATCGCCGCCACCTTCGTTAGAACGATGAGGAGACGACGCAATCCGTTGGCGGATGGCTTCTCTCCCGAACGTCCTGGAAGGCCAGAGGAATGATTCAGCGACGATCAGGCGCCGCCTGATCGTCTAGTGTCGGCAAAGCGGTCTTGCGAGCCGGATTGAAGAAGGGGAGTGGAACTATCTTCGCGGAAACGGTCTTGCGGGAGGCCTCCACAGTGAGTTCCATGCTGAGAGTTGATCCGAGGGTGGCGCTGTCGCGGTTGATGGAGGCAAGCGCAATCATGCGCTTCAATGTTGGCGACCAGGTGGTGGAAGTGGCCTTGCCGACTTGCCGGCCGCCGCGATAGACGGGGACTGGAACACGTGACGCAGTTGCTGGAACCTGGGGTGCCATGCCAATTTTTTCGTAGAGGGCCTCGACTTCGCTCCAGTTGATTTCCAGCCCAACGAGCGATCGTGCAGGTCCGCCCTTCTTTTCTTCAAGAACTAGCGCGTTCCGGCCAACAAAGTTTTCCTTCTTCAAATCGACAAGCTTGCCCAGGCCGATTTCGGCGGGCGTGTATTTCTGGTCATCGATCAGGGATTTCTTGCTGGAGGTGTAATCAACCTCGATGAGAATCAGTCCGGCTTCGATGCGTGCGATATCGAGTGCGACCATGCCTGCGGGGTGAATATCAAATGCCCGGCCTTTCACCATCAGTTCATCAAAAACCTTTATCGCGTCACCCCAGTTGACCCAGATTTCGTAGCCCAGATCGCCTGTGTAACCCGTGCGCGAGATATCGACGGGAATTCCCGCGATCTTGCCGTGAGCCACTCGAAAATATTTTAGCTTGGCGATATCGACGTCACTCACAGCCTTCAGTAGCTTCGCAGAAGTGGGGCCTTGCACGGCAAGGGCGGCTACTTTTTCGGAGATATCTTCAACCTGAACGTCGAGGCCGAGAGCATTTTGCTTGAACCAGCGCAAGCTGGGGTCGGCTGCGGTCCATCGGTATTCATTTTCGCCAAGGCGAGTAATTGTGCCATCGTCGATGACGTGGCCTTCGGGATCGCACCAGCAGCAATAGATAACCTGGTCGACCGCAACCTTATTGATGTCTCGCGTAATGATCCGGTTGACCAGTTTCGTCGCGTCACGGCCCGTGACGTGATATTTGAAAAGAGGAGAAATATCAATAAGGGCGGTGGAGTTGCGAATGGAGTTATATTCATGCTCGTGCGTCATTTCGTAGACGCCGACGGTGTAATAACCGGACCATTCCTTGAAGTTCAGGCTCTCGCACAGGGCGAGCGTTCTTTCGTGAAACGCGGTTCCTACGGGCACAGTGCCTCCGTTAGCAAATCACCCGAACGATGCATGTCCGTCAAGGGGAAAACAGAACAACTCCGGATTATAGTTTCGAAGATTGCGCTGCCGCAAGCGCTGGTGTCAGGAAGTTCGTGTCGTGACCTTGTGAACGGGATGCGCTGTCAGTAGAATGATCTGAATTCTTTTGAATCGTCGGTCGCTCTCTTCATAAGCGGAGTCTTACTCGAATGCCTCAGTCCTATGATGTTGTCGTCATCGGTGGCGGTCACAATGGCCTCGTAAACGCAGCCTATCTGGCGAAAGCGGGCAAAAAAGTTCTGGTGCTTGAACGCCGGGGGGTTCTGGGAGGCGCCGCAGTCACCGAAGAAATTGTTCCCGGCTTTCTGTTTTCCGAATGTTCGTATGTAGTTTCGCTGTTGAGGCCCGAAATTATTCGGGAACTCGATTTGCCACGGCACGGGTTGGAGATACTGCCTCTGGATGGCACGTTCTCGCCGATGCTGAATGGCGATTATTTGTGGCGTGTGAACGATCATGCTAAGACACAACGCGAGATTCGTCGACATTCGATTCTGGATGCTGAGGCCTACGACGAATTTTCGAAGATGATGACGCCGATGTGCCGGTTCGTGAAGCCGATGCTGTCGATGATTCCACCGGATCCGACTACACTGAACCCCAAAGACCTCAAGCAATTACACTTCATGTTGCAGCGGTTCCGGGAGTTGTCATCTGACGAGCGATACACTCTGGTTCAGTTGATGACGATGAGTTCGGCGGATTTTCTGGACCAGTGGTTTGAGACCGATGTATTGAAGGCTACGATGTCCGCGTCAGGAATTATCGGTACCTTCCTGGGAATTCGATCCCCTGGTACTGCCTATGTTTTGCTCCACCATTACATGGGTGAGATTGATGGGGCGTTTCGTTCATGGGGTTTCAGCCGTGGAGGAACAGGGGCCATTTCGAACGCGATTGGTTCAGCGGCGAGGGAATTGGGTGTGGAAATTCGCACGAATGCGCCGGTCAGCAAGATCCTGATCAAGGACAATAGGGTTAGCGGCGTAGTGTTGAAAAACGGCGAAGAAATTCTAGCGAACGTCGTTTCCTCAAGCGTTGATCCGCACCTGACTTTCGAAAAGTTTATAGAACCGAAGGAGCTGCCATCGGATTTCCTGGAAAGCGTGCGGCGATATAAATTCCGCGGGTCTTCCGGAAAAGTCAACATTGCGCTGAATGGTCTGCCCAATTTCAAGGCATTACCCGGCATTGGAGCGCATCTGCGGGGCGCAATGTCGATTTCACCGGGCATGGAGTATATGGAGCGCGCCTACGACGACGCGAAGTATGGCCATTATTCGAGTCGGCCCTATATCGACATGGTTATTCCAAGTTTGACCGATCCATCTGTTGCGCCTCCAGGAAAACACGTCTTGTCGTGCTTCGTGCAATACGCACCGTACAAACTGGCCGAAGGTACCTGGGATGATCAACGCGAGGCTTTCGGTAAGAACGTGATCGACACGATTGCCGAACACGCTCCGAATATCAAAGACCTGATCATCGACAAACAGGTGCTGACTCCTCTCGACTTGGAGCGGGAATTTGGTTTAACCCAGGGAAATATTTTTCAAGGCGAACTCTCGCTGGAGCAGTTGTTCTTCCTGCGGCCAGTTCCGGGCTGGGCGTACTACCGCACGCCGGTCAGAAATTTGTTCATGTGCGGCTCGGCGACACATCCTGGCGGCGGAATCATGGGTGCCAACGGACGCATTGCCAGTCAGGTGATTCTGAAAGAATGGAAGAAGGCGGCGAACTGACCATGCCTATCGGACAGAAAGTAGTGCTCATTGGCGGCGGTCATAACGCGCTGATTACGGCATTCTATCTCGCAAAAGGTGGATTCAAGCCCGTCGTGCTCGAACGACGGGAAATTGTGGGTGGCGGCGCCGTTACAGAGGAATTTCATCCCGGGTTCAGAGCGTCGACACTTTCCCACACACTCGGACCTCTTCGCCCGGATCTTGCCAAGGATTTACAACTTGAGAAATTTGGGTTGAAGATTTTGCAACCTGATCCTCGCGTATTTGCTCCAGCTCCCGATGGACGCGCACTGCTGTTTTACGACGACGCGGCAAAAACCGCTGGGGCCATCTCGCGCGTTTCGGCAAAGGACGGAACGCGGTATACCGAATTTGCGGAGGCGCTCGGCGAAATGGCTTCGGTGTTCAGCCAGTTGGCCTCGACTACGCCACCGAGCATCGACAAACCCTCCCCTGAGGATTTGTGGAATTTACTGAAGCTGGGTCGTGGTGTTCGCGGATTGGGCAAGACCGGGATTTTCGACCTTCTCCGGTGGGGGCCCATGGCGGTGGCGGACTTTGCTGCAGAATTTTTCGAGACCGAGCTGATTCGTGCAGTGGTTGCAGCCCGCGGGATTTTTGGTTGCGCATTGGGCCCATGGTCAGCAGGTTCGACGGCGGTCTTATTGCTGCGGGCGGCTGCCGATCACAATCCGGTTGGGTCAGCTGCATTTCCGCGGGGCGGGCTTGGTGAATTCACGCGCGCGTTAAGCGAAGCTGCCAAGGCTGCTGGCGCCGAAATCCGCACCAGTGCCGAGGTGGTGCAGATCCGAACCAAAGCTGGCGCGGTCGCGAGCGTCGTTCTGGCGGACGGCGAAGAAATCCAGTGCCAAGCCGTGGTTTCTGGCGTAGACCCCAAGCGGACATTCTTCAACCTGCTCGACCCGGCAAATCTCGACCCAGTCTTTGCGGTGCGGATGAAGAACTTCCGATTGAAAGGTAATGTTGCCAAGGTGCATCTCGCACTGGGTGACTTGCCAACCTTCCCCTCGTTGGCCAGCGCAGTGGGTCCGGATGGGTTGCGGCAGGCGCTCTCCGGTCGTATCCACATCGGGCATGAGATCGATTACCTAGAGAAGGCGTTTGATGCGTCGAAGTATGGCGAGATTTCGGCGGCGCCATATCTCGACGTCACGATTCCCACGCTACTTGATCCTTCGTTGGCACCCGAAGGAAAGCATGTGCTGTCGGCGTATTTCCAATTCGCTCCCTATCACTTGAAAACCGGGAACTGGAACGAACGCCGGGGCGAGTTGGCGAATATCGTGATCCGGACCCTCGGAGCTTACGCACCGAATCTGGCGAATGTGGTGGAGGCGGCTCACGTGATTACTCCCCTCGACCTAGAAACGAATTACGGGTTCACCGGGGGTCACATTTTCCACGGCGAATTGGCACTCGATCAGATCTTTACGATGCGTCCCGTTCTCGATTGGGCGAGATACAAAACCCCGATACCTGGACTGTTCCTCTGCGGTAGTGGCACACATCCCGGTAACGGCCTGACCGGCGGTTCAGGTGCCAACGCTGCCCAGGAAATCATTCACGAACTACGCTAGCCGGTCCTGTATCGGCTGAATTGGGGGAGGTCAAGATTCCCCCAGTTGGACTGTCCGAGACACCCATGACAACAATCAATCGCCAGACATTAAAGCAGCTGCAAGAACGCGAATCAAAGAGATTCATCACAGACCATCCCAAATCCGCAGCGCTCTACGCGCGCGCACAGGATTCACTGCTCGGCGGTGTGCCCATGAACTGGATGAAGAAATGGGCAGGGGATTTCCCGATTTTTGTTGCCAGTGCCAAAGGTGCGCATTTCCAATGCGCGGACGGGCGCGACTATATTGACCTTTGTCTCGGAGATACCGGGGCCATGACCGGTCATTCACCCAAAATTGTTTCTGATGCAGTAGCACGGCGTGTGCGCGAGGGCATTACATTTATGCTCCCGACGGAAGACTCTGTATTCGTCGGAGAAAATCTCAAGAATCGATTCGGCTTGCCGTACTGGCAGTTCACGTTGACGGCCACCGACGCCAATCGGTTCGCGATTCGTATCGCACGAGAAATAACGCAGAGATCGAAGATTCTGGTATTCCATTATTGTTATCACGGAAGCGTAGACGAGACGTTTGCCAGCCTGGATCAAGATGCTGTGGGTCCCCGACGCGGAAATATTGGTCCGCCCGTCAATCCGGTGGAGACGACACGCGTGGTCGAGTTTAACGATTTGAATGCGTTGGAAGCAGCGTTGAAGCATCACGATGTAGCGTGTTTGCTCGCAGAACCGGCCATGACCAATGTGGGTATCATTCTTCCGGAAAATGGCTATTGGAAGCACGCCAGGGAATTGGCCCGCCGGTACGGTGCGCTTTTTATTGCCGATGAAACTCACACAATCTGTGCTGGGCCCGGCGGATGCACCGCGGAGTGGAAACTCGATCCCGACATGCTGGTCTTCGGTAAAGCGATTGGCAGCGGGATTCCAGGTGCGACGTATGGATGCTCGGAAGAAGTGGCGCAGCGAATCTCGGCGCGGATACATCTGGAAGACTGCGACGTTGGCGGAATTGGTGGAACGCTCGCGGGAAACGCGCTATCGATGACTGCAATGCGAGCTACGCTAGAACGTATTCTTACAGCCGCGGCCTTCGAAAAAATGATCCCACTGGCAATTCAGTTTAATGATGGAGTTGCGTCAGAGATCAGAAAGCATGGACTAGCGTGGAATGTGCAACGCCTTGGCTGCCGTGCGGAATACACTTTCTCTACGAAGCCTCCGCGTAATGGCCGGGAATCGGCCGGTGCCGGTGATTTCGAGCTCGAAAGGCTGCTGCATTTATACGCGTTGAATCGTGGCGTTCTGCTAACGCCCTTTCATAATATGGCGCTTATGTGTCCGGAAACGACCGAGACTGACATTGCTGAGCACACGAAGATCTTCTCAGAAGCGCTTGGAGAACTGACGCGCAATTGACAGCCTCCGCGGCCCCGCGCTGGCGCGAATACACTCTTCCCTACCATACGACCAACCACCAGGCGCTTTTTATCGACCGCGAACCCCGAGCTTCTGTCCCGAACGGTAAGAATCAGGGAGCAGCGCTGCAGAAAGGAAACACCAGTAGGGCAATTTTTCAATCTCTCAGTCGGCGGCCGGGCACCCGCGAGGTCAGGGCTTAGGTGCGGGAGCTCTGACGAGGGGTGGAGGGGCTTGGACGATTTTGTCTACCTTTTTCTTCGGCTTTTTCTTTTCGCGGTTACGTGCGTCTTTGTTTCCCATGGTAGTAGATTGACACAGGTGCCCAGCAAAGGCCAGTTGAGCCGATCGTAGCTGAACGGGTCCAAACCGCGCCCGTTTTCGACCGCCAGACGAGTCAGACGAGTGCGGTGGCTTGTTCCGCTGAGAGCAACGGACCTATAATTGAACATTCCAACCCGAGGAGGAAAGCGTTATGGCAACCGCTGAAGCCAAATTGCATGTGACCGAATTCACCAACGAGCCATTTGTCGATTTTTCAAAGCCTGAAAACCACAAAAAGATGGAAGACGCCTTGAAGAAGGTAAAAGCCGAATTTGGCCACGAGTATCCGATGTGGATAGCTGGACAGAAACTCATCACCACAGGAAAAAAGAAATCCACGAATCCCTCCCGGCCTTCAGAAGTGATTGGAATTTTTCAGGACGCGTCGAAGGAGCAGGCGATACAAGCGATCGAAGCTGCGAACAGATATTTTGACACCTGGAAGAAAGTTTCAGCGGAACAGCGCGCGAAGTATTTGTTCAAGACGGCGGCATTGGTACGCGAACACAAGTACGAATTGGCGGCACTGGTCTGCTACGAAGTGGGCAAGAGTTGGATTGAAGCTGACGCAGATATCGCGGAAACGATCGACTTCTGCGAATTTTATGGACGTGAAATGCTCCGTTTGGCTGAGCCGCAGAAGCTAACACCGATGAGGGGTGAACGCAATTACCTGGTCTATATTCCCTTGGGAGTAGGCGCGATTATTCCGCCATGGAATTTCCCGTGTGCGATTATGGCAGGTTTGGTGGTCTCGTCGCTGGTCACCGGGAATACCGTTGTGCTGAAACCTGCAGCGGATTCACCGACGATTGCAGCAAAATTTGTGGACCTATTGTTTGAAGCCGGGGTGCCGAAAGAGGCGGTGAATTTCTTGACTGGCTCGGGAGCTGTGATCGGCGATGTGATTGTGCAACATCCGCTGACGCGATACATCGGGTTCACGGGTTCGAAAGAAGTCGGATTACGTATTGCGGAATTTGCCGGCAAGGCGGCGCCAGGACAAAAATGGATCAAGCGAACGGTCCTCGAAATGGGTGGCAAAGACGGGATGATCGTCGACGAAGAGGCCGACCTCGACAAGGCTGCCGCGGAAACGGCGCAAGCTGCGTTCGGATATCAGGGGCAAAAGTGCTCTGCATGCTCGCGGGTGATTGTCAGCGAAAAGGTGTACGACACATTTCTGAATAAGCTCGTGGAACACACGAAGAAGATTAAGGTCGGTCCGGCGGACGATCCGAACAATTATATGGGGCCAGTCATCAACGAAAGTGCGATGAAAGGTATCCTGGGCTATATAGAGGTGGGAAAGAAGGAAGGCCGACTGGTGGCGGGAGGCAATCGTGCTGCTGGTGACGGCTATTTCATCGAGCCGACAATTATCGCGGATGTTGAGCCGAAGGCACGACTGGCACAGGAGGAAGTGTTTGGTCCCGTACTGGCAGTGATTAAGGCGAAAGATTTCGATCACGCGATGGAGATTGCCAACAACACCGAATTTGGATTGACAGGCGCGGTGTACTCGAAAAATCCCGACAAGATCCGACGCGCGGAAGAGGAATTCCACGTGGGCAATCTGTATCTTAACCGGAAATGCACGGGTGCGATGGTTGGCGCTCACCCCTTCGGCGGCTTCAACATGTCTGGCACGGACTCCAAAACAGGTGGGAAGGACTATCTGCTCCTGTTCCTGCAGGCTAAGGCTGTAGCGGAAAAAGTCAGTTAAGGCGGGAAGAAAGATTGAATGCCCGAGTTCACAAAAGCAAGAGCGTAGAACTCAGGCAGGAGAAAACAAGCGGATAAGAATTCGCTTGTTTACCGGGCAGCTGGTGTTTCCGCTTTGCCAGAAACCATCTTCAGTACTCGATAGACGGGATAGCTGCACGCCAGAGCGATCAAGGTAAACAGGCTGTTGGTACGGTCTTCGCGTACAGCTTCGATTAGAAATCCGACAGAGCCGAGCAGAGCCACTGCCGTCGTCCAAGGGTAACCCCAGGCGAGGTAGGGCCTAGCCATTTCTGGCTCTCTCCTGCGCAGAACAAACATCGACGTAAATGACAACAGGTAATTGGTGACAAAAAAGAAGGCCAGCATGGCGATTACCCGCTCGAAGCTAAACACGGCGAATGCCACCCCAACCAGAGCGCTCAGTAATAAACCGACCGTCGGCGTACCACCCTTGTTGACTCGCGATACGGAGCGGAAGAATAGCCCATCGCGACTCATCGCGTAAATGACACGCGCACCCATAAGATGCAGAGCGTTCAGTGAACTGAATAACGCCACCACCATGATTGAACGAAAAATAAAATCGCCCTGGGGTCCGAAGACGCGCTGGGCAGCCAGGCCAAGCGAAAAATCGTTCCCGGCTATTTCGTGCATTGGCAATACAAAAAGTACGGCGGCATTGATCAGCAGGTAGATTAGAACTACCGAGAAGAGACTGGCAAAAATAGCACGCGGAACGAGGAAGCCTGGATTCTTGATTTCGTCGCCAAAATAAATCACGCCGTCCCAGCCGTCATAGGTATAGATGGTAGCTTGTATGCCGAACAGCAATGCGGTGATCAGAGCTGCCCCGACGGGGACGATTGAGGTAGGAATTCCATGTGAGGATGCAGTGGCTTCGGCGGCGTGACGCAGCCCACCACCCATCGTGAAGCAGGCTATAACCATTACAAAGAAAACCAGCCCCTTCAACACGGTCGTGAAGTTCTGGACCCTGCTTCCAATACTTATGCTTTTCCACTGGAGCAGCGCGAACAAGACAATCACGGACACTGCCGTGATCTTAACCCGTTGCGCACCTTCGAATGCAGGGAACATGTGGCCCATGTATTCCCCAACCACAATTCCGACAGCACCCGTTGTGCCGCAGGTGGAGAGCCAATCGCTCCAGCCAACAACGAAGCCGGCGTAATCACCAAGCGCGCGCCGAGAAAAGTTGTATTGCCCCCCGCTCCGGGGAATCGCTGCCCCGAGCTCAGCGAGTTGAAAGGCACTGACCAGCGCATAAAGGGCGCCGACGAACCACACGAGGAAAAACAGCCAGTGATTTGGAAGCCGTGCTGCGATATCTCCCGGTGTACGTACGATGCCTGCCGAGATCGAGTTGCCGACCGCCACAGCGATACCGAAACCCACGCCGAGGATCTGGAGAAGTTTTCCTTTGTCCTTGCGCGGATGAACAGAGTGTCCTGCTAGTTCAATCGTATTATTGTTGTCTGGGATAGTCGGCAATTGTCGGTCTCGATGGAATCATTGGGTCCGGCACATCATACGTTGGCGGCATGAAAAAGCAAGTGCGTCGAAGAATATCCGATCGTTCCCGCAGCAGAGCGTGACGGCGAAACGTCGAGGAAATCGACCTCAACTGGTTAGTTCGAGTTCCGAATCCTGCTCCTCGTTCGCTTGCGCGTTATTTTGCCCTGACATAGAGTCGGCTTCCAGAAAATCCGTCAACTCGAGCCTCAGATTGCCTGCATTTGTGGCGTAAGTCATCCCTGTTTCGGTGTCGATTTCGCCGGAGCGGATCAGCTTCTCGATTTCGCCGTCGAAGTGTTGCATCCCGTCGTTGTTGCCGTCACGCATGGCATCCAGCAACGTTTTACCCTCACCTTCGCCCTTTTCCACGTATTCCCTGGTACGCATGGTGGATTTCAAAATTTCAATTACGGCGATTCGTCCTTTGCCGTTCTTACGTGGCAAGAGTCTTTGCGAGAGGATAAACCGGAATGCCTTTGACAAACGGTTTCGAATACCTTGCTGGTCTTCCATGGGGAATGCACCGACGATGCGCTCAACCGTCTTCGCTGCATCGATGGTGTGTAGAGTGGAAAGAACCAGGTGCCCGGTTTCCGAGGCCTCTAGGGCGATCTCAATCGTTTCGCGATCACGCATTTCGCCGACGAGAATAACTTTGGGTGCTTGGCGTAAGGCGCCGCGAAGCGCAGCGGCAAACGTCGGGGTGTCGCTATGAAGTTCACGTTGATGAATCGTTGCCTTCTTGTGGCGATGGAGAAACTCGATCGGGTCTTCGATCGTCAGAATGTGGATCGCCTTGTCTGCGTTCATCTTGTCGATGATGGCGGCAAGAGTGGAAGACTTCCCGGAACCCGTTGGCCCTGTCACGAGAACGATGCCATTGCGCAATCCGCAAATTTCTCCGAGATGAGATGGCAGATTCAGTTCCTCAAAACTCGGGACGCGATCCGGAATGACGCGCATTACAATGGCACAACTGCCGCGTTGACGGAAAATGTTGACCCGAAACCGCGCCGTGCTGTCGAGCCCGTAGGAAAGATCGGCCGAACCTTCTTTCTCAAGTTTCTGGGCTGCATGTTCGTTCTTGCCAATAATGGATCTTGCAATGTGTTCGGTATCTGCGGGCGATAGATGTTCGAGACCCTTGAATTTCAATTCGACCAGTTGTCCGCTAACTTCGACTTGCGGAGCTCGACCGGGGGAAAATATCAAGTCACTGACGTGGGCCTTGGCGTTCAGCATGGCACCGATAAGTTGCGGCACATTGATCAAACGATGGACCGGCGGAACTAATGGTGTCGCGCTCATAAATCCCCTTGAAGACGAGATAGAACCGAACGACTCTGGCGGTTAAACTGCAGCGTTCGTGCTCGAATGAATCTACTTCTAGTTTAGGGGGTAGGGCCGGCAAAAGGACTGGGCCTGAGGTACAGGTCTTCCACTCTGGTTACTGGCCTTTGTCGGTAGGCAATGAATGGCGGGCGAGAAGGCGTTTCAGCTCATTTTAGGTGGGCGACCAAGGCCTATAGAATCAATAAGTTGAACCGCAATTTGGCCAGAATCACTCTTCCTCAGGCGTATGGCGGAGCAGTCTCCGACAATCCAGTCGGCACCGGCAGCGTTCAATTCGTTGTCGCTTGTCGTAGTCCGGAGGGCAATGACTCGAGCTCCGGCAGCCTTCCCGGCACGCACTCCCGAAGGCGCATCTTCGATCACAATGCAGTCAGCTGGGGGCAAATTCAAGAGAGCAGCACCTTTAAGGTACGGCTCAGGGTCGGGTTTTCCGCGAGTGATATCTCCGGAAGTGATCATATTCCGGGCAAATCGGGCCAAGCCACCGGCGCTCAAGCGGACCTCTGCAAGTGCTCGTGTGGCCGAGGTGACAACCGCGAATTGATGCCTTGGCAATTGAGAGAGTAGTGCGAGCGATCCGGGCAGGGCAACTACGTCCAAGACGTCAGCGATTTCCTCTCGCTCCATCCATTCATTTTCTTTTTGATGAACAGCAGGAGAAGCTTTGGGAAGGAGTTCCTGAATTGTGGCCATGCTCGGACGACCATGAGCCATCTTTGTAGCCCAGACCGGATCAAATCCATGCTCAACCGCCCAACGAGACCATACCCGCGCCACCGCGGGCGTCGAATCGACCAGAACGCCATCCATATCAAGCAGGAAAGCAAAGCAATTGATATCCGGCACAATGCACATATTCTAGCGTGATCGGGTGACTTCTCGACTCATTATTGGGCTGCGATGTTGTCGATGACGATCGCTTTTGAACCGCCACGCTGGTAGACTCTGCCGCTCACCGTTACTTTGGAGCCTGCGAAGGGTAGCAATTTCGAGTTTTGTCCCGTTGCGGGCGTGGAGCCAGCGATTGGCCAATAAATCGATCCGTCTCCCGCCAGAATAACGAGCGGAGAACCGGCCTTGGCGCAGGAGATCGCGCATTCCTTGCTTATTGGTTTCGCAAGGTCCTTCGTAAAGGCGCAGGCGGAGTCGAGCACGTAACCTTTTACCGTCTCAACATTCGAGTCGGCTGCGAAGCCAAGCAGAGACAAAGCTGCAAGAGACAGTAGAACAGTGATTCGTGACCCCACGCGCGACAATATCATCCGTGTTCTCCGGTGAGGAAGCGATGGATGCCCCGATCCAATGTACGCGCGGGCTTTTTTTTTGTCCTTAGTAATTTTGGTTATCGACCTCATTGCGTAAACAGGCTATACGGACTATGAATGCGCCCACCCGACTGATTCGAGTGAGCGCCGACTTTCGAATAGGTCAGGTGTGTTGATTTATTGGCTGGCTGAAGCCACCTGCAACTCGTCGGTTACGTTATCCTCTCCTGCGACAGCGGCCGCGCGAGAATGAATGCTATTTTTCTCGTCCACCGTGCGAACCGGCCCGCGAAGTGTAACTTTTCCGTTTTGCGTAATTATTTTAACGTTGTGAGCGTAAGTCGAAAGGCTCTTGTCGTCGTGAATGGACTTCCTAATCTTCTGCGTAATTGCACGGTCAGACGGATCCATCTTCTGTTGATCGGCCGTTGTCGTCTGATCCTTATTGTTCTTGGTGTTGTCTGGGGCCTGGCTTAACAAAGGAAAAGCCGTCACCAACCCCAAAAAGGTTATAGCGCCTACTGGCAAAACCAGACGCGATAGCATGCTCTTCATTTTGTTGTTCTCCTCGAAAATCGTCGTGCCGCTCGAGACCGCCACTAATCAGAGTTGTCGTGTATAGAAGACTATGCTTGCGACAGGAGGACCATACATTTCGGAAGGTACCTTGTAAGGTAAGAGCGTGTAGCAGCTTGTCGCAACTCACGGAATCAGGATTTCTAGATACAAGTCGGTATAGACGGTCAGAGTGAGCGGAGGGAGTATTCGATCAGGATCAGATGTTTGTTTGCAGATTGGAGAATATTCATGGCGAAGTATGGAAAAGCAGCAGGGAAGAGTGTCAAGAGTGCGATGCACAGAGAAAAGAAAGGAACCCTCAAGAGCGGAAAGGGCGGAAAAGGTGGAACTGTAAAGAGCAGGAAACAAGCGATCGCGATCGGACTTTCCGAGGCACGGAAAAAGGGAGCGAAAGTTCCCGCCCGAAAAGCCTCCTAGCTAACCTCGGCAGCAGTATCTGGACAACATGAATATTTCCGTACAACTGTTCTGGCTGATCATCCTTGCGATTCCTATTGCATCGATCGCTTGGACCATAACCCATGAAGAAATCTTTCGGGAATTCCGAGAGTGGTGCAAGGTAGACAGCAAATCACACAAGAATTTCATTGCGCGCAAAGCCTTTTACCTGCTGACCTGTGAGTACTGCTTTAGCCATTACGTTACTCTGGTCTTTCTGTTGATCACCAGGTTCAAGCTCCTCTTTGACGACTGGCGTGGTTACTTGGTCTCAGGGTTTGCGCTTGTATGGCTGGCCAATGTCTATCTCAATCTATATGGCCGGATTCGCTTGGACATCAAACGAGAGCAGATCGAAATTTCCGCTATCCATAATGGAGTCAGAGACGAAAAAGTAGAGTGCAGCAAGGAATATGTGCACGCGCCCTGAGGGAAATTGATAATCGAGGTTGTTCGGACAGCCGGGAAAGAGGAAAGCCCCATGAATTCAAAAAGCAAAAAAGGACAATTAGGACCTGTCAAACCGCCGCCCAGGGACGACAAGTTGCCTCCAAACGAGAATCTTAAAAAGTTACCGGACGAGGCGTATGGCGATACTAAAATTCCCGGCGATGGACGAAAGAGATCAAATTGAACCGACGACGTTCAGTTTGATGAAGGCGACCAAGTCACAAGCCATGCGAGCTTTTTCCACACAACCGTCCGCTCCGGCTTCCAGTGCCCGTGGCAGGAGGTGGACGGGATCGTGCTGACTCATGATCACAATTTTAAGGTGCTGACCGGTTTGTCTTATCGCGCGGGTAACCTCTAATCCACCCATTCCACCGGGCATGCTCATATCTAGCAGAAGTAAGTCTGGGACAAGCGCTCGCGCCAGTTCCAGTGTCTCAGCTCCGTTTCTCGCCTCCCCACATACCTGCCAAGTTGGTTCCACGGACAATAGTTTTCGTACACCTTGCCGGACTAACAGATTGTCGTCTGCAATCAAAATGCGCATCGAGTTCACTTCAATTTTGAGTAGAGTTTATTGGCCATCGAGAGGGAGGAGAACCGAAACAGTTGTTCCGGTGCTCTCGGATCGAATGTTCATTTCTCCTCCCAGTTGCAAGATGCGCTCCCGCATTCCGCGAATTCCTACACCAGCCCCAAGCGATTGAATTTCGGCCAGACGTTCGGGGAGTATGCCCTTGCCTTCGTCACGCACTTCTAGAGAAACTGCTTGCGGGGTGCGGGAGAGCCGGATAAAGGCAGTTTTACTACCGGAATGCCGATGAACGTTTGTGAGACATTCCTGGACGATGCGAAACAGCACTAATTCCATTTCATGAGATAACCGGCCAAAGCTATCCGGAATATCCAGAGTGATCTCCAGGTTGCTGCGTTCTTTAAGCCCACGAAGGTACCAGAGTAATGCTTCTCCAAGTCCGCTTTCATCAAGCAAGGGCGGATGCAGCAAATACGACGTTGTGCGGATTTCCTGATTCAACTGGCGCGCCAGCAGCTGTGCTTCTTCCGCATCTTTGAACAGGCGCGGATCGCTCTGCCTAGACCGCTGAACGACACTAGCCAGATTCATCCCTAAAGCAGCCAGTATTTGCCCTGCACTGTCGTGCAACTCGCGAGCAATGTGACGACGTTCATCGTCCTGGATTTGCATTAAGCGATGCGAAACTCCTCTCAACTGCTCAGACTGCTTCAAGATCTCTATATTTCGGTGTTCCAGTTCCTTGGTACGCTCACGGACTTCAAGCTCCAACGTTTCGGCCAGAGTGCGATAATTCTCCTCAGCCCGTTTCAGATCAGTGATGTCAATTCCAGTTGGGTGCAAGAATAGAATGTCGCCGTGTTCGTCACGAATCGGGTGGATTGCGAACTCCACAACACGTTGCGTACCGTCGGACCACGAATACGGCAGAATTTCCCGAAACGGTGTTCCAAGTGAAGCTTGCTTTATCGCCGACCGGATGATCGATTTCAATTCCGAAGAACCCTTCCACCAACCAGTCTCCCAGAAGGGACGACCGATAATCTCATTGGTGGTATATCCGCAAAAGTCCAAACACAGCTGATTTGCGTCGATTACAATACCTTCGAGTGACAAGATACCGGCGAATACCGAAGTCTGGTCGAACACGGCACGGAATTTAGCCGTGGCGGCAATTGCTTCCGCCTTTGTCCTTCGTTCTCTTTCTTCGATCTGTTTACGTTCGGTGATGTCTAACACGGTCCCGAGCATGCGGCGAGGCGAGCCCTCGATTTTTTTCTCGAGTTGGCCTGTTAACTCAAGCCATCCGATCGTCCCATCCTTGCGCTTCAAGCGGCATTGCAACTGAAGGCGGGCGCCAGTTGCGAGAGCGTTTCCGAAGGCCTTTGTGAAAGTAGGTAAATCGTCAGGATGCAGGACCTTGGAGGTAAAGTCAGCGGAAGTAAGTGGCTTGTCCTCCGGTCCGAGTCCAAATACCTCATACACTCGATTATTCTCCCAGACCGCTCGATCCTCATCTGGATACCAATGCCATATGCCCAGTTGTGCGGCCTCGGTAGCCAGCTTCAGGCGCCCTTTTTCCTCACGCAGGGCTTCTTCAGCCTCCTTGCGAACCAAAGCCAACTGCAGATGCCCTTGAACTCGGGCCAAGAGCTCCCGAGCACTGAACGGCTTTATCAAATAATCGTCAGCACCTCGCTCCATTCCCTCAATGCGCGACTCTTCTCCTGCACGAGCGGAGAGAAGAATTACGGGTATCGTCCTTGTTTTCTCGTTCGCTCGGATCGCGCGGAGCAATCCGAATCCATCGACTTGCGGCATCATGACATCAGTCAATACGAGATCAGGAGCCCTTTCGTGTATCGCTTCGAGCGCCGCTTGGCCGTCGGGTACGGCGATGATCTCGTATCGCTCCTCCATTAAACGGCGAATGTATTGGCGCATGTCTGAGTTATCGTCCGCTACGAGGATCCGAGGACGGTGTAGGGTTGTGGGAGCCAGTTCGTTTTCACGATAGGGGATCGGGATGAATTCATGTCCGGATGGGATTTCATCCGAATCAGGTTCTTCCCCTATCTCAGGCAGCCACCGCATTGCTTCCTCAACGAAAGGTGCCGCCCCCAAGGCGGTTGACGCCAAGGTGCGAGTTCCGCCAATTCGGTCCGCTGGAAGATGCGCCGTTCCTAAAGGGATTCTCACTGTAAAAGTAGTACCAACGCCGAGCGTGCTTCGGACGTCGACTGATCCTTCGTGAAGGCGAACCAATTCCTGAACAAGAGCCAAACCAATGCCGCTTCCTTCGTGGGTGCGGCTTCGCGAATTTTCGACTCGATGAAATCTCTCAAAAAGCTTGGGTAATTCCTCGGCGGGTATTCCAACTCCAGTATCGTTGACACGCAATTCCACAAAATGTCCAACCTGCTGCACGGAAATCGAAATGCTTCCGTCGAACGTGAACTTGAAAGCATTAGAGATGAGATTCAGCACAACCTTTTCCCACATACCTCGGTCAAGGTACACGGGCTCAGCTATCGCGGGACAATCCAATCTGAGTTTCAGGCCGGCTCTCTCCGTTGCAGATCCGAAGACGCTTGCCAGCTCAGTCGTGAAACGCGAAATGTCCGTTGGTTGATATATGGCTTGCATGCGGCCCGCTTCGATTCGCGAGAAATCCAGGAGAGTGTTTACCAGGCGCAATAAACGTGCGCCGTTCCGATTTACCAATTCCAATTGACCTTTGGCCGCTGGTGAGAGATCTGTGTGGCTCCTCGATAGCAAATCCTCCACCGGACCGAGCATCAGAGTTAACGGAGTGCGGAATTCGTGGCTCACGTTGCTGAAAAATGCGGTTTTCGCTCGATCGAGTTTTGCCAGCGACTCGGCTCGTGCTCTTTCCTCTTCCGTGGACCTTGCATTTTGGATGACAGTCGCAACTTGCCCGGCAATTAAATCGTAAAACGTCCGGTAGTCCGAGTCGAGGCTACGGGTGGGATTCACGCCTGCAACCAATATTCCGAGTGGTTGTTCCTGACCGCTGGAAATTACAGGGACAATGATCGCCTCGGTTACCGGTTGCTCCGCAGCACCTGATGGCACGCTTTGAAGTTCCTTCAAACTAATGACTTGGGCGTCGCCCGTGTTGAACACTTTCTGGATTTGCCAAAAATCTGAGGGGTCTGAATCCCCATCAAGATTGACCGTTTTATTACTGACTCGTTCCACATCTCCTGTGATCCCGATTGTTTCTTGAAGGCAGGCATGGGTCCCTGCGGGGTTAACAAGGTAAAGAAGCGCGAACGGGATGTCGTCGCGATTTCTGGAGAGGGTTGCGAATGAGGAGGCACAAGCGGCCGCCGTTGTGTTTTCAACTACGGCATTGGCTGCCAGCTCGGAAAGCGTGCTTAGGCGTCTTGCGTTTAATATTTTGGCCGTAGTTTCGGTGCTGGGGCAAAACAAACCACCGACCTTACCCGCCTCGTCGTGAATTGGACTGTAAGAAAAAGAGTAGTAAGTCTCTTCCAATCGATCGCCACGATTCATAAAGAGTCGCACATCATCGACGAAAGTGGCCTCGGCATTGTCAAAGACCTTATCAGCCAGAGGGCCGCAGATATCCCATATCTCCGACCACACATCCTTCGCTGGTTGCCCGAGACAACTCGGGTGTTTCGCAAGACTCAAGACTTGAATGTACGCGTCGTTGTAAAGAAATAGGTTCTCCGGGCCCCAGCCGATCCACATCGGATGACGAGAGTTCAGCATCAAACTTACAGATGTCCTGAGACTCTGCGGCCATAATTCAATAGGGCCGAGCGATGTTTTCGACCAATCACGATCCCTGATCAGCTTTCCGAGGCTACCTCCGCCTGTCAGCCAGCAGGGTTGTGATGCAATATCTGATTTCGACCGGGATCCAGTTCCATTTCGTTTGCCAGGAGTGTTGTCTTGCGATGACAGTAGTTTATCCAATGTTGGTAGTAGCTCGTTTGAGAGTTCGCTTTTCGCCACATATGCCGCCGCATCTACCTCATAAACCTGTCGGCGAACGACTGTCGGATCGTTCTGGCTGACAATCACAACTTTGGAATCCGGGAGTTCTCTTCGAATAATCCGAGTGGCGTCAAGACCGTTCATCCGAGGCATAGAAACGTCCATCAGCACCACGTCTGGACGCAATTGCTTTGCCTGTGCGACAGCCTCCTCTCCATCGACAGCTTCGCCGCAGACCTGCCATTCCGTTCGTGCAGAGAGTAATGAACGCAGCCCACGCCTTACCAGTTCATGATCATCAACTATAAAGATGCGTATCGAACTCAAGATGCAATTCCCCTGGACTATCGGCCGTCAAAAACTCATGAAGTATACAGCTATTATGATTCGTCACTAGGTTATCTGTTGATTGGAAATGATATTTCGAGGCCTACAGCATTTACCTGATTTATTTTCATGTGGGTCCTCAGCACGCCGCGGCGCGTCGGCTTCTCAGGAATCGTCGCCTTCGCCATAAAGGAAGGGCCGGATAGCGAAAATGCCCGCTCGCCCATAGACTCTGAGCTCGGCGCATTTTTTGTTCGCCCAGACCTTTATGAGAAACCGATGGTCCGCTCTCACCGCGCAAACATAGCGCAAGATCCGGCACGCCGGGACATGATTGCGAAAGTGAAGCACTTAATTAAGGATATCAAGTTTGCGATGCTGACGACGGAAGCCGAAGACGGAGTTTTGCACGGCCGGCCGATGGCCACACAGGAATCGGAGTTTGACGGCACGTTATGGTCCTTCACCGCTGCAAGCTCTGGAAAGATAATTGAATTGGACTGGAATCCCCCCGTGAATCTGAGCTACGCCGAACCATGAGCGACGAGATATGTTTCCGTGAGCGGAGATGCGGAGGTCGTCAACGACCGTGCAAAAATGGAGGAATTGTGGAGCGAAATGTGTAAAGCCTGGTTTCCTAAGGGACTGGACGATCCCGACCTTTGCCTGCTGAAAGTCGAAGTGAACACCGCCGAATATTGGGAATCTCCTTCAGGAAAAATGGTCCAGGTGTTGGGATTCCTCAAAGCCCTGGCCACTGGCGAACGTGCCGATCCTTCGGGACATGGCGAAATTGATCTTATTCCCGACCGATCCGCTTCCGAATCCAAAAATCATTCAGGTAGTTGAATTCCTGAACGAAGTTGCATGCAGAAGGCCTGCGGTCGTACGCAGGCCCCCGACTATTTTTAGCGTGGATTGACTATCGACTGGTATTTCGATCCTCGGATCTCTTGTTGTCCTTTTGATTGTTGCCACTCTGTCCGGACCCAGGATTTTGTTGGCCCGAGCCCGGATTAGTCTTCTTGTCGGTTTCCTTGGACGAATCGTGCTTCTTGTCGCTCATGAATTTCTCCTTGTGTCAGTTATTGCCGTAAGCGACCTGTCACATGCCCCTCGCTAAGGCCGCTCACACCCCGACTATTCGTTACGATCTGCCCGATTGGCATCGGGCCTTTCGCGTAGGTCAAATACTGATATTCCCCAGAGCTAAAAGTACCCGCCTTTCTTTGGCGGAAAGGGAACTGCCGGAGCGTCGTGCGGTAAATGCAAGTTCAATCTGCTGTAAATGACGGATGGTCGCACCTCATGGCCTGGCGCAGAGTGTCTCCAGCAATATCGAAACATTCCTTCCTTTTGCCGCAGCGCTTGTTCGATGTTGAAAATCTGGTTTGGACAGGAGAGCAGATGCCCACCGCAACGATGAAGCGTAACTCCGAATTCGAAACGTACCGGAAATTGTTGGAAGATCGGAGGCAAGAATTAGTCGAACGGCTCTATCAACGTCATGGCGAAATCACGATTGAAGGCGGGCCAGAAGACGAAGCGGCGATTGCACTCCGCAGTGTGAATCGAGATCTGGCCATCGCCAACATGGAGCGCGAAACGAGGACGCTCTCCGAAATTGAGCTATCCCTCAAAAGACTCGAAGCAGGGCAGTACGGTATCTGTGGAAGCTGCGATTCGGTGATTCCGGGGGCTCGACTGCGCGCCCTTCCCTGGACCCGGCTGTGCATAGATTGTGCCGGCGGCGGTATCCACCAGGGATCTGCTGGTCAAGCATCGAAGCTGCGCTGAACCAACCATCGGTGCGCCTCGCCTTCGTAACTTTTCTATCCAAACCTCAAGTGATGTGGGTATTGGTTTCAATTCCGCTGGCGGATAAAAGTCTATTAAAAATATCACGCAAGGAGAATCCAGCCTTGAAAAACGCGGCCGCAATAAAGTCCGAAGCTGCTTTGATCGGTTTAGCTCGATCCGGGAGTGCAGACGCCTTCGCTGAGTTGTCTACTCGACACAATATGCAGGTATATCGAGTTTCTTTGAAAATGCTTAAGAATCGTGAAGACGCCGAGGACAATTTGCAGAATACGATGTTCAAGGCATTCCGCCGCATTAAACAGTTCAACAGGGAGTCACAATTTTCGACTTGGCTGGTGCGTATCGCAATCAACGAGGCGCTCATGTTTCTGCGGTCTCGGAGGAACCGTAAAATTCAGGACATTATCCATGTTACGGAAGATGGTGAAACCGTCAGAATGGAAATTGCCGATCCGACAACGAATCCCGAGCGGGAATACATGAATAAGGAACTAGCCTCCAAGGTGCTGGAGGAGCTTTCGCCCACGCTCAAAACCATCTTTCTTCTTCATAAGATTGAAGGCTGGACGAACAATGAAATGGCAGAGAAGTTTGGCTTGCCTTCGCAGAGAGTTAAGCACCGCGTGTTTCGGGCGCGCACGATCCTCCGTAAGAAGCTAGCGAGCCTTTCTGCAGGCGGTGATGAGCGGGAAACCGGGTTGATGAACACTGCAGCTTGATCCCATAAAGAAGGCGTCACATCTTAAGACGTGACGCCTTCTCTCCCACAGGGGGAGCTGCTTAATTCGAGTTTTTACGCTTTTGCACTACGTGAGCGCATTTTGGTCGCTGGCATGTCTACCGATGCGTCTGACGTACCGCTCGAGTGGGATTCCCCCGAGTTACCATTTGAATTTGCTTGCGCGTTTATTTGGCCAGCCAATTCAGTCAGCTTTTCATCCGTCTCTTTCTCTTCCTCGAGTGTCCTTTCCAAAATGTCGGCCGCACGGTCCTCTCCGAGCACTTCGGCCCAAGCGTGAACACATCCGTATGCAGCGATCTCGTAGTGCTCGACCCTTTGGGCGGCTGAGATCAGTGCTGCATCCATTACAGCGCCTTCGAAGTCTTCATCCATGATTTCATCGCCTTCCTCCACTATCCCGGTCATCCCAGCACACTTTTTCGCAGTTGCTTTCTCTCCTAGAGATGACAGAACTTGTTTCAAGCGCTCAACGTGTTCTTTGGTCTGCTCCAGGTGTTCCTCAAACCCAGTACGCAGCTTCTCGGAACTTGCAGCCTTCGCCATTTTTGGAAGCGCCTTCACCAAACGATTTTCTGCATCATACAAATCCCGCAACTCGTCGACAAACAGTCCCCGCAGGTTATTGTCCTTCATCGTTCACCTCACTTGAGTATTAGGCTCAGCCATTTACATCCGCCTGGAGTTAACTTAAGGCGGCACCAGGATCCGGTCTATACACAGGAAGGTGTAATTGCCTGCGAAATAAATATCCGTCCCACAGGCGCGAAGCGGACGGCGGACAAAAACAGGGTGCAATGGCGGGAAAGCATTGCACCCTGGACGACTCGACGACTGCGAAGCGTTCAATCAACGGGAGGAGGAAGAAGAAGAGGCCTTGCGGTTTTTTACCTCAATTTCGTTCACCACCTGTTTGACATTTGGAACGCCAGCCGCCACTTTTTCCGCCATGCTGCGTTTGCCCTCTGAGTTCACTTCCCCCTTGAGCGTGACAACGCCGTTTTTTACATCATATTTAATATCGTGATTCCACTTACGTTGAATTAGTTGAGCATCAAGATTCTTCTCGATGCCCTTGTCTAGAGCGGAATCTACATCTTTGGCGGTGCTTTCCTCACCTGGAGGCCGAACAGCGATCTGATCCGCTACGACTTCACCCACAGCGATCGATTTCGCTATGGATTCTGCTTGCGCTTTCTCGGTATCCGATGATGTCGTTCCGGAAAGCGTCACTACGCCCTTGTCCCTGTCTTGGGAGACATTTACCTCGCGGAGGCCTGCCTCATCAAGTGAACGCCTTACGCTGTCTGTAACATCAGGAGATTGCTGTTTGGTTTGGCATCCGATGGAAATTCCCAGAAATGCTGCAAGCAGTAGAGTGGAAACCGTTTTTACTTGATTCATATTTCTCCTTTTTATCTGGTGGCTCCAGTTTGGGACTTGCGTGTGTGCGGCTGGGCTCCGATGCGAAATTATGTGACATAAAAAAAATCAAACCATCGGCCGTTGGCTGTAGTTGAGTGCAATAAAGCTTTGAAGGAAACCGAGTTGTTCGCGTACGGCACGAAGGAATTCCCGGGTAAGCAGTCCCCTTTTGTAACGGCGGGAGGACGGATGACGTTACGAACTGGGATTTGAAATTAGCGAACTTCTCACGAAGGGGCGAATTCAGGGGTGAATATCGATACCACCCTGCGGGGTGATCCGCACTGAAATCTCTGGCGAATCGTTCGTACAGTTCGACGATGAAGCACCTGATGGAATGCCCGTATAGGTTTAGCCGTTACATTCGCGCACTCTCATCAAGTCGGCATGTTTCAAATCTACTCGGCAGGAGACAAAAATCGATGGCTAACGATAAATCGGTACTAGGCATCTACGCAACGCGCAGCGGGGTCGAGAATGCAATTACGGTACTTCGTGATGGAGGTTTTCCGACGACTGACATCTCCGTGTTGTTACCGGAGAATCTTGGCACTCGCGAACTCGCAACAGAAAAATCCACAAAGGCACCTGAAGGTGCAACGGCTGGGGCAGGTTCGGGAGCGGTTATCGGAGGAGCGTTAGGCTGGCTAGTTGGAATCGGAGCATTGGCGATTCCGGGCCTGGGGCCTTTTATTGCCGCGGGTCCGATCATGGCTGCACTTGCAGGACTCGGGGTTGGCGGTGCAGTTGGGGGTTTTACCGGCGCGCTTGTCGGTATGGGGATTCCCGAATACGAAGCAAAAAGATATGAAGGTCGGCTAGAGAAGGGTGGCGTCCTGTTGTCTGTTCATTGCGATAGTTCCCAGGAAGTAAGCCGAGCCAAGGACATTCTCCAAAGGACCGGAGCCGAAGACATCGCATCGACAAGCGAGAGCACTGTGGACGTTCCGAATGTAAAGCGCGCCTCCGCAACAGATTAGAACAAATCGCAATTTGCAACGCTGCTGTTTCTTCCGAGGGACAGCAGCGTTTTTTTAATTGTAGCCGATTGATAATGAGAGGTAATACGGAATGGCCATCAATTCAGAGCCCTTATCGGAAGCGCAGACGTTGCGGAAGATTTCAGCGTTCCTGGCAGTCATTGTCATTGCTGTTGTGTTTGCGTTTTCTTATTTTGCCAGTACATTTTTTTTGACAATCATTCTCGCCTCGCTACTGGCCATTCTTATCGATCCGATTATCAGTCTGGCCGAGGGCTGGAGGATAAATCGGAGCGTCAGCTCTGCCCTTGTCGTTGTCATTGTGATGGCGATTTTGGGTGCAGGCTTGTATTGGAGCTATACCCGGCTCTCCGACCTGCCGGAAAGCCTTCCGACCTATACCTCCGCACTTAAGCGGGTAATGCGTCCGTTGAATCAAAAGATCGAAAAGGTCCAGGAATCCGCCGGGAGCCTTACAACTTTAGATGGCAAACAGAAAAAAATCGAAGAAGTTGCCATCAAACCAACTCCTACGTGGCCGACATATCTGATTCAGGGTGTCGGCTCCGCCTCTTCGGTCTTAATCAGCGTCGGGGTGCTGCCGTTTATGGTGTTCTTCCTGCTGGTGGGAAAGGAACGCGCCTACAATACCTTCCAGTCGTGGCTAGGGGAGCGGATTGATGTGCCGCAATTTTCGCAACGTCTGACGACGATGGTCCGAGCATTTACGATTGGTAATCTGCTAGTGGGTGGAGTGATGTCTGCGGCCACAATTGGCGTTCTATTGGCTGTTCATTTGCCGGGCGCGGTTCCAATCGGAGTTTTAAGCGGCTTCCTTAACCTGATTCCTTTCCTGGGGCTAATTCTTGCCTCGCTTCTGCCGGTTGCCGCTGGTTTACTGGAATTTTCGTCCGTAGGGCCATTTGTGGCAATCATCGTAACAATTATTGCGCTCCACGTTATTTCTTCGAGTTTCTTGATTCCGAAGATTATTGGTTCTCGCGTAAACATCGGTCCCGTCGCCGCCACTCTCGGAGTACTCTTCTGGGGGTGGCTATGGGGCGCAATGGGTTTCTTTCTAGCCATCCCTCTGACCGCTTTCGTCAAATTAATCCTGGATTGCTATCCGCGGATGATCTACGTCTCAAATCTGATGTCCGAGACCCCCCGTCCAGTGCGCACCTGGCGAAATTTTCTCACAAAAAAGCCAGTGCCTTCCGTTCCGCCGCCCGAACCGAATGCACCGGCTTCGTTTCACAGCTAACTGCTTCTAGGTCGCACGTCCTTTACATCCAGGATGGCCACACTTGCAATCGATATCAGGAATGCCCTCCGCTGCTTCACATTGTGGACTGCAGTATCTTGAACCGTCGGAGACCATACAAGAACAGTTCGGATGCTGGCACTTTCTGTTTTCGTTTGCTGCCATATCGTTTCTCCTTTGAACTAATGCCCTGAAGCTTGCGCTTTTGCTTTCATCTGTCCGAATAATTTGATGACCGCGGTATTGAACGCAGGAATATCCTCTGGTTGGCGGCTGCTGACCCAGTTCCCGTCAACCACTGTTTCTGCGTCGCTCCAGTTTGCCCCTGCATTCCGCAAATCATCTTGGAGGGTGTAATAACTCGTGAGATTACGCCCTTTGACGAGCCCGGCAGAAACGAGCAACCATGACCCGTGGCAAATCGCCGCGATTGCTTTTTTGCGACTGTCCAATGCGATAACGAATCTTCGAGCATCTTCGTTCATGCGCAACTTATCCGCGTTTGCTACCCCGCCCGGCAGGAGCACTGCGTCAAAGTTGTCTGGGTCGGCATTTTCCAATTGAGCATCAACACCCAGCTTGTCACCTTTGTCAGAATGGTTCATGCCCTGTACCTTTTCGGCGCTAGGAGCAAGTAGTACCGTCTTGAATCCAGCCTTTTCCACAGCCCTGCGAGGCTCTTCCAATTCGATTTGTTCGAACCCATCGGTCACCAGAATTGCAACTCTAAACTCCGTTAGGCGTTCTTTCGATATAGTGTGCGCTCCTCGCGTTAGGCGGCCTGAAGGTAATACTGAAACAGACGGTTGAAGCGTTGAACACTGACGAAGAAATCACGAGACGATTGCTTGAAGCCATCAGGCACGATGAAAAAATCGCTATTGGTATCAATGGGATGCCCAAGATTCGAGCGGCAGTGCGGGGCTGATGCGCTCACGAAACTGCGCACACTCTCGTGCTATGGGTTCTCGGGGGAGTAACTCGTGATTCTAGACCGGGTGGCCAGAAAGGCTCTCCTTCTCGGCAAATGCATGATCTGCGCTGTTCACCACGGCAGATCCCTCACGTCGTTCTACAGCCTTTCATCATTTCCCCTACAGAAATCCAGTCATGGATGTGAGGTTGTGAATCTTCGAAGATGGCGCTGCACCATTATTAAATTTCGTTCAGAGGAATACTGCCCTGATTCCATCGATTAACAGCCCTGTCGTGGACCCTGTCAACGAAGCAGCCATTGCGCCCGCCGCTTCTCCAGCACCGGAAAGTTCGAATGGCGTGCATCCCTACCAATTGCAATCGGGTTTGCCCTATCCACGGGGCGCTTCGTGGGACGGACAAGGGGTTAACTTCGCAGTTTTTTCCGCCCATGCAACAAAAATAGAACTATGCCTGTTCGATGAATCTGGGAAAGATGAGATCCAGCGGATCGAGCTGCCTGAATACACAGATGAAATTTGGCATGGGTACGTCGTTGGGTTGCGCCCAGGGGCGGTTTACGGTTTCCGTGCGTACGGGCCATACGAACCCGAAAAGGGTCATCGTTTCAACCCGAATAAATTGCTACTTGACCCTTACGCCAGGTCACATGTCGGGTCATTGACCTGGAATGACGCTTGCTATGGCTATACCATAGGTGCCGAGAATGCGGACCTTTCCTTTGACGAGCGCGATAGCGCTCCGTTCGTTCCGAAGTGCATCGTGGTGGACCCAGAATTTCGTTGGCGGCGAAGTACTCTCGACCGACGAGCAACTCCATGGAACAATACTGTCATTTATGAATTACACGTTAAAGGATTTACCAAGCGGAACCCCGGTGTTCACAAAAAAAAGCGCGGCACCTTCGCGGGGTTGGCAACAAAACATGTCATTGATTACATCAAGTCCCTGGGAGTGACCGCAGTCGAACTCCTTCCGATCTATACCTTTGTCAACGACAGGCACCTGGAAGAAAAAAAACTAACTAACTACTGGGGCTACAATTCCATCGGTTTTTTTGCGCCGGATCCGAGGTACGCATCCGAACCCAACGGCAGTCTTCGCGAATTTAAAGAAATGATTTCCCGCTTTCACGAAGCTGGAATTGAAGTCATTCTTGATGTCGTTTATAACCATACGGCAGAGGGCAACGAACTTGGCCCCACACTTTGCTTCAAGGGACTGGATAACGCCAGTTACTACCGTTTAATTCCTGAAAAACTTCGCTACTACATTAACGATACTGGTACTGGCAACACCCTGAACCTGTCTCATCCCCGGGTGATTCAGCTTGTCGCCGATAGTCTTCGTTATTGGCATCAGGAAACTCAGGTGGATGGGTTCCGCTTCGACTTGGGCACAATTCTTGCCCGTGAACCAAATGGATTTGATCAGCAGAGCGGCTTTCTGAATGTGTGCAGTCAGGATCCGATTCTTTCGAGCGTGAAAAGAATTGCGGAGCCGTGGGACTGCGGTCCGGGTGGGTACCAGGTTGGAGAATTTCCCCCGGGGTGGGCCGAATGGAACGATAAGTACAGAGATACGGTTCGTGATTTCTGGAAGGGTGATTCGTCCCTCGGCGAATTTGTCAAACGGCTTTGTGCCTCAGCGGATATCTTCAATCGCCAAGGCCGCAAGCCATGGGCCTGCGTAAATTTCGTGACCGCGCACGATGGTTTCACGCTCAACGATCTTGTCAGCTATAACGAAAAGCATAATGAGGCTAACGGTGAAGAAAACAAGGATGGTTCTTCGAATAATCGATCGTGGAATTGCGGCACAGAAGGTCCGACGAATGATCCTGAGATTACCCGACTTCGCGAACGACAGATTCGAAATATTCTGTCCACGCTCTTGTTGTCCCAAGGTCTTCCGATGATGGTTGCTGGTGATGAATTTCACCGAACGCAACAGGGTAATAACAACGCGTATTGCCAGGACAACGATGTCAGTTGGGTGGACTGGTCACTCGCTGCTTCGCACAAGGCAACGGTTGATTTCGTGCAGACGCTTCTTTCCATACGAAACCGATATCCAGTACTTCGCCGTAATCGTTTTCTAACAGGGGAATTTAACGAAAAGCTCGGCGTTAAAGATGTTGCCTGGATTCACCCAAGCGGCACGGAGATGGATGAAACAACTTGGGCGGACGGGGCTGGACGTTGCGTAGGCATGCTTCTTGATGGACGTAGCCAACCGACTGGAATCGACAAATCTGACTCTGATGCCACACTTCTGCTCATTTTCAACGGCCATCCGGAAGACATCGCATTTACTTTTCCGAAGAAAGGCGAAGCCGGACAATGGCGCCTTCAACTCGATACCAATGATTCGACCGCAGTTGATACCGCAGTTTACGCTGGAGAGTCGATGGAGGTGAAGGGTCGTTCTGTGAGCGTGTTCTTGTTTCAGCCGTAGGTCATCCAAAACAGCAGCCACAGGAAAACACAGCTTCGCATGCTACCCAAGGCCACTTATCGAATCCAGTTTGGGAAAAACTTTAGCTTCGAGCAGGCGGCGGACATCGCGCCCTATCTAGCCGACATTGGAATCAGCCATGTTTACGCTTCACCCTATCTCAATGCAAGGTCGGGAAGCGAACATGGCTATGACATCGTCGATCACAATTCACTCAATCTAGATTTAGGTGGCGCGGCCGCGTTTGAGAATATGCTCGCCGCGTTTCGCAACAATAATTTGGAACATATCCTTGACTACGTACCCAACCATATGGGGGTTGGAGGGGCGGATAATCCGTTCTGGCTTGATGTGTTGGAATGGGGACAGCAATCACCTTATGCTGCGTGGTTCGATATCGATTGGCACTCGCATTCTGAATTCTTGAATGGCAAATTGCTTGTGCCATTTCTCGCTGAGCAGTATGGTGCCGTACTCGAAGAAGGGAAGCTTACCCTGAAGTTCGATGCCAGAAACGGCGAGTTCAGCATTTGGGTCTATGATGCCCACAGATTGCCGGTTTCACCGTTTACGTACATGGAAATATTGGGTAACGATATTCCGGAATTGGAACGGCTCGGCGACGAATTTTCCGCCCTCCCGAGTTCTAGCGCGCAGTCCGTGCGTAAAGCGTCAGAACTGAAAGCTCAATTGGCGCATTTAGCGACGACCAATACGTCTGTCAGTTCAGCGTTAAACGCAGCGATAGACCGATTTCAAGGGGTGCCCGGCCAACTCGATTCGTGGAGCAGACTTGATGCACTGATTCGGAAGCAAAAGTGGCGCCCGACCCACTTTCGTGTAGCGTCTGATGATATAAACTACCGGCGTTTTTTCAACATCAGCGAGCTCGCCGGGCTTCGAATGGAACTCCCGGACGTATTTGAACAGACTCATCAACTCGTTTTTCGATTGTTGCGTGATGGGAAGCTGCAGGGGCTGCGGATTGACCACGTCGATGGTTTATATAATCCCAAGGAATACCTGGACCGGCTGCGCGATAGTGCAGGAAATTCGTTTTACCTCGTTGTGGAAAAAATCCTCGCGAACCACGAACTGCTCCCCGGCGATTGGCGCGTTGACGGCACAACCGGCTACGAATTCTGTAACCAAGTAACGGGGTTGCTCATTGATTCTTCGGCAGAACCCTTCTTTTCGAGATTTTACCGTGAATTCACGGGCGAATTGCGGTTTTTTGCGGAAATTGTCCGCGAATCAAAGATTAAGATCATGGAGAACGAGATGGCTAGCGAATTGGAGGCGCTCTCTCGCGACGCTGTCCGGATCGCACGGCAAAATCCGCGTACGACGGACTTTACTCTCAACATCCTCCGGCGAGCACTGAAAGAGACCATCGCTTCTTTTGCCGTCTATCGTACATACATCGACGGTTCAAGAAAGGAGGACACCGATATTCGTTACATCCATTGGGCAATTGCCCAGGCATCCAGAAACGAACAGGAACTAGATAAAACGGTGTTCGAATTTCTTGAGGACGCGTTAACCGGTCGCCTTGTCGATCACCCGAGAAGCGGCTACAGCAGGCATTCCGTAATACGATTCGCCATGAAAGTTCAGCAATTCAGTGGTCCGGTGATGGCAAAGGGACTCGAAGATACGGCTTTTTATCGCTACAACCGGTTCGTGGCATTAAATGAAGTCGGGGGCTCTCCGGATCAATTCGGCATTTCGCTCTCGAGCTTTCACAAGGAAAACCAGCGTCGTTCAGAAAGATGGCCTCACACAATGCTAGCGACGTCCACTCACGATACGAAACGCGGAGAAGATGCCCGCGCACGCTTGGCAGTCTTATCGCTGATGCCCGAGGAATGGATTGCCAGAGTATCCAGCTGGAGCCGAATTTTGCGTGCTCGGCGGGGGGACGTTGAGGGCACAGCGCCTCCAGCGCGAAATGATGAGTATCTCTGTTTTCAGTATCTGGTTGCGACGTGGCCATCCGAGCTGACGTTGCCATTCTCAGTGGACAGGTCCCTCCTGGATTCCTATTGCGCTCGAGTGCAAGGTGCGATGACCAAGTCTTTACGTGAGGCACGCGTACGCTCCAATTGGATTTCTCCCGATTTTGATTACGAGAGCGCTGTCAATGAGTTTATTCGCGACGCGCTGAACCCCGAGCGTTCTGCAACCTTTTTGGATAATTTCCTGATCTTCCAGCAGCAAGTTGCGCAAATGGGCGTGCACAATTCCTTGGTACAACTGCTTCTCAAAATCACATCCCCAGGTGTTGCCGACTTTTATCAGGGCAGCGAATTGTGGGACTTGAGTCTGCCTGATCCGGATAATCGCAGGCCTGTTGATTTTGGGCTGCGCAGTACACTGCTGAAACGTATCCGTAAGTCGAGTGAGAATCGCGCCAGTTTGATCAGTAAGCTATTGGAGCACTGGCATGACGGCTCGATAAAACTAGCGGTGCTTTCCACTCTGCTCGGCTTCCGCCGAAGCAACTCGCTTTTGTTTGACGAAGGAAAATATGCGCCCTTGGCGCCGCCTTTAGGGTTTGAAGGACGGGTTTGTGCTTTTGTCAGATCGCTGGAGCAAGATCTCTGCTTGGTCATCGCCTCTCTTGATGCCCGACTGCGGCCATCGAACTTTGCAGATGTAAATGTGCTGCTTCCTGCAGAGACTCAGAGTTCCGGCTGGAAGGACCTTCTCACTGAAAGAACCATTCCGACACGGAATGGTGGGCTGGGACTTAGCGAGGTGTTCGAGTTCCTTCCAGTCGCCCTCTTGATACCGTCGGACTGACTAGAACCGAAGTTAGTCATCGCTCATGGTTTGCTACCGCGACCGTACAGCCTCCTCTGTATTGTTCCCACTACAGCGAAAGATTTACATATGAAAGAGCGGTTGGTCTTACCTTTGCACCTAGACCACGAGACTACTGGGGGGTTACATGGCAAGCGATTCGGGAACGGCGAAAGCAAAAGAGATTTTGAAGGACCATCCTTCTGAGCAACGCGAAAATCGCGAGAACTCCTCTACAACTTCGAGAAACAGCTATACTTCCGGGCAAAAAGCGGACGTCGTCCCTGCGCCGGGTAGCCAGACGGGTGTTCCCACGGCGCAGACTCAGAGGATCAACCCCTCAACTGCGGCAGAACGCAGCACTTTGCAGAGTTCAACTTCTTCCGCTAACGTACCGGTCAATCCTGACGACCACAGTCGTCGTTCAAATTTCAACAGTAAGGTTGCAAGCCGCGCATATGAACTGTACCAGCAGAACGGGTCCAGCCACGGCGATGATCTTTACCACTGGCTTCAAGCAGAATCGGAAGTCTTGACTCGGATACCTGAGATTCAACAAACAGACTCAACCTATTCCGTCGTAACACCTCTTGATGGGTTCACTGCCGAAGATATCTCTGTGACAGTCGAGCCCAAACGTGCACTGATTTTGGCGGATAAGCAACATACGGCGCGGCGAGATTTCGACCAGGACCATGCGGAGGGTGCTGGATTTTCTTCTCGCCATTCGGCTTACTTTGTTACGGATTGGCCGGGTCCCGTAGACCCTTCAACCGCGACTGCACAAATAAAGCAGGGCAATCTTGTTTTGACTGTCAGACGCGTGGCGTCCAGTTCGATTTCTGATGAATCGAAAAACCCTGGATCTGGAAGGTGATGCAGTTTTATTGCGTCGAGGCGATAAAACCGCTCCTAGAATTACTAAGCCACCAAATTCTGACTCAAGTTACTCGATGACTTCTCCGCGTCCATGGTGGTACCCAGTAGGAGCTCAGCCGCAGAAAGACGGAACGTCTTTCCGTATCTGGGCTGACTCCCGAACTAGGGCTTCCGTTCTCATGGAGAACCGCGAATACCCCCTAAAGCCCCAAGAAAACGGCTACTTTCAGGATTTTGTGCCCGGAGCGGCAGAAGGCGACTTATATTCTTTCCTACTCGATGGGGAAGGCCCGTTTCCCGATCCGGCTTCGCGCTTCCAACCGAGAGGTCCACATGGCCCTTCGCAAATTGTAGATCCAAATAAGTTCTCCTGGACGGATGCAGAGTGGCAGGGAGTACGGTTACCATCGCAGGTCATCTATGAATTGCATGTCGGCACATTCACGGAGGAAGGTACTTGGAAATATGCGACCCGGCAGTTACCTTCCCTCGCCGAGCTGGGCGTAACCCTTGTCGAACTAATGCCGGTATCAGAATTCAACGGAGCTTTCGGATGGGGATATGATGGTGTTAATTTCTTTGCCCCGACACACAATTACGGACTTCCCGACGATTTTCGCTCATTTGTTGACGTTGCACATTCCCATAATCTAGGCGTAATTCTCGATGTGGTATACAACCACTTGGGTCCAGACGGGAATTACCTGCCGCTATTCTCCAAGCACTATTTTACCAACGATCACAAAACCGACTGGGGTGAGGCGATTAATTTTTATTCCAACAAGTCTGCGCCTGTCCGAGAGTTCATCTCCTCAAACGCTGCCTTTTGGATCAAGGAATATCATCTGGATGGCTTGCGACTCGATGCCACACAAAACATTTACGATCAGTCGAACGATCACATTATTGCCGAACTCTCCCGCAACGCCCGAAAAGCGGCCGGGTCGCGAAGTATCGTCATTGTCGGGGAGAACGAACCGCAAGATACCAGGCTCATCCAGCCACAAGGTAAAGGCGGTTATGGTCTCGATGCACTTTGGAACGACGATTATCATCACTCCGCAATCGTTGCCGCAACAGGAAAGCGCGGTGCTTATTATAAGGATTACCTCGGAACGCCCCAGGAACTTCTGTCATCGCTCAAGTACGGGTTCCTATACCAAGGCCAATGGTACACTTGGCAGTCGCAGCGGCGTGGCACCAGCACTCTCGGCACAAATCCCGCGGCGATGATTGCCTTCCTGCAAAATCATGATCAAATTGCAAATTCAGCCCGAGGTCAGCGCCTCCACGAATTGACGACCTTCGGCCGCCTTAAAGCGCTCACTGCGATCACGTTGCTCGGGCCGGCGACTCCGATGCTTTTTCAAGGTCAGGAATTTGCGGCCTCGGCGCCCTTTTTATTTTTTGCCGATCACAAGCCGGAAATTGCCAATTCGGTCCGTGCGGGGCGGGCTGAGTTTCTTGCGCAATGGCGAAATCTCGCTCTTGGCCAAGTGAAATACGATGATCCCTGTTCGTACGAGACGTTTAAGAAGTGTAAACTGAACTTCACCGAGCGGTTGAAAAACAAGCATATCTACGCACTGCACAAAGATCTGCTCGCTTTGCGGCGAAGCGAGGCGGTGTTCTCTCGTCAGACGCACGATTTTGATGGTGCCGTAATTGGGCCCGAAGCCTGCGTTATTCGTTTTTTTACGGACGGCTATCAAAACGACCGCCTGGTTTTTGTGAACCTCGGTCCGGATCTGGACCTCAGTCCTTCGCCTGTTCCATTACTCGGACATACGCCAGATACGGAATGGATAATTCTCTGGTCTTCGGAGGATCCTGCCTATGGCGGGAATGGGACCGCTCCACTGGATTCAGATTTAAATTGGACAATTCCGGGTCATGCCACTGTCATTCTGAAGCCCGCCGTAAAGAAGGGATGGATTTCCCCATCATGAGCGAACTTTTGCATCGGGTCGCCTATCGAAAATCCCAATCTGGTGCACAGGAATTGATCGACAAGGAATGGTTAGTTACAAATGGCTTAGGGGGATATGCTTTTGGAACGCTGGCCGGAGTCATCACGCGCGGTTTTCACGGGTATTTGATTGCGGCGCTTCCTACTCCTCTCGGCCGGATTATGATGCTTAACGATCTTCTCGAGCATGTCGAGATCCCCAATGGCGTTTCCGTTCAGTTGAGTGGGGAAGAGCGATCCAACGTACCTTTGAAGGCTCACGGTTCCGAATATCTGCAAGAATTCTTTCTTGAAGACGGTTTGCCCGTGTGGGTCTTTCAGTTTGGCGACGTGGTACTGGAAAAGCGGGTACTCATGATCCATCGCCAAAATACTGTGCATGTCAGCTATCATCTAAAAAAAGGCACGAGTGTGAAACTCACACTTCGTCCTTCTGTAAATTTTCGCCCGCATGAAGCGCCGGTCAGCACACCACTTGCTGGAAACTATGCGTTTACAGTGATTGAGGAAACGTTTGAGATTTCCTCGCAAACAAACATGCCGCCCCTTCGTTTGATGCTGTATGGCAAGGATAAATCGCTTACGATGGACCGTACACGCTTCTACGAAGTCGTCTATCGTATCGAAGAAAGTCGTGGCTATCCTGCCCGCGGTGACCTCTGGAGCCCTGGATATTTTTCTGTCAGTCTGACTTCGAATGATCCAGTGACTTTTGTCGCTTCTTCTGAGTCTTGGGATACCGTACGAGCGGTTGCGCCCGCATACGCCGAAGCTTCCGAAAGCATTCGGCGCAAGAGGCTGTTAGCACGTGCCATTTCTGTCCCTCCAAACGGACTGGCCGCTGAACTCGTACTGGCTGCGGATCAATTCATCATTGTTCCCGAGGGACGTGTCGACGACACTACGCGCGCCAAAGCGGCGGGTGACGAAGTCCGCACTGTCATCGCCGGCTACCCGTGGTTTACGGATTGGGGCCGCGACACGATGATAACGTTCGAAGGTCTCACTTTGAGCACTGGGCGGCACGTGGAAGCTGGATACATACTTCGAACGTTTGCGCATTACATCCGACATGGATTAATTCCGAATATGTTTCCGGAAGGTCACGACAAGGGCTTGTATCACACAGCGGACGCGTCACTGTGGTTCTTCCACGCGGTCGCCCGGTACCTCTCCGTATCTGGAGATAAAGTTCTGCTTCCGCAAATTCTTTCGAAACTAGAAGAGATCGTTGACTCTCATATTCGTGGTACTGATTTCGGGATTGGTGTGGACCCCAACGATGGATTGCTCAGACAAGGCGCGGAAGGTTATCAGCTCACTTGGATGGATGCGAAAGTGGATGGTTGGGTAGTCACGCCCCGTCGGGGCAAGGCCGTCGAAATCAACGCGTTGTGGTATAACGCTCTGCGTCTGATGGTAGATTGGTTGCGAGAGTCTGGCGACATCGATAAAGCGGCTGATTTGGAGAAACACGCGCAGCATTGTTATCACTCCTTTCAGGAACGATTTTGGTATGAGAAGGGAAGTTACCTGTACGACGTCGTTGATTGTGAAAATGATGGTGGTGATGACCACTCTCTTCGCCCGAACCAGATTTTTGCCATTTCCTTGGATTTTCCAATACTGTCTAAGGAAAAATGGCTTCCAGTCTTGGATTGCGTCAAGAATCACTTGCTCACGCCTTTTGGTCTTCGCTCCCTGGGTCCGAGCGAAAAGGAATTCCGCCCCAAGTATTACGGCGATCTCCGTGCGCGGGACGCTGCGTACCATCAGGGTACAGTCTGGCCCTGGCTGATCGGACCGTATATCGATGCTTGGCTGAAAGTACATCCGGACAGAATAGACGAAGCACATGGGCTCCTCAAAGAATTTCAGGAGACTCGAGAAAATACTGCCGTCGGTTCAATCGCGGAAATCTGTGATGCGGAGGCGCCGTACACACCTCGCGGTTGCGTCGCTCAGGCATGGAGTGTTGCCGAAGTCTTGCGGAGCCTAGTAAAGTTGGCAGCGATGAAAGATTACGAAGGGTCACGCGGGAAAGACGAACACCTTCAGAGCAGGTAAAACGTGGACATCGGACGTAGCAGCGGAGTGTTATTGCATGTCACATCTTTGCCCGGTCGTTTTGGCATTGGTGATTTGGGTCCGGCAAGCCGAGAGTTTGTAGATTTCCTGCACGAAGCAAAGCAGAAATTATGGTGCGTGTTGCCTCTCGGCCCGGCCGGCGAAGAGAATTCTCCCTACCGTTCACCATCCGCATTTGCCGGCAACAGCCTTTTCATCAGCCCTGAATTACTGGAAGACCAAGGTTACGTTTCGAAAAAAGACTTGCGGTTTCCCGCACCTGCCAATCCCTCGAAGGTTGATTTCGCATCTGTCCGCAGTTTCAAGGAAGGAATCCTGCAACGGGCATTCGCGCAATTTTCTCCGACTAAGGAATACGCGGTGTTTGTTCGACGGAATTCGTGGTGGCTCGAGAAGTATGCGCTGTTCATGGCACTTCGCGAAGCCAATCGTGGGCTACCGTGGCCACAGTTTGACCTGGCCATCCAGGCAAAACCCGGAAGCGTGCTTTTTCATAAGTTTGTGCAGTTTGAGTTTTTTCGCCAGTGGAGTCTCCTCCGCCAGTATTGTAGGGAGCGCAAAGTTTCCATCATGGGAGATATGCCCTTTTACATCGAACACGACAGCGCGGACGTTTGGAGCAATCCCGGACTATTCGATTTACGAAAGAATGGTGAGCCTGCGACCGTGGGAGGAGTTCCTCCCGATTATTTCAGTGCAGATGGCCAACTTTGGGGTACGCCAACCTACAATTGGAAAAACTTGCGAAAAACAGGATATAGATGGTGGCTTGACCGCTTTCAAGCTGCCTTTCAAACCGTTGATTTGTTGCGTCTTGACCATTTTCGTGGCTTCGAAGCTTTCTGGAGTGTGCCGGCTGGAGAACGCACTGCTAGGAACGGAGTTTGGAAGAAGGGTCCAGGCGTTCGACTCTTTCAGCGAGTGCAGAGAAAGCTCGGGCACCTGCCGTTCGTTGCAGAAAATCTGGGAATCATCACCAAGGAAGTAGAAAATCTGCGTCGCCGTTTCGCTTATCCAGGCATGGCTGTCCTTCAATTTGCGTTCGACGAATCCGGTACTCATCGACCGAATAATTACGTTCGTGAGCTGGCCTGCTTTACAGGTACCCACGACAACGATACAACGAGGGGCTGGTGGGAGAAGTTGCAAAAATCGGCACGGAACAATCCAGCCGATCGCGAGACTGTTAGAAGGATAAAGAGCTTCCTGCAGAGCGACGGCGGGGAAATTCATTGGTCCTGCATGCAGGTTATTTTCACTTCGATCGCGAAAATAGCCGTAGTTCCCATGCAGGATGTGCTCGGGCTGGGTTCGGAGGCTCGCATGAATCTACCGGGGAAGGCGAAAGGCAATTGGGATTGGCGATTCACCAATGGTCAATTGAAACGGGCTACCGTGGAGCGCCTCAGGGATTTGACGATCGTCTCCGGCCGTGCATGAAATGACTCAGTATTCGAGTTCAGGACCGCGCCCAGGAGTAATACAATCGCCGCTATGCGCTTATCTGAGGAATGGCCACGGGAGTATCGATTGTTATTTGACAGGCCTTCGTGGGCACTGTCGCCCGAATGATAGTACCAAGGGAACTTGAATCAACTTCGAGCGTTCCGTTCAACTCGGCCAATCGTTCCCGCATTCCGGCCAAGCCGATGCCTCCGGCTTGGCCGCCGCGAAACCTTTCCAACGTCGCATAAGGTATCCCTACGCCATCATCCCGAACGATCAACATAACGACTTCGTTCTTACAGGTCACTTCGACATACACGCTGTGTGCCTTGGCGTGCCTGTGTACGTTGGTAAGCGCTTCTTGAAGCACTCGGAACAACGCCAACTCAATTTCCTTTGGCAATCGTTCGACTACATCGTCCAGTTTCAGCTCAATCTTCACACCGCCCCGTTTTGCGAATCCTTCCGCGTACCAGCGCGTTGCGGAATAGAATCCCAACTCGTCCAGTAACGGAGGATGCAGCAGATGAGAGATCGTCCGTACCTCCGTAATCGCATGGTCGGTCAGTGTGACGGTCTCTGAAAGGAGCATTTGAGAATCCAGAGACTCGCCGTACTTCGCACCCAAGCGGCCCAAATTGAGCTTCAGACCGGTCAAGTATTGACCGACGCTATCGTGTAACTCCCTGGCGATTCGACGGCGTTCTACGTCCTGCATCTCTAGAATCTTTGCGCTCAATGCCCGGAATGATTCCGCGTTTTCGCGTTCAGCCGTTTCTCTTTTTTCGCGTTTAGCAATTTCTTCGAGTAATAGTCTGAAGTTATAGGCCATAAACAGCAGGGCAATTCCAAATACGATCGCCATAATCCATACCATGCGTACGAACAAGCCCCGCGACCGTTGCAGTCGCTCCTCGAGCAGGCTTTTTTCCTCATCCTCCATCGAACTCAGTGATTCACGCATCTTCGATCGGCGGTCTGCCCACCTAGCGACGAACTCCTGTCGCTCCTGTTCTCGCGTCGGGATACACGCCTGGCGGCTCAGGCACGCAGTAAGCTGAGTTCGCTCTTCATCAAACAACAGCTTGAATTCGTTCAACCTGCTTTGTTGTGCCCTGTTATCAGCTGTTAGGTCTCTTACTTGCTCAAATGTTTCCTTTTCTTGCCGCGCTTGTTCGTGAAAATCTGCCGCCTCAATGTTGCTCCTAAAGAGCAAGTAAGAATCAATCTCGGCTCTCATTTGATCCATATCGTCACGCAAGTTCAGCAACTTGCCGCGAACCGCGTAGCTATGCAGCACCGCATCCAGACTGCCCCTCATCCGGACGACGGTGAGGTAGGAGATGTACGCCGTAAGAATCAGCATCAGGAACGTAAAAGCAAGAGATACCAGACGGAGTGAAGACCGACTTATTCCAGTGCGAGTTGGATTGTCCGTAATCCTCGCCACAGTCACCTTTCTGAGCACTCCGTTGTCACCGTGAATTTTCCGGGTCCAATGGGCGCAGCTTTACCAGACCCAAGTGCCAGTTATACTGGCAGATCAAGCGGATCCTTTGCTTTGCGACCCGGATAGCCCTACCGTGTGTCAGCGCCTGAAGTGTTTCTGCGCGTTTTTGCAACTTTGCGCGCTGCAGGATGCCGATTTGCAGATCCTCTTTTCTTTGCCGCTGCCTTGACGTGTGCTGAAACGGCTCTAGGGGAGGCCTTCCGGGTGCTCTCACGTCGTAACGCATTTAACGAGGCTTGGGACCCGTTGCGCGAACTATCGGAGATCTTCTTGCCCTGTTGTTTCCTGGTGACCTGCTGTCCTGCACCAGGATTATTGGGATTGGGCGGCAGCTTGACGCCGGCTTTTCGCGCCTTTGACAATCCAACGGCAATTGCTTGTTTTACAGATCGCGCGCCATGTTTGCGGTCAATTTCTTCACGCACAAACTCACCGGCTTGCGTAGACGGGGCTTTACCTTCTCTGGCATCTTCGCGTGCTCTTAGAATCACATTTTCTTCTGGCATTCCGCCCCCATTGGTGCGGTCTCTGCTCGCACGCCACCCTAGCAATTTAGTGCTGTGTCCGCTGAATATTTTCCGGCCTTGGCGGGTCAATCCCGAGCGCCGTGGACAGAGCAATTAAATGATCCTGCTCTTCTACGAGGATTTCACGAATCAGCTCCGCCATCGCATATTCCCCCAATTCTTCGCACTGCTTGACACGCTGACGGTAGTTTTGGATCGTCTCGCTTTCATTCCGAAGGTCGGCTCGTAGCATTTCTTCGTTGTCTTCGGTCACTTTAACCGGTCTGGGAGTCGCCGTTGGTACGCCGCCAAGATAGTCGATCTGATTTGCAATTGTCAGCGCGTGCTGCAGTTCTTCAGCGGCATGCTTCTCCAGTTCTGAGGCGATGTTCATATATTCTGCGCCCTTGAGCATCTGCGAATAAACCGTGTACGCGATAATGGCTTGATATTCCCTCGCAAGATCTTCATTCAGATTCTTGATGAGTGACTCGCAATCCAGTGAAACCGAATCAGCTGGAAGTTCCTCCGTCTTATTTGCAATTTTCGACATGAATGCCTCCTGGCATGTAGGTATTTTCAAGTTCGCTGATAATTTCAACCATCCGGTTCTTGCTGTAGCTTGATCGGAAGTTTCCGCACGCGGACAGGGAGGAACAGCAAACGATCGATTAGTGCCTCATTTCCATTTCTTCAATTACACTCTTAATCAGCTGACTATCGATTCGAGGGCTAATATAGGATCCTTCGCCAACCACGACTCGAAGTGCCTTCAGCAATTCCTGCTCGGCATCGGACTTCAGCAGGTATCCTCGCGCTCCAGCTCGGAATCCACTCCTCAGAAGCTCCGCTGAATCATGTAGTGTCAGCAGAACGATTTTTATTTCCGGGTGAGATCTCGAAATCAGCTTAGTGGCTTCAATTCCGTTTAAGACCGGCATGGATACATCCATGATGATCACTTCCGGATGCAGCTCGCCCGCGAGGCGGACAGCTTCCTTTCCGTTCTCTGCTTCTGCACAGAGTTCCCATTCCGGGAACGATTGCAAAATTGAGTTCACTCCACGACGAATGAACGCGTGATCGTCCACGACCAGTACTTTGGGCATACCATTTATCTCCTATCCTGTTGCGGGGACAATCCAGCAGGAAGGGAACTAGCTAGAATGGGAGCGAGGAGTTGGAAGAAGACAACTAAGTTCTGTCGTTGTCTGCAGCACGGCGAGTCCGGGTCTATACGCTGGGAGGCCCGTGATCATCATGCCTCGATAATCTGGTTCTTGATTGCGTACCGCACCAGCTCACTCACCGAATGCAGTTCGAGCTTTCTCATGATATTCGCCCGGTGGGTTTCTGCTGTCTTAACGCTGATCCCCAATGCCACCGCAACTTCTTTGCTGCTTTTTCCTTCGGCCAATAACTGTACTATTTCGCGTTCCCGCGACGTAAGCCGATTGCGCACCGGGAGTTTCGGTTCTGCACCATAACTCTGTCGTGAAAAGCCGTCGAGCAACATTTCCGAAGCGCGAGGCGTGAAAAATGTTCGTCGATTCGAAATCGCTTCGACCGCGCTTACCAGATCTTTATCTGCATCCGACTTCAAAATGTATCCACGCGCGCCAGAATCAACTACTTCCCGGACCAGCTGGTCTGAGAAATGCATCGTAAGTATTAAAATGCCTGTCTTGGGTACCTCTTTGTGAATCCTGCGCGCGGCTTCCAGTCCGTTCAGGTCCGGCATGCTGACATCCATAACAACGATATCCGGCTTCATCTGTTCGGCCATGGCCACGGCCTCTCGGCCCGTTTTCGCCTCACCGCACACTTCCCAACCCTGCTTCGCGGTCAGCAATTGCTTGAGACCGCGCCGGATAATGTCGTGGTCGTCGACAACGAGTATTCGCAATGCTCTGGTTCCTGTTCTCAGCATAGCATTGTTGGAGGTAGAAGTTTGTGTAGGTTCATCATGCATGTTGTTTAATCCGCGTGTTTTGAGATCAGCGTTTGGAAGTGTGTTTAACATGGCACTTATTAGATATAACGCACCCCAAGAATCTGGAATACATGCTTCTCTGTATTTTAAATGAAGAAAAAAATATGCCTTTACGCAAAAAAAAAGGGGCAGGATGTTTCCCGCCCCTTTGTCCTTCGCCGTTACGGCTTGAGTTGCGGGCTAGCCTTGGTCAGTCGTAATTCCAACATGTGAGCCTGTTCTGGAGCGTCGTGGCGCGGCTCTTGGATAATTTGCTGCGCACTGACGTCGTTGCCATAGAGCCTATGGTTGGCACCTTCGTCGGGTCGCAACGTCGAACCCTCGAGAGAGACTCCCGCGAACACGCCGCGGGCCCGCGAATAGCTCAACATTTCTGCTCGCATCGAGACGTCGGATTCAGCACTGGCTGTTCTCCCCACAGGCCCGGCCGCGATCGAAGCGTCTCCCCCGAGCTTCACTTTGCTGTGCAGAATACTATCTGCACCGCGCTCGTTCATAATAAGAATTAGGAAATCTGTAGCTTCGGCCCCTATCTGGAACCCAAAACTTCCTCCTTCGAGGGCCATCATCGCGGGCGCTCCCCAGGGACCGCGGAAGTCCTTGCCCGTGCGACACACCATGACCCCTCTGCCGTAACTGCCGCCCGCAATAAAAGCTGCTTTTACGACCGAGGGCAGCACTACTACGCAGCGCGCCTTATTCAAAAGATCCTGTGGCACGTCATCGGGCACATCCAGAATTTCCCCCAAGACTTTGCCAGAATTCTCAATTCTATTCACATCATCTTTGTCTTTGTCATCCTTCGACGGTGCCGCCAACAATGCCGGCACAATCAGAAGCACAGAACACAATATCGAGCTGAATTTGTTCATACATGTCTCTCCTTTTAGGTAATCTTGTCCCCGTTCTAAGTGCTGGAAGTTCCTGCGCCAGATACACGAACTGCGATCTAGGAAATCGTGAAACTCCGGTCATTTGCTGGACGGCAGTCAAGCCCCCCGGAAAAGATGGCCCGCGAGAGTCACAACAAACAGAACGACAAAGATGTAAAATAAGATTTTGGCTATTCCCGCGAATGCGACTGCCACACCGGTGAATCCCAGCAACGCTGCTATCAACGCAACGACGAAAAATCCGATCGCCCACCGAATCATATTTTCCTCCTCTGAACTTCCGTATAGATAAGGACTGAGTCTGCCGATTCCATTCTTGTTTGAATCGTGGACCGAACCAATCGGGCATTGGCCCTATTCGCCGGCAATTTCAATGTGTATTTGTCCGCAAAACTCCCCCAATACCAATTTCCAAGCTCTCGCCTAGCATCTTTCCTGTATGGGCTGGCGCTTCACTTTGAGTTCTCATCAATACGTGATTGAAGTTAATTGCATGACCCAAATCAAAGGAGGCTGTAATGAATTGGGATCAAATCGAAGGGAAGTGGAAACAATATTCCGGGCAGATGAAGGAGAAGTGGGGCAAGTTGACCGACGATGACTGGACACAAATCGCCGGAAAGCGCGATCAACTGGTCGGTAAGATCCAGGAACGTTACGGCATTGCCAAGGACCAGGCAGAATCTCAGCTCAACGATTTCACCCGTTCACTTGACACCTCGAGCTATGACTCGGCTAATGTGAAGACTCGGAGCACGTCCGGCTCTGGCCACTAGGCATTTTCAGAAGAGAGATTTGAGAGGAGTCCGGGAAAATCGGACTCCTCTTTTTTCTAGTCACTGGTGTGCCCAACTATATGGAATCGCAACCGTGCTGACGAATCGTTTTTGGCAGTTCACAGCGCTAGGACTGCTGTTGATGCTGTCCATGCCCTGCTGGTCCTACTCACCGCTCACCCATGAAGCGATCATCGACTCGGCGTGGAAGTCCAACATCGTTCCGCTCCTGCGTGCACGATTTCCGAATTCTTCCGACGATGACATTCTGCACGCAAAAGCTTACGCCTACGGGGGCTCGATCATCCAGGACGTGGGGTATTATCCGCATGGCAGTAAATTATTCAGCGACCTGACGCATTATTTTCGGAGTGGTGATTTTGTCGTTGCGCTACTCAGCGATTCGCAGGACGTTAATGAATATGCGTTTGCCCTCGGTGCCCTCGCACATTATGCGTCGGACAACAATGGACACCACCTTTCGACCAATTTGGCTGTGCCTATACTGTATCCAAAACTTAGAAGTAAATATGGAAGCGTCGTTACGTATGAGGACGATCCTATCGCTCACGTAAAAACGGAATTCGCTTTTGACGTTCTCGAGGTTGCGCAGGGAAGATATACCGCAGAGAATTATCACAATTTCATCGGATTTAACGTCTCCATACCATTGCTTGAACGTGCGTTCCTTGAAACATACGGTTTGCAATTGAACACGATCGTTCCCGATGAAGAACGTTCCATGAATTCGTACCGGAATACAGTTGGAGGCTTGCTTCCTAGGGCTACCCGCATCGCCTGGGCGCTTAAGAAAAATGAAATTCAGAAGGATATGCCGGGAATCACGCGAAAGAAATTCCTCTACAATTTATCTCGAAATGAGTATGAGAAGGATTGGGGAAAAAATTATCAAACACCGACTTTGAATGACAAGGCGTTGGCTTTTCTCACGCGACTCCTTCCGAAGGTCGGGCCTCTGCGTATTTTGGCATTTCGAACACCAACCCCGGAGACCGAGAAACTGTTTGAAAGCAGCTTCAATGTTTCCCTGGAAAAGTACAGGGGGGCTCTTCTCGAAGTCTCGAAAGGACAGCTTAAATTGCCCAATTCTAACTTTGACGTTGGCGAGGTTACCCAGCGCGGCCAGTATCATTTGAGCGACAAGACCTGTGCCGTGTTGCTTGATCGATTGGCGGCCAATCAGTTTGCCGAGGCGTCGCTTTCGCTACGTGCCGATTTGCTTGCATATTTTTCTGCACCGGACCGCAGTCACACGAAAAGGGAAAATCTAAAGGCTGACCAGAAAATCCAGGAACAACTCCACAATCTAGAACAGGCGTCTTTCTCAGCTTCCTCAAAAGCCGAACCGCTCCCTTGATCGCCGATCGTATACAACGTACTTTTGCGGTATCTACCTCATTTACTCGATGGTTCATTCCCTACAGCTGTCCTTACACTTCGTGCGACTCGGGCAAAAAAATAAGGGTCAGAAAGCGAATCTCAAAGGAGAAGCACACATATGGATCTTTTGTGGACGATAGGGATAATCCTTCTGATCTTGTGGTTGTTGGGCCTGGTCACTTCCTATACGCTCGGCGGTTTCATTCACATTCTATTGGTCTTGGCCATCATCGTGATCCTGATTCGGGTCATCCAGGGTCGCAGGCCGGTTTAGGTTGGTTTTCTGATTTCGCTCCAGTGCTTCCAGTGCATTTTCAAGTCGCTGCGGATGGTTCCAGAAGCCCCTCCACAGCTTTACTCGGCTGGGCAGGTGTTTTTCTACGGTCTCGAGGTTCCATTTCACCGGTTTCAAGTTCTTGGTAAGTTCGCTCCAGGAGATGGGCGTTGAAACGGGTGCTCCGCTTCTCGGACGAAGCGAAAATACCGCCGCCAGCGATTGACCCTCTGCGTTTTGTCGTACATCGAAAAAAATTGTATTACGGGGTCGGTCGTGCACACGGAACGTCCGTGTCAACAACCCATGTTCTCTTTCGCTGGCCAGCGTCGAGACAATTTCAAGAAATGCACGTACTTGCGCAAAACTGTACCGACGTTCAATGGGAATGAAGATGTGGATTCCAGTCGCCCCAGAAGTTTTTACGAACGAGACCAGTCCGGCCTGTTGTAGAACTGCTCCCACAACTCGCGTGGCGCGAATTACCCTCGAGAACTCGGTTCCTTCTGTCGGGTCCAGGTCTACGAACATATAGTCGGGTTTCTCCAGATCATCGGCCCGTGTCGAAAAAGGATTGTGTTCGATGCATCCGAGGTTTGTGATGTAGAGAAGCGATGCGACATCATCAATTAAGAAATATCCGATATTCCCTTGCTTGGATTCTGAAGCAACAGTGACCGTCTTGATCCATTCAGGAATGTACGGCCCTGCTTCTTTTTGATAAAAGGATTTCCCCTCAATGCCATTCGGATAACGATGCAAGACGAGTGGACGTTGCCTCAGAAAGGGAAGTAAGTGGAGACTGACAGTGGCGTAGTACAGCAGCACATCGCGCTTTGTATAGGAGGACTCCGGGAAATAAATCTTATCCAGGTGCGTCAGAGTAAGTTCTCGGCCGCCCAAACGCAGCCTTACATCTCCTTGACCCTCCCGTATCGCGGTCAACACCCCTTGCAGTGTCCTGCCGGTATCGAATTCAGAGCCATGCAGTCTCTTGCCTTTGCTTCCCATGCGCGCATTATTTGATAGAAGGAGTTTACAAGCAACCGTCCTTGGCCCCCTCAGGGGAGTCTATTCTAGAACTCAGGTAAACCCTTGATGTGGCTGAGTGCCGACCGAAAGGAAAATCCTGTTGGAGGAATTCCATGGCGGCATCTGTTTGGAAGGGTTCAATTGTTCTCAGTCTTGTTTCGATTCCGGTGACTTTATTCGCGGCCGCACGCAGCGAGCGCACCTACCTTCACCAGATTCACAAAGAGTGCAATTCGCGCGTTCGGCAACCTCTGTTTTGTCCGACCTGCAATCGAATCGTTAGCCGAGACGAGATCGTAAAGGGTTACGAATTCGATGAAGGTCAATACGTCCTCATGCAAGATAACGAGATCAAGAAACTCGCCGCTGCTTCCTCAAAAACGTTAGAGCTTCTTGCGTTCACCAGGCTGAAGGAGATCGATCCGATCTTTTTCGATGCATCCTACTTTGTCCTGCCGGAGGACTCGGGCAAGCGCGCGTACCAGCTGCTCGTCAAAGCCCTGGATGATACGCAAACTGTGGGTATCGGTAAATTGGCTATGCATCAACGCGACTATACCGTTTTTCTGCGCACTTACCAGCACGGGCTTCTGCTTCACACCATGTATTTTGCAAACGAAATTCGTCGACTGCCCCAGTTTGGTGCATTCGACCCCGTCCAGCTGAAGCCGGCAGAGATCAAGCTGACTGAGCAATTGATTGAGTCTCTCACCGAGCCTTTTCAGCCCAAACAATATCACGACGAATTTCAGAAACGGCTAAAGCAACTGATCGATGCCAAACAGCACGGCAAGAGCGTCGAAATTCCCCATGAAAGAAAGACTGCTTCGGTGATTGATATGGTGACCGCACTCAAGAAAAGTATCGCTGCTCACTCCACATCCCCGGGTGAAAAACAGAAACATTCCGGCTCCAAAGCCGTCCGCAAGGCTCTGCCCGCGCGCAAGGCAGGTTAGAGAACTGACGATTACCGCTTCACCTCAGCTGATCTACACCCTTCTGCGGATGTCGCATGTATTTCGAAGCGCTAGTCTTGATGTTGCACAGCGGCAGCGGTGCTTTATGCGAGGAGATTGCACTCAACAGGTCTCGCCAGCCCGAAAGTACGACATACAAGCTTTCCAAAGGAGATTGCATTTATGGACAACCAATTCAACACACCCGACGATCAGGAGATGGCAAGCACGAGTTCTAGCGGATCCACAGGCGCTGGCTGGGACAGTTCCGACTCGTCCTACCCTTCTGATATTTCCGGCGGCAAACCTCTCAAAGAGGCAGCCTCCAGAAAAACAGTCAATGTCCGTCAGAAGATTTCCGATTACACTCGCGATGTAGCGCAAAAAGTAGATTCCAGTCGCGAACCAGTTGCCGATTCACTTCATTCCACAGCCTCGATGGTCGAGGAGCGCGGAAATCAGGTTGCGGGGGCTGCTCGTTCGGTAGCTGGCAAGCTTCATTCCGGCGCTGAATATATACGGGGCAACGATCTCAATTCGATTGTGGATGACGCATCAGACTCCGTGAAACGATATCCCATATATGCGCTGAGCTTCGCGGCTGTGCTCGGATTCCTGATAGGACGTATGATGCAGCGCCGCTAACCCGACGCCGTAATTGAAAGATCCGCATCGTCCTCAAAGGATGATGCGGATCTTTGTATGGCGACCGGGCTTTCGGCTGCAGGAGTGGAAATGCATCAAAAAAACCGAATCGGAATAGCCCAAGCTCCTCCGATTCGGCTCTTGCAGGTTTTGCGGTACATCACATCTTGCCACTCGATGGGGTGACTGTACTCATGGTGCTTTTGTCCATCTGCCTGGCCAGTTGCAGATGTTCTTGCAGGGTCGGCAGCGTCTGCGCCGCAAAATTCTTGATCGAATCGTCTTTTCCACTACGAGATTCTTTCTGGAATTCCGCGACATCTTTTTCGTGGTCCTTCACCATGAGCTTTGCGTATTCTCGATCGAAATCGGCCCCCGACAGTTTTGATAGGCGGTCATAGGTCGCCTGGTCCATCTTATTCATGTCCGTTGGGAGGTTTATACTTTCCTGCTCCGCAATTTTCTTCAATTGCTCGTTGGCTTTGCTGTGATCATTGACCATGCGCTTGCCGAACTCCTTAACCGCGTCACTGGTTCCTTTTGACTCCGCCAGTTGCCCCATCTGGACCTCAGCCAAGCCTCCTTGTGACGCTTTCATTGCAAACTGAGAATCTGTTTCATTCGCTGGGGCTGCATAAATCGCACGGCTAATTCCGAGTATTCCTAGGAATGCAAGAACGAACGCCCCAGCGCCAGCTAGGTAGTACAGATCCGACTTCTTTTCAAGATTCATAAGCAACTCCCTCAGATTGAATGGGCCTGAACTCCAACATAGAGTGCGCACGGGTTCGATTCCATGCAGGAATTCCTTTATTTCGACTTTCGCATTTATGCAGGCGGCCGACCCTCTTTGTCGCGCCTAATCTGCGGAGGGTCGCAAATTACCGAGTTTGGCGAGGGCAGAGAAATTATGAAGAAAGTGGTCTGATTGATGTTTGCTGCAGTCATCCTCACTTCACTGACTTGCGGGCAGTCGGCTGCGGCAGCCGACCACGATCATGTGCGACTTGGTCGGCGATTTATTTCCAGCTGTCCGCAGTTCCTGCCACTTTCGCTGGCCCAGGCGGCCGGCTTGGCGTGTACTTCGAGTGATGGGTGGCTCTAGAAGCGGAGATGAGTTACGCCTTTTCCGGGAGTCGCGGAAGCGGGTGGTCTCGATAATTTTCAGTTTCTCAGCACGGCTTGCCGATTTAGCTATAGTGGACCGATCGACCTACAACGGGGCGAATCCCAACGTACGCGGCACCTTCGGCCCGGTCTTTCGTTTTGAACATCTCACCTGTATTTCAGCATGAATATCCATCAGGAAGGAAGTGACAGACGATTGATTGGGGTGGGAGACGGGGATTGAACCCGCGACATTCGGTGCCACAGACCGACGCTCTACCAGCTGAGCTACTCCCACCACTGTCGTTATTTTAGCATGTCAATCAGTCGCACAAAAGAGCGTCCCCAAGCGCGCACCAGACATAAAGGCCTAGTACCCGACGATTCTCACAAATGATCCACGCAACTTTGAAGCCCGGCCGGGGTTCAACAGTATGTTCAGGCATTCGATCAAGTCGAAATCGCTTGAACCTTCCAGATCGCTAAGGTTTATACTCTGCGATGCAGATCGGAAGGAGGCACAGTATGCGGTCTATGAAATTCGTTGCAGCACTCGCAATTTTGTTCTTCCTAGCTACCGGACAGGCCAAGGCCCAGGTTTCAGTCGGCATCGGAATCGGTCCCGTGGGTATAGGAATTGGCTCTGCAGCCCCGGTCTGCGCCTATGGGTATTATGGTTACTACCCTTATGCGTGTGCACCCTACGGTTATTATGGACCCTCCTACTTTGTTGGAGGAGTCTTCATAGGAGCCGGCCCTTGGTACCATGGCTACGGCTACTATGGTCGCGGTTATTACGGGCACGGCTGGTATGGGGGACGTGGAGGTTATTACGGCCGTCCGGCATACGGGTACGGCAGGCCGGGTTATGGATACAACGGTAATCGACCCGGATACGGTTATCGCGGCGCCGTAAATGGCGGTTATCACGGAGGCTATTCTGGAGGGAGCGTGCACGCCAGCAGTGCCGCAGGTATGCACGGCGCAGCGAGTGGCTTCCACGGGAGTGCAGGCGGATTCCACGGCGGTGGAGGTGGATTTCACGGCGGTGGGGGCGGGCACGGCGGCGGGCACCGCTAGGCTTAGGCTTTCATCAACGAACCTAAAACGAAAAACATACTCAGGGGCTGGCAGGACTTCCTGCCAGCTCTTTTTTGTCAAAAAGGGCACCTGGTCTTTGCTTCATTAGTTCATAACCCACTGGAAACGCAGTTCATGCATCTACCGTCCACTTGTTTCCCGACTTGTTAGACTTGCTGTGGGAAGCGTGTGTCCCCACGCATGAATCCGCTAGATTCAGACCGTCTCCATTTCGATTTACAACTCGCCTACGCGCGACCGGTCGTCGCGTTGCTTGCCGCGTTGTGTTTACTGCAACTGGGTAATGCCCGTGAATCGGAACGTCCGCTCTCTCTGTTGATCGCCTATATGGTGATCGCCGTCGTAATCCTCCTGCTTGAACGGGTTTTGCGGCGCTTTAAATGGCACCTTCCACTGGTCTGCGACATTCTTGTTGTAGGCCTTTTTCTCTATCTCTCGACCGAAACGCTGCCTGTCTGGTTCCTCCTTTTCTTTGTTGCGTTTGCCGCCGGCTATCGCTGGAACTTGAGATTCTCGCTTTTCCTTTGCTTTGGCCTGCTCATGCTCGCGATGGCGCTCAGGATGGAGCGTGCGGATCAAACGAATGGCGTCCATCATCTCCTCTATTCACTTCCGTTCTATGCGGCCACGTTTCTGGGTGCCGCCGGCGTGGCCTTTTTGGGAGACTACAATCGTCGGTTTGCTTATCAGCAGGAATTCCTCTCCCGCCTTACCACCACAATGCATGTGGACCTGGGGCTCGCCGAATCACTCCGGTTGCTGCTTGAGGAGTTCGCCCAGGAGTTTCGCACCGAAGAGGTCCTTCTGGCCTACCGCGATACGGACCTTGAACGCATCTTCATCTGGCGGTTGAAATCAGGTGAAAGTGAGCGCCTCATTCCGGAAAACATTCCCCTGACGCGCGCAGATGGGTTTCTACTCGACGATATGGACGCTTCTCTCTGCTGGAATACGCTGGAAAACAGGGGTTCGGGTTTTGGCTGGGACCGGAGAAATGGCCAATTCCTGAAATCACTCCCGCGCATTCCTGGACCGACACAACAGGAATTGGGTCTGAAGAACTTCATGACCGTAGCCTTCGAGCAGAACAATCAACCCGCGGGTCGCATTTTTCTTGTCAACCGCATGCCGGGCCGCGAAGCATTTTCCAGGCGGGACCTCGCCTGGATGGAACGCATCTCGAAGCACGTCAGCGCCTCGCTGGAAAACGTTTTCCTGCTTCGCCACCTGCGAGCGCGTGCTATTGAAGCCGAGCGCTCACGGATATCCCGGGATCTTCATGACGGCATACTACAAACATTGCTCAGTATTGAAATTCAGCTCGATGTTCTGCGGCGTAAAGTCGGTACCCAGCCCGAACAGATGGAATCCGGTCTTACCTCCTTGCAACAGACGGTAAAAAATGAGGGAGCCGAACTGCGTCATCTGGTGACCGACCTCCGCCCCCTGCGCGTTCAATCTGCCGATTTGGTCGATTTAATGCGCGGATTTGCCGAGAGATTTAGAAACGAAAGCGATTTACCTCTTGACTTATTGATTGATTCCGCCGATTTACACGCTCCTGACCGCGTCTGTCGCGAGATTTTCCAGATTTACCGTGAAGCACTCAACAACATAAAAAAGCATGCGAAGGCTTCCCATGTCGTGGTAAAACTGTCGCAGGATGACAGCCGGCTCGTCTTGGTGGTGGACGATAATGGCGAAGGCTTTAGCTTCGCTGGGCGATTCACCGGGGATGAACTCGACCGCCTGCGGCTGGGTCCGATTTCCATCAAGGAACGTACACGCACCGTCGGTGGAGTTTTGACAGTGGAGTCAAACCCAGGGCATGGTGCGCGTTTAACGATTGAGGTACCTCTCGGCTGATGCTCTATGGCGAAGACTAAACAACAAATTCGAGTTTTAATGGCTGATGACCACGCGATCTTTCGCGATGGCCTTCGCAAACTTCTCGATGGAGATGAAGATATCACCATCGTGGGAGAGGCACAAAACGGTGCGGAATGCATTAAGCTTCTCGCCAAGCTGAAGCCAGATATTTTGCTTCTCGATCTCCGCATGCCCGATAAGGACGGCTTGGCTGTTCTCGAAGAAGTCAATTTCGATACAATTCCCACCCGCGTCATCGTTCTTACTGCGGCTGAGGATGATCGCGATGTTGTCCGTGCCATGCGGCTCGGCGCGCGAGGTGTCGTCCTCAAGCAGTCAGCAACCGATCTCCTGGTGAAGAGCATCCATCGTGTTCACGCCGGGGAAATCTGGCTCGACAATCGTATGACGGCTGAAGTCATGAAGGCTTTCGCCAAGTCTTCCGAGTCCGGGCCGCGTCGTGAAAAGCCTCTTCTTAGCGACCGCGAAAAGGAAATCGTGCAACTCGTGGCCCAGGGTTTTCGCAACAAGGAGATTGGCGAAAAGCTCTTCATTTCCGAACAAACGGTGAAGAACCATCTCCACAACATCTTCGACAAGCTCGGTGTGTCCGACCGCCTGGAACTGGCTCTGTACGCGATCCATCACCGCCTGATTGACCATTCCTAATTTGAGGGCGCCGGGGCGTCCGGGATTTCTGCGATCGAGTTCGTCGCGCGCTCTCGAATGAGACGAACTCTGTCCGCAGCTTCGCATCTAGTTCTTTCCAACTATTGCTACGCTTCTCTGCAATCCGTATTCTCCACCAATCTTGAATTGTGCCGGCAATCGGGGGATTGCTGTTCGCAGGTCTGTATAACCATTGGTTTTCAAGCGTTTAAGCAACAGGAATCGTCGAGCATCTGCGGATGTGTCTCGACGCAGGTAGGGAGTAGAAATTTACTGAGGTGACCGAATTGATGAGCGCTCCATCGTGCGGCACGCAGAAAATCTTGTTCCGAAAATCTGCTTCCACGCTTCAGCTGTTCCTGGTAGTTATCCTCTGCACTCCCGTTCTATTCGCTCAAGACATAGCGGGTAGTTTACGAGGAACCGTGCTCGACGCTAGCGGTGCAGTCGTCGCCAATGCCAAAATCACAGCCATTAATTCGGAAACTGCGCTCACTAGGTCCACCACAAGCGATTCCAAGGGTAATTACCTGCTGGTTGCATTGCCCGTCGGCCACTATCGCCTGGAGGTAGAAGCCTCAGGCTTCAAGAAATACATTCAGGAAGGCATCACGCTCGACGTCAACCAGGCTGCCAGCGTTTCGATTGAACTTGCCGTCGGGACGAATACACAGGAAATTGAAGTAAAGGCCAATGCTGCGATTGTTGAAACCACTTCCTCAAGCCTGGGACAGACTGTCGGCGATCGCGAAATTCTCGATCTTCCATTAAATGGACGCCATTTTACACAACTGGGCCTCTTGCAACCCGGTGTCGTTCCGATCACTCCGGGATTGATCGAGGCTGGTGGAACGACTCGCGCCGGCCAGTCGTATGCGGTGAACGGCCAGCGCCCGGAATCGAACAATTTCCTCATTGATGGCGCTGACAATTTCAATACGGTGGACGGAGGTTTCGTGCTCGAACCTCCGGTCGACGCGATCGCCGAATTCCGCATCCTGACTCACACCGCTCCCGCTGAATTCGGCCACAGCACGGGTTCCACCACTAATATCATCACACGGTCGGGAACCAATGAGTTTCACGGCTCTGCCTGGGAATTTCTGCGTAACAATGCTCTGGACGCAAAGAGCTTTTTCCCCGACAGCGTCGAACCGCTCCATCGCAATCAGTTTGGCGGCACCTTCGGCGGACCAATTCGACGGGACAAGACATTTTTCTTTCTCTACTATGAAGGCGTGCGCGATAGCCAGGGAGAGACTACCCGAGCCACCGTTCCCTCAGATCCCGAACGTACCGGGAACTTCGCAGATCAATGCCCGCTGAACAATGGAACGTTCAACCCGCAAGGACTCTGCATCGACAATACAACGGGGCAAATCAGCCAGAATGGCCAACTCTTTAACGAATTCACTGGCCAGCCCATTCCAAACAATCAACTCCCCTTCATCAACCCGATTTCGCAGAATCTGTTGCCCTTCTATCCGCACGCGAATGCCGGTGCATTCACCTATCTTGGTACCCAGACTTTTGTTAGCAATACGGACCAGTTCGGCATCCGCCTCGATCATTTTCTTACCGCCCGCGATGCCCTTAATTTCCGTTACAGTTACGGTCAGAGTAGTCAGACCGACCCGCTTTCAAGTCAAGGCGCAAACGTGCCCGGTTTCCCGGTCGGGGAAAACCAACGGCCGCAGAACTTTGTAGCTCAGGAGACACACACATTTTCCCCTACGCTCGTCGGTCAATTCCGGTTTTCATTTCTGCGCAATAAGCTGCTTCTCGATGAACACCTGAACGGTACAACTCCGGCCAGTTTAGGGTTCGATTATGCGCCTACCTTGGACTCTGCGATTGGTCCACCCTTTATTCAAGTGGGCGGATACGCGTCTATCGGAGATCCCATTACGGGACCGCGTAACACCTATCAGAATTCCTTCGATTACACGGGTTCGCTGACCTGGGTCAGGGGGCGCCATCAGATGAAATTCGGCGGCGGGTATCAGTATGACCAGATCAACGTTCTACAGGGGATTGCCACCAACGGATTCTTTGTGTTCTCTACCTTCCCGGTGAACAATGCCTTTGCCAGTTTCCTGTTCGGACAACCGGTGTTCTTCTTGCAGGGCGGTGGAAACTTCTCGCGCAATCTGACGGGCCAGGCTTTCAACCTGTTTGCGCAGGACACTTGGAAAATCACTTCCCGCGTGACGATCAATTATGGCCTGCGCTATGAAGTTCCGTCTCCTTATGTCGAGAAGCATAACCTTCAAAATCTGTGGATTCCCGGCCGTCAATCGACTGTATTTCCAACTGCTCCGGCCGGGATACTCTATCCCGGCGATAAAGGTGTTCCACGCGGCCTGATTCCCACTGAACGCGACGGGTTTGCCCCACGCCTCGGCGTAGCCTGGGACGTCACCGGCAAGGGTCGTACTCTCGTTACAGCCGCGTATGGAATTTTCTACGATCCCTACTACACCGGGCAGGGTGGTCCGTTGCAGGATCCGATCAGCGCACCGCCTTACCTTCAGACTCCGCAGATCAGTACACCCAACTTTGCCGACCCATACAACGGCCAGAACCCGTTTAATGGCAGTTTCGCTCAGCCAATGACTCTCCTCGTGCTCAATCCGAATCTCCGCCTGCCCTACGCGCAAGACTGGAATCTGAATATTGAGCAGGCTCTTAGCAATAACTGGTTGCTTCAGGTAGGGTATATCGGCACAAAGGGTACCAAACTTCCGCGTTTCATCGAAGCCAACCCGGCCGTCTACGTTCCCGGCGACGTGGATGGCCAGCCGATCTCGAACCAGAACAACGCTGATCAGCGCAGGCTGTATTCGGGCTGCAACCTCGATCCGGACTCACCCCCATGTACATTCTCCTCTGTGGGCGAAATTGCGGGAATTGCTGATTCTAATTACAACGCCTTACAGGTCAGCTTGCGGAAGCGTTTCAGCCAGAACTTTTCCATGTTGGCCTCCTATACATTTTCAAAAACACTCGATGATGCCTCGACGTTCAATATTACCGGCTCCGCTTCCCAAAGCGTCGCCGGGGAAAACGATCTCGCGCAGAATCCATTTGATGTTAGGGCTGAATACGGAAGGTCGATGTTTGACGCCCGTCACCGTTTTGTCATCAGTTACCAATGGAATCTCCCATGGTTCAATCATCCGCAAAACTGGTACGAACACATTCTGGGCAACTGGCAAGTCAACGGCATTACGACGCTCATGAGCAACACCCCGTTCACAATATACGATTCGAGCAATCCTTCGCTGCAAGGAAGCGCTCCCGAGATTTCCGGTTTTTATAGCAGTCGCCCCAATATCGTCGGAAATCCGAATAGTGGCTCGTGCGTTGAAAATGGCGTATCGGTACCCGTTCGCACTGCCAACTGCTGGTTCAATACCGGTGCGTTTCAGCAGGCGCAGACCGGTACTTTCGGCAACGTGGGGCGCAATACCCTCAATGGGCCCGCGCTGCAGCAATGGGATTTTTCCGCTCTAAAGATGATTCCAATTCATGAAAACCTGAATCTGCAATTTCGTGCGGAGTTCTTCAATATCTTCAACAATGTGAACTTCGTGCTCCCCAACAATGACATCAGTTCCCCCAATTTCGGGCAAATTACAGCTGCTCAACCCGGCCGCATCGTTCAATTCGCCCTCAAGCTCATGTTCTAGAATCCCGGATTGGAGCGAATCTCGATAGAGGGGGAGGGCGCCCCCTCGGCCGGACTTGCGCCATTCGCCAGCTTAGTTGTAGTACTTAAGTACTTTTTCCACTTCACTTTTTTTTGAACCCCCAGTCCTATTGTTCTCTACCCCCAGCACAGATACACTCGCTCTTTCAAATAGGGAGGTTTCCTGTGACCGGCTCAGAACGCCGCACGACCCAACGGTTTAGCATGCGATTGCCACTCACTGTCCGTTGGACAACAGGTGCGGCCGTTGGCGAAACAACCACCGAATCCCGTGACGTTAGCTCTCGGGGCGTCTATTTCTTCCTTTCTAAAGACGTGAAGGAAGGCTCGGCCGTCGAAATCCTGCTCACCCTGCCGAATGAGATCACGCTGGCGGGGCCTGTTCGAGTTCGCTGCCTGGGACGCGTACAGCGTACCGAAGCGCGCGAAGAAGGCGCTGTCGGGGTCGTGGCTGCAATCGAACGCTATGAGTTTCTGCGAGCCGCGGAAGAGGTGTAAGCCTCGTCGCTGCCCGCTATTGATTACGGGTTTCTGTACAAGTTCCTGGCTCGCTCACTGCGGAGGCGGGCGGGAATAGCAGCCGGGGTGCCTCGGCCCCTCAGCGGAGCCCCCGGCTGATTTTTCACATCATTCGCAGCGCTCGCCGAGAGCCGTCTCCGTCCCTCCTTCTATTCAAATGCCTTCTGCTCGTGACTACCAGGCTGCCCCTGTCCTTCGGGTCAGGCGATTTCCACACGCCGTTTACGCCATCATCGTTGCAGCCCCGCCCGGGTAAATCAAAGATCCTCCGATTTGAGGACAAGGACGAAACTATGCCGGACTGGCCGGCAAACCTTCACAAATTCACAGAACCGCCCTCCACGCAGAAGCCGGTGGAGCGATTTGCCTCGGAGGAAGAACTGGCAGAATTTGGCGCTGCTCGCCCTGATCCTGAAATCGAGTCGCAAATCATCGCGTTGCTCGAAGCACAAATGCAGGAATCATCGACAGCGCCCGAAACGCCGACGGCCACAGTCCGGTTTCCGCCCCCGGCCACATCTGAAAAAGAGATAGACAGCGAGCCTGGGCCAATCCTTGCGGAAATGCCGGAACCTCCAGCAATGCCGTCACCCGAGTTGGCGTACTTCCTCGCGCAGCAAATTGAGCTACCCGCAACCGGCAACGACGGTCCCTTGATGCAACCCGAGTCTAGCTCTGTAACATTGCCGGACGGGTTTCAGAGCCAGGACGCTCTGGTTCCAATTGCTGAGGCTGGCGAGGAATCCTGCCCGCCGGATCTTCTCGAATTTGCGGAAATCCTGGATCAGCACAGACTGTGGCTGGATTCCGCGGAGGCTGCCGGTACCCGTGGCGACCTCAGCGGCATGAACCTTGCCGGCCGGGATTTGACAGCAGTTAATTTGCAGGGTGCGCAGCTCAACAAGACCATCTTGCGAGGCGCAGACCTGTCCATGGCAAATCTGCGTGGGGCGAATCTGGTTGAAGCGGACCTCCGCGAAGCGAACCTGCTGGGGGCGGAGTTTTCCGGCGCCAACTTGATGGGCGCGAATCTGTATGGAGCCGAAGGACTCTGGGCGGGCCGCCTGGGTGGCACGAATCTGTTTGACGCTACGTTGCCTGAAGCTGTGGCAGCTCACGATGGTGGAAAAACCATCGGGCAATCCACCCAGTCCGCACGACGTTTCTATCTCGTGGTTGTTTCGCTTTGCGTTGCCGCTGCGGGACTGGTTGCGCTGACTACCGACGTCCGTCTACTTCTGGATCAAGCCGCCGTGCCGAGCTCGCACATTCCCAATTTTCTGCCGCTGCAGGGCTTTTATCTGGGAGGTCCCCTGCTGCTTACTATTCTGTACTTTCGTTTGCAATTCTTGTTGCTGCGTTTGTGGGGGAGCATCGGCGCATTGCCTGCTATTTTCCCCGACGGCCAGACTCCGGAAAAAGACGGTTCGTGGTATTTGATGGGGCCGATCCGCCCGCACCTGCGCTGGTCGCGTGAACCACGATCGCCGCTGGCTATGGTCGAGAGCAGTACGGCAAAATTGCTGGCTTACTGGGCGGTGCCGGCCACGATATTTCTCTTCTGGTTGCGCTATCTCGTCATGCAAGACTACCGTGGTACTTTGCTCCAGTTGTTCCTGTTCACACTGGTTGCCGCCGCCGCGTGCGCTTTGCCTCGCGTAGTTGCCCGCGTACTTCGTCCGGGCGACTGGGCAGATGAAACCACGAAGAATTTCATGCGGGATGTTTTGTCCACGCTAAGGATTCCCGCCGCCATCGGCATTGCTCTGTTTCTCCTGTCTCTGGGCGTGATTCACGGTTTGCCCGCCGACCAAACAATTCGACCCGAAATAGGCCGCGCCAATCCTCGGCGCTGGGCGTCCAGTGTCTTCCAGTCTGTTGGTTATCGCCCGTATGCTGATATTACGGAAGAGACTGTTTCGTCTTCACCTGCAAAGGATTTTGCTGAGGAAGTCCCGCGCGGGGAAGATGCGTCAGGGCCACGTCTGAACGGAATGAACTTGCGTTATGCCCGCGGCTACCGTGCCGCATTCGCCAATGCACGGATGTGGCGCGCGAATCTCGAGGGCGCTCGTCTGTCCGAAGCCGATTTCCGCGGCGTGAACTTGCGGGAGGGAGTGCTGCGTTCGGCTCAACTCGATCGTCTCCTCGCGGCGAAATCCAGCCTGGTCTCGATCGATGGCGAGTGGGCTAACCTGTCGGGTGCGGATTTCCGCAGTGCCGATCTTTCCTTTGCCAACCTGGAAGGAGCCACGCTCTCCACTGCGAATTTTACGCGAGCTACTCTGTATGCCGTGAATCTCCGGCGAGCCAATCTGCTTCGTGTCGACTTGTCGCACGCCGACGTTCGTGATGCCAAAATGGAAGAAGCGTACTTGTCTCTAGCTACCCTAGAGCAAACAGACCTTTCCGCGGCCAAGTTGCAGGGTGCGAATCTCACAGGGGCCCAGGTGAAAGGCACAATTCTGCTGGAAGCTGACCTGTCTCGCGCTGATCTGCGCGGCGCAACCCTGACAGGCGCGATTCTTCGCGAGGTGAAACTGGACGACGCACGTCTCGATGGGGCTGACCTCCGCGGTGCACTGGGCCTTGAAGCCTGGCAAATTTGCACCGCCAAAGGGTGGCAGAGCGCATTGCTTGACGCAGATATCCAATCCGCCGTGAACCTACTGTGCGGTTCGGCGAACGCTGGAACGACGCCTGCGCCTGCCAACGCGACGGTTCCGAATCTCACCACTCCGGGGATTACTCCCGCTTCACGTCCTTAATCACGACTCGAGTACTCGCCATAACACGCCGGACGCATGTGAAAAACGACCGGCTCGTTCTGAAATTCCTGATCAAAACAGGGAGTGATCTTGGCGGTACGGAAGGCGCGCTATAGGTGTACGATACCGCCGTATGCAACATGGAGGCGACAAGATGAACAACATTGAGGTTGTAAAAGCGTTCATGAGTGCAGTCAGCGCACACGACCTTGATGCTTTGACGAGGCTGATGAGCGAAGATCATATTTTCATCGATTCTCTCGGCAACTCCGTCCATGGTCGCGACAAGATGATTGCGGGATGGAAGCAGTATTTTGCGTTTTGCCCGGATTATTGGCTGTCGCACGAGGAGTTCCTGGAGCGAGATCCATTGGTTGCGGTATTTGGTACGGCCGGTGGCACGATTGCTGCGGAGGGCAAGCTGCCGACTGAAAACAGCTGGCGAGTCGCAGCGGCGTGGCTCGCCAAAGTGGAAAACGGACGGGTCAAAGAGTGGCGTGTCTATGCGGATAACAAGCAGGTGTACGAGATTTTGAGTGCCCGAAGACTGTAGGCACATGGGTCGACGGAACCCAACGAAAAGGGCTACTTCCCGAAGCGAAGTTTTGACGCCTGCGACAAAGCACAGACACATCAGCACGCCAGAACTGCATTCCTATTTCGGCATCGGGAGCCACTCGTATGGAAACATCTTCCCGGCTTCGGCCGACTCGAGCGTGATGCCGGCGAGTTCTGCCGCTCGGCTCAGGGCGGGGTCTTTTCCATCCGACAGATCCCGTGCAGTTGGCAGGATGATTTCATCCGGTGTCACGCCTGTATGCTCGAGTGATTTGCCGTCCTTCATGATCAAGTCGGCATCTGTAATGGAAAAAGAATAAAACACTTTAGTTTCGGCACCTTCACTCTCTCCATATCGTCGGGACTCCATAACACTGCCCGAACTGCGATCTCCGACAACGGTTCCGCGATTCTCCAGTTGGATGACTCGGGCAAAGAGTTCAGCTGCAGACGCGGACCCGCTGTCAATGAGCACAATGATTTTGCCGGAATAGGTATCCTTGCCGCGCGTCTTGGCCAGCTGTGGTTTCAGATCCTTTCGGCCTACGCGATCCGAGATTTTTACGTCGCGATCAAAGACATTGCCTAGCATGCGCTCGAGTGTGACAACAGCGCCGCCGGGGTTTTGACGCATATCAAGGACCAGACTCTTATGTTTGTGAGCAATGCTGAAAATGTGGTCCACATCACTGTCGTTCAAATCGAACTCTGGCATTTTCCAAAACATCACGTCGCCCATCTCAACATAACGTTGGCGGACCTGATGATCGGCGTTCTCCGCCTGCCGGATGTATTGCCAGATATCCATACCTTGCGTGAAATCCAGGACGCGCTTTTGTTGCTCAACTTTCGCTTCAACCCTGACTTCCCGCTGCGCCCCGGTTGGATCTTTCAGCACCAGCTCGGCACCGGGCAATGGAGATAGCAGATTGTAGTAGTAATTCATTTTCCAGAGCGAATCGCGGTTGACGGTAAAGCGGTTATAGGCGATGACCTCGTCGCCGGGATGAAGCTTGGTTTCCGCGTCAGTGCCCGGCCGGACCAATGCGATGAACGCACGATCACCAACCATCTGAATTTTGAATCCGTATTCGACGCGAACCGGCCTCGCTGGCGGAATAAAAAAAGTATGGGAATCGTTGAGGCTCATCATCATTCCTGCGATGAGAGAAAACCCTTGAGCAAGTGTCGTGACCTTCTTGATTTTCTCGTCGATCTGATGGTATTGGGAGTCCCAGTCGATGCCATGGAAATTCCTGTCGTAATAATTCTTGTGGACTTCGTCGTAACCAACGTGGAGCATTTCTTCGACCCGTTGAAGGTTGATGGTATCGATTTTTGACTGCTGTGCCGTGATGCAATGCGCGAGAAGGGTGCCAAACAGTAGAACGGTCACTGAAGCTTGCAGGCAGAAACGGCCTGGGCGAATTATCATGAAATCTCCGTCGTAGCGAGAGTGTTGTTCTTGATGTTCATCTTATTGTAAAGCCCGGAATCTTGGTAAGAGGAGAAACCGAAAAAGTAGTCTGCAACGGCGTATAAGACAAGACGTGGCACAGTCGGTGGGGTATGCTGAATTACCTTGATTCTTGACAGAGCTATTCGGCCTGGTGGATTATTCGCGCTGCTTGTATTGCTTTGTGCGGTCCCTGCTGCTCGTGGACAGGAGACGGTATTCGATGTACCGAGCGCGGATATTCTCGACAAGGGCAAGATATATGGCGAGCTTGACGGAACCGTTCACGTCGGAGATACCTACGCTACGTTTACGCCCCGTGTTGTGGTAGGGATAGGTCATGATGTCGAAATTGGGACCAATTTTAACGGACTTAGCGCGCCTGACGTCGGGGAGTTGGACGTTTCACCGACGGTGAAATGGCGAATCTGGAAAGCAAAGTCCTCGGGATGGGCGTTGTTGGTCGGAGACGATGTATTCTTCCCGGTGTACCAGCGAAGCTACAACGCCGGCAACTATGCATATGCGTTTTTTTCAAAGAAGTGGCGACACGGGACGCGAATCGGGTTTGGCGGCTACGACTTTACCAAGAATGTTGTGTCGACAGGAAATCGCGCTGGCGGACAATTCACAATTGAGCAGACGATAAACAAGCGACTGACACTGGCATCGGAGTGGTATACAGGAAATTCAGCCGTTGGATATGTCAATACCGGTGCGGTGATCAAATTGACGCAGAAATTGACCTTATATACAGCGTATCAGCTGGGGAATTCAGGACTGACTTCAGGCAATCATCAATTCTTGTGGGAATTCGGATACAACTTTAACTAAATTCATTGAGGTCCATTTGAAAATCCGACCGTGGCCTGTGCATTTTCGAATTCTGATCCTGCTGATGGCGACTGGCGTGGTCGGAATCGCCGTGATTGCTGCTATCAGGTCGGGACTGATCGAGAACGACGACAGGCAACCAGAAAACCTGCAATTCACTCCCCCCAGTTGGGCCTACGCGGTGAATCCTCCGACCGGCAAAAACAATCGCAAGGTTGAGTCGATTGATCGTTCGATCCGTCACGTTCCAAACAGCGATGCAGCCTTTCGCATCGAGCAGACCGTCGATCTATTTACCGTCCCGGACTGGCACCCGGATGGCCACCCAGAAATGCCGGGCATTGTAGCCCATGGAAGAAAACCAGAGGTATTTGCGTGTGGATATTGTCACCTGCCGAACGGGCTTGGCCGACCTGAAAACTCCGACCTCTCGGGACTGCCCGCCGCCTACATTGTCCAGCAGATGAGTGATTTCAAGCACGGATTGCGAAGAACTTCCGTGCCTGGGTTTTTACCGGCTGTCAGTATGGCCAAATACGAGCCTCTGGCAACCGACGAGGAGATCGAAGAGGCGGCGAAGTACTTTTCGGGGCTGAAACCGAAGCCGTGGATACGCGTCGTCGAAACCGATCGTGTAGCAAAGACCCATGTGGCTGGGTGGATGCTTGTCGTATCGGAGCCGAAGGAGATGGAACCGATCGGTGAACGAATTGTCGAAACACCGATAGATCTGGAGCGCACCGAGTTGCGAGATGATGCGTCGGGGTTTTTTGCATATGTGCCGGTAGGCAGCATCGCCAGAGGTAAGGCATTGGCCACGACTGGTGCAGAGGGGAAAACCGTGGCGTGCGGCACCTGTCACGGAAAGGAGCTGCGCGGATTGGCGAATGTACCGAGACTCGCAGGGCGCTCGCCGAGTTATGTAGTTCGGCAAATTGTGGATATGAAAAACGGTGTGCGAACCGGAGCGGGCGCAGCACTGATGAAGCCGGCAACAGCCAATTTGGAGCTACAAGACATCATCGCGATTGCAGCGTATGTTGCGTCGCTAAATCCATGAATCAGGCACCTAGGTGCCTGGGCTTTTCCAGGGATGTATACGGGGAACCCAACGCGGAACATTCTTGCAGTAGAGTTCATATTCGCCATCAAACTTCTTCCGCAGAGTTGGTTCCTCGTAGAGTTGGACAAAGGCGGCTACCCCGACGCCCACAAGCAGCGCCACGGCGAGAGCCGGAATATTTGCCCTGCCCCAGCTAATCCAGAGACAAAGCCAACCGGTCATAAATCCGACGTACATCGGGTTGCGGACATACCGATAATAACCAACGGCGACTAGCCTCTGCGGAGGAGCAATCGGTGCGGGTGTGCCGCGCCCGGTCCAGCCAAAGTCCCACACACAGCGGAGAGCAACGGCGAAACCCAGAACCGAAGGGATTACGAATAACCAGCGCCAGGAAGCAGCCTCTTTGTAAACTCGAAAACCCAGCCACGAGGGCAGAATCCAGAACCAGAGGGAGAAGAAGGCAGCACCAACAAGAAGCGAAGCGACGGCGGCCAACCAATGCGAGTCATGGTGTGTGCTTGAAGAACCGACAGTCTGCCCGGTGCTCATGTACGCCCTTTCAAGCGGAGTATGGCCCTCTGATGCGCAGGCAACAAGCGCGAACGCATATGGCCATTTCGAAAAATCACAGGCAAGTGTCCTTGCCCACGTCCTCTTGGCGGACGAGGAATGTGCAACACGATATGTGATCCGCCAGAAGCTTGATATCGAAATGAGCCTGGCGCGAGGAAGTAGAAGGTGGGCTTGAATCCGTGGTACGTTGAATACCAGGAGAATAAAATGACGCTCTCAGCGCGCAATCGGCTAAAGGGAAAGGTAATTGAAATTCAGCTTGGCGGAGTGATGGCCCATGTCGTCCTACAAGTTGGAAAGAATCAGGTGGAGAGCGTGATCACGAAACGAAGCGTGGACGAGATGAGATTGAAGGTGGGGGATGAAGTGTCTGCGGTGATCAAGTCAACGGAAGTAATGCTGGAAAAGTAGAAATCAGCCTCTGCTGAGTTTGTTGCAGGTCAGCTTTTCCGGTAAACTCTCCGGCCATGCGCTATTTTTTTGCTCGGTTGTGGTGCTCCACGCTAAATGTGCTGAATGGTCATCCGCGGTTTAACAAAGACAACGACATAATCGATCACTTGCCGACGTTGGCATTTGAGTGTAACGCGGCTGAGCCGAAATTAATCGTCGAACTCGGGACTCGTGGTGGCGTCAGCACGCAAACTCTGATCGGCTGTGCACGGTCGAATGATGCCGTGATGGTGAGCGTGGATATTGATGATTGTTCGCACGTAGCGGATGACGCGAAATGGTCGTTTGTGCGCGCAGATGACCTCGTGTTTGCGGAGAGGTTTCCGGAATGGTGCAGGGCGAAGGGTATCGATTCGAAAATCGATTTCCTTTTTATTGATACAAGTCATGAATACCGGCACACGGTGGCGGAGATAGCAGTCTGGTTTCCCCTGCTGTCACAGAAATGCAGAGTGGCGTTTCACGATACGAATCTGTGCTGGGTATACCGAATGAGAAATGGAAGGCGAGTGGCAAGAGAAAGCGTGGACCGGGCGGTGATCCGGGCGATTGAAGAATATCTTGGGATCAAGATTAACGAACACGAGGCGGCAGTACTCTACCAGCGCGGATGGAGAGTCTCGCATGACCCACTGTGCAGTGGAATGACAGTGCTCGAGAGAATCTGAGCAACCGGTCATTTGAGTCCGAAGAGCCTGGAACAAAGAATACGTGCCACAAGCGGGAATTCCTTGTTCTCCTCCATGCCACAAAGTGAATCCTGGTTTTAGGGGGCGGAAGCCACTAGATTCAGATCACGAGAAGAAGAACCCACACGGGCCTGACGGCCTGCCAATCGAATCCAGCGATTTTCGGCACTAGACCAGTACTCCAGGCTCCGCGGTTGGATATGCAACGTGACATCCTTCGCTTCGCCAGGTTGCAGGCTGATGCGATCGAAAGCCGCGAGAATACGAGGAGCGAACTGTACGCCTGCCGGTTGCTGCGGTGGAGCTTCAAGATAGGCCTGCGGAACTTCGTCGCCCGGGACGGTGCCGGAATTAGTGATGTGAACGAAAATATCGATGCCCCCATCGGGCGCGGGAACTGCTTTCGCCCCGGAATAATTGAATGTGGTGTAGGAGAGCCCGAAGCCGAAGGGAAAAAGCGGATCGATTTTTTGTTTGTCAAACCACCGGTAACCGATGTCGATGCCTTCGGAATAAGTCGTCTTCCCGTCGACGCCAGCCGCCGAACGTTCTGGATGGGCGGGATCGGTGGCCGGGTAATCTTCAAGACGCTTGGCCCAAGTGAAAGGGAGGCGCCCGGCGGGATTTGCCTTTCCCAGAAGAATATTGGCGGTAGCCCAGCCGCCTTCATCACCTGGCCACCACATCTGGAGAACGGCCTTTACCTTGCCAAGCCATGGCATGGCGACCGGTTGGCTGACATTCAGAACGACGATGGTGTTCGGGTTAACGGCCGCGATTTCTTCAACGAGTCTGTCCTGCTCTCCCGGCAGTGCGAAGTCCGGCTTGCCACGGGTCCACAGAAAAACTACAGCCGTGTGCGCAGCTTTTGCCGCCTCGAGCGCTTTCTGATGATTGCGATGCCGCATCTCAGGCGTAGCCCAGTTCAGTCGAATCTGCTCCGGAGTGTTTGAAGTATCGCCGCTTGCTTCGACGGTGATTTCGTGTGGACCGGCCGCGAGCTGCGCGATTCGTCGAACGTTGTCCAGACCATCAGTGGTAGGGATGGTGTTGTCCTGGGTTGCGAATTGAATGTCGCCGTGAACAGCACCCCTGGTTGCACCCGTTTTGCCGATTTCCTTGCCATCAATCGAGAGTCTTCCTCGCGCACCCAGGACCTGTAGATAAATCCAGTACTCGCCGGCGCTTGGAATAGTGAGAGTACCCTTCCAGGTGAACGCACCGTTAGCGGGGAGGGCCTTATGGTTCGAATGAGTAAAATCAAGTTGTGAGTCGATCAAACTCTTTCCATCGGCGTCGGTGCGGAGAAGCCCTGGTTTCCCCTGGTGCGAAAGAAACGAGGCATCAACGGGAAGGCCGGTCATATCGTCGTCGACCGCGAAAGTAATACGAGAATCCGGAGCGCTCCTTTTCAAAGCTTCAAACGGGCTCGTTTGGCGTTCAACGATACCGGGCGAACGTTCGCCGAAGGTGCCGATGGCGGCGATTTGTCCTGCAGTTGGGCCGATTAAAGCGAGGGACTGAAGGTCGGATGACTTTAGCGGGAGAGCATGTTCGTTTTTGAGAAGAACGGCCGCGTCCTCGGCAGTCTTGCGAATGACCGCAGCGTTAAGTTCGATTTCCTGCGAAGTGACAGTATGTTTTTGTTTGCCATCGAGATAACCGAATCGAGCCAGTTCATAGAGAACGCGACGAGCAGCGGCAGTGATCGTTGCTTCGGTGATACTTCCATCCCTAAGAGCGGACCAAAGAGTCGTTCCATCGGAATCGCGAGGAAATTTGGGAAGTGCGTCGCCCTTCGGTTGCGGTTCTTCCGGAACCGTGCCACCCAGCAGTCCAGCGACAAACCCCATGTCGGGCTTGGGACGCGGGGCATCGCTCGGAGGAGTCGACAAGAAAAACGTGTTCATCAACGCGGCGAACGGACTCTCGGCAGGAACGATGCCGGGCATTTCCATGTCGAGCCCTTGATTGATAAAGAGTGCGCTGTGGACACCACCCCAGTCAGAAGTGACAAAGCCTTTAAAGCCCATTTCACCCTTCAGGATGGTTTTAAGCGTGTCGGCATTTCCGCAGGCGAACGGGCCGTTAATGTGATTGTAGGAGCACATAACGGAGGAGACCCCAGCCTTTACAGCTTCGGCGAATGGTGCCGCGTAAACCTCGTGCAGAGTCTGCTGGTCGACGAATATATTGTAGGAATTTGAGTCGTAGCCGATGAAATGCTTCACTTGAGCCATAACGCCTTGCGCTTGAGCGCCGCGAATCTCGGCGGAACCCATTAGACCGGAGAGCAAGGGGTCTTCGCCAAACGTGTTGTAGCCACGATGAAAGGTGATATCGCGATCGATGTTAACGAACGGTTGTAGTATCACGTCGATACCGAGAGAGCGGGCTTCACGGCCGATGACGACGCCATTTGCTTCGGCGTCTTTCACGCTGAAAGTGGCGGCGACACCCATTGTGGCGGTTTCGGCCTGCGCCGGAACGCGGGTGAGTAGCCCGGGAGGGCCGTCAGCGAAGCGCAGAGAAGGAATATTGAGCCGGGGAACTCCAGGCAAGTAGCCGGCTTGGCCCTGGTACACTGACGCGTCTTCGACCCCACCGCGGATGAGGTTCATTTTTTCTTCCAGCGTTAACTGCCCGAGGAGCTTGTCGATGCGGGCCTCGTCGGCAGTGTCTGGAGGTACAGACTGTGCATGTGAAGTGAAACTGAAGATTCCGAGAAGAATAAAAGTGCCAAGGAACTTTCCTGGAGTTCGCGACATGATGTGCCCACCCATCTAGAAAATCGATAAGGGAAGCTTACAACAAAAAGACCGAAGAATTTTGAGATCTGAGACCAGCAGACAACGCGGGGCACGGCGAGTAGCGATAGCAATGCTTAGCGAAAAAGGACACATCAGGTTCGTGTGGAAAGGCACGGACTGCGCATTTGAATGAACCGCTACTTGGGGGAGGCGGATTCCCGCAGGAGCACAACATCGCTATCACTGTGGTAGCGGACTAGGGCCAGTTTCGTGGCATCAGCGTTCCAATGAAAATCAGTAATTGAGTCGGCGGCAAATTCAGTGACCAGTCTTCCGGGGGAGCCGTCGACGGGAGAAATCCATAAGGCGTACTGTCCTTTGTCGCGGACGGGGTATCCTATGGCACTCCCATCGGTCACCTAGCGGATTTCACCGACTGCTCGAGGATCGCGTTCAAGAGTTTTGACGGGTTTCAGGGTCTCGAAGTCGATAATCTGGATCACGACCGGGCCGCCGGTTGCAGGTTGCGTCTGAAAGGCAATGTTCTTGCCGTCCGGAGAAATATTGATGCAGCCGCAGGTGAGCAGGGAGTCCGAGATTTGTGTGGGCGCGCCACCGTTGCTGAGGGAGAGCTTCATGGGAACGAATTTCCCAGCGATCAAGGAAGAGTAGACGAGCCATTGCCCATCGGGAGAGCACATCGCGGGCGTATCGTAGGGCCGATCCGTTACTTTCTTCAGGTTTCCGCCCGCGGTATCGATGCGCCAGCCCCGCGAGATTCCCGGTCCCAGAAGAAGGGCAAGCTGGCGCAGAGGGAATGAAGGGTGGATAATGGCGCTGGACGGTAGCAGTTTGGTAAGGCGAAGAGCAGGCTAGCGATGATAGTACGGCAACAGGACGACCCACTCGTGATGATCCGGCAGACGGATCATGCGTATCTGGCGGGATTTTTTGCACGTGAATTGGGAAATCGGGCGTTTCAGAAGCCGGAACCGTTCGATTCATTCTGTTTGGCAGCGGCCGAGCATGACAACGGCTGGCAGGAATGGGATCTGGTTCCAGGAATCGATCCGAAGACATTCGCTGCATACTCGTTCATGACGATTCCCACCGAAGAACATATTGCTCTGTACCAGCAGGGGATAGAACGTGTTGTGAAGGCAGACTTGTACGCGGGACTGCTAGTAGCAGGCCATGTGGCTGGACTGTACGACCGCGCGCATGCGACGATGCCGGGATATTCCGCTAAATACGTGAAGAGTCAAGAACAGCATCTCGCGAACGATTTTGTACAAAGATTGAGGTTGCAGCAATTGCGACTCAAAGTGGACCTGCGAAGCGATCCTGTTAAAAAACCATTCACAGACGAGAAGCTGATTAAGATGAATCAGCAGCGGCTGGATGCGCTCGACCGTTTGTCTTTATATTTCTGCATGGGAGCCGACAACGATATCGTGATTGAAGGCGTGCCAGCAGATGATCAGGGAGAGGAAGTCGATTGGGAACTGCGAACGATGGGTGGGCAGGAGTATGCGCTGGCTCCGTATCCATTCAGGAGAGATCCGCTGGAATTTGCAATATTGGCGCGCCGGGTGCCAAAAACGAGATATACCGATGACGCGGAGTTGCAGAAGGCTCTGTCGGCGGCTCCGTTTTTTAATTTGAAGTTTACGTTGCGATCCGGGGCTGCGAGCGAGACGTCATACGCGACGGGGGCCTGAATTTAATAACCTGACCCTTTTAACATGTTCACAACGCAGGGCGGGATTAAGCACTCTGGCGTAGCGACCGATAGCTGCAACCGCATCCCTAACCGAATTCCTTTACGCCGTAGGACCAGTCGCGCCCGGGATTAGGAAGTTTTCCGCGGCCGCCGGAGCAGTCGGGTAAATTTCGACTAATTTATCGACCTTGGTCATCTTCAGAGTGCCTTCAAGCATTCCCTTTACACCCGCCAGGCGTAAAGAACCACCTGCCTTCTTTAATTCGCTGTGCGAGCGGACTAGAGAGCCGATCGCGGAGCTATCGATGTGCGTGATGTCGGTAAAATCAAAAATGACGCGATTGACCTTGTCAGCGATGAGTGTTGCGGTCTCCTGCTCAAGGCGACGGCAATCCGTGCCGGCATGAATGCTACCTTTCATTTCGATGACAGTGATGCCGGGCTTAATCTGATGTTTCGAAAGATGCAGGATCATACATCCCCTTCATACGGAAATTGACGGATGAGTCGAACACAGTCGCCCAGAGCCCCGTAAAGGTTGCTACCCCAGCCACAGGGTGTGAATGCGGCAGTCTTCTGATTCAATGCCTTGTCGGCTTCGGCGAAGAATTTGACATGCTGGCCCGGCGGTGGAGCAGCGAATTCTTTGACAGTAATCACAAACGGAATTTCCGCACCAGCCTGCCGTTTGAGGATGGAGAAATGGCGAAGCTGAGCAAGTTGCTCCGCCGGATTTTCTTGGACATACATCCAGTCGCTCATGAAATGGCACTCCGTTCTGCGCTCATAACCCCATAAAAAGGCGAGATTAATGTATGGCGAATGTTAGGCTAGCAGGGCTTTCAAGTCAACGCGAGGAGAGGCCCGTCTGTCAATTACGCTTGCGAGCGACCATTTATACTTGACATTCGCCCTTAACGCGCTCATCTTTTAGAGCTTTGCTCTACCTTGCGGTTGAGCTAGTAGTGAGGAGAAGCAAAAAGACTGCCTATGACCAAAGTCAGACTCTGCTTTCACGATCGTTGTTTTGATGGAACAGCTTCCGCGGCGCTTTTTTTTCGTTTCTACAAAGAAATCTACGATCCCAAGGCTGAATTTCACTTCAGCGGTATGACACACAAGGCCAAGCATCCGTGGGAAGAGGGCCTCTTTGACGGCGACGAGAACGTGATCGTCGACTTCAAGTATTCGAACAATCCAAAGGTTACCTGGTGGTTCGACCACCACCAGAGCGCGTTTCTAACGCCCGCAGATGCAGAATATTTCAAGAGATTTCCAGGAAAGCAGATGTTTTACGACCCGACGTATAAGTCGTGCACAAAATTGATTGCGACGGTGACGAAAGAAAAGTTTGGGTGGGATACGGAACCAGTCAAGGACCTCGTACACTGGGGTGACATAATTGACGGCGCGCAATTTCCAACTGCGCAAGCGGCGACAGACCTGGCTGATCCGGCGACACAACTGGCGTTGGTAATCGAAGCCGCTCCTGAGGAAGGAATACCGGCAAAGTTGATTCCCGATTTGGCGTACAAGTCGCTTGCCGATATGGTGAAATTGCCCATTGTGGCAAAACACCTGGGACCATTGCTGGACAGGCACCGAAAATCGATTGAAATACTAAAGCAGCGCATTGAGGCGAAGGATGGCGTCATTTTTTTTGACGTGAGCGACCTGGATTTGGAAGGCTACAATAAGTTTGTGCCTTACTTGTTGCATCCGGAGTGCGTGTATTCGGTCAGTGTGAGTGCATCGGCGGTGAGGGCTAAAGTCTCGCTGGGGACTAACCCCTGGAATCAGGCTACGGCTGACCAGAATTTGGCTTCTCTGGCGGAAAAATATGGCGGAGGCGGACATCCCAGGGTGTCGGCAATTTCATTTGAACCAAACGATCTGGAGAAGGCGCGGCAGGTTGCCAAGGATCTAGCGGCCGTTTTGCGCGCTAGCTCCAAGACGTAGTCGACCAGACTAAATCTGCTCGGGATTGTGCAGAGCTCGCTTCTCAAGAAGTGTCGACAGGAAATTGATATCAATGTAAAATAAAAAATTGCTGTCAGTGGTCCGGTAGCTCAATGGTAGAGCAGCTGACTCTTAATCAGCGGGTTGCAGGTTCGAGTCCTGCCCGGATCTGTCAATTATGCTTGCGAGCGACCATTTATACTTGACATTCGCCCTTAAGGCGCTCATCTTTTAGAGCTTTGCTCTACCTTGCGGTTGAGCTAGTAATGAGGAGAAGCAAAAAGACTGCCTATGACCAAAGTCAGACTCTGCTTTCACGATCGCTGTTTTGATGGAACAGCTTCCGCGGCGCTTTTTTTTCGTTTCTACAAAGAAATCTACGATCCCAAGGCTGAATTTCACTTCAGCGGGATGACACACAAGGCCAAGCATCCGTGGGAAGAGGGCCTCTTTGACGGCGACGAGAACGTGATCGTCGACTTCAAGTATTCGAACAATCCAAAGGTTACCTGGTGGTTCGACCACCACCAGAGCGCGTTTCTAACGCCCGCAGATGCAGAATATTTCAAGAGATTTCCAGGAAAGCAGATGTTTTACGACCCGACGTACAAGTCGTGCACAAAATTGATTGCGACGGTGACGAAAGAAAAGTTTGGGTGGGATACAGAACCAGTCAAGGACCTCGTACACTGGGGTGACATAATTGACGGCGCGCAATTTCCAACTGCGCAAGCGGCGACAGACTTGGCTGATCCGGCGACACAACTGGCGTTGGTAATTGAAGCCGCTCCTGAGGAGGGGATACCGGCAAAGTTGATTCCGGATTTGGCGTACAAGTCGCTTGCCGATATGGTCAAATTGCCCATTGTGGCAAAACACCTGGGACCATTGTTGGACAGGCACCGAAAATCGATTGAAATACTAAAGCAGCGCATCGAGGCGAAGGATGGCGTCATTTTTTTTGACGTGAGCGACCTGGATTTGGAAGGCTACAATAAGTTTGTGCCTTACTTGTTGCATCCGGAGTGTGTGTATTCGGTCAGTGTGAGTGCTTCGGCGGTGAGGGCTAAAGTCTCGCTGGGGACTAACCCCTGGAATCAGGCTACGGCTGACCAGAATTTGGCTTCTCTGGCGGAAAAATATGGCGGAGGCGGACATCCGAGGGTGTCGGCAATTTCATTTGAACCAAGCGATCTGGAGAAGGCGAGGCAGGTTGCAAAGGATCTAGCGGCCGTTTTGCGCGCTAGCTCCAAGACGTAGTCGACCAGACTAAATCTGCGTGGAATTTTGCGCAGGGTTCGCTTCTCAAGAAGTGTCGACAGGAAATTGATATCAAGGTAAAATGAGCAATTGCTGTCAGTGGTCCGGTAGCTCAATGGTAGAGCAGCTGACTCTTAATCAGCGGGTTGCAGGTTCGAGTCCTGCCCGGATCACCACTACTTCCGCTAACTACTTTTCTTACCACTAGTTTATCCGTCCCCCAGGAATTGCTTCCCAGGAAGAATTGGGTCCAACTGAGTCCAAAACCCCCGCGACTCGCTCCACGGCGCGCTTTTGTGCGTCGGGAATCGCGTGGGTATACACACCGAGTGTTGTCTCGAGATCGGAATGCCCCAGGAGCGACTGCGCCGTCTTGAGAGACTCTCCTGATTCATGCAGGAGAGTTGCGTGCGTGTGTCGAAAGGAATGCCACGAGACTCGTGGTAATCCCAGTTCGTCACAAGCACGTGCGAGTTCCCGGTTGTACAGGTTTTTCGGATTCAGCGGGGTTCCCTTCGTGGTCACGAACACAAGTCCTTCCGGTTCGCATTCCGAGGGTCTTAGCCGCCTGAAAACCTCTCCAAGCGACGCGCTGATGGGGATTTTTCGACGGCTGCTGCGTGTTTTCGGAGGACCGAACTCTCCGCTCGAATAGGTCTCCGCAACTTCCATGGTGTTAGACAGGGTGTCGATTCGCTTCCAGCGTAGCGCCAGGATCTCGCCGATCCTTAGACCCGTTGAAACCGCAACCAGCACCACTGTTCGGCATGGCCCATTGAGCTTCTGGAGCAACTTTCGGACTTCCGGCGGTCGGTAATAACGGGGTTCACGCTTTGAATCCGCTTCGCGAATGCGGATTCCATGAGCCGGATTATTACCGATGTAGCGGTGCCCAACTGCGGCTTCAAGTACCGTCGAGATCGTTGCGCGAACGCTCCGCAACGTGGCAACGGCATAGCTCTTCTGCTGCAACCTCGATAGACACGATTCAATGTGCGACCGGCTGACGTCCCGCAAGGGAACCTGACCGATTGCGTCAAGAATGTGGTTGTCGAGATTGAAGGTATAGATACGCATGCTCGACTTTCTCAGATGCAACTTCGCGCTCGGTCTCCACACCGTGTTCACAAAGTCTAAAAACGGCATAGCGATCTGAGGTTGATTTCGTTGCTTCTTTGCTTCGTTCAGATGCGCCTCAAGGATATCCTGCGCCTCTGACTTGGTTGTTTTCTGGAGGGTCTGGGCATGATAAATACGACGGACGGTACCATCTGGATTCGGCACATCCTCACGCCAACGGATCTTCCAGCATTTCTCTCCATTTGATTTCAAACTGCCTTTTTGATAACGCGGTCGGGCCACGTGTCTCCTTTCGGTGGCTCGTCCGCCTTTTCCGGTGTCGAAGGGGATTGTACTCCGGTTCTCAAACATCAGTTCCGCCCGACCGCTGGTGCTCCAGCCAATCCATTACGTCGGCATTACGGAATCTCCAATATTTCCCGAGTCGGAACCCCGGCAGGCGATTGAATCCTCGGCGCCGAGTCCGTTCATAAACCCAGGTGACAGGAACCTGGAGCAAAGTGGCGACCTCCTCAACCGTAAGAAGGGCACCATTATTCAGTTGAACTTTTCCGTCCATCATACTAATCCTTCCATCAACAGAGCTCACCGACGCGCAGGGCATCGCGTAAGCTCATAGCCTGGCTTCTGAAGTCGAATCTGGCCGAATAGGGGCGTGGTCCGAGAGAGGCGCTTTTTGAGCCTGTAAGTCTTTTGTTTCGCGAACGCTGCGAATGGGTTTCCCGTTACGCTGGGTTCTTTCCCGGAAGGCTTTTTGCCTCTCTGAGTTTTGCCGTCGTTCCGCCTTTCGTCGGTCGTGCACGGTCTTGTACTTGCGCGGCCGTCCGCCTTTGCGGATTGTGTTGCGATCGCCATCGCCTCTACATTTGCGGCTGCACCAAGCTCGCACATCACTCTGCTTGGTAAAGCGCATTGGGCCGAGAATCTGTCCACAACGATCACAGCATTCCTTGGCGAAGCACCCGCGCTTGGCCAGAATCTCGATACTTTGCTGAGGAGTGAGCAGCATGGTTAGGTCGTCACCTCGAGCGGTTGGCGTTTGGCTTCATCGTTAGGAGGGTTCCGAGTCTGTCGGAATTTTTGATCATTCAATTCTTGCAAGCGTCCGTCGGAACCCGTCTTACGGTTCGCAGGCTCTGCTGTTCTCTTTGCGGGTGTCCCGTACTTTGCTTCCGCGGACTTGACAGACTCTTCAATCGCCTGTCTGATCCATTCGGCTGGGATTGTTGGATGGCTCGCGGCGGTGAACTTCACGGAGGCTGGATCGATCATGGAGAAAACCTCCACGCGCGGTTGGAACTCGTTACGCTGCAATTCTCCTTTACGTCGAAGGAAAATCCGTGGGTATACGATGCCTTTCCGGCTGCATCGATCCAAAGTGAGCTTCAATACCCGAATAAGCCCTTGGCTGTCCTTGGGCTGGTTGTTTCCATTCCAAGTTTCCTGAAGAACTGCAAGAGCCTCGTAGGCGTCCCCCATCAAGTCAAGTTTCAGTTCTAAAAGCATTTCGATGGTCATTCGTTTTTCCTTTCAGGGACTTCATTTTTAGGTCAGTCAGTCAAAACAGTTGCTCCTGCCTTTTTCCTCTCTTATTCCTTTCTTCTGGTGTATTTATGACTGACTGACGAGGGCCAAGCCCACCCCACAACTCGTATCGAAATCACACTCCCTCTTGGTGTAGTTCTGAAAGACTTGTCAGTGCATTTCTTGCACCGTGCAAGGATTGCACTTTAGAAGAGATCTTTTGTTTAAGCGGATTTCCTGAGACATGGTAGTGAGTACATCCTAAAACAGTCCGCATCCGTTGATGCCCGGTCAAACGGTCCTTTATGTAACGCTTTACACGCTCACGTTCCCATTGGACATAGCCAGCATCAGACAATTCCTTCATCAAGTCTTTACGTCGCCGCGTGCTGATCTCCGCGCGCCTGTCAATCTCTTCGCCCGTGTACCAATGCTGCCGGTGGCGAAGTTCCCCAGTCCGGTGGTCCGCCATGCTCCTCATCGTGAGCCACAATATGCGCGCGCCCTTGGAGAGTTGCGGGTGTCTTCCCAGCATATCCGCGGAGATTTCTCGGACAATGAAAGGCTTCCGCGACCGCACATTGTTCTGGCAGATACTCACAGTCGCACCGTCACACTCTGCGTCGATTCGATAAGAGCCTCCGAAATTGATGTGTTCCGAATGCGACGACTGCGGTTCCAGGATTCGAGATCGGATCGTCGGATCAACCATCTGGCATTTCTGTCTTTTGTAGCTTCTATAGGTTTAGTAAAAATCAATCTGAGGACCGTAGCCTGATGCACCTGAAATATGCGAACCGTTTCGGTTGGTCGGAGAAATTCAGGCATATTGTCCGCCTTCAGTGCTGTTGCATTTGCAACCTTGAGACTCCAATCGGCGGAGTGCTCTGCTGGAATGAGAACTCGTCGGTTGATCCTAATTGTGCGGAGATTACCCAGTCGAATGAGTTTGCGGACCAAGGAGCGAGAGATGCCAAGTCGTTCACTGATCTCCCGAATACTGTAGAGGCTTTTTGAGGCTCGCATGAACGCTCCAATGATGTCCTTGCACACACAGGATGATCTGGAGTGTTTCCGCTGTCGCGGGACAATCAAAGAAAATCTAATTGTTCAATGTCCCGGTTTCTTGCGAGGCTTCGGATGTCCTAACCGACGCTTTTCCCGGTAATCTCTTTTCCTCAATGTCTCGCCATCGGACGGCAGTCCCTTTCGTCCCGCCAATTGGTAGGTTATCCTCTGGATTGTTGCGAGCTTGTCACGATAAAACCTGCCCGTATTTTTCTGAATCCATTTTTGTAAGCCTTCAGAGAAGCTGAATTGGATTTCTTTTCGCAATGGCGGCGGCCAAAGTTTATAAGATTTCTCCGCCTTACCCAATTTGAACCTGATGTTCTCGGCGTATCGCTCGAGCATCATTGGAAGTTCTCCGAACGCGCGTTGCACGCGTTCTCGATTTGTTACGTTGGTGACCGCCGGCAGGTCAGCAAATCTCCAATCCTCCAGTTTGTTCAAGAACGCTATTTCACGGGCAATGCGCTTGAGTTTCTTTGCGAATGAGGGCAAGTCTCGCCAAATATCTCTGCCTGAACTAGCACCATCGATCGAGAGCGGGCCCCATGCCTCGATAGTGAGTTGTGTTATCAGCGTTTCTCGACCGCAACCGATCTTTCTGACTAGGAAGGCAAAACTTTCCCTGGCTCCCGGGTCAGCGTTAATCGCACCGAGTACCCGCTGTTCACGCTCGGTCAAATGGGTTGCGTCAGAAGCCCCATCGGAGTTATTACACCGGCTTGGGCTGGTATTTCCCAGACTGGAAGTGGTGTTAACTGGATATTTTTCTGTGCTCATATCCCATCTCTATCGCTTGCTACCGCTAATTCCGGCGAGTTCGATAAATAAAGGGTTAGACACGTCATCAACATTATGCTACATGTATAAGCATAATGCAGACTCTTTCGACTGGCGAGGTTGCAGAGCGAATAAAGGTGCACCGGATAACTCTGCAGCGTTGGCTTTCCGCTGGCATGGTTATTCCCTCGGTTGCTGTACAACTGAAGGGGCGAACGCTGTGGCGTTGGACTAAAGCAGATATAGCGAAGGCTCGCAGTCTGAAGGGAACACGTAGCCCGGGACGGAAGCCAAAGTCGAAACGATAATTCAAGCGGGACGCGCCGGTGCTGATAACGCCGACACGCCCCTAACCCTATTGCACAATGGAGGTGCAACGTGGCTAGACAGAGTTTACCCCACCAGAATACCCGCGTGGCAATCTACGCGAGGGTCAGTACGAGAGACAAAGGACAAGAAGTTGAAAATCAATTGCGCCAGTTGCGCGAGTTTTCATAAACTCTCCAAGGATGGACCGTGATCCGCGAGTACGTGGACCATGAAACTGGTTCGACGAATGACCGTGTCGAATTTCAGTCCATGTTCAAGGATGCCAGTCAGCGAAAGTTCGACATTCTACTTTTTTGGGCTTTGGACCGTCTATCCCGGGAAGGCGTCCTGGAAAAACTCTTCAGCACTTGAATCGGTTGACAGC
>CAVRSA010000005.1:0-78865 GCA_963723725.1 Candidatus Acidiferrales bacterium
GACAAATGGGGCGGGACAGAAACGTATGTGCTCGAGACGGCGAAGGGCTTACAACGTCGCGGACATAAGTCCGAGATCTTCACTTCTGCGGCGTTAAGCAGGGAGGGAGATGATGAAATACAAGGAGTTTCCATCCATCGATTTTCTCACTTCTATCCCTATCTGGGGTTGAGTTCTGACGCCCGGCAGCAGCTGGGCCTTCGCGACGGAAATCGTCTCTTCTCTACGTCGCTTCTTACCCGGCTTCTCACTCTGGATCCTCCCGATTTGTTTCATCTTCACACCGGCAAGCGATTGGGTGGCATTATCCGCACGGTCGCCAAGTACCACAATCGTCCATATATCGTCACCTTGCATGGGGGAATTTGTGATGTGCCGGAAGAAGAGGAAAAGCGCTGGACAGAACCAACGGAAGGGTCAGTCGAATGGGGCCGGATACTGGGAGCACTGGTAGGTTCGAGATCGGTACTCGATGATGCTGACGCGATCCTTTGCGTGAATCGCAATGAAAAGAAACTGCTCCAGGAGCAATTCCCGGATAAACGGGTTGAATGGGTTCCGAATTCCGTTTCCGTGGCTCTCTATCGAAAAGGAGACGGAGCGGCGTTCCGACAAGTGCATGGAATTCCTTCCGAAGCACGGGTACTTCTTAACATTGGGCGCATAGACCCTCAGAAAAACCAGCTCGATACGGTTGAGATCTTCAATCGGATCGCTTCTGAAAACCCAAATACGCATCTGGTTCTTGCTGGCCTTGAGACTGACATGGAGTATGCCAATAGACTCAAATCTGCAATATTGGAGTCTCCTTTTTCCACAAAAATTCACCTACTGGGCTCATTGCCCCCCAACAGTCCCGAATTGATTGACGCCTACCACGGCGCCAATTTGTTCCTGCTTTCCTCAATCCATGAACCCATCGGGATCGTTCTTCTAGAGGCTTGGGCGGCAGGGCTTCCGGTCGTCGCGGCAAACGTTGGCGGCGTTCCGTCATTTGTTGATGACGGTATGAACGGAATGCTCTACACCAGCAAAAACATATCGGAGGCGGTTTCTTGCGTAAAGATGCTATTGAACAACAGCGCCTTTTGTGATTCCATTCGCCGCCGCGCAGCCGAATCGGTACAGCGGTTTGACGTTGCCCGAGCTACAGATAATCTGATTCATCTCTATGAGGCGGTACTTCATGAACATACTCTTCGTGCATGAACGCCCTTCGTACTTTGGGGGTGCTGAACAGAATATTGCCGACAGCGTGAAAGCATTGCGCCGTGACGGCATAAAATGCCATCTGGCCTTTTCTCCGAAGTTTCCTTCCAATCTGGAATTCTTCCAGCTCTTTGATTCTCAGCACGCTTGCCATGAAATGGATGAGTGTGAATCCAACATCTCGACCAGCACCTTATCCGTCATAGCAAGCCGGGTATCTGCGGATTGTCTATATCTCCACAAAATGAAGACTCTTCCGGAAAGTATTGCATTCATCGACTGTCACAAAGTCCAGATGGTCCACGACCACGACCTTTGCTGTCCCCGTCGTCACAAATATTTCGCGGTAAGCGAGCATGTATGCGAGAGGGCCGCCGGGTTGCGATGTTACCTCGACGCTGCATTTGTCACTGCAGATTCCAAGAAGCTTCTGGGCATTTCTTACTCCAGCATTTCCGACAAATTGCAGGAAATGCGCCGCCGAAGATCTCTCGACGCGTTCGTGGTTGCCAGTAATTTCATGAGAGATGAGCTAATCCAGAACGGTTTCGAGGAGGCAAGAGTTCTCGTTCTCCCTCTCGGAGTGCGTCGACAGGCTCTTCCCACTGCCGTCCCTAGCAGCAGCATTCCGACCGTTCTGTTCATAGGTCAATTGGTTCGGGGCAAAGGTGCAGACCTGTTGCTTCGGGCTTTGGCTCAGATTACTAGCCCGTTCAGTGCGGTCATTGTGGGCAAAGGTAACGCCGAAGATTCCTTGAGAACATTGTGCGCGAAACTAGACCTTGTAGGCCAAGTCGAGTTCCGCGGTTGGTTGAATCATGAACAGCTTTCCAGTGTCTATGTCGGAGCCAGGGTCGTCGCGTTTCCCGCTCGCTGGCCCGAGCCATTCGGCCTGGTGGGGATTGAGGCCATGAGGCACGGACGTCCGGTAGTGGCCTTCGACGTTGGGGGAATTTCAGACTGGCTACAACACGGAAGGACTGGTTTCCTGGTTCCTGAGCAGGATATCACCGCGTTTGCAGACGCGTTGCAGAGACTGTTGGCAGACCACACACTGGCACAGACAATGGGAGATGCAGGCCTTTCCGCGTCGTCTGAGTTATTTTCTTTCGACGGCTACATCGCAAAATTGAAGGCTATCCTGTTGCCACGCAATGCGCTCCGGAATCGGACGTTACATTCGTACGAAGAACCCGGCGCAAAGTGTCCTCTGACATCAATCCGCACGTTCCTTCCCGGCAAGTGAACTGGATGTTCTGTTTCTTTCTGCGGCCAATCGCCGACTGCCCCTTGTCTCATCAATTCCGACAGTCGGTATCGTCCACGACTTTTCGTCTTTACAGATTGGACAAAAATATGACCGACGCCGGGATTTCTAGATCAAAAAGATCCTGCAGACGATGATACGGCGCCTCGATCAAGTCTTAACGGTGAGTGACTGCCCTAGCGGTACAACATTAGGTGTTGTGGGGTTAAGGAAGACTCAGTTTCGGTGATTCCGCTTGCTGCAGGCCAAACATGGTTTGGCGGAGCCGTTCCTCCTCCTCGAGGATCTACCATCCCGGCAAGAATCGTTCGGCTCATTACGACTTTCGAAGACTAGCTTTGGGCTTCCGCGCTTGACCAGGTTAGAAACCAGTTCACTTTGCAGGCTTATGTCGGGAGACACTCGAAACTTGGCTCGAGGGCATTTGCTCGGAAGTAGGAATTCAATCACCAACAGGTTCAGATGCCAGCAGGCGAGTTACGCTCCTGTGATCTTAGAGGGAGGGTCCCTGTTCCAAGAGGGACCCCCGTAGCTTTGGTCCTATGGCCCGGCCAGGACAGACAGGCCACGTGAACTCCATCCTACCTGCCCCAGGATCAGATGGAAAACGATCCACAGAATCGCCTAAGTGAGCCTTCCCCTCCCTTAGCAACTAGGAAGATCGTCGGACGTCAGCTGAAAAAGCCGAAAAGGTGATCGGAAACCGCCCATCCAGCGTGTCCCTATATCGCACAGCTCCAGAATCGCGAGCAATACCGAAATCTACGTAATCACTTCTGCCGAAACCTGTTTGGTTCCGCGGGCGGGAGCAATCCTGCGATCGAGTGGAATGAGACATTGACATCGGATCACCTTGCTCTATAGTTGCTGCCAGGGGAATAGCGAACTCCGGTATTGCCTGCCCTCATATGACCTAACTTGCACATGATTCCTCTCAGGCTTCCCAAACTGATTTGTTTGTGAGCATTACAAATGAACAGACTGAGGGTTTTGATTGCGGATGACCATGAAATGATTCGGCGCGGAATTCGCGCCGTCCTGAGCTCGCAGAAAGACATACAGATCGTCGGAGAAGCCTCAACCGGTCTGCAGGCCATTGAACAAGCAGAGAGATTGAGTCCTGACGTAGTCGTAATGGACTTAGTGATGCCGGCCATGGACGGTGTTGAAGCAACCCGCCGAATTCACGCAACGAACCAGAACATCAGGATCATCATACTGACGATGCATAACTCAGAGATCGTAATCCGGAATGTTCTCAATGCGGGCGCAGATGGCTATCTATTGAAATCTGATCTGGCGAACAATCTTCAAAAAGCCCTGAATACCGTGTCCCGAGGCTATCGGTATCTCAGTCAAGAAGCAAAGGAAAGCCTGACAAACCAGTTCACGATCGAGCAGCCGGTCCACCAGAGTTTGATGAGCAAATTGACTTCCCGCGAGCTCGAGATCATCCAGCTATTGTCAGAAGGAGAGAGCAGCAAGCAAATCGCCCACAGGCTCTCGATCAGTGTCCGGACAGTAGAAACACACCGGGCCAACAGCATGCGCAAATTGGGAGTTCACAGCGTAACTGAACTTCTTCACTACGTATTCAAGAACAAGCCGCTTACGGCCTAGCTCTCCTATGCACTTACCTATCTCGCTATCCTAGGTATTTTTACGTACATCTTCAGTATTGTTCCCCAACTTATACTTCGAATTGTCCATTCGACATTCCGCAACGATGCGAACCTGTGCTCTATCAGGACTTACACGCTTCTTGTCCCTCACTGGGTTTGGCGCAAATGTATGAATCAGTTGTTATTGAAAACGAATCGCTCCGTTTAAACATCAAAAAGCTTTCTGCTGAGCTGGGAGAACTGCAGCGTTCAAAAGGCCTGTTCGAGAGCATCCTTGAAAGCGCGGCCGACGCCATCATCACATTGAACGCGGCGGGAACCATGGAACTCACAAATCGGTCCTCAGAGCGCCTCTTTGGATATGGGCGCGGCGAATTGATTGGCCATAACATTAGCTTCACTCATTCCTGATCAAGATGCCAGTTCCGATCTCAAGCAAGTCTCCGTTTCCGCGATGAATACTCAATTGAAGATCCCAATCTCAACCGGGGAAATGGTCGGACGGAGAAAAGACGGAACCACTTTTCCGGTCTATTTGTCGGTCAGCGTGGTTCCCACCGAGCATACATTTCGATTCACTGCAATTATTCTTGATATCACCGATCAGAAGCGCGTCGAATCCGCTTTGCTGGACAGCGAAGCGCGTTACCGTTCTGTAGTCGACAATGTGAAAGAGGTCATCTTTCAGACCGATGCCGAAGGTCTCTGGACCTTCCTTAATCCGGCGTGGAAGGAGATCACGGGATTTGAGGTAAGCACTTCCCTCGGAAAGCATTCTCTCGATTTTGTTCATCCTCTCGATCGAAAGACTCACGAGGATCTGTTTGAACCGCTTTTGCTGCATAAGAAGGAATACTGCCGTCACGAAGTTCGGTACATGACCAAAATCGGCAATTTTCGCTGGGTGGAATTCTTTGCGCGCCCCACTCATGACGTGAATGGTCTGATCAAGGGCACTTCTGGAACTCTCACAGACATCACTGAACGTCGTGAAACAGAAATGGCCCTTCAACTCGCCCGGGAGGAAGCCGAGTCAGCGAGTCGTGCAAAGAGCGAGTTTCTAGCCAATATCAGCCATGAAATTCGCACTCCGATGAATGCAGTCATCGGCATGACAAGTATTTTGCAAGACTCACCTTTGACGGCTGAGCAGTCTAGTTACGTTGAAACGATTCGCAGCAGCGGCGATGCCCTGCTGACTCTACTCAATCGCGTACTGGATTTTTCGAAAATCGAATCAGGACAGATGGAACTGGAACTTGCTCCCTTTCAGCTTCGCGAAGTGATCGAAGATTCCCTGGCAATCTTGGCCCCGCAGGCGTATGAAAAAGGACTGGAACTGGGCTACGTCGTTGCTCCCGAGTCTCCAACCCAGTTGATTGGCGATCAAGGGCGACTGCGTCAAATTCTCGTGAATCTCGTTGGTAATGCTGTGAAGTTCACGAGCCATGGCGAAGTAGTCGTTTCCGTCGAATCCACGATCCGCTCCGACATCTCCTGCCAATTGCGATTTTCGGTCAGGGACACCGGAATCGGCATCCCGGCTGAGCTCGTCTCCCGCTTATTCAAGCCTTTCAGCCAAATCGATACTTCCGCGACACGGCAGTTCGGGGGAACGGGATTGGGGTTGGCGATCAGCCGAAGGTTGGCTGAACTTATGGGTGGCGAGATGTGGGTGGAAAGCAAATTGGGACGGGGTTCCGAGTTCAAATTCACAATCGGTGCCACACTTGCCGCGGAGAAACGATACCCAAAGGCTACTGCCGCAATATCAGCGGGCTCATCGATTCTGGTAATTTCGGGTACACCGGTCCTGTCGGCCCTCATCAAGAACATGCTACTGCCCTTACGGATCGAAATACGTCAGGTCGACAATATTGATGAGGCGGCGAGGACAATTTCGCGACGATCCCGTGCACTTAATCATAGTCGACGCCTGTTCTCCCGAACTGCGAACTCACGCCATCAGCAAACTGCGCATGCAGGGTAAATATGAATCGTTGCCCATTATCCTTCTGTACCCGCCGGGAGTTGTGCGAAGCTCGGCGAATCCTGTCTCATCGCAGAGTATTTTTCACCTCGTTAAACCACTTCGGGCATCTCAGTTATTGGAAACCGTTGCCGCCGGACTAGAAGGACGCTCGCTCCTTGCCGACGGAGCTCCGGGCGCTTCACCTTGGGACATTGCCCTCGGCCAGCGCTCACCGATGCGAATCCTTCTGGCCGAAGACCATCCGGTAAATCAGAAAATGACAAAACTGATGCTGTCGAAGTTTGGTTACACGACAGATATCGTATCCAACGGTCAGGAAGTGGTAAGAGCCGCAGAAGAGTTTGCGTACGACCTCATCATCATGGATTTGCATATGCCGGTGCTCGACGGTCTGGCGGCGACTCGACAAATTCGCCAATCAGACAAGATACGGCAGCCTCGCATCGTTGCGATGACCGCTAGCGCGAGCAAGTCCGACCGGGATATGTGCGGCGCAGCCGGCATGAATGATTTTCTTTCAAAGCCAGTAACACCCGAGAATCTGAAAGCTGTTCTCGAGTCCACCGCCAAAGCACTGAATTCGAAGCACTCCAAAACGGATTGGCGCCAATCGCTCGAAGATATTCGCAAAGCCTTCGGTACCGATGACGGATCCTTCCGCGATATCCTGTCTACCTACTTCACCGAAACTCGCCAGTCCATTTCTGATCTCCGATCCGCCGTCGAAAAGAAGGATGCGGTCGCGGTGCAAAAAGCCGCCCACTATCTCCGTGGAAGCAGCGACGTCGTCGGCTTTCGACAGATCGCGACGACGTGCCGCGAGATTGAATCGATGAAGGAGGTAAATTGGGAGTCGTCCCATGCCATGGTCGATCAACTATTTTCCGAGTTTGAAGAACTAGTTCACGTTTCCTACGGCTTTACAGAGACAGGGGCCCAACAGGTGATCACCCAACGGGAGTCGCTATGAAAAAGACAACTGTCCTAATTGCCGACGATCATCCCGTCGTGCGGGCGGGAGTGCGCAGCATTCTGCAAGGTCAACCTGATTTGCAGGTCGTCGGCGAAGCTGGCGATGGCGAAGAAGCTCTCAGGCTGATGGCAGAATCCAATCCTGATTTGCTTCTCCTGGATCTATCTATGCCAAAACTCCCCGGTCTTGAGACCCTTCGGGAGATGACTTCGCGGTCTATCACCACAAAGACCGTTCTCCTCACAGCAAACCTGGAGAAGAAGAACATTCTAGAAGCGCTGCAGCTGGGTGCTCGGGGAGTGGTTCTGAAAGATGCCGTCCTGCAGGATCTCGTCAAATGTTTGCGTGCGATTATGGAAGGCAAATTCTGGGTTGACGGCAAGCCTGTCGGGAATCTGGTGCAGCTGATTAAAGATCTGGTTGCAGCCGCTGCACCCGTTCCCCGCAACACATTCGGCCTCACTCCCCGCGAATTGGAGATGGTGGGTTTAGTGGTGCAGGGTTGTGCGAATAAGGATATCGCGAGTCAATCCGGCATTACAGAGGAAACCGTAAAGCGGCATCTCAAGAATATTTTCGACAAGCTTGGAGTTTCCAGCCGCCTTGAGCTGGCCATGTACGCCATTCATCACAAGTTAGTGTTGGATTAATGCCTTAAGAACAGGACGCACCGTGAAGGAACTTGTCGCACCAAAGCAGGATATTCACATGGCCGAAAAACATCCGCGCATACGGCTCTTGGTAATCGATGACGATCCGGCGACGCTGGAACTCATAGAGGATGCGCTTTCAGGCAACGAATTAGAGATCCATACTGCTCTAGACCCTGAGACCGGGCTTGAAATGTTCATGAACATCCGGCCACGTATCGTGCTCGTCGACCTAATGATGCCAATTCTCACAGGCATGGATCTACTTGAACGCATGATCGAAAAGGATCCTGGCGTGGAAGTGATCCTGATGACCGGTCATTACTCTACCGAATCAGCCGTCGAAGCGATTCAGCGAGGCGCTCGCGATTATCTCGCCAAGCCTCTCAACCTCGAAAAACTCCGAGCACGGATCTCTTGCCTGCTGGAGGAGGCCCGGCAGAAGGAAACGACCTTCCATTTAGATGGTCAGCTCGTCGAAGTATTTCAATTCGAAGGAATGATTGGGCGCAGCCCGTTGATGCTCGATATTTTCGCCAAGATTCGTCGTGTTGCTCCTCATTTTCAGACCATTTTGATCACCGGCGCTACAGGTACAGGAAAAGAATTGATTGCAAAAGCTCTGCACCGATTGCGAAACGCCAGTTCCGGACCTTTTGCCGTCTGCAATTGTGCCGCGGTTGTCGAAACCCTGTTTGAGAGCGAATTGTTTGGATATGTAAAAGGTGCTTTTACCGGTGCGACGGAGGACAAGATCGGTCTCTTTGAATATGCAAATCGGGGCACTGTTTTTCTCGACGAGATCGGTGAAATGCCTCTGACGGCCCAGGCGAAGCTCCTGCGGGTCATACAACACCAGGAAGTTCACAGGGTTGGCTCGCCAGTTTCCCGCAAGGTAGATGTTCGCGTGATCGCCGCTACCAATCGCGACCTCCGCGCGCTTATCAAGGAAGGTAGATTTCGTGAGGATCTCTTTTATCGACTGGGAATGATCGAGATCGGCCTGCCAGGTCTGACGGACCGCAAAGAGGATCTCCATCTCCTTGAACGGTTCATGGTAGAGAAGTATGCCAAGCAGTATGGAAAAGTGATTCACGGCATCACCAGGCGTGCACAAGCATGTCTATCTGCCTATTCTTGGCCGGGAAACATCCGCGAACTGGAGAACGTGATCAGCTTGGCGGTAATGATGACCGAGAACAGCGTGATCGATCTCAGCGATCTTCCGCAATCCTTGTTGGCAAATGAGCCAAAACTGCCGAACCAGGACGAGCGCCTGCTTACGTTCTCGGAATTGCAAAATCGCCATTTGCAACGCGTGCTTCAATACGTGGATGGTGACAAGACTCGTGCCGCGGAGATCCTCGGCATCAGCCGGTCTACGCTCTATAATGTGCTCTCGCGAATGAAAGCGTAACCGTCCGGAATCAGTCTGTAGCGGTGAACGATCCTCCGTTAGCGTTCGAACCTACGTGTTACTTCCTTCTGATCCTGGACCTCTTCGAAAAATCGACCAGATTTTGGACACCCGTACCGAGAATGAACACTTCCGTCCGTATTCCTGGCCGGGATTCTAAGTGCAGCAGCAGTAAAGGCAGCGCTATGAGTAGCTTGCTGGGTCCGAGAGAGTTGCTACGGGCGGCCATGTTTGGAAGCAGCGGTGCATCCATTTGAAGGAAGGTGTCGCCATGGTCCCCTCGCTTTGGGGTTGGGACCTGGCCAAACCGTGAAACTGCGAAAATGGCAAAAGCGGACATCAACTCGAACGACCAGGCAGGCGCTATAAAGAAAGCATTCTCGCAGATACAGATGCGCGAATGGGGCCTGCTCGCTACGGCCATCATCATTACCCTCCTGCTAACCGCTGGTATCATTTCCCTGGCCTTTCCCGCGTTGCAGCCTGCTAATGATCGCCCGGCATCCCCTCCGGACCATATGTTGCGTGGCCTCGCCGGACTGGTGCTGCTATTTGACCTCTACACCATCTACCAACAGCTGCAGATCCAGAGGATGAGGAACCAGCTCCTCGAACGCGAGCAACTTTTTCGCCTGATTACGGAGAACGCCGCCGACATGATTGCGGTGGTCGACAATAACGGAAATCGCATTTACAACAGTCCTTCCTACGAACATATCCTGGGATTCTCTTCGGAGGAACTGAAGAAGACTTCGGCCTTCGAGCAGATCCACGTGGACGATCGTGAGAAGGTCTTGAACGCTGCCGCTTACGCCCGGATTCATGGGCGCGGCAAAGCAATCGAATACCGAATGCGGGACAAGAGCGGCCAATGGCGTGTGCTGGAATCAACAGCCAGCACCGTAAGGAACAAAAGCGGCGAAGTTGAAAAGTTGATTATCGTAAACCGTGATGTCAGTGAACGCCGTCTACTAGAGAAACAATTTCTCCAGGCCCAGAAAATGGAAGCTGTCGGCCGCCTTTCCGGTGGGGTCGCTCACGATTTTAACAATCTTCTCGGCGTGATCATTGGCTATGCAGAGGTCCTGGAAGAGGAGATGGATGCACATCCCTCAATCAGAGAGAGCGTTGAACAGATTCACAAGGCAGGTCGTCAAGCAGCCTCACTAACCAAACAACTTCTGGCGTTCAGCAGGCAACAGGTTCTTGAGCCCAAAATCGTGGACATCAATGTCATCGTGAACGATACACAGAAGATGCTGCACCGTCTGATCGGCGAAGACATTGAGCTGGTTACTAAATTGGACCCCAAAATAGGAAAGATCAGAGTCGACCAAGGCCAATTGGAACAAGCCATTATCAATATGGCGGTTAACGCAAGAGATGCCATGCCGAACGGCGGACGCCTGACAATCGGGACAGACAATGTCCAAATCGACGGGGTCGCCGCCCACGATTTTCAATTTACTGTTCTGGAGGGCCAGTACGTCCGATTGACCATCTCTGACGAGGGAAATGGAATCAGTGCCGATGCCCTTCCGCGCGTATTCGAGCCCTTCTTTACCACTAAAGAAAAGGGGAAAGGAACGGGTTTAGGTCTGGCTATGGTCTATGGCTTCGTTAAACAGAGCGGCGGATACATAGATATCTCGAGCGAACTAGGAGCGGGCACCATTCTGAAAATCTATCTACCCAAAGCGGGTCAGGACGTGCTCGAAACGGAGTCCCATCTCGTCCCAGAGGCGGTCCTTAGCGGAAAAGGAACCATTCTTCTCGTCGAAGATGATCGCCCACTTCGCCAACTTACAGTCCGATTGCTCCGTTCATTTGGCTACCAGGTACTGGAAGCGCAGGATGCCACGTCGGCCCTGACCATCAGCGACCTGGTAAAAGACCGCATCGATCTGTTGCTGACAGATGTGGTCTTGCCGAAAATCAACGGCCGTGTTCTCGCCGGTATGCTCCTTGATAAGCGACCGAATCTCAGAGTTTTGTATACTTCGGGGTACACCGGCCAGAATATTTCTGGCAATACAGTCCTCGAAGAAAACTGCAACTTTCTTTCAAAGCCCTTCTCACGCAACGCGCTTGCACAAAAAGTTCACGAGGTAATGGAAGTCGAACCCGTTCTAAGAGAGCCATAGCTCTAATAGACGTATCCGGCAATCGGAGGAATCTATGAAGAAGTTGGTAATCATCGATGATGATCAGAAAATCCGGGATCTCATGCGTATCCGTTTGCAATCCACGTATGAACTCTTCGATACGGGTGATCCTGAAAAGGCATTTGGCCTCGTTCTCAAACACAAGCCCGACGCCATCCTGCTGGACCTCCTTATGCCCGGTCACACCGGCTTCGAACTGTGTCAGAGCCTGCATTCGGTCAGTTACACCTCACAGATCCCTATATTCATCGTCACCGGTGAAGACGGTTCCAAGTTCAGGGAACATTGCAAGGGTCTTGGCGCCCGGGGGTACTTTGAAAAACCGGTCGATTTCGCGGCCCTGAAAATGGCACTGGAGACAGAGCTCGCCGCACGAAAACCGGAGCGGCGTGCCCATTTGCGGGTGCCATTGAAAGTCAGACTCAAACTTGTCGGCCGCGATGGAAGCAACACACTCATATCTGAATCAGTGACTACGGAAAACATCAGCGCTGGAGGATTTTTGTGTGCCTGTTCGGCTCTGCTAATCAAGGACACCGTATTGGACGTCTATCTAGAGGGTATTTCCGAACGCTACGTTGGAAAGGCTAGTGTTGTCCGCAAGGAAGACTCCGGCGCCCCCTGGCAGAAATACGGTTTCCAATTCGTCGAAAAGACCGAAGACTGGCTTTTGCAGTAAATGTGAATAGCTGCCGCGGAGCCTGAATTTCAACCGAGGAGCAGTCAATTGATCAAAATAAAGAGGAAACCACTTACCGCATCTCCTTGGTGTTCCGCTTCGAAGCAAGACCTCGAAGCTGCCGTTCGATGCTTACGGGACAATTTTATCGCCTACGTTGGACCCTTTGTCATCAAATCCGGAATCGCGGTCTTCAAGGTATCGGACTACATCCTGACTGCAGATGAATTGGTCAGCTTTTATAAATCGGGGCATCTTACGGAAGAAAGCTTGGCAAAATTCTCCACAACTATTTGCGGGGAAGAACCGGCATCGGCAAAGGGACGCCACTGAACTCGCTCTGAACGTTCCATATTCTCCTCCTCCAGTCAATCCTTCACGTTCGCTTCGCCGCGTCAACTTACGCACTTCATTCAGCACTTTTGTGCCTGCGACGACGGAAATGGCAGCAGATACTCAGTGCACTATCTTTGCGCGGAAGCCTGGCCATTGCCCGGCAACTGAACACCCGCAATTAGCAGTAACATGATTCATGATATGAATCGGCGGAGAAGTCTCTGCTGTGGGCGGCGCAATATTGGTTGCTCGCTCGGGTAGAACAACAGGCTTTATGTTCGTATCAGGAATGACTTTCTAGGGAACTACGTATCATCTGACTTAGCTTTTGAAGGTTATAAGGTTTTTGCAGGAACAGTGCACCCTTCTTCACGTAGGCAGCCAGGGCAGCAGAGTCGGAGGCGTATCCACTTGTAAAAATCACTTTAGGCAGGGTTTCGATCTGTTCGATCCTCTGACAGACCTCCAATCCTCCGGCGCCAGGCATCACCATGTCCATCACAATCAGATCAATACGAACCTCCTGCTTTTTGAAGAATTCGATGGCTTGCTGTCCGTCGGACGCCACAATCACTCGATAACCCAGATTTTGCAGCATCTCTCGAACCGCCTCCCTCAATCCTTCATGATCCTCCGCTAGCAGAATCGTCTCCGTACCTTTTTGGGTAGCAAGGTCTGTTTCTATCTCTCGTGGCTCATGCGTACCAGATTCCGCCGGCAGGTAGACCTTAAACGAGGATCCCTTCCCTAGTTCGCTCTCGACGATGATGAAACCGTGATGCTGTTTCACGATCCCGAATACGGTCGCCAGCCCAAGGCCTGTACCGCGGCCCAATTCCTTTGTCGTGAAAAATGGTTCGAATATCCTGTCTACCGTGGAGGAATCCATTCCTTCACCGGTATCCGTCACAGTGAGTTGCACGAACGTCCCCGGAGTGGCGTGCACGTGGAGGCGGCAAAAGTCTGCGTCTACCTCGGCATTGTTGGTCTCGATGGACAACTTGCCGCCTGACGGCATGGCGTCCCTCGCGTTTAGCAACAGATTCATAAATACCTGCTGAAGTTGCGTAGGGTCCACATTTGTGATCTGCAGGGCAGTATCGCGCTTCAGCTTGACTTCAATGTTTTCCCCGATTACCTTTTCAAGGAAACTCATCTCTTCTTCGATAAAGTTGTTTAGGTTTATCTTCCGAGGCTGCAAGAGTTGCTTCCGTCCAAATGCCAGCAACTGGGATGTCAGCTTGGCTGCGCGATGTGATTGGTCTCTGATTTTCTGAAATCGGTCCCGTACCTTTGTGCCGGGTGACGTTTCTTCATAACCCAATTCTGCCCACCCCATGATTGCACCGAGCACATTGTTAAAGTCGTGAGCAATGCCCCCAGACAGTCGTCCAATCGCCTCAAACTTTTGTAATTGCTGAACGTGCTTTTCCAGTCGACGGCGTTCTTGATTGCTGGCATATTCTTTTAGTTCCCGTTGCACAACAGGCACAAGCCGCTTCAGATTATTCTTCATAAGGTAGTCTTGGGCGCCATGCCGCATCGCCTCCACCGCGACCTCCTCGCCCATGGTGCCGGAAACGAATATGAACGGTACGTCCAGATTTCTTGCCCTCACCACTTTCAATGCGTCCGACCCGGAAAATTGAGGCATTGAAAAATCTGAGACGATCAGATCCCAATCCTGAAGACTGCAGGCTTCGAGCAGCCCCCGTTCGGTATCAACCCTCGTGAACTCTATGCTGTACCCGCCCTTCTTCAGTTCCCGAGAAACAATGATTGCGTCATCTTCAGAGTCTTCGATAATCAATACCTTTAGCTTCTCCGTCATCTAGTCAGACCTCAGAGGCGGCGACTCATTCAATACCAACCAATAGAGGCCAAGTTGTACCGCGGCATCAAGAAACTGTTTGTAGTCGACGGGTTTACGAACGTAACTGTTCGCGCCTAGCCCATAGCTGTCTATCCGATCTTTCTCTTCTGTGGAAGAGGTGAGAATCACTACTGGCATAAGCCTGGTCCGTTCGTCGCCTCGAATCCGTTTTAGCAGACCGAGACCATCGAGCTTCGGCAATTTCAGATCGAGCAGCACGAGCTGGGGAATCGGGCTTCCCTTTTGATCAGAAAATGCACCTGCATTGGTAAGATAGTCCCACGCCTCCAAGCCATCCCTGGCGACAACAATCTGATTCGCGATATTGGTTTTGTAGAGCGCCCTCTTTGTCAAGACTTCATCGTCCTGATTATCTTCGACCAGCAAGATCACTTTTTCTTCCATGTCTCCCGCTTCCTAGTGCGCATCTCCCGGGTGACCGTTCAAGGTAAAATAAAACGTGGCTCCCTGGTTGACAGCTCCTTTGGCCCAGATCTGTCCGCCATGTTTTCGGATGATTCGCTGAACTGTCGCCAACCCCACACCTGTCCCCGGAAATTCTGCCTCGGTATGGAGTCGTTGGAATGCCCCGAAAAGATGGTCTGCATAAGCCGGATCGAACCCGGCGCCATCATCTCGGACGTAGTACACCGGCGTTCCGTTCCAGCCCTCCTTTCCAACGGTGATGTGTGCGATCGGGCATCTCGAAGTGAATTTCCAGGCGTTATTCAACAAGTTCTCCATTCCAATCCGCAATAGCCTCTCATCTGCTTCCACAGCCAGCCCCTCGTCCATTATCAGTTCTATCTTTCGACCGGGCTGCGTCCTCTCCAGATTCGTAAGAATCTCATGTGTCAGCGCGCTGATATTCACAGTCTCCAGGTGAAGTTCGCTTCTCGATATGCGCGATAGCGCCAAAAGATCATCAATCAATATCCCCATTCGCTGCGTGGCTGCTCGCACTCGGCTCAGGTGGTCCTTACCAATTGCGTCCAGCCGGTCCGAACAGTCTTCCAGAAGTGCATGACTGAAACCGTCAATACTGCGGAGTGGCGCACGCAAGTCGTGGGAAACTGAATAACTGAACGCCTCGAGTTCCTTGTTCACCTCGAGAAGATCTGCATTGGACTTGGCCAGTTCCACGGTCTGCTCGGCCAGCTTCTCCTGAGCTTTCTTCCGTTCGGTGATATCTCTGGTAACTTTTCCAAATCCGCGAAGTTTTCCGTCCGAATCGTACAATGCAGTAATTACAATATTCGCCCAAAAGCGGGTTCCGTCTTTCCGAACTCGCCAGCCTTCGTCTTCAGCACGCCCGTCTTCCGTGGCTAACTGCAATTCTCTTTGTGGTTTGCCGGCAGCTCGATCCTGTTCGGTATAAAATATCGAAAAATGCTTCCCAATGATCTCCGTGTCTGTATAACCTTTAATGTGCTGGGCGCCCACATTCCAACTGATTACATTTCCTCCGGGATCCAACATAAAAATCGCGTAGCCCTTGACTCCTGACACCAGAACGCGGAATTTCTCTTCCTGTTGTCGCAGTTGCTCTTCAAACTCTTTGCGCTTTGAAATGTCGCGAATCACGCTGGACACTAGATAACCGTCGGCCGTCTCAATGGGACATAAGCTTATTTCGACTGGAAACTCCGTCCCATTCTTGTGTCTGCCAACTACGGAGGGGCTTTCAATGAGTGTTCTGATATGTGGCGTTCCGACAAAATCGTGGCGGCGCATCATGTGAATCTCATGAAATCGTCGAGGAATCAGGATCTCGACCGGCTGGCCCAGAATCTCTTGCCTTGGGTATCCAAACAGTTTCTCGGCCTCAGAATTCACCAGATCGATCGAGCCAAGTCGATTCACAATCACCATCGCGTCCGGCGCTGCTTCCAACAGATTGCGAAATTTGCCCTCTTCTTCGCGCTTTTTGGTAATGTCGCGATTTGTCTCGAGGATCGCGTTTGGGTTCCCCATTACGTCGGTTCTCAGTGCCCAACGGCTGGACACAACGATCTTGCTTTCATCCCTCCGTCGATGAGTCAATTCTCCTTCCCAATATCCATCTTGCAGGACCTGTTTCTCGATCTCTTCTATCGAGCAGCTCGCTTCCGTGGAGAGAAGGTCGCGCAAGTTCTTCCCATGAACTTCTTCCTTTTGCCAGCCATACAACCTCTCTGCACCGCGATTCCAATAGATGACCTGACCTGCGAGGTTTCGCGCGAGAATTGCGTCATGCGTCAGATCGAGAAGCTCGACAGTGTCTCGAAATCGGGCTTCGCTAACTCTCACATCGAGTTCCAAATCCTTTCGCTCCTGCATTTCCGCTTGCAGTTTTGCGTTGGCCTGAATCCATTCACGATTACTTGGCATTTCCAGTGCTTGTGGGACGATTTTCGCAAATACGATAGCCGTCGGAACGGACGCTGCGGCGGTAATCGCTTTCACTATCCCCGCGACCCAATACTGCGCGTGCCAAAGATTCCACACTTCTAGCACGTGGGTCGCACCGCAAGCCACAATGAACAAGCCAAACAAGCCGAACATCCAGCTAAATGGCAAGTCCCTCCGCTTGCGGATGAACCAGAACAAGATGATGGGGATTGCGAAATATGAAATGGCTATCAGCCCATCCGACAGCACGTTGAGCCAAACCAGTCCTTTATCCCACTGATAACAAAATCCATGGGGATAGAACTCTCCCGGCATTTCTGCCATGTCAAAGAAATAGGTCATGTTGGCTCGCACCTCACCAATACTGCATTTTCGTTATGCTGCTAGCTGAGTTGAGCTGAAATGCGTGAGTGGAGGGTTTTCTGAAGTCGACAAATCGAAGAGGAGTTCTGGTTTTTCTACCGGGAGCACTCGTGTCTCTCGATTGAAACGGGACCTGGACGTCTCTCATGGTTTGCCTTCGTTCTCATACCGAGCTGACGCAGTCCCACCGGGCGACTTTCACGCGCCACAACAAATGCGAGACACACCTCTAAGCTTGTACTGACTTGGGAAATGACTGCCAACATGTTTGGCGAGCATGAGTCCGGCGGCAATACGAACTTCTACGTAAGTAACTTGTCTTTAGTGTTAATCCGACGGACTCGAGGGATAATGAAACATCCTGTGCTGGAACCCTCGATCTCCTTTCATACACAGATCACAGCCGTCAATCCTTCCAGACGAGAAATGGATCGACTATGAAACAATCCGAACGCAGAATCACTCCGAGGTACAGTCGTAAGACACCCCTATCGTTTCACAAGCTCGACGCCCTCTCCGAACAGGTTCAGTGCGCAAGAGCGATTAACATTTCTTCTCGTGGCATTTATTTCGCCACGAGCGTTCCAATGTCCGTCGGCGAACCGATCGAGATACTCCTAGAAATGCCAAAACATGTGACCGGATTAGTGACAGGAATGCGTCGATTTACAGCGAGAGTTGCACATGTCGAGTCTGTAGGTTCTCCTGAGGGACACTCCGGTATCGGCGTTCAATTGCTCTATTACGAACACGATTTGCCGTTATCGGAAACCACTCTGGCGCGGAGAAAGTAGAAGGAATCAGCCCGAAATGGAGTGCACAGCAAACTCTCGCTAGCTCTTTTACGCCAGATGTAAGGGAACGAATTTCGCCGCTATGATCGGCTTAGCGGCCGTGTCATCGGCAACAGAAACACTCCATAGGTGCCCATAATTACTGATGCAATGCCGACACTTCCTCACTAATCTTTCCGTCGAATAGGTGAACCGTCCGCTCGGCGTGGTGTGCATAACGAGGATCATGAGTAACCATACAAATAGTGGCTCCATTGCGGTGGATGTCCCGAAGGAGTTCCATCACCGAGTCGCCATTTTTTGAATCTAGATTTCCGGTAGGCTCGTCGGCTAGCAATATCAACGGATCGCCCACCAAGGCACGGGCAACTGCTACACGTTGTTGCTGCCCCCCCGAAAGTTGCGCAGGGTAGTGCTTGGCCCGGTGCGCCATTTCGACACGTTCGAGGGCATTCTGAACTTTCTTCTTGCGTCCGCCGGATCCCATACCGCGATAGGTAAGCGGTAATTCGACGTTTTCATAGACAGTGAGATCACCTATCAGATTGAACGCCTGAAAAATAAAACCTATCTCCCGATTGCGTATGCGAGATCGATCGCTAAGCCCCAGACTCGAGACCGACTGTCCGTTGAGATAGTAGTTTCCTTCCGTCGGTGAATCGAGGAGTCCAAGAATGGCGAGCAGTGTCGATTTGCCGCAACCGGAGGGGCCTGCGATCGCCAGGTACTCTCCTTTTTTAATTTCAAGATCGATTGACTCCAAGGCATGAGTCTCCAGCTCTTCGGTAAGGAAAACCTTGCTGACGCGTTGCAACTGGATGAGCACGTTATTCAATGAACTCATGCGAATCACCTCCAACCGGAATTGTTTTCTCAACGCAAACGAACGCGATCAACCGCATCCCACGCCGACATATCCGAAAGAATGACCCTGTCGCCCGGTTTGAGGCCGTCGAGAACCTCGATCGTGCTTACGGAACTCCTGCCCAATTTTACGGATATGCGAATCGCTTCGGAGCCATCGTCCACCAGTTTAAAGAGCCCAATCGTGCTGTCGGACTGGCCATGCACGGGACGGCCAACATACAACACGTCCGGTAGATTTTCGAGTTCGATCGTGCCATCGACGCTTAGATCGGGACGCGCTCCGTTTGGTAGCGGATCGGTGATTTGAACGTCGACTGTGACAGTACCGTTTTGCACGGAAGGATCAATGCGCGAAACCGCGCCTTTCACGACACCGTTGCGCGTATCAATCGTCGCGTGTTGACCGATCGCTATATCCTTCGCCTGAGTTTCGGCAATCTTTATTTCGGCTTTGAGTTTTTGGGGGTCTGCGACTCGCGCCAGATTTGTGCCAGGGGTTACGTGTTGCCCGACTTCAACGGGGACTACTTGCAGAACACCTTGAATGCCAGCTCGAACGTGAAGGGCTTCGAGCTCGCTGTGCTTCAAATTATAGAGAGCCTTTTGCTGGTCCACACGGGACTGCTGTGCCATCAGGCGGGCCTTGGCAGAATCCGCGGAATTCTCCGTGCGGTCTTCCTCGAGTTTCAATCGAATTCCCAACTGCTCTAGCTTTACTTTCGAGAGCTTGGCCGTAACGTCGGTGCCGAGGCCCTCCGCTCGAAGCTTTTCATCGACTTCGTGCTGAATTCTGGCCTGTTCGAATTCACTCCGGACCGACGCGGTGGCTGATTTCTGATTGAGCAGCTCGCTGCTAAGCGTGACTTTGAGGTTTTCGTAATCGGCCTGGGCGGCTTTCAGTTGATACTCGGAGTCGAGCACATCGCGTTGCAGTTCTGGATTGCTCAACTCAAGAATTACCGAGGAAGGCTGCACGATTGCGCCAGGATGAACGACGATGCGATCAACACGGGAATCCGTCTGAGACGGTATCCAGCGAATGTCCTCTGGCACCAGTGAACCAATTCCACGAACCTCGCGCAACATGGGGCCGCGCTTTACCGCGTCCGTCCAAACGGTTCCTTTATCGACAGCAGGAGCAGCCGGACGAAGATGCGAGACACCGTACGTGACTCCTGCGACGGACATAACAGCGATCGCGACATAAACGACGAGCCTGAGTTTTTTAGCGCTTGCGTTCGATGCTCGTTGTATATCCATGATTTCTCTTCGCTACTCGCATCACTCTGCCACTCTGACGTGAAGCTATCGGTACCCTCCGGCCGTTACCGATAAATTCACGGAGATCACGCGACTCGTGGGAGCCGCGATCCCGGGCGTCACAACCACTCCGACGGCTGTGGTCAGACACGGACCGCTGCCCCGGTCATTCGTAGCGCAACGCAATCATGGGATCTACTCCCGCCGCCCGTCGCGCAGGCAGCCAACAGGCGAAAAAGCCGGTCAAAAGCAGGAGAATCGGTACACATATTAGTGTCCAGGGGTCATATGCAGACACTCCCCATAACTGCGTCGCGATCACCCGACCCAGCGCGACACTAGTCAACAGCCCGAGTCCCACCCCGATCGCCACGAGCTGCAGCCCGATGCGAACAACCATCCCGAGGACATCAGAACCTTGCGCGCCGAGCGCGAGTCGAATGCCGATTTCATGGGTCCTCCGCGCAGTCGTGTAGGACAGTACGCTATAGACACCGATTGTGACCAGAATTAGGCCGATTGTGCCGAAGCAGAACATCAGCAATGAACCGAAGCGCGGCCCGGCGTAAGAGAATTGGCTGATGTAACCTTCGAGGGTACCAGTAAACGTCATTGCCACGTTCGAGTCTGTCGCCCAGACTTCGTGGCGCACTGCATTCATGATGGTGAGCGGTTCTTGCGAGGTACGCACCAGGATCCCGCGGAAAGCAGAGCCCGTCACGGTATATGGAATCCAGATTTCCGGGTCGGGAGGATCCTGAAGTCCTCTGTTTTTGGCATCTGCCACCAAGCCGATGATCTCGAAGACTGGTTCAGGAACCTTGTCTTCGAATTCGCTAAGCTGCGTGATGCGCACCTGTCTGCCGATCGGGCTCTCCCCGAATAAGAATTTCTTTGCAAATGTCTGATTTACAACTGCAAGTTTGCGTGCACCGACGACTTCCTTTTCTGTGAAAGGCCGGCCTTCTAGGAATTGAATCTTGAGGACCGGGAAATAGCCTTCACCGCAGAGCTGGAACATGGCATGCCACTTGTCTTCATGCGACCTACTGGTGACTTCGATTTCGCTTTGGATGCCCCCGTAGGGCGGAAGCGTGCTCGTTTCTGTAGCTTCCACAACTCCAGGCAGAGCCTTGATTCGCTCCAGTAGCGGTCGGTAGAATCCGGAGACCTGATCGGCCGTCTTGTATCGGTCAACCGGAAGTGGTAACCGCGCTACCAGAACATGGTCGGGCTGAAATCCGAGATGTACATCGCGAAGGGCGACAAAACTGTGCATAAGCAGTCCAGCCGCCACGAGCAGCGTGAGAGAGAGTGCCACCTCAAAAATCACGACAGCGCTGCGAAGCTTGGCGTGGCGAAAGCTGCCGCTGAGGCCTCTGCCAGTATCCCTCAACTGTTCGTTTAGGTCTTCCCGCGCCACTCTAAGCGCGGGCAAAAGTCCAAAGAGCATTGCTGTAAGGACCGTTAGCCCTAAAGTGAACAGCAACACGGGGGCATTCAGGCGGATAACAGATTCTGCCGGGATGATGTTCTGCGGCATCAACGCCACGAGGAATTTCAAACCACCCCACGCGAGCAGAGTGCCAAATAGCGCACCGCCCAAGGCGAGAATCATACTCTCTACCAGGAGCTGACGAACGAGACGCCGACGACTGGCGCCAAGTGCGGAACGAATTGCAAATTCCTTCTCTCGAGTAGTCGCTCTGGCCAGAAGAAGGTTCGCGACATTGCCGCACCCAATCAAAAGAAGCAACCCCACTGCCGCGAGCACAATATAAAGTGTCGTCCGAAACTGTCCGACGACGAGATCAGCTAACGAGACAATTTCGACAGAGAAATGCTTGGGATAATCTTTAGGGTAAACCTTAGACAACCGATTCGCGACAATCGACATGTCCGCAACGGCCTGCGCATGCGAAACTCCCGGCTTGAGATGTCCCATAAAAAACCAATAGTGTGGAAAGGCTCCCGCCACAGCGGTGCTCGCCGCGGCGTGCGCCGGTTTGGTTGGAATCCATAAGTCTGCGTCGCCCCAGCCGAATCGAGGGGGCATAATCCCGACCAATACTCTTTGCGTGCCATTCAGCACGAAAGTCTTGTTCAAGACCGAAGGATCAGCAGCGAATTGATTGACCCATGTTTTATAACGGAGGATAAAAATCGGAGGAGCACCCGGCTCATAGTCAGCGGGTTGAGCTACGCGGCCCAGCATTGCGGGTAAACCCAGAAACTCAAATGTGCCGGGCGTTATGCTGTTCCCCTTCAGGAGTTCTGTACCCTCGGTAGTGCGATAGAGGACATCTACGCTGTCGTTCGCAATCACGCGATCAAACACGTGACTCTGCGCTGCGTAATCCAAAAACTCAGGGTCGCTATACCCACCTCGTCCCCCTGGATCCGTGCGTTCTGAATCATGTATCTGCACGGACATGAAATGTTGCGAGTCGGGATAGGGAAATGGCTCAATCAGGATATTTTCGAGGACGCTAAAAATGGCCGTGGACGCACCAATTCCCAAGGCCAAAGTGACGATGGCCACAAAGGAAAAACCGGGTGATTTCCGTAGGTTCCTGAGCGCATAGCGTACATCCTGTTTGAGTGTCCCCATTTGAACCTCACAGTACTCGGACCGTTCGCCTGCACCCGCAGTTCGGCTCACCCCTAGTTACGCAATGCGAAGGGATTTTGTTCAATGCAAACTGAATTTAAGATCCCTTGTTCGGAATCATGCGTTATTGACGTTCGTTCTAGGGGGGAAGTTAGCCGAAGAAATCGGTTTACCGGCATTCAAGACGCCAGGAGGGCTGATCTTTCTTTAATATAAGGCAGGGCATCACAGATCAGACTCGAGTGTCTTTCTAGACGGATATTCCAGTGGAAAGACGGATTCGCAGATTTCCTTGTACCGTAAGATCGTCGATAAGTTGATACTTCAGGAGAGAAACCCTGACAGTGAACAAGTCTATAAGACCGTGGGAATCGTCGCGGAATTCGCAGGAATCATCGGTTCGGGCATGATCATCGGCATAAATCACGCTCGAGCACATGACGACGATGATGATCGGGACGAGGCGAGGACTCGTCGAGGCTTCGACATCGCTCCTGTTCCCTTGGACTGCAATGGATGTCACTCGGCAGGCCCGCAAACCGAATATGCCAGCGGTGGAAACCCTTACTTTGGCCAACCGGCTAAGGCCAGCCCTGCCACCTATTGGGGTGGGGGTAGTGACCCGGTCAATTCCCGTAGGAAGGTAACCATCTCATAATTGGCGAGTCCTCGGTAGGAGAGAAAGCGGAGCTAGTTTCACTCGGCTCCTTCGCCTAGTTGATCTCAGCCTCTCAAGGATGCCTGGGGCGCCATTGCTAGTGTCGGCTCTGCAAAATCTACGGCGTTGGGACGACCCGATAGTACAACCCATTGGCACCGTATGCGGGTTGAAACCAAGTATTCCCGCACAAATAGTAAGTTTGTCCATTCACTTGGGGAACGGCGCAGCCCGCAGGAAGGACGGCAGTCATCTGACCCATGGCGTACGTCATGTTGGCAGCTGCAGTTGCGTTGGCCGCTGCCGCGTTGGCATTGGCTGCGGCAGCATTGGCATTAGCAACGGCCACGTTCGTCGCGACCGCTGTATTGGTCGCGCCCGCGTTGTAGCCTGCCGCGTATGCGTTATTCGCCGCTGCCGCGTTGTTAGACGATGCAACCGCAGTAGCAACAGTCGCCCCAACTACTGCCCCCCCGATGGCGGCTCCGGCAACCGCCCACCCGCTAGCGCCACAGTTGTAGCAACCCGATCCGTAGACAGCAACTGTAGTGGGTGGATGATAGCCATAGTAAGAAGTCGTACCGACGGTACCGTAACCCGCATAGTGCGTGGCGCTTTGACCATAAGCATTGGTTGCAGTGGTCGTTCCTGAACCTTCCGCGTGATATGCCGACCCGCCATAGCCGTTGGTAGCCGTAGTGCCCTGCCCCGCGGTGTGAGTCGCAGTGCCACCGTAGCCGTTGCTGGCAGTGGTGGTACCTGAACCCTCCGCGTGAGATGCCGATCCACCATAGGCGTTGGTAGCCGTCGTCCCCTGTCCAGCGGTGTGTGTGGCGCTGCCGCCGTAGGCATTGGTGCGCGTGGTCGAGTCTCCGGTATGAGTAGTGCTGCCACCGCCCCAGGCATTCGCGTGCCCGTAGGCTGAAGCGGTGTTGCCAGTGAACAGCGTCAAGAATAAAGCGGAAAGCCCAATCATTATTTTTTTCATCACGTTGTCAATCTCCTTCTCACTATTGTGGTTGTGTCGGATTGGCTTTTGGTGGGGCCGGTGTTTTGGTTGGCGGCGTTTTTGGCATTGGTTTTGCACCCGGAGCTGGTCCCGAATTTGGGTGAGCAAATTGCATGTGCTTCGCAGAAGAAGCTCTGGATGAGGTAAAAAAGTCATCGGAAACAGACGCATCAAGTTTCCAGTCTGAGAGTATCAGATTGTGGCGTAGATGGTCAGGATCATCGAGATAAATCACGTGAATGACTCGAGGCAATTTGTCGTCCGCGCCGACCCACATCTCCGCAAAAATGCCATTACCAGCGAATGCAACGATGTCGGTGGTAATTCCTGCAACGACATTCGATTGGCCGACATAGTAGGCGTGTTTCAACCCCGGGGCCATGTCGCCATACGGATCAGTAACAATTAAATCGGTGAATGGAAAGTAGATCGCTGCTGAGTGGAAAACGGCTTCCAGCGTCTTATCGATTGTGTCCGGAGCATCAGCCACTGCGACAAGATTCTCTGTGGGCGCGTAGGCCATCACGACTTTGCCGTCGTAATAAAACTCCGAGGCAGGTCCATCACCTTCCAGAATTACGCGCAGCTTGTTTGGCCGCTGTAAGACCGTATCGTACTTATTCGCGTAGATGAGCGGCGCGCCCTGGCGGCTGAGACTCTCAAATGTCTCTATCGCCGTAAACGTAAGCGTGTGGGCCGACGCCAGTTTATTGCTGGTTGCTTTCAGAATTTCGATCGCTTTCGGCTCGAGCTCTAGCGGGGCCGGAGCTGAAGTCTTGGGCGGGGTCGTTTTCTTCTTTGCGGCTGGCGGTGTCGTTTGCTTCGGTGTTGTCGATGGCGATGTGTCCTGTGCGGCGACCGGCCCCACTGAGCCAAAAATCACCGCCAGTACAAACAGCACCAACAAGCACACTCTATCGGAACGAATCATCCCAGACCTCGGACTAACTCTGAATTCTAAGAGGCACTCTGAAATCGTCATGGAATCATTCCGCATTCAAACATCTTGTTGGCAATCGGGGCCGCAATCCTGTTGATGAATGCGGCGCGCATCTGCGGGTCACTTTTGAGAAAGCTGATCGCCTTCACTTCTTCGGGCGTTGGAGGAGCCTTTTCGCTTTTCTTTATCCATAACTGCTCACACGTGGAGCTTTGATATTTCGCAATGATCTTGTCGGCAACTTTGTCCATCATCGGGTACTGCTGTGGTGGTTGCGGATGAGCAAAGATGGGGCGGACTACAACAAAGCACACTACCAGGAACGTACACAGTAAGACGCCTAGCATCCACGAATCGTAACGCTTCATCATTTTCCTCCTAAGTTTGAATTATACGCGCACGCAAGTAAGCAACGTAGTTACTTCTTTTGCGGTGGCGGGAAATTCTTCAAAAGTTTTGCGACAGCTTTATTCAATTTGTTCATGTCTTTTTCTTGATTTCCACTTGGATTGAGCGTTTGCGCCGCAGAGCCACGCCAGATCAGCTGCTGCGAGGTCGGATCATAGAAATCCACCGCCAAAGTCCCGTTTGAAATCGTGGAACTTGTGGCCGAACCCATCCCCCCCATCAGTCTCCCGCCGGTGCCCCAGGCGTTCCACTGTCGTTCCTGGTCTACCGAGCACTGGTAACCAACATACAGATCGGCTTTGTCTCCCGTCGCCGGAGTAAAACCTTTGGCAGCGAGTGTATTATTGACGGCGTCCTTGATTTCCTGGCTGATTATTTGGTTGGGATGCACATTGGACGGAATATCGACCCACTTAAAGGTATGGTACTTCGAGAAATCCGTACCTGGCATGAAGTTATAGGTCACTTGCTGCGCATAGAGTCCGCTACCCGCCAGAAGCAACAGCGCCAACCCGCAGAGAACTTGGCCGAGAATATGTTTTGTTCTTCCCTTCATCTTAATCTCTCCTTCATGAAATTGATCCTGCACTACACTTCTTCAAACCGCGACCGAAATCTCCTTAACATCACCGCTGCGTGCTCTTCTGCTGGCAACTTCAGATGCCCACCGGGCGCGATTGATGCTCCCGAGGGGTGTGCTGTCTGCCGTAGAATTTCCCGTAACGTCGAAATAGACAGCCTCGGCATCCTGCGGCGACAACTCCGATTTTGCCAGAAGTGTGAGTTTGGCGATCGGGTAGAAAGGCGATTCCGACTCTTTCCACTCGACACTCGCGTTCTCCAGCCAAAAATTGGTATCAAATTGCCTGCCGCGGTACGTCATTCTGTCGGGGTCCAGGAACTGCACGGCAAACTCGAAACTACTCATCGCGCTATCTTCATTGATGTGCCGGATCAATTCGTCCTTGAGTGCCTTCGGATTTTTCCTTTGCAGCGGCGCTGCTGGATTACTGACAGAAGGGCTAGCTGAATGTTTGACAACCTCAAAGGGTCCGTGACGGAAGGGTACAGTACTCCAATATCGTAATTTTTGATAGGGCTCGATCTTCTGACGCGCTTGGAGTTCAGCAAGTGCCAGGGTTCGAAAGACTCTCAATTTGTCATCGAATGGCATTGACCAGAGCGTCGAAGCTGGACGGTCGGCTGTCAGTAGCTTCATGGTTGCCAGGAATGTTCTCGCATCATTAATCGGAAGGGTCGTCGCATTCTGCAGGGAAAAGTCCTGCCTACCCGCTGGCAAATCGACAGAGAAGGACAGCGAACGGACGTCAGGCTTCAAATCGGAGTTTACGCGCGAGTCCGAGTTGGCGAAACGAACCGTCGCTGGAAATACGCCGGGCCTGGCAAAAATGCCGCGAGCCAGGCGCGCCGTCAAGGTGGCATCGCGGCCGACGCTCACATCAAGGACTTCGAATTGTGCGCGGACCGTTACTCCTTTGGCATGAGTACCACGACCAAGTGGACGACGATCCTTCTCAGCTGCCTTTTTTTGCATCACCAGAACTCTCTCGACGATCTGTTCGGCGTACAGTTTATCCGCGGTGAGATCACGCTCTCCGTCGCTGACGGTTATTCCAAACTTCCGGCTCAGATATAGCATGGAAATCCTTTCAGCGAGCGGGGGATCATTTTGTCGCTCCCAGATTTGAAATGAACCTGATTGCGGTGATGCTTGGCAAAAAGCAGTAGGCTGCAGCCTTGGTCACAACAAATGTGGAAAATCCCGTTATTCGTATGGGCGGTGCCCCATTGGCTTGCGGAATCACAAAGATGCTTTCCGCGGGGTCCTGGGTGCCGATCATCGGATCTTTCGACTTGGGATTCAGTCTCACTGCACCCGCAAATTCGCTGTCGTTTACCCAATGGCCCAGGACAAATTCGTACTGATTTTCTATGTTGGAGTTGATGAAATAACCAAGAAGACCACGTTCAAGCCCATCGTGCGGTTTTGAGGGGTCGTAAACTGGCCCGTAGGGCAATCCTCGACGAATCAGTCGATGCGTGTTGTTGCTGCCGCCGGGCTCACCTTGTCCGGTAATCGGCTGGCCGCGCGGATTAATCCGCCGCATGTGGGCGCCCACCGGGCAACGCAGTCCCTTCGGATCACCCGATCCGTCCGCGTTGACATATTCATAGTTGTTCATCTGCTCCGGAGCAATTCCACCGGCCGGACTATCTGTGTCCGGAGAAAGCGCCAGTGGGACTCCGTTTCGCCAACGTCCGCAAATTTTTGCAGCAAGCAATTCGGGATCGATCTTGTCTTTATTCGATTGCAGGAAATTTTCAAATCCAACGACATCTGTCTCAATCTTCTTGAAGACGGCGAAACTCCCGTTTAGTCCGAGCTCTCGAGGCTCCGGTACATGATAATTCTCCGCATCATCCTGCAAAACGAAAAGCCACGATTCGCACGGCTGCTGATGATCCGGATGGTATTTTTCCGGGCCGCCCTGAATGGTCGTCATGCTGATACCGTCTGTATATCCGAAATGTACTCTGGCGGTGGGGGTGGGCTTGCCATCCTGCATTTCGATGAGCGCCATTCCGTCCTGGCGCCAGATCTCTTTGAATGCGCCTTCCTCTGGAAACATCTGAACCAACCGGTTGGTATAGCTCTCCATCGCCTCCGGACTGATCGCGTGGAGAGTAACCATGACGTGGTCTTCGCCCTGCTTGAATGCCTCAATCCAGTTTTCTGGCGCACTTTGCCCGACATCTCCTACCAATTTTGCCCGAGCGCCAGCGCCTTCGGTGAACGCTGCAAATGACTTGAAAGAAAGATCTGGCACTCGCTGGGGAATCTCGAGCGCGATCAGTCCCCGCCAGGTAACCGCAACATTCAGGCAATAGTCAGGTTTGCGGCGGGGCGCTTGCTTGGTGTCGTCGCCCGGTCCGGGCTCAAACCCGACGTGCCAATCTTCCGCCGTCGTGATCTGCGGGTTTTCCCTCTCGTCGCCACTCACCAGGCGGCCAAGCATTTTGCGGGCGGCCGCGGGATCAGTCACAGAAAGTAGAAAGTGGCGGACCATCGGCATGCGGTACCCTCGCACGATGAATCCCTGAATATCCGCGAGGTCGAGCGTGCCTTTTCTTGTAAATGGTGCTGGACCGCCTGTTCCGCTTCCCGAACGATCGGCGTCGGAATGTCCAAAAACGCGGCGGAGCAATCCTCCACTTCCCTTCGCGTCTGCGGGCTTACTGTCCTGGCTCACTGCGCTTCTCCTGCCCAAGAGCACTTCTTTTGCGAAGGCTCATGCGGATGCCGACTCGGCTTTTCTGTCCGCGATTAACGCGTGAATATCCTGAACACTCAGTCCGGGATAAGCCTGGTAGAAACCAATCGGGGTACGGTTTGCTCCGGCGGCAAAGTCAATAAATTCCTGAAGATACTTCCTGCACGGAGAAGGGGGCGCCCCTTTCGTGAACTTGAATAGTAAATCGAAAATCGGACCGATATTTTTCGTAAAATCAGCAATGTATTTGTCGAACGAACCGTCATAGACAGTGAAAAAGCCGATTTGATTGTCTTCGAGTTTCACGAATTGAGCAAAGTGTGGTGTACCAACCTTGTCGAGATCCTTTGTTGTGCCACTTCCCCGTGCTCGCAAGATAAGCTCGACTTCGATGAACGCCAGCTTTGATTTCATGGGGAGTATTACGAGAAACGGATGCAGTTCGCCGGCGCCGGTGATGTCAGCAGCCGCAGCCATGGCCTTCACTTCCTTGGCCGTGACTTCGGGGTAAGCGGTGTAGAGATTGACGGCAGTAAGAAGATGAGCCGCGACCCAGTCGATGAAGGCCTCAGAGTTGGAAGCCACGGGAGAGGGCGGAGGACTGTCCACATGCTGGAATATGGCATCGAACACGGCACCTGCTAGCCTACCTAGATCGGACATGAGTTGCGAAAATTCACCGTCGAAGTCGCCCAAGAACAGCAATGTCTTGTCGCTCAGTACTGTAAAGCGAGAATAGTGGATGGTGCCGACCGTATCCTGAGCCTTAAAAAAACCAGGCATCAACGATGGCAACTCTTCGGCAATCGCCTTGGCGTCCGCAGGGGACTTCAGTGGAAACCCGAGCGTAAAGTGATTCTGACTCATCGAACTGTCCTCCTTCTGCTACGCGATTTGCGATTAGTCTTTCGCCGCTGCGAGTTTCTTCGCAGCATCCTGCTTGTCTTCTGCCGACAACTGCTCTGGGCCCAGTTTATAGTTCAGCCTGTCAATCGTGCCGGTAAACCGGAACGGCGCCTCGTAAGTAAACATCGACTGGCGTGCGCGTATCGAGCGCCGATGTCGAACGTCTCGTCCGCTAGTCATCAGGAGCGGGATGGTATGCTCGATTGTCTTGCGTGCGACTTCTTTGCCATCAACCGACAGCACCCCCGTGCCGCCTTTAGCGGGGCCGGGTCCGTCGTATTTGAAATCGAAGACGATGGTGTGTTTGCCGGCACTGAGCCCGGAGAGCCCTGCCCACCGGAAACGCTCCAAGTCCAGAAAGTTGTAGACAAATACCGGTCTGCCCTTACCGATTCCAAACAGTTCGGTGGCAAAGACGGCCAGTAGCCACGAACGCGGCAGACGAATAAGAAGGTGTAGCCAAACGTTTCCTGGACATTCCGATATTTTACCGAACCAAACCAGAAGCAAACCCAGAACAAGAAGGCCAGGCCAATTTGCTTGAACAGATTCGGACTTCAGCCACCAATTGAAACTGTGGCTCAGGAGGAGGGCATAGCCGCCGAAGCGTCCACCCAGGGTTGCAATCACTCCCTCGGCGCCCCCTTCCGGGACAGTAATGTTCGCCGTAATGGTGTAGTCCCGGTCGAGAATGCTGGGAGCATTGCCGGAGGGAATGCCGGGATTTACACCTGTGTAGGTAAACTCGGTTCGTCCTGCGACGGCGCTAGGCTTGGGAGCGAGCAGACGTACGAACCCGGAATTATCCAGGGGAGAACACGTGGTATTTCGCCGCCTCGGTCAGGAACAATGCCTGTAATTCTTTCAACTTGGCGGGATTGCTGGCTGCCAGATCGTTGAACTCCGAGTAGTCCTGGGCGATGTTATAGAGTTCCCAGTGATAGTCGTTGAGGGCGGGCATCTTGCCCGTACCCAGCTCCCAGGACGGTGAGGGCGGTGTGGTTGCGGCAATCCAACCATCATGATAGATGGCGCGGTTGCCGACCATTTCGAAATATTGGGTGTCGCGTTTTGACGGAGCGTTGGCATTCTTCGAGTCGAAGCTGTAGACCATACTCACACCTTCGATTGGTCTCTGCTTGAATCCCATTGACTGTTTCCGGCGCAGGAATGCCCGCAGCTTCAAGGATCGTCGGAACGATGTCAATGATGTGATGGAACTGGGTGCGAACTCGCGCCCACATCCTTTATATGGCCCGGCCACGAAATAGCGAGGCCTTGACGCGTCCCGCCGAAATGCGAAGCGACCTGCTTCGTCCATTTAAATGGAGTATCAAATGCCCAGGACCAGGCAACTGACATGTGCGCGTATGTCTTGTCCGACCCCCAGTCTGCATAATGCAACAAATTCATCGCCTTAACCGCCTTACGGCTGGGCATCGAGGATGCCGTTGTAGGCGGTCATCTGGTTGAATGTGCCGTACACACTGCCTTCAGCGCTGGTCCCGTTATCGCCGACGATGTAGATAATCAGCGTGTTGTCGAGTTTGCCCATGTCCTCGACATTCTGGATGACACGACCAATCTCATAGTCGGTATAGGCGGTGTACCCTGCATAGACTTCTGCCTCGCGGGCGTACATCTTCTTTTCCAGCTCCGAAAGCGAGTCCCACCTCGGCAGCTTGGCTCCGCCGTAGGCCGCCTGTCCGTCCGGCCACGGTGTCAGTTGTGTATCCTGCGGGATCACGCCGAGGCGCTTCTGGTTTTCAAAAATCTGATCGCGCAACTTTTCCCAGCCCATGTCGAACTTACCCTTAAACTTGTCGATCCACTCCTGCTTGGGCTGGTGTGGCGAGTGACTTCCGCCGGGAACGTAATAGACGAAGAAGGGTTTGTCGGGCGCGGACGCATTTAGCTCATTCATATAGCGGATGGCATCGTCCGCCATATCAGTGATGAGGTTGTAGTCCTTCTTTCCGACCCACGGGGATATCTGGGTGTGATCACGAAAGAGATAGGGGGTCCACTGGTCCGTTTCGCCGCCCATGAACCCATAAAAATACTGGAAGCCCATACCCGAAGGCCATTGCTCAAAAGGCCCTGCCGCGCTGCTGTATTGGAAGCTTGGCGTGTTGTGGTTCTTGCCAAACCAAGACGTAGCGTAGCCGTTCTCTTTGAGGATTTCGCCGATCGTGGCGCTTTCAGGACCGATAATGGAATCATAGCCAGGGATAGCCCGTGGACAATTCGCCGATGACGCCGAAGCCGACCGAGTGATGGTTGCGGCCGGTGATCAGCGCCGCTCGCGTTGGCGAGCAGAGAGCGGTAGAGTGGAACTGCGTGTAGCGCAGTCCCGCCTTAGCAATGCGATCCAGCGCCGGGGTAGGGATAACTCCGCCGAAAGTGCCGGAGACGCCATAACCTTGGTCGTCAGTCATGATAAGCAGTACGTTGGGCGCACCTTTTGGCGGCACGACGCGGGGCGGCCACCAGGGCGTAGAGTCCTTGGCACTTTCCTTGATTACACCGCCGAATTTCTCGGGTGGCGGCGGGATTTGCTTGCCGTCGATCGTGGTCGTGGCACTGGGCGAACCTGGCGCACCGGTAACTTGTTGCGAGTGCGCCTTTGTAGGAGCACACGTCCCGAGCGCGGCGCATAGCCCCACTTTCAAAAGAACGCTTTTCGTTCCCCGCCTCATAAGCACTCTCCCAGTCCAACCTGTCGAGGTATTCTCTGAACCGTTGGGAAGTTTGCGCGAGGAGGTAAGCAGATGTAACCGTCAAAAGTAACGGTTCTCGGAAAAGAAAGCCTTCAGATACCACAAACGGCTTACGACAGTTCGGCTTTTTCCCGGCGAGTTTCTTAGGAAGAGGATAGGCGCGAAATAAACATGCGGTCGGCCAGCGCCTCATTCATGGCGAGTAACAAATCGCTTTCCATGAGTTCTTTCAGTACGTAGCCAGATGCCCCCGCTGACAGGCACGCTGCAATGATGCCGGAATCTTCCTGCACGGTCAGAAACACGATTTTCGTGTTAATTGCATCGGCGCTTCAGCTCTTTCGCCACTTCTAATCCACTGAGTCCCGGCATCGATATGTCCAAGACCGCTATATCCGGTTGTAGCTCGAGGATCATATGCAGAGCCGATTTCCCGTCCGATACCATTCGCACAACATCAAACGACCCGCTCACAAGTTCTGAAACGGTCGCGAGAACAGGTTCGAGATCATCTGCCAATAGCACCCGTTTGTGGGTCATCGTGAACTCTTCACTGACTTCCTGTCCATGTAATCCGGGGCGAATCGAGCGTGAAGCGCATGAAATTTCCAGATGCCCGTCGCTGGGCACCCGGATTCATGTCTCACATTGCAGACAGTTACAGGGCGCGTCTACTGTTAAAACTAACGGTGGGGCGGGGTTGGGCGGCGAAGAGAGATAATTCCATGCTCGATCGCATACTGTACCAAGTCAGCGTTGGTTTTTAGTTGCAGGAGCTCCATGACAGCGTATTTGTGGCCGGCGACGGTCCGTTTGGTGATGTTCAACCGGTCGGCTACTTCCTTCATGGCACACCCTTCAGCCAATAACTGAATCACTTCGCGCTGCCGGGGGGTTGGCTCGGGAGCTTCGCCGCGATGTCCGCGGATCACGCGAAGAAATATTCTCTAATCCTTTGGCGGCGCTTGGGGTTACGTACGTTCCACCACGCAGAACCTGCTCGATCGCCTTATTCAGTTCCGAAGCCGCAGCCTCTTTCAGCAAAAACGCCGAAGCCCCCGCCCGGAGCGCAGCTCCGACAAGATACGGATCTTCATGCATTGTGATAAAGATGAGCTTCACGTTTGGCAGATTTTGTTTCAGCTTCCGACCCGCATCGATACCGTTCAATTGCGGCATCCCGATGTCCAGCACGATTATCTCGGGCTGTAATTTATCGGCCGCTTCGAGCAATGCCCTTCCATCGCTTACGACGCCAACGACTTCACAACGCGGCTCAATAACGCCGCGCAATGCATCGGCTAGCATCTGATGATCATCAGCGAGTAACACACGTGGGCGTTTCATGATTCCATTCCCCCTGCGGATACGGTTTTAGCCAGATCATGGATTGCAACAGGAAGAGGTACTTCGGCGACTAACTCTGTGCCACGCGAAACCTGAGATTTTATCGAGAGCTTTCCTCCGACCAGTCGAAGTCGCTCGGTCATGCCGACAAGGCCGATTCCCGCGGCCCTGTTCGTCGCACTTAGATCGAAGCCCCTTCCATGATCCCTGACGTGCAGCCGGATGGCATTTCCGTCTGCACTTAATGCTACCCAGGCATGTTTCGCTTCACTGTGTTTAACGATATTTCCGAGCGCTTCCTGGGCGATCCGAAACAGGCACAACTCAATTTCTTTGGAAATGTCGACAGCAATCTTATCCTCGGCAAAGTCGACGCTAATCCCATACTTCTCACTGATCTCCTTACAGAGACCGCGAACAGCTGGTCCGAGACCGATATACTGAAGCCGGCTTGAATGTAGCCCGTGAGAAAGCGCACGTATATCGGCGGACATTGACTTGGCGCGCTGAAGCATTTTATCCAGCTTTGCCCGATCTTCAACTTCATCTTTCGGGAGTTTCTTCCGTAATTGCTCGATATCGATGCACTGTAGCGCGAGACGCTGGTTAAAATCATCGTGCAACTCTCTCGCAATTCGAGCGCGCTCCTCTTCCTGTGCATGAATCAGTCGCCCGGTCAGGGCCTGAAGGGACTCCGCCGAAGATTTTCGGTCGGTGATATCAACACAAGAACCGATATAGCCGCAAAATCGCCCGTCAGATTCAAATCTGGGCACACCATAGTCGACAATCCAGCGATATTCCCCATCAAAACGCCGCAGCCGGTATTCCATCTGAAAGTCGATCCGAGCGTCAAATGATTCGGAGTAGATCTCGATACAGCGCCGGACGTCGTCGGAGTGCACACTTGAAACCCAACCGTTCCCCAATTCTTCCTCGATCGATCGTCCGGTAAAATTCAGCCAACCCTGATTGAAAAAGTTGCACAGCTTGTCGATGCCCGACATCCAGATCAGAACAGGTGCCCGGTCTGCGACCAGGCGAAACCTCTCTTCGCTCTCGCGCAACAGGCGTTCAGCCCGCTTGCGATCGGTGATATCCTGAGCGATCTTCGAAAATCCAACGAGATTACCCTTTGAATCTTTCAGTGGAGAGATTGTCAACGAAACAGGAACGCGCCTTCCGCCTTTCGCAATGCGGACCGTTTCATGATGTTCAACACGCTGTCCCTTTTTTAGGCTTTCTAACAGATACTCCTCTTCGTCCAATTGCTCCGCTGGGATCAGCATTTCGATGGATTGTCCAATCGCCTCGGATTGTGAATACCCGTAGAGTCGCTCTGCGGCGGCGTTCCAGCTCATGATAAGCCCATCAAGGTTTTTTGAGACGATCGCGTCATCAGAAGATTCGACGATGGCCGCGTGTCTGAATCGCGCCTCGAGGGCACGTTCCCTCGCCAAGGCATTTGAAAATATCCCAGCGATCAGTTTCAGCTGCTCGGCCAGCGGTCCGGTCCACTCGACGCGATGCCTGGTACTGACAAACGAGATACCGCCGTATAATTCCTCTCCCGCCCTTAACGGGATCGTGGCGACGGACACAGCGCCCAGTCGCGTCAAATATTCCTTCTCGACCGTTGCCTCTGCAGGAAGATCGTCGCCATCGTCAAGAAAGATGCTTTGATTGCGAAGAAGCGACGCGCTCCACCACGGAAGATGTTTGGTCTCTATCGTGACGGGGGGAACCTGAACTCCCTCTCGCCGCCAGGAAAATGTGATCCAAACATCCCTGTCTTGCGACAAGCCGTACAGCGTAATCCTGTCCAATTTCAGGAATTCTGCCAGCCCTCCAAGACTCTTCTCTAGCGTTGCTCCGACATGCTCTTCCGGCAGGTTGACAAAAGTAGCGGATAGTTCGGAAAGCATCTTTTCAAACGAAACACGCTCGAGCAAAAACTGCTCAGATTTCTTCCTGTCGGCCCGCTGCCATAGCAAACCAAGGATCAAGATCGCTTCAACCAGAAACAGCACGCCAGCGCCAACAATATAATATCGATAGATTTCCCAGATACTTGGCTGGCGATATAACAAAATACTCCCTGACAGGGAGAGCAGATTCGGCAATCTTCCAGCGTTGTAATTGTCTCCAGTCGAAAACATATTCGCCGCGAATCGCTTCATCTTCGGGGTGGTGTCCGGCAATCATCTCGAGCGTCAGTTCACCCGCCCGTTTGCCCATTTCCCCAAATCTGACAACAAATCCTCCCATGGCTCCAGGGCCGATTTGGGTATCGAGCAGTCCGTAAACCGGCGCGCCAGACACCGAAGAGAGTCTGGGTATGAGATCTGCTGAAATGAAGGGACGCCCAGCGCCATCTCTCGACAAGCTGACAAATAGCACAATGCTGTCCGTGCGGAGCATCGAGAGCTTTAGGCAGATCTGTTCAAACGTAAGTTCCGAAAGATATGTGATCGGTAAGCCCTCTGATTCGCTGCCGATTTGCTCGCGAACCTGGGCAACAAGATTCCTGCCAGTCATGGAGGTACTTCCAATCACAAACACTTGCCGGGCATCAGGCTGTAATCGGCGTGCCGCTTCTAGCGTCTTTTTTGCGTCAAGTTCAATCCAAAGGTTGACGAGATCCTTTGAGAATGCTGACGGACTGGGACGTGCCTCTGAGGGGTCTGTCCGCACGTAGAGGAAAGGAACACCAGGAAACAGGTCGGTCGGAACATCACCCACTCCGATAATCACGTCCAACTTCGAATTTGCGTATTTCCGCTGAATATCGGCGGCCTGCTGCGCCTGAAATTTTGGGTCTGAAAAATGGACTCGATCCAGATGCTCGCTGAAAATCAGACTCCCCGGCGGCAATCCGGTGCGCAAAACTGTTCTTGCATTTTCGTCAATCAATCGGAAGGCAGGCCAACTGATGTCCTCCTGCATAAGAAGGAGGACGTGCTTTGGCTCGTGTGTGTCGGCCAGACTGATGCCCGTAAGCACCAGAAACAGGCTGAAAAGCCGGGCAAACTGGGGGGCCCACGAGACGTGGCGGCTGTTTTGATTGCCTCGGTTCAACACCTGCTACTTGCCTCGGACGTTCAGGGCGGTGGAAGTCTGGGTGGTAAAGCAGGAGATCAGACTTGTGAAACGGCGAGAAACGTCCTTCTTCGATTGTCCCGAACGCCAAGCTCTTTTAGGCTTAGCGGGTGCGCAATAATGACAGACTTACATGCAAACACTCAAGTCCTATAATCTAGCCGCTAGGTGCGGCGCCGGACCAAAACGGCAAAGAACTGGAGACACCTTCGTGAAGACAGACGACGCTTCGAAACTGGCTGAGCACTGGATCGCGGCCTGGAACTCTCATGATCTGGAATTGATAATGACCCACTACGACGATGGAATCGAATTGACTTCGCCGGTTGCCCTCCAGCTGGTCGGGGCGGGTGAAGGAACAGTATGCGGGAAAGAGAACGTAAGAGCGTACTTTCGTCGTGGGATTGAATGCCTATCCGGAGCTGCACTTTGAACTTGAGGAAGTATTTTCGGGCGTTAGCAGCGTGGTAGTTCTCTACAGAAATCAAAAAGGCACTCGTACGGCAGAGTTCATGGAGCTGTCCGGGAATGGAAAAGTGGTACGAGTCGTCGCGAACTACCAGAATCCAAAGCATTGAACCTGAGTCATTGGCTCCCGGGCTCGTCCAAAGATTGCAGGGTAGCAGCGTCAAGTCGGCCGTCACCCGCAATGATCGAGTCGACCGCGCGTTGCCTCTATCGAGGTGCTGGGGTAAACTGCTGGGCCTGTGACGGATAGCTTCTCGATACTCGGTCGAACCATTTCACACTACACTGTCCTGGAAAAGCTAGGCGGCGGTGGCATGGGCGTCGTCTATAAAGCCAAAGACACCCGCCTCGGGCGCAATGTCGCCCTTAAATTTTTGCCCGATGACATTTCTCAGGATACTCAGGCAATCGAACGGTTCCGTCGCGAAGCGCGCGCCGCGTCGTCCCTAAACCACGCCAACATCTGTACCATCCACGATATCGGCGAATTTGAGAATCGGCCTTTTATCGCCATGGAACTGCTCGAGGGCCAAACACTGAAGCACCGCATAGCGGGTAAACCCATCGACATTGCAGAGCTTCTGGAGATTGGTATACAGATCGCAAACGGCCTCGATGCAGCACATTCGAAAGGCATCGTGCATCGGGATATAAAGCCAGCAAATATATTCCTCGTTGAGCGAGGCCAGGCGAAAATCCTGGATTTTGGGTTGGCGAAGCTGGCTCCTTCGTCGCTGCAAGAGGTCGAACTGACTGCCGGCCGAGCCAATTCAGTTACGCAACTTCCTATCGACGTGCAGCTCACAAGCCCGGGCAGCTCGGTAGGGACGGTTGCTTACATGTCGCCCGAGCAGGCTCGCGGCCATGAACTCGATCCGCGCTCTGACCTGTTCTCGCTAGGCGTAGTACTTTACGAGATGGCTACTGGAACAGTTCCGTTCTCTGGTGCCACTGCGGCGCTCATCTTCGACGGCATTCTTCATTCGAACCCGACTTCAGCCAAGGAATTAAACGCTCAACTACCGATAGCCTTGGAGAACATCATCGGGAAGACGCTCGAGAAAGACGTTGACCTGCGCTATCAGCACGCTTCCGATATTCGGACCGACTTACGGCGACTCAGTCGCGATCTTGATGCAAGCCGGCGCCCGGATACAGGCAAAGGAGTTCCCGGGGCGACCGCACCGGCAGCGCCGGCCAAACAAAAATCGGTTGCGGTCCTTTATTTCGAGAACCAGAGTGGCGCGAAAGAAGACGAGTATTTCCGTGATGGGATTACAGAAGACATCGTGACCGAGCTTTCCAAGATTGCCCAGCTGGAAATTTTCCCGCGCTCCGAAATGCTCGCGTTCCGCGACAAGCAAGTTCCTGCTTTGCAAGTCGGGCAGCAGCTCGGTGCGGCCTACGTACTCGAGGGATCGATTCGCCGAGCGGGCAGTCGCGTGCGGATCACGGCGCAATTGATCGAAATCTCCACGCGACATTCGGTTTGGGCAGAGCGTTACGACCGCGAGCTCGAAGACGTTTTTGCAATTCAGGAGGAAATTGCCCGCAGCATAGCGCAGGCCATGCGCATCACCCTTACGCCACAGGAAGAAAAAACCATTGCACGCAGGCCTACGGAAAATACCCAAGCCTACGACTTTTATCTTCGTGGTCGCAGTTACACTCGCCGTGAAAACATCGATTATGCCCTGCAAATGTTTGAGCAAGCCATCCATCTCGATCCGAATTTCGCGCTCGCACATGCCGGAATCGCTCACTTGTGTGGTTTGGTTTATGAGATCCGAGAACAAAACCCCAAGTGGATCGAGCGCGGCCTAGCCGCTTGCGACCGGGCGACGGCACTCGCGCCGGATTTGCCGGAAGTGCTCGTTGCGCGGGCGCGCATCTGCTATGCGCAGAAGAAATACGAGGAGGTTGTGCTTCTGGCATGGCGTGCAATTGAACGCAAGCGGGATTGCGATGGTTCATGGAACATGCTGGGGCGCGCACTCGTCTCCAGCGGGAAGTTCGAAGAGGCAGCGCAGCTTGCCGAACAAGCCCTCGACGCGAACGGCGATGACTACAATACATTTGTTCCGTTCCGGAATTGCCTGGAGCGGCTGGGACGTACAAATGAGTCCGAGCATCTCCGGCACCGCATGACTGCAGTTCTTCGTCAGCAACTGGAAATGGTTCCCGAGGACGTGCGCGCCCGCATTCTTCTCGCAAGCAATCTCGCGCAGAGCGGTGAATCTGAAGAAAGCGCCAGGCACTTGCAAACGGCGGTCGCGTTACGGCCGAATGACGGCAACACTCTATATAATGCGGCTTGTACCTTCGGTGTTTTAGGCAAGAAGTCCGAAGCACTTGAGACGTTCAAGAGAGCGGTTGCAGCTGGCTATATCAACTTTAATTGGGCGGCAAAGGATTCCGATCTTGACTGTCTCCACGGCGACCCGGAATTCGAGAAACTCGTGGGTATGGGCAGAGGCGCCGAGTCCTAAACCAATGCTTTGTCTGACAAGAGATTCCCCACGCTGCTAATTCCGCTATCCTGCCCCTGGCACAACTCCCTCGCGAAGCACGGAACCCGAGCAAGTCCGGCTACAGGCCTGTCAAAGGACAAACGGGATCCTGTAATATCCGTGAGCTCTGTCGCCCGCAATAGGATCCGAGCCCAGCAGTTAGCGGGGTGCATCCAGAAAGCCGCAGATCAGGACGAACCCCGAGACGATTGGGTTTGCCGGCGCGAGTCGAACGAGTTGATTGTCTGCCTACGAGCCAGCCGCGGTTGTAGCGGTACCTCTAAAAAACGCTAACAGGTCAGCGTTAATCTGATCCGCGTTGGTTGCGGGCATCCCGTGGGGAAAGCCTGGATAGACTTTAAGTTTCGCGTTTTTGATGAGTTTCGAGGATAGAAGTGCAGATGCCACGATAGGCACAATTTGATCATCGTCGCCGTGCAGGACCAGAACCGGAATATCGATCTTCTTCAGGTCTTCCGTAAAATCAGTTTCGGAAAACGCCTTGATACAGTCGTAATGCGCTTTAACGCCTCCCATCATCCCCTGATACCACCAGTGTTCTCGTAATCCTTCAGAGACTTTGGCGCCTGGCCGGTTGTAACCGTAAAACGGAAGGGTAATGTCCTTGTAGAACTGTGGACGGTTTGCGGCAAGTGCTGTACGGAGTTCGTCGAAAGCCGATAGGGGTAGTCCAGCCGGATTCTTCTCGGTCTTGAGCATGAGTGGCGGTACCGAGCTGATGAGTACAGCCTTGGCGACACGCTTCCCGCCGTATCGGCCCAGGTAACGGGCAACCTCACCTCCGCCCGTTGAGTGCCCCACCATGATCGCGTCCTTGAGATCCAGCGCCTCAAACAACGTCGCAAGATCGTCGGAATAAGTGTCCATGTCGTTGCCGTCCCAGGTTTGATCCGAGCGTCCATGCCCTCGCCGATCGTGCGCGATGACGCGATAGCCTCGCTGCCCGAAGAACAGCATCTGCCCGTCCCAGTCGTCCGCACTAAGCGGCCAGCCGTGTGAAAAAACGATGGGCTGGCCTTTTCCCCAGTCCTTGTAATAAATGTTTGTCCCATCCTTGGTCGTAACCGTCGCCATATCATTCCTCCTGAAATTTGTTTTCCGCACCAACTACGTACAAAAGTCTTATGCCGCGCGTCGGGCACTTGCGGGGTTTAATTGTTTCAGAGCACGAGATTTCCGCAATACAGCCTTTGCCTGGAACAAGCGTCCCTTGGTGGCAGCCTGGGAGATACCCAATTTTCGCGAAGTCTCGAGCAGCGAACGGTCTTCCAGATGGAAAATTTCAATCGCGGACCGGATTCGCGGACGCAGGGTGTTTACTGCCCTCCGCAAAATCGCCATTTTTTCCCGTTCGGAGTAGATGTCTTCAGGCGACAACGAGCGGTCAGTCAACTCAATCAATTCCTGCCCCTCACAAAACTCCGCGGTCGTTTGAATTGCAGCTTCACGGTACCGCTGCTTGCGACGGATCTTCATAAGGGCTGCGTTGATCGCGATCCGCGTCAGCCATGTCGAAAACTGCGACCGGCCATCGAAGTCCTTGATATGTATCATGGCTTTCAGGAAGCACTCCTGAAGAGCATCCTCGGCGTCTTCGTAGTTCCGGGTAATCCGAAGGGTAATACGCAGGATCTTTTTCGAATTACGGTTGCAGATTTCACCGTAGGCTGCCTGATCACCTTCTCGGGCAGCTAAGAAAAGATGCTGTTCCGAGACTGCTTCCAGAGCAGAGTTTGAAATGCCGTTGACGCCCGCTGATGTTGAGATGGCTAACAATTTCTTCCTCCTTCTGAATCACTTGCGATCCATTACCTTGGCTCGACAAGCACACATTCGCAGATTCGAAGGAAGGGAACATCACGAGATGGAATAGTTTTTTGGTACATCGCAAGGGTTGGTTTGTTCTACCACTATTGGTGGATGATCATGCTGGCAAAACGCGTACTAGTTCGCGGTCTTTGGCCTGGAACTGCAGTTAATTCAGGTTATTCTTCTTTTCTATGCGTTGGCGGTGGGGGAATTACGATCTCTTTCCAGCCGAAGATACGTGCATCCACGGAAAGAACGCCCGGGCCAAGGAGGGCGATCGCGATGAAGATCGCGATTAATCGAAACACGTCGGCGTCCGAGCTGAGCAAACCCCACGGGGATCTCGTCCACACCAGGGCGACCATGCACTCCAGGGCCGCCAAAGGACTGGCCATTGGTGTTAAAAAGCCGATCAGAATGAATACCCCGGTCAAGATGAGCAGAACGCTTACTGCCAGAGAGCCCGCTGTGACACTCGAACGCGAAAGGAAGAGGAGTATTCCTTGAACGGCTAGTGTGGGACCGGCCGCCGCTCGAAGTACGAAGAGCCCAACGCCGGGAGCACCACTTGGAAATGCGGAGAATAGCCTTTGCAGAATAAGTCTCCTATCAAACGCCAATATCCCTAGTAGCCGAGGCTAGATGACAGACAGAGCTGCCGATACCCAAGATTCCGGTATCTTTTCCTAACGCTTTCGGGGTACTAGACAGGGTAAGACTGAGACCCTAGAGGTGGATAATTCCGCGGCGAATCGCGATCGCCACTGCTTGTGTGCGGTCGTTGGCTCCGAGTTTTCCCATAATGTTCTTGATGTGTACCTTGACGGTTTCTTCGGTGATAAAAAGCTTTTCGCCGATATCGCGATTGCGGTTGCCTTCGGCGATCTGCCTGAGGACTTCGATTTCGCGGCTTGTCAATGCTTCATCACTCATGTGCTCGGCCAGTTGCGCTGCAAGTTGTGGAGGGACGCGTTTTTTTCCGGCATGAACCTGGCGAATCACCTCCACCAACTCTTTCGGGGGCATGCTTTTCAACAAATAGGCACGGGCACCAGCCTCGAGAGCGCGCTGTATTTCAACGTCTCCCTCAAAGGTCGTGAGCATGATGATGCGCGCTTCGGGAAATTCCGTTCGGATCGAGATCATGGTCTCGATACCGCCTTTGTCCGGAAGGCGGAGATCCATAAGAGTGATATCAGGCTTGTGCCTGCGAAACTGCTCGATCGCATCCTTTGCGGTTGAAGCATCCGCGATAACGCTCATGTCCTGCTGGCTGTTAATGACTGCGGCAATACCTTCCCGCAGCAATGGATGATCGTCCACACTGAGAATTCGGATCTTGGTTGCAATCATTGGAATTGCTCACCCTTGCTTGCCGAGCTTTTGCGTCTGCTCTTTTTTGAAAACAAATCGAAAAACCAGGACTTTCTGTCCTTCGACGATTGGGAGGAGAAGGCAATCCGGCCGGGAATGGACAACTCCATCTCGGTTCCGGCAGCGGAGCGGCTCAGCACGCGCAACCGCGCGCCGATCCGTTCTGCTCGCTCGCGCATGCCAGAAAGCCCCCAATGGCCTTCGCGTCCTTCGCGCAAAACATCGGCATTAATCCCGATGCCGTTATCCCGCACCATGACCCTCAGAAACTTTTCTGTGTACTCAATTTCGACCACGATTTCAGTCGCTCGTGAATGGCGAAAAGCGTTTGCAAGAGCTTCGCGCCCGATGTGATAGATATCGTCGCGAGTAACTGGACGCAATTGACGAGGGGTGCCTTCAACGATGACGCGAAATTCCGTATCGCTTGTCGGAGCCAGTTCCTGCTGTAATCTCGAAAATGCCTGTTCGAGGTTCTGATCGGAAACATCCGTCGAGCGTAGTCCCCTGACTGTATTGCGTCCCTCATCGATTACCCTCGTCATTAGCTGAAGTGCGCGCTCGACGAGTGGTTTTGCATCTGAGTCCTCAGGCAGGTGAGTGTCTGCGACGTGAAGCTGCATGGAGGCACTGAGAAAACCCTGCAACAGCGTATCGTGCAACTCCTGTGCAATACGTGTGCGCTCAGCGAGTCGTTCTTCAAACCGCATATTCATCTGCGCAGCAACTGTCCTGATCCGCAGACGATAAACCAGGAATACCGCCAGGAATCCGAGAAGTCCAGCCCCGGTTCGAAACCACCAGGTTTGCCAGTACCGCGGCGTGATCTCGACCGGCAAATCAAGTTCGGTACTGTTCCAAACTCCTTCGCTGTTCGTAGCCATGAGCCGGAATTGGTAGTGGCCTGAGTTCAGATTGTTGTATGTGACTTCGGGTACCGCAACGGCCTTGCTCCAATCTTCGTCAAAATTCTCGAGCTTGTATTTGTATTGCACGCGTTCGGGGATGGAAAGCGTGATCGCGGCAAAGTTGAAGATGATTCTTCGGTGGGGTCCGTTCAGGCGGAGTGAATCACCCACGGTGACCGGGTTACCATCCACGGTAACTTCGTTGATATGGAGTAGCGCGGGAGCAGAACTGGAAGTTGCACGCCCAGCATCCACGACAGAGATCCCTCGATTCATCGAGAACCAGACCCTTCCGTTTACGTCCGTGAACACCGATTGAAATCGTTTCACTCCTTCCATACCCACCAATCCGTCCTCCATCCCGTATTCGCGGATATCCGATTCCTGAAGCGAGCCATCGAGAACTTTATCGCGCTTCAGCCGCAGAACGTGGTTCGATGTGGAGATCCACATCCATCCATTTCGATCTTCGGCAATGCCCAGTATTTGTTCGGCGAGGAGTGGCGACGTTCGAGAGGCGTTTTGAACGTGCCCTGAGCGAAGATAAGCCAGCCCTGCCGATGTTCCGATCCAAAGAATGTCGGACGGGTCAGAAAGCAGACAATTCACGCTGTCAGAGGGCAGACCGTCTCCTTTGCCGACCACGCTCAAACGGCCTTCGTCAAGAAAGTCGATTCCATCGGGGGTCGCAAACCACATTGTGCCCTTCGCATCTTCAGCGATAGCGACTATCGTATTTGAACTCATGCCCTGGGCTGTGGTGTAGGTCGTAAACCGGCCGTTTTTGAGTGCGCTTACGCCTCCACTGAGCGTGCCAGCCCACACAGTTCCGTTTCTGCTTTGATAGACAGCGTATACGCCGTCTTGTGCCAGACCATCGGATTGTCTGTAGGTCCTTGCCGATGTGACTCCAGAGCTAAATGTCAGATGTGTCAGTCCTCCACGCTGTCTGCCGAGCCATAACTCATTTTTCGCTCCGGTGATGGAGTAGACAACGTCCTGGGCGAGGCCCTCACTAGCGAGGTGGCCAGTTTTCCCGGCGGCCAACCATTGCAAGCCTCCTTCATACGGGGCAAACCAAACGCGTTCGTGTTCATCGACGTAGACGGGGCCGCCGCTTTCTGTTTGCAGGCCGCCTACGGAATAGGTAACGAAAGCGCTATCGCGAAGCCGGTCAATCCCTCGACCACTGCCAATCCAGACATTTCCTTCTCGGTCTTCAAACAGCGCCGTGACCGCAGTGTTTGCACGGGAAACCTGAGGATCAAGCAAAACCCCCTCCGTGTTTACGCGAACCAGTCCACTGTCCGCTCCGATCCAAATATTCAGATCGCGATCGCGAATCATGGCGCGGACGGAAAGGTGGGCCAGCGAAGAAGGTATGCCCTCGGCAGTGATTTCAGCTCCATCCCATCGCAACACGCCCCGATCTGTGCCGATCCACAACTCGCGGTCGGAAACGGTCAGTATGCAGTTAATTGGCCTGAGCAAAGGGGTCTTCCCAGCCGAATAGACTTTTCCACCAAGCATGTAGAAAAGTCCCTTGTCACGCGTACCAAGCCAGAGCTTCCCATCCGGACTTTGCGCCATGGAAATTACTGCAGAATTTGGTTCCGCAAAACGGTGGGGCGTCACGCCAGTGGCCCAACTGAGCCGGGTAGAAAGCTCATCAGCGCCCGGGATTGACGAAGAATTTGCCGTGGCCGCGGCGGGATCCAAGATTTCAAATTTCTCTTGATGGTAGGTAAGAGGACCGAGCGCCAATGAGGAAAGTAAGATCGAGCCATCCATGCGTTTGGTAATCGAAGTAATCCCGAACTCAGCCTCCTCACGGCCCAGCTCAAATCTCCCGTTGTGATAACGCAGGACCTTCGTGCTCTGCAGCAGAATCCAGAGATCGCCTTGCGAATCAGCGACCAGTTGCTGTACTCCGCCGATCGGAAACGTCGTCGGAGCGGCCTGCTGAAATGCATGAAAGCTCAATCCGTCGAATCGAATCAGCCCCCTTTCCGTTCCGATCCAAAGATAACCATCCGCGGTTTGGGCAATGGCTGTGACCGTACCGCCGGTAAATCCCTTCTCGCTCCCCCAGTGGTCCCTCATATATTGTGACAGCAGACGGTGCGAGTCGATCGCCCGGGCTGTCAATGCGCAGCAGGCTCCAATAAAGCCAATTAACAGGAACCTGCAAAGGCCGCGCAGCTTGCGATCCACATCAGGGAAGGTATTCAAATTTCTCAACAACAACCTCGTTTTCATTTTTCAGCGGGCTTTTCTCACTGGCGACAACGTAAAACAAGAGTTGGAAAGTCTCCTGGCCGGGCGTTGGAACTCCCGAGGTAAACACGTGCTCGGAGACAACTGGCGTCCCGGGCTCGATCGAAGAGCCGCGAACGGTCTTGAAACTGGCTCGACCCGATTCCCAATGCAATGAATGCGTTAACGTTCCGGAGGGAGCCAGGAATGGGGCCACGTTGCCAGGAACAAAGAACGGCTGAATGCCGTACTGCGCATTGTTTTTGCTTTCGGCATCCCCCCATTTGCTGATTTCCATGTCCATTTCGCGATAATGCTGGTCGCCGCCCCAATCGTCGAAAGTAGTCGTGCTGAAAACGGCGGCGGGCTCAAGGTGAGAGATGTCCCGCACCACGACGTTGTAGGTTCCGTAGCCCAGACTCTGCTTCATAACCACTTCCGCGCAGGACCACTTCCCTTCTTTCTTCCGGATACGAAGGTGGAGGGCCCCGTTTGCGTCGGTCCACGCGTTACTGCCGTCATATAGGTTGTTTATTCCGCCGCGGTCGCTGGCGATAGTCCGCACTTTCCAGTCGTAACCACCAAAGTGGATAATTTTTACAGGCGCGAGTTCAGGCGCGCCTACGCCCTTCTCGATTTTGACAGAAGCGATCGAACCACCGCTTGTCGGTGCAATATCCATGGTGGGGGGCGGATGATAGGTTGGTTCAACGAGCATCGCTGCGTACTCGAATCCGAGATGAGTCTCGGTGCTCCATGTCGAGTCTGCTTGAATCGGAATGAACGGTTTATCAGGCCATGGCTGCACCCACCATGGTCCACTTCTGGCGTAGACAACGATCCGCTGTCCGGGATGGGCGCCCGTTACGCGCCCCGAGATTGTATCGACCCGCTCTCTCCCACCCTGCGCAGCGGGCGGAATCTTGGTGAACTCAATCACGGGAGTTTGGGCAGTTTGCTTCGACCCGCAGGCTGCCAGAGCCAGAATCACGGCAAGTAGTAAAACGAATCTTACGTTTGGCTTCCGTGCGAGGTGAGCGTTCTGAGCGTTTCGAAAACCGTCCCGGCGAGTGATGACCGAGGACGGCTGCACTGTAGGTTTGCTCTTGGTCGATCACGCGACCTCCCCACCGCTGAGCGGGCGGCTAGAAACTGTTCGGCGATTTAAGAGCAATGCTGGGGCGACAATTGTATCTTGTTTCGCCTCAAATAGCAGCCGCTCCCCTGTTGCCGATCTACGCCGGAACTCTCTGGCTCAGTTCTGGTTCATTCTGCTTTGAACACCTGAAGTGCCAAGCGGTTGAGCTTGTCCCGCAGACAGGTAGAATCAGGATGTGATCGCGCGGTTTGTAGTCACAGGTCAAGCCGCTTCATTTATAATCTTTCGCAAGACGGGGTCCAGTCGAAGACGTCGGTGGTTTGAAAAGGGTCGTAGTTCAATACAGAGGTGAGCCGTGAGTTCCTTCGAAACTGGTGTAGCCGCACTTGTGTGCGTGTTTGGAGGTGCACTGCTCGGAATGTTTCTGCGCACTGTCCTGCCGAAACATCATCTGGATTCGGAAACCAAAGATGTCGTGAAACTGGGGATGGGGCTGGTTGGGACCATGGCGGCGCTCATTCTGGGCTTGCTCGTGACTTCGGCAAAGAGTGCCTATGACACGCAAGCCACCGAACTGACGCAGGCGTCAGCAAACGCCCTCATGCTCGATCGTATCCTTTCACACTATGGACCGGAGACCGGCGAAGCCCGGCAAACATTAAAAAACCTCGTGGCTGGAGCGATCGACAAAATGTCTTCGGCGGGCCGCCGTGGATCTACAGCAGAGCCATCGCACTACGGCCACGAATCCCTCTACGAACAGATTCACTCGCTCTCGCCGAAGGACGAGGCACAGAGATCCTTGAAGTCTGAAGCGCTGGTCCTCGCCTTGAGCCTTGGACAGACGCGATCTCTGATGTACGAACAGCAAGAGATAGCGCCTTCCAAACCATTGGTGTTTGTAATGATTTTCTGGCTTGCGATTGTATTTCTCAGCTGGGGACTGTTCGCACCGAACCATGCTACGGTAGTCGCCACTTTTTTTATTGCCGCTCTCGCCGTTTCGGTCGCAATCTTCTTGATCTTGGAGATGTATACCCCCTATCAGAGGGTTGATCCGGATATCAAGCGCTCCACTCCGCGCCGCTCTGTCCCAACTGGGCCAATAGTGCGTGGTTAGAAAACGATTGGAAAATTAGCTCTCACTTGCTCGACCGCTCAATCGGCGGTTCGTGCCCGGACGATAGGTGTTTTTTCTCCCACAGTGAATTCCCAAGCACTGCGACGAAGAATTCTTCGTGACCCCTACCATTATGCAAAGAAACCGTTAGGAGATGGAGCAGTATTATGCTGTCGAAAACACGTAAAGCCTATGTGACGCCGCGCGTTTTTAGGTAGGCGCTGGATTCCTTGTCGGCCACCAGTACATGCTCCTTTAGCCAGGATTGCAGGAATAATAACAGCGAGACTGGAACATCTGACTTTTGATTCGTGAAATCTCGTTTGAATCTAGCAACCTTTTCCTTGAAGTCGTCGTGTTCCATCCGATGGCTTACTAGTCCGATGAAACCATGCCTGGCCATCAAAGCTTCCTCGGCAGCAAAGTAAATTCTCGCGTAATCCGCGAGCTCCACCAAAACACCATACGTAACTGCATTGCCGCCGCCCGTCGAGAGCGCTCTATTAAAATCACGGAGAATGGCCAGTAACTTCTGGTGTTGACGGTCGAGATCAACGATGTTGACGCTATACGCTTCCGTCCAATGAAACGGTGCTGTGACGATGGACATACTCCCGATCCTCCTGCGAATCCGCTAACGTTTTGTGGATTGAATTCGGCCGGCTACAGCCCGACTCATCTTTGCGATACTTCTTTCAATTTCTCTTCATCGCAAGTGTCGCTACATTCGTTGCTGGATTGGGGTGAGTCCAAAATCGCATTCGGTGCTGTCTCGCTCAGGCCATAAACGCAGATATCGCTACGCTCTTCGCGTTTCGCTTTATATAGCATCTGGTCGGCCTTGCGCAAAACCACCGCGAAATCCTCAACAGAGTTGCCTTCAAACTGCGCCACCCCGAAGCTCGCACCAACCTTGACACTCTGACCGCCGAATAGGAAAGACTTCTCGGCCAGTTCCTGCTGAATTCGTTTGACGATCGGCTCGATGCCGCTTTCGACCGAATGCGTGATCACCTGAATGAACTCATCCCCTCCGAGTCGTCCAGAAATGTCCGAACGGCGAGTATTTTTCCGTAGAATGTCCGCGAACGCTTTAAGGACCAGGTCCCCAGCATCATGTCCGAACGAATCGTTGATCGTCTTAAATGAATTAAGATCACTGAGAATGACCCAAACGGAAAAGCCATAACGTGTTGCTCCGAACAGTTGCCGAGATGTCCAGGCTTCAATCGCCCGCCGATTCGGCAGCCCAGTCAATGCGTCTGTCTCGGCAGCCTGCGTCATCCGTGCATTTTGCTCCGCCAGTTCACGGTTTAGGTCGATAATTCGTTGCCCAACCCCAATGCGGGCGAGCATCTCACCTGAATCAAATGGCTTTGTCAGGTAATCATCCGCGCCAGCCTTTAAGCCTTCAACCACGCTGGCGTGATCTGCGTTTCCTGTCATTAGAATCAGATACGTATATGGTTCGGTCTCATCGCGCCTGATCGCTCTACAGAGTTCGATTCCAGACAGATCTGGCATCATCCAGTCGGTCACTACAATATCGGGTCGCTGTGACTTGTATACGCGAAGGGCTTCTGTCCCGCTTTCCGCATAGGACAATGTGTGGAACTGCTTCCCTAAAATATGCCCGATGAGTTTGCGGTAGACAGGAGAGTCATCAACAACCAGAACGTTATAGTTTGTAGATCGCGTAGTCATTCAAATCGCCCCTAAATCGCCAGCATTATGTGGCACGATAGGGGCCATTCGGACAGACGAAGAGTTCGATCCTCTAGGGGCTCGGGCGCGCCCCGGTTAGCGCGATTTAGAAGGCTTTCTTGCCGTATTGTCTTCGAGGAACATCTCTAGGGGCGTTTCCGCTTGACCGGTTTCCACACACTGATCCGAAAATGCTACGCTCTTCTAGAATCCGAACGTGGGGATAAGGATAGGGACAACGACCTGGGTGGTGTCATCCTGACGGCTCCTCGACCCGGCCCTGTGATTGAGTGCCTTTCGCCACATCACCGCTCAGCGTGGGTTTCGCTTCGCATCCGGCATCAATCAATCGCCTGCTGCTTCCAGTTTGTGGCTGCCTCCGGCCGCCTGGGCGGTGCTCTGCCGCGAGTTTAGAAAGGTCTGCACATAAGCTGGCTTTAGCGGAAGCCGCCGTAGCATCTTCCCTGTCGCATCGTGTAACGCAGCTGCAATCGCGGGAGCAGCCAACGCGTTTGCCGCCTCCGAGCCTCCGCCATAACTGCCGACTTTTGGATTGTTGATCAGCACGACTTTGATTTCGGGAATGTCCGCCATCGTCAGAATAGGATAACCAAGCCAGTTCTCCTGGGTGACGCCGCTCTGATCGAACGTGACCTCTTCCAAAAGCGCCTGGCTGGTTCCCATTACTGCCCCGCCTTCGACCTGGCGCTTCAATTGTGCAGGGTTCACGACAATCCCGGGATCGACTGCGATGGTATATTTTTCAACGACGATCGCTCCAGTGCTGGGGGTGACCGCGATCTGGCAAACGCAGGCCCAATAGGTCCCGCTGCGGAACAGCGCCGAAACTCCGCGCCCCCGGACAGCCGTCGTTCCGGACGAGACGGCATCTTTCCGTGGCGATGGTCGCTCATCCCATCCGGAGGTCTCCCGTACTGTCTTTAGTACATTGATCAGCCGTTCCTCGCTGGCACTCTCGATTCGGAATCGAATGGCGTCCATTCCCGCAAGCGCTGCTGCCTCATTTATCGCCATTTCGCGGGGATAATTCTGCTGGAATTGTACCGGTGTGCGCATGCTGTGGTCCCGTATTCCGATGGCGAGCGGCGAGGACTTCTGCCCGACCTGGAATGTGCCATGCCCACGCTCCGTCACGTTCGGAACCTGGGCATAAATCCAAGGATCGGAAACGTTGTTGACAATTGACGTGACCGATTCCGAGTGCACTTCCGGCGCCGGCATCGTCGGGAGCCCCGCAAGGACCGCACCGACCAATCGGTCATCCTGCATCGCGGGCATATAGTGGTCGGCCTGGTAGGCCGCCATCTTACCCTTTTCATCGAGCGCAATCTGAACATTGGAAAAGGCGGCCGCCGATTGCGTGGACCACTGCATATCGTCCGGGCGCATCCACTGTACGCGCACCGGTTTGCCGACGGCTTGCGACAAGATCACCGCTTCATCTTCCGCGCCTGCGTTGCCTCCGTTGGAGCGTCCGTAATGGCCTGGTCCGGGATATGCATGAACTACGACATGATCCGAGGTGGTTCCAAGCATCTTCGCGATCTGGCCTCGGAGCGCCTGCGGATTTTGATTATGCGTATACAGATGCACCGCTCCACCTGGTTGTACATCGGCGAGTGCCATCGTCGGGCCAATTGGCGCATGCTTCATGTAGGGCATTTGGTACGTCGCGGTCATCTTCTTGGATGCCGCCTCCATCACGGCTTTCGCATCACCTTTTGACGCTCGACCGTTGGTAACCGCAGCGGTTGTCCAATCCGACTGTTCTTTGAGGTACTCGAACAGTTTTTCGCTGCCGGGCAGTGCGTTCCACTCGGTCCACTTCGTTGCGCTGGCCACTTGTTCCGAGGCCCGGATCGCTTCCCACTCTGTCGGTGCAATCACTCCGACCAGATTGCCTTTCACAATAACTTGCGCGTTCGGGAATTTCGTTTTGTCGAGGATACCTGCGGAAACCAGAGTTGAACCAAGCGTCTTTGGGTGTACGACGCGCGCGTGCAGCATGCCCGGCAAGCGTACATCTGTAGCCCACCTTTCCTTCGCCGCTACTTTCGAACTGATAATGGAATTCGGAAACGACTTGCCGACAATGGTGTACTGGCTTACGGGTTTCATCGGCGGATTCCCGTCAACGGTTAATCCAAACAGGCTGGTGAGATCTCCCTTCACGGGAATGGTCAGCTTCAACTGCTGCCCCTTCACCAGGTCACCATAGGAAACGCTCTTGTCGCCACATGAAGCGACACCATCCTTGACGGAGATTCTGTCTTTTGGAACACCGAGCCGTTCGGAGGCCAGATCGAGGAGGGCCTGATAGGTATAGGCCGCTGCCTTGCGGATATTGGGCGTTCCCTTGCCCAGGAAATCAAATGCGCCGCTGCCATCAGGCGTTCGGTCCGTGTCTCCTGTAACTACTGTTGTGATGGCTTCAAACGATACGCTCAATTCTTCCGCTACGATTTGTCGGTAGGCAGTAAACGTGGTGCCCTGGCCAAAGTCACTCTTGCCTGTGCGAAACAGAATCGTGTTGTCGGGATGAATCTCGATCCAGGATTGAGGTAGCGTGGGATCGAGCGAATTCGTGGAGGCCATGGCCCTCGGTGCGGCTCGAAGCAGTTCCGGGGCCAAGCTTACTCCGACGATCAGCGCACCGCCTGCTTTAACGAAATTACGACGCGAGAGTATGGCTCCATGAACGTTCGTCGGTTTGTCGTTGACGGTTGACATCGCTTACTTCCCTTCACCCATGATCAGAATCGCATGCTTTACGGCCTCGATGATCGCTGTGTAGGTCCCGCAACGGCACAGATTCGGTGACGGTCCGGAGGTGGTGAACGCCTCTTTGATTTGCGCTACGCTTGGGTGCGGATTGTTTTCGAGCAGTTCTGTCGCCTTAATCATCATCCCGTTCTGGCAGAATCCGCATTGGGGAGTCTGCTCGGCAATCCAAGCTTGCTGTACAGGATGAAGTGTGCGTTTCGCTTCTTCTGCGGAAAGGCCTTTCTGCTTCGCCCACCGTGCCGGCAGACCTTCGAGCGTGGTGATTTCCTGATTGGGAGCAATCTCTGAAAGGGATGTGATGCAGGATCGTACTTCTTTGCCGTCGATCAAGACGGCACAAGCCCCGCATTGTGCGAGCCCACAGCCGAACTGCGGCCCTACCAGTTCGAGGTCGTTCCGTAAGAAATAAAGAAGCGGAGTGTCAAGAGGCGCATGCACCTCGTGCTGGACCCCGTTCACGACGATTCTGGCCATAGGTGCCTCCCTCCGGAGATTGTTTAATTCCTAATTTAAGGTTGAAGCAGAGTATAGCCTGACTCTACTCCTGGGCGCTGGTCTGTTGGGTCCGAGTTCTTGATTTTACCGATCGTACCGCGGACGTTAGCTTTAGCCGAGATTGTCTCTCTTCGTTCTTTCGTTCTCTCTTCGTTGACTTGCCATCTTCCCGCAACCTAATATGTGCGCGTTATGCCGGATTTCGAGTCGCTCACAAACAGAACCATCTCGCACTACCACATCATCGAAAAGCTCGGTGCCGGGGGTATGGGTGTAGTGTACAAGGCTGAAGACACGCGACTTCACCGCTTTGTAGCACTGAAATTCCTGCCCGAGAACATGTTGCAGGATTCCCTGGCGCTTGAGCGGTTTCGACGCGAGGCGCAAGCCGCGTCTGCCCTAAATCATCCCGGCATCTGCACGATTTATGACATTGGAGAGGAAGAGGGACGAGCCTTTATCGCCATGGAGTTTATGGATGGCGAAACGTTGCGTACCCACATCAACGGCCGAGCGCTCCCCACTGAAGAAATACTGCATCTTGGAATCCAGATCGTGGAGGCACTCGATGCGGCACACTCTAAGGGAATCATCCACCGCGACATTAAACCGGCGAACATTTTCGTGACCGGCCGTGGACAGGCGAAACTGCTGGATTTTGGGCTTGCGAAACTAGCTCCCAAGGGACTTGCTGGAGCCGGCGCTGACGTCGCGGGCGACGTTTCGGATACCAATTCGATTGTGGGGATCATAAGCGGTACTCCCTCCTACATGTCACCTGAACAGGTTCGCGGAGACAATCTGGATCCACGGACCGATATCTTCTCGCTGGGTTTGCTGTTGTACGAAATGGCGACAGGACGACAGGCTTTTGCGGGCGGCACGGGTGGAGTGATTATTGAGGCGGTGCTTACGCGAACCCCTGCCGCCGTAAGCAGCATCAATCCCAATATCCCGCCTGGGCTTGAAGAGATCATAAGCAAGGCCCTTCATAAGGATCGAGATAAACGCTATCCGGATTCGGCCAGTCTATTGGCAGATCTGCAGCGGCTGACGCGTGACTCGGAGACCGTCTCTCTAGCGACCACAAGTCAGTTACGAGCGATTGGGCATGAGGGGGCACGCTCGCAGAAACGCGTCCCCCGTCAACCGCGGGTCTCAAAGGTCATTGATTCGCTGGCGGTGTTACCTTTCGAAAATGCCGGCGGCGATCCGGAACATGAATACCTGAGCGACGGAATCGCGTGCAGTCTGATCAACATCCTGGCGACTATTCCAAAACTACGAGTCATGGCGCAGAGTACGGTATTTCGCTTTAAGGGCCGCGGAATGGATCCTCAAGAGGTCGGCCGAGAACTCAAGGTGCGCGCCGTACTGACCGGAAGAATCATGCAGAGCGGGGGATCTTTGCGCATTGGAACCGAGTTGGTGGATGTAGCGACCGGGTCACAACTGTGGGGCGCACAATACGATCGCAAGCCCGGCGAGATCTTCGCAATACAAGATGACATTTCTAACGAGATATCCGCAAATTTGCGACTAAAGCTTTCGCGCGCAGAGAAAACACGCTTAGCCAAACGCCAAACAGACGACCTGGAAGCTTATCAGCTATATCTAAAGGGTCGTCATCACTGGAACCGATGGACCGAGGAGGGTTTCTACAAGGCCATCGAATACTTTCAGCAGGCCGTCGAGAAAGATCCTCGCTACGCTCTCGCATACACCGGCTTGGCCGATTCTTACGTGCTTTTGGGTTGGAACAGCTATTTGCCGCCAGCCGAGGCATTTCCTATGGCCAAGATTGCCGCAAAAGCAGCCATACAGCTTGACGCGGATCTGGGAGAAGCCCATACGCCTCTGGCAGCGGTGCTGTGGCTTAACGATTGGCATTGGCAAGAGGCTCAAACTGAATTCAAACGCAGCCTTGCGCTAAATCCCTCTCATCCGACCGCTAACCATTGGTACGCCGAATATTTGATGACCATGGGACATCACGCAGAAGCTGTAGTTGCGATGCGAAACAGCCAAGAACTCGATCCTTTGTCGCTAATCATCAGCGTTGCAATCGGATGGGCGTTCTACATGGGCCGGCAGTACGACGAGGCAATCGAACAACTTCGGCGAACTGTCGAATTGGACCCTAATTACCCTGTCACCTATTGGATTCTGGGACTGTCACTGAGGAGTCTCGGGCAGTATGAAAGGGCAATCGCTGAAGGGGAGAAGGGCGTGAGATTGTCTGGAGGCAGTCCTCTGATGAGCGCGGCGCTGGCGCAGACCTTGGCAGCCGTTGGCAGACAAGAGAGTGCAATCCAGATACTTGATGATCTGCAAAAACTAGCTGCGACAAAATACGTTGCACCTTATTTCTTCGCTGGGATCTTCACGGGGTTAGGAGAAACCGATCGTGCGATTGAGTACCTCGAGAAGTGCGCTGAAGAGCGCTCCCATTGGCTCCTCTATCTTCACATAGATCCGAGCATGGACGGTTTGCGGTCTAACCCACGTTTTCAGGACCTGTTACGACGTGTGGGTCTTCCCGCAGGGCGTACGATACCTGCCTGAACGACCTCAGCGCGATGCGCCACCCGGAATCGCAGCGTGCTTCGAGAACCCGCCGCGAGTTTGTGGATGGGTATGTCTTTTTCTGAGCATAATTCGGAATCTTCCTAGTGCTTCTCGTCGGTACTGGCGGTCTGCTCGGGTTCCTCTTCGGCTTTTTGCCATTTGCCAGTGAGTTTGTATTCCTTGATCGATCTGGCAGCCTCAGCGGTCTTCTTCCCTAAATCCCTCTGGTAAACCACTCCATCCTCGTTGACCATGAAGGTCACCACGCCAGAAGAACGGTACTCTGCGGGATAGGCGACGAACGCAAATCCGCCGGTGCTGACTTTTCCCGAATCGCTGATCAATCGGAAATAGTAACCGCGGTAGGGGACAGGAGCAGGTGTCTGGTTCTTGCCTGTGCTATCCACAAACGCTTGCGCGACCAGGGGGCCGATGGGGCTCTGCGGTTGGCCCTCCGACGCCTTCCAGTAAAGACCATTGTGTTCTTCCCCATCACTTATGATTTTCACCGCATATTGATTCTGTCGCGAGGCGTAGAACTCCTTCTGAGCGACGACGAGTTGCTGGCAAATGTGGATGGCTGAGAGTTCATTCCTGCCGACGCGGCGTTGCAGGATTTCCTGCATGGCGGCTTCGGTATCGAAGAACCACAGATTGCCCTTGTTCAGTATGGGTATTGGCGTGGGCCAATTTTCGGCGCCAATATACAATGTGACAGTGCCATTCGGCTCTGTCACCAGTCGATGCATTTCCTCATATTTCTTGGTGAACGTAGCGCGGCCCTCGGCATCTTCGTTGTCGTCCCCCGAAGAAACGATTTCCTTGCCGTCCGGACCAAGTATCTCGAGCATCGCTGCTTCATCATTTTTTGCTGTTGCCCGAGCGAACGCGCTGCTCGCTGCTTCCGCCGATGAAAAGGTCTTCTGTGCTTTTTGTTGGGCCAGAGAAAGGACTGGGAAGCTCCCCATCAGGAGGAGGGATGCGGCCACAAGCTTCGGGAGATTGCCCATAATAAATCTGTTGAAATTCAGTTTTGCTCGCTGCATTTGCCTATTCTCCAATTCTGGATCTCAAAGGTAACCGGGAACCCACCGGAATTTCTTTCTACCATTTCAATTCCCAACCCGGATTAATGCCCGGATTAATGATGGGCGCCGCCACCGCCACCGTGCGAGCCGCCGCCACCGCCTCCATGGGGAGCTCCGCCGCCATGCGAGGAGCCGAGGCTGGAACTTCCGCGCGAAGAATAACTTCTGGTTTGTCCACCGTGGTTGTATCCGGTATACGCACTCGATTTCGTGCCGGCCTGGCCACTGGGTGCCGCATAACCTCGCGCAGCACTGCTATTGCCGTTAAAGGGTCTTACGCTAGCTCCGGGTCGATTGTAGACATTGCCGCGCGCATAGCCAGCGTTTGGAGGGCGGTTACTCGAATTGTAATGAGCCGCCGTTGACCCGTGGGCGGCATATCCGCCGCGATAGTAAGCATTCCGGTTATAGAACGTCCTGCTTCCCGAGTAGTATCGGCCGCCGTTGTACATGCCGTAGCCACCGTGCCAATTACATCCCCAGTGGCCCCAACCCCAGCCAAACCCTCCGAACCACCCAATGCCGAAACCAATGCCAAAGGAAAGATAGGGGCCGCCCCACCAAATTCCGGGGTAGGGATACCAACCAGGCCACGCCACAATCGGGCCGCCATAGACGACCCATGGATTATAGGCAGGCACATAAACTACCTGAGGATCGGCCGGCTGAATAACAATGTCCGAGCCCTCTGACGTTACGACCTGCTGGGGTGTGGTTTTCAGGTTGCCCGATTGCTCCGCCTTCTGGCGCATTACCTGGACCGCGTTCATAACGTCCTGTTGCTGATTGTAATAGGCGTCGCCCAGCGACGATGTCCAGGAGAGATTCTTGTCCATGTTGCCCAGAACGGCGGGGAATGCTGTGAGCGCCTTAACGCTTGGATCCCAAGGCATTTGGTCTACCGCGTGACCTAATGCTTCACCCTTCAGGTCAGGATGTGCTTGTACCCACCGGTCCGCTTCGACGATCTGTTCCGGAAAAGTGGCTCCCGCCAGAATCTGCGCAACCAAGGAATCGGGATAGAGTGCAATCGGGGCGACTAGCTGCTCCAATTGCTCGGCGGATTGAGGCGCGTAGGGAGGCGCTTGCGTTTGGCCTTGAGCCGGCAGTTGAGGCTGTGCGGAAGACGTTTGCGGGTCTTGCGCGGCAAATGCTCCGAGAGGCAACGTAGCGAACAGCAGCGCTGTGGACATGACCGACACCAACAGCTGGTGGGCCCATCGCACGCCGTTCAGTGTGACGTCTTTTTTTGTGTTCATGATCTTGAACCTCCTCAGCACCGTCATTGCGCGACGTCTCTACGGCGTAGCCGACGGGATTCTACATTCGGGTATCTTGCCTTCCAGTACTCACTGCCTTTAGCTGATACCCTGCTGCTACAGAACCAAGAGTCATCCTATTCGATGCCCGAATTCGGTTCTGTACTGGATAGAACACCGCTAGGGAATAAAGGTTTCGAGTACATGTAAGTCGGACCATCCGTACCCGGGGTAAGACTAATCATTGCAATCGTTTCGCGCGCCAAGCCGGCATGATCCCTGCCGATCGTTCCCGCGCCTGAGCAACCGAGAGTAATGTTAATGACCGGAAGACACGGCGGGAATCAGTTAGGCAATGTATCTGAGAGAATAGATTCCCGCGGCGATCTAAGGTTATTTCCCAGCCCGTCGGAATATCTTTTGCGAGAGCCGGGCCAAGAATCCTCAACTTGTATACCTTCTTGTCGGGCACCCCGATCAGCAAGCGGGGTATACTTACGATCTGCGGAAACCCTCAGCCCTCGACTGTTATTCAGTTGTTTCGCATTGGACATCTAATCGGCGCGAAGCTTAACAGGAGGAAAACATGACAATTCAGAACCGATCCGTCCTTGCCCATAGTGAACGTGCCCCAATGGAGGGCGCCAAGCTAGTTGGTCCTTCCGATCCGCGCGAGGAGATAGAAGTAACTGTTTTCCTAAGACGGGGATCGAAACCGGGATCCTACCCCAATATTGCCGAACTCGGTTCGCAGGCAGTCCTCGAGAGGCGTCACCTAAGCCGCGAAGAATTCGCGAAGGCTCACGCAACGAGCTCAGTCGATCTGCTCAAGGTGCGGCAGTTCGCCCAGGAGTATGGGCTCCAGGTGAAAGAGGAGAACCCGGCGCGCCGCTCCGTGCTTCTCGCAGGCACCGTCGAGGCCTTCAGCAACGCTTTTGAGACGAAACTCGAGCGCTATGAGCACGCTACGAAGGGCTTCTTTCGCGGCCGCACCGGAACGCTGACGATCCCGACCGAACTTGTGTCCGTGATTGAAGGTGTATTCGGTTTGGACAATCGTCCCCAGGCAAAACCTCACTTCCGCATTCGCAAGGCGACCGTTAACCTGCAGCCCAACGCACAGCAAGCAAGCTATGATCCGACACAGCTCGCCAAAGCTTATGATTTTCCGCCGAACGTGAATGGATCGAACCAATCGATAGCTCTCCTGGAATTGGGAGGAGGCTTCAGGCCTGCGGACCTGGCGGCTTTCTTCAGCAAATTGGGCATTTCAACTCCTAAAGTTTCTGCAATCGGCGTGGACGGTGGCTCAAATGCTCCGACCGGTGATTCCTCCGGGCCTGACGGCGAAGTGGAACTCGATATTGAAGTGGCAGGATCCATCGCCCCAGGCGCGCAGATCGGCGTCTATTTTGCGCCGAACACTGATCAAGGATTCCTCGATGCGCTGACCACTGCAATTCACGACACAACCCTGAAGCCAAACGTCATCTCAATCAGCTGGGGAGGAGCGGAAAACACGTGGACACAGCAGGCAATGAATGCATTTGATTCAGCAGCGCAAGATGCCGCTACGATGGGTATCACCATCTTCGTTGCCTCTGGTGACAACGGCGCAACTGACGGTGACCCGAACGGGGGCCTCGCAGTCGATTTCCCAGCATCGTGTCCACACATGACCGGTTGCGGAGGCACTACCTTGGTCCTCTCAGCTACCAGCATAAAAAGCGAAGTAGCCTGGAACGAACTCAGCAATCAAGAGGGAGCGACCGGTGGAGGAGTCAGCCAATTTTTTCCGTTGCCGACCTGGCAGCAGAATGCAAGCGTGCCCGTTGCGCCGAACGGCAAACCTGGACGGGGCGTCCCCGACGTCGCCGGCGATGCCGATCCGTCGTCCGGTTATAACGTGGTAGTGGATGGATCAAGCACCGTGATTGGAGGCACGAGCGCTGTTGCGCCTCTCTGGGCCGGTCTGACGGCACTGATCAATCAGTCGCTTGGTCAGCCTGTCGGCTTTCTTAATCCTTTGTTCTATACACAAAAGGTGGAAGCAACGTTCCACGATATTGTTTCCGGAAATAACGATGGGTATAACGCGGCTCCCGGGTGGGACCCCTGCACCGGCCTCGGAACTCCGAACGGCTCGAATCTCCTGGCAGCCCTGGGCGGAAAAGGTAGCTCAAGAAGCTAAAAAGGATGATGCGCGATAGGACCTCTGCATTTGGCAGGGTTTCATTGTTGAAACTGAGCCCTCTCCAACAAGCGCCTGCCCAATTGCAGAAACTCCGCAACCAATGCCGCTGTGTCCTCTCCGGATCTCGTCGCGGCGTCAATTTCCGTCGCCAATAAAAGTGAGGTCGCTACGTCCGCACTACACTCGAGACAATATTGTTGCCTTCTTCCTGGAAGCTCAAATAATTCGGTATGACGTCCACAAGTCGCGCACTGCAAAAGAGATCGCTCGGTATCGCCCTTCGGACCACATAACATCGACGTTGCCTCCACCGCCGCGCTTCGCGCGTGTGTTGGCGGCAACTCCAATGCTAGGGAGACCGTGAGCGTTCCATTAGGATTTCGTAAGTCCAGAGAACAAGCCAAGTGCATGATAATTCAGAGAGTCGGGTTCGCTCCGTCACACGTCGGGCAACCGGAATGCGGCTTGGATAAGACTCAGGCATCTTGCAGATGGATAGATTCCGATCAGTGAGTTTGAATTACGCAACCGGCTGGAATCACTCTCAATCCTTGCGCCTGCACTATGGCATACTGCCTCAAAGTAACGTAGCTTCCGCACTGATGTTCGAAGCTACGTCGCCTGTTCAAGCCAATGATACGACCTGCCGATTTGACGCTCTGGTTGCTTACGACCTTCGTCGAAGGTTTCGTGGTGTATCTCTTCCTGATTCAGGGTCTTTTGCGCAAGTTCATTTTTCTTAATATGTATTTGTTGCTATCGGCCGTAATCGGTGTGGCCCGTTACGTCGTGTACTCTCATTTTGGATTTAGCCGTGAGGTCTACTTCTCTAGCGAAGCGCTGCTCATGATTTTCCTTTTTTTTAGCATCTGCGAACTGAGTCTAGTACTCGCTGGAGACAGGATTCATCGCAGGACAATGACGCTGTGGGGCGTGGGTGCGTTTGTGCTCGCGTTGTTGTTGAGTTTGCCGCTCGTGAGGAAGGTAGGCTCGGGGGTAACAGCAAGCTTTTTAACCGAACTATCGCAGCAGCTTTTTTACGTGTGTTGCATCGCAGGTGTACTGCTTTGGGCGTGGAAACTTCGTCACGATCCCGTTGAGCGAATCGCAGCTCGGCTGGCTGACGTGCTTGCCGTCTATTTTTCGCTATTCCTAATCATTATCTGCGTTGCTAGCGCATCAGTCTCGCGACCCGCTAGCCTCGATTTTCTCTGCCAGATGAGTTTCGCTTGGCTGCCGCTTGGATGTGGCTTTGTGATTGTTTCCGACCGGTCGTCGTCGCATTGAACTACGGCACGCTTCACTTCGGTGACGCAGCAGATCCTGGTATTGCTCGGCGGTAACTGAACCAGAGAACGGTCTTCCGTAGATTGAAGTTGCCGACGAGACAGACGAGCAGGTAACCGACTGCAAGGTTGAATAGACCCCATAGAACATTGTACTGGTCCTCGGGGCGGGCATCCTGTTGATCTCGCTAGTGCTCGCGCACACATTCGGGCGTTTTCACGGGGGCCTCTAAGAGCAGCCCGTGACCAGCCAGGTGCTCGTGTAGACCCATCCTTGTCGAACTAGTACGCTGCGACGGCGACAAGCCACAGTGCCAACTTTGTCGCAGATTGCAATATCCGTTTAAGCATAGTCTCTGTGCGCTTGCCGTTCTAGGAACCCCAGCGTGATATCGTGAGAATAAATCTGGGGGGAAACTACCGTGAACAAGGCGCTGAAGCTAGGGTTTTTGTCTGCATTTCTGCTCATTACCTTCCAGGCCAAGTGCTTGCTGGCGCAAGACGCAAAAAAGATCAAGATCGGCTTTTCCATCGAAGCAATGAATGGAGAGCGTTGGCAGACGGACCTCGAATCCTTCGAAGTTACCGCCAAGAAGTTAGGAGCGGAAGTCATCTCATCCGATGCCAAAGGAGAGGATGATCTTCAGTTCAAGCAAGTCCAGGAAATGATCAAATCTGGAATCGACGTTCTGGTGTTGCTCCCACGTGACACTACAACAGCGGGCCGGATGGTGGAAGCGGCAAAGGCAGCGAACGTTAAAGTGATCAGTTACGATCGCCTGATCCTCAACAGCGATGTCGATTTGTACATCAGTTTTAACCGCGCTGAGATCGGTACAATGCAGGCGGAGTATCTGGTCAAATACGCGCCTAAAGGGAACTACGTATTGATCGCTGGCTCTCCGAACGACGAAGGGGCGAAGGTTCTGCATGACTCACAAATGAGTGTCTTGCAGCCGTATATTGACCGGGGGGATATCCGAGTGATCGCCGACGAATTTATCAAGGACTGGTCACCGACCGAAGCGTATCTTTTCGCGCTGCAGGCGATTCATACCTCGCAAGGCAAAATCACTGCCATCCTGGCTTCCAACGATGGACTGGCGTCCGGCGCCATTGAGGCGCTCCGCGACACGAATCTGAGCGGAAAAGTTCTAGTCACCGGGCAAGATGCAGATTTAGCAGCCCTTATCTGTATCGCGGGGCATAGCCAAGCTATGACGGTTTACAAGCCGATCCCAATCGAGGCCGCCGTCGCGGCAGAGGAAGCAGTCCGCCTGGCAAAAAATGAACCGCCCCGAGCGAACGGGACAATGAGTAACGGCAAGAAAAACGTTCCCACGATAATGCTGGGACCTGTTCTCGTAACGCGTGACAACATCAAAACGACCGTCGTCAAAGATGGATTTCAGAAGTTGAGCAGTATCAATCAGGCGTTGCCTCCAGAGCAACAAATAAACTAGCTCGTGCTCCTTCCCCGCGCTTGGGATAAGGCCGCAACTTCCACCCGAAAATGAGAATTCCTGAACCCATTGCAGGCGCAAAGGCGATGAGGCGCGACTAGTCGAGAATCGTCAACGAGCTTCTGAGCGGAGCTGCGTAGGAGCAAAGGAAGACGTAATGAAGTAGCTCGAGCGACAGTCGATGCTTTCAAAATTGCACTTCTTCGGGAACGACTGGAAGTCGTGGCTCGATAAGTGAGGACATGAACATTGGCAAAGGAACAGCTGAGCGGGCCAGTTCCAGTTTGCCCAAAAACATACTCTGTGAGCATCCGCGATGAAGCATCTCGTACTAGTAGCCCACCTTCCGGTAACTTGAGAAAACCCCCTTGCCGGTCCCGGATTTTCCACTAGAATTGGAAAACCTTGCCTGGGCCGATTGGAAACGATGAGCTAACGAGGATACTCCCATGGAGATGCAGTCTGCCCTATCCTCACTTTTCGAGGCTGCCGAGCGTGGCGACCACTCGGCTGCGGACGCGCTGTTTAGCGCGCTTTATTCCGAGTTGCACCGGATAGCGAAGCGAGAACTCGGTCGACAGGGAGTCCCGTTAAGCCTTGGCGCCACTACCCTCCTGCACCAGGCATATATCGAGATGGCAGAGAGAGAGGGGATTACCTTTCCCGACCTCGCCAGATTCATGGGTTATGCCGCGCGCGTGATGCGCGGATTAATCATCGACCATGCTCGGAGGCGCTACGCCCAGAAACGGGGTGGCCAATTCGAGCTGACTTCCGCGGAAACTGACCCCGAGTGTGCGCCCATCGACCGTGATCTGACTCGCATTAGCGATGCCTTGGATGAACTGGCCAAAACCGATCCGCCTCTTGCCGAGCTTGTTGACCTGAAATTCTTTTGTGGTTTGACGTTCGCCGAGATTGCATCTCTGAGAAGCATCTCGGAGCGCACCGTGCAGCGGCAGTGGGAGAAGGCACGTATCTATTTGCACCGCAATATTAGGGCGAATTTGGAAATTTGAGGAAGCATGTCCACACTCAATCCCGGACAGTGGCAGGAGATAAGCCCTTACCTGGACCACGTGCTCTCCTTGCCCGAGGAAGCTCGTGAAGGGTGGCTACAGTCGTTCCGTTTAGAGAAACCGGAACTTGCAGTCGTCTTGCAGCAACTACTTGAAGAACACCGTGCATTGACGGACGAGCATTTCTTAGAACGCATGCCCATCCGGGTCGCGGGTGGCCTGTCGGCACTCGACCAGAAAATCGGGGCCTACAGCCTGATATCGCTAATCGGCCAAGGCGGGATGAGCAGTGTGTGGCTGGCCGAACGAAGCGACGGCCGCTTCGAGCGTCGCGTGGCGCTCAAGTTCCTGCAGTTTGCCATGACCTCTGGGGTAGCTGCAGAGCGGTTCAAACGCGAAGGCAAGATTCTCGGCCAGCTCACTCATCCTAATATCGCAGAACTGATGGATGCTGGTGTGACCCCCAATGGAGAACCATATCTCGTTCTCGAATATGTCGAAGGCCTACCTATCGATCAATATTGTGACCAAAAAAAACTCGACCTGGAGGCGCGCATCCAGCTGTTTCTTGATGTAATAAGCGCGGTGGGCCATGCGCACGCCAATTTGATCGTTCACCGCGACATCAAACCTTCGAACGTGTTTGTGCGAAGTGACGGCCAAGTGAAGCTTCTGGACTTTGGCATCGCGAAGCTGCTCGCAGAAGACGCAAATCCTCCTGCGACTCTACTTACGATCGAAGGTAGGGGCGCGATGACTCCGCAGTTTGCGGCACCCGAACAGGTGACTGGCGAGAACATCACCACCGCAACGGACGTCTACGCCCTGGGAGTCTTGCTGTACCTTCTGTTAACTGGACAGCATCCCGTAGGTCAAAAACTGCACTCCGCCGCTGAGCTGGTCAAGGCGATTGTCGATAGCGAGCCGCCGTCGCCATCTGACGCAGTTCTCTCCGTGGAGGCCAAGGAGTCGGCCGAGAAGCGGGCTTCGACGCCGGAAAAACTTCGGAAGCAGCTACGCGGAGATCTCGACACGATTATTGGCAAGGCCCTCAAGAAGAATCCCGCAGAACGCTACGGCTCGGCTACGGCCCTCGCGGACGATCTCCGGCGCTACCTGAAACACGAACTCATTAGCGCGCGTCCTGACACGATTGGCTATCGCGCCGCCAAATTCCTGCGCCGAAACCGTACCGCGATTTTAACCGCCACGGCGATCCTACTCGTGTTTGGCAGCCTCTTCGCGGGCATCTATGTCGCCAATCGTGAGCGAAGGATCGCGGAACAACGATTCGAAGAAGTACGCGAACTGTCCAACAAGTTCATGGTACTGGATAACGACCTTCGAGGGTTGCCGGGCTCGACGCAAGTCAGAATGCGCATTGTCACCGATTCGCTGCAATACCTAAACTCGCTCGGTAGTGCGGCTCCCATCGGCAAGGACCTCGTTCTCGAGATCGCCTACGCCTACGTGCGCGTGGCACATGCGCAAGGGGACCCAACCTCCCCGAATTTGGGCCAATTCGCGGAAGCCGAAGCCAGCCTAAACAATGCGGCAAAATTTGTAGATCCTATCCTTGCGAAAGACCCGCAAAATCAACGAGCGCTGTTCATCGCTACGACCATCGCCCACGATCGCATGAACCTGGCCGACACCCGGGGCGCTAGAGCCGAAGAACTGAAGGATGCCGCCGATACTGCTTCGTTGGTCGAGCGGTTCATGAGCACCCATCCGGTTGCCATCCACGACCTCTACAGCATGAGGTACTTCTACGTAAACGTCGCGGAAGCCTATTACGCCGGAAGAGAATTCGATAAGGTCATCCTATATTCCCAGCGAGCTTTGGACATCCCGGTCCCGGGATCTCGAGCGAACGACCTACGCGGAGCGATCCTCGGCAATTTGGCAGCCGCGCGGTGGCAGTCCGGGGATTTAGATGACGCTCTGAAGACCGCGCATGAGTCGATTGAGTTCAAGGAGGCCGAAGCAGCAGGCGGGCACGCATCGCTTCGCATTAATCTGGCGAATGGATACGGCCTCGAAGGTATGATCCTGGGCCGCGCGGATGCAGAGCCAGACCTTGGCCGGAGTCGCGAAGCCCTTGCCGATTTCCAAAAAGCCTTCGACATTGCTGAGGACCTCGCGAGTAAGGATTCGGTCGATTACCTGGGCAGACATAACGTCGCGACGTTCGGATTGGAAATGGGCAACATTCTCCGGCACAAGGATCCGGAAAAAGCCCTGACAGTTTACGATCACTCCCTTGTGCGCATACGAGAAGCCAAACCGAACACCAGGACGCAACGAGACGAGGCTGAATTACTGGTGGGTTCGTCTTACGTGCTCCGCTGGCTCGGTCACGAAAATGATGCGAAGCAGCGACTGGATCGTGCTCTTGAACTGCTGCATGCGGCCGAGCGATACCCCGCCGACAAGGTCGAACCCATGAGTGATACCTACGATGCTCTACGCGCCCAGGCTGACGACTACGCCGAAACCGGTCAGGCGACTGAGGCAATCGACGTCTATCGGCAACTTTTAAGCAGGATTATGGCTTGGAAACCCGACCTGCAGAACGACCTGCGTGATGCAACGTGCATTTCGCGAACCTGGACCGCACTTGCCGGCCTGCTCCGTCGAACCGGCAGACTCGATGAAGCCAATCGCCTTGAAGCACAGCGAACAGACCTCTGGAACCAATGGAATAGCAAGCTTCCAAATTCTCCATTCCTGGTTCGCCAATCGCTAAGCCAGATCGCTTCACGCGCAGCTTTCCCCGGTGTGTCCCACCATTAGAGAAAAAGAGACCACCACCTACCATTTTCGGACCGCAGCCCTGTCGTCTTTTCCCTTCCATTTCCGATTTAGCTAATAGAGGCTTCGGAGCGTCAGTCAGCTCCTGAGCACCGTTCATCGGACTGAGGAAAGCCCCTGCATGATCCAACAAACAACAACCACAGACCATATCCGTTCGATTGCGCCCCAACCGCCGTGGCGCGCCAGTATCGGCAAATTGGGAAAGACCCGACCGAACGGGGGCTGACCCGGTGCTCTAAACCCTGGTGTTAAAGGAGGCTCTCATCAAAAAATTGTTGATATTCGCCTTGCTTCTCGCAGGATGCGGTGCCGGAAATACTCCAAGTCCAACTCCCGTTCCTGCCCCCACCCCCGCTGTTCCCGATGCCACTATAACCGGTCAATATAATCTGGTCCTGACCTCCAGCAACGGGCACGGCACCATATCTCTCTATACAAACTTTACGCAAACGGAGAAGACCTTCACGGGAGCGGCTACCACCTTGGTCTGCCCCTCGAACGATGTGTCGCAATGCGAAGGGAATGATCCACCCGCTGCTTCGATCACTCCAGCGGGAACGGTAAGCGGCGCAAATGTCACGATCACCGTTGCTATCTCGACCCCGACGGGAACCGACACCTTGTCACTCGTTGGCTCCGCAGCGGATACAAGTCTCGTCGGAACCTACACCGACACTCAGGGCGACGCCGGCACCTGGACTGGATCGATCGCCTCTCCGCTTACTGGAAGCTACAGTGGAACGTTCAACTCGACTGCGAACCCCTTGCCGATAGCCCCAACGATCTTGATTTCACTCACACAAGATGCCACCGTGAATCTGACCGGAACCGGGATGATAGCGAATTCGCCCTGCTTCGGCTCACTCACCTTTTCGGGGCAAGCCATTGGTGGGGCCTTCAGCCTGACTGATACTACGAATATGGTGCACCTCACCGTCGTGCCGACTGGGAGCAATTTCAGTTTCAGCTATACCTCTGATTCAAGGGGGCCTAGCTGTGCGGGTGACTCTGGGCTGGGCCAGCTGACAAACCAATCGCCGTGGGACTACTGAATATAGCGAGCGTCCGCCGCCAGGCGGCTACGTTCAAATGACGCTGCCGGGCAAATGGAATCCGCGTCGAATCCTGCCCAAAAACATAGATTTGCGTTTGGGAACGATTCTGAATGTAGTGTCGGTCACGGGCGGGACTCGCGCACCACGCCCCGTTTGTGGACACCAGGCTCGACGAGACAGCTCAACGAATCATGGGTGTATCGCTCCGGGTCTTGCGGGATTCCGCCCCGGCAAGGACGCGCGTGCTATAAGAGGATGCCGTGTTCACCGCTTCAGCGAACTGCAAACTGAACGAGATCGATTGGCCCGGCGCAAGATTACCGCTTGCAGAAATGTAAGGACGGGCTGGAGCGCACACGGTATCCGTCGAGCCGCTTGCGTTCGCAAGCGTGACGTGCATGACAAAGCGCGCCTGAAGTTCCACCAAAGCCGCGGTAGGACTGTTACCCGAGGCGAAGTTTCAAGATTGCGTGGCGCGTCTATCCGACATTGACCCGCTATCTTTAGTTGCGACGACCGGAATTAACTGCCAAGCAATGAGGGCGCTCCCTATCGATAGTCCGGCACAACAAAGCAGAACGACACGGAATCCGGATTCAAAGCTTTCGGCAATGGCCAGCCGGACCCCTTCAACCGTATGGGCTCCCAGGCCTTCGGGCACTTCAAGTCCGGCAAGCTCGCCTTCCCTAGAACGAATCTCCTCTACAATATTCTGCGGCAGCATAAATTTCGTGAGATTTTGGTCTAAGTGTGAATCGAAAATGTTTACCATAACCGTTCCGAACACGGCGATGGCGAGAACTCCCGCGAGTCGGGCAACTGCATTATTGATCCCCGACGCGACTCCCGCGTGGCCCTGCTGAACAGAATTCATCACCACCGTCGTCAGCGGCGCCACAGTGACTGCCATTCCCAACCCGAATACCAACGACGCGGGAAAATAAGTCTTCCAGTAACTGATTCCTGGATGCACTACAGCAAACAGAACGAAACCAGCCGCGACAATCAACGGGCCGAGTATAAGCGGGATCCTGCCGCCATAGCGCTTCACCAGTCCCCCAGACCATCGCGACAACAGGAACATCACTAAGATCATCGGCAACATGGCGAATCCCGCAGCAGTCGCCGAGTATGCTTGCACCTGGATCAGATCCATCGGGAACAAAAAGAAGAAGATGCCAACTGTAGCGTAGAGAAATAGTGTGAAAACGTTCGCTCCTAGAAATGAGCGGGACTTGAAAAGCGCGAGCGGCACCATCGGCGATGACGCGCGAGCTTCAACCCCCAGAAAAATAGCTAAAAACAGCAAACCGCCCAGCGAACTTGTCAACACCAGCGGATCGGACCATCCGAGGCTCGCGGATTCCAGAAACCCGGTTACAACCCCACCGAGGCCCACCGTAGCCAGCAATGCTCCTAACCAGTCGATCTGCTTGACCTGCGAATCCTTGCTCTCCGGCACGTGGCGAACGGAAATCCACACCACGACAATTCCCAGTGGCACATTCAATAGGAACGCCCAGCGCCACGAGGCATATTGGATCAGCCATCCGCCGAGCAGCGGGCCAAGAGCGGTAGTAATCGCCGTAAAACCGGACCATGTACCAATCGCTTTACCGCGGGAGTCTTCGTCGAAGCTGGCGCTGATGATTGCAAGACTGCCGGGAACCAAAAATGCCGCACCGACCCCTTGAACGCAGCGCGCGATAATCAGTTGGTGGATGCTTGAGGCGAGACCACAACCTACTGATGCCAACGCAAAGATCGCCACCCCGATAAGAAACATCCGTCGGCGTCCAACCAAGTCTCCGAGAGCGCCACCGGCAAGAATCAGGGCCGACAAGAAAATTCCATAGGACACGACTACCCACTGCACATCGACCAAGCTGGCGTGAAATGTTGCCTGTAATACGGGTATCGCGACATTAACAACCGTGCTGTCTATGAAAGCCATGCTAGAGCCGATGATGGTCGCCGCGAGAATCCATGGTCGGGTTGCCACCGTTGGTTGAATACACAATCGTCCGGACGCCATCAGTGCCTCGTCGCATGGTGTTCTCATACACGTATGGATGCCTTAGTTGACGGATTCGGTGCGAATTGGGACAAGGCGCGAGCTCCGGTCGCGAGCGCCTCAAGTTGGCCGCGCTTGAGTTTTAGGACTTAAGGCACCCTTGAGACGGCGATGCACAAGCTTCGTCCGGGTTCAATAATTCGCCGATCGAGATATGTGGGCGCCGTCAGGAGAGCAATTACGCGAATACCATATCGCTGCGTCGTTCTCGCCGCCGCCCGGTAGGACGAGGCTTTACGGCACCACGGACAAGGTTTTGCTTACTGGCTACTGATGGGACCGAGGGGCGCCCAATCGGTCCCATCAAACCGGATGAGAAAGAGCTGTTTAATCGGCTGATAGTCGCTGGGACTTGTCTTGATTCGAATGCCGGGACGAAGCATGCCGAGTTCGAGGTCTAGACTGGCGGCCTCTCTCATGACATTGGACCGGCTCAGGTCACTCCCGCATTTCTGGAGAATATGGACCAATGTCTGAGCCCTCTCGTAACCAGCAACATTGTTTTGATCTCGAAGATTTCCCTGTGGATTGTATTTTCTCATCCATTCCAGAAACTCGGCGACGCTTGGGTCCTGCTGGCCTTGATCGCGGAGCCAGCCTTTGGAGCGCGCGTTGGAAATGATTCCAGTGGACTTGTTTAGCCCGGCAGGTTCGAGGAACGCAAATATGGAGAGTGAGGCATTGGGGATAAATTGCAAGGGATGCCAGTCGAGTTCAAACGCCCGGCGGATGGACTGGGTCGCGAAAGGCCCCACGGAGAAGTTAACAAACACATCTGCGCCAGAGTCTTTCAGGGCTCGGAGCTGCATCTCCAGGCTACCCTCGGTATTATTGTAAGTGGTCTCTTTCACGATCATGGATGAAGCCTTGTTGCCGAGTCCGGCACGCAAGCCAGCGACATATTCTCTGCCGGCATCGTCGTTCGCTGACAGTACCCCGACCTTGGCAGCAGGTTTGCTCTTCAATATGTAGTTTGCATAGGCACGGCCTTCCGCAAGATAACTAGCGAAAAACCCCATCGTCCAAGGGAAATGCGAAGGGTCGTCGAATACGGCTGAGCTGGACTCAACAAAGAGCTGGGGCACGTGCTTCTCATTCAGGTAGGAACGGATCGTCAGATTGGTCTCAGTTCCGAGGGTACTGAAGAGTAGCAAGACGTTTTCCTGCTCCACTAATTGCCGAGCGAGAACTAGGGATCTTGCGCTCTCGCACCCATCATCCAGGGTAAGGAAATTGATCTTTCGTCCGTTAATGCCGCCTCGTTCATTGACCATTTGAAAGTAGGCAGCTTCTGCGACGCTGACACTGGCGTAGGCCTTCGCCCAGCCCGTTACACAGGTGATGTTGCCGATCCTGATTTCCGTCGACGTTACTCCCGGGGAGGCTGGCTCTTGCGCGGATGTGCACAGCGAAAGAATCAGGGTGAAGTAGAAAATTGTAAAGGACGTGCGCGCGCGAAACGTCATACCTGACTGCCCTTCTCTCAGAGGGACTCGTTGCAAAACGTATCTGGAATCCTGCGAAATGTCCACCACACAGTGCCACACAGTGCCCCACTGTGACAGGAGTGGGACTTGTTCCCGCTGCGGTACGGAGTCTAATCTTCCTTCATGAAAGCCGAATTCCCTAAACCCACCCTTTTGCATCAGATTTTCGGTAAAGTCAGAGACCTGTTGAAGAGGTCTGACGAGCGATGCGCCACCTCCCGAAGAAACACGTTGGCACAGAATAGTCGGTCCATCCCGCTCTCAGGTTTCAGGGTATCCGCAACATTCCCTGTCGCTTAAGGCAGCGGGCAAGCCCAGGATCTAGGTTTGACGACGGCGTTTGATCGACCGACTCCGGGGGTAAAGATGCTCAAGTGGTTGAAAGTTATCGGAACATTGGATTGACCGATACTGTCAGAACTTACGGCTTTGGCCGCGTCAGGCAACCACTTCTGACCTCCCTCGAATCAAAGCACGTACTTATAAATAAATAGTAAAAAGCGGATTCGCGCCCTGTGAGCCGCCGAGGGACAAAAAATCAATAGGAGACCTACATGAAAATCAGAAGTGTTCTCGTTCTCGCGACTATCCTGCTCTGCGGTTCTTTGGCGCTCGCACAGGACGACTCAAAGGTTCAGATTACGGTAGATTATTCCTACATTCACGCCAATCCTCAAAACAACAATATCATTCCGACATTTTCCTTAAACGGAGGAGGTGGCTCAGCAGCTTTCTATTTCAGCAAATACGTAGGTATCGTGGGCGAGTTTGAAGGATACGGGAGCTATACGCACAACTTCAGCAATCCGTTTGGCAGTTTTTCCGCTCAAGGCAATCTCTTTACTTACAATGTTGGCCCCATTGCAAAGGTCCGCATTTCCCATTTTGAACCATTTGCGGAGGCTTTGTTCGGTGGAGCGCACAGCAATTTCTATGGAAATTTATACAACAACTGCGGTGAAGCGTGCGTTAGCAAGTCCCCAAGCAACAATGCCTTTGATTTCATCGTAGGAGGCGGTCTGGATATTCGTCTCAGTGAGCATTTTGTCATTCGACCAGCAGAGGTTGATTATCTTCTAACTCGATTTGGAAACGCCTTTACCGGGGGCAACAATAACCAAAGTAATTTCCGGTATCAAGCAGGAGTTCAGTACCGCTTCTAAACTGCGAGACCGTTCGGTTGTGTCCCGCTAGGAAGAAGCCAGTCTGCAATTTCCATCTGCTCGGGACTGACAAGCCTCTCCACGAAACTAGATGGAAATTGAGAGCAGCCACAGATAGTGGCCCGCAGCACGGCACGAATTCGAGGCGCTTTGGCGGACTACGGTTTGTCAGGAACGGTTTCCGCGAGCCGCGCGCAAAGAATTCGTTCGAACAGCATGTACGCCGCGGAGTTTGGCTCGGCTATTGGATGCACGTGGTTGCCCAGGTTCATCGACAGCGCTTCCCTCGTATTGTACTCAGGCCATTCTGGCACGCCTACACTGTTGGGATTCCCGGTCTTCGCAAACTCTGTCCAATAGCCAGTCATGATTTCGCTCAATCTCTTGTCGTTAGTGTTAGGGGTCCAACTCTTCCAATAGCTATCGGCGATAAACATGAGTTCTTCGGAGTGAAAGGCTCCAAGTGCAGCGAATACGCCGCGCCCCTCATAACTGAAATAGTAGCGATAGACGGGTTCCCGAATCTCCGCCATAGCATTCGCCACGCGATATGAGCCGAAGCCGTACTCATAATCGGTGAGCATTCGATTAAAAACCCGCCCGACATCTTCGTTCGAAGATGCCGGGTACACCTTCCATACGTCGTCGGCAAATTCCCGGAACTCAGCCCCGAGCCATTCGCGGTATTGGGCAACCGTTTTTGGCCAGGAATTTTCCGTGGCCAGCGGCGACTCTTTGCCAAACACAGTGGTCTCATTGGTGTTGCTGCCAATCATTATCGGAACCCGGGCTTGCTCTTTCCTGGAAAAAGTTACCATCGGTTGATGCGGCACAATCCAGCCATCAATCAGAACGCCAAAGTCCGCTTGCTGCATATCGTGAGCCACTTGCAGCAACCGCTCGGCCGGAAGGGCGCGCAACGCCGAAAGTGCCGTTTCGCTGTCCTCGATGCCGAGCTCTTTCATCAGGCGCTTTCCAACCTCCTCGCCCGGGCCATGATTGTGATAGTAGTTTTGCGGCTTTCGAACATCCGAATAGAGAGAGTCCGTCGCGACGCCACTCTGCAGTATTGCTCGCTGAAAAAGTCCCGACGCCACAGGCGACGCCAGCAAATGACACACGTCCTCGCTACCAGAGGACTGCCCAAAGATCGTCACCTGTCGGGGATCGCCGCCAAACGCGGCAATGTTGCTCTGGATCCACCTCAGCGCCGCAATCTGATCGAGTAGTCCATAATTCCCAGAAGTATGCGTGGGTGATTCGGACGACAATGCAGCGAGCGCGAGAAACCCGAACACCCCCAGTCGATATTCGATGCTGACAACGACCACACCTTTACGCGCAAGCGTTGGTCCGAGCGGCGGAGTCTGACTTGAGCCCTCGATGTTTCCTCCGCCGTGAATCCACACCATCACTGGCTGACTCTTTACGTTCGAAAGATTCGTTGTCCATACATTCAGGTAAAGGCAGTCTTCGCTCGTTTCGTACTGAGCGCGTCCAGCCATCTCTGGCCACCAGCCCGATGGCGTCTGCATACAGGAAGGAGCGAATTTCGTCGCGGACCTGGCTCCGCTCCATTTTTCGACCGGCATCGGGGCTTTCCATCGGCGTTCGCCCGTTGGCGGCGCTGCGAACGGTACGCCCAGGAACATGACCTCGTCGGATGAAGGCCCGAAATGTGCGCCTTCAAGAGTTCCCGAATCCACGGCGATGCGCGGAATCGCGGCGGCCTGCGAATTCCCATCAGCCCAGCAAAACGACGAGAATGTGAAAATCGTGAGCAACAAAAACCAAAAATGCTGCAAGCGGGTCATGGAGAGTGTGTGTCCTTGTGCATCCCGCAACATTGTCACATTGAAGGGATTTTTTCTCCAGGTAGCTGTTGCGCCGTTTCGCTACTGTGTCTCCCCCAAAAATCTCATCCGCCTGGAAAATGGCGTGATTCGTCTCGAGCCTCGAATTGTCGTTGATGCGGTTGCTGTAGAGTCGCCTAGCTACATACTCAGGGGCTTTCATCGCGATGTGTTCTGCGTGTCCCTTGTCATCCGCGCCAGGCCGGCTCGAGAGTAACTTCCGGTGGTTTGCCCGCAAGCCGTCAGGATCGAACAAAACGCTGGAGATCACTCCCGACAAGCCGACTTCCCGCCAATGATCGCCCCCGCCCGCGTGGACTACTTCGGATTTGCCTACGAATTGTTCAAGATACAAAATTGAATGTTGACGCGCTGTTTAATCGCTCTTTAGCATAAGGAGCATAAATCGAGATTTGCGATTCACAGCGATGGACATTCGGGGTACGGGGAGTCGGATCAAGAACAACGGTGAATATGAGCGGACAGTCTGAGAAAGGGGGCGATGACAATGGCAACTCTTCAGGAACGGCTGGACGAGTTTAAGAAGGCATTTGAATCCGGAGCTCCACCGTACAACGCGCCGCACGAGGCAATCGAAAAGATGCATCGCGCGACAGCCGAGCTCAAGGCTTCGGGCATCGAACACACAGCGCTCAGAGTCGGGGACCCTGCGCCGGCCTTTAGCTTATTCAATCAGGATCACGCGCAGGTTAGTTCCAGCGACGTTCTACGCGAAGGACCTCTGGTGGTCAGCTTCTTCCGAGGGCATTGGTGACCGTACTGCAATATGGAGCTGGAGGCTCTACAGCAGATCCATTCAGAAGTCGAAGCACGGGGAGCGCAGATCCTCGTGATCACTCCTGAGCTCGAACGGTACACGCGCGCCCTTCACAGGAAGCTAAACCTGACCTACGACATCCTGACTGATCTTCACCTCAAGACGGCGGAGCAATTCAGGCTAGTGTTCACACTGCCGGATTACTTGCGCGAGCTTTACAAGTCGTTCGGGAGCACTCTGGACAGGTTCAATGACGAACCGGAATACCGCTTGCCGATGCCTGCCCGTTACATCATCGACAAGGAAAGCATTATCCGTGCGGCGGATGTGAACGCGGATTATACGATTCGTCCTGATCCTGCCGAAACTCTCAGGCACTTGCGGACATTGACTCCGGCCCCAGGAGACTAGGAAGAGCCGTTCACCGTCCGGGTCCACATCTAACTGCATCAACTTGATTTTAGTTGGAGCGGACGATCGGAATCGAATTGCATCCCTAAATCAAAAGTCTCGTGCTTTGAGGGCGTTGGCGCCTGCACAGAAGTCAATTGGAGCCAAATGGAGTTCATTTGAGACGGTGACAAATCGCGCCCGGCTCGGGGCTTGGAAAACCATACACAAAAATCTCGCCGAATGGCTCAATGATTAAGCCGCTTCGACCGTAAGCCTCAATCCGATCGCCTTAGTGACGGCGACCAGTGTGGAAAGCCGTGGGTTGCCACGTACCGACAAAGCCCTGTAAAGACTCTCGCGCTCGACGCCGGCCGCTTTAGCAACCTTGGCGAGGCCTTGAGCCTGGGCAAGGTGGCGCAGGGCAATCAACAGAACCCTTGGCTCGTCCCCATCTTCCAAGGAAGCTTTGAGGTACTCGGCAGCAAAATCCGGGTCCTTGCGAAGTCGTCGAACGATGGCCTCGTCATGTGAAGTGCTGGCTTTGCGTTTCATGAGGTTCCGGTCCTTTCTTCATAATCCCTAAGGTATCCTGCCGCCCGCTCAATGTCTGCAGCCTGCTTTCGTTTGTCTCCACCGCAAAAAAGCAGCACGCATTCCCTTCCAATCATGGCGTAATAGACTCGATAGCTTGGGCCCCAATCAATCCGCAGTTCAAATAATCCCTGACGTAGAGACTTGCAGTCCCCAAAGTTTCCGGCGGCCAACCGATTGATGCGGCTCGCAATCTTCGCTTGCGCACGGGCATCGTCGAGTCGCGTCAACCAATCGTCGAAGACGTCCCTTCCCGATCGGTTAACGTAGTGCCGAATTTCGATCAGGCCTTTCATTGTAATCTATAAGTTACACCATGCAAAGCGATTTCACGCCACCCTGATAAGGCCTGATGACGCTACAAAGCTACAAAGGCCTTTATTCCAGTCACAAATATTCGTGATAGGACCTCGATAAACTAGCTGTGGCAGAGCTCGATGACAACTCGCTTTTCGTTATGAATCACCTCTCTTTTTCTTGTTGCTCGTACTGAAATAAGTGAGCTCTCCACCAAACTGGTCGAAGTGGAATTCATAATAGACTCTAGGCTTGTCTCTTGCGTTGCTCTCAGCGGTAACTGTCCAGTCTGTTCCGCTTGACAGAAAACTTAGCACATTGCTAAGATTCCCAGGTGCAGATAATCGGCAAGCATTTGATAGAAGCTGCACAAAAGAAGCACTCGACGTGGAAAGGCTCACGGGGTTCATGGGTGAGAATCGTCGAAGGCGTGAACCCTCCGTGGAACAATTTCCCTGCTGTCAGGCGAACTCGCAAAGATGCCGATCTGGTCGGGGATTGCGTTGTCTTTAATATAAAGGATAACGACGCTAGGATGATCACCTACGTAAACTACGAGATGGGGACCGTGACCGTGTTAGCTGTGCTGAGCCACAAAGAATACGACAAAGGAGGATGGAAAGATGCCTGTAATTGCTGAACGACTGCCAGCAAAATATCTTATTAAAGACGAGGCTCCGAAGACCATTTCTTCACCCCAGCAGCACGAGGCATACATTTCCAGGCTTCTGGAACTACAACGCAAGGCGCATCGAACGGCCGAGGAAACGGAAACTGCCAAGCTTCTGATTGTGCTGATCGCGGACTACGAAGGGAAGCATTTCACGATCGAAAAGCCTTCGGGCGCCGAGGTGCTCAAGGAACTGATGGATGCAAATGGACTTCGACAAAAGGATCTTTCCGAGGATTTGGGGGGTGAAAGTATCGTTTCCCTGATCCTGAGAGAGAAGCGCCAGCTGAACAGACGACAAATGGAAAAACTCAGCCAGCGTTTTCACGTGTCACCGGCAGTTTTCTTCTAGCCCTTTTCATTGAAGTATCCAGGCGGACTCAATTCAACTTTTCCGGGTGACAGAGTAAATCATTTGGAATCTGAAGCGGGACGGGAATCGGACCCGTATCTAGAGCTTCGGAAGCTCTGAACAACAATCTGAAAGCGATTGATCTGGTTTCGAAGGAGGGCTCTAATTGGAAACTAAGCCTCTACGATCCGTGTCCACAACGTTTTTTGGCGTCTAAGGCACAACGAGGTTCGTGCGACTGCTCAAAGGTGTAACTTTGCCGCTAGCGATGCCGATGAACTCTTCGCGCACTTCGCCATACGATGGTTGTCCGTCGAAGAATTTGTAGGTGAAATGCGCTTGCGTGCGCTGACCTTGGCTGTTAATACCTGTTTCTTGATAACCGTCCAGCGAGAAGCGGCGAATGCCCTTAGCCGCTAAGTCCGGATGTTCCTTGGCAAACTCGGGCTGGTCCATATCGCCACTTTCCAGAGCTGCACGGAACGGAATGCTACCGTCGCTTTCGACGACTTGTGCAAGCGCGTAGACGTGGTAATTGCCCCACGGGGCGAGAGAGAGACGAATGCGGAGAATCTTTCTGTCAAGTTGCGTTTGCTCGACGATGTAATCACGCATGCTTGAAGGAATGACACCTACATCGTGCAAGTTTTGCATGTGGGCTATGCCTCTGTCGCGACAAGAATTGTCGCCGGTCTCCGCGCACGCACGAACCAGAAGTGCGGTGGCTTGCCAATCATCCGGGTCTTTTTCTGCTAGAGGCTTAATGGTCGCGAGGGCGTACCTGGTATCGAAGCTGCTGAGGGCGGCTTCGGAAGCGAATTTCGAAACGACTGGGTCACCGGGCAATTCCGTCAGCAACTGTTTGTAGACGGAGAGAGCGTCGGGATAATGCTGTGCACGGAAGGCTTGGCCAGCGGCGTCGAACTTCTGTTTCTGTTCGGGAGTCAAACGTGCAAGCAAATCCTGTGGAGTTTCCCGCTGGACAGTAGGAGTGGGTGCGGCGGTCTGGGCAATCGCGGCAATCGGGAGAAACATCACG
>CAVRSA010000006.1:0-110639 GCA_963723725.1 Candidatus Acidiferrales bacterium
AATTTCGCAGCTTCGGTCGTATACTTGAGCCCCGTTGGATTGTTGGTGCATATCCGCTTGACCAGTGAGCTGTTACGCTTTCTTTAAAGGATGGCTGCTTCTAAGCCAACCTCCTGGCTGTCCGAGCGAATACACTTCCTTTACCACTTAGTATACAGTTAGGGACCTTAGCTGGCGATCTGGGCTGTTTCCCTTTCGACCACGAAGCTTATCCCTCGTAGTCTCACTCCTACATATTTGTCAACGGCATTCGAAGTTTGATTGGATTCGGTAACCTGAGTTGGTCCCTAGTCCATTCAGAGCTCTACCACCGTTGCAATTCATGTAAGGCTGTCCCTAAAGACATTTCGGGGAGAACGAGCTATCACGGAATTTGATTAGCCTTTCACCCCTACCCTCAGCTCATCAGAGCGATTTTCAACTCACACCTGTTCGGTCCTCCAGTTGCGGTTAAGCAACCTTCAACCTGGCCAAGGGTAGATCATCCCGCTTCGCGTCTATTCCTACGTACTTGTCGCCCTATTAGGACTCGCTTTCGCTACGGCTCGCTTGCGCTTAACCTTGCACGTAAGAATAACTAGCCGGCTCATTAAGCAAGAGGCACGCCGTCAGGCTTTTACGGACAAGTCCGTACATGGCCCTCCGACTGCTTGTAAGCATACGGTTTCAGGTTCTATTTCACTCCCCTCGCAGGGGTGCTTTTCGCCTTTCCCTCACGGTACTGGTTCACTATCGGTCGCTAGAGAGTATTTAGCCTTGGAGAGTGGTCTCCCCAGTTTCCCACGAGATTTCACGTGTCTCGTGGTACTCAGGATGCCGCTTCGAGTCCGGTCCATTTTCCGCTACGTGACTGTCACACTCTACGGTCCCGCTTTCCAGCAGGTTCGCGTAATGTCCGGATTGGTAACTCTACTTATGCGGTCCTACAACCCCCATTTGTAAACAAATGGGTTTGGGCTTTTCCGATTTCGCTCGCCGCTACTTTCGGAATCTCTGTGATTTATTTTCCTTCAGGTACTGAGATGGTTCACTTCCCTGAGTTAGCTCATACCGGCCTATGTATTCAGCCGGCTGTAACGAGAGTTCATCTCGTCGGGTTTCCCCATTCGGAAATCCCCGGATCAAAGCCTGCTTGCGGCTCCCCGAGGCTTATCGCAGCTTGCCACGTCCTTCTTCGCCTTCTAGCGCCAAGGCATCCACCGTACGCTCTTAGTAGCTTAATCATAAAACCTACCCAATTCGTCGTAACTGATAGCGACCCAATTTGCTTGCGCTCTTCGGGCCTCCTTGAAGTGGCTAAACTTCAAGTTTCTTCAGGTCGTTCGCCCTGTTTGTTGCAGATCCATTATTCCGTGGTCCGCTTGCGCGGCGCCGGGACTATCGACTCTGCCTTCCCCAGGTGCTTGAGTAAGTTCGCCTTGTTATCCACAGTACTGCTCAACATCTCGAGCAGAACTTGTAATCACTCCCACCCTCTCTCCCCCAGACAGACCGTAATCTGCCCGAAGTTTCGGCGGGAATGTGCCAACCTTTCAGTTGTCAAAGATCATGTGCCCTGAATCCATCAGGGGCTGCAACCTGAGTCGCAGCGTTCTCCTTGCAGAGAACCAAGGCTATTTTCAGCAACAGTAACCGCTAAAAAGTCACCCTAAAAAGCAAAAACCCGGCGCCGAGCGCCGGGTACAGCCGCTAGTCATTTAGCGGCTCCACGCGAAGCTCAAACGGTATTCAGCCTGTGCTGATAAGGCTCCTCACTATAGGATCTTCTCCTGGGAGATAATTCAGACCCGACTGTGAATCCCCTGCTTGGTTAAGCTCTCTGAGAGAGTGCCGAACCATTTGTAATCTTACTAGAACATGAAAATAAGTCAAGCCCTTGAGAAAACTTTTTTTCTTGATTATCCACATGCCTGTGGACGCTGTGGGAAACCACCGTTCACCCCACACGGCTGGACCTTGACCTCGTGCTGCAACTACTTGAGTCTACACCAAGTGCCTTATGCCTGCGCGCTCTTTTTTGCTTCGGCCGAATCATAGCTTTCACCGTAAATTGCCGGTACCCTCCCACCCATAGCTCGCAAATACGTGGACAATTGGCCGCGGTGATGAATGCTGTGGTTCTGGGCAAAGCGCAAGAAGAAAACCGCAGGAAGCTGGAACGCACCGCGAAAGTCAATGATCTTGGCAGCCTCGGCACCGCTTAGCGCGGCAAGATGCGGAAGGTTCGAGTCAAAGGATTGCGAAAACCAGTTGGCGATGTCTTGCGAGTTCTTTACGGTTTCCGGCCTATGGATGGGAGCGAATTCAAATTTGCCGGCGGCAATGCCGGACAAAAGGCGTTGCTCGGTTGCGGCGATGTGCCAGGCCAGCTCAAGAGCGGTCTTTGATTGCGGGTCGGGACGGTAGTCTCCGTGATCAAGCGGGATCGCCTGGATGACTCGCTTCGTAACGACATGCTCGTTCTTGAGGGCCTGCAACTCCAATTGGAGAAGCAGGGCAGCCTGCTCCGGGGTGATCGCTGTCATGGTCTAGCCTCCGACAAAGTCCGCGTGAAGTTGAGTGCAGAGTGTACTGCACTGTGGATCGGGATGAAAGGTACGGAGTGCTCCGGCGGTGTCAGCGAATTGGCGATCCGCAGCTGCGCGCCCGAAGAACGGGTCTGTCTTTTTTGTTGTCGACAGGAAGGCAAGATATTGGCGGGCCACGCGACGTTACATCTCCGAAGGCTTGCGGGGCAGGGTAAGCGCGACTGCCCCACGATATTTCTCCGAACTGAACGACCTTATGACCTTACTTGGCTTGCAGCGTTTCTATGTAACTGACCAAATTGCTGACGCGCTGCTGTTCGACCGTATCGTGATACTTGTCGAGCGAACGGAACAGCGGCCCCCATACCGGCATATCGGCCGAACCGTGAGCAGAATTGGGTGATTCACCGAATCGCAAAATGCCCGCGACATAGGCTGCGGGATACTTCCCATCGTGTTTCTTTGTGAGCTGTGAAAGGTCCGAGGGTGCTGTCTTCATAGCCCCAGCAGCGGGACCGTTCCCTTTGCCGTCAGCACCGTGACACGGAGCGCAGTAGGCGTTGAACATATCTTTCCCAGAAGCTGCGCTGGTCTGCTGGATCGGAGTCTTTTTCACAACCGGTGCTGTGGACGTTTGCGCCAGAGTCACTGTCGTGGCGACGAGTAACGTGCCCAGCAGGAAAAATGCTTGCTTAAACATGGAGTCCTCCCTTAAAGGTGGGATAGATTCGCGGTGAATGAGGAGAATCCTCTACCCTTGATTCCTGACGTCGTTATACCACTTCCAGGGGATGCGGGGATGTGACGCAGGTAACGCTTGGAACACAGCGACGGTGGCGCTTGTTCCGGGTTCAATGAAGCCTCTTTGGACCGCCCTGCATCAAACCGATCCGTTGGCCTGGGTGCGGTTTTGCGCTTCCGGAAAAACCTTGCGACGAGCGAAATCGCGTTGCAAATGAGGAGCACCAATCATAAATCGCGGGCATCGCCTTGACACCTTGTGATAGCGAGCCTACACTATGGAGTTTTTAGGTGTCCCCCGAGAGCAATGTGGGGAGGGTGAACATGGACAAGAAGCGTTTGGAATACTACAAGAAAAAATTGCTGACACGGCGAGACGAGTTGGTGAAAACGATCACGCGGACCGAAGAGGAAGGTCGTCAAGCCGATGATGACCCAACCGTAGATCTTGCTGACAAGGCCGCAAACTCTTACACCAAGGAGTTCCTGTTTGGGCAAACCAGCACCGATCGCAACATGCTGAACTTGATCGACGAGGCGCTGAAGCGAATTCGGGCCGAAGAGTACGGGCAGTGCCTCAGTTGCCAGGAAGAGATGCAAACCAAGCGTCTGGAAGCAGTACCCTGGGCCAAACACTGCATTTCCTGCCAGGAGAAGATGGAGCAGGGGTTACTCTAGAGCAAAAACTTTTATCGGTACTTATTCCTTAAGTAAAACAATCGGATTCTCCTGCAAGCGGCTGAACCTCATGCCGCTTTCTTTTATCTCCCCTGCTTTGCGTCGTGTGGTCCACCAGTTCAGGCACTCCGGCCGGCCAGGCTGTCGCCCCATCCTTTTGCTGTCGGCTGCTAGCGCGCCTTCGCCGAGGACTTGCTCGTTTCCGAAGGGCACTCAGGAACCGTACTTGGCGCTTTTGCCATCGACAAGGCGGCTCGGGTTGACAATTCCCGAATCTTGCTGCTAGATGAGTAATGACGATCGGAGCGACGCTGAACGCCGGAACCAAGGTGTTCACGCGAGGCAGGAGCAGGCTCGGTCCTAGGAACGTTCCGTCGCCGAGCTGTCCGGCCCTCCGTTGTAACGTTCTGTAGCGGAAGGTGCGCGGTGAGCGCAAGAAGGCCAGAGGCGTTCGATCCCCGGGGGCGACGTACCCCCGAAGCGGGTGGCGCGCTTGTGCCTAACGCTTCGGGGAATGCCGGCGGACGTCACCTACCTGTTGTCGCCCCACGTAGATCCTCTCTCATGCAGGAACCGGTCCTGGTTCTGAACGCCACTTATGAGCCTATCAATGTAACGGCGGTCCGTCGGGCTATGGTGTTGCTGCTGAAGGGAGTGGCGCAGGCCGAAGAGATGCATAGCGCGGAAGTTCACTCCGCGGCGAACTCCCATAAGGTGCCGTCTGTCATCCGCCTGCTCGCCTACCGGCACATTCCGCAACAGAGCAGGGCACTTTCCCGCAAAAATATTTTGCTGCGTGACCGGAATACCTGCCAGTTTTGCGGGCGCATTTTCCCGAGCAGCGAACTGACACTCGATCACGTGATGCCGCGTTCGCGGGGAGGACGTTCGACCTGGGAAAATCTGGTAGCGTGTTGTTATCGTTGCAACAACAATAAGGGAGACCGCACTCCGGAAGAAGCGGGATTCAAACTGGCTCGCAAGCCAAGACCGTTTACCCTGCACACTTCAAGGCAATTGATGCGTCTCATCGGGCATCGAGACGAACGGTGGCGAAAGTACCTATTTTATTGACGCACGCTGCCGGTAATTGGTTTCCGCAATTTGCAAAATAAAATTCCCATCCGATTCGGGAAACCTTTCTGGAACTCTTGCATCTAAATATTCAAAACCACTTCGAGGACACACCCCGGGAGGCAGCTAGGGTCAACACCTTAGCTGCTTCTCTCCTTTTACAGCACATTCCTGCGGTCAGCGAATTACCTGCCGGAAGGTCTTTTAAACTCCGCGGGAAAACTTTCAAGCGCGGATTCTTCGTCGGGAAATTCGGGAAACACCTGGTACAGCTGAGTCACCTTCAGGATTTCCTCTACCTTTGGCGCCAGCCCCACTACCTTCATCGCGCCGTCTTTTTTTACGACACTTAGATAATTTCGCACGAGCTCGCCAATACCCGAACTGTCCAGGTACTCGAGGCCGGTGAGATTCAAGATGATATTTTTGTGACCGCGACTAATCAGGCCATGAATCGCCTCGCGGAACGCTTGCGCTTCAAAGGAGGTGAGGCGTCCTTTTACATCGACGAGCGAAACATTATCGGATTGGCGAATACTGACAGTGAAATTCAACGTTCCACCCTATTTTGATTTCTTGGGATCGGCGGCCGAGACCAACAGAATGACAATTCAGCGGTCAATGTGCAATGGAAAGTTTGAGTCCATTATCTGACAGTTATAACAGCTACGCGCAAGGTGGGTTGCTGCATGTTCCAGGTTGCAGGCACATGATCAAAGGAAATCTCAAACGCGCGTTCCTGGCCGGGGCCGATTTCGACCGGCGGTTCGCCAAGAACTCCGCGCGTTTCGCGTAACGCCACCTGATCCATCGGGTCGGAAAACTGAATCGTGAGATCCAGTTTGGTGACCGTTTGCGTACCGGAATTCATGATCGTACCGCTCAGAATGGTTACTTCCTGGTGAAGAAAATTCTCAGCACGGCTGAGCTTGATGTCCTTCACAAACAGCTTCGACAGATAGTCCTTCTCCGTCTGAGTCATATTCACTTTGATTGTTGCGCCGTTAAAGGAATTGCGGTTTTTCGCTGAGTCGTGAAACAACACCCATGCACTGAGACTCATTGCGGTTACCACCATGGCCGCGATAACAAAGGTAATGACAGGGCGACTCTGTTTTTCTTCTGGCGAGTCGGAAATGCGGTTCATATCTGACATGAGGCTCTTCTGCGAACGGCTGGCAGATCCTTGGGCGAACTCAGCGCCCGACCGTCAAGCGAAGGGCCAGCGGTTCCGGGAGCTTGGCTGCTCGCATGCGCTCTTGTACATTCTCAATATCGTAAGGAACGCGCCAAAATTCAACAATTTCGTTCTGCAGGTCGGCAATGGCGAAACCGGCGCGTGGATCTCCGTCACGCGGCTGGCCGATGGAACCGGGATTGAGGAGATAGCGTTTGTCAGATTCCAGGCGCAACGCGCTGCGCTTTTCGTCTTCGCGCGGATGAAGTTGAAGAACATCGAGGATTGTATCCTGATAGGAAAACCCGCCCTGATGATGGGTGTGGCCGTAAAACGTGACGGGCAACGTCGAATCAAGAAGTCCCTCGAGCGCTTGTGCAGGAGTAAATACGTATTCGTCCTCATCCTGAAACGCTCCGTGAACCAGCACGACGCCGTCTGATTCAAGCGGACCTTGCGGAAGATTCGCCAGCCAATCCAGATTTTCGTTGGAAAGTTGCGAACGGCTCCACAAAACAGCAGCTCGTGCGACGGGATTAAAATCATCCGTTCCCATCAAATCTGTAACCGCTTTGTCATGATTTCCGCGTATGGTTGTGGCGCCCAGTTCGCGGATGCGCGAGGTGACTTCATTCGGATCCGGCCCATATCCCACCACGTCGCCGAGACATACCACGCGTTCCCAGCTCCCAGTCGCAGCCGCTAGAGCCGCGTCCAGAGCAGTCAAATTGGCGTGGATGTCACTGAGAACGAGAAGTCGCATTCTGGGTCAGTTTAGCCGTAAGCAAGAGTATAGGGGAAAGGGTAGGGGATGCAAGCAAAGTGAAATTTTTACAAAGGGATCGAAATCCTGGGAGAAACGATTTGCTGAAAAATGGAGGGAACAACGAAACATTCGGGGGGTGCATTTCGTCTATAAGGGTGCAGCCAGAAATAAGGTTGAAGTGGGACAGGAAGAGCTTGAAATAAAAAACCCCGCGGTAGCAGCCGCGGGGCCATGACACGCAATCTAACCGGCTCGTAGACCAGGAAGAAGAGGTGCCAGCGACAGAAGGCTACTCTTCTCGTTAGTCGTGTGTCAACTCTTTCGCTCGCTTGCAGCCGTGGCTGACTCGCTCAACGAAGGGATATGACACACATGACACGTAAATCGTTTGTCCGCAGTATGGTTCTCCTCTCGGCGGTGGCGCTCGCTACCGTTCCCGCTTTCGCCAAGCCGGTTTCAAAAAGCATTCCTGTGACTCACAAGATGGTCGTTGGAACTGCGGATTTGAAAGAAGGCGAATATCGATTTGTGATTGACAACAATCATCTGACGATCAAGAACGGAAGCAAGGTCGTCGCGGAAGCAGATGGGAAGTGGGAAGACCGCGATGCGAAATCAGAATATACAAGTCTCGTTTCAAATTCTGATGGCAAGATGACGGAACTTCGTTTCGCCGGACAAAAGAGCGTATTCGTTCTGGCGCAGTAAGGGGAACTCAAACTACCGTGAATGACATACACCGAGGGAAGCTGGCAGACAAGTGCCACTTCCCTCACGCCATTTTTGCACTGCAACCTTGTTCACTAACGGAGAAGCATGCAGTCGCCGTAGCTGAAGAAGCGATATTGTCGACTGACGGCATGGCGATAGGCTCGCAGGATGTTTTCTCTTCCGGCAAAAGCGGAGACCAACGCCAGAAGCGTTGATTTTGGCAGGTGGAAGTTTGTCAGTAGCATGTCCACAACCCGAAATGTATAGCCAGGCGTAATAAAAATGCCGGCATGGGCTCTGCCGGGAAGAACGACCGAGTCGGAAGATCTCTCCCGAGACAGCCCCGCGGAGTCTTCAAGCGCGCGAACGACTGTTGTACCCACGGCTAGTATCTTTCGACCTTCCTTTTTAGCCTGATGAATGTGCACAGACGCGTGTTCGCTGATCTCATAGGACTCGGTGTGGATCTTATGGTCTTCAAGCGTTTCGCAATGAATTGGCTGAAAGGTTCCGAGCCCGACATCGAGCGTAAGTTCGCAAATCTCACAGCCGCGCGAACGAATCTCTTCCAGTATTTGCGTTGTAAAGTGGAGACCGGCGGTGGGGGCCGCGACGGCGCCCAATTTTTGTGCAAACACCGTCTGGTAGCGTTCGCGGTCAGAACCTTCGTCGGGCCGATCAATATAGGGCGGCAAGGGGACGTGACCGAGACGCTGAATATTTTCACTGACGCTGTCCTTGTTCCGGCTGACGAATTGAATTGTTCTTAGACCAAGTTCGCCACGAGCAACAATCTCTGCTTCAAGCTCGTTGTCACCAAAGTGGATTCGTTCGCCGACCGGTAATTTCCGCCCCGGTCGCACGAGAGCTTCCCAACGGTCCGAATGAATCCGGCGCGTAAGAAAGACTTCCACCTGACCGCGGAGGTGCTCGCGTTGGGTTTTACGCGAAGGTTGCTCGGAAAAGACGCCGGCGCGTCGTCCAAAAAGGCGCGCGGGCAAGACACGGGCGTTATTGAGGACGATCAGTTCGTCGCCGCGCAGAATCGAGGGGAGTTCACGAAACATGCGGTCTTCGAATTCTCCTGTCAGGCGGCTGAGAAACAGCATTCGCGACCGATCGCGATCGGTGAGCGGACGCTGGGCGATTAACTCATGCGGTAGTACATAGTCAAATTCGTCAACGCGCATTGGCCTAACTATAGCAAAGCGCTGCGCTCCGATGAAGACATGGCCATTCGGGTTGACGAGGTGTAAGCAGGTAGAGCACAGGCTACTTCCAGGATCGCCATCCAGTAAGATGCTTTTATTCAATTACTTAGAACGTATTGTGAAATTGTCAGATTGTACTTGACATTAAGCCACTCATATTTTATTATTGCGATCAAATCACTTATGTAAGGAGACTACACTATGAGGAATTCGATAAACCGTTTTGAACCTTTCCGCACGTCTTCGATCCCCGAAACTCTCAATCGCTTGTTTAGCGAGGCCTTTGACCGAACCGCGGAAGAAAGCAATCTGACCACCTGGGCGCCTGCCGTTGACATCTATGAGACGGAGCACGAGCTGGTTGTGAAAGCCGATCTTCCCGACGTGAGGCCCGAAGACCTTGACATTCGAGTTGAGAACAACATTCTGACGATCCGCGGCGAGCGTAAATTCGAGAAGAAAGTGAACGAGAGCAACTATCTCCGCGTGGAGCGCTCGTATGGCTCATTCTCGCGGAGCTTCTCGCTCGCGAATACCGTAAACAGCGAAGCGATAAAGGCCGACTACAACAACGGCGTGTTGTCGCTCAGTATTCCGAAGCGCGAAGAAGCAAAACCGAAGCAGATCAAGATAAATGTGCAGTCCGCTCCAGAAAAGGCAGCCGCAGCCGGCCAATAAGAAAAGGCTGGACGGCCGAAAACCGTGCGATAGCATGAGAGGGCTTGCGCCACGCGGGCCCTCTTTTTCTTGCGGGCATGAAGAAAATTGAACGTGTGAATTTGTGAGGTAAACATGATTCGTTTCGAAAAAATGACCGTAAAGGCTCAGGAAGCCATTCAACAGTCGCAGGAAATCGCGGCGAGCCATGAGAATCAGGCTGTTGAGCCGGTGCACTTGTTGTCTGCCCTGATTCAGCAGGCAGACGGAGTTGTACCACCGTTGCTGGCCCGTCTGGGGATTCGTCTGGAACTGCTGTCGCAGGATATTGAGAAGGAAATTGCCCGCCTACCGAAGGTGCAAGGATATTCGCAGCAGAACTTGAGCCGCGCGCTCAATGACATTCTCGAGCAGTCCTTTGAAGAAGCGAAGAAATTCAAGGACGAATATGTTTCGACCGAGCATCTGTTTCTGGCAATTGCCGCGGCAGACCGCGACCCCGCCGGACGATTGCTCAAAAAGAGCGGGGCTACTCACGAAGCGATCTTGCAGGCCTTGGCGGGAGTGCGCGGAAGCCAGCGCGTCACCTCGCAAAATCCGGAAGCAACCTATGCGTCGCTCGAGAAATATGCTCGCGACCTGACAGACCTGGCCAGAAAATCGAAGCTTGATCCAGTCATTGGCCGGGATGAAGAGATTCGCCGGGTAATGCAGATTCTGGCTCGCCGGACCAAGAACAATCCGGTACTGATCGGCGAACCGGGAGTTGGCAAGACCGCGATTGTGGAAGGACTGGCGCAGCGGATTATTTCCGGCGACGTTCCGGACGTACTGAAAACAAAAAAACTGGTTGCGCTCGATCTGGCCGCTCTGGTCGCCGGGGCAAAGTTCCGGGGCGAGTTTGAGGATCGCCTCAAGGCTGTTCTGAAGGAGATCTCCGAGGCGGACGGGCAGATTATACTGTTCATCGATGAACTCCATACGCTTGTCGGAGCCGGCGCGGCGGAAGGATCGATGGATGCCTCGAACATGCTCAAACCGGCGCTGGCCCGCGGGGAGCTGCGTGCGATTGGCGCGACTACACTCAACGAATACAAGAAGTACATCGAGAAGGATCCGGCACTCGAGCGTCGATTCCAGCCCGTGCTGGTGGAAGAGCCGTCGGTTGAGGACACCATCGCGATTTTGCGTGGGCTGAAGGATCGCTACGAATTACACCACGGCGTCCGCATCAAGGATTCCGCGATCATTGCTGCTGCCACCTTGTCCCACCGCTATATTTCCGACCGATTCCTGCCGGACAAGGCGATCGACTTGATCGATGAAGCCGCGGCAAGTCTACGCATGCAAATTGACTCGCTGCCTACCGAGATCGATGAAATCGAACGCCGCATTTTGCAGCTGGAAATTGAACGGCAGTCTTTGTTGAAGGAAACAGATGCCCATTCCGTGGAGCGCCGCAACCAGATTGAGAAGGAACTGGCACGGTTGCGCGAAGATTCGAGCGGACGGAAGGCGCGCTGGCAGTCGGAAAAGGAAGCGATTTCAAAAGTCCGCAAGTTGAAGGAGCAGATCGAGCAACTGAAAGCCGAGGAGCAGCGCTACGAACGCGCGGGCGAATTGGCCAAGGTTGCGGAAATCCGCTACGGGAAGATCGCCCAGGTTGAGCAAGAGATGAAAGCGGCGCAAGAACGCTTCAGCTCGATGCAGGGCGGCGCGCGGATGCTGAAAGAAGAAGTCGATGAGGAAGACATCGCCAAGCTCGTTGCGAAGTGGACCGGTATTCCCGTGGGCCGCCTGCTCGAAGGCGAAGCACAGAAATTGGTGCACATGGAAGAACGGCTGCGGCAACGCGTCGTAGGCCAGGAAGATGCGCTGGCCCGGGTGTCGAATGCAGTGCGTCGCAGCCGCGCCGGGTTGTCCGATGCAAAACGGCCGATCGGCTCATTCATCTTTCTTGGGCCGACAGGTGTCGGAAAAACCGAGTTGGCGCGCGCGCTGGCGGAATTCTTGTTTGACGATGAAAAACTGATGATCCGAATTGACATGTCCGAGTACATGGAGAAGCACAGCGTTTCCCGCCTGATTGGCGCGCCTCCGGGCTATGTCGGCTATGAGGAAGGCGGGCAGCTAACGGAACAAGTACGGCGGCACCCGTATTCGGTGGTGCTGTTTGATGAGATCGAGAAAGCGAATCCTGATGTGTTTAACGTACTGTTACAGATTCTCGAAGACGGACGTTTGACGGACGGGAAGGGCCGCACGGTCGATTTCAGGAACACGGTGTTGGTGATGACGAGCAATGTGGGTTCGAGCGCGATCTTTGAATTGTCGAGCAAGGATCCGGAGCTGGCACGCAAGGAAGCGATGGAGGCGCTCCGGGCGGTGTTCCGTCCGGAATTGATCAACCGCATCGACGAAATTGTGATCTTTAACCCGCTCGGCAAGGAGCAGCTCGAACGCATCGTGGTATTGCTGCTGAAAGACGTCGAGAAATTGCTTGAAGAGCGCAAGATCACGCTGGAGTTGACCCCTGCGGCGAACGCACTTCTACTGAGCGAGGGATTCGATCCGGCGTATGGCGCGCGGCCGCTGCGGCGAACGATTCAACGAATGATCCAGGATCCCCTGGCGCTGCAGATTCTGCAGGGCACGGTACTGCCGGGTGACCAGGTGCGCGTCGAACGGGACGGAAAAAAAGACGTGATGAAGTTCGAACGGGTGACACCGAAGGCGCCGGCAGCCGCGGCGAAGAAATGAGGCAACAGCGGAGGAAGACAAAGGATCATCGGATTTTTCTTCTGACGCTTGTTGTCGACAAACATGGAGCCTCCCGGCCTGGAAAACGTAATGAGCGAGCGGACTCGACAGCTTGACGGCGTGTGGACTGCGGCCTAGACTGAAATTCCGCCGTTGCGTTCTGCAGCAAGCAAGAATTTCCGAAGGCATGAAAGGTACAACCCATGAAAATACTGCGCACAGGTGCATTATTAATTGTAATGAGCGTGCTGCTGGTGCTGGTTGGCGGCGCCCTGGGCGGCCGTGGCGGCTTGCAGATTGGCCTCGCGATCGCAGTTGTCACGAACCTTGTTTCCTACTTTTTCTCCGACAAGATTGCGCTGAAATCGAGCGGCGCGCAGCCAGTGACGCGTGAGCAACTTCCGCGCTTGTATCAGGTGATGGAGCGGCTGGCTGCGAAAGCAAATATTCCTGTTCCGGCACTCTACGTCGTTCCGGATATGGCGCCGAATGCGTTTGCTACCGGTCGAAATCCGAAACACGCTTCAGTGGCCGTGACCCGCGGTCTGCTGGAAATCATGAATGACGAGGAACTGGAAGGGGTCATCGCTCACGAGCTCTCGCATGTACGCAACTACGACATTCTTACGAGTTCGATCGCGGCAACGATCGCGGGCGCAGTAACGTACATGGCGCAGGTGGGCAGATTTGCGATGCTCTTCGGCGGAATGGGCGGCAGTCGGGACGACGAACGCGGGGGTGGAGGATTGTCCGCAATCCTGATGATTTTTCTGGCGCCGTTCGCGGCACTGCTCCTGCAACTATTTCTATCGCGCACGCGCGAATACGCCGCAGACGAAACCGGGGTCAAGATGGTCGGCAGCACAGACGGCTTGATCAGTGCCTTGACGAAACTTGGCGCCTACAACAAGCGGATTCCCACGACCGCCATATCGCCAACAACGTCTTCCTTGTGCATCGTAAAACCATTTTTCGGGCAGGGAACGCTTTCTTCCCTGTTTAGCACACATCCGCCGTTGGAAGACCGCATCGCAGCTTTGCGAGAGATGATGCTTCACTAGGGCGGAAGCAAATTTATCCATCGTGCAAAGTTCGTTCACCTGCGAGTAAACATTTCCTGCAACCGCAGACGAGTTCCGGTACTTTGACTTCTCCCACCCGTAAAGTAATCTCCAAGGAATCAATACATTAGAAATGGGAGACACACGGAATTCGTTTGGCGTGCGAAATGCACCATCCTCCGACATCTGTGGCTTCTGGAGCCAGGATCTGAGGGCATTTGCTATGACCTGTCGGGACACTATTCACCTGATTTGTATGTACTTGGAAGGGAAACTATCCCCTGGCGTTCAGGGAGAGATCGAACGTCACTTGCACGCCTGTGGCGATTGTCGGTTGGTGCTAAATGCTGCAACCACTACGCTTGACCGCTATTTCGGTCCGGGTCGCGTGAACGCAGACCATAAAGCGGCATAGCCCGCTCGCACAACTCTCTTATTTTTCAATCTGTTTCGGTCAACTCCTGCCGCCTGGAAATCCCGCAAAGCTGGTCCTTCGAACCCCATTCCAATTACGATTCCCGTAGAAAAATTTACAGCCACTTCGATCGACATGTAATCCTTACTCGTACTAGTACTCAAGAAACGGGTTTCGTTTTTTCCCTTTTGTCTCCGTAATTCCTTGACCCCTCGAAGCTTAAGAAGGGTAGTACTAGGAATGCCATCAATGGCGCTGCGGTTGCCCATTACTTTTGCACACGGGCCAAACCGTCAAAGGAGAAATCGATGACCGAGTATCAAGAGACCCGCATAGAAGCCACCACCCCAAGGTGGGTGGGCTTGGCGATCGCATTACTGGGTGGAATTTCGTTAATCGGCGTGGGAATGGGCTGGAGCGCGTTAAGCAAGAACAGCTCTCTCGAGCAGTCCACGCAGGCATCCTTAAAGCAGCAAAATGATGCGCTGTCTCAGCGCCTGGCGAAAGAGGAAGATCAGAACCAGCAGCTTCAAAGCGATCTGAAACTGGTAACCGACAAATTAAATGTAACGCAAGAAGATTTGGCGAAGGCCCGGAAGCAGTCCAGTGCGGCCGTGGCCACTTACGGGAAGAAAATCAGCGGCATCGAATCAAACGTGAGCGCGGTAAATTCGCAGTTGGCCACCAAGGCAAACGCCGATGACGTCACCAAATTGAATGGCGACGTAAGCGGCGTAAAGACTGACCTCGACCAGACGAAGGCGAAGCTTGACCGGGCTACCGGAGACATGGGCGTCATGAGCGGCTTGATTGCCCGCAATCACGACGACGTAGAGGAACTGAAGCGCCGCGGCGATCGAAACTACTATGAATTCACGGTGCAGAAGTCCAAAACTCCGCAGAGAGTCGGACCGGTTGAGATCTCGCTAAACAAGGCAGACCAGAAGCGGTCAAAATACACAATGACGGTGCTGGCCGATGACCACTCCATTGAAAAGAAAGACAAGACTGCAGGCGAGCCGGTGCAGTTCTATGTGAAAGGCAGTTCGCACCAGTCGCCGTATGAAATCGTGGTGTTTGACATTGGAAAAAACCAGATTGTCGGATACCTGTCCACGCCAAAGACCGCAGCGGGGACGACGGCCGCGAGCAACACCCCAGGTGCTCAATAATCTGCGTAGGCCAGCATAGTTTTCTTGAGAGACGGGAAAAGGGAGGATCCAGAGAATCCTCCCCTTTTTTTTACCCGAGCTGATCCGTCTTAGAGCCCAGGCATCCCGGTCGGCCTCGGGGGGCGAAGGAGCTGCCAATACTCCCGCTGGACAGTTCGAAACAGCTGTGCCACTCTTATGGTTCAAGCGACGGGGATAGACATATCGTTTGGGGGGAATATCATGAAAGCAAAATTCACATTGGGAGCCGTATTAGCGCTGTGCGTGGCAGCTTTTACATTCGCTGCGGATGGCACCTGGACCGGCTACATTTCCGATAGCCAGTGCGGGGTGAAGGGCGCGAACGATAAGCATGCTGACTGTGCCGCAAAGTGCGTAAAGGAGCACGGCGCAAAGTATGTGTTTGTAAATGACGCCGACAAGAAAGTCTACACGATTGACGACCAGGACAAGGTTGCCGCTCATGCTGGACATCATGTGACGGTGACGGGAAGCGTAACTGGCGACTCGCTGAAGCTGACAAGCCTCTCGATGGCCAAGTAATCAAATCCGTTCGGGAAAATGGGCAGGAACTTATTCCTGCCCATTTTCTTTTGCCGGCACAGGAAATTTCTTTGCGATAAAATTCTGTCTATGTCTACCACCCTTCTTCATGTCCGGCGGGTTCTTACTCCTACCAATGAAATTGCCGATGCCGGTATTTTGTTTCGTGATGGCGTGATCGAAGCTGTCGGGCCGCGGAGCAGCATGAGTGTTCCCGCCGGAGCGGATGAGGTTCGCGCACTGGAGCAGACCGCCGCACCGGGATTTGTCGATGTTCACATCCACGGTGCCGGCGGTCATGACATCATGGAAGGAACGGATCGGGCGATGGAAGCCGTCTCGAGGACACTTGCCACTCACGGCACCACCTCATTTGTCGCAACGACGGTGACAGCCGATGCCGATGTGATCTGCCAGAGTGCAGAAAATATCTCGAGCTACATGGGGCGACAGCGCGATGCGGGGGATTCACGCGCGGAAGTGCTGGGAATTCACTTTGAAGGTCCGTTCATTAATCCTGTCCGGCGAGGCGTACAGCCGGCTGAGTTTATCAAGTTGCCGTCATCGGAGTTGTTGGGTCGATTCATCGAAGCGGCCGGCGGGCACGCGCAGATATTGACGATTGCACCTGAAATGCTGGGCGCGATGCCCTGCATCGACGCAGCGCGAAAATCGGGGCTGCTCGTAGGCATTGGTCACACAGATGCGACCTATGAGCAGGCACGTGCTGCGATTGCCCGCGGCGCGCATCATGCAATCCATGTGTACAACGCGATGCGACCCTTTTCTCACCGTGATTCTGGTGTAATTGGCGCGGTGCTGACAACCCCTGAGGTAACGGCGGAGTTGATCGCGGATGGAGTTCACGTGGACGAGACAGCGATGAAGTTGCTGCTGCAAGCTAAGGGGGCGGCCGGGGTGATACTGATCAGTGATGGAATCTCCGCGACCGGAATGCCTGACGGAAAATACGCGCTCGGGAGTTTGCAAGTGACGGTGAGTGGAGGGATTTGCCGTGACCAGGATGGCCGACTCGCGGGCAGCACTTTGACACTCGACCGTGCGTTGCGAAATATTGTGGCACTTGGCGCCAGCGTTGCCGACGCAGTGCGGATGCTCACCCTGAATCCTGCGAGGCTGCTGGGAATCGAGTTTAAGAAAGGCTCGTTGCGTGCCGGTGCTGACGCTGATATCGTGCTCCTCGATGACTCGCTAAATATCACCCGGGTCTGGACGCGAGGCATTGCGTAGACTGTCGGCTCTGCTCTTCTCCGCCAACTGCCACGTTTTCAGAATGTCAACAGGTTGCCTGTCGTCCGAACCGCAGGCAATTAGTGATTCAGCGGAATGTGAAGTTCATCGGCGAGTTTCTGAGCGTTGAAAGGACTGCAGGAAAAGAAGTGATCGCCAACCTTTAGCGTCGGAACTCTGCGCTTGCCATGATTGGCGCGCATGACAATTTCCTCTCCGGTTTTGTCTTCTTCGATATTGATTTCACTGAATGCGACGCCACGCTCTTTCAGAAAAGTTTTGACGCGGCGGCAATCCGGGCACCAACCGGTGCTGTAGATGATGATGGGTTCCATCAGTACACTCCTCGGAATTGGATGAAATCCGGCATAAAGCGTTATCCGGTAACTCTGGTGAGAAGACCCTTAGCGTACGTCGACAGGTTGACCGCGATGTTTGCGGGCCACTTGAATACGGATCAGGGAGCGCTGCAGGGCCAGGGTGGCACGATCCCAATCGAGATTGGTATCGCTTGAAGCAAGTCTCTTCTGGGCGCGATCGAGGGCCAGCTCGGCCCGTTCGAGATCAATTTCCGTAGCCCGCTCGGCGGTTTCCGCAAGAACGGTCACGCGGTCCGGAAGTACTTCTGCGAAACCGGCGAGGATTGCCAGTGGAACAGGCTGGCTGCCCGATGAGGTGCGGTAATTCAGTTCCCCGATTCCGAGTTCGGTAATGAGCGGGGCATGGCCCGGCAAAACACCCAACTCCCCATCAAGGCCAGGAATCGTAACTTCGACAACCGCTTCATGCAGCAGTTGCCGTTCCGGCGTGACGACGATCAATTGGATGGAATCGGGAAGCATTCTTTTCTCGCTTACGCGCCGGCCTTCATTTTCTCAGCCTTTTCATGAACTTCGTCAATCGTGCCGACCATATAGAATGCCTGCTCCGGAATATCATCGTATTTCCCCTCGACGATTTCCTTGAAGCTGCGCACCGTATCAGCGATCTTGACATACTTCCCTTCAAGGCCGGTAAACTGGGCGGCGACGTACATCGGCTGCGAAAGAAATTTCTCGATCCGGCGTGCGCGCGCCACGGTACGCTTGTCTTCATCTGACAATTCTTCGATACCTAAAATCGCGATGATGTCCTGCAAATCCTTGTAGCGCTGCAGGACCGATTTCACCGAACGTGCGACGGAATAGTGTTCCTGACCGACGACCCGCGGATCCAAAATGCGCGAATAGCTGGCGAGAGGATCGACCGCGGGGTAGATACCGCGCTCGACAATCTGACGGCTGAGATTCGTCGTGGCGTCCAGGTGTGCGAAGGTGGCGGCTGGGGCAGGGTCGGTATAGTCGTCGGCTGGCACGTAGATCGCCTGGACCGAAGTGATCGAACCCGACTTGGTAGACGTGATCCGTTCCTGCAATTCGCCGATTTCGGTATTGAGGTTCGGCTGGTAACCTACGGCCGACGGCATACGCCCGAGGAGTGCAGACACCTCGGAACCTGCTTGTACGAAACGGAATATGTTGTCGATGAACAGCAGTACATCGAGGTGCTCCTGATCGCGGAAATATTCCGCGACCGTCAGACCAGTCAGGCCGACGCGAAGACGTGCTCCGGGGGGCTCCGTCATCTGTCCGTAGATCAAAGCTGCACGTGATTTTTCCGAATTGCCGGGAACAACGACGCCAGACTCCTGAAATTCCAGCCAGAGGTCATTGCCCTCCCGCGTGCGTTCTCCAACGCCTGCAAAAACCGAAACGCCGCCGTGTTGCATTGCGACGTTGTGAATTAATTCCTGAATCAAGACCGTCTTGCCGACGCCCGCGCCACCGAACAATCCGATTTTTCCACCCTTTAAGAAGGGCTGGATCAGGTCGACAACCTTGATGCCAGTCTCAAACATTTCGAGTGTAGTGGATTGTTCATCCAGTTTCGGTGCCGGACGATGAATCGAGTAGTTTGTGTTGCTGACGAGCGGACCGAGCTGGTCAACAGGCTTGCCAAGCACGTTCATCACGCGACCGAGTGTCGCGCGCCCAACCGGCACGGTAATTGGAGCACCGGTGTCAATTGCCTTCATGCCTCGCACAATCCCGTCAGTCGGCTCCATGGCAACCGCACGTACACGGCCTTCGCCCAGATGCTGCTGCACCTCAGCCGTCACGTCCAGCGGTTCGGGCGAATTAAAGCCTTCACTCGTCACCCGGACTGCGTTGAAGATTTCCGGCAAGTGGCCGGCTTCGAATTGAAAGTCGAGCACGGGTCCAATAACCTGCACCACATGTCCGACCGCTCCCTGTTTCTCTGCCATCATTTACTCCTCAAATTCCAGAATCAGTTTCTTCGCCGCAGCGAACAACTTACACGTCACTGCGACGCGTTCTGCGCTCCGCTGACAATTTCGATAATTTCCTTGGTGATTGCCGCCTGCCGGACTTTATTCATATGCAGGGTCAAATCTTCTATCACTTCCCCGGCGTTTTTTGTTGCGGCTTCCATGGCCGTCATGCGCGCTGCATGTTCCGCTGCCGAAGACTCCAATAGTGCACGTAAAATCTGGGTCTCGATGTACCGGGGCAGCAAGCGATCGAGAATCTGCTGTTCCGGCTGCTCGTAAATGTAATCGATCTGGGTTTCGGGGGCGTTCTTGTCGTCTTTGACTTGTTCAATTTCCGCTGGTTCTACGGGCAAGAGTTTTTCGACAGCAAGGCCCGCCGAGACGACGTTATGAAACTCGCTGAAGACCACATACACCGCATCGACCTTGTCCTGCGAATACAGTTCAGTGACCAGGCCAGCGATTTCGCGAGCGATGTTATAGTCCACACGTGCAAGAACGTTTACATATTCGCCGGCAAACTCAAACCCGGCTTTTCGCAAGGAATCACGGCTCTTCTTCCCGACCGGAATCGCGACGATCTTCTTACCAGCCTTCGTGCGGATAAATTCCGAAGCCTTACGCAAAATATTGGAATTGAAGGCACCAGCGAGTCCGCGTTCGCCGGCGAGCACAATCAGCAGGATGCGCTCTTCGGGCCGCTTGGCGAGCAGAGGATGCTGCGGCGACTCGATCCGGGCCATCGTCGAACGCAACACGCGCAGTAGTTCTTTCGCGTACGGGCGTGCGGCCAGCGCTGATTCCTGTGCGCGGCGCAAACGAGCCGCCGAAACAAACTTCATGGCACGGGTAATCTGCTGGGTGTTTTTCACCGAGCGGATACGGCGCCGAAAATCGAGTAAGGTGGCCATTGTAGATTTCGATTAAGCGGTCTTTGCTACTTCCGACGTTGCAGACAGCGCTGCCAAAAAGCGTTCTTTAAATTCATCGGCCGCTTTCTTGATCGCACCCTTGATATTGTCGTCGAGGGCCTTCTTGTCAGCGATGTCTTTCAAAATATTGCCGTGGCTGGTTTCGACAAATTGCAGGAACTCTTTCTCGAAGCGACGAACCTGATCGACTGGAATCGCATCTTCAGTACCATTTGTCGCGACAAACAGCGCCAGCACTTGCTGCTGTACGGACAGTGGAGCGTATTGGTCCTGTTTCAGAACTTCGGTCAAACGCTGGCCGCGTGCCAACTGGGCCTGCGTGGCTTTATCCAGCTGGTCGGAGCCGAATTGCGCGAAGGCAGCCAGTTCGCGGAACTGCGCCATGTCCAAACGCAACGTGCCAGCAACCTGCCGCATGGCCTTGATTTGCGCATTGCCGCCGACGCGGCTGACGGAAATACCAACGTTGATGGCGGGACGGATTCCGGCATTGAACAAATCCGACTCGAGGTAGATCTGTCCATCGGTAATGGAAATGACGTTCGTGGGGATGTAGGCAGAAACGTCACCGGCCTGCGTTTCAATTACGGGCAATGAAGTCAGCGAGCCGGCGCCCAACTTGTCGTTCAATTTCGCAGCGCGCTCTAGCAAGCGCGAGTGCAGGTAGAATACGTCGCCAGGGAAGGCTTCCCGTCCGGGCGGTCGGCGCAACAGCAGGGAAATTTCACGATACGCCTGGGCGTGTTTCGAAAGATCGTCATAGAAGGTCACCGCGTGGCGTTTGTTGTCGCGGAAGTACTCGCCCATCGCACAGGCAGCGTAGGGCGCAATGTATTGCAGCGAAGCGGGCTCAGCCGCAGAGGATGCCACGATGATCGTATAGTCCATTGCACCGGCATCGGTGAGTACTTTGACGACCTGTGCAATGGTCGAGCGTTTCTGCCCGATCGCGCAGTAAATGCAAATCATGTCGCTGCCCTTCTGGTTGATGATCGTGTCCAGAATGACAGCAGTCTTGCCGGTCTGCCGGTCGCCGATGATCAATTCGCGCTGGCCGCGGCCAATGGGGATCATCGAGTCGATGGCCTTGATACCCGTTTGCAGAGGTTCACGTACCGGTTGACGGTCGAGAACACCGGGAGCAATTCTCTCAAGCGGATTGCGTTGCTTTGTAGCGATGGGGCCCTTGTCGTCCAGAGGTTCGCCTAGCGGGTTCACGACGCGGCCGATCAATTCATTGCCAACCGGCACCGACATGATCGTATTGGTACGGCGAACGATATCGCCTTCCTTCAGTTCGGATGATTCGCCGAGGAGAACCACGCCGACTTCTTCTTCTTCAAGGTTCAGCGCGAGACCAAAAATGTTGTGAGGGAAAGAGAGCATCTCTCCAGCCATGGCTTTTTGAAGGCCGTGAACGCGAGCGATGCCGTCACCAACGCTGATGATTGCGCCAACTTCGTCGACCGAGACGGTCTGTTCGTAATTGGCGATCTGCTCTCGCAGAATCTTGCTGATTTCGTCCGCTTTAATGTTTGCCATTCTTGCTCCGTTCCCGAATTCCGCGCTATTCCGCTGTCAGCTGCGCGCGCATTTGATTCAGACGGTTACGCAACGAACCGTCATAAATGGTGTCGCCAATCCGCACCTGCACGCCGCCCAGCAATGCCGGGTCTTGCGAATACTTCGCTTGAATTTTCTTGCCGGTCAATTTCTCCAGAGCCTGCTGTAGCTGCGATTTCTGCAAGTCGCTTAGCGCCAAAGCCGAAACGACGTTGGCCTCGGCAACTCCCTGCCGCTGTTGCAGGACGCTTTGAAAGCTTTCAAGCATATGCGGCAACAACGGAGTGCGCTGATTGTCGATCATGATAAAGAGAAAGTTGCGGATGATTCTGCTCGAGCCCATGCGTCGAGCGAGCGTCTCGATCACTTGATGCTTCGCTTCCCGCTCCACGCCCGGACTTCCGAGGAAATTACGGAGTTCCGCGGATTCCTGGTACGCCGCATTGAAGGCGGCAAGCTGCTCGAGCACGGGTTGAGCGACGCCTTGTTCAAGCGCAATATCGGCAAGCGCATTGGCGTATTGGAGTGGAGCGGACTTCAATTCGGTCTCCCGTGCAAACTCTGTACAAAATTATCGATGAGTGCATCCTGCACTCCGGGCGTCATTTGCTGTGCGACCAGAGATTCGGCCTTGTCTACGGACAGCTTCGCTGCCAATTCCTTGAGCTCTACTCGCGCCGCACGTTCGGCAGCTTCGATTTCTGCCTTACCGGCTGTTGCAATCTTCTCGGCGTCGCTTTTTGTTGCTTTGCGCAGCCGTTCGACTTCCGCCACGGCTTCCGTTTGCGCCATCGCGCGGAACGCGGCGACCTCTTGCTCGAGGCTGGTCAATTTCACCGCAGCCTCTTTCAATCGTCGGTCGGCTTCCGCTTTCGCGGCTGTAGCTTTTGAAATGGCTTCACTGATCAAGTCAGCTTTCCTACGAAACACCGGCGGCAGCAACTTGCCAAAAACCCAAATGCCCAAGCCAAGCAAAATAAAGAAGTGGATCCACTTGAAAATCTCACGCGTCGAGTCTCCGGAGTCATGGCCACTATCTTCGGCCGCGCGAACGACCGACGCCATCAAGAGAAACGCTGCAGTCAGCAATGCCGGAACGTAATTTCTCAGCCTCGTCATTGCGCCTCTCTTACGGGATTTCCTGGGCCCGGCGTCTGCATAATTCTCCGCGTGATTTCTGCAGCAAGCTGCCCCGTCGTCGCTTCCAGTTCTTTTTTCGCGGAAGCGAACTCTCCCGCCACGCGCTCTTTAGCGGAATTCACTTCGCTGGTCGCCCTGGTACGCGCTTCTTTCAATATTGCGGCGCGTTCGTCGAGTAATTTTTTACGCTCGACTTCCTGCTCCTGATAAACCTCGGCGCGCGCGTGCTTTAATGCTTCTTCGTACTGGCGGATTTTTTCAGCGGCGGCATGCTGCGCGGCCTCGGCAGCCTTCTGTGCACCGGTGGTGCGGGAATCGCGTTCGGCCATCACCCGGAGTAATGGACGGAAAAACAGCGAGCGCATGATGAAATAGAAAAGGATGACAATCAGAGCTACAGGCACAGCCCTGATGAACAGTTCTCCAATTTGGTGAACCAGATCTGACATGGATTGTTTCGCCTAAAAATTTCAGGTTGGCAGCCGCGCCGTTTCCCCAACCCGGTAGGAGCATACGGTGGGCTTGGTGCTGCCTCTCAGAATAGTTAGTTATAACATTCGGTGAGAGTTTCCGTCAACGAACCGGAGCACGTCACGGGCAAGAAAATTGAGCCTGCCGCCAGATTTGTTCGTTCCCCTCATGGCGATCGGCCGGCGCTCATCGGCGCACCCTCGAGAGATCGCATGGACCCAAGTCTGCTGAATCCAAAGTGCTGGAGAATGAGCGTGTTGCCGCAGCAAACGGTGCGGAACAGAGATTTGCCGGGCGGGTTTCGGGCAGATGACGGGAAGGCGAGGCCCGACGCCTCGAGAGCCACCCTGAGCTTAACCTCCTAGAGCGATCTCTAAAAGCCCGCCCGGCGAACTGCCTTTGCCATCCTAACTCTACCTATGTAGATTTAGGCATGGGAATCCGACTTCGCCGCTCCCGCCAAACCTTTGCGTTGCTGGATGCCATGCTGGCCGGGCCTTCTCTGTGGCACCACGGCTATTCGCTGAGCCAGCGGACCGGGCTGGCATCCGGCACGTTGTACCCGATTCTGATGCGCCTCGAAAAGCTGGGCTGGCTTGAGACCCGTTGGGAGACCTTCGCGGAGCCTGGTCGGCCGCCGAGACACCTCTATCGGCTGACTGCAGATGGACGGGCGTGGGCGCGCGAGGAAGTGCGGGCCGCACAGGCTAGCAAATTCTGGAAGAGTGCCACAACTGAGGTATTACCATGACGGCCGCAGAGAAACCGGCGGTCGAAATATTTGCGGAATGGATGCTTGCTCTGGTCCTGCGGTTCTGGCCGGCGGACTCGAAAGAATGGGGTAAGGCGATGGCTGCCGAGCTGAGCAACGTCCGTTCTTCGAAGGAAGTACTGCATTGGACGATCGGCGGCATGTTGTTTTTCCTGCGCTCCGTTGGTTATGCACCGATCGCCTTAGTTTTTGGCAGTGCCGCGTTCTTCTACAATTTCCGGCCGTTTGTTCTGGCCTTCGAGGACTACCGTTCAGGCATGGGCTTTTCCGCTGACCCTCGATTCTTGGCGGGAGCACTGTGGAATTTGCGACAGGCGCTTTTCCCCCATTTACCAACTAGCACAGCCTATTGGGGCTGGTGGGCCACTACCATCTTCCTGGCGGCGCTGGCTGCACTGATCACCGTAAACGGATTGTTTCGCCGCAAGCACGTTCATTGATCTGTGCAACCAGAACGCGAGGCGATCCGTCACCCGGTGAAACCCCACTCGTTTGAATCCCCGCTATACTTGCAGTTCAGTTACTGCGAAAGGCAATCACCGACAACGTCTGTTCCCGGGGCTTAACATGACCAAAAGCTGGAAAACCAAGCTGATTCACTCGGACGCGCAGGTACCCTCGGGGTACAAATCCCTGACGACCCCTGTCTATCGCGGTTCTACAACCGTCTTTCCGTCAGTGGCTGCGGTGCGTGATACGTGGGATCAGCGCCGGGCTGGTTACACCTACGGGCTCTACGGCACCCCAACGACGATGGAACTTGCGGCGCGGATCTGCGAACTCGAATCGGGCGAGGCCACGATATTGACTCCCGGCGGACAGGCCGCAATCTCCCTGATCAATCTTTCCTTCCTCGAGGCCGGCGATCACATCCTGATCCCCGCCAGTGTGTATTATCCGAATCGCCAGCTGGCTTCGCGACTGCTTTCGCGGTTCGGTGTCTCCACGACTTTTTACGATCCGTTGATCGGAGCTGGCATATCTGAATTGTTCCAGGAGAATACGCGTCTGGTTTGGTGCGAAAGCCCCGGCTCGATCACCATGGAAGTGCAGGATCTTCCGGCGATTGTCGCAGCAACGCATCGACGGAAGATTCTGGTCGTACTCGATAATACGTGGTCAGCCGGTGTGCTACTTGATGCCTTCAGGCACGGTGTCGATATCACGATGCAAGCGGTGACCAAATATATCGGCGGTCACAGTGACCTGCTGCTTGGATCGGTGACGGTGTGTGATCAGGCGCTCTATCAAAAACTGGGCGCCACGCAGCAGAACGTCGGCTTCGCCGTCTCGCCCGACGATTGCAGTCTGGCATTGCGTGGACTACAGACGCTTTCCGTGCGTCTCTCTCATATCGAAACGTCCGCGCTTACAATCGCGAAGTGGCTCGTCGCACGGCCGGAGATCGATCGCGTACTGCACCCGGCGCTTCCGTCCTGTCCAGGGCATGACTTCTGGAAGCGCGACTTTCTTGGGTCTTCGGGAGTGTTTTCGATTGTGTTCAAGCCTGGCAGGACACAAGAGCAGGTCCATGCATTCGTCGATGGGCTGAAACTGTTCAAGGTGGGCTACAGTTGGGCCGGTGTGACCAGCCTGGCAGTCGCGTACAACATCGGGCGAATCTCCGGACGCCCGCCATACGACCATCGAATCGTTCGGCTGAATATCGGGCTTGAATCCACGGAAGACTTGATCGCTGATCTCGAAGACTCGTTACAAAGGATCAAGTAATCAAAACCGCTGACGCTAGTAGCGCGAATCACCCGCGTCAACTGCGTCATAGGCATAGTGAATCGTTACCGGGGAATCGTTCTTCTTTCCGGTCACAAGATGAACTTCTTCAAGGAGCTGCGTTCCGTTCTCAGATAACGAGTAGGTACGAGTCATCGTGCCATTCTTGTCAAACTTCTCCTCGGTCACCAGTTTATTGCCGTCCCAGTGCGCGGAAACCTGCTGCATGTTGGGATCGGAAGGTTTGTCCGGTACTTTCCCGTCGGTATAGAAAATCGTCTTCTTACCCTGATCCCCGGTCAGTTCCACTTCGGGATTTTTGTCTGTCATCTGCTGCAAATGAACACGCATCGAAGGGTCAACCAGGGCCTGGAGCTTCTCGTTGGTTTGACTGCTCGTATTCTGCGGATTTTGCCCGCCGCGATTTCCACCGTAACCGGGGCCACCCATTCCACCGCCTGGCCAGCCCATCCGAGGGCCACTCAAGCCGGTATTTGGATTGGAGGGATGCGCCGTTGCCTGATGCAGTTTGCTACGGGGATCATCGCTATCATCGCGATTGAATTTCCAATCCCCCATGATGCTCTTCCTCGGCTCCACTTTTTTAATCGGGCGGGGAGGGGGCGCGCTTGAATCACTGGATGGAACAGGTTGCAGGGGACCAGGAGGTGCTTGCGCAAACACCATTCCCGCCGACATCAAGGTAAGTCCGCCAACCAGTAGCATCGTGCCGACCTGTCGCATTGCTCCACCTCTGCAGTCACTCTGAAATTGTAACTGAATCTGCCAGTCCAGATCCCGTACCGCGTAACCAAAGTTCCCTTACCTATGGGCGAAACGGTCGTACTCATGTGATTCGGGTCCAGTTCCAAAGGCTGCTTGGGCCGTCTACGGAACAGAAGACTCTACCTTAGCCAGCGGTCAAGATCCCGAGCACGCTCGAGTAATGCCAGTGCACCCAATTCGCGGAAGGCTTTGGCGCGGTTCCGGTAGTCGGCAGATGTCTTTGGGAGAATCGCCATGAACGGAACACCTGCGCTTTCAGCTGCCAGGGCATCATCGATATTGTCGCCCAGATAAAGCGCGCTTTTCGGATCTCGACTCGCAAGAATCGCATGGAGGCCGTCGGGGTATGGTTTTTTGCGGCCATCATCCATCGTGATGACTTTGCGGAAACTCGACCGGGCCGGCCACTTTTTGAAGCTGTAGGCAAATTCCTGCCGCGTTCGGCCGGTAAACAGGTTTAATTCGCGATGCCTGGCCCATTTCATAATCAATTTGGGCGTGACCAGCAGTCTTTCACGCAAAACGTTTCCGCCCTTGCCGCCCTTGCCCCAGTAGAAGGGCTGGAACGCTCTACGCGCTTGTTCATAACTGGTAGGAAAGCCCCTGGCAGTCGCCCAGCGCGAGACCATCAGCCAGTCGTCGTTATTCCCGGGCTGGCGCTTCCACTCGTAAAACTCGGCCCACGTTGCTCTCTTTCCCGTGATGTGTCGCATGGTCTGCAAGCCCGAGCGCCAGTAGGATTCCTTCACATCAATCAGCACACCATCCACGTCGAAAATCAGAATCTTGGGATTGACCCTCTTAGCCATGCCCATTTGTTTCGCGCACTCCAACGCCGCCCTGATACATCGGCCGCTGGTTATAGTGTACCCGCTCTACTTGACTGAGGTGCAGTGCCCCTTCAACCCGCTGTGGGGGCTTCACGTTACCCGTTACGGTTGCTGGGCGTCGGAGGGGCGCGGTACACTTTGCTTACCGCGCTTCATTTCGCGAAGGATTCATACATGCCCTCATTTCCAGGCGTAGACTTCATCGATTTTGATACCAATCTGAATGACGAAGAAAAACTAGTCAGACAGACTGCCCGGCAATTCGTCGATAATGAAATCATTCCCACCATCGAGAAGCACAATCGCGAGGCTACTTTTCCGATGCATCTTGTCCCGATGCTCGGCGAGCTCGGATTTTTTGGCGCAAATCTGCAGGGATACGGCTGCGCAGGGATGTCCAACGTGGCGTACGGTCTGATGACTCAGGAGCTCGAACGCGGGGATTCCGGCCTGCGCAGCTTTGTTTCTGTGCAAGGTTCTCTCGTGATGTATCCGATTTATTCCTATGGCAGTGAGGAGCAGAAGAATAAGTGGCTGCGACGGTTGCAGGAAGGCAAAGCGATTGGTTGTTTTGGATTAACCGAGCCGCAGTTTGGTTCCAATCCCGGAGGAATGTTGACGCGGGCGGCGAAAAAAGGAACGAACTACGTACTGAACGGCGAGAAGATGTGGATCACGAACGGCTCGATTGCCGATGTCGCGATCATCTGGGCGAAATGCGACGACAATAAGGTCCGCGGATTCCTGGTGGAAAAAGGTACTTCCGGATTCAAGGCCTGGGAAGTGCATGGAAAATATTCGCTGCGTGCCTCGGTTACTTCCGGTCTGGCGCTGAGTGACTGTGAAATACCGGAAGAAAACCTGCTACCCGGGGTTACCGGTCTGCGAGGCCCATTGAGCTGTCTCAATCAGGCGCGTTACGGGATCGGCTGGGGTGCCATCGGCGCGGCCATGGCCTGCTATTACACCGCCCTGCAATACGCAAAAACCAGAAAGCAGTTTGCGGGAAAGCCGATCGCGGCGCACCAGCTGGTACAGGAAAAGTTGGCGTGGATGATCACGGAGATTGTGAAGGCACAGCTTCTTGCGCTGCACGTGGGTCGGCTTAAGGATCTTGGCAAAGCCGATGCGACACACATTTCCATGCTGAAGATGAATAACGTGGCCATGGCGCTTGAAACGGCGCGAAAAGCGCGCGACATTCTTGGGGCCAATGGGATTGTCGACGACTACTGCGTGATGCGTCACATGAACAATCTGGAAAGTGTCTTTACCTACGAAGGCACGAACGACATTCACAAACTGATCATCGGGGAAAAAATTACCGGCATCGCGGCGTATGAATGAGGCTTATGACCAATCGTGTTACAAGATCGATCCTTGCTATCCTATTCGCTCTTATCTTTTGCCAATCGTTCCTCGCGCAGGAAGCAACACCCGTTCCAGCCGCGCCCAAACCGAAGATCCGCACAATTACGGCTTTCGTCACCCTGGACCGTACCCGCTATCAGATTGACCTCTCCGATGCGGTTGACTTCCTGCACAAGGCGCAACTCAGTTTCGAACACAGCGGCTACACGGTCGAGACTCTGCGCATCGCTACGCAGCCCTTTCCCGAATATACCAACGGGATGACTCATGACGAAGTCATCCGTTTCTTCAAGAACCTCGATGGTATCGCCCAGCAGGATAAAATCCGCATCGCGATAGGCCCGGCATATATTGGCGGCGATGACGGCGACATACAAGCTGCGCTGTTGGCCGACATACTTCAGAACACGAAATCCCTCTGGGGCACGGTAATCGTCGCAAACAAAAACGGGGTGAACTGGCCCGCGGTTCATGCCGCTGCGCGGGTGATCAAACAGCTGTCCGAGCGCACTGAACACAGTGAAGGCAATTTCCGTTTCGCTGCGATCGCGAATGTACCCGCGTATTCTCCTTTTTTCCCTGCCGCATATCACACCGGAGGCGGAAAGCAATTCGCGGTAGGTCTGGAATCCGCCAATACGTTTACCGCCGCCTACACGGACGCGACTGATCTGGCGAATGCCAAGCGCCGCCTGATCGATATGTTTTTCCCGCAGACATTTGATGTTGAGGATATCGGGGAAAAACTGGACGCGGAATTCAGTTGGTCGTATTTGGGCCTTGATCTTTCTCCTGCACCCGGCAAAGGTGCTTCGATTGCCGCTTCGCTGGAAGCTCTTTCAAAGCAGCCCGTCGGCACAAGCGGCACCCTGACTGCCGCCGCCACGATTACCGCTTCCATCAAGGAAATTGGCGCGCGTAAAGTCGGCTTCTCAGGGCTGATGCTTCCCGTGCTCGAGGATCCGCTCCTGGCAGAGCGCTGGAACGCCGGACTTCTCTCACTCGATGCCTTGCTGAGTTATTCGGCGGTGTGCGCGACAGGGCTCGACACAATCCCGATGCCAGGCAATACCAGTGAAGACACCCTTGCGCGCATCATTGGCGACATGGCTTCTCTTTCCGTGAAATGGGACAAACCGCTCACGGCCCGGCTGCTCCCTGTCGCCAATAAACACGCGGGCGAGCAGACAGAATTCACGGATCCGATGCTGATTAACGTAACGATACAGCCAGTGGTCACCAGGGATTCGCTCCGCTAGACGGCGTTCTCGACAGGGTCCGCGTTAAATAACCGTCTCGCCAACTCTGATTTTTCTCCCTATCGACTATAAGCAGATCTTTACCCTAATATAAGCAATCGCGGGGTGCCTCATGGAAGAACGTCTCAGTCTGGAATTTCTGCGCGTGGTCGAAAATGCGGCAATCGCCTCGGCACGCACGATGGGCTTCGGTGATCGTCCGAAGGCGGACGAAGTTGCCGTCGAAGCAATGCGCAAGACAATGGACCAGGTTGAAATGGACGGAACCATCGTCATTGGTGAGGGCGAGCGCGATGAAGCTCCCATGCTCTATATCGGAGAAAAGGTCGGTTTGGCAACGCACGCTCCGAAGTCTCTCTTCCCTGCTGTCGATATCGCGGTCGACCCACTTGAAGGCACGAATCTTTGCGCGACGGGGGCACCGAATGCCATTACCGTGCTCGCGGCCAGCGAGCGCGGCGGATTGCTGCACGCTCCGGATCTGTACATGGAAAAGATTGTCGTCGGACCGTCCTGCAAGGGTGCGGTCGATCTTGATGCACCGGTCGCCGACAACCTCAAGTCCGTCGCGAAGAGGCTCGATCGCGACGTCGAAGACCTGGTTGTGATGGTCCTCGATCGCGATCGTCACCAGCAATTGATCAGCGAGATTCGTGCCGTGGGCGCGCGCATTCGCTTGATTGGCGATGGCGATTTGTCTGCCGGCATTTCAGCAGCCGTTGTCGGGACCGGGGTCCACATGGTGATGGGCACGGGTGGCGCACCCGAAGGCGTTTTGACAGCGGCAGCGTTGCGCTGCTTGAATGGTCAAATACTGGCTCGTCTTGTGGTCACCAAGCCCGAGCATCAGGAACGGCTTGCAAAAATGGGTGTCAAGGATCCCAAGCGGATTTATGCAACAGAAGACCTGGCGCCTGGCAAGAAAATCATTTTTGCCTGTACCGGTGTCACTGACGGGAATCTGCTGAAAGGTGTTCGTTTCTTCGGCGAAGGGGTCCGCACCTCTTCGATGATCCTGACTTTCGACGAGCGTCAGGTACGCTTCATCGATTCCGTTCATCTCGACAAACGCCCTGACGTTAAAGTCCGGTTCAACTAGATTCCCACTGACCACGCAGAGCTTATTGCGCCTCGGCCTTCTGAAGGACAGCTCGAATAAAGCGGCTTGAACAATCTCAAACATACCAACGTACAGTTACCCGCATTCTGGCCTCTCGGACAGTGGTGTAGTTTAGTCTCCGCTCGTACTCTTCCCTAGCCTATCCCGCCTTACGACTTAACTAAGTTACCCGTGCAGTGGAAAGTCTGCGGGTGTGATTGAACCTCGTGCAAGGGAGACTCTGCGGTGAGACGAGCAAATCTACTTCTTCTGATCAGCGCCGCGTGGCTGGCCGCAGGTTGTGCGAACGCGGTCGGCGGCGGCTCCGGCACGACAGGTCCAACTGCTTTCAGTTTGACCGTATCTCCGGCAACTGCCACAGTTCAGGGAGACACGAGCCAGCAGTTCACGGCTAAAACCAGCGACGGTTCTAATCCGGCGCTCACATGGACGGTGAACGGAATCAGCGGTGGAAACGCGGCAATTGGCACAATTTCCTCCACAGGATTATTTAACGCTCCAGAATTTCCCTCGACGCCCAACACCATCACTGTTACGGCAGTTGAAACCAACAACAGCAAGAGATCGGGCTCTAGTACAGTCACGCTACAAAATCCGACGCCAGTCATCAGCACAGTGACTCCGATGTCGATTCCTGTCGGAGCCTTTTCTTTGACAATCATCGGCGCACACTTTGCCGAAGGTGCCACTGTTACCTTTGGATCGAGTAGCTTGACGACGACATGGATCTCTTCCACGCAATTGACGGCCACAGGTACGGCCACTGCCTCTCAAGTAGGAAATGTTTCGATCGCCGTCAATAACCCTAATCCTGGGGCAGCGAATTCCGGAACAGTAACAGCCTCGGTGCAGGGTGTAAAACCGGGCGTCAGCGTCGCGCCCACTCCCGCAAGTGTGCGTGCGGGAAGCATTCAGCAATTCACGGCGACTGTGACAAACTCCGGCAATCCGGGCGTGAGCTGGTCGGTCAATGGCATTCCCGGCGGGAATGCCACTCTCGGAACGGTTGTCGGCAACGGTCTCTATACCGCGCCGCCGACAGTTCCGTCTCCAAATACAATCACGGTGACAGCCGCGAGCATCGCAGACAATTCTCTATCTGGGAATTCCCTTGTGACAGTCTTGAATCCCCTGCCCGTCGAAAGTTCGGTTTCGCCGGCTGCGTTCACGGTAGGTCCAATTTCGATCACAGTCGATGGGTCCGGATTTGTGAACGGATCGATTGTCTATTTCGGCACGACCGCTCTGACAACGACGTTCGTCTCTGCCACGCAACTGACCGCGAGCGGCACGGCCGCAGCCAGCCAGGCTGGAAGCGTTGCGGTAACCGTAAAAAATCCTGACCCGGGCTCTTCCGTCTCCGCGGCGTTAACCGCAGAAGTGACTGTCCCGAATCCAAGCATCAGCGTCTCGGTTTCGCCATCGACCGATACACTGCGCGCCGGAATGACCCAAACATTTACCGCAACCGTTACCGGGACAACAGATACAGCTGTTACCTGGGCGGTAAATGGCATCATCGGCGGCGACACGGATTCGGGAACGATCGACGTGAACGGAAATTATCAAGCACCCGACAATCTGCCGAGTCCAAATCCGGTGACTGTGACCGCTATCAGTTCCGCTGATCCAACAAAGAGCGGAAACTCGGCCGTCTCGATCCAAAATCCGCTTCCGGTGTTGACCTCGGCCAGCCCGGGCACCATCGGTACCGGACCCTTCGAGGTCTCGCTGAACGGGAGCGGATTTGTAAATACATCCACTGTTTCATTTGGTGGCATACCGGTAACCGTCAATTACGCATCGCCCACGCTAATTACGGTGACTGGAAACGCTACCACCACGGGCCAGGTCACGGTCACGGTTAGCAACCCCAACCCTGGCGCAGGAACATCGGGCAGTATCTCCGTCAACGTGACGACCAACGGCGCCAACCCCGTTTCCGCAACCTCCGCCGTTCGTTTTCTGGAACAGAGTTCGTTTGGTCCGAATTCTGAATTTCTGAATCAGGTCCAGACTATGGGTTACGATTTCTATCTGCAGAATCAGTTCGCAGCACCGATTACGGCCTATCGCGACCCGAAGGTTGACTATCAGATCTACAACATCCAGTCCGATTACTTCCTGCGAGAAATTTCCATGGGTGACCAGCTTCGCGGAAGATCCTCCCTATTCCTGAATGAATTGTGGGTCGTGGGGGCGGATAAGGTCTCTGATCCTCTAGGTTACACAAACTACCTCCGAACCCTGGACCAGGATTCCTTGGGAAATTATCTCGACGTCATGAAGGACATCACGCTAACGCCAGCGATGGGCAATTATCTGGACATGGTCAATAACGACAAACCTGCCATTGGCCAGCATGCCAACGAGAATTACGCTCGTGAAATCATGCAATTGTTCACGCTTGGATTAAACCAGCTGAATATTGACGGCACGCCTGTTGTCGACGGATCCGGAAACCCCGTGCCAACGTATACGCAAAATGATGTGATGGCTCTCGGACTGGCTTTCACGGGCTGGACGTATCCGACACAGCCGGGCGTTTCGCAACAAAAGCACAACCCGGAATATTATGGCGGCCCGATGGTTTCCTCTGACGCTAACCACGACACAGAAGCGAAAACCTTGCTGGGACAAACCATTCCCGCCGGTCAAGGTGCTTTAGCAGACCTCAATGCAGCTCTGGGCATTATCTTTAATCACCCAAACGTCGGACCATTCGTCGGCAAACAACTGATCTTGCGTCTGGTCACAAGCAATCCGTCGCCTGGATATGTACAACGCGTTGCGACTGCCTTCAATAACGGTACCTACACGAGCGGCGGAGGGGTGACCTATGGAACGGGAACTCGCGGCGACATGCAGGCAACGATCGCTGCGGTGCTGCTGGATGCGGAAGCGCGGCAAGGCGATTCCCCGACGACGGCAATCGCCACGGACGGCAAACTGCGCGAACCCATCATCATGGAAGCGAGCATCGCCCGGGCATTCCATGCACAAACGGACGCAGCCGGCTTCCAGAATCAGGGTGCCAACATGGAGCAGAACGTTTTCTATCCTCCCACTGTTTTCAACTTTTTCCCGCCAGTCAATTCTATTCAGGGAAGTACATTGAACGCGCCGGAATTTGCCATCTTCGATACGGTGTCCAGTATCGAGCGCGTCAATTTCATCAATAGCGCGGTTTACGGAAAAATCGGCTCGAACACCAACCTTGACTTCACGCCGGTCAGCACAGCGGGCACGACGGATCAGATGGTGGAATGGATGAACACGATGTTCCTGCACGGCATGATGCCCGACCAGATGAAAACAATGGTGCTCGGTGCCGTGAATGCCGTCGATCCGGCAAACACAAATGCACAAGCGCAGGCGGCAATTTACCTGGTGACGTCGTCATCGATGTATCAGGTGCAACACTAATTCGGAGGGATGAAGATGACGCAGCACCATTCACGTAGAGACTTCATGCGCCTGAGCTGCTGTTCCGCGGCGGGCGCGGCACTGGTTGGCGGGCTCAGCAAGTTCGGCCTGGTTAGTGCCCTGGCGCAGGGCACAACGGACTACAAGGCACTTGTATGCATCTTCTTGTTTGGCGGAAACGATGCAAATAACATGCTGATCCCTATCGATGCCACGGGCTATTCGAATTATCAGAAATCCCGCGGCGGGCTCGCTTTGCCGCAAGGCCAGGTTCTTCCCTTGCAGTCTGGAACTCAGGCAAATTTCGCCCTACATCCGAACATGCCGGAGCTTCAGAGCCTGTTTAATAACCAGAAGAATCTGGCGGTATTGGCCAACGTTGGAACACTGGTACAGCCGACCACGCAAGCGCAGTACAAGCAGTACACAAATTTGCCCGTGAACCTCTATTCCCATTCCGACCAGCAGGATCAATGGCAGAGTGCCCAATTGTCAGGTGCGCAGACAGCGGGCTGGGCCGGCAAGGTTGCAGACAATTTGCAGGGAACCTACAACGGCAGCGCTCAGTTTCCGCCGATTCTGTCGATCAGCGGCAACGCAATTTTCTGTACGGGCGATGTCACACGTCCCTTCACGATGACTCCTTATTCCGCGCCCGGGCTTCAGGGCTTTGATTCCTCAGCTGCGTCGCAAGCACGCTTTCAGGCCACTCAGCAATTATTGACGTTCGACAGCGGTCTCTCGCTTGTTCAATCCGCAAACCTCGTGACCGGCCAAGCTGTGCAATATGGCGTGACTCTGGCCGATGCATTGAATAATATCAATCCGCTCAGCACTCCATTTGGCACCAGCTATCTTTCTCAACAACTCAATCAGGTGGCGAAAGTCATTGCCGCTCGCAGTGTACTCGGAGTTGGCCGGCAGATTTTCTTTTGCTCCACGGGCGGATTTGACACGCACAGCGATCAACTCCCTCAACATGTGAAGTTAATGAGCGATCTCAGCCAGTCAATGAACAGCTTTTACCAGGCAACTCAGGAATTGGGCGTGGCCAACAATGTAACGACGTTCACACTTTCAGAATTTAACCGGACGCTTCAGCCGGGAACAAATGCCGGCACTGATCATGCTTGGGGCAGCCACCAAATGATTCAGGGAGGTGCGGTGAAGGGCAACAATGTCTATGGAACGTTTCCAACGCTCGTGCTGGCTGGCCCCGACGATGCCGGCAATAACGGCCGCTGGATTCCGACGACGGCGCTCGATCAATACGCCGCAACGCTTGCATCCTGGTTTGGCGTAAGCAACGCGGACTTGCCAACCATTTTTCCAAACCTGGCTAATTTCTCGACAAACAATCTGGGCTTCGTCTGATACCCCGGCGCGGCAGTACACGTTCTGCAATCGAAAGGCACGCTGCTTCGCCCGGAGAGCCGGTCTCTCTCCCCGATTCTCTCCGTGCCAACGGTTGTTGATGATTTATTTCTGTTCTGTTGGCAACGCCAAAAACACACTATCGTTTACCGGAATGGTATCTGTGAAGACGGTCGCGCTTTTCTCGTTCGCCAGCGCAATCTGTTTCGCGAGCCCGCTCAAGGCCGGTCCAGCAGGTTTCGTGGAGTTGGCTGGGGCGTCGCCGGGCTGCAACGAGATTCTCGTTGTCTTTGGCGTGCAATTCGGCGTGTTGAAGCAGGTGTCGCGGAGGAAGACCTGCCGCAGTCCGCTGTTCGGAGTGGCGGGATTCTGGGACCCAGCTTCTGCCGCAGCGTCCTTTGCAGTCGCGTCGGGTGTAATCGCCACAAATGCTACGAACCGCCCAGAAGAACTGATAGAGGGCAGAATCGCTTCCGTTCCCGCCAGTAAACCTTCGGGGTCAGAGGAAATCAAGGCGAGCGACGGTTTGCAGCCGGCTGGCCCCCCTGTGCATGTATCTCGCATGTAGATTTGTCTACCCTTCGGGGCATTTTCGAGCAGATTTGTTGCAGCACTGCTGAAGGCCACAAATCTTCCGTCAGCACTGATCACTGGCGAATGACTATCGGCATTTCCTGCTGCCCCATCTAACGCCGCCGAGACAGTGTTGGTGCTCGGCGAGCAGTCTTTATCCGCACCAAGGCAAGTGTCTCTCATGACAATCTGGTTGATGCCGTTTTGAGCTGAAGAATAAGCGACGTAGCGTCCGTCCTGACTGAGAGCTGGAGTTTCTTCGGAAACTGCAAGCGCGGCCCCGGAATCCGTTGCCGCGTTTGGTGCAGCAGCTCCCACCGAAAAATTCTGTGAAGTAATGGGGGGCTGATTCGTATCCCCGCCGCCCAGTTCAGGGCAGCTCGAAACGATACAGGGAGCGCTAGGCGGATTGATCACGTCAATTTTGGCGGCAGGGTCCGCAGAGGCCAGATAGGAGGCAGGAATTACCGCCTTGATCTGGGTGGAACTGATGCTGGTGATGTTGATCGCGGTCTGCACGCCCAGTGTAGCCACACCCGTATAGGTCACGGTTGAACCACCATTGGTTGAATTCGGGAGAAAATTCGAGCCGGTCAGGGTAACCGCAACGTTCGAGCATTTTGCAGTACACACGGGTGCGCTTGATGGAGAAATTCCTGACAGCACGGGTACGGGATTTGGAGAACCCGCAACAATCAGCGCCAGTGAATTCGATAGACCGTTCTCTCCCGTTCCCGACTGAGGCGCATGCACGTTGACGTAGGCTGTCCCGGGCTTCGAGATCAGCGATGCGGGCACAACCGCGGTTACGGTTGTTACATCGACGTAGGTCGATACCAGATTCTGTCCATTCCACTGCACGACAGTCTTGGTCGTGAATCCGTTCAGCGCCGACCCGAATACGGTCAAGGTAAATTGCGGTCCACCATAGAGAACGACCGACGGCGACACAGAGATGATGGAGGCACCGGTAGCTGTCTGGACCGAGGTATTGCCTTGGCTGCAGCCCCCGAGTACTCCGAGGGTGAATACGACAGCACATGCTGTCAAAAACCGCTTCATCCGGACTCCTTCACATATGCAAACGATAGAATCGCGCCACAGTAGCCCCCCTCGATGGGCAGCTACAACTTGAGCGCACCTGATTGGGTTGAGATGCAAGAACCACTACATGCGTTGACCGCGATTTGAGCAACCCGGGAACATCCCGGTGCAGTCGGGCCTTGCAGGTGGACCGCCTTACCCCATCCTATTATTGCGCATTCGCGGCTCAAGGGAAAACTTTCCGTGACACCTCCGGGCTCTTTGTTTATTTGACGGACCCGGAGCTTGAAATCGCGGCAATCGATTGTTGCGCCAAGAAGTTCAGTTTTTGCTTCATCGCGGGATCGGACACCTTGACGGCAGCCGCCTCGGCCGTTTTATACGCTTGCAGCGCTTGTGCCTTTCTTCCTAGCTTCCCGAATAAATCCCCTTGTGCCAGCCAGAACAGCGGATTGTCGGGATAGTTCTCGACGAGAGGCGTTATCACAAATAACGCCTCTTCGTACCGCTGATCGTAATTGTGCAGATTGATCGCCAGATAAAAGCGGGATATTACTGGCGTCAGTTGGCCGGAGCGGATCGAGCGATAGAGCAGCTGAATGCCCTCCGTTTTTGTCCCGCCGGGGATTCCCATGAAAAATCTCATGACGCGTGCCATGGCAGACAGCGTATCCACGTAGTAGTCGTATAACCCGAGGCCCATGTCCGCATCGGCCAGTTGTGGATCAAGTGCCAGCGCACGTACGAAGCTATCTCGGGCGTGGACTCCGGCACGCGCCGTATTCCGATATTCCCAGCGCAAGCCGTAGAGCCGGGAGACTGCCGCTTCCGCCATCCCCGCGTAGAAATACATTTCCGCGGATTCCTTTTCCTTTAATCTTGCTTCGGCGATCGCCAGAGCCTTTGCGGAAACGTCAAGATAGCGCTGGTCTGAAGCGATTCGTTCCCGGTGCCGTGGCATGGTCATTCCGTATTTGAATTCTGCCGAAGAGCACCAGATTTTCCACCACAGTGCTTCAGCTTCCAAGATGTAGGCGAGCGGGTGATCGGGAGCCTGCTGTTGCATCTGCTGCGTTTCACTGACTGCCAGGTCGAGTCTTCCGGAGTAAATATCCTTCAGAATTTTATCTGTTCCGCTGGGTAGAGTCAGGGGTGGTGCGGCGCCGCACAGTGCCGCACCACACGACAGCAGGAACAGGAGAGAAAGGAATCGCCGCATTATCCCGAAGAAGGTGAATGGAATTAAACCTTCGTGGCACAAGTTTAAGCTGTTCAATGAGGGATGCAAATCAAAATGCTGTCGCAATAAATCACCACTTCACCCAAACCTGTCATCCGAAAATGTGTCTTCATGCCAGGCTCGCGCGAAGAGCGTGATATTCTCGCAGCGCATGAATGAACTACAAAAACGCGAGACTCCAGGCGTGCCCCCGTGGGGAGCGCCCGTACAATTGGAGCGCGGACTCGGTCTGAAGGAAGCCGTCGCGTTGAACATGATCGAGATCGTCGGCATCGGTCCGTTTGTAGTCAGTTCGCTCGTCATCAAGGCTATGGGTGGTCCGCAGGCAATGGTCGCATGGCTGGCGGGAGCCTTGCTGGCCACGCTGGACGGATTCGTATGGTCTGAACTTGGCGCGGCCATGCCAAAAGCGGGCGGCACTTACGTTTTTCTGCGCGAAGCCTACGGGCCTGGCCGCTGGGGCCGTATGATGTCCTTCTTATTTGTTTGGCAGACATTCGTGCAGGCACCACTCTCGGTGGCTTCGGCATCGATCGGCTTCGCGCGTTACGCTGGCTATTTGCATCCGCTAACCTATTGGCAGGGGAAATGCATTTCCGGCGGACTCGTCATCCTTCTGGTTATTCTTCTGTATCGCCGGATTCAGACTATCGGAAAAATTTCCGTGCTGCTCTGGGCAGGCGTCGTCGGTACGATGCTTTGGCTCATCTATGGCGGCTTGCGCCACTTCAACCCCAAGCTGGCGTTCGATTTTCCGCCAGGCGCGTTTCATCTGTCCTCTTTGTGGTTCGCGGGACTTGGGGCCGCGATGGTCAATACGATTTACAGCTATTGGGGTTACTACAATATCTGTCACCTCGGGGGTGAAATCCGGAATCCGGAGAAAAATATTCCGCGCGGGATTTTTCTTTCGATTTTGGGCATTACCATTCTGTACATCGCCTTGCAAACCAGCCTCCTCGGCGTAATCCCCTGGCGCGAAGCGCAACATTCTCCTTTCATCGCCAGCCTTTTTGTTGAGAGACTGTATGGCATCGGTGCAGCGCATTTCGTGACCTGGATGGTATTGTGGATCGCGCTCGCGTCCATTTTCTCACTGTTACTGGGTTACTCACGCGTTCCGTATTCTGCGGCGCTTGATGGGAATTTCTTCCCTTTTTTCGCCAAATTGCATCCAACAAAGCACTTCCCTCACGTGTCCCTGCTGGTGCTAGGAGCGCTGGCCTTCACCTTCAGCATCGTGCTCCGCTTGGAAACGGCGATCGCGGGAATTCTGGCGATGCGCTTGATCATTCAATTCATCGGTCAGGCCGTCGGGGTCATTTTATTGCGCCGGCGTTGGGGCACGGAGCGCCTTCCATTTAAAATGTGGCTGTACCCGTTGCCTGCGGTGTTTACGATGATAGGTTGGGCATGGCTTTTTTTGCAGACAGGCCCGGCACGCAAGTACGGCTTGATGGAAATTGCGCTGGGCGTGACGGCCTACATGGTTTGGGCGCGGCTCAGGAATTTCTGGCCGTTTCAGGCACCGGGCGGCATCGACGAGAATAAGAACGGCGAGACGGCGGCGTTTATCGAGGAGGGCGCGTGAAGCGTTTAGTTTGTGTTTGGCTGGCCATTGTGCTCGGCAATCTACTCACTGCAGCCTGTTCGCAAGCGCAATTTCCTGCTGCTCCGGGTACTGGCCCCGGTCTTCCTGAAACCGTTGAAGCGATCGACTCGGCCCGGGTCACGACCCGGATCTTGTACATCACCGCACATCCAGACGATGAAAGCGCGGCAGTTCTCACTTACCTCGCACGTGGGTTGCATGCCGATGTGGCGCTTCTTTCACTTACCCGGGGCGAAGGAGGACAAAACGCACTGGGCCCCGAACAAGCACCACAACTTGGGCTGATCCGCACGCAGGAATTGCTCGCCGCTACGCGAGGATACGGCGTAAAACTCTATTTCACACGTGCCCGCGACTTCGGCTTTTCGAAGACACCGGAAGAGACCGAAAAGGTCTGGAGCGACTCCGTTCTTGAAGACATGGTTCGGGTCATCCGCTCGTTTCGGCCAAATATTGTCATCAACAACTGGGGCGGCGTGCATACGGGCCACGGACATCATCAGGCCTCTGGTATCTGGACTCCAAAGGCTGTCCAGTTTGCCGCCGACACCCAGACTTTTCCGGGTTTGCTCAAGGAGGGGTTCGAGCCGTGGAACGGCGGGGCAGATGCGGTACAGATTCTGGATCTCGACCGCGGCGAGAATCCTAAAGGTTACGTTCTCCCCCTGGATGAGGTCTCTTCGCTTTATGGGAAAAGCTGGCGGCAAATTGGAATTGACGCTTTTGCCAATCATCGAACTCAAGGGATCGCTGGCTTTCTGAATTCGCCGTTTATACGTCGTAGCGTGGCTCTGGTTCGTGAAGACGGTAAACCCTTTGACTCGGCTGCGCTCGCCACACCACTCACTCGTCTCTTTGACGACGCGGGCGGAAAAACGTGTGCAGACCACTCTGACTGGTGCGAAAAGTTGAAAATCGTTGACGGCGATCTCGAGCAGGCCCGCGCTTCGGTGCTTAGACTCGATTACGCCTCGGCAACAAATCAAATTGTTGATGCACAGAAAGTTCTGGCCAGTATCGGGTCGCCGGACGGACCGCGCGAAGCGGATCTTCACTTGGAGATTGACACCATTGTTCGTGCGCTCTTGCTAGCTGCAGGTTTTCAGGCGGAGATTGATTCGTCGGGCGGCGATATTGTCGTCGGGGAACAGTGCACGGTCACTGTCTCGTTCCGGTGCCGTTCAGGCGTGAGATGCCCGGTACAAGGCCCGCCGGAAATCTGGGTTGGAAACAGAAAGATTACAACCCTGCTCGAAGAATCCTCAAAACCGGGAAAATCGGCCGGCTCATTCGACGCCGTCGAGTCAGCTCCGACACCACTCGATTTGCTTTTGCCCGAACCTCCCTCCATTGCCAATGTGATCCTGAAAGACGTCGCAGACCCGCAGAAGATTCGCTTCGTCACTGTTCCCATTACTCATTTGGAGGCTACCTCCACAAGCGTTGTTCGCGTGCCGCTTCGTATCGTTCCTGCATATACGCTCGCTGTTGAGCCGCAGCAGGCGGTGCAGGTGCTTGACGCAGCTCATCGACCATTCGATGTATTGCTCCGCGTGCATTCTTATTCCACGAAAGCCGCAAACGTGAGTGTAGGCCTCGATGTGCCCGACGGACTAAAATCCACTGCTGCTGTTGAAGTGAAATTTGAAGGCAGCGGTGACCAGTACGCGAAATTGACCGTCACGCCTCCTGCAGACTTGGCACCCGGAAATTACGTCATCACCGCTTACGCGAAACGCGGCGATGAAAAATTCACGACTTCGCTTGAGCCTCTTCCCTCGATGCCCACACTTCTCTGGAGCGAGCCGGCACAGACGACCGTTCACGCCTTCAGCATCAACGTTCCTCCCAATCTCCATTTGGGTTACATCTCTGCAGAAGGCGAACCCGTTCCCGAGGCACTCCGCCGCATCGGTATCACGGTTGACCTTCTCGACCCAAACGCGCTTACCTATGGGAATCTTTCCAGATTCAACGCCATCGTTGTCGGCGTCCGAGCCTACGAACTTCGTCCCGAACTCGCGGGCTCGAACAAGCGCCTGCTCGATTACGTCTCAAACGGCGGGACGCTCGTGGTGCAGTACAATCGTGACAATGTCTGGGACAAACTGGAGCCAGCTCCCTATCCGGCAAAAATCGGAACTCCTACACCACGGATCACTGATGAAAATGCCCACGTCACGTTCCTGAAGCCAGATGACCCTCTTCTCAATCGCCCCAACAAGATCACCCAAGCCGATTTCGACAACTGGATACAGGAACGTGGGCTCTATTTCTGGAGCAATTTTGATTCTCGTTACACTCCTCTTTTCTCGATAGCCGATCCGAACGAATCACCCCTGAATGGAGGCCTCGTGTACACACAGTTCGGGAAGGGAATCTATATTTACACCGGGCTCTCCTTTTTCCGGGAGCTTCCGGAAGGAGTACCCGGGGCCTATCGACTATTTGTGAATCTTCTCTGCGCCCGAACGCCACAACCTAGCGCTCCGCGTAAAATGTAGGCGACGCGGCATTTCATGCTCAACGCTGCCAAAAACTCAAGAATGGATGAACGGTCGTTCTCGTAAACCAACTAGGCACATCGCACACCTCGATGCTCACATTGCGTTATGCTTTTGATGCACAGCGAATCATGAAGAACGCCGGAATCTGATCGGATTTGTCAGAGGGAATTGAAATGAGAAGCAAGCTGTTTCGATATTTGTCGGCACTATTCGCGCTAGGCATGAGCCTGGCTATGGCTTCAACTGCCTGCGCACAGAAAAAAAAGACTCAGGCACAGATCGATCAGGCGGACGCCGAAGGCACAAAAGCCGTCAGCAAGGAAATGACGGACAAGATGACAGACCAGGAGAAGATCGACTTCGCCATTTCCGAAATGATCGGCGCATGGCAAATTGGCGACATCACAAAACTCCACAAGAATATTGCTGATGACGTGGTTGTGGTGAACGGAACATGGGCCCCGCCAGTCGTTGGCTGGGACAATTATCTCTCCAGTTACAATTTTCAACGCACTCGGGTTCAGCAAATCCGCATGGATCGCGTCAACACTCTCATCCGTATCAACGGGAACAGCGCTTCTGTTTGTTACCAGTGGGAATTTTCAGGCGTTGTCGACGGACAGCAAACCGGCGCACGCGGGCAGACCACACTGGTATTTGAGAAACGTGCGGACAAGTGGATGATCATCCACAACCACACGTCGGTCGTGGACAACGCCCTTCCGCAGACCGCGGGTCCTTCCGGGCAGACCCTACCTGCTACTCCGGCCAAACCTTAAAGTCTGGCCATCGAGATGGGTCCTGGCACGCAGCGTCAGATCTAGAAGTTTCTCAGACCCTGGTAAACGACCATTCCCACAATAACCAGCAGTAAAACTCCAGAAGCAATTCCACTGGTCATAAGCGGGCGCGACAGCCGATCGATTTTGCCAATCAATTCTCGCTGTTCGCGTTCCATCGGAGCTTGAGCGGAGTCCAAGAACATCTGATCGTCTTCGTGGCTGGATAGGAGGCTTCGCCAGATCATCAGAACGATGAAAGCGAGTGTGACGATACCCCAGACAATCAGAAGATAAAGCATTGGGCCCTGAAAGACTGATTCCAGTTGTTCCATAAATCCCCCTGGGAATCGGTCGATGCCAGCTTTGGGTTGCTGGCAAGGCGAATTCGTGCGAAGTATAACACTGTGCAATGCGATTACTAGTGCCAGAGCTCACACCCGACATTCACCGGCCCACGTTACGTCAGAGGAAACGCATCGAACTCCGCCACGGCCCCGTGCCTCGAATATAAGCCTTAGTTTCAGTAGTTTATGGGACCAATCGACCCGGAATGATGACGCCGCTTAGGCCCGTCGCTTTCCTTCCATGAAATGCCTATTTCTTCAAAATGCTGGGTCCCACGAGAAATCCGGCCGCAGCTCTCCCGTGTTTGCATTCATTGACAAACACAGCAGCGGGCCGCAAAATGTTGCTTGCCTCACAAGTTCGTTTCTTGTGCCCGAATGGCGGAATTGGCAGACGCGCTAGCTTCAGGAGCTAGTGGCCTCACGGTCGTGGAGGTTCGAGTCCTCTTTCGGGCACCATTTTTGAAGCATCCCCCTTTTGATTAAATCGTTCTGAGTCAAGCCTCGTCTCAACGCAGCCCGCGGCAATCAGTATTTCCCGTAGGAAAGAATCACGACGCCGGACGGGAGCGTTTGCGCGCCGAGCAGTTTCAACTTTAGCTTCTCTTTTATATTCGGAAACAGGGAGTTCCCTGAGCCTAGAAGAATTGGATCGATGATCACGCGATATTCGTCGACTTGTCCAGCCTGCAACAACGAAGACGCCAACTTCGCACTGCCAAAAATCACGATGTCTTCGCCCTGCGCCTTCTTCATCTTCGCCACTTCCTCGGCCGCATCTGTATGAACCAGTCGCGAATTGCTCCAGAGCGCCTTTTCCAGAGTCTTAGAGAATATAACCTTCGAGAGGCCGTTCATCTTATCGGCGATCTCATCCGGTCGAGCATGGGGCCAGTACGCCGCCATATGTAGATAGGTGATTCGTCCGAACAGGATCGTATCCACCGAACGCAGGAGCTTCCTTGCGTATTCCAGGAAATCTTCGTCCGGCACGAACCAGTCGAACTCCTTGTTGGGTCTCTCAAAGAAACCGTCCAGCGACATCAGATTGGAAACGATGACCCGCCTCATGGTTTTGCTCCGGGAGCCACGACTTCCGCAAATCGCAGCAGACTCTCCGTCCAGCCCTGCTCCATTCCGGCCATTGGAACCGCCACTGCTTCCGTCGCCTTCATCACAAATGCTTGAAGCGTCATTTTCGTTTTTCCGTTCTGTTCCATGAACGTAACCGCGTTTACTACCTCGAGTTGAGCGTCACCGTCGGCGTTGTAATGCGCCCAGCAAGTAAACACCAGCCGCTCCGGCTCAATGACTTCGTCAAATCTTCCACTCATGGGATAGACCGCACCATCTGGCGCACGCATGTCGATGCGGATCTTTCCGCCTGCTACCGCATCCAGCTCGCATACCGGATTCGTAAATCCGCGAGGTCCCCACCATTTCGCCATCTGTCGCGGATCGGTCCACCCGTCGAAGACAACTTTTCTCGGCGCGTCGAATTCCCGTGTAATAACGAGGGTCCTGACGGCCAGTACCTTTCGTAAATAATCCGCCAGCTGCCTATGAACCAGAGCGTTCCAGCCCATTGCAAAGTTTTGTTTCGCGAGGTCGGTGGCGTTTTTCGGATAATTTCCAACGCCCTCGTGCGTCAAACGCAGCCTGGTGCCCTCTTTTTCTTCAAACAACTCCATCGTCGCCACCGAGGCTCCACTGTATCCCCCAAATTTCCACTCCACCGAAATTTTTCTTTGCGGTACCACTTCGAGTACTTTCCAGAGATGCGGAAAGTCCTTGCCCTGGTGCCGCACGGCGAATTCCGTTTCAAATCCTTTTTCTGCCCTGAACGCATTGATTTCGCCCATGAACCACTTCCGCATCTGGCTGACTTCGGTAATCGCTTTCCAGACCGTATCGAGCGGTGCCTGATAGGTACGTTCGATCACCAGAGGTGTGTTCGGCAAAAATTCGTCAAGACGTCCCATCGTTTGCTGCAGTCCTTCCACGGCGCCAAATTCCTTCGCCACCTTGTTTCGCAAATCGGCGGTCTCAAATACCATGCGCATTGAAACTCTTGTTTTCTCACCTTGAACTTCAAAGGTGATCGTCGTGCGAAACGGCGGATACGACTCGTGGCTATACACGAGTCGCTCCGGCTTCACGACTTCCACATAGACAATTTTGTTTGGATATTCTCTCCCGTCCGGACCCCGCATCACGTGCTCCCACAGGCCGCCGGGCCGCACATCCATCTTCGAAGTCGTTGTCGTGAAGCCTCTGGGCCCCCACCACTGTGAAACGCGGTCTGGTTCCGTCCACATCTGCCAGATCAGCTCTCGCGGCGCATCGTATACGCGGGAATGGAAGATTTCGCTGTCCGATGCGTTTACTCCTGTCGCAATCGCACTACTCCCCTGTTTGCTTGCGGCCATGTTTCTTCTCCTTGATTTCTGATTCTTCCGCTTTCAATCCGGCCAGGTAGTCTCCCAATCGGTCGAAGCTTTCTTCCCAGAAGCGCTGGTAGTGCTCGACCCAGTCGGCAACATCCTTGAGGGGAGCTGCCTTTAACTGGCACGGCCTCCACTGCGCATGATGTCCGCGGGTGATCAGTCCAGCCTTCTCAAGCACCTTTAGGTGTTTTGAGACCGCCGGCAAACTCATTGCAAACGGCTCCGCCAATTCAGTTACCGACGCTTCACCCGTCACCAGGCGAGCCAGAATGGCCCGCCTGGTGGGATCGGCCAATGCTGCAAACGTTGTAGTCAAGCGATCAGCAGTCATTTCGTATTTAACCCTTAAGTTAAATACACCCGCCACCTTCGGTTGTCAACTTCGAAGTTTTACAATTCCTGATTTTTCCACGATTACTCATCGCCCATCTCTGGACTTCGGTACAGCTATCCAGTGACGCCATTTCCCTGTTATTCCTCTCAGTGGCGACGTCTTGCCACTTTTGGTTACGCATCCCGCTCGCGTAACTCCTTTTCACCCAGGAGACGGAGGGCCGCGTGCGCGAGAGCGCGCTGGGCAGCACAAAGACAAGGTCGGTTCGAACGCTCCTCGGACGAGTTCTGTTTTTTTCGTTCCTGCTTCTGGGCGTCGTTGCGCTTGTTTCTCCTGCCGCTTGGGCCCAGATTTCTCCGGGTTCCCTTTCGAACTCACATTCTTCCCTGACGGGCACGTCTCAGTGCGCTTCCTGTCATTCTTTCGGAACCAGCATTCCGATGTTTAAGTGCATTGACTGCCACAAGGAAATTGCACAGGATCTTTCCGCCCGTCACGGCTATCACTTTGAACTTGAAATGCGGAATCCAAATGGCAAGGATTGCGTTCGCTGTCATCTGGAACACAATGGCGAGGTCTTCCACCTGATTCGATGGGAGCCCTCCTTGCAGAAATTCGACCATAGGCTGACCGGTTACAAACTGGAAGGCAAACACGCCAACCTGCACTGCGAAACATGCCACACTCCCGCGCACATGCTTCCGGCCAATCGCGAACTGATCAAGATGAAGGATCTGAGCAAATCATTTTTTGGGCAATCGCCCAACTGCACGCCTTGTCACACAGATCCGCACAAGGGTCAGCTCGGAAATGACTGCGCCAAATGTCATAACGAAGAGAGCTGGAAAGCGGCCAAGGATTTTGATCACTCAAAAACGCGATATCCCTTGACGGGCCTGCACAACAAGGTTGCCTGCGAAAAGTGTCATAAGGCGGAGGCACCCGGGTCGCCGGTGCGCTATCAGAACCTGAAGTTCGACACTTGCACGGCCTGCCATGTCGATCCGCACAAGGGTGAGTTCAAGAAATCCTGCGAGACTTGCCACACGACCAGCAGCTGGAAGAATTTGCTGTCGGGTTTCGACTTCGATCACTCAAAAACGAAATATCCTCTTATTGGCAAACACGCGCAGGTTGCCTGCACCGCTTGTCACTTGAATGGAGATTTCAAGACGCGGATGGTGTTTGCCAATTGTAGTGATTGCCATAAATCCGACCCGCACAAGGGTCAATTCGAACAGCGGGAGAAAAAAGGCGAATGCTCGGAGTGCCACAACCTGGAAGGCTGGAAGCCCTCGCTGTTTGGCGTGAAAGAACACGACAGCTCCAACTATCCGCTGAAGGGCAAACACGTACAGGTCGAATGCGCGAAGTGCCACCTCCCTGCGGGTAAAGATACGATTTACAATGTAAAATTCTCAGCCTGCGCCGGTTGCCACAAAGACGCACACGACAATCAGTTCGCCGCCGCGCCCTACAACAATCGTTGCGAGCCATGCCACACCGTTATTGATTTCCATCGCACCACCTTCACCATCGCGCAGCACAAAAACACGCACTTCGCACTGACGGGCGCGCACGTAGCGGTTCCTTGCGGGGATTGCCACAAAATAGGTGCCGCAGGTCGCGCCGACAAAGTCTTGCCGTTCCATTTCGAAGACCGCACGTGCACCGCTTGTCATAAGGACCCCCATAAGGGCGAGTTTACTGATCGCATGGCGCGAAAGCGTGTCAATGGAACGGCATTCGGCTGCGAAGCCTGCCACACTGTAAAATCATGGGTGGACATCAGCGGCTTTGATCATTCCAAAACCAAGTTCCCGTTGCAGGGAGTACACCGCACCGTTTCCTGCGGCGAGTGCCACAAAGCTACCGCAAGCTATGAATCACGGTTCAAAGGCACATCGCGGCAATGCGAAGCCTGCCATCTCGACGCTCACGATTCTCAGTTCGTCGCCAAAGACGGAAAAACCCATTGCATCGAGTGCCATACTGCCCAGCGCTGGGTTCCTTCTACATTCGATCATGACACCCGCACACACTTCGCCCTAACCGGTGGGCACGCGAACGTCCTGTGCGGCAATTGCCATACGCAGAGCAAAACGGTCGCTGATAAAACGGTTGTGCTCTACAAGAATGCCCCCGCCAAGTGCGTCGACTGTCACGGCGATAACCCCAAGATCATGAATTCCCTGCCACTCTCCTGAACCCCTGTCCCAAGCCCGAGGCGCTGGTTTTGTCCAGTCGGTAGCCCCTAAAATCTCTGTCCTTCGGTCACGTTTCTCCCCGCGCAACTCGCTCTACCACAATGCCTTAGCCCTTTTCGCCTCCTCGGTGAGAGCTAACATCTGACCCAGAACTGTACTCTTGGCCAGTTGTTCCGAGTGTGGGCGAAATTGGACACTTGATGAGATTTTCAACAGGCCCTGCGCGGCCCCTGCCCTAACCGCGCTTCCGGAGACTACTACGCTCACGTTGCTCCAGTTCGCTCTCTGGGCTCTCCTCGCTTTTCCGTCAGCACCCGCACGTCCAGAGCCTGCCCCCGTCCCGAACGCTGCAGCGGTTCTCCCCTTTGCCCAGCAGAATCAAACCACGCGCAATCCTCACGGTCCCATCAACATCCCTTGTGAGAATTGCCACACTTCCGCGGGCTGGCGTCCAATCCGTATCGTTCCCGAATTCGATCACAACAAAACCAGATACCCTTTGCGTGGCTTGCACGAGAAAGTGAAATGCGTTCAATGCCACAGTCAACCGGTTTTCACAAACGTTGGCAAGAACTGCGCGGACTGCCACGCGGATATTCATCGGCGGCAGATGGGTTCCGATTGTGCGCAGTGCCACACCGTCAAAGGCTGGAATATTGCACCCAAGCAGGTTCAGGATCATCAGAACCGCTTTCCCCTCCTTGGCGCGCACGCCGCTGTTCCCTGCGATTCCTGCCACAAGAGTGCAGCGGTTGGACAGTTCTTAGGCCTTGAAACGCAATGCGATTCCTGCCATTTGAAGGATTGGCAGAACACCACCAATCCAAATCACTCCAAAGCTGGATCCGCTTTCGCCTCGAGCAAATGCGACCAATGCCACGGCTTCGATAGCTGGCTCGGCGCAAAATTTGATCACAGCACTACAGGCTTTCTGCTGACAAACGGCCATGCCAATCTTGCTTGCACGGCCTGCCACGTAAACAATAACTACAATCTCACTTCAGGTGCCTGCCAGAATTGCCATCTAACCCAGTGGCAGCAGACCAACAATCCTCCGCACGCTTCTGCAGGTCCGGTTTTTGCCGCCGCAAATTGCGCCAGTTGCCACAACACCACCAGCTGGAACACTGCCATTTTTGATCACAGCACCACGGGATTTTTGCTCACGAACGGACACGCCAATGTTCCGTGCGGTTCCTGCCATATCAACAACAATTACAATCTCACTTCAGGTGCCTGCCAGAATTGTCACCTAACCCAATGGCAGCAAACCAACAATCCCCCACATGCCACGGCGGGAACCGCCTTTGCCGCTTCGAATTGCGCGACTTGCCACAGCACAGTTAGCTGGACGACGGCCATTTTCGATCACAGCACGACGGGATTTTTGCTCACGAACGGTCACGCCAATGTCCCGTGCGCGTCTTGCCACATCAACAACAACTACGACTTGCAGATTGTACCCACCGACTGTGGAAATTCCGGTTGTCATCTTACGAAATGGCAGCAAACCACAACTCCAGTTCACTCCAGCTCCGGGGCAGCGTTTGCGGCATCGAATTGTGCGAACTGCCACACCACGGCCGGGTGGGACTCCGCTTCGTTTGACCATAGCATTACCGGTTTCAGCCTCGTCGGCACGCACATGTCGCCCACCCCTACTCCCTGCGCTTCCTGCCACGTCAATAATAATTACAGTCTAAATTCTGGAGATTGTTTGAGCTGTCACCAGGCGGCGTGGAACAGCACGCAGACACTCGGTGGCAACGTCCCCAACCACGTAGCGGCCAATTTCCCGACGAGTGCGTCCGCCTGCGCAACCTGCCATACGATCACTTCCTGGTCAAACGGCGTATTCGACCACAGCAGCACCGGGTTTCCCCTGGCGAATTCGCACCAAATGGCTCCTGCCGGGAAGGTCACTGCTTGTACGCAGTGCCACATCGGCGGCAATTACAATCTATCGATTCAGCCAACTGATTGCGGCAACTCCGGCTGCCATCTTTCGACCTGGCAACAGACCAACAATCCTACCCATCCGACAGCTGGTTCACAGTTTGCCGTTGCCAATTGCTCGACGTGTCACGACACCATCGCGTGGACCGATATTTCGACATTCAATCACGCTTCAACCGGTTTCGCTCTGACTGGCACGCACATGTCCCCCACACCGACGCCATGCGCCGCGTGCCACGTCAACAACAACTACACGTTGAGCTCCACGGATTGTTTGAGCTGTCACCTGTCTGCTTGGAACAGCACGCAGACTCTCGGCGGAAATGTTCCCAATCACATCTCGGCAAATTTCCCTCAGACCGCTTCCGCTTGCTCCACGTGTCACACCATCACGGTATGGGCCAACGGTGTTTTCGACCACAGCAGCACCGGTTTTCCCCTGACCAACTCGCACCAGCTCGCACCTGCGGGCAAAGCCTCTGGCTGCACCGCCTGCCACATCAATGGCAACTATACTCTTTCGATCCAGCCGAACGATTGCGGCAATTCCGGATGTCACCTTACAACCTGGCAGCAGACCAACAATCCGACTCACCCAACTGCGGGCGCTCCCTTTGCAGCCGCGAACTGCTCGACCTGCCACAACACAATCACCTGGACTACCGCGACGTTTGATCACAGCACCACAGGCTGGCCGCTGACCGGAGTTCACAGCACAACTCCCTGCGCGAATTGTCACCTAAACAGCAATTACAATTTCACGGCGGCCAATACCGATTGCTACAGCTGCCATCAGAGTGAATGGAACAGCACGGCGACACTTGGCGGCGCAGTACCGAATCATGCGGCGGCCGGATTCCCGACATCGCAATGTTCCACCTGTCACACCACCACAAATTGGACTTCCACCTGGAGCCACACTTCCACTGGATTCCCTCTGCAGAATTTGCATCAGTTCACTTCAGCGGGGGGCAAGATCAATGCCTGCACGGATTGTCATATCTCGAACAATTACACTCTACAGATTGCCCCGACAGCTTGCGGCACCTCGGGATGCCACCTGACAACCTGGCAACAGACCAACAATCCCACTCACTCCACCGCGGGCGCGGCCTTTGCACTGGCGAATTGCTCGAACTGTCATACGACTCTCGGTTGGGGCACCGCCAGTTTTGATCACAGCACCACAGGCTTTCCGCTGACCGGAGCGCACGTCACAACCGCTTGCACTGCCTGCCACATCAATAACAACTACAACCTGACCAGCGCCAACACCGATTGTTACAGTTGCCACAGTTCAACCTGGAATTCTACGGCGACCCTGGGCGGCGGAGTGCCCAATCATACGACCGCCGGTTTCCCAACTTCACTCTGCTCTACCTGCCACAACACGGCGGCGTGGAAACCTGGCACATTCGATCACAGTACGACGGGTTGGGCTCTTACGGGCGCGCATACGACGACGGCGTGCAATCTCTGCCATATCAGCAACAATTACAGTTTCACAGCCGCAAACACGGCTTGCTATGGATGCCATACTGCCGATTGGAACAGTACGCAGACTCTCGGCGGCAGCGTTCCGAATCATGTGTCTGCAGGGTATCCAACAACCTGCGACACTTGCCACACGACGACATCCTGGCTTGGGGCCACGTTCGACCATACCTACTTCCCCATCCCTCATCACAAGTCGGTTTGCAATGATTGCCACCAGGTTGCCACCAATTACGCCAGCTTTACCTGTATCAACTGTCACACCCAATCTGCCCATCAGCAGACCCAGACCAACCAGACCCATGCGGATGTAAACGGCTACAGCTACGGACCGACCACCTGTTACAACTGCCACGCAAACGGCGGTGGCGGCTGACATGCGCCCGACGTTCGCGCTGACACTGCTGGTGTTTTCCTTTATCGGTCTTTACTTCGGACTGCGCGCTCCAATTGCATTCGCCCAGGAGGGCTCTACTGACCGGAAACCCACGGTCTTTCACATCAAATACATCGCCGATAATTCGGTCTACGTTGATGCGGGTCGCAACGCCGATATCCGCGAGGGGATGAAATTATCGGTCATTGCGCCGCCTCCGGACAACGCCGCAACCGACGGCCTTCGTTTCCGCGGCTATCCTCACATTGCCGAACTGAGCGTCGTCTCCGTGGCTGATTCCTCGTCAGTTTGTGACGTCATCTCTTCCGCAGAAGACCTCAAGGTCGGCGAGTTTGCGTTTCTTGCTCCTACAAGCGTCGAAGACCGTCATCTCGCCGAAACTGCCAGCGAAGCTGACAGATACCCTATCGTCGTTGCATTCACCGATGGAGACCCGCTAGACGCTGAGATTCGGCAAACTCAAAACAGCCTGTTCAATCCCGAATCGCGCGTTGTCGGCACCATGCGCGGACGCTTCGGCTTCAGCTATGGCGGGATTCAGGAGTCGGGACTGAACTCCACCCAGATCGGCCTGATGATCGATGCCGATATGACGCATATCGCCGGTACGTACTGGAATTTCAACGGCTACTGGCGCGGAAATCTGACCAACAGCACCACGAACATTCCTGGAACTGGCACGACCACGCTCAACGACCTCATTAACCGGACCTACCAGCTGGGTTTCACATATTCAAGTCCATACTCGCCGAACGTCGCTGGCATCGGCCGCGTTTACCTTCCCTGGGCTCCCAGTTTGAGCACGATCGATGGCGGCTATTACGGACGCAAAATCAATTATCTCTTGACCGTTGGCGGGTTTGCCGGCTCCGCTCCGGATCCGACTTCCTGGAGCTACAACCCCGATCAGCGGATCGCCGGCACGTTTGCCAGCGTCGAATATGGTGATTTCGACCATCTCCACTTCCTCAGCACGACCGGCCTCGCAGTGACCAGCATTGAATGGCGTGTTGCTCGTCAGTTTGCATTTTTCGAAAACAATCTCAACTGGAAGCGCAACATCTCTGTTTACAACTCCACGCAAGTCGACGCGGCTCGCACGTCTCCGCTCGAAGGTGGAGGAAGCAACCCAACCGGGATCTCGCAGAGCTATTCTTCACTGCACTTTCAGCCCGTGAAGCTCATCGGCTTCGGCTTAAATTACAATTTCTTCCGCCAACTCCCAACCTTCGATCCGCTGCTGATCGGTACCGGCTTGCTCGACAAGTATCTGTTTACCGGACTCAGTGGTGATGTTCGGCTGGATCTTCCGCAGCATATTGGCCTGTATGCTTCGCTCGGACGTAGCAAGACCACAACCGATACCCGAACTTCGATCAATCAGGCCTATGGAATTTCCTTCACCAACATCAGGGGAACAGGCCTGCTCTTTGATGCCCACTTCTCCAGGTTCAACAGCGATTTCGGCAGTGGTCAATATGAATCGGTCTCCCTCTCGAAAAGTCTGACTGATGCGCTTCACCTGCAGTTCATGGCGGGCATCCAGAAATTCGATTCGCAACTGTCGACCAATACCAACGCAAACTTCATCAACGCCACCATCGATTATTCCTTCGGCCGGCGTTATTTCGTCGAAGGTGTTTTTGGCTGGTACCAGGGAACCACACTCAACTACAACCAGTGGTCCACCATACTTGGATATCGTTTCGGAGGTCTACGCCATTGAGTCGCCCGTCAACGCTTCCGAAACGTCTGCTGGCTTTGCTCGCACTTCTCGCCGCGATCCTTGCCTGCACCGTGCTGCTAGAGGCGCAGTCACCGGCCGTACCCGCCGGAGCCGCGCAAAATCCCCATGAACAAACAACGATTTCTGCCATGCGCGCGGACGAGGCTTCTACCGCGGCCAAGCTTTCTCCCGTACCGGGTGATCCGGCTTTTCTCGTCCGCGCGAATAATTCCCTGCTACTTGCCAGAAAGGGCATCGACAAATTTTTCGAGCAATCGGCCAACGTCGTCTGCACTGAAGATGTCTCGCAAACACTGGTCGGCAGCAATGGCAAACCTGTGTATCGTGAGGAATCGGTATTCGAATATCAACTGCTCGCCAGCACGCGCAGCGGTTCGCTAAAACTTGCAGAGTCTCGCGAAGCGCACAAGGAAGCTTTTCGAGATCCCAACAGGACTCTGCTCATTACGAATGGCTTTTCCAGCATGTTGCTCGTGCTACACCAAAATTTCGAACCAAGCTATACGTTCGAACCTGTTGGCGAAGAAGTGATCGATGGCCGAGCGCTGGTCAAAATTCATTTCAAACCCGTGCCCGGCGCTTCTTCTCCTGCTGCCATACAACTTCGCAACCGTAATTATCCTCTACCGCTTGCCGGCGATGTCTGGATCGAACGCGAAACAGGTTCCGTGGTACAGCTGGTTACCTCGCTCGCTTCCGGTATGGACGACCTCGGCCTTCACGATCTGCGCAGCGAAATTCACTATTCCATCGTTCAATTTCACGATCCCGACGAGGCTTACTGGATGCCCGCCTCCGCGGTCATCGACGTTGAAACGCCCAAGCAGCATTGGCGGAATGTCCACCGGTTTAGCTCCTACAAACGGTTCCGCGCATCCATCCAGACAGAATTTGGGGGCACCAAACCATGAGCGCCGAAGCAAGCATCCAATCAGCAATTCTCGCCCGCGAAGATCCTGAACGCGGCCACAAACTCCGCCTGTTTCTGGCATGGATGCTGGCACTTGCCTTCGTGCTGGTCGTTGCCGGATACGGATTTGACTACTACACGCTCGGCGCCGCTGACCGCCCGTTTTCTCCGAAACACCAGATTCTCCGCCCGAGCGGCTCGGTTGGGATGAAACTCGGCTTGTTGGGCGTGCTCTTGTTCTTCCTGATTTACCTCTATCCGTTACGCAAAAAATGGGGCTGGCTTGCACGTCAGGGCAATTCACGCCACTGGCTTGATTTCCACGTGGTTCTCGGCACCGCAGCGCCAGTCATCATTGCCTTCCATGCATCGTTCAAGTTCGGAAACATCGCGGGCATGGCCTTCTTCAGCATGTTGGCTGTCACCCTTTCCGGTTTCGTGGGACGCTACCTCTACGCGCAGATTCCGCGCAAGGTGAACGCAGCCGAACTGTCCATGAAGGAAATGGAAGAGATGGAAGAATCCATGCGCGCTCGTCTGGCGGAGCAACAACTTACTTTCGGCTCACGGCTCGAAGCCCTCTACAAACTCCCCACCCGGCAAGAAGTGGCCCGCATGCCGATGATGCTCTCGCTGCCCCGCATGATATGGATCGATTGCAAACGCCCCTTGCGTCTATCGCTGCTGCGTCTGGAAGCAACAGGGTTTGGCTCTTGGATCGCCTCAATTGGCGGTTTGCGCCGCACGGGTGACGTGAAGCTGGAGCTGGCAATCGACGTCGCCCGTAAACAAGCTTCACTGTCCAAGCGTATTCTGTTTCTTTCGCGCACCCAGCAGGTCTTCCATCTGTGGCACGTCGTTCACCGCCCGTTCAGCTACGCTTTCGCTATCCTGGCCATCATCCACATCGCCCTGGCACTTTACATGGGCTACCGGATATAGGACCTCCCGACATGGATAATTTCCTTTCCTTTCTGATTGCAGCGGCCATTATTGGCGGGTTTCTTTATTTCCATCTGCGCGCCGAACGGAGAAAGCACGCGAGCGCTAAAGCCTCTGCGGAAAAAGGCAAGATCCGCTCCGACGGCCCGCAATCGCAACATCCGCACATCGACAATAATTACTGCATCGGCTGCGCCACCTGCACGACTGTCTGCCCTGAAGGCGATGTCCTCGGGATGATCGGCGGCAAGGCCATGATCATCAATGGTTACAAGTGCATCGGGCACAGTCTTTGTGCTGAAGCGTGTCCAGTCGGCGCCATAACCATGGTTCTTGCGAGTCCCAGTGTAAGCGCCAGCCTCGCGACACTGAGCCCCGCCTATGAAACCACAATCAAGAACATGTTCATCGTGGGAGAACTTGGGGGCATGGCTCTTATAAAGAACGCAATCAATCAGGGTCGCGATTGCGTTGACACCGTCGCATCGCGACTTGTTTCAAACAGCTCTGGCAGTCCCTCAGCAGCAATCCACGATCTGTTAATCGTGGGTGCCGGACCAGCCGGAATCAGCGCTTCTCTCCGGGCGGCGGAGAAAAAACTGAATTACCTCACTCTCGAAGAGTCGGAAATCGGCGGCACCGTCGCCAAGTATCCTCGCCAGAAACTCGTGCTCACGAGCCCCGTTGAGTTTCCGATGTACGGAAAATTCAAGAAAACCGAAATATCCAAGGAGCAATTACTGGAATTCTGGCAAACGGTGCTGCATCGTGCCGACTTCAACTGCAAGACTGGGGAGAAGGTAAGCAGCATCATCAAGGAGGAAAATGGAGATTTCCTGGTCTCGACCACGAAAGGCGAATACCGCTCCCGTCATGTCATCCTGGCTCTGGGCAAAACCGGGAGTCCGCGCAAGCTCGGTGTCAAAGGCGAAGAGCTTCCCAAAGTCATGTACCGGCTGATTGAAGCCGATCACTACGTGAATAAAAAGATTCTGATTGTCGGGGGAGGAGATTCTGCGGTCGAAGCAGCGATGGGCCTGGCAAGTCAGGTAGGCAACGCGGTAACGGTCAGTTACCGACAGAAAGCGTTCTCGCGAATCAAGGATCGCAATTCAAAGCGCTTTGAAGATTTCATCCGCAAGGGAAAGCTGAAGGTCATCTTCAATTCGACTCCAGTCGAATTCCGAGCCGACTCCGTTATCCTCGATGTCGACGGCGTACAGCAAACTGTTCAGAACGACCACGTATGGATTTTCGCAGGCGGTGAGCCTCCGACCGCTTTCCTCCGAAAGATCGGCATCGGCTTCTCCGACCGCGATTTCACGACTGAAGGCAGCCGCGCTGCCCGGGAAGCCAAGGAACTCGCTGCCGTCTGAGATCGGCTCCTTGCAACAAAAACGTCGTGCGAGCTTCGGACAGTCCGGGGTTCGCTTCGCCCGGCCATCAATCGATTGTCCGGGTGCTCAAAACCTCTGCGGGATCGGAAGGGTCAGGACTGCCGGCAACTTCCGCTCGAAATCCTACTTGCGAAATTCTCCGAACCCGATTCTCAACTGCATCGTGTTGATTCCCGGATTTGGATTTGTCATCCCGGCGTTCGATATATGCAGGAATCGTACCTCGGCGGTGAAATTATGTTTCTGCCCCAGAAAGTAGGCGCCAATTCCGCCGCTGGTGGTGAAGTTGATCTGCGAAGTGCCTTCCGGAACTTTGGTATTGGTAAATAAGGTTCCACCCTCGATCTGGAAAAATGGTTTTACCTTGCGCGATTTCGTAAAAATCCACTTGAAGGCAAACGGGTTGACGCCCGCGCCGTACGCCGTATTCGTTTTTTGCCAGATGACCCAGGCAGGCACCACGTCCAGCGAGTATTCCAGCTGTCCCTGCAAGATCCCTGGTCCTTTGGGAGACGTGATTACAATTCCGTAGCGCAACCCAAGGTTCCAAACCCCGGTGTCCTGCGTGCTTCCGTTGATCGCATGCCCTCCTCCGGTCCAGATCTGCCATTCGCTGGCTGCGCCCTCGGGTCCGGGCTGCGCCTGGGCAAACGACGAAGTCGCAGAAAAGACCACGATCACCATCAAACACAAGACATAACCGGCAGACCTTAGCACGGACCCATCCTCCGAACGGAATGAGCACAATAACGGAAACGATTCCGAGTGACAATCGGTAAGATTTTTACGGTAACGTTCTGGCGCGCCAGCCGCGCCGTCCGAGCTGGCCAAAAAAATCTTGCAAGAGTTTTCGCTTTGGAATAAGAAAGGAGGCGGGCCAGGTCTTCCCGCCTCCCTGTTTTCCCCTTTCGGGGAAACCGGCAAGCCTGACGGAGGGCGGCGAGCCGGTCGTGTGTTGGCCTGCTCTATTAAACCGCGAAAGTCCAAAAAAAGTTACAGCCAAACACCTTAAAAAGACTACACTTCTTACTGTATTTTTGACTGTGCCCCGGAAGGGTCTCCATGTCACGTCCATCACGGCCGCCGCAAGTTAGTTCCGATAACGTATTACGTTTTCTTCAACTTAGAAACGACCCCGTTTCGATCGAGGAAATTTCTCGTTCACTCCAGTTAAAAAAAAGCAAACGCAACGTCCTAGAGCAGATGCTGGCTCGACTGAAGAAGCGCGGACTGATCGAAGAACTTTCGCATAGCCGTTATTTGCTACGCCGGAAAGAAAAAGCCGCCGTTCCGGCCGCTTTGCCCGCTCCTGATAATTTCCCCCAGCACAGAGTCGTCTCGCGAGACGAAATCCGCGGGCGCCTCGTACATCACCAAGACGGTTACGGTTTCGTTGTTCCCGAAATCGCCTTGCCGAATGTCGATGGAGATATCTTTATTCCGCGTGATCAGATCGAGGACGCGATGCACGGAGACACGGTCATCGCCAGGATCACTCGGTTGAGTGGCATGAGCGGCGCCCGCCGTGCCGAAGGCCGGATCCTGCGCATTGTTGGCCGCGCTCATCCCTCGGTCGTTGGCCAATTCCGCTACACTCCACGCGGTTGTGTGGTTCTTCCCTACGATCCCCGCGTACAGCACGAGATCGAACTTATTGCCGGCGATGAACTCTCTGTAATACTCCGTGAGCAACTGCTTTCTGGCTCGAAGGAGCCCGCGGGCCGTGGCCGTCGTCTGCCACATATTCCTAAACTCGACGGCGCCATTGTCAATGTCGAGCTCATCCGCTATCCGCGCGGAGGCGCCGCGCCTACCGGGCGCGTCATCGAAATTCTCGGCCGTCCGGGCGATCTTGGCGTCGACACCGAAATCATTATTCGCAAGCACCATCTTCCGCACAGCTTTTCCCGCGAAGTATTGTCCGAAGCCGGACGGTTGGCCCTTCCGGTCTCCGAAGCTGAGCGCAATGGCCGGGAAGATTTTCGTGAGCTTCCGATCGTGACCATCGATGGTGAAACCGCACGCGATTTTGACGACGCCGTTTATGTCGAGCGACGCGACGATGGAGGCTGGCTCCTGCAGGTCCATATTGCCGACGTCGCGCATTATGTTCATCCCGAATCGCCACTCGATCGGGAAGCCCGCTTGCGTGGTAATTCCGTTTACTTCATCGACCGTGCGGTGCCGATGTTGCCCGAATCGCTGTCAAACGGGATGTGTTCGCTCAAACCCCGCGAAGAACGTCTGGTACAGAGCGCCATCATGCATTTCGACGCGGCCGGACGAATGCTGAATTCCTGGATGGTTCAAGGTGTCATTCGTTCCTCCGAACGCATGACCTATACCGACGTGAACCGCATTCTTGAAGGAGACGCCGAGGCGACGGCACGCTACGCTCATCTCAATCATCATTTCCGTGCCATGAAGGGCCTTGCACTCCTGCTCAATGCGCGCCGCAACGAGAACGGGTCGATTGATTTCGATCTCCCGGAAGCGGTCATCGAATTCGACGCCGAACAGCGGATGACCAACATATCCCGCAGTGAACGCAATATCGCTCACCGCATTATCGAAGAGTTCATGCTCGCAGCCAATCGGGCCGTTGATCGCTACCTGCTAGCCCGCGCAATCAAGTGCATTCATCGTGTTCATGAAAAACCCGACGCGCGAAAAATCCTGGAATTTGAGGAACTCGCCCGGGCTTTCGGTTATACGCTTGGCGTTGAAGATCTCCACCAGGTGGAGGTTTCCGTCCGTCACGGCAAAGTTCCTTCTCCTGCAAAGGCAGGCCGTCCCGATTCGTTCGGCAAGGGGCGAGAACGTGGCATGAAAGTCGCTCTACCTGCCCGAGATGTTCGCATCACGCCACATCACTACCAGCGCTTGCTGAAAAAACTCGCGGGTAAAACCGAGGAGCGGATTGTCTCCTATCTAATGCTGCGCTCCCTCAAGCAAGCTCGTTACGCGGCTGATCCGCTCGGTCACTTCGCCCTTGGCTTTGATGAATACACACATTTCACTTCGCCCATTCGACGTTATCCGGACCTTATCGTTCATCGCATACTCAAATGGGCACTCATTCATCCTGACGAAACACCGCCTTCCTACATCAAACCGGTTACGGGCACTGAATCGGCGTTGTACTCACAGAAACATCTCGAGGAAATTGCGCAAGAGGCTTCTGAGACCGAGCGGCGCGCGGCTACGGCCGAACGCGAACTGAAGGACTGGAAGACCGCACAGTTCATGGAAGATCATCTCGGCGATGAGTATGAAGCTCTCATCATATCCGTGCAGAAATACGGTTGCTTTGTCGAACTCCTGGAGATTTTCGTTGAAGGACTGCTTCCGATCAGCGCGCTCGAAGGAGCCGCGGGCATGCGCGTGATGCATCGCGAACGCGAACACTCTTTCGTTTCGGTGCCCGGCAACGAAGGTCGTGGTGGCCGGCGGAAAAAATCAGCTCCGCTCAGCTGGAAACTGGGAGATCGCATCCGGGTCCGGGCCGAACGGATCGACCCCATGCGACATCGTGTTGAATTCGCGCTGGTTCTTCCGTCCTGATCCGCATGGGCGCGCGCCATATCGAAATCGCTGAAACCGTGGCATCCTTCCTTCTGTTATTCTAGGGAGCGGTCTGCACACCGGTATTCGCGCTCCGGCGCCCCGCAAATTTCCTATCGAAAGGCTTTCCTCATCGTGAGCAATTCCTCTACAGCTGTCCACCGCAAACGCGCCTTCAATTTCAATGCTGGACCGGCGGCTTTGCCGGTTGCCGTACTGGATCGTATCCGAGAAGAGCTGCTCGATTATCGAGGTACGGGTATGTCAGTGATGGAAATGTCGCACCGCTCGTCGGAGTACGAGGCAATCAACGCGAGTGCGGAAGAGAACCTGCGCAGGCTCCTCGCCATACCCGACGACTACGCGGTGATTTTTGTGCAGGGCGGCGGTAGCATGCAGTTCACCATGGCTCCGATGAACCTGGGGCTGGCGGGAAAGCCGATTGATGTTCTACATACCGGTACCTGGACGGCAAAAGCGATCGGTGAGCTCAAAAAAGGAATTCTGCACAACATTGCGGCAAGTACTGAAGCGGAGAAGTTTGCGCGACTGCCGCGCCCCGAAGAAATCAAGCTGTCCTCCGACGCTTCCTATACCCACATGTGCACCAACAATACGATTGAAGGCACGCAGTGGCATGAAGTGCCCAAATCGACCGCACCAATCGTGGCGGATATGTCTTCTGACATTGCTTCGCGAGCGATTGATGTGTCGAAATTTGGTTTGATTTTTGCCGGGGCGCAGAAGAACTTAGGGCCCTCGGGGGTAACGATCGTGATCGTGCGCAAAGATCTTGCAGAACGCGCCGACAAGAATCTGCCGACCTTGCTGCAGTATCGCACGCACATCAAGGAGAAGTCGCTATACCACACCCCGCCAACCTTCGCCGTTTACATTCTGGGTTTGGTAACGGAGTGGATCTCGGCCGCGGGCGGTGTGCCCGGCATCGAGAAGCGCAACGAAGCCAAAGCCAGACTGCTCTATGACACGCTCGATAACAGCGGTGGCTTTTACAAGTGCCCGGTCGAAACATCTTCCCGTTCACGGATGAACGTGGTGTTTCGGGTCGCTGGAGGCGATGAAAGCGTCGAGAAGGAGTTCAGTACGAAGGCTACCGCAGCAGGACTCATCGGTACGCCGGGACATCGCTCGGTGGGCGGGATGCGCATTTCGCTCTATAACGCTGTGGGACTCGATGCCGTAGAAGCACTGACCGGCTTCATGAAAGAATTCCAGCGTACCCGCGGTTAGATTCCTATAGAGTGCACGCAATCCGGAGCGTTCTTCCGGTTTTGCCAGAGGTGGATCAAGTAACGGTGTCACAGCGGTTGCAGGCAGAAAGTCCGGGAGAGTGAAGGATGGATCCATACCGCATTGTCTTGTTTTTGCATTTGCTGAGCATGATCGGTTTGTTCGTGGGCTACGGGCTCGAATGGACGGGCACAGCATTCTTGCTTGGCTCGAGGACCGGAGACGAGGCGCGGACAAGTTTGCGGATTTACCGCACATCGCTGCCTCTTTCTGGACCCTCGCTTATCGTTCTGATTCTGAGTGGCGGCTACATGGCCGGAGTTACCGGAGCTTCGAAGGATGGCTGGATGGTCGCATCGGTGCTGGGAATCGTCGTAGCACTGGGCATGGGATTTGCACTGGTGATGCCGCGCATGCGGGCAATCCGGAATACACTGCCGGAAGGAAATGCCTCCTTGCTTGGACCGGCACTTTCAAAGGTCCAGGACGGTTTCGTCGCCACCTTGATCCGGGCAAGGTTGTTTTTGGCGCTGGGCATCGTTTTTGTGATGGTCACAAAACCGGCTTTTGTTACCTCGCTTGCCATACTGTTTGGCGCGCTTGTCCTGGGGATACTGGCATCGGCAACTACATGGTCGAAGCCTGGAGAGCGGCAGGCAGCGTAACCAGAAGAGGGCGACACCGCACTCCGTGTCGCCCTTTCGCTGCAGAACATTTGTCGCACATTATGCAAGGTCGAACAGCAGGACTTCCGCTGCTTCCCTGCCGGTCAGTTCTAGCGATTGCTCCGCACTAATCGTTGCTCCATCGCCGGCGTCAAGCGCGTTCCCATTCAGCGTAATGCTGCCCTTTGCGACCTGCACATAGGCGTGACGGTCAGGCCTCAGCTCGTGCTTCACGGATTCGCCTGTGCGAAGAACCGTTGCATAGAGCTCGTTATCCTGACGAATCTTTACCGACCCGTCCCTGCCGTCCGGAGAAACAACCAGACGCAACTTGCCGCTCTTCTCTTCTTTCGTGAAATACTTCTGGTCATAAGCCGGTTCGTAGTTCTTCTTGTCCGGAAACATCCATATCTGGTACAGATGAACGGCTTCGCTTCCGGACGCATTGAATTCACTGTGCGCGACACCCGTTCCCGCGCTCATATACTGAACGTCGCCGGGACGAATGACCGACCCGTTGCCCATGCTGTCCTTGTGTGCGAGCGCCCCTTCAAGGACATAGGTGATGATTTCCATGTCGCGGTGCGGGTGCGTTGGAAAACCGCCGCCACCGGCGATGTGGTCATCGTTCATGACACGAAGAGAGCGAAACTGCACGTGCTCCGGGTCGTAGTAATCTGCAAAGGAAAACGTGAACCGGGTGTTGAGCCAACCGTGGTCGGCATGTCCCCGGTCGCTGCTCTTGCGAATCTTAATCATGATTAGTGGCCTCCCATCTTTCGTCAGCAGTCGGATAATACTCGTTATAACGACTATTGTCAAGAGGCTCTTTTAGGACCGTGGGGACGGCCGGATGTCCTTCGAATTAGGTCGCTTATCCGGATCGTGCGCCCGTCTGCGTTTTGCCCGCGGGGCCAGGCCGTGATTTCCACGCGGACAATCTTTGGTGTAAAGTGTTATTCCATGTAGCGCTTGCCTTGCGCTACGTTGTTCGAGGTAATCGATGGATTCTGCTGCCCCAATCACGCAACCGAAAAACGCCGAGGGAACATCCTCCGAGCGACGGAACACGGTAACAATAACGGACAATCGTACCGGCAAGTCTTACGAGATTCCGATCACTCACGACACGATACGGGCCATGGATCTGCGGCAGATCAAGGTGAACCCGGCTGAGTTCGGGATGATCAGCTACGACCCGGCTTACAACAACACCGCGTCTTGCATCAGTCGTGTCACCTATATTGACGGAGATGCAGGAATTCTCCGGTACCGCGGTTACCCCATAGAAGAGTTGGCGGAAAAATCGACGTATCTCGAAACTGCATACCTCCTCCTCAAAGGCGATCTGCCTACCGAAACCCAGTTAAAAGACTGGCAGCATAGCATCGTGCATCACACTTTCATTCACGAAAGCATCAAGAAATTTCTGGATGGATTTCACTACGACGCCCACCCGATGGGCATGCTGATTTCGACAATCGCCGCGCTTTCAACCTTCTATCATGACGCCAAGGATATTTTTAATCCCGAGTCACGGAAGAAACAGACCTACCGGCTGATTGGAAAAATGCCAACGATCGCCGCGTTCTCCTATCGTCATTCTTTGGGAATGCCATTTGTCTATCCCGACAACGATCTCAGCTATCCGGGAAACTTCCTGAACATGCTGTTCCGGACCAGTGAGACGCGATACAGGCCGAATCCGACACTTGAGCATGCGCTGGACGTGCTGTTCATCCTGCACGCGGACCACGAACAGAATTGCTCGACCAACACAGTACGCGGTGTGGGCAGTTCGCATGTCGATCCATACTGTGCGACGGCAGCGGCGATTGCGGCGCTCTACGGACCGCTGCACGGCGGAGCTAACGAAGAAGTACTACGGATGCTGGTGGAAATCGGTTCGGTGAACAAGGTTCCCGATTTCATCAAGCGCGTGAAAGCCGGCGAAACGAAACTGATGGGATTCGGACACCGCGTGTATAAGAACTACGACCCGCGCGCCCGGATTATCAAGAAGATTGCCTATGAGGTATTCGACCTCATGGGCAAGAATCCGTTGCTTGAAATCGCACTGGAATGTGAGCGGATTGCGCTCGAAGACGAGTACTTTGTGAAGCGCAGGCTGTATCCCAATGTGGATTTCTACACCGGACTGATTTACCAGTCGATGGGATTCCCCATGACAATGTTCCCGGTGCTATTCGCCATTCCCCGCATGTCCGGATGGATCGCGCAATGGGAAGAGCTGATCCTCGATCCGGAACAGAAGATCGCCAGGCCGCGGCAGATTTACCTGGGACATGACACCCGCGGATACGTGCCCATCGAACGCCGATAAACACCCCTTCACTTAACCATTACTGTTTACTCCTATCTAACGACAACGGGCGACTCTTGGCTTGTTCGCCGACAAGCCAGCTTTGGCACTCGACTTTCCCTCCGCGAGCTGTATATTCAACTGTACGAGGCTCTTATGGGTGACGCGTCGAGCTCTACGGTTCATTCAGGTCCACGCCGCCGCAGCCAGCGGGTATTGATGCAGGTTTCGGTACGCATCCGCGGAAATGATGCGCAGGGAAAGACCTTTGAGGAAGAAACCGCGACACTGGCAATCAATGCACACGGTGCGTTGATTCTGATGGAAACCCGGCTGACCAGCGGGGCGAAAGTGTTGCTGAAGCACAAACAGACACAGCAAGAACAGGAATGCCACGTCGTTTTCCTGGGGCCAGTACGCGCCGGCAAAGCGGAAGTCGGCCTGGAGTTTTCCGTTGCCTGCCCCACATTCTGGAGGGTAGCGTTTCCACCCGAGGACTGGTCGCCTAAACACCCTGAGGCGCGAACGATTTCCTCCACCCGGAGCGTCGAAAAGTAGTTTTTTGATCTGCTACAATTCCCTTCATGAAACGGTTCTGTCTGTCTCTCCTGATGGTGACTGCCGGCCTGTCCTGGTCTGTGCGCACAACCGGGATTGATACCAATCTTCGCGGGATTTCCATCGCAGGCAAGAAACACGGGATACAAAGTACGACGATCTGGGCGAGCGGATCGCATGGTGTGGTCTTGCGTTCGACGGATGCCGGAAAAAACTGGGAAAGGCTGGTCGTTCCGCAATCGGAATCGCTGGACTTCCGTGGAATACAGGCATTCAACGAAAATGAAGCGTACATCATGTCGAGCGGCGAGGGCGAACAGTCGCGCATCTACAAGACCACCGACGGCGGAAAAAACTGGGAAATGCAGTATACCGACAAGCGGAAAGGATTTTTTCTGGATGGACTGGTTTGCCTGAACGCAACGAATTGCTATGCGCTCAGTGATCCGGTGAACGGAAAGTTTCTGATTCTTCGCACGGAGGACGGAAAAACATGGAAGGAATTGTCGGGAGACAAGATGCCGGACGCGCTTCCGAAAGAGGGAGCCTTCGCGGCCAGTAACACCAGCTTGCTGCTTGCCCCTCCAAAAGAGATCTACTTTGCGACCGGTGGACCGGAGGCGCGTGTTTTCCATTCCTTTGACAGCGGCAAGAGCTGGACGGTAGTCGAAACACCGGTGATCGCGGGGAAAGCTCCGCAGGGAATATTTTCCCTCGCCAAGCTGGGCGACATCATCGTGGCCGTGGGCGGCGATTACGAACAGCCGTCATCCGGGGAGCGGTCTTCCACCTATTCCCTGGATCATGGGCAGACGTGGCTGCGTCCCGGGTCTTTCCCCGGCGGCTACCGGTCGGCGGTCGTGAAGAGCCAGAAGGAATTTATCGCTGTTGGACCGACTGGTGCGGACATCAGCCGAGATGGAGTGACCTGGCGGCCAATTGAGGGTCCCGGACTAAATGCACTCGCATTCGATGACGATCGGGGCTGGGCTGTCGGAACGATGGGAACGATCGTCGAATTCGTAAAGAAGAACCCGTAGCTCTTGCAGGATGGTTTATAGCAAGCATATTTCTAACGGCAAGTAACCAGAAAAGACCGGGGATAGGCCGGGAACAAAAAGCATTGCAGGCAGTGAACACGTCTGATAGTCTCGCGCCCAGTCTGCTACCAGGAGGATTCGCAATGGCTTTTTGCAAGGCGTGTGGTCAAGAGATCGGGACGGCGACATTCTGCCCGAAATGTGGTGCCAACCAGGCAGCAGGGACAGTGCCGACGGCGTCAGCTCCCGTGTCTGCGAGCGCGTCTCCGACATCCGGGATTGAAGAAAATATCGCGGGACTGCTCTGTTATGTCCTCGGCTGGGTGACGGGAATTATCTTCCTCCTGATCGACAAGCGGCCATTCGTACGATTCCACGCGGCGCAATCGATTGTAGTTTTTGGAGGGCTGACGATCATCCGGATCGGGCTCGGAATGATGAGCGTTTTTGGTCACGGGATGTTTTGGGCGCTATTTTCCCTGATCGGGTTGGTTGGATTCGTACTGTGGATTTTGCTGATGATCAAGGCGTATCAGCATGAGCTGTTCAAGCTACCGATTGCCGCTCCGATCGCGGAAGGAATTGCGGGAAAGTAGGCGACCGAGCGTTCGCAAGTCCGCTTCGGTAGCACAAAAGGCCTGAGTTTCTGATCTTCGGTCATCCACGCCAGTTCAGGCGTGTAGATGGTAGTAGCCATCGTCCTCGAATACCCGCACAGGAACTCCAAATAATCCGGACAAATGTTCGGATGTCAGAACTTTTTCTTTGGGTCCGTCTGCCAGGACGGTCCCTTTTTGCAGCAGGACAACCCGTTCGATCTCCGGGACAATCTCTGAAATGTGATGCGTGACAAGCAGAAGCCCAATCCCTCTACGAGCAAGTTCCCGCAGGATCTGGCGCAATTCGACCTGGCCCGCAATGTCGAGCGTATTCCCAGGTTCATCAAAGAGCAGAGTCTCTGGATTGTGCACAAGGGCGCGCGCGATTAACGTGCGTTTTACCTCGCCTGAAGACATTTCAAGAAGCGGTCGATTCGCCAAGTGCTCGATACCCATGCGCTTTAGTGCGGCTCTGGCCCGCTGCTGGTGCTCAGGAAAGGGGTGGTGGTTGGGAAAAATGCGGGTGCTGCTGAAGAATCCTGAGAGTACGACGTCGAGGCATGAGGCTTCGGTGGTGCATGCGGCAAGCAGGTCCGGTGAAACGATACCCAGGAGGGGACGCAATTCAAAGACATTCCATACAGATCGGCCCAGGATGGAAATTGTCGCGCCCGGCTCATCCAAGGGATAACACTCGCGGGTAATCGTCTTAATGAGAGTCGATTTCCCGGAACCGTTCGGTCCGAGAATACAAACATGCTCTCGGGATTCAATTCGAAGCGAAAAACGGTTGAGGGCGAGATGATTGCCACGGGCAACAGAAATGTTTTGCAGATCGAGCAAAGCGGGACGGTCGGTCATTCGAACCAGTCTAGCGTGGCGAGAAGTAGGGTGTAGAAATAAAAAAAGGAGGCGAAAACCTTAGTCTCCGCCTCCCGGGGTGGGGTGGGGTGTTGCAAACAAGCTCTAAGTGGTACAGCAGCACCTGCCCTGCCAGGCGGGCCTGCACTTCACTTGCGATACGGTGAGCATCGCAAAGGAAGCAATCCACCCAAGGGCTTGCCTTTTGGACTTTGTAACATTCGGCACTGAAGCATGTCAACGGCAAAAAAGTGATGGAGATGTACTGAAAAACCCATAGAAATAGAGGAAAAATAAGCACTTATATTAAGGAACGTTCACAGTTCAAACGCGCGCGCTGGCAGTATCGGTAGGCTTACGGCTTAGGAAAAATGCCGCAACGCCTGCCAGGCAACCGCCGCCAAGAATGACCCCTTCCCAGATCAGTCCTGTCGCGAGCACAAGAGGTGCCGGAGCGCCAAAGGGAGAAAGCAAGGCAACCAGGGCCGCTTCGCGGATGCCAATGCCCCCTTGCGTGAGTGGCAGAACGGCGGCAAGTTTGGCGAGTGGCCATGCGAAAAACCAGATTCGAAGCGGAAGAAGCAGGCCGCAGGAGATTGCGAGTAGAGCCGTGAGGGCCAGGAACGTCGTCTGGATGGCGGTGGCAAGAATCCAGCCGAACGCGAGGATATGAGGGCGTTTCGAGACGGCCCGCAGTGCACGCCGAAGCCGACCGAGACGTCGGCGGAAGCTCACGGAGCGGCCCTGCAGCAGTGGCCGGCGCAGCCAGACGGAAACGAGGGCGACCATGGCTACCCCAAAAAAGAAACCGGGAAGCGCGCGACGGGCCTGAGCCTGTAATCCAGCGGGTACAGATCCGGGAAGGAGCAGAAGGCCAAGGATGACAAGTCCAGCCTGGGCAATCATGTCGAGAAACCGGTCCGCGATATTTCCGGCGAAGACGGCGGCAGGATTAGGGCTGCGGCGCAGGCCGACGGCGAGACGGACCGCGTCGCCGCCAATGATCGAGGGCAGGAACAGGGTGGCGAACAGGCCACCGGTATAGCACTCGAAACTGGTACGAAAATCGAGTCTGGCGCCGGCAGCATTCACAACCATACGCCACTTGGCAATCCCGACCAGATGAGCAAGAAGATACAGCAGAAGGATCGTGAGGAAACGCGTCAGCGGAACCCGACGGATGGCTTGCAGCAGAAGGGGGAAAGGCAGGAAATGGACGAGGATGCCAAGAACGAGTATTGCTGCCAGCCAGCGAAGCGCGGTGACAAGGCGCGCGAGCAAGATGTTTCTGGATTGTTGGGCTCCAATCATCCGCTGGCAACGCTACGTGCCAAAAATTTGGTTGATCCTGGTCGCCAGCTGAAAATCCAGAGGGCTGATGCCCTGCACGCTGTGCGTATTCAGATCGATTTCGACCTTGTTCCAGACGTTCGACCATTCAGGATGATGATTCAAGGATTCAGCGACCAGAGCAACTTTCGTCATTTTTCCGAAAGCGTCGACAAAATCCTCGCACTCGAAATTTTTGTGCAGTTTACCGTTCGCGAGGGTCCAGCCGGGAATGGTCGCTAGCTGCTGGTGAACTTCGGCTTCGGTGAGTTTCTTCGTGGCCATGCTGCCTCCAGTAAGAACCGGGCAGTACCCATTATGCGGTGAGCAATGGCGAAGCGGCAACAATCGCATCCGAAACGGGGCGTTCACCCGATTGACGCCGATTATGGCTGGCTGGCACAGTTTGAGTTTGTGCAGACTTTGCCCGTTCCGTCAATTTCTTGAGATTTCAAGGACCGGCCAGGAGACATCATGGATCGTCGATCCTCTCAAACGGCGGGTACGCACCCCACACAATCGAACATCGAAGCCATCGCCCAGCTGGAGCAGACTTCACTCGAGCGGCGGACCACTGCCGAACGAATTAGCGATTATGTAACGAGGCTTGTGGGAAATTTTGGATTCCTGATTGTGCAATCGGCTGCGTTGCTGGCCTGGTGCCTCGTCAATCTTCATCTCATTCCCGGAATCAAACCGTTCGATCCATTCCCCTTTGGCATTTTGGCGCTGCTGGTCTCAGCCGAAAGCGTGTTTCTGACAGTCTTCGTGCTGGTGCGACAGAGCCGAATGGCGCGACAATCCGAGCGGCGCTCGCACCTGGACTTGCAAGTCAGTATGCTCTCCGAGCAGGAGCTCACAACGATCATCCAGATGTTGCAGAAACTCTGCGAGCACGCCGGTGTAAACGCGGGCGTATCCAAACAGGATGTACAATCCTTCAGCGAGGTAACTGAGATTCACAAGATTGCCAGCGACCTCGAAGAGAAACTGCCAGAAGAGTAATTTCCCCGCACAGAATTTGCTATTTCGGGCTGCCGGAACCAGGTGCCGCGCGTGTGCAGGCGATTGCTTGAGGTACGGAATGACAGTAGGATAAGAGATTCGCTCCCTCAAGAGAGACGCGCCGTTCAGTACCTACGGTTAGATGATTGGAGAAAACAGTGAAAAAGAAAATACGCGCGATACAGTACGGAATCGGACCGATCGGAGCATCGATTGTCAAGCTGATGAGGGAAAAAGAGTCGATCGAAATCGTGGGAGCAATTGATACGGATCCCGCAAAGGTTGGGAAGGATCTGGGCGAAGTCGTGGGAGCCCAGGATGCTCCGTGGGGCGTGAAGATTTCGGGTGATGCGCGGGGAGTGCTGGAACAGTCAGCCGATATCGTCATGCATACGACTTCCTCGTCGCTGCCGAAAGTTGTCGACCAGCTGCTGGCGTGCCTGGATGTCGGTTCCTGCGTCGTGTCGACCTGTGAAGAGCTCTCCTATCCGTACCGGACACATCCCGAACTCGCAGCAAAACTCGATAAAGCAGCAAAGGAAAACGGAGTGGCGCTGGTTGGAACGGGTGTGAATCCTGGATTCGTGATGGACAAGTTAGCGATCACGCTTGCAGCCGTGTCGCAAAGAATTGACCACGTGAGGGCGCTGCGAATTGTAGACGCCGGCAAGCGCCGTTTGCCGCTGCAGAAGAAGATCGGCGCGGGCATGAGTGTGGAGGAGTTCAAAGAAAAGGTGCGAGATGGGGTTATCAAGCACGTAGGGTTGCCGGAATCAGTGGCCATGGTGGCGGACAGCCTGGGCTTGAAAGTCGACGAGATCACGGAAACCATTGAACCGAAAGTGGCGACAGAGCGCGTGCAGACGGAATTCTTGACCGTTGAAGCAGGGCAGGCTGCAGGGGTGCACCAGATTGCGCGGGGAATGACCGACGGCAAGGAAGTCATCTACATGGAACTGCAAATGTATGTGGGCGCGAAGGATCCTGCGGACACGATTGAACTCGAGGGCCATCCGAATATCAGTCTGATCATACCGGGCGGCTCGCATGGAGACGTTGCGACCGCCTCGGTCGCGGTGAATTCGATCCCATCGATTCTGGAGGCGGCTTCAGGATTGCGAACTTCGAGGGATTTGCCGATCGGTTTTCTGGGCCCGAAGGCACTCCAGTAATCGTTTCCACAAAACCCGAACAAGACCCCGGGGTGGATTGCTCTTCCACCCCGTTTCTATTCTGAAGAACCCCTGCTGGCACCAAGGCAAAGAATCGTAGAGAGCCAATGCGGATCGATTATTTGTGCCAGAAGCGGATGACCGCGGAATAATCGAGGTCTTCTTTGGCCTCCCCTTTGACATAGTTGTAGACTTCGCGAGAAGCCGCGGTGGCGGGGAGGGCTACGCCCAGTTGATTGGCCAGATCGAGAGCCAGCCCCAGGTCCTTGTGCATCAGGCGCAACGGAAAGCTAGGCTTGAAATCACCTTTCAGCATGAGCGGAACTTTTACATCGAGAACGCCGGAACGGGCCATGCTGGCTTGCAGGACTTCAAAAAGCTGCTCCCCTTTGAGGCCGGCTTTGGTAACGAGGGCGATTCCCTCGGCGATGGCATTAATCTGAAGAGCAAGCAGCGCATTCATGGCCAGCTTGATGGTTTGCCCGGCACCGTTTGGACCGAGGTGAAACCACTTTTTGCCCATGACACCGAAGATCGGTTCGGCTTCGTGAAATGTCTCTCGGTCGCCTCCGATCATGAAGGTAAGCGTACCTTCGCGCGCGCCCCAATCTCCGCCTGTGACGGGCGCATCGAGAAATTTGATTTCGTGCAGCGCGCAATACGCCGCGATTTTTTTGACCAGGACCGGGGAGATGGTGCTGCAGTCGATGTACGTCGTACCCGGTTTCAAGCCGTCCAGTGCGCCATCATTTTTGCCCTCGTGTCCCCAGAGAACTTCTTCCAGCGCCGGAGGGTCACTGACCATGGTGATGAGAATTTCGGACGCAGCGGCTACCCCCCGAGGATCTTGGGCAAGCTTTGCACCGGCTGTGATGAGATCCTGCGCACGGGACGCGGTGCGATTCCAGACCGTGAGCGAGTGACCTGCCTTAAGGAGATTGGCTGCCATGGGACGCCCCATCAGGCCAAGGCCGATCAGGCCGATTTTGCGGGGAATGGGTGCGGTGGACATGATTACCTCCGGATGGTGCTCATTGAAATTTTGATATGCGGAGAGATTGTAGCTGATTCCGCGAGGCGGATTCTATTCTGTGAATGAACCGAAAGACGTTAAGGCCGGTCACAGATCGCCAGCGGATCGCGGTGGGACAAGTTCGTTCAGGCCGTCTTGGGCCGGTGCGCGAGCGGGAGAATGCCGGTTGAGCCGGCTGAAGCACCGGCCGCCATCGAAGCAGAACGCTCGCGGGATTCATCGGTAGGCGGCGTTTGCATTTCAGGATTCGCGTCCGGGCAGGGCTCAGGACCCTCAACAGCAGCTGGGTTCGTCTCTACGATGCGGTGAATGTATTGATAGGGAATTTCCCAGCGAAAATAGTTGCGGCGGCCCTGCTGCTCAACATGTTGTTCGAGGAAAATGGATCGGCCAGAATCACCCACAAAAGTGCCCGAAGCCGGAAGCAGGATATCGCCCACGCGATAATTGACAGTAACTTCCCGGCCAAGAAATCTTCCGTATGGCGCCATTAAAATTCAGTTTTGAACGGGTTGATCTAAAGGTCAATAGTACGTTCGGGCTGTTACTGATGCGCTTGTGGAAAAACAGCATGCGGACTGGGGCGAACTACCAGGTCTGTACGAACTGACAGTAGCAGGGCCGATCCGAGCCCAAAGGCAAGAAATACGGCGACAACTGGAATGGCCCAGCCGCCTAAAGGAGTTTGTGTAGGCTGAAGTTGAAAAACGAGCAGTCCAGCGATGACTCCAACGGTTGACGAAAGCACTCGAGATTGGCGGGAGAGTTCAAGTTCGGCGTGACACGCGGGACAAACAATGTCATTCGAACGAGATAGCACCGTAAACGGTGAAAGTTTTACAAAGCAGAGGGGGCACGCACGATTCCACATGATTCAGTTCCTTCCGTCGCGCTCTGGAACACTTCTACTCCGATTGGGCTGACTTTGAAAGACCGGACATACTTCCATGATACTCGTGCCTCGAAATGCCTGCTTTAGCGGCGAAGGTCGGAGACGACAGCTTCGGCAGCCCGGCGGCCACTGGCCATAGCGCCGTTAATGCTCGCATTATCGCGATGATCGCCGCAGACGTACACGCCTGGGCGGGTGCGTACCGGGCGCTGCGGCGGTTCTAGCGCACCGGGAAACTGTTGTGGTTGCGCGTGCGCGATGCGGTAGCTGCGAAGAAGTTGCCAGCTACTGGCGACTTTGCCAAACCAGTTTTTCATTTGCGCGATGATGAAACCGCCCAGCTGTACTTCAGTGAGGGCTTGCGTGCCGAGGACGGTGACAGAGATAAGGTGCTTGCCAGGAGGAGCGTAGCTCGGTGCGACCTCGGAGATCACCGAAAAATTGTTGACCGGGCCGGCGCCATCGCCATTTAAAACGAGGATTGGTTCCCGGACCGGCGGCTCGGCAGCGGAATAATAGAAGCAAGTGACACTGCGGGAAGCGGGTTCGACTTCTCCGACAAGGTGTGCCGCGGCGGGGCCTTCGGCCGCTATGACGATAGCCCGGGCACTCAGAGTTTCTCCTCCTGTGAGGGTAAGTTCACTTTCGTGAAGCGAATCGACATGAGAGTTCAGACGAATGGAACCTGCAGGAAGTTTTTCCGCCAGTTGCGCAGGGATGGAACCCATACCTTTTGCTGGGAGCGTGGTGTCGCCCTCGGACAGCATCTTGAAGACAAATTCGAACATGCGGCTCGAGGACTTCAGTTCGCCATCGAGAAGAATTCCACCAAGAAATGGACGGAAGAAGCGGTGAATCAGTTCCCTTGAAAAGCCCGCAGAAACGAGTGCATCCCTCGTCGAGCGATCCGGTCGTGCAAAGAGCTGATCGATCGAACTACTGCGGAGACGTGCGCGTAACAACGCGATACGCAACTTATCGGGCAGTGATCCGAAGTCGGATCGGAGTGCCTCCCACCAGGCCCCGGGATTGCGCCACGGATCAACGAGTCTGTTCATGCGTCCCGCGTACCAGGCAAGTGCCCCATGCTTGAACGGTCTCAGATCGAGCCGAGGATAATCGAGAAATCGCTTTGCTTCGGGGTACGCCGTGAGCAGCACCTGAAAACCCCGGTCCAGCAAGAAACCATCAACTTCATCCGTGCGAATGCGGCCCCCGATGGCGTCGGTGGCTTCGAGGATCTGGAACGTGACGCCTTTTTCGTGAAGCTCCAGTGCGCAGCAAAGTCCGGCGAGACCCGCTCCGACGATCAGAACATCCGGGCTGGAAGACATTCTCGTAGATCCCTCAAATTGAGTCCGAACATAGTTGAGATGAACTGCACCCTGAATGAATTGCCTTATTCCTTATCGTGCGGCATCTGCTATGGCGAGCGCAAGGGGATCGATCGCTAGAAGGCTAGGTAACCGGGGAAAGGCTCGCTTCGGGGAGTTTGACCGGTGTAGCCAATTCGAGGTAGTCGGGACGATCGGAAACCAGCTTGTTACGAAACGCCTTGAGAATCTCTCCGTTTTGAATGAGAAATGTCCCAGGCATCCGCTGCACATCGCCCGCCGGCAGTCCGGCCCCGTGACCTTCTAGCCATGCGATGAGTGTTCGAAGGATGCTTTCATAATTTAGGTAGGAGCGCCAGTTGCCACGGACAAGACCAAACGACTGGAAGAGAATTCCCTCTGGATCGGCAAAACGCGGCAAATGCTCAAGACCATACGGCGCAAAGAACTTCCGGGCCTTTTCGTCCTCGGAAGCCAGATGGACGAAGGCGAGTTGCGTGCCTTTGGCTTCGATTTTGCCGCGAATTTTTGCAATTTCATCAACCGCTTCACGACAGAACGTACAGCCGAAGTGACGGAGGAAGACGAGTAGAACCGGGCCTTCGTTTGAGAGTTCACCGAGTGTCCTGTTCTGCTGGGTTTTATAGGACTTCAGCAGCTCTGCTCTGATTTTCTCCCTGGCCATCAGGAATGCTCCTTGTTGTCGCCGTTCGGTATGAGTTGTTCTGCAGTGACCCTGTGGCGGTATTCAAACAGCCGTTGCAGGCGGCTGCGGGTGTAGGCGCGTGCGAAGAGTTTGCCAAGCCAACCCAGCGGAAATTCGTATTCGACCGTGTCTTCAAGCCAACTGGAATGCTCCGTTTCCGGAATAAATCTGTGCGTATGTTCCCACTTAGGGAAGGGTCCGCTGCGCATGACATCTTTGAACATGCGGTTGGGTTCGACGGCCACGTGTTCGGCGACCCAGTTCTGCGAGAAGGGGCCGACCCGAACCCGCAGAGTCACCTGGGAGCCGGGTCTTTCAATACTTCCCGTGCTCGAAACGACCTGCACCTTTTCCCATGGGGGCGTGAGCCGTTCAAGAGTGCCCGGACGAGCGTGAAAACGATAAACGACTTCGGCGGAGACGGGTAATTTGCTGCGATAGGTGAACGTTTCACTCATCCGATGCGATCGAAATATAACCCTGATTCTAACATGCTGTCTGCTCCTCAGGCCTTGAAGCCCAGTTGTTGCTGGGCGCCGGGTTCAGGCGCGTACTTGCGGAGATAATTCTTGACGTGGACTTTGCGGGCGGTATTTTCAGAGCTCATGTAACGTATCGAACCAAAAATGGGTCGAATGGGCCCCCACGGACGATCGTACCGACCCAGCACCCAGAAAATGCCGCTGTAGGAGTTTGGATTTCGGCCATCTAGGCCGTATTTGTTATTGAGATGAATCATGATTTTCGCGGCTTCCTCTGGGGTACGGGTCCACTGAAGGATTTTCTTGCCCCATAGCATCCGAAGGTAATTGTGGATTCGCCCTTCGCGTACCAGCTGCATTTGCGCAGCGTTCCACAAGAGATCGCGGGTACGGCCGGATTCAAATTGCTCGAGTGTGTAGACATGCTCGCGTTCGTCTTCGGTGTGATCGTTTAAAGTCTTCCTCACCCAGTCCGGCAGAGAAGCGTATTTGTCGTAATCCTCGCGATGGGAGCTGAAGTTGTAACCAACTTCACGCCAGGTGATGAGTTCATCGAGAAAACTGTCTGCATTCAGGCTCATGTTCCACCAGCCTTCACGGCTGCCGTTTGAGCGAAGCGACAATTTTTCCGGCGCCCATTTTTCGCGGCAGCTGAGCTCGGCGAAGACCTCGTGGACCGATAAATGTCCGAAGTGGAGAAATGGAGACAGTCCGCTGGCAACATCATCGTCAGGATCGTTGCGGCGTTCGCTGTAGCCTGGGAGTTTATTGTCGAGGAAGTCGAGCATGCGGGAACGGGCCTGGCTGTGGCCCCCGCCTTCAGCGGCGGGTTTCACTGCGTGATCAATCGGCAGCGCGTTCAGATAGCCAGGTTCGCCCGAAAGCAATGCCTTTGAAACCATCGGCCAATTCGAGGTAACTCGCCGGGAAAGCGACGCGGCGGGGTAGAGCTTTGTGGTCGCCAGGGGATCGGGATGCGGAACAAGTGGCAGATGCTCGGGTAAAGCTCTTTGCAGGAAGCGACGGAAATCAACCGCTCGACTGAATACCCGATCGGTAGCATAAAGCGGAAGCAGACCGTTTGAATCGACCGATTCAAGAAGCACGGAAAGCCTTTTTGCGGCGGCCGAAACCATGCGTGGCAGGAAGAAGCAGGGAAAATTATCGGTCACGACGACACAGCTATTCGCGGCAAGGGCATCGAGAAGGCCCTTGCCCGCACCAGGGGTCGGCTCGATGTAAGGATAGTAGCGAACGCCCTGTTGCTGGCAGTAAAGCGCGTTATCGGCCATACCATCGAGAACAAAACGATGAATCCGATCGTTTGCCCACTGGTAGCCAATGCGAAGCGCTTCAAAGATGACAAGCGGCTTTTGGAGTGCGGCGCAATGCTCCAGTGCGCGGTCGAGCGCAAAATTGTGGTGCAGGCGGCGGCTCGAGATCATCCAATACAGGACATAGTCGCCGCTTTTCGAAATGGATCTTTCATTTGCCCTTTGTATCCGGATCGTGGGAACCGAGCTCACAAACTTCCTCTACTTTCAGGCGGATGCGTTTGATGCAGGTACGCTCCTTCGTGCGCAGGGACGTTGCTTCTTGACTTTCGCAACGGGCAGGTTACAGTCTGCCAATCGCAACTGAACCTTCCAGACGCAGGAGAGCACATGGGACGCAAAATAGCGTTCATCTTACTATCCGTCATCATTTTGTGGGCGCCGGGATACGGACAAGGACAACAAGCGGCAGGCAAGACCTACGTCCTGAAAGCCGCCAGGTTATTTGATGGCAAGAGCAACACATTGGTTACGCCTGGAGTAGTGGTAGTGACGGCTGGAAAGATCGTTGGGGTCGGCGGTGCGTCGACGATTCCCCCGGGCGCGGAGGTGATCGAGCTCGGCGATGCGACGCTCCTGCCAGGCTTTATCGACGCGCATACTCACCTGACGATGATGTACTCCGATGACTACAAACAGGCGGAGCTGGACCGATTGAAAAAAACCATCGCCGAGCAGGCTCTGGATGCAACGGCGAACGCGAGAGTAACGTTAATGGCGGGATTTACAACTGTTCGTGATGTCGGCTCTGCAGATTACCTGGACGTCGGGCTGCGAAACGCGATCAATAACGGTGTTGTGCCGGGTCCCCGGATGCTGGTAACGGTTCACGCGCTGGGTGCTACCGGAGGACATTGCGACGACGAAGACGGGTTTCGCGAAGGAATTTTTGGACACGAATCGGGGCCCTTGGAAGGCGTCATCAATGGCCCGGTGCAGGCTCGATATGCAGTTCGGCTCGATCACAAATACGGTGCCGACATGATCAAGGTATGCGCCTCGGGTGGGGTGCTTTCGGCAAATGACGATGTGGACACCCCGCAACTCACGCAGGAGGAACTCGACGCGATTGTCGACGAGGCACATTCCCTGCGGCGCAAGACGGCAGCGCACGCACACGGAGCGGAGGCCGCGAAGCGCGCGATTCGTGCGGGGATTGATTCGATCGAGCATGGAAGCTTTCTCGATGACGAAGCACTGGACATGATGAAAGCGCGGGGTACGTATCTGGTACCGACGCTGATGGCGGTAGAAGGACTGCAGGAGCAGTTTGATCGAGGGGTCTACGTTCCACCAGGAATAGCAGCAAAGGCGCATCTGGCGATCGCTTCGCTGCACAAGACCTTTCAGAATGCCCTGGCGAAAGGGGTCAAGATCGGACTTGGAACGGATGCCGCGGTCTACCCACACGGTCGAAATGCCGAAGAGTTTCATCAAATGGTGGACCTTGGAATGAAGCCCGTTGATGCTTTGAAGGCGGGGACATCGGCGGATGCCGAACTCCTGGGCCTAGGGGACAAAATAGGGACATTGGAAGCCGGCAAACTGGCGGATGTGGTCGCCGTCCCGGGAAATCCCGTAGAGAATATTCGTCAGACCGAACACGCGTTTTTCGTGATGAAGGAAGGCGTGATCTACAAGCACGATACTCCGACGAAATAACGCAGAAAGGCGAAGCTACGATGAGCGAACTCTCGAGTACGATTTCTCGCGCATTAAAAAACGAGTACGAGGTGCGCGCTAGGGAATTGCACAAATGGGTTGAGCCACTGAGCGAGGAACAGTTCTGGAGGAATCCGTTTACCTACGGAAACAGCGTTGGGCATCTGATACTGCACCTCACCGGGAATTTGAGTTACTACATCGGTAGACAGATTGCGGGAACCGGTTACGTGCGCAACCGCGATCTGGAATTCTCGGAGATACGCAGACAGAACAAGCAGGAGGTACTCGGGAGGTTTGACGAAGCAATCGCGATGGTGGTCGCCACAATTGAAGCGCAGAACGAAGCGGATTGGAGCAAGGCGTACGCTGCGGACGGGGAACCTGAGTCAGATAACCGGTTCACGATTGTGCTGCGGTGCGCAGTGCATCTGTATCACCACCTGGGGCAGATCAATCTCGTTTGCAGGGGGCTGTGAAGGAGCGCAGCCACTCGCAGACTGATTTTACGTTTCAAGTTTAAAGCGGGTGGAAGCGAGTCGAAAGAGCCGGCGCCAGACCAGGCGGTTGATCAGGACGACTACCGTGGCCATGATCAGCGTGGAAGCAAGCAGCAAATCGAAGTGGCCCGCATCGCTGGCACGGCTGATGGTACTGCCAAGGCCGGGAGCTTCGACAATCTTGCCGCGAAAGTGAAAATATTCCGCAACAATACTGGCGTTCCAGGCGCCACCGGATGCGGTGACCATCCCGGTAATCAGATACGGGAAAATGCCCGGAAGGATCAAATAACGCCAGCGGTCGAAGCTCCCGAAGCGAAAAACGTGCGCCGCTTCCTTGAGATCTGTGGGAATCGCCATGGCACCTGCGATTACATTAAACAGGATGTACCACTGCGTGCCGAGGAGCATCAGGGTCATAGCGGCAATTTCCACCCCTCCGCGCAATTGCACGAGAAAAACCAGGATAATCGGGAACAAAGCAGTTGCTGGAATCGATGCAGCGAGTTGCACCAGCGGTTGCGCCAGGCGAGCAAAGCGCGGGCTGAATCCAATAGCCACTCCGACCGGGATTGTCCACAACGCACCAATGACCAATGCCAGATTCACGCGGAGAAACGTGTATCCGGCGCTGCGCAGCAGAATAAAATAATCGCCGCTGTGAAGATGCGACAGCTCCTGGACGGTACGATAGACCCCAAAAACAATCGCGATGGCAACGGCAGGCAAGAAAACCGCCGCCAGGAGCCAGCCACGCGTCTTCGATCGTTTCCGTGAAGCGAGCGAATCAGCAGCACGCTTCGCACTCTTTGCGAATTGAGCGGTCACCCATTCGACGACCGGGTGAAGGATGCGCCGGTAGGCGCGGATCAGAAAAGATTCCTTGCGGATAAAATTCAGAATGGAATTTTGCGCGGTTGCGTTGCTTTCCACCTGTTCGAATTTGAATTTGTCGGCCCAGGCGATAACCGGTCGCCAGAGGAGTTGGTCCATCAGGACGATGACGGCGACCATGGTGGCAAGCCCCCACAACATCGCGCTGGTATTGCCGCCACTGGCAGCGGTCTGCAAGAAGGAGCCGAGACCGGGAAGACGAAAGTCCTTGTCACCCAGCACGAACATTTCGCAAGCCATCAGAAAAAACCAGCCGCCAGCTACCGACATCATGGAATTCCAGACGAGGCCAATGGTCGAAAAGGGAAGATCGAGTTCCAGAAAACGTTGCCAGCGGCCGAAGCGATAGATGATGGCAGCCTCCCGAAGGTCGCGCGGGATGGTTTTCAGAGAGGAATAAAAACTGAATGCAATATTCCACACCTGGCCGGTAAAGATAAGAACAATCGAACCGATTTCGACTCCCAGCTGCCGGCTGGGGAACAACGAGACCATCGCCAGCATGACCGGCGGCAGAAAGCTCAAGACAGGAATGGATTGAAGAATATCGAGGAGCGGAATCAGGATCATTTCGGCGCGTTTCGATTTGGCGGCCACATAGCCGTAAATCAAGGCGAAAATCAGGCTGAGTACGTAGGCAACGAGAATGCGCACCAGTGAATAGAGCGCATAAAGCGGGAGACTGCGCGGATTCTGGGATATTTCCGCCTCCACCTTTACAGGACCCAGCCACGAGCGGCCGATGGAGTAGACGCCAAAGATGACCGCGAAGACCGAGACGAAGACGGCGAGATCGATCAGAAACCCCCAAGCCCAACGGGTTCCGCCCGGACGACGGAGCGTCGGCGGAATTGGTGTTTGATGTTTGGCGAGAGGCTCGGGGGAGGGCACGAGTGTCTTATCCCTCGGTGAGCGTCAGCTTACCGCTCGCTGCGTCGTAATCAAAAATCTCGGCATAGCGCCCCCATTGGATCGCGGTCTCCAGTTGCCGGCTGGCTTCATCCTCGCTGAAATGCTCGTCAAGGAGATCCTGAAAGAACTCGGCGGGCAACGTGCGATTGGCCTTGGCCTTGAGAGACTGCTCCATCTGGCGAAGCAGCGGCACATTGGCGAGCGCGGCCTGGCGAAAAATGGTTTTGCGCTCCTGGATATCGCCGTGAGCAAAGGACTGGCCTGTCGGAGTAATAATGGCATCGCCTTCTTCAAGTTTCAGCATTCCCAGGAGGACAGCCGTATCGACCGTGGGAAGAAGCGCATCCACTTCGAGGCTAAGCTCATCGGCAAGCGCGTGAAGATCCGCGCGTCCACCCTGATCGACCAGAATTTCAAGCAGTCCTGCCATTCCGCCAGGTCGGGTGTGCGGCAGCATCAGAATTGTCCGCCGTTCGGCACCGCTGGCCTGTCCCTGGGAGGTGGTGCCGGTTGGCAACTCCGGATGATCCTGTTGTGTAAGCGCGCGATAGATCAGATCGACCAGCTCGATGAAACGGGGGTTCTTGCGATCGCGGTAATGGGCGATATCGACGTTGAATTCGGCATGAATATGCGCAGGATTGCGGCCCAGCACGATGATTCGATCGGCAAGTATGACTGCTTCTTCGATATTATGAGTGACGATAAAGATGGCCCGGGTCGGAATTTTCTTTTCAAGCCACAGATCGAGTAGTTCGCCACGCAGCGTTTCGGCGGTCAGCACGTCGAGCGCGGAGAATGGTTCATCCATGAACAGAACTTCGGGCTCAACCACCAGAGCGCGCGCCACGCCCACGCGCTGCTTCATGCCGCCTGAAAGCTCCTTGGGGTAGGCCGATTCGAAGCCATCAAGACCAACGGCGTCGATAATGCGCAGCGCTCGCTTGTGGCGCTCAAACTCCGCGATGCCCCGCGCTTCAAGGGGAGCTTCCACATTCTCGATCACCGTCAGCCATGGAAAAAGTGCAAAACTCTGAAACACGATCGAAACATTGGGGTCTTCTCCGGCAACCGGTTTTCCATGCCAATAAACCGTGCCTCCGGAAGTCGGCGAGAGGCCGGTCAGCATCCTAAGCATGGTGGACTTTCCGCAACCAGAAGGTCCGAGCAATGCAATAATCTGACCGGGGTAAACGGCGATGTCCGTGGGAGAAATGACCTGAATGCGCGTGCCATCCGGCTGCGGATAGAATTTTTCCAGCTTGCGCGCTTCAATGATGGGTTCGACGTCTGCGGCGGTGGTGCTCATGGTGCCGTGTATTATCGCTTACTTTTGAGCGTGCGTCATAGCAGTGGTTGAAAAACTACAGGGAAAGTGAAACTTTGGTTACAATTCCGTGACTCGCCGATGACTGCCACAGTTCAGCCGCCACAACACAGGGAAACAGGCCAGATCCCCGACTGGATTTACGCTGTCGGTGTATCGTTACTCGTCTCGGTACTGGTCGTGCTGCCGTTTTTCTGGCTGGGAAGCGCCTCGGGGCATGATTTTGAGTTCCACGTGGCCTCATGGCTGGATGTTTCCTACCAATGGAGGGAAGGAACGTTCTATCCGCGCTGGACCGCCTGGACCAATCACCGGTTTGGCGAGCCGCGATACATCTTTTATCCGCCATTGTCGTGGATGCTGGGGGCAGCACTGACAAAAGTGGCTGGATTGCCGTCCGTACCGCTGCTCTTTGTGTTGCTGACCCAGACGTTTGCTGGCATCAACGCATTTTTTCTCTTGCGGCAACTGGCTGGACGGCGGGGAGCGCTGTTCGGGGCGGCGTGTTACTCAGCAAATCCGAATGCCTTGTTGATGTCGTATGTGCGTAGCGACTTCGCGGAACAACTCGCCTGCGCCATTTTTCCGCTGCTATTGCTGGGCGCGCTGAAATTGACACGATTGCTCGAAGAACGCTCGGGCAGCGCTTCCCTGCTGTCGTTTTCCCTTCCATTCGCCGCGATATGGCTTTGCAATGCACCGGCGGGAGTCATTGCGACCTACGCGATGGCGTTTCTCGTCGCCTGGGAAGTGCTACGCCAACGAGCGCCGGCGATCGCCATACGCGGTACTGCAGCATTCGCTTTGGGATTTGGACTCACCGGCTTTTATCTGATTCCGGCAGCCTATGAACAGCGGTGGGTCAACATTTCGCAGGCACTGTCGAGCGGATTGCTGCCTTGGGAAAACTTCTTATTTACTCGCATCAATGACGTAGAGCACACCTGGTTCAACTGGATCGCATCGATCTCGGCCATGGTGCTGACGCTTTTGCTGTTCGGGCTGGCGCTGCTCTCGCGCAAATTTGCAAATGATCTCCCGACCGCTGGACCCCGCAGAAAAGTCTGGATTGCCTTGCTGGCGCTCGGGAGCGTTGGTTTCCTCTTCATGGTCCGGTGGTCATTGCCGTTATGGGAGCACCTGCCTAAATTGCGTTTTGTGCAATTTCCCTGGCGATGGATGTCGGTCGTAGCGTTGGTTTATGTTTGCTTCCTGGCGGCCGTCGCCGACAGGCGGCGCGGATGGATTGTCCCGCTGCTCATTCTCGTTTTGACCGTGCCACTGGCGCATTTTTTCGTCGATAACAGCTGGTGGGATCCGGACGAAATGCCGACTCAACAGGATGCCATCCTGAACGGAACCGGATTTGACGGAACCGATGAATACGATCCGGTGGGCGATGACCATCTCGATCTTCCGGTCGATACCCCACAAGTGCGGGTGTTCAGCGAACTCTCTGGCAATACACCGGTACGCGACGCGCAGGTACAAATACTGAGGTGGAAGACGCAACACAGGGAAGTGGAGGTCAGCACCAGGGTGTCGGCCAACGCTGTTGTGCGATTACTGAATTATCCGGCGTGGCGGGTGGAGGTAAACGGAAAGCGCGTGGTCCCATCGAGACTGGATGACATCAATGAAATGGTGATACCGGTCGAAGCGGGGATATCGCTGATCGATATCAGGTTTGTCAGGACACCGGATCGCGTCGCAGGAAATCTTGTGAGTGCGTTCAGTCTGGCGATTTGTGGAATGATCTTCTACATGTCGAAAAAAGAACGCGATTAACGGCGATCGACGCTGGGGTGTCGGATGTCCTGCCCCTGCACGATGTAGATCACATCTTCAGCAATATTGGTTGCGTGGTCGCCAATGCGTTCGAGATTTTTGGCCACAAGAATCAGTTCGAAGGCCGGGAAGACCACGCTCGAGTCTCCCATCATGTAGGTCAGCAATTCCCGGAAAATCTGATCGCGGTACTGATCGACCTGATCATCGGTGGCCATGACTTTTTGTGCCAGTTCAACATCCCGGCGAACAACGGCATTCAGTGCGTTGCGGACCTGCTCTTCGACGACTTCTGTCATGCGCGGCAAGTCGACATACGGCTTCACTCGAGGGTGGCGCAGGATTCGCAAGGCGCCTTGCGCGACGTTTACCGCCTGGTCTCCGATACGCTCCAGATCGTTGTTGATCCGTGAAACCGCAAGAACGAAGCGGAGGTCAGCTGCCATCAACTGGTGAAGCGCAAGCAATTGCACTACGCGATCGTCAATTTCCAGCTGAAGTTCGTTGATGGCGTCTTCTTCGTCCAGTACCCGTTTGGCGGTCTGTTCGTCGGAGTCAAGAACGGCATGAACGGACTGATGGACCGCGCGCTCGGCGAGACTGCCCATCCAGAGCAGTCGTTCTTTGAGGTCGTTCAGATCTTTTTCAAAGTGTCGTTCCATACTTTCCTTCCCGTCCGACTTTCCCGCGGGCCGGCGGCATCAGTCAATGGCGAAACTGACGAAACGAACTCATCACCCAAAGCGTCCGGTGATGTAGGCCTCCGTGCGTGGATCGCCCGGCGTCGTAAACAAGTGCGGCGTCGGACTGAATTCGATAATCTGACCGGTCAGCAGGAACGCAGTGAAATCGCTGACTCGGGCAGCTTGTTGCATGTTGTGAGTGACGATGGCGATCGTCGTCAGATTCTTCAGTTCAACCAGAAGCTCTTCGATTTTCGCGGTGCTGATCGGATCGAGCGCGGAACACGGTTCGTCAAGAAGCAGGACTTCCGGCTCGACGGCAAGCGCGCGCGCGATGCAAAGTCGCTGTTGCTGACCACCGGAAAGTTCATAGGCGGACTTGTGCAGCTGGTCCTTGACTTCATCCCACAGCGCGGCATGGCGAAGACTCTTTTCGACGATTTCAGCGATGGAGCCCTTCATGCCGTTGATGCGTGGCCCGTAGGCAATGTTGTCGAAAATGGATTTTGGAAATGGATTGGGACGCTGGAAGACCATCCCAACCCGGCTCCGCACCGCGGTGACGTCCTGAGTAAGAATGTCTTGCGCGTCGAGAAGAATCTCGCCTTCAAGGCGCGAGCTGTTCACTGTTTCGTGCATGCGGTTCAGCGTGCGGAGCAGTGTGGATTTACCGCATCCTGACGGACCAATAAGAGCCGTGACGCGTTTGTCGGCGATGCCCATGTTGATGTCGAAGAGAATCTGCTTCGGGCCATAAAAGAAATTGACCTTGGAAATGGTCATGCGCATCGATAGCGGGGCGCTTGGTTCGCGGTTGGCGGGCGCTCCGGTTGTGGGTGCGATGTTCACAGAAATCCCCGGTTTGGAGGACATACTCAAGACCTCGGCACTGCGATGCCCCGCGACAGGATCGTGCGGGCAAGTATATTGATGATCAGAATCAGGCCCAGTAAAACGAGCCCTGCGGCCCAAGCCTGTCGGTGCCAATCGTCGTATGGCGACACAGCGTAGGTAAAGATCATTACCGGAAGCGATGCCGTTGGAGTCGTCCAGCCGTTAGTCCAGTATCGATTTCCGAAAGCGGTAAACAGCAGAGGAGCGGTTTCTCCTGCGACCCGGGCAAGAGCCAGCAGTATCGATGTCAGTATCCCGCGATAGGCCGCGGGCACAATGACGGTCGAGATCGTCTTCCATTTACTGGCGCCGAGAGCCATGGCACCTTCACGCAGATTTCTCGGAACAGCTTTCAGAAATTCCTCTGTGCTGCGTAATGTAATGGGAATCATCATCAGACCAAGTGCAAAAGCCCCGGCGAGCGTGGAGAAATGCTTGAACGGCAGAACAACCATGCTGTAGGCAAAGATGCCGATGACGATCGAAGGCACGCCATTTAACAAATCGGCGGAATAACGAACGACCGATGCAACGAAGCTGCCGCTAAATTCCGCAAGATAAACACCCCCGAGAAAACCGATGGGCACGCCGAAGGCAGAAGCAGCAAGCAGCAATTTAGCGCTGCCAACAATGGCGTTGGCCATGCCGCCACCCGTCTCGCCGACCGGTTTTGGCAGTTGCGTAAAAAACGCCCAGTTGATCGACGTGCCACCGTTAAAGACCAGGTAGCCGAGAATCAGGAAGAGCGCACTCACGGAAATCAGCGCACAAAGCCCGGTCATCGTCAGCATGAAATTGCTGACAGACTTTCTCCACCTCAGGCGCGCGTTGATCATGCAGCCACCTTACTTCCTTTTTGCGTTGTGGCAAGTATCAAGAGCCGGGCCATGCCGTTGAGCAGGAATGTGAGCAGAAAGAGCACCAGGCCAAGATAGACAAGCGATTGCAGATACAAGTCGCCGGTAGCTTCGGTAAATTCGTTGGCAATCACCGCCGCGATCGAATACCCCGGGGCAAACAGAGAAGCGGCAATTTTGGGCGAATTGCCGATGACCATCGTTACCGCCATGGTTTCCCCGAGCGCACGGGCCATAGCGAGGAATATGGAGCCCATGATGCCGGTCTTGGCGAATGGAACAACGACTTTCCAGGTCGATTCCCAGCGCGTCGAACCCAGCGCCAGCGCGGCTTCGCGCTGATCGCGCGGTACCGAGAGGAGAACTTCGCGGGAGACCGAGATGATGTAGGGGATGACCATGATGGCCATCACGATTCCCGCAGTGAAGAAACCCACACCGTAGGATGGTCCCTTAAAAATCGGAAGAAATCCCAGGGTCTTGATCAGTGTCGGAGCGATCACGGTGCGCATCAATGGAACGATAATGAAAACTCCAAGCAAACCGTAGATCACACTCGGAACCGCGGCTAACAAGTCGATGAAGAATTGCAGAGTATCGGATATACGCGGCGGGGCAAGTTCGGCCAGAAAAATCGCCGCGCCGATTCCCAGAGGTACGGCAATGGCCAGCGCAACGGCTGAGGTCACCAGAGTTCCGTAGATGAAGGGCAAGGCACCATATTCATCCATGATGGGGTCCCAGACGGAGGTCACAAGAAAGTGGAAGCCAAACTTGTGACGCGGCAGGACAGAATTCACCCAGAGCTGGTAAACGAGCAGCACGGTGATGAGAACCACTGATGCGGCAAACAGGAAGGTGATCAGACGGACAATCTCATCACCTTCGCGAAGGCGTGACAGAAACGAACGCGAGCCCGTTACCGGGCCCGCCGATCCTAAAGTTGTCGTCGGTGCAGCCACAATCCTCTTGAGGTACTACTGAATGCTGTTGATTGCTTTCTTTTCTTTTTCGATGATTTCCTTGGGGAGCTTGGCGTAGGACAGTGGTTCCGCGTAGTCCTGCCCACGATCGAGCATCCACTTCAGAAAACCCTTGATCGCTTCGCGTTTCGCCGCATCCTGAATCTTCTCGGGAATGAGCAGCCAGGTGAAACTGGCAATGGGATAAGCCGTTTTTCCCGGTGCGTTGGTAATGCTGACGCGGAAATCGGCGGGCATGTCCTTGGCTGCGCCGGCTGCGGCCGCTGTTACGCTGGCGAGGTCAGCCTTGATGAAAGCACCTGAAGAATTCTTGACCGTTCCGTAAGGAACGTTGTTCTGTGAGGCGTAAATCAGTTCGACGTAGCCAATGGAGTTGGGAGTCTGCTTGACCAGGCTGGTGACGCCTTCGTTGCCTTTTCCACCCAGACCGACGGGCCAGTTTACGCTGGTGCCTTTGTTCACCTTGCTTTTCCACTCATCGCTGATTTTCGCGAGATAGTCCGTCCAGATATAGGAAGTACCGCTGCCGTCGGAACGATGGATGACAACAATGTCAGCAGAGGGGAGGTTCACGCCCTTGTTCGCGCCTGCAATCGCCGGATCGTTCCATTTCGTAATTTTTCCGAGGAAAATACCTGCCAGAGCTTCGGGAGTGAAATTCAAGGCGCCGCTTACACCACTGATGTTGTACGTGGGAACGACCGCGCCCAAAACCGTCGGGAAATGAAGAATTCCGGAGCCCCGTTTATCCCTGAAGTTCTTGATCTGCTCGTCGTTCATTGGACCATCGGTCGCGCCAAAGTCGACCGTGCCCTCGGTTGCCTGCTTGATTCCTGCGCCTGAACCTACCGACTGGTAATTGAACTGAATATTGGGATTATTCTTATGATATTCATCGAACCATTTCGAATAAATCGGATAGGGGAATGTGGCGCCTGCTCCGTTGATCAGCAACGGGTTTTGCGCGGCCCAGACCACAGCACCCAGGCCTAGGATGAGTGCCAATACGCTGGTAATGCGCTTCATTCGATCATCTCCACGGTATAACGAGCTCTCGAGCCAAAACTACACACGGGACTACTCTGACTGGTAGAGGTTACGGAATTGTTACAGCCGCAGTAGAGTTTGTTAAAAAATCGAAACAATTGCAGCCACTCCCTAAGCACCGTATTCCATGCGACTTAGGAGAAAAAAATAGGAGCGGCCGTTGAGAGCCGCTCCTGGCAATTGCAGTTCGTCCCGTTTCCGCGCCCTGAACTAGGGCAGGTAGAAGCGTAATGAGGTGAACACCATATTGTCGATGCCCTTTGGCGAAAGCCCGGCTGGCTGCGTTGCCGAGGGAGACGTGTTGGTCCCGGACCAGCCGATCTTATAGATGTAGGAGTATTGAATGCCCCACTGGAGCCGGCCCTTCTCGCCCTGGTAGATTTTATGCCAGAAGCCGAGAGTTCCTTCGCTGATCATACGAATGTCACCCGCGCACGTGCCGCCAGTGCCAGGGGCACCAGTGCCGGTCGGAAGCGTTTCGGTGTTGCAACCGCTGTTATTGGCATATGGCGAACCGTAGCCACCGATGCCGGAAGTGGAGATGGACGTGACTGAGGTTGCCGGATAGCTCGGTTGCGCAGGCGCTCCGCTGACGGGATTGGCGGCAACACCGGGAATGGCTGGTGTGTTGGTGATCTTGATGCTTTCGTAGCCGGTATAGGCTGCGCGAGCATCGAACTCGCTGCCCCAATACGCGTACAGGTCAAGTTTCGGTGTCACATGCGCTTCAAACTTCGCGAGGTATTGCAGGTTGCGGATTGGCGCGAGCGTTCCATCAGGACGCGCCGTAGCATCTGCGAGCTGCGCGGAACCGTAACGGCCGATACCGTCGCCGCCAACAACCTTCAGGCTGGCAACGTACTTGTTGTTCTTGAATGGAATCGCACCGCTCACTCCCAAACCACCCGCGAAGCGCGAGTCATTGTACGCGCCCGAGACGTTAGGAGCGAGAAGTGGTAACCCGGTGGCGCCTGTGCACGGTGCGAGTACAGCTGGGGTCGTCGGCGTTGGCGTGTTGCCCGCGGTTGTGCCGGCGATAGCGCAAGGATACACGCGATCGCGGAACTCAGAGAAGATACCGAACACTTCGTAGTGTCCAAGTCCAGGATCAACCGCCAACTTCGCGATGAAGTCAGGGAGCTTGTTGACGGTATAACCGGTCGGATCGAATGCGTTGTACAAACCGGCGCCGGAGCCAGGGGCATCCGCCCAGAAATTCTGATACGTAGTTACAACACCAGTTGCCGAGGTATTCGTATAGCTGCTGAAGCCGCGACCGCCCACGGTGATTTGCGGGCCTTCGACAGAGATTGCAGCCGAGACCATATCGCTAAACGTCTTCGTTACGCGGAAGCCGTAGGCACGCTGCCAGGTAAAACCTACCACGTATTGCGGATCGATTTGCAGTGGCAAAGCTTCCTGCAGGTTAGCAATTCCCTTCTTGTCTTCCGTCGCCAGACTCCACATCTGTCCGCCGCTGAAGGTCAGCCCATCGGCAAGACCAACGCTCGCCCACAATTGACGTTGGCGAAATACGTAGGAATTGCTCTGGCGGTTGTTTGAGGTTGTGCCAGCTCCGAGGAAATCCGCCTCGAAATAGCCTTTGAGAGCGGTTGTGCCGACTTTGGAGTCAACGAGCATCGATATCCGTGACTGCCGGGCGGTGAAGTTCATTTCCGACACCTTCGACAGGGAATTCCCGTCGTAGGGAATACCAGTGAACGGAGTGTTGATGTCCGCGCTCGCGGCCCGCGTACGATTGACGGTAGCGGCTTCGATAAACCCGCCTGGCGTGAAATTCACGCCTTTGTAGCGGATGGTGGTGGGACCTTTGTCATCGGTCGTACTGGCAGAAGCCTGAGACGATGCTGCGGTAGCACCACTGACAGCGGCGGCGTTGCTCGCAGCGAGATTCGTGACCGTGCTGTTGAGCGCAGTCGTGGTGGACTTCGCTTCCGCCGAAGTCGCAACCGCTTCACTCGCCTTCACCGTTGCTTCTGTAGCGCGGGAGTTAGCGGAAGCAGCCGTTTCGCGCGCATCTTCGATCTGCTTGTCGCGCTTGGCCAGCTCTTCTTTCAGCAGCTGAAGTTCTTCCTGTTGTGTCTGCAGAACCTGGCGCAGTTCTTCGACTTCAGCTGCAATTTCGGCGCTGGTTTTTTCTGCAGTTGCTGGCTTGGCCGCAGTGGTTTTGGCAGCCGGGGCGTCAGCAGTCTTGGGTGAATCTTTCGGTGAATCGGCGAACGCCGTTCCGGTCATCAGAAACAGCGATAAGAATAGTGCTGCAAATTTTTTCATTGCCTCTCTCTTTTTCTTGCAGAATTTCGAACAACACCCGTGGGAAGGAAATCACCCCGCCCTGACGTTAGTGGCGGACTCTTACGGCTGTGTCAATTGAATGTTAATAGTCTGTAACAATTGTCATTTAGCATTTATCTATCAACGAGTTACATGGGAAATCCACACAATTGAAACAATTACCCGCATACCGTGAGGACTGTAGCGCGACTGTAGGGGAGAAGGGGACCGGAGCCAGGGGTGCAAGCCGGTCCCCAAGGTGGGATTTCGAACAGAAGGTTAAGCGGGCTGAGTCTCGCATCCAGGGTTCAAATCCGAATGAAGACCGTGTGAATTCTCAGTGACCTTGTCAGTAAGTTCGGGCGGCGTCCGTTGCATGGTATCTGTCTGGTCGGGACGCAGCGTTAAACCCCGGCCGTGACGGACATCGAGGCCACGAACCCAGAAAATAATGTCCTCGGCAATATTGGTGGCGTGATCGGCGATCCGTTCAAGATGCCTTGTGGCCAGAATAAACTGCATGCCGGGACTGACCAGGGCGACATTCTGGGTCATATGCTGCAGCAAATTCTCGAAGATCCGGTCGCGATATTGGTCAACCACATCATCACTCTCTAACACCTGTACGGCCATATCGGCGTTTCGGAAAATCAGGGCGCCAAGACTGCGGCTAACCATCGCACGCACGGCTTCCGCCATCGGCGCCAGTTCTTCAGGCGTCTTTGCGTCGGGCATCTCGCGGAGTGAAATCACGCGTGCCGCGATGTTGACCGCGATGTCCCCGATTCGCTCGAGATCGTTGGTAATTTTTAGTGCCGCGACGATCAGGCGCATCTCGTCATCGGTGTAGGAACCGCGACGCAGCAAGCGAATCGCGTGCTCATCAATGACGATTTCCATTTCATTGATCCGCGGTTCGAGAAGAAACACCTCGCCGGGCAGGCCGGCCGTACGTACGCTGTCGAAATTAACGATGGCATCCAGAGCGCGGTTCATGGCGCTCTCGACCAGCCTGGCCATTGAGATCAGGTAATTTGCCAGCGTGTCGTGAAGCACAACTTCGGTTAAGCCAGGAGCGTTCTGCATTCAGGCCTCCGCGGCGAACGGTCACAGTTCGCGCGCTTAGAGAGAAGGATGGCCGGCACATATTACAGAGTGTTCACGCTCAAATGAATAAGCTGGTAAGGAATTACGAACAGAATTTCAGTCTGCCGGCGGGGTGGCTCTTGATACGTCTAAACGGAAGGAAGTGGACGGCTGGTGCGCGCGCCCGACGCGCCGATCGCCACTGAACCTCGCAACGCGGCCCGCTCGGCGTCAAACATCGGGATCGAGACATGAAATTGCGAGCCAACTCCGACTTCGCTTTCGACCCAGATGCGTCCTCCATGGGCTTCAATCAGGTGCTTGGCGATCGCCAGGCCCAGGCCCGTTCCGCCGGCTTCCCGCGAGCGCGCAGCGTCGACGCGGTAGAATCGCTCGAATATACGGGGCTGGTCGGCAGTAGGAATGCCAATCCCGCTATCAGAAACAGTGAAGACCACTTCATCGTTCTTCGATTCAGCACTGAGGACGATTTTTCCGTCAGGCAAGGTGTACTGTATGGCATTGTCCAGGAGATTCTGCAGCACTTCCTGCAAGCGCCGCGTATCTCCGGCAACATCCGGCAGATTGGGCGACAGTTCCAGCGAGAGATCGAGTCCTTTTTCCGCGGCGCGGCGCTGCGCAGTTTCGTAACAGGACTCGACAAGCTGCGAAACGCTGACCCGGCGAATCTCCAGTTCCAGGCGCTCGGCATCCATTTCTGAGAGGCGCAGCAAGTCTTCGGTGAGGCGAGCCAGACGGCGGGAATGATCGAGGATGATGGCGAGAAAGCGATCACGATTGTTCGGATCATTGATTGCGCCCGCGATCAGCGTTTCAGAAAATCCCTGAATGGCGGTCAGTGGTGTGCGGAATTCGTGCGACACGTTGGCCACAAAGTCGCGTCGGATCCGTTCGAGTTTTCTAAGCGCGGTAATGTCATGCAGCACGATAACCGCTCCCGAAGTCTCTCCCGCGCGAACGGAAGCGACTGTCGCGGCAAAAAAATGCTGGCGGAGCGTGCCTGTGACAATTTCTGCTTCAACCCGGTGTTCTCCACCAAGCACCCGGCGCACCGCATCGATCAGTTCGCGCTGACGGACAATTTCGAGCAGCGAACTACCGGAAACCGGCGGTACGTCGAGACCCAGAATTTCGGCAAACCCGGGGTTTGAAAAAACGAGACGTTCGGCGCCGTTGACAACCGCGACGCCTTCTACCATCGAACCGAGAATCGCCGAAGACAGATTGCGCTCTTCCGTGAGGGTACGGATGGTGCGGTCCAGTCGCTCGGCGGTCTGATTCAAAGAACCACCCAAGGCTTCGAGCGTGTCGCCTTTGCCGTCAGGCGGCAGTGGACGGAAATCACCCTCCGCAACACGGCGGGAAAACTCCCGGAGGCGTTCGATGCGATCGGTAAAAGAGCGCGAGATCAGCAGCGACGCCGCGCCGGCAAGCAGCAGAATCAGCATTGACCAGAGCCAGAGCCTCGTACGAAATTTCCCCAGGGCTTCCTCGACCCCTTCCATCGGCAAGGCCAGACGAACGATCACTGAATTCCCGGGAGAGAGATCCATCCGCTTTGCGTAGTAAATGAGAGCTTGTTTCACGCTGACGCTGTAGCGCATGGAACGCCCTTGGCCCTGTTTGAGCGCGTCAATCACTTCCGGGCGTTGTGCGTGGGTTTCCATCGTGCCAACGTCTGAAGCGGAGTCGGCAACAACCGTGCCGTCGGGAGAAATAATGCTGACGCGCGCGCCGCTTTTTGCTGCCAGACTGACCCAGTCACGCAGTGCGGCAGAGTCTTCCGGAGTCACTGGGGGAACAGAACTGAGGTGGAGTGGTTGCTGTTCGAGAACGCGGGAAAGGGCCTCGAGTTCCTGGTACCCTTCATTTTCGTAACTGCTGCGCAGGGTGCGTTCGGCAAGAAAATCGACTGCCAGCAGGACGCTCAGCAGGAGCGCGAAAAAAGTCAGCGCGAGTTTCCAAAAAAGTTTACGCGGCACGTGTCTCGAACAGATAACCGGCTCCGCGTACGGTTTTTAAATGCAGCGGATTTTCCGGATCGGATTCAATTTTTTCGCGCAAGCGGCGAACGTATACGTCGACACTGCGCGGTGTAACAAAGCGATCGGTTCCCCAGACAGCATCGAGCAGTTGATCTCTCGTGAACACCCGGTTGGGGCGCGACGCCAGGTAGTAGAGTAATCTAAATTCGAGTGTGCTGAGCGGTACCGGCTTGCCGGAATGGCTGACGCGATAGGACGCAGGATCAATCGCCAGGCGACCAATCTCTAGCACCCGCGGTGAATCCGCAGGAGGCTCGGCCCGCCGGATCAGCGCCTTTACCCGCGCAATCAGCTCGCGCGGGCTGAATGGTTTGGTTACATAGTCATCGGCGCCCATTTCGAGGCCAACAACGCGGTCGGCTTCATCGCCACGGGCAGTCAACATCAATATTGGCAGTCGATTCAAGGACTCGTCCTTGCGGATTTCACGGCAAATATCGAGTCCGGACATTTTTGGAAGCATCAAATCGAGGAGAAGCAGGTCAGGCGGAGTTTTTTTCAGCGTCGCCAGCCCACTGGCACCTTCAAATGCAGCGCTGACCTGAAACCCTTCGTTCGCAAGGTTGTAACGGACAAGTTCCACAATGTCGCGGTCGTCTTCAATAATCAGGATGCGTTTCATAGACAAATCTCGATAGTCAGCACGCATCGGTAGGAGTTTACCGTAGCGGGCCGGATTGCGGTAGGCATGGTTCTGGGTGGACTCCAAGAGTATTTGACCCTGCGTGATTCTGGCAGAGAAGCGAAGAAGTAAGGTGAGTACCGCGTAACAGAATTATGAATGCCTTGTAAACGACCTTACCCCTGCCAAAAGATGCAGTTAGAAGGGAAGTTACAGAACGTACATAAAATCAGGCGGCAACCACCGAATTCAGAAGATCAGCTGTGCCCGCAATGTTCTTGGTCAGTTCAGGGGGGATATCGTGACGCTGCTCGAGGTACGCGGGTGAATTATAGGTAATCCACACCTTCCCGGCCGCGTCTTCCCAGACAAGGGCCTTCAGGGGAAGATCGATCGCGACGGTAGGTGCGGCGAGCATGAGCGGAGTACCGCCTCTCGGATTGCCGAAGATCAGCAAATGGGTGGGTCGCATTTGTAAGCCGACCTTTTCAGCTTCACCGCTGTGATCGATCAGGCAGAAAATCTGGATTCCCTTGGCCTGCAGCATCGCTTTAAGTCTCGTGCTGGTTTCAGCGACGGAGTAGGGGCTACTGAGGTGAACGAGGCCATTATCATTATTATTTGTCGGATTCATGAGCACCTCGCAGCTTCGGATAAACTCCAGGCCATTGGATTCCGTAACATGCCCGAACGATCCAGGCAAATTTCGGGCTTATGAGTTGGGCGTGGTCGCAAACGCCAGAGTGATCAGTGTCTTCTGCTCGAGTTCATGCGCCTTTGCCGAGCCGGTAGCCGGACTGGCGCTCGAGGAGCGCTTTACAGAGCGCACCCGGATATTTTTCGCGTGCGCGATTCGCTCGAGTCGCGGCAAAACGTAGAACAGGGCTCCCATGTTGGCCGGTTCTTCCTGAACCCATACGATTTCGCGAACATTAGGGTGCTGCTCAATGGCCGCGGCGATCTCTGTCTTCGGCAGGGGATAGAGCTGGTCAAGGAAGAAGATGGCGGTGGTTTTGTCATTGCGGCGGCGACGCTCGGCGCGAAGTTCATGGCCGACTTTCCCGCTGGCGACGAGGATACTCTGCGCATCAGTGACTTCGCGGTCAATCACCAGTGTTTGAAAACGCGGCCGCTCGAATTCCTCGATGGCAGAAATCGCATCGGGATGACGCAACATGCTTTTAGGCGTAAAAATCACGAGCGGCTTGCGCCACGGGCGGCGCGCGGCACGGCGCAGCAAATGAAAATACTGTGCAGCGGTAGAAGGCTGGCAGATATTCATGTTGCCTTCGGCCGCAAGCTGCATGAAGCGCTCGATCCGTGCACTTGAATGCTCCGGTCCCTGACCTTCATACCCATGTGGCAGGAGCAAGACCAGGCCCGTCGGCAATCCCCACTTGTCTTCGCTGGCGCTGATGAATTGATCGATGATAATTTGCGCCCCATTGACGAAGTCACCGAACTGCGCTTCCCATAGGACCAGACCTTCGGGATAGTCGCGCGAGAAGCCATATTCAAAACCGAGGCAAGCGGCTTCCGACAACGAAGAATTATGAATCTCGCAAAAAGCCTGACTTGAAGACAGATGGGCCAGCGGAAGGTACTCCTCTTCGGTCTGGGTGTCGATCAGCATGGCGTGCCGCTGGTTGAACGTGCCGCGCTGCGAATCCTGTCCCGTCAATCGAACAGGGGTACCTTCGAGAACGAGCGAGCCGTAGGCGAGCAATTCGGCGAACCCATAATCAACCGGCTTCTTGCCGTGGCCCATGTCCGACCGCTGCTCAAGCAACTTCACGATTTTCGGATGTACGTGAAATCCGGGAGGCGTGCGAACCAGTCCTTCGGTAATTTCTGCCAATTTTTCACGGCTTAGCCCGGTGTCGACTTCATAGGAAGGATCATACTTGCCGTAATGATAGGGCGACCAATAGTCCGGCAATTTGCGCAGTTGCGGGGCCTTTGTCAGCTTTCCGGCTTTGCGCTGATCCTCTTCGTATTCTTTTTTCACCGATTCGACAATTGCATCCGCGGAAATCCCGGTCGATTGCGCATAAATCTTCCAGAGTGCGGGATGGTTCTTGATCCTCTCGTACAAACGCGGCTGGGTGATCGTGGGATCATCCACTTCGCTATGCCCGTGGCGGCGATACCCGATCAGATCGACGACCACGTCGGAATTAAATTCGGCGCGATATTCCGCAGCCAGCCGGCCGATGCGCACGACAGCGTCAGGGTCTTCTGCATTGACATGGAAAACCGGAATGCTTTGCCGCTTGGAAACCCCTGAAGCAAATCGCGAGGAATGTTCCTGAGCGGGCCGCGTGGTAAAGCCGATCAGATTGTTGACGATGATGTGAATCGTGCCACCGACTGTATACGCCGCCAGATCCGCCAGGTTTAAGGTCTCGGCCAGAACGCCTTGCCCGGCGTAGGCTGCATCTCCGTGCATCACCACGGTCCAGACCTTGTTGAGAATCTCTTTTGAGCGACTGATATGCGCGCCGGCAACGCCGTGACGGGTCTGTTTGGCGCGGGCGCGGCCCATTGCCACGGGATCGACAGCTTCGAGGTGACTGGGATTTGAAACAAGATGAATGTTGAGCGTTTTACCCGCAGACGTCTTGTAGCTTCCGGTAGCCCCGACGTGATACTTCACGTCGCCTGCACCAAGAACACTGCGGGGATCTACGTCTTCAAATCCGGCAACGACCTGGTGCGCAGGTTTGCACGCGACGTGGGTCATGACGCTCAGGCGGCCGCGATGGCTCATGGCCATGACCGATTCCACGCCACCAAGTTCGCCGGCGGCATTTAGAATGGAATCAAGAAGCGGAATTAACGCGGTATTGCCCTCGAGTGAAAAGCGCTTCGTACCGAGATAACGGTTCTGCAGAACCTGTTCAAACAGGTCGGCGCGCACCAGGCGTTCGAGAATCTTCTCCTGATTGACCTCAAACTCCGGCCCTTCCATGCGTTCGGCAATCCAGCGCCGGCGTTCCGGCTCCGCCAGATGCATGAACTCCACGCCAACGGTACCGCAGTAATACCGGTGCGCTTCTTCGGCAAATTCGCCGGAGAGTCCTTCGAGGTCGGGAAATCTGATCGGGAGCAGGAAGCCCAGCGGGTCGAGAGTGGCTTGGTAATAGCCCCAGCGGCGGAAGAGATCAAACACCCGCTCGCGCTCGGCGTGATCGCCTGCCAGTGATTTCTTTGCCGGCTTGCCGGCTCTTTCGGGAACAAGTGTCGTACGGTTGGCCATGGTCGTTTGGGTACAGCCTTACCATTTTGCCACAAGACGCGCAGCCTGCCGAATTGGCGCGAACTGGTTGTGCCGCGACGTGAATCGGGACAACCAAATTGGCGCTTTCGGCAGCCGGGACAGGTAGCGGATTCTAGACCTGCCAGATGAGCTTTGTCGACCTATCCGTGCACCGGGCCACGCTCGAAGAAATCGATCTTGCCTTCACCCTCGTCAATGAGTATTACGAGGAAGCGAAAGTCATCGCGCGGGAGAACCGCGAACAGTTTGGGCAGCAGTATTTTGCCCGTGGGAGTGGAGTCTGGCTGGCGTCTCTGAATGGCGCGACCGCAGGTTGCGTGGCCCTGCGCAGCCTCGGAGCTCGGGTGAATTGCGGCGAGATCAAACGAATGTATGTGCGGTCCCGGGAGCGATCGAAAGGAATTGCCGCGGCACTCCTCGCGGAGCTTGAACGCTATGCCACCGAACACGACTACGCTTGGCTCTATCTCGATACAACCGACTCTATGGTCGCGGCTGCCCATTTCTATCAGAAAAACGGATATGAGAGGTGCGAGCGATATAACGACAACCCGCAGGCTACCTTGTTCATGCGGAAAAGGATCACCCGCGCGTAAGCTCCGTCATTCGTTCGGTCGGGCGGCTGCTTCATAGGAACGAAGAAGGGTTTCGAGTTCGGATTTTCCGGTGTACCTGGCCCAGTCCGCCGGGGTCCCGTGCCAGAGAACATCCCGCAGATCAGCTCTTGCTCCCCGTTCGAGCAGAAGTCGAACGATTTGCTCATATCCACCGGCAGCCGCCTGGTGCAGGGGTGTTGAATGGGAATGACCGCCGACCGGATTATAGCGGTTCGGATCTTCGCCTGAGTCAAGCAACAACCGCGCGATCTCCACGCGGTTAAATTGTGCGGCCAGTGCCAAGGCCAGGTGGCGTTCTTCCTTTGTCGATTGCGGAAACAAGCGACGAACCTCGTCCACCTGCCCGAGCGCCGCCGCCACCGGGAACGTGATCTGAGCGCCGCGTTCGATCAGCGCATCCACCGCCTGCAGTTCGTTCAGCACCGTCGCCGCTTCGATGGCTCGACGGGGATCTGCGCCGTAATCGCAAAGAAGCTGAATCAGCGGGATTTGCATTCCGCACTCACGCGCCACCGTGCCTGTAGAGACGAGCATCAACGTTTCATCGAGCGAGTCCCGGTCGACTCCGGCATCCAGAATAACCCTCGCCACCTGGGCGACGTCACGGGACATCCGGCCGTTGCGAACGGGATTTTCCGCGATGAATTCAAGCAGTGTCGGGGTTTTGAAGTAGTTTCCGCCTTCAAACTCGACGTGCTGGCGGGTCAGATGAGGATGCTGTTTCAGGTAGCGAGCGAGTCCCGTCGCGTCGCCCGCGTCAATCAGATTCACGGCGTGACGGAATGCTGGGTCCTGGATCCGCTCGTGGTGCGGACGCTCGAATGAATCCTCTTGTGCCGGCGTTTCGATATGAGTCTTCAGCCTTGGCCAACTGCGGAATCCATACTCACGAGCAATCGTAAGCTGCGCGTCGGCGAGCGTCAGCCTGGCTGTGAAGATCTTGTCATCGGTCGCGCCAGTGAAGCGAGGATGGAATTCGCGGATCTTCTGAGCCACGGCCAAATCCCGGGCAGCGCGTTGCCTCATGAGGTCTTTCGCTTGATACCGAAGATGATCGAGGCTCGGCCCGGGCGGGAGTCTTCTTACAGGCATGACGAACTTCCTTTCCTAAGCCCAGGTCCGCAGGTTTCGGGCTGAAAGTCAGTTCGCAAAAATGGATGTGAACATCAGGTGGACTTCTGTCCTTTCCGCGGACCGGATGCGCCCTTTGCGCAGAATCCACGGTAGCACAGGAAGAAAATGCGGTTGAAGCAAAATTATTTCGGCGCAGAGCTGAGCGTCTGCAGGCGGTCCCTGTTTATTTTCAGTACGATGCCGACGTTTCGGTCGGCCAGTTCGCTGACCTTATACTCTGCCGCGGACCCCAGAACCTGCGCGAGTTCGGACGGCGTTAGTTGGTAATCGTCGGTAAGCCACGTGGCCATATTGGAAGTTGCCTCGCGCAACGCATCCTCTAGCGAACCACCGAGACCCACTGCCATGACGTGAGATGGCGAGACAACCCTCGGGCCCGGTACGCTCTTGCCTGAAACGACGTCAACCGTGAACTCCACGTCCATCGAAGTTTCAAGCGCATTTCCATTCAGTTCTCCATCGCCCTGCGCAGCGTGGCCATCACCGATATACAGATATGCTCCGGTGACATTCACGGGCAAATACACCGTGGCACCCTCTACAATCTCGTTAAAATCCATATTTCCGCCATATCCGCCGGAATCGCCCGTCCCGGGAGCGGCAGACGGGATGCGGGGCGTGGTCGCAATGCAACCCATCATTGGTTTAAGCGGCACAGAATAATGAGCGAGATGTTCGCCTGGCTTTTCAGGTGTGGCAATCCCCTGTTCAGTGTCCAGATGCCAGCGTACGCTTTTGCCGCCATCCTTCATTTTCACTGCCAGCTCGCTTGTGAGCGCTCTTCCCACGACGAAGTCGTCGCTCAGCGCCCAATTGCGATTCAAGCGCACACGGTCGAGATGGATGACCAGCGTGTCACCCGGATACGCGTGCTGAATATAGAAGGGCCCTGTTTCAGGATTCCCCCCGAGCACTCTCGCGACACCTTTTTCATCGCTTCCGCCGGCATCAACCGTGGTGGTATGGATCGTGTCGCCTGGGTTGACGGTAAGAACGGGTTGATTGTGAGGAGAAAACTGCCGATAGAAGACCGTGGGTGTGAATTCATGATGCCGGGGAGGCGCCGCTTGATGGGGCAAGGCCAGCGCTGCGGTGAAGGGCATCGTCAAGGGTTGAGACGGATTGCTTGAATACGTGAAAATAATGGTTCCGGAGATTGAATCGCCTGTAAGCGTCGCCGTTCCCTCTTCCTGGCCACCATCCTCATCCTTAGCCAGAAAGTGGAGTCGGTCGGCGGTAAACGTACCTTCGAGTTTGTCTCCGTCAAAATCGCCGGTGACTTTATTGCCGTCCCGTATAAGGTTCAGCGATGAATTGACAGGGGTACCGAGGAAGTCGAGCTGCACGATCCAGCGCTCGGCAGGAGTCTTTGGGGCTGAAGCAGAGGATTGCTGGGCATCTGCGGGAATCGAAAACAGACACACGAGTAGCAAACAGGGGAATAGTTTAAGCATGGCGGGCAGCCTCCTCGGCGCAGTTCCACACGGGATTAGATACGCGGAGGCGGGAGGAATAGTTCACGTCCCGCCCGAGCCATTCGGTAACAGATTGGGCACGCTCAGGGGCTCGGCAGGGCCGTTCGGTGCATCAAAATAGGTATCTCGGGCCGAGTTTTAGTATCTTTAGGTGACAGAACGGCCCGTTCATCGGCTAAAATAGAAGTTCGGGTGCTGGGGCTTCCGCATCCAAATATTGACCGAGTTCAGATAAGGAAAGAATGCCTGTACCGATCTCACAGATGTTTACGGTTGCCAGCTACGTCCTGAAACAGAAGATTCAGGGACGCAAGCAATACCCACTGGTATTGATGCTGGAACCGCTGTACCGCTGCAATCTGGCTTGTGCCGGCTGCGGAAAAATTCAGTATCCCGCGCACGTCCTGAAGCGCGAACTCTCGCCTGAAGACTGTTTCAGAGCAGTCGATGAGTGCGGAACCCCGATGGTTTCGATACCGGGCGGCGAGCCGCTGATGCATTCCGAGATCGACAAGATCGTCGAAGGCCTGGTTGCCCGGAAAAAATACATTTACCTGTGCACCAACGCGCTGCTACTGAAGGAAAAACTCCATTTGTTCAAGCCGAGCAAGTACTTGACGTTCTCGGTTCACGTAGACGGGCAAAAAGAACATCATGATTTCTCGGTGTGCCGCGAGGGCGGATACGATCTGGCGATTGGAGGAATAAGGGAAGCCTTGAAGCGCGGTTTCCGCGTCACCACGAATACGACCTTGTTTGATGGCGCCGATCCAAAAAGTGTGCGGGCCTTCTTCGATGAAATGATGGAACTGGGTGTCGAAGGAATGATGCTCTCGCCGGGCTATTCCTATGATAAGGCTCCGGACCAGAAACACTTCCTTGGCCGGGCACGGACCCGAAGATTATTTCGTGCGATGTTGTCAAATCGCAAGCCCAGCTGGAAATTCAACCAGTCGATGCTGTTTCTGGAATTCTTGATGGGTAAACGGGATTTCAAGTGCACACCGTGGGGCATGCCGACATATTCGATCTTTGGCTGGCAAAAGCCCTGTTATTTGCTGCAGGATGGCTACGCCGACTCGTTCGACGAATTGATGAAGACGACGGAGTGGGCGAATTACGGAACGGAATCCGGCAATCCGCAGTGTGCGAACTGCATGGTGCATAGCGGCTACGAAGCCTCAGGAGTGGATCATACGTTCAGTTCGCTCCGAGGTTTGCTCGCTACGGCGAAGGCAACTTTGTTTACGAGTAATCCTGACCCCGAAGCGTTGCTGATGCTCGACGAGCCCGTAAAACCGGTTCATTCCTATAACCCGCTGGTTCAGATCGAAGCGCCTGGCAAACTCGAGGAGACGCGCGCGTGACCGGGCCCAGGCACGCAGAGCGGCCCGAGCACACCGTTCATCCGGACGAACTTGAAGTAGCACCGGGATTTGCGCACGAAACACTGCAGGGTTGGGTGCCGGAGCTGGCCAGCGACACGGAAATTCGCGAAGCACTCGAAAAAGCGTTCGATTATCGGGGCGATGTTTCGATAACCCTAAAAGAGGGAACCAAGCTCGACGGATACATTTTTGATCGTCTTTCTGGAAAGACATTAGAGACTTCTTTTGTGCGGATTCTACCCAAGGATTCAAGCCAACGGATGAAAATTGCGTACGCAGACATTGCGGGACTGGTTTTCTCCGGACGCGATACGGCAGCAGGAAAGAGCTGGGAAGCCTGGGTCGGAAAATATTGGCAGAAAAAGACGGCTGGAGAGGCAGACATTCGAATCGAGCCTGAATCGCTCGACGAGTGAGCAGAGAGGCATCTGCCACAAATACAGGTCTCCAGAAGGGGGGCTAGCGCCCGAGCCAGAGCTAGCGTCCAGGAAGCCGATTTCTGGTAGAATTCGCGCCCTTTTAGAGCCTGCCATTCATGCCCATATTCGGGCTAAATCTCTAGAATTCAATGGCTTACCAATTTCAATAGCAAGCCCCCGACGTCCAACGATCGGTGGACAATAAGCCCTTTCTTGTGATAGTGTTAGGTATAGCGTTTGTTGCTCTTGTACTAACCTTTTGATTCGTCAGGGGGGCTGCGAGAACACTCTCGGAGCTCTTTTTTTTCGATTGAGAGGCTGTCACGACGTTGGGGATCCGGCGCACGGACTCAAGAGGGGCTAATGCAATTCAATTTCGAGGTACAGCAGTGTCTAAGGAACAAGGAACAGTGAAGTGGTTCAATGCTTCGAAGGGCTTTGGATTCATCCAACGCCAGACCGGCGAAGATGTATTCGTACACTTCTCCGCAATTCAGTCAGAGGGCTACAAGTCTCTGAACGAAGGTCAGGCGGTGGAATTTGAAGTCAAGAAGGGTCCGAAGGGCCTTCAGGCGGAGAACGTAACAGCCCTCTAGCCTGTGCATTGGAAAGGTCCTCGAGGGGTCGGGGACCTTTCACAACAAGCCGAATTTTAGAGTTTACGTATAAAGCTGAGCGGTAACAGGAGGAAGTTGTGCAAGTAATGCAAGAAGGACAGACCATCAAGCATGAAGTTTTCGGACTGGGGATCGTGACACAGGCGGATGCAGAACGTACTGCCGTTGATTTCGATGACCATGGCCCAAAACTGTTCGTGACCAGCATACTCACGGCTGAAGTGATCGGCGAACCGCCCGCTACCCCGCCCAAGACCAAACGCCGCCGGAAAGCTTCCGCAGCCGCGAAAGCAAGCAAGAAGGCAGCCGCAGCAGCAGCAACCGCAACAGCGGCCACCGCTCGTTCCTAGTCGAGTGGGAGTAACGTTGATCTGATTTAGAATGTTCCATGTGCAACAAAGGCCTCAGGGGTTTTCACCCCTGAGGTTTTTTGTTTCTGGGGCAGGTTATTGCGGCAAGGTACAGAGATGCAGAGGGTTCGCACCCGAACAGGCACTGGGACCATGGATTAGCGGATCGCGGATTCAGCCTGGTCAAAGGCGTGGTAGCTCGAACGGACGAGCGGACCGGATTCGACGTGTTTGAAGCCCATTTTCTCGCCTGCCAGCTTGAATCTCGAGAATTCCTCCGGATGAACGAAGCGGACGACGGGAAGATGGTCTCGCGTGGGTTGCAGATACTGGCCCAGGGTGAGGATGTCGGTTCCTTGCGCGGCGAGATCCTGCATGGTGGCAAGGACTTCCTCTGTTTCTTCGCCAAGGCCCAGCATGAGACCAGTCTTTGTGGGGATGTCCGGGTGCATTCTTTTTGCACGGGACAGAAGTTCAAGAGAGCGCTCGTAGACCGCACCTTTGCGAACTTGGCGATAGAGGCGCGGAACAGTTTCGGTGTTGTGATTGAGTATGTCCGGCTTGACGGCTAGCACGACGTTCAGCGAATCCCAATCGCCACGGAAATCAGGAATCAGGACTTCGACCTTGCAGCCTGGAACCCGGTTACGAATTTCCTCAATTGTCCGGGCAAAGATGCGAGCGCCGCCATCGGGCTGATCATCACGATTGACACTGGTGACAACCGCGTAACGCAGGTTCATGCGGGCCGCCGCCTCGGCTACGCGATACGGTTCTTCTTCGTCGGGAGGGCCAACGGGCTTTCCGGAGGGCACTGCACAAAAACCGCAAGCGCGGGTACAGATGTCCCCTAGGATCATGAACGTGGCGGTACCATGCTCCCAGCATTCGCCCATGTTCGGACAGCGCGCGGATTCGCAGACCGTGTGCAGATCGAGTGTCCGCATGATGCGTTTGAGATCGTGATATTTTTCGCCGCCAAAGAATTTGACGCGCAGCCAGTCCGGACGCGGGTGAGCGTCCGGAGACGGTACTAAGGCCGGAGCGCCGTTCGGGATGATGTTAAAGGGTGAAGCCATTTTTTCCGTCCAGAACAGCTATTTTACGTGGAATGTGGACCTGTGTCCAAAGCCACGGCGGGCTTCAAGCCAAAAAGACCCGTCCGAAAACGACGCCATGCGGGGTTATACTCTGCGGCAGGTACTCTGACGTCATGCGAAGAGGCATGCTTTTGCCGGGACTGCTCTTGGGCATGGCCGTTTGTGCGCCAGCACAGACGAACGTAGTTCCCGCGCCGAACAATCAGCCAAAAGAGGATACATGCGTGGTTTCTGGTGTCGTTACCCGGAAAGGAGATGGCTCGCCACTCAAGAATGCGACCGTGCAGCTCGTTAATGGGGAAGACCGCGATCATGAGATCGCCGCAAAGACGGGTGCTGATGGACACTTTGAATTGCGGAATATTCCTGCAGGACAATACCGCATGATCGTCTCGCGGAACGGATATGTGCAGTATGAATACGGACAGAAAAAGCCAAATGATCCTGGAGCGACCTTCACGTTGCGTTCCGGGCAGACGATGACGGATCTGATCTTCAAGCTAGGCCGCGCAGGCGTAATCACCGGACGAATATTCGACGAAGATGGCGAACCCATGAGCAACGCCGTCGTCGTGGCGTCGCGGCAAGCGTATACAGAAGGAAAAAAGGAGTTTGAGGAGATCGATCATCAGAGCTCGAACGATCTGGGCGAATACCGGATCCCCGGCCTGGCACCCGGTCGATACATCCTGAGCGCGCGAGCACCGGCGTGGGACCACGTCGTTGGCGACCGGGAATATTCCTCGGCCGCGAAGAGCGAGCCGGAAAAAGGCTACCCCAAGATTTACTACCCGAATGCGACCGATACCGGCCGGGCTACCAGTATCGAGGTGCGCGAGGGCGATGAAATCACATCGGTCGACATCTTCATGAAAGAGGTGCCGGTATATCGGATCAGGGGGAGGGTAGTGAACACGCTCGGCACGGCGAAAAGTGGCCGATCGGGTCTGTCGCTTGTCCGAAAATCCTCGAAAGGAGAGTGGGAGTACATGAACTGGACTCCGACAAAGAAGGGCGACGGAACATTCGAGATTCCAGAAGTGGTCCCGGGCGAATACACCTTGGTGGCATTCGCGAGTGAGGATGGAAGGAACTATACGACCGAGGAGGATGTGGAGGTCGTCAACGGAGACGTGGAAGGAGTCACCCTGGTGATCGGAGCGGGAATTGAAATTCAAGGCCGGGTGATCTGGGACGGGAAAGTAAGCCTGGGGACAGAGGATGAAATTGTAGCGGCCGTGCCCGGCCAGTCCGCACGAATGGGAGGATCCTTTGCAAAGGTGAAGGATGATCAGACCTTCACGATGAAAGATGTCCCACAAGGAACGTTTGATCTGAAACTGATGGGATTGTCGAAAGACTGCTACATCAAGGAAATGCGGCAGGGAGAAACCGCGCTTGACGGTGACACATTGCGGGTCGGGAAAGCTACGGCGGGGACGATTGTAATCGTGGTGAGTTCCAGAGGCGCGAGATTGAGAGGAACGGTAACAAATGACGAATCGTTGCCGGTGGCAGGTGTCTGGGTGGTGGCGGTGCCGGAAGAATCAAAGCGGAAGGTGGATCGGTTGTTCAAGCCGGTGACGACCGATCAGAACGGGCAGTACGAGCTGCGCGGGCTTGCTCCCGGAAAATACCGAGTGTTCAGTTGGGATGGAGTCGAGCGCGGAGCATGGGAAGATCCGGATTTTCTGAAGCCTTTTGAGGACAAGGGCATAGCAGTGGAACTTGCGGATGATGATCGGAAGAACCTGGATTTAGGTTTGCTTCAGGTACAGGAAGGGCCTGCGCTAAAGGCCGAATAGGCACTCGAAGATCGCTTTTCGCAACTGCGCGGCGACTCAAAGCGGATTGCGGGAGGATCGGACAAAATCACGAAGGCTTGTAACGTTCGGGCCGTAGGCGCCAATACGCCCGGCATCGACCGGCAGGCCCAGGCGTTCCGCGAGATCGAGGTCAACACCAGCATCGTCCAGCTCCGACAAGCTGAACCCTGCGGCGGGTGAAACGCGGTTCATCCCGGATGGATACACGGGCCGCGGCGGGCGGTGGCGTTGCCACGGGCGCCGCGCCAGCTCATAGAACTGTTTCCAATCGCGCTTGTGCCATCCAGAAGTCATAGTCAGAGGCGAACCAACCTTTTGATGCGAGTTGTGCTGAGAACGTTCATCCGCAGGAGAATCCCTGAGGCCTTCGTGTTCACGCACGTACGGTGCTGCGGAGCGATGGTGCACACTCTTCGTATACTCCAAGCCAGGGGAAGCAAGAAAAAAAGTTGGCTTGATGTTTCAAACTCAGCAACGTACTGAAGGTTCCGCAGGAAATTCAGTGAAGAAGAATTTCGCGACGAAACGCAAATCTCACGAGGATCGTGGAGCGAAGCCGATCGCGAGCACCAAACGGGCAGGATACTACAATCAAAAAATTGCGCACGCTAGGAAAATAATTGGGGGCTGTGAATATATCGGCAGAACGAGCAGGAGCAAACTTCAGGGGGAGATCGGGCGGAAGGGCCTCGAGAATGGGCTGGGACTCAATCTCCAGGCACAAACCTGTCCTGACGACAAACGGAGCGAAAAAACTAAGGGAAAAGCGATTACCAGCGATTACCGCGATCGCCACCACCGCCGCGGTCACCACGGTCACCGCCGCGGCCGCCACCGCCGCCTCGGCCACCGCGATCACCACCACGACCGCCGCCGCCACCACCGCCGCCATACCCACGTCCACCACCGCCACCGGAACGTTCCGTTTGCGGCCGTGCTTCATTCACAACAAGGTTCCGGCCCCCGAAATTCTGACCGTTCAAGGAAGCCACAGCCTTGTCAGCTTCTTCATCATTTGTAATTTCGATGAAAGCGAAGCCACGAGACTGCCCTGTAAATCGGTCGCGAATTAAACTGATTGCCGAGGGATTTACACCAACTTGCCCGAACCATTCCTGCAGCTGCTCTTCCGATGCGTTGAACGGAAGATTGCCGACGTAAAGCTTCTTCACCAGCGGACTCCTTCTGCCCGGAACCGAATGACGATTGCGGAGCGCACTGAAGATACCTTGACCGCTGGAGGGGCAGACCGGATGAGGTGCCACAGGGAGCGGGAAGTACGATCAGTGGTCTCGTGCATGGTCTCGAATAATAGGTGTTTTTGCAACCAGAATTACTGGGTGAGCGGCGGGTAAAGGTACCAGTCCTGCTTCTAGGAGAAACACTGTAGGGCGGCCGTGGTTCGTTCTTCGGGTGAAAATAAGTTGATCAGAAATGAAGAAAGCCGCTAGGGAAGGGCCCGTGGCAAAGTCGCATTGACATCGGAGCGTCCCGAGGTGGTAGGATGCAACCCCGGAGGTCCCCACCTTAAATAAATACATGCACGGCACAATGATGGAGTATTCGCTCGTCCTGCCAGAATTACTCGAACGTGCTGGAAAACTGTTCCCAAAAATCGAGATCATTTCGCGCAAACTGGACCGCACCCTGCTGCGGACAAGTTATGGTGCGTTTTATGAGCGGGCAAAAAGGCTGGCGTCCTCGCTGACCTTGCTGGGACTGAAACGCGGCGAGCGCGTGGCATCGATGATGTGGAACCATGCCGGACATCTGGAGGTATTTTTCGGGGTGCCGTGCGCCGGGGCCATTCTCCATACGCTCAATCTGCGGCTGCACCCGCATGAAATTGCCAACATTGTAAATCATGCCGAAGACCGGTTCCTGATCATCGATGATGTGCTGCTCCCCTCTATCTGAAGTTCGCCCGGGACGTGAAGTTTGAGAAAGTAATTGTCGTGCCCTACGGATATGAGGAACCGATATCCGCCGAGTATCTGAATTACGAAGAGCTGCTGCTGACGGGCAGTCTCGATTTCCGTTACCCGAAAATCGAAGAGACCGATGGAGCGGCAATGTGCTTCACATCGGGAACGACAGGATTCTCGAAAGGCGTGGTGTACACCCACAGATCCCTCGTGCTCCATTCGATGGCCGAAGCGATGGTTGACACATTTGCTGTAAGCCATCAGGACGTACGATGCCGCTCGCCCCGATGTTTCACGCCAATGCCTGGGGCGTGCCCTACACCGCAGTCATGACGGGAGCCAAATTGGTGTTGATGGGGCCGAACGTGGAACCTGCGGCGATCCTGGATTTAATCGTGAGCGAGAGGGTTACCGCGGCGAACGCAGTGCCCACTGTGTGGATTAGCGTGCTCGATGAGCTCGAGCGAAATCCGGGACGCTGGCATCTGGATCATCCGGTACGAGCCGTAAGCGGTGGCAGTGCGCCGCCACTCGAACTGATGAGAAAGATGGACCGATACGGGATTCGCATCCTGCATCTCTGGGGATTGACGGAAACGTCTCCCCTGGCAACCACCGGACATCTGAAATCGCGCATGCAGGATTGGCCGGAAGAGCGGAAATATCTGGTCAGAGCGAAACAGGGATGGCCAGTTCCGCTGATCGATCTGCGAGTCATGCGGCCGGAGGGAGAAGCGCCCTGGGACGGGGAAACCGTAGGCGAAGTAGAGGTTCGCGGGCCCTGGGTGGCAGGAAGCTATTACAGAGAACCGACTCAGAGATGTGATAAATGGAGCCCGGATGGATGGTTCCGGACAGGCGACATGGGGACGATCGATCCGGAAGGAATCATGAAGGTCGTGGACCAGCGCAGAAGGATCTGGTGAAATCCGGCGGCGAATGGATCAGTTCGGTCGATC
>CAVRSA010000007.1:0-125640 GCA_963723725.1 Candidatus Acidiferrales bacterium
CCGCCATTTCTCACAAGGAGCAAATAACTGAGGGATTCAGGCTTTCTGATCATCAGTGCTCTCAGCTGAGTTGCTTTCCGTCTATTTGTGGGCTTTCGGACGTCCTCAGCCCTGTTAATGAACGTTCTTCAGACAGACTTCGACTGCTTCTTGGAGTGCGCGACAAGGTTTTGTCTTGGTTCTTTTTTCAGCAGCGTAGGGCCGTCCAGGCTGCGGCGAAAGTGTTCTGCCAGGGATAGGCGCAGCTGTAGCGGACCCAGATGCGGCGTGCGGTGATGCGCACTTGCGCAGCGATTTTCAGCAGCTTCAGCCGGATGGTATCGATTTGGGCTTCCGCCCATTCCGTACCCGCCAAGCCCAGTCGCCGTAAGGCATCGACCAGCACATAGGCCAGTGAAGAGAAGTACAGCCGTAACTGATTGGCCCGTAACGTCTCCGTACTGAGCCGGTCTGCGAACAGACTCAACTGCTCCTTGATGCGGTTCTCCATTTCGCCGCGTGCACAGTAAAGCTGTTCATAGAGTTTCTGCGCCGGCCAGTCTTGCGCGTCCAGAGACGTGACCAGGTAGCGGGGATTTTCCTTGCCTTCGATCTGTTCGGCTTTGGCGATCACCCGCCGTGCCCGCGACCAGCTTTTCTTGGTGCGGTAGGTAAACTCACAGAACACTCGCGCCGGTTTTCCCGTTCGCCGATGTTCTTGTTTCGCTTCCTGCATCGCGCGTCCGATGATCCGTCGTAAGCGCTTGTTCCGAGCAAAGCCGAATACATAGTCCACATCGCTGTTTTCGCACCAAGCCAGCAACTCCTCGCGACAGAAGCCGGAGTCTGCGCGCAGAATGATCCGAGTCTTCGGCCACCTGGCCCGAATCTGCTGCACGATGCGCTGTAGCTCTTCGAGACTTCCTGCGCTCGCGTCGATGTTCGAGGGCCGCAGCCGCGCACACAGCAGATGATCTCCGCAGAACACATACAGCGGCAGGTAACAGTAGTGCCCGTAGTAGCCGTGGAAAAACCGTGCTTCCTGCCGTCCGTGCAGTGGCGTGTCGGTGGCGTCTAAGTCCAGCACGATCTCCTGCGGTGTGCGCCGGTGCGCTTCCAGAAATAGATCGACCAGCAGGGTATCTAGTGCTTCGGCCGAATAGCTGATCTTGTTGTAGCGTTCCGCGCCTGGGGAACCAGCCGGTGTCAGTTCCAATCGGTTCAGCGTGCTCTTGCCGGCCAGCGGTTCGGCCAAATCTTTCTTCCCGGCCAGCACTCCCAACAGTGGATCCTGCCGCAACTGCTCGTGATCGTTCAGGTCTTCATAGCCCAGCGCCAGCCCATAGATGCGCTGTGCCAGCATTTCTTCCAGGCGGTGCTCGATCCGTTCCGGCTGTCGGTAATCGGTGAAGCAAGCCGCTACGCGCCGTAGCAAACCGATCTTGCGCTCGGCTTGGCGCAACAGGAGCGAACCACCCTCGGTGGTTAACCGATCCCCTGCGAACTGCCCTACGACTTGACGTGAAAAATGTGCTTCAAATGAGAAGAAAGTCTGGTTACACTCTGTCATTGAAAAGGCCTCTTTTCCTGGGACTTTAACTACGACTAGACACCGCAGTTATGCCCGAGAAAGCGGCCTTTTTCCACTTCTATTTAACCTTTGGTTCTTATCCCTCGTGAGATTTCCGGGCTAGCTGTTGAGGCGCCCCTCCCGCGCCCCGGACGCGGCCCTAATCGGGGCCTGATATACTCCGGCGATGGCTCTGAAGGAACAAACCAGCAAGAAACTATTTCTCGTAGATGCGATGGCGCACATCTATCGGGCATTTTATGCGCCGATGGTGCGGATGAATGCGCCCAGCGGTTTGCCGACGAAAGTTCCCTTTCTCTTTTCAAATATCCTGAAGCGGTTGCTGAAGGATTACCAGCCCGATTACATCGGAATTGTGTTTGATACGAGCAAACCGACGTTTCGGGACAAGTTATTTGAACAGTACAAGGCCCAGCGCGCTCCGATGCCGGACGAAATGAGTGTGCAGCTCCCTTATGTCCGCCGATTGTGTGAGGCGATGCGGCTGCCGATTCTGGAATTTGACGGATTTGAAGCGGACGACGTCATCGGCACGATGGCGAGGCAGGCCGCACTCGAGGATCTGGACGTCCTGGTCGTGTCCAATGACAAGGACATGATGCAACTGGTGACTCTCGGCGTGAAAATTCTCAAGACCGGGTCGGGCGGCGCCAAAGCGGACGTCATTATCGACGCGGCGAAAGTCGAAGAAATTCTGGGAGTGCCACCAGGCAAAGTGATCGACCTCATGGCATTGCTCGGCGACAACATCGATAACATCCCGGGGGCCAAAGGAATTGGCGACAAGGGCGCGACGGAGCTGATCCAGAAATACGGAACCGTGGAGGGCGCGCTCGAACATGCCGCCGAAGTATCGAACAAGCGGTATCGCGAGGCCCTGCAGCAGCAAGTGGATCAGATCATGATGAGCAAGAAACTGGCGGCGATCGCTACCGATGTGCCCTTGCCGCTCGATCTGGATTCTTTGCGGGCCCGGGAGCCTGATCGGGCAGCATTGGCGGCGCTCTACCGCGAACTTGGATTCAATTCCCTCCTAAAAGAGTTGCTGGCGTCTGGAACCACAGTCGCAGAAAGCGCGGGCGCGGCAGGCGGAGGAACTGGCGCCCCGGCCGCTGAAAAAAAGGATTATCGGCAGCTTCAGAACGTAGAGGAATTTCGCGAGTACCTTGGCACGTCGCCGGGTCAACCGGTTGCAGTGTGGCTGAACCTCGATACCGGGGAACGCGAGGCCGAAGGGTTCGGGACGCCAGTGGTTTCGGTTGAAGTATCGACCAGGGCCGGTGAAGGGCGGGCCGTATGGGTCGATGAAAACGGTGAGGTGCTGAAGGCGCTTGAGCCGGTGCTGCGGGACACCAAACGGCGAAAAATTGTCCATGATCCGAAACTCTTCCACTTATTGGCTGGAAAAGCGGAAGGGATCGAGCACGCCACGCAGTTGTATTCGTATCTGCTGAAACCTACGACAGGAAATCACAACTTTCTGGATGTGGTGTTCCGCCAGTTCAATATTCCCCTGGGTGGCGGAGCTGGTGAACGTGCCGATTACCTGCAGAGACTGGCGCCGGCGCTGCGAGAGCAAGTTCGAGACCAGGATCTATTGAAGGTGTATGAAACGATTGACTTGCCGATAGCCGGGGTGATTGCCGAGATGGAGAGGATCGGGATCCGAGTCGATCCAGCGGCACTCGACAAGATGTCGCAGGCCATGGAGAAGGAAGTGCGGCGGCTTGAGCAGGAGATCTGGAAGCTGGCTGACTGCGAATTCAATGTGAACTCGCCAACGCAACTGGCGGAGATCCTGTTTGACAAGCTGAATCTTGCAGGTCCTGCGCGTCGCGGGAAAGGGAAAGTGCGTTCGACGGCGGTTGACATCCTGGAATTCATGTGCGATCAGCACGAACTTCCAGGGAAAATCATCGAGTACCGTGAGATTGCGAAGCTGAAGTCGACCTATGTGGATGCTTTGCCAAAGCTGATTCATAAGGATACCGGGCGACTGCATACAAGCTTGTCGCAAACCGGAACGGCGACCGGGCGGCTCAGTTCGAGCGATCCCAATTTGCAGAACATTCCGGTGCGAAGCGAACTTGGCCGGGAGATCCGTGCGGCGTTTGTGGCGGAAAAAGGAAGACTATTGTTGTCGGCGGACTATTCGCAGATTGAGTTGCGGATCATGGCGCATTTCTCGAAGGATCCGGTACTTGTTGAGGCGTTTCGCAACGGGGAAGACATTCATTCCCGAACGGCGCAGGAGGTGTTTGGTGTGGGACCGCTCGGCCAGACGGCAGAACACCGCCGTGCCGCCAAAGCGATCAATTTTGGAATCATTTACGGATTGTCGGCATTCGGACTGGCACAGCAACTGGATATTCCGCAGAAAGAGGCAGCGCAATTCATTGCCGCCTACTTCGCGCGCTATCGCGGCGTAAAGGAGTATCTGGACAACATCCTGGTAGAGACCAGGAAGACCGGCATGGCAAAGACGTTATTCGGCAGGATCCGGCCGATCCCTGACATCAGTTCCCCGCAAGTGCAGTTGAGAAATTTTGCGGAACGAACTGCTCTGAATTCGCCGCTCCAGGGGACCGCAGCGGATTTGATCAAACTGGCCATGATTGCGATCGATAAGCGCCTCCGGAAGGAGAAACTCGAATCGCAGATGATTTTGCAGGTTCATGACGAGCTGCTGTTTGAAGCGCCTAAAAAAGAACGGGAAGCTCTGGAGACGCTGGTGAAGGAAGAAATGGAAGGTGTGTATAAATTGATCGTGCCGCTGGTTGTGGAAGTGGGCGTCGGGCCGAATTGGCGCGATCTGGACTGAGCTCCAGAGAGAGATGCAGTCGAGGCAGGGATAGACCCTAAAGGCCGTAACCCGTAGCTCATAGAGACATCCTCGAGCGATCGGCTGTCAAGAGTACACGGAACATCACAACGTGACGGGTAGGCTTCTTTTGGGGCGTGCGCAGGCGTACAATCCCCGAAGATGATCAATTACCTCGCTCCGGGTAAGGTTCTAACGAGGGGAGCGTATATGCGCCGCATATTGTTTTTATTTATCGTAGTTTTGCTGATCAGTTTTACTGCCAGTTTTGCCCAACAGAATTCAAAGCCGGCTTCGGAGCCCGCGCCGGCACCGATTCCCGCAGATGCGATTGCCAAGGTTAATCCCGTAAAACCCACGCCTGAAGGCCTGGAATCGGTCAAAAAGCTGTACGGATATCATTGCAGCATGTGTCACGGAAAAGATGGCGATGGCAAGGGAGAACTTGCAGAACAGATGAAATTGACGCTGAATGACTGGCGCAATCCCAGCAGCATCTCAAAAATGACAGATGGCGAATTGTTCTACATCATCACAAACGGCCGCGGGAAGATGACCGGTGGAGAGGGTGACCGGACCAAAGAAGAAACCCGTTGGCAACTGGTGAATTACGTCAGGGCCTTTGGTAACAAGGGAGCAGATACCGCTCCAACCAAGTAGAAATTGTATTCAATTTGGCAGGGCGTCCTGATCAGAGGGACGCCCTATTGTTTTGAGGCCGGAGTTGTATTGTCATAGAGGGTGAGACTCACTGTCCTATTTCGGGAGGCAAGTGCATGGCACATTCGGCGAAGTTCCTGGCCCTGGTGACGGACGCGAAGATGAGAGTCCGGGAAACAAATGTCGCCGATGTGCGGCGGCGTCTGGATGCAGGAGAAAAATTCCTCCTGGTGGATGTGCGGGAAGAGAGTGAGTGGGCGCAGGGGCATTTGCCCGGGGCGGTGCATCTCGGCAAGGGAATTATCGAGCGGGATATCGAGTCTAAGGTGCCTGATCCGGCAGCAAAGATAATCCTGTATTGTGGCGGCGGTTTCCGCTCAGCACTCGCCGCGGATAACCTGCAAAAGATGGGCTACCGGAATGTCGAATCGATGGATGGCGGATGGAAGGGTTGGGTAGAGGCGAGATTCCCGACCGAGAAGGACTGAAACCCAGAGCGTGTTCCCGCACGTTTATTTGGTCGATGATTCCCGTACGTGGAGTATCTGGTCTGCGGAAACGTCTTTCAGAGTCTGAACCGTTCCGGAAGGCCAGCGGATCTCGACAACTTTAGCGGTTCGATCGGCTCCAAGTCCGAAATGCACCGGACCGTGACTTGAAGAAGCATAACCGACGCTGGTTGTCATGTGATTGTACTGAGGGCCGGCTGACGTGACGACTTTGACGATGGCACCCATGCCGTCGCGGTTGCTCTTTACCCCTTCGAGCAGGACATCTAACCAGTGGCCCGAGCCTTCGCTCCGGTTCATCCAGAGTTCGGTGTCCCGTCCGAGTGCGGTGACGACAACGTCCATGCGGCCATCGCCATCGAAATCGGCAAATGCACAGCCACGGTGACGCGCCGGGGCAGCGGCCGCGAAGCCTGCTTCGGCGGTCAGCGCCTGCCATTGGCCGTTCGCCCCGGTATTGCGAAAGACGGTGTTCAGCTGCTCGACATCCATCCCGGGCTTGGCGATCGACTCCACATGGCCTCGTGAGATGAACAAATCCTTCCACCCGTCATTGTCGAAATCGAAGAAGCCAACGCCGTAACCTGCCATCGTGCGGCTTAATTGGCGCATGCCGCTCGGATAGGTGACCTCTTCGAAACCCTTGCCGGCCTTGTTGCGATAAATCGGGAACGTCTGATTGTTCAGAGCGACCAGGGCAATATCCGGGTAGCCATCGTTGTTGTAATCGCGGAAATCGAGACCCATGCCCGAAATGAATTCGCCACCTTCAACCAGAGCCACTCCCTCGGAGAAGGCAACCTCTTCGAACTTCGTTCCGGTATTATGCAACAGGAAATTGTAAGAAGTGTCGTTGGTAATAAAGAGGTCCGGACGTCCGTCCAGATCGTAGTCAGCAACACCGACGCCCATGCCTTTGCCAACGAGTTCGCGAATCCCCCACTTTTGGGATACGTCTTCAAAGGTGCCATCGCCGCGATTCAGGAAAAGCTGATTGGGCTGCCCCTCGTAGAATTTCGGGCTGCAGTAATCATACGCGTTTGAAGGTCCGCAGAGATGTTCCGTCTTGACGTCCCAGCGCAGGTAATTGACGACGAACAGATCGAGCAGACCATCATTGTTTACGTCGACCCAGGCCGCGGTCGTCGCCCAGAGCGGACCGAACTGGGGATCGATCGAGTGATTGAGGCCTGATTTCTCCGTAACGTTCGTGAAGGTGCCGTTCCCGTTGTTGTGGTAAAGGGAGTTGCCATGAACTCCTGCGACAAAGATGTCGGGGAAACCATCGTTGTCGTAGTCGCCGATGGCTACACCCATGTCGTATCCCGTTCCCCCGAGGCCCGCTTCTTTCGTGACATCGGTGAAGACGCCCTTTCCGTCATTTCGGAACAAACGGTTTGAAAACTTCGGGGAGTCCTTTTTCAGCGTTTCAATATTGGCGCCATTGGTACAAAAAATATCCGGACGGCCATCCTTGTTATAATCGAACGTCGCAACGCCACCTGCCATGGTTGCAGGAGCGTGAGGGAATTTAGGTGTCTCATCCGTTTCCACGCGGAACGGAAGGGTCTCGAGCCCGAAATTAATTCCCGGGACCCCTGAGCTCCCCCAGCAGATCCGTCCGTCCGGCAGGAGGCTAAAGGCGGCGGCCGATTTTCCAAGCAACAACAGGAGTCTGCGGCGACTGATTTCTGTGAGAGCGTTCGTGCCTGAATGAAAACGTTTGGACAATGATCTGAACCGTCCCGGGAAGTAACGCACAAAGCGTATTGAAATTTTAATCTTCTCACATTTGTGAATCGCGCCGCGAACGGACGACGTGGTTAATCCAAAGTCGAAAACCGAAACGTCCCGGAAAGAATGAAAAAGAAAACATAATTTAGAGCTGGCCGTAAACGCTTCCGGCTAGGTGGAATTTCGCTGTCTATAGACTTGTTATGTGACGTTCGACACAGCAGTGGGCAGTAATTAATTGTAATCATCAAATCGATTTTGTGTTGTTATTTTCCGGTTCTGCAACAATAATTCGCTTGACATGAATTCAGCAAAGTAATACAAGGGTTCGACCGTTAACGTTAACGGTGAGCTCTGGGGTTAGGTAAAAATAAGTCTTGTCGGTGGGCAAGAGGGGTGAAAAATGAATCGAAGTACAGTTCCGTGTGTCGAAACTCGTAGTAAATCCTTTAAACTATTCAATCTAAGGTACTTAGCGATACTGATCCTGGCCATGGTGGGACTGCCATTCCTGGCATTTGGGCAGGACGCAGCAATCGTCGGAACGGTGACGGACCCGGCCGGGCAGGTGGTGCCGAACGTGACGGTCACAATTACCAATACGGATACTGCCAAAATTCGCGTGGTTACAACCAGCGAATCCGGTCAGTATGCCGCCGATGCGCTCGAAATTGGGCACTATAAGGTAGTCGCCGAGATCACCGGATTTAAGGTTGCAGAACGCCAGAACATCACGTTGAACGTTACGCAGCGGCAACGCATTGACTTTCAATTGGCGATTGGTACCACAGCCGAGTCAATCTCGGTTGAAGGTGATGCCGTAGCAGTGCAGGCCGATAGCGGTGAGCAGAGCTCATTGCTGACCGGCCAGCAGCTTACGCAATTGCAGACGAATGGTCGAAGCATTTATAACGTCGTCAATCTGACGACGGGCGCTTCTTCACTGCAGTCCGATTTCCAGGTACCGACACCGGTTGGCGGCAACGCGAACGTCAGCTTTAACGGAAACCGCATGGGCCACAACATCTACCTGCTCGATGGCGGAGAGAACCTTGATCGCGGAGGTTCGGGAACTTTCAGCGTCATGCCCTCGCTCGACGCACTTTCCGAAACGCAGATCCAGACATCCAACTACAGCGCACAATATGGTCTCTCTTCCGGCGCAACGATCACGACCGTTGTGCGGTCTGGAACCAAAGACTTCCACGCATCGGCTTGGGAATTCTTGCGGAATAACGATCTGGACGCCCGGAACTTCTTCAACCCGGCACCGCAGACCGTAGCCAAGTTGAATTTCAACACCTACGGCTTCAACATCGGCGGCCCGGTTACCCTCGGCAAGATGTACAACCCGAGCAGGACCAAGACGTTCTTCTTTTACAACATGGAATGGCGCAGCCTGATTCAGGGTGGATTGCTGAACCAGACCGTACCCCCGACTTCGGAATATCCGACAGCGTCCGGTGCTGATTTTGGTACGACGGCGATCAACGTGCCGAGTGCGACTCAGATTGCACCTTCGGTTCTCTTTGCAAATTGCCCTGGCGGAGTTGCTCCTACGGGCATTACCCAAGGAAGCGCTTTCCCGGGGAACGTCATCCCGTCTTGCATGATCAACTCGAACGCAGCAGCGCTGTTGACTGCCGGCGGCAAGTACGGCGGTATTTTCCCAGCACCGACGGGCCTGAACGCGAACGGACTTCCTGCGTTCCAGGGCGGAAACAACACGCCAACCAACGTGCGTGAAGAAGTCGTCCGCATTGATGAAAACATCACCGACAAATTCACGATTTTTGGCCACTTCATCGCCGAGCAGATCACGCAGGGGTTCGGCACAACGATGTGGAGCGGTGACAACGTCCCGACCGGGGCCAATAACTTCGGGAATCCTTCCTACAGCGGTGTGGTCCACACGGCCTATGTAATCAATCCGAACCTCGTGAACGAAGCATCGTTCAACTACAACGGGAACCGCATCAACATTACACCGACCGGATTGTACGCAGCGCCGTCGGACTTTACTTTCAACCGCTTCTTTAACACACCGAACGATCTGAACCGCATTCCCTCGATCCAGTTGAGCGGAACAACCGGTTCGAACTATACAGTGAACTGGGTGCCCTGGCAGAACGACGCGAACGACTACCAAATTCGCGACGACGTCTCCTGGACGCACGGCCGGCATCAGATCAAGTTTGGAGCAAGCTGGGCCTTGTACACGAAGGTGCAGGACCTGTTCGCTCCGACCCAAGGTTCCTTCCAATTTAACGGCGGCTTCACGGGTAATGACTTTGCCGATTATCTCCTCGGCGCGTCGAACTCTTACAGTGAAAACGCCTTGCAAGACAGCGGCCACTGGAACAATCAATCCTGGGCGCTCTATATTGAAGACAATTACCGCGTCAACAGCCGCTTGACCTTGAATCTTGGTCTTCGTTGGGACGGCGTTCCGCACACCTATGAAGCCAACAACCAGACATCGAACTTCTATCCTAACTTCTATAACACTGTGACGCCGGCGCAAGTCTTCGTCAATCCGCTCAATCCGACTACTGTCAGCCCGAATGCTCCTTATCTGGGACAGAGTCCGAATCCGCTGCTTGCCGGTACTTCCTTCTATCTGAACGGCGTCGGGATCTCGGGTGAACCGGGAGTGCCACGCGGTCTAGTGGAAAATCACTGGCTCGCCTTTGGTCCTCGCATTGGGTTTGCCTATGACATCAGTGGAGACGGCAAAACCGTAATCCGTGGCGGCTTCGGTATCATGTACGAACGCATCCAGGGCAATGACATGTACAATGCGGGGCCGAACGTTCCGTTCTCGGCACAGGCATCGTTCAATAACGTGTCTCTCGCCAATCCTCACACCCAACTGCTTGGCGGAGCCAATGCGGCTGGCGCAATTCCGGTGAGCAACATCGTCGGACTCAATTCGAACGAATACCAATTGCCGCAGAGCTACCAATTCAGCCTAGGCGTGCAGCGTGCCATCGGCCGGTCGGTGTTCTCCGCCTCCTACGTCGGTTCACAAAACCGTCACCAGAATCTCTATAACGAAACCAATCTGCCCGCTTTTTCAACGATCCCAAGCTTTATCGGTCCGAACGGAGATCCCACGCCGTACAATGCTGCTCTGCCGTACCTGGGATTCCATTCGGTCGAAATGGCTTCGAATGAAGGGAACGGTGATTATAATTCGATCCAGCTGGCGATGCGCGGAACGGTCAAGACAGATTTGACCTACCAGTTGGGCTACACCTACGCACACAGCAACGACCCTTCAACGAACGCCACCGGGAGCGGAGGAGACTTGCAGGCGGTGTCAAATCCTTACGCCGGATGGAAATACGACTTCGGTCCGTCAGCCTTTGACCGCAGGAACGTATTCTTTGCTAACTTCGTCTACCAGATCCCATTCCTCAAGAACAGCGAGAACAAGCTCCTCAAGGCGACTGTCGGTGGATGGGAAATCTCGGGAGTCGTTACGGCGGAATCCGGAGCCCCGGTCAACCTGACAATCGGCAGCTACCCTGGCAATCCTTGCAACGTCATTCCAAACTGCTCGGATCGCCCCGACGTGTCTGGTTCGATCATCTATCCTCATACCGTTGGACAGTGGTTTAGCGTTGCCAACTTCACCGCACCCGCAGCGGGCACATGGGGAGACTTGGGACATAACGCAATTCGTGGCCCGGGACGCGACAACTGGAACCTGGCCTTGTTCAAGAACTTCCTGCTAAGCGAATCGCATGGCCTCAACCTGCAATTCCGCGCAGAGTTCTTCAACGTCTGGAACCATACACAATTCCAGGGTGACGTCGGCAACGGCGGCATCGCCAACAGCATCTCCTACACCGCCGCAGGCACGTTTGCGGGAGGCAATACCGGAGCGATCACTTCAGCCTATGATCCTCGGACCATTCAACTTGGCTTGAAGTTGCTGTTTTAGTCGAGGCAGTGCAGTAGTTCTAGAGCACGACGCGGCGGGCAATTGCCCGCCGCGTTTTTTTGGTGTGCCGAGCATGTTCGATAGCTTGGAGGTGAAAGTCCTCTTCACAGCCTGATGGAGGCGAAGTGATAGCGAAGCGCAAGGGCCGAGCCGTGAGGTGAGGTCTGAAAGAAGCGTGGAGCAAACACGCGAGCCGATGAACAAGAACTGGATAAGAGGCCTACGGTGTCGGGCGAGCGGGCCAATGATCGCGAAGCCCAAATCCATCAAAGACACTGGTGGTAAATTCAGCGGTTGCGCATGGAAGGCGATCGAACTTACCTCGGGAGATCTGCTGCATGTCACGGAATCGTGACTGAGAGTGAAGCAATTCACTCTGATCGTGCAGCAGAAGTCAGCAGCGGGCGTAGTAGTCGCACAAGCGATGAAGGCCCAAACAGCAGGGAGCGACCAGTAGGACGCAGGACTCGATGAGCGACAAGCGGCAGAAGAACCAGCTAGTGTTGGCCTTCACTGAGGAGGGGAGGAGTGAAGCTCCGAAGGCTTCTCAGGAAGGGACCGAATCGCGCACGGCGAAATGCGAAACCGAACGTCCAGCTCGTCACGAGCAGTTGATGGAAGAAGTCTGCGGGCGGGAAAACTGCTGGCAGGCTTACAAACGAGTCAAAGCAAACAAAGGAAGCCCGGGAATCGATGGCATGAAAGTCGGAGATCTCTCGGGTTACCTGAAGCAGCACTGGCCCACGATACGGGAACAATTGCTGAGCGGGACCTACAGACCACAACCGGTGCGACGGGTGGAAATACCGAAGCCGGACGGCGGGGTGCGAAAGCTTGGCATCCCGACGGTGCTGGATCGCTTGATCCAGCAGGCGGTAATGCAGGTTCTGCAACGCAGATGGGACCCGACATTCTCCGAACACAGCCACGGGTTCCGGCCGAAACGCTCGGCGCATCAAGCGGTAGCCAAGGCGCAGCAGTACATCGCCACAGGCCATCGCTGGGTGGTAGATCTAGATCTTGAGAAATTCTTTGATCGGGTCAACCACGACAAACTGATGGCGGCGATCGCACGGCGGGTGACCGACAAGAGAGTGCTCCGATTGATCGGCGCGTTCTTGAAAGTGGGAGTAATGGAGAACGGGCTGGTGAGTCCGACGGAGGAAGGGACACCACAAGGTGGTCCACTTTCTCCACTACTATCAAACATCGTACTCGACGAACTCGACCGGGAACTCGAACGGCGCAAACATTGCTTCGTACGGTATGCGGATGACTGCAACATCTACGTCCGCAGCCAACGGGCAGGACAGCGGGTGATGAAGAGTGTCACCGGCTTTCTCATGTGCCGACTCAAGCTCAAGGTGAACGAGGCCAAGAGTGCGGTGGCTCGACCAGTTGAGCGGAAGTTCTTGGGGTTCAGCTTCAGCAAGAACAAGGAACCGAAACGGCGCATCGCGCCGAAGGCCCTATTGCGCTGCAAGCAGAAAATCCGAGAGCTGACGCGACGGACACGAGGGATCAGTCTGGAACAGATGATCAAGGAACTCGCAGCCTACTTACGAGGCTGGAAGAGCTACTTCGGTTACAGTCAGAATCCTTCGCTGTTGGAAACCCTCGATCACTGGATACGGCATCGTCTGCGATCCATGATCTGGAAGCAATGGAAACGCGGTCGCGTGCGGTTTACGGAGCTGCGTCGTCGGGGCATCGGCACGCAACTGGCTGCTCAAACCGCCGGTAGCATGTGCGGTCACTGGCGCGTCGCCAATAGTCCCGCACTGCATCTCGCACTCCCCATTGCCTACTTCGACTCTCTTGGTCTTCCTCGGCTGTTCGATGGCGTTGCGTAACCCTCTGAATCGCCGGATGCGGACCCGCATGTCCGGTGATGTGGCAGGGGTGAGCGGGCGACCGCTCCCCCTATGCCGATTGTGCCGATTGTGGTAGGAGCGCGGTCATTTGTGGGTCAGAGTAAACTGAGGACAAGCGCCTGCGCATCACGGACCGGCCCGCGACAGAGGTTCGATTGAGTCGAGCACACATCAAAAAATACGGAACGCTCGTGCTGCTGGGTTCGCTTGTGTGGATTGCCGTGCTTCGCGCGCAGACAGTCGCGAAAAGCCCGACACCGGATGATGCCATGGCGCTTGAGCAGCAGGGGAAGCTTCCGGAAGCCGCCGCGGCGTGGAACGCGATTACCCGGCGCAATCCCCAGGACGCCGGAGCCTTTGCGAGTTTGGGCCTGGTGTACTCCAGAGAGCAGAAATATCCGGAAGCCGCGAGTGCCTACAGGAAGGCGCTTGCCATCAATCCCAAGCTGCCTGGCATCGAACTCAATCTGGGACTGGCAGAATTCAAGCAGGGGAAGTTCACGGAAGCGATCTCGCCTCTCAAGGCCGCACTGAAGGCAGACCCCAAAAGTCTGCAAGCGACAACCCTGCTCGGGCTCAGCTATTACGGCGCGAAACAGTTCCCGGAGGCAGCGAAGTTCTTGAAAGTAGCATCGGAGGCTGACCCCGGCAATGCGGAACTGCACCAACTGCTCGCGCAAAGTTGCCTGTGGGCAAAAGACAATGAATGCGCGCAGAGCGAGTTCAGGGAGATCGTACTCAGAAACCCGGACTCCGCGGCGGCCCACGTCCTGCTCGGAGAAGCGCTCGATGGGCTAGAAAGGCCTTCCGAGGCAATTGCCGAGTTCGAGGCTGCGGCAAGGGCAGCCCCGCAGGAACCGGGCATTCACTTCGGCCTCGGGTTCCTGCTCTGGAAGTCCGGCCAGTATGAGGAAGCGAAAGTTGCGTTCGAGACAGAATTGACGATTGACCCCACCAACGCGCAATCGCTCGCCTATCTGGGTGATATTGAACTGAAAATGAATCATCCGGAGAAGGCACTGGAACTGTTGACGAAGGCTCTTGCGAACAAGAATGACATTCGCATCGCCTACGCGGATCTGGGTGCAATCTATATGGACCAGAAGAAATATGACGACGCCCTTCGGGCCTTCGAGCGGGCCGTAAAACTCGATCCAGATCAGCCCGATATGCACTTTCGCCTGGGCCGGGTGTACCAGGCCATGGGGAATGCCCCCGCCGCGGCAAGGGAATTCGCCCGCGCAAAAGAGCTTCACAAGAGGTCAGATGATGCACTGCTCAAGAAATTGTCGGACGCACCCCCGGCATTGCATCCGTGAAGGTTCGGAAATATACGTAGGGAAGATACTGGCTTGACGGCCCATTTTCCGGGGGTTAGGCTTCGCCAATCGAGAGAAAAAGAATGCAGTTCCGACGACAGCCGCGTTCGTGGTACTTCCAGACGTTCCTCCTTCTGGGTCTGCTACTTGGCACCGAGCCCTGCGCCCTCCGGGCACAATCAGGAGCGGGCACGGGATATGAAACACGCGGCGACGGCGGCGAGATCGACGTGACCGTTCACGACAGCACGGGAAACCTGATTTCCACTCCCGCCACGGTGAAGATCGAACTGAACGGAGCCCCTTTCGATCAGGGGGTGACCTCAAAGGGCCGGATTTTCTTCCTGCTTCACAAGATGGGAGATTTCCAGGTGATCGTTGAAGCGACCGGATTCAAGACCGGGAAAAAAGATGTGCAGATGGACATTCCGATAAAAACGGAAGTGGATATTACGCTGAGACCGGAGACGACGACGACTCCGGCCGTAGGAGCTGCGGGAGATCCGGTTCTTGCGCCCAAAGCGAAGGAGTCGCTCGATACGGCGATTCACGATTTGCGCGAGGGCGATTTGAGCGGAGCGGATAAGGCCATCGGCGAGGCCATGAAGCTGGCTCCGAATCATCCGGACGTCCTGTATGTGCAAGGCATGCTCGACTTGCAGCGGCACGAGTGGGCCAAGGCGCAGGGAGTACTCGAAAAATCAGCGCAGATTGAGCCGAATCACGCGCGAACCCAGGCGGCTCTCGGAATGGCCCTGTGCAACCAGAAAAAATATCAGGAAGCCATTGCTCCGCTGGAAAAGTCCGTGCAACTCGATCCAAACAGCGGGTGGGAAACGAACTGGTCGCTGGCCCAGGCGTACTATCACACAGAAAGATACGACGAAGCGTTCAAGGCGGCCGAGCAGGCCGAGACCGATTCAGCAGGGCATGCTCCGCAGGTCGATCTGTTGCTGGCACAAACGATGGTCGCGGTCGGGCGATTTGAAGAGTCAGCGACGGTGTTGCGCGGAATCATCAAAAATCACAGCGGTGCGCCGGAAGCAGCCACCGCACAGCGTTTCCTCGACCGGCTGTCGGCCGACGGCAAGATCAAAAAGCAGTAAAAATTGCTCGGGCGCAGGGACGTTTTATGACGCAAGCGGCCCCTCGTCGACCGTCAATACTTCGTTAAAGAAGTGGCTCCTGGTGCTACTGGGACTCGCGTCAGGCGATTGACAATTATTACCGCCGAAATCGATTTTGTTATACTATCGCGCCTCCTACTCAAACCCCGCAGGCGATTTGCTAACCCCCCCCTGACGGAATCGATTTCTCGGAGAGTTTTTCGATGAAGCTCTTTTCCAAAGCGGAAAAATTCTGTGCAGTCTGTATCTCGATATTCGCGATGTTCGGGCTCGCGTCGTGCGGTGGTGATAAGACTTCTTCACCCGAAACGATAATGGGGAAGTCGCGCCACCACGGCAGCATGGCGGTCAGAGCTGCCGGTATTGCAGCGAGCACCGCACCTCCTACCCTTGCGCCGTTCCTCGGAAATCTTGGTGCGGTCGCTGCTTCGCTGGGTAACGGAGTGATACTCGAGCGACAAGCGGATTGCTCGCTGCTCTATTCCAATTTCGCGTTTAGCCTTAGTACGAGCGCAGTCACCGCGACCGTCGACTCCGAAATCCCGCACTATGAAAAGATCATGCGCGAGAACGCGTTTCTGACAACGCCTGCCGGCACATTTCCGAACGGATGCGCGGACCAGACCTTGGGCACTACATCGCGAATCGCCCTTTATCTGGGCGTCGGCAAGAGCGGTCAAATGATCGCGGCAGGGCTGGCCGGGGGAGAAGTTTACGCGGGCACAATGAGTCCCGGCGGTAGTTTCGACACCCCAGTGCCGCTCGTGACCGATTTGCCGGCTCTGTCGACCATGTCCGGGGATTTGAACAATGACGGAAACCAGGATGTGATCTCCATCAACGATGACGGAATCAATTCGTCGGTCGATGTGTTTCTTGGAAACGGCGACGGTACATTTCAGCCGGCAACGAAGTTTCCGCTCCCGGGCGCCATTGCCCAGTTTGGCGTTCTGGACGACATGAACGGCGACGGGAAGCTCGATATGGTACTTGGCGTTAGTACCTCGGGCGTGTTTCAGTTCCTGATCTATCTTGGCAACGGCAACGGTGGTTTCGCGGCGCCTGTTGCGTATTCCCCGAACCAGGTCGATTTAAGCTTCGCTACGACGTTCATCACTGCCGACCTGAACGGCGACAACCACAAGGACATCATCACCTCCGAGGGGCAGGTATTTCTGGGGCAGGCCAGCGGCACCAGCTTTACGCTAGCGGCGCAGGCGTTTTCAGGGAGTGCGAATACCACAAATATGTATGCGCCGGGCTTGGTGGCCGCGGACTTCAATCATGACCACAAATTGGATGTGGCAGTGAACGACGGCGTAACTATTCGCACGTTCCTTGGTAACGGGGACGGGACCTTCACAACCGGACCCGCCTATCCGACGATCTCGAACCGCGGATTTCTGGTTGCTACCGATCTTGACGGCGATGGCAACATTGATTTGTTTAGTGGCTTTGGGAATTCCGGTATTTTCGGCGGGGACGATTATCTGGCCGGCCTCGTCTACGCGCTGCTGGGTAACGGCGACGGCACGTTCCAGGGCGCGCCGCAGCTGCCCATCAAATACACCGGAACGAATCTTCTGGACTTGAATAATGATGGCCGCCCGGACATGGTGGGCTTGATCACTGGCCCGACAGAGACCACGCTGACCACATTTTTGACGGGCAGCAACGGAATACCTGTTGCCGGACCGCAGCTGATCATTCCGAACGGCGTAAGCGTGGATTCCTACGCGCTGGGCGCATTTAATACAGTTTCAAGTACCATTCCCGGCTTGCTTTATCTGACGGCCTCGCCGCAAGTGCAAACGTTCAACCTTGCGGCCGGAGTGGGCGACGGAAGCTTCGAAGCACCAACCTCGTTTCCCGTGCCAAGTCTGGTTCCGACGGGAAATGACATCAACGAGTCCCTCACCGGTCTGCGTACGGGTGACTTCAATCACGACGGCAAACTGGACATTGCCTACAGCTTTTCCGATCAGGCAAGCGACACACAAATCTATTACGAGGGCTTCGCGGTCCAGTTAGGGAATGGCGATGGCACGTTCCAGGCACCGAAAATCACGCTTACCTACCAGGGTGCCACTGCGCCAGTGGTCTTTCCAAGCAACATGCTGAGCGGCATTGCGGATGTGAACAACGACAATTTTCCGGACGTCTTCATGATCGTTCCGAGTACTGTGCTGAATGCCCCGGTGCCAGAACACGTCCTATTGTTCGTTGGCAATGGCGACGGCACTTTTAAGGCGCCGAACACACTGACGCTGCTGCCCAATATTCTGCCGTCGACGCCGGATGGCGCCACTGGCTCTCCGTTTGCATTCGCCGATTTGAATGGCGACGGGAAGATGGACATCGTCGTCAGCGGCTCATCCGCCGACGGTACAACGCCGGAACTGGCTATCGCGCTCGGCAATGGGGATGGCACGTTTATGCCGCCCACGATTTTAGTGTTTCAAGGTTTCGGATTTCCTGCCGCGCCGGCGCTCGCGAATTTTACGGGCGGGGGGAAGTTGGACCTGTACCTTAATGGTGTCACTGAAGGTACCGGCATGGGAATTTTCCCTGGTAATGGCGACGGCACGTTCCAGACAATTGCAAATGGCGATGGCACCGTGTCCGCTCCTCAGCAGATTGTCTTGCCGGCGGACGGCGGCGCGGTGGCAGTGGATTTGAACAAGGACGGGGCGCCTGATCTGATCTCTGGCGGCGTGGTGCTATTGAACAAGGTGGGACAGGTCGTGCCGCCGAATCTTGCGGCGAGCCAGACTGCGTTGACGGCCTCGGCAAGCAGCGTCGCGACCGGACAGAACATTACGTTCACGGCGACCGTTACATCGACGATAAGCGCAACGATCCCGACTGGGACGGTGACATTTGTCGATGGGAGCACTTCGCTTGGGACCGGAACGTTGAGCGCTGGCGCGGTTTCCACATTTTCGACTTCGGCCCTTGCGGCTGGGGCGCATTCGATCACCGCGATTTACCAAGGCGATGGAACGTTCGCGTCGTCGACGTCGACGGCGGTGACGGTTACGGTTGGCGGTGCGCCGACGCCAGACTTTACGCTCGCTGTCAGCCCGGCGAGCGGGACGGTCGCGGCGGGAAGTTCTGCGAAGGCGACGATCATGCTCACTCCGTCGGGCGGTTTCACCGCGACGACGAGTTTTGTGTGTTCAGGACTGCCGCAAGGCGCGGCGTGTGCGTTCAGCCCTGCGACGGTGACGCCAAGTGGTGCGGCGGTATCGACGACGGTTACAATCACGACCTCTGCGGGGACGGCAATGTTTACGCCGGCTCGGGACCCTTGGGCCCGAACAAGGCCTACGCCGGTCGTGGGAGTGTTGTTCTCGGTCTTCTTGCTAGCGGTAGTGTTCGCGGCCTGCGCAGCGGGATCTGCAGTTCGGCCGAGATTGCTGGCTATGGCTGCCCTTTTCGCGATTGCGATTTTTGGGTTCGCGGGTTGCGGCGGAGGTTCGAACAGTTCCAGCAGAGGGAGCGGTGGTACGCCAGCTGGAACTTCCACCGTGACCATTACGGCGACTGCTGGTTCGACGTCGCATGGTGCGACCTATCAGCTCACCGTTCAATAGGTGTTGCGACAAAGGTGATCAACTGGCCGACGCAGTTGTCGCAGCGATTTTACTCGGGTATTTTGGCTGGGGCGGAAGGATTCGAACCTTCACCGTCCTCATTAACAGTGAGGTGTCCTACCAGTTGGACCACGCCCCAGCGGTGTGAAAGGCTGCGTCGGAAACCCGAGCAGGGTAGGCTTCGCCACACTTCGGCAGAAGATATCAAAAGAATACCAACCGAGCGCAGTATCAGCAAGAGTAGATGTTCATCGGGAAGCCATAAGAAAAATTAATTAGAACGGACGCTACAAAACTGGGGACTGGATGAATTCCAAGAAGGAAAGACGAGAACCGGGGAGAATTGTCCAGTTTCTGGAACGAATAGAAGTGCTTCAAAGTGTTTGAATAAAACGAGTGTTTTGAAGCGTCAGTCGCCCAGTAACCGCCAGAAAAAAGTTGGCTTAGCAGTTGCATTCCCGCAAAAATTATTGGAAACTAAGCGGTCGCTGGGTGACCCGGACAGACGCTAGCCGGTAGAGAGTAAAGGAATTTCCAGGAATCGCTCACCACGGGAATTCTGAGGACTCAGGCGTAACTCTGACATGGCACAAATTTTCCATCGAAGTGCAAATTTCCTCGCACGGTTCAGTCTTCTCGGCGTAGCTATCCTGGGTGGATTGGCGCTCACCGCCGTGCTCGTGGTGGCTCGGTCGCCGTACATCACCAACCAGCGGGTGACGCGAGACCAGCCAATTCAGTTCAGCCACAAGCATCATGTCGGCGATGACGGAATTGATTGCCGGTACTGTCACACCGGCGTTGAGAATTCAGCGTACGCGGGAATTCCGCCAACCAGAACCTGCATGAATTGCCACTCGGTTCTCTATAACAACGTCGGATATCTCGAGCCCATCCGCGAGAGCTATCGCACAGAACAATCGATCCATTGGACAAAAGTCCACCGCCTGGCAGATTACGTCTATTTCAATCACAGCATTCATGTGAACAAGGGAATCGGCTGTTCGTCGTGTCACGGGGCGGTGAATGAAATGGCGCTGATGTATCAGGCTTCACCGCTCAACATGGAATGGTGCCTCGAGTGCCATCGGAATCCTGAACAAAATCTGCGACCGAAGGATCAGATTTACAACATGAACTGGACAGCTCCCGCCGACCAGGCAGAAATCGGCAAGAAACTCGCGACGGAATACAACTTGCGGTCAAAGTTGGAATTGACCAGCTGTTCGACGTGTCACCGCTAATGGACGATATGAGCGATCTGGCAAACAACGAGAAATCACTGCGCATTCTGCAAGGCGCCAAGGAACCGGCCGATGCTCATGAACACGAGCACGAGGACGATGGCGTCGAAGATCTGACTCTTGCCGAAGCCAAGCTCGATCTTTCGGCCGTACGCGAGAAACTAAAAGCAAAATCAGGGAAAGAGTACTGGCGCACACTCGAAGAACTGGCTGATGATCCGCATTTTGATGCGCTGCTGCATCGGGAATTTCCTCGCCACGCGTCTGAATGGGACGATGCCGTCGACCGCCGCGATTTTCTCAAACTGATGGGTGCGTCGCTGGCGCTGGCAGGTCTGGCAGGATGCGGGCGGCCCGACCAGGCGCACATCACTCCCTACGTGAAGCAGCCCGACGGACTGACACCCGGACGGCCAAACTTCTACGCGACGGCCATGCCCTCGACAGGAGACGCCATTGGCGTGCTCGTTGAAAGTCATGAAGGCCGGCCAACGAAGATCGAGGGGAATCCGGATCATCCCTCTAGCCTCGGTTCATCGAATGCGTTTGTGCAGGCTTCGATCTTAAACCTGTACGACCCAGACCGCGCGCAGACAGTGAGCTATACGGGCGAAATCCGGTCGTGGTCGGCATTTCTCGATGCGGCACAGGCTTTGGCCACTTCGGTCAAAGCCACGAATGGTGAAGGATTCCGCATCCTGACCGGAAGTATCACGTCACCAACATTGATTTCGCAAATCAAGAAACTGCTTGCTGCCTATCCCCAGGCGAAATGGCATCAGTGGGAACCGGCCTCAGGAAACGGCAATAGCGAAGGCTCGAAGCTCGCCTTCGGCCGTGTTCTGAACACGGTGTATGTGCCGGGCAAGGCCAACGTGATCCTGTCGCTCGATGCGGATTTTCTTGCGAGCGGCCCGGGACAGATTGCCTACGCAAAGCAGTTTGCGCGTCGTCGCAAACTGGATGGGCCAAACGATACCTTGAACCGTTTGTACGTGGTAGAGCCGACACCAAGTGTGACCGGTTCTTCCGCCGATCACCGGTTGCCACTGCGGGCGAGTGAGGTGGAAGTATTTGCGCGGGCGCTTGCCGCGAAATTGGGCATCGGTACGGGTTCGAGCCTTGAAGGAGCGACTGGCAAGTGGCTCGACACGGTAGCCGCTGACCTGCAGAAGGAACATGGCAGTTCACTCGTGGTGGCTGGCGAATACCAGTCAGCCGCGGTGCACGCGCTGGTGCACGCCATGAACGCAAAACTTGGCAATGTCGGCGCGACCCTGTACTACACCGAGGCCGTCGAAGGACAAACCACTGGGGGCGCGGACTCGTTGCGGGAACTTTGCGCTGACATTTCCCGTGGCAAAGTAGACTTGCTGATCCTAGTGGGCGGGAATCCCGTCTATGATGCTCCGCATGATTTTGATTTCGCTTCTAAATTATTGAAGGTACCTAACAGCATTCATCTGAGCCCGTACTACGACGAAACCTCGCGCTACAGCAAGTGGCACATTTCGGAATCGCACTATCTTGAAAGCTGGAGCGACGCGCGGGCGCATGATGGAACGGCGAGTATTATTCAGCCGCTGATTGCGCCGCTCTACTACACACATTCTGCTCACGATGTCATGGCAGCATTCGGCGATAAACCCGGGATGCCATCCTATGATGCAGTGCGCAACTATTGGACTGAGGCTTCCGGGCACCAGGAATCGTCGTCGGATTCCGGATGGCGCAAATGGCTGAATGACGGAGTCATTCCCGGAACGAAGTTTCAGCCGGTTGTGCCCGAGCTGAAATTGAACCTGGCCAGCTTGCCGGTTTCGATCACCTCGAAGTCCGACGAGATCGAATACATCTTCCGGCCCGACCCGACAGTCTTTGATGGACGATATGCCAATAACGGCTGGTTGCAGGAATTGCCGAAGCCGCTCACCAAACTGACGTGGGACAATGCGGCGCTTGTCAGCCCCAAGCTCGCCCAAACGAAGAATTTGGCCCACATCGTCGCATCGCGCGGCGGTGAACATGGGCAGATTCTGTCCGCCGAAGTGGACATCGAACTCGGCGGAAGCAAGGTCACGGCGGCCGCCTGGACGTTGCCCGGTGTTGCCGAAAATACGGTTGTCCTGCCCCTCGGTTACGGGCGAACTCACGCTGGATACACGGGCTCAAACAAGGGATTCAATGCCTACATCGTGCGGACCTCTGAATCGCTATGGACTGCGCTAAACGGGAAAATGACGCCGAATGGCAATACCTACCCGCTCGCGTGCACGCAGTATCACTTCAATATGGAAGGCCGGCAGATACTCTCGACAGGCACGCTTGGCGAGTACAAGAAGAATCCAGCTTTCGCGCATGAAGGTGTGGAAACGCCGAAAAAGAGCGACTCACTGTACAAAGAATTCGCTTATCCCGGCTATGCCTGGGGAATGGCGATTGACCTGAACAAGTGCAATGGCTGCAGTGCTTGCGTCGTCGCCTGCCAGGCGGAAAACAATATTCCCGTCGTAGGCAAGGACCAGGTGATGCGCGGCCGGGAAATGCACTGGATCCGCGTTGACCGGTATTACACCGGTACGGATCAGGATTCCTCCCGAGCCGGCAAGACCGGAGACGCGTCCGAATACAGTCCGACGCTCGATAATCCGGAGACCTTCTTTCAGCCTGTTCCCTGCATGCAGTGCGAAAACGCGCCTTGCGAGCAGGTGTGCCCGGTGGATGCGACCGTGCACAGTGCTGAAGGGTTGAACGATATGGTATACAACCGCTGTATCGGCACACGGTATTGCTCGAATAACTGCCCGTATAAGGTTCGCCGGTTCAACTTCCTGCGGTTCCAGGATTGGGATACACCTCAACTGAAATTGTTGCGCAATCCGGAAGTGACTGTGCGCAGCCGCGGCGTCATGGAAAAGTGCACCTACTGCGTACAGCGCATCAACAACGTTCGCATCGACGCGGAAAAGCAGAACCGCCCCATTCGCGACAATGAAATCGTGACTGCGTGCGAATCAGCCTGCCCGTCAGAGGCGATCGTGTTCGGCAACGCCAACGATCCGGCGAGCAACGTTTCGAAGCTGAAGGCACAACAACGGAATTACTCCATTCTGGCGGAAATTAATGCCCGGCCGCGCACCACCTATCTTGCGGCAGTGCGCAACCCGAATTCGGAGCTGGAAAAGGCATGAGCGTAACGCAACCGCCAATCAACTCGCCTGAAATTCGCCGCCTGGAGCCTGTACTGGCGCCGGGACACACCTACGCATCGGTGACCGACAAGATTGCCGCGGTCGTTTTGACGCGGCCACTGGGAATTGGCTGGCTGGCAGGATTTGGACTGGCTTTCACGATCGTAATGGTCCTCTTCATCTCCCTCGCCTGGCTCATTATCAAGGGCGTTGGAATTTGGGGCATCAACATCCCGATTGGCTGGGGTTTTGCCATCGTGAATTTCGTCTGGTGGATCGGTATCGGCCATGCCGGCACCCTGATTTCTGCAATTCTGTATTTGCTGAACCAGAAATGGCGCACATCGATCAACCGCTTTGCAGAGGCGATGACCCTTTTTGCGGTAGCATGCGCGGGTATTTTCCCGCTGATTCACACCGGCCGTCCGTGGATGGCGTATTACATGTTTCCCTATCCCAGCACGATGGGGATCTGGCCACAATTTCGCAGTCCGCTCATCTGGGACGTGTTTGCGGTTTCAACGTACGGAACGGTTTCCTTGCTGTTCTGGTACGTGGGACTCCTGCCCGATCTCGCGACCTTGCGCGATCGCGCAAGGAACCGGACGCAGCAGGTTATTTACGGTGTTTTGTCGCTGGGCTGGCGAAATTCCGCGCACCACTGGCACCGATATCAGTCTGCGTATCTCCTGCTGGCGGGTCTGGCAACACCGCTGGTCCTTTCCGTGCACACGGTTGTGAGCTTCGACTTCTCCGTGGCCATCGTGCCGGGCTGGCACACAACTATTTTCCCCCCGTACTTCGTGGCTGGCGCCATTTATTCCGGTTTCGCGATGGTTCTGACCCTGGCGATACCGTTGCGCAAGGCCTACGGGCTTGAAGATTTCATCACCATGCGCCATCTCGAGAATATGGCGAAGGTCATGCTCGCGACCGGATTGATCGTCGCGTACGGCTATTTCATCGAATTCTTCATGGCCTTCTATAGCGGAAACAAATTCGACGTGTTTTTGGCGAACCAGCGGCTGCATGGACCGTACGCACATTATTATTACGCGCTGATTCTCTGCAATATTCTGACGCCACAATTGTTGTGGTTCGAGAAGGTACGGCGCAATGTAGCGGCGCTCTTTGTGATGTCGCTCGTCATCAACACAGGGATGTGGCTTGAACGCTTCGTGATTGTCGTGATCTCTCTCACGCGCGATTACATGCCGTCGGCCTGGGGCAGGTACTCGGCAACCTTCTGGGATTACAGTACGTTTGTCGGAACGCTTGGACTGTTTGTGATGTTGATCTTCCTGTTTGTGCGCGGATTGCCCGCGATTGCCATTTCGGAAATGCGGGAACTGGTTGCGCACCAGTCTCATGGTGAGGGGGAGCACGAGTAATGGAACACCGTCCCCATTCCTACGGTGTGATGGCGGAGTTTGATACGCCGGAACAGATTCTGGCGGCCGCCAGGAAGACGCGCGAAGCGGGCTACACACTTATCACTGCCTATACCCCATTTCCCATTGAAGGTCTGGCTGAAGAAATTAATTTCAGATGGACCGCCGTCCCTTTGCTGACTCTCATCGGCGGGCTGGGCGGAGGAATTACAGGTTTCGCGATGCAGTACTGGATGATGGCCGTCAGCTATCCACTGAACATTGGTGGGCGGCCGCTTAACAGCTGGCCGGCATTCATTCCGGTGACGTTTGAATTGACGATTCTGGGCGCGTCCTTTTTCGCTGTTTTCGGAATGCTGGCGCTGAACAAGCTGCCACAACCCCACCATCCGGTATTTAATGTCGACCGCTTCTCGCACGCCTCGACTGACAAGTTTTTTCTCTGTATCAAGGCCAAGGATCCAAAGTACAACCTGGCAGAGACGGCACGGTTCCTAGAGAGCTTGCATCCGAGCCATGTGGATGAGGTGAAGGATGAGTAGCAGATACTCATCACTGACGCTCGTGATGTTCGTGGCCCTTCTCGTTGCCGGTTGCGACAATACCTTGCGCCAGGACATGGCCAACCAGCCGCGCATCGATCCCCTGGCACCGTCCACGTTTTTTGATGACGGGCGGAGCGAGCGGCCAATCATCGACAATACCGTCGCCCGGGGCTCGATTGAAAACGATTCGCTCTATGAGCCGAAGGATTCAAACGCCTTTCCGCTGCCACTGACCAAGGAATTGTTGGTGCGTGGTAAGGAACGCTACGAGATCTTCTGCACGCCCTGCCACGGAATCCAGGGTGACGGCCAGGGCATGGTCGCGATGCGCGGAATGAAGCACCCGCCAAGCTATCACCAGGACCGTCTGCGCGCGGAGCCCAATGGGTACTACTTTGACGTGGTGACCAACGGATTTGGCGCGATGTACGGATATGCCTCGCAGATTCCGCCGAAAGATCGCTGGGCGATTATTGCCTATGTCCGCGCGCTCCAGTTGAGCAGAAATGCACCGGTCGGAGAACTGCCGGACGGGTTAAGGGAGAAGTTGATGGCCGGAGGAGCCGCGAAATGAGCGCGCAAGACTATCAGGCGCCAGCAAGCGTCAACCGCGTTCAGACCGGCGGTTTAATTGTCGGTGGCATTGCGCTGGTACTGGCGATTTTTGGTGCCGTCACATCGTCGGAAAAGTTCTATCACGCCTATTTGTTCAGTTATATGTGGGTACTGGGTCTGACCCTGGGTTCGCTTGGACTGTTGATGCTGCAGCATCTGACCGGGGGCATCTGGGGAATCGTCATTCGCCGGCCGCTTGAAGCCGCGACGCGAAATATCTGGCTGGTGCTCCTGATGTTCATTCCCGTTGTGCTCGGAATGAAATATCTGTATTCGGGCAATGGAGTCGAAACGGGCTGGCTCAATTCGCCGAAGACGGGCGAAGGTTCACTGACCCCGTGGCAGCAGAGCTACCTGACGACAAATGGCTATCTCATTCGAGCGGTCGTCTACTTTGTGGTATGGCTCGTGCTTGTCTGGATTTTTAACCGCTGGTCGCGGGAGCAGGACGTAAACCGCGGTGACCGGTCGTTGCGTCGTCGCATCAAGATGCTGGCCGGGCCGGGGATTATTCTGTACGTGCTGGCAATGACCTTTGCCGCAATTGATTGGGTAATGTCGACCTCACCGCATTGGGCATCGACGATTTACGGATTTCTTTTTGTGGCTGGCCAGGCTATTTCCTCGATGGCCTTGATGATTGCGATTGTGGTTTTGCTGGCAGCTTCGGAACCGTACGCGCGGTTGATCAAGAAACGGCACCTGCATGATCTGGGGAAACTGCTGTTCGCCTTCAACATGCTCTGGGCTTATTTCGCGTTCTCGCAGTTGCTGATTATCTGGTCAGGGAATCAGCCGGAAGAAATCACCTTTTACCAGACGAGGCTGCACAGCGCATGGGGTGTGGTTGCGGTGTTCGTGCTCTTGTTTCATTTTGCGATTCCGTTCCTGCTTCTGCTTTCGCGCGACGTGAAGCGCACGGCAAGCCTTATCTCGAAGGTCGCCATCTGGATGATTTTCATGCGACTGGTCGATCTGTTCTGGATGACCAAACCGGAATTCACGGAGAACGCCGTGCCGTCGTGGCTTGATATCGTTGTGCCGATTGCGCTCGTCGGCCTGTGGCTGGGATTTTTTGCAATGAATCTGAAGAAGATGCCGCTCTTGCCTTTGGGCGAACCAAAACTTGCGGAGGTGATCGCCAGCGATGAGCACTGATTTAAAACGCGGCACCCACACAAACAGTCCGCTGCCTCTGCACAACGATGTTTCTTTTGAGACCGAGGATGTGAAGCCCAGTCCGATTTACAAGTTTCTGACGGTCCTGGGAATTCTCGTCATCCTCTCCTACGTCCTGGTCCTGTTCATTTTTGGCGGGCTGACGAAATACTGGAACTCGACCTACACCGCGGCACCACCTTCTAGAGAGGGGATGCCTGGGACCATGCCGCCCGAGCCAAGACTACAGGGAATGCCAGGGCATATGACCGACCCCCAGCAGGATTGGCGGAATATGCTCAGCAAAGCGAACGCTGAAAATAATGAGCTCGGTTGGGTGGATCAGAAAGCGGGAATTGCACGGATTCCCGTAGCAGATGCCATGGACTTGATTGTTGAAAAGGGTTTACCGCCGGTGCCAGCCATGCCGGCAGAGAAGAAGTAGGAATGACGAGAATGCGGTACATCGCGGCGATCTTCGTGCTCTTCGGAGCTTCCGTGTCCGCTCGTGCGCAGATGATTCCCGACAACGTAGGACAATCTTCAAACGGGCTGCCCCCGGCTCTGGTCAATGTGGGATTTGATCCGCAGTTGAATGCGCAGATTCCACCGGACTTGCAATTCAGAGATGAGACGGGGCAAACGGTCGAGCTGAAGCAGTATTTTGGGAAAAAGCCGGTGGTCCTGGCATTTGTCTATTTTACCTGCCCGATGCTGTGCAACCAGGTCGAACAGTCACTGGTCGGCACACTCAAGATGATTTCCTTTGATCCGGGGACGGATTACGAGGTGGTGTTCATCAGCTTTGATCCCGCCGATACGCCAGAAGCGGCCCTTGTCAAGAAGCATGAAGCCCTGTCCCGCTTCGCACGGCCCGGGACCGCGCCTGGATGGCATTTTCTGACGGGTTCGCCCGAGGCGATCAATGCTGCCGCGAAGGCAGCGGATTTTCGCTATAGCTATGACGCGAAGACGAAACTGTTCGGGCACGCGAGCGGGATCCTGCTGCTGACGCCTGACGGAAGAATCTCCCGCTACTTTTTCGGGGTGGAATATCCGGCGAGTAATGTGCGCCTCGGCCTGGTAGACGCATCGGCAGGTAAAATTGGAACGCCAGTCGATCATCTGCTCCTGTTTTGTTACCAGTACGACCCGACCAAGGCGCGCTATAGCGCTACGGTACTGACCGTGATTCGTATGGGTGGTGTCGTGACTTTATTCTGTATGGCCATAGGGTTTGTGATCTTCCGCCGGCGTGAACATCGTCCGGGCGCTTCCGGAAGGTCAAGCGCGGATTTGCCGACGCAAGGAGCAGATTAGAGCCGTGCCGTCATCGCTTCCATTTTTTCCTGTAGAGGCATCGAATTTTGCGGGCAATGTCGATTCATTGTTCTCGTTTATCCTGCTTACCTGTCTGTTTTTTGCGGTTATCGTAACGCTCCTGGTGATTTTTGCCGCAATCAAGTTCAGGCGGCGGAGTGAAGGAGAAGTCGGTAACACGGTGGAGGGAAATACGGCGCTTGAGATCGGCTGGACGCTGATCCCCCTGGTCCTGGCCATCGCCATGTTCGCCTGGGGCGCTGTCATTTATGTGCATTTCCGGACTGCTCCGCAAAACACGCTGGACATCTATGTCGTTGGCAAGCAGTGGATGTGGAAACTGCAGCAGCCGAACGGTCGCAAGGAAATCAACGAACTGCATGTGCCCGTCGGCCGGGATATCAAGCTCATCATGGGCAGTGAAGACGTCATTCACAATTTTTACGTTCCGGCGTTCCGCGTAAAGATGGATGTGGTACCGGGCCGCTACAACACCTTGTGGTTCCGGCCCACGAAAGTCGGCAAATACCACTTTTTCTGCTCGCAGTACTGCGGCACCAATCACGCCATTATGGGCGGCTGGGTAACAGTCCAGGACCCGGCCGAGTATGCGGCATGGCTTTCTGATGAAGGCGGCGATCTGAATCCTGTCTCTGCCGGAGAGAAACTGTTCACGCAGCTGGCCTGCGTCACCTGCCACATCGCGAACGGAACAGGACGGGCGCCCTCCCTGAACGGTCTTTACGGCGCCAGGGTACTGTTGGCTGATGGCTCAGCGGTTACAGCCGACGAAGCGTACATTCGCGAGTCCATCGTTCAACCAAAGGCAAAGATCGTGGCCGGGTATCAGCCAGTGATGCCCACATTCCAGGGATTGGTGACCGAGGAACAGATTCTGAATCTGACCGCGTACATCAAATCTCTGCAGACGCAGCCGGTACCTGCAAAGGGTGCGGGAATTGCGCCAGTACCAGCGGGGAAGAAATAGTATGAGTACGAAACCATTGGTCGCGGAGCCAGTTTATCCGGAAAAAAATTATCTGAACGAAACGTATGGCATCCGTTCCTGGCTGCTGACAACTGACCACAAGCGGATTGGATTGCTCTACCTCGCTTCCGTGACGCTCTTTTTCTTTATCGGCGGATTCTTCGCCATGATGATTCGCCTGCATCTGCTGAATCCTGCCGGAACCATGCTGACTGCAGACGAGTACAACCGCATGTTCACGATGCATGGCGTTGCCATGATTTTCTTCTTTCTGATTCCTTCGATCCCGGCAGTACTCGGAAATTTCCTGATACCCCTGATGATCGGCGCGAAAGATCTGGCATTTCCGAAGATCAACCTGCTCAGCTGGTATGTGTATGTGGTCGGCGGAATATTCACCCTGTATTCGATGGTCAACGGCGGGCTCGACACCGGCTGGACCTTCTACACACCGCTAAGTACGGTGTATTCGAATTCCGCCGTGGCGCCCGCGGTTGTGGGGATTTTCATTACCGGGTTCTCCTCGATCCTGACGGGGCTGAATTTCCTGGTTACGATTCATACGATGCGTGCGCCCGGAATGACCTGGTTCCGCTTGCCACTGTTTGTCTGGGCCCATTACGCAACGGCTGTCGTCATGATCCTGGGAACGCCCGTAGTCGCCATCACCCTGGCGCTCGCCGGTATGGAGCGGTTGTTCGGACTGGGATTCTTTAACCCGGCCATGGGTGGCGACCCGATTCTCTTCCAGCATCTGTTCTGGTTCTACTCACACCCTGCGGTCTACATCATGATTCTGCCGTCGATGGGCGTGATCAGCGAACTGATTCCCACGTTTGCCCGAAAGAAGCTGTTCGGGTACAGCTTCGTCGCTGCAGCGAGTTTGGCGATTGCGGTTATCGGCTTCCTGGTCTGGACGCACCACATGTTCCTGACCGGCCAGTCCACCTACGCCGCGCTGGCCTTTTCTTTCCTCACCTTTTTGGTGGCGATACCTTCCGCGGTCAAAGTATTCAACTGGACAGCGACCCTCTACGGCGGTTCAATCTCCTTTGATACCCCGATGTTGTATGCGTTCGGCTTCCTTGGACTGTTCCTGATTGGCGGACTGACCGGCTTGTTCCTGGGCTGCCTCGGAACGGACATTCACGTTCACGATACCTATTTCGTCGTGGCGCACTTCCATTACATCATGGTGGGAGGTGCCGTGATGGGGTATCTCGGCGGCCTGCACTTCTGGTGGCCGAAGATGTTTGGCCGGATGTATCCGGAATGGCTCGCGAGGATCTCCGCGATAATTCTGTTTGTCGGATTTAACCTCACCTTCTTCCCACAATTCGTGCTTGGCTACATGGGAATGCCGCGCCGGTACCACACGTATCCACCGGAATTTCAGGTCTATAACGTGATGTCGACCGCCGGCGCTTCAATCCTCGCTGTCGGATATCTGCTGCCGATGATCTATCTGGTGTGGGCGGCGTTTTATGGCAAAGTGGCGGGCAACAATCCATGGCCGGCAACCGGTCTCGAGTGGCAGACAGCTTCCCCGCCGCCGACAGAGAATTTCCATGTAACTCCAGTTGTAACTTGGGAAGCCTACGATTTTCATAACCGGCCGGATCTTGGGCTGGATGTGCCTGCGGGTAAGCCGGGCCGATTGTCGCCTGCGCCGTCTCACGGGGACGATTAGGAAATTCCGGGCTTGGGTCCAGGCGAGAGTTGGCGCCTGATACTAGTGGACAGAACAGGAGTGCGGAGTGCATCGCACCGGCGAACTATACGGACAATTTAAAACTCTTGAACAGCAGAAGGACACCGCCACACTGGGAATGTGGATCTTCCTGGTGACGGAAGTCATGTTCTTTGGCGGAATCATGATGGCCTACACGCTGAACCGGCACGTCTATTTTCCGGCGTTCGCGATGGGCAGCAACACCCTCAGCCTGAAGCTCGGCGGTTTCAACACGGTTGTGCTGCTGGCCAGCAGCTTCACGATGGCCATGGCAGTCTGGTCCGCGCAAACCAGCAGGAAGAAGCTGATTTCACTGTTTCTGACCTTGACCATCATCCTGGGATTTGTGTTCTTCGGCGTCAAGTATGTGGAATACAGTCAGAAATTTCACCACCATCTCGTTCCAGGGAAGAACTTTGACATTTTCTATTGCGTAGACAATCCGGCCAAATGCGAAGACATCAATGCCGAGGAGATGAATACGGAACGCGAAGAACTCGAACGGGCTCGGGCCGCCGATCCGGACCTGAATTCGCACGCGCAACTCTATTATTCAGCTTATTTCGGAATGACAGGTTTGCACGCGCTGCACATGGTGATTGGCGCAGGATTGCTTTTCTGGCTCTTGAAGAATTCGTTCGCCGGTCTCTACAGCGCCAGGTGGAATACTCCGGTCGACATGGTCGGCTTGTACTGGCATTTTGTCGATATTGTCTGGATCTATCTGTTTCCGCTGCTGTATTTGATTGATCGGCACAAGTAGGAGAGAGTTACATGTCTGAACCTAAACACGACGGGATCGAGCACTACCATACGGACCACATCGTTTCGCCCGGTGTGTACCTTACGATTATCTTGTGTCTTCTCGCATTAACCGCCGCAACCGTAGCGGCTGCCTACGTCAATCTCGGACAATTCAATATCGTTGTTGCACTGGCAATCGCTACCATGAAAGCAACCCTCGTCGTTCTGTTTTTCATGCATGCAAAATATGTGCCGAAGCGGACGCAGCTCGTGATTATCGCAGGCATTTTCTGGCTGGCGCTGTTGCTGTTCATGACCATGAGCGATTACATTACGCGCATCGATTATCGCGGCGTTCGATTCCCGGTGAACTGAATCCGTCGAAATAGCAGCGTACTTTCGCTGTCAGAACGTACTACATAGATTCCTGTAGGAAATGAATTCGATTCGAATGAATGTGGGGAAGGTAGAGGTGAGGGGAAGTACGAGCCGGCCCAGCCCTCAATCCCCTAAAGGGATCCTCGGCTCGCCTCCCCCACAACCTTAAGACGAAGCACGCTGCTCGCCAATGTAAGTCGTTTGTTTGTCGCAGACGTTCTCCGCGCAACTTGGTAAAAAGGCTCTACCCCCGGGGAAAATTTTACGTGAGCTGATTTCTTCTGCGCATAGATTTGCGCGACCTGTGCATCTTAACAGGTGGCCGTGCGCTTCCTTGCCTTGACCCATTTGACGCGGAGTTGTTTTGTTGAAAGACTATATTGGGCGCGGTCTCGGCAGTAGGGTCCAAGGCTCCCTGTGGAGGGGCATCTTCAGATCATGGGATTGACCAAGTTGGTTGTGCGGGGAGCACGGCAGCACAATCTGAAAAATATCAGCCTGGAAATTCCCAGGAATTCGCTGACGGTAATTACCGGACTGTCCGGATCGGGCAAGTCGTCGCTGGCATTCGACACGATTTACGCGGAAGGGCAACGCCGATACGTTGAATCCCTGTCGGCCTACGCCAGGCAGTTTCTGGATCAGATGGAACGTCCGGAAGTCGATGTGATTGAAGGACTGTCACCTTCCATCGCCATCGAACAAAAAACAACAACAAGATCTCCGCGATCTACCGTAGGAACGATTACAGAAATTTACGATTATCTTCGCGTAGTCTACAGTTCGATCGGAATTCCACACTGTCCGAATTGCGGCAAGCCGATCACGCGGCAATCGAGCGAACAGATCGTACAGGCAATCCTGCACGGCGAACTCTGCAAGCCCGACGACCGCATCATGATCCTGGCACCGATCGTCCGCGGCCGCAAAGGTGCCTACCGTAAGGAGCTCGAGAAACTGGCGCAGGACGGATTTGTTCGCGTCAGGATCAACGGGGAATTGTATCCCCTCGATGAGCCACCACAGCTTGATAAGCGGAAAAATCACACGATTGAAATCGTGATCGATCGGCTTCTCGTGAAGCAGGGTGTGGCTTCGCGCCTCGAACAGTCGATTGCCACAGCGCTGAAACTTGCCCAGGGACTTGTCACGGTTGCCGTTGTTGGCGGTAACGAACATGTATTTTCAGAGAAACTGGCATGTCCGGACTGCGGGTTGTCCGTGCCTCAGCTTGAGCCGCGCTCCTTCAGTTTCAACTCGCCTTATGGCGCGTGTCCTGCCTGTAACGGCCTCGGCTCAAAATATGATTTTGATCCGGCAAAGGTTGTGGTGGACTGGACGCGCCCGCTGTTTGACGGTGGGCTGGGGCCCGGATCCGGTTCGACCGCACTCCGCAGAACGCTCGAACTTGGCGGCTATGCGCACGGATTTCATCTCGATACGCCGTTTGAGAAATATCCGGCGAAAGTTCAGAACCTCCTGCTTTACGGATATCCGCCTGCAGGCGCGAAGCGAAATGCGAATGAAACCCAGCCGAAGCCCACGAGTACGGAAAAAGGATTTCGTTTTCAGGGAATCTTGACGTTCCTCGAGAAGAATTTTGAAGAGTCGAATTCCGATTCCTACCGGGAGTGGATGACGCAATATATGTCGGCGACGCGCTGCAGCGTATGCGCGGGCAAGCGTCTGCGGCCGGAATCGCTCGCCGTAAAACTCGCTGGATGGTCGATTTCCGATTTCACCGCGCTGTCGCTCAGTGAGGCGCGGCCCGCCGTCGACAAGATCCTCGAGCGACTGACCCCGCGCCAGAAGGAGGTGGCCGCGAGACCGCTTGGAGAAATTTCCGAGCGGATCGACTTCCTGCTGGCTGTAGGACTGGGATATCTGAGCCTTGAACGTTCTGCGGCAACACTCTCGGGCGGTGAGGCCCAACGCATTCGTCTGGCCACGCAGATCGGCTCACGCCTGCGTGGTGTGCTGTATGTTCTCGATGAACCTTCAATCGGTTTGCACGCGCGCGACAACGACCAGTTGCTGCATTCGCTCGAGCAGTTGCGTAATCTCGGCAACACCGTTCTGGTTGTCGAGCACGATGAAGATACGATCCGGCGCGCCGATTATGTTGTGGACCTCGGACCCGGAGCAGGGGATGCCGGCGGCTATCTGGTGGCCAGCGGACGGCCTGAAGAGATTGCAGCCAGCAAGGAATCGCTGACCGGACAATATCTTTCCGGAATCACAAAAATCGACGTTCCCACAAAAAGGCGAAGTCCAAATGGCAAGGCCATCCAGATTCTCGGAGCCAGGACGAACAACCTGAAAGACGTCGACGTTTCGTTTCCGCTTGGATTATTTACAGTCGTCACCGGTGTCTCGGGCTCGGGAAAGTCAACTCTGGTAAACGATATTCTTTACCGCGCGCTGGCTCAGAAGCTGTACCGGTCGATGGAACCACCCGGCGATTACCGGATGATCCTGGGGATCGAGCACATCGACAAGGTCATCGAAATTGATCAGGCTCCGATTGGACGCACGCCCAGATCAAATCCTGCGACCTATACCGGAGTGTTTGCCCCAATCCGCGAACTGTTCGCCATGCTGCCGGAATCCCGTGAGAGAGGGTATAAACCGGGGCGCTTCAGTTTTAACGTAAAAGGTGGCCGTTGCGAAGCATGCCAGGGAGAAGGCTTGCGCAGGATTGAAATGAATTTTCTCCCGGACGTTTACGTGACCTGCGAAGTGTGTCGCGGGCGACGCTACAACGCCGAGACCCTGGCAGTGCGCTACAAGGGGCACAATATAAATGATGTCCTGAACCTGCCGGCCAGCGAAGCGCTCCGGGTCCTCGAAAATATTCCCCAGATTCAGCAGAAACTTTCGACGATTGTCGAAGTCGGGCTGGGCTACGTTCAGCTGGGTCAGTCCGCGACGACTCTTTCCGGTGGCGAGGCGCAGAGAATCAAGCTCGCACGCGAGCTCTCCAAACGGCAGACCGGGCGAACAATCTATATATTGGATGAGCCGACAACCGGACTGCATTTTGACGATGTGCGGAAGTTGCTTGCAGTGCTGCAGCGACTGGTCGACCTCGGGAACACCGTTCTGATCATCGAACACAATCTCGACGTGATCAAACAGGCAGACTGGCTCGTTGATCTGGGCCCTGAAGGAGGAGAGGGCGGAGGGCGAATCGTTGCTCAGGGTACGCCAGAACAGGTGGCACGGGTGAAGAAATCCTACACGGGACAAGCGATCGCCCGGACACTCCTGACAAACGGGTCGGGAGCTGCAAAAGAAAATGGAGATCGTAAGATTCAGTAAAAAAGCGGGTCGATCCGGCCTCTTCTCGTGTTGCTTTCGCTTGCACGGGCTCTGGCTTCCTCGTAAAGTGTTGTCAATCGAATGAGCGTCTATTTCACACAACCAATTACCTTTGGTGGGGTGCGGACCTACCCGCTTGCCTCTCGAAAGAGCAAGGTAAACGTCAGCCAGTTTGCACGGCCGGTGGGTTCGAAAGTCTCACTCGCGAGGTTCCTTGATGCGCTGCCCGATATCCTTGCAGCCCGGGACCTGCGGACCTTGCTCAGTTCCATCCACTTGGCGAAGAAGCAGAAAAAGGCCATTTTGTGGGGGCTAGGCGGCCATGTCATCAAGGTCGGCCTTGGGCCGCTTCTCGTTGACCTGATGAAGCGGGGCTTTGTTTCAGGCGTTGCCATGAACGGCGCGGCGATGATCCATGATTTTGAAGTGGCCATGGTGGGAAACACGTCGGAGGATGTGGAGACAGGACTTGGTCGAGGCCAGTTCGGCATGGCCGAAGAAACCGGAAAATACATCAACGAAATGGCAAAGCTGGCAGAGCGCCTGCGAATCGGCTACGGCGAGGCTGCCGGGCAGTATCTTTCGAGCGGAATCTTGTCGCCAAAACATCCCGAATCGAGTGTTCTCATGGCGGCGTACCGGCTGCGAATTCCGGTGACCGTGCACGTAGCAATTGGAACCGACATTGCCCACATCCATCCAACCACGGCAGGAAGCGCACTGGGCGTAGCCACACAAACCGATTTTCGTCTGTTCTGCGCTCTGGTCGGCGAGATGGACCAGGGTGGAGTGTTTCTTAACTGGGGCTCTGCCGTGCTCCTGCCGGAGATTTTCCTGAAAGCGGTTTCTGTTGTCCGGAACCTTGGCGTCAGACTCGAGCCGATTACCACGGCGAATTTTGATTTCGTTCAGCACTACCGGCCGCTACAGAATGTAGTGAAACGGCCTACGGCTTCATCGAACAAGGGAGACGGGCCGAAATCGAAGGGGTATCGCCCTTACCGGCCACCATGAACTTCTCTTTCCTTTGGTCGCTGCAGCTCTTGCGGCGGGCTGGCCAAAGGCGAAACGCAGGAAATGATGAATCCGTCTGACGAGAATTCTCCCGTGCCTCCGGAGTTTGGAGAGTCGATCGAAGACCGCACCGCGTCGCTTCCCGCGCTTGAACCCGCTCCGGGCGATCGAGGCTTCGCAGAACTACCTCTGCTTGCCGCGCCACCCCCAGTTTCTCAGTCCCGTTTTTCCTCGGATCTCGCGATTACCTGGTCGTGGGCGCATTTCATCGTTTTCCTTTTTTTCGGGTTTATCAGTCTCGTTCTGGTGCAAGGCGTTATGGCCGTTTACTATGCGCCGCATGAGAGACTGCCCCGCGAACAACTGGAACAATATCTGATGTCCAAGCCACAGTTCCTTCTGGGAAGCATGCTCATCTGGTATGCGATGATTTTCTTTTTTCTCTATGTAACCCTGTCGGTATTGCGCGGACATCCCTTTTGGCAGTGCCTGGGCTGGCGGAAAATTCAGTCCTTTAATTCAGGTCCGCCGAGAAGCCCGCTATTTTTCTTTTCGGCAGGTGCCGGATTGTCGCTGCTGGTAGCTGTACTGAGTTCCCGGTTAAACGCTCCGGAAAATACTCCCATGGAGGAGCTGTTCAAGCATCGCGAGACAGCACTGCTGTTCATCGCCATGGCTGTGCTGGTTGCGCCGCTCGTTGAAGAAACCCTCTTCCGCGGCTATTTGTACCCGATGTTTGCCCGGTCCTTTGGCATCTGGCCGGGGATTATCCTGACGGGAGTTTTGTTCGGGTTCATGCATGGTGCACAACTGGGCTGGACCTGGAGTCTTGTCAGCGTGCTGGTTACCGTAGGAATCATTTTTACCTTTGTGCGCGCCAGAACCGGCAGCGTCTTTGCCAGTTTTATGATGCACCTCGGATACAATTCACTGATTTCCGTATTTGCGTTGATTGGTACGCAAGGATTTACCAAACTGCCGCCCGGCCACTGACAGGAATTGAGGAGCCGGCTATCCCGAAGCTTCACTCTGTAGCGAGAAAGGGAAATGAATGTACGTAGCGCAGCCGATTGAATGGACAGATCGCGGAGTGGTGATGCTCGACCAGCGGCGGCTTCCGGCCGAAGAGACGAGTTATACCTACGTGGATTACCGGGAAGTGGCAAAAGCAATTCACGATATGGTGATCCGGGGAGCGCCGGCGATAGGCGTGGCGGCCGCCATGGGAGTGGCGCTCGGTGTCCAGAAATCAAGGGCACCGTCCGTTGCTGCCCTGAAGCTCGAGTTTGCGGAGATTTCTGAAACGCTCGGAAGGACGCGGCCAACGGCTGTCGACCTGTTCTGGGCGCTCGAACGGATGAAAGCACGCTTCACGGAACTGGTCGCGGCGGGTTGCGATCTGCCAAAAATCCGCGAAGCGATGATTGCTGAAGCACGCCTGGTGCATCTTGAAAAGAAGGCAACCGATGAAGCGATTGGCGCCTTCGGCGCCGAATATATGCCTCAGGATGGCCAGGTGATGACGCAATGCAACGCGGGGGCGCTGGCGACTGCCGGAATTGGTACGGCTCTAGGTGTCATCCGTGTGGCCTACCAGCAGGGCCATAAGCTGCATGTTCTCGTACCCGAAACGCGTCCCTATCTGCAGGGCGCGCGATTGACGGCATGGGAACTCCATCGTGGCGGAATACCTCTGACCCTGATTACCGACAACATGGTGGGACATTTCTTGAAGACCGGGAAGGTGGGCGCGATTGTGACCGGAGCCGATCGAATTGCCGCCAATGGCGATACCGCCAATAAGATCGGAACCTATCAGATGGCGGTGCTGGCAAAGGAAACAAACGTACCCTTTTACATCGCGGCGCCGATATCGACGTTCGACCTGTCGATTCCGGACGGTTCTTACATTCCGATCGAAGAGCGCAGTGCGGCCGAAGTCACGCACATTCAGGGAGTGCGTATTGCGCCTGACGTCCATGCCGCGCACCCGGCATTTGATGTGACCCCCAACAAATACATCACCGCGATTTTTACCGAGAGGGGAGTTGCCAAAGCGCCGTATACCGAATCACTCAAAAAACTGAGTGAGAGTACCGCGATTTCAGCCGGGCGCTGACTCCCAGGCGCTGGCGCGCTATTCATACCGCAGTGCATCTACAGGGTCGAGTTTGGCAGCTTTCCAGGCGGGATAAACGCCAAAAACCACCCCAATCAGTGCGCACATGAGAAGAGCCGTCATGATCCAGAAGAATGACAGGCTCGCAGGGAAGTGCGCACCATAACGCAAAACGAGCGAAAGCCCTGCACCCAGAACGACACCGACAACTCCGCCGATGGCGCTCAAAGTCACTGCTTCGGTCAGGAACTGCAGCAGGATATTGCCGCTTTTTGCTCCGATCGCCTTGCGGACACCAATCTCCCGCGTACGTTCGGTCACCGAGACCAGCATGATATTCATGACACCGATTCCGCCAACCAGCAGACCCACCGAGGCTACCGCAAACATCAGAACAAAAATCAGATAGCTGATCTTCGTCCAGAGATCCAAAAAATAGTCGGAGGTAAAGAGCGCGAAATCATCCGGTTTGTTGTTGCTGAGCCTGCGCTTCCTGCGAAGCAGATCACGAATTTCTTCGACCGCTTCGCCGACAACTTTCGGATCTCGGGCTTTGGCAAAAATCACGTAGTCTTTTTTGTTGGGATAGAGCTTGCGCAGCGACGTTACCGGCATGATCGCGATATTGTCTTCGGGATTTGCACCACCCGACACGCCCTGGCGGCGCTTTTCAAGCGTGCCAATCACAGTAAAGAGCTGGCCATCCACGGTCACTTCCTTGCCAATCGCCTCGGCAGCGCCCCCAGGGAACAGCAGATTCGTCGTATCGTAGCCGAGCATGACCACAGGAGCGCGCCGTTCCGTATCGGTATCATTGAATCCCCGGCCGTAGGCGAGCTTCAAGTCAAAAATCTGTGCAATGGAGGGAGAATTTCCCTGCAGGATCACGTTCTTGGCGCGGAAGCTGCCTCTGCGCACATCGGAAGTGCCTGAACCAAACTCCGGTTGAAAGATTCGCAACGAAGGAGAAGCGGCACCGACATGCGGCAGATGAGACATATCCTCGGCCCATTCCGCTTCCAGCTCCTTGCGGTTAAACCATTCGCTGGGCGGGCGGGAGAGTGAAGCCCAGGGAAAGCGATAGCAGATAATGGTGTCTGAACCCAGCTCCCGAATTCCGCCTAGCACGCTGTCATTCAGGCCGTTAATCACGGAACTGACCGTGATGACGGTCATGATGCCGATCACGATGCCAAGAATCGTGAGGGCAGAGCGCAGGGGATTCTGACGCAAGGTATCAAGCGCAAGAATCACCTGTTCGCGAAACTCGGCAAACTTACCATGCGAGGTGAGGCCGCGAAGAGGCATCAGTTTGGATTGCGGCAGCGCTTTGGTGATTGAGGCCATCACGAAGTCTTCATTCCGAGCGCAAGGCTTCGACCGGATCGAGCTTTGCCGCCTTCGATGCGGGATAGGTGCCAAAGAACAGGCCAACGCCCAAAGCGACGGCAAGTCCTCCAATAATCGACCAGAGTTGCACATCGCTCGGCAAGGGGGAGAGCAGTGAAACAAGTTTCGCTGCCGAAACACCCAGGAGCACTCCAATCGCTCCGCCGATGGCGGCCAAGGTCGAAGACTCGATGAGAAATTGCAAAAGAATATCGGAACGGCGGGCGCCCATCGCCTTGCGGATCCCGATCTCTCGCGTTCGTTCCGTCACACTGACCAGCATGATGTTCATGATGACGATCCCGCCGACGACGAGCGAAATCGAGGCGATGGCGATGGTCACGAGAAAGAAGGACTGGCTGATGTCTTTCCACAGCGACAGAAACGAGTCACTGGTTTCGATCGAAAAATCGTCCTTGGTCCCGTAATCCAGATGGTGCCGGCCGCGCATGATCTGGCGAACCTCATCGACTGACTCCTGTATCTTGTCGATGGAATCGGCGCGGGAGGTGATGCGCAAGGATTCCTGCTGCGAGCCGTAGTCCTTTAGATACGTAGTCAGAGGAATGATGATCCAGTTGTCGAGCGAAGTTCCGAGCGAGGAACCCTGTTTCTTGCCCACGCCAATGACCTGGCAGCCGATATTGTTCCAGCGAATCTCCTTGCCCACGGGATCAATTCCGGGGAGAAGATTGTCAATGATGTCCATTCCAATCACGCAGACAGGAGCCGCCGTGTGCAGGTCAGCATCGGTCAAGTGGCGGCCTTCGATGAGGTCTACATCGTAGAGTTCGGCCATTTCCGGGGTCCAGGCGCGAAGATTGGTGTCTTTCAAGGAATTGAGACCGCTGCGAATCTCGGCCCGGCCTCCAATTGCGGCGCCTACAGCCTTACAAGTCTTGCAGGACGCGTGAATCGCGTCGTAATCGTCGTACGTGATGCGTTTGCGCTTCTGGAATTCAACGAAATCGTCGACGTTGGTGACGATACTGGGTTGCTTGGCCAGTGCAAAGACGTCCGCGCCCAGGTTAAAGACTTTGGTAGCGACATACTGGTTGGCCCCGTTAATCAGGCTGACAACCGCGATAACGGCGGCCACACCGATGACTACACCAACGAGCGTAAGTACGCTGCGCAGCTTGTGGGCCCAGAGGCTCGATGTGGCGATGGAAACTGCTTCGGCAAACTGCAATGAGGACGTTCGAGCCATAGAGACGGACAACAAACATAATACGTTTTTTCAGGCGGAAAAGTTACCCCGGGGGAGGGCTTCGAGAGAGGCGATTAGGACCGCGGGAACATAAAAAAAGGGCGGCCCGAAGGCCGCCCTTTCCCTGCATTTTCGCAGGATGGTTAGAATACGAGCTTCGCCGTGAGCTGAACAACGCGCACGGAAGAGTCGAACCCGAGGAAGTTGCCGTATGGGCTGGTCGGAACGCCAACAGTGCTCGTGATCTGACCGAACGTGCTGTCGCCGTAGCCGCCATCAGGCAATCCGAAGTTGGGGTGGTTGAAGACGTTGAACGCGTTCAGACCGATACCGAGCGAGACACCTTCGTGAACACGGAAGTTCTTGTAGAGAGCCATGTCCATGTCGAAGTAGTTCGGGCCGCGGTACTGGTTGCGGATCTGCGTCGGGAATTCCGAGTATCCAGTAAACGTCGCAGATCCGCTGTTGACGAATCCGAACGAATTCAGGCAGGAATTGACTCCGTACACCGGAGAACCGGTGGTGTAGTTGTCTGATTTTCCGCAGCTGCGTTGTTGAGTTCCGTTGATCGGCTGAGCCAACTGAGGCGCTGAACTGTTGACCAGCGCGCCTGCCAGATTCGAGTCAGTAACCGTGAACGGCAGTCCGGTGCGCCAGAACAGCTTGCCGGAGAATTGCCAGCCGCCAATCAGGAACGCTGCGATCTTGTTCTCGAACTTAAGCGTTGGTGTGTAGACGAAGTCCGCGCTGATGTTATGGCGGATATCGTAGTCGGAGTTGCCATAGTTGTTGGCACGCAGGCTGTTCGGATTGATCTGGCTCGTCAGCGAGTCGCCGTAGGTGAAGATACCACCGTTTGAGACTTCGTCCAGATTGTGGCCGAATGTGTAGTTAAAGTGCGCTACCAACTGCGAACCGAGTTGTTCGCGGACGGTTACGTTGACACCGTTGTAGTTGGAAATCGCACCACTCTGCGTTTGCGTCACCGTACCGTAGTTCGGTACTAGAGGAGCTTGCGGTGCGGTCGGATAGAGGCCGCAGCAATCATAGCCGTTTGGCCAGGTGTTGTTGTAGGGCAGATTGGTCACGTTGTTGCCAACATAGTTGACAGTCAAGGCAGTCGTTCTTCCGATCTGCTGTTGAACCATGAAGTTCCACTCTTGCGCGCGAGGAGCGTGCACGGTTCCAACAATGGAGTTAAACGCTGGAGGAGTGAACACGATTCCTAGACCTGCAAGATTCGAAGAGATCTGGTTGTAGCTCTCGTTAATGTTGAACGCTGCCGCGCCGGCTGCGAATGTCGCCGGTGCGCCCGCTGGATCAAACGGAATGACGCCCGTGCTGGTCCGAACGCGCAAGGCAACCGAGGCCGGAGGATTGGCAAGAAGGTTGTCGACAAGGCCCGCTGCAAGCGAGTCGTAGAAGAGGCCGTAACCGCCGCTGATGACGGTCTTGCCGCCACCCGGGAAGAACGGGAAATGGTCGGTCGCGTTTGGTGCCCAGCTGAAGGCGATGCGAGGCGACAGATCAAGGGTGTCTACGCCAGGGAAAGCCTGGTGCCGTCCATAGTTGATATCGCTGCTGTAGGGAACGTCTCCTGCTCCCGTACCGGCCGCCACGCTAGCCAGACTGTCGAAGTTTCCGGTAAAGTTCGCGAAGCAATTCTTCTGGCAAACCGGATTGGAGTTGCGCTCGGCGCGAAGGGCCAGAGTCAGAGTGAAGTTGCTCTTCACCTTGATCTGATCTTCGGCGTAGATGCCCATACCCCAGAGTGCGATGGGTACATCGCTCGCCAGGTTATCTGCCTGACGGTACTGGAATGCTACGCCGTCTGCAAACGTCTGGATACCGTTGTTCGCGCTGTCCGGCAAGCCGCTGATGTTCCGGAAATAAACTAATGGTGAATTGAAGAAGAAGTTGTGGTCGCTAACGTCGTAACGGCGGAAGTTGATACCGAACTTCCAGCTGTTGCGGCCCTTGTTCAGGGACACGTCATCGACGAACTGATATTGCGTGATGTTGCGGCCCTGGGGGAAGTCATAGAGGGGGTTGAAGTTTCCACCGCCTGAGCCCGTCGTGAATGGCAGAGAGCCGGCATAGTTAATGGCGAACGGGAACGTTCCGGAGGCCAAGGCATAGTTCTGAGCGAACTGCGCGACGTAATGGCTGCCAGCCGCGGTGAACGAGTTGGTCAGGGCCGAGCTGAAGACGTGAGACCAAACCAACTGGCCATCATAGGCAGGCTGGTTCGAATTGGCGTCGAAGTTCGGGCTGATCGGGTCAATGTAGGTCGGCTGCAATCCGTGATCGAGCTTGTAGCGGAAGAATACGTTGTCCTTGGCAGTCGCGACGAAATCGATTCTGGCAGCAAAGATGTATTCTTTTGCAAACGAGGTCGGGGTTGCCGTGTAGCTGACCGCGCAATTGGTTCCAGAGACCCAACCCGGCAAGACGAGATTATTGCAGCCCTGGGTGTTGGTGAGAGGAACCGCATTGCTAAAACCCGGTGCCGCTGTATACAGCTTAAAGAGTTGCTGGTACGTCGAGAGTTCCGCCGGTTGCAGCGTCGCAACGTTGGCCAAGACCGCGGATTGAAATGCGGGGCTCGGAGAAACCACGGTGTCGACGTTCGGGAGCACGAAGCGCAAGCCTTCGGTGTCCGCGAAGAAGAACAACTTGTTCTTTATGATCGGACCGCCCACGGAAGCTGCCCACTGGTTGGCGTTTGAAAACGGCCGGCCGACTGCAGGCTGACCCGCCACGTTTGCAGTGTTCGTGAAGAAGTCATTGGCGTTCATGAAGCGGCCATTCCACCAGTACTGCGCGTTGCCGTGGAAGTTGTTCGAGCCGGACTTGGTCACGTAGGTGACCTGCGAACCCATCAGTGTTCCGTATTGGCCGGAATACATGTTGGTGACGACAGTCGCTTCCTGCACTTCGTTTGAACCCAAAGTCAGGTTCGATGCACCGGAGTTGTTGATGTTGAAATAGGGATCCATGTCGTTTTCACCGTTGACGGTGAAAAGGTTGGAAGTTGCGGGCATACCGTTCATCGTAAAGTTGCCGTAACCGCCGGTTACGTTCACAACAGCGCCCGGAGCCGAGAATGCGATGTTGGTCATGTCGCCGCCAGGACTCGGCAGCAGGGAGACTTCTTTCGAGCTGAATGCCGTCGAGTTACCGGGATCGGTGCTGATGAGCGGAGCTTCTGTCGTTACTTCGATCGAGGAGGCTGCCGAGGCGATCTCAAGCTTCAAGTCAGCCTGGGTCGTCTGTCCAACTTCAACGACCACGGAGGTTGAGATCGTCGAAAAGCCACTCACCGAAGTCGAAACTTCGTAACGTCCGGGTTTCAGAAGCGAGAAGCGGAAGGAACCTTCGCCGCTCGTCTTGTCGGATTGCGTCGTTCCCGTGTCGAGGCTCTTCAGATTGATAACCGCATTCGGTACAACGGCACCGGCGGGGTCAGTAACGCGACCGGCGATGTCACCGGCAATCAGCGACTGGCCGGCTGCCTGGTTCGCGCCCACCAACGCTAAAACAAATGCAACAATTGCAAATACTTTAAACCACTTCATTCAAACCTCCTTGACGGTTTGGTGTCACCTTGCGATGACGTCCACTTCAAACGTGAAACGCGAGTAAAAAGGGGACCTAGAGAAAGCCACACAATCCCCAAAATCGAAGAAATTTAGGTAAACGAAACCACCTACACAGGGGCAACCTGATGCAGTATCATTGGCAATTGATTAACCAAACCTCGAAGCATTTAACTGCTTAACTAACAGTAACTTAGGAGGGGGTTTAGAGTGCTTTATGACGATTTGATACAGAATATTGTAGAACTGAAGTACTACTATTGAAATTCATATATCGCTGAGAATTGCGGATGAAAATCTCAGCAGGCCTGCGTTTTCGTATCGGCTTTTGGAAGACGCACGAGCACAAAAAAAGGGGCGGGCTTAGCCGCCCCTTTTTCGGTTTCGAAGGCTATTTAGAAAACAAGCTTGGCTGTGATCTGGACCATTCGCATATCCGTTGCCGCTGAAGCGAAGGCCCCGTAGGGGGAAGTGGGTGGTGACTGGGTGAAGATGACCGTTCCGAAGTTGGTTGGGCCAAATGCCGTTGACGCAAAAGGTGCACCGTAGTTCGCATGGTTCAACCAGTTGTAGGCGTTCATCCCTAATTGGAAGTTCATGCGTTCGCTGATATGGAAGTTCTTCCGAAGACTCATATCGCCCGCGAGGAATCCTGGCCCGCGGAAGGCGTTTCGGCCGACGACATCGCCTGTGAAGTTTGTTGCAGCCGCGAACTGGTACGGAGCGCCCGGATTTACGGCAGCGTTCCCGTTCCCAGCGAGTATCCCGAAGCAGGGGCTTGCTACGCAAGCGCCTACGTTGGTGAAGTTTCGCTGCACAAACGTCGGCTGAAGGAGAATGGTCGCTCCCGTCAGGTTGTTGCCAGCCAGGCCTCCGACCTGGGCCCCGTCATTTACGCTGAACGGAAATCCTGTGCGCCAGAACAGTGTGCCCGAAAGCTGCCAGCCGCCAACGACTGCGTCCAGTAGGTGATTGCTGCTCTTGAACGGCAAGACGTACACGTAGCTGCCGCTGATCTGATGTCGAGCGTCGTAGTCCGCAGAAGCGTAGTTAGCCCCAATGCCGGTAGGACTGATCTGGCTGAGCAGGCTGTAGTAGATACTGAACGGCAATACGCCGCCATTGGACGATTCGTCCAGTGCATGTGAAAGTGTGTAATTAATCCGTCCACTTAATCCGTGCCAGTTATTTTCCTGAATCGAGACCGTTAACCCGTTGTAGTTGGAGATGGCCCCGCTTTCGAGATAATTGACCCGGCCTACACGTGGATCCGCGGCAGTCGTGTTGGTCAGCGAGAAGTAGTCAAAGCCGTTCAGATAGTTGTTATAGTAGAGCTCATCGTAGCCTCTGTTCCCCACGTAATTTGCAGATACGATCGTGTGTGGCGTCAGCTGATGCTGAACTTCGAGGTTCCACTCAAGATATTTTGGATTTTGCAGATTGCGAGTGACGTCATTGAGCGTCGGCGTCGTCGCGCAGGATGCCGGCAAGCCCGGTGTCGCGAGGTACGTCGTCAGGCTGCCGCCACTGTAGTAATTGCTGTTAAACGCGGCGTTGCATTGCTGCACGAGCGCAACACCGCTCGTTGGAAACGCGGTAGTCGCAGGAGACTGCGTATCCCAGGCCAGGGTTCCGCCAGGTACAACCCATTGGTTTACTTGCGGGAAGTTGGTGTCGATGCCGCTCAGGATCGTTCCCGGATACAGATCGGCAAAGAGACCGACGCCACCGCGCAGCACGGTCTTCGCGTTTCCTGGAGTCCATGCGAAACCGAACCGCGGTTGCCAGGCAAGAAATTCGTTGCCAGGAATGATCGTCTTCTTGCCGGTCAGATACGACTGGTCGTACGGAATGTCGGCACCTTTTGTCAGGTCGGGGAAGGGCTCAACGGGGAGGCCCGCGCAATTATGCTGGCAAACCCCGCCCGAGTTACGGTCGGCCCGGAGAGTCATCGTCAATTTCAGTTTTGCATTGACCCGGTACTCGTCCTGGAAATAGACGCCGAAGCTGTAGAAGGCCACCGGTTGGACAGCACTCGTCGCGAAATTGTATTGCGTAAAGCTGGCAACCTCATCGTTCGCGAATCCCAGCAGGGTGGTGTTTACGGCTGGATAAACTGATGTCTCCGCCGCCGTATGATCGCTGATGTCGTCTCTGCGCCAGTTGATCCCGGTCTTGAACGAATGATTCCCCTTGATGAAGGAAAGATCGTCCACCAGACCCCACTGGGTCACGTTTCGTCCTTGCGGGAAGTAGAAGCCATTGGCATAACCGCCAGCCCCTGCACCGAAGCCGAGGTTCGTCAGGCTTCCATCAGTGAACGCGAGGTTGCCCGGAATCAGACCGAGTGCCGGAGAACCGGGACTGACGTTCCCGAACAGCGCGGAGTAATAGAGAACGGAACCAATGAAGTTGTTCACGACAGTCGGAGTGAAAATGTGTGTGTAGTTAAGCTGTCCCTCGTTCTGCGGTTGCGTACTGAAGGTATCAAAGGTGGGATTGATCGTATCGGTGTAGGTTGGCTGCACCCCCCGATCGAACTTTACGCGCCCGAAGATCTTGTCCTTTTCACTAAATGAATAATCGACCCGGGCAGAGACTAACCATTCCTTGTTCCCTGAGGAGGAACTGTCTGTCCATGATTCCGTGCATTGGTCCCCGCCGATTGTCGCCGGGAGGCCATTGGCGCTGCAGCTGCCCGCGTTAGGCGTTGCGGTCGCGATATTTGGTGCCGAATTCCACAGTTTGAAAAGGTTCTGGTAGAAGCCCTGGGTCGCCGAATCTTGTGGAATGTTCCCGAGCACATAGGACTGGAAAGCCGGAGTTGGCACATTCACGGGATGGATCGATCCGAAAATGTAGCGGATACCTTCGGTATTGATAAAAAAGAACGCCTTGTCCTTCTTGATCGGTCCGCCAAGTGAAGCAGCCCACTGATTGTTATTTTCAAACGGGCGTGTCGGAATGGGCGAACCGACGGGCGTTGTTCCCTTCAAGATCGGATCATTGGCATTGAGGTAGCGGCCCGTCCAGTTGTAAACAAGATTCCCATGGAACGAGTTTGTACCGGACTTCGTCGAGTAATCGATCTGTGAGGCTGCCTGACGGCCGTATTGGCCGGTGTAGCCATTGTTCACAACCGAAACTTCCTGAAGTTCGTTACCGCCCAGCAGCAGGTTGCTCGAACCCGAGTTGTTCAGGTTCAGAAATGGATCGTTATAATCATTGCCGTTCATGGTGAAAAGATTTGACGTGCCCGGCAGACCAAACGTGCTGAAGTTTCCGTAACCCCCTCCCGCAGCTGAACCCATCGTCACCCCGGGTGCGGTTTGTGCGATGTAGGTCACGTCGCCGCCAGGATTGGGAATTTCCTGAATCTGTTTGGTTTCAAAATTTGTGGAGATGTTGGCGTTTTCCGTCTGGAGTTCAGCGCCCTGTTCTGCCGAAACTTCAACCGTCGTCGTGCCAACGCCGATTTCCAGAGCGACGTTGACGCTGACTGTCGTTCCGAGCAACACATTGATGGCTCGCGTCGAGGTTTTAAAACCGTCCTTGGTTACCGATAACGTGTAGTTGCCAGGTTTCAGTAAAGCAAAAGCATATTCTCCACTGGCTGACGACACAGCCGAATACGCTTCCCCAGTTCCTACGTTCTTCAGTGATAGATTCGCTCCTCCGACGATTGCACCAGTCGGGTCAGTGACGACGCCCGTGATGCCGCCGGTTACGATTGACTGGCCCCAGGTACCCGATGCGCTGAAAAAAAGGAGTAATACCAGATTTACTTTTAAACAACGGCGCAAAAATTGCCTCATGTTCAATCCCCTTCGTAGTTTGTGGGCCCAAGCCTGGTTCAGATAACTTGCTTGACCATTCGACCACTCGTCGATCCACCAACCACAGGTTGAACATGAGCGTCAGATATCCCGACCTCTCATCCTCCGAATGACGCTCAGGGATTGCAGAAATACAAGCACGGAAAGTGCCAGGACGACCGTTAAATAAATGGTTGGTTTTCTGTAGCTTGTTGTTCGGACCGGGAGCCCGTTTGATTTATATATGAATTCAGGAAACTGTGCTTCATTTTCCTGGATATGGTTATCGGTAAAAGACTGTATTCACCCTGAGGGTGAGAGCGCTACGGGTGCCGGATCCGTTCGGCTAGCGATCGCGCGCGCTGGCGGGCGATTTCGACGAAACGGGAATCAGCGGCGATCTGATCAAGAAGCGGCAAGGCCCTGGCTGGCTCTGGAAGAATTCCCTTGTTGAGATCGGTTTCAAATTGCATCAGGGCATCATTGACACCCAGGCGATCGTATTTGGCTCTCCTCTGCAACAGTTCCAGTAATTCCTCTTCGCGTGCCAGACCCTCACAGATTTGCAGCAGTTGAATGGCGGCGGAATTCAGCGTGTAGTTGAACGTTACGCTGTACGTCTCGGTCGCGCTTTTCCACTCGAACGTTTTTTCGCCCAGGTTGGCGATTTTCCGATGAACGTCAAGATCGAGCCCCTTGAAATATCCCAGCTGACCGATAAGCTCGAACATTTTCGATCGCAGCGGCGCACCGATTTCGAACGGCACCGCTCCGGGCTCATCGTCGAGCTGGCGGATTTCAACACTCGGCGGATCGCTGCTTTGCGGGATCTTGATTTCGATAAATTCCGGAACACTTGACTTGAAAATCCGGCGGTACGTGAACACTCCCCCCGACGGATTCGCCGATGCGACTAGACCCGAGGCAAACAGGAAGACCAGGAAAATTGAACAAAGAAATTGATTGTGGCGGCTCATCGATTTAGAGGGACGCGAGGTGGTCGATTTGTTGCGGCCGGGGAGGTAAGCGCCGAACCGGCCGAGGCATATGAAACTTTAGGCACCTGGTCTCCCTCTTTCGTGACGCCGAAACGCTGCTCCAGCTGGCGAGCCTGCAAGTAACAGAGTCCGATGGCCAGGGCATCGGCAGCGTGTGAAGGCTCCGGCAGCTGCTCGAGATGCAGCAAGGCCCGAACCATCATCTGCATCTGACGTTTATCGGCATGACCATAGCCGGCAACGCAGGCTTTCACTTCCCGTGGGGAGTAGCTGCGAACCTCGATGTGGTGCTGTTCAGCGGCAAGAAGCACCACACCACGAACTTCCGCCAGACGTAAGGCTGTCCTCATATTCAAGGCGGTAAACACGGATTCGACGGCCATGGCCTGCGGTTTGAACCGGTCGAGAAGTTCCGAGAGAAGTTGATGAACGTCGTGGAGAACGGCTGCCGGAGAATCTTTCTGACGTTTCGGAGCGACGCGAAATGCTCCGTAGTGAATGACGCGACACGTTTTGCCATCGGTTTCAAGGATGCCGTACCCTGTTGGACCCGCCGCCGCGGGGTCTACACCGAGAACCCGAAAACCGCAGTCGGTCTGCTTGCCGTTTGATGGAGTGGTCATCGGGGCTATTTTACGGCCAAGAAGATTTAGCTTCCAATTGTTTCTCGGAATTGTTGCGGCAGGAAAGCAGAACGGCTACACACTTTGCTGTCTCGGTAGCCGATCGCGAAAACCAGGACCAAGCGTTGGTTTATGTGGCGCTGACAGCGGCCTGAATTTCCGACTCATCGATGTCAAAATTCGAGTACACGTGCTGGACGTCATCATGTTCTTCAAGTGCTTCGACCAGTCGGACCATCTGCGCTGCTTGCTGGCCGGTCAACTTGATGTAATTCTGCGGAACCATGCCAACCTCTGCGGAGGCGGGCGTGATTCCAGCTTTCACCAGAGCTTCCTTCACGGCTTCAAGGGATTCAGCCGGTGTAATGATGTACCAAGCGGATCCATCATCCCTCATATCTTCCGCCCCGGCTTCGAGCACCAGATCTAGCAGTTTGTCTTCCGTAGCCGCCTCTTTCGCAACACTGATTTCGCCTTTGCGGTGGAACATCCAGCCCACTGCGCCAGCTTCGGCCATGTTGCCGCCATTCTTGCTCATCAGATGGCGGAATTCACCGACGATGCGGTTGCGGTTGGTCGTGACAACTTGAATCAGGAGACCAACCCCCCCAGGTCCGTAGCCTTCAAAGGTCGCTTCCTCATACTGCTCGCCTTCGAGCTGCCCTGTGCCGCGCAAAATCGCACGCTCGATGTTCTCATTCGGCATGTTCTCGTTCTTGCCCGCAAGAATCGCGGTGCGCAGACGCGGGTTCGAATTGGGATCGCCTCCACCAATGCGTGCGGCAATCGTAATTTCGCGGATGACCCGGGTAAAAACGCGACCGCGCTTGGCGTCAGTGGCGGCCTTTTTGTGCTTGATGGTGGCCCATTTTGAGTGCCCAGACATGACAATTCCTCGTTGTAGCTCGTGACCGCAGGGCGGTCATGAAAATTTTGTTAAATGTTACCTCGCCACTGGCAAGGAACCAAAACGTACATCATTTGACCTGCTTAGTGGGGTCGCCTGTGTGGAGACCGTGTGTGCTTGAAGGAAGCCAGGACAGGCAACTTCCTCAACTAACTCCAGAATATTAGCACAGTTAGATTAGCTCTGAAAACCTGATCGCGTGCCGATATCCGGGAATTCTCCCCTCCTCCGAAACACCGGAAGTGAGCCTTGTCGATAGAGCCGCGTCCCATCTGCCCGGATCAGTTCCCGGATTTCGCTGCGCCCATAGCCGCGCGTCGGACAGCTCCGAGCGTGAACTCCAGGGATTCTTTGGGAATGCTCGTGACGAAGGGCTCGACTGCCCAGCCGAGCCCTGGCGGAATATCACGAGTCAGTGAAACAACCTGATTCTGCAAATAGACGCCGCCATCTTTTTCTTCCAGACGCCACCAGGTCTCCATACGCCACAGATATCCGCTGTCCTCGCCAGGCCGAAGCTCTTTCTCCGATTTTGTTCCCGGATTTTCCACTTCCGCGATTCGCACCGCCGAACTACGGCTGTGCGCTCTGGTCGGTGAATCATGGAAGTAGGTGACTTTATGTTCGGTATCGAGGACCACCGTGACAATCTTCACTCGGCGAAATCGCAAAAAAACCAGGAAGTCGTCGCCGTGGTGTTCTTCGATCCTTGCTTGTTCCACATCCGGCGCAAAGTAGCTCGTCTGGTGATTGTAGTCCTCGAGGATTGTGAGAACGTCCGTCAGTTTTCTGCCGTGAATAAAGATAATTCCTTCCCAGTCGTGGACGAGTCCCCCAGGAATCTCTGCCTCAGGGTCAGAAGTCCTGGTTCTCTCAATCAGCACTTCACCGCGCTCTAGCCGTTCGTAGGCTGACGCAACCGCGGGCTTATCCTGGTCATCAATCCACAGAAACTTGCCTGACGAGAGGCTACGCGCGTTTCTTTCGTCCGCTTTCCGTATGTAGGAATCAAACGCGCGAGCGGTTTTTTCGCTGAGTGTGGTGTGAAGAAGCTGTGGGGGGCCAGCCACTGCCTGAAGCAGGCCCGCCAAGGAAACGATAGCGAACCCCGTAGTCCACCGGACGAGCTTTGAAGTAGTCATCCTCGGGATTATCCCGGAACAGGGGTCCGTAAGCGAGATTCCTCTAACAGGGCCTCGCTTAGCATTCCGTAAGTGTCAGAGACATATAGTGTTATAGAAGCCAACAGAAACGAGGGTAAGTGGCGGGTTGGGTAGCTCGCACACGGTCCCTTGCAGGACCGCTGTCCCCGCGCGGCCCCCAACCCACTCACCTGATCCTAAACGGGATACTCCATCCATCCAATGGGCCGATGGCTCCAAACGAAACGGTACCTCGGTCGTGGTACGAATGCCCCAGAGATCGCGACGGCCTCCGGTTACAACAATATGGCGCGGGGACGAGCTCCCTACGGTTGAGGCTTTACGTCCGTCTGCTTTACGGGAGTTGCCGCGGGTGGCGTCGTCGGAAGGCTCGCCGTCAAGCGCAGGGTCACGTCTTTCGTTTGACCTCGGCGCAGTGGAATGTTTCTTTGCCAGTCGGAGTTTGCACCGTTTGCCGATGCCCGCAAATCGTAGCTGTCCTGCTTCAATCCGGTAATCGCAAACCGGCCCTTCAAATCCGTGTGTGTTGCGTGCGGTGAAAGTCCGCCAGAAGATTCACAGCTGACAGCAGCATTTGCGACGGGTTTGCCATCAACACCCAGCACGATGCCGGTGAGAGTGGTTCCGCCCTTTTTGGGGGTTTGGGCATCGAGCAGAGCAGCACACAACGCGAAGATAGCAAATAAACAGACGAGCGCTCTTTTCGAAATCATCGCAGACACTCCTCTAGGGACACGTCTAGTCTAACGTCCGGAAGCGAGCTGCCAGAAGGCATCCCGATGAATGTGCTCAATTGGAACCTGTCGCACAGGACAGCTTGTTTGCCGTTTATATCTACGGTAATTGCAGGTCGACGGAGTACACATCAACACCCCCGTGGTCTACGGTGACGTATACGGATCCGTCCGGGCTCAACCCTGTAAAAATGCAACGGCTGGCACCGAAGCTCAATAAATCTCCAAATTTAGTGACACGTTCGACTTCTTTCGTGGTCATCGGAATGCGAAAGACGGATTGCTCCAGTTCATCCACGTCCTGAAAATAGAGTGCATCACCACCCGGCGACCAGCGTAGCGCGGAGGGGAAGTTTGCCTCCGCCAGCATGAACCATTTCTTCGTCTGGCATTCATAGAGCCACACCTGTTTCTTTTTCGGATGCAAGGCGGCAATATACCGGCCGTCGGAAGACCAGCGGGGATCGATCATGCCTTCCGAACCTTCGAGGGTTATTAACTTCGAGGTTTCCAGATCGAGGATCCGGATGTTGGTCTCGCCAGAGGACTCCGTGTCCTGAACGTCCATCACGATCTCACGCCCGTCCGTTTTCCAATCACCCGACACCGTTGCCCATTTGTTATTGGTTGGCAGCACCGGTTTCGGTGTGCCTCCCTTCGAGGAGACAACGTACAACCGCGGCTGCTTGTCGAGAAGAAATCCCGTGAACAGAATCTGTTTTTCATCCGGAGACCATGCCGGTGCAAATGCTCCGGTAGCCTGCGCTGTCAGTTCCATTTTCCCGGTGCCATCGAGCCGACTCTTCCAGAGCGTTCCGCTTTCTCTGGACGTGTACACCACGTACTGGCCATCGAGAGAAAAATCGATATCGGTTGCCCCCGACTCGGTCAGCATGGCGGTTTTTGCAGAAGTTTTGGCATCGATGCGCAACAGCTGATATTCATTTTGCGAACCGATCACAAAGACACGACTGGCAGTCGACAACGCAACCGGATGATCGTATGCAATGGGCCCGCTGGTCAGCTGCAACGGGCCCCGTGCGCGTGACAGCCCTCGCGCCTGCTCTTCGACGAGCCACAGACTCGCACGCGTATCGACCGCCAGACTCGCGCGAAGATCTACGCCCGAGGAGTAGGCGAAATATTTTCCGCCCGCGAGCCATGTTCCGCTGCCTTCATGCGGGCCACCTTGTCCCTCGGGCAACACTCGCCGCAGGGCCAGACCATCCGTTCCGATTTCCCACATCGAATCAGTGCCTTTTGATGGCTCCATTTGCGTAAAGCGAAGCCTTTTTCCATCCGGAGACCACACAATGGAATGGGGAGCAGGATGATAGCGCCCGATTTCCCGGACAGCCGCTCCTTCCGTCGACGATATTTTTATACTCTCGCCATCCACAAACGCGATCTGGTCGCCACGCGGAGACCACACCGCTTCTTCCACCATCAGATCACCAACTCTCCGTGGAGCGCCACCCTGCACGGGCCAGAGCCACAATGGTGTTTCTTCTCCGCGATGGGTCAGCTGTCCAATCAGGAACTGCGAGTGATCTGGGGAAAGATCGAAAATCCGTGTGTTATCAAACGGAGTCGGCGTTTTCTGTGAGCTGCCACCCTCGACTGAGGTCTGCATCAGATTCCAGCCGGAAACGTCGCGGTTTACAAAGTAGATACGGCTTCCATCAGTGACCAGCCGGCCCCAGGGGTCAACCTGCCCGGTATGCGTCAGCTGGCGTACTGCCAGCACCCGCGGTTGCGCCTTTGGCCATGCTGCATAGAGGACGACCCCTCCTAACACCAGGAGAATTGCCGCTGCCTGCCACCAGGACAGATACACACCACCCAGATAGGCGGAAAAGTTTTTTCCCGCTCGGGCAGGAGTGGAGGCGCCCTCCTCGATCTCGAAGCCCTCAAGTGGCCGCCCGTCATTCGTGATGCGGACGGCGGTTGTTACGATCGGAACGGCCGGCAGCAGCGGAATCACAGGAGCAATAAATCGGTACCCTTTGCGCGGGACTGTCTCGATGAAGACCGGGTTCTCCGCATTGTCGTTCAGCGCCGCTCGCAATTTCATGAGGGCCGTATTCAGGCTGCCGTCGAATTCGACGAACGTGCCTTCGGGCCAGATCTTTTTTCGGATTTCTTCGCGGGAAAGAATTTTCCCAGGCGCTTCGAGCAGCAAAGCCAGAACTCGGAATGGCTGCTCCTGAAGTCTTACGGGTGAACCTTGTCGAACGAGTGTGCCTCGGTCGAGATCGACTTCATACAAACCGAATCGCAGCTGCTTGCTGCTCGCTTTGGAAGAACTGAGTGGCAACGCGCACCAACCTTCAAGGCGACCGAGGCGCCATTCTACACCAGGAAGCCAGTTGAGAGAAGACTATAACTTTAAGACATGAATGGGCTTAATTGTTGATAAACGGGATAGAAGGAGTTCGTTTGACGGAATTTGGATTAACGGCCATGTTACCCACGTGTGCTCTGCTCTTGCCGGGTTCCCCAAGTACTCGCCAAGAGTTTCGTCGGTCGTCCGGCTCACGCTCGGTATCGGCGTTTACACACACTCTGGACCAACGGGTGATGACTGCGTCCCGTGCCTCCGTCGGAAGTACTGGCACGGACGCGGTCGACCCCACTCTCGGAATCTCCCACGGACTTTAAGGTTTTTGCGGATCGAACGCCCGGTAGTAGCCCAGGGCCGCTTGTACACCCAGCCAGCGAAATGGTTCGTTGGGGATATAGAAGGGCTTCCGGTTGAAGTAAGGGAACCACGACCATTCCTCGCTCCGTCCGTTGACCAGTTCGGCCAGGATGCGTCCAAAGACGGAAGTCAGATTCAGACCATGCCCTGAAAATCCGATCGCGTACAACAGGTTGCGGTTGCCGCCGAGAAATCCGACGGCGGGTCTTGAATCCAGTGACATATCGACGGCACCACTCCAGGTCCGTTCAAAGGGCTCATCGGCCAATGCCGGAAATATCTTGACCAATTCCTCATGCAACCCCGCGAATCTTTTCTGAGAGCCTGGTGGTTCTTTGAGTCCGTTATTGAATACGTAATCGACCGGACCACCACCGATGTGAATTCGATTGTCTCTGGTTAGGCCTAGGTAGTAGACCTCGGTCCGGGAATCGTTAAATGGGATTCTCCGTTTCCAGCCGATCTCTCTCAAGCGTCGGTCACTGAGCGGAGCTGTCACGGCTACATAATCGAAAACAGGCGCTGTCGCGCTCCGTAGATATCCCAGTTTCGAACTGTACGCATTGGTTGCGAGCACCAGGATCCGCGCATGGATGCTTTGTCCATTCGCCGTTCTGACGGAAAAGCGTTCGCCCTCTTCGATCTGGATTACAGGAGTATTTTCGTAAATCTCGACACCGTTCGATTCGGCAGCCGTCTTGAACAGGGCCACAAGTTTGCCGGGATGAGCCTGACCACTGTTCGGGTCATAGGTCGCGCCCGGATATGCGTCTGTCCCGATGACTTCGGCAATCTTCCTCCGGTCCCAATATTCATAGGGAAGACCTGCGCCCCGGGCCTTCTGGACATACTCGTTTGCCACCCGGGCCAGTTCAGGGGTGTTGCACATTTGCAGCGCGCCTGCGAGTTCGAGCTCTGCATCAACGCCGAATCGCGAAGCAAGAGCGCCCAGTCTCTGCGAATTGTCCACAGTCAGTTCATAGATCCGTTTATCGAGGGCTGGATTACCGCTCCACTCCATATAGGAATCCTCGGTCGAGGTGAGCAACATCGCGCCATTTCTTGCCGAAGCTCCGTTGCCGCAGCGGGCCGCCTCAAGCAGGACCACGCGGTGATTCGGGGCCGTTTCCTTCAGATAAAAACCTGCTGATAACCCGGTCAGGCCACCACCGATTACGGCAATATCGGTTTCCGTGTCGCGCTGAAGCGGAGGTCCTGCTGGCAAGAGAGCATCGGACCAGAAGCTGCGGTTGGCCTCGAACGACATTGCTTCCGGCGCCACGGCCGGAAACAGCGCATTGACCGCTCCGGCGGAAGCAACGGCAGCAACCCCGCCTGCCGTCGCAGTTTTTAGAAAGCTGCGGCGATCGGTGCCGATTTTTTGTTGATCATCCATCGAGGTTATCCACAGGCCTTGTTGGCTTACCAGGCAAACTCTTCCCAACCCACCGGCGAATAGTACACAAATTGCTCGGTCCGAGATAGCGAAGAATAAAAAGCCAAGGTGCTAAATGGCTGAAGGGGAGGAAGTTACGGGTTCCGTCCGTCGAGCGCGCGAAGTGGCTCGACTCGTGCCTGAACAATTTCCGCGAGCACACTCGCGGGTGTGCCCGGGGTCTTTATTATTCACAGGTCATTCCGGGCAATACAGGCATTCCCTGATCTGCATTTCGCACGAACTCACCGAGAATGTTCTGTTCTTCCTTTTTGCCGTCGATGGACAAGACAGTAGCTCGAGACCTGTCGGAGGGTTCGGTTTGCGCACTACGCTAAGAATTGTGCTACCTCTTGCCATCAGCGTGATCTGCGTCTCACTGCTTTATTCTGCCTATCAGTTGCGAACCGAAAGACGCAATCTTCGCAGCGACTTAACGCGTCGTGCAGCAACACTCGCCGAGAGCCTTCAGGATAGTATCGAAGCGGCGACCGGACAGACGACCAGCAAGAACGTGCAACGAATCGTGGCCCGCTTCGGGCAACGCGAGCATCTCCTGGGTATCGGGGTGTATGACCGTTCGGGATCGGTCGTTGCGCTTACTTCCGGACTGCCCGCGTATTTTCAGTCGCAACCGCCCGTGGCAGCGAAGGCCGTCAAATCTGATGCCGGTGCGAACGAGTTTCTGACAGCCTCTGAACTTCCAGTTCATGTCTACGCACTCCCGCTTCATCGGGGATCGGAGCAGAGCGGAGCTCTGGTCGTCATTCACGATGCGAGCTACATCAACCAGCGACTGAAACTCGAACTTCGCGATTCGCTGCTGACTGCGCTGATCCAGACGCTGCTGATCACCTCTCTTGCGTTTATTCTTGTGCGCGCGAATTTTACTGCTCCGCTCGCCAACACAGCGAAGTGGTTAAAGACCCTGCGTGCGGACGCTTCGGGATCGCCGACCGGGTTGCCCAAAGGAGAGATGTTCGATCAGATTCACCAGGAAGCCAGATTTCTGGCAAACGCGCTGCAGTCCGCCCGCGCAGCGGCATGGGCTGAAGCCCAGTTACGCGATTCACAGTCGTCGGTATGGACGGCAGAACGCCTGCGAGTCAGTCTCCGCCGCAAACTGGGCGCCAAGCCGCTTTTCGTCGTGTCGAACCGCGAACCCTACATGCACCATCTTCGCGACAAATCGATCGAGGTCATGATTCCGGCGAGCGGACTTGTGACTGCCCTTGAACCGGTTCTGCAGGCCTGCAATGGAACCTGGATCGCGCACGGCTCGGCAAGTGCCGACCGCCAGGTGGTCGATTCGAAAGACCGCATCCAGGTGCCTCCGGATCGTCCGGCCTACACATTGCGAAGGGTGTGGCTCAGCAAGGAAGAGGAGCACGGCTATTACGAGGGTTTTGCCAATGAAGGACTCTGGCCGCTCTGCCACATCGCGCACACCCGTCCGATTTTCAGGACCGAAGACTGGAATTATTATCAGAAGGTGAATCGAAAATTCGCCGATGCCGTGCTGCAGGAGATGGAAGGAACACAATCGCCGATCTTGCTCGCGCAGGATTACCATTTCGCACTGCTTCCAAAGATGGTCAAGGAAGCCAGACCCGACGCAGCGGTTGCGATTTTCTGGCATATCCCCTGGCCGAATGCGGAGGTTTTTGGCATCTGTCCGTGGCAGAGGGAACTGGTCGAAGGTTTGCTCGGGGCCGATCTGATCGGGTTCCATATCCAGACCCATTGCAATAATTTTCTCGAAACAGTAGACCATGCGCTCGAAGCAATCACCGAATGGGACCGGTTCGCAGTCAATCGCCAGGGTCACGTGACACGCGTCCGTCCCTACCCTATCAGCGTTTCGTTTCCGCAGAGTTTGCCGGTTTATGCGACAAGAAATTCCGGCGAAGAACGTGCAGCAATCTGTTCGGAGCTCGGTATTGAAGCGTCCTTGCTTGGCGTTGGGGTCGATCGTCTGGATTATACCAAGGGAATTCTCGAACGCTTCCGGGGTGTCGAACGATTCCTCGAGCTTTATCCGGAATATCGCCGCCGTTTCTCGTTTGTTCAGATCGGCGCCCCCAGCCGTACCGACATTCTCACGTACCAGCAGTTCATTCGCGAAGTGAACGCAGAGGCGGAGCGCATCAACAACCGCTTCCAGGAGGGGCAATGGAAACCGATTGTCCTTCTGGCTCGCCACCACTCACACGAAGAGATTGAGCGCTACTACCGCGCTGCCTCTGTCTGCCTGGTCACCTCCTTGCACGACGGTATGAACCTGGTCGCCAAGGAATTCATTGCGGCACGCGAAGATGAGCGGGGAACACTCGTTCTCAGTTCCTTTACGGGCGCTTCACACGAACTGACCGACGCGCTTCTGGTGAACCCATACGACGCACAGCAAATGGCGGAAGCCATCTTCAAGGCGCTCACCATGACGGAAGAACAGCAGGAAATTCAGATGGCGCGTATGAGAAAAATCGTCCATGAAAATAATATTTACCGATGGGCGGCCAATCTGCTTTCCGATCTGACCGAAATACGGATTGAACTCCCGGAGCGCGAAGCCAGTCCGGTGACATTTATTGACGACGCTCCAATCGCAAAATCAAAATCAACAGGGACCGGTTGAACGCTAGCGTAATTGTCCCGGTTCGATTCCTTTTTTTCTGGCTTCGTCCAGCAGATCGTCAATCTGGCCCTGCAGCTTCTTCTTTTTTTCTTCAAGCGCAGGAATCTGCTGATTCACCGGCACACGGACGTATCCGGTCGGAATTTCCGTACTCCCCTTTGCCACGGTCTCACCTTCCTCGAATTCCTTGAACGAGGCGAGTTGCTGCTTGACCCCGGCGAGTTCGTTCTGAAGCTTCGTCAGGCTTTCCCGGATCCGCGCGACGGTTGCCGTATCGGCTGGCCGACTGGAATTTACGCTGTATTTCTGATTTCGGCTGTCTCCAACGACAGAGACCCGTCCGCCGGCTCCAGCCAGATTTTCGTTCGTCCAGACCTTCTTCGGCGCCGGACTCTTCGCTTGCGGGGCCGAGGCCGGTGCCGCAGCAGGAGCTTCCTCGGGGCTTTGTGCTACAGGAGAAGACTGCGCCAGCGAGAGCTGGCCAAACAGCAGCGAGAGAAATACAACGCCCGAGCTTGCTCGAATCATGGGATGTCCTCCGATCCGCTGGGCAGCCTGGTACTAGAACCCATTCTAGCAAACGAGGGTTCCTGCTTGGTTAATTTGCGGGCAGCTTGTCTAGTTCGGCACGGACGACCGTCAGGGCTCGACTGGGAGGCCCGATCTTTTTGTAGTCGGTGTAGAACGTCCGTTCATGGATTGAAAAAGGAATGAGGTACTTGCGTCCATCGAAATCGAATTGCTCATAGCTCGGGAACCAGATTCCAGGCGCGAACTCATACCGTTCCTGCATAAAGTGACTGCCCTTGTAGACCTTCGCGAGGAACATGGCAATCGAGATATCTTCGGTCACCGAACCTTCGATCTTTGCAAGCTCCCCGGTTTCTTCGTCAATCCAGACAGTTCCTTCTACCTTTGTGAAAATAAAGCTGTTGCGTGTCGTCGGTTTGAAATCAGGGTTGGGCTTCATGCCGTATTTGACGAGCTGCCGGTCTCCGCGCATCTCGGTACCCTGCCGGGTAAATAGGAATGCATCCTCGGTTGCGACCAGCAGGTCATCGCGTTCCTTGCGCTTGTGCTCGGCCTTCTGGTAAGCCTCCCGTTGGCTCGTGCCTGGCTGCTCGACCCAGGCCAGATATTTGGCGAGTTTCTCCATCTCCGCGCGGTATGCCTGCGGATTAAGCGGTGCGCCGTCTGCGGCCAACGCCAGCTTGGTTTGCGCAGGACCTGAAGGGAAAAGTCGCCAAATCTTTGTTTCTGTTGAGTTTATATCGTTTTTGTGGATTTCAATCCGCTGCCTGCGCTCATATTCATCGAGCTCTGTTTCCATCCTCTTCTGGTTGGCAATGACCTTCGCTATCGCCGTCTTTGTGCGCTCGGAGGCAGGCGGCACGACGCTCGAGCCGTCCTGTGCGAATACGGCACCGATCCAATGAAGCAAAGCGACCGCCGGGATCAGCAAGAGGGTAGATCTGGAGCGCGAAATCACGGGTTCGGGACCATCCCAAGTAGGTTCGAATCTCGTCGCCGGGCAAAAATCCGGTAGACTCGGAAGAGTATAGAACGACTGGGTGAAAGAAAAGCGCCCCGAAATACGTCTTACTTGGGAACGAATGCGCACAGATCTGCGTCTTACTCAGAGAGGATTGCTCTTGTGGGTTTAACCCCGATTGACAGTTTGGGTGGCGTCCGGCCGCTGGCGGCGGGTTCGTTTGTGTCTGCGCGCGCCAAGGGATTGAAAGCCGGGTTTGTCACCTTCTTCGAGACCATGAAGCTTGCCCTTGACGCCTTGCGGGCGCACAAACTGCGTAGTTTTCTGACCTTGCTCGGGGTGATTCTGGCGGTTACTACGCTGATTGTCGTCATGAGCGTCATCCAGGGACTGAACAAGTACGTTGCCGACAAGGTCGCCGATCTCGGCGCAAACGTTTTTATCGTCGATCGTTTTGGAATTATTACCAGCCAGGACGAATTCATCAAAGCGCAGAAACGCCCCCTGATTAGCATGGACGATTTCGAGCGCTTGCGCGACAACATGAAAATGCAGACCGCTGTTGCGGCCGAAGAAGATCGCAATCTGCAAGTCCGCAGCGGCAACCTCACCATGGAAAATACAACCATGATGGGCGCGACGCCGAACTTCGCAGATGTTCGTAATCTGAACGTCGCGGAGGGCCGGTTTATCACTCCAGCGGATGATGAGCATCGCTCGGATGTCGTTTTTGTCGGCCCAGATATCGTCAAGAAGTTTTTCCCGAACGTTGATCCGATCGGCAAATCGCTTCGCGTGCAGACGCATACGTACGAAATCATCGGGGTAGCCGAAGGCTTGGGTAGCGCGTTTGGCGAATCCCAAGACAATTACATGATCATGCCGATCAATACCTATCGCAAAGGATGGCATCGCGAGCAGGATTGGATAACGATTTTTGTGCAGGCACCGAGCGCCGAATTGATGGAGTCGAGCAAGGACGAAGCGCGAATGCTGTTCCGTGCCTGGCGCCATATCAAGAATGATGACCAGGATAATTTCGCCATTCTCGGGTCTGATTCCATCATGGCGTTGTGGCACGATTTGACGGCAAATATCGCCAACGTGGCCATTGCGCTGGTCAGTGTGTTTCTGGTCGTTGGCGGGATCGTGATCATGAATATCATGCTGGCCAGCGTTACCGAAAGGACCCGGGAGATCGGTCTGCGTCGCTCGCTCGGCGCAAGGAAGAAACACATCTTGCTGCAATTCCTGACCGAATCGGCGGTACTTGCGGCAATCGGCGGTTTCATCGGGATCCTTGTTGCCTATTCCGTGGTGTATTTCGTGAAGACCGTTTTTTCCTTCCCCATGGATACACCGTTGATTGCCGTGATTCTGTCCCTGTGTCTTTCGACAGCGGTTGGTCTCTTCTTTGGAATTTTCCCGGCCATGCGGGCGGCGAAACTGGACCCGATTGAAGCACTGCGGGCGGACGGATAACAACTTATGGCACAAGCATACGGTGAAAATCTGAAACAGGCGATGGATACGCTCCGGACACACAAGTTGCGGAGCGCCTTGACCGTATTTGGTGTGGTGTTGGGGGTCAGTGTCATCATGCTGGTCGCCGCCCTGCTGACCGGCTTCGATCAGCAGATTCAGGAAAATATCAATCAATTCGGCGCAGACACCGCTTTCATTACCAAATGGGATCAGGCACGCCACGGCGGCCCGCCGCCGCTTGAAGAGCAACAGCGCAAGCCGTTGACCCTCGAAGACGCGGTCGCGCTCAAGGAACGATGCCCTGCCGTCAAGGATGTGACTGTTTTCGTTCAAACAAACTGGAGTCATAGCCACTCGGTCAGAACAAAGTCCGGAGAAGTGTCGGCCATTGATTTTCGCGGGGTTCAGCCGAATTTCGGCGAAGTCTACGCCAATGCAACCACACTCGAAGGCCGCTTCATCGGAGAGGGCGACGATCTTCACAAGGAAAAGGTTGTCATGCTCGGGCAGAACGTGGCACCGGTGCTCTTTCCGGAAGGTCATCCGATCGGCAAGGATGTACTGATCGATGGCGAGGATTTTCAGGTAATCGGGGTTGTCGAAAAACCCAAAGGCGGTTTTGGGATGGGTGATGAAGACCGTCGCGTGCTGATTCCCTTCAGCACCTTCCGCAAAATCTATCCGGATGCTGACGAAGTGCAGATGCGTGCACAGGCCTATCCAAAAATGCTGGACCAGGCCGTCGATCAGATGACGGAAGTGCTCGAACGCCGCAGGAATGTGCCCTATGGCGGAAAAGACAATTTTTCGATCGGCACCGCCGAGCAGGAAGTTTCAAATTTTCACAGCATCATGATGATGGTCTACCTGGCCATGATTGTTCTGAGCGGCATCGGACTGCTGATTGGCGGCGTGGGCGTGATGAATATCATGCTCGTCAGCGTTACCGAGCGTACCCGGGAAATTGGAGTTCGCAAGGCGATCGGTGCCAAGAGCAAAGATATCACCTGGCAGTTTTTGCTCGAAGCAATGACGCTGACGGGCGCCGGAGGTCTGATTGCCTTGTTCCTGGTCAATGGCATGGTCCTCCTGATCCGCTTGACACTGAAATGGCCCGGTTCAGTCCCCGTATGGGCGGCTTCTACAGGAATTGCCGTCAGCATCTGCGTTGGACTTGTCTTCGGCGTTTGGCCTGCCATGAAAGCGGCCAAGCTCGATCCAGTCGAAGCCCTGCGTTACGAGTAAGTCTCCGCCCGCCACAGGCCAGGAGCGGTCTCGCGACCGCTCGAACCCTGGCCCTGCGATTTCAGCCAATGGTTATAACAGCAACCTGCCTTCGACGGTGTCTGGCGTTTCCCGGTCGCGGCCGCGTTAGTTCCGCGTTAGTTGATTGAGATGGGTCCGTTCATGGCGGACAGGTGAATCATCGTCGGACCTGAACCGAACTCGATGCTCTTCTTCCTGTCGTCCCAGGTCTTTCGCCCTTCTGAGCAGACCTTGGCGCGACAATCGAATGGACTGTTTCCGTCTGATTCGACAAGGACTCCCGACTGATACCCGGACGGAATATGCAGCGTGAGCGGTCCATTGTTCGCATGAGCTGCAATGCCCGAGCCCGTCCAGTTCGTGCCTTGAAGCGAAAGGGTCACCGGTCCGTTCTGTGCGTCGACATTTAACTTTCCGCTGTTGCCCTCGAGATCAACCGGGCCGTTTTGTGCGTTCAACTCCAGATTACCCGTGCAGGATTTCACGGTAAGCGGACCATTCTGCGCACGGACTTTTATGTTGCCTTCGACACCGGATAAACTCAGTGGCCCGTTGCTCACCTGCAAATCGAGAGACGCAGACTTCGGCGCTTTCACGAGTATCTGAGCCGTCCAGCGCTCGTGCGAGGAGGGCCCTTCGACTCCGAGCTCGCCGTCCTGAAATGTCAGGTGAATCTTCGACAGAGTTTCCCCGGGATTACCTTCAGGGTCGGCCGCTTTGCAGAGCGTTACGGCATAGGTATCTTTCGCCCACCCGACAACCTGCAGGCCGCCGTTATGCGCGGCGTTGATCCGCAGTGTGGGCGCTTCCGCCTTGCTGATGGTCTTTTCTTCAGTCTGAACAATGGCGTGGCGAGAATCGAAATCAATCTTGAGCTCGTTGCAGCTGTCGATTGCCCGGTCGCCGTTGGAATTTCGAACCGACTGTGCGGCGGCTGCCAGAGGAAGGATCGCCGCCAAAACTGTGGCAGACCCCAGCCCCGTCCAAAATCGTACTTTGCGTGTGCTCATAATTCACCCCCTGCCGTATAGACGACAGGAGAAGCCCTTTTGTTCTGTCTTCTGCGCAGAAACTGTGACGGGGGCTAAGGAACGGGCAGAGCGGGGACTTAAGCCGAACGCAGGAGCCGGGATGCCCGGCTGCGCAGCGACAACTCGGGGGGCGAAACCGGTGGACGGGTTGCGGCGGCAGGTTTCAGACGGGCCAGAGGAAACAGCTGCTCGGCCAGGGTCTCGGCAGCAGGAAAACGGTGCGCGGGATCTTTAGCGAGGCAGCCAGCAAGTACGTCATTGATGCTCTGAGGCAGGGATGGATTGCTCTGTGTTGCCGGAAGTGGCGTGGAGGAAAGCACGTGATTGCAGACATTTTGCAGAGAGGAACCGGCGAATGGCGAAATCCCGGTAAGCATTTCATAGAGCACAACGCCTAGCGAAAAAATGTCCGAGCGGGCATCTTGCGGCCGGCCATGAATCTGTTCAGGACACCAGTAGGCGGGCGTGCCATAGAGCGAGGTATCGCCATTATCATGCTTGGCCAGACGCGCCATGCCGAAATCGGTCAGCTTTACGCGATTGTCGTTCGTGATCAGGATGTTGGCGGGCTTTACATCACCATGGATGATTCCCCGTCGATGGGCAATTGCCAGGGCGACGGCCACATGTGCCGCCCAGTTGCAAGCAGAGGGAAAGGGAACACTGCCCTTTGCGAGAGCTTTTTCGACCGATTGCCCGTCGATCAGCTCCATCACCAGGTATGGAGTGAGCGTCGACTCTTCAACGCCCATATCATGCAGGGTCACAATCGAAGGATGGGAGATCTGACCGACGACCCGGGCTTCGCGCAGGAAGCGGGCCCGGCCATCGCCGCGAGCGAGTTCAGGAGAGAAAAGCTTGATGGCTACCGAGCGGTCAATCAGAGGGTCAAAGCCGCGAACAACGCGGCTGTTGGCGCCGGTCCCCAGCGTTTCCTGTATCTCGTAGCGGCCAACTTTCACTCACACACCTCGCGAAACACGATTCCCGTCGCCTGGTCGAACGCCATAAGAGTACAGTCCGGGTCTTGCACAGGATATGAAGCAATAGTTCAGTGCAGGTGGTACGAAAGTACCGAAGCACTTGCCTCGGACGGGCGACGAATTATTCGGTTTCTACCGACTTTTTGAGGCCGGGATCAGTCTCGATCCGGGTTGGCAAATTGCGTACGTAGGTAATCATAGCGGGATGCCAGAGGTGATTGAAGCCGAAAGAATTCATTTCGCTCAAGGCGTGGTCGACAGACCATTTTTGAAATGCAATGCGATAGGCGGCAATCATCACGCCTGTGCGGTCTCGTCCGAATTCACAATGAATAAAGACAGTCTGGCCGGGAGCGTCGCGCAGGATCTGGAAAAACTCGATGAGCTCGGCGTTGGTTGGCGTCGAGAAACCACCGATCGGAACGCGGAAGAAGCGCATGCCGAGAGCTTCCGCGCGTGACTGCTCTTCTAGGGCCGTGTGCGAGGATTCCGCACGAAGATCAATGATGGTGGTTACGCCAAGCTTCTTGAGCTCGCCGAGGTTATCGAGACCAGGTTGCGCGCCACGGTAGAGATGCTCGGTGACTTTTCCGGCATTGGGAACGCCTGGAATGGAAATTTTTTGAGCAATCGCTTCCGAAGACTCACCGGCCGGAGAGGAAGGGAGCGAATTTGGAGCCAGCAGCGTCGAGGTGGAAAGAAACAGGAGAAGTGCAGCCGAACAACGCATAGAGAATTGTGACAAAAGAGTTTAGAAGATGCAAAGCGGAAAAAAGTTTGCGGAGAAAAGGCCGCACGCGCGCAACGACACCACAAGATATGGGCGGTTTGAGAAAAAGTTAGCTAGATTTTGTGATTTTCTCTTGACACCGACGTTCCGCAGATTGATACTGCGAATCCAGATTCGGGGGACGTGGAAGCGCCAGACGGACCAAGAGTCGGGGAATTGCCTTGGTTCGGCATTGCCCACGCTCCAACCCGGAATCACCGTAAAAAACGAACGCGTAGTGATTCGCTCCGCGGAATTCGTTGGTCGGAGTGAATGTTGTTCGGTCGCGTGGCAGGTTGCACCGACACGGGCGGCGCATTCGTTGTTTGCGGTAGTTTCGGGGGATGGAGAGCTTTCACGTTTCCGGAGCCGGGCTGCAGCGCAGGCAAGTGGTGCAGCACCCTTGAGCGACAAGGGCGTACATAATAAAGGTTCCTCGCTTTCTAAACGGGACCTGCTGCGGGGAGGATGAAAGATGGCAACGGTGAAGTCAGTTTTGCAAGGTAAAGCGGTGGAAACGATGAACGAGACAACAGGTGTTTCGAGCGGGCTGGTATTTGAACGATACTTCACCGACGGAAAGAACTCGCCGTTTGATGTAGTCGAATGGGAAAAGAGAACGGCCCACATCGGAAACGAGAAGGGCGTCACGATTTTCAAGCAGGAAAATGTGGAAGTCCCAAAGGGCTGGTCGCAAACCGCGACCAATATCGTTGCCAGCAAGTATTTTCATGGCAAGCCGGGCTCAGCGCAGCGCGAGGGCTCGGCGCGACAGTTGATCAGTCGCGTGGTGAATTCGATTGTAAAGTGGGGAGAAGAAGGCGGTTACTTTGCAAATGATGCTTCGCGCGATGCCTTCCGCGATGATCTGACTCACTTGCTGGTTGAACAGAAGATGAGCTTTAACTCGCCTGTCTGGTTCAACGTGGGAGTTCAGGCCAAACCGCAGTGTTCGGCATGCTTCATCAATTCGGTCCAGGACAACATGGAATCGATCATGGGCCTGACAAAGACGGAAGGCATGCTGTTCAAGTGGGGTTCGGGAACGGGTACGAATTTCTCGACCCTGCGTGGAAGCCGGGAAACCTTGTCGGGCGGAGGAATTGCTTCAGGCCCAGTGAGCTTCATGAAGGGTTTTGACGCGTTTGCCGGTGTGATCAAGAGCGGGGGAAAGACACGGCGTGCGGCCAAGATGGTGATCCTCAATATCGATCACCCGGACATCGTTGAATTCATCGAGAGCAAGGTCAAGGAAGAGAAAAAGGCGCACGTTCTGATTGAACAGGGTTATGACTCCTCAATCGACGGCGAAGCCTACAGCTCGATCTTCTTCCAGAACGCGAACCACTCAGTGCGCGTCACCGATGATTTCATGCGCGCTGTCGAGGAGAACAAGGACTGGTGGACGAAGAACGTGAATGACGGGCAGCCAAACGAGAAATTGAGCGCCCGCGAACTGCTGACGAAAATTGCCGATTCCACGTGGCATTGTGGCGATCCCGGCATGCAGTACGATACCACCGTCAATCGCTGGCACACCTGCAAGAGTACGGCCCGGATCAATGCCAGTAACCCTTGTTCGGAATATATGTTCCTTGACGATACGGCCTGCAACCTCGCTTCATTAAACCTGATGAAGTACGTGGGCCCGCAGGGACAATTTGATGTGGATTCCTTCAAGCATGCAGTGGATGTGACAATTACCGCGCAAGAGATTCTGGTGGATAACGCCAGCTATCCGACGCCCAGGATTGAAGAGAATTCGCACAACTTCCGTCCGTTGGGACTGGGCTATGCCAATCTTGGCGCACTGTTAATGTCCATGGCGCTGCCCTACGATTCCGATGAGGGACGGGACGTTGCCGGAGCAATTACCGCGCTGATGTGCGGTGAAGCCTACGCGCAGTCTGCCCGCATTGCCGAGCGCAAGGGCGCGTTCCCGGGCTACGCCGTGAATCGTGAACCGATGATTGATGTGATCCGCATGCACCGCGAAGCGATGCGCGGGATCAAGCCGGATCACGTGCAGGGTGAGCTTTATATGGGCGCACAAAGTGCGTGGGATACGGCACTTGAACTCGGCCAGAAGCATGGCTACAAGAATTCCCAAGTCACGGTGCTGGCGCCGACCGGTACGATCGGTTTCATGATGGATTGCGATACAACCGGTATTGAACCGGACCTGGCGCTGATCAAGTACAAGAAGCTTGTCGGCGGCGGCGTGATCAAGATCGTTAACAATACCGTGCCGCAAGCACTGATGAAGCTCGGATATACCCCGGAACAGACCAGCGAAATCGTCAGCTACATCGATAAGAACGGCAAGATCGATGGTGCGCCTTATATGAAGACAGAACATGTCCCGGTGTTTGACTGCTCGCTCGCTACAACCGGCGGTCGCTCCATTGCCTGGCGCGGCCACGTCAAGATGATGGCAGCCGCACAGCCGTTCCTGTCTGGCGCGATCAGCAAGACAATCAACATGCCGGAAGAGTCCACGATTGAGGATATCGCGGATGCCTACATTGAGTCGTGGAAGCTGGGGTTGAAGGCTGTGGCGATTTACCGCGACAATTCGAAGCGCTCGCAGCCGTTGAGCGCGGCAGGCAACAAGAAGGAAGAGAAGAAGGCTCTGGTCAGTGAACCGGAACAGCGGGAGTTGTTCGCGCGCACGCAACGGGAAAAACTCCCGGTGGAGCGCTTGTCGGTAACTCACAAGTTCAGCGTGGGCGGCCATGAAGGCTACATCACAGTCGGAATGTATCCCGATGGTCGACCGGGCGAGATTTTTATCAAGATGTCGAAGGAAGGTTCAACACTGTCCGGTGTGATGGACGGCCTCGCTCTCACCCTCTCGATCGGATTGCAGTACGGAGTGCCGCTGAAGGTGCTGGTCGATAAACTGGTCAACACGCGGTTTGAGCCGAGCGGCATTACCGCCAACAGCAACATCCGCTTTGCAACTTCCGTGCTCGACTACATCGCTCGCTGGCTGGGCGGACGCTTCCTCAGCTCCGACTATCTGAAGCTGAATGGTGGATCGCCAGCCGAAGGTACCGTGATTGGCACGATGACCAGGCTCAATCATGCGCCACAGGTTCTGCCGGGCACATCGCATCCGATCGAAGCGCAGCCGACGGTCAGCAATTCGCCAAGAGATGCACACGAAGGCGCTCCCACATGCTCTGAATGCGGCATGTTGATGGTGCCAAACGGGGCCTGCTACAAGTGCGAGAACTGCGGGAGCACCAGCGGATGCAGCTAACGGTCAACCACAAGGAGAACGAGCGATGAGCGCACTCCCGAACGGTATCGCCTTAGTAGCCAAGAAAACGCCCAGTCAGCCGAGAACGCGCGGGTTTCTGCACATCGTAAGACACGGAGCCGGCCTCAGCGCGTTCTATATCGTTACCTATCATCGCCTTGATCGCATTGGAGCGCGACCGAAGGCCATGCTTGCGGAAGGTGCCCAGGCACTCATCGATTTGCTCGAAAGGATTGGAGTGGACTTCCGGCTGCGCGAGGTGCGCGGAGCACTCGAAGATATCCTCCGGTTGGGTTCGGCAAATATTCCAGACCTGTGGCTGAGCGACGACGAGATGCTCGAACGAGGGCTCGTCGAGGGCTAGGGTTCACAAATACTTCAAAAGAGGCCGGGTTCTCACGAGCCCGGCCTCTTTTCTTTAACGGGGACGCAGGGGCGGGCGCGGGGCAATCGGTCTCGGGCGAAAATGATGACGGGGCATCAGCGGCGGCGGAACATTGCGGAGCGACTCCCCGCAGGCGGGGCATCGATCGGACAGAATCTCCGCAGCTTTCAGCCAATGGCCTCGTGCTTCACACCGTGAATTCGTACACTGAACCGTAGAACCAGGCATATACGCCATTTTCCACTCTCTTGCTTGCCGACCAGCTCACTTTGCATGTGGGCTTCGCCGACGGTCAGAAATCGGCAACCTGAAAAAACAAATTCTGGGCATTCTGTAACTGGAGAGAAACGGAGTCAATGAGAAAAGCGTACGTAGGTAAAGTTTTGTGCGATCAACTGTGGAAAATCTTTCAGAGAAGAAGAAAATCAGGGTTTGTTCTGTTCCGCGGAAGGCGGAGTCAGTGCTTCTTGCGGTGCGACGCCGAGGAGCTTCGCCTTTAATGTTTCAAATGCTTCTTCTTTTTGCTTCAGGTCGTCCTGTTCGGCATCCAGCTTGGCTTTACCCTGGGTGTCGCGTGCAAAATCAGTTTGCGAGAAGTAAGCTTCTTTATCGAGTTCGACCAGATGCTTCTGTAATTCCACTTCACTCTGTTCTTCCTTGAGTTGCTGTTTCAGGCTCGAAATCTGCGCTTTCAGTTTTTCCTGATCAGCCGGGGACAGCTCGGATTGCGGGGCTGCTGCCGGTTTTTGATCGGCTGCGGGCTCGTCGGAAGACGCATTCCCGGCCGGAGGTTCGGCCGTCGTTTTCAAAGCGGTGGAGGCGGAACCGGATGGGCTGAGAGAGTCGTTGGTCACGACCTTGCCGGGTTGTGCGAGAGTCTTTTTCTGTTCGCGGTTGGCTCGTGCCGCATCTGCGATCGAGGGTTCCTGTGTCGGTTGCGCCACAAGTGGCAAGGAGATGAGAAAAAGTCCGGCGATCACCGGCGCAACTGTCCGAACAAAATGGATGGGCCGCATAGGGAAACCTCGCAAGAGCTCTTGCTGGACCTGACCCAATCAGCATACTTGGGGGTTCCGAGGCCCTCAACTACGCAGACCCGTGACGCTGCCAATCAATTAACCTGTCCCACGTATCAGTTACGAGATGCCCGTTCGCCGGAGGCAAGGTCCTTGAAGCTGAAGTGCGTCTCGAGGTCCGAAACCGGCTTTCCGTCGAGCTCGCCGTAGGGATAAATGAAGTAGTTGAGGGGCTCGCCTTTCTGTTCGGGCGAAAGACGCAGATCGCGTCCGTAGGTGAAAAAGACACGATTGTCATCGTGGGCCCCGAAGAAATAGTCGCGTTTGTCGGGATACTTTGCGGCTTCGGAAGCGTCGACCGGTACCCAGCCGGTTCCTTCGAGATAAAATTCCGCCCAGCAGTGGTAGCCCGGGATATCGCCATCCGCTTTTGTGGCCGGCAACGGAAAGCCAATTTCAAAGCGTGCCGGAATTCCGGACGCGCGCATCATCCCGATCAGCACGGAGTGAAAGTCCGTGCAATTGCCGCGCTTCGAGGTGCAAGCCCAAACAGCATCGCCGCGGCCCCAGCCGTCACCTGACTTGTCGTAGCGCATCGTCGACACGACATAGTCGTAGATGCTCCTTGCCTTCGACAATTCCGTCGTGTCGCCCGCCGTATGTTCCCTTGCAAGATCGCCGATGACACCATTGAGCGGGACCAGCTTGTCAGCTTCGAGGTAGCGCTTGAGTAAGGGATCGTTTGTCATCGGCACCTGTGCGCTGGCCGCCTTCGGGGAAGTTAAGTCGACCCTGTGCTCAAAGCGCGTAGCGATGAAGACTACCTTTACGTCGAACCCGGCTGCCAGTTGCGTTGCGGTTGGATGAAATTGCAGGTAGGGATTACCGTAGGTGAGGTCGTGGCCCTGGCTAAATTTAACCGGACTGTCAATGTGCAGGTCTGAAATTTCCTGGTACATGTCATTCTGGGGTACGGGAAGCCACAGGGAAAATCTGCTGCCGGGATCTTTCTTCGGAGGTACGTGTACGGCATAGGTAAATTGAAATTTGCGGGATTCCGAATCCCGGGCGCTCGTGGGGGCGCGAGGTGCGGCAAATAAGAAAGCCAATCCGAGGGATAATAGAGTCAGAATGACCGTCGGTTTGGGAGTTTTCATACGCCTGCAAAGCCCTCCGGAAAGTTGATCAAACCATACCTGAAGCAAATACAGCTCGGCAAGTGCTCCGGTCGCTCGGGACCGTTCCCGGCGGCTGGTGCTCGTTCAGGGTATTCGTTGCCTCGATTTGCGCCCGAAAAACGCGGCTACCTTTTGACGATTTCCGCAGACGGCCATCGAGCACCAGCGGCGCTTTCCTGTGCGGGAATCGTCATAGAAAAACAGTCGACATTTCGGATTGGCGCAGCGGCGGACGGGCGTTTCCGGACCTTCAACCAGAAGTTCAGCGGCAGAGCGTGCAATGGCAGCCAGCAGCCATTCAAGACCCTGCTCACGGGCGATGTACTGGAGCCGCCATAGCTGCCCTGACTGGACGAGCTCGTCGTGTCCTTCGGTGACGCGCAGGATTTCGTTAATAGGTTCGGTGAGTGATTTCTGAAATGCTCTTTTGCGAACGATGGCAGAAAAGACGGCAAGCAGGGATTCGCGCAAGCGCACAATCTTGTGAAGGAAAGCGGTCGCGGCTTCGGCTTCGGTGAGCGGGAGAGAATGGAGCCGCTCGGCGCGACTTTCGTTGACAACGTTTGCGTTTGCCAGGAAATCGATGAAATTATTCCAGGAGAAGGAGTGCGCGCTTGAAGCGGTATTGACGAAATCAAGGGCCAGGCGGCCGGCAATGAGTGGGGGAAGCTCGGAAGGCCTTGCAGAACACATAAGTCGGCTGGACTGGTCTCTCCTAACCGGTATTCTATACTAGATTGGTTATTGGGCCTCAGGCAGAAGTAGCGAAACTTTATCGCACTGGCTGCGTAGTCCCAGTAGAGTGTTTGAGGAGGCGCCAGCGTGCAGGAGATTCAGCCAGATCAGGTTCCACCGGAGTCGGCAGTCGTCTCCACTCCGCCTGTCTCCACCAACTGGACCATCGGGAAAAGCGGACTGCGCGCCGGCTGGCGACTTGCTTTTTATCTTTTGGTTGTCATCAGCCTCGCGGTTGCCATCAGTGTCGGCATTCGCCTTCTTCACCAGGCCGCCGGGCGTCCGGCGCCCTCGGGACCACCCTCCGCACTCCAGCTCCTCGAGCAGGAAATTCTGAGCTTCGCCCTGGTTTTTGGCGTCGCGCTGCTGATGGCCAGGATCGAGCATAGACCGGTGGGCGAGTACGGTTTGCCGGGAAGTGGGTTTCTTGGCAGGAAATTCTGGATAGGTTTTGTCGCGGGGCTGGTTGAAGTGTGCCTGCTCGTCGGGCTGATCAGTGTATTTGGCGGTTATACGTTTGGCAGCCTCGCGCTCTCAGGGCGCGGTATTCTTGGCTGGAGCGCGTTTCATCTGCTGCTGTTTTTCTTTGTCGGATTATTCGAGGAATTTCTGTTTCGTGGCTATACGCAGTTTACGCTTGCCGACGGAATTGGATTTTGGCCGGCAGCCATACTGCTTAGCGTCGGATTTGGCGCGGTACACCTCGGAAATCCGGGCGAAGGGCCGGTTGGTGCGGCCAGCGTCGTACTGGTGGCGTTGCTGTTTTGCTTTTCCTTGCGGAGAACCGGAAATCTCTGGTTCGCGGTGGGACTTCATGCCAGTTTTGACTGGGGCGAGACCTTCCTGTTCTCGACGCCCAATAGCGGACTGGTCATGCAGGGCCACCTGTCAAACTCATTGCTGCACGGCCCCAGGTGGCTGACCGGAGGAACGATCGGACCCGAGGGAAGCGTGTTTTGCTTTCTGACAATGGGGCTGCAATTTCTCGTCGTGGCGATGCTATTTCCTGCGAATAAACGGATCGATCAGCAAGCTGAGAATCTAGTGGTCTCCTAGAGCGTGGACGAGTAGCGAAACGTGTACAAGTTCGATACCCTCCCCGGTCAATTGCGGAAGCACCTGGCGCAACACACGGAGCGTTTCAGGATGCGGATGCCCGATCACGATGGCTTCTCCTCGTTCGCGGGCTCCCCGTATGGCACGCTCCAGTTCCTGACGGATGGCGCGTTGTTGCTGGACATCGTCGAGAAACGGGACATTGCGAAATCCTGAACGCACGCCGTCGCGTTGTGCAACCTCATAGGCAAGCGTGGCGGCAGTTGTCCGGCTGTCGATAAAAAACAGGCGGCGTTCATGAAGGATCGGCATGAGCAGTTCCATCAGTCTGGCGTCGGCGGTTGCGCGGGAACCCTGATGATTGTTTACGCCTGCCGCGTAAGGAACTGTGACGAGCATTTCGTCGACAACCCGCGACACGTCGAGAGCACTCATTCCGGTCCGCAGTTCCTGGGACTCAGGCAATTCGTTCGTTTCCGATTCCATGGGTAGATGAAGCATGACCTCATACCCGCCGGCGTGGGCTCGCCGGGCAAGCGCAATCGAGCGCGCGTGATTGGGCAGAATCGACAGAGTAATCTGGTTTGTAAGTGCGAAAATTTCCTCGATCGCGGAATCGTCTCCGCCGACATCATCGAGAATCACCGCGAGCTTCGCGGTATGAGCAGTCGAAGGCTTTGCCCGATGAGGCGCTGTTAGGCCCGAGGCCGGAGATTTTTTGAGCTTGTCGCACCCCGCAAGCGCTGCAACGAGGAGGCAAACGAGTACGACCGACAAACGGAACGGGATTCGCCGGAGACACGGCGAGCAGCGTTGCACGAGCGAATTAGGCGGCTTTCTTCGCTGTGGATGGATTCTTCAGGAGATCGAGCGCTTTGCGCAGAACCGGGTCATCGGAAGAAAGTGGACGGGGAGCGACGGGTTGCTCTTTTTGTGTCGTCGCGCCGCTATCGTCTCCGTCATCGCCGTCATCCGTAGCGCCAGCCGCAGAATGAATCACCTCGGTCGGTGCTACGCCCTCTTCGAGAATGGACTTGCCATCAGCGTTGAAATAATTGGCGACGGTGAGGATGATCGCCGAACCGTCATCCATCGTGATGAGCTTTTGCTCGGATGCCAGACCAAACGTGCGGTCGCCGACCAGGTCGCCGCGTTTCGTATTGGCGATTGAAGCGGCTAGCACTTCCGCCGCACCCGTCGTAGTTCCATCCATCAGCACGGAAACCGGGCCTTTCCAGATCACCTTTGCGGGTTCAGCGGCAAATTCCTGGGTTGTAATTGTCTGACCTTTCAGGCTCGTGAGATTGCCGGCAGGTACAAACAGTCGGGCAATGGCGATTGCTTCGGGAACGGAACCGCGTCCGCACTCACGCACATCCAAAATCACTTTTGTCACGCCCTGCTTGCTGGCCTCCTGCAAACGCGCGCGGAGCTCATCGGCTCGGCCCGGGTCGAGCGAAGGAAAGCGGAAGGCGATCGTATCGTTATCTACTTTTTGCACGACGAGCTTTGCCGGGGCCAATTTCGCGCGAGACAGCTCCACTTCGTCGGGATCGGTCTTGCCGCGGCGTATGACTCCCACTTTGACGGCCGTACCGACCGGCCCAGCGAGGAGGTTCTGCGCCTGGCCAACGGACATCTCCCGCGTCGTGAAACCGGCTACGGATTCAAAGATATCGCCGCTCTTAAGCCCGGCTTTGTCGGCAGGACTGTCAGGAAGAACGGACGTGACGATAATGTAGCCAAAACGCTTGCTGAGATTGAGACCGGTTTCTCCGGTCCCCGGTGCTGAGTTCTTTTGCTTGTATTCCGTATACTCACGCGGAGTCAGGTAACTGGATTCGGAATCGAGCGATTCAAGAAGTCCGTGCAGGGAGCCGGCCTCGACCAGGTGCATGTTCGGCTCATCAACGTAGTCCTGCTGGATCTTCTGCAAGACCTCGCCATAAACGACGAGCGACTTGTAGGCCTTATCGTTGGCAGTGCGGCCGAGTACATGACCCAAGCCAACCCAGCCAAAGATGACTACCGATGCTGCCAGAATGCCGACGCGAGCCCAACGATTCATCCCGCACCATCCTAAATAAAGAAACAAAGGACAAAGTATAGCATTGTGATGATTGAACTGGCCGAAGAGTTGGAGCCGCACGACGAAACAGCAGAATTAGGACCGGTCAGCACGTGCGGCATTTGGTTGTCAGTGAGACACGGAATCGGGCCAATCGTTGCGCAAAAGACACAAGGGAAATGATTTGCCCGTTTTTATTCTTCATAAAACACTGAAAATAAAAGGTATATTGTGATTTAGAATGGCCGACAGTTTGCTAGAATGGAAAGACCCAATGCTGCAGACAACCATACAGAAGTCTGTGGGGACCCAAGGGATTGGCCTCCACACGGGAGTGCACGGTACGCTTCGGCTCGTTCCGGCTCCGGCCGACACGGGCATCGTGTTCCGGCGCGTCGATCTCGACCAGTTTCACATTGAAGCGCACGGATCAAACGTCGCACGCGTCAGCTACGCTACCAGCCTGATGAAACAAGGCGTGCTGCTCTCAACGACCGAACACTTGCTGGCTGCCATCTATTCCTGCGGAATCGACAACATATTCATCGATATTGATTCAATCGAAGTGCCGATTCTGGACGGTTCGGCAGAGCCGTTCATGCAGTTAATCGATGCTGCCGGCATTCGCAAACTGCGCCGCAAGAGACGTTACCTGAGGGTACTGAAGCCAGTTGAGGTAGTTGAAGACGGGCGACGCATTGCGGTCTTTCCCGCCGATGAATTTCGCGTTCGCTGCTACGTGGATTTCCCTCATCCGCAGGTCGGGCAGCAGGAAGTGCAGATGGTCGTCAACGCCGAAACCTTTCGCAGCGTCCTTTCGCGGGCTCGGACCTTCTGCTTTGAAAGCGATATCGGACCGTTACGGTCGATGGGCCTGATCCGCGGCGGCTCGCTCGACAATGCGATCGTTCTGACCAAGGACGACATCATGAATGGGCCGCTGCGCTATTCGGACGAATTCGGGCGGCACAAGGCACTGGATTTAATCGGCGATCTGGCGCTTGTGGGACTGCCCCTGCTTGGCAGCGTAGTGGCGCGCAAGGCCGGGCATGCACTCCATACGCAGCTGGTCAGCCGGTTGCTTGCCGACACATCGGCTTGGGAATTCACGACCAATGAACACTCGGCAGCCCAGAATGCATCGCAGATGATGGCCGCTGCCGATTAGTTCTCCCGCCGCCCTCCGTCGCGTGTTTGCCGGCTGACCGGATCAAAAGCAATTCCTCCTGTATCCAGTCATTGTCAAAAGTGCGGTCTCACGGGACAATGCTGCCCTATGGCAAATCAAGAGCTAGCGATCCTCATCCTGGCAGCGGGCAGGGGAACACGATTGAAGTCCAGTCTCGCGAAGGTGCTCCATTCTGCCGGCGGCCGATCTCTTCTCGAACACGTGATCAGACAATGCCGGCCGCTCGGAGCAAGAAAAACAGTTGCCGTTGTGGGCTACCAGGCAGAACGAGTCGCCGAAGTTTGCAAATCGTATGGTGTGGAAACAGTCCTGCAGCAACCCCAGAAAGGAACGGGCCACGCCATGCAAGTGGCGAAACGGGCCATTGGCAACGCCAGATATGTCATCGTTCTGCCCGGAGACGCTCCGCTGATTCGGACAGAGACACTCCGCGCATTGCTCCTGAAGCATAAGAAAGCAAATGCAGCGGCGACCATTTTGACAGCGGTACTTGCTGATCCCTCGGGTTACGGGCGTATCTTGCGGAAATCGGGCGACACCGTTGCCTCGATCGTTGAAGAATCGAAATTGACCGCAGAGCAGCGCGAACTAAACGAAATTAATTCAAGCATGTACTGTTTTACGACTGGCGGATTGTGGCCCGCGCTGGCCCAGGTTAAACCAGACAACAAACACAAGGAAATCTACCTGACCGATGCAATCGCGATCTTGAATGCCAAGGGGGGAACGGTTCTTGCGGATGTGGTGGCGGATTCCCGCGAGGTGCTGGGATGCAATACGCGAGCTGATCTGGCGGGCGCGGATCATACCTTTCGCGAATGGAAACGCGAAGAACTGATGCGCGCGGGTGTGAGTATCCAGCTGCCCGAAACGGTTGTCGTTGATTCGGATGTGTTTGCGGGCGAAGACACGGCTATTGAATCCGGAGTCCAGCTACTCGGGAATACGAAAATTGGCGCACGCTGCAGGATAAGAACGGGTAGCGTGCTCGAAGATATGCTGATCGCGGATGATGTCGTCGTCGAGCCGTACTGCGTAATGCGCCAGAGCCGGATTGACAGGGATGTGGTTATCGGACCATTTGCCAGGCTCCGTCCCTTGACTCACCTGAAGCGTGGAGTGCGCATCGGAAACTTCGTCGAGCTCAAAAAGAGCGTAGTCGGCGAAGGAACGAAGGCGATGCATTTGAGTTACCTCGGTGATGCCAGAATCGGCTCAAAAACAAATATTGGAGCGGGCACGATCACCTGTAACTACGATGGGTTTCACAAGTTCCCGACAAAGATCGGAAATAAGGTATTTATCGGAAGTGATTCTGCTCTTGTCGCCCCGGTAGAAATTCGGAACGGAGCTTACGTCGGAGCTGGCTCCGTCATCACCGAGAACGTTCCTGCCGAAGGCTTGGCCATTGCCAGAGGACGACAGGTGAATAAACCGGGATGGGTCACCAGGAAACGCCGCGAGATGGCGCTCGCCGACGCGAAAGGCAGCAAGAAAAAACGTTAAAGCTCGCGACAGGTCTCGAGAATTTCCCCTGCTTCCATTCCGCCGGCCGGTTCGAGGTTGCTCCACGTCCCGCCCGACCGTCTGTGGTAAAATGAGATTTCCCTTTCTAACGACCGGAGGCGACGAATGAAATTTGGAGTTGTGGTCTTTCCGGGGTCTAACTGCGACCATGACGCTTTCTATGCGCTCGGAAGTGTTCTCGGCAAGCCTGTCGAATTCATCTGGCATCAATCGGAAAATCTGCAGGGGTCGGATGCGATTATTTTACCTGGCGGATTTTCCTACGGCGATTACCTGCGAACCGGGGCCATTGCGCGATTCTCCCCGGTGATGAAATCGGTCGAGAAGTTCGCAAAAGGTGGCGGCATTGTCCTGGGTATCTGCAACGGTTTCCAGATTCTGCTTGAGGCAGGAATGCTTCCCGGTGCGATGATGCGCAACTCCGGGCTTCGCTTCATCTGCAAGCACGTACATATCCGCGTCGAACAGACAGACACCCCGTTCACGGCGAGCGCCAGGCGCGGGCAAATTCTCAGAATCCCGATTGCCCATAGCGATGGAAATTACAGTTGCGACGACGCTACCCTCGCCGGGCTCGAGGCGAACAGACAGGTTCTCTTCCGCTATACAACGGCCGATGGCAAGGACGATGCCGCAGGAAATCCGAACGGGTCGGCGTATAACATCGCAGGGATCTGTAACCGCGAGCGCAATGTGGCTGGCTTGATGCCCCATCCGGAACGTGCCGTCGAACCGGCATTGGACTCCGAAGACGGTCTGGTCATCTTTCGCTCGATGGTGGAAGCGCTGGCCGGTGCCAGCAAGGCGACCGCATAAGGTCGTACGATACAGATTTGTCAGCGGGTGCAGCAGGCCGCACGACAGGGGATCTAGGCAGGGAAATGGCGACAGCACAGACCGAAATTAAGGTTTCACCGGAAATTGCAGCCGAACATGGAGTAACCGCGGACGAGTACAAGCGGATCCAGACGATTCTGGGGCGCGATCCGAACATCACGGAACTGGGAATTTTCAGCGTGATGTGGAGCGAGCACTGCTCCTACAAATCCAGCAAGGTGCACCTCAAGAGACTCCCGACACGCGGGAAACTGGTCGTTCAGGGCCCGGGCGAAAACGCCGGTGTTGTGGATATCGGCGATGGCCTGGTGGCTGCATTCAAGATCGAATCGCACAACCATCCGAGTTATGTGGAGCCTTTTCAGGGAGCGACGACCGGTGTAGGCGGAATTCTGCGCGACATATTTACGATGGGCGCGCGGCCCATCGCCATCCTGGATTCGCTGCGCTTTGGCGAGATTGTTGCCACCGGAGAAACCTCGGAAGAGGATGCCGCGAATCAACGGCGAATCCTCGATGGTGTGATCCGCGGCGTGGCTCATTACGGAAATTGCTTTGGGGTCCCGACTGTGGGCGGCGAAGTCGTTTTTGAACCATGCTACTCGCAAAATCCGCTGGTGAATGCCCTTGCTCTGGGAATTGCCCGAAAAGAGGATCTGTTTTTTGCCAAAGCCAAGGGAACCGGCAATCCGGTGATCTATGTTGGCGCAAAGACGGGGCGCGACGGGATTCACGGCGCTTCGTTGCTGGCATCGGCAGAGTTTACCGAAGAATCGCAACACAAGCGCCCCAATGTGCAGGTGGGAGATCCCTTTGTCGAGAAGTTGCTGCTTGAAGCCTGTCTTGAAGCCATGAAGACCGGTGCGGTCGTCGCGATTCAGGACATGGGCGCTGCCGGGTTGACCTGTTCGACCTGCGAGATGGCTTCCCGCGGCGGGACCGGGATCGAAATTGATCTGGCAAAGGTGCCGCAGCGCGAGACGGGAATGACTCCTTACGAGATCATGCTCAGTGAATCCCAGGAACGCATGTTACTGGTTGCCGACCGGGGACGCGAGAAGGAAGTGCTCGATGTCTTCAAGAAATGGGGGCTCGATGCCACGGTTGTCGGCGAGGTCAAGGACGGCGAGCTACTGGTTGTAAGGGATCACGGCAAAATAGTCGCAGAAATTCCGGCGCATCCGCTGGCGGAAGAAGGCCCCGTATATAACCGACCGATCGCAAGCCCGGCGCCCAGACAGGAAACTGAACGAGACTGGTTCCGGTTTGCCGAAGAGGGCACGGACCTGACAGCCGCTTTCAGAAAACTTCTCGCTTCTCCTTCGATTGCTTCAAAACGATGGATTACCGAGCAGTACGACACCATGGTGCGTACCAATACACTTGCGGGGCCGGGTACCAGTGACGCGGCTGTGGTCCGGGTGAAGGAGACCAAACGCGCATTGGCTTTGGCAACCGACGGGAACGGGCGCTGGAGCTACCTGAATCCGCGTCTCGGTGCGATGCATGCCGTTGCCGAAGCGGCGCGAAACGTCGCTACCTCCGGCGCGCGACCGGTGGCCGCGACCAATTGCCTGAATTTTGGCAGCCCGGAAAAGCCGGAAGTGATGTGGCAATTTTCACAGGCCATCGACGGACTGGGTGAAGCGTGCATTGCGCTGGACACGCCGATTACCGGAGGCAACGTCAGCTTTTACAACGAAACACTTGGACGGTCGATCTATCCGACACCGACGATCGGCATTCTCGGGATTATTGAAGATGCCAAAAACGTTCAGAAGATTGCGTTCGAGCGCGCGGGCGACGTGATTCTCCTGCTCGATGGAGAATCGGTCGTGGGCGGACGCAACTTCAATCAAGAATTTTCCTCCTCGGAATATTCGAAAGCATTGCAGGGAATTGTGGCCGGGCAACCTCCTGCAATCCGCCTCAGCGCCGAACGACAGTTAATCGAGTTGCTGGTGTCGCTCGCCGGGACGGGCCACGTGCTGTCCGCCCATGATTTGAGTGATGGCGGTCTGGCCGTCACACTGGCGGAATGCTGCTTTGCAGCTCGGGATCTGGGTGCCGACGTCAAGTTCGACGACCAGGCGCCTGCCGAATACGCGCTATTTGGAGAAAACGGAGCCCGCGCGGTCGTCTCGGTTGCCGCGGAACAAGTCTCCCGGATCAGGGAACTTGCGGGGGAACAGAAGGTACGGGTCCGGGAGATCGGCAAAGTTACACGTGACAATGTTCTCCGCATCCAATATAACGGGCATACGGTCGTCGAGAGTCCTGTCCCGGCTCTTAAAGACACCTGGGCTAACTCGCTCGAGCGAGCTTTAAAACTCCCATGAGACCAAAACTCGCATACGCAGACGATCGCTTTCACGATGAGTGTGGTGTATTCGGCGTTTTTGGCCATCCGGAAGCAGCAAATATCACCTATCTGGGGCTTTACGCTCTGCAGCATCGCGGCCAGGAATCGGCCGGAATCGTTGCCAGCAACGGCCACGATCTGAACATGCACAAGGCTATGGGCGAGGTGGAGGAGATATTTCAGCCACGCGTTCTGGCAAAACTGCCCGGAACGGCAGCCATCGGACACACGCGCTATTCAACCGCCGGTGACAAGGCGCTGCTCAATGCGCAGCCCATCATGATCGATTGTAACAAGGGCAAGATTGCGCTCGGCCACAACGGCAATCTGACAAACGCAGGGGAATGGCGGCGCAAGCTCGAGCATCGCGGGTCGATTTTCCAGACAAACAGCGACACCGAAGTGATCATGCATCTGATTGCACGATCACAAGCACGGAATTTTTCTGCTGCCCTGGGTGACACCCTGAATCAGGTCGAAGGTGCCTATTCGCTGCTGGTGCTGACGCCGGAAGAAATGTACGCGGTGCGCGATCCGCGCGGGTTCAGGCCGCTCGTGCTGGGGAAAATCGTCGGTGCGGGAGAAAATGGACAGGATGCATGGGTCGTAGCATCGGAGACGTGCGCGTTCGATCTTCTGAATGCTCACTATGTCAGGGAAATCGAACCGGGCGAGATGCTGCGAATTTCAAGGGCGGGGCTTGAATCAATTCATTTCAGTCCGCCGAAAAAACACCAGTATTGTGTTTTTGAGCATGTCTATTTTTCGCGTCCCGACAGCATAGTTTTTGGCCGTTCGGTGAATGAATCGCGGGAAATGCTCGGAAGGCTGCTGGCACGGGAACATCCGGTCGAAGCGGACATGATTGTTCCAGTCCCTGATTCCGGGGTTCCTGCGGCAATCGGATTTGCGCTGGAATCGAAAATCCCGTTTCGCATGGGACTGATCCGCAACCACTATATCGGCCGGACGTTTATAGAGCCGTCACAGGCCATCAGGAACTTCGGTGTGAAGCTTAAGTTAAATCCGGTGCGTAGCCTGATTGCCGGAAAGCGCGTGGTGCTCGTCGATGATTCCCTTGTTCGCGGGACGACCAGCCGGAAACTGGTTCGCATGGTGCGCGAAGCGGGGGCCAAGGAAGTGCACATGAGGATCAGTTGCCCGCCGACAATTTCCCCGTGCTATTACGGTGTAGACACGCCAACAAAGGAAGAGTTGATCGCTTCGTCGAATTCGCCCGAAGATATTCGCAAATTTCTTGGCGCGGATTCGCTTGGATACCTCTCACTTGGCGGTCTGAAGCAGGCAGTGAGTGACCGAGAGGGGAAATTCTGCACCAGTTGTTACACCGGGATCTATCCCACCGATCTTGTCCAGTTGGAAGTTCGCGAGAACGGGAAAACACACGAAGCGGTTACGGTGGAACGTGAAGGCTGAAACGCGATCGGCAAACAGGAAGAAAGCCAGTAGCGAGCAGCAGCCCACCTTAACGGCGCGTATGCGGAAGGAAATGATCGCCTGGGCCTGGGTTATTCTGGCGTTCCTTCTGATCAATGGAACAATCGGACAAGCCCGCGTCATTCCCTCAGGATCGATGGAAAATACATTGCTGGTTGGCGATCATCTGATCATGAGCCGCATTGGCTATGATGCCGGCGTTCCCTTTACGAACTGGCATATTCCTCTCTGGAAAAATCCGCACCGGCAACAGATCATCATTTTTCGGCCGCCTTACGGGCACAACCAGCCGGATTTGATCAAGCGGGTGATCGGCTTGCCGGGCGAAACCATTGATGTGCGCGACGGAGCGGTGTGGATTGACGGCAAGAAGCTCGAGGAAGACTACACAACCGGACCGACCTGGCTTCCTTCGCGTAGCGAACGGCTGCCTGCATTCAAGGGGCTGCCCTACACCGTCCCGCAAGACGAGTATTTCGTAATGGGCGATAACCGCGGCAATTCCTATGACAGCCGTTTCTGGGGACCTGTGCCACGGAGCGAAATTCTCGGAACTCCTGTTACCATTTATATGTCCGTAGATGCACCGGATGGCGCGTGGAATGGTGACCTTAGCTCGCGATTCCTGGCGTATGGGAACGCTCTCCTCCATCCCAGTAAGATTCGCTGGAAGAGGATATTTGAAACCTTCCGTTAATTCTGCACCTGGTCCAAGCTCTAAACGATGATGTTTGTGAATGTGCGTAAGGTGATGCGTGAAAGCTGACTCAGCAAAAGAGAAGAACAGAAAAGAACCAGAGAAGGCGCCCGAAATACCGATGAGCGCGAAAGTGAAGAGCGAGATCATCGCGTGGTTCTGGGTGATACTGGCTTTCATGCTGATCAACGGCACGCTCGGACAAGCGCGAGTGATTCCCTCAGCGTCGATGGAAAACACCTTGCTGATCGGTGATCATCTGATCATGAGCCGGCTGGGGTACGATGCCGGGATACCGTTTACGAACATCCATGTACCCTTGTGGAAAAATCCCAAACGGCAGCAGATCATCATTTTTAAACCACCCTACGACAGCACGCTGCCTGATTACGTGAAGCGGGTCATCGGATTGCCCGGAGAAACGGTTGATGTTCATGACGGTGCCGTGTGGATCGATGGGAAAAAACTGGAAGAGAATTACACACTGGGCCGGACGGAAGCTCCGTCGCACGGCCAGTTGATCGGGGATTTTCCGGGATTGCCGTACAAGATTCCGGACAACTGTTATTTTGTCATGGGGGATAACCGGGAAAATTCCCTGGATAGCCGCTACTGGGGTTGCGTCCCTCGCAACGATATTCTGGGCACTCCCGTTCTGATCTATATGTCACTCGACGCGCCACGGGACGCCTGGAATGGTGATATCGGTGCACGGTTTTTGGCGTATGGAAATGCACTGATTCACCCAGGTACGGTCCGCTGGCGTCGGCTCTTCCATTTGTTTTAAGCTGTAGCTGGCTGAATCGACAACCCGGCGGATTCGGTCGTAGTAGAATTAAGTACGCCCAAAGAGTGACTTGGGACCGGTTGCCCGCCCGCGGTAGCAACCACCGTGCCCAGAAGCGCTACGCAGCAAGGATTTTCAAGACTTTTACTTTTCAACTGAGCCGGTCAAGGCGGCAGATCATGAAATACGCCGATGCAGGAGTCAACATTGCTGTTGCCGACGATGCCAAGCAGCGGATCCGGCATCTAGCCAGTCGAACGTTTACGCCGGCGGTGCTGGGTGGAATCGGTGGCTTTGGTGGCCTGTTCGCCCTCGATTGGAAAAAATGGAAAGAACCGGTGCTGGTCTCCAGTGCCGATGGAGTTGGCACAAAATTGAAAGTGGCGATGGCCATGGGGGTTCACTCGACCGTAGGTGGAGACCTTGTTAACCATTGCGTGAACGACATTCTGGTTCAGGGCGCGGAGCCCCTGTTTTTTCTTGATTATCTCGCAATGGGGAAATTGGACCCCGCCGTTGTGGAGCAACTGGTTGACGGCATGAGCCGGTCCTGCCGAAAAGTCGGTTGCGCGCTGATTGGCGGGGAGACGGCGGAAATGCCGGGTTTTTATCCTCCGGGCGAATATGATCTGGCGGGATTCATCGTGGGCATTGTTGAGCGCAAGAACCTGCTGACGGGAAAAGCGGTGAAGCCGGGTGACACGCTCCTGGGTTTGCCGTCAGCGGGTCTGCACACCAATGGGTATTCACTCGCACGAAAACTGGTTTTCGAGGTAGCCAAGCATAAGCCGGACACGTATGTGGCCGAAGTAGGAAACAAGATAGGTGCGGAGCTCCTGAAGCCGCACGTCAGTTATGCTCCCGCTCTCAAGGGGATTCTGGCAAAGGGTTGGGTCTCGGCTCTGGCGCACATTACCGGGGGAGGAATTCCGGGAAACCTTCCCCGTGTTCTGCCGAGCGGGGTGAAGGCCACGCTCGATCTCGATACCTGGCCAATTCCCCCTATCTTCAAGTACCTTGCCAAAGTTGGCGAAATGGATTCCGACGAGCTTCTGCAATCCTTTAATATGGGTATCGGCATGATCGTCAGCGTGCCCGCGGCCTACGTCAAGGAAGTGGAAGCCGACCTGAAGCGTCGCAGGGAAAAATTCTTTCGGATTGGGCGTATTGAAAAGGGAGACACCGGGAAGGCCCGTGTTGTTTATTCCGGTGCACTCAATCTCTAGTTTCCGACTGCGCGTGCAGCATTTTGCTCACCCCTTTAGATGTGCTAACGTTTTTTCGCAATGAACAAGCGAATTGCTGTGCTCTTAAGCGGACGCGGATCGAATTTTGAAGCGCTGGCTGACAGTGTGTCCCAGAGACGCATACCAGACGCGGAAATTGCCATCGTCATCAGCAACCAGCCAGGCGCGCCAGGGCTAGAGCGAGCAATAGCGCGGGGAATTCCGGCTCTGGCCATTCCATCGAAAGGGCTGGAAAGGGAAGCGTACGACCGCAAGGTCATCGCGGTCTTGCACGAACAAAAAGTGGATCTGATCTGTCTGGCCGGCTACATGCGGTTGCTGTCGCCCTTTTTTGTCGCGGAATTTCCCCAGAAGATACTGAATATTCACCCCTCGTTGTTACCTTCCTTCCCCGGACTCGAATCGCAAAGGCAGGCGCTTGAGTACGGCGTGAAATTTGCCGGTTGCACAGTTCACTTTGTCGACGAGAATCTGGATGCCGGGCCGATCGTGCTCCAGGCAACAGTTCCCGTACATGACGATGACGATGACCAGTCGCTCTCGGCGCGGATCCTCGCGGCGGAACACCGCATTTATACCGAAGCGGTAAATCTTGTTTTAGAAGGAAAATACGAGATCAAAGGGCGAAGGGTCATCAGAACATGATCAATCGCCTTCTTCTTCGCTTATTCGTCATGGTGCTGCTTTCAGGGCCCGTCTTTGCACAAATCAAGAACGGTTCGTGTAACGAGTACCGCGGGACGATCGCGAAGAACACGGAAATCGGTTTAGCCCTGTATGCCCGGGACCAGAGCCTTGTGGGTTCCTATTTTTACAAGAAGGATTTGAAAGATATCGAACTGTCCGGAAAATATACTTCAGCTCGCGACATTTCGCTACGGGATACGGATCCTAAAGACCAGTCCCGGTTTCAATTGCATTTCGCCGAACACAGTCCGAAGTTCGAGACTGCGAGTCCGCTCCAGGCAGAAGTGCTTGAGGGCACGTGGACCAGCGCCGACGGAAAGACCAGCTATCCGGTTTATTTGCAGCTCGACCATGAGTGCGTTCCTCCGGGTAACCAGCGTTATGGCCCAGCCGGCGCTTCAAGCGACGCACTTGTCGAAAGAAATGCACGGGCATTTTATGACGCGGTTCTTGGCGGAAAACCGGAACTTGCAAAGGGCTACGTGGCATATCCGGCAACCTACTTTGATGACGGAAAACGGAAGCAAATCAGCAACCGGGCTGATTTCCTGAAACTGTATGAGAAGATATTCACTCCCTCATTCGTCGCAGAGATTGCCAAGGGGATTCCCCATCATATGTTTGTGAATGAGCAGGGCATTATGATCGCGGATGGAAAAGTCTGGTTTGACGCGGATGGAAAGGCGAAGCACTTTAACAACCAAGTCCAATGACAAGCGAAGCCAAATTCAGGCCTGTTGACGAGCAGCTGGCTTACCTCAGGAAAGGTGTTTCAGAAATTGTTCCGGAGGCGGAATTACGCAGCAAGGTCGAAAAATCCCTGAAGACCGGCAAGCCACTGCGCGTCAAACTCGGAGTCGATCCTACGGCGCCAGACATTCATCTGGGACACACCGTTGTCATCCGGAAACTCAAACATTTCCAGGAGATGGGGCACACGGCTGTGTTTCTGATCGGTGATTTTACAGCTATGGTCGGCGACCCGACGGGCCAGTCGGAAACGCGACCTCCTCTTACCAAAGAGCAGGTCAGGGCGAATGCCGAAACCTATCTCGAGCAGGTTTTCCGGATCCTGGACCCCAGCAAAACCGAGGTGCGCTATAACAGCGAGTGGCTCGACAAGCTCAGCAGCTACGATATTGTACGGTTGTGCGCGAAATACCGTGTGGCGCGCATGCTCGAACGCGAAGATTTCCGGACAAGACTCTCGAGTCAACAGCCTATTTCGGTGCATGAATTCCTGTATCCGCTGCTCGTAGCCTACGATTCGGTCGTGCTCGAAGCCGACGTTGAGCTCGGAGCTACTGAGCAGAAATTCAATTTGTTAATTGGTCGGGAAATACAGCGTGAATACAATCAGGAGTTGCAGGTAGCGGTAATGATGCCCATTCTCGTGGGTCTGGACGGGCAACGAAAGATGTCAAAGAGCCTCGGCAATTATGTGGGGATAACCGAAGCGCCGCAGGAAATGTTTGGCAAGATGATGTCGATCCCCGACGAACTGATGTGGTCTTATTACGAGCTCGTTACGGACCGCACGCCGCAGCAAATCGCTTCGCTCAAACAGGAAGTCGCAAGCGGAGTCTTGCATCCAATGGATGCAAAGATGCAGCTGGCGGAAGAAGTGGTATCGGGCTTTCAGGGTGCTGAGGAAGGGCGCAAAGCCGCGGCCCATTTCCAACGGGTATTTCGGGATCGGCAAGCGCCGGCAGAAGCGCCGGTTCACAGGATTGCCATCGGGCCGGCCAGAAAGTTAGCCGCATTTCTGGTCGAACTGAATCTTTCGACGTCAAAGAGCGAAGCCGAACGGCTGATCAAGCAGCGAGGTGTTGAAATCGACGGAGTCACCGTAGAAGATATCCGGAAGGAAATTGACTTCAGCAAACCCGCGCGATTTCTACTGCGTGCGGGCAAAAAGAAATTTCTTGAGATCGTAATTGAGTAATCTAGTTCAAGGCAGTCTTGACCAGACCTGAAACGAGCTGCGCTATTGCAGGAGCTGCCGTTAATCCAGGGGATTCGATTCCGATCAACTGAATGATCTGAGGGATTTCCTGGTCCGGTTCAATTACAAAATCGACAAATCCGCCTTTCCCTTCTGGCAATAATTTAGGGCGAAGGCCGGTGTAGGCCAATTGCAGATCGCTTTCTGCCAGATCAGGAAGCATGGTCCTGGCATCGGCCAAAAATTCGGGGATGGTCAGGCGATCACGTTCGTAGTTGTCCTTGGTGTCGACGTAGGCGGCGGTTGGACCGACCAGGGTTGTTCCCCAAAGCGTTTTAGTGAAATGCAGTCCGAGCGAAAGCGCATCGTGACGGGGCAGTGGATAGACAAGCGCGTTGATCAGTTCCGCTCGCTTTCCGCGAATTTCACAATACTCCCCGCGCACCGGATGAATTGTCCACGGACGAGGCCCCAGCAGCTGCGCGATCTCATCAGCGTACAACCCCGCGGCATTGATTACACAGCGTGCCTCGATCGTTTCCGTTACGGAGGATTTATCATCGCCGATCTGTAAAAGCACCTGTACGAGATTCTTCTTCGGCTCCAGTGCCACGACCTTCGCGTAATTCACGAGATTGGCGCCACGGCTCTCGGCTACGCGGGCAAAGGCATGCACCAGTTCTTCGGCAGAGCAGATTCCCGTCGAGGGCACCTCGAGCGCAGAAGATCCCTGGATATGTGGCTCCTTCGCCCGTATCGCTGCGGCGTCAATGATTCGTAGTCCCTCGACGCCGTTGTTTTCACCTTTTTTGAGTAATGCTGCGAGATCAGTTTGCTCATGCGAGTTTTTGGCGACGACCAGTTTGCCGGTCGTTTTGTGCGGAACATTGTGTTTCTTGCAGAATTCCTTGGTGAGAGTATTGCCCGAAACGCACAGCCGTGCCTTCAGCGAATCCTTGTCGTAGTAAATTCCGGAATGGATCACGCCACTGTTGCGCGTGCTGGTGGCCATGCCAAACCTCGGATATTGTTCAACGAGATAAACGTCTTGCCAATGGCGGGAAACGGCTTCGGCGATGGCGCATCCGACTACGCCACCCCCGATAATTAGGATGTTAGCCTGATCCATGATGTAGTAGCACCCAACCTGTTTTCTCGATGTATCTTACGACTCGTGACCGACTTCGTCGAAAAAAGGCGTGCAGTGTTCCAGCCGTGCTTTCGTTCCGTCATGAACTGCAAAACTGGCAATCTGGTTTTCTTCATAGCCGTTTTTCCAAAGCGATGCACTACCGTATTCGCCGTCTTTGTTTACAGCATAGAAATAAAGATGGAAAGTTTGCAGTCTTGTCTTGTCCTTGTTGTAGTTACGCACTACCCGGCCCATGGCTTCAAGGCATGCAGCCGTCGGTTTCATGCCACCGCGCATGAGTTCGACGATCGTATGGCCGCCGCAAATCTTGATGTTTTCTTCGCCTTTGCCGGTAGAGCCGGCACCTCCTACGTCACCATCGACATACAGTCCGGCCCCGATGATGGGAGAATCTCCCACCCTTCCAGGAATTTTCCAGGCCAGTCCCGAGGTCGTGGTGGTTCCGCTCACTTCACCTTTTTCGCCGACGGCCAGGCAATTGATGGTACCCGTGGGCGGGCGCGAAATGACGCGTTCGGCGTAGGCAATCTTCGTCTGATCGCCATCGAAAATCTGCGACATTGCCGCTTTCCACTCCGGGCTGTCTGTTCCCGGCCGCCAATTGAAACTGGTTTTCGCTTTCCAGGCGAGCCAGATTTTTCTGGAGTGGTCGGTTAACAGGTTCATTTCCGCGAAGCCCTCGTCGACGGCGAACCTTCTCGCCCCATCGCCCACAATCATCACGTGATTTGTGCGCTCCATCACCGTTTTTGCGAGGCGAGAGACGTTCTTGATTTTCTGCACGCTGGCGACCGAGCCCGCCCGGCGGGTAGGTCCATGCATGACGCTGGCATCAAGCTCGACGACGCACTCTTCATTGGGCAATCCGCCGTAACCGACGGAATCATCGTTCGGATCGTCTTCTACAACTGTTACAACCGCCACCGCGGCATCGAGGGTGTCGCCGCCGTTTCTCAGAATATCCATTCCGTTCTGCAGGGAATTCAGTCCGTTCGCCGCAGAAATGATGATCGGACGCTTGCCACTGCTGACAGGAGGAACAGGCGAAGGAGTGCCTTTCGCGAGATCGGGGGTCAGCGATTCTGCGAGCAAGCGGTCTGCTCCGATGAGCGCTCCGCTGGCCAGAGTCGTCGCAAAAAACTTACGTCGCGTACACCGATCCATGGTATTCCCCCGTTCGTCGTGCGAGTTGTTACGAAAAAGCTCTTCCGATTGCGAATGATGAAAGCAAAACGACTAGTCTGATCCGCCAAGGGGCAGGAAATATTGGGTTCCTTTTACCGGTTCTTGTAACCGGGCGAGGAGTTGTTGTAAATCCTCGCTTCGCTCGACGAAATCAATTTCCGAGGTTTCAATTACCAGCAAATCCGCGCCCGAGTAGCGAAAGAAGAAATGTTCATAGGCGCGGGAAACTTCTTCTACGTAGGCTGGAGAAATCTGCTTTTCTTCCGCAACCTTTTTCTTCGCAATACGGGTGCGCAAAACTTCCGGTTTGGCCTGGAGGTAAATGACCAGATCGGGTTGCGGTAAATCCTGCGTGACAGATTCATAATACCGATCGTAGAGCTTCAATTCTTCGTCATCCAGATTCAAATTCGCGAAAATCCGGTCTTTCTCCATCAAGAAGTCGGAAATCACCAGGCCGGGAACTTCCGCCGAGATGCCCTCGCGCAAACGCTTCTGTCGCTCCATCAAAAAATAGAGTTGGGCACGAAACGCGGCTCCTGCTTTTTCGACATAGAAATCAGCAAGAAACGGATTGTCTTCACAATCGTAGATACGGCGCGCGTGCAAACGTTCCGCGAGAATGCGAGCCAAGGTGGTTTTCCCGACGCGGAGCGGTCCTTCGACGACAATAAATTTTGGTGGTTTGGATTCTCGTTTGGGAGTGGGTGCACGCTTCGCCGATGAAGAGTCTGGAACCACTATTCCTCCCGGAGTTTGGGGAACTCCCTGGTTGGGCGGGATTATAGCAGGACTCAAGGTTAATTTCGCAGGTAATGGGGCACGGGCCTTAGGCTTTAATCGATTCCGTTCAAGGAAGGGCCTTCATTACAGCAAGTTACGCTCCGCTACGGGATGCCTCAGTCGGGTGGCACAAAAAATCCTCACGTAAAAAAGTACTACGTATTCCATGACCGATGGGCCAGTGACACCTGTTCCGCAGAACAGTAACTTGATGAAGTCGCGGCGAATCAGGATCCCACCCCTGAGCTACGACAAACTGAGGTGAGTCTTGTTTCTAGCGATTCTGGTCCTGATTTTTTCTCCATCTCTTTCTATTGAAGATCGAGCCTCACGTCGGGAGCAATCCCCTCTGCAGAATGCGCATTCGGAAGAATCCGCTTCGACACACGACGCTGACTCCCTGCCGGAAGTGCCTCAGCCTAAGGCTGACGCGGAGGCAAGTTCCTCGAGCATCACAGCCGCTGCCGACCCCCTAAGAAATACGCCAGCGAAGCCTGCCGCGCACGGAAGCTATGAAACAGCTCGCGAACGCAAGATTTGGTATGGTCTGGTCGCGTTTGGACACAGTGCAGCCGTATTCGATGCCTATACCACGAGGCGCGCAATTTCCGGCAACTATGGTGTCGAAAGCGATCCCGTCATGCGACCGTTCGCCAACTCCAACGCAATGTATTTCGCCACGCAGGTTACGCCGACGATTCTGGATTATGTCGGACACCGCATGATGACGAGCGAACATCCGTGGATGAGGCGGGTGTGGTGGGTCCCACAGGTTGCAGGTTCGAGTCTTTCGCTGGGTGCTGGCATTCACAACTACAGACTCGTGCCATGATGAAGTCAGACTGAACCTGAACCGAGCAGGTACACACGTCTGCCTCAAACCGTCCCCGAACCATAAAAATACTGACTCGTTCTGCCGCAAGTACATCAAAATCTTAGATCCTGTCTCTCCCAATCCGTGCTTTTTGAGATATAGTATCCCTACCCAGTCTGCGGCATTGACCGCCCCGACACTGACTCAGGAGTTTGTGTCTGCCAGATGGGTCGAATTTGGGTAACCTAACGCACCATAGGCCGGAAACCCTCAGGGACGCTGGCTGGGAGAGGCATGGATGAGTATGAGAACACCACTCGTTGGACTGTTGTTCGTCCTGGCACTGGGATGGGCGAGCAAGGTGCACGCGCAGGAAAAGGTGGAAACGGTCACGGCGTCCGATAACTGGACAAATGCGGTGCCATTTAGCGCGAGTTCCTTTTCAGGACTTAACTTAATGGATGCGTCAGCGGCAGTTACTTCAGGGCCCGCCAACTTCGCTCTGGCCAGCCCGGCCGAGCCGATTCCAGCGGAACCTGCTGCTGCTCCGGCGGCCAAGCCCAAGTATATTTTCGGAGACAGAGACGATTACCGTTGGCAGCTGGGACTTGGTGTTGAGTTTTTGCGTTTTCAATCGACGCGGATTGACGCCAGTCTGGTGGGGTTGAACACAACAGTCACATATTTTACGAACGACTGGTTTGCAGTGGAAGGCAATCTGGTGACCGGATTTGCCCCCGAGATATACCAAAACGAGCACGTGAAATATTTCGGCGGGGCAGGTGGCGTTCGGATCGGAGCCAGGCGGTCACAGTTCGAACCTTTCGGGCATGTGCTTTTCGGAGGCGCGCACCTGCAGCCGCAGACAGCAGACGCAAGCCGTAACACGTGGACGATACAAGCAGGAGGAGGGCTCGATTACCGCTTGAACGCAAGACTGTCCTTGCGTGGAGAATTGGATTGGGTTCGCACAGCATTCTTCAGTCTTGGTCAGAACAACTTCCAGGCAGTTGCAGCGGTTGTATTCCACTTCTAGTACGGCCGGTCAGGCGATAGCTTACGCGTTCCAGTTCGATAGCAGTAGGCACCGGTATGGCTAGAATTTTTAAGTAAGACAGTTGTCCTTCCTATACGGATCCCCGGTAGCTCAATGGCACAGCATTCGGCTGTTAACTTTATAACTAACCATTGATTCTGTACCGCTTAACCCCGACATTGGCCTCCCCAGAACGGGCAAGTTGGACCCCGGTTTGGGCCCCACTCGTTAGTTTCGCGCACATGCGCGCTCGAACAGATCGTCAGCCGTTTAAGCCTAGAGCCCTGCGTGACGGGCGTAAGTTCGGAAGTCATCGAGGAACACGAACAGAAAGGAGACTGAGCCCTACCTTGTCGCATACTTCTCGTGCGATTTGTATTTGTGCTAGGGACTCCCTCTGCTTCTGGTTTTAACATCGGCACCCGATAACTGGCGATGCCGATGCCCACCGAAATCGTCCCGAGTGATTTTTCCGGCGTACAGGTGCGAACCTCCGATCTTCCAAAGTCGAGTCTGCAGACCCTTGTTTAATAACATCGATTTATCACATCGCGAAAAATTCAACTAAACCGACGATGAAAGGAGGTGAGCTGCTGGAACCGAAAATTAAACAGGAAACTGCAGCGAAGTTGTTTCGTCCTAGAATGCGTTTTTCAGCATCCTTGAGGGCGTCGATAAGAGGGACTTTGAAACCTGGCATGACCCGGTCAAATCGTGGCTAGTCCCACCATAGTAGTTACTTCGGCGGAGGCTCCTCAGGGTATACAAGCCGCCCTTTCTTTATCTTCAGAAACGGAGTCTGCCGATGTCTTGCGGCGACGGTGCGGCTCATAATATCCCGCACCATCCATCCTTTACTCGCTAATGCATCAGCAATGAGGGAGCGATGGCAGCGCCAAGGCACTGCCTCAGCGCACATAATTGCAGTGCGTCTGGCAGCTGCGATCTTGATAAGCGCTTCCAGTCCTTCCGAAAATTCTTGAGTTGCCATGTAATCAGCGAAACCTCGGAACGAGGCGTTGCGCCATCCCGTATTAATCGAATCCTTTCTTGCACGGCGTAGACCGCCGAGTTCTTTAATGTGTTTGTAGCTCATATGTTCTCGTTGGAGGGATTGCTTCAGGTCATCGGCATTAAACTGAGGATTGTGAAGCGATCTAGGTATTGATCTGACGTCCACAATTCCCTTAATGCCATGCGCTTGCAATAGCTCGAAAAATTCATCAATCGATCTTGTGGAATGGCCAACGGTAAAAATACACGGTCTTTTCACATTACACCATCGCGTAAGAATCGCGGCTTAAACGCGCGTCAAGCTCTTCTTCACGCCGAATGCTCTGTATTCAGGCTTGCGGTGACGCGCTTCAGTAGATCATACGGTCCCGCAATCTACGATTGTGTGCAATTTTGACCGGAATCGCTCACCCGGTCGGTAGGTCCGCGCGATGGACAATACCACTTCAGGTTACGGGGATTTGCCGGGAAGACGCTTCACGCTGAAACCTTGGTCAGTGCCGAGCCCTTGTGCATCGCTATATGGTCAGTCTTATCGCTCTTGATCTCGTATTGCGGTTCATCCTTGCTTGCGTGGACCTTGTAGCCTTTGAACTCAGTCACGGTCGTGATCACCTTTGTGATCGTGCCGTTGACCCGGCCGGCCTCCGAATTCCAACTGACTTGATCTCCCACTTTGAAACCCCTCGTTTTCATCGTCTCGACTCCTCGGCTCGGCCATACTAGCCCTGTTTCACGTGCCAAGTATGGATGCCGAACCTCGGCGCTGCTTTCACTCTGCTGTTTGCGAACCAGGCTCTCACGCTCGTTCAAGGGTAACGCATTGTTGCTCGAATCGACACCTTCGCGCTTCTGGCGACTTTCGCGCTTTTGATAGGAAAGTCTTGATATAGCCGAGGCAACGCAACCTTTGGTCCGTCGCGCCTGCCGCACCGGCGTGTCTCGCAAAGCCGGGATGCAGTGCTGCCCAGCCTGGTCCAGCGACCCTGATTTCTGGAGTCGTCTTTTCACAGACTCGGGCGCCATCGTTTGGGATTTTGACACCTCCGGCCGATTTCAGACCGTGAACTCGGCGGACGGCCAAGGCTGCTCGCTCAACTATTCCGGAGCTGTGGTGGCTAGAGGAATGGTTCATGTCATGTCGGGATATTCGATTAACGCAGGGATGCCCGGCAATCTTCTCCTGGCCTTTTCAACGGATGGAAAGTAAAGCTGGGTAATTCGCTTGTCGAAAAAAGCCGACTGACTCCTCTAGAGTCGCGTAAGTGTTGAAGTGCCCGTCACGGCCCTGCAACGGGTTCGCGGAGATGAGAAGCAATCGACCTTCTGCGAGACGTCACTTTCCTGAACCGGACTTCTTGCCCGCAATGACTTCCGGTTAGCTCGTCACTCGGGCAGTACTGCAGACTTGCACACAATGATGCCGCCATTTTGTCGGCAGAAACTCTTTAAGTAGGGCTTTTTTTGCGTGGTCGATTTCCGCCAACATATAGAGCTGATATGCTTTCGCATCAGCAAATGACAGTCGAGCCGTTGGAGGCTACATGCAACGCACTTTATTTGCCCTGGCCGTGATTCTTGGCGCAATTGTCCTTCCGATGCAGCCTCAAGAGCCGCCAGTCAAAGCATCGGGCCACTATTTGTTTGCCTGGACCGGCGACCCGGCGAGCGTTGGCAACGACTTTCTCGCAGTGATCGACGCCGACCCTGCGTCGCCGGGCTACGGGCATCTGGTGACGACCGTGGTCACCGATCAGCAGACAGGACTCATCCATCACACCGAATACACGATGCCCGCCAGCGGCATGCTTTTTGCCAACGATCATTACGCGGGCCGGACTTTCATCTGGGATGTGCGCGATCCGCTGCATCCGAAGGTCGCGACCTCGTTTACTGACATGGCGGGCTACATGCACCCGCACTCCTACCTCCGGTTGCCCAACGGACACGTGCTCGCGACCTTTCAGCACGCGCACCACGGCCCGACTATGGAACCGATGGGCAAAACTGGCGGCCTGGTCGAGATCGATGACCAGGGCAACGTAATTCGCTCAGCCAGCAGCGCCGATCCAGCGTTTGCCGGCGCGCTGTTGACGCCTTACAGCCTGGTCGTCCTTCCCGGGCTCGACCGTGTCGTCTCCACAAACTCTTCCATGCACGACGAGGACATTTTTGCGGGCGTCACCTATCAGGTGTGGCGTCTGTCCGATCTCAAACTGCTCAAGACCGCGTACTTCGATGTGGGGGAGAATCGCTACGCGCAGATCAGTCCGGAAGAGCCCCGTCTTGGCCCGGATGGGTCCATTTTTGTACAGACGCTCGGCTGCGGACTCGAGCGCATCACTGGCGTGGATACCGATGCGCCTAAGTCGCAACTCGTCTATACATTTCCCGGCAACTGGTGCGGGGTTCCAACCGTCGTCGGGCACTACCTGGTGCAGAGCGCAGGAGCGACGAACGGTTTGATCGTGCTCGACATTTCAAATGCGACCAAGCCAGTGGAAGTCTCTCGATTGAAGATTAGCGACACGTTCAAGCCGCACTGGACGGGATGGGACGCCAAGACACAGCGCTTGGTGGTGACTGGATCGGAGTCTCGTCTTTTCATGCTGAAACTGGACCAGGCTACCGGCGCCCTCTCCATGGACAACGCCTTTCATGATGCTGCGGGAAAGGCTGGGTTCAACTTCGCGGACCGGGATTGGCCTCACGGCTGGAAGGGATCGGGTCGGCCACATGGAGTAGTCTTCTCTCGCTAAGAACCGCAATCTCTGATTGCGGTAGTTTGTCGGGCAATGCTCTCAGGCGCACCCCGATTGGTTGTGGGCTGACCGTCCCTTACCGGATTAGGTCAGGGTTGCCCGTCATCCGTTCGCTACGGCCACTTTCCATGCGGAGTTTTCTAACCTTCCACAACCGGACTTCTGGCCCGGAATGATTTTCGGTTAGTCCATCACCGGCTCGGGGCCTTCGATGAATGTACAGCGCCCACTTGGGAGCTGATTATCCTAGTGGGTGCTCAGCTCAATCCGCCGTAGCGTTCGACCAGCTTCTCTGCCGCCAGTCTCGCGCCGTCCCATCGGGCAACGGACTCGGCAAATTCGGCAGCCTTGGCTTTTGCGCTCTTGTCATTCAACAGCTTCGCAATCGCTTCTTGAACCTTTCGAGACGGGTTACGCGACTTTCGGACGCGGATCGCGAAGCCTAGCCTTTCCAGACTCGCCAAGTTCGCGACCTGTTCCATCTGCATTCCGACGCCGACGACGGGTTTGCCAGCAAGCGCAGCCGTCATCACCGTGCCGATTCCGCCATGAATCACCGCCAGGTCGGCCATCTTATTGACTTGGAGCGCAGGGAGCCAATCAGTAATGAGAACATTCGACGGAATTGGCACGCCCTGGACTTGGGCGAGTTGGAACTTCACCGGAGCGATCACGCGGTATGGCTTACCCTCGAAGCTCTCGATGATTCTTGCGACGATCTCGCGGCTGCCGGAGCTTCCCATGGCGAAGTAGATGATGGGCTTGTCCGTCGGAATATTCTCGATTTCCTCAGGCAATATAAACTCGTTTTGGGGGATGAGAGGACCCGTGAAGAAATGATCGGGAGGCAGTTGGACCCCGGAGAATTCGGGTGGCTCCGCGACCAGGGTAATATCGCCGCGCCAGTAACTGAAAATTGACTCATATCCCCGAACGCCAAAGTATATTGCGGCATGGTTCACAGAATTCAAAAAGCCGTGCCTGATCCAGAAATTGATAAATACGAGGATGCAGGCGTCGGCGACCGCCTTGATCGCGCCGGGGCGCACGTGGTCCGTCATGCCCGCGCCGTGTTCAAAGAAAGCAGGGAGCCAAGTGGATTGCACGACCCAAACGAGGGGAATCTTAAGCACTCGGCAGGTAACTGGAATCGATGGATACGAGCCAGTGACGACCGCAACAGGGGTCAGTCTCTTGAGAACAGAGATTTCGTTTTCCACTCGCCGGATCATCTCGGCATTGGTGAAAGCCGATGAGAACTTTTCGCCGCGATCCACCTTGGCAATGTGCTCGATTTTCTCCGCTGTTAGGCGCGGCTCCATGCGCGTCAAGGCAAAGCCGTGCTTCTCGATCAGGGACTCGAAATCGCCGCCATCGGAAATGAAGTGAATTTCAAAGAGCTCGCTGGCTATCGGAGACCCCGCAACACCCTTGGCGATCTCTAGCATCCGGCTCGTCTCCGCCAGGTTGAAACCGCAAGGAGCAAAGAGCAGCCGCCTTCGGCTCATCGTCCGATTCTCACTTACACCAGCCATCGAAATGCCCGTTCCACAAAAGCCTTTGCGCCTTTTTCAATGCACACGCCGTGAGCGATGACCAGCTTGTCGAAATCCCAGGAAAGCAGCTTTTGGAGCGATCGCCGCGCAAGGTCGCGATGAATGAAGGAAAGCCTGCCATCAAGCGGAACGCCACCTCCCGGATACAAGACGCCGACAAGTTTGAATAACGTATTGCGAAGAGGCTTACCTTTCACAGGTAGGTGATTCTGTATTAGGTCATCCAGTATGACTGTCCCAGACTTTTTGTGAAGAAAAATGACCTCTTCGATGAACGGGTTCCCCCTAAATGTGACTTGGTCGAAATCCTCTGCCCAAGCCCGCGGGGTAGTGTCCGTCAGAATCCCTGTGAACTCCGGGCTGCCTTTTTTCAATGTGAACGAAGAAGGCTTCGCGGCCCATAACTCCGCTTCGGGGAACTGCGCGTGCCATTCCGCCAGCCGCCAAACGTGCCTCGGAGTCGCGGCAACAAGATATCTGACCGGCCCCAACGCAGTTACACCTCTGAGCGTATCGGACGAAGCAGGGACTGGCGAATCCACCCACAATGCACCGTCAGAAAGCCTCGCAATGACCATACGGGTCGTAAACACGATTCCGAAGTCGCGCACGTTCGGGCCGTCCACTACCCACAGGTCGTCAGCAAATTGCTCACATTCCTTCATAGGTGTGGCTCCCTTGCATAATACCAAACACGCAAGCGTAGCGTTTTTGGGTTTCTGGCCAGTGACGGCCATTTGCCCGGTGATGCGAGAGGTCAACATGCGGTAGCTACAGTGAGTCGGCTTTGTTCGGTTCCTCCTCAGAAATATTCTGATACACCATCAGACGTTCTTCATGGGTGCCTGTCGCGCGTTCGCGGGCATTGCAGCTCTGTAGAACTCACGTTGCTGGGCCTTTCGTTTAGGCAGCCACTCGCTTCTCCTACGTATGTTGGCGCATGCCGGGCACCACGACCCTCGCTTTATTTTTTCCGGCATTGCCTTCCATTCATGTCCCTCCGCGCATCGCCACTGGAGAACGGTGCGCTCATTTACATATTTCTTAGACAAACACATTCCGCCTCTGGTTGCTGCAAGCTCCTGAAAAAGTGGTAAACCAAGCCGCTGGTTGCGGGCACATACCGGACACCAAGTGCCCTGGACGATATACGATGGCGCCGCTTGCCACTGGTGACCCAATTCACATTTCCAAGTCAATTTGAATTTGCTACCAAGACATTCTGCAGACAAACACGTGCCCCCACGCGCGTTCGCCAAATTGTTCATTGCTGTTATGCTCAGTCTTTCATGAAATCTTCGTCGCTCGTTGTAACACTCGCTACACCAACTTCCTTTCCTGCGGACCCCGGCTTTCACATTCGCTGCACATGCTTTCCACTGATGTCCATGTCTGCATACCCACAAGAGAGGCGTACCCGCGTCCTTGTAACTGGTTGATAGACACCTCCCCCCACGTTCTTTCGCAACTTGACGCATTTCCTCTAATCTTAATCTCTGGTTGTGAGCACAGACCGGACACCAGTTTCCAGCCCGGATCGAGTGTGCATTAGCCAGCCATTCATGGCCGACGGCGCATTTCCAGCGCACCGGATGTGAAGAATTCACATAAACATGCGACAGACAGCAACCACCTTTTTGGGCGGCGATTCGTCGCAGGGCGGACAAGCTAAGGGGAGCGACCCGAGCGCAGAATGGACACCAGTGCCCTTTTTTCACTTGAAGAGGCGAAGCGCACCATTCGTGGCCCGCCGAACAGAGCCACCGCAGTTTTGTCGCGGTGTTACGATAGTTTTCCGAGAGGCACTTGCCACCGCGGGACTTGGCAGTCTCTTGCATCTGGTCGATTGTTCCGCGCCGCACGCCAGCACACTCAGGACACCAAGTTCCTTTTCGAATGCTTGACGGTACAGCACTCCATCGATGCCCATTTGCGCATATCCACAGAAGTGGCACTCCGCAGTTTACATAGAGGGCTGACACGCATTTGCCCCCTCTACTCCCAGCGAGCGCCTTCATTTGCGAGATATCCAACTTCTGCATGGGCCTCGTTTTCGCAACGTCGCGGACTTCTCTACTGGTCCCCCAAGATTAGTGCTTAGCGCTTCAAGTACAATTTTCGAGTTGTATATTGATTAGCTCTTCGAACTTGTCGGATCGCACCCACAGCGGCTTGTCGTAACGCCCAGTTTCTTTCCCAAAAATCAGCGGTTCGCAATGTTCGCCAAAGTCGCGACCCGATTAACCACTAAGACGAACCTTGCCGACGCGAGTTCTTGCCTTCCAGCGGCTACGTCTCTGGAGGTTTACGCACTTCGCGCACCAGGAACCCCGCTTGATCCTTCCTGGTGACGCCTGCCATCGGTGCCCGAGCACGCATTCCCATCGGAGCGGGGTGTCTTTATTTCTGTAGCGCTCCGACAGACACTTGCCGCGTCGCTGGGCCGCCAGGGAATTAAACTCCTCAAGAGTCAATTTCTGATTTCTGGCGCAGACCGGACACCAAGAACCCCTTCTGACGGATACAGGCACTGCACGCCAGCGGTGTCCTTTCTCGCATTGCCATAGCAACTTACTTTTCGAGTTGATGTATTCACTTGAAAGACAATGGCCGCCTAACTGTTGGGCCAGCTTCTCCATTCTATCGATCGAGTCTCTTATGCCGAACTTGCGTCGCAGGTTGTAACATTCCAGGCACCAGGTTCCGCACTTCCGCTTGCCTCCTTTCACATTCGCGGGCGTCGCTCTCCACCGATGTCGCCGCTTACATTCCCACAGCAGCGGTTGGCGATTGTTGATGTATAGGGTGGAGAGACATTTTCCTCCGCGCCTTCGTGCAAACCGCTGCATCGCTTTCAGTTCGAGTCTGTGATTGTGGGCGCAATAGGGACACCACTTCCCGCTCCTAATGGATGCTGGAATGGCTGTCCATTGATGGCCTGCCGCACACTTCCATCGTAGACGCGTCTCTGCATTAACGTACTCGGTCGACAGGCAGCGGCCTCCTCGTGAACAGGCAGTCTCCCTCATTGCATCTAGGGACAGACGAGCTACATGAGCGCACTGTGGGCACCACTGCCCTGCCTTCACGACTCCAGGGGCCGCCTCCCATTCGTGTCCAACTGCGCACCTCCATCGCAGATTTGTACGGTTGTTCAAATACTGATCGGCTACACATTCGCCTCCCCGAGACTCGGCCAATCTCCGCATTTCATCGAGGGTAAGTTGTTTTCTATGGGCGCAATCCGGACACCAACTACCTTTGCTTACATTCGTGGGCATTGCATTCCACTCATGTCCGTGCCGGCACCTCCATTGCAATGGAATTCTGGAATTGATGTATCGTCTAGAAATGCACCTCCCGCCTCGCCGCTGTGCGAGCCGTCGCATCTGTGCAATGGTTGACTTTTTCATGCCCCGACAGTTCTAGGATCCCAACATGTGATTCGGACCGTCCTCGCGATCGATCGTTCACGCGAGCGAATGGCGCTTGCCCCCAGAACGCATTTCGTAATCGTTCACGGCTTGGGCTTTGAGAAGGCAAATAATTCGTACCCGCAACGCCAAATTCCATCACGATCCGAAAGCCCCTCGCGGGTGATATCCAGGGTCTAGAAGTGAAATCCGATTTCCCCGGTTAACGCTCGAGGCGTCACATAGTGCGTGCCGCTGAAGGTTGAAAGGAAGTTATACACCGCGATCCGGTCCGCAACGTTTATCACCGTGAATCGAGCGCTCCACTTGAAACGGTCGCCGTTGAAAAGGTTGTCGTGCCCGATCGCTAAGTCGAACAAGCTGCGCGAGCCCACACGCGGAGGATTATGGTCGTCGTTCTCCGTCCCTGGGGCAGGTATCTGCAACAGTGTGGAACCATACTGCGACGCAGGGCAAATCGAATTGGAACTAATAGGGGTGAAAGGAGTGGCATGAACCGAACCACAGAAAAGTCCAGCTTGATACTGCTGGTCTGGACTCAAGATCGACGCGTCCACCACGCTATTGCTACCGGCCGGGCCGTTGCTGCAATTGCCTCCTGCGCAAGGCACGGGTCCCGCTACGAGACCACTGTCGTATCGCCAATTGAAACCAATCCAGGGGCCGCGCTTGGGAAACTGATATTGTAGGTGAGCGGTTGAATTAAATTTTTCGTCGTGGTCAATGCGAAAAACCGAGAACTCACCTGTGTTAGGAACCGCACCGACACCCCCAATTTGTGGAGTGAAGAAGCGCGCAGCTACGCTAGACATGACGACCAGTGCCGTCAGACCGTGATAGTTCGGCACATTTGCTCTTATAGCGTACCCAGGAATTTTTGAATTATGCCAGGCGATCGGGAAAGTGATTGGCGTTGCGCCGAGGATGCTAAAATCGTAAGCGTTGTGGGTATACTTCCAGATATACTCACCGTCTATCACAAGGAATTTTCCGAACGCTTGTTGCAAGCCAGCATGGAACTCATTGCGATAGCCTGCGGGCAAATTGCTGGCGGCGGTACTGACCAGGCCGGTATTTGGGTCAGTGCAACCTTCCCCCGCCAGTGCGAAAAGATTGGCAACGACTGTGTCCTGGCATCCTATGCTGGAGAGCACCAGGTTTTCATTGAAGGGGCTTTCCAGAGTTCTTGCATAGGACGCGCGAAGCACGGTGTTTGTTTGTTTGATGTTGTAAGCAACGCCGATGCGGGGCTCAGCTTGTGACTGTGACGTAAAGCCGTTGTAGACATCACCCCGAATCCCTACGTTAAACGACCAATTTTTCAAATTGATCGTGTCCTGAATGTAGAGAGCCAGTTCCTTTATGTCTTTATGTCCGGTAAATAAATGCGTGGCGCTAGAGCTACCGTTGCAGCCGTCCGCAGGCGATGGTGTAGGCCTCGTTAGGTCGATGCAACCCAAGATCGGCACGAAAGCGGGATTCGCCACGAAGGGTACCGGATATAGACTGGGATTTGTCGAGGTAGCCGAACCGCATTGGCTCGGGTCGTTTAGTCCGGGATTACCGACGAATACAGGCAACCCTTGAGAGTCCAGGCACGGGGCGTCAAAAGTGGGATCGACGATCCCAAAATGATCATTCTCGGTAAGGCTCGTTTGCTCATAGACCATGCCGGCCTTCAGGTTGTGAATCCCCTTCACGTAAGACAAATTCGCCAACACCCCGCCATTGGTGAGTGTTCGATTTTGGGCGACAGTTTCCTGTTGAAGATTCGACGGCCCGAGGTCTGCGAAGGGGTTTCCACTAGGATAGTAGTTGTATGTATCCCGTCGTATGAAGCCCCCAAGCGTGAAGACTGCTGTCGGGCCGATCAAGTGATTCCAGGTTGGAGCGAAGTTGAATGTTCCGATCTTCGAGCGTTGGTCGGTCGGCCCTACCACGTTGCCATAGGGATCAAGACCGCCATTTGCGACGACTACTCCGTTCCACGGAGTCGCGTACTGCCCATCAAATGAATTAGGCGTCTGGAACCAGGACCGCGTCAATCCGAAATTGAAATGCAGTGAGTCGGCTGTCGAGACTTGATAGTCTACCCGGTCGAACAAATTTTCCAGGTTGCCCTTATCGTGCATAACGCCGAACTCAGGTCCATCAAGGAAACGGCCTGTATTCAATCCGCTCGCGGAAATAAAGTTGCCCCACTTTTCTCCACCGTAGGCAAAGTTAAATCCAAGTGTAGACGAGCCAAAACTTCCATAGGAGGTCGTCACGTTACCATGAGGAGTTGTCTGGCCTAGGCCCGAGCGTGTCGTCACGTTGATCACCAGGCTTGTCTTGCCGCCATATTCCGCCGGCGGAGCGCCGGCGATGACTTCCAGGGATTGCACCGAATCGATCGGAATCTGGTTTGAGAAAACCTTGCTTTGCTGATCGGTGATGGGTTGACCGTCAAGTGAAAAAGAGTTTTCTGCGTGATCCCCCAGTCCATGAAAAAGACCGTTTGAATCTGCTGCCACCCCGGGCGATGAAAGGGTGACTAGCGAACTCAGCGACGACGATTGGCTTTCCAATGGCAGCCTTTCGAACAGACCTCTGTCCACGTCAGTATGGAAGGTCGGGTCGTTCTCCACGAGGTCGGCACCATTCGATTCGACGGTCACCGTAGTCGCGTTTGTTACAATCTTCAGCGGCACTTGCACACTGACAGGCACCGTCGAACGCACTTCCACATCTTGGCTATAAGCGGCAAACCCGGCGGCCGTTACGGAAAGGTGGTACCCGTTAAATGGAATGTTCGTGAAGTGGAAAGAACCATCCGCTGCTGTATTCGTAGAGCGCCCATAACCGCTAACTACATCTCGTATTTCGACCGTGGCTTTTGTGACCGCGGCGCCCGATGGGTCTTTGACTGCGCCCTCAATTGACCCCGATTGCGCCCAACTAGGGATTACACATGCAAATAAGCTGAAAACCAAAAGAAAAATCGATAACTTCTTAATCATCATTAAGATTTCTCCTATTTGCCCTAATTGGGCGATGTTTGTTAGTTGCTGGAATTGATCGCCTGAAAATACGGCGAATGCGCCGTGCCTCGATGGGAGCGGCGCGTTTAGGAAGAGAAGATCTTCTATTTCTGGATTACGCCGTAGGTGGAGCGCGGGAGGGGGAATCGTGGAAGAAAAACTCTTGGTGAATCGTTACGACAAACGGCTGAACGGACCCGATCGCGAGAAGAGGACTGAACAGCGATGAGGCTAGCGCTTTCGGAGCAGAGCCGATGTGCGCCGCTTGGCAGACCTGACAGGCCGCTTCACTCTGTCCTTTTGCGTGGGAGTGGCTTACGGCTTGGCCAACGAACAGAACGAACAGGACCGCCAGGGTAAGAGCTATCACCCTTGTACGGTTATGTCGCTCGTTGTGCCTGCCAACCATTTCGATGCTTTAGGCTACCCCAATCTTCCCTTTGACGCTAGGGCAATTCCAGCGTGAGCACACCTGAGAGCTGCGGAAATCGCGCAAAAGAAGGGTTAATTACTGTACTCGGGGATAGTATCATTGAACCATGAGGACGTGTAGAGGATGGCGCATACCACTAAGGACAAAGAAAAACTCCTGAATCGTGTCAGGAGAATCAAGGGTCAGATCAGCGCGATTGAGAAGGCGTTGGAAGGTGACCAAGAGTGCTCGAGAGTGCTACAAACAATTGCCGCTTGCCGCGGCGCCATCAATGGACTTATGGCCGAAGTGCTTGAGGGTCACGTTCGTTTCCACGTTGTCGATCCAAGCCGAAAACCAACTACGGAACAGGCCGAAGCAACCGAGGAACTGATTGATCTCGTAAACCGGTACTTGAAATGAGACAACTCGGGCACCGGCGGGATTAACCTGTTCCTCCTAGTCTGCAGCAGTGGGTGAATGGGAGACAAGCCCTCGAACAAGTTTGTTGGCCGATAACCTGGGCGGAAGCAGTCTGGCAGAATTCAGAATGAAAGTCATTTCAGAGGAAACATGGATGAATGCGGCGAGCAGCGGGTTGAGAAATCCAAAAGCGGCCAAGGCAACGCCGATGCTGTCCACCACCAGTGTTCCGACAAAGTTCTGCATAATCGTGCGGTGGCAGCGTCGAGCGATCGACAGAGTCTCGACGAGTTTCGAGAGGTCATTGCCGATGAGAACGACATTGGCACTCTCGCGGGCAACGTCTGTACCTGCACCCATCGCGATTCCCACAGTGGCCTTCATCAGAGCAGGTGCGTCATTGACTCCGTCACCTACCATGGCAACGTTTCGTCGTGCCTTGGTGAGCCTAGTAACGAATTCCAGCTTATCTTCGGGCAATAATTCAGCGGCAATTTCGTCTACGCCGAGCTTTCGACCGATTTCCTCGGCTACGTTCTTGGCATCACCGGTAAGAAGAACTGTCTTTAATCCCATCGCTTTCAGGTCCGTTATCGCCTTTGCTGCTTCCGGCCGGAGCATATCGGCGACCACCAGAGTTCCCAGGAACTCTCCTTCTCGTGCCACAAACACTTCCGGATCCAACTGTGACGTCGTACCGTTAGGAAGTGCAACCCGATGCCCCCCGAGAAACTGCCGGTTGCCCACGATGATTTCAATGCCTTTGCAAGCCGTGACGATTCCCTTGCCGGGGGTGTACTCAAATTTATCCGGCTCCTCGGCGGAAATCCCCATGCTCCACGCCTTTTTTAGAATTGCCTTGCCTACTGGATGCTCCGAACGCGATTCCGCTGTTGCGGCAGCTTGCAACAACGAAGTTGCCGGAACTCCTTCGGCAGGATGAATGTCGACCACCTCGGGCGCGCCATACGTCAGCGTTCCTGTCTTGTCCAAAAGAATCGTGTCGATGTTAGCGAGGGCTTCGAGGTACAGGCCACCTTTGATGATCGAACCGTGCTGCGCGGAGCGTCCAATCGCCCCAAGGATCGCCAAGGGTGTTCCCGCTGCAATGCCACACGCTCCGGCTACGATAACCACAGAAATGGTCGAGCGCACATTGTGGGTGATCAGAAAGGTGAGGGCTGCCGCACCCAACGCGAAATAGACCAAATAGCCTGCAAGGCGGTCGGCAATTGCTTGAATGGGCGCGCGTGATTTTTCCGCTCGTTCCACCGCATCGATGATTTTCCCGAAGGTGGTGTCGCGCCCGATCCGGTCAACTCGGATTTCGAGCGCGCCAGACTGATTGATCGTGCCGGCATATACCGATGACCCGTTGCTTTTCTCCCTAGGCATCGATTCGCCGGTGATGGTTGCTTGATCCACGAACGAATATCCCCCGGCAACCATGCCATCCACTGGAATCCGCTCCCCGGGCTTCACGAGAACAATGTCACACGTAACGATTTCTTTCGTCTGGACTTCCTGCCACGACTCGTTTCTACGCACGGTTGCCGTCGTGGGCAGCAGCCCGACCAGATGGCGGATTGCCGTGCGCCCGCGATCTACCGTGAGTCCTTCCAGGATTTCCGCGACTAGAACAAATAGAGTGATGATCAGGGCCGTGAAGACTTCGCGGATCGCCAGCGCCGCCACGATGGCGATGGCCATGGAAAGCTCCATGGTCATGCGCCGCTGCACGATGCTTTCGTAGGCTTCGCTGAATATCGGGAAACCGCCCACGAGGGTGCACAACACGCCGAGGGCAGTCAGGTAGGGGTTCGATCCCCCCTGAAGAAACCAGATGGCCCCGGCTGCCGCAGCCACGAACAGAACGCGATTGATCTCACGCCAACTCACGATATGCCCATGACCGTGTTGGTCTGCGTATTTGGTCTGGCTTAGTGAGGCAATTCTTTGCTCTTGCTCATCCCTATTGACCTCTGATGCTTTGCCGCTGGTTTTGTCCATGATGTCTCGTTCTTGTCCTGCATTCTTGCTAAATGCATACACTATACTATAGTATAGTATTATAAAAAAACAGGCGGGAATGAGCAGGAGCAGTATTCACAAGTAGCATTTGTTATACGTTCAGGAGCCGGCGCTGAATTGAGCTGAAAGACTGCTTTTTTTTATCCACATGGGAACTTGGGTGGTCAATCCTGAAGTCAGCGTGATTTCATTTTTCTCAACGAAAGTGAGTCTAAAACTCCAGCCGCAATTGAAACGCGATCATGCGTGGCGTACTGTCGCCGCCCAAACCAACTCCCAGCAAGCCTGTCGGCGGAGAAGTCGTGTAAGTAAGCGCACCAAAGCCAGTCTGGGTAGAAGGTTTTCCCGGAATGCCAGCCAGTACTATGCTCGGGAGGCCAAAATTCGGATGATTGAATACGTTAAAAAACTGGGTGTCAAATCGCAATTTCAATCGCTCGTTCAAGGGAAATGACTTCGTCAGGTAAAAGTCACTCCAGGTGAAGTTGGGACCACGTAGTGAATTACGACCGAGGTTCCCGAATTGACAGGTCTTGAGGCTGTCGCCTCCAAAGCATGCACCGGTACTCGGGTCAACGGCCGACACAAAAGCATTGGGATTGAGCCACTGAACCGTGCCTGGTTGCGTGACACCTGGAATGGATTTGTGTGCGTAGAGCGGGACGCCGGGAACAACGCTCGCGAATTGGGGTCCACTTCCGTTCACGATGCCATTTCCATTTGCTGAGTACGGTGTGCTTAGGACGGAGAATGGAACTCCGCTATGCCAAAACACGGTTCCCGACACCTGCCAGCCGTTTAGTGCGTAGCCAAGAAGGCGATTTTTGACCTTGGACGGAAATTGATAGACATATTGAGCGTTTAGATTATTCCGGATGTCGTAGTCACAAGGACCGTAGTCCCGTGCCAGGTCTCCTGGCAGAGGAGACAGTATGCCACCGGCCGAGAACTGCAAGAATCCGCCGTTTGAGACGGTGTCCATGCAACGACTCCAGGTGTAATTGATTTGTCCCATCAGCCCATGTGCCATGCGCTTCACTGCGGACAGTTGTAAACCGTCGTAGTGACTGTTAGCGCCTGTAGACAATTGTGTGACTGCCCCGAATCGTGGATCGGTCGGCTGTTCATAAGGAAAAGGTGAGAAACAACTCTCACACACCGTTTGATAACCGTTCACTTGCGATACATACGGCTGGTTTACTGCGCGGGTGCCAACGTATTGCGCTTGGAAGCTTGCTGTTGTTCCAAACTGATGTTCCAGGCCCAGACTCCATTCCATGAAGTATGGTGCGTGCAGTTCTCCGTCGGGCACCGCCGTGATGGCGACCGGAGGAAGACAGGTCGCAGGATTCGCCTGAGCAGACGCGCAAGAAAGCTGACCCTGAGAAAACCCGGAACTGAAGGTTTGATTGGCGGCCACGGTTGCATCAATCGCGCTGTTGGATATACCTGGAGCAATTGAGGTGCCTCCCACTGTTCCAAGCAGTCCGCCCTGGAAAGTCTTGACGTAAGGTGGATTGAAGCCGATCACATCGGCAATGCTACCGGGCAAAATATCGCTGAAGAGTCCGAAGCCAGCCCGAAGCACGGATGTCGGCTCAAATTGCCACGCGATCGCAGTTCGCGGTTGAAGAATTGCCAGCGGCGTCGAAGAAAACACGTTTCCGAGCCCCGTTTGAATTGTTGCGCTTAGCGGCTGATTCACATCATGTGAAATGGAATCGAAGGAACCATGAAGGCGAGCGATTTCCTCGTGAGGATTTGAAGGGTTGGAATTGAATGTATCTCGAATTCCAAAGGTCCATGTCAGCCTCTTAGTCAGTTTCCATGTGTCCTGGGCGTACAAGTCCAGATTCAGGAAATTGAAAGGTTGATTCGCGGAGGTGGGAAACGTCTTCGTTGCCGTCGAGGCCACCCCATAAATAAACTGCGGCAAGGTGGTGTAGGTCACGGTCGGAACAACGCCTTCACCAAAGTCATAATCATTCAGCCGGAGGATTCGTGTGTTGGTGCCAAACCGCAACTCGTGGGCACCATGGCTCCAAGCGAGGTTGTCGTTGACAAAGAATCGGGAAGCGCGTCTCCCCTGAACCCATGTGTTGTTCAGCCCTCCGATTGTGGTGAAGGGGGCATTTGCACCACTGCCCTGCAAAACGATGGGAAAGGCTAAAAGAGTTTTCTGAAAATCTGCTGGCCCGAACAGGCTTTCGTACCAGGAAAACGCTGGGTTGAAATAGTTCACAAGATTTTGGGAGAACACGTGCGTATATCCCGCCGCGAAGGAGTACAGGGGTTGTGGGGAGAGAGCGTTGAACAATGGATTGATGGGATCTGTATAGGCAGCTTGCAGGCCAGTGTCAGCTTGAAAGCGATACCAAGTGGTGTTTTTCTCATCGACGTTGTAATCAATTCTAACAGTCTGTACCTGCTCATGATCATCACTTGAATGGGAGATACTCTGGCGATTGGCGCATCCGTTTCCATCATTTGCAATTGACGGCGCACCTCCACCAAAATCGAACGGGCATCCAAGGACCGCGAGAGGCGTGCCGCTGGTACTGCCGTAGAGCGAGAACATCTTCTGATAAAAGGGAACCGACTGCGGGCTTGGTTGGTAAACTGACCCGGTTACGGAATCGGTTCCACCTAAAGGAAGTTGCTGCAAGACGTAATTCTGGAATTGCGGAGTCGGGACGGTAGTGGCCGTGACGATAGGTAGTGCGATGCGAACCCACTCACTATCGAAGAAGAAAAACACCTTGTCGCGGACAATCGGCCCCCCCAAACTACCCCCGAAGTGGTTTACAGTCGATCCCGGCTTATGGTTTCCAGGAGTGGCATTCGTAAAGTAGTTGGCCGCATTGAACTTCGAACCATTCCACAACTCATACAGGTTGCCATGAAAGCTGTTCGAACCGGATTTTGTAACGTAGTTGACCTGGGATGCGCCGTACCGCCCCTGGTCGACTGCATAAGAAAGCGTGTTGACCGTGACTTCCGATATTGAGTTCAATCCTAGGACGAGATTAGTCGACAGTCCGCTGTTCAGATTCGTCAACGGATCATTCGTTTCCAAGCCATCGACAATATAGCCGTTTGACAGAGCGGGAAGTCCATTGAACTCCACATTGCCATACCCGTTCGTACCACCGACGAAGTCATTGCCGCTGCCTGCCGTGTTGACGAGGGCACCAGCGGCAAACTGAAGGGGATAGGTTAAATCACCACCGGGATTGGGAAGATCTTCCAGCGCGTGTGCATTGAGAGTCGTGGATGTATTCGCATTCTCCAGGTTGAGGATCGGGGCTTGGCTAGTTATCGTAACGGTTTGATTTGACTGCGCGATCTTAAGACTAAAATCGACAGTTTGCTTCTGGCCGAGGGCGGAGGACACGGCATCATTCTGCTGTGGATCGAAGCCTCCGGCTTCCACCTTCACAGAGTAAGGACCGGGCTTTAGCTGCGGAAAATTGAAGCGCCCCGAGTCATCGGTACTCGCGCTTCGTCTGAGACCAGTGTCCTTATTGGTGACAGTAACCTTGGCGTTGGGAATTGGCGCGCCGCTCGCATCGCTAACTTGGCCGACGATCGCGCTGGTAGTTTCACCTTGCGGCAGTGCCTTTGACGGGCAGAATAGCACAACACTCACCAGAAGAAGGCTTGGGAGATTAGCGCGCGGCATGAGAGCGAGATGCCCACTTTCTTGATTGTCTTGATCTGAGAGCATTCGCTCACGGACCAAATGCGCAGCCTTATGTGAAGCCACGAATGAGCATATATTAATCATAGTTAACCGGATAAGTACAGCATGGTTTATTTCTAATGGACTCCTGCGTTTCCATGCAAAACGATGGGCGGCCACTTGTCTGTGCTCACAGACGAAGTGTCACGCAAATGAGATTGACTGGTGATAAAGTATAGTCAGGTACAAATTCCAGTGACCGTCATGATGATCACCATTTCCAAGGAAAACTATCTCAAGGCCATCGCAGAGGCTGAGGCGGAAGGCAATACAGTGATCTCGGCGCTCCTTGCTCATTGGCTCTCCGTAACACCTCCGGCAGTAACTGCTGCTCTCAAGCGACTGAAAAGAGACGGTCTGGTCACCATTAATAAGAGCGGACGTATTCAGCTGACTTCCGAAGGACGGAAGGTCGCCGAGCAAACCATTCTCCGCCATCACCTGATCGAGCGCATGCTCTCAGAGATTTTCGGCATGTGCTGGGTCGAAGTTCACGAGGAAGCGGAGCGCCTAGAGCATGCTGTTTCTCCGGCATTTGAGAAGAAACTCGTCAATGTGCTGGGACATCAAGAAACCTGTCCTCATGGGAATGGCCTGGCCGTTATGAATCCCGAACAACGACGAAGGAAGGGTCAGCGCTTACTCAGCAATGCCGAGGAGGGCAGGTCATACCGAGTGTTCAGCGTTTACGAAAGGGATCGCAAGCTTTTGGAATTTCTGGAAGAAAGAGGAATCCGTCCAGGCACTCACGTGAAAGTGGAGTCCCGGAATTACGATGGGACCGCCATTCTTAAGGTTGAGGGAAAGCGTATAGCGCTGGGTTCTCCGGCGGCGGAGAAGATTTGGGTAGGACCAGAACACTAACCGAACTGTTATTAATCTCTGTTAATAAAATCTGATATACTGCGCTTTATTTTGGCGGAATACGTCAGTAACTCCCGGCACTAAGTGGAAGGGGTGTCATGGGACAGTAGGGTATAGAGAGGGAACCGCTAATGGGGGCAGGACCTCCGTCTAGGCTAACGCCGCAAGTCGTCGCCCAAAAAGATGTCGTAATAACCCACGAGGACGTTGACCGTGCGCACGACCGTGTACGAGTTTCGGCAGCGCGCGCTCAGCGGGGTACCTTTTCCAAGTTCCGCCTATTGTGGTTGCTCGTGGGACCTGGAATTCTCGTCATGCTGGGCGAAAACGACGGCCCAAGCATGATTTCCTATGCTGCGACGGGCGCAAGGTTTGGAATTGGGTTCTTCATTCCTTTCGTCATTCTCACGTTTTGCATGGCCATCGTCGTACAAGAGATGACCATGCGTCTCGGTTCCGCCACACACCGCGGTCATGCGGAATTGATTTTTGACCGCTTTGGGCCCTTTTGGGGCTGGTTCTCCATGATCGACCTGGGCATCGGCAATTTCCTTACGCTGATCACCGAGTTTATTGCCATCCGAGCCGGCCTGGGATTTTTTGGCGTTCCTCCATGGGCTGCGGTTGCCAGTGCTCTTGTGTTCTTGTGTTTGGCCGTTATGATGCACCGTTATTGGACATGGGAACGAACCCTGCTCGCTATCGCCGTTTTCAACCTTGTTTTCGTTCCCGTTGCCCTGCTCACTCACCCGAATTGGCACTCCGTTGGTCATGCACTCATTACCTGGAAGCCGCTCCCCGGAGGTTTGAGCCAAGACACCTTGATCATCGTGCTGGCTGACATTGGTGCAACTGTGACTCCGTGGATGCTTTTCTTTCAACAGAGCGCAACAGTCGACAAAGGACTTACCCGAAAAGACATCCATCTTGGTCGTTTCGATACCGTAGTGGGGGCGGCTCTGGCCGCGATAGCCGCAGTCGCAACCATTATTGCAACCGCCCCCTTATTCTCGCACCACATGACTGCCGAGAACTTCCAAGGCGCTGAATTCGCGCAAGCATTGCAGCCGCTGATCGGAAGATTCGGCGCCGCATTGTTCGCACTGGGCATCGTGGAAGCTGGGATGGTTGCGTCTGTCACTATTTCCATTTCCTCGGCTTATGCGTTCGGAGAAGTGGCCCGCAGGCCGCACAGCCTAAACCTACCAGTGACGCAAGGTAAGGCTTTCTACTCCGTGTTGTTCCTTTGTGCGGCAACCGCTGGAGCAATCGTCTTAATTCCTGGGCTTCCGCTCGTCTATGTGGTTCTACTTGTCAACGTGGTCGCAGTGTTGGCGATGCCCCCCGCGCTTGTATTCCTCTTCATGCTTGCAAACGATCGCGAGGTCATGGGCGAGCTGGTGAGTCCGAGGTGGGCGAACATACTCGCTACCGGCGTCGTTGTCTTTCTAACCCTTGCTGGTCTGCTCTTCGGCGTCAGTGTGATCGCGCCGAACGCGTTCGCGTTTCTAGGCGGAAAGTAGGAGGAACGTAGGATGCCCTCAAAAGACAAAGGACATAATGCTATCACCTCTGCCGATCAAGAATTGGTGCTGTCGTCACTCGAGCCGGAACAACTAGCCGGACTGAAAAAGCACTTTATTCCCAGGCGTCACCTGAGGGGGCTTGAGAAATTCGTGATGTGGTCTCTTCGAATCTATCTGCTCTTCATGATGGTGGTAGTGATATACCAAGTGTGGGCCGGTCTACACTAACCGCGTGGCGATCGCCCGTAGTCGTGCCAAAATGTGGCACGCCTCGGACGCTCCATCCGACTCCAACAGCTCCATCGCCTACTTTGACTCCTCTGTAAGCGTCTAGCCAACTTCTGATTATCTGGTTGCTTCAGCTACCCCCAACTGGTTGTGGTTGAGATCTCTAGCTCCTCGGATCTGCTCGTACTCGGTTGATTGGCGGCCGGTTCCGAGACCAAGAAGGGTCTGAAATGCAGCAGCCGGCGTCTTGCGGCGATTGTGCCGAAAGACGAATTCATCGAGGTATACCTGGAGTTGGGCCTTGCTCACACCGTGGTACGTGCCAATGAGCCACTGCTGGAGGTTGCCTATGGCTCGATCGGCAAGGGGAACGGCGGACTTCGCACCTTTTCGCAGTTCCGAGCGGAGCGGCTGGATGCGAGTGATATGTTCAAAGCCGGCCTCAACGAGACCCGCGAAACTTTTGAGGCCGTCCGTATAGATGGTGGAACCAGGTGCAACGTTCCGCGTAAGTACCGGGATGATCGTGCTGGCCTTGAAGTCGGAAATCACGTTCATGCGAGCTCGACCGGAGGCTTGACCACGCCTTTCCACGGCAACTAGAACGAGAGCGGCCCGTCGATTCTTGAGTTGCCGGCTCCGCTGGTCTCTTTATGACTGCGCTCGTCTTGCGCAATCTCCGGCCACTGCAATACGAACCCGCCCGCCCCGCTCAGCAGCTAGTCATGTGGTATGCAGACCGGATGTGGACGTTATGGTTTCTGTTGTTAGGTCTGCCGTTAATTGTATTTGTCAGCGGCTGTGCCCAGTTGCTGCGCGACTACAACTGCGACATTTTTTTGCCGCTTACATCGCGGAAATCGTTAGCTATGGCCCGTGCGCATTTGTCTTCCCTTTTCATCGCCGCTATGACACTGACGGCCGGCGTCATCCTGGTGATTGTCGTTTTGCACGTCTCTAGCGAATTAACGGGTTTCTACTCGGACGACCGTATCTTGCTCTCTGTTCACAACGATACATTTGACAAAAAGATTGGCGAAGTCCCGAAACTCCACGCATCCAGCAAATCCCAAATGATTCTATTTGAAGCCGTTAGGGCCCGCATTCATACCTGCGGGGAAGAAGACCCCAATGGCAGGGCTGACAGCGGTGGTGCCTTTAACAGCGCCCCCTCCGGTGACGATGTTCAAAACTTGAGTCGTGTTGCGAGCGAAGGCGATTACGTTGGTCGGGTCAGCATCGGTTATGCGTGTCGCCGTTGCGTTAGTCGAACCTCCGAGCGACACAGAGAAGTTCGCCAAACCATAGTCGTCAGGGTTTGCATCATATGGGCCCGGCGCGACACCGAGCAGCCCGGCCTGAGAGAGAGCGGCACGGAGGGTTGAAATCAGATTGGTGTAGCCAGCGATGCTCGTGCCCGTCGGATCGATATAGTTGATGGTAGTGCGGATGAGACCGGCGTGATACGCCTCGACCGCAAGGATGCCCGCGGCCGTTGTCAGATTTGCCGAGGATGTGAGTAGCGACGCCGCTCCGTGGTAGGCAGTGACGCCGACATCCTCGAATACGTAAGCGCCGACCAGGAAGTCCTCATCGCTTGCGTAGGGGCTAAAGCTCGCCCCATTGGGGATATTCGCCGCAGCCGCGAGGGCTTGGAAGGAAGTGCCCAGGTTGATGGCTGGCTGAGCGACGGCAGCGTTGCCGAGCGCGCTCAACAGCAATTGGACATGCTTGCCCTCTTCAATGGCTGTCTCAATCGCATAGGAAGCGACAGGTACCGTGCTAAATGGAACAAGGCTGCCGCCTGAGACGGTGCCCGGAGTGCCTACGCTTCCTGAGAGCGTTATCAGTGGGGCGCCGGCTGCTGTCGAGGCAGCATTTGCTACATCAATCGTCGTGCCGAAGGCCGCTAGGTAGTAGAAATTGCCTTCCAGATACTCCAGATTGAGGGCGAAGTTGAGAATGTCTGCATCCGTGTACGCCGCCGCCTCCGCGAAGGGAGCGATCGCAGTCGCCGCTGCGCCAGCGAGCGATGTCAGACCGAGGGTCAGCATCTTGCGGCGACCCGTAACGATGATGTCATCCAAAATTGTAGTCTCTTGATTTGCCATGTGATTTTTTCATCCTCTCAGTTGTGTGTAATCGTTACGCCGTGGTCGTAGCAAAGATGCTATTGGTCCCGTTTGGAAAGAATCCGCCGCTCTTAACGCCAACCGTTGGCGAACCGTAGACGATGTGATGGACCTGATTCACGGTGCGCGAGAAGCCTACCGCGGTGCTCGGGCTGGCTGCGACGATCGCACTCGGCGTTGTCAGGTTCGTCGGCAACGTGAGCAGAGTCTCGACCGAGCCGGCGGTTGACGGTGCTGCGCTCGCACCGACGGTGAGTTTCGCGCGCAGATCCTCCACTAGGTTCGCGGCTCCAAGGTAGGGGTATGCGGCCGAACCCGCAGCGATCGCTCGCCCGGTAAGTGAAGTGCGGATGTAGCCGGCATGGTAGGCTTCGACGGCGAGAATGCCCGCCGCTGCAGTGAGATATCCCGCAGAAACGCCCGCAGCGCTTATCAGCGGAGCGGCGCCAGAGTAGGCGGTGACACCAACATCCTCGAAAATGAACCCTCCGACAAGAAAATCATCGAAGTTATCAAAGGGATTAAAAGAGCCACTCCCTGTAGCATTTGTACTGATCGCCGCGGCGACCGCCAAGGGACCGAAGAAGGAAAGGTCAATGTCGGGCATGGGCACGGCAGCGGAGCCCAGTGCGGTACGAAGGAACCGAACGTGTGCCTGCTCCTCGAACGCGATCTCGTTCAAGATATCCTGTTGTTCTGGAGTTAGCCCTGGAACCGCCGCCGCGTCACCCAATGTAACCGTACCTACGGTCTGGTAAGGCGAAGCCGAGCCCGGCGCAATATCTGAGGATTGCAGCCCTGAACCTGTCGCCGCGTAAAGGTAAAACTGTGCTTCTAGGTATTCAAGATTTAGAGCAAAATTCAGGATGTCGGCATCCGTATATGTAACCGGCGTCGGAGTGGGAGTCGGCGTCGGCGTTGGCGTTGGACTGCTGCTTCCGCATCCAGCAAGTCCGAGTACTGCAGTAGCTCCCGCACTGGCTCCTACTCCAACGACGAACTTACGTCGGGAGACGGCTGTATTGATGAGTCTTGTCAAGTTGTCCACGAATATCTCCTTGAACTGTCAGTGGCCCGAGCTGATGGGAGGATTCTCAGGACACAAGGCCTCCGTAGTTCTTTTACTCCAGATCATCCACTCGTACGTAGTACGCCAGAAAACTCAATTCGGATTGGTATCAGGGAGGACTTTTATTATCCAACCAACCTGGGCACGCTGTCGTGAATGGTTTATGGCCGGCGAATACAGGAAGGAGTGTAGTGTTCCTCCACCTGCTGGATAGAAAGCCCGTAAAATGGAGAAGAAAGGTCGCTCGATATCTTTCCCCATCTGGCCCATAATTTTGGGATGAAAATACCTTTTCGCGGGTAGGACAGGGCTAACGAGTGTGCGTCAATCTGCTGAGGTTGCTGCTCTCAAAATTGTCGAGACCAAGTCATCTCCCGATCGTGGTATTTTTCTCAGCGCACGCTAGTCGTGAACATGATTTCTGAAAAGCACTCGTAGGTCATATCCGGTTGCAAAATTATGACTAGGACTATCGCTTTCTCCCTGGCAGCACTAGGCCACGTGCCGAGATGCGCTTGACCGTACAGTGATCGTCAGTTCGTCGACCCAGTCGATGGGCCGCCGCAGTTCGCGAAACATGTAACAATCCGTTAGAGCAGGTAATCGCGTACTATGGCTGACGGGTTTTGGAGCGGATAGAGGTGATGTGACGCCGGAAGGCAGTGTGGACCCCGTGGAAACGGATTGGTCGTTGCTTGAGCGAGTGACGCGGAAGGACGAAGCGGCTCTCTCTGAGCTGTACGACCGATACAGCGGATTGGTGTATTCCGAAGTGAAGCGGATCCTGCGCGATGGCGGTGCGGCAGAGGAGATACTGCAAGATTTGTTCTACCAGGTATGGCGCACCTCGGAGCGGTTCGACGCCAGTCGGGGGTCTTTTGCTGGATGGTTGCTTGTGGCGGCGCGAAATAGGGCCATTTCCAAGTTGCGCAAAAAAGACAATAAGTCTGAGGAATTGGGAAACGACAAGGTAGATTTGAAGGTAAACCTGGAGATGAGCACACTGCAGCGTTTGCTGGTGCAGAAGGTTCGCTCCCTGATGGGTAGCCTGCCTGAGGGACAGCGCGAAGCAGTCGAATGCGCATATTTTGAGGGACTGACGCATGCGGAAATCGCGGAGAAGACAGGGCAACCGCTTGGCACGATCAAGACGCGGATTCGCACGGCGATGGAGACGTTGAAACAGGAGCTGAGTTGAGCGAGATTCTGCACATTCGGGAAGAAAACCTGGATTCGTACGCGTTCGGGACTCTGCCTGACAGTGAACTGGCGGCCGTGAAAGCGCACATCAGGGTATGTCAGGAGTGCAGCGCGAAGTTGGCGCAGCGTCTGGGAAACGTTGCCGTGCTGGCGCTAGCAGCTCCACAGGAGACGCCGCCTGAGAAGGTAAAGCACCAACTCTTCGCGCGGATTGCTAATGAGGGCAGCGGAAGTTCGCAGACGATTACGAGGTTGCAGAAGCGGGAGACGGAAAAAAACGTGAGACGGCCGCGGTGGAATTGGAACTGGGTACTAATTCCGGCCGTTACCGGACTTGCGTTGTTTTGCGCAGTTTTATACCAGAAGAACCGAACGCTTGTAAGCGAGCTAAGTGAAGCTCGACGCGTGGCAGCGGATTTCGAACGAGAACGGTTGCATGTGATGGGGCTGGTGAATGCCCTGTCGGCGAAAGACACGGAAACGATACGTTTGGCGAGTACCAAGGATGGGATACCGGGAAGCAGCGCAGTGGTGCACTATAACAAGCGGCTAGGGAAGGTTATCTACAGCGCGGAATTGCCGGAACTGTCCGCCGAAAATGCTTATCAGATGTGGCTGGTTCCTACGAGCGGTGTGCCGATCAGCGCAGGTACGTTCCATACTGATGAGGCTAGGCGTGGGGACCCACGGGAGGCGGAGGTTCCTGCGAATATCGACCCAAAGGCTTTCGCCGTGACCATGGAGCCCGCAGGTGGTGTTTCTAAGCCGACCGGTAAGATAGTCTTGCTGGGCGCCGCGTCAGAAAATTAACAGGTTCCAGTTTTTGAAGAACTGGCTCGTCCAGGGGATCCTTTGAACAGATTAGTTCCTATGGTGTTGCATCGACTGTTTGAGCCGGCAGCGGTAACCGGAAAAGTTGTGGTTCTAGCCCGCGGCAGGAGGTATGCGCGTGAAGCGATCAGCGGGCCGTCCATCCACCATCAATCAGAATCGTCTCTCCGGTGATCAGCAACGCAGCGGAGGAGGCCAAAAACACAACCGTTCCCGCCACCTCCATCGGTTCGCCGATACGGTGTAGTGCGGCGATGCGTTCTACTGTATCAGCTCGAAATGCGGGATCAGAGAGTGCACTCTCCGTTCCGGGTGTGTGGATGAATGTGGGTGCCACGGCATTTACTGTGATTCCGTACTTGCCCCATTCAACGGCCAAACATTTAGTCAGATGAGCAATTGCCGCCTTGGTCATGCAATAAACGGATTCCGTCGGCAACGCCACAAAACCTGCCTGGGAGCTCATGTTGATAATCGTGCCGCTTTTCTGCTGAATCATCAGTCGACCTACGGCTTGGCTTGCAAAAAATGTGCCTTTCAAGTTTACGGCCAATGTTTCGTCAAAGTCTTCTTCGCGAACATTTTCAGCTGGATTATCGGGCGCGATGCCAGCATTGTTCACCAGAATATCTATACGACCGAATTCTTTGGCTGTTTCGCCGACCGCTTTGAAAATCTGCAGTTTATTGCGCATGTCCATCTGAAGCGGCAGAGCTTTTCTCCCCATTGTTCGTATCTCTGAAACCAATCCCAAGTCCGCCTTTACATCGCGCAGACCTAGCGCGACATCCGCTCCTGCATGCGCCAAGGCCAGCGAAATTGCCCGCCCCAAACCTCGCGCCGCGCCCGTGACCAATGCCGCCCGCCCACTTAATCCAAACTGCGGATATTCCATTGTCTTTCCTCCATCACCCAATGATCATTTCCACTGACGCCACTCAGCGAACGTTGGAGTATAAAAGATTTGACACACTGAATGTGCCCTAATCGGGTAGGGTTACGGAGGACGAGTTCAGCAGAAAATTAACTATCTTCGGGGCGCGTGAATAAGAAAGGGAAGCACTTTTGCATAGTTTGAAAAATCAGGATCTGTGGTGAAGATCGTGGAAAATCACAATGTTGGAGCCCAATTGGATTCCAACTGAAAACCGAGAAGAATGGCAATAGCGCGCAAGTTGTTGTAAATTATAAGTCTAACTTGCCTGTTCCCCGGTAGCTCAATGGTAGAGCATTCGGCTGTTAACCGAAGGGTTGCTAGTTCGAATCTAGCCCGGGGAGCCAAATTCTCCTTCTTATTCAATTAGTTAGGGACGGCCTTTTGGGAGCCCTCCTCGCTTTCTGGCGAAACGTTGTAAAAACGTAGTAAATCGCCATCTCCATACGCAGACTTATTAGCCTTCTCGACGGCTTCACGCACCTGGTTCGCCATCCCTAATTGATAGCGGCGTTTTGTTTCTGGGCTGGTGTGTCGCATCGCACGCTGAACCACCGCGTCCGACGCGATCGCGCTCAAGCGTGTGCAGAAGACATGCCGCAGGTTGTATATCGGGAAGTGCGGTACGCCTGCCCTCTTGAGTGTGCTCGTCCAGATGGTTTTCACCGTCCCAATTGGTCGGTCAGAGAAGCGAGGGCTCGGAAATACAAACGGACTACTTGAGCCTTGCCCTTTCTTCCATGCAAGCAAAGTGCTGCATGCAAGTTCGGAAAGTGGGACTGGTTCGGTGGAGCCAGCTGTCTTGACGTTGTTATCGAGGCGGATGACTTTATTCTCGAAGTCCACCTGATCCCAACGCAGCGAAAACCCTTCCGAGTACGTGCGTCCCCCGGTCTGTGAGAGCAGGATGATGGCTACGCGTAAATAGGGTGGCGCAACCTCCATAATCCGTTGCTCCTCCTCGACCGTAAGCATTCTTCTGACTGGCCTCTCTCGTAATTCATTGAAGTGCTTGACTGCTACGGCAGGATTTTCCGGAATATATTTCCGCCGTACAGCAAGATCCAATATGCACTTCATTGCCTCGAGTTCGCGATTGACGGTTGCTCCCTTGAGCTTCTTGTTACTGAAACGCAATTTCTGTTGCCTGCGTTCGTCACGGTACCTTTCGATCAGGTGAACCGTTAGGTCAGCGAGCTTGCGTTCAGCAAAGAATGCTTTCAGGGACTTTAGATAGACGCGATATCCATTGATAGTGCCCTGCGAAAGCGACGGGAAATGAGAACGTTCGAACTCCTCGCAAAGCTGCCCGAACGTAACCCGCTTTCCCTCCCAGCCAACCTTGAACAATCCCAAGACAATCTCGCTCTCGCGCTGTTTCCAGACGCGGGTAGCAAGCTCCTTGCTTGTGGTCTTTGTTGACTGGTAATGATGTTCACCGTTCAATGTGTATCCCATCCACCAATAACGTGAATCACTTCTCTTGAATAGACCCACTGGCGCTCCTCTTATTTGCCGGAGCTAAGCGCCGACGGAATTATACATTCTCCACGGGAGGTTCGGCGCGCAGGTCTGACGTGTTGGTCCTTGAACTTATCCAGTGCGGTTCTGCGATATTCGAGATGGCCGCCGAGTTTGCGGCACTCGATACGTTGTTGCTCGGAATATCGGTACAGAGTGCTCTTCGCGATACCAAGATAGGCAGCTGCCTCGTTGTGATTTAACCATTCCTCGTCTGATGCGGTCTTCGAAGAGGCTTTGTGAAGGACCGTCGTATTAATGGGCACCGAACTGTCAGTGGTCCCAATTAGTTTCTGCAAAATTGCCATTACAGCTTCTGTCTCCTGGGGCAGCAATAAAATGTAGGCCAGCAAAGTGGTGGCAGCCTGATTGTTGGCATTTGAGCCATTCGAAGAAGCCTCTTCTTTGGGAGAGTCTTTTTCCTGATTTAGGAATGCGGTGCGTATTGCTGGAATCATTAAGGGCTCCTAGAAGTGCGGTGTGGGTTATGGCAAGAAAGGGTGCAGCACGATAGGTGTCCGTTGATGAAGCGTTAAAAATGTGAAAGTCATTGGCGCTTCGTGGAGTTGAGAACCGACGATTGCGGTCCACGCTCTTCTGGGCTTTCTTCTGTCTCCGCTGGTTTGTATGCCGCGAGATACGCTTGGAACTCGGCGTCTTTGCGGAATAGATGTTCGAGCATCTCCGTCACGATGTAGGAAGGGCTTGCGTGGATGAACTCTGCGTAGCGCGCAAGGCGGAACTTCACGATCTGTGAAAGGCGAAGCTGGACAGTTTCATTCTTCGGCTGCTGTGGAGGTGCTTTGAGAAATGACATGATCTTTTCCTTTCAGATTTAGGAACTGAACAACAAGCTTTGTGGGACACCTGTGCTGACATGAGCGCAGGGGGTTAGAAACAAAGAGAGCCTTGCTGTAGCAGGGGATGGATCGTTGGATTCAAAGAATAAATCCTCGCCATCGTGGAAAAATAATCGAGAAATATTGGGTTCGGTTCCTTGAGCAGTTGCAAGGTGAATTACAAGATTAAAAAGGGCGGTAGCGATCCCCGAGGGACCGAAGAGGGTCGCTACCGCCCTTTTTACGTTTTTCGCCGCGCCCCCGTTTGCGTTTCGGGGTTTGTTATCATTTTGCTTTGAAATGCCTTAGGCCTGGCGCTTGCGGAGAACCGTACGGAGAACCGTTAGGAAAACCGCCCAAGGGACGGTTTTCCCGTGACTTTCGAGTTCCGACCAAACGAAATAGTCACGAGATAGCAGAAAGGTAGGAAAACACAGGCCTTCAAGATGAACACACTCCTACTATTATCTATAGCCAAAAAGTCGACGCCACTCCCCAAAGAAAAACTGCCCGCATTTGTGAAAAATAGTTTTCCTTTCTTGCGCGGAGAGAGGGTTTGTGGGAAAGATCTAAGGTCTCCTAGGCACACAAATCACTCTCGCGGCGAGACCGGGATGCTCGATCAGAACGCTCCTCTCGCCAGACTATGGCCGGAATTGGTGTCGTGGGAAGGCTGGAGATGGAAGCGCAGCAAGCAGCTGTAGGAGGAATCTGCCGGGCCCCTTTACCGAAGCCATGAGAACCTAATACGGGACATTTCGCCGCGAATCGGCCTGAGACGCTCCCTTACTCTCATATCTCAGCCATTCGGTAAAGGGGAATTAGTTAAAAGTGGTGGAATCCTTCAAAGATAAATTCCTCGTTTCCCGTGATCTATTTTTCAATTCTTTCTCAGCGGAATTTCAGGAACCGACGGTGATGTCGCTTACCAAGACCTGTGATTAATTCCAGGGATTTACACCTAGCTCTTCCGGCGATCAATGAGCTTTCGGTGGTCGATCGCTTCTTTTCCCGTTAGCTCCGGGCATTAGGCCGGACGTCGATCGTACTGCCGTAGCGTCCGTGGACCGAGTCGAAGATCTTCTGCGAATCGAAGCCTACGCCATCTTCGAAGACGATTTCGACGTTCTCGACGTCGGAGATTTTGTCGACGGGTCTCCCTTGATGACGACCAGGTCGGCATTCTTGCCGGGCGCCAGGGAGCCGATTTCCTTTTCACGTCCGAGATAGAGCGCGCCGTTGTATGCCTTCGTTAATGAAACTGCTGCCCGACGGGCAACTCGGATATGCAGGTATAGACGTAAACAACGACTATCCGGAACCTTGGAGTACAGTATTTAGCAAACCGACTGTGCGTCAACTTATGAATCGGCTCTCTGAATACGATGGCTCACGCGGTGGGTGGGTTTGGAACGGTTCCAAGAGCCAGCGATTCTTTGCCTTTTTCGAGCATGGCTTCAAACAACGGTGAGATTGGCATCTAAGTCTGACTCATTCGTACTAAAACCCATATGGACGGTTTTGCCGTTTCCCGG
>CAVRSA010000008.1:0-360809 GCA_963723725.1 Candidatus Acidiferrales bacterium
CTTTGTACATTTGGTAGGGGAGCATTGCGTGGGGTGTAAAGGTAGACCGAGAGGACTACTGAATGCCACACAAGAGACCCTGCCGGCATAAGTAGCGATAAACACGATGAGAACTCGTGTCGCCGAAAGTCTAAGGTTTCCTGAGGAAGGTTAATCCGCTCAGGGTTAGGCGGGTCCTAAGGTGAGGCCGAAAGGCGTAACTGATGGACAACAGGTTAATATTCCTGTCCCGCCTGGTGACGTTTGACGATGGGGTGACGCAGAAGGATAAGCAAGCCAGCTGATGGACGTGCTGGTTGCTCAGTGTAAGCCGGTTCCCGCAGGCAAATCCGCGGGGGCATTCAACGGTGAGACTGGGGACGAGACCGTTAGGTCGCAAAGTTGCTGATTTCACGCTGCCAGGAAAAACCTCTAAGGAGTACACCAGGTGCCCGTACCACAAACCGACACAGGTAGACGAGGTGAATATCCACAGGCGCTCGAGAGAACGCTTGCTCAGGAACTAGGCACATTAACCCCGTAACTTCGGGAGAAGGGGTACCGCTGTAGGGTTTATAGCCCGAAGCGGTCGCAGCGAATCGCGCTCTGCAACTGTTTAACAAAAACACAGCTCTCTGCTAAGTCGAATACGACGTATAGGGGGTGACACCTGCCCGGTGCCGGAAGGTTAAAGCAAGGGCTTAGCCCGCAAGGGCAAAGGCTCGAACTGAAGCCCCGGTGAACGGCGGCCGTAACTATAACGGTCCTAAGGTAGCGAAATTCCTTGTCGGGTAAGTTCCGACCTGCACGAATGGTGGAATGATAGAGCGACTGTCTTGGCAAGCGGCTCGGCGAATTTGTGGTTCCGGTGAAGACGCCGGATGCCCGCATCTAGACGGAAAGACCCCGTGCACCTTAACTGCACTCTGGTCATGAGTAACGGTCCGATCTGCGTAGCATAGGTAGGAGCCTGTGAACTTCTGGTTTCGGCTGGGAGGGAGGCATCAGTGAAATACTACCCTGATTGAACTGTCGCTCTAACCTTCCACCCGTGACGGGTGGAGAGACACGGCCAGACGGGTAGTTTGACTGGGGCGGTCGCCTCCTAAATTGTAACGGAGGCGCTCAAAGATCGGCTCAGGTGGATTGGAAACCCACTGTGGAGTGCAAGAGCATAAGCCGGTTTGACTGTGAGACTTACAAGTCGAGCAGCAACGAAAGTTGGATCTAGTGATCCGGTGGTCCCGCGTGGAAGGGCCATCGCTCAACGGATAAAAGGTACGCCGGGGATAACAGGCTGATCTAAGCCAAGAGTTCACATCGACGCTTAGGTTTGGCACCTCGATGTCGGCTCATCGCATCCTGGGGCTGTAGAAGGTCCCAAGGGTTAGGCTGTTCGCCTATTAAAGCGGTACGTGAGCTGGGTTCAGAACGTCGCGAGACAGTTCGGTCCCTATCTGGTGTGGGCGCAGGAAACTTGAAGGGAGTTGTCCCTAGTACGAGAGGACCGGGATGAACAGACCCCTTGTGTACGAGCTGTCACGCCAGTGGCACCGCTCGGTAGCGAAGTCTGGAAGAGATAATTGCTGAATGCATCTAAGCAAGAAGCTCGCCCTAAGATAAGGTTTCCCAAGAGAATAATCTCTAAGAAGGGCAGTCGAAGACTACGACTTTGATAGGCTGGAGGTGTAAGCACAGTAATGTGTTAAGCTGACCAGTACTAATCGCCCGTTCGGCTTAATCATAAAACTTACCCAAGCCGTCGTTAACTGAATACCGTCTCTTTTAACGACCGAGGTAAGATTCACAAGCAAGCCTTGTGATTCACAGTACAGTCATCGTTCGACCTAGCGGGCCGAACTTGTAAACGCCAACCTTTCATTGTCAAGACTAGCCAGTTTACGTGGCTCAGTCTAAAAGTTTTGAGGTTCAGATCCCGTTTGCTGGGTATGGAGTTAGGTACTACAGACCAGCAGCGCTGATTTTCCTCTAATGAGTTTCCGGTGATCATACCGCGAGGGTCACACCCGTTCCCATCCCGAACACGGAAGTTAAGCCTCGCCGGGCCGATGATACTGCACGGGTAACTGTGTGGGAACGTAGGTCGTCGCCGGGATAAATTTATAAAAGGCCCAGAGTATGAAAATCTGGGCCTTTTCTTTTTGAGTTTCCGTTTCCCGTCCTCCGTAACGATTCCGCAAAACAGTGTGATAGGCTCACTCTAACTTCCGAGGTGCTCATGCTCCGTTCCAGGTCCGTTTCCCGGCGCTTCCTCATGCGCAGGTTGTTTACCGTTCTTGTACTTGCAATGTCTGCCATTCCTTCCCTCGGACAGACCGTTCCGCTGCCTTCCGAACTCGCCTTTCTCAGCAATTCCGGCACACCGTATCGCATGGTCTATGAGCCGTGGACGGAAATGAAGCTGCCGCACGAGCCCTGGTCCCAAGAACCCGGAGTTGGGAAAATCGAGCGCGGCAAGCATTGGGAATTTCCGATGATTGTTCCGGGGGCAAAAGATAACGATGCGGGGTATTTCATCGTAAAGGCCGCCTTCCTCGGTAATGGATGGACCACGGTTCGCGAATGGAAAACGGGCGGCCTGCTGCTCTGGATGCGTTACGCGAAAGACGGCGTTGAAGCGGTTGCGCTTCTGGGCAGTGGCGGCCCGGAACGTGCCAGCATTGAGGTGATCGAAACCGCTCCGCCGCCCTTCACGCTGACCCTGACTGCTCCGGCGGCGGTGCCTGAAGCCGTCAGTGCCACGTCCGGCGATTTTCCCTACCTCATCCCCCTGCCCGGCTCGAAGTTCCGAAGCAGCGCTCCTGACGCTGCTCCCTTTACAGTTATTCCGAAAGGTGCCGCACAAGCGGAAGTCGTCGCTCCAGGTTCCATCATCAAGGCCTACTACCAGCCCCCCGAGGGCCTTTCAAACAGCCTGTTCCGGATCTCCTATCACGACGCACTCACAAAGGCAGGATGGATCATTGTCGACGAACGCATGGGAGCCGACGTACTGATATCCGCGCACTACACCCTGAACGGACGGAATGTCTGGGCGACCCTGCACAAGAATGATACCTACGATATCCGGGTAGCCGATGCCGGGACAGCAACAGGAAGTATCGGCGCAGATCTGGCAATGAACTGTCACGTGGCGATCTACGGCGTCCTGTTTGACTTTAATAAATCCACTCTGCAACCGGTTTCTGATCCTGTTCTGCAGCAGATCCTGCTACTGCTTGAGAAAGAGCCTTCGCTTTCACTCGAGATTCAGGGGCACACCGATAACGTTGGCAACGACGCCTACAATCAGACACTTTCCGAAGCTCGCGCGAAATCCGTTGTTGCCTGGCTCACGGTGCACGGAGTTGCCGCCAACCGCCTTACCGCAAAGGGCTACGGAAAGACACAGCCCATCGCTGACAACAGTACGGACGAAGGCCGCTCAAAAAACCGTCGGGTAGAGATCGCTGACCCTCGTTGCGACAGAAAACCCGCAAAATGAACGATCGTCAGAGAGCCGCCCGGTCGGGGTCCTTCAGGACTGCGGCGGCTCCCAGAGATTCACCGGCATATCGTAGGGAAACGGCCGACCCTTCCCGGTCTCTACAAATTCCTTCAGACTCAGCAAGAAGATCGCCCATCCCATCGAGCAGTGGGGGAACAACGCCGCTTCTTCGGGCCAGTTCGAGTGACGCAAATGAAGGAAGGTCTTGCTCTTGTCGCGGAAGATCCTGAATTCAAGTTGTGTGTCGGCCCAGCCAGGTGCACCGCCCTGTTTTGCCTTCCATCGAACCAGTTCTCCGGGTTCTAACAGGGTTACTTCCATCGCCTGGCACATGCCGCCAAACCAGAACTCGAGCGTTCCTCCCTCGACCGACACTCCGCGCGTGTCGGTTGTCCACCAGTGCGCAAGCTTCTTCGCGTCGGTGACCGCGTCGTAGATCTCGGCTGCGGAGGCGTTAATGAGAATCTCGTGCCAGATTTCGCGGCTCACCCGGACCTCCAGTTCGTTAGAGCGTTCATCGCTAGGCCTGTGCCTGGACATGATTCCGCAGTAATTCCAGAATCATCGGCCAGCCGCTGTTCCGCTCTAGTTGATCGCTGCTTGAAAATCCGCTGTGTGTCACGCGCACGGTCGTCAGTCCCTTCCGTTCCTCGAGCTCCCATCGCACCAACGTTTCCGGCGAGTCTTCCTGCTCGCGATTCCAGGTAAAGGACAACAACCACGGCCGGCGGATCTCCCGGTATTCTCCCGCCACGGAAGACCTGGCTCCGCTACCGGAAACAAGGTGCATTCTCCACCGCCCGCCCGGCCGCAGGTCTGATTCCATCTCCGTTACCTGGAACTTGCCGGCTACACCCCACCACTCAACGAGCTCACGCGGGCTCGTAATCGCCTCGAAAATCCGCGATGCCGGCGCCTTGATGATGATCTCCTGAATCAACCGTTCACGGCTCGTTCCGGGGCGTGTCGCACTCATTGATTTTCCTCCACATATTTCTTCAGGCTATCAAGACTCTCCGCCCAGAACTGCTCGTAGTCGCCGAGCCAGTCGTTGACCGTGCGAAGTGGGCTGGCGTTCAGCGCGCAAGGTCGGGAAGTACCCTCGCGCCGGGTTACGACCAGGCCCGCCCTGCGCAGCAAGCGCAGGTGCTTCGAGACGGCTGGCCTGCTCATCCGGAAATTACCGGCAATCTCTCCAACGGTTTGCTGGCCGCCACGCAGCAACCCCAGAATCTGTCGCCGGGTCGGATCGGCAATGGCCCGAAAGACCCGGTCGCCCGGTCTTTGGCGCCGATGCGTTTTAGTGCCTTCTGCCGCCATTCGTTGCTGCTCCTGGTTAAATGTAACCAAATAGTTACATATAATGTAACCATTTGGTTTCTAAGTGTCAAGGCGTTTGTGCGGTTCTCGAAAGGGGGTCGTCTCGGGGTGCGAGAGCGGCCGGGAGGGCACTTGGCCGGCCGCGAACCGGTCGCCTGGCATTGTTTCAGAAGGCTCTGGGCAAGTAGAATGTCGCCGAGTCCTGGGAGAGAAGAATGAGCCGTCGACAGCAGACAGTCCTGATTACCGGGGGTACCGATGGTCTCGGCAAGGCCGCGGCCATCTTTCTGGCAGAACATGGCGGATATCGGATCTTTGCCGCCGGGCGCTCGGCAGAAAAGCGGCTCGAACTGGACCGCCTGGCAATGGACAAGCACCTGCCGATTGAAGCGGTAGAGATAGACGTGACGAACGATCGTTCGGTGACTGCCGCCGTAGAAGCGGTGCTCGAGCGGGCCGGTGCCATTGACGTGCTGGTGAACAATGCGGGCGTCGGCTACATGGCGGTCATCGAGGATCTGAAACTCGAGGATCTGCGCGCGCAGTTTGAGACAAATTTTTTTGGCGTGGTTCGTGTGACGCAGGCAGTGCTTCCGGGAATGCGTCAACGCAAGAGCGGACGAATCCTGATGATGAGCAGCGTGGCGGGAATCGTCTCGCCACCGACCTACGGAGCCTATAGCAGCAGCAAACACGCACTCGAGGGACTGTCGAATGCGCTGCGACTCGAGCTGTATCCCTTTGGCGTGGAGGTGATCCTGATCGAGCCCGGCTACATCGTCACCAGTTTCCAGCAGACAGCCAAGGATCTGGCACAGCCCTATGCCGAAGCCGCCGCAAAAGGGCCATACGCGAAAGTGTACCTGGGCGCCACGGAAGGTGGAAACCGCGGACGCACCGCCTCGCGGACCACACCTGAGGACTGTGCGCGCGTGATTGCCGAAGCAATTCAGACGTCGCACCCGAAGGCCCGATACACCGTCACGCCGATGGCCGGGTGGGTGTCCTTCGGGCGGCGGATATTGCCGGACACCTTGCTCGATTCCTTTATGCGGCGGAGATTCGGCATCGAGAGGTCCGAGTAAACGACCGACCGGTCAACGGGCCGTGCTCCGTTGACCCGTCATTTTGGCTCTGTTCTTTTTTGCGATGGTCACTAGACTTCTCTCACGCTCTTTATTTTCAAAGACCATCTCGGAGAGAGGCCCGTCATGAAGTTTGATACTTTGGCAATTCACGCAGGAGCCCAGCCCGACAAGACGACCGGCAGCATCGCGCCGCCAATTCACCTCTCGACGAACTTTCTTCATGGCGCGGCCAGCGAGGAATCGTTCGGCTATATGTATATTCGCGATAAAAATCCAACCCAGGATCGTCTGGAAGAAGCCATGAACGCGCTTGAGGGCGGCGAAGGTGCCCTGGCATTCTCCTCGGGCATGGGAACAACCGCCGCGATGCTGCAGAGCCTGCCAGCAGGTTCACACATCCTGATTCCCCGGGACGTGTATTCACATGTGCGGGTGCTCGCGTCGCGCTATCTCGCAAACTGGCAGATCGACGAAACGACTGTGGACATGAGGTCGCCAAGGGACGTAGAGCGTGCGATTCGACCGACGACCAAGCTCATCTGGGTGGAAACCCCGTCCAATCCGTCGATGGACATCGTCGATATCAGAGCGATTTCAAACATCGCGCGCGGCTCGGGCGCATTGCTGCTTGTCGACAATACCTTTGCGACGCCGGTGCTGCAGCGGCCGCTAGAGCTTGGCGCGGACCTTGTGCTGCACTCCACGACAAAGTATTGCGGCGGACATGGCGACGTACAGGGCGGCTGCCTGATTGTTCAGAAACGTGAGCCACTGTATGAACAGCTCGTCCACACACGAATGGTCCTCGGAGCTGTGGGATCACCCTTTAACGCCTGGCTTATCCTGCGGGGGTTGCGCACATTACCCTGCCGGATCGAACGGCACAGCCTGAATGGAATGCTCGTTGCCAAGGCGTTGGCCCAATCGAAGTTCGTCGAGCAGGTGCTGTACCCGGGACTGCCCTCGCATCCGGGACATGAAATTGCGACAAGACAGATGAAGCAGTTTGGCGGAATGATGTCCATACTCGTAAAAGGCGGCTGGGACGACGCGGTGCGGGTGGCTTCCCGCGTAAAGCTGTTCCAGACGGCGACGAGTCTTGGAGGAGTGGAAAGTCTGATTGAACATCGCGCTTCGGCAGAAGGCGAAGGGTCCACGTCACCGAAAAATCTGCTGAGATTGTCGGTGGGCCTCGAACATGCGGATGACTTGATCGAAGACCTGATGCAGGCTCTCGACCGATGACCAGCCCGCTCCCGGGCCTCTAGTTCGATACCTGGAAAGACAGGCTGTTTTCGCGCAGCGCTTCCCATTTCTTGCGCCAGGCATCGTGGATCGGACTCTCAGCGTAGTCGGCCGCGGCTTCGGCACTTGTGAATTCGATGATGTACACTCCGCTGAAATCGCGAATCTGATTGCGCTCGGTCTTCAGCCAGATATTTTTAATGCCTGGAATCGTTGCCGCCATATCCTTGATTCCCCGAATGGCCTGCTGCTGATCATTCTCGGAAGTGGTGTCCTTGAATTTATACGCGACAACGTGAACCACCGTTTTCGGCATGCCGAACTTCTGGAGTGCCGATACGTGCGCGGTGACCATCGATCCCACTACGATCCCAGCCAGGAATAGCCCGGCAGTGGTGATCGCCTTGATGAAGCATCCTGAATCGCTCATGACCCTCCCCCTTACTGCGCTTACCTAGTTTAGGCAACTGCGAATTGGTGAGCAACCCACGGTTGGCCGGGCGTTTGACGCGGGGCAACGCGGAGATTAGGCTGTGACATCCGAAGGAGCAATGATGAGTCGAAACTACCGGTGGGTGACGGCGGTACTGTGTCTTGCCTTGCTACTGTGCTTTGCAACGAGTGTCGGCGCGCAGAACGCGGAGCAGGCGAACGAGGAAGCGCGTCTGATCTTTAAGCAGCTGATCGAAATCAATACGACCGATTCGGTGGGCAACGTAACGACCGCGGCGGAAGCCATGGCCAGGCGGTTGCGCGATGCGGGATTTGCCGAAGGCGATGTACTGGTCGACGGCCCGAACGACCGGAAAAAAAATATGGTGGCTCGTTATCACGGCACCGGAAAAAAGAAGCCCATCCTGTTTATCGGGCACCTGGACGTGGTCGAAGCGCGGCGTGAGGATTGGACAACCGACCCGTTTCAATTCGTTGAAAAAGACGGTTATTTCTATGGTCGCGGCACAGAAGACATGAAGGAAGGTGACGCGCTGCTGGTCGAAACATTTATCCGGCTGAAACGCGAAGGATTTGAGCCAGACCGGGACCTGATTCTGGCGCTGACGGCCGATGAAGAGGGCGGCAGCGCGAACGGTATCGATTGGCTGCTGAAGGAGCACAAGAACTGGATTGACGCTGAATACTGCATCAATCTTGACGGGGGAGAGTTCGAGAAGCTGAAAGGGAAGCGCGTTCTGGCCGGGTTGCAGGCCAGTGAAAAAGTGTATGCGGATTTCGAGTTCGAGACCTTCAACCCCGGCGGACACAGCTCGGTTCCGGGATCGGAGAATGCGATTTACGAGCTGTCTGCTGCTCTCCTGAAAGTGCAGAACTTCTCGTTTCCGGTGAAGATCAACGACATTACGCGAAACTACTTTGCTCACTCGGCCGAGCTGACGACGGGAAAATTGGCGGAGGACCTGCGTGAAGCGGCCAAACAGCCCGCTGATCCGGGTGCCATCCGCAGACTGTCGGCAATCCCGTATTACAATTCCTTGCTGCACACCACCTGTGTCGCGACCATGCTCTCCGGCGGACATGCAACGAATGCATTGCCACAGACCGCCAGGGCGAATGTCAATTGCCGGATATTTCCCGGGGAAGCTCCGGAAGACGTGCTGAAGACCCTGGAGAAGGTGGTGGCGAATCCGGGTGTCAAGATCAGCATGGTCCGGGCGAAAACTTCAGATGGAAAACCCGTCCCGATTCTGGGAGTTCCGGCATCACCGCTGCTCCCTGAGCTGGTGAAAACGCTCGAGAAAACAGTGGATTCAATGTGGCCGGGGTTACCGGTTGTGGCGTCGATGTCAACCGGGGCCACGGATGGAAATTATTTGCGGATTGCCGGGATGCCCACGTTTGGGATTTCATGCATGTTTTTTGATATGGAAGATGAGCGAGCACATGGTAAAGACGAACGGGTGGGTGCGCAGGATTTCTACGATGGCGTCGAGTTTACCTATCGGTTTGTGAAGGCGTTGGCAACAAAGTAGTGGGACGGAAAAAGAAAAAGCCCCCGGAAATCCGGGGGCTTTTTAAGAGATGAAGAAGAATCAGGGTTTGGTTGGGTCTGGTGGTTCGCCCGGCTTCGTGTCTTGCGGAGCGGTAGCGCTGGCGGCGACAGGCTTGTTTGTGTCTGCGCCATAGCGGGTCAGGTACGGCATGAACGGAGTCACTTCAAACGGCATCTTTTCGCGTTCTGCGACAGCGCCGATTGGCTTGCTCTTGATCATGCTGAGCTGATCGTTCCATACATCGATCTTCACGCGGCCACCGAGCGGTAGCGCGGCAATCTTCTGCGGGTTCGACTTCGGATCCATAGCCATCGTGGACTTGAGGTCGTTGATCTGTGGGACGCGGTTGCCAAGGTGTCCGCTGATCAGGTTGGGGATTTCCTTTTGACGGGCATCGAGAGCCTGCAGGAACAGCCCGGCATTTCCCAACTGGGTCTTGTACGGGGAATTGTTCAGGATCTGAATGGCCTTGGCATTGGCTTGCGCTTCCTCTTCAGGAGTGCGTGCAAAGCCGAAGTGGCGGAATGTATCCTTGTCATCGACCATCAACTGATCGAAGAAAGCGAACTGGGAATCAATGCGATGGCCGAGCACGATGTGGCTGAGCTCGTGAGCCAGTATTGTTGCGAGCGCGGCTTCATCGGGGAGCACGTCGATCAGCCCGCGGCTCAGGACGATGGTATGTCCCACCGTAAAGGATTCGAGCGTCGAAGTCATGAGTACCCGGCAGCGAACCTCGGGGTCGACATCAATATTGTTGGTAACCTCAAGATTGTTTACGACCGTTTCCAGGACCTTGTCTACTTCACCCTTGGGTGCCATCAAGCCGATGCGTTCGAGGCGATCGGTGACGTTGTCTTCCGCCTGGCGATCCCAGGAGCGCTGGGCCTGAATCGGGGAAAGATCATTGTTTGTCTTGGTATCATCGTTAACCGGAGTTTCAATCAGGATCTTGCTGAGTTCCTGCTCCTTGCTGTTTGCAGAGAGGTTGTAACCCCACAAGCGGGTCTGGGCCTTGAAGTCCAGTTTCTTCGAAATGGCGTAATGCAGGTCCTTCTCTTCGCTGTAGACGAACGAGGGCAGCCACAAACCGGGCTGCACGTTGGTACGCCAGCTATCAAAGTGGAAATACCAACTCGAGTGACCATTGCCGCTGTAGGCGCCGTTGAAACGGACGATCTGATAATCCTGATCTTCAACCCAGATGCGACCGAGGAAGCGACCCTTGTTGTTCTTCTCGTTGGGAGTAACGTCGAATACCAGGCAGCGAACCTCCCCGAGAAATTCCCGGCGCACGTAGTCAAACTTGTAATGCTGCTTATCAAATCCGTTGGTATCGATGAAGATCATCTGCAGGAAACCGTCGGGCAGGAACTGCATGGAGAAGCTGAAGAAGTTGCCGATCGAGCCGACAACCTTCTTGCCTTTGCTGCTGGTATCGGTCAGGGGAACCAGCGCAACGCCCTTTGCGAAATTCGCGCGTCCGAGAAAATATTTGTCGCCAGCGGGAACCTGGCCGAGATCCTTGTCGGGCCTGAGATTCTGAATGTAGGTTTCAACGAGCGGCGAGTAATTGTGCATCTGGCCGTAGAGGTGCTGCTCGTTGCTGATGAAGCGGTCAATGACCTGGTCAGCCGTACGGGGTTGGTCGGCTGCCGCTTTCGGCGCGGGGCCTGCGATAGCAGCAGAGCCAACGCTTGCACTGAGCGCCAGTGTCAGGATGTGCTTAAACAACTTTCGCATGTTCTATCTCCCTCAGTAAGCCAGCCGAAATTCGATACGTACTCGGGCCGGAAAATCGACCGGTTCAGTTAGACGTTTGGCCGGTTTGAAACGAATATTCTGGGCGGCACGCACGGCCGATTCGTCAAGGCCATGGCCAAGGCCACTGACAACGCGGTTGATTTGAACGGTGCCGTTTGCCAGGAAAACGACATCAATGACGACGTCTCCCTCGATCTTCAGATTACGCCCTTCGGCGGTGTATTCCGGCTTGGGCTTTTCCAGAAGCTGAACCGGGGTATCTGCCGGTCCGTCATTGCCCGTCTTCTTTTTCGGGGGATCGCTAGACGTATCCACTGCCCCAAATCCGCTGGCAACGACCGTGCCTTTTTTTCCGCTGCCGCCTGGTGGAGGAGTAGCCGTACCGTTTCCAAAACCCGTGCTGGGGACTGTGCCGCGAATGCCTTCCTTGCCGCCGGTTCCGTTCCCGTAGCCTTCGCCGCCTGGTAGTGCGGTCGAGCCTAGACGGTTGGCGTTGGTGGCGTGATTCGGATCACCCTTGCCGGGGATGCCGTTCGGATCTCCGAAGCCGCCGGTCTGTACCTGAGAGACAGGAGCGTTCACAGTCGCAGGCGCGGCGCTGCCAGATCCTAACAAATTCGTTTTGACGTCTTCTTTTGGACGTTTCGGACCGTTGTCTTTGGTATCGATCTTGGCTGCATCAAAGTTGGCGTTCATGTCCGGCAGCTTGACCTCAACCTTTTCAACCTTTGGCTGGACGACTTTGGGAGCCAGATTTGTAAAGATATGGGGCTGCTGCGGGTTGAGCTTCGGAGGTTCGACGACTGCAGGCTTCAGCTCCGCTTTGGGAATAACCGCCTTCATCTGGGGAGGGGGCGGGGGTGGCGGAGCAACTGGGACTTCCGTAAGGGGAGTCGTCAGCTCGACATTGATAAACTTCAAACCGGTCTTCATCTGATCCGGGAAGAGTATCGGTACCAGGATGAAGAAGGTCAGGATCGCTATCTGAACGATGGCGCTCAGCCCAACCCAGTTCCAGCGTGGCTTGGCTTCCGGAAGCAGGGCAAGCCGGGCCGGTACGGACTTCGTGCCGATCTGTTGCTTCCAGGCTTCAGGGTTGGAACGCCCACGCCTAGCGTCAAAGCCAACGCCCATGGAGTTGCTCGATGTTGGATCTGCGATCATTGTGCTCATCCGCTTTACCGCCTCTGGCAGAATATTCATCCTAAAAGCTCGATCCCAGGGAACCGGGCTTTCTATCGATCAGCAGGACGTGTGCGTTACCCAGTACGAGAGTACTTGGGGCGGGAAAGTGTCCGAATAGGACTTTCGTACTAACGTCGCGTATTCGCTAATGTCTTAGCAAGTGCACTTTTTCACACGGCCTACAGTTACGGGGATGAACCCGCCGAGGCGAATTTCGTTGCGGGGCGGGTAATCCGCAACCACCCCTAGGATACCGCATTCAAGGGGCGGGGGCTTATAGAATTCGCCACGGGTTGACACCCGCAAGGTACCCTGTAGGATGCACAGGAATACTTGTGCGTTGGACAACACTGAGGGACGGACCGGCATATAGAAATAGAGGGATCGCTGTAGGGTACTCTTAATAAATATGCGCCCCATGAGCGGAGATAATTCAACCCCTGATCCCGTCCAGTTACTCGCAGAAGCTGCGGCGGCCGTTTCAGAGTTGTATGCGCAGTCCGGAGCGGCGCGATGGGGGCTCACCGCGGCACAGTTTGCCGCTGGTCTTGAACGCAGTGTAGCGAAGCGGTTTTCCGAGAGCCAGTCCTGCTCCGCGGAGCGCTTTGAGGAATACCTGGCCACACTGCATCTTGAAGACCTGGCCTTGGCATGTGCCTGCATGGAAGGCTCGGAAGCGGCCTGGGAGGCGTTCGTCAGCGAATATCGAGGCTATTTGAGGGCTTCGGCGGCTGCCATCACGACGAACAGCCGGGCAGGAACCGACGCGCGTGAGCTTGCCGATTCCTTGTTTGCCGAGTTGTATGGGCTGGCGGATGGGAAACGCGGCGAGCAATCGTTGTTTCGATATTTTCATGGACGAAGTTCGCTGAAGACATGGCTTCGCACCATTCTGGCCCAGAGGCATATCGATCGGCTCCGCGAGAGCAAGCGTTGGGTCGAGCTTGAAGGGGAAGACGGGAACGGAGAGGTGAAGGGAGCGAGGCCCGGGGGCGGCAAGAGCGCTTCTCCGCTCGGTGACCCGCACAGAGAAAAATACCTGAACGCATTCGTTGCCGCCCTGGACCTGTGCCTCAGGGGATTGCGGAAGCAGGACCGGACGAGGCTCGAACTGTATTACGCGCGGCAGATGACCCTTGCGGAAATTGGAAAAAAACTGGGCGAACATGAATCGAGCGTATCGAGGAATCTCGAGCGCGCGCGAAACGAATTACGGACCGCGATCGAAGAACACTTGCGAACCGCAGCAAAATTCAGCGAAGCGGAGTGTGCCCTCTGTTTGCAATACGCCGCAGAGGATGTTCCGATCGATTTGCGAAAACTTTTCCCAGAAAAAGGTACCGGCAGAGAAAATGAGGGAAGAAAGGGAACGTTGTGAGATTGCGCAAGAAACGGGTTTCGAGACGTTCTAAGAAGGGAGCGGGCTATGCCGTCTGAGGAACGCGATCGGCAATTCGAGCGTGCGTTGCAACGGCATTTACGCGCAGATGCCCGGGAAGAGGCTTGCCCGGATGCGGAAACGTTGGCCGCGTATCACGAACGGACGCTCGGGCCCGAAGAACTGACGAAATGGAAAGAGCACGTCGCGAACTGCATGCGGTGCCAGGAAACCCTGGCTCTGCTCGAGCGCACCGGAGCGGTTGGCTCAGAAGAACGGGAACGGCAAGGTGTGGCCTACCAGGGGACGCTTCTGGCCGCGGCTGCGCCGAACCCGGCGGCGAGGTTACGTGAAAAGCGTTCGGAGGCAGTAGCACTAGGTGAGGAAAGCCCAGGCGATCACGGGCTCGGGCGGAGGCCGGGACCGAAATCCTGGCGCTGGGTCGGAGCTCTAGGAGTATTGGCCGCTGGCCTGATTTTGTTTGTGGCAGTGAGAGAAAATCGGCGGCCTTACGTCGAAACCGCGAAATCACAAATGGCGCAAAATATGGCGGTGCCGGCTCCCGCGGCCCCTTCCCCGACAGTCGAACAGCTCTCTAAATCCGCAGAGGATGCGGCAGTCCAGAATTCCCGCGACGGGGCGGCTCCTCCCACCAAAGCGTTCCGCGATCTAGAGAACAGTTACCGGATGGAGCGATCCGTGGTAAATCCCCAAACCGCAGGTTCAGGGGCTCAAGCGAAACCGCGGGAAGGTAAACCCTCACCCGCCGTCCCGCCGGCTATCGATAATTTCTCGTCGGTATATGTCAATCCGCAGGGGACTGACGCAGGAGCACACGCGAAGCAGGCGCAGGCTGCCCGGGGCGGTGCAGCGCAGAATCCGGGTCAGGGTATTGGGAATGCCCCGCTGCCGCAGCAGGCTCCGGCGGCAAGAGCGCCGGCGGCAAATGCCTCGACGGGAGACAACATTACGTCAAAGGAGTCGGCGGACGAATTGTCGAACGAAAATGCGCAGACACGGTCGACGAGTCAGTCAGGGGCCGGTGAAGCCGGTGCGGTTTCAAATAAATCCCGAGACGCACAGGCGGCAAGACTTAGTTCGCAGCTCGAAGCAGCGGGGAACGGCCGGCTGCTGACGCGGGTCGCACAAAGCAATCCCCATATCATCGTGGCGCCCATGGGCACACATGCATGGCGCGTTGGCGCGGCTGGATTGATCGAAGCCACAAGCGATGCCGGGCTCAACTGGAACCCGCAGGACAGTCGAGTGAGAATGGACTTGACCGCTGGTTCGGCGCCAACGGACAAGGTGTGCTGGGTTGTGGGGAAAGCGGGAACAATTTTGCTGACAAACGATGGCGGGGAGCACTGGAAGCAGGTGACTTCTCCGTTGATCGAAGATCTCGGCGGAGTTCACGCCGAGGACGGGAAACATGCCTCGATCTGGAATATCGGTAATCGGAAAAGTCTCGAAACGGCGGATGGGGGGCTGACCTGGACTCCTGCCGCTAACGAATAAACTCCACTGCAAGAAATACCTCTGGCGCCGTTCTAATCGCGCAGGCAAATTCCCTAGAGAGGTGGTTCCATGAACAATTCAGGAGTGACAAAGGCGTCCCGCTGGGTCAGCGGCACAGCGGTTATCGTCTTCGCGGGGACAACCGCTCTTGTGCCTGCCTATCAGGCCGGCAAGAAGGCCGAACCACAAGAGAAAGAAGCACTGCACGCCCAAGCCGATCAATCGACGACGATCAATGATCAGACAGATCTGGCGGTGACCGTGTACAACTCAAACATCGCGCTCGTTCGCGACGTACGACAATTGCAGTTGCCCAACGGCGGTTTCCAATTGAAGTTCATGGATATCGCGGCGACCGTCAACCCCGCAACGGTGCATTTCCGCTCGCTGACGGAGCCCGAAAAGGTAAGTGTGGTCGAACAGAATTACGAATACGATTTGCTCGAGCCTGCGAAATTGCTGAATAAATATGTCGGCAAGGAAGTGACCCTGGTGCGGACATACATGGATAACGGCACGACAAAACACGAGGAAGTGAAGGCCACATTGCTGGCAAATAATAACGGGCCGGTGTGGAGGATCGGAAATGAGATCGTGACCGGGATGTTCGCCGAAACCTATCGATTTCCGGGAGTACCTGGCAATCTGTATGACCGGCCAACGCTCTTGATGACGCTCGAGAATTCGGGAGGGACGAAACAGAAGATCGAAGCGTCGTACCTGGCGACGGACTTGTCCTGGAATGCAGATTACGTTCTTACCGTGGGACGGGAGGACAAGACCGCCGATCTCGATGGCTGGGTAACGGTGGTGAACAATTCCGGGACGTCGTTTCACAATGCCAGACTGCAGCTGGTGGCCGGTGATCTGAACCGGATACAACGGATCAATGGACGAGCGGCGATGAACGACGAGATCGCCATGAAGGCGGCAGTCGCGGCAGCGCCACAATTCCAGCAGGAAAATTTCAGTGAGTATCATTTGTATACGCTTGGCAGAAAAACATCGGTACAGGACAAAGAGACCAAGCAGATCAGCTTGCTCGAAGGAAGTGGAATTCCCGTCGAGAAATTGTTCGTAGTGAATGGCCAGAATTATTATTACCGCAGCCTGCAGAACAATCCCGGATCCCCGCTGAAGGATCAGGTGATGGTGTATTACAAATTCAAGAATGAAGAAAAGTCCGGCCTGGGTATCCCGCTGCCCGCAGGGAATCTCCGGGTATATCAGAAGGATGCAAAGGGTGGTGTGCTGTTTGTCGGGGAAGATCGCATCGAACATACCCCGAAAGATGAATTCTTGAACGTGAAGGTCGGCAATGCGTTCGATGTGGTATCAGAAAGAAAGCAGACCGATTACAAGGCGCTGGGCGCGAAGACATGGGAAATTGAGTACGAGATTACCATTCGCAACCACAAGGACGTGCCGGTGACGGTAGAGGTCAATGAGCCGATCGGTGGAGATTGGGAGATGCTTTCCTCGACCTTCAAGTATGAAAAGACCGGAGCGTTTGCCGCGCGGTTTGAAGTGCCAGTGAAGCCCAATGGAGAATCGGTGCTGAAGTACCGGGTGCGGGCACACTGGAACTGATTCCGGTCTTTTGCCGGAAGGCCCGTTGCCAGTCCCGGCCGGGCCTTTTCTTCCTGCAAAATTAGGGTTCGAGTAGGGCGTCGGCCTCTATCTCGACCAGCATTTCTGGTGAGATGAGTCTTGAGACTTCGACCATCGAAGTGACCGGGCGAATGTCCTTGAAAAACTCGCCGTGAGCCCTGCCAACCTTTTCCCATTCCGAGATGTTGATGACAAAGATGCGGGTGCGAATGACATCCTTGAGCGATGCGCCGGCACGACCTAGCGCCGATTCGATATTCCGAATGGTCTGGACGGTCTGGGCGCGAACGTCCCCGATACCCACAATCTTGCCGTCCGGACCGGTCGCGGTGGTGCCGGAAACGCTGATGTGGTTGCCGATGCGAACGGCACGGGAATAGCCGACAATGGGCTCCCAGGTTGTGCCGCTTGAGAAGTTCTGGCGTGCCATAGGGGTCTCGTTTCTCTCCGGTTTTCCTGCGTTTCCAAAGCGCATGTTAAACTTGAAGTAAGTATGCCATAAGCATTCCAGGCACGGCATCGCCCCAAGAGAAGCCAAATGCGCTGCAACAACATTATTGACGCGGTAGGACATACGCCACTCATACGGCTGAACCGGATCAACAAGGATCTGAAACCTCAGATCTGGATTAAGGCGGAAATGCTGAATCCGGGCGGGTCGGTGAAAGACCGTATCGGTATCACCATGATTGATCGAGCCGAAAAAAAGGGATTGCTGAAGCCAGGCGGCACGATTATCGAAGGAACCTCCGGAAATACCGGGATGGGTCTGGCGCTGGTGGCGGCAGTACGCGGCTACAAGTGCGTCTTTACGACGACGGACAAGCAATCGAAGGAAAAAGTGGATCTGCTCAAAGCACTGGGTGCGGAAGTGATCGTTTGCCCGACAGCAGTCGAGCCCGAAGATCCCCGCAGTTACTACAGTGTGGCGAAAAAGCTGGCGCGAGAGATTCCCAATTCCTACTACCCGAACCAGTATGACAACCCGAGCAATCCCGAAGCGCATTACCTCTCGACGGGACCAGAGATTTGGGAAGACAGTGAGGGCAAGATCACCCACTTTGTCTGCGGGATGGGCACCGGGGGAACGATCAGTGGCGTCGGGAAATTTCTGAAAGAAAAAAATCCCAAGGTAAAGATCATCGGGGTCGACCCGGAAGGTTCGCTGTATTACGACTTTCACAAGACGGGAAAGATCGCCAAGGCGCGAACCTACGTGGTCGAAGGGATCGGCGAAGATTTCTTTCCGACGACCATGGATATGGGGATCCTCGATGATGTAATCCAGGTGAACGACGAAGAATGCTTCGTGGTCGCCAGGCGCCTGGCCAAGATGGAGGGCTTGTTTACGGGCGGTTCGGGTGGGGGATGCCTTTCCGGAACACTTCGCCTCGCGAGAGAACTCGGCGCGAACGATTACATCGTCGCACTGCTGCCGGATACCGGGATGCGGTATCTCAGCAAGGTCTATAACGAAGAATGGATGCGCGAGCGCGGTTACCGGGAATCGTATGTGCCGATCACTGTCGAGCAGATTGTAAAAGCCAAGAAGAAATCCGGGAAAGTGCGCGAATTGATCGTGGTGAGGCCATATCAGACTGTGTTCCACGCGCTCAAGACCATGCAGGACCAGGACATTTCGCAAATTCCGGTCTTTGAAGAGAATGTACCGATAGGCACGGTGTACGAAGATCAGATTTTGACACTGGCGCTGCAGGGAAAAGAGTTGCAAAAGCTGACCGTGCGTGAGGTGATGAGCAAGCCTATGCCGGTAATTCTGCCGGATGCCCCGGTCGAGCGAATTACCCATATGCTGAGCCACGGCGAGCCGGCGGTGTTTGTCGAAATGGAAGGATCGAAGCTCGAGATCCTGACGAAATACGATTTGATGAGCACTGTCGCGAGCTTGATGGAACAAAAACGTTAGTCGCATCTCCACCGGGCGACTGAAGAAACCGGGAAAAACGAGTCGTGAAAATACAGGATTTTGACGAGCGCCTGAAGAATTCGATCCTGATCGCCGACGGAGCGATGGGATCGCTGCTGTATGAATCGGTGGGATCAGTCCGTTGTTTCGACGAGCTGAACGTGACCGAGCCTGAAGCTGTGTTTCGCGTACACCAGGCCTATATCGAAGCCGGCGCGCAGATCATCGAGACCAATACGTTTGGAGCGAACCGATTCAAGCTGGCGCCGCTTGGTTTGGGCGAGGATGTTCAGAAATTGAATGGCCGCGGCGTGAAGATTGCGCGAGAGGCGCGCGAATCTGCAGCGCGCGAAGTGATCATTGCGGGGTCAATCGGTCCGCTGGGAATCGGGGTGCAGGCACGACATCCGGAACCAGAAGAGATTCTGTCCGTATTTCACGAGCAGGCCCTGGCACTGGAAGAACGGGGCGTCGATCTCTTTATCCTGGAGACCTTTTCCTACATTGAAGAACTCATGCTGGCGATTGATGCGATCCGGTCGTTCTCGGGATTGCCGATTGTTGCACAGTTGACGTATTCAGAAGAAGGAACAACCTACGGCGATATCCGGCCATTTCTGGCGGCGACATTGCTGAAAGAGAAAAATGTGCAGGTGATTGGAGCCAATTGCACCCTGGGTCCCCAGTCATTGCTGCCGATTTTGCAGGAACTGGCAAACGCGGGGGATTTTCGAGTCAGCGGAATGCCGAACACCGGTTTTCCAAAAAAAGAAGGCGACCGGATCGTGTATCCGAAGTCTTCGCCGGAATACTTCGCCGCATTTGCTAAGGATGCGGCGGCGGCGGGAGTCAGGATTCTCGGCGGATGCTGCGGCACAACACCGGCGCACATTCGCGCCATGGCCGAGGCGGTGAAATCATTGCGCCCCGTGGAACATCATTCGACCGTCGTGGTGGCCAGAACGCAAGCTAGTTCGGCGGTCGAGCACAAGGATCCCGAGAGCAATTTCTGGAAGAAGCTCGAAGCGCGAGAGTTTGCCGTGTGCGTGGAGATTGATCCGCCCAAGGGGATTGCCCTTGACCGGATTTACGAGCAGGTCGAGAAAGTGATGGCCTCAAACAAGGTGGATGCCGTCGACATCAACAGCGGCGCCATGGCCCGGGTGGGAATGGATGCGTTGATCGTGGCGGGTGCACTTGAAGCGCGCGGAGTCGAAACCGTTCCGCACCTCACGACGCGCGATCAGAATATTATCGGGTTGCAGGCCATGCTGCTGGGTGCATGGACCGTTGGCGGCGTCCGGAACGTTCTGGCGATCACTGGCGATCCGCCATCGGTCGGCGATTATCCGGAAACCAGCGGTGTGTATGAAGTTGACTCGGTGGGCCTTGTGAAGATTTTGAGCCGGCTCAATCAGGGAACGGACTGGGCGGGAAAGACCCTTGGTGGCCAGACGAACTTTACGATTGGCGTGGCGCTGAACCCGGTCGCCGATGATCTGGACGGAGAGATCTCGCGTTTCCATGCGAAGGTTGAAGCCGGAGCGCACTTTGCGATGACGCAACCGCTGTTTGATCCGGCGCACTGGCATGCCTTTCTAAAGAGGTTGGGAGGGAAACCTCCGATTCCGGTGCTGATTGGCGTGTGGCCCCTGAACAGCTACAAGCAGGCCTTGCGACTGAACAACGAAGTACCCGGGATTATGATTCCCGACCCTTTGCTGAAATCACTGGAAACAGCGGGAGCCTCGGCGCGCGAACGCGGATTTGAAGTTGCGAGGGAGATGCTGGCGTGGGCCAGGACCGAGATCGCAGGGGCATATTTGATTCCGCCGTTCAAACGGTACGAGGAAATTCTGGAAATTTTGTAAGCAGTGGTAAACCCGTGAACGTCAAGCCGATTTGGACAGTAGGTAATGGGAGACGATCCATTCCTCCCCGGAACGGTAGCCCCAGAGTTCAGCACAGGACATAAAGAAAATGCGCCAGCGAACCCACCAGCGCTTGGCTTGACCGGCGCCGTAGGTTGCCGCAAAAAGTGGAAGCAGTTCGGCTCTTGCTTCATCCATGTTACGGAGCCAGTCTTCGCTGGTTTTCTGATAGTGTGTTCCATTGATCTGCCAGTGATGCTGCACTTTCAGATGAGAGTCGAAATGCATGAGCAGATCGTCGCTGGGCATCATGCCGCCGGTAAAAAAGTGTTGGGCCATCCAATCACCCCCGCTGCGGACTTCGTAGGGATAGGCGAAAACCTTGTGGGTGAAGATGTGGATGAAGAGTTTGCCCGCGGGTCTCAGCCAGCTCGAGATCCGGGCGAGCAAAATATCCCAGTTGCGCATGTGCTCGAACATCTCGACTGAAACCACACGATCGTAGCTCGCGGGCGCGGAAAATTCGTTCATGTCCGCCGTCAGGATCTGGATGTTTCGAAGATTTTGTTGTGCTGCGCGGGACAGAATAAACGCACGCTGGGACGCGGAGTTGGAGACACCGGTGACGCGGGAGTTCGGGTACCGCTCCGCCATCCAGAGTGTAAGCGAACCCCAGCCACAACCCAGTTCGAGAATATCCTGGCCGTCTCTCAGTTCTGCGCGTGCGCAGGTCAACTGCAGCATCTCTTCTTCGGCATCGGCGAGTGATCGGCAATCAGGCGGGTAGAAAGCGGAACTGTATTTCAATCGCGGGCCGAGGACTCTCTGGTAAAAGGCGGAAGGAACCTCGTAGTGCTGTGCGTTGGCGGCTTTCGTACGCAATGCGATGGGGCTGCGCTTCATCTGGTCGATGAAGGACAGGAGCCTCGTGCGATTGGCAGCCGCTGAACCGCAGTCCTGCTCGGCCAGGCGTTCGCCAAGCAACCGGCGAATGGACGCGCGAATGAGCAAGTCGGGAATCAGGCCGCTTTCAAGGAGCGGCTCGTACCAGAAGCGTTTGTCAGCGTGTTCTTGCGCAAAAGGCAGCCAGCCGGCATGCGAAGCCCGCGGCACTGCAGATTGAGGAGTGTCGGTCATGCGATCTCCTTCTTATGGAACCACGGAATAAAAGAGCTGGTCGAACGCTGGTACCGGCGGTATTCATCGCCGCGGCTGCGAAGCGCCTGAGCTTCGGTTGCGGGGATTCCAGTGAGACGCAGCAAGAAAAATAGAATTAGTCCAGGAGAGAGGAATCCGGTCCAGCCCCAAGGAGATCCAAGGCAGAACACGGCGAAGCCCATCCAGATCGTCCACTCAAAGAAATAGTTGGGGTGGCGGGAATAATTCCAGAGGCCAGTGCGGCAGGTCTTGCCTTTATTTTCGGGATTCTGTTTGAAGGACTCCAGCTGAGCGTCGGCTATCGATTCTCCCGTTACTCCGATCAACCAGATCGCCACACCGACCAACTCATAGATGCCTATCGGTGTGCGTCGATCGAGAGATGCGAGCAAGAAAGGGAGAGAGAGCACCAGGTCGAGGAGCGCCTGAAATTCGAAGAAAAACAGAAATCGCACGGGAAGATTCCTCTTCCAGTCCCTGCGAAGCTGAACGTAACGGCCTTCTTCGGGCCTTCCAACAACCCGCGAGAAAAGAAGATGCGCAGCGAGACGAAAGCTCCAGATGACGGCCATCGATGCAATGAGATATTTCCGGACGGAATAGCCAGGGCCGGCATATGCATAGTAAATGGCCAGAATTCCAAGACCGGCGGCCCAGCCAACATCGACAACTGCGGCATTGCGAATCAATAGATGAATGATCCAGAGAACGAACATCATGATGAAAACAATGATGAAGCCCGTGACCACAAGTCCGACAGTCTGGTGAATCATGCGGACTTCACCTCTGCCGGTCGGAGCGGAGCGGTTTGCTTGCGGCGGAAACGGCGAAATAGCGGAACGAGGATCGAATAGAGGAGTGCCGCCAGCAGAGGGGCGACCATCGCCCAGACAACTACCGCGTGCCAGGTTGTGCTCCACAGAAATTCAATTGCTCCCCACAAATTTGTCCGCACCATGCCGTAGATTTGCGGAACCGACAAAGGAAGATGCGGGGCGCGAAACAGCTTCTCGCCAAGACGGAAAAACGGCAGGAGCAACGCTATCTGCGCCGGATACATAAAATAATTGACGATTTGAATGGCCGGGAGATTGAGATGCCAGAGAAACGCAACGAGTGCGCAAAGAGCAGTCGTCCAGCCGAGCGCGGGGAAAATCCCCAGCACCGCACCAAGCGCAACGCTTAGCGCCAGTTTTTCCGGTGTGACACCCTGCTTCAGCAGATCGAGCAGCGGTGTAACCAGCCGGCGATAAATTACCCCATGCTTCATGCAGCCTTCTGAGTGAACAGGGCGGAGACGGAATCTCCAGGTTTGAGTGAGAAAAGTTGAATCAGGACGTAGAACGACATGGCGATGTTGCCAAGCAGGATGATCAAAACAAACCAGGACACCTTCGAGATCAGCGAACGCTCACGCCAGGCGACCCAGCAGAAGAAGGTGACAAACCCGAAGTAGGCGTCATACAAGGTAGCCCACGCCCAGGGGTTGCCGGCAAAGGAAGCATGCCAGAGCGGTACCTCGAGAGAGGTACGGATGGTCATAAAGACCATGAAAAGGAAGATGAAACTGAACAACAATTTCAGAAAAAGCTTCACGTTAACTCCCGGTTGATCCCCTAAAAAGAGTGTAGCCCCCCCGATCGAACCAATCCAAATGGCGCGTTTCGCTTGCTGCTAGTGTGATGCCAAAAGGCGACGGGGGTCACGCCACGGACGCGCGAGAACTCACGCGTCTGGCCCGGCTTTTTCTCTTGAAGAAAATGTTGCCCGGTCGATTCGAAACGGGCCCGTAAACAGGGCGATTTTCCGGGTCGACCCGGCCTGCGGCGTTCAAAATCGGAAGCGGAATGTTTCTCACGGTGAAAGTCACCGAATCAGGAACGGGGAATCCAATTCACAGACGCCCCCAACAAACAGAGAATAGACTGCAGGTAGATTCGTGAAGAAAATCGCAGTGATAGGATCGGGAATTGCCGGGTTGACAGCGGCTTATTATTTGAGCCGGAAGCACGAGGTGTTTCTTTTCGAAAAAGAGCCGAGACTAGGCGGACACACGCATACCGTTACCGTCGATTCAAGTGCGGGTCCTTTGTGCGTGGACACGGGGTTTATCGTCCACAACGACTTGACCTATCCCAATCTAATTCGATTGCTCGCGGAACTGGAAATTCCCAGGATCGATTCAGACATGTCATTTGCAGTGAGCTGCCGAAAAACCGGGTATGAGTATTCGAGCCGAGGGACCAATGGATTCTTCGCGCAGAGAAGTAACGTGCTGAGAGCGGGGACCTGGCGATTGTACCGGGAGATCAACAGGTTCAACCGCGAAGCGAAGGAAGTTCTCTGGCGAACGGACCGCGATAGTCTGAAACTGGGTGAGTTTCTGGATGAAAAGCAATTCAGCCAGGAATTTCGCGAACTGTATCTGATGCCAATGGCAGCCGCGGTCTGGTCTTGCGCGCCTAGAGCGGTGAAGGAGTTCCCGGCGGCGACCTTGATTCGTTTTTTCGATAACCATCGCTTTCTGACGATTAGCGACCAGGCGCAATGGAAGACGATTCCTGGCGGGTGCGCAAGATACATCGCGCCGATTTCTAAACCTCTGAAAGACAGGGTGTTTACCGGAGCAAAGATAGCGGGAGTTTCGCGACAAGAAGATGGGGTGACCCTGCATTTTGCCGAAGGCCGCCCCGCGTTGAGATTTGACGAAGTGATTTTTGCCACGCATGGAGACCAGGTGCTGTCGCTGCTAAAAGATGCCAGTGCAAAGGAGAAGGAAGTTATGGGAGCGTTCCGGACGAGCCGGAACGATGTGGTGTTGCACACGGATGAAGGTTTACTGCCCCGCCGGGAAGCGGCGAGGGCATCCTGGAACTACCTGCTGCATATGGATGAACGGAACGGTAACAGTCCGGTCACGATGACGTATCACATGAACCGGCTCCAGTCGTTACCCGTGAAGGAGAATTATTGCGTAACGCTGAACGCCAATGCGCAGATTCGCCCTGAAAAGGTGCTGCGGAAGTTTGTTTACAACCACCCCCTCTACACTGGGGAAGCCATATGCGCGCAAAAACGCTGGAGCGAAATCAGCGGAGTGAACCGAACACATTTTTGTGGAGCATACTGGAGTTACGGCTTTCATGAAGACGGTGTGACTTCGGCATTGCGGGTTGTGGCTTCACAAGGGATTCGGGTCTGATCGATGGAATCATCACTCTATGTCGGCAACTTGAGACACCGCAGATTTGAGCCGTCTCCTCACGAGTTCAGCTATCCCGTGTACATGGCATTTCTCGATATCGATCGATTGCCGGAATTGATGAAGGTGTCGTGGTTTAGTTCCTACAACCGTTGGAATTGGACAAGCTACTGCGAGCGGGACCATTTCGGGGATCCGGCGAAATCACTCCGGCGGCGGTTGGAAGAGGATGCGGGACGAGAAGGCCTGCGGCTACCTGGCGGAAAGATTTTCCTGCTGACCCATTTGCGCTACCTGGGTTACGTGTTCAATCCCGTCTCTTTTTTTTATTTCTATAACGAGTCGGACAAGCTGGAAATGATGCTCGCCGAAGTGAATAACACATTTGGAGAAACGCATAACTATTGGCTCTCGGCGGCAAATGAAACGACCAACGCGGCTGGCAAGAAATATCACAGCAGCAAAAAGATGCACGTTTCGCCATTCAACGGAATGGACATGGAGTATGACTGGATCTTTACCGCACCAGGCAAAACTCTGGTCGCACACATGAACACATTGCTCGAGGGCGAACGAAACTTTGATGCGACACTGCGGTTGGAACGAAAGCCGTGGCAGTCGAGGGAATTAATGGGAGTGCTCACGAACTACCCGTTGATGACCCTGAAAGTGATCGCAGGGATTCATTGGCAGGCACTGCGATTGTGGATGAAGAAGGTACCCGTTTTTGCACACCGGCCTAAACTCGAACGCGCCCGAGTGGGCGACGAAGCGAAAGGAAACATGACCGGATGAAGCCCTCGATACAGAACCTGGCGAAGAAGGGGTTTTTTAGAGCGTTGGCGGCGATGCAGTCGGGCTACCTGGAACTGGTTTGTCCCGAAGAGACCTATACGTTTGGGGATCCCGCTTCGGCATTGAAAGCGATGGCAGTCATCCACGATGAACGTTTTTTTGCGCGAGCGGCTACCGGAGCCGACGTAGGGATCGGCGAAGCCTATATGGATGGAGACTGGACCTCGCCGGATCTGGTCTCGCTCGTGAGGCTGGTCACGCGCAATCTGCGCTTGTTCGATTCGAAAAATAAGGCCTTATCTGCGCTGCGACGAGCGGCATTTCGTTGGCAACATCGGAGGCGTGACAACAGTATCGAGGGAAGCAGGGAAAATATTCGGGCGCACTACGATCTGGGGAACGATTTTTATCGGCTCTTCCTGGACCAACAGATGATGTATTCGTGCGGCTATTTCTCGCAATCGAGCGACACTCTGGAACAAGCGCAAGTGCAAAAGATGGATCTGATTTGCCGCAAGTTGCAACTTGAACCGGGGGATCGACTCCTCGAAATCGGCTGCGGATGGGGTGCGTTTGCCGCGCATGCGGCGAGGAATTACGGGGTCCATGTTACGGGGGTAACGATAAGTGCCGCACAGTTTGAAGCCGCGAAGGAGCGCGTTTCGGAAGGCAATACCGTGCCGGGAAGCGTGAAATTATTCATGGAGGACTATCGCGAGCTCGAGGGGCAGTATGACAAGATCGTCAGCATCGAGATGTTTGAGGCCGTCGGCTTGGCACACTACGACGATTTTTTCCGGACATGCGACCGCTTGCTCGCGCCTGATGGTTCCATGCTGATGCAGACAATTACGATTGGCGATCAACAGTTGAAGGAATACCGGAAACGCGTGGACTGGATACAGACCTATATTTTCCCTGGGAGCGATCTGGCTTTTCTCGGGGAAATACAAAAATCGCTAGCGAAAGTTACGCAGATGAGCATTACGAGCCTGGAGAATTTTGGCTTGCACTATGCGAAAACGCTCTCTTTGTGGCGGGAACGGTTCTTCCATAAGCTCGGGACAGTCCAAAAGCTCGGATACGACGAGCGTTTTCAGAGAATGTGGGATTTCTACCTGGCGTGGTGTGAAGGGGCTTTTCGCGAGCGGTATATTAATGTCGCGCACATTCTGTTGGCAAAGAACGGAACGGGCAAAACCTTGCTGGGCGATCCTGATATGGCCGGTCATGGGATGGAACTGCGGAATCAGTGATGGATCGGCTCGCGCATCAGAGCACCGCTTACCGGTTCCAGAAATCCCCGGCCAAACGCGCTACGAATGCGCTCGAGGCACCTGACTTGTGTGGTCGTGGATGATTTTCCACCCTGACGGGAACTGCTCGAAGACCAGCGTAAATACACCTCCTATGTTTCCGGAGCCACGAGTCAGCTGCCACCGGCCGAGGACCATTGCGGAAGTTGGTCCAAGCGGGCGGATTTCAAGATCAGAAAAGTCGAGTTGCCCCATGGCCTCTTTTGTTGCGTAGCGCTGCTGATAGCGGTCGAGGACGGACTGCCAGCCGCGGGTTACACCCGAGGCTCCCGAAAACGTTACATCGGGCGAGTTCCAGTAACCGTCCATGAAGGCCCGAACATCCCCGCGATTCCATGCGTCCTTTTGCGCCGACAGAACAGCGCTGACCTGCGCAGACACGCGATCAGCTGGATGCGCTTCCTGGGGATGCGCGCGACGGGGTGCCGAGACCAGCAGGACGAACAGAAGAAAATGGCGACTATTCCTGTTTAGACGGGTCATTAAGGTCTCCTGAGACAGTCCCGCTGGAGTATAGGTGAAGGGCAAAAATCAGCGCAAGCGGACAGAGCTGCGCCCGGATGGCGCCTGCCTGCGCCGCGGAACCCGTGCCCGATAACCAAAAAGTCACAGCTCGAGGACTATTCGAGTAGTACCCCGGGTCTATTGGTGAATTCAGGAGATTGGGCCAATCTGTGTGCGGAGGCTGAGGGATGTTTGCCGCCATGATATTTACGATCGCGATGCTCGCGCTCTGCCAGTTCGCCCTGTTCTATTGGCGAGCGGTTGTGTCAGGCGTGGCATCGCTCCCGGTTTCAGACCGGGTACTAGAAGCGGCCCATCTCGACTCCGGAGAGTTCTGTGGAGCGGACTTCGAGCGACTGGCGAGCCTGCACGGGATGACCCCCGAACTCGATGGGGGTAACAGCAAACTGGGATTGATTAAGGTGTATTACGGGGCGGTGAAGGCTTTTGGCATCGCATTCGGAAAAATATCACCGGCAATAAGCAACTGGACGGAACGCGAAAGCGTGCTGTGTGCGCGCTATGCGGCGGTGCAGATTGAGCGACGGCTGCAGAACAATCTGGTGCAAGTAGCTGCAATCCGTTCCTGCTAGCTGAGCTAGAAATCCTTCCAAATCGTGACGTGTTCCGTCAGCCGAGTTCTCTCAACGGTAGGGGAAAGCCTGTAGATCGCCTCACTAAATTGTAATGCGAAATGGTTTGCTAGAGTGCTATGCTCCTGATCCGCCCGGATTATCGAAGTTATCGAAGAGAGAGGAATTCCCCATGGCAGATCTAGAGCAATTGAAACAGAAGTACGCGTCCGCGCTGAACCTGATCAATCAGTCTGGCGTCCGTTTGACCCACGTTCACATTCAGGATAACAAGTTGTACATTGAGGGAGCAGCCGGAACCGAGGCCATCAAGAACAAGATTTGGGATCAAGTGAAACTGGTCGATCCCAGTCTGAGTGATATCACCTTGAATTTGTCCGTCGATCCCTCGTTGGCGCCGGCCGCACCTGTCCCACCACAACAGAAGACATATACAGTGGCGGCAGGAGATTCGCTCTCGAAGATTGCGAAACAGTTCTACGGCAACGCGAATCAGTACAACAAAATCTTTGAAGCGAACCGTAATGTATTAAGCGACCCAAACGTGGTGAAGGTCGGACAGACTCTGGTCATTCCTGATTAGTTTGAGCTTAGTTCAGGAGACGCGGGCGAAACATTGTTCTGCCCGCGTTTTTTGATTTGCAGTTGAAACGTTCAGTAAGCCCAGCGGAGAAGCATGCCGCCCGTGGTGTAACCGGCGCCGACGGCGGCCAGTAAAACCAAGTCACCTTTTGCCAAACGGCCTTCCTGGACCGCGTCACGCAGCCCCAGCGGGATCGTACCGCCCGTGGTATTTCCGTAGCGATCGATGTTGACCATGATTTTTGAATCGTCTACACCAAGGCGTTCTTGCGTCGCACGAATGATGCGCAGATTCGCCTGGTGAGGTACAAGCAATTTCAAGTCGTCACGGGTATAGCCGTTGCGCTCAAGAAGCGTGGTCGAAACTTCGGCCATGCGTCGCACGGCATATTTGAAGACCTGCGAACCGTCCTGATGGACCACGTGCATATTCTTGTCGATAGTCTCGTGGGTCGAAGGGTTCAGCGAGCCGCCACCGGGCATGTACAGATAATTGCCTCCGGAACCGTCAATGTCATGCATGAAATCAAGTATGCCTTCGTCGGGACCGGCAGGCTCGAGCAGCAGCGCCCCGGCGCCATCGCCAAATAGAACACAGGTGGCGCGGTCTTTATAATCGATGATCGAACTCATCGTATCGCTGCCGATGACCATCACCTTTTTGTGAGTTCCCGCGCCTACGAACTGGGCACCAACCGTAAGAGCGTAGGTAAGTCCGGAACACGCACCGGAGAGATCGAATCCCCAGGCCTTTTTTGCTCCGATGCGGTCCTGAACGAGGCAAGCGGTTGCCGGAAAGAACATGTCCGGAGTAACGCTTGCGACAATGATCATTTCGAGGTCTTCTGGACTGGTATTTGTCTGGGCGAGGAGGAGTTTCGCGGCTTCGGTTGCGAGGTTCGAAGTGGCCATGCCCTTGTCGACAATGTGCCGTTCGCGAATGCCAGTGCGGGTGCGAATCCACTCGTCATTGGTATCCACGAGCTTTTCCAGATCAGCGTTGCTGAGGATGCGCGGGGGAACATAGCCGGCTACACCCGTGATTTTGGCGGCGATGCGACGAGACATGATGCTCCTTGAGAATGCGAAGCAGTGCAGACAAAAATCGATTGTATGCGAGGAAGTTAAACAGAAACAAGCAGATAAGACCTAAAGCGGTGGAAGAATCTCCAAACGCCAGGACAGAGTGGCGGTCTTCTGCAGCATTGCGGCGACCGAGCAATACTTGACTTCGCTCAGCTCAATTGCGTGCTTAACAGCGCCTTCGTCCAGGTTGCCGCGAAGGCGATAGAGCAGTTCCAGTTTTGTCCAGACCGTAGGAGGGTCTGCGGCGCGTTCACCAGAGCAGATCACGTCGAAAGATTCGATTTTCTGGCGCTTTTTTTCAAGGATGAGTACGACGTCGGTAGCCGTGCAGGCGCCGAGTGCGATAAGAACGAGCTCCATCGGTCCGGGCGCCTTGTTGGACTTGCGGTCCGAGTCGATGGAAATGGAGTGGCCCGACGGACTTACGGCGGCGAATTTTTGATCGCCGATCCATTTGATAGTGGCGGTTTGCATGACAGTTCCTTGGGGACCTCTGCCGTTCAGTTTAGCAAGAAGAGTGTCGATCAGGTATTGCGTGAGATGAGTGAAGCGACTTCGATGATGGGATTGGGCAACTGGCGCATGGCACGGACAAAGGCTTGTACAAGGCGCGCATCAAACTGTGAATTGGCGCAGCGTTCAAGCTCGCTGAGCGCCTGTTCGGCGGTACGGCCCTTCTTGTAGCTGCGATCGCTCGTAATGGTGTCGTAGGAATCGGCAATGGTGATGATCCGTGCACCGAGGGGAATGGCTTCGCCCGTAAGGGCGTGGGGATAGCCCGAGCCATCGAAGAATTCATGATGATGCAGGACCATTGCGCGGATCCGCGCGAGCGGTGCCAGTGTTTCGAGAATTTTCCCGCCGAAATCAACGTGGGTCTTCATCGTCTCCCACTCTTCAGGATTCAGTGGCCCGCTCTTGTTGAGAATCGCCTCGGGGATTCCGACCTTTCCCACGTCGTGAAGCACTGCTGCCAGCCGGATCTCCTCGACTTCCGGTTCTGTCATGCCCAGTGCCTCCGCGAGCAGTGCGGCATACGCGGCAACCTTTTGCGAGTGCCCCTGTGTATATTGATCCTTGGCATCAATGGCGTAGGCCAGAGACGTGACGGTATCGAGAATCGACTGTGGCAGCTCGGTCGGAGCCTGGGCTGCGGTGGCGTCCACAGCTTCCGTCTCCGGGAGTGAATCCGTGAATTGCCGCAAGCGCTGATAAATTTCTTCAAACGCTTCTGGGCCCGTTGAGAACAGACGTTTCAGCGTGACGCCAAGATATGCTTCGAGAACGTCGCGCTTCCATCGCCGCGTTTCCTTCGGATCGACATGATCCGCAGTCGAAACCGTATTACCGCCTTGATGCTTCGACAGGTACATCGACGCATCGGCAACCTGAATCAATTCCTGCGGCGACGAGCCATGCAGCGGATAGCAGGCAATGCCGAAACTGGCACTGATGTTCTTTTCACGCAGAAGCGGGTCGGCTGCAACCCATCCACGAAGCTTCGAAGCGAGCTGGCGAGCCTGCTCCATTGTAGTTTCGGGCATCAGGATGACAAATTCGTCCCCACCATAACGGGCTACGACGTCGGAGCGGCGGCAATTGGTTTCCAGAATCTGCCCAACTCGTTGCAAAACAAGATCGCCTTCCAAATGCCCATAGAAATCATTGACGAACTTGAAACGGTCCAAATCCATGAGGACCAGTGCGAACGAGCGCCCAGCGCGCGAAGAACGCTTCCATTCCGAAGACAGTGCTTCCATAAAGAACCGATGCGTCTTGACGTTGGTCAGACCGTCGGTAATGGCCTGTTCCTGGGCCTTCTGGAAGGAAAGCGCGTTGTGCAAGGCACCAGAAATCAAGTCGGCGAGGGTTCGGAGCAGCAGAGACTCTTCATCGGAAATCTCCATCAATTCGAGATTTTCGACATACAAGACGCCGTGCAGGTGATCCGCATAAAAAATCGGAAGAGCGACCGCCATCTGGGATTCGGGAAAAACCGGGTTTGCGCCGGTCTGATTGTTGGAGATGGAGCGGAACGAGGCTGCTTTGCCAGTGCGCGCTACCTGGCCGATCAGGCCAGCATCGAGTGGAAGTCTGCGTCCAAGGGCCCCGCGCCGCTTACCGCTTTCGGCCTGCACCACAAGCTCTCGGGTGGTGTAGTCCATCAGAGAGATGCCGATGTGATCGTAGGTCAGTCCAGCTTCCAGCTGCTCAACCATCTTCGCAAGCACTTCATCGGGATTTAGCGTGGCGATCGCATCTCGCGAAATCAGGTTGACGAGGCCCAGGTGGCGAGCCTTGGTCCGTTCTTCCTGGAACAGGCGCGCATTTTCAATTGCGATTGACGCCTCGCTCGCCAGCACCCGGAGAAGCTCGAGGTGGCCTTCATCGAACATGCGCTCCATGTCGGAGAAAATGCAAAGAGCGCCGATGGTGTGATCGTAGGCCACAAGGGGAACCCCGCAGAACGAGCCGGTTGTGCGGATCGGATCAACGCCCAATTTCTTGATTTCATTGGCAAAATTTTCGCGAACCAGCACCGGCTGGCGCGTGCGCAGAATGTACTCGGTAATGTGATTTCCGGCAGGTCGCGAACGTTTTGGCATGCGAACGCCATCGATCAATTCAAGTTCGAAACGAATGGCATCGCGTAACGGATCGTGGGAAGCAAGATACAGATTCTGCACGTCAAACAACCGGCGCAGTTCCTCCCAGATCTTGCGAAGCAGATCTTCCCGATTGAGGGTGGAACTGAGTGCGCGGCCGATTTCGTTCAGAACGTGGAGCTCCTCGGAACGGCGTGACGTCTGCTGAATCAAATAGCTGTTTTCCACGGCCATTCCGATCTGGTGGCCGAGAGCGAGCAAAAGGCGCAGTTCTGCCGAAGTGAAACGGCGGACATCGGGGGTGCCCAGGAGCAATAATCCAAACGCCTGATCCTTGGCCTGCAGACTGATAACCACAATACTGCGCAGGCCTTGCTGTAAGGCAAGCTCGCGGAAGCGGCGAATCGGCTCGTCCCGTTCAAGAGCAGTGAGTTTATCGTCGCGCAGGTCGCGGAAGCTGAGCAGCCCGCCCATGCGAGCGACCAGGCCGACGAGGTAATCGTCGAGGCCTTCATCCTGCGCCTTGCGGCAAAATTCGTCAGGAATTCCTGCAGAAACAACCGAAGTGGGGCCGCCGGGATCACCGTGATGCAGGAACAGGGCCCCCGAGGGCAAGCGCACCACCCCCAGGACGCGGTCAAGCGCTTGTGCAAGCATGCGTTGAATCTCGCCACCGACGAAACTCGAAGTCGCCAGATTCAGGTTTGAGAGAGCGAGCATATTGCGTTCGACGCGGCGCTTCTCTTCCTCATAGATCGCCATCACGAGAAGCATTGAAACAAATACAGTTGGAGTGGCCGTAATTGGACTGACAATGACCCCCATGGATTCCGGCGTGAACTTCAGAAAGTGAGAGACGAGGAAGCTGAGTCCCCAGACGGCGAAGGCGATCCCGAGCAATCGATCGGCAAGCGTTTCGTAGCGCTGACTCTCCTTCCAAAAGAAATAACCTGTCGCAAAAAAAACAAGAGAAGCCGGGATGATCAGCGAGACGGCAAAAAAATTTGTGGCGTTTCCCGCAGCCCACAAAGCAAAGAAAACGGACAGCCCAACGACCAACACCATCCTGGGCCTCTGGCGACCATATAATTGCGCGCCGAGCAGGAAGGCCAGGCCAGACAGTGCAAAGAACAGATGATTCAGCGAGCTAAGAAAGGGAAGAGGACTGATCCAGGGGGTCAGTCCGGGAGAAACGTAATGCAATCCGTAGAGACACCAAGCCGCTACCCAGTACAGAATATATTGCTGACGTTTCAGCGTATAGATATACGCGAAAAATACGCCTACCAGCAAAGTGGCCAGAAGCAAGCCGAGCGCGATAATACTCTGAACCATCAAGGTTAGTTGGCCTAGTACTCGGCACGAACGAGGATCCGAACCAGGAAGGAACGGGGCAGCGCAGCGGCGTTGCGTTTACAGCAAGAAGCAACCAGACCCACGAGAAAGTAACCCGTACCACCTGAACCCGTGCACCTCAATCGCGCACAAAATAGAGTAGTTACGATTATGAGGGTGAGAAAAATATACGTGCAAGTGAAGCCACGTTTTGGTTACGAAAAAGGTAGTAGGCGCAGGGACACTTAAAAACGCTGGTCTCGCGGTTGGACGGCAAAGGAAGGTTTCGCTAAACTGGGAAATTACACATAACGAGCGGAAAGCGACAAACCATGACAGAGGCAACGACAACAGCAAAATCCGGTGTACGAGTACGTTTTGCACCTTCACCGACCGGCTATCTGCACGTGGGCGGAGGCCGTACGGCGTTATTCAACTGGCTGTATGCGCGCAAGGAACGCGGAACGATGGTCCTGCGCATTGAAGACACGGATGCGGAACGGAACAAGCCGGAACTGGTCGAAGGCATTGTCGAGGCACTGCAGTGGCTGGGACTCGACTGGGATGAAGGGCCCTTCTATCAGTCCCAACGAACAGCACTGTATCAGGATGCAGGGAAGAAATTGCTCGCAAATGGTAGCGCTTTCTTGTGCTATTGCCCGCCTGAAAAATATGTCGGAGGCGACCACGCCGTAGAGGGAGCAGGTCCAGCCCAGGTACGGCGGATTGTTCGTTGCTCTTGCCGGGACGGAAAGCCGTCGACTCCGGGGACCAAGCCGGCCGTACGGTTCAAGGTGCCTTTGGGCGGGATCACAAAATTTAAAGATGCTGTATTTGGCGAGCGGGAATTCGCAAACGACGACATCGAAGATTTCGTGTTGCTTCGCAGCGGAAAAGACGGCGAAGAGTTTGGCCAGGCAATGTATCAGATGAGTGTAGTGGTCGATGACATCGACATGCGGATTACGCACGTAATCCGCGGCGCGGATCATATCTCGAATACGCCAAAACAGGTCCTGCTGTATCACGCGCTCGGAGTGCAGGAGCCGATTTTTGCCCATGTACCGCTGATTCTCGGCGCGGATAAGTCACGCTTGTCGAAGCGGCACGGGGCGACAGACGTCAACATGTACAGACGTGAGGGATTTTTGCCGGAAGCGTTCCGAAATTTCCTGGCACTCCTTGGATGGGCCCCTGGTGGCGACGAAGAATTTTTACGTACGCGCGATCTGCTCGAAAAGTTTTCGCTGGAAGGAGTCAGTCGGACAAACGGGGTGTTTGATCGAGCAAAACTCGAATGGTTCAACACGCAATATTTGCAGAAATTGCCCATAGAAGAGTTGCTACCGGCGGTTGAGGAACAGCTGAAACAGGACAAGTTGTGGAAAGAAGACTGGGCGAGCGGTGCAGGACACGAGTGGTTCTCTCGAACCGTCGACATGTTGCGGTCGCGTGTGCGCTTGTTACCGGATTTTTCAAGCTGGTCGCGGGCGTTTTTCAGCGACGAATTCACAATTGACCCGGCGGCAAAGGCCAAGTTCTGGAAAGACGAGAAAGTTCCAGTGCTCCTTGAGAAACTAGCCGACGCGTTGGACGGGATTACGGAGTGGACTCACGATGCATGCGACCATGCCTCGCGGAAAGTTGCCGAAGATAACGGGGTAAAAGCGGGTCTTCTGATCAACGCGACTCGCGTGGCGATTGTGGGACAGGCCGTGGCGCCGCCGCTGTTTGACACAATGGTCGTTCTGGGACAGGAGCGGGTCGTGCGACGCTTGCGTGCAGCCCTCCCGGAGATAGGAAAGTCGTAAATCGTCCGCGATCGATTGAGGTTTTACGGTCGCGCGCGTGGAAGACGCTTAGTGGTTGTCCTTTGGCGCGCCCATTTCTTTCCTGAAGGTCTTGTGAAAGATGGACACGCCAAAGACCAGGTTCTCACGCGTTCCGGTAATGGTGATCGGAATGACCGTGCCGGATTTGCCTTTTTTAAAAAATGGGTCCAATGGCTTCAGCAAAGCGGCCTTTGCTCCTGTCATGGTTTCCGAGAGTGAAGCCTTCATCTCTAGATGGCCGTGGAAATCGAGTTCGCCACCATGCAGTTTATAGGATCCGGCTAATACCACCTCTGCTCCCTGCACGCTGAAATTCAGATTTGTGAAGGTTACGATCGCCTTCTCGAGGTGGAAGTGTCCAGCCAGACCTGAGACAGCGCTGCCTGCCATCGGGTCATCCGGTTTGCCGAGCGCGTGACGGCTCAGGGACGCCAGTTCCTTGCGAATGTCGGCGCTGGTAAACTGCGCTGCGTCGGCGGCGAAATCTCCATCAAGCAGCAGTTTATCCACAGTTTTTGCCCTGGAAGGCGGAACGACCAGCTTCGTGTGGAGTTTGATTGTGCCGGTCAGCGGAGGCGTATCGGATTTCATCGCCAGTCTGAGGATGTCTTTCAGTTGTGCTGCTGGCGCATCGACATCGAGATTGATGAGGTGGCCATGCTTGGCGCGCTGCAAAACGACGCTGCCCCTCGCGACAAAAATGGATTCGCCGAGAACAGCGCGAACGGGATGAAGAAACGTATCTCCGTCCATGCCATCGACGGTGGCAGAAAAATCGGTATGTAGAGGAACTCCGCGGCCGACCGGATCAATCGAGAAATTCGGCGTATCGGTTAGACCGTCAACGGCAAGATGATCGAGCGGGCCCGTGTATTTTCCCGTGGAGGACAGAGTGCCGCCGATACCCGAGAATGGATCCAGATCCGCATCGGTAAATTCATAGTTGCCGGAGACCGGCGTATTACCCGGCTGGTCCAAATCCCAGGGACCCATCTTTCCTGTTGTAGCGATTTCACCTTTCGGTTTTGCGTTGGTGAGATTGCCACGAAAGTCGAACGGTTTTTCCGTGCCTACGTTTGTGAGCAACAGGTCGTGAATTTCAAAATCCAAGGGGTCCTTGCCCGGGTTTTTTGGCATGAAATAAATTGTTGTATCGCTGCAGACGATCTTGTCGATTAGGACATGGGGTACCTGCCTCGGCGCCGAGTGTGACAGACTATTGAGCTTTTCCGTGTTCGTGCGTGGGGAAATCGTGATGACCATGTCATTCAGCATCACGCTGCTTATCCGTGTTACCGGGCGAATGATTCCCATAAGCCCTACGTTAAAGGCAAAATCCCGGACCAGAATCAGTGGCGGAAGGTCGGATCGGTCGCGGGAGTGAACGGTGAGGCCGTGACCCTTCACGGTCACGCCGGGCCAGATTTGGACATGCAGCGATTCGAGGTCGATCTTGCTGTCGAAACGCTGACTGAGTTCGCGAACCACCCAATTGCGAGTGTACTCGTCGATATTTTTGAGACGTATATGAATGAACAGGGCGGTGGCAACGCCCAGAACCAGGATCAGGGCAACACTATAGAGCCACCTAGGAAAAGGTCGCGGGCCAACGGCCATTTCATCTCCGGAAATTTGTTCGGTTACCTGGATTTGTTCATCGCGGAAAGATATCGGAGTGTGCGGGGCGCGCGGCATCGGGTCTATCCGTTATATTGATCTTCGCATCCAGAGCCAGTGTAACGGGGGGAAGACAGATTTCGTTGCTGCAAGCCTGATAACGGAGCTTCAACGGGAGGTGTTGTTCACCGATCGGAGCATTGGGAAGGGTCGTAACCGGAATGCGAATCACGACGGAATTTGTATAGACGTTAAGCTGCTTGTCTCTGGAAAACGTAAACGTTTGCAAAGTGCCTTTGGGGTAGATGATTTCCCCCATTTTGAGACCGGCCGGAACGTCTGCTTTCAGATCGGTGGGGATCAGGTAATCGGCGGAGACTTCGCGTGCGTTGACGTGAAAGCCGGGACGGATCCTCATCACGACAGCGATCTGAAGGGATTTGCCCCTAGCCACCGGATCGAAGGAAGCAAATGTTTCCGGGGAAACAACATCCTTCCCGGAGGGCGCCTGAGATCCGGCACCTGCGGGAAGGCAAAGTGCACACACAAGTAAGAACAATGCGACGATCGAAGATGAAATCTTCACACAGTCACCTGAGTGTTCAATTGTTGAGAGATCACTCGGCTCATCACCGCGAAGAGGTCTTCACCCGTCTTGGGAAGCAGAAACGCATTGTTTTCCTCTGACCACACGAGTTTAAAGCTCGTTGAGAGCGCCGAAACCCAGATTTCACGAATCGGCCCATTCGGCGAAACGACGAAACGCGCAGGATCGGGCTCCTCAAAAATAATCTCGAGCTTGCCGCTCTCTCCTTCCACGTCGAACTCGTGAATGTCTCCCTGCTGAAGAAGACGTTTCTTCAGTTGATCGAAAAGCGCATCGGACTTTTTTTGAAATTCATGTTCGGAAAGCATGAGTTTATTCCTGATCAGAGTTGCGATTCGATTGCGTTGGCAATTTCCTCGTAGCTTTTCAATCCCTGGAACCGAACGACTTCCTTCCCGTCGCGGGAAATCAAGAAGCTTGTTGGGAAACCCAGAATGCCGCCGAACTTGTTCGAAGCATCGTCGGTGCCAATCAAAATGGGGTAGGTCATCGGAAGTTGCTGGCCATTGACGTCGAAGCGCTCTTTGGCAACGAAAGGCGCCACAACGGATTTGCCTTCATCGTCCATGGCCACTCCGATCACGGTGAAACCCTTAGGGCCATATTTAGCCTGCATATCGATCAGCCATGGTATTTCAACGCGGCACGGATCGCACCAGGTTGCCCAGAAATTCAGGAGCACCACCTTGCCCTTGTAGTCGGCCAGCTTCACATCCTTGTCCTGCAAATCCTTCAGCGTAATTTCCGGAGCCTGCTTCATGTCGGCTGCGGAAGTAGAGGGAGTGGCCAGATTGCTCTTGGAGGACAGGCGCGTGGCTCGATCGGCGTACAGAGTGAGCCCGATCAGAGCGGCGACAGTAGCTACGATCAATACGATTTTTTTCATGACGATTTCAATCCACCAATCGGAAATTATTCCTACATATACTTCGAAAAACCATTCAAAAACGAAAGCTTGCCGGTCAACCAAGTGAGGCGGTTCAGGAAAACCAGGCCGCCGACGAACAACAAGAGAGCCCCACTCGAGACTTCGACGATATGAAGATACTTACGGAAATTCTTGTAAAAACTCATGAACTGGCTCAACCCCACTGCGGTCAGCAGGAAGGGAACAGCGAGGCCGGCAGAATAAACAGCGAGAAGCAGAACCCCGCGACTGATCGTGTCACTGGCCGCCGCGAGGACCAAAACCGCCGACAAAATTGGACCGATACAGGGCGTCCAGCCGAACGCGAAAGCAAAGCCCAGGAAGAAGCCGCTGATGATTCCCGGCTTCGAATCGGTGCTGCGGATACGTACATCCTGATTGAGCCATCGGGCCAGCAACGGGCCAAAGAATCCGATGATCGACAGCGAGAAGAAATGCACCGCGTTTAACCCGAGAAAAAGCGGCCCGCCGTGCAGGAGCGCGGCGATACCGAGCCCGACGAGGAGCACACCAAGCAGAATGCCCGCGCGAACGTTCATTTTGACCAGTGCGCCCAGAAGATGCAGACCGAAGAGCAGAATCAGTGCGCCGGCAATCGGGGCCAGCTGGTTTTTGTGCTGTTGAAGAAATCCACCGACGGCGCTGGCCGAAGCGCCAAATCCGATAAACACAACGGAGAAACCTACCACGAAGGAAAGAGCCGACGTGAACAATCCACCCTTGGGTTGCTGGCCTTGGCGGAGCTGCTCTACACCAATTCCGGAGAGCATCGAGATGTAGCCAGGCACCAGCGGAAGGACGCACGGTGACAGGAACGAGACGACACCTGCGAAGAAGGCCGTGAATAAGGAAACATCATTCATTCGGAGAGTGTCCTTTTCCTTTCCATTCTCGCATAAAGAGAGGTCATCGTGGGGCTCTGGGCGGCCCGGATTCTGACCCGTCGTCCGGCTAATTAGACGCGGCAGGCGCCGGAAAAGGCACGTGAGAAGGCCCCAAGCGCAATCGTTCGAAAGCGCGGGCCAGGGCCAGCAGAAATGGATCGGAACCTCGTGGCCCCATGAACTGTAGACCAACCGGAAGATGACTCTCGGTTACGCCGCCAGGAACCGAGATTGCGGGGATTCCCGCGAGATTTGCCGGGCGATTTAAGCGAAGCAGCAGAGCACGTGCCGAATGGGCAGCGCCGTTAACAGAGACAGAATCCTCTTCGATGAGCGGGGCTGCAATCGGTGTTGCAGGAATCACCAGAGCGTCAAGATTCTGGTCCTTGAATACGGAATGAAACTGAGAACTGAACTGCTCACGAGTGTGCAGAGCCTGCAAATACGTTACGGCATCCACCTTTGTTCCCATTTCGAGCCGCGCCCGAACGTCCGCGCCGTATTGGTCGGCACGGGACGGAAACCAACCCTGCTGCTGGTGATAATAAAGTGCCTCCACCCAGGCAATCTGGTTACCTGCACTTTCGGTAAGGGGAATCGACGGCAAAGAAACCTTCTGAACATGCGAACCACTTTTCCGTAACAGACGAATTGCAGCATCGAAGGCAGCAGCAACGTCGGCTGAGAGCAGATCAAAGAAAAATTCTGCGGGTATGCCAAGGCGGGGCTTACGGGTGCGGGAAGAGCGACCTGTCGCCGAATGCAAACGAGGATCGGAGCAGATCACATTCCAGAGCAATTCGACATCGGGAACGGTCCTCGCCATGGGACCCGCGACATCGAGTGATCGTGACAAAGGCACGATCATTTCCGTGCTGACTGCGCCAAAGCTTGGCTTCAGTCCGACCGTGCCGCATAGGGAGGATGGGATGCGAATCGAACCACCCGTATCCGTGCCAAGGCTTCCGTAGCACAGACCGGCGGCGAGTGCGGCAGCGGAGCCGCCACTGGAGCCACCGGTGATGCGTTTAAGATCCCAGGGATTATGCGAAGGGCCGAAGTGGGGATTGACGTTGCTGGCGCCGTAAGCAAACTCGTGCATGTTCGTCTTGCCGATCAGAATGGCTCCGGCGCGCTCCAGTCGATCGACAACGGGAGCGTTCCGTTCCGGCACATAGTCACGCAGGATTCGTGACCCGGCTGTCGTTCGAATGCCGGCAGTAGAAATATTGTCCTTAAGCGAAATCGGGATTCCATGCAGGGGACCGCGATCGTTGCGAGGACTGCGACCTTTTCCTTTTGCCAGGTCAGCTTCTGTGTGCTTCGCCTGTTTAAGAGCAAGCTCCTCTGAAACAGTGAGGAAGGCGTTCAGTTGAGGATTCAATCTCTGAATGCGAGCCAGAAGATATCGGGTGAGCTCCACGGGAGAGAGCCTGCGGCTTCGGAACAATTTTCCAATCGTGGCGATAGAGGCAAACGCAATCTGGTCATCAGTCAGCATCAGTAGATTTTATCCAGGCGGCGAAGATTGCCGAATGTGCCGAGGTTCGAAATGATAAACGCCACACGAAACTGATTTTCCGTGCGGATGACGCCAAGGTTGATGTGCCGGTATTCGAACGCCAATCCACAGCAGCTTCCGTTGTAGTTTACGAGCACAAACTGGTTCTGCAGGGTACTGGACTGCAAATTGTAACTGAGTCCTGCGGCGGCGTTGAAGCCTTGCCGCGTCAGCCCTCCCCACCCGAGAATCGCCCGGATTTGATTGGTCTGGGGTTCGACGAGGGGATCACCTTGCAGGCGGAAATCAGCGGCAGTCAGGTAAAACTCACTATACGGCTTGATTTTAAGCAGTGTCCCGATGGTTGTGATTTTCTGAAGTTGCGGATCGTACTCCAGGATTTGTTCCGCGTCGAAAATCCCGCCCGGAGTCAGCTTGACATCGCTGACAATCGGAGACCAATTGCGCGGAGAGGAAGCGAAAGCGAAGCCGGTGATGTCGTCCAGGGCCTGAAACACGTTACGCTGCCCGGGAATGATTGCTCCGCCGAACGTGGGATCAAAATAATGTTTCTGGACAACGCTCCAGGAAAGGAAATCGACCGGTTGATCTTCGTTGCTCTTCACGTAAAGATGCTGAACGAACCCGTATTCGACCTCATTGGTGTTGGTGAGAGTGGAGTTGTTGTCGAAGCGCACAAAATCCTGGAAATTTTGGACTCCAGTGACATAACGGTAGGTGAGAAACGGATCGATGGTGTGCTTGTAGCGATGGTGCGTGGCAGGTCTGTCGAAAAATCGTTCGAGGGTTGCCGGTCTGAACTCTACCGCGAATTCGCCAGTATTGCGGTAAATCGAATTGCCAGTGAGAACGTCGTTTGCGTTCAGTGAATCACCGTAATACGTGGTGTGAAACGCGGCGGATGCTGTTACGCCGAGAGCCGTTCCAAAATGAAGTGGAACAGTGACCTTGGGTGCAAAATCGTAGTGAGCGACAAAATTTGGAGTGTTCAGAAATTCGTCGTCGCGGTGAACCGCACTGACGGCGGAATCAAAGGAAAAGTAGAACGGCAGATTCAGCCAGGGAGCCTGCTCGACCGAACTGAAACGTGCTTCGGGGGCACTGCGCAGGACGACGCTGCTTTCCGGCGTAATCTGCAGGAAACTTCGGTCGTTTAGAGTAGCCAGATTGAAACTGAAACCACTGAAATTGTTGGTCAGGAAAACGGCGCTGCGAACATCGGAGTTGATAGAATCTCCGTAATTGTCCGCGAAGGCCAAACGAAACGTGAGAGAGGAAAGTTGGTTGAGATCGGTAACGAATCGCCAGCCATGATTCCACTGGGACTGAATTTCTAACTGCTGCTGATAACCACCTTGCTTCTGGAGGACTCCGTCGGTGACGATCCCGCGATCCTGAACGCCGAAATAACTGTATTTGATCGAGGTGTTTTCATAAGGACGGGCGCGAAATTCCGCTCGCTCCGAAGGACCGCGCAGGCTAAGGTACTCAAACCCGGCGGTTGCATCCATCCAGGATTTGGGCGCCCAGTAATATGCATCACCCAAGATATACCCCTTGGTGCTACTCTCACCGATAATCGGAACAAGAAAGCCCGATTGGCGAATGTGATCGCCTGCAGGTGCTGTCGCAAAGGGAAGCCAGATCAGTGGAACGCGATAGACCCGGAAATTGGCGTTGATCAGCGCAACTTTCTTGTTCAATGTGATCTTTGCCTCAGGGGCATAGAACTGCCAAGTCGGTTTACGGGGATCGCAAATGGTAAACCACGAATGGCGGATGACGTAATCCTCGGAAGAAAAGCGCTCGACCTCCTTTGCTTCGAAATAAAGAGGATTCTGGGAGAGCAGCAGCGAGGGATTCGGACGACGCTCAAGGCGTACGGTTCCATGGACGTTCTTGAAGGTACCGTGGCCGGTGCTGATATTCAGTTGGCCTTCCTCGCATTCCAGGTGCTGCGTATCGAAGTCGAAGATTACATGCCCGCGCGCCAGCACTTCCGAGGTCACGCGGTTGTATTCGACGTGATCGGCGCGCAGACGCATATCACCGTAATGAATGTCGACATCATCTTCGGCGATATAAACATCCCCATTCTTGGACTGCGGGCCTTTCGAGGAAAGTTCAGCGACTGTGCCGGAGGCTGAAGGCAGCTGGACCTGTTGGGTCAAAGCAGCGGGAGCTGCCAGCAATGTCACGCAAAGCAAAAAATAAAGCGAGCGCAGCGCGGAATTGGGGAATATATTCACTCGGCAAATTAGCTCGACAAAATTAAGGAGTAGCCTAGCATGCGTGCAGGTCAATTTATAGTGAATGGGCATTTTCGAAGGATATAGATGCGGGCGAACGGGTTAAGGCGGTATCAGGCAGACCGAATTGATGGGCAAATTGCGCGGGTGGCGCGACTGGCGGACAGAGAGAACTGAGCGACCGGCTGAGGAGTAGAACAATCTACTTCGTGGCAGGTTTCGGCTGATCGTGGTTGGCGCGATACCAATCGTAGGTGCGCTGCAGGCCGTCTTCGAACAGTACACTGGGTTCGTAGCCCAAAAGCTCTTTGGCGCGCGAGATGTCAGCCAGGGAATCTCGAATGTCGCCTTCCCGGGGTGCATCGTGATTGGCAGCGATTTTCTTGCCTGAAATGCGGCGGAACAGTTCCATGGTCTGATTTAATGAAATGGATTTCCCGATGCCGATATTAAAAACTCCTCCGGAAATTGCCGGAGCTTCACAGGCGAGCAGGTTGGCCTGCACCGCGTTATCGACGTACGTGAAATCGCGGGTCTGTTCACCGTCACCGTAAATCGTGGGCTGCAGGTCATCGAGAAATGCAGCTGCGAACCGGGACAACACTCCCGAATAAGGAGAATCAGGATCCTGTCGAGGGCCAAAAATATTAAAGTAGCGTAGACAGACATTCTCCAGTCCGTAGCACCGGCCAAATGTCTGTGCGTAAAGCTCCCCAACGTATTTCGAGACACCATAAGGAGAGATCGGCTGCGGCTGCATTGCTTCCATCTTCGGAAGCGTGGGCGTCTCTCCATATGCAGACGAAGACGCCGCGTAGACGACACGCTTCACCTTGTTATCGCGGGCAGCGACAAGTACGTTGAGCGTGCCGTCCACGTTGATCCGATTGGTGTCAACGGGATCCTTAACGGACCGCGGAACGGAGGTGCGGGCGGCTAGGTGAATTACGTAATCCGCCTGATGACAGACCTTTTGGACGGCTTCTAGATCAGTGATAGAGCCTTTGACGAAAGTAATCTTGTTGCGCACCTCAGCGAGGTTTTCTTCCTTGCCCGCTGACAAATCATCCAAGACAACCACGCCGTGGCCACGACGGACCAACTCATCCACGGTATTTGAGCCAATAAAGCCGGCGCCCCCTGTGACGAGGTAGCGCATAGTTGTGCCTCCTGTTACCGAAGCATTCTTATTGTACGATGTTAATGGTGTCAATCCACTTGGGGAAACGGCCTCACGTCGTATAGATAACATGCGCAAAAAAGTCCAAGTTCTGATGGTCATTCTCGTCGTGTTGTTACTGTTTGGTGGCTATTGGTACGCCACGCATCGCGTGAAGAAGAGTTTGCCGGGCGAATCCGGCCCCCCGGAACCTGCGGCAAACGCCCCAGCCACAGTTCCCGGTATTCCGCCGAGTGCCGCGCCTGAGAGGAAGGAAGCTGAAGCGGGGCCGGGCAACAAGCCTGCAACACCACCAGGTCCGATGTTGCGTCCTGGAGAAAGTTTGGAATACGCAGTGAATATCGCGAAGCTCAACAGCACAATTGCGAACATAAAGGTGACTGTTGTTGATCAGAAAAATTCCGGCGGGAAGCTTGCATGGCACTTGGAGGCATTTGCGCACACCGAGAATCCTTACCGCATGATTTTTGAACTGGATGATCAGTTCGACTCTTACAGCGAGCCAGCCGCGCTGGCCAGCCTGCAATACGAGATGCATTTAAATGAGCGCGGAGAAAAAGTGGATTCAGTTCAGAGACTGCTTACTTCACCGAAGGAATTCGCCCCGCAGGGAATGAGCGGAGCGCGGGTATTGCCAGGAACTCGCGATCCCCTCGGAATGCTGCAATTTTTGCGGACTGTGGACTGGAGCAAGACTCCCGAAGTCCGCTCGCCGGTATACGATGGCCGAAAGTTATACGACGTGCGCTCCGTACTGGTTGGAACGTCCGAGCCAGTAACAGTCCCCGCGGGAAAGTACAAGACAACGAAAATCGAAATTCACGTTCTGGACAACGGGACTGAGATGAAGGACGCGCATTTCTTGCTTTACTTGTCTAATGATGGAGCACACGTACCGGTCTTGATGGAGGCGGTGCTACCAATCGCCACCGCGCGAGTGGAATTAACGAAGTTCAGGTAACGCCGGAGCGCTTTCCGGAAAATCAAGACTCAGCAATGAACGATTTTTTCTCGATGGCGCATGACCCGCCTTGTAGCGTTGCGCGTGTCGATGACGAGCTTTGATGCGTCTACGATCGATCCAAAATCGTAAGCAGAATGATCGGTGGCAATCAGGGCTGCGTCGTATTTGGCGATCGTTCCCGGCGTCAGTTGCACGGACTTCATATGGGAATAATCATAATGACGCATCTTGTGAAGCTGTGGAAAGTACGGATCGTTGTAGTCGAATTCAGCTCCGCGTTTTTGCAGAATCTCCATAATCTTCAGCGTCGGTGACTCGCGAAGGTCGTCAACGTCCTTTTTGTAGGCCACTCCCAAAATCAGAATTCTTGAACCTTTGAGACTTTTCTCCTGCCGGTTGAGCGCGTCGGCGATGGAATCGACTACGTGATACGGCATCGCTGTGTTGATTTCACCAGCCAGTTCGATGAAGCGGGTTGAAAAATCGTATTCGCGAGCCTTCCAGGAAAGATAAAAAGGATCAACCGGGATGCAATGGCCACCCAGTCCGGGGCCAGGATAAAATGGCATAAACCCGAATGGCTTGGATGAAGCCGCTTCTATCACTTCCCAGACATCCACACCCATGCGCAGGCAGAGCATTTTCAGTTCATTCACCAGGGCGATATTCACACAACGGAAAATGTTCTCAAGCAGTTTGGTCATTTCCGCCGCTTTCGTCGAACTGACCGGAATAACTTTCGCGACGACTTGGGCGTAGAGGCACACGGCGGCTCGGCCGCTGGCAGGATTCACGCCGCCAACAACTTTCGGAATCTGTGCCAGACCATATTGCTTGTTCCCGGGATCTTCGCGCTCGGGGGAAAACGCCAGGAAAAAGTCCGAAGGAACGGTTTCTCCTTCCGCCCCAGTGGTGATCGGGCAACGGAGTCCGCTCTTTTCAAGAATCGGCAATACCAATTCCTCGGTTGTTCCGGGATACGTAGTCGATTCCAGGACAACCAGCTGACCCCTTTGCAGGTGGGGATAAATGGATTTGACGGTTTCCTCGACGTAACTCAGATCAGGCTCACGGTACTCATTGAGCGGCGTGGGCACGCAAATCAGAATTGCGTCGGCGTCTTTTATCCTGGAAAAGTCGTTGGTAGCGTTGAAATAGCGGCTGTTTACATACTGCTGAATCTTGGTTTGCTGGATGTGTTCGATATAAGACTTGCCGGCGTTCAGTAATCTTACCTTCTCGGGGTCGACATCGAATCCCGTCACTTTGTGACCCGCTTCGGCGAATCGAAGCGCTAGCGGAAGACCTACATAACCGCAGCCGATGACCGCGACTCTTAACTGGCTGCCCTTGAAAAATTCGGGTTTTCTGTCTGAAGCCATGGAAAAGGCACACTCCTGACCGTCCGGACCGCTTACAGGTTACAAATCGAATGAGACAAACTCCAAAAGATTATAACTGTTTCACGAGCAAACGTGCGATGCGAGCAGCCAACCATCCCTAAATATTGACATTTCCGACGGAGAACAAAAGCGGGTTGCGATTCCCCACAGGTGCAGCCAAGATAGAAAGAATGCGGCTATGGCCAACTGAACCCGCCGAGACTTGCCTTAGAAAATGACGTTCATCCTCACTATCGCAATCCTGGGCCTCGTGGTTGGAATACTCGTTGGTCTCTTGGGAATCGGAGGTGGTGTTGTCCTTGTGCCGGCGATGGTTTACCTCCTCCATTTTGATCAACACGTGGCGCAGGGAACATCCCTTTTTATCCTCCTGCCGCCCATTGGGCTGGGTGCGCTGCGCGGTTATTGGAAAAGCAAAGAAGTCGACCTGCGAGCCGGAATTATTTGTGCAATCGCATTTACCCTGGGTGGATATGGAGGCGGCCGTATTGCAGTGCCCATGCCCTCGGGACAGTTGCAAGCTGTCTTCGGTTTCTTTCTGCTGCTTTCGGCAGTCCTCCTGTGGAGAAAAGCCAGGCAGGTCGTTGCGACCGGAACGAAAGTTCGGTACGAACTGCAACAAAGCTACATTCGTGATTTTGGAATTTTCCTGATCGCTGCCTTTTGCGGAGTTGCGGCCGGTATGGTAGGAATCGGCGGCGGCGTATTGCTCGTGCCCCTGCTCGGGTTGCTATTTGGATTTGGACAGCATAAAGCGCAGGGAACAAGTTTGGTCGCATTGATTCCTCCGACGGGACTTTTGGCATTCTTGCTTTACGCCAGGGCTGGTTACGTTTCATGGCCGACCGGATTTCTGCTGATTCCCGGCGTGTTTTTAGGCGGTATAATAGGCGCAAAATTGGCAAAGACTTTACATCCCAAGAAGATGCGTCTGGTCTTTGCCGGAGCGATGGCCGTGCTCGGAGTTTGGCAAGTCTTCTCCGCGTGGCGTTCCTGACGGATACTACTAACTGATGATCGACATTCATTCTCATATCTTGTACGGACTGGACGACGGCGCACCGACGATTGAAGACTCTCTCGCGATGGCCGAAGATGCCATTGCCGATGGCATTACCCACGTTGTCGGTACGCCGCACGCAAGCACTGAATATGCATTTGATTTTGCGCGCGTTCAGGAGGTACGCACTGAGCTGCAGGAAAAATTGGGTGATCGCCTGACTATAGCCACCGGCTGCGACTTCCACCTGAATCCGGAAAATATCCAGGGCCTTCGAATGGATTCCAAACCCTTTTGCGTCAATCAAAAAGATTACCTTTTGGTAGAGTTCAATGAGTTCTCAATTCCTCCGTCAATGGATCAGACGCTTCATGAACTTCACCTGCAGGGATTGCGTCCAATTGTCACTCACCCTGAACGAAACGGGATTCTGCGCACGCAGCCCGACCGTTTACGCGATTGGGTCCATCAGGGATGTTTTGTCCAGGTTACCGCCGGGTCGCTGGCGGGAGTTTTCGGGCCAGCAGCGAAGGAGCGAGGTTGGGCATGGATTGAGCAGGGGTTGGTTCACTTCGTTGCGAGCGATGCACACAATACCACGCGTCGGCCATTGAAGTTGAAATTTGCCTATGATGCAATAGCCGAGGTTCACGGAAAAGAAAAGGCTGACGCGCTTCTGGCTGATAACCCTCTTGCGGCGTTTGAAGGCAGGCCTTTGCCATATGTTCCCGAAGTGATCAATCAGTTGAAGATAGCAAAACGCAAACGGTTCTTTTTCTTCTAGGGGATACCTCGTTCTAACCAGCGGGTCGCAAGGGAAGTCCGGCCCACACGTTGAGCAGTCCCAAAACTTCGCGAACCACGTCCAGTACATCGGTAGTGCTTTGCCACCAGTGGGCGGCCTCAAAGCTGTCGTCAGAGATTCCCCGTACGATTGCCTCACCTTGCTTTGCAGATAAGCGATTCCAAAGCGCTCGGGTGCGGCGCGTGTGAACCTTGGAAGTTACAATGATGACTTTCGCATTGGCTTGAGTCTGAAGGGCTTGGCCGATGGCCTTGATTTCATCTTGCGTGTTCAGAATGGGAGGATCGAGGATTCGAATTGCCGCTTCCGGGACGCCTCCATGCATCAGGACCTGTTTGTCGTACATTTCCTCGCCGGCGTACTGTACCGAGAGTTTCTCAAGGGAAGCGCCCGGCTCGAGGGAATGAGTGAGCCAGACTTCCGGTGCATAACCGTCGCGATAGATGCGAGCAGCTTCTACCGCACGGGATGGCATTCTGCCACTCAGAACGGCAATCGCCGAAGCATGCTGCAGCGGATCCTCCACAATCAGCCAACGGCCCAGATTTGCAAAGGCGTTCACTGCCAGAAAAAAAACGAAGAGTCCCAGCCACAGCCAGAGGTGTGGCTTTCGCTTTTGCGGCGAAGGACCAAAGGTTCCTAGCAACACTGTATACATCGCCGCGCATGGTAGCTTGCAGAAGTAATATCGTCAAACATAGCCAGGGATCAGGGCCATAGATCATTCAATACGGCAGCCAGTCGGGCCCCAGCCTTGGCGAGTTGTTCCTGTACAACCGGAGTGGCGGCCTTGAGATAGTCATCTGCAAGTTTTTCATTCAAGTTCAGCATGCGCATAGCGATGTGGTCGTCATCCGCACAGGAAGCCACGTTTACTGGTTTTTCGATGGCGATCCTGGCGGGAAGGATGCCGTAGACAGATCGCTCCGCGATCCCTTGGCCTTCCCAGGCCCAAGAACTGGGATCGCGCTCGCCTGACAGCCACACCGGAATTTGCAATTTGAACTGAGATTCCAAATCCTCAGCAAGTTGTTCGGGCGTCCTGTCGCCTGCGAATTGATCGATCAGGCCACTATCCCAAATCGAATGGAGATTCGGCTGAAAGCTTTCTTTTCGAGCGTTCGTTTCAACCGGCGGACGTCCAAAAAAATTTACCGGTACGCAGTTTCCGCCAAGGTCATCGTTCGACGTCGTGTGGAGCGGCTGGTGAATATCGCCAATGAAATGGATCACATAACGCAGGGCATCAGCTCTAACCGCGGCCGGCGTGTTTGGATTCCCTAGCAAGGCAAGTTGATCGCCAAGCGCCTTGGTTACACAGCCCTTGGGCTGTGGACAATACTGCGAGACATCGCCAACCGGGGCGCCGCGCGGGATATCGATGAAATGCCATCCCGACGTGAAAGGATTGGCATTCCGTTCGTCGTCGGCCCAGGTGGAAGAATAGACGAATCGGTCCAGATTTGCTTCCTTGCAGTAGCGTGAGAGCCGGGGATCGATGGGTGCAGCGTCGAGAATCTGGGCGACCATCGCATTGGCACGGGGCGTGAGATGCTTTTCGGCAATAAGCGCCGTGACAAAATGACCTTTGCAGCCCCAGGCACGAGCGCCCGGCGGTAGTATTGTCAGGCCCAAGAAAAACAGCAAAGCGACACTCAGAGGACTCAGTTTCATTCGAACCATCATAGATGGAAATCAGCCGGCCCACGATCCGTCGAAGGCGGAACTCTGGAGCTATGCTTTCTCTTTTTCCCACATGCGGAGGCCGCCTGCGAAGGCATGCATATTGTTGCCAAGCTCTGTTCCTGGGGGGAGCTTCTTTAACTTTTTGGAATTGCCTCCACCAAGAACAACGTAATCGGCTTCTAGGGCTGTCTTCAGCGATTCGGCCACTTCCGTGACATACTTGCGCCACTTTTTCTTGCCCATATGTTCCAACCCGCGGAGCCCGAGAAAATCTTCGTATGTTTTCCCCTTCTTATAGATCAGGTGAGCCAGTTCCATCGGCTCGAGAACACCATTTACGATCATCGCCGAGCCGAGGCCAGTGCCCAAGCCGAGAAACAGCATTCTCCCGCCGTGGTAACTGCCAAGAGCCTGCATTGCCGCATCGTTGATGATTTTTACGGGGCAACCAAATGCTTCGGTGAAGTTGAAACGCATCCAGCCACCACCGAGATTGTGCGGTTCGCGTAGCGGGTGGCCGTTAATGATCGGACCCGGATAACCCAGGGAGATGCAGTCAAATTTCCATTTTTTGACGTTCTTTTTCACCACGTCGACCATTTTGGCCGCAGTCATCGTCGGACCGGAAGGAATTTTGCACGGTTCCGTCTCGCCCGTTGCCAGTAATTTTACATTTGTTCCACCTACATCAATCACCAGAACATTTCGGGGCTTTGCTTTTGGCTCTTCTTTCGTCATTCGAAGATCTCCTGTCCATCGAGAGACTAGTGTTTTTCTCATTCGAACCGCAAGGGCATTCTCACGAGTTCTGCCGGGGCTTGTGGCATTTATCCGCAAAAGGACAGGCAATCAGTATTTTGTCCGGTCAGGGAAAACGGGCAGGCAGAAGCTCGATCGTCGAAACTTCCTTCTGCCAGCCGACCGCGTTCTCGCGCCGCGATTGTCCGTCACGCGCATTACCTGCATGTGCTTTTTGAGATGATCCGTCGTGAGAAGAAATAGGAATTCGAGGAATCTACGGAATTACTACAGTCTTTTTTCCAGAATACAAAATCGTCTTGTCTGCTGGGTCCGTCAGTCCGCCGCCAATACCACGACCCTCCCGCACGAAGACAATCTTGAACGTGCGGTCTTGTACCATTCCAGGATAGGTCCCTACACGATCACCGATCGTCAGGCTGTCGGCGGAGTCATCCCAGGTGAATGAGATCGTCGCGTGCACGCCACGCTCGTAATTGTAGTTGTCGTTCTCGTCCTCATATAACGTGAAACTGCCACTAGCCCCGCGATATACGCGGATCTCTACGGGATCGGGCACTCTTTCCCCGGCATACTCCAAATCCGGCCCAAGCGGCAGAATAGAACCGGCGCGGATATACAGAGGCAAATGATCGACAGGCGCCGGGGTATCAATCGCGTCTCCGCCAGCGGCCGTTTTGCCCGTCCAGAAGTCGACCCAGGTTGCGCCCGGCAGATAGAGATGCTTCGTCCTTGCCGACTGCTCCGTCACCGGTGCGACTAAAATCGCCGGCCCAAATAAGAACTCGTCGCCGATGTTTTGCGCACGCACATCGGTTCGAAAATCCATCACGAGTGGCCGCATCATGGTGTACCCCTCGCTGGTCACTTTCCATGCCACTGAATAGATATAGGGCATCAAGCGATACCGCAATTTGTCATACGCGACCAAGGTCTTTTGTGCCTCCGCCCCGTACGACCACAGTTCATTCTGGTTGGTTGTGCGAGTTCCATGAGCGCGAAAGATCGGGCAGAACGTTCCAAACTCAAACCACCGCAGATAAAGTTCGCGATAACCGGGATCATCGGGGTTGGCATCGACAAATCCGCCGATATCGGTTGTCCAGTAAGGAAGGCCAGAGACCGAGTAATTCAAACCCGCGGGAATCTGGCGCCGGAATGTTTCCCAGTTTGGGTTTACGTCCCCGGACCAGACCGCCGCCCCATTTCGCTGTTCTCCGGCGTAGGCCGAGCGGGAAAGTATGAAGACGCGCTTGTCGTCTGATGCCGCCCGTTGTCCATCGTGCACGGCGGTGGTCGTCATAAGCGGAAACTCGTTCGCGTAACGCGCCCCGTTGCCGATAGAAACTTTGTTTGTTACCAGAATATTTGTTTCGCGTCCTTCCGTTTCCGGTTCATCCGTATCGAGCCACCAGGCATCGACACCGATTTTGAACAAAGCCTCATTCATCAGGTTCCAATAAAATTTCCGCGCTTCTGGATTGAAGGCGTCATACAGCGCCGAACCTTTCGGATGAAACGTAGGGGCGATAGTCCGATCGATCAGGAAGCCACGCTCCCCCATTTCATCGTAAACCGGCGAACCGGGCCGGAAAAATGGCCACACGGAAATCATCAGATGGAAATTATCTTTATGCAGCTTGTCGATCATCCCTTTCGGATCTGGATAATTCTTGTTGAACACTGGTTCGCCCATCGTGTTCCACCAGAACCAATCCTGGACGATGTTGTCGGCCGGAATGTGCAGATCGCGATATTTCCTTGCAACCTCTTCCAGTTCCGCTTGCGATGAGTAGCGATTCTTGCATTGCCAGAATCCGTAGGCCCATTTGCCAAACAATGGTGCCGGTCCCGTCAACTCGCGATAAGCCGCAATAATCTTGTCAAAGTCAGGGCCATAGATGAAGTAGTAGTCGATCGAATCTGCGACGTCAGAACTCAGATAGAGCGCGTGGACAAAGCGATTGTTGAAGCGGCTCCGCGAGCCGTTATTCCAAAAAATCCCATATCCGTTGCTCGACAATACCATCGGAATGGCAATGTTGGTGTTGTCTTGCGAAAGGTCAACCGATTCTCCTCGGTAATTCCACACGCCGGCTTGATGCTGGCCAAGTCCGTACAGCGCTTCCTGAGTTCCCCACATTCGGGTGTAGCGCTCCGAACGACTGGTATTTTCTCCGTTCACTTCTACAGGAGTTAGGGTCCGATATGTTTCTCCGGCGAGCTGCTTGCCTCTTGCGTCATAGATCGTTACAGAACTGTCCTCGCGGGTAATTTCAAATTTCAATTTTGACGTGCTGAGCGTCAGGACCTTCGGATCATCCTCATGAAATGTGAACTCCGCTTTCGGCCAGGCCGTCTTTAGCACCAGAAAATCCGGATGCCTCGGGACTTCACGTTCGAGGCTGTAGACGATGTGCACGAGCGAATCCGAGCAAACCTGGTAGCGGAGGTAACCGGTTTGAAGTGTAAGTAAAACGCCATCGGGCTGAATCTCGGCAGATTTGACCGCATTTACGGGTATCCATTGTGCATTGAGCGGGGAAGCCAAGATCAGGAAGAGCCCTAACCGCCGAAGGGAATCCGAAACGCCACTGAGAAACGTCGTCTGCATCGGGTTCTAACTCCGTAAACGTTTACGAATAAGGGCCACTCTTTCACCATCTGCCTGGACTGTCAATTCGAGATTGCGCTTCAATATACGGAGGTCAGCCTGGTTTCCTGACATCACTCGCCTAACAAGCGGATTTGTGATAAAACCCGCAGGGGGCTTTACCGCCGGTTTCGGGCATGGCCTCTGGAGGGTGTTAATGCAGCTTTGGAGTCGGATAGGCTTGTCTTTGGCCGTAATCGTTCTCGGATACTCTATGACAAACGCAAATCGTGCTTCAGGTACCCCTAGTAAAGCCGAACCTATCGCTAAATCCGTATTTGGCAAAACGCAGGATGGAGCGGACATTGAGATCTACACCCTCCACAACGCCAAAGGTGCTTCGGCGAAGATCATGACCTTCGGTGCGACATTGGTCGATCTTGATATGCCTGATCGAACCGGCAAGATGGGCGACGTAGTTCTGGGCTTCGACAATTTGAAGCAGTATCTAGGCAAGACTCCATTTTTTGGCGTAACGGTCGGCCGGTATGCGAATCGTATCGCCAAGGGCAAGTTCACTCTGGATGGCAAGGAATACAGTCTCGCCGTGAACAACGGACCGAACTCGCTACATGGCGGAACCGCAGGTTTCGATCACAAGATCTGGACTGCGGAGCCCAAGGATGGTTCGGCCGGCCAATCGGTGAGGTTCACGTATGTGAGCAAAGACGGCGAAGAGGGCTATCCCGGCACCTTGACCGTACATGTGACGTACACGTTGACCGATAAGGACGAGTTGAAACTCGACTACGAAGCGGAAACCGACAAGGCAACGGTTCTGAATCTAACCAACCATAGTTACTTTAATCTGAGCGGGAATGGGTCCGGGGACATCCTGAAGTACATGCTCTACATCAACGCAGATAAGTTTACGGTTGTCGATAGCACGCTAATTCCCACGGGCGAGATTAAAACTGTCGTTGGCACTCCTCTGGATTTTCTGAAACCGACGGCAATCGGGGCACGTATCGGTGATTTGGGAGAAGTTGGAGGCTATGACCACAACTACGTGCTGAACGGAAAAGCGGGTACGTTGCGTGAGGCGGCGAACGTATATGATCCAGCCTCCGGACGGCAGATGGAAGTCCTGACGACACAGCCAGGCGTCCAGTTCTATTCCGCGATTCATCTGGACGAGCCGGTTGTAGGCAAGGGTGGTCTGACGTACAAGAAATACGGCGCCATCTGCTTGGAAACGCAGCACTACCCGGATTCACCGAATCATCCTGAATTTCCGACAACCGAATTGCGCCCCGGAGCAAAATTCGTCTCCGAGACGATTTACAAATTTTCAACGAAGTAATCTTTCCGCAGTTTGCAGGGAACGACAGAGGTTTCGCGGTAAAGGCAATACCAGTTTGCCCATAAGGAGCGATTCCATAAATCCATGATCGCGTTACTGGCGTTTCTTGAAACCAACCGCCTGGTTCACCTGGCACCGGTGGATCTGGTCATCATTATTTTTTATTTTGCTCTGGTTCTGGCAATCGGCTTTTACCTGAAAGAGCACGCCAATACCGGCGAAGACTTCTTCATGGCTGGCCGAGAAATGACTGCCTGGATCGCCGGGCTCAGTTTCCTTTCCGCCAACCTCGGATCCTTGGAACTCATGGGCTGGGCGGGAGCGGCGTATCAGTACGGAATTCTTGCCGCGCACTGGTATTGGATCGGCGCCATTCCCGCGATGCTGTTTTTGGCACTTGTGATGATGCCGTTCTATTACATCTCGAAAACGCACTCTGTACCTGGCTACCTGAAACTCCGGTTTGGAGAATCCAGTCGGACGCTTTCCTCGGTTAGCTTCGCGTTTATGACGGTTCTGATGAGCGGCATCAATATGTATTCGATGGCGCTGGTTCTCAAGATCGTTCTTGGCTGGGATATTAACTTCAGCATTCTGATTTCTGCGGGCACGGTGGCCATTTATGTTGCCCTGGGCGGATTGCGCTCGGCGATCTTCAACGAAGTTCTGCAGTTTATCCTGATCTGGGCCGGGGCATTGCTCATTCCGATTCTCGGCCTCATTGAAGCCGGGGGTTGGGCGGCGTTGAAAGTCAAAATCGCTACCAACGCGTCGGCGGAATACACCCATCTTTGGAGCACACTCGGTTCACCCAACAACAATCCGATGGGTATCAACTGGTTCGGCATCGTGTTTGGCCTGGGTGCAGTTATTTCCTTCGGCTACTGGACGACTGACTTCCTCGTCGTGCAACGCGTTCTGGCCGCCAAGGACCTGCGTGCCGCGAAAATGGCTCCGATCATCGGTGCCGCATTTAAGATGTTCGTACCGTTTATCGTGATTCTGCCGGGTTTGCTCGCCCTGGCCCTTCTTCCGCTCAAGTTGATGCCGGAAGCGCAGGCAGTTGCCAGCGGCGGTCACAGCTACAACGAAGTGCTGCCCTTGATGCTGGCGCGTTACTGTGGACCCGGACTGCTTGGTTTGGGCATTACTGCGTTGATTGCAGGCTTTATGTCCGGTATGGCGGGCAACGTCAGCGCATTCACCACCGTTTGGACCTATGACATTTATCGTGCGCTCATCAAGAAGGATGGCAGCGATGCACACTACGTGAGCATGGGGCGCTGGTGCACGGTGTTGGGAGTCGCCATCAGCGTGGGCACGGCGTATCTCGTGATGGACTTCAAGAGCATTATGGATTACGTGCAGGCGCTGTTCAGTTTTTTCATCGCGCCGCTGTTCGGCACTGTCATTCTGGGCATGTTATGGAAGAGGGCGACTGCGGCCGGCGGGTTCTACGGGTTGCTGGCAGGGACGGCATCGTCAATCGGATTGTGGGCCTGGGTGAAAATTGATCCGGCCGCTCTGCGGATTGTCGCCATGTCGCCGAATGCAAGAGACATGGCGGAAAATATGTACCGAGCAGTTTGGTCCTGGCTCGTCTGCGTGATCGTCACAGTCATCGTCAGCCTGATGACAAAGCCCAAGACCGACGCGGAGCTGAAGGGATTGGTCTACGGCGTGACGGATATTCCTTCTGAGGGCCAAGTCGCTTTGATACAACGGCCACTTTTCTGGGGTGTTGTTGTTGCCGTGGCCTTCTTGATCGTAAACGTTATTTTCTGGTGAGGCGCTATGAAACCTGGCGGATCGATATCAATCTGGTTCTTTATTGGGATCTCCTTGCTGGTAAACGGGATATTGATCTGTGCTTCGGGTATTTATGAGTACATTCATCCGCCCGCACAACCCCTGGTTCTCGCAAACTTGCATGCTGGCATATGGTGGGGCGGAATTCTCGCCGTTCTTGGAGCGATCTACTCTTTCTATTTCGCGCCTGGCCGCACCAATCGGTAAAGCTTCGCTCCGGCGAGCAGCAACTAAGCAAAAATAGAGTGGAGCGCCGGATAAACGCGCCTATAGATCTGATACCCTTGCTGCATCCGTTTGCTATTCTGCATGTTCGGAGATACGCGCTTCGATACCCGGACCACCGCGTCGCACGCTTGGTCGACACTTGCCCAGAATTTGATTCCTACTCCTGCCAGAATTGCTGCGCCGTAGGCTGCTCCTTCTTCCGCTTCGAGAATCTCGATTTCATGCGAATAGACGTCCGCTTGGATCTGCCGCCATAACGGGGAACGCGCGCCGCCGCCGCCGAGGCGGATCTTTTCTACGGGAACGTTGATCTCATTGAAAATCGTGAATGTGTCTTTCAGGCTGTACGCCACCCCTTCGAGAATAGACCGCACAAGATGTGCCCGGGTGTGCGAAGCGGTCAAACCGATAAAGGCTGCCCGCGCGTTCGGGTCAAGGTGGGGCGTTCGTTCCCCCATCAGGTACGGAGCCCAGAACGCGCCTTCGCAGCCGACTGGCGCGTGTGCGGCTTCATCAGACAAACGCTCATAAGGATCGCGGCCATCTTCCTTACCCGATCCAAAATTGTCGCGGAACCAACGCAGCGATAGTCCTGCTGCTTGGGTAACGCCCATCATGTGCCAGCGTCCCGGCACCGCGTGACAGAACGTATGCAGGCGCCCCCGGGGATCGAGTGCCGGCCGATCTGTTGCCGCAAAAACTACGCCTGAGGTGCCAATCGTGGCACTGACCAGTCCCGGGCGAGTGATTCCGATGCCAACTGCCCCGGCCGCTTGATCTCCTGCGCCGGCTACAACCGGCGTACCGGACTTCAAGCCAGTAGCCGCCCCGCCGTCCCGACTGACGGTGCCGCAGACTTCCTGTGATTCAAACAGCTTCGGCAGTAAGGAGATGTCAATTCCTGTCTTGCTCAGGACTTTCGTCGACCATCGGCGGCCGGCTACGTCCAGTAGCAGCGTCCCGGAGGCGTCGGCAACATCGATCGCGGAATCTCCACTGAGCCGCAGTCGCACGTAATCTTTGGGTAGCATTATTTTGCGAACCCGCTGCCAGTTATCAGGTTCGTTCTGTTGCACCCATAGAAGCTTGGTCAGCGTGAAATTGGTCAGCGGAGGATTACAGGTTAGCTCGATCAGCGTATCCAAACCGAACAGCTGTTCGAGCTGTTTCGATTGGGATTCTGTACGCTGATCGCACCAGATCAATGCAGGCCGAATGACTTCATTGTTGGCGTCGAGAAGTACGGCTCCGTGCATTTGCCCGGAAAGGCCGATACACGAAACAGAGTCAGATGAAACTCCTGAAGCCTGAATTGCCTTCGGAATCGCAATCCCGGCCGCGCGCCACCAGTCTCTTGGATCCTGCTCAGCCCAGCCTGGCTTCGGGCTAGCAAACGGAGCGTGCTCCTCCGTGCCAGAGCCAAGTACTTTACCCGTCTCGTCGACGATAATCGCCCGTGTCCCGCCTGTTCCGACGTCGATGCCCAGTAAGTAAATAAATCACCTCTTTATAAATGTAGGTTTCGCGAATGAACTGCAGCGAAGCTGAACTATCCCAGGGAATAACCTTCCAGAACCGCAGAATCGATGAATTCATCCGGGCCGTTATCGGCGATTGAAGTCAGCGACTGGTGCCGCAAGAAGAAATCGAGGTTCCCACGCATCACCAGATGGGGTGACAACAACACCTGATAGCTGGGGCAAGAACCTTCAATCAGAAATTGATGAAGCACGCGAAACGCCAGGCGTCCTTGCGTAAATGGACGTTGATCGATCGTACCGATTACATGTCCTTCACGGATCTGGCTTACCAGCGCCGGGAACAGGTCGGTCGTGACTACGGACAAGCGCGGCAAAATGCCTGAATCGCGAGCCGCATTCAAAATGGGGATCGAGGCCTCCGTCGTCACATAAATTCCGGCCAGGTCGGGGTGGGCGTTGAAAAGCGCCAGTCCCTTCTCGTACGCTTCGGATTCGACTCCATGTTCTTCAATGGATTCGACGACAACTATCTCCGGATGGTACTTGCGCAGCGTTTCCGTGAATGCCTTCGATTTCTCGGCGTGTTCACTGATGGCGGAATATGCCATCGTCACCGCTACTTTCCCTTTGCCCCGCAGGATTCGTCCAAGCAGGTCTGCAGCCAGCGACCCGCTCACCATCGTATCGATGGAAACCACAGCCAGCCGTCCGGTGTCCGGAGCGTCGGTAGCTACGCAGACGACCGGGATGTGCGCTTTTGTAGCCCGTTTCATCCAATCCCGCATCTCCTGTGGATTGCTTGGAAATGTAATGATGCCGTTTACTCTGGACTCGAGTGAAGATTCAAAAGCTTCCGGCTCTCCGGTGCCCATTTTGGGGTAGGTGCGGAATTCGATCTCGGTGCCGCCGATATTCTGGCTGTCGGCTTCTCGTTCGATTCCGGCTCGTACCTCATCCCAGAAAGAAGTGGCGCCCTTCGGTGTATTGACTGAAATTCTCAGATGACGGCGCCGTGCCAGGTTGCGAGCGGCCACGTTCGGCCGATACTGCATGGACTTGGCCATCTGGAGTACGCGCGTCTTGGTCAGAGCATTGACGTCAGGATGATTGTGCAAGGCACGATGAACGGTCCCGGTGGAGATTCCCAGGGCCTCGGCAAGATCAAGTAGAGTGGCGACCCGTTTCTTCATCGGTACTCCCGAACAGTCGACGGTCGATCCCTATGCAGGCAGAAGAAGGTGGACAAAGGGGCGCACGGGAATTAGAATCCGTAAACGATTACGGTGCTCATTTAAAACCACTTCTGGTCCTTTGTCAACGGGCACCCGGTAACCGGAAGCGTTCACGGCATCGGCTCGAAAAGGAGCGGGTCTGTAGTGTTGCGAGGCAAAGCGCAGCAATCTATGAATTTATTTTTTCTATGCAATGCATGAAATCCACAAATGAATGCGGCCTGCGGCGCTGTTCGTCGCAAGCTCGAAACCGCCGGTTCGTGGCCGCCGCAGCGGATCGTGACAATGCATTTGGCAGGCCTCGTGGGGCTGAGAAAACGCATTACTGTAGTGCGCAAACGAACAGAAAAGAACGGAGCTAATATGGCGAAAAAGAAAATGACGATGGGGCTGATCGTAGGGAACCGCGGATTCTTTCCCGATCACCTGGCGAAATCCGGGCGCGAGGAAATGATCCAGGTATTGCAGAAAGCCGGAATTGAAGTCGTGGCGTTAAGCCCCGAGCAGAGCAAGTATGGAGCTGTGGAGACCTATGAGGAAGCCAAGCGTTGCGCAGACCTGTTTCGCTCGAACTCAAAACTGATCGACGGGGTTATCGTGACGCTGCCGAACTTCGGCGATGAACGCGCCATCGCGGACACGATGCGTCTGTCCGGACTGCGCGTGCCGGTGCTGGTGCAGGCGACTCCAGACACTCCGGGGAAGATGAGCATCGCGTACCGGAGAGACAGCTTTTGCGGAAAAATGTCTGCGTGTAACAACCTGAGGCAGTACGGAATTCCCTATTCGATTACAACGCTGCACACCGTCACCCCGGACTCTCCGGGATTTGCCAAGGATCTTGAATGGTTTTCCGGAGTTTGCCGGGTTGTGAAGGGCCTGCAAAATTTGCGGATTGGGGCTATCGGTGCCCGGCCAACCGCATTCAATACCGTTCGTTATAGTGAAAAACTTCTGGAAGCAAATGGAATTAGCACCGAGACGCTCGATCTTTCCGAAGTGCTTGGCCGGATTAGCCGGATGAAGGACACCGACCCCGCTGCGACCGAAAAGCTCCAAAAGATTCAGAAATATGTGAATACGTCCAGTGTTCCGCAGCTGGCGTTAATGAAGATGGCGAAGCTCGGTGCCGTAGTCGACGATTGGATGAAATCAGTCGATGTGCAAATCAGCGCGGTCCAGTGCTGGACCTCGCTCGAGGAGAATCTCGGCGTAGTCCCTTGCACGGTAATGAGCATGATGAGCGATTCGCTGCTATCAAGTGCTTGCGAGGTCGATGTGTGTGGCGTACTCGGAATGCACGCGTTACAGCTGGCGTCGGAGACCCCCAGTGCGCTGCTCGATTGGAATAACAATTACGGCGATGACCCGAACAAGGCGGTCTGCTTCCATTGCAGTAATCTGCCAAAGCATTTCTTCAAAGACGTGAAAATGGATTTCCAGGAGATTATCGCGGGCACGGTCGGCAAGGAAAATACGTTCGGAACCTGCGTTGGCCAGGTGAAATCCGGCGCGATGAGCTTTGCGCGATTTTCAACCGACGATGTGGCGGGCAAGATCCGTGGATATTCCGGCAGCGGGCGCTTTACGGACGATCCGCTGCAGACCTTTGGCGGAGCGGGTGTCGTAGAAATTGCGGGTCTGCAGAAGTTGCTGCACTACATTTGCGAAAACGGCTTCGAACACCACGTAGCCGCGAACTTTTCGAGCGTTGCTCCGGTGATTCATGAAGCAACCACCCGATATCTCGGCTGGGAGATGTACGCGCACGTAGCCTAGGAGCCAGCAGCAGAGCAAGGACAAATGGATATGGCAATCGTGGCTGGGGTTGATTTTGGCACGCTCACTGTGCGGGTAACGCTTGTCGATACCGAGCGTGGCCGGCTTGGCTTCGGAACTGCCGAGTATCCCCTACACCGCACCAAATCCGATCCCGATCTCGCCACCCAAAGCCACGACGACCACATGCGTGCGCTGGCCGACGCGACGCGACAGGCGCTCGCCAATGCCAAGGTAACCGGCGAACAGGTCGCTGCTCTTGCGATTGACACCACCGGCTCCAGTGTTATTGCCGTTGATGAAAATCTTCAGCCACTCGACGAATATTATTTGTGGTGCGATCACCGGGCGTGGCGCGAAGCCGCGCTCATTACGGAAACTGCCCATCGCACCGGTCTCGCCGCGATTCAATGGTGCGGAGGAACGTATTCCTCGGAGTGGGGCTTTTCGAAGTTACTGCATTGGCTTCGCCACAATCCGCGTAATCGCGAAAAATTTGCCACTGCGCTCGAACATTGCGACATGGTCGCTGGCGTCTTGTGCGGCTACAGGAAGCCGAAAGATATGCCGCGGTCGATTTGCGCGATGGGCCACAAATGGCTGTGGAACGCAGAACTCGGCGGATTGCCTTCTGAGCAGTTCCTCGTTGCGGTCGATCCTCTCTTCAGAGGTGTTCGCGCAAAGCTGGAGGGACGATACCGGACGAGCGATGAGATTGCCGGTCACCTGAGTGGGGACTGGGCAAGGAAATTGGGGTTGAAGCAGGGGATTCCTATCCCTGTTGGCGCATTTGATGCGCACTGGGATGCCATCGGCGCGGGCGCACGCACGGGAGATGTTGTGAACGTCGTCGGCACTTCAACTTGCATCATCGCGATGAGCGACAGGACGCAGCTGATCCCCGGTGTATGTGGAGTCGTGGCCGGGTCCGTTCATCCGCAAAAAACAGGAATTGAAGCCGGACTGTCCGCCACAGGCGATATTTTTGAAGGGATAGCGAGACGTGCCGGGAAGTCGATTGCCGAACTTTCGGTCGGGTTGGAGGATTTTAAGGCTGGCCAAACGGGACTCTTGCGGCTGACCTGGGACAATGGTGACCGAACGGTGCTTGTAAACCCGGAATTGGGTGGCGTGACGCTCGGCTGGAATCTCTCCCACACAGCGCAAGATGAATTGTTTTCTGCGATCGAAGGAACTGCGTTTCACACACGGGTGATTCTGGAGCGCCTGGAACAGAACGGGGTACCCATTCATCGAGTAATCAACGGTGGCGGAATACCTCAGAAGAATGACGTCTTGAACCGTGTGTACGCCAATGTTCTGAATAAACCAGTGCTTATTCCGCAATCTGAGGTGACGAGCCTCGGTTCGGCCATTTTTGCAGCGATGGCTGCCGGGGTATTCCCCACAGTTGAGAAGGCGCAACAGGCGCTTTGCCCGAAGCACCGGGTCGTAGAACCGGATGCAAGCGAAGCCAAGGTCTACGAAAAGCTGTACGGACTCTACCGTGAGCTCTATTTTGGATTTGGCACAAGCAAATCTCAGCCAATTGCCATTGGCCATGTCTTGCCGGAACTCAGGAAAATCGCAGCGTTTGTTCGAGGGAACCGATGAAGCTGAAAACTTTGCGCGAAGAGGTGCTGGAAGCAAATCTGGAACTGGTCCGTCGCGGGCTGGTGCTCTATACGTTTGGAAATGCCAGCGGCATCTCACGCGACGAAGGTCTTATCGTGATCAAGCCCAGCGGCGTGCCATATGAAACGATGAAGCCCGAGGATCTTGTCGTCGTGAGTTTGGATGGCACGGTTCGGGAAGGATCGCTTCGGCCGTCATCGGATCTGCCGACCCATCTGGTCCTGTACAAATCATTCCCCGAAATCGGCGGGGTAGCGCACACCCATTCAAATGCGGCCACTTCCTGGGCACAGGCGAAACGGGAAATCCCGTGCTTCGGAACGACCCACGCCGATTATTTCGAAGGTCCCGTGCCAGTGACCAAGCCGTTGACCCCGACCGAGATCCGAAATGACTACGAACTCAATACCGGTATCGCCATAGTTCGGCGGCTTGGCAAAGTCGACCCTATGCACACGCCAGGAATTCTCGTGGCCGGACACGCACCATTTTGCTGGGGTAGAACACCCGCAGACGCAGTCCATAATGCGGTTGTGCTGGAAGAGATTGCCCGGATGGCTTTACAGACCGTCACTGCGAGCGCGAAGGCAAAACCCATCGATAAACATCTTCACGAGAAGCATTTTTCCCGCAAGCACGGCAGTGCCGCCTATTACGGTCAGAAAAAGTCTACATAGAATTTAGATACCTCCGGGCGGGAAGGCCGAATTACGCCGATTGGCGCTTACTCTGCGTTTCTTGTTCCAGATCGTGGATGGTCTGTATGAGCCAATTACGAAGGGCACTTTCAAGCTCCTGCTCCGTACCCCACTCGTAAAAGGCACTGACCGTTTCGCCGAGCTGGGTGAGCGGGATATGTCGGCACGGGAATTTGGCCGTTTTCTTCTCCGCCGGCACGAATGACATCAATAAACATTCCGAGCAAGGCGCAGCGGTGCCCTGGTTCTTAAAGTTGATGCAGGTAGGAGAATCCTCAAAAGCGAAGTTAGGGCGCCAAGGGTAGCGTGGCCCGCCACGGTAACCCCCTAGCTCGAGGAAGGCCAGTTCCGCCTTCAAAACCTGTAATAGCTCTCCGGGATCACGAGTATTCGACATGAGAGTTATTCCATAGTAACTGTCCACCCATGTGAGCAAGGGGACCGTGACCCAAATCACGAAACACCGTGATGGAAATCACCGGGGGTTGCGCGCCCGGTACGTTATCAAGGTCACAGCAATAGGTGATTTACATGCTTTCTGGATGGCGTCGTAACGGGAATCGGTTCCAATTTGTGACCCGAGGGGATGGCGGATTACTTCACGACAATAATGCTATGCGCGCACCCTACGGACTAGAAATCATCGAAAACTGCTTGGCCTGCCCTCACCGCGAGGAGCGGCTCTTCTGTAATCTTCCGGACGCCTCTGTAAAGGCTCTCTCTGCAATCACTTCCTCCGCATCCTATCCGAAGGGCGCGACACTCTTTGTTGAAGGCCAACCCGCGCGGGGAGTATTTGTGCTCTGCAGCGGGCGCGTGAAGCTGTCTACCTCTTCCGCCGACGGCAAGACCTTGATCCTGCGGATATCGGAGCCTGGTGAAGTGCTGGGTTTGCCGGCAACCGTCACGGGGTCTTGTTACGAGCTCACAGCCGATGTGATTGAACCCGCGCAGGCCAATTTCATTTCGCGCAATGAATTTCTGAATTTCTTGAAAGAGAATGGCGAGGCAGCGCTCCGTGTTGCACAACAGCTCGGCGAAACCTATCACGCCGCCGTTTCAGAAATGCGCACGATTGGACTTTCGCACTCTGCGGGTGAAAAGCTGGCGCGTTTCCTGCTCGAATGGGCCGCAAATTATCCTGAAGAAAAAGGGCAGATTCGAATCAAGCTAACCCTGACTCACGAAGAGATTGCTCAGATGATCGGCTCGTCGCGCGAGACTGTGACGCGTTTACTGGCAGATTTTCGGAAGAAACAACTCCTGCAGGTGATGGGCTCGACCCTCGTCATCAAAAATAAAGCCGCGCTCGAAAGCATCATCAACGGATAGCGCGTTCGCCCGGACTCCCCAGATCGATCGGCCTGTCGTATCCTGTCATTTCCAGATATCCAACACCTTCCAATTGATCAGCGCCTTTATGACCTGTTAACCGGATAGCACCTTCCCAGTAGCTCGGTGCAATTCTTGTCTGGCCGGAAATTTCCTGTTGTTTGAGCTCGGTCCGAGCTTCAAGCGCAATACCAAACCTGGGAACGGAGATGTTCCACCGGATGGGATAGTTTGCCGAAGTCACCGGACTCCTCCATGTCTCACCGGTCGGCCGCAGAACAAAATCGGAAGCACTGAGCGGCGTCGATTTACCGCGAGCATCAGTGTAGCTGCCGGAAGAATATGGATCGACAGACCCGTCTTTGCGGCGGATTTGATAAAGCATGATTTCCGAGTTATCGCCCAGCTGGATGCTGAGCCAGTCCCAACCAACCTGACTGGTTTCAAGCGAGTGCGTGAAAAACTCATGGTCCATCCACGTCGATCCGGAAACGTGATACATCTTTTTCTTCAATCCAATCGTACCGCTGGTCGCAAGTCGGGTGAAGGAAATGTAGTGGGACGCTTTGCCCGCGCCCTGGGCTTTCTGGCTGACTCCGTTCTCACCCTGGATTACCGGAGGTTTTTCCGGATGGAGCAGCAACGTATAGCTGAAATCGGCGCTAGTGGTGTTTAATTGCATATCGCCATTTTCATTCCAGGAAACACTCCAGTTGCCGTTCCAGATGATTTGCCGTGCGGCATCAACCCCCGCAATCCCCGGACCAGGTCGATTTATACGTTCAGTGTGGTAGAACTCGTTGCCATCGATGTCGCTTAACGCCAGGTGCGCCAGAAAGATATCGTGGATGTCCCAAGTGGCACGATCATCTGCGCTGCGGTCTACGCCCTGGCGGAAAAAGGTCAGCTCAAATCCGAATCGATGACCATCGGCAGCGACTACATTGCCTGTGAAATACCACCACTCCGTCTGGTAATCGGGATGGCTGAAATGATCTTTCGGGAATTCGTAGTGATAGCCAGGCAGTGCGGTCTGATACTGTGCAGCGGCCGGTTGCACGAAGATAACCAGGGCGAACAACCAAGCAACCGGGCTAATCTTCATGAACCACCTCGAGCGGGTTTAAGCGTACGGCTACTCTCGCCGGATATAGACCCGCCAGAATCGTGGCGAGGTAAACAAGAGTGAGTGCGCCTAAAAGGACAGCAACGGGCCAATGAAACCGAATGGTCCAGCCAAAGGATTGTTTGTTGATTACAAAAACCAGAATCAGGGACAGAAAATAGCCCAACAGAAAACCGGCTAGATTCGCCAGCAAGCCAATGAGGCCTGCTTCGACGAGAATCAGTTTGCGAACTTGCGCCGAAGAGGCACCGAGAAAGCGAAGCAGACCCAGTTCGCGGCGACGATCGATTACTAGGGAGAGTAGAGCGCCGGCGATGCCTATCACCGCGACAAAAACAGCCACAGCTTCAAGCGCGTAGGTGATTGCAAACGTCCGGTCAAAAATACGAATTGCCTCGGCACGAATGTCTCTGTCTGAAAAAATGAGTATGTGTGATCCGGCGGCTATTTCGACGATTTTCTTTCGCACTTCCTCAGGGCGTGCGTCGGGAGTAACAAAAACAGCAAGATTTGATGCTGTTGGGTCCGGCAAATAACGAAGCATGGTGTTGCGATCCATCAGGATGTAGCCACGTTCGCTGGCGTAATCGGGATAGACGTCGACGATCTCGAACGTCTCGCGCGATTCCCCGAGCGAAAGTATAAGTCGGTCGCCAGTCTTGACATGATGTTTGTACGTGAACGGTTCGCTGACGATGACGGCATTCCTGTCGCGCAACTGGTCAAGGACTTGCTCCGCCGGACGGCCGGAAAAAAAATCTGACTTCCGAGCCGTGTGAAGCGCTTGTAGATCGACCGATGCCAAAGTTACGGGCATACCCTCATAACTGATCTCGTAGGCACGCAAACGATCGACGGCGGCAACGCCGGGGACCTTTGATATTTTGCCAGTCAGTTCAAGTGAGATTGTCGGATGCCGATCCGCGGCCGGATCTCCTGCCGGGCGGAGATAGAGATCGGCCGGAAGTTGCTCGCTCATCCAGGTCATTACCGTCTGCCGGAAACTTCCAACCATGATGCCGACGGAAACCATCATGGCAATGGCAGTGGAAAGAGAAGCCACCAGAACCGAGGTTCTTCGCAGGGAAGCAGCGAGGCTTCGCGACGCCAGCAAACCTTCGACTCCGAGCAGCTTTCCGAGGATCGTTCCAGTTATAGAAGAAACGAACGACACCAATCCGGGAATTGCGAACGCAGAAGCAACGATCAGCAAGATGGTGGCAATATAGCCGAACAGTGGTTTACCACCCACGGCCGGCATGCGCGCAAATAATGTGCCGAGGATGGCTAACACAGCGGCAACAATAAGATCGCGGCCCTTTTGCACTCTTGCTGCATATTCGCCGCGGCCGCGCGCCATTGCATCGACAGGCGAGACTTGCATGGCTTCGTATGCGGGAGAAATGGCAGAAGCGACGGCGATGCCTACGCCAATCAACAGAGCGAATACGATCGACCACGCGGACAGCTCGATCGGCCCGGGGCGGCTGCTGACGTAGAGCGCTTCTACGGTTGTCGCCATGAGTCTCACAGCCCCAGTGGCCATCAATCGCCCCAAAGGCAAACTGAAGATGGCGCCGGCAATCCCTATGCAGCCCGCCTCACCAAGAAAAGCCAGCAAGACATCTCCTCGCGTCGCGCCCAATGCGCGTACGATCCCAATTTCGTGGCGACGCCGGACGACGGAAACGGAGATCGTGTTGAATATCAGGAAAGCGCCAACTACGAGCGCGATATAACTGAGCAGCCGGAGATTCCAGCGAAAGGCTGTGAGCATCTTGCGATTTTCTTCGGTACCGGTGCCTTGGGGGCGAACCTGCACTCCTGCCGGCAGAATGCCGGCAATCTGACGTTGCCATTCTTGCACGTTCGATTCGGGTGGCAATTTGACCAGCACGCGGTCGACCCTGCCAAAACGCTGGAGGGCACGCTGAGACGCGGCGATATCCATCACGATCGCGCTTTCGTTTCCGCGCGCATCCTGATAAACACCACGCACAGTGCACAGGAGAGATCGGTCGTTAATCAGCAGTTCGACCTGGTCACCGGATTTTTTGTGCAGACTGCTGCTCACCCACACACTGGTGGGTTCTTCCAATTGCCGGATGTCGTTTTCGCCAATGTCTGGTTCGTGGACTCTGGGCAGATCTTCCTTAGCTGCTCCCTGCGAACTTGCAAAGCGACTTCCTTCGCCAATGAAATCAATTCCGATTAATGGCAGTGTCTGCTTGGTTTCCGCCACAACGGCGTAATCTTCCATGCGGGGTGAGATGCGTAGCGGATACTGCTCTGTGAACAGTTTGCCGATTACAGTTTCCGGAACCCCGCCCGGAGACACAATTTCAAGATCATTGTCCCCTGCGAGAGTTTCCATCGAGCTATGAAATGAACCTGCGGCGGCATTCCCAGCCAAATCAATCGCCAGAACAACTGCGACTCCGAGCGCAACAGCAAGAACAGTAAGAGCCAGGCGAACCGGTTCGTGAACGAGCGGCCTCACCATTAAACGATAAAAAATGGCAAGGCGAGGCATATCAATGCCTCGTGACGTCGACGATTGCGCCGTCGCGCAACTGAACCAGAGTATCGCAGACGCTGGCAGCTTCCAGGCTGTGCGTGGCCATAATGGTTGCAGTCCTTTTTTCGCGTGTAAGGCGCTGCAAGAGCTGCAGAATCACGATGCCCGTCGCCGTATCAAGATTTCCCGTCGGTTCATCGGCTAAGAGAATATTTGGAGAATGCACCAACGCGCGAGCAATGGCGACACGCTGCATTTGTCCTCCCGAAAGCTGATGAGGGAAGCGGTCGCTCAGGCCATCAAGCTCTACCCAATGCAAACGCTCGTTCGCGGCATCGCGTGCGTTTTTTTGCCCTGAGAGGAGCAGCGGGAGTTCTACGTTTTCAATGACGGTCAGTGTGTGCAGGAGCTGAAAGGATTGAAATATGAATCCCACATTGTCACGGCGCAGTTTGGTTAATGCGGCATCGCCAAGGCTCGATGTGCACGCTCCGTCAATTTTCACTACGCCGCTGGTCGGAAAATCCATGGCCCCTGCAAGATTGAGCAGTGTGGACTTACCGCACCCACTTCTTCCCACCAGTGCCACAAATTCCCCTTCCTCGACTTCGAGCGAGACCCCACACAAAGCAGGGACAGTTTGGCCGTCCGTGAAATATTCCTTCACCACATTTTGCAGAGACAGAATAGGCATGAATTCGTTCGTCAGGTGACCGGTCGGGGCGAAACTGCGCGCCCGAGTACTGGTATTGGATGACAAGAATGCCTTCAGCGTCACGCAACCGGTTGCGAATTCCGATTCCGGTTGAAGCAGGCCCATTCTCAGTGAGTCGAGCGACTATTTACGACCGGCCAGAGCCTTTTCGATCGCCGCGGAAATCTGTGGTGAATCAGGTTCAACCGCCGAATCAAAGCGGTCAACGACTTTACCGTCGGAATTCACCAGGAACTTGGTAAAGTTCCAGCCAATTTCTCCGCCGGTCTTCGGGTTGGCGGCCTTATCGGTCAAGAACTGGTATAAGGGCGTGATATCGTCACCCTTTACCGACACCTTCGCCATCATGGGAAAAGTCACATGATACTTGGACGAGCAGAAAGTCTTGATCTCTGCGTTCGTGCCGGGCTCCTGTGCACCAAAATTGTTCGCCGGAACGCCAACAATTACGAAACCGCGATCCTTATATTTCTCATAGAGAGCTTCCAGTGCCGCATATTGAGGGGTATACCCGCAACGACTGGCCACGTTTACAAGCAGCACGACTTTTCCCTTGTAAGAGGCGAGCGGAGTAGGTTGTCCATCGATTGAATTCAATGTGAAATCGTAGATTGTTTTGTCGGCAGCCATCAGTGTCGTCCCCAAGAGTGCAATCACTGCAAGAAGCATTCTGAAAGTTTTCATTGGTCGCTCCCCATCCGCAAACATCATCAGAGTCATTCGCAGCAGCCGTCTGAACGCGAGAACCAGTCTAGCTGAAATTCAGCCGTACAGGATAAAACGGCACAACCCTCAGTATATCGCCTTTCTTCTGGATCAGCCCGAACGAAGCTAATGGCTCCCGAGGAAAAGGTCCCTCTGGGGGCAGTCTTCGTTGGTGTTCGCCATCGAGCCTAACGACCATTGAGCCGAACTCGCCTCTGGTATAGACTTCGCCGGATGCCGCGCCATGGCCGCACGCCGGACGCGCACACTTTGGAGGACTGATTGTCGATCGCCCCGAGCGTTGCGCTGACCCATCGCACTTTGGCTCCCGTCGACCTAGCCATCATTGGCGTCTACTTCATCATCGTCTTTGGTATTGGTTTTTATTTTTCACGCCGGGAACGGACTTCCGAGGACTACTTTCTTGCCGGACGAAATATCGGCTGGTTCGCGATCGGCGCTTCACTGTTCGTTTCCAATATCTCGACTGAGCATTTCATAGGCCTGGCAGGTTCAGGTGCGGCTGTAGGTTTATCACCTGGACATTTTGAGTGGCAGGCCTCACTCATCCTGCTGCTGCTTGGTTGGGTGTTCGTGCCCTTTTACCTGCGATCCAACGTCTTTACGATGCCGGAATTCCTGGAGCGCCGCTTTAGCAGGAGTTGTGCCACTTATCTTGCAACTATCTCGATCATCGCCTACATTTTTACGAAGATTTCCGTGCATCTGTATGCCGGTGCCATCATTGCCGAGAGCGTGTTGGGTTGGCGCCCTATGACCGCGGCAATTCTTCTTGTTATCGCGACAGGCATCTACACCGTTGCCGGCGGGCTGGCCGCCGTAATCTACACCGATCTAGTGCAGACGCTCATTCTTCTTGCTGGTGCGATTGTTCTGACAGTGATCGGACTCGAAAAGGTCGGCGGATTCGCTGGACTTCGCGCACTTCTTCCTCCCGGGTATTTTCACATGATGAAGCCAATCAGCGATCCCGATTTTCCATGGACGGGAATTTTCTTTGGTGCGCCGATCATCGGCATCTGGTATTGGTGCACGGATCAGATGATCGTGCAGCGGGTCTTGTCAGCCAAAGACGAAGCGCATGCCAAGGCGGGAACCATTTTCGCCGGTTTCCTTAAAATCCTGCCAGTATTCCTGCTGGTCGTTCCGGGCATGATTGCATACGCCGTTTACCCCCAGATGTTTCCGGTGGTCGATGGCAGAGTGACAAACAGCAACAGCGCGTATCCGCTGATGATCGTAAACTTGCTGCCGGTGGGGCTGGTCGGATTGATGGTCGCCGCACTTCTGGCTGCGCTCATGGGTGCAATGAGTTCCGTTTTCAACTCCGCTTCAACGATGGTAACTCTGGATTTTTATAAGAAATTGCGGCCCGGGGCGAGTGAAGCGCAGCTTGTATTTTTTGGCCGGATCGCAACCGTGGTTATGGTCGTCCTCGGAATTCTCTGGGTCCCATTTATTCAGTCGATGAACAATCAGCTGTGGCTTTATTTGCAGAGTGTGCAAGCGTTTATCAGCCCTCCCATCGCCGTCTGTTTCATTTTTGGTATTTTGTGGCCAAGATTGAACGGGGAGGGCGCGATTTCATCCTTACTGGTTGGATTCTTACTGGGAGCAGTGCGATTTATCGCGGAAGTCCTGGACAAGACCAGCCATTTTCACTCGAGGTTCATGCGCTTCCTGATTGATATAAACTTTCTGCATTACGCCGTATTCATGTTCGTGGTTTGTGCTGCGGTCCTCGTTGGAGTCAGTCATTTGTATCCCGCACCTGCGCGAAAGCGCATCGCGGGGCTGACCTTCGCCACTGTGGACGACAAATTGGATTCGGTCGCCGTCCAAAGACCAAACCTTCAGAGGGAATCACCTCGGGAACGATCGTTGAATGTTGCGTTTACCGCCCTTTTGGTGATCGCCGTGATTGGATTATGGATCCATTTCCGCTAAGTCGGGAGGCTCATGCCGGAATTCCCCACGAGCACTCGTCCGTGCTGAGCCTGCGCTCGACCGTTTCGCAGGCCGAAGCCTTGCGCCTGCTGGGCGATTCTCGTTTATCCAACTTGGTTCTTCGATTGAGGAGGGGCCCCTTGCAAAGGATTGCGCACGTCTGCGTGCCCTTCGCACTTTATCGCGTCAGTTACGTAAAAGGTCGGAAACGGCGCGAACGGTTTGTGGCGATCGATCAGATCGATGGAACACTCGATCTGTTCGAATTTCCTGGCATGATTACCCCACCCGAGTTGACCCTGTCGCCTTCACGCAACGTTCTCACTCCTACCCTTAACGAGGAAGATGCTCAAGCAACACTGCTCGAAAAGGTGATGCGGACAGTCTTCCTGCAAGGGTTCTTTCAGTTGCCTAGACCAGAACTTCAGATCGATCTGAAGCTAATGAATTTTGGCATACCCTACTGGTTGGGATTTTACGGTAAAGACGGCGCGTTGTACTGCCGGGTTCTTGATGCTGTCCGTAATCGGCTGGAAGGTGATAAGGCGACTCAGTTCTTTGAAAACTGGCTGACTGGCTACGAACTCGCGCTCTGATCAGTGTTTTTCACGGAAGAGTAGTTTCCCGAAGGCCTCGGGAACATGAAAATTTGGCTCCTTGCTGTACGTTGGACTCCACGCGGAATAAAAACGGGGTTCCACCAACCCCTCGACCCGATAGAAATTTACCCGCCAGTCCCGATTCGCATCAAATGCCGTTGTCAAACTTCTCATCGGGATGGCCAGCTCGGCCGTCCACGTTTTAACGTTTTCGTCTAGAACGACTCTGCGCTTCAGACTACTTCGCATTTCTTCCTTTGCGCCGTGGGAAATGTCGAGGTCGATCCAAAACCCGTTTGGCGCCACTTCAAATTCCTTGTACACCAGAGGATCGCTCGAACCAGGCTGGAGGAAAACCTCTGCCACATCCCGATCCCAGAGCTGGTCACGCCATCCGTCGTTGCGCGCTTCCTTGTACAAGTTCAATGATTGATAATGCGCTAGAAATCTCAGGAACAGCGTGTCCGGCGTCCAGAGCAAACGAACTTCGGTGGCGCGCCTGGGTTCTGGATTTTCTCCTTTCCAGTTCTGATCGAATGAAAGTGGCTCCGCTTCGCCCCAGGAGAGCGTGGAGGGGAAGCCTTCGGCATCAGGAACACCGGAAAAACGATATGCCACAGCTGTCGGCGTTCGGCGTGGGTCAGCTATAGAATTCGGATTCATCGTCCAGATAGTGTAATTCAGGAAGGCCGCGAAACTCACCCAAAGCAGATAGGGAACGAACAACCAAGCAGCAGTTTTCTGAAAGTTTGAAGTTAGGGCGATAAAAATGATCAGCAAAATTACCAGGCTCGCGATTACAAAAAAGCCGTCGGCAACGCGGTGCAGTGAAAAGAAAACGGGAGACCACAGGAAATTCAGTGCCAATTGCAGCCAGAAGATCCGTAGCGCCGCGGTCCTGAACTTTGAGGGCGGCGTGCACCAGACTTTCCATGCCGCGATTGCCATCAATCCGTAGAGGGTCGTCCAGGCCGGAGCGAACAGCCAGTTCGGTGGACGCCAGGTCGGCTTCGCGAGGCTCGCGTACCACGTGGCAATTTCCGGTTTGGTCATCAAGCCGGCGATGAACGCCACTGCGTAACAAACGAACAAGAATCCAAGCAATGCTCTTGCTTTATCTTTTTCCATGAGAGAATTCCAGTCTTGCCACCTGCTTACACTTATCTTCTCATCATTCAATCATACGTAGAGTCAGGCGGAAGCGGCATATAACCCTTCCGCCTGATTCTTTCTTATTTGTTTCTTGAGGAAGCAGAAGGGTCGCGTATGTGTTCCCGATTTTTGGCAGCGTCTCCGTCGCTTCCGCAGGCAGTTTGGCAAAAGCGTCATCGGTCGGAGCAAATAGGATGGACCCATGCCCTTTAATGGAGAGAGTCCCTCAGGAAACTACAGGATTCTTCGTGAGACAGTAAATAACGGCTGGTTTCCTTGAAAGAAGACTCGACTGGGCAGGCAGGCCGGCCAGAAGACTCATTGCGCACACGAAAAAACCCCAATCTATTACTTGCCAAACAGCATGTTAGCATCGGTTTTGACGAAAGAACCGTTCTCGTAAGGAGCTCGCATCGTGAATCCCCGCAACAGTGTTGAGGTTTCCACTTCGCCGCGACGACGAAATCCGGAAGATTTTCAGTTCATCAAGCTAACGGTGGACGCTGGCGTCGCACGCATGACTTTGAACCGCCCCGACCACAATCTGTTGAACGAGAGCATGTTGCGGGAGATGTCCGACGGGATTACCTATGCGGGAGAGCGCCGGGACGTGAAGCTAATCGTCCTGGATTCCGCGTGTAAGGTGTTTTGCGGTGGCATCGACGTCGGCGAATACACGTCGCAGCGCGTATTTCAAATGCTAGACGTATTCCACTCGGTGTTTTCGGGGATTCTGGAAACATCGAAACCAGTGATGTGTGTTGTAAACGGTCCGGCGATTGGGGGCGGTGCGGAACTTGCGGCATTCGGCGACCTTGTTATTGCCACTCCGCGTGCGCGGTTCGCTCAACCGGAAATCACCATTGGCGTTTTCCCGCCGTTGGCCACAACAATTCTGCCGTTCCTTGTTGGCCCGAAAGTCGCGTTGGAATTGGTCCTCCTGGGTGAACCAGTTACCGCCGAACGAGCGCTGGAGCTTGGCATGATCAACCGGCTGGTTCCAGAGGCGCAACTGGAAGCGACAGTGAATGACCTGATTGCGCGTGTGGTCAGCCATTCCGGGCCGGTGCTCAGCATGGCAAAGAAAGCGATTCTTGGCGGCATGGGACTTTCGCTCCGTGACGGTCTGAAAAACTCCATGAATATCTTCCTGAACGAACTCTATGCTCTTGAAGATTCCCAGGAGGGCGTCCGCGCACTTGTTGAAAAGCGAAAACCCAATTGGAAAAACCGCTGACTGGTCTATTCGGGAATTCGATTCGCCTGATCCATTCGAGTCGCTCAAGTGTGTTCTACGTTATTTGGAGTTGGGTGAGGACGTTCATACGTCGTTTGATGACGTCAGCGCTGCTTATACTGGACTATCCTCCTGCTTGTTGATGGGATAAGGGACAGGCTGGAGCGAGACTGCCCTCTTACGCACTATTTTGGTAGATCCGCTTGCTGAAAAATGGTGTGCGCCGCGCGAACGCAGGCGAGAGTATTGATTAGGCATTAAGCCGCGCCACGCCCGGAATTTATTCTCTATTAGTTGGGTGGCCTCCGGTATGCGGTTTTACCAGGACTAGCGGTGGAAGACCACTGATTCCAAGTTCCGACCGGCACGAAAGGCCACGAGATTTAATCCGTTTCTATCGCGTCGAAAACGTGGTACAGGTAGGAACTTCTCGGGTTATCTGTGCCGGTTCAGACGGTTGATGCAACACCATCTGGTACAAAGCTGCTTTCAAAGGTGGTGTTTGTGAAACAAGGGCAACCGGTTTGGACCTGCCGAGGAGCAGAAACTCGCCGTGTGGCGTCGTTCGAGTGAAGGCAGACGCTGCATGAGATAGGACGCGCTTTTGACAAGATCATCACTCTCGTTCTTGGCGTTTGGCCTAGCCTGCCTGTACCTTCATGGCATATCCGGCTCAGCAATCACGCAGGGCGCGAAGGAGCCTTTCCGGGACATTCAGGGTTCACCTCAATCATCCGAGTCGGTTGCAGTTCGCCTTGCCGCTCAGAAAACTCTGTTCAGAGAGCAGTTCGAAGATGACATGAGGGCTTCTCCGGAGAGCGAGACAGCTAGGGGGGATTACCGGGATAACACATTGCTCGATGACTACTCGCTGGCAGCCAGCACGAAGCAAAACGCTGTCGATCGCGCCTATCGTATGAAGCTCGACGCCATTTCTACAGAGGGATTTCCCGAGCAGGATCGCCTCTCGCACGACCTCCTGCTTCACGTTCTGGATAGTCGCATTGCGAACTATGCGCTGAAGAATTATGAGATGCCCATTTCGCAAATGCAGGGCATCCATATCAGTCTTGCTGATCTTCCGAACTCTGTACCGCTTGATACCGTGAAGCACTACGAAGATTACATTGCCCGTTTGCACCAGATCTCGCGTGCTTTCGAGCAAACGATCGAAGTACTGCGGCAGGGAGAAAAAGACGGTTTGATGCCGGTCAGGATTTTACTCGAGCAGATTCCGACTCAATGCGAAGGAACTATCGCCGAAGATCCGTTCTTGGCCCCGACGAAGAAGTTTCCACGTTCCATCTCTGCCGAGGACCAGAAGCGCTTGACGGAAAAGATCGAGCAGGCAGTGAATTCCGAGGTGCTCCCCGCGTATCAGCGTTTCGCAAATTTCATAGCAAAAGACTATGCTCCGCGCGGCCGGACCACGATCGGATTGAGTAGCTTGCCAGACGGTGCTCGAAGGTATCAACAAGCAATTCGAGAGCAAACCACCACAAATATGTCGCCGGCGGAGATTCACGCGCTCGGGCTTCAAGAGGTCGATAGAATCAACGGCCTGCTCACTGGTCTTGCTGTCAAATCGGGCTATAAAGACCTGAGCAGCTTTCGTGAAGCGATGAATGGCGATCCAAAATACGTACCGAAATCTTCGGAACAGATCGTTGAGGATTTCCGCCGCTACGTCGGCCAAATGCAGCCACGCCTGCCTGAACTCTTTGGGGTGGTCCCCAAAACCCCGCTGACTGTCGAAGCTGCGCCGGCCTCCCAGCCCAACAATCCGACTCACTATATTTTCGGCACCGCGGATGGGACCAGGCCAGCTCGCGTCGTTGTTGCTACCTCCAACTATGCGCACCGAAAACTGCTGAGCGACGAGACGCAGGCCTACCACGAAGGTATCCCTGGCCATCACCTGCAAATCTCCATCCAGCAACAGCTCACCGGCCTACCGGAGTTTCGCCTTCACGTCATCAACAATGCATACGCCGAAGGTTGGGCAGTCTATGCGGAGGCGCTCGGTAAGGAGATCGGGTTTTTCCAGGATCCAGCTTCAGATTATGGACGGCTCAATCTGGAGTTGATGCGAGCAGTCCGACTTGTCGTCGACACGGGAATTCACTCCGAAGGCTGGACCCGTGAACAGGCGGTAGCCTATTTCCGCGAAAGCGGCGCCGGGGATGAGCCTACGATCCAAGCTGAAATTAACAGGTATATTGCGTGGCCGGCTCAGGGCCTCAGCTACCAGATCGGTAAACTCAAGATACTCGATCTTCGCAATCGCGCCCAACAGCAGCTTGGTCCCCACTTCGACCTCAGAGCGTTCCATGATGAAATCCTCAGTGGAGGAAGCCTACCGCTCGACATGCTGGATGCCCGCGTCGCTAGCTGGATTGGAAGTCAGTCTCCAAATGGCGCGAATCGATGAGGCGCCGATCAAGAACGAAGCCGCTAATCGGAAGAGACCGGTTTAGCCACGATGAACAACGTTACCGACAACGTGGTTTTGGCCCGATGCAAACGGATCGCGTCAAAATAGTGAAAAAAAGGGCGGTTTTGCGCCAGCCTATCGCTTGCCCCCCCACGCGTTGACACTCTCGACAGCGGGTCGTAGACTGTATTTTCAATTTGCAGGTTAGGGAAGTGGGGAAGTGCCGTGAAAATCGGCCGCGGTCCCGCCACTGTGATCGGCTTTATCGCCGTCAGCCAGGCTACCCTCCCAAGCCGCACAGGTTGCGTGTCCTTCGCGAGAGAGGGCACAGGCAAAACCAGCCCCGTTTCTCGCGGGGCTTTTTTATTTGGTTCTCGCACAACTCTCGTCAGGGGAGATTCGTGCATTACTGTAAGGACTACAGCAGCGGGCGCTTTGCGATATCCACGATCGCGCTTTTCTTGTTTGGTGCACTTCACCTCTCCGCGCAAACCAGTTCTCCTGCGGCGCCCACTGCTTCAGCTACCAAGACGGTTGTCGATGAAGTTGGCCGTACGGTGCAGGTTCCTGTCACACCTATGCGCATCATTTCGTTGGCGCCCAGCCTGACCGAAACGATTTACGCGTTGAACTTGCAAGATCGCCTTGTAGGAGATACGGACTTTTGCGATTACCCTCCGGAGGCGCAGAAAAAGCCGAAAGTGGGAGGCGGGATTAATCCCAATCTCGAACAGATCGTCTCACTCCACCCGGACCTCGTATTGGTGACGAACAGCTTTAATCGGCTGGATACCGTGCGGGCATTGGACTCGCTCGGGATCCCCAGTTACGACGTGGATCCGCATAACGTCGACGAAATCATCACGTCCACAGAAAAATTGGCGGTTGTTCTCGGCGCGCCTGAAGCTGGGAAGAATCTCGCCGACGATCTGCAAACCAGGCTTAATCTCTTGAAAATAAAATTGGATTCACTCCCACCGACCCGAGTGCTGTTCGTCGTTTGGACGGAGCCGCTGATGTCGATCGGCAGAGGGACATTTGTCGCCGATGCACTCCGCAAGGCTGGTGCAAATTCGATTGTGGATTCTTCCAAAGATTGGCCACAGATGAATCTGGAGGAAGTCGTCCATCTGCAACCTGAGTTTTTGATTTTTCCGGAAACGCATTCCGCCGCGGGCGTCCACGATTTTGAAGCGCTGGCATTGAAGCCCGGCTGGCGTTTGCTCGACGCGGTGCATAACCGCAAATATGCGGTGGTTAGTGACGCCGTAATTCGCCCGGCACCACGAATCGTTTCCGTAATCGAGGATCTAGCGCATCAATTGCATCCGTACGCATTTCAGGAGACACCCCCGATTGAAAAAGAACGAGCGGTTCCGCCAAATCGTACGGGCGAACTCCATGCAACTCAAGCGGACCTGTTACCTGCAAAATCAATGGCGCTGGTATTATGCGCCCGCTAACGCTGCAAAGACTGGTGCTTCGCTGTGCCGTTCTCGCAGCGATACTTTTTGTTGTGGTTGTCGTTGCCTTAAAGATGGGCGCTGTGCAGGTCTCGTTATACGGACTTGCCAAGGATCTGGTGAGTGTTCTAATCGGCCGCACCAAAGCAATCTCCTCCGATTACGGAATGATCGTGATGGATATCCGGTTGCCCCGAATCTTGCTGGGCCTTGTTGTCGGGGCGTCGCTCGCCGTTGCCGGCACCAGCTTCCAGGCTCTGCTGCGAAATCCCCTCGCCGATCCGTATGTGCTTGGTATCTCTTCCGGCGCAGCAGTCGGCTCGATCCTCGCGCTCATCATTGAAGGCCGGTTGTCGTTTTCGCCGGCGATTGCCGGGTTAATTACCCCACTGGGTGCCTTTCTGGGGGCGGCCATTACAATTGCCGCAGTTTACTTTCTCGGTCGCCGCGAAGGACAGATTGACAGCAGTACTTTGCTTTTGGGCGGTATCATCACGGCCTCTTTTCTGTCGGCCGTAATCATGTTTCTTCTCTCGAGCATTGCCGGAAGCAACTTGCGCGGGGCTACCTATTGGCTGATGGGAGACCTTTCGACACCGCAACCGAAGAGCTTGCTCTATCTGCTCGGTGTTGGTTTCGTTTTTGCTTTTGGTGCCATTTACACGACGGCTTCGGACCTGAATCTCTTGCTGGCGGGTGAGAAAGAAGCGATGCACCTCGGGGTCGATGTACGTCGCGTTCGCATCGTCGTCTACCTCGCTGCCTCCGTGCTCACCGGGTTGGCTGTTTCCGTCAGTGGCGCGATTGGTTATGTCGGACTTCTCGTTCCTCACGTAATGCGCCTGATTTTTGGCTCTGACCATCGCATGCTTTTGCCCGCAGCCGCTTTTGGTGGTGCCATTGGCATCGTCGTCGCCGACACCTTGGCCCGCACCATCACTTCGCCGACTGATCTTCCGGTTGGCGCCGTCACAGCGCTGGTTGGCGCGCCGGTATTCATCTACTTGCTTCGTAGGAGACTCGCATGAGCACGCACCTGTATCCTCCCCTTGCGCATGCCGCTACCGATCTCGATCAGCAGCGAGCGAATTCTGATGTTCGACTGAGCGTAGAACAAGTCAGCTATGCGTATAGTTCCAATCCATCACAAGCGCCATTGTTCACGCTGGAGGCGCTCAGCTTTCAAGCCAGACCGGGCGAAATTGTAGCCATCCTTGGCCCGAATGCGTGCGGTAAATCGACACTTCTGAAGCTGATTTCTGGCGCTCTCGAGCCACTGTCTGGCCGTATTTTCCTGAATGGGTTTGCGACCAGCTCTCTTTCACCGAAGACCCGTGCCCAGAGGATCGCGATGGTCCAGCAGGAAAGCCCTTTACTTTTTCCCTCGCGCGCTTGGGAGTTCGTCTTGCAAGGGCGTCATCCCTATGGACGTACGCTGCGGTTTGAAACTGCTGACGATATCATCATCGCGAATAACGCCCTGGCTCAAGTAAACGCTTCGCACTTGAGTGATCGCTGGATGGACAAGATCTCCGGCGGAGAGAAACAGCGCATTGTGTTGGCCCGGGCGCTTGCGCAACAACCCCTATTGCTCCTCCTCGACGAGCCGACGTTGCATCTGGATATCGGTGCACAAGTCGACTTACTGGTGAATTTGCGCCGATTGGCAGCGGAGAATCGCTACACCGTGATTGTCGTGACGCACGAGTTGAACCTTGCCGGCGAATTTGCCGATCAGGTGGTGTTGCTGCAAAAGGGGAAATGCCTGCGCGTTGGTTCGCCGGCCACCGTTTATCAGAAGGATTTGCTCGAACAGGTCTTTCAAGCGCCGCTTTCCGTGGAGCTCACCGCTTCCGGCCGGCCGCGCGTGACTATTTTGTCTGACAACTAGCAGGTTTCTTGTTCACCCAGGCCCGGCAGTGCCAAATAGGCTGCCGATTGAATAACTCACAGTGGGCCACCGCCCCTCACCTTTATCGCAGACCTCGTGTTCGGGAAGACGGTGCGAATCCGTCGCCGCCGCGCGACTGTAAAGCGGAAATTCGCTCGCAAGCCACTGTAGCCACAACGCCGCTACGGGAAGGCTCGAGTTTCTTGAGTGTTTCGTCAATCGCGTTGGAACCTGTAACCAGGTCCCGCGACTACAAACGCTCATCACCGCCAAGCCAGGAGACCGGCGAAGTCTGCAGCTCGTGCGATCGTTCGCACTCGCCAACCTTTGCACTCCCGCGCGTGAGGGAGGGGAGGAACCATGATAACGACCCGTTCCCTATCTGTGTCCCGAGTCTTACTCTTGCTTCTGGTTTTCGCTTTTCCTGCAAATTTGCCAGCCCAATTAAATTCCTCTGATTCAAAACTTTCTGGAACGGTGACGGATAGTTCCGGGGCAGCACTTGCCGGAGTCCAGATCACCGCGCAACTGGAAAATTCGAGCAGTTCGCAACTCTGGTCAGCAAGTTCCGCTTCCGACGGTTCATACCTGTTTTCACTTCCTTCAGGTATCTATCACATCCATTTCTCACGGGACTCTTTTGCGCCTCACGATATCTCCGTGGAGCTCAGCGGAACTACGAACCAGATTCTGAATTTGCGGATGATGCTTGAAGCGCTCTCGGACAAAGTGCTGGTTACAGCACAAGGCGAGCCGATCCCAGCCCAACAGTCCACCGCTCCGAATTCCATTACTAGCCGCGAGGAGATCGAACAGCGCCAGTCCGTCTTCCTGCCGGATCTGCTGACGTTTGCGCCCGGGGTCACGTTTGCACGGAACGGCACCAACGGGGGAAATGCCTCCTTGTTCCTTGATGGCGGCAATTCCGGATTTACAAAAGTACTTGTCGACGGAACTCCCATCAATCCGGCCGGGGGAGCAGTCGACTTTTCCGTCCTCACCACAGACAACGTAGAAAAAGTGGAAATCGTGCGCGGCGCAGAAAGCGCTATTTACGGTACCGACGCGGTCTCTGGCGTTGTACAACTCTTTACCCAACGCGGCACCACTGCAATTCCTGCATTCAGCATTTTTTCCGAAGGCGGAAGTTACTCGACTGGGCGAGGCGGCGTGCAAGCCAGCGGATTGGCCGGGCATTTCGATTATGCTGGCAGTGCCTCCATCTATGAGACGGCCGGCGAGTATCCGAACAGCGATTACATCAACCGCGCGTACACCGGGAACTTCGGTTACGCCATTAGCGATACCGATCAATTCCGCCTTTCGATTCGGAATAATTCCGGGAGCGCCGGTATTCCAGGCGAAATCGGGTTCACTCCCGCAAGTTTGTATCAGCGCTACAACCAGGACCTGTTCAGTGCCAACTTGCGATGGGATTTCGCGATGGGCAATCGCTGGCAGGCCGAATTGATGGGCGCGGAGTCCTACACAACCCAGCACAGCTTCAATCCTCAACAGAGTTTCTATGCCACGGATCCAAACGCCTATTGCCCGCAGAGCAGCCCTACCGCAGTCGCAACGCCGGAATTTTGTGATTACGTTTACGACGACACATATAAGTACAATCGCGCCAGCGTCAACGCACAGACGACGTATACCTTACGCACTTTTATCGCGACGGCCGGCTATCAGTACGAGGTAGAAAACGGATCGCTGTCCTATCTGGAACAGCCGCATGTCCGCCGCAACAATCAGGGCGGATATCTCGATTTCCGCTACCTGCCACTTCCCAAACTCTCTCTGGATTTTGGCGCACGCGCAGAAGCTAATGCCAACTTTGGCACTCGCGTGGTGCCGCGCATCGGTGCTTCCTACGTCCTTCACACGGACCAAGGATTTCTAGGCGATACCCGATTGCAGGCCTTCTATGGGGAGGGAATTAAGGAGCCGCGATTCGACCAGACTTATGGAACGGACCCCTGCGATCCGGGCAATCCCTACCTGAAGCCGGAATCTAGCAAGAACTGGAGCGCCGGGTTAGACCAGAAGCTGGCCAACAGCCGCATCAAGCTTTCCGCCAACTATTTTTATTACCGCTTTTACAACATCATCAGTTTTGGCGAGGGCCCGTCTACGCCTTCCTGCCCTTACCTTTACACGTATTTCAATACGGACCTCGCGTTCTCCAGAGGCGTTAACGTTGCCGCCGAAGCTCATGTCACAAACTGGATGCTGATTGCAGGCAACTATATGTACGACGACACTCGCGTGCTCAAATCGCCAAATTCTTCAGACCCGGCAGAAATTCCAGGCAACCGCCTTCTGCGCCGCCCGCTCAATTCCGGCTCCATCACTTTCACTGCTACTTACAAAAGGATCAACGCCGTCTTCGCAGGCTATTTTGCCGGAGCCCGAACCGATAGCGATTTTCTGGGGCTCGGCTATACCCGAAATCCCGGATACGCGCGTTTCGATTTCTCTGCCAACTACAATTTTTATCGCGGGCTCAATTTGTACGCTCGAGTGACGAACCTCTTCAACAAACAGTATCAGGAGGTCTTGGGCTATCCCGCAATGGGTCGTGCCTTCATCATCGGAATGCGCTACCAGATTCCGGGACGCAATAACTAGTCGCGACTCACCCGTTTGGGGGCTGCCGGTGCTTGGCGCCAGGGTTGCCTCTGATATACTTTTCTCTTAGCCAATGACCAAGTTTGCTACAGAATCTGCTCTGGCTCCCGACCTGCTCGCCAAGTACGAAGTGGTGATTGGTTTGGAAGTTCACGCGCAGCTTCTCACCAAAACGAAAATCTTCTGTGCTTGCTCCTCGCGTTTCGGAGACTCGCCAAATTCCAACGTGTGTCCAATCTGCCTGGGATTGCCAGGCACGCTTCCTGTTCTGAATAAACGTGCGGTAGAGATGGGCATACGCGCAGCGCTGGCCTTGAATTGCACCGTGCACGAGCATTCCCGTTTTGCTCGTAAGAATTATTTTTATCCGGACCTGCCGAAGGGCTACCAGATATCCCAGTTCGAACTGCCATTGGCCACAGGCGGATGGATTGAAATTGAACACGGCGGTGACACCAAGCGTATCGGCATTACCCGCCTCCATTTGGAGGAGGACGCGGGCAAGTCGCTGCACGATGGATTCCCGCATTCAGACGAAAAAACGTATGTCGATTACAACCGCTGTGGTACCCCGCTCAGCGAAATCGTTTCCGAGCCGGACATGCGTTCCTCGGAGGAGGCTTACAACTACCTGACGACGCTCCGTCAGATTCTTCTCTACACCGGCGTAAGCGACTGCAACATGGAAGAAGGCTCGTTGCGTTGCGATGCTAACGTCAGCGTCCGCCTGCGTGGCGCCAGGGAATTCGGCACGAAAGTGGAAGTGAAAAACCTAAATTCGTTCCGCTATCTTGCGAAGGCGCTTGAATTTGAAATCGAGCGGCATATAGGCATCGTCGAATCCGGGGGCCGTGTTTCTCAGGAGACACGCTTGTGGAATCAGACGGCGGGCCGCACGGAACCGATGCGTTCTAAAGAGAAGGCGCACGATTACCGCTATTTCCCGGAACCCGATCTTCTTCCTGTACATGTCAGAGAATCGTGGCGGGAGGGAGTACGCGATTCACTTCCGGAGCTGCCAGCAGCAAGACGTGCGCGATTCGTGTCGGCGCTGGGGATTACGCTCTATGATGCCGAAGTCCTGACCGACACGCAGGAGTTGGCAGACTACTTCGAATCGGTTGTAAAGGCAGGTGCTCCGGGAAAAGCCGCCGCGAACTGGATGCAAACGGAGCTCCTTCGCCGTTTGAATGAGTCCGGCAAGGAAATTGTGACTAGCCCCATTTCTCCGAAATCGCTCGCAGACCTGGTGGTTCTGGTTGAATCGAAAAAGATCACAGGAACAGTGGGCAAGAAGGTATTCGCAGATATGTTTGATAGTGGGCGTTCTGCAGCCGAAATCGTGGCTACCCAGGGCCTGGCCGCGCAAATCAGCGACGAAGCGATTGAGCAACTCGCGAGAGAAGTCATTGCGAGAAATCCCGACAACGTAGCCAAATTCAAGGCTGGCAACGAGGGCGTATTCAACTTTTTTATTGGACAGGTCATGAAAGCCACAAAGGGCCAGGCCGACAATCAATCCGTTGCCGCCATTCTCCGCAAATTGCTGTCCTAGTGCAAACCGCCGGCGCTGTCCTGCGATCCATAATTCCCTTAGTGCGCAGTATCATCTACTCGGTAGTACCTGGAGGTCTACATGCTAAAAGTTGGCGACAAAGCTCCAGAGTTCACACTTACCTCTGATGAAGCTCGGGAAATATCTCTCAGCGATTTCAGGGGCAAGCGTGTGCTGCTCTATTTCTATCCGAAAGCCAGTACACCCGGATGCACGATCGAAGCCTGCGAATTCCGAGATCTGAAACCCAAGTTCGATAAGAAGGACACCGTGATTCTCGGTGTTAGCGCTGACCCCGAAAAAGCGCTGAAAAATTTCAAAGCGAAGCAAAAACTGAATTTTCCACTGCTTGGGGACCCGACCCACAAAATGATTGAATCTTATGGTGTCTGGCGAATGAAGAAATTTATGGGGCGTTCCTTCAAGGGTATTGTGCGCAGCACGTTCCTGATCGGCCCGACCGGCAAGATTGAAGAGATCTGGGATGAAGTAAAGGCCAAGGGTCATGCTAGTGAAACCCTGGCCAAGCTGCCCGCTTAACGGGCGAGATCGTCTGCGGTCTATACCTCGGGACGCAGTTCATCGCCAACTCGTTCAATCAACATATTGTCGATTAACCGAGTGCGACCAAAAAACGCCGCCAAAACCACATAACTCCGATTTGTGATACGAACGACCGGCTCGAAAGTTTCCGCGTCCACGACTTCGGCATAATCGAGTCTAGCCCGTGGCTCGCTCGCGATCATCTTCATCAACAGCCGCTGAAGGTCGAGTGAATCTGTCATTCCGCGGTTCACTTCCTGTTCGGCTGTGCGAAGTGTCCTGTACAAAACGGTTGAAGCTTTGCGGTCGTCCTCACTCAGATATACGTTGCGCGAGCTCATCGCCAACCCGTCGGCTTCACGCACGATCGGGCAAACCACGATGTCCGTATTCAGATTCAGGTCACGTACCATCTGTTGCACGATCCGCACCTGCTGCGCGTCTTTTCGTCCAAAATATGCGACGTGCGGCTGCACGATCTCCAGTAGTTTCAACACAACGGTGGAAACTCCGCGAAAATGTCCGGGCCGGGTCTTTCCTTCCAACCGCTCGCTGATTCCCTCAACGTGAACGTAGGTCGAGAATCCAGCCGGATAGATCTCACTTGGCGCAGGCAGAAACAGCCCATCTGCACGTTCGGCGTTCAATTTGTTTACATCCACATCGAGCGGTCGTGGGTATTTTGATAAATCCTCGTTCGGTCCAAACTGTTTCGGGTTCAAGAAGATTGAGGCATACACCGATGAACATTCCTTGCGCGCGCGCCTCACCAGTTCCATGTGCCCTTCGTGCAGTGCGCCCATCGTCGGCACAAATCCGATGAACCGCTGTTCCATCCTCGCCTGCTGGGACTTTTCTTTCATCCAGGAAATGGTCCGGATGATCTCCATTGAATGGAGGAGAGAGGGCTGAACGCTCATCCTATACGCTCGCCCCGCTTTTTTCACGGTAGTATGTAATCAAATCTGTGCCCACACCTTTCGCTCCCAATTGCCGCAGCATTGTGATCACCTGCCCGCGGTGGTATGTCCCATGATTTACCACATGTTGGATCATTTGCCATCGCGTACTTTTCCCGGGCCCAAAGCTCAGCGTCTGGTAATCAACCTCTTCGTCAAGTTCGGCCTTGGTCAGCTCCTCCATGTACTCATGAAAGTTTCGTTCAACTTCCGCCCACTTCGTTTTCAGTAGCGCAAAATCAGCAAAGTCCTTCGCAGGGGGAATGGTGACAGGCGATCGCCGCTGTAATCGTTCGAGCCATACCCATTCCACTCCCAGGATATGCGCCAGCGTGTCTCTCACCGAGCTGTAGCTCGAACCAAGTTCTCGTGTGAATTGCTCCGGTGTCAATGCCTCCACGGCGGCAAGTACGTGATGGTTTGCCCAGACATTGAATTCCGTCAGGCTGACAAGTTCTTCGGGTTTCATCGCGCACCTCAAAAAGAAGGGTGCGGCAGAGCCGCACCCAGTAACCGGAAAAGTATCCTGAATTTAACGAGCCACTGAAACAGCTTTTCTCGCCTTCATCGCGCTCGGCGCATGGTACGACTCTGCATCAGAAGGGAAGCTGCCGCCCTGCACATCGTCGCAGTACTCGCGTACGGCTTGTGAAATAATTGACCCAACATCCGCATAACGCCGGGCAAATTTCGGCGGCCCCTCGAAGGTCAAGCCAAGTAGGTCATTGAGCACCAGGATCTGCCCGTCGCAATCCGGGCCCGCGCCAATACCAATTGTCGGAATCCTCAGAGTGTGGGTAATTTCCGCTGCCAACTCGCGTGGAATACCCTCCAGAACGATCGCAAACGCCCCTGCCGCTTCGACCGACCGCGCATCGCGCACCAACTGCTCCGCCGATCCCGGCGTCTTGCCCTGTACGCGGTAACCGCCCATCGCGTTAACCGACTGAGGGGTAAGGCCGACATGCCCCATGACAGGGATTTCCGCTTCGGTCAACCGTGCAATCAGTTCCAAGCGCCGTTCCCCACCCTCGATCTTTACGGCCTCGGCTCCGGATTCCTTCACAAAACGCATCGCGTTGCGAATTCCCTCATGAATTTCCCCATGGTAGGAGCCGTAAGGCATGTCGGCCACGACCAGCGCTCGCTGCACACCGCGTCGAACCGCTTTTGAATGGTGCAGCATCTCATCCAACGTGACCGGCAGGGTACTGTCATATCCCAACACCACCATGCCCAGCGAGTCTCCTACCAGTACGACGTCGATGCCGGCCTCATCCAACAACCTTGCAGTGGCGTAATCATACGCAGTTAAGCAGGTAATTTTCTTTTTCTCAGGGGAATTTCCGGCTAGAGTCTTGCGCTGCAACAGTTCCGGAACAGTAATCTTAGGCAGCCCGCATTCACCACTCGGGATAATGCTCATATCGGCCTCCGGTGCCATTCCCTGACCTCGGGATACAGCCCATGCCTCAACGAACTCACTATAGCAAAATGTGATGCAGCGCACCACCCTTTGTGATTCATGCTCGAGCATTCCCGCGGATTAGCCAGCATTGCCGATTTGACTGGAGGGGGCTTGCGAACGACCTTTCCATTGGCCGCCGCTGCCGAGCCAAAACCGCAACGCCGAAATCCAGGTAGCGTAGCAATAGAACGCAGCAGCCAATGGCAAAGTTGGAGCCCAGAGTGGCGATAATCCGTAGAAGCGAACCGTGGGCAAATAGGTGATTGTGGAAAGAGCCCAAGCGGCAAGCCCCAATCTCCATAAGATTGCTTGCGAGCTGAACGCAAATATGGGCGGAGCGAGATACATCAATAGCATCCCCACCAGGGTACCAAGCAGGAGAAATGCGGAATAGCCGAGTTGCGTAAAGGCTGTACGCGCGATTAGGTCGCGAATTTCACCAAATGTGGAGTACTCGCGCAAACTAATGCTGCTGCGCGTGAGGCCCATCCAGATCGAGCCGCCACTGCTCTTTATTGCCCGGGCCAGCGCACAATCGTCGATCACCTCCGATTTTATGGCCACCACTCCGCCGATTCGTTGCAGGGCTGTTCGCTTTAACAAGACACAACCTCCTGCCGCACCTGCCGTCTTCGCTTTGGGATTTGCAGTCCACGACGGCGGATACAACTTCAAAAAGAAGTACAAGAATGGCGGAATTAGTAAGCGTTCCGGAAATGATTTGGCCTGAAGCAAAACCATAAGAGACGTTAGCTCCAGATGGCCTTGCTCGGCGCGCGATATCAAGCGCCCGAGAGTATCTGAGCCGTGTGTGATATCTGCGTCCGTAAACCAGTAGTAATCCGGGTTATACGCCGCACCAGCTTCTACGCCTTGCTGCATTGCCCACAATTTGCCGGTCCAGGCCGCTGGTAGCTCTTTGGCCGAAACAACCTGGAGGTGATCGGCAGCTTTCCTGGTGAGCGCCACTGATTGCGCAAGTGCTGCGGTCTGGTCTTCACTGTGATCATCGATCACCAGAACACGATATTCGCCCGGATAGTCTTGCCTGAGGAGGGATTCGACTGCCAGGGCAATCGTTTGCGCTTCATTACGGGCCGGCACGAGCGCCAGAACGCGAGGCCACCGGTCAGGCGCGCTGATAATTTGCAAATCCGCATTGAATCCGGCAATTTGCCAGTAGCCCCCACGGAGAAAAGTGAGTGTGACCCAGATCAACAGGGAGATTGCGGCGAGCGCAAGGAGCAGAGTGAGCACAGTTGATTGTGCCGCGAAACCTGACCGCGCCGCTAGGCCAGATCTTCCGGTCTGATTGGCAATCGTCTGACCGGTTTGCCAGTCGCGGCAAAAATCGCATTGCAGACCGCAGGGGCAATCGGCGGAGTTCCAGGTTCGCCAATCCCCCCCGGTCCATCCGTGCTTTGCACGATGTGAACTTCCACTTGGGGCGTCTCGTGAATGCGCAGCACATCGTAATCGTTGAAATTGGATTGATCGACTCGCCCGTCTGTAAGGGTAATTTCACCTTTTAGCGCAGCCGAGAGTCCGTACACAATTGAGCCTTCAATCTGCGCCCGAATGGTTTCCGGATTCACGTAGCGTCCACAATCTACCGCAGCTACCACGCGATGCACTTCGAGGGATTTCGCTTTACGGTCGATGCTGATTTCCGCCACTTCGGCAACGTATGTCCCGAAGGATTCGACAACCGCGATTCCGCGAAAGCGTCCGTCTGGTAGGGGTTTTTTCCATCCCGCTTTTTCCGCTGCCAACTCTACAACGCCGCGCCAACGGGCGTCTTTTGCTAGCATTTTTCTGCGAAATTCAACGGGATCCTTCCCCGTTGCCTTGGCCATTTCATCCACAAAGCATTCGGCAAAATAGCCGTTATGCGAACAACCAACAGACCGCCAGAATCCGACCGGGACGCCGGTCTCTGTCAGAACATAATCGACCTCGAAATTCGGCACATCGTATTTCAAGGTACTGAGGCCTTCAACCGCACTTTCGTCAATGCCGTCCTTCAACGAACCCGGGAAAAATCTTGACATGATCGACGGTGCGACAACGCGTGTCCTCCACGCGACAGGTTTGCCGTTGCCATCGAACCCTGCTTCGAGTTTTACAAGTACCGCGGGTCGATAATAGTCATGCTGCATGTCATCTTCGCGTGACCACGTTACCTGGACGGGTGCATGCAACGCTTTTGAAAGTTGCACCGCCTCCGAGATGAAGTCCTGTTCCGCCCTTCGGCCAAAACCGCCCCCCAGATACGTAGTTGCCACGCGAACCTGCTCCGGTTTCAATTCAGCAATTTTTGCGCCAGTCATTTGCGCAAACGTCTGAAACTGGGTGGGCGCAATGATGTCGCAACCATCGGCTCGCACGTCCGCGGTGCAGTTCATCGGCTCCATCGTTGCATGTGCCAGGAATGGTACTTCGTAATATGCTTCGATCTTTTTTGGACTGCTTGCCAGCGAACCGGCCGCGTCCCCGTCCTTACGAGCGATGGCCCCCTGCTTTTCCGTCTGTTCCCGGTACAGTTTGCGAATCGAATCGCTCGAGAGCTTAGAGTGCGGACCTTCATTCCATTTGATCTGGAGCGCCTTGCGTCCCTCCATCGCCGACCAAGTGTTATCGGCAACCACCGCAACACCGGTCGAAATCTGAACGACGTCCCTTACGCCTCGCACTGACTTCGCGTTCGTGGCATCAAATCCTTCTACCGTACCGCCAAATACCGGGCACCGGGCAACGACAGCATGCAACATACCGGGCCTTCGTACGTCGATCCCGAAAGTGGCCTTGCCGGTGACCTTTATGGAAGAATCAATCCGCTTGGTTGCTTTTCCAACAATTGCGTAGTCCTTGGCGTCTTTGCGTTTTGCCACCGCCGGTACCGGCATTTTTGACGCTTCCTCAACGAGTGCCCCGTAACCAATCCGCTTACCTGTTGCCGTCTGTACCACACTACTGGCTTCCGTGTGGCATGCGGAGACGTCCACATTCCAACGCTTTGCTGCAGTTGCGACCAACATCTCTCTTGCCGTCGCCGCTGCCTTGGACAATGGCTCCCAGGAGCCTCGCACACTGCTGCTTCCCCCCGTGCCTTGCAAACCAAAAATAGGATTGAAGTATTGAGGCGCGGCCGGGGCAAAAATGGTATTTATTTTATTCCAGTTTAGATCAAGCTCCTCAGCAACCACCATCGCTAGAGCCGTCGAAATACCCTGTCCCATTTCCGACTTGTCGATCAGCAACGTGACGCTGTCGTCGGAAGCGATCTGCACCCAGGCATTGATCGCGGTTGGATCTTTCGGTGGCGTGCCAGCCAGCGCTTCATATTTGCCGGGCAGATAGCAGCCGATAACCAGTGCACTTCCGCCCACAGCGCTCTTTTTCAGAAATTCGCGGCGATCCAAAATCGGAGTGGTAGCCATCGAGCCCTCACTTTGAACGTCAGCCGTGCCGTTACCTTGTGTGCCTACCTAGCCAGGTGGAACTCTAGCTGTGCTGAGAAGCAGCGCGGTGAATGGCTTTCCGTATGCGCTGATAGGTGCCACATCGGCAGATATTTCCACTCATGGCATCATCGATATCCGCATCGGATGGGTTTGATTTCTTGGCCAGCAAGGCGGCGGCAGACATGATCTGTCCCGATTGACAATACCCGCACTGCGGCACATCTTCTTCCATCCAGGCTTTTTGAACTGGATGTGATCCGTCGGCGGACAGACCTTCGATGGTCGTAATCTTTTTGTTCGCCACGCTCGAGATCGGCGTAATGCAAGAGCGTGCCGCTTCGCCGTTGATGTGTACCGTACACGCGCCGCAGAGTGCCATGCCGCAACCGAACTTCGTTCCGGTCATATTCAGCGTATCGCGCAGAACCCAGAGCAAAGGCATCTGCGGATCGACGTCGACTGTCTTGTTCTCGCCGTTCAAAACGAAGTTGATCGCCATATCTCCTCCAAACGGGCAACTCCGGTATCGTACACCAGGTGCGCGTGCGGATGGAAATCTACGAGAATTCATAGTGGATAATGGTATTACCAACGCCTCAGACTGTCGTGAACGATGATCTGCGACCGGGTGTATACTTTGCAGCGCCTTTGGGTCCGAAGATTCTGAGCCGGTTCACGCTGATTTCGCTGAAGATTGCGCATATCTGAAACTGCTTTACGCCGTCGAGGAGATTTTATTCAAATGAGCACTTCTATCACCCGAGACCTTGCACACATGCTGTCGCGGCTGGCCTGTTTTCTCCTGCTTGCCGTTGGGCTCAGTGCACAAGTCAAGGCCGCCACGCGACCGGGTTACTACCGCTATCCCGCCATTCATGGTGACACAATTATTTTTACCGCCGAGGGCGACCTGTGGGTGGTCAGCGCGAAGGGAGGCGAGGCTCGACGTCTCACCTCGAATGCCGGTTCTGAACTATTCGCGGCCATTTCGCCCGACGGGAAGACAGTCGCGTTCAGCGCCGAATATGAAGGCCCCATGGATGTGTACACCATGCCGGTAGACGGAGGGTTACCAAAGCGCCGAACCTGGGATGGCGGAGCGGTCGTTGCAGGGTGGACGCCCGATGGGCGAGTCCTGGTGCGTACCCGCCGCTATTCGACGCTTCCGGACGCCAAACTTGTGGCCATTGCCGATGACGGCAAATATGACATCGTACCGCTCGCGCAGGCCTCTGAGGGAAGCTTCGCTCCAGACGGAAAAACACTCTTTTTTACACGACTGACCCGCCAGTCGAGCCAGACGAAGCGTTATCAGGGCGGCACGGCGGAGAATTTATGGCGCTATGACTCTGGATCGGAGGCTGTGCCTCTCACAGCCGACTGGCCTGGCACGTCTCACAACCCGATGTTCTGGAATGGCAGAGTCTATTTCCTGTCAGATCGCGACGGGGTAATGAACATTTATTCGTTGGACCGGGATGGCCACGAGCTGAGAGAACACACGCATCATCATGGGTTCGACGTGCAATACGCATCGCTTTCCGACGGGCGAATCGTCTATCAGTGCGGAGCTGACTTGTGGTTGCTCGATTTAAATTCGGGTGCGGACGAAATTGTGCCGATCACCCTGGTCTCCGACTTTGATCAACTGCGCGACCACTGGGTCAAGAAGCCGCTCGACTATCTCACGGGCGCTCATATTGCTCCGGATGGGAGCGCTGCCGTGTTCACGGCGCGCGGCGAAGTATTCACGCTGACAACTTTGAACGGGCGCATCGTGAAAGTCGCAGGGGATTCCGCAATCCGCTATCGCGAAGCCAGATACATGCCGGATGGAAAGGGCGTTGTTGCCATTTCAACGGAAACGGGTGAAACCGAATTCTGGAAATATCCAGCCAACGGCGAGGGCAAGCCGGAGCAGTGGACCAAGGACGACAAAGTGCTTCGCTGGGATGGGGTGGTGTCGCCAGATGGACACTGGCTCGCGCACCGGGACAAGGACCAGCAACTCTGGATCCTTGACATAAAAACCAAGCTGGACAAGCGCATAGGGCAATCGATGGTGGACGACTTTCAGGATCTCACCTGGTCACCCGACAGCCAGTGGCTGGCTTTTGTCGAGGCAGCCACGAACACTTTTTACCAAATCAAATTGTTGAACGTCAGTACCGGAGCAGTTCAGCCCGTCACTACTGACCGCTACAACAGCGTTGATCCGGCCTGGAGCGCGGACGGCAAGTGGCTCTATTTTCTCTCTGACCGGATGCTCAAAACGACCGTGGGTTCGCCGTGGGGCCCAAGGCAGCCGGATCCGAACTTTGATCACTCGATGAAAGTGTATGAACTTTCGTTGACTCCGGCACAACGATCGCCATTCACGCCGGCCGACGAATTGCATCCGGAATCAGCAACAGCGAAAGCAGAAGACAAGAAAGCGGATAACGTCGCCGAAGCCAAGACGGCTAACGATAAAAAGAAGGCTTCAACCGACAAGAAGAGTGACGCCGATCAGAAGAAAGAAGAAGAGAAAAAAAACCCGGTAGTGGTTCATATCGATTTCACGGACATTGCATCGCGGTTGCGTGAAGTCCCAATGCCTCCCGGAAATTATTCCTCATTGCAGGCAACCGACAAGCGCCTCTGCTGGCTCGATCGCGATGGCAACTCGCCGCCAAAACAGGCCCTTGCGTGCATCGATATTGCCAACAAGGGCGACGCGCCGGAGACCGTGCTTGCGGATGTAAAGAACTATGAAATTTCCCTTGATCGGAAGCGAGTACTGGTCTCGAAGGATGACGAGTTTTTTATTTTCGACTCCGATGTGAAGTCAAGCGCGCTTTCCGATCCCAAGGCGTTGCCAAAGGCAAAAATTGATATGTCACACTGGTCCATTATGACCAACCCTCGCGCAGAGTTCCGCGAGTTGTTCATGGATTCCTGGCGACTCGAACGCGATTATTTTTATGACCGTAACATGCAGGGTGTCAATTGGCTCCGGATCAGAGATCGCTACCTGCCCTTGGTCGATCGAGTGTCTGATCGCGAGGAATTGAATGATGTCATAGCGCAGATGGTTAGCGAGCTTTCCGCCTTGCACATTTTTGTATTCGGTGGAGATTCCCGCCAGGCTCCTGACCAAGTTGACATCGCAACCCTCGGCGCGCTCATGCACCGCGACGAAAAAGCGGGCGGTTTTGTGGTTGAACACGTTTATCTCTACGACCCGGATCTCCCGAACGAAGCTCCGCCGCTGTCCCGACCCGATTCGCTGGTGAAAAATGGCGAAGTCATTCTCAGCATCGACGGCGTGGATGCGCTGTCTGTGAGCGATGAACGTGCCCTGTTGCGCGGTAAGGTCGGGCGTAAGGTTCTGCTTCGAGTACGATCCGCCTCCGGTGAAACGCGCGAAGTGCTGGTAACACCGGTTTCGGCACGGGAAGAACGGAGTCTCCGCTACAAGGAATGGGAATATACGCGCCGACAGAAGGTGGAATCAGAATCAAACGGAAGGATTGGCTACGTTCATTTGCAGGCCATGGGTCCGAATGACATCGAGCAATGGACTCGCGAGTTTTATCCGGTCTTCGACCGACAGGGCCTGATCATCGATGTACGCCACAACAACGGCGGCAACATCGACTCGTGGTTGCTGTCCAAACTGCTGCGCAAGGCCTGGTTCTACTGGCAGCCGCGGATCGGCGATCCTTCCTGGAATATGCAGTATGCATTTCGCGGACACATAGTCGTATTGTGTGACCAGGCCACTGCTTCCGACGGCGAAGCTTTTTCCGAGGGAATTCGTCGTTTGGGAATCGGCAAGCTCATCGGCATGAGGACATGGGGCGGTGAAATCTGGTTATCCAGCAGCAATATTCTGGCGGATAGAGGAATCGCAACTGCTGCAGAAACCGGAGTGTATGGGCCGGAAGGAAAGTGGCTTATCGAGGGGCACGGCGTCGATCCAGACGTCATCGTTGACAATTTGCCTTTCGCCACATTTAACGGCAGCGACGCGCAGGTCGATGCTGCGTTGAAGTACCTTCAGGAAGAAATTCAGAAGGATCCACGGCCGGTGCCAAAGGCTCCGGCGTATCCGGACAAATCGTTCAATTACGACAAGCAATGACTGCAATCTTCTCTCACTTACGCCTCTGCGCGCAAAGTTGCGGGCGGAATTACAGACCTTGCAGGCTTCAATAATCTGAAGAGGGAAGCATTGGCCAGAATGGTGATCAGTGACGCCGCCAGAGTAGCGTTATAGATTTCATTCGAGATCAATCCGGCAGCTAAGGAAACCTGTGCCAGGATGAACGAGAACTCACCAATTTGGGTTAGGCCAATACCAACCCGCAGCGCGGTATCGTTCGAATAGCGGAACAACTTCACGACCCCAAACCACGTAACAAACTTTCCGACCAGCACCAGCCCGACAATCAACAGGATGCTTCGCCAGCTGGTCACCCAACTGTGGGGATCAATTAACATTCCTACTGAAGCAAAGAACAATGCTACGAATGCATCTCGCAACGACTGCGTCTGATGAGCTAACTTGTGGGCGAAGGCGGAGCTGCCGAGAAACAGCCCTGCCAGGAAAGCGCCCAGCGCTAGCGAAAGGCCCACCGCTTCTGTGAGAGCCGCAATCGCCAGACAAATCATCAACGCCAGCATGAGTGAGATCTCGTCGTTACAGGTCTTCTCTACCCGCGCGAGCAGTGGTGGTACAAGTTTCCAGGCTGCTAGGGCAATCGGAACCAGCAGGAGCAGCGACTTTCCAATTTTCCAGGCAACATCGCTAGAATTACTGCTGTTTGTGGGTGAAAGTCCGGGAAGCACAACGGTCAGAATTACGACCGCCAAGTCTTCAACGAGCGTCAGCGTGATCATTACACGCCCTGAGTCAGACGACATTTCTCCGCGATCCATTAGCAACCGCATCAGCACCATCGTGCTCGCGACAGAAATTATGCAGCCAACTGCGATTCCCTGGGTTAAAGGCCAGCCTAATAACGAGCCGACGGCGGTGCCAAGCCCGATCGACAGCATGATTCCGAGCGGCGCGCCTGCCAGTGCCACCCACTTCACCCGGAGCAAGTCCGGGATTGAAAATTCGATACCGACCGAAAACATCAGCAGAATTACGCCTACTTCTGCCATTAACTCAAAGGTGTGAACGTCAGTAACGTGGGGACCGGGTGTGAACGGGCTAAGCAGCAGTCCGGCAACGACATAACCGAGGAGAATGGGTTGACGCAGACGCCAGGCAATAATTCCGCAAAAAAACGCAGCGGCGAAAACCATGGCAATATCGCGAAAAATCAGCGAGTGGGCGGCCACAAAAGGTTCCTCAATCTCCTGAAATGCAGGAAGAATTCTAGCATTGTTTGCGCGCCCGACCGATGGTCCCGCGGCGGGAATGGGCCATGGCCTCATTGCCTCCCGGACACATAGCTTCCCGGACCGACCCTCCCGGACCCGGCCCGCTTCTGTCTGCGTTATATGCCTCTGCTGCACTTCATGCAGCACTCGTAAGCGGTCCCGTTCTCGTTGGCTCAAGGCAATTCGCTCCGTTTCCATAGCGCCCTCGGCCATCCTTGAAAGCGGACATTTCTACTTTGCACAAACCGGACATTCTCATTTTGCAGCGACAATTGCTTCCCGGACCCTGTCAACGCAAAGTAGAAATGTCCGGTTTTCTGCCATATTGCTTCCCGGACCCTTGTGAAATTGCGGGAAAGGCCTTACTATTCCGTGCACCGGGTCGTCGAGTTTACTTTGTCTGCTCGTCCCAATCACCTCTGGGTACATGCAAGCGTACGTACATTGATGACCGTGTTTTGTTAAGAAAAGCTGCGAGATGGCCACATGGGCGGACATGCCCAAACGTCGGGTCCACCGCTGCAATCTAAGGAGAATGAAATTGAGAAAGACAATTATCGGAACGTTGGTATTAGCGGGAATTTGTTTCCTAAATGCCCCTAAAGTCCCGGCCCAGGCAACGGCGACTAAGCCCGCCCCTGCGGCAGGAGCTTCTCAGACAATGACGGACCAGGACATCCAACTGTTGCGTCAGGATATTCGATCCAAGAAAAAGCAGCTGATTGCGGCGAACCTCAACCTGACCACGGACGAAGCCACGAAGTTCTGGCCCGTTTACGACCAGTACACGGCGGAACTCGTAAAGATCAATAATGCCAAGTACGAGGTGATCAAAGAATATGCGGAATCGTGGGGCAAGATGACAAACGATCAGGCCACCAGCCTGGTCAATCGTTCGCTCGGTGTGGATCAGTCCGTTGCACAACTCCGCATCAAGTACGTTCCCATCTTCGGCAAGGTTATTCCGGGGACCAAAGTGGCCACCTTCTTCCAGCTCGATCGCCGTTTGCAAATGCTGATTGACGCGCAGTTGGCATCGCAAATTCCACTGGTTCAGGATCAGAACTAGCTCGACCGGATTCCGACTGAGTCGACATTGCCCTGCGGATCCTGTGATTCGCGGGGCCTTTTTGTTTATGAGAGTTTCAGCGTCGCAGGCTCCGGGGTCGGTCTCTGACGTGGAGGTTCAGGCTCGACACCCTTCCAGCCCACCGGGCGTCCGCTGACGGCTTCTTTCACCGAGCGGAACAGGACGATATACATCAATTGCCGGTAATAAAAACGTTGCAACAAAACCGGAATGAGCAAAGTCCAGTCTTCCTTGCGTTCCAATGCGAATGCAATCGCGCAGGTCAATACATCGATAATCAGAAATCCCAGGAAAAACAGGACGGACCTCTGTACATCCGCTGATGTCCACAATTGCGGGATCTGCGTAATGTGCAACTGCGCCAACCCCCATAGCAACAGAGTCCCCAGGAACATCAAATCGATAACCGGCGAGATCAATGGCAGAACAATCTGAAAAATGAAGATGTTAGGAAGCGCTATCCAGCCGAGCGTCCCGTACCTGGGTCGAAACAGGGTATCACCATGCTTCCAGAAGGATTGCAGCGTGCCAAATGTCCAGCGAAACCGCTGACGGATCAAAATGCCTGGCGTTTCGGGCGCCTCTGTCCAGGCAATCGCATACTCGTCGTAGGTTACGCGCCAACCCAGTTTGCGAATCGCAATTGTAAGGTCCGCGTCTTCCGCTACAGTATCCGCGGTGATCCCCCCGGCTGCTTCAATCGCTGCACGGCGCCATGCTCCGAGTGCGCCTGGAACTACAGTAATGCAGTTCAGGAGATCGAATGCGCGCTTCTCCATATTTTGGCTGGTGACGTATTCGAGCGCTTGCCAGCGGGTCAGCCAACGGGAACGGTTACCGACCTTCACATTGCCCGCCACTGCGCCAACTTTCGGATCAGAAAAGTGCCGCAAAAGGTTACGAATCGCATCCGGCTCAATTTCTGTGTCCGCGTCAATTGTTACGACGATTTCGGTCTGCGCATGGCTAAGAGCATTGTTGAGGGCAGCTGCCTTGCCACGATTTACCTGATGAATAATCTGGACGTAGGCGTTGCCTCCGAAATTGCTGTTGAGTAATTCGAGCGTTGCGTCAGTTGAACCATCGTCGACCACGATCACGCGCATGTCGCTATAGTCCGAGAGAAGAACGGATTGCACAGTCTGCACTATAACGCTCTCTTCATTGTGCGCGGGAATGAGCACGGTCACGCTCGGCGGCGGTTCAGGAAGCCTGGCGTGATCGGGACGAAGCTTCTCGATGATCGCGAGAATCCCGATGATCAGCGCACGTGCACTCACCATAATGATTCCCAAAATAAATATCGTGGCAATCAGGAATCGCGCCCACTGGAAGATGCCGAAGATCAATCCATCGGCGCGCGCGGAAAGTTGCTCACGGAATGACAGCGGGACCATAATGTCGCTTCGCTTTTTGCCGATCAATTCCGCAACCGAGACAAACTCGTAGCCTTTGGCCCGCAGTTGATCGATGATCATAGGCAAGGCCTCTAGGGTCTTGGCGCGGTCGCCTCCGCCATCATGCAACAGAATAATATTCCCCTTTGCAGCCTGATCGAGTACCTCATCGACGATCTCTTGCGCAGGCCGTTTGTCGGTCGATTCATCGATTCGCCAATCGTTCGGATCAATTCGTTGACCCACAATCAGATAACCCAATTCCTGCGGGTAGGGAAGCTGCGCCACTTCTTCGGCATATTCCGGCTGGTGGTCGATTCCATAGGGCGGCCGGAATAGAATGGACTTTACGCCCAGGGTGCTTTCGATCAATCGTTGCGTGAGGTTCAGCTCCCAGCGCAGTTGGGTTCGCGATATTTCATCGAATTTCGGGTGAGTGAATGTGTGATTGCCGATCTCATGCCCTTCTGCGTACTCTCGCTTCAAAATATCCGGCGCCCGGTTGGCTTCATCGCCGATGATGAAAAACGCCCCGGGAACCTTTTTTTCCTTCAGTACATCAAGGACCTTGGGTGTCCACGTCTTATCGGGACCGTCATCAAATGAGAGAACCAGTTTGTTTTTCGCTGCGCCTATCTGGTCGATGTCATAGGAAAGTGGATAGGCTTCATATTTTTCCGATGAAATCAGGTCGGTGTTTGCGTCATATGTGAAACTACGTCGACCGCTCTTAGGCACATCGGCGATGTGCCAGATATCGCCGTCGCCCTCGAGAATCAGATCGGGTCCTGGAGGAATATCCTGAATCTTCTCGCGCATTGCCGTATCAGGACGAGTCGCATCCCAAATAGGCCACAACGAGGAGTCCGCGCTACCATAGCGCCACAATGCGGTCCCCTGCACTCCCAGTCGCTCGCTTGCGCGCAACTCGTTATAGGCAGTAACCGCATCGAGCATCCACACCTGATGGTCCCGGTCCTGTTCGTCTGAATAAGAATAGTGCGGATTTAAGGAAACCGGATCAAACTCCACTTCCGTTTCCGATTCATACGCGTGCAGCAGTGCTTCCTGAATGCTGAACTCTTCGGCGTGTGCAGGAGCTTTTTTCGAGCGTTCTGCCCAGTCGTAGGCGTAATTGGCTATGCCGACTACAATCTTCTGGGCGGGAACCACCCGCAGGATTTGCTTGAGATTTTCTACAAACCAGTCCTGTGCGGCAATCGGGCCCGGCGGCGAAGTCAGCCAATGCTGGTCGTAATTCATCAAGATAACAGCGTCGGTCTGTCGTCCAAAGAAGGCGTAGTCAAACTCATCATCCCGCGCGGGCAGGGCTACCATCAGTTTCAGGCCCGCACCGTGAAGGGAAGGAGCAAGTTCGCCAATGAACGCCTTGAAGTCGGGCTGGCTTTTCTGCGGAATTTCTTCGAAGTCCACTACAATTCCCACTTCCTTGGCCTCGACGGCAAACTCCGTTGCATCACTGATCAGGCGCTTGCGCGAAGCGGGAATGGCCAGTAACTCGGCAAGTTCTTTCGACTTCCACACGACCCCGTTGTAATTATCCAGCAGGCCCATGATGGGTAGTTCGATGGCGGGTGTTGTCGAGCGCATCCACTGATGCAGCTTGTCCTGCTTCAACCGCGAAATCGCTTCGGCTGGACTGACCTTGACCGTTTCATTCACCTCGTAATCCACTACCGTTAGAGCCCCGTCCGGTGAAACGGCATGGAGCTGTTGCGGCATGAGCAGGTCGATGTCTTTATAGTGTTTTTTCAGTGATGCCAGGCTGTTCGGATCCCAGCTGACATAAAAAGCTGTTCGCAGGGGATCGTACGCCGCAGGAACTTGGCCTATATTCTCGATGCGCTGGTGCCGGCCTTCACGCAAGACAACCGGTTTCAGCAATTTCTTTTTCAATGAATGATACGCAGGCCGTGTATCCGGCAGCAGGGAAGAGGGAAGTTCCACGCTTCGCGCGATTGTCACGAAGAAATATACCAGCAGCAACGTCAGCAGAGCTCCGCTGATTTCAAGCGTGCGGCGCGTGAACCGCCAGCGGATTCGCTCCGCGTCGTAAAATATGGGTTTTCGTTCTTTCATTTAATTAGGATGCTTCCAGGCCCGGGTGGGGAAGCACCTAACACTCCGCCAACTGGAATGAACCTCTCTATTGTAAGATGCAGAGCAGCGAATGCGACGATTTTTCTCGAACCCTCTCACGGCACTCCTGATTGGCGCCTGCCTCAGGCTGCTTTTCGTCTTCAAATTCCCGAGTAGCTCCGGGGACACTGTAATCTACGAGCAATTGGCCACAAACTGGCTGAAGTACGGCAAATATGCCATGGACATTGGCGGCCAACCGGTCCCAGTCGATCTGCGTATGCCCGGTTATCCGGCATTTTTGGCCATTTTATATGCGCTCACCGGGCGCACTGGAGAAAGTGCCCGACTGTTTGTCATGCTTGGGCAGGTCGCGGTCGATCTCGCCAGCTGCCTGATTATCGGTTTACTCGCCGGGGCGTTGGTCTTCTGGTGCACTGACCAGCGCAACGTCAAACGAGCCTCTAGTGCCGGCCTGTGGTGTGCTGTCCTTTGTCCGTTCACCGCAAACTACGTCGCGGTATCTTTGACTGAGACCTGCGCCATATTTTTTACGGCTATTTGTTTCCTCCTGCTTGTCGTCCTGACGCTCCGCGTTACCGGCAGTGAGATCCCGCCCGGTATCTCGCTGGGGATCGGCACTCGAAGTATCTGGGAGATTTCTATCCTGGTTGGACTCGCCACCGGGCTCGGTACACTGGTTCGCCCTGAAACGCCGCTTATCCTCGTCACCTCATGTCCACTCCTCGGTTTATGGATGTGGAGACGTGGCAAAATCAGGCAGTGGCTTATGATCTGTCTTTTGATGGGTTCATCGTGTGCCTTGCCGCTTGTCCCATGGGCAATCCGCAACGCGATCACTTTCCATAAATTTCAGCCTCTCGCACCCAGAGACGCCACGCTGCCGGGTGAAATTGATCCCAAAGGCTTCATGGCATGGGAAAGCACGTGGCTCTACCGTGTTCGCGACTGCTACCTTGTGACGTGGAAACTGAACGATGAAGCCATCAATCTGGAGGATATTCCTGATTTTGCATTTGATACGCCGGAAGAGAAGCAACGAGTCGCGGCCGTTCTCGAAACGTATAACGATGATTTGACGCTGACTGCGGACGAAGACGCGATATTTTCCGAGCTTGCGCACGAGCGAACCGCGCGGCGCCCTCTTCGTACCCACTTGTGGATACCACTACGACGGGTCGCGCGCATCTGGTTCACCCCGCGCATCGAATTGATTCCCGTTTCCGGTCACGTTTTTCCGCTCGCCTACATGTCGGAAGAAGACCCGGTCGATCAGCGCGTAACCATCTTTTATTTTTTTCTGAATATTTTCTGGATCCTGCTGGCGTCATTAGGTACCTGGAGGCTTTGGCGCTGCCGCGCTGCCCGCCCCGCAATTGCTCTGATTGTGATTTACATCCTCGTGCGCACAGCGTTTCTCACTACACTCGAAGCGCCAGAACCTCGCTACACGCTGGTCTGTTTCCCCGCTCTGCTTGCCCTGGCCGCGCAGTGTTTCATTGGCCGACGGCAGTCCAGTACCGTGACCTTAGATCGGCAAGCGTAGAGGAAATTCAAATTACCCTTCTAGGGTTCTTCCGGGGGTTCCGGGTGAATCGTTACGCGTGAAATCTGCGGGAAGCGCTCCTTTACGCGATCCTCCAATGCCGCGGTTACATCATGGATCCGCGTTATCGGCAATTCACTTTTCATCACGCAATGGCAAGAAACCAGAATGTGCTGCTCGACTTGCCGCACACGCACATCATGGCAGTTGATCAGTTCGTCGTATTCCCCCGGCAGGCCGTTCAGAAACGAATCTACCGACATCTCTAATTGGCGCATTTCTCCCGCACGAGTGTCTGGAGTCGCGATGTGCCGTCCCAGGGGTTCAATGTGAATGTTCACGTCCATATTATTGCTGCGCAATGCGCGAATTCCTTCTTCTAGTTCGCTGGCTTGACGGTGAGCGTCCCGTAAACTCAAATTTTCATCCACTTCCAGATGCATTTCTACGAACAGGTGCCCGTCCTGTTGCACAGCCGTCAAATCATGCACTGCCAGTCCCAATCGCTGGGCGACGGCGCGAACCGATTCGAATAAATGTTCATCCCGAGGCGCCCGTGGTTCTGCGTGTACCATAACGTCGGACGGAACAATCTGTCCGATCCGTTCTTCGATGGCGTCTGTCAACGCATGAACTTTCTCGAGCGAAGCAGTCCGCGGCACGCTCACGGTGGCGTCCACAAAATGGCGGTTACCCGCCCGCCGCACACGCACGCGCTCGACGTCGAGGACTCCGTCCATCTTCCCGACCGCCTCGCTGATTTCATCCTGTAATCCTTCAGGCGCCACATCGAGCAGCGCTTCGAGCGTGCGCTTTCCGAGTTGTGAGCCGACCCACAAGATCACTCCAGCCACGCCAAGACCCGCAATTGCGTCCGCATAGATCAGCCACGGCAGATGCAAGTATTCTCCGGTCCAAACGAGCGCTATGCCTACGATAACGACGATCGTGCTCCAGACATCGGTGGAAAAGTGCAGCGCATCGGCTTCGAGCGCCTCGCTGGTATGCTTTTTCGCAACCTTGTTCAGTGCCCGAGCGCGGGTCATATCGATTGCCAGCGCCACAAAAAGAATGACTATGGCTGTGACGCTTGGTTGGATGTGAACGCTGCGGAAGAACAGGCGAGCAAAGGCTTCGTAAATGATGTAAATGGCGGTAAGAATCAACAGCGCCGTTTCAATGAACGCGGAAAAGTTCTCAAATTTTCCGTGACCGTAGGGATGACGTTCATCCGCAGGCTGGTCAGAGACTCTCACCGATAAATAGGTGATCACTGCTGCTACCAGGTCCAGTCCCGAATGCAGCGCTTCCGACAACACACCCAAGCTACTCGTTCGCACCACCAGAAACGTTTTCAGTGAAACCAGGAGCACGGCGGAGCCGACACTTAACAAAGCGGCCCGCTTTTTCTCTTTGATGATTTGCTGGAGGGCTCTCGGAATCGCCATTGCTTAAGACTACCTCAACTTGAGCAATCCATGCTCTGCTGGTACCCGCAAGGAATGGCGTTAGGCAGAACTCGAAGCAGCTACCGTCAAACAAAAACGGCATCCCGAACTGGGCGCGGTTTCGTGCTCTGGAGAATACCGTCGATTAATTCATCCTGGCCGTCATCGGTGGCTCTGGCAGGATGGGAAGCCGCTTCGGTTCGCCCCGTGCTCCCCGCACTTCGATTTCTTCAAAGAGCAGGGAAGGTGCAATTACCGTCGCAGGCAAACCGTTTTGCGCCGTACCAAATGCTCCGAGTGCCGTGCCCGAAACTCCGGCAATCTGACTTTGCATGTAGTTGTAAACGAAGTCATCGTTGCCGATGCCCGCGATGTTTCGCAATAAGCGCGGACTGAATCCGGTAATGCGCGCTCCTCGCACTAATTCTTCGTGCCCATCGCTCGGATAAATCTTGTACACGACCAGTGGCAAACGATCTGTTGCAGCATTTCCTCCGAAGCTTGCCAGCAGTTCTGAAAAGTCTTCCTGATGCATCAGGCTCAGTGAAGGATTATCCATCTGTCGTACAACGATGCAGAACTCCAGTTTCTCCGCCTTGCACGATTCGAGAAGCTTTTTCCGCAAGTCTTCATTCGAAACCGTCTCTGAAGAGGAGAAAACCAGGTTGCTCATTACCGGTTTCGGATCGGCAAGAAACGACGAGCGTCCGTGACCATTCGACTGATCGGAATCAGGTCCCGGCCGACGCGACATCAGCAAGGACTTCAATTTCCCATCTTCGACGATCGTGACTTTCTGCGCGGGAACTCCTTCCTCATCAATCGTGTAAGAGCCGATCACCGGCGTGCCTTTGTAGTCTTTAAGCAGCGGATCATCGGTGAGAGAAACCGATACGGGAAGTACTCGAGCGTCGATCTTGCCGCTCCAGTCGCTGCGAGCGCCCAGACTGCTCATCAGCTGATCGACAACCGGTTGGAACGCCAACGGGGGGCGCGCCCCGCTGAGCGAAGGGCTCAGGACTTGTGCAATCAATGCCGCCGCTGCTCGAGATTCGAACAACACCGGTCCAGTGTAATCCGGCGCCGGCGGCGCCAACCGCATCTTCATCAGTTCGGTCCCGGCAACCGTAAGATTTTTCCGCACGAAGTCGGCACTGGGCAGGTCGGCCGGCCGTGGGGCATACGTGGCATAGTAGTGGTTTACCTGCATTCCGTCAGCTGCCAGTGAATTCATGCCCGCTTCAATTGCCGCAAAGGAATGATTTGCTCGTACTTCCGTGCCTTCACTGGTCAGCAGGTATTCGGTCGTGTAAACGAGGTAGTACGTCACGCGCGAATCGTAAATTTGGGGAAAGGCACGAAGAGCCGACGAACTATCGCGAGCTTCTTGCTCCCAATTTCGGTTTCCCCAATCTGAATTCGCAAGCGGTTCAATGTGCTGCACAGTTTGGACCCGGCTGAAATCGTCGATATCCGACGCGCGCGCCAGGCTGCTCAGATAAGCTTGCTTCCGCGAATATGTTTCCGCCGCTTCTTTGAAAGCCTGATCGGTAGCGATCCACAAGTCCTGTCTCAACGAATCGTAGTCACGGTCGATTCCTACACCGCCGCTCGGTCCGATAAAGCCACGGAAACCGTCATCACTTACAAAATTCGAGCTGTCGAGCTTGTAGTCACCAATCCGCGCCGAAACATTCATGACTCGGCTGCGATTATGGCTCGTGCTCATGAGCGCCCCGAACTGGCCCACAACTTCCCGGATGTCCATATCCAACAAGCGATATTCGATGAAGTAAGGTCTGACCGGCTGATCCGATTGGGGAAGCTTGAGCTCGAGTCGCGATTTTGCACGAGCCATCTCGTCACGCATCGATTGCATGGTGTGGTCGTTGTCGGCAGCTGCCGGTGCCTTCGTTTGTGCAAGAGTCATCGTCCCGAACAAGAGGGTTAAAACAACAAGTGTATTCCGAATTGCGCGCATTACTCTGAGCCTCCTGCCTTAACAGGATCATGTGCGGGAGGCGGCAGAATTGGCGGACGGTCGGACGAAGTCGCTTTTTTCTGCACTTCGAGCTCTGATGTGAGAATTGCCGGTGCGGACGCTGAGACCGGAACCGAACCGGATTCGGCGCCGCAATATCCGTTGAATACTTCTGGCGTATCTCCGGTGGCCACTATCTTCGTCAACGACGCCAGCGGCGTGCCGACGATATCCACGCCACGTACCAATTCGTCGGGTCGCCCATCAGGGTAGACCTTGTACACGACCAGCGGCTCTACCTGGAATGCTTGCGGTTGCCCGCGTCCCGTGAGCGTAAATCCACCGGCGATGTCGTCAATCAGCAAACCATAGGGCTTGTTCTGTTGCTTGATCAGCTCTATGAATTTTGCACGCAGTTGTGCGTTGGTCAGGGTCTTACTGCTTTCAACGATTAGATTGCCCTGGCGCGATACTGGGGTTGCTCCCAACTGCCTTCGCCCATGTCCATTACTCTCCGGGAAGCCAGCGATCGGGGAGCGCGACATTTCGAAGTTCTTCAGCACCCCGTGGTCGACCAATGTGACTCGCTCAGCGACCACGCCTTCGTCGTCATATTGATAGAATCCAAGCAATTCCTGTTTACCGACTTTTCTTTGCGTGGCATCGTCCACGATCGTCAGAAAATCCGGGAGGATCGGCTCTCCTACTTTCTTCGTAAACGTTTGTCCTTCATTTACGTCTTTTTGACGGTGTCCTTCGGCACGATGTCCAAAAACCTCATGGAAGAAAACCGCGGCGGCGCGGCCGGTTAGCAACGCTGGACCTACGGTTGGTTCGTTAATCGGCGCAACCACCAAGCCTTCGAGTTCTTTTCGTAGCTGTGCCGCTGCTGCATACACCGCTTTATCGTCCGGCGCCTCATTGGGATTCACCCAATCAAAGCTGTAATACCGGTCGATATCCATTCCATCCACGGCCTTGCCTTGAATAAAAAGATCCAGCCGGTAACGAATCTGCCCAAACTGCAGTTCCGTGCCTTCAGAATTCAGTTGCAATGTGTTCGTAGCCGTCGCCGTAAAAGTCACAATCGAATTGATTACAGGTGCGGATTCGCGGAAATATTTTGTATAGAGTCGTACTTTTTCTTCCCACGGCTTGCGTTCCAGCTGAAACGAAGCCCACGGGCCGATATAGTTTTGCGGTTTTTCATGAGAAAAATCCGGAGCTTTGCCCTCTTCTGATTGCGCTTTCACTTCTTTCCCAGTTTGTATCTTGATCAACGCTTCGGCTGCCGCGCGATATTGTTTGTCGGTTTCTAGCCAGATGGCGCGACGCAAAACCTCCGGATCGTCGTCAATTGGAGCGCTCGTTCCCGGCCCTCCGTTTGGCGGTTGCCGTCCATCCACTTTGTGGGTGTCGTCGAGTTGATAGCTTCCTGTGCGTACAGTCACTTCCAACCAGCGGTTCCGATCTTCTTCGCTGGTCAGCAGTGCTCCGTTTGATCCCGTTACATTTGATCGCTGCGTTTCCGTCAACGCGTAGCCGATGTAGTACGCCGCAGGGTCCTGCGCACCTAGCGTTTTCATTGATCGGTCCAGCTCCGTCTTCATCGCAGGCAACAATGGAGAAGCTTTCCCCGTAGGCGTTCCGTCACCAGCCGCTGATGCGAGCCGTGGGTAGAGGGACAAAGCAGCGCCAAACAACAGAAGTGCAAACATCGGGTTCATGCGACGTTGTCGCCGCGTATTCAGGGATAAATTGCTCAATGGATTCCTCGCTCGATCTTAGACGGAAACTGCAAGCGTTCAGTGTACGTCACCGCCCCGCGTGGCACAAAGCGCGGTTTCGGCTTATATGACGGCACCGTTAACGTAAGCTGCCAGCTCAAGTCGGTTAGATGACGGCCTGCGATCTGGCGTTGTAAACAGGGAACTCTCTGTGCAGTCCTAGACGGGCCCTCTTGGTTGGATCTTTCTAATGGATTACCACTACGCGGATTGCACCCATCGACCGCCCTGATCGGTGGGAGCTTTCCCTGTTGCCTGCAATTACACTTTGCCCCGTCGAATAACTTGCCTGGTGATCATCTTGTGCCCACAATCTAGCTATGCGCGCCCTTGCCTCGTTACTGGTCGTCGTCGCCCTTCTGTTTGGGGCGTATGAACTCTATCTGCGAAGGATGCCGACAACTGACCCGGGTACCTCCGCCACCCAAGCCATAAGCCTGACCGGTGTTCGTGCCGATCTTCTGCAGATCGCCCAAGCCGAGCGCGCCAACGTCGCCTTGAATGGCAAATGTGCCTCGCTGGACGAACTCTTGAGTTCAGGCGCACTGACCATGACCAAGCCTGAAAGGGACGGCTATACCTATCAGGTTTCCTGTTCAGGTTCGGAATTCAGTGCCACCGCAGAACATGCGCCGGCGCCAGCCGGCTCTCCGATCCGTTACCCGGCTCTCTCCATTGATTCCAGCATGCAAGTTACTTCGAACTAATCGGCTAACGCTCGGAACTTTTTCCTCACCATTTTCGTTAATTCTATTGAGACCGCAGGATGCGGCCGCAAGGGAAATCATCGAGGGAGCACATTATGGGCGGAGACGTGATCGGACTCGTGGCTGTAATACTGACTTGTGGAATCCCGGTTGCCGGAATGTATACGTTTTATCGCGTGCGGAAACTCCGGACCGAGGAACGCATTGCCGCACTTGCTCGCGGCGCTCAAATTCCCATGGAGCAGGAACTGTCTCCTGCCGCCAAATCTCGTCGTTATGGCATTCTCCTTGTGAGCACGGGCCTGGGCTTCTTCCTGACTTTTGCCGCAATCGCGCGCTTTGTCAACGAACCCCAGACCATGGCCGCCGCTTCCTTTGGAATTTTTCCCCTGGTGATCGGCCTCGGTTACTTCGTTGACGCTACCTTGATTCATCGCGACAGCAAAGCCGCCTGACCGCGACGTTGCTGTGCGAGTGGGCTGTAGCTATCGCTTTGCTTCAGTCGACCCCGTGAGCTCAGGGTTTTCGTTTCTGATCCGTCACCAGTACACCTGCCTCCGAATAGTTCGTGGCAGGCACATCGTGGAATGCCACGTGAATGTTTTCACGTTTCGCCTTCCCGTCTTCAACCAATGCGGCCGTGATTTTTTCCGCAATGGCGCGTTTCTGTTCCACGTTCCGACCCTCCACCCAGGTAATCTGTACGTGCGGCATGATCGCCTCCTCTGTAGCATTTCTTCCCAATGAATTCTAGCGATCTGCCTCCGCCGAGCAAAGAGCCTTTCCCACCTTGTGCTAGAATCGTCCCTCACATGCACCCTGCCATCGGACAGCTTCAGGAACTTCAACGCCTTGATCAGCTGATCGCTGCCCTTCAATCCGATCTGGCTGGCCTCCCGAAACGGATGAAGGACGCTGACGCCCAGCTTACAGGAGCGCGCAACGCCCTCACCGGCGCCAAATCCGTCCACTCCCAAGCACTCAGCGAACGGAAGAAATTCGAGCTCGATGTCGAGCAATGGAAGACCCGCGCCAAGAAGTACCGTGAGCAAAGTGCCTCGGTCAAAACCAACGAAGCCTACAAAGCGCTGCAACATGAAATTGCCAGCGCCGAAGCCGAAGCGTCGAAGTCCGAAGACAAGGTCCTCACCCAGATGATGGCCATTGAGGAAGCCGAAGGCCGCGTCCGCCATTTTGAAGCCGATCTGAAGGAAGCGGAGCGGGGAATTGCCATCGAGAAGAAGAAGATCGAGGAACAATACTACGACCAAAAGAAGAAGCTCGAAGCGGCCCAGGCCGAACGGGCCATCGTAGCGCAGAGAGTCCCCGAGGACCTGCTCGATCTGTATACCCGTATTTCCAGGCCCCATCCCGGCACGGTTATGGCCGAGGTTCGGGATCATCAGTGCAAAGGCTGCGGCATGCGCGTACTTCCTCACGTGATTCAGATGCTAAAGGACGACCGCGACACAGAAGTCTTCCGCTGTGAGACTTGCGGACGAATTCTTTACACGCTCGAGCCCATTACACCGGCCTCCGGCAACGAACTGCCCGACGGCGCGTCCTCGGCCGAAATTTCAGAGTCCTGAGATGAGCCAACGTCCATCTACGCCGCGCGGAGCGGGTCTTTTTGGCGATCACCATCCGGAGCCTAAACCCGTGGCTTTTCATCAAGCAAACATTGATGGCGGTTCGCGAGGCAATCCTGGCCCCGCTGCGTATGGAGTCGTCATTCGCGATGCCAAAGGAGAGGTCATCGCCCGGCTAAAAAAATACATCGGTCAGAGTACCAACAACGTCGCCGAATATTTCGGACTCATTGCTGCCCTGGACTACGCAGAAAACCACGGCATTCGTGCGTTGCACGTGCGCAGCGATTCAGAACTTCTGGTCAAGCAGATGCGCGGCCAGTACAAGGTACGCAGCGAGGACTTACGCCCTCTGTTCGAACGCGCGAAAAAAATGTCGCAAACCTTCGAAGCGTTCCGCATCGATCACGTCTATCGTGAGCAGAATCGCGACGCCGATGCTCTCGCAAATCAAGCTATGGACGAAACCGGGCGAAGCGGCGACCGTTCCGTGCAGGTCGATGATAAGCCTGCAGCCAAAGTAGCCGCTATGCGAGTAACGGCTCGCTGCAAAAATGGCCATCTTCAGCTCGACCAGCCTCTCGATCTGCCGGACGGCACTGAAGTCGATATCCTTCTGCGCGTCAAGAGATAATCGTTCGGTCTCTAGGCCCGTCGGTGTGTGGCACCAGCCAATACTTCGCGTGCCGGAGTGAACCGGCGGCGCATTTGACGCCGGAAATTATGCCGCGACAGGGCTCAACGCGTAGGGTGACTTCAGTGTATAGGAGCGGTAGAGCGTGTCTCGCTGGGCCGGTAGGAAGCCTGCATCGACGATTATGCGGCGCAGCTCTTGTTCATTGGTGCGACGTTTCACTCCGGCTGCGAATACGACATTTTCTTCAATCAAAATGCTGCCCACGTCATCGGCCCCAAACTGCAATCCTATTTGGCAGACCTTGATCCCCGGCGTCAACCAGCTCGACTGAATGTGATCAATATTGTCAAGGTACAGCCGGCTGACTGCCAGGGTCTTCAGATAATCGACGGCAGTGGTTTCCTGTACTTTCTTCCCCCAGGCTGTATTTTCCGCCGCAAATATCCAAGGAATAAATGCAGTGAATCCACCAGTTTCTTCCTGAATCTTGCGGATCCGTTCGAAATGGTTGACGCGGTGCTCGAGAGTTTCGCCGCAGCCGAACATCATCGTCGCCGTAGTGCGCAATCCCATCGAATGCGCAATCTTGTGGACTTCCACCCAGTCGTCGCTGGTGCACTTCAGACGTGCAATCTTGCTGCGGATTTCATCGTCCAGAATTTCCGCGCCGCCGCCGGGAATCGACTGCAATCCCGCATCCATCAGGCGCTGAATCGTTTCACGTACACTGATCTCGCTGACCTCAGCGATGCACAGGATTTCCGGAGCAGAAAAGCAGTGAAGGTGCACTTGCGGATACCGATTACGCAGGGACTGAAGTAGATTTTCGTAGTATCCAATCTGCAGGTCAGGATGCAGTCCGCCCTGCAGGAGGACTCCCGTTCCCCCAAGCTGAAGCATCTCGTCGATTTTTTCGTAAATTTGATCAAAGGACAGGATGTAACCGTCCTTCGCGCCCATAGGCCGGTAAAACGCGCAGAAGGAGCAATATTCCGTGCAAAAATTCGTGTAGTTGATGTTGCGATCGATCTGGTACGTGACGATGCGTGGATCGTTCTTCTTTAATCGCAATTGATGTGCGGCCATACCGATCCCAACGAGATCGTCGGACTTCAGCATGTCCAGCGCTTCTTGTTTCGTGATCGCCACGTTCAATCCTCGCTTCGCTTTAAACTCTCACCGCTTCTTCCGCTATTACGATCTCCCTTGCTTGCGGAATGATCCGAATCTCCGTGGCCAGGTCGTAATAGCGTCTCAATCCTCGCAAATTCTCCGAGTCCAGAGTGTAATCAATATTCTGCGTCAGATACCGCCGCAATTCTTCGGCTGGCAGCTTCAACTCGGGAGCGGCCTCGTCCGTGATCTCTTTCACGTGCTTTATCCCGAAGGCCAGCGAATCTTGGAAATCCCTCACGACTTCTTTTGTGACCGCTTCCGGGCGTGCCGCCCAAACAGCTAGCACCGCCGGCAAACTCGTCAACGCTCGCCACTTCTCGACAATGTCGTATACAAAATAATTCGACGCTCCGGCAGTCTTGTTGCACGCCGTCCCACCGACTGCAAACTTCAGCGCCGGATCTCCGATGAGCAGTGCAGCGTCTGCTTTCTCCATCATGGCCGGCAAATCCGGCTGCATCTCGATAAAGTCCGGTTCGATGTGCCAGCGCTTGGCACACAAAATCTTCGTCAAGGCCTGCGTGCTGCGGGAGCTGCAATCGAGTGCGATTTTGGCCACTTCGCGGATGGGTTTTTTGGCAATCAGCAGCAAACTACGCACGGATTTTTTCGAGGAAATCGACAAGTCCGGAAGAATCACAAGACCGTCAATTCGCTGATATTCAATTGCGGGAATGATCGCAATGTCCACTTGCCGCGTGCGGAGGGCTTCGGCGCACTGCGAAGGCACGGTAAAGGAGAGATCGTACTTTCCCTGCAGCGGGCCATGGGTAAACCCGCGCACCAAGGGCGCGGTGTTCAGGTACTCAACAATGGATACGCGTATCGATTTCATGCTTCGTGCGCCTTCTGGCTCCCTCAGTATAACAAAGGCTGTGCCCGGCTGACCTCCCATCGGACCCTGACAGACGTTTCAATCCCGCTGAAGCTTCCGAAATCTGCGGCCAAATTCGGAATTACGGTCCAACACTCTTCCTTCTTTGTCTTTCGGGCCAGTTCTGCTAGTATTAAAGCATCCGTTTTCTATCTTTTAAGAGTAGGAAGTGTAGAGTTATGGCATTGAAGTGTGATCTCTGCGGCAAAGGCCCCCACTACGGAAACGTAGTCAGCCACGCCAACAACACCCGGCGTCGCCGCTGGAACCCCAATCTCAAGAACGTTCACGCCGTCGTGAACGGCGCACGCAAGCAAGTTCGCGTATGCACGGCCTGCATTCGTATGGGCCGCGTGACAAAAGCTGCCTGAGCCAACCTTGAATTTTCCTCCTAGTTCCTCTGCGATGCGATGGAGAAACGGTGGATTTCGCCGTGCCACGGTTTTGTTGCGTGCGGCAGGGATACTTCTGTGTGCCTTCACGTTTTCGGGCTGCAAGCAGACGGAGCACCACTCGGCCGACGTCTGGGCTGTCGTCAATGGAACGGAAATCAAGCGCGACGAAGTCGATAAATATTACAAGTCCCAGGTTCCTGCCGAGGGCCAGAAGCCCACGCAGGAAGATGCTCTTTCCTTGAAACTGAATGTAGTAGAGCAGCTCATCAACAATGAGATCCTGCTTGAGCGCGCAAAGAAGCTGAACCTCGAAGCCAGCGATGGCGAAGTCGAGGACAAGTTCACTGAAATCAAGAGTCCCTTTACTGAGGAAGAGTTCCAGCGCCAACTAAAGTCGCGCAGCATGACTGTGGATGACCTCAAACGTGATCTTCGACGGCAGCTTTCCATTCAGAAATTGCTAAACCGCGAAGTCGCCGCCAAGATAACCATCACGGACCAGGACGTAGTTGATTTCTACAACGCAAACCTGAACCAGTTCAATGTCGCCGAGCCGCAATACCGGATTTCACAAATCGTGATCACTCCGCGTAAGGATCCGCAGATTCGCAACCGCAAGAACGATGACGCAACCAATGAAGCCGAAGCCGTTCGCAAGTCCAAGATGATTATCGATAAGCTCAATAGCGGAGCGGACTTTGCCCAACTTGCGATGGACTACTCTGAAGATCCGAATACCGCTGCCAACGGAGGCGATCTCGGGTATATCCCGGAATCCTCGCTCAATCAGTCCGACCCGAATTTGAAGAAATTGGTGCTGTCATTGAAACCTGGGCAGGTCAGCCAGCCAGTCGTATTGAAGGACAGCATTCGTATCCTTAAACTGGTAGCCCGCGAGCCGGCCGGCCAGCGTGGCGTGAATGATCCACAAGTCCAGCAGACCATTCGCGATACCTTACGAGATCGCAAAGAACAGTTGCTCCGCGCGGCATATCTCGCAGTTGCGCGGGACGAAGCCAAAGTCACCAATTATCTGGCGCAGCAAGTCGTCGAGGCCGCCGGCAAACTTCCGGATGCTGCGAAATCGTCATTACCAGCCCCTGCGCCGCCGACCACACCCCCACCGGCGCCTGCCGCCCAATAAAATCGCCTTTAATTAATCGATTTATCCTCGCCAGAAGATCCGTTCCGCATTTCGACTGCCTGGATCAATCTACCCACGCGAGTACCTCCCCGGCGCTCACGTTCTGCCCTTCTTTGACGAGTATCCGTTCAATCTTTCCACTTTTCGGGGAGCGAATCTCGTTCTGCATTTTCATCGCTTCAATTACCGCGAGACCTTGCCTGGCTTCGACCGCATCTCCCGGCTGAACCAGAATCCGGATCACTTTACCGGGCATCGGCGCGACGATTTGCTGTCGTCCTTCAGCTTCGACCGTACCATGCCGCCTGCCTCGCCAGGCACGGGGATCTTCTACTGTGGCCATGAGTTCATGCGGCCCGGCCTGCAGTTTCAAACGTCCGTCAATCGAATCCGAAACGTGCACTTCGTGCGATTGTCCATTGAGTAGGACCGAAATAGTGTACGGCGCGACTTGCACGGCGTCCGCATCGACCTTCTTGCCGTCCAGCAAGACTCGGTAGCTCGCACCGTCCGGTTCGAGTTCCACGATACGTTTCTTCCTGCCGCCAACTCCTTCGAGCTGAATCTCAAATTTCATGGTAGTCGGTCCAGTTGCTTCCTGCGCCCATCGCGTTTCCATTCAGACATCTGTTCTGAAGTCCGTATACTTTGCGGACTGCCCGGTGAATCTGCTCTGCGCTTGCTCCAGAGCGCGGCCGCAATTACAGCAGCGTCCTCGACCTCCTGCCCGGGAGCGTCCGCCGGCGGCCGTGGCCTGGCCAGCAGCTCATCGAGCCATTTGGTATGAATGTTCGAGGCCAGGAAGTCTGGCTCACCCAAAATTCGTCGAAACAGACTTACGTTTGTTCGGATTCCGGTAATCGTATATTCATCGAGCGCCCTTCGCAGTCGAGAGACGGCCTCCTCGCGGCTGTTCCCCCAGGCAATTAGCTTGCTTAGCAAGGGATCATATTCCATCGGTACGGTGTAACCTTCGTACACGCCCTCATCCAGCCGGATTCCCGGGCCTGTCGGAGCGTGACGCGCCAGAATTTTACCGGGGCACGGAAAAAAACTGTTGTCCGGATCTTCCGCGTACAACCGCACCTCCATTGCGTGCCCCCGAGGAGCAATTGTTTCCCACGCAAACGGCAGCCGATGTCCGGCTGCAATCGCTATCTGGAGCTTCACCAGGTCGAGCCCCGTCACTTGTTCCGTAACCGGATGCTCCACCTGCAGTCGCGTATTCACTTCAAGAAAATAAAAATTGAACTGGGCATCCACCAGGAATTCAACCGTGCCCGCATTCACGTATCCGCCCGCTCGTGCCAGACGCACCGCTGCGTCACCCATCTTCTTGCGCAGATCCGGAGTTACGATGGGCGACGGCGCTTCCTCGATGACTTTCTGATGCCTCCTCTGTACCGAGCACTCGCGTTCGCCCAGCGAAACGATCCGTCCATGCGCGTCGGCAAAGACCTGAATTTCGATGTGGCGCGGCCGCAAAAGATATTTTTCAAGAAAAATCCGCGAGTCGCCGAAGGCATTCAGCGCTTCTGAAGCTGCATCGCGCCAGGCCGCAGTAAATTCCGCGTCGTTGTGCACCACGCGCATTCCCTTGCCCCCGCCGCCTGCCACCGCTTTCAGCACTACCGGATAGCCCATGCTCGCGGCAAGCGCCTGCACCTCCTCCGGATTATCGATCGACTCACTTGTGCCAGGCACAGTCGGTACTTCGGCTCGGCGGGCGAGTTGTTTCCCGGCCGTCTTCGAGCCCATGGCTTCCATGGCCTCCGCGGGAGGGCCGATGAATGTGACCCCGGCAGCCTTGCACGCACGCGGCAGGGATGGATTTTCCGCCAAAAATCCGTAACCTGGGTGCACCGCATCGCAGCCTGCGCGTCGCGCCACATCCATCAATTTGTCGATGCAAAGGTAGCTTTCCCGCGAAGGAGCGGGTCCGATCGGATACGCCTCATCAGCGAGCCGCACATGAAGCGCGCTGCGATCCGCCTCGCTGAACACCGCAACCGTGCGAATGCCGAGCTCGCGCGACGCGCGCAAAACGCGCACGGCAATTTCCCCTCGATTGGCAATCAGGATCTTCTTGAACATGTCTCTCTTGTTCTGTCTGGCCGGATTCTATCACGCGCGTGATCGTCACCCGCAAACACATCGCTCTTGCGTGTCCAATTGTTTGCGGTGTATGAAAGATGCTCTACTTGGCAGGAGACGTCATGAAAAAGAGCGGTTTGCTCGCAGCTGGCCTGTTTCTGCTTTTTTCGCCGACCACGAAATGCCAGGACGCGACTATCAGTGCTCCCGACACCCTCATTGTTGACGGCGTTCCGCCGATCCCTGCCTCTCTTGCGCAAGCCGCCGCCCGTTACACTGCCTATCGTGGCGCAAGCATTGTTGACTGGCATCCCACCCAGCTCAGTATGCTCATTGCCACACGATTCGCAGAAACCCCGCAACTCCACCTTATCGCCAATCCGGAAGGCGAGCGCCGGCAGCTGACGTTTTTCACTGACGCAGTCCGCTCCGGACGCTTTCACCCGAACAAAGGGGACTATATTGTTTTTTCGAAGGACATCGGTGGTGGCGAATGGTATCAGCTGTACCGCTACGACATCGCAAGCGGCGACATCACTCTTCTCACGGACGGAAAATCGCGCAATCTCTTGGGTCCGTGGAGTTCCAGGGGAGATCGCATCGCCTACATGTCCACACGCCGGACAGGAAAAGACACCGACCTCTGGGTAACCGATCCAAGCGATCCAAACTCTGACCATCTTCTGACGCAATTACCCGGCGGCGGCTGGTCGCCCGTGGACTGGTCCCCCGACGATTCGAAAATCCTCCTCATCGAAGAGCTTTCCATCAACGAATCCTACCTCTGGCTCGTCGACACCAGAACCGGGGACAAGACACCGCTTACTACCCGTGAAGCGAATCAAAAAATATCGTATGGGGGCGGCCGGTTCTCAAAAGATGGAAAAGGAGTGTACGTCACGACCGATAAGGACTCCGAATTCCACCGACTGGCCTTCATTGACTTGGCCACAAAGGAGCACACCTATCTCACGAGCAACATTCCCTGGGATGTGCAAGAGTTCGACCAATCCAAGAACGGCAAGCGAATTGCCTTCCTGGTCAATGAGGATGGAATTTCGACTATCCGCCTGCTCGATACTGTCTCTCACAAGATCACAAATCCCAAGCAACCATCGGGAGTGATTAGTGGCCTTCGTTGGCACCAAAACAATTCGGATCTCGGTTTCACCCTGACCGATGCACGCATTACCGGCGACGCATATTCGCTAAACGCCGATACCGGCAAAATCACGCGCTGGACGCACAGCGAGTCGGCGGTTCCTACCGATAATTTTCCCGCGGCTCAACTGGTTAAATGGAAGAGCTTTGACGATAAATCTATCTCCGGATTCATGTATCGGCCGCCCGCCAAATTCACCGGTAAGCGGCCCGTGCTGGTTGTCATTCATGGCGGCCCCGAAGGTCAATCGGCTCCTACTTTTCTTGGTCGCAACAATTACTTGTTGAACGAACTCGGCATCGTTCTGATTTATCCCAACGTGCGCGGTTCAACCGGCTACGGCAAATCCTTTACGTTGCTCGACAATGGCTTTCAGCGTGGTGACACCTACAAGGACATCAATGCTCTCTTTGATTGGATCGGTATGCAGCCCGACCTCGACTCGGAGCGCATTGGCGTCACCGGTGGCAGCTACGGAGGGCATATGACACTCGCAATCTCGACCTTTTACAGCGATCGCATTCGTTGTTCGGTTGACATCGTCGGTATGTCTAATCTCGTTACCTTTCTCGAGCACACAGAAGCCTACCGTCGCGATCTTCGTCGCGTAGAATACGGCGACGAACGCGATCCGAAGATGCACGAATACCTCGAGAAAATCGCGCCAATGAATAATATCGAAAAAATCAGGAAGCCAATGATGGTCGTTGCAGGCAAAAATGATCCGCGGGTTCCGGTCAGCGAAAGCGATCAGATCGTCGCAGCACTCAAGAAACAGGGCACCCCGGTGTGGTATGTCATGGCGAAAGACGAAGGACATGGCTTCCAGAAAAAAGCCAACCAGGATTACCAGTTCTACGCCACGGTCGAATTCCTGAAAGAGTTTTTGCTGAAGTGATTCGCCTCATGACAGCGAGCTCGAGCGGCTCTGAAAGAACCATGTGGTCGTTTGTGCCTCAAATCCTTTGCGTCTTCCAGCGGCCTCGCCGAAACAGGAGCACTCCGGCCACCGCAATCAGTGCCTCTGCGATTACAATCGAGTAATACACCCCGTTTGACGCGAACCTCATCGGTATCGCCAACACATAGGCAAGCGGGATTTCCACCAGCCAAAATCCAAAAAAATTCACGATTGTCGGTGTCAGAGTATCGCCCGCGCCGTTAAAAGCCTGCAGCATCACCATTCCGTACGCATACCCAATATTGCCGTAACTCAGGATTCGCAGGCAGGAGACAGCGACGGGAACCACATCCGGCGCGTCGGTAAACAGCCGTATAATAGGCTCGGCAAAAATCACGAAGCACACCCCAACGCCGCCAAGAAACAGCATATTGTACAGCCCTGTGCGCCACACCGAACGTTCAGCGCGTTCGGGCTGGTTCGCTCCAAGATTTTGCCCTACCAGCGTGGCCGCAGCATTGCTCAGGCCCCAGCTGGGCAGCAGAACAAAAATCAAGATGCGGATGGCAATTGTGTAACTCGCTAACGCGGCTGAGCCAAACGTGCTAACGATGCGAACCATGCCAATCCAGCTCACATCGGCAATCGCAAACTGCATAATCCCGGTCAGGGATACGCGCAATAGCCGAAACAGTACTTCCCAGTTTACCCGGACCTGATTCGCCAGGATCCGGATACGTTCAGTGCCCCGCAATAGCCGGTAAAACTGGTACAACACTCCGATGCTTCGTCCGGTGAGTGTCGCTAGTGCCGCGCCTGTAACCCCCAGTTTCGGAAATGGTCCCCACCCGAAAATCAGACAGGGGTCGAGCACCAAATTGATGATGTTCGAGACCCACAAGAGTCGCATCGCGACCGCTGCATCTCCTGCCCCACGAAAAATGGCATTGTTCAAGAACAGCATGACAATCGCGCCACATCCTCCGAGCGCAATACGCGCATAACTGGTTCCGACGTCCACAATTTCCTGAGAAGCACCCATCAACTGGAGGAGCCTGGGCGCGAAGAACGCGCACGGTACGCCAACCAGAACCGAGGTGCCGAGCCCGATAATGATGGCCTGCACACCGGCGACTGCTGCAGCCTTTTCATCTTTCTCCCCGATTCGCCGAGCCACCATTGCCGTGGTCGAGAGGCTCAAACCGAATCCCACCGCAAACACCAATGCCAGCATTGATTCTGTCAGCCCTACGGTGGCGACAGCGGCTGCTCCGAGGTGCCCGACCCAGAACACATCCACGACTGCAAACAACGATTCGAGTACCATTTCGAGAACCATCGGAATCGCGAGCAGCACGATCGCTCGGTTTAGACTGCCAACCGTGAAATCCTGCTGCGAACCGCGCAACGCTTCGCGGATCGAACCCCAAAATGTCGGGGGTTGTCCTCTGAGAACCATCTCGGGTGCGTCCATTTGAACTCATGAATTTCTGCGCGGGTCGGTACTAAAAAGCCACGCCGTTATACCAAAAAATAGAAGTAAAATTGGAATGAACTTCAGTTTCGCGATAGGTACAGATTAGGCAGAGATGATGGCAGGGTGATGGAACATTTCTCACATCCGGTGCAGGCCGAAGCGATAACCCGCACCAACGAGGTCAAAGTATACCGCATGCCCGGCTGATCTGTCATTGGACAGGCCTTGCCGGGTGTTGCTTTTCGCGAAGATGCTGGCAGTATCTCATTGCTGGGCACCGCAAATCAGTACGAACTGCCGCCAGCAGACTGAGGCACCTAGCCGTGGCTCTCTGGCGACTCCAGATGACGCCTAATACCAGATCTCCATCCGCAGTCCTGTCGCATCCATTTCTCTCACCTTGTCCGGCAATCTGCAAAGCGTCCCACGCCGCGCGTCCTGCGCTACGGCGATCCCCGCCAATGCATCCAGTAAGTCATCCAGTGCCGCTGCGCGCCCGAGAAAGTCCTTCCACCGCAGTACTCGTTCAAGCTCTGGCACAAACTTCCGTATGACTTTCTTCCGGTCCGCAATTCCCTCGGGGCTGTGCTTCGTTTCGAGGCTCTCGCCAGCCAGTCGAAACCAAGTCAGCTCCGGATGGAACTCCACGATGCGTTTCTGCAGTTCCGCCGTCATCACCGCATTCGCCTCGCGCACCTTCTTCAAAAATCCCCATACGGGCAGGCCGGCACCCACGCCTCTTGCCACTCGATGCAGCCGTTGAAAATCCTGCGGCGTTTCCGCAGAAAGCGTCTCTCGTGGTGGCGCGTAGAAAAGCGCCGAGGTATTGTGTCCGGAAAGCATCTTCTTCGCCTCGAGATCACATTTGCGAATTTGTCGTCCGCGTGAGAGGCCGATAGGAATATCGACTGCGACTTTCTTGCAGTCCATCGTCAATGCAATCACAGTGGAAAAATCAGGGCAGATCGCCAGAACCGGAGGCGTCTTGCACGGCCAAGCCATGCTTTTCGCGACGAGCCAGCCCCCTTTGCATGCATCTACGCCGGCAAACATGCTAAAGAGGGATGTTTCCGTGTTTTTTCCTCGGATTTGTATCCACTTTGTTTTCGAGTGCCCGCAGCGCTGTAATGATTCTACCCCGTGTCTCTGCCGGCTCGATCACCGCATCTAGGTAGCCGCGTTCCGCTGCGATAAACGGATTTGCAAACCGACTTCGAAACTCTTCTACTTTTTCCTTTCGTAGTGCCGTCCGCTCCGCTCCCTCTGCTGCGGTCAATTCCCGTTTGTACACGATATCGACAGCACCCTCGGGCCCCATGACTGCAATCTCTGCTGAAGGCCATGCAAAATTTGCGTCTGTACGAATGTGTTTTGAGGCCATCACGCAGTATGCCCCACCATATGCCTTGCGCGTAATGACTGTAATCTTTGGAACTGTCGCCTCGGCAAAGGCATATAGCAGTTTCGCCCCGTGCTTGATAATTCCGCCATATTCCTGCTGGGTTCCGGGCAAAAACCCAGGAACATCTTCCAGCGTAATCAGGGGAATATTGAACGCATCGCAGAACCGCACGAAACGTGCGGCTTTTAACGAAGCGCTGATGTCCAGGGTCCCGGCTAGGAACGCTGGCTGGTTCGCGACGATCCCAACGGGCCGTCCATCCATTCGGGCAAATCCGACCACAATATTCTTTGCGTAATGCTCCTGCACCTGAAAGAAATAGCTGTCATCGACAATCCCATGAATTACATCGGTGATGTCGTACGGCTTTAGCGGATCTTCCGGCACCATGCTGTTCAGCGATTCTTCCCGCCGATCCCACGGATCGCCGGTCGCGCGCCTTGGCGGATCCTCCCGATTATTGGACGGGAGAAAACTCAGAATCTCCCGCAGCATTGCGCAGCAGTCCGCGTCATCGGCTGCAACGAAGTGGGCAACTCCACTCAGGGAGTTGTGCGTCATCGCGCCCCCCAGTTCCTGCTTACTCACCTCTTCATGCGTGACCGTCTTGATCACATCCGGCCCGGTCACGAACATGTAGGAGGTATCTTTCGTCATGAAGATAAAATCGGTAATCGCCGGCGAATACACAGCACCACCCGCGCACGGTCCCATGATCGCGCTCAACTGAGGCACTACCCCGCTGGCCAGCGTATTGCGCAGGAAAATATCCGCATATCCGGCAAGCGAGGCCACACCTTCCTGAATCCGCGCTCCGCCGGAATCATTTAGTCCAATCACCGGCGCACCGTTGCGCATCGCCAGATCCATGATCTTGCAAATCTTCAGTGCATTGGACTCCGACAGCGATCCTCCAAACACCGTGAAATCCTGGGCGAACACATAGACCAGCCGCCCATCGATCCGGCCGAATCCCGTTACAAATCCATCGCCCGCAGGTCGATTGGCATCCGAACCAAAATCCACGCAGCGATGCCGCACAAATTTATCCAGTTCTTCGAACGTGCCCTCATCCAGGAGCAGATCGATGCGTTCCCGTGCAGAGAGCTTTCCGGCTTTGTGCTCCTTTTCGCGGCGTTCCGCACCTCCGCCCGCCTCGGCTTCCGCTGAAATCCGTTTCAGCTGTTGCAGTCGCTCCTCATTCTTCGATGATTCCCACGTCACCTGATTTTTCTCAGCCAACCCGTCCTCCATCACTCGTCGAATCCTGCTTCGGAGCAAAAATCAGGACCGCCATATGGGTGGCCAGCCAGACCGTTCCCAGCAACAGCACTACACCCAGCAGCAGTTCAGCCCCAATCGCCCCCGCTCGCGGCAACGGTGACTCAATTGCCGTTACATAGAGCGTCGCGCGCACCAGGATCACCATCGCGCTCAAGGTCATGCTCACAATCAGCATTGTCGTCATCAGCGAAAGCAGAACGTGTTTCATGGATTTGTCGCAGGCGGCTTTCCCACAGGCCGCAGCCAAAGGATAACGCATTCGCAGGGAAATCAGAACTTCGAGGTGTCCAAAGAAGGGAATTGAGTCGTAACTACCGAAGGCCTGACCAGTCGTCTGCCACCAATATCGAATCGCTAGGATTTGACGGGTCATACTTTACGCTTGCCGGATGTCCGGCAACCAGTCGTTCAAAACGCACCTGGCTCTCAAGCCCTGTGATATCTTGCGCCGTCTCGTAGGTCACGCCCGAAATCGAATAAATATAGGAAACAAGATGACGTGGCCGATCATCCGAGAGTGGCCTGGCCTTCGCTCCCAGCAATCCTCTTTTGGGTTCGACAACCAGTGCGGGATGTTGCGCTAACTCCACCACCTGTCCCTCAGCGATTCGTCCGATATGGTTCAGGTGTAACCGCCGCTTGCGTTCCTCGGCCTCGGGATCGCTCGTCGGGCGCGCAAAGGCATACCCAAGCAGGCCGATCGCTGCCAGGCCTCCGCCTACTATCGCTACAACCAATTTCCAATCGGCGAGCAGCTCTTTCAACACGCCACTCCTTACTGAATTTAGAATTGAAGTTGGATGGTGAAAAGCCCCGGCGCACTGTCACAGACAGCTCTTCCGGAGGCCTCACTCCTTCGATTCCCATTCTACCGAAATGAGGTACAATCTGCGAAGTTACCGCGTGGAACTATGCACCGAATTGCGCAACACGCCAATCCCCGCCACGGAAACTTCAATCTTGTCCCCAGCGACCAGTGGTCCGACTCCTGACGGTGTTCCTGTTGCGATTAGATCGCCCGGAACCAGCGTCATCATTCGCGAGATCCATCTCACCAGGTATGCTACCGGGAATGCCATTGACGATGTGCTGCCCGACTGCCGCACGGCGCCATTTACGTGCGTCTCGACCTGAACGTTTCGGGGATCAAGCTGTGTTTCAATATGCGGCCCGACGGGACAGAACGTATCGAAACCTTTTGCCCGCGTAAACTGCACATCCGCCTTCTGCAGATCCCGCGCCGTCACATCATTCACACATGTGTAACCCAGAACATAGGAAAGAGGATCTTCTTCATCGCCGAGATGTGAACAGGTTTTCCCAATTACCACCCCCAGCTCGCCTTCGTGTTCGACACGCTCGGAGTACCGCGGAATCACGATCGCTTCACCCGGCCCAACAAGCGACGATGGTGGCTTCATAAAGATCATTGGTTCCTTGGGCAACTCATTGCCCAGTTCCGCCGCATGCGCGGCATAATTCCGCCCAACGCAAACAATCTTGCTCGGCACCACCGGCGTCATCAATTTGCAATCCGCCAAAGCGAATCTGCGCTGTCCCTTGGTCCACAATTCCCACGGCGCACAGGTAAGCTCAAATATCAAATCGTCTTCGGCAAGCCCGAACAACGGAACTTCAGTTCCGGCAGGTAAGAATCGGCAGAATTTCATGTGAGGGATACTATCTTAATGATGGGGATGGGACGAATATTCATTTCGCGCTCGCCAGACGATTGTACCAATCCACGACAGCGTTGCAGAAATCATATACGCGAGCGAGCCCATCACAAAAATTTGAAAGCGAATGTACTCTTGATCGAGCAGGCTAAAAAAGAGCCCCAGAATTCGGTAGGTGATGCAGAGAATGGTCCAGGCGATCAAGCCGCTCAACACCTGTTCATACGGAGACCGGAAAAATCGCACGACAGGGAACAGTGCCAAAAAACACAAAATAATCAACGCAGCGAGATTCCGCTCCCGGACGAGTCCGTCGAGTGCCGAAACGCGATTTGCCACCATCACCCATGCCGAAAAAACAGCTGCCAGGGATAACCCGGTGTACACACCAATTCGCACGGGTGGATTCTTCAATACTCCTGACGCGTGAGATTCGGGGAGTGGTCTCGAGTCTGGCATGAAGATTAACTCTCTACCTATAAGACACGAGTTTTAGCTGGATGGTTGCGGTATTTCTGCGACAATTTGTTCACTCGGTACACTTTCGTTACCGGCGCGATCAACCGCCGTAACCGAGTACCAGTAGTGCAGCCCGGGAAGCACGGTCGAATCCTGGTACGCCGGTGTCAATAGCAAGTCATTTGTAATCAGGGCGCCCCGCTCACCTTGCCGTTCGCTTCGATAGACGCGATACCCCCCTACGTCCGGTTCCACGTTGATCGACCAGGACAGATCGACGAGAATTTTTCCGCTTGGCCCGGGAAGTACCGCCGCCACAACACCTTGCGGCGCTGCCGGCGGGAATGTGTCTTTCGGAGTCAGAACCACGCTGTTCGAGTCACTGGACTCCAACCCCTCGCCTTCTCCCCGCAAGGCACCGCGCACAACGTACACATACGTCTTGCCGTAATCAAAGGCTGTATCCCGATAACCTGAGTTTCGTACCGAGGCAATCTGTACCAAGGGTGATTTCCATGTCGCATGGCTCAGGCCCTTTGAAACCGCCTCAGCCGAGGCGGGATCAATTTCCCCACGGTAAATACGATATTCTTCGATTCCCTCAATCGGCGCGCCGGCCGACGTTCTCTCGGGCACGGTCCACGCGAGTTCTACTCCGCGTTCGGTCAGATCGGCACGCAAATCCGTAACCGCGGCAGCTACCACAAACAGTTTCACCAACCCATCGTTGGAATCCGCAGAGACTTTCTTGTCCGTTACCCGCGCCCGAACGCGGTACACAACGATTGTTCCCGGATGTGCCTGGATGAGCTCGGGGGGCACCGGATCAAGGAAATGAACGGTTCCTCTCTGCGTGTATGACGCCATCATCGCACCGGGCACCGTGTCTACAACCTGGAACGATTTCTCGTCAGGAGTCCTGTCAGCCCGAAGAGTTCCGCGCAGAATTTCCATCGTCGGGATTTCGGCCAGGGTATCGCCAATGACGCTCTTCTTCGGCATCGTGAAACTCAGCATTACTCCGTCACCCGCCTGAGCTACGGAGAGATCTGTGACTGCGGTTGGAATGGGTGGAGTGGGCGGAAGCGGCTCGCCCGGTGCCCCGCAGCCGACAAGCCAAAACCCGAGCAGCAGCTCGATGCCTGCGAACTTTAGCCACGCCCGACTCTTCGATCTCGCGCGATCTCGATGAGGGAAGCCCGGAGTAGGAGTGTCCATGGGCTCAATTTAACTACAGAATATACCGGCTCAAATCCTGATTCTTTACGATGTCGGCCAGTTGCTTGGTGACGTATGCCGCATCCACCTTTACGCTCTTTTTCTTCAGGTCCGGTGCTTCGAAGGAAATCTCATCTAGCACCTTTTCGAGAATCGTGTGCAATCTCCGCGCGCCGATATTCTCTGTCTGCTCATTCACGCTGGTCGCGAATTTGGCGATGCACTGCACTGCATCCTCCGTGAATTGCAGCTTCAAGCCTTCCGTATCCATCAATGCAATGTACTGCTTGATTAGCGCATTTTTTGGCTCCGTCAGAATGCGCACAAAGTCTTCTTCTTTTAGAGATTGCATCTCAACGCGAATCGGCAGCCGTCCCTGCAACTCTGGAATCAGGTCGGACGGCTTGGTCACATGGAACGCGCCAGCTGCAATGAACAAAATATGATCCGTACGGATCATTCCGTAGCGGGTATTTACGGTAGTACCTTCAATGATCGGCAGAATGTCCCGCTGCACACCCTCGCGCGATACGTCCGGGCCATGTCCCGCCTCGCGCCCCGCTACCTTGTCGATTTCGTCGATAAAGATAATCCCCATCTGCTCTGCTCGTTCGACTGCCACGCGTGTTACCTGCTCCATATCCAGCAGCTTGTTTTCTTCCTCCTGAATTAAATACTCAAACGCATCGGCCACGCTCATCTTGCGTTTTTTCTTCTGCTGCCCAAAAAAACCGCTCAGCATGTCCTTCAGGTTGACATCCATTTCTTCCATGCCCTGATTTGAGATGATTTCGAATGATGGCATGGCGCGCTCGCGAACTTCGAGGTCAACCATCCGCGCGTCGAGTTTCCCCTCGCGCAACTGGGCACGCAATTTCTCCCGTGTGCGCTGGGTCTGTTCCCGCTGCGCAGTAAGTTCACTCTCCGGCGTTCCCGGTGCCGGTGGAGGAGGTGGTGGCAGCAACAAATCCAGAACGCGCTCTTCCGCGGCTTGCTCGGCGCGATCGGCCACCTCGTCCAGCTTCTCTTCGCGGATCATGTCGATCGACGTTTCGACCAGATCGCGCACCATGGATTCCACGTCGCGTCCCACGTAACCCACTTCTGTGTACTTTGACGCTTCCACCTTCACGAACGGGCAACCCGCCAGACGTGCAAGCCTCCGTGCAATTTCTGTCTTTCCGACGCCCGTCGGCCCGATCATCAAAATATTCTTCGGCAGAACATCTTCGGCAATCTCGGGCGGAAGTTTCTGGCGGCGCACGCGATTTCGCAGCGCCACAGCCACTGCACGCTTCGCGGCTGCTTGCCCGACGATGTACTTATCGAGCTCAGCCACGATTTCACGCGGGGTCATGTCGTCAAGTGCTGGCAGCGGTTCCACTTCGTCTGTGGAGCCCGCTCCGTTGCCGCCAGGAAATAAAGTGATTTCCTTTTCAGTTTTTGTGCCCATGGTCTTTCAATTCCTTGCGCGTAGCGTCCGTCCGCCTGTCGCTTTCCCTAAATCTCTTCTACTGTAAAGTTCTCATTGGTATAGATGCAGATTTCACTGGCGATGCGCATCGCCTCGAGCGCCACTTCCTTCGCTCCGAGCTTGGTGTGTTTTATCATCGCGCGCGAAGCCGCCAGCGCATACGTTCCGCCTGATCCAATTGCGCAGAGACCGTCGTCCGGCTCAATTACATCGCCATTCCCCGACAGCACGAAAGTCGATTTGGCATCCGCCACGATCAGCAACGCTTCGAGATGCCGGAGCGCGCGGTCCTTGCGCCACTCCTTGGCCAGTTCCACCGAAGCCTTCTGTAAATTTCCTGAATGTTCCTGCAGTTTTCCCTCAAAGCGCTCAAACAGCGACAAGGCATCGGCCGTCGATCCGGCAAATCCCGCCACAACTTTCTCGTTATACAACCGACGGGTTTTACGCGCCGTATGCTTCAATACGTGATCGCCCATGGTCACTTGTCCATCGGCAATCAATACTACTTTCCCGTCCTTGCGCACGCACAATACTGTGGTGCCATGTATCTGGACATTTCCGTTCACATTTCCCATCCCACAAGTATACCGCGATGCCCGCACGAGGTCATTTGAGCCCTCCATTTTACCCGGCGTGCGCAGCTCATCGTTTTCATGTCGCAGCCTAGTTTGTCAGTGGAATTTCGCGAAAGGAAAGAACCTTGTAACTGAGCGGACCAAGTGCGCTCGGTCCTAACGGACTCTGGCCCGCACAGCTACTGTAGTTGATGCCGAAACCGGGAGTGCTCCCGTAGCTCGTGACACTGCCAAAAAACGCGGAACCCAGAACCGGCAGAAGGTTACCGGAACCGTCTCTCGTCTTGGCCACAAACACCGAGCCGTTGATTCCACCCGACCCATTCCTCGAAGAGGAAAAAACTCCCTGCCCGATAACCAGCACCGAGCCATTCCACGTCGCGTCCGGATCGTAGTACAACGTTCCTGTTACCAGAAGCAGACCAAATCCGGAATTATGCCATCCTGCCAGATTCAAATCCCCGTTCACCACGACCGTCATGGGATTGGAAACAGACATTGTCGGTGCTCGATTCAATATGTCCGTTCCCGTAGCGTTTCCATTGATGACGACATCGGCACTGTTGGTAATGTCCTCGACAATTCCGTCTAGGCCCGCAGGGCTTTGCCACGCGGGGTCTAAGGTGCTGGGTACGGGAGAAATACTGGGGGTCGCTGCAACATAGGTTCCTGGAGGAGGTCCCGAGAGATTCATCGGCGTTCCCGGAAAGCTGGCCTTGTCGGGGCTGACCTGTGCGAACAGTGGCGCATAATCGGCTGCATTCGTATAGGCGATGGACTCGACAGATGCCGGGGCCGCATTGCAACCGTCCTGTCCGTTGATCGCATAAGTCCCTAAAGTTGGAGGAACCTGGTAAACGACACCGTTCCCGTCTAGCGTCAGCGCTCCGGGAAATCCAGCTAGAGTCGACGGAGAAATAACGACCGGCACGACCACGTACTGCAGCATTCGTCGGCTTCCTGTCGGCATGACGGAAAGGGCGGTAAGCTCCAATGCCTGCACTGCTCGTGGAAGCGGAGGTACCGGCGTCACGATTAAACCTGGTTTGGTACTTGGATTTGCGGGATCGTAATATAACGGCGTTGCCGCGTCGTAGATCCCATTTCCGTCCACGTCAATTCCAATCGATTTTTCGGTCGCAGCGGTAATTCTCACCCACTTGTACGACGGTCCCGGAAGACCTGCTGCCGGAGATACAGAATTGATTTCATTGACTGCCGATCCACCAAGTGGCCAATATTCCGACTGGTACTCCGTGTCCGGATAGTTTGCGGGGTTCGCACTGGTCGGATCGACCGTTTCGCCCGCTGCCGGGTTCACGATATAGAGAACTTGCGTCAGCCCCCACGTCGGAACTCCGCTGGTAGTCATCATTGTCGGGAAGGCATTCGCTTTGTTGATGTAATTCGGATTTTTCCAGAGCAACCGGCCGCGGGCTTCCTCGATTCCCGCCAACGCCGCATAGTAGGCGCCAGTAGACGTCCTGTAATTACTTGCCAGCGAAGTATCCGTGCCGGAGGAAACTACCATGGCGATCGCAATGACGCTGATCAACAGCAACGTAAATATGGCAATCAGCATGGCCGAACCCGCCTGCCCTTGTCTGCCCGAGTTTGTGACTGTCTTCATTTCAATCCGTAACCTTACCCTCAATTCGTCGGGTTCAGCCGATGTCCTCGACCATTCAATTCAACAAGTTTCAGTTGTTGAGTCTGCAAATCCCGGTTCGCGGTCGCCACAATCAGCGTGACGTTTACGTCCCGGACATTCAGCGGCGAATTGACAACAAGCGAACTGGGGCAGGGAACAGTGCCAGCGCCAGTATCACAACTGTATTGAAATATCGGTACCGGAAGCCCGCCGGGAAACATCGTTGGATAGGTTATCGCCAGATCTGTCCTCTGGGCGGCGGTGGGATTGTTCATGACATTGGTCAAAAACGGAACCTGGACACCCGGGGCGGACGTTGCTGCAACGGGGTCGGCTCCGGCTGTTTTGGGTACTACCGAGCGATACAGCGTCCCATTCACCAGTTGGTACCGGATCCATTCCACGGGCTGCGGCGGGGCAGCGCCGTTGTTCAACTGGGTCTCGATAATCAGATCGAAATCGCCCGGAGTTGTGCAGCTTCCTGCGAATCCTCCTCCGGCTACCGTGCCAATCGTGCACGGTACCGGTGCTCCAGCTGCCGGATATCCGGGGCTCCAGGCAAGCGGTGCAACTGCATAATTTGCCGGATTCGGTGTGACCGAGAACATTCCCAGTCCGGGATAGCCCGATTGGTTGAAATCGCGCACAATCTGATCGACCGCCAGTCGCGCTTCCTGAAATGCTCCCGATAGTTGCGACTCACTCGAATAGCTTTTTTGTGAAAGGTTCAACAATCCGAAGATTGCTCCGCAAATCACCAGGAAAATTGTCGTGGCAATCAAGAGTTCCATCAATGTAAAACCGCTTTGCTGACTTTCTCTCATTCGGGCTCTAATCACTTGAATACCATTGTGTCGAGAGTCACCGGCAGCGTCGGCGAAGTCATTCCTCGCCGCAGTACTCCCAAAATGATTCGTCGTCCGGTCACGATCCCGTTGTTCACGACGGTTACAATCGTCCACCGGACGTCATAGATGGCGTTTAGTGGATCGTTTGGGTCGACGTAATTGAAGTTATACCCGCCCACCGGGGCAGCTGAAAAATCGATTATTGGCGTCAAACCAGTGGTATTCAGTGGACTTCCTACGGCAACCGATGGCTGAGTCGGGTCACCGAGCAGGCAAGCGTTCGGGGCGGCGCAGGGTGGAAGTGTTGCATCTGTGAAATAGAGATTGGACAGCGACTGGTTCCGCATTTCTTCCAGCACACGCTGTGCAAACACCAGAGCGGTTCCATCATTCCGGTTATTCGAGTTCATCATCACCGAGGTCGGTACGAGCTGTGCCACGGCCACCAGGCCAACCAGAATGATTACCGTAGCCATCAGCATCTCAATCAACGTAAATCCACGTTGACGCAGAGGTCGCTTGCTACGATTTGCTCTCCGGCAATTCATACTCTCAATCACCGCAATTGACCCCAGTATCCGGTCCCATCTCCGGTCCAGACTTCACTCGATCCAGCAGGTAACAGAACTACGGCCCGGTAACCTGCTTCAGGCCCGAGAGTGCTGGCCAAATAAAAAATGGTTACCTTTCCCGTAGCTACTGCACCTCGCGCATCGAACGGTACGCTCATGGTCCCGGGTGCCGCAAACGTTGCGGCTGGCAAATTTGCCTTGGTCAGCAGTGCACCGGCCGCGGGCACCGCTCCCGGGTCTACAATATTTCCGCCATTGCCCAGTAACACGATCTTTTCTGTTGGACCTGGGGAAAGGTTTCCATCCGAGTCCGCAAATGCGTCGGTCACCCCGGGACTGTCCGGATCGGGCTGGATCAGGCAACTCACATTTTTATTCAGCCGGATCGCCTCATACCTCGTTAGCCGCAAAATATCTGAGAGCTGCGAAGCCGCGTTTGTGAGCTGATACGCATGGTAAGCCCGGAGAAAGGAAGGCATGCCTATTCCTATCAGCACCAACGCCACAGCCATCGCCACGACCAGCTCCGACAAGCTGTATCCGGTCGCTCGTTTACCCTTCTTCATTTCAAGTTCCGGCGATTTCATAAAAGAAATCCCACGCATCGCAGAACGATGTTGGTCGTTGCCTAAGTTTAGCTGGGACTCTCTAAACTAACAGGCTTCCCTTCCAGCAGATAGGAGCTGCCTTCAATGCTATTGACAGGTGTATTATACCTACGCGGCTGATCTAGAACAGCTTCTTTCCGCTCACTTCCTTGAACCGTTGCTCGAGCGACGCTTTGGTGAAAAAGTCTGGTGGCAGATTCGGATTGATCTCGCACTTATCGAAAAACGCCTGGCTGATCCTGCGGCCGTCACGATGCCTGGACACCTGCATCGGCATCTGCACGCCCTCCTTAGGCTGGAAATTCGTATAGATCGTCACATCTTCCCGACGTTCGCGAGTTTCGTTGTCCACCGTTCGCACGATCATTTTTACAGGCAGGTGGCTGTTGCGGTCCACGGCGATGCGGAACGTCCGCTCTTGTGTGTCGGTGATCTCTGCCCATTCAACTTCTCGTAACTCGTCCACACCGGTTCCACCGTACCTTAGAAGCAATCCGGGTTCACTCAGCCGCACGCGCAGCAGATAGTTTAGGTTCCTCTGCAGCGACTCCTGATAATCGGACATCGACGTGGCTGGTTCCTCCGAAACTCCGCCTTTGTCCAGAGTCCAGCCGACATCTCCCGCATAAAGGTCAATAATGTTGCCTTTTTTTCCGTACTCGATCCGCAGCTTGTCCGGATAGCTCCAGATGTTTTTTGCCTGCATGTATCCGTTGGTTTCGCCGTTATGCCCAAAATTGGCGTACCTTCCGTCGCACTCTGAACTCTTCATGTTCAGATAGGCCGGCCCACCCAGCGCTACAGTCAGCTGCTGCAGTACCTCCTTGGCCTTCGCGGCGCTCAACTCCGGATCCATGTACTCTGCGTGCTGCGCTTGCGCCAATGGCGCCAGTAAAACCAGCATTCCCGCAATTACCACCGCTAGGCCGCCGAGGCGGCTTTTCACGCGCTCTACCCGCACAGCACCGAGCCCCCGTTTACATTCAATATTTCACCCGCCATAAAATTAGCCAGATCCGACGCGAGAAACAGAATGGGGCCGGCAATTTCTTCCGCTGTTGCCGGGCGGCCCATCGGAATCACTGCCGCCGCCATTTTCTTCCCGGCCCGGGTCTCGAGCACCGGGTTCGACATATCCGTCGCCACCCAGCCCGGTGCCACGCTGTTCACCAGAATCCCGTGTCGTGCCAGTTCACTTGACAATCCTTTTGTCAGACTGATAATCCCGCCCTTCGACGCTCCGTAATGCGTATGGAACGATTCGCCGCGCTGTCCTGCGGTAGAACTGATCGGAATGATTTTTCCCGACTTCTGCTTGATCATCTGGGGCACGGCAAAATGAATCACCGAATAAACGCTCTTCAGATTAATCCGGATCATGTCGTCCCACTGCTTCTCCGTCATCTTTTCGATCGGCAGATCTTCGAGGTTCCATACACCCGCGTTTGGCACCAGAATGTCCAACCGTCCCAGTCGGGCAATCGTGTGTTCGACCAGTTTCTTGTTGTCGAGATGCTTCCCGCAGTCGGCCTTGAATGCTTCGACTCGCGTGCCGTGCTTCCCGGCTTCCTGCTCAACCTGTTTTGCAGCTTCTTTTGACGATTGGTAACTGAACACTACATCCGCCCCGGCTTGCGCGAACAGTTTCACTGCCGCCGCACCGATACCACGCGATCCTCCAGTAATCAGCGCTGCCTTACCTGCCAATGAAATCATGGTTCCCCCAGTGAGATTCGTGAACTCTTTGCATGGTTGGTTCTCCTAGCTCTCAGCCGCCGCTCTCCTGTTTGATCCGGTCTTCTGCGCCGACGCTACCAGCTCCGCAAAGAGTCTGTCGGCGAGCGCGTCGCCCTTCAAACGCTCCGGGTGCCATTGCACTCCCACGATCCAATTTGCGTCGCCGGTCCACTCGAGCCCTTCCACGATTCCATCCGCCGTCGAAACTCCCGTCACCCTCAAATCCCGCCCTGCCTTCTCGACCGACTGGTGATGGGAGCTGTTCACCACCACGTCGGTTCCCCCCGCCAGCCGTGCCAGCAAACTTCCGGGCACGAGCTTTACGGGATGTTGCGGGTCAACCCGTGCATCCGGGGACACGTCTTTCTTGCGGTGCGGCACGGTCGTGCCGGTCTCGCTGCGCAAATCTTGAATCAGTGTTCCGCCCCGATACACGTTTAGCAACTGGCATCCGTAGCAGATGGCCAGCACTGGTTTCTGTTCCCTGAGCGCATGCCCGAGAATTGCCCGGTCGGCCCGCTCCCGCGGCAAATCCGCCGGTTCTGAAAGGCCTCTATTTTTGGCCCCGTATTCCGCAGGTTCCACGTCGGCCGGACTTCCCGGCAATACAAATCCATCCAGGGCTGCGAGCGCCGCTTCAAATCCGGCCCCGTCGCGCAGGGAGAGCAACACCGGCTCTCCGCCGGCCGCCAGCACCGCATCCGCATAGCTCTGTATACGCGGCCGTTCGTTCGCAGCTTCCTCGGCCGAAGTCCGCCACGGAATCCCAATCCTCGCCTTATTTGTATCCGTACTGCGCATCGGCTGGTTCGTCACGCCCGGCCTCCGCCGAACCGTCCTTCTCGATAGCGATTGGCTTCCGCTTGTCCTAACCGGCCCACCAGAAACAAAGCATCCTAACATCGCCCGTAAACCCCGGCAACCGAGCGATTTCCACGCAATACAATGCTACCAGCTTCTCCGTCAGCGACTCCTGCTAGGAGCTCAACCCGGATCAGCAGACCGGTGCGGTAGAAGCTCATCCGAAGACCGATTCTAGTGGAATTGCTCTTCAATCCGGCGACGGAGGTCCGTTGCTGGGGAGAGAGTCGTCTGGCTACATCGAACGCTTCGTCGCATGCCCTCCAAATGATCCGAGGCAATACTCCGGGCGCTTAAAGAAATCCGGCAGTTCCGCTAACCGGGTCTTCAATTTATCTGCCCGGTCTGCCCGCACCGTGACGTGTCCTAACTTGCGGCCCGGCCGGGGCGATTTCCCGTACAAATGCAAATGAGTATTTGGCACTGCCAACACTTGTCTCTCTTCCGGGATCTCCCCGATGAGATTAATCATCGCCGAACACCCTATAGCGCTTGTAGATCCGAGTGGCATCCCCAAGATTGCACGTAGATGATTCTCAAACTGGCTGGTGACTGCGCCTTCGATCGTCCAGTGGCCGGAATTGTGGACTCGCGGAGCCATTTCATTTGCAAGTAATCGCCCACCCACTTCGAAGAACTCGATACACAGCACGCCAACGTATCCGAGCGTTTCCAAGACTTTCCTCGAAGCCTCTTCGGCCGCCGCCTGCATTTCGCTCGTCGAATTTTGCGCGGGTGCAATGGACAGACGCAAGATCCCATCCCGGTGATGATTCTCAACAACCGGATAAAACGCGGTCTCTCCGGTCTTGCTCCGTACGCCCAACATCGACACTTCGCTGTTGAACGCTACGAACTTTTCAAGAATCAGCGGCACGCTCGGCAACATTCCCCGAACCTTTTCCACATCTTCATTCCTCTTGAGCGTCCACTGACCTTTGCCGTCGTAGCCCATTCGCCGGGTCTTCAGAATGGCCGGGAGCCCAATTCTCTTGATCGCGGCATCAAATTCGGCAACCGTCTGGAGCGGCGCAAATTCGGTCGTCTCAATTCCCAACTTCTCGAATAGAGTTTTTTCGCGCAGCCGGTCTTGTGCTTCTTCAAGAGCCTTCACGGGCGGATATACGTTAGTCTTTTCCGCCAGCAGTCGGGTTGCTTCGACGGGCACGTTTTCAAACTCATACGTTACGACTTCCAGTCCCTGTGCGAATCGCTGCAGAGCCAGCGTGTCGGTGAATTCTGCCGTGACCCGATGCGCGATCCGGCCCACAGGAGCTTCTGGTGAAGGATCCAAAAACCGGAAATGCAGGCCCAGCGGATATCCCGCCAGTGCCAGCATGTAGCCCAGTTGCCCGCCACCCAATATCCCGATCGTCACTTTTTCTTTTTCGCTTTCGTTCTCACTACCGTAAGCTTCGCCAGAATTCCGCTTGCGGGATCCGGGTTGGCCAGCACCTTGTTGGTCTGTGCCGTACGAAACGTCCGCAACGCCTCGCGAAATCGCAGATGTTTCCCGCCAAGAATCGACGCAGCCAGCAGCGCCGCGTTGATCGCACCGGGCTTTCCTATGGCGAGTGTTCCGACGGGAATCCCTCCGGGCATTTGCGCAATCGAGAGAAGGGAATCGAGTCCCTTCAGTGACCTTGATTCGACTGGCACGCCCAGAACTGGTAAAACGGTCTTCGATGCGCACATTCCGGGCAGATGCGCCGCGCCACCTGCGCCAGCGATAATCACTTCGATCCCGCGCCGCTCCGCCGTCGCGGCATACTCAAACAGCAAGTCGGGTGTCCGGTGGGCCGATACCACGCGCGTCTCAAAAGGAACGCCCAGATCGCGCAGCATGTTGGCCGCGTTCTCCATCGTCTCCCAATCCGACGATGACCCCATGATGATGCCTACCAGCGGTGCTGCGGTTAGCCCAGTTTCGTTTTTCAGTTCATCATTCATGCGTAGTTCCTCAAGATTTCATTTCCGCACTCCATCTTCTGGCGGCGAACTTTCAGATCAGATGCCCTCCACTAGGGATACAGAAGTTCACTCTTCGAGGTCATTGCGCGCTCCGAATTTCCCCGTCATTCTAAATCTTTTCCGGACCTTGCGCGAATTTGTCCCGTTCCCGCCACGCGTGCCGCACTTGCCCGACGAGGTACAGCGAACCAGTAATAAATATCGCATCATCCCTATGCGCGCGGGCCAGCGCCAGGTCCAGCGCCTTCTCGGCCTCGGGGACCACAACCGACCTCGTTGCATGATGCCCCGCGAGCTGCTCCAGCTGGGAGGCGCTGATCGCTCTCGGCGTATTCGCTTCGGTAAAAATGACTTCATACGCAAGCGGAAACAGCAGTCCGGTCACTTCATCGATGGCCTTGTCGCGCATCGCTCCGAACAGCAAGTAGATTCTCCGCCCCGCGAAAGTTTCTTCAAGGAATCTCGCCAACTCACGCGCCGCACCGGGATTATGAGCCCCGTCCAGATAAACATCCGGGTTTTTCTGCAGCCGTTCCATACGGCCTGGCCAGCGTGCTCCCCGGATGCCATCCGCGATATCTGCATCCGAAATCCTGTAGTTCCGTCCGTGCAAAATTCGCGCGCAGGCGAGAGCATTCAGAGCATTGTTCAATTGAAAACGCCCCGCTAACTGTGGAGCAATCTCAAATCTCCTCCCGCTGGCCTTTTCGAAAACGGTCGCACGAGTAAATCCGTCCTCAACCCGCTCCCGTTCGATCGCAAATGCTTCGGGAACTTCAGTCACCGCACACCGCAACTCGTGGGCCACCGACAGCAGCACCGCCCGCGCGGCTTCCTGCTGGCCCGCAATCACCGCCGGTACGTTCTCTTTCAGTATTCCAGCCTTTTCCTTCGCAATTTCTCCGAGTGAATGCCCCAGAAAGTTCTCGTGATCGAAATCAACTCGAGTGATTACCGATACTACAGGCGTTATCACATTGGTTGCATCCAGCCGTCCGCCCAGCCCGACTTCGACCACCGCGAAGTCCACTCGTTCCCGCGCAAAGGCTTCAAACGCAATCGCCGTCACACACTCAAAGTACGTTGGATGCGCCTTTAGACGTCCATCGGCCAGCAGTCCTTCAATCGCCGCAGCAATCCGGGTAAAGATCTCTGCAAACAACTCCTCGCTGATCTCTTCGCCGTCAATCCGAATCCGTTCAGTAATCCTTTCCAGATGTGGCGAAGTGTTCAGCCCAGTCCGGAAACCCGCCTTCCGCAAGATGGAGTCGATGAACGCTGCCGTGGACCCTTTTCCATTTGTACCCGCAACGTGTACCGACGGGAACGCCCGTTCCGGTCGTCCCAACCGTTCGAGCAACGCCGTTATATTTTCCAGGTTGAATTTTGCTGCAGCAGCCTGCGTGGGTGCAGCCAATTCGCGGCCCAACGTCAGCAGATACCGAACCGCATTTTCGTAGTTCATTTCAGGAGATCAGAAGATCAAGCGTGTTCGCGATGAAACCCTTCATGTCTTTCCTGTGCACGACCGCATCCAGGAATCCATGCTCCAGTAAAAATTCGGACCGCTGAAATCCTTCCGGCAATTTCTGTCGAATCGTCTGTTCAATCACCCGCGGACCCGCAAATCCGATCAGTGCGCCCGGCTCCCCGATATTCAAATCGCCCAGCATCGCAAAGCTCGCTGTCACACCGCCGGTCGTCGGATCGGTCAGCACCGATATGTAGGGCAGCTTTTCTTCGTCCAGTCGCGCCAGCGCTGCCGATACCTTTGCTAACTGCATCAGACTGATGGTGCCTTCCATCATCCGCGCGCCACCGGAGCAGGAAACCACGATCAGCGGTTGTCGTGTCGAGATCGCCATCTCAATCGCTCGTGTCACTTTTTCCCCAACCACAGCACCCATCGAACCGCCGATAAACGCAAACTCCATTGCGCAGCAAATCACCGGCCGGCCGTTCAGTTGTCCTTCGGCCGTAATGATTGCGTCATTCACTCCCAACTTTTTCTGTGCGTCCTTAATTCGTTTGGCGTAGGGCTTGTTGTCCACAAACTTCAGGGGGTCGGTTGAGACCATTCCCGCATCGTGCTCTGTCCATCTTCCGTCCAGCAACAATTCCAGACGCTGTTTTGCATTCATTCGAAAATGAAAGTGGCATTTGGGACAGACCAGCAGATTCTCCTCCAGATCTTTGCGGAATACGATGGCCCGGCAGGATTCGCACTTTACCCACAATCCTTCCGTCCGCACCCGCCGTTCTTCCGGTGGGGTTGCCTGATCGATCGATTTTTTGTCACGCTTGAACCAAGACATAATGAGTGGTCGTAAATCCTAAAGTATCAGTTCTAAACCAAACTCGCCATACGCGGAGCGGGTATTGCGAAGCGCCCCGGTTCAGTAGTCGATTCCTCGTTGCGCCAGTATACCCTTGGTGTACGGGTGTTTCACTTCTTTCATCTCTGTAACCATGTCGGCTTGCTCCACCAGTAACGGATGAGCATTTCGCCCCGTGCAAATCACATGGACCTGCTCCGGCCGGTTCTTCAGTGCCTCCACAACCTTTACCGCGTCCAGCATTTTGTAGCTGACGGTGTAATTGATTTCATCCAGGATCACCAGGTCGTATGTCCCGCTGTAGATCGCTGCGCGACCCGCTTCCCAGCAATCCTCCGCCATCCGGATATCTTCCGGGTCGGTTTCAGCTCCTCCCACTTTCACGAATCCTCGTCCCATCGGCCGAATCTCGAACCGATCGTCGCCGAGCATGTTGGCTGCATCGAGTTCCCCGTAATGCCACGAACCCTTGATAAACTGCACCATCAACACGCGCAGGCCCTGTCCCACAGCACGGAATGCCGTTCCGAGCGCGCAGGTCGTTTTCCCCTTGCCCGGTCCGGTGTAAACAATCAAAAGCCCTTTTTCGTTCGCCATCTATTTCCCTCTTCCATCTCTTGCCGGCCGCGCAATTCTCAACTGATCCCCAGTCGCTTCACGAATTCATGCAATATCGATCTTGCATGTTCCATCGCCACTTCATTCAGCGATTTGTTTTCCGGAGAATTTCTGTCTTTCAGGACAATCCACAAGCCAGGCCGGTAAACTTCTTCCTCTCCAGGACAGATCGCTCCGGTTAATTGCGTAATCTCAAAATCCGGAATGTGATTCAATTCCAGATCCGTTCGTCCCGTCCGATTAGGCAGTTGGGGCGGATTCGCGATCAATTCCATCAGGACTCCCCGCGCGTCATCGACCAGGTCGCGAAATCCCTGCGATACCAGGACCCCATCAATATCCCTCGGAGTAGGTTGTTCGACCTGATGGAGATCGTAATCCGGCAATGGTTTGACAATCGGAAGCTCAACTGCCAGTGAAGGCTGATCTTTGTCCGCTGAAATTCTCATGTGTTTCCCGCCGCCAATTCTTGCATATTCCCACTCAAACAGCATACCTGCCAGTCGACCTGCATTTGGGGCCTGGACAGCTTTCCCAAATCCTATTTCGGATATGGACTGTTCGACAAAATCGCGAACGCCCGGTAGATCTGTTCCGCCAGCATGAGCCGCGCTAATTCGTGCGAAAAAGTCATGCTGCTCAACGAAATTTTTGACTTTACCTTCTCCCGTACTACTTCCGGAAATCCATCCGCATCCCCGCATAGAAATACGATCTCCCGCGTCCCGCGGTCCCTCTGTTCCCCAATCCATTGTGAGAACGCTTCCGAATTCATCGCTTTTCCGCCGGGATCGAGCAAGAATGCTGTCACCGACCTGTCCGCGGCCAACTTCTTCACCGCGGCTGCTCCGTCGCGGACCTCCGTCACTTCCACCGGGTTGGTTCTTCCGATCCGCTTCACATAATCCTCGAGCACGGAAATAATCTCCGGCCTGCGGGTTTTTCCCAGCATTAATAAGCGAATTCTCATCGCAAGAGTCTACTCTGCCTCTCCCCATATTCCCATGTAGTTCACCTCATCAATTTTCATTGAAAATCCTCTTCTTCCCATTATGATGACCTCTCAAATCTATGGCTGAACAAACCTTCGATTCCCAGGCCTTGCGCCTGGCCGAGCTTCGCAGTGAGCGTGTCCGTATCCTCGGTCTCTTGGTGTTCATCGCGGTCCTGCTGGTCGTTCTTACCGGTCGACTCTTCCTGCTTCACACCACCCTCTACACCATGCATGTCGGCTGGAACATCGCACTCGCTTCGATCCTTGCGGTCTATGAATACCTGATGCTTCGTCTGGTCGATCGGGCCATCCGCCGAGGTGAAAACTTTCCCCAGTTCCTCTGGATTTCAACTACCATTCTCGAAACTGCAATTCCTGCCGTCGGTATTGCTTGGCTGGGCAGCGCGGCGCTTGATGCGGCCTACAGGCCCATAGCCAGCCCCGCGACACTGCTCTTTTTCATATTTATCATTCTTTCGATCCTCCGCTTAAATCCCTGGATCTGCTGGCTCGCTGGCCTTACTGCGACCGTTTCCTATCTCGTGGCCGCCGTGTACTTGGGTTGGCGTCCGCCGGTTCCCGGAACACCCGCACCGATCACGCAAACCGATGTCAGCCTCTATGCGATCATCCTGTTGATTGCTGGAGCCGTCGCGGCGGCTGTCGCGCGCGAAATCCGCAAACATGTTCAAGCCGCCCTTCGCGAAGGCGAAACCAAGCGCCAGCTCGATCGCATTCAGCATGACCTCCAGGTCGCTCGCGACATTCAACAGTCCTTGCTCCCTAACGAATCGCCACAAATCGAGGGCTACGCCATCGCCGGTTGGAACAAGCCCGCCGACGAAACTGGCGGTGATTATTACGACTGGAGCGCTCTTCCCGATGGCCGCCTCGTCGTTTCACTCGCTGACGTTACCGGACATGGTATCGGTCCCGCAATGCTTGCAGGAGTCTGCCGGGCGTACTCCCGCACATATTTCCCCGCTAACCACACCCTGTTTGGAGCCTTCACCGCCATCAACGCCGCTCTCGCACGCGATCTCGATCCCACGCGTTTCGTAACCTTTGTAGCGGCCGCTTGTAAACCCGCGACCGGAGAACTCGAAGTGCTCTCCGCTGGACATGGCCCACTGTTCAGTTATTGCGTGGCAAGCGACACGTTTACTGAAATCGACTCGCAGGGGGTACCTTTCGGCATTCTGCCGGATTTCACCTCCGGGCCCGCCACGCCACTCTATCTAGAGCAAGGGGATTTCTTTCTTTTAATTACCGACGGTTTCGTTGAATGGGCTAATCCCCAGGAGGAGGAATTCGGCCACGCTCGGCTGAAACAGGCCATTCGTGATTCGCGCCACCTTTCTCCCGAGCAAATTTTGAAATCTCTCTATGACACAGTCTTGACTTTTTCAAACGGGACCAAACAAATGGACGACCTGACAGCCGTCATCATCAAGCGCATCTGAGCCGGTGCACGGTCATGCGCCCAGTCCGGCCTTATTTCATCCCGAACTTCTTTCTTTTTTCGAGCAGCGTTTTCCGGCTTATACCCAGAATCTGTGCTGACTTACCGATCTGATATTCCGTGGCTTCGAGAGTTACCAGGATAGCTTCGCGTTCCACATCTTCGAGTGCCCGCAATCTTCCGTTTCCGGCGTGTTTTCCCGCAGCTTGGATCTCCGCAGGGAAGTCCTCCGGCTCGAGTACCTCGCCTTTTGCGTGTGCCAAAGCTCTCTCGAGAACGCTCTCCAGTTCGCGAACATTGCCAGGCCATACATAGGCCTGGAAGAGCGCCTTCGTCCTTTCCCCTATACGTGCTTGGGACCTTCCATATTCCGCACGCAGTATGACCAGCAGGTGTTCGGCCAGCGGCAGAATATCGACAGGCCTTTCGCGGAGGGGTGGGACCGAGATCTTCGCCGTATCCAACTTTTGATACAAATCCCCGCGGAATCGACCTTCTCTCACCGCGGCATCCATATCCACACTCGTCATCGCAATGAGGCGAGCTTCGACCGCGATGCTTTCCCTGCCACCCAATCGTTCAAGCTTCTGTTCCCGCAACAGATGCAGCAATTTTTCCTGGGTCGCTGGTGTCAGCGCGGCAACTTCTTCGAGAACGACGGTGCCTTTCATTCCCAGTTCGAAGGCTCCCAGCTTCCGATCGCCAGCTCCGGGAAATCCTCCCCGCTCGTATCCGAAAAGCTCCGCTTCCACCAGCTTTCCGGGCAGTGTGGTGCTGTTGATTTGAATGAATGGAGTATCACGCCGGGGTCCTAATTCGTGGATGAGGCGTGCGAGATACTTCTTTCCGGTACCGCTCTCTCCGTTGATCAGGATCGTCGTAGGAACAGGGGCCACTCGCTGGGCGAGTTCGAAGAGTTTCTGCGAAGCTGGATCTTCACCGATCCAAGGCAATCGCTCACTGTACATCTTACATCTCCGGCCGCCCTCGTTTCCCGGGGGCAGCATTCCGGGCTGGGACAATCTTCAGCTTACTCTCTCGGAAAGCTCCTTTCCGTTGCTTTCCACTTCATCTGGAATTTCGAGTTTCGGCGCAGCTCTCCACAATCTCTCGAGGTCGTAGTACCTTCGGGCCTGTTCACCGAATACGTGAACGATAAATCCGCCAAAATCCAGCAACGCCCATTCCGCCGAGCGGTGTCCTTCGCGGTGCTCCGGTGAGCGCTTCATGCCCTTATACAGAAGCTCCTCCACCTCGTTGCAGATGGCCTGAATCTGCGGTGTACTGTATCCCGTGCAAATCACGAAATACTGTGTAAATGCGGCGTGACCATTCAGATCAATGACCGTAATCCCGCCTGCTTGTTTGTTCTGCGTCGCTTCTACGGCAAGGCGTACACCTTCTGGTAAGTTTGCTAGCTTCAACGGTACAGTCCCTGTTTCAAAATATATTCCTCCACTCTTGCCGATACCATCCCATGAATCGATTGACCACGATTTGCTCTTCGTCGTATATCCGTCGCACTTACTTCGCTCGCTACGTTTTCCAGCAGATAAACTGTGGTCTTCTTCAATCGTGCGACTACCGGCGATCCATGTGCCACGGCGTCGTCGTCCTTCTCCCGCTTCGCGTCGGTCGGGCCAGCGTGCAAATGCGGCGGGATCACTAGGCGCAGAGCTTCCAGTCGTATACCTGGCCGGTTTGCAATAATGAAGTCGCATAAACCCAGCAACGTCTCATATTCCTTCCACATCGGGATGTCCAGAAATGCGTCGGCCCCGATGATGAAGAAGATCCTGTCCCCGATACCATTAAATGCATGACGGAAGTATCGAACAGTATCCACAGAATAGTGTAATTGCGTGCCACTGAAATCTTCCCCAGCCTCGGCAAGTGACGGTACAAAATGGGGATGCTCCGTGCAGGCCAGCGCCACCATGGCAAAACGGTGAGGAAAAGGCGCCAGGTGCTGCTTGAGCTTGTGGGGGGGACGACTGGCCGGGATGAAATGGATCTCATCGAAATTGAATCGCCGGTCGGCGGCCCTTGCGACCGCCAGATGACCGGAATGGACTGGATCAAAAGATCCACCAAACAAGCCGATTCGCCGGGGATGATGCCTGACTGCCGTGCGGCTCGCCTGGGTGGTCGCCAATGCGCCTCCGGACTCTTGGCCCGGTCCGATTCTCTCACGAATTCTCAGTGTTTTGTCTCGCTTCCTTCGTCATCTTCCAGTTCATCGTCTGCCTCCGCCGCTTCAGCTGCCGCAAATTCGGCCATGCCTTCGTCGTCGGACTGTTCTGCCAGACTCTCGTCTTCTTTGAGAGTCTCTCGCGGAATTTTGTCCAGCGCGTCAGCGATCGATCGCACGAGCTCCCGAACACCGTCGCCCGTCGGAGCGGAAATCTCGTGAAATTCCAATCCCTTCTTCTTGCAAAACTCTCGGAGCTCGTCTAGTTTCGACCGGTCCGGCGTCGCATCGATCTTTGTGGCGACCACAATCATGGGCTTCCTGATGAGCGTTTCGCTGAACGCTCGCAGTTCGCCTTCAATGATTTCGTAAGCCTTTACCGGATCCATGTCGTTCGCCACACTGGTGTCGATCAGATGCACCAGTAACCGGGTCCGTTCGACGTGCTTCAAGAACCGGATTCCAAGTCCCGCGCCTTGACTTGCGCCTTCAATCAGTCCAGGCAGATCCGCAACCACAAAGGTGCGTCCCAACTCTGTACCATGCCCGCCCGTTCCGCCGTCCGCATTTACAACGCCAAGATTCGGCTCTAGCGTTGTAAACGGATAATTCGCAATTTTCGGTCGTGCAGCGCTGATCACGGAAATCAGCGTGGACTTTCCGGCGTTCGGGAATCCCACCAGCCCAACATCGGCCAATAATTTCAATTCGAGGCGCAGCCGGCGTTCTTCTCCGGGCTGCCCCTCTTCTTTTTCCCGCGGCGCCTGATGCCAAGGCTTCGCAAAATGCTGGTTCCCGCGTCCGCCGTGGCCGCCCTGTGCGACCAGCACGCGCTGTCCTGGAGCGCTCAAATCCGCAAGCAACTCGTGTCCGTTCTCGTCATAGACGAGCGTGCCCACTGGCACTTTCAAAATCGTGTCGGCGCCCGAAACTCCCGTGCAGTTCGAACCTTCTCCGTGACGCCCGCGATCGCCTTTAAATTCGCGGTTATAACGATAGCGCAATAGAGTGTTGTCGTTCGGATTGGCCTCTAGATAGACACTTCCGCCATCGCCGCCGTCACCGCCCGACGGTCCGCCTCTCGGCACATACTTCTCGCGACGGAATGCCACACATCCATTTCCGCCGTCTCCGGCCTTTACCCATATTTTTGCTTCATCAACAAACACGTCACTCTCGCTATTCTGTCGTCTTCCACATACTCACCGCGGTCTCTGCCTTCTGTCGCCAGGGTCGAATGCCAGCCTTCTTGAAGGAGGATCTCAACTTAATCCGATTTTCCGATCACCACAAACAAAAAAACGGCCCCGGCACAGTCACCGGGGCCGCTGGAATCTTCTCCTGGCTTAGTTCGAGGCCTTGGCAAGCTCGGCTGGCGTTACGCTGATGTAGCGTCCCCCACGACCCTTGTCCTCGAACTTCACATAACCGGTGACCAAGGCGAAAAGCGTATCATCCTTACCTTTCGCTACATTTACACCCGGACGATGCTTCGTCCCGCGTTGCCGGATCAGGATGGTTCCGGCATTCACCAACTGTCCGCCGAACCTCTTTACTCCGAGTCGCTGTCCGTGTGAATCGCGGCCGTTGGTTGAAGATCCGCCGCCCTTCTTATGTGCCATGACGTAAATTCCTCTCGCTACGTAGGGACCGGCACCTAGGCCGGTCCCTACAAATTTTTTTACTTGAATTACAGCTTGATTTCGCCGACCTGCACAGAGGTGTAATTCTGACGGTGGCCACGCTGAATCTTGTACTGGTTGCCCTTCTTGAACTTCAGAACGGTCAATTTTTTCGCTCGTCCCTGGGAGACGATCTTCCCGGTTACCGACGCGTTTGATGCGTCCGAACCAGCCAGAACCTTCTTGTCCTCGGTGTGAACCGCGAGCACTTTGCCAAATTTCACCTGCTCGCCCACTTCCCCTGCGACCCGCTCAATGCGGATGGTGTCGCCCGGCGCGACACGGTACTGCTTTCCACCGGTCTGTATGACTGCGTACATCACTCCTCCAAATTGCTCTAAGGGCAAACTCTAATTATACGGGTCCCTCTCCATACCGTCAACGCATCAATTCCGCATCAATCCCAGTGACAATTCCAGCGTGCCCAAGTCTATAAACAAGCTGCCCCGCAACAGGAACGGGAAGATGGCACTCCCTGTGAGCCCGAAAACATCCTCCTCCTGGTTTCACTCGGTTGCCTACCTAAATGTATCGAGACATTTTCCTTGGCAAATCGCCCACGCCCCTACGATGATACTGCCCAGTCATTTCATGTCCACCACTTCTGATTTTCGCGCTCGCCTTCCCGTCGCTCTCTGGCTCGTCATGGCCCTCCTCGGAATATCATCGTTCCTAAACTACCTCGATCGGGGCAATCTCTCGATCGCCGCCTCGATGCTCAAGGATGAACTCCACTTGTCATCGGTCCAGCTGGGGTTCCTTCTCTCCGCTTTTTTCTGGACGTACGGCTGCACACAACTGTTTTCAGGCTGGCTGGTCGACCGTATAAACGTCAATCTTGTTTTCGCTACAGGATTTTTTATCTGGTCTGCCGCGACCGCTGCTACCGGCATCGCGCACACTTTTCTGGCCCTCTTTGTCTTGCGGCTGCTTCTGGGCATGGGCGAATCGGTCGCCTTCCCGTCCTATTCCAAAATTATTTCCCTTAATTATCCGCCAGAGCGTCGAGGCATCGCCAATTCTGCAATCGCAAGTGGCCTTGTTTTGGGGCCCGGTTTTGGGATGTTTTTTGGCGGGATGCTTATCGGCAGATTCGGCTGGCGCGCTTTTTTCGTTGCTCTGGGTCTGGTGAGCCTGCTTTGGCTCGTTCCATGGTTCAGTTTCATGCCAAAAAAGAGCCAGGTCATTGCCAGTGACGCCGACACTTCCGACTCACCCAGTTTGTTCGAATTCTTACGTATGCGTTCGGCTTGGGGAACCTGCGTCGGCCTGTTCTGCGGAAATTACCTCAACTATTTCCTGATTACTTGGCTGCCATTTTATCTCGTGCGTGAACGCCATTTTTCGATGGACGACATGGCCAAAATCGGTGGTCTTGCCTATCTTCTCGGTGCCTGCGTTTCGATGTTCTCCGGTTGGCTCTCGGATCGATGGATCGTACGCGGAGCAACGCCCACAGTTGCTCGCAAGACATTCTGTGGGGGTGGGCTCGCCCTTGCGGGACTTTTTGTCGGTCTCTCCGTTCTAGGGGACCCGAAATTTTCTGCGGCGGCCATCACACTCGGCATCATCTTTTTCGGCGTCACCGCTTCTAATACCTGGGTTATCGCCCAGACACTCGCTGGTCCAAAGGCCGCCGGCCGCTGGACGGGATTCCAATGTTTCGCAGGCAATCTTTCCGGAGTCGTTGCCCCGGCCGTCACGGGCTATGTGCTCCAGCTCACGGGCCGATTCTTCTGGGCGTTTCTAATCGTAGCTGCAGTGGCCTTCATCGGCGCCGCAGCAATCGTTTTCCTGATTGGCCCCATCGCACAAGTCAGCTGGCGCCGCAAATCCGCGCCCACGATCATCCCAGTCCCGAGATTGTCATCCTGAGCAAGAGGCATCTGTTGCGTTTCACACCCGATTGAGACACCGGCAGGAGCCCAACGCGATGGTGCGTCCTCCAGCTCTGTGTTAAGTTCTGAATCGTCTCAATGCGCCTCTTTGATTGTGGAGTCCTCGTGCGCACCTGCGGAGCATCACTACCGGCTATCCTGCTACTGGTCTACGGGTGCAGCTCCGAACCGCCCCACTCCAACGAACGATCCTCGACACCACGTGCCGCCAAGCTATCGCCTGCGTCTTTCGGCGGTTTTGACTCAGGCCGAGCCTATGAGCATGTACACCATCTCGTAGCACTGGGGCCTCGCCCTCCTGGCTCAGACGAGATCGGCGCCGCACAAGCCTATCTCTCCTCCGAATTGAAGGACTCTGGCTGCCAGGTTGAAGAACACGAATTTACCGGATCCAGTCCGATTGGCACGATCAGGTTCAAAAATATCGTCGCCAAGGCTCCTGGCACAAGTTCGGCGATTATTCTCTACGCAACCCATTACGATACAATCCGCATCCCCAATTTTGTCGGCGCCGATGACGGCGGCTCCGGCACTGCCACGCTTCTTGAACTGGCGCGAATCATATGCGCTCGCAGAAATTCAGCCAATGTCTGGTTCGCTTTTTTCGATGGCGAGGAAGCCCAAGGTAATTGGACGGACAGCAAGACCGTTCAGTGGATCGACGACTCCAACAACACATACGGCAGTCGCGAGATGGCTGCCACCATGGCCCTTTCTGGCGATCTCAAACGTATCAAGGCGATGATTCTTGCCGATATGATCGGGCCGCCGAATCTGAGAATCCGGCGCGAGGCCGGTTCCACGCCCTGGCTCAATGACCTCATCTGGCTAACCGCCGCCCGCTTGGGCTACGCTGATATTTTCGTGAACGAGGAGTTTTCGCTGGGTGGTGACGACCATAAGTCGTTTATTCGTCGGGGCGTTCCGGCGACAGACATCATCGACTTCGACCACGACATCGAATCCACTTACTGGCACACGCCTGAGGACACTCTCCAAAAAATTGATCCACGCAGCCTCGCTATCGTCGGCCATGTTTTCCTCGAGCTCTTGCCTGAACTCGAGAAGAAATAACGCTCGTTGGTATGGGTTCTTCTCCCTTCTAGAAAGGTACGTTATCAGTGGTTTCCAAACGTCCAGCTCAGTCCCGTGCTGGTCCCGTAATCACTCCCGGAAAACCCGGGCGGCGGCTGATTATCCCAGTTCCCATAGAAGGAAATATTCCACGTCAGATTGCTCCACATCTTCACGTAATACGATGTTTGCAGACTGTAGTGAACCCGTCCGGGCTCAGAGAGCGCCGGCATCAGATAGGTATTCAATGAAAGCCTCGTCTTGTTAAAGTAAAAAAGGTTAACCTCTGCGCCAAGCAATCCAGACGCGACGTTCTGAGTTTTCGCGGGAATGATGCTGGCCTGATAATTGATCCTCTGCCACGCGAGTCCGCCAACTAGTGAAATTTGCGCGTGAGTCGTGTTCGCAAGATATCGCCCAATACCTGCTCCAATACTGCTTTGCAGCTGAATCCCTTGTGTGGAACTCTGCAGGAAGTCCGCGATCCCCGTGTAGTACCAGTTGTTCCATCGCAACAGACGCTGCGCGCTGATGCTGAGTTCATTGCGGGTCGATGTTGAAGTTCCGGTATTAGAAGACAGTACTGAATTATAGTTCGCTCCTACGGACCACCGTTCCCGCGGGTAATTCACCTCGGAATTGAGGTTGTACTGCGTAGATGAGTTTCCCTTGTTATAGGTCGCGCCTGATCCGATGCTGCCATTAAAACGCTGCCAGAAATTGGCTGAAGTTTCATCCATCTTGATAATTTGTGTTTTTTCAAGTTCCACAGGATTTGCCGGAGGCTCCAGGATTTCAATGCGTATGGGACGGTCTGCTACCGTTTCTGGTGTCGAAAGGGAGCCGGAATACACCAATCCGTTCTGCGTCTTGACGATGAAAAGCTGCTTGCTTTCTATATGGTCCACTTTCTCCCAGTTCACGGAAAGCGTGCTCAGGATGTAATCCACGCTAATATAGAGAGTATCGGCGTCTAGCCCCTTGATCTCGCAGGTTATCCGATCACCGTTCCTCATCACGAGCACATCCGTCTTGGTCCGCGCAGACGCAAGCGGGACTGCTAGAAAGGCCAACAGCAATAGCAAACAGTTTCTGGTTTTCATGCCAGTTCCTTTATCTACAAACCGTTTATCCGGTACTTGAAACCTGCGATGACGCCGACGACGTGTTCGAGTTACCAGCCAATTTCGCCCGGCAGAACAACCTAATGTCCCAGTTGCGCAAGGGCTGCGCGTAATGGAGCGCTGGACACTTCAATCAGCCCTCCGAATGGGCTATAAAATTCCAAAATCAACAGTATTGCTGCCGAAACCGCAATTTCGGATACGATAAGACTCGCGATTACCGTCGCATTCGCGGGTGCAAATAGTCCTATCCCTACAAACAACATCGTCAGCCACGAAACCAGTATGATCAGCAGTGGAATGGGCACGGAATTACTCAGTTGCTCGTACTGCAACCACCTCATCTGTCTCACTCCCTCGAGCAGTGTCAGCGCCTGGCTTTTCATATTTCGCTGGTTTTCATCTTTGGGAGTCAGCTCCTGAATCTTATCAAAGATTATTTCTGAGGTGCGGGAACTGCCCGCGATGCGGTCATTTTTCTCCTTTGTCCACAACGTGTCGAGAGCCTTTTGTAACGCCTGACGCAGATCTTCACGGACATCTTTTGTTTCCGGACCGTAGTGGGCAAGAATACTGTCTAATTGCAAGACGTTGGCCGCTGTCACGGTCAATTCCGTGCTTTGCGTGTCGTATGAATTTTTTGCCGAGCTGACCAGCAAACCCAAGACCAGCGCCGACATGGTCGAGACCAACGCCATTCCTAATTGGACCGACATCTTAGATTCAGGGCTGAGGTGATGCCGCGGCACAACGCTTCGCAGCAGCATTCCGGCAGCACTACCTGCGGAAAGGCAACCGAACACGATAAGGCTTACCGAGATTGAGCTCATGCTTGTTCTTCTCCTGCTCTGGCTGGCAAGCGACTGAATGTCTGTTTTTACTTCAGTTGGGGAATTTCCAGTTCGATGCTACCACCCACGAAACAGCTCGAATTCGCAAATTTCGTCCCCCGTCTTCCAACTTTCTCCGGACCGGGCCCTATTCTGGACCGATTCCCTCGAGGCCTACCATTGTCAATACTTACAGGGTTGCTTTCTGGCAAGCCTGCACGCCGCCCATGTGTTGGCTGCGATTGAAACAAAACTAGGCAGAATTGTCCGTGTGACTGAGGTGAGGCCAAATTCGTAGTGTCACGTTGAACAAAAACGCGGCCGTCAGTCCAAACAGGATCCATCCATTCAATGCTTCGAGCGAACCCATCAATTGCCATTTTCGCTCGAGGTGGATGTCGACATGTCCATAAGTCGTCATGGCGCTGAGAGAATAGAGCATCGCGGACCTTCGATCTGGCAATGCGCTGAGCAGCGTAAATGCACTCGCCCATATCGCCGCTTCAAAACCATGCAGTACGGTCGCAGAAAGCGCAGAACCGCCCATGATTATTACCGACCGGCTCTGCGGCAAACGCCTCTTTCCGTTGCGTTCGAATGCCTTTGAAACGAGTCCGTTAATGTATCCAAGTCCGAATGCGTGAATGATTACCGTAAACGCAATCAGCGGTAAGCCCCACGCCCAATCGAAACTCCATGGCGCGACAATTGTCGGATCCATTTACAGCAGTCCTCCCTCACACTCAGTCGCGGGTATGCTCCGGGCAGTAGTGAGTTGCCTCCATTCTGGGTCTGATCCCTCAAGGAAGAAATACGAATTCTTCGATAGGTCGACGTTAGAGTTACCGCCGCCCACCTTGAGACTCGGACTCTGATCCGCTACCGTAGAACGAGGAGAGTGCTCCGTGAGCCGGGCCAGAATCATGCTCCTCCTGCTATCGCTGGGTGCCCTGCGGTTCAGCCCATGCACGAGCGCCCAATCGCTGTCACCCTTGAAGGCGGCTAGTTCCAGACGTGACTTTGTCGGCGATTCTGCTTGCCGCGAATGCCATCAATCGATCAACAACACGTACTCAAAAACCAATCACTTTCTTACTTCTCAGTTCCCGTCGGACGCTTCCGTTTTGGGCAATTTTTCTACTGGAAAAAACATCCTCAAGACCAGCGATCCCGATCTTCGATTCCGCATGGACAGAAAGCCCACCGGTTTCTACGAAACAGCTGTCTTCTGGCAGCCTCCGCACGAAGCGACCCGTTCCGAACGTATCGATTTTGTTACCGGGTCGGGTGCAAAAGGGCAGACCTACCTGTATTGGAAGGGGAATCAGCTGTTTCAGCTTCCGGTCTCCTACTGGACCGAGCTTCACGACTGGGTGAACAGCCCCGGCTTTCCCGACGGAACTGCCGACTTCAACCGTCCCATCGTCCCGCGCTGCCTTGAATGCCACGCCACTTACTTCGCTTCCATTCCTTCGGGAAAAGCCGAAAACGCCTACAGCAAAACAGACTTCGTCCTTGGAATTTCCTGCGAACGTTGCCACGGCCCGGGCCGCATTCACGTAGGAGCAGAGAAGAAAGGCCGACCTTTTGCTACGAGCCCAGTGCCTCCGGCCGCAATCGTGAATCCTGTTTCACTTTCACGTGAACGCCAGATCGAAGTGTGCGCTCAATGCCATGGCGGAATCGGCCAGCCCATCGCCGAGTCCTTCACCTACCTGCCGGGCCAGGAACTCGACAAATTCATTCAGCTACCGCATCCCGAAGTTGATGCTCGCGTCGACGTTCACGGCAATCAAGTTGCCCTCACCGAGCGGAGCCGATGCTACCAGAACTCCCAGATGACCTGCAGTACGTGCCACGACGTCCACACGCCGGAGCGCCCGGCGGCCGCCTATTCCGAAAAATGCTTGCAGTGCCACCAGGAGCGAGATTGCGGCGAATTTACGAAATTAGGCACGGCCATCCACGACGATTGCGTGGATTGTCACATGCCCGTTCAGGATTCAGATTTGATTATTTCCAGCACTCCGGGAAAAACGCTGAAGGCTCGTATGCGCAACCACTGGATCAAGGTCTACCCTCCTGCGAGGTAGAATGATCGGCGGCACCGGAATGCCGCTGATAGCACCTAGGTTACTTCTACAAGACCGGTGACCCATCTCCGAGCATCGCTTCTCTCACCACTGCGATCGGTGGTAAACCCTGACCCATAAACTCATCATGAAACTTCTGCAGCGTGAAACCTGCACCCATCTTTTTCTTATAGTCTTCTCGCAGTTTCAAAATCTGCAATTTGCCCAGCGTGTAGTATAAATAAGTTGGATCGGATGTTCCTCGTTTCGCCTCAATTTCGGCAATCTTCGAAGACTGATATCCTTCCTTAACGAAATATTCCTTTGCCTGTGCGAAACTCATTTTGCCGGTGTGCATCTGAATTCCGACGATGAATCGGGCATCCCGCAGCAATGCATCCTGCAATTGTCCCAGGCGGATGTACTTTGCCTCCCGCCCGTCCTTTGCACCGGTTCCGGGCTGGCCGTACCCCTCGTCCAGCATCATCTGTTCGCAGTAATGTGCCCAGCCTTCTGAATTTGTATTTGCATAGAACGCTTGCCGCAATTTAGTCGGGAACCGCGGCGTCCACAGGTACTGCATGTAATGACCCGGATAGGTTTCATGCGTCGAGGTGCTCACGATCGTACCAACATTGAATCCTGCCATTAAGCTAGCGATTTCTTCGATGCTGTCGTGTGCACCGGGCAACGTCACGTTGAAATAAGACTCCTTGGCCACCGTCTCAAAGGGCCCGGGCGTATCCATGGACGCTGTCGTTGTCGCCCTTTCAAATGGCGGAGTCTCCTGCACGATCGGTGTAGGTCCCGCCGGGATCGTGATGATCTTCTTTTCCTGGATGAAGGTGATCAATCCATCGAACGTTCCTCGAAACGTAGCCAGCAATTGATCGGGCGCCGGGTGCATCAGCGCCAGTTCTTTCATTACGTCCGCCGGTTTTTTCTTCGGATCGATCTCCTTCGCCACTTGCTTGAATTCAGCCTGATTCTTGTGCAGATCCGCTGTCCCGACGGCAAGCAACTGAGCGAGCGGCGTGTTCACCATGTCCTCGTACAACAGTTTTTTTGAAAATGCTTCCGGGCCAATCCGGAAATCGCCTTTGGAGTTAAATACCAGATCCGTCTTCAGCCAAACCCCATATTCTTTCAAGGCGGTGATGACTGCAGCATTCGTTTTTGCAAATTCCCTGTTCAAGTCCGGATCCTTCACTTCTGTGAATGCGCTTGGCACATCTTTCTCGAAAAACCCGATAATTCCGGGCAACTGCTCAATCGCTATATCCGTATACACTTTCGGGGCATCCGTCAGGTTCTGCCTGGCAAGTTTCAACACTTCCGGCATCTTGCGCTCTCGTTCAATCACGCTACGCATTCGCTCCGAAGCCGGCGCAAATTTGCGGTTCATCAGCACGTAAACGCTGTTTGAGATTCCGCTAGAATATGTATCAGGGTTCTTTTGGAGTGGACGGATTGTTTCAATCGTCAGAAGTTCGCTGCGTACTATCCCCAGGAGAATCTGCCGGTCGGCTGCATCGACTGCACGCAGTCCTTCGGGGGAAAACTGCAGAATGCGTGCTTCAAATTCGTGGAGCGTGCGAATCTCTCCATTCGCCGCTTCCCGAGAATAATCCTCGATTTGTCCGTCATACCGATGAATTCCCGCTGCGGTCGCCGCCGTCGGATTCTCCGGGAAGTACACCTTTTCGAGGTAATCATCGACCAGCGTATTCCATTCCGTTGTCCGGTCTGTCGCGTTTGTGTTGCTGATTCCAAGCTGCAACAGCAGCAGGCATACCAGTGCGATCAATTGTTTCATTCCACTCCCGTTCTCTCAAAAATCGAATCGATACCCCAAAATCATCTTGGCAATCAAATGGTCTGTCGAGCGAGTTACGCCCACACCCACTCCGAAATTGATTTCCCACTTCGGCGAGACATTTAAATCGACCGCCGGGAAAAACTGCTGTTGCTGCTGTGACGGGGGATAGAACCCATCTACCGGACCAAACGAGCCGTAATACTCGAGTCCTCCCGAAATCTTCTTGGTGATGTCGTAACTCACCTTGAAGTTCGGCGAAAACCCAAACCCTTGGTTCGAATTCTGACCCACAATCGCTTTTTCAAATGCCGGATTGAATGCCAGATACCATCGGCCCAATTGCTTGTCCACGATGGGACGCAATTCATAAGTCCAAGTGTCGGTGGAAAATTGCCGTCGCTGATAGCCAAATTCCTGCGAGATGCTCACGCCGACTGGCCAGTTCCAGCTCGGCGGTACGCGCACGCGTGGTCGGATGTGATCCCCGACGTAATCCCATCCATACCCATTCTTGAGGGAGGTAAAGAGATAGAACCCCACCTCAAACCAATCGTTGAATCCGTGCGTAATCTCGAGCGTTTCATGAAATGCGTGGTTTGTGGGATACAGCCCGTCCGTACTGGTCGTGGTGCCCTCAATGGTGAAGTTGCTGTGCAATTCCACCATTGTATTTCCTTTTGGCACCGTCTCCGATCCGTACACTTGGATTTCGTAGTTGTCCTGCGCCTCCGCCAACTGAGCCAGGCCCAGCGGAAGAAGAAACAAAATGAACAGCAACAGAATGCGCATCATCCCGATACTTTTCCCCAATGAGCAAACAGCTATTGTCCTACACTCGGGCGGCCATCCAGAATCCCTAATTTTGGCTCGACCGGGGTCTCGCACCTCCTGTTTCGGCGCAACCTGTCATCGGCGCCCGGGAACTTGTGCCGGTTTCAGCAACTGAGGGCAATCGAATGGGTCATGAATGCGGGTGTGCTTTATCGTAGATATCCATAAGCTGGCGAATCGATGCGTGGGTATACTTCTGGGTCGTAGACAGGGACTGGTGCCCTAACAATTCCTGGATGGCGCGCAGATCTGCACCATCTGCCAGCAGGTGTGTCGCATACGCATGGCGAAGCGAGTGCGGGTGCAAATCCCAGTTTACATTCACCAGTCGCACGTACTTCTTTACAATTCGACCGATGCTGCGCTGGGTCAATCGGCTCCCGCGGTAATTCAGGAATATGGCTTCTACACTTCCTCGCCGCGATTCCTCTTCACACTCTCTCAGGAGCTTCTCTCGCAATGGCCAGTACTTTCGCAATGCTTCTGCCGCTTTTTCTCCATACGGCACGATTCGCTCCTTATTTCCTTTGCCCCGTACATTCAGCATGCGTTCTTTTTGGTTCACGTGTACCAGGTTCAGACCCGTCAGCTCGCTGACACGCAGTCCTGCCGAATACAGCAGTTCCAGTATCGCCCTGTCTCGCGGCAGCAGCAGGGTATCTTCCATTGGTGCTCTTGTTAATCCTGGTCCGGAGCTGCCGGGCAAATCCCGAATCCGTTTTGCGTTAGGTCTGGTGGTGGACAGCTTCTCTTCCGTACCCGCCATCTGATCGAGAAACCCGCTCATCTCTTCCGCCGATAGCACCATCGGAATTCGTTTCGGTAATTTGGGTGTGGGCACCAATCGCGCCGGATTTTCCTTAAGGATCCCTTCCCGGACGCAATATTTGAAGAACGACCGCAGCGCCGCCAGCTTCCGGGCAATTGAACTCTTTTCGAGGCCCTGTTCGTGCAGGTGTCCGACAAATTCCCGAATCAAGTGGTGATTGATTTGCGCAGGTAGGGGAAAGCCGGTCCCGGGTGGCGAGAGAAACGTTACAAACTGCTCTAAATCGTTTGCGTAATTAATTATGGTATGCGGCGAAGAATTCTTCACCGACCGGAGATACTCAATGAACTTTGTGGTTGTTTCCTTCATCGGGCTACAATCCCAGGCACACGAGCGAGCGGGTTCAGCGGTCTGGGCCCCGCAGATGACCATCCAAGTCGGCAAACTGGGGCGCGCCGGTCATACCCTCACGGCAACGGGCGCTTCTTCCGACGTTGCCGGTTTTTCCTCTTCCGGAGCCAACTTCTCCCAGTCGCAGCCTTCTTTCACGCACGCGTAGACCCGCCCAATCTTGCTGTTCTTCTCCACGATGAACGGGGCGCCGCACTTCGGGCAAGGCTGATCAAGTGGCATATTTGCAGAGGTATAATCACAATCGGGATAACGCGAGCAACCGTAGAAGAAGCGCATCCGACCGCGTCCACCACGACCCATACTTGCCCGTTTGACAAATTCGCCTTCACTGCACTTCGGGCATTTGATGCCGAGCGTAATCGCTCGCGTGTATTTGCACTTCGGATAGCCTGAACAGCCGATGAAATCTCCATAGCGTCCGTGCTTCTTGATCAAACCGCTCCCGCACAGCGTGCACTTTTCATCGAGAGGTTCATCCGGCTGCAGCGCAATTCGCGTTCCCGCCACCAGTCGCCGTGTCGTACGGCAATTCGGGTAGCCTTTGCAGGCGAGAAATGCCCCAAACTGCCCGCGCTTGACAGCCATCTCCTTGCCGCAGTTTTCGCAATACTCGATCTTGTTTTCGGCGTCGACGGCAATTTCCTCAGACATGTCCTGAATAAAGTCGCAATCCGGATAACGCGAACAACCCAGGAAAAATCCGTGCCGGCTGATCCGTTCGAGTAATTCGCCTTCCCCGCACTTTTCACATTTCTTCCCGGTTGGTATTCCCGCCTTGTATGAAACCATCTCATCGCCCGCTTTATCAAGATCGACGATGAACTTCTCCCAGAATTCCCGGACCGATTCCCGCCACGGCATCTTTCCTTCCTCGATGTCATCGAGCTCTTCTTCGAGTCTCGCCGTGAACTTCACATCGAACACATCTTCAAAGCTTTTGATCAGTAGCACGCACACCCGTTCGCCCAGCATCGTCGGAGTGAATTTGCCCTGTTCCTTCTTTACATACTCGCGTTCCACAATCGTGGAAATAATCGCCGCGTATGTCGACGGCCGTCCGATTCCATCCTCTTCCAGTTCCTTGACAAGCGTCGCCTCTGTATATCGCGGCGGCGGCTCTGTGAAGTGCTGATCAGGCCGGATCGAATCAAGCTTCAACACCTGTCCCTCAGTCACCCGCGGCAGCGTTTTGCCTTCCCCTTCATCGTCCTTCTCATCCTCTTCGCGGTCGGCGCCAGAAACTGGAATCGCGTAAACTTTGAGATATCCATCGAATTTCAGGATGGATCCGTTTGTCCGGAAGGTGTAGTCGCCAGCGGAAATATCAATCGACGTGTTGTCATATACCGCGGGCAGCATCTGCGACGCCACAAACCGTTGCCAGATTAACTGATACAACTTGAATACATCGTCTTCGAGATATTTCCGAACGTCTTCTGGCGTACGGTTCACATCGGTTGGCCGCACCGCTTCGTGGGCCTGCTGGGCATCCTTTTTTGACTTATAAAAGTTGGGTTTCTCCGGCAGGTAGGAAGTTCCAAAATGCTCGGGGATAAAGCTCCGCACCATTTCAAGGGCGTCGTTGGAAACCTGCACGGAGTCCGTACGCATATAGGTAATCAACGCAACGGATCCCTCGTCGCCGAGGTCGATGCCTTCATACAATCGCTGCGCCAGAGCCATCGTTCTCTTAGCAGTAAATCGCAAGCGGTTGTACGCGGCCTGTTGCAGTTTGGAAGTGGTAAAGGGCGGTGGCGCATTCCTTCTCTTTTCCTTCAGCGCTACATTCGAGACTTGCCATTTTGCCTTACTGACCGCGGACACCACTTTGTCGGCGGCTTCCTGGCTTTTCACTTCAATGTCTTCGCCCTTGTATTTCGACAGCTTCCCCTCGAAAATCGGCGGTTCTCCGGAATCGAGCATCGCGTGAATCGTCCAGTATTCCTCGGGCACGAAGGCTCGTATCTGCTGCTCGCGCTCTACGATCAATCGCAGGGCTACCGTCTGCACTCGTCCAGCGCTTAATCCGCGCCGCACCTTGTCCCACAGCAGAGGCGAAATCTTGTAGCCCACAATCCGATCCAGCACCCGCCGCGCCTGCTGAGCATCGACCAGTTGTGCGTCAACCTGGCGAGGATTCTCAAACGCTGCGCGGATTGCTTTCGGGGTAATTTCGTTAAAAGTCACTCGAAAAATCTTTTTCGGGTCAATCGGCTCGATGAAAATCTCGTCCTTATTTCTCGATGCCTTCCGGTCCTTTGCGGCCTTTCCTTTGGCGCCCGCCTTGAGCGATGCCTTTCCCGTAGGAGCTTCATCTTTTGCTGCTTGTTTTGGTTCTTCTTTCGCTGTCTCTGCGGTCGCAGCTCCGTTTTTCCCGTTTTTGCCGTTCTTCTCGTAGCCATTTCCGTTCAAATCATCCGGATTGATCAGGAATTTCGCCGGCTTCGACAGCACCATCGCTAGGTGGGCGGAAATTGCCTCGCCTTCGCGGTCAGGGTCGCCGGCCAGATATACAGCGTCCGCCGTGCTCGCGGCACGCCGCAAATCATTGATCACCTTTCCCTTACCAGGGATCACCTGAAGTGTCGGCTCAAAGATCTTGGGGTCGTCCAAGAGGATTTCTTTCTTCAGTGGCTTCGCTGCGGCTACCTTGCCACCCTTCTTTTTGGCTTTGCGCTTCTTTGGCTTCTCCGCTTCCTGAGGCAGGCGGATACCGATCGTCTTCTTCGGCAGATCCATCACGTGACCGATGGATGCCTTTACGACGAAATTTTTCCCCAGATATTTGTTGATCGTCTTCGCCTTTGCCGGCGATTCGACGATGACCAGTGAACGTGCCATGCTTTCCTTTGTAACTCGGTTTTACCTTCTGGAAGGGACTACCGGGCGGCGTGTGTCCTTCTCGCTAACTTCGCTGCGTACTGCTTTGCGTGCTTTCGTCCTATATAAAGGTTGCGTCTGGATGAATGTAATGCCTGCCACCGCTGCTCATCACTCCCGCACTCTGCAGATGCTCTGCTTCATCCAAAAGGTGCACGGGACGCCCTGTCTCGAGATAAGTCCTTTCTTTCCAGCGAGCATCCTCGAGTGTTCTGCGGACGAGGATGGCCTTCACCGCAGACTAAAAAGGGTAGCCAGAAGTTGGCGAGAGTTCAAGCCAGTAGTTTCAACGATTCACACGTCTGTGTAGGCTCAGCGTAAAACGGAGTGCAGCCCCTCTCGGTTAACGAGTAGCGCGAGCAACCGCAGGCCAAGCGCCGACTGGAAAAGGAATTCACACCAGGTCACAGGGGTGCGCCGGAATCGATGCATTTCGTGCCGGCGGCGAGTGCGGCTGGCGGCACCCGGTGAGGGTTTCATCGCGGTCCGGGTGATCGGCCAAACGAAAGCACGCAACATCGGGATACGGCTCTGGACTTAACCTTTTATCTGCTTCAACTGCAGCTTTTGTTGGACGATTATCGCTTTACGCGTCATTCTGTCTACACTCACTGAGTCATGTTCCATCTCTTTTATCCTTGGGGAATAATCCTTCAGATCCTCGCCATAGTGCATTTCATAAGGCGGCGTCCGGAAAATTATTGGTTTTTTATCATCATCTTTGGCGGAGTGATTGGAGCGGCGGCTTACGTACTGATTGAAATCCTGCCCGATCTAACGCTATTGCGGGGAGTGTGGAAAGGATTTGGCAGGCGATCACGGATTCAAAATCTGGAAACACAGATTATTGATAATCCCTCCGCCGGCAACTACGAGGAGATCGGAGAGCTATACCTCGAAGAGAAAAAATTCGCGAAAGCCCGCGACGCATTTAACCGTGCGATCGCGGCGAGGGATGATTCGCCGTATGCGTTCTATTACCGAGCCCAAGCTACCTTGAATTTAGGCGATTTTGCAGGCGCCATTCCCGATCTCGAGCGTGTGGTGACTGGCGATCGCAAATTCGATTACTGGCGAGCTGCCGGGCTCCTGGCGGATGCGTATGCCAAGACCGGAAATGAAGGCAAAGCCGCGGCCCTGTTTGCAGACGTGACGAAATTTTCGACGACTTGCGAGACCTACTACAACTACGCGTGTTTTCTAAACAAACAGGGTCTCAAAGATGACGCGCGCGAATGGACTCAAAAGCTGCTCGCGAAGAAACGGACTTTGCCAGATTACATGCGGCGACGTGAGCGTCCGTGGTTCAGAAAAGGAAAGTCGCTTTTGCGTTCGCTCGATACGCAAGGGAACTAGCCTGCTATCGGGCAGGTTGCCGGACAACGATTACTCTCTGGCGACGCCGCCGTTTGCACGCGTCAATCGTGACTCCTTCCTAAGTACAATGCGGGACATGCAACTACCTTCCTGTTTTGCTGCAGTTGTGTGCGTGCATGAACTGAGCGATGTTGACCCCACTTTCCGAATGCTCTCCCCAAGACCGCGAGTCCTCCCGAGGGCCATCGCTGTGGCGTTGCGAACTGTCGTGATTTTGTTGCTGGCTTGGCCTGGCCTGGCGCTGGGACAGCACTGGTCTCTCGAAGATACGCTGGTTCTTACGGATGTAAACGTGGTGGACGTGCGGACCGGAGAAGTTCATCCGGACCAGATCGTGATCATCGAGAAGAATAAAATAACGACCGTAGGGTCGCGGAAGGAGACCAGGTATCCCCGGAACGCGCCAACGGTGAACACCAAAGGCGGCTATTTGATACCGGGATTGTGGGACATGCACGTGCACCTCGCATTTGGAGACTGGTTTCCGAACTCAGAGCAGATCTCGTTGCCGCTGTTTATTGCCAACGGGGTTACCGGCGTGAGGGATATGGGTAGCGAATTGGATGTGGTCCAGAACTGGAGGAACTTGATTGAAAGTGGGAGCTTGATCGGGCCACGGATTGTGACACCTGGTCCGATGCTCGATGGCGAGAACTCGCCATTCCCGAGTGTGATGATCATCAGGACGCCCGAAGACGGACGGCGTGCGGTGCAGGAGTTGAAGAAGCGCGGAGCCGACTTCATCAAACTACAATCGCTGATTCCCGGAGACGCGGTAGAGGCAATCGCGGAAGAATCGAAGAAAGAACAAATCGCGTTTGAAGGACATGTGCCGGATGCAGTCACGGCGGAGTCCATGAGCAATGCCGGAATGAGCAGTTTCGAACACTTGATTGGAATATTTGAAGGTAGCTCGCCGCTCGAAAATACGTTCTTAAAGGGCGGAAAAACTGAATCTCAATTCCTGGCGACCTACGACGAACAACGGGCTGAGAAGTTGGCCGCTGTGTTGGCGCACAACCAGACCTGGCAGTGCCCCACGCTCGTTTGGGAACGCGGCGGGAACCTGATCGACACGATTGATTTTGGGAAAGACGCGCACGGGAAATTTGTGCCGTCCTACTGGAAAGACAAAGCGTGGAAGGCAGAGACAGCCGCCATCGAGAAGAATTTTGGGACAGATGATCTGGCAACGCGAAAAGCGTTCGTAGCGAAAGAGCTGGAGGTGGTGCTGATGCTCAAGAAAGCGGGGGTGCCATTTCTCGCAGGGACGGATACCCCGCCAGCCGTGTATGTATTGCCGGGATTCGGTCTGCATCAGGAAATGCAGCGGTTTGTAGATGCGGGGTTTACCCCACTCGAGGCGCTGCAGACTGCGACGATTAACCCCGCAAAATTTTTGGGGGTGCAAGACACGCAAGGGACGGTTGAGAAAGGGAAGTACGCGGACCTAGTGTTGCTCGATGCCAATCCACTGATTGATATAGGGAACACCCAAAAGATTGCGGCGGTCATTTTTAACGGACGATATTTCTCGCGCGCGGAGTTGGCGAAGATATTGGCAAAGGTCGAAGAGAATTCAAAAAAGGAGCCAGTGAAGGCGGAGGCGGGAAAGGTGTTTTAGCTGCCAATTCTGGCAAAAAACCGAGACGTTGGGGGGGGCCGCCACTTGCTGCAGGACAACCAGCGAGACAAAAGCATTTACTCCCTTGAAAAGGGTTTGAGTGGAAGTGTAGAGTGCAAACCAATCCTATGAAACTGAACTCCTATCTATTGCGCAGCACGGTGGTTGCGGCCCTGGGCGGGCTGCTGTTCGGATTTGACACCGCAGTGATCGCTGGCACAACGCAGGCCTTGACGGCTGCTTATGGGCTGACGCCTGCGACACTGGGGATTACGGTGTCGAGCGCGCTGCTCGGGACAATTATCGGCTCGATGCTGGCTGGAATCCCCGGGGATAAATACGGGCGGCGCGACAGCCTGCGCGTGATGGCGATCCTGTACCTTATTTCCGCGGTGGGTTGCGCGTTTGCGTGGAGCTGGACGGCGCTCGTGTTGTTTCGCGTAGTGGGCGGACTGGCGATCGGCGGATCATCGGTTCTGGGGCCTATGTATATAGCGGAAATTGCTCCCGCCAAGTGGCGCGGACGGCTCGTAGGACTTTTCCAATTCAATGTGGTATTCGGAATCCTGGTGGCATACTTCTCGAACTTCGTTGTGGGCACATTCCACCTGGGCGCGCTCGAATGGAGATGGAAACTCGGAGTGGCGGCGATTCCCGCGGCTGCGTTCTTGCTGATGCTGTTTGGAATTCCGAGGAGTCCGCGGTGGCTGGCTAAGAAGGGAAGAATTGACGAAGCACGCGAAGTGCTGCGGCTGATTGGCGAGGAGAATTACGAACTGGAGCTGCGGCAAATTGTGGAATCGATTGACGCGGATCACATGAAGGACGACGCGTTTTTCAGCTGGAAGTACCGGTTGCCGATCTTTCTGGCGATTACAATCGGGATGTTCAATCAATTGGCGGGAATAAACGCAATTTTGTATTACTTGAACGACATTTTTGCCGCGGCAGGATTCAATAAGGTCTCCTCGGACCTGCAGGCGGTGGCGATTGGTGCCACGAATCTGGTGTTTACGATGCTGGCCATGTCATTGATTGACAAGGTGGGGAGGAAAAAGCTGCTGCTCATCGGTGCAGTGGGCACGGCGATCTGTTTGTCCGGAGTGGCGGCGATCTTCCTGTCGCACCAGCACGAAGATCTACTGGTGTGGCTGCTGATCGGATACATCGCATTCTTCGCGTTTTCACAGGGTGCCGTGATTTGGGTGTATATCGGTGAAGTATTTCCGAATCGCGTGCGCGCGAAAGGGCAGAGCCTGGGAAGTTTTTCGCACTGGATGATGAACGGAATTATCTCGCTGATCTTCCCGGTGATGGCGGCACGTTCGGGCGGCTACCCGTTTGTCTTTTTTGCAGCGATGATGGTGGTGCAATTTGTCGTGGTTCTGTTCTTCTATCCAGAAACCAAGGGACTCTCGCTTGAAGAGTTGCAGAAGAGACTGGGAATCGCCTGAAGTATGGCACACGTGAAGAGATTTCTAGAGCCGGGACCGGAATCCTGTCTTAAATCTCCGAACGGAACCGCATCTACAAAGCGATGGCGCGATGCGCGTTCCGATACATCAAGAACACAGTTATTTGACGAGTTTGGCGATGTAGACACCGTACGGTGCAAGGGTAACGGTTTTCAGTGCTCCCTCATTGGCTAAACTGCCTTTCGTCGCCAGCATCACGTGCGCGGTGACGGAACCGAGCCCCTCTGCCGAGAGGTCAAACGCCTCCTGCTGCTCGGTCTTTGACATATTGAGGACGACGAGAACAACGTCCTCGCCGTATTGCCGCAAGTAGGACATAACCTTCGGGTCGGAGCCGTTCAGCGAGATATACTTCCCATCGCGCAGGGCAACGTCATTCTTACGCAGCGCAATCACGCGGCGGTAAAAGTTCAAGATGGAGTCTGGATCCCCTCGCTCTGTTTCCACGTTGTGCGTTTGCGCGGAAGCGGGAACGGGAAGCCACGGAGTTCCCTTGGTGAAACCGGCGTTGGGACCGGGCGTCCACTGCATGGGAGTGCGTTCGCCGTCGCGACCTATGACGTTGGGCCAGCCGAGTTGCCCGATGGGATCCTTCACATCTTCCTTGCGAGTGGGGTTGTTGTTGGCCATTCCTATTTCTTCACCGTAATACATGATGGCGGTGCCGCGTAAGGTGAGATAGAAGGCCGCCATGAGTTTGGCGATGTCGTCGTTACGCCTTCCGTCGCCCATTCGCGAGTAAGAGCGCGGGATATCGTGGTTGGTGATGACGTAGGTCGGCCAAAGACCGCTACCATCGACTCCATTGATGTGATCACGGAGGATTTTTGCGTCTAGCGGAAGATTGGTGAGCAGAAGATCCATCGGCATTTGCAGTTCGTTGCCGCCTGAACCGTAGTAGTCCTTTAACTCGCTGACATTTTGCGTCCACGTTTCACCGATGAGGACCGCGTTGTACTGGTCAGCGACGCTTCGCAATCGCTGCAGGGCGCCGTGCATCTCCGGAAGTTTCTTGTTGTAGATCTCCTTCATGTTGGGACGTCCGAACTGATCGTTGCCGGCGATGACAGGATTATCGGTGAGCTTGAAGTCCTCGTACATTGTATCGACAGCATCGAGACGAAATCCGGCGACGCCCCGTTTGTACCAGAACCGGGTGGAATCGAACATCGCCTTTTCGACGGCGGGATTGCGCCAGTTCAGGTCGGGCTGCTCAGGATAAAAATAATGGTAGTAATACTGATTGGTCGCGGGATCGAGCTTCCAGGCGGAGAGGCCGAAGGTGGAAAGCCAGTTGTTCGGCGGCTGATTCGGGCCTTTCCCGTCACGCCAAATGTACCAGTCGCGATGAGAGGACTCTTTTGAAGATCGCGAGTCGATGAACCACTTGTGCTGATCGGATGTGTGATTGACGACGAAGTCCAGAATGATGCGTATGTTGCGTTTCTTTGCTTCCGCGACCAGCCGATCAAAATCGGCGAGAGTACCGTACATCGGATCGATCGCTTCGTAGTCAGAAACGTCATATCCGAAATCGACCTGCGGCGACGGAAAACAGGGAGTGATCCAGATGGCATCTACGCCAAGATCGTGGAGATAATCGAGTTTCGAGGTTATGCCGTTGAGGTCCCCGATGCCGTCGCCGTTGCTGTCGTCGAAACTGCGCGGATAGACCTCGTAGAACACGGCGTGTTGCCACCAGGTATGACCTTCGGCGTCGGTTGATTTCTGTTGCGCGCTAGCGGAGGTACAGAGAATGAAAAAGAGAGATAGAAATGCGAAGGCCTTGCGCATGGATTCCCCTGTTGCTGCCGTTGAGAATATTCCACAAAGCGACCGGTGCGGCAAGTACGAGCGGACGCCCCCAATATCGCAGACAGGTTCCTGGACCTTTCTCAAAAATGTATGACCAGTTAGGTCGGAAAAGCAGAACCTAACGACTCGATAGCCGCAGTTTTGAGGAACAGCAAGTCGGGTATGATAAAAGGCCAGCGGGAAATACAGGGACGGAGACGGGAAGGTAACGTTTTTGGGGACTACACGCCGGAAGTTTGTCGAATCGTTAACGGGTACAGCGTTAATTTACCCGCTCGAGAAGGTGCTGGCGCTGGCGCGGCCAAGCGCAGGGGCGGACTTTGCTGCGCAGGAATCGGGCAAGAGTTCGCCGCTCGGAGTGAACTTCGTGAACGTGGCGAAGGAGGCGGGACTGAATTCAAAAACCGTGTTTGGCGGTGAACATAAAAATAAATATCTGCTGGAAACGACAGGATGCGGGATTGCCTTTTACGACTACGACAGCGATGGGTGGCTGGACATTTTTGTCGTGAATGGAACGCGACTGGGCGGATTTCCCTCCGGGCAGGCGCCGACGAACCGGTTGTTCAAAAATAATCGCGATGGAACATTTACCGATGTGACGGTTAAAGCCGGACTGGAGCACAGCGGCTGGGGCCAGGGCGTGTGTATCGGTGATTACGACAACGATGGATATGAAGACTTGTTTGTGGCGTATTTTGGAAAGAACGTTTTGTACCACAACAACGGAAACGGAACGTTCACGGATGTGAGCGAAAAGGCTGGAGTCGCGGGAAACGGTAAGCGATGGAATTCCGGTTGTGCGTTCGTCGATTATGACCGTGATGGGAAACTGGATTTGTTTGTGGCCAATTATATTGATCTGGATTTGGCGACGGCTCCCGTGCCGGAATCGGGGCCATGTCTGTACAAGGGGGTGATGGTGGCGTGCGGGCCGCCGGGACTGACGGGCGGAAAAAATGTTCTGTACCACAATAATGGCGACGGAACGTTTACCGATGTTTCAGAGAGCTCCGGAATCCTGAAAGCGAACGGAACATTCGGATTGGGCGTGTTGACCGGTGATTTCGACAACGATGGCTGGCCAGACATCTATGTGGCCGATGATTCGACCGCCAGTGCCCTTTATCAGAATCAGAAAAATGGGAAATTTGTCGATGTGGCCTTGGAAGCCGGTTGTGCGCTGAGCGCGGATGGAAAGCCCCAGGCCGGCATGGGCGTTTCAGCAGCGGACTACGATCTCGATGGCAATCTGGATATCGTGAAGACGAATTTTGCCGGGGATACTCCTTCGCTCTATCACAATCTGGGAGCGTGGACGTTTGAAGACGCGACGTTCGAGGCTGGACTTGGAAAGCACACGCAGTACTTGGGCTGGGGAGTCGGCTTTTTCGATTTTGACAACGACGGCTGGCCGGACATCCTGATTTGCAACGGACACGTGTATCCGGAGGTGGAGCAGTTGCGGACGGAAGCCGGATACGCACAACGGAAATTGCTGTATAAGAATCTCCGAAACAGGAAATTCGAAGACGTATCGGAAATTGCCGGCCCGGGTATTTCCGTTCCATCTCCTTCGCGGGGGTGCGCATTCGGGGATTTTGACAACGACGGTGACGTGGATTTCGTAGTGAATTGCGTGAATGAATCTCCGCAATTGATTCGCAGTGATACTTCGCTCAAGAACAATTGGCTCAAGGTACGGACGATCGGGACGAAATCAAATCGCAGCGGAATCGGCGCACGGTTGAAGTGCGTGACGCAGGCGCCTGGACAGGGGAAACCCCATTCGCAGATCGACGAAGTGCGCAGTGGTGGCGGTTATTTTTCGCAGAATGATTTGCGGGTGCACTTCGGCCTGGGCACAGCCGAGAAGGTCGATTTGCTCGAGATCCGTTGGCCGAGCGGGACAGTAGAGGCATTGAAGGATGTAAAGGCGAACCAGTTGATTTATGTGAAAGAAGGCGAAGGAATTGTGAAGAAAGTAGTGTTCGGGGGAAAAAAAGGTTGACGAGCGACAGTGATCGCCGATGGCTCGAACCGGTACTTTGGAGAACCTCATATGTCCGATCACGGAAGGACAAATCAGCGAATCGGAAACGTGGCCGATCTAAGGATTGGCCACTTCAGTTTGGCGGCAGCTGTTCTGCTGGTGACGGTGACGGGAACCGGATGGACGAGATTGGTAAATGAGCCCGTGATTTCGCCGCAGGGGGATGGCTGGGAGTCCGCAGGCACGTTTAATCCCGCGGCAGTCGAGCGAGACGGAAAGACAGTGCTGATTTACCGGGCTCAGGACCGAGCAGGGACCTCTCGACTGGGATACGCTGAAAGTTCCGATGGAATTCACTTCAAACGCCGGGCAGAGCCGGTGCTATCGCCGGAGGCGGAGTATGAGAAGGGTGGAGGCGTAGAAGATCCCCGCATTGTTGAAATTGCCGGCGTCTTCTACATGACCTACACGGGATACAACAAGAAAGATGCGCAGCTTTGCCTGGCGACCTCGACCGACCTGCTGCACTGGGAGCGCAAGGGAATTTTGTTGCCGGCCGATCAGGGGAACTGGAATGTCGGCTGGACAAAGTCCGGCGCAATCTTGAAGGAAAAGATTCACGGAAAATACTGGATGTATTGGCTCGGAGCTGCGCCTGACCGGACCGACCAGATGGGGATTTCGTCTTCAACGGATCTGCTGCATTGGAGGGAAGAGACGAAGGCACCTGTGCTGCCGCGGCGACAGGGCAAATTTGATTCGCGAGTTGTGGAACCGGGGCCGCCGCCAATTCTGACTGCGGATGGGATTTTGCTGGTCTATAACGGGGCGGATGAGAACCTGATCTATCGAACGGCGATTGCGATATTTGACCGGAATGATCCGACGAAGATTATTTATCGGTCGGAAGTACCGGTGTTTCACCCGGAAATGGCGTGGGAGAAAGCAGGGCAGGTGCCGAACGTGGTCTTTGTAGAAGGAATGGTCAGTGCGAAGCACGGATGGGACTTGTATTACGGCGGGGCGGATAAGTTTGTGGGAGTGGCGAGCGTAGGGAAATTTGCACTCGATACGAATCATTAGAACAATTAGTGAACTGGTTTGCCGGTGCCTTCTCGTAGAAGGAGGATCTGGTCTGCTTTGGGTGAGTCGAAGGTTTCTGTCAGGCCACTGGGCCAGCGGATTTCAATCGACTGAATTTTGGGCGAAGGGCCGAGGCCGAAATGTACGCGCCGATCGTTATTGGAGTTGTAGCTCGAGCCTGTTCGAACTTCGTCGACGAGAATGCGATTCTCTGTTCTGACCCGAATGCGCGCACCAATGCCATCGCGATTTGATTTTGTGCCTTCTGTTTTAATCGCAATCCAGTGATTGGGGGAGCGGACCTGGTTGACGAGCAAGCTGGGTGTCGAATTCATATTGCTGACGACGGCGGAAAGCTTGCCGTCGTTCCAGAGATCGCCGATGGCCAGTCCGCGCGCAGAACTGTGCATGGTGATGCCAGGACCTGCATTCGCAGAAATATCTTCAAATTTTGCCGTTCCGAGATTGTGATAGAGAATGCGAGGCTCCTCGTAGTCGCTGCCCAGATGCTGGCGATCGACTTCGGGATAGACGTGGCCGTTCACTAAGAGAAGGTCGGGCCAACTGTCATTGTCAAAATCAAAAAACATCGCGCCCCAGCCTAGATATTTGGTGTAAAGGCCGAGACCGGCAGCGAACGTGACGTCGTTGAACGTACCGTCGCCGTTGTTTGCATACAAAGTTGATGTGTCGTCTGAGAAATTCGTCTTGAAGATGTCGAGGTGGCCATCGCCGTTGAAATCGCCAACGGTAGAACCCATTCCGGCTTGCTCGGTTCCGTCTTCGTTAAAGGCTGCACCTGCGGTAACGGCTACATCGGTAAAAGTGCCGTCGTGATTGTTGCGATAAAGAATGCTGGGTGTACTGTCGCACGCGACGTAAATATCGAGCCAGCCGTCTTCATCGAAATCGAGGGTGGAAACGCTTAACGCGTAATGGCCATTGGTAACATCGATGTGCGCTTTTTTCGTGACGTCTTCGAACGTTCCGTCGCCGCGATTGTGGTAGAGAAGATTGGTCCCCCAGGGAAGTCCGCGCGGTCCACACATGACCGGAACGCCTTTCCAGAGACAGTCTGCGCGATCACCAGGCATGGGCGCAGTTTTTACGTCGAAGTCAACGTAGGTGGCGACAAAAAGATCGACCTTACCGTCGCGATCATAATCGATGAATGCGCAACCGGAGCCCCAGGCCTTTCCCGTGCCGGCGACGCCAGACTTCGCACTGACATCGGTGAAGGTGCCATCGCCGTTGTTGTGGTACAGAACATTCTTTCCGTAGTAGGTGACGAAAAGATCTTCGTGGCCGTCGTTGTCGTAATCTGCGACGCAGACGCCCTGTCCCCAGCCCGAATGATGCAAGCCAGCTTTTTCGGTCACGTCTGTAAAGGTGCCGTCGTGATTGTTGTGATAGAGGTGGCTGGTCGCGGGTTTCGAATTGGGAAGAGGATCGAGCGTAGTGCCGTTTACGACGAAGATATCGGGCCAGCCGTCGTTATCGTAATCGAAAATGGCAACTCCTGTACCTGTTGTCTCGATGATGTACTTCTTGGTGTCCACACCGCCAAAAGTAATTTTGTTGGAGAGTCCGGCTTTTTGGGCGTCGTCGGTGAACCAGGCAATGGCATTTGCCGGGTAGCCGGGAGCTGTCATCGCGGGTACAGAAGGACTTTGCGCGCATGCATTGAACTGCGAGGAAGCGACGGTGCAGAGGGGGAGAATCGCCAATAAAAAACGAGATGGAAATTCGGAAAAGCGCACACCGAAGTGTACCGCGAGAGGGGATCGGGAGTGAAATCGGTGATTTCGGCGCTAAATGGATGGGGCGGGCAGAAAACGCGCCAGGAAGAAGTGTGATTAAATCAGTTAAGAATACGGAAGGCAGGTGCGGTGATGATTCGCCGGAACATTTTGATGATGCTGGTGGTGGGAACTTTGACGGCTGCTGCCCTGTTCGGTCAGGATGCCCCGACAACGCCTGCGGTCCGGCCGAACGATGCCGAGAAAATTAGAACCAACCCCAAGTATGCTCAGGCGAACAAGTTGATGCAGCAAGGCAAATTCGATGAGGCGATTGAAGAGCTGAAAAAATTCCAGCAGGAGAATCCTCCGCCTGAAGATCTGCCGCATGAACTGGGTATTGCGTATTACAGGAAGGGTGATTACTACAACGCGGTGAAGAGTTTCGAGCAGGCCGTAAAGGAAAACCCAAAGGATCAGGAAGCGATACAGATGACGGGGCTATCACTGTATCTCGCCGGAAAGCCGGGCGAGGCGATTCCGTATCTGGAAAAAGTTCTGGCTTGGTATCCGGAGGCCAATGTTGACGCTTCCTACATTCTGGGTGTGGCTTATATCCAGACAAAAAAATATCCAGAAGCGCGGGCATCGTTCGGAAAAATGTTTGGCGTTTCGCCGGATTCGGCGGCTGCCTATTTGTTCTGCGCGCGAATGCTGTTGCGATTGGATTTTGGGCCGATCGCCGAGGAGTACGGAAAAAAGGCGATTGAGCTCGACCCAAAACTGCCGATGGCCCATTTCTTGTTGGGTGAACTGTATCTTTACCAGTCGCGGATTCCCGAAGCGATCGCGGCGCTGGAGCAGGAAATGGCGCTCAATCCCGGATATGCAGCGGTCTACTACAAGCTCGCGGATGGATATTTGCGGACGCAAAAATTTGATGAAGCGGAAAAATTGCTGCAAAGGTCGATCTGGCTGGATGCGACGTCGACCGGGCCGTTTATCTTGATGGGGAAAGTCTTTGAGAAAAAAGGAGAGACCGAACTGGCGGTGAGGACGCTGCAGAGGGCTATCAGTATGGAGCCGAACAACGCCATACCGCATCATCTGCTGGGACAGGCATATCGGGAATTGGGACGCGTGGAAGATGCCGAGCGGGAACTGAAACTGGCGGAGCAGTTACAGATGAAAGATACCACGACGGTGAAACCGTAGCAGCGGTTGCAATACAACTCGCGCCAGCACGCCAGGAACAAGAACACCCCTCTAGTGGGTGGTTTGCATTTGTTCTTCGGCTAGCCGATCGACTTGCCGCCGGGGGAGTTCGTGAAGAAATTCCAGGAAAGCGGCATTCGTCCAGCCGAAACCGACGACATTGATGGAGTAGCCGGTAGTGACGGCAGCTTCCGTAGACCGGGTGAGGGCGTTGTATTTCTCGCGGATGGTGCCGTCGCGATGGAAATTGTCCGCGACGGTGCTAAGGAATTCGTAGGAAATACGGTCGGCTTGCTCGTTGTAGCCGTACCGGCGCAGACCTTCGACCGTGATAAATTCGAGGGGGGCCCAGGCGTAGGGTGCGTCCCACTGTGCACCGGTTTCGTAAGGACTGGTGAGAAGGCCGCCTGGTCTTTCAAGATGCAGAAGACTCTTGACGATGGCCGCAGCCTGTTCTTTTGTGGCTAGACCCGCCCAGAGTGGGTAGAACATCGAAGCGTATTCGTAGGTGGAGCGCTTCCCGTCCACAAAGTTGAAATCGAAAAATTCGCCAAGTTGGTCATCCCACATATTCTGATCGATGGCTTTCTGGCGCGCGGCGGCTTGTGTATTCCATTGCTGGGCTTCTTGTGTCTTGCCGAGCATGGTGGCCATCGCTTCCAGATCTTTTTCCGTCTTGTAGAGAAGGCTGTTGAGGCAGACGGGCGCGAAGTGATGGGTGTCCGCGCCAAACGCGGAGAAACGGAAGGAAATATCGAAACCGGATTCCCGCATGGAACGATCGCCCTTGAAATATTCGCGGGAGAGCGAAAGTTCCTTAACGCTCTCACAGTGGGGACGTTGCATGGTCGTCGGAACGTCGCAGAGCTCGAGAGCGTAGCGGAAACCGGCGGCGTCTCTGTTGAGCTGGCCCTTTTCGTCATCGAGCAGGAGACGATTGCCAAGGTCAGGGTGCTGGAGGAAATATTCGGCGACTTTCTGGTAGTGATCCGTTTCGTCCTTTAGGCTCTCTGGCGCAGGACCTTCGCCAAAATCAAAATACCGAGAGAGACCCGAATCACCGGCCAGATGTGGTTCGTTGACCCACAGAGCGTGGTCACGAACCGCATAACCGTAGGCGCGTTCGAGCCAGGCACGGTCTTCTTTGCCCTGGGCCTTTTGCGATTCGTAAACTCCCAGAATCATCGAGGTCAGGAAAGGCGGCTGCGACCGGCTGAGATAGTAGGTACGATTGGCGTTCAGCACCGCACCGTAGTGCTCGATCTCGAAAAAGAAATTTTCGACCATTCCACGCGCCAGTTCAATTTTCCCCGCGCGAAGCAAACCGCGAATGATGAAGTAACTGTCCCAACCGTACATCTCGTTGAACCGGCCCCCGGGAACGACGTATGGATGTTCGAGATAAAGAAGCCCATGCGGGCTGAACTTTGTGGTATCGATTTCGCCGAGGTGATGTAGAACTTTAGGTAACGGTTTTACCTCGATGTTGCAGCGAGATTCGAGCGCGCGCAGGTCCGGCGTGATAGCGAAATCGGCAGGAACGTAAAGAATGGATTTTGTGGCGAGTTTGGAATCAACGATGGTTGAGCAGTCGTTCATGGAGCGGGTCAGGGTCTCCCATCCGCTCGAGATGTAATCGAGAATGGGCTTGAGGCCGCCAGAAGCGGTGGACGAACTGGCCGACGCCGTCGCGCTCTGCGGGAAAACAGGGGTGGTTAGCGTTAACAGCAGCAGTGGTGCCGCGACACACACGCGAAAGAATTTGGTCAGCATGAGATTCGTTCTCCAATTTAGACAATCTGCCGTGCTGTCAGAAGTTGAGCTGGCCAGCGAAAAGTGCGATTCCGTTTTATCACAGATAGGAATCGGTGGTGAGGCGGTCGTTAGAAATCGGTTTGAGTTTCCAGATTCTAACCTGCCGGAGGTTTTCAACGCTCGCGTTGTCGGTCACGAAGCGCAAATTGGAGTTCGGGACGGAATAATTGCGCGTCGTTACAGCGATCGTGTCATCCACGATGCATTCAACGACCGATGCATCCAGAAACAGTCGGATTCGATGCGAGCCGGTGTCTGTGGGGGGAATGCCCACTGTTTTGCCGCCGATAACCAATTCGCCGCCGTGCTTTGCCTGATCAAATGAAATCTTGAGCCAGGGACTATTGCCAGAAACGAAAGACAACTCCAGTGTTTTGCGGATAATGTCGATTTCGCATTCCGCGCAAGGGCCGGGTAGATAGAATTTCGAGAATTTCTCCATCTCTGCGCCGTGATCCGATGAAACAGTGAACGGGCCGAAGGAAGCTGACGATTCTCGAAGTTTGGAAAGTTCTGGAAGGAATTTCATCTCGAGTACGTTTTCGCTGTTGAGGGAGAGAGCCCGCGGCAGCGACATGCATCCGGCCCAGCCAGCGGCACTGAATTCTTCTTCGGGGCGAGTTTCGGTAACCCAGCCCCACAGGATGCGCCTGCCGTGCGCGTCGAGCTGGCTTTTCGGGGCATAGAAGGCGCCGAAATCCTGGAGGCCGGTCCTTTCAGGATGAAACACGAGTTCTTTGGGATCGAGCTCGCCCGTCTGCCAATACACCTTCCGCTCGGTGGAGTACAGCAGGACATACTTTTTGCCGAGTTGAAAGAAGTCGGGGCATTCCCACATCTCCCCGGAATCGACGAAGTCAGTCGTTAGCTTTCCGTTTCCCTTGCCCGAAACGAGCGGGTGAAGATATTCCCAGTTGCGCAGGTCAGCTGATCCATAGAGAAGAACCCGTCCTCCGATGCCCTGCAGTCCGGAGCCGACGCCCATGTACCAGGCCCGTCCGGAGTGCCAGAGAAAGGGATCCCGGAAGCCGGTGAGTTTAGGATCGTTCGGCGGTTCGAGAACCGGACTCGGGAGTTTGTTCCAAGCCTTGAGCAGAGGATCCTTGCTGGTGGCCAAGCATTGTGTTTCGCGAAAATTATGTGTTCCATCACGAAGAGTGGCTTCAGCAGGAGAAACAGTCTTGACCCCGGTATAGAGAACCGTTGCTGTGTCGCCGTCTCCTACAGCGCTGCCGGAAAAGCAGCCATCTTGATCGGGGCCGCCCGGAGTGGGCGCCAAAGCGACGGGCATGTGTTTCCAACTTACCATGTCGGGGCTGATTGCGTGCGCCCAGTGCATGTCACCCCAAACGGCGGCGCCAGGGTTGTACTGAAAAAACATGTGGTAGTTGCCGTTCCAGAAAATGGGTCCGTTCGGATCGTTCATCCAGTTGTGCGCCGGGAGCAGATGGAGTTGCGGGCGAAGAGGATCGGCGGCCAGGCGCGAAGCCCATGTATTTTCTTCCGTAAGAGCGCTGGAGAATGGCAAACGGGTAAGCGCCGCAGCCGTTAGGCCCGTGTGCAGGAACTTACGTCGGGAGACGGAATGCAAGGATCCTCCGGTGGCTACGAGGCGAGAGCGTAGCAGGTAGAGCAGAAGTCAAAAAAAGTGTAACGCGCAGAGAGATCGATTACAAAGGAAAGGCAAGACGCGACGCGGGAGTGGAAAAAGCATAGTGGTATACTCGGCGAATGATCGTGCTTCCACCGAAACGGGTGCGGGTTGTAACCCTCGCGCTGGCCCTTGCTTGCTGCCTGAGCCGTCCCGCTGGGACGCAAACGCCTGTCAGAACCCTTGTTGATCTGGACGGAAAGGCCCTGAATCCGTTTCAGCATGCAAACGGCAAGTTACTTGTGTTTTTGTTTGTGCGGACAGATTGCCCGATTTCAAACCGATACGCCCCGACCATTCAGGAGTTGGAAAAGCAATACAGGAAGAATGCCGAATTTTACCTGGTCTACCCGGTGAAATCTGAAACCTCCGAGCAGATTCGTAGTCACATGATGGAGTTTGGCTATAAGTTGCGCGTGTTGCGTGATCCCGATGGCGAACTCGTCAGAGCGGCCCAAACAAAGGTAACGCCAGAAGCGGCGGTCTTTACTGCGAACGGCAGTCTGCTCTATCACGGCCGAATTGACGATTGGTATGCGGAGTTTGGCAGATCTAGAAGCGTTCCCTCGACGCATGAACTTTCTGCGGCTCTTGAAGAAGCGGCCGGGGGAAAACCGGTGGCGGTGGCGACGATGCCAGCAGTTGGATGCTATTTGCCGGATGTGAAATGAACTCCAGAAAGTTCGCAAGCGCTGTGGCGGGAATTGTTTTTTTCGCGGCGTGCGTGTGTATGAAAGCGCGGGATGATGGCTCTACAGAACCCCCCTTTGCGAAACCGGAATCAAGCGTGACGTTCAATCGAGATATCGCACCGATTATTTTTAAGTACTGTACCCCGTGCCACCGGCCCGGCGAAGCAGGACCGTTCCCACTATTGACCTACGCCGATACTGCCAAATTTGCGCGGCAAATTGCCTACATCACCAAACAGCGTATTATGCCGCCCTGGTTGCCTGCGCCCGGAGATTACAAATTTCAAGGTGAGTTGAAGTTGACGGACGAACAGATCCGCTTGTTTCAGAAATGGTCCGATGAAGGCGCGCCCCAGGGGGTAACCGCAGATTTGCCTGTGGCGCCCCAGTTTGTAACCGGCTGGCAGCTGGGGAAACCGGACCTGATTCTGAAGGCGCGGAAACCCTATACCCTGCCCGCGACGGGTTCAGACAACTATTGGAATTTTATTTTTCCGGCCGATATTGAAGGAACGAAGTGGGTGAAGTCGATTGAGATCCGTCCGGGCGAGAAGAGAGTGGTGCATCACGCAAATATTCTGGTAGACCGGTTGAATTCTTCGCGTGCGCAGGAAAAAAATCCCGGGGACGGGTTTGCGGGAATGGAATTGCGGATCGAATCGGAATCGTTCGATCCTGATAGTCACCTGTTTTTCTGGAAGCCGGGATCGGTGCCCCACGAAGAGCCGCCGGGAATGGCGCTGCGGCTAGAGCCAGGAAATGATTTCGTTCTGAACACGCACCTGCAGCCTTCGGGAAAGCCTGAGGTGATTGAGCCCAGCATCGGGCTGTACTTCACCGATAAGCCCGCGACAAAGTTTCCGATTCTGCTGGAGCTGCAGGACGATGCCGCGCTCGACATTCCTGCCGGTGTGGCAAATTTTCCGGTTAGTGATTCGTTCACGATGCCGACCGATGTAAGTCTCCTGGCAATTTATCCGCACGCGCATTATCTGGGGAAGGAGCTGAAAGCAACCGCACTGATGCCCGATGGCTTGAGGAAGACACTGATATTTATTCCGCGTTGGGACCTGAACTGGCAGGCCGTGTTTTACTATGAGCAACCCGTTTTCTTGCCAAAGGGGACGGTAGTGTCGATGGAATATGTATACGACAATAGCGAAGCAAATACGGCAAATCCATTCCGGCCCCCGCAACGAGCGCACGGAGGGAATCGCACAACTGATGAGATGGCCCATTTGTGGTTGCAGGTCTTGCCCCCAGGAACTTCGATCGAACAGGAACGTGCGCGTCGCGTAATCCAGGAGGCGGTCTCACGACATGATGCAGAACGCGATCCGAACGATTTTGGCGCGCAATACAACCTGGCGGCGATGCTGCAGGGCCGCGGCAGGTTCAATGAAGCGCTCGAACATTACCAGGCAGCAGTCCGGTTGCGGCCAAATGATGCGGTTGCCAACAACGGACTAGGTGCGGTGTTGTTGGCAATGGGGAAGACAGTCGAAGCGATCGGGCCGCTACAGACGGCACTGGCAGCAAAACCGGATTATTTTTCGGCGCATTACAATCTGGGAAACGCCCTGGCTTCCATGGGAAAATTTCCGGAATCGATAGAACAATACAGGGTGGCCGTGAGGCTGAATCCGCACGATTCGATGGCAGAGACGAATCTGGGAGCGGCATTGAGCGAGGTAGGAGATTTGAAGGCGGCGCAGGAGCACTTGCAAAGAGCGGTAGAAATTGATCCTGGGAATACTGTGGCCCGAGATGATTTGAAGGAAGTAGAGAGCCTGCTGGCTGAAGGCAAAAACTAGCTTCGCTCAGCGCGGGGGGCACGGGGCGGACTGGGCTTCGAGAGTGTGGAGAAGTTGCCAGGCGTCGGGGAGATCGGGATTGAACTGGAGGACACGCTTGAGGGTGTGGCGCGCTTCATCGGTGTTGCCGAGGCCACAGGCCAGGCGGGAAAGATTCATGCCGATGGAGCTGCGCCAGGGAGCTCGGGAAAAGGCATCGCGCCAGAGAGTCAGCGCTCGAGCTGGAGAGCCGCTTTGCGCTTCCATGACTCCAAGATTGACCGCGGCGTCGAGGTTAAGAGGATCGATCTTCAGCGCAGATTCGTAAAGCTCTTTGGCGTGTTCGGTGTGCTTATGAGTGAGTTCGCGATAGGCGTAGGCGCTAAGGATCGCTGAATCTTGCGGATATTTTTTCGCAGCCTCCGGAAGAAGCTCCTCTTCTTGCGCATTGGCGAAGCCTTTGCCCGCCTGAGCCAGCGCTAACCAGCCCAATACCAAATCCCGGTCGGTCGGGGCTCCGGCACTGACGGGGAAGCGGACGAGACCTGGCTTGGCGGGGATGCCGGTGGAAGCGGTGGCCGTCGGGGGCTCATCCACCTCCGGACGGCGGAGAATGCGATGATCGGTGGCTTCTGTATGTGCGACGTCGCTGCTGGCAAGGCGTGGCATGTGGCAGGACGTGCAGTCGGGATTTTTTGCGTGGTGCTTGGCAGCAAATTTTTCAGTGTGGCAGGCAATGCATTTCGTACGGTAGAAATCCACGCGTTCGGCGACCGATGGAGTGCGGTGCGGATCATGGCATGTGGTGCAATGCATGGCATCGCCGGATTTCAGTTTGCAGGCGCTTTGCCCGAGGGCTTCAAACTGGCTTACGGCACGGGGATTTGACTGGCGGTCGGTAGAGAGAACGAGATAGTGAACGTAGTCAGAAAGGCTATCCCCGGGCTTGAATTCGTACAGATGCTTGCCGGGCTGTTCGATTGCGGCATTTCCCTCGAGGTGGCATTGCATGCAGATGGAATCGCGCTGTGCAGGGGGAAGCCTGTCGGGATTGAGAATGGCTTTTGCTCCGAGCAAGTGCGCGGCCGCTTCGCCGTGGCAGCGATCGCAGGAAATTCCTGCTTGCGTGAACAGTGGCGACCCATATTGGTTGTCGGTGCCGGGAGCGGGGGCGTGAAATCCGCTTGTGTGGCAGTGCAGGCAAGACATCTCGGCGGGAAGATTCAACGGCATATGCGTTGCTGATTTGTAAGCGGGCGTCATGTCCCAGGCCTTGTTTTGCGAATACCAGTTGACCGGAGCTTCAAAGAAGTAACCATCGTCGGAAAAAAGATAGGTGCGGCCGCGCTGGCCCGAGCCAATGAAATAAAAGAGTTCCCGTTTCCCCTCGAGCGATTCACCGGCTTTTCGATCAAAACTGAGCCACGCCGAGCCATTTTCTCGGTAGATTCGGTAATGGACACCTGAAGCGCGGTGCGTAAATTCGCCCGGGATGAGGGCTTCTGTGGCAGTCCCGCTGGCTTTTGCCATCGTGGTGTCAGAATAATTGCGTACGATGTCAGCATGGCAGGGGGCGCAGGCTTGGCCAGCTGCGGCAGGCGACGGGGAGGGATTTTGTCCTCGCAGCAACTGGGTAGTGATAAACAGCAGAGAAAATAGGGAGGAATGGATGTGTAGGATTCGTCTGTTCGCGAAAAGGCGTGACATGACCGTGACTGGCAAGGCGTAGTCTGCGCCATATTGGTCGAAGTCGCAAGGACGGGCCAACAAATCAGGGAAAAAGGCAGCAAAGCTCCAAGCCAGCTGGCTAGATGCTAGGATTTGAATTATCTAAGTTCGAAGGAATGCGGATTTGATTGGACAGAAAATTCTGACAGCCACCAGACGGCGGCAGCTACTGGGGATGGCTGCGCCGGCCCTGTGGATTTTTGTCGTCTATTGTTTTTCTCCCGGGCAGGTGTGTTCAGCGCAATCCACGCAGGCAAATGGCAACGGTTCAGCGCAAGTGGCCCAGCTGTACGCCGATGGATTGGAGGCGCTAAAGACAAACGATCTTACGGCAGCACAGAAAGCGTTCGAGGCGGTTCTCAAAAATAATCCAAACGACGCTCTCGCGCACAATTTGCTCGGATGGGTCCTGCTGAGACTGGGGGAGATGAGGCCGGCAGTAGAGCATTTGAGAACGGCAATTCGGTTGAAGCCAGGTCTGATGGAAGCGCACCTGACGCTTTCAGGAGCGTTGCTAGAAGACCAGGATGCGAAAGGAGCTGCGCAGGAGGCGGAAGCTGCCATTCACCTGGCCCCGCAATCAGCGGATGCACAATACGCGTTGGCAAGAGCGTTGGAGTCGTCGGGAGAGATTGCCAGAGCAAAAGTCGCTATAGAGAAGGCGCTGCAGCTTGCGCCGGAGCGGTTCGACTTGCACGATGCAATGGGATCACTGCTGGCGACTGAAAACAATTCAGTAGCCGCCGTTGGGGAATTCCATAAGAGTATCGAGCTGAATCCCGATTACGGGGCGGCCCATTTGCATTTGGGAGTCATCGAGTTCGAGCAGAAAAATTTGCCGGGTGCGATGGTTGAGCTGGAACGGGCGGTACAACTGGATCCGACGTCGTCAGCCGGATTCTACTACCTGGGTCTGGCGCGGAAAGACTCTGGAAATCCGGAGGGAGCGATTGCGGCGTTGCAAACCTCAACCAGGCTCAATCCCGAGCAGCCCCTGGCGCAGGATCAGCTGGGCCTTCTGTTGCAGCGCGCAGGAAGGCCCGAAGAAGCGGCCATTGCATTTCGCCAAGTGATCCGGATGGTGCCGAACGATCCGGATGCGCAAAATAATCTCGGACTGGCGCTGCTACAGATGGGGGATGGCGAGGGGGCGATCGCGGCATTCAAAGAGTCCTTGCGGTTCAGGCCACAAGATATTTCCTATCAGGGAAATCTTGGTGCGGCGTATCTACAGAAGGCAGATTTCGTGGCCGCGGTAGCGGAATTCCAGTCGGCCCTGCAGCGCTCGCCGGATAGTTCCTCCTTGCACTACAACCTGGGCCTTGCTCTGAAGTTGCAGGACAAATTGCCCGAAGCGGTGACGGAATTGCGGAAAGCAGAGGCGCTCGATCCGTCGCAACCCGATCCCCCCTATACACTCGGCGTGACGTTGTGGCAGATGGGGGATCTCGACGGGGCGGCAAAGGAACTGCATGCCGCAATTGCAGCAAAGCCCGATTATGCGGAAGCGTTCTACACCTTGGGAACAGTGCTGAAACAGCAGGGAAATTTGAAGGAATCCGCCGCCGCGCTGCGTGAAGCAATTCGTCTACAGCCGGAATTTGCCGGTGCACACACGACGCTTGCAGGAGTGCTACGGCAGTTGGGGGACGCGGAAGGAGCATCGGTGGAGGCGAAAGAAGGTGCGGCGCTGACCAGGCAAAAAAACAACATGCAAACTGCGATGTTCGATACGAATTCAGGGCGGCGTTTGCGCAAGACGGGCGATCTCGTGAATGCGATCGCCCAGTTCAGGGCGGCGATCGATGCCACGCCGGAATATGCTCCGGCGCACTATGAGCTGGGACTGGCGCTCTTGCAACAAGGCAACAAGAATGAAGCGCGGAAGGAACTCCAGAAGGCAAATGAATTGGATCGGGTGTACGCGCCGCCAGATTTTTAGTCAGACAGTTTTAGCGTTTCCGAGAGGAACCATCAAACGGATTGTCTTGATCTGGATGCTGACGATTGTTTCAGGTCGGCGCCGCTCGATTTGCGGACGACCAGGTGCCCCTGCAGGCGAATGTCCCGGGAAGGCATCTGGGGATTTTGCAGGCGTTCGACCATGGCCATTACGGCGTTGCGACCAATTGCCCGGCAGGGTTGGTGAACCGTGGTGAGCGGAACTCGCAACAAGCTGGCGTAGCGGACATCATCGATTCCGACAATACGAATGTCATCCGGTATGCGTACCCCTAGATTATCGAGGGTGTTCATCAGCGTTGCTGCGGTCAGGTCATTCGCGCAAATTACCGAATCGACGTGCAAGTCGTAGACCATTCGTCGGACGACTGCCTCGTCTGAGGGATCGCCTTCGCAAATTAATTCCCAACTGAATGTGACCCCATGACGGATCAGCGCGTCTGCGTAACCACTGATGCGGCTACGGACGGTTTCCGCAGAGTGAGGACGATGCAGGAAGGCAATGCGCGAACATCCAAGCTCGAGCAGATGATCGGAAGCGAGAAAGCCGGCGCGGCGATTGTCGATGCCGACAAGATCGTAAGGACTCCGAGCGGGATACTCGTAGAAATCGCGGTCGAGCAGAACGACTGCGATTCTTGCCTGTTCGAGAGTCGATAGAAGATGCTGGTTGATTTGCACCGCGTGCGCATCGACTTCAAGCGGAGCGAGGAAAATTCCGGAGACTTTGCGCTCAACGTATTGGGCACAGATGGCTTCAATCTCGCGCTCGGTGCTTTCGGCGCCGTCGGTGGCAGACCACAAAACAGAATGGCCGCTTGACTGGGCTGACTTTACAAGTTCACGGCAAATCGGGTCGAAAATTTCTGTTTCTCCGAGTTTATGCACAAATAAACCGAATAACTGGCCCTGAACAGCTTTCGAGTGGCATACGAAGGTTCCTGAGCCTGCGCGACGCTCGACAAGGCCTTCGTGCTGCAATTCCTGTAAGGCCCGGGTTACTGTCGGGCGCGATGCCTTAAATTGGCGAACGAGCTGAGCTTCGCTCGGAAGGCGTTGACCTTCACGATATTTGCCTTGAGTGATGGCCGAGAGAAGCTCGAGGTATATCTTTCTGTGAAGGAAGGACTTAGAAGGCGCAACTGGAACCTCGATCTGTGACATAGAGCCTCTGATGGTCAGACCACATCTTGCCGTTCACGTCTGAAAGCGGCATGAAATGCTGCCCTGGGGACCAAAAAACGCGCCCAATGAGTGAACTTGTAATATCAAGTTTTCCGATAAAGAGCAACAAAAAGATAGGATTGCGTATTGACAAGTTATATGGCCATTGATAAACCACTACACACTGCATAGTAGTTTCATATTAGGTTCTGGTGCGTTGGGTGCTGTTGAGGGGCTTTTAATCGCAAAAAGAAGACTGGGACTCGTAGTTACGCAGACGAATTCTGAAGCCCGAACGGGCTTCTGACGAGGGAATTCGCGCTGTTGCTGCGGGCTGTCTGCTGGGGGAGGCTGTAAATGGGTAAGGTGAAGTTATTCGCTGTGAGCTTCATGGTTGCAGTTCTATTGCTTCTGGCTGGTGCGGAAAAGGCATCTGCTCAAGCCGTGTACGGCAGCATCCTCGGAACGGTGACCGACTCGCAGGGTTCGGCCGTCGTTAATGCGAAGATAACCGTCACTTCTGTGGCGAAGGGCACGACTGAAGAGACTACAACTAACGAGAGCGGAAACTATACAGTCACCCACTTGATACCCGATGTGTATCGTGTGCGAATTGAGGCCACCGGATTTAAGTCTTACGACATCGCCACGGTTGAAGTATTTGCTGATGAGGGAGCTCACGGCGATGCGGTGCTGACGATCGGAGATGTCAGCCAGACGATCGAAGTTGTCGGCGAGACCCCACAACTGAAGACGGACCGGTCCGACGTAGCGCTCGAGTTTAACGAGAGGTACGTCGAGGATTTGCCAGTACTCAACCGCAATTTTACGAACTTCGAATTGCTGTCGCCTGGGACGCAAAAGCTTGTGGGATGGAGCCACGCGGCGACGGAAAACCCGCAGGGCGGCGGCCAGATCTTCGTGAACGGCCAGCATTTCAGCGGGACCGGATTTGAGCTAGACGGCACCAATAACCAGGATGCGATTCTGGGCATTATCGTTATCAACCCAAACCTCGAAGCTGTCACCGAAACAAAGATGGCATTGCAGAACTTCGACGCAGAGTCCGGAAACGCGGTAGCGGGTCGCGTAACCGTGCAGACGAAGTCCGGTTCTAACGAACTTCATGGCAGCGGTTTTTACTATTACCGCGGGAGCGACCAGGAAGCACGCGATCCTTTCACGAACGCACCCGGCGTACCACTGCCGAACGCATCGTGGAAGCAGTTTGGCGGATCCATTGGCGGAGCGATTATCAAGGACAAGTTGTTTTTCTTCGGCGATTATCAGGGAACGCGACAGATTGCCGGTATCACTAACCTCTTGACGATTCCGACCGCGCAGGTGGAACAATCGTGCAATCCTGCAACCAACGCATCGAGCAGCACGCCAGGTTATTGCAACCTGAGTCAGTATCTCGGCACGTATAGCGGCGGCGGGCAGGTGTATGACCCCACTTCGAGTGCGGCGCTTGACGGCTCCGGACGCGCAGCATTCCCCGGTAACCTGGTTCCGATCGGAATGATTTCACAGCAAGCAGCGAATGTTCTGGCACTTTTCCCGACCCCGCAAAACGGCAATACCACGAATAACTACGTTGCGACAGGCTCCGGGCCATTTAACCAGAACGCTTTCGACGTGCGTATCGATTATGCCGACCCACACGGTTATGACGTGTTCGGCCGTTATAGTTTGAATTATTTCAATCTTTCCGGTACAGGAGCTCTAGGGCCCTTGGGCGCCGTAGGTTTTGGTCCAGGCGGTTTGAATGGCGAATCCACAGTTCATAACCAGAGCCTGGCGATCGGTCTGACCAAGTCGATCAACTCGCATCTGTTGACAGACGTGCGATTTGGTTTCACCAAGTACAATCCGATGACGAATTATTCGGACGCAGGAACCACCCCAATGGATGCATTGGGAATTCCCGGACTCAACCTCGGAACTGCCTCAACAACGGGATTGGCTTCGTTCTTCTTGCAGCAAAACGGAAACAACGATCAGTTCAGTCCCTGGGGAGACGGCTTGAATGTCGGCCGCTGCAACTGCCCGTTGATTGAGAGCGAGCAACAGTTCCAGGTCGTGAATAACTGGACAGTGCTGAAGGGAAATCACACGATCAAGTTCGGCGCGGATATCCGTTACGCGGAAAACCTCCGAGTTCCGAGCGACGCGAACCGCACCGGAATCCTCAACTTTGATGCGGGAGGCACGAGCAACGCAGGCGACGGTGGCCTGAGCCTTGGCACATTCCTGCTGGGCGACGTAACTTCGTTCCAACGATTCGTCAGCTCGAGCCTTGACGCTGCGGAACGGCAAAAGCGGTGGTTCTTCTTCGGACAAGATACCTGGAGAGTCACGCCGAAGTTGACCTTGACGTACGGCTTGCGCTGGGAAATCTACTTCCCTGAATCCGTAAATGCGCCCGGTAATGGCGGCTTTGCGAACTTCACAACAGGGACGATCGACGTAGCGGGTTATGGAAATATTGGTCTCAACGGGAACGTACAGAATACCTACAAAGCCTTTGGGCCGCGGATTGGTATCGCCTATCAGCTGAACGAGAAAACCGTCATCCGCATGGGGTATGGCCGCAGCTTTGATATCGGCGTGTTCGGTTCGAACTACGGTCACGTCGTGACTCAGAACTTGCCTGTTCTGGCAAACCAGACGCTGGCAGATTCGAACGTCTACACGGGCCCGAATGTGACCAACAACCGTACTGCGGTATTCACCCTGGCACAGGGACCGCCTCAGTTTGATTTCTCGTCGATTCTGGCCGACATCAGCCCGCAGGGAACACTGCCTTTACTGGGACCTGACGGAAACGTCGTACCCAGAATGCGGCCGAACGTTCAGCGCCTGCCGACTCTGGATGCATGGAACGCCAGCGTCCAGAGACAGTTAACCAAGTCGCTCTCTCTTGAGCTTACGTACCTGGGGAACAAGGGCACGCACGTGTTTGCCGGAACCGGGCCATCCTATAACAACAACCAGATCGCGGTTGGACCTGGCACTGATTTTGTGACGGCTGGCTCCTGCCCGATTGGGGGAACTTCGTGCGCTCCCGGCGGATTCGTGGCCGCGACCTCTCAAACATCACGTCGACCTTACCCGCAATACCCGGTCGACTTGACGTGGTTCGGAAACGACGCCAGCAGCAATTACAACGCTTTCCAGGCGAAGCTCGAGAAACGCTTCAGCAACGGGCTACAGTTCCTCATGCACTACACATATGCCCGTGCGTATGCGTTTGACAGCAACTATTACATCGATGATGCGAGGGCCGCATATGGACCGGATCCTTGGAGCCGGAAGAATGTATTTGTCGCAAACGTCGTCTATGCCTTGCCATTCGGTCGCGGACAGAAGTATGCGTCAGGCATCAGCAAGCCGCTCGACTATGTAATTGGAGGATGGCAGATCGCCAACACTCTGAACTGGAGCAGCGGGTTGCCATGGGGACCGTCGATTGGCGAATGCGGACAGATCGCTGACGCAGGACCATGCCGGCCGAACGTTACGGGAGGTTTCAACGTTGGACCGCGGAGGATCAATGGCCAGTGGTATGAGTTCGCACCCGTTGCCCCACTCAGCTACAATCTGACCTCAGCCGACATTGGTGTAGACACTTGCACTCTCGCTCGCCCAACATCCGGCCCGTTTGCGTTGCCGGCTTGCGGATCGTTCGGGAATTCGGGAGTGTATCCATACACTGGTCCGAGCTTCTTCGGCGATGATTTGTCGTTGATGAAGAATTTCAAGATCACCGAGCGCGTGCAAGCTCAATTCAGGTTCGACGCGTATAACGTCTTTAACCACCCGGTGCTCGGCTTCAACTCGAGCCAGGGTAACACCTGCGTGGATTGCGGCGGGAGCGCGGGACAAATCACGGATATCGAAGCAGATGCTTCGCCTGGTTCACCGAACGGCATGCGTCAGTTGCAGTTCGGCGTAAAGGTAATTTTTTAATCACCCTAACACCCCAACACACAGAGGGGAGTCCGAAAGGGCTCCCCTTTTGTGATTTAGGGCCTTAAATGGTCTTGTGGCGAAGATTGGCGAAAGTGGTGGCCGTAGGAACGGAAGCAAGCAGTAAAAGCCTAAAGGTTGAACGTGTCGACTTACCCATCGCTACCTAACCCCGCTGCAGGAAACTTTACAGTGGTGGGCTTGGGCGAACTTCTCTGGGATATGTTTCCGCAAGGGCCGCAATTGGGTGGCGCGCCCGCAAATTTTGCCTACATTTCAAGCCTTCTTGGGGATCACGGGATTGTCGCAAGTCGTCTCGGCAACGATGTACTAGGAGAAGAAGCGCGCCGACGGTTCCAGCACCTACGATTGCCGACCGATTTCCTGCAAACCGACGACACACACCTCACAGGTACGGTGCGCGTAAGTCTCGATGCCGGAGGCCAGCCGAAATACGAAATAGCGGGCCCTGTGGCATGGGATTTCTTTGAAATGACATCTGAGTGGAAAAGGCTGTCGCTACAGGCCTCTGCAATCTCCTACGGGACGCTGGCGCAGCGAACTGCGGTCTCCCGAGATACAATCCTGGAATTTCTCGATGGGGCGCCTCGGGAAACGGTTCGTGTATTCGATGTCAATCTGCGGCAGTCATTTTATAATCGGGAGACTTTACGCCAATCCGCCAGGCGGGCGACGGTCATCAAGCTGAACGACGAGGAACTTCCGACGATTCTCGAACTACTGGATGCTCCGGGTACGATTTCGGCGACACGGGATGCTCGGTCGGCGATGTCATGGCTGCTGCAGAAGACGGGGGCCAGGCTGATCTGCGTGACCTGCGGAGGCAGGGGAAGCTTGCTGGCGTCCCCAACCGAGTACCACGAGCACCCGGGATTGCGCGTTAAGATAAAGGACACGGTCGGCGCGGGAGATGCCTTTGCGGCGGCTCTGGTGCACCATTTTCTCCGTAGTGTGCCCTTGGCGGCGATGAACGAAGCTGCAAATACAATGGGGGCATGGGTCGCGAGTTGTTCTGGCGCAATGCCAGAGCCGGATATCGCGGTGCTCGAAAAAGTTCGCAATGCAACAGCTTGAACCGTGCGCACAGCGCTCCAATAACAATTTCCTGCGGACGGTCGTGGCGTCCGGCGTGGTGTGCCTGCTGCTGGGATTCGCCCCGATGGTGCCCGAAGCGCAGGACGCTCCGAAAGCCTATCAGTCGGCGGGAACGCAAAAGATGGCAGCGTTGCTGCGCAAAATCTATGCAGAGCAGGACTGGAAAACCGATCCGAATAAGGACGGGGTGCGCGCGCAATACTACCGACAAATGCTGCAGGCCAAGCCGGATTTGCCGCATGAACTGAAAATTAGACAAGCGCTCGCGGAATGCGAACTGCGCGCTGGGGATTCGTCCGGGGCAATCGAGCAACTGGAAACAGTTCGGAGGCTTGAGAAAGAGAGCGGGATTGCCGTGCAACCCGAGTTTGACAAGGACATCCGGGATTCGCTGGGGCTCGCCTACCTGCGGTTGGGCGAACAGCAAAATTGCATCGCAAATCATGGGCCAGACTCGTGCTTGTTGCCACTCAAGGGCGGAGGAGTCCACACGCAACTGCGGGGAGCGAAAGGCGCTGTGCGGGAATTCTCTGCGGCTCTGGACGCCAATCCCAAAGATCTGAAATCGCAATGGCTGCTGAATATTGCCTACATGCAGCTGGGGCAATATCCAAGCGAAGTGCCGAAGCAGTGGCTGGTGCCGCCTTCTGTATTTTCTACAGAGTACGACGTGGGGCGATTTGTGGATGTGGCTTCGCAGGTGGGATTGACCAACACAGGGCATTCAGGCGGTGTTGTGATGGAGGATTTTGACGGTGATGGACTGCTGGATATCGTAATTACCACATCGGGACCGCTCGATCAGATGCGGTTGTTCCACAACAACGGCGACGGAACGTTCACCGATCGCACCCGTGAAGCCGGATTGATCGGCGAGGTTGGCGGATTGAATGTGATTTCGACCGATTACAACAATGACGGCCGGCCGGATCTCCTGGTGCTGCGCGGTGGCTGGTGGGCAGAGCACGGAAAATATCCAATGTCGCTCCTTCGGAATAATGGCGACGGTACATTTGACGACGTGACGGAAGAAGCGGGGCTGATGTCGTTGCATCCGACGCAGACGGCCGCTTGGGCGGATTACGACAACGATGGCTGGCTGGATTTGTTTGTGGGGCATGAAACGACCGGTAAGGAAAGTCACCCTTGCCAGCTTTTTCACAACAATCGCGACGGTACGTTCACGGATGTGGCCCGCGCCGTAGGTTTGGCTGATCTGGGATTTGTGAAAGGTGTGGCCTGGGGCGATTTTAATAACGACGGCCGACCGGACCTGTATGTTTCGCGGAAATCGCAAACGAACCTGCTGTTTCGAAATGACGGCCCGCGCGATGCGAAAACCCCTGCAGCGGCCCAGTGGAAATTTACGGATGTGACCGAATTGGCTGGCGTGGCGAAACAGGCAAATAGTTTTCCAACATGGTTTTTTGATTACGACAATGACGGATGGCCAGATATTTTTGTCGCCGGCTATTGGATGGATACGTATGACGATGTGGCCGCGTTCGAAATGCGTAAGCCCTATAAAGCGGAGACGCCGAAGCTGTATCACAATAATCACGACGGAACGTTCACCGATGTGACAAAACAGATGAAACTCGACCGCGCAATTCTGGTGATGGGCGCAAATTTTGGCGATCTGGATAATGATGGCTGGCTGGACATCTACCTGGGTACTGGAGACCCGGCGTATGAAGCACTTCTGGCCAATCGATTATTCCGCAATAATGAAGGAAAAGTCTTCCAGGATGTCACTGGCTCGGCAGATGTTGGGGACTTGCAGAAGGGGCACGGAGTTGCGTTCGGGGATCTGAGGAACAACGGGCAGGAAGATATCTTTGAAGTGCTCGGCGGGGCCTATCCGGGAGACACATATCAGAGCGCGCTGTTTTCCAATCCCGGCCATCGAAATCACTGGATCACGTTGCAGTTGGAGGGAGTGAAAAGCAATCGTGCGGCCTACGGCACGCGGATCGATGTGAAAGTGAAGACAGCAAGAGGCAGCACGAGACATATCTACCGGACAGTGGGATTTGGTTCAAGCTTTGGGCAGAATCCGATGCGCCAACATATCGGGCTCGGGGATGCTCAGCAGATTCTGGAAATTGCGATCGCTTGGCCCGCGACAAAAGGAGCACAGCGGTTTGCGGATTTGAAAATGGACAGCGCCTACCAGGTTCGTGAAGGTGAAGCACAAATGCGGATCCTGCAACTGAAGCAATTTGCCTTTGCGGCTGGCGGTGACCGGCACGAGCATGCCGCTATGAACTGAGGTTCACGAACCTTCTTACGCGACGATGGCTCATCGATCAGCCAGTCCGGCGGGAAGCTGACGACTCTTAATCCAGTCCACGGTATCGGGGGCCAAGCGGTCGAGGGCCGACAACCGACAGTTCGAGATGTTCTTCCCGCGCATCTCCAATCGTATTGTGACTGATTCCTTCTAGCCGGAAAGGGACGCGGCGGAAAAATGAACGAGGTCGTCAGTTCACGAACGCGTTCAGGAAATGGCCCGGGCGGGATAGAATAGAGGGACTGAATTCCGAGTTCATCTCTGCTGAAATGTTGCTAACTTCGACGCGGGAATGAGGGTCCGTGCCTCTCAAAATTCTGGAGACCGTGGTTTTGTTTGTCGCCGCGATTCCATTTATTTTTTATATTTTGGCAGTTTATAGTTCGAGCCGCTATTTTTGGCAGGCGCGACATGCAGCGTTGAAAAAGTTGGATTTTACCCCGCCCGTCAGCAATCTCAAGCCGGTCAAAGGACTCGATCCAGGCGCATATGAGAATTTCGCAAGTCTGTGCCGGCAGGATTATCCGGAATACGAACTGATTTTCTGCACGACAGATGACACTGACCCCTCGGTACCAGTGATCAAGAAATTGATTGAGGAGTTTCCGAACTGCCAGATCCGGCTTCTCTATAGCGCGGGGCACACGGCAATCAACGACAAGGTGGCGAAGCTGAGATTGATGACGGAGCAAGCAAAATACGAGTACCTGGTAATCAATGATTCGGACGTGCGGGTGGAACGGGATTATTTGCGGCGGGTGGTCGAGCCGCTGCGTGATCCGAAGACCGGCGGTGTAACGTGTTTTTACGCGTCGGTGGAAGACAAGGCTTTCGTCGAGCGACTGCAAACCGTCGGAATGATTTCAGATTTTTACGCGGGATTGCTGGTTGCCTGGCAGCTCGACGGGGTGCATTTTGCGCTGGGGCCGACAATGGTGTCGACCAAGAAATATGTGAAAGGTTTCGGAGGCTTTGAGGTCCTGGAAAGCCGGCCGGCTGACGATCTGTTGTTTGGGCGACTGATCGCAGAACAGGGTGTAGAGGTGAAACTGATGCCGTATGTGGTCTTGACCACCCCGGACTTCGAGGGCGTCGGACAACTCTATACCAAGAGACTGCGCTGGATGACGGTGATGCGTGCCATGCGGCCATGGGGGCATTTTGGGCTGATTTTTACCTGGGGATTACCCTGGACGACGCTCGCCGTGTTGCTGCATCCGACCTTACCGGTGGCCGCTATTTACTGGGGTGGTTATTTGAGCTTCCGGTTTTTCATGACCTGGCTCATCGGAATCATGGGACTGAAGCAGCATGATCTGTGGGCAAAGATGGTCCTGATTCCGGTGTGGGACGCAATGGCATTTGCGGTCTGGATGATGAGTTTTACAAAGTCGTCGATCAGGTGGCGTGGCGTCGAGTATAGATTGCGCGATGGGATGTTTGTGAAGGTTCAGAACTAGGGTGGCTTGCTTTCGTTCAAACGCTCAGGAGGATAACATCGTAGCGTTCGGTGGCAAACCCAAAGCGACGCCCCATACACCTGGTCGGCGCACGGGGCCGCTACGAGCGAACTTTGTCCGTTAGCTCTTGTTTTCCCGTACCGCCGTGACGCTGGAATTTGAGGCACCAGCGGACACCCCGGCTGAAATGTTGGTCTGAACGCGACGGTCGTTTTTCGGCTCGCGCCAGTTTACTTGCGGCAGCATGATCGTGGGATCAACACGGTTACGGTACTTCATGGTGATGTTCATCAAGGAATCCAGCAACGAGTCGGACAGCATGTGCGGCTGCAACCCCAAGTCAAGCAACTTCGAGTGTTTGGCGTTGTAGTAATGCTGCTCGGCCTCGACGCGCGGATCCTTTAGATGGTCGATTTCGACCTTCAGGCCGAGATCCTTTCCTGCTTCCTGTATCTTATGCGCGATGTCCAGCACTGAAAACTGCTCAGTAAACTGGTTATACACGCGGCATTCACCTTTGGCGGCAGGATTCAAGCAAGCAAGCTCTACGCAACGAACAGTGTCGCGAATGTCCAGGAACCCGCGAGTCTGTCCGCCTTTGCCGTAGACGGTTAGGGGTTGGCCAATGGCGGCTTGTACGCAGAACCGATTGAGCACGGTGCCAAATACGTCGTCGTAGTCGAGACGATTGATCAAGCCCTCATCGAGGGCGATTTCTTCCGTCATCGTGCCGTATACCACACCCTGATTCAGATCGGTGGCACGGATGCCCCAGATCTTGCAGGTGAACATCATGTTGTGGCTGTCGTGTACCTTTGAGAGGTGATAGAAGGAGCCCGGTTGCTTCGGGAAGGGTAAGACGTCGCTCCGACCATTGTGCTCAATCTTGATGTAGCCCTCTTCGATGTCGATATTCGGCGTGCCGTATTCGCCCATGGTGCCAAGCTTGACGATATGGCAATCCGGGCATATTTCGCGAATGGCAAAGAGGACGTTCAGTGTGCCGACTACGTTGTTCACTTGTGTGAAGACCGCGTGCTTGCGATCAATCATGGAATACGGGGCGGAGCGCTGTTCGGCAAAATGCACAATGGCTTCGGGCTGGAACTGTTTTATTGTGGCGGCAAGAAAGTCGTAATCCATGATGTCGCCGACAAAAAACTCAATCTGCTTGCCACTGACACGGGTCCAGGTGCGCAAACGTTCGCTCAGTGGAAGAATTGGCGTAAGAGTTTGCGCACCAAGCTCGTGATCCCATGTACGGCGGATGTAGTTGTCGACAATTGAAACCGTATGCCCCTTTGACGAAAGATAGAGTGCGGTGGCCCAGCCGCAGTAACCGTCGCCACCAAGAACCATTATTTTCATAGCTTTCCCTCTGTTGGTAATGCCAATTTTGTATCTATCTATTTTAGAGCCTTCGCCGATTTCCGGCGAGCAGAAAGTAAGGCGCCCGTTGAGCAAAAAATTCAGTGTACCGACTCTGCCTGGATGAAACTCGCCCCGGTATCTTCTTCAGATTTCACATCCTCTTCATAAGGATGTACGATGCGTCCCAAGCCGAAGAAGTAGACAAACAGCCCGAGTAAACCAACGGAAATATTCCACACACGCACGCAGAGCAGTGTCTCTGCTCCCCCGTTCATCCCGGTGAGACTAAAAAGCGAGTTGAACGCGCTTTCGCCAACCCCAATTCCGCCAGGTGTGAGAGGCAAACTGTTCACCAGGTGGCCCATCGGAGCCACCAGAACGAGGCGGGTCGAAAATGAGCCAGGACTGACCGCGTAGAGGCCGAGGCCAGTGACGATGATCAGACAGAGATTGGCAAACAGTGAAAGAATCAGGGCGAAGAAGAGAGTACCGCGTGCCTTGCCATGAGCGGCCATGGCGTCAAGGACGCGAAGGGCCAAACTCTTCAGGCTGGGCCAGCGATGAAGGAGATAGCTCATCCAGTTGCGCGCTGGAGAGAAGAACATGACGAGCGATGCACCGACAAGCATGCATCCCGCAAGGACTGCGTCGACATATAGTAGCCGGCGCAGGACAGAAACAGTTCGCAGGAGATCGGGGAAAAATGGGGCGAACAGTAGCGGCAGCAGGATCAGGGAGAATAACCCGACCAGACGATCAAGGATTAGAACCGTCGCAACCTCGGCGCGACGACCATGATTTTCTCTGGTAGCGTAGACCAGTTTGGCAATATCGCCGCCAGCTGCGCCCGGGAGAAACGTCGAAAAAAGGAAGCCGATCAAGTTGAGCTGTAGCGAGTTTGCCAGCGAAAGAGAGAGTCGTGCGTTGCGGAACAAAAGTGAAGCGCGAACGGACATCATGAGTATGTCGAGAAGCAAAAAAACGATGGCTGCTATGGTGATAGGCCACTTGTGAAGCAGATTCACCAAAGACGACAGATTGATCTGTCCAGACCTGGCGAGGTAAACCAGGATGCCCACACCGAAGATCAGACGCAAGAGTAGGAAAGCTCTCTTCCGGACAGACGCGTAACGCGAATGCCGCTCGGCATGCAGTTTGTGGTCAGACTGTGTCATGAGGTGCGATTTCTATATCCCGAAAAACTGAGTTTTGACCGATTCAAGCCCTCAGCTTGAGCGCCACTGCGACGCTCCCTAGTTTATAGGTTGAACACAAGGGTCAATAGCAAGGGATTCTGTAATTATAAGAGAAGAATGCGCAATTCGAGGAAGATTTCTCAAGCCAGACGCGCACTGCCTTGTCCTGCCCTCTTACCCCACCCTGACGGTCTCGGATTCTTTTTGCTGAGGTGTCGACGAAATTGGGCGAGAAGGCGCGTCGGGGCGGTGTGTCAGCTTACCTAGCTCATAGAAAGCGCTCGAAGCTGCATGTTTCATGGCGAGCGAGCTTTCAATGCCGCAAGTGCAACCCGGGCACTCGCGGCGGAGCATGGCCATGCTCTGCTTCAGGTAAGCCTCGGATCTAAGAATGTTAGCCAGACTGTCTTTCAAGACATTGCCCACCGGTGGCAGCGGATAGCACCCGGTCAGAACATCACCGTTTGACAACACAAAAACCTGCAGATACCCGAGAACACAGGGAGGTTCGTCCATCTTCTCGTTATTGTAATAGCGCGAAACGTAATCAATTTCATAGTTTGGACGTTTGGCCTTCTCGCGCAGGAATTTGACGATCTCCACGATGTCCTTCTGCTCCGGCCACATGGACGCTATGTCAGCATCGGCCAGAAAGAAAAGACTGCGACTGAGGATGTTGAGATCGATGCCCGCACCCAGGCCCCGAGCCACGTCGGCGAGCGCGCACAATTCCGCGGCGGAGATCTTGTTCATCGTGATGGCAATCGACATCTGCTTATTGCGCATCAGCTGGATACCTTCCATCGCCAGGTCAAAATAGCCGCGAATTCCGCGGATGAGGTCGTTTGTTGCTTTCAAGCCGTCGACGGAGACTGAAATGTGCGAAATCGGAGAATCGTTGATTTCCTTGTGGAGCTTCTTGAGCAGCAGACCGTTGGTTTGCAATACGATGCGCTTGAACTCGGAACTCCTCGATTTCTGCAAAACCTCAAAAAAGTCCCTGCGAAGCAACGGTTCGCCGCCCGTAAAGCGCAATGCGCCGATACCAAGATCGGCGATCTGATTCACGAGGTCAATGGCCCGCGGGGTGTTGAGACCATCCTCCCACCGCTTTTTCCAGTAATCGCAACTGATGCACTTTGCCTGGCAATTTTCGGTTAGTTTGACATGTGCGGAAAGAGGCCGAATGGTCGACGGCAGCAATTTGTGGGACAGCTGGCTGCCAGCCCAAACCTGTGGCAGATATAAAGTACCGAGAGACATCAGATTCCTCACAGGGCGCTCCCGTTGGAACGCCGCACGAAACTCTATTTTACGAAGGGTAGCGAGATTACGCCATCCTAATAAACAGGCAGGGCTCTCGCGGACCCTCGATCGACAGCCCGGACGCCGCGTCAGGCTGTCTACACGTCATTGGGAGCGGGGCACGTTTGACAGCAGAAGCTTGCCCCCGCTGCTTGCAAGCGTGCGGAAATAGTCCTTCCCGACGAGGCTTTCGATGCGATCGGCTTCCTGTTCGGAAGCAACGTAATAGCAGCGGTTGCACGTTTTCCAGAGTGAGTCGAACTGCGCATCCGTGAGGAACACGTCCGGTGCTCCCGGGGCGGCGGCCCCATAATCGAGGTTATGCCGCTTGCCGTTCAGCAAGAGCGGATCGATTCCGGTATAGAACGGCACCGATGAGAACGGATAGAAGTGTTGCTGCACGATGAGCTTTACCGGCGGCTGCGCCAGGATCGCGTTGGCCAGAGGACGCGACGAAAGATAAGGATCAAACACGACAAGGGCGAGCCGCGCGGCATGGAAGAACATCAGCATCATGAGGCTGGTCGTCAGAAAGGCGCGAAGGCCTGACCAACGTAGGTTTGCAACGGCCCCGATCAGGAAGGCTGCGCCCGCAATATAAAGCGGCAAACGGAGATAGGCGAACGAGTCTAGTGTGAGATCCAGCATGTGGCCGAGCGAGAGACTGTAGGCAGAGGGATTGCGCGAAAGCGCGGACGAAATATCACCCGGAGTGGGAACGCTGCGGACGGCGAATGCGATCGCGAAACAGGCGACCGCAGCTAACGCGCAGATTGCACCGAGGACCCGAGTGCCCCAACGAACCCATGGCCCTTCGGCGTCCATTGCCGAACCAATCAGTAGAGCAAGCGCCGGATAGCACGGCATCGAATAATATTCCTGAGTCGTTGAAAAGGTAAAGAACACCAGAATAAAGCCAGTCAGCGAAAGCGCGATCAATCGTGTCTGGCCGGCGCGATCAGCCGGCTTGTAGCCAAGTTTCACAACGGAAGGTAGATAGACGCTCCAAGGGAATAACCACGCAAAATGCAACAGCCAGAAAGCCAGTCGCGGAACGGTATTGTAGTCGCGCGGATAGCGCATGTTCAGGAAGCGTAGCAGTTGTTCATTAACAAAAAAGAACCATAAGAAACCGTGATACAAACCCGGACCGCTCCGGAGAGTCCACTCAAAATAGGGCGGGTTGCGAAGCGTGGCCAAGACGTGCCACGGAACGGCAATCAGCAAGATAATCAGCATTCCGGTGATCGGGTGCAGTCGTTGCCAGGTGCGCCGCAGGAAAAGCTGTCTGGAAACGAACAGGTAGAGCAATCCTGCTGCGACCGGAAAGACGATGCCAATCAGGCTCTTCAGGAGCAAGCCAGTCCCGAGACTCGCTGCCAGAATCGCCGCCCAGAGTCGCGGATTCGTTTCCTGTTCATCGAGCGACCGCAGAATGGCCCACATGGCGAGCAGGATGGTAAACGTCAGCATGACGTCGGGAATCTGGATGCGGGTGAACAGGAAAAGCCCTACGCACGTCGCCATAACCAACCCGGCGTAGAATCCTGCGCGTTTGCCAAACGCCCACATACCAAAAGCGGCCGTGAGAAGAGCAAGTGCGATTGTCGCAAACGCAACAGGTAGCCGTGCTGCCCAATCCGAAACGCCAAATATTTTGTAAGAGAGCGCCATGAGCCAATAAATTAGCGGAGGCTTTTCGAGATAGATGACGCCATCGAGGCGAGCTGTCACCCAATCACCGCTGTTCAGCATGTTTCTTGCGATTACCGCCTGCACCGCGTCCACGTCATCTTGCAACGACGGCGGCGACACAACGCAGCCGAGATAAATTGCGGATACGACCAGAAACACGATCAGATACAAGAACCAGCGCCGTTCAAAGAGTCCGGCTGGTTGTTCCCCAGAATCTAGAGCCTTACTTGCCATTTTTTCATCCACAGGAAGAGAATCAGCAGACCCCATAAGTGATATCCAGCATTAATTTTTCTTTGAAAATGCTGCGATTGAAGGTGTTCAATACCATCGCGGCGGAAGAGTTGACCGTAGTTTGAAACGCCGAACTCCAGAGCGTCGCGCAGTAATCCGTGAAGCGGGCCTCTGAGCCATTCGTGAGCCGGAATATCGAATCCAATTTTTTTCCTCTTGAGAATCGACGAAGGCAGCTTGTCCTTCATCAATTCTCTCAGGACCACTTTCTGTTGGGAACCCTGAATTTTGAGCCTCGCGGGAAGGGAGGCGGCGAACTCGACGATACGATGATCGAGGAAAGCGGGGCGAACTTCGACGGAGTGCGCCATGCTCATGCGATCACTTTTGGTCAGAATGTCATCGGCTAGATAATATTTCTGATCGAGCCAAAGAAAAGGAGCAAGGTCGTCGGTCAGCGGTGGCAATTTGCGGAGTTGACCGAGGATGTGGTCGAGGGTGTGCGGCAATGGCTGCGAAACGATACTGCTCAGGTCGTTCTGAGCAAAAGTGCCGTTCCAGTAGACGTGAGCCCGCTCCGACGACATCAGGGAACCTTCGAGCATCCGCCGTACCTTATATTCAAAGCCGATTTTTTCATCGGACACAGGCCAGAAATCCAGCACTGAAAGCCCGGCGTTGATGGCGAAGCGCGGTAATTTGCGTACGTTGCGGGCGATGCGATCGGCGCGATAGGTAAGATAGCCGCCAAACAGTTCATCAGCGCCCTCGCCGCTGAGCGCAACGGTCGTTTGCGTTTTGCAGAGCTTCGAGAGAAACCAGACCGGCAGCGCGCCGGCATCGGCGCTCGGCTCGTCAGAGTAGTAAGCAAATTCTTCGATCGCGCCCGTAAGATCGACGCCGGGATTCAGGTCGAGCTGCTCATGCTCGGTGCCATATTCCTCGACGGCTTGACGGATGTAGGACGATTCATCAAAACTGCGCCCCGTGAAGGAGATCGAAAAAGTCTTTAGGCGCGAAGAACTGGCATTGGCAGCGTAATGCAAAATCGAAGTGGAATCGATACCGCCGCTGAGCCATACGCCAAGTGGTACATCAGAGAGCAGATGTTCCTTGATCGAATCAGCAAGCAGGGAATCGAGTTGCTGCTTTGCTTCGTGCAACGAAATATCCCGGATCTGTCCGTAGGGGAGCCTCCAATACGTTTCGGCAGTGACCTTTCCGTCACGCCATTCCATCCAATCGCCAGGCGCAATTTTCCGAATCCCGTCGATCATTGTCCACGGGCTAGGAATGAAATTCAGTGAAAGATAACAATCCAGAGCTTCGCGGCTGAGTTTGCGTTCGATCTCTGGATGGATAAGGATCGCCTTCAGTTCCGAGCCGAAATATAAATCGTCGCCTTTTTGCGCGTAGTAGAGCGGCTTGATCCCCATGCGATCACGAGCGAGGACAAATCGCTTCTGCGGTACATTCCAGACACAGATCGCAAACATGCCTCGCAACCGCGCGAAGCAATCCGTATCCCACTCGAGGAATGCCTTCAGAATTGTCTCGGTATCAGAGTGCGACGTAAATTTGTGGCCGAGCTTTTCGAGTTCGGCCCGAATTTCCAAGTGATTGTAGACCTCGCCGTTGTAGACGATTCCGATTTCGCCTCCGTTTTCGAGGATCGGTTGATCGCCGCCTTCAAGATCGATGATTTTCAGGCGGGCGGCGCCAAATGAAAAAATGTCGGTCGAAATAGTGCCCTGCTGGTCGGGTCCGCGGTGTCGAAGCGTCGCGATCATAGCCTCGACTCTTTCCCGGGCAGGTTTCGTCTGTTTATGTGTGAATCCGGCTATCCCGCACAAAGTGCAGCGTTCCTCATGTTTAAAAGAGTAACAAAACTTTCAGCTCCTGAGTGCTATACAACACGGAAGCAAAATTTAGAAAGGTAGCGCAGCCAGGTAATTTCATGACAGGCAAGTTAATTAACGGAGAACGAATTGGTGGACGTGACAGGGATCGAACCTGCGACCTCATGCTTGCAAAGCACGCGCTCTCCCAGCTGAGCTACACGCCCACAGCAGAACTACTCTTAATTTTAAAGCATTTGCTGCTGTTCGCAAACTCCCAAACCCGACTTTTGCCATCTACTGTGTCGAAACCCCTGCCAACAGCGTGTCGGCATCTTGCCAGTACGTTGTCGATGACGATAACGATAACGATGTTCTTGGGCATACTTGGAGACGTCTTGACGCCAGGTAACCGATACACGTCTATTCAACTGTCCAAAAAACCTTGCGGCGGCGAAACGTTCGCGCCTGACGATTACCCGGTGAAATGGTAAGAGACTCGCGCGATTGAATGAATGCACTCGAGCGGTCGCGCGCTGCATCTCTGTGAAAATCACATCGAGAGCTCTTCGTTTGGGGTACGGTCAATTACTTCGAGCAAGAAACGCCTCGATCTGTTCGGCCGTATACGGGACCCCGGGCGTCAGTAGTTCTGCACCGGTCGTGTTGATTAAATACATGTCTTCCAGGTAGTAGCCTTGTCCGCCGATGGAAACGATTGGCTCAAAGTCAATGACCATGCCCGCACGGAGTGGTCCTTCGATGTAACCAGCCCCCAGATTCATCGTGTGCATTTGCCAGTAGGGAACATTTTTCCGTTCGGACCAATTCGCCACGGCTTCCTTGGCCAATGCGGTCTTCGCCGCTTGGCCTTGCCGCCGCAAGTCAGATTGCCAGATTTCAAAGGCTTGATCTTCGGTCATACCCTCCTTCATTTCTCGCGCAACTTTCTGATAGGCTGCAACAAAAATGTTCCAGATTTCCCTTTGTTCTTCTGTGTAGTGCCCTGAAACCGGGATCGTACGCCCTAGATCGCCTTGGTAGTGTTGCCATTCGCAACCAACATCCAATCTCATCAGATCTCCCGCACGCAGCGTTGTGTCCAAGTGGTCATAGCGTGAATCCGACTCAAATGGTTTCGGAAAAACGCCGTTCGCTCCTGCCATGGCCCATGGCCAGAAAGAAACTCCCCGTGTCCCTGCTTTCCAGCAGGCGTCGACGACGGCGAGTTCAACTTCGCGTTGCGAAGCTCCCGTATGGACGGCCTTGGAACCTGCAGTAAACGCTGCCACGGTCGCCCGCGCTGCCGCGCGGGAAGCCTGCTGTTCCGAACTACTCTCCACAGCCATCAGTTTATTGAGTTTTGTGCCGACAGATCGAAATTGCGCGATAGGCCATTTGTGCTGCAAAATCTGAACCCATGTGGGCATCCCGTTTTCTGTCAGGCCCGAGAGATTATCCGGAAGCATAGCCCTGTCAGGCTCGAAGTAAATGACCGCTCCTGCGGCAATCTGCTGGCTTAGAAAATCGTCCAATTTATCCCAGTCGACCACCTGCTGCATGTCCAGTTTGCGTTCGGCTTCCACTCCCGGAAGAACATCTCCTGATTGTTTGGTGTTGAGGAACAACCAGCTGCCACCACTCTTCCCCTCAATCGCCAGAATCGCGCTCGGTGAGTTCTCTAGGCCTGTCAAATAGTAGAATGCGGCTTCTTCTCGATAGCCGTCGTCTGCTTCATAAGTGATCGTTTTCGAATGCAACAAAAGGACACCGTCGGAAAAGGCCTTCGAGGCGCGATAGCGACGATCCTTGCGCTCTCCCTGGTCTACTAAACTGGGTGTCCCGAACGCAAGAAGAGAAAGTAAGATGAAAAGGAAACGAGCGGTTTGCATAGGCGCACAACTTAGCACGTGACTGTTTTCCACGCCACCTACGGATTCTGTGAGTCTGGGAAGAAGATGAAGTCGAAGCCTGGTTACCTTGCTCTTCGCAGAAGCGCATTTGGTCTTGTTTTGTCCCCTGGTCGCTGCTTAAGGATGGGCAAACGAAATCGGTTATGGGAGTCGGGCCAAACGAGTTTTGTCACAATGCCGCTCGCCACAGTTATGAGAAACGCCGCGAACTGTGGATGAGCTGCCCATACGAGTTTGGCCAAGCCCAAGAACCACACTACGACCCCCGCTACGGTGCCTATCAGAGTTGCAGCTAGAGTGCTATTCCAGACTTTCATGTCTGGCACATCCTTGAAAGCTTGCAAACTATCCATCTGGCGTTGCGGGGAACTTTATACTCGGCGCCTGCAAATTTCCAGCGGCAAAAGCATTTGCTTGTTGGCAACCGAACTGCTGTGCGTTGAGAAGGGCTCCTCCTTGTGAAACAACCGCGACGCAGCCCTGTGTCAAAGGTGTGCCAGAACCCGATATTTTCAGGCTATTTAATCTTGAGCAAAAAAGCAGATTCCCCAAATTATAGTAAATAAAAAAATTAGAAGGAAGATGTGGAAGTTTTGGAGTTGTAGCTCGAGCTTGCGAACTGCTACTACCAATTTTAAAGCATTTGCGGCGATTCGCAACTGCCAAAGCCTTTTTTTGACACAGAGTGCCGTGACCCGAGCGGGTGGACTACGCCCGGGCGTTCATGATGTTGGTCAAATCCTGGATATTTTGAACGACAGCCTGATCACCGATCGCGGTATTGATCATGGCGTGGTATATGGCACGATTCGGCCATTCCACGTTGAAGTATTTCTGGATGAAATCGGCGCGCTCCCGATCGACGAGATCGACCAGCTGCCCAGCTTCATGTTCGGTTTTCCCGCGGGTTAGCAGGCGGCGGACTTTGGATTCTTTCGGAGCATACAGGAAGACGCGCAGAGTATCTTCGCGGTTTCGCAAGAAATGCTGAGAGCCTCTTCCTACGATGACCGAGTTGCCCTCCTTTACGACCTTATCGAGGATCTGCTGGGTAATTTGAGCTATGCTCTCGCTGTCCAGGACTTTCAATTTGTGGGCATTGAGACTGCCTTCGTAACTTCCGCGCAGGAACGATTTAAACAGCCGATAGTAAAGAGGGTCGTTGCGTTCTTCGCGAACCTCGACGGCAATTTTGGGACATTCTGCAAGCCTCGCGATTTCTTCGGTCAGCGCTTGGTCCCAAAGCTTCCAGCCCAGATGCGTTGCCAGTCGCTGAGCGATTTCGCCCCCACCGCTGCCATATTCGCGTTCAATGGTTATAATTCGAATCATCGCCTTCGGCTCTCTTTATCCTGCGCCTGAGTTACTCCGCAATATGAACGCCGCCTGCTCCTGGATCATTCTTTTTCAAGACAAACGCCAGACAGAACATGATAAATGCACCAACCGCGAGAACCATAAAGGTATCAATGTAGGCGAGGCTGGCCGCTTGCGCCAGCAAGCCCTGATAAATCCGGGCGTAGGCCTGCGCCGTAGCCTCGTGTATCCCGACTCCGGATTGATTCAAGTGTTGACTGAGCCCCGTGACGGAATTCTGGAAATTAGGATTATCGGGTCGAGCATAACTCACAAGGATCTGCTGATGATATTGCGAGCGGCGTGCGATCAACGTGGTGACCAGAGAAGTTCCGACACTGCTCCCCATATTGCGCATGAAATTGACAATCCCCGCCACCGAATTATTTTTCTCGGGAGCAATTCCGATGTAGGCGACCAGTGTGATCGGCACAAACAGAAATCCGAGTCCGATGACCTGGCTGATCCGCAGCCACACGGCAGCATTGAAGCTGATGAGCAGGTCGATCCGTTTGGTCGAGTAATACATGGCGATCGATAATGCCAGCCATCCGCAGGCAATCAAGTATCGGGCCTGCACAAATGTGGTGAGCTTGCCCATGACAGGCATTTCAAATAGGAGTACCAGTCCGCCCGCGGAGAGGGCCAATCCTGCCAGTTGCGAAGTATAGCCCACCAGTGTCTGCAGGAATTGCGGCATCAACACCAGGCTGCTGAAAAGCAGGATTCCCAAGGTGAACATCATTAAGTTGGCGCTGGCAAAATTGAAGCTCCTGAACATACGCACGTCGATGATGGGTGCCTTCTGAAACCATTCCCAGATCACCAGAGAAACCAGGCTGACAGTTGCGACGACTGCCAGCGTCGTAATGAATCGAGAGCCGAACCAATCATCTTCCTGGCCTTTGTCGAGCAGAATTTGTAAGGCACCGATACCCAAGGTGAGAAAGGCAATGCCGATGTAGTCCAGCTTCACGCCAGCACTTTTCGCCTTTGCTAGGTACGGAGGATCTTCGACAAAGCGCCGGACAAGGAACCATGTGAGTATGCCCACCGGGAGATTGATGAAGAAAATCCAACGCCAGGAATAGTTGAAGGTAATCCAACCGCCCAGGGTCGGCCCGATCGTTGGCGCCATGATGGCTGTGATGCCGTACAGAGCAAACGCCAGTCCGCGCTGGTGCGGCGGAAAGGTATCGGCCAGGATTGCTTGCGCCATCGGCTGCAGCCCGCCCCCGCCCGCGCCCTGCATCACGCGAAACAGAAGAAGAAACCCAAGGGAGGGCGCGAGCCCACAGAGCAACGAGCTGATCGTGAAAACGGTTAAACAAGCCATGAAAAATCGTTTACGGCCGAGAGTACTGGCCAGCCAACCGCTGATTGGCAAAATTATGGCATTCGAAACGAGATACGAAGTTAATACCCAGGTGCTTTGATCATTGCTTGCGCCGAGATTACCGGCCATATAGGGAAGCGCGACGTTGGCAATGCTGGTGTCCAGCACTTCCATAAACGCGGCAAGCGCCACGACGACAGCGATCAGCCACGGATTGTATTTCGGACGCCATACGGCGGGGTCGATGGCAACTGATGCAGTGCTCATTGGAGATACACGTCCGGCACCACGTTCATCCCCGGGCGAAGCAGCCGTTCCTTGTTCTCACCTGGATCGAGGACGATCTTCACCGGGATGCGCTGAACAATTTTTACATAATTTCCAGTGGCATTTTCCGGCGGAAGCAAGCTGAAGGTCGGTCCAGTGGCCCCGGCGATGCTATCGACATGGCCCTTCAGTTTCCGGCCACTGGAATCGACATGAATTTCCGCTCGTTGCCCGACTTTCATTCGACGGAGCTGCGTTTCCTTGAAATTCGCTGTAACCCAAACCTCATCGAGCGGGACGACCGTTAGAAGCTGTTGCCCGGACTGCACGTTCATGCCGACGACGACAGATTTATTCACCATGCCGGTGACCGGAGCAATGATTTTTGTGTACTGCAGATTGAGTTGAGCTTGTTCGAGAAGCGCACGTTTCTCCTCAACATCAGCAATAGCCGCGCGCACACGTGCGCGCGTGGATGAAACCTGTTGCGGTCCTGTTTCCGCATACTGGTGATTTGCTTCCGCCTCAACCAGTTTGCTCTGTGCCTGTTGTACGAATTGCTGCGCAGCAGATTCATTGGCCATCGCCGCGTCGACAGTTGCGGTGCTGGCCTTGGCAGTCGCCAACGCTTGGTCATAGACCTGCTGAGAGACTTCGCGCTTATCGACGAGCAATTTATAGCGTTTCAGGTCGGCTTGTGCGCGTACATCGTTCGCTCGTGCTTGCGCCACTTGCGCTTGCGCGGCAGTCAACTGACCCTGTGCGGCCATAATTCCGGCCTTGCTGTTTTCAATATCAGAGGAAGTGGATTTCAATTGACTGGAAGTATTGACAGTCGTGATCGGTACGGTAATGTTCAGCGATTGTGCGGTGGCTTCCGCGTTGGCCAGATTCGCTTGGGCTTGGGCAACCGCAACTTCGTAGTCCTTCGGGTCAATCTCGACGAGCACCGTCCCTTGCTGTACCCACTGGTTGTCGTCGACGTTCACCTTTACGACGTAACCCGAGACACGCGCACTTACAGGATAGAGGTGAACATCGACCTGCGCGTCATCTGTGGACTCGTAGGTATTCAGGTACCGCCATAGGAGCAATCCGCCTACAATCAGCACCACTGCCAGGGCCAGAAAAATGACCCTTCGACGGATTTTCGGCGCAATATAAACGCGAGGAGTGAATTTCCTGTCTCCTAGCGGCGGAGAATCGTCAACAGGACGATCGGTTTTGGACTCCGAAGGGCTTGGGTTTTCTCCCGGCATGTCTATTGTCCTTTGAAATACTCTTTGACACCCGCTTCCGCAATTCCCAAAGCGCGAGCCAATGAAATCTTTGCGAAGTTGTAGCTGTAAAGGCTGGAAATGTACTGCTCGTTCGCGCTGGCCACAGCTTCTTGAGATTGCACGACTTCAACCGTGTCGGTCACGCCCGCCGTGAATCGATCTCGCGACTGCACGAGAGTTTCTTGTGCCAGATCGATATTGCTGCGGGCAACGTCCACCAGTTCGGCCGAGGATTGCAAATTGAATAACGCGGTGCGGATGTCGGCATCGATTTGCGTTCGCAAATTATCCAGGCGTTCGCGAGTTTGCTGCAATCTGGCGTCTGCCTGGAGAATGTCTGCGTGAACGATATTGCCCTGAAAGATGGGAATCGATAGCGTCCCGCGCACGTCGAAAACCTGTGTTGCCGTTGAAGGATGTGAGCCGGCAGCACCGTAGTCCGCATTAAAGGAGAGTGTCGGATAATAGCCTGAAACCGCCGCTCGTCGGGAAAATTCAGCCGCGCGGACTTCTGTCATCGCTGCCAGGTAATCCGACCGTGAGGCGTAGGCACGCTTCAGAGCCTCCTCAATCGTGATGCCATCGAACGGGCGATACGGAGATCGATCGGTCAGTTCAAATTCCTGCCCCGGAGCCAGGCCGATCACCCGTGCGACAGTGAGCTTTTGGATGGCGAAATTATTTTTGGCCTGGATCAATTGCTGCTGGCGAGTCTGCAATTCCACCTTGGCCCGAAGCGCGTCGATCTCGGGCGAAGTTCCTGCACTTACCTGATCGTTTGCCTGATCGTATAGTGCTTTCGCGGTCTCGACCTGCGCTTGGCTCGTGGTGATGCGCGCTTCATCAGCGATGGCCTGCAGATAGACATAGCCGACAGCAAGCACGACCAGGTCACGAGCGTCCTTGTAAGTATATTCAACGGCCTTGAGATTGCGATTGGCCGCGCGGGTGTTGTTAATCGACTTCCGGTCGAAGATTGTCTGGGTGACGCTAACACGCGCATCGAAGTAGGAAAATGGCCCAATCGATGCCGGTAGGGTGGTGCCTGGGAGGCTCGTGAAACCCAGTTCAGCAAGATTGATCTGTGAATCCGCGATGTACGGATTCACAGACACATGCGGCAGAAGCGCACTCAGTTGTTCCCAGCGCTGCCCGCGAGCCGCCCGGATGTCTGCATCGGAGAGAAGCAGTCCGAGATTCTGTTTTAGTCCGCGATCAATTGCATCCTGTAGAGAAAGCGGTAACACACCTGGGACGAGCTTGGCGGGCGTGCTTCCCGCAAAGGAACTCGTGCCGAGCGTGCCCGGAATCGCCTGGCCGGGAGTGCTTGCCGGTGCATTTGCCTGAGATTGCGCCGGAATCTGCCGGCCGAACAACAGCATCCCGGCCAAGAGGACAAGGAGTGCTCGAAGATAGGTGAATTCCAAGGCTGCAGCCCTCCGAATTTGAGCATTCTAGATGACTCCACGCGCGTATGGTTGCAACTAAAGGGAAAACTGTCGTGGCCTACAGGTATTCATGTATGCATTTGCGCTCCATTGGCCCGATGATCGGGAAAAAACATCGGTGGAAGCACGGCAAGCTGGTCGTTATTTCGAAGGGGTTTTGCTCGTTTGGTTTTCCCGGTTTTGCGTGCTATTGCCGGTATAGCTGACACGCCAGATAGAGTTCGATCCATCATCAGTGATCAGCAGGGAGCCATCCGGTGCCACGGCGACGCCGACCGGCCTCCCCCACACGTGGCCGTTGTCAACGACGAAGCCCGTCAGAAAATCCTCGTACTCACCAGTGGCGCGGCCGGTCTGATGCAACGGTACGCGGATTACCTCATAGCCTGCGCGAACCGATCGATTCCACGAACCGTGCTCGGATGCAAATATATCCCCACGATATTCGGCGGGGAATTGCGCCCCTTCGTAGAAAGCAAGTTCGAGCGAAGCGAAGTGCGGCTGCAACAGGACATCGGGAACAATCACCTTGTCTTTCAGTTCCGGATGTTTGCCCTTGTGGCGCGGATCTTGATGATTGCCGATGTACCACCACGGCCAGCCATAGAAGCCACCTTCCTCGACATGCGTGATGTAATCGGGTACCAGGTCATCACCCAAACCATCTCGTTCGTTCACCGAGCACCACAGCTCATTTGTTTTAGGATTGAACGCGAGGCCTCCGCCTGCATTGCGGATTCCAGATGCATAGACGTGCATGCCAGAACCGTCCGGATTGAATTCCAGAATGTCCGCACGATTCTTTTCCGCGGGTGTCGTGTCCGGATCGTCGACGTTTGAGGAGGAACCCACCCCGACAAGCATGTGCTTTCCGTCCGGGGAGAATTGGATGTCGCGAGTCCAGTGGCCACCTCCATGCGGAAGATCGGCGATGTGTTGCGATGGGCCACGCGCGTGAAGGTCACCGTTTTCGTAGGGGAACCGGACAATAGCGTCGGTATTACCGATGTAAATCCATTGCGGATTGCTTCCTGGTGGATAAAACGCGATTCCGTAAGGCCGATTGAGGTCTGCAACAAAGACGCTGCTCTCTTTTGGCTTTCCTTCCTCGGTAATTCCGCGAAACACCTTGATTTTTCCGCTGCTGCTTTCCGCAAGAAAGATGTCGCCGTTCGGAGCAGTGAGTATGAGACGTGGATTATCGAGCTTCGAGGCATATTGCTGAACCTTGAATCCCGCAGGTGCTTTTGGCCAAGCATCATCTGGGCGAGCCACTACCTTTGGACCGTTGCTCGAACTGTCCGTCGCATTGGGAGCTGGAAGATTTTGCACCTCTATTTTGCGGACTTTACCTGGCTCCTCAAAGCGGAAGTCAACAAAGGGCGGTTGAGGCGGAGGGGCGTTTGTGGGTGCAGCTGTCACTTTTTCCAGTACGGCAGAGGGTGTCGCAGCGGCGCCCGAATTCTTGAGAGATTTCAGGTAGGAAACGAGCTGCCAACGCTGCTGCTCAGAGAGCGTACCCCACGCGGGCATACCATTGGTCACCGAGCCCGTCGTAATAAACCAGAACACCTCTCCATCGGGGACAGCCTGCGCCGAACCCTGTGTGAGTGCGGGGACGTTTCCCGTCCCCTGGCCGCTTGCGCCATGGCAAGAAGCACAATACGTCGAGAAGAGCGAGGTACCCGCCTTAACGGCATCGTTCTGCCCGGCGTAGGGATTTTTCCGTTTCGCGCTGTCGGCAGGTGCATTGTGAAAATGCGCGTCCTGGGCCGAGGAATGAGAGGCGAGAAAAATAAGCGACGCTGTGAAAAGTGCTGCGATGAATAGTGCCCCGTGATTGCCCGTGCCTGGTTTCAAGTTTCTCCCCCATTACGTCTCTAATGCTTTAGAGAGACATCAGAATGAGTTAGATGGTCGGACGGGCGTTCCGGTTCCATCTTCTTGGGGCGGAAAGGGGGGAGGACGCTGTAAAGGCGTCGGCGGTACTGAGACCGCTCGGTTACTGCTGCTGAATCGTGAGTACCGGGCATTGCGAATTGCAAACGACGTTGTAGACGAGTGCAGACGGCAAATGGCCTGCAACGCGCGGTTCCGTGCGCACTCCGAGAAAAATCAGATCGGAATGCAATTCAGAAGAGGCGGCGAGAATTTCCTCCGCCGGTCTGCCAAAGCGAATCTCATACTCCGGTGCACAATCATGGCAAATCAAGGGCATAGACTTGGCCATGCGCTTGACCAGAAATTCCCTGACAATCTTATTACTCTGTTGCGAGCTCTCGCGCGGTTCATCGATAACATGCAAGACCGTGAGTTTATTCTTTGGCCCGCACCCGAGCGAATGTGCGGCACACGCTGCACGCTCGCTGTGCGGCTTGAAATTGGTGGCGAATAAAAACCGCTGGATTTCGAATTTGTTGCTGGAAGTATTTTCTGGTGGCGCGGTCAGGATCGGGCAGTCCACCATCCGATAAATCTGTTCCGCAACGGATCCCAGGCAAAGTTTTTTTTCGGCCACTCCGTTGTGTGTTCCGATCGCGATCAAATCAATCTTGTGAGACCTGATCGTTTCGGAAATGGTCGGCCACATGGGACCTTCGGCGACGATCCCTTCTTCTTCGCAGCCCGGCAACTTGCCCTCCTCGAGCGTTGTGCGCATCGCTTGGTTCGCGAACTCTTTGGCCAGAAGCATTGCCTCGGCAGCAGAGATCGAAGAGATAAACTGGAACGCTGTTGTGGGGATGACGTGCAGCAGGAAGAGCTTAGAATTGCACTTTCGCGCAACCGCGCGGGCAGTCTTCAGGGCGGACTCGGCGCCCCGCGAAAAATCGGTAAGTACCAAGATTCGCCTAAATTGAAAATCGGGGCGGACCTGGTCGCCCCGAGAGATTGCACTACCCGTGGACATAGTTCGATTCCCGAGAAAAGTCGGGCCTGACTTACGTGATGCACATCACATGCCAATGTGCTTGTGCGAAGTAGTTAAAACAAAAGGACTTATTTTGAGACGGCGGAATTTTCCAGCCTGCAGGTGGGGGAGAACCCGCACCCCAGTCGAGTTTTAACCCATTTTCTCTGTAACCTAGCGCCAGGGAAACGCGGTTCGACTCGTATCTCGTGCCGACCAGAATCTGCCCTCGATGATATTATCTCGAACTATGTACTCGCCCGTACCCTTTCCGCCCGGAGAAGAAAGCTTCATCGAAGAGATGAAGCGCTACCTCCACTTCAAGGACAGGGACGCCGAACTGCTAAAAACGCTAGGGAACAAGATGGAAAGGCATCTGTCCGACATGGCTGAGAGATTTTATGCCCAGATTCCGCACCACCCTGGGGCCAGCCGGGTGTTTACCGGTGGAGAAGAGCAGGTCAACAGGCTGAAGAAAACCCTGCAAGCCTGGGGGCATGGATTGTTCAATGGCCGGTACGATGAGATTTATGCCAGGGAACGATTTCAGATCGGCTTTCGCCACGTTCGGATTGGCCTTGACCAGAAATATGTGATCAGCGCAATGGGTGTGGTCCGCGCGTTCCTGCTCGATCGCCTGTTCGAGGAAATTCCAGCGCGCGAGGAACGCCAGGCATACTCGCAAGCCCTCAGCAAGATTCTAGATCTGGATTTGAATCTGATGTGTGACTCCTACTTCCACGCGACGATGGATCGCTTGCAAGCGCTGAACCAGGAATTGGAAATTGCCAGCGTACAGTTGATGGAAGCAAACGCGATCAAGGATGAATTCCTGGCACAGGTTTCACACGACCTGCGGACCCCGCTCAATTCAATTCTCAGTTTCACAAAACTGGTGCTTGACGGATTTTGCACAGGACCAGAAGAAGAAAAAGAAGTTCTTCGCGATGTGTTCAGTAGTGGCGAGTTGTTGCTGCGACTGGTGAACGATCTCCTCGATATTTCCTGCATTGAAGCAGGAAAGCTCGCGCTCACCCTCGAGCCCATCGATCCCCGGGCCATTTTCGATTCCACCCTGCCTCTGGTTGCTATTCAGGCGGCCTCTAAGGACTTGCGACTGCTCGATGAAACCCTTGAACAAGTTCTGCCTCTGGTTTTGGGTGATGAGATCCGTTTTCGCCAGATCTTGCTGAATTTATTGTCGAATGCGGTGAAATTTACCAGAAACGGCTGCGTTATTGTGCGGGCGATTGACAGTGAGCCGCCACGACATCTTCGTATCGAAATTGAAGATACGGGCGTTGGAATTCCCGAGGAAAAACGGAATGCTGTATTTGAAAAGTTTGTGCGACACGACATCAAGGCGCTGAAAGGGATAAGTGGCTCAGGGTTAGGCCTGGCGATTGCGAAACGGCTTGTGGAAATGATGCACGGCAAAATCGGTCTGGAAAGTGGCGCCAATGGAAAGGGTTCGCTCGCATGGTTTACCTTGCCGCTGGCCGAGGTGAAGGATTGAGTGAGCGTCGGGAAGGGCAGAAGCGAAGGATCCTGATCGTCGAAGACAACGTTCTGGTTGCGAAGTTCTTCCGCATGGCTCTCGAACGAGCCGGCGGATTTGATTGCGTGGTTACCGAGGACGTTCCTTTTCTTGTGAAAGAAGTTTGTGCCGAAAAAGTCGATCTGGTTCTGCTTGATCTCTCCCTGACGAATTCAGAGTGGGAAGGCCATTTGATCAATGGCGTCGAACTGTGCCGACTGCTCAAAAAGAACTCGCCCAGGCATCTGCCGGTCCTGCTGGCCACGGCGCATGCCATGTCTGGCGATCGTGAGCGCTTCCTAGAAGCGTCTGGCGCAGATGGCTATCTGGAAAAACCGGTCTACGATTCCGCGTTACTGGTTGCCAAGGTACGCGAACTGATCGGCTGATTCTGCTCTTTTTTGAATTCAATCAAGCGAGAGTAGCTTGCAGTACTTCTTTGAGTAATTCCTGTTTTTGCGAAGTGAGTTTCTGGCCCTGTGAAGTCAAATAGAAAACGTCGATGGCCTTTTGCCCTTCCGTATCAATCAACGCGACTTCAATGTTGCACGCCAGACGAGCCAGCGCAGAGCCGATTTCATAGAGCAGTCCTGCGCGATCTTGCGTGATGATCTCAAGCAGAGTGCACTGATCGGAGGAGGTGTCGTCGAAATTCAACGAAGTCGGGACAACGACTTTAGGTGGGCGCGCCATTGAAGCCGAGAGACGACCCTTCAATAAGGGCTCGAGCGCTTGACGATTACTCACCACTTCAGCAATGCTTTGCCGGAAACGAGGAATTTCGCTGGGATTTAGTTCCAACGTGCGATGCAGATCGACAAAGTGGAAGGTGTCCAGTACAACTCCTGCCGCGTTTGCAAACGCATCCGCTTTGATGATGTTCATTCCCCATGCCGCAAGGACTCCCGCGATCGACGCAAACAGCGCGGGCTTGTCCGCCGAAAGCAGGGTGAGTGTGAACGCGTGCTGCGTAGGCTTGATTTCCGTCTGGACCGGCTCGGCACCCAATTTCTGATAGAGAGCAAAATGGGAAGCGATCTCTGCGGGAGCGTGTACTGCGAGGTAGCGACGCGGGAATCCTTCTAGGAAGCGCTCGATTTCCGATCGGGCGGCCCAGGCTGCCTGCTGCCGGACCTGCTCGAGCAATAATGCTTCGTCTGAAGCATGCAAGCGGTCACGATCGACCGTACGGCTGAAATGGTTTGAAGTAGCGACGAACAATTGCCACAACATCTCCGATTTCCAAGGCGTTAGGGCCTCGGGATTGACCGCGTGAATGTCTGCATAGGTCAGCAAGCAGAGCCGCTGCAACCGTTCTTGCGTACCGGCAGTCGCGGCAAAAGAAGAGATGGTCGAGGGATCAAAAATATCGCGCCGCTGAACCGTAGCCGACATGTCGAGATGATGTTCGATCAGAAAGCTCACTTCAGCTTTTTCTTCAGCCGTTAGCCGCAGGCGATCTGAAGCCGTCTCGAGTGCCTGCAAGCTGCCGGTCACGTGATTTTCAACTGGCATTCCCTTCCCGACATCGTGCAGTAACAGGGACAAGATCAGCAGGTCTCGTCGTTCGACTGTGCGCCAGAGCGGCGTGAAATGAAAGCCCAGTGGGTCGTTCGGTTCAGCAAGGTCTTGCAGATGTTCGATGGTTCGGAGGGAGTGTTCATCGACGGTGTAACGATGGTAAAAATCCCGAACGACCAGCGAATCAATATTGCGGAATTCGGGAAGAACTTCTGTCAGGATCCCCAGTCGATGCATCGGCCGGAGCGCCACACCTGGAAAATCTGCCCCGAGAATCTCGCTCAACACCGGCCACGTGACCCGGGTATTACGCTGTGGAAGCTCCGGATGAGTCATGATGTAGGCAATCGCACGTTCGGAATCACGGCTGAGCGGAACCCCGGTGCGGGCAGCTTCGACGAGCAAAAGATACGTTAGGTTGCGGTCAGCAAACGCCTGCTCTTGGGTAATTTCGAGCACGCCATCGCGTTGCAGAAACGGTTTTCCGTTGGAGCCCTCGGATTTTGCGCCGAGGGTGGCGTTCATCAGTCGCTGCCGCAGTGTTAGCGCCACGGCAGAGCGCTGTTCGACAAAGCGCAAAAGCTGACGATTCAATGTGCGCGCATGGCGGAAATACAGGCGCATCCACTCCGCTGCGTTGCGTCGGAGATTGTCGTCGATGCCCAGCGACCGCTCTGCCGCGTCCGACTGCAATTCATAGGTAAGGGTATTATCGTTGCGGCCGTTGCTGTAGTGCAGGAAGCAGCGGATCGAGCTGAGGAATTCCACTGCATTGCGCGTCATCTCATCTTCATTGACGGGGCTGATGCGCGGATCGCGACGCTCCCCTGCTAGCTGGCGCATCCACAACAGGGCATGATAGTCACGCAAACCCCCGGGAGCTTCCTTGACATTTGGCTCCAGGTGGAAAATGGTGTTGCCGTAACGAAGAAGACGCTCGCGCGTCAGTCGTTGCAATTCTGTCAGCAAGAACGAACGCGTTTGTTTTTCTGAACCGCCCAAGATCTTGGAATCTAGTTTATTCAGGAGGGATTCGTCGCCGGCGATATACCGCCGATCCAGCATGGCCAGATGAAATTCCGCATTGTCGCCTTCAATCCGGCGACATTCCTCAAGAGTTCGTCCTGCCGAACTGACGCGGAAGCCAAGATCCCATAGTGTGCGCGAAAACTCCGCAATCAAGGGGCGAAATTCCTGCTCCGCTTTATCGCTGCCGAACAGAAACAGTAGATCAAGGTCGGAATAGGGGAACAACATTTCCCGACCATAGCCGCCAAGGGCCAGCAAGCAAAGGCCCTGCCCACCCGTATTGCGAACACGGAGCAATTCGGCAAAAACTTTTTGGATGGAATTGTCAGCAAGTTCGCACAGCTGTCGGAGCGTATCCTGAGCGGTGGCCCCGCTGTCAAACAGTTTTCGAATGCGCTCGCGTTGTGCCTCGCACTGCGGACCCAACACAGACAGCGGTGTAACCGATTCTTCCATCTTTCGGCTCGGACTCGGACGAAATAAAGGGCTCAGACCTGGACGCGGGGAGGACATTGTAACTAAAGGGCGCTTTCGCCGCGCTCCTCGTTACGGATCCGAATCGTATCCTCGATCCGGGACAAGAATATTTTACCGTCTCCAATTTTGCCAGTCTTGGCGGTTTTCAGAATCGTTTCCACCGCACGTTCGACCAGAGTATCCGGCAGTACGACTTCCAGCTTAATTTTGGGAAGCAGGTCCACGGTATATTCGCGCCCGCGGTAGACCTCGGTGTGGCCCTTCTGCCTTCCATGGCCACGCACTTCTGTCACAGTCATGCCTTCAATGCCGATCTCCAACAAGGCGTCCTTGACGGATTCAAACCTCGACGGCTGGATGATTGCTTCAATTTTCATCATACGAATGTATGCTCCATGGATGGCAAACCTGGCCTGGCTTCTAGGATTCCATGTTATAAGCTTCTTCTCCGTGTTGTGAAATATCCAAGCCTTCGAGTTCCTGTTCTTCGCTTACACGCACGCCCAACGTTCGATCCACAATCTGTAGAATGACGAACGTACCGACGAGCGCAAAGATCCATGCAAAGGCAATTCCCACAAATTGATAGCCCACCTGAATCCAGCGTCCATCCATGCCGCCGACCGATTTGCCGTCGCCAAAAATAGGATTGTACAGAGCCTGTGCGAAAACGCCGGTCAGGATGGCTCCGATCGTTCCGCCTGCACCATGAACGCCAAACGCGTCGAGTGAGTCGTCGTAACCGAACATTGCCTTGAATTTCGTCACCATGAGATAGCAGAAAATTCCCGCAACGAAGCCAATGAACAGCGCAGGCATCGGGCCGACAAACCCGGCCGCCGGAGTGATTGCGACGAGTCCGGCGACCGCCCCGGAGATGGCACCGAGCGCGCTCGGACGGCCATTCTTGAGCCATTCCGCCAAACTCCAGCTGAGTGCTGCTGCTGCCGCGCCAAAATGCGTGGCTACGAACGCCGAGGTTGCCAGCCCATTTGAGGCCAGCGCGCTGCCCGCGTTAAAGCCGAACCAGCCTACCCACAAGAGACAAGCACCGATGAAACTGAGCACCAGACTGTGAGGTGGCATGGCCTGCTTCGGATATCCGATCCGTTTGCCCATGTACAGTGCGCAAACCAGCGCAGAGACGCCCGAGGTTATATGCACGACCGTACCGCCCGCAAAATCAAGCGTAGGGAATCGCCCGCCTAGCGAAGCATTCAACAAGCCGCCTTTGCCCCATACCATATGCGCCATTGGTGCGTAGACCAGCAAGAACCACAAGGTCATGAACAGCATCGTCCCGGAAAACTTCATACGCTCGGCTGTCGCACCGGTAATCAAAGCGGGTGTGATAATCGCGAACATCAGCTGATAGATCATGAATGTCATCTGGGGAATCGTGGCGGCGTAGTCGGGATTCGGAGTTACGCCCACACCGCGCAAGAATGCGTGCTCGAAATTGCCAATGAACGAGCCACTGCCGCCAAAAGCCAGACTGTAGCCCACCAGAGCCCACAGCACGGTAATCAACGCCATCAGTGCGAAACTCTGCATCATGATAGCGAGCACGTTCTTGTGGCGGACCAGTCCGCCATAGAACAACGCCAAGCCCGGGCCGGTCATCATGAGTACCAGCGCCGCGCACACCAGCATCCAAGCGTTGTCTGCCGATGATTGCGCCGCCGCGACTTTCAGCTCGAGCTGCGCTAGTTTATCGTTCGCGACGCGGGTTACATCCGGGGAGTTAACGCTGGGGGATGAAGCGGACGAGGGAATTTGTTGCGCAAGGAGAGGAATCGACGTGAGAAGAAGGCTAATAAAGAGACAACAAGCAACGGCAAATCGCTTCATCAAGCTCTCCACTTCCTAGAGTCCGAGGCTAAGTCCAGTCGTTTCAATTGCGATTTCCTGCAACAATATCGGTTTGGGACCAGACACGATGTAGCGGGATTATACGCGCCGGGCCTAACCCTATCCGATTGAAGTTTTGCTAGAGTGGATTCATTTTTCGGATAGTTGAGCGTAGCAGCTTCCGCTTGGTTGCGCTGGCGAAGCGGCCGGCATCCCGGGTAGGGCGGGGAATACGGCGTCCGTCACTCACGCTGAGCGTCAAGTTCAGTGCCGCTTCAGAGCTGACGCGATGGCCCGGGGATACGTAAATGGGGCTAGTGCCGTCCGGGGTCCGCACAGCCATCCCAATTCGTTGCCCAACCTCGTCAAAAAGCGGAGTCCAGCTACCGGCATTTCTTAGGGGCTGCTCATGGCAGGCGGTTAACAGGCTCTTTGCGCAGCCGATTGTCGGCAGGTCGAACACGATCCAAATGCGTAGCCAGGGCCCATTCGACGTGGGGGGCATACCCCTGCCCATCGCAAAAAAGCAAATCGGGCAGGAATGTCAGTTCGGCCAACGCCGCGAGCAGGACGGGAATTTCGCGAAAGCTAAGAAACCCTGGCACATAGGAAATCTCTGCGGTAGCACTGCATGGCCCCGCTCGAGCTCCTTCATGTCGGGATAGCGGTACACGACGACGCAGCCGATCGCGAGGTTAGCTGCGCACAGGGCAGTCCACCGATTGAGCTGTGGCCGTTTCCCCTTGAGCGCCTAGGATTTGACGAGCACGAAGGATGCGTCCAGTCCTGCCACCGTGCGAATTCTGCCGAAGCGGTCTTGGCTGATCCGGTGTTTGCCGAGGTCATCCTGTATCTTTCGGGCCCGTCCGGTTGTGACATCCCAACGACGTCGGCGCACGAGGATTGCGTTCTTGTTCTGCATCCTTTACATCGTATAATGCAAAAGCCGCGTTTGACTCTCGTCGCCCTGCGGCATCCCGGTTTTGCTTGAATTCAAGAAAAGGAAACCTTTCGATGACTTTGCACCCACCCTTGGAAGTTTCCTCACATGAAGCTGGTGGCATCCACTTTGTGGAAGTGCACGGAAGACTGACGATCGGCGAGCCCAGCGAACAATTAGGCGACTTTGTTCAGAAGATGACGCAACAAGGTGCTCGCAAGATCATTATGAACCTAAACGACATTCCACAGATCGACAGTTCCGGCATTTCCGTACTGGTCAAACTGTCGATCGCACTTGCCCGAATGGGGGGTGCGCTTCATCTTGTAAGCGGTCAGGGCCGCGTCCGCGATGCGCTTACTGTTACTCGGCTCGTCGAAGCGATTCCGACGTTTGAAACCATAGAACTCGCTAAGACCGGGTTCTGAAATATCGCACGTCCCGTTTGGGTGAAGTCACACACCAGCCGCTCCAGACGCGTTCTTCCTTCGGTATCTGCAGAAGTCTACTCGCATGTTTCGGATGTTTTGCGGCGCGTCGAACGGGATGGTCGGTCGTCAGCTGCCTTTTTTCAGTTCGGCAAGAACCAAACGGGCCAGCTCTTTCAGGGTGTCAAACACGCCCTGCCCGTTGATGGCAACCCCTTCAATCACCGGCTCGCCCTTCTTTTGCAATTGCCGGGTGAGATCCTCGACCGACATGGCATTCGGCAAGTCGCGCTTGTTCAGCTGGAGTACGTAGGGAATTGTGGCGAAATTCAAGTTGTGCTCCTTCAGATGTTCCTGAAGGTTATCCATCGTTTCGAAATTTGCATCGAGCCGTTCTTCCTGCGAATCTGCGACGAATACCACACCGTCCGCGCCCTTCAATATCAACTTACGGCTGGCTTCATAGAATACCTGTCCTGGGACAGTATAGAGATGGAATCGAGTCTTAAAACCTCGAACCGTGCCCAGATCGAGGGGTAAAAAGTCAAAGAACAGGGTTCGATCGGTCTCCGTGGCGAGGGAGACCATCTTGCCCTTCTGGTTCTGTGTGGTGTGGTCGTAGATCCATTGGAGGTTTGCTGTCTTCCCTCCCAAACCAGGACCGTAGTACACCAACTTACAGTTTATTTCGCGAGCAGGAAAATTAATGAAAGGCACGAGTCGTCAACCTGAATCCCGGTTAAAACTTATAACACACGCAGGAAGGGCAAGCCAGTAATCCCCCTCCGCACGTTTGGTGCCTGAAATCTTCCTCTAGTGTCAGGGCAAACAGAGGCTTAGGGGAAAGCTATTTTTTCGCGTTGGTGCCTGTGGGTAAAGGCTATCCAAAACAGCACTTTGTGGAAATCGGGGCCATGTCGTTGACGGAACAGTCTACCTTTGCTAGCATTCGCGCCATGGCGAGAGTGCAAAAGTCCTCAGGTGGTTCAGGGCGTGGGAAGCCGTCCTCCAAACCGAAGTCTAAAAAGCACAAAGAAAAGAAGTTACCGGCACCTCCGGCGCCGCGTGGTGGGGTAGAAATGGTCGATCCTAAAGTGCAAGCGCAAATGAAGGTTTACGAAGAAGCGATGGCCCTGTTTCATCAGCAGAAATTTCAGCGCGCCAAGCAGGAACTGGAAAAGGTCTTGGAAGGCCCCAGCAAGGAGCTGGTCGATCGGGCTAGGATGCACATCAAGATTGTGGAACAGCGGATGAAGCCCCAAGCGGATCAGAATCCCAAATCCCCGGAAGATCATTACCAGCGGGGCGTAGGCATGATGAACCTGGGTCGCTGGGACGAAGCACGGGAAAGCCTTGAGAAGGCCCGCAAGCTGGCTCCTAAAGCGGACCACGTGCATTATGCGCTGGCCGCACTCGATTGCCTGACAGGCGAAGCGGATTCGGCAATGGCGAACTTGAAAGTCGCAATTGAACTGCGCTCGGCGAATCGCTACCACGCTCGCAATGATGAGGATTTTGCGTTCTTGCAGGAAGACCCGCGCTTTACAGAACTCCTATACCCTGAGAAGGACGGCTACGCGGGATAAGGTATTGCAGGCAGGCAGTTCCATTGCTTTGCTTGGTAGGGTGACTAAGCCGGCCTCACGGTCCTTGCTCGTGTCGCGCTGAATTCCCCGCCTGATGGGAAATTGGGTTTCCTTTGAATAGACCACGGAAAAGTAAAAAGAATGACTCACGAGGTATGCGGGTCGTCGCTCTCGGTGGCGGAACAGGATTGTCAGCTCTGCTACGGGGCCTGAAAAACCACCTGGCACGACGGAACGACACGACTTTTTCGAGAGAACGGCCGATCGAAGACATCGCAGCGATCGTCACCGTTACCGACGACGGTGGAAGTTCTGGACGATTGCGCCGGGAAAACTGGATGTTACCGCCAGGTGATATCCGCAATTGCATGGTGGCATTGTCGAAAGATGAAGCTCTTCTTAGCCGTCTCTTTCAATACCGGTTTCATGCGGGACGCGGATTGCGGGGGCACAATTTCGGTAATCTGTTTCTCACGGCTCTGACCCATGTCACCGGGGACTTTGCCGAAGCCGTGCGCGTTTCGAGCAAGGTGCTGGCAATCCGTGGCAGGATATTTCCATCGACAGTTTCCAATGTAAATCTGGTTGCCACGCTGGCAAACGGAAAGCGGGTGCGCGGAGAAACGAAAATCTCGCGCAGCCGATCTCCAATCAAGAAACTCGAACTGGCTCCGCGGCCCGTGAAACCCCTCGACAAGGCAATTGAAGCGATTCAGCAGGCGGATCTGATCCTTCTGGGGCCGGGTTCGTTGTTTACAAGTGTGATTCCGAATTTGCTGATACCGGAAATCGCCAGGGCCATTACCCGTTCGAAAGCCCCGCGCGTATACGTAGCGAATTTGATGACACAACCTGGCGAGACCACGAACTTTGCCCTGAGCGAGCATCTACGCGCGATCAACCAGCACGTCGGCAGGCAAATCGTTGATTATGTCGTTGCCAACCGCAAAGCTGTTTCACCGGAAGTAGCCCGCCGCTACCACGCCGAGGGTGCCGAACAGGTGCAGGTCGACAGCGACAAAATTTCGCGCATGAAAGTAAAGCTGATTCTCGATAACTTGCTTGAGGAGCACAGTGTAATCCGTCACAACTCACCTCGCCTGGCCCGCTTGCTCGTCGACCAATTTCTATAATGCGTTTCAGCAGGCCGTTTTCTTCGAGGTTGCCGATCCTCTGTAGCCGTCTAGTCCTGTGATTTGGAAAGATTGAATCGAAAGCCGCCGCGCACCATGATTGGCGGCCCAACATTGGTTACAGGTGTCTTGGCGATGTCGAAGCGGTCATCCGTCAGGTTCTGAGCCGCGAAAAAGAGCGAACAACGCCTATTGATCTGCCGGGAAATCTGCCCGTCCAGCGAGAACGCCTGCCCCAGGGGCAGCAAATTCTGGTCATCGTCGAACTGATTTCCGAGAAATCTGGCCTGCATCGATGCTGTCCAGCTCCTACCGAGATAACTGCCTTCGATCGTGAAGGAATTTTGCGGCACCTGCGGTAAGCGGTTTCCGACGAGCGAGACGTTCCCGGGCTGTGTCGGAAAATCCAGCACGATACTGTTGACGAACAGGTAGGAAGCTGACACCTGGAACCGCGGCGTAACCTGGTATTGCCCAGCCAATTCAAAGCCTCGCGCTTGGGACCTGCCGAGGTTTTCCTTTTCCCGGGTGATCAGATTGGGCGTGACCGTCAGTGTCACATTGGCGACCGGATCATTGATATCGCTCCAGAAAAAATTGCCGCGGACAGTCAACCGATTCTGGAAGTATCGTGTGGACATGCCCGCTTCGCCACCGGTCAGATGTTCTCCGGTCAAGGCGGGGTTGGCCAGCGTCAACGTATTCCCCTGGCGGAAATTTCGATACAACTCATTTAGCGTGGGCGCTCGAAAAGCCTGATAAACAGAAGCGCTCAGGGCGATACCGTTTGAAAGGGTATGCATCAGGGAAACGCGCGGGCTGAATGCCGTCTCGGTGCGATTCGGGAATGTCACATAGCTTGGCTGTGCACCGGTTACAAGTGGCGTGCGAGCCTGAAAGCCGGTGTTGTTATTCCAAGTATCGACGCGGCCGCCGAAGGTAAGAAGCCAGTTGCGGGAAATCAAGAACGCATCCTGCCCGAAGAAGGCAAAATAATTCTGGCGTCCCCCTGCATCGACAAGAGCCGTGGGAATGGACAAGGCGTAATTTGTTTCGTTGCTGTGGCCTCGAACGTCGTGTGCTTCAAATCCTGCAGTCACCTGGTGTTTTTCCGCAAACAATTTCGACCAGGTGGTCAGGAATCCAATTTGCTGCGAAGGACTGTGCTGGTCGTCTGTCAGAGATTCCACATTCCGGGACGGTGCAACCGAGGAAAACGTCTGATGGAAATATTCGGTCGAACCATAGAGCCGGGCCGATAAATTTCCAACATCGGACGAACTCCAGTCGGCGCCAGAGTCTATTTCCGTAATCGTCGTATCGTTTCGCTGAAGCGCCGTGCCGTTGTCGCGGCTCTCGCCAAATCCGCTTGTCCGCACGAAGAATTGCCCCTGTTCTCCCAGACGATGACCGATCTGCACGATTCCCGATAGATCGCCACTATTTGCGTTTGTGTCCACAGTGCCTCGCTGAGCGGGTGGCACCAGAATGTATCCATCGGTCTGCAAGGCCTGACCCATGGCAGAAATCGTCCACTTTCCAAGCGGTGCACCAGCCGCAAAGGAAACGTCAGGTGTGTTGAGGGAACCGTAGGACAGTTCGCCCGCTGCGTAGGCCTCGCTCGCCGGCCGTGTGCGAATGTTCAGAACCCCGCCGAGCGCTCCACCTCCGTACAGGTCCGAAGCCGCGCCGTTGGACACATCCATCGAGAGGATTGCTTCGCGTGGCAAACGCGCCCAATAGATCCATCCACCGAAGGGATCGTTCAGCGGAATACCGTCGAGCAACACTGTAGAACGGCTCGTCGCACTGGCGCCTACGCCGCGCAGCGAAGTTCCCTGGGAAGATGGGTTGGCGAACAGGCTGCTTGAACGCCGGTACGTGCTGAAGCCGGGAACCTGCCTCAAAATGTCGTCGATCACGAGACTTCCGGACGTATCAATCTGCTCCTCTGTAATGGAAAATTGACTGGAGGGTACGGCCGGGATTCTGTCGGTCGGTGCTCCATTCACCTCCAACCGTTGCAGATCCGGCGCCGGGTTCAACACCACGACAATTTTTTCAGATGCTGAGTCCGCGTTTAAGTCGCGTGCAAAATTTGCAAAGCCCGGGAAACTGACCAGGAGAGTACTGTTGTCTAGATCTGTTGTAATCGAGAAATTGCCGGCTTCGTCAGAGACAGCTATCAATTTCGTACCGTTCGAGCGGATCTCAACCGTCGCGCCCTGAATGCTCGCGCCGGTCGAATCGTTCACAGTGCCCTGAATCGTTCTTGCCTGTTGCGCTAGAACTGAAAAGGCCAGCAAGAAATGGAAAGCCGTCAGGACAACTGAAGCGCGGGTTGGCCGCTTCCGTAGCAGACTGAGGAGCGATGCTTGAGGGAGCGTCAACATTTGCTGTTGGGGTAGACTCGCCCAGATCCAGGCCGGGTTAGGCGACCGCATTCTGAGGATAGCGTAAACCGCGCGTTTTAGAATGGCTCAGTGCCGTGAAGTTGGCCGAACAATAACGCTCATCCCGCCTTAATTTCCGGTCATAGACACCCTGCCGGTAAGGATGGTCATTGAGGCCTTGGGCAGTATCAGCTTTGGGCGCGCCGACATGTCTTGAACTTCAGTCTTTGCAGGGCCGTCCGGATCGGCGTAGCTGGACGGTCCTGCCGGATGCCAAACATATTCCGAAGGGCCGAACGTTACCCTTTTCGCACTGCCGACCAGTCGCGCCACCCCCGAACCGATACCATCGGCGACAAACTCAAGCGCCACTTCGTGAGCGTTGCTGGGATCCTTGTTAATCAGCAGCAGCGACCAATTCCCGCCCGGCCGTTTCACCGCGTAAGCGGTGATCAATCGATGTCCTGCCTCGTCAGTTAGATCAGCGCCCGCTCGATAGAGTTCGTGAGGGCCCGCGCCGTGCTGGACCCACGCCAAGTTCAGAAGTTGGCTCGCAAAATACTGAGCGGTGTGCTGACGAATTTCTAGTCTTTCATTCGCCACGAAGTTTCCGTAGGTGCTCCAGCCATGACAGCCCGCGTGCAATGGTTCTGGCTGAATCGGCGAATGATGATAAACGCCGCCGGGTCCGGCGCTTGTAAGGAAAGCTCCCAGGCTATCGGCCAGCCAGAGGGCAGAAAAGACGTCCTGCATAGGGTCGGTCAATGCCCAGGAAATCCCGCTTTCGGTTATCATCAGCGGGATTTCTGCCGGCACCCCGTCTTCTCGCCAGTTATTGGCGATACCACTGACTAACTGCGGTTCGCGATACAAATCATCCCAATTGACTTCACAAGGTGGAAACGGATAGTGCTCGTAGGAAACAAAGCTCAAATCTGCCAGACGATTGTGCGCTTTCAGGTACTCGAGAAACCGACCCAGCCACGACGTCTGGCCATGTGCATCTGGCCAGACCTTGATGTCCTCATTTACACCGGTAAAAATCGGACCGCCGAGCTTGAGCTTTGGGTCAACCTGATGGAGGGCAGTGGCCCATTGCAAATAAAGCGCTGCATAATCTTCCGGCAGCATGAATTGCCCGTCAGGTTCTTCGCCCATTTCTACGTAGGAGATAGGATAGCCACGCTTGGTCAGATAGGCGAGTTCGGCAGCGCTGTCTTCGGGATTTGCATAAACCATCGAAACGGGAATCATCGCGGGCAGATGATTGGTGATGCCGCTGGTAAAAAACAGATCAAAGCCGGTCTGAATTCGCGAAGCGACCCGGTCGTCCGCGGTATGCCATGAATCGGTAGAAGAAACTTGCACGTTTGTCTGTGCCTGGCTCGGGCTGTGATGCACCAGGTCAACGAATTGACCAAGTGAATTCATGTTTCCGGCGTATACTTCCGCAATGGCATAACCCACGCAATTCCGTGGGTCCCGCGTACCGTGGGTATCGCACGTGTTTGAAGACTGCGTCATCCAGATGCGCAGGAAGCGCGTGGAAATCGGTTGTTCCGCCAGGCGCTGCACCTTAGCTTCCCCGTTCCCGTTCTTGATCTCGCCTCCCGGGAACGGCAGCCATTCCCCGGAAACCTGCTTCGTGATCGCATCTTCCTTGCCGGTCCAATACTCGACAACATACTGCGTGGCGTACGGACTGGACCAGTGAATCCTAATCGCGCTGATGGCTTGGGGCGTAGAAAAGTCGATGACCAGCCACTGCGGGTGCAGGGTGTCTGCTTCGCCGGTAAACTTTTCTGTGAGGTACGGATTGCTCTTCCAGTAACTGCCAGGATTTCCGTCCGTGATGCGCGAATATTCATCGCTATCTTCGTCGCTGCGGGTAGAGCCACGATGCGGCAGTTTGAAGCCAAACGACTCGTTTAAGGATCCGGCCGGTTCGGCGTTACCGACAAAGTATCCACTCTTTGTTTGCGGATCGCTCCACGTGCCATCCGGATTCCAGTGCCAGGCCTCGATTGTCAGTTCGGTGTTTTGCCGGTAAGTGATGGGCCCCCAACCGGCAGAGAGGGACTCTTTGATAATGGGGGCGCTATAGACAGCGTCGAATTCTTTTGCCGGCAGGATATCGATCGAACTGCCCATTGCCTTGTCCGGGTCAAACTGGATCGCGTGTGAAGGAGTGACATCAATCCGAACGGTCTGCGCGTCGGCCAGGCCCGCTCCGCCCGTGGCTGAACTGAAAATCAGAAATGAGATTGAAGCAAGGCTTCGGAAGTTCGAGAGCATGATACCCTCCTGGATCGTCCGTATTATCACGGTTGAAAAGCGCTGTTCAATGACCTCGCGCGCTCGTTGTAAAGTCTGCGGCGCGCTGAATCCGCTACCCTCACACCCGGAATGCAGCTAACATTCTCCTTATCACGCAAGACTATCCGGAGAAAGTCATGTCGACATTTGGACTGATCGAATATAACGATGCAAGCCCCGAAGTCAGAGCCGTCTATGATGACATCCTGACGACGCGTAAAACCGATTACATCAACAACTTCTGGAAAGCCATTGCCCACGATCCGGCATTGCTGAAGCGCACCTGGGAGGGGCTCAAAGCCATCATGGCACCAGGAGCGCTCGATCCGCTGACGAAAGAGCTACTCTACATTGCAGTGAGCGTTACCAATAACTGCCACTACTGCATCGCCTCGCACACCGCGTCCGCGTTTGGAAAGGGAATGACGCCAGAAATGTTCAAGGAACTGCAAGCGGTCACCGGAATGGCAAACGCAACCAACAGGTTGGTTACAGGTTACCAGGTGGCGATCGATGCGCGTTTTCAGCCCCCACTGGACGCGAAAAAGTAAGATTCCGCTCGTTCCATGTGCTGGCTTCGCGAGCACACTGTTTCTATCTTAGTACGCAAGTACTATATGGCTGCCTTCCGGGCACTCTCACTATAAAGAAGTAGATCTGGGGCCTCCCTGCGCGTGGCAGGGCTGACTTCCTATTCCTTTTTTAAGCGAGTGTCCTATGACACCTATCAGTAAAGATGTGGAAACTCTGATTGCGACGACGACTCCGGCTGTTCCCACCACTGCCGCACTTGCCCCTCAAGCTCAAGTTTCCCCGGCTCGTCCGCAGCCAGTCCCGCTTGAAGTGCCAGTCAGCGTGAATGGCGCGCGCACAATTGAAGGCAGCGACAAACGCGAACCATTTTCGGAATCGACAAAGACCGTCCTCGTATTTGCCAACGGCGCAGTGATTCGTCTGGCGTCGAGCGTTTCCCCGGGACAACTTCTTTTTGTAACCAACGAAAAGTCCAAGAAGGAAGTCGTCTGCCAGGTTGTGAAATCGAAAAACTATCGCACCGTCACCGGGTATGTTGAATTGGAATTTACGGAACCTGCCGCCGGATTTTGGGGCGTTCGCATCCCGACGGAAGCGCCTGCCATTCCAAGCACGACGGCGAAGGTACCCGTTGCGGCGCGGCCAGCGGCGCCGGCAATTCCAAAGGCAACAGCGCCCAAAGCTCCGTCGGTCTCAGCTGCCCAGCCAGTGGTGCCGCCTGCACCAGCGGTCGCGAAACCGCCCCTTTCCGTAGCCCCTCCGGTCGTCCCGCCAGTAATCGCATCCCCGGCGAGCTCACCTGTCGCCGCAGTCCCCGACTCGCGGCCCGCTCCCGTGGCAAAAGTTCCAGATGCTGAAAAAGCAGAAATCAAACTGCCGACAATCGCTGAATTTTTGGCGGCGGTGCCTCCCGCCGGTACACCTCCGTCAATACCCCAACCTCCATCCAAGTCCGAGGCGCTCCCGGCGCAATTCTCGCAACAGCTTGCTCCGGCATTGGGTGCAGGGCTTACGCCAGCATCCGACGTGAAGGCCAACGCACCTTTGCCAGGTGCTCCCCAGACAGTGACGGCCCCGGCTCCCATTGCAAAATCAAACAGTGAAACCTCGGACGAACTGCGGCAGCAAGCTACTCGCTTGCAGGAACAGCTCAGCTCGCTTCTTTTCCGGGATGAAGCTGCAGCAAAGAAAACCATCCAGGCCGTGGTTGCGGCGGAGCCATCAAAAGAATTGGCCCCCGTGCCCAAACATTCCGCTCAAGTACCGTTGCCGACCCCGGTTTTTGTGCCCGCAATCGATGACACCAGGCCCGTAGCGAACGTTCTTTCTGAAACCAAGCCGGCTTCGACCACGGCTCTTTCGAAACAGTTCAATTTAAATGTGGAAGAGGTAAAGATTCCTTCGTGGCTCGCTCCACTGGCGCGCGAAACAGAATCTGACGCCCGATCTGCCTCAACGGTGGCAGCCCAGGAAGGCTCTGGTCCAGAGAGCGACGCACAGGCAGTTTCAACGGATTACGCATCGACTGGGGCGGAAGAACAATCAGGTTCTCCGCAGACCGTGGTCTTCGGCAATCAGTTGTTAGGTGGTGAGGTATCGGCCGGACAACCAATCAAGGAATCTGGTTCGAGAAAAGGAGTGTTCCTTGGCTTGGCCGCTGCGGCTGCTATCGTCATCGGCGGAGGGCTGTGGTACGGATTGCAGCAGGGTAATTTTCTAAACGGAAAAGCGCCGGCCGCACAAAACGCTTCCGCATCAAATGTCCCTGAAGTCAGTTCTGCTGCACCATCTGGAGCGGCTATTACGTCCTCGACCGCGCCGGGTGGTTCCCTTACCCCTCCTGCTTCAAATCCACGTACCGTTCCAGTTCAGCCGACGTCGATTGGAAGTCCTGTCGATGCCAGCAAAGCTTCCAATCCATCAGCCAGCTCACTGCACACAGCGCCCGCCGTTGAAGAACCAAAGAAACCAGTTCTTGGTGACGTGCACCTGGCGACGCCAAACGTGAATCGGAGCGGTGAGACGGCATCGAACGAGGCGGCTCCCTCTATTGATGCCCCGGACGCAGCTGCGACGAGCGATCCGCTGGTGAGCATGGCGGCAAGTAATCGTTCAGAACCCGCCCTTCCTGTACCGGTTGGCGGGGATGTAAAGCCTGCGCAGCTACTCAAGTCTGTGCCGCCGGTTTATCCACCCGCCGCCAGGGCGCAGCGTGTGGCGGGCGACGTGAAACTTGATGCCTTGATCGATGCCAGTGGAAATGTGACGTCCACGAAAATTCTCTCCGGCTCGCCCCTGCTACATCTTGCAGCGATTGCGGCAGTGAAGCAGTGGAAATATCAGCCTGCCATGCTTGATGGCAAGCCGACAGCCATGCACCTGACCGTAACGGTGCAATTCCGGCTTCAATAGACGCCGAGGCGTTCGTATTCAGAACCGGAAAAAATGGACGATCTCAACGACTGGGGGAGAGTCCGCCTTCGGCGGGTAACATTGGTTGAGCGAGCGAAGGTTCTGCGCCGAGCGCGCCTGCAGATTGTGGATTTGCGTGCAGGATTACGATCCAGGACAAATGCGGAAATGGTAGGAACCGGTCGATGGGCCGGATCAAGGGAACCAGGAAATTCAAAAACTTGATCTGCCAGAGCCCAAAGGTGTGTTTCTTGAGGACGCGGCCGTTCAACCACCAGCCTGGCGCACCAATCCGGTTAAACTTCATAACTTTTTCCACCGTGAAGCCAGCTGCCTCACACGTCTTCACGAGTTGTTCCCGAGTGTAGCGACGATAATGCCCGAGCACGGTGTCAAGCGAGCCAAAAAGCTGCGGCCCGTTCGGCACGAGGATTATGGCCCGGCCATTTTTGTCGAGACTCTTGCGAATATTGCTGAGCGCCAGAACGTCGTTCTCAATGTGCTCGACAACATTCAGGCAAACCACGGTATCGAACTGCTCGGGGGGGAACGTTTCTGCGACGCTCGCGTCAGTGTAATGCACGTGCAAATAAGGACGTGTTTGCTTCAGCGTTTCGAGCCGATCGAGATATTGCGGATTGACGTCGCTCGCGTGGTACTCCGTGCGTGGGACGAGGTTTGCGGTCAGATTTCCGATTCCCGCTCCAATTTCCAACACTCGGCTCCCGACATAGGGGCGAATCGTATCTGCCATCCATTTGGTAAATCTTGGTGCCCGGTTCAGACGGGACAGGATTTCACTGCCATAGGAGTCGGCAACATAAATTCGGTCGGAGATCCCGTATTTCACCAGGGCCCCCAGGGCTTTTACCCCGTCTTTCCAGGTGATCTTTTTTCCCTCGGAATACGTCCGGCCGGAATAACGAATGGGCACTTCAAAAATGCGAGCCTTGCGCTTCGAGAGCTTTACCGTAATTTCGGGTTCGATGCCGAAGCGGTCACTTTCCCAGGGAATGCTCTTGAAGATGTCGCTGCGAACCATTTTATAGCAGGTCTCAATATCAGAAAGATTGAGGTCGGTTACGAAGTTCGTAAGCAACGTGATCAGCTTATTGCCGAGGCTGTGACGGAAAAACAAAACGCGGCGGAAATCGCTTGAAAGGAATCTCGAGCCAAACACTGCGTCGGCATCTTCTTCAAGGAACAGCGGGATCATTTTCGCAATGTCGGAAGGATGGTATTCAAGATCAGCATCGTGAATCACCATCAGGTCCGTGTCGATATGAGGAATCGCTGTGCGAATCGCTGCGCCTTTGCCCTTATTCTTTTCATGATCGAGGAAGATCCACTCAAAGTGCGGCAGATTCAGTTGAGGAATCCCGGCTCGGAATCGCGCGAGAGCGGTAGCCGTATCATCCTTGGAAAAATCATTCACGATGATAACGCGAACCCGGCTAAGCAGAGGGCACTCTTCCAAGACGCCCAACCTCTTCAGGCTGGTTTCCACCAGGTATTGTTCGTTATATACCGGAACTAGAATTGAGAGACTTAATTTACCTTGCATACCCGCCATCGCCCGCGAAACAGGCCCTCAATACCATCTATTGGCTGTTTTCTGCGCATCGGACCAATTCGAGAATAATACCAGATTTGCTGTTGCATACTCTGTCGCCTGATCTCCGTTGTGTCGCCCTGTCTACTGGAGCACAATCCACGTATTCGGAGGGCAGTGTCATCCTCGTGACCTGTTGTGTCGTCCTACCTTGCGGTCTTGCCATTCGTCTTCGTATACTGGCCACCCGGCCAATTGAGCGTTCCGGAGGGTGGGTAGCCCGCCGCTAAGCGTCCCTTGGCCATTTCTTACGTGCCTGTATATCTCTCTCGGGCCGAACTGTGCTGCACAGTCTTTGTTCCACGGCTGTCCCAGCAAAGGAGACTTTTGCATGTCGCAAGCGCCTGTACCGGAAGAAATGAATGTTTATCAGAACGCGGAAGCGCGTTTTGAAATGGCCGCGAATAAACTGGGCCTGGAGCAGGGAATATACCGTTATCTGAAATATCCGGATAAGGAAATTACACTCTACATTCCGGTTGGCATGGACAACGGGCAGTTGGAAGTCTTCACCGGCTATCGCGTTCTGCATTCTACGGTGCGTGGTCCCGGCAAGGGCGGGATTCGTTTCGCGCCCGATGTCAGCGTTGATGAAGTGCGTGCGCTCGCTGCTTGGATGACCTGGAAGTGCGCAGTCGTCGATATACCTTTTGGAGGCGCCAAAGGCGGAATCATTTGCGATCCGAGGAAAATGTCGCGCGGCGAACTGGAACGCCTCACCCGACGTTATACTGCTGAGCTTTCTGACTGGTTAGGTCCAGAGCGCGATGTGCCGGCTCCAGACGTTGGCACCAACGAGCAGACCATGGCATGGGTGATGGACACCTACGCCATGCATGCTCGCCAGGCGACTACGGCAGTTGTCACCGGCAAGCCCATCGAGCTGGGCGGATCGCGTGGACGTCGCGAAGCGACTGGCCGAGGCGTGATGATTTGCGTCGACAAGGCCCTAACCAAGCTTGGAATGAAGAAGGAGACCACGCGAGTCGTCGTGCAGGGTTTTGGCAATGTCGGTTCTCTCGCCGCCGAGTTGATGCACAAAGCCGGTTATAAGATCGTCGGCCTTGCTGATATCGGTGGCGGTCTGTATAACGAAAAGGGCTTTGAGGTTTCCAAGGTTCTCGAGTGGGTTTACACCCAAAAGAAACCGTTGCAGGAGTTCCCGGGTGGTGGCACAAAGATGAGCGCGCGCGATGTCTTGTTCCAGCCATGCGACGTAGTCATTCCCGCGGCAATCGAGAACCAGATCACCGAACAGAACGCTCACCAGGTTCAGGCAAAGATCCTTTGCGAAGGCGCCAATGGTCCCACAACTTGGCAAGCCGACGCCATCATCGATGGTAAGGGTATCTTTACTGTGCCGGATATTCTTGGCAATGCCGGCGGGGTCACGGTCAGTTACTTTGAATGGGTGCAAGACCGCCAGGGTTTCTTCTGGCGGGAAAGTGAAGTGAATGAGCGCTTGTACGACGTGATGGACCGGGCATTTGACGAGGTTGTCCGATACGCGGAAACGCACCGCGTGAATAACCGAATTGCTGCCTATATGCTAGCGATTGACCGGGTGGCTACTGCCTTAAAACTGCGCGGAATTTACGCCTGATTTTGCTTGGCTTTCTTCAGCTCTCGGCGTACTCTTCTGTGCAAGTTGTGCCCGTAATTGGGTTGTCTGAAAAAGATCAGACCTCCGCAGGGTCGAGGAAGGAGTCCGCACCGTGCCTACGGACTCAGTATCGGATTCGATAGTTCGGACAGAAGATCAACATCGCCGGGACATTTGCCTCGTCGGCCGCTGGATGTATGAACGCGGTCACATTGTCGCTTGTGAAGGTAACCTTTCCATCCGACTGGATGCGGACCGCATTCTGACTACGCCCACCTGTATCAATAAGGGCATGATGTCGCCCGAAGATCTGGTGGTGATGGATATGGAAGGCCGGCACCTTCGTGGCGACCGTAAGATTTCTTCCGAAGCCGGCATGCACCTTTTGTTTTACCGCATGCGTCCCGATGTGCAGGCAGTCTGCCATGCCCATCCTTCGACGGCTACGGGATTTGCCGCGGCGGGTTTGGGTTTGGATCAAGCGCTGCTCCCGGAAATTGTCGTTGGACTCGGCAAAGTGCCGCTGGTTCGGTACGCTACTCCGGGAACGCCAGATCTAAGCGCAGTGCTTGAGCCCTTCGTTCCGCATTACGATGCGCTGTTGCTGGCAAATCACGGGGCGGTAACCTGCGGTCCAGACCTCCTCAACGCATTTTTTCGCATGGAGACACTCGAGCACTTCGCAAAAATCATGCTGGCTGCACGCCTGGCAGGCGAACCGCAACTTCTATCCACACGTGAAGTTGCGAAATTGATGGCTGCGCGCGCGAAGTACCACGTCACGCCCCCTCCTGGCGGCGGTGCCGAGTTGCCGGAAACTTGCGACAACGGCGAAAGCTCGACCGACGAAGTAACCTTGTCGCGCTCGGAACTTGACGCACTGGTGGACGAAGCGGTTCGTAAAGATCGCTCACGCCGATAAGCCTGGACCAATCACAGTGTTCTAGAGGGCGGCACGAATATGCCGCCCCCATTCTTTTAAACGCCTGCTTTGGAGCAAGTTGTGACAAGAAGCGATACTACCGCTGATTTTTTCGCTGCAATTCGCACGGGCGGATTGGATCAGGTCCGATCACTTTTGGATACGGACGGTTCACTTGCGTCTGCCAAGAACCCGGATGGTGTTTCGGCGATTCTGACATCCGTCTATTCCGGGCGGACAGAAATTCGCGATTTACTTCTCGCCAGAGGCGCAAGCCTCGAGTTGCAAGACGCGGTGGCGGTAGGCAACATGGAGCGGGTCAAGGAAATCGTTGGCGGAAATCCCGCGCTGGCCAAATCGTTTTCGGCTGATGGTTTCCCGGTCGTCGCACTTGCCTGCGTATTTGGTCATCTTGCGGTGGCGTACTATCTCGTTGAGAACGGAGCGGACATCCATGCCTCCGCTACCAACGGCACCGGATACAACGCGCTCAGCGGGGCAGTGGCCGGAGGACACAAGGAAATCGTCGAGTGGCTGCTGCGTTCTGGCGTCAATGCCAACTACAAGTACGGAGCTGGCTACACACCTCTTCTGACCGCCGCCGCGAGTGGCCGTCTCGATCTCCTCAAACTGCTGCTCACGCATGGTTCCGACGCCGCCGCCAGAACAAATGACGGCAAATCCGCACTCGATCTTGCACGGGAACGAAAACAGTTGGCTGTCGTCGGGTTCCTCGAGAATCGTTGACGTGCGCAGACGGTTGTCGTAGCGTTCTGTCACACGTATGACCTTTCCCGTCTATCTGCGCATCGGTCCGGTGGAAATTCATCCGCATCTGCTTTTCGAGGTACTTGGCTACACGCTCGGCTTCCGGATCTATCTCAATGCGCGTCGGCGTGGCGGAGACCGTTTGCAGGATCACGACCGCTGGTGGGTGATTGCAGCGGCGGCAATTGGTGCACTGGTCGGCAGCAAGCTGCTGTTCCTGCTTGAGGATCCTCATCAGTCGCTGCTGAATATTGCAAATCCCGAATTGTTATTCTCCGGCAAGACGATCGTTGGCGCGCTGATCGGCGGGCTATTCTTTGTGGAGCTTGCAAAGCACCTGCTGGGCATTACTGCGAGAACAGGCGATCTCTTTGTCCTGCCACTTTGCGTTGGAATTGCCGTCGGCCGCCTCGGATGTTTCCTCACAGGCCTGTCCGACCAGACCTACGGAGTGGCAACGTCCCTGCCGTGGGGGATTAATTTCGGTGATGGTATTCGCCGCCACCCAACGCAACTTTACGAGATTGTTTTCTTGCTGACGCTCACGGGACTGTTCGTTCTCTCGCGTCACCGCCCCCGTGTCGAGGGTGACCTTTTCAAGATTTTTATGGTCAGCTACGTCGCTTTTCGTTTCTGCTGTGATTTCCTTAAGCCGGAAGTCCGCGTCTTCGCTGGACTTTCTGCGATCCAGTGCGCTTGCGTTGCTATGCTGCTTTACTATTCACAAGACCTCGTTCGCTGGATTCGGGGCTCTAGACTTGACGAAGCGACGACTGCAACGGGTTCACAGGTCTATGGGGAAGTTCCAGGGGCGGAGTCGATCACACGATGATCGGGCCGCTTGTCGCAAATGGCGGTAGAAGTGACGTCTCGAGGCAATTCTTCCTGATTGCTGCTTGCGCCCTGGTACTAACCTTCACATGTTGTGGGGGAGCGGCGGTGATAAATGAGCACTCTCCTGTTCTTGCTTCTGTCTTAACGATAACTGGGGTTATTTGTTTTGCTGTTCTTGTCTGTTCCTCGCTTGCTGGAAGCATTGCGGGTATTGTCAAATACTTTGCCAAGAAAAAGAGACCATCTTGAACGAACCACCGATCATTCATTCTTCCCCGCCTCCGCAAAGGCGATCTCTCTGGAAGCCCATTGCCATCACGCTGCTTGTCACGAGCTTGCTGTCGTTCTCGGCGTGTGCCGGAAGTCTGCTGTTTCACAGGAATTCCATCGGTTCCCGCATGATTGCCCATGCCCTTCTGGTGGTGGGAATGCTGTCACTCGCGGTATTTGTGTTGCTCTTTTTGGTTGCCGTCATCTACTTATTCGTCTGGATCTTCGATCAGGCGAGGCCTAAATGACTGAGCGCATTCGCCCCTACATGTTTTACGACGTCGCTCTGACGATTTGCTCGGTCTGTTTCCGCAAACTTGAAGGCAAAATCGTCTTCGAGGGCGACAAAGTATTTCTCTTGAAGCGATGCCCCGCGCACGGCCCGGAGCGCGTGCTGGTCGCAGATGACATCGATTATTACCGTCGCTGCCGCGAAGTGTTTATCAAGAAGCCGGAGATGCCAGTTGTGTATAACACGCCAGTAAAATGGGGCTGTCCTTATGATTGCGGTTTGTGTACCGATCATGAGCAGCACTCCTGCCTCTCGCTGGTGGAAATCACCGATTCCTGCAACTTGCGTTGCCCGGTCTGCTATTCAGGCAGCGGGCCGGAACGCTTGGAGCATCGGCCACTGGCTCTCATCGAGAAAATGCTCGACGCTGTAGTTCGCAACGAAGGGCATCCCGATGTGGTGCAAATTTCCGGAGGCGAGCCTACGCTTCATCCGGATTTCTTCCAGATTCTGAAAGCGGCACAGGCGCGGCCGATACGTCACCTGATGGTGAACACCAACGGGGTGAAAATCGCGCAAGACGAAGATTTCGTGAAACGACTCGCCGACAGTGCCCCCGAGGTTGAAATCTATCTGCAATTCGATTCTTTTGAGCGCGAGGCGCTGCTCGATTTGCGTGGCGGCGATCTGCGTCCGATCAGAGAAAAGGCATTGGAGCGGTTGAACAAGTACGATCTGTCCACCACGCTGGTTGTTACGTTGCGCAAGAACCTGAACGATCGCGAGATCGGAAAGGTCATCGATTTTGCATTGGGTCAACCCTGCGTGCGTGGTGTCACATTGCAGCCGATCCAGCATGCGGGGCGCGTCGACAAATTCGATCCGGCAACGGATCGCCTGACGCTCACGGAAGTACGCCGCAAAATTCTGGAACAATGCAGCCACTTTCTTCCGGAAGATGTGATCCCCGTGCCATGCCACCCGGATGCGTTGGCGATGGCGTACGCATTGAAGCTCGACGGCAGGGTCGTTCCGCTGACTCGCTTCGTCGATCCGGACACCCTGATCAATGCCGCGCGCAACACCATTGTGTACGAAGAAGATCCTGGTGTGCGGGATTGCCTCTTCAAATTGTTCGCGACCAATCACTCGCCGGAGTCCGGTGCCTCGAGCCTGCGGGAGCTATTGTGCTGCTTGCCGAAGATTGCCGCTCCGGCAAACCTCACCTACAAGAATATTTTTCGGGTACTGATTGTCCATTTTCTGGATGCGCACGCATTTGACGTGCGTTCCGTGAAGAAAACCTGCATCCATATCGTTCATCCAGATGGCCGCCTGATTCCGTTCGATACTTACAATCTCTTTTACCGGGACGATCTCGAGCACACGCGGCTCGCAATGGTTCGGCAACCGGCAAATTTCGCTGCATTGACAGCGGAGAGCATCGCCGGCAATACTCGGAATCGATGATTGGACTGTTGCGAGGGAGGCTGCTCGAGAAGCGGCCGAATCAAGTCATCCTGGACGTGGGCGGCGTGGGTTATCTCGTTGCCGTGCCATTGTCCACGTTCGCGGCCCTCAGCGAACTTCACGCCGAAGTGACACTGCTGATCCATACGCACGTGCGCGAGGATGCCTTGATGCTCTACGGCTTTTTGTCTGCACGCGAAAAGCACGTGTTTGAACTGTTGCTTGGAGCATCAGGCGTCGGTCCCAGTCTCTCGCTTAAGATACTCTCGGGCATGAATGTCGAAGAGTTGGTTCCTGCGATTCGTGGCGGCGATATTGCACGGCTTACAAAAATTCCCGGAGTGGGGCGCAAAACAGCCGAGCGTATGGTTCTTGAGTTGAAAGACAAGCTGGACGCCGTGGCGGCCGAGAATGACAAGCCGGCTCGGGCTTCTCCCGGCGGTGTGGAAGCCGATGTGGAATCGGCACTGATCAATCTCGGTTATGACGAACGCACCGCGGAAAATGCAGTTTCAGAAGCGAAGAGGGAAGCGGGTACGGCGAATTTCGAAAAATTGCTGCGCCATACGCTGGCCGCACTAAGTCACTCTCTAAAATGATAGACAGGCATGTCGCTGATCCGCGATCGTTGCAAAGGAAACGGAAACAGAATGGCTGAATTCAACCCGAAAAAAGGAATGGGGCACAACCGGGCGGACGATCATGCGAGACAAGCCCGCATCGTCTCTGGGGCCGCATCCGATGATGACGCCAGACTCGATGCCACTGTCCGCCCCAAGCGACTCGACGAATACATCGGTCAGAAACGTGTAAAGGAAAACATCGCGATCGCCATTGAAGCTGCCCGAAGCCGCGAGGAAGCACTCGACCACGTCTTGCTTTACGGCCCTCCGGGCTTGGGCAAGACTACACTCGCTCAGATTATCGCCAACGAACTGAACGTGCCCATCAAAACCAGCGCTGGACCTCTGCTTGAACGCAAAGGCGATCTGACCGCGATATTGACCTCACTTGATCCCAAGGAGGTATTCTTCCTCGATGAAATTCATCGCCTTCAGCCCGCGGTCGAGGAGGTGCTTTATCCCGCAATGGAAGATTTTCGCGTCGACCTGATCATTGGGCAGGGCCCCGGAGCGCGCATTCATCCCTTTTCGCTGAATCATTTCACGCTGGTTGGCGCAACAACGCGCGCCGGGCTGATCACAGCCCCGTTGCGCTCGCGTTTCGGAATCGTGCACCGGCTGGATTTCTATGAACCGGACGATTTGCTGATTATTCTCAACCGTTCCGCCAAAATCCTGAACATTCAGATGGACCAGGCCGGGGCTGAAGAAATCGCCGGACGTTGCCGTGGAACCCCGCGTGTCGCGAATCGTCTGCTTCGGCGGGCTCGAGATTTCGCCGAAGTACGAGCTGATGGACGCATCACGCGGGAAGTGGCGCAGGATGCGCTGCGCATGATTGGCGTTGACGAACAGGGCCTCGATGAGGTCGATCGCAATCTGATGACCGCTCTCATAGACAAATATGGCGGCGGTCCAGTCGGGTTAGGCACGCTCGCTGCTGTACTCAGCGAAGAGGAAGATGCCATCGAGGAAATGTACGAGCCATACCTGATGCAGATCGGTATGCTCGATCGCACGCCTCGCGGCCGAGTCGCTACGCCGCGTGCATACGAGTATTTCGGCCGGGAATTGCCCAAACGCCAACCACGCCTCTTTTGAGGCTTCTGCAAGCAAGGCCGTTCTGCCTCGCATTCGATTGGTTGTACTCTTTGCTCTAATTGTGTTTGAGGAAATCGCCGTTGGTTCCCGTCAATGAGTTATAGAGCGTCTCGATAAATTTATCTGAGTCGATAAAGTCCCCGGACCATTTCTTCCATGGCTCCAGAATCTTTTCCTGTTTCATCTGCTCGATGGTTTCGTGACTGTCGATCGCCTTTTGTACCGCAGCGGAGGTTTCCTTCAGCATCTTGACGAATGCACGTACATCATCGAGATTCGATATCGCACCGTGGCCGGGAATGACCTTCACGTCTGCGGGTAGCTCCGCGGATACCTTTTCCATTGCTGCGATCATGCCTTGCACGCTGCCGCCGCTGTTCACGTCGATAAATGGAAATCCGTAACGCACAAAATCGTCCCCCATGTGCACGACGTTGTTCTTTGGAAAGAAAATGACTGCATCACCGTCGGTGTGTCCCGCAGGAAAATGGAGAGCGCGAATATCCTCACCGTTCAGGTGCACAGTCACATCGTGCTCGAACGTGATCACGGGGAGAGCCGTCTTGGGAGCCGGAGCGGAGGACATTTTGACGGATCCACCGGTTCCGGCCACACCACCAGTCTGCAGTCGCTTCCGCACGTTGTCCTGCGCAATAACTGTGGATCCTGCGCTCGAAAATGGCGCGTTTCCTCCGGTGTGGTCTCCGTGGTAATGAGTATTAATAACAAATCGCACCGGTTTTTCCGTAATGCCGAGGTTTTTCAGTGTCGTTTGAATCTTTTCCGCCAATGGCGCGTACTGGTCATCCACAATCACAATTCCGTCTTCGCCGAGGGACGCGGCGATATTTCCACCTTCTCCCTCAAGCATGTAGATGTTGCCCGAGACCTTTGTGACCTTGATCTGCACCTTTGAAAAATCGGTATCCTGCTGAGCGCGTACTCCTCCGCTCGCCAAAAACAACAGCAAAAACAGTATCGAGCTCAGGTGCCATCTTTTGTCGCGGACCCTCGTCATCTCTAGGTTCCTCCCGGTTCGCGGGCATTCTACCATCTCTTTCAACAAAGTAACTTCACGGCACATGCCAGCAAATCCGTCCAAACCGCCTTCCGTGAGTAAGGTATCTTCAATTCTGGACCCAGCGATGCAATTTTCTCGGAACACGAAGTTCCAGGGCCGAGAAGATGTTCGCGCGGACACTCTCGTGATCGAAACCACCACAAAAACGGCAAACACGGTAGGGGGTACCAGGCGCTTTGCTTTCCTGGTGGCGGCGGGGATATTTCTCAGCCGCGTTGCCGGCCTCATCCGTGACCGAGTGTTCGCCCACTATTTTGGCAACTCTGATGCCGCCGATGTGTTCAAAGCAGCGTTCCGCATCCCTAATTTTCTGCAGAACTTGTTCGGGGAAGGTGTCCTGTCCGCGTCCTTTATTCCAGTTTATGCGCGACTGCTTGCGGACAAAGACGATAAAGAGGCGCGCAAGACTGCCGGCGCGGTGGCAGCATTGCTCGCGCTCTGCACCTCTGTGCTGGTGCTGCTCGGTGTTTTGACAGCTCCCTGGCTGATCGACGCTATCGCTCCGGGCTTTCACGGCGAAAAGCGCGAACTGACGATCTTACTTGTTCGTATCCTCTTTCCCGGGGCCGGATTGTTGGTGGGCTCGGCTTGGTGTCTTGGTGTTCTCAATAGCCATCGCAAGTTTTTCATTTCCTACACCGCGCCGGTGCTCTGGAACGTAGCAATGATCGCGGGGATGATTCTCTTTGGCCCGGGCCGTTCGCAGAATTCGCTTGTCGTCGCGACTGCGTGGGCGTCGGTAGTAGGCAGCGCACTGCAAGTGGCGGTGCAGTTGCCTATCGTTATAAAGCTCCTTGGCGGACTGCACCTGAGCTTGGGCCACCAAGCCGCACACGTTCGCACCGTCATCCGCAATTTTTTCCCGGTGTTTGTCAGCCGAGGTGTAGTGCAGATTAGTGCTTATATCGACGCGTTTCTTGCCAGTTGGCTGCCGACAGGAGCCGTCGCTGCGCTTGCTTATGCACAAACTCTGTACACCTTGCCTGTCAGCTTGTTTGGGATGTCCGTATCCGCCGCAGAATTGCCTCTGATGAGCGGGGCCATCGGTGCCGCCGATGAGGTTGCCGGTATGTTGCGCGCGCGACTGAACGCGGGCCTGCGACAGATTACATTCTTGGTTGTGCCTTCAGTTGTGGGTTTTCTGGTCTTGGGAGATGTCATCGTTTCAGCTATATACCAGTCGGGGCGGTTCGTTCACGCCGATGTGATCTATGTCTGGGGAATTCTTGCTGGCTCGACGGTCGGGCTTCTCGCCTCTACGCTTGGCCGCCTCTATGCATCCGGATTCTACGCATTGAGGGATACGCGCACGCCGCTTCGTTTCGCCGTTGTCCGCGTCGTGCTCACCACAATTCTGGGCTATCTGGCCGCACTGCCGTTGCCTCATTTGCTCGGAATCGAGAAGCGCTGGGGCGTTGCTGGTTTAACCATCTCAGCTGGAATCGCTTCGTGGGTTGAGTTCACGCTCTTGCAGCGAGGAATCCGTGGCCGCATTGGTAAAGTAGGCGTCAGTCTGAAATTTCTCGCCCAAGTCTGGATCGCTGCCGTCGCCGGAGCGGCGCTCGCGCGGGGGGTGCTGATCGCCATCGGTCAGAAGGGTCACATCGTTACGGCCATATTCGTGTTGGGAACTTACGCTGCAGTGTTTTTTGGAATGGCGATGGCGTTGAAGCTTCCCGAAGCGCAATCCATGCTGGGCATCCTGCGCCGTCGCATGGGCGTAAAATAAGGCCCATGGCTACGGTGTATCTTGCACTCGGTTCGAATATCGGTAACCGGCAAGAAAATCTCCGCCGCGCGCTCGATCTGCTCAGGGGAATCGGACTCGCGGTTCAAAAGAGTTCAAGCATTTACGAAACCGAACCGCTCGATTTCCTCGATCAGGATTGGTTTCTGAACAGCGTGGTTCAAGCCGAAACCAAGCTTGCGCCGCTCGATTTGCTCAAAGCCTTGCGCGCCATAGAGTTAAAAATGGGTAGCAAAAAGGCGTTTCCCAAAGGCCCACGCCTGATCGACCTCGATATCCTTCTCTACGATGATCAAACGATAGCTACTGCTGATCTCGAAATTCCTCATCCGAGGATGCTCGACCGCAAATTCGTCATGGTGCCGTTGGCGGAAATCGCCCCACGACTTCGCCATCCATCGTGGAGCGACGTAGCCGCAGTCATTCTGGAGAACAGCACCGACCAGAGTGCCGTCCGTAAGGTCACCCCGGCATAAATGCGCAGGGACCCATCGATTAGGCCTTAGCTCGATTTCCGCAGGACCATTCGGTGAATCGTAATAACCTTGGGCTCTAACGAATCCAATTCAATCTGCGAAATCGATCCGTCGCTCACCTCTCTCCAGCGGTAAACCCCTGCCTCCGATTCCGTCTGTTCCCGACCCTTCCGCCGTTGCAGAAATTCGCCTGCCTGCTCTGCCGTTGAGACTTCGCGCAGAGTGGGCCGAGCCACCGCTTCCACCGCGTAGCTGCGTAGCAATTTGTTCCAGTACGCGCTAAACAGGGCGGCCGACGCAAAAATATCGCTCCAGGCGACTTCTCCACCGTAGGCGACCACGACGCCAACCACGTGTTCGCCCTTCAGCCCTGCCGTTTCCTTTTGGAAGCGCTTTTGCAGCTGTTCAACCATCGCGTCGACGGAAGCTCCCACCCGTCGAGAACCGTAGAGCTTCGCATAGGACTGCGTGGGAGCTTCTTCTCTCATCGCCGCACTAAGGTCACTTTGACTGACGCGGGGAGCTGGAGCAACTGCGTTGCCATATCCGGTTCCTCCTGCTTCCATAGCTCTAGAGGATGCCGTACTGCCCACTGATACCGCTTCCCATACTTGAGACTGACTCTGTTTCACCGCCGCTTGTTCGCGCACACTCGGATGCACGATAGTTCTCGCGGCGCTGAATTGAGATCCTGCAGACCAGCGGCCGTGCTCTACGCAGAACACGTCGAGCGGAAGTGGATCCGACCCCGGTGCAACGATCCGATCTTTCGCAATAATCCGGTCCTGTTTTCCCCCGCTGACCAACTCGCCGGCAAGCAGGAGCAATGGTCGTTTGCCGCGATTAAGCAACACCAGCCGGTTTACGGATGCCCCGCCCTGAGGAGGGAAAAATTGCCGGGAGGGGTTGCGATCTCGAATAAGGGCTTCTTCCCCCTGTTCGCGCACGATCACGTCACCCGACGATAAACCTTGTTCGAGCGTGATGTAGTTTGAAGTGTCAAATTCGAATGAGGATACGACCGGAAAAACCGTCAGATTCTCATAGCTGATGGGATCGAGAAGGCGCCAATCGCCTTCCGATTTAGGTGGGGTTGCCGAGGAACCGCTGCCTGACCAGACAAATCCGAGCGCCGTCAAGCCAAGAACGCTGCCAAACAGGCTGAATAACGAACGATCCATTCCATCCTCCAGGATGTGCCATGACTGAGCACAATCTGGAGTTAGAACGGCCTTGTTCAGGAATCTTGCAGCTCGTTTGAAGGAACCATGGAAAAATTCTCGATGGCAGAGGGCGGACGAGGAAACTTTATCGTTCAGGGTTGCCCAAGTTGGTCCGTGGCTTGAACTTCCGATTGGCCGAGTCTGCGGATTCCTGCTTCTCATACTCGGCGATTTCTTCCTCCGAGTAAGAGTAAGAGTCGCGAGATGCAAACATGGAGGTCGTCCGGCTGCTTTCTTTCCTCTTCTTTCGGGCTCCGCCAAATTCATAGCGCGTCATGCGCAGCGGCCCTTCGATCGCCTTCACCTCCACCAGCAGATCACTCACCTTTTCAAGGAAGTCATGGAGGTGAAACGGTCGCACAACATAGGGCAGATGGGCCACTTCGAGATGCCCGATGTACTGGTTTCCGGCCATTTCCGGGATCACGAAGAGCACGCGGATCCGCCCGCCGTCTTCGGCAGACACCGAGGCTAGTTCCTTCAAGACATGAAATGTTGGCGATTCCAAACCAATCGCTGCGATGTTAGCGACCAGCAGGGAATATTCGGCGGTCCTTAATTCGGCATTGAGCAGTGCAATGTCCGGCACCAGCCGTACACGCCAGCCTTCGGAATCCAGCATTTGCTTCAAGACACCAGAATTCTTGGGGTCGGCTTCAAGGACGAGTATGCCCACCTGCCTCGGTACGGGAGCGTATGGAGTTGCCATAAATGCAGTATAGGCCGCGGTTTTGCCGGCGATATAGGGGCGGAGGACAGGAAGCGTAAAGAGCACCCTGTCCGGAGGGACGGTCAATTTTGCGGCTGGCGGGGAGTGGATTCGGGGACCTGCTTCAGAACGAGGTCGGCCGAGTTCTTGTTTCCATGTGTCAGCACGGGATACGATTTGTCGCTGACAAAGCGCAACTGCCCGTCTACCAAAATTCGCGCGTTTACGGTATAGGTACGCCGCTCATCGATTTTTGCAGAATCATAGATCAAGGAAAAACGGATCGGCACCTGCCGGCCGCCGAGCGTGATTTTATCTTCAGCTAGAACTTTAGCCGGTGCATCGGCGAGCGAACTGTCGTGCAGTTGGACGACGACGATCGCGTCAGGAGGCAAAGCCATTCGTTGTAGATAACTTACCGTGCCGGTTACGGTGGCAGATCGCGCCGAGCCACTGGTCGGCGCATCCAGCTTGCAGTCCTTCAGGATCATCGCGCCATTGCCGTCCTCGGTATCTTCCTGGAGAAATCCACCATTCCCTTTTCCCCACCAGACTACCTTCCCATCGGAGTATCGCTCGCCATCTGCAGATCGAGTCTGTTTCATCAAATAATTGTTGTCTTTGTAACGTACCTTGGCCGTCTGATCGTGGAGATACACAACTAATTTTTGCCCGTTTTCGCAGGTGTAATCGAACCGTTTCCAGTCAATGGCCCGTTTCATGGTTGATTGTGGCTGACCGTGAGATTCTGGCACTGGCTCTTGCGCAGCGCGAGAAATTTCAAGTGTCAAGACTCCAATCGTGAGAAATAGCACACAAAGTTTCTTGGTCATGATTGTATTCCTCAAATGCAGCAGATCTCGAGATCTGCCGCCCGCACCCGGTCGCGATCTCACTTCCCAATGGACATGCTGCTTCCGGGTATGTACTTTTTCAAGCCCGTTCCATCCCAGAACAGACGATCGGTTGTGAAGGTCCTTCCTGCACTCATGCGGGTAAAATAAATCTGGATTCCATCACGCGACCATTCCGCCGAACGCGCCCAAGTATCGGTAGGGCAGAGACTGACTCTTCGTTTGGAGCGAATTTCATACAGAAAAAAACTGGAGTTCAAATCCATGGAATCTGTGGGCGCACCAGCAGGCGTCGCAGTGTAGAATGCACTGACAAGCAGCAAATCCGGATTGATGGGATTGATACGAATCGTATCGCTGCTCATGATCTGATACAGACCCCCGTAAATCTCCTTTAGCGGCACTGTCTGCTGCGTTTTTCCATCTTCACCAAGCCAGTACGCATTTTCCATGTCGCTTGCCAGGACGGCCGTCGCTGAAAGCCACCCGTCGAGCGCCAGCACCTCTTGCGGTGAAAATTGTGTGGCCTTTTCCGGTGTATTTGCCGGGAAACTCCAGACCTGCCATTTCTGATCCACAAATTTCAGAAACGCGATTCTTGCATCGTCTGGTGACCAGAATGCCTGATGCACTTGTCCAGTCACGAGATCTTGGGAATGGCCGCTGGCGACGTCCACCAGCACGATCGTCCGATCTTTTCCTGCAAGGTCCTTCGTGTAAATCAATTTCCGTCCGTCGTGGGAGAGTGATAATTCGTACCCTACCGGGGCGACTACTTTTTTGACTGCTCCGTTACCGACCTCGATCTTTCCAGACGCATTCACATACGCGATTGCCAGCGGCGGGGTGAACTTTGTGATCGGTTCCAAAGCCGGATTCTTGTCCTTGTCCTTCGGCAGGGCATCAGGGTCGTCGGACGAATCCAACTGATTTTTCTTACGAAATTCCGGGAACTTGTCGGGCGCACTCACTCCGCATCCGTTGAGCGTCCCGATCTGCGCATGGTCCACTGCGACCTTAAACACGTATTTCGTATCCGACATTCCGTCGCTACAGGTCTCGCGCGTCAATCTGACCGAAACCGTGGCCCCGGTTTGGGAATCTTTAGCGTGATAGGTCCAGGAGCTTCCAGACTCGTCTTGCACGACATCGGAAGGATCCAGAACGATTGGAGGGTAGCTGACTCGATCCAGCCGCTCCGGGCCTTTCATGCCTAGACGCAAGCTCCAGAAGGGCTCGTTACCGTGAGCAATCACCAGAATCGGGTAATGCTTTGTTTGTTGCGGTCCGGAAGCGTCTGAGGACGCCGGAGCCGGCGAAGCCGGCTTTTTATTGGGTTTTGTCCCGGTTTGTGCCAGAAGCACACCAGGCAAGGTGAGCGAAAGGCCGCCTGCTACAAATCGAAACAAAAGATGCTTGAATCTATTCATGATCTCCCTTAGTCAGATGCATCTTTGTTACGACAAGAAATGGCGGAGCTTACAGAATGGGCGAGTCTACGTCGGGCAGGTGCGGACGTTCTGCCGACGTGTGATTAGAACAAAACTTCCCCTGTGGAGCAAGAAAAACGACGCAAGGCGAATAAAATACGAAAAGACTTGACATGGCGAACAAAAAGCGAAATACTGACCTCGCTTCGAGGTGACCTATGTCCTCAGTTCTTCCGCACACTTCGACTTCGCGCTTCACACCGCGGCGTCGCCCCGTTCGTTCCCGCGCCGTACCCCTCCTTCCTTTTCGCCCTAATGAGCCAAGCCCCATACAGGAGGCCGACGCCCTTCCCCTGGAGGTAGCCGGCTGGTACAAGGGAAGTCTGGAGAGCTCTACGGCGGATTGCCCCCCGCCACAACTCCAAACTCCTCATGCACCACTGGTGGGCATAGCTCGCCTCGCCGCTCAATCTCACGCCGCGAAAACGAAGCGCAACTCTCTGGAGAAGCCGGAGTACTTTCTGTTACCGGTGAAATCGATCTTGAATCGCTGCGATTCCGATCGTGTGCCGTTTGAGTGGACGATCAATCCGTATCGCGGTTGCGAGTTCGCCTGCAAATATTGCTACGCGCGCTACACCCACGAATACATGGAAATTGACGGCAGTGAATTTGAAAAGAAAATTTTTGTGAAGCAGGATGTGGCCGGACTTCTAGCGCGCGATGTGAACCAGAAATATTCCTACGAATCAAAAGCCAGCGGCTACACCCAAGCCGAGCACATCGCCATCGGCACTGCAACCGACCCCTATCAGCCCGCGGAGAAAGAATATCGCGTGACGCGAGCGTGCCTGGAAGAACTGGCCAAACGGGATGGCTTGAGTGTCTCCATTATCACCAAGTCCGATCAGATCGTCCGCGACATCGACATCCTGAAAGTGATCGCTGCAAGATCTGCGCTCTCGATCAATATCACAATCACGACATTGAAGCCGCGGCTGGCGCGATTACTCGAACCGCGCGCGCCCCGCCCCGATCTGCGTCTGCAAGCTGTCCGCAGACTGCGCGAGGTCGGATTAAGTGTAGGTGTTTCTGCGTCACCCCTGGTTCCGGGAATCACAGATGGAGACGGAGAACTCGAAGCCGTCGCGGAAGCAGCCAAACTCGCGGGCGCGCAATGGTTCTTTTCAGGCGTGCTGTTTCTGATGCCGGCATCCTCAAAAACGTTTCTGCCTTTTATCCGCGCAAAATTCCCAAAGCTCGCGCAGCAATACGACCAGTGGTATGCGAAAAACGGTTACGCTCCGGAAGACTATCGAAAAAAAGTCTCAGACCGCGTCTTGCGCATTCGGCGGAAGTATGGATTCTCGGATCGCCCGTGGGAAGGGGACCGCCCTAAATCGCAGGCCCCCCAGCTGAAACTCGCCTGGGACAGCGCCGTCAATACACAGCTGGAATCCGTTCGTTCCTGCGCTGCCGGCTGACCGACACGGATCGGAAATCGCGCCGAATCAGGGCACAATAATTCGCGACTGCTCCTGTTTCAATTCCTGCGGGCTCGCGAACTGCCCGCGCAAATACTCGACGAAGCGCCTGGCGCGTGGTTTTCCATTTGTGTGCATCAATCCCATCCGGTAGAGGAACACCAGTAACTGAAATATCTCTGAATCCTTCGCGTTGCCAAACGCCACTGGTGAATTTTGATGCTTAATTCCTGCCAGAAATTCAGAAAGTGCCGTGTACAGATCTCTCTGCACTGGCAAAGCCGGAGGCTGTTCGTAGACGATCCCCGACGCGAGTGTCTTATAGGTGTTCGCCAGAGACTCGATTCCCGCAAGGATGTCGACATCTGCAGCTTCGCGATGATCCGCGCAGAATTTCACCACGGTAAACGCAATCGCGGACAGGAGTTGCTGATGTAGTTCGATGATTTCCGATATAAGCCGTACATCCAGCAGCGGTGTATCGGCAGGCAGCGAACGCTGATGCTGTTCCTCATAACGATGGGCGGAAATCAGATACGCGCAGTCGGCCGGACAGTCAATCGAGACTTCCCGTTCCGTGCCGCAGCAAACCGCGCAGATTTTTTCGACTTTCGCCGGGCAAAAGCGTCCGGGCTTGCGCTTCTTACAGATAGGACAAAGCAAATTGTTTCCTCTCGCTTAGTTCGCGCGCAACAACAAACAAATCGTTGTTCGACGGGACTTTTCGAATGATGGAATAAGTGCGAACGGCATCTCCTGTTTGAGACAGGATATCACGCCATGATGACCTTGTTCTGGAAGCGCCGTGCGGCGATGATCAGAAGCAGCGTACCCATGATGAACAGGGCCAGAGCATCGCTCCACAAGTGAACCCACCCTGCGCCGCGAAGAATAATTCCTCGTGTGATGTTGATGAAATAGGTAGCCGGTACAAAATAGCTCAAGATGTAGAAAAACTTCGGCATCGTCTCACGCGGGAAAATATACCCAGAGAAGAAAATGCTGGGGAGGATCGTGAGAAAGGCAAGTTGCATCGCCTGAGCCTGGGTGCCCGCCTTGCTTGAAATCAGGATGCCCAACGACAGAGAAACGAACAGGTACGGAAGTGAAAGTCCTGCCAGCAGGAGCACGCTGCCATGAATCGGTACGCGAAATATAAATCGCATGAACGTGAGAATCATGCACAACTCGAAAAATCCAATCGCCAGATAGGGGAGCAGTTTGCCCAGCAGCAAGCCCATCGGCCGCACGGGGGTGACGAAGAGTTGCTCGAGCGTGCCGCGCTCTTTCTCTCGCACAATAGAGAATGCGGTCAGGAACGTGGTCACATTCAGCAACAAAATGGCGGTCAGGCCGGGAAGGAAAAAATTCGGCGAACGCGAATCCGGATTGAACAATATCTTTGGGCGCATATCGACGGCGAATCCTGGCGAATTTGCCGGTAATACGCGTCGCAAGGATTCGTCCAGCCCGATCGCGGTTGTCACGTTGATCGCCTGGCCAGCCACAGAGGAATCTGAGCCGTCAATGAGCACTAGAACCTGTGCGCCTGTCTGGTGAATCAGGCGATCGGAATAATCCACGGGAATCTTGATGCCGACCCGGCACCTTCCGGAGATTATCGCGTCGTTCAGGTCGCGGTCGTTGTCCACGAACTTTACCAGATGGAACGTATCAGAGTTCCTCAAACGGTCCAGCAATTCCCGGCTCTCTTTCCGGCCGTCCGCGTTGTACACGACTGTGTTGACCTGGCGCACGTTGGTGTCAATTCCAAAGCCAAGCAGAAACATCTGCAGCAGGGGAATGATTAGTGAGAAAAACAGTGTTCCGAAGTCCCGACGCACATGCAGCGCTTCCTTGTAGAAAACTGCGCCAAAGCCGCGAAATGGATTAACCACGAGCCGCCTCTGCTTCCGCCTGATGCTTGTAGGTCAACTCAACGAAAACATCTTCGAGCGTTGGTGCCAGCGGTCGAATCTCGGCCACCACAACATGGTTGTCCTGTAACTGTTTGCGTAGATCGTCCAGTTCAAGAAAGTCGTCGATCAGTGCATGAATCGACTGTCCGAAAATTGTTGCGCTGCGGACCCCTTTAATGGTCCGCGCAAACCGCAATGCGCGCGTCACTTCGGTAGTGGTGATTTCAACGCGATAAGTTCCCGGTGGCTGCACGTCAGGCAATTCCCGCAAAGTTTTCGGAGTGCCATCTGCGATCAGCTTTCCAAAATAAATGTAGGCGACATGGCTGCAGCGTTCAGCCTCATCCATGTAGTGCGTCGTCACAAAAAATGTGATTCCGTGCGCAGACAGCTCAAACAGCAAATCCCAGAGTTGCCGCCGCGCGACAGGATCGATCCCTGCTGTTGGTTCATCCAGAAAAATTAGCTTCGGCTCGTGCAACATCGCGCAACCAAGCGCCAGCCGCTGTTTCCATCCACCGGAGAGTTGCGCAGCCAGCCGATTCATATAGGGACTAAGCCCGTTTAATTGGACGATCTCGTCCATGCGCTTACGCAAACGAGCTGGATTCAATCCATAGACCCGCCCGTAGAACGTCAAATTCTCGAAAACCGTCAGATCACTGTACAGGCTGAAGTTCTGCGACATGTACCCGATATTCTCGCGGACGCCTTCCGGGTCTGTTCGAACGTCAATGCCTTCGACCATCGCAGAACCTTGCGTCAGGGGCAGCAGCCCAGTCAGCATTTTGATGACCGTAGTCTTGCCGCTGCCGTTCGGCCCGAGAAATCCAAAAATCTCACCGGTCTTGATCTTGAAACTGATGTCATTCACCGCGGTAAAATTCCCAAAGCGTCGGACAAGATGCATTGCAGAAACTGCGAGTTTTTCTGTTTCGATCATTCGTCAGCTCTTGGGAGATAAGGCCACATCGGCGGCCATTCCTGCCCGTACACGACGGGTTGAATCCTCGATGCGCACCTTCACTCCGAACATCTGGTGCACCCGTTCTTCTTTGGTCTGCACGTTGCGCGGCAGGAATTCCGCTTGTTGGTTAATCTGTTCGACGACCCCACTGAATGTTTCCTTGGGGAAAGAATCGACTTTTACTTCCGCTTTTTGGCCCACCTGCACTTTCCCGATTTCGGTTTCCGGAACGTAAATCCGTATATAAATCTGATCACGCTCCAGTAGTGTGGCAATCGGAGTATTCGGCGCGATCAAATCACCCGGGCGCACGTCGAGCACTTCCACTGTCGCCGCCGCCGGAGCCAAGACCTGGCGCTCGCGATAGCGAGCTTCATCCAAAGACAGCGCCGCGCGGGCCTCCGCTATGTCTTCTGGCCTGCTGCCATGTTCGAATTTTTCCAGCGTTGCCTGCGTCTGCAGATAACGTGCCTTTGCTGCGGCAATCTCTTCCGACCGGTAGCCGCGTTGCAATTGGTCCAGTTTCTGTTGAGCGCTCTCCTTCTGCGCCAAAGCCATCTTGTAGCTTGCATCAGCGGTGTCGCGCTGCTGCTTGGATACCAGGTCCTTCTGCGCCAGCGCTTCGTACCGCTGATCGTCAACCCGCGCCCGAACTTCATCAGCGGATGCACGGTCTAGGTCAGCCTTCGCCACGTCTATATCTTCCTGGCGGTACCCGTTTTTCCGCTGATCGTATTCGGCCTTGGCTTGCTCCGCTGCCGCTCGCGCTTCCGCAATTTCTTCCGGCCGGAATCCACGGACCGCCTTTTCCGCTGCGGCGTGCGACTGCGATAGCTGAGCCTGCAATTCTTTGTCATCGAACGTAATCAGTACTTGTCCCGGTTCGACTGAATCGCCTTCGCGCACGAGAACCTTGTCGATGCGCCCGCCGATCTTCGAGCCCACGCGGATATTCCGCGCTTCGACTGTCCCGGAACTCTGCAATGCGGATTCATGGCGAAACCATCCGGCCGCGTAGCCTGCGCCCGCCACGATACAGGCCAACACCAAGATCAGAATTGGCAGCTTACGTTTCATTTCGCTTTCCTTTTTTCCGTCGAACGAATGCCATGAACGATCGTTGTTCGAGCCAGACCATTCCAGAGAACGTTGATCACATTTTCGATCCGGGTCTCGAGCGAACCGTCACCGTATAACGACCATATGAGTAAGGCGCCCAGGAATGACTGCCGAAGGGTCTGCGCAATTACCAGCGAATCAATATCCTTGCGGATTTCACCACGGTCCTGTCCAACCTTCACGATGCGGGCGAGCAGTTCTGTTGCCTTGGTATGCACTTCACGCATCGTTTTCCGAACGGGCTCGCTCGAAAGATTTGCCAGCACGAGTACACGAACCATTGCCGGATTTCGTGCGGGCTCGGAAATCATGTCTAATGCCAGCGAACGCATGAATTCTCGGATGGTAAGGTCGGTTGAAACTGCGGCCTCTGCTGCCAGTTGCAGTTTTTCGATCTGCATTTGCCCGAATGCGGCAAGGATGTGATCTTTGCTGGGGAAATAATTAAAAAAAGTTCCTTTGCCGACATCGGCGGCGTTGGTGATATCTTCCACTGTCGTTTCCGAATACCCCTTGTGGGCGAACAGTTGGACGGCTGCGCGAAAAAGCCGTTCGCGCAACTCGGCACTGCGGCGTTCCCGACGAGAGGAATGAATAGCCAGGGTGATCGACATAATGACCTTAATTCATAAATGACTATAGGTCATATTTCTGTAACTGTCAATGAGCAGGGGCGCGGCTCTTTCTGTGGCTTCCAGACCGGAAAAACCGAGTGAGTTAGAAGGATTTGCCGGAAGAAAGATTCTTAGGCGATTTCTTGTTCAAATAGGCGACCATTTTCTGCGCCGAAGGTGGCACTGGCACCGCGCTCTTGAAAATGATGTCCTCCGCCGAGACCCGCTTGTCGTACAAATCCGTATTGGCGTTGTTGTCCGGGCGAACCGAAGATCCAGCAAGCGAAACGCCTGCGAACAATCCGCGGGCGCGCGAGTAGGAGAGAATTTCCGCGCGCATGGTGACATCGGTCGAAGCCTCTGCGCTACGGCCTTTTGGTCCGGCCGCCGCGGAAGCGTCCGCGCCCAACTTCACCTTGCTCGTCAGGATAGCCTTTGCTCCGCGTGAATTCATTACGAGCAGGACGAAATCCGTCGCCTGGCCACCAATCTGAAAACCAAAGCTCCCGCCTTCAAGTGCCATCATGCTCGGGGCGCTCCACGGCCCACGGAAGTCCTCGCCCGTGCGGCAGACCATCGCGCCGCGCCCGTAACTTGCCCCAAAAATAAACGCTGCTTTGACAACCGATGGATAGACGATCACGCAATCCGCTTTATCGATCAGGTCCTGGGGAATGTCGTCAGGAATATCCATGACTTCTTGAATTACCAGGCCACAATTTTCCAGTCGGTCATTTATTTTCTTGTCGCCAGCCTGCAAAGGGAGTCCAATCAGGACAATCGTCAGGAGGAACGGAAAGATCTTATTCATTCGTTTTCACCCTATCAATTCCGGTACACGATGCTGCCAGGCATGGAGCGAGTGGTCGAATTTGATCACGGAGTAAAGTTTTGTGTGGTTACAACTCCATGCACGACCCACTGAACGGTGGGCATCCACCGGCTTTCGAATATACTTTCTGACAGACATTTTTGCCATAGAGGATTTATGAACAGAAAAGTTGTCGGCGCAGCAGGTCTACTGGTTACGGGATTGTTATGCGCAGGATTTAACGGACTTGCCACGGAAAAGAGCGAGGTTCAATACCCGGCAAAAGAAGAGAAGGCACCTCCGACTGCCGCCGCCGATGGATTTGCCACGCGAGTCGCCAATATTCTCGACGCGCCGCCGGTCAGCAAGGGTGAATGGGGGATTCTGGTAGTGGATGCGGCCTCGGGTCAGACTCTCTATGAAAAGAATGCGGATTCATTTTTCGTTCCCGCTTCTAACATGAAACTCTTTACGACCGCCCTGGCGCTCGACACGCTGGGCCCTGACTTTCGCTTCCGCACCACACTTGAAACCAATGGAAAACTGGAAGACGGGTCCGTTCAGGGAGATTTGATTCTGGTTGGCCGGGGAGATCCCAACCTGTCCAACCGCAAGTTTCCCTACGATACAAAGGAGGAGTTTGACGGGCCACCCGAACGGGTCTTGAGTGAGCTAGCCGATCAGTTGGTTCTGAAAGGGGTGCGACAGATTTCCGGTGACGTTGTTGGAGACGACAGCTATTTTCCGCGCGAACGATATCCCGACGGATGGGAAATCGACGACATGGTCTGGGAATACGGAGCACCAATTTCCGCAATCGTCTTGAATGACAACACGGTCACCGTGACCGTTGTGCCGGGCGTAAAGACTGGCGAGCCGGTTGCCATAAGCCTGGACCTCGCCACGCCAGACTTCACGGTTCGAAATGAGGTTGCCACGATCCCCGCGCGAGAGAAGGGAGAACTGCGCCTGACGCGCGAGCCCGGGTCCAATACGGTCGTGGTGAGCGGTACGATTGCCGCAGGAAGTCCGCAGCGCAAGCTGGTGTTGGCCGTGCAGGAGCCCGCCTTAAGCGCCGCGACTGTCCTCGCCAAGTTGCTTGCCGATCGCGGCATAAAAATTGCCGGAAACGCGCGCGCCGACCATGAGCCGGATCCCCCGGGGCTGAGCCGGACGCTGCTTGCCGAACACCAGTCGCTTCGCCTCGGCGATACCGTGAAGCTCGTCAATAAAATCAGCCAGAATCTGCATACGGAAGTCCTGCTGCGAACAGCCGCTCGACAGCAAGGGCTTTGGACCAGTCCTGAAGATTTGCCAAAATTTCCATTGTCGTTCTACGCAAAGGCTGGCATTGCGAATGGCGACGTCATTCAAACTGATGGATCAGGGTTGTCCCGTCACGACATGGTAACGCCGCGGGCGGTCGTAACTCTGCTGCAGTATGCGCAGAAGCAATCATGGTTTCTTCCGTACTATTTCTCGCTGCCGATTTCCGGAATTGACGGCACCTTGAGCGAACGGATGAAAAATGCGGGCATGGCTGGGAAAATTCACGCGAAAACCGGTTCGGTTGCGCACGTGCGGGCACTCTCCGGCTATGCCGACACGGCAAGTGGTCGCAGGGTCATCTTTTCTTTCCTGAGCAATAATATGGGAGGAGGCGGTCGCGAAGTCCACGATGCGATCGACAGTCTGTGTCTGGCGATGGTCGAAGAATTTGATGCACCGGCCGCCACACCGCCGGTCGCGACGGTGCATTGAGAGAGAGAAATGAACATGGAAAAGGTCATAACGGTATTCGGCAGTTCGCGGCCCACGGAAGTGGATCGAGACTACGCGGAAGCGCGTGCACTGGGAGTCGAGTTAGCCAAACGCGGATTTGTGGTCTGTAGCGGCGGGTACGGCGGGGTCATGGAAGCGGTTTCGCGGGGCGCGAAAGAGGCCGGAGGGAAAACCTACGGTGTGACTGCGGAATTTTTCGATCGCAAGGCAAATAACTGGATCGATGTGGAGGTCCGGAAGAAGACCTGGGAAGAACGGTTGTTTTCCCTGATCGGGTTAGGAGACGGATTTGTTGCGTGCAAGGGCGGAACGGGTACCCTGGTTGAATTGGCTATGGTGTGGGAGATGCTGAATAAGTCTGTGATAACCGAAAAGCCGTTCGCCGTATGCGGGGATTTCTGGCAGCCGATTTTAAGTCGAGTGCGGGAGGTCGAGCTCGATAATCGGCCGCCAAACGAAGCGGCGAAGTGGGGAGAAGCGAAAGCCAGCCTGGTGAAAAGTGCCGCAACGCCGAAGGAAGTTGCGGACTATCTGGCAGCTCGACTGAAAGAATAAATGTCGCGATCTGCGCAAGATGTACTTGAGTTCGACAAACTCCGTGAGCTGCTGCGGCTCCGAACCACGTGTGCGCCCGGGCGCAGGCATCTCGACAGGTTGCAGCCCGTAACAGATCTTCAGGTGCTCGAAAACGGATTCGCCTTGATCCGTGAAGCAGGCGAGTGGCTGCGCATGGGCCGCGAACTTGGATTCGGTGCATTGGCCGATCCAGGCATGTGGCTCGAACGCTTGGAAGCGCCGGGCGTAATACTGGAAGCGAAGGAATTCTTGGACGCAGTGACTCTGCTGGAGACCTCTTCCTGGCTGCGTTTGCAATTTAAAGCTGACGCTGCGAGATTTCCGCTACTGGCTGCGTTATCTGACAGCCTCGCAGATTTTCGCGAACTGCAGAACGCGATTCGCCGTTGCGTGCTGCCTAACGGAGAAATCAGTGACGAGGCCTCGCCAGCCTTGCGCAGAATTCGCGCCAGCATTCTCCAGACTCGTGATTCGATCCAGAAAGCACTGAAGCAGATCATGCGTTCTCGCCAGGCTGAGTCTGGTGAAGACTATGTCACGTTGCGCAACGACCGCTTCGTGATCCCCGTGCGCTCTGAACATCGTCGCACGGTGCAAGGTATCATTCACGGGGCCAGCGCTACGGGGCAGACGGTTTTCGTCGAGCCGTTTGAAACCGTTGAAACCAACAACCAGCTGGTGCAGCTCGCTGAAGACGAGACTGCGGAAATTTTCCGCATCCTGAAGGAGCTTACCGAGAAATTGCAACGGATGAGTGGTCCTTTGCAGGCGGCGTCGCAGACGATAGCCCTGTTCGACAGTGTCTTTGCACGGGGTAGATTCGCGCGCGATTTCGATGCGTGCATTCCGGAATTTACGGAGTCCGCCGAATTACGCCTGGATTCCGCGCGGCATCCAGTTCTCGAGGACAAGTTGCGCCGCGAAAGTCGTGCGATCGTGCCGATGTCGCTGGCGCTTGGCGGTGAAGAGAGGCTTCTGGTGATCAGTGGCCCCAATACCGGTGGTAAGACGGTGGCGCTGAAAACGACGGGTATTGCAGCGCTATCCGCACAGTCCGGTGTACCGGTTGCCGCGCAACGCGCCGTGCTTCCGCTGTTCGATCGTGTGCTGGTTGATATTGGCGATGAACAGTCCATCGCAGCTGATCTTTCCACGTTTTCCGCTCACATGTTGAATTTGCGATCAATGCTGGCGGAAGCCACGCCGAAATCGCTTGTGCTGGTCGATGAGATCGGGACGGGCACAGCCCCCGAGGAAGGCGCTGCGCTGGCCGAAGCGCTCCTCGATGAATTTCATAAGAAGAATTGTTTTGTGCTGGCCACTACGCACCACGACCGGTTGAAGACCTACGCGTCAACGACATCCGGAGTCGTGAACGCCGCTGTGGAATTCGATGATGTGAATCTGCGGCCTACCTATCGTCTGATGGTGGGCGTGCCAGGAGGATCGAGCGGAATTGCCATCGCCCAGCGCTTGGGCTTGTCCGATGAAGTAATCGCCCGCGCGCGCGAGTTGATGACCCCGGAATCCCATGAGGCTGCGGACCTGATTGCGTATCTGCATCGCAGTCGGGACGAACTCGATCGCTTGCGCGTGCAAATGGCGGAAGAGCGGCGAGCACTCGAGCAGGAGCGCGAGGAACTCCGTTCCGAATGGGTAGGTCGGCAGAAGCAACGCATCGCCCAGCTGGAGACCAGCTTTTCGGAAATGCAGAAGCGGTATGAAGGAAATGTCACGAGTCTTGTAGAAGCGGTAAAAGAACGGGAGTTGCGCAAGCAACTGGAAAAAACGGCTGGCCGGAAGCTGCGCGAGATTCGCGGTGAGGCGAATGAACAGCTGAACGTCGCCGTCGTTCAGGTACTCTCTGAATCGCAGAAAGACCTGGGACTAAAAACGGAATCGCCCGAAACAGTGAACGTCGCCACTCTGCAGTCCGGGGCCAAGATCCGCGTGCGAGGCTTTAGCAAGCCAGTCATTTTCAGGCGACTTGACGGTTCGTCTGCTGAAATTGAAGCGGGGCCGTTGCGCATGAAGGTGACCGTTGATGAAATCATCGGCGTGGAAGGTGCGGTGTCCGGCAGGGTCGCGATTTCGCCCAATAAGCGGGACAACGTTACTGTGTCGCGCTCCGATGAGAGTATTTCTGCGGCAGGCGGAGAAATTAACGTGATTGGCCTGACCGTTGAGCAGGCGAGCGAGCTGGTCGACAAATATATTGATGAATCGGTTTTGGCCAGCAGATCACGCATCCGCATCATACACGGCCATGGAACCGGTGCGCTGCGTCGCGGCCTTGCTGAGTTCCTCAAAACGCATCCTTCGGTGGCGGCAGCTGCATTTGAAACCGAGGAACACGGCGGCAAAGCCATCACAGTTGTAGAATTACGCCTGTAACAACCATGGCCGAAGCCGGATCATTCGCGGATAGGGTAAAGCAGCAGGCGGACATTGTTCGCGTGGTCGGCGAATACGTGCGCCTGAAAAAAGGCGGTCAGAACTTCACGGGACTGTGTCCGTTCCACGGCGAGAAGTCTCCTTCCTTCGCCGTCCATCCGGTAAAACAGATTTTTCATTGTTTCGGATGCGGCAAAGGCGGCGATGTTTTTACGTTTGTGATGGAAATGGAAAAGTGTCCGTTTCCTGAAGCCGTACGTATGGTTGCTGAGAAATGCGGTATCGCAGTGCCTCAGCCGAAAGAGCGTTCGCCTGAAGAGCGCAAAGAGAACCAGCAACGTGCCGCGCTTGTCGAAATGCATCGGGAAGCGCAGACGTTTTTCGCCAGGCAACTGGAATCGACACCAGAAGGCCGCGCCGGCAAGACGTATCTGGAAGGTCGCGGGCTCAACAAGGAAACGATAGCTCGGTTCGGAATTGGGTTTGCCCCGGCTGGAGGAGACGCGCTACTGCGCGTGCTTAAACCGAGATACGCGGAAAAGCTGCTCGTCGAATCGGGCCTGATCTCTCGCGATCAGAATAATAACCGGCTCTATGATCGTTTCCGCCGGCGTATCACGTTTCCCATTGCGAACGAAGCCGGCAAAATCGTAGCGTTCGGCTGCCGCGCAATGGGCGATGAGCTCCCCAAGTATCTAAATTCGCCGGAAACACCGATTTATTCAAAGAGCAACGTTCTGTATTACATGGACAAAGCGAAGGAACCGATCCGTCGGCAGGATTTCGCGGTTCTCGTCGAGGGTTACATGGATGCGATTGCGGTTGCAGATGCCGGCATTGGCAACGTGGTGGCCAGTTGCGGGACGAGCCTCGCCGATGCGCAGATCAAACTGCTCGGGCGTTTCACCAAACGCGTGATCGTGAATTACGATCCTGACGCCGCAGGCCAGGTAGCCACCGAGCGTTCCCTTACTCTCTTGCTCGAGCAGGATTTTGAAGTTCGCGTCCTGGCCTTGCCGCCCATTGGCAACAGAAAGGCCGATCCCGATCTTTTCATCCGCGAAAAAGGCGCCGAGGCGTACATAAAGGCGCTGAAAGAAGCTCCGCCGTACGTCGATTATCTGATTTCCCGCGCCCAGCAAATGGATCTGTCGACGGCGGAGGGAAAGCTGCGGGCACTGAATTTCCTGCTCCCGTACCTGCAACGCATTCCCAACCGTTTCCTTCGTTCCGAGTGGGCCACGCGCATCTCCCAGCAAATGCGCATTGACGAACCGGTGTTGCGTGCCGCCCTGCGAAAAGCTGCCGACGAGCGCCGCGGCGAAGTCAAGACGCAGCCTGAGCTGATCGGCAAGGCTGCAAAACCACTCGAGCGTCGGCTGATCCGACTGCTGGTCGAAGCCGAGGATTTTCGCCGGGAGCTGGCGGCGCGCCTGCAGGAAGAGCGCCTGTATGAAGGCCTCGAAACCGAGAAGATCTTCGCGGCACTGATCGTGGCTGCGCAGTCCGGCCTGCCAATGCAGGCGACCGAGGTCGCTTCGCTCCTGTCGGATCGCGATCGCCGGGTATTTTTCGAAATTCTGTTCGAACCAACACAAACTCCTTCCTGGCCAGAAGCCGAAAGCTGCCTCGAGGCGCTCAAACGGCGGCGTCTTGAACAGGAACTTGGGCAGCTCCAGCGGGATATCGAAGCCAATGCCACGAGCCCCCATCTTCGCGAACTCCTGACCCGGAAACAGCAGCTAATGAAGCTCTTGTCCTCGCAAACCAATCCGTAACTTACTCGAATTAGAAGGGATGTTTCTGATCCAGGATTGCACAGGAAGTAATTGACTTGACACGACTTAACCGTGTAGCGTAGAAGGGTTGGGCAGATAACGGTTTCGCTCCGCAGAGCATCCATATATTTGTGCAGATGCTAGGCGACCGTATCGCCAGAGCGCGGCAGGCGGACTTAGCGTTTGGCAACGGCAAGCAGACCGTGCGCATGGGGCTTGGCTTCACCGAGACAATCTAGAGCTTTCGAGGGGATGATGAATCCTTCTGTTCGCCACGGGAATTTTCTCATTCTTCCCAGCGAGGAACGATGCTCTGTCTATAACGGTGTGATCCGGCATCTGAAGTAGGAACTTGGGAGGAGTTGTGGCGGCTTCGGGTTTAGAAGAAAAATATGATGCGGTAAAACAGCTAATTGCCGTCGGCAAAGAACGCGGCTATTTGTTGTACGACGAGGTGAATGACTCGCTTCCGGCCGAAGTGCATTCCTCTGAAGAAATCGACGACCTGCTCACGACATTTGAAAGAAACGGCATTGAAATTTATGAAGATGCGGCGTCCGCCAAGGCGGCGCGCGCGGTTGAAGTTTCTGTGGAGCGCAGCGATCGCGACGGGGCGGTCAAGGATGACGGACACGCGGAGGAAGGCGGAGTCAGCAGTGACCTGGATCTGACACCGGGCTCACTTGAAAAGACCAACGATCCCGTTCGAATGTATTTGCGCGAGATGGGCACGGTGCCATTGCTGACGCGCGAAGGCGAAGTAACCATTGCCAAGCGGATCGAGCGTGGCCAACTTGTCGTGATGAAGGCCATTACGCGTTCGCCCATTGTCATCAAGGAACTGATTGCCGTCGGCGATGATCTCCGTAAGGGAGCGCGCTCCATAAAGGAAATTGTCGTATTCGATGATGAAGAGCTTACCGAAGAGAAAATCGCAAACAAGACCAAGCAGACGCTCAAATATATCGAGAAGATTGCGAAGCTGTATGACACCGCGCTGAAGCAGGCCGTCAAGCTTGACAAGACTCCCAAAGCGAAAAAGAAGCCGTACACCCATGCGAAATGGGATGTAGCGCGGACCCGGATCCAGATTTCGTTGGAAATTCGCGACATCGATTTCAACCCGTTTGAGAAGAAGCGACTGATCGACAAAATGCGCGGTACGGTTGAGCGCTTGCAATCACTGGAGCGCGAAGCGGGGCGGTTGGAGCGCCGTGCAGATGTTTCCAAGGGCGACAACGCCACTGAAGCGCGCCGCGAATTGCGTACACGCCGTTCAGAACTGAAAGACATCGAGGAAGCCAGCGAAGTCGGGTTGACCGAACTGAAACGAACCTTAACGATCATTCACCGCGGCGAAGCGGAGGCCGAGCAGGCCAAGAAAGAACTGATCGAAGCCAATCTTCGCTTGGTGGTTTCGATTGCAAAGAAATATACCAATCGCGGCTTGCAGTTCCTGGATTTGATTCAGGAAGGGAATATCGGCCTGATGAAGGCTGTCGACAAGTTTGAATGGCGCCGCGGCTACAAGTTTTCTACCTACGCGACATGGTGGATTCGCCAGGCGATCACCCGCGCGATCGCCGACCAGGCGCGCACAATCCGTATTCCCGTGCACATGATCGAAACGATCAACAAATTGGTGCGTACCAGCAGGCAGCTTGTGCAGGAACTGGGTCGCGAACCGACCAGCGAAGAGATCGCCAAGCGTATGGACATTCCAGTTTCCAAGGTTCGCAAGATTCTGAAGATTGCCCAGGAGCCAATTTCCCTCGAAACGCCGATCGGCGAGGAAGAAGATTCGCATTTGGGCGACTTCATCGAAGACAAGGCCGTTGTTTCGCCGTCTGATGCGGTCATCAATCTGAATTTGAAGGAGCAGACTTCTTCGGTGCTAAAGACGCTGACTCCTCGCGAAGAAAAAGTTATCAAAATGCGGTTTGGTCTTGATGATGGCAGCGAACATACACTGGAGGAAGTTGGCCAGTCTTTCGCTGTCACCCGCGAACGAATCCGCCAGATAGAAGCAAAGGCGCTGCGCAAGCTGCGGCACCCTTCGCGCTCGCGCAAACTCCGCGCTTTCCTTGAAGGTCCCTCACGTGACTATCTGTAGGAGAAGCCTCCATTTTAGGTTATCAAAAACGTCCGACAAAGGCCGGACGTTCTGATTTTCATCGCTGCCGTTCAGGTTTCGTCCACTCCCAGGAAGTCCGCGACTGCGTCTGCTCCCGGGTCTTTGTAGCTCTTCCGCTCTTTCGCCAGTTACCAAAATGATTCCCTTATAACCGAATTGCTTGCCTTATCCTCATGAATCCGCGAAATTGGAAAGCAATCCGACCACAAAGCGGAACTGGTGCGGAATGATTTTATCGCCATGAGAAAAATCCAGGAAATTGCAGCCGTCATACTTCTTGTCCTCATCGGACTTACCCTGTATGCCTTCTGGCAGAGCAGGCCAACGCTTGCTCCTCGGTCGTTGAAGGGGAAAGAAGAGCTCACCCAAGAAAGACCGGTTTCCTCTCTGGTCGATCAGTCGCCGTTGAAAGCGGCGCAGCTGCTTGCACAGTTCGCAACTACGCCTGAACAGCGCACTCTCGCTCAGCAAGCCTTGCGTCTGGCTGACTTTGAGGTGGACCTGGCGTTTGACACAGCTTTGCGGGAAGCGCGCCTGCATCCTCCCTCGCTCACGCCGGAAACCCAGGAAATTTCCGATCGTCTGCAAAAAGGTCAGCGACTGCTTAAGTCTGATCAGGAACACGCCAAGCAATTGTCGGAAGCCGTCGCGAAGGCTCCGGACGCAAAAAAGGAAATGTTACAAGTCGATCTGGTGCAGGCGGAAGCAGACGTCGACCTCGATCAAGATGAAGTTGATGACGCCAAGGAAGACCTGATTCGTGCCGGCGGTGACCTGACCGACAGGATTGAAGCCCTGCGGAAGGAACATGAGGAAACCACTCACAATACGCCCAATGCGCTTCCGAGCCTGGCGCCAGTAGCTGAGAAAGTCGGGCTCTATCACCGGATTCGACTGTGGCTGGAATTGCGGCAAAAAGAGCGGGCCTTGCTGCAAGCCCAGGAAGAGACGGAAACGGCCGTTGCCCGGCTCACCGTTCAGCACAATGCCCTCGACGCGCAGATCGATGCTGCCAAAGAAACTCTACCGGAACTGTCCCATCACGCGAAGAAAAACAAGACGGGTGAAGTCATCCCCCAAGCAGCCGCGCCTGTCAAAAGCAAAGAGGATTCCGCGGCGCTGCTCACAAAAACACAGCAAATCACCTCCAACCAGCGCACACTTTCCGCCTTTGACAAGCGTATCGAGACACAGAAGGAACTTGGCGCAATTTACGCGCAGTGGGTCGAACTTGTAGCGGCACACCGGCAGGCAGTGGCTCATCGGGCATTTCTTGCGGTGCTGATCATTCTTGCGATTGCGCTGATCGCGCTTTTTTTCAGCAGCTGGATTGATTCCATCGTCCGCAGTTTTTCGATGGACCGGCGCCAGGTGGAATCGCTGCGCACAGTTACTCGAGTATCGTCGCAGATTCTTGCACTGTTCTTGATTTTATTGGTGCTGTTCGGGCCTCCAAGCGAACTTGGTACTTTTCTGGGACTTGCCGGAGCCGGACTCACTGTCGCGCTGAAAGACTTCATTGTCAGTTTCCTCGGTTGGTTTGTGCTGATGGGCAAGAACGGAATCCGGCTTTCCGATTGGGTAGAGATCAACGGTGTCACCGGCGAAGTGGTGCAGATCGGTCCGTTTCACACGGTCCTACTGGAAACAGGCAACTGGACAGATTCAGGCCATCCTACCGGTCGGCGCGTTACGTTTACCAACAGCTTCGCGATCGAAGGCCATTATTTTAATTTTTCGACTAGCGGTCAGTGGCTGTGGGACGAATTGCAGGTGGTTCTGCCCGCGGGGCATGATCCCTATCCCATGGTAGATGCAATTCACAAGAAAGTTACTGAGGCAACGCAGCAAAGCACGGAACAAGCTGAAGAAGAATGGCGAAACGCTTCGAACTCGCCTGAAATGTCCAATTTTTCAGCCAAACCTGCGATCAGCGTGAAGCCCATCGCCAGCGGAATCGAGCTTGGCATCCGCTATATTACGCGCGCCAGCGAACGCTATGCCATTCGCGCCAAACTGTACCAGGGGGCTATCGAAGTGCTCGGCGGAAAAGCAGGCCCCGTTCCCAAATTGCCGCCTATCAGTTGAGTCTAACCCGCAGCGATCAGCAATCTCCGAGCCCGCATTGCTGTTATCGTTGCGCCCGCGTACATCGCTGCCAGCAAAAAAAATCCAATCGCAATGCTGAAGCGCTGCGCGATCCATCCGAGCGAAAAGCTCATTGCGAGTTGCAGAATCGTAGCAAAAATAGCGAATGCCGATTGCGTACGCCCCATGAAGTGGCGTGGCACAATCGCCATGAGTGCGGACTGCGCCACGATTCCCCCGAGCGCGCGAAAAAACCCGAAACAGCCCTGCAGCAGGGCCGCGCCCACGAGAAACGTCACGTACGGCACGGCCATATGCCCGAGTGCCAGGCCTGCCATAACCGCCACATAGAGCGGCAAGCGAATTTTCTGAGGTAATTGGCTCGTGATCAGCCCGCCGGTGATTGCTCCGACGGCCCAGACCGCCTCGATGAAGCCGAAGCCCAGTGCGCCCGAATGAAGAATGTCGTTGGCCAGGGCCACGACGACGATGTTTGAGCTGACGATGCTGGCCATCAGGATGGCGTGGGTGGTGCCCAACGCCAGAACCACGGGCTGTTGGCGGAGATAGCCGAAGCCTTCCTTCATATCGGAATAAATTGCCAGAGACAGTCCCGCTTCGGCCACTTCCGGGTTTTCACCGCTCTCAAGCGCCTGAATAGTGCCTTGCGTCGCTTCCGAATATTCGCGGGGAAATGACTTGTGGGCGCGGGGGGAAACGTAGCCGCGTCGCAGCAGAAATAGACAATACGAGGAAACAAAATAGGTCAGCCCATCGATCAGCAGAATTCCGCCGATGCCGATGTGGTTGTAGACGAAGCCGACAAATGTGCCTGCCAGAAGCATCCCGCTCTGCACTCCGACCAAAACTGCCGCGTTCGCGCCCGTGAACTGGCTGGGCGGCACAACTTCCTGGACCAGGGCATTTACATTGGCCCAGTAAACCGCCGATCCGGTGCCCGTGATCAACGTCATTAGATAGAGATGCCAGATTTGCAGGTGGCCGTGCCACGCGATGTATGAAGTCGCCAACACCGCGAAGCCGCGCGCCAGGTCCAGCATTACACCCAGATAGCGGCGATCGATTCGATCAATAAGCACTCCGCCGATGAACGGCACGACAAGGCCGGGCAGCGTAACGACTATCACTTGCCAACTTACGGCAACAGTCGAGTGGGTGGCCGACATGATGTACCAGCTCACGCCGATGAAATTCATGCCGCTTCCGAATAGCGAAACGAACATCGCGGAGAAAAAATAACGGAACGCCCTCTGCTCCCAGAGCAATTTCCAATCCACGCGAGATGTGGTTGTGCCGGCCATCAAGCCTGCTATTTTACTATCGGAACTGTTTTGTGCCTGCAGAGTTGCTGAGTGATGTGCCAGAAATGCGGCGACGATCACCGCCCGAAAAACGGCCCTTATCGCTGGGCCGTTGCAAAGAATCGGGGATAGAGGTCGGTCACGGGAAGTCGCCAAAATTTTAGGAGATTCGTAGAAATCCCACTATGATTTGGAAGTGAATGACTTGCTGCAAGTTCGTGGATTGACCGTCGAACTTCCGACACCATCGGGATGGATTCGCCCGGTGAACGAAGTGTTTCTGAGAATTGCCAGGGGTGAATCGGTTGGGTTGGTCGGTGAATCTGGTAGCGGCAAAACGATGCTGTCCCTGGCGCTAATGGGATTGCTACCTGCTGGCGCGCGCGTAAGCGGCGAAGCGATCCTGAACGCCAGGGATTCTGCTGTAAACCAGAATCTCGCGAAGCTCAATGACGCCGAATGGCGAGCGGTGCGCGGCCGCGACATCGCAATGGTCTTTCAGGAACCGATGACTTCGCTGAATCCGGTGATGCGCATCGGCGCGCAAATCGAAGAAGCGATTGTTGCGCATGAAACCGGCATCGGCGGAAGCGCTCTTCAGCGCCGCGTGCTTGGCGCGCTGGAACATTCTTCGGTGTCCGATCCCGAACTTCGCGCCAAACAGTTCCCCCACCAGCTCTCTGGCGGTCTGCGGCAGCGAGTGATGATTGCGATGGCCCTGGCCGGTCGCCCCAAGGTCTTGATTGCCGATGAGCCGACGACCGCGCTCGACGTGACCGTGCAACAGCAAATCCTGGAATTGCTCGACCGTCTTCGCCGCGAAATGTCTTTGGGGCTCCTGTTCATCACGCACGATCTAGGAGTCGTCGCAACTGTCGCGGAGCGAATCGCGGTGATGTATGCGGGCCGCATCATCGAAGAAGGCGCCGCGACAGACGTGCTGACTTCGCCTAAGCATCCGTACACGCAGGGACTGCTGAACGCTTCGCCCTCGTTGCGCCGCGCAAGTCTCGCACCGATCCCGGGCAGCATGCCGCGATTGACAGAGCTTCCGCCCGGTTGTTCGTTCGGACCCCGCTGTTCGTTTCACCGCGCGGAGTGCGACGCCGCGATGCCGGAGCTGCGGCTTGTCAATCAGGGACAATCAGCCAGGTGCGTGCTGGTATGAGCCCGCTGGGGAATTTTCTGGAAGTGTGCAACCTGCGCAAGTCCTATCCGCGCCAGAGCGGCCTCGTCGTGCCCAAAGAAAAAAGGGAGATGTTTACCGCCGTGGACGATGTCAGTTTTACTGTCGAGGCCGGCGAAACATTCGCCATTGTTGGGGAGAGCGGCTGCGGCAAGACCACCCTGGCGCGAATGCTGCTGCGCCTGATTGAGCCCGACAGTGGCAGAATACGTATTGAGCAACGTGAGTTGCTCGGTCTCAGCGCGGAGCAGATGCGAGCCGAAAGGCAGCAGATGCAGATGATTTTTCAGGATCCGTATGCGTCGCTCAATCCCCGCATGCGCATCGGCGAGATTGTTGCGGAACCGTTAACCATCCACGAACCCACATTGAGTGGCGGGCAGCGAAGAGCGCGAGCTGCAGAAATCCTCAAACGCGTCGGCCTGGGCGAAGACTCGCTGGCGAAATATCCTCATGAGTTTTCCGGTGGCCAGCGGCAACGCGTTGGCATCGCTCGCGCGCTGATCCTTCGTCCGAAACTGGTGGTGGCGGATGAACCGGTCTCAGCCCTGGATGTTTCCGTGGGCGCACAGGTCCTGCTCCTGCTGCAGGAGTTACAACGCGAATTTGCATTGACATATATCTTCATCTCACACAGCCTTCCAGTTGTAGCGCAGGTCGCCACTCGCATCGCGGTGATGTACGCCGGCAGGTTCGTTGAAGTGGGCCCGCGGGATCTGATATTGAACGAGCCGAACGCCGACTACACGCGCAAACTGATCGCTGCCGTACCGACCCTACCCCCGCTTGCGAACGTATGATATTTTTCCGGGACAAGCTGCGTAGTACCTTCATAAGCGGTTGAATGCCCTGCGGTGGAGGACCCCGAACATGGAAGACGCCCGTACGCCTGCGCCTGATGCCCAGCGATTTCCCGGCTCAGAGCCGCAGACTCAATTGCAAGCTGCTATTTCCCCGTTCGGGCGGATTTTTGGCATGTTTTTCGCACCGAAAGCGACTTTTGAAGATATCGTGCGGACGCCCAGTTGGATACTGCCGGTCATCCTTACGCTGGTCTTCGGGCTCGTTACCGCGGTTGCGCTCAATCAGAGGATCAACTGGCGTCAGTTCATGACCCAGCAAATCGAACGGAATCCGCGCTCCGCGCAAATGACGCCGGAACAAAAGGAACAGCAGATTGAGGTTGGTGCAAAATACGCCCCCTACACTTCCTATATTTTTGGGGTGCTGGCACCTGTTATCGTTGTGTTGGTTGTCGCCCTGTTCATGCTTGGCGCATATAACTTGCTCGGCGGAGCAAACGTAAATTTCAAAACCTCGCTGGCGATCGTGTCGCATGCCTACGTTCCGAATTTTCTCTTTACACTCCTGTTTCTTGTGGTGCTTTTCATCAAACCTCCGGGCGATATGGATATGAACAATCCGCTTGCCACGAATGTGGCTTCCTTTCTGCCGGACAGCATTCCGAAATGGCTCGAAGCTCTCTGCAAGAACATAGACATTTTTTCGATATGGATACTCATTCTGATTTCTATCGGGTTTGCCGCGGCAAACCCCAAGAAGCTGAAGGGTGCGAAATCGCTCACGATTGCTGCGTCCATGCTGGCACTTTACGTTCTGCTGCGTGTGGGAATCGCTTTCATCTTCTCCTGATACACTGGTGCGGTGAGTTTCTCTTTCGAGCTCCTGAAGACTGACCCCGCTGGCGGACGCCTCGGAAAACTAACCACCCCGCACAGCATCATCGAAACGCCGGCGTTCATGCCGGTGGGCACGGCGGCAACTGTCAAAGGGATGACGCAGGACGCCCTGGACGCTCTGGGTGCCCGTATCATCCTAGCGAACACCTATCATCTTTATCTGCGGCCGGGACACGAGCTCATCCGCAAACTCGGCGGTCTGCATTCGTTCATGTCCTGGAGTGGTTCGATCCTCACCGATTCCGGCGGCTACCAGTTCTTCAGTCTCTCGGCGCTCAGGAAAATTACCGACGAGGGAGTGCGTTTCCGGTCTCACCTCGACGGTTCCGAACATTTGCTTACACCGGAAAAAGCCGCGGAGATTCAGATTGCACTCGGCTCGGACATCGCCATGGTTCTCGATGAGTGCATCGAAACGCCAGCTCCGCGGAACATTGCCGAAGCTGCGTTGAAACGCACCACGCTGTGGGCGCAACGGGCGCGAGATTATTTCCTGGTCAATGCGCAAGCGACGGGCAAACCGCTGCAGTGGCAATTTGGCATCGTGCAAGGGGCCACCTTTCCCGATTTGCGCCGCGAGAGCGCAAAACAGTTGCTTGAGATCGATTTTCCCGGTTACGCGGTAGGTGGATTAGCCGTGGGAGAGCCTCACGAAGTTACCTGTGCAATGACCGGCGAAGTTACAACGCTGCTCCCTGCCGATCGCCCACGTTATTTGATGGGTGTTGGCCGTCCGGAACAGATCGCGGACTACGTTCGCCTGGGTATCGATATGATGGATTGCGTCTTGCCTACCCGTGCCGCGCGTCATGCGTGCATCTACACGAGCGAAGGCCGTGTACTCATCAAGAATGCGCGCTATGTTGCCGATCAGCGCCCGCTCGATCCGAACTGTAGCTGTTTGGTTTGCAGGCGCTATAGTCGCGCGTATCTTCGACATCTGTTCGCTGCGGGAGAAATCACGGCCGCCATTCTCGCGACCCATCATAATGTCCACTTCTACCTTGACATCATGAAGCAAATCAGAGAGGCTATCAGTTTTGGACATCTCGAGAAATTCGCGTCTGAGCTGCATGTTCGGTACAATAACGGTCCAGCGTGAACGAGCAGTCGAGTCCGGGTCTGATTGCTCAGTTATCCCGCACATGGTCGAATCTCAGAACGAGAATCGAACGGGCAGGATGAGCGGAAAATTTTCCGCTGGTGTAGAGTCTTTTCTGGCGCTGAAAATGTTCACTTCTCTGTGAATGTTGGATGTCGCAGTTTGTAGAAAGGTACGGTAAGAAACAGCGAGCATGAACTTGGCAGCGTTTATTTTTATGCAGGCCGGCGGTGCGGCAGGATTGGGTGGTTTCCTGATACCTCTCGCGCTCATGTTCGGCATCATGTATTTCCTCGTAATTATGCCGCAACAACGGCAACGTAAGAAGGTGCAGGAGATGCTCTCCGCTCTGAAAAATGGCGACAAGATCATCACGACTTCGGGCATCTACGGCACTGTGAATGGCATGGACGGCGATACGGTCATACTGAAGATCGCCGACCAGGTAAAAATCCGCGTCGCGCGTGCGGCGATTGCACAGGTGGAGGCATCGGAAGATGCAAAGTAACTCCCCGGCTCGCCCAAATCTGCGCTTGATCTTCTAACCATGAACCCTAATCTGAAGTGGAAAGTTCTCTCGATCGTCGCAATCATCTTCATCTGCCTTTATCTGATTTTTGGGTTGCCCAATTTCCCGACCTCTCTCTCCGCGCTAAAAAATAATTTCGCGCAGCAGATCAAGCTTGGGCTGGACCTGCAGGGTGGCACGCACCTGATTCTCCAGGTGCAGGTTCAGGAAGCCATTGCCCAGGAAACCGATCAGACGGTCGACCGCATTACCAGTCAGTTGCGGGCGAAGAATGTACGTTACGACGAAGTGCGCCGGGTGGACGACACGCACATCGTCGTCCGCAATATTCCCTCCGATCAGGTTTCACAATTCCGCGATTTGATCCACGATCAGTTTGAAACGAACTGGGAATTGGGCTCTGCGCCTGGTGATCCGAACGGACTGCTTCTGACCTTGCGTCCGAGCGCGATTGCCCGCATTCAAGAAACCACGATGACCCAGTCGCTTGAGACCATCGAGCGCCGGATCAACGCTCTTGGCCTTACCGAGCCAACCATTCAGCTTCATGGCCGGAAAGACAACGAAATCCTCGTACAGCTCCCCGGAGAAGGCGATCCCACCCGTGCCAAGCAGGTCATTCAGGCCGGTGGTCAACTGGAGCTGAAACTGGTTGAAGATCCGACTCCTTATCCGTCGGAAACGGCAGCTCTCGCGCAGCATGGTGGTGTTTTGCCCGCGGGCAGCGAGCTCGTCAAGGGTCGGAACGAATCACGTAATCCGCAGAATGCCAACGACAGCACTGAAAACTGGTACGTTCTGAGCCGCGCCCCGGTCGTCACCGGCCGTGACCTTCGCAGTGCGACTGAGACGCGCAGTACCCAGATGCCCAATCAGTATCAGGTGAACTTTGTGCTCTCGGGCGAGGCAGCCCGACGTTTTGGCCCTTTCACCGAACAGAACAAGGGTCGCCAGATGGCCATTGTTCTAGATCACCACGTGTATTCGGCGCCGGTCATTAACAGCCGCATCGACGATTCCGGCTTGATTGAAGGCAACTTCAGCCAGGAATCGGCACACGATCTAGCGCTGGTGTTGCGGGCCGGGGCTTTGCCGGCTTCAATTAAATATCTCGAAGAACGGACAGTCGGGCCTTCCCTGGGGGCAGATTCCATCCGTCACGGGGTACAAGCTTCCGTCTTGAGCTTGCTGGTCGTGATGATCTTCATGGTGTTCTACTACCGCCTGTCTGGTGTAAACGCGGTATTGGCCCTGATTTTGAACCTCATTATCCTTTTGGCCGCACTCGCCATATTTGGCGCGGTGCTCACGCTTCCTGGTATAGCGGGCGTCATCTTGACGATCGGTATGGGCGTAGACTCGAACGTTCTGGTCTTTGAGCGCATCCGGGAAGAGCTGCGCAACGGTAAGTCTCCGTCTGCGGCTGTGGATGCGGGGTTTGACAAAGCCTTCCTGACCATCATTGATACCCACGTCACGACCGTGGTATCGGCCTTTTTTCTGTTCATTTTTGGAACAGGGCCGATTCGCGGGTTTGCCATCACCTTGACGATTGGTCTGATCGCCAACGTCTTCACGGCAATCTTCGTATCCAAGACGATTTTCCAGTACCACCTGAGCAAGATGGACCGTCAGGCGGAACTGAGCATTTAGGCCAAAAAGTTCTGGTACTGCTGTAGCTTTTTCCGCGGTTTGCTTCGGGAACAATCGGGCATGCCGTGGAGTCTAAAGAAGGGAAGCGCGAACCGGAATGATCGAGTTTTTTAAAGAGCCCAACATTGATTGGATGGGCAAAGCCAAGTATTTCTTCACACTGAGCGGGTTGCTTCTGCTCATCGGCTGGAGCGCTATATTCCTGAAGGGTGGCATCAAGTACGGGATTGATTTCAAGGGTGGCACCAACGTGGATGTGCGTTTTGCCAAGGCGCCTAACATTGACGAACTCCGCAAGGGGCTACAGGCACAGGGTCTCGGGAGCAGCGAAATCCAGAGCATCAGCGATATCGCCAATCCCAACTCGAATGAAGTTCTGATCTTCGTTGAACAGGCCGGAAACACCGACCAGGCGCTCGATGAAGGCAAATCCAAAGTGCTCAATGCACTGAACGCGGCCTACAACGTCAACTCCACATCCAAGCCGGATTTCAACTCCATCACGCCCGGTTCGCTTGCGAACTTCCTGTCACAAAAGGATCCGCTGGGGCTGTCGGTCGGCGCAGGGGATCGTTATACACAATTAGCGAAAAGCCTATTGGATTACCGAGACAAGGAAAGCGGTGGCGTAGTCACGAGCTTCGATGATCTTGGCCGGGTGCCTGGAGCAACTCCCGCGGTAGTTTCTGCAATCAAAGACGGTTTTTCGCTTGCGCCGTTTGCGATCCGCAACGTGGAAATTGTCGGCGCAAAAGTAGGTGGCGAGTTACGCAATCAGGCCATTCGAGTTACCCTCTATGCTTTGGCGGGCATGCTGGTATATATTGCCTTTCGATTCCAGTGGGTTTACGGAGCCGCAGCGGTGATCGCCGTATTTCACGACGTTTTGATCACTCTGGGTCTGTTTAAGATTTTCGGTTTCGAGATTTCGCTTACAGTCATTGCCGCGCTGTTGACCTTGGTCGGTTATTCGATGAATGACACAATTGTCATCTTTGACCGGATCCGTGAAAACAGCCGGTTGCTGCGTAAAGAGCCGTTTGCCGATGTCGTCAATAAATCGATCAACCAGACGCTTTCGCGAACGATCTTGACTAGTGGGCTGACGTTTCTCACCGTGCTCGTCCTGTTCCTGATGGGCGGCCAGGTCCTTCGGGCTTTTGCCTTTGCCCTGGTGGTGGGAATTGTGGTAGGAACGTATTCCAGTTTTGGTATCGCTGCTCCGCTCGTCGTTGCCTGGAACAAGTGGCGGGGACAAGGCGCAGCAGTAGGCACCGGAACCGCAGCCGGAAACAAGACCCGGGGGAACGAGGGCGGACAACCGCGACTCGCACCAGCTGGGAGGAGGTAGAAGTTACCCATGTTCGAAGAAATGGTCGTATCCACTTCGGGGGCGAAAAAGACAAACAAGCCGTGGACCATTTTCCTGTCCATGCTTCTGCAAGTTGGTCTTCTTGCCATCCTTATCTTGATTCCTCTGATTTATACGGAAGCGCTGCCGAAGACCCTCATGTCTTCGATTCTCCTAGCGCCTCCACCACCGCCTCCACCACCGCCCCCGCCGGCGGCAGTTCAGGTTGTAAAGATCAAACCGGTTGCCCATCTGATGGACGCGGGCAAGCTGGTCGCTCCGAAAGTCATCCCGAAGGACGTAAAAATCATTAAAGAGGAAGAAGCGCCTCCCGATATGGGCGGCGGAATGGTCGGCGGAGTACCCGGCGGCGTTGCCGGCGGTTCCATGGGCGGCGTTCTTGGTGGCGTGATTGGTGGTGCGGGTTCTTCGATGGCCCCTCCGCCTCCGCCAAAGGCTACCCCGAAGCGGATCTCAGTCGGCGGAAACGTGCAGGCTGCCCACCTCGTGAATCGCGTTCAGCCGGGCTACCCGCCTCTTGCCCGCCAGACGCGCATCAGTGGCACCGTCAAGCTTCACGCCATCATCGGTAAGGATGGCACCGTCCAACAATTACAAGTGGTTTCCGGGCACCCGCTGCTCGTGCAGTCGGCGCTGGATGCGGTCCGACAGTGGCGGTATCAACCGACGCTGTTGAATGGCGAACCTGTCGAAGTTGACACGGAAATCGACGTAATTTTCTCGCTCGCTCAGTAAGGATTCAGGTAAGTAAAACGGGGCAGCGTGGCTGTCGTGGGACGGCCCGCCGTTCCGAGTTTCGTAGTGGCTTGACAAACTTTGTAGGTCCCCGCGTAAGCCCGGACCACTAGGAAATAAGGAGCAAACGAATGTTAGCAACCCTGTTCGTACATGCGGTTTTGTTTCAAGAAGCCGCCACTGGTTGGGATCTCCGGTCCATGCTTGCCTCGATGGGCTGGCCCGCCAGAATCGTGGTCTTCATTCTGTTCGTGCTGTCGATCTACTCATTTGGCGTCATGATCGATCGCTTCCTGATGTACAACAACGCGCGCAAGCAGTCGCGCCTGTTCGTGCAGCAGGTTGCCGGTGCGCTCAAGGATGGCAAGCTTGATGAAGCGATTGCCATTGCCGAGCGCAACAAGAAGAGCCACATCGCGAAAGTTGTCGCGACGGGCCTTTCCGAGTTCCAGTCCGCTTCGCAGCAAGTATCTGATGCCGAAGTGATCGAGGCCGCCAAGCGCGGGCTTGAGCGCTCTGTCGCCATCGTGCACGCTGAGATGAAGCGCGGTCTTTCCGCACTGGCCACCATCGGTTCGACGGCACCCTTCGTCGGACTGTTCGGCACTGTGATCGGTATTTTGAACGCGTTCAAAGGTATTGCGAACAACAAAGCGACCGGTCTATCGGCTGTAGCCGGCGGTATCGCTGAGGCGCTCGTCACCACTGCGTTCGGTCTGCTCGTCGCGGTCCCTGCCGTCTGGGCTTACAACTATTTCACCAACAAAGTGGAAGCGTTCGACGTCGAGATGGACAACTCCTCAATGGAATTGATCAACTACTTCATTTTGCGCCGCGGCGCGAAGAAGTAAGTACACGGGAAGAAGGGGAATCCTATGGCGTACAAGCCGCAAGCCGGGCCTCAGGTGTCTGCCCCGAACGTCGTACCGATGGCAGATATTATGCTCGTGCTCTTGATCATCTTCATGGTGGTCACGCCTATGTTGCAAAAAGGCGTATCGGTGGATTTGGCCAATGTCAACGATCCGCGGGACATGAAGGAAGCGGATCGCGATGACGCGATCATCGTGGCGGTTACGCGCGATGACAATATCTTTCTTGGGAACAATAAGATTTCCAAGGACGATATCACCGGCCAGATCAAGGATCTGATTGCCAACAGGCTGGACAAGACCGTTTACGTAAAAAGCGACGGCCGTGCCAAGTACGGCACGGTGGTCGCCGTCGTAGACGAAATCCGTTCTGCTGGTGTAGATCAACTGGGACTTCTTACCGAGAAGACCAAGAGCAAGGGTGGAGGAGCAACTGGCACCCAGGAACAGAAGCCTTAGTACAGTCGTCGCATTATTTCGTCTCGGTCGTTGGTAGCATTCGTTTGCAGAGTTAGCAGGCGCGCCGGATCCCACCCGGCGCGGCCTCTGCTCCAGCGCAGGCACCGATGGCTCGACAGGAGAACTCGCAATGGGAATGGACGTAGGTAGCAGCACAGGATCGATGGCTTCACCAAATATCGTCCCTCTGATCGATATTCTGCTCGTGCTCATTATTATTTTCATGGTTATCACGCCCCTCACTCCGAAGGGTCTCGATGCACTGGTTCCGCAGCCTTCGCCCAACCAGCAGAACAACGTCGAGCTTGAAAATAAGACCGTAGTGGTCCAGGTAGCGCAGAACGGCAAACTCAAAATCAACAATGAAGACACCACCTGGGACACGCTCGGGAATCGCATGGAACAGATCTTTAAGGATCGGGCGGAGAAGGTTGCGTTCGTCAAGGGCGACAACGACGTTTTGTTTATGGATGTAGCCCGCGCGATTGACATCATGCACGGAGCTGGTATCGATAAAGTGGGCCTCATCACTGCCAAACTTGAGGCCGGTCAGTAGTCTTTACCCTTTCGTTTTGTCTCGCTCGGATTAAACGTCCTCTCGCAGGGACATTTCTCTGGCTGCGAGGTGACGTATGAGCTTTACTCTTGGTGGCAGACGTGGGATCGTTTCAGAAGTGAATGTGGTTCCACTGATAGATATTCTGCTGGTGCTGCTGGTCATTTTTATGATCATCCCGCACCAACAGAAGGGGCTCCGGGCCGTACTACCGCAAATGAGCAGTGTGGATACGGAGCCGCTCCCGGAAACAATCATCATTTTTTTGGCTTTGGATGGTTCGCTCCGGATCAATCAGTTGGCGATCCAACGTGAAGAATTCTGCAGCCGGTTGGAACGCATTTTTGCCCTGCGTGCTGACAAGGTTGCCTTTCTTCAAGGTGATCGGTCTCTCGAGTTTCAAGCGGTGGCCCAGACTCTGGATCTCATGCACACCGCCGGCGCTACATCGGTCGGCTTGTTAACATCAGAACTGGAAAAAAACCGCTGAACGTGATGGAATGCCCGTATAGGGCGGTTGTGAATCCTAGCCTTGGCACCTTTATTTAGGGGCCACGCTTATCAGGGATGGAAGCTTCCATGACTCATGTATCGGTTTCACGGGAAACCTCAGCGCGGTTTTCCGGCATCGCCAGCAAGACTCTTTCGCTGGCTGCAATTCTAATTTTTGTTTTTTCCATTTCGGGCTGCAGCAAGCTCAGAGCCCGTGATCTTCTCAACAAGGGCGTTGCCGCTTTCAAGAACGCTCAGTTTGACACCGCCGTCGAGGATTTTAAACAGGCCAAAGAACTAGATCCGGACCTCATCAACGCGCGTTTGTATCTTGCGACAGCTTACGCCAGCCAGTACATCCCAGGCGCTCCTTCTGACGAAAATTTGAATCACGGCAAACAGGCCGTCGAGGAATATCGCAGTGTGCTCGAGAAGGACCCGAACAATCTGAGCGCGATCGACGGTCTCGCCTCCATCCTCTATCAGATGGCAGGTCAGCCCTTTGACCCGAAAAAATTTGAAGAATCCAAGGGATATCACGAAAAGCACATCGCCCTGAAGCCCGAAGACCCCGCGCCGTACTATTCCGTTGGAGTCATCGACTGGGCTTTGGCCTATCGCGGCAATACTGAAATGCGCTCTGACTACAATCACGCCAATGTGAAGAAGCAGGTAAAGGATACCGATCCGCTTCCACCGGATGTACGCAAGGCGTACACCGACAAGTTTGGGGCATTGGTCGATGACGGGATTGCGAAGCTAAAGAAGGCCATTGAACTCAATCCGGACTACGATGACGCCATGACGTATCTCAACCTGCTGTACCGGCGCAAGGCCGACATGGTCGAGTCCTCGGCAGAGCGGGATCAGTACACCAAGCTGGCCGATGATCTCCTCGACAAGGTCAAGGAAATCAAGCAGAAGAAGGCTGAAGCTGCCGAAAAGGCACCAGCGATCACAAATCAGTAAGCCAGTTACCGCAACCTTACAAAGGCCGCGATCACCGATCGCGGCCTTCTTTGATATACCCGCAGATGACTGCTGCTCCCTGAGCTTTATACAACGATCTTCTCGTCGTACACTAAGACATGCCGTCACCTTCCAATCTGCCGTTGAATTTTAATCGGGACCGCACCGAACGGCAGGTCAACGCTCGCCTCGAAGAATTACTCGAAAAACTGCGCAGCAACCGTCCTTCCGACGATCCCTGGCTGGTTCGCCGCGCCTACGACATTGCCGCAGAACGGCACCGCGACCAGTTTCGCAGCTCGGGGGACCCCTACGTTACGCATCTGCTGGAGGTAGCGCACATTCTGGCGGATATGAAGCTGGATGCCACCACGCTGGCGGCGGCGCTGCTGCATGATGTGATTGAAGACACCGAGTTTCCTTTATCGCGCCTACAAGAACGATTTGGCGAAGAAGTGGCGCGATTGGTCGAAGGCGTCACAAAAATCGGTCGTCTGAATATGATGGCGCCCGAAGCTCGCCAGGCGGAAAACGTCCGCAAGATGCTCCTGGCAATGGTGCACGACGTGCGCGTCGTGCTGATGAAGCTGGCCGATCGTGTCCACAACATGCGCACGCTTGAATATCTCGAGCATCCGAAACAGGTCCGTATCGCCCGCGAGACCATGGACATTTATGCTCCCATCGCGCATCGCCTCGGCATGGCTCTCATCAAGGGGGAGCTCGAAGATCTTTCGTTCCGCTATCTTGAGCCCGACGCCTACTTTTCTCTTCAAAAAGAGGTCACCGATAAGGCGCCGGTGCACAAGAAATTTCTGGAAGATGTCCAGAATACGATCCGCACGAAATTGGTCGAGAATGGAATCCCCGCCGAGCTAGAAGCTCGAGTGAAAGGATTGTGGTCGCTCAACCGCAAGATTACGCGTCAGGAGCGCAGTCTGGACCAGATCTACGATCTGCTCGCGGTACGTGTCGTTACAGATAGTGAGCGCAACTGTTATGCGGCCCTGGGGGTAGTCCACCATGTCTGGCGGCCACTTCCGGGCCGCTTCAAGGATTACATCGCAATGCCGCGGCCCAATCTCTATCAGTCGCTGCACACGACTGTAATTCACAACGGCCAACCCTTTGAGATTCAGATCCGCACTCAGGAAATGCACCGCATCGCAGAAGAAGGGGTCGCTGCGCACTGGAAGTATAAAGACGGCAAACCGGTTTCCACCGGCGACGACCAGCGCATTACCTGGATGCGCCAGCTGATTGAGTGGTCGCAGGAATTGCAGGAACCCGGCGAATTCCTTTCCACGCTAAAAGTCGACCTCGCTCCGATTGAAGTGTATGCGTTCACACCCAAGGGCCGCGTCCTCGAACTCCCCAAGGGCGCTACGCCCGTGGATTTCGCCTATTCAGTGCATACCGAAGTCGGCCATCAATGCGTTGGTGCGAAGGTCAATGGTCAGATGGTGTCACTGCGTCATGAAATCGTCAGCGGCGACGTCGTCGAGATTCTGACGCAGAAGGGCCACAAGCCCAGTCGCGACTGGCTGAGCTTCGTCAAGTCTTCCCACGCCAAAAGTAAAATTCGTCACTTTATCAATACCCAGGAACGGGACGAAGCTACGGAAATGGGCCGGAGGCTTCTTGAAAATGAATCGCGTAATTTCCCGAAGGGCCTGAAGAAGATTTCCAACGAGGATCTGGTTGCGCTCGCCGGACAGTACGGGCTATCGAAAGCCGATGACCTTTACGCTGCGGTCGGTTTCGGAAAATACTCAGCAAGGCAGGTACTCAGCCGCTTCTTTGGCGAGCCCACCCGGGACGATACATCTGCGGCCGACACCAAACCCACTCTGGTCAAGACCGTCAAGCGCATGCTGGGTTTTGGCGAGGCTCCGCTCATTGTCAAGGGCGAGGATGACTTGCTGGTCTTCCGCGCCAAATGTTGCAATCCAATTCCGGGTGACGACATCATTGGCTATGTAACGCGGGGCCGGGGGGTTGCCGTTCACACCCGTACATGCCCCAACGTGCAGAACCTGCTGTATCAGACCGAACGGCGCATCCCGGTCGAATGGGGAGGCGCTGGTACTGCAACGTTTCCCGTTGAGCTGCTCATTCGCGCAAAGGATCGCTCAGGTCTGCTTGCCGAAATTACGGCTGTCATCAGTGATGCAGGATCCAACATCCGCATGCTCGAGAGCCGCCCCGATCGGCAGAACGCGCGCGTCGAAGCCAGCCTCGAGATCAACGACAAGAAACAACTGGAAACAATCCTCGCGAATATCCGCCGTATCAATGGCGTTTACGGCGTCGAACGCATTTATCAGACGTAGTCCTGTTCCGTCACAACCTGTCCATCCGTCCCGTGTTTAGCTAGGCACATCGCCTCGGCCCAAACACCATTCCACTTAGAATATTGCTATGCGGAAATTCCTACTGACTGCTTGTGCGGGTATCATTTGCATTGCTGGGTGTGAAAAAAAGCCCCAGACGGATTATTCTCCGCTGAGTTCCATGTACTCCAGTTCACTCGAGGAGCTCAAGAAATTGAAAATCACAGATTTGGAGATTGTTCAATTAGGCAGGTTGAAACAGGCCGGGGCTTCCGACGAACTCTGTCTTTCGCTATACAAGATTGCCCATGCCCACGGCCATGATTTCACGAGCGGAGATTCTGCAGTTCAGCTGTCACAGGCAGGCTATTCTGACGCGCAGATACAGGAAATGGCGGAGTCGGATCAGATTGATGTGCTGAGTGGTGATGCCATCACCCTGAAGCTCATCGGCCTCACCAACTCAACTGTGCAGGAAGTCATTCATCGCCGTGTCGAGGGATTGCCCACGATGACCAGCGAACAGATTGGCCGATTGAAAAATACCGGTATGTCGGAAAAACAGATACTCGCCCTGGTCGATAGCGGCTTGACGGGCGACGACGCGGATAAGAAAATCACCCAACTCGAGGCTTCGCGGAATCATTCGCATACCGATTTCGTGCATCAAGGGCGCCGGCGCCATTGATGCACCAGTCTCGGCACGCTCTCTGCTACCCTGGAATTCCACTCTGTTCGAGGAGAAAAACACCATGAAAAGTATCGTACTGACCGAACGTGGCCCCAAGCCGATTGGCCCATATTCGCAAGCCGTCAAATCGAACGGTTTCGTTTTTGTCTCCGGGCAGATCGCGCTCGATCCGAAGACCGCGGAATTTGTGGGGACAGATGTCAGCTCGCAAACCGAGCGAGTGATGGAAAATCTAAAAGCCATTCTGGAAGCGGCTGGAACATCCCTAAGCCACGTGGTCAAGACGACGGTCTATCTGAAGGATATGAACGATTTCGCGGCCATGAATGAGGTTTACGCGAAGTACTTTACCGCTTCGCCTCCGGCGCGCTCAACGGTCCAGGCTGCGCGGCTACCGAAGGATGCTCTGGTTGAAATAGACGTCATTGCTTTCTTCCGTGCATGAAGCAACATCTGTTTTTCAAAGGAAAACGGCCATCAGCATTCTCATGATGGCCGTTTAATTTTGTACGGTGTCGCGATCTCTAGTAAGGCCTTGCTGGACTCTCAAGCGCTTCCGAGACGGCAAAATATGTGGCGACGCCTGTTATGGCAACCGCAAAGATCAGGAATCGGCTACGGCCCGCCTTTAGCGGGGAAGCGCCGTGACCGCTGCCGCTACTCTGCGAGCCAGAACCGGCCCCTTGGGGGTCCTGAGGATCAAGGTAGACATGATAGGTTGTGTTGTCTGCGATTACTTGCGTTTCGCCGTCTACGGTGATTGTCAACGGGCCACGTTTGCTCGTAACCAGCAATTCCTTGGCATTCAGATAAGTGACTTGGCCAATCGTGGGGGCATTCGATTGCGCGCGGATCGCGGCTGTCGAAGCGTACAATGTAAAAGCGTGCGCATTGCCGGTTGAAAAGGTCGCAGTGCCTAGAAGAAGCTTTGCAGAAGGTGCGCCCTCGTTGTCGTTTACCTCGGCAGCGCTTGCGCTCAAAAGCAGCAATCGTGCTGCACCAGCGCGGAGTTGCATGCTCCCCTGGGGATCAGTGCTCAGTCTGTCGCCTGCAAAAACGGTCGTTCCAATACCCGCTGCACCTTCGCCAACATGAGCCTTGTCTGCGGTGATCACCGTTCCTAAGACGTTGCTCGAACCTGGTCCGGCCAGGGCAGGAACGGACGCCAGCGTCAGTACCAGGGCCGCTGCGAAAACGGTACGCAGACCTTGCATGTATGCCTCCAATATCCTGCCAAAGGATACTTCGTTGACCGATTGTCGTCAATCAGGAAACACACCTAGTCCGTATCGCCTCCGTTTTTCCACCTCCGATTTTGCCCGCGCGCTGGCACTAGATTCCTTCTGCTGTTAGAATGCCTGCAAACGTATGACTGACTGGAAGCAGATCACTGCTCGAATACGCAGAGCGCGGACCGGAAAAGATCCCGCCGGACAACTCTCGAACCTGTTTGCAAAAACGCGCGATGCCATGGTTGCCTTTGAACTGGCTCGTTATTTTGAGTCTGTCAATAATTCCGACGATGCCGGCAAATGGTACCTGACAGCTGCCGAGCGATTCCGCCGGGCAGACTGGAAAACCAAGGCTCAGGAAAGTGCGACACGTCTTGGTGCGACGGTCGCTGCTGAAGTTCCGGTCCTGCCGCCGAAAGAAAAAGCCCCTGCCGCCCAGTCCGATGCTGAAGCTGGAGAAGAATCCAAGTCCGCCGTTGAGAACGCCCGAGTCCAGGCCGATACGGCAGCACCCGAAACCGAGAAAAGTCCTGTCACAAAACTATCCGGTTCTTCTCTTCCTGCCAAACGGCGTGGACGCGGCCGCCGCGGAGGACGGGATCATCAGCGCACGCCGCGTGTCGCGGCACCCTCTTCCGGCCAGGTACCTGCAGCAGAAGAAGAGCCGGCGGCCGTGCCGGCATCGGCTAGAGTGTCTTCCCGCGTGGCCGAGGAAGAGCGGTCCCCTTCACTTCCCGCCACTCGTTCACTGGACAGCATGGCTGAAGGGTCTTCCTTTGCATTGCGTGGACGCTCCGGCGACCCCGGTCTCTCGTCTCGTCTTTCGCAGCTGGAGATGAATTTTCGCCGTTTGCTCGCCTGTAGTCCATCGAAGCTAGATGATGCGGCGCATGCCCCTGCCGGTCCGGGCGTTTGGGTTTTAACCGACGAAGACCTTTCGACCTACTATTACGTCGAAGCATGCAAGACGTTACGGGTGGCCATTGGGCAGCTCCTTCGTGGCTCAGCTCGCACGGGATTGCCCATTAAGCCCCAATTGGCGGAACACCTGGGCATCCCTGAAGCCCGTGTGGCAAAGTACCTTTCCGATCACTGCGTCGTCCGCTGGCTACAGATGGACGAGGACTCATCGAACTTCGCGCACTTTCTGATCGCCGTCCTCCGGCCTACCCTTAACGAGTGACGGAGCCGGGGTTTCAATCGAGCTCGGAAGGAATCGAGAGATCGGCTTCCTTCGCTTTGCTCGGCGGCCCGGTCAAGCGCAACTCCCAAACCGGAAACTTTTGGTACTTGCGTCCTATAGGTAACCCCTTTTCCGGCCTTTCCGTTTCGCCATTCGCTGTACCACCTGACCGTTCAACCCACATTTTGAGCCATTTGCAGCATCCCACTGGATTACCCGTGCAACTCGCGACAAACTATAGGTGGTCAAAGACTTATGGGGCCCGCAGGACGCGTGTTACCCTGAACAGAGCTTGGGGGATGTTTGAGATAGGCTCTTTTCAATTGATTTGAACCAAAGTTTTCCGCTCGTTATCTTGATTGTGAGGGGTGCAGCTGTATGTCGAATTCTTTCAGCACGTCGATCTTCCGGTCACTGGACTGGCTGGTTTGCAAGGCTGCCGGTGTCACATTTGATACCGTTCAACACTTTAACAAGAAGAACCCGAACCCATCGGTAACTCCGCAATGGTCTGATAAACCCTTGCTCAAATCCTGGGAAAAGACCAAGCCAACCCTCGGTTACCCTCGCCAAACGGACTCGCTCTGTCCCGGCTGTGTGAAGGAAGCGCGCGAAGCGATCATCGCTGGCACCAAGGACTGGAAAGACCTGATGCATGAAAAGGTCGGCGAGATTAAGGCACAGATTGTCGAACGAGACGGTCAGGTCTGGATGATCAAGGAATGTCCGCAGCACGGCCATTACGAAGATATGATGGCCGTCGACTCAAAGTTTCTCTCCTGGATCGAATCGCAGTTTCCCGGCCGTGATATCCCCGCGCACAACGATGAAGGCCTGCACAAGCATGGTTCGTCGAACGTTCGCTATGGCCGAGGTTCGGTTCTGACCGTCGACCTCACCAATCGGTGCAACATGATGTGCGATCCCTGTTTCATGGACGCCAATCAGGTCGGCTATGTTCATGAACTGACCTGGGCTGAGGTTCAGGAAATTCTGGATAACGCCGTGAAAATCAAGCCGCGCCGCCAGATGTCGGTCCAGTTTTCCGGTGGCGAACCAACGATGAGCCCGTTCTTTTTTGACGCGATTGCGTATGCCCGCAAGGTTGGATACAACTCTGTGCAGGCTGCAACCAATGGCATTGAATTTGCCAAGAGCAAGGAATTCTGCAAGAAGGCATTTGATGCGGGGCTGCGCTACGCATACCTCCAGTTCGATGGTATCGGTAACGACGCCAACAGCCATCGCCAGATCGGCAATTTGTTCGATGTGAAGCTTCGTGCCATTGAAAACATGCACGAAGCCGGCATCGAGATTGTGCTCGTGGTCACCATCGTGAACAATGTCAATAACGATCAGGTCGGCTCGATCGTGAAGTTCGCGATGGAGAATCCCAAGAAAATCTCGTTCGTCAGCTTCCAGCCGGTTTCTTTTACGGGTCGCGACGAAGATATCACCCCGGAACGCCGCCTCCGCCAGCGTTATACCCTTTCCCATTTGGCAAAGGACGTCAGCACGCAGGTTGGGCGAATTGAGCCGACCCGCGATTGGTTCCCCATCTCTTTCATCAGCACCTTCGCCGGCTTCGCTGACATGGTCAAGGGCAACGAATCCCAATGGGGTTCGCTCTCCTGCGGCTGCCACCCGAACTGCGGTGTCGGCACGGCAATCATGATCAATAAACAAACCAAGGAATGGGCGCCGGTGCCGCGCTTCCTCGACGCTCAGAACTTGACGAGAGACGTTACTGCCATCACCGATGCGGCCCGAGGCAAGAATTTCTCCAATTTCATGATGGCCATGGCGCTGCTGAAGAACTATCGTCCATTTGAAGGACCCAAGGGCCTGAAGCTTTGGGATATGTTTAAGAAGTTCGACAAGACCTGGGCGCTCACCAAGGGAGCCAGCGTCAAGTATGGCAAGACCTCGCCTGAGCGGACGTTTGAAGACGCCCAGCGTCGTCGTCAGGAGGATCCTTGGAACTTCCTGTTCATCGCCGGGATGTGGTTCCAGGATTTGTTCAATTACGATTTCCGCCGGACGGAGATGTGCATTATTCCCTACGGTACCCAGCAGGGGGAAATCAGCTTCTGTGCGTACAACACCGGAGTGGGCTGGCGCCAGATAATTGAAAACATGCACAAGAACGCGACTGTGGCTGAATGGTACAAGAACCACGGCAAGCATGAAATCTATGCCAAGGGTAAGAACGTGGACCTCAAGACCTTTGAGCATTCCCTGGTGATCGACGCCGAAGACGCAGCCCGCGTTCGTCATTTGGAACACGATATTCCTCTGACCGCAGCCGAAGAAAATCGCGCGCGACGCAAGAAGGCTCTTGAAGAGCAGGCCAAAGTTCGCGCTATCTATGAAGAACTGGTTCTGAAGAAGCCTCAGGCAGCGGTTGTGCAAATCGGCACTGTCAGCGACATCGCCAAGGCAGTTCCGGCAAACTTCACCAACGCCAACAAACCGATCGGTATCGCTCCAGCGAATGGCAACGGGAACGCTCAAACTGCGGCAAAACCCACCGAAGCGGCTACCGAAGCGGTTGCTGGCGATTAGCCGCAATCCTCAGCCCGGGTAGGTTTTCCCTGCTACGGCTTAACTCAAGCGACTCCGGATCTGCTCGGAGTCGTTTTTTTTGGTGAGGCAAAGCTCGCCTGTTATCAGTCATTTATATGACCTGGCTATGGTTTTCTGCCCGTTCTAGCTGGTTTCACCCGAGTCCAGCCGGTCAGAGTCAATCGTTTCCGGTAGGTACCGGTCCTGTTCGCTTGGTATACTGTTTGAGGAAACCTAGAGGTTTGCATCATGCCAATTTACGAATATATCTGCGAAGACTGCAACGAACACTTCGAAAAAATAGTCATCAACAAGCAGCAAGAAATTGCCTGTCCCAAGTGCGCCAGCAAGAAGGCGGCGATTCAACTATCGGTGTTTGCCGCCGCGACCGGAGGCACGCCTGGCCCTTCCGGCGGATTTTCGGGCGGTGGAGGCTGTTGCGGCGGTGGCTGCTCCTGCCACTAAGCCGGAGTCTTGTCCCGGGCGATCTTCCCTACGATCTGGCGCCTGAAGTTCTGGAATGCCCTGTCCGCCCTTCCGCAGTCTTAGCCGGCCGATTTTCGCCGGACAATCCCTAACAATTTCCTCACGAACTCTTCATTACTTTTGAGCGTCTGCGATTCCATCCTGTTGCCTGCGCGAAAGGGCTCCGCCGCGGAGGAAAACCAATGCCGCTCACTGCGTTCATCACCGTTTGTATTCTCGGGATCGATTTCATGGTTTACGTCTTGTTCCAGTGGACCTTTGGCGATAAACGCCGTGCCATTGCCCGGAAAATCAGTTCGCTCAGAACCCAACCAAATCCATCTCCAGCCCGCCCCTATCTCGTGACTTTCAAAAATCGCGGCAATTCGGGTAGCCCCAGATCAAGTGCGGCTTGATCCCTCCGATCGACGGAACCCGAAATCTCATCTAGCATGGATCCCGCACCCTGAACGGATGCTTGGGCTTCCGGGACCTGTTGCGAATAACGCTTAACAAATACTCCGCTACTGAAACTCGCAACGGGAGTTTCCCGAGGTAAGGGGACGGAACAGACCCCTGCGACCCACGGAGCACGACCAAACTGTTTAATGGACCGTTCGTGGCAGCGAACTCAAGTAGGCAATGATCGCTTTCGCGTCTTCATGGTTCATGTGATAGATGTGCATGGGCGGCCGCAGGACTTCCCCTTCGGGCCCGGTGCCTTTTTCAAGGATGCGCTCTCCCTCTTCCTCCGTATAACTGGGAAATCCAGCCAATGGAGGGGCCTCCTCCGCCCAATTCTGGATTGGTTTGACCGGGGTGATCCAGATGGGAGCTCCTTCAAGCCACGCATTCGATTTCAACGCACCGTTTTCATCCCGTGGAGTATGGCATTCGGGACATTTTGCAACCTCTTCAACCAGGTAGCGCCCACGTTCTATTTCACCCCTGGTGATAGTTTGTTTTTCCTCACCAATGTTGGTGGCACTTTTTGCGAGTGTCAGCAAGGTAGCGGTGCAAAGCAGAGCAAGGAATGACGTAGATAAGGGAGCCTTCATCGAAGCACTTCCTTCTGCAGGATACCGGGTGAAAATCGCACACTCGCACGAATAACACTGCGTCCACCTGGCGGCCATACAGGGAACCCCTGAAGCAGGGACGTTTCAACACGGAACTAGAGAGCGGGTCTCCAGCTTTCGTCGACGTCGTATTCCGACATGGCCGACGCAACCTCAAACGACTTTTCGCCTAGATCTTTCTGGTAAACGATGCCATCCTTGCCAACGATGAAAGTCATGATTCCTGAATTCCGATATTCCACGGGATAAGCGATCAGCGCGAATCCGCCCGTCATTCTCCCATCAGCAACGTAAGCTTTCGCGCCCCCTTTGGCGCGAGCGCCTTGCTGGGTGAGAATCTTGAAGTAGTACCCGCCGAATGCCTGAGCTTTGTCTCCCGCGTTTGTGTAACCAGCCGCTACGGCAAAGTCGCGAAGATCGTTCAAGGGGCTCGGAGACTGACCTGCCGTCACCGGCCAGTACAATCCATTCTGTTTGCCTTCGTCGCTGATAAATTTCTGGGCGTATTGCTTCATCTTGGCGAAGTATCTGCTCTGTGCTTCGGCAACTGCGCCGCTCGCTGCAATCGCAGTTAATTCATCTTTGCCAATTCGTCGCGCGAGAATCTCGTCCTTACCCGCTGCGGTGTCAAATACCCATTGCCCGGCGGAATTCTTGGCAAGTGGGATCGGGAACGGATAGTTGTCTGCCCCGACATACAGAACTTGGCCACCCACCTTGATCTCCCGCCAGCGGTGCATCTGGTTATAGCCCGCGACAAAATCCTGGAAATTATCCTTGTCCTTCACCGCGTCGCCGGAAAACAGCGCGGCCTTGCCATCAGGACCAAAAATTGCCAACAGGCTGTCTTGATCGCCGGATTTCGCGGCAGCCAGGAATGCCGAGCCCGCTTCCTCGGGAGTGGCAAAAGAAACAGGACTTGTACCGGCCTCTTTCCGTTTCTCGGCCTCATGGCCGCAGGAAATTATGGTGCCAGCAACCAGGCACAGCACCAGCGCAACTAAGATCGCCTTCAATCCAAAGACTACATTCTGCTGCTCCCGCTTCATGCGAAACATGCTCCAACCTCCAGGAAATCGAGAATCAAGTGCCAGCTCGCTTACCCTAACGGCGGAATCCGCCGCCACCGGAACCACCTCCACCGAACCGACCGCCGCCATATCCGCTGGAACCCATGCTGCCCCAGCCCCGGCTGCTTTCCGCTCGAGATGACCAGCCATTTGAGCCACCGGATCCGCTCGAACCTGAATGGCTACCCATCCCGCTAAATGCAGTTGAGCTGCCCCAGCCGCTGTGATCTGACGACGAAGCACTTGAGTGTTCTGAAGCAGAATTCGATGTGCCTTGCTTGTTCACGTTTATCGTATTGCCGCTGATGTTTCTGTTGTTACTGTTGGAATTGTAGGTGTTGTGGCTGTTATTCGAACTGTTGTAGCGGTTGTTGCTGTTGTTGTTATTTGAATTGTTATAGTGGTTGTTATTGTTGTTGTAGTTGTTGTTGTACCCGTAGCTGCTGTGGTAGCCGCCGTTGTAGTAGCCGCCGTGCCATCCTGGATTCCCGTAGTACGGCCCACCGTGATAAACGATTGGGGTTCCATGCCATCCGCAACTCCAGCTGCTGTAACCCCATCCGCAGCATCCACCAGCCATCATCGCCCCGACTGCAATCCCCGCTCCGAACCCGATCACTCCGGCGGCCACGACGCCCCATCCGCTGTATGCATAAGGAACGACATACGTTGTCCCGTAGACAATTGTGGGATTGTAGGTCGGGACGTAGACGATTTGCGGATTGGTCGGCTGAATTACGATTACGTCCGGGGACTGCTGCACCACGGTTACCTGGGGCGTTGTCTTCAGGTTGCCGGCGGCTTTTGCTTTCGCGCGTAATGTCTGAATCGCCGTCATAACGTCCGCTTGCTGGTTATGAAATGCTTCCCCGAGAGAGGAAGTCCAGGCCAGGTTCTTTGACAAGTTGCTGAGTACCGACGGGAATTGCGTCAACGCTTTTACGCTGGGGTCCCAGCTCTGCGTGTCGACCGCGGCCATTAAGGCCGCGCCCGTCAGGCTGCCGTTCTGTTCGAGCCAGTAAGACGCGACGGCCACCTGGTCCGGAAATGTCGATGCCGTCAGGATCTGCGCGACCAGCGCATCAGGGTAGAGTGCGATCGGAGCAACCAGGGCTTGCAGTTCCTCGGGAGTCTCCTGAGCTGTCTCGGTCGGGTTCAGCGGACCGGGGTCGGTGGACGTAACGGTCTGGTACCCATAAAGGATTTGCGATGAGGCGGCGCCAAGAACTGCACTTAGCAAGACCGCGATGAACTTCCTGGATCTTTGTATTTTCATGGAATGACTCCGCATTTTACTGAACAAGGTGGCAGGGCACGTCCGTCCTGGACTGTGACAGTCTGACTGTGTCACGCGGGGAGGGATTAGTCGATAGGCAAGTATCATTCTCCTGACTGACAATTCTTGTGTTGCGTGATATAAGTCTGGCCTTGGAGGCAGCACACATGAAATCAATGTCAATCGCTCGTGAAGCCCGAAACTTGGGAGTTTGGTCGGTGAAAAATGCGACGAAAGGACCTGGCGGGATCTGGATGCTTGGTATTGCCGCGCTTTTTGCAATCGCCCTTCTGATTCCGGCTGTAGCGGATGCCCAGACCGATCCGTTTGTTGGGAAATGGAAACTGGACACAGCGAAATCGACTCCCGCTCGCAAGAGTGAAACGCGCATTGTCGAGTCGTCGCCGATCGGTTTGAAGGTTAGCGTCAATCGCACAAACGCCGACGGTTCCAACCAGCAGTTCAGCTATACAGCCAATCTGGACGGCAAAGCGTATCCCTTCGTAGGCGATGCACCGTATGGAGCTGATTCGGTCAGCGTCACTCTCGGCTCATCGAATACCCTTACTTATAAACTGTGGAGAGGCGGCAAGGTTATTGGCACCGGCAGCTACGTAGTGTCGCCCGACGGCAAAACCGGCACGCTCAAGGCCAGCGGTACTGATGCCAAGGGTGTGAAACAGGACAGCGTCTCGATCTACACCAAGCAATAACTGCTGTTCAGCAAAATCAGCTGGTTCGCCGGCCGCCCGTGTGTGCGGCCGGTTTTTTATGCTCATTTCGCCGCCGGGTAACTCGAGTGCGAGAAATCCGATTGGACATCCCCAGTCGATTCCTGGGAGTTGCTCGATTATCTTTTTGAGTAGTTTTTTAGATAATTCGGAATCGGGTAATCTGCTTTGCGGCTTGCGTCAGGAATCGGCGCTTGTGCCACTGTTTGCAGTGGCACAACGCCGGCCCAAACCGGTAGTGTGTAATCTTCCTCATCGTCGACCGGTCCGCCCGTGCGGACTTTTGCCGAAACTTCTTCGAGTTCAATCGCCAATACCGTTGTGGCCTTTAATTCCTGTTCAGTCGGCTGACGGATATCGTTCCAGCGCCCTTGCATCACTTGCTCTGTGAAAATTCGCAGGGCTTCTTTTTTTTGCGCCGGGTCTTCAACCAGCTTGGCGGTGCCCAGAATGACAACCGACCGGTAATTGACCGAGTGATGAAACGCAGAGCGTGCGAGGACCAACCCGTCCAGATGCGTGACCGTGACGCAAACAGGAATCCCTCCAGCAAGCGTACGCAGCATGCGGCTCGCGGCCGAACCATGGATATAGAGCGTGTCATCCTTGCGCCCATAGTTCGTGGGAATTACGTATGGTTGGCCGTCAACATTGAAGCCAACGTGACAAACGATCCCAGTGTCGAGAATCTGGTGGACGGTCTCGCGATCATATCGGCCCCGCTTCGGCAGGCGTCTTACTTGTGTACGGTCGGTAGGGGAAAAGTCGCTCATCTGGCTATTCTAATGATCCGCATGCGGAGCGCTACTGCCAACTTGGCCCTTGTCGCTGTTCGGGCCGGACGAGTGCGGTAGGCCCCGCCTTTGTCCGGAAAGCCATGGAATCAGGTCCGGTTCCGAAAATGCTTCATTCCAAACGTCATGATCGACCTTGTGATACTCGGTGTAACGGTAATTGGCATGCAATTTCTTTAGCTGTTTCATCATCTCCCTAACGAGATTTACGGGCACGTTCCTGTCCGCGTCGCCTTGAAAGACCCATACCGGTACCTGGGCAAGCGCATCGGTCGTCGTGAAATTATCGAATGCGGACAATACCAGCGCCCCCGCCCAACGTTCCGGATAAAGCTGGATCAACGCCCAAACTCCCAGGCCGCCGATCGATTGCCCTGCGATGTAGATCCGATCGGGATCGATCGGGAACTCCTTTTGAACTGTACCCAGCGCTTCAATGGCCAGTAACAAAGGTTTGCTGGGCTGATTGAGCTCGGGATCGGCCCACATTTCATTGCTTGGGCATTGCGGCACGAAAACGAACGCAGGAAAAGCTGCCTGGGATTTTGGGTCGGTCCAGAAATGCGTTCCTTTCAGATCCTCGCGGCTGATCTGTTGAATGTTATCTGTTCCACGGCCACTACCACCGTGCAGCCAAAAGATCAGTGGGTACTTCTGCATTTTCGAATACCCGATTGGAACATACAACCGGTACGGGATGCGTTCACCCTTCTTGTTTGTGAAAACAGCCTTGCGAAACTCTATATCGTCTTTGCTCATTTCCGCCGCAGAGGTGAGCGGGGCCAGAAGACAAAACGCAAATAACGCTGCCGTGATGTACCGCGACAACCCGGGGAACCGCATGAATCTCCTTTGACCTGATTTCAGCTCAGGGCGCTCAGGACTTAGCTGGCGTCGTCGTTGGCCGGGCGCCACGCACCACCCGAAACCCAATATACGCCGGACCTGCCGTACAATTGGCTCGCGCGTCGGCAGGGCAATCCGCACTGCCCCCGAGCGGGCTACCCCTGCCATCGGCCGTCACAACCCATTCGGCCGCATTGCCGCCCAGATCGAACGCAGGTTGCTCGCTATCACTCCCCTGGCCCGGAAACGTACCAACCGGTTTTAGCAGCGGAGCTGGACCCGGGAGTTCCTTCAGTTTTTCGCGGATGCGAACCGTGTCATCCGGGTTCGGCGAATAACCCGCCCAGTAATCCAGAGTGTTTTCACCCTCCTTGTTACCATATAGCGATTTCACTTCGGATTCTTCAGGGACTCGGTAAATCAGGCCCGTCAGCTTCGAAAGCCAGTCGGCATACGCTTTTGCTTGCTCGAAGGTGATGCTGTTGGCCGGATAATTTTCGGTGCCGGGCTCGATTTTGTAAGCCTTGTCGAATGCTGCAAATTGTGCGCGGGTAACTTCAAAACGGCCGATTTCGAGGTTTCCTCGCTTCACAACCTCGGGTATCAAAACCGATCTTCCCTTGCCCGAGAAGGTCGTACCGATGAGCTCGCCAGACCGTGCAACCGACTTCGCCCGCAAAGCTCCATCAAGCGGTGAACCGGATTTTAACGCTTCGTTAGCAGCGGGCACGTTCTTGAAGAAATACTTGTCGAACCATGCCAATTCTTCATCCACCTTTCGTAGCTGATGGGTCAGCTTGCGAGGTCCGTGCGGCTCGCCGGGGAAAACCACAAATTTCACGGGAACATTTCCGTGGTATTGCAGCGCACGGAAGTAGGACCAGCTCTGCGCGGGAGGCACGTTGGTGTCGGCGGTGCCGTGAAAAATCAAAACAGGGGCCTTCACCGTATTCATCTTGAAGAAGGGGGACTTCTTGATATACAGCTGCGGATCTTCAAACGGCGTCTTGCCAAAATAATAAGAGTCGAACGAATCTCCGAAATCAACGTTGCCCCAATCGCTGATCCATTCGATGTCCCCCGCCCCGACACTCGCCACCTTGTACCGATCGGGATAGTTCACTAGCAGGCTTGTCGACAGGATCGAACCGTTCGACCAGCCTAATGTCGCAACTTTGTCTGGATCGGCCAAACCCTTGCTGACGAGGTAGTCCACTCCCGCGTTGATGTCCGGCGTTTCCAGATCGTAGTACTTGCCGCAGCAGATCGATTCCGCCCAAGGCAGACCGTAATTGTTACTGCCGTGATAGTTGGGGCGGAGGATGAAAGCTCCGCGCTCGGTGAACAACGGGATCGGATATGCCCACGATGCATTCCAGAAATCCTTGTCTGAGCCCATCGGCCCGCCGTGAATCGCGGTGATGACGGCGTATTTTTTGCCGGCCTCGTAGTTTGTCGGGTAATACAAGATCCCTTCCACATCTTCGTTGTTGGAACCTTTCCAGTGGATAACTTCGGTTTTCGCAAATTCACGATTCTGCACCAGATTTTCGTTCAGTTTGCTCAGTTGCACCGGCGCAACGAGCTTGCTGCCCTCTAGCTTTGCGCCGAAGATTTGAGGCATCTTGCTGGCCGTCGAATAGAGGTACGCAATGGTTTTCCCGTCACCGGTCACCTCGTACGTCATGATATTTTTGGCCTGATCGCCTTCAAGGGCAGCACTGCGTTTCCAGTTCCAGCCTTCACCTGATTTTTCACGCGTATAACGGACTGTCTCAAACCGAGCGCCTGCCGCCAGCCCGACAATCAGTCCATCATCGATCGGCACCAGTCCCGAGCCGACTCCATTCTGCCAGTCCAGAGGCACTTGCACGCTCTTCCCACTGTTAACATCGAAAAAATAGAGTAGCTCAATAGAAGCTGTTACGAACCGGGGATCGCTCGAAAAAGGGGCAGAGAAATAGAAGCCTGAGTTATCAGGGGTCCAGTCAAATCGATTCGGCAGAATACGTCCTTCAGTCAGAATCTGTTTTTCAGTGCCATTCTTCAAGTTATGAAGGATGGTAACCGGAGGGACCTTCTGGTCGAATGTGTAATGCAGGCTCTTGGCATGCACCGCGGCTACATACTGGCCATCGCGCGACACTTCCCAAGTACGGATCCAATCCGTATTATCTGTCAGCCGTGTCACCTTCTTATCTTTGACAGTCATCCTGAAAAGGCGTACCGGTGGGTCGTGTTCTGTATCATCGACAACCTCGGAATCGTCTTTTCTTTTTTTCTCCGCTTGCTCGTAAGCGCTGGGATCTTCCTGCGCGCTGAAAATGATCGTGTCCTTGTCGAGCCAAGCGATCTGCCGCGGCGCGCGAATGAAATCGGTCAGTGGGTACGGTTCGCCGCCATGTGAATCGATGAGCCAGATCTGGCTATTTGCCGTATCGGGCTTAGCCTGTGGACGTGGCTTGGTACTGAGGAAGGCGATCCATTCGCCGTCAGGAGACCACGCCAGGGACGAATTTGTGTTCGCGCCACGCGTCAGCTGGATTTCGCGGTTTTCAGTGAGACTGGAGAGGTAAATATTGGAAACCCGCGCATCCTTTTCCTTGTCGCTCTCGGATTTTATCCAGGCGAGCCATTTGCCGTCAGGTGAAATCCGGAACTGCTGCACCGTTTCGGCGTTGATAATGTCTTCGGCAGTCCATGGAGAGGTCTTTGATCTGGTATTGTCATCGGCGCGAGAAATCTGGAAAATGACGTAAAGCGCGAAGGACGCGAGTACAAGAATGTAACGGATACGCATGAACTCACCCTTGATTTGAGAATAGCGCTCGAACGGAAAGAATCCCCCACTAGACGCCGGAAAAGGATAGTGCAATTGACGCCGAATGGGAATGGTTAAGGCAGGGAACTGAAAGAGAGACCGGGCGATGCCAGCTGTAAAACCGATATTTACCAAGGATAGCTTCGCATTCCTGAAGGACCTGAAGAAGCACAATAGGAAAGTATGGATGGACGCGAACCGCGAGCGTTATCAGCGAGTACTCGCTGGACCATTTCGCCGTCTCCTTGAGGAAACCAGCCAGTCCATTCTGGCCATAGACGAGCGCTTTGACGTACGTGGAAGGAAGAACTTCTCCAGAATCAACCGCGACATCCGTTTTTCCAAAGATAAAACACCCTATAGAGCACAGATGTACCTTAAATTCTGTGTGCCCATCGACGGCGACCGCAAGACCGGGGAGTTGTATCTGGGCCTTTCGACCGACGCCGTCACAGTCGGATTCCGCATCTATTCAGGCACAAAACACAAGGAGTCAGTGCTCTCAGTGGTTGCCGGCCAGCGCCTGGTACAAAATCCGGATTGGGTCGTCGCTTCGAAGAAAAGACTTGGGAAAAGATATGAAAGCTATTGGTACGCAACGCAGAAAGGCGTTTGGACCAAACAGCCGGGCTGGCCGACAGAACCACAGGACTGGAAGCGAATGCGCGGCTGGATTGTTCGCAAGAAATTAAGAACTTCAGCAGTCCTCAAGTCCGAATTCCCGCGCGAATTGTGTAAGGCGTTTCGCGAATTGTATCCGTTGTTACAATTTACGGGGCTGGCTGACCCATTTGCCCTGAGAACGAGAACGCGATTGGTCTGACCATTCCCGAGTTGTTCACAATTGTGTATGGTATTGCTTAAAAGTATAGGGGGTGAAGATGAAACGTGCAGCTACCGTCCTTATGGTGTTGTGCTGCTGTTTTGCCAGTTACTCGAGAGCCGACACACTGACGCTTACTAACGGGCAGGTGATTTACGGTGTGTTTATGGGCCGCGCGAATGACGCGATTCAATTTCTTGGCCCGGACGGAACGACCAAATCCTATCCGACCGCGCAAATCGCGACTCTAACATTTGGGCCCATTCCCTCGGCCGCGCAACAATCCGCCATGGCCGCTCCACCGGTCCCGCTCGAAACGACCGTCCCCTCTGGTACGTTCATGCTTGTTACCATTTCAGAGACGTTGGATACCAGCACGGCGCAGCAAGGGCAGGTTTTTACCGGAACATTGGCCACCAACCTCGCGGCCAATGGATACGTCGTGGCCCGGCAGGGAACAACCGTATACGGAACGGTTGCTGAGGTATCGTCTGCGCGCCGCATGTTCGGAAAATCGAAAATCTCCCTGAAACTAACTCAGATTGTCATCAATGGAAACCCAGTTGCCATTACGACCGACACATATGATTCCGATGGAAAGAGTTCCGGCGCGCGCACGGCGCGGAGAGTTCTTGGCGGAGCCGGACTCGGTGCGGGCATCGGCGCTATCGCCGGTAATGCCGGAGAAGGGGCTGCGATCGGTGCCCTCTCTGGCGTGGCACTGGCCGTGATCCAGCGCGGCAATCAAATTCAGATTCCCGCGGAGGCGCAGCTGGATTTTACGCTCACTCAGCCCGTCACGCTGCCAGTACCCGCAATGCGCTAATTGGAAGCGAAACAAGGAGAAGGTATGAGAATTCAATCGGCAATCATTACAGCTGCGGCACTGGTCTTTTCGCTCGGAATTGCAGCGCAGGAAAAGCAGTTGCAGGATCCTGCGGAGAGCAGGCAATTAAACATGCAGGCATATATCGGACTGCTCCGTTCGGATTTGAAAACGTCGAAGCGCGCCATTATCAAGGAATCGATGCAACTCGACGACAAGCAGGCAGAAATATTCTGGCCCCTCTACAATCAGTTCGATGTGGAACAGACCAAACTGGGCGATGAGAAGCTGGTATTAATCGAGGAGTACGCACACGATTTCCTGACCATGAATGACCAAAAGGCAGATCAGCTGGCGAATCAGGCCCTAAAGATCGAGGATCAGCGGTTGGCTTTGCGTCGAAAATACTACGAACTGATGAAGAAATCATTGCCGACAACATTAGTCGTGCGATTTTTTCAGCTGGAAAATCAGATCGATCTTGTGGTTGATCTTCAGATTGCATCCCGTTTGCCCATTATTGAAGAAGCCCCTCCCAAACAGCCATAGTGATCGCTATTTGACCGTTTTCGCCGAACTCGAAGCTGAAATTGACGGCCGGCAAAGACTCGCATAGGATTCGGACGCACGGCGATCGAATCCATTCGGAATTGTGAGGATTTAGCTTTCGTTTGCGACTCAAGATGAAGCCATTCCTGAGAACTCTTTTGTGGATTGCCGTCGGGGTGACAGGCGCAGGCGCGCTGTCGTCCATCGCGTTTCATCGCGGCGAACCCATCAATGCGACATGGTTCGTCGTTGCAGCTCTTTGTTGCTATGCGGTGGCCTACCGCTTTTACTCCGCATTCATCGCGGCCAAATTGCTGGCGCTGGATAATAGCCGCGCTACGCCAGCGGAACTTCACGATGACGGGCGCGATTTTGTCCCCACCAACAAATGGGTTTTGTTTGGCCATCACTTCGCGGCGATTGCCGGACCCGGCCCGCTGATTGGGCCGACATTGGCAGCGCAATTTGGGTATTTGCCTGGCACGCTGTGGCTGATTACGGGTGCAGCGCTTGGAGGATGCGTTCAGGATTTCGTGATCCTGTTTTGCTCGATCCGGCGCGACGGCAAGACCTTGGGCCAGATGGTGCGAGAAGAAGTGAGCGAGCGTGGCGGCTTGGTTTCGCAACTCGCTGTGCTGGCCATCATGGTAATCCTGCTCGCTGCAGTCGCACTGATCATCGTCAACGCGCTCAAGTCCTCTCCATGGGCTACGTTTACACTGGCAATGACGATACCAATTGCCATGCTGCTTGGCGTGTACTTGCGTTATTTCCGGCCAGGACGAGTTCTGGAAGCGTCGGTGATCGGCGTAGCGCTTGTTTTATTCGCCGTTGTCGCTGGACAATGGGTCGCGGATTCAGCCACGTGGTCGCGCGCATTTACATTGAGCGGAGTTACTCTGGTTTTTGCACTGATTACCTATGGTTTTGCGGCATCTTCCATGCCCGTCTGGCTGCTCCTGGCACCTCGTGATTACTTGAGCGCATTCATCAAGGCAGGCGCGATTTTTTCCCTTGCCGCCGGAATTCTGGTGGTTCGCCCGATGGTGTTGATGCCCCCGTTAACCAGATTTGTCGATGGTTCGGGTCCCGTTTTTTCCGGAAAAGTGTTTCCCTTTTGCTTCATCACAATCGCGTGCGGGGCCGTCAGCGGATTTCATTCGCTGATTTCAAGCGGCACCACGCCGAAAATGATTCGGCGCGAATACCACGCCCAATTTATCGGCTATGGGGCGATGCTTCTGGAATCGTTTGTCGGCGTCATGGCCATGGTTGCGGCATGCGCGATGCCGCCAGGCGTCTATTTCGCGATCAACAGTCCTGCGTCGATCGTAGGAGCCTCACCAGAGACCGCCACACAGACCATCTCAAGCTGGGGCTACCCCGTAACCGTAGAAACCATGGCTCACCTCGCACATTCCGTCGGTGAACTGACACTGTTCAACCGTGCAGGTGGAGCACCGTCGTTGGCGGTGGGCATGGCGCAGATTTTCTCAAATACCATAGGCGGAGATCGCCTGCTCAGCATCTGGTATCACTTTGCAATCATGTTTGAAGCACTGTTCATCCTCACCGTCCTCGACGCCGGGACCCGCGTCGGCCGATTTATGGTACAGGAATTGTTGGGGCGATTCTGGAAGCCGATCGGACGCATGAACTGGCTGCCGGCGATCCTGCTTTCGAGCGGGCTGATCGTCGCCTCCTGGGGGTATTTTTTGTATCAGGGTGTAATCGACCCGCTTGGCGGAATTAATTCGCTCTGGCCCCTGTTTGGTATTTCAAACCAGCTGCTGGCAGCCGTGGCCTTGGTGCTGGCAACGACAATTTTGATGAAAATGGACAAAATGAAATGGATATGGGTGACGGTGCTGCCGATGGTCTGGCTCATAATCGTGACAATGACTGCGTCTTACGAAAAAGTGTTCAGCGCAAATCCTCGTCTGGGTTTTTTATCCTACGCCAGCACCCTGGCCGGGCAACTCGCTTCGGGCAAAATTCCCGCCGCGAAGGCTGTCGAAACACAGCGCGTCATTTTCAATCAACGCCTGGACGCGGGAGTCACCATCGTTCTGGCCTCGATGATTCTTGTCCTGCTGATTGAGGCGTTTCTCCAGTGGCACGCGATTCTGCGTAAGCGCAAGGAATCGATACTGTGCGAAACTCCCTATGTGCGGACGCAATGGACAGAGGGCGACTGATGAATCGAATTGTTAGGCAGATTCGGGTTGCCTTGCGGGCATTCTGGACCGGCTTGCGGCAATGGAGCGGAGACTCTGCGTATGAGACCTATGTTCAGTGCCCAGCGCGAAGCGGCGATCTGCGCCGGCTGTCTCCTGCCGAATTTTACGTTGAACAATTGAACCGCAAATATTCACGTCCAAATCGATGCTGTTGATTCGGTAATTCTGAAAAGAGGATTGCTGGGTGGTTAGCTTAGGAGTAAACTCAAATTTCCGGCAGAAAGCGGAGACCTACCGCATGCCGAACGAACTTCACCGCGGATGGAGAGGCGGTCGCGCTTATCCTTGGCGTGGCCGCTCTAACCGGGGCGCCTACCTGCATTCCCTTAGAATAATTCTTCGTCTTCCTTGGGCTTCAGCTTCGTAGTCTTGTGCGAGAGTTTTACACTGTGCTTCCTGATTCCCTTTATGATGGCTTGCCTTGTCTCCCGCGGAAGTTCTTCCGGCGGGAAAACTCCGTGAAGTTCCAGCGGGAAGTTTTTGATGAACAGCGCCGCAACATGGGCGGTCGCGTAGGCCACTGGCGTTGTGAACAGTCCCTGCCTCCGAATCTGGTACAGCGTAGGGAAAACGGCGTCGCTGCGGATGAGCAAGGTGTCCTCCTCCCCTGAACGGCGCTTCATACCTTGCACCATGACGGTGGCCGCAAAACGGGCATTCTGTAGCACTCCGCGCTTGATCAGTGAAGCAATGGCCCGGGGCGACGAGGTTTCTGGGAAATTACGCCGCGTCATCCCGCGTGAACGCGATAGCTTTCCGGCTTTGTGCCATCGGCGGAGCCGATCAAATTCATTTCCTCCAATTTTTACATCCATATCGCGCATGGGAATGAAATAGGGAAGTGTCGCGACTTCGTCTTGTGCCGCCAGAACGACCCGTGCGTTCCCTACGGGTTCGGGAAAACGGAATTTTTCGACCTCCGAGAATCGCTTGGCGATCCTGAATTTCCGGTTCCGATAAATTCGCGGGTTGGAAATCGCTTCGTCGTAGGCAACTTCAGGCGACCATTGCGAAATCGGATCGGCGCTTTCGCTGCTTTCATACAAGTAAATGTGTACGGACTGCACCTCGTCCAGATGCTCTACGGCACGTTTGGCCAGCAGGTTCGTTAGCCCCGGAGCAGCGCCCGTATTGATCATCGCGACGCGGTTCTTTTCCCTGAATTTCTTGTCGTAGCGCAGTTGTTCAGCCCTGAACGGATTGCGCGTCAAATGCGAGCTAAGGTCAATGTAATGAGCTCGGAGCCGGAGGGCGGCGCGAAGCACACGCTCGTTGAAGACAGAGGCCGTCGCGTTGACAATGATGTCGCAACCCTTCGCCGCCCGGACAATTGCCCGAAGATTCCGTGCGTTCACGGGAGCGATCGCGATGGTCGATTTCATCCCAAGAAAACGGCGCGCCCGCATGGGATTCCGGTCGCCGCACCACACGTCGTGTCCTTGTCGTTCGAGCAGTTGTGCGAGGAGAGAACCGGTGGCCCCCGCGCCCAAGACGAAAATTCGCATGATTTCAGGAGACTTTAGCACATTCGGATGCTCTAAATACTGTATGCCGCTAGAAGCAGGTCCGAATTGCGCAACGATCCAGGGCGGCGTAAACTGAATTCGTAACTCCGACTCTGCTGATCCTAAGGGAGAGAAACCCCACGGCGGCAGAGCTAGGCGAGCCGGTATGAGTCGCCAAGGGTTCGGTTGGAAACGGCCGGGCCTCCCGCTTATTGGCAGAAACTGCGATGAGCTTGGAAAGGAGCCGAGGAGCGAAAATCGACAGATTTTCGCCCATCGCCCGATTCCATATGCGAATCGGTTTTTTTTTTACACGTTCGAGAGTTGAGGAGTGCAGGCAGCAAGCGCAGATGACCCTATTCGATCAATTCGGACGCCAGATCGTGGACCTGCGGATTTCCATCACTGACCGCTGTAATTACCGCTGCGTCTATTGTCGATCCGCTGATCCTGACAACTACCGCGCCCACAACGAAATTCTCAGTTGGCCGGAACTGGAGCGTCTGGCGCGAATTTTTGTTGGACTCGGAATCCGCAAGATGCGCGTAACCGGTGGCGAACCGCTGGTGCGGGAAGGTGTCGAAAATTTTATCGGCAAACTGCGGGAACTGGGTGTTGCCGATCTTTCCATGACGACCAACGGCCACTTGCTTGCCGACCGCTGCGAACAACTGTTGGCGGCTGGGCTGAAACGCATCAATGTCAGCCTTGATTCTCTGGACCCTGCGAAATTTGAAAGGATTGTCCGAGTAAGTTCCTACGAGAAAGTGATGCACGGAATCGAGGTCGCGCAGAAAACGCGTCTTGCGCCCGTCAAAGTAAATGCCGTGCTCGTCCGCGGGCTAAACGACGATGAGATTGAGGCCTTCGCGGTATTTGCCCGTGAGCGCGGTGTCGTCATGCGGTTTATCGAGTTCATGCCGCTTGATGCCGACCGGCACTGGTCACGGAGTCTCGTCGTGCCGGCTGCCGAAGTCTACGAGCGAATCCATGCGCAATGGCCGCTCGAGCAAATACCGCACGAAAAGAGCGAGACTGCTCGCAAATATCGCTTTAAGGACGGCGCGGCCGGAGAGATCGGCTTGATCGCGCCCGTGACCCAAGCATTCTGCGGGCATTGCTCTCGCATTCGTCTCACCGCTGACGGAAAATTGCGAACGTGCCTGTTCAGCAAAGACGATCAGGATCTGCGCGACCTACTGCGGGGAAATTCCAGCGACAACGAAGTCGCCGAACGGATCAAATCCGTGGTGATGGAAAAGGAAGCAGGCCACCGAATCAATGAACCGGGTTTCGTTCAGCCTTCGCGCACGATGGTCTTCATAGGGGGCTAACAGGGCATTGTCACGACAGTCTGCTCCTCAGTTTGGCCAGGCAGCGGCGGATCGTCACAAACCAATTCTGGTAAATCTCACCAAATGGCTTAGAATTCATCTAAATTAACTGAACAGGACCATTCGTTGTTTTAGGAACCAATATGCCGAGCCTCACCCAAATATCGAAGAGTTCCCTCGCCGGGACCGAGCAGCCGGAGACTCTCAGGGCTCCTGAGATTGAAAAAGGCGTGGGCTGCGATTTTGACTCCTATTTGCTTGTACCAGACAACAGTCTCGACGATCGTATTGCTGCGGCAAAAGCCAAGCTTGATAAAGACGTGGTGATCCTGGGACATCATTACCAGCGTGATGAAGTTGTAAAATTCGCCGACTTCAGAGGCGATTCTCTGAAGCTCTCCCAGCAGGCGGCCGACACCGACGCCAAGTACGTGGTGTTCTGCGGCGTGCATTTCATGGCGGAGAGCGCGGATATCCTGCGGCGCGATAAGCAGATTGTTGTACTGCCGGATCTAAGCGCAGGTTGTTCAATGGCTGACATGGCGGATATCGGCCAGGTCGAATCCTGTTGGAAGGAACTTGGTGGCGTGCTTGATACCAAGAGCATTATCCCCGTCACGTACATGAACTCGACGGCGGCGATTAAATCGTTCACGGGCGAGCACGGCGGTTCAGCCTGCACCAGTTCGAATGCAGAAGCCGTCCTGAAGTGGGCTTTCAGGCAGGGAGAGAAGATTCTGTTCTTGCCGGACGAACATCTAGGTCGCAACACAGGTTTCCGCATGGGCATTGCCCTTGAGGAAATGATCGTCTGGGATCCGTTTCAGGAAATGGGTGGGAATACTGCTGAGGATTTGCGTAGAGCGAAACTAATTCTGTGGAAGGGTTACTGCTCCGTACATCAGCGATTTTTGCCGGAGCATGTGGTCCGCGTGCGGAAGGAATATCCGGATATCCGCGTGATTGTGCACCCGGAGTGCAGGTTTGAAGTGGCTCAGGCGTCGGATGAAATAGGTTCAACGGAGGGAATTATCCGTTCAATCGCGAAATCACCCGCCGGCAGCCGTTGGGCCGTTGGCACGGAATTGCATCTTGTGAACCGGCTGTCAAAGGAACTCTCTGACCGCACGATTCTCTCGCTCGATTCCAGCATGTGCGTTTGCACCACGATGTTCCGCATCACGCCGGCCCATCTGCTCTGGGCGCTCGAAAATCTGGCGGCGGGGAGAGTTGTGAATCAGATTTCCGTGGACGAACGTACGCGGCACTACGCAAAAATTGCTCTTGATCGCATGTTGTCTTTGCATTGATTGGGAAAAAGCATCCGGATGGATGAGCAGACGGAGCGAGCATGGCTGAAAACGACGACGAGCAGGACGAGCTGCCTGAACCTGAACAGCCGCAACGGCTATTTTCGTTGACCGAAGCCGAGAGGACACGCCTTGAGCTCGAGCCCTTCCTCATCGAGGCCATCGATGCTCGCAAGAAAGTTGCTGAGCTCGAGCAAGATCTGCAGGCCGTATCCACCCGCATCCTGATGATGGGCGGAGTCCTGGTGCCGTACGCAAAATTGGCGGCCAAGCGCATGGAGCATCAGACTCTGGTCGAGGTCATGAAATCGAACCTCGAAAAAATTCTGGCGACCGGATGCCTGATCAAGGATCTGGACGTGGGCTTGCTCGATTTTCCTTCAGTGATCAATAACGAGGAAGTCTATCTGTGCTGGAAACTGGGCGAGGATCGCATCCGGTATTATCACCGCCAAGATGAGGGATACGGTGGCAGAAAGCCGATTGACCCGCGGGACCTGGGGCCGGGCGATCAAGTGCAGTGATCGTTGTTCGCGTATTCGATGATTCTCCCTTTGCTTTGACTCATTTTCCATCCCCAAAGTAAACAGTGACATTGGAGTCGATTCCCAAAATGACCGATAACAGATTGAAAGACTCGGCAAGCCCTTATCTTCGTTCCGCTGCGCATCAACCGATCGACTGGTACGAATGGGGCGAGGACGCCTTTGCTCTCGCAAAGGCCGCTGACAAACCGATCCTCCTCGACATCGGAGCGGTCTGGTGTCACTGGTGCCATGTCATAGATCGCGAAAGCTACGAAAATCCCGGCATCGCCAAAATCATCAACGAACATTTTGTCCCGGTAAAGGTCGATCGCGATGAACGACCCGATGTCGATTCGCGCTACCAGTCCGCAATCAGTGCAATCAGCGGACAGGGCGGCTGGCCACTTACCGGTTTTCTCATGCCTGACGGAAAACCATTTTACGGTGGGACGTATTTCCCTCCCGAAGATCAAGGGAATCGTCCGGGATTCCGGCGTGTGCTGCTGGCCGTCGCCGATGCGTACAAGAACAAACGCGAGGATCTGGCAAGGACTTCCGTTGCCGTTTCAGAAGCTGTCACAAAGGCGGAAGGGTTCACCGGTGCAAAGGGCGAATTCAGTGCTGATGTCGTCGATATCCAATTAAGTTCGATTACCCAATTATTCGATATCCGGAACGGCGGGTTCGGCACCGCGCCGAAATTCCCGCACGCTTCGGCGGTCGATTTAGTTCTGGAGCGGTACCGCCAGAACGGAGAAAAGCATCTCCTGGCCATGGCAGAAACGACCCTCGAGAAAATGGCGAAGGGGGGCGTCTACGACCAGCTTGCAGGTGGCTTCCACCGCTATTCGGTCGACGAGCGCTGGCTCGTTCCTCATTTCGAGAAGATGAGCTATGACAATTCGGAACTGCTCAAGAATTATCTGCACGGTTGGCAAACAACGCAGAACTCTCTTTTGAAAGCGACGAGCGAAGGGATCATCGACTGGGTAAACGAGGTGCTCTCCGACCAGCAAGCAGGAGGTTTTTACGGCAGCCAGGACGCTGACTATTCACTCGATGACGATGGCGATTATTTTACCTGGACTCTGGACGAGTTACGGAGCTCTCTCGACAAGGATGAAGCGCGCGTGATGGAGCTGTATTACGACGTCGAACCTCACGGCGAAATGCACCACAATCCTGCAAAAAATGTCTTATGGATCGCACGGGACGCTGCGGAGATAGCCCGTACACTCGACATAGAAGAGAGCCTCGTGCGCCATACGATCGAAAAGGGCAAGAAGAAGATGCTGGCGGCGAGGCGTCCACGTCCCACTCCGTACATCGATAAGACGATGTACGTCGGTTGGAACGCCATGTTTGTATCGGCCTATCTCGACGCATCCCATGTTTTGACGGGAAGTTCGGGCACAAAGTGCCAGGCATTCGCTGTGAAAACGCTCGAGCGCATGCTGCTTGAAACGTGGAGTGAAGAACAGGCGTTTGCGCATCGCATCGGTGGACCTGATCTGCGTGGCTCTCTTGATGATCAGGTGTTTGGAATACTCGCACTTCTCGATGGCTATGAAGCAACACTCGACGGAAGATATTTCAAAGCCGCGGAGCGCACCATGGATCTCGTGATCGAAAAATACGGAGATTCGGTGAATGGCGGCTTCTTCGATCGAGCCTCGGACGCTCCTCCGATGGGCGGGCTTGAAGTCCGCCGCAAGCCTTTCCAGGATTCGCCCACACCGGGAGGAAATTCCGCTGCCGTGGTGGCCCTCACCCGGATGTACTCCTACACCGACAATCCTGCATATAACGACTGGGCAAAGAGAACATTAGACGTATTTGCAGGAGTCGCGCCGCAATACGGGATGTTCGCGGCAACCTACGGCCTGGCTGCCACGTTGTTTGCCGATCATCCGACACAGGTGGTGATTACCGGTCCTGACGGCGATGAGGGCGCTCTCATGCTTGAGCAGGCCGCGTACAGCGTGTTTCGATTTGGGAAGGCCGTTTTGCGAGTAACACCGGAGACCCCGCTTGACTATTTACCGGCCGCGTTGAAATTGACGCTACGCCATTTGCCGAGAGAGAAACCCGCGGCGCTTGTATGCTCAGGCAACACGTGTCTGCCACCGATCGGGGACGCAGGGATGTTACAGAAAATTCTGCGAGGTAGCCCGGCGGGGATGTCGGCAAGATAAGGCGAAAATCGAGACGCGCGGAAAGCATAATGCCGCGGAGTTTTAGAGAATTGGGAGAATGAGACGGTGCAACGCCCTCGAGGATCAAGGGTGCGACTGCGACTCATCGCCGTATCCCCTTAATTTGTTCTCATTTCTTAGGCCTTGATTCCGGTGGCACCAGCCCATTCAAGCGGTAGTACACCACGATCTGACCGTAGTGCTCATTCGCATGTGCAATTAAGTCGTAGCCAAGCGCATCGGTCCGATACAGCTGATCACCCAACTGCACCGTTTTTGCCATGCCTGCATCCCCTTGAGCCTTAATAACTTCTGCTCCCTCATCGAAACATTTCTTCACAAATGCCACTACCTGTGCCCGTGTCTTCAGCTGCGACATGTCAGGATCATCCTTCGGCAGCGGCTTACCGAGAACTGGGTTGATGAAATAATACTGACCTTGCGCCGCATGTAAAAGCTGGCTGACCCAGGAGCGCATCTCGGGTTTTGGTTTGTAATCATACTTATCTTCCGGCATGTCTTCGGCGATGGCGGTTAGCCGCCGGCCGATGTCATTCCACTCTTCCAGCAGCGCGCCCGACGGTCCCGGGGCTGGTTTAGGCGCTGCACTAGGTTTCATGTCCTGGGCATAAGTGCGAGCAGGAATCGTGATACAGCACGCAGCCAACAATGCGACCGCGATCAATCTGAGTCTGTTCATGCTTCTCTCCTTCGTCGAAAGAAAATACCCAGGGTCGGAACGATCTGGACTGCAATTAAAGACGCAAACAGGCACAGGAAGTTACCGCAAACCTCCAAGTCTGCGGATTACCAGGAACGACATCATACGATGCCGGGAAGCTGCTTGAAATCGAGAATTTCGACTCCATGGGCTGGTTGCAGCTGCTCCACGTTCCGGTTTACTGCCTGAATGCATGGACTATAGGCAAGACGGGCCGCAGACGCAGGACATGATAAGCTTATAGGATGCGGCTGAGGGGGCCGTACCGTTGAACTGGACCTGGCTCTTGATCCGCGCAGCTGTTCTTCTGGCACTCACAACGCTGCTGTTTTTGTCGCAGCGGTTCTGGTACCGCGGACTGTGGCGCGTAACCTCTAACTGGGGACGCGTGTGGCTGCGGATCGCGGTACGGATCATGTACCTATCCGGTTGGGTCGCGATTATCCTGGCCCTTGCCGACGCCCTCCGGCAGGACCACGGACGTATCCTTCCGAGTCATTCACCGGTAGCGGCGTTAACGGGTCTGTGGTTTTCCAGTGCTTTAGCTGGGTATTTGGCCGTTAAGGCTGTCCACGCTGTTGAATGGGTCTGGCACCGGGTGCATCACAAGAAGGCCGCGTCACAAGCCTCGAAACCGAACGCGCTCGTGACTCGACACGGGGCATCGACGCGTGTCGATTTCGTACCCGATCCCTCTCGACGCACATTCTTCCGTACCGCTAGCGTTGTTGCCGGGGCTGCGCCTTTTCTGGGTGTGATGTATGGCTACGCAGCCGAACGCCTGCGCTACCAGGTGCACCGGATCGAAATCCCCATCCCCAATCTGCCTGCGCAAATGGATGGCATGACAATTGCGCAGATCAGCGACATTCACCTTAGCGGCTATATGACGCGCGAATCTGTCCGTCGCGCCGTCGATATGGCTAACGATCTGGGCGCCGACCTTGCCGTCGTTACGGGCGACTTGATCACCGGGATTCACGATCCTATCGCCGATTGTGTTGATGAGGTACGACACCTCCACGCTCCTCTGGGCGTTTATGGCTGCAACGGTAACCACGAAATTTACGCGCGCGCCGAAGATCTCGCGGAGAAGCTGTATCAGCAGGCCGGCATGAAAATGCTGCGCCGCGAGAACGCAACGATCACCTACAAGGGCGGCCAGTTGAATTTGATCGGCGTCGATTACCAGCGGGAGCGTACCCCCAGCGGGCGCAAGACGCAGATGCTCGCGAACCTCGAGCCGCTCATTCGTCGCGATATGCCCAACATTTTGCTTTCGCACAATCCCAACGCTTTTAATCGTGCAGCGGAGCTGGGCGTCGAACTGACTCTTGCCGGCCATACCCACGGCGGACAGGTAAAAGTAGAAATTCTCGACGTCAGCATCAGCCCGGCGCGATTTATTTCCGATTACATTGCCGGTTTGTATCATCGACCGTTTCTGATGCCGGACATGCCTCGACGAATGGGTGAAACCATCAAGCTTATGCCCAACGCGCCAAATGGCCTTTCCTCCCTCTATGTGAACCGCGGCTTGGGGACTGTTGGTGCGCCGGTACGTCTTGGGGTTCCTCCCGAAATCACCCACATCGTCCTTCGTACCGCGTAATCATTCCTTGCACCTCAGAGATTGAGAGGGGCTGAAAGTTCTCTCCTACTTGTTCCGCCTTCGCTTCAGATTGCGAAGATTGCGAAATGGCTCTTGCCACGCACGTTTCAGAGGCGTAGCGTCTGGCATAAGGCCACTGTGGGATGCAGGTTCGATTCCTGGTTTCGCAGTACGGCGGCGACGAATGTTACGCGCCCCATACCCCATTCCTTGAAGCAAACCGCACCCTAACCCGAAGGCAAGCGAAGCATTCCCGTTAGTACTTGGCGTTCCATTTCTACATCGGGGCATGCCCACAGGCATCCCGGAGGCAATGTCCATGATCAGAAATTCCTCCAGAAAGCATTCGAACGCCGGGAACCATTCGTCTCTGTTGACCATTCACGACCTTCTCCAGCGCTTCGATTCATGGCGATTGGACCGCCTCTATGCGTCGTTGGGTATACCCTCGACCCGCGCGCAGTTCTATCAAATGGATTCGCACCAGCAGGAGGTGGAGGAAACGGGCATGTACGCTGTCAGTTGAATTACAAGCGTCCAGCCATGTATGAATTCAAAAGAAGGGAGTCAAGCCATGGCAATTCCAAACCGTATAAAAAGCCATCTGAATGAAAGCAAGGTTCCTTATTGTGTGGTGAATCATGCATCTTCCTACACCGCTCAGGGAGCGGCGGCAGTCATGCACGTTCCGGGAATCGAAGTGGCGAAAACAGTCGTCGTGCAGGCAGGGAAGGAGTATTGCTTGATCGTGTTGCCCGCTTCGTTTCACCTCAGGCCAGGCAAGCTCGCTCATGCGCTTGGTTGTCCAGTTCGCCTGGCCGCCGAAGCCGAATTCGCAAGTCTCTTCCCGGATTGCGAACTGGGCGCGATGCCCCCGCTTGGTGAACTCTATGGGCTGCGCGTTTTTGCCGACCAATCGCTCGCGCAGGATGAAGAAATACTGTTCAACGCCGGGACGCACCGGGATGCGATCCGCATGTACTACAAGGACTTCGCCCAGTTAGCGAAGCCCCAGGTATGCTCGTTTGCTGCGAAGGGCTAAGCAAACGGGAGATTCCGGTTGCGATATGAACGGGGAGGTAATTTCTCATGTTATCTGCACGCCTGATACAAATGATCGAAACTCACGCAGAGCCGCTTACGCAACAAACCCTGGACGATATGCTTGCTAACGAGCATACGCGTTCCTACGCCCGATTCTCGAAAACGGAATTGCGCCCCCGCATCCACAAATTCTTCTTTCATCTCGGAAGCTGGATCGGCAGTCCCGATGAAAGGCCGGTGCGGCAGGAATACGAGGAGCTTGGCCGTGTCGGGGCGTGCGAGGCGATTCCGCTTAGCGAGATTGTTTATACGCTGATTATCATCAAGAAGCATTTGCGCCACTACATTCGTGAGCATGGATTGATGACGCTTTCAGGAGACCGCTTCGCCCCGGCGGAAATGGTACCGTTCGAGCTGCACGCAATTCAGGAACTCAATTATCTCGTAGGTGATTTTTTTGATCGCGCGCTTTATTACCTGGCGCGCGGCTACGAATCCCAGGTCTCGGCGAAACCCATGGTCGCTGAAGCTCGAGCAGCGAAGTCTTAACCATGTTCTAGGTCACATCGGCCCGAACCGGTCTGAGCGTAGACTGATGCTTGGTCCATTTCCAGTCTGGGAAAGGGGCATGTATGACCTCTTCCGAAGTTGTTACGGGAATTTCACTGCGGTCGGTCCTGGTCGCCTACGATTTTTCGCCAGCATCTCTCAAACCGCTGCTTCATGCCATCGCCATTGCGCGGCACTACCGAGCCAAATTCTATTTTGTGCACATTGTTTCTCACATCGGCTATACGATCGCTGGCGCGGAAGCGTGGGAAATGGCCGTGCAACGAACGCAACGGGATGTGCAAAAACTCGAAGAGGAGTTGACCGCTACGCGAGCGCTGGACGGGCTGCAATATGAGTTTATCGTCCGCCAGGGTAGCGTAAGTGAAGAGCTGGAACTCGTTATCAAGCAGAAAGAAGTGGATCTTGTAGTCGTGGGCACCCATGGTCGAGGAAGTTTCGGCAAGCTACTGCTCGGCTCCACGGCAGAACAAGTATTTCGCCATGCCAACTGCTTTGTCGTTACTGTCGGGCCAGGTTCTGAAAAAGATTCTCTCGTCGAGAAGACTCCCCCGGTGCGTCCGTTCCTGTTTGCCACTGATTTTGGACCCGCTTCAAGGCACGCGCTGCCTGGCGCGATGTCCTTTGCCAGACATTTCGGTGCGCGGCTTGTCATGCTCCACGTGCTTCGTGCGGCGCCGATTCCCGAGGGCTTCCACTGGTCTACCACAGGCGATCTTGGAGAAATGAGAGATCAGGGGCGCATCCGGTGTGAACGGCAGCTCGAAGAGATGGCGTCGCAGAATGGTCCAGCGGACTGCCAACTGGAATTCATGGTCAGGTTCGGCATCGCCAGCGAACAGATTTTACTGGCGTCGCATACCGTGCAAGCCGACCTGATCATTCTAGGCCTGAATCGTTCTACGCACATTGAAACTGCGTCACATATGCCCTGGGACGTGGCGTACAAGGTAGTTTGCGGTGCGCATTGCCCGGTACTGACGATTCGCCAGTAACCGCTCATGCGAAACCCTCGGCTTCATGAGTCCGTCGTCGTGCCCTAGTTCAGATCTTCATCTTTATAATATTTCGTGCCGGTGGCGCTGATTTCCGCTGCCAGGCCGGCATCGGTCAATTGATACATCCATACGCCATCCGCAACAGCCACCGCTCCTGCCATCGCACCGCCCTTGTCGCCGACTTTGGCACCGACCGTGGATTGTCCACCGAATTCCCAGCCAGAGTTTACGAAGCCATCGAACGCTCTCTGGTTGTCAAATACGAAGACCACTCGGAATTTATCCACTCCTAGTCCGAGTCCGGCCTGCAGTTCGATCATCTTCATATACGTTTGCTGTTTGGTGTGGTTATTTACTGCGACACCTTTTCCGTTTCCTGTACCACCAAATAAAATCTTTACGCCCAAATCACTGAACACCGCATAGCCGTATGCATGTCTGATGATTGTTTTCGTTCTTGGTTCAGCCTTGTACAGACGCTGCAGCGTATCTTGCGTCGCCGACTGTATCTGCTTCTGTTGCTTTATCTTGTCTTCGGAGGCGTTTGCCGCCACTGCAAGGACGCATGCCATCACGAGAACGATCAGTCTCGGTTTCGCAGGATATAGAATCTCGCTCATTTTCACTGTTTTGCTCCTCGCCATCTTTCGCTCGAACATGACTACGATGCTTTCACTCCGAAGCAGGCGTCGCTATTGTCAGTAATGACATACAACCGTCTGCTAGACTGCGAAGGGTCACGGTGGTCTTAAGTCGTCGGACTTAACGTCGATACCATGAATAAGTCCCTGTTTCTCACTATTTTTGCCCTGGTTTTCGCTTGGCCCCTGCCCATCCAGTCGAGTCGCGGAAGCCTGGTGGTCTGGATTGTTTCCGCCCGCGCAGATTACGTCGTAATCGGCGCGGAAAGCCGCACACAACGGTCGGGGCAAGGCGAAACCGACGATCTCTCCTGCAAGGTCATCGCTCTCGGTGGCGACACCCTGTTTTACGAAACGGGTATTTCCGAAATGAGTGTCGGCCAGCAGCCACCGTGGAGCAGCGAAGCCACCGCTCGCGCGACGTATGCAAATCTAGACAATCACGACGCCCTCCGCCTTGCGACCTACTGGGGTAATCGTGCCACGCAGTGGTTTTCCCGGCAGTCGAATCAGACCTTGCGCGAGTTCGCGAATCGCGTCACAGGAAATCTGGTTACCGGTGGATTTATTCATTTTGACCAAGAGGCGAGTTTGTCGCTTCGCACGACCAGTCTCGCCTTTACTGCGGCAGATCGAACTATTCGTGCCAAGACCTCAGGCACCGCTCCCGGACATATCGGTGTCGCGGGACTCGCCTCCGAACTGGTCCGTGAGTTTTTTGCAGGGCAGACAAAGAGAGCCATGCGCGGTGCCGGTGCGGCGCGTGCGGGTGGGCAAATCGGCGTTAACTCAGAACAGGATGCACGTCTTATCCGCGCCGCGATCCAGTTTGCGATCAATCACGCCAGCGGGGCGGAGAGATCGGCATTGGGTGGGGACATCGACCTCGCAGTCATCTCCAAAACTGGCGGAATCCGCTGGCTCGCCCGCAAGTCCCGGTGCAGCCGCGAAGATCTGTAACTCTCGGTTTCTTCGGTGGTTTCTTCGGTGGTCGACACAGACTGCCGACTCCTCTACAATCTTCCGCGGAAAGGTACCAATGGTCATCCAGGAAACAAATTTCTGGCTCCGGAAGATGGAGAAGCCATCGCATGCGGCAGACGAGAATTTGCCCGATTCGGTTGATGTTGCGGTGATTGGTGCAGGATTTTGCGGGCTCTCGGCGGCGCGAGCGCTGGCAAAACGGGGTGTGAATACCGCGGTACTGGAAGCGGAGACAGTGGGGTGGGGAGCGAGTTGCCGGAACGGGGGAATGGTGCTGACCGGGCTGAAACTGCCGGTTCCGGTACTGATTCGCCGCTACGGACACGAGGCTGTCCGCAGGATGTACGCGGCGTCTCTCGAGTCCATTGACCTTGTTGCCCAGATCGTACGCGAGGAGAAAATTGACTGCAGTTTTTCCCGGTGTGGGCACCTGGAAGTCGCGTGCAAGCAGAAACACTTTGATGACTACGCGCTTGCTGCAGCGCAGATCAAGCAGGAGTTCAGTCATGACTTGCGGATAGTTCCGAGATGCGACCTGCACGAGGAGATCGGTTCAGAAATTTACTATGGCGGTTTGGTAGATGAAACCAGCGCGAGCGTGAACCCGGCGGAGTATGTAGCGGGACTCGCTCAAGCGGCGCGGCGGGCGGGCGCCCATTTGTACGAACGCGTTCGGGTGACAGCCGTGAAGCGGACGACGCGCTCGAGCAGTGGGAAGGCGATGGTGGCGAATAGTGGACGAAAATTTCTCCTGGAAACCGACCGTGGAACGCTACAAGCCCGGGAGGTAGTTCTGGCAAGTGGGGCCCACACGACAAATGCTACTCCCGAGCTGCAGAAGAAATTGATCCCGATCGGGTCGTACATCATTGCGACTGAAGTGCTGCCTGCCGAACTGGCGCGCAGACTCAGTCCGCGCAATCGCATGATTTATGACTCGAAGCATTTTCTGTATTACTACAGATTGACTCCCGATAACCGGCTGCTGTTTGGAGGACGTGCCGCTTTCTTTCCAGAGTCAGAGCATACCGTCCGGAAGAGTGCGGAACTGCTGCGGCAAGGGATGCTGCAAGTATATCCGGAGCTGCGCAATACGAAGGTAGAATACGTGTGGGGCGGGACGTTGGACTTTGCACTCGACGTGATGCCGCATTCAGGAAAGATCGATGAGATGTTCTTTGCGATGGGATTCGCGGGACACGGAGTGGCGGCAGCAACCTGGATGGGAACGAAACTGGCGGGTGCGATTTGTGGAGACGCAGAAGATAATCCTTTTTCGAAGATCGCGTTTCCAGACGCCCCGTTGGGGCTGCGTAGCGGGAATAGCTGGGCTCTGCCTCTGGCCGGAGCATATTACAAGGTACTGGATTGGTTGACCTGAGTTAAGAGGAAAGAACAACCCGCAAACTGAGAAGGCAGGCAGAATTTCGCAGGGAACGAGTAAAAGCGGATTTCAGGAGATGGCCGAAAAAACCAAGCAAGGCCAGGCACCGCAACGGGTTCATATTTGGGTACCTGTCTTGAATTTGGGAAACACGAAGTACACGAGGATGCCGAACAGCACCGGCAGAGGACCCCACTTGAGGGCGAATGGATCGCTAAAGACCAACGCGAGTACGCCCATTGCGATCGGTGCGATCACGACGTACACGAGCCCTGCTACGCCCCAGGGAATCACGAATGGACGTTTCATCGCAGGAAATTTTTTGCGCAGGCGCCACGCGGACAGAACCGTCAGAACGGTGACAAGCGAGCGCAGCCAAACATATACCGTGAGCAATTGCGCGAGCGTGTGGAACGCGAGCAGCGCGTAGATAGCCGACGAAATGAGAATCGCGATCCATGGCGTACCAAACCGCGGATGTTTCGAGGCAAAGATCGACGGGAGGTAGCCGTCTTCGGCCATCGATGATGGCATGCGAGTACTGGTGAGAACAGTGGCGTTCAGCAGGGAAACGTTGCCAAGCATCGCGGCAATCGTCATGAGGAAGCCCAGCCAAGTGCCACCAATCAATTTTGCCGCGGTGGAAAGATACGCGGTATTCCACTCCCTCCAATTGCCGAGCGCAGCCAGGGAAAAAAACGCGGGTAGAAAATATACTGCGACAGAAAGAGGCACAACGATCGCCAGCGCGAGAGGATAACTCCGCTGAGGATTATCGATCTCTTCGGCGACGCTCGAACACTGCTCGAACCCCGAGTACAACCAGAGGCCAAGGGCCAGTCCGACCCCGAAGACCTGGACTGCCGGAACGCCCGGTGGCGTGAAAGGGTGGAATGGATTGTGATGCCACTTCATGGCTGCCATGACACAGAGAAGCAGAACCGGGATAAGTATTGAAAATTCAAGCAGCGTCGAAACGACGCCGACCATCTGTATGCCGCGAATGTTGATGTAAGCGAGTACGACAATCAGTACGACGGAAACGGTGTAGTGGCGCCATCCGGTGAGTGCGGGAAAATACATCCTGAGATAGTCGCTGAAAAGAACGGCGTAGGTGGCGCCGAGCAGCCAGGAAGCGGTCCAGTTCCACCAACCCGCGAGAAATCCCCAGAAATCTCCGAAACTGGCCTTCACCCAGCGGTAGAACCCACCTTCAACCGGCATGGCGGTCGTGAGCTCGGCGGCAACGAGTGAGACTGGAATGCACCAGAAAAACGGAATGATCAAGAGGTAGATCAACGTAAGGCCCGGGCCGCTGGTCGAAATCATTTCTTCCATGCCGAACGGGCCACCCGTGGTATAGGCGAACATCACGAAGACAAAATACAGAAGGCTCACTTTCTTCGCAGCGGATGGCTTCAGATTCCGTTCCGTACATTGGCTGAGCTGTTCGTTCAAGTTTGACCCTTACCGGAGAATCCAATTTGAAATAATTCGTCTCGATATGCTGATCGTACGATGTTGCCGGCGAATGATATCGTACAACGCACTGTCCACTGGACTTGCAAGAAGATTTCATGCAAACTCGCGGCGCTGTCGCGGGTCCGAGGAATCGATGATCTACATCGTGATGGGCGTGGAAGGCTCCGGAAAAACGACGATTGCGAAGCTCCTGGCCGACAAACTGGGAGGCGCGTTTCTAGATGCGGACGCGTTCCATTCTGCAGCGAACAAGCAGAAGATGAGCGCGGGAATCCCGCTGACGGATGCCGACCGGATGCCATGGCTCGATTCAATGCACTCAGAGCTGGTGAAGCTCAATATGAAAGATGAGACTGTGGTTCTGGCATGCTCGGCGTTAAGAGAAAAATACCGAGATGTTTTGTGTGCGGGATTGCCGGTCCGATACATCTACCTGAAAGCCAGCTTCGACCTGATTCAATCGCGCCTGAAAGAAAGGCATGGACATTTCGCCGGCGAATCGATACTGGCGAATCAATTTGAAGTTCTCGAGGAACCAAAGAACGCGATGGTGGTTGATGTGACGCCACCACCTGAACAGATTGTAGATGGAATTTTGGCGAGGATTCAGGAAGAGGGTTCCAAGTGAGCGATTCGGGCGACGAGGTAAGAGCGCTACTGACAAGGATTCGCTGGAAGCTGCTTCCATTCCTGTTTTTGTTGTATGTGGTGGCATATCTGGATCGAATCAACGTTGGATTTGCAGCGTTGCAGATGAAGGATCAGCTGAAGTTTAGTGACTCTGTGTACGGAGCAGGGGCAAGTATTTTCTTTCTGGGATATTTTCTGTTCCAGGTGCCGAGTAATTTGATGTTGCGAAAGGTGGGGGCACGGCGCTGGATCGGGCTGCTGATGGTGGTTTGGGGAATCATCTCTTCGTCCATGATGCTTATCGGCTCGGCTCGATCGTTTTATGCGCTGCGATTTGTCCTGGGAGCGGCGGAAGCCGGTTTTTTCCCGGGGGTGATTTTTTATTTGCGAAGCTGGTTTCCGCCATCGGCACGGGCGGGAGTCGTGGCATTGTTCATGACCGCAGGGCCGATTTCTGGGCTGATTGGAGGTCCGATATCCGGATATCTGCTGGATTTGAATCAGAAGGGCTCGCTGGCAGGATGGCAATGGATGTTCTTGCTGGAAGGGGTCCCAGCAATCGTATTGGGAATTGCGGCTTATCTGTTCTTGAGCAATAGTCCGGAATCCGCGAAGTGGTTGTCGACCGGCGATCGGGAGCAATTGCGAAGGGTCTTAGAGACGGAAGATGACGCTCAGCAGAAGACGATCGCGGCGGGGGAGCGTTCGTGGTGGGCGAATCTGAGCTTATGGGGGTTCGCGCTGGTCTATTTTGGATTGAATACCTGCACATACGGTGTGAGTTTGTGGCTGCCGAGCGCATTGAAATCGGTAAGCGTTTCAATTGTTTCAAATGTGATGTTGGGATTTGTCTCGGCAATCCCGTATTTGGTCGCTGTCGTGACGATGGTGGCTGTGGGGAACCACTCGGACAAGAAGCTCGAGCGGCGATGGCATCTGGCAATTTGCGCAGGAGTCGGCGCACTGGCGCTGCTGGTTGCGGGATATTCTAGTGTGACCTGGTTAAGCGTGTCAGCCTTTGGGGTGGCCCTAGCGGCTTCTTCGTCAATGACCGGACCGTTTTGGGCGATGGCGTCCGGAAGCCTGGCGGCTGTGACGGCGGCCCCTGCGATCGCGTTGATCAATGCTATTGGAAATCTGGGTAGTGGATTTGGACCCTATTTGATTGGATATTTGCGGGATGTGACGGGTAGCTTTCGAGGTGGATTGACGAGCGTCGCGGCGCTGCTGTTTGTTGCCGGCCTTCTTGTAACGGGACTCGATCGAAAGAGAGAACGGAATGCGAATCACGGAAAGTAATTGATACATAGAGGACTTACAGGGAAACGCTTGCAGAACAAGGACGAGAAAGTAAATAATTCCGGGGCACGATCAGGGGAGACAAATTGAAAACGTCAATTCAGAGGACAGTGTGGACTGGAATCGTTTGCACGGCGATTACGATCGCGCCGTTAAAACTGCTAGTGACGGCGGATGAGACGCCGTTGTATGGATATTCAGCGGAGTCTTCTCGTGCAGAAAAGAACTGGGAAGAAAAAATGCGCGCGATCCCTACTCCGGACAACCTGAGAGCCTACATGCAACGGTTATCGGCACGACCGCACAACGTTGGTTCTCCCTACGATAAGGACAATGCGGAGTGGATCGAGTCCAAATTCAAGGAGTTTGGCCTCGATACACATATCGAGACGTTCAACGTTTTGTTCCCGACACCGAAAGAGCGACTGGTCGAATTGGTGGAGGGCGGAGCGCATTTTACAGCAAAATTGCAGGAACCTCCCGTAGAAGCAGATCCCACTTCCGGCCAGACATCAGAGCAGCTTCCGACCTATAACGCCTATTCGATTGATGGCGATGTAACGGCGCCGCTTGTGTACGTCAATTACGGTTTGCCCGAAGATTATGAAGTTCTCGAGAGGCGTGGAATTTCGGTGAAAGGAGCGATCATCATCGCACGGTACGGACATTCGTGGCGCGGGATTAAACCGCAAGTAGGAGCGGAACATGGCGCGATTGGCTGCATTATCTATTCCGATCCACGGGATGACGGTTATGCGGGTGGCGAGGTGTTTCCAAAGGGACCCTACCGGCCAAGGGACGGGGTACAGCGCGGAAGCGTGCAAGACAGTACCGTATTCATGGGAGATCCGCTGACGCCGGGAATTGGTGCGACTGCGGACGCAAAAAGATTGCCGATCAAGGACGCACAATCGCTGACCAAAATTCCCGTTTTGCCGATTTCCTATGGTGATGCACAGCCATTGCTGGAAGCCATCAGCGGAAGAATTGCCCCGCGCGCATGGCAGGGCGGATTGCCCATTACCTACCGACTGGGACCCGGCGCAGCAAAAGTTCACCTGAAGGTGTTTTCGAATTGGGATATCAAGCCGCTGTACGACGTTATCGCGAAAATTCCCGGGTCAACGAATCCGGATGAGTGGGTCATTCGGGGAAACCATCACGATGCATGGGTGAATGGCGCAGAAGATCCGATCTCAGGGATGGTAGCAGTGCTCGAAGAAGCGCGGGCCCTTGGCGAACTTGTGAAGCAGGGATGGAAGCCGAAGCGGACAATTATTTATTGCGCCTGGGACGGGGAAGAACCGGGACTGCTGGGCTCCACAGAATGGGTGGAGACCCACGTGGAGGAATTGCGCAAGCATGCGGTGCTGTACATCAATTCGGACAGCAACTCTCGCGGATACTTTGAGCTCGAAGGCTCCCATTCGCTTGAGCACTTTATCAATGATGTCGCGCGAGATGTGCAGGATCCGGAAACGCAGGTCAGCGTATGGAAGCGGCTGCAAATGAAGGAAATTTCGGACGCGAAAACGGCGGATGCCCGGAGCGAGTTGCGCGGCCGTCACGATTTGCGGCTCGAGATGCTGGGCGGTGGGTCAGATCATGCTCCGTTTATTAACTTTGCCGGGGTGGCGTCGCTGGGCATCGGATTTGGCGGCGAGGATGGCGGCGGAATTTATCATTCGATCTACGATGATTTTTACTGGTACACCCATTTCAGCGATACGAATTTTCAGTACGGGAAGGCCCTGGCTCAAGCTGGTGGAACCTCGATTATGCGAATGGCCGATGCGGATCTGCTTCCACTGCAGTTCACGGATTTCGCAGACGACGTGAAGATGTATGTGACAGAAGTAAAAAAGTTTTCCGTGGAGCAGCGGGACGAAATCCGGCGCAAGAATCTGGAGATAGCGGATGGAATGTATGAAGTGACGTCGGATCCGAAGCAGACCTGGGTGACCCCCAAGCAGGAAGAATTGCCACCCTACATCAATTTTGCACCTCTGGATAATGCGGTTGAAGCGCTGACGAAGAATTCGGCCGAGTATCAGAAGGCGCTCGATAAGGCTAGTGCGAATGGCGGCGCGGCGCTGGCGGCAAGCTCGATTTCAGATGTAAATGCATTGCTTATGCAAGGCGAGCACAAACTGACGACGCCAGAAGGACTGCCGGGCAGATTCTGGTACAAGCATGAGCTATATGCGCCGGGCGTGTATACCGGTTATGAGGCTAAGGCGATTCCGGCGGTTAGGGAAGCTCTGGAGCAGAAACAGTGGAAACAAGCGGAAGAGGCCGCGATGCGGGTGGCGAAGGTGTTGGAGGATGAAGCCCAATTGATCTCCGACGCAGCAAAGAAGCTCCAGGCCGCAAAATAGACGGCGAGAATTGGCAAGAGATCTACAGATATTACGGAGAACCTTATTCCTTCATACAATTTAGCGATTGTGGGATTCGGCAATGTGGGACGCGCGCTGCTCCGACTGTTGATCTCAAAAGAGTCGGAATTGCGACGGAAGTACGACGTACGCTGGAGACTGACCGGGGTTGCGTCGCGGCGAATTGGATGGGTTACGAATGCGGATGGGCTGAATCCGATTGCAACATTGAGCGGACACTTTCCAGCAACGGTCCCGATCGCGAGAAATGTGCGGGAGTGGATTGACCACGCGAAGGCGGATGTGGTTTTTGAGGCAAGTTCGTTGGATTCACAGACAGGGCAGCCGGCGATCAATCATATTGTCGCCGCATTGGAGGCCGGAGCTCACGCCATTTCAGCCAACAAAGGACCGATCGTATTTGCCTATCGGGAGCTTCTGGCGTTAGCAAAGGAAAAAGGCCGGCGGTTTCTTTTTGAATCGACAGTGATGGACGGGGTGCCGATTTTGTCCTTATTCCCGTTGGGTTTGCCGCTGACGGATTTGCGGGGATTTTCCGGAGTACTGAATTCAACGACGAATGTGGTTCTGACGGAAATCGAAAAAGGGCGATCGTTTGATGAGGGTGTGAAGCGCGCGCAAGCGCTGGGGATTGCGGAGACCGATCCGTCTCAAGATCTGGATGGATGGGATTCGGCAATCAAGGTGGCCACTCTGGCAACGGTGCTGATGGGAGTGACGACGAGGATCGATCAGGTCCGGCGCACGGGAATTCGTGATTTGAGTGAAGAGAAGATTCGGTCTGTCCGGGCGGCAGGTATGAGATACAAGCTCGTTTGCCGGGCCGAGCGGCGTGGGAGTGGAGTCGATTGCCAGGTTGGGCCAGAATTATTGCTCCTGTCTGATCCGATGGCTGGGCTCGAAGGGACGAGTTCGGCGGTACGGTTTGACATGGATGTCTTCGGGCTGTCAATGGTGGAGCATAATCCGGGTGTAGATGCGACAGGGTATGGGATGTTGGCCGATTTCATCAGGGCGGTGCAGGCTTGAAAGAGGTTAAACGCATCCGGCCGCAGTCGGCCATAGCACGACCCTTGTCTTTGGAGAGCCCACTCAAGCCCGGTATTTAACGTCGGAAATTCAAGACATATTCTGGAGTTGGGATGGACGCGTCACAGCGAGCGTCGCGGACGGGTGCCTCGGCGGCCAACCGGAGTGGGATTACGCCGGCCCAAACTCCGAAGTTGTAGTCGTCAAGGTCATCTTCAACGTCTCCGGTACGGACTTTTGCAGAGATCTCCGTGAGAGGCAGTTTCAGAATGCTCGTGGCCTTCAGTTCTTTCTCGTTCGGTTGACGGGCATCGTTCCAGCGTCCAGGGATTAATTTTTCGGTGAACGCACGAAGGGCAGCGAGCTTTTCGACCGGCTCGTCAATTACGGTTGCCGTGCCCAGCGCGATGACTGAGCGGTAATTCATGGAGTGATTGAAAACAGAGCGAGCAAGAACAAGGCCATCTGAAAGAGTGACGGTAATGCACACGGGAAGACCGGCGCTCAGCCCGCGCAAGGTGCGACTGGCGGCAGAACCGTGGAAATAAATGAAGTCGCCGATTCGCGCGAACATGGTGGGGATGACGTAAGGTTGGGCATCGGCGCCGGTAAAACCGATGTGGCAGGTGAAGGCTTCATCGAGAATGTTGTAGATGGCGGCGCGGTCGTAAACTGCACGGATAGGTTCACGCACAACGCGAGTGCGCTCGCTGGCGGGAAGAATGTCTGACAAGGGGACCTCGTTGCGAATCACAGCGCAGATTTAATAGCCGGCGCTGAAGCGGCATGATTGAACTGCCAACGAAATATCCTAGCACGTTGATCGAGACGATTACTGAAACGCATGCTGCAGCCGCTCTGGTTCGGCGATTTAGAAGAAGGCAACAGCCGAGTTCAGTGAGGAGGAGCATACACGGGACGGCTTTGGTGTGAGAAACTAGCTGGCTACGGTCAGGTGCAATCCTTCTGCGTGTTGGGAGCAGCTTTGTCGAATACAAAGGCGTTTGATGTTGAGTGGGTGCGGGCGCAATTTCCGGCGCTGCAATTGAAAGTGAATGGACTGGCAGCAGCCTTCCTGGATGGGCCAGCGGGAACGCAGGTGCCGACTCACGTATTGCAGGCAATACAGAATTACTTTGTCAACGCGAATGCCAACACCGGTGGCGCATTTCTGACTAGCCAACGTACCGATCAGATGATCGAAGCGACGCGCGCGGCAATGGCGGACTTTTTTCACAGCGAAAAGGATGAGGTCGTGTTCGGGCAGAACATGACTACAATTACGTTTGCGATCTCGCGCGCGATCGGACGTGAGTTGAAGCCAGGCGATGAAATTCTTCTGACAACGCTCGATCATGACGCAAATTTTGCTCCTTGGAAGGCACTGGAAGAAAAGGGCGTCGTGATCCGGCAGGTAGATGTCTTGGAAGCGGATTGCACGCTGGACATGGATGACCTCAAACGCAAGTTGAGCCCGAAAGTGAAGCTGGTGGCGGCAACGTACGCGTCAAATGCCGTAGGAACAATCAATCCCGCAGCGGAAATTGTGAAGCTGGCCCACTGGACTGGCGCGATGGCCTATATCGATGCGGTACATTACGGTCCACATGGGCTGATCGATGTGAAAGCCCTGAACTGTGATTTTCTGGTTTGCTCCCCATACAAATTTTTCGGGCCTCACATGGGGACCCTTTACGGGAAGCGGGAACATCTGGCGAGGCTGAAGCCCTACAAGGTACGGCCAGCAACCGATCGGGTGCCGGAGCGATGGGAAACCGGAACACAGATACATGAGTTGATCGCGGGAGTCGGTGGTGCGGTGGGATACCTGGCAGAATTGGGACGGCATTGCGCGGGGAACGATTCTTTGTCGCGGAGAGAAGCGCTGGTGGCGGCCTTTGGTGCGACAGTGGCGTATGAGAAGACGCTGATTTCGCGACTGATTGATGGATTGCTGGCAATTCCTGGAGTGAAGATTTACGGGATTACTGATCCGGCGCGGTTTGATGAGAGGTGTTCAACCCTGTCGCTGGGGATTGGAAATGCCCATCCGACCGCGATTGCGACATATCTGGGTGAGCGCGGGATATTTACGTGGGATGGAAATTATTATGCGTTGAATTTGAGCGAGCGATTGGGAGTGGAATCGCGAGGCGGAATGCTCCGGATCGGGTTGGTGCATTACAACACAATGGAGGAAGTGGAACGGTTGCTCGCAGCATTGCGGGAGTTTGCCTCTCGCTGAGTTTTTTGGTCAGGCTCAGAGTTTGTTCGCTCCGTGTGCATGAGCTGGTTTCGTGGCCTGATTACAAAGTAAATTGAGTCTATTTTCCGGGAGGCGCTACCGAAAGTTCGGAGCGTAAGAAAATTATGGCAAAACGACCGAAGCCGATTGTGCTGACGGTACTCGACGGGTGGGGCTACCGGGCAGAATCGAATGGGAATGCGATTGCGCTTGCGCGAAAGCCGAACTACGACCTTTTGATGAGCAAGTTCGCCAGCACGTTGATTCAGACATCGGGGCCATCCGTGGGATTGCCACCCGGCCAGATGGGAAACAGTGAAGTCGGTCACATGAATATTGGCGCCGGCCGCGTGGTGCACATGGATATTACGCGGATCGATTTGCTGATTGCGAACAAGCAGATGGCCCAGGTGCCGCTGTTCCAGAAGGCTATGGAACGGGGACGGCAGCGTCAACTGCATCTGGTGGGCTTGCTAAGCGATGGTGGAGTCCACTCGCACATCCAGCATCTGTTTGCATTACTGGAACTAGCGAAGCAACAGAAGGTCGAAAAAGTGTTTGTACACCTGTTCACGGATGGGCGCGATACCGGTCCCAACAGCGGACGTGATTACGTACGACAGCTACAGCAAAAGACGCGTGAATTGGGCGTGGGAGAGATCGCTACGATTGTCGGCCGGTATTACGCGATGGACCGCGACAATCGGTGGGAGCGCGTAAAGCTCGCCTACGACGCGATGGTGCACGGTGTAGCGGAGACCAAAAGCAACGATCCGGTCGCGGTACTGCAGTCAAGCTACGAACAGGGAGTGACAGACGAATTTATCAAGCCGGCCGTCATTACCAAGGGGAACGGTCCTGCGGCGGAGCCGGTCGGATTGATTCGCGATGACGACGCGGTGATTTTCTACAACTTCCGGGCAGATCGTGCGAGGCAGATGACCTTTGCCCTGCAGGCGCCGGATTTTGACAAGTTCGTGGATGAGAAGCGTCCAAAGAATTTGTTTTATGTGGCGATGACCAAGTACGACAAGAACTGGCCATGGCTGCAAGCCGTGATCACACCTGAAAAGCTGGAGCACATCTTGGCGCAAGTGTTTCAGGAACTGCAGTTCAAGAATTTGCGCTGCGCGGAGACGGAGAAATACGCCCACGTGACTTACTTCTTCAATGGCGGCGTGGAGAAGCCGTTTGGCGGGGAGGAGCGGATTCTGGTACCGTCGCCCAAGGTAGCAACCTACGACTTGAAGCCGGAAATGTCGGCTCAGGGAATTACCGACACAGTTGTGAAGGCGATTGAGAAGGGCGAGTTTGACGCGATCATCATGAATTATGCAAACGCGGATATGGTGGGTCATTCGGGCAATCTTGAAGCAACCATCAGGGCTGTTGAAGCCGTAGACGCCGGCCTTGGGCAAATCTATCAAGCGATGAAGCCCCGGGGCGGATCGTGGATTATAACGGCGGATCACGGGAATGCAGAAACGATGATCGATCCCGCCACCGGCGGTCCACATACCTACCACACGACAAATCCCGTACCTTTTTTGTGCGTTACGGAAAATGATCAGTTGAAATTGCGCCCGGGCGGAGCTTTGCGCGATATTGCACCTACTATGCTCGGTATTCTGGGCGAGATCGTTCCGGCAGACATGACGGGAAAAGATTTGCGAGTGAAGTAGGGGTGCGGGAGTTTGCAATGACCATACTTCGATAACTCCCTTATGGATCTAGCTACCTCGCAACAGGATCTGCATCAGTCGGCCGTCAACGCGTCCGCATCGGCCCGAATGAAGCCAGATTCGGTTTGGCCTGTTTGAGATGACACTCAAGAGAAGCGCGCCCGCAAATACAAAGATGACCATTTGCGTTTGGCATCCGTTTGACCAGTGGAGGCCGACCGCGGCAATGGCGGATGCGGTGCGGAGGCGTTGGCCGGAGATCAGTGTAGTGCACCTTCCGGATTATGAAAGATTGCCGGAAGAGCTACCTGACACAGATATTTTTGTCGGGTATTCTCTGCGGGCGAAGCAGCTTAAGGATGCAAAAAGATTAAGGTGGGTGCACTCGACCGCAACAGGTGTGGGGCAGCTGATCTATCCCGAGTTGCGTGATTCCGGCGTGGTGGTGACAAACACGCGGGGAATCTTCTCGGTTCCCATGGCAGAGCATACGATCGGGATGATGCTGGCGCTGTCTCGGAATTTCCCGGATTCGGTGAGACATCAAGATAAACAAGAATGGGGGCAACAAGCAATTTGGGACCTGCCGCAGCGCTTGACGGAGCTAAGCGGAAAGTTGCTGTTGATCGTGGGCTTCGGGTCGATCGGTCAAGAATTGGCGAAGCGTGCGAAAGCGTTTGGGATGCGCTTGTGGGGAGTGAATCGTTCTGGACAAGGAGACATGTCCCTGGCCGAGAGGATTGTAGGGAGTTCGCAATTGGGGGAAATGCTTCCCGAAGCAGATTTTGTGGTTATTGCAGTGCCTGAGACTCTGGCAACGAAGCATTTGATCGGTGCAAGCGAAATCGCGCGAATGAAAGCAGGCGCGCGGCTAATCAATGTATCGAGAGGGTCATTGCTCGATGAAGTGGCCTTGATCAGGGCGCTCCAAGCCGGAAATCTTGGCGGGGCTGCGCTGGACGTGACATCGACCGAACCCCTGCCCCGGGAGAGTCCGTTGTGGAAAGCCCCAAACGTGTTCATTACACCGCACACAAGTGCAGTAAGCGATCGATTGTGGCCCAGGCAAACGGAACTGCTGCTGCAGTTGCTGGAGCGCTGGTTCTCGGGTCAGGAACTCTTTAACCGGGTTGATTTTGAGAAGGGCTATTAGATGATCTTCACTTTCGCGGGCCTTGGTCGAAAGGACAATTTATAACGTCTTCTTGCCACGGGAGCTGTAGTTTCGGCTTCGAAAAGGCTACCGGAATCTACCGGCGTTACCCAAATGCGATAGACCTAATCGCCGACGCCGCCTTTTGGAGCCGTATAGCCTTCGCGAGCATAAACAACAACTTTCTGCTTCTTGCCCTTCTGGTCGACAACGGTCAATGGGCTGCCATCCGGATTGACGAGCTCGACCTTTATCTTGCGGTATTTTCCGTCAGGAGTGTGATTGGACGGATTGTACGTGAGACTGTATTGGTGCCGCAGGAATGCGGCCACTTCGCGCATAATTCCGGGAAGTTCCCCGTCGAACTGAGGAAACCAGGAGAATCCGCCGGTCATTTTGGTGAAGGTCTTTAATTCGTTTTCGCCTTGCAGGAAATCCATCCGGCGCAGCGACCCCAGCGAACGGTGCATATCAAGGTAGTTGGTGATGGGTTTATCGACGCCGACGGCAAAGATAGTGACATCGGTCTGGCGCAACTGCTTCAGAGTCTGATCGAACGTATGTTTTGAGAAGGTGTCGAGGCCGCTGGCCAGGAGCAGGATGGATTTCTTGCCCTTTACATCCTTGAGCCGATCGACCGTGTCGAGGATGGCGTCGAACATGTTGGACTCACTGAAGCCTGGGAAATAAAGATGATAGATGGCCTGGCGGACCTCATCTTTGTTCTGGGTGAAGTCAACCTCTAGGTGGGGCTTCATGTCGTACGTGACGAGAGCAATCCAATCTTTCTGATTGAGATTCGGGAACAGTGCATCGGCCCAATACTTGGCTTCGCCTGAAAACCACCCCGCGAAGACATTGCTGAATTCAAGGACTAGCACCATGGTGATGGGAGCTTCGGAGGGCGCAAAATTGGTGATGCTTTGCGGCTGGCCGTCTTCCAAAATCCGAAAATTTTCTTTCTTCAAGCCAGGTATGACGTCGCCATTGGCGGTAGTCGCGATAACGTCGATAGTGACGACTGGAACTTCGACGGCGATCGTCACGCCGGCTTCTTCCGGTTTTTTCTCCTGTGGAGGCGGAGCCTTTTGTTGAAGCTTTGGATCGGCTTGAGGTGGGGCGCTGGTCTGCGGTCCATCAGGACTCTGCGCCAAAGCGGGGCCCGACAGCATCGCGAAGCAGATGGCAAAGCAGGATCCGTTACGCACCAAAAGCGAGAAGCGCCTGATCATCAAATACCCCCGAAGACTATCGAAAATAGGATGCAAGGAACAGGCCCGGCGTTTCCATGAAGACAAAGGCCAAATCAATTGCGGATTGCGCAACTACAGATATTACCGAATAAAGGCGCAGTGAGTGGGCATGTTAGTATGTTTTTTATTCGTTGCACAACACATTCACGTTGGGGGTGTTTTTTGAACAGGAACCGCGCACACTTCGCGATTCTTCTACTCTTGTTGTGCGGACCGGGCACGTCGGCGCTGTTCGGTCAGATTGCGCAGAATCCCCCTGCCATGGGCATTCCCCCGAGTAGTTCTTTGGTGGGAGATACGGGGCCACTAGCGCGTGAAGCGCAGGAGTGGCTGATCGAACTCATCAGGATCAATACAACGAATCCCCCGGGGAATGAACAAGCCGCCGCCAAGTACATAGCCTCGATCCTGACTAAAGAGGGAATTACCTCCGAGCTTCTAGATATGACACCGGGGCGAAGCGCGCTGGTCGCCAGGTTGCGCAGCAGTGCCGTGCCAGACCCAGCAAGGGCGCTGTTGTTGGTTGGGCACATGGATGTTGTAGGCGTGGACCGCTCCAAGTGGACCGTGGACCCCTTTGCTGGAGTGGTGAAGGACGGCTACATCTATGGACGGGGAGCTTCTGACGACAAGGGCGGACTCGTGGCCAACCTGGCCTCTTTCATTGCCCTAAAGCGCGCAAATGCCCGACTAAACCGGGACGTCATTTTTCTCGCGACGGCCGATGAAGAACAATTTGGCGATGCCAGCATAAAGAATCTAATTGCCAAGTATTGGGACAAGATTGCTGCAGGTTATGCCTTGAACGAAGGTGGCAAGGTAGTTGTGAAGAACGGAAAGGTGCAATACGTCGCTGTACAGGCAAGCGAAAAAGTGGCGATGAATGCGACGGTGACTGCGACAGGTGTGGGAGGTCACGCTTCGATACCGTTGAAGGATAATCCGGTCGTGCATCTGGCAAGTGCTGTAGCCAAAATCGGAGACTATAACGCGCCCGTGCATCTCACCTCGATCACCAGGCGATATTTTGAGGCGCTTTCGGCGATTGAGGATGATGAGGTCGCGAAATGGATGAAGGTGATCGAGGCTGGAGATCGGGCGGAACATGCACAGAGAGTTCTATCGGACGCCAATCCGTTGTGGAATTCGATGATGCGCGATACGGTGGTGCCGACGGTGCTGCAGGCGGGGATACGAGCCAATGTAATTCCGTCCATAGCGACGGCGAATCTGAATATCAGGCTCTTGCCGGGAGATAGCAGCTCCGCGCTACTTGCCGAGTTGAACAAACTGGTGAACGATCCGGCAGTCAAGATTGAATTGCAGACGGATGCCGGATTGGCGGCGCCGAATTCGTCGCTCGAGACAGATTTTTACAACCTGATCACCCGAGTAAGTGCTCAGGAGTTTGCGGGAGCGCCCGTGATACCGTTCATGTCGACCGGAGCAACAGATTCCGCGCAATTGCGGCTTCACAACGTGCAGGCGTACGGATTGCGGCCATTCCCCATGACAGAGGACGACGACCGAAGAATGCACGGTAACGATGAGCGAGTGCTGGTGTCCTCTTTTGCCAAAGGCGTCGATCTTGTTACACGGATTGTGGCGGAATTTTCCGTCACCCGGTAGTTCGTTTCAGTCTGAATGCTGTTTCAAGTCGAAGAAAGTGAGACGCGGCCATGAACTCGCGCCATTCCAAGATTGTCTGCACGATCGGGCCCGCTACGCGCAATCCGCGTATGATCCGAAAATTGATTGAAGCCGGGATGGACGTGGCGCGGCTGAATTTCTCCCACGGAAGCCACGAAGAACACGGACAAAACATAGCGATGCTGCGTGAGGCTGGAGTCGCCCTCAAAAAGCCACTGGCGATCCTCATTGATCTCCAGGGGCCGAAAATCCGGACGGGCGCGATGGCCACTGGAGAAAAAGTACTGTTGCGGGCCGGACAAAAATTCACGATCACGACGGCCAAGGTGCTTGGAGATTCTACGCGCGTGAGTACGGTTTTTAAACCGTTACCGGAAGAAGTGAAATCAGGTGATCGAATTCTGCTGGCGGACGGGTTGATCGAATTATTTGTGGACAGAGTGCTCGGACAGGAAGTGATTTGTCAGGTCGCAAATGGCGGACTTTTGGGGCAGAACAAGGGCATCAATCTGCCGGGAGTCAAGCTGCGTGTGCCAGCTTTGACCGAGAAGGATCGCATGGATTTGCGGTTTGCCTTGAAACACGGGGCAGATTACATAGCGGTAAGTTTCGTGCGACGGGCCGAGGATGTCATGCTGGCGAAATCCCTGATTAAACGGGCAGGAAAAGATACCCCGGTGATCGCGAAACTGGAAAAGCCAGAAGCGATTGAGAACCTGGAAGCGATCTTAAGTGTTGCGGACGGAGTAATGGTGGCACGAGGCGATTTGGGAGTGGAGATGAATCCCGAACGCGTGCCAGTGGTGCAAAAGACGATCATTGCACGTGCAAGGGAGTTTCGGCGGCCGGTGATTACCGCGACACAGATGCTGGAGTCGATGACGGAGAATCCGCGACCGACAAGGGCCGAAGCTTCCGATGTGGCGAACGCGATTTTTGACGGATCAGATGCCGTGATGTTATCGGCTGAAACCGCAACCGGGAAATATCCGATTGAAGCGGTGAGCATGATGGCTCGAATTATCCGGGAAGCGGAAGGAAGTATTACGGAGTATCCCCGGCCGGCAACACAAGAACGATTAAAAATTCCCGAAACAGTTGCCGAGTTGGTGTGCCACGCGTCGCGGGAATTGCATATGAGGTTGATCGCCGTATTTACGCACAGTGGTTTCACGGCCCGACTAGTTTCACGCTACCGGCCAGCTGTACCGATTATTGCGTTTTCGCCGGAAGCAGCCACACGGAGGCGAATGGCGCTCTTGTGGGGAGTCACTTCGCGAAGTATTGCCGATATTTCAAAGATTGATGGACTCGCTGCGATTGCCGAGAAACGGCTGGTAGAAGAGCGCTTGGTCAAGAGAGGCGACGTGATCGGGATCGTCGCAGGGACGCCGATGGGCATTCGGGGAACAACCAATTTTATGAAGTTTCATGTGATCGGAAGCGAAGGCAAGTAGTCTCGTAACAGTTTCATTCGCGATCTGGTAGTTTCAATTCCACGGGACAATCGAGATTGCAGCTTAATTGACCCAATGGTCGGGGCGCGACGGGGGAGGTTCGTTGCGGTTTTTCTTCATGTAGACTTCGAAACGCTTGCGGTTCTGCTTGTACTTCCAGTCGGCTACTTCATTGCGAACGCGGAACAGGAAGGACCCACGTCGGAGATAGAGCCAGCCGATGAGCATACCTCCGAGATGACAGAGATGACTGACACTGTCGCCGGAGGAGCCGAGTGTACTGAAGAACTCGATGGCGCCCATGACAGCGACGAAGGGACGCATGGGAATCATGATAGGGAGGGGGAACAGCCAAATCTGGCGGTCAGGGAACAGAATTGCGTTGGCAATCAGGATGCCGAAGATCGCGCCGGACGCGCCGATCGTAGGAGTATCCAGAGGCCGGTGGCCCCAGAGCATGGGAACAACTTTGACGAGAATTGTGATAATTCCAGCGCCGACTCCGCATAGGAAAAAATAGTTTGTGAAACGCTTCTTGCCCCATACAAGCTCGAGCTCACGGCCGAACATCCAGAGCATGAGCATGTTGATGAGTAAATGCCATATGCCGCCATGCAGAAATAAATAGGTAACGGGCTGCCAAATCCGAAGTGCAGGAAATGGACCGAGCGGGACGAGCCCGAACATGTAGTTGATCCAGAGTGTCCCCGGAACTCCATAGATAATTGAGACAAGCGTTTGTATGACAAAAACACCGGCGCAGGTGAGAACGATGTACTTGACGGCTGGAGTTATAAAGCCGCGCCAGTCGAAGCGAACTTTCGGCGCGCCGAACGACGTACCCATAGAAGAAGTGTACGGCGAGCGGTGGGTGTAGGTCAAAAGGAGAGACATGGTAGAAGTGGGACAAAGGGAAAAGCTCAGTCGAATACCACCCGGCGACGGAGAGTAAGCTCGGTACCTACCGAGCGTTTCGGTGGTTGGACAAACAGGCCAACCTCTGGATTAGGGCTCATTCCTCGGAAAGCGGAAGAGAGCTGATGCTAGTCGAGCTTCTTGCGGGCGAAATAGAACAGCGATCCGGCAAGAAGCAGGAACATGACGATACCGAACAGGTTGCTAGTGGCCAAGGGGCCAAAAAGTTTGGGACCAAATGCGAAAAGATCAGGCCGCCAGGGTAGACGCAGAATTGTGGAAACCCATTGGGGAACGCGATTGGAAATTTCCGGGTCCTGAAGAAGAGCGATGACGATACCGAGCAGCCCGAAGATCCCCCCGGCAGCGATGAGTCCACTCGAGTACAGAGCTCCCGGACTGGCTTCACTGTCGCCTTCGGCTTTCTCTTTCATGCTGGCTTCAACTGCCCAACGGACAAGTCCTCCGGCAAACATAGCGGCCGTGGTTGCAACGGAAATGTACAGCCCGGTCGCGAAGGCCAGTGAGCGGATGCCGAGAATTTCAATGGCTATAACCATGGCAACGCCCATCAGCACCAGGCGCCACGGAAGACGCTGATTCAGAATGCCGCTGATGACAGTGGCCATCAAGCGAGCTTGCGGCGCAGGAGCCTTGTCGCTGCCGATGCCTTGCGCCCACTGAAATTCGATTTGCTTGCTGTTGCTGTCATAAAGGTACTCGCCGTCGGGAATTGTAGAGGATCCGAGCGAATTGATCAGCGCGTACGTCTTGCCGTCGTGAACAAATGACTCGCGCTCGACTTTCACGCCAGCCGGCAGTGATTGCAGTGTGACCGGAATTTGTGTCGGAATATATTTTTCAAGGCCCTTGTTCATCAGGTTCAGTGTGGCCCCGATGGCAATGGTTGAAATGGTGACACCGATGAGGAGACCCATCTGCTGCCAGAAGGGGGTTGCGCCGACGAGGAAGCCGGTCTTTAGGTCCTGCGACGTTGCACCTGCGATGGCCGCCGCAATGCACGTGACCCCACCGATCATCAGGGCAAGGACGGCATAGTTCGGTGCGGTCCAACCTGCGAGAAGGAATATCGCACATGTGGCCATCAGTGTAGCGATGCTCATTCCGCTGATGGGATTGGAGGAGTTGCCGAGAAGTCCGCTGATGCGGCTAGCGACTGTCACGAAAAGAAAGCCGAAGACAGCGACGAAAACGCCTGCAAAAAGATTTTGATACCAGAGCGTGGCTGCGCCCTGCATCGGGTGGAAGGTCAGCAGGATCCACATCATGATGACGATGAGGATGGAGCCCAGGATAACCCATTTCATGGGGGTGTCGCGATCCGTGCGGCTGGCAGAAGCGGTTGCACCAGCACCCTCGGCACGAACATCTTTCATACCCGCGGTGAGTGCCGCGACGATGGTAGGAAGCGTACGAAGAAGGGTGATTAGCCCCGCGGCGGCAACTGCGCCTGCGCCCATCGGACGAATGTAGCTGCGCCACAGGTCGTCAGGAGTCATCAGCGGAATGGGAATCGTGGAGGGATAGATAGCGGTGTTCCCGGCTAGCTGTCCGTAGAATTTGATCGCCGGCATGATGACAAGCCATGAAACGATCCCACCGGCAAAGAGGATGCCCGAGACGCGTGGGCCTATGATGTAGCCTACACCGAGATATTCAGAAGTAATGGCGGCACGAAAGGAAGCACCAGGATACCAGCTCGGCCTATTTTCAGGCTGGCCTGTCCATGCTTGCACGGTGTTCATCAAGAACGTGTAGATGCCGCCAAGTCCCAAGCCCCAGAAAACGCGTCCGGCAAAAGATCCGCCTTTTTCACCTGCTACAAGAACGTCAGCACAAGCGGTGCCCTCGGGGAAGGTAAGATTGCCGTGTTCTTTCACGATGAGCTGGCGGCGCAGCGGTATCATGAAAAGAACGCCCAGCCAGCCCCCCAGAAGAGCCATTGGAAAAATCCGCCAAAAAGTAAATTCCGAACCGAAGCCGAGGAAGATTAGTGCAGGAAGCGTGAACATGACGCCAGCCGCCAGCGATTCACCCGCCGAACCAGTCGTCTGGACGATATTGTTTTCAAGTATGGTGGAACGGCCGAAAGCGCGAAGGATGCTGATGGAAAGTACGGAAATGGGAATTGAAGCGGAAACCGTCAGGCCAGCGCGGAGACCGACATACACTGTGACGGCGCCAAAGAGGAGGCCAAAAAGGGCGCCGAGTATGACGGCGCGAAGGGTAAATTCGGCAGGACTCTCCGAAGCGGGAATATAACTGCGGAATTGGCTTGAAGATGGCGTGGAACTCGCTGGACGGTCACTCACCGCTTGCCTCCTAAATTCCGATGACAATGAAAGCAGATGAAACTTCGTGTGGCTGGATTATGCCGCACTGAGAGCGCACAGAAAAGGAATTAGTGGTGACCGGCTCAAAACAAATCCATTAGGTTCCCTTGACATAGCCGGCGTTGATAGGTAATGCCCGGCGTATCTGCCTTTATATGGGTAACAGGTCACTTTCGGATGCGGAAAAGGATTCAGCGGGGGACGAGAAAGACGATAACCGAGGGCGGACGGAGGGTAGACCAGCGGGAGCGTTGTATGCGCTGGGCATTTTGAAGCATAGAATTCAGCAGGGACTGAGCTTTGTCGAAGGGAAGAGCGACGCGAAAGAGGTCAGCTTTTCGGGCGTGAGAGTATTTTTCGTAGCGGACGGGAAATGCCTCAGTTTCGGCGAGAAGTATCCTCCATGGCGAAGCGCTCGCAAATATCTTTTTCTGAGAGGATTCTTTGCGGGAGATCTCAACAGTGTGGAGTTGCGAGCCACCGCCGATTTCGAAGATGGCGGCAATGGCTTTTGTTCGATCGAAGGGAATTGAGGGGTCATCATCGGGGAATGGAATCAGCAGGGTCTGAATCTCGTCGAGATCTGCAGGAATACTGTCCCACCAATAACGATAGCCGTTGTAAATTACCCCTCCGCTCTGAAAAATCTTCTGCACGCGTGAAGGGTTTTTCCCGGCGACACGGACAACCATGTCGGCGAGTTCATTCAGCCGAAAACTCTGCTTCACTACGGGACGCACGCTGACGTAGCCAGCGTCTTCTTCGGTGTAATGGACGGGAATTTCTGCAGGAAGCGCCATGCCAGTTGTTGGATGAAATGAACGACCGGATCGTTCAGCCAAGTTTGGAGAGTTTTTCGCGCACGCGGTCGCTCAAAACCTTGCCATCAACCGACTTGCCGGTTAGAACTTCCTTTGCCGCCTTCACGACAGCACCCATCTGCTTCATGGAGTTGGCCCCCGTATCGGTCATGGCTTTTGCGATGGCGGCGTCCATTTCTCCTTCAGAAGCGGCCGCTGGCAGATAGGACTCCAGTACAATGGCTTCCTTTACTTCTTTGTCGACAAGGTCTTGGCGGCCGCCTTTGCTGAACTGGTCAATCGATTCTTTGCGCTGCTTGAGCATGGTCTGAAGCAGCGAGATGGACTCGGCTTCATCGAGTTTGCGCATTTTCTCGACTTCTTTCAGTTGAATGGCGGACTTAACCATCCGAAGCACACTCAGCTTGAGCTCGTCTTTAGCCTTCATTGCGACCACGATGTCCTGTTGAATCTGTTCGGAAAGCGTCATGTACACTCCTTTTTCTGCACTATAACAGACACTTATGGGGAAGCGCTGCATTTCTGCGTGCACAGAATTTGACACGTCGCGCACCCCACAGTAATTTTATTAATTCCCTAACCATGGGAAGAGACCGCTGAACGCTCCCTCGCGGCTTTTACCCGAAACGAGGAAACATGAAAGTTATCATTGCAGATAAGATCTCCGAGCGCGGTCTGGACCTACTGAAAAAAACAGGCTGGAACATTGTGTCTTCTACCAAAGATACGCTTGAAGCGGAATTGGCGGATGCTGAGGCACTGATCGTGCGAAGTGCCACCCGGGTGACTCCCGAATTACTGGATAAGGCTCCGAAGTTACGTGTCGTGGGGCGAGCCGGCGTCGGCGTCGACAACATTGATCTGGATGAAGCGACAAAACGCGGAATTCTGGTGATGAGTACCCCTGGGGGAAGTTCGGTCAGCGTGGCGGAGCATACCTTTGCGCTGCTTTTGTCGCTCGTGCGGCAGGTGCCGAAATTCGACGCCTCGATGCGTGAAGGGAGATGGGAAAAGTCCTCGTCGGGCGCGGAAGTGCGGGGCAAGACGCTCGGACTGGTTGGATTGGGTCGGATTGGCAGGGAAGTGGCGATTCGCGCGGCGGCATTTGACATGCGGCTGCTGGCGTTCGATCCATATTTGAGTGAGTCGGCGGCGAGCGAATTATCGGTCGAATTGGTGCCTCTCGGGAAGCTGCTGGCCGAGAGTGATTTCATTTCCTTGCACACGGCAGTGAGCCCGCAAACACAGGGAATGATAAATGCGGAGTCGCTGGCCAAGACCAAGAAGGGCGTGCGTATCATCAACGCCGCTCGCGGGGAGCTCATTAACGAAGCCGACTTGGCGGCGGCGATTAAGAGTGGCCAGGTCGGAGGAGCTGCTTTGGACGTCTTCGCGGAAGAGCCGCCCAAAAACAGCCCCTTGATCGGGTTAGCGAATGTGGTCAGCACGCCACACGTAGCGGGATCAACGGCCGAAGCGCAGGAAGAGCTGGGTATTCAGGTTGCGGTGCAGGTGCGCGACTACCTTCTGGAAGGGATTATCAAGAATGCGGTGAATTTGCCGGCGCTTTCTCCCGAGCAATATCGGCGCGTGAGGCCATATTTGGCTCTGGCGGACCGGCTCGGTTCGCTGGTGTCGCAAGCAGCCGCGACGCGGCCTGCGCGGATCAAGATCCGCTACGCGGGTGAGCTTTCCGAGGTTGGTACGCATTTGCTGCGCAGCGCGGTACTGGCTGGATTGTTGAACGCGGTACTCGATGAAAAGGTGAATGTGGTCAACGCGCCTGCGGTGGCTGCGGCACGGGGATTGACCGTTGAAGAAGAGACGCGTCGCCGGGAACATGGTTTTCCGCACACGTTAGAAGTGTCTGCCTTTCCAGGGAAAACAGGGGATGCGGGATTTAGCGCAGAAGGCACCGTGCTTCACGACGGATCACCCCGAGTAATCCAGATCGATGGAATTCCATTGGAAGCTCCGCTTGCGGGGACGATCCTTTATTTGCGCAACCATGATCAGCCTGGAGTAATCGGGCACGTGGGGACCACATTGGGAAAATTGGGCGTGAATATAGCAACCTTTGCCTTGGGAAGACGAGAAGCCAGTTTAGGGGCAGAGGCGGTTTCGCTCGTTTGCCTGGACGGAAAGGTAACGGAGTCGATTCTGGCTCCTATTCTGGAGTTCAAGGCCATCACGCAGGCGAAACTGCTCTACCTCGGATAGAAATTCATCGGGAATCGCAGTATCTGCGCGGAGAGGCTCGCCATTCGGAGTACCGTGAAGACTAGCCATAGGGCCTTTCCCTTCCGTTCCTGCTTGGCCCCCTCAGACCTTAACTTCTGTGACTGACCAGAACTTAGCCCAATCAACTATTCAAAAATTGTTTTGCTCCTATCAGTACAACTTTGTTGACACGCAGTACTCATCTGACTTACAAGCATTCCAATCAACTGGTCGGTTGATCAAGTGGTGACGTCTGGATGCGGGATTGGAGGCGGGGGCCCGTATCGGGGGTGGTCAAGGGAATTCCATACACGCCCTGTGTCACTTCATCAACAGCTGATGCTCGTCAAAACCTAATGGCAAGTGCAAAAGGAGCGATGATGCTGCGGACTTCTTTTCGGCGTGCTTTATTTGGGATCATTTGCTGTCTGCTGACGATTGGGCCTGCTCTCACTTTTGGACAAACCGGTACAACATCAATTCGCGGAAACGTCCTGGACAATACGAACAAGGCGATCGTTGGGGCAGTCGTCACGCTGACCAACAGCCAGACGGGATTGGTTCGAACTACGGCGAGCGGTGCGACCGGTGAGTATGAATTTATTGCACTGACACCCGGGACGTATACCTTAAAAGTACAAAAGGACGATTTTCAAAGCTACGAGCAGGCGAATTTGCAATTGCTGGTAAACCTGCCGGCCACTCAAAATGTCATCCTGCAAGTAGGTTCGGCTCTTCAGACGGTCGAGGTATCTGCCCAGTTGGAGGCGCTGAACACGACTGACGCGTCTCTCGGAAATGCATTCAATGAAAATCAGGTGAAACAGTTGCCGCTGGAAGGAAGAAACGTCGCGGAACTGCTGAGCTTGCAGCCCGGGGTCGCCTATCCCAACAGCCGAACGGACATCCCGTCTTACGACACGCGCAAAGGAGCGGTGAACGGAGCGCGAAGTGACGAAAGCAACGTGACCGTGGACGGCGTTCCTACAAACGATATAGGAGGAGCCGCGTTCACTTCGGTGCTGCCCGTTACATTGGATTCCGTCCAGGAATTCCGTGTTTCCACTTCGAACTACAACGCGGACGAGGGAACTGCGTCAGGTGCGCAAGTCGCGCTTGTCACCAAGAGCGGTACGGACAATTTTCATGGTTCTTTGTATGAGTACAACCGGAATACATCAACGAGCGCAAATGATTATTTTGTGAAGGGCGCGCAGATCGATAACTGTGTCGCCAACGATATCCCGCTCAGTGAAAAACAGTGCAATCAGTCACCGAAATTGATCCGGAATATTTTTGGAGCTTCTCTGGGCGGCCCGATTAAAAAGGATCGATTGTTCTTCTTCATAAATTATGAAGGCACGCGGCGCGCAGAAGCGGTCAGCCAGACTGCCACGGTTCCGTCCCAGGCTCTGCGGGACGGAGTGGTTCAGTACCAATGCCAAGACCCCACGGCGTGCCCGGGGGGAAGCGTTACTGGCGTGAGCGGTAAGTCGTACACGATTGCGCCCGGAACCTATGGACTATCTGCAGCACAATTAAAGGGTATCGATCCTCTGGGAATTGGCGCGAACACCCCCGTACTGCAATATCTACAAACGTATCCTGTCGCAAATACGAGCGCGGTCGGAGACGGATTGAATTATCAGGGTTACAACTGGAGTGCTCCGATTTCTGACGACAATAATGTATATATCGCGAAACTGGACTACAACATCACGCAGGACGGCAAGCACCACGTCTCGATCATGGGCGCGATGGAAAACGACAACAATCCGCTGCAGCCATACCTCCCCGGACAACTGCCGACGAGCGATTTGCTGAATTACAGCAAGGGAATCATCTTGAACTACAACGGGGTGATTAGTTCCACTCTGATTAATAGTTTCCGCTATGGATTTGTGAGACAAAGCGTCGGAAATCTCGGGAACTCGGACCAGCAATGGATTTATTTTCGCGGACTGAACGATTTAACCGGGGCTATCACACGGTCTTATTCTTTCCAGCGGCCGATCAATACATTCGCCGATGACGTGTCCTGGATACATGGAAAGCACACCTTACAGTTCGGCGCGCAACTCTCGTTTATCCGGACGACCAGCGAGAGTACGTCGACCTCATACAGCGACGGCATTACCAACGCGTCGTGGATGGATACTTCCGGATATGCGGGTAAAACAGGTTCGCCACTTAATCCAACGAATTATTGTCCGGGTGGGACGTGCCTGCCGGCGGTGGACCCCAATTTTGCGAACTCATACGATTATCCGATGACAACCGTGCTGGGATTGGTTTCTGAGGCTGATGCACGGTACAACTTCAATCGTGCAGGGGATACACTGCCGCAGGGTGCGCCAATCAACCGTCGTTATGCAATCGACGGCTACGAATTCTACCTTCAAGACACCTGGAAGTTAAAACCGACATTCACATTGACGCTGGGACTTCGCTACAACCTCTATTCTCCGCCCTGGGAGACCAATAAGCTGCAGGTTCAGCCAACAAACAACATGGATACCTGGTTCTTGAATCGGGCATACGAGGGGGCGAACGGGATCCCGTCGAACCAGGATCCTCTGGTGTCGTTTGATTGGTCGGGCAAAGCCAACAACGCTCCTGGATACTATAACTGGGATCCGAAAAACCTGGGGCCGCGCCTTGCATTTGCCTGGGCACCTCAACAGACCGATGGATTGTTGGGAGCGGTTCTCGGCCGGGGTCTGACATCGATCCGCGGTGGCTTCAGCATGATCTATGATCGATTCGGCCAAGGAATCGCGGATGACTTCAGTCAGTACGGGTCCTTCGGATTGTCGAGTTCGCTTTCGAACCCGGCAGGCTTTGAGACGGTCGCGTCATCGCCCCGCGTTACAAACGTCAATGCAATTCCGACGACTGACAATAACGGGAATGTCATTTTCCTTCCGGCACCTCCAGCCAATTTTCCGGTCACCTATCCCACGGGAACCTTCAGTATCGGAACGACGATCGACCAAAACCTGAAAACACCGTATTCCTACACGATGGATTTTTCCGTGTCACGTCAGTTGAAGGGTGGATTCGTGCTCGAGGCAGCGTATGTGGGGCGCCTGGGTCGACGACTGCTTACACAACTGGACTCAGCAACCGCATTGGACTTTAAGGACAAGGGTGCTGGAATCGATTATTTCACCGCTGTGACAGCGCTCGCGAAGTTATACAGGACGGCACAGCAGGGCGGAAAGGGAGTAACCGACGCAACTTTTAGCAACTCGATGCTCCCGGCGAATGTTGTGAAATACTGGCAGGACGTCGTTTCGCCATTGGCAACGGGCGACCAATACGCATTAGGCAGTTCCGGAGGTTGCGGAGCGGGTCCCGGGACAACAACAAATCCGGTGCTCGCCGCTTTCGATATTTTCTGCGGAAGCAACCTAAACGAAACAACAGGACTTCTCGACCTGGATTATTTCGGGATCCCTAGCGCAAACGGTGCCGCCGACACGAACTGCGGAAATCCGGGCCATCTGCCTTGCTCCTATCTCCCATCCACCGGGCAATTCACGTTCTACAATCCACAGTTCGCGACGGCGTATATGTGGAAGTCGATGGGGACATCAAACTACAATGCGCTGCAAGTCTCACTGCAGCACAAGATGGCGCACGGAGTTCAGTTCGACTTTAACTATACCTACTCCAAGTCATTGGACGTTGCGTCGGACGCGGAGCGCGTAGGAACGATCAACGGGCTTGGTTCCCAAGTGATCAATGCCTGGAGTCCAAATCAGTTCTACGGGCCATCCGACTTTGATGCGACACACCAATTCACGGCAAACTGGGTCGTTGAACTCCCCTTCGGTACAGGCAAGGCGATAGGCGGCGGGGCTAACGCGGTTGAAAACGCGTTCATAGGCGGCTGGCAACTTTCTGGATTATTCCGTTTGACGACGGGTTTCCCATTCAGCGTGTTTAATGGCGCACAGTGGCCTACTGACTGGGACCTGCCGGGTAACGCCTATCTGACACAGCCTGTGAAGACCGGCGCTTACAAGGATCCGAACGACCCGACAATCGTAAATGCTTTTTCTACTGGGTCAAATGCCCAGAGCTCGTTCGTCGAGCCACTCCCGGGCCAAGCTGGCACCCGAAACAACTTACGAGGGCAGGGATTCTTCGGCATTGACCTGGGAATTTCGAAACGTTGGACGATGCCTTGGAGCGAAAAACAGAGTCTTCAGTTCCGCATGGAAGTCTTTAACATTACCAACAGCGTCCGGTTTGATGCGCAAAGCATCAACGCGTCGATCGACAGCTCCGGATCGAACTTCGGCAATTATTCACGGCTGAGTACCAACCCTCGTGTAGCGCAATTCGCACTTCGGTACGAGTTCTAGACTTGTAAAAGTGCTAGACGCAACCCGGCTTCGGGCAAGGGCTTTGTGGCGTATTTCGTTCGATCACCGCGGAAAGCGCGGAAAGGCGACGGCTAGTATCGACAGTTTTGCTGTGCTATTCTTAAAACCTAGTTCAGAAAGACCTGAGTAGTCTGTCGGGGCGTAGCGCAGCCTGGCTAGCGCGCCTGGTTCGGGACCAGGAGGTCGAAGGTTCAAATCCTTTCGCCCCGACCACTTTTCCCCTCTCGATTCAACGCGTTACACGGCAATTGCAACTTCGATTGGTGTTTCATTTCTAGGTACATTGAGTACATTAGGTACAACAACGAGGTTTTTGATCGGAAGCGCAAATCCCAGACCTACATTATCGGCGACTTCTTTCCTGTACTCCACGTCTTCCTTCAGTTTCGAATAACCGTCCGTCACCGATTCGTCCGCATGTCCTAGCCAGTAGCGAATGAGATCCTCTGGCGTCCGGCTCTTGCGAAGCCACGTTGTACGGTAACGGCGGAAGGCATGAAAACCAGCTTTGGGTTGTCCTAGCCTTTCCAATGCAGGATGCAGACCACGCCTTAATAGATTCGTTTGTGCGAGCGGGTTACCCCTCTTATTACAGAAGAGCAGACCAGACGTGCGGTCGCCCACAAACGACCTAAGCATGGATGCGAGTGCAGGGCTAAGGTCCACGTCCCTACGTCCGGCATGGGTCTTGAGGAAGTTTTCCACTGTTCCCCTCCAAACCTTTTGTCGAATGTAAAGAGTTCTGAAGTCAGCCGAGATGTGCTTGCCGATCTCAAGTCCAGATGCCTCTCCAGCGCGAAGACCGGTCCCTGCCAGGAGGGCACAGAACATCTGTTTGTACCCTTTGGTGGATCCGAGAATGCCTTCAATAACTTTGCTGGTGAAGTGAGGCGTATTCTGGTTGCTTCGCACTACTAACGGCATGTCGATGTAGTCGTGGTTCCATTTTCGAGGAAATAATTGTTCACCTTCCTCAGTAACGGCTGAAGCAACGACTGCTTTTACGACTTGCGAGTAGGTTTTGATTGTCTTCGGAGAGAGTCCTCCCTTGACCATCTTCTGCACGAGTTCTTTGAGCGCGAGATTTCCTACAGCAGACACTGATAAATCTCCAAGATTCGGCAGTAACCAAACGTCAAGGCAACCCCTCCACGAATCAACCGTTGCTGGAGCAACTGGTTTACGCTTTCTTTGTTGCACGTGCTCGAGCCACCATTCCGCTTGTTCACGAAACGTCCGACAACCACCGATACCAGTAACTTTCGCGAAGTATTGGGGTGAATCGACGCCGCTTGCGATAATGATTTCTCTCGCCTTTCGCTGCCGCTCAGGTTTTGTAAGACGACCAGGCCCTGAGATGGGGCATATCCGTTCACTCGCATGCACCCGTTTCTCCTGGTTGGGAACGTCTTTCCAAAACCGAACGACAAAGTATTTGCCGCTAGCTTCTATGTAACCGCTTTGACCAGATCGGCGGCTCATGCATTTGCCTCTTCTCCGCTTTTCTGGTGTCGCACGTGCGACTTTATCAGTGGCGAAGTAAGACGGCAACTGAGTCTTTAGTTGCATTGAAATAATCCGTAGTGGTGCTTTCCTGCGGAGTACGTAGCGTTGGAGTGAGAGTAGGTTAAAAAATACATGGCAAACGTAATTGAGAAATATCGGGTTCGGGTCGTAAGCAGTTGCGAGGGACTGCCAGCTTAAAAAGGGCGGTAGCGATCCCTCGAAGCCCGAAGGGACCGAAGGTGGGGGTCGCTACCGCCCTTTTTACGTTTTTCGCCGCGTCCCCGTTTGCGTTTCGGGGTTTTTTATCTTTTTGCTTTGAATTGCCTTAGGTCTGGCACTTGCGGAGAACCGTACGGAGAACCGTCAGGAAAACCGCCCAAGGCACGGTTTTCCCGTGACTTTTGAGTTCAGACCAAACGAAAATGCCGCGGGATAGCTGAAAGGTCTCGAAAACACGGGCCTGCAAGACGAATACACTCCTACTCTTCTCTATAGCCAAAAAGTTGGTGTGACTGCCCAAAGAAAGACTGCCCGCCTGTGTGGAAAGATATTTTTTCTTGTGCGGAGAAGAGTTTGTGGAAAGGATGCAAGGGCTCCTAGACACAAAATCGCCTTGGCGACGGAGGCCGGATGCTCGATCGGGGCATACTCTGGCAAGACTATGGCCGGCGAACTGGTGTCGTGGAAAGTCTGAAGAGCTTCGGCACGGTGTGCAGCGGAAGTTGCCTTCTACGTTTACCTATAGCCAAAAAGTGTGGGAATCCCTCAAAGAAAAATCCCTCGCTTCCCGTGACTTATTGTTCAGAGAATGTCAGTAAATGACTCTTGATAGAAGTCGAAGCTGCCGACACGTTCCAGGTACCCAAGTTTCACTGTCTGGTTGCCGTGAACCCCACACAGACGGTTAGCAGGACATAGCAGGACTTGGCTTCCCCGACTCTGATTTTTCCCGAGAATGGCGTCGCTCCCGCATACTCTCGCCACTCTCGTGAGGCGGAAGTGTTATTGCAATCCCCTCGGGCACAAAATTCGGCTCTTATGGAGTCGGCGCGCAGATTGGTGCAGGGGGAACCCTCCGATGGCTTTTGCGCATCTTCAAGGTGAGGAGGAATCAGCCATGAAAGCTGCCAGAATCCATAGCTTCGGGCCGCCCAGCTTCGTTGTAGTCGAGGAGGTGCCGGTCCCGTCCCCGGGCCCGGGCGAAGTTCTGGTGCGGGTGATGGCCGCTGGCGTCGCTCCCTGGGACGCGATCATCCGAGAGGGCAAGAGCAAGGTCAGCCCGCAACCTCCCCTCACCCTTGGTTCGGACCTCTCCGGGTTCGTGGAAAAGGTCGGCCCCGGCGTTACAGAGCATGCGCCGGCCGACGAAATCTATGGTGTTACCAACCCGCAGTTCTGTGGCGCCCAGGCCGAGTTTGCCGTTGCCAAGGCCGGGATGGTCGCTCGCAAGCCTCGTTTGCTCAGTCACGTCGAAGCCGCGTCGGCGCCTGTGATAGCCGTGACCGCCTGGCAAATGCTCTTCCAATATGCCCAGGCGATGCGCGGGCAAACGATAATGGTCGTCGGAGCCGCCGGGAACGTCGGGGCCTATGCCGTACAAATGGCCGTAGACGCCGGGATTCAAGTCGTTGGCATCGCCCACCTCGCCGACGAAAACTTGCTCCGTTCCCTGGGCGTGAAAGCCATCATCGACTCCAGCAAGCCCGCATTTGAGCAGGACCTCCCCTGGGTGGATGCCATCCTCGACACGGTGGGGGGTAGCACGTTTCAGCGTTGCGTCGATGCGTTGAAACCCGGAGGCAAACTCGTCACCTCTGTCTCCACGCAACCGCTGCCGGTCGGGGCCATCTTCTTCTACGCTGAGGTGACCACCGCGCGCCTGCAGACGCTCACACCATTGTTTGACACGGGCAGAATCACAACGCGTGTCGGCTCAATCCTGCCGCTTTCGGAGGCGCGCCAGGCGCAGGGCATGCTTGCGGGGGCACCCCACAAGCCCGGCAAGATCATCCTCGAGATCGGGAACCCGCAGCAGTAGCGATCTACGTAGCAAGATTTGCAGTATCTAAAGCGGTTTTTTCAGTAACTTACCCAGACATGGCAGCTGACGCGGCCTGCGTTCTCGATGGAGTCTTCGGAGCGGTGAGCCATCCACCTGCCTTCGCCGAGGTGGGTTAGAGACTTGTCCGGAACAAGACTGCCCGGACTCGCATAGCGTTTACAAGCCTGAAGCAGCTGATTTAGCCAACAGTGCGAAATCAAGTTGCCGGTAACCCGACTTCGCAGGAGTTGGCCTAAGCGTGAAAGACGAAGTGCATGACTAGGTAAAAGCAAAGCAGATACACTGCTACGAGACCAAATTTCCTCCACTCCTTATCCGACTTTGGCCACCACAGCCAGAAAGCGACAAACCCGAGCAAGCCGTGAGGGACAAGAACAAGAGCTTGAAGCCACCTCGGCCAAACGGCGAATCTCGTCATATTCCGAAATTATAACGCTGTGAGGCCATGTACTATGAGCCATCTTCCGATTTCCGGACTTCACAGGAGTTGGGACGGACATTTTCAAATTCGAAGTTGCGACAATCAGAGTTAAACTACCGCACACCAGTGAATCGCTTTCGCACCATGCTCGGCTTTATTTTTAGTGGCGGATTATTGATATTTCTTTCGCCATACCTCATCTATGAGGCGGCGGCCAAACGCTTGCCTTGGTCCATCCCTTTAATCGCGATTCCGATTTACGCCCTGCTGTCATACGGTGCTTTCAAGGTCTATTGGCCGCGCATCAAAAGATAGGTTCTATATCGTGTATCGTGTCGATGTCCGTTTAGCCGTCCTTATCATCTAGTTGGTCGGTACTATGAGCCACACAGAAGGTAACCCGACTTCGCAGGAGTTAATTGCCAGCTTTTCTTAAATAGAGGATGTCCGATTTACCGAAAATTATGCACATTCAGCGCGGGTTCTCTGCAAAATTGCAGTGCGGGTCGTTTGCTTCTTCTACGGGCGTTGTCCAACCTGAATTTAGATTTTGCTCATCGACATCCCGCCATACCAACGGGGCAATCTCGCACGGCTGTCGGCACCCTCGAAATCGAGTAACGCATGAAAAGTCGTACGTGAAGGCTCGCCGTCTCTCTTCTTCCGTAGCTTCCGGTGTAAGCTCGCTTCGAAGGCTCCGAACGCCCTTATAGTCCCTAGTGCCTACTTTGTAAGTACGCTGTTCGTGTCCAGAAACATCACTCTGTCGGTCTGGCATAAGATTCGACTCGACGCTCCAGACCCACTGCCCGTTAGGGTCCTCCATGCCGACACGGTAGTGGAGATAGCAAACTCGCCCCCCGCGCAGAACTACTGTTGCGCCCGTGCTCCATTGACGCAACCCGAAACGACGAAGAATGGGAATAACCCTTTCTAGCCGATTGATGCCTTGGCTACCGGTCCCGACAACGTATGCGCCATCGATGGGTGTACAAAAGCTCGCATACGAATGGCTTGGACTGCCGCCGTGACGACTGATGATTCTTTCTACATCCTCCTTCGTGGACTGAGCAGTTCGCAGGGTTCGTATATCCTTCAAAAGGCCCTCTGCGTTTTTTCTATATGTGTAATTAACGGCGAGAATCGCGAGGAAAATGGTCAGCATCAATACCGCAAATGCGAAGAGGCCCTGCAGAATCCCTCGAGCAAATGGAGGTGAGTGCATGGAACTGAAATTAGCGTCCCGTAAGATTAGACACCTTCAAAGTGAAATAGTGCCACACTCAGGTGTGGTCAATGCTTGATTAACGCGATAATCGTCTAGTTGATGTACGATGAGCCTTGAAATCCGCGTCTGCTCGCCCCTCTGATTCCGATAAAGTTGCACGTAGGCGGTCGAGGGCGACCCACGCGGAATGTCTGCATCGAGATGGAATGTACGAAAGGGCATACTCTCTTTTTATTTCTATTAGAGAGTAGTTTCAATGTCTAATTAGCGGCGACGTCGTTTCCGGTTGGTGTTCTAGAAAAAAAGAACGCGTCCCCAACTCTCGATTATCGTAAGTGGCCTCGTACCCAGGCACGGTTAACTTCGTCACGGGCGAAACTCTTCCACATGCTCTGGCTCACCGAGTAATTCCAATTCAGCACCGGTGCCTGTGAAAGTGACGAGTCCCGTTTCTTGCCGCATCGCTTGCAAGCGCAGTTCAAAAGCACCTTTGTGGCGCAAGGGGACAGGGATTTCATTTTCCAGAATGTCCCGTCCAATTCGAGTCCGACCGCTAATCAGTTCCACCGGAAATTCTGTAAACACTCCATCGACCTTCGCATCCTGTATTCGCAGTGCGGCCTGCTGATACCAACCCCGCCCCGCATCTATGCCGGGCACACCATCGCTCTCGTGTATGTACAAGGCTGAGAATTGGAGCTGTACTTCGCCGCTTGAGAACGAAACAGCTGCTAGAACTGAATCATGAATTTCAATGGCACGGTTTGGCATGACGCAACCACTGTGAAGTCATTGCTTTGAGATTGTCAATGGCGTTGACCTTCAGGTCCTAAGAAACGGCAAAACCAGTAACTTGGAGTACTAGCCTAGACTCTTCTGATTTCCACAACAAATCAGGGCTTACGGGGCGTTTGCGACAACAAAAACTCTCGGACCGAGCGAGTCGGAGAATATTCGTAGGCTGGACCGAACGCGAAACGCCGAAGTCTTTCCAGGAGCCTTTTCGGTTGGACCTCCGAAAAATCAAAATATTGTTCTCCGACCATTGCGGGGGGCCACACAATACGGGACGTCCATTCCGTCGAGTTGAAAAGTGATAGTTCGATCTTGACTTTCCACCGTTCTGCCAGTTTGCTAACAATTTCGTCGCGTCCATCCGCGTAAAAACTGGCTGTAGCTAAGTTCAGCCTATCGCCATCTGCCGCAACAAAAACTAAAAGATAATCATCCAGCCACGGCCCTTCGTTCGTAGTGTACTCGGCCATTAGCACAATATTGTCAACTGGCATCTGCCATACCAATTCGTGCTGAGAGTTGCGGTATTCAAGTGCGGACTGTGCGATGTCCAGATTCAAACTTGGTTTCGGAGAGTTTTCCACGTCAGCCACTTGCTGCAAGTCTATCAAGGCCGGACTCCGGCGTCACATTCTCGCCTTCAAATTAGCCGACGATGCAGTCAAGTGCCTGATTTACGACATAATCGCCCACTTGACCTACTGGAAGCCAATTAGACGATTAGACTTCCCGGGACTTATCCATCACTTCGCAGAGTAGTGTCATATTAATTAGAACCAGAGAGGTCAAATCAATGACTCTGAGTCAGCGGTATCTCCTTTCCATTGCAATTGTATTTTTAGCCGTACATGCTGCATTCCCGCAGGAATCGGTCCCGAAAGAAGAGAATCTGTACTTCAAGGCTTTATCCGCAAGCATTGTTGAGATGGAGAAATCTTGGGGCCATCAGGACAATAGTAGCCTTGGAGTCCGAACCGATTATCACCACATGCTCGTGGAACAGGACCTCACAATTACAAAGGACCTGCCCGAACAGTTTGGGGACCATCGAGTCGAGTATCTGGAAACGCAAGATATAATCGCAAAATGTAAGCAACTGCGTAAACCATTTGCGATTTTGAAGATTTTTCCAATGAAAAGTGATGGGCAACGTCTAAAAATCACGATTAACGTCTACTGGGCGAGCTACAAAAAAGAGCACATGGAACTCGCGCTCTCGGATTGGAGCGAAGTAGAATTGAGCTACAACTGTGAGAAGCAAAGTTTCATCATCTCGAACGTAAGACTTGGTGGCATCTGAACCGAAGCCCTGGGAAACGACAAAACCGACAATGTTTGTACCAGACATCGGGCGAACTTCGTCGACGATGAAAGCTGCGAATGAGAAAAACACCCAAAGTGATTCCGCCACGGTCGCGAGTACGGCTCGTTAAGGCAGACCGACACACCCCCACTTGGCGCAAAGCCATTGGTCGGCGATTTAGGGTTGGCTATTACAGCCGCCAGGATGGTTTAGATTGCATCTGGCTCGTGAACGAAGATGGCAAGTACGAGCAGACAACAGACCGCGAGTTTCTTCTGAAGTACTTCGAGATAGAGCGGCTTTCCGATGAGAGGAATTTCTACGGCGTAGGAAAAAGACGGCTCTCTAAATTACGCTCCATCGCGCATCTCGGAGCGGAAACCCCTAATCGCCTGTTTGGCGCGTACCATGAGCCACATTGACGGTAACCAGACAAACGAGAAGTTAGGTAGACTTTTTGAACAGGGCCACAAGAAAGACTCGCGGTTAGGAAAAGTGTGTAGGAAAATCGACCACTCCGAGGTAGTTATTACGATAGATAAGAAGCCGAGATCGATGCTGAATGGACGCAGGACCGTTCTTATTGCTGCGCTGTTCTGCTCGCTCGCCGTTCCGATTGCCCTTTGTGATGAAGCCCACGATGCCCTTGGTGCTCTCTGCACTACATATAGTTCTCTTACCAATTATGTGATGGAAGGGCAGCAAAGTTACACAATTCCGTGAGCGCTCCGTGAACCGCATCTTGAAGAAGATGGCCGTCGCATAGCAAAGTTGCGCGATGACGCAACGAAAACGATGCAGAAAAGCACGGACGAAGTGGCGAAGACTGATCCGAGAACATGCACGAAGCGGGCAGACGGTAACCGCATTCTGCCGTGACCGCGGTTTGTGCCGACCGTATTTTTTCACGTGGAAGAAGCGGTTGCGGGAAGATACGCAGGAGAAGTTTCTGGAAGTGCAGGTAACCGAGAGCGCGCCATCCGGTGACGCGATTGAAATCCGGTTGCAGAATGGGCGAAGCCTAATAGTGCGGCCTGGATTCGATGCTGAACATGTGCGGGCGTTGCTGGCGGTGGTGGAGGCAGCGGGGTGATCGGGCTGCCAAGTTTGCAGGCGATGGATCACGCACAAGGAGCGCGAATCTGGATGACCAGTGAAGCGACGGATATGCGCTGTGGATTCGATCGGCTGGCGGAACGCGTGAAGACAGTGATCGGAGAGAACCCGCAAAGCGGCCATCTGTTTGTGTTCCGTTCGCGGCGCGGCGATCGGCTGAAGATTCTCGTGTGGGACCGGGACGGCTTCGTATTGTGGTACAAGCGGTTGGAACTTGGGGTTTTCAAACTGCCGCGAATCGAACAGGGCGCGCGATCGGTCGAGTTACGTGCCAGCGAGCTGGCGATGGTTCTGGATGGGATCGATGTTTCGAAGCTGAAGCGTGTGCCTCGCTACGAATGCGCCGTGCGAAGCAGAGCATAAATAAGTTTGCGAAGAAAAAAACAAAAACAACGCATAAAATAATCATCGTGTGTGCAACCAAGTTTCTGTCTCTGCGTCTAAGCAGATATGCCCACCGTCGAGAATTCCTTGAGCGAATTGCCTGACGATAAAGAAGCACTGAAGGCGATCCTGCGTTCATTGTTGCAGGAGCGCGATGACCAAATACGGCGCGCTGAAGCGCAGGCCAAGCGCGCGGACGAACTGTATCTGGAAAATCTGCAGCTGCAGAAAGAGCTGTTGCGCTACAAGAAGGCGACCTATGGACCGCGGGCGGATCGCTTAACCGAGAACGAACTGGCGCAGGTGCTGCTCGAGTTTGCCGAAGAACTAGAACAAAAACCGTTACCTGCAGAGATCGTTCCACAAGGCGAAGCTAGTCCAGAAGTGCGACGCGTACAGCGGCGCAAAGGGCGGCGGGCCCTTGCGAATTTCGATCATCTTCCGGTCAGCACGCACGTCTATGAGCTGACAGAAGAACAACGACGCTGTTCGTGCTGCGGCGAGCAGCGGCAAGAGATCGGCAGCGAGGAGAGCTGGCAGATTGAATACCTCCCCGGGCACTTCGAACGCTTGCAGCATGTGCGCAAGAAGTATGCCTGCTCCCGTTGCGAACAAGCCGGCGAAAACCCCCAGATCGAGGCAGCAGCCAAAGCGGAGACAGCGATCGAGAAGGGCTTTGCCGGTCCGGGCCTGCTGGCTTTCATTGTTACCAGCAAATTTGCTGATTACCTCCCGCTCTATAGGTTGGAGGATATTTTCGAACGACAGGGTTTTGAGATTTCACGGGCCACACAGTCGGTGTGGTGCGGTGACGTAGCGGATGTGGTCGAACCGTTGTACCGGCGAATGGCGGAACGGGTGAGGCAGTCTCATGTGGTGGCCACCGACGACACGATCTTTCCGATGCTCGGACCGGGGCAGACACAGTCGTCACGCATGTGGGTGTACGTAGGTGACGAAGCGAATCCATACAACGTATTCGACTTCACGTTGAACCGCGGACGAGAGGGACCGAAAGAGTTTCTGAGAGACTACACCGAAGTTCTGCTGGCCGATGCCTATGGCGGCTACAACGGAGTGGTGGCGGGCAACGCCATCACGCGTGCCGGATGTTGGTCGCACGCACGTCGGAAGTTCGTGGAGGCTGAGAAATCGGCGCCGGAGATCGCCCGCGAGGCGGTGGATTTGATCGGCCGACTATTTGCAGCAGAGAAACAGGCCAAGGATATGTCCGTGGCGGAGAGACTAGCCTTGCGGCAGACACAGTCAGTGCCGGTGCTGGCCGAACTGCGACAGAAATTGCTGACCTGGAAGGAACTGCTACTGCCAAAGCATCCCATGGCGGAAGCAGCGAACTACACCCTCGGCCAATGGGAAGAGCTGACCGTGTTGACCAGGGATGGTGCGGTGCCCATCGATAATAATGTAAGCGAACGGGAGATGAAGCGCGTGGTTCTGAATCGCAAGAATTCGCTCTTTGTGGGGAACCCTCGCGGCGGGCGAACGGCTGCGATCCTGGCCAGCTTGACCAGCAGTTGTCGCCGGCACGAAATGGATCCGCAACTCTACTTCATGCAACTGCTGATGAATCTTCCTTCGTGGCCGGCAAGTGACCTCGATGCCTGGCTTCCTGACCGATGGAAACAAGGTCACGCTGCCAGATGCGAGGCTTTGGAAATACCACCTCTCGATTCCTGAAACCTGTGCTTCACGTAGCGCTCACACAATTCCAGGAACCGATTGCGTCGTTGAGGGAAAAGTCGTGTTTGCAAGAGATGGTCCGGCAGGAATATCGGCAGGTTCGCGAGATTCGTTATTTTTACCAGTGGTGCGTTTCTCCCCGGGTAAAACGAAGATGTCTCCCCTGTGCATGGAAGAATTTAAGAAAAGAATAAAGACTCAGGGTATGTATGACGATTGGGCTCGTCTCGATTTAGCTGCGCTGGGTGCTCGTGCTGTTCGGTTACTGCCCGGAGAGACATTTCATTCGACCAATGGAGACTTGCGTTGCAATGTTCTTGAGGTAACTTACGATAATTATTACGAGAAAATCAGAGGCATTGATGGCCCCCGCCGGTATTGGATAGACGTTAAGACGGGTATAGTCAGACGAATCGAGTTCGCGCGTTCTACCAGCTATGGTGTGCAACGGTTCACCGTTGTGTTTGACAATGTTTGTCTAAACACCACAGTGCCTCAGTGGGCGTCGAATCCGATTCGTGAAGAGCCACTTTCTGCTTTGGTTGGCAAGAAAGCGCCCGATTTCGCCCTACTAACAAATTCAGGACAACAATTCCGCCTATCTGAATTACGGGGGAAAGTCGTTGTACTTAATTTTTGGGCGACGTGGTGTTTTGCATGTGTAGAAGAAATTCCGGCGCTTGAGGACTTGCGGAGCAAGTTCAGGAATTCGACGGTTCTGGTCTTCGGGATTACCGATGAAGACAGAGGCGTAGTCAATGCATGGGAAGAAAAATATAAGCGGCATTTCTCGACTTTCGTCGGTGCAAATAAGACGTTCGCCGATTTTGAGATTCATGCGATTCCAGTGACTGTGATAATCAACGGCGACGGTATAGTGACTAACTACACTCGCGGCCCGGTCTCGGAAGGCAAAATTCTCCAACTGATTGGGACTCCGTAATCGAACACATTTCAATCTCGTTGCGCGGTTCGCGAGCAGTCATATGCTGAGAAACGACATAATCGTACATGTGGTTATTAAGACTGTCTCGTAGGTGTTGATCTACTTCGGAGCATCAAAGCACGCAGTAGTCCCGCTATGGCCAACATAGTGAAACCTGGACACAGCATCACAGTTAGTGGAAATCCGAATGGACTTCCAGCCTTTGTTCCGGCTTCGATGGGCGACAATCTGGGGTTGTTAAATAGTCCGATAAGCATGTCAATCCCAAAACTTACCGCGCCCATCGCAACCGAGGCGACAATCGCCATAGCCCATTCGCTCGGCTCAAAAAGTTTCTTCACCGGGGGCTCTTTGTGCCACAAGTACAAGGCAAGTCCGGCGAGCAATATATAAGCGAGGACCCCTAGAATGACTCGTGAACCATCGTTGGGGACTAGCCACCTAACTAGGAAATATAGCTGCACACCGAGCGTGAGTATTCCGACGCAATCGGAAACAAGTGACCGGCGGTTTGAAGCTGCGTTCAGCAAGGTAGACTCTCCACCATATTAGTACGGGAGTCGGCACAAAATGCTTTCGCACCGTTGACTCCTCAAGTACAAGGGCCCGATTTACTGGGCGTGTCCCGCCATGGGTGATTTCACGTTTTCTTGATGACTGCCCTCAGAACAGTCAACAGGTCATCCACAGTTTCCAGAGGCAGTTTATTCTCCTCAGCGAAAAGACGGAGTTCAACCCAATCTATGCCATCAAGAGGTGACAACCAACCCGGTTGTCCGGAGGTAAACGATTGGGCCGTGTCGTTTTGAGAGGATGCCCCGAGTTTAGTTGAAAGTTGAGAACAAGAAGCAGCGGCTCTCGCCCGAACTCAGATAGAGTTCGGGTTGAGAATCCCTTTTTAAAGGAGAGAGCCGCCGTGAGAAAGAATTACCAAAAGAAACATCCTAAGTCCAATCACAAGTTCGAAGTCATGGGTGGGCAAGAATTGCTTGTGCGGGTGCCGTTGCCGATCGCCGAAGTGTGGGCCGAGATGCAGGCGAAGGTGGAAGAGCTGACCGGGCAAGCCGGGCTGCAGATTCTTCACGCCATCCTGGAAAACGAAGTGACCGAGCGGGTAGGACCTCCACATCGACCCAATCCCAGCGCCGGTTGTGTGCGCTGGGGGAAGCAGCCAGGTTATGTGGTTTTTGCTGGGCAGAAAATCCCGCTGGAGAGACCGAGAGTACGAAGCCGCGAAGGCCAGGAAGTGGAACTAGAGAGCTACGGTCAGTTGCAACAAGACGGAAAGCTGCAACGAGCGGTGCGGGAGCGCATGGTGGCCGGGCTATCCACACGAAACTATCGGCGAGCAGTAGAGAGTGTTGTGGAAGGCTACGGAATCGCGAAAAGCAGCGTGAGCCGGCAGTTCGTCGAGGCCAGTAGCAATCAACTGCGGGTACTGTGTGAGCGACGACTGGAGGATCTGAATCTGGTCGTGCTGATGATCGATGGCATTCACTTTGGCGGCCAAGTACTGGTCGTGGCTCTTGGCATTGCAGAAAGCGGAGAAAAGCACGTGTTGGGAGTGTGGCAAGGAGCCACGGAAAACACCACAGTGGTCAAAGGGTTGCTGGAAGATCTGGTGGACCGAGGACTGGATCTGAAGCGGCGGTATCTGGTGGTGATGGATGGATCGAAAGCCCTGCGAGCCGGTGTGGATCGCGTTTTCGGCGAGCAAGTGGAAGTACAGCGATGCCAGGTTCACAAACGACGGAATGTGAAGGAGTATCTGCCCGAGAACTGCCAGAAAGACTACGATCGGCGAATGCGCAATGCCTATGCGATGAATAATTATGCGGAGGCCAAGGAAGCGCTGCAGAAAATCTTCCGTCAACTGGAGAGGATCAATCCGAGTGCTGCCCGGAGCTTGGAAGAAGGACTGGAAGAGACCCTGACAGTGCATCGCTTGGGTATAGGCGCAGTGTTACGGAGGAAACTGGCCACCACGAACCCGATCGAATCGTGTCTGTCGACGGTTCAGCAGGTAGCGCGAAACGTAAAGCGTTGGCGTGAAGGAAATCAGCAGTTGCGATGGACCGCTACAGGACTCCTGGAAGCAGAGAGGAAATTCCGACGAATCAAAGGCTTTCAAGAAATTCTGTTGCTGAAGGAACGTCTGAATCCGTCGCACATTCCGCAGAAGGAGGTCCGGACCGTAGAAGTCGCTTGAACTTGGTTCGAGGTAGGTTTACAGTGCCGAACATCGAGAGCCGCTGCAATCAACTAAAATTCGGACATCCTCCAGGTGCACTCCAATTTCTGTCGCACTCGAGCACCGGTAGCCTACAGCCATAGTTCGTGAAAGAATACCTTCACTCCGGGCAGTTCTGGGAGACTTGAATTGCGCAAATGGCAAATCGTCACGATTGTGCTGGTGGTAGCATTCGTTTGCGTGGGTGCGTTCTTCTGGTGGTTCAATCACAGCTTCACCCGCACCTTTGACCTTGCCTTAAATAAGGATTTTGGGGTCGACGTTCAAGACCTACAACTCGCCATAAAAGGAAGAGTAGGCGAGTTCTATTTCGGGCCAGAAGCCGGCGTTCCGCTCACAGTAGGCGGCAAACCTTTTGCGGAGGAATCAAAAAAGCTCCTTGCTGATTACCGCGATAACCGCGCGAAATACCAGAAGTATGCCAAGCTGATGGACGCGGTGTACGGTGCTTCTAAAGTTGCGGAAGAGTTACGAAAAATCGCTTCTCCAAACCAACTTCCAAAAACTAGCGACGAGATTGGTTCGGTGAACGCCAATTTGAGACGTGACCCGTGGGGACACCCATTTTGCATTTTCTCTACCGCCGAGGTCATTTTTGTGGTCAGTGAAGGACCAGAGATTGGCTCGCCTACTGCCTGTCAAAGGGTTGCTCTCGACAGGGACACGGCGAAGTCAGGTCGGAGGATTTTTCAGACCAATTCAGGTGAGGTAGTGTTGAAAGTAGACAGGCATACTCCTTCCCGCAATCCGTCTCGAACTGCCTCAAGCCCCGATTAGCGGGGCGAAACCGGCAACTTGGGTACCAGCAGCGCGAAACAAAAAAAGCTCAAAATCAGGAATCTTTTTTGTCTTCGTTAGGAAATTCAGGGGCCCGAATCTGGTCGCGTTCATAGAGCCATTCAAAGAACGTCCGTCGCATTCTAGGTTTCCATTTCCTAAGCAAAGGGCGCTTAAATGTCGTGGAGTAGAAGTTTAGGAATAAGCTAACTGGCACCCACAAAACAACAGTGCCGGTGACCAACCAAAGAATCGACCTGACTCCGATTAGGAACAGAATCCCGCAAACAAGAAAGAGGGAAAGAACTGCAACTAGTTTGGCGTACGGGAAGGAAACGTAAACCCGCTGCTGACACTTCGGGCAATAAGTGCCGCCTCCTATTCCCACCGGTTGCTGCAATTCGACCGGATTGAGACCTTCGCTACAGTAGGGACAGCTATATATATTTCCCGCTGGTTGGTCAGGCACATCGCCAATGATAGCTGAGTTCACCTACTCAAGTCCCGATTTACGACATTATCGCCATGTAGACGATTTCCGGCTTACCGGGATTTTGGAGGTCCCGCGAGGTTATCCAAACAGCGCAGCAAGCTTAGGGAATGCAGCCGCAGCTGTGTCCTCCGCGAACGGCTCACCAGTGGGCTGGTCGCCAGCTCGTCGGTCAGAGCGGTCTCGTGGGTCTTCTTCGACACCTCTCTGTTCTAAGGTATTTACTGCGACGTATTCTAACAGCTCGTTGTCAACTTCGTTGTTGTCAACAAACGGTCCGAGTTCGTCAGGATTATTCATTGCCACTTCAAACGTGTCCCGACCTTTGCCAATAATCCAGGAACGGAAATAGTGAAAACTGTCATCGCTCATACCGCCCGCAATAACATACCCAGCGGCCCAGAGTCGCCATTGATTCAGCTCGCAAAGCTTTTCGTAAAACATGTGTCCGAAACCCAAAACCTCATCGTCGCTTAGTAAACTCAGAAGCTTCTGCAATCGCTCCGGACTAGCAGATGCGGAACCACCCGACCGTGCTTGGTCAATAAGTTCCCAAAACTTTTCTTCGGTCATAGTTGGCTTACTCACTCCGGGAGTGTATCAGAGCTACCTCAGAGGATGTCCGAATTTTAGTTGATTGCAGCGGCTCTCGATGTTCGGCACTGTAAACCTACCTCGAACCAAGTTCAAGCGACTTCTACGGTCCGGACCTCCTTCTGCGGAATGTGCGACGGATTCAGACGTTCCTTCAGCAACAGAATTTCTTGAAAGCCTTTGATTCGTCGGAATTTCCTCTCTGCTTCCAGGAGTCCTGTAGCGGTCCATCGCAACTGCTGATTTCCTTCACGCCAACGCTTTACGTTTCGCGCTACCTGCTGAACCGTCGACAGACACGATTCGATCGGGTTCGTGGTGGCCAGTTTCCTCCGTAACACTGCGCCTATACCCAAGCGATGCACTGTCAGGGTCTCTTCCAGTCCTTCTTCCAAGCTCCGGGCAGCACTCGGATTGATCCTCTCCAGTTGACGGAAGATTTTCTGCAGCGCTTCCTTGGCCTCCGCATAATTATTCATCGCATAGGCATTGCGCATTCGCCGATCGTAGTCTTTCTGGCAGTTCTCGGGCAGATACTCCTTCACATTCCGTCGTTTGTGAACCTGGCATCGCTGTACTTCCACTTGCTCGCCGAAAACGCGATCCACACCGGCTCGCAGGGCTTTCGATCCATCCATCACCACCAGATACCGCCGCTTCAGATCCAGTCCTCGGTCCACCAGATCTTCCAGCAACCCTTTGACCACTGTGGTGTTTTCCGTGGCTCCTTGCCACACTCCCAACACGTGCTTTTCTCCGCTTTCTGCAATGCCAAGAGCCACGACCAGTACTTGGCCGCCAAAGTGAATGCCATCGATCATCAGCACGACCAGATTCAGATCCTCCAGTCGTCGCTCACACAGTACCCGCAGTTGATTGCTACTGGCCTCGACGAACTGCCGGCTCACGCTGCTTTTCGCGATTCCGTAGCCTTCCACAACACTCTCTACTGCTCGCCGATAGTTTCGTGTGGATAGCCCGGCCACCATGCGCTCCCGCACCGCTCGTTGCAGCTTTCCGTCTTGTTGCAACTGACCGTAGCTCTCTAGTTCCACTTCCTGGCCTTCGCGGCTTCGTACTCTCGGTCTCTCCAGCGGGATTTTCTGCCCAGCAAAAACCACATAACCTGGCTGCTTCCCCCAGCGCACACAACCGGCGCTGGGATTGGGTCGATGTGGAGGTCCTACCCGCTCGGTCACTTCGTTTTCCAGGATGGCGTGAAGAATCTGCAGCCCGGCTTGCCCGGTCAGCTCTTCCACCTTCGCCTGCATCTCGGCCCACACTTCGGCGATCGGCAACGGCACCCGCACAAGCAATTCTTGCCCACCCATGACTTCGAACTTGTGATTGGACTTAGGATGTTTCTTTTGGTAATTCTTTCTCACGGCGGCTCTCTCCTTTAAAAAGGGATTCTCAACCCGAACTCTATCTGAGTTCGGGCGAGAGCCGCTGCTTCTTGTTCTCAACTTTCAACTAAACTCGGGGCATCCTCCTACCTCAAGTCCTGAGTAACCACGAAACCGGTAAAGTGGCAACGAGCATTTACATGCGCGGTCAGTCGAAAGATGGCTACTTCCGAAGCGAGTCGGACAGTGAAATCATGCCGCCGCCCGTTTCTAACCGGGTCGCAATTGTTCTTGCGATTGCGCCAATTCCTCCGAATAGCGCAGCGAGGCCAATACCTTCAGCCTCGCTGAGGAATCGCTCTGTTGTGACAACTGCATGAAGTAGTCCCCCGCCAAACCAAAAGGCAATGCCTGCAATTACAAAAAGTAGATAGGCCACTCCATTGAGCAGAGAAGCGAGACCAGCATTTGTCGTTGCATTCATGGCGGAGTGTGATTGATCAACAGAGAATAACATTTCATCGGTGCTATGTGACTGTGTAACGACAAAACCGTACAAGTTCGCACTATCCCAGTCCGAACGCATGCCTCAAGAGATAGAGTACGTAAAACCCGCCGCCGAGAGAGATTATCAGAATGATAAATTCAAGAATTGTTGTGTCGTTGGGCGCTCGTGCAAGCTCATTCCCATATTTTCGGTTTACTCTGATGGCTAACCAGACCCAGATAAGTAGCCAAACAACTGTTCCCAATGCACCCCAGATGTTCTGGATGAGAAATATGAAAAAAATGCATCGGAACAGAATCAGAGAAAGGGCCAAAGAAAGCGTGAGGAGTCTGCGCGGTGACAGTAAAGCGAGGCAACAAGGAATACCCACCCAGACCAATTCACCAACGAGATGGTGTTTGAAAGTTTTCCAGTGAATGGCGTCCGCAAACGCCCAGATTAAGGCTCCGCCGAAGAGCACTCCCAGAACGACGTCACGCCACCAATCAGGAGCGCGAAGCACAAACTCACTGGGACGCGGAGTTGGGCTAGAGTCAATCAATTTGGGTTTCTCCCGGTGCAGGTTGTTCTTATTTACTTAAGCTTACCTTGGCTAGCGGTATTGTCTAACTCCCGCCGTCTAATTGGCGGGTACTATGCACCATGTAGACGATTTGCAATGACAAACCAGGAGTTGGCATCACGTTGATTCGGATACCCTATTCGCCATTGCGTTCGCTATGCGGCGTTCGGCCTTGGCCGCTTCTAAATAAAACGTTCCAACAGATACGACTGGGAGAAAGACAAGTAATCCAATTACGGGTAATGTGCGAGCACCTTTTTCCTGCCAAATTTGCCAGCCCAAAAACCCGACCCAAAAGAGTATGAAGCACAGAACGAAAGGGTGTAAAACCATGGTCCCGCTGATACGAGCACCATTGGGAATTGAATCGATTCGTCCTCGGATTCTAGGCATGAATGAATTCATCCAGGCCGTTACAGGAGTTAACCGGAAGCTGTCAACCAAATCAGGACCTTTGTTAGTCTCTCCAGTCTCAAACTCAATTGTGTTGTCTTGTAGCCAAGGTCAGCCATCCGCGCCGTCAACTTTGTATTGAGTACCGTGACATGAAGATGATGCTGCATTACGGCGAACATCATGGCATCTATGGGTTCAACCTCTCCCGCATTGGAAGCCCAGTCCATGACCTGCTTTGTAATGATGCCGTGCTGCTCATCAATCATTTTCATCAGTTCATCAGAGGACAGACGCGGGTCGTTGAGAATATCTTCAATTGGAGGATTTAAAATGCTCAGAGGTTCCATCGCGCGCTCCTGAGGAGCAGTCTAAACGATCCGGTAACTTGTGCGTATCAATCTCCGTAACCAGACAAATACTATGAGGAACCTTTCCCGTAACCCGACTACACAGGCAAATTCACAGCGGAAAAGATATAATTTGCGGGAAAGGATATGCGCCCATCTCCTAGCAGCGCTTTGATTCTGCTCGTAGCCTCGCTTCTTTGTTCCCGCACCGTAGCGAATTCAGGGGTGGATACCATCTACTTTGTGGCGGCAACTCCGCCGCAGAATGATTCGCCACTATCTTATCCTGCCTCGCTTTATGGTATCGGTGTGAAGAAGAAACTCCTTCTAGTCCGCCAGTTCTTTACTCCAGAGCAATATTTTCGTGACCTCGCTGACGACTTGGACGGCAAGCTTTATGTGGCCGGGCAAAGCGGGGTCTTTATTGTCCACCAGAATGATCCAACACGAGAGGATTTCGTTTCATACGAAAGTTTTGACGACTTTCCATGCTGGGGAGTGACTCGCGGCGCTGGGATTCCGTCGGCAATGCAATATTGCTTTGCGGATCAGCTGATTAAAGTCCTTGGCGATGCAGTACAAGGCAAGCCGCGTGTCAGTCAAGGTGATTGGTCCGCATTTCAGTTTCTGCAATTCGGCGGCGAAAACGGTGGGCCATTTCAGGCGCAGCCACCCCTGGCGGAGATGAAAGGCTTAGACCTAGTCATGCCCTACTCGTTCCGCCCGAATGTTGTCGTTACAAGGCTCCCTGGTGAATTTGTACCATCGCCGACAAAGCGGCGCACAGTCACAATCGTAGCCGCGACAGACCGTTATTTGGCTTTGTGGATACCGCCCGACTCTATGGTGAACGTCGGCAGCATTGACGCAAACAACCCGGAACACACGGAACCCACAGAAATACTCCTTCTTGACCGGCTTGTCAGCCGTTGGGGAAAATTCGAGCTCCCTACCACTACTACAAGCGTGACGCATCCCGCGGTCCGAATCTTTGGGGATTGGACGGTAACCACGGCTATGGAGTGGCGCATCAAGGCGCGTTCAACTCCTACCACTGTTGAACATGGTCGAGCCACCCTGTCGAACTTACCGGACGTTCACGCGGAGTTCCTCAATCGCTTTTCTCACGTTTCCATCCCAGGAAAGCTCATCTTTCAGAACCTTGTCGATGGCAGGAAAGTCATGCTGGACGTCGGAAACGAAGACAGCGAGGTCTTGGCGATTCGTTCTAACGGCCAGATACTCTATCGCGTAAACGACTCTATCTACAGTGCCGAAATCTCTGGCGATCACGTCATTGGTTCCACACTCATTGTTAAAGATCTTGATGCGCTGCAGATCCATTGGGCGTTTTGGGGGCCATCGATAATGCGCAAGCTGCCCTCCAAGGGCTCAGGGAGTTCTTAGCAGGCGTTGCGCTTAGTGGAAGCTTCGCGGAGCGGTGAACGCCGGCGAGGTACTCCGCGCGCATTCGATAAAACCCGTTTGAAGGTGGCCGTTGGCGTTTGCGGTGGATGCGGGCTAATGGCTGGATGCGAGCTAACGGCTATGGGACTTGAATCTTTTTTCTTTCGCATCTTATTGATTTTGCTTGGCTTAGGAAAATCAGCGAAAAGCGAACTCGAAGTTAAAAGCCTGACCTTGCGGCATAACGTGAGGAGCATAGCACGCGAAGCGTCCGCCGCGCCAGCGGCTACGTTCAAACGGCGTAATCCCCTATTTGGCGGACTATGGGCAGATAGACGGTAACCCGACAAATCGGGTGTTGACCGCGATTGTGTTATAAAAGCCCCATCGTCAAATTTAGACAGCCTGCTGAAGATGAAATCCGGAAAGTTGAAACCGCGACACTACAGCTAGATGAGTACCTAGGAAAATATCATCGTGCCACTCTACGACCGAACATGTCCGTCATGCGGTGGGGTCATTACACAAACCCAGACGCCGATATGGGACGGCAAGGGATTTCCTTGTCCAAACTGCGGTCGAATTTTGCGGACTTCCCGTCTATCGCTGAAATTGACTTGGACAATTACGTTGGTTATCTCGACCAGCGCCACTTTTTATTTTGGATTTCGAGGTTTACGGGCCATCGCGTTCCCTCTACTAGCTTCCATACCTTTGTCCTTTATCGTACATTCCCTTCTTGGCCTTATGTTTTCACCCCCACTTGAAGTGATTTCAAATGAGCCACCTCACAAATAAACAAATAGGATTCTTTGCGGCCCAACGCCCGATAAACTGACATGTTCGGACCAGTACCTAAGTTACCGGCACGACAAACCACGAGCTGAGGTCATTTATCTCCGCATCTTCGATAGGCGAATAATCAAGTTCACCCACACGACTAACCCCAAGGCGGACCAAATCAGTACACTCTTCCAATTAGTTTCACCGCTTGGCAGGCCTGTTCGCGGACGGGTCAACGCAAAAGTGATGTTTAAAATTACAAACAGCACACTACCGACAATCCCAATTGTGAATGTAGAAACTCCTAGGAAGTGCAGACCAACCAATCCAGCTACTAAAAGCAGTTCAGTGCTGATAAAGGTGACTAGGGCACTGGGTTTGTCCATAGGTAGGTCCGCCACCAAAAGCGGTCGGACAAAACGTTATCAGAAAAGAAGCTGGTACTGTGAGGAACTTGTCCGGTTTGCGGTACACATCAGGAGTTAGCAGATAAGTTGCGGTAAATAGCGTCCCTGTGATGACACCTTGGTTTATAGCCACTGAAAAATTTAACCAATCCCGTGCGGGGTGGACAAAGTATATCGGTTGGTCGGGCTTGAGCAGGTCAACGAAATTATCTCCCTCGATTCCGAGTCTTTGCCCCGACTGTTCTACCCGAAATTAAAACAGAATACTGGAGCCACATCGTAAACGAAGATTTCATGCTTCGATTCTTCACCGACCTCGAATACCTACGCGGTGAAATAGCCAAGACGGCGCGAGAAAAACTTGCTCTGTGTCTTCCGAAACCCTTCGGCCCATCCCTGCTCACAAATTCCCGAGGGCTTCGAGTTCATCGGGTACGACCTGTTGGACAAGGACTCATCAACGAGCGCCATCACAAACT
>CAVRSA010000009.1:0-849083 GCA_963723725.1 Candidatus Acidiferrales bacterium
GAACATCCTATATACAAAAACAAGGGTAAAAAGAATTGCGCCTGCAAATACCACCACGCTCTGTTTCAAGACTCTATTGCGAGCCGTCGTGTACCCTTCGGGAGGGAAGCGATATGTCCTTACAGAATTTGCGCCGAGTTGATTGGACATAATTTGGGAATTGTATGTCAGCCAACCTGACCTGTAAATCTCGTAGGGTTAGGTCCAGGAAGTCGGAAAATAGGAAAGGTGCGTGCCGGGACCCAGTTCTTGTTTACATGACTACAGGTCGAATGCTGGAGAGTGCTTTCCAAGCCCAGTCGCAGGTCTCGGGTTCGCGTCGGTGCGACACTGTGGCGTGTATTGCGAGCCACTCCCAGACTACGTATACGTGAACCCATGAAGTTCCTTGCTCATCTGTGGTCGAGGCGGCGGCAGTTTCGCATCCTTGAATTTCTTGGGGCAAGTTGAATGGCTTCCACTGTCCTCCCCCCTTCCATCCGCTCCGACAAACGCTGCGCTGCGGAGACCTGCGACCCTCCTTCCCGCCGAAAACAGGTTATCTGTAGGAGGCACGAACCATCATTCCTCCAATAGCTGGCCACGGCGTCATCATTGTCTTCCACAATATCGTCGGGCAACAAGATAGACGCGGAGGGGAACGGCTTAGTTCTCTTCATTTGACCTTTGTATACATCGACCCGGAACGATTTTCCACTCTAAGTCCTGATTCGTCAGCTAACCGTCTAAATGGCACATAGTGCACGGCAACTAGGCAATACCGAAACTGGCCAACCACGCGAAGTAATCAAACGGATTCGGAGATTCCAGCTATGAGCGTGCTAAGTGCCTCTCTATACTGAGCGCCATCGAAGACGAACGGTCCAAAGTCCGAATAGTCGCGTGCGTTACGGTGCGGTTGGCTAAAGTGGTCCCAGGCCACGTCGTTGCCTTCGACCCGAATCCGACATTCCAGGGGCCACCGTCCTACCTCGCCACACGTGCAGCCCAAAATGTATGCGGTCCCCGGCTTTCCCCAGTAACTGTCTTGACCGTATTCGCCCAAGAAATATTTTTCAAGCGGCCCGTAGTCGAACCATCTCGGAATGATTCCGCCATATCCTCCTACTGGCTCATAATTCTTTGCTTTCTCGAACTTCGTCACCAAGTCCGGCAGTGGAACACCGTTCACTGAGGGAGTCACGGCAAGAACTTCGGGATGGTTCTCATCGAAGCTTCCGTACAGAAAAGAGACAACGTGCTTCTTGTCCATTGTTTGCATTCCTCAGTGAGCGAATCAAAAGCCTCAGGCCAATCCGGTGAAATCCTAGCACAACGATTCACAGGAGATTCTCGACGCAAGTCCCGGTAAGCACCGCAAATCGGTAACTTGGCTCCCAGTTATTTCATTGCCCAATGCAACAAGAAGCTAAAAGGGGCAGGGAACTGAACTGACTCCAATTGGCTCCAATTGGGGAAAGGCGGGGGCGGGAACGTCATCATTCGCCGAGGCTTAGAAGTTGGAAGTTTGAGTTCGACTTCCACACGCCTCCGCCAACTTATTTGTTATGAACTATTTGCCCTTTGTTCCTGTTCCGTAATTGGAACTTGCTCAGTTGAAACTGACTCTATGCATCGCGTTGACTCCCGGATATACAATCCATCAGATGCTTCATAGGTAGCTTTCCTTTTCGCGATCATCTGATCATATTGAAGAACGAAATCAACACAATTGCGGGAGAAATGCATCTCGCGCGAGAGTGGTTCTACGAACCGCCAAATCATCAGAGATTTGCGCTCACGGCCCTTTAGCAAGCCCGTCGCGAATACCGCGCACGAGCTTCAGGATAGGATGTTTGGCGAGAACGGCTCCTTGAAGTAAGGGCGAACAGCTCGTGACGAATGGCATTCTTGCGCGTGAAACATCGAGGCCGGGGAGTTCGAGAACTGGAGTTCGTTGAAATGCGCATGTTATTCGATGAAGGGTGCTTAGGAATGTTTGCGTATGCCATTAAATAATAAGCACTTGCCTGAATCACACCATTGTATGCAATTCCTTGACATAATTGTCTTACTTTATTATGATAATAACGTCTCAAGGAGACTACCATGGCTGCAACACCCGGACGTAGATTGCCCGCACTAGCGGAGGAGAGAGATAAGGCTCGAAAGAGTCGAGTGACTTTGTCACTCCAAGAGGACTCTGTCCGCTTTCTCCACCAACGGCAAGCCGAAGTTAAGGCTCCATCGGTGAGCGCATTTGTTGAAAGTCTTATCGCTAGTAATCGTCGAGAATTGGAAATGGAAGCACTTAACCTTCAAACCGCCGCTTATTACGACGCCATTTCCGCCGAAGAGTGCGCGGAAAATGTAGCTTGGGGTAAGTTGGCGGAAGACGAGCTTCTGAAAGCGGAGGTATAGGGCGGCGTGGCAGAAGCCGCTCCACTCTTGCCGCAACCCCTACGCGGAGAGATATGGTTTGTCCCATTTCCTAGTGACCCTCCGGGGAAACTTGACAGGCCAGTGGTAATCATTTCTCCTGACGTAAGAAACAAACATCCTAAAGCAGACACCGTGCTCGTTGTGCCATTTTCCACCACAGTAAGAACTAGCCCGACGCACATAACAATGCAGCCAGGAGAAACAGGACTTGCTCAGACTTGCGATATTCAAGCCGAAAGCATTACAACTATTCGGAAGGCCACTTTAGTTCCCCCGAAATCCCCCACCAGGAAATTGAGTGAAACCCAAATCCGAGCCATCGCGAGTTGCGTGGTTAAGGCTTTAGGCCTTGTCCCCAGTGCCCTCGAAGATTAATACGAACAACCGCGTGCCAGTCATGTTCCGTTTGTTTCAATTGGACTCAGCGGAGGTTTGCAACGCCGCCGAAATGCGGGACTTATAGATTCACTCCCCAATTCGACTTCCACACGCCTCCGCCATATATGCTTCCGGGTTGATTCACCACCCAACTGCAAACCTCGAAAAGCTGAATGATTACGTGATTCTGTCCGCCGTGGCCCTTACGTAAGTATTTCCCGGTATATCCTGGCAAAGAGATCTTGAGGCAGCATTTCTGGGGTTTGGCCCCAAAACTGACTCCCAACAATACTTTTGTTTTCATCTTGATGGCGCAGATTCTCTTACAGAACGTAAGCTGCCATTCCTGCATTTCCACAGGCGGTTGCTGCTGCATTCCCCGATTGCGAGAAAGCGAATGTTTTTCGAGTGGTCGGCTCCCTGCCACGGGAGGCGCAATTTGACGATCTCGTGGCTTGAAAGGCGTTTGCGAGGGCCTTTCTCTTTTCCCCCGCGTTTTGTGCATTTCTCAATTGTTTTAATGGTGGTAGCGATCGCGGTTCTGTTCGTTGTCTCACCCAAATTGTTGCACGAACTGCTATCGACAAAATATATGCCCCACATCTACTGCTATCTAGGCAATGCCCCACTGGCATGGACTCAGGTAATTGCCGACGGCCTTGTCGGGCTCGCGTACTTTGCAATCTCTGGAACGCTGGTCTATCTCATTTATCGCGGAGGGAAGGATTTACCCTTTCATTGGATTTTCCTCGCGTTTGGATTGTTCATTGTTGCTTGTGGGACCTCGCACTTGATAGGGGCGCTCACAGTGTGGAAGCCATTTTACGTACTGGAGGCGGCCGTCTTGGTTTTAACTGCACTCGCATCGGTCGCCACCGCAACTCTGCTTCCATTTACAGTCCCTCGCGTAATTTCGTTGATTCAAGAGGCGCGAGCGTCCGAAGCGCGTCGTCTGCTCGTGGAACAAACGCTCCGAGAGCGCGACACGGCACAGCTTGCCCTTAAACAATCAAACGCCGAATTAGAACAAAGAGTGTTGGAGCGTACAGAACAAATCGCCAAGGTAAATGAAGCTCTAGAAGCGGACAACTCTGAGCGTCGCAAAAGCGAGGAACGGTTTCGACAATCGGAAGAGCGATTTAGGAAGGCATTTCACGGTAGCCCTTTACCGATGACCATATCCACGGAGTCAGCGGGTCGTTTCTTGGATGCAAATGATGCTTTCTTGGCGCTTGTGAAATTGGAGCGTCCTGCGGTTGTTGGCAGGACGGTCTCAGACCTCGGTTATTGGGTCGACTCGCAGGCACGTCTGACCGTGCTGCAGAGGTTACACGAATCCGGCAAGGTCATCGACTTTTCTGCACAGCTTCTGGATAGCGCGGGTGAGAAACACGAAGCATCTGTGTCAGCAGAGATGATTGAACTTGAGGGACAACCATGCGTTCTTACGATCACGCGGGACACTACCGAAACTAAACGTCTTCAACAACAGTTTCAGCAGGCACAAAAAATGGAAGCAATCGGACTCCTAGCGGGAGGGGTGGCCCATGACTTCAATAATCTCTTGGGAGTGATTCTTGGAAACTCTCAACTGCTCGAAGAGTCTTCAGCGTTTACGACTGCCCAGATGAAACGTATCCACGAAATCGAAAAAGCAGCGCAACGTGCGACTGCCGTCACCAGACAATTACTTGCATTCAGCCGAAGGCAAGTCTTAGAAACAAGGGTCTTGGACTTGAACGCGTTGATTACCGACGTGACTAAGCTTTTGCGGCGTCTAATTGGCGAAGATGTGCAGTTGACCCTAAGACTGGAACCTGCAGCCGGTCACATTAAGGCCGACCCTGGGCAGCTAGAGCAGGTGGTCATGAATTTAGCCGTCAATGCTCGTGACGCAATGCCGAGAGGAGGCCAGTTAGTAATTGAAACTACGAACTTGGACTTGACGGATGACCAACCAGTTGGGCTTCCACAGGTTGCGCCTGGATCTTACGTCTTACTATCGGTGAGCGATACGGGGTGCGGGATGGACGCAGAGACCCAATCTCGCATCTTTGAGCCATTCTTTACTACCAAGGAGTTGGGGAAGGGCACGGGTCTGGGACTTTCGATGGTCTATGGAGTCATAAAACAAAGCGGAGGTTACATCCAGGTAAACACTGAGCTAGGAGTCGGGACCACGTTCAAGATCTACCTGCCGCGAATGAATGAACGTCTGGCCGCTGTGGACCCCCAGCCATCCGACGTTGAGATTCCACGAGGAACGGAGACGATCATACTCGTTGAAGACGAAGAGGCTCTACGGTTCCTGACAACCGAAATTCTGGAAGCCGCCGGATACAAAATTCTGGAAGCCCAGAATGGCCTTCATGCGGTCGAGCTCGCGCGGCAGTATGGCGAACAGATTCACCTGTTACTCACCGACGTGGTCATGCCAGGGATGAATGGTCGGGAATTGGCAGACTCGCTCGGTGTGTCACGTCCAGGCATCAAAGTACTGTACGTATCGGGCTATACCGACGAATTGGTGGCGCAGCACGGTCTGCTGAGTCCTGGGATGGAGTTGCTTCATAAGCCCTTCACGAAAGATGCCCTTCTTCGGAGAGTCCGGGTTGTTTTGGATGGTCGAGTATAAGGTGTCAGATGCTGCGTGGTTCTGTGGGCGAGCAGGTCTTGGGACTCTGGCACTTTGTACATGTAGGCCACAAAATTCAGGTGCCAGTTCGATTCCGATAGGCTGCTGCTCAGCACCGACGTACCGCGTTGAGAAGAGGATTAGTGTTGCCAGGGTCGTGGAAAGAACGTAAGCGTACGGTCAGTACATCTTGACGGTATCGAGTTGACTATGCAGCGCGGCTCGAATTTCCAGTGAGTTCCGTTGCGAGGTTCCACGGCAATAGTTCCTCGATTCGGTTGATGGGGTGATCAGCGATGAGGGAGAGCACGTCGCGCAAGTACGTTTCGGGATTCAAGCCGTTGAGTTTTGCTGTTCCTACCAAGCCGTAGATCGCCGCCGCGCGTTCGCCTCCAGCATCCGATCCATGAAACAAGTAATTTTTCCTTCCCAAAACAACTGCCCGCAACGAACGTTCCGCGTTGTTGTCGATCTCCAGATGGCCATCGTCGCAGAAGCGCATCACCGCTTCCCACCGTCCCAGCGCATAGCGAATAGCCCTGGTAGTGTCGGATTTCCTCGACAGCTTGTTCAAAGTCTCTTCGAACCATTGTTTCATCGATTCCAGTAAGGGCCGGCTGCGTGCGTTCCGAATCTCGCGCCGTTCTTCAGCGGAACGACCACGGATTTCATCCTCGATGACATACAGAGCCGCGATCCGCTCAAGCGCTTCTTTCGCTACGGCAGACTTGTGCGCCTCGTACAGATCGTAGAACGGCCTACGAACATGCGCCATGCATGCGACTTCTTGCACGCGTCCACTTTCATAAACCGCATCGTAGCCCGCGTAACCATCCGCCTGCAGCTTGCCCGTGAACTCGCGCAAGTGAGCTTTCACATGTTCGCCTTTGCGATCTGGCGTGTAGGCGAACCACACTGCGGGCGGAGTCGTATCTCCCCAGGGCCGGTCATCTCGTACGTAGGTCCATAGTCGCCCTGTTTTAGTTTTGCCCTTGCCTGGTGCCAGCACCGGCACCGGAGTGTCGTCGGCGTGCAACTTTTCGGCGCTCATCACGTGACGCCGCAACGCCTCGACCAATGGTTCCAGCAACCGGCTGCATCCTCCGACCCATTCCGACATGGTCGAACGATCCAGCTCCACTCCGTCCCGCGCATAAATCTCCGACTGTCGATACAAAGGCAAATGATCGCAATATTTCGAAATCAACACATGGGCGAGAAGTCCCGGCCCCGCGATTCCGCGGACGATCGGACGGCTCGCTGCTTCTGCCTGTACGATCTTCTCGCAGCACGCACAGGTGAATTTCGGCCGAACCTGCCGGATCACTTTGAAATGTTCCGGAACCCACTCCAGCATCTCAGAAACATCTTCCCCGAAAGGCTTCAGTTCGCCACTGCAGCCGGGACAAGTTTCCTGTTTCGGTAAAACCTTGTGGGTCTCTCGTGGCAGATGCGCCGGCAACGGCTTCCGCGCATGTTTCGCCACTCGATTCACGTCCGACTCGGTCATCGGAGTTGGGGAAGCAGCCTGCTGCTGCGCGCGGCTGGTCTCCAGTTCATCCAACCGCAGCTCCAACTGCTCGATCTGTCGGTCCCACTTCTCCGACTTCGACCCGAACTTCATGCGCCGCAGCTTGGCGATCAGCAGTTTCAGCCGGTCGATCTCTTCGTCTCGTGAGGCAAGTTGTTCTTCTTTGCGAAGGAGTTGTTCGTCTCGGGAAAGAATTTGTTCGTGCTGCGCGACGATCAGCGCTTTTAGTGCGGCGAAATCCAGCGTGTCGAGGTCGGGAAGTGTTGTGCGCTCAGCCATCTTGTGCGCAGTATGCCATGACTGAAATTCTTGACAAATGATTTCTTTATCAACTCTGCATCAACCACGATTTAGACCGCCAACTGCGGTGCTTGTGTGCGAATCGGCCGCCGCCAATCGATTCCCTCGAGCAACATGGAAAGCTGTGCCGGTGAAAGTGATACCGTCCCGCTCGTCGCTTGCGGCCAGATAAACCTTCCTCGTTCCAATCGTTTCGCGAACAGGCACAACCCGTCACCATCGAACCACAACACTTTGATCAGATCACCGCATTTCCCACGAAAAATAAAAACCTGACCCGAGAACGGATTCTCTTTCAGCTCCGTCTGCACCATTCCACTCAGCCCCACAAAACCGCGTCGCATGTCCGTCACTCCGGCGACGATCCAAATCCGAGTCCCCGAGGATAACCCGATCATCGGAGCAAATGCTCCAGCACCAGGCGCAGTGCTTCTCCGTCCACACTTCCGATAACGCGAACATGTCCCTTGGGAAATTCCATCTGGATCGTGCCCGCTACAGCTGTGCTGCCTTCCCGGCTACCGGATCGATTCGCTTTGTTAGCCGGCGCCTCACTCACATGCACTGGCAGCAATTTCACCGGTTCAGAGGTTCGCTCGATCAGTAGCCCCTGACGATACTTTCGCAGCCAACTAAACACCTGGTTGGTGTTTACTCCATGCGCCAGCGCCACCCCCGCAACCGATGCGCCCGGCTTCAACGCCTGCTCGACGATACGGCACTTCTCTCCCACCGGCCACCGTCGTCTCTGCCGCTCTCTCTTAGCTACTGTCCGTTCTGAAGTGTCCATCTATTCCCGTGGGTGTTGAAAAACTCTTCGCGATTGGCGTTTTACCTTAACGCAAATGACTCACGGGGCGTCTAAACGTTTAAGCGTTTTGCGTATGTTCTTAATCAACGCCATTCTCGGAGGCTTGCTGAGCATGATGGGACAACACTCCCGTTCAGAGTCGCTGTTCTACTACTCTCGTATCGAAGATCACATTCCCGAACACCACCTGCTGCGCCTTATCGACCGGCACATCTGTTTCGACTTCGTCCGCGAAAAATTGAAAGATTTCTACAGTGACACCGGCAGACCCTCGATCGACCCCGAACTCTTACTGCGCATCTTGTTGATTGGCTACCTCTACGGCGTTACCAGCGAGCGCAAGCTCATCGAGGAGTTGCGCATGCACTTGGCTTGGCGCTGGTTCACAGGCCTGACTTTCGATCAGGAACTCCCGCATCACTCCACGTTCTCCAAGAACCGTCACGGTCGATTTCAGGAATCGAACATATTCCAGGAGCTTTTCGAAGAGATTGTGAACTGCTGTAAGGGACTCGGTTTGGTAGAGGCGGAGCACCTGTCAGTGGATGGCACTTTCGTTCAAGCCAACGCCAGCAAGTCGAGCCGCATTCCTCGTGAACAATTGACGGAAGTGGCGCACGTCAAACGGACCGTTCGCGAGTACCTGGCTGATCTGGAGCAAGAGAATCCCGCTGAAGAACCGGCACACTCACAAGAGAGGATATCGACGACCGATCCTGATGCGGCTTACTTTACTAAGGGCGAGCGACCTGCGGAGCTCGGATACTTCGACAACTATCTGATCGACAACCAAAGCTGCGTAATTGTTGGAGTTCAGGCCACGGCGGCTAGCTCAAATCTGGAAAGGGTAGCGGCACGCGAAATGATCACACGGTTCGCGGAAACGCAAGGAAGATTTCCCCATTCCGTCGCCGCCGACACAGCGTATGGGAGCGGTGAGCTCTTGGCTTGGTTGGACGAGCGAGGCATCACTTCCTTCATTTCTGTGAGAGAGCATCCTGCGCCGAAAAACAATCTGTATGGAATTGAGAAGTTTGCGTACGATCCAGAAACGAACAGTTATCAGTGCCCTGAAGGAAAGCAACTGAAATACATCGGCATAAAACTCGCTAACCGAAGTCACATCTATCGGGCAACCATCGGAAAGTGTGGCGACTGCTCGCAAAAGGCGAACTGCACCACCGGACGGTATCGGCAAATTGTGGTGCACGTCGACGAAGCGGTGCGACAACGAGCCAGGGAGAGGGCGAAAGGTCCAGCCTTCACAACTGCGCAACGCCACCGTCGCAAAGTAGAAGCGCTGTTTGGGGAACTCAAGAACCAGATCGGACTGCAGCGCGTCCGTTTGCGAAGGAGGAAGTTTGTTCGAGAACAGTTTCTGCTCGCTGCCACTGCCCAGAACTTGAAACGACTTGCGGGGTTCTTGAAAAGGAGATCATTACAATCGGCCGCAGCTTCCATTTAGGATAAAAGAAGAAAGCGACATACCTTCCAAATTCCCGAACACCGCTTCGGACCTAGAATCTCCAACAATCCTCGAGTTTTTCAACACCCACTTCCCCAAGTGGACACTTTCGTAGGCGTCCACTTCGGGCCATCTTCCACATCAACCCACACTTCGGCCAGATGTACTCACCGAACGCTTACGAAAGAACTACTCGAACTCTGTATAGTGCTGAGTCGCAAACTTTGTTAGAACTTCTAAAAACGGTCCTGAGCCTTGTAGTACAGACTTTATTTCTTTGGCTTGGGCTTCAACTGCGGCATCTGCATTGTTGTAAGCCTTCAACGCCTCAGCCTGTATGTCGCACTCGCTGAGATTATCACTCAGTTGCAGCGACCGAAACGCGGAGGTAAGAGCTAGATTTCGCTTTTGGTAATTATTGCAGGCGTCAACGAGCAACAGGATTGCATCACGGACATCCCTATCGGTGCTCATCATGTCACCACGAACACCCCTGAGTAAGAGACTTCATGGCGTGGGAAAGAATAAACCAACGAGAGAAAATCCAGCAGTGACGAGAGACACACAAAAAGGTTTAGGACAATGGCGGTTAGCATTTGGATTTTGTACAATTTGCACATTGTAGTCATTGTAGGATTGTAGGGCAGTTGTAGCCGTTTTAGCCCCTACAGCGGTTCAGTGAAATCAATAACTTGCACATTTTCAGTTAGGGCTATGCGTTCGATTTCCACACGCCTCCGCCAAAATATCGTGCACGACGCCAATGTCCTTACTGTATTTTTTTGGGAAAACATAAATTGTGCCTTTTTTGTGCAGACGATCTCACGATCGCATCGCACTTTCGACGGCCTTATCGAGCGCATCCTGGCGGGTTTGACCCACGGGTTATAGTGTTTTTAAGTGACGCGGATGCTCTGGTGGCCTAGCAGGACACTCACGGTCTCGATACCGGCCCCACCCTCAAGCAGGATTGAACGGCTGACGCCTTGATCGTCCAAGCAGACAACTGCACCATCCAAGATTGCGAGGCAAATGAAGCCAATTGATGCGAAATCAGCGCTGACTTCGGCAAGATAGCTCGAATCTTAACGTCGCCAAGATGTATCCCGGGCTACCTGCACAACTGACTGCGGGACCCTATCAAGAGTGCCTTGAAGCATAGCTTCATGAGCCGCCTCCTTGCTTGCCGTTAGAAAGCGCTTAGACATCCGCAATCCCACACACGCCAATCGAAACCTCGGTTCGAACTGCAGCTTTATAAAAATTTCGCAACAAGACCAAACATTTTCAAAGGTTCAGTCGTCACTACACTAGCAATCCAGCTAGCCGAGTGGTTCAGGTAGATCGTCACGCGTTCGGCGTGTCAGGGGCAGACGTGTCGCGTCAGCATTTGGCCGGCACTGTGCCACTGTCCGTTTTGCGCCATCGCGATGGTGTGTGCTCGCGGTGCTTGCTGGCTCTACAGCCGTTCTTTTTTGGACCGGCCAGAAAGTCTGGCTCACCAAAATGAACTTCCGTACAAAAAAGGGGGACCACTATGAAGTTACGCAAACGCCACTCGCACTCGTTACCAACGTCGTTGTTGCTTCTCGCCGCAGCGTTGGCAACGGTTCAGATCAGTTCCGCAGCACCACAATCTCCGCAAAATGCCAGCACGTCGTCTTCCGAGCAGCGATCGCTGGCGGAGCAGGGCAACGCCGTTGCTCAATACAACCTCGCGCAGTCATATCTGCGTCACGATCCCACCAATGCGGACTACCAATCCGCCCTCAAGTGGCTCCGTGCGTCCGCCGCGCAGGGCAATGCCAGCGCGGAATTCCTCCTCGGCTACTTGTACGAACATGGCCAGGGCGTTCCCCGTGATTACGCCAAGGCCGCGGAGAGCTACCGCTCCGCGGCACTGCAGGGCCATTCGTCCGCCGAAAACAATCTGGCCTCGCTGCACCAGCACGGCCAGGGTGTTCCGAAGAACGTGAGCAGGGCGTTCGAATGGTATCTGGCTTCCGCGCAACACGGGAATCCTGTCGGCCAGTGCAATCTGGCGACGCTTTACTACCTGGGCTCCGGGACCCGCCGCGATTACAAAGAAGCGGCCCGGTGGTTTCGCGCTGCGGCGGATTCCGGATCCGCCGAGGCTCAAAACAATCTGGCGGTTTCTTACTACAAAGGCCTGGGTGTTGAGCTCGATTACACGGAAGCGGCCCGATGGGTGCGGCTGGCCGCGCAACAAGGCCTGCCCAGCGGGGAAACAAACCTAGCTTACCTTTACGAGCAGGGGAGAGGCCTGCCACTGGATTACGTCGCTGCCTATGTTTGGTATTCCAGCGCGCTCGCCGCAGGTGACGCCTCTGGGGCGGACCACCGCAAGCAGATCTCGCACCTGCTGACACGCAAACAAATCGACGAGGCCACTTCTCTCCTGACTACCTCCTCCTCATCTCAACAACAACCTTCTCCGCCTGCTGCCGGCAGCTTTTCGCTACTGCAGAGTCACTAACCTTCGGACATTTCTCCGGCTCCCCTCCCGAGTCTTTGGGTCGTCAAGCGGCCGAAGTTTACTTAGGTCGAGGAGCCGACATTTTTATGCAATCAAGTTCGTGCCGGTAGTCGACTCAGGTTCGAGCGCTGCTTTGAGTCTGAATCCTGATGAAATAGCCGGTGCCGTTTGCGGCGTGCTGTCTGCGCGAGGGTACATAACGCTCGCATCCCTGAACGGCTTGTGTCCGTCCGATTGCGAAAAAGCGATTGTTGACGCGCAGAGCATCAGAGCGCAGGCCAGGAAGGAATTGGTCCTCATATCTCGTCCTGTCAGTGTCCCGAGGGGCTAGCCAAGCGTGCCTTGTCGAATTATTGGAGACTTCGCCTCATTGCGCGTGCACTGCTGGCGGTTGCCAGGTGCCTTCGGCAGGCGGAAGTATCGACGGAGGAGTTTCTTTCGGCCAATACAAGCGCATCACTAAGTAAATGGTGTCGTTGGGCGCGGGAAGCCAATTGGGTTCCTTATCTTTACCAGGCGAGTCCTTTTGTATGTAAATCGTCAGCGACCCGTCCGCATTCCTTTTCATGTTGGGCAGCATCGGAGAATTGATAAGGTAGCGTTTGATCGGATTTTTTATCAGGAACTGACTCTTGCCGTCGTACATCGTCACTGACCAGAAGGCATTAACTGGCGGAAGCTGCCCGGCAGGGAATGTGATCGTATAGTTGTGCTTGCTACCGTCGAGCGGTTCGCCCTTGCCGTCCGTGCGGGTATACGGATACATCGCTTCATCGGCATTGTTCCCGTAAAGTCCGCCTTTGGCTGCGGCAGCACGCATCACCCAATTGGTCTTGAAGAAGTCCTTGTCGCCGAAGAACGCGCCAACATTCCAGCCATTAATGTTCTTGTTCCCGCTGGAAAGGAATTTATCGACCTTGTCGTCGCCTTCCTTCATACCGAGCAAGATGGCGGCTTTATGTTCCATGGAGAGATCTTTGAACTCGAACTTCTTACCCGGTCCGATCCCGATGCTGGCAAGCCTGTCCCGAATATCCTTGATCTCGGGCGACGGCGGCACAAATTCGAGAGCAGCAGAGAGATACTCATAAAAATTTGCTTTTATGCCGGCGGTGGTCGCAGGAACAAAGTTGATTTTCGGAGCGGCAGGCGGTGGGGTCTGTTTTAAGAACGTAGACAGCGGCTCAGCTTTGTAGCCAGCTTGAATCTTCTCGACGTTGGGCATGTCTTGCGGATTGATGAGCTGGGTGCGAAACAGAATCAACGCAAACGGGGTGGTAGATGTAAAGACTTTCTTGATGCCAGCTGGCGTTGCACCTTTCCAGTTGGGGCCAACGATGAGATAGCTTCCAGGGGCAAAGCCGGTAGCACGGCTGCCAATATATCCAAAGTTATAGGTATTGCCGTCAATCAGCTGCACAGAGTAGTAGCGGGGCTTTTGAACCGCTGGCACCGACACCACTAGCGGCTCGGCGCGTAAATCCGACCATAGCACCGAGTACGGAGTGTCGCTGTTTGGCGTGATGACCGCCGTATCGTCCGGGGTGGCGACTCTATGCTCGTTATTGATTTGATTGAAAGGCGCCTTAAACTGACCGGAGTTTGTGTCGACAGCAAACTCATTCATGACAGCGTAGTTCATCACGAGCGGTAAACCGTAAATGAATCCCTGCTCGGCGATTTCTTTGGTCTCGGCGATGCTGGGGACGGGAACGCCGTTGACCGCATCCTTCTTTTCGGCCTGATTGATGGCATCGTTCTTCCCACCACACCCAGCAACAAGGAACAGTCCGATCGTGAACGCAGGTATGCTCAGGAAGATTTTCTTCATTTTTGTCATTTGGATCCCGCCGTTGAATTTAGGACGACTCGATAGTAACTGAATTTCGTAATTTGCGACACTCTATCACGCCTCGAAAATCCGCAATAACATGACTGTTTTGTTAACTTCTCCAAGTGCGCAGTGTCGGCATAAATCATTTTGATCACGGACTGCTCGAGTGGGGCTCCAGATTCCAACTACGGAGACAGAAGGAATGTGCTGGCGTTCTGTGCCATTCCGGAGCCAAACTCCCGGTTCGTCGGGAATTCCGGCTCGTAAGAGCCTGACCGAGGGCACTAGGGTGCGCCGTAAACGTGTCGTATTACATTGAAATCGCAGCCGCGAGGATCGAAACATCCATTCACAAAACAAAGATAGGAGGATATCTAATCAGTGCCCTCTACGTCGCTCCGTTTCTGCTTGTTGCCGTGAGTTATCCCGCACTTCCATCGTCGATGCCCGTATTGCGATTCACGGTTGGGAATACAATTCTCATGGCGTCCAAGTCGCTATTTACGGTATTTCGCGTTCCGACAATGAACTTGATTCACGGCTGTATGGCCGCTCTCATGCTTTCCTGTGCCGCTGCATTCCCGGACCGCACTCGGAGATCCGGATACTACGGTATCTTCGCGACATTACTCACTGCGATAGGATTTAAATCGACGTTCGAGGGACTGGAGATAAGTGCAGTCGCCTTTCCGCGAGCCCTTGCCTCGATCGAATTATGGCTTGGCCTTTGCTCGTTCGCGTCTGTGGTCGTAGGACTCGTGTTGGCACTTTGGCAAAGCCGCAAGGTGCCACTCCCGTGGTCAGAACTTCAGATGAGCAAGCGTAACCCTCAGGGATCACCCAAAACCGGCCAATGAGGGTCACCTGAAAACCGGCCAACGATAAACCCCGGGACATTGACACTGACGAGAGGGCTTATAGCCTCTGTCAGCATGAGCAATGTCTTGAGCGAAGAGAAGAAACAACAAGTTATCGCACTGGGAAAGCTCGGATGGGCCTTGCGGCGCATCGAGCAAGCCACCGGTGTGCGTCGAGAAACAGCAGGCGCTTACCTCAAGGCGGCCGGGATCGCGGTACGACCGCCGGGTGCCTGGGGGCGGCGAGCGCCGGCAAAACCGGCCAACGAGGTGACCCCCGACCCGGCGGATTCAAAACCGGCCAACGAGGTGACCCCCGACTTTAGCCTGCCGATTTCACCTTCCAAGGAAAACCAGGATCGAGCCACCAGCGCCTGCGAGCCGTACCGCGAACTGATCGACCAGGGGCTCCGTCGTGGACGCAATGGCAAAGCTATCTGGCAGGATCTGGTTTCCGATCACGGATTTTCTGGCAGCTATCAGACGGTGAAGCGCTTTGTTCGCAAGCTCCATGGAACAGCGCTGCCAGAAGCCGTGGGGATTATCCAGACCGCGGCTGGTGAAGAAGCCCAGGTCGATTACGGATCGGGCCCGATGGTGCGCGACCCGCAAAGCGGGAAATACCGGCGAACCCGACTGTTCGTGCTGACTCTCGGTTACAGTCGCAAGTCGGTGCGGCTGTTGATCTGGCGTTCGAGTTCCCTGGTGTGGGCTGAACTGCATGAGAAAGCCTTTCGTCGATTAGGTGGGTGTCCGCGTCTGGTAGTTCTCGATAATCTGCGCGAAGGAGTCATCGTTGCGGATATTTACGATCCCACACTCAACCCGTTGTTTCGAGATGTACTCGCACACTACGGCGTCGTGGCTATGCCGTGCCGGATTAAAGATCCCGATCGCAAAGGAAAAGTGGAAGCAGGTGTCGGACACGCGCAGAAGACTCCGCTCAAAGGCCAGCGCTTCGAAAGTCTGGAGGAAGCGCAAGCTTATCTGGATCGCTGGGAAGAACGCTGGGCCGATACGCGCATTCATGGCACCACGAAACGACAAGTGGCAGCCATGTTCGCGGAGGAAAAACCATCGTTGCTTCCTCTTCCACTCGAACCCTTCCGCTACTACCAGTATGGAGAACGCGTCGTTCATCTCGACGGCTGTGTAGAAGTCGAAGCTGCGTATTACGGATTACCACCGGGCTGGATCGGACGAAGCGTCAAAGTGCAATGGGATGCGCTGCACGTGCGCATCCTGCATCCCGGTACGAATCAACTTCTCCGCGAACACATTCGCCAGAAGCGCGGCTGGTATCGCATCAAGAACGAAGACTACCCAAAGAAAATGCCGTTGAGTACCGCGCAGCTGTTGCGCCGCGCAGGCCACGCTGGAAGGCAGATCGGCGTACTGTCTGTGGCCATCTATCAGCGACAAGGCGAGGCGGGCATTCGTCGCATCCTGGGGATCCTCTCCTTGGCCAAGAAATACGGTACGGCGGCTCTTGAAGATGCCTGTGCCGCGGCCATCGAGATCGGTGTGCCGGAGTATCGCTTCGTGCGCCGTTATCTCGAGCGCCGCCCACAACTGAGCCTCCGGCAGGTCGATCCGCTGATCCGTGAACTCACCGAGTATCGCGACTTCATCAATCTCAAACTCAAGGAGCAAGCAGAATGAATTTAATCGAACTCAATCGTGCGTTAAGACAACTGCGCCTCGGCGGCATCGCTGCCGTGCTTGAGACGCGTCTGCACCAGGCCCAGGCGGAACCGATGGCCCCCATCGACTTCCTCTCCTGCCTGGTGTCGGACGAACTCACGCGGCGGACCGACCGGCTGCTGGAGCGACGAAGAAAACAAGCACAGTTTCGCGACCCGCAGAAAACTCTCGACAACTTCGATTTCAACTTCAACAAAAAGATGAATCGAAGTCTGGTTTTCGATCTGGCGACAGCAACGTTCATCGCTCGCCGCGAAGACTCACTTTTCCTAGGTCCACCTGGCACCGGCAAAAGTCACTTAGCCCAGGCCATCGGACAAGCGGTCATCGGACAGGGCTATCGAGTGCTCTACCGCGAGGCCCACAAGCTGCTTGAGGAAATCACGGAAGCCACCATCGATGGAACCCGCAAAGAGCATATGGAACTCCTGGCCACCGTGCCGTTGCTGATCATCGATGATCTGGGAATGCGCAAGCTAGCGCCCACAGCGGCAGAAGAACTGCTGGAAATCGTGATGCGCCGTCACGAGCGCGCCAGCACCATGGTCACCTCGAACCGCCCTGTGGAAGACTGGGGCAAACTGCTCGGAGACAGCGCGGCCGTCACCGCAATGCTCGACCGGCTGCTACACCACGGGCATATCTTGAAATGCGGACCACGGAGCTGGAGAACGAAAACAGACTTGCCGGATCAAGAGAAGATGGGATAAAAGAACCTTGTCCCGGGCCACATCCGTTGGCCGGTTTTGACATGATCCCCGTTGGCCGCTTTTGACCTGACCCCTGAGGGTAACAAACGATTGCTATGCGGGCTCTTCGGCTTATACATCGTTATAGTAGCGGTTTCGTTGTTCGCCTCTCATCGGCTGTCGCCTATATCACAAGTGCATTAAACGTCTCTGGACCGTAGCGGTCCTTGAACAACTCGCAGACGACTCAGCAAGGGCCCTGCCGCGGTTTCGCGTTTATGTTGGACTAGCCTGCGGAATGAAACCTGGGACGCCGGTGTTTACCACGTCATTCAGTCTCTGTCTTGTCTGAATTCGATTGATTTCGCTAAGTGCATCGTCCGGAAGGGCAGAGATGTCGAAATTCTCTCTCGCGCGAGCCGCAGTCCTTGGCGTTGTAAGTAAAGCTGTGCCGCGCTGCACCGCCCAAGCGAGAAGCACCTGCGCCGGAGTCTGGCCAACTCGCTTGGCGATAGCAGAAATGACTGGATCTTCGAGCAGTCCCGGCTTCATCCCGTGACCTAATGGTGCAAAAGCCAAAAGCACAACGCCCCTCTCCTTGCAGAACTCCAGTAGTTCCGTTTCGGGCAAATATGGATGCGCTTCCACTTCGACCACCGCCGGCTTGGTTCTCGCCGATTCATAGATGGGCTTCAGCTTGTCCAACGTAATGTCTGAGAGTCCGATGGCCCGACACTTGCCCTGATCGACGAGACTTTCCATCGCTCTCCAGGTGTCGAGCAAGGTCACTCCGTGATCGTAGAGAACATTGCCGTTTTGGTCTCGCGGATCCTGCTCGTCCCCGGGTTGAAATGCAAATGGAGTGTGAATGAGATAGAGATCCATATACTTGAGCCCGAGTCTGTCCAGGCTAGCCTCGAAAGCCGGCTCGACGCGCGCGGGCCGGTGGTTGGAGTTCCACAGCTTTGTAGTAACAAACAGCTCTTCACGCGCGATCCCTCCAGCCGCAAGTCCTGCCTTCAACGCTCTTCCTACCTCGCGCTCGTTCCGGTATCGTTCGGCGCAATCGAAGTGTCGAAATCCGGCTTCCAGCGCGTCTCTGGTCGCAGTAAGGGTCAGGTCTGCGTCGGCAATTAAAGTGCCAAAGCCCATTGCCGGCATATGGCCGGCTCCGTCCTTGAGTGAAATTCTCTTCGTCCGAATATCAGGAGATTCAGTCATTGATCACATCTCCAAGCTACTCTGTGTCCGGCAGGACCGCCGGAACTGGAGGTTAGATGTCGCGTGCGGCAGAAAGGCTTGGTTTTAAATTGGTGGAGCTCGAAACGGCTTCCAGCTAGGTCCGCCTGTGGAAGAGTGTGCTTTCGATGCTCTTGCACGTCATTTGCTGCGACTATCGAAAATGCGCAGCAGTGTTTCCGCACGTACCATGCGGGCCTTGGGGAATATCGCTCAGGACCAGAAAAGCCGCCTCGCCGCCAGCTGCCGGCGGCACACTTTTCGCGAACTAGTAGTTGGTCACCCGCTTGTAGAAGTGGACTCCCTTGAAGTGATTTCGTACTTAAAGTTGTCTGGATCAAGACAATCGAGCCGCCCATCGGCCGTTTGCGCCTGAGGGTACATCAAGAATCCGACTGACGCGCCGCGTGATCCTGGCAACTCCACCTCGTGCGCGTAGTTGTAAGCGATCCAGTTCATTTCCCAGGATCCAAACAGTCGTGCTCGAGCCTGCTTCACCATCTCGTCGTCGAGCGGACGATTCCCGGGTGGCTCTTCGAGAACCACCTTGCGTACATCTGCCGCATCGACAGGAACCCAGCCGTAGCCGCGCAGGTATACCTCGGCGCGGCAATGTTGCGCTTTCGTGACCTTCTGTGACGAAGTGCCAAGGCTCTTGTATCCCAGTTCCGAGCTCGCGATGCGAATGCCATAGACGTCCCGGGCCGGGAGGCCAGCTGCGCGCGCGAGGGCGACGTAGAGTGCATTGATGTCGGCACATTTGCCGCTCAAATCCTTGGTTTCGAGCATGAAGCGGATGTCTCCGAGCCCGCAGCCCCTCGTCTTCGGATTCCGTGAGGTGTTCTCTACGATCCATTCATAGATCGCGCGGGCCTTCTCGAGGTCCGTGGTCGAACCCATGGTAATCTCGGCCGCCGTCGCTTTCACAATGCCGTCGGTGGGCATCAGCTTGGTGGCCCGCAGAAAGTGCTTCAACTCCTCTTGCTTGCCAGGTCCTGCTTCACCCGGTAGAGAAAGGTCAACCGTAAAATTCTTGGTCATAACCCGGCTCGTCACCGAGAGTATCGGCATTCCGCCTGCGGGGAATTCCGCTGCAATGATTCCCAGCGAATCGACGATGCCGCCGTCCATCAGTTTTGCGGTACCACCCTCGGCCTTGAATTCATTCGCAAACGTCTTCTGGAAGGGGGTTGGCGTAATGAGCGCTGATGGTACCCATATTCGCGTGGTCCCGGAAGGTTTCAGGACTTGTATGCTCGTCGTGACGTCGAACGTGCGCCAGGATTCCGCTGCTGTTCTCTCGCCAAACAGTCGATCCGTCCCTGGGAATGCCATTGCTGCGGTAATAACGCCTGCAGAGTGCAGAAATTCCCGCCGTTTCATAAAAGTTCCTCTTCAGTCAGAACTTCCTCTTTGAATTCCAGGCCAACCGAGAATGTACTCCCGAGTCTTTCTTTAGGCAACGTACGTGCTTCGTCCTGAAAGGGTCTGGGGGGATAAGGGCCGTTGCGAGCGGGAAGGGAGCGGAAACAACCAGGACAGCCGTATGCCGATCACGCGGAGCATCGCGAACTCCGTCCATCGGTCGGCCGCATCGCTGGATTCCCGGTCTCCTGAAGCTCGCAGATCAATTTACACATACTTAAGTACGTGCTTGACAATGTACCCGAGCGCATTATACTTAAGCGTGCGCTTAACAATGTGAGGGTTTATCTTCATCGGTAGGAGTCATTATGAATTTCGCTTTTTTCGGCTGGATCCGGAGTTCTTGCCGGCCATCGCTCATGTCGCCCGAAGAGGACCGCCGCATCGTTCTGAGGCGCTCAGACTGGCAACGGAGGTTCGATCAGCTGGAAGCCTGCGTACTCGAAGGTAGGGTTCGGACGGTGGAATTGCTCACAGCAGTAGAGCCAAAGTCCGCGACGCGCTGAAATCGGGAAGGGGAGGCCCTGACGAACAGATATCACCACACGGGCGGCCCACCACTCGTATTCAAAGAACAGCCTTTGCGCTTATGCGCGGGAATCTGAGTCATTCTGTACTGGCCACTGGCGAACGCGCCGGGTGGCCTTTTTTCCGTTCGGGCACTGATGAACCAGCCACGGCACGCAAGAAATCTGAGGAGGAAGGAAAAAGCCGCCCGGCTGATGCCAGAGCGGCCTGTTCTTTCAAATGAGTGCCGATGATCTTTGTACTTGAGAAATTGAACCTAGCGCTTCACCCGGGGATCGACAACCGGCAAATCCATGAACTCTTCGAGGATTTGAGGTGCGTCGAGGACTCTCAATTCGTCGAGTCCGTCGGCTGGAGCGCCGTTTTCGCCTTCGTTCAATTTCTTCTGGGCGCGGCGTTCGAGCTTCATCTTCTGCTTTTCTTGCCGCTTCATTTCCTTTTGACGTTTCTGAAAGGTTGTTGGCATATAGCCTCCTTAGATTGATTGCCGCAGGGAGCAGCGGCTGGCCACTACAAACTGTCCGGACTTACCAGCGAGGTTCACGCGGTTGACGCGCAGCTTCGCGATAGTCTTCATTTGAAAAACGCTCTTTGTCCCGGCCGCCTCGGCCTCCGCCTCCACCGCTCGGACGCCCACCGCCGCCACCGGGCCGGCCTCCGCCGCCACCGCCGTACGGACGGTTACCGCCGCCAGCGCCACCGCCGGGACGGAACCCGCCCGCTTCCTTCGGGCGAGCTTCGTTCACTTTAATATTCCTTCCGCCTACGGCCGCTCCATCGAGGGCCGAGATTGCCTTTGCGGCTTCTTCGTCATTCGGCATTTCGACGAATGCGAAGCCGCGGGCGCGGCCAGTTTCGCGATCCATCACCACGCGAACGCGCGTGATTGCGCCGAACGGCTTGAATAGTTCGGTCAATTCGCTCTCCGTGGTTTGGAAGCTCATGTTGCCTACGAATAGATTCTTCATGCTACGTCTCCTGACGATCTTTCCAGCAAGTTCACCGCGCAACGAGTATGGCTACAACGATTACATCGAGCCTTCCAGAAATATGCGGAATCGCCGCGAACGCGACGGATGACGCAGCTTTCTGAGGGCTTTTGCTTCGATTTGACGGATGCGTTCGCGAGTGACCGCGAACGTCTGACCCACTTCTTCGAGAGTATGTTCGCTGCCATCGTCCAGGCCAAAACGCATCTTGATGATGCGCTCTTCGCGAGGGGTTAGGGTGCGGAGCATTGAAGCGATCTGTTCTTTCAGGTTGAGGTTAATTACCGCCTCTGAAGGGAGCACGACGGTCTTGTCTTCAATGAAGTCGCCGAGGTGTGTTTCTTCCTCTTCACCGATTGGCGTCTCAAAAGACACCGGCTGCTGCGCAATTTTCTTGGCCTTGCGCACCAGGTCGACCGGGATATCCATCCGTTTGGCAATTTCGTCGGCGGTCGGTTCACGACCGAGTTCCTGGACCATCTGGCGGCTGGTGCGAACCTGCTTGTTGATCGTCTCGATCATGTGCACGGGCACACGGATCGTGCGCGCCTGATCAGCGATTGCGCGAGTAATGGCCTGGCGAATCCACCAGGTCGCATAGGTCGAAAATTTGTAACCGCGGCGCCACTCAAACTTGTCTGCGCCGCGCATCAGGCCGATATTGCCTTCCTGGATCAAGTCGAGGAACTGCAACCCGCGGTTGGTGTACTTTTTGGCGATGGAAACGACCAGGCGGAGATTCGCTTCCGTCAGTTCCCGTTTGGCCTGCTCGGCATCGGCTTCGCCCCGCAAAATTACGGTGAGCGTCCGCTTCAGGCTCTGAGAAGTAACTTCGTTCGATTTTTCGAGATCGGTCCGTTGTTGACGGCGAGCGCGCAGATCCTTGCGAGCGGTGGCAGCCGCCAGCCCTTTCGAAGCATTGGCGCGACGCTCGAACTGGATGATTTCACGGTCGAGCGAATGCAGTCGTTCGACGGTATGGCGCATGATTTCGATCAGGCGCTTTTTTTCACGTTCGTTGAACTCGATGGTACGCACCAGACGGGACATTTCCACGCGAGTCCGGGAGAGCTTGTACTTCGAACGAAGATAGACGCGCTTGTTGGCACGCGGCACCTCGTCCAGATGTATCGCCTGTTTGAGGCCCGTAGCATACAAGTTCTCGATCTTGTCGATGATCTTCAAAGTCTGTTTGGTCTTATCTTCGATCTTGTCTTCGGTCAGTTCCTCATCGTCGAAGTGAATGATTTTCTTAATGGCTTGGCCGCCATTGCGCAGCTCCACGGCAACCGAGAAAAGCTCCTTCAGGACCAGCGGAGAACGGGAAATCGCCTTGAGCACCCGAAGATGGCCGCGTTCGATTCTCTTGGCGATGGCCACTTCATGTTCACGGGTCAACAAGGGCACAACGCCCATCTCCCTCAAATAGACGCGAACCGGATCATTGGTCTTTTCCGCCGGTCGCGGCGCATGATCGACTTCCGCCTCTTCTTCGCGCACAACGGGTTCAACATGCACTTCGACAGCGTCAGCAACTTCCAGCGCTGCCACGCCGGCCTCAGCTGCGGCAAGATCCTCGTAGACGTCGATCCCGTCGCGTTGAATTGTCGAAAACAGGTTGTCGATTTCTTCCGGGGTGTGTTCTTCAGCAGGAAGAAGTTCGTTGACTTCGTCAATCAGAAGATAGCCACGCTCCTTACCAAGGGTAAGCAACGTACGAAACTGTTCAAATTTTTCCTGTAGCAGCAGTGACAAATTTTCCCCCACAAACTACCGCCCGAAATTCACCGGGAATTCCTACTACGAACATGAAGCAGAAAACACCTGGACGCACAGATGAAGAGGCGAAAGATGTTTTACAGAGTGCAGCCGAGTGGTGATGATCTCGGACAAACTGTTTTTGTCTGACTACGGTTTATCCGATCTCCACGGCCAACACACAGCATGATTAGCTCAAGTTGGACTCCCTCTATCATACACCACGTGTCCAATCTCTGAGCCCCAACAAAGCTGAGGAAAAACCCGAAACTCGCAAATCGGGCTAATTCTGATCGAAAGCCCGGTCTTTCTTGTGCCCGGGACGGGCAGAACCTGCCATGTCCCGGGTCTTGCCGCTACCTGCGCTCTGTCTATTACCCTTCAAGCTGGGCTTGGAGTCGTTCACCGGGAAGCTGCACCATGCGTGCGGCGTTCTTGGCTGCCGAATGCTCGTTACTCACAAACCCGCGGCCCTTGCCGGCACTCGGGTGGCGTTCTTTCTCCTGACCCGGGGCATGAGCGGTTCCGTCCGGGCGCATCCGCTCGATTTTGATACCGAGCGTGCGCTCGAGCTGAAACAACTCCGTGCGCTGTTCCTTTACAAACAGGGTAGAAGCCGAGCCATGTCCACCTGCGCGGCCGGTACGGCCAACTCGGTGAATAAAACTCTCTGCCACTTCGGGCAGGTCGTAATTGATTACGTGAGCAATGTTCTGCACGTGGATGCCGCGAGAGGCGACGTCGGTAGCGACCAGAACGCGAAAGCGGCCTTGCTGAAAAGCCGTAAGCGCAGTAGTGCGTTGCGATTGCGAGCGATCGCCGTGGATCATCGTGGCCTGAATGCCCTGGCGAATCAGGTTCTTCGTGATGCGTTCGGTGCCGCGTTTTGTGCGAGAGAAGACGAGAGTACGACCGGTCTCCTTCGTGAGCAACCGATGCAGCATGTCTGCCTTGCCATCTACAGTGACTTCATACGCATGAAGCTTGATGTTTTCGGCTGGTTTCAGGGTTGAACCGAACGACAGGCGCACAGCGTTCCGTGTGTAGTCCTTCACGAGGTTCGCAACCGAGCCTTCGAGTGTCGCCGAGAAGCACAAGGTCTGGCGGTCCTTCGGGATCATATTGGCAATTTTGCGGATCGCGGGGAGGAAACCCATATCGAGCATGCGGTCGGCTTCGTCCAAGATCAGCGTTTTCACGGTGGCCAGGTTGATGAGCTTGCGGTCGATAAAGTCCTGCAGACGGCCAGGGGTCGCAACAACCATACGGGCACCCTTGCGGATGGCGTTGATTTGTGAGCCCTCGGCCAAGCCGCCCACGACGAGTGCCGCAGGAGATAATTGCTTGCCGCGAAGGACGTTGTACACCTCGAGTACCTGCATCGCAAGTTCACGAGTCGGTACGAGTACCAGAGCTTTCACTCCAGGGGTGCTCTCCTTCAACAATTTCTCGATCGTAGGGACAAGAAAAGCCAACGTCTTGCCCGTGCCGGTCTGCGCTGTTGCCAGCACATCCTTGCCTTCTAGGGCTTGTGGGATGGCCGCAGCCTGAACCGGTGTGGGTGTCGAGAATCCTGAGGATGACAGCCGTTCCTTCATGTACGGGGAAATCGGTAATTCTGAAAAATTTTGCATTTTACTTTCTTGCTGGTGCGGCCCCTACGCACACACATAGTGGTGTTCGTGGGACTAGCAAAGCCAGTCTTAGTTTGATTACGCTGAAAACAAACGGAGAGAACTGATGGCGGGTATTCTCTATTGAAGCTTGAGGGACCGCACAACACAACCGCGGGATTAAGCGCAACACCACTATAGCACACCTGTGGAAAATATGGGCGATATTCGGTTCTGCCGCGAATCGGTTTGTTTTGTTCTAGATGGAGCTTGGTTTGTGGCCAGAGTGGCTTGCCACTGCCTGAGACAGCGCAATGGACTGAGGAGGGATGACCCTTTGAACGTGATCCGCGTCACCTCGACTGTGTTCATGCGACACAGGGGGCCGTGATGTTAATCACTAATGTATCGTAACTAATTAGTTCCTATTATTGTTCTGCGCGACAGCCCGCTGTTTACTCGATACATCACGGCGATCGGGGTTGCCGAGCTCAGACGACTTTCGATTCGCGACGTACATTTCTTCTTATCTCGCAAGGGGAACCGCGGCGGTGTTGCCGCACTGGTCCATGATGTGTGGATGGCGCCAACGAACTGGAAGGCAGGGACCGGTAAAGGGAGTTTCCGTCGCCAGTTTCGCGCTGCTCGTGACCCTATGCGGAGTCTCTAACCCCTGTTTGGCACGCCCCCAAGCGCTCTCCCCGACACCGACCACGATTGTCTTCGTCCAGGCCGCGCAAATTCAGGCATCTCCGACCTCTCTGAAATTTCCCGAAGGCAGCCGCATAGTCCGGCTGGATTTGAACTCCAGATCGGATCGACAGCCTCTCGAGCTGACGCAGGGACTCTATGCAGCGGCTGGTCCGCGTATAAGTTTCGATGCGTCGCGGGTGATGTTTTCCGCGAAAAAGAGCCCTTCCGCGCCATGGCAAATATGGGAAATGAACCTCGATGGGGGCCAGAAGCAGCAGGTTACGAGCTGCGACGCGGACTGCATGAGCGCAGCGTATTTGCCCGACGGTGAAATTGTGTACACCGCAAAGAACGCAGGGAGCGATACGTCGGCATTTTTGGCCGTTGCGAAGCTAGACGGTTCAGAAGCGCGGCGCATTACCTTCGGGCCGGGCGACTGGCGGGTGGAGACGGTGTTGCGCGACGGAAGGATCGTGGCATCGGCGTCATGGCCACTCGACAAAGACCAAGGTGCTGCGAGGAATCGTTTGCTGTATACCTTGCGGCCTGATGGAACGGGTTTGAATGCGCTGCGTTGCGAGCATAGCGGCGTTGCCGTCCGTGGCGAGGTCGCCGAATTGGAGGATGGTTCGATTGCATACGTCAAAAGCGCGAGCGGTTCGCCGGTCGATGGAACGCTGACGGAAGTTAGGAAAGGGCAAGTGCACGAGCGGGCAGTTGCTGTCGGCACGGAACGACTGGGTTTTCCGGAAGAGATTGCTGACGGGCAGTTGATGGTGTCGAGGATGCAGAAGAGTGCTGCCGATGGCGCGGGAAAACTTGATCTTTACGCCTTCGATCTGCGGAAGGGGGCGATTACCAGGAAAATTTATGGTGACCCCCGACAGAACAGTTTCCAGGCGGTACCGGTCCTGGCACATGCGGTCCCAAAGAAATTCTGGAGTCTCGTGATAGCGGAATCGCACTCCGGGTATTTCATCGCGCTCGACAGCTACTCGTCGTCCGGGGATATGACCAGAAGTACCGCGACAGAAATTCATAGCGTCCGGGTATGGACCCTGCCTGCAGGCCGCACCCAGGAGGAAAGTCTGGGAGAGGCGCCGGTCGAAAAGGACGGGTCATTCTATGTAGAGGTCGCGGCGGACCAGCCCGTGCGCTTTGAGTTGCTGGATGCGAACGGAAACGTACTCCGCAGCGAGCACGGATATATATGGTCACGCCCCGGTGAACAGCGGGGTTGCGCGGGATGTCATAGCGATCAAGCGATTGCTCCCGAGAATCGCTGGCCGATGACCCTCAAACGGTTTGATACACCGACACGGCTTACGCAGAGTCAGAACGCTGCAAGGGACGCCCATGGCAATTAACCAGCCAAAGGCAGCGCGCACAGTTATAGCCGTTCTCTGCGTTTCGATTTCCATTCTTGGTTGGAATCTGTTCGCGCAACAGCCGGTAGACGGGACGAAGAAAGCCCCGGTTTCCGCCCGCTTTCCGTCCTATGAAGACGTGACGGAAAAGTCCAAAATCCGCTTCCATCATTCTTTCGGCGAGCAAAAGTTGAGTTCGATCCTCGAGGCGACTGGATCAGGCTGCGTTTGGTTCGACTACAACAATGACGGATTGCTCGACCTGTATGTCTTAAGCGGCCGATTCATTGACGGCGCAACCGAGCATTCCAGATCCGATGGAAAAGACGCAACGAACCATCTCTATCGGAATAACGGCGACGGAACATTTACCGATGTAACGGAACAGGCAGGCGTAGCCGGCAGGGGTTTCGGGATGGGAGTGACCGTTGGAGACTATGACAATGACGGTTACGAGGACATCTACGTAACGAATTGGAATTCGGCGATCTTGTATCACAACAACGGCGACGGAACGTTTACCGATGTAACAGAAAAAGCGGGAGTGCAGAACGCGCAGTTCGGGGTTGGGGCGGCGTTCCTCGATTACGACCGCGACGGAAAACTGGATCTGTTTGTCGGCAACTATCTCAAGTTCGATCCCGCAGCAAAGAAACCGTTTTATCCAGCAGATGCGTTTGCCGGACCCCTGGATTTCGAGGGTGACTCGAACCGCTTGTTCCACAACAACGGTGACGGTACGTTCACCGATGTTTCAGAAAAATCGGGTATCGGCAATCCGTCTGGGCGCGCGATGGGAGTGACCGTCGGGGATTTTGATAATGACGGTTGGCCGGACATCTATGTAGCCAACGACCAGATGGAAAGCTACCTCTACCGCAACAACCACGACGGAACGTTTACTAATGTCGGGATCGATCAGAATGTTGCGTACGGAACGAACGGTGACACCCCATCCGCGATGGGCCCTGTATTTGCTGATTACGACAATGACGGTTCGCTGGACATTTTTGTTTCAGATATGCGCTACCACCGTCTGTTCCGCAATTCGCTGAAGGAAGGCTACTTCACCGATACAACTTCTGAATCAGGAATTGCGCGCATGGCAGGTCAGTATGTTGGATGGGGCGATGCGTTCATCGACTTTGATAACGACGGCTGGAAGGACCTGTTCGTTGTGAACGGCGGATTGCACTGGCTGGTGCCGATGGAAGACACGCTCCTGCGAAACAACGGGAACGGCACGTTCACGGATATCTCGAGCGAGGCGGGGAGTTACTTCAAGACGAAGAAGGTCGGTCGAGGCGCATGCTTCGCAGATTACGACAATGACGGATATATCGATGCGTTCATCGTGGTGTTGGGCGGCCAGGGAATCCTGATTCACGCGAACCCGCCAGCGGGCAATGCGAAGAATCACTGGTTGACACTCCATCTTGTAGGAACGAAAAGCAATCGAGACGGATTCGGCGCACGAATAGAGGCCCATCTGGGCGATTCCCTTCAGGTTGTCGAGAACGTTCCGCAGTCGGGCTACCTCTCACAGAACGATCCGCGACCGCATTTTGGCCTGGGTGCTCATGCAGAAGTGGACCTGTTGACGATCCGCTGGCCGAGCGGGACTGTCCAGACGCTGGAGCACGTGAAGGCAGATCAGATCCTGACCGTCACGGAACCAGGAGAACGAGCCGCCGCGATTCCTGTGAAGGGTGCGGCGAAATGAAGGTTCTGCAGCAAACCGCAATCATACTCGTCGCCGCGATTTCGGCGATCCTGTGGCCGCCTGCGCAAATGGCAGAAGCCGAGAATGCGTCTGATTTTCACGAACGCCAGAGCGAGAATTATCTGACACCTACCGAAGCGAAGTTTTCGCATGATGGCTCGCGGTTATACGTGGTTTGCGAGGGCGACGATTCGCTGCTGGCCTTAAGTTTAAAAACAAAGCAAGTTGTTTCGCGCGTGAAGGTGGGACATAAACCCCAAGATGTGGCGGTTTCCCCTGACGGAAAGACGTTATACGTCTCGAATGAATGGAGCGATACCGTAAGCGAAATCGATGCACTGTCGTTCAAGGTCCGGCGAACTCTTAAAACGGGATGGGGGCCAGTGGGGCTAACCACGGATCAAACTGGGAAAACACTCTATGTGGCGAACAGCATTAGCAATGACGTTTCGGTACTGGACCTGCTGAAAGGGACCGAGCGCAAGCGACTTGCTGCCTGGCGCTCACCGCACTATGTCACGCTTTCGCGGGATGGCCATTACATCTATGTCAGCAACATTCTCGGCCACTTGGGGCCCCCAAATCAGCGGCCGGTTTCCGAGTTGACAGTCATCGACACAGCAAAGCAGACAGTCGCGCAACGGATTGAAGTGCCAGGAGTGCTGGAATTGCGGCACATCGCGGAGGCGCCCCCTGCGCTTGGTGGGTATTATCTCGTGCCGTTTATGCGGCCGAAGAATTTGAATCCGCTGATCCAGGTGTCCGACGGATGGATCTTGACGCATGGAATGCTTGTTGTGCAGCCGGGACATTCTGTCCGAACGACACAAGTCCTGTTGGATGACATCGATACCTATTACGCCGGAACAAACGGAGTGGCATTCACCCCGAATGGGAAATATGCACTGGTCACATCTTCAGAAGCCGACATCGTTACCGTGATCGACACAGCGAAATTGCGCCGGCGTTTGAAACAAGTTCCGGCTGAGCAGCTTGGCGACAGACTCGATTCGGCCCAGACGTTTGTAGACCGGCGGCTCTCGACTGGCGCAAATCCGACGTCCGTAGCGATCGCGCCGGACGGGCAACTGGCGTATGTAGTCAATCGCCTGGATGACAGCCTGACGGTTGTGGATGTTGCGCGCGAACGCGTACAAGGGAAGATTCTGCTTGGTGGACCGGGTGAACTTTCACAATTGCGACGTGGCGAAAGGCTGTTTCATGCGGCTCGTTTCTGTTTTCAGGGGCAATTTGCTTGCTTCACATGTCATCCCGACAATCATATCGATGGAGTGGCATGGAATCTCGAAACTCCCCAGCTCGGCAGAGATCGTGTTGCGAACCGGACCCTGCGAGGCGTAGCGGAGACAGCACCCTTCAAATGGAATGGGCACAACCCTGATCTTGAAACGCAATGTGGTCCACGTATCGCCAAGTTCCTGTTCCACTCGGAGGGATTTAATCCGGCCGAACTGGCCGATCTCGTTGCGTTTATCAAATCGATTCCACTTTCGCCAAACCGCCATCTGTCTCCCGACGGACAGCTGAGCAATTCACAAGAACGCGGGAAGGCGATCTTTTTCGCAAGGAATTGCGACACGTGTCACCCGCCTGCCACGCACTACACCGCGAAAACCAGTTTTGACGTTGGGACCGCGAACAAGTACGACACGTCAGGGCTGTTTGATGTTCCCCAGCTGGACCGAATCTACGAACGTCCGCCCTACCTGCACAGCGGTGAAGCGCTATCGCTCGAAGAGATCTGGACGTCCTACAACGCCCAGGACAAGCACTCCGTAACTTCGAACATGTCCAAAGAAGATCTGAACGATCTTGTGGAGTTCTTGAAAACGTTATGACCAAAAGCATCGGACTGATAACAGCTCTGCTCACCTTGCTGCTTTCCCCTGTGCTTTCGGGACAGGCGCCCGGGCTCTATACCCGTTGGGAGAACTTCACCAGGAGCAACGGGATGCCGGATGACAAGGTGCTGAGTGTGGCCGTCGACGGAGACAACGTCTGGGCCGGCACCGAGAATGGCTTGGTTCTTATCGAAAACGGGAAGATTCGAAAAGTTTACAAACCGGAAGATGGCCTTGCCAATCGCGTGGTGACGGGCATTGCCGTAGACAAGAACACCGGGGACGTGTGGCTCTCGACGTTTGGCGGATTAAGCCGGCTTTCCGGTGGACAATTCAAAAACTACACGAATCTCAGCAGCGGACTTGCCAACGATGTGGTGTATGGCGTGGCGGTTCAGGGCGAGTACGTGTGGGCCGCGACAACGGCAGGTATCAGCAGGTTAAACACCCTGACCGGGGCATGGACGATTTTCAGCGAAAAGAATGCGCCGATGCATGAGCCCTGGAGTTACGGGATCGCAGTTGGCGAGAAGAAGGTCTATGCGGCGGTGTGGGGCGGCGGGGTCCTCGAATACGACCTTTCGAGCGGGCTCTGGAAGCCATACAACGATCCGGACGGGGAGATGGAAATTGTCCTGTTCCAGAACCAGGGACTGATTCACGACATCGTCAGCAGTGTTGCATACAACGCGGACAGCAAAATGATGTGGGCTTCGACCTATTTCGGTTTGAGCGGATATGACGGACACAGCTGGCATAACTACCTGTCGACCGACAGCGGAGTTGCCTCGGATTTTATCAACGCAACGCAATCGCGGGGCGAGGATGTATGGGCGTGCACCGACAAGGGACTTAGCTATCTGAACTTCAAGACAAACGTCTGGGTGACGTACCGTCCGGCGAAGGACGGCTCGGGTGGCGAAGTGCTGATCACGGGCGCGGACAGGAAGATCGTGCGGAAAACGACAGAGACGTCGCTGGCACATAACTACATCTTGAATCTGGCTTTTCAGGGTGAAGACATCTGGGTGGCTACGGCGAAAGGCTTAAGCCACGGAATTCGGGAATCCCAAAAGAAGGAAGGAAAACGCAATGATCACAACACAAACAGTCGTTGATTCGGTAGCACCGGTAGAGAGTGAGGCGATTTGCAAGAAGGCAATCACCTCACTCGAGGTATTGAACGAAGCATATGCGTATCCGAAGCCGTCTTCGTTCTCGCGCGGCCTAAGACTGGACATCAAGGGCGTAACGATCCTGATGATTTCCGGAACGGCCAGTATCGACGAAAAGGGCGATACGATTCACACGGGAGATTTCCGCAAGCAAACGCTCCGGACATATCACAACATCACAGCGCTGCTGGCAGCGGAACGCGCGACGTGGAAAGACGTTGTGCGGACGACCTGTTACTTGCGAGACATCGAGAGGGATTACGCCGCCTTCAACGAAATCCGCACGGAATTCTTTAAAGGCCAGGGACTCGATCCTCTGCCGGCGTCGACGGGTATCCAGGCAATTCTGTGCCGTCCGGACTTGCTGGTGGAGATGGAGTGTATGGCGATTTTCGACGCCACCGGAAGGTAGGCAGTTTTCCGTGCTGGAGGCAAACAGATGGAGGCTCTTGAACAACAGGGAAGCCTTTATCGGGGAAGGACGCTATGACAATTGCCGGGGCCGCAACAAACGCTGATTTTAGGAAGATCTGCCCGTTGCTGAGCAGACGAACGACCACGCACGACTACGGCGCTAGCGAAACGCATCGGGTGCACGTGAAGTACGTGACATTTGGCGACGAACGGCCGGTGATCGTTGCAGGGCCGTGTTCGGTTGAGAGCTATGAACAGACTCTGGAGTTGGCCCACGCCGTGAAGTCTTGTGGCGGGGATATGCTGCGTGGAGGAGCTTTCAAGCCGCGTACGTCACCGCATGATTTTCAGGGGCTCGGAATAGAAGGTTTGCAAATTTTGCATGAAGTCGGACGGCAAACTGGCTTGCCGGTTGTGACTGAGGTGATGGACCCGAGATTGGTAGAGCAGGTTGGCGAATATGCGGACATGCTGCAGATCGGTTCCCGCAATATGCAGAATTATCCGTTACTGGTAGAGGTCGGGCGGTACGGGAAGCCAGTGCTGTTAAGCGCGGTATGGCGGCGAGCTTGTGCGAGTGGCTCGGAGCAGCCGAATACATTGCGAAGGAAGGTAATTTCAGCATCGTACTCTGCGAGCGCGGGATCAAGGCCTACCCCTCCGGCGAATATTCTCGATTTATTCTGGATTTGAACGTGCTGTCTGCAATCCGACAGGAAACATTCTTGCCGGTGATTGTGGACCCGAGTCACGCGACAGGCGTGGCAAGCATGGTGGAACCGGCAAGCCGCGGTGCGATTGAATGTGGCGCACAGGGATTGCTCATTGAGATTGCCAGCGACCGCAAGGATGCGCGAAAGCCGATGTGTGATGCCGCACAGGCGATTGATCCAGGAACGCTGAATCGGATTGTGGAGTTTGTACGCGGAAGAGAACTGCGTTCGATTGGGGCGAATGCGTATGCGTGACCTCATCAAATATTTTCTGGCGTCAGTCCCATTCCTGCTAGCCGCTTCGGCAATCGGGCAAACGCCAGACGTTACCAGTGCAACAGCGCAGAAGTCTGCGGCAACGGCTCCGCAACGTTACGCAAACATGCCCGAAGAAGCCGTGCCGTATCGGAAGTTTGCGAAGCCGTACAAGGAATGGTATGTGAGCGAGGATACGCTTGAGTATAACGGCGCGGCACGCGAACGGAATATCGACGGGATGGAATCGTCTTCGACAGTCAAGATCGGATTTCTCGGGCCACTCGAGAATAATCCGGAAGCGCCGTACGGGCGAGCGATGCTGCGAGGCGCGGAATTGGCGTTGAAGGAAGCGAATGCGCGGGGGGGATATAAGCCGGGTGAAGCGGCAGGAACAGCAAAGCCGTATGAGCTGAAAATTCACGATGATGCGGCCCAGTGGGGCGCCGCTTCTGCCGAAGTCGTAAAGATGACGCAGGATGAAGGGGTGGTGGCGGTTCTGGGCTCGATCGACGGTGCATCGACGCACATCATGCTGCGCATCGGACTGAAGTTGGAATTTCCAATCATGGATACGGGCACGACCGACCCCACCGTGACCGAGACCCGCATCCCCTGGCTGATTCATACGTTTCCGGATGACCGGCAGCAAGGATATGCACTAGCGGAGTATATTTTCAAACAGAAGGGGCTCAAACGCATTGGTGTAATACGAACCCAGTCGCGCTATGCGCGTGTCGGTGTGCAAAAGTTTTTTGATGAGGCTAAACGACTCGGCCACGTTCCGGCGTTAGAAGTTAAATTCGAACGAGGTGATCAGGATTTTGCGACCCAGATTCGAATGCTGCAGAACGCGCATCTCGATGGAATTGTCATCTGGGGCGAAACGGCCGAAGGCGCGCTGATTCTGAAGCAGCTGCGGGATGCCGGAATGAAGCAACCGGTCTTCGGGGCGAGCCGGTTGACTGATCCTGAGCTGATTGCGAAGGCTGGCGCAGCTGCAGACGGATTGGTAACTACCTGCGCAATGAATCCGCTGCGACAGGACGGGAAATGGCAGGAATTCCGGGCGAACTATAAGTCGGCCTATGGGGTGGAACCGGATCCCTATGCAGCGTATGCGTACGACGGGATGAATATTCTGGTCGGTGCGATTGAAAGCGCGGGATTGAATCGCGGGAAGGTCATGGACGCGCTTCGGAAGTATGGACAGAAGAGCTACGTCGGTGTCGCCGAGACGGAGACATTTGATTACACCCTCAATAACATTGCTCCGGTCTCGTTGGCGCGGGTGGAGAATGGAGAATTTGTGTATTGGACGCCGCAAAAGGACGTCGGGCAAGGCATCGGCAAGGGCACACCTTGATGCTGCCGTGGCGCAAATTCGGACTGGATCTATTGATCGCGATTTTCTGCATCACCCCATTGCCCGATGCTGTACAGGCCCAGGCACAATCGGAGCATCCATATCGCGTGATGGACAAGGAGCGGGTCTCGTTCGAGGGGCCGGGACGGGCCGAGGATAGCGATTTGCCTGGAACGACGGTCAGAATTGGCCTCTTGTTGCCGCTCGAAGGTACGCGAGCGGAACAGGGGACCATGCTGCTCGAGGCGGCACAGATTGCGGTTGACGAGGCAAACGAAGAAACCGCGCCACCGAACGGCAGAAGAACCTATGCGTTGGCCGTGCGGAACGAAAGCGAGCAGTGGGGACGGGCAAGCAACGCAATCGTGCAATTGATTATGGAGGATCAGGTGGTGGCTGTGGTCACGTCGGTCGATGGGAAGATCGCCCACGAGGCAGAGCAGATCGTCAACAAGCTCGCATCGCCGGTGTTGACCCTGGCGAGCGATCCGACGACTACGCGGATCAACATCCCGTGGATCTTCCGCGCGGCGCCAAGCGACGCGGAACAGGCGAAGGCCATCGTTGCGAGTATCTATCGCGATGAAAAGGCCCACAAAGTCCTGCTTGTTGCCGACGAGGATTATGACGGGCGGATGGGCGGCGACGAATTTGTCAGGGCCATGGGCTTTGCCGGCAAGGAGACTCCGAGGCGCATGGACGTCGACGATCGTAGTGCGTCGGTCGAAGATCTGGTGCAGAAAATAGACTTGAGTCAGGCAGACGTCGTCGTCGTTTGGAGCGGGTCCCGGGTCAGCAGGGCGGTGGTCTCGGCTGTCTCCCGAAACAAGTCCTCCCTAGCAGTGTATTTCTCGGGGAAGGCGACAGAATTTCTGACGGAGGACGAATCCGTCCAGATGAGCCGGGTCAGTCCTGGCCGAAACCTTACGAGACGAGGGATTTGCAAGGGCTTATCGGCAAAAGACCGGTGCGGACCCGGTCCTGGCGGCCGAACAAATGAACTTCGCCGTGCGATCTGTGATTGATGCGACCCGGGCTGTTGGAGCAAATCGCGCCCGGGTACGCGACTACCTGGCAAGTGGGGCAAGGATCGGGTTGGGCGCTGACCGGGTCTCCTTTGATCCTGCCGGCAATCTTGTTCGCAACCCGCTAAAAAGCTTCGATTAGCCTTGTCTTAGTACTCATGAGGCCACTCTGCGGGCCTTCGCCCCTGTCAAAAGAGCGTGTTGCCCAACCCTACTCAGTCGTAGTAGTGTCCCCGCATGGCCAAGAAGCCGACGAAACGTAAGAAGGGGGTCCGTAAAGTCATGGCAGCCGATCATGAGGAAAAGAATGCCGTAAATGGTGAGGTGAAGGAGGGAGCCAATGTCGACAAAATACGCGATATCCTCTTTGGTTCCAACATGCGCGAGTACGAGAAGCGTTTTGCGCGCCTCGAAGAACGCCTCACAAAATCTTCCGACGCCCTGAGGGATGACCTGAAAAAGCGGTTTGATACCTTGGAGTCTTATGTCCGAGAGGAGATGGACTCGAACAATACGCGATTGAAGGCTGAAAAAACTGAACGAAACGACAATATCAAGGAGCTGACACGCGAGACCCGAGACAATGCAAAGTCGCTTGAGAAGAAGCTCTCGCAACTGGAAGAGCAATTGACCAGTGCGCAGACTGATCTGCGTGCACGTATTCTCGACCAATCGAAGTCGCTGAGCAATCAGATCCAGAAGGTGAAAGACGAACTCGAATCCGCGCTTGAAACAGAGGCGGAAACACTGCGCAATGACAAGACCGATCGAGCCCAGCTTGCAGATTTGTTTGCCGAACTCTCCCTCCGGCTCAAAGATGAGCTGGAATTGCCGGGGAAATAGACGCTCGATTCAAGATGCGCTTTCCCGCTCGAACCCGTAAGGTTAGCCACAAGCCGAACACTGATGGCTGATATGCCTACAACCCGGTTGCCCCTCGATCCGTCGGACGATCCTTCGGGCAACGGAATACGTCCGCTTGAAGAATTGCGGCATTTGATTCTTGCGCCAGAGCAGGAAGCGCTCGAGCGGCTCCAGGATCGCGTGGCCAATCCGGAGTCTCGCACAGAAGACGTGAGTACAGTTGTTGCAGAGGCGATAGAGCGTCGGCGGAAGCAGGGTGGGGACGAGGACCTCAGTCTGGCCTTAGCTCCAACAATTGAGACGGCGCTGAGAGAATCAGTGCGTAGAGACCCCGGTACGCTTGCCGACGCCCTGTTCCCCGTAATGGGGCCGGCCATCCGGCGATCTATCTTGGAAACCCTGCGTTCTTTCCTTGATTCGTTCAATCAAATCATGGACCAGAGCCTCTCGTGGCAGGGGCTGAAATGGAGAGTGGAAGGGCTTCGTACCGGACGTTCGTTTACCGAGGTGGTGTTGCTGCACAGCCTGGTATTTCGGGTTGAGCAGGTCTTCTTGATTCACAAAAAGACGGGCCTGTCTTTGGGACACGCTGCCGCGCCTGCCGTGGCGATGCAGGATCCGAGTTTAGTATCCGGAATGCTCTCGGCAATTCAGGATTTCGTGCGGGATTCCTTTAATGCCGCCAAAGGGCAGGGTGTCGAGAGGATGAACGTCGGTGACCTGGATGTGTGGGTCGAGGATGGACCGTATGCGATTCTGGCAACGGTGATTCGCGGAGTGGCTCCTCGTGCATTGCGGGATCGCATGGCCGAAGTCCTTGAGAACATTCATCGGGAATATTCGGGGCAACTCGATCGCTTTAACGGTGATTCAGCACCGTTCGTGCACGTGAACAAGGAGCTTTCACGCTGCCTGGAGCTGCAATACAAGCAAGAGCCCCAGAAAAAGGGAAGAGGCTATGCCTGGGCAGCGGCCGGATTGCTGCTGTTGATCATCGGTGGATGGCTCGGTTGGCGACAATGGCAGTTCTACCGTTGGAAGGAGGTAGTGGACACCCTTCAGCAGCAACCGGGCTTGGTTCTCACCTCGCTCGCGCGAGAACGGGGACGCATTGTAATTCGTGGCATGCGCGATCCACTGGCGGCACAACCCGAACAATTCGTGAAAGCAGCGGGGCTTGATCCGGGGAAGGCCGAATTTCATCTGTCCCCGTATTACGCGCTTGACGATCCGATCCTGGAGAAGCGAGCAATACAATCATTGGCCCCGCCATCAGGAGTGAAATTGCGCGTAAACGATGGAGTGCTGCAAGTAGAAGGCCCTGCTCCGCTCGCGTGGATAAGAGGCCTGCGACCTCGGGCGATGCTTGTTCCCGGAATTCGCGGCGTGGATCTTTCGGGACCGAATAGTCCCGAGCAGGTCGCATGGAACGAGGTCAAGACCGAAATCGAATCCAAAATCATAACCTTTCCGGTCGCGAGCGCTTCACTTTCAGGCAAAGAACGGGACGCATTGCAGTCGGTAGTGGCAAATGTGAAGGATTTGCTTGCTTCCTCTGCGCCGGAGGGACGCGTGGTCGTCCGCGTAATCGGTCATTCTGATAGTACGGGAGCTGAATTGACCAACGTAACCCTCAGCCAGCAGCGGGCAGATCGCGTCGCGGCTGAAATGGTGCACCTTGGGATAGCGGGCAATAATTTGAAACCTGTGGGGGTGGCTGCGACTGAGCCGTTGCGCAGGGAAGACACGGAAGAAAACCGCCAGTACAATCGCAGTGTGACGTTTCAAATCAGCTCGGCTTTGCCTTGACCCATGATACAGAAGAAAATTTGCATGCTAGGTTCTTTTGCCGTCGGTAAGACCAGCCTGGTCCGCAGGTACGTGCAAAGCATTTATGACACGGTCTATCAGACTACGGTAGGCGTCAAGGTCGATAAAAAGGTCCTGAAGGTTGGCGATATAGACCTGACATTGATGCTTTGGGACCTTTACGGCGAAGATGAATTTCAGAAGATGAAGTGGACCTATTTGCGCGGTTCCTCGGGATATCTGCTCGTTGCCGATGGAACCCGGCGGTCGACACTGGAAAAGGCAATGGCTCTTGAGCAAAAAGTTCGCGAGGAAGTCGGCGAGATTCCTTTCATCCTGGTAATTAATAAATGCGATCTGGTGGAGGAGTGGGATCTCGATCCGCTTCTCGAATCGCACTTGGAAGCCAAGCAATGGACCGTTCTCCATTCGAGTGCAAAAACCGGCGAAAACGTGGAAGAAGCCTTTTTAGCGCTGGCGAGAAAGATTCTCTCCTGATGATGAACTCTCCCCTTACAGCGTTTCTCAGTCAACTGGGGTTCGCGCTCCTTGAGCGGAATAAGGACGGATCCTTCATCCTTCTTTCGGAAGCGCCACAATGGTTTGACCAGATCTGGCCGGGATCCAGCACACGGAATTCATTTTCCATAACAGATGCTTCGCCTTTTCTTGATAATTTCCTTCCAGATGCCGAGGAATTCTGGAAAAACGTGCAGTCCGGGAATTGCGAGTCCGGAACCTGGATTGAACAGAAGAACGGCGGAACAGAGATTGCGCTTGAAGCGCGGGCGATGCATCTTGAAGGGAAGAAGATATTGACGATTTACTCGCCGGAGACCCACTACAAGGATAAGGTGCAAGTTCTGCAAAGTGCGCGCAACTCCCTGCTGCAGCACGAAAAATTGCTGAGGGAAATCCAGAAAAAGGAGATTCTGTTGCACTGCATCGTCCACGATTTATCCCAGCCGCTCAGCGCCATGCGTGGTTCTTTTGATTGCCTGGCGATGGAAAACGATCCGGAAAATATCACCAAGTTTATCGAGTTGGGCAAGCACGCCAGCGAGCAACAGGAATCGATGATTCGGGAAATCCTGAACGCATTTGCCGCAGATCTTCAGGCAGATCTCAATGCCGAGAGAAACGTGAACTCCGCCCCCGATCTTCTGGCCGCAGCAAAAGAAGCTGCCGAGACGCTCTCGCCAGCGTACTCCGCCAAGGGAGTGCGCGTAACGATTCGCGAACGCGATTCCGCTCAACCGAATTGGTGGGTGCAGGGCGAAGAAACGCGACTTCGCCGCATTTTTACGAATCTGCTCGAAAATGCCCTGCGCTATACTCCGGCCGGTTCAGGCGTTACTATCGGTATCGAAGATGAAGGAGCCTTCTTGAAGGCGTATGTCGACGATGAAGGCCCGGGCCTCCCCGCAGAACTCCGGCCATCTGAAATGTTCGCCCTGTTCGGAAAAGGCAAAAATGGAGGAAAGGCCGGTCTCGGACTCTATTTCTGCAAGGTAACGGTAGAACGCTGGGGTGGCTCGATCGGCTGCTCATCGCTCGCGGAGATTGGTTCGCGATTCTGGTTTCGACTACCGAAGGCGCCGTTGAACGACAAAAGACTTGCAGAAGAAACTACTGAACAGACACGGAACGAACCAAAGAAAATGAAGCAGGAGAAGCCACGGGCATTGCGCATTTTGCTGGCCGAAGACCAGGAAGATATCCGGCTGCTGACTACGCATCAGATAGAACGAGCAGGTCACCAGGTAGTTGCCGTCGGCGATGGACAGGCAGCTTATGAATCTGCTCAAACAGGGAACTACGACATTATTTTTCTGGATGAAGAGATGCCGGTCCTGAACGGCGTGCAATCGGTCAAGGCGATTCGGGAATTTCAGGAGAAAAAGAACGCACGAAATGTCATTGTGGCGTTCACCGGCAACAACACGCCTGAAGACAAAGCCAGACTGATTCGCGCCGGGTTTGATGCAGTTGTCGGAAAGCCATTCCGGCTGGAAACGTTAGGTGCATTTCTGCGCGATCCAACCAGCATGCAAGCGCTCGAATTCGATAGCGAAAGACAACAAGCCAAGGACAGCGGAAACTATGCAGCGGTACTTCGCCGGGTAGGTGGCGATGAAAAGCTTCTACGTCAAATGATTCGTACCTTCCTGCGCGAGACGCCGAAACGGATCAAAGTTCTGGGGAGGTCGTTGAATCGCAAGAACGGAAGCGATCTCAGAGACTATGCCCACGCACTGAAAGGTTCGCTTTCCATTTTTGGAGCTACCAAAGCCGTGGAGTATGCGCAGTCGCTCGAGGATCTCGGGCGGGTCAATGAGTTTGACGAGTCGGCTAGAATCTATGGGTTATTACAGGAAGAGATTGCGAAAGTACAAGAAAACCTGAGAGGATACGCGAAAGAGACTAAGACAGGCCGAGTGGGAGGTCGCAAGGCGGCGCCGTCGAGGGTCGAGATTGCCAAAAAAAGCAAACGGTAGAACGGTTTGTACTAGCGCTTAAACAAAAAGGGCGGTTGTCGATGGCTCATATTCTGGTTACAGATGACGACGAAACCACGCGGCAGATGATTAGCGGGGTGCTGAAGAAAAAAGGATACAAGGTATCGACTGTCGCCGACGGGCTCGCCGCGCTAGACGCCATCCAGAAAACGAAATTTGACTTGGTACTTCTGGACATCTGGATGCCCAAGCTGACCGGGCTTGGCCTTTTGGGAAAACTGCAATCGGAAAAAATAATTCCTAAAATTATCGTAATGACCACCGACAAGACTTCCGAAACGGTACTGACGGCGTTGCGTGGACACGTCTATCAATTCCTGACGAAGCCACTGGAAGCCGACAGCCTGCTACTAACCGTCGAAAATGCCTTGTCGGCGCATCCGAAGGCTCCCCCGATAGAAATCATTTCCGCCAAGGCCGAGTGGATTGAGTTGCTGGTGCCTTGCGAACAGTCCGTAGTTGGACGTGTGCAGAGCTTTCTGCTGCATATGGAGAATGATCTGCCGCCTGAAATTATCGAGAAGGTCGGGTACGCGTTTCGGGAGCTGCTGAACAACGCCATCGAGTGGGGCGGGCGCCTGGACCCCAACCTGAAAGTTCGAATTTCCTATGTCCGGACGAAGAAAATGCTGATGTATCGCATGGACGATCCGGGACCGGGATTCAAGATGGAAGAACTGAAGCATGCGGCGGTGAATAATCCGCTAGAAGACCCGATCGCTCACATGAAGGCACGCGAAGAACAGGGTTTGCGTCCCGGTGGCCTGGGGCTTCTTTTGACCCAACAGATGGTGGACGAGTTGGTGTACAACGAAGCGAGAAACTCTGTAATTCTCGTAAAGTATCTGTAGGAGCTGTCCGCTCCCAGAGACTGTGACGCGAGCCATTTTAGATTGTCCCTTCCCAAACGTTCTCTAGTACACTGTTGCGAATCTGTTCGATCTTATTTTTCATTCAAGGAGCACTCCTATGGCGGCTGGCACCCAGAGCGGGGCCGAATTTAAGAAACAATTGCAGGAAGGCGTACCCAAGATTGGGCTGTTTCTTAACTCCCATTCGCCGACCGTCGCCGAGCAGCTGGCGCACAGTGGATACGACTGGTTGCTGGTCGATATGCAACATGGGCCAATGGGGTACGAGAAACTATCGGCGATGCTGTGCGGGATCGCCAACGGCGGAGCGAAATCTCTTGTGCGGGTAGGTGGGTACAACGATCGCCCAGGTATTCAACAATCCCTGGACATGGGCGCCGACGGCGTGCTGGTCCCCTATATCAATACGGCCGAGGAAGCGCGAGCGGCTGTTAGTTGCACGAAGTATCCTACGGCGGGAACGCGTTCCGTCTATTTCCCGCAGCGTTCGATGAACAAGGACGGCTTGCTTGGCTATGCTGGGGGGGCAAACAAGAATCTGATTGTAGCGCTGCAGGTGGAGACCGCCGATTGCATTAAGAATATTGAGGAGATAGCCTCCGTACCCGGTGTGGACATTCTTTTCCTGGGACAGAACGATCTGTGCATGTCGATGGGCTTGTATGAAAAATATGAGTTCCCGCACATGTACACTTCTCCGGAGCTCGGCGCAGCGACGGACAAGCTGGTTGCAGCGGCCCGGAAAAACAAGGTTACGCTGGGACTTTTCTTGTTCGGCACCTCGCGTGTCGGCGAGTTCCTGGATAAGGGATTTCCGTTTATCAGCCTCGGCAACGATCTGCACCACGTGCTGACTCAATCCGGTGCGTATGTGAAAGACGTCGAAGAGGTATCGAAGTCAAAAGGAAAGAGTTGGACGCGCAGGCCAACTTCACTTTTCTAGTTTCGGATATTGCGCTGTTCAACGCGAAAGCCCTGTTGGTCCAGAAGGACGCAGGGCTTTCGCGTCTAGTGAGGCGCTTTCCTGTTGAAGAGAAGAATTTTTGCAGTGGTTATGGCTTGGCCAACGTGCCGTTGGGTATGATCGGCGACATGGACTAGCAGGCTACCGATTGTCGTCGGAAGCTTTTTGCCACCCACGTTGCGCGTTTCATTCAGATCGTCATGCGCCAATGCCCGGATTCTAGCTTCGCTCTGCTCAACGGCCCCGTCAAAATCGGCAAATCGTGAACCTGGGCGGCCGGTGGAATCAAGTTCATTCTTCAGAAAGTCGATTTGATGCGGAGTCAGTTGCCGATTTTCGGCGTAGGTGAGCAGTCGGTCGAGGCTCCCAGCAATATGGCGCATGTGGAAGGCTACGGAGGGCAAGCCCAAGGGCCGATCGTTCAGTTCAACTTCGGTTAGGGGCGACACCCAACGGTGAAGATCTTCCTTGGCAAGTTGCAAGGCGTGAATCGCAGCTCGTGCCACGACAGGGACATCGCTGAGTGTGGCGCGAAGCCATGGCTCCGGCTGACTTGGTTGATTTTTACCGCTCATCGTGATGCGCTCACAAGTGTAGGTCTCTAGACGGCGTCACCGTTCAGAGGCGAGTCGCTCCTGCATCTAATATACATATTTCAGCGGGCTAATACATGAACCCATCGAGTGAAAAGAAGAATTGGGGCAACCGGCCATGGTCGGTCGAGTTTGTTCCAGGGCAGCGGGAATTGCCGAGAGTCGTGGACGTTGTGGTGGTTGGTGGCGGGTTCACGGGGCTTTCTGCCGCTGCACGCTTGAAATCTTTTGCACCAGACCTCTCTCTGGTACTTCTTGAGAGGCACGAATTAGGATCAGGCTCGAGCGGACACACGGGTGGAATGGCACTATCGGAAAGCGCGGTGGGACCGTTACCCGGGCTCGGAGATGTGCTTGAGGGGTACAGAACGATACTTCGGGATCTGCAGGTGGACACCGAGGCAGTTTTCGCTGGCGCGTATGAGGTAGGGCGAAGCATTCCGATCGAAAATTCGCCGATTCACTGGAAAGATTCCGGTGATCTTGCCGTGGTGAATTTGGTAGAAGGTGGAACCGTCAATCCGGGAAAAGTTGTCGAAGGGCTGGGGAAAGCAGCCGAACAGGCGGGGGCGCTGCTGTTTGAGAATTGCCCGGTTCTCGGTGCGAAGTATGGCGAACAGATTGACCTAAGCACGCCCCGAGGGTCGCTCGCAGCCAAAAAAGTCTTGTTTGCGACAAATGCGTTTTCACTCGAGCTGGCAGGACTAGGCCAGCGTGCGGAGTCGATGTTCACTCTGGCGGTGGCGACCGAAGAATTGAGCGCAGAGACCATCGCCGGGATTGGCCTGGCTGAGAGAATGCCGTTCTACACAATCGATATGCCGTATTTATGGGGTAGACTGCTGGGTAACGCGGTTATTTTCGGGAGCGGACTGCTTCATCAGGACGATTGGCGAGATCTAGAAAGACTCGACGTCCGCGACCCGAAACCGTCCAAGATGTTCGAGCAGCTCGAAGGGCGCGTCAGGGGGTTGCATCCTCGGCTGGCTCATGTCCGGTTCACGCACCGGTGGGGTGGCCCGATCTGCGTTGCAGACCAGTGGAGGCCCGTTTTTGAGCAGCATCCGGAATCGGAACGTGCGATCGTACTCGGTGCCTATTCCGGACACGGGGTGGCGCAGTCTGTCTATCTGGGGAATTGGGCGGCGGAGGTATTGCTCGGAAAACGTGAGCTGCCGAAATGGCGTGGACAGGACTAGGGTCTGACTCAACCGTGATGAAAGACCGGAAGGGTCTTCAGCAATGCGGAGAATCCGTTCCAGATGATCTGGAATCCGATACAAACCAGCAGAAACGAAGATAGTCTCATGATTATGGTCATACCGGTTTGACCGAGGATACTCGCCAAGCGCTCAGAGAATGCGTAACAGAGGTAAACGCTGACGGCAATGAGCACCATTCCGATTACTGCGCCAATGATAGAAGGCAGGATACCCTCCTTTGGCTCGTTCGCACCAAGAGTGATGGCCACGGAAATAGATCCCGGACCAACGGTAAGCGGCAAGGTGAGGGGATAAAACGCTTTGCTGAAGAGGTCGCGAAGGTCGACGTTGCGATGTACGTCCTGCCGGGCTGAATCATCGTCATTCTGATTAAGAAGTTTCCAGCCCGCGGACATGACCACAAGGCCGCCGCCGACTTGCACGACGGGAATAGAAATTCCAAAAAACGCGAGTATATGCGTTCCGACAAAAAAGGAACCGACCAGAAGCAGCAAACTGTTAATCGCGATGCGCGTTGACAGGAGCTTCCGTTGAGCGGTCGAGTAGTAACTGGTCAACGAGAGAAAAATCGGTGCCCCGCCCAGTGGATTCACGATGGGGAAGAGTGCGGAAATAATCAGAAACGCCGATTTCGCAACTGGAAACATGATCTGCCCGGCAGAAAGTATAACCGAGATCGGTGAAACTGAAGAAAGGCTGTTGTTGGAGCAATCGCCGATTGAATTGACAGTGATAACAGCAGGACTTAGGATGGAAAATCTCATTTATCCAGGAATGTTGTCGAGAACGCCGGGGATTTCTAAATGAAAATCGGCCATACAGTTCTTCGCACTTTCGGGGTGTTTTTGCTCGCGGGGATGGCTCTCGCCTCGACTCCTCCCGCAGTCGGCCCCGCGGACGCGCAGCGGTATCTAAACGACATCAAGACCTTGACGCAACCAAAAATGGAAGGGCGCGGGGAGGGTTCGAAGGGACTGGTTCTTGCCGAACATGTACTTCGCGATCGTTACAAAAGCTATGGGCTTGAGCCTGCCGGATCAAATGGCTATCTGCAACCGTTTACCGTGACAACGGGAGCAAAACTCCACGGCAAGAACGATTTCATTGTGGAGAACGGCCCCGCAAAATCGGAAGTAAAATTGAATCAGGAGTATGTGCCTTTCAGTTTTTCCTCTTCCGGTACAACGTCCGGATCAGTTGTATTTGCCGGCTACGGGATCACGGCGGACGAGTTCGGATATGACGATTACGCCGGAATTGATGTGAAGGGTAAAATTGTTGTTGTGCTGCGATATGAACCGGGCGGGTTCGCGGCAAAGAGTGGAAACCAGGGATTAACCAATCACGCGCAATTTATTACGAAGGCGATCAACGCCAGGAATCATGGCGCAAAAGCCCTGATTCTGGTGAATGGAAAACTAAATCCGGGCGAAGAGGATCTGCTCACCCGATTTGGCAGTGTGAATGGACCGGAGAGCGTAGGGGTGATGTTTGTTCAAGCGAGAAATTCCGTTGCCGACGCATGGTTTCACTCTGCCGGTACGTCACTGGGAGACGCGGAAGATAAGATCAATAGCCAGGCAAAGCCGGCATCGTTTGCGTTTCCCGATGCGCTGCGCGCTTCACTTTCCGTTGCTGTCGAGAATACGCATGCCACTGTGAACAACGTTTTGGCCTATCTGCCCGGGAAGACAGACGAATACATTATTCTTGGCGCTCACTACGATCATTTGGGCCGCGGTAACTTCGATTCGCTCGCTCCGTCGCAAATCGGGCAGATTCATCCGGGGGCCGATGACAACGCATCCGGAACGGCGGGCTTGCTCGAGCTGGCCCGGTTGCTGTCTCCACTCAAAGGGCAATTGCAGCGCGGGATTCTGTTCGCGTCGTTTGCGGGAGAAGAACTGGGATTACTGGGCTCTGCCGAATGGGTGAAAGAACCGACCAAGCCGCTTGAAAAAGCGGTGGCGATGCTGAACATGGACATGATCGGACGGATTAAGGACGGGAAGGTGTATGTCGGGGGAGTGGGCACCGGTTCCACATTTGCCAAGGTGCTCGGACAGGCAGAAACGGGATGCTCACTGAAGTTTGAAGCATCGCAAGGGGGATATGCTTCGAGCGATCATACCTCTTTCGTTTCCAAGCGTATTCCGGTGTTGTTCTTCTTCTCCGGGCTGCATTCGGATTATCACAAGCCCTCTGATACCTGGGAAAAGATCAATCCGGATTCAGCCGTAGAGCTGCTGAACGTTGTCGCCAAGATTACCGTTACCATCGCTGATGAACCGGAAAAACCGGCATTTGTTGTTGTAGCGGATTCGAATCCGCATGGTGGTTCGGGTACGGGCGGAGGGGGTGGATATGGCCCCGCGTTTGGCTCCATTCCCGATTTTGGGCAGACTGAGAATGGAGTTAAATTCTCCGATGTGAAGCCGGGTTCACCGGCAGCGAAGGCCGGATTGAGAGCCGGTGACGTGCTGATTCAGTTCGGTGATAAGCCGATCAAAAATCTGTATGATTTTACCGACGCACTGCGGCGCAGCAAGGTTGGCGACGTCGTTCCTGTGACTGTACTCCGTGATGGGAAAGAATTGAAGGTAAGTGTGACGCTCGAGCAGAGAAAATAGCCACCGGCAACTCTGTCGGACCGGGAGATAATGTGAACAGAAGGGGATTCTTAATACTCGCGGTTACGGTTTCGATAGGTACTGCTGCATTCTATCTTCCGGGACGAATCCTGCTGCACGCGAGGCCGAAGCCAGACAGTGGCGGGTCGATCTTGCTGCCTCCGGAACAGCGACACCTGAAGAATGCGAAACAGCTTACATTTGGCGGACAAAACGCTGAAGCCTATTTCTCAAGCGATGACAAGAACCTGATTTTTCAGCATCAAGGAGAAGGGGTGCCTTGCGATCAGATATACACCATGCCGGTCGATACGTCCGATGGCAAACCCGCCAAACCTACGCTTGTCAGCACGGGTAAGGGTCGCACAACCTGCAGTTATGTATTTCCGTCCGGCGACAAGATACTGTTTTCATCCACGCATGGTTCGAGTCCGGAATGCCCGCCCAAGCCGGATTACTCACGCGGTTACGTATGGCCAATTTATAATACCTATCAAATCTATACAGCGAACCTGGACGGCTCGAACCTCAAGCAGTTGACGCATTCTGTTGGCTACAACGCGGAAGCAACAGTTACACGCGACGGAAAACATATCGTGTTCACATCCACTCGCAACGGCGATCTGGATATCTACACGATGAACGCCGATGGCTCGAACGTTCAGCAACTGACCCACGAACTCGGTTACGATGGCGGCCCGTTCTGGTCTTACGACGGTACTAAGATCGTCTATCGTGCGCAGCATCCGAAAAATGCCGAGGAGGAAAAGGACTACAGGAATTTACTGGCCCAAGGGTTGATTCGTCCGGGCAACCTCGAAATCTGGGTGATGAATTCAGACGGTTCCCACAAACACCAGATTACCAATAACGGCGCGGCGAATTTCGGCCCCTACTGGCTTCCGGACGGCAAGCGAATCATCTTTGCATCGAATCAAGCCGACCCGAACAATGCCCGGGATTTTGATTTATATGTGATTCATGAGGACGGCTCTGGCCAGGAGCGCGTCACGTATCATCCTGACTTTGACGGCTTTCCGATGTTCACCTCGGATGGGAAGCGACTGGTTTGGGCTTCCAATCGCAACGGGAAAGCACCGCATGAAACCAACGTCTTTATTGCCGACTGGGTGGAATAACGGGCGGCAGGGAGCAGACACTCTTGGTCAAGAGGAAAGTCCGGAAGTTCCGCGAAAAGCCTGGCTATCGAGCAGGCGAAACTCTGCACGTACTCATTTCTCCTGCCCGACTCCACCGCCGCATCCGGCAACTTGCGGCCGAAATTAGGCGCGACTTTCCGACTGACGAACTTCACCTGGTGGGTGTGCTTAAGGGTTCCGCCTTTTTTCTGGCTGACCTTGCGCGAGAATTGGGAGGAGAAGTTTCCTTCGATTTTATCGGAGTGTCGAGCTACGGCACCGGCACTGATTCAACCGGCGAGGTACGGCTGACAAAGGACCTGGACGTAAGTATCGAATCCAGGACCGTGATTTTGGTTGAGGACATCCTTGATACGGGGCTCACCCTGAAGTATCTGCTGCACGTATTTGAAGAGCGGAAGCCAAAGCACCTGCGTACGATCGTTCTGCTGGACAAAATGGAGCGTCGTATTGCCGACGTCAAAGCGGATTATACGGGATTTCCGATCCCGAATGATTTCGTTGTGGGGTACGGTCTGGATTATGATCAGCGCTATCGAAATCTCCCTGCTGTGTGTGTTCTTCATCTGCCATCCGGCAAAAAATCCAAGGGGAATTAACAGCAGAAAGAAGCAGCGAGGCGCCCTGCTATAATATAAAGACTTCATGGAATCGACTGAGCCTAAAACAGCAATCCCCAGAGCAGACCAGGCTGAAGTGCCAGCCGAGGTGCTCGTAACCCTTGCGGAGATCGGTGAAGAGGTAAATGCGTCTCTCAACCTTGACGAGGTCCTCGCGCATACGGCCGTACTGATCAAACGGCATATTGATTACGAACTGTTTGGCGTTCTTCTGGTGAGTGCCGACGGGTTGTTCCTGCAGCACCGGTTTGCGATTGGCTACCCACCGGGATTGGCTGAGAATTTGCGCGTTCCGGTAGGTCAAGGAATTACGGGGACGGCGGCGGCGACTGGCCATTCCGTTCGAGTCAGCGACGTTTCGAGCGACCCGCGCTATATCAATGCCATTGAATCGGTGCGGTCTGAACTCGCTGTACCGCTGATGCTGCGAGGCAAGTGTATTGGCGTACTGGATATTCAGAGCCATCATCCGGACTACTTCACCAAAGACCAGCAAAACATTCTGACAATGTTGGCCAGCCGGCTTGCCGTGGCGATCGAAAATGCGCGGCTGTTTCAGCAAGTCAGCAATCAGGCCGAGACGCTGCTGGTCTTGAACGAGGTCAGCCGCGAGATGAGCTCCATCCTCGACGTGGAAGAGTTGCTGCGACGGGCGGCAGAACTCGTCAAACGCGTGATTGATTATCAGATCTTGAGCCTGATGCTGTATGACGAAGATCAGAAAATTTTCCGTCATCGAATTGACGTCAAGCATGGACAGCGGGTGCAGGGCAAGTTGCGCGTAGCCGCCACGGAGGGAATTGTCGGTGCAGCGGCGTTACTGCGGGAGCCCGTGATCGTACCGGACGTCACTGCTGATCCGCGATATCTGATGGTGAATCCCGAAACACGGTCGGAACTGGCAATTCCAATGATTCACAAGGGGAAAGTGATTGGGGTTATGGATCTCGAGAGCCCGCAGATCAACTACTTCACCAGTGATCACGTGCAGACGCTTTCGATCATGGCAGCGAACCTGGCTGTTTCCTTGGAGAATGCGCGGCTTTACGAACAGGTCGCCAAGGACGAGGCACGTCTGGATCGCGACCTGCAGGCCGCAAAGAGAATTCAAGGCGCGCTTCTGAGGCCGGTACCGACAGACGATTACGGGCTGGACGTAGCGGCGCGATATCTGTCCGCGCGCGAAGTTTGCGGCGATTTGTATGAATTCCTGAGATATGGGCCGCAACAGCTTGGAATTGCGCTCGGCGACGTGAGCGGCAAAGGGACTGCCGCTGCCCTTTATGGTGCGGTAGCGATCGGGATCATGCGCAGTCTGGCGCCGCAAAAATTGCAGCCTGCCGAGATGCTGAAGCAGATGAATCATCTGATCAGTGAGCGGAGGATAGAAGGCCGCTTCATGACGGCCTGCTTCGCCACGTGGCAGAAGAACCGGATGAAACTGCGCGTGGCAAACGCGGGGCAGTCGCAACCGTTGCTGTACAAGGATGGACGTTGCGACAAGATTGAGCTGACGGGTTTCCCGCTCGGCATTTTTGACGAAGTCCAGTATGACGAGTGGGGTGTGACCCTGGATGTTGGCAATATCCTGACTTTCCATTCCGACGGATTGGCGGAGACGGCGAATAGCGAAGGCCAGTTGTTCGGCAATGAGCGATTGCGTGTGCTGATCGAGAAACACCACGAACGGAACGCCGCGGAACTTGCGGACGTGTTGTTGAACGAAGTGGACTGGTTCTCGCAGAACGCGCCCCTTTCCGATGACCGTACCCTGGTTATCGTAAAAGTAAAATGAGCAGCCCGACAAAAGCACGCCAGAACCTCGGGTATGTCGATCCGGCCGAATTCACGCCCCATTATTCCTGGAAGAAGCGAACCGGTGAATCAAGTCGCAGCGTCTACTGCGAGGGCGTGAAATTGTCCGCCATCGCCGAACGATTCGGAACGCCCGTCTATGTGTACAGCCAGAAGTCCATTGTCGAGTCACTGACGGAATTGAGAACGGGCCTTGGCAACTTGGCCCATCGAATCTGTTTTGCTGTGAAAGCAAACGGTAACCTGTCGATCCTGAAATTGCTTGCCCGGAACGGTTGCGGGTTTGACATTGTGTCAGGTGGGGAACTGGAGCATCTCGGCCATATCGGCATTCCTGGCGAACGCATTGTCTTCTCTGGCGTCGGTAAAACCCGTGAAGAAATCCGGCAAGCGTTGCGCTACAAGGTTGCGAGGAAGGCTCAGCGGGGTATCCTGCAATTTAACATCGAATCCGAGGCTGAGTTGGACGTCCTGCTCGAGGAGTCCGGGCGAATTCGTTCCGGCTCAGATCGGCCACCGGCAGTGTCAATTCGCGTCAATCCGGATGTTAGAGCCGGAGGACACCCTCATATTTCCACCGGGCTGCACGAGCATAAGTTTGGGTTGAGTTGGCCGGTCGCGCGAAGCCTATACTTCGCTCATCGGGAATCGAAATTTGTTCAGTGGCAGGGAATCAGCGCGCACATAGGATCGCAGATCGTGTCGCTTGATCCGTTTCGACGCGCCCTGCGGCGGTTGGCGAGCTACCTGCTTGAGTTGCGCCAGGGCGGCGTGCAGCTGAAATACCTGGATTTTGGGGGCGGGCTGGCGGTCCGCTACATGAAAGAGCAACCAGCTTCCCGCAGCGCCTACGCGCGGATGATTGCAGACGTGGTCAGGCCGCTTGGTGTGGGGCTGTTGCTAGAGCCTGGACGATCAATTGTCGCGTCTGCTGGCACATTGCTTGGGCGCGTAATCTATGTGAAGAGGAATTCGACAAAAACGTTTGTGATCATCGATGCGGCGATGAACGATATGATGCGACCGGTACTGTATGATGCGCCGCATCCCATTACGCAAATTGTACAAAGCGGGGATGCAAGGGCGACCACCCGAGCAGTCGTTGACGTTGTCGGCCAGGTCTGTGAAACAGGCGATTGCTTTCTGCAAGGCTGGCCACTCGGGGAAGTTCGGCCGAATGATGTGGTGGCAATATGGGCGGCTGGCGCTTATGGAATGTCCCAGGCTTCGAACTACAATGCCCGGCGCCGCGCAGCAGAAGTACTGGTAAATGGCAAAAACGTAAGGTTGATACGGCGGCGCGAAACGTCTCGCGATTTGCTGCGGACCGATATCCTGGCCTGATCGTTCAGGCTTCGCCCCATTTCAATTTGCTTCGCAGGATCTCGAAATACGTCTTGTGTGGCGGGTGAACCAGTTTCAGTCGTTCAGTTGCGCGTGTGATTCGAATACGGTCGCCGACTTGGGTCGGAGAGCCGGTCTGACCATCCAGAGTCAGGAATACGGAATCTGAATTCTCAGACAAGCGTAGCTCAATCTGGGCAGTGTCGGAGACGACGACGGGCCGGTCGCTTAGCGTGTGCGGGCAAATTGGCGTGATCAAGATGGAAGGAACAGCGGGATGAACGATCGGACCACCCGCTGACATGGAGTACGCGGTCGAACCGGTCGGCGTGGCGACGATTAATCCATCGGCGCGATAGCGACAGACGAAGCCTCCGTCGATATGGAGCTCCAGTTCAATCATGCGGGCAAGCGTACCCTTGTGTACGACGGCGTCGTTCAGTACCCGTTGTTGAGTCAGAACCTGGGCACGATTTATGCGCTCGACCAGTAACAAAACCCGTTCTTCGATAGCGTATTCTCCAAAGAGAGCCGCCTCCAGTGCTGGATACAACTCCTCGACCGTAAAATTGGTGAGAAAGCCAAGGCTCCCCATGTTGATGGGCAAGATCGGAATGCCGCGAGCGGCGGCCTCGCGGGACGCGGCGAGAAGCGTACCGTCGCCGCCTAGCACCAGGAATAAATCGGCCTGTTCGCCGATCTGATGTCGCGTAGCACCGACACCGCCGTCTTTCAGGCAAGTTGCCGTTTCGGAGTCGTAGACTGTCCGAACTCCGCGTTCTTCGAGCCACTGAAGCAAGTCAGGCACAACTTCAGCCAGATTGGATCTCCGCGGCCGAGAAATGATCCCGATGGTTTTAAACGCTGGTGTGGTTCGCATGGACTATCGAGATTCTATCGCACTAAATTTTCTGGCGTGAAGAAAATACTCCTGATTACCCTCAACACCCATCAACTTGCTGGGAAGGACGCCCAGGCAACCGAGGCCGATCGCCGTGGCTGCCTGGCGTACGCTCTCGATCGCCTTCTGGTGCAGCTCGCTTTCGCGGACAATGCCACCCTTTCCGACCTCATCGCGGTCCAACTCGAACTGCGGCTTAATGAGGATAAGAAACTCCGCGCCAGGTTTGGCGCAGAGCACGGTGCCGGACAAGACCTTTTTTACCGCGATAAAAGAAACGTCTGCAACGACAAGATCTACAGCCTCCGGCAGATCTTCTGCGACCAGTTCCCGGGCGTTTTTCTTGAGAGAGACAACGCGACTGTCAGCCCGGAGTTTCCAGTCCAACTGGTCCGTATTCACGTCGACGGCATAGACTTTTGTAGCGCCATTTTGCAACAGGCAGTCAGTAAAACCCCCATTGGAAGCGCCCACGTCGAGGCAGACCTTGTCTGCCGGGATGACCGCGAAGTCCTCGAGGGCGCCTTCGAGCTTGAAACCTCCACGGCTGGCGTATTTCTGCAGGCGGCTGTGCACCTCAATCTTGGCGTCTTCGAGAGTGCTGGTACCCGCCTTGTCGGCGCGTTTGCCGTCAATTTCCACTTCACCGGCAAGAATCATGGCTTGGGCCCTTTGTCGCGATTGGGCAAGCCCTCGTTCGACGAGTAGGATATCCAGCCGCTTGCGTGCTGATTTGGCGTTCATTTTAGATTTTGAGACTAGGCTCTTCGTAAGACGAGGAATTCTGCAATCTGGCGCAAACGTTCCGCCATCCCGCCGTAAATGGCCAGTTCGTTGATCGCGGTGGTCGCCAGATCTTTGGCGATCTGGTGCGACCGCTCGAGACCGAAGACGGACGGGTAGGTGGCTTTGTGCTGCGCGATGTCCTTGCCCGCGGTTTTTCCCAAGGCAATCGAGGACTCTTCGACATCAAGAATGTCGTCAGTGACTTGAAAGGCCCAGCCGATCGTCTCACCGAATTGGCGCAGGCGGTTTACATCCTCAGCAGCAGCTCCAGCGGAAATTGCACCGGCAGTGATGGATGCTCGGATGAGAGCAGCGGTTTTCGAGCGATGGATGTACTCGAGCATCTCTGGTGTGACCTTGGCTCCCTCGGCTTCGATATCGGCCACTTGTCCACCGACCATGCCGTTGATCGTGCCTGCGGCGGCTGAAATTTCCGTTAACATGGCAACTCGACGTTCGGCGGCGACCATCGATTTTCCGATTGTTTCAAACGCCAGGGTGAGCAGGGCATCACCAGCTAAAATGGCAATCGCATCCCCGAACTTCTTGTGGCACGTAGGTTTCCCGCGTCGCAGATCGTCGTTATCAAGAGCGGGTAGATCGTCGTGTATGAGCGAGTAGGTATGGATGAATTCGATGGCGCAAGCAGGGAACACCGCATGGTCGACATCCTTGTCAAAAATACGCGCCGTCTCCAGGCAAAGAATGGGGCGGACACGCTTACCCCCGGCAAAGACCGAGTATCGCATCGCGGTATGGATAGAAGTGGGCGGAGCAGACTCTGGCGGCATCAGCCGGTCCAGCTCTGTGTCAATTCGGATGCGATCGTCTTCAAAAAATTCAGGCAGTTTCATCGGCTGAGAACAGAGCATCCTGGTGGGAGAAGATGTTTCACTGAGGCTCGCCTTCGGCCTCGAAGGGTTCCGCGACCATCTTCCCATCGGCCTTTTTCAGAAGAATCTCCACGCGACCCTCAGCCTCTTCGAGTTGCTTCTGACATTCTTTTGAAAGACCAACACCTTCTTCAAAAAGCTTCATGGCTTCGTCTAAGGAAAGCTGCGGGCTCTCGAGCTTGCGCACAACCTCCTCAAGCCGCGCCAGAGATTTTTCGAAATCCGGTTTTTTGGTTGGTTCCATTTTTTTTTGCGCAGGTAAGTTCACTCGGTCCGCCTAGGTTTCTCTTTAAATCTGGCACCGCAAACACAAATACGTGGAACGTCCTCCCTGCTTGATCCGCTGGACCGTCTCTCCACATGCCTTGCAAGGCAATCCGTTCCGTTGGTACACACGCAACATGCGTTCCAGTCCCTGAAACCACCAATTTGGATCGCGAAATTCGGGTGACGGATACAAACAGCATTCTAAGGCACGCCTGAGAACAGACACAATCGCTTTATGAAGTTTTTGGGACGCCTCGCGATCAAGGGATTTCGCCTGGCGTCGAGGGTCTAGTCGCGCATGCCATAAAGCTTCAGAGGAATAGATATTGCCGATCCCCGAGAATTTCGTCTGATCCAAGAGAAAGTCCTTCAGCGAACGCTCGGAATTCAGGAGCTTTTGATGGAGGGCTTCGGCGGTGAAGCCCTTTGCAAGAGCGTCGAGGCCAAGAGTCTTCAGGGGGACGCACTCCTCTTGCGAACTCCAGGCGTGTACACGCCCCAAGTGTCGCGGATCAACAACACCCAGAACACCTCTGTCGAGCTCGAAGGCGACGTCGACATGGACGCCGTCTTTCTTCGCGTTGGCCCGGGCCATCAGATCGCGCGCATTCCTGAACAATATCAGGTGGCCATCAAAGCGGAAGTGCATCTCGATCAGGCCCCGATCGAGTTTCAAGAACAGATATTTGCCGAGGCGGGTGACATCTCGGATCTGCCGGCCGCTTGCCACACGGAGGAACTGATCGGCGGACTGCGGACGAATGAGCACCGGATGGAATACATGGATGCAGCGAATTGTGCGTTCCCGCACGATGGGATCTAGCGTTCTGGCGATGGACTCAACTTCGGGTAGTTCAGGCATTTGAAAGGTTAATTGGAGGGCTTGAGCACAAGATCGTGCTTTCTGGCCTTTGCTTCCGCTAGGTCGGTAAACGGTCCGTATATGGCTTTCCCTTCAAACCAGTAGGGAAATTGATCGGTGTAATGCTCGCTGCCGGGCTGCCCGGACTGCCCCGCAGGGATCAGGATGATCGAGTTGTCCCAATCGGCTGGATTAGCGACGAACCGCTCGGAAGGTCCATGATGCCGGGACGCAGCGCGCGGACTGAACATGGTGCCTGATTGGGGTTCATCGGTCAGGCTAAGCAGCTTTTTCAGGATGCCTTCGCGGCCGATGGGATGCAGCATGTCGAGATAATTGAAACGCTTCCATGTCCAATCCTGGATATCAGGATCTCGCGTTTGCTCCTCGAGTTTTCCGACCGCGCGATCGGCAGCAGCGGTCAGCAGCTCGTCGTAGTTCTCGAAGCCGGCGGGAAGCCACCGCGCTGGGCGCTCGGTCAGGACGCGTTGCAAGAATGCAACCTTGCGCCAGTCGTACAATTCCGAGTTTTTCCCGAGGTACGGTTCAAGCATCAGTCCAAGCGCGCCGTACATCGTGTCGTCCAGGAAAGGAACAACCGTCGAGTTGGCGTCGGCAATTCCGTTCCATTGCTTTGCCTCGTCAATGAGTCTCTTCGTGCGGGGATCTTTCGGCGGTGCGAGGTTTGCCGCGGCCGCCAACTGCTCGGCAATAAATACGTGCGGATAACTGTAGGCGTCTGTCTGTACCCTGAGCATGTCTTCCGGGCGAAGGTCGTGCTTGTCATGAAGAAGATCGTAGATACGGGCGGTGCGATAGGGTTCTTCCCAATCGTCGGTTAGGTACGGTTTATAGTCCGGTCCGGTCACGCGAGCGTTTGCAGTCACGATCAATCCGCTATCCGGATTAAAACTTTGCGGCATGTCTTCGAAGGGAATGTAACCAGTCCATTCGTAGTCGTCCGAGTCACCCGGAACAGGAACTGTCCCACGACCCTTTTTGCGGATGGGTACCCGGGCCGCAAGGGTATACCCGATATTCCCGTCCACGTCGGCGTAGATCACATTCTGTCCGGGTCCCCAGACGTGGCTGAGTGCCTCGCGAAATTCCTTCCAGTTTTGTGCCTTCCCGAGCCAGCTATAGGTATTCGACAAGCCGCCCGGTTCGAGTGCGGTCCAACGCATCGCATAAGCCTTGTCGTTCTCCCGATGTACGACAGGTCCATGCCGGGTAACCACGACCCGATAGTTCTCGTCTGGCGCGCCCTTTACGTGAATCACATCATTGAAAACATCCGCTTTCCGCCATTGGCCATTGACTCTGTACTCGTCAGGATTGGCCGGATTAAATGTCTCGATATACAAATCCAGCACGTCCGCTCCGTTGTTGGTAAAACCCCATGCGATCCGGTCATTATGTCCCACCACGATTCCCGGCGTGCCCGGCAAGCTGAAGCCCTTCACATTCCACCCTGGTGCAGTGAGGTGCGCTTCGTACCATATGGGCGGAATGTTCAATTCCAGGTGCATATCGTTTGCCAGCAGTGGTTTCCCGGTCGCCGTGTGCGCGCCGCTCACCACCCAATTGTTGCTGCCTAACATACGGCGCACGCCCAGCTGGCCCTCACCGAGCCATTCCTGAACGCGCATGGCGAAGAAGCTGGTCATGTCCCCGGGGACTGCCGAGATCGTAGCGATGGGGACTCCATTCAGATCGCGGCTGGCCTTAAGGACATCGTCGTCATCCATATCGTCGTCTTCGTCGTCCGAATCGTCCTGAGAAATAACGTGCGGGTTCTTATCGACGTTGGGATCTCCCACAACGAAATGGTCCATCGCCGCTTCATCACTGTACAAATCCTTGGCAAGTTCCGGACCTGCCTTTTCGAGGACTTCGGCGCGATGTAACTCTGCGTGACGAGTGTCTGTCAACGTGCGATACATATACGCAACGATAACCAGCGAGTCGGAAGCCTTCCAAGGTCCGGGTTTGTAGTTCAGCAGGGTGAACTCCAGCGGGAGCTTTGAACTGTGCTGCTCAATAAAGCGGTTCACGCCGCGGGCGTACGCATCCATGATTTTGCGCAGCTGCGGATCCATGAGATCAGCTTCGCGATCGGCGGTGCGCGAGAAATTCAAGTCGCGGAAATCTTTGTCAATATCGAGCGTCGCGGGACCCAAAATTTCAGATAATTGTCCTCGGCCGACTCGGCGAAGCAGGTCCATCTGCCAAAGGCGATCCTGGGCGACCACATAGCCCTGCGCCTCGGCCATATCTTCAACCGATGAAGCCTGGATGTGTGGAACACCCCAATTGTCGCGCTGAACAGAAACCTGATTTTGCAGGCCAGGAACGGTGATGCTGCCGTCCAGTTGTGGCAGAGGGCGGTAAACGAGCCACCAGACAGCGGCGGCAAAGGTCACAAAAAGGATTCCAACTATCCAGAGAATTGCACGCAGAACAGTGCGCAAGATTCACCCACCCTCAAGCAGGAGACTAAAAGTTTAGTGGAGCTGGCGCGGCCACGCAACTGAAGCTGAGCTCGGTGTGCTGTCCGGCTCGAGAGTCCTTCGCACGGGCTGGCAAGGAGGTTCATTTTTCCTTACTTGCTGCTGATACAATTCCTATTGAGGGTTACCGAACCGCATGTTCCTGCTCCGCCTCATCGGTGTGCTCCTGTTGGTCGTGCTGAACGGATTCTTTGCCGCGGTCGAGTTTTCGCTTGTCGCTGTGCGCATGTCGCGTGTGCGACAACTGGTAGCGAAAGGTAGTGCGCAAGCAAAGATTGTCGAACATCTTCTCAGTGACCTTCACCGGGTTGTTTCCGGTGTTCAGGTAGGCATTACGCTTGCGAGCCTTGCCCTAGGTGCTCTCGGCGAGGCGACGCTTGTCATTCTTGTGCAACAGGTGATGCCGGCGAACGGCAGTTCTCGTACGTTATTTATTATCCATGCTATTGCATTGACGATCGCGTTTGTAATTTTGAGTGCACTGCACGTGGTGTTGGGCGAGCTGGTGCCGAAGAGTATCAGCCTTGTCCGGGCGGAGAGAGTCGCGCTGATGGTAGCGCGACCATTTCAATGGTTCTTGAATACGTTCCGTTGGGCGATTGATTTGCTCGATGGGATTTCCGGAGTGATTGTCAAGGCGCTCGGGTTGGCAGCACCTGTCAGTCACGGACAGGCGCACTCCACTGAAGAATTGCAGATCCAGATCCAGCAGGCCCGCGAAAGAGGGTTGCTTGCGGTCGGCGAAGAGAAGTTCATCTTGAGCGCGATTGAGCTTGGCCAGCTGCAAGTCCGGGAGATCATGGTCTCGCGGCCGGATATGTACATGCTTCCGATTGAATCGACACTGGAGCAGGTAATGAGCATGTTCGCGACCACCCAGCGTTCACGTATTCCCGTCTATCGCGGGAGTGAAGATCATATTCTGGGATTCGTTCACGTGAAGGACATGATGTGGGCATTGCTCGATACCGAGCGCCGGCTTCAGGAAAAACTGCCACCCCCTCCCCCTTTTGACCTCCGCCGTGTGCTGCGGGAAATCTTGATCGTGCCAGAGACGAAGCCCGCGGGTGAGCTTCTGTCTGAACTTCGCACCCGGCACGTCGGCATGGCCATAGTCGTGGATGAATTCGGCAGCGTTCTTGGACTGGTCACGATGGAGGACTTGATTGAACAACTGATCGGCGAAATTCATGACGAATTCGACGTGGTGGAGAAGCCCCTGACTCTTTCCGATGGCGCAGTAATTTTTGACGCAGCACTGAACGTCCGCGATTTGGATACGCAATATAACATTGTACTTCCCGAAGACCCCGCGTACGCCACGGTGGGCGGGTTCGTTCTTGATCAGTTGGGTTTTATACCGCGCGGCGGTGAAACGTTTGAATTCGGTGGTTACAGATTCGCAGTCGTCGAAATGGACGGGAGGCGTGTAGCTCGAGTGAAGATCCAGCGCGTGCGGACGAGCACGGGCGAGCCTTCAACCGACATGATTGTCGAACAGGGAACCGGACAGACCGCGCGCAAATCCGAGTCTACAAAGTCCATTGAAAGGGAGCAACGAACCAGCTGAGTATGGCTCGCTATCTACTTCGACGCTTTTTGTTGACACTTCCCGCGGTCTGGCTCGTCGTTTCGCTGGTTTTCCTGATGATCCATATCGTTCCGGGTGATCCCGTCGAGCAGATGCTCGGCGAGGGGGCGGCGCCTGGACAGATCGAGCAGCTTCGCCACACGCTGGGGCTCGACCAACCCATTCTGCGGCAGTATGGCCATTATCTTTCGCAAACACTTCGTGGGGATTTTGGACAGTCCTTCAAGTTTCAAGCACCGGTACGACGGATTATCTTTGAACGATATCCTGCAACGCTGCAATTGGCCTTTCTTGCGCTTCTGGTTTGCGCCGCCATCGGAATTCCTGCAGGAGTGCTCGCGGCCCACAGGCGCGGGCATGCGTCTGACCGCGCGATCGGTGTGCTGACATTGTTCGGCCTGGCAATGCCGAATTTTGCCTTGGGTCCTTTGTTGATGACGTTGTTCTCGATCAAACTCGGCTGGCTGCCTGTCTCCGGGCGCGGCGGCCCGTTACACTTCATTCTTCCTGCCGTTACGCTGGGTACGGCACTGGCGGCGATCCTTACGCGCATGGTGCGAGGCGCCATGCTGGAAGAACTCTCAAGCGACTATGTGCGGACGGCACGTGCGAAGGGATTGTCCACTTTCTCGGTTCTGACGCATCATGCCCTGCGGAACGCCCTGATTCCTATCATTACGATTCTCGGCCTTCAATTCGGAACCCTACTGGCAGGAACGATCGTGACCGAAACCATTTTTTCCTGGCCTGGGATCGGTCGCCTGACTGTGCAGGCGATTTCTTCGCGCGACTATCCACTGCTGCAGGGATGCATCCTGGTCATCGCGCTTTCCTATGTAATCGTGAATCTGCTGACCGATTTCCTGTATGCGTTTATTGATCCGCGAGTACGCTTCTCGTGATGAAAAAGAATTCAATTGCTGAATTTCTGGGCGGCAGCCTGCTGGCAAAGGTCGGATTTGCGATTGTATGCCTGCTGTTGTTTTTGGCCATTTTTGCTCCCTGGATTGCACCTTATGGTCCATCGGCTCAAAACCTGGCAATTCGTCTAGAGGCTCCTTCCTATTCGCACTGGATGGGGACCGATGAGTTGGGTCGCGACATTTTGTCACGGATAATCTATGGGGCACGTATTTCGCTGATGGTATCGATCTGTGTTGTTCTAGGCTGCGGCAGTATTGGCTTGTTGATCGGTATGCTGGCGGGTTATTTTGGCGGGGGATTTGACCGGGTTGTGAACTTGCTCCTAATCAATGCGTTCTTGTCATTCCCGGGGATTCTGCTGGCGATCGCATTTGCGGCGTTTTTCGGGCCGGGAATCGGCAAAGTGATCCTGGCACTGATCATTACCGGTTGGGCTGGTTACGCGCGCTTGGCGCGAGCGCAGGTGATGAAGGTGAAAGAGCTGGAATTCGTGCTGGCGGCGCGGTCTTTAGGCGCGGCATCACCACGAATACTCGTCTATCACCTGCTGCCGAATATTCTGCAGCCCGTATTGATCCAGGCGACGATCGGAATGGCGGGAGCAATCCTTGCAGAGGCCACTCTGAGTTTCCTGGGATTGGGTGTGCTGGCGCCGCTGCCCAGTTGGGGTGCGATGTTAAATGACGCGCGCAGTCATTTGTTCGATGCCCCGCACATGGTGGTCTTTCCTGCCCTGGCGGTGATTCTAGCTGTATTGGCATTTAACTTGTTAGGCGATGCGTGGCGGGATTGGCTGGACCCGCGGACCCGATCACAGATGGAAGCGCTCGAGCACTCGCGCTGAGCAGCGCGACGTGAGTCGTTGGCAGCCGCATGCCGAGCAAGCGAGCAGCCCAGACGGCTGCTACTTCTTCATCAGCAGGACGGGCGTGCCCCTGCCGAGGCCCAGAACTTTCGAAGCGCTGCCCTTGTTCACCGCAACCTCCAGGTATCCACTGGATCCGATATAGGCAACAGGCTCCCCTGCGTTGCCATAAGCAAAGGACGGAACAAATCGGGTTATCGCATGGCTGCCCACCTGCAGACTCACCTGGCCTTTTTCGAGGGATTCCTCCGACAAATCCTCAGCTCTGAAATTTGTAGTCAGGTTGCCGAAGTTGTCGACTTTTAGAACTACACCTTTGAGCAATCCGTCCGCTTCCTTCGGTTTGGGCATGGCGAAGCGTTTGAAATCGGTGATTTCTTCGCCCATGCTGCCGGGCTGCCAGCTCTTTGAAAGCCATGCCGCAACGGGAGCAAACACGTCCCGACCGTGAAATGTCTTGCTGACTGGCTGCGCGAAATAGTGCTCGCTTGTAATGTTGCGGACAATCACCGGATGCTCTTTCTCGTAGATGCCTGAGAGCACACCGTTATCCGGCGCGAGAAAGTACTGATTTTGCCCGCTGACGAGCAATGGACGTCGCTCGGTGCCTACTCCGGGATCGACTACCACCACGTGAATCGTGCGAGCAGGGAAGTAGGGATAGGCCGAGGCGATCGCCAGCGCTCCGTCCAGCAGATCAAACGGAGGGATCTGGTGGGTGATATCGATAATCTGAGCGTCGGGGTTTATCTTCAGTATCGAGCCCTTCAAAACACCCACAAGATGGTCATTCGTTCCATAGTCGGTCGTCAGGGTAATGATCGGATTCGTCACAAGACTCTCCCCTTGTAAGGTGAAGGATGCAAGGAAACCGCATGGAAAGTCGCACCCGTCTATCTGACGCTAGCGAACTGTGAGCAGGGAGACAAGGGTAGCGAAGGGCAGCGCTGCGCAACTGCTAATGGCACTTCACCAAAACGAGTGCAATTCGGTAATGGCTCCGGCAACGGCCGACGGGGCAAGCCTACTCACGCCAGGTCAAGAAAAGGCACTGTCCGATTTGCCGCGTAATGACATTTCCACGCCATGTGTCCGCGCTCATTGACTGACTTCTATGCCTATGTTAGAAACGCACTAAGCGATCGTAACTGGCTGCAGGTCGCGGATGAGTTTGTCCGCCATTCACGTGGTTTGCGCGTTATTGCTCCTTCCTCTCGCGCAACCGATTTAGGTTTGCTTTTGCGGCGTTCTCAGTTGGATGGAGTTAAGGTCTGCTCGCGAAATTGTGAGCAACTTTTGCAGCCCAATGGTCCCAGGGTCCATGGCAGACGAGTCCAAGGCACCCCAATCGCCCGAGAGTAAGAACCCGGAGGCACCCGGCGCTGCATCGGCGCCACCAACTGCGACCCCCAACGCAGTCGCTCCCGCGTCTGCCGCCGTGAAGCCTCCTGCACCCAAGCCGCCTGTGGTTCTGCAAACCCCTCTCGACAATGATTTGACGAAGCGATATCGCGAACGCTTCAATGGGGCAATTCTTGAGGCGATCGAGGATCGCAAGCAGCCGTATCTAGTCGTTGACTCAGCGCAATTGGCAGATATAGCGCGGTACTCAAGAGACATCGAGAAATTTGATCTGCTGGAGGACTACACGGCGGTGGACTGGCCGAGGCGCGAGAAACGCTTTGACCTTATCGCAATTCTGTATTCCTTTCCGCACAATTTGCGTTTGCGACTGAAAATTCCGCTCGCCGAAGCCGAATCAGCCCCGAGTTTGGTCGGGATCTGGCCGGTTGCGAATTGGTTGGAACGGGAAATCTTCGATATGTTCGGAATCGTGTTTAAAGGTCATCCGGAACTGAAACGGATTCTGATGCCCGAGGAATGGCAGGGCCATCCGCTTCGTAAGGATTACGACATTCTGAAGCAGGACGCCGCCTGGGTTCGCGAAAATCTTGGTATCGAAAGCGGACAATAGGCTTTCAAACGTGAGTAAAACTTTGTTCGACGATACGACGCAAAAAGACAAGACGCTACTGGGTGCCGACGAGCTGGTCATCAACATGGGGCCGCAGCACCCGTCGACCCACGGCGTTCTGCGCGTCAGATTGAAGCTGGACGGCGAGCGGGTGACTGGCTCGGAATGCGTCATCGGATATCTGCATCGCGGGGTCGAAAAGATTGCAGAGAATCGCTCGTATCAGCAGTTTGCCCCGTATGTGGATCGCATGGATTATGTTGCCGCAGTCAGCAACGGCCTGGGATATTGCGAGGCTGTGGAAAAGCTCTTGATGGTGGAAGCGCCGCCTCGCGCGCGTGTAATTCGCACGATTCTGACAGAGCTGCAACGCATTGCGAGCCATCTGCTCTGGTTGGGGACCCACGGGCTCGACATCGGCGCGCTCACTCCTCTGTTTTATTGCATGCGCGAACGAGAGGAAATTCTAAAGATTTTTGAGAAGTATTGCGGAGCGCGATTGACAACACACGCCTTCCGTATCGGCGGCCTTCAGTACGAAGCGTATGACACGTTTGAGAAAGACGTGGAGCGGTTTTGTGTCGATTTTGTGCGCCGATTGCAGGAATACGAGGATTTGTTGACAGGTAACAGCATCTGGATTGGGCGGACGCGGAATGTAGGGGTGCTATCTGCCGAAGATGCCATTGCGCTCGGTGCCAGTGGGCCGGTCCTGCGAGCGAGCGGCGTCCGATGGGATCTGCGCAAGGCCATGCCGTATGCCGCGTACGATCAATACAAATTTGAAATCCCCATTGGCACCAACGGCGATACCTACGACCGGTACATGGTCCGCATGGAGGAGATGCGCCAGTCGCGGCTGATCTGTCTGCAGGCAATCGAGAATATTCCGCCTGGCGCGATTCTGGGGAAGGTCGGCAAGGTCTTGAAACCCGCTCCGGGAGAGATCTATCACTCGATTGAGGCGCCCAAAGGAATTCTCGGGTACTACATCGTAAGCGATGGCACTACCCAGCCGTACCGCGTTCGGATTCGTCCGCCTTCTTTTGTGAACCTTCAGGCCTTCGACAAGATGGTCCGCGGGCATCTGGTGGCTGACGTGGTCGCGATTATCGGTACGCTCGACATTGTGCTGGGCGAGGTGGATCGATGAGCCCCACTCTGCAAGGTCTCATCGCATTCCTGCAAAACTGGTGGGTGGAAATTGTTTCGGGCGCCGTGATCGTTGCCGTCGTTCCACTGATTACCGGCTACATCGTGCTGATGGAACGCAAGCTGATGGCTGACATGCAGGCGCGCCTCGGACCGATGCGTGTTGGCCCACATGGTTTGCTGCAGCCGATTGCCGATGCGCTGAAGCTATTGATTAAGGAAGACATCATTCCGGATGATGCCGACCAGGTCCTCTTCTGGCTGGCGCCAGTTATTTCGATGTCCGCGGCGCTCACGGCAATGGGCGCAATCTACTACGGGCCTGCTTTCCGCGTCGCCAGGGACATCAATGTAGGTTTGCTTTTCGTAATCGGTGTGAGCTCGCTCGGCCTGTTTGGCATTGTCCTGGGCGGGTGGGCTTCTAATAGCCATTACTCGATCATCGGGGCTATCCGCAGTACCGCGCAATTGGTCAGCTATGAAACCGCTGCGGGCCTGGCTTTGATCAGCGGTGTGCTACTGGCGGGTACGCTCAGCATTCACGCGATTGTGGATGCCCAAGCGAAAGACGGCGTCTGGTACATCTTTCTGGCACCGGTCGCATTTTTCATCTACGTCGTCGCGTCCATTGCCGAAACGAATCGCGCTCCGTTTGACCTGCCCGAAGCGGAATCCGAACTGGTTGCCGGGTACATGACGGAGTACAGCGGGTTTCGCTGGGCACTCTATTTCTTGGGCGAGTATGCGAATATGATCGTCGTCGGCTCGGTGGCAACGACGCTGTTTCTTGGCGGATGGCTACGGCCATTCCCCAATGTTCATTGGCTCAATTTTCTGGACTTCCTGCCGCCGCTGCTTGTGGCCGCTGTCGGCATGTACTCGATCCGGCGCGCAGGGAAGCAGCCCGTGCGGGTGCAGACTCAATTCATGTGGGGAGTTGCAATCGCCTGCTTTACCGTTGCGCTGATTCTTGCGATTCCCTTGTTACCGGGGCAATCGCGGTTTCTGCCGGGATTGCACGGCGCGTTCTGGTTTCTCTTGAAGGTCGCGGCCTACATTTACCTGTTCATGTGGCTGCGCTTTACGCTACCGCGTTACCGGTTCGATCAGCTGATGCATCTCGGCTGGTACATCTTGATTCCCCTGGCCATCATCAACGTTTTTGCTGTTGCGATCGCGATGGTTTTGCAATCCGAATACCACTGGAACCGCTGGATCGCGTTGCTGATCACGACCATGGTCACTTTGCTCGGTGCCCTGTTCCTGCTGCGGTTGCACGATAAACGGGTCGAAGCGGCAACGATCGCTTCGGCTGCAGCTACGGATTCTTATGCTGGATAGCATTATCTTCTATTTCTTTGCCGGAATTGCGGTGCTGAGCGCAGCCCTGATGGTGACGCGGCGCAACGCGATACACAGCGCGGTTTTCCTGACTACGACGCTACTCGCCACAGCGGGAATTTTCCTGACATTACGGGCTGAATTTCTCTTTGTTGCCCAGATCATTCTCTATGTAGGCGGAATTATGGTGCTGTTTGTTTTTGTGATCATGCTGGTGCGCCTCGATGTAGGCCTCGAGCGATTGCAATTCTCTCTCAAGAAGCTGGTGTCGGTGATGGTTGCGCTGGCGCTGTTTGTGCTGATTGGTGTGATGTTTTGGGTTTCGCGCCACATTCCGGGTGATGGATTACTGATTCGCGAGTCTGCGCAGGCAGATAAATTGCCGCCGAACTCGGAAGCCCTGGCGCACAGTTTGTTCGGCCCCTACCTGTTGCCGTTCGAGATTGCCAGCGTTCTTCTGCTCGTTGCGATGATTGGCGCCGTGGTTATGGCAAAGAAAAGGACTGAAACCGAATGATGCCCATCGGCCATTACCTGTTCCTCAGCCTCGCACTATTCATCATCGGCACGATCGGTGTCATCACGCGACGCAACGTCATTATCGTCCTGATGTCGATTGAGCTGATTTTAAATGCCGTGAACATCAATCTTGTCGCCTTCTCGCGGATTTTTGGCGATGTGGCCGGTCAGGCGTTTGCCCTGTTCATTATTGCCGACGCCGCGGCCGAAGCCGCGGTCGGGTTGGGGATTATTATCGCGTTCTTTCGGAACCGCGAAACCGTTCTGGCCGATGAAATGGACCTTCTTAAATGGTGAACTTCCTTCCATCTCTCCCGTGGCGACTGCGTGAGGTCCCCTCGTGACCCCCTCCGGCTATTTCCTCTCGCATTTGTGGCTGATTCCGCTTTTTCCGCTGATCTCGGCGGCGCTGATGTTGTTTATTGGTCGGCACATTCCAAAAGGTGCCGTGAATGTTCTTTGCGTCGGGAGTGTTTTTCTCGCGTTTCTGCACGCGGCTGGTGCCGTCTTCCAGCTTCTTGCCGCACAACCTGAAAACCGTTTCTACCAGATGATACTGTTCGAGTGGATTACCCCCGGTGCAATGCCCGCCAACGGAGGTCTCGTTAACTTTGTAGCCGACTGGGGCTATCTGCTCGATCCGCTATCCTGCGTAATGGTGCTGGTAGTCACCGGCGTCGGCTTCCTGATCCACGTTTATTCGATCGGGTACATGAGCCATGAAGGCGGCTACTACCGGTTCTTTGGATATCTGAATCTCTTCATGTTTTCGATGTTGACGCTCGTCCTGGCCAACAACCTCCTGCTTTTGTTTGTTGGATGGGAAGGCGTCGGGCTCTGTAGCTACCTGCTGATCGGATTCTATTTCCTGAAGAAGTCCGCATCGGATGCCGGCAAGAAAGCGTTCATCGTCAACCGCATTGGGGACACTGGATTTCTGCTTGGTATTTTCCTCGTCTCTACCACCTTCGGAACAATCCGGTTCACTTCGCAGGGGCTTCCTGACGCGCATGGCTTCCCGGGCATCGTTCAAACACTGACAACTCTGGTCGATCAGCACACGCTGGCGTTTGGCGCTCCGATTCTCACGGCAATCGCACTTCTGCTCTTTGTCGGCGCAACGGGCAAATCAGCTCAAATCCCGCTCTATGTCTGGCTGCCGGATGCGATGGAAGGCCCAACGCCTGTCAGTGCCTTGATCCACGCGGCCACCATGGTTACCGCAGGGGTATACATGGTCGCGCGCATGAATGCGATTTATCAACTTGCGCCATTCGCCATGGACGTAATCGCTGTAGTTGGCGCCTTGACAGCCATCTATGCCGCGTCCATGGCATTGGTGCAGACCGACATCAAGAAAGTTCTGGCGTATTCGACAATCAGCCAGCTTGGCTACATGTTCCTGGCGCTTGGTGTTGGGGCCTTCGGCGCGGGCATTTTCCATCTGATGACCCATGCGTTTTTCAAGGCACTGCTCTTCCTCGGCGCGGGCAGCGTGATTCACTCTCTGTCGGGCGAGCAGGACATGCGGAAGATGGGGGGACTCTGGCAGGCAATTCCTGCAACCTATTATCCCTTTATGATTGCCACGCTGGCGATCGCCGGCATGCCGCCATTCGCCGGATTTTTCAGCAAGGACGAAATCCTGGGTCACACGTTTCACCGGTCAGCTGAAATCGATCGGTATCTTTTCCTCTGGGTCGTTGGTTTGATTACCGCGGGACTGACGGCCTACTACATGGCCCGGTTGTTCTTCATGACATTCTGGGGGTTATCGCGGATACCGCCTGAAGTTGAAAATCACATTCATGAGTCGCCGTCCACAATGACCGTGCCGCTGATGATCCTGGCTTTCCTTTCGATCATCGGTGGCTGGTTCGCCCTGCCAATCTTGTGGGGCGACAAGAATACGTTTGGTCAGTTCCTGGAGCCGGTGCTGAGGGGTGCAGTTCCTGAAACGACTTCTGTGGAACTTGGGCACCACACGTTGCTAAAGGAATATTTGTTGATGTCCGCGTCAGTTATCGTTGCCGGGCTGGGCATGTGGCTGGCGTATCAGCTGTTCATCGTCAAGCCGAAGCTGCACGAGAAAATTGCTTCTGCGTGGCCTCGTCTCCACAAGCTGCTGCTACACAAATACTATGTCGATGAGATTTACGATGCCCTCTTCGTCAATCGTACGAAAGATCTCAGTATCACGCTCGGCCTGCTTGACGCCAAAGTCATCGATGGGGTTGCAATAAACGGCGCCGGCTGGCTCACCCGTTTTCTTTCGACTTTATCCATGTGGTGGGACAAGTGGATTATCGACGGGCTTGTCAATCTGGTCGCAAAATTCACGCGTTCACTGAGCGTACCCGTCCGTATGCTGCAGACGGGCGTATTTTCGTCCTACGCCATGTGGATGCTTCTGGGGCTCGCGATTTTACTTGGCTATTACGGGCATCACATGCAGGTTCTGGTGCGCAATCTGCGCTGAAAGGTATAAGGCATCATGCAGCACTTGTTTGACTCTCATCTACTCAGCGTGATCCTGTTCACGCCACTTGTGGGCGCGCTCCTGCTCATGTTCGTGCCGCGCAGCTCACCTGGACTTCATCGCATTGTGGGGAATCTGTTCGGTATCCTCGGCTTCGTTGTTTCGATCCCGCTGGTGCTGCGTTTCCCGGTCAGAAGCGAAGGGTACAATTTCCGCGAGTCTGCGGACTGGATTCCATATCTCGGTGCAAAGTACTCCCTGGGCATCGACGGCATCAGTTTTCTGTTGATCATGCTGACCACCTTCCTGGGCATGCTGGCCATTCTCTCTTCCTGGAATGCCATTCAGCAACGCACCAAGGAGTACTACATCCTCCTGCTGTTGCTACAGACCGGCATGCTGGGCGTTTTCATGTCGCTCGACTTTTTCCTCTTTTACGTCTTCTGGGAAGTGATGCTGGTGCCGATGTACTTCCTGATCGGTGTCTGGGGTAGCGACCGTCGCCTGTACGCTGCCATCAAGTTTTTCTTGTACACCCTGGCCGGATCCGTACTGATGTTGCTGGCGATCCTGGCGCTGTACTACAACGCGTCAAAAAACCTCGGGGTACAGACGTTTGACATTCCGACTCTTCTGGCCGCAGCACAGCAGTTTACTGACCCGTTGAAAGTCTGGCTGTTCTGGGGATTTTTCTTCGCATTCGCCATCAAGGTGCCCATGTTTCCGTTTCATACCTGGCTGCCGGATGCGCATACCGAAGCTCCGACGGCGGGTTCGGTCATTCTTGCCGGGGTATTGCTGAAAATGGGGACTTACGGTTTTCTGCGGTTTTCCTTGCCGCTGCTGCCGGTTGACCCACACATGCGAGGCAAGATCATTCATATCGTAATTGTGCTTTCCTTGATCGGCATCATTTACGGCGCTGTTGTCTGCCTGATGCAGAAGGACATGAAACGACTGATTGCCTACAGCTCGGTGAGCCACCTCGGTTTCTGCACTTTGGGTATTTTTGCTCTTACACCGCAGGGGCTTTCAGGCAGCGTATTGCAGCAGGTCAATCACGGTATTTCGACCGGTGCACTGTTCTTGCTTGTTGGCTTTCTCTATGAGCGTCGCCACACCCGCCTTATTTCCGAATTCGGCGGGCTGGCCACGCCGATGCCGAATTTTGCGGCAATCTATCTGATCATCAGTCTCAGTTCGCTGGGCATGCCGTTGCTGAATGGATTTATAGGAGAATTCACCATTCTGCAGGGCGCTTTCGTAGTGAACAAAGCATGGGCTGCCTGGGGCACGCTCGGTATCGTGCTGGGCGCTGCCTATCTGTTGTGGCTGTACCAGCGAACTATGTTTGGCTCGATCACGCACGAAGTAAACAAGACGCTCTCGGACCTAAGTTTCCGCGAGTATGTTGTGATCCTGCCGCTGGTCGTGCTGGCATTCTGGATTGGTATTTATCCGAAGCCATTTTTTGCCTATATCGAAAACCCGGTGCAGAAGATTGTGCAGCAGGTGAATCCCCATTTTTATCAGCAAGCGAACCGGACGATGCCAGCTCTTGTGCCATCTTCGGCTACGGAGGCCAAGTAGGGAACCGAATGCACTCCGTCCTTGACCCCATTCTGAATTACATCCACGGCGATGGACTGGTCATTCTGCCGCAGATGGAGCTGTTGCTGTTTGCGTTGGGAATTCTCGTTTTCGATTTTCTGCTGGAGAAGCGCGAGAAGCATTTCAACGCGTACCTGGCGCTGACGGGTGTATTCGCCGGGGCTCTTGGCTTGTACCAGCAATACAAAAAAGTGGCCGCGGCGATGGAAAATCCTATGGGCGCCGGCCCAGTGCTCGGTTTTCAGGGTAGCGTGATTATCGACGGGTTTTCGCTCGTTTTCGGGATTATCTTTCTGGCTGCTACAGCGCTCGTGATTCTGCTTTCCATCCGTTACATGGAGATTGAGAAGGAAACCGAAGGCGAATACTACTCGCTGATTCTGCTCGCCGCAATCGGCATGATGTTCATGGCTTCGGGAATGGACATCGTGGTGATGTTCCTCGGGCTTGAGACGATGGCGCTTTCGTTTTATGTACTCGTCGGTTTTCTGCGCCGTGAAAAACGCTCAAACGAAGCTGCGATGAAATATCTGCTGCTGGGGGCCTTCAGCACGGGCATCCTCACCTACGGATTTTCGTTTCTGTATGGCATCAGCGGATCGACAAACATCGCCAATATTTCCACTGCCCTTGACCATCGAAACGGTCTTACGCATGCCCTTGCCGTCAGCAGGCAAGCAGGCGCTGCCGGTGAGCAGATGCGTCAATTGCTGGCAGAGCGACTGCCTGCTGCGCTGCACCTCGATCCTTACCTGATCCAGATACTGCCGCTGCTGGCCTTTGTACTTGTCGCTGCGGGAATGTTCTTCAAGGTTGCAGCTGTACCGTTCCATCAATGGGCCCCGGATGTGTATGAAGGCGCACCGACGCCGATCTCGGCCTACGTCAGTGTGGCATCGAAGACCGCTAGCTTCGCGATGTTCATCCGGTTGCTGACGGTCTTCAGTCCGTCGGCGCAGCCGCCATCGTGGCTGTATCTGATCGCGGGAGTTGCGATTGCATCACTAACCTGGGGAAATATTGCCGCGCTTACCCAGACCAATGTGAAAAGACTCCTAGCCTATTCTTCGATCTCCCATGTCGGCTACATTTTGCTCGGTATCGTGGCGTGGAACGAGACGGGCCTGATCGGTATTTTCTATTACCTGATTGCCTACGCGTTTATGACGATCGGAGCCTTCGCAATCCTCATCGTCCTGCACCAACGAGGGTTGATTGGCGACGAGCTGTCGGACCTCGACGGGCTCTATCAACGAAGCCCTGGCGCGGCGCTACTGCTGCTGGTTTTCATGCTGTCGCTCGCCGGCATTCCCCCAACGGCCGGTTTTATGGGGAAGTACTTCATTTTTCAGGCGTTAATCCAATCGAATCATTGGATTCTGGCGATTTTCGCCGCCCTCTATATCGTACCGGCGGTTTTCTATTACTTCCGGGTGATCGTGCACGCGTGGCTGAAGAAACCCGGCGAAGATGTTTCTGTGCCCCTGCTCACCTCCGCCCAGATTCTGGCACTGGTCATTACAGTGTTTGTAACTCTGGCTGCAGGGCTGTATCCTCAACCTTTCACCTATCTCGCTCGGTATGCCCTTGGACAATAACGAATCGCGCGACCAGAAAATCCCTCCCGTCGTGGAGAAAACGAAGACGTTCTCGCAGCAGTTTGCGATGGCGACAGAGCTTCCGTTTATCCTTGTAGGCACGATCGCGGTCGGGGGCGTGATCGGGTATTTTATCGACGGATGGCTTCATACGAGAGCGGTTTTTATGATCGTTCTGGGCTTTCTGGGATTTTTCGGTGGCTTGCGCGAGGTGCTTCGTCGCCTCCCGAAGTGATATGTCAGAGCAACCGACTGACATCTCCCGTTACCGCAGCTCCGAACTCCGCATTGCACAGTTCACGCTGGTTTTGGGCGCAATCGCGGCTGTGCCGGTCGCGTACTTCGAAGGCTGGCGTTGGGGTCTGGGTATTTTCCTGGGGTCTGTTCTGGCATGGTTTAATTTCCGCTGGCTGCAAAAAGGGCTCGACGCACTCGCGGACGCATCTGTGGCGCAAGCCGATCAAAAGAGTGTGCAAGTGCCCTTTGGCGTGTATTTCCGCGCCGCTTTTCGCTACCTGTTGATCGGTGTTGCTGTGTATGTTATTTTTAAAGTACTGAACGTTCCCGTCTTAAGCATGATTATTGGCCTGTGCGCCCTGGGAGCGGCGACTTTCGCGATTAGTGTGCATGAAATCCTGCATACTCCGGACTGACGATGGAAGAACACATAAAACCGATCACTGAGTGGTTTAATCACCTTCTTGCGCCGTACGTGCTGCGTCTGCTTCACCTCCTGCACATTCAGCCGACCGATTACGAGCGTCCCGTTCCCGAGTATCTGGTAATGTGCATCTTCACCGTTTTGATTGGCACACTGTTCGCGTTGCTTGTGCGCTCGCGTTTATCTGTCGACCGGCCCGGGTCCCTGCAGCAAATCGCGGAGCTGCTTCTGACAAATCCTCTGGGTTTTGGAATCAAGGACCTGCTAGAAGAGAACGCGGGCCCTCACGCTGCGCAGTTCATCGCGTTCACCGGTTCGGTCTCCATCTTTATCCTGCTTTCAAATCTTTTGAGTATTTTCCCTGCATTCAGTTCTCCGACTGGCGACAAGATCGTTCCGCTTGGTTGCGCGATTGTGACATTCCTGTATTTCAACTGGCAGGGACTGCGGCATCATGGGCCGCTGGGCTACGCCAAACATTTTGCCGGCCCAATGCCTGCGCTTTCTCCGCTGATATTTCCCGTGGAAATTATTTCTACAAGCGCCCGTTTACTCTCGCTCACAGTTCGTCTCTGGGCCAATATTTTCGCGAGCGACCTGATTTATATGATCTTTCTGGGTATCCTGATCACTCCGGTCGAATGGGGATGGCAGAAGAGTCCGATCCTAGGCGTGGCCCTGGCGATTTTCCCTGCATTTATTCCCGTGTTATTCGTTGGATTGCACATTTTTGTTTCGATCATTCAGGCCTACGTATTTACCGTGCTCCCGTCGATTTATATCGGTCAAGCGGTAGCCGATGAGCACTAGCAAGTAAACCGTCAAACGTCTTTCTACAGGATTTTCGCCGCGCAGCGTGAGACCGGTTGTAGGACGCAGTGCCGGGAACCACCCACTGCCGGTAATTCAAGGAGGAAGTAAATGAAGAAGTCAGCAATGATTCTGTCTACGCTAACAACTCTCGTTCTGATTGCGCCGGCCGCTTTCGCGCAGGAAACCGCTGGCGCGGCAGTGTCTGGTAAGGGAACCCTGGCCATTGCAGCAGCCTTCGGTATGGCGCTTGCCGCATTCGGGGGCGCCCTCGGTCAGAGCAAGGTCGCCGCATCGGCTTGCGAAGGGATGGCCCGCAATCCAGGCGCATCCGCCAACATCCGCACCGCGATGATTCTTGGCCTGGTCTTCATTGAGACTTTGGCACTGTTTACTCTCGCTATCATCTTCGCCAAGGTGTAGCAGCCTCAAATTGTTCCGGCTTTCTGGCCCGCTTCGGGTAACTGAGGCGGGCTTTTTCTTCTGGATCCCTGTCGAAGCCCTAGACATTCCTGTCTTCGGGCGTTAAGTTTTTCCCGAAAGGGAGACTCTACGAACAAGATCGCTCTTGGTTTTCTTTTTTTTATCGCGTACTACACTGTCGCGGGTGTCGTCTTTTTCGCCAGCGCCGGACGCACCGACCTGCCTATAGCGTGGGCCTACTTCGGCACCAACCTGGCGTTTGGGTTGGCCTTTAGCACGATCCTGGCCCGTACAGATCCCGGGCTGTTCGTCGAGCGCATGAAGCCCGGCCCCGGGGAACAGGATCGCGTTACCAAAGTTGTAGGGTCGGTGCTGCTCTTGCTGCAGTTGATCCTGGCAGGGATGGATGTCGGCAGGTTTCACTGGACCGCCCCCGTCAGTCTCCCGGCACAAATCGTCGCCTTCGTTCTGGTCTTTACCGGTTACGGGATAGCCGCGTGGGCGACCTACTCCAATCGATTTTTCTCCTCCGCCGTACGTCTCCAGCCCGATCGGCAGCAAATTGTCATCGAAAAGGGTCCGTACGCCGTTGTGCGCCATCCGGGATACGCGGCAATGCTCCTGTATTTGCCTCTCAGCGGAGTCGCGCTCGGTTCATGGCTTTCCGCTGCAGCTGCTGGTATCCCGATGGCAATCGTGCTTCTCCGCCGCACGCTTCTCGAAGACGCCATGCTGCAGAAGGGCCTGCCGGGTTACGATGCCTACGCTGCACGGGTGAAATACCGTCTGATTCCGGGTGTGTGGTGATCCGGCAGTCTGTGAATGGAGTGGTTTCAGGCGGCGTGGCCCCTGCGGGAATACAGCGTTCCAGGTGATCGGAATCAACGAGCAGAGAGCATCAGGTGTTGCGTAAGTGCAATTCCGATAACGTGGCTTGGCGCCAGTCCAAGGTAGAGAGTTGCCAGTACAGTAACAGCGACGACCATGGCGGTCGTTATGCTCAGTCCTGCCGGAGCGTCAGCCGGAACCGGGCCCTTGTGCTCATGCATATACATCACCACGATGATTCTCAAATAGTAGTAAGCGCCAATGATGCTGTTGATCGCCATCAGAACCGCAAGCCAGATGAGATTTGACTTGATGGCCGCCGTGAAGATGTACAGCTTTCCGAAGAAACCGGCGGTAATCGGCAGACCGAGGAACGAGAGCAGGAACAGGCTCAGTGCCGCTGCCGCAAACGGTTGCCGAGTCCCGAGACCTGCAAAGTCATCCACATTCAGGTACCGTTCGCCGCGCCCGCCAAGATCTGAAATGATCGTAAATGCGCCAACCGAAACCAGGGCGTAGCTTAACAAATAGAAGAGTACGGCTGCGTAGGCTCGCGATGCCCCACCGTCCAGATCCGATTTGGTGAACGTCACCGCAGCCAGGGCGACAAGAATATAGCCTGCGTGCGCGATTGAACTGTAGGCCAGTACGCGTTTGATATTCGTCTGGACCAATGCTCCCAGATTGCCGACAAACATCGTCAACGCAGCCAGGATCCAGAACACCCAGAACCAGTACGATGTCGCGGCATCGATGGTCGCGAAAATTCTGAGCAGCAGCGCGAAAGCCGCGGCTTTCGGTCCGGCGGAGAACAGTGCGGTTACCGGGGTTGGCGCTCCTTCATACACGTCCGGAGTCCAGATCTGGAAGGGAGCGATTGCCACCTTGAATCCCAAACCGACCAGAATGAGGGTCAATCCCAGGCGCAGCATTGTGCTGTGTGAATCCGCGGTCGCCAGCGTCGCGAGATTGGTCGAGCCGGTAACTCCGTAGACCATCGCGATTCCGTACAGGAAGAAAGCAGTTGCAAACGAGCCAAGCAAAAAGTATTTCATGGCCGATTCGCTGGATTTGATCGAATCGCGACGATAGCCCGCAAGCACATAACTCGAAATCGAAGACATTTCGAGACCGATGAATGCCGTGAGCAGCTCCTGGGCTGAAGCAAGAACGCCCATACCCGCTGTCGCAAACAACACGAGCGCGTAAAACTCTGCTGCTTCGAGGTTCTCGCGTTCAAGATACGTGTCCGATGCCAGAATCACCAGGAAGCCAACCAGGCCGACCAGCCAGTGGAAGAACAGGCTGAATGTGTCGTACTGAATCAACCCAGAAAAGCCGCTACCCCAGACGCCGAATACCGTGCTGAGCGTCCCGATAGCCACTCCCGTCATTGCCAGCAGGGTCAGAACTTGCCGGTTCTTCAAAAATGGTTGCAGCAGCATCAGCAACACGCCTGTGCCACACCAGATGATCTCGGGCAATACGCGAAGAATATCTGCCGTTTGCGGAATCATTAGCGGCCCGCCAACCTTTCCGTGGATAGCTCAGCTGCATTCGCGGCAGGTGCACCTCGAGGCCCCGGCTTTGCGTCAGGCCGGGCAGCTTCGTGCATCTGATAACCGTTGCTCTGTTCCACGACCCTGCGGCTGGAAGCAGCGATTCGCCGCGTAAAGAATGGCGACTGCACGCCCATCCAGAGCGCGAGGATTGCCATCGTAACCAGTAGCCATTTCTCTCGTGACGAAGTATCCGGCAAGTCACGGTTCTTGCCGTGGGTAACTTCGCCGAAAAAGACGCGCTGGTAGGCCCATAGCAGGTAGCACGCAGAAAGAATTACGCCCGTTGCGGCCCAGGCAGCCCACTTCCAGTTCACCTGATAGGTCCCGAGCAAAATCAGATATTCTCCAACGAAACCGTTCAGCAGCGGCAGGCCCATCGATGCCAGAGAGATGAACAGGAAGAACGCAGCCAGCTTGGGCATTGGGGTTGCCAATCCGCCGTACTCCGCGATTTCAAAGGTATGACGGCGGTCATAGAGCATTCCCACCAGCAGGAACAACGCACCGGTCGAAATACCGTGGGCCAGCATCTGGTAAACCGCGCCCTGCATCGCGATATTCTGGAACGCGAAAATTCCCAGGACGACGAAACCGAGGTGGCTGACCGAAGAGTACGCCACGAGCTTCTTCAAGTTCGGCTGGACTAACGCGACCAGCGCGCCATAAATGATTCCGACAATCGCCAGTGCCCCAACAAATGGCGCGGCCTTGTGCGAAGCTTCAGGGAACAGCGGCAGGCAGAAGCGGATCATGCCGTAGGTGCCCATCTTGAGCAGCACACCCGCCAGAATGATCGAGCCTGCCGTAGGCGCTTCGACGTGAGCATCCGGCAGCCAGGTATGAAGAGGGAACAGCGGCACTTTGATGGCAAAAGCCACAAAGAACGAGAGAAACAGGATCATCTCTGTCCGTGCGGGCAACACCAGCACGCCTGTCTGGAGCAGGTGCTGGATCGTCGGCAAATCAAACGTGCCTGTCGAGTTGTAAAGCCAGACAATTCCGACCAGCATCAGGATCGAACCGGCCATCGTGTACAAGACGAATTTGACTGCAGCGTAGATCCGGCGGTCGTGTCCCCAGATACCGATTAAAAAGGCCATCGGGATCAGCATGATCTCCCAGAACAAAAAGAACAGGAACAGGTCGAGCGAGAGGAATACGCCGATTACTCCTACTTCGAGCAACAGCAGCATTACGTGGAATTCCTTCAAGCGGAAATGCACGCCTTTCCAGGAAGCGAGCACGCTGATGGGCATGAGAAATGTCGTCAAAATCACCAGGAACATGCTGATGCCATCGACGCCCAGGTGATAATTGATTGGGGGCGCTACGATCCATTTGTGGAACTCTTCGAGCGAGTATCCGGCTGCGCCGACCGGCACCAGCCAGAGAAGTAGCAAGGAAAATGCAAACTCAATGAGCGAAATGACGACAGTTATCCGGCGGATAAACAGTTCATCATCATTTTTCAGAAACAACAGGGCTAGCGCCCCGACAGCAGGAAAAAAGATGAGGAATGACAGGAGATGTCCGCTCAAAAGCATTAGCGTATTCCTCCTGCAAGCGCACCGTTAAATACCGGTCGCAAGATCGGCCAGAAGACAATTCCGAAGACCACGATCGCTCCGATTACGACCCACACTGCATAGCTGCGCGCATTACCCGACTGTGTGTGTCTGACCGTGTCTCCGACAGCCTCCGTACCGTGTGCGATGCCATTGACAGTGCCGTCGATCACGCCCACATCGACAACCTTCCACAGGATATTGCGCGACACCCAGATCAGAGGTCCGACAATAAGTGCCTGATAGATTTCGTCGACGTAATACTTGTGATAGAGAAGCTTGTGCAAGCCGGTGGACGTTCCTTCTTTTGCGCTCTTGGCATACATTCTCCAGGCCACCACCAATCCGATGAGAGCTGCCAGCACCGCAACACCAGACAGCACCAGTTCGAGCGAGTGAGCTGCGGCGGCGTCGGCACCCACAACCTCATCCGCCCCAAAAATCGGAGCCAGGAAATCTGCGAAGTAGTTCTTGCCGCCCCAGAAGGAGGGAAGCGCGAGCCACCCGCCAACAAGCGAGAGCAGCGCCAGAATCATCAATGGCACCGTCATGGCCTTCGGCGATTCATGAACGTGAACGTGATGTTCGTCGTATCGCACCTGGCTGAAGAACGTGAGAAAAATCAAACGAAACATATAGAACGAAGTGAGAATGGCCGCCAGCAATCCAATGGCGTAAAGCACCTTTCCGCCCGGCTCGGAGTTATAGGCGCCAAAAAGAATCGCGTCCTTTGAGAAGAATCCGGCAAATGGAGGGAAGCCGGCAATGGCAATCGTGCCAGCCAGCATGCAGTAAAACGTAATCCTGATTTTGGAGTACAGGCCGCCCATCCTCCACATATCCTGTTCGCCACCCATGGCATGTATGACACTTCCCGCGGAAAGGAAAAGGAGTGCTTTGAAGAAGGCATGCGTCATCAGGTGGAAAATTCCCGCGCCAAATGCGCCTACACCGCAGGCCAGAAACATGTAGCCCAACTGACTGACCGTGGAATATGCCAGGACCTTCTTGATGTCGGACTGTACGAGCCCAATCGTCGCAGCAAAGAACGCCGTTGCGCAGCCGATAATGGCAACCACATACATCGCCGTTGGCGCGTGGGTGAACAAGACGTGTGACCGGGCAACAACATAGACGCCGGCCGTTACCATCGTTGCCGCGTGAATCAGGGCGCTGACAGGCGTCGGGCCTTCCATTGCGTCCGGGAGCCAGACATACAGCGGGATCTGGGCCGATTTGCCGGTCGCGCCCATGAATAGCAGCAAACAGGCCACGGTCAGAATTCCGAACGATCCAATTGGCTCAACCGCCACGCTCGACTTTGCAGCCGCGGCAAAAACCGTTTGGAAATCCAGGGAATGGAATGTGCGGAACAACAGGAACATTCCCAGCATGAAGCCGAAGTCACCAATACGGTTGACGATGAACGCCTTCTTGCCCGCATCCGATGCCGATTTCTTGAGGAAGTAGAAGCCGATCAGCAAGTAGCTGCACAAGCCCACGCCTTCCCACCCGACGAACAGCAAGACGTAATTCGCGGCGAGCACCAGAATCAGCATGAAAAACATGAACAAATTCAGATACGAGAAGAAGCGGTAGTAGCCGCCCTCGTGTGCCATGTATCCGGTCGAATAGATGTGAATCAGGAAGCCGACTCCCGTCACGACCAGGAGCATTACCACGGTAAGTTGATCAAGTTGCAGGTCGAACCCAATCCGCAGATCGTTGTACGCCACGATCCAGTCAAAGAATTCTTTGCGGAACAGTTGCTGCCCGTTCTGAAAGAACTCCCGAACGGCTTCGAGCGCGCACAGAAACGAAAGTCCTGTCGAACCCAGAGCAACTGAGTTCACGGCGGCTTTGGACCACTTCGAGCCTAGTAGTCCGTTGATGGCTGAGCCGACCAGCGGCAGCAGCGGAATGATCCAGAGATTTTCAAGTATCGGCATTAGAGTTTGAGAAGATTCACGCGTTCCACGTTGAGCGATCGACGGTTGCGCGCTGTCAGAATGATGATGCCAAGTCCCACAGCCGCTTCCGCGGCCGCTACAACGATCACGAACAAAACAAATACTTCACCCTCACCTTTTCCGAGTGCCCGGCTGAATGCCACGAATGCAAGATTCACCGCATTCAGCATCAGCTCGATCGCCATGAAAATTGTGATGATGTTGCGTTTAAAAACAAATGCAACAATCCCCAGTCCAAACAGAATTGCGCTCAGAATAATGTAATAGTTCGTCGGGACCATTCTTCAGTCCTCCCGCTGGGCCAGAACAATGGCGCCCAGAATGGCTATGAGAATCAGAAACGACGTCAACTCGAACGGATAAACGAACTCAGTAAAAATCAACATGGAAAGCGATTTTGTCGAGGTAAGTGAAGCGTTGGCAGTTGCAGCCGGCAGGTCGCCGCTGGAATGCAAAATGGCTGCGGCAATAAATCCGGCGATGGCGACTGCCAATGGAATGCCGCCAAAGGTGGCAAGCTTCGAAAAATCAGTGCGTTCCTCTTCGCCATCGTTCAAAAGCATGATTACGAAGATAAACAGCACCATGATGGCGCCGCCATAAACAATGATCTGCACTGCGGCAACAAATTCGGACCCCAGCAGAAGGTACAAACCGGCAAGCGCGACCATTACCACGATCAGCGAAAGCGCGCTGTGAATCGGGTGACGCTGCAAGATCAGGCTCACCGCGCCCACAACGGCCAGTGCCGCCAGCAGGAAGAAAATGACTATCGGCGCGCTCATCAGTGCATTCTCCACAGGATCACCGCGCTCGTGATCACGACGTTAGCAATTGACACTGGCAGGAGGAACTTCCAGCCAAAACTCATCAACTGGTCATAGCGGAACCTCGGCAGGGTGCCGCGCATCCAGATGTATACGAACAGGAAAACAAAAACCTTGGCAAAAAACCAGAATGGCCCCTGGATAATCGCAGTTACCTGCGGGAATACGAGAAGGGCGATTCCGAGCAGGGTGATCACGAATCCGACGCCCGGCAGCATGATTCGTCCAAACGTACTCTCGTAGCGGAAGCCGTCATAAATCACCCACAAACCGAAGGGGATGAGAAGTAGCGACGGGATGTAGTAGGTATAGGTCCAGGCGGAAGGGAAGGGCGATAGCCAGCCACCAAAAAACAGGATCGTCGCCAGACACGAGACCGTGATCATGCTGGTGTATTCCGCGATAAAGAACATGGCGAATTTCATGCTGGCGTATTCGGTGTGGAATCCCGCAACCAGTTCGGATTCCGCTTCGGGGAGATCGAAAGGCACGCGGTTGGTTTCGGCGATGGCCGATATAAAGAAGCAAACAAACCCGATAATTTGCGGGAAAACGTACCAACTGATCAGCCCGTTTCCGGAGGTCCCCTGCTGATTCACGATATTGCGCAGGCTGAAATCCCCCGCAATCAGAAGCACTCCCACCACGGAAAGCGTCAGCGAAAGTTCGTAGCTGATCATCTGCGCCGAGCTACGCAGTCCACCAAGAAGTGAATACTTGCTGTTTGAACCCCATCCGGCGAGCGCGATGCCATACACGCCAAGCGCCGTAATCGCAAAAAGGACAAGGAGACTGATGTTTACGTCGGCGATGCCTACAGTCGTCTCGTATCCCCATATTGTAAATTTCTGCGGTCCGAAGGGAATTACGGCAAGTGAAGTCAGTGCCAGCATCAGCGTAATGAATGGCGCAAGAATGTAGGCCACTTTATCCACGCTCGCAGGCATCGGGTCTTCTTTGAAAATAAATTTCACACCATCAGCCAGCGGTTGCAGCAAACCGTGCGGACCGGTGCGATGCGGCCCCCAACGCGCCTGAATGTGCGCAATTACCTTGCGTTCGAGCCAGGTCAGATAGGCATCGACAGTGAGCACAAGAAAAACCAGAATCGCGACCTTGATGATCGGAACAATGAGGTAGGCGTATTGGGTCAGGAAGTCGTTCACGGAATCGCTTCAGCCTCCGGCAGTGACTGCATCATCGTGCAAAAGCGGCCGAGCGTGCCGCTGGTGAAAAGAGTGTCGTTGGCCGATTGAATCAAATGTACCGGCACATCGTACGGCGCGTGGCCGTTCTTTGAAAATGACAGCCGGGTGGGTTCGGCGCCGCCAGTCAGCAAGCCAGCAGGTTGCACGTTATATCCCGCTACGGTCTTGCGGATCTCCTCAAAAACAGCTGCAGGGTTCTTGTAATGGAAGGACTTGCCGAGTCCGAGACGCTCCAGCTGGTGTGACAGGATTCGCAGCAGGTCAAAGTCGCTCCGGGTGCCCATCGTTTCGCCCGCTTGGCGGAGCAACTGGATTTCCCCGGCCGTGTTCGTGACCGTGCCGTCCTTTTCATAGGCAGATGCGGCGGGAAAAACGATATCCGCCTGTAGTGCGGTCTCGGTGAGAAACATTTCATGGACGATCAGCAAAGGTAGTTTTGCTCGCCCGGCTCCTGCCTTGCCAAAATGCTTGAACGGATTTGCACCAACGACGTAGAGGGCTTGCAATTTACCCGATTGCGCCGCCTCAACCATCTGGGGTGCAGTAAGGCCGGCCTTTGTCGGTAGCTTGCCCCCCCATTGATTGACGAGAGATCCGGATGCGATGGTGTTATCGAGATAGCCATAGCCAGGCAAGCGATCGGGAAGTACGCCCATATCCGCTGCACCGCGGGAGTTAGCGTAATCGCCCAACGCCATGTAGCGGGTGTGGCCCTGGAGCGTTGAGCCAAAGGCGATCAGTTTCGCGATTGCAGCGCCCGTAATCTCTGAACCGAAAACAATCGCAACGTCACTTTCTGCTTCCAAAGCTTGCTTCAAGGCGCTCAACGGCTCTACCGGAACGTCCGTTCCTTCGCCAGTCGCCAGCCAGCTGACCGCAGCAACTTCACCGCCCGGGGCAACCTGTACAAACCGGGTCGCCTTGCGCGCAAGCTTGACGTCACGCGAATTCAGAATGAATAGTTTCGTGTTGCGGTGGCGAATTGCCGAACGAATCTGCCAAGCGACCAGCGGATTCTGATTCGAAGGGTCGTTGCCGATTAGCAACACCGTTCTTGCATCGTACAGCTCGGCCATTGTGAGCGCGGAGTCCGCCGCGCGATCGCCCATGGCTGTCACCAGACCGGTGTAATCAGCGGTGCGGTGATGATCAATGTTGTTGGTGCCGAATGTAGACCGGGCCAGGCGCTGCAGCAAATAGTTCTCTTCATTCGAAGTGTGGTTCGATCCGATAAATCCGATCGCGTCCGCACCACCTGAAGCATGCGCTTCCTTCAGTCTGGTCGCCGCAGTCTGAGCGGCTTCTTCCCACGAAACCGGGAACAGCTTGTCGCCCTTGCGCAGCAAAGGCTGCTTGATCCGTTCAGGATGGCGAGTAAAATCGAACCCAAAGCGACCCTTCACGCACAGAAAATCCTTGTTTATGCCGGACAAGTCACGGTTGTTCGCTCGCAGGATCTCATGATTGCGCACGCTCAACGTTGTTTTGCAGCCGTTTGAACAGTGCGTGCAGATTGTCGACACATACTGCATTTCCCAAGGCCGGGTTTTGTAGCGGTACGTTCCGCTGGTAAGCGCACCTACCGGGCAGATGTCAATGCACATGCCGCATTCTTCGCAATCGAGATGGTCGCCGCCGTTCGGGATGATGATCGAATTCGCGCCGCGCATTCCGACCCCGAGCGCCTTCACATCCATTCCTTCATCGCACACACGCACACAGCGGAAGCAGAGAATGCATCGCGGCGCGTCGTAATAGACGAGGTCCGACCACTTTTCTTCCGGGCGGTGGATCTTTTCTTCGACGAAACGACTGGTGTCCGCTCCGTAGCGGAAAACCATGTCCTGCAATTCACATTCGCCGCCCTTGTCGCAAACCGGGCAATCCAGCGGATGATTTGTCAGCAAAAATTCCAGCATCATCTTGCGTGCGGCGCGGACTTGATCCGAATCCGTGCGCACCACCATGCCCTCGCTCGCGACCAGGGTGCACGCAGTCTGCAGCTTGGGCATTTTTTCAACTTCGACCAGGCACATGCGGCAGGCAGCCTGCAACGATAAGCCCGGGTAGTAGCAGAACGACGGTACCTCCGTTCCGAGACGCCGAGTTGCTTCAATTACCAACGTGCCCTGGGGAACCTGCACTTCGCGGTCATTAATTTTGAGCGTAATCAGTTTTGTCTCTGCCATGGGTCCCTATCGCTGCCCGACGAGCGCTTCGGCGGACTTATACGCGCACTTGCCCTGCAAGTGCTCTTCGAATTCATCCCGGAATTTGGTCACAATACTGATTGTCGGCATGGCCGCGGCATCTCCCAGCGGACAAAACGTGCGGCCCAGCATATTCTTAGAGAGTTCGCCGATCATGTCGATATCCTGGATCGTGCCATATCCGGCGTGGAAGCGATCGAGCATCTTCTTGAGCCACGAAGTTCCTTCCCGGCAGGGAATGCACCATCCGCACGATTCATGTGCGTAAAAATGCATAATCCGGCGGGCCATATCGACCATGCAGGTATCTTCGTCAATCACGACCATACCACCCGATCCCAGCATCGAACCGGCCTTGGCAATCGTGTCGTAGTCCATTGCCAGATCGATTTCGTCGGCCTTGAACACAGGACAAGAGCTGCCGCCCGGAATCACCGCCTTTAACTTCTTTCCGCCGCGAATGCCACCCGCCACTTCCTCAATGAACTTCTTCATGTTCATGCCCAGCGGAATTTCATAAATCCCGGGCTTGTTGACGTGCCCGGAAACGCACAGCAGACGCGTGCCGCCGTTTTTCGGAGTACCGCGATTCGCATAGGCCTCGCCGCCTTCCAAAATAATCGAAGGCACGGCGCTCAAGGTTTCCACGTTATTGATAATCGTCGGGCAGCCGTAGAGGCCTACCACGGCAGGGAATGGAGGCTTGATGCGCGGATTTCCGCGCTTGCCTTCCAGCGACTCCATCAGCGCCGATTCCTCGCCGCACTCATACGCGCCAGCGCCTGTATGAATCAGCAAATCGAAATCGAAGCCGCTGCCGAGAATGTTTTTGCCAAGATAGCCGCGGGCGTAGGCTTCCTCAATGGCTTCGTCCACGATATCGAGTACGTAGCGATACTCGCCCCGGATGTAGATGAATCCGTGATGTGCATTGATCGCCCGCCCGGCGATAATAATCCCCTCAATCAATTGATGGGGATCCATCTCCATCAGTGGACGGTCCTTGCAGGTTCCCGGTTCCGATTCGTCCGCATTGCAGATCACGTACTTCGGTTTCGGGGAATCTTTGGGGACGAACGACCATTTCATGCCGGTCGGAAATCCAGCGCCTCCGCGTCCGCGCAGGCTGGACTTTTTCACCTCATCGATAATCGTGTCAGGCGTCATCTGCTTCAGTGCCTTCTCAAGAGCCTGATAGCCGCCGTTCTCGAGGAATACATCGATTTTCCGTGAATCTTTGATGCTCCAGCGCTTGCTGATCAGCGGTGTTTCGAGCTTATTCCGTTCATGGAGCGCACCGGTAATGACCGCCACAGGAGCCGGATGCTGGCCCTTGTCGAGTTCCTCAATCAGACGATCGAAGTTGCGCGGCGTAACGCCTTCATAAAAATCGTAGTTCACCTGCATGGCAGGTGCGCCTGTGCAGGCGCCTATACATTCCACTTCTTCCAGTGAGAACACGCCGTCCGGGGTCGTCTCTTTGTTGCCGATCTCCAGCCGCTTTTTTGCGTGGGCCAGCAATTCCGTTCCCCCGCGTAGCATGCAGGCCACATTGGTGCAAACCTGCACGTGGTGCTTCCCCATTGGCTTGCGGCGAAGCATGGAATAAAACTCAAGCGTCTCTTCGACCTGCACAGGACGCAGTTCCAGGCGGCCGGCGATTTCCCCGATCATTTCGTCCGTGATGTACCCGTACTCATCCTGAGCGTACATCATCATTGGAATCAGTGCGCTGCGCTTGACCGGATAGCGAGTTTGTAATTGTTCAAACTTCGCCGAGAGTTTGGGTGAGAGTTGCATCATTTCTACCTGTCCACTTCCCCGAGCACGATGTCAATCGTGCCGATGCTTGCCACGACGTCGGCAATCAATTGGCCCTGCACCATGAACGGCAGTGCCTGCAAGTTAACAAACGAAGGCCCGCGAAAATGCACGCGTAGTGGCTTGGGGGAACCGTCACTCGCCACAAAACAGCCCAATTCTCCGCGCGGCGATTCAACTGCCGCAAACGCTTCGCCCGGTGGTGGCGAGAACCCTTCTGTGAAGATCTTGAAGTGATAGATGAGCGCTTCCATCTCGGTCTTCATCTTTTCGCGCTCCGGAGGAATAATGCCAGGAGCGGTAGCCTTGATTGCGCCCTCATCAGTAATCTTGTCCATCGCCTGGCGGACAATCTTCACACTCTCGCGCATTTCGGCGACTCGAACCAGATAGCGCGCATAGCAATCCGACTCCGTACGGGTCGGCACATCGAAATCAAACTCCTCGTAGGAAGAGTATGGGAATATCTTGCGGTTATCGTAATTGACCCCGGCGGCGCGCAAACCCGGGCCTGTGGTACTCAGTGCGATTAATTGTTCAGCCGGCAGATAACCTACGCCTTTCAATCGCCCCTGCCAGATGCGATTTTCCGTCAGAAGCGCTTCATATTCATCGATTCGCGCCGGCATCATGTCAACGAACTTCTTCACCATCTCGCGCCAGCCTGCCGGAGGCTGCAAGGCAACACCACCAATGCGGATGTAGCTGGTCATCATTCGCTGACCGGCAAATCGTTCAAATATTTTCAGGATTTCTTCCCGCTCGCGGAAGCAATACAGCATGACCGACATGGCTCCCATGTCGATCGCATGTGTTCCAAGCCAAACCAGGTGGGACGAGATTCGCTGCAGCTCTACCATCATTACGCGGATGTACTGTGCGCGCTTCGGCGGCTCCAATCCCAGGAGTTTCTCAACCGCCAGGCAGTACACCAGATTATTTCCGAGGGGATTGAGGTAATCCATGCGGTCGGTCAGGGTAATCGCCTGCGAGTAGGTTTTATCTTCGCAGCTCTTCTCGATGCCGGTGTGCAGATAGCCGATGTCCGGAACCGAAGTGACGACGTTTTCGCCATCCAGTTCCAGAAGCACGCGCAGGACGCCATGCGTCGAAGGGTGCTGGGGCCCCATGTTTAGGACCATCGTTTTAGCGGTACCTGTAGCTGTTTCAACGGTTGTCATGTTTCACATTCCGCAATCGCGGCCATTAGCGCTGACCCTCTGTCGGAAAATCACGCCGTAGAGGAGCACCTACAAACCCCTCAGGCAGTAGAATACGTCGCAGATCGGTGTGCCCTTCAAATCGAATGCCGAACAGGTCGAACACCTCGCGTTCGAGCCAATTCGCGCCCGGCCACACGGGCATCAGCGAATCGACGACTGGAGTTTCCGCCGTCACCGCGGTCCGCAGGCGAATCCGTTCGCGACGGGGTATAGAAACCAGCTGGTAATTCAGTTCAAAACGCGGCTCGATCGGGAAGCGATCGACGCAAGTCACATCGCTCAGCAGATTAAAATTGAGATCGGGATTTTCTTTGCAGTATTTCGCAGTGGCGCAGAGCAGTTCTTTGGGAACAACAATGGTAATCTCGCCACGATATTCAATGATTTCCGCTACGGCGTTCGCGTTCCACGTGCGAATGCGTTCACCTACAACCTTAGCGTTTGCATTTGAGAGCTCAGACACGTTAACGAGATCCTTGACCTAAAGGGCTACCGTTCTTTCTGTGATTTATGCCAGTCGAGCGCGCCCTTTTTCCACAGATAGATGTAGCCGACCAACAGAATGCCAACGTAAAACATCATTTCGGTGAACCCGAACCAGTGGGTCTTCGGATTCCTTGCTAAATCCTTGAAAATATAAGCCCATGGATAAAGAAAGATGGCTTCTACGTCGAAGAGGATAAAGACCATGGCGACTAGATAAAACTTCACCGAGAAAGGCTCGCGTGCATCGCCGGTTGGCTCGACGCCACATTCGTAAGGAAGCTGCTTTGCCCGGCTGGGCCGCCGCCAACCAATAAATGTAGAGATCGTGATCAGGGCACCGGCAAGGATGGCTGCAACTACCAGGTGTATTAGTAGTGGCACATAAGCTTGTAGGCCTGAGGAGCTCATAGTTGAAAGGTTATAATAACGATTCGGGACCATCCCGGTCAAATGTTACAGTGGAAAATAACTGTTTCCGATAAAATTATAAAATCGCTCACGGAAGGCGTCTTATGGTTTTTGGTCACAACACGAACGTGAAGATCGGAGCGGTAACGTACCACGTGCAGACAGAGGACCGCGGCGAAGCTCACGCGCTGATCGACACTACGGTTTACTACCAGGGACGCGTGCTGCATCGCCGCACCAACAATTATTTTGACCTGCTCCCCGCGAATGAAGATCGAAAGCAGGCGTTAAAACTGCGCGTGGATGAACAGCACCACACGGTGCTTGAAGAAATGCAGTCAGGTTCCTTGCAACTGGCGATTCCGCAGCCCGCAGTTCATCTTCAGGCTCAGACACCGGAAGTCCGGGGCGAGACGACGATGGATCGTGGCGAAGAGCACGGCGCGAGAGAAGTGGCTGATCCGCTGCAGGCCGTGGCTGAAGCCAGGGAACCGCGTCGACTGCGTATCGATCTGATAAACGCAAAATCATGGCTCGCAGGAAGACAGGCTACGCTGCAAATTTCCGTCAAGGAAGAAGACGGACAACCGGTTTCGGATGCAAAAATTGTCGTGCACATCGATGGGGGCGCCGAGCACCAATCCTACGAAAGTCAGTCAGGAGTTTACGGGCAGGCACAAATCGATTTTGAGATGCCGAAGATTACCAGTGGTGACGCTGCGTTGGTCATTCGCGCAGAAGAAGGTTCGGCAACAGGACAGTTGCGGTTTGCACTTCGCGCCATACCCAAAGTATCCTCGGTTACGTAAACAAACGTTGCTTCGTGGGCCATCCATGGGAAATGCAATTCAGGTACAGGTGAACGGCGAAAAACGTGAAACCCCGTGCGGCACGACGGTGCGCTCCTTGCTCGACCAATTGGGGCTGAATGCCGGCCGGGTCGCCATCGAATTCAACCTGCAGATCCTGCCGAGGAGCGAATGGGACTCGACAATAGTTGCTCCCGGTGATCGGCTCGAAATCGTCCAGTTCGTAGGCGGCGGCTAGTTCGGCATGCCTTTTTTCAGTGACGCCAGGAATTTCTTCCACGGTTTCCAGTAATATTTCGGCCAACCTTTGCCGACTGCCTTGCGGTCGTATTCCGGCACCCCAACATGCACCAGCTCGATTCGCGCTCCGTTGGCTGCATGCGTGAAGGTCAGAATGACGATCGACGAATCCTCCTTCTTCCAGTGCGCGGCTCGCCACAATTGTACGATCCTCTTTCCGGGAATCACACCAAGAGTCGTGCCGTGGATTGCACCGTTAAACGCAGTGAACTTTCCGCCAACCGTTCGGTTCACCTTGGCTGGTGCGCCTGTCGAAGCGGAGTGCTTCCGAGAATCCAGGTACAGTTCGATCAACAACTCCGGCGTAGCGCGGAATTGTGCTGTTTGGTGAATGATCGGGGTCATGGTCCTCCGAACTGCGATTTCACAGTCTCGCCTGACGGTCTAGAGTCCCGCCAGGATATGTCCCATCTTGCTCTGCTTGGTCTTTAAATAGGCGCGCGAAGTTTTTGAAACCCGCGGCTGGCAGGGAACTCGCTCCACGATTTTAATGCCGGCATCCTCCAGCTGTTTTACTTTGTCCGGATTATTGGAAAGCAGGCGAATCCGGGTTGCTCCGAGTTTCTTGAGGATCTCGGCGGGAAACTCGTACTCTCTGGCGTCGGCGGCGAATCCCAGCGACTCGTTCGCTTCAACCGTATCCATTCCGCCATCCTGCAACTGATAGGCACGCAGCTTATTCATGAGCCCGATCCCCCGTCCCTCTTGCGGGAGATAGAGCAGAATACCGGAAGGCTCCTTGGTGATCTTTCTCAGGGACAACTCCAACTGCGCCCGGCAATCGCAGCGCAGCGACGCCAGCACGTCTCCCGTCAGGCACTGTGAGTGCACCCGCACAAGCGGAGCCTTCGGTCCGCGCACATTCCCGTGGACGAGCGCGACGGCCTCTTCCTGCGGGCCCTTGCCCGCAAAACCATGAATCGTGAACATACCGAATCGCGACGGCAAGGCGGCCTCGGCCACACCTCTCACGGATGGGGTTTTCTTGCCTGCGGTTCGTCTTGGTGTGGAACGTTTTCGGGCCATCTGAAATTCCAGTATATCAGGGCGCGCAATAGTTCTTTTCAGGATGAATATCTGGCGGCATGCCATTTCAGTCTTCTTTACTTTCCATCCGCATTTGGCTAGCGTAAACGCATCGCTGTCATACCATGGACACAGGCACCTCACTTCGCGAAATTCTCTTTACGCTACTACTGAAAGTAGGCGTCGCATCTTCCATCGCCGCTTTGCTGGCCCGCTGGAACACCTTTCGCCGGGTGCTCTTTACAGAGGAACGTGACTCCGATCAGAAGCTGAAGCTGATGCTGTTCATGACCCCTGCCCTGATTGTCGGGGTCACCCTTCGCCTGGTCAGCCGTGCCTACCAGTTCGCGGATCTATCTCTGGAAGGCGCTTTTTTGATGGGATTGCTCGGGGGGCGCGTGGTTGGCCCGATCGGCGGTGCGATCATTACGATACCCGCATTGATGGCCCATGAATGGTTAGCGATGCCGGTGGCCGCTGCTGCCGGCCTGCTGGGTGGGCTCATCCGTCAATTGATTCCCGACAAAGAAAATCTTTGGAATTTTGGGCCCTTTACGTTCCTGAACATACCCAAAGCAGTCATCGGCCTGGTTAGCGATGCCAAGATGTCCTGGGAAATGCTCCCGTTGTTTGCATGTGTCGGGTTGGAGTTGGGCCGGGTGGCGCTTGTTCACGCCACTAAATTGAAGTGGCTGTTCGCAATCGATCCCAACTGGAATTGGCTTCTGTCGTTGGTCGTCATCGGCACGCTCATGTCGGTTGCCGCGCCGCTGAAGATCTGGAACAACACCCGGATCGAAATGAACCTCGAGCGCCATCAGCAACTGCTCTTGCGCGCCAGGATGGACGCGCTGGCCAGCCAGATCAATCCGCATTTTCTGTTCAATACGCTAAACACCGTTTCTGCCCTGATTCGAATGGATCCAGACACAGCACGCGGCGTTGTCCTGAAACTCAGCAACATTCTCCGTCGTTTGCTGCGCAAACACGAGACATTCGTGCCATTGCGCGAAGAACTTTCCTTTATCGACGATTATCTCGACATCGAAGTGGCCCGTTTTGGAGAAGACAGTCTCGAGATCGTGAAAGAAATCGACCAGGACACGCTTGAAACCTTTATCCCCAGCATGCTGTTGCAGCCCATGGTGGAAAACAGCTTGAAGCATGGGCTTGCACCGAAGCTCGACGGTGGCCGAATCTGCCTCCGCACCTCTAACCGTGATAGCCGCCTGCACATTGAAATTGAGGACAACGGTGTCGGCATCTCCGAGGAAAAGATGCCTCACGTCTATGTCGAAGGAATCGGCTTGAGCAACGTGCGAGAGCGCTTGCGCGTGCTCTATGGTGAGGATTTCAATCTGGACATCCAGAGCCAGGAAGGGCAGGGAACACTCATTCGCATTGATGTTCCACAACTCGTTCCGGCCATCCCCGAAGTCAGCGTTTTCTGAATCTGCAAAGTTCCGGCCCTCCCGACCTGGTCAGATCGGCCGAAGGACTTGACTGGTTTCTCCTCTTACTGTATATTCTGTTGTGACAGAAATAACTAGAGGCACAGTAGGTGTCACTGGTTCATTCCTGTTAGAAGCAGGCCCCGCAGCTACGGACCGGGAGGTCACCATGGCCGAGCAAGTTAGAAGCGCACCAGCAGCACTAACACCTGTTGCCCAGAAGTTCATCCTGCATTGGGGCGAGATGGGGACGAAATGGGGGATTAACCGTACCGTAGCGCAAGTCCATGCGCTGCTATTCCTGTCGCCTCATCCTCTCCCTGCGGATGAAATCTCGACTACCCTTGCCGTCGCACGATCAAACGTGAGTACCAGCTTGAGAGAGCTTCAGGGTTGGGGAATTGCCCGGGTCGTCCACGTTCTTGGAGACCGACGCGACCATTTTGAAACAACGAAGGACGTATGGGAAATCTTTCGCACGGTATCGGAAGAGCGCAAGCGCAGGGAAATCGATCCTACGCTTCGTGTTCTGGCTGAATGCGTCGAGGAACTGAAAACCAATCCTCAGAGCGATGCATATACGCGAGAACGCCTCGAATCCATGCTCGACTTCCTAACCATCATGACGGGACTTTTCGAGGAAATTCTTCGCATGCCGGTAGGCGCATTGAAGGGTGTCGGCAAGCTCCGCGGCAAAGTCATAACCTTGCTGGGCACCGACAAGAAAAAGGCCGGTTAGCCGGGCAGAGGTACCCTGCTCTGCGTTAGTAGTGAGAACCGTTTCTCGCGAGAACACAAAAACGGGGTCGAATCGAGGTAACGAGTGATCTCTCTTTCAAGCGAATACACCGACACCAAAGGCCGCCACGCCAAGGGGTGGCTCTTCTACGATGCAGACTGTGAATTCTGCAGCAAGATTGCGCGCCGTCTCGCTCCAGTCCTGTCTTCACGCGGCCTGGCGGTCGCGCCGCTGCAAGATCCCCGTGTCGCTCCGCTTCTCAGTCTCGAACCGAGCGACCTGCTCCGCGAGCTCAAATTTCTCCTGTCCGATGGACGGCAATTCGGGGGTGCCGAAGCAGTGCTGGCGGTAGCTCGAGAAATCTGGTGGGCCAGCCCGCTCGTCTGGTTCTCAAAGCTCCCCTCTGGAAGGCGTCTTCTTGCCTGGGGTTACCGTTCGGTCGCCACCCACCGCCACTGCCATGCCGTCTCTGTCGCCCAAAACGTCCGATAGGGGAGATTCGGAGCTGCGTTTGATCTGAAGGGGCGTAAATCGCCCAACTGACGATCAGGCCCGAGCCACCGCTCGATGCGCCAGGACCTGTTCGTAATACCGTTCATACATCGGGATCACATCGTTTGCGCAGAATTTCTTTTTCGCGTGAATGCGGGCAAGCTTTCCCATTTCGCGCCCACGGTCGGCTCGCGACAACAGGTCAATCGCGTATCGCGCCGCCTGGTTCACATCGCCCGGTTCGACGAGGTATCCGTCGACCCCAGATTCCACCACTTCCGGCAATCCGCCGACATTGGTGGCGATCACCGGAACTTCGCAGGCCATCGCTTCAAGCGCCGCCAGCCCGAACGATTCCAGCTGCGATGGCAAAAGGAATAAATCCGCCTGGCTGAGCTTGCGCATCACTTCGTTCTGTTTACCCAGAAACAGGACATCGTTTTCGATGCCTCGTTTCCGCGCGAGGTCCTTTGCAGCTTCTCCGTCCGGGCCTTCACCAATCATCACCAGTTTGGCCCGCATCTTTTCGCGAACCTGGGCGAAAATCTCCACTGCGTCCAGAATCCGCTTTACCGGCCGAAAGTTAGACAAGTGCATCAGGATCGGCTCGCCTCCGGGCGCCCATTCCGCCCGCAGCGCTTCATCGGGAGTCCGGCAGTATAAATCGCAGTTCACGAAGTTGGGGATTACTTCGATCGGCCGCTTGATGTCGAATTCCTGAATCGTTTGCTTCAATAGATAATCGGAAATCGAGGTAACACCGTCGCTCTGCTCAATCGAATATTTCGTGATGGGCAAAAAATTGTGATTGTTGCCGACCAAGGTAATGTCCGTACCATGTAGCGTGGTGATAAACGGCAGACGCTTCGGCGCTGCCATCGACCGCGCAAGGAGTGCGCTCACTGAATGCGGGATTGCGTAGTGCACGTGCAGAATGTCGAGCGATTCCTGCTCAAACACCTCAAGCATCTTCACAGCCAGCGATAGCGTATAGGGAGAATGATCAAAGAGCGGGTAGGATACGACCGCTGCCTGATGGAAGTGGATGCGAGGATTGGCAAGGTTGATACGAATGGGCGGCGCGTAGGTAATAAAATGTACGTCGTGTCCCCGAGCAGCCAGTTCCTGCCCGAGTTCTGTGGCCACGACGCCTGAGCCACCATACGTCGGATATCCCGTAATGCCAATTCGCATAAACCCCGACCCGATCTTAAGAGAATTGTCTGACAACCTTGCAGCCCGACTCAGGCTGATGCTACATTCGCCCGGCGATCATCTGAAGGTCGATGACACGGGAATCGTACACCCGTTAGACGCGCACTCGAGGGAGAACGTGACAAGGCTAGCAGGAAAGGTCGCAATTGTAACTGGAGGCGGTACCGGAATCGGCCGAGCCATCGCTCTGGCATTGGCGGCTGAAGGTGCCAAGATCGCTGTTCTCGGAAGACGGGAAGAGAAGCTCCTGGAAACTGCCACGGAAATCCGTAGCCTGAAGGGTGATGCCATCTGCATCAGCGTCGATGTGACCAGGTCCGCCGATGCCAAGGAAGCTGTTCTGCGGGTCGAACGAGACTTCGGCAAGCTCGATATTTTGATTAATAACGCCGGTGCCCTGAGCGTATCGACGATCGAAACCATTTCCGAAGACGACTGGGATCACATTATCACCACCAACCTCAAGGGGCCGTTTTTGATGTCGCGGGCCGCCCTTCCCGCACTGCGTCGCGCGGGCGGCGGCTCGATCGTCAATATCGGTTCCGTTCTTGGACTGGTTGCCGTAAAGGATCGTGCCGCGTACTGTGCCTCGAAAGGCGGGGTGACGCTGCTCACCAAGGCAATGGCTCTCGATCACGCTCATGAACAGATCCGCGTAAATTGCATCTGCCCCTCGGTGGTTGAAACGGATCTCGTTCGGGATCTATTTGCCGCCTCCGAACAAGGACGTCAAGCCAAACAAGCTCGAATCGCTACAATTCCCATGAACAGGTTTGGCCAGCCCCAGGATGTAGCTGGGCTTGCCGTCTTTCTGGCTTCCGATGAATCCTCTTGGATGACCGGAACGGCAATCCCGCTCGATGGCGGGCTTACCGCCTACTAAGGAGCTCATTCAGGCATGTCGCGAAAATTAACCAAACAGGAAAAGCTCGTTACCGAACTGGTCCGTCAAAGGATGAAGGAGAGCAAATCGAGCGAGCTATTGGGCTTCGACGTCGAAAGCGTTCATAACGGTCGCGCTGTCTTCCGTCTCGACGTACGGCCACGCCACAAGCAGATTCACGGCGTCGTTCACGGAGGAATAATTGCTGCTCTTGCTGACACGACCGCAGCGATTGCGGCATATACAGTGATTCCCCGAGGGGTGGAAATCGCCACCCTCGAACTCAAAATCAACTATCTGGAGCCGATTCCCGGAGGCAGGGTCAAGGCCGACGCGAAAGTACTGCGGGCAGGCCGGAACTTCATTGTGGTCGAATGTGAAATTTTTAACGAAACAGGTTCACTGGCCGCCAAGGCCCTGATGACTTTTTCCGCAGCCTCGGGGCAGGCGCTCGGAAAGCTGCGCTAGAGGAACTACTCTTCACTTCCACCATTAGCCGAGTCTTCGCCGTCCTTGTGCACGTACTTGATGAACCGCTTGAATATCATCAAATTTGGTGCACCTTGCCGCGTAAGCTTTATGCAATCGCGGTCATACCACTCGATGATCCCGTGCAGTTCTTCTCCGGATTCAAGCACCACCAGCATCGGTGTGCGGCTCTGCATCTGCTTTACCCAGTAGAAATTTTCTGCATGAGTGATTTCAGGAGGGGCTGGTTTTTTGCTGGGAGCCGGACCACTGTGCTGCGGTCTGGCCATTGACTGTTCCTTCGCTTCCGCGAAACTAGGACGGAACATCCGGCGGTTTACCATGATTGACTGCTCCTTGGGGTCAGAGGGTTTTTCTGAAACTTTAGATGCCTTCCGCCCAAGTTCGGTTTCGCTATTATGTCCCTTTTTGCTGTCGACGCGGGAATAATTATCAGCTCTTATCTTGAGAGGGATTTCATTTTCTAACAGGTGCCGTCTCTATTTCTCAGGAGGAAAGGGAAGCCACCATCGCGTCTAATCCTAATTGCCTATTTACATTTCGGCGTGCGCCTGCTCCAAGATCATCTACGGCCGCAATGGCGCGGAAAACCCAATCCGTTTCGACTAGTTTGGCGAGTTCCCGGAGTTCCTTTGCCAGGTTTGGATTGCGCAGCAACGGTTCTTTCACACCAGCTGTCAACTCCAGCAGATCCGACAACAATCCGTAAAAGGTTGCCAGCATTTCTTCGAAGGAAGATTCCCGATCCTTGCCCATCGCTGCGGTGTCAGCAAAAACCTGAGCGAACCCCTGTCCTCGGGCTGCGCGCTCCAAAATTCTGTAGGCCGTTCTTCGCTTTTCCACCACATCTCCCACATTCATCTCCATGGCGAGGCCAGGGCTTCCTTCTGAAAGCTGCGCTGCCAGCTTGATTTCCGATGGCTTGCGTCCCGAATGAGTCTTCAAGACCCCCTCCACGTCAGCCTCGGAGACCGGCGCCAGGTGGAATTGCATGCAACGCGAAACAATCGTTGGTAGAAGTGCGAACGGAGAGGTTGCGGTCAGAATCAGCGTCGCCGAACCGGGGGGCTCTTCGAGGATTTTGAGGAATACGCTAGCCACGTCCCAGCGCATCGTATCCGAATTGTCCAGTATGAAGACTCGTCGACGACCCATAGGCTCGAAATAAGCCGCTCGTTGCACAGCGCGCAACTGGCCGATGCGCAAGACGGGCCTCACGACTGGAGTCTTCAGCCGCACCGGGTCCGGTACCAGGGCCCAGACATCCGGATGGGGTTGCAGGATCAACGGCACACGTTCTACAGTTGCGGCGTCGGCGCTTTCACCCCGCTCAGCCAACCCTTGGGCGATCAGGGCCTGCGGGTTTGCCAGGGGGGCGATACTCAGGCAGGTAGCACACTGGCCACAATAATCGTCTTCGAGGCGCTCACAGCTGGCCGCTTGTGCGAACATCCGCGCCAGTGTGAATTTGCCGATCCCTTTGGGGCCGGTAAACAGCATTGCGTGCGGTACGCGTCCGGACCGCAATGCTCCGCGCAGCGCGTCGACTATATGCTGGTTTCCGGCAAATTCCGCAAAGCCCATACGCTATCTCGCCGCCTTTGGCGTTAGTATCGTCTGCACTGCTTCCAGCATTTCAGCAGAAATCTCCTCCGGCAAGCGAATTGCTCCGCGCTGGGCGTCGAAACACTGAATGGTCGCCCACGGGCGATTTCGCGAAAGCATATCGTACATTTCGGCCGCGTCTTCCAGATGCCGCAAACTGCTTTCCTGCAAATCAAGTTTAGCGCTGGTGTAATTGCGTGGAGTTTTCTTCGCGACCAGTTTCTGCGCTTCAGCGGGAGGCACGCGCAGATACAGAATCAGATTTTCACGAGGTAAGCCATAAATCGTATATTCCAGATGCTCGATCCAGCGCAACAATTCCGACCGCTTCGCTGCAGGAACCCGTGCTCCCTGGTGTGCGAGATTCGAGGCAACGTAGCGATCGCAGAGAACGATCTTCCCGGCCTGCAGCGCCTGTACAAGCTGCGACTTCGATTCAAACCGGTCTCCCGCATACAATAGCGCCGCGAATCGCGGATCAACATTCTCGAGCGAGCCCAGTTCTCCATTCAGAAATTGCGACACCATTGTGCCAAACCAGGAATCGTATTGCGGAAACCCTGTAAAAAATACGCGATGTCCCGACGCCAGTAGCGATTGTTCGAGTAACCTTGCTTGTGTGTGTTTTCCGCTGCCGTCGATTCCCTCGATTGTGATCAGTATTCCGTTTGTCGCCATAGCACCATTCCGTGACGGAGGGGACGTCATCTATGCCGGAAAGTTTAACCGCTGACGCGGCCTCCCGCAATATGGTGTAGTCGACATCGATTGCCAATCCCGCCCGAGTGTGTGCCGAATTCCAAATCCTGTCGTGTTACGATTTACTCCTGAACCTGAGTGCCTAATGTCCACGATTGCTGACAATCTCGCTCGGATCCGCGAACGTATCGAATGTGCCGCGTCCAGAGCTGGCCGCAACGCTGATGAAATTACCCTGATCGCCGTATCAAAAAATCATTCTGTGGAAGCCATTCGCGAAGCCTGGGCAGCTGGCGTGCATCATTTCGGCGAAAACCGCGTTCAGGAATGGGAAGGGAAGCGTACCCAACTTGCTGGCATTACCGGCGCGTATACCAGTCATCTGATCGGCCATTTGCAGAGCAACAAAGCGGCCCGCGCCTTGAAAGCATTTGACCGGATCGACTCAGTGGATGAGTTTTCCCTGGCCCAGAAGCTGAACCGGCTTATGACAGGAACGCCGGCTGCCCCGAAGCTCCCGGTGTTACTTGAAGTCCATCTGGGAAATGAAGAAACGAAAACCGGTGTGACGGAAGACGCCTTGCCCCAACTGGCCGAGCGTATCTTGGAATTTCCTTCCGTCAGCCTCGAAGGGCTCATGTGCATTCCGCCATTTGCTGAGAATCCGGAAGAAACGCGATCATTTTTTGCGCAATTGCGCTCGTTAAAGGAAAAACTCGAAACACACCTAGGAATCGCACTTCCGCGACTTTCAATGGGCATGTCTCATGACTTTGAAATCGCCATTGCCGAAGGGGCTACCGAAATTCGTGTGGGTACCGCATTATTTGGTAGTCGCGTGATACCTTGAAGCATCAAACAAACGTAGTGAAGGAGCGGCATTTACCTTGAAACTGTTCCAACCATTTCGCCTGCGGCAAATCGAGTTTCAGAACCGTATCGCGGTCTCCTCCATGTGCGAATATTCCGCAATCGACGGTCACCCCGGCACGTGGCATCTGGTCCATCTGGGCAGCCGCGCTGTAGGTGGCGCCGCGCTCGTGATGGCCGAAGCATCGGCAGTTCAGGAATTGGGCAGGATCTCGCCGGGCGATACGGGTCTTTACCTTGATTCGCACATCGATGCCTGGAAGCCGATTGTGCAATTCATGAAAGAGCAGGGAGCTGTCACCGGCATTCAATTAGCGCACGCGGGGCGCAAGGCCAGTACAGACGTACCATGGCGCGGCGGCAAGCCTCTCTCGAAACAGCATGGCGGATGGACTGCTGTCGCGCCCAGTGCCTTGCCCTTTGCCGACGGCTACCCAGATCCGAAGGAACTGACGACCGACGAACTGGATCGTGTGATCAGAGATTTCGAAACAGCCGCCCATCGAGCCCTCGCCGCCGGATTTCAGATCGCAGAGATACACGCCGCACATGGCTACCTGCTTCACCAATTCCTTTCGCCACTGTCCAATCACCGTAGCGATTCCTACGGCGGCAGTTTCCAGAATCGCATCCGACTCCTGATTCGGGTAACCCAGGCGGTTCGTGAGGTGTGGCCCGAATCCTACCCGTTGTTCGTTCGCATTTCAGCAACAGACTGGGCAGAAGGCGGCTGGGATTTGGAGCAAAGCATCGAACTGAGCCGCCGTTTTAAAGGAATTGGCGTCGATCTCGTGGACGTTTCCAGTGGAGGCGCGGTTCCTAACGTAAAGATCCCGGTTGGCCCCGGTTATCAGGTGGAATTTGCCGAAGCCATTCGCAAGGAAGTTGGGATCGCCACAGGTGCCGTTGGTATGATCACCGACCCAGCCCAGGCGGACACCATTCTTTCGAGCGAGCAGGCCGATATGGTGTTGCTCGCAAGAGAAATGTTACGCGATCCGTACTGGCCCCGGCGCGCCGCGAAAGCCCTCAACGTGGAACTGAAGCCTCCTCCGCAATATGCCCGGGCCTGGTAGGATGGCCGCTTTCGAGATCTGCGAAGATGCAAATCGTGGCACCGTTACTTTGAATATTCGGGTGCAGCCGCGTTCCAGTAAGGACGAAATCGCTGGTCTGATGGATGGCGCGCTGAAAATTAGGCTTCGTGCTCCCGCTGTTGAGAATCGCGCGAATGAGGCACTGGTCGAATTTCTCTCCGATCTTTTGAAAACAGCAAAATCGGCTGTTAGAATTCAGAGCGGCGCGCAAAGCCGCTTGAAGCGTGTAGAAATCCGCGGTGTGACCCGGCAGCAGGTCCTGGCACTGCTCCATGAAAACGCGTAACAAGGTGAGTCAAAAAAGTAGAGGTAACCAAGGATTCCCATGAGCCTGAATATTTCTGAAGTCCAGAAAGATCTGCGCGCAGCGAAGCTGGATGGCTGGCTCTTCTATGATTTTCGCGGGCGCGATCCAATCGCTCTCCGCATTCTTGATCTTCCGCCCGGTATGCGCACGCGCCGCTGGTTCTACTTCATACCGGCCAAAGGCACACCGAAAAAACTCGTCCACAAGATTGAAACGCAATCTTTAGCCGCACTTCCAGGTGAAACCTTCTATTTTTCCCTTTACGAGGAACTGAGGGCAAATCTCAAGAAACTTCTTGGTCGCGCGAAAACCGTCGCGATGCAATATTCCCCAAAAAACGCTATTCCCTACGTCTCGATGGTTGATGCGGGCACGATCGAACTGGTTCGCAGTACCGGCGTAAAAGTAGTGACCTCGGCCGATCTTGTCCAAAAGTACGAGGCATGCTGGACGCCTGCACAACTTGAATCCCATCTTGCGGCGGGCCGGGCGATCGACGCCATCGTCCAGGGTGCTTTCGCTCATGCCGCGACCTCCGTTCGTGAGAAATCGCCCATCACTGAATACGACCTTCAACAGTGGATTCTGCAGAAATTTGACGAAGCTGGAATTGAGACGGAAGAAGGGCCCGACGTCGCCGTCAACGCAAATGCCAGTGATCCGCACTACGGGCCCTCGAGCGAGAAGTCTGCCACGATCAAGGAGGGCGATCTTCTGCTGCTCGACGTCTGGGGCAAACGAAAAGCGCCGGGGAGCGTGTATTACGACATTACCTGGACGGGCTATCTTGGAGCAAAAGTCCCCGAGAAATACGCGAAGGTGTTCAAAGTGGTTCGGGAGGCTCGCGATTGTGGCGTTGAATTGATTCGCAGCAGTGTAAAGGCCGGTAAGCCCTTACAAGGTTGGCAAGTCGATAAAGCCACGCGCGCGATTGTCGAAAAAGCGGGCTATGGAAAATATTTCTTTCATCGTACCGGTCACAACATCGGCCAGACCGCCGTCCACGGCAATGGTGTCAATATGGACGGCTCGGAAACTCGCGACGAGCGCCATCTCATCCCGAAGACTTGCAATTCCATTGAACCGGGAATTTATCTGCCGGAATTCGGCATTCGCAGCGAAGTGGATGTGTATATCGACGAAAGGGAAGCGCGTGTTACGGGCGCCGTGCAATCAGAAATTCTTCCTCTGCTTTCCTGAGGACGCGCAGCAAACTAGCAAAAAGCAATGACCGAAGACCCTATAGAATCATCCGAGACTGCGCCTGAGCAGATTCCGCTCGCAGCGGACGCTCCTGTTGGCGTTGCCGAGAAACCTAGCGAATCCTATCTGGGGCGAGAATTTCGCTCGTGGGCTGTTGCCATTGCCGGGTGGCTCGTCCCCGGTTTGGGTCATGCCCTGCAGAGAATGTGGGGTCGTGCTCTCGTGATTTTCTCGACCGTGGGAATACTGGTCTATGTCGGAGCATCCATGCGGGGCAATGTATTCAGTTCAGAGGGGGGAGATGCGTTTGATCGCTTGGGCTACCTCGCCGACATGGGTACAGGTTGTTTTTATTTTTTCGCGCGTGCGCTTGAACGGACCGGTGCTGATGTCTCTCACTCTCAGGGGGATTACGGAACGAGGTTTCTCGCTACTGCAGGAGTGCTGAATATCCTCGCTGCGCTCCACGCCTACGAAGCCGCCCGTGGGAGAAAAGCATGACAGTTGCTGCGGTTACTGGTCTTTCGCTCAACCATTTTCAGGCGTTTCTGCTGTTCGCCGCAGTCATTTCGGTTGCCTTCGGTTACCTCGGACGGCGCCGCGTCAGTGATCGCAGCCGTTACATCCTCTGGTCTTTCTTCCTGTTTCTCGCAGTGGGAATCGGCCTTGCCTGGGTCATGTATCCGTTTTCTCGATAGTGTTCTAAGACAATACCGGTTGATATCCGCAATCGCAAATGACAATCCTGAGCGCGGCCATAAGACGTTGCTGCGCTTGAAAAGCTTTCTGTGCGGTGTGTTCCGGCACGCCAAAGTAGAAGGCTATTGGACGACGAAAACCCGATGCGCGACGTGTCCTCCCGAAGACCGTCAGGCGCTCCAAGTTCCCCGGCGAAGTCTACACCGTGAAAGTAATCATGACGCTTATCTCGAATACCTACCCGTCCAACGACTTACCCAACTAGGCGCCCCATTCGATCACATCGCGGTTGACCCGGTGTGCCACGCTACGAAGCACCGACCTAGCACCGATCACGTTGGCGACCAATTTGTATTCGATTGGGGTTGCGCCGAAGATCATTCAAACCATTCTGCGGCGCTCGGATATCGCAACCACGCCAGCTCCTACGTGGAAACTTCTGATGTCGAGTTCAGTGAAGCATTGGACAAGCTAGCCGGACTGATGGGATAATTTTTGTGCGCCGAAGTAGCTCAGCTGGTAGAGCATCTCATTCGTAATGAGAGGGTCGGGAGTTCGATTCTCCCCTTCGGCTCCAGATTTTCTTTGTCCGCTCCCACCACTGGAATCAGCGCTTGACATCGTCAACCAGACGCCAGGCCATTAACGCCAGCACGATCAGCAGCATAGCGAGGACGTAGCGCTTCGATACAGCGAATCGCTCGTGCTTAGACTCCTAAGATCGATCGCACTGGCCCGGCTAGCGCATTGCCTAGTTTGTGGTGTTGATCTCGATCGAGATGCACACCATCGACACTGCTAGCACTGGTGGCGGTCTCGGCGTCAAAGAAGCTGCACCCGAGACTGGAGGCTACCTGCGCGTATGCCTCCGCAAGACCAACGCATCTCAACTCGGCGCCACGAAACTTGGCCGCAATAGTCCCCCGTGGAGAGCGAATTTGAGGTGGGGAAACTATCAAGACGGGCGGCACAGGCATGCCTGGCTCGATGGGCGCCTTCCGAATCGCGTCGACCAGCGTCGCTATTCCCTGAGCTGCTGACCCGGCATCGTTTTGGGGATGGGCAAATTGAAAATCATTCGTTCCCAACATGAGGATGATAAGTGACAACGGGGAGTTGATCTCAACGCGTTGTGCGAGACCCTCTAATCCCCTTCGGCCCGGTTTGAAGGGGTCGTCCCAGACCGTACGTCGGCCATTCAAGCAGTCTTCGATCAGTCGGACCTTCATCCCTGAAGAGTTCAGTTTGTTTTCGAGCACGCCAGGCCATCGATCATCAAATGCCAACCGATTGCGGGTACCAGGAATGATGCCCCAAGTCAAAGAATCGGAATAAACCATAATTTGATGCATAAAGAATCGGCAGAAAGTTTACCGCATTCAGTCTTTGACGAGAACATCCTTCTGAAGATCCTTCTGAAGACATATCTGTCCGCCCGGTTTTATGAGTGCCTAGGAAAGAATCGGCAGTTGTGGCCGCTCGGCCTTCGGCGAAGGAGCGACCGTTTCACGCCTTGGCTGTCCGGGTTTCACCGGCAGCGGAAACAGGACCGACGGGAGTAGTGTCGACGAAGTCTGACGATGCGACTCCTGGTCACGATCGAAACCTACTGTCAACTTGAATTGGGGCAATGGGCAATCCATTCCGCGGCGGCTACAGCGTCAGCCCCAAACCTTTCGAAATGGTCTAGGACGATTTGATGGCGACCAAAGCGAAGTGACGGGCTGAAGGTTTACTTCGTTTGACAACCTAATTCACAAAATGTAGTCTCGCCGCTAGTTATGGCAAATCCTGCAAACGGTTTCCGGCTTGACGGCAAGACCGCTGCGATAACGGGAGCGGGCAGCGGTATAGGCCGCGCCGTCGCGCTTCGCTTTGCGCGGGCGGGTGCGGTGATTCACGCCCTCGACATTGACGAGAAGTCTGCTCTGCTGACCGCGAAAGAAATCACAGAAGCGGGAGGCAAGGCTACCGCGCACACCTGCGACGTCGGTGATCAGGCCGAGACCAAAAGAGTGTTCGAGAAAATAGCGGAGCTTGGATCGCTTGGTATTCTTGCCAACAACGCCGGAATTTCGAATGTCGGCAAACTTGAAAATACTTCGGAACGGGACTTTGACCGGGTCTATCGCGTGAATGTAAAAGGAATCTATAACTGTATGCTCGCCGCCATCGATTTGCTGATCGCCAATGGGGGAGGTGCGATCGTGAATATGGCATCGATAGCCGGCACAGTTGGCTTGGCTGATCGTTTCGCCTACTCGATGAGTAAGGGTGCTGTCATCGCCATGACGTATTCGGTGGCGAGGGATTACCTGCCGTTCAAGATTCGCTGCAACTGTATCTCTCCTGCCCGTGTGCACACCCCGTTTGTCGACGATTATCTTGCGAAGAGTTATCCAGGGCGAGAGCAAGAGATGTTCGACAAACTGTCGGCAACTGCGCCCATGGGCCGGATGGGCAAGCCTCGGGAAGTGGCCGATCTGGCCCTTTTTCTGTGCTCGGAGGAGGCCGCTTTCATCACGGGCTCGAACTATCCAATCGATGGTGGCTTCCTGAACCTTCACGGCTGAACCGAACTCTATGGACCTGCACCTCAAAGACAAGGTTGTGCTGATTACGGGTGGTTCCAATGGAATTGGGGCCGCGATCACTCGCCGATCCGCCGGCGAGGGCGCAATCCCGGTCATTGTCGACACCGATGCCGGAGCCGGGCAGCAACTGCAATCGGAACTGCGGTCGCAGGGCCAGGAATGCGGATTTATCGCGGCAGACCTTGTACGGGCAGAAAATTGCGCAAGGGCAGTCGAGGAAGCGCTAGGGCAATATGGACGTCTCGATGGATTGGTCAACAACGCCGGAATCAATGACCGCATTGGTCTCGAACAGGGAAGTCCCCAGAAGTACCTTGCCTCTCTCGAGCGCAACCTCCTGCACATCTACAACGTGACCCACTACGCCCTACCCGCTCTCAAGAAGTCGAAAGGGAGTATCGTCAACATCGCTTCGAAAACCGCGCTAACCGGCCAGGGTGGCACCTCGGGATACGCTTCCGCTAAAGGTGGGATTCTGGCGCTGACCCGCGAATGGGCGGTCGAACTTCTTCCGTACGAGATCCGCGTGAATGCCATTGTTCCGTCGGAAGTGATGACTCCGCTCTATGAAAAATGGCTAGCGACGTTTTCTGATCCCGAGGAAAAACTCCATCACATCACTTCTAGAATACCGTTTGGAAAAAGAATTACGTCCGCCGACGAGATTGCCTCGACTGTCCTGTTTCTTCTCTCCGGCCAGGCGAGCCACACTACCGGGCAGTTTTTGTTCGTCGATGGCGGCTATGTCCATCTCGATCGAGCCCTGACCTGACAGAATCCGTCGTTTCGCCGGCCTATGGATCCGGGGTTTCCGCAAGGAGCAACATGACATCTGGCAACCCGCAGAAAACCACACGTTACTGCTTGACGCTTGATCTTAAGGACGATCCCGATCTCATCCGTGAATATAGGCGCTACCACGAGCGCGTTTGGCCCGAAATCATCGGCACATTTAAACCCGCGGGCATCGAATCGATGGAGATCTACCTGCTGGCCAGCCGCTTATTCATGATCCTGGAAGTGAATGAAACTTTTTCGTTTGAAGCCAAAGCCAAAAGCGATCGGGAAAACCCCAGGGTCCAGGAGTGGGAGAACCTGATGTGGAGATTCCAGAAGCCTCTACCAGATGCAAAGCCTGGCGAGAAGTGGATGCCGATGGACCTCATATTCCGTATCCGTCTCTGACACTCACAAGGTTCAATATTGCCCCATTTTGTCGATCGACAGCCGGACTGTGCACGATAGTTTCCTAATTCGGCAATATTTTGCCACTGCCCCTTGCTCGGTTTCTCGTGTGCATTTTTCTGTTGTCTAATCGCCCATAAAATGGCATCGTCTCCCATCCGGGGATTCCGGTATCTGCCGTTATTTAAATCCCATAGCGGCGTTTTGTCAGGGTATAAGGGACACGGTTGGCCGAGAGCAGTGGTGTAAAAGGAAGAGCGCCGAGTGAAGTTCCGGGCACGGACTTGCTCGTTAAATTGCAGATGCCCAGCAATCCTGAAGCTCTCTGCTTGGTTCGAGCAACTCTGGAACGCGCGACTGAACTTCTCCATTTTCAGGAGGCCCAGTCACGTGCTATCGTTCGCTCAGTCGACGAAGCCCTCGCGAATGTAATTCGGCATGCGTATCAGGGAAAGAGCGGTCTGCCCATTGAAGTCACTTGCAGAAGAGTGCGAGTGAACAAGGATGGGGCCCCCGTGACCGGTCTCGAGATTCTCATGGAAGATTCGGGCGTCGCGCTGGACCCCGCAAAATTGAAGGGCCGCGCCTTGGATGAACTTCGCCCAGGCGGGCTGGGTCTTCATTTCATGCGTCAGAGTATGGATGAGGTAGAATTCAACCACTCGAATGGTAAGAATCAACTTCGAATGGTCAAGTACATAAGTCCGGCTGCTCCTGCACCAGTGCCGGAGGGAGAATAGACAGTGAATATCGCCGCCCGTGCTTCCGATGGTTTTACCATCCTTGACATCTCAGGGGACATCGACCTCGCGCACTCTCCGGAGATGCGCAAAGCGCTCCTAACCGAGATTAAAGAGAGGAAGATTCCCAAGGTTTTTCTGAACCTCAAAAACGTTCGCTACATCGACAGTTCCGGGATCGCTTCTCTTGTTGAAGGTCTGAAGGCTTCGCGTGACGCCGGATCTCGCCTTATCTTGTACAGCTTGAGCACCTCCGTTCGCGAAGTGATGCAGCTTTCCCGCTTGCAGAAGATCTTCGAGATTTTTGACGACGAGCAGCAGGCGCTCGCGTCTTGATATAGCATTGCGACTGCCCCAAAGGATCCAGGACCTGTGGAATTCTTAAGAAAAGCTGGTGCAGCCACTCTCGATACCCTCGTCTATCTGGGGGCGTTGGCGATGCTCGCATTCCGTTCGGCCTGGGCCGTTCTAAGCGGGCCTTTTGTCGGCAAGCCTGTCAGTTACAAAACAACAATCGAGCAGGCCATGGAAGCCGGCATTCGTGCTCTTCCTATCCTCTCTCTCATCACTTTTTTCATCGGCCTGATTCTTGCGCTCCAGGCAGCATACGAACTGGAAAGCTTTGGTGCCATGAACCTGGTCGCGAGTGGTGTCGCCATCTCGATGAGTCGAGAACTCGGCCCTCTGATTACGGCAGTTATTGTGATTGGCCGTTCCGGTTCTGCGTTCGCGGCAGAGCTAGGCACCATGAAGGTAAGTGAAGAAATCGATGCTCTCGAAACCATGGCGATTGACCCGGTTTACTTCCTGGTCGCGCCGAAGTTCATTGCGATGACCGTGATGCTCCCCTGCCTGACCATCTGGGCGCTAGCCATGGGTATTCTCGGCGGCGCGGTATTTGGCGTGCTGAAAGCTGATTTCACCTGGTACACCTACGTTAAGGCGTCACTCGACTCTCTTGAAATGCGCGATGTCACAACGGGCCTGGTGAAAAGCGTTATGTTTGGAATTACCATTACCGCCGTGGGTTGTCTTGAGGGTCTCCTGACCGATGGGGGCGCCGAGCAGGTTGGCCGCTCGACGACACGGGCCGTTGTCGTTTCCATCTTTCTCGTCATTCTCGTGGACCTTGTATTCACGACTCTTTTCTTCCTTCTAGGAGGGCACTGAGTTCATGCCGGACCCGAAACAACCACCGAGTGCGTCGACTGCCGATCCCTCCGGTCCGATGATCTCGCTTCGCGATGTTCGCGTCAGTTACGATGATGACCAGCGTGAGATTCTTCACGGGATCTCGTTTGATGTCCAGCGCGGGGAAACCCTGGTCATTCTCGGTGGCTCGGGCTCGGGAAAGAGTACCCTGCTCCGCACACTCGTTGGCTTGCAGAGAGCTTCCGCCGGAGAGATCTGGATCGGCGGTCAGAACTTCGCCAAGATTTCCGAAAAAGAACGTAACGAAATACGTAAGCGCATGGGCATGTCATTCCAGGGGGGCGCGCTGTTCGGATCGATGACGGTAGGTGAAAATGTTGCTCTGCCGCTGCGTCAGCACACCAAGCTCGAAGACCCCACCATCGAAATTATGGTTCGCCTGAAACTTGACCAGGTCGGCCTCACCGGTTTTGAAGACTTTCTGCCTTCACAACTTTCTGGTGGTATGAAGAAAAGGGCTGCGGTGGCTCGTGCCCTGGCCATGGACCCGGAAATCCTCTTTTTTGACGAGCCTTCCGCCGGGCTTGATCCGATCATCGCTGCGGGCATCGACCAGCTCATTCTCGAGCTGAAAAAAGCCTTCCACATGACAATCATCGTCGTTACCCACGAGCTTGCCAGCGCGTACCTGATTGCCGACCGCATGGTCCTCATCAACAAGGGCGTGCTTACCGCCATGGGTACCGTCGACGAAATGCGTAACAGCACGCAGCCAAAGGTTCGTCAATTTCTGGACCGTGTTCCCGAACCAGCGGTGGCCCAGGAACTGGATTATCTGCAAATGCTCACGGAGTCTCATAAATCGGACACTCCGCGGGGGAGAAGCTAAATCATGGACTCTCGAGGACAACAAATCTCAGTCGGCATTTTCGTTCTGATCGCCGCGGCGCTGCTCATCTTCATTGTCTTCGCCCTATCGGGCGCTTTTGCGGGCTCCGATATCGTCTATCACGCCAAGTTCGGCAATGCGGCAGGGATCGGGCCCGGCTCTTCCGTGCACTATATCGGCGGAACCAAGATCGGGCACGTCACCAAGCTGCAGATCGATCCGAAAGATCCCAGCCAGCTGGACATCCTATTCACTGTCGACAAGGGTTTGCCCATCAAGACCGACAGTGTTGTTGGCATCCAGTCGTTCAGTCCGCTTGGCGAGAATCATCTCGAGATCAACGCGGGCTCTCGAACGGCAGCACTTGCTCCCTCGGGTGCCACACTTCCGTCCAAACCTTATTTCGGGTTTAACGACATTGGCGAAGAGTTCAACAAGCTATCTCCGAAAGCCCAGGAACTCATCTCTAACCTGAATGATCGTGTCATCCAATTGCGCACGACTCTGGACCGGGTTAACGATCTGATCAACGACAAGAACCGCGCCAACGTTTCAGCAAGCCTTGAGCAGCTTCAGGGCATGCTCAAAGAGGATCGTCCGCAACTGAAGTCCACTCTGGAGCACGTCAACGCTGCGAGCGCGAAAATCGAGCCGCTCATCGATCAGCTGCACAAGACCGTTCAGCAAGCTGATGACACTTTGAAGCACGTCGATTCACTCATCGCCGAGAACAAGGGTGATATCCACGCTGCGATCAAGCAATTGCGCGAAGTTCTTGGCTCTGTCAATGATCTGACGGACAAGCTCAATGGAACTCTAGACGCCAATCAGGACAATATCGATCAGATTATCCTGAACCTTCGCGACGTTTCCGAGAACCTGCGGCAATTTACCGATGATATCAAGACCAGGCCTTCCAGTTTAATTCTGTCCGGCACTCCACGTGACCGCAAACCCGGAGACAAGCAATGAGAATCTTTTTGAACTCCAAGTCGAATACCGAATTTTGTTTGTATCGGAGAGGAAGACTCCGTGCGCACCCTCTCGCTTTCCTCGCGCTCAGCTTGCTGGCAAGTCTTATTGCCGCTTGCGGTGCCCCGCGACCTGTCAAGTACTACCAACTCAGCTATCCGGTGTCCGCACCTGCACAGCAACCGCAGATTAACGTCTCGGTACTCGTGCGTACATTCGATTCCTCGGTTCTCTACAAGGACAACCGCATCGTCTACGCCACCAGCCCGCAGGAACTGGGTCTGTACGAAGGCCAGCGCTGGATCAATCCCCCCGTTGAGATGCTTCAAGATTCGATCCTTCGCGGCTTGCGCGCTTCTGGTCACTATCGTTCCGTAATGAGTGTTCGGGGAGAAGGTGGTGGCGAGTATTCCCTAGGTGGCAGTCTGTATGAGTTTTGCGAATTCGACGGTGGTTCGCAAATCTCTGCCCGGCTCAATTACGTTGTCCGTCTCAGAGAACGAAAGACCGGACTGATCGTCTGGACCCACAACTATAATCATGACGAACCTGTAACCGAAAAATCAGTCCCGGCCGTCGTCACCGCCATGGACAAAAACGTCCAGCGCAGTGTCGATGAAGTTCAGGCCGGACTGGTCGAGTATTTCAACGCAAATCCCCCCAAACAGTAGAGTAGGCCGCACGAGCCGAAGGATGGTCGAACCCCAAGGACTGCGGTTGGTTTGCGATTTGTATTCCTTCTGGGCGCTTGGAAAATCGCCTCGATCGGAGCGTAAAACTTCGTGCGGTTCGGGGTCACACAACTCGGTACGAACTCGGTAGGTGAATCCGGCTGTAGCCCGCCTCTGGCATCCATGGAGCTCAGGCCGTAAACTGATCTTGGAGCCACCATCTATGCACTCTCTCCCGAGCACCACGGAAGCGCCCGGAGCGACCTTTGAGTTTCTCGACCTCCGCGCGCAGTTCGCGACGATCCGTGAGGAAGTGCTCTCGGCTGTGAACGGTGTCCTCGAATCCCAATATTTCATCCTCGGTCCGGAAGTAAGACAATTTGAAGAAGAAGTTGCCCTTAAACTGGGTGCCCGTTTCGCGATCGGGTGTGCTTCTGGCACCGACGCCTTAATCATCGCCCTTATGGCAGCGGGTATTGGCGCTGGCGACGAAGTCATCACCTCTCCCTTCAGTTTCATTGCCACCGCAGGATCGATCGGTCTGGTTGGCGCAAAGCCCGTTTTTGTCGATGTCGACCCCGTCACCTTCAACATCGATCCTGCTAAAATCGCTGCTGCCATTACTCCGCGCACCCGCGCCATCATGCCCGTTCATCTTTTTGGTTTGCCGGCCGACATGGGCCCGATCATGGAGATCGCACGCGCCCATAAGCTGGTGGTCATCGAAGATGCCGCACAAGCCATCGGTTCCCGCTACAACGACCGTTTTGTAGGGACAATCGGGGAGATCGGCTGCTTCAGTTTCTTCCCGTCAAAAAATCTGGGCGGTGCTGGAGACGGGGGGCTCGTTACTACCAATGAGCCGGGCTTAGCCGAGCGCCTCCAGATGATCCATCTTCACGGTAGCAAGAGGAAATATTTCCACGAAATTCTCGGCACCAACAGCCGCCTTGACGCGATCCAGGCTGCCGTCCTTCGTGTAAAGCTCCGTCATCTCGACGATTGGGCAGCTGGCCGCCAGAACCGCGCCGATCGCTATCGTCTGCTCTTCAAAGAGAAGCATCTTGGTTCGCGAGTTGTTTGTCCGCCCGTTCCAGCCGGGAATTTCCATCACGTCTATAACCAATTTACGATCCGCGCCCAGTCTCGTGACCGTTTAAAAGAGTATCTCAACGCAGCCGGTATCCCGTCCGAAATCTATTACCCACTGGCCTTGCACTTGCAACACGCGTTTACGCGCCTCGGTTACAAGACCGGCGATCTGCCTATTTCCGAAAAAGCCAGTCACGAAGTCATTTCTCTCCCTGTCTATCCAGAACTCCCGGACGAGAAGCAGGAGAGGGTTGTGAATTCTGTCGCGTCCTTCTACGGGTCGATTTGATCCTTCCTTAGTCAACGTGCGCAAATGTCCGTCTTAGATTCCTTCGCTTGCTTGCAGTCGGATCCGATATTCTACCGGCGCGTTGCAATCTTCATCAGTGCTATTGTTTTTTCTATCATCCCTCCAGACTCTCGCATCGTCCGTCAAATCTGCAGGTTGCGAAGACTGCTGAATTCTTTCCTGGGCTTGCTGATGAATTCCTCATCGATTTCCCGTTGCATTTCTCTCCATATTTTTTAAACACCTTCGCTTCCGTCGCTCCCATCTCGCACATTGCACGTCGGTTAGCCTGTCTCTTGGCTGCTCTAGTCCTCTGGTCTCTGAAATGCCTTTAGAGATAGTGGAAACAGACACCCGATACGGGGACAGGAGATCGGCCATGACAATCATTCTGATGCTCACCATGTTTGCGATTTTTCTCAGCATCGATTTCTTCATGAAGAGGGGCAAAGTACATGCCGAGGATGCAGAAATCGCAACCGCACCCGCGGTTGCTCCGGCACTGCCCTCGCTGGTCGCTGGCTTTGCTCTTCCCGGCAACCGCCAGTATCACCAGGGACACACCTGGGCACAGCAAGAAAGCCCGACCCTGGTTCGCGTTGGCCTCGATGACTTCGGCGCTCGCTTGGCGGGCAAGGTCGACGGAATCGTTCTTCCGAAGCGCGGTCAATGGCTCCGCCAGGGACAGAAGTTCGCCACATTGCTCCGTGACGGTCAGAAAGTAGACCTGGTTTCCCCAGTTGAAGGTGAAGTGACCAACGTAAATGACGCCCTGCTGCTGGACGCCACACTGACCAACAGCGATCCCTACGGCAAGGGCTGGTTCGTTTCTGTCGTTTCTCCGGACCTCGAAACCAACTTCCGCAACCTGCTGAATGGCTCGCTAGCCCGGAAGTGGATGGCCGAAGCCGCCAGCCGCCTGCAAACGCGTATGGTTCCGGCCTACGCCGGAGCGCTGGCCCAGGACGGCGGAGTTGCCGTACACGACCTGACGGTTCAGATGCCGACCGCGAAGTGGGGCGAGATCACCCGCGAATTCTTCCTGACGTAAACAACAGCTACCTCCTGTCTGAACTGTTTGACAAGGTCCCGAGCGGTAAGTTCGGGACCTTTTTTATGTCGCGCGCGCTCCGGGACTGGTCGCAAGCGGGCAGGGGAACCGGCCGGCCGCGGCCCGAAGATTCGCATAGACAGCTCTGTCTGGAGAGCACAGTGATTGACAGGGAGCCGAGAGAAAACCTCTCCTTCACGATGACCGCATTGGACTTGTACCATTTTCTCCCAGCTTAATTTATCAACAATCGACGTGACGCAAATCACATCTGACTGTATCTCCCCTCACTGGATTTCGTTGCATTTCGCCTCATACTGTTTTCGGGTCGACGACATCGCGGAAGGTTTCATCCCTGACGCCGTCATCGCTGCTGAACTTCTACTCAGTTCTTGGACATCGAATCTAGTCGTTTGGCCCTGATGTTCAGATGACCCCACGCCAGTGCTCTGGCCGTATCGCGCAGTTTCATTTGGCCGGCAGTTCGCTCCGAGCCAAGTCTCATAGATTCCCCGGTTCCTGCCTGCTTTTCCTTCGAGGGGATGAAGGTCGCTCCAAGGGAGCAACAATGAGCAAAGGAATTCTCTACGACGCAACTCTCTGCATTGATTGTAAATTGTGCGAAAAAGGCTGCGCGGAAAGAAACGGCCTTCCCTACAACGATGCGATCGCCGCTGAAGAGAAGCAATCCGAACATAAATTCACAGTTGTCCTGAACAAGAACGACAAATACATGCGGCGTCTATGCATGAATTGTCAGGATCCCAGTTGCGTTTCTGTATGCCCGGTAGGTGCATTCACGAAAACGCAGGCAGGTCCGGTAACCTATAACGCCTCCAAATGCATGGGTTGCCGCTATTGCATGCTGGCGTGCCCGTTTTTCGTTCCGAAATACGAATGGAACAAAACGTTTCCTCTCGTTCGAAAGTGTGACATGTGCTCTGATCGTGTCGCCAACGGCAAGCAGACGGCGTGTGCGGATGCATGCCCAACGGGAGCAACCAAGTTCGGGGATCGCGATGACCTCATCGCCGAAGCACAACAGCGGATCAAAGCAAATCCCGACAATTACGTTCATCACATCTACGGTCTGAACGAGGTAGGCGGCACTTCGATTCTCCTGCTTTCCAGCGCACCTTTTGAAGAATTTGGATTCCGGACCGATCAGACCACCGAGCCCATGCCTCTGCTGACCTACCGTGTCTTGACCCATGTTCCCGACGTCGTCGCTCTCGGCTCCGTGCTTCTGGGTGGTATCTGGTGGATTTCCAATCGCCGCGTGGAAGTAGCCGCGGCCGAAGGTGGCGGAAAGATTCCCGCCTCAGTAAAGAACGGACAAGGGTGATGACCATGAAAATACCCAAACTTAGTTTCTGGAAGTCAATTCTGGTGATCATCCTGATCCCGGGTCTCTACTCGCTTGTTTACCGTCTCACGCATGGCCTCGGCCAATCCACAAATCTCACCGATGATTTCCCGTGGGGTTTGTGGGTCGGATTCAAGCTCTTCTCCGTCGCTCTCGCCGGGGGGGGATTCACGCTCGCAGCCGTTGTCTACATCTTCAACCTCAAGCGCTATCGCCCCGTTCTACGAGCCATGATCCTCACTGCTTTTCTCGGATATTCCATGTTCATTGCTTCCCTGATCCTCGATCTAGGGAGGCCGTACCGCATTTGGCATCCTCTGGTCATGTGGAATCACCACTCGGTAATGTTTGAAATCGCGTGGTGCGTCATGCTCTACACGACCGTGCTGTTTCTGGAGTTTCTACCCGTCGTGCTGGAGCGTTTCGGCATGAAGCGCCAGCTCGAGTGGCTGCATACCATTATGATTCCGCTGGTGATTGCGGGCGTCATCCTCTCCACGCTCCATCAATCATCGCTCGGCAGCCTGTACCTGATCGTACCCGGCAAACTCTACCCGCTCTGGTATTCCCCGCTCGAACCGGTCTTCTTCTTTGTCTCTGCAATTTGCGCAGGCCTGGCAATGACCGTCTTTGAGTCCTGGCACGCTGACAAGGCCTTCCACCAGCGTCTGGAACTTTCACTCCTGACCGGTCTTGGTCGTGTTCTAGCCGTCGCTCTGTCCTTCTATTTGAGTCTTCGCCTGGTTGATCTCATGCGTCGCCACGAACTTCACCTGCTGATGCAACCACGCTCCGAGACATATCTGTTTTTCCTGGAGATTGCCCTTCTCACCGTGCCGATGCTTCTCCTTTTCCGCCGCAGCATACATACCAATCGCACGGCCTTGTACATTTGCTCGGTTCTTACGTTGCTCGGATTTGTTGCCAATCGCATGAATGTGGCTATCACCGGCATGCTGGCGTCCTCGGGCGACAAATATTTTCCGAAGTGGACGGAAATCTCCATCACCCTGGCCATTATTGCTTCCGGTTTCCTGGTCTTTGCGCTCGCGGTAAAGTATCTGCCCATTTTCCCGAACGGCCATGCGTACGAACCGGCTTCTTCGCTCCCGCAGGTTACTCCTCCCGCAAGCGTTCCGGAGCTCTCACATGTCCGCACCTAAGAGCAAGGCCATTCCGAATGGTCGCTGGCGGAAGATCTCCGGCAGACTCAGTTCTAAGCTGCTTCTCCTGCTGGTCTCGTCCATGGCAGTCTTCTTTGGCGCTCTCGGCTATCTGAACATCCAGCTGCATCGCCGTCACCTGGAGCGTGACGCCTTGGCCGATGCCGCCCGCACAAGCAGTGTGATCAAGCGCAACACTTCGTATTACATGCTGCGCAACCAGCGTGATGGCCTCTACCACATCATTACGGAAATGGCTGACGAGCCAGGCATGGTTCGCATTCGAATTATCAATGACCAGGGCCGGATCAGTTTTTCTTCCGACCCGACCGAAATGAACAAGTTCGTCGACCAGACGATGAAGGCGCAGGACACTCGACCCACTGCTTCTGTTGCAATCAAAATGGCTGATGTGAAACAGAGTTTCCGCACGTACCGCTTGCCGAATCACGAGCGGGCGCTCGGCGTGATCGATCCCATCGAAAATTCGCCCGCCTGCAGCAACGCGGAATGCCACGCGCATCCGGCGGAGGTGAAGACGCTGGGCATTCTGGATACCAATATTTCGCTAGCCAGCAGCGAGCAGAACGTCGCCGAAAGCACGCGTCAGGTACTGATCTATACCATCCTCGCGGTCCTGGGCGTCGCCATCCTCAGCGCTGCTTTCGTTCGTCACATGCTTGGGGGACCTCTGAAGGCTCTCACAGCCGGCACCCATGCTGTCGGATCCGGGGATCTCGGGTACCAGATCAAAATCAATTCAAACGGGGAACTCAAGGATCTGGCCAATTCCTTTAACACCATGAGCCACCAGTTACTGGAGGCCCATGAGGAAATCAATGCGTGGACGCGCACGCTTGAAGCTCGTGTCGAAGAAAAGACCCGCCAGTTGAGCGGCGCGCAGGAGGAAATGCTGCGCGTCGAGCGAATGGCTTCGATCGGTAAACTAGCTGCCGTCGTCGCGCATGAAATTAACAATCCACTCGCGGGCATTCTGACCTACGCAAAATTGATGAAGAAACGTTTGGCCCGCGAACCAAATCCCAACAGCGAAAATATTGCCATGCTCGACCTGGTCGAGTCGGAGAGCCGGCGTTGTGGCGAGATCGTCAAGAATCTGATGACCTTTGCCCGTCCCACATCGATGAATCGCGAACCCGTAGACCTGAACGCCATCATCGACCGATGTGTCCGCCTCGTTCAGCATCAACTCAAGCTGAAAAATATCGAGTTGCACCTTGCATTGGACCCGGAACTTGGCACCGTCCGCTGCGATCAAGGCCAGATCGAACAAGTCATTCTCGCATTGGTGATCAATGCCATCGATGCCATGAACAACGGCGGCAATCTGTCTCTTTTTACAAGACTGATGCCCAATCACACTGACGTCCAGATCGAAGTCCGCGATGACGGAGCGGGTATGCCGCCTGAAATTCTCGCCAAAATGTTCGAGCCGTTTTTTACAACGAAAGAGCACGGGCGTGGCTTGGGTCTCGGTCTGGCCATCAGTCGCAATATCGTTGACCGCCATGCCGGAAAAATCGTAGTCACCTCGAAGCCCGGGCAAGGCACCTCATTTGTCATTACCCTGCCAAAACAGGGGGCCACCGTGCCCGCGCCGGTCCCCGCAGGTTCTGTCGCTTGATAAGGAGAATCTATGTCCACGAAAGCCAACTTACTCGTCGTCGATGACGAACTGATTGTACGGGATTCCCTCGACAAGTGGTTTCGTGAGGAAGGGTACGACGTCGCCGTGGCCGAAAACGCCCACGAAGCACTCACCAAGATGGCGGCCAAACACTTCGATCTGGCACTCGTCGATATCAAGATGCCCGGCACCGATGGCGTTGAACTTCAACGGCGCATGCACGAGGTCGACCCGGAAATGCTGGTCATCATCATGACCGGATACGCCTCTGTCGAGACCGCAGTCAGCGCACTGAAAAATGGTGCTTACGATTATGTGTCGAAGCCATTCGATCCGGATGACATCGCGCACACAGTTCACAACGCGTTGTCTCACAAGCGGGTCGAACAGGAAAATGCACGTCTGCGTGAAACGGTCGCCGCGGTTGCTCGTCCGCAGGAAATTGTCGGGCAGAGTGCGCCCATGGTTCGCGTTTTCGAAGCTATCCAGACTGTTGGCCCGACAGAAGCCACCGTGCTGATTACAGGCGAAAGCGGCACCGGAAAGGAACTCATCGCCCGGGCCATCCATGCCGCAAGTCCGCGCCATTATAACCCGCTCGTAGTTCTGCACTGCGGAGCACTGGCCGAATCACTTCTGGAGAGCGAACTGTTTGGTCACGAAAAGGGTGCCTTCACCGGCGCGCAGTACCGCAAGAAGGGAAGCTTTGAAGTGGCTGATGGCGGTACGATTTTTCTAGATGAAATCGGCGACATCAGTCTGAAAACACAAACTGACCTGCTTCGTGTATTGCAGGAGCGTGAAATCACGCGCGTGGGTAGTTCACATCCGATTCATGTAGACTTCCGCTGCATCGCCGCGACGAATAAGCATCTGGAACAGCTGGTCGAGGAAGGGAAGTTCCGGCCCGATCTTTTCTATCGCCTCAATGTGTTCCAGATCCAGCTGCCTCCCTTGCGCGATCGTCGCAGTGACATTCCCATTCTTGTCGACCACTTCGTGCATAAGTTCGCTTCTTCCATGAACAAACGCATTACCCGCGTCTCGCCGGCGGCAATGACAGTACTCGATCATTATCAGTGGCCCGGAAACATTCGCGAGCTCGAAAACGCCGTCGAGCGTGCCATGGTCGTCGCTCAGGAGCCGGAATTGCGTGAGAGTGACTTTGCCCTCCGCCTGCCGGTCGCCGGGAGCACATCGCGGACACTCGAGGACATGGAAAAGGTGCATATCCTGAGCGTTCTTGAAGAATGCAAAGGCAACCAGACGCTCGCGGCAGAGTTGCTCGATATCGATCGCGTCACGCTACACAACAAACTGAAGAAGTATGGCTGGAAGAGGGCCACAGCGGAAGTTTCCTAGGCCATGAGCTATATCCAAATACTTCCGCTTGGCTCAATTCCGCCGGACGTGCTCTCAGGCCTCGCTACCGGTCTCAGTGGAGAATTTCGTCAGCCTTGTGAATTTCTCCCCGAAGACCCGGATCCAGCCTTCGCGTTCAACGTGACGCGTCAACAGTATTCGTCCTCGGAGATTTTGGCGGAGATCACAAAGCGGGTTTCCGGGCGCACGGGCCGCCTGCTTGCAGTGACCTCGGTCGATCTTTACATACCTATACTGACGTTTGTCTTCGGCGAGGCACAACTTGACGGAAAGTGCGCCATCGTTTCCTCCTACCGCCTCCGGCAGGAGTTTTATGGTCTTCCCGCGCATCAGAAACTCTTTCGCCAGAGGCTGCTGAAGGAAGCCGTCCATGAACTGGGACATACCCACACCATCCAGCACTGTGATGACTATCAGTGCGTGATGTCGCCATCGCACTCCGTGGAGTGGATCGACCTGAAGTCGGGCAGCTTCTGTCCGAGCTGCCGCACGAGCGTCGCAAGCCTTGCGATCGGTAATCACTCCTAAATTGTCTGATTGGGGCTGGTGAGTCACCCAGGTGAGAGAGTGCCTGAAGTTCCGCTCTGCCGGCCGCTATTTGCCGGATTCTCCGACCGCTAACTTGCCGGGGACTCGTGAAACCGAGCCTTCTTCCTTGGCACGAGTGTACGCACTACCACATACAACGCCGGGATGAAAATCAAATTCAACGTAGTTGCCGCGATCATTCCACCCACCACGGTCGTTCCAACCGACACTCGTCCTGCTGCGCCAGCTCCCGTCGCGATCGTCAGGGGCACGACTCCCAAAATAAAGGCCAGTGAAGTCATCAAGATTGGCCGGAGCCGGATCCTCGCCGCTTCCACGCCCGCATCGAGCACGCCCAAGCCGGTTTCCTGCAGCTGTTCGGCGAACTCCACGATCAAGATCGCGTTTTTACTCGATAACCCGATCAGCATTACCAACCCGATCTGGCAGTAGACATCGTTTGACAGCCCCCGCAGCGCGACCGCGGCGAGCGCTCCGAGCAAGGCCACGGGAACGCCTAACAGCACAATCGACGGAAGGATGAAACTCTCGTATTGCGCCGCCAGCGTCAGATAGACGAATACCAAGCCGAGCCCAAACAAAATTGCGGCCTTCCCGCTCGACTCGACTTCTTCAAGCGAGAGTCCGCTCCACTCGTAGGTCATGCCTTTCGGCAAAAGTTTGTTGGCCAGTTTTTCCATCGCGGCTAATCCCTGGCCGGTACTTAATCCTGGCGCTGCTGACCCGTCAATTTCCGCCGAGCGGAAGAGATTGAAATGCGAAATCACCTGGGGACTGGCCGTATTCCGGATGTCCACCACATCGTCGAGTGGAATCATCTTCCCGGTATCCGACTTCACGTAATAACTGGCAATGTCCTTTGCCTCAGCGCGAAATTTCTGATCGCCCTGCAGGTACACGCGGTAGGACCGGTTATTGAAGTCGAAATCGTTGATATATACGGAACCCATGAACACCTGCAGCGCATCGGTAATTTGGTTCAGGGGAATCTGCAGACTTTTTGCTTTCTCGCGATTGATATTGACCAGGTATTGCGGATCGTTGGCCGTAAAACTGGTGAATAATCCTGTCAGATCTTTGTCCTGATTTCCTGCCCCGACCAGTTCGTAGGTTGTATTCGCAAGTGTCTGCAGCGTGTTCCGCCCCAGATCTTCCACCTGGAAGGAGAATCCGCCGAAATTTCCCAGTCCCTGCACTGCCGGAGGATTGAACGGGATCGCCAGTCCATCAGTAATACCAAACAGCGGTCCACGTAATTTTGCGACGATGTCTGCGCCGGTATGCCCTCGCCCTCGCCGCTGCTCAAACGGTTTCAGATTCAGGAAGATGATCGCGCGGTTGGAGGCGCTGCCGGTGAAGGAGAATCCGACGATTGTGAACGCCCCGTCGATATCCGGAACCTGCGATATGACCTTTTCGACTTCCGAACACACATTACTGGTGTACTGCAGAGAGGCGCCTTGTGGCGTCTGCACGATCACCATCAGGTATCCCTGATCATCTTCAGGAATAAATCCCTGTGGGATCCGGTTGTAGAGCCAGTACGCGCCTGCGAGCGTTAGTGTAAACGCGAAAAGGGCCACATATTTCCACTCCAACACCTTGTGCAGAGCGCTGTGATAGCCATTCGCAACATATTCAAATGTTCTGTTGAACACCTGGAAGAACCAGCCCTGCGCACGTTCTCGATGGTGGCCCAGGAAAATGGCCGACAAAGCTGGTGTGAGGGTCAGTGCATTGAATGCGGAAATAGCCACCGAAAACGCGATCGTCAACGCGAACTGGCGGAACAAAATACCGGTAGTGCCCGGAAACAGCGCCACGGGAACGAACACCGCGACCAGCACGAGTGAGGTGGCGATGACCGCCCCGGCCACTTCCTTCATTGCAACGCTGGCTGCGTTGTGCGGTTCGGTAATTCCCTCGACGATGTGCCGCTCAACGTTCTCAATCACCACGATCGCATCATCCACCACTAGACCGGTCGCCAGCGTAATTCCGAACAGTGTGAGTGTATTGATTGAAAAGCCCAGCGCCTTGATGAAAATGAAGGTCCCAACCAGCGACACGGGAATCGTGATCGCAGGAATAAATGTGCTGCGCCAATCCTGCAGGAAGACGTAAATGACCAGCACGACCAATCCGATCGCTTCAAACAATGTGATAATTACGTCGCGAATGGATTCGCCAATAACGTCTGTGGTATCAAACGCAACAGCGTATTTCAGTCCGGGAGGGAAGTTTGCAGACAGCTTCTTCAGCTCTTCCTTCGCCGCCCTGTCCACATCAAGCGCATTCGCGCCTGGCAATTGCGTCACGCCGATGCCGACGGCATCGTGCCCGTCAAACCGCAAGAGCGAACTGTAGTCTTCCGCGCCCAGTTCCGCTCTGCCGATGTCCTTCAGCCGGACCAGCGTTCCATCGGTTCCCGTCTTCAAAATAATGTTCTCGAATTCCTGGGGACTCGTCAGTCGTCCAATCGCGCGTACGCTGATCTGGTATGCTTGCGCTGCATTCGCAGGTGGCTGCCCGACTTGTCCGGCAGCCACCTGGACGTTCTGCTCCTGAAGCGCAGCCAAAACGTTCGTCGCAGTCAAACCGCGCTGTGCCATCCGCGACGGGTCTAGCCATAAACGCATTGCATACTTCCGCTCGCCAAATATCTGCGCGTCATTCACCCCTTTAACGCGCTTCAGCGCATCGCGAACGTAAATGTCCAGATAATTGCTCAAAAACAAGCTGTCGTATTGGCCGTTTTCTGAGTACACTCCGGCGCCAAAGACGAATCCCGAAGCCTGTTTGGTGATAATAATGCCCGTATTCTTTACTGAGTCCGGCAGTCGCCCCAGGGCCTGATTTACGCGGTTTTGCACGTCGACCGAAGCAAGGTCCACATTGCGGGAGACATCGAAGGTGACTGTAATGACGCTCGACCCGTCATTTCCGCTAGCCGAAGTAATATATTTCATCCCCGGCACGCCGTTAATGGCCTGTTCGAGCGGGATGGTCACGGCGGATTCGACCGCTTGTGCGTTTGCTCCAATATATCCGCTGCTGACCACGACTTGCGGGGGAGCAAGGTCCGGATATTGGGCGATCGGCAAGGTGGGTATCGAGATGGCGCCACCCAGCACTATCAATAGTGCGCATACCGTCGCGAATACAGGCCGTTGAATGAAAAAATCGACAAACAAATCCGCTCTCCGCCTTCTTAGAAAAGATGAACTGCCCGTTCAGTTCCGGAGCGAGATTACTTCGCGTCGACGTCCGGCTTCGCGTTTGCGTCAGGCTTTACCTGTGCATCCGCATTTTTGTCTTTGAATTGTTCAACGACTGGTGCGCCATCCTGCAGAAACTGTGTCCCGGATACAATCAGGTGATCGCCGGCCTTTACACCGTCCATCACCGCATAGTCATTCCCGACCACTTCGCCGATCTTTACAACTTTTTGCCGCGCGACGGTCCGTTTTCCTTCGTTCACCGCAAGAAACACGAAATATTCTCCGTTTATCCGTGACACCGCCAGAACGGGAATTACAGGACCTTGACGTGCGCTCCAGTCCACCCGCGCCCGAACCTGCTGCGATACACGCAAACTCGATTTGGCGTTCTCTACCGCGGCCTTCGCCAATACTGTTTGCGTTTCCTGGTCTGCTTGGGGAGATACGAAGGAAATTCTCGTTTCCGCGCCAACTTTGCCATTCTCATCGAGCAGTTGAACCGGCATCCCCACGCGCAAGTCCTTGGCGCGCGACGCTGGCACATAGATATACGCTTCTAGTGCCCCTGGCTCATCCACTGTAGTCAAAAGCGTCGTCACCGCTACACGATCGCCAACGTGCACGGGAATATCCCCAATAATACCCGCCATCGGTGCGCTCACCTTGTAGTAGCGCAATTCGACACTCTGCGTTTGCAGTTGCTGGTCCAATGCCTTTAACTGCGCCACAGCCGTGTCATAAGCGTTCTGCGCGGTATCGAGGTCTGCCTTACTGATGACCTTCGCTTCGTAGAGTTTCATGGTCCGATCAAGGTTGATTTTTGCGAGCGAAACGTTGGCCTCTTGGGCGGCCTTCTGTGCTTCCTGATTCGCAACGGTGGCCTGCTGCTTCAGAGGATCGATCTGCAGAATTGGCGTTCCGACCGCCACCCGGTCACCTGATTTCACGTAAATACCTGTGATATAGCCTTCGACCTGTGGATTGATGTTTGCAGAATGGCGCGATTTGAGGATCGACAGGTATTCCGTCGAATTGATGATTTCCTCTGACGGAACGACCTGCACCTGCACCGGCATGGCCTGAACTGTGTTCCCTTGCCCTTCAACCTTCTTCTCCCCGCAACCGAAAAGTAGAAGGGCAGAGCTGCAGAACGCGACGCCGTACTGCCCGAACTTGTTCTTGGCACGACCTGAATACAGTCTCATGGTTTCTGTATGGCCCCAGTCCTGACTAGGAACTCTCAATGGTACGACACCCGCCCGAAGTTGGAAACCGTATTGGATACCAACTCGAATTTGACGCTTTTCATGCAGTTTCCGTTAGACGGCCGAAGCGGGCCGCGGGAACAGTGCAGGCCCTCTTGCCATTCGGCAGCGTTTTTCTGACGTGCTCGGGCAAATCCTAGCTCCTAGACGCTTTCTTACGGATAGATGTTTCAGGTTTTATGGAAGTATGCGGGCAGTCGGCGCTAATACATGTCGCTCGAATCGATCTTCTTGCCAGACAATCCCATCTGCAGAACTTCAATATCTTCTGGGCGGTCAAAAACCTTACCGGGGAACAGTCGCTTGATGGCAATTCGCATTCCGCCGTATGCAATCCCCAGCCCAACTGTCAGCCCCAGGAACATCAACATATAAACGATGATTTTGACGAGAATCACTACGATTGGCGGGTCGGTCGCTGCATGCCCTGTTTCGTTCCAGGTGACTTCCGTCTCATAGTCCACTCTGTCGCGCAGTTTTCGCGCATATTCTTTCGATGAGGCCTCGAAAACCAGCGAGAGCATGGATGCTTTTCGTTCCACGTCGACTCCCGCCTGCCTGGCCGCAACGGGCAGGGCATCTGCCAAATGATGCAGATGCTGTTCGGCGATCTGAGGGGTTGGGTACTCTAGCAATAGCAGGGTGGCGTGCTCTTTTCCTGCCTGGAACTTTGCCATCATCGTCTCGACACCGCTCTTAAATCCAACCTCGTTGGCCAAATCCTTGTACGCGCCGTTTTCTATCTGCGAAAGCGTGTACTTGAATGCTTCCGGGCCCGCCGCGAATTTCTGAGTTCCAAAAATCCGGTCCTTGACCGGGGTGTATGTGCGCAACGGAGGGTAGGGCGTGTGGTCGGCTTTCGCTTCGAGCGAGGCGTCTAATCCCGCCAGAGTTTCCGGTTTCACCTCGGCGGTGCTACCTATGGTGACAAACAGGTTGCCGATCAGGATGCTTCCCGTGAACGTGTCAAAGGCAGCTTCGTCTCCGTAGGCGTAAGGATGCTGCTGATCGCCCGTCTCATGGGTGAATTCCTGATAGGCCCCGGTCGGGTCTTTGAAGACCGAAAGGGTCAGGTTGATCTCCTGGCCGCCGGCGCGATAAGTGCGTTCCTCAAGCGCAGTCAATCCCTCCTCCCGGGAAATGGTTCTACGGGGATCGGCCTCAAACCACGCAGCCAGACTTTGTCCGGAGGTAATCCTCGAAGGGCCACTTGCCTGCCATTGACCGAAATGATCGGGCAGAAGGGCAGTCGGCCCGCCAACAGGTGCGGCAGACACACCCTGGCAGATCAGCACCGCCAGGACAAAGAAACAGGATAGTGATCGCATACGCACCATTCTTTTAGATGCCAACCCCTTGTTTTTGGTTCCCGAACGGCTATTCCCGAGCGGCCAGCTCAGTTTTGATTCCGCGATTGTTCGACGGGAGAGACCGCCGCAGCGTGGGGCTTTCCGGTCGCGTTCAGGCTATTCATGCTCTGTAGGTAGGAGGTAACCCCTGCAAAAACGCCTTCAGCAATATGTTGCCGATGCTCGGGCTTTTTCAGCAGCTGTTCATCGGAAGGATTGCTGAGGAAGGAGATTTCCGTCAGGATCGATGGCATATCCGCGCCGATCAGTACCACGAAGGGAGCCTTGCGCACGCCACGATTCTTCACGGGTTTCGCGGTCTTCTGGATACGTTTTGACAGCGAATCCTGGATGTCCTCGGCCAGTTCCTTCGATTCGTCTATTTTCTCGGTTCGCGCGATCTTCTTCACCATGTCTTCGAGATCGTGAATGTTTTCCTGGCCGACAGCGTTTTCACGCGCGGCGACTTCCATGGCCTCAGCAGATCCCCGCATGTTCAGGTAGTAGGTCTCCACCCCGCGAGCGCCATGGTCCGGACTGGAATTTGCGTGAATCGAGATAAATAGATCCGCCTTGATATCGTTGGCGATGTGAGTCCGTTCTTCGAGAGGGATAAACGTATCATCCGAGCGCGTGTATACAATTTCCGTGTCCGGCAATTTCTGCTGAATCAGCTTGCCCAGACGTAGCGCGACGTCCAGGCACAGGTCTTTTTCCATCAATCCCGTGGGCCCGATCGTGCCCGTGTCATGGCCGCCGTGTCCTGCATCAATCACGATACGGCCAATCTTCAGCCCCAGAGCTCGAGTCAGTGTCGCTTGCCCTTCTCGCGTGAGCGTAGGGGCTGTTGATGGTGCAATCATCTCCGCCTTGCTCGTTGCCGACTTGGCCGAACTTGACCGTGTCGCCTTGCTACCTGAAGACGGAGTCTTGCTAGCAGATACGGCTGGTGTCGTTACAATGGGTATGTCTGAAGTCTTTACGGGCGCCATCTCGGCATTCGGGTCCTCGAGAACTACGGGCTGCGGTTCTGCCATTCTCGGGCCAGCTGGCTCGGTCGACGTCAACTTAGGCTTCGGAGTTTCGATTAACTTCGCCGTTTGCACAGCCTCGGTCTTGACCGGCGGCGTACTCCCATAGAGTTCAATTACCAGACGGGTCGGCTTTTTCACAATCGAAGCGGCATAATCCTGCACGCCATTTACATCAAGCACCACACGGACGATTCCGAACTGATTCTGTGCCACGCGAACGCGACTAAGCAGATCGCCTTTAACGGCTACGGTGCCGTGCGCAACAGCCGGACTCAGTTTAGCGGCGTGCAAGTCAAAATAAATCCGGTCTGGATTTGCAATTCTGCCAGACACGTACTGGACAGAATCTTCGAGCTCGATGATGACCTCGGTACTGGCTGCATTCACGCTCGTCTTGATGTGTTGCACGCGAGGAACGCCCCCGGATTTCGCCGGCTCGCCACCATTCTTGGCAGTTGACCGTATCGAGTCGCCTGCTTCTTCTTTTGCGGCGGTATTCGAAGTCGCCGCTGAACTCGGAACGATTGCGGGTGCCACACTAGCAGCAGGATGAGCGGAAGCCGGAGTTTTCTCGGCGGACGTTCCGGGGTTTACAGCCGGTGCTGGGGTCTTTGCACTCATCTGGCCTGTTTCGGCGCTTTTCATGAGTGCCAGTTCTGCCAGTTCTTCTTGCACTTCACGCTTCCGAGGCGAGTGCGGATACTTCTTCTGATAATCCTGGAACTCTTTCGTTGCTTGAGCCGGATCGCCCAACTGATCTTTGTGCAGTTTCGCGACGCGCAGCAATGCATCGGCCGAATACTTGCTGCCCGGATACTCTTTAATCAGAAACTGATAGGAATCGACTGCCGATTGGTAATAGCTCTGCCCGAAGCGATCGCCCATCTCGGTGCTCAATTCGCCGATCGCGACGAGCGCGTCGGGGACTTGCGTGGCGTGAGCGGTAATCAGATAGACCCGGCGGTAGGAGTTCACTACCTGCTTGTATTCCGCGAGAGTACGCTTTTCGGGCGCCTTCGCATTCAGTGTTTCCCGCAACTCTTCCGCACGGCCAAATTGTGAACTGGCCGCATCGCGTTTCACGCTCGTGTTGTTTGAAGTGTTGGTTGTTCCCGTGGCCGCAGCGTGCGAGATTACAGCAAGCCCCATCAGGATAAAACCCAGCGAAACGATGGCGAAACTCTTATGGAAATTTTTTGAGCCAGGCGTCACGTATTCCCGATTTCTTTCTAAACTGTCTGTCTGTCCGTCTGGTGCGCTTGGTGGATGGGCTTTACTCAGCTCAGTCAACATTCGAGAAAATAATCCGCCCGCTGGCGTCCACATCGCGATGAATGGCGTTTGTCCGGACATACGCACTTTCAAGGTGTCCCGATCCCGGCCGGTAATACGCGTTCTGTACTTTCTGTACATAGTTGCGTGTCTCTCGATAAGCCGGAATTCCATGAGCCCGATCCACCGCTCCCTCTCCAGCATTGTACGCTGCCAGAGCTAAGTCGAGGTTGCCATTGTATCGTTCTAGCAACGTCTTCAAATACCGCACCCCGGCGTCCACATTCTGCTTCGGGTTGAACGCATCATTGGCACCGAAGCGTTGCGCCGTCGTCGGAATCAACTGCATGAGTCCGATGGCGCCCTTCGAGGAGTACGCGCCCGGATTCCAATTTGATTCCGTCTCAATTACCGCCCGCACCAATGCGGGGTCTACACGATGCCGCTCGGCCGCTTCTTGCACCAGCTGATCGACGCCATCACGATCGATACTCATTGATCGTCGGCTTCCGCCAAGAAAAGAGATCTCGCCAGGCAAGTAAATATTTTGACGCGTTTGCGTTGGCTTCAGTTGCGCAAGTCTAGGCGGTTCAGAATTTACAAACAGTTTCCGGCCATCGATGTTGGTAACCGACATAATCTGTGCAGAAGCAGGCTCCAATGTGCAAAGCCAAACCGCCAAAGCCACAGAAAACACGAAGGCTACACGCACTGCGATAGGTCTTGATTGGCCGTCTACTCGCCTCGGGGAAGGCATAGGTGATGTCTCTAGAATCCGTAGTGCATTGGTCCAGATGCTGTACTGGCCGCCTGATCCTCAAGCGGCTGGCAAAGCAGCACGGGAAACCATCTTAAAGTCCGAAGGAAAACGGCTGAAAACCGCCTCCAGACCCGCAATCTGCGCCTAGCTGCGGAGCTTAGGCAAAGTTGCGCGACTAGGTGGATTATAACAACGGGTCGAGCAGGCTGGGAACGCTTTGCAAGGCACTTTTTAGGGCAGTTGTGTCTTTTCCGCCAGCCTCTGCCAGGTCGGGCCGGCCGCCGCCCGAGCCCCCTACCAGTTTCGCCAGGGCCTGTATCAGCTTGCCAGCATGGACTTTAGCGGTAAGGTCCTTGGTCACGCCGGTAATCAGGGCGACCTTATCGCCGTCTGGCATCCCGAGGGCGACAACGCCAGAACCCAGTTTTTGCCGTAAGGAATCAACCAGTTGGCGTAATCCTTCCCGGTCCACGTTTTCAACTTCGCCGACAATTACCTTCACGCCTTTAATGGTCTGCGCTTGGCCATACAGTGTGTCCAACTGCTCGAGCGCACCTTTCCGCTTCTGGGCCCCGAGATCCTTTTCAAGCTGCTTTGCAGTCTGTGTGAGTTTCTCGACGCTCGCCTGTACCTGGTCTTCGGCGACATTGAGCTTCGCGGCCAACTCGCGCAGAATCCGTGCCTGGTGTTGGAAATGAGACAACGCTTCCGCACCAGTTACGGCTTCAATCCGGCGGACACCGGCCGCAACGGATTCCTCGCTGATGATTTTCAGGACACCGATGTCTCCGATCCGATGGACGTGGGTGCCCCCGCAGAGCTCTTTCGAATAGAATCCGCGCGGTGCGCTCGGGTCGGGAATAGTGACAACCCGCACGTTGCTATCCGGATATTTGTCTCCGAAAAAGGCCAGCGCACCCGAAGCCAGCGCTTCCTCGAGAGACATGATTCCCGTTTCGATGGCGGTATTCAGTCGAATTTCCTCGTTTACCTGCTGCTCGATATCGAGCAGTTCGTCCGCACCGACCGGAGCGAAGTGGGTGAAATCGAAACGAAGGCGGTCGGGCGCATTCAGTGATCCTGCCTGTTTAACGTGAGCACCGAGAATATTCCGGAGAGCCGCGTGGACCAGGTGAGTGCCGCTGTGGTTCCGAATGATCCGCGCGCGGCGCCCGGCATCGGCTGCGACGTTGACGCGATCGCCGACGTGGAGAGTTTCTTTCGCTGTGACTCTGTGGGCCACGAGCCCAGCCACGGGATAGTACGCGCCGTTCACGATGGCCACCGGGTTGGAGTTGCTGGGATCAAGGAGCGCGCCGGTATCGGCAACCTGCCCACCTGACTCTGCGTAGATGACCGTGCGATCGAGAATGATCTCGCCTTGTTCCCCGGCTTTCAGCTCGCTGGCACCGCCGCTCTTTGTAACGATCGCTTCAATGCGAGCATCCTTGCCTTCCGTCGCCGTGTAAAAGTCCTTTTCGGTCCGGAATGTCTCGGCAATCTTCTGAAATGCCGGATTCGCCGAGTCTTTTGAGCCCCCTTTCCAGGAGGCCCGAGCGCGGGTGCGCTGCTCCTGCATAGCTTTCTCAAAGCCCGTCTCGTCGAACTGCACCCCAAGATCACGAGCAGCGTCCAGTATGAAATCCATGGGCAGGCCGTACGTGTCGTAAAGGCGAAACGCTGCGTCACCGGAGTATATTGAGCCAGGTTTTGCGGCAAGTGGTTTCAGCTCTTCTTCGAGTTTCTTGAGGCCGATATCCAGCGTGTGGCCAAAGCGATTTTCCTCGGCCAGCACAATCTCCGGAACGCGTGCGGCATTCGGTTCGTGAAGTTCGGGATAGGCTTTGCCCATCAGGTCGCGAACGGCATTTACCATCTCAAACAGAAAAGGCTTGTTGGCGCCGAGCAGTCGACCGTGACGAATTGCTCGACGCATGATCTTGCGCAAGACGTAACCACGGCCTTCATTGGAGGGCAGGACCCCGTCGGTAATGAGGAAAGTCGTTGCCCGAGCATGATCGGCAATGACGCGGAGCGAGGCAGCCCTATTGTTGCGTTCCTCGGCCTCAAGCTCCTTTGCTTCCTCTATGCCGGTCAGTTCGGCCGCACGGTCGATTAGCGGTGTGAAAAAGTCAGTGTCGTAGTTGGAGATGACACCCTGCAAAACCGCGGCGAGCCGCTCTAGTCCCATGCCGGTGTCGATCGATGGCTTGGGCAGCGGAGTGAGTGTGCCCGTCGAATCACGATTGAATTGCATGAAGACCAGGTTCCAGATTTCAACGTAGCGCCCGCAATCGCAGGGAAATCTGCAGTCCGTGTGGCCGGCATCAGAGGCGATGGCACCCATGTCGTAGTGAATTTCGCTGCACGGACCACAAGGGCCGGTATCTCCCATCGCCCAGAAATTGTCTTTGAGCCCGGGAATGGCAAAGATCCGCTCAGATGAAATGTTTTGCCCAAGCCAGAGTTTTTCGGCTTCTTCATCGACCCCAAGCGTTGTGCCCGGAGCAATCTCGGCCCCGCCGAAAATCGTGACGTACAGCTTGTCGCTCGGAATCGAGAACCACCTCGGGCAGGTGATGAGTTCCCAGGCGAAGGCCACGGCATCTTTCTTGAAATAATCGCCGAAGGAAAAATTGCCGAGCATCTCGAAGAACGTGTGGTGCCGCTTGGTGAATCCAACGTTTTCAAGGTCATTGTGCTTGCCGCCCGCGCGAACGCATTTTTGAGAGGTCGTGGCGCGGGAGTAGTCGCGTTTTTCCAGACCGAGGAAGACGTCCTTGAACTGGTTCATGCCCGCGTTTGTGAACAGCAGGGTAGGATCGCCGTGTGGGACGAGCGAAGAACTCTTTACACGGCGGTGCCCTTTACTCTCGAAAAATTCGAGGAATTTCTCGCGTATTTCATTGCCCGTTGGTTTCGCTATGGCGTTCGAAGTCAAGTCAGCCTCGATGGAGCGTCAGTGATGAACAAAGAATTATCGCATAGTGTGCAAGGCAGTTGCTTGGTGTTGGGCAGATGCAGAAGAGCGCCGAGAGCATTCTCCGGAGGCGATCAATCAAGGGCCAGCGGAGGTGGCCGACGGTTCATGACTCGGAGTCGGATTCGGGGACTTCTTCACGGGTAATACGGAAGAGTTCTTTCCGGACGATCTCAGAAGGAAATCCGGCGGCAAGCAGCGAGCGATACAACGAAGCGAGTTTCTTTTCGCTGATTTCGCCGCGAAAGAGGCGAAGCTTGCGCTCGATTCGGTGGCGGACCATGGCCGCAGGATCATTTTCCGCGGCGGAGTCTTCAAGGGCCTTCTCAATGTGCTTGTCCGGAATTCCCCGGGCGCGGAGATCGCGCGCAATGCGGAATTGTCCTTGTTTGCGGGTTTCGCTGCGTACCCGTGTGAATTGCCTGGCGTAGCGCAGATCGTCGAGCAGGCCGCTGGATTTCAGGCGGTCAAGTACGGTCTTGATGAGCTTTTCGTCTTCACAGCGGCGGGCCAGGGCCTTTTTCATTTCATAGACCGAGTGAGCGCGGCGCATCAGGATTTTGATCGCAGCATCGTAGAGAGCCCGTTCGGAGTCGAGTTGTCCTGGTTTGCCCCACACAGAGAGAAGCATAGGGGAAGCAGGGCTCGGAGGCTAGTGGTTGGTGACGTCCGGAAGTGGACGGGATGGCGGCACTGCAATCGCCACGAAACTGGCTGGTAGGCGTGCAGGATCGCAAGAGTGGGAGTAAAATAGGGGAAGTCCCCCACCTTCGACGGAGACAGCATGCCATCCCTTGACCGATTGGCAAAACTTGTCGTTATTCATGCGATCTTCCCGCTTACTCTGCTGGGGGCGGTCTGCTATTTGTCGGGCTGTAACAATACCTGTGTCTTTGGTGTGGTCAATCCGCCCAATAATTCGGTTACAGCGGTCGGAGGCAACGCAGTCGCTTCTGCCTGTTCCGCCGCGCCCATTACGGGGGTGACTGTCGGCGGCAATATCATCGGCTCATGCACGAACTGTAGTGCAGGTCAGCAGGTGGCTCACGTGTATCTTGTCGTGGGTGGTATTGAGTTCCATCCCGGTGCAGTCGCCGACGGGAATTCTCCGGACTGGCAGGAGCTGTCACCGGAGTTAGCCCTGCATCCACAACTGGTAGACCTCGTGAAAAGCCCAGCTTCGCAGGAAGTTGCCCCTGGGCTGGGTGTCAGTGGCAGGATTCCAGTCGGGAAGTATTACGAAATTCGCCTCGAGCTGGCAGAAGCGTCGGCTTTACCGAAGCCTGCCGCCGAATTGTTGGCCGAAAAGGGTTGTCCCTTGGCGACACAGTTCGGCTGCATTCTTAACGCCGACGGCAGCGCTCACGAGTTACGCATGTTAGACGGCCAGCAGTTTTTACTGGTGCAAGCGGCAACGCCGATCGACCTGCAAGCTGATCAGCAGAACCAGGTTCAGTTCCAATTCCGTCCTGAATGGCTCCTGCAGCAGACGGTTAGCGGTATAGAGCTTGCCCCAACGCTGCTGGGCGAAGTCAGTAGCAAAGGCACGGGCACTTCGGCCAAATAACCCTCACCGTGTGCGCCAGATCACACAGCCTAGACTGGTCCGATATTAAAATTAAACTCGCAATGCTGTTGAAAAACAATGAGTTGCATCTCGACCTGCTTGGCAACGCGATTGCACTTCTTTGCGCCGGGGAGAACTGACATGGCTTATGTAATCATCGATTCCTGTACCAAAGACGAGCACTGTATCGAAACCTGCCCGGTAAACTGCATTCATCCCACAAAAGACGAAGCGGACTTCGCAACAGCAACCCAGTTGTATGTGAATCCGGCCGATTGCATCGACTGTGGTGCGTGCATTCCGGTTTGCCCGACGGGCTCAATATTCACGATGGACGAACTGCCCGGCGAGCATCAAGCGTTTGTCGAGAAGAACGCAGCGTATTTTAATTAGTGGTTCGTCAACAGTCTTACGTTAGAACGTAGACGAAAAATTTCCGCCCAAGCAAAGAACTCACCAAGCCCAGTCCTGGTGAGTTTTTTGTTTTTGGCGAAGCCTCTGTCGTCTTCGCAGTGCAAGATCATGCGGGTGTCCAGACCGGACGCTATTCCTGACCGAACCTGCGCCGAGAGACGGGGTCCTAGACGCTGGATATTCCGCAGCGACATTGAACCACCGGTTGTCAGACCAGCGGGAGGAGCCCGGGCGTCTGACTTCCTTACTTCGTCTTCGGGTCCGCCGGAAGGAACGTGAACGGTTTCGACGGCTGGAACTTGTCCGAAACTTCGCCTGCGAACACCTCGCCGTTGGCAATCGTCAGCTTCAGAACAGGGGCACCTGGCTTGAAGTTCAACTTGTCGAGCGACACCCAGAAAGTGTTGGGCCGGGTCGCGGAATCAAAATAGTAGATGAGATTCTTCTGGTCGGCCGCGGTCCGCCAAATCGTGGACGAAATGTTGGGCTGGTCTGGGGTAGTGAGCCCCAGCGGAACGCTGACAGATCGTTGGATGCTTAAGACTTCAGCGACCGCCTGATAGGCAAACGACTGGTCCGGAACACCCTTGATGTATTGCGGCGCCAAGGTCTTCGGCACCGAATTAATGAAGAACGAAGCACGCGCAAAACGGTCGGCAGCCCGATTCGTTCCCGGGAGGAAAGCAAGTCCCCCGACGCTTTCCCAGTATTCGTTGCCGGCAAGCTGTTTGTCGTAAACAGGCGAGTTGGTCATCACCGTGTATTGCTTGCCGTGATGAACTTTGAGCTTGCCATCCACATATTCGAAGATCGCCGAGTCGCCGGTCGGGTCGGAAATCGAAAGGTGTAGGGAAGAGGGTGCGCCGTTAGGCAGAGTTGGCGCAACGACTTCAAACGGCTCCGACTCCAGCGCCCTGACTGCTTCATCCACCGTGGCAAAGTTGTCGAGCACATACTGAAGCCATAGCGATATCGAAAGCAACGGGACCTTGCTGTCGGCTGGATTACCGTACTGGGATTCGGCGAGGTAAAGCAGGTTGCCGTCCAGACCCTTTTCATTAATGCCGTCGGCGCTGCCTACGTCGTAGCCCGAAACGATTACGCTACCGTAGCGCGAGGTCCAGTTGATCGAGCGGGGACCTGCCGATCCGTTGTGCTTGAGGCCTGCAGGAAACACCCAGAGGTTCGAGCTCATGTCTTCCTCCCAGTCCATGTTGCGACCGGTTATGACGGTGCCGTCTTTCCCCACAAACAGAGTCCGCGTACAGGCAATGCTGGAAACGCAAAACACTACGACAAGCAGCAGCAGCGCGCATACGGAAGCGGCCGCCATTCGGCACTCGCGATTGGCCATGATGACTCCTCGAAAAAGTATAGAAAGCGACGATTTGAACAGGAAGGGGGCTTAAATCGGGATTTCCATTTGTAGCAACGAACGATCGAAGCCTATAACTTGTGTAAACCCAGGTCTGTGACCCCGGTCACAAGTCGTTACCGAACCTGGTTCTCCGCCGTTTGGAACAAACTGGAAGCTGAATCGAAGAGCCCGAGCGCGAGACCGCAGCGGGTCGCGGCAAGCAGGGTGAACTGGGAGTTATAAGTCCTCGATCCGGTCTCTAGGGAATGCTTCGTAGGCATGCTCTGGCCGCGTCACTTGCGGGCAAAACGCTCGAAGTCGGCCATTTGTGAGGCCATCTCTTCGCGCGCGGCGTCGGCGGCGGAGCGAATACCCTGAATGCGAAGCTTGAATTCGTCTGCGTTCGACGCACGTGAGAGAGCTTCGTCGAGGGTGATGAGTTCTTTCGTATAGAGATCAAAGAGCGATTGGTCGAAGGTCTGCATGCCGTATTGCGACGTGCCTGCAGCGATGGCGTCGTGAATCAGACGAGTCTTATCGGCGTTGATGATGCAGTCCTTGATATAGGCAGTGGCGATCATGACCTCGACGGCGGGGACGCGTCCCTTGTCGTCGGCGCGTCGAACGAGGCGCTGAGATACTACTGCCTTTAGCGTTGCCGCAAGCTGCAAGCGAATCTGTTTCTGCTCAGGTGGCGGGAAGACCGCAATAATACGCTGAATGGTTTCCGTAGCGTCGAGGGTGTGCAAGGTGGAGAAAACCATGTGGCCAGTCTCTGCTGCAAGCAAGGCCGTAGAAATGGTTTCAAGATCGCGCATTTCGCCAACGAGGATGACGTCAGGGTCCTGGCGCAAGCCAGCTCGCAGGGCGGTCGAGAAATTCGCGGTATCGACTTCGACTTCGCGTTGATTGATGAAGCTGCGCTTGTCGCGGTGCAGAAATTCGATCGGGTCTTCGATGGTGATAATGTGGTCGGCCCGATTGGCATTAATGCGGTCGATCATGGCGGCCAGGGTGGTTGACTTACCGGAACCTGTTGTACCGGTCACGAGGACCAGTCCGCGCTGTTCTTCGCAGATCTTGGAAATGACAGGAGGAAGATTCAGTTCTTCCACCGTGCGGATCTTGGTGGGGATCACGCGTAGCACCATCCCGACGTTGCCGCGTTGCTGGAAAACGTTCACACGGAAGCGGCCGAGGCCCGCAACCCCGTATGCCATATCGAGTTCCGCAGTTTCCTTGAATTTTTGTTTCTGCCGGTTGGTCATCATGCTGAAGGCCATGGAAAGCATCTCTTCGGGCGTGATGCGAGGAACGTCGGCGATCGGGGTAAGCAGGCCGTCGACGCGCAGATACGGGTGGTTGCCGACCTTAAGGTGCAGGTCGGAAGATTTGTTCTCAACGGCGCGTCGGAGAAGATCGTCGATGCTTAAAGCCATGTGCGTACACTCCGCAAATATGCGTTCCTGACTGAAAGTAGCACCGCAGCCAGGGTCCAACAAGGAATGTGGGAATCAACGTTGCTGTGTAGTTACCTAGGCGAGCGGACAGGGAAGGGTGGTGCCGGACGAGATGACCCCAGACACCCCTAGATGTCGGATTTTCGCAGAAACAGGGAATCGTACAGTAGGCCAGCCAGAAAACCGCCGATCAGGGGCCCGATCCAGTAAACTCCCTGGTTCAGCCAGTGATTGGACGCAAAGGCCGGGCCGAAGGCCCGAGCCGGGTTGAGCGCGCCACCGGTATAGGGACCGGCTACCAGAATCCCCAGGGTATAGGTTAAACCTACGGCAAAGCCGCCTATCGAACGGAAGGAGCTGCGCTCATCGGACGTGGTAGCAAAAACCACGATGACGAGAAAAAAAGTGGAAACAGCCTCGAGCGTAAGCCCGCCCCAGCGCGGAAAATCAGGCATCAGAGTCGGCGTGCCGAGCGCGGCAGTGCGCCACGTTTCGCTGGGGATAACAACTTTCAGCAGGAACGCGGCGACCGTGGCGCCAAGAAGCTGTGCACCCCAGTAGGAGAGCGCGTCGAGAGTGGTCACCCGTTTCGTGACCCATAAGCCAATGGTGATCGCCGGATTGAAGTGCGCGCCAGAGATATGCCCGAGAGCCGAAGTCATGATGGCAATTGTGAGACCGTGAGCCAGGGCAATCGCTAGAAGACCGATGCCGCCGGTGCTGTTGCTGCGCAGCTGGAAGTCCACGCAGACCGCGCCTGCGCCGAAGAAGATGAGTGCGAAGGTTCCCAGGAATTCAGCAGTGAGCTTTTGCGAGAGATTGTACATGCAGCAGGCCTCCGGGCCTTGGCTACAACGGCTCAATTGAAGTTCAGCGGGAGGATTCTAACACGGGAAAGTGGTGAGCTCTTACGTCGGAAGGACAGGTACTTACAAACAGAGATCCTGGCGCCACTCGTCCCTATGGATGAATGGCGCCGGGAGGCTGAAGAAGCCCAAGGCGGCTTGCACTAACGAACGGCAGCAACGGGTGCGTTAACCGGGGTCAGCCAATTGTGGCGGTCGCTTTTCTTGCCACTGGTGATCGCGAAGAACTCTTCCTGGATCTTGCGCGTGATCGGGCCGGCGGAACCATTGCCGACGATAATCTTATCGATGGACCGGATGGGGGTCACTTCAACGGCGGTGCCTACGAAGAAAACTTCATCCGCGATGTAGAGCATCTCGCGAGGGATAACGGACTCCTTCACGGTGATATGGAGATCGGCGGCCAGCTTTACGATGGTGTCCCTGGTTATACCCGGAAGAATGCTGGCGGCCAGCGGTGGGGTGTAGAGGGTGTTGTCGTGAACGAGGAAAACGTTCATCCCGGAGCCTTCGCTCACGTGGCCGTCGGAATCGAGCGCGATGCCTTCACTGAAACCGTTTACGACGGCCTCCATGCGGATCAGCTGGGAGTTCATATAATTCGCAGCGGCTTTGGACATGGCGGGAAGAGTATTGGGTGCAATCCGGGTCCATGTGCTGACACAGACCTCTACGCCCTTGGCCAGTGCTTCTGGTCCGAGATAGGCGCCCCAGCTCCAACAGGCGATATAGCATTCAATGGGCGAGCCCAGCGGGTTAACGCCGACTTCGCCATAGCCACGAAGAACAATCGGCTTTACATAGCAAGCACCCATCTTGTTCAAACGAACGAGTTCGCAAGCGGCGTTGCCAAAATCCTCGACCGCGTAGGGCACCTCCATGCGGTAAATTTTCCCGGAATTGACGAGGCGCTGCATATGTTCTTTCATGCGGAAAATAGAAGGGCCGTTCGGCGTATCGTAGCAGCGAATACCTTCAAAAACGGCGGAGCCATAACCGACTACGTGCGAAAGGACGTGGATTTGAGCGTCATCCCAGTTGATGAACTTTCCGTTGTGCCAAATCTTTTCGGTTTTTTGCACGGGCATGGTGTCTCCTCAGCAGCCAAAGGCCGTATGGGCCTCACCCTTGCAGAATAAAGTGTGGGACCTGTAGCGTCAATGAAGTTTGCCCGGTAGTAACGCCCGGGCTATGGCCAATTTGGCGTGGCGCAAGGCTGCAATCATGCAAACCGGACGGTTACGTCCGGGCCGTCTCCGGCCTGTTCGAAAGTCATTTTCTTCAGTCCGCGTTCCGAGCAACGCAAGAAACGCGGACCAGTTGAGACAATTGTTCGCAGTCCAGAGTTTACTGGTTTTTTGGCGACTCGGGGCGAGTCGATGGCGGCTCGCTTTGCTGTGTTGCCGACAAGAACGATGCCTTCGCTTCCGATAGAATGCGGCCGTTATACTGTTCCCAGAACCCAAGAATGACGAACGGAATGACGGTGGCCGCGGCCCAGAGCTTGGCTTTGCGCGGAATTTTTGTTTCAGGCTCCCAGCGAAAAAGCTGAGCGGCAACGAAAAAGGAGAGGATTGCCCAAGCCACGAGCGAAATAAACTGCGTGAGCATTGTGAAGATAGACTGTGAGGCGTATGTAGATTGCTGGAGGCCGCTGACAAGATACGTAGCCGGCAGGAAGAGAGCTGCGCGCTGAACCGCCTTCGACAAGAACGCAATCGGAAGGGTGGCACCGCTCAGGAAAATGAGAGGGAGCCAGATCAATTGGTTAAGGACCTGAGTTTCCTGCATGGTGTTGGTGACGCTCGCGACGACAAGTCCCAGCGAACCGAACGAGACAGTACCTACGCAAACAAACAAAGCCATGGCCCAGGTGTTGCCGAAGTGGTGGACGTGAAACACAAATCGCGCCAGCAGCAGGATCGAAAGGACCGTCGGAAGCGTGAGAACGAAATTAGCGAGAACGCTTGAAACCAGCATGTCGCTCGAGGTGACAGGAGTGACATGAAAGCGACGAAGGATGCCTTGCTCGCGATATGTGACCAGCATCGCGCTCAGCCCCCAGAAACTGCCCATCACGTTCAGAGCGAGAACCGGCCCGAGATAAAACAGGACCATATGTGGATCGCCTTTGGCAAAAACTCCAGCGTAGAGAAAAAAGAAGCCAAGCGGCATGAGCACGCTGAAGAAAAAAAACATCTTGTTGCGCATCGCCAGCTTCATGCGCACACGCGTGAGAGTGGCCAGATTTGTCAATCGCGTAGCCTCCTTCCGGTAAGTTCTATGAAGACATCCTCAAGAGAGGGCGTCGCAATTTCCAGGCTGACCAACTCGTTGCCTTGGGCGTCGAGCCGCTTTACCAAAGCGACGATCGAGGGAGCGGTGCGCGGGCAGTGCAGGACGTAGGTTCCCTCCATTTCGCGAGCCTCCACAACACCATCGAGCGCTTTCAGCTCTTCAATCGGTACAGGCTTTGCCAGCCGAACCTCGACGCGCGTAGTGTTGGCGGAACCCTCTTTCAGCTGGCGCGGGGTGCCAAGAGCGATGAGTTTGCCGTGATCGACGATGCCAACGCGATCGCAAAGCTTCTCGGCTTCCTCGATGTAGTGGGTGGTGAGGACGATCGTCTTCTTTTCCCGTTTGAGCTCTTCGATAATGTCGTAGATTTCGCGGCGAACTTGGGGGTCAAGGCCCGCAGTAGGCTCGTCAAAGAAAAGGACTTTGGGATCGTTGACCAGTGCGATGGCAAGTGCGAGACGCTGTTTCTGGCCGCCAGAGAGCTGATTGTAAAATGCGTTTCGCTTTTCCTCAAGGCCGAAGCGCTTGATGAGTTCATCGACTTTCCGTCCCCGCTTGTAAAAACTGGCAAAGAGCTGAATCGCTTCCGCAACGCGAATTTTTTCTGGAAGTGAAGTAGATTGCAGAGCCGCCCCGATTTCTCGTTTGAGTTCAGTAGGATTTCTTTGCGGATCGAATCCGCAGACAGATACCCGGCCACCATCAGGAACACGGAGGCCTTCCATGATCTCGATGGTGCTGGTTTTCCCTGCGCCGTTGGGCCCAAGAAGGCCGAAGACTTCGCCCTCGTCGACAGTAAAACTCAGTCCTCGTACGGCTTCGAGGTCACCGTATCGCTTTATGAGGTTTTCAACCTGCAGGACGGGAGTAGGCATATTTGGGAAGCACTATGGTACCGCAAGTATTGAAATCGCCGAAATGCGGAACCCAATGTAGTTGCGCTCAACTATCTGTACGCAGCCACGGCGGATAAGTATCAGTGTGACGCGGGCGGTCCTGTCGCAGTGAATTCGATGTAATCGAGAGGTGCCCGCTCGGGACCATCCGGTGTACCTTCGATACGCAGAAGATCATCGGGCTTCAGCTCAACAGCATGTATGCGGTAGCGCGCGGAGGAGTCGGCGTTAGGGACTGTTGCGGGATAGATCTGGTCGGCGTTCCATTCGCCGATGGGTCTGTCACCCAGGAAGACGCGAAAGTGCGAGACACCGTTTGACTGGTCAAAGTAGCGAACGTCAATGTTGTAGAGACCGGGTGAACCGGTGAATTTGAACGTCGCGTTGCAGAGGGACTGCAGCCTGCATTCGATGGCTTTGCCGCCTGAGGCTGCCTCCCAGGGTTTGACGTCAAAGGGCGTGTAACCTTCAAGAAGCATCGATCCGGCTTCGACCCGTCCTGGATAGTTGCCTACGCGGCCACGAGCGTCAGCAATTCCGGAAGTTTTGGCGAACCATTGGCAGATGTCATCCCGCCAGACTTCTGCGTGACCTGCCTGATATTCCAGGCGATGCAGAATGTCTTCGTAGCGCTGAGGGTCGATCTGGCCCTGCAGCGTCTGCCACTGGTCTACCTGCGCGGCAGCCCTTCGGGCGCCCTCGTAGTGCGAATCGTAAATGTGCTGGATTACGGTTTTGCCCGATTGAAGCTCGTAGGTATAGGAAACATGGTGGAAGAAGAGCAGTAATTCGTCAGGAGTAGTTTCACGCGACTCATACATTTTCTCGACGGGTGCCGAATATTGCGCTACGAATCCGGTACCGGTCGCTACGGTCCGATCCATCCCGATGCCGTTGTGGTCGGCGCGATGCCATTGCCCCCAGCCATTCCGTTCCGATGATTCAATGCCTGGACCGTAGTGGCTCCCGAGTATATCCGTCAGGGTGCCTGCGCCCAGAGGACCGGTATAGCTTTCATAAATCTCCCAAGAGGAAAGCAGGATCCCGTCGATCGTGTCCACCGTGTTTGGGTTGTTGCCAAAGGTAAGGCGCGTCCATTCCTCTGCAATGGATTCCGGGCTGAGTGTCGGATCCCAGGCCAGACGACCAAAGCCGTACAGGTTGGCCATGGCGAGCGGATGCGCGAGCCACGCCCTGTCCATGCCGACGTTGGCAACTCCTACCAGGCCGCCAGCCGGGCGAGCATGAATTTTGCCGGAGACCAAGTCGCGCACGAGGGTTGGCCCCGCACTTTTCATGTCGAAATCGAGGACTTGTTTCCACATAGGGACGAGATAGCAGACATGTCGTTGTTGCCCCGTGTATTCCTGGGTGATCTGCAGCTCCATGGCCTCGTTTGTTCGCTTCAGTCCACCGAGCAGGGGAGAAACGGGTTCGCGAACCTGAAAATCGATTGGACCGTGCTTGATCTGGATAACGACGTTATCGGAGAACTGTCCGTCGAGCGGGTGAAAAATATCGTAAGCGGCTTTGGCGCGATCGTTTTGCGGTTTGTTCCAGTCAAGGTGGTGATCGTAGACAAAACTGCGGTAGAAAAGATAGCCGTTGTGCGGCTTCAGCGCCCTGGCGATGACGTTTGCCGCGTCGGCAGGGGTGCGGCCATACCGGTTTGGCCCTGCGCGGCCTTCGGAGTCGGCTTTGACGACGAAGCCTGCGAAATCTGGGATTCCGCGGTAGATCGCATCGGCCTTTGCCTTCCACCAATCTACAACCTGCGGGTCCACAGGATCGAAAGTCTCGAGGCCCCCGAGCGCGCGCGGACTGCTGACATCGACCGACAGTGCCAGACTGACGCCCCAGGCCCGGAACACCTCGGCGATTCTCTGAAGCTCGGGAAGAAACGAGTCACTGAGAAGCAGTGGGTTGGCATTGACGTTGTTGATGGCGCACGTATTGATGCCGACTGACGCGAGAAGCCGGGCATATTCGGCAGCGCGTGAGAGGTCGCTGCGGACATGGCCGTCCACAAAAAAGATAGACGAGCCGGCATAGCCGCGCTCGACAGTGCCGTCGAGATTGTCCCACTGGTCAATCATCCGAATGGCGTTGGCAGGAGCTTGGGCCATGACCAGTGAGTTCAGTGGCTGGCCCTGGGCGATTTTCTGAAGAAGGGCGAAAACGCCGTAGAGAACGCCCCGATCTGTTTCGGAGCTGATGAGAAACGCTGTCTTTCCCTGAACGACGATTTCCCCTATCCAGAAGCCATCACCAGAAATCCCCGGCGGCCTGATGAAGTCAGGGAAGGCGGCCTCAAGCGACTCGGCCGTTCCCAGAAAGAGTGCTGGGCCCCTGGTTGAATTAGACGGCTCGAGTTTGACGCTCAGGATGCTGCGAAGGCCGCGTATCAGTTCTTCCTCCGCTGACTGAAGTGCCGCTGAGTTTCCAATCCGTACGACTGCGCGCGGAAGTGTGGAATATTTCACGGCGTCTCCCGCCGGGAGGGGCGTATAACGCAACCAGGCGTCTTGATTGGGAGACTGCGCGGGAAGCTGGGGAGCAATTGTGACCGCTAAAAACAGAGAGAGCGTGAAAATCTTAATGCGATGAACTTGAAACGCTGTTTGTGTACCAAGGGCAGTCATCCAAACTGAATCTAGCACAGTCGGAATCGGGCGGAGAAGAAGCCGTGAATTTGGTCCTAGTGCGGCTGATCCTGAGGCCCGGGTTGTGAAGACGGGTCTTACGCTTCACTTCCTGGACCGTTTCGTCCGTTTCGGCCGCGCGGGAATCCAGAGATGCTTTTTGATCGGAATACGGGATTCAAGAACCAGGACGCCTTCCGATTCCAGAAGTTTGCGTTGCAGCGAAGCATGTGGTTCCCGGATGAGCAGCTTGCCGCCTGCTCCTACGACCCTGTGCCAAGGAATGCCCTTTCCGGACGGAGACGCAGCCATCGCGTGCCCGGCCGTCCTCGCTCCTCCAGGTAACTTCAGGGCTTTCGCAAGCGCCCCATAGGTAGTAACCCTGCCGCGCGGGATTTGTTTCACGAGCGTATACACCGGATCCCAGGTCCCCATAGCGATGAAGATGGTAATGCCCAACCCATGGGTCAGGCAAGCGACCCTTTCCTAGTTCAAGTGTTAGATACAGTGAGCCCCGACGCCAAGGAAGTAGGAATGGCCGGGAATGGGAAGATCGCCGCCCGCGCCACTTGATCGCGCCCAGTGAGAAAGAAGCGCAGAAGAAAAATAAATGAAATGCAGCAGAAAATTTCGTGATGGCAAAAAAGAAAGTTGAGTAAAGATGATCGCATCCGGGAGCAACCCAACGTTTACTAATAAGGCGCATCATACCTTGACGAATGTAGTGGAAGAAACTTACACTACGGGAAGAACGTGGAGAGCGCACGGAAAAATCAGTAGCTTGAGGACGAGAGAAACAGCCGTAACGGAAAAGACGATGGCTTTTGTTCGCCGCAGAGGAAATGCCTACTACCTGGTGCACAATGTGCGCCGAGGTGGAAAAGTGCAGCAACTCCATCTGGCGAAACTTGGCGATCGGGCGCGCATTACCGATGCCGTAGTCAAGGAAGTAAGCAAGAAGCATCCCTTCGTTGATTTGAACTGGCGTGAACTTCGCGAACAGCTGGACAACCAAATCAATCTGGCGGATCCCCAATCGCCAGCCGTGCAGAACCTGGTGCACTCCCTGCGAGAACTCAATCTGGATTTGGCGGACATGTTTCCGCCTGTCGTCCGATTTTCTGAATCACCTACAGTGGCGCGGGAATTGCTCGTACAACTGCGCTTACTGCACTCGACGATCCAGGTGAAGCTGAATCAATTTGGCCGCGGGGCCGAATTGAAGAAGCTTGGCCGGGTGGAGGGCAGGTTCAGAAATGCGTGAGGGGAAGTCTAAGGGGGGAAGAAGCATGGAAATTCTTTCGCTAGATCCGAGCATCCGCAGCGCGGAGACGAATGAGTTCCAGAAGTCTCTGCGCAGCAAGATCGTCGGGCAAGACGAGGGAGTGCAGGCGCTCGTGAACCTTTTTCAGGTGTTCACGGCGGGGTTGAATTCACCCGGAAGACCGGTGGGGAACCTGTTATTGCTCGGGCCGACCGGGTCGGGAAAGACACGAATTGTGGAAGCGGCGGCGGAGATATTGTTTGAGAATCCCCGCTCGGTAATCAAGATCGACTGCGCTGAATTCCAGCATTCGCACGAAATCGCAAAATTGATAGGATCTCCACCGGGGTATTTGGGACACCGCGAGACGCATCCACTGATCACGCAGGAGGCGTTATCTGCGACCCACACGGATAAGTTGAAGCTGTCATTTCTGCTGTTTGACGAAATTGAGAAAGCCAGCGATGCGCTGTGGCAATTGCTGCTCGGCATGCTGGATAAAGCGACGCTTACGCTTGGCGATAACCGCCGCGTAGACCTTACGCAGACAGTCATCTTCATGACCTCAAACCTCGGTGGCCATGAAATTTCGGAATTGATGGGTGGTGGCTATGGATTCATCAAATCCGAGGACAAACCGCAAAATAATCTGGACGTGAAGCTTGAGCGTACCGCAATTGAAGCGGCACGCCGGCGGTTCTCACCGGAATTCATGAATCGCTTGGACAAGCTCGTCGTATTCCAGCCACTGAAGCACGCGGAATTGGAACTCGTGCTGGATATTGAACTCGGACACGTACAAAAGCGCGTTCTCGACACGGCGATGGGCAAGTTCCTTTTTCGCGTAACCGGGGAAGGGCGGCGATTCCTGCTGCAAGAAGGAACGGATCAGCGCTACGGGGCGCGACACCTGAAGCGGGCGATCGAACGCTACATCGTCTATCCCCTGGCAAACTTGCTGGCGACACGGCAGGTGAGTGTAGGAGACGTGGTGCGGATCGATTGGGACGGGGTACACAAGGACCTGACCTTCGTGCGCGAAAGCCAGGGGGCGCTTTTACATGTAGAAGCCGTTCCGGAGATCTCGCTGGGGGCAACCGCAAGCGACGAAGGTTTGGGAAAGGACGCCCCGGCCGAGGTCGTCGCAGAAATGCCCAAAGCGCTACCAGCTTTGCCGGCCGCAGGCCAAGCAGCTGCACGGGTCCCTGCGCAGAACCGGAAGAAGAGCGAGCGTTAAGAAAAAATTACAACCTGTTCGAGTGGTCAGGGCGCTGCGAAGTTGCAGCGCCTTTTTTTGTCATGCGAAGTGACAGAATCTGTATCAGTGCTCTCAATTTGAACACGTATGAAACGATGTCTCACCTCGTGAGACGGTTTCCAGAACTGCAACTTCTCTATCTCATTGATCGTACTGCTGTTGGAGCGATCTGTGAGAAACGACACAATTGGCACGCGCCATGCTCTCTAAAGGCGTGCGAGAGCGTGAGAGCGCTGTTGAACTTCCGGGCAACTGGCAGTTGGTGAGGCGAGGGGCCATCACCGCAAGAGGAAAGACAATGAAAGCAGCCGTAAAGCAGCAATTGAATCCAAGCATCCGCAGCAGCGAGACTCGCGATTTTCAGCATGCCCTCAAGGCAAAGATCGTGGGACAGGAAGAGGGCGTGCAAGCGCTTGTTGACCTCTACCAGGTATTTTGCGCGGGGCTGAACTCTCCTGGCCGGCCAGTCGGGAATTTGCTTTTCCTCGGGCCAACCGGGTCTGGAAAGACACGAATTGTGGAAGCGGCGGCTGAGATCCTGTTCGGGGATCCACGCTCTGTAATCAAGGTGGACTGCGCAGAGTTTCAGCATTCCCACGAAATCGCGAAACTGATTGGATCACCCCCGGGCTATCTGGGACACCGTGAGACACATCCGTTGATTACCCAGGAAGCCTTGGCGGCTTCGCACACGGACAAGCTGAAACTGTCATTTCTGCTGTTCGACGAAATTGAAAAAGCCAGTGATTCTCTGTGGCAACTGCTTCTCGGGATGCTGGACAAGGCGACGCTGACACTGGGGGACAACCGGCGAGTGGATCTGTCGCAGACGGTCATCTTCATGACGTCGAACCTGGGTGGCGGAGAAATTACGGAATTGATGGGTGGCGGATACGGCTTCATTAAGTCGGGCGACAAGCCAAAAGACAATCTGGATGTAAAGGTAGAACGGACGGCTGTGGAAGCGGCTCGCCGGAAGTTCTCGCCGGAATTCATGAACCGTCTCGATAAGATCGTGGTGTTCCATCCCCTGCAGCGAAAGCAGCTCGAAGAGGTCCTGGATATCGAGTTGACGATGGTGCAGCAGCGCGTGCTCGAAACAGCAAAGGGACAGTTTTTGTTCCGGGTCACGGAACAGGGCCGCGACTTCCTGCTCGAAGAAGGCACGGACCAGCGGTACGGTGCACGGCATCTGAAACGCGCCATCGAACGGCACGTGGTCTATCCAATGGCGAATTTGCTGGCAACTGAACAGGTGCACTTCGGTGATTTGATCTGCATCGATCGAGACCGCGACGAGATGAATTTGAGCTTTGTGCGCGAAGGAGAAAACGTGGCCATGCCCGTGCGCAGGGCAGAGCCCTTGATGGCACAAAAGCCAGGATTGGCTCGTGGTGGACGTCCCGTGGAAGCCCCGGGGCTGCAATTGCCGCCCGAACCAGCACCCCGATTCGCACGATAAATTTCGGTCCAGCTCCTCTCTCAGAAAGCCCGGGCAGACAATAGGCCCGGGCTTTTTCCTGTTTTGCTGCCGCCAAGTCGGTCAGGAGGACAAAAAAAAGGCACTTCGAGTTCGTCGAAGCGCCTTTTTGAGTTTGATGCTGAAGTCAGTCTTTGTCGTAGTCACCGAAGGCGAAGGGAAGAGGAATTATTCCTTCCTTGCGGACGGCGTCGAGCTGACTCGGATCGAAACCGAGAGCCTTGACGATGGTTGGAGCCACCTGTTGGTTCGAGACATTGCTCTTGACGGTCTGCTCAGTGAGTTGCGGCAGGGAAAGTAATAATGCCGTGTGAACGTCGTCTTCGTTGAAACCGCCATGCTCGGCGATCTTGGAACCGCCGGTGAAGATGACTCCGGTATTCACTTTGAGAATAATGTCGGGCGTGCGTGGATCGCTTCCCGGATCGTTGAATTTATTCTTGAGGGACTGGCCGGCGAAGATCTCCTGGATGCCGAGGACTTCCTGGTTCCCGGGAGTACTGATATTGGCGACCACACTCGGTGCCAGCTCGGGGTCGGTGAGCCAGATGAGGGATCCATCGTCAGAGATGTCGAACGCTTCTGCAGGGCCAATGGTTGTCGCAGGCTGGCCGCCCCCGATAGCGCGACGCTTGGTAATATCGATGGGCGACTGACCATGCTTTGCGCCTACGATAATCAGCGTTGAATCAAAGATCCCCTGCTTCTTGAGTTCGGCAACGAACATGCCCAACTGGCGATCAATGAAATCCAATTCGCTTGCGAGGCCCTGGCTCGGGGTGCCCAGAACATCAAGATAACCGCCCCTGACGCCCGTGACCGGATCTTTGCTCAACTTCTCACCGACGCTGACAGCCTGGAAGTTGGTACCAAACACGGTTGGCACTCCGACCCACTTCGAGCGGTTGTGCGTGTAGCCGTCGATCTGATTGATGACAGCTTGAGTGTGGAGCTGGTCGTAGCACTGGATGTTCGCAAAACTGGTTGTCCAGCCATCGTCATAGGTCGTATCCGGGTAAGGCACGGGCGTGCATCCGCTGAAGGGTAGCGCAACTGGATTAGAATTGATTTCAGGCCCGTAAAAATCATCCAGTCCTTTGCCGCTCGGACCGTTTAGCCATTCGTACGATGGATGCTTATCGGTCCATGCAGTTGTGCCGCCGTTTGCTTTCACAACTTCAAAGATCGTGTTTACGCGCAAATAATCGTGAGCCTTCAGTGGCTTGCAGCCATTGTTCGGGTCGCGAACCGCAAAGTCCGGATTGTAGCCGCCACCTGCGTCGAGTTTCGTCACGTCAGTATCGGTGGATTCATCCCAAGCAACAATCGTTCCGATCTGTCCCGGGCAGGGGCCCGCGGGATTGCCAAGACTATCGGTTTTAAGTGGAGGAGAAAGGGCCCGGTTGTAGGTGACGTCGTACCACAAGCCAGTCGTGGTGGGGGAACCGCCCGTCACTAAAGAAGCCAGCCCCGGGAAGGAATCGGACGGAGAGGAAGTGGAATCGTTGGTGTAGGTGATGCCATGGCGGCTCAACCCGGCCAGCGTAGAATCACCGTGCGTATTGACATAGTTTGCGAGATCAAGAGCGTGAAGACCATCTACGCTGACAAGAAGTACGTGCCTGATATTCTTGCCCTTTAGGCCTTCGTCGCCGTCCGCGCGAACAGCAACGGGTAAGGTAGCTCCGATAAGGGCGAGCGAAACTGCACTTGCCAAAAACTTCTTCATTTGGGTTTTTCTCCTCGAATTTTAACTGCAATTAGCAGTAAAGAAGGAACCGGCATTCCCAGTGGAATCCTATGCGCGTAGTGTTAAGGCAGTGAGACGACAGTGTTTCAAGGCCGAGAATTGAGGTAAATATTCTTGCAGCGCAGAAGAATGGTGTGGAAAAGGGCGCTTTCGGAAGCGTGGGATGTTCGCTGACACTTTGAAGCGGGTGCTTACCTAAGCACCGGTACAGACTCGTGGATGAATTTTGCACGGACTAGCGCTTCGTCAATGTTGGCGCAGACGTTCTCCGCGCCAACGTGGCGGTCAAAGCCTGCTTCGCGCATGAGGGCTTCTGGCTGCGGCCGAGCGCCGCAGATGAGCATGCTGCGGCCGCTGCCGTGAAGAGCTGTGGCTAATTCCTCGAGTGCAGCGATGCCGGTGGCGTCGATGGCGGTCATGTTACGGAGCCGAAGGATGACAATGGGTGGAAGCGAAGACAGTTGATCGGTAATGGTCGCGATCTTGTCAGTAACGCCAAACAGAAATGGGCCATGGATGCGGAAGACTGCCGCGTAGTCAGGAATGTCTTTGTCCTGCAGGTTGTGGGCGCGGCTGTCTTCGATGTAATCGTCGGTAACTTTGGAAACTGTTGTGGTGAGCGAGATTTTGCGAATGAAGGTGAAGGCGGCGAGGATCATGCCAACTTCGACAGCGAGAGTGAGGTCCGCAAAAACGGTGAGGAAAATCGTGATGGCCCAGACGGTGATGTCGGCCTTGCTGAGCTTCAGGATTTCAGGGATCTCCGCCCAGTCGCCCATGTTGTAGGCAACCATGAAAAGAATGCCTGCCAGGGCGGCAAGCGGCAGGTCCTTTACAAGAGGTGCAGCAAACAGAATGATAACGAGAAGAGTGAGGGCATGAATCATACCGCTAACCGGGGTTTTTGCTCCGGCGCGGACGTTTGTCGCGGTGCGCGCGATAGCGCCGGTGGCCGGAAGCCCACCAAAAAGCGGAGAGAAAATATTGGCGATACCCTGAGCGATGAGTTCGACGTTGGGGTTGTGCTTGTCACCGGACATGCGGTCGGACACCACGGCAGACATGAGCGACTCGATCGCACCGAGCATGGCGACTGTTACCGCAGGAGAAAGGAGATGCAGCAAAAGCCGAGGATCGAGTTTCGGCACGACGATGTGTGGCCAGCCGTTCGGGATGCCGCCAAAGCGACTACCGATTGTCTCGATCGGCAGACGGAGAAAATGTACGACGGCGATCGAGCCGAAACACACCAGGATGGCACCGGGGATCTTTTTGAAAAACTTGACGCAGACGATCATTACTAATAGAGAGACCATGCCGAGAATTGTGGCGACAGGATTGAGGGTGTGGAAGTTCTCCGCCAATGCGCCCATTCGGTGAAAGAAATCGCCAGGAACGTGTTCCATGCGCAGGCCAAAGAAATCGCGGAGCTGCGTGCTGGCGATAAGGATGGCGATGCCATTGGTGAAGCCGACGATAACCGGGCGGGGGAAATACTTCACGAGTGCGCCCATCCCGGTGATCCCCATGACGACCAGGATGAGTCCTGCGAGCATCGTGCAGGTGAACAATCCCGAAAGGCCGTAGCGCGAAATGATGCCAAGGACGACAACGACGAACGCCCCCGTGGGGCCACCGATCTGCGTACGCGAGCCGCCCAGCGCGGAAATCAGGAACCCGGTAACGATGGCGCAATAAATGCCAGCTTGCGGAGGGACGCCGGAGGCGATGGCGAAGGCCATGGCGAGAGGCAGGGCGACCAGGCCTACGGTAATGCCGGCAATCAGGTCTGAGGAAAATTTTTGTAGATTGTAATCACGCAGGAGGATTACTGACTTGGGGAGCCATGCGTCTAGCGTAAAACTCATTTCTGAAGTGACCTGCTTCCGTCTATTCTTCCTTCCATTGTAGCAGGAGCCGTACAAACAGCAGTGTGCGCTCGAACACAGGCGTTCCTGGGGCGAAAAGGAGGGCAGGGGATGTAAAGCGTTTGACGGCTTTCGGGCTGCAGAACGAGCACCATGACCGCCGCCAGGAATCTAGCTAGTCAGCGGCGCTGCTGTGCTTCGGGGCGGGCTTCCAGCGCAGAATCGGTTTCCTCGCAGCTCCTACCTCATCCAGACGACGGACGCGCGTGTTGTGCGGCGCGGTCTTGACGAGTTCGGGACTGGAAGACGCTTCGATCGCAATGGACTTCATTGCATCAATAAATAGATCGCACTCGTCCTTCGATTCAGACTCTGTAGGTTCAATCATCATTGCGCCGGGGACGATCAGCGGGAACGCCGTCGTGTAGGGATGAAATCCGTAGTCGATCAAGCGTTTTGCGATGTCCATGGTGCTGACGCCATTCTTTTTCTGCAAGGAATCGCTAAAGACAACTTCGTGCATCGATGGTCGCGTGTAAGGTAAATCGAAAATGCCTTCCAGATGCTTGCGGATGTAGTTGGCATTTAGCACCGCGTCTTGCGTGGCCTGGCGAATACCCGGCCCATAGGCAAGGATGTAAGCCAGGGCTCGGACGAGAACGCCAAAATTTCCGCTGAAGGCCTTTACCCTTCCAATGGAATCCTTCCGATAGAAATCGAGAGACAGTTTGCCGTCTGCTTTCTCGACCAGAACGGGGACGGGAAGGTAGGGCTCGAGAATCTTCTTGACAGCGACCGGGCCAGCGCCGGGTCCTCCTCCACCGTGCGGCGTAGAAAATGTTTTGTGCAAGTTGAGATGCATTACGTCGACGCCAAGATCGCCCGGGCGGGTTACCCCGGTGAGTGCGTTCATATTCGCGCCATCCATGTAGAGCAGCGCACCCTGCTCGTGAAGAATGCCGGCGATTTCTGGAATTTGCTGTTCGAAAATACCGAGCGTCGATGGATTGGTAAGCATCAATGCAGCGACATCGGTGTTGACCTGCTGGCGCAGCATGGCCAGATCGATCTGACCGTTTGCATCTGACTTGATGTTTTGCACTTCGTATCCGGCGATGATCGCGGTGGCCGGATTGGTACCATGAGCCGAGTCGGGTATAAGGACGATCTTGCGAGGATTACCATTTTTCTCATGATAGGAGCGAATCAACAGCAGACCCGTTAGCTCCCCTTGCGCACCAGCCGCGGGCTGCAAGGTGATCGCATCCATCCCGGTAATTTCAATCAGGCACTTCTCGAGAAGCTGCAGGATTTTCAAACATCCTTGGGACAGTTCCTGCGGCTGATAAGGGTGTTCGGTGGCGATACCCGAAAGTCGCGCGACAAACTCATTGACCCGGGGATTGTATTTCATGGTACAGGAGCCCAGTGGATACATGCCGAGGTCGATTGCGTAATTCCATGTTGAGAGTCGCGTGAAGTGACGAAGAACCTCGATTTCACTGACTTCGGGAAACCCTTCCGTGCCGTGCGCGCGGTAATGATTGCCCAATACCTTCTTCGGATCGACGTTAGGAACATCGAGGCGAGGAAGATCGAAGGCGCGTTTGCCCTCGGAGGAATGCTCGAAAATCAGACCTTCGTTCTGATTGACATGACGGGTCGCTTTCTTGATATTGTCTTTCATCGTGAATTGCAAGGCTGGAACAGTGCTTCCGGCCAAATCCTCCTGAGTTAGAGCGGCTTTGAGAGAGTGTTCTTTACGGCCGCAACGAACCGATCGATGTCCGCGCGCGAGGTGGTCTCTGTGACGCAAACCAGCGCATGCTTGGACAATTCCGGATAGGCAGAGCCGAGAACGAACGGACCAATGATTTTTTCTTGAAGAAGGTCAACGTTGACCATTTTTACGGAACGCGGAAATTCGACAGTGAACTCGTTGAAAAACGGAGCACGGAAGGTCCGCTTTACTCCGTTAATCTTTTCAAGTTCACCAAGCGCATAGTGAGCTTTTGAAAGATTCTGCTCCGCCATCTCGCGTAGGCCTTCTTTGCCGAGTAGTGTCATGTGCACAGTGGCGGCCAGCGCGCAAAGTGCCTGGTTGGTGCAGATGTTGGAGGTGGCCTTCTCGCGGCGGATGTGTTGCTCGCGCGTGGCGAGAGTCAGCACAAATCCGCGGCGTCCGTCCTGATCGGTGGTTTGACCAACGAGCCGGCCGGGCATCTGCCGGACAAACCTGTCCTTTGAAGCGAGAACACCAACAAACGGGCCGCCGTAGCTTGGAGGCAGTCCGAAGCTCTGGCCCTCCATGGCGACGATATCGGCTTCAATCGGAGGGTTAATGACGCCCAGCGACATGGCTTCGGCGATCGCAGTAACCAGCAAGGCCCCGGACTGATGCGCTGCTTGCGCGACGGGTCCGAGCTCTTCAATTGCACCGAAAAAGTTCGGCGATTGCAGAACGACCGCACAAACATCGTCTGTCAGTGAAGACTGGAACGCCTTCACGTCGAGGGTGCCGGCTGGCGTGTAGCCGATCTCTTCCACGACCAGACCCGAATGCTTGGCGTACGTGCGCAACACGTCGCGATATTCCGGGTGCAAGCTCCGCGCCACGAGCACGCGACGGCGGTTGGTTAGCCGCTCGGCCATCAGAACGGCTTCCGTTGTAGCTGTAGAACCGTCGTACATGGAAGCGTTGGCGACTTCCTGGCCGGTGAGCTGGCAGATCATGGTCTGAAATTCAAAAATGGCCTGCAGTGTTCCTTGGGTGATTTCGGCCTGATACGGCGTGTAGGACGTAAGGAACTCGCCGCGCTGAATGATTGTGTCGGTAATGACGCTACGGAGATGATTGTAGATGCCGGCTCCCAGAAAGCTGGTGTAACCGACGGCATTTTCATTTGCACGTGCCTGGAAGTACTGGATGACTTCGGATTCCGACAGCGGGCCCGGCAGGTTTAGCGGATTTTTCAGTCGATACTGCTCAGGGATTGCCAGAAATAAATCTTCGATTGACTTAACGCCTATATCGGCCAGCATTTCCTCGCGCTCGGTCGGACTCTTGGGCAAATAACGCATCAGGCAGACGTTTCCTTTTGTTTCTCCTCGATGAAGGCTTCATAGGCTTTGGCGTCCAAGAGGGAATTAATTTGCGACGGATTTGTGAGCTTTACTTTGATGAGCCAGGCAGCGCCATGCGGGTCGGTGTTCACCGTCTCCGGCTTGTTTTGCAAGGTGGTATTTGCTTCAACGATTTCACCGTCTGCGGGCGCGAAAATCTCGCTGACGGCTTTCACCGACTCGATCGAACCAAAATTCTTGCCAGTCGTAATTTTGCTTCCGACCGCGGGCAGTTCCACAAAAACCACGTCGCCCAGTTCGTGCTGCGCGTAGTCGGTGATGCCGATCGTAGCGGTATCGCCTTTTACATCGATCCATTCGTGCTCTTTGGTGTAGCGATAGTTTGTTGGGTACGCCATGGTCAAGCTCCTTATTTGATTGTCCGACGCGCCGGTTCGTTATTTTATGAAGCGACTGCCTTCTTCGGCCGCTTATAAAAAGGTGTGGCGACCACTTGCGCCCTGCATCTCTGGGAACGGACTTCGACGTAAATTGGAGTGCCCAAGGGCGCACAGGACACCGGAACGTAAGCCAGCGCAATATTCTTGCATAAAGTGGGAGACGGCGATCCGCTCGTGATCACTCCAATCGGTTCACCTGATTCGTTTAGGCAGCGATAGCCGTCGCGCGCGATGCCGCGTTCCAGCATTTCGATGCCGACCAGGGTGCGCTTGAGACCTTCCGCGCGGGCCTTTTCAAGTGCAGAACGCCCGATAAAATCGCTTTTTTCCATCCGGCAATATCTGTCGAGATTGGCTTCCCAGACGTTGATTTTGTCGCTGATCTCATGATCATACAGCGCCATTTTGGCTTCAAGTCGAAGAGTATTCCTTGCGCCGAGCCCGCAAGGAATCAGGCCGAATTCCTTGCCGGCTTCGACAACCTCGTTCCAGACACGTTCACTGACGGCTTCGTCGCTCGGGAGGTAAATTTCGAAACCGTCCTCGCCGGTGTATCCGGTTCGAGCGATGAGGGTGCCCGGCAGATCACAAACCGTCCCGTGCGTGAACCAGTAATTCTTGATGCCGTCCAGATTGGCGTCTGTGAGCTTGCGAAGGACATGCACTGCGTTCGGGCCCTGAATCGCGAGTTGTGTGTATGCATCACTTAATTCGTCGACGATGCAGTCAAAGGATTTGGTGTTTTCCCGCACCCAGTTGATGTCCTTCTCGCGCGTGCCGGCGTTGATAACGAGGAGATAGTCGTCTTCACCCAGGCGGTGAACGATAACGTCGTCGACGAAGGTGCCGCTGGGATAGAGCATCGCCGAATAATGGGCTTGACCAATCGCCAGGCGCGAAGCGTCGTTCATTGTGATGTGCTGGATGGCCGAGAGTGCAGCGCCGGAATTATTCCTTGAATAGACGCGTATGTCACCCATGTGGCTGACGTCAAATAGTCCGACGGAATTGCGTACAGCCTTGTGTTCGGCAACGAGGCCTCCGGTGGCCGGGTACTCGACGGGCATATCCCAGCCTCCGAAGTTCACCATTTTGGCGCCCAAACGGCGGTGAACCCCATTCAGAGGCGTTTTACGGGGGCTAGAGTTGGCAGGAGAGATAGCCGATTCCATTGTTATCTCAGGCAGGAAGAAATGGTAACACGCGAGGTAGGAGGCGTCAAAAATGTGAATGGCGACGCTGTGGAAAGCTCGGATGCGATTGTGTAACCACGGCGTTCACCGTGACGTTTGCGGGCAGTCGGCTGATTTCATTGGCCGATACCGCACGACCTCCTGTCTACGTTGTTATCGCCCTTCCGCTCTCTTTCCATCGAGGATCATGCAGGTGCTAGAAGCTTTAGCGACGAGTTTGTTGTTTTCATGGGTGACCTTGCACTCAACGTAGGCAGTGGTTCTGCCTCGCTGGATGACTGTGGCTTCAGCCGTGAGTTTGGACGTCCAGACGGGCCGCAAGAAATTAATCTTCAGTTCCATCGTGGTGAAAGACTGGCCCTCTTCAAGAGTACTAGCGAGGGAGATGCCCATGGCAGCGTCGCAGATGTCACAGAGGATTCCGCCGTGAAGCGTGCCCATTGGATTCGCGTGCTGCGGGCCAGTTTGCAGGCTGGTGACGGCACGGCCCCTTGAGACTTCTGTAATTTCAAAACCGATGAGATTGGCGACAGGCATATTAATGGCGGACGGATCTGCGGACTGTAGGGTATTTATCTTGCGTTTGGGTTCGACGTGGCCGTCGTCGGGCATAAGGTCATCTCCACCGAGAGGATTTAGCTGATCGCTGCAACTTCACGTTGCCTGTCCTTGTGGGTGATGGGCAACGTCGTTGATTTCAGTCTGATGCCAGCCAGGCCAGAACAGGCACAGCCGTCTGTGGCAGCCGCGCAGTCCGTCACAGCGGACAGCGATGGCTAGCCGTTTACCCAAGGGTCGTAGGTGCCAAACAGCCAGAGGTGGCCTTCGGGATCCGTGCAGGTGAAAGCCTTGCCTCCGTATTCCTTGGTTTCAAGAGCAGAAACGATTTTCGCGCCCGCCGTTTTTGCACGTTGATATAGGCCGTCGATGTCAGTGACGATAAGGTACGGGGCCTGTGTTTCAGCGCCCCCGATCTCATCGGGCTGCTTGTAGAGTGCTGTCGAAGCTGTGGTGTTATCAGCCGAGCCAATCATGATCATGCCGTTACCGAAGATGAGTTCTGCGTGCAGGATAGTGTCGTTGGGCCCCGGGTAGACTGCTTGTCTGGAAAAACCGAAGGCTGTGCCAAGCCAATCGATCATGGTCTTGGCGTTACGGTAGCGGAGCGCAGGGATGATGGTGGATCTGGTGTCCTTGGCGAAATTTGTCATGACGCCATTCTGCCACTCGATAGAGTGCTTGGCTCGCAAAATCCGCATATGGTGATGAATGCTTTCCCCGCTGTGAGACCCGGGGCATGTGACGGAACCGGAGGGAGCGAAGGAACGGGCGAAACCGGAGAGTCGGGGTTTGTTCGACGTAGTACAGCAGAGTCGCTGAACACCCTTCCTTCAGAAAATAACTCCTGACCGCAGCTATAGAACGCGGCCGAGCAAAGAGCCTTGGCAGATTGAGAATCTGACGGTGACGGAGAGCTTGCTGGAGGAAGGACGGTCAGGTAGAGTTTGGCGAGAGGAATGGAGATGGCAGCGAGACAGCAGGTAGTTTGCGCACAATGCGACAAGACGGAAGAACATTGCCGCTGTGACAAATATTGCACGATCTGCAAGGGACAATTAAACGTAAAGCTTTGCGCCGATGGGTTGTATTATTGTCCGGACTGCAGAGAAGCTTGCGACGTGGCATTGGCGAGTAACGTTTAAACGTGGCGACTCATACCCAACGGATTGTGCTTCAAATGGACGCGGATGAACGATTAGCGGCCGCAGCTGGCGGTGCTGCGCGATACATGGCTGATTCTGCGGGGATGGAAAATACAGAGATTCTGGCATTACAGGCCGCTGTGGTTGCCGCGTGCAAGCATTGTTTTGCCTGCCACAGTGCAGCGAAAAGCTGCGATATTGCGTTACAACGATTGAGCGACCGGATCCAGATTGACTTGTCCTTCCCAGGAAAAGAAACGCCGGAAGGAAAAGAAAAGCCGGTCATCGCGGGAGTAGACGAGATTCAATGCGAGTTCTTGGAAGATTCATCGCGAATGACCATGATCAAGAGGTTGCCGGTCCTCAGTTAACGCCCCGAAGCGTCACAGCTGCCCTCGAGGCCTGACAATTGCCAGAAAGTCCGACCAAGTCAATTTTCAAACAGACTACATCTTGAATGCGAAGGTATTTTTCTTGATGAGCGATGTCATCTGGTCATTGGTGACATTCATGCTGACAACGATGCGTTCACCGGACGGAGTGACGCTGGTCTGATCAAGGAGTTGGCCGAGATCCGGGTTCTCTTTAGCGGCCTGATATTTCTTGTAAAGCAGTCCCGCGGCCATTAGCTGGCTGAGCGTATTGGCATCATCCGGACTTGCGCATACGGCCTGGAATTTTCCCTGGAGACCGCTGCTGGCGGAGGCTGAGATGATCATGGCCTGCATGCGGGCAATCAGTTTTGCGGCTTCGGGAAACTGCTGTACTTCCGGAGCAAGCTGGCCCATCGCGAGACGTGTATAGTCGGAATCAAGAACCGCCCAGACGATGCCCGAACCGTTAACCTCGTTGATCAGGTTATAAAGCTGATCGTTGCGAAGCAGACTCTCTTCCGCACCGTAGCGGATCTCAATCAGTCGTTCGAGTTGCGCGCGATGCCCGAAAGCGGCTTTATTGGAATCGATAAAAAAGAAAAAGAGATCATCCGGACCGGCGCCAGACCCGAAGCCGAACATCGTATAACCGCGCTTGCTGGCAGTGGCGAGCTTCTGTTGTTTGAAATAGGCTTCCGTGGACGAAGGATTGTAATTGCCGAGGGCTATGCCAACGATCTGCTCGCTCGAAGGCACGTTGCTGGTCGTGGGCGCTCCGCTGCCATCGTCCTTGGTCATCGATTCGGGGACGAGTGCCCAGCACAATTCATCCACCTGGGTGTTGGGGTCGACGCCGGCTGAGGCAAGAAACTTCTCAAACTGGCGAAAACGTTCAGGGAGCATTTGTTCCTGGAGCGCCGGATACCAGGGCATGGTGCGCGCCTTCTTTAGATCTGCGTAAGCAAATTCACCTGTGTTTTTCGGAAATAGTCCGATCGTGTCGGCGCTCAGGCTACCCGCGCGGGAAGGCTTCGCCACGGCTAGAAGCAGGACGAGCCCCAGGGCGGCCGAGAGAAAACGAAACGAACCTTTTGAAACCATCATGAACAGCTCCTTTGAAATAGTCCGGTTATCGATTTTAGCGTATTGTGCGCCGGTTAGTTGAGTCGCTTGCGTAGTTCATCAACCCGGCTGCGCATAGCCGCGACGTAAGAGGCATCCCGTAAGCCGTCGAGGTTGATCTCTACGTTGGCCAGAGCGCCACGCACTCCTGCTACAGCCATTAGACGCGCCACAAGAAGATCTGACTTCATAGATGCAGGAGAGATCGTTTCCAGTTGCACCAGACGGTCATGAAGCTCAGCGGCCTTTCGGGCGACTTCCATCGGGACCTCTGATGCCCCTTTGGTCGCGATTTGAACGGCAGCTTCGCGCTTTTCGATTTCTTCGGGAGTGCCGCTAGGAAGTTTGAATGCAGCCATGACCGAATCGTAGGAGGAGGCGTCGCGATCAATAGCGGCGGTGAGTTCAGCAGCGACCCGACGCAAGGCGTCGAGGTGATCGGAAAGCTTGTCTATATTGAGAATCTGGGATTTTTTCTTCCGAGCCAGCCCGGCAACCATCTGGCCCAGAGATGCAGCGGCCGCAGCTGCGAAGGCAGAGACACTACCGCCGCCGGGTGTCGCGGTTGGCTCGGCAATAGCGTCAAGGAATGGCTGAGCGAGTGTCCCGAATTTCGCGTCTTTGGATTCCAGGGGAGCGCCGGCCAGAACAGCAGCCAGTTTATTTTCGAATACTTGCGAGGGTGAGAAGTTTTCCAGTTGCAGGAAGTAATCGGCAGCCATTTCCATCGCCTTTTTCGGAACCAGGCCCACGATTTCGCTGCCAACGGGCAATACTCCGTAGCGGGCTGCTTCACGCTTGACCATGTCATAGACGCGATGCATCGGCGTACTCTCATAATCGGTGAGATTGATAGAGACTTGCGCGAGATTGCGTGCTTTGAGATCGACACCCATGGATTTCACATACCGAAGGCCGCCGCTCGAATACCGGATGGCTTTGGCAATTTTGTTGGCGATGGTGATGTCGGCGGTGTTCAGATTGACGTTATAGGCAACGAGAAACTTACGGGCGCCGACGACCGTCACTCCGGCAGTGGGATGCAGTTTCGGTTCGCCGACGTCCGGTTGACGTTCATGATTTTTCTTAAGTTCTTCCCGCAGACCTTCATATTGTCCGCGGCGCAGGTTTTCGAGGTTGACACGATCCGGACGGGTGGCAGCCGCTTCATAGAAAAAAACGGGAATACGGTGGCGCTTCCATATTTCGTTGCCGACTCGTCGCGCGAGGGCGACGCAGTCTTCAAGTGTCGTACCTTCAATGGGGATGAAGGGAATAACATCGGTGGCGCCCACGCGCGGGTGCGCACCTGTATGTAGATTCATGTCGATGAGTTCGAGGGCCTTGCCGGCTCCCAATATCGTGGCTTCGCCGACAGCATCGGGTTCTCCGGCCAAAGTAATGACGCAGCGATTGTGATCGGCGTCCATTTCGCGGTCCAGGACATAAACCCCGGGCACATTGCTCATGACCTGAACGATGGCATCAACTTTAGCCGGATCGCGGCCTTCAGAGAAGTTCGGCACAGATTCAATCAGTCGTTTCATGGGCTGGTTACCGTCACGCTTTCGGGCGCATCCTTACGGATGTCAGGCCGCTAGAAAATATAAAATTAATCCCGGACATATATAATCTCGCCCCGCTTGATGGTCATCCAGCAGCGGTTCATCCCAAAATAATAGGGAATTTCGCGATAATCCTCCACATCGAAGACGGCAACGTCGGCCTGTTTGCCGGGTTCGAGTGAACCGACACGCGATTCCCGCCGCAGGGCAAAGGCAGCATTAATGGTTGCAGCCGAGATTGCTTCTGCCGGACTCATACGAAGCTGGTTGCAGGCAAGAGACAATACCATGGGCATGCTTACGGTTGGACTGGTGCCGGGATTGTAGTCGGTCGCGAGCGAAACGATGGCCCCTGCGTCAATCAGCTTGCGCGCAGGAGCGTATTGTTTTGAACCTAGATGGAAATCGCAACCCGGGAGAAGAGTAGCGGAGGTGTCGGACTTGGCTAAGGCGCGAATGTCTGCCTCGGTGATCTGCTCAAGATGATCACAACTGGCGGCACCCAGCTGTACGGCGAGTTGCGTGGCCCCGGTATGGGAAAGTTGCTCGGCGTGAATCCGGGGCGCAAGACCGTGAGACTGTCCTTCCTGCAGCAAATATTGGGACTGATCCCGGGTGAAGGCTCCGCGATCGCAAAAAACATCGCAAAATTCGGCGAGCCTTTGGCCAGCCACCTCGGGTAGCAATTGCCGAACCAGGAGACGCATGTATTTTTCTGTGCCGTCCGTTTTCTTGCGAAATTCAGCGGGGACTACGTGCGCGCCCAGAAATGTGGAGACAATTTCAACCGGCTGCTCGGCAGAGAGTTCTTTATGAAGAGAGAGAATTTTCAGTTCGCTCGGGACGTCAAGGCCGTAGCCGCTTTTCGCTTCAATCGTCGTCGTGCCGTAGGAGGCGAATTCTTCAAGAGCTGCCGACGCACGGGCCTTCAGCGTCTTGGCCGTGGCCGCCCGAAGCTTTTTGACCGAGTTGAGAATCCCGCCGCCCTTTCGAGCGATTTCCTCGTAGCTCGCACCCTTGATTTTCAATTCGTATTCTTCCGCTCGACTCGCTGCGTGGATGAGGTGGGTATGTGAATCGACAAAACCGGGGAGGATCACGCGGCCGGAAACGTCGAGTTTTTCGGCAAGGCGTGCGGCCGGACTCGATTCGATCTTCGCACGGGGTCCGACGGCCAGAATTCGCCCACTGCGGATGAGGAGTGCGCCGTTTCTGATCAGTCCGAGATCGGAGAGGGAGGCGCCCCGGCGTGGAGCCGATCCGCCTAAGGTAATAAGTTGAGATGCCCCAGTGATGAGTAAGGTGTCAGCCACGTGCTTGTATTATGCCCAAGAAAGGAGCGGATTGCATTTTGTTGGCGTAAGGTCCAAACCGGAACGTAAAATCTCGACGGGTGGACCCGGCAGCTTCCGGCAATCCTAAAGCCGAGGCGAAACTCATCTGCCCGAACGTCAGGCGCCGACTGCCTTCGATTGGTGGAACGCTGGAACGAAAACATCTTTGATGAATGTTTCGATGGACGTCGGAGTCGAGTTCGCGGTGGTCCGGGGTTCCTGGGGAGCCACCAGGCCTTCATTGATCCCGTGGAACATTTCAATCATCGAGGCGGCGCTCTTTGGTGGAGCGCCCAACTGGGCCAGGACCTTTTCGACCTGATCGTAGGGGAACTGGACGTAGCGAAGCTCACTGCTGTTAAGAGCCTTGCTGATAGCCATCGCGACCTCATTCATGCTGAGATCCCGTTCACCCAACAACTCTTGCGTCTGCTTACCATTGAAATCCAGCTTCAACAAACGATCGGCCGCATAAGCTCCGATATCTCTGGTCGCGATCTGAGGAATTTTCAGCTCGGCTCGAATGGCACCGCCAAACATGCCCATCATCTGGATCATTCCGATTCCAGCGAGGTGGTTTTCAAAGAAATAGGCGGGGCGAAGGTGGAGAACATTCAATTTGTCTATGGCATTCAATTTTTTCTCAAAATTGTGTAAGCCGGTAATCGGGCCGGTGCCCGATGGAGCGTGTGCCCCGTAGCTACTGAGCGTGACAGCATACTGAAGTCCGGACTTTTTCACCGCTGAGGCGATCGCCTCGCTGATAAGCTCCTGGTCGGCGCGATAATCGAAGGCCGTCATATTTGGAGGGATCATGAGAAAAGCGGCGCGTGCACCGGTCAGCGCTACGGAAAGCGCATCGGAATCCGTAACGTCAGCGACTAACGCTTCAGCGCCTTTTTGCACCAGGGGCTGGAGCTTGCCCACATGACGGCCAACTGCGCGTACTCGTTCACCCTTTTCAAGCAGGGATTTCGAAATGACGGTCGCGACGTTTCCTGACGCACCTAAGACGGTATACATGGCCGGATTCCTCGACTGAAAATTCTCAGGCCCCGTAGGACCCGAACAGAGCATTGCAGAGATTATAGCATCGGAACTTTGACACGAGCCTTCTTCGCAAAAGAGATCGCCTCCGGATAACCCGCATCCACATGGCGAACAACGCCCATGCCGGGGTCATTGGTCAACACTCGTTCGATGCGACTGGCCATTTCTTTGGTACCGTCAGCGCAAAGAACCTGCCCGGCATGCTGCGAATATCCGATGCCAACACCGCCTCCGTTATGAATCGACACCCAGGTGGCGCCGCTGGCCGTATTGACGAGGGCATTTAGCAGCGCCCAGTCGGCGATGGCGTCGGAACCATCTCTCATGGACTCCGTTTCGCGGTAGGGCGACGCGACGCTTCCACAATCGAGATGATCGCGGCCAATGACGATCGGCGCTTTCAACTCGCCTTTAGCGACGAGTTCGTTCAGGGCAAGGCCGAACTTGTCACGTTCACCGTAGCCAAGCCAACAGATTCGCGAGGGCAAGCCCTGAAATTTGACCTTTTTCTGAGCCATGGTGATCCAGCGCTTCAAATGCTCATTCTCCGGGAACATTTCGAGTACGAGCCGATCGGTGCGAGCGATATCGGAGGCTTCGCCCGAGAGCGCAGCCCAGCGGAAGGGACCTTTACCTTCGCAGAAAAGGGGACGAATGTACGCTGGGACAAATCCGGGGAAGTCGTACGCTTTTTCTACGCCAGCTTCGAACGCAAACGTGCGGATGTTATTGCCATAATCAAAGGTGACAGCGCCCAACCTCTGCAAGTCGAGCATTCCCTGAACGTGCTTGCCCATAGCGGCGACAGAATGCCTGCGATACTCTTGCGGATCTTTTTTACGGAGTTCTATGGCCTGCTCGAGCGTCATGCCGTTCGGGACATAACCACCGATCGGATCATGAGCGCTGGTCTGATCGGTAAGAATGTCGGGGACGACGCCTCGTTGCGCGAGTTCAGGAATCAGATCTGCGCAATTACCTACCAGTCCCACAGAAGTTGCTTCTCCCTTGCGAACGGCGTTCTTCAGAATTCGAAGAGCTTCGTCGAGCGAGGTAACCATGACGTCACAGTAGCCGGTCTTCACGCGGCGCTTGATGCGCTCGGCATCGACATCGATGCCAAGGAACGCCGCGCCATTCATGGTTGCTGCCAGCGGCTGGGCTCCTCCCATGCCACCCATACCACCTGTTACGACAAGTTTGCCGGCGAGGGTACCACCGAAGTGCTGGACCGCAGCAGCTGCGAAGGTTTCAAACGTGCCTTGCAAAATGCCCTGAGTGCCAATGTAGATCCAGCTGCCAGCAGTCATCTGGCCGTACATCATCAAGCCGGCACGGTCGAGCTCATTGAACTTTTCCCAGTTGTTCCAGTGACCAACGAGATTCGAATTGCAGAGAAGAACGCGGGGGGCGTATTCGTGGGTGCGGAAAACGGCGACTGGCTTGCCTGACTGGATGAGAAGAGTTTCGTCACTTTCGAGCGCGCGAAGCGATTTAACGATGGCGTGGAAGCAGTCCCAATTACGAGCAGCTTTACCCGTTCCACCGTAAACGACGAGATCTTCGGGTTTTTCGGCGACGTCAGGGTCTAGATTATTGAGGAGCATCCGCAAGGCTGCTTCCTGAGGCCAGCCTTTGCAGGAAAGAGCGGCCCCGCGAGGCGCCCGAAAGGGGCCGCGCGAGGTGGCTGGATCGTTTAACACGGGAGTGGTAACGCTCATCGGTTGCGCTCCATAGATAACATTCTAGCGCAGCGTGGAACGCGGCGGCAAAGCGAGGGGGGCGATTGGGGACAGCATGCCCGGACGATACTCTGTTCTGAACGTCATAGAGCGCATCGGTTGACGTTCCGCAGAGACGTTGCATCCAAAATCTGAGTAAGGTAGATTCACACTCGAATGGACTACGACACTCTTCCCTCCCGCTTCCTCCATGCAGTCGATAACTACCCGTCTCCGCGCGCGCAGATGGTGCGGCGAGATGAACGCTGGCAGGCTGTTTCTTCCAAGGAATTCTTGCGGCGCGTGGCGGGATTGGCGAATGCATTCATAGAGTTGGGTGTTAAACCCGGAGACCGCGTGGGACTGTTCGCGCCGAATTGCCCGGAATGGCATACCGCGGATTTTGCGATCAGTGGCTCGGGCGGAGTTACGGTTCCGATTTATTTCAACGAATCGCCTGAACGCATGACCTATATCTTGAACCACTGCGGTGCGCGGATCGTATTCCTTTCCGGTGCCAGCCAACTTGAGAAGTTCTTGAGAATAAAGGACTCGCTCAAGGAATTGCAGCACCTGGTGGTTGCCAATGCTGGCGATACGATTCCCAGCGATTCCCTGCGATATGAAACGCTGATTTCGACTGCGGGCGGGGCGCAGATCGCGGAGTACCGCATGAGGGCCGCGCAGGTATTGCCGGGTCAGTTGGCTTCCCTGATTTACACTTCGGGAACGACTGGCGAGCCCAAGGGTGTGATGTTGACGCACCTGAACTTTAGCTCCAATGTTACGGATGCCTGCAATTTGGCGCTGAAACCGGAAACCGATTTGGCCGTTTCGTTTTTGCCACTCGCGCATGTCTATGGACGCATGCTCGATTACGCCTACATCTTTCAGGGATGCCCGGTGGCCTATGTTGAAGTGGTGGAGAACGTTGCCCAGGCGCTGCTTGAAGTGAAGCCGACAATATTAGCGGCGGTGCCGCGATTCTTTGAAAAAATTTACGCTCGCTTGATGGAAAAGGGAACTCAAAGCCCGGGTTTCAAACGAAAGATATTCGATTTCGGGATGAGAACGGCCCGAGAGTCCGCGGCATGGCGCTGTGGAGACAGGTCAGCCAGTCTGGCATTGAAACTGAAATGGGCCGTTGCTGACAAATTGGTCTATTCGAAAGTGCGGGCGGGAACGGGCGGCAGGCTTCGAGTGGTGATGTCTGGCGGAGCGCCGCTTTCAAAGGATCTTGCGGAATTTTTCTGGGCTATCGGCATCCCTATCTATCAGGGTTACGGGCTGACCGAGACTTCGCCCGTATTGACATCCAATTACCCTCAGAACCGAGTTGGAAGTTCGGGAAAGCCGATTCCCAACGTCGAAATACGCATCGCGGATGATGGCGAGATTCTTGCGAAGGGCCCCTGCGTCATGCAGGGTTATTACAAATTACCGGAAGCCACAAGGGAAGTGATTTCTGACGATGGCTGGTTCAGGACCGGGGATATCGGCTATCTCGACAAAGACAACTATCTGTTTATCACCGACCGGAAGAAGGACTTACTGAAGACGGCTGCCGGAAAATTCGTGGCGCCTCAACCAATTGAGAATTCGCTCAAGACCAGTCCCTACATCTTGAATGCAATGGTCGTGGGAGATCAACGCAAGTTCATCGTGGCGCTGATTGTGCCGAATCACGCTACCGTCCTGGCAAAATTGGCCGACGAAGGACTTAAGATCTCATCGAATGCGGAATTGGCAGCTCACCCGCGTTCTTATGCGTTGATAGAAAACGAAGTGAATCGCCTCACTACCCATCTTGCGCAATACGAAACGATCAAGCGATTTGCGCTGCTACCCGATGATTTCACATTCGATAGCGGCACAATGACCTTTACGATGAAGCTGAAACGGCGCGTGGTGGAAAAGCACTACCACGACCTCATCGCAAAACTCTATGCCGACGTGACCGAACCCCGGCCGGTGGCGTTCAATTAGAGCGGGTTCTCCTTGAGAATTACCGAATCATTTCACTTGCCACGAGCATCCTATCCACTGTCAGCAAAATCGCATCTCAAGGAGGCATTCCTCATGGCTAAAACTGGAGTCGCTACAGCCCGTGCATTCCGTAGCAGTGTGGGGGTTCCCGAAAGCAACCGGCAAGCCTTGACGACTTTATTGAATCTGCGCTTGGCCGACACTACGGACCTTCATAGTCAAGTGAAGTGGGCGCATTGGAATGTCAAGGGCAAGGATTTCTATCAGTTGCACCTGCTGTTTGATTCGATTGCAGAACATCTCGAAGATCACATCGACACCATTGCCGAGCGGATTACCGCACTTGGAGGCGTGGCCAACGGGACGGTACGCGAAGCTGCGGCGAAGTCGACAATCAAGGAAGCCGATCTCGGTGCCATCGACGGCCCGGAGATGCTGAAGTTTCTGGTACACAACTTTGCGTTTGCAACCAACGCGATGAGGGAATCGGTGAAGGAGTCGGATGATCTGGACGACGCGATCACCGCGGATCTGTTTACGACGGTGACGAGGGAGATGGATAAGGACCTGTGGTTTCTTGAAGCGCACACTCAGGCCTGACACTAAGGAAAGAATGAAATGAGTCTGGGATTCCAGCGCCTGGCGGCCGGGCCCGGGAAAATGCAATTTGGCATGTGAGTCTTCGAGGACTAGAATTGCTGCAGGGAGACTCCCGATGTCAGATGAATTGGTGATTGCAGGGCGGGCATTCAAATCCAGGCTTATCGTTGGAACCGGGAAGTACCGCAGCTTTCAGGAAATGGCGCGCGCCCATGCCGCTTCTGGCGCAGACATGGTTACTGTCGCGGTGCGCCGCGTGAATCTTACAGACAAGTCGAAGGAATCACTTCTCGACTACATCAATCGCGAAAAAATATTTATCTTGCCCAATACCGCCGCCTGCTACTCGGCCGATGAGGCGATACGCACGGCCCGCCTGGCTCGGGAAGTGGGGTTGTCGAACTGGATCAAGCTCGAAGTGATCGGCGATCAGCAGACGCTGTTTCCGGATACCGAGCAGTTGATCGAGGCCACGAAAGTCCTGGTAAAAGAGGGGTTCGTCGTCCTTCCCTATACCAATGATGATTTGATTGCGGCGCGGAAACTGATCGATGCCGGAGCTTCGGCGGTGATGCCGCTGGCGGCGCCCATCGGTTCCGGATTGGGAATTCAGAATCCCGCAAACCTGCGGATTCTGCGCGAGCGTATTACCGAAGTGCCGATGATCGTCGACGCTGGCGTCGGTACGGCTTCCGACGCCGCAGTCGCCATGGAACTTGGCGCGGATGGCGTGCTGATGAACACCGCAATCGCGGAAGCAGTAGAAGCTGAATTGATGGCGGAGGCGATGCGCGACGCCGTTATTGCGGGACGGAAGGCGTATTTGGCGGGACGAATGGCGAAGAGGCTGTACGCATCGGCGTCGTCGCCGATGACCGGTGTCGTCCGCTAGGGCGCTCCATTACCCGTTTGCCACTCTAAAAAGCCCGTCTGCTACTGGCATTTTTGAATCATTCCGGTCGATTTGTCGAATCAGCCGACTTTGCCGCCGTGGCGACCTACGTCTTCAAAAAGCAGGAGCAGATTGGTGACGCTGAACAGCTTGCGGATCTGCGGCGCGGCGTTGATCACCCTGAGCTGGCATCCGTGAGTTCGGCCCGAAACATACAGCGTGGCGACGGCACCGAGGCCGGTACTGTCCATCTGGGGAACTCCCTTCAAGTCCAACAGGACGCTTTTCTGATTGAGCATGAGCTTGCGCACTTCATTGCGAAGCTTCATGGCGGTTTCGCTCGTGAGTTTCCCCTGGCATTCGACGACCAGGCCGTATTCTCCGGTGTAGCTGTGCACACGGAATTCGCCGGTATTGAGGAGGTGCTCGTAGGTCATAAACCCTGGTCCTTCCGAAGATGAGATTGCCGAGAGAAGCAGTGAAGGGTTGTAACGCAGAAAAAGCGGAATTACCAGTGGCAAAGTTAATGAGAATTCGGATTAGACTGGAGTTATGCAAAGGAAGATATTCTGGATCACGTTTGGCGCTTTGGGGTTGCTGGCGGACCTGGTGCTGCCTTTCTGGTGGGCCGTCGGCGCGACGATACCACTGCTGGCGTTTTGCTGGTGGCTGGCGTACCGAAGTGAATGGTTTGGCTGAGAGGATGAAGTGTGTGCAGAAGCGGGAGCAACTGGGCTAGAACGTGCGAAACAGGAAATGCCAGCTGATATCGACGCCGGCATGAACCGTTGCCGAAGCGAAAATGGAATTCGTTTTGCGCCAGGTCCAGGCGTAGAACAGGCCGGCGATCGTCGCGAGAAGAACGTACCGCCAGTTAGGATAATGCCCGTTGGTGATGTGAGAGAGTCCGAACAGAACCGAGGAAGTCCACCAACCGGCCATCTCGCTCTTTGACGAACGCGTCAATAAATTCTGCAGCAAGCCGCGAAATAACAGCTCCTCGGGCCAAGCCGTGAAGATCAGAATTCCAAGGGATCTGCCCACGAGGGAGGCCCAAGCGGCCCATTGGGGAGCGAACGCGATGAAGTGCACGGACATCCCAATCGGGATTGCCACGCAGCAGAACAGAAAAAAACTCCCCAGAACATATGGTGTCCAGCCCTTCGCCCATCCGATCGAGTAGCCAACCCCTTTTGTCCGGCGCGAAAGAAGGAATACGGCGATAGAGAGGTTAACGGAAACCATAACAGTGAATACGTAGGCAAGGCGGTTATCGGGATAGGACCAGAGATAGTGCGAAGGCCCGAACTTAACAAATGCCCAGACTGAAATAATTGTCAGGAAATCCTGCCAGGAGCCGGGAACAGACGTTTTTTGGGTCATGGCCAGGGCTAGCGGTAGGAAAACGAATGCGGCCATGATGGCAATGCGCCGAAAGGCAAACGTTCCGGTCCCAAACAGGTAGACGACATACAGCGAGAACAGGAAAACACCGAGAAATAAACCGCTTGGAGCGCCAAAGGCATCTGCAAATTTGTCTGCCACTCCTCGCGCCGCAAACAGAAGCATAGAGAGCAGTAAAAGGGAGAGGACCGTTGCCGTGGCAGCGAAGGCCCGTCCCGTGTAACCCTCCGAGACCGCGAAGACGATCCCATCGAGCGAGAGAAATGCCCAAATTGCCAGAACGACCCAAACACCAATCTGTTTCATCCGCCGACGCACCTCACGCAAAACAGGATAGTAAACTTTACACAAAGATGGTTGGATTGTAGAAATGCAATGCGGTAAAGACTCGAAGAAGGAATCCTGATTGAAACGCCTGGCTTACATTGACTGGATGCGCGGTTTGGCGTGTGTGCTGATGTTTCAATACCACTGCTACGACTCCTGGCTCTCAAAGGAATGGCGCACGACTGAGTTTGTCAGGTGGTCAGAGATTCTCGGCACGGTGCCGGCTCCGCTATTCCTGTTCATCGCTGGAGTTTCCGTCTCGTTGACCACGACCCGTTTTCGCGAGAAAGCGGTAACGCGCAACCAGATCGCTAAACACACGATTCTGCGGGGCGGGGAAGTCTTCGGACTGGGTTTGCTTTTCCGTGTCCAGGAGTATGCGTTGGGACATCGCTGGGTACCCTGGACGGATCTGCTGCGCGTGGACATCCTGAACATCCTGGGTCTGTCGATCGCCTTCATGGGGGTGCTGTGTTGGGTTGCTTCGGCTGCGGACCTCGAAGTGGCGCGCCGCCGCAGCCTATCTCTGGCTGTAGCAACGGGGGCACTCGTGACGTTTCTCACTCCGCCACTTTGGAGTACGTGGAGACCGCGATTTCTGCCGTGGCCGCTTGAATCCTACGTCAACGGCGTGCACAACCTCGGCGTGCCGCAGCATTGGTTATTCCCTATCTTTCCCTGGTGTGCGTTCGCGTTTGTTGGACTTGCAACAGGATTTGCCCTTTTCTCACCCGCCCAGAAAAATAATGAATCCGGTTTGTTTTGGCGCGTAGCGGGTGCAGGGATGGCTGCTATTGCTGTGTCTCTGGCGATGGATGCTTCGCCGGTAAGAATATATGCGTTACAGGATTACTGGCACGCTTCGCCGAGTTTCCTGCTGTTGCGGTGTGGCATGCTTCTTGTCCTTCTAGCGATTGGTTATCTTTGGTGCCTCGAGGGGCTTGGACAACAAGGATTCAGTCCTGTGCTCCAGCTCGGGAAAACGTCGCTGCTGGTCTACTGGGTGCATCTTGAATTTGTGTACGGCCGCTTTTCTATATTGCGGAAACACGAAAACGGACTTGGCAAAGCCACAATCGGACTGCTCGTCATTTTTCTCGGGATGTGGGCGCTATCGTTGTGGAGGACGCAAGCGAAAGAAACGACAGCTACGGTTTCACGGCCGCAGCCTCAACCGGGGCCGCTGGTGCCGGCAACCTGATGATGATTTCGCCAGTGCGTGACTGTCCGAATTCTTCGCGGGCAATTCTTTCAATCGTTGCCGGATCAGACTTCAGATTCTTGCGGTCTTCCTCGAAGCCTGCGTTTTCCTTGTTCAAGCGATCGAGTTCGATCCTGACTTTCTGGATTTCCTGCTGCTTGTGGCGCATAACCAGAAAACCGTGATTGCCAAAAACGTCGTGAACGCAGAGAACGACAACAAAAACCCCGAGAAGGTGTCGTCCATAGTTTTCAAACAAATTTGTGAATGATTCCCGAAAGTTAATCGTCATGCGCCCTTAAGTACCCAATCAGAGGCTTCGTGCACGAGCTTTTTCGTTGCCGCCGCGCTTTCTGCCTCAACGTATAAACGAAGAAGAGGTTCAGTCCCGCTCAAACGAAGGAGCATCCAAGAACCGTCCTCGAATACGAATTTTGCTCCATCCGTGCGATCCACGGATACAACTTTTCTTCCAAGGAGTGTCGAAGAATCCACGGCCACCCGTTTGATGGTATTTGCTTTCTGTTCGTCGGTAAGGTGCAGGTTCTCTCGTGTAGGGTGAAATTCCCGGCCCAGCTTCTTGAACATGGCGCGCACCTGTTCGCCGATCGAGGCCCGTCGGGCGGCGGTCATCTCCGCGACGAGCAGACATGCCAGAATGCCATCTTTTTCGGGGATGTGCCCGCGAATCGTGAGCCCCGCGCTTTCTTCTCCACCGAGAGCGATCTTGTCTTCACGGATCAGCTGGCCGATGTACTTGAAGCCAACAGGAGTCTGATAGGTTGCTTGGCCATGAGATTTGGCAGCAGCGTCGATCATCTGCGTGGTAGCAACGCTACGGGCTGCAGGGAGTTTCCAGCCGCGGGTTTCAACAATGTAGTCATACACAAGAGCGAGGATGAGATTGGGCTGAATCCATGAGCCGTCGGCATCAACGATGCCGAAGCGGTCGGCATCGCCATCGGTGGCGAGCCCGATCTTCGAGCCGCTGTCTTTCACCGCTTTGCCCAGCGACGCGAGATTTTCTTCACTGACGTCCGGGCCGCCGCCATCGAACAAGCAATCACGATTGACGCGTCGGGCCTCTACGGCGATCCCGTGGTCGATGAGCACTTTGTCCAGATACCCCGCTCCGGCCCCATGGAGCGCGTCCGCAACAACCTTGAGATTTGCGCTGCGGATAGTGTCGAAGCGAACCAGTTCTTCGATCCGTTTGAGATAGTCCGCCTTGAGATTGACCCGTTCGCCGACGTGCTTCTTTGTACCCTGGTTTTTCGAACTGGCTGTACCGTTGGCGATGATCTTTGCAACCCGAGCCTCGATGTCCTTGGTAACTTCAGGAAGTGCAGGTCCAGCGTCAGAGCCCGAGAATTTCAACCCGTGGTACTGCGCAGGATTGTGGCTGGCGGTGAAGTTGATTCCGCCGTCAAGCTTGCGGCGCTGAATTTCGTAAGCAATCGCCGGAGTAGGCGTGAATGTTTCGCAAAGCAGGGTTTTGATTCCATGTTCCTGCAGGACCTGGACGGCCAACGCAGAAAACTCTTCGGAATAGAAGCGCGTGTCGTAGCCGACAAGGACTGTCGGATGTTGTGTCTTGGCGGTGAGGTGCTCCGAGATGGCGCATACGGCCAGGCGAACATTCGCGAAGGTGAAATCGTCGGCAATCAGTCCACGCCAGCCAGAGGTGCCGAATTTGATGGGAGAGTTAGTCATGGACAAATATTCTAGCTGGTCTTGAAGGTCTCGTGTAGGGTGAGCATTGTGGATTTTCATGCGGAGGAAATGGCATGTCCAGGAAAGCTCAGTATCGGATTGTGCTGGTGACGTGCGGGTCGGCAGCGGAAGGCCGGAGGATTGCCAGAACGGTGGTCAGGAAGAGATTGGCCGCGTGCGTGAACCTGGTCGGGGCACGGGTCGAGTCCGTTTACTGGTGGAATGGCAGAATCGAAACGGGGACCGAGCGGCTTCTCATTATGAAAACGAATGCGAAACGCGCAAAAGAGTTGGAGGCCGAAGTGCGGAGGTTGCATTCCTATGACGTGCCTGAGTTTCTGGTGATCAAGATTGATGGGGGATCGAAAGAGTATCTCGAATGGGTGGGGAACTCGCTTGGTCCGGGGAAAAAAAAGGAAATCTGATGCAGAGAACGGAGGGACGGCAGCAACGAGGCGGAAAAAACGTGCAAGGTGGCACGCCGCCCTGGCGATTCTGAAATGCATTGAGGGATGCCGCGGGTCAGATGTAGAGAAGGGCCTGGTCAAGGTCGGCGATGATGTCCTCCACATCTTCAATGCCCACACTGAGGCGGATAAGGCTGTCGGTAATGCCGACGCGGTCGCGGACCTCTTTGGGCATAGACGAGTGAGTCATCTGTGCAGGCAAGGAGATCAACGATTCGACTCCGCCCAGACTCTCTGCAAGGGAGCAGAGTTTGACATTATTGAGAAAGCGACGAGCGGCTTCTTCGGTGCCAAGATCGAAGGCCAGCATTGCTCCCGGACCTTTTTGCTGGCGACGGGCGAGCTCGTGCTGTGGATGCGAACTCAGTCCGGGATAGAACACCTTGCGAACCTTGGGATGGGCGTCAAGATGGCGCGCGACCGCTTGCCCGTTAGCATTGTGCTGGAGCATTCGGACCGCTAGCGTCTTGATCCCGCGAGAAATCAGGAAACAATCCATTGGTGAGAGGCCAGCTCCCGCGGAGCGCTGGATAAAATAGATTTTCTCGGCGTCTTCCGGCCGCGTGAGGATGACAGCGCCGCCCGTGCAATCGCTGTGGCCGTTGAGATACTTGGTCATGGAGTGGACGACGATGTGTGCACCGAGCTCGATCGGCCGCTGCAGGTAGGGCGTGAGGAAAGTATTGTCGACGACAAGGATGGCGTGGCGCTCGTTGGCCAGTTTGGCCATGGCAGCGATATCAGACAGACGCATGGTGGGGTTCGTCGGCGTCTCGATATAGAGCATTTTGGTATTGGGCCGCAGTGCCCCGAGTACCACTGCGGGATCGGTTGTGTCTACGAAGCTGAACTCCAGCCCGAAGTGCACTAGAAGCTGGGTGCTGATGCGATAGACACCGCCATAGACTGCTTCTGAAAGAACGACGTGGTCACCGGGACGAAGGAGACGGAAGACGGCGTCAATGCCCGCCATACCGGAAGAAAAGGAATAGGCGCTGTGGCCGCCTTCGAGTTTGGCCAGGGTGCGTTCAATGGCCTTGCGATTGGGATGATTGGTCCGCGCATAATCGAAGCCACCTTTGGGCTTTCCCACCTCTTCATAGACATAGGTGGACGTCTGATAAATGGGAGCAACGACGGCGCCGGTGGTTGGATCTGGCTCTTGTCCCACGTGAATGGCGTTGGTAGCAAATCCCATTGTTTCTCCTTGAGAGCTGGCGCAGATCCGTTACAGAAAACTGTCGCCGAAGAGGTGACTGGGTCGCGAAATCAGGGTGATGCGACCAGCGGAATGAATTCTCTCAACAATTTGCCGGTCAACGCAAGGTGGCTGGTGAATGGTTGTGCCGAGTTAGAGGTGTCAGGACGCCCGGAGGCGCAATGAGGCAGTCCCGCGACTTGACCTAACAATTGCATTCAGGTGAACATAGGCAAGTGACGTATGAAAATTAACCGGTTTATTTTATTGTCCTCCCTGTTCGCGGTAACTTTCCCTGCAACGGCTTTCGCCCAGGATCCACCGACGAAAGACAAGGATGCTCCGCCTCCGTCGCAGTCGGCGATTCCGCGCATGACGATCGAAGTCACGGGCGGGGACAGCAACAAGCCCATCGAGAATGCCAGCGTATACGTAAAAACGCTCGAAGAGCACACATTGAAAGACAAGAAAACAGAATTGAATGTGAAAACGAATCAGAATGGAGTGGCACACATTCCTGATGCACCGACCGGACGGGTCTTGATACAGATTGTGGCCGAAGGCTGGAAGAGTTATGGGCATTGGTATGACATCGCCGACCCAAGACAAGTGATTAAGATTCATCTAGATCGACCGCCGAAGTGGTATTAGTCTTTCCCGGAGCGATCTTGCGCCCGTTCTTGTTCTGTTTTTTCTTCTGTAATACTTGTTTCAGCCGGAAGCAATCCTGAAAAATGTTCTTCTCTGTCGCCGCAGGAGACAGGCAATTTTACGATTGCACCACAATTGTGCAAAGAGCATTATCGCATTCCAGAATTTGGAGTTACGGCAAAATTTGCGACGCTTTCCACAAAGTTATCAACAGATGTGTGCAAATCTTAACCAAAAATAAATTATTGCGAATGAACTTCGGCAGCGGTCGTGCTAGAAGCGTTTTGACCAACACAAATTCCTTCTGCTACAGTTCTTGTTACGGTACACGATGACTGAAAGCAGCGAAGGACCTTTTTCTTTATTTCAAATGTTCTGGGGCAACATTATTGCCCGACCGCTGCGTTGCGCGCTGAGCATCTTGGCGATTGCGATTCAGGTGGTCTTGGTCCTGATGATTGTCGGCATGACTTCCGGTGTGATCGCGGAGTGGGGCAAGCGCGTCGAAGGGGTTGGCGCGGATATTCTTGTGCAACCGCCAAACTCCTCCATCTTCTTTGCATTCTCAAGCGCTGTCATGCAACAGTCTCTCGGCGAGCAGATCGAGCGCGTATCCGGAGTCGATGAAGTGGCTCCGACTCTCATTCTTTCCGACCCAAAGACCTTGATGATTGTTTACGCGATAGATTACAAGAGATTTAACGCGTTGAGCCAGGGCTTCATGTTTCGGGCAGGACGGCCCTTTGAAGCGGCCGATGAAGCGATTGCCGACGATATTGTGGCCCAGTCACGACACTTGCAAGTGGGTGATACCGTGACACTCATCAACCATCCGTTCAGGATTTCCGGGATCGTGGCACATGGAAAAGGCGCAAGATTTTTCATTCCATTAAAGAGTGGACAGGATATTGTGGGCGCCGAGAATCGCGTCTCGATGTTCTTTGTGCGGAGTAAGGGCGATACGGAAGCAACGCGCGTAGAAATTCTTAAATTAAATCCCCAAAACCGTGTGCGGTCGATGGCGGAATATGTTTCATTGATGAACTCATCGAATCTGCCGGAACTGAAACCCTTCATTCGAACGATGGTGGGATTGGGAGTCATCGTCAGTTTCCTGGTGGTGCTGATGAACATGCACACCATGATTCTTGAACGAACGCGTGAAATTGGGATCTTGAAGGCATTGGGGTTTTCCCGATTGGATATTGTAAAGATGTTGCTCGGAGAAACCGCTGTACTTACCCTGGTGGGTAGCCTGGTAGGAATCGCAATCACGTTTGCCACGCAAGCAATACTGAAACAGACCAATCCCGGGCTATCGATCCTGTTGACCACAGGATGGGTGATCGGTGCGATCGGGCTGGCATTGCTCGGAGCGGCACTGGGCGCTACCGTGCCGGCACTCCGGGCTTCAGGTTTCGATCCCGTCGAAGCGCTTGCTTACGAGTAATCTCTCCTCCCAGGTTTTCCACAAAGTTTTCCGTCTTGAATTGATTCCTGTCAGTGAAACTGATATGAAGAAGCACGGTTGCAGGAGACACGCAAGGAGAGTGGGATGAGAAAGGTCTTATTCGCGTCGTTGGCAGTGTTGAGTGTCGGATTCGCCTCAAGTGCGAATGCACAGATGGGATCAATGGGCCAGATGGGCGGGAGTCTCTTTCAGAAACCGGCTATCGCGAAATTTGTGAACCCAGTGGTAGGGAAGGGTGCGCAATACGAATCGACAAACTCGAACTCGAAAACTCCCCGAACGATGGAAATGGGAGTCGTTGCAAAGGAAAGCGTCGACGGCAAAGACGGATTCTGGATGGAAATCATCACGACTGGCAAAGAGAACCAGGAAGTCGTTGCGAAAGGCCTGGTAACGAAGGATGACTTTCAATTCCATAAAATGATCATGCAGTTGCCCGGGAAACCGGCAATGGAGATGCCTTTTAACCCGAATTCTGGTCGTGGTCAGCAGGTGCACGATGCGATGAGTGACTGGCACTCCATAGGAACCGAAACAATCACCGTCCCTGCAGGGACATTTGCTTGCGAGCATTACAAGAACGATAAGGACGGCTCAGAATTGTGGGCCAGCGACAAGGTAACTCCGTTCGGTCTGGTCAAGCAAACAGGCAAGGATAGTTCGATGGTGTTGGTTAAAGTTCTGGACAACTACCAGGACAAAATCACCGGACCCGTGACGAAGTTCGATATGCAGCAAATGATGCAGCAGTACCAACAGGGCCAGCAGAAGCCATAGTTTCCGTTGGACGAACTGGTATGGCGGGCGGAGGCGAACTGTCTCCGCCCGTAGCATTTCCAGAATCAGAAAACATCGGGAAGTTGAGGACCGCCGGGATGCCAGAGAAACACCTAACAGCGACGATCGTGGACCGCAAGGAAGTGGCTGAGGATCTGTTCGTATTAAAGGTACATCCGGGAGGGGCGTTCCCTTATCTGGCAGGCCAGTATGCGACGTTGGGCGTGGAAGTTGACGGAAAGAGACTCGAACGGGCCTATTCATTATGTTCTTCGCCCTACGCGGAGGAACTGGAATTTTTCGTCGAGCGGGTTCCCGGCGGAGAATTGAGTCCGCTCTTGCACGCCATGGAGAAGGGAACGCCACTGCTACTGCGAAGGTTTGCGAAGGGCCGATTCACGCTCGATCTGCGAAGCGGACGAAAGAACCACTTTCTACTCTCAACGGTGACGGGCGTAGCCCCTTACCTGAGCTATGTGAGGACAGTGGCTGCCGACTGGAAGAGCGGACGGACTCCAATGCCGGGAGAGCACAGGCTTTTCTGCGTGCAAGGTGCAAGTCGCTCACAGGAATTTGGCTACCGGGAGGAGCTCGAGAAATATGCGGCCGAAGCTCCGTGGGTCAAATACGTCCCGACGGTGAGCAGGCCCTGGGAAGACCCGGACTGGAAGGGCGAACTTGGCCGAGTCGATGACCTCGTCCGAAAATATCTTCAGGTATGGGGACTGAAGCCGGAGGATACCACCGCATATCTGTGTGGTCACCCGAATATGGTCGAGAACGGCAGGGAAATTCTGTTACGCGCAGGCTGGAACAAGGCCGCGATCCAGGATGAAGTGTATTTCCCGGCGGCGAAGTGAAGGGAAGTTGCCGCCGGAGAGTGACTTGTGCAGGTTTGACAGGTCCAAACCAGAGCCAGAGAGTCCCAGTTCCGGACTAGATACTCGGAGCGTTCGACTCCAATCGGTCAGATACGTCCTCGAGAGTTTCGACTGGAATCCGTACGTGAATCGTTTCTTCGGGCTCAACTACGTCGATCTGAATTTGGCCATTAACGATGCTGACCTGGACGTGCTGATCGGAGTCTTTCACCTCGACGAGCTGTGCATCTGGATAGTTCTTCAATTCTTTCGCTAGTTCACGCAGGGCAGGCAAGAATGGGCGGGCCTGCTCCGCTGCCTTTTCCAAATGGCGTGATGGGACTACGTGCAGACCCAGGTCTACCAGTGTCGCGGGCACCCAGAGATGAACGTGCGTCCCGTCATGTTTGTGCTCGTCGACATCTACCTTGATGACCCCCTCGTGAAATACATAGGCGGTCGACATGAGAAGAGTGGCAGAAAGTCCCAGCGCGGCTTTAGCGAGAAATAACATGGTGATTCTCCTCCGGAAGTTTCTGAGAGCTAATCAGCAACATTCTTCGAATCGATCCAGACGCGGACGGTGTTTTCGGAATCCTTCACGCTGACTAGCTCGCTGTCGCCAAACGAGGAAAGCGCGCGAAGAGCCGCGACCACGTCGAGTTCGTCTTTGCCAGCCGAAAAGAGCGCGTCGACGACCTTCATAGGTACTTTGATTTCAACTCTGGAGTCCTCGTGAGGCTTGGATTTGGAATTTTGCTTGCTTTTGTCAGTAACGTGAATCAGCAAATAGCCACCGCTCTTCGCCACACGCACGTCATTTTCCTTGCTCTGGACCGTCACATACTCGCCGTCCTTGGAGGTGCGAACCGCATCCAAAAAGGCCCGGAGGTCAACATCGTCCATGTGGGCCGAGTCGATATGAATTTTCCCGTTGTGGAGCTGGTCTTTGTTGATGACCGGAAGAATTTTTTCGGCCATTTCGACCGGAACGTTCACGCGGACTGTTTCTCCGCCATCGTCCTTGTTTTCGACGCGAACGTGAATCCACTGGTCTTTCGCGGAAGTAGAAGAGTTTTGAGCCATGGTCGAGGTCGGAACGAGAATAACCGAGGCCAGGGCCAGGGTGAATGCGGAGCTGAGGACACGCCGAGACATACGTTTCATTGAGTTTTCTCCCTTGTAGAACAATACGGAGGTGGGTGAGAGAAAGTTCCAGGGGAATGAGGGAAATCTCAAGGAAGACGGACTGCGGCGCAACTTAGGGACGAGCTTTTAGCAGTGGTTCGGCAAAGCGGATCGGTACACCGAAATTGGATCCCCCAAAGCCTCTTACGATTGCGTAGGTGACGCCAACAACCTCCCCAGCCTGATTGATAAGGGGGCCACCGGAACCACCAGAAGTCGTCTGCGCGTCAAAGACAAGCCGATCCGCCAGAACATCCCCGATGTGGCCTTGAGTGACAGTCGGGCGGATCAGTCCGCGCTTGGCAAGTTCATCCATTACGCTCTTTGGGTCCCCAGCCGTTACCTTGACGATTTCCTGAACCGAGCTCTCGCTGGCGCGCGCCAGGATCGCGCTGAGGCCGGTCGGGTATCCCAGCGAAATGAGCGACTGACCGCTTACCGCGGCCTCTTTGCGGGGGTCAAGCTTAAACGTCGCCCTTTTGAGCTGCGAAAGGCTGCCGGTAAGAAGGGTAAGATCAGCGTCTTTAGAGATTTCGGCGATCTCCACATGGATGCCTGTTTGAGACTCCGGAAAATAGGCAGTCATCGTGGCGACGGCAGGTTGCAGTCCTTGCTGGGCCACGTGACCGAGTTCTTCGTTTTCCCACCAGGGCTGAGCCACATGGTGGTTCGTCAGGATTCTGTCAGGCCCTACGATGAAGCCAGTCCCGAAAAAGTCTTCGCGGACTTCCGGGCCGCGGCCTTCGAGTGTGTACACAATGTTCCCGGCGCTGTCCTTGTAAGGACCATCCGGGCCGATTCCGCCGTAGCGTAAGGGCTGCCCGGAAGTCTTGTCCAGGAAGCCCACCGAAACATGAATGAGGCAAACACTGGGGGCGTAGGACCGAATCACACTCTCCGGAGACGCGATGTTCGATGAAAGCTTGGCCGGTGCACTTTTGATCGACTCCGGGGCAGCTGGAGGAGTGACGGTCTCGGTCTGGGACATTTCCTGTCGGGCCTTCTCGGTGGCTGAGAGCAATTCCTGCTCGGACTGGACCCCGCGTTCCAGTCGCGCAATGAGCGAATAGGCGCGACGCGATTCCTTGTCGGCGCGATGGGAAAAGAGAAGGAAAATGCCGCCGACGACCAGAGCGAGAGCGAAGAGCGCTCCAACGCCGATCTTGAGCGCGCGCTCGAGATTGAAGGCATCCCGGGTCATCTTCTCTGTCACGGCGAGAGCTTGAAAAGCAGTCTGCGCGACCTGAAAACTCTCCTCAGACAGCCGAGTCTTCTCGGCGAAAGCGTACAGTTCACGCTTGGTACGGAGTTGTCCGCGAGCACGCGCAAGAAGCTCGACCGGGTCCCATGGGGGCGAGATGACGTCATCCACTCCGAGGTCGATCGCCCGTGCGCGCTCTACTGCGCTGGCTTGCGATAGAAGAATGATGCGAGTCTTTGCGGCGAGCGATGCCGGATTATTCTCAGAAAGGGTAGAAGAAAAGATCGGGTCCGAGGGATCGGCTGAGAGTAGCAAGAGGTCAACGTCACCTGCCCGGAGTAGGCGAAATGCCTCGCTGGATGATTCGGCGTGAGCGATCTCATAATCTGCACCTTCAAATAAGCTCTGCAGGTCCTCGCGAAGCTGGGGGTCGGAGACGGCGATCAAGACTCTTTCTCGGGTAGAAGGCAAAGCGAGCAATCTCCTTGGGAATCAGAGGCCAACGAGTGCAAAGCTTGGATGAAAACTGGGCGAAAAAAGTTTCGACAATGTAGGGTGCTTTGCAGGTGTCGGGCGATGGTAGGCGGACGGGCGAATGGAAGTCAATCCCCGATGAATCCCAGAACGCCTGCGGTGGCGAAAGTGTACCGGTTCGGAGGAAGGGCTAATCGCCCCCCAAGCTGATCGGGGGGAATAGAGTGGCAGGAGAGACAGGTGACATGGGTAGTTCGTCAAAGTTATCTTCAGACTCGCTATCGTGACGGTGACGAAAAGAATGAATACTGCGGTCAGCGAGATAATAGGCGCTGTAGATGATGTTTCCGCGGACAACGTCGCTTTTGTAGAGCAGAACCTGAGTGCGAAAGAAACGCACGATACGGGACTTCGGATGGATGGGAATCAAGGGCTTGCTGTGGGAATACTCCATGACCGGGCGGTTGCAGTGTTTCAAGTTGACCACTGTAAGGTTTCCGTCTGTCCGCATGGCATCTCCAGTGGAGTTCACCATGGTTTCATTCAGCTGGGGACGCGGAAGCTGGTGCACGGAATCAACGCAACCGGTCAGCGAAAGATCACGAACCAGCATGTTCACGCCGTCATCCAGGTTACGGTCAATATGGTGAATGAAGTTCTGATTCTTTACTGAGAGCGCCGCGCTCGTCTCGCGCGTGTAGGCGCTAAGCCATGCGGATTGTCCTTGAACGTCGACGGGCTGACTCCACAGACGTACGTGTTCGCGCTTGCCATAACTGTTAAAGCTTTTTTGCCAGGTAATGTCCTGCGGCTGGCCGTTTAGAAACTGCTGCGACATCGGCATGGTCGGATAGTTCGAGAGTGTCAGGAAAGCCTGGAGCTGCCGGGCGACCGATCGAGATGAAGTCCGGTCAGCAGGAAGCCACCCGGCTGCGTCAAAGGCTTCGTCGACTTCTTCCCTTGAGCCGACAAACAGGATGTTCACAACGTCTGCATCTTTGCCTTTTTTCGTCGTTGTCCGATCGGGAACGTTCTGCACGACCATTTCGACGTCACCTCGCTCGTACTCGTCCATCTGGAACGAGACCCGAGGGAGTTCTGGCTGATCGCCCACGTATAACGGCAGATTCAAGCGAAGACGAAGATCGGTACCCGGTGGAAGATAGATCTCGGGCTCGGGAAGGATTGTGAGCGTGCGGTAAATGATCAGCCCCAAATCCCCGTAGGGATTGAAGGTAGGCAAGTGAATCAACCCGCTCGTGATTCGGCCCTGAGGGCAGTTGGTTGGGTTGATTCCGTGGATTACTCCATTTCTGGTTGTCTCGCGGGCGTTGTCGATTTCCACCACATCGGCGGCAATTGGAAGCGTTTCGCCGGCCGTAGTGACCAGATGGGTGAAACGAATCTCGAGCCTCGCCGTTTCATGAAGGAAACCCAGGCCAACCCTGCGAACCGAGGTGACTTCGCCGTCGACTTCGAGGCCGGCAGGGAAAACCGGATTGGAATCGCAATCTGGAGACTGGATCAGGATCGCTCGAACAGACGTGCCGGGCTTGGTGCTGTAGGAAGCAACGGGATCGAGCAACCGGATCCAAAAAGATCTTCCTGCCGGAACATTTTCACAATTTGCCGAAGCGGGAGCGGGGGCGAGGCAGATGGCCGCGAGCAATACCGGAACAACGCGGCAGACCATTCGGCCGATGAGCGATGCGCTTCGCGTCAGAGAGTTGAGCTTTCGTTCCAAGAGCAGTAATACTCCTAGTACATCTTTATTCGAGGCAGGCATTTCCGACTGTCCCAGGCTTTTCAAACCAGTTCAGAGCGCACTTCGAGGGCGGTGAACCACTTGCCCAAGTACGCAAGGCTAGGCGGAAACTTCCTGCATGCCGATCGCACTCAGCTGCGGAGCAAATGCGACATCACTAGAATACAGGAATTCCTGTACAGCATGCATCGATATTGCGATGAATGGTATTCGTAAAATTACTGTCCCTAACGGACAGGTCTACTTGATCTCGGTAACTGTGCCGATCTTTACGGTGCTGCCGTACCGCTTGTAGTTCGAATACTTCACGGTCATTCGGATATGGATATCGCCGCTGCGGAAGTGCAGATAGTCGTCGGCACGAGTGTAGGTCGGAAACCAGAATCCCTGCTCGATGTTTTCGCGGTACGTGCGGAACCGCGGGAAGACGTTTTCGCTGTTCCGGGTAATGATGTCGGGAACTGCCTTACCATCGGTCATGACAATCTGCAGATCCTTGCTTTCAACCCAGACCCTTCCCTGAAAGTACCGCTGTTTCTTCTCAATCACCTTGGGCGCGACATCAAAAACGTAGCAATTAAGGTCGTCGACTGCCTGGCGCCCGACGTAGGTAACGACGTACTTCGGCAATTCCGACGTGGTCAGGACAAAGGGCTGGACATTACGGACGTCGTCAAGATCCTGTTCGCTCAAATTAATGCGTCGAAGTGTGTCGGGAGGGGCGAAGGTGACTTTCTCAAAACGCTTACCATCGGGGGTGAAGACGATTTCACTACTCATACGGTATTCACCGTCAGGACGATCATCATCGTCAATGGTCTGAATTGAGAATGTCTGTGAGTAGGTGTAATTTCCACGCTCTCGGCGGAACTCTTCCTCGCGTTCGGCAAACCGTTTGATGATCTGGTCCACGGGTTGAGAAGGCGGTTCATTGACGAGCGGGCTGTCACCTGGAGAGTGAATTTTCTCGGGGGGCGGCGACGTGTGGTAGGTCTGAGGCTGGGAGTTCTGCTGCGACGGCGGCGGTGGCGGCGGTGGCTGAATTTTGGCGGGCCGAGTGGTCGAGGGGAGAGGCCCGGGATCCTGCGCGTGCGCCACGGGAAAAACTGCAATAGCCGTCAGCGAAATCGCGACGGCAGATAACCGTCGGTACGTTCTAAGAGAGACAAGTATCGAAGGAAACACGGCAGACCTCACCCGGAAGTTCTGACACCTACATTAGAAGTTTAACGCAACGCCCGGGGTTGCACGAGGGGGACAATTAGGGAACCCGGTCGAGGACGCCGCTTGAAGCAAGATTGACTGACAGGAAATTTGCGAGACATAGTAGAATCCGCGAGTCGCGGACGAATGGACCTTGACGGGGGATACGGTGCGGAAATTGGGTGTGATCTGGGTGGTTCTTTTTGTTTCCGGTATAGCGGCATGGGGAGCAAATGCGCAGGACGATCTTGGCCGAAAGGCAGATGAGGTTGTCGAAGCGCAAAGGGCCAGCCAGAAAATTCCGGGCGTGAGCGTTGCCATCTGCCGGGGACAGAGGATCGAAAAGGCCACCGGATATGGACTGGCAAACGTCGAATGGAATGACGCGGTCGCGCCCGACACAATCTTTCAGACAGGGTCGGTGGGAAAGCAGTTCACAGCCGCCGCGGTCATGATGCTTGTGGAAGAAGGAAAAATCGGGCTTGACGACAAGCTTTCGAAATACATCGGAGAAACGCCGGTAGCCTGGAAAGAGGTGACGATCCGTAATCTGCTGACGCATACGTCCGGAATTGCTGATTATGGAGGCGAAGAAGGGACGATGGGTAAGGGTGTGATCAATTTTCGCAACGACTATACGGAACAGCAGCTGGTCGAGGCGTTCGCAAAGATGCCGATGGATTTTGCTCCGGGAGAGAAATGGAGCTACAGCAATACGGGCTACGTGCTGCTGGGCATTGTGATCCACAGGGTTACGGGGAAGTTTTATGGAGATGTATTGCAAGAAAGGATCTTTAGACCCCTCGGAATGAGCTCAACACGGATCATCAGCGAGTCCGACATCATTCCGCACCGCAGTGGAGGGTATCGCCTGGTAAAGGGCGAGCTGAAGAATCAGGATTGGGTTTCGCCGACACTCAACACGACGGCAGACGGGGCGCTCTATACAAACGTCCTGGATCTGGCGAAGTGGGACGCGTCCCTCTACACAACAAGATTGCTCAGTCAATCGAGCCTCGATCAGATATGGTCTCCGGTGAAACTGAAAAATGGACAGACATATCCTTACGGCTTCGGCTGGGCCCTCACAACGTTGAAGAATGGACATCGCGTGGTGGCGCATGATGGCGCGTGGCAGGGATTCACAATGTCCATTGCGCGTTTCCTCGACGATAAAGTTACCATTATCGTCATGACCAATCTGGATTCAGACAACAGCAAGCCTGAGGCAATTGTCAGCGACCTGGCGAAGATTTATCTGAACTAGTTGCGCAAGTCTAGGCGGAACGCCATTTTAGAAAAATAACGGCCAATGGAGGCAGCGTAAGCGAGAGGGAGTGGACGCGCCCCTGCCAGGGATGATTGCCGGCTTTCATTCCGCCAAGATTGCCAACATTGCTGCCGCCGTAGGTGGCGGAGTCCGAATTAAACACTTCCTCGTAGTGTCCCGGGACCGGAACCCCGATCTTGTAACCATAGCGAACCACCGGCGTGGCATTGAGGACAATGATCAGTATTTCGTTCGGATTTTTGCCCCGGCGGATGAAGGAATACACGCTGTTGTCGGAATCGTTGGCATCGATCCATTCGAAGCCTTGCCATTCAAAGTCAATTTCATGAAGGGCTGGCTCCCTGGCCACGAGCTTGTTCAGGTCGGTTACCAGATTCTTGATGCCGCGGTGCGAATCGTACTGCAAGAGATGCCAGTCAAGGCTGTGTGTCTCGCTCCATTCCTTGCGTTGGGCGAATTCCTGCCCCATGAAAAGGAGCTTCTTTCCCGGGTGGGCGTATTGATAGGCGTACAGAACTCTCAGGTTGGCGAATTGCTGCCACATGTCGCCGGGCATTTTGTGCAACAACGAATTTTTCCCGTGAACGACTTCGTCGTGGGAAAACGGGAGCATGAAATTCTCACTAAAGGCGTACAGTAGAGAAAACGTCAGCTTGTTGTGCTCGTACTTGCGGTAGATGGAGTCTTTTGAGAAGTATTTGAGCGTGTCATTCATCCAGCCCATGTTCCATTTCAAGCTGAACCCCAGACCGCCAAGGTAGGTGGGCCGGGAAACGCTCGGCCAGGAGGTGGACTCTTCAGCGATGGTGAGAACGCCTGGAAAACGAAGATGCGCGACCTCGTTCAACCGCTTGATGAATTCAATGGCTTCCAGATTTTCGCGCCCGCCGAATCGGTTCGGCACCCACTCGTCGTGCTTGCGCGAATAATCGAGATACAGCATGGAAGCCACTGCATCCACGCGAAGACCATCAATGTGATATTTGTCGAGCCAGAACAGGGCGTTGGAAATCAGGTAGTTCTGCACTTCGTTGCGCCCGTAGTTGTAAACGAGCGTACCCCAGTCTGGATGAGAACCTTGCCGCGGGTCCGAGTGCTCATAGAGATGCGTGCCATCAAACATGCTGAGACCGTGGGTGTCGCGCGGGAAATGGGCCGGGGTCCAGTCCAGAAACACGCCAATTCCCGCCTGATGGCAGCGGTCGACAAACTCCATGAAATCGGACGGAGACCCGAAACGGCTGGTCGCGGCGAAGTAACCGAGAGTCTGGTAACCCCACGATCCGTCGTAAGGATGTTCCATCACCGGCAACAACTCAATATGCGTGTAGCCGAGCTCTTTCACATAGGGAATCAGCTGATCACCAAGCTCGTGATACGTCAGCCAACGATCGTGTTCTTCGGGAATGCGTCGCCAGGAACCAAGATGAACTTCATAAACGGTAATCGGTTCCGCGAGCCAATTTCGCTGTCCACGCTGTGCCATCCATTCGACGTCATTCCAGCTGTGCTTGTCGAGACGGGCGACGACGGAGCCCGTGTTGGGTCGGAGCTCGGCCGAGAAGGCGTACGGATCGGCTTTCAAGGGGAGCACGCCGCCCTGGGCCCCGACAATTTCGTACTTGTAGATTGTGGACTCACCGACTTCGGGAATAAAAAGTTCCCAGATACCTGAAGAGCCGCGTGCGCGCATGGGATGGACGCGGCCGTCCCAGCGATTGAAATCGCCGACAACGCTCACGCGTCGAGCACTGGGCGCCCACACCGCAAAATGCACGCCTGCAACTCCATCGACACTCTTTAGATGTGCGCCAAGCTTTTCATAGGTATCGTAGTGTCGGCCTTCGCCCATCAGGTATAGATCAAATTCGGTAAGCTGGAAAGGGAACGCATAGGCATCATGGCTTTCAAATGTCTCGCCATATTGAGTCCGAAACCGGATGCGATAACTAGACGGTGAAGGAGGGAATTCGCTGACGCTCGGAAGGGTAACTTCAAAAAAACCCTCGTTTCGCATCTTTCTGGCGGCTAACGGCTGGGCCTGTCCGGCGAGAAGGACTTCGCCTTCGACGGCCCGTGGCTGAAAGAATCGTACGACCCAGCGACGACCTTGCGGGGTCTCGAAGGAATGTGGGCCAAGAATAGCAAAGGGATCCGCGTTGCGCGCGTGCAGGAGCGTTGTGAGGGCCGTACCGAGTTGGTCGAGCGGCGGAGGATTAGCAGGAGACAGTTGATCGGCCACAGAAGCATTCTATCGGAACTTTGATGCCAGACCAATGGTCGAGGCGACAGGTGTCCACACGATGATGAAAAGGTCCGCTCTACGGGACGCGCTGAGAATCCGCGGCTTCCGGCTGATCTCGCTTCAGTCGCCTTCTCCGGGTACAGGTTCAGCAGGCTGCTGGATCCAAGGCGGCAAGATCTTGATCAACACAAAGAGGATCACAAACGGAAGAACGAGCAGAATTGCCGCCGGAACGAGCCCTTCCCGCGTGATGTAATCGACCTTGTACGTCGTGTAGCCCAGGAAGCTCTTTGAGAAGAGTTGTCCGCCGATGACCACGTTCCAGCGCATGGCAAATATTCCCATCATGGTCAGAACGCCGGCAAGCGCAAAAAGCTTCTTGCGGACCGGTTCTGCGAAATGAACGAATTGCGTGGCGCCCAGTAGAGCAATGGGCGCCAGGGTACCGAGAAAGATCTGCAAGACGATCTGCGAAAGGAAGAGCTTTGTGTGGACCATAAAATCCAGACTCCGGAACGATTCGTCCGATTCATAGATGCGGTGGATCAGATCAAGCATTTCCAGAGTGAAGTCGATGATAAAGGTATACAGCAGATATTTTGCCACAGTGTCCAGGCACCGCATGTCGATGGGCTTTTTTCGAAGGTAGCATGTGAGCATATACATCAGAAGTACCAAGGCGATACCGGAAACCATGGCCGAGAACAGAAACACAACAGGCATCAATGGAGTCGACCACCACGGATTGGCCTTGATCGATCCAAAGATAAAACCGACATAACCATGCAGCAGGAAAGCGGAAGGAATACCGATGAGTGTGACACTCCACCCTATGATGTCATCCACGCGCAATGCGCCGGGACTGATGTTGTAGGATCCGAGCGTCAGTAGCCGATAGAGAGGGCGTCTCCAGCCGGTGGAGGTCTGTGCCAGAATGACGATATCGCGCCGGTAATCGAGCCAGATCTCCAGAAGAAGAACGGCCATCAGGTACCAGAGATAAACGAACCCGAACATGGCCATGGCCGAAGAGCGATGTGGCGTCAGGTACATTTCAATGGAACGCTCGGGATGGCCGAGATGCAGTTGCAGGGGCAGCGGAGCGACGATCAGGAACGCGAGGGCTGTGAGCAGTGCCAAGCGATACGTGGGTTTGACTTCTTCCACCCGGAATACCCTCTCCAGGGAGGCCAAAATGAAGGCACCGGCGACCAATCCCGTAAGAAATGGATACAGGACGATCAGCACGCTCCACTGGAGCTCCACTTCGTTTGGATACATGAATCCATCCATCTGTGGCTCTCCTTACCTGACTGAACCGTCGAGGCCGTTGTAGTACATCTTTGCGCCGGTAGCGAGATGCGGTTTTAAGACCTGGACGCTATGCGTCTTCAGAAATTCGTGAATCGGATCGTTGGGATTTTTTAGGTCAGCCAACTGCCTTGCGCCCGTCGGACACACTTCACAACACGCCGTTGTTAACCCCGTCGTGATCCGGTGATAGCAGAGTGTGCATTTGTCGGCAGTGTGTTTGGTTGGATGGAAAAAGCGGCATCCGTAAGGGCAGGCCTGGATACAGTAGCGGCATCCCAGACAATACTCGTAATCGATCAGTACCACCCCGTCTTTTGTGTGGTACGTCGCTCCGACAGGACATACCTGCGTGCAGGGCGAATCGGCGCAATGGTTACACATCTTTGGAACAAAGAAATTTTTGCCGCCGGTGAATTCGCTAGCGGGAAAGCCTTCCTTTCCTCCATCCGGCGAATCAACGCGTGGACTTTCTATATGGTAATCATTGACGTGATATCGCTCGATCCAGGTACGGAAGTAACCGTCGGGGACCTCATTTTCCGTCGCACAGGCCCGAACACAGCTACCGCATCCGATGCATTTGGTAATGTCAAGCAACATCCCCCACCAGTGCTCGGTCGTGTCGTAGTTGGGAGCGGCCTCCGGGGTTCCGGCGAGCACGAATTTCCAGGCGACAGCTGCAGCAGGGAGTAACACAAGCAACTGGCGTCGATTGAGCGTCACTTCTTGCCTCCCGTGTCCAGGGCCGGGCTGTGTGGCAGATGACACGTGTTGCACGGTTGTCCGCCCGAATGTTCCTTGGCGTCGACCTGGGGGAATCCGCCGGGTTTCGCGATGTTTTGTGCATGGCAGCGGATACAGAGTTTTGCGACATCCGGAAGAACGGGCTTCAAAGCGGTGGGGTCATTCGCATGCGCTGCCAGAGCTCCGTGGCAAGACTCGCAATTTACGTGGGCATGTACGCCCTTCGATTTGATTTCCAGTACATCGGGATGGCATCCTTCGCAAGCCTCATGCCCAGCGTAGTGGATAGGACGGGACATTGCGGTTTTCAAGGCGGCGCCGCGATAGGGGCCGTACTCTCCAAAACTTTTCGGAATGATGGCCGCGCGAACAGCGATAAAGATCACTAGTCCGGCAAGAAACACGGCGGCCAGGCGAAGCAAGTGCGCCAAGTCCTTGAAAGGAGGCATGTCGAGATCTGGACCTAACTGGAGCGAGAGAATAACGAACGTTCGTTCGTCCATCTGTACTGCATTAGTCACCACACACGTATGACTCTTGTCACTCGATGCTGTGTTTCAGATCACAAATTTGGAGATGTATCCTGTTCGTCGACGGTTGCAGTTCGCTGACCGATGATCCTTTGAGAAGACACCGAGGGAAGAAAATCGAAACGGCAGTCGAGGGATTCCGCGCCCGAGTCCATCCCTCAACCGCCGCTGGAGGTATCGGCTTTCGCCGTTACCAAGTTCGTTCCGTCAGGGGGACCGAACGGTTTAAGGTTCGCAAATCGGCCGGGCGGACGCAATACAAGGGGAGCAGAGATTGGTGATGCTTTTGAACGCGGGTGAATATTGGCGGCTGGTATTGACTGCGGATTAAATCTGGTGGAAGTTCGGAAACAGAACGGTGCAGAGCACGAAAACTTGCGGCGTACTCGGAGAACCGCTACAGTGCCGGAGGTTCCCCGAACTTCGCGGCGCCGGTATGGCTTGAACGGAATCGACGGAAAGAGGCAACTTGGGACACAACATCTTCCTACGTAGCAGTCTGATTGGTCTGGTAGCGGTGATTTTCGGCAGCCATGTTTCAGCGCAGGACCGTTCGCAGACACGATCCATGGTCGTCTCGCGAGGCGGGATCGTGGCGGCGGAGTCTCCGCTTGCAGCAGAGGCAGGCGTACGGATCCTGGAGAGTGGAGGGAACGCTGTCGATGCCGCCATTGCCGCGAACGCAATGATGGGCGTGGTCTCGCCAATGATGAACGGAATTGGCGGTGATTTGTTTGCCATCGTGTATGACGCGAAGGCGGACAAGCTTTATGGACTGAACGCGAGCGGATGGGCGCCGAAAGGGTTGACGATTGAGTCTTTGCGCAAGGCAGGATTGAAAGAGATGCCCCAAACAGGCGCGCAGACAATCACTGTACCTGGAACGGTCGAAGGTTGGCAAAAACTGGCGGATAAGTTTGGGCGAAAAAAACTGGCGGACGATCTTAAGGCTGCGATCGAAACGGCCGAGGGAGGTTATCCCGTAACGGAATGGGTAGCGGCGTATTGGGCGGGGCAAGGGGATTTTTTGCGGGGAGACGATGCGGCTGCAAAACTGTACCTTCCAAACGACCGCGCGCCAAAGACCGGGGATATCTTCAGAAATCCTGATTTGGCGTGGTCATTACGGCAGGTTGCGGCGCGAGGGCGAGATGGATTCTACAAGGGGGACGTCGCAACAAAGCTGCTCGAGGCCATGAAGCGCCACGGTGGGACCATGACGGCTCAGGATTTGTATGAGTATTCAGCGGAATGGGTGGAACCGATCTCTACCACCTACCGCGAATGGACGGTCTATGAAATGCCGCCGAACGATCAAGGGTTAGCCGCGCTTGAGATGCTCAACATCATGGAGAGCTTCCCGTTGGGCCAGAAAGACTACGGATTCGCTTCGACGAAAGCCCTGCACACAATGATTGAGGCGAAGAAACTGGCTTACGCTGACCTTGCAAAATATATCGGAGACCCTCACGGGCAGAAGTTGCCGACCAGCACATTGCTGTCAAAGGAATGGGCCGGCGAACGGGCAAAGTTGATCGATCCTGATCATGCGCATTGCCAGGTGGTGGCCGGAAATCTGTCTGCAGGAAATGACACGACCTATCTCGCCGTGGTCGATAAGGATGGCAACATGGTTTCACTCATCCAGAGTAACTACAGCTTGTTTGGCTCAGGAATCGTGGCACCAGGAACTGGCTTTGTACTGCACAATCGAGGTGCGCTCTTTACCCTCGATGCAGCGTCGCCGAATGCTTTGGCAGGGCGAAAGCGTCCCCGGCACACGATCATTCCGGCCTTTGCCCGCAAGAACGAATCCATGGTGGCGTTCGGGATAATGGGGGGCTGGAATCAAGCTCAAGCGCACGCACAATTTATTGCCAATCTCGCCGATTACAAAATGAACATTCAAGCCGCGGTCGAGGCGGCACGGTTCACGAAAAAAACATTCGACGGGTGCGACGTGGAAATGGAGAGCCGCATCGGACAAAAGGTCCGTGACGAGTTGACTGCCAAGGGTCATCAGATCAAGGCCCTCGGACCGTTTTCCTCCGAAGTAGGCGGTGGGCAGGCCGTTTTGCGAGATTTCGCGAATGGAGTAAATTACGGTGCCTCCGACCCCCGCAAAGATGGCGAAGCAGTTCCCGAAGTTCCCTCTGACTAGGATTCAATTCCCGCGCTTGAGTACCTGCTCCGAGTAGTACGTTTCGACTGGTACGGCAAAACAGTTCCGCTTCGGGCGAGGATTATGAAGGAGTGTTCTCGCAGGCCTTCCGGGTAGCGATTCATACATCCGTAAGCTCTTTGTTTCTTGTGGGTTCTCACCGGGTGAAATGGCTTGCAATTTGCACCTGAAGACCGGTTCAGAGAGAGCGAAAATTCTGAATCGTATCGCGGAGGTGAGAATGATGCTGGCCAACGGCGTGAAGAAGTTGGTGCTGGTGGGAATCGTTGGCTGGACACTCGTACCCGGAGGAAGCGTCGCGAGGGCCCAGAACCGCGATGTTTCCGGGGAATATGAGTGTACAGAAGCGAAAGTCGCAGGAAAAAGCGTCCCTTGTAGGGCAGCGCAACTCTTTCTAAAACGCGACGGCCGGTTTGAAGTGCAGGGGCGGGAAGGGCAGTACATGGTCACGGGCAGTTGGGTAGAGTTGAGCGGAACCCTCCCGAGATCGCGCGCAAAGATCGAAGAGGGACACAGGATCGTGTTTCGCTTTTACAACAAAAAGGGATTGTGCGAGGTAATTTACGAGCGAAGAGTTGCAGAACTGGGAAAGACGAATTTGGGGTGAGTTGAGGAGTCGACGAAACGGAAAGCTTTGAGGACCTCCCGAGCAAATTACCTGGTCTGAGCCAGCATCTCGGCGAATTGGCGTAACGTGGCAGGCGCGTGGCCTGCGTAATGGTTATTCGCGAAAGCGTAAACTCGAATCTTGTGACTCATGAACATGCGGCAAGCCTTCACCCATTCCTCCAGATCTTCGGACCGATCGATGATCGTTTTGTCCCACAACTTGGTGAACTCCTCTATGGCATGACGGTCGCCCAGCCAGCGAATGTAGGTGAAGTCGGTGGTAATGAGTTCGGGCCTGTTGCAGTAATCCCTGTGCTGTGGCATCCACGGATGATCGATCAGGGCCAATGCGACATTGTGCTTGCGCAGAAGGTCAAGAAGCGGCGGCCCGAGCCAGAATTTGTTCCTGATTTCGAGTGCAAACCGGGGGCTCTGCGGCAATTTTTCAAGGAACGGTTTCAACCGCAAGAGAAAATCGGCGCCGGTGGCGAACGTCTTCTTATTAAAGTACGGAAATTGCAGGAGAATCACCCCAAGTTTTTCGGCTAAAGGCTCAGCGGCGACCAAGAATTCTCGCAGAACCGATTCGACGTCAACGAGGACTCGCTCATGGGTGATTTCCTGCGGGGCCTTCAAAGCGAACGTAAAATTTGCGGGGGTTTTGTTGTACCAACCTTGAACCGTTGAAATAGCCGGTATGCGATAAAACGTGGCATCAACCTCGAGTGCATCAAATTGCGAGGCGTAGTAGGAAAGATAGTCCCGGGCCGGCATACCGGGTGGATAGAAGGTGAGGTTCCAGCCGTCCGCCGTAAACGAAGAAGTGCCCAGATGTAGCAGCGGAAATTCTGCTCGTTCATCCATCCGAAAGATGATATCGCGATACCGCCCGAGTCACTGACATAAAACCACAGTGGTGGACAGGCATCGGGCACGAGTGCGAGCCTGCTATTTTGCGTTCCAAGCACTCAGATTCAAAAGCGTGTAGACGGCGCCCTGACCGCTCGGCTCAATGGCAACGATGTGCTGGTTCTCCTTTGTGCCCGACTTATAGAGATAGCCTCCCCGATCCGCTTTATCGTCGCCGCAAGTGATCGTCTTCGAATCATCTTTTGACGACTTGCCGGAAGCGGGAGGCGGATTGCTGCAATCGAGCACTGGCCCATACTTGGAAAGAGCTTTTCTGTAGAACGCACTGATCTTTTCGACCGAGTTGCCAGATTCCATTTTGAGGAGGGCCATTTTGAATCCCGAACCACCACCCCACAGGCCTAAGTTCGCAGCCGAGGAACTGGCATCCTTGTCTTGATGCGGTTTGGAGCCCGGATAGATCGGCAAGCCAACATCCCGCGCAGAAGCTTTGCCGCTGACGACCGCCCCCGCCCCGTCAGGGTCTTGCGCCGTAGCCATGCTCGGGCCCAGGAGCGTCGAAAGCGCAATCGAGGCGACCAGTATTCGTGCCGACGTGAAGCGAATCAAGCCAATACGATTGAACATGGGTGCCCCTCTGACTAGGTAACGCATCCTGGACGGGAAATGTTCCATCCGAGTTTAATTGGAAATAGGGCCCGCATTTCCGGATCTTTCCTGGACAGTAACGTCGATAGTGAATGTTCTTGCGGGGGGCTTGTCTTTTTCAAAGGGACGAAAATAATTGAGGGCGACAACGGCGTTGCATGCCTCCTTGGCCCTGAACACAAAGACCTGAAACCCGGATTCTCCTATCCGAGGGTTGCTCTTCTGTTTCTGTTGGGATGCTTCCCGCAGAAGGCATGCTGGAACCGAAACAGCATCCCAACTGTAGCCCGTTGTAACATTAGACGTAAGTTTGATCGAGATCACGTCTCCGACATTCAAGAAAATATGAGTGGAATTATCCGAATCATCGAGCAGAAGTGTTTTCGCAGTGAGCGTGATTGCAACAGCGAAAAAAGAAAGTATCGCAGGAATGAGACAGATCCTAGCAATTGGCGAAGGGCGAGACATGAAGCTTGCTCCTAGGGCAGAGCGACGTCATAGGCGGCGCCGGCGATCTCACCAAGAGCCTGGCCAGCAACTTTCTGAGCGATTTCCGGATCCTCCGACCCGAGCGCCGTATGATTGATGTAGGCAGCAAATACCAGCGTCCTGCCGGATTTGGTCATGACGTAACCAGCCAGACCCTTGCCATTCAGCATCAAACGCGAATTCAGCTTATCACCGGAACCAAATGTTCCGGTCTTGGCCATAACGTGTCCCGCAGCGGGATTATCAACCTGGATCTTTGCCAGGGTGCCATCCTTGCCAAGGATTGGAAGTCCCTTGAAGAAGACCGGGAAATCAGGCCGCGTCTTCCAATACGCGAGATAGTGGCACATGAAATCAGGGCTGAACAGATCAGCCCAGCTGCCGCCTTCACCATCCCCCTGGGATGCCCCGCGAAGATCGAGTTTGGCATCTGTAAGAAAAGCATTCTCCACTTTAAAGCCAGCGGTGAGTGGATCCTTGGTGTCCCTGGCGACGAGCAGCCCCAGATAGTACGGACCCATGCCTGCATGCAGATTCTGGCTGACTTTTAGCGTGATTTTGACATCTTCGGAAAGCGGGGGCGACACGTGCTCTGCAACCCGGTATTCGCCCGTATAGAATTTTGTATAGGGAGTGAAGTTCCTGATAGGCTCGGCGCTCTTTTTGGGTTTGACGTTGGTGCTCGCAGCACGGAGGGCATCGCGAAGCGCCGCTGTGGCAAATAAAGTAGGAGAAGGAATGGGGAACGAGGCAGCCTGAGGTTCGCTTCCAGCCGCAATTGAGCCGGAAACCACAACCTCAACCGATCCATCTGGACGAGCAATCGGGTCTGAAAATTCGAGGGTCAACCTGGATTTCGCTTCGCCGGTTACCACTTTATTCGAAAAGTGGAGGTATGAACATTGCGGGGCGACTCTCAGGTTCACCGGATCGCCTGGCTTCACGCCCGGCGTGGCCACAAAGTCGATCAAATTGTCATTGACGATGATCGACGACATGAGCACATCGGTTCCGCCTTCATGGCCGCCGTCGGCCATGAGCGTGGCGTCCACATAAACGTTCCCTTCAATTTTATGAATTCCTCTTGCAGCGATTTGCCGCGCAAAATCACTGATGATCGCAAGCGGGTCTCCGGGCAGCGCGGGACCCTGATACGAGTGATCTTCGTCGACGAACGCAAGAGTGCCGTCGGATTGGATTCGGTTAGACAGGTTCGGGTCGCCGCTGGCCACGAGGATGAGGTCACCCTTGAGTGTGCCATGTTTGTCGACCGGGCCCGTGCGATAAATGCCGGTATGGAAACGGTAGTCGGCACCGAGCTTGGCTAGAACTGTTCCTTCCGTGAGAAGCTTTGTGGTCGATGCAGGAACGAAAAGTTTGTCGGAATTGAGCGAATAGATTACCTTGCCAGTTTCGGGATCCATAAATTCGATGCCGAAATTCGAATGGGCGAACTCCGGGCGGACCATTACTCTCTGGATGCGATTTTCAAGTGTGTCCGGCGTTTGAGCCTCGACATTGATCGCTGGAACAAATGCTAGAAACAACAGGGCGAGCTTTGGAAAATTCATCATTCCGAGACAAGTCTCCTTTAGCCTTTGCCTAGTTTCTCAAACGGAGTGTTCAAAATCGGATAGTCTTTCCAGCCTTTGTAATCGAAATGCCACCACTCGTCTTCGTTGACGCTAAACCCTTCCGACTCCATCGCGCGCCGGAGCAGATCGCGGTGCCATCGCTCCAAGGAAGTGCCGCCCGGAAAATGTGGGAACGACCGTGGCGACATCTCATCGTAGAGGCCAGTCATCTCGATGGGAATGCCGGTCGAGAGATCGTAGAGTGTCAGGTCTACTGCGCAGCCTCGATTGTGCTTTGATCCCTTCTGGGGATCGGCAACGAAAATATGATCGACGGGAGGAGTTGCGTCCCAGAAAATCTTGGTGACATACCAGGGGCGATACGCGTCGTGGATCAGTATCCCGTATCCGAGCGGCCGCAGATGCTGCAATACCCGTACGAGTGCCTCTGCGGCAGGACGCTGCATAAACGCACGAGCCTCGGAATAGATAGCCGTGCTAAGAAAATTATTGGATTGGGCATACCGGATGTCGAGGTGAATCGTAGAATCGAGCGTGACGAGCTCCACGAGATCGGTGCTGCGGAAGGGACCGGGCTCCTTCGGCGGGGACGCCTCGAGCGCTTCACGGCGCAGTTCGGAGAGTGGCTTGCGCGGAATCACGTGGAAGAAATGCTTCGCGTCCGAGCCCGCGTCCGAGCGGGTAAGACGCTCGCCTCCGATACTGATACTCAGGACACTCCCCGAGACGTCCTTCTCCACCTGGAAATCCTTATGGCCCTGGCCCGGCATCAGGAACCTGTTGCTGGTCGTAGCGTCCGGGGAAACGGCTGTTTCGCTCTGGCCCTGTAGCCAGAAGAGGTGTTCGTCTCGTTCAAGGATAATGACCTTGGGCATTTTCCCGTTTTCATAGATCCCCACAAGACGTTTCCATTCGATCGAAACATCAGGCGGCTTCGGGCCTGGCTCGAGTGATTGAGAGCGTACCTGGGTAGTCTGTGATTGGAGCGACCAGTGGGATAACGTCAAGCAAGCCGTGAAAAGCAGCAGGAAACGCGCGTAACGAAAAGCTCCTAAAGTAGGCACGGGCGATATGGTAGCCGAAGATCGCTAGGGAAAAGAAAGGAAATCGCTCGAAAACGTCCCCGAAGAAAACACCGCCGTCAGAGCGACTTTACCGACCCTAGGAGGGAGACCAGCGGGAGCCTACCCGTTGCTCTTCCGCAATTTCGCGAACGATTTGCATGGTGCGAGAACGGCGGTAGTTTCCTACGGAGGTGAGAATTGCATTCGCGAGGGCCATGGGCGCGGTGTAGGAGACGCCGAACGACATCGAATCGACCGAAGCGATGAAAAGCTCGTTGCAGGTTCGCGCAAGCGGGGAAACATAGGTATCCGTGATCCCCACGCAGTAGACCTCTCGGCTGCGAGCCTGCTCCACTCCTTCGACTGTGGTGCGCAGTCCTCGTCGGAACGTGATTGCGAGAACCAGGTCCTGCTTGCTGAGTGAGCGCACGGTGTGCTGTATGGATCCTGCAGAGGTTGCCATGACTACCAGCAAGTTCAACACATTCAACTGCCAGGAGAGATATTCGGCAATGACCACGGCAAGATCCCCCGCGATAATTACAATCCGGCGAGCCGAATAGATGCGTTTGGCCAGACGCGTGAAGCGATCCGGATCAGATGCGTTTTTCAAACCCTGAATGTTCTTTAGATCACGAAGGATTGCATCGGCTGCAGGCTGCTGTCGGTAACCGTTCTCGTGCTGGCTCTGGTTCATGGTATCGAGAGATGTGGCAAATGCCAGCGAGAGTTCGTGAAGGTGGTGCTGGAACTGTTTGTAGTTCTCGAATCCGAGGCCCTGCACGATGCGGACAATCGTGGCGGGATCGGTTTTTAGGCGCTTGGCGAGTGCGCGAATGCTGAGGAGAACATATTCCCGGGGATGTTCGAGGATCGGTCGGATGGTCTCCTGTCGCTTGCTGCTGAGTTTCTCGATACGCTCGCGCAAACTGATGACGGAAAGAGGCTCAGGCTTGGACATAAGTTGCACCACTGTACGGGAAATCTGGTTTCTGTCAAGACTTCGCGGGTTGAGAATGAACCCCACTCTCTGACGAAAAGTGGGGTTCAAGAGATCACGGCTGCCGATGCCAGACGTCTGGCTATTTTTTCGCCGTAGCTGCTGTTTCCGGGACCCCTGGAGCGACAATCGGATTCAGGAAGGGCATCATGGCGCGAAGCTTTGGACCAAGCTGCTCAATCAGTTGCTGTTGCTGGGTTTTGCGCGCGGCCAGGAAATTGGGGCAACCTTTGTCGTTCTCCTCAATCCATGCTTTGGCGAAACTGCCATCGCGAATCTCTGCCAGTAGCTTCTGCATGGCAGCACGGGTCTCCTGAGTAACGATGCGCGGTCCGGCATGGTAATCGCCATGCTCGGCGGTGTCGCTGATGGAATAGCGCATGTAGCTGAGGCCGCCACGATAGATGAGATCGACGATTAATTTGAGTTCATGCAGGCATTCGAAGTAAGCGACTTCTGGTTGGTAACCGGCATTCACAAGAGTTTCGAACCCCGCTTTGATCAATTCGCTTACGCCTCCGCAGAGCACTGCCTGTTCCCCAAAAAGATCGGTTTCAGTCTCCTCGGTGAACGTCGTTTCCAATACGCCCGCTCGAGTCGTGCCTAGGCCTTTCGCGTAGGACAAGGCAAGTGCCTTGGCTTTTCCTGTAGCGTCCTGATGAATGGCCAGCAAGGCCGGGGTACCGCCGCCTTCGGTAAAGACTTCGCGAACGCGGTGCCCGGGAGCTTTCGGAGCGATCATGCTGACATCGACGTCCTTCGGGGGTTGAATCGAACCGAAACGAATATTGAATCCGTGGGCGAACATGAGTGTCTTACCGGCAGTGAGATGCGGTTTAATGGATTCCTCATAAAGCTTCTTCTGGCGGGTGTCCGGCGCCAGAATCATGATGACATCGGCCCAGGCAGCCGCTTCGGCGGGTGTCTTTACCGTGACTCCGTCACTTACGGCTTTGGCGCGAGAGGCACTGGATTCTGGAAGACCCACGCAAACCGAAACGCCGGAATCGCGGAGGTTCAAGGCGTGGGCATGCCCCTGAGAACCGTAACCGATGATGGCGACCTTCTTGCCCTGAATGAGCGAGAGATCGGCATCCTTGTCGTAATAAAGATTTGCCATTGTATCGATGTTTCCTTTCCTGGGCCGTCTGGCGGCTGTTGCATTTCTCAGAATTAATACTGAAAAGCGGTCCCAAAGCGGGCCTTTACGCTAGAGAAATCTTGCCTGGTTTGTCTGAGTTCTGCGCCGGCGGCCGGAGAATATCGTTACCGCGAGTCATCGCGATACGACCCGTACGAGTCATTTCCAACACGCCAAAGGGGCGAAGGACTTCAAGCAATCCATCAATCTTGTCGACCGTTCCTGAAACTTCAACGATCAATGACTCGGGGGCTACGTCGACGACGCGGCCTCGGAAGACCTTGATCAGCTCCATCAAGTGCGGCCGATTTTGCTGGTCGGCAGAAACCTTGATCAGAGCCAGATCGCGTTCGAGGACCGAACGGTCGGTGATGTTCTCTGCCAGCAGCACGTCGACGAGTTTTTCCAGCGAAGATTCAAGGCGATGAGCGCCCTTGGCATCGGTGTGGGCGCAGAGCGTCAATCTTGCGATCTCCTCGTTTTCGGTCGGTCCGACGGTCAGGGAATCGATGTTGATGGCCAGTCGACGGGCGAGCGACGCTACGCGATTCAGTACCCCTGGTTTGTTCTCAACATAGGCGACGATCGTTTGCATTCGGTTCTCCAGGAAGCAGCTTCTTGCCTAACTCCAGTGCCGCGCTAAGCAATGACTATGCTACGTAATTTAGCACTACGGTTCGGTGGCTGTCTCGACCAACGGGTTATTCGGACGGCGGATCATTTCGTGCAACGAAGCGCCAGCAGGCACCATGGGATAGACTGAATCTTCCTGTTCCACGCGGAAATCCAGCAGAACGGCTTGATCATGGGCCCGAGCCGCTTCTATGGTCGGAACACATTCCTTGCGGGTGGTCACGCGTTCTCCCCGAATGCCGAACGCGTTTGCCAGGGCGACGAAGTCTGGCGCAACCATCGGAGTTGCCACGTAACGCTTGTCGTAGAAAAACTCCTGCCACTGGCGAACCATTCCGAGAAACCCATTGTTGATGATGGCGATCTTGATGTTGATCTTTTCCTGCACTACCGTGGCGAGTTCGCAGGACGTCATCTGGAAACCGCCATCTCCGACAACCACCCACACTTCCTTGTCGGGATTCGCGAATTTAGCCCCGATCGCGGCCGGCAGAGCGAAGCCCATCGTGCCGAGCCCACCGGACGTGATGAGACTGCGCGGTTGGTTGTGATGGTAATATTGCGCCTCCCACATCTGATGCTGGCCAACGTCGGTAACGACAATGGCGTTGCCGCCGGTTACTTTCCAGAGGTCATTGATGACGTGAGCGGCGTACAGATGTCCGCTGTCGGGAAGCGACTGGATGTCGCGCACCGCTGAATCTCCCTTTAATTCACGGATGTGTGCAAGCCATGGAGCGTGATCACGCGTCCTGATTTGCGGAAGCAGATGGCGAAGGGTCTCACCGGCATCGCCGATGATGGCAGCATCCACCTTCACATTCTTGTTGATTTCCGAGCGATCCACTTCGATGTGAATTTTCCTGGCGTTGCGGGCATACGTACGCAGGTCGCCGGTGACACGATCGTCAAAACGCATGCCGACCGCGATCAGCAGATCCGCTTCCTGAATTGCGGTGTTAACCCATGCCTCTCCGTGCATCCCCATCATGCCCAGATTCAATGGATCGGAAGCGGGGAAGCAGCCGATGCCCAGCAGGGTCATGGCCACAGGGATGTTGCTGGTCCGGACAAACTCGTCGAACTGACCCACGGCTCCGGAAAGCATGATGCCACGACCGGCGAGAATCACCGGTCGTTTGGCTTCATTGAGCAATTCCACGGCGCGATCAAATTCAGCCTGATCGTGGTTTTGGCGAATGCGTTTGGTCGGTAGGCGTGGTGCGCTGGTTTCCCAATCAAAGTCAGCCGTGGCTTGCTGCGCATCCTTGGTGATATCGACCAATACAGGACCGGGACGATCAGAACTGGCAATAATAAACGCTTCGCGGACACTTCTTGCGATATCCTCGGCCTTGCTCACCACAACGTTGTACTTCGTGATCGGCATGGTGATACCGGTGATGTCGACTTCCTGAAAAGCATCGGACCCGAGAAGTTTGCTGCTGACTTGCCCGGTGATGCAGACGACCGGGGACGAGTCCAGCATGGCTGTGGCAATGCCCGTGACCATGTTCGTTGCGCCGGGACCGGAAGTCGCCATGGCCACGCCGATCCCGCCCGAAGATCTGGCGTAACCGTCGGCCATATGCGTGGCACCTTGTTCATGACGGACGAGCACATGGTGCAGTCTTGATTTTCCAAGAGCGTCATAGACAGGAAGAATTGCTCCGCCTGGATAACCAAAAATGTGCTTTACCCCAAGACGGGTGAGCGTCTCGCAAAGGATTTCGGCGCCAGTCAACTTCATAGAGTTCTCCCCGATGACCCCGGCTTAACCCCGGGAGAAACCGTCTTCGGCACGGAAGTAATTGCCCCAAGCGAAGCAGAAGAAACCAGATATGCGTATTTGGCCATCACGCCTTGTGCAAAACGAGGCTTCGGTGGTTTCCAGCTGCTGAGGCGTTTTTTCATCTCGGCCGCAGTGATGTCGAGCTTCAGTGTGCGCTTGGGCAAATCGAAAACGATCATGTCCCCATTGCGAACGGCGGCAATCGGGCCGCCGACGAACGCTTCCGGAGCAACGTGACCAGCCATAAATCCGCGAGTCGCACCCGAGAACCGTCCATCGGTAAGAAGGGCAACGGATTCTCCCAGTCCGGCCCCCACAAGAGCCGCGGTCACCTGAAGCATCTCGCGCATGCCGGGTCCGCCCTTTGGTCCTTCATAGCGAATAACCACCACGTCGCCAGCCTTGATCTCTTTTTTCTCTACTGCGGCAAACGCTGCTTCTTCATCGTTGTACACGCGCGCTGGCCCGCGGAAATTCTCGGTGTTGTGACCTACCACTTTCATGACGCAGCCTTCGGGCGCGAGATTGCCCTTGAGGATGAGCAAACCGCCCGTGGCCTTGACCGGATTGTCTTTATTGCGGACAACCTGTTGGCCTTTTGATTCCTTTGCGTCCGCCGCTTCCTCGGCAATCGTGCGGCCGGTGACGGTGATGCAATCGCCTTTCAGAAACCCACCCTCGATCATGCGTTTCGCGACCAGGGCGGTACCACCTGCCTCGTAAAGTTCAGTCGCAACGTATTTTCCCGCGGGCTTCAGGTCAGCAAGAATGGGTGTTCGCGAGGTGATGGGATCGAAATCGTCAATGGAAAGAGGAATTCCAGCTTCACGCGCGATGGCCAGCAGATGTAGGACGGCGTTGGTAGAACCCCCGGTAGCGGCGACACCGGCGATGGCATTATTGATCGCCGACTTGGTGAGAATCTGCAGGGGCTTGAGATCCTTGCGCAAAAGGTCGAGAGCCAGTTTGCCGGCGAGTTCTCCTGCACGAGCTTTTCCCTGGTCGGTGGCGGGAACACTTGAGATGCCCATTGGAGCGAGGCCCAGGAACTCGCATACCAGGGCCATTGTGTTGGCGGTGAATTGGCCGCCGCAGGCCCCGGCCCCAGGACAAGCGGAACACTCAAGTTCCTTCAGCTGCTTGTCTGTGATTTTTCCGCTGGCGTGAGCGCCAATAGCCTCGTAAACATCCTGAATCGTCACGGACTTGCCTTGGTAATGACCCGCTGCGATCGAGCCGCCGTAGAGCATGATTCCCGGAATGTTCAATCTGGCGAGTGCCATCGCGCCACCGGGAATCGTTTTGTCGCAGCCCACCAATACGACTAACGCGTCGAACATGGTGCCGCGGGTGACCAGCTCAATCGAGTCGGCGATGACTTCACGACTGATGAGAGAAGCGCGCATGCCTTCGGTGCCCATCGTAATTCCATCGGAAATCGAAACGGTATTGAACTCGAGCGGAGTTCCACCGGCGGCCTTGATCCCGTTACGGACGTGCACCGCCAATTCGCGAAGGTGATAGTTGCATGGGCCAATTTCAATCCAGGTGTTGGCGATACCGACGAGCGGTTTGGAAAAATCCTCGTCCTTCAGTCCTGCAGCGCGCAGCATCGCGCGGGCACCGGCCCGATTGGCTCCGTCGGTGAGAGCTCTACTGCGCTGTTTCAATGATTTTTCTGGCACGCTTGATCCTCCACAGGAATCCAGCCGCAATAAAAAAAGAAGGCCATCACTTCATTGAGTGATGGCCCGAAACTCGGTAAGATTGCTTTGTCGGCCCGCCATCACCCTCTCGTCGCCACCCCATTTCTCAGGTTGGGGCAAACTCCGAGAACTACAGGACATAGGCGAGGAATAAAACAGTATCGCCCTTGAATACTAGAGTGAGGGCAGGGGCCCAATCAGTCAAATTAATAGAAATGGTACTTAACATAAGGTTTTGTTATACAGACAAACTGATTGATGATCACGCGCTGCGATCACTTTCGCGATCTAGCGGGGTCCGACCGAAACGCGTAGGCATCCTCAACAGAAAAAGAGGCATCTACCCGAAACAACATGGCTACCAAGACGGCGACAATCGTTTCAGCCCCTCTGACCACTTCCAATTACGCGCGCTATGTCAACCCGCAATGGGTTGCCTTGCTCAACCTGCTCGACATGAATGTGGAATATGACCGCTGCATTGGTTGTGAATTGTTCACGAAGGATGGCCGACGCATTCTCGATTATCTTTCCGGTTATTGTGTGCATAACGCAGGTCACAATCATCCGGAGATCATTCAGGCCGTCACGGAAGAGATCGCCAAGCGCGGCCCGGGCATGTTGCAGAGCCATGTCCCGGAAATCGCGGGAGAATTGGCGCAACGGCTCTGCAAACTGGCCGGCGGCGGGCTTGCGAAAGTTTATTTTGGAACGAGTGGAAGCGAAGGAGTGGAGGCGGCGATCAAGTTTGCACGCGCTACCACGTCCCGGGCGGGAATTCTCTATGCCAGGCATAGCTTTCATGGCCTGACTGCTGGCGCTCTCTCGCTGATGGACGATCAGTTCTGGAGGGAGGGATTTGGTCCGCTGCTGCAAGACACCTCGAACGTGCCCTTCGGAGACATACAGATTCTGGAGAAGTCGCTGGCCACGAAGCGGTTTGCCGCTTTCATTGTCGAACCAGTGCAAGCGGAAGCGGGCATCCAGGTTCCTTCGCCCTCCTACCTGCAGGCCGCGCAGGAACTGTGCAGGAAGAATGGCAGCTTGTTCGTCCTTGATGAAGTCCAGACCGGGATGTACCGCACGGGCACGTTTCTGGCTGCCCACCAGTTTGACGTCCAGCCTGAAATGGTGATTCTGGCGAAAGCCTTAAGCGGGGGTTTGATCCCTGTAAGCGCGGTGCTCATGACCGATCGGGTATACGACTCGGTCTATTCGTCCCTGCGCCGGGCGATCGTACACACATCGACTTTCAGCGAAAACAGTTTGTCGATGCGCGCTGGATTGGCCACGCTCGATGTCCTTCAGAAGGAAAATCTCGGAGCACGCGCTCTCGAACTGGGAGATCGCTTCCGGGAGAAACTACGGGACGCTCTTAGGCCTTTTGAGATTGTGCGTGAAGTTCGCGGGATGGGTCTGTTGACCGGCATTGAATTCACTGCTCCGAAGAAGGTGGTCCTGCGGGCCATGCACGAGGCATTTGGCAAAGTACACGCCGCGATGTTCGGTCAAATCCTGGTGATGAAAATGTTCCGCGAGAATATTTTGACGCAGATTTGTGGAAACAACTTCATGGTTTTAAAGGCCGCTCCGCCTTTAGTGGTGACTGAAGAACAGTTGGCGCAATTCGTGACGGCGATTCGCGACATAGTGGGAATCGCAGATTCCTCGGCTTCGTTCTGGACAGAAGCGTTGGGATTGGCACGGCGCGCAGTGAATATCTAGACTATCTTCAGCTGAAAACGCGCATCTAAGAAACGAGGCCGCGGCGAGAATGAATCGAGATGCAGATGTGTTTGTAGTCGGCGGAGGTCCCGCTGGTCTGGTCGCAGGCATCGCGGCGCGGAGGCAAGGCCTCTCCGTAATTGTGGCGGACGGCGCGGATCATCCGATCGACAAACCGTGTGGCGAGGGCCTAATCCCGGAGACGCAGCTGGCTCTGGAACAGCTCGAAATCCACATTCCTGAATCGGAAGGCTTCCGGTTCCGCGGAATTCGATTTCTTCAGCGCGATGGTCAGGTTTGTGCGGATTATCCGCGTGGCCAGGGTCTTGGAATCCGGCGTACCGTTCTGCATGAACTTCTGGTAGCGAAAGCCCAAGAGTGTGGCGCTCAGTTGATGTGGAAGACACCAGTTCTCGGAGTGGAAGGGACCCGCATAAGACTGAAACAGGGAATCCTGAACGCGCAATGGATCGTGGGAGCGGATGGCAGCGGGTCGCGCGTACGGAAATGGGGTGGTTTGGAAAAGACGGTCAGCCACCGCCAGCGATTTGCCACTCGTCGACACTATAAAGCGACTCCATGGACAGACTATATGGAGGTCTACTGGGGAGAGCGCGCTCAGGGATATGTAACGCCAATTTCCCGAGACGAAATGTGTGTGGTAATCATGGCCGAGCGGGCGCAGGACGCTACCTTCTCCCAAGCGATGGAAAACTGGCCGGAATTAAAGAAAAAGCTCGGCAATGCCGATCTAGCGAGCAAAGAAAGAGGTGCGGTCAGCTCGATGCATTCGCTGCAGAACGTCTACAACGGAAACATTGCGCTGGTCGGAGATGCGTCCGGGAGCGTAGACGCGATTACTGGCGAAGGATTACGTTTGGCATTCTCGCAGGCTCTAGTGCTGGCCAAAAGCATGAAACACGGAGATCTGTCAGAGTATCAGCGGAAGCATCGCCAACTGGCGAGACGTCCAGCCTGGATGGGCAGATTGCTGGTGATGCTTGGCCGTCACGCGTTGCTTCGGCAGCGTGCAATCACCTCACTCGCTGCAAACCCTGACATTTTTAGACAGTTCATGGCGATTCACGGGGGATATGCGACCGCTCCCGAGATTTTGGCCACGGGAGCACGGATGAGCTGGGAATTTCTATCGGCTTGAATGGAGAAAGGTTGATCAATGCGCATCTCAGGTTGGAAGTCGGCTGGCGCAAGTGCAACAGGAATTTTGGGGATAGGGCTGCTGCTCTCAGCCACAGCAACACCTCCACGGCCGCAAACCGGTGCACAAAGCGCTGCGAAGGAAATCTCGCTTTCCGTTGAAGCGGCGCGGAGCCAGGTTCATTGGACAGTGGACAGTACGTTACATACCGTCCACGGGACATTTACTCTGAAAAGCGGATCGATCCGTGTCGATCCCGATAGTGGAAAGGCGAGTGGCGAGATCGTCGTGTTGGCAACAAGCGGGGAGAGCGGCAACAGTTCACGTGACGAGAAAATGCACAACGACGTCTTGGAGGTTGGCACCTATCCCGATGTGATTTTTCGTCCGAGCCAGGTAGAAGGAAAATTCTCCAGTTCCGGGGGCTCCGACCTCAAGGTCCATGGAACTTTTATACTTCACGGCACTCCGCATGAGATAGTTGTGCCGGTTCATGCCGAGATGTTTGTCGGCAACTGGAAGGGGAGCGGTAAATTCGATGTGCCCTATATTCAGTGGGGATTGAAGAATCCCAGTAATTTCCTGCTGAAAGTGCAGCCGATCGTTACTGTCGATATAGATCTAGCCGGGTCCTGGCAGGCCCAGAAATAAATTTGCAACACTCCGGAAGAGAGCTGAAGAAAGATCGATCGCGTTTTTCGTTTGCATATCCTCCTCCCATCCCCCAAGATTATATGTTTGGGCCACAGCTTCCGCTCTGAACTGCTGTGACCTGTGTTGATTACCTACGAAAAGCTGAGGGATTCAATGGATAAGCCAAAGAATATTGCTGCGCCAAAAGGGAAGTTAGGGGTTCTGCTGCCTGGAATGGGTGCTGTCGCTACTACATTTATGGCCGGCGTCGAGCTGGTACGAAAGAAAAAAGCTCAACCGGTGGGTTCATTGACACAGCTGGCAACCATTCGGTTAGGGAAGCGGACCGAAGGACGCTCACCGAAAATCAAGGACTTGGTGCCTCTCGCCCGTCTGGAAGACATGGTTTTTGGCGGATGGGACATTTTCCCGGAGAGCTCGTACGATGCAGCGGCCAAGGCCGGAGTGCTCGATCCTCATCATCTGGCGGCGGTGAAGGGCTTCCTGTCGAAGATCAAGCCCATGCCGGCCGCATTTGACCGCGAATACGTGAAGATGCTGGACGGAAAAAACGTCAAGAAGGGCCGTACCAAGTACGACATAGCACTGCAAATCAAAAGAGACATCGCCAATTTTAAAAAGAAAAACAAGTGTTCACGTCTGGTAATGCTCTGGTGCGGTTCGACTGAAGTATTCATGAAGCAACATGATGTACACACAACGGTTGAGAAGTTCGAAGCGGCGATGAAGAAGAATCACCCGGCCATCGCACCTTCCATGTTGTATGCGTGGGCGGCCGTGACCAGCGGTATTCCGTTCGGAAACGGCGCACCCAACCTGACGGTGGATGTTCCCGCGATCGAACTGCTCGCGCAGCAGAATAATGTGCCGATTGCAGGAAAGGATTTCAAAACCGGCCAGACGCTGATCAAAACCGTTCTGGCGCCTGCGTTCAAAGCCCGTATGTTGGGTCTGAACGGCTGGTTCTCCACGAATATTCTTGGAAACCGCGACGGCGAGGTGCTGGAAGATCCTGGCTCGTTCAAGACCAAGGAGGAATCGAAACTTGGCGCGCTGGAATTTATATTGCAGCCGCATTTGTATCCGGAACTATACAAGACGATCCACCACAAAGTGCGCATTAACTACTACCCGCCGCGCGGGGACAACAAAGAAGGGTGGGACAACATCGACATATTTGGATGGTTAGGATATCCGATGCAGATCAAAGTGGATTTCCTGTGCCGCGATTCGATCCTGGCTGCCCCGATCGTGCTTGACCTGGTGCTTTTTCTCGATCTGGCGCAGCGCGCTGGAATGAGGGGGATTCAGGAGTGGCTCAGCTTCTACTTCAAATCGCCAATGACGGCCAAGGAACTTTATCCGGAACACGATCTGTTCATCCAGTTGATGAAGCTGAAGAACACGCTTCGTTGGATGGTAGGTGAAGATTTGATCACCCATCTTGGCCAGGAATACTACGACTAGGAAAACCGGAAGATCGCGTAAGGCAACCGAAAGGGACGCAAATCTACTTGCGTCCCTTTCTTGCATTGAATACGAGCGCTGGCACGCCGCGCAAGGTTCAGAGCTGTTCCGGCACTTCCCAAGTTCCCGACGTGGCGGAACGAAAAATAGCATCGATCACGGCCATGTTGTGGATGGAGTCCTCAAGAGAGGTTGGCAAGTCGGAATTGTTCCTGATGGCCTTTGAAAACAGGTCAGCCTGAATCGCGAACTGGTTACAGACGGGCACAGTTTCCACAATCTGACTGTGTCCTTCATACAAGTCCTTGCCATTATCAATCAGAATGCGCGCCGGCTTATCCGTCGGGGCGTTGAACGGAATTTCGACGTCAATACGCCCTTCGGTGCCGAAGAACTGCATTTTCTGGTAATAAACCATCTGGGTGCTGACAGTGAAGATACTTTGCCCTCGCGGAAACTCCAAAATCGCGGAAGTCAGCCTATCGGTCTTGAAGCTGGGATCTCGCTCGAGGCAGCCAATGACCCGGACCGGTTCCTCGCCAAAGACAAAGCGGGAAGTGCGGATCGGGTAGCAACCTATGTCCATCAGTGCGCCCCCCGCGTAATCCGCCACGTTCCGCACGTTAGCCGGATCGACATTAAAGTAACTGAAAAACCCTGACGCAGAACGCAATTTTCCGATCCTGCCTGAGTTGACGAGATCTCTCGCACGAAGCCATTGAGGGTGCGTGACCACCATGAACGCTTCGCCAATCTTTACGTTGTGCTCGTCGCGCGCGTCACGTATTCGGCGGGCTTCTGCAACATTTCTCGCGATAGGTTTTTCACAAAGTACATGCTTGCCACGGCTTGCCGCACGTATCGTCCACTCGGCGTGCAAATGGTTCGGTAAGGGGATATAGATCGCTTCTATTGTCGGGTCCGCGAGAAGTGCATCGTAGGACGAATAGGTTTTGGGAATCGCGAACTGTTTGGCAAAGTAGTTTGCTTTCTCGTCCGAGCGCGAGGCGATTGCTGCAATCTCTGCGTGTTCACACTGTTGCATGGCAGGAAGAACGCGACGAGTTGCTATACCTGCGGTGCTGAGAATTCCCCACTTAACTTTTCCGCTCACGGTCGACCCGCCTCGAGAAATGATGGCTGCTTCCTCCATATCCTATGGCTAAAGGAAGTGAGAGTAAATGCGTCAGCTTCGGGGAACAGCAAACCGCGACATCTTAGAACGCAAGAACTCTTGCGAACCAGCCGGCGATCGCCCCGCCAACGAGCGGTCCCACAATGGGGACGAGCGCATAACCCCAATCAGAACTCCCCTTCCCGGGAATAGGAAGTAGCGCGTGAGCCAGGCGTGGGCCCAAGTCGCGCGCAGGGTTGATTGCATAGCCAGTGGTCCCGCCGAGAGATAGGCCAATCCCCCACACGAGACAGCCAACGAGGAATGGGCCAACGCCAGCGGCCAAGCCCGTAGGCGAAACACTCCTTGAAAAAATTGCTCCCACAACGAAGACCAAGATAAAGGTGGCGATGATTTCAGACAGGAGGTTCAGTGGGAGATTACGAACAGCGGGGGAGGTAGAAAACACTCCTAATTTGAATTCCGGGTCCGTGGTTTCCTGCCAGTGGGGAAAATACTGGACAAATACAAACACCGCGCCAATAAAGGCTCCCAGCAACTGGGCCGACACGAATGGAATAACGTGAGAGAAATCCCCTGATTTAAAAGCCATGCCTACGGTAACCGCGGGATTGATATGAGCATCGGGGCTGCCGCAGGCTATTGCTGTGAAGACGCCACAGAGGACTGCGAAAGCCCAACCGGTGGTGATGGCCATCCAGCCGGCGTTCTCCGCTTTTGATTTTTTCAGCAGCACCCCCGCTACGACGCCATCGCCCAGCAAAATCAGAACGAGCGTTCCCATGAATTCCCCGAACCACGGCGAGACCATCTTCCACCTCCGTCAAATTTATGACCTGTATTCTTCACACAAAAACGGAAAGCGCAAAGTGTTTCGCGCGGCGAGGGCTTTCGGCAGCACGTTCTGGCAGTGTAAAAAGTACACCACCGATCCAAGAATGGGATTCAAGTGAGTGGTTAGATTGAAAATAAGTCCTTAGCGCTCAATAAATCCGTTTGGCACATAGGTTGCCCTCGAAGCAGAAGATAGTGAAGGGAAACAAAATTATGCGGAACCTGAGAAGCATCGTAATCCTAGCCACTTTCTCAATTCTCTTGGTTGGCATCGCGACCACCCATGCGATGTCAATTCTCGCCGAAGCTTTCAGTGTGGGTTCGGTTGCGGTCTTCGCCTTTGCCGCCGTTTTTGGCGTTGCCACCAAACTTCGAGCCTAGGGTCGGTACCGTATTGCTGCAGAGACCTCCCCGTGTATTCTACAATTCAGGCTAAACTCTAGACAGACGGATGAAGGAGGGTTGGTGCACTTCCTTCCAGGTCCACATCGCGAAACCAAAGAATGGCAAAATCGTCCCAGCGCTCTCAGGAAAACTTTCAAGCTGCTTGGACGAAACGTCTGCAAGCCCTCGGCAATATCCCCGCTGTACTAAAAATCGTGTGGGAAGCGAGTCCCGTGGTAGTCAGCTGGGGACTTGGGCTACGCATTCTCACGGCACTCTCCCCCGTAGGATTGCTGGCAATCGCGAAAGTAATTATCGATTCGGTAGTCAGGTACATTTCGCATGGAGTTCTTCGACCCCATTTTTGGTGGTGGGTCGGTGCGGAATTTGCTCTGGCGAGCGTCAGTACCTTCCTGAATCGCACAGTCGATTTCACCGATGTATTGTTTGCCGACAAGTACGTGAAGTACATCAGCGTACGGATTATGCGGCATGCGTCATCACTGGACTTATCGACTTACGAAGAACCGTCGTTTCAGGACAAATTGGAACGCGCGCGTGTACAGGCTACGGACCGACTAGGAATGATCCAGCAGATGGGGCGGCTGGTCCAGCAAGCCATCACGACCATAGCTCTGGCTACAAGCATCGTGGTCTTTTCCCCCTGGCTGCTGGTAGTTCTGGTTGCGTGTGTCGTTCCCGCTTTCATCGGAGAGAGTCACTTCGCTTTCCTGGGCTATCAGGTGGCCTTTCAACAGACTCCCGTAAAACGTCAGTTGGATTACCTGCGTTATCTCGGTGTCAGCAAAGAAAGCGCGAAAGAACTGAAAGTATTCGGTTTAAACAATCATCTGACCGATCAGTTCGCCAAGTTATCGGACGACATTTACAGGGAAAATGTAGCTTTGGCGAAGCGCAGATTCTTCGCCAGCACATTTCTGACGCTGCTGAGCACCGTCGGATATTACGGCGCGTACGCGTACGTCATTTATCAGACGCTTGAAGGAAAACTGAGTGTCGGAACGTTAACATTCTTGGCGGGCGCAATCGCGGGGGCAAGTACCAATCTCCAATCGATCTTTTCCACTTTTTCGAGCATTGCAGACCAATCGCTGTTCCTGAGCGACCTCCTCAGCTTCTTGTCGCTCGTTCCCAAGGTCCGATCGAAACCGAACGCCATTCGGTGTCCGAGGCCGATTCAACAGGGAATTGAGTTTCGCGATGTTTCCTTTGCCTATCCTGGGACTTCGCGATGGATATTGCAGAATCTGAATTTGCAGTTGCGACAGGGAGAGCGGATCGCGCTGATCGGAGAGAATGGCGAGGGCAAAACCACAATCGTCAAACTCGTTACTCGACTATACGATCCAACGCAGGGAGGCATTTTTCTCGATGGAGTGGACCTGCGCGATTACGACCTTGAAGACTATGCCAGCCAGATTGCAGTTATCTTTCAGGATTTCATGCGCTATGACATGAGTGCGCGTGAGAATATTGCGATCGGACGAATCAACGAAAGTGACAATTTTCCAGGGATTCAATCTGCGGCGCGAAAGAGCCTCGCGGATACGGTGATTCAAAAGCTCGAAGGGGGCTACGACCAGATGCTTGGTCGACGTTTCGATGCAGGTGTCGACCTGTCAGGCGGGGAGTGGCAGAAAGTGGCGTTGGCGCGAGCTTATCTGCGTAACGCACAGATCTTGATCCTCGACGAGCCCACTGCGTCACTCGATGCACGATCGGAACACGAGGTTTTCCAGAGGTTCGCGGATCTGACCGAGAGCAAGTTATCACTTTTGATCTCGCACCGCTTTTCCACGGTCAAAATGGCCGACCGAATCATTGTTCTGGAAAAGGGTAAAATCTCAGAAGAAGGTCACCACGAACAGTTGCTTGCTCGCGGTGGCCGGTACGCGGAAATGTTCGAAATGCAAGCAGCGAGTTACAGGTAGATGGACGACGAAATGGCCACGACGCCAAGAATGACCAAGAATTCGGATGAACTGCTCCCACTCGACGAGGGAATGCAGTTGCGGCCGGACGGTGGTAAACAGTCTCGCGAAGAGGTTCAACCAGGCCTTCTGGAGCACGCCCGAAATCACTCGAGAGCCTGGGTGGTAACGGGTAAGTCCGCCGACAACAGGGTTCTGAAGGCGGAACTAAAAAGGACCGTCGATCTGCTCTCTAGCATCCGGAAAGATTCTGCGAAGGGCGAAGGGCGGAAAGGTTTACCACTCTCAATCCACCGTACGCTAATGACCAGCCGGCTGCTCCTGCAATCATCTGCCCTGGATGTGCAGGATTCGCTTCGAAGTAAAGTCCCGCTGGTTCAGGTGAGCGCGGAGCCGGAGCAGCAAAACCTTCCGCGGTGTTATGTCGTAGCACGCTCATACCTCGCTGCTACCGATTTCGATTTCGAGGAAGACAGCTTCCGCGCCTACGTGAGGGTCGCGCAAGAGTCAGGCGCGTTTCAAATAAGCGAAATCTGGTTATTCAGCCCGATGCTGCAGCTCGAACTCTTATGCGAGCTCGGCAAAGTCATCCAGCAGTCGCGTGAAAACCCGGAAAACGGGGCTGAGCAAAAGATCAATCGGATTCTGAAGGTGATCGACTGCGTGCGAAAGGCGTCGTGGAAAACGACCTTCAAGGTACTGAGCCGGACCGATGCAATACTGCGCAAAGATCCGGGCGGCGCTTATCAACACATGGATTTCCGTAGTTGCAATTACTACCGCGAAGCCGTCCAGCAGCTTTCCCAATTCTCGGAAAGGTCGGAAGAAGAAGTCGCCGAACTGGCTGTTCGAATGGGAACGTCGGCGCTTGCGAAATTTCCCAAAGGTTCGCGCCAGTCTTTGCGGCATAGCCACGTCGGCTACTATCTCGTCGATAAAGGGACGAATGCTTCTTGAAAGGGAAATTGATTACCGTCCACAAGGGATGGTATTTGTCCAGGCTGTCCTCAAGGAAGCTCCTGAACTGTTTTACTTTCTTGGCGTGGAATTCTGCTTATTCGCGATCATGATGTTCATTCTCAGCGGAATTCCCGTCGGGGTTCCGTTCATCGCAGCGACCTTGTTGTTCCTATTGCCGGTGAGCGAGGCCGCGATCGAGGTCATCAATCCATTTATTCTGTTCCTGCTGGAACCGCGAGTGCTCCCGCGCTTGGATTTTTCTGAAGGTATTCCCGACGATTGCAAGACCGTTGTCGCGGTGCCGACGCTTCTCCTGTCCAAAGAGCAGGTAAAGGACCTGGTTCGCGCACTGGAGATTCGTTACCTGGGAAATGTTGACGCAAATCTGTATTTTGCCCTGCTGACTGACCCGCCCGATTCCGAAAAGCCGTTCGATGAAAAGGACCAGCTGGTTGATTATTGCGCATCCCTGATTCAGGAATTGAACGGAAAATACGCAAAGGATGGACTTTGCCGTTTCTTTCACCTACATCGCTACCGCACATTTAATGAAACCGATCAGACCTGGATGGGTTGGGAGCGCAAACGCGGGAAGCTCCTGGACTTTAACGAATTCTTGCGCGGAGGTGAGGATCGTTTCCCAGTAAAAGCAGGGGACCCGTCCTTGCTTCGCAACGCCCGCTACGTCATCACTCTTGATTCCGATACGCAATTACCGCGTGACTCAGCCCGGAGATTGGTTGCCGCAATGGCACACCCGCTCAACCAGGCGCTGATCGATCCAGCGACGAATACCGTTCGGGATGGGTACGGGGTATTGCAGCCTCGCGTGGGAATCAGCGTGAATTCCGTTCATCGTTCCCGGTTGGCCTTTATTTATTCCGGCCAGACCGGTTTGGACATTTATACCAACGCTGTTTCGGACGTCTATCAGGATTTATTTGCCGAAGGTATTTTTACCGGCAAGGGAATTTATGAAGTCGATGTCTTTCGTCAAGTGCTGGGCGGCAGGTTCCCCTCCAATGCAATCTTGAGTCACGACTTGATTGAAGGAGCCTATTCGCGCACAGGCCTGATCACCGAAGTCGAAATTATTGATGACTATCCTTCGCACTTCAGCGCGCACAGCCGCCGCAAGCACCGTTGGGTTCGTGGTGACTGGCAGATTCTCCGCTGGTTGTTCCCGAAAGTTCCGGACGCCAGTAATGCCAAGGTCAAGAATCCACTCAGTTTCCTTTCTCGCTGGAAGATCCTGGACAACCTGCGGCGGAGCGTAATTGAAGCCGCTACGTTTATTCTGTTCCTTGCTTGCTGGTTTGTTCTCCCCGGATCTCCTGCTCGATGGACGATTGCCGCTCTGGCGCTGTTATTGATCCCGAGCTATGTGCAGGGAATGCTGGCATTGCTCCGCTTGTGGAACTCCAGTCAAAAGTTTGCTGGCGTCCGGCAGGTAATCGACGGATTTATCACCTCGCAAATCAACGTTTTGATGTTTTTGGCCTTTTTGCCCCACCAGTCATTAGTCACGCTGGATGCGATCATTCGAACCGTATTCCGCCTCACCATCAGCCGTCGAAAATTGCTGGAATGGGAGACCGCCGCGCAATCCGAATTCGAGAAAAAGCGTCAGACACCTGTCGACGTTTATCTGCAGCTTACTCCGCTTGTCGCAGTGGTCATTGCCGCGGCACTTGCTTATTTTCGGCCAGTCGCTTTACCGGTGGCGGCGCCGATATTGCTTCTTTGGTTTTTTGCCAGGTTAGCCGCCAAGTGGCTTGATCGTCCCGTGCGCCCCGCGAGGAGCACGCTCAGGGATAAGGATGAAGTGTATGCGCGAAGGGTTGCGCTCAAAACGTGGCGGTTCTTCCGCGAGTTTTCGAATGAAGAACACCACTGGCTGATTCCAGACAACATTCAAGGGGAGGAAGAAGCACCGGCAGCGCGCATCTCAACCACGAACCTCGGAATGCTTTTCAACGTGCAGTATGCCGCATATCACCTCGGCATTCTTACTCTGCCGAGGTTTGCCAATACCGTCACCCTTTCCATGGAGACGACCAAAAAACTGGAGCGCTATCATGGACAACTCGTGAACTGGTACGACACAAAGACGCTAAAGCCTCTGGAGCCGCGCTTCATTTCGAGTGTCGACAACGGGAACCTGGCCTGTTGTCTTTGGAGCTTGAAACAAGGATGCCTCGCTGCCTTGGAAGACGCCATCTTCACCCCGCTTCTGTTTGAAGCAATTCTTGATCACCTGGAACTCTCGATCGAGTCGTTGAAACGCAGGGAAAAGACTCTGGAACGTATTTCACGTTTGGAGAATGCCCGCATCGAAGCCTGCAAGAGCGAAAATAACGTTCACGGCTGGATTCGCGTTTCCACCCAATTGATCGAAATGGTTGACGAGATGCTGGCCCTGCAAGGCGATTCTCGTTCCGAAGACGCGCTGTGGTGGCGCAACGAAGCGGCAGCCAAGCTCCAGGATCTCAGTTATCTCGTGGAGTCTCTCGCGCCGTGGCTATTGCGTGAAGAGCCTCCTGCCAAACCTGGCCTTGGCGAATTCAAGTTTTGGGGTTCGCTGAACCTAACCAATTATCGCGATCGCGTCGGCGAAATGTTTACTGCGGAAGAGCTGAACTCTGATCCTGATGGCAGAGCTGAGCTGGAGCGGTGCTTCTTGAAAGCGCGCGAGCTGCATGCCCAGCTCAAACGTATTGCTGCCGATGCCGATGCGACTGGTTGATGAGATGCACTTTGGCCTGTTTTATGACGACGGGCGAAAGGCCCTGTCTGTCGGATATGATGTGGAAAACAACAAATTGCAGGGAAGCTTTTATGATTTGCTCGCATCCGAGGCGCGCAGTGCCGTATTTGTCGCGATCGCCAAGAACGACATACCGCAAGAAGCGTGGTTTCATATGGGCCGGATGCACACTCATTACGCAAACCGGTATGTACTGATCTCCTGGACCGGAACCATGTTCGAATACCTGATGCCGGCCTTGTGGATGAAGTACTTTCCTTCCACGATGCTGGAGAAGAGTCTTCGCGGGGCCGTAAGCAGTCAAAAAGCATTTGTGCGAAAACATCGGATACCGTGGGGGATATCGGAAGGGGCCTCGAGCGCGAAGAACGACTCCGGACATTTTGAATATCAGGCATTCGGGATACCGCAGCTAGCTCTCAAGGCGGACCTGCCCGATAAATTGGTGATCACACCCTATGCATCCGCTCTGGCGCTGAGCACGAATCCTCAAGAAGCTCTTTCGAATATGCGGAGGATGGATTCTCTTGGCTGGAATGGACGTTACGGATTTTATGAGTCTGCCGAGTATTTGAAGGCCGCCGGCGTGAAGAAGAGGGAATTTGAAATTGTTCACACCTGGATGGCCCACCATCAGGGCATGATCCTGCTTTCGATTTGTAACCTACTGTCGAACTGCGTCTTTCAGAATTTGTTCCACGAAGAAGTACGTGTCGCAGCGACCGAGAGAATTCTTCACGAGTTGCCGTTATCCCCGCAGGCACTTCAATTGGTGACACAAACCCCAGGCGAACTGGCCGCCGCCCATGCCTAGGACGGACGGCCTCGTTCAAAGCCAACCGGGCGCCTAGCGTGTCAGTCCCATTTGGTAGGCCAGCTTGATCTGCGAAATCTGATATTGGTAGTGAGCATCGGTATCTTCAATGTCGGCCTGCGTTTTTTGCAGAGTGGCCTGGCTGTATTCCACGATTGAGCCCAGCCCCAATTTGTAACGGGCCTCTGCGAGATCCAGGGCAAGGGTCGCCTGCTCCCGAAGCTCCTTTGTAACCTTCAGACGCTCATACGCCCTTTCCGTATCAAGCCAGCCGTTGCGGACGTCCCGGGCGACATTATCTTCCAGATCTTGCAGACGTTTCTGCTGGGCAACTGTTTCGATGTCGGCGCTTTTGGCCCGGGCATTGAATAAGAACCCATTGAAGACTGGAATATTGATATTCACGCCGGCGGCGCCATACCAGCTTGAGATATGTGGATCGCGCACGGGAGCCACGCCAACGACTCCGCTGGCCGAGACAGTCGGCCAGAAAAGATCGTGCTCGGCCTTGCTGAATTTGGTAGCAGCCGAAACCTGGTCCTGCATCTCTCTCAGTTCCGGGCGAAGTTGCATCGCCTGCTGAATCAGCGGCGTCGCATCGAGTGCGGGAGGAACTTCGGGAGCCGGGGTTTCGATGAGAATGAAATTCTCTCGATCGGGGTAACCCAGAATTGCCGAAAGAATTGAGAGAGAAGCTTGATAGTTGTCGTTTGATTCAAGTAACAGCAGTCTCGCGCGGCTGAGGTCCACCTGGCTGAAACTGAGATCGAGATCAGAACGCAATTTCGCATTTGTGAGGGCTTGAATCTGGTCGACTAGCAATTGCCTGGCATTGACGGTTTCTATCGCCACCTCCTGCAATGCCTTGGTTTCAAGCGCGTTGTAGAAGGCCTGGTCCACGGCAAGAACAATTTGCTGTTGTGTTGCGATAGCGGACTCATTCGCCGCTTTGGCCTGGTATTCCTGACTGGCGACAAGATTGTTGGTGCGACCGAAATCGGTAATCAATTGATTTACGGTTGCTCCGGCAGCAGTGCGAGGATAAACCGTCGGATTGGTGATATATCCGGCGGCGATCCGTGAACCAGGGTCCGATTGCACACCAGTGACGCTCAAGTAGGCTTGCGGTAAAAGTGCGGAGCGAACTTCTCTGACCGACTCCCGGGACTGCAGTGCTTGCAACCGGCCGACAGTGATCTGTGGATTATTTCGTAAAGCGATTGCCTCCGCTTGCTGGACCGTCATTTCCATCCCGGTTGGTATCGTTTGCTCGGTCGATGTGGAAGTCGCGCCCGCCTGGACTTGCATTTGCGCAGACAGCCTTTTCACGTGAGGCACGGAAGGGAGCGGACCGTTCGGTTTGTCTTGCCCGGAAACTGCCAGAGAGAATGTGCAGCCCAAGGCGGTAAGTACAAGCAGCGAGATTCTCACGACAGCACCTCGGCAACGCTTGCCTGGCTAGATTCTGGCTTTCTGCCATGAATCACAAGATAGACTGCCGGAACCAGAAATACAGTCACGACCACCGAGACGCCCAAACCCCCGATGACGGCTCGTGCAAGTGGAGCGTACTGTTCGCTGCCTGCCTCGATTCCTAACGCCATCGGAATCAGTCCAAGCAGCGTGGCAAGCGAAGTCATTAAGATCGGGCGGAGACGCACCTTGCAGGCCTCAACAACCGCTTTCTCTATTTCCATGCCGCGTTCGTGGAGAGTTCCTGAAAACTCCACGATCAAGATGCTGTTTGACACCACTATTCCGGTCATCATGATGACCCCCATTAACGACATGATGTTGAGAGTGGAATGGGTCAGAAGAAGGATGAGAATGACGCCCGCCAAGCCGGGAGGGATGGCCGTCAGAATAATGAATGGATCAATGAAGGAACGAAATTGCGCCATCAGAACGAGGTAGACGAGAACAACCGCCAGTAACAAGCCGATTCCGAAACGGAAAAACGACTCGTTCATGCCCACGACAGCTCCCCGAACTCGTACCCGGGCATTTTTGGGCAGAGTAAGATTCTTCAGCAGTTTCTGAACCTCGCTATTCACCCGACTCAGATCTTCGCCCGTCGGCATCACGTATACATCGGTTACTCTGCGGATCTGATAATGGTCCACCTCAGTCGGCGTATTAATCGATTCGATTTTGGCCACCGACTGCAATGGGGTGTAGCTCCTCGAATTCTCCGCCCGCAATGGAATGTTCTTGAAATCAGACATGGTCATCGAATCCACTTTTTTGTTCGAATACTGCACGGTAAGCATATAGTTGTTGCCAGTCTTGGGGTCAATCCAGTAGCTTGGCGAAATCATGCCGTCGGAAGTCAGTGCGGTGATCACGTTATCGACCACATTCTTTGGTGTCAGTCCAAGTAGGCTGGCTTGCTCGCGGTCGATGTTTAATTCAAGGCCCGGATAGTCGACGTCTTGTGGAATCAAGATGTCGCTCGACACCCTTCTGCGTCTTCAGTTGAAGGGCGAGTTTGATTGCGATGGCGTGGCCCTCATCAAGATCATTGTCGCTGACCTGAATGTCGATCGGGGCGGGCAATCCCTGGTTCACGACAGCATCGACCAGTCCCCCTGCTTGAAAATACGCGCTAACCTGCGGCAGATCGCTCGATAGCTTTTCGCGAAGACGCTCCATGTATTTGTAGCTGCCGACTCGATGATCCTCTTTGAGGCTTACCTGGATAAAGGCGGTATGCATTGCGGAATTCGATGTATAGATTGCGGAGAGATCAGGGGTTATACCGATGTTGGATACGATCATTTCGAGTTCGTCCGGGGGAATGACAGAGCGAATGTCGCTCTCGATGCGACCGACATATTTGTCGGAAAGTTCAAGTCGCGTTCCCGTTGGTGCCTTGATATTGATCACGAATTGTCCGGGATCGGTTCGAGGGAAATAGGCGCGGCCAACAAACGGGAAGATCAATGCCGTGACCAGAACGATCGCACCTGTGATGTATAGAATTGTTCGGCCAGGTCGTCGTAGCGCGCGAGTGACAGTTCCTTCGTAGAAATTCAGCAGTCGCTGGAACTGTCCGTTAAACCGATGCACTACTAGCCCGAATAATCCTTGGTGAACTTCGTGCGGTTCCTTACCTCTGGTATCGATGCGAATGAAATACGCGCAATAGAGAGGTACAACTGTCATCGCAAACACGTAGGAAGCAAAAATCGAGATGACCACTGCCAGAGCAAGGTCAATGAAGAGGTAACGGCTGACTCCGTAAAAGAACGTAACCGGGAAAAAGACGATGGAAGTCGTGGACGTGGCAGCTAGAACGGCGAGAGCCACTTCCATTCCCCCTTTCTCGGCGGCTTCCTGCGGTGCGACTCCGTTCTCCATAAATCGAAAAATGTTTTCCAGGACCACGACGGAATCGTCGATTAGCCGCGAAAATGCCAGCGCAAGTCCTCCGAGCAGCATCGTATTGATCGAGCCACCCAATCCGTTCATAACCAGGAAACACGCCAAAGCGGATAACGGAATCGACAGCAAGACGGCAAACGTCGCTCGCGGGCTCCCGAGAAAAAGCAGAATCATGAGAGCGGTCAAGAGCAGTCCAATTCCCCCTTCTTTCAGGAGGTTCTTGACTGCCGTCTTGACGAAGATGGACTGATCAAAAACCACCGCGGTCTTGAGTACATCGGGAATATCGACAAGATGCTTCGTCGCATCCTTGATTCCATCCACGATCGCAATGGTGTTGCTGTCGCCACCTTGTTTCAGCACGGGTATATAAACGGACTTCTGTCCATCGATCCTCACGATATTGGTTTGAATCGCACCCGAATCTTCGGCTTTGCCAACGTCTGCGACCAGGACGGATCCCAAGCCGACCGTTCTAAGTGGAATCTTGTTTACGTCATCCGGTGTGGGAACCTGGCTGTTCGCGTAAATGTTGTAGTCGCGGTTTCCGATGCGGACGTCGCCGGCGGGCAGGATCAGATTTGATTCGTTTATGGAGTGGACCACATCCATCAAGCTCAGTTGATGCGCCTCGAGTTTGACCGGATCGACGTAGACCTGAATTTGCCGGTAGGTGCCGCCGAAGGGCTGTGGCACCGAAGCGCCCTGAACGTTCGCAATCTGGTTTCTTACCTGGAACTGGGCCAGGTCTTTGAGCTGTGTCTCGTTCAGTCCCTGACCTTTCAGAGTTACCAGGCAAACCGGCAGACTCGAAGCGTCAAATTTCAATACGACAGGCGGCAGCGTTCCTGGGGGCAGGCGTCGTAAATCGGCCATGGCCAGATTGGCAATGTTACTTAGCGCGGCGTTGGCATCTGTCCCGGGCTTGAAATAAATCTTAATAAGGCTTACTCCGGTGAGAGAGCGGGATTCGATGTGATCGATATTGCTGCCCAGGGTAAAGAAACGTTCAAAGGTGTCAGTAATGTCAGCTTCGATCTGCTGCGGCGGCATACCGGAATAGAATGTGGCCACAACTACGACCGGAATTTTGATTTCCGGAAACAGATCAACGGGCATCCTGGTGACGGTAGCCACGCCGACGACGGCCACGACCAGACAGAGCATCAAGATGAAATAAGGATAGGTGAGCGCGAATTTCGGCATTACTTTGCTCCTGCCGCACCGGGTTGCGTGGTGTCTATCTCTTTGGGCCGAATTTTCATTCCGGCATGGAACTCTGCTGAACTTCCGACAACGACCCTGTCACCCGCTTTCAATCCGGAAAGAACTTCGATTCGCGAACTACCCTCCAATCCGAGCTGAATTGTCCTTTCTTCAAGAACATCCTGTGAGTTCACGTAGAGTACACTTCCGGCAGATCCGTTTCGGGCCACTGCCTCTAATGGAACCGTTAACATTTCCTTGTTGGCAGCCTGAGTGATGGTTGCCTCCACATACATCCCCGGAAGTAATTTCCCGTCCGGGTTTTGAAAATCAATTTCCGTTTCCATCGTGCGAGTTTCAGGGTTCAGGGAGTCCGCGAACCGTGAAACTTTTCCAACAGAGTCCTGATTCAAGGCTTGCACGTGCACTTTTACCGAGTCACCAAGTCGGATTGTCCCGGCAATCGATTCAGGGACGGGAAGCACGAGACGCAGAACCGAAATCTGTGCAATTCGGACGACGGGTAGTGCCTGAGCGCTCGAAGTAGTTCCCGCTGCCACCAGTGTTCCCGTGTCGGCATACCTCGAAGTGACCACGCCATCATAAGGTGCGGTAATTCGCGTGTAGTCGGAAAGAGCAGTGTATTGATGTCTGATTGGCCTCAGCTTCTTCCAGGGCTTGTTGTGCCGAGTTCAGTGCCGCCTGAGCGCTTGCAATCTGAGCTTCGCCTTCGAGATCCTTGGCCTGGGCATTGTCCAGCTCTTGCTGAGCCACCAGGCCCGCTTTCTGTTCGGAAGCCTGTTTCAGACGGTCGTACATGGAGTGAACGGCCGAGTGCGAAGACTTTGCGCGTTCGAGGTCGCCTTGTGCTTTCTGTATTTCCTGCTGGGCTCGCCGGACTGCGGCGTTGGCGCCGGAAAGTTCGGCAGCGAGCTCAGGGACTTCGAGGATGGCGATCGTTTGCCCGGTTCTTACGTGCGTGCCCACATCCACAAAAATGGTTTTTATGTAGCCGGACACTTTGGCGTGCACGTCCACGTCCTGGAAGGGTTTAAAGGCACCAGCCAGAGTTAACGGTACGCCCAGTGCATGGGCTTCAGCGCGCACCACAGCTGCCACAGGTATCGTATTAGCCGACTCATTTGCATCGTCCGCTTCTGCGCGCGAATGGATGAAGTATCGCCAGCTCGCTGCTCCCAGCGCGGCCAACAGGATAACAGCGAGAATGATTCTGAATTTGAATGTCATTAACCTGTCCCAAATGCGCAGACGTACAAAGCAGCTCTGCGCGGAAGAGAATGATCGCTCTTGTGTAATACAGATCACAAAGGAGCGCGATCTAGGAATTACTGGAGAAACGAGGGAAAGACGCTATAGCGAGGGAGGCGGTCGAAAGAACAAGCTTGACGAAAAATCCTGCAATGAATGATGTAACGGGGCAATCTCGGGCGGCCGAGTAAATTCAATTTGCGTCGGAGGCAAAACCAGATCACCGACAGACTCATAGGACAGATTATCGAATACAGCAGTCTTTGATTGTGGGGAAAAGTTCTGTAATTCCCCTGCGCCCACTGTCGATCGATTTCGGGCCAGCTGATGAACCGAGAGTCCGTTTGACGATCCAATTAACGAAATAAAGGGGTTATAGAGGAGAAAGCCGACGAGCAACAAGCACACAATTTGACGCGACAGGGCCAACTGGGCCCTCCTTGGGACTCTTGCCCCTCTCTTTTGGCGCGTGAACATCAGCCTCCAGCTTAGTTAGACACAGTGAGTTGGTCAAGAGATGCCCGGAATCGCGTTGCCACGATAGCAGTAAGCCTGGAATCTGGGACGCCTCGTTCCAGTACACGTCCGCTATTCCATTTGGAACGTGACGTAAGTCAGTTTACCGATTCGTTCTACCTGCAACGCCGCCGCGTCTCCGGGCTTCAACTTGTTGAATTCCGCCCGCAGCCCATCCACAGTCGTAATTTTCACTCCATTCAACGCATGCACGATGTCACCTTCGCCTAGACCGGAATCGACAGCCAGACGATTATCAACAATCGAACTGATCACAACTCCTGATGGAATCCGCAGCTCCCCAAGTATTTCAGCCACTTCCGGAGTAATCGTCAGCCCGACAACTCCAAGTCTCGACAACAAATCCTTTTTTGGGTCGGCCATCTCCGAAAGTTTGCCGGGTTCGGTCCTCGATTCGAAAATCGGTACTTCGAGTTCTATTTTCTTTCCATCACGGAAGATTTGAAGTTTAGTGGTGTTGCCTTTATTCAGCAGATAGATGCCAAGCGTGAATAAAGGCAAATTATCAACCGGCACGCCATCAAGCCCTACAATAACGTCCTGAATTTTCAGTCCTGCATCGCTCGCCGGTGTTCCTGGATAGACGTCAGAAACAATGACGCCCACTTCGGTGGGCAGTCCCAGACCTCGCACGATGTCCGGCGTCACCGATTGCAGTTCCGCACCGATCGTGCGCCGACGCACGCGCCCGAACTGACGGATCTGTTCGTAGGCGTAACGCACGATACCACTGGGAATCGCAAAGCCAATCCCTTCGTTTCCCCCCGATTTCGTGTAGATAAAGGTGTCGATGCCCACCATGTTTCCATCGACATCGACCAATGGCCCTCCGCTGTTTCCAGGGTTAATCGCCGCATCGGTCTGAATGTATACCATAGGGTTGTTTTCATCAGTCTGCCGAAGAACGGAACTGATCAATCCGAAAGTCACGGAATTCTCGAGACCTTCCGGGCTTCCGAACGCCAGCACAATTTGCCCTTTCTTGATTTGGTCGTAGCGGCCGATGGGCAAAGTGGGGAGGCCGGTCGCTTCCACTTTGAGCACCGCCAGATCAATCAGCTTGCTGAAACCAACAACACGTGCTGGGAGGATCTTCCCGTGCGTTTTGAGCAGCGCGGTTGGACCGGAATCCGACGTTCCTGCCGGAGTCAGCACGACCCGTACACGGTCCGCGCCTTTCACCACGTGATAGTTCGTCACGATGTAACCATCCGAGGCAATAATAACTCCCGAACCGAGACTGCGTTCGCGCCCCAATGCAGTCGAGCCCTGAAGATCCTCATCGCTCGGCGAACCGAACCCAGTGACGAGCACCTCCACAACCGAAGGAGAGACTCGTTTCACAAGTCCTTCAAACGAGGCGCTCATCTGACGCATGATGTCGGAAGTCTTCGTGTCATTCGTCGCAGGGGCTTGCGCTCTCACTAAGCCAAGAGATCCACACGAAATACCACGGGCATAGCAGCAGTTATTGAACGCATTCGGGACGGCCTCGGCACCCTTGGCAGCAATCGATTCATTGCTTTGACCTCAATCATAGCCACCTATGAATTCACGACTCCGGAACGAGTCTAAACGAAACTTCCCAATCTGCAACGGCGACCTAGGGCGTTGATGACGGATGCACCAGAGAGGAACAGAACAGGCGCTTAGGGTCAATCTGTCTTGGAAACTGACTGCGGTAAGGGATTTCTACCGGAGTCAATTTGACCGGTCGAGAAACATCGATTCCTATAATTCGGCCTCACCCGTGACAGGTATATTCAGCTTGGGCCAATATCGGAAATTGCGGAGGGTGGCTTTTCCGACGCCGCTGGCATAGACCGCGGGCCGCACATCCAGAAAACCTCCGAGCACGTTGTGATGCATTCCGGAGATTTCGGCGGATTCCCGGGTGCGCCGCCAGGCTTTGCCGGGGACGCGGTAATAAAAATCTACTTCCTGGCGGTCGTTTACGACGCGGAGAGTAGCGCGCGTTGTGCCTTTCGCCTCGTTTGTATGGATCGAGTTATTGGCAAGGCGGACGCTGATGCCGTCAGGCCCCAACGTAATCCCCGTCGCATGGTCAGGGTTGTAAAACAGAAGCAGCCCTGACTCGCATCCTGCCTCGATCTCGATCTCGACCTCTACCGTGTACGAGTGGCCGCCAACAGCGACTGTAAGAGGCGATGTATCGACGAGAGATTTGCCGCGGGCTGAGAGAGTGAGAAATCCGTTTCCAGTCGTGAAGCGTGTCGGATCATACTCGTGCCAGAAGGCCCATTGAAGACCGAGCTCCCGGTTCGTGAAGTCGTCGGAGGGATCAGCAAACGAGTCCTGGCTCGCACCCGGAATCGGCAGCGAAATCTCAGAATCCGCGGTAACGTTCGCAGGTACGCGAAACCATCCTTCAGCTGTCCACTGGACGGGCAGCAGCAGCAGTTGACGGCCGAGACTTCGGTAACCGTTTTCATAAGCATGGACGGTCATGAACCAGTTCCCGTCAGGTGTATCGACAAGTCGGCCGTGCCCGATACTCAACCAGCGGTCTTCGCGTGAGGAGGTGTGCACCACGGGGTTATAGGGGGAGAACTCCCACGGGCCTTGCGCGCTGCGGCTACGCGCACTGATGACGGAATGGCTCGTAGCCGGACCGGCTGTCCCTCCTTCGGCCACGTTGAGATAAAAATAGCCGTTGCGCTGAAGTATTTTCGGAGCTTCCAGGCAGATGCATTCAATTCGTGTGGTAGCGGGAATTGGCCAAGCTTCGAATACAGTTCGTGGGGCTGATTTGACAGCGAGGCCGTCCGCGGTTAGCTCTGCCATCTGGCCTCCCGACACGTAAAGAAATCGTCGACCATTTTCCGAGACGTGAGCAGGGTCAATCGCCGTAATCCCGAGATCAACTGGCTCGCTCCAGGGGCCGACCGGATGATCGGCGTGAACCACTCGGATTCGGTTGTCGGCAGGGAAGTAAATGTAATAATGCCCTTCGTATTCGCAGAGGTAGGGAGCCCATACGGTGCCATAGTAGCGATGTAGAGCTGCGCTTACCGGGCGCCAGTTGATCAGGTCACGTGAGTGCCAGATGAGAAGACCGGGCGCATAATCGAAACTTGAGTGCGTGAGATAGAAATCGTCACCGACCCGTATGGGGCTTCCGTCAGGGTGGTCGCCAGCCATGATCGGATTGCGGTACACGCCTTTGCCGGCTTGAGCCAGCTGTAGATGAGCTTTAGGAACGAGCGAGAAGGCGGCGGAGAAGACTGAGCCATCCCGAAGGAAACGACGGCGTGTAATCATTGCGGGCAAGTTTATCGTCTGCCTGGAATCGGAGTAAAGCGCTTTTCGGTCTCGATTTAGATGCGGGTTCAGCATGAGCAGATCCTTGAGACATTCGGCAGGTTCAGGTCACTTTGCGGTCAAATGAGTTTTCTGACGGGTCGCCGTTACGCCCAGGGCGCCGCGATACCTCGATTGCGCCCGATTCCTGATCCGGATAAAGAGATCTGCATGACCCTCTCCTGACGGTGTGCGGAAGTGAACAGCCTCTGGTGAAAATCTATGGTCTTTTATAACAGGTAGGAAAGCGCCTCGTGCAACCGGACAGACCGGTAACGCGGCGCGCGAACCGGAGGCCTCACCCTGAAAGCAAGTTATTATTGGATGCGGCCCGCTGCATATCTATCTGCTATCGCCTGTCTGTTTATCCTCCTGCCGCAAGGGCTTGCCGGGCAGGATTTCTCTGGCAGGCAACTGATTCGGCGCGGCACTCCCGTTAAACTCCGTCTCGCGAAAACGATCTCATCAGCGCATGTGCGCAAGGGTGACGATCTTGATTTTGTGGTCGCAGATGACGTCGGGATCGACAAGTTCACGGTAATCAAGGCGGGGGCAGCGGCTAAGGGTTCAGTGACGAGCGTCAAAGGAAAGCGGCCCCTCGGAATGGGCGGAAACATCGTCATCAATCTCAATTCCGTTGAGCTCAGTACCGGGAGCTAGTGTCGGACTAGATGCGCACCAGCAATTCAAAGGACGATCACACACGATCCGCATGGCCGTAGGTATGGCCATAGCTGCGGCAATTTACCTTCCAGTCGCACCCGCGCTTCTGCTGACGCGCGGTCGGGATAGCGTCATCTTGAAAGGTACGGAGATTACCGCCTACACCAACGCGGATGCATTCGTCGAAACGGAAGACTTACCAGTCGCGCGGCAAAGTGGTTCAGAGTTAAGCGACATGATCACATCTTTGCCGTCTCGCGCTCTGAACGCCGATGGCCGTGAGGGAGACATGCTGAATCTGATCTTCATGGCCACGGAAGATGAGCTGCAGCGCGCTTTCGCACGTTCCGGTTGGCTCATTGTAGAGAAATCTACTCCCCAGATCATCTGGCATTTATTGCGGCAAAGAATGCACTATACGAAGTTGCCGATGGACAGGCTTTTCGTTTTTGGCAGAGTGCAGGACTATTCCTATTCGCTGCCTGATCCAGCGGCGATTGTGGCACATCGGCACCACCTTCGAATCTGGAAAACTGATCGTGAGCTAAATGGAATTCCGCTGTGGGTGGGTGCGGCAACGCATGACGTCGCGATCGAGTATATAAAACGTCAATTTCGGCTTCGTCACAAAATCGACCCGAATGTAGACGAAGAGCGGGAGTTTATCGCTGCGAATCTGGCAGAGACAAAGCAACTTACTTACGAGCAGTACATGCGCTGCCCTGCGCCTATCATTAATGCGCAAACCGCCACTGGCCAAGAATACTACTCCGACAGCAGAATGCTTTTCCTGGAGCTGAATCAGGGAGCCGATCAAAGGCCAGGAGCAACCGAGGTTGCATCCAAGCTGCAGTGAAGAGGTCCTCGCCAGCAGTTGAAGACGGATGAATCTCCCTATCCGGACTGCGGTGGCATCGTAGTAAGCTTGAGCCATGCAACGCTATCCGGGGCGATGAGTTTCCTCGAAGACGTCTGTAATAACCAGCGTAGGGAAATCCAAATACCTAATCCTTAGGTCTCATACCCGCGTGCAGCTGGTGCCGGAATGCGGAGCGAAATGAACAACTTTCCGAAATTCATGAAGAACTTCGCCAACATGATCGCCAAGTCCCACCAGGCGACACCGGGCGTCGAGGGATACGTTTTCGATGGAGTCGATGGAAGCCATGATGGCCTTCTGGACGTGTACCGAAAATGCGTCCTCGGTGGAACACGTCCATGAATACGACGAGTACATGATCGTCGTGCAAGGCTGCTATACATTGATCATCAACGGAGAGCGGATTTCAATCTGTGCCGGAGAGGAGTACATGATACCTCAGGGTGTGCGGCACAGTGGTGAGGTCACGGCCGGCACGAGAACGATACACGCGTTCGGAGGCCATCGCGCCGACCGGGTGATCGTTAACCGCTGACAACGAGTATGACGTCGCGCGATGTCCGCCTCTCTACGACCCAGCATCAAAGTAGTTCAGCGTTCGTACTCGATCATCGCCATGAAACCGTAATCCATATGCAATTGCTGGTGGCAGTGGAATAGAGTTGGCCCGGGATTATCGGCGGTGAAATCCACTTCGACCTGCTTCATGGCCGGCACGACGATCACATCTTTCCTCACGCCCGATGTAGTCTTACCCGCAAACCTGGTCAGCTCGAACGTGTGGCGATGGAGGTGGACCGGGTGCGCTTCATCGCTTTGATTGTCGAACTGCAACCGGTACGTTTCATTGGCACGCACTTCGATGCGATCCGTCTTCGGGTAGGATTTGCCGTTGATGGTCCAGTTATCTACCCAATTATGCCCAGCGAATTTTTTCCGGAAGACCAGTGGAACTACCCCTCCGGCAGGCACCGGAGTTTCTACTTCACGGCCAAAGATCGTGTAGTCCCAGGAAGTAGATGCGGGTTCGCTCCATTGTGGCACTCCGTTATGGTTCGCATATTCCACCACGACACCCAGTCCGGCGTTCCGAACTGCGTTTGTCGTATCGCCGAGAATCCATACGCCAGGCCGGTTCATGATAACGACAGCATCTACCCTTTCCGCTGGGCCCAGTTCAAGTACATCCAACTCGCGTGGTACAGCAACTGCGTTCCCATCTAAGCTGACGACCATGAATCTGTGACCGGGAAGGGAGATGCGGTGCTGTTCGGTAGCGCTGGCGTTCAAGATGCGGAACAGTATCCTCTGACCCTCTTTGACGCGCACCGGCTCGCCTGAGCCCAGTGCGTGGCTATTGATGGAATATAGTCGATAGCTGACTTCCAGATTGCCTTCATCGCCTTGGCTACTCAAAATAGGATCCCACCCGTGGAGTGCGAGAAACACCTCAGCGTCGAACACACCGGGGTCTTCTCTCGGCTCGATGTAGAGAAATCCGAATTGCCCTGTGTACGTTGCACGTTTCAGATCCCGGCCGGCAGAAACGTGGCTGTGATACCAGCGGGTCCCCGAAGGGCGAGGAACGAAAGAATAGCGTTGCATTCCGCCCGCCGGCACCATCGGCGTCCCCTCCTCCGCTGATCCATCCACTTCAGACGGGATGAACAATCCATGCCAATGAACCAGTTCCGGTATCTTGCTTTCATTGAAAACGTCGACTGTGACGGGCTGACCTTCCTTCATACGCAACATTGGGCCCGGGGCCGAGCCGTTATACCCGGTTGTTTTGATGAATTTCCCGGGGGCAATTTCGATCCGGATCGGCGAAATACGAATCGTTACGTCGGCCTTCGGAGTCGCCGATGCCTTTTGCCACGCCAGATGCCGTGCCAGACCGGCGTATGCCGGTGCTCCGAGTAACGCGAGAAATTCTCTTCGCTCCATATGTCTACACAAGGAACCTACAGGCTCGATTTGGCAAGTCTAGCAGAGTAACCTCATTTCTTCGTGCGCCTCGGTACCCCTCGCGAAACGGCGTTCCAATGAGCAAAAGGGGCTGTTACAATTCGCACCTTCCCGGTCAGCACTTGAGAAATTGGGTGCGACTGAGCTGTCGGATCCTAACTGAAACACCTGGGCAGGTAGGACAGCGACGCTGGACTTCGGAGAATTGAGACGCTGAAAGAGATCTCGGCTTCAGGCGACCACAAAATGCCAACGATTACAAAAATTCTGTTGCCGGTCGATTTCCCGAACGCTTCTTTAGGTGTGATCCATCAGTCCGCAACCTTGGCACACAAATTCAATGCCCAGATTCTCATGCTGCACGTAATAACAGGAATAAGTCATGCAGCTGGCATCCCATACCCGGGCCATGAACCGCCTGGCTGGAATTTACGCGACGTGATCCTTAGAGATGCCAAGAAACGGCAGGACCACACGCTCGCCCAGGAGCTGGATGGCCTTTCCATTCAGTGCATCCTGGCGGAGGGCGATCCGGATGCCGCGATTGTTCACACAGCCGAGACGGAAGATACTGACCTTATCATGCTGCCATCACATGGTTTCGTTTTTGATGCGTTTCTTCTGGGCTCGGTGACGGCAAAAATATTACAGAGGACCGAACGCCCGGTTTGGACGAGTGCACATGTAGACGAAGCCGGGAATTTGCAGCGGCTGGCCATTCGAAATGTATTGTGCGCAGTGGATCTAGGCCCTCGTAGCGAGGAAGCCGTATCGTGGGCCTCCGAGATCGCCACTCAGTTTGACGCCCATATTACGCTGGCGCACGTAACTGCCGGTATTGAGATCTGGGGCCCCGGCGGCTGGCATGTCGATCAAGAATGGAAAGCGGCGCTGGTCCGCGACGCTGGCCAGCGTATTGCAAAGCTCAAGCAAGACACCGGAATCAGCGCCGATGTATTTATCGGCAGCGGTGACGTTCCCAGTATCCTGAGCCAAGCCGCGAAACAGACGGATGCGGATTTGCTGGTTACTGGCTGTTATCCGTATGGAGGTAACCTGCGTACCCACGGCTATGGAATTATCTGTGCCGTCCCCACTCCGGTTCTGAACGTCTGAATCGTCAAAGTCCTCGTTAAAAATAATCCGGTTTTGCCATTCGGTCGTCGGAACTGCCCTTCCAAAAGACATCGGAGAATCTCGCTCATTTGCCTGCGTTGTATCATTCATTCACCCGTTTGATTGGGGAGCACTGAGGCCTTGAAGGCTCCGGCACTACGTTCTGTTTTCGAGATCAGCAACCCTGGGTAAAGCCGATGCCAGGACGAGTGCCGCGCCCGCGAAGAGCAATGTGTCCGCGAGATCGTTTATCGCTTCGTTGATCTCCGATGTCGATACGCCGAGGGCCAGGACCAGCAGGATCGCTCCTGCAAGATATCCCCCCGCACTGGGGAACGGAACCCAGTGTGGTGTTATTGTTTCCAGCGGAACGCCCGGAGCAGAGTCCGGATGGGAACTTGATCTGTTCATTCAACTCAATTGACTTGTACGGAGAGATACCCCTAATATACGCGGGCAATGGAGGAACCACGGACACCACCCACCGGCCAGACTCCGACGTCGCGCTACCGCATTGTCGAACGGCTTGGCGCTGGAGGGAATGGGGTCGTTTACAAGGCCGAGGATACTCGCCTCGGGCGTTTCGTGGCACTCAAGTTTCTCTCACCTGAAGGGCAGCGAGATGCCCATGCGCAGGCGCGGTTTCAGCGCGAGGCGCAGGCTGCATCGGCGCTAAATCATCACAACATCTGTACGGTCTATGACATCGGCGAACAGGATTCCCAGACGTTTATCGCCATGGAGCTGCTAGAAGGGCAGACACTAAAGCAGAAGATCGGATCGCGTCCACTGCCAGTGGAGCCTTTGTTGGACTACGCACTGCAGATCTCTGTAGCGCTGGAGGTTGCGCACAAGAATGGCATCGTCCACCGGGATGTCAAACCGTCAAACATCTTTGTGACCAGCCGAGGTGAGATAAAGCTGGCGGACTTTGGCTTGGCGAAACACGTGATCTTGGACGGCACGCCGATCGGAGAGGCGCCGACGATTTCAGCTCCGATTACCGAGCGCGGGGCCATCGTCGGAATAGTGGCGTACATGTCTCCGGAACAGGCGGAGGACAAAGACATCGACGCGCGGAGCGACATTTTTTCCTTTGGTATCGTGCTCTATGAGATGGCGACTGGATATCGAGCGTTTCCGGGTGAATCTCCCGTAACAATCATTGGGGGAATCCTGCACAAGGAACCGAAACCGATTCGTGAACTGAATCCGCAAGTACCGGAAGAACTCCAACGAATCGTTGTGAAGACTCTGGAGAAGGATCGCGAGGATCGGTACCAGACGGCGCATGAGTTGATGGTGGATTTGCGCCGGCTGATGAAGAAGGAAACCGAACGGTCACAGGTCGGGTTACGGGCAGAGCCGCCAAAACATGACAAGTCGAGAAAGTGGATCTGGATCGGGGCCGCGGCGGTGTGCTGCCTCCTTGCGTGGATTGCGCTCACGGGTCGACGTGCGCCCGCTAATCCTGCTCCATTGGCGATGGAGCAGCTCACTTTCTCGACCGAAACCAAAAGTCCCGCGATCTTGACCGATGGATCGCGCATTTATTTCGTCAGCGGGCGAAGGCCGGTCGAAATGTCCGTGAAGGGTGGAGAAACGGCACCTGTCCGCGCAGCGATCGGAAGCATGAGCATCCTAGACATCTCGCCTGATGGCTCTGAATTCTTGCTCCTACAGAGCGATCTGAATGACGAAACTCAGCGGGGAACAATATGGACCATGCCAGTGCTTGGAGGGGCGGCGAAACGGTTGGGAAATGTAACAGGGCGGGGAGCAAGCTATTCCCCGGATGGAAAACTGATTGCCTTCAATGAGAGGGAGTCGGTCTATGTCTGTGACGCTGACGGGCAGAACGTGAAAGAAGTCTGGAACACTCATCACATGGTGCCTGGGAATCCCGCTTTTTCGCCAGACTCCAGGAAAATCCGTGTAACGGTCTCAAAAAGCAGCCTGGAGGACGATCTTACGAGGATCTGGGAACTGAATGCAGACGGCGGCAAGCCACATCTGCTTCCGCTTCCTCAGAATTGGCCCGAGGGCGCTGCCATTTTCAGTGGGATTTGGACACCCGGAGGAAAACATTTTGTTTTTGGCTCGTTCAAAGATGGATCGAACAATCTCTACGAATATTTAGAGCCGCGATGGTTCGAGTTCTGGAGCAAACCGCAAGCGATACGCTTGACGCCAGCTCAACCCGAGGTCACCGGAATCGCGCCGAGCCGTGATGGTAACGGAATGTTTGTCGTGGGGCGTTTGGCGCAGGGATCGATGCATTACTACGACCAAAAGGAAAAGCGATTTCTACCCTATCTAGAAGGACTCCCGGCGGCGCAGCTCGTGGTTTCACCGGACCGAAAGTGGATGGTGTATACCGATTATCCGAGAGGCTATTTGTGGAGGTGCAAGATCGATGGCAGCGAGAGGTTGCAACTCACAAGCGCGCTGGCGCAGATGCCGACGTGGTCGCCGGACAGCAAGTGGATCGCATATTCCGACTGGCATGAGATATATCGCGTTACTGTCGATGGTGGCGCACCGGAAAAGCTGACGTCGGAGGGCTTCACGGAAGTCCTACCGAGTTGGTCGCCGGATGGAAAGTCGATCTACTTTAATGATTATCCGATCTCGGGGCACCTGCGCATCCGTTTTCTAGACTTGGAAACGCGAAAGGTGTCCACCATGCCGGGAACGGATGGATACTATGCGCCGTTGTGGTCACCAGACGGGCAGTACCTTGCAGGGATTCAGAATCCACCGAAGAGCCTGGCGATTTACTCCGTAAAGGCGAAGCAATGGAAACAGCTGAAGATTTTTGAACACGATTGGGGATTTTTTGTATGGGCGCCGGATTCGAAGTCACTCTATTTGATGCGCGGCCCGAATGAAGCGGCAACCGGCGAGCCAACTGGAATTTACCGGCTGACGGTGCCAGAGGGGAAGTGGGAGTTGTTCACGAAGTTCACTGGTATGAATGCATCCATTCAAGGAGCACAGGATTTCGTATCGATAACCCCTGAGGGCAATGTCGCAGCCATGAGCGATACCAGCGCGACCCAGATTTATCAGATGAAATGGAGCAACCCGGAATGAGGCTTCCGGGTTGCTACCTCTTCTTCGCCATCTCGATTACCAAACTGTCGGCGGATGCGGCGCTCAATCCCGGAAAGATCCATCAGAAGCCAAAACTGGAAGCTGAAAACGAAGAAGCTCGTCGAAGTCCATGGCTGATCGGCTCTGGAAGGCTCTCGTCCGTCACGCAGTGTCCACCGGCTTCAATCCCCGCGGAAACCTGTCTCTCGCCCTTCTAGTGTTTTAATTCGGGTACCGGGAAGAGGAATAGCGCCGCGTGCCTTGTCCTCCTGACGCAGACGGAGTTTGCAAAGCCGAGTGTTACATGGGTGGAGGGGCCGTGGCTCTCAACGGCTAAATGCCTGCGGATCAGAATCTACAGAGATCTGCTCGTGCAGGCCAAGTGAATTTGGATGTCGTGATTCCGTTTGTTCATCGAATATCGCATAGCCTTCCAAACGGAGAATTCATGAGCCATCGCATCAGCCATAGATTTCTCGTAGATCCTCCCCGCCTGAAACCGTTCGACGCTGACGATAATGAAATCGTTAGGGTGATCATTGAAACTCCGAAAGGCAGCCGCAATAAATATGCATTCGACGAAAACAAACGGGTATTCGTTTTGAAGAAGGTTCTACCTGCCGGAATGGCATTTCCGTACGATTTTGGTTTTGTTCCGTCAACACTCGCTGAGGATGGAGATCCGGTCGACGTCTTGATTTTGATGGATGAACCGGCATTCTGTGGCTGCGCCGTAAATTGCCGGCTAATAGGTACTATCCGAGGCGCACAGGGAAGATGGCAAGAAAGCGCAGCGGAACGATCTTGTGGTGGCAGTCGAGAAGGGAAATCACGATTGGGCGAACGTCCGGCACATCGACGAGACGGGGAAAAAGTTCATTCAGGAGATCGAGCAGTTCTTTGTAAATGTTCACAAATTAAGAGGGCGGAAATATCGAATCCTGGATGTGGAAGGGCCGAATCAGGCGATGAATGCTATCCAGCTTGGGATTAAGGCTGACCGCCGGCCAACAAGAATGTTGAAAGAACTCCTGCTGCGCATGATGTTCGATGGTGGCTTGTTCGTCGGTTTGTTTGCTTGCGTAGGTGCTGTGCCGAAAACCCTCGACCTCCATAAGTCACTGATTGATGATCTCGTCGTAAGAGTTATTGGTTTTGCGTTTTATGCAGGAGCGGCCCTCTCTTTGTAGCCCGTGGCATTCCAGTGAAGGCAAATTGTGGGCCTGTCGGCTCGTGTCAGTGCCGCAGTTGGAAGGGAGGGCGGCGGCCCGTGGCGTCCTACTTTGTTGTCCTAAATTTGGAATTAGGACACGGCCAAAAGTCACATTTGGTCACTACCTCTCTTCAGAACTGAAGAAACTGCACGTTCTTATTCGCGCGTCGACTTGGTGCTGGACGTGCCGATGAAAGCAGTGTGTGGGAGTGCCGTTGACAATGTGACGCGTCAGCTCCGTTGCCGTTTGTGCAAGGCCGCGTGGTTGTTTCGGATCCCATTCAAGGAAGAGAGATCATGGCCGGGATTTCGCGGTGTTTGTGCCTGCTTTCACTATTGTCGGGCGCTTTACCGATGTGGGGATGCGCTGATTCGAACCCAACCTCTCCGGTTTCGGACCCATATCAAGTGGTAACCATTTCGGACCTGCATTTCAATCCGCTCTACGATCCAACCTTATATTCCGACCTGGTCGAAGTCGATCCCAGCCACTGGGCCGACATTTTTCAGATGTCCCACGTACTGACTCCGACGGGCGACGGAACGGACACCAACTATCCGTTGCTGGTGATAACACTAGGGGATGTGAAACAGCATATGAGAGCGAGTCCGGTCGTTCTATTCACTGGGGACATGCTGGGCCACAACATACCGGAGAACTTTTCCTGTGCGTACAATAACGTGAAGCTGCCGCCGGCGAATTGCCCTCCGCTCTCCCAGACGGCGACTGCGGCAATGCAGCAATTCGTCGACAAAACGTTCGCCTTTGTGGCCGCGCAGATCCGGGCATCGGTAGGCAATGTCCCAGTAATCTACGTGCCCGGGAACATCGATACTTACCAGGTTTCGGGAATGGGACCGGACAGCAACTTTCTGATGAACAACGCCGCCACCGTCTACAACCAGCTTTTGAATGGCGGCGTGGAGCAACAGACGTTCTGGAGTACCTTCACGAGCGATGGATACTATTCAGCCGAGCCGTTGGGGTCGCAGTTGCGGATAATCGGTCTGAATTCCAATTCATTTGTGGCCGCCGCCCCAAGCAGTATCGAGGCCGCGACGGAGATCGGATGGCTGAATTCGCAACTTGCCTCTGCACAGGATTCCCATCAGAAGGTGTGGATTTTGATGCATGTGCCACCGGGAGCGAATTCCCAGGGCATGGCGGGCGATACGCCGGGTCAACTGAACGAAGACAACGTCTCGATGAATTGGGACCCGGATATCCAGGCGTGGTTCATGTCCACGATAGAGAAGTACCCAGGTGTGGTCACCTTGGTGCTCGCCGGGCATACGCACATGGATGAATTCCGTATCTTGCCATCGGGCAACGCTATCGAACAGTTGCCAGGTATCAGTCCATGCTTTGGGAACAACCCCGCCTACAAAATCTTGACGATAGCCCAAGACTCATTGGTTCCGACGGATTACCAATCGTTCAGCTACGACCTCTCTGGTGTGCCGACGCCGACGCACTTCCAGAACCTTTATCAGTTCTCGACTGCTTACGGTTCGACTGGTACGCTGGACTCTTCATTTCAAGAGTTGTATCCGCAGTTGCTGAGGGGCGGAAGCGAGCGCAACAGTTACACCTATTATTATGCTTCGGGAAGCACGGCCGTGAATCCTCAGAAGAACGTCCCGTGGAATCCTATCAACACAGGGAACTGGCCGATTTTTTCCTGCACCATCGGCCAAGTGGACAAGCGGGGATATCTCGCCTGTGTAGACACTGACTGAGTGCATGCGAAGTAGCAGACGAGTGGAATCCGACAGTTTCGGTTGAGATTCCCACGCCTGTCATGTAACTTCCGTGCAGCCGACGATTCACCCGCCAGGAAATACTCGGCCAGAATAGCGATCATTCTTTCCCGCTCATCGCGAGGTACCCTTTCGCCGTCGCCGCTCGCTCTCCCTGATCATTTCGGTAATATCCGCTGCTGGGCGTATCTCGACTGTTCCGCACTTAAACCTCACTCCCGGAGATTGGGAAATGAGCTGAATCGCGTGATTCAGATCTCGCGCTTCGAGCACCTGAAGTCCCCCCAATTGCTCCTTCGTTTCCGCATACGGACCGTCTGTTACTGCGACCTTTCCGTCCTTCCAGTGCACAGTCACCGCCGTGTTGGGGGACTGAAGAGGTTCCTCAGCGACCAAATGTCCGTTCTTTCGCAGTTCGTCGTTGTAGCTGAAACACTCGTCCAGCATGTTGTTGCGCTCGCTCTCAGACATATTTTCGAACTTGCCGGGCTCGAGATAGCCCAAACAGATGTATTTCATCCCATCGCCTCCTTGTTTTCTGCGATTCAAAGAGCCGTAGCTCATGGCTCTCATCAGATAGTCGTTTGGGAGACCGAAAAACGACAGCCGGTCCATGATTTCCGTTTTTACTCTAACGCTCTTCGGCTGGGCGGTTGCTCTGCCTTCGCTACTTAGATGAACGCCCGGACCGGAATTCGACAAATCATCCAAGAAATTTGCTTCTTCCGGGCCATAGAACTGTGCTTTGCCCTGGTCGTCCCAACAAACGTTTCAGCTTCTGACGAGCCTCTTTCTATTTCAATTGCCGAATCCGTCCTTGCAGGAATTGCCGCTCTGGTTCCTGTTGAGTCAGCGCCAGAGCTTTCTCATAACAGGACCGTGCCTCGGCTGTCCTGCCGAGCCTGCGGTACATATCTGCACGGGCCGAATGGGCCAGGTAATAATCTGCCAATTCGCCGTGTTTCAACACCTCGTCGATATACGTCAGACCGACCTCAGGGCCATCGCGCATTGCGATTGCCACGGCACGATTTAGTTGCACAACTGGCGAAGGCTGAATTCGCAGCAATCGGTTGTAAAGCTCAACAATCTGCCGCCAGTCGGTCACAGCGACCGATTCGGCCTCCGCGTGAACGGCCGCAATCGCTGCCTGCAGTGTGTAGGGTCCGAAGTGGCGGGAGTTCAGGGCTTTCTCGAGCAATGCCACTCCCTCCGAGATCTGTTCCCGGTTCCAGAGCGAGCGATCCTGGTTCTCCAGCAATATCAGCTCTCCGGTTGGGGAGGTTCTCGCCGCGCGACGGGATTCCTGTAGCAACATCAGGGAAAGTAGCCCAATGACTTCCGGTTCTGACCGGAGTTCGGTCAGCAAGCGGCCAAGTCGAATCGCCTCGCCGGTTAGTTCGGCCCGCGTTACATCTGTTCCCGTCGCGGCCGAGTAACCCTCGTTAAAGACGAGATAAACGACCTGCAGCACCGCGCCCAGTCGCTCCGGCAATTCCTGCGGTGTTGGCACCTCATACGGAATCGGCGTCTCTCGAATCTTTGTCTTTGCGCGGACAATGCGCTGCGCGAGGGTACGCGGAGTGATGAGGAAAGCCTTCGCTATCTCCTCGGTTGTCAGTCCGCACACCTCACGCAAGGTAAGCGCAACTTGCGCCTCCCGCGCCAGGGATGGGTGGCAGCAGGTAAAAATCAGGCGAAGTCGGTCGTCCTCGAGGCTGTCCTCTTCCTTGGACCTTTCCGCTGAACTCCACTGCGTTTCGAGATATCGCGCGAGCTCGCCTTGAGACGCATCGAATCGTGCCCGTCGCCGCAGACTATCTATGGCCTTGAATCGGGCCGTCGATATTAGCCATGGTCGCGGATTGCTGGGAACTCCGCTCCTCGGCCACACACTCAGCGCTGTCGCAAAGGCTTCGTGCATCGCCTCTTCGGCAAGATCAAAATCACCGAGCAGGCGAATCAGAGTTGCCAGGATTCGTCCTGAATCCACGCGATAAAGGGAGTCGAGCAATTCGCGTATCTGCTCGGTGGAAGGCTCGGACATGACGATGACGTTAGCAAACCAGCCACCCCGAATCAATTTAACAATCGGTGGATCGATGCGGAGCGCTCAGTTCGTCATCCTGAGGCGTGGACACCAGATTGCTTCCCCGGTTGACTCAAGATCGCCAACGTATTCATTTGAACTTCCCGTAAGCTCAGCACTTCCGCGGCGCTGTCGAGTCACGAGTAAGCTGGAAGTAACTAGGGTCACCAGGCTTCTGAGCTGAGAGTTGATCACAACGAATCACGTTGAGTGCTTGCGTGGGAAGATTCAAGGGCGAAGTAGGGAGGATCGCCTTCGGCTGAGATAATCGGCGACGATCCAGGCCGCTCCGGCGATCGCCAGGTTCTGCGCATTGCCGGCCCAGTTGAATATTTTATGCGGATCGGCGAAAAGCGTGGGCAGCCATACCAGTAGCCCGAAGCCGATGATCATCGCAGTAAGCAAGCGAGATGCCAGGAGGGCTGTACGTCCGGAAAGCAGAGCAATGGCCGCAAGCGCAAACGCAATCGTGGTTGTTATCGCCCAGAACATTTGTCCTGGAGGAATCCATTTGGGAACGAGGGATGCGGTCCCGGAAAGATAAAGGAGTTGTTCGGTCGTGAATGAAACTAGGCAGATTCCGAAAAAGAAATATCCGATCCGAGCAGCCGCCGATGGTTCCAAACTGCGTTGACAAAATCCGTATGTGATCAGTGCCCCCGAGACCAAGGAAAACTGCTCGAAAAAGTTGCCCCAACGGTCAAAAACGAGCGGTTCAGCCACTATATGGGGCACCCAGAGCAATGCAAAGATGAGATAGATTGAGCCTAGTGCGTAAGCACCGGCTCGCGCCGTTCTAGACCATTGAATCGCTATGCCCCCAAATATCTCGATTATAGCCACGATGTAGACGAGAAGCTCCCGGTGTGGAACGTTGCCAAGAGGTCGAATCTGCTGCCAGCTGTTGAAGTCGCCCCAAACCAGAGTGATCACACCAAAAACTACAGCGGCCAAGCCAAATACATGACGTCCGAGATAGATTTTTGCCATTTCAGTCCTAAGTGTGGCGCTGATCTTCGTCGATATTGAGGAAATAACACAATAAAAAATTCGATCCAGTTCGTAATGCCACTTTCAAAATGGTGGTTGAGGTAGAAGATAAATGCCTTCGGTTATATGGAACCAAGCGAAGCAGGTCCGTCTTGCGTCTTCTTGAACCGGCGAAACCCTGGATCAAAAATGCGTGGGTCGCTGGGGGGCGCCTTAGCTGAGGAGCCCCCTGTCATGGCGGCAAGTTTGGCAGCTGCCTGAGAACGATCAATCCGCTCCTTGAAGGCATGGTTCCGGAGAACCAGGAATTCAAAGATGCTCTTAGACCGACAGCGTGCCAGTGGTTCGAAATCACGCAGTAGTGAGCGCCGTTCTGTCCGGCGTGCGATTCATCTGCCCCCCGCGCTATTTGGTCCCGGGGCCGGCTTCTGGAACAACTGCCGTTGGATACAAATCCGGCAGCGGCTTCATTTGCTGATCGCGCAGTTCCGGATGCGGCAACGGTTTGCGCGGGATCATTTGATCTCGCATGGCTGCGTTGTAAACGAAGATCGCCTCAACAACGGCGATCTGTTTTAAATCCGCGGCCTGGAGGCGTTCGTAGGTGTCCATGTTGGAATGGTGGGTGCGCGTGTCGTAGTCCATAGGGTCCTGAATGAACTGAAATCCGGGGATTCCGACCGCGTCGAACGACAGGTGGTCCGTGCCGCCGGTGTTCCGGTTAGTAATCGTTGTCACGCCCAGGTCCCGCAGGGGAGCCATCCACTGCTCAAAAATACCATCCACGGCTGCATTGCCCTGAGTGTAGATGCCGCGAATCTTGCCCGTACCGTTGTCGACGTTGAAATACGCGGAGATCAGCTTTTGCTCAGGCCTCAAGTCAAGTGGCCCAACAACCTTCCTGAGAAATTCCGGAAGTTGCATCTGATCTGGGGCAGTCGAAAGCGGCGCGTTGCCGAAATGCTGGTTTGCGTACCCTTTGCTCCCAAACAGTCCCTCCTCTTCGCCCGACCACAATGCGATCCGAATCGTCCGGCGGGGCTTCACCTTGAGCGAGTTCAGAATTCTCATGACCTCCATTGCCACGATCGAACCAGCGCCATTATCGGTGGCGCCAGTACCCGCGATCCAACTATCCAGATGGCCGCCGACCATCACGACTTCCTCTTTCAGTTTTGGATCGCTGCCGGGAATTTCGGCAATCGTATCGAAGCCATGCTCGTGGTCGCCTGTGAATTTCGTTTCCACGTTCATTTCGATCGACACGGGAACGTGGTTCGCGAGCAATCGAAACACACGCCCATAACTTTCAATCTGCGCCACTACAACCGGAAAAGTGACGGCGGTGTTTCTGAGATAGGGCGTGCGGCCCAGTGCCGCCCCATTGTCGTCGAAGATGATTCCAGTACCGCCTCCGTTTTCACCGTCGCGACTCGGGACGATGACCCCGGCAACTTTCTCGTCCGCCAAAAATGGCGCGATCAGGGCCGTTAGCTTCATGCGCCTCAAATAGCGATCCAGTCGTGCCTGGTAACCCGAGTCGCCCGTGACCGGAAGTGATTCCAGGTCTTTCAGTTCCTTTTCGGTATATCGAGTGAAGAATGGCTTGTCCGGCACTGGTACCTCGCGCATCGGCCCGAGGAGGACAATTTTGCCGGCCAGCTTGCCCCTGTATTTGGCCAGATCGGCCTCCTCGTTGATTACAACTGAAACAGCTTGCGCGATGACCGTTCCGTTCGTGCTTGGCGACCAGGGAGTGGCTTGCGCCATAAACACTGCCATATCCGGCTCCGTCATGCGGACCCAGGTGTTCACTTGCTGCCAGCTCATGCCGAACTCACCCCAGTCCTCCAAATGCGCATTGACGCAACCCATCTTCGTCAGTTGATCCCTTGTCCAAGCGTTGGCCTTGGCCATATTCGGCGAACCGGTAAGCCGGGGACCAATTCCGTCTATGAGGCCTCCTGCGAAGTCCATTACGTGCGAGTGTTGAAGGCCCTCTTCGCGGATGGCATTGTAGGCGTTCAAGTCGATCGACTCGACCGCCGGTTGCCTCAATTGCGATTCGTTCCATCCGGGTTGGTCATCTTCGGCTGTTTTCGCTGGCTTCTTGTCCGTCGCGTTCGATAACGACAATCCGGAGGTAAATAGAATTGCCACGACTAGGACCAAAATGCGTTTTAATGTCATCGTGTTGACTCCAAAGGGCGGATTTGTGATTTCAAGAACCGTAAGATTCTACACCCAGCGGGAGTTAGGGAAAGCGGCGATCATTCAGGAATAACGGCTACTCTTGCGGCCGGAGGGATATGCGCATCAGGCGTCGGCTGGAATCATCAGGTGTACTTCCATGTCAGAGGTTCGGACATTCATGCTTTAGTGGGATTTGCCGTCGGAGTACGATCGCCGGCGCTGGAATTCCGCGACCAAATTCAAAAGGAAGCGATTACCATTTTTGGCAACCCATCGCGAATTAAGGATTAGGATACTCGTGGGACGGATTTCAACTGAGAGAATAAGGGTGCGTAGTACTCACGTTTCCGTTATCTGACTCCTCGGGACTTAGCGACTCGGCCCGATATTGGATTTTGAGTTACCGAACATGCGCTCTGAATCTTAGGTGACACACGCCGAATCTGCGGAGGCAGTGGCGGTCGAGACCTCCGTCCTGTGGTATTCTCCGAATCGAAAAGGAGACTATACATGCCAGCAATTACGGACGTTGCCGAGGCTTTTTTCGCAGCCTGCGAGACCGGCAGAGGATGGGAGGTTTGCAGAGCCTACTGTAGGCCCAACGCCACATTTTCCGCACAGGCAGAGCCTCTGTTCGACATCAAGACTCTCGAACAGTACACCGATTGGATGAAAGGTATCATGGCGGTTTTGCCGAACGCTAGGTATGAGGTCAAGTCGTTCGCCACCGATGCGGTCCGAAACAACGTGGCGGCCTACGGTGTATTTCACGGGACCCATTCGGGTCTGGGTGGTCCGGTTCCGCCGACTGGACGAAGTACGAGCACCGATTACGTTTACGTTATGCAGTTTGAAGTTGACAAGATCGTCCACATGACAAAAATCTGGCACGCCGGACTGGCGCTAAAGGAACTCGGCTGGCCCAAAGATTAGTTTGAGGTCGGCATGCCATGGGGGCAAATTAGCTAGCCCCATTCTGACGCGTCAATGGATAACCAAGTTAATGGTAACCCGACTTACCAAGAGTTAGGCCGATTCCTCATATTTTGTGAATGAGCAGAACTCGCGAAGAGATTCTGGAAAGTCGACGACGCCTCAAAGCGGAATACGGAACGCTTTTCGATTCGATTTCTGCCTTGCTCTTTCGCCACGACCCTATAGGAATCAATTTTGAAGAAAACACAGACGAGTACGACCTAGAAGCCGAAACAATACTCCCTAGACTGCGGAATTGCCACACGCAGGAGGATGTCCATGAAGCTGTGCATGCGGAATTTGTCCGATGGTTCGATGCTGACACCGCAGGCTCTCGGGAACACTATGCTCAGATTGCCTCCGAAATCTGGCAACTCTGGCAGGAATATGTGGCTCGCAACCCGAGTCCCTGAAACGCCGGTACTCTTCGCCACTAGACGATTACCGGACTACACAGGCACTTGACTGCGAAAAGTTCTCTGGTGAGCAAGCCTCACGGACACACAGGTGCCGGAAATCCGGGAAGTGGTTGACCCTTCGACTGCTCTTCACTACCAACGATAAACATGAACATCCGCATTTTGCCACCACGAGAACCAGGTGTTTCGCGCCAAATCATGCCATTACCGTTTTGATAATCCGCCGCCAAATCTCGCTCAGAACCTCCTGCCGAGTAGTAAACGTACTGACGTTCTGCTGCGGTTTCCGGCATCGGAGAAGAAGTCTCCAGCACGTTTGCACTATTTGCATTAGTGAAGCGAAAAATGGTTATTCCACTCTCAACTGGAACAGGAGAAGCGCACTCCACATCGTGTTCCACGCGCAGCCAGCCCACATACCCATCGGGAATCAAAAACTTGGAAATTGGGCGAACGGTGTTTTCTGTTGGGTTCAAGAGGATGTCGAGATGTGTTTCCGAACCTGGTTCCATCTGCAGCGGTTGCGGGGCAAGATTCGGGCCGGGATAAGCCCAAGTATCGTACCCGGGTGCCGAGACTTTCAGTTCTATGTCTTTTAAGGATGGAATTAAGACCCAAAAGTGTGGTGCGGCCCCGGTGCTTATCCATTTGGTCCGGTCTTTCACCTGAACCAAGTCGAAACCTGCCGAAATGATGGGTTTGCCCGTCACGGCATCACGAATCGTTCCGGTGAGGACTCCAGCTTTTGGCCCAAGGCTGACAACGACATCAGCGATTCTCGCTTGAGCAGAAATCTGAACGGTTGGAAGCGGTCTGTCATTGAAGAACGACCAGGACATTCCTCCGTAGCCGCCGTCCTCTTTCATCGCCTCAACGTAGTAAGTACCAAATTCAAGGCGGTCGATTGCGAAAAAGCCGTTCTTGTCCGACTCGACGAAGCGAATCGCTTTTGCCATTGCGACTCCCTTCAATTCTGCGTGGACTTTGGCTCCCGGAAGCGGACTACCAACGTCGTCCAAGACCACACCTTGTATCACTCCTTCTCCAATTTCGGTATTTCGGCCCGAGGTGAAAAAGGGAACGAAAAGGAAAAAAAAGAAGAGTGCTCGTAAGCGTGGCATCGGTACCCCAGATTCAGAGAGCTGGGAGTTATTATCCTGCTACGAACGCAGCTAAGCAACAATCCAAGTCCAAGTGCTCGATTAACGGCATAATCGTCTACATGGCTTGCTATGAGCCCGATAGACGATTTCCTGACAAACCAGGCCCTAACCCTGAATCGTGATAGATTCGGTCTCGTTCTTGAGGCGGCGAATGCAATATTGGATTGACCGACATCCATTGGCTTTTGGTCTCGCGGATTTCTTGTTCCTTTGGTTGGTGGTATCCATTCTTCTTAGTTACACGGGTGGGTGGGCCCCACTAGCTCGCAGGTTTCGATACCGGGTCACGTTCAATGACTCGAAGTGGCGAGGCGAAAGCGGGTACATGCGCGGAATAGCACATTACAGAAACTGTCTGGTAATAGGTGCAAACCCTGAAGGCCTTTACCTTTCTGTGTTTTTTCCGTTTCGCTTAGCCCATCCGCCAATGTTAATTCCTTGGAGTGAAGTGACTTTTTCCAAAAGTCGCGTATTTTTTGTCACGATGGTGCGCTTACAACTAGGAAGAGAACACCCCGTCCCATTTTCGATTCGTGAATCGCTGGCCAAAAGAATTAGAGACGCTTCTGGTAACGCAAACCTCAAATACGTGACACTTCTCGATCTGTGGGGCAATATGGCTTGATTCTGAATTACTACACAACTTGAGGAAAACTGACGTGAGAAAGATATCGAATCTCTGGACGAATCGAGCTTTAGCGGGGTCAAACCATTTTCGTTTGCCACTCGCTGGGCTTGCGTTGGTCGCTGGGCTTGCATTGCCGGCGCATGCGCAAAATGACCGGATGACACCCATCGCCACGCCTTCGCAGCCCAACGCGATCGAACTCGGCACCGGTCCGCTGCCCGGTGCGACAAACCCGGAGGCCTGGCATAGCCAGTACGCCAGTCAGTTCGCGCGCAACGTGACGATTGCGACGCTGACGCCCTTTCTTCCGGACCCCGCCAAAGCAAGCGGCGCCGCCGTTGTCGTCGCGCCCGGCGGCGGTTTCTTCACCTTGTCCATGGAAAATGAAGGCTGGAACGTCGCCCGCGCACTGGCGGAAAAGGGTGTGGCCGCGTTTGTCCTGAAGTATCGCTTGAACCAGACACCGGCCGACATGGCAGGGTTCGAAAAATCCATGCGGGAAATGTTTTCGGCCCCTGCGCGGCCGCGCCCCGAACCCGAAAAGGCGATTGCTGGTCTAGCCCCTCAGATCGCCGACGCCCGCGCGGCATTTGCCCTTATCCGGAAGCGCTCTGCCGAGTGGCATGTCGATCCCAACCGGATCGGCATGATTGGCTTTTCCGCCGGAGCGATGCTGACAATGGCAACTACACTTGCCGGCGAGGATGCGAAGCCCGCCTTCATCGGCAATATCTACGGTCCCCTTGCGTCGGTCACGGTGCCAGCCGAGGCGCCGCCACTGTTCATCGCCCTGGCTGCCGACGACCCTTTTTTCGGCAACAGCGGCTACGGGCTCGTCGATAGCTGGAAGGCCGCGAAGCGCCCCGTCGAATTCCATCTTTATGAACAGGGTGGCCATGGCTTCGGGATGTACCCGAAAGAAACTACGAGCACCGGTTGGTTCGATGCCTTTGTGCGCTGGCTCGGGATGCATGGCATGCTGAAGCCGACCGGAAAGAGGGCATGACCCGTACCTAGCAGGGCATGTAGTTTTGAGAGTCTCAGGTTACCGGATGTTTTGGTACACCGACTCCTCGAAGTCGCGAAGCGTACGGATAGCGCCTTCGTCGTAGAATGGCAGAATCTGCATCATCAGGACGACGCCAATATGGCGCACAGGATCGATCCAGAACTCGGTGTTGTAAATGCCGGCCCAGCTCATGCTACCCACGCTGCGGAACTTTGCATACTTCGGGTCGCTTGACGCTATCTGAAAACCGAGGCCGAACTTATCGTGGCCCGCACCTAACGGAAACGATTTGGCGAGCGAGGGGTCGGCGGCCTGTTGCACCTCTACGAAGATGGAGCCGATGTTGTTCTCGCCCATCATCCTTACCGAGTTCTCGCTCAGGATTTTTGCGGGGCCCAGATGCCCTCGGTTGAGCAGCATCTGCATAAACTTGCCGTAATCTTGGGCGGTCGAGTATAGGCAACAATCGCCTCGGAACGGGGCTGTCGGCGTCGCCGGTATCGGTTCCCGCGGCTGTTCTTGCAACACACCGTTTATACGGCTGTGCTCCGTTGCCACGCGCGACTGTTCAGCGAGCGGCACGGCATAGGACGTATCCACCATGCCCAACGGTGCGAAGATGTGCTGTTGGAAATATGCTTCGAGCGGCTCGCCGCTGATTTTCTCGACGATCGTGCCAAGTACCACGGTGCTAGGGCCGTAGTTCCATTTGTCGCCAGGATCGTTCAATAGCGGTAGCTCCCACTCGTGCTTTTTCGTCACCTCCTTGAGCCGGTCCACAGTCGGATTGAAAGCCCCGTAGGCGATGCCAGAAGTATGCGTCAGCAAATGGCGGATCGTCATCGGTCGTTTGGCCGGTCGCGTTTCGTAGGTTGCGTCCTTCTCGTTGAACTTGGTAATGACCTGCAGGTTGTCGAAGCCAATGAGGTATTTCGACACTGGATCGTCAAGTTTGAGTTTGCCCTGTTCGAACAGCATCATGATGGCCACCGAAGTAACCGGCTTGGTCATGGACGCGATGGAAAAAATGGCGTTCACGGGCATCGCTAGATCGCGAGTCACGTCGAGCCTACCGGCTGCGCCTTCGTAGAGTACACCGTCGCGGCCGACGATGAGGGCGACCACGCCCGGCGCGTCGCCACGACTGATGGCGTCGCTAAGCTCGCGAGACAGCGCGGCCTTGCCCGAATCCGAAAATCCGTTGGCCTCTGTCCGTTCGGCCGGGCTAGAGCGCTGTGTGTATGTCTGGGCGAGCCCCGAAGAAAGCAGCGATCCGGTGAGGGCCACGAACGCGGCGAAGTTAATGGCGGTTGTATGCAGTCTCATAGTTTCTTACGATCCGAGTTTCTCCTTTGATGGAGCAGAATCTGATCGAACACGCGATTGTAACCTATGAGCTGCCCGGTAACACGGGCCACCCGGAAGAAATGGCCTGCGTCTGGAAAGAACAAAGACAATTTGTCATCCTGCGGCGGTACAGGGACCTGCCTGAGGCCGTCGTTGTCAAAAGCATTCTGGATTTCGCTGGCATTGAATGCTTCTTGACTGACGAGAACTTGATTCGGATGGACTGGTTTTGGTCTGGCTTGATTGCTGGGGTTAGACTTTGGGTCGGACAGCAAGACGTTGGCAACGCTCAGAATTTGGTAGACCAACGCCCACCTGAGGGATTCAACGTTGAAGGGTCGGGGAGCTTCAGCAGCCTCACTGCCCAAACTGTCAGTCTGTCGATATTTCATTTAAGGAATTGAATAAGCCTGTCGCGTTCATTAGTGCATTCTTTGGTTTACCTATACCACTCAAGCGTCGAGTCTGGAAATGTCATTCATGTGGCCATTCATGGCGACAACTTGACGACGCAATTGAACATCCCTCAGCCTAGGTCATGGGAAACGGCGTTATCGCCTATCAGTTGACGGGCACTATTTCATTAGACGATTAGCGGGACTTATCAGCAGTTCGCAGGATCTTCTTCGCCTGTCGCTCGTGGCGACGAGCAAACCGCTCCAGTTCGGCCAAATGCCGTTCGCTTTGCGCGCAAGCGGCGCCGTCCTGCGTCGGCCAAATACTACGGTTGGTTGAGAGCAGCCCCCGGGATGCCGCCGTAAGAATCAGAAACCATCCAGGCGCCCGCCATGACCGCGGCAGTAAGGATGGTCTCACTCCATTGGAACGGGATTTTGGAGCCTGTGGCCACGATGGGTATCCACACCAAGAACAGAAACAATCCGAGTTGAATGGTCGACAGCGCGACCGCCAGCCTCGCCATGAACCCGACGAGCGTCGCGAGGCCTGCCGCGATGAAGGCGCAGCCCGTGAAATATGCCCAGAATAGGTGAACTGGCAGCCAACGGGGAATGAGCGAAACCGTGTCTTTTACGTCGATGAAATGAGCCGCGCCAAAGAAGATTAGAGAGAGGCCGAAAAGGACACGCGCGATGCGCAACCCGTTATTGCTGCTGATAAAGCTGAGGTGTTGATGGTCCCAGGCAGAGGCAAACCACACAAACAGTATCCAAGCGCCGGAAATCGTGACCATGAGCGGAACCACGGACCAGCAGGCCTCGAAAGCGCCTACAAGAAAAAAATTTGGTAACCGGAATAGTAGCAACCAAAATAAGAGAGCAGCCAATAGCAAGCGCGACGCCATGGCCGCCATGCGCGGAACAAGCAGACCTATGCCGGATGCAATAGAGATGAGGGAACCGAGGTAGACGAATAGTTCATGCGCGGGGACACGGGCGGGAACGGGACTCCACATTGGCACAAAATCAGGATCGAGCAGACCCACGGCGCCGAGTCCGATCATCGTGACCGCGAACACAGCGTGACCTAAGCTCGCGATGCGCATCGGCGTGGGCTCCGGGTGACAATTCAGTTTAACGGAAATCTAATGAACGCGTCGAGTTCTCCAAGGTCATAACATCTTGGCCGACACCGGCATTGGGACTTTCGCGTGCGCCATCAATTGACGGTGCAGGTCCTGCTTAACGTGACAGTAGCCTGACGTATCGGGAGCTGGTGTTAGCAGCCATAACCAAGCAGTACGGACCTGGTATCACCTGGTATCCTCCTGCGAGCACCACGCAGATCTTCAATCCAGAGAAGTGTTTGCCACGCCGTGGATTGAGTGGGGACGGTTAAATAGGCCCTAAGGATCTAATGATTTCGGGGTCGAGTACCGCACGGCTAAAGACATTGACGTTCGGTTTCTTGCAACTGTTTGGGCCGTTGGTTCATCGAACTTGGAGCAGTTTCGGTTTCCTCGAAGGGGTGTCTACTATGGGTCATGTCCTCAGTTAAAGCTTGGACACTATCGACTGGCCCGTCGGGATACTCCCAGGGCTTGGATCATTTTGCAAGCCTGTCATCGAGGAGCCCAACAACGAGAGGAGTTCCCTATGAGTGCGAGAATTCTGTTCACGGGCAAGACCCACACCACTTCCGGCCAGCACGGCACCGGGCGGAGCGGTGACGGGTTTCTGGACATCAAGCTGCCGCAACCGCATCCGGCTGCCGAGGATCTGTTCGGGGTGGCCTGGTCAGCGTGTTACATGGGTGCGATCGAGGTCGCCGCTTCGAGAAAGAAAATTACGCTTCCGCCAGGCTTGGCCGTGGACGCGCAGATCGACCTGCACCTCGACGGTGTTGATTTCTTTCTGACGGCGCGGCTCGACGTGAGTTTGCCGGGCGTGGATCGGGAGGTCGCGACGGAACTGATTCAGGCAGCGCACGGGATCTGCCCATACTCCAAAGCTACGCGCGGTAACATCGCTGTGGAAACAAATCTGGTTGATTCTAAAGCAGGGGCACAAGGTGCCGCATGACGGCTGACCTGCGTTACGAGTGACAAGAAGAGAACAGGCAGGAATGCCAGTGCCACTCCAAGTTGAAATACATGTCGGACTGCGCAACAGTAAATCTCGACTGGCCATCTTGGTACTGTGAGGAATTTGTTCGATTAGACAGATCGGGACTTGTAAATTGCAGGAAGCACTCCTCGAGAAATTTCGAGGGGATTATTTATGGCAACTTTTGAGGCCGTGTTTCTTCATCCGCTCAGATCTGAGAGGACGCCCACTTAGTTTTAGTGCCAATAGCCAACAGCAACTTTCTAAGGCTGGCGGGCTGGGCCAATCTGGGGCGCACGGACGGGTTTGGCCATACCGTAAAACACAACCATTCCCTGGCCTCCGCATCGGGTCGAAACACCCTCGTCGGGCTTACCGTAGCATGAATTGTAATCCTGCCAGTTGTTGGACATCCACACGTCGCCGGCAGGATCGATGGACGCATCGACCATTAATTGCATACCGCCGCCTTTATATCCGATGCCTTTCGGGGAAATCGGATCGCCGGTCTTCATGCCTGGCGGACAGGTCTCGGTTCGAGCACCACAAAGCTCAGTGAGACCGCCACCCGGCGCGAAGTTGGAAACCCAAACATGGTCGTTACCATCGATCGAAACCGCCCAAGCTCCCCAGATGCTGCCTCCGCCGTGGAATGGGGAACCGGGCGCTTGGCTGCCATCAGGTCGAATCATCGTGACACTGCCCTGGCCGGGATGCGCTGCCAGCCAAGCCACCATGACGTGATCGACGTCCGGCAACTTGCCCGACAACTTCAATTCAAGAAGATGTAACTTGATGTTGAGGGGCAGGGCATCACCGGCCGTGTTGGTAATCCACGCGTTGCCTTTGCTGTCGATTGCCATACCCTTACCGCTGGCGCCAGCCTTGAAGATTTCGATCTTGCTCGGGTCGCTCGCGGGAAAGCGCGTGACTGTGTCACTGATGGCGTTGGTAATCCAAATTCGGTCTTGCTGGTCGATCGCCAGATGGAACGGACCGTTCAACTTGCACGGGCCGTCTTTGCTCGGAGTACCGGCGGGAGCCTCGCAGTAGAACTTAGCCTTACTCGGATCGCCCTGGGGCATGTATACGACCTTGTCCTTGCCGAAGTCGAGCGCCCATACATCGCCGTTCGGTGTAACGATGATGCCTTGCATGACACCGAGTTTGCCGCCGAAGTTATAGCCCTCGGGTGGCGAAAGCGGTTTGCCGGTTTTGTCGAACAGTGAGATCGTCTGGCCGGCAGTGCTTGTAAACCATATGCGATCGTTGGCGTCGATTGCCGTTCCGAACCCGGGACCTATTAGACCGCCGCCCGTAAATCCGGTGGTCATCGGCGATAGGGGCTGTCCATTTGGAGCGAACTTTGCCATGTTGCCGTCCCACAAAGCATCATGCCCCTGGCCGCCCACTAGGAAATTAGCGCCGCTCCACGCATTGCCCTCGCTGTCGAACATCACTTTGGCACCACCGGCGTAACCACCTCCTGCGAACTTGAGTGGAAGAACCCAAGCGCCGGGCGCAAAGCTCAGATAAGGCATGTACGGGGTGGCGCGAAGGTGTTTGCCCTGCGGCACGGGATAAAACGCATCCAACAACGCGAAGACCCGTTCAGGCTTGAATCCAGAGTTGCGAGCAATTGAATGGGCCGCAGCGAGGGTATCAGACGGCACCTTGCCTTCTGGTCCGGTCGCAGCAGCGAAAAGACTGTTGCAGGCGTCCGCCTTTACGCGGGTGACGCAGCCAGCGAGCACACTCGAAAGTGTCGCGAAATTCGCCATCGTTGGTGTTTGCGTGCTGTTGAATCCGTCCTGAATCATGACGCCGTAGCCGCCCGTCGCGAGGTCAACGAAGTTGGGCACATTTCCCGCGGCGATGCGCAATCCGAGTGCGGTACCGCTAATCGCAGTTCCGTTGAGGAACTGATTGTTTGTCCACACCGACGCGACGGTCGTCATTTCGTTAATTGTGACAATTGACGGGGAGGTGCTACCTAAGACCGTAAGCAGTGCGATTGCGGGGTTATCTCCCTTAACTGCGCTCCCTGTTGGCTCGCCGCCCTTGGCAACGAGATAGAGGCTTGTATCTTTGTCGGAACTCCCACTCAAACGAAGCTCGAATCGACCGTCGGTGCTAGTTTGTGTTTGCGCTACTTGCTTGGGTTCGCCTGTGCTGGCCGCCCACAAGGTCACCGTCGAATTGGCGATCGGCGCACCGCCTCCAAGCACAAGACCTACGACGCTGCCGGGAACCGATGTCAACTTGGGAATCGGAGCACCGCTGGGCACCTGGCCCATAGGGGTGGGACTTTGCACTGTGGGGCTTGGATTCTCCGAAGCGGATTTCTGCGGCCCGCCGCAGCCCTGAATACCCATAAATGTCAATCCAAGTGCGAGCGCTGTAAATAGTTGGCGCGCGTGTACTAACCGGAATCGAATCAAGCTGGAAGCGTTCATCTGTCCCTCCGAGTTAGACTGGGAATGCTAGGGTACTGAGCACGCAAAATGAGGTCTATTGTCAAAAGTGACAGACGAACAGAGCAGCATGGTTCAGTCCGGATAACTGGTCCCAGTACTTGAGTAAACTCATTCAGACGCTACGGGGTGCATACATGCTCAGCTTGGCTTTGAGCGCCCTTAGAGTTTTCGGGCACTTTTCGCACGGGGGACCCCACCCTGATAAGACAGGATCCCATAGAACGTTCGGGTTAGTTTCGTGAAACCCATAGCAAGCATGGATTGTGGAAATGGGTTCGCCGACTCGTAATTTCCGGTTCTACTTGTGTCCCGGTTCATGCCTACCTCGAAAGTATGTCTGTGGTGTGGTTCCCAGCATCGTCCGAAACATTTCTATAAAGGCACTTACACTGTCGTAACCGACTGCGATAGCGACGTCCGTGACAGATTTCTTCTGTGCCAGCATCTCAAGGGCAGCAAACAACCGCGCCTGCTGTCGCCAACGGCCAAATGACATGCCTGCCTGAGCCGAAAACGCCCGCATGAAAGTACGGCGGGCCATTCCGGCAACATCTGCCCAAGCATCCAGCGTGCGGTCATCCGCAACATCATCCAGCAGAGCATCTGCAACTCTGGCAAGTCTTTCTTCTGCTGGTATGGTCAGACGCAACGGCTGCTGCTCAGGCTGTCGAATCTCATCCCGCAGCGTTGTGATCAAGCGCTTTTTCGCCGCGTTGAGTGGTTGGCGGAGGTCCCAACCGACCATACGATGAACGATGGCGAATAACAGCTCCGACGTGTTGAACACACAGGGCGTCTTGGGCAGTCCGCGGCACATTTCCGGAGACAAGTCGACCATCGAGCCCGCAGCGCCCCCGACAGAACGCGCCGCGTGCTTACAATTTGGCGGAGTCCATGCGCAACGCTGGGAGGGAAACAGCCATCGCTCGTTTTCTGTTTCGACGATTAGCAACCCCTGTGTCAGCGCGACGAGTTGCCCGCGGTGGTGACTGTGCTCCGGCGTCCAGCCCTCGACCATCCGCCTCTTGAAGTCATATGCCAGCACCGGCGTATTGCTCTCGTAGAGACGCCCCAGTTCTTCCATATTCTGAACCGAGAACATGGATTTACGAGCTTGACCCTTTTCCGACATAGTTCGCCACTTTCCCGTTAGCGGAACAACCAAAACTCAGTTAGAGTACGCGGCGGAATGACGAAAGACAACTCATCCGAATCCACATTCGAAAGCCGGAGCGAAAATGATCCCGAGTTTTTTTCAGAAGCGAAGCACACGGCGCGGAATGCTGCGAAATTCCGCCGGGTTTGCGGGAAGCGCCCTTCTCGCCCAGCTGTTTCCAGCAAGTCTTCTAAACGCCGGCGTTCCTGCTCTTTGTCAGCAGGCAGCGCCTCCGACCGACTCTCTGGCGACCATGCGCGCGCAGATGGGCACCGTACCTATCCACTCGCAACCGCTCGCGGAAAATCTGACCTTACTTTCCGGCCCTGGGGGAAATGTTGTGGTGTTGAACGGGCCTGACGGCAAGATCGTGGTCGACACGTTTCTTCTGCCGGCCTGGCCTAAATTGAAAGAAAATCTCGATGGGATCGGCAATGCGCCGCTGAAAACGGTGATCGACACGCACTGGCATGTCGACCACACCGACAACAACGCCAATCTGCACGCTGCGGGCGCCATAGTGCTCGCCCACGACAACACCAAGGTCCGCATGGCAGAGCCACACGACAGCGCGCTTATGGGCTTGCACTTTCCGGCATCCCCTGCGGATGCGCTGCCGCAGCAGACCTTCAGCAGCAGCAAAGAACTGCACGCCAACGGTGAAACTGTAATGCTGCAATATTTCGATCCAGCGCACACGGACACCGACATCTACATTCACTTTCAGAAGACCGACGTGATCCATATGGGCGATACTTTCTTTAACGGCTTCTACCCGGTCATCGACGCCAGCACAGGCGGAAAAATCAACGGGATGATTGTCGCCGCCGACAGAGTTCTGTCCTTGGCCGACAACAACACCAAGATCGTTCCGGGGCATGGCCCGCTGGGCAACAAAGCTGATCTGACCAAGTTTCGGGACATGCTGGTTGTGGCGCGCGATCGTGTGCAAAAACTGAAGGTCGCCGGCAAATCGGTCGGCGAAATGGCGGCGAGCAAACCATTCGCGGACCTGGACGCCACCTGGGGTAAGGGCTTTTTCAACGGCGATTTGTTCGCGCAGATGGTGTATTCGGCGCTTTGAGTCGCGATGCTCGGCGAGGCAAAAGCGAGGTCGTTCTGCGGTACGCCCCCTATGGCTGATCGAAGTGCGGCTTATGAACCGCTCGTCGCCATACTGTTTGAGCATCCTGAGTCAAACTCTCATGAGCGCGGACGAGCGAGAGGGGGCAGGATAATTCGATGAGGAAAGTAATCTACGCAATAAACCTTTCCCTGGATGGTTGCTGCGACCATGCCAAATTCAATCCCCCCGATGATGACGAACTACTTGCATACAGTACGCAGCTTCTACGAGATGCCGACCTGCTCGTCTTTGGGCGTAAAACCTATCAATTGATGGTTCCTTATTGGCCTGATATCGCAGAAAGCCAGTCCGAGCCAGGAGCGGATATCGAATTTGCTCAAACCTTTGTCTCCAAGAAGAAGATTGTTTTTTCACGATCATTGGCCAGCGCTGAAGATGAAAATACGAGAATTGTTCGTACGAACCTTCGCGACGAAATACTTAAACTGAAGCAAGAGCAGGGTAAACATATTTTAGCCAGCGGTGTAAATATTCCCTCACAACTTCTAGAGCTTGGCCTGATTGACGAATATCGATTTGTCGTTATGCCGACCATTGTTGGAGAAGGCAGACGATTGATGGAGGGCGTCAGCCTGCCCGAGAAATTGCAATTAAAACTTGTCGAGTCAAAGTTTTTCAAATCAGGATGCGTTGCGCTTCATTACTCGAAACAGTGACAGAACCATCTTCGACACCTGTGCTGGCCCATCATTCCTTAAACGACCGTGGCGATTGATTTCCAGCGATGGATCGCCCCTCATCTAATTTCTGGAATTTGGACGACAGATGGAACCAATGCGAAGGCCACTCTCAGTGCTACGCCTAGAAAATCCAAGAGAATATCCGCGTTCCTAGCGGCTACCGAATTGCAACATGTCGAAAGGGATGACTAGCGTCGTGCGGGCCGCTGCGCTGATCTCATCATCGTTGGTAACAATGGTTCATATGAGATACACCTCAATACACGAACGAAATGGAGCAAGACCAGTGAAAATATCCATGAAGTTGGCAGTATTTCTTGGATTGTGCCTCCTACTTGGACTGGGGCTGCCGGCAAGCGGCATCGCAGCCGATCAGGCGGATTACGTCTTCAAGAACGGCGCGGTCTACACGATTGATGCGAAGAACCGGCAGGCGCAGGCCATTGCGATCAAAGGCAAGTACATTGTTTATGTGGGGACAAACGATGGTGTGAAGCCGTTCGTCGGCGACAAGACGCAGGTCATCGATCTTAAAGGGCAGATGCTGCTGCCGGGATTCGTTGAATCGCATATCCACCCAACGATGGCGATGGTGGCAGAAGGCGCCGACTTGCAGTTCGACTCGCTTGATCAGTTGCTGGTATCTGTGAAGAAGTGGGCCGACGCTCACCCTGATGCCAAGGTGATTCGCGGCTTCGGGTGGCGCTACTCGCTCTTTCCCACGACTGGACCAACCAAAGAGCCTCTCGACAAACTATTCCCCGACCGTCCTGTATTCCTCTTTGCGATTGACGGCCATAGCGGGTGGGTAAACAGCAAAGCCCTGGAGATGACAGGAGTGAACGCTAAAACTCCGGACCCAGTGCCCGGCTTCAGTTTCTTTATGCGAGACCCTAAGACTGGTGAGCCGACCGGTTGGGTGGTTGAGGGCCCAGCGGAACAAGCTGTGTTTTTCAAACTGCAGCCACCTTCCGCCAAACTCGCCATTGCAGCTTTGACCGAAATGTTGCCGAAGTTCTCGGCGGCAGGCATTACGGCAGTGTTTGACGCCGGAATTTCCACCATGTCGACCGAGGACGGCTTGGATGGTTATCAGAATTTAGAGAAAGAAAACAAGCTGCCTGTGCGTGTGGTTGCCAGCTATTACTGGAACAATCCTGCAACCGAGGATCCGGCGGGAATTGCGCTGAAGCTACGTGACAAATATCACTCCGAATTGGTGCAGTTCGGCGCACTAAAGGTCAACGCCGACGGTGGAGAGGCCCAGCACACGGCCGTGCTGCTGAAGCCCTACTTCGACCGGCCCGGCTTCTATGGCGACTACCTTCTCGATCCCAGGCTCATGGAGGCAGCTGTCCTGAAAGCGCAGGCAAACGGACTGGATACCCACTGCCACTGCTATGGGGACGCCGCAATTCGTGCATATCTGGACATCGTGGCCAAAGCCCAGAAGCAATACCCCAATAGCCCCTCACGGCACACAATTGCGCATTCCCTGATGATTACAGATCAGGACGTGCCACGGTTCAGAGAACTGAATGTAACCATGCAGACATCCGCCCAGTGGATCACCCCCGACCCCTACAGCGAGGTGATGATGAAGATTCTCGGCACCGAACTTGTCGACACAGAGTGGGCCCGCATGAATTCCGTTCTGAAAGCCGGAGGCAGGCTGGCGTTCGGGACCGACTGGCCGGCAGCAGGCTACGTTTCGAGTTACAAGCCGCTCGATGCTATCCAGGTCGCGCTGACGCGGGCAATTCTCAAGCAGTACGGCGAGACGCAGTTCACCGCCATCATGCCGCCCGCAGACGAGCGCATCACGCTGGATCAGGCTCTCAAGGCCTCTACGCTCGACTCGGCGTACGTTTTGGACCTCGAAAGGTCGACTGGTTCTCTCGAAGTCGGCAAACTCGCCGACATCGTGGTGTTGGAAAAGGACCTGTATAAGATTCCTCCGAGCGACATCAGTACCACGAAGGTAAAGCTGACCATGATGAACGGAAAGGTCACGTACAGGCCGGAATAGGTAGACTCCTATTCACCAGGACAAAAACACTGAATCAATGACACGACTCAGGTCATCTTGATCGTGGAGTGTCGAGAGTCTGTCCGCCGGTTCAAAGCTATCGAGCGCCAGGCTCTTAGGAAGCTGGGATGCGGCGCAGGGCATCCGGACGCTCTCAACGCTGCCAGGAAACAGATTAGAGCGCATGACAGGAGACCGGAAAGGGCAGTCCAGCATTCGGGTCAATGGACAATGGCGCGTGTGTTTTGAATGGCGCGACGGGCATGCCTACGAAGTTGAGATCGTGGATTATCACTAGGAGAGAACAGGATGACGAAGAAAATTAAGCCGGTGCATCCGGGAGAAATTCTCCGCGAAGAGTTTATGGCCCCTCTCGGGCTGAGTATGAATAGAGTTGCTAAAGACTTGCGTGTCTCTGTGACGCGGATTGCCGACATCGTCAACGAGAAACGCGCAATTACTGCTGACACAGCCCTGCGTTTTGCGCGCTACTTCAATAATAGTTCGACGTTCTGGATGAATCTCCAAACGTGGTTTGACCTGGAAGTTGCTGCCAGCTATTCGTCGACAACTTCCGTCTTCGCCGTTTCGTTTGATTGGCGTCATTTGCGGACGAACTTTCATCTTCGCACAATGACTCCCGCTGGGATAAGATTGTCCCACCTTACCGGTCTGTTAGTTGGGAGATTTGAATGAGACGTTTTCTAAAGGGTTGTTCTTTGATTTTGGCCATGACCCCTCTGTTCGGATTTTCGTCACCACTTACCCAGAAAACGGACGAAGTAGCCAAGACGAGCCTGAAAGTAGGAGATGCAGCTCCAGAGTTTGCCCTCCTCAGCGATCAGTGGAAACCCGTCAAACTTAGTGATTACCGCGGCAAAAAAAATGTTTTTCTTGCGGTTTACGTCCTCGCCTTTACAGGTGGTTGAACCAAACAACTCCAGGCGGTCCAGTCTGGAATCACTTCTGGAAAGATCGATACGTCGGACACGGAAGTATTCGGGGTAAGCATCGATTCACCCGCTGCCAATGCCGCTTTCGCTAAACAGATAGGCGTTAAGTTTCCCCTGTTAAGCGACATGAACAAGAAAATGCTGACAGCCTACGGTATTCTCAAAGGCTATGACCAGCAGAATCAGACCTATGAGTGGGCTCAACGCGCCAATATTGTGATCGATAAGAACGGTGTGATTCAGCATATTGAAGAGGGCGATAGCGCCGTCGATCCGAATAATGCACTGACTATGTGCACTAAATTGCACAACAAACCAGAAATGAAGTAGCCTTAGTTTCGCAAATGGGCCGTGCCAAAGTCACGGCGCGCCTTGGGATAATCCCCGGGCTCCTAACAACCGATTCGGATATCGATAGCGTTACTTCTGAGGTCCTTGCTGCCGCGCGAGAAGTCCAGTGAGGAAAATGCGGTTAGAGCTGGTGCGTCAAAATCCCCCGTTTCTCGCGACGCGGGGCAAAAAAGGGCAGATTGGGCCGATGATCCGGTTCCGTGTTTCTTTTAAGCAGCACGGGTGACAACCGGTATCGAAGAGTTCGTATCGAAGTTTCTCCAAGCTTGTCTTTTCGCTAGCGACTCGTGCCAGGAATTCGCTGCGGCCAAATTGGGAGCCATTGATACTGAGGAAACGCGCGTTTGCAACGCCCATGATGCGCCGGAATACCTGAGTACAGCGGTCGACCTCCTAGATTCCAGCAAGGCATTCATTTTGCGCTGGATTACAGGGAGGCGTAGAAGAAGACGATGGAATTGCGTGCGAAGGAACGCGTGTCCGCACCATATGGATCCCGGCACGAACAGATGTCCAGATTGGAGGCGCTTCACCCATCCGGTGCGTTGCGCCGCAACACTTAAACTAGGAATTCCCGGAGCGGTTCCCAATAGTGGGCCTTCCATCCCGAGGCCAAATGTTCTCCGTCGCCCTTGGGAAAGCCGGTCTGGTCAAAAACGATCTTGGTTCGGGCGCCCTGCTCGGTGAGTTCGAACTTCACAATCGAATAAAGGCCCGGATCCCAGCTGCCCACCCGCCAGGCTTGGACAATTCGAACGCCCGGCACGAGTTCGATCTGCCGTCCAGTGATATACCCGCCGAAGATCGCGAACGCGCCTCCCTCTTCGCGACTGATCTCCGTGGCTTTGTTAGCTCCTGGAGGCATACCGGACTTCATGGCTCCACTGAGCTCTATGATCTTGTCGAACTGCTTGGTTTCCGTAAGCGCATCGTAAACGCGCTTCCGGCTCGCCTTGAAAACAGGCTCTTGATGAATCGATTCTGCCGAATGAGAAATCTCCTCGGTGCTCGCCCAGGCCTCGGCCGAGCGCAGGGCCAAGACACCAAAGGCTATCGCAACACCGGCGATCGTTTGCCGCCGAGTGGGCCCATTCGCGAGCGCCGCCAAATTCGTTAAATTCCCCATCATCGCCCCCCTGCATTTCTGCGTTCCACCGATATGCATAACAGCACCCGGCGGAAATATGTTCAAGATAATATTTTGCTGGGCAAGCCAAGGCCCTTGGGCGCATACTTCAGCGGCTAGAGGACGAGGAGGCCACATGCCTTACCCAGCAGGCCATCGCGCACGAGTGAAGAAAAACATCATCGGTAGCGCACGGAAGTTATTTAATCGCCATGGATTCGAGAACGCCTCTCTCCATCAGATCATGTCCGGAACGGGCCTGACGCACGGCGGTTTCTATAGCTATTTCAAAAGCAAGAACGATCTGTATTCCGAGGTACTGGGGTGCTTCTTCACCGACCCAGAGTGGAAAATCTGCTGGGAAGGTGTGCACGTAGACTTGTCGTCGACCGACGTAGGGCCGCAAATCGTCCGCGCGTATCTATCTCGTCAGCATTTCGAGAACGTCGAGAACTCCTGCCCCATGGTCGCCTTGCCGACCGACGTCGCGCGTAGCGGCACAAGCGCAAGGCGCGCCTTCGAGACTGTGTTCAAAGCTATGGTTAGCGTCTTGGAGCGCAGCCTGATCCAGCATGGCCGCCGTCGTCGCACCACTGCACAGAGCATAGCGGCCTTGGCCATTGGAGGAATGGTCGTGGCCCGGGCCATGAATCCAAGCGATCCGGGCGGCTCCGTGTGGCATAGCATGGTTCGTCGACAATTTTCCGACCTGCGCAAAGTGCTCTCTAGGCGACCGAGAGACCTTCAAGCGAGAGCTGCAAGTGTCGCAACTGAAACCGTTCCTGGGCATGCTTAGGGTTATTCACATAACATTCCGACCCATCACCGTCGAAAGGCTCGATAGATTGGGCGGATTTTCCGATTTCGAAGTTGAATTGGAAGGGCCGAAAAAGAAGCATTATCTAGCATACTTTGGCGCCTACAGCGGAAGGCTGGAATCAGTGGTTTACTTAACAGAAAAAGAAGTGGAACTCCAAAAAGAGCGTAGAAATTAGCTTCTACCTCGTCAACTCCCGGGAAACGGCGTAATCGCCTAGCTCTAACAATGTCCGCCCTGTCAAATCCTTTTTGCGCGCACTACTCCGTTCACTCTTAAGATTGGTCTTCCTTGCTCTTCTTTGACCGCTGCTTTTCGACGACACCACGGCTCGCTCGTAATCTCTCGATCGGCTTCAGTCCGACCCAACCATCTCTTCGATCAGTACTTCGACCTTCGCGCCGCTGCTTGACTTGCGCTTCGTCTCGGTCTTTAATCACTCAACACTTCTTTCTTTTCGCTCGCGCAATTCGGCCACAATCTTTAGGAAAAAGTGGATCGGGATTTTCTGGAGATCTCATGAGGTTGCGCTTTAGCGTATCGCTAGTCGGTTGCTGTTCTATGGCACTCTGCATGACTCTCTTCATCGATGGTTGTAAGAAATCCTCTCCGACAATTAAGACAGATTCAGGCGCCGACTGGACAACTTACGGTCGGACTAATGACGAACAACGATTTAGTCCTTTGAATCAGATCAACGAGCAGAATATCGGCCAACTTGGGCTCCTTTGGAATCGCGAGCTCGGCACTACTCGTGGACTGGAAGCAACGCCGCTGGTCTCGAATGGCGTGATTTATACGACGGGTGAGTGGAGCGTTGCCTATGCACTGGACGTAAGAACTGGCGAAATCCTATGGACCTTTGATCCCAAGGTTCCTCGTGCACGCGTTCGCACCATCTGCTGCGACGTTGTCAATCGCGGAGTGGCCCTCTACAACGACAAGGTCTATCTCGGTACACTCGACGGGCGGCTAATCGCCCTCGATGCCAAGTCCGGTAAACCGGTTTGGGATGCCATCACCGTTGACCAATCCAAGCCCTATGCGATTACGGGCGCTCCGCGAATCGCCAAAGGAAAAGTCCTCATCGGCAACGCCGGGTCAGAATTTGGTGTGCGCGGTTATATCTCCGCTTACGATGCCGAGACCGGCAAGCTCCTCTGGCGTACCTTTACCGTTCCCGGCGATCCTGCCAAAGGCTTCGAGTCCAAGGCCATGGAGACCGCCGCGAAAACCTGGCACGGCCAGTGGTGGGTTGCTGGTGGCGGAGGTACGCCGTGGGACTCCATCGTGTACGACCCTAACCTCGATTTGGTGTACACCGGCACCGGAAATGGAATCGCCTGGTTCCGCGATCTCCGCAGCCCCGGCGGTGGCGACAATTTGTATCTCGCTTCCATTCTGGCGTTACGCGCGAGCGACGGCCAGCTGGTTTGGCACTATCAGGTCACGCCTGGAGATAACTGGGACTACGACGCCACGCAACCTTTGATGCTCGCGGATTTCACGATGGCGGCGGTACGCGCAAAGTCATCATGCAAGCTTCGAAGAATGGGTTCTTCTACGTGCTCGATCGCCAGACCGGCCAGTTCATCTCCGCAAAAGCATTCGTCAATGGCATCACTTGGGCTACGGGTATCAATCCTGAAACAGGGCGTCCACAGGAATCGCCGAGCGCTCACGTTGGCTGGCAGGCCGTACTTGTTTCCCCGGCGCCTGGTGGCGGACATAACTGGTACCCCATGGCGTTTCATCCCGTCACTGGGCTGGTCTACGTCCCGGCAAGAGAAAACTCCGTCTTCCTCAGTGCCCCGGACAAAAACTGGAAGTCGAACCCCACGCTTTGGAATCGCGGTGAGGATGCCGCCTACGATGGACCAGTTACGCAAAAAGCGCTTGCTGCTCCGCCCATGACCGGCCATCTAATCGCTTGGAATCCGGTCGAGCAGCATGAAGCGTGGCGCGCCGATCTTCCACTGGTTGAAAGTGGGGGTGTACTGGCGACTGGCGGCAACCTCGTTTTTCAAGGCAGATCAGACGGAATCTTCTGCGCCTATCGCGCCACGGATGGCAAGAAGCTTTGGGAGTTCGACGCGGGGACGGGCATTATGGCTCCGCCCGTCACCTACCTTCTCGACGGAGTTCAGTACGTGACGCTGATGGTTGGCTGGGGAGGAAACGCGGGACTAGTCAATCCTCCCCGGCAGTGGCCCGGTGAAGCGGGGATTTGGTCGTGTACTAACTTTTTCCCTTGGCGCCAACACAAAACTAGACGTTCTGCCGTTCGGGCATAAGGACCCACCGTCGCCCGCGATCCACATGAACGCCACACCCGCCGCGATCCACGAAGGCGCAGGCCTATACATGCGTTATTGCCTCTACTGTCACGGAGTCGGTGTCATCTCCGGCTCCAGTGTGCCTGACCTTCGCTATGTCACCGCGGAGACCCACCACCAGTTCCAGTCCATCGTGCTGGGCGGCGTTCGCGAATCCCGCGGCATGCCCTCTTTCCATGACGCTCTAAAACCCGATCAAGTGCGCGCGATTCAAGCTTATGTTTTGTCGCAAGCTGCAGCCGCGGCCAAAACGGCATCGAACAAAGCATATTAAAGGTGCTTTGCATCGATCGAGGCGATCTGCTAGGCCTGTTCATGACCACGAGCCACTTCGGCGAGTTGCTAGACTTGCACGGCCTCGGCGAGGATCGCAAACGAAATCGCTCCTTCTGCCTTGTGCACCTTTATAATTCCCCGACGCGATGGGACTCTCGGTTGTAATTAAGCTAGGATCCCACGAAATTGTTTCTCCGCTGGGCGCGGGCGGGATGGGCGAGGGGTATCGCTCACGATATGCGGGTTAGGCGCGATTTGGCGGTCAAGGATTTGCCACTAAATCGCCGCACTCACGGTCCAAACGGGGTTCGAGGAATGAACACGCATGGGACCTTCGGCGAGACCCCGCTTCCCACATCGGGACTTCACGGGAGTCTGCACGATTTCACGTGTCATAATATCAATATGTCCACGGAAGCGAAGACCATCCCACCGGAAGTGCTTCAGCGCGTAATTTGGATTCAAACGCTAACGCTCATCTGGATGAGTGTGGAAGCGTTGGTGTCGTTGGGTGCGGCTTGGGCTGCCCGCAGTCCAGCCCTTCTTGGTTTTGGTGGCGACAGCGCGGTCGAACTTCTTTCTGCAGCACTCGTGCTCTGGCGCTTCTATTCAACATCTCGCGGAGACCATGCGGAGCAGCGAGCTGCCAGAATCGCAGGCGGTTTGCTCTTTGTTCTCGCAACGTTTGTTGCCATAGTTTCTATCCTGACATTATTAGGCCACGTCGAGGCCCGGTCCAGTCCCATCGGAATAGTGCTGCTCATCCTTGCCGCGGTGGTCATGCCTTGGCTTGCAAAGAGGAAACGGCAACTTTCAATTGCGACAGCCAGCGCCGCGTTGAGGGCTGATGCTGCCGAGTCCTCCATCTGTGGGTATCTAGCGCTGATCGCTCTGGCGGGTCTCGTAATCAATGCGGTCTGGAACGTGAGTTGGGCAGACCCCGTTGCTGCCTTAGCATTGTTGCCGCTGATTGCGCGTGAGGGATGGGAGGCAAGCAAGGGCAAGCCCTGCTGCTAACCGACTAGCGCATCAGTGGACGTACAGTTGGCAACATCACATTTCCTCCAACCGGACTTGTGGACGGTCTTAGACGGATCACCAGGATTGACGGTGACTCGCGCAAAATCCGTAAGATTCCACGTGAGCGCCTCAGGGCGGAATTCGAGCGCTGCCGGAATTTCTCGACCTGACCACCCCAATGAACCGCGCTATGTTTTCCATCCGCTAGTGATTTGATTGAGCGTGTTCATCACTGTCGCTGCCTTCTTGGCTCGTAATTTCTTCCAATCTGGTCCAGCTGTTCCGCGCGCTCTATCGGACAAGAAGGCCCACTCCGCATTTGGGCGGCTATGTTCCCTCGCAGCTTGCAGCCACGCGGACGAAAATTCTTTAAATGTAGGGGCCTTACCTCTGCTCCAGAAGCCTCTTGCAAGAATTCTAGCGATTGCTCCATTTCGGAATTCCCCGCTGGTCAGATTCTTCAGAAGGGTGATCATAACGCGGTTTGTCTTGTCGTATTGCCCATAAAACAGTCTGTCGTTGGGGGCGAGCTTTTGGGGTGGCGCTTCAAAACACACGACGGTCGCGCGAAAGAATGTCTCCCCCAAAACCACACCTGTCTTCAAGAAATGGCGAATCCGGTTCAGGATCACACCTTTCCGATCGTCCTCGTTTGTCTTTCTCCTCCTCCCATCGCTGGTTTCGATTGCGATCGTATACGGGATGGAGTGGCGCTTGCAAAAGGATTTGATCTCGGCGGTATTTAGATAATTCAGGTCATCCAATAATTCCTGCTGTTCATCTACCGGCAGCCTGGAGATGGGCAATACGGGCATATATCACTCCGGGTCTGATTCCAACCACTGCAGAAAGTTCTCGGTCTTACTTACTTGATCCCGCAAGCATTTTAGCCTGTCATGGCTCTCTGTGCGGCACGGAACCTTCGATTACGGTTCGCTTCCTCGAACGTGACTTCTGGCACCTGACGCTCATCCGAAATACCCATGATAAGGCCAGAGCTGCTTAATACTCGCTGGCAATCGTCAGTGACTGATTTGGAAGGGAAGAGATTCGTTTGGCCTTGAAAGCCGGAAAGCATCGTGGTATTTACGGAGTGTGCGTTCCAGGCGCCAGCAGGTTCGCGCGAAGGGCCAAGCCCACTGCCAATCCGAAGGTTGAATGCACGTCTAGATCCCGTGCTGCCTGACTGCGAACCCAGGCTAAAGCATGGAGGTCCTATGACGTTGCAGCAGCTACCCGAGCGCGCCAATTTAGAGCAGCTGAAGAAGCAAGCCAAGTCGCTACTCGCCGCAGCCCGAAGCCAAGAGCCAAGCGCAATTCAGAGATTCGAAGCGATACTAATCGGGCGATCCCTTAAACCAGACGCGATTGCCTTACACGACGCGCAATTTGTACTTGCGCGTGAGTATGGCTTTAAGTCGTGGACTGAATTGAAGCAGGAAGTGGAAGAGCGATCGCTTTCGTTCGCAGGGGCAACGGATGAATTTGTGCGCTGCGCCACCGGAAGCGCGCCCGAACGAGCGAAGCGATTGCTCTCGAGGCACGTCGGCATCGCGAATGCCAATTTGTACACGGAGCTAGTGCTGGGCGACGCAGCCGCAGTGGAAGCGCGGCTGAAGGCGAATCCAGCGATAGCGCTGCAACCAGGCGGAGTTCAGAGTTGGGAGCCGCTGCTATACGTCTGCCACACATTTCTGCAGAAGGATTCGCCCGAGCGAGCGAAGGGGCTTGTGAGAATTGCACGAGAACTACTAAGACTGGGCTCGAATCCAAACGCCGAATATGACTGGAACTGGCACCCGGAGCTGCCACGGACAGTTCTCTGGGGAGCCCTGATTGCGACAGGGCAGCCTGAGCTTGCAGAGTTGCTGCTCGAGAGCGGCGCAAATCCGACCGACGGCGTTTCCACGCATATTGCGGCGGGCAGTGGAAATGTCGCGGCACTGGAATTGCTATATCGATTCGGCGTCAACGTTGACGGAATTCCAGGGGGCGTTCCCGCGCTTGCGTACATTCTTGGTTGGATGAGGCCGGACGACATTTCAGGAGCGAAATGGTTATTGGAGCACGGAGCCGATCCGAACTTGGCATGGGCGCAATCGGGCGAGTCGCCGCTCCACGTTGCTGCACAACGATTGGACGTTAAGGCGGTGGAGTTGCTGGTTTCCCACGGAGCGGATGTAAATCAGCGCCGGCCCGATGGGCGCACGGCCCATACACTCGCCGCGCTGCACGGGAATGACGAAGTGGCGGCGTGGTTGTTGCGACATGGCGCGAAAGACGAACTTTCGCGCATCGACCGTTTTGTTGCGGCGTGTACTACTGGCAACAAAGCACAAGCAGGCTCGCTGCTCAAGGAGCATCCAAATCTGCGCAACGAGCTTCGCCCGGAGCACCACTTGATGATGCACACTCCGGCCGAACGCGGCGATGCGAAAATTCTCGAAACAATGCTGCTATGTGGTTTCGATCCAAACGCAAAGGACAGCAACGGGGTGGAAGCACTACATCGTGCCTCGATGGGCGGCCACGTGGAAGCAGTGAAGGTTCTGCTGGCGAAGGGCGCTTCGGTGAATGCCGTAGATGGCATGTTCGCCGCGACACCGCTGGTGTGGGCATGTGAGGGCTGGCGACACACGTCGCAAAACGGCGCAGATCACGTTGAAGTGGCGCGCTTGCTGCTTGCTGCCGGCTCGGCGCGCGAATGGGTGGCGCCGGAGAAAGCGCCTGATCCCGAGGGAACGCAGGAGCGCTTGACGGAGCTGTGCCGGGCAGCGGAGGCACCGTGAATACTTCGTGAGTAGTCGGCCATCTCGGAAGTTTGCATAAACGGCGTTCAGGGACGTGACTCTGAATACCGGTTCTGGTGAGCGTTTTCAGCCTCAAACCCGTAAAGCTCATTGTTGCGCCGCGACTGGAATAATTGCCGCAGAATTAAAAAGGCCTCCATCGCTGGAGGCCTTGAAAAACCCGAGAACATCGGGTGAATTGAGTGGCGGTTCGCAACGACCGGCGAGGCAACCTGTTCAATTCAAAAGAGAAGGTGGTTGCGGGGGTCAGATTTGAACTGACGACCTTCGGGTTATGAGCCGTATGAAATACTAGCCCGTCTTTGCTTCTCAACAACTTACGTATGTGTTGGTCTACCTGATTCACGGGTGTTCTTTGGTAGTTTGTTCCCAATTTGTTCTCGATTTGTTCCCAGTTACTGCTTTACATTCAACGCGAAGCGGTATAGTTTTTGGATTGTGATTCAGTCCTTCCGCTGCACCGATACTAGGCGCCTATTTCATCGAGAGTCTGTCCGCCGGTTTAAAGCTATCGAGCGCCAGGCTCTTAGGAAGCTGGACATGCTAGATGCGGCGCAGGACATCCGAACGCTCTCAACCCTGCCTGGAAACAGATTAGAGCGCCTGGCAGGGGACCGGAAAGGGCAGTACAGCATTCGGGTCAATGACCAATGGCGCGTGTGTTTTGAATGGCGCGACGGGCATGCCTACGAAGTTGAGATCGTGGATTACCACTAGGAGAGAACAGGATGACGAAGAAAATTAAGCCGGTGCATCCAGGAGAAATTCTCCGCGAAGAGTTTATGGTCCCTCTCGGGCTGAGTATGAATAGAGTAGCGATAGACTTGCGTGTCTCTGTGACGCGGATTGCCGATATCGTCAACGAGAAACGCGCAATTACTGCGGACACAGCCCTGCGTTTTGCGCGCTACTTCAATAATAGTCCGACATTCTGGATGAATCTCCAAACGCGGTTTGACCTGGAAGTCGCTGAGGATAAGATTGCTGATAAGGTCGAACGGGATGTCCGCCCTCTAGAAGCAATGCCAGCAAAGTAGTCGCAGGCAGCCAATGGATAATCCAGTACAGTCGCGTCGCCGGCAATGTGTGGTGCACTGTCGTGGCTCCTGGTTGGGCTAAGTGGCTGGGGATTTCTAGTAATCAAGTTTCCGATTACCGGACAAACCAGGACCTATACGAAAACTCCCGGTCTAACGGAATTGAAATAGCGAGCCTTCAAGCACAGCACTCTCGCGGGAATCTAGCCGGTTGTAAAAAACATGAATGGGCATCTCTTCGTAAAGCTTCTTAGAAAAATCGGTCGCACGATTCTGGAAGCTCTTTCCATTTCCATCGCCATAGCTGTAAACGATGCGACTACCGAGCTGCGTGTTGGATTGAGTCGTAATGATGCCTCGCGAGAGTTCGCCATGTGTAAAGAGACGCCTCTCTCGAAGCCGGTTCCTGTAGAAGGAAACGCAGGACCAAAGGAACGCAGTCCACACAACGACGATGAACAGACTCTTGGTTTTGTTTTCGCTCGATGGGCTAACCAGTCCCCGCACGCCGAACGACAATAACCACAATACGAATGCGGTCGCTAGTGTCATTCCGAAGCTGTAAACATATCCACGGTTCGTAAGACGCACGGCCCGCGGTCGCGCTGCAAACGCGAAATCATTCGGGGCTATTGTGTCATCCTGGGTCGCTGCGGCCACAGATAGGGCTTTCGCGTCGGCGTGCCTCACCCCAATTCTGGATAGGCGAAATCTCGTGACAATCCCCGAAGCAAAGGGCATCAGCACAAACGGGATGGCAATAAGCAGAGCTCCTTCGGCACCCCATGGTCCTTTCAGAGCTAAGGCCGCTAAGACGACTCCCACAGCCGAAGCACCCCACGATGCCCACGTTGCGATACGGAGGTTCGTTGTGGCTTTATGAACGTTCCAGCCACAATCCCCACAATAGAACTCGCTGCCATCCGCAAGAAAAAATGCACGCACCGCAGTCGCTTCTTTATGGCAGTGTGGGCAATGCACTCTCGGTAAGGCCAAGGCGAAGGAACCTCACTGAAATCAAAGCTATTCTGGACCAATTTATATCCTTGCCATCGGTCACGTCTATCGGGCGCTCTTGGTTAACGGCAAAGGCGGAAAAGTGGGTACTGGCTACTGGGGTGGGTTCTCATTCCTAACGCCACGCCGGTACGTGAAAATCCCAATCATGCAACCGCCTGCAATGCCAAAAAATAAGGCACCAATACTGAAGCACGCAACCTGTACCGGATATTGCCACGTGCGAACGTCGGCCTGCATTCGTTGTGCTAACACCATCAGAAAACCGGCGACCACATCTGCGCCAAAAAATGCGGCCCAGAACAACCAGCGGTCGAAGCTCTCCGGTTTTCCTCTCCAGGCGGCATATCCGATTGCCACCGCTATGGAGGGCGCCACTATGAAGAAATTTAGTAGAAAGAGTGCTTCTCCGGCCCACATGCGCATGGTAGTCGAAGCATAGCTCACCGCGATTAAAATTCTCAAGGTTGAGTCAGTCCTGATAAACGACGTGATCGACCCAGCCTAAAAGCACTGAACCCAAGCAAACTTCAACGCTGAGTCCTGAGTAACGACATAATCGTCCAAGTGCCATCCTGGTTCTTCAATAATCCGAAGTCGTCCGGTCATCCCATCTTGATATAGTGGTCGTATGGATCAATTGGAACGGATTTACGAAATCCTGCGCGACGCGGTTCGCCGTGGAGAACTGTGGGCATATTCCGATCTCGCGGAAGTAGAATACTTGCTAGAAGAGCAGCAAGCTGTTTTTGAATTAGCAGGATGGATGCGTGAGCAATCCAGACGTGACAAATCGCTCACGAATGAAGAAGCCGAAGCCGTATTTGAATCATTCCGTGAAGCCCAAGCAAAAGAATAGGCACCCATAGCTATCGATTCGCCGATTGAAGCCTCAAAAGCAGAAAGAGGCCTATGGAAAGGACACTCTGTCGAAAATTCCAACGTGCCAATCGTAGATCTTGATTAACGACAAAACCGGACAAGTGAAATCCCTTGCCACGACTGGCTAACCCAAGCGATCTATCACTCTCCCGGAAAGCGGAACAAGCCAGCCAATAGAAACGCGCCAATTCCGAAACACATTCCTACGGCGATCAGTTTTAAGCGATCAGAACCGTGGGCAGATGCGAGGCGAGGATTGCTTAGGCTGTTTAGGAGTGGCATAAAACCGAACAGTATGACAAATACGCCCGTAATCCGACTTGATTTGCGTTTGTTCATGGCATCAATACTACCGCAAGAAGCGTAAAGCCGCCCGCCCCGGTACCAAAGGCGGTCTAGGTGTCGGAGTTCCACAGGAAACGAGTCATAATGCTTCCCCATGGATAGGAATTGGTGTTGCCAACAATTTCAATTTCATGCGAGCGGGATGCCTTCGGAAGATGGATTCGGTGTGGCTCTTCTGTGGGGCAAGAATTATTTTCTCGCGTTGCTTGAGTTTAAGCTGAAAGATAAACAGCCGACTGAGTTATCCCAAGGCGGAATGAGGATTTCGTTCTGCCCTTGGTGCGGGCAAAATCTGGAGCGACATTATTCATCTTCTGGCTCCTGATTCACGGCAAAACCGTCTAAGTTCGTATCAGTACCCCGCTCTCCTTATTTTTCGGCTGTAACCTCAAGGCTAAGTATACGACTCGTATTTTCTCGTCCCCCTTAGGGGTGGTGTTGGACGTAAAACGAAGAAATGGCTAACTGTAGACGGTTGGTCTCCAACAAGAATAGTTCCGCGAACGCCGAACAATCTACGGGCGTGATGACATCCTCCTGCCATCACCGCCCTGCACATTTGTTCGACTTCTTGGAGCAGCTCCTTCTTGCTCGGTCTAGGATTGGAGCCCTCGTAAGGTAACTCCCAAGTTGGCTCGTACTCACCGAAACAAAAATCGATTATTCCGCATCCGTTTTCAGCGTGTAGCACAACAGATGCTGCGGCAGGATTTCTAGGCTTTAGCTTCGCAATCACGCCATTGCTTTTCGGCTGGGCACGCATGACTTCAAGCGAGGCCACGTTGGAGGGCAATTCTGCCAACAAAGTGTTCAGCAGAGCGATCAGTTCTGCTTCGATGTGTGCGTAGGGTTCGAGTTCCTTTCGCATTGACCGACATTATAATCGCAAGAATCAGAATGCTATTACTCAGGTCTCGGAAACGGCGGAGCCGGCAAGGTGGGTAATGGTTCTTGCCGAGAGTTAGAAGTGCGGAACTTCCCACATCCGGACTTCGGGACCGGAATACCTTCCGGATAGCCGGTAATCCACTAACTTAGGCCATAGCGCTCAATCACGTCCCACAAGCCGATGTACCGGACTCTAATGCTGCGGAATCTATTTGAAAAGGGAGGACACCATGACCCAGTGGAGTGCCACACAACGAGCCAGCGAGCTGAACAATCTCGACCAAATGTTAGAACGTAACAGAGAATTTGCTGCTCGGCAGTCTGCTGAGGGCACACTCATGCCTTCGCTTCCGAAGGCGCTGCCAAATGTAAAGGCGATCGTCATCGGTTGCGCTGATATGCGTGTAGATCCTGCCGACATACTTGGACTCAAACCGGGCGAGGCCGTCGTGATGCGCAATATCGGCGGTCGAATCACGCCGGGTTTACTGGAAGAGTTGGGACTACTCGGGCGAATCGGTGAAGTTGCCGGAGAGATTCCTGGAGGCGGCGGTGAGTTTCACATCATCGTAATTCAGCACACCGATTGCGGCATCACTCGCCTTGTCGGCGACCCCGCCAAGCTGGCGCACTATTTTCAAGTACAGGAAGGCGGACTCAGGACAAAAGCGGTCAATGATCCTCGGGCGGCAGTCGCCTTCGACGTTGCTGCGCTCCGGGCGACTCCCGCATTGCCGGGCTCTTGGCTTATATCAGGCCTCGTGTATGACGTGGCGACCGGACTTGTCGAGATCGTGGTACCGCCAGCGCCGATTCATACTGCGCTTACCTAATCGCGTTTCGTCAGAGTTGCCCATCATCCAGCAGTTTCTGTGATTGATTCACACAAGCGCCGACTTGTCGAGGCCTATCGCCGAAAAGCTCCTGACTCTTCAAAGGGGAGCGCACCAGCGATATTCACGCCTAAGTGACTAACACCACGAGGCACTGGGCAAACAGGGACACAACGAGCAGTGGAACACGGATCCCAGGACGCATCGAATTCACGATTTTGGACACTAATTCAAAGTGCTTCTATCGAGTGTCTGGATCCCGCCGAGTAGATTTCGAAACGCTCGGAGAGCGGCCGGCATCTAATCAATTACAGCCCTCAAATTCCATAAAGGATTGGGAGGAGCCTATGTACGTAATTACCGGCGCAACAGGACAAACGGGAAACGAAGTAGCGGAAAAGTTGCTCGCAAAAGGTGAACAGGTGCGTGTTGTAGGTCGCACCGCAAAGCGACTAGAACCATTCGTAAAGAAGGGCGCAGAGGCTTTCGTTGCGGATATCACTGACACGGGGGCGCTCACGAAAGCTTTTTCGGGTGCAAAGGGGGTGTACGCGATGATACCGCCGGACGTGAGCGCCCCGGACGTGCTGGCACACTATCAGCGCGTGGGCGACGCCTTGGCCGCCGCGATTGAGAAGAGCGGAGTAAAATACGCCGTCGTGCTGAGCAGCGTCGGCGCGGACAAGCGGGATAAAACAGGCCCGGTGGTCGGGCTGTACAATCTTGAAAAGAAACTTGGGGCGATTCCTGGATTGAACGCCCTCTACCTGCGACCCGCCGCCTTCATGGAAAACCTTCTGTTCCAGGTTGGCGTGATCAAGGCCTTCGGAACAATGGCCGGCCCGGTCAAAGGCGATCTGCCGATACCCATGATCGCAACGCGCGATATCGGCGACGCAGCCGCGGACGCCCTGTTGCAGCTCGATTTTCAAGGACAGAGCACGCGCGAACTGCAAGGGGCTCGCGATGTCACGAACGCGGAAGCTGCCAAAATAATCGGCGCCGCGATCGGCAAGCCCGACCTGACATATATGCAGATGCCCGCGGCACAGTTGAAGCCCGGTTTCATGCAGATGGGCATGTCTTCGAATATGGCGGACCAGTTGTTTGAGTTGGCGGACGCGCAGAATTCGGGCTACCTAAAGGCGCTCGAGCCACGCTCCCCGAGGAACACCACTCCCACAACGCTGGAGACTTTTGTGGCCGAAGTTTTCGCGCCAGCATATCGGGAACAAAAGGCGGCCCACGCCTAGGCGGCTTGCCGACATGGGCTCGCCTGGCGGGCCCATGTCCCAAGCGTCGATGTTCTTGTCAATTTCGGTGTAGCCCGTAATCCAAGACTCATCCAGCACTTCTCCAGCGTTTCTCCAGCGCTTCTCCCTCTACCTCAAAGAGCTACTACTGAGCGTCTTGGAGCGCCACAAAGAGCATATCCTGATTTTTTATTTTCCCGAAAGCTATTGGCGAGCGTGTGATGCCGGCTCCGCCAGCAGAAGGTTCCGACGATGAGCAGACTTGGAAAAATGCTGGGTTTTGTGTTCGCCGTGCTCTTGCTGGGTTTGGCCGCGGGAGTCACGTTCACCATCGGCTGGCAGCCTTTCATCGGGCCGCGGGCGCGCGCGCTGACGGCGCGGATGTTCGGAAGCACGCCGGCGCGCCTAGCGCGGGGTGAGTACCTCGTTCGGGACGTAACAAACTGCATGGCTTGCCATGCCGAGCATGATTGGACAGCGCACGATGCGCCCATTCTGCCGAACACGCTCGGCGCGGGTCAAGATATGAACTTCCTTAAGGGTCTTCCCGGAAAGGTGTATGCACCGAATATCACTCCAGATCCAGAAACCGGGGTGGGAAACTGGAGCGACGATCAACTGGCACGCGCCATCCGCGAGGGCGTCAGCCACGATGGGCGGGCGCTGTTTCCGTTCATGCCGTACCCGGATTTCCGATCCATGTCCGACGAAGACCTGGCCTCAGTCATCGTGTACTTGCGGTCGCTGCCGCCGGTGCGCGAGCAGCAGCCGATGACCGACCTGATTTTCCCGGCAAAATACTTGATCCGATTCCAACTCGATCGGGTACAGTCTTCAAAATACGCTATCGTGTGAAGTCGGCTGACGGAAAGTGGAACCAAAAAGCCGAGACGTTGTATGGGCTTTGTGGGAAGAAAGCGGCCCGTGCCGTCTTAGAGGAACGAATCCGCGGGGCATCCTTCGCGAAGCCTGAAGGCTCAGACCTGAGCCTGAGAGCTTTCGTAGATGCCTGGTGGAAACCTTATTTGCAGCGCAAGGGTGTGAAGCCATCCACGAAGGGGAATTACGATTCGATCTTGGCGTTGCACGTCTTGCCTGTTTTTGGTGAGCTTCGTATTGAGGAGATCGTCCCACTGCACATCGAGAGATTCATCCAAACAAAAGTGGAGAGCGGCCTTTCAGCAAAGACTGTCCGCAATCTTCTTTTGGTATTACAGGGGATCATGTCGCTTGCATTGGACAATGACTTGATTCATCGCTCGCCGATTCGGAATAGACACAAGCCACAAGTCGTTCGCCATGAAAAGCCGATTTGGTCTCCTGCTCAGTTGTTGAACATTTTGAGCGCAGCTCCAACCGGCCTGCGGGCATTCTTCGACTGTGTGGCTCTAACCGGAACTAGGTTGGGTGAGGTACTGGCGCTGAAATGGAAGCACGTTGATTTGGAGGGCAGAATACTCCGAATTGAACACAGTCTCTGGCGGGGACAACTCCTCTCGCCAAAGACGGCCGCAAGCACGCGAGACATCCCTTTGGGATGTGCCCTGAGCGAGACCCTTAGGAATCATCGTGAGGGTTCGTTGCACCGGGGACCGGATGACTTCGTGTTTTGCAAAACGGACGGGTCGGCGTTAGATCCGGACGTGCTTCGAAAGGACGCCCTCTACCCAATCCTCGACAGGCTAGGGATTCCGAGAAAGAAGGGTGCGTCAGGCTTTCATACGTTCAGGCATTCCGCCGCGAGTATTGTTAACGACCGGACGGGAAACCTGAAGCTGACGCAAAAGTTCCTCGGGCACTCCACGATCAAAATGACCGCAGACATCTACACCCACACCTCTGCGGAAGCGGAACGTGACGCTGCGATCGCTCTAGAACGGGCAATCTACGGTGATTTGTTCCCAGTTGTTCCCAATATCGAGAACAGGAACAACTCATTGGCGTTAAATTAGGCGAAGGATTTGTTACGGCTCAACTCGTAACTATAAATAAGAAGGGCGCTTAGAGGTTTTGCCTCTGAAGCGCCCATGGTTGCGGGGGTCAGATTTGAACTGACGACCTTCGGGTTATGAGCCCGACGAGCTACCAGGCTGCTCCACCCCGCATAGTTAATATAGCGGAGCGTTACAGTTCCGTCAAATGAGCAAAGAATCGCGTGACGAGGAAAAGCGTTGCTTGAACTTACCACGTACTATATGGCTGCCCGTTCGAGCCGACTTGGTCTGATCCTGAATGCACATCGTCAATGCCGCCGCTCGTTTGTTCCGGTGTCATAACCGTATCGCCAAAGTGCGTCACCCAATCCTTCTGACGACTAATTGGATCGATTGGTATTTCGCGTAGATACTTGGCATCCACCAGGTCATCAAGCGACTGCGGAGCTTGTTGCTTGTCAAGTGTGTAATGATCAATGGCTTGCCGCATGGTCTGCAAATCCTGCTTTAAAACAGTCTCGCGAGCCTGGTGTACGGTCTTGTCGTAAGACAGAGCCGCGACGCCAACCAAAATCGCGATGATCATCATCACGATCATCAGCTCGATAATCGTAAACCCACTTGCCTGGCGCGCACCCCGGCCGAGCTTTCTTGCCCGCGTGCTCACTCGTATAGTGCTCATAGATTTATCCAAGGGCGGATCTACCAATCTGAATATTTGGTTCCGTCAAGCGCAGTGCCCGTTGATTTAGAGTAAACGTCAAAAACATTCTTTCCGCCCCAACTGTTGGAATCCGGATCATCCTGCACAGCGCGCAAACCCCATTCCGCCCGGCCCGTCATCGGATCGACAGGGACTTTTCGCAGGAAGCGGATATTCTTACCCGCTGCTCCCGTCCCACCCATCGCTACACCTTTGACCAGTGCCTCGAGATCTGGAGGATAGCCTTCGCTGCCAAGTTCGATACGAATCATCCCACGGTCTGCATAATCCTTGTACCGGTCAATAGCCTTCCGCATATCTCGCAGATCGTAGCGAAGTTCCGCTTCGCGCTGCCGAACGATCGTGAATCGAGCCACTGGCAGTGCTGCCGAGGCCAGAAGCAGCAAAATTGCGCAAGCAATGATGAGCTCGATCAGAGTCATCCCGGATTGCCGGGATCTAGCGCCTTTATGGGAGTAATACTTCATTGCAGATAACCTCGAGATGCTCACTGCACTCGTAAGGTCGCTTCACTGGTCAGCAGTGGAATCGGTCTTTGCTGGGAATCTTTGGCGTTCACCTGAACGATCGAGAGATTGCTGACGCCCGGTGTCAAAGCCTTGACTACAATTCCCAGGATCGTTCCGGTGCCACTGACGCCAGGAGTATTCGGCTGTCGCGTGGCCGAAATGATCGCCTGACCGTGCTCCTTGTCGACCCGCTGCACAATGGCAATCTCCTGGGTCCCGCCGGAGAGAAATCCGCCGTGGCGGACTTCTTCAACGCTGATGATGGCAGGATTGTATTGAAGCAACATGGGGACAGAGAAGAGATCGGTCACGTTATCGACAACAACGCCGACCGTAGCCGTTTGGCCAGGGCTGAGATTTAAGGTAGCTGGTTCAAAGCGGATGTGTGGTCCGCCAACCTGGGCCTGGGGGGCAACTCCTCCCGGAGCGTTATTGCTCATCGGAGAACTGTTCGGGTTCACCGGAACCACCGCTCCGGGCGCGGGAGCCGCCGGGGGCGGAGTTACTTGTGGATTTGGATTCGATGAAGGTGCCTTCACGTCGACTTCGCGCTTCGCTCCCGGGAATGTTTCCGTTCCGGAATAAATCGGTCGCAAATTCGCACGGGTCCAATCCGGCAAACGAACGACGCGGGGAGTCAGTACAATCAATACTTCGTCTTCCTGTTTTTCGGTGTTGTCGGAGGAGAACAGGTAGCGCAGTCCAGGAATCTTCGCGAGTCCCGGCCAGCCGTTCAACGTCTTCTGGTCGACGCGGGAAACCAATCCAGCAAGGATACTGGCTTCGCCTTCTTTCAGCCGGATCTCGTGCTCCACTTTTCTTTGGCTGATGATTGGCTGAGTGATGCCGCCAATCGTGGCGCTGCCGGTCTGGGCGGAAACTTCCACCGAGATCTTCATGCTGACATCTCGATTGGCGTGCACGTGCGGAGTCACGTCCAGGTTTACACCGACGTCGATATACTGAAACTGGGTGTTGACGAGAGGATTGACGAACCCAGCGCCACCAGTTGAGCCGACACCGACACCTGCCTGGAAGCTGCCAGTCGCGACAGGGATGCGGTCACCGATCTTTAGTTTTGCGGATTGTCCGTCAATTGCGCGAAGTTCTGGATCCTGAATGATTTTCGTTCCGGTATCGGTCAACAAGAAGTTTGCGGTGGCCCCAGGTAGCGTGAACACAACGTCGTTCTGATTCAAATGCGTCAACTGAGCCAAGGTCGGGCCGGTCGCGGTTGTTGTGGTTGTCGTCGTGGTAGTTGAGTTGGTGGTTGTTGCATTCGGATTAATCTGCACCGAGGCGGATTGGCCTGGCAAAATCCCCAGATTCCTCAGGTTATCGATTCGGGCTTCGAGCACTTGCACCTGAATGATAACTTCGGGCTTGGCCTTGTCGATGTCACGAATAATTTTCTCCGCGAGCGCAATTTTATCCGGAGTATCACGAATGATGATGGCACTCTGGGCGTTGACCTGCTGAATGCGCTTGAAATCGAGCAACTGGCGCAGGCCGGTCGTGATTTCCGTCAAATCCTGGGCAATGGCGATGTTGTTGAGGTAAAACGTGCGAACGACCTGTTCTTCATAGTCGCGCCGTTTTTGCGCCGTGTCCGGAATGATCATGATGATATTTTCTGTCACCGGCTTCCAGAACGCCTTACTCTCGAGCGAAACGATGTCCAATGCTTGTTCGAGGGTAACGTTGTTTAATTCCGTGCTGATGCGCTTGGCTTGCAGGTCGGGGTCAAAGATTACGGTCAGCCCGGATAATTTTCCTATCGTCTCGTACACGATCTTGGCGTCGTTCGACATCTTCAGGTTGATTGGCGCGCGCGAAAGGGGTTTTAATTCTGGCGGGGCTGTAGCCATCATCGGAGAGCCGGCCGCGGCCGTCGGGCTATCGGGTATGGCCTCTTCAATCGCCGTGGCCCGAGTCTTTTCCGTTAGATCTTCGATCGTGCGCTTTAGTTCCTGGTCCGCCACCATACTTGAAGGATCTAGCACTTGCGCACGTTGAAATTCGGAGATGGCGGCCTGCAAATCGCCCTTATCGCGGAGCTTATAGCCCTTGTGAATATGAACCTGGGCCGCCTGGAAACGGGCCTGGTTTAAACCAATCTTGTAGTTTGCGTTGTGCGGGTCGGCTGCGTTGGCCTTCCCGTAATAGTCGACTGCGGCGTCATAATCCTGGGCATCCAGCGCTTTTTGGCCGGCAGAATAGTCTTGTTTGCCTTTTGGGCATCCGGCGGTGAAAACACAAATGGCTAGGATAATCAGAAACTGACTGCAGCGACGCATGAACTCTCCGGAACTCCTGCTGGGCGCAACCCTCGTCTTTACTTGCCTTTGGAGTCTAGCATCGGCCTTATCGATGCGGCAAGCCGCTCGACCGTTTCTGTCGCTTTCTCGAAACTGTACCATCTGCCAGTCCTTTTCTAATTTAACGTGTATTGAGGGCCGACAGCCAAGCCGACCTGGGAATCTTTTAACCAAAGTCCAGCCCGATGTCTCTATTAGACGTGTCATCAGGTAAAATGAGATTGTGACGAAGCAAAATAGCAAATCGGTGAAAACTAGCAAGAAGGACGCAAAAGACTCCGCCGAAAAAATTGTCGCGCAAAATCGGGCAGCTTCCTATAACTACCACATTCTGGAGAAAATGGAGGCTGGGATCGTCCTTCACGGCACGGAAGTGAAGGCTTTGCGCGAGGGCAAAGCGAACATACGCGATGCCTTCGTGGATTTTAAGCCGAGCGGTCCGTATTTGGTGAATGCCCATATTGCGCAGTATCTTCCTGGCGGTCCGTGGAACCATGAGCCGCTCGGAAACCGAAAGCTTTTGATGCACAAGCGGGAAATTTTTAAATTGGAAGGTCGTACCGAATCGAAAGGGCTGACGGTTATCCCGTTGCGAATTTACTTCCGCAACGGTATAGCCAAGGTGGAGATTGCTCTGGCGCAGGGCAAGAAAACGTGGGACCGGCGCCAGGACGAACGAAGCAAGGAAGCTCGAAGAGAAACGGAACAAGCAATGTATCGCAACCGGAGGCGATAATACTGTCATGCAGATCATTCTCGATACCAAGCCGTTTGCTGCCGTGGAGGCTGATGCACTGGTCACCTATGTTTTCGACGAAACCGATCCCGTTCAAGGCTGCGTCGCCGAACTCGATAAACTGGCCGGCGGGCTGCTCAGCAGAATCCAAAAGAGCGGAGAGCTGACCGGCAAAAACCTGGAATTTACACTTATTCACGGGCCTGCCGGGTTGAAGACCGCGCGTCTCCTGCTCGTGGGCGCAGGAAAACGTGAGCAATTTAACCCCGGTTCGTTGCGAAAAGTTGCAGGGGCGGCTCTACGGTATTTGAAAGCTCGATCCGTGCACAAGGTTGCCTTCCTCTTGCGGGAAAATGACCTTAACGAAAATGTGGCGCAAGCCATCACAGAAGGTGCCATTGCCGCCGATTTTGAGACCGATCGGTATAAAACAGATAAAAAGAACGATAAATTCATTGAAACATTTTCGATCGTTGGCTTTGCCGACGCGAGCAAAGCGGCAGCCGAGAAGGGAATTGCCAAGGGTCGCACAATTGCCGAGGCGCAGAACTTCACACGCGAGCTGGTGAACGAGCCGTCCAACAAATTGACGCCCGTTATCTTGGCGGAAAAGGCGAAGGTCATGGCCAAAGAAGCTGGCCTCGCTGTGGATATTCTCGACGAGAAGAAGATCGCGGAATTGAAAATGGGTGCGCTTCTCAGTGTGGCCCAGGGTGGTCCGGAACCACCCCGCATGATCGTAGTTACCTACACTCCTGCAAACGGGAAGGCAGGCGCTCCCGTGATCGGTTTGGTTGGTAAAGCAGTCACCTTCGATACCGGCGGTATCTCGATCAAGCCATCGGAAGGCATGGAGAAGATGAAGTACGATATGGCAGGTGGCGCAACGATGTTGGGCGTTATGCGGGCGATTGCCGCACTGAAGCCCAATGTGAAAGTGATCTGCGTAGTTCCCGCCACGGAGAATATGCCAGGCGGTACCGCGCAAAAGCCTGGGGATATTCAGACCGCGATGTCCGGCAAGACGATCGAAGTGCTGAACACGGACGCAGAAGGTCGCTTGATCCTTGCCGATGGCGTGCATTACGCGAAACAACTTGGCGCAACCCATCTAGTTGATGCCGCCACCCTGACCGGAGCGATCGTCGTGGCCCTGGCAAACGTCAACGTGGGGGTATTCGGTTCGGATCAGGCTTGGACAGACAAACTGCTGGCAAGCGCCAAAACAGCCGGGGAAAAAATGTGGCAGATGCCGCTCGATGAGGAATATCGCGAATTCATCAAGGGAAGTTTCGCTGATATTCAGAATATCGGCAGCGGCAAAGGGGGCGGAGCCATCACAGGCGCTATGTTTATCAAGGAATTCGCGGGCGATACGCCATGGATTCACCTCGACATCGCCGGTACAGCTTGGAATGATGATACCAAGCCTTGGCTGGCGAAGGGCCCAACTGGCGTCGCTCTGCGCACACTCGTCCAGCTGATCAGTTCGCTCTAGGAATCTGCTAACTATCAGTGCCACCGAAAAACAGGTGAGCAATGGCGACCAGCACCACGGCGCCAACCGTTGCCGCGGCCAGGGAAAATAAAAACGTATTGGTGTGAACAACCCCGAGCTTGGTAAAGATCCAGCCGCCGATTACCGAGCCGATCAAACCCAGGATGATGTCCCCGACGCAGCCGAATCCGCGTCCGCGAGCCAACTTGCCGGCAAGCCAACCGGCGATGAGCCCGAGAAGGATCCAGCTAAACAAACTGTTGGGCCAACCTACCTGGACATCTACTTGCGTGGTAGAGACCTGGTAAAGAATGATCGAGCTTGCCATCTCCATGGGATTCCCTCCGAACTATCCGGTTGCCGGTTCCTGTTGCGTCATGCAATGCAGCGTTCCCAAGCCAAGAACCAGGTCCCGGCAGTGAATTCCAGTTACCTTCCGATCCGGGAAAAGCCTCGCCAGAACGTCGAGCGCGACACGATCATTCGCATCATTGAACGTCGGCACGATTACCAGGTTGTTTGCGATGTAAAAGTTCGCGTAGCTCGCGGGAAGGCGTTGGCCATTGAAATAGACCGGGGAAGGCATCGGAAGGGTCTCCACCCGGAGCGGCTTTCCATCCTGGTCGGTCATTGACTGCAATCGGTGCAAATTATCCTGCAGCGGACCGAAGTTGGCGTCGGCGGGATCTTCTTCGACGATTGTCACGACGGTATTGGGGTTCACGAACCGAGTCAGATCGTCGACGTGTCCGTGAGTGTCGTCGCCTGCAATCCCATTTCCGAGCCACAACACGTTCGTAATGCCCAGATATTCGCGAAATATCTCTTCGTAGTCACGCTTTGAGAAGCCGGGATTTCTTTCCTGAACCTTGCTCTGCAGGCATTCTTCCGTTGTCAGCAGGGAACCTCGACCGTTCACATCGATCGATCCGCCTTCTAGAACCACCCTGCGCCCATTATGCACTGGCAAAAAGTAACTCCGTTTCAGGCGTTGGTTGGCTTTTAACACGACCGCGGCGTCTTTCTTGTGATCGGCGTATTTGGCCCAGCCGTTGAAGACGAAATTGTTATATGCAACTCCGCCGCGCGAGTCTTTCACGCAGATCGGTCCAGAATCGCGCATCCAGCCCCTGTCCGTTGGCACCCGGAAAAAATCAACGGCATCGAGTTTCACACCGCTCTTTTTCAGAATCGCCCGCACTCGCGTTTCGGCCGATGGCGACTCCACTATCAGATATACGCGTTCGACCAACGACAAATTTCGAACAATTTCTGCGAAGGCCCAGGGAATCGGCGCGAATTTCCCGGGCCAGTCTGTCAGTTCGTGGGGCCAGCCGAGCCAGGTCGCCGCGTGAGGTTCCCATTCTGCAGGCATGCGGAAGCCCAGTGTATTCGGTGTCTGTGCTTTGGAAGACTTGGTCATAGGAGGAAAGGTGCAGAACTCTTTTCGATGGAATCGAACTACTTACTATCCAGCCAGCGGCTTGTGAGACCTTGAAACGCATCGATGCGACGATCACGGAAGAATGGCCAACCGCGTCGTTGTTCCTCGATCAAGGCAGGATTGCATTCCACGACGAGAATGTCTTCTTTGTTCGCCGGAGATTCGGACAGAATCTGCCCCGCTGGATCAGCCACGAATGAATTTCCCCAGAACTCGATTCCCGGGTCCCCTTGGCCGGGATTGCCTTCATAGCCGACTCGATTGACAACTGCCACGTAGATTCCGTTCGCGATGGCATGAGCCCGTTGAATCGTTCGCCATGAATCGAGCTGGGCCGAGCCGGCTTGAGCCTTCTCGTGCGGATGCCACCCGATACTGGTCGGATAGAAAATTACTTCTGCGCCCTGCATTGCCGTCAGGCGCGAACCTTCGGGATACCACTGGTCCCAGCAGATCTGAACACCAATGCGCGCGTATTTGGTGTCAAAATTCAGAAAACCGAGGTCGCCGGGGGTGAAATAGAACTTCTCGTAGTAGAGAGGGTCGTCCGGAATGTGCATTTTGCGGTATTTACCGAGGTAGCTGCCATCGGCATCGAGAATGGCGCAGGAGTTGTGATATACCCCGGCGGTGCGCCGCTCGAAAAGAGAAACGACCAGTGCCACCTGACACTCTTTCGCGACTTCTGCAAAACGGCTGGTGGTCGGGCCGGGAATCGGTTCTGCCAGGCCGAACAGCTCCGCTTCTTCAGTTCGGCAGAAATACTCTCCTGCAAATAATTCATCAAGGCAAATGATCTGTGCGCCGCGTTTCGCCGCTTCCCGAACTTTCTCAATTCCGCGTGTCAGATTTTCTTCTTTATTCGTCGTGCTCTTCATCTGCACGAGTCCGACTACAAAATTCCTGTTCATACTCTTCATCCTAACACGCGAAAATATCTCTTTGTGAATGCGAATTGTCTTTTCTTATCGTTCAGTTTGTACTATCAATTCTCCTACGAGCAAAGCCTGATCTTTCATAATCAGAATCGCGCTCATACTTTCAGGAGAAGAAATGGCTAAGCATCCGAAGAAGACAGTGACGGGGCGGGTCTTGCACGATCCTGTAAAAGACAAATTGCGCCCGATTTTTCCACTCGATTTATCCAAAATCAGTACTATCGATGACCTGGTGCGCGCAATGGGCGACACTGCCTACACCGCCCGGCAGGTCGGCGATGCGGCAGACGTGCTCGAGGCGATGGCCCGTGACAAGGATTGCTTTGTCGTGATGACACTTGCGGGTGCACTGACTGTCGGAAAGATGGGTCTTGTTTTCTGCGACCTGATCGAATCAGGTATCGTGAAAGCGATCGTCTCCACTGGCGCCTTGATGGCACATGGGCTTGTAGAAGCCACCGGGCGATCTCATTTTCGTTATGATCCTTCGAAAATGGATGATAACGAGCTGTTTCTTGCCGGTTACAACCGCGTCTATGATTCGCTCGAACCGGAAACGAATCTAGACCATGTCGAAGAGGTGGTCGACGGCATCCTGGAAAAATGGGATCCCGAGGAGATGGTGTGCAGCTGGAAGTTGCACAGGAAAATCGGCGAGTTTCTCCAGAACAATACCAAGGGACGAGGCATTCTGAAGTCTGCCTATGAACACAATGTCCCTGTTTTCGTTCCAGCGTTCAGCGATTCGGAGCTGGGGCTGGATTTCGCGCTCAACAAATTTGGGCGTCAGCGTGATGGTCATCCGCTACTGCGATTCGATCCGTTTGAGGATTTTGAGAAGTTCGCAGATACCATGATGGCAACCAAAAAAATGGGCATCTTCACGGTAGGTGGAGGCGTTCCGCGCAATTGGGCACAGCAGTTCGGCGTTTATGCGGAATTGATGGCCCGCCGCGGGTACAAGAAGTTTCCCCTAAAGCGCTACGCTTACGGAGTTCGGATCTGTCCCGAACCAGTGCATTGGGGTGGCCTGAGTGGCAGTACATACACCGAGGCGGTCTCCTGGGGAAAATTTGTTCCGCCCGAAGAAGGTGGTCAACTCGCCGAAGTCTTTGATGATGCGACAGTAGCGTTGCCTCTGGTGGTAGGAGCCGTCCTTCAGCGCATTGGCTATTTTAGGCAAAAGAGAAAATAGAACTTGCTCGATGAATGCGAAAAGGGCCGATCTTACGATCGGCCCTTTTAGTTTCGCCCTGGAGGAAAGGGAAGTATCAGTCGTTGTCGCCAATCAAAAATGCCGCTGTCAGAACGGTGGTCCACAAGCCGCGCTTGTCACCGACGGCTGATTGCGTGATGTTCATGGTGCGAACGATCTTGTTAGAGATACGATAGACCTCTTTTTTCTCGTCCCAGGAAAGATCCGGATCAAACTCCACGTTGAGAGTCGTCGCGAGCATTTCCGCTGCAAGCTCTTCTGCGTACTCGCCGGCAACTTCTTCGGTTTCGCCGAAGGAGTGATGTTCCGATAAATAGCCATACATCGATTTATCGCCTGGAAGTGCCAGCCCGATGCTGGCGGCAATCAAGCGGTGCGGTTCGCGAGTTGAATTTTCGCTGATGACGGTAAAGGCGACCTGCCCCGGCTTGATCTGCTTCAGGCCTTCGCTTCGGGTGATGAGTTTGCAGTTCGGAGGAAAGATGGAAGAAACACGAACGATATTACAAGCGGCGATGCCTGCGTTTCTGAGTGCGAGCTCAAAACTCGAGAGACGTTCGCGATGTTTTCCGACGCCCTTGGTCAAAAATATTTTCTTAGCAACAAATGCCATGGTGCCGGGTCGCGGCCTCCGTCAGTAGTCTCACGCTGAAAAAGAAGCGCTTGTGAAAAAGTAACAAGAAGGTTTCTCACTGTCAATGGAGGAAGACGCTCGGAAGCGAAAGAGAAAGCAGTTGTTTCCGAAGACTCACCACGGAACTAGATCGGGTCGCTCAAGAAGTCTGTGGAGAATCCTCTGCGGCTTCGTTTCCGCCGATGTGCCGGACAATTTTTCCTAACGGACGACATACGGCAAGGACTTTTCCGAGGTCATCGGCGGTGAAATCTGCGCCGGCGTCAATCGAGTTGATGCCCTTGCGGCTGACCTGCATCACGCCGACGACCTTTCCTTCGCACAAAATGGGCGCGCTGATAATTTTTTGGATTGCTTCCCCGGAGGTTGTTGCCGTTCGTACGCCTTCAAACACACTTGCGTGGCGCACTGCTGTGAAATTGTTATTTATTTCCGGGCGGCTTTCGCGCGCGGTTCGTGCCGCCAATGCGGAATTGCTGGTGAGCGGAATGAAGCCCACATTTTTCAGTGCTCGCGGCACCAGAAAATGCAGATGTCGCCATCGATAGGAAACGGCGAGGATGGCAATCTCATCGGGTTTCACTCCAAGATGCTTGGCGATTCGCTCGCCAATAATTGGCATGGAAGGCTGTTCCGAATCGGGATGATTCTCTTCAATGGCATTTGCGAGACGCTCTAGTTCAGTAATCAGGCTGGTGGCCATGTTTTCTTCGGGTCATTGTCTCCATGAGCGACAGGCGAGAGCGGGACCTGCAGGAGACCCTCCGTTCTTATCCCACCATCTTCAATCGTTCCGCCTTCTCGCCGCAAGAAAATTTCAAAACGTTTGTGTCTTTCAAACCGACACCCTCGCTTGCATCGTTTTTCTCAACTCCCTATACTGTTGGTGCTGCTTTCCCATCGCTAATCACCAGAATGCTCCAACCATTTGAATGGGAACTTGTGCGGCGGAGAGGGCATGTCTCCTAGGACAACCCGGCCTGACAGTGTTGATCTGCTTGGACCGTTTCACTCCTCATTCGGCATCATGCATAACGGCCAGAAGGACCTAGACATCCAATGAGCGCGACTGCTGTAAATATCCCTGGAGGGAATCTGCGATTCTGGCAGACCACTGTAGGCAAGAAAGCAATAATGGCTGTAACCGGTGTGATTCTATTCGGTTTCGTGCTTGGCCATTTGCTAGGAAACCTGCAAATTTACGAATCGCCGGAAAAGCTTAACCACTACGCGGCAACACTCAAGTCTTTGCCCGCCTTGCTATGGGGCACACGAATTACCCTGCTTGTTGCGGTTATTCTGCATATTTGGTCGTCGTTCCAGCTAGAGCTCATGCAGCGCCGTGCCCGGCCAATCGGCTACGTGAAGAAAGTCAACCTGAACTCCACCTACGCTTCCCGCACCATGAAGTGGAGCGGCCCGATTCTGCTGGCATTCATTATTTTTCACCTGTTGCATTTCACGTTTGGCACCTTGCATCCGGGTGGCACCTTCAGCGAAACGGATGTTTACAGTAATGTGGTCACCGGTTTTCAGTTCTGGCCCGTTTCGCTCTTCTACATTATCGCCATGCTTATGCTTTGCTGGCATCTCTATCACGGACTCTGGAGCATGTTCCAATCACTCGGTTTTAGTCACCCGGTTTATACGCCGTGGATTAAATTATTTGCAAAGGTCTTTGCCATCCTCATCGCCGCCGGCAATATCTCCATCCCGGTCGCTGTTCTGGCAGGGTTGATCAAGCCTGTCGTGGGAGCCTGACCCATGGAATTGAAATCAAATGCCCCCACAGGGCCAATTGAGCAGTCCTGGGAAAAGCATAAATTTGACCTGAAGCTTATCAACCCGGCCAACAAGCGGAAGTACAACATTATCGTGGTTGGTTCCGGGCTCGCCGGCGGCGCTGCCGCTGCCAGTCTTGGTGAGCTGGGGTATAACGTTCACTGTTTTTGCTTTCAGGACAGTCCCCGCCGTGCGCACTCGATTGCGGCACAAGGCGGTATCAACGCGGCAAAAAACTACCATAATGATGGAGACAGCGTTTACCGGCTTTTCTACGACACCGTCAAGGGCGGGGATTTCCGCGCGCGGGAGGCGAACGTCTATCGCCTAGCCCAGGTCAGCGTGAACATCATCGACCAGTGCGTAGCGCAGGGAGTGCCATTTGCGCGGGAATACGGCGGACTGCTGGACAACCGCTCGTTCGGCGGGGCGCAGGTCTCGCGCACTTTTTACGCACGTGGGCAGACCGGACAGCAGCTCTTGCTGGGGGCGTACCAGGCGCTGGAACGTCAGATCGGTCTTGGCTCAGTGAAGATGCATCCGCGTTCGGAAATGCTGGACTTGATTATTGTTGATGGCCAGGCGCGCGGGATCGTCACGCGGAGCCTGTATAACGGCGAACTGGAAGTTCATATGGGCGACGCTGTGGTGCTTGCTTCGGGCGGGTACGGCAACGTGTTTTATCTGTCGACCAATGCCAAGGGTTGCAACGTCACTGCAAACTGGCGCGCTTATAAACGCGGTGCACTGTTCGCCAATCCTTGTTTCACACAAATTCATCCTACCTGCATTCCAGTCGCCGGTGACTACCAATCGAAGCTGACCCTGATGTCGGAGTCGTTGCGGAATGACGGCCGCATCTGGGTGCCCAAGAAGGCCGGGGACAAGCGTTCACCCGCTTCCATACCGGAAGAGGAACGTGACTATTATCTGGAACGCCGCTATCCGAGTTTCGGGAACCTGGTGCCGCGCGATATTGCTTCAAGGGCTGCCAAGGCGGAATGCGATGCCGGCCGCGGTGTTGGAGAAACGGGGCTCGGCGTTTATCTTGATTTCGCGGAATCGATCAAGCGGCTCGGGAAGCAGAAGATTGCGGAACGTTACGGGAATCTGTTTGAGATGTACGAGCGGATTACCGGCGAAGACCCTTACTCGGTCCCGATGCGCATTTATCCTGCCATTCACTACACGATGGGAGGGTTGTGGGTTGACTATAACTTGATGTCTACAATTCCAGGCCTGTTCGTGCTGGGCGAAGCGAACTTCTCAGACCATGGCGCGAATCGGTTGGGTGCCAGCGCATTGATGCAGGGATTGGCGGACGGCTACTTTATCATCCCCTATACGATCGGCAATTATCTCGCGACGGCCAAACCTGCAAAGCTTGCATCTGAGGTGCCCGAGGCAAAAGCCGCTGTGGCAAATGTCACCGCCATCACTCAAAAGCTCCTGAATGCCAAAGGTACGCGAACCGTTGATTCCTATCACAGAGAGCTCGGCAAAATTGTTTGGGATTACTGCGGCATGGCGCGGAACGAAGCGGGATTGAAGAAAGCACTGAAATTGATCCCTGAGTTGCGTGAAGATTTCTGGAAAAACGTGCGGGTATTGGGGACAAATGAGGAATTCAACCAATCGCTGGAAAAAGCAGGGCGGGTGGCGGACTTCTTTGAATTGGCAGAGCTGATGTGTCTCGATGCTCTCGATCGCAACGAGTCCTGTGGCGGGCACTTCCGCGAGGAGTTTCAAACGCCGGAAGGCGAAGCGTTGCGCGACGACGAGCACTACTCCTATGTCGCCGCCTGGGGTTATCAGGGACCAGGCCAGCCGCCGTCGTTATCGAAGGAACCTCTGGCCTTTAATTACGTGAAGCCTTCTCAACGGAGCTACAAGTGAAACTCACACTTCACGTCTGGAGACAGAAAAATTCGCAGGATAGCGGACGCATGGTGCGTTACGAACATCCCGACGTAAACGAAGATATGTCGTTTTTGGAAATGCTCGACGTGCTCAACGAAAACCTAATCGCCAAGGGCGAAGATCCTGTCGCATTCGATCACGATTGCCGCGAAGGGATTTGCGGCATGTGCGGTTTCATGATCAACGGAAAAGCGCACGGCGGCTTCAAAGGCACGACTGTTTGCCAGTTGCACATGCGGCATTTCAAGGATGGAGACGAAATTTATCTCGAGCCATGGCGCGCAGCCGCATTCCCGGTGATAAAGGATCTCGCCGTCAATCGCGGATCGTTTGACCGGATCATTGCGGCCGGAGGATTTATTTCTGTGCCAACTGGCAGTGCTCCCGACGGCAACTCGATTCCCGTCCCGAAGCAGGACGCCGATCTCGCGATGGATGCGGCCGCGTGCATCGGTTGTGGCGCATGTGTAGCCGCCTGCCCGAACGCCGCTGCAGCGCTATTTGTTGGCGCAAAGATCTCACATTTGGGTCACCTTCCGCAGGGGCAAGTAGAGCGGAATCGTCGCGCACTTTCGATGGTTCAGCAGATGAATATTGAAGGATTTGCAAATTGCACGAATATTGGAGAGTGCGAAGCGGCTTGTCCGAAGGAAATCAAACTGGAAGTAATCGCTCGCACAAACCACGACTACATCAAGGCCACGCTTGTCGAGCGCCCGGAAGTGGCGGCGGGCGGAGCGGGCTAAAGCCTTCTTGGAACTTCGCGTCAAATGTCCTGGGACAATCAAGGGTAATTGCTCCGGGCGTCTGGCGCCCCAGCGTCCGGATGCTGCATTGGCAGAGAGATTTCAAATAGCACGAGCACCTACATTTCTGTTGTGACGCCTTGACTCTGCTACTCTAGCCTTTGATTCCACGCCTCTTGAGGAGACTATGATTCGCTCCATTACACTATTTGTCGCTGTCTGTCTCGCAATCGTAGTCGCAAAGAATTCCATTTCGACCGATACCATTTCTGAACAATCCAGGAAGCTCCATTTTTCCTCGATTGTTCTGGACACCCACGACGACACCACCCAACTCTTCTTTAATGCAGACTACGATCTGGCCAGACACAACCCGATTGGACAAGTCGATATTCCGCGGATGCAGGAAGGTGGCATGAACGCCATTTTCTTTTCGATCTGGATCGATGGGCATATCCAGGGTCCTCCGGCCGTTCAGAAAGCCCTCGATCAGATTGACGCGGTGCGCCAGAACGTAAAGAGGAACTCCGGGGCCATGCTTTTGGCACGCACGGCGGATGATGTTCGTCGCGCGCATCAGGAAGGCAAGATCGCCGCACTGATGGGAATTGAAGGCGGCCACATGCTGGGTAACGATATACGCATGGTGCGGATTTACAGCGATCTTGGCGTTCGCTATATGACCTTGACCCATTTCTATAATGATGAGTGGGCAGATTCCTCGACCGATAAACCTGCGCACAATGGCCTCACGGACTACGGTCGGGAAATTGTGCGCGAAATGAACCGACAGGGGATGATGGTCGATATATCCCACGTATCGGACAAGACATTCTACGATGCCCTTCGAGGTCAGCAAAGCTCCCCTGATTGCCTCCCACTCGTCCTGCCGTTCCATCTGCAACCATCCCCGCAATATGACCGACGATATGATCAAGGCGTTGGCCGCGAAAGGTGGCGTTATCCAGATCAATTACGAAAAGAGTTTCATTGATCAGGCGTATAAGGACGCTGCCGAAAAATGGTCCGGAGGGGTGGTTCAGATGCTGGCTGAAATTGAGAAGAAGTGCAGTGGCGACGAGAGTTGCGTCGGAAAAGAGATGACCCAGCGAGAGCAACAAGCTGTTGCGGAGGGGAAGCTACCGCACGTCAGCTGGGAGAAAATTATCGAGCACATCGATCATGTCGTAAAGCTTGTCGGTGCCGACCACGTAGGTCTCGGTTCCGACTTTGATGGAGCCAATATGCCTGAAGGCATGGAGGATTGCTCGAAGCTGCCCAAGATCACCGAGGCACTCCTCCGAAAAGGATATTCCGACGATGATATCCGGAAGATCCTGGGCGGAAATACGCTTCGAGTCATGGCCGCCGCGGAACAAGTAAGCAAGGAAATGCAGGCATCGAAATAAGCGGGACATCGAAGACCCTCGTTTCGGAGGCCGCAATCGTGAAAGCGTTTTCCGTACTTTCCATATCATTCTTTCTTACACTGGGTGCCACTATGAGTCGGGACACGAGCTACAGAGAAAGCCAGGAAACTGCAAGCTTCCTCGATTGTCATTGATACCCACGACGACACAACACAACGTCTACTTGACCCAAACTTCAATATTGGCGAGCGACACACGGACGGCAACATCGACATTCCGCGCATGCGTGAAGGTGGGTTGAGCGCAATTTTCTTTTCCATCTGGACTTCGAGCAAGACAACTGGGCCACAGGGTGTGAAGCAAGCTCTCGACCAGATTGATGCGGTTCGCGAAGCGGTCCGTGCGCACCCAAAGGATCTCGCTCTGGCGACTACAGCTGCTGAAATCCGTGAAGCTCGTCAGCAGGGCAAGATCGCGGCGCTGATGGGCCTCGAAGGCGGACACATGATCGATAACGATCTTGGCGTACTCCGGTCCTTTGCCGCGCTTGGTGTGCGCTACGTTACCCTGACGCACACCGGAAATACGGGATGGGCTGATTCTTCAACCGATAAACCGGAACACAACGGTCTTACCCCTTTCGGCAAAGATTCGGTGCGCGAAATGAATCGTCTGGGAATTATTGTCGATGTTTCTCATGTCAGCGACAAAACCTTTCACGACGTACTGGCCACCACGAGAGCCCCGGTGTTTGCCTCGCATTCTTCGTGCCGGGCCATCTGCGATGCTGCCCGTAACATGACTGACGACATGATCGTCGATCTAGCCAGGAACGGCGGAGTGATTCAAATCAACTACCATGTCGGCTTCCTGAGCCAGGAATTCCGTGATTTCGAGAAAGCACATCCAGAGGAAGAGAAAGCGATTAACGACGAGGTCAAAAGGCGGTGTGGGGATAACGAGGCGTGCATACTGGTGGCTGGCGATCAATTGGTCCGCGAGTTCATGCAGGATGGAAAATTGCCGAAAGTCTATTACACCGCGATTATTGATCATATTGATCACGCCGTAAAAGTCGGAGGCATTGACCATGTCGGGCTCGGTTCCGACTTCGACGGAGCGGTGATGCCTTTGGGCATGCAGGATGTTTCCCGGCTGCCGGAAATCACCGAGGGACTATTGAAAAAGGGATACTCTGAGAGTGACATCCGCAAAATCCTCGGCGAAAATACTCTTCGTGTGATGGGCGAGGTCGAACGGGTCAGCCTTGAGTTGAATGCCGGCGCAAAGAAGTGAGTTTGCCGTTCGTCGGAAAAGTTTAGCGTTTCGTTTGATCTGCAGTATTCATTTTATCTACGGAGGAAACCACAAGATGCCAACCAACCAGCTGGTCCATAAGGCATTCACGCTTACGTTTATAGTGAGTGTCCTGTCTGCAGCAGCGGTAGCGCAGTCTCAAGCACCTGCCGCGACGCCCGCACCGGCAAAAACAAAATCTGCGACAACGACCTCAAAACCTGCCACGGCCTCAACTTACGACCGTGCGCTCCTGAAACCCACTCTACTGAAAGACCAGGCGCCGGCAACGTACCAGGTGAAGTTCGACACCACGCGCGGTGCGTTCACAATTACGGTTACCCGGGCGTGGGCTCCGCTTGGCGCCGATCGCTTCTACAACCTTGTGAAACATCACTATTTTGATAACGCGCATTTCTTTCGTGTCGTACCCGGATTCGTCGCGCAGTTCGGACTGAGCGCCTATCCTCCCGTGACAGCGGCTTGGGAGAAGGCCACAATCAAGGATGATCCTCACGGTCAGAGCAACAAGCGCGGAACAATTGTCTTCGCCACTTCGGGCCCGAATACCCGCACCACACAGCTGTTCATCAATTTGAAGGATAATGCGTCGCTCGATAGCCAGGGTTTCACTCCCTTCGGTATTGTCGACGGGGACGGCATGAAAGTGGTTGAAATGCTCTACGACCAGTATGGGGACAGCGCAGGGATGGATCAGGAGGCAATCACCAAGGGTGGAAAGAAGTACATTGAAACGAAATGGCCCAAGCTGGACATGATCAAGACGGCCACCTTTGTCGGCGCGGCCCCAGCCGCAACACCGGCTAAGCCGGCGAGTACCACCAAGCCAGCGGCAAAGCCTGCACCGAAGCCGGCAACCACAACCCCTCCCAGCTCAAATTAGTTCGGCACGGGGAGCGGAGCCGGTATGGACAGCTCCCCATTTTCACCGGATACAGGTTCCCATCTGAATTTCAGATTTGTAACATTTGTTCTTCGCATCCAATGTTGCGTTGACTTCGCATTCAAGCACACGTAACCTCAACTTCTATGAATTTCGTTTGCCAGAGCATTGGTTGTTGCGCGATGGGCAGCTGTTGTTGTCCGCCGTGTTGCTCTGGCCGATCGCGCTTTCGAACTTAGCTATATCGCTGACTAAGACTTTCGAAGCCCACGTGCCAGGAATCTCGCACGTGGGCTTTTTTGTTTATTGGAGTGTTTCTTGTCAACAGCCGTGGAAACCAAAACGCAGCGCATAGAACGCCTCAAGCGGGAAAAGAACGCTTGGGAGCATCTCGACGAAATTAAGGAATTCGCGCGCAAAGGCTTCGATTCCATTCCACCTGAGTGGCTTTCTACTTATTTTCGGTCATGGGGCGTGTATACCCAGGGAGATGGGGCGGGGGTGACTGGCGGAAAGGGAGGTGAAGGCAAAGCTGTTCCGTTCTTTATGCTTCGAATTCGCGTGCCAAATGGATTGCTTACCGCGAAGCAGGTTCGAACCATCGCAGCACTGTCTGAAGAGCAGGGAAACGGTGTTGCCGATCTGACAGTGCGCCAGAACGTTCAGCTTCACTGGATTCGAATCGAGTCTCTCCCGGAAGTATTTGAACGTTTGCAAGCGGTCGGGTTACGTACGACCGGCGCATGCGGGGACGTAGCGAGAAATATCACAGGCTGCCCACTGGCAGGACTCGACTCGCGCGAGATTCTTGATGTTTCTCCCGTAGCCCTGGCGATTGACAGGGAGCTCGGCGGAAACGCGGAATTCTACAATCTTCCCCGTAAATTTAAGATTACCGTGACCGGGTGTCCGGAATGGTGTTCCTATCCCGAAATCAACGACATCGGGTTAACCGCGACGCGGCGCTCACACAATGGCATTGAAGAAATCGGCTTTTCCCTTCGTGTTGCAGGGGGACTATCCACCGAACCACACCTTGCTGTTCGCCTAAATGCCTTCATCCTGCAAGAGCAGGTCATTCCTGTTGTTCGGGCAATCACCGAGGTTTTTCGTTCGAGTGACGTTCTCCGAGTGAGTCGTGAGAAAGCCCGATTGAAATATCTCTTTCTCGCCAACGGCTGGACTCCCGACCGTTTCCTCGCGGCGATGCACTCGCACTTGTCTTTCACCTTGGATCCCGCAGAACCAGAACAGCTCCCCGGGTCTGTGCACAGGGACCATCTTGGTGTGATCCCCCAGAAACAGCATGGTCTGTACACCGTGGGCGCTGCCGTAATGCGAGGGCGCATAACTCCCGCGCAATTGCGCCTTGTCGCGGATTTGGCTGAACGATATGCGGACGGTCACATCCGCACGACACCGATGCAGAATCTCCTGCTGGTCAATATCCCTGGGGGTTACGTGGATAGTGTCGTTGACGAGATGTCGTCTCACGGCCTCCCCGTCGCCAGTTCCGCATTCTTGCGCGGAACGGTTGCCTGCACCGGATCTGAGTTCTGCAAGCTCGCACTGACGGAAACAAAAAGCTTCGCGCGCTGGCTGACGGAAGAACTCGAGGATCGCTTTCCCAATTTCAGAGAGCACTTGAGATTGCACATCACAGGTTGCCCGAACAGTTGCGGCCAGCACTGGATCGCCGATATCGGTATCGAAGGCAAGAAGATTCGGGTCGACGGAAAGTTCGTCGACGCATATTACTTTTGCGTAGGCGGCGCCGTGGGGCAGATCGCCGCCATTGCACGACCCGTAGGCTTTCGATGTCGTTCCGAGGAAGTCCCCGAGGCGATTGCACGACTGCTTACCTCCTACCAGATCGAGCGAGCCGGCGAGGAAACACTGCAAACGTTTCTCGCGCGCTGTTCAAACGAGCGGGTACGCACAATCCTGGCGGGCCGCTACATAGAACCCGCAATTCGTGACCGGCCAGAAAGTCCGGCGCCGCATGGAATCGAGGGATAACAATGAGTCTTTTTCCCGCTTTTCTAAAACTTGTAGGCCGACGGGTGATCGTAATCGGCGGCGGTACACTGGCGTCGGCGAAAATTCCGGGCCTATTGCAGGCAAATGCGCGCGTCCGGGTCATTGCTCCTGAGATCAATCAGGAACTCGCGGGATGGATCCGGCAGCAGAAGATCGAGTGGAACAAGAAGCTATTCTCCGCGGATGATCTTGAAGGCGCAGTTCTGGTCATTGCTGCTACATCGTTGCGTGATGTAAACGCAGCCGTTTATCAGGAGGCTGACCGCCGCGGGATCCTGTGCAACGCGGTCGATGATATCGACAACTGTCACTTTTATTATGGTGCGATCGTTCAGCGGGGGGATCTGCAAATTGCGATTTCGACGAATGGAAAAAGCCCGGCCTTGGCTCACCGACTCCGCAAAGAATTCGAACAACAATTTGGCCCGGAATACGCAGCATGGCTCGAATGGCTTGGCGCTGCGCGAGAAGTTCTCAGAGAGAACTCGAAGGACCAGGAATCCACAAAGCGCTGGCTCCATTTGATGGCCAGCCGCCCGATGTTTGAGCAGTTCATGCGGCAGACGGGTTCTCAAAATTCAGATTCGGGAGTGGCATGATGGGCAAAGTTTATCTGGTCGGTGCAGGCCCTGGCGATGCGGAACTGCTTACCCGAAAAGCCTTGCGCCTGATTCGCAGTGCGGATGTGATTTTGCACGACTCTTTAGTAAGCGCGGAAATCCTGGAGCTGATCCCAGAATCTGCAAAACGCATCGATGTTGGCAAACGACGGGGATACCGGCTGTTGACCCAGCAAGACATCAATTCGTTGCTCGTCTCCTCAGCCGGAACGTATGGCATCGTGGTCCGGCTGAAAGGCGGAGATCCGCTGCTGTTTGGCAGGGCATCGGAAGAGATCCAGGCGCTCCGCCGGGCCGAGGTGGAATTCGAGATTGTCCCGGGAATTTCCGCTGCGTTTGGAGCAGCCGCCGCACTCCAGGTGTCGCTTACCGATAGAGCTCTGTCGTCAAATGTGCTGTTCACGACGTTTTCGCGCTCAGCGGAGTCAGTAGAACTGCTGCGCAAGAGTCTTACGGCCGATACCACAGTGGTGGTGTATATGCCCGGTCTTCACTACGCCGACGTCTCCCGATGGCTGCTGGATGCCGGCCTCGCCCACAACACACCGTGCCTGTTGATATCAAAGGCGACTCAGCCCGAGCAGGTCAGCAGGACTTCGACGGCCGGAGACTTGGCTACATTGCCGACACTGCCGGCGCCGGCGATTCTGATTGTGGGGCGCTCCGTTGCCCCCGACGGCGGCGTGACAAAATCCGCCGATTGGTTTGGTATTTCGTCACATACGAATTGTGCAACGCACGATAGCCTAATTTTCTAAATCAACCATAGGAGAAGACACAGAATGACCCAACTCCGTTCTAAGCCTGAAGAAGGGAAGAAGACTCAATTGTCTGTCGATACTTGGGCCGTGCTCGTGGCTTTGCTTGCGGCAATTCTAATTCGCACCGGTATTATCGCGCGGGTGCCCTGGTGATCGGGCTACAGAGTGTGACTGGAGAACAGCATGGCTGACGCGATCGTTTTACCACAAGCACCTAGTGTCTCCCTGCCTTCGCGATTGGTGAGGCTTCTACCCGGGGTTGCCCTGCTGGCAGCGATCGGGTACGCCGGAAAACTGCTTGAGAAGAATATCAACGGGTACACCAAGGCCAATCACTGGACCTTCCCGAACATCGAATACGTACTGTGGGCGATTCTGATCGGGCTGTTTATCTCGAACGTGTTCGGATTGGCGGAGATTTTCAAGCCGGGTGTGGCCACCTATGAGTTTTGGCTGAAAGCGGGCATCGTGCTTCTGGGCTCGCGCTTTCTGCTCGGGGACGTCTGGAAGTTGGGCGGAGTCAGTATCCTTCTGGTCGGAGTCGAAATTGTCGGCGCGATTGCTTTTATGACCTTGCTCGGCCGCTGGTTTGGTTTGCGCCCCAAACTAACCACGCTGCTTGCGGTGGGATCGGCTGTTTGTGGAGTCAGCGCGATCATTGCGACAAAAGGAGCTATCGATGCTGACGACGAAGATTCTTCATTTGCGATTGCCGCGATCCTGGCACTGGGCGCAATTGCATTGTTCACCTTTCCGCTGATCGGGCACTATCTACACCTGAGCGATCACGCGTATGGTGTTTGGGCGGGACTTGCGGTCGACAATACGGCCGAGGCGACGGCGGCAGGTGCGCTCTATTCCGATTCCGCGGCAAAGCTCGCGGTGCTTACCAAGACCACACGCAATGCCCTGATCGGATTCGTGGTTCTGGCCTATGCGATCTATTGGGCCAGCAAGGGACAGGCCCAAGTTGTTGGCAATAAGGCCGCATTCCTGTGGCAGAAATTTCCAAAATTTGTCTTGGGATTCTTGCTGATCTCGGCGCTTGCCACAGCAGGTTTCTTCACCAAGGACCAGAATTCGTCGTTGGCAAATCTTTCCCGGTGGGCGTTTCTGCTGACGTTCGCGGGAGTCGGTCTCCGCACAAACTTCAAAGAAATGCGCAAGCAAGGGTTACGGCCCTTCGCCGTCGGCTTCATCGGGGAAGTCGTCATTGCTGCATTTACTTTGGCGCTTGTGATCGGTGCAGGGAAGCTGTTCGGTTTCTGATCCAGACGAGCAGCTTCCTCTTTTCTACGGGGTGTCGGGCTCGACTCGCACCCTTTAATCTAGATTCCCAGAATGGTCACCAGTTCCTTTACACTGGCTGCGGACTTCTGCAGCGCTGCGTTTTCTTCGGCGGTCAACTTGATCTGTATGATCTTCTCTGCGCCACCTTCACCGAGCTTTACCGGGACGCCCATGAACAGGCCGTGGATGCCATATTCGCCTTCGAGGTACACAGCGCATGGCAGGATCTTCTTCTGGTCCTTCAGGATTGCTTCGACCATTTCAACGACTGAAGCCGACGGCGCATAGTAGGCGGAACCCGTCTTTAACAAGTTGACGATTTCCGCGCCGCCCTTCCGCGTGCGGTCCACGATCGCGTCAATCTTGTCCTTGGACAGCAGATCAGGCAGAGGAATACCTGCCACGGTCGAGTAGCGAGGCAGGGGAACCATATCGTCGCCATGGCCGCCAAGCACGAAAGAATGTACATTTTCGACACTGACGTCGCATTCCATCGCCACGAATGCGCTCATGCGCGCAGAATCGAGAACCCCGGCCATACCAAGGACGCGGGTTTTCGGAAAGCCGCTAACGCGCAGTGCCGCCTGCGCCATCGCGTCGAGCGGGTTGGTCACGACGATGAGGATGCAATCCGGAGAATGCTTGACAATCTGCTGGACCACACCTTTCACCACATCGTAATTCATCTTCAGGAGATCGTCCCGGCTCATGCCGGGTTTGCGCGGGAATCCTGCGGTAATGACCACCACGTCGCTGTTTGCCGTTGCGCTATAGTCGCCGCCGCTGGTGCAGACTCCGGTTGCCTTCGCATTCGTTCTGGTTACCGGCCCTGATTCCACCATGTCCAGGGCTTTTCCAGCCGGCGGCCCTTCCAAAACGTCCGTCAGGACCACGTCCGCCAGCTCCAAATCCACGATCCGCTGCGCCGTTGTTGACCCCACAAAACCACTGCCGACCACTGTCACTTTCTTTCTGCTCATGGCTCTTGCTCCTTGATAAATTCAATCCGATCAAATCCTATGATGAAAGCAATCTACATATTCTCGATGATGGCGTCCGCAAAAGCCGAAGTGCCGACTTTTGTCGCCCCGGGCATCAATCGTTCAAGGTCATACGTCACGCGTTTCTGCTGGATCGTTTTCGCGATGCCACCTTCGATTAGTCTGCCGGCTTCGCCCCAGCCCAGGAACTCGAACATCATCGCTCCGGAAAGCATCAGTGAACCTGGATTGATCACATCTTTATCGGCATATTTCGGAGCAGTTCCGTGGGTTGCTTCAAAAACGCCGTAACCATCTCCAATGTTCGAACCGGGGGCCATACCGAGTCCGCCCACCTGTGCCGCGCAAGCATCGCTCAGATAGTCACCATTTAAGTTCGAAGTGGCCAGGACGCTGTATTCGCTGGCGCGCAGCAGGACCTGCTGAAACACGGAATCCGCGATGCGGTCGTTGATCATCAGTTTTTTCTTCCACTGGCCCTTGCCGTGAGAAGAATAAATCGCGGTAACCGTATTGCTAACTTCTTCAAATATGTTCTTCTGGAAATCCGCGGTGGCTTGCTCCAGGCCGGGTTCGATTAGGGCTGCGTTTGCTTCGACGCTCAGTCCCGGAGACTTATCGAGATTGTCGAGGATCCAGCTCTCGCGCTCGGTTACCGTCTGTGAGCGGAACTCTTCGCGTGCCAGGTCATAACCCCAATCGCGAAAACCACCTTCGGTGAACTTCTGAATGTTGCCCTTGTGAACCAACGTGACGCTCGGTCGCTTGCTATCGAGTGCATACTGAATCGCCCGCCGAACCAGCCTCTTGGTTCCGGTCGGCGAAATCGGTTTGATGCCCACGCCGGAATCCCAGCGAATCTGCTTTTTCCCATCTTTCAGCATTTCGTGATTAAGAAAATCCAGCAATTTCTTGGCGTCGGCGCTCCCCGATTTCCATTCGATCCCGATGTAAACGTCCTCCGTATTTTCACGGTAGATTACCAAGTCCATCTTCTCGGGTTCCTTCACCGGGGATGGAACTCCGGGATAGTAACGCACCGGTCGAACGCATGCGTAGAGGTCCAGAATTTGGCGTAGTGCTACGTTTAAGGAACGAATTCCACCACCAACGGGCGTCGTCAAAGGCCCCTTGATCGAAACGCGGAAATCGCGTGCGGCTTCAACGGTTTCGTCCGGCAGCCACTCACGAAAGGTGCGGAATGCTTTTTCGCCCGCATAGATTTCAAACCATGCCACGTGCCGCTTTCCTCCGTAGGCTTTCGCCACAGCCGAATCAAAGACCCGTCGGGAAGCTTTCCAGATATCGCGCCCCGTTCCGTCGCCTTCTATAAACGGAATAATCGGATTATCAGGCACTTGGAGAGCCCCACCGCTGTAGCCTATCGGCTTTCCGTCAGTCGGAACTTCCAGTTTGTTATACACAGTTTTCATTTCCAGGCCCCCCTGCGGACCACCTTCTCCACGTACCCGACGCCTCAGGCAGTCATCGTCCGAGTATCGAACCAAAAACGATACCACACCGAACGGCATCTTCGAAAATCAGGGAATCGCATCGAGACGGACGTTGTTGCTTCGTGCCCGGCAAGTTCAGGGAACTGTGATTTCTGGTTCTACCTACGCAAATTCCCCGTTAACCCTTTGGCAACCGCAACCTGCACTTTCCCCCTTGCCACTTCTGCTGTTAGCCACTAAGATACCCTTTAGTTTGGAGGAACCAGTGCCTAAAGAGAAACCACAAGTGAACATCGGTGAGGTTATCAAAACCTATCGCAGCCAGCGCGGCCTTTCGCAGGGCGATATCGAGCGCCGCACCGGACTTCTCCGTTGCTATCTTTCGAGAGTGGAAAACGGGCACACCGTTCCTTCACTGGAAACCTTGGCCAAAATCGCCGAAGCGATGGAAATTTCGCTCGCAGATTTCTTTCCGGGCACGGAAACCGTCCACGATAAAGAGACGCAGAAGATGCTGGGGGAACTTTCGCAGGACGAGATTCGTTTCCTGGCTGAAATCAAGAAATACAGCACCACACTTTCAGAAGGCGACAAGCGACTGGTACTCGCCATGATTCGCAAAATGGCCACGCTTTTGCCGGTGCAGGGAGCGATGGCAAAGAAGCCGGCGCTTCGCCGTCCTTCACTTTAATCCGGTTTTTTCGATTAGGGGCGAGGGCACAGCGAAGCGGTTGCAGGTTTCTCTTGGGCGTCTTGCTTTGGGGTAGCTGCAAGGCGGGTGCCAGGACATTTCCTCCGGTCAAAAGCGTAACGCGCCTGTGGTTCCGCCGGGTTTCTCTTCGTTCTCATCAACCGTATTCCGAATGTCCAGCTTGTCGCCTTCACCGGGTGCGAGGAACAGATTGGTTTCAACTGCGTGCTGTTTCGTATACAGCTCGAAATACCTGCCGCGGGCCTGATACAACGATTCGTGCGAACCTCTCTCCAAAATCCGGCCATCCTGCACAACCAATATCTGCTCAGCGCGGCGGATCGTTGACAGCCGATGCGCAATGACAAATGTCGTTCGTCCGCGCATCAGGTAGCGCAAGCCTTCCTGAATCAAAGCTTCTGACTCCGAGTCGAGGCTGGAGGTGGCTTCATCCAGAATCAAAATCCGTGGATCGGCGAGTATGGCGCGAGCGATCGATACCCGCTGCTTCTGTCCGCCCGAAAGCTTTACGCCACGCTCTCCAACAACTGTGTCGTACTTTTTCTCAAAATTCTCCGCAAACTCGTCAACCCTGGCGATGCGGCATGCTTCCATGATTTCCGCTTCGCTGGCGTTCGGTCGCGCGTATGCGACATTTTCGCGGATCGACCCGTCAAATAAAAACGTCTCCTGTAGTACAACGCCCAGCTGCGTTCTATAGGAACTGAGCAGGACCCTCGACAGGTCGATATCGTCGATCAGAACCCTTCCCTGAGTGGGTATATAAAAAGCCGAAAGCAAGCCGATGATGGTCGACTTGCCCGAACCCGAGGGGCCAACAAGGGCAGTTACTGTTCCCGGCTCCGACAGAAACGAAATTCCATGCAGAACTTCCTTGCCTGGTTCATAGGCAAAATGGACATCGTCAAAACTGACCCGGCCGTCGATTCTTCCGAGCGCAATCGTGCGATTGGGGTCCTGATCTTCCATGGATTCGTTCAGAATTTCGCGTGTGCGCTCGAGCCCGGTGATCGCTTCGGTAATCTGGGTTCCAATCGCGACGATCTGGAACACCGGGGCTACCAGCAGCACCAGGAACCCGGAGTATTGGAGCAATTGGCCCGGGGTCATCGTACCGGCAAGTACCTGTTTCGATCCGAGGAACATGACGACTGCGCTGACGATGCCCATGAGTGTTGCTCCCGAAAGGCTCATCAACGAGGTAGCCGTAAGTGTCTTGAGCACGTTGTCGAGCAATCGTTGCGCCCCGCTGCCGAAAACTTCTTCTTCACGCGCTTCCGCATGGTAACCCTTTACGACTCGCACACCACCAAGCGATTCAGTCAATCGTCCTGTTACTTCCGCATTTATTTTCGGCCTGGCGCGGAAGATCGGCCGTATCGTTGAGAACGCCTTGTTCAGGAAAAGAGCAAAGGCCAACATGACCAGAAACGCCACCACCGTCATCAAGGCGCTGATCCGCAGCAGGATAATGAGAGCCATCAATGCGGTAAGCAGCCCCCCGACGAATTCCACCAATCCTGTCCCTATTAGGTTCCTCACGCCCTCAACATCGCTCATGATGCGAGACACGAGTACACCTGTCTTGTTGGCATCGTAGAAACTTACAGGCAGCCGCCCGATGTGCGCCTGTACCTGCTTTCGCAATTCAGTGATCATGCGTTGCGCGGATTTTGACAGTAGCTGCGTCAACGTAAAAGAAGTTAGTCCCTGTACGACTGTCGCTCCAATCACCGCCAATACGATGGGCACAAGCAGATGTGTTTCTTTTCTGGTGATTACGTTGTCGAACAGGTATTTGCTCGACCCTGGCAGCACCAACCCTGATACACGATTGATTGCCACGAGCGCTAATCCCAGAAACATGATTCCGCGCCGAGGACGGATCATTGCCCAGACTTCGGGGAACGCCTTCCAGTCGACCTTTTTTTTGGTTTTTTTCGCTGCTTCAGTGGGTACAGCGGCAGTAGTTACAGTGGTGGCCATATTGTCTTCGATTTTAGGATACCTGTTGGATGCCACAAACGGGAATCCAACTACACCCATCTCTTCGGTTCATCGTATTCCCCCTTGATCCTTGGCAGCGTTGGCAGGGAGCCGATCTTTGCCGGCTATCCACAAGGAAGTCTCAAACTTATCGATACGAAGGTTCTGGACTCGCGGCTCATTCTCCTTGAATACCAGCCCGTCTTCCGGTAAGCCAGTTAACCCCCTGCAGAACGCCCCCGGTAGTCGGCAAAACGGAGGTAATCTGTTTCCGGCATCAGCACTCCTCTCAGCAATTCCGCGTCAGAATGCCAACATTCTCCTCTGTGTGCAGTGCTTCATGCATTCGCTGCGTTATCTAGCGGATGACGCTTTCAGCATTTTGAAATGAGGCAGGACATAACTTGATGAACTAGATGCAACCTTTCGTTCTCTATCGGGTGTTTCGCCCCGGGCGGAGTATCATAAATTCCGCAAGTTTATTTTATTCAGAGAATCGTTCGCCTTGGTGATCGGAGATCGAATGGACTGCATGAGGTGTTTCCTGCTGTTGAGCGTAGTGACAATTCTCACTCCCGGCGCCCGGGCACAATCCATTCCTCTGGCCATCCAGGCACAAATCGAATCGAGAATAGCTGCTTCTCACGCTGACGTTGCGGTAGCTTTCCAGACCCTCGATGGCAAGACGGCGTATTTTTATCATGCCGACGATTCTTTCCATGCGGCAAGCACGATGAAGGTGCCGGTCATGATCGAGTTATTTCATCAGGTTCAGCAAGGGAAGCTGGACCTGAACGACAAGATTCCGATCCACGTCGAGTTTCACTCAATCGTTGATGGCTCGGTCTACAAATTGAACGCCGCGGATGACTCTGAACTCCTGCTGTATGACGCACAGGGAGAGACGCGCACCCTGTCGCAACTTTGCGATCTGATGATCACCGTCAGCAGCAATCTCGCTACAAACCTGCTCATTGAGAAGTTGGGCGTCGAGAACATCCAAGCCACCACAGAAATGCTGAATGCCAATGGAATGAAGGTTCTTCGCGGCGTCGAAGATAGCAAAGCGTTCGAAAAAGGGCTCAACAACACCACCACGGCACGGGCACTGCAAATCCTGATGACCGCGATTGCAGAGGGCAAGGCGGTTAATCCCAGCTCATCTCAGCAGATGATCCAGATCCTCGAGCACCAGAAATTTAACGAGGGAATCCCCAGGGGGCTGCCCGAGGCTATGCGTGTGGCTCACAAAACCGGCGAAATAACCAGAATTCATCACGACGCGGCGATTGTTTACGCTGCGAGACCGTTTGTTCTGGTTATCCTCGTCCGCGGACTTGTTGAGTTGAGAGACAGTTCGGCGGTGATGGCTGATATTACGCGACTTCTCTACCAGGCCACGCAATAACGGATTGCCAGGCTGAACCCTATGTAGTCGGTTTTGGCGCCTTGGCGCGTCTGATCGAAGTGACCTCGAGTACTGGAACATCGCCGGTTTCAATCCCTTGGCGGTGCGTAATGATTCCCGTCACGTTCACCCGCTTTTCGGCATATTTTTCAGCGACCTTCGAGTCCTTGAACTTTACTTCAATCGAATCCGTGGACTTGTCCTCGACAATGCTCTGAGTGTCAAATTGAACGGCCCAGCCCGTTGACTCGCCGCCGATGGCCATCACTCGAGTCAGTTTTCCGGTCACGGTGATTGTTTTCGCAGTGTCTTGCGCCGCAGCGCCAAGACTGAAGAGGAGTGCGAACACTATTGCAAAGAAATGTCTGTTCATTAGCATGGCATGTGTTCCAGCGGCATTTTACTAAATGCAAGCTCTTATAAAAATAGGACGCGCTGATTCCACTCAGCGATGATGTCCCATATACTCCCCTCGCCGACCTGCAGGCGAAGGGATACGGGGGATGCAGAATGCTCGCTTGGAACGCCTAATAAATCGGCACTTCTGAAAGCGGTGCCGGAATTTGGAAGGCTTTCAAGAGAGTCAGTGATCAGGCCCTGTCCTTGGCAGGCAGTAAAGCCTCTCATCTGGGTGAAGAAAACCGTCAGCTTATCTCCCTGGCAGTTGCGGTACACGCTGCAATGGATGCCGTTGCCGCGCTTTCTGCGCCGAAGCCGTGATGACCAGGAACTCGACAGTGTCAAATTGCCGAGTGTCTTCCGTCGGGCGCAAAACAGAGATTCTAGGAACTCTTATTCAAGTGGATCGAACCATCACCCGTGCGTACCACGATTGGTGAACCGCCACCGTTCATCTTTCCGTTGATCCGTGAAGAGCTAAAGGTCCCTTCCACGGTGACTGGGATATCCAGACTGATGTGCCCGTCGTGCGTACTGGCATCGATATTGGCCTGAATCTGGCCGGGCAATTCCAAATCTACGCTCCCATCCCCGGTATGGATGTTCCACGTGCCCAGTACTTTCGAGCCGTTGTTGGCGCGGGCCGTGACGCTGCCGTCGCCGCTCTTGAGATTCAGCGAATCGAAGCGTCCTTCGAGGTTGATATGACCGTCGCCAGTCATCGCATCGACCTTACCGTCCAGGCCGCGACCCTCAATTGAGCCATCGCCGGCCTTCAGCCTAATGTCTCCTTTTGCGTCTTGCAGGCTGATGCTTCCGTCGCCGGTTCGAATCTCAACCGTTCCACTAATCGCAGCCACTTCAACCGATCCGTCGCCTGCAGTGATATCCAGATCGGCATCCTTCGGCATGTGCACCTCGACCCGCAGCTGCGAATGCCGTACCCCCCAATTCCAACTGAATCCGCTCCCGGTTTTTGCAACCACTTCGACGCTATCTCCGTTTTGCGAAGTGGTTACGTGCAAATCCTTGTCGAGTTTGTAGCCTGAATAGACGACCCGAACTTCTACCTGCTTGATGTCTCCCGTTGAGACGCGTACCGCCGCATCGTCAGTCTGGACCCGCACCTTGGCGTGGCCGTTGACGGTAAACGTCTTATTGATCTCTTCCGCTTTCGATACGGACGCGGCCATCGCAGTCACCAGCAGCAGCGTCGCGATTGCGAGGTGTAAGCCGCTCACCAAGGCTATGAATTTCTTCATGGGTGACCCCTCCGAGTCCTTCTATCCCTATAAACGATGCCGCCCTGTAAAAAGTTCCCTATAGATTCGGAATGTACCGCCACTGCCCGGACTACTAGCGGGCCTTCTTTGGCGGTGCGGAACTCCCGGGTTTAGGCCGCAAAGCCTTGAGGAATCCTTCGACCGGCAGGGAATTGAGTATGTCCTTTTTCTCGAGCCAACCACGGCGGGCCATGGTTACCCCATAACGGATGTTTGAGAGGTTGGCCACGCTGTGCGAGTCCGTGGAAACGACCACTTTGACGCCACGATCCTTGCACATGCGCAAATAAACGTCCTTCAGGTCCAGGCGGTCGGGGTAGGAATTGCATTCCATCGCCACGCCATGCCTGGCACAGGCATCCAGCACTTTTTCCATGTCGTAATCGAGCGGATCGCGACGCAATAATAGTCTTCCCGTCGGGTGCGCAATGATTTGTGTAAAGGGATTTTCGATCGCCGCAAGCATACGGTCGGTCATTGCCGAACGTTCAAGGTTGAAGTAGGAGTGGATCGAGCAGACGACGACGTCAAGCTGATCGAGAATCTCGTCCGGATAATCGAGCGCACCATTCTTCAGTATATCGACCTCAGAACCAACCAATATACGAATTCCGAGGCCCTTTGCGTCTGCGTCGCGCAGAGCCTTGATGTGCACCAGCATACGCTTCTCATTCAACCCGTTGGCCACCGTGACGGCTTTTGAATGGTCGGTGATCGCAATATATTCATGGCCGAGCGCTTTGGCGCCTCCTGCCATTTCTTCAATCGTATTCTTGCCATCGCTGGCTGTGGTGTGCATCTGAAGGTCGCCCTTCAGGTCCTTTACTTCGATTAAACGTGGGAGTTCGTTGCGTTCGGCGGCGGCGAGTTCACCGGTATTCTCGCGCAATTCCGGAGCGATAAAGGCGAGCTTCAGTTTCCCGTAGATTTCCTCCTCCGTCTTGCCGGCCACAGGCTTCTCACCTTTCAGCGTCGCCAGCTGGTATTCATTCAGCGTATAACCCATATCGTTGGCGCGGCCGCGCAGGGCCACGTTGTGCTCCTTCGAACCCGTGAAATAGAGAAGCGCGGCTCCGCGGTTTTTCTTTTCAAGCAGTCGCACATCGACCTGAAATCCGTTTAGCAACAGGAAGCTGACCTTGTTTTCTCCGCGCGCCAGCACTTGATCGATCGGCGGATAACGGAGAATGTGCTCGGCGATACGGTCAACTTTAGGCTGCGAAGTGTGCCCTTCGGCCAGAGTTAGGAGCAAATCCAGGTCGCCAACCGTCTCTTTGCCTCGCCGCAACGATCCAGTCGGGGTAACTGACTCCACGCCGGCTCCGAGCTTCAGGATGTGCTGGACAATAGCTTCTGCGGTGGCTTCCGCGGCGTTGATCAAGAATCGTCCCGTGGACTTCTTGAAGACTTCAACGCCTTTCAGAATATTCTGTTCGCTCTTTTCGCCGAAACCTGGCAAATCCCGCAGCTTGCCTTCCTTGGCAAGCTTTTCAAGGTCTGCTACGGTGCAACACTTGAAGGTCTTGTACAGGAAGGCCACTTTCTTCGGCCCGAGCGATTGCAGTTCCAGGAGATCGAGTAATGTCGGAGGGAATTTTTTGAGCAACTTCTGGCGCAGACTGTATTCTCCGGTCTCGACGATCTCGGTCAGGTGTTCCACCATGCGGTCGCCAATGCCCGGCAATTCTTTTAGTTTTTCCGGCGTGGTAATCAGCAGCGCCACGGATTCCGGCATGTTGCCGATCAATTCGGCAGCCTTTTCATAGGTCCGGTAGCGGCCGATGATAGCGCCGTCAATTTCCAGCAGCCGTGCCGTTTCCTGCAATATTTTCGCGATCTGTTTATTTTCCATTCCCGGATTATAAGCCGTTTCATGATCGCGGTGCATTCTCAACCGGGCGCAAAATCAAAACGGCGGAGGGGCTGATTCTCCGCCGTGCAATACATTCGAGCCTTGACGAAACTTATCCAGCCTTCGCTACGTTAGAGGCTTGAGGCCCTTTCGGGCCCTGCACGATCTCAAATTCGACCGGATCCCCTTCCTGCAGCGTCCGGTAGCCATCCCCGACGATCGCCGAATAATGGACGAATACATCTGGGCCGTCTTCACGTCCGATGAATCCGTATCCCTTCGAATTATTAAACCATTTCACTGTACCTTGCACTTCGTGTCTCCTTTTGACGGTGACTCTTTGGGCGGTACTGAATTCAATCGCCGCAATGAGCACGAATTGCGCGGAGTGTATCAAAACAGGATTCTGAGTCAATAGGCCATTTGGCCACCGTGGAAAAGCTCTTTCCTATTTTGCCGTTAGTAAAACGAATTAACTGACCGGGGCGCCAAGTTACTTTAAAAAAGTAAGGTAGTAGAGGATTCCAGCGATCGATTTAGCGTCGCACAATTCTCCATTTGTCATCATTTGTTTAAGTTCTTTCGGGCTATAAGTATGGGAAATTATTTTCTCATCAAACTCCGGTTGTGCCTGGCCTTCGGTCAAACCGGTTGCCAAGAAGACGAATAGCTTTTCTTCGAGAAACCCGGGCGTCGGGAATATCGTCATCATCAACTTGTACTCTTTCGCCTTGTAACCGGTTTCTTCCATCAATTCCCGGGCTGCCGCTTTCTTTGGTGATTCACCGCCGTCAATTCGGCCGGCAACCAGCTCCCACAGGAATTGCCGGGCGGAGTGGCGGTACTGCCGGATCATTACGATCTGACCGTTCTTCTGCACCGGAAGGACAACCACCGAGCCCGGGTGTGTAATTACTTCGCGCTTGGTTCGAAGGCCACCCGGTTCAAGCAGTTCGTCGCGTCTTACTCCAAAAATTGGCCCCTCATAAATGAGAGTGCTCTTTAGAATCCGTTCCTTGCCTTTGGGCAGAGGCATGTACCCTTTTTTCACATTCCCTCCTGGGATCGCACAGCATCATAACCTGACCGGGACAATTGCCATAAGACCACGGCTTTGCCTATACTCACAGCAAGTTCCTTGTCTGCATTCTTTGTTTGTACAACGTTTGAACTGGTACGCATTTTTGCGCGGTACCGCGCCAATGACCATAAACACGATCATCGTCGATGACGAAAAGCCCGCCCGGGACGAACTTACCTTTTTGTTAAAGGGCTTTCCCGAAATTAACCTGATCGGGCAGGGCAAGAACGGCCTCGATGCCGTGAATCTGATCAAAGAACACTCCCCTGATCTGGTGTTTCTTGACGTACAGATGCCGGGTCTCGACGGGTTCGGTGTCTTGAAAAAGTTGGTTGAACGCAAACTCAAGGTTCCGCACGTGGTATTCGCCACGGCTTTCGATCACTACGCGGTTAAAGCCTTCGACGTGAATGCAGTCGACTACGTTCTAAAACCCTTCGACAAGGCGCGCATCGCCAAGGCGATTCAAAGGGCCCGCCGCGAGATTGAGACGCAAGTCAGTCCGACAGAACGGCTTGAACAGCTGGTTGCCCAGTTAGGCTCTGCGAAAACCTCCACACAGCCGTCCAAGCTGCTGATCAAATCGCAACAGAGACTACTGCTTGTTGACGCCGAGGATCTCATCTTCGCTTCGATCGAAGGTGGCCTGATTTCCGTCACCGCGAAGGACCTCGAAGGTTCGTCGAACTACCGCACCCTGGACGAATTACTCGAAACACTGCCTGCCGAGTCCTTCTGGCGGCCTCACCGTTCCTACCTGGTCAACATTCACCACATCAAGGAAGTCATTCCGTGGTTCAAATCAAGCTTTATGCTCAAGATGAATGACAAGAAGCAGAGCGAAGTCCCGGTCTCCCGCCAACAGACAAAACGTCTTCGCGAACTGTTTAAACTCTAGGGTTTACACAACTGACGTGCGCCGAATCGGGTGAATCCAAGTGCAACAGCGTCGTTTTCGGCCGTCGTGACTTCCCGCGCTTGGTTTTCTTTTTCCCTGCAACCTGTTACTTTCAAGCGTGATCTGCATGAACGAAACTGAAAACCATGACTGAAAGCGCCTGATATGGACTTTGGCTTCCTTGACCACCAACTTCTCATCCGTGACACAGTTCGCGAATTCATGGCCACGGAAGTTCGTCCTCATGTGAAAGACTGGGAAAAAACCGAGCACTTTCCGCTCGATATCATCAAAAAACTTGGAGCAATGGGTTGTTGTGGAATGCTCATGCCAGAAGAGTGGGGCGGCCCGGGGCTTGACACCATTTCCTACGTCCTGATGGTTGAAGAAGTCGCACGTGTTCACGCGGCAATCTCTACGGCGCTGGCAGTTACAAATTCTGCAGTGCAGTTGCCGCTGCTGGCCTTCGCCGACGATGCGCAGAAGGCGAGGTATCTGAAACCCCTGGCTTCTGGCGACATCATCGGAGCGTTTTGCCTCACGGAACCACAAGCCGGGTCCGATGCCGCCGGGATCCAATGCCGAGCGATCCGAGATGGCGCTAACTACAGAATTTCTGGCACCAAGACCTGGGTCACCAATGGCAGTGCCGCCAGCCTCTTCATTGTGTTCGCGAAAACCAATCCCGATGCGGGTGGTAAGGGAATTACCGCTTTTCTAGTTGAGCCGGGCTTTCCCGGATTCAAAGTTGGCCGCCACGAGGAAAAAATGGGCCAGCGCTGCTCGCCGTCGGTCGAAATTATTTTGAACGATTGCCAGGTGCCTGCGGCCAATCGCCTCGGGGAAGAGGGCCAGGGACTCAAGATTGCGTTGAGCGCGCTCGATGGGGGCCGCATCGGCATCGCCGCGCAAGCCGTTGGCATTGCTGAAGGTGCCCTCGATGAAGCCGTCAAGTATGCCCGAGGCCGAAAGGCCTTCGGAAAAGCTATCTCTGAATTCCAGGCGATTCAGTGGATGCTAGCGGACATGCACGCGGAAATAGAAGCAGCCCGCATGCTGCTCTATCAGGCTGCCTGCATCAAGGACGCCGGCACCAGGATGGGGGCTGCAGCTTCCCGCGCAAAGCTCTATGCCAGCGAAATGGTCAACCGCGTCACTTACAAGGCAGTCCAGATATTCGGCAGCCAAGGTTACTCCCGCGAATCTGAAGTTGAGCGCATGTACCGCGACGCTCGCGTCATCTCTATTTACGAAGGGACGAGCGAGATTCAGCGCACCATAATTGCCCGGGATCTTCTGGCAAAGTGATCTAGAAGCGGTTCTCCTGCTCGAGGAAGGGCTTGTGAAATCGAGGTGTTTCTGTTTCTTCTATCGTCAACTCCGTGATCATCGCTCGCAAGCCGCTTGCAAACGTGCCTCTCGACTGTCATCTCCGAATATCTGATATCCTTTTCTCACCGATAAATTAACAGATTCATCCAAGGACACCCTCTTTTGACCACGAATACGAAATCGAATCGCATCCTCTCCGGGATGCGGCCCACAGGGCGCCTTCACATCGGCCATTACTTCGGCGCGCTACAGAACTGGGTAAGACTCCAGGGAGAGGCTACGAACGATTGCTTCTACTTCATCGCTGACTGGCACGCACTGACCAGCGATTATGCTGACCCGACGGCCATCGCCGACAACTCTTTACAGATTGCGATCGACTATCTTGCTGCGGGCCTGGATCCACTGAAATCCACGATTTTTCTGCAATCGCTCGTTCCGGAGCATGCCGAGCTACATCTTCTCCTGAGCATGGTCACGCCGCTCGGCTGGCTCGAACGCATCCCCACGTACAAGGAGCAGATCGAGAATGTAGCGAACAAGGATTTGCATACATATGGATTTTTGGGCTATCCGACATTACAGACTGCCGACATCGTCATGTACTCAGATCCCGGCAAGGTGTTGTCTGTCCCCGTCGGAGAAGACCAGGTTTCCCACATTGAATTCAGCCGCGAGCTGGTTCGCCGCTTTAATCTCTTCTATGGATTTAACGTCAGCTCCGAGATTTTCACTGCTGAGAATCGCAAGCGGGGGCGCAACGATCTCCTGAAGCTTCTTGATGTGGCCGCGAACCAGCCGATTTTCCCGGAATTCGCAGAGATCACACCGGAACAAAGAATGATCGCCAGGTCATATATACGACAGCGTGTTCTCGATATGGGACTGGAGAATTTCTTTGAGAAGCTGACACCAGGTCTCAAGCCATTCTTTTCCTTTAGCAGCATTCTCGAAGAACCCGGTGTTCTCTTGACCCTGACTCCGCGCATTCCGGGCCTCGATGGCCGTAAAATGTCCAAGTCCTATGGCAATGCCATCACCCTGAGCGAATCGGACGCTGACATTCGGTCCAAGACCAAGGTGATGGTTACGGATCCTGCTCGCAAGCGACGAACGGATCCCGGCGATCCTGACGTTTGCCCCGTTTACGACTGGCATAAGCTCTTCTCGTCGAAAGAGACTCTCGATTGGGCCGCTCATGGCTGCCGTACTGCAGGCATCGGTTGCATCGAGTGCAAATCAAGAATGGCAGATCATTTGATCGAGTGGATCGAACCGATACGCGCACGTCGCATCGAATACGAACAAAATCCCAAACTTGTTCTGGAAATCCTCGACTCAGGGTCAATCGTTGCGCGCAAATCAGCGCAACAAACTATGGACCGTGTCCGGACAGCGATCTTCAACTGGCCACGCAAGCGCCAGGAAATCGCTGGTTCATAGGAGCCGCTCCCGGTCCCCTCTTTTCCACTATTCACTGCCGGCCCTGAACGGTAAACTTATTCCCGATGGCGACACCCTACAAAATCAATATCCCGCTCTATGAAGGTCCGCTCGACCTGCTGCTTGACCTCATCAAGAAGCAGGAAATGAATATTCACGATATCCAGATTTCGAAAATCACGTCGCAGTATCTCGACTACCTCCACAATCTCGAAGTACAGAATATCGACGTCTCCGCTGAATTTATCTACATGGCCGCCACTTTGATTTATATCAAATCGAAAATGCTGCTGCCGCCCGACCCTTTTGCGACGCCTGAAGAGCAGGCTGGCGACCCTCGCGAAGAACTCGTTCAGCGGTTGCTCGAGCATGAAAAATACAAGAATGCTGCTCAACTCCTCTATCAGAAGCAGCAGATTGAAGAAAACGTCTGGTCGAAACCGGACAAGTCGCTCTATAACGATGAAGGAACGGAAGGAGAACTGGTTGTCTCGCTGGTCGATCTCGTTCGCGTGTTCCAGCAAGTGCTCGAACGCAAAAAAGAGGTTACCCGGATCGAGCTGAAACACGACGTTTTCACCGTGGCCCAGATGATTGCGCAGCTTCGCGGGCAAATTCTGGCCAGCGACAGCAGCACAGTCAATCTCATTCAATTTTTCGACGCTTGCCCGTCGCGCCACGCCATGATCGTCGCCTTCCTGGCCGTGCTTGAAATGGTCAAGCTGCAGGCAGTCCTTCTTGTGCAAGATACCCAGTTTGGCGAGATCCACGTAAGAAAAGGGAAGTCCTTCGACGCCGCGTTCGATGAGACTGGTACCATCCGCATCGATGCCGAGTATCAGTAGTTTCTGCGGGAATGATGCCTTGCCAATTCCCCAACAGCGCCCAACCTGATGTATCATTCCATGTCCCCAGTTCAGGCTGGCGCTACGATTACGAACCCATGTCACTGAGGTCGTACACTAACTAATGACTAACGAAGAACGCAAAGCCGCGCTCGAAGCTATCATCTATGCCGCTGACGAGCCTGCCACACTCGAGCAGCTAGCCCAGGCAGTCGGCGAAGATAAGTTATCGGTACAGGCTTCTCTCGACGAGCTCATCGCTGGTTACGCGGCCGACGAGCGCGGTATCGAAGTCCGCGGCGTTGCCGGCGGCTACAAGATGTATACAAAGCCGCAGCACCATGACGTTGTGCGCCGCTTCATCAAGAGCCTCCGGCCACCGCTCCGGCTGTCGATGCCAGCGCTTGAGACCTTGGCGGTCATCGCCTACAAGCAGCCCGTTACCGCTCCGGAAATTTCGGAGATCCGGGGTGTTAATACATCCGGTGTCATCAGCACGCTGCTGGACAAGAAGCTCATCACGACAGCTGGTCGGAAAGAAGTAATGGGTCGCCCCATACTGTACAAGTCGTCAAAGGAATTTCTGATGCGCTTCGGTCTGAGCGACCTCGACGAATTGCCAAGTTTGAAGGAATTTGAAGCCCTTGCTCGCGAAGCCCTTGGTACGGATGAGGGCATCGCCGTCTCCGCTGATTCATCTGACGAAGCACAACTGAATTCTCCGACTGCAGATACCTTGGAAAATTTGCCGCCGCCGGACAGTTCGGCTGAGGTCTTCGCCGCGACGCATGGAAGCGCTTCGATCGGGAAGCCATCGGTAAGCGACCTGATTCAGTCCGAAGTGCTGGCAGATGCCAAGACCGATCCATTTTTGCGACAGGAAGAAGTTACCGCCACAGCCGAAGGCATGCCCAGCGGCCAGCTCGACGAAGCTCCACCTCGTGCCGACTCCGCCAAAGCAGGCGAATAGGATCTATTGCACGGTTAGAGTACTCGCGGCAGGTCATCTGCTGCTGTGCCTCGATCAAAATCCGCACAACGCGGCGCAGCGATTTCGGCTACCATAGAATCCCATGCTTGAACGCTTACAAAAAATCATTGCGCACGCGGGCATTGCGTCGCGCCGGCACGCAGAACAACTGATCCTGTCCGGTCAAGTGCTCGTGAATGGGCAGGTCGTCCGGGAGCTCGGAACCAAAGCCGACCCCGAAGTCGACAAGATTGAAGCAGCGGGTCGCCTGGTCGAGGAATCGCGGAAGCCGGTGTATCTTGTGCTGCACAAACCGCCGGAAGTTGTGTCTTCACTTGCCGATCCGGCGGGCCGCAAAACCCTGCGTAATTTTCTCAGGGGTTTTCCCGAGCGCGTATATCCTGTTGGTAATCTCGACTATTCCGCGAGCGGCCTGATTTTTCTGACCAATGATGGCGCCTTGACCGCTACCATGCTCAGGTCCTGGTCGAACATCCCGCAGATCTACCACATCAAGATAAAAGGCAAGCTGATGCTCGAGCAACTCGAGCACCTGGGCAGCCAAACGAAGACCAGTATCCGCGTCGTGCGCCAGCCGGATTCGACCCGCGGGCACGCCGCCAACTTCTGGTATGAGGCACAGGTTACCGGCTCAAAACTCGATGAGTTAGGCCGCGTTCTCCAGAAGATCGGCCACCCGCTCGAAAAGGTGAAGCGGATCGGCCTAGGCCCGCTATCGCTCGAAGGCGTCCCCGTCGGACATTACGTTGTTCTGAATAGTGAGCAAGCTGCGGAGATGCGCAATCCGACCAGGCCAGCGAAGTTCGTTCCCCAATTCAAGCCGAAGCCTGCAGAAAAGAAGGTATTTCGCTCCGCACCCGCGGAGACTCCGCGCCATCATTCCAATAGCCCCGGCAGGCCGCCGCGCTTTTCGAAACCATTTGAGAAATCATCAAATCGTCCGACACATTACACGAAATTTCAGCGTCGTCCTTCGACCCCGCCAAATGCGCCGGAAGACCTTGACGAGATTGACGATGAGAGCGCCGATTTTCGCGACACCCCCCGCGCCCCGTGGCTGAGAAATGACCGTCCGTCTCCGGCCCCACAAGCAGAGATTCGCCCGAACCGCGGTTCCCGATCCGATTCAGGGACCAGTCGCCCTCATGGCAAAGGGCCGCGCAAGTTCAATCCATCCGGGAGGCCTGACCGTCCGCCGTTCCGGTCAAATCGGCCGTCCAATCGACCCGATCGGACAAACCACCCTCCCAGTAAATTCAACCGACCCGGAAATGCGCCCGGCAGATTCGACCGGACTGGAACGACGCCGAGTAATCGACCAGGAAAATCTCCCAGTCAGTCTAATCGACCGGGAAAATCAGGCAGGAGTTTCGAACGGCCGGGGTCAAGAGGGTCCGGCAAGCCGGCGTATCCTTCTTCCGGGCGTCCCAAATCGCCGCGTAATTTGTCGTCACGGAAACCACGGCCTCCTCGCTAGGTTTAGCCGCAGCCGCCATGCCTGCCGAACGCCTTCAAAAAATATTAGCCGCCGCTGGAATCGCTTCCCGCCGCAAGGCCGAGGAGATCATCGCGGAAGGCCGGGTCAGGGTGAACGGACAGGTCGTTACCGAACAGGGAACTAAAGCGGACCCTTTGGTCGACGCCATTGCGGTCGACGGTCTGCCTCTCAAACGTGCACAACCCTTTGTTTATTTCCTGCTGAACAAACCCAAGGGGTACGTCACCACGGTAAATGATCCTGAAGGCCGTCCTACCGTGATGGAATTGCTTGGTGCTCTCAAAGAGCGTATCTATCCGGTCGGTCGATTGGATTATGCGAGCGAAGGTCTGTTAATCATGACCAACGACGGGGCGCTGGCCCAGAAGCTGACAAAAGCCGGTTCACACATTCCCAAGACGTATCTGGTAAAAATCAGTGGCAAGCCCAACGAACAAGCGATTCAAAAGCTCCGCGACGGAGTCTTCATTCCGCTTGAAGACGGTCGAAGAGTGAAGACGTCGCCGGCGAAGATTCGTTTGATGGACGACGCCACGAACCCTTGGTACGAAGTGGTACTGATCGAAGGTCGCAATCGCCAAATCCGCCGCATGTTTCTCGAAGTCGGTTTTCTCGTCGAAAAAATCAAGCGCGTACAGTTGGGGCCGATCGTTCTCGACGTCCCTCCGGGAAAATTCCGGCCGCTCAGCAAGGCAGAAGTATTTCAGCTCAAAAATCTCGCACCTCTGGGCAGCTAGATCCGGCTCTGGTTGGCGGTACATTGAAATTCGAGCGCCCTGGTGTTGAACGAGTGATTGCTTATAGCGGCAACTCCCCCTCGCAAAATTCATATAATCGGAATAAAATCTACTTATGACTCACACTCTGGAAGAACTCATCCCCGATTATATCCAGGGCCTGCCCGCTTACGTTCCCGGCAAACCCGTTGAAGAAGTCGAACAGGATCTGAAAATTCACGCGGTGAAGCTGGCGTCGAACGAAAACCCGCTTGGTCCGTCGCCTAAGGCGATCGAAGCGGCTCGTCGTGCTCTTGGGGATTCGAACTGGTACCCCGATGGAGGCAGTAAGCGTTTACGGGAAGTGCTGGCAAAGCGATTTGGTGTGACTTCCGAAGAGATTTTTGTCGGATTAGGATCGAGTGAGATCATCGATCTGGCTTCGAGGGTCTTGTTGCGCCCTGGCTGTGAGGGCATCACCAGCGAAGGGTCATTTGCCCTGTTCTCGATCGCGATCCGCGCTAGCGGCGGGAAACTCGTACTGACTCCCATGAAGGACTTTGCGTTCGACCTTGATGCTATTGCCCATGCTGTTACGCCGCAAACGCGCATCATCTATATCGCCAACCCGAATAATCCTACCGGTACGACATTTGGTTCACAGGAGTTTGCCGCCTTCATGAAGATGATTCCCGGCGACGTGCTGGTCGTCTACGATGAAGCCTACCGTGAATATGCTGAACGAAGTGACCTTCCGAACCCGTTTGAATTTTTCAAGGACTATAACAATATCCTCACGCTGCATACATTTTCGAAAGTGTATGGTTTGGCGGGACTGCGCATCGGTTACGGAATTGGTCATCCTACCCTGGTTGCGGAAATGAACAAGCTGCGGACGCCCTTCAACGTAACCAGTGTCGGGCAAGCCGCAGCACTAGCGGCGCTGAACGATGAAGAACATGTTGTCCGCTCTGCACAAATGAACTGCATCGAACGCAAACGCCTGTATAACGAATTGCACCGCATGGGCCTTACGGCTGTTCCCAGCCAGACAAATTTCCTGTTTCTCGAAATCGGACCTGAGGCCAAAGCGTTTTGCGACGATCTCCTCCGGGAAGGAGTCATCGTACGGCCGATGGGTTGGATGGGCTTCCCCGAAGCGATCCGCATTTCGGTTGGCAGTCCGGCCGAAAACACCAAGCTTCTGGGGGCCATTGCGCACGTGAGGGAACAGCGCAAACCAACGTTAGCCCTTAAGAATGCCTGAGAAGGCTTTTTCGCGCTGTTCAGGGCTTCCTTGCGTGTAGATCGGGGCAAAGCCATGCGCTTCCAATACCATGAAACTTCGTCAATCCAGAAACAGTCGCTCATCGGCTGATCCGATCTCGGACATACTCCGCGAAACAAAAACGATCGCTGTTGTCGGGCTGTCCGGAAACCCGCTTCGGCCGAGCTTCGCGGTCTCCGAATATCTCCAGCGCGCCGGCTATCGCATTATTCCTGTCAATCCGAACGAAACAGAAATTCTTGGTGAGAAATGTTACGCCCGTATAGAGGACGTGCCCGAGAAAATCGACATGGTTGATGTTTTTCGCCGGGCCGAACACGTTCCGTCGGTGGCCGAGAGCGCCATCCGAGTAGGAGCAAAAAGCCTCTGGCTTCAACTGGGCATCGAAAATGCCTCTGCGGCCGATCTGGCCCACCGCGCAGGCCTGAATGTAATCGAAGACGCGTGCCTTCTGATAGAACACAAAAAAAGGCACCTATGATAGGCGCCTTCCGTCGCACTCGCTTCGCTGTCCCGATCCCGACACTCTTGTTGTTCCGCTTCCTCACTTCATAGCAAATATCTGCAGGTTTCTTTTTCCCGGCAAGACAATCCCGATAAACCGGCCATCCGGCGACACGACGTACTCTCGTACCGTCAAGCCGTGCAACAGGAAATCTGGAGTCGGCTCGCTTACGGGTACTTCCGCGTGGGGCTCGTAGGCGGCCAGCGGGGGGACGGCGAAAACGACCAGGTCCGCCGACTTCTTCTCGATTGTCCGTTTCAGGTAAATATACTTGTCATCAGCCGACCATTGCACTACTCCCAGGCCGATTCGCATTCTGGCGATTCGTTTCGGCGCGCCGATTTCCCTGATTTCGAGCACTTCATTGTCCAGGTAGTAGGCAGCGAAGGAACCCGACGGAGAGATTGTCAGTCCTCCGGCGTACGCGTCCAGAGTTGCCACTTCCTTGTCGTCTTGCGCCAGTAGCTCCAGACGCTGCAGCCGGGGCGGCCCGTCCATATTTCGATCGCGTTCAACCGCTATGGCCGAGTTAGTTCCGGAAACGCGAACCGCCGCTGCAAAGGTTCGTCCTTCGAAGGCCTTGCCGGCAGGTCCGCTATACAGGTTGACGAATTGCATCGAAAAGAGAGACCTCGGAGCCACGTCTTCCGAGAGATACACGAGTGTCGTGTTGTCCCGGAGCCAAAGAGGGTTTTCCGCATTCAAGAGAACACCCTTCGCTACGGGGCGAATCTCTTTTCCCGAATCTTCCAGAAATAACAATGCTCTCGCTTCTTCGGTATGGCCATCGTCAATGTCGACTGTAATGGTATTCATCTGCACCGCAATGATTTTGCTATTCGGCGACCAGGTAAAGCTCTCGATCAGGTAAGTCAGCGGTTTATCGCCGGTAGAAAATTTTTCTCCCGAAAAAATCTTCTTCTTCTTGCCGTTGGTGTCAAGAATGAAGATGTCATCGCGCTCGAGATCATACTTCTTGGCCTTGTACATGCGCCGGACCGAGTACACGATCCGCCCATCAAGAGCATACGCAAACGCGGTCACCTCTTCGTCGACTGTCATGACGGGTTTGCTGACTTCTTGCGCGCGGACAGGACCCAGGAAAGGAAGCCAGCATCCTACGGCAAGAATCATTGCCAGAACTGCGACTGAGACTTTAAGGAATGCAGTTCCTCGATCGGCAGTAAATTCAAGGTTGAGTGCGTTACCGGATTCTCGATCAAACCCTGCCAAGCCGCTTACGATCCTCGTCATGGCTTTGGATGCGGCCCCGTAAATTCCGAGCAGCATGGCTTTTCCGCCGGCGCATAACTCATCAGCTCGATGCGCGTCAGGTCCGGATCATACAAATTCAACTGCCACTTTCCATCCCGGCCGATTTTGGGCTGCTCTGTCAGTTTTGTGCCAGAGGCTTCAAGCTGTTTTGCGGCAAGCTGCACATCCGGTACACCCAACGAAATATGGTTCATCACTCCCAATAAGCGCTTGTCCGCGTTGGCCGGGATATTCAGCATGTACTCAATCCAGTCTGTTCCCTCAGGCACTTGCATCGATACCCAGTCGGTTTCTCCATCCTTCATTCCGCCGTGCCAGTAAGGCTTGAAGCCCAACATCCTCTTGTAGTAGTTGTCAGCAGCCGCGCGGTCATTCACAACGAATCCCGAATGGATCAGTTTCATGTTCTGGAGCAATGGTGCTTTCATCGCGGTGATCATGTCTTTTTTTTGTACAAATTCGATCGCGTGATTTTCCGGATCCTGGGTCCGAAAATAGACCACCCCCCGCGAATCCGTCATGACTTCACCTGGCTTCTGGCCATTTGACAGGAAGAACGCTCTCAGGGTAGCGGCATCCGCCGTATACAGGCCAATTGCGTCAATCCAGTCCGCCGTAGAGGCAGAGTCGGTCTTGACGAGATCAACTTCCTGCCCCGGTCCCGCGAAATAGCATTTCGCGTTCCGGGTTGCGCAATCGACATTTGCCAGGCCAAGCTTCCCACCGTAAAAGTCGTTCGCCTTGACGAGATCGCTGACTTTGATCCGAACATAGGCGATCCCCGTGATTGGCGGCCTCACCGGCTCGCTATTCGCCATCGCCAGCGAGGCGATTGAGAGAACCACCAACGTGATTGATGCTGCGCATTGCCTCATGAATGCCGTCACCCCTCGGTTCCTGAACGTGATTTTAGCCTTCGGATCTCATCTAGACGCGCGCGCAGGCGAGACTCAAACCCTTGGTCGGTTGGTTTGTAGTAGGTTCTTCCCGAAAGGTTGTCCGGTAAACAAGGCATGTCCGTTACTTTCTCCTCGAAATTGTGGGCGTACTTGTATCCCTGGCCATAGCCTATGTTTTTCATCAGTCCGGTTGCAGCATTTCGCAAATGCAATGGCACCGGTTCCGCTTCGGTTTTCCGCACATCTTCCAGTGCCGCTCCGTATCCCGTATACAGGGCATTCGATTTTGGTGCGAGCGACAAGTATACAGCTGCCTGCGCGAGGGCCAAGTAACCTTCAGGAGGGCCAAGGAAATCGAATGCGTCTTTTGCCGCAAGCGTTACGGCCAGAGCCCCGGGTTCTGCCAATCCGATATCTTCGCTGGCCATCCGCACGATACGGCGCGCCAAAAAAAGCGGTTCTTCACCGCTCTCGATCATTCGAACTAGCCAATACAAAGCGGCGTCCGGATCCGAGTTGCGCACTGACTTGTGCAGCGCCGATATTAGGTTGTAGTGTTCTTCACCCGCCTTGTCGTAACGCAGCATTTTCCGCTGTAGCAAATCCGACAGCAGCGAGGGCGTAATGTGTTTCACGCCCCGGTCATCCTCCGCGGCGCTTCGTACACAAAGTTCAAGTGTATTGTAGGCGGTGCGCGCATCTCCGTTGGCAAACGCGGCTACCCGCCACAGTATTTCTTCTCTCGCTTGGGGATCCCCTAAGCGTGTCTCCGGCTTCCCTGTGACGGAAGTTCCGGCATCCGGCTCAAGATCGAGGGCGATCGATTCGTTCCCGAAACCGTGCTCCTTGTCAGCCAGAGCGCGCCGCAACAATTCCACCAACTGCGGGGTAGTGTGAGACTCGAGTACATAAACCTTGGTCCTTGAGAGTAGTGGCGAGATCACTTCAAAGGACGGATTTTCAGTTGTCGCGCCAATAAACAGGATGTGTCCCGCCTCGACGTGTGGCAAAAACGCATCCTGCTGCGATTTATTGAAGCGATGAACTTCATCGACAAACACAATCGTTCGCGATCCACTGCGAGACTTTTGCTCGGCCGCTGCCATCACTTCCTTAATCTCTTTGATCCCGCTCAGCACCGCGCTAAACGATATGAACTCCGCCTTGGTTACCCGCGCAATAAGTCGCGCCAGGGTCGTTTTTCCACACCCCGGAGGACCCCAGAAGATCATCGAACTCAAGTTATCGGTTTCAATTTGTACGCGAAGAGGTTTACCAGGCCCCAATAATTTCTCTTGCCCGACAAACTCATCGAGTGTGCGCGGTCGCATCCGCTCGGCCAGCGGCTGCAATCCAGCCGCGGTTTCAGGAACCGGCAATGAAGAAAAAAGCCCCATAACACTAAGAGTCTAGAACCTTTCGCCTACTAATTCGAATCCAGTTCTTCAGAACATGGATCCCGGGAGTTGAGCCATCCCGGGGAGAGAGTGTCATTCCCGTCGTGACCGCTGCCGGTAAGCCTCATAAAACAGGACCGCCGCTGCCGCCGCGGCGTTTAGAGATTCCACCCTCTTTGCCATGGGGATATGGATTCGCTCGTCCGCAGCGTGGACAACTTCTTCCGGCAGACCCGCTCCTTCGTTGCCTACTAGCAGTGCTTTCGGTTGGCACCAATCGATTTCCCACGGGCAGACGGCCGCTTTGCCGCCGAGTGATTCATCGTGGACGCAGGACGCGACCGACATCACTCTCTGCAGTCTCAATTGCGTCATCAAGATCGCGAGCGACATTCCCTCAAGTACTGGCAAGTGCAGGGTTGCGCCTGCCGACGCGCGCAATGCCTTTGGCGAAAAGGGACTTGCGGTCCCTCCTTGCGGGGTGGAGACCGCAACGGCTCCCGTTGCTCCGAATGCCGCGGCCGTACGCAAGATAGTGCCGACGTTTCCTGGGTCCTGTACCCCGGCTAGAACCACCAGCAATGGTGAGCAACTTCGCTCCGGAGTCAGTAGCATATCCTCCAAGGTCACCTGTCGCGGGCGAACCAACGCCGCCACGCCCTGAGGATGCTCGGTGTCAGCGACGCCTTCAAATAGCCGGTCCGTCGTTTGTAAAATTGGGAATGCCATCTCAGGCCGGGCAATTAATGGAGCCAGCCTCTCACGGTGCCTTTCCCCGGTTTCGCTGAATAAAACTGCCTCTACCGCGGCGGTTGAGCGCAGGGCTTCTTCTACCAGCCGCACGCCTTCCACGCCGACCGCTCCGTTGTCGGTCGCCAATCCTCCGCGCAAGGTCATCCGGAATGCCTTGAGCCAGCGATTATCCCGGCTCGTCAGTACCGCTGGACCTTGTGGACCACCGGTCACTCGAGGCGTGGCGGACCTTCGATTTTTTTGCATGCTATCCATCTCCGGCAGAGTAACAAATATTCGCGGTGCGACGCCATCCCGGCCAGCCCCCAGCAGACATTCAGGCTCGCACCACCTGTCTCATGCATTCGGTTAATTCTGTCCAGCCAAGCGCGAGGCCGATTCTTCCTTGCAAGTCATTGCGAAACAGTCGAAGCGTATGGTAGCTTCTCGTTCAGCGGCACCTGTACGAAGCCGGGCAATATGAACAGGTTAGGTAAGACACTTGTCGGCTGAAGTCCTGAAATTAAATCCGGAAAATCCAGACAACCGCTTCATTCGCTATGCGGCGGAATGGCTCAATCGCGGTTCAGTCGTTGCCATTCCCACTGACACGCTCTACGCCCTGGCCGCAGACCCCGTCAATCTCTCGGCTGTGGACGAGATCTTTCGCGTCAAGGGCCGCTCGGAATCGAAAGCGTTGCCCATCCTGATCAATTCGCTCGAACTGGCTGCCATTCTCGCGCGTGATTTACCTGATAATTTCTTCAGACTTGCCGAGCGGTTCTGGCCTGGTCCGCTTACGATTGTGGTGGATGCGTCCACGCGTTTGCCGCTTAAGGTCACAGGCAATACCCGACGCATCGCGCTTCGTTGGCCGTCGAACTCCATCGTAAGTCGATTGATCGGTGAGCTCGGGGTGCCACTTACCGGTACCAGTGCCAATGTATCCGGTTCTCCCACTTGCGCCAGCGGCGACGAAGTGTTTCGCCAACTCGGCGACCGTATTCCGTTGATCCTCGATGCCGGCGAGACAAACGGCATCATGCCATCTACGATTGTGGAACTTCGCGGAGATCACTGGTGCATTGGGCGCGAAGGCGCGATCCCTGCCGACGACATCCGCGATGTTCTGGAAGGCGATAACGGGGTACTCACCTAAGGAAGGGCCTCACGCCGGAAGTTCTCGTGGATATTGTCCGGAGTTCACCCGGGTCAGCGCGCCAAGAAATCAAAATCGCCCGTGGGTGTCAACACCACCTCCAGCCAGGGTTGGTGCACGCTTACGACGTCTGTATACCAGAGCGGAATATACGGCAAATCTTCCGCTACGATCCTCTGTACTTCACTGCAGGACTGCTTTCTTTTCTCGCGATTCGGTTCTGCACGAATATTCGTGATCAGCTCATCCACCCGAGCGTTCTTGTAATGTCCGCGATTGGCACCGTTTGGCGGAAACCGCTCCGAAGAAAACACCAGGGAAAACACATCCGGGTCATTGTTCGCACCAACCCAGATCGCATAACTCAACTGGAAATTGCCCTTTGCAAGATCCGCAAATAAAGTGGCACTCTCAAGCGGCCGCACTTCCAGATCCACGCCAACCTTCTTCCATTGATCCTGGAGGGCAGCGCCCAATAAACGAGCCTGTTCCTGCGTCGAAACCTTCAGTATGAGATGGATTCGCATACCGTTGGCGCCGCGCGGGTATCCCGCGGCATCGAGCAATCGCTCAGCTTCAGCCCTGTCGTACCCGTACTTCCTTACGTTCCCCTCATACGCCCAGTGATTTGGAGGCAATATTCCGCTGGCCAGCCTGGCTTGCCCGTGAAGCAGATACTTCACGAGCGATTGGCGGTCGGTTGCGTAGGCGAGCGCTTGCCGTACCTCCCGCTTCCTCAAAATCGGATCTTCGAAGTTAACGCCGAGATACGCAAAATTCGTGCCTGAGATCTCTGTAACTCTTAAATCCTGGCGCTTCATCAGGACGGCAACCATGTCCGGCGAAAGGGAACTCATTTCCACATCCGCCGACCCTTTGCGCAATTCCAATGCGCGGACAATCGCATCGGGCACCACGCGGAATGTCACTTTCTGGGTTCGGAAGTACGTGTCTTTGCCCTCTGGTCTCTGTCTTACGGCATCAACGCCGTCTGCGTTAGCGGGCCTCGCCGAATCGAAATAATCGTCGTTCCGTTGCAGCACCACTTCTTCCTCTTGTTTCTGGCTAACAAATTTCAAGGGTCCCGTGCCGATCGGGTGCTGCTGGAAATCTATTCCAGCGTTTGCCGGCGCAATTCCGACCGCGGACTTCTCGAGGTTCCACAGAAATGACGCGTACGGTTCCTTTAGGTGAAAGATGACGGTCGCAGGATCCGGTGTCTCAATCGACTGAATCATGGTGAATGCGCCGCGTTTGGCTGATTTGTTTGCGGGATTCATCATAAATTCAATTGTAGCTTTCACATCTCGCGAGGTTAGCATTCGCGAATCATGAAATCGAATGCCCGGTTTCAAATGAAAGATATACGTGAGCGGATCGGGATTCTCCCATTTTTCGGCGAGGTCGCCCTGCAAGTTCATCTGCAGATCCCGCTTCACGAGCCCGTTGAAAATCAGGCGGTCGATTCGTTGAGAAACGCCGTCGGTCCCGTATCTCGGATCGAGGTTTGTCGGGCTCGACTCGAGCAGAAATGTCACTTGTCCAGGTTCTTGCGCTGCCTTCCGGTAGCAACCAGTCAGGCCAACAAAACAGACCAGGAGGAGACCGAACCGGCAGACACACCTGCGAACCGCGAAGACTCCGTTTTCGCGCGACCTGGATCTGATCTCTGTCGTCTTCGTGTCCAATCGTCCCTTTCGCTTCTGAGGATCTACAACACAGGTGCGTAGGAAATCTTGCCGAGCACGGCCCCCTGCTCGGCCCCGGTTGCCGAGGGCAGGTTCGCGTTTCTACGATGCCAGGTTTCATAGGCCAGTAGCGCAAAGGCATATGCCTCTTTGGCGTCCATATCGACCCCGAGGGCAGAGGACGGCAGAACGGAAACAGGGGCAAGGGCTGCCGCCAGCTGCATCATGATTACGGGATTATGAGCACCGCCGCCCGACACGATCACCTCATCGATTCTGCTCCTCCCGACGACAAATCGATTCAACGCATCCACGACGGAAAGCGCCGTAAAAATAGTCGCTGTCCGAACGATGTCGCCAGGTGATGTACCAAAACGTCGCCCGAGCTCGAGCAGCTTCAGGAGATACGCGTGTCCGTAATATTCGCGGCCAGTGCTCTTGGGAGGCTTGCGTGTAAGGTAGGGATCTTCGAGCATCGCGTCGAGCAACCTCTTGTTGACGACTCCTTGTCGCGCAATCCGGCCGTCCTTATCGAATCGCTCGCTTCCGCGCGTAAAATGCGAGACCAATGCATCAATCAACATATTGCCCGGCCCAGTGTCGAAGGCATACACGTCGGTGGCCTTTCCGCCTGCCGGAAGGACCGTAATATTGCCGATTCCACCCAGATTTAACGAGACGCGCCCGATCGAGTGATGAGCGTACAAAAGATAATCTGCGTACGGGACAAGCGGCGCTCCTTGTCCTCCAACGGCCACATCCGCAGTGCGAAAATCCGAAACGGTAGTAACCCCGGTGCGCGCCGCGATGACAGAGCCTTCCCCGAGTTGCAGGGTCGAGGCTGTGCGCCGGCCCAGGAAGCGAACGGGCTCGCCCTGGTGAAAAACGGTCTGCCCGTGAGAACCAATGAGGTCCAAGGCACTTAACTTTACGCCAAACCTCTTGCAGGCTGTCGCTACGGCGCCTGCGAAGACCTCTCCCAGTCGGAAGTTCAACTGACTGAGATCTCCCGCCCGGATCGCACCGTTTTCCGCTACCCGTAGAATTTCCTTTCGAACCGATGGTTCGAGCGGAACGGTCGTTTGAGCTAGTAACTTGCTCCGGGTCTTCACGGAACCGCCGCCCGAAATTCTTGTGAGGGCCACGTCTACGCCATCGGCCGACGTTCCGGACATCACGCCAATCACTAGCATCCCTTTTTTGCCCATGCGCTCGTTGTAACACACCTCGTCCCAGGCATCCATTTGCGATTCGCAGGATGTTCCTGAGGTGCAGCCTGCTTACCTATCCGCTTTTTACCCAACCTGCTTCTTGAGTTCCGCCAGCAAGTTCAGCGCATCAATCGGTTTCATCTCATCCAGATCCGCCCCGCGCAGCTGGTCGATGACCGAACGGTCAATCGCCGTGAACAGAACGTTCTGGTTTCCGTTCTTTTGCCCAAACTCGGTTGTTCCGGGCGATAACGTTTCGCTCAGCTCATGTTCACTCTGCTCGTGCTTTTTCAGAACCTCACGGGCACGTTCGATCACACTGCGCGGCAGTCCCGCCAAACGCGCTACTTCAATTCCGTAGCTCTTGTCCGCACTGCCGGGTTCCACCTTGCGCAGGAAGATGATTTCATTCGGCGTTTCTTTGACCGACACATGAACGTTCTTCACTCCCGGAAGTAAATCGCCCAGTTCTGTCAGCTCATGGTAATGCGTAGCAAATAACGTTCTTGCTTTGGTGTGCTTCTGCAGATGCTCGACGACAGCCCAGGCTATCGACAATCCGTCAAACGTCGAGGTGCCGCGACCCACTTCATCCAGAAGTACGAGGCTCGAGGGCGTTGCGTGGTGCAGGATCGCTGCCACTTCGCTCATTTCCACCAAGAATGTTGACCGACCCCGCGCCAGATTATCGCTCGCTCCAATGCGGGTAAAGATCCGATCCGTAAGGGGCAAACGGGCTTGCCTGGCCGGAACAAATGATCCCGCCTGGGCCATCAGAACAATTAGCGCAGTCTGCCGGAGATAGGTTGACTTGCCCCCCATGTTCGGTCCGGTGATCAGCAACAATTGCTGCGATTTCGGCTCAAAGCACAAATCGTTGGGGATGAATCGCTCGCCTTTCTGCCTCAGCAATTCTTCGATCACAGGATGGCGTCCCCCGACAATCAGCAATTCGCCCGAGGTATTAAACTCCGGGCGGACATAATTGCGATCCGCAGCTAGCTTCGCAAAGCAAGCCAGCACGTCCAGCTGCGCAATCGCCGAAGATGTCCGACGAAGCCTGCCCGCTTTCGCCGCTATTCCAGAGCGAAGCTCCAGAAACAGGGATCGCTCAATTTCTGCGATCCGCTCGTCTGCTGCCAGAATTTTCCGTTCGTATTCCTTCAGTTCCGGCGAAGTGAAACGCTCTGCGTTTACCAGTGTCTGTTTCCGTTCGTAATCGGCCGGGGCCAGATGCAAATTAGCTTTTGAAATCTCGATGTAATATCCGAAAATCTGGTTAAATCGAATCTTGAGCGAATTGATCGCAGTCCGTTTGCGCTCCCGCTCCTCCATCGAAGCGATGGTCTGTTTGCTGTGCTGGCTGAGATTGCGAAGCTCGTCCAGTTCTGTGTTGTATCCAGTCCGGATGACGCCGGGGTCATTTGCGGTTGCTGGAGGCTCATCGGCTATGGCTTTTTCCAGTCGTTCACGAACATCAACCAGCTCGTCGATCTCGCCGTGCAGATACCGCAGCAGCTCGCTGCCTGCGGAGCTCGGGGGAGTTACAAAATTCTTCAGAATTGGCAACTGCCCCAGCGATTTCCGCAGCGCCACCAATTCACGTGGCGAAGCCAGTCCCAGAGTAATTCGACTGGTCAAGCGCTCCAGATCCTGAATTCCGCGCAACTCCTTGCGGATCTCCCCGCGCACCACCGTCTGTTGCAGGAGATGCCCGACAGCGCCCAAACGCTCCTCAATGGCGTCGCGATCAATCAGGGGGCGCAGTATCCAGGCACGCAGCAATCGCGCGCCCATCCCGGTGATTGTCGAATCCAGTGCCGCCACTAATGTTGTTGGCCCACTGACCTTGGTATCCTCGCTGAAAATGGGTGAAAGCAATTCGAGGTTCCTTACGGAAACCGGGTCAAGTAACAGGGAATCGTGCTGCTCGTAATAGCGGATGTGATCCAGATGGCGCAGCGCCTCGATGCTGTGGCCGTTTTCACCCCGGGCGGAATTTTCGCGCAAGTAGTGCACAACAGCACCTGCGGCCGAAAGTGCGTGATGATGGCCGTCCAGTCCAAAGCCGGTCAACTCCGCCACCCCGAACTGTTCACGCAAGATGCGTTCGGCATAGTCCAGGTGAAAGATCCATTCTTCGAGGCGACTCTCAACGCCGCCAGTACTTTCAAGCAGGGAATTCTTAGAAGTTTCAAATAATTGTTGAGGTCGCGGTAAGAGGGTCTCGCGTGGCCGTAGCAGTTGCAGCTCATCGCGCAAGTCTTCTTCCGCCGAAGGACCACTGAATTCGGTCGCCTGAAATTCCCCTGTAGACAGATCGACGATCGCCAGTCCGATCTTGGCCTTGCCGCTATCCTGCCAGACTGCGGCCAGGAAGTTGTTCTCTCTTGCGTCCAGCACAGAAACATCGGTTGCTGTCCCCGGAGTGATTACCCGAGCCACTTCTCTCCGGACGAGTTTCTTGCCGGGCCCGGGCAATTCCATCTGTTCGCAGATGGCAACCTTGAATCCGGCCCGAATCAGACGTGCAATGTATCCGTCCGCTGCGTGAAAAGGCACACCGCACATCGGGATGGGCTGCCCCTTTTCACGGTTCCGCGACGTCAGGGTGATCTGTAATTCGCGGGCAGCGATGATCGCGTCCTCGTAGAACAATTCGTAAAAATCGCCAAGCCGGAACAGCAGTAACGCGTGCGGGTATCTCGATTTCACCCCGTTATACTGCTGCATCAATGGTGTAGAAGCTTCGCTCATCTAACGCGTATCTGCCGTCTCCGTCCCTGCCAATTCATGACCCGTCGCCTGATGACGGGATGAACTTTCAAACGGTCTAGCGATCGATCCCCATCTGCGTTAACAAAAATGCATAATCCAGCGCAATCTCCCGCAAATAATCGTATCGACCGCTTGCGCCACCATGACCGGCCCCCATATTCACCTTAAACACCAGGGGGTTCGCATCCGTCTTCAAAGCGCGCAGCTTGGCCACGTATTTTGCCGGTTCCCAGTACATCACCTGGCTGTCGTTCAATCCGGTTTTTACCAGCATGGCCGGATACTGTTTCTTCTCGAGATTTGTGTACGGGCAATACCGCTTCATATAGAAATAGTCCTTCTCAAGCAGGGGATTGCCCCATTCCTCGTACTCCCCGACCGTCAGCGGCAGCGAAGCATCCAGCATGGTATTGAGCACATCGACAAACGGTACGTGCGAAATAATCAGTCGAAATAAATCCGGCCGCAGATTGGCCACTGCGCCCATCAGTAGGCCGCCCGCGCTGCCACCTTCAATAGCCAGATTTGTCTTTGACGTGTATCGCTGACGGATCAGATGTTCAGCCGACGCAATGAAATCTGTGAACGTATTCATCTTGTGATGCATACGACCCATGTCATGCCAGGGCTTTCCGAGTTCGCCGCCGCCTCTTACGTGAGCTGCGACGAAGATCACCCCCCGGTCGAGCAGGCTCAGCCGGTTGGAGCTGAAGCTGACCGGCAGCGAGATCCCGTAACTTCCGTATCCGCACAGGAGCAGTGCAGCGCTTCCATCGAGAGATGTCCCGTGCCGGTACACCATAGACAGCGGAATCTTCGTGCCGTCCTCTGCAACTGCGTGCAATCGCTCGCTCCGGTAGAGCGTCGGGTCGTATCCACCGAGAACGGGCTGCTGTTTCCGCAAGATCCGATCGCCGCTCTTGATGTCGCAGTCGTAAACTGAGCGCGGCGTAATGAATGATTCGTAACTAATCCGCAGGTACTCCGTGTCAAACTCGGGATTCGCACCGAACGCCGCATTGTAGGCCGGTTCGGCAAATTCCAGCCGGCTTGAAGCAGCCATGGCCGAAGGTGCCTCCCGGGTCAGGTCGACGATCCGCAGATGTGGCAAACCGTCTTCGCGCTCACACAAAACCAGATGCGTTCGGAAGCAGGCAACTGCGGATAACATTACGCCAGCGCGGTTTGCGATCACTTCACGCCACTGAGCTCGCGATGGGTCGCTCGTTGGGGCAGTCATCAAACGGAATGTTCGCCCGTTCGAGTTTGTCCGCACAAAAAATACTCCGCCAGCCGGATCGGGCGAACTGCCCGGGTGATGGTCGACCGAATATTCGTGATCATCTTCGCGCACTGCGATGACCTGAAACTCGCCGAACGGCTGGTCCGCGCGCAAGAAGCGCACTTCACTTGTCGTATGACTGCTGGCTACCAGCAGAAGATAAGCGCCGCTCCGCGTTCGCTCAATGTCGATCCGGAAGCGCTCATCCTTCTCTTCATAAAGCAGGGAATCGGTCGCCTGGTCAGTGCCGAGGACATGCCGGTACAGCTGGTAGGACCGCTTGGTTGTTTCCTCTTCGACGACATAGAACAAGGCCCGGTTGTCTTCAGACCATGCCACGCTGGTCACCCGTTCCACGCGGAAGGGAAGAGTCTCCTGGGTACGCAAGTCTTTTACCGCCAGGGTGTATTGGCGGAAACCGGTTGTGTCCGTCGCGAATGCCAGTTGCCGGTTATCATCGCTGACCTCAAAGCATCCGAGTCCGAGGTAGGAATGCCCTTTTGCCAGCTCGTTCAGGTCCAGCAAGACTTCTTCCGGCGACTTGTCCGGAAATACGGTCGAATCTTCAAACGGGCCTTTTGACCCCTCAACTTGCCGGCAATAGATCGAATATTGGTTGCCCTCCACGGTCCGTGAATAGTACAAATATCCGCGGAGCCGTGACGGCACGCTCAAGTCGGTCTGCAGAATCCGCCCCAACATCTCCTGATAGAGTTTTTCCTGCAGGAACTCCGTCGGCTTCAGGATTACATCGGTGTAAGCGTTTTCCTCGTTAAGATATTCAATCACCCGGGGATCAGACTTGTGCCGTAACCAGGCATAATCGTCAAATCGACGGTCACCATGTAGGACATGTTCAACGGTCTCTCGATGGGCGACGGGTGCCGGTATTCCCGGGTACTTGGTCTCCTCCGGAGAATAGGATGTCGGCGCCGAATTGTAGTCAGTCGTCATGTTCGCTTGTGTAAAGCCCCGAGGCAGGTTTCGGTCGTCGTGCAATTACCCTGACGTTCGATATACTAGCCGAAGTTGGCGGCTACTTAAAGACATAGGGTCCGGACGCGCCATTAGAAAATACCATGCCCAACGAAATTGAAATCAAGCTCCACGTCAAACAACCCAAATCGTTGCAGCGCGTGCTGAAGCGCCTTGGCCTCATCCAGGCTCATCCGAACTTTGCCCGGGTGTATGAAACGAATCTTCTCTTTGATACCCCGGACGGGGGTCTGGCCAAGCACGGGCAGCTTCTGCGCATACGGACGGAAACAAGTGTCACCGATAGGAAGAAGCCGGTACCCAAAGCTGCGAAGCGTCATCTGTTGACTTTCAAGAGTCCGCCCGAGTCGCTGGCAATCGGCACACCGGTGCGTCAGCCAAGCGCAGGTGGCCGCTACAAAGTTCGCGAAGAGACCGAGCTTGAAATAATCGACGCGGCTGCGTTGCAGAAAATTTTCGAAGGTCTCGGCCTCCGGGGCTGGTTTCGCTACGAAAAATACCGCGCCACGTACAAATTCCCGGCTCGTGCCCGGTGGGCGGAGGGTCTGCTTGTCGAAGTAGACGAGACGCCAATTGGCACATTTGTCGAGCTCGAAGGCCCCGGGCCCGCGATTGACCGGGCCGCTCGCGAGTTGGGCTATACGCAATCCGACTACATCCTGAAAAACTATCTGGTTCTTTATCTCGAAGAGTGTAAAAGGCGTGGCGAACAACCGACGCACATGTTATTTAAGCCAGAGAAGTGAGGCTTGATTCGAAATTTCACTTTTAGAAAAGTCTTTTCAAAAAAACTCCCTTTAACCTTCCTTTTTTCTTGACTTTAATTCGTTGCGGGCTTATCTCTAAATCCGGAGTGAATTTTTTACCGATGGGCGCGTCCAGCGATTTCGAGCCTCACCCTAGATGTCCCCGGGGCAGGTGCCGCCACTTGACCGCTTTACAGCCGCCTCTGGCGGCAAATGCCACAACTGTTGGCGCTAGGGTGCGTGCGCCTGGCTAATGGCAAGTCCAGCTTTTTGTGGTTCTTGCCCGCGGCCATACATTCAGGTTCGCGGGTTTTTTATTTTCATTCGGGTCTGATCGGGCAGGGTGTTTTACTGCCGAATTCAACAGAAAGTGTGCCGGTTATGCTGTATGCCACGGAACTCATGGGCTCTGCTGCCTACGACGCGCAAGACAATTTTGTCGGGCGGGTACGCGAATTCTTTATCGAGCCAGCGGAACAACCGAATCGAGTCTCTCATTTTCTAATCTCTCGTGGCCGTTTCCAGCCCCTGGTTGCACGGTACGATCAGGTTTCGAAGGTCGTCCCGGGCCGGATCGACTTGCTCGTTTCTGAGCGGGCGCTCGACGCCTACCAGCCGAATGAATCATGGCTGGCGGTTCGCAAAGACCTTCTTGATCAGCAGATTATCGATACAGAAGGTCGCAAAGTCGTTCGTGTGAACGACGTTGATCTTGCCGAGCATCGTACCAATGGAAGTATTGAACTGCGCATCGCCCAGGTGGATGTAGGTCTGCCCGGGGCCATGCGTCGCCTGTTTCAGGGTCTTGCTCCGTCAAAATTGATGCGCAGCTTGCAGACCAAGCTTCCCCAACGGGCCATTCTCTGGGAGTTTGTGAATTTGATCGAACCCGATCCCCTGCGTCGCGTAAAACTTCGCATCACACACGAGAAACTCGAAGACCTGCATCCGGCCGACCTGGCCGAGATGATGGAAGAACTTTCCGCTGCAGAACGGCAGGGGATTATCTCGTCTCTTGATGAAGAGACTGCGGCGGCCGTGCTTGCTGAGCTTGACGAACGGCTCACTACCCAGATCGTTGAAAAACTCGACCCTGAGAAGGCTGCCGATATTATTGAAGAGATGGCTCCGGATGCTGCTGCCGACTTGCTTGCAGACTTGCCCAAGGAAACCTCAGAAGAAGTACTCGATGAGATGCCCAATCAGGAAGCAAATGAAGTTCGCGAACTTCTGGCGTTCGATCCCTCGACCGCCGGCGGCATGATGAACACAGAATTTGTTTACGTGAGCGAACAGTCGACCCGCGAAGAAGTCTTAGAATGGATGCGCAACCAGGAGCTCAATCTTGAGCAGCTGGATACCATCGTCATCATCGATAACGATACAAACTACTGCGGCACGGTGCCCGTTGCGCGCATGCTTCTTGCCGCACCCGAACAGCGTATGTCCGAGCTTAAAACGGAGCCACTGATCAGCGTGACGCCAGACGCCAGCGAAAAAGACGTGTTCGAACTGTTCGACAAATACAATCTCCGGATGCTCACGGTCATCGACGATGCGCATCACCCGGTAGGTACGGTCACTGTGGACGACGTGGTCTCAAGGCTGGTCAATGCATAGTCGCCTTCCGATTTCCGCCGATCGCGCGCACCCCCGAGTCGCCGCACTCGCTTGTTTGATGGCACACGTTTTGCGGGGCTTCCCGTGCCCCTGAACTTCAACGCCGTTAACAACATTATCGACGGCCTTCGCGCCCGCACCTTCGAGTTCTTCTCGAAAGGTAAGGCCTGGCGGCGCCGAATTGCTCTCTTTCTCGCTGTCGTCGGTCCCGGCATTATCACTTCCAATGTCGATAACGATGCGGGAGGTATTGCGACGTATACCCAGGCGGGCAGCGCCTATGGCTACACGCTGCTCTGGTCACTCATTCCCATGACGATCGCCCTGTACGTCACCGAAGAAATGTGCGCTCGCATGGGGGTCATCACCGGGAAAGGCCTTTCCGACCTTATCCGTGAAGAGTTCGGTTTTCGCCCGACTTTTTTTGTGATGATCACGGGTTTTCTGGTTGACTTGTTCAACGTTGTCGCCGAGTTTGCCGGGGTTGCTGCCTCGATGGAATTATTTGGTATCAGTCGTTATTTCGCCGTACCGGTGGCGGCGGCCCTGGTGTGGTTCCTGGTCCTGAAAGGCACCTACCGCCAGGTTGAAATCATCTTTCTGATCCTGTGCGTTTTTTATTCAAGTTACCTGTTTTCCGCAATCTTCTCGAAACCGGATTGGATACTCGCGGCACGCATGACTGTAGTTCCGACAATCCATTTTGATGTCAGCTATCTGCTGATTTTGACGGCGCTGGTTGGGACGACGATTGCCCCGTGGCAGTTTTTTTACCTGCAAGCTGGATTCGTCGAAAAGAAGGTCGGTCCCCGGCAATATCCTCAGGCGCGTCTTGATGTTCTCGTCGGCAGTATCAGCTGCATGATCATTGTTTTCTTTATCATCGTTTGTACCGCAGCCACGCTCAATCGCTCTGGCCTGACGAATATCACAGACGCCGTGGACGCCGCCAAGGCACTCATACCGCTTGCTGGTAAATGGGCCGGCTACACCTTTGCGTTCGGGCTTCTGAATGCCTCGCTGTTTGCGGCAACGATCCTGCCGCTGTCGACTGCTCACGTGATCTGCGAAGGTATGGGTTTTGAAGCAGGAATCGATCACAAGTTCCGTGAAGCCCCGGCGTTCTACTGGCTGTATACGATTCTCATCCTTGTCGGGGCGGGAATCGTCCTGATTCCTAACGTTCCACTGTGGAAGATCTTCATTTACTCTCAGGTGGGCAATGGCATCTGGCTCCCCATCGTCGTCATTTTTATCCTGCTTCTCGTCAACCGGAAAGATCTGATGGGCGAGCACACCAATACCATCACATTCAATGTTGTTGCTTGGATCATTGCAGTCGCCATGATTATTCTGGCTGTTGCCCTAGCAGTGCAGGGTATAATTCAAGCTGTCCATCCGCCCGCTTCGTAGCATTTGCAGTGCCTAGTAGAAAACACTCGATTGCCCTCGACCCAACCCATATGTTAACTTTGCGGCATAAAGAGGATTGACCGGATCGAACGTGTCCCAATCGCGACTCCAACTCCCGACTATCCCATCTTTGGCGGAGGGCTTTGGCCCCATCACCGCTGAGGAATCGAGCCTTTTGCAGAAATTGGATCTGGCGCGCCTTCCGCGTCACATCGCCATCATTATGGACGGGAACGGGCGCTGGGCCAAGAAGCGCCATTTGCCGCGCATTGCGGGCCACAGTGCGGGCACGCAATCCGCTCGCGTCGCGGTGGAATCCTGTGCACGGCTGAATATTGAAGCGTTGACTCTCTACGCCTTCTCTGTCGAGAACTGGCGTCGCCCGAAAGCCGAAATCGAATTCCTGATGCAGCTGCTTCGTGAGTACGTGCGCAAGGAATTGCCGCTGCTTCAGCGTAATAACGTTCGCATGCGCTTTATCGGCCGCCCGGAAGAATTGCCGGATGCAGTTCAGCGCGAAACGCGTGAAGCCACGGAAGCCACGGCAGGGAATTCAGGCATGATCCTGAATATTGCGGTGAATTACGGGGGGCGCGCGGAAATTGTCGACGCCTTGAATGCGATCGTCGCTGAACGCAACGGGTACTCGACCCATGCTCCTATTACGGAAGAGCAGATCTCACGGCACCTCTATACTGCCGGTGTTCCGGATCCGGATTTGCTGATTCGCACCAGTGGCGAAATGCGGGTCAGTAATTTTCTCCTCTGGCAGATCGCTTACGCCGAGATTTTTGTGACGGAAGTGCTTTGGCCGGATTTCAACCGCGCCCGTCTTCTCGAGTCCCTTATCGATTTCCAGAAAAGGGAACGCCGCTACGGCGGTATCGATGCCCCTTCGGCTTCTGCGGCGCGGTAAGCCTGCACGAACCTGGCTAGCGAATCGGACGAAAGTCCTACATTCCCGCGTACTTTTCTTTTCTGCGTTCCGTTCCGTCTGTATAATTCGAACTACACGATGCCACACATTCACTTAGAGAATTCTCTTCGGACGATTGTTCGATGACCTGGAAGCGCGTGGCTACCGCTGCTTTGCTGATTCCCTTCGTTGTCGGGATTGTCCTCTATCTTCCGACAGCTATCGTCGCCATCGCGACGGCTGCGATCATAATTCTTTCACTCTGGGAATACTTTGCCTTGGGCGATGCGATCGGGCAGCGAGCCTACCGGTTCTGGACCGCTTTCTGTGCAGTCGTGATGCTTTATTTTCAGTGGAGGGAATCGCAAGGAGTGCATACCGCCAGGTTTCCTGGTACCGGATTTGAGGCAGTGACGATTGGCGTATCGGTTTTTGTTCTGGGTATCGCTGTCCTTACTCTGTTTAGCCGTCGTCCCCTGGTCGAGACCCTTCCGGCGGCAGGAATATCCTCAAGCGCCCTCTTGCTGGTCGCCTATCCCCTGTCTTTTGTTGTGCCGATGCATGGTGCATTCTGGCAAGGTAGCCGATTTCTGCTCTTCGCCCTGGTCCTTACCTGGGCAGCTGACACGACTGCTTATTTTGTCGGCCGGGCAGTTGGCAGACATCCACTCGCTCCCCGCATTAGCCCAAAGAAAACATGGGAAGGGTCGATTGGCAGCATGTTCGGTTCACTTCTGGTTGCCTATCTCTTCCACTTCTGGATCGATATCGCGCTCGTTCATCTTATTCTCATGGCCGTACTCGGCAACGTCGCTGGACAAATGGGAGATCTTCTGGAATCAGCATACAAGCGCAGCGCAGGGGTAAAAGACTCGGGTGGACTGCTCCCGGGACACGGTGGGGTTCTTGACCGCATTGACGCGCTGATTCTCTGCGTCCCGGTCATCTGGTATTATCTAGTTCTGGTGAATCCATCAAGCCGGTAAGCAATGTCGTGTCCGGACGTTAGCGAGATCCGTTCCGATGTGGGTTTGTTCCGCCTGCGGTTGAGGCTGGCGTTCTCGGATTGCTCCGCAGACTGAAAACTATCGAATGAAATATCTTTCCATCCTCGGTTCTACCGGTTCAATCGGCCGTCAGACCATTTCGGTCGTTGAGTCCTTTCCTGAACAATTCAAGGTTCTGGCTCTAGCGGCAGGTGGCAACCTCGAGGAACTTGTTTCGCAAATCGAGCGTCACCGTCCCGAACTTGTAAGTGTCGCCGACTCCCGGCGTGCCGATGAGCTTGCAGCCCGCCTCCGCGAAAGGGCGTTAACGCCGGAACCAGCGATCCACCACGGCCCTGAAGGGATGCTCGCCGCGGCCACGCATCCGCGAGCTGAGATCGTCGTCTCTGCTGCCGTAGGCGTTGTCGGTCTGGCCGCCACTTATGAAGCGATCAAGCTTCGACGTACCATAGCGCTGTCGAACAAAGAAGTTCTCGTCGCTGCAGGCGAGCTCGTCATGGCCGCCGTAAAGAAGCAGGGAGTTCCGCTTCTTCCCGTAGACAGTGAGCACAACGCGGTCCACCAGTGCCTGCGGGGAGGTGCGGCAAGAGAAGTACGCCGACTGGTCCTCACCGCTTCAGGTGGGCCGTTCCGCAAAACTCCCCTGGCCAAGCTCACGAATGTCACGACCGAGCAAGCGCTCGCGCATCCCAACTGGCGGATGGGAAACCGCATTACCATAGACTCGGCTACCATGATGAATAAGGGTTTTGAAGTGATTGAAGCGCGGTGGCTGTTTGACGTTCGTCCCGAACAAATCGACGTAGTTATCCACCCGCAATCCACAATTCACTCAATGGTCGAATTTATCGATGGTTCCGTTTTGGCACAACTCGGACCAACCGACATGCGCATGCCCATCCAATATGCGCTAACCTATCCAGAGAGGCTTGCATCTAACCAACTTGAGCTGGACTGGTCGAAACTCCGCCGGCTGGACTTCGAGAAAGCCTCTACGCGTCGGTTCCCCTGTTTACGTTTGGCGCGCGAAGCGATGAAGAAGGGCGGGGCATTGCCCTGTGCATTAAATGCAGCAGACGAGGTGGCGGTAGCTTCCTTTCTGCAACATCGCTTGCCGTTCTTGGGCATCCCGGAAGTGATTGAGGCCGTCTTGGGCCGTACGGAACGTTCAAAGTTCAGCAGCATGGGCGACGTCTTGGCTGCTGATTTGGAAGCTCGTCGCATGGCGCAGGAAGAAGTCGAGAAACTTGCGGTCGTTAAAACCGCATATTAATTTCGAGAGCTGGAGTCGATCGAAGGAATGAACACAATTATTGGCATGATCTTAGCCCTGGGCGTCATCATCCTCGTCCACGAATGGGGACATTTTATTGCCGCACGTTACTTCGGCGTTCGCGTGGACGTTTTTTCGATAGGTTTCGGTCCTCGTCTGTTCGGCATGAAGCGCGGAGACACCGATTGGCGCATCAGCGCTGTTCCGCTGGGCGGCTATGTCCGCATGGCGGGTCAGGACATTACGGAAATTGACTCGGGCGAAGCCAAGCCCACCGGCGCTGCCGACGAACTGATGAGCAAGCCGCGTTGGCAGCGTGCCATCATCTCCTTTGCTGGACCAGCCGTGAATCTGGTCTTCCCGATTCTGCTGTTGGCCGGTTATTACATCATTTCGGGCCAGCCTCACGCCGCCTATCTCGACAAGCCAGCCGTGGTCACGAGCATGGCGACGAATTCCACAGCTTCAAATGCCGGGCTGCAGTCGGGCGACAAGATTATCTCCGTGAACGGTACGAGGGTTTCGACGTGGGAAGACGCCCAGAAGGCGCTCTACACGGGTCCGGCAGACACACCCGCGGCAATCGTAGTCGAGAACAACGGTGTAACTCGTGATCTACATCTCATGATGAAAGCCGACCCATACGATCATCCGTTCGGCTATTTGCCGATCGCCCCCGTGATTGGCCAGGTTGTGCCGGGAAAACCAGCTGCGCATGCCGGAATCCAGACGGGCGATCTTGTAAAGTCCGTTGACGGCCAGCCAATCGCCTATTGGGATCAGTTCGTTGACCTGGTCCGCGGCTCCGGTGGACGTACCCTTCAGGTCGGTGTCGAGCGTAAGGGTCAGCCAACCACTCTTTCCGTTACTCCGAAACAGGGGGCGGCCGATCCGAGTGAGAAAAACTATCAGATTGGCATCGCGCCGGAAGTCTCTTTTGCTTACAGCAGAGTTGGTCCCGTGGAAGCGGTCAAATCCGCGACGCGGCAAACCGGCAACATCATCGCGGAGACTTTCGGCGTACTCGGCAAATTGTTCAGCGGTCGCGTTTCCGTGAAGGAGTTGCAGAGCGTCGTCGGCATTTCCCGGGCGGCCGGTGAGGCCGTTGCAATGGGTGCGTTCGCCATCATTTCCTTTATGGCTCTGATCAGTGTGAATCTTGGCATTTTGAACCTGTTGCCGATACCGATTCTGGATGGCGGGCACATTCTTCTGCTCTCAATGGAAGGACTGCGCCGCCGCGATTTCAGCCTGGCGTTCAAGGAACGCTTCATTCAAGTCGGTTTGGTCTTTCTTTTAGTGGTGTTTGCCTACGTCATGTACAATGACATCGTCAGGCAACTGCCCGTGCACATGTAAGAACAGTAACGGCAGCCGCGGAGCGGCCGATGCTTAGATCGGCCGGGACAATTGCAAAAGGGCTTCACCACCATGGCCGCATCACCATCACATCGAGTCTCCAGCGGAGAGCGCATCAACTCTGCCGAAACGACCGGCCACCTGCAGAACGCCCTGCGGCAGCGGGGTATTCGTCTCACCCGACAGCGTCGCGTCATTCTGCAAGTCATGGACAACGCGGAACAACATCTCGATGTGGACCAGATTCTCGAGCGCGCCCAGAGAATCAGTCCTGAAGTTCATCTGGTCACTGTCTACCGCACGATCGATCTTCTAAAGAAACAAGGCTTGATTGACGAGCTGGATTTGCTGCATCTTCGCGGCGACCGACACTATTACGAGACGCACGGTCCGCGCGACCACATTCATGTCGCGTGCCTTCGCTGCGGTAAGGTTCGTGAATTCGAAAGCCGACTCTACGACCAGCTGAAAGAGCAGATCGCCCGCGACTGCGACCTGCTCGTCACGGTTTCGCGGACCGAAGTGGGCGGTATCTGCACCGAGTGTCTGGCCGCTGAAAAGAATCCTCCCGCACAGTAACCAGTCTCGCTCCACGTGCAGCACAATCGGGCGGCGTTGTTCCAGTTGGTTTGCTAGTATGTACCAACGTGCGCAGTCTTTGATCTTGCCTTACGCAATCGCGCAAAGAAGCGGTTGGCCTTCGAAATATCTCGCACAATCTGCGCGCGCAACTCTTCTATGCCGCTGAATTTCTTCTCGTCCCGCAATCGCTTCCAGAAGCGGATCTCGATTCGCCCCGGAGTGAAATTTCCGGAATAATCCAGCAGATGAGTCTCGACCGTCATCCCGTCCCCGTTCAAGGTGGGACGGATTCCGACATTCGTTACGCTTCGGTGACTGCTCGGTTCGCCCTCGAGTACCGTGCGCGTGATGTAAACACCGCGCTCCGGGAGCAGTTCCTGGTCCGGTTTCAGATTCATCGTCGGGAACAGGAGCTTCCTTCCGGTGCCCGTCCCCCTGACGACTTCTCCCGTCAGAACGAATGGCCGGCCGAGCAAACGACCTGCTCGTGTGACATCGCCTTCTGCTATTTGCTTCCGGATGAGTGTGCTGGACACGATCTCCCCATCCAGAGACACGGGTTCATGTACCACGACTTCAAACCCACAGCGCATCCCCAGTTCGCGCAGGAATTTGACGTCCCCGGCCTGCTTGTGCCCGAAGCGAAAATTATCGCCCACTACAATCGCACGTACCTGCAGCTGCTCGACCAGAAGGTCACGTACGAATTCCTCGGGTGTCAGTTGCGATAATTCCAGGGTGAACGGCAGAACGACTGCCGCTTCGAGCCCAACAATCCCGAACCACTCCATTCGTTGCTGATTTGTTGAAATGCGAAGTGGCGCTGAGTCCGGTCGGAGAATTTTGAGCGGCGAGGGCTCGAAGGTCAGCGCCGTTGCCACTGCAGCGCTCTCTTTCGCGCGGTTTAGCGCGTACTCCAGCACCCGTTGATGTCCCAGATGAATCCCATCGAAATTCCCAATGGCAATCACGCTGCCGCGATTTGATTTCCCGTATCGAGCCAGCCAGTCCGCGGCTGAGTAAGAAGCGGTCAGCTTCCCATGTGGAACGCGCAATACCTGCACCGCCAGCGCGCGAGCCGCTTTTTCGACCGCAGGCGACTCCGTTGCCACTTCAAATCGCAGCCCGTCATAGGCCAGTTGCACGTGGGGGTAGCCGGCACTCAGCAGCCGTTTGTTGGTCTCGGCATGGGGCAAGTCGTGCGCAATATGCGTGAACCATGCGCGCCGAGGTTTCAACCTGTCAATCAACGCGAGCGCTTGCTCAACGGTCTGGTGCATCGGATGCGGTAGGTCCCGCAGCGCGTCCAGAATCAAGTCGTCCAGATCTTCAAGTAACTCGACGGAGGATTCCGGCAAGCGGCTGAAATCCGTCAAATAGGCGGCACGCCCAAACCGATAACCCAGGACGTCCATTTCTCCATGAAGCAGCGGTACCGGAATAAATGGAATGCCCATCAACTCAAACGGTCCCTTTACCTCGTGTAAACGCACGCTGGGCACGCTGCTGAGCGTGGGTTTGTTCTCGAATACATAAGAAAATACGCGCCGTATCGTGCGGAATGTCTCTTCCGTGCCGTAGACGGGCATGGCTGAACCCTGCCGCATGTTGTACGGACGCAAATCGTCAAATCCCAGAATGTGGTCCGCATGGGCGTGGGTCAGCAACACTGCGTCCAGGCGATCCACCTCCGCACGCAGCGCTTGCGTTCGGAAATCCGGGGTTGTATCGATGATGACGTTCTGCTGGGCGTGGGAGAGTATGACCGATGGTCGTAGACGGTTGTCTCGCGGATCTGTCGATCTGCACACGGCACAATGGCAGCCGAGTGTCGGCACTCCCATCGATGTACCCGACCCCAGTACGGTCAACCGCATTCTGTCCTCATCTAGGCCAGGGTTTCTCCCGGCCCGGTAGACGCGGCTTTAGGCCGCTTGTGACAGCCAGGCACCCGCCCGGCCGGCGTAGAAACGATTTCAATTTCGGGCGAATCGGGAATCCGTCGGATTTATGCCTTCACTTTGCCGGTCTTCGCCTGTGCGGCTACCTGAGCCATCTGCTCTGCCATCGCTTTGTTGATCTCGAGGTAGGTCATCTTTAGTTTGCCTAGCAGGTCGAGCAGCATGCTGTCTTCTTCCGGTGCGAGATTCCCCTTCGTCTTCTCGTGCAACGCATCCAGCATATCGATCAGTTCTCGGGCGGCCTCCGGATCGAGGACCGGTTGTCCGGTCCTCGGATCCGCATACGCACCTAGAACCATTGCCGCGTTGCTCCCGATCATTCGCACCAGATTCTCAAATGCTTCACTCTTTTTCGGGGTGGCAATAGTGGTTGCTGCAGCAGTTTCGGGTTTTGCGACATCGGTTCCGGCCGCGGCAGCGTTATTGGCTGCCTGTCGAATCTCTTTGGCGGCCTGGATTTTGGCATCGAGTTCAGCTTCCCGTTCCTGCTCTGCCACGACCTCTTTGCGCAGTTCGCCTTCCGCCGTAAAAGGTCGTCGATCGATGACTTTAAACTGTTCTTCCCGGTTTTCGTCAGCCACGTTGGTCTTCCTTCTCTCTGAATCTCTCTACTTGGTCCACCCGTAGTTTAACACGCCCGGCAACCGCGAAGCCTGCCAAGGGCTTCTGGACGGGGATATGCAACCCAACCCTAAAATCCGCCGTCCTCGCCACCAAATCGTCTTCCACCCTTGTCAAAATTGCGCTCCCGCCGTACAGTATTGATCGTCTGTTGAAAAAACCTATAAGGTTGGACCTGGTTCTCCGAGCCGTCCATTTGTGGGGCCCGTGATGGCCGGCCAGTTCACGCCGATGTTCGCCTCCGGGCGAACAGAAAGTTTCTGAGGATAAATTATGAAGAAAACATTGCTTGGTTTTGGTTTGGTTCTCGCTCTTACAGTTCCGCTGTTCGCGCAGGACAAGGAGCAGGATCGCGTAGAAAATGCTGGCACCGTCATGAAGGAGATTCTCGCGGCTCCAGACGGGATTCCGCAAAGCGTCCTCGACAAGGCGGATTGCGTTGTGATTCTGCCTTCCGTACTGAAGTTCGCGATCGGGATTGGCGGCAGCTACGGCCGCGGCGTCATGACCTGTCGCGGCGGAAAGAACTTCAAAGGTCCTTGGGGCGCTCCGACGATGATGGCGCTTGAGGGCGGCAGCGCCGGCTTGCAACTGGGCGGGAATGCGACTGACTTCATTCTCCTGCTGATGAACCCACGTTCGGCAACCAGTATTCTCAGCAGCAAGGTCAAGCTGGGTGGTGACGCATCGGCGGCGGCTGGTCCGGTAGGACGCACCGCTTCGGCGGAAACGGATGTCACGATGCGTGCCGAAATTCTTTCCTATTCACGGGCTCGCGGTCTCTTCGCAGGCATCTCGCTCACCGGATCTACGCTTCGTGCGGATAACAGCGCCAACAAGAACCTGTATGGCAAGGATGAATCGGCAAAGGCCATCGTGTTCGACAAGGCCGTTCCCGTACCGGACTGCGCCAAAACGTTGCTCGAAACTCTGACCAAGGCTTCACCAGTCAACAAGTCTGACGCGAAGTAAATTCTGCAAGTAAACGCGTGAGTGAAAAGGGCCAGTCGCGAGACTGGCCTTTTTTTCTTTACCATGGCGACAGTTGTCCCAGATTCGCTGGTCCATATTCCCTCGTATCGCTTGTCAAAGTGTGGCTACCCCCGTAAAGTAATAGTCGATTCCCGTCTCAGGCCAGTGCATGACTCGTCGAAAAACTACCAAGCGCGTCCCCCAGCGCTCAAATCAGAGATCCCGCAAGAAGAGCACATTTTCTCCTCGAGATTCGGGCGTCTGGTTTAAGAAGCTTGTTGAAGTTATGGCCCGCCTGCGTGCCCCAGGGGGCTGTCCATGGGACCGAGAACAGACTCACGCCACCCTGCGTACCTACCTGATCGAAGAAGCGTATGAAGTCCTGGAGGCGATGGACGCCAAGGACGACGAAAAGTTTGCCGAAGAATTGGGCGACCTGCTACTCCAGGTGCTCTTCCATTCGCAGATCGCAAGCGAAGAACACCGATTCACCATCGTCGACGTCATCCGGGAGATTTACGAGAAGATGATTCGTCGCCATCCCCACGTCTTTGGCCGAAAGCATGCGAAGGACTCGGCCGAAGTCCTTCGTAATTGGGAAATCATTAAAGCAGAGGAGCGTCGCCAGAAGGGAAGGCCCGGCGAACCAGCACAGCCGGAATCAATTCTGCATGGGGTTCCGCGCAGCTTGCCAGCACTGCTTCAGGGCTTTCAACTTACCCGCAAAGCGGCGCGCGTCGGCTTTGACTGGCATAACGTCGACGGCATTTTTGATAAGCTGCAGGAAGAGGCGAATGAACTTCGCGGCGCACTAAAAGAGGGCAAGGCGGCAGAAGTCGAAGGGGAACTCGGGGATATCCTATTTGTCGCAGTCAATCTCGCCCGCTTTCTGAAGATTGATCCGGAACTTGCCATGACCCGGGCCAATTTGAAATTTACACGCCGATTTGAGGAAATGGAGCGCATCGCTCGCGACCATGGCACCACATTTGACAAAGTACCTCGCCCGAAGATGGAGACTCTCTGGGGCGATGCCAAGCGCAACCTACTCTCGAAATAGAAAGCAGATTAATTCATGGCTCCCGACATCGTCGTTCGCAAATGCGAAAAACTCGAAGAATTTCACCGCTGCGTTGATATTCAGCGTGAGATCTGGAATGAAAGTGATTTGGAAACCGAGCCGTACGTAACCTTCGTCGTGGCCGCGCAAACCGGTGGTCAGGTGCTTGGGGCCTTTGATGGAGAGGAAATGGTGGGTTTCACGCTGGGTCTTGTGGGGCTTCGCGAACAGACCCACTACATTCACTCCCACATGACGGGTGTCCTTGCATCGCATCGCGACCGACGCGTCGGCAGGCACCTGAAACTCTTCCAGCGTGAGGAAGCGCTCCACCGCGGGATTCGTCACGTTGAATGGACATTCGATCCGCTAGAAACACGCAATGCCCATTTCAATTTCAATCGACTCGGCGCCATCAGCCGGAGATTTATTCCCAATTTTTATGGTGTCACGACGAGCCCTCTCCACCGTGGCTTGCCGACTGACCGTCTTCTGGTCGATTGGCAGCTGGATACCAAGCGGGTCGTCGCGGCCATCAATGAACTCGTTCGCGATCCGGTCGAAGGGCCAGCCACCATTCATTTGCCGTCGGAGATTGAGGAATGGAAGAAAGAGAATTCCGGACGCCTTGAAGCCGAGCAGGCTCGAATCCGCGAAGAATTTTTGCACTGGTTTGGAAAGGGGTATGCCGTTACAGGCGTCCGGTTCACGCTCACAGGCGCGGACTATTGCCTGGCCCCTTGGAGTGATTTCTAGCCTGGGAAACGAGGATCAACACCGATGAGATTGCGCGAAATGACCCTTCGCGAAATTCACCTGAAACTCCTGCATCCATTTGAAACCAGTATGGACCGAGTTACGGATCGCCGAATCCTGCTGGTCGAAGCCGACGTTGATGGAGTAGTTGGGTGGGGTGAATGCACCGCGGGGGAGACTCCCTTTTACAGCCCGGAAGACACCGAAACCTGTTGGCACGTCCTCCAGAAGTTCATCTGGCCGATGTTGAAGGGCAGGGAGTTTAACGCAGCGTCTGAGATTTGGGGCATACTCGGCCAGATTCGTGGTCACAACATGGCGAAAGCATCCGTAGAGGTGGCGATATGGGATGCCGAAGCCAGGCACAGGGGCCTGTCACTCTCAAGGCTTCTGGGCGGCGTCCAGACTGAAATACCGTGCGGTGTTTCGATCGGGATTAAAGAAACGCTGGATGAACTCGTAGCCGCCGTAGGGAAGGAACTGGCTGCCGGTTATCAACGGATCAAGATCAAGATCAAGCCAGGCAAGGATTTACCGCAAGTTCAACGGTTGCGACAAGAGTTCCCGCACATTAGGTTGTCGGTGGATGCCAATTCGGCCTATCGACTGGAAGACCTGGACCTCTTAAAGCAGATGGACGCGTATTACCTGATGATGATCGAGCAGCCGCTTGGATGGGATGATCTGTATGGCCACGTTGAAATCCAGCGCGCCTTACAGACCCCAATCTGCCTTGATGAGTGCATTCACACGTACGAGCAAGCTCAGGCGGCCATCGCGCTCGGGGCCTGCAAGATTATCAACATCAAACTTGGTCGTGTCGGAGGATTCCACGAAGCAAAGCGCATCCACGATCTCTGCCAAAAGCACGCGATCCCGGTGTGGTGCGGTGGCATGTTGGAATCAGGCGTGGGACGCTCCCACAACATCGCCATGTCATCGTTACCCAACTTCACCTTGCCTGGAGATGTCAGCGCCAGCGCGCGTTATTGGCACGAGGACATCATCACCCCCGAGGTAATTGTCAGTCCGCAAGGTACGATCACCGTTCCGACTGCACCGGGCACGGGCTATGAACCCCGACGTGACCGCATCGACTCGATCACCGTTCGAAAAGAGCGATTCGCTTAGGGCAAGCGATGGAGACGTCAGTGAGGATCTATGGCGGATAACGGACCTGGCAAACCAGGTTTAGGCCGACGGCACCGGCACGGAGTCCAGGACATCTCTGATTTTTCTTGCGAGACTGATCGGGGAAAATGGCTTCTGCAGATAGGCAATCCCGCGATCACGGATACCCTGGCGCACGACCGAGTCATCAATATAGCCGGACATGAACAGTACCCGGAGCTGCGGGTTCAGCTTGGTCAATCGATTCGCGAGATCGGGCCCCGTCATCTCCGGCATAACCACGTCGGTGAGAAGCAGCTGAATAGGGCCGGCGTGCGATTTGCAGATGGCCTCGGCGTCCAGCGGATGGCGCGCTGCCAACACGGAATAACCCTGTGACGTAAGCACGGACTTCACCAGTTCGCAAACCGATTCGTCGTCTTCGACCAGTAGGACCGTTTCATCTCCGTTAAGCCGCGTTGCGCCAGGATCTCGAGACGCTGTCCCACTGATCGCGGATGCGACTCGTGGAATGAAAATGCGAAAGGTTGTTCCAAGCCCTGGCGTGCTGTCAAATGTTACATAGCCACCGGCCTGCTGCACGATTCCATAGACGGTTGACAAGCCCAGTCCTGTGCCTTTCCCCGCCGGTTTTGTTGTATAAAACGGCTCAAAAATATGTGCCTGAATTGAACTTGACATGCCGATGCCGGAATCGGCGATGATCAGTTCCACATACTCTCCGGGCTTCAGTTCATCTTGACCATGTGATTGTCCGGTTCCGATCATGGTCACTCTTGTTTCGATCGAGAGTTTCCCGCCTTCTGGCATCGCGTCTCTCGCGTTCACGGCCAGGTTCAGAATAATTTGCTCCATCTGTCCCGCATCGGCCACGATCGTTCCAATATTTTGCTCGAGCTTTGTGGAGATTTTGATGTCTTCGCCAATCAGGCGGTGCAATAGTTGTTCGATTCCCGATACGACCTGGTTGAGATTCAAATGTGTTGGCTGCACGGTCTCTTTCCGGCTGAAAGCCAGCAGTTGACGCGTGAGTGAAGCAGCGCGTTCGCCGGATTTTTGTATCTGCTCGACATGTCCGCTAAGTTTGGGATCAGTCTTTAGCGCCTCGGCAAGCACGGAACTGTAACCACTGATTACCATCAGGATGTTGTTGAAGTCGTGTGCCACGCCACCTGCCAGCGTGCCAATTGCCTCCATTTTCTGGGACTGTCGCAACCGAGCCTCGATTTCGCGGTATTTGGTGATGTTTCGGGTGATCCCGATAATCCCGATGATCTTGCCAATATTGTCACGGTAGGGCGCGCGGGTAACCAGGAAGTGCTCGAGAGAGCCTTTGTGCCATGTCTGAAAATCAACCGTGGTGCTTTCCCCGGTCTCGAGGATATGCCGATCGCTGGACGTCAATTTCTCAGCCGCTTCAGCGTCGGTGATCTCAAAGGCCGTCTTTCCGATGATTTGCTCGATCGGCCTTCCAAAGAAACTGGCAACGGCGGAATTTACCATCAGATATCTGCCGAGCACGTCCTTGACAAAAATGGCATCGCCCGTTCCTTCAAATACTGACTTTAGTAAGGCGTTCTTTTCCTGCAGTGCAGCATCGGAAAGGAGCTGCTTGCGCTCGGTCAGAATAATTCTCGCGCTGGAGCACAGGAAGGAAGCCATAACGGCAGCCGTTGCAATCGCAAACTGCTCTTCGGCGATATGAGCCGCCATCAGCAGTACAGCCATGGGGAACAGCAAGGGTACAAGTTTCAGGAGGGCCCGTGACAGCGGGCTTCGGAATTTGCGATATTCCGGCCAGAGCCACTGTTTCTCAACGGATTCGCTGGGCGCAGTGGCAATGAGAACGGTTGCCGCGAGAAACGCGAACCCCCACGGGAGATCCCAAAGCGTTCCGGGCCGCAGACGTTCGTACACCTGCAAATAGAGATAGGGACACTCGGCCAGAGAATACAAAGACAGGAAAATGGTCATCCGGCCGAAGAGGCCGCGAACATGCTTGTCTGCCGTATTCAAGGTCCTGTAGGCAAAACAGGAAATAAGGAAAATGTTCCTGACGCAGCTGACCAGGAGTGCCAGCTTTTCGACCGAAATCTCTTTGGATTGCCAGTGTCCGGGAACTTCAAATGCGAACAAATAGAGCGAAATAACGAGAATACCGACTTGCGCGAAATCCAGCCACTGTGGCCATTCGATTTTCTGCGATTCGGCAAGCGGGTCCAGAAACAGGACAAGGAATATCGGCATCGTCCAGAGAAAGAAAATCAGGTCGCTTGGCCAGGGCTGATCGACCGGTTTATGCAGTATGGCATCGTAAACAGTGGACATCCCTTGAGCCACAACCCACAAGGCGAATCCACCCGATTGAAAGTACCAGAAGGTGCGCGTGAATCCCTTCGCCCGCTGCGCTGCGCGCAGGGCGGCGCAGGTGGTGACGATGGCTATACCCATCTGAAGAAGTCCGCCAATCAACGGGACAGAACCGCGCGGGGAACCGGTCTCTAGCAGCAGGACGTTCAGCAGGAACAGCGACAGCGCCATGGCTGGAAACAACCACCAGATTCGGCGGAAAGGTCTTGCTCGATCCACGTACTCTCTCCACATCTACGGCTGCGAAACGGATACCTTATCTTCCGTCAGGCGCGCGGGAAGGCAAACTACGCAGTTCTAGAGCAGTGTTTAACGGGGAAGTGTGCTTTTGTGCAACCGAATTTGGATTGTGCCGAGTTAGATAACAGCGATTGTTCTTGGCCGATGCCCACAAGCGGAAGGTTCTACCTTACGATCTCCACGACCAGCGATTCTGTCATAAGCAGATCGACGGTCTCGCCGACCTTCAACTGGTCGAGATTCGACACCTTGCTGCCCAACTTGACCGTCTTCTTCTTGTTGTCGGGATCTTCAAGTGTGACGGTGTGTTTGGCCTCGTTCACGGCCAGAATTTTTGCACTGACTGCCACGGTATCCACCATCACAATTCCCGGTTTAGCTCCTTTGGGCGAAACTCCTACCGCACCACCTTCCGCCGCTCCCGGTTTTTCATTGGATTTTCCGACGAGGATGACAAGTTCCTCGGTATAGGAAATCTTCAGTTTGTCCCCGACCTTCACCTGATCGAGGTTTTGCACACTTTTGTCTACTTTATATGTTTTCTTCTTCCCGTTTTCGAAAAGGAGTGTGACCTTGCGGCTTCCAAGATCCACCTTTTCTACTGTCGCAGACACTTTCAGCACTTCTACCGCGTCCACACCTTGCGCAGTTACTGTTGTCGCGGTTTGGGGCGTCATTGACGCCCCAAACGCGCACAGGACTGCCATTGTCAACACCAGACTGGCTATTTTCATGAGCCCTTTACTCTCGCTGCTGCTCGCGAGGCCGCTACTTGCTGGTGACGACCAGATCAAAGTCCGAATTCCCGCACATTCCGTAGATTGATCCGGGATTGCAGGCTCCGACCGAGTACTTGTAACAGCCGGCCGTCTTCGTCACAACGGTCACGGGTCTGTCTGAACCACCCATAATCGTGCCGCCAGGTTCAAACGGGGACGTTGCACCAAAATCAATCATGATCCCGGTGTTCTTTCCGTCGCCTTGCCAGGTGACACTGGTTCCTGTGGTGAGGCAGATTACCGAGTTTTTGGGGAAGTTCGGCATGTTCGTAGTTACAGACGCATCTTGCCCGCCACCTACCCGTTTCACCGTCAACACGCACGGACTGCTGCTGGACCCGCAAGTATTCGCCGCGGTACAGAGTTGCTCCGGATGAGGATTGGAGCATGCGCTCACCCTTTTGCTCTTCTTGTCATTCGCGATGAGATGTCCCGTCAGTAGCAACATCGGAATTAGAATCAAACCACATACGACCTTTGGAAATGGCCTGCCTTCCATGGATTCCTCCAGAGACTTTAGAATTTACTTTTGCGCACTTGACTGCTTCCAGTATCAGTTGACGCCTGTCGTGCCCTTCCAATCGAGTACGTCGACAAGCTTCCAGGGGTTCTGCGCCAATTGAATCTGTAGCTGGCCTTCCTTGTCGATTGCGAGCTGGCATTGAGGGTACAGCACGCCCGTGCTCTTGGACTTGTCGGTGTCATTCAAGTCGAATTCCCCGCCCGTGAGGTTGAACGACTGCGATTGCGTATCAGCCCACACTTCTCCAAATCGGAGCAGACGGTTCGTGACGAAGCGGATCTTTCGGCCAGTCGGGGTGGGGATTAATTTGATGAACGCAAGGTCGTATCCCAAGGTCCCGGTAATCGAAATGTGTCCGACCGCCCGCATTTTGCCGAGCGCCGTGACAAGTCCCTGGTTCTGCCCCTTAGAGAAGGCGTCCATCAGGACAGTTCTGTCTTCAGGTGTCGAGAATTCATAAATTTCTACAGAGATGCCAATTACCTGACCCAATTGCGTGCCGGTCCCCATGGCACTTGCTTCGATCGTTTCCGCCTTCGGTCGCTTTTCAGAGAACGCAGGGAATACGGCTAGCACGAGCAACGCCGAAACCACCAAGCCCATAAAAGTCCACTTATAGGCTTTCCTACTCAATTTCTTCGATTCGTTCATGTCTTTCGTCTCCTGTACTACCGACTGCCGAAACAGACTCCCGCCTGCGCCTGCATTCATATGCAAAATATCGAGTGCTGGCTATTGTCAAAAAGTACAGTACTGTCGAATCCGGCAGGAGGCGGTACTAGATCTCGCTGGGGCAGACCCTGGTTGCCCCGGGCGTGTCGCGGACACGCTTCGCGCCCGGAGCCGCGATCTACAATGAACGAAGGAAGTTCAACAAATCTTGTTTTTGTTGGGAAGTAAGCTGATTAAATTGGGAAATTACGCCGTTTGCTTCTGAGCCGCTGCTGGCATGTTGTTCGATAGCGTTCATCAGGCCGCCGTTTGCCGGTCCTGACCGTCCATCGTGCAGAAAAAAGATCCGTTGACCCAGTCCCCAGAGTGGGGCCGTTCTGAATTCGTCCGGACCCGCCGAGCCCTGCGAAATGTTGTCAGCCAGCCCGCTACCCATGTTGTGAACTAGCAGGTCAGAGTAGAGCTTCGCGATCTGGTTGCTTAGTCCGGGCGACAATTTTGAATTTCCTGTCTGCATCGATACGCTGTGGCAGGCGTCGCAATGAATCTGACTGAACAGCGCTTGCCCGTTCCCGAGGGACGAAGCCGGCGGATTATTGGGAATGCCCTGGGCCGAAGGAGGGGGCGGCGCAAGGAATCGCATAAAGTGTGAGAACTCGACCGTGTCTGCCACGATCAAATACCCGTTTGCGTCGAAATTTGTCGAGTCTTCTGGTGTTGGGTTGAAGATGCAGGATGTTGGTGGATCGCCGCGCTCGTCTGGAAACAGCTCGTTCGTCACTCCCATCTCGACGTTGTACGCTTCGCCTGTGAAAATCTCGATTGACTTGTTTTGCGCCTTCCAGCCGAACCGCGAAATAGTCCCGTCGTTTGCGCTGTAATTCGGGTGCCCGGAGATGCCCAGGTGCCGTTTTAAGGCTCCGTTGGCCTGCATGTTCGCGAGGATAACGGCGTCTGGAATATTCTCGATCAGCCCGGCGCCAAAGACTGGCGTGGGGATTCGAAAGATCAAGTTATTCAACTCTGCCATTTGCTCGAAATTCGGCTGGCTGAGAGTACAGCCGGGTGCATCGGACCGGCCGGTAATCGTGAACAACGCATGCACTCCGCCATCCGCCGTTCGGCTTGTTGTTGTGTTCGAGCTCAGCGCGAAAGGAAATCGCGCTTCGCGCACAGGGCCGTCTGCTGTTATGAAGGAGGGAAGTTTGTTGGTCGCTCCGCCGGCGTTTGCCGCTGCAATCTGCGGATTCGGACCGATGTTCGGATACTGGTCTCCTCTGGGGCTGGTTCCCCCGGTTGTCGGTTGTGCATGACAGGATCCACAACTCGTGGCGTTGTAGGTGGGTCCCAGGCCATTGGCGACTTGGTCCACTTCGTTGAATCGAGCAAATCCGTCGTTGAAGTATTCGAGTTGGCTCGGCGTCAGCGCTGAAATCGGTTGTCCCGCATTTACCGAACCGACGCGAACGCCCGGATCCGTTGCCTGCGAACTTGTGCTGCTACCGACGGTCTGGGCCAGCACCGGTGCCAGCAACAGGACAGAACTAAAGAATGCTCCAGAGAGCGACAAGAATAGTTTCATTTTGATCCTTTCTATCGGAGGTATAGACACACGTCCGGCAAGTGCTGGGTGGGTTTTAGTCAGAGGAGATTTTTCTCGACAACGCAACGCTGGGTTTCAGGATTTCACGTTGCAAAAGGGAACCACATCGTAACCAGGAATTGCTGAGTGGGTAAGTCCGACCGCCGACCCCTTTCCGAGGGCTGTGTTTTGGATCGAATGGGCGCGACGATATTCGAGTTCTCGACCCTGGTCAACCCAGTCGAAGTACAGTTTTCGTGCAGGGTGCCGGACAAGGTGTCCCGAAAGGCGATTGCGAAGAAACGAATTTCCACGTTGCTGTAGAAGACGAAAATACTCACTGTATGTGCTGACCTCGTCGCTCCGTGATTCCCGGTTGCACCCTTCGAAATCCAAATAATCTCCTCCGCATCTAATTGACTGTGAGAGGAAACGTCATGAGACAACAGCAAAAGTTAACCGCGATGATTCGCGGCTTGGGTTTGCTCGCGCTACTCTGTGCTCCTGCTCTGGCGCAGAATCCTAATCCGGATCAGCCCGCGGTTCCGCAACAGGGTCCGCCGATCGATCAACGCCCGGTCACCAGCACGGATCAAATTCCCAACGACGGGCAAAATCCAAATGACCAACAAGTACCGCATTCTCAAAATCCGGATCAGTATCCGAATGAAAAGCCCAATCCCGGCGACTACCCGTATTCCGCTCAGCCGCCAAATCCAGACCCGAATCAGCCGGAAAGGCAGAATTCCCGCCCGGCACGTCCGGGCTCTATCAACTACGTGGAAGGCCAGGCGTCAATCGACAACCAGCGGTTAGTCCCGGAAGCGGTCGGTTCGATCGTTCTGGATCGCGACCAGGTCCTCAGCACCGAAGCGGGAAAAGTCGAACTACTGCTCACGCCAGGTGTTTTCCTGCGCGTCGGGGACAACAGTTCCGTGCGTATGCTCTCGCCCGACCTGGCGAACGTCGAAGTCCGGGTTGATCGCGGGCGCGCGATGCTGGAAGTCACAGATATCAGCAAGAACAACAGCATTCGCATAGATCTGGAGGGTACAAAAACGCAACCATTGAAAAGAGGTTTGTACGATTTCGATGCGAATCAGGGACAAGTGCGCGTTTTTAGCGGCAAGGCGGAAGTTTCCGTTTCAAATCAAAAAGTCGGACTAGGCGAGCACCACTTTGTTGCCGTCACCGATGGAGGCAAATTGAAACCGCACGAATTTAATTCCACGGAGTATTCGGACGAATTCTATCGGTGGTCAGGTTTGCGCTCCGGTTATCTCGCCGAGGCCGATGCAGACACCGCCCGCCTGTATGTGAATGGCGGAGTTGGATGGGCGGGTTCAGGGTGGTATTGGAGCCCCTGGTATGGCGCTTACACGTTTATACCGGGCAGCGGTATCTTCTACAGCCCGTTCGGCTGGGGATTCTATTCGCCGCTGGCTGTCTGGGGATCGCCCTTTTTCTATGGCGGCTATTACGGTGGTGGATATCACTACCATCGCTTCGGAGACTTCCATGGCCCGTATGGCCATGGATTCGAGCCGCGCGGCGGATTTACCGTTCACGGGGGCGCCGGATTCCAGGGCGGATTTCACTCAACTGGTGGCACGCGCCACTAGGCCTCGAGTCACTTGTCGGGCGGGATCTTGGGGCCGAGTCCGACCAGGTCCCGAAACTCTGTGTTATCGTGCAGACATTGCAGATCGGAGTCCTTCGACGCCCAGTTGGTATTTCCGTATCCAGCCGCAAAGGCTCGCTTGAGGGTATCGAGGGCTTCTGGCTTCTTGCCTAATACACCGTAGGTGCATGCCGCGTTATAAAGAACGTTTCCGTCGTTCGGTCGCAAGGCCACGGCTGTTTGCAAATGCCGAATCGCTTCGTCTAATTCTCCGAAGTAAGCGAGATTTGTTGCCAGCAGGATTCGTGCGCGCACATCTTCCGGGACCAGTTCAAGCTGTTTGCGCAGCACTCCGTTCATGCGCTCGCGTAACCTTTGGCCTTCCTTCTTGCGCCCCAACTTTTCCATGCAGACGTCATAGGGAACGTACACGTTATAATCATCCCCGTTGTATTCGACCGCATGCTCTGCTTCCTTGACCGCCTCTTCGTAGTTGCCGCTCGAGAGCAGGGCCCGCCCCAAAATATTCCAGGCCCCGTCGCAGTCTTTCTTGCGTTCGATAGCGCGCCGCGACATCAATTCTGCTTCCTGGTATTTTTTCTGCGCATAGAATAACCGTGCTCGCGCTACCATCACTTCCGGCAGGTCTGGAGCCAGCGCCATCGCGCGATCACACGCAGCCATTCCTTTGGTGATCCACTCGGGATTCTGTTCGCGCAATTCGTAAATCAGCCCGCATAAATTCGCAATTCCGGCATGAGCCAGCGCAAAATTGGGGTCGAGCCGAATAGCCTGCTCAAACATCTGCAGCGCATAGTCCGTGTTTTCACGCCGGGTGTAGCTTCGTCCGCGAAGATAAAAGTCATAGGCCTGCGTATTCTCGGTGGGCTTCAGCCCGATGGTCTTCTCCTCCTGCGGTGTAAGCGAGATTCTCAGTGCCTGGGCGATGCTGCGCGCAATTTCATCCTGAATTGCGAACACATCTTCGAGTTGACGATCGTAGCGCTCCGCCCACACCGAATGGCGTGTCGAGCCTTCCACCAGTTGCGCCGTAATCCGCAAACGGTTTCCCGACCGCCGTACTGTTCCCTCGAGTACGTGGGTTGCCCCGAGCTGTTGCCCGACCTGTGGCGCGGACACCGGTTTGTCGCGAAACGCGAGCATCTCTGAGCGCGGGAAAATCTGCAGTTGGGTGATTTTCGAGAGTTCGGTGATGATATCTTCGGTCATTCCGTCGCGGAAATATTCGTCCTCTTTGCCGCCGCCCTGGTTCTCAAAATACAGCACGGCAACGCTCTTCTTTGTCGGAACGGCCGCCCGTATCGCTGATGATGATCCGCTCGTGCTTGCCGAAGACATGTGGCTGTCGGAATCGCTACGTGAGTTTCCGGCAGCATCCATGTCCCGCTTCAATCGTTTCAGGTCCGCGCGCAACTCGGCAGCCGTCTGGCAGCGCAGGTCGCGATCCTTCTCCATGGTCTTGGCAATAATCCTGTCAATCTCAAATGGCATCTTCGAATTGATGCCGGTCACCGGTTTCGGCGTTTCGTTCAGAATCCCGTTAAAGATCATTGCCGCGGTGTTGCCGGAGAAGGGTACGGCACCGGTTGCCATTTCATAGAGAACGACGCCCAGAGAAAACAGGTCGGTACGATTATCCAGATCCTCGCCGCGTGCCTGCTCAGGGCTCATATAAGCCACCGTGCCGATCGAACTGCCGGGACTGGTCAAATTCTCCGCCGTCAGATCATGCGCGACAGTCCGCAGTGCCGACTGGTTGATTGTGTCACCCCCGGCTTCGCGCCTGCCTTCGACCTTGGCCAGTCCGAAATCCAGTACCTTGGCCTGGCCGCGTTCTGTAACGAAAATATTCGCGGGCTTTATATCCCGATGGACGATTCCTTTTTTGTGCGCAGCATCGAGCGCGTCGGCGATCTGGATGCCGAGCTCGATCACGAGCGCGGGTGACATGGTCTTGCTGGCAATGCGGTGCTTCAACGTTTGCCCTTCGAGCAGTTCCATTGCGATAAAGGGCTTGCCATCCACTTCGCCGACATCGTGGATCGTGCAGATATTCGGATGGTTCAGGGCCGAAGCAGCACGTGCTTCCCGCTGAAACCGTTCGAGGGCTTGTTTGTCGCTTACGGTTTCAGCTGGCAGGAACTTTAGTGCCACGTTCCGGCCAAGGCGAGTGTCCTTGGCATTAAACACGACGCCCATGCCTCCTCCGCCTATTTTTTCAAGAATGCGGTAGTGCGAAATCGTGCTGCCGATCAGGTCAGATGAGGATGTAAGTTCAGTCATGGGCAGGTGAATTTTAGGGGAGCTTAGAGGCTAAGTCAACGAACCTGCTACGAACCTGCTACAGGGCTATGCGTTCAAGGTATAGTGCAGAGCGGTAAGTCTAGCGATTGCTGCAGGGAACTGTTGCCCGGTAATTCTGATCGGGTTACGGAGACTTGAGATGGTAAAGAGCTTAAGCCTGTTGGCCTCGGCACTTTTCGTGTTCCTGTCGGCGGATAAACTCTGCGCAGGTCCAGTCGAACTGCGCTGCGAGTATCTGCATCAGCCCCTGGGAATTGATGTGCCCGCGCCACGTTTCTCCTGGCAAAGCGACTCTTCCGAGCGCAACTGGGCTCAATCTGCATACGAGCTTCTGGTCGCCTCGAAGCCGGAACTGTTGGCCGAGGGTACTGCCGACGTTTGGGATAGTGGCCGCGTCCGTTCGGATAGCTCCGTTGGCATCGTCTATGCCGGACCTCGCCTTAAGCCCAAGACCCGATATTTCTGGACTGTGAAGGTCTGGGATTCAACGGGCGGCTCGTCCGGCTTCGCCCGGGCGACTTGGTGGGAAACCGGTTTGTTTGCCGAGGCCTCGTGGGAAGCGAAGTGGATTTCGTGGCGGGACCCGGGGGAAGACGCCGACCTGGCATCCGTACGGTGGATCTGGATTCCGAAGTCAAGAGTGAACGGCACGGTTCCGGAGACCGAGGCAGTATTCCAGAGAACATTCAAGCTGTCGACTCGACCTCTGAGGGCGACCATTTTCCTGACCGCTCGGAGTAATTTCCGATTGAAGGTGAATGGGAACGAGGTGGCATCGAAGAACGGCTGGGTCAGCTTCGATCGCCAGGAGATCGGCTATCTGTTGCACTCTGGTGCCAACCTTGTCGAGGTGACGGTAAAGACGCACGAGCCGAAGCCATGGGACCCTGATCGGGCCGAGAAAGTCGGGAAGCCTCCGCTGCTGGCCGGACTGCTGAAGGTCGAACTGCCTGACGGGGATATGTTGCGCATGGCCACGGACGATCACTGGGACGTGCGCACAACGAAGGATCCGACATTCAGCCCTGCGTCGGTAGCGACTGAATCCGAAGCGAAACGCTTCGGAGCGTTGCCGGAGGTGCTGCCCGAACCGGCCGCTATGCTGCGTCGCGAATTTGATCTGGCCAAAGAGGTAAAGGCGGCACGGCTGTATGCAACTGCGATGGGCAGCTACGTGTTTTATGTGAACGGAAAACGTGTCGGCCGGGATTTGTTGACCCCCGGATTTACCGATTACCGCAAACGGGTGCTGTACCAGACATACGATGTCACGGCCCTGCTACAGCCCGGCAAGAACGTAGCGGGTGCGCTCCTTGGCGACGGCTGGTTCGCCAGCGCATTTACATGGGACGGCTCGCATGTTTTCAAAGGGCCTGACAGGTTGCTCGCTCGACTCGAGGTTGAGTATAGCGACGGTACGCGCGAGCAGATGGTGACTGACGAGAATTGGAAAGCGACAAGATCCCCCATCTTGCATTCAGAAATTTATGCTGGCGAGACTTACGACGCACGACTGAACGTAGCTGGCTGGAACGACCCGGGCTTCGACGACGCGAACTGGTCCCCGGTAGCGGTTGTTCCTCCGTCACAACACATCACCATCGGGTACCAGCCCGATGCCGCTGCCAGCATTGTGAAGACCATTCCCGCGCGGAATGTGAGTGCCTTGCCCGGAAACACCTACGTCTACGATATGGGCCAGAATATGGTTGGTTGGGTGAAGCTTAGGGTAGCCGGCCCGGCGGGCACCACCGTGAGATTGCGTTTCGCGGAAGTCCTGAATGCGGATGGCTCTGTTTACCGCGAGAATCTCCGCGGGGCGGACGCCACTGACATTTACATTCTGCACGGCGGCGAACCGGAAGAGTTCGAACCCCATTTTACATTTCACGGATTCCGCTACGTCGAGATCACGGGCTATCCAGGTAGGCCTTCGCTTGACGCGATTGAAGGTAGGGTCGTCAGCAGCTTGACTGGAGAAGGTGGCGGAAAGCTTACAACGTCAAGTGAGCTCGTCAATCGCATGTGGTCGATCGGGATCTGGGGACAACGCGGGAATTTTGTGACGATCCCAACAGACTGCCCACAACGGGACGAACGCCTCGGATGGATGGGTGATGCAGCCGCGTTCTGGCGAACCGGCAGCTATAACTTCGACATTGCAGCGTTTTCGGAAAAGTGGTTGCAGGACGTGCGCGACGCGCAGATGAAAAACGGCTCGTTCACCAATGTTGCTCCCGACGTTCTGTCCGGCCAGGAACAGAATGGAGCGCCAGGATGGGGGGACGCGGGCGTTATCGTGCCCTACACGACGTGGCTACAATACAGCGACATCAGAGTCATTGAAGAAAGCTGGCAGGCCATGGAACGATGGATGCAATTTATTGAAAGCGCCAATCCCGATTACCTGCGCAAGAATGCGCTAGGGCCAAATTACGCGGACTGGCTCGCGCCCGATCAGCACACGCCGTCCGATCTGGTCGCTACCGCGTACTGGATGTTGATCGCGCAACGGATGGAAGCAATGGCGCACGCGGCGGAGAAGCCGGAGGCCGTGGCACGGTACCGAGCCTTGCAGGACAAGATACGCAGCGCCTTTCAGAAAGCATATGTCAGAAGTGACGGCACGGTCGCAGGTGGAACACAGACCGCCTACGTTCTCACGCTCGCCATGAAGCTCGCACCAGTAGAATGGGAAAGCGCAATGGTCGATCATCTCGTCAGAGATATCGACGCGCGCGGCGGGCACTTGTCCACGGGATTTCTTGGCACGCCGTTCCTGCTGTTCGCGCTTTCTGACCATGGACGCGCTGACGTCGCCTACAGGCTGCTGCTGACTGAATCGTATCCTTCCTGGGGTTATATGCTGTCAAAGGGTGCCACGACGTGGTGGGAGCGCTGGAACGGCGATACCGGTGATCCAGCCATGAACTCCTACAACCACTACGCCTTCGGTTCTGTCGTTGCGTGGATCTACCGCAATGTCGCAGGTATCGACGCCGTGCCCGGTGGAGCAGGCTTCCACGAAATCCAGATTCGTCCGCTCGTCGATGACCGCATCACAGAAGCGCGCGGCGAGTACGATTCGGTCTATGGGAAAATTGTGAGCGAATGGAGCGGGACGAAGGCGTCCTACCAGCTGAAGGTGCGAATTCCCGGCAACACTTCTGCCCGCGTCTACCCGCCGGCAGCAGGATCGAACAACGTAATGCTGGACGGTAAGAAAGTTCAGCCAGATGCAGAAGGCTCCGTCAGAGTGGGAGCAGGGGAGTGGTCGTTCACGGTGAACTGAATGTATTCGAACATCCTCGCGCGGTCCCGGAGGGTGTTCAGGGGAGAGATTCAGTGCTACCGGCATACCCTGATCGACTGACGGTTCATCTATCCGGTAGTCAGGTAATTTCCCCTCCTGACAGGAGTGCCCGAGGGTCTTCTTTGAAGCAAATTTGTTTCTGATCTCATTCAGGTAAGGAGCGGTCTATGCCGAACGTCGTTCGATTTCATAAAGCGGGGCACGCAGAGGTGTTGCAAATCGAAGATCTGCCTTTGCAGAATCCGGGACCCGGTGAGCTTCGGCTCAAGGTAGAGGCGATTGGCCTGAACCGCGCCGAAATCATGTTTCGTGAGGGAATGTATCTGGTAAACCCAACCTTCCCATCGAAGATAGGCTATGAAGCCGCTGGCACTGTCGATGCGGTCGGGCCGGAGGTCAGTGGGTTCAAGGTTGGCGACCGCGTCAGCACTATTCCAGCATTCAACATGAGTGAATACGGTGTCTACGGTGAGACTGCGGTTGTGCCCGCACGTGCCGTTGCCCACTACCCGGCGAATCTCGATAGCCGGCAAGCCGCGTCGATCTGGATGCAATACCTCACTGCATGGGGAGCTCTCATTCACTACGGCAAGTTGCGTTCCGGACAATTTGTCTTAATTACTGCCGCCAGCAGCAGCGTCGCACTGGCAGCGGTGCAGATAGCGCATTCCGTAGGAGCAAAACCGATTGTCACTACCCGCAGTGCCGCAAAGCGGGCATCCCTCAAGAAGATAGATGGAGCCGAGGTCATTGTGACTGAGGAAGAGAATCTTGCCGCCCGGGTGAATGAGATCACAGGTGGAAAAGGCGCTTCGCTGGTATTCGATCCGATTGGGGGACCCATTCTGGGACAGCTGGCGGAAGCGACCGCGCGCGGAGGCCAGATTATCGAATACGGTGCGCTCTCGACCAGTCCCACTCCATATCCTCTTTTTGCAGCACTGGCCAAAGGGCTTGTGATCCGCGGCTACACCCTTTTTGAGATCACCGCGCCTGGAAGTGCCGAACTACTGGCGTCCGGACTTTCCTTTGTAACCGAGAAGCTCAGATCCGGAGCCTTTTTGCCGCACATCGACAAGGTTTTTCCGATCCAGCAGATTGTTGACGCGCATCGTTATATGGAATCGAACCGACAAATCGGCAAGATTGTCGTGACAACCGAGGGATAGTCAGCAGTGGAGTACAATTGATTCAGGCGTATATAAATTGACTAAAGGAATTAAAATTCTGGGCATCGAATCGTCTTGCGATGAGACTGCAGCCGCAGTACTCCTTGATGGACACAAGATCCTGTCGAATGTAGTGGCATCTCAATTCGATGTGCATCGAAAATACGGCGGGGTCGTTCCGGAACTCGCCTCACGCGAGCATTTACGCCAGATCGTTCCTGTCGTCCGCGAGGCAATGAGCCAGGCACGTCTGAAGCTGGAAGATTTAGACGCAATTGGCGTTACGCAGGGTCCGGGTCTCGTGGGCTCGTTGCTGGTCGGAATTACCTATGGGAAGATTCTGGCCCACTCTCTGAACAAGCCGCTCATTGCAGTCAACCATCTCGAGGGACATATCCACGCTGCCTTCCTTGAAGCGAGTCAGTCCGACATGCAGCCGAAGCTTCCCGCAGTTTGCCTTATCGTTTCTGGCGGCCACACGGTTCTCTACGAGATCAGCACTGGCCGGGACCAAGAAATGTTCGCATATCGCAAGATCGGCCAGACGCGCGACGATGCAGCTGGCGAAGCTTACGACAAAGTTGCCAAACTACTCGGCTTCGGCTATCCCGGTGGTCCGATGCTTGATCGTTTGGCTGCCGCAGCGGGAACGGTGCCGGCTCCTGTGAAGTTCGGACCTACGAAGACCCGAGGCAACCCGCTCGATTTCAGTTTTAGCGGGCTGAAGACGGCAGTTCTCTACCATGTGCGTGAGCATCCTGAATACAAAGAGGAAATCGCGCGCCGCGAACAGTCGCTCGCTGAGGGAAGGCGTTCGTTCGACGATCTTCTGCCGCTCTGCAGTCCCCAGATCCTGGGGTTGGTTCGTGAGTTTCAGAATGCGGTCGTCCGCGATCTTGTCGAGCGTACGCTAACTGCGGCAGAACAATTGAACGTGGAGACGATCCTGGTTTCAGGCGGAGTATCCGCAAATCGGCAATTACGTGAGACCCTGATCAAACGAGCGCGCGGGTTGCAGGTCTTTTTGCCGAGTCGTGAACTATGTACCGATAACGCCGCTATGATTGCCGCTGCGGCGTTTGCCAAGTTTTGCCGCTCAGCATTTGCCGGCACCGATCTGAACGCCGTTGCCAGCATGCCATTGGCGTAGGCAAAAAAAGGGGGCGGCACGTTTGCGCCGCCCCTCTCGGATACCTTTAATTGCAAAGGCTATTCGAACTTCTCAACCATCGTTGGAAACTGCAACTTTGCCTTAGCCAGGGACTTAACGACCAGACCTTCGGCATTTTCTGCAGTCAGATTGCGCGCTGTCGCCATTTCGCTGACCAGCAGGTACTTGGCACGTTCGAGCATCTTCTTTTCGCGGAAAGAAAGTGGCTTGCTGCAGCTCAAGGAGACCAGGCTCTTGAGAACGACGGCAACCTCGAGAAGAGAACCGGTGCGCATGCGCTCGGAATTCTCCTTAAAGCGGTGTTTCCAGTCGTGATGGGAATTGAGCTTTCCCTTTTCGAGGAAACCAAGAACTTTGGTTGTATCGTTGGAACGAATCACGGAGCGGAGACCCACAGCAATCGCGTTGGTGTGTGGCACCATGACGCGTAAGCCACTGGATATAATGCGGATCATATAATACCGTTCAGTTCTACCGTTTAAGACTCCAAAACTCATCTGTTCTACAACACCAACACCATGGTTCGGATAAACCACCTTGTCGCCAATCTTGTAGTCCATTCAGGAGTTCCCCCTAGGAGATGCATTGAGTCTATGTAAATGTTAGGTAAGAGTCAAGGTATATCCTGTGGAATGAGGAAGTTAGCGAAACGACCGCGCCAATTTGGCACTGAAATTGCATGGAGTTGTGAGGGCCGCGTTTCAAGCTGCCAAAGGAGTGTTCGGCTGCTTCCGTCGTACTCCGAATGACATCATTGCATCTTTCCTGACAAATCATTTAGATTCAATAGGCTAACGTTTCGTTTACATTGGGAATGAGTACTCCATGAATACATTGGCTATCGATACTTGCGACCGGAGGGGAAGCGTGTCGCTACGGATCGACGGCCGGACCTACGGTTTGCAGATTCATGCGGAGGAGGATTATTCAAGTTGGCTTCTTCCAGCTGTTGAAAGATCGCTCGGCGCTGCCCGGAAGAATTTTACTGACCTGAACCTGCTGGCTGTGGCGACGGGCCCGGGTTCCTTCACGGGGGTTCGTATTGGTTTGGTTGCGGTCAAGGCATGGGCTGAGGTATACGGCATCCCCGTCGTTGGTGTCTCAAGATTGGAAGCGCTCGCGCGCTCAGTTCAGAGCGAGGGCTGGATCGCGGCAAGCTATGACGCCCACCGAGGGCAGATTTTCGCGGGACTTTTTCGCAGAACCTCAGGCAAATTTGAGCGGCAAGGCGATGAACTCGTCATTACCCCACTGGAGTTTCTGAGTCTTGTTCGCGAACAGACTTCAGGCGATAACGTGCACTGGGTTTCCCTTGATCCGAATTTGATGGGCCAGTGCGGGTCTTCAGAAGCGCCGCCGGCAGCAGAGCAAACCTTCTGGCCTGCGGACGGCCGTCTCGTCAACTTTATTGCCGAAATTGGCGAGGAGAGGGCCGCCCGTGGCGAATGTTCGAACGTCCTGGAATTGGACGCTAATTATGTCAGACGTTCGGATGCCGAGATCTTCTGGAAAGGCCCCGCGCACCGTGCCGGATGAACCCTGGTCGATCAACTCTGATTATGTAATCAGAGAGATGGTTGTCGCCGATGCCCCGTGGGTTCAGCAGCTCTTACAGACTGTTCCTGAGGCTTCGAATTGGTCTTTCGACATCATCCGAAACTCTCTGCACTCGAACGGTGGAATTGCCTTTGTATGTGAGACAAACCAGGTGATCGTCGGTTGTATTTTTGGCGCATCTGTCGCCTGCGAGGCCGAAATTCTGAATCTCGCTGTATTGCCGCAAAACCGTCAGAAGGGAATTGCCTCGCGCTTGGTCCGTCACCTGCTCGCAAGGTGGCTGCAACAGAAAGTCCAGCGAATCTTCCTCGAGGTCCGTGAGTCCAACGCCCCGGCCATCCGCTTCTACCACAAGATGGGGTTTGAGGAACTGGGGAGAAGGAAAAAGTACTATAGCCATCCCGATGAGGATGCTCTAATCCTGGAACTCTCCGGTAACGTAAAGTAATCCACAGTTTGGTACCAGATACCCCTTGACGTAGGGTTTCCCGGTGTTAGGCTGCGGTCGTTGGGCAGTCACAATTCCGTAATGAGGAGGACCGCGTGGCCGAATTGCAGCGTAACCCTCGGGACGTAATAGTCGAGACAGACGCCGAGTATCAGCGTCTGAGTGAGAAGCACCGGCAATATGAAACAGAACTTCAGAATCTCTCCCGCTCTCCCTACCACAATTCTGAAGACCTTATCGAAGAAATCCGATTGAAAAAATTGAAGCTTCACGTGAAAGACGAGATGGAACGTCTCATCGCGCGTAATCACCTTGCGCCCGATCGACGATCGCAGTAACCGCCAGCAATCGCTCCCGGTACAAGTTTTGTCGTAATATGACCAGAGACCTCCCGCGCACCAACTGCGCAAGGGAGCAGGGAGTTTATGGTCAAAGAAGGATATTACTTCGGCGTTCCACCGCTTCTTTTGGGCCTGCTGGCGCTTGCCTTGCGCTCGCGACTGGCCTTTGTTTGCGGTGTGGTGCTTGTGTGTCTGGGCTTATTCGTTTTTTATTTTTTTCGTAATCCCGACCGGAAGATTCCGACGGGGCCCGGCCTCATTGTGTCGCCCGGCGATGGCCGGGTCGTTGTCGTGAAGGATGAGCCATTAGCTGGTCGGCCGGGCAAGCGCATCAGTGTTTTTCTTGCTGTCTGGAACGTTCACGTAAACCGTTCCCCCTCTGCGGGAACCATAACCCATTTCGAATATAGACCCGGCAAATTCATGGCAGCCTGGGCGGAGAGCGCATCGCTCGATAATGAACAGAATATTTTTACATTGAGCAGCGAACACGGCCCGATCGTGTTCAAGCAGATTGCCGGATGGGTAGCCCGCCGCGTCGTCTCATGGAAAAACCAAGGCGAAATCGTACGGCGTGGGGAACGAGTCGGGCTGGTGCGCTTCGGTTCACGCGTCGATGTGTGGATTCCCGATAACGCCGAAATTCTGGTGAAAGTCGGCGATCACGTAAAAGGGGGTTCGAGTGTCCTGGCCCGCATGCTCGAAACTGTTTCCACAAAAAACGCTGGACCGGATGCCGTTCGGCCAGCGCGACAGAAATTGAAGCAGGATGGAGGCCCAGCGTAGTATCTTGTTGCGGGTACAAAACTCAACCATGGCCGAACACCAACACCAGGACTCACCTCTTCATAACCGGCGTTTCAAGAATCCCAAGCTCCGGCGCGGAATATTTCTTCTACCCAGCTTGTTCACCGTGGCCAATTTGCTGTGCGGTTATTACGCCGCAGTCGCTTCGCTTGTGGGTCGTCCCGAGGATTTCGACCACGCTGCGAAGGCCCTTGGTATCGCCATCTTGTTCGATTCGCTTGATGGCCGGATCGCCCGCATGACCGGGACCAACACCGAGTTTGGTGTGCAGTTTGATTCTATCGCCGACGTCGTCAGCTTTGGCATAGCACCGGCGATTCTAGCCTATGCGTGGGGCTACCGGCATCTGCCCGGTGTCGCTACCGATGGCGTCCGTGCACTCGGCGACTCTGCCTGGCTCGGAGATGTTGCCTGGCTTTGCTGCCTGACATTTCTGATCTGTTCCGCCTGGCGTCTGGCGCGTTTCAACGTTCAGGGCATGGCGCCCGGCGGCTCGAAGAATTTCGTCGGCATGCCGACCCCTGCTGCTGCCGGAGTAGTGGCGGCAATTGTTCATGCCTGTCACTGGATCGGGCCCATTACCGACAAGAACTGGGCAATTGCCTGGTTTGTTCTGATGGTTATTCTTGGCGCGCTGATGACAAGTGCAGTCCGTTACTACAGCTTCAAAGATATTCCGTGGGCCCGTAAGCAGCCCTCAGTCACAATTATTTTGCTGTGTCTCCTGGTCGGTATCGTGTGGCGGTATTCTGAATATGCGCTGGTGATTTTTGCCTGCTCCTACGCCATTATCGGCGTGGCCTTGCATGTTATTCGAGTGTTGCGGCACCGACTGGTGGCCAGGACCGCCTGATCCCTATGGTTGCCGACCCCAAAATAGTCATTGCTGGCGCATCCTCGCTCCTCGGACACGAAGTGAAATCCTTGCTTGAAGAGAGCCGCTTCGCCGGATGGGACTTCCATCTGGTGGATGAGGACGCTACTGCGGGCATTATCACGGAGGCAGCCGGAGGAGCTGCCCTTATTCAGCGTGTCGAAGAGGGTACATTTCGCGGCGCGCGCTTCGCTTTTCTCGCCGGCTCGCCGTCATTTGGAAAAGCTTGTCTGACACCGGCGAAAGACTCCGGCGCTACTGTAATTGATCTCTCTCATGCTTCGCTCGAGAATCCGGATGCAACTCCGTGGTTTCCAAAAATTGAAGCGCTCACCGGCAGGAGCGCTCGCCGCGACGCGCAAACATTCAGTATCTTTTCCGTGGGGGGAATGACGATTTCAAGCCTGGCGTTGATGCTGAGATCGCGGTATGAACTGCGCCGTCTTGTAGCCGTTATCAATGAGCCGGTATCGGAAGCAGGCCGGGAGGGCATCGAGGAACTCGAAACTCAAACCTCGCAATTGCTGTCGTTCCAGAACACCGGCCATGAAGTCTTCGGTACGCAGACGGCGTTTAACACGCTCGCTCGCTTTGCTGCCGAGAGCCGTCACGATCTTCTAAGCAAACAACGACAGATGCGAGCGGAAATTTCCGTCGCGATGGGCGACGCTGAGGAGGACGCCAAGATATCCGTGAATCTGGTACATGCGCCTGTCTTCTATGGAACCACCTTCAGTATCTGCTTCGATCTCGGGCGGGACATCGATGCCATGGCACTTGCAGGCGCGTGCCGCGATGCCGGGTTCGTCGTCTCGGCTGAAAACGATCCGGGCCCGAGTAATGTCAGCGTCGCAGGTGAAACCAGCATCTTTCTGCGCGAGCCACAGCCAGAAATGACTCGCGACAAGAGCTGGTGGATCTGGGGTGCTGGTGACAACTTGCGTGTTCCGGCGTACAGCGCTGTAAGACTGGCGGAATGGCTCGATTCATGAACTGGCGTGGCAATGGCTTTATAGCCGTCTGTGCTCTCGCCTTGACGCTGACGGCCTGCGGTTATCACACCGCTGCGCACTACAACACCTTGCCGAAGAACATTCACGTTGTTGCCGTTCCGGCTATGGAAAACAAGACTACCGGTTATCGGATCGAGCAGAAACTTACCGCGGCCACCATTCACGAATTGCTCGCAAAAACGACGTATCACGTTGTGTCTGACGCGGATGCCGGAGACGCCGTGCTGCAGGGGAAAGTCCTGAGCCTTGAAATTGTGCCTTTGCTTTTCAATAATCAAACGACCCAAAGCGGCACGCAGACGGCCCAGGCTACCGCAATGCTGATCATCATCAAATGCGATGTCACGTTTACGGATCGGTCCAGTCAAAAGGTCCTCTATCACAACAACAATTTCGTCTTTCGAAATGAGTACGAACTCTCCACCGACGTGCGCAGCTTTTTCCAGGAAGGCGATCCCGCGGTCGATCGCATGGCGAGGGATTTTGCTTCGCGCTTGGTTTCTGCGGTGACGGAGAATTACTGATGCCCCGTATTGCGACTGGCGAGCTGGCGGCGAGGCTTGAAAAAGACAGGAAGATTCCGGGCATCGTTCTGCTGGGAAACGAGCCCTATCTGCGTGACAAATGCCGAGAAGCACTGATCGACCATTTCGTCCCCGAAGCTGCCAGGGCCTGGGCGGTGTCTCGCTTTTCTGCCGATCGTGGTGAAACGCAGGCTGCGCTTGATCAGGCGCAGACCTTGCCGATGCTTTCGCGCCGACAACTCGTATTCCTTGAAGATGCAGAAATAATTGATTCGCTGGCCGAAAAGACTCGAAAGGAGACCGTCGAAAGTATTCTTGCCTATCTCAACGATCCTGCCCCGTTCACGGTACTGGTCGTTGAAGCAGCCAAGCTTGACATGCGCATGCAGCTCGGCAAGAACCTGGCCGAGGAAGCCCTGGTCGTTGAAGTTGGAAACAGTGACGACGCGGGCGGGCGTGTTGCGGCCGCGGTCGGAATGGCGGGGGCCCTGGCCAAAGAAAAGGGAATTGAGCTCGAAAAGGGAGGGGCAGAAGAACTGGCGGAATTGGTCAGTGGGGATCTGCTCCGCCTGGAAACGGAACTGGAAAAACTGGCAACCTTTGCCGGTGACCGAAAAATAATCACGAAAGCGGAGATAACCGCCATGGTCATCTCTGAAAAAACCACGACGATCTGGGAAGTGGCTGGTTTTCTCGCCGCTCAGCAGCCAAGACAAGCCCTCGAATTCATCGATCGGCTTTTTGCCGAAGGTGAAGCGGCGCTGCTTATGCTCGGAGGGATTACCTGGATGTACAGGAAAATCGTCGAGGCTAGCGAGTTGCGGGGCGTGAGCAATGGCTGGCAGGCGGCCCGCACGTTAGGTATGCGCCCCGAGCAAGCCGAGATTGCGCTGCAATGCTCACGCAAAATTCCCAAAGAGCGTCTGATGAACGGACTGCGAGCACTTAAAACGGCTGATTCCGACCTGAAGCGGGGGCGTGATGAACGGATCACGATGGAATTCCTGATCTGGGAGCTGAGTGGTGCGAGAAGCGGGAAAGCTTGACGACCAAAGGTTTCGAGCGAGTTTATCGTAAGCCTCGCCCTGAGAAATATGAAGGTCGTAAACGGACGTCAAATCTAGACGTGAAGCAACCAGCCATGGGTGTCGGCTTCCTTGCCTGTTTGGATCGCAACCAGTTTCGTGTGCAGCCGCTTGGCAATCCCGTCGGCTGCCCCCGTTGGCACGGTAATTTCTTCGTCGCGATATCCTATCGCCGCGATCGGTGCGATGACCGCGGCGGTCCCGATTCCAAACGCTTCTTCTAACGTTCCGTTCGCGTGAGCTGCCACGACTTCCTCGACCGTAATGGCACGCTCTTCATGCGGGAAGTTCATTTCACGTAACAACGTCAAAACAGAATCTCTTGTGACTCCGGGGAGAATTGTGCCGGAAAGTGATGGGGTAACGACAACGCCTTTTATCACGAAGGCAATATTCATGACGCCAGATTCTTCGGCCAGTCTGCGATCCTTGCCATCCAGCCACATCACATTATGAAAACCTTTGCTCTGCGCCAATTTCGCGGCGAGCAAGCCCCCGCCATAATTTCCTGCCGACTTGGCGTCCCCTGTCCCGCCGGGGAACGCCCGGACGTAGGTTTGTTCGGCAAGCAGACGAATCGGTTGGGCAAAATACGGACCGCCGGGAGCCGTGAAAATCACCAGCCGATAGCTTTCTGCCGGCCGCACCATCAGCGACTCATCGGTGCCGAAATAGACAGGGCGTACATATAAAGAGCCGCCTTCACGATAGGGAACCCAGTCCTGATCGGTGCGAATTAGCTCCAACAAGCCTTCCCGGAACAGAGTTTCCGGGACTTCCGGCATCGCCAGTCGCGAAGCGGAACGATTCAAGCGTGCATGGTTGGCCATCGGGCGAAACAGTGCCACCTTGGCGTCCGGCATCCGATGTGCCTTGAAGCCCTCAAAGAGCGACTGTCCGTAGTGCAAGGCTGTCAGTGCGGGCGACAAGGACATAGGTCCGTAGGGCACTACACGCGCATCTTGCTCTTGCCACTTGCCGTTTCGATAATCGGCCACGAACATGTGATCGCTATAATTGGTTCCAAATGGAGAATTTTCACGGAGCTCTTCCGTGAGTCGGGATTGTGAGACGCGTGTCACTGAAACGGTGTGAGCCATAATTCCTCTGCGGGTCATTGGTTCTATCGTCAACAAGAAACAGAAAAGGCGGGCAACCTGGCAAGCCGCCCGCCTCGCGAATCTTTCTAATCTTTAGGTTACTTCGCGGCCTTGGCTTTGATCTGGTTGAACGCGAGAGTCAGGCGAGACTTGTAGCGATTGGCGGTATTTTCGTGGAGCACGCCCTTGGTAATCGCCTGATCAATCGCCGACATCGTTGGATGCAGCAAATTCCCGGCCGCGGTGACGTCGCCGGCGGTGATCGCTGTGCGAAGACGCTTCATTGCACCACGCACCCGCGTACGGTTCGCTTGATTCACTTCAGCGCGCTCGCGGGATTGTGCCGCGCGCTTTAAAACCGATTTCTTCTTTTTCTTGACTTTTCTAGCCTGACCTTGCGCCATCTATCGCTCCTTAAGCTCTTTCTTCAATCTTATATTTTGCGGGGAGAAACACACATTGTCAAACGGACTCCAGCCGATCGAGCCTCTCAGTCGGCCCGAAGCAGCACGGTATTGAGCGAATCCGGCTGCAATCTCAGATACGTCTTCGTGCCGTTCATCGCAATATCGACTTGCGACACTCGCTCACTCTCATTCCGCAAGACGACCACTACGCTCTTGTCGGGGTTCCGGAACGCCACGACATTGTCAAATGTGCCGTCGGTCTCGAGGCGTACGGCCCCGGGTTGAGCGAAGTGACTCACATGTTTCAGTACGTAGTAATCGTAATTAAATTTGTATTGCTTGGCATCGACATCCACGGTAACGAGCGAATTTTGTGGCCAGCCCCACTGGCTTTTTCCTCCTTTTTCGAGCGATAAATTCCAGTACATGTAACCGCTGGTATTGTTGCGCAAATAATGCCTCATCAGGTTCCAGCAATATCCGGCATAGCTCCACTCGTTCTTCCCGTTGCCGCATTCCTGTTCCGATTGGTAAATCCTCAGCTGCGGATACTCCTGCCGGATCGCATGAATCGCGTTCTTTCCAGCCCATTGCACCCCCACGCCTTTGATGTATCGCGCTGCAATACGATCGGCCATCACGCGGTCGAGCAATGCACGATTCCCGCGTTCGTAGGTACCGAAAAATATCTCAACCTCGCGTTGCTCCATTTCCGGGCCCAGCAGGTTCAAAAACCTGGCCAGCCCCTCCGGTGTCCAGGTGCAACTCGGGAATGGTTGCGCTGAATTGAATTCGTTCTGAGGCATTACCATGCGCATTTCGATTCCCAGTTGCCGATAGGCATCGATGAACTTGCCGAAATATTTTGCATATGCAGCAAAGTAGCGATTTTCCTGGATAAACAGATCGGTTCCTTCTTTGCCAACCTGATCGACGCGCAATCCGTTTGCCGGCAATCCCGGCCCCTGCTGCACCTCGGCATAATGTTTGTTGGTCTTCATCCACGAGGGAGGACTCCAGGGTGAAGCCCAGAGGTCGAGCTCAGGATTGAATTGTTTGGCAGCTTGAATGTAGGGCACCAGTGTTTCGAGATCGTTCGCGATGCTGAAGTGATCCATCGCAAAATCATCGGCGGTCTCGTCATATGAATACCATTTCCGTGAAAAATCGTTGGCGCCAATCGGCATGCGGCAGATCTTGAGATTCGCGCCCTTTCCTGGGCTGAAGAGCTCTTCGAAGATGGTCTTCCGGTCGTTTTCGCCGAGCGCCTGGAGGGAGGTCCAGCCGAGCTCGTTGAAGCAGGCGCCGAATCCCTCGATAGCGCGGTTCGTGCTTTCGACGCCGATTTGTATGTCCAGGTCGTCCCAGTGCCAGCGGTCGGTTCGGACTGGCAGCGACTGCCACGGAGCGGATTCCGTAGTACTGACACACGTCACACGAGGAGGTGGCGGATTTCCAACCTGAACGGCGGTTCCTCTTGCCGAACGGGGTAGCATCGCCAGAGCGGACCCAGAGACAAGAAGGCTTGTCGCTCCTCCGAGTAATGTCCGACGATTCATCTGCGGTACATTGTCTGTCGGCACCGATTTCGCGGATGTTTTAGGTTTCTTCACAATTCCATCGCCCTTCCGGACGAGACAGTCCATCAGACTCTGTGGCAAACCGTTTGTCAACGCCACCGGGAGCGTCTTGTTGACCGAGGAACACTCGGCTGCCAATTCGCTGGAAAACCCCGGGCACTCTCGTTACCCTCAGTTTCATGACGGATTCATCCAAATCGCTGTTTATCGGACCCGGCGGATCGTCTGCTCCTGCGCTCACCGGCAAACAGGGGGAACTTCGCCTGCTGATCGATTCGCGAAGCCCCATCATCAGTGTCGAGACCGGAGAAGAAGATCGCTTCTTGAAACTTTTGACCGGTGTCGCGACCGACCTCGGTGTTTCTCTTTACGTTTGGAGCGTTACAGAAGGCCTCGGGAAAATTGGAGGCGCGGTTCTTTATAACTCCGACCAGCCGGAGCAGGCCCTGGCGAACATCGCGACGATTCAAGGAAACGCCATTTTCCTGTTGAAAGACTTCACGCGATATTGCGACAACGATCGCATCAGCCGCAAGTTGCGCGACCTTGCCGATGGCTTCCGCACGGCTCGCCGGTCGATCATATTGCTCGCCGCCACCATCCAATTGCCGAAGGAATTGCTCGTCGACGCCGCCCCGTTTCAGTTAGGGCTCCCTTCTGCTGAAGAACTCCTTCCCGGTGTAAAACGTGTCCTTGCGGAGGTAAATCGCGACCAGAGTATTCCTATTTCTCTCGACACAATCGATATGTCGCAGGCCGCAAAGAATCTCGTAGGGCTGACGGAACAGGAGGGGCTGCGCATCTTTCGCAAATGCCTGCTGGCCCGTAGCAAAGCCGAACCCGGAGTTTTGAATGACGTCCTCGAAGCCAAACGGGATGCCTTGCGTAGCGACGGTTCGCTTGAAAATGTGAAACGGGATTCATCATTTAACGACGTGGCGGGCCTGGTCCGTTTACGCGAATGGGTCGCGAAACGAAAAAACGCCTGGACACCGGAAGGCAGAAAGTTTGGTCTGGTTCCTCCGAAGGGCGTACTGATCATGGGTGTCCAAGGTTGTGGAAAAAGCCTGGCTGCAAAATCCATCGCCGCGGAATGGGGCTATGATCTCGTTCGGCTGGACGCCGGATCTCTGTACGACAAATATGTCGGCGAGAGCGAAAAGCGGCTGAAGAGAGCCCTGGACCTTGCGCAAAGACTCTCACCGGTGGTGCTGTGGATCGATGAAATTGAGAAGGCCTTTGCCTCCGCCGGCACTAGTGGCGACGCGGATGCCGGGCTCTCCCAGCGGCTGCTCGCCACGCTGTTGACCTGGATGCAGGACCGGGAGGCAGGAGTATTTCTTGCCGCGACTTCGAACAACATCACGGTTCTCCCGCCAGAGATGGTTCGCAAAGGCCGTTTTGACGAAATTTTCTTCGTCGACCTGCCGGATGAGAAGACGCGCGAATCTCTTTTTTCCTTACATCTGAAAAAGCGAGGTAGAGACGCGTCCGGATTTGATTTGCAGAGGCTTGCGACAGCTTCCGATGGATTTTCCGGCGCAGAGATTGAGCAGGGGATTATTGCCGCACTCTATACCGCCTTCAGCCAGAAGCAATCGCTATCCACCGAGATTCTGCTGGCAGAACTGCAGAGCACCCGGCCCCTGAGTGTTACCCGCTTTGAAGAAATCGCGGCGATTCGCGAATGGGCCAAGGGCCGCGCCGTTCCTGCAGGCTGATTCCTACTCGAAGTCTGAAAAAAAAAGAGGCCCGGCGTGAGGGTGTCGCCGGGTCTCTGGTTCATGCGTCCTTTCTCCTTATTTCTTCTGGTTAAACGACAACGGGAAGTCGAAGACCAGATCTCCCACCGGCACGCGAAGAGAGAGTTCGCGCGCGCCGGGGTCGCGTTGGAACCAGATAACGCCGGTGGTCTTTTGTCCAGGGGCAAGCTTGGTGTGTTTTAACGCCAGCGAATTGAGTTCAGAACCTGCAGGCGCGCTCTGCTCGCGTGTATTTGAAGAAACCGGGACAGCGTGATCGATAAAAATATTCTCCGACGAGCTGCGGTACGAAACGCTGCTCACATGAGCGTCGGAGACCCGGGCGCTTGGCGACGGCTGGGCGTTGGCCTGTGTCCAGAGCACTTCGTGGTTGACAACGTGGCTCAGCTTCGAGGTGTCGAGCGCCGTCAGTTGTTTCAGGGCCGGTTCCAGTTCGTCCAGAGTCACCAACCCAGGCAATACTTCAATCGTTTCGCCGGCGGCATTCGAAATCGCAATCGTGGCGCGCAACTTCCAGCCAGAGTCCTGCAATGATATTTGAACCGTCAACCCGTTCGCCGTGGCGCTCTCGACGGTGTAGCCCTTCACCGAAAACTGATCACAACCCGCGGCGCCTGCCTGCCAGCGCACTACATTATTCACCGGCGAAGCGGTCGCGGGTTGCGCGTCCGCCACCGCAACCAGGTCGGCGCCCAGGCGCATGTTCAAATACATCCGCGCCACGTAGCCTTCCGATCCATCCGACAGCCGAACCTTGCTCGTGTATCCCTCATTATCGGAAACGATGGATACCGGCTCATCGCAAGCCAGCGTTGCGACAACTTTCATCGGCAGAGACTGCTCGGCGTCTATGGTCATCGGCACGCTGGTGATCCCCGGGCAGTTAATGGTGGCGTGTGGCAAGCGCGAAACAGGCGCTGCGACAGTCGTCGTGGTTTCTTCTGCAGCAAAACCCGTGAGTGCCATGGAGAGCAGTGCCGCACCGGTCAACAAACTTTTCACAAACCTTACTCGGAACATGGGCCTTTTCCTCCCTCAGGAAATTCGATCAGAATCCAGTTCTCGATCGATGAGTGGAGTTTCAGGCGTACCGAGGTTTGCGTCTATAGCTCTGGCGTACCAGAGTACAGGTAATCATTCTGCAACTGACCTTGCGCGGTGCTTGGACGGAAAGTACAGGCGAACACTGCAAGGCGTCGCTCAGACAGTGACGTAATATGTCCCGCGCATGGAGCCGGGCTTCCGCGTAGTCGCGCAAAGCGCTTGCGCTCCGCCCCGCAAATCTTTGCCATCCACAGAATTCATGGTGGTGTAACTTGACGCTCGCATCGGGGTGGGTTACGTTGATTATAGTTTCTCCGTGTTGCAGTGCTTACTTGCACGTATCTTTCAGGAGGAATTCCATCGGCCACCCGGTTCGAACACCTGAACAGCCTTCCAAGTGGATGAGACGCACGATACACATTACCGGAAAAATTGAACCCTTCTTTGGCACTCTGGACGAGAATATCCGCTCGCTAGAGGACGCACTCCATGTACGGACGCACCTGCACGACACTCGGCTCACAGTGGAAGGGGAGCAGGAAGGTGTGGACCAGGCCGTGCGCATTGTGGAAGAGTACAACCACCTCACTCGTCACGGCCGCGTGCTGGCCAGCGCGGAAGTAAAGTCGTTGATGCGCGTTGCCACCGATGAGCCGCACGAATCGCCCCGTAGTATGTTCGAGCACGGCAAGACTCGTTCATTCGGAAAGAAGCCGGTCACTCCAAAAAACGCCAGTCAGAAGCACTACATGGACGAAATTGAAACCCATGACATGACCTTCGGTATCGGGCCGGGCGGAACGGGCAAGACGTATCTGGCAGTGGCAATGGCCGTCAGCGCACTACTGACGAAGCAGATGAACCGCATCATTCTGGCGCGTCCCGCGGTCGAAGCTGGCGAACGTCTAGGTTTTCTTCCCGGCACGTTGCAACAAAAGATCGATCCCTACATGCGTCCCTTATACGACGCACTATACGACATGCTGGACGCCGACAAACTCGAACGCTTTCTTGAGAAGGGGATCATCGAAGTAGCCCCACTGGCTTTCATGCGGGGCCGCACTCTCAATGATTCGTTCGTGATTCTCGACGAAGCGCAGAACACCACAAGCGAGCAAATGAAGATGTTCCTCACACGGCTTGGCTTTAATTCGAAGGCCGTAATTACCGGGGACGTTACGCAAATCGACTTGCCAACCGGTAAGAAATCGGGACTGATCGAAGCAATGGAAATATGCGGCCGTATCCCCGGCATCAGCGTCACCCAGTTCGGAGAAAAGGATGTGGTGCGCCACAATCTCGTGCAACAGATCATTCGAGCCTATGAAGAACATGACATGGCCAACCCGCAACGTGGGGGGAACGGGAAATTGACGAATGCAAATTCCCCCAAGCCTCAGGCCAAAGGGGAGAATCCGAATACATCCCGGGAATGAAGCAGAAAAGACGAAAAGCGAAAGCACCGGTCCGGCCACGCGAACCGGCAATCGAGAATCGGCAAGCCGCGGTTCGGGTTGAATTGCGCGGGTTGCTTGAATTCACCCGTGTTTTACAGGAAGAGTTGGGACTCGCCGATGGAAGCGTCGCCATTCGCCTGCTGACCGACAAGGAAATGGCTCACCTCAATGAGATGTATCGCCACAAAAAAGGTACGACCGATGTGCTATCGTTTCCAGCCGAGACCCGTCGGACGCCTCAAAATCTGAAAACCCGGTTGAAGAGGGTTCACGGCACCGCGCTTGGCGATATCGCGATCTCGCCAGTCGTTGCCAGGAAGAATGCAAAGAAGTACAAACGGGCTCTGTCCGAAGAATTGCAGGTATTGATTCTTCATGGCGTGCTGCATCTTCTGGGATACGATCATGAGGTCGATCACGGCGAAATGAACCGCACGGAATTGCGCTTGAGGCGCCGACTGGGTATTGCGTAATGCTGCAATGGAGTTACATCGTCAGCGTATTGGTCCTGGCGCTGGGCCTGCCGATTTTTTCCTACCTCACGCTTATCTATCGAGAGCTTGGTCGCATCACGACCGGGCGCATTCACGAACATCTCGACATTTTCGAAGCCGAAATCGAACCGAAGCTGAAAATAAGCCGTCGCAGTGGCGGCCGCACCTTCCGAATCCTGGGTCATTTCTGGCTGGCATTCGTGGTTCTTGAAACCACCCGTGGTGTCGTCTACCTCGTGCCCAACCGTCTTGAAGCAGGAATGCAATTCTTGATCTTCCTGACGCTCGAAGTCGTGATTGCCATGCATTTCATTCCCGACATGTTGCTCTACCGGACGACCGGGCGCTGGCTGCTGCCCTTGCTTCCCCTCATTCGCGCCGCCATGTGGCTGGTTTGGCCGATTCGGGTATTCCTTGAAGGCGCGGAATCGCTTGCGCGCATCTCCGAACAGGAGGTCGAGCGCACGGAGGAGCAACGTACCGAAGAGGGAATCGGCGCTCTGGTGGAGGTCGCCGAGGAAGAGGGCATTATTGAGCCCGATCAGGCCGATCTCATTGAGCAGGTCGTCGAATTCAGCGATAAGCGCGTGCGCGAAGTCATGACCCCACGCCCGGATGTTGTCGCTATGCAGGCCGACGCCTCCCTTGAAGAGATGCATGCAAAGTACGTCGAGACGAAGTTAGCCAAGATGCCGGTGTATGAAAAATCACTGGACGACGTTGTTGGAGTTGTTCATGTGCAAGATCTTTTGCAGGTCGCGGACACCGATCTTCCGAACCGCAAGGTCCGCGAATTGATGAAACCCGCTCTGTTTGTACCGGAAACAAAGCTCGGTTCCGACCTGCTGAAGGAAATGCGCCAGAAGGGCCAGTCGATGGTGATTGTAATCGATGAGCACGGTACGGTAGCAGGCATCGCCACCGTAGAGGATCTGGTCGAAGAAATTGTGGGTGAGAGCAACAGCAAGGACCTGCACATGGCCCCTGACGCTGTCCGCGAACCTGACGGCAGTCTGGTTCTTCGTGGCAGCATGTCAATCCGTGAAGCTGAAGACCTTCTCGGGATCAAGTTTGGTGAAAATGTCGACGAAACGGTCACAACGATTGCAGGACTGCTCAGCACGGTGTCCGGCAAGGTTCCCGCTCCTGGCGATAGAGTCGATCTCGGGGGCTTTAGCTTCGAGGTGCTTGAAGCCAACCAACGCAAGGTGCTACGCCTACGCGCCAAACAACTGGCGGTGTAGGCCGTTTCTGCAGGACGTCATAACCGTAGCTGCCCGGAGCGAGTTATCATAGGCGATCAGATCGCCGGTCCAGATGAGAAAATTCGTAGGAAATCGACCGACCCTCGCCTGAAGGCGCGGAAAAGAACTATAACGGTGGTTAGAGAGTGGCAAGGAAACGGCCGAGGTTTCAGATTCGCACGGATGGGCCGGGGAAACGAGCAGAGGGTAGTGGGACTGCCGATCGTGAAATGAGGACAGCTGTGGAACCGCCAAATGAGAGCACGGAAAAGAAAATGGGCCGCGCCGGATTTGTGGCAATTATCGGTCGACCCAATGCTGGAAAATCAACACTACTCAATCATTTCGTGGGGCAGAAAGTCGCCATTGTCACCTCCAAGCCCCAAACGACGCGGAATCGCATCCAGGGAATTGTCACGCGTCCGGAAGGCCAGATCGTTTTTATCGACACCCCCGGATTACACGATGCGAAATCAGCGCTCAACCGTCAGATGATGCGGGAAGTTGCGGCGGCTCTCGAGGGAATTGACGTTCTTCTTATGGTGGTTGATGCGACGGAGACAATGCCTCACGCTGATCAGATGCTCCTCGACCGCGCTAGGCGCTACGAGAGTAAGACGATCCTCGCCTTGAACAAGATCGACAAGATCCCGAAGCCAAAGCTGTTGCCGCTGCTTGAGGCCTTTGCCAAAGCGTTTCCGTTTGCCGCTCTCGTTCCCATCTCCGCCCTTACCGGAAGCGGTTGCGACGAATTACTTGCCGAAATATTCAAGCAGCTTCCCGAGAACGAAAACTTCTTTCCGGAGGACCAGGTCACGGATCAGCCGGAACGTTTCCTGGCCGCGGAGATCGTGCGTGAGAAAGCCATCCGTCTGACCTATCATGAAGTCCCTCACGCGCTGGCCGTCTTCGTCGACAAGTTTGAGGAGACTCCCAAAATTCTCCGGATCGAAATGACACTCCACGTCGAACGGGACTCGCAGAAGAAAATACTGATCGGCCGCAAGGGCGAGATGCTCAAGAAGATCGGTACCGAGGCACGCAAGGAGCTCGAAGCAATTCTCGACACCAAGATCTATCTTGGCCTGTTTGTGAAAGTAGTCGAAGGTTGGCGCGATAATCCCAGCAAGGTCCGTGAGATTGACTGGCACGTCCAACTTGAAGACATAAAGAAGGACCAGGCACAAAAGGCCAGTCGCGAACGCGGGATGAATGACGATCTCGCTGAGGAAGAATAGGGCCACCCGGAGCGATCGGCCCCGATGCCACCGCATCGCTCGTAACTTCTCTGTTGCGGCGAGCTCATCTACTCAGGGGCGGCAATGCCCAGGGATTTCATCTTCCGGTATAAATGAGATCGCTCCAACCCGAGAGCGGTGGCTGTTTGGGTCATATTCCAGCGATGCTCCTGCAACTTCCGTAGAATGAATTCGCGCTCGTAGGCGCTGCGAGCCTCGTGCAGCGTCGAATACGGCTGTTGTGGACTCTCGGCCACGCCCCGGAATAACTCTGGTGGCAGGTGGTGTGGCTCGATGCGGAAGTGCGGACAGACAATCACCAGCCTTTCCACAAGATTCCGCAATTCACGAACGTTTCCGGGCCACGGGTAGCGTAGCAAGATCTCCATAGCGGAGTCGCTCAGCTCGCGGGTTTTCTTGCCGTACTCCGAACTGAATTCATTCAGAAAATATCGTGCCAGAATCGGGATGTCCCCCTTGCGGTCCCGCAAGGGAGTCACAAAGAAGGGAATTACGTTCAGCCGATAAAATAAGTCCTGTCGAAATGTACCTCGGGAAATTTCCTGTTCGAGATTCTTGTTGGTGGCTGCCAAAACGCGTACATCCACGCTGAGGGTCTGATTCGATCCAACGCGTTCGAAGCGCTGTTCTTCAAGGACCCGCAGCACTTTTGACTGTGTCCGCAAGCTCATGTCTCCCACTTCATCCAGAAACAGAGTGCCGCCGTCGGCCTTTTGAAATTTCCCAATCTTGTCTTCGCTGGCTCCGGTAAAACTTCCCTTGATATGTCCGAACAGTTCGGATTCGATGAGCTCTTCAGGAATTGCCGCGCAGTTCACTTCAACGAATGGCCCTTTGCTTCTCAAGCTTGCCGCATGCAGCGAACGTGCAACCAGTTCTTTCCCCGTGCCGCTTTCCCCGTAGATCAACACCCGTCCATTGGTGGGGGCCGTGACAGCGATCTGCTGCCGCAACGCCTTGACCGGTACGCTTTCGCCGATTACCTGATAGCGGTGGCCCAGCTCGCTGCGCAAAAGTTGATTCTCATCCTGCAAACGTCGTTGCTGTACGGCATTACGTACCAGAACAATTATTTTTTCAAGTGAAAGCGGTTTCTCGATGAAATCGAATGCGCCTAACTTGGTGGCGCGCACGGCCGTCTCGATGTTGCCATGCCCGGAAATCATAATCACCGCAGGAGCACGAGGGTTACCCTGAATGCGGCCGAGCGCTTCCATGCCATCCATTCCGGTTAGCCAGACATCGAGAAGAACGACCTCAAATTCACGGCTGTTGATTTGTTCCAGAGCTTCCTCGGCCGATCCAACTGCGGCAACTTCGTACTCCTCGTCACGTAGGATCGATGCCAACGATTCGCGAATTCCTGCTTCATCGTCGACAACCAATATCTTCGGTCTTGAACTCACTTGCTATTCTCCAGCTGAGAACGCTCTAGAGCAGGGGCTAATGGCAGTTCCGCCACCGGCAATTCAATAATGAATCGTGAGCCCTGGGGCTCATTATCCTCGACTCGTAGTGCTCCGCCGTGCTCGGAGATGATACGGGCGGCAATCGCCAGACCCAGTCCTGTTCCTCGCTCTTTTGTGGAAAAATGCGGCAGGAACAGTTTGTCCTTGTCTTGTGGCGAAATCCCGTGACCGGTATCTGCGACGGCAATCTCAATCGTATCGGATTCGACGCGCAATTGGGTGGTGACGGTGATTTGCCGCAACGAAGCGTTTTCCAGCGCTTCGGCGGCATTGTCGATCAGATTCACGATTACGCTTCGCAGCAAAGGCGCATCCGCACGCACCGGGGACAGGCCATTCTGCAGTGAGGTCCTGAGCGCCACGCCGTCCAGCCGGTCAGAGAACACCTCCACCGCCTCCTGTACGGTCGTGTTTGCATCGACGGGCAAAAGTTTGGCAGCCGGGAAACGCACGAATTGTGAAAATTCGTTGACCAAAGCTGCGAGTGTAGCCACCTCTCTTTGAATCAGCGTGGCCGATTCACGGGCGATTTCCATCAACTCCGCATCTTTCACCGGTTTCTTTTCTGCGTCGCGCCGATCAAGCTGCCTGCTGAGTCTTTGTGCGGACAGTTGAATCGGAGTCAGAGGATTCTTGATTTCGTGAGCGATACGTCGTGCAACTTCCTGCCATGCTGCCGATTTCTGTGCGTGCAGCATCTCTGTCAGATCATCGAAGACCAGCACAAACCCCGTATTTGCGCGGCGCGGCCCGAGCGAACTAACAGTGGCTGATAAGTGCCGCACCCGCCCGCCGACAACAACCTCCATCTCGGTTGATACCTGGCCCATCCGCAGCGAACGCCGCATCAGTTCTTGTACCGTGCGGTGCGCTTCAGTTCCGAGCAATGCGTCGAGTGAATGAACTTCACTTTCTACGGTGCGGAACATCCTGAGCAGTGCAGTATTCGAGCGGAGTATCGCCCCGCTTGCATCGAGTGAGATGACCCCGGCAGGAATGTTTTCAAGAACAGTTTCCATCAGTTGTCGCCGGCGTTCGAGTTCCTGCACTGCCTGCTGCAGGTTGCGCGTAAATTCGTCAATCTGCGCCCGACTGTCGCTCAACTGCGTGGTCATGGTATTGAAGGAACGGACCAGCATCCCCAATTCATCCTGGACTTGATCCGGGACTTGATAGGCAAAATTTCCAGCGGAGACTTCTCTGGTTCCTTCCGCAAGCGCTTGAATCGGAATCGTGACCTGCTTCGATAAAAACAGTGCCACCCACGTCGCTGCCGACAGAACCAGCAAAGTGAAAAAGAACAGGATCAGCAGCATTTGTCTCTTTAGCGCGCGAAGATTCTGTTTTACCCGCTCATATTCCCGAGTCTGCGCCTGGATTACCGCCCAGCGCTTGACGAAGTCCGGGCTCGTTTTGTAAGCCGCGACCAACACCCCGGGTTTCTGTCCTTCGAGCGCGACGGGAACGCGCGCGGCGAAATAGCTTTTCCCGTCGGCCTGCCAAACTTCCACACCGCTTGCCAGGACTCGCTGCATCTCGCCCTGCACCCCGGCTACGGTGCAGGTGGCGAGGGTGCGATCCTCAGGTTGGTCGTCGCAAAGAATTCCCCCACGCAGGAAATGCCCCTCCGCATCGTAAACCCAGACAGCGTCCAACCCCCCGGAGAGCGCATGAGCCATAAAAGATTCAGGGGTTTCGGCCACGTGCATAGCCGCCTGATATCCCTGGGTGTGCAGCCGGGGCAAAGTTCCGCGACCGAGGTCATTCAATAACTTCTGTGTTTCTTCAGAAGCAATCTCGAGCGGCCGCGGGAACCAGCGGCCCAAGGTGCGGTTCAGCAGGGAATAGCTGACAAAGAACATGAAGATAACTGGTAGCAGTGAAATTGCCATCGCTCCCAGTACCATCTTGGTTTTAAATCGTGCGCCAGGCTGCTGTTTACTCTGCTCCATCCAGAGGCGAATGATGCTACGCGTCAAAATGAGTCCGAATACCAGCAGCGCAGCAGTAATCAGGCTGGACAGCGCGTAGAGGGCAATGATTTCGCGCCAGGATTCCGGTTCGAAAGGCACATCGAGCGATCCCATCGTGAATACTGCAGCGAGCAGGAGCGTCAGCAATACTCCACCGACAATCAGTCGAATTCGCAATCTGCTGTCTACGTGAGTCATCGTGCACCTTCAAGCGGGTGCGGCAAGAAGCGTTCGAGCGGGCACGCCGAACAGCGGGGAGCCTTTGGCCGGCAGAGGTTCTTGCCGACGTGCACGATCAGGGCATGAAATTCATTGAACACGGACGTGTCGCGAGGTAAACTTTTTTCCACCAGCGCTCGAATCTCCTCGTAGGTCTCTTTTCCATGCAGCAATTCGTGACGTTGCAGAATTCTTCGTGTATAAGCATCAACCACAAAAACAGGATGATCTCCTGCATAAAGCAGGATGGAGTCCGCGGTCTCCGGTCCGATCCCGTGAACTTCCAGGAGTTGCGCACGCAGCTTGCCCGTCGGCGCGGCGACCATTTTACCCAAGGAGCCACCATATTCCTTGGCCAGAAACGCGACAAACTCCTTCAGCTTTCGGGCCTTTTGACGAAAGTAGCCCGACGAGCGGATCAGTTGCGCGAGTTCGTCCAGAGGCGTTTCGGCGACTGCTGCCGCCTGAAGCTTGCGATTCCGGCGCAGGCTGAGTATAGCGCCCTCCACGTTCTTCCAACTGGTATTTTGCGTCAGGATCGCACCCACGACGATTTCAAACCGCGTCCGCCCTGGCCACCATTTCTGCGGTCCGTAGGCACTGATCAGGACATCGAAATACTCCCGGAGGACGGGAAGTGTCGCCACGGTACCGGGCTCGGCGGGCACACCGGCACGCAGGGGGTCGGAATGCCCCGGGCGCGCGGAAGCGATCGAAACGGTGCGCATATGCCTCTCTTTTCGACGATAGACAGGCCGGAGCGGCAAGTCAAGAATCGCCCACTGTACGCTATAGCAAAGGCCTGTCCGCGTGTACAGGTATTAGCCAATTCACAACGGTGGTTCAAAATCGGACGCCACCGCAACGCTGCGTTTGCTATGTTGACGGTGGGTAGTCAGCTTCGAGGGAGTCCAGCGGATGTCTGTCCGTTTAGGTGAAATCTTAATCAAGGAAAGCCTGATCACACAGGATCAGTTGGATAAGGCGCTGGATTTTCAGCGCACCAACGGTGGCAAGCTGGGCAGTTGCCTGACGAAAATGGGCTTTATCACCGACGACGACATCACCGGAGTGCTCAGCCGCCAGTATGGTGTCCCCTCCATAAACCTCAAGTACTATGAAATTGATCCGAATGTCATCAAGCTAATCCCGCAAGACACCGCACTCCGCTATCAGGTGATTCCGCTGTCTCGTGTTGGTTCGGTCCTGACCATTGCCATGACTGATCCGACCAACGTCTTTGCCATGGACGATATCAAGTTCATGACCGGATTTAACGTTGAACCTGTAGTCGCCTCGGAATCCGCGATTGGCGAGGCAATTACGCGCTTCTACGGCGGCGGCCATTCAAATCACGAAGAACTTAGCAACCTGATGAAGGACCTGGTTGATGATGATCAGGAACTTGAGCTTGCGGCAGATGAAGAGCAAATGGATGCAACCGCACTTGAAAAAGCGGCAGAAGAAGCTCCCATCATCAAGCTCGTCAACCTGATCCTCACCGATTCCGTGAAGCGCGGAGCGAGCGATATTCACGTAGAGCCCTACGAAAACGAGATGCGCGTCCGTTTTCGCATTGACGGCGTTTTGCAAACCGTCATGAGCCCTCCGCTCAAGCTACGAGACGCCATGACCAGTCGTATGAAAATCATGGCCAAGCTGGACATCGCCGAAAAGCGCCTTCCGCAAGACGGTCGCATCATGATCAAGTACAAGGCCGACGGGAAGAAAAAGGAACTGGACTTCCGCGTATCGTCGGTCCCTACCCTCTATGGGGAAAAAATCGTTCTTCGCTTGCTCGACAAGGAAAACCTCCGCCTGGACATGACAAAGCTGGGCTTCGAGCAGGAATCGCTTACCAAGTTTGAGCGCAATATTTTGAAGCCTTACGGGATGGTGCTCGTGACTGGCCCGACTGGGTCAGGTAAAACGAACACCTTGTATTCCTCGGTCGCCCGCTTGAACCAGGTCGATACCAATATCATGACCGCCGAAGATCCTGTCGAATTTCAGTTGGCGGGTATCAACCAGGTTCAAATGAAAGAACAGATCGGTCTGAACTTCGCTGCCGCCCTTCGCGCCTTCTTGCGGCAGGACCCTAATATCATCCTTGTCGGTGAGATCCGCGACTTTGAAACAGCTGAGATCGCAGTCAAAGCTGCTCTGACGGGACACCTGGTGCTGTCTACCCTGCACACCAACGACGCTCCTTCGACGATCAGCCGCTTGATGAACATGGGAATCGAGCCGTTTCTTGTTGCCACTTCGGTGAACCTGATCTGCGCACAGCGTTTGGTGCGCCGCATCTGTTCGAACTGCAAGGAAGAGCTCGAAGTGCCTCAGCAGGCCTTGATCGACGCCGGCTACACGCCGGAGGAAGTGAAGACGACAAAGATCTATCACGGCAAAGGCTGTTCCACCTGCAATAAAGGCGGATACAAGGGCCGAACAGGTTTGTATGAAGTCATGGAAATCAATGATGAGCTTCGTGAATTGATTCTCGTTGGTGCGTCTGCCCTGGAGCTGAAGAAGAAGGCCGTGGAGCAGGGGATGATCACCCTGCGCCGCAGCGGTCTCATCAAGGCTGCGGTTGGTTTAACGACAATGGAAGAAGTTCTTCGTGAGACGGTTTTGTAAGTCGGAGAGGATACGACGATGGCTGGCATTACATTAAGCGAGTTGCTCAAAAAAATGATTGAGATGGGAGGCAGCGACCTCCATATCACCACAAACAGCGCACCGCGCGTGCGCGTCCACGGACGGCTGCGCCCGCTCGACATGCCGCCGCTGTCTGCTGCCGACACCAAGTCGCTGGCCTATAGCGTGCTCACCGATGCCCAGAAACACCGCTTTGAGGAAAACCTCGAACTCGACTTTTCCTTCGGCTTGAAGAACCTTGCTCGCTTCCGCGGCAATGTGTTCAATCAGCGGGGTGCTGTCGGCGCCGTGTTCCGTACCATTCCCTGGGAAATTAAGAGCTTCGATGCCTTGGGTCTTCCGATCGTAGTCAAGAACATGTGCGACAAGCCGCGCGGATTGGTTCTTGTCACCGGGCCTACCGGGTCGGGCAAGTCGACGACTCTCGCTGCAATGCTTGACAAGATCAATGCAGAACGCGAAGAGCACATGATCACCGTCGAAGATCCGATCGAGTTTCTGCATAATCACAAGAAGTGCCTGGTCAACCAGCGCGAAGTTCACGCCGACACGCACTCCTTCGCCAACTCCCTGCGCGCAGCGTTGCGCGAAGATCCCGACGTCGTCCTCATCGGTGAGATGCGCGACCTCGAGACCATTGAATCCGCTCTTCGTATCGCAGAGACCGGTCACTTGACCTTTGCTACTCTGCACACCAATTCAGCTGCATCCACCATCAACCGTATCATCGACGTATTTCCGTCTCACCAGCAGCCACAGATTCGCGCACAGCTGTCGATGGTGCTCGAAGGTATCTTGTGCCAGGCTTTGCTGCCGAGAACCGATGGTCGGGGCCGGGTGATGATCATGGAAGTCCTGGTGCCTACGCCGGCTATTCGTAACCTCGTTCGCGAAGATAAAATTCATCAGATCTATTCGGCCATGCAAACCGGCACAGGACAAACCGGCATGCAAACGTTCAATCAGGGACTGGTCAACGCGTACTTCCAGAAGTTGATCACCCTCGATATGGCGATTTCTCGTTCATCCAATCCGGATGAATTGCAGGACATGATCAATCGGGGCGTCGCCACCACGAATGCGGGTGGAAAAGCCCCTACGGGCCGATCGCCTGTGGGTTCAAAGCACTAGGGATCACGGTTTCGGGTAGTAAGGTAATTCTCGAGTTTGATTTCGACCGCTGAGGAGGAAATATGCCGGTCTTTACGTATAAGGGTACGAATCGTTCAGGTGGGGCTGTAGCGGGTGAGATGGCTGCGAGCAACAAGAATGAGCTGCAGAGCTTGCTGCGCCGCCAGCAGATTACCGCCACTAAGATGTCGGAGAAGGGCAAGGAATTCAACCTTCCCACCTTTGGCGGCGGCGTCAAAGCCAAGGAACTTGCCATCTTTACCCGGCAATTTTCTGTGATGATCGACGCCGGTCTTCCTCTTGTGCAGTGTCTCGAGATTCTCGCGACCCAGCAGGAGAACAAGACCTTTCAGAAGGTCTTGACGGGCACCCGGTCGGCCGTTGAAGGGGGCAGCACCCTGTCGGCAGCGATGAAGACTTACCCCAAAGTCTTCGATCCGCTTTACAGCAACATGGTCGAAGCCGGCGAGACAGGCGGTATTCTTGACACCATTCTCCAACGCCTCTCGACCTACATCGAAAAGAACGTAAAGTTGCAGGCTGCAGTGAAGTCTGCCTTGATCTACCCCATTGGCGTTCTCTCGATTGCCGCCGGTGTCATCATTCTCCTTTTGTGGAAGGTCGTTCCCATCTTCGCGTCCTTGTTCGCAGGACTGGGCGTGGACCTGCCGTTGCCGACAAAAATCGTTATCGGCGCCAGCCACTTTGTGGGGAGCATCTTCGGTCTGCTTATACTCGTGGCGATTGGTGCCGCCATCTTTGGTTTGAAGGTCTGGTACGGCACGCCGCAGGGTCGTTATGTCATCGATTCCATCATCCTGAAACTGCCGGTGCTGGGAATCCTGATGCGGAAGATTGCCGTGGCCCGATTCACGAGAACGCTCGGAACGCTAATCTCTTCAGGTGTGCCGATCCTCGAAGGTCTCGACATTACCGCAAAAACCTCCGGTAACGCGGTTGTCGAAAAGGCTCTGTTCTCGGTTCGCAAGTCGCTTGAAGAAGGTAAGTCCCTTACCGAGCCATTAAAGGATTCCACCGTTTTTCCCGGCATGGTTACCCAGATGATCGCAGTCGGCGAACAGACCGGCGCCATGGACGCCATGCTCCAGAAAATCGCGGACTTCTATGAAGACGAAGTCGACGCAGCCGTAAAGGACCTGCTGACCGCCCTCGAACCCATCATGATCGTTTTCCTGGGTATCGTGGTCGGAGGCGTCGTTATCTCCATGTACTTGCCGCTGTTTACACTGATTGGCAAGCTGTCCGGTAAATCCTGATTCAACTCTGGAAATGGAGAGCCGTTGATTTACGCCGGCTCTCCCTTTCGTGCTTATGATTGAAGAGTGGAGAGGAAGAAATTCTTCTCCGTTAAACCCATGGAACAAACGTTCAACCGGCGTGAGTGGCTGGAATGGCTGACGAAAGTCCGCCTGCTGATGATTGCGTTGATTCTGGGCGTAGGCGTCGTCTGGCCGGAATATGTTCCGTCAAACGGCGCTCCGCGGATGTTCCTTCCGATTGTCATTCTCTGGATAACCCTCGGAATACTTCATCTGATCCTTGTACGCCTCCTGCCTTCCGTGAACTGGATGGGGGGTGTCCAGGTTGTTTGCGACATTATCCTGATTACCGGGCTGGTCTATGCCACCGGCCTGCAGGACAGCTACTTCACGTCGCTGTATATGCTCATCATCATTGTCGCCAGCATTCTCTTTTCCCGACGAGGCGCCTTTCTGACCGCTGTGTTCTGTCTGTTTTCTCTCGGTCTCATCACCATGCTGGCTTACCGCGGGCATATTCCGCGGACATCTCTTGCCGCCCCAACCACCGAAAATTTGCGTATGTGGTTCCTGAGTAACTCGTTCGGCTTTCTTGCCGTGGCCTATTTCGCCAGCTTGCTCGCGCAATCTCTTCGCCACAAGAGCACAGAACTTGAAGAAAAGCGTGAAGAACTGATGGAGTTGCAGGATTTTACCGCAGACATCATTCACTCGATGCGCGGTGGTCTGGTGACGACCGATCTGGAAGGGCGGATCGTCCTGCTCAATCGCACGGGGGAAGAGATACTGGGTCGCTCGTTTGCCGAACTTCGCGGCAGGGACATCCGTTCTGTAAATCCGCAGTTTTGGCTTACGGATATGTCCGCATTGCCCACCAGGCTTTCCATGCGCCGCGAAGTCGAGGTGAAGACACCCCATGGCCAGATCCGCTTTATCGGCATCTCGGTCTCTCCGCTCCGTTCAAAAGACACTTCACGCAGCGGTTACGTTTTCAACTTTCAGGACCTGACCGAATTGCGCCGACTGGAACAAGAAGTTGCCACCAAGGAGCGCATGGCGGCGGTAGGTAGACTCTCGGCTGCGATTGCCCATGAAATTCGCCAACCACTCACTGCAATGGCCGGAGCTGTCAAGGAACTGACCCGGATGATGCCGCTCGAGGAGGACGACAGGCACTTGGTCAATATCGTCGGAAGGGAATCGGAGCGGCTGAACCAGATTATTACCGACTTTCTCAACTACTCGCGGGAAAAGTCTTACGTTTTTCAGAACGTGGACATTCGTTCACTCCTTGATGAGACGCTCCTGCTGATCGGCATGAAGCCTGAGGTCGAGACTCGCTACCACATCGTACGGGACTTCAACGGCCAGCCGGCTATGGCTCATGTTGACTCCAATAAAATCCGCCAGGTCTTCTGGAACCTGAGCGACAACGCACTTCGCGCGATGCCCGACGGTGGAACACTCACCGTCGGAATCGATTTGCAATCCGACTGGCTCCGCATATCCTTCAAGGATACGGGTATCGGGCTCGATCCGCAGCAGCGCTCCAAGATCTTCGAGCCGCTGCAATCCAATTTTGAAGGGGGCACCGGGCTGGGTCTGGCCATCGTCTATCAAATTGTTCAGGCGCACAGTGGCAGGATTACCGTCTTCAGCGAGAAAGAAAAAGGGGCCGAGTTTGTCGTCGAGCTGCCGCGAGTGACATGAGGTAACTATGCAGGCTACGAAAGCAGTGGCGAAAGAGACTGGACGCGAGATGGTGCACATCCTCGTTGTAGACGACGAGAAGTCCATGTGCGAGCTTCTTGAAATCACCTTTCGCAAGGAAGGTCATCGCGTCGAAACCGCCAATAACGTCGAAGGCGCACGAAGGAAGCTCGAAAGTTCTCTTTTCGATATCGTTATCTCCGATATTCGAATGCCCGGTGGAACGGGCCTCGACCTTCTCAGGTTTACCAAAGAAATCGCGCCGGATTCGTTTTTCTTGCTGATGACCGCTCAGGCCGATCTTGACACCGCTGTCGATGCTCTGAATTCAGGGGCGAACCGTTTCGTCATCAAGGGTCCCAACTACGTGGATGAACTCCGCCGTGCCGTCAATGAGGTTGCGGAGAGTCTGAAGTGGAAAAAGGAAGCCGGCTATCTGCGTCGAGAGATTCGTCGCCTTACCGGGCTCGACAATATCATCGGGCAGTCTCCGAAGATGCGGGCGATTTTCGACATGATTCAGACCGTCGCTCCGCAGACCAGCCGGATCTTGATTACCGGCGAAAGCGGGACCGGTAAGGAACTCGTGGCTCGCGCGATCCACGAAAACAGTTCGCGTTCGACCGCCCCGTTTATCACGATCAACTGTGGCGCCTTTCCGGAAACCCTGCTGGAATCTGAGCTCTTTGGCTACATGAAAGGTGCATTCACCGGGGCAAACGAAAACCGCCGCGGCCTGTTCCAGGCGGCGCATGGCGGGACTCTCTTCATGGACGAAATCGGCAACATGAATCTCGCCATGCAGGTAAAGCTCTATCGGGTTCTCCAAGAAGGCAAGGTCCGCCCGTTGGGCAGTAACGAGGAAATGGACGTCGACGTCCGTGTGATCACGGCCACAAACAAGGATCTGGAAAAGGCGATCGCCGCCAACGAGTTCCGTGAAGACCTTTTTTATCGTCTCAGTGTAATCCCCATTCATGTTCCCCCTCTGCGTGAGCGTCGTGACGATATTCCGCTGCTTGCGCGCCACTTTCTTGAACGTTTCCGCAAGCAGATGGAAAAGCCAATCGAGTCGATCTCTCCGCAGGCCATGATTCGGCTGGAATCCTATGACTGGCCCGGAAACGTACGCGAACTGGAGAACACGTTGGAACGCGCGGTTGCCCTTGAGAGTGGACCGGAAATTTCCGTCACTGTTCTGCCGGAGCGCATTATCGCCACGAAAGGTGAATCGACAACCGCTTCAGCTTCGACGATCACCGGGCCAACGGATTTCCCGGCAGATGGTATCGACCTTGAAGCCGTTCTCGCGGAAATGGAAAAACGTTACCTGCAAACCGCGCTGGAAAAGGCGGGGGGCGTGCGCACGCAGGCGGCCGAATTACTGAAGATCAGTTACCGCTCGTTCCGCCATTTTGCCAAGAAGCATAATCTCTAGTGGTGCCGAAGCCAGACCAATATGGAGGGCGCACTTCGGAAATGACTGAACGTCTGCGAATTGCAATTCTGCTATGCCTTTCGATGTTGGTCTATGGCAACACCCTGTTCAACGGCTTCACAATGGATGATTTCCTCTACATCTTCCTGAATCCTGCCGTGACGCACGTTTCGTTCAGGGGGCTTTTTGCGGCCACTCAATCTGCAAACGTTCTTCGCCCCTTCACGTTCGCCTCACTTGCCTTCAACTGGGCTCTGGGAAGCTCTCATGCCTGGGGCTATCATCTCGTCAATCTGCTTCTCCACGGTGCCATTACCGTCCTGCTATACCTGTTGCTGAAGCAGCTTCTGGAACTGCTACCGTCGGCAGCAACCCTGTCCTTCGTTACCGCCCTGTTGTTTGCCGTTCATCCCATTCACACCGAGGCAGTTGCCTCGATCGTCGGTCGCTCTGAATTGCTTGCGGTTGGCTTTCTATTGGCAGCATGGCTGTTACACCTTGAAGACAAGACGGTTCTCTCGCTCCTCTGTTTTCTAATTGCCCTGATGTCCAAGGAATCGGCGGTCGTCTACCTCCCTCTGGTGGTCATTGCTGACGCCTTGCGTGGCAAAATCAAACCGCTTGTTCGCTACATCTGGATCGCGGCCGTGGGCATTCTCTATCTCGGTGCTTTCTGGAAAATCAAGGGAGGTCGATTCGGCGAAAAGGGAATAAATTTCCTCGATAATCCGCTCGCCCATCTTCCTCCAGCGTTGCGCATCCTGAACGCTCTTCGTATCGCGTGGAAATATGTAGGTCTCCAGTTTTTTCCCGCTACGCTTTCTGCCGACTATTCCTATAATGCAATTCTCCTCTATTCCAACTGGCAGCACACTTTGCTTCCTGCGATTTCTGCAATTCTTGTCGTTGCGCTCTGGATCTGGTCGATCCGCGCAGGCAAATTTGTGTGGGCGCTTGCCGGTGCAATTTACCTTGTCGGTTTTTCAGTCACTTCGAATGTCATTATTCCCTCTGGCACGATCATGGGGGAACGCCTCGCGTATCTCCCGTCAGCAGGTTTCTGCCTGATCGTGGCAGCACTGTGGACAGTTCTTGAAAAACGTCAGAGCAAAGTTGCCTGGGGGGTGCTGTCGCTCGTTCTGCTGGTCTTCTCGGTTCGCACGATCGTTCGCAATCGCGACTGGCACGACAATTTCACGCTGTTCTCCGCCACAGCCAAAGCGGTTCCCCAGAGTGCGAAAGCTCACGCCGGGCTCGGGGGCGAGTACCTCCGAAGAGACGACGCTGCGGACGCCCTGCGCGAATTCAAGATTTCTCTCGACATCTATCCGGATTTCGCAGACGTTTGGGATTCCTATGGTTTGGCCGAGTCTCGACTTGGTCACGATCAGGAGGCTTTGCCATTCTTTGAAAAGTCGCTGTCCATGACCGCCAAAGATGACATGAATTACGACTACGTAGCCGTCAACCTCGCCGGGCAATTCATGAAGCTCGGAAAAAATGACGAAGCGCTGAACTTACTGAATGAGCGTATTGCTTCTTCTCCGAATTATGCGCGCGCATGGGCCAATCGCGCGGTGATTCGGTATCAGCGGGGAGACAGCGCTTCGGCTCGTTCCGATGCAGAGACCGCGCTTCGTCTGGATCCAGCCAACCCTCTCGCACAAAATGTCCTTACTACGCTCGGCAATCCCAATCCATCCGCGCCCATGCGATAGACGACCGGTTCGCCTGTCTTGTGGTGCAAGTCTTGAAAGTCCGTTCTTTTGGTCCCTAGGGCCAGTCGGGCGAACCTGTACGAAAGTACCCGGAGCGTCCTCAAAGAGGTGAATTGTCGCCTCGAAACGGGCGTATCTTCCCAGGCACTTCTGACACTTAATGACGCGCAGACTGACAAAAAGTGTCATACTCTGAGGGTGGAAGTAAGGCCCGCTACTTTAGCGCTGTATCATTGTTCGTAAGTTTGCCCATAACCATATTTCTATGAGCCAGTTGCGGGTCTTCTGGTACTTCCGTACTCTGAGTCATGGCATTGGCACACCCCTTGCACATTCCTCAGGCGTGCTCTGGCACGATACATACTCTCAAGGAGATTACATGAAGAAGCAAAAGGGTTTCTCTCTTATCGAATTGCTGATCGTCGTCGCGATCATTCTGATCATCGCGGCTATTGCTATCCCCAACCTCATGCGTTCGCGCATGGCGGCCAATGAATCATCGGCCGTTGGGTCGGTTCGTACGATCAACACCGCAATGGTGGCGTATGCAGCGTCGTTCCCTGACACTGGATACTCCGCAAACCTCGTCTCCCTCGGCGGAGCCGTTGGTGGTTGCGCGGCCGGCACGACAGCAACGACTGCCGCAGCTTGCTTGATCGACCCGACGCTTAGCGCAGGCAGCAAGTCTGGCTACCTGTTCGCAGCCGCTGGTGCAGCACTTGGCGGCTCCACAGTCAACAACACCTACACCGTGACGGCAGTGCCTCAGGGCCCTGGCTCCACTGGTAACCGTGGTTTCTACTCCGATCAGACCGGCGTCATCCGGTATGGTTTGACCGGCGCAGCGACGGCAGCCAGCTCACCGTTGCAGTAAGCTTGGTTGTAAGTTTCAGAAAAAAGAGGAGCCTTACGGCTCCTCTTTTTTTTTGATAATGTGTAGGCAGAGCACCACCCATTTGGCCCCAAGCTTGCACTAAGTATTAGAAGTGAAGAGATTGCATACTTGTATCTCAGTGTGTCGTGCTTTCTCAACGAGGTGTTTGTATGAACCGCTTTCGGTTCCACAAGGCTGCTTCATCGGAGCTGCCGCAGAAACCCCAAGTAGGTTTTTCTTTGATCGAATTACTGGTCGTCGTGGCCATTATTCTAATCATCGCTGCCATCGCTATCCCGAACCTGATGCGTTCGAGGATCGCAGCCAATGAATCTTCGGCTGGTGAATCACTGCGCACGATCGTTACAGGCGAGGTTACGTATGCGGCGGCCTGCCCCGACACCGGATTCTCCGCCTCCTTGAATGAGCTCTATACGGGAGCGGCTTGCGCGGGCGGCAAGAACATCATCGATGCAGTACTCGGCGCTTCCGACCCTTCCTTCAAGACCGGATATACCTTCACCTACACGCCGCAATCTTCCTTGGGACTGAACACCACGTTCACCGTAATTGGAATTCCCACGACGCTAGGCTTCACGGGTGACCGCGGTTTCTTCAGCGATCAGACAGGCGTCATCCGGTATTCCTTGAATGGAAGTACGCCTACACTTGCCAGTTCTCCGTTGCAGTAAAAGAGATTCCGTGTCGCTCCGCCTGAAGGCGCGGATAGGATCGCCGATACCGGGCCGATTTCCAGCTCCGGCAAGTGCGTCACACACAGAACGTTCAGGCAGTCGTTCCTACCGGGCAAGGCGCTTCAAAGCGGCAATCGATTCCTTGTCAGTGGGGTCTGTTTCAAGAGCGGTCCGATACTCCTTGATCGCTTCGTCGGTCCGTCCGGCTCTCTCATACAGCACGCCGAGCGATTTGTGCGGTGCGCTGTCAAAGGGGTACTCCAGCACCAACTGGCGAAGCATCACCTGGGCTTCGGCGTCTCGCCCTGCTTCCACCAGAAGATTGGCCAGCTTCTTCTGAGCTGTTAGTGAAGGTGCCAACTGTATTGATCGTCGGTACTGCGCTTCTGCCTCTGGTAAGTTACCCATCTGCTCCAGTTGCTCCGCCAGAAAAAGCGCGGCGTTGGCATTGACCGGGCCCAGTCTTACTGCCGCACGAAACTCGGCGAGCGCTTCCTCGTTCCGGCCCAGCTTCTGAAGTACGCGCCCCTTGTTAAAATGGGCATCGGTCCACAGTGGCTTTGACTCGATGGCGCTATCGAGTGTCTTCGCCGCATCCTCGAGCCGGTCTTCTTCGATGTACAAGCAACCCAGCGCGTTGAGAATGTTTGCACTGCCTGGTTTCAGCTCAAGTGCACGCCCCAGCTGTTTTTCGGCCGCTGGGTAGTTATTTTCTCCGAGTGAAAGTACGCCGAGATTCATCTCGACGACCCAGGAATCCGGATCTGTTTCTAGTGTGGTCGTATAAAGGGTCGTGTCGTCGTGCCAGACCCGGTTACGGCTCCACGTATGGGTACTACCGAGCACGAGCAGCAAAGCAAGTCCAGAGCAAAGCCCGGCGCGCAAAGGCAATCTCAGGGCGGCTCGTTCACCCGCTCGATCCCACGCTCCTTTGCCGGCGTAAGCGATCAGCCAGCAGAATCCTACCGAAGGCAAGTACAAATAGCGCTCGGTAAGAACGTTCGATGCCATCCAGCGGGCATTCAACACCGGCAAAAGGGTAATCCCGATCCACACCAAGCAAAATGCTGCAACCGGCCAGCGCTTGTAGACAAGTAGCGCCAGGATGGCGCTTGCCGCTACAACCGCCACGCCTGGCAGTACGTGTGGGTCGCCGAGAGACGTGCTTGCGTGAAATACGTGAAACGCTGAAAGACGTGTCGGCCAGAACAGCAGCCTGCAATATTCGCTGACCAGGGCAAAACCGGAGTAAATCGCCTGCGGCCAGGTAATTTGCGCGTGTTGCAGGACAGGTGCGAGCTTCCCAAAAAGTGCGATCCGCAACAGCAGGTAGCCAGCTCCTGCAATACACATCGGCGCGTAGCGGCGCACTTTGACAATAAACGGGGTCTCTGTCCGGCCCTCGCGCACAAAGTGCTCGTAGAACATCAGCACAGGCACCAACATGAGAGCGGGTTCTTTGGCGAGCAGCGCCAACAGCAAGCACAGTACGACCAGCGCCGGACGTTTCCATCCATGCTGCGGCACTTTGATATAGAGATTGAATCCAATCAGAAAAAACAGGGTGGCTTCAAGATCAGGAACTGCAGCGATCCATGCTACGGTTTCGGTGTGGATCGGATGCACTGCGAACAGAGCCGCAGCCACAACGGCTGCCCAGCGGTCACCCAGAAGCTGACGGCCCGCGTAATAGACACAGATGACGACAAATCCGTTCACCAACAGGTTGAACAGATGGAATCCTATCGGAAGGTTTCCGAAAATCTTCCATAGTCCCAGATACGTCAGGGTCATTAACGGCCGGTAGTAATTTGACTCTCCGGCAGTGCCAATAAACGACCACACGGTCGAACGGAATATTTCCGGCAAGTATTTCCAGCTCTTTACGTATGGGTTTTGCAGGATTTGCAGCTCATCGTCGTAAACGAAGGCGCTCCAAAGCGTGTTGGCATAGCAACCCACTGCCAGGAGAAAAAGCAAAATGACGCTGACTTGCTCTGCCTTGTCCTCCGCCGGCCGGCTTGCTGCCACAAGGTTCGCTTCACTTCGTTCCATGAGAGCCAGACGAGTCTCCTTGTCCGTTCAGACGAATTTGCAGTTGTGCATATTCAGTGTAAGGAACATCCTGCCGATTGGCATGTATTCGGATTTCACTGGTGCTCTGCTGAACAACGCTAGACGCTGCTATACTCACAACATGCGGGGCCTCTCTGTTTGCTTTTCCCTACTGGTGCTTTCATGCCTAATTGCCAGCACCGGTTTGCTGGCTGCAAGGGAGAAGACGGCCTCCCTAGAGCCCGCTCTTCTTCATGAATTCGAGGCCAAATACAGGCACGCCACCCGCCTTCAGTGCAATTTTCTTCAGCGTTATTCCGAAAATGGACGGTTGGCACGAACTGAGGCAGGCAGAGCCTACTTCCTCCATCCCGGCAAAATGCGCTGGGACTACGAAATTCCGGAGAAAAACACATTTCTTGTCGACGGAAAGTTCGTCTGGTTTTATTCGCCGGTGGATCACACGGCGACTCGGACGTCCACGAAAAACAGTGAAGACTGGCGTACGCCTCTCGCGTTTCTGACGAGCGACATGAGTCTTTCCCGTATCTGCTCGAAGATCGAGAGCGCAGCTGACCCACTGCCGTTTACTCCCGGCGATTTCTTGTTTCGCTGTCAGTTGCGCAGTAACGAAGGCAAAGATTCTGCGGCAGTCCGTACGGTCTTGTTTGAAATTACCCCTGTTGGTGATCTGGCCCGCATTGTCGTGCCACAGGAGGGCGGCATCCAGCACGAGTTCATTTTCAAAGATTGGCAGTGGGATGCCCCCGTACCCAAAGACTGGTTCGTATTTGACCCTCCCCGCGGAGTCGTGATCGTCGATGGCTTGCTACCGACCGCCCCTGGCGTCCGTCAGTAGTAGTGTATGCGCCCGGACCAGATCAATCCCTATGGTAATGCAGAGGTTACACGATGTTAACCCTTACTCACCTGCGTCCGGACAGGTTGAGGTAAACTATCTATATGGGCGAATTTGTCTGCCGCGTCGCTGACGCCAACGGCCGCGTTTTTTCACACGTCGAAGCCGCCGGTACCTTGGATGAAGCTCGTCAGAAGCTTGCCGATCGGGGCCTCTTCGTGTACTCGGTGAAGTCGCGGAACAGCCTGGTAAGCGGTTTTTTTGGATTTCGCAAAGAACGCAAGATCGGCGGTAACGATTTCCTGATCCTGAACCAGCAGTTTAACACCCTGATCAAAGCCGGCCTTCCGATCTTGCGGTCCCTGGATTTGCTGGCTACGCGGGCAACGGCTCCAAAGCTTCGCCCGGTCCTGACCCAGATTCGCGATAGAGTTCGGGAAGGGAAGTCTCTTTCAGAGGCCGTCGATGAAGCCGGTGTTTTCTCAAAGGTCTATTCAACCGCGATTTTGGCCGGTGAGAAGAGCGGAAACCTCTCCGGAGTACTGGACTATTACATTGCCTATCAGCGGGTCAGTACGGGCGTAAAAAAGAAGATCCTGGCCAGCCTGGCCTATCCGATTCTGCTGATTATTGTGGCCGCTGTAATCGTCACTTATCTTGTCACCGCGGTCGTTCCCAAATTTGCGCTGCTGTACAACGATCTAGGAGTTGAACTTCCCGGGCCGACCAAGTTCCTAATCAACGTAACCGTCGGTTACCGGATATATATTATTTCCGGGCTGATTTTGTTCCTTCTGCTTGTCATTGGTATATTTTTCTGGTCGCGCAGTGAGCAGGGAGGGGTTGCCTTTGACCGAATTTTGTTCAAAAGCCCGCTTATCGGTGAAACTCTTCTGAAATTTCAGGTGGCCCAGTTTTGCCGCACCCTGGCGACTCTTCTGACGGGCGGCACGCCCCTGGTTGCCGCGCTCGGCACGTCCAGCGAGTCCATCACCAGCCGCTTGCTGAAGGGTACGGTTTTCAAGTCCACGCAAATGGTTCGGGAAGGGGAATCGCTGCATACAGCCTTATCCACCACCGGCGTCGTTCCAGACATGGCGCTCGACATGATCGAAGTCGGCGAATCCAGCGGTGCCCTGGCTCCCATGCTGAACAGTGTGGCCGAATTCTATGAGGATGAGGTTAGCCTCAGGCTGGGTACGCTGGTTTCTCTGATTGAGCCGACTTTGCTCATTTTTATGGGCGTCCTTGTTGCCTTTATCCTCATCTCACTGTATTTGCCCATCTTTTCATTTTCGCTAACGGGAGCCGTGAAATAAACGTCGTCAGGTACAAGGTTTGAAAATCTTATGGCTACAACGAATTCAAATATACAAGACACGAACTTCCCGGTAGCGGGTCCAGTAGACCTCAACCAGGAGCGCGAACAAGCGAAGAAGCTTGCCGAACGCTATCGCTGTGCCTTCATCGATCTGAACGAGCAACGAATCGATCCGGAACTGTTCCGCACCATTCAGGCGGATCTGATGTTCCGTTACAACTTCGTTCCACTGGTTTCGCAGAACAACTCTCTGATGATCGCCGTAGCGGATCCGAGCCAGGTCCTGCTGAGCGACGAGTTGCCACTGCTTCTTGGCAAAAAGCTGGCCATAAAGGTCGCCACGCCCCGGCAGATCAGCGACATTCTGAAGCGGACCGAGCAATCACAGCGTGTGCTCGAGCAAGCGACGGAAGCATTCACGCTGCAAGTATCAAAAGAGGATGAGGAGGGAGAGGAAACAATCTCTGGTGATCGCCTTACACGCGATACCACTGTCAGCCCTGTCGTCCGTTTGGTTGAAACGGTGATCTTCACCGCCTTGGAACGTAGAGCGAGCGATATTCACATCGAGGCGCGAGATGGTGAAGTTGCCGTAAAGTACCGCATTGACGGCGTTCTGCAGCACGCCATGCAACCCATTGCCAAGGAATGGCACTCGTCAGTCATTTCCCGCATCAAGGTGTTAAGCGATTTGGATATCGCGGAACGCCGTGTTCCACAGGACGGACGGTTTCGGGTGAAATACAAAGGTCGTTTCATCGACTTGCGTGTTTCGATCATGCCCGCTAGCCACGGAGAGGATGCCGTTCTTCGCGTCCTTGACAAGGAAACGCTGTCTGAAAAATTCCAGAGCCTCAGTCTCGATGTTGTCGGCTTTTCTCCCGAAGAGACAAGAAGGTTTCGCCGGTATATTCGTGAGCCCTATGGCATGGTGCTGGTCACCGGACCGACCGGCTCCGGAAAGACTACGACGCTATACGCGGCCATTAACGAAATCAAGACGGACGAGGACAAGATCGTCACCATCGAGGACCCGGTCGAATATCAGCTTCGCGGCATCACACAGATTCCCGTGAACGAAAAGAAGGGTTTGACGTTTGCCCGCGGTCTGCGGTCGATTTTGCGTCACGACCCGGACAAGATCATGGTCGGCGAAATCCGCGACCAGGAAACTGCACAGATCGCGATTCAATCCGCGCTCACCGGCCACCTTGTCTTCACGACGGTCCACGCCAACAACGTAACCGACGTCATCGGCCGTTTTATCAACATGGGCGTTGAACCGTACAATTTCGTATCGGCACTTAACTGCATCATGGCCCAGCGACTGGTCCGGCTGATCTGTGAAAAATGCAAACGACCGAAGACCTACACACCGGCGGAACTGGTCGAAGCCGGCCTGGCACCCCTGCAGTGGGAAAACTTCGTGTTCTCGGAAGGAGCCGGGTGCCTTGAATGTTCGGGCACGGGATACCACGGTCGTACGGCTATTTGCGAATTGTTGGACTTGACCGACCGCATTCGTGAAATGATTATTGAACGTAGACCGACTTCCGAAATCAAACGGATTGCGGTGGAAGAGGGTATGATTACGCTGCGCGAGAGTGGCATGGGTAAGATCCGCGCGGGTTTAACCACGCTAAAGGAAATTAACAAGGTGACGTTCGTTGACTAGCGCCAACGCCTATCAGGAAGGAATTTTCAAGAGCGAACTCGTTCGACGCTTTTCGCGATGGCTTGAGGGGACGGCCCATCCGCCCATTGCTCTGGAAATTTCTGTCGAACGCGTCGCAGGAGTACGATTCCACCGCAGCGGGAGCCTTGATGGCTTCGCGATTGAAGCAATCCCTGCCGGGGCATTGGTCCCTTCCGCGATCGAGACAAATCTTGTCAATTTGACTGCGATCAAGGCCGCCGTCGGGAGTGTTTGTGCCCGCTTGGGCGCCAAAGAGGAAGATGCTGCGCTTCTTCTCCCGGATCCCGTTATTCGCGTCTTTGTCCAGCATTTTGACGATTTCCCGCGCTCTTCTGCCGAAGCGATTCCCATGCTGCGATGGAAGCTGAAAAAGAGCGTTCCCTTTGAAGTGGATGAGACGCTGCTTTCCTACATGCGACAGTCGCCCCGCGCCGACGGTGTAGATGTCGTCACCGGGATTGCCCGGCTGCGGATCATTCGCGAATACGAATCTCTGGTTGATTCACTGTCCTTACGGCCTGGAGTGGTCCTCAGTTCGACGCTCGCCGCCATCACGCTACTCGATGACAGGCAACCGACATTGCTGGCCCGCGTCTCTGGAACTTCACTGACTACGGCAATTGTTCGCGAAGGTGTTCTCGCGGGATACCGCTGCACTGAATTGCCCACCCACGCTGGCGAAGTTACCCCGCAAATGTTGCTCGAAGAAGTCTTTCCTTTGGCGGCATACTACCAGGACACCTGGCAGGAAGGCATTCAAGCCGTCCGCGTCGCCGGGTTGGGTGCGCGGCTCCCGGAATTTGTTCGTCCGCTTGAAGATGAATTCAAGTGTGACGTTCGCTCACTGCTCAGCGCCGCAAAGGCCGATGGCAAGATCGGTGACACTGCCGTTGCTCTTGCCGACCGCGAACTCGATGGTCTGGTTGGCTGGATGTTGCACCGTGGCTGAGGGAGAATAGGTCAGGGCCATGAACATCCGTCTCAATCTCGCGACGAAACCGCTGCTCAGCCATCGCCGTTTCTTGGCAGGTTCAGCGGCTGTTGGTGTGTTTGGCGGACTCTTGCTCCTGATCCTCGGCTGGCAATACTACAGCTTGCGCAAGGCTGACACCCAACTCCGCACTCGGACGCACCAAATGCAGACGGAAATGGCCCGGTTGCAGGCGCAGCGCGCTGATCTTGACCGTTTTTTTGCACAACCGGAGAATCTGAAACTGGTCGACCGGGCCAGCTTTATCACCTCCGTCATTCAGGCGCGCAGCATAAACTGGACCCAGATGTTCATGGATTTGGAGCACACCCTTCCTCCAGGCGTCCACATCGTCCGCATCGAACCGAAGCTTGAAAAGGGAACGGTCTCCGTCAAATTTATCGTTGGCGCAATGAATCAGGAGGCCGAGCTGAAGTTGCTGAAGGCATTCGAAGACTCGAAGTCATTTTCGCAGATCGAACTGATTTCCGAACACGCCGGTACGCAGTCTGGCAGTGACCCGGTGGTTGTCGAATTCACAGCAGTGTATTTGACGGCTTGAGCATGAAGAACTTTCAACTCCAGAAGCAACTGATCGTCGCCGGGCTCGCGCTGCTGCTCCTGGCCGACGGTGCGTTGGGCTTCTACGTCTTGCGCATGCGGGATGCCCGGCAGAATCCGGACGCGGTTCTCGCCACCGAGTCGCGCCAGGTGGGACTGGTGAAGGCCGATATTCAGAGGGCGTCAGAGATCCAGAAGAAAATCCCTGCTTCACTGAAAAAACTGGATGAGTTTGAAGGATCACTATCGCCTGCGGCCAGTGGTTACTCCGCCATTTCGCAGGAACTGACTGAAGTCGCGCAGAAGAATCATATCAACATTGACGATGAGAAATTTCATCCAAAGGAAATCTCCGGCCGAAGTCTGACAGAAATCGAAATCGAGACAGCCATTAGTGGCGATTACACGAGCATTGTGCGCTTCCTGAACGCGCTACAGCGTTCAAAGAGTGTCTACATCGTCGATTCCCTGCAGGTTGATTCCCCGAACAACCTTCCGGGACAGCCGGTTTCGGGCATATTAAAGGTAAATTTGCACATGCGGACCTATTTTCGGAAGAGCTGATGGCTGAGCGAAAGCAAACTCGGGAACTCTACATACTGGTGGCGCTGGTGCTGGTTGCGGGATTGGTCTGGTATTTTGAATTCGCCAAGCCGCCCGTGTCCACCGGCTTTTCGCTCGACAACAAGACCTATACTCCGATCAATGCCCAGGATTTTGGCGGCGTTCTGGACCGTCTCGACAAGGCGCAATCCACCGAATACAAGAGCACCGGCCGCAACATTTTTGTCATGGGTGCCCTGCCGGTTGCGGAAGCCGGACCCAAGGTCGCTCCAAAGCCCGTACACGTAAATCAGGGCCCCCAGACTCCACCGCCACCGCCTAAACCGGTTCTCGCCTGGAAGTTCTTTGGCTACGGTAGCCTTCCTTCCGGCGGTCCGCGCCAGGCCTTCTTGCTTGATGGCGAAGACGTACGGATTGTCGAGGAAGGACAAACCGTACAGAACACAATCCGCATCATACATATAGGCAACGACAGCATCGAGTACGAGGATGTCAATACCCATATGCGGAACTCGAATCCGATCGAAACGGCGCCGACGAATCCTTTAGCATGAGCCCCTCAACGCCAACCCGAATGAAGCGCGGCCAAGCCGGTTACGCTTTGATGGTCATCATGTTCCTTGTGGCTCTGATGACGATTGCGGTCTCAACTGTCGCCGTGAACGTGATTACCGATGCTCGCCGGGAAAAAGAAGAAGAGATGATTTGGCGCGGCAAGCAATATGTCCGTGGCATTCGCCTTTACTACACCAAGATGCATAAATTCCCGACACAGCTGGAAGACCTTTACAAGCCGAAAACGGGCCTTCGCTTCATGCGTCAGGCGTATAAGGACCCGATGAACGTCGCCGATGGGTCCTGGCGCATGATCTACGTCGGGCCGAACGGCATGCTAATTGGCAGCCTGAAGAATCGCGCCACGAACGCATCCGGGCAGGCAACCGGTGCATTTGGAACTGCCATGGGCAGCGCTCCCGGCTCGTCCTCGATGTTCGGCTCTTCCAATGGATTTGGTTCCTCGAGTTCATTCGGTTCCAGCAACAACTCGTCTTTTGGTTCGAGCAATAGTTCCTCATTCGGTTCAAGCGGCTTCGGATCCAGCAACAATTCGAATGGTCCTCAGCAGAGTTCCACGCCGAATCCGAATGGCCAGCCCGGTTCGACGGATGATTCCAATTCACTCGATCCGCAATCACTCCAGGCTGCGAATCTCAGCGATGGCGTGATTATTGGTGGAAATATCATCGGTGTGGGCAGCAAGATCAACAAGAAATCGATCATGTGGTACGAGAAGGCTAAGAATTATCTTCAGTTCGAATTTGTCTGGGATCCGTCGGTTGATTCGCTCACCGGCGCGCGATCGATGATGCCAACCCCGAACGGAAATCCGCTGGGCGTTTTCGGCAACAATAGCACTGGAAATGCGAGTAACCCGAACTCGCCTCAGGCTCCCGCACAAACTCAGAATCCAACCCCGCCTCCAGCCACCAACAACCCGAATGCCGGACCCACAGATCCAACTGCCCCTCTGCAAGCGCCTCCCAATCAGTAACCTGTTTTGTTGTTCACGATCGGGACAGGAGCACTTCTCAACCGCTTTGCAGTATGGGCAGTTCGTTCCGAAACGCCGTGGAGTGAAGGGAGGCCGGGCAGTTCCTATCCTACTGTCCCGGCTGCAGCAACGATGAATTTATTGAATTCGACCCAAGCGGGGGAGTTTCCAGCACCCCGGGAGTCGTCTTGATCTTCGCGTATCCCCGCGCGATCCGGTCAATGTACTTTTGCGTCTCCTGATAAGGGGGCACGCGATTTCCATATCGCCCTACCGCTTCCGGCCCTGCATTGTAGGCCGCTAATGCGAGGGTCAAATTACCGTGATATCGCGTCAGCATGTCTCGCAGGTACTTCGTTCCCCCATCGATATTTTCTTTAGGATCGAAGATATTCTTCACACCCATACGGTTCGCCGTAGCCGGCAGTAACTGCATCAATCCCCGCGCGTTACGACTTGAAATTGCTGTCGAATTGAAATTCGATTCAACCGCGATCACGCAATGAATCAGGTCCGGATCGACTCCGTAGCGTTCTCCTGCTGCGCGAATCATGTCGTGAAAGGGAGTCGTTGGACTGAGAGGTTCAGGGAGTGGCTCAAAAATCTCTTCCGGCTCAATCGCCACGACATCTTCAACTGCAACTTCCGCTGTCCCGCCTTTCAGCTGCAAGCGGTACTTGCTGCCGAGCAATTCGTACCCCGTTACGTTCAGTCTCGCTCCTGTGCGCAGCACGATATACTCCGCTCGCGCGTTGGGCGTGATACCGAGGGCCAAGATTAGCCCTGTCAAAATGCCGGCAGATAGTCTCGCCCTCAAATGCACTAAGAATGCTCCTTAAAGGCAAATCGCTCGATCGCAGCCGCCACGCCATCTTCATCGTTGCTGTGGGTAACGTGCCAACCCCGGTTTTTCAGTTCGGCAACGCCGTTTTCCATGACCACAGGGGTCCCAGCAAAGTTTAGCATTTCCAGGTCATTATGGTTATCACCGATGGCCAGGATTTCTTCCGCCGGAACCGATCGTATTCCTGCCCATTCGGACAGGGTCGCGCCTTTGGTTACGCAGGAGTGCACAACATCAATCATCCCGAAATCTTTCGCTTCATACATGGTGACTGCCAGTGCAAACTCCTTACGAAATTGGACGCGCCGCAACGCCGTTTCCGCTTCCCGTACCGGCTTCACTTTCCCTGCATACATCACTTGAATCGGATCTTCGTCCAGACAGTCCTGAAGGGGTCGCACTTCTGCGAGAAACTCCTTGTTGCGAGTGTAGTAGGGAACCTTCGCCAGGTCCTCCCAGTCGATTTTCTCGAGGATTACCTGTCGAGTGATCGCACGGTCGAAGACTACGGCTGTGATATCCCTCCATGCCGCCGTCGATTCGAGCACACGCCGTGCCGTATCCCTGGGTAAAAGATGCCGCACGTGGGTCACGCCATCATTGGTTCTTACAAGTGCCCCGTTGCTTACGATCATAGTCAGCGGTGCACCGATCTGCTCAGCCACCGGGGTGGCGAAGTCAAAGCGCCTGCCTGTCACCAGGGCCACCTCGATGCCGCGCCGCGTCGCTTCCTGAATCGCCGCACAGTTGGCGGGCGAAACTTTCCAATCGCTGCCGAGAAGCGTTCCGTCAATGTCCAGGGCAATCAACCGTATTCCCATTCCACAAGTTTAACGTAATCCGCTCTCGCTCCGGCTCTCCGAACCACGTCGGGAAGGTCTCTTCCGTCCAGGCTGCTTATTCGAGCCCTTCCCGGCCTTCTCTATTAGCCCCTGCACCCCTTTTCCCGTTCATGACTTTTCCTTCGCCGCCCAACCGTCCGTAAAACGGCTCTATGTTAAAATCCGTTCCGATGACGACGCATCGCCTCTATTACGACGATTCTTATCTTCAATCCTTCGAGGCCCGGGTACTGAGCTGCAATCCTGCAGCACCGTTTCAGTCGGCTTCCGGGATGGTTCCGGCCTGGGAAGCTATTCTCGATCAGACCGCCTTCTATCCGACCTCAGGCGGTCAGCCGAACGATCTCGGCTGCCTCGGCGATGCCGGGGTTCTTGAAGTTCGCGACGATGGCGATGATGTTCTTCACATCGTCGCAAAGGAACTCGGCCCAGGTTTGGTTCAGGGTTCCATTCACTGGGAACGTCGTTTCGACCACATGCAGCAGCATACCGGCCAGCACCTGCTCTCGGCCATGTTTCAGGAACGGTTCGGGCTGTATACCGTTTCCTTTCATCTTGGTTCCGATCTCTGCACGATTGATCTTCGTGGTCCAGAACCCAGTGCAGAAATTCTTGAAGGCGCACAACGCGCCGCAAACTCTGTCATTTTTGAAGATCGCCCCGTCAGCGTTCGCTATGGCACCGCGGACCAACTGTCCGAAATTGGTGTTCGCAAACAGGTCGATCGCAAGGGACTATTGCGCGCCATAGAAATCGAATCTGCTGACCTGCAACCGTGCGGAGGTACACACGTCAAATCAACTGGCCGGATCGGTATGATTCTGGTGCGCCGCATGGCTAAGATTCGGCAGGACTGGAGAGTGGAGTTCGCTTGCGGGAGCCGCGCTGAACGACTGGCGACGAGTGACTTCAGGACAGTTCGCGGAATTTCCGAGAGCTTGAGTTGCGCGCCAGACGAACTCTTCATTTCTGTGGCAAAAACGATTGCCGAACGGGACACCAACTTCAAGAACCTTCGCGAAACATCTCAACTGCTGGCCGTCGCTCGCGCCCAATGGATGGTTTCCGCTGCAGCGCAGGGATCGGACGGGACGCATCTCATCGCCCAGGCCCTCGATGGCACCCAGGCAGAGCTCCTCCTGCCCCTGGCCAACGAACTAGCCAAACATGACTCCGTGATTGCTTTGCTGGTCGTCGAAGACTCTGGCCAACTGATTTTTGCGCAGCATCGGTCGGCAGGGAAGGACATGCAAGCTCTGCTCAAACTAGTCAATGCCACGTTCCCGATAAAGGGAGGCGGGACGAAGGATTTTGTGCGCGCCAAACTTAACAATCCCAGTGACTCCGTGGCCGCTCTGGCACTGGCAAAAACCTCTATTTTGCTTTGAATCCCTGCTACGGCTTTTCGTCGATTTCGCCCTTGCAACCGGGGTGGCCGCAGGTGCACTCAATGTCCGGAGTTTTCTCCATCGCTTCGCATTCAATGCTGCAATAGTTCCCCTTGGTGACCCTACACGAACAGTTTGGATGTGCGCACTTCTTGCCAGTTTCGGAACTCATAGGATTCTCCTGTTCTCGCTCACTACCGAAAGCAATCTCCCGGTGACCCGTAAAGATTCAGCTTGGACCAGGCGCCAAGCAGCGAATAAATCGAATGTTCGCGTGCATGGAAGTCATAGACTACGGTAGCTTCACCTGTTGCGCAAGCATCATTACTCGCAAAGAACGGACCAGCCGAGCCAACACTCCGGCACCCGCGGCTCCGGAAAATTCTGCTATGTCTCTGGCCGTCCCTGATATAGAGTGCACCGTGTCTGCCAGTATTCTTGCGTCGTCCGCCCGGACGAAGAACAAAATCCCAGGGTTGATCCAAATCCGGAGCAGTTCATCTAGCGACAAGGAGAAAACTGAAATGAACCTCGTACCTCTTATTATTCAGATGATCAGCGGAGCCGTCGGTGGCAATGTTGCCGGTGCGCTGCTAAAGAAGTTTGATCTTGGCCCGATTGGCAATTCCATTGCTGGCATTGTCGGTGGGGGAATTGGTGGACACTTGCTCAGCATGCTGACGTCTGGTGGCGCTGCGTCTTCCGCGATGTCCGCAGCAACCTCGGCAGCAGGGTCCGGTTTGGATCTATCTTCTATCTTGTCGAGCGTTGGTGGTGGTGGTGTCGGGGGCGCTATTGTGATGGCCATTGTCGGCCTGATTAAATCGCAGATGAGCAAGTCATAAGGACGCTGGCGAAAAACGGGGCCGGCTCCCCGCTGGCCTCGTTTTTTTGGTAGTCCGTGCAAACCGAGTCTCAGAAAAAGCGTGTCCTCACGCGTTCCGGTAATTTTGCCAGATCCACCAGTGTCAGAAAGTCAATTGTCTTGAATTCGCGATCGATGGCGGGCGGACCGCACACCTTTGCCGAGATATCAAGATACGCCCGGAACAGACGAGGGAGGCGTGTGACTTCATCAGGATCGCCGGTTCCGTAGCACCCATGTTCAGGATGTGGCATAACCTGCAATCGAGGTTCAATGAGGTGACTATCTTTTAAGGCTTGAAACATTGCCGATCCGTAATTCTCATCCTGCGAAGAGATCGAGTTGCACCCAACCAGGTATCGCGCGTTCACACGCGTCGCGTAGACTGCAATACCTTTCCAGAGCGAATGCAGTACCATCATGTTGCGGAAATCTTCATGAACGCAGGCCCTCCCGAGTTCCAGCACTTCTTGGCGAATAGGTTCATAGGCAGACAGGTCAAATAGCGTTTCACTGTAGTAGCCCATGTACCGAATTGCCGTGTGACCCGTTTGCAGTCGATATGTTCCGACGAGGCAGCCGGACTCGAGATCCCGTACCATGAGGTGGTCACAGAACGGATCGTAGCGGTCCACATCCAATCCGTTGCGGTCTGATGAAGGCAGTCCTTGTCTTAACTCAAGATTGAATACGATGTAGCGTAATCGCTGACACTCGATCAAATCGTCAGCCGTGCGGGCCAGACTGACCTGGTATAAGGAAGTGGCGGTCAAGACGGTATCTGAAGTTAAGGTCTTCACGGTTGACCTCTGCTTTTATAAGTATTCATTGTCGTGGGTGATTTCAGTGTTTACGGCAAGTTATTTTCCTGTTGACGCATCTTCATAGTTGTCTAAAGCACAAATTCCGCGCTCATCTTCATTCTGGGGAATGCAAGAGGCAAGGACAGGCGAGCGTTTGTTCGAGCCGGGGCGGTTATCCGCGGGTATTCGCATAAGCTCGAAGCGAGCGAGCCGACGGTACGCGTGTGAGCTTCTCGCGGGCGTTTCGCGCCGTCTGCCAGAACGTCCCCTCTGCTGCGATGCGCGAGCATTTGCCTTCGATAGATTGAAAAGCCGATGTGTAGCTAAAAGGGGGAAAAGGGGAAGGTTTGCGGATCAGCTCGGGTGAGAGGCCTTAAAATAGCTCGAACTGGGTTCTCCGAGGAGAAAATACCCGACCGCGAGCAAGAGAATAAAATGCGCCGCGGAGTCAGAGAACGAATGATAGGCACTTACGACAACGTGCATAGCGAGCCACGCCAGCACCAACCAACGAGCCCAGCGTTTTCCCTGAATTAGGAAGACTCCACCCACGATAGCGGTTACTCCAACCAGGGAAATGGGGACAGTCCATCGATCCAAAGGACTCGTAACGACGTGGTAGACGAGGCTCGTAAGGCCCGCTGCAACGAATAAGCCGCCCAGAAATGTAACTGGAAAAGGACGTTTCATCGCGTCCGTGGTGGATTCTCCCGGTCAGTGCAAGTTACGACCTTGCATCTTAGCATTAGTCCAGACTCACCCGGTTCATCGAAGGATGAGAATTTGCGCTGCTCTGCTGTCTCAGGTGAGGGATTCGGAACTTCGAGCCGAAGTCCCCTTCCGTTCAACCACGATCTCCCTCGGTGGATGCCGGTTTGTCACGGTCTGTCTTTGTAGTTGAAGAATCGCTGCCTGACGCGCCGAGGTAGCTCCTCATTTACTGGCGTGAGACTTCGTCGAAGTCCCGTAACAGATGTGGTCCATCAGGAATCCATACGCGGTTTGAAAACATTGTTTTTAAATGCGTAGTGGAGCATTTCAGTAACGCTGTGTAGTCCCAGTTTGCGCATCATATTTGCCCGGTGAGTCTCGATAGTTCTGACACTCACCTCGAGACCATCTGCGATCTGTTTACTACTCTTGCCTAACGACAAGAGTCGGAGGATTTCCATTTCCCTGGTCGTCAACAGTGGCCGAAGTGTCTTCGGTATCGCTGATCCTCCTGCGGGACGGTTCGCTGAGGCAGCCGTTACGGCGGAACTTAAATATCTCTGACCCCGGAGCACGGCTTCGATGGCCATCTTCACCTCATTGCCTGGGTCCGATTTGAGAACGTATGCCATTGCGCCCGCTTCGAGCGCCTTCCGGGCCCTGATGGCGGATTCGTAGCTGGTGAGGATCACGATGCTCGGAAGAGTTGGAATCGACCGTAGTTCACGGATCGCTTCAATCCCATCAAATTCCGCCATGACAGGTTCCAAAATGATTACGTCGGGCTTCGTGCGATTTGCCGTTTCAACTATTTGCGAAGCTTTGGAAACTTCGCCAACCACTCGTAGGTTATTCTGCAGCGACAGGAAAGCTCGTATGCCGAGCCTGATTAGTTCTTGGTCATCCGCAATTAGAATCCTCACTGCGGCCATAGCAGAATCCCACGGACCTTTTGGTTCTTAGCTATTGAATGTCTTATGCTTCCTCTCCTGGCGCGTCTGGAGCGGGTTTGGATGTTTTTTCGATCGGGGTTTATATGCAATTCGGCAACCGCAAAACCCGTTAGGCGGCTTGAAGAGGGAGGGGAATTGGTAACCGCCTGAGGGGCTTGTTTCCAAATCCCCGACCTTCTCGATGTTCAGTCCACGGAGCATCTCCTCCTAAGGTATTGACGATGAAGAATCGCTTCTATACCGAAATCTACGTAATTGATATCTGCCGCCAGGAGGCCGATTGGATACCCCGCGCTGCCATCCCTGAGACAGGCCGGTGGAGTGGGTCAGATGCCTTAGTATTTTCACTCTGAGTATTTGTTTGAATCGTAGTCGAGTTATAGCAACGATTAGTTCGGAAGCACTAAAATTCCTCGCAGGCGGGACCACAATGGACCTCTACATCGCACAACAGAAGGTGGAAGACGGCGTACTGAGTATCGTTGGCGGCGGGACATTTAAGTCCGTCGCGGCATTGCAACTCCTAAAGCAAATTTGCGATATGGCTACGGAAAAACACGTCAACAAGATTCTTGTGAATGCTCTGGCGTTGGACGGCACCGTTTCGGAATTAGATAGGTATCAGGTAGCAGTCGAACTGACTACCTACCTTCAAGAGCGGGGTTGGAATTATCGACTGGCAATTGTCGGTAAATCACCAACGGTTGACGCATTCGGAGTACGCGTTGCTCAAAACCGGGGCCTGACTGCGGAATATTTTTCAACAGATCAGGAAGCGATGAACTGGTTAAATCGTTGGCCAGACAAGGGATAGCCCGGATTTTCCAGAAAGTGGGCCGGACTTAGCGACCTGTGGCCGATTGCAGTCTGACATTTGCGTTGGTGACGGATGCGGTTGGTAACGCGCCTTCCAGGGCTCACAAGGTTGTGGCTTCTAGATCGATCCGTCGCGGTGGACCTCACCTCGACCGTGCGACGAGCACGAGCGCCGTGGCCAAAACACACTCTGGGCTGAAGCCTACGCCGAGGCCTGACGGCTTTCGCCAGCAGCAGGAACATACGGAAATTTCTTCGACGGCTTCGCCGCGACCGACTCCTTCCCGATCCCCAGGCGAACAGGGGTGTTCGCCGCGAGGGAGAACATGACATCCGGAGCATTGTCTGTCAGCGAACGGCCGTTCCATCCTGCGAACCCGAAGACCGCGGGAGTTCCAACCTCGTAGGGCAGTATGTTGGGGCAAAGCTGCCGCGCGACTTTCTCGCCGTATGCCTGAGGATCTTCGGCGGTTCCGTAAGCCGCAATTACACCAGCAACTGCCTTGGCGATCGTCGGTCCATGAGTATGGAGATCATCGGCCGGGCGGCCCGCATTCAGACGATTCCCAAGATCTTCATTGTATTGGGTGAACAGGGGGTGAATCATCGGGAGGCCGACGCGATTGATCGAACGCCACCCCCCTGCATCGGTCGCCAACGTCGAGATCGCCCAGACTCCGATTCGGCGGTCGTTCCTTGCTCCGTCGAGCAACTCTTTGTCGGGAACCTCTAGCACGATGGAGTAGACCGTGTGACCAGCAAACAAATTCTTCGCCCGGCTTGAATCCCAACCGGAGAGGTTTATCGTAGTGCCGTCCTGAAGTGCATGGCCGACCGCGTGAAGCACATCGGGCTCGATCCAGAACGGGTCACCTGCTTTCCCAGCCCACATCCGCAGTCCGTTTTCCGTGCTTACGATCTCGCCTGTAGTGCCCTCGGCGACCACATTGCCCTGTGTTTCGGGGCTAACGGCTTCTGCTCCGTAAAGACGCGTTATCGTATAGCTCTGCCTTCCCTGCGCGTCGCGTTGCCTGAAGGTAATACGGTACGTGAGCTCTTCGACGGCATCGCCGTTCAGATCGACTTTAAATTCGTACATTCCTTCCGGGTGGTATCCGGGTTCAGGGATAGGGCCAAAAATGGAATGGCAGACATTGATGACGAATGCGGTGCCGGTTTCTCCGCGGAAGAGGTAGAGATCTGTTATGTCGAGACGGATGTCTTGCCGGGCTATCGGGGAATCGAGGTGGTGTGACATGTGAATCCTCCTGTGACTGGTAGGTTGAGCTAAGCGATCCTTGAATTAACAGCGCGCCAATCTCTTTGCCGGACCCTGTCTAGCTTCAGCATTGATGCTGCCAGATGGGAATGGACACACTTTCTGATCGTCGGTCCGGCTGTCTCGAGTACTAGCCGCCAAGCTCGGGCTAGTCCGCTCGGGCCGCGCTGATACTGGCACGACCAGTGGGGCGCGCATTCCTACAAACCTTACACTAACCTCTCAACTATCGGCTGTTGACTGATCGGCAGGCTCTCTCGCTAACCACTGATAGCAAAGCTACCGGATACACAAAAAATCGGGGTTGACCGATTCCAACGCAACGGCTAGCATTCCCGCCCAAGCCCGATTACGCATCTGTAACAGTTTGCGGAGGTGGTAAGTGAACGTTGCGACGCGAGTTCGCTATCTGCGTGTAGCCTTGATTTTGGTTGGGCTGATTTTTGTTTTCGGAGTCTATCCACTTATGATGGCCTTATGGCCTTCTGGTTGGCGCTGGCAGCCCAATCAGCCTGAATACGAACAAATGATACTGGGCGTCTATGCAACTCTTGGCGTGTTTCTCCTGATTGCTTCTCGGAATCCTCTGCAGAATCGCAGCCTGATCTGGTTCACTGTCTGGTCGAGTCTTGTTCATGCAGGAATTATGGCCGTCCAAGCAATGAATGCTCCTACTGAGCGTGGCCATCTTTTGGGGGATGTTCCAGCACTAATCATCGTCGCAGCTCTTCTGGGTGTTCTGACACCCCGTGGTAATGTCGTAGAAAAATAGTAGGGTTGCGCATCTCCTGAATGCGTCCTGACGACACTTTCACTTACCCGAACTAATCCTGCTGGCGGCAGGGTGGTAGGGATCGGTGAATTCGAGCAGTTCGATTGGCGCGCCGTTTTCGACTATAAAGGCGACGCGGACGCCGTCGGATGGGCTGTTAGGAGGGATCAAGATTTCATGACCAGCAAGCTCGGAGACGAGATCAGTCACTTCAAACGCGACGTGCGGAACGTGCCGGACGAGATCGGGAACGGCTGCGTCCGCTTCAAAACGCATCCACTCCACGCCGAACCGGCTTTTCTCGTGGCTGACGACAAAGACCTTGAGGTGCTTCAGGTAAGTCTCTCCCGGCTTCGATTCGGTAGTGGGAATTCCGACGTGATGGTATCGGCGCATTGTCTTCGCTCCCCGTAGAATTTGGGCGTAAATTCTACGCTATCGTTGCCGCCTTTGAAACCGTGCCCTGATGGCTTTGATGGCTTTCAGTTTCGTAAGCGCCAAAGTACAGATTTACCCAGCCTTGGATGGCCGCGTTGCCTTCTACTATGGCGATACTCGCCTGGTGCACGCAGCCTTATGAGGGGTGTGACAGATTTATGTTGCCGTTAAGGTGACAGAATTACGTTGCTACAACATCCCCGGAATACTTTGCACCGTTTGCGGGCGAAGCCACGATTCCGACCGGTACGTTCCGTTCGACAAAAGCAGGGTTCTGTATAGAGGCGTGCTTACGGGAACCTCTTCGGGTACACAGAAACACCCTGCAGGTCCCGCTTTACTCCGTGCGTGTTTTCTACATCTACATTACCCGATACCGATCACTGGGCATTCCCTACCCAAAGAAAGTCCTCTGGCCACTTCTGAACAGACGACTCGCGCAGGAACTCGACAGCCTCCAGGCGTGCGACGCCGATTACTACCGGCGTTACGGCGATATTCTCAAAGCAAACCAATACAAATCCGCGACTCCATGGTTGGAGGAAGGCCTCTTCTCAGGGCCAAACGAAGCGGCAGGTCCTACAAAGTTCTCGATTATCGACAGCAGAGCCATCGGAGAGAATCGAGCGGACGTTCACGTCAAGTTCATCCTCAAAGAAGCGTGCTGCGACATACTAGTGGCCCAGGAGCCTTATGAAGGCGTTGTGACCGTGATTCCACAGAGCAATCGGTGGGTCATCGACGATTTTGTATCAATGTACGAGAACGATGAACTGCTTCGCCTCTCCGACGGACACCCGCAATGCAAAGGGGATCAGTGGATGGGAGAAAAGCCTTACTGACTGCAAAGACATGATTCGCTGGCAGCTTGGGAATCTCAAGTCCCCATTTCACGTCGTAACCGCCGAAGTGGCAGCTAGTATCGGCGGGAGGCAATCAGCGTGCACTCGGTTCAGTTATGCGGTTTGTCTGCGGGGTATTTGCGTTCGCCAAAAATAAAGCGCCGCAAACGGGCAGGAATCATTGCCATTGGAAATTGGCCAAGCCCAGCTACGGCGGCCAATCCTCCTCCGAGCCGAAGGGCAGCAAAAATTACGACGGCCAAAATAACGAGGCCAGTAAGAACTTTCTCGATGAGCCAAGAGTGTTCCATAGGTCACCTAGACGGAGGTTAACACCTTGAGGGCCTCGCCACAATCGCGCGGGTATGTCAGAGTCCCGGGAAACGGGCATTATCGTCTAACTTCGCATCAGCACTCGGCAGCACCCGGCATTGATCAATTCGCGCCGCTAGCTCGATACTATGAGGAACAAACCAGAAGCCACTTGCATTACATTTATAGCAGCGGGCCGTGGGGTATACGGATTATCGGATGAGAGCACTACTCTTAGCAGCGAGTCTTGTTGTGAACATTGCCCTGACGGTCTGGGCCGTGCGACGCACGATGAGGAATCAATATAGCCTAGACGCATTTACATCCAAATTGAGGTGGGCAGTGGCATTTGTTGGGATTGCTGTATTCTTTCTCGCATTTCGGTTTCTGGGAATGGGTTTGTACGGAATGTACATCGCGTTTTTGGGGCACTTATTGCCGGATTTTTTCTGTTCTTTCCCGACGCCTCATATTATTTTGGAAAATGGATACTCGCGTTGACGAAACGCACAGCCAAATAATGAGGGGTTCGTCCGTGCCCTAGGTCCCTGGAAACGATGGTGAAAATGAGATTACCGGAGAAGTGGATTCGCCCACAGTAGTTACGTCCCTACCGTGGTAGAGCGCCCATAATCGAGTCATTCAAGATGAAATGCTCCGCCGCTCCATTCCTCGGGAGCTACGTCGGTGATGGTCTCCGTAAAGTCCCAGCGGTGGCCGTAAAAGTCTTGAGCGTTGTATTGACGTTCGCCATAGGGTTGGTCGTGTGGTTCCGTCAGGATGATGGCACCGTTCTGTCGCCCGCGCTCGCAGTGCCCCTTAGCATCTTCGATGCGAACTTGAACGATGTGCGAGTTGTTGGGTACCCCGTTGCCTTCGGCGATGGTGAAGCAGCCATCACCCGCTTTCATCTGGACGCGGTGATTGCCGATGCGGAGACGGATGGTGAAGCCAAAAGCCTTTGAAAGCCAATCAGCCGCTGCGCCAGGGTCGGGGTAAATAAGTACGGGAATCACGACACAGGGTGGCACGGACCGATTGGATCGCATCTGGATACTGTACCTCAAAGTATAGATAACTGTGATTAACAGGAGCGGGCTGTTTGGAACAAATCCACTGGTCTTAGTGCGGGTTCTTAAACTGTAAGCGCTTCGTCAGAGCATGGCATTTCAATGGAATCGAAATGGCTTTTGTTTTATTGGTGATTTTGGTGGACGAGAAGGGATTCGAACCCTCGGCCTCCTCGTTGCGAACGAGGCGCTCTCCCAGCTGAGCTACTCGCCCATCCGACGCGCGTACATAAGCATTACAGTATAAATTTAGCAGAGATACTCAGCGCCAGCAACCGAGAACAGTTTCAAGATTACATACTATCAATATGTAACGAACGATTAACGCAGCCGAAAAAACACGATAGCTCCAGGCCGTGGAAAATAAAAGTAGTTGAGCATTTCGGGCATAACTGGGTAGAATCGGCGCCCTGCGAAGAAATCATGGTCCGCCCCCATACCAGGATTTTCTCGAGCGTAGCTAGCGTTAGCTATGTAATGACATTGAGGGCAACCATCACCGTGCTTACCCAACCGGCGCGCAAAATGTCAACTGGCAGCGTTATGAGTAATGCGCTTCCTCGGTGTGAACGCGAGTTCACCCAAGTACGTTCCCCGTTGAAATGGTCTCTGGCGATCGGAGAAATCGCACTCGCGATTGCAACATTGACAGCCCGCAGTACCTTGGCCCAAGAGCAGAAGGCAGCAAATACGGGAGGACCGGCGTTTTGTAAGTTATTCAAGCCGGTGGCTGCGAACACTCAAGTCGATACGGATCTGGCGGAGACGCTCGTTGGAGTCTACAATGCGCAGGCTCGCAAGATTCAGAGTTTGAAAACCGTGGCCGAGGTCCGCGTGTTTCGGGGACCAAAGTTCGGGGCACTGGAAGGGAAATCGAAGCCGGTAGGCGCATACATGGATTACGCGCAGCCTTCCTGGTTACGCGTAATCGGAGTCGTTCCCGTATCGGGCACGCGGATATTTGATATGGCCAGTGACGACCGGGATTTCCACCTGCTCGCGGCCGATGGCGCAAAGATGAAATTTTATGTGGGCCCGAACGATCTGCCCGCCGATTTCAGGGCAGGGAACCTGGGCCTGCGTCCGCAGGAATTTCTCGACGCGCTCCGTTGGGTAGAAGGGAGATCGTCGGTATCCGCACGAGAGCGGGCCACCCGCACCGGAACTACGGTAACCGTCAATATCGATCTGCCCCCGCGCGCTGGCAAGCCAATCTCAGGTTCGCTGCAATTTGATGTGGCGGCCGGGACGGTCTCCTCGCTCAAACTGTTCAACGCCGATGGCTCAATTCTGTCAGAAATTCACTATTCCGATTGGCGTGTCATGGCGAGAGCTCCATCAGAAGCAGGGGACGGTTGCTTCCCATGGAAAATTCAGGTGCTGCATCCAGTGGAGGATTTCGAAATTGATCTCAGGATTCTGGAAGTCACTCTGAATCCAAAATTGGATCGGTCGCGGTTTCATATCGGCGCACCGCGTGGGGTACCGACTATTCATGTAACTCAATGAACCGTCGAGAAGCACGGATGAGTTTTTGAAGACAGCTGCGAATGTCAACAGGGGATGAACATGAGAAAGACACTGGGCTATTTGCTTTTGCTTCTAGTGGGTATCGGTGCTGGTGTCGCCATCCAGACTGCGAAGCGTCAGGACGTAGATAAAGCCATGAGGTCTAGCCGAGTGGCCACGCAGATCTCGAACGACGAATCGAAGTCTCCAGAGATAGTTGATGGCAGAATACCGTACAAACCCGCAGTACCGATCACGCGATCACACCGATCGGCCTCGCCGAACCCTCCTCTACCGATTGCAGCACTATCCGCCAATCAGCGAGTCCCAACCGCAGTCCACCGCAATTCCGGAATGCAGTCTTACTTGCAACTACCGATGGATTTCGAATTGAACGCTGGCCAAGCCCCAGGAGACGTTGCTTATGTTGCCCACGGGCCTGGCTACGCGCTAGGCCTTTCGCCCGGCGTCACCAGACTTCGCCTGCTGAATACGAACCAGGGCGACGCCCCCCGATTACAGCCGGCGAGTGCGGCGATGTCTCTCGGCTCGGCGATTGAAAGCGATCTTCAGCTGCAATTGGTTGGTGCAAATCGCGCGGCGACTGCGTCGGGAATTGACGAACAACTTGGCCGCAGCAATTATTTCTCCGGGAGCGATCCTTCGGGTTGGCATCGCTCCGTAGTGCATTACAAACGCGTCGAGATGAGTGAGATCTATCCCGGCATCGATCTGGTGTTCTACGGCAACCCGCAGGAACTTGAATACGATTTCGTAATCGCGCCAGGAGCGGATCCTGACAACATTCTCTGGAGTATTTCCGGCGCGCAAACACTTTCGATCGATCACGAAGGCGATGCACTGCTGACAACCAAAGCGGGAACTGTTCATTTGCACCGGCCGGTCAGTTATCAGGAAATTAACGGCAAGCGTAAGCAAGTAGCCAGCCGGTTCGAGCGTAAGGGCAGGAAATTGCATTTTGCGCTGGGTCCTTATGATCACAGCAAAACTCTGGTGATCGATCCCGTTCTGGTATTTTCCGTGACGCTCGGCTCATCGAATGGAAACAATGGAAGCGCCATTATCTCTGTCGAAACTGATTCCAGCGGGTACATTTACATCACTGGAAATACGGCAGGGACCGATTTCCCGGCGACGGCGGGAGCATTTGACGCAAATCCCGTGAATCTCGCGCTGACCGCCTCCTTCGTCAACTTTGTCGCGAAGATGGATCCATCGGCGAGTACTCTGCTGTATTCGGACTTTATTGGTGGGACTGGAGAGAGCAGCGGTTGGTATGTCGCGCCTGATGCCAACGGGAACGTATATGCTGTCGGCCTTACCTCGTCGGTCGACTTCCCGCTGGTGGGTAATATCGGTAAGTCCACGCCGCCAAGTACGTGCCTCTTGTCTGAATCGCCATCTTTCAATTGTCCCGACGGGTTTGTTTTCAAGCTAAGCCCCGATGGATCGCAGTTGCTCTGGTCTAGCTTGATTGGCGGCAGTCAAACGACAACGGTTAGCATCGTGCAACTCGATCCTCTCACGAACGATGTAGTTGTCATGGGTACCACGAACTCCTCAGACCTGAAACCGGCGATGACCACTCTGCAGACCACATTTGCAGGTACGGTTTGCTCGACGACCACCAGTCCATGCTTCAACCTGTTCCTGATGGGGCTCGATCCCAATACCGGCGCGCTCAAATATGGAACTTTTCTGGGTGGTGCGAAGAGTTCTCTTGGCAATTCGCTTCAACTTGACAGCACTGGCGCAATTTATGTGGCCGGTGGAACGGATTCAGCGTTTCCGCCGAGCATTGGCGCGCCGACCCACACGTACCCGCCTGCTGGTGGTGCCACGGCAGCAGGAACCGACATGTTTCTGATGAAGTTGCTTCGCTCGGCGCAAAATGCACTGACCGTGAGTTATCTCACCATAATTCAGGGTGATGCGGATGACGGGATTGCTGCAACAACCATCGATGGAGCCGGCGACCAGTTCTTCATCGGATCGACTGCGTCGCCGCACTTGCCAGTTACTGCGGGCGTGTATCAATCGAGTTACACCAACGTAAACGGATCTGATTGCAAATGGGCGAAGGCTCTGAAGCCGATGCTTCCCAATGCCTGCGGAAGTGTCGTCGTTGGAGAAGTGGGTCCTTCAGGTACTCTCAGTTTTCTCACATATCTCGGAGGCACGGGACCTGATTGGGGCGAGGCCATAGGCCAGGATGCAAATGGAAATCTTTGGCTCGGCGGCGTAACTTCTTCTCCGAATTTTCCCTTCTCTCCGGATGCCTATCTAACTCCTTCAGTCGGGAACCTATTGGCATTTGTCCCATTTCTGGCGGAGATGAGTGTGGACGGCAAAACGCTACCATACGCCACAACAATCGGGTCAAATTTCGGGAATGTTTACAACATCACGGCCGTGAATAATGATCTCTATGTTTCTGGATTTTCATCGGCGGTTCCTACGACGCCTGGAGTCTATCCGCCGAATCCGAACGCGTATTCGCCAGCGTTTTTGCAGAAGTGGGACACGACCGGAACCTCACCAAAAATAAGTGTATCGCCGACGTATTTGACTATGGCGGATACGGCGGTGGGAAGTGTATCTCCCTCTCAGACCGTCACCATTGGAAATACAGGGGCGGGTCCGATGGAGCTCGCAATCGTCTTGGCCGCGGCCGTCGGCAATCTGAACAACCCGGGCGATTTTGTGACGACCAATAATTGCCCGGCAAGCCTCGCGCCCAATTCAAGTTGCACCATCAATGTTTCTTTCGCGCCGGGCGCTCCAAATCCGGCATGCCAGGGAGTAATTGCCTGTACCGATTCACGATCAGCATCTTTGGATATCGTTAGCAATGCCATTGGCGGTTTGCAGGTAGTGAGCTTGGCGGGCAATACAGGTGGCGGCGCGAGTCTTTCGGTTCAGCCGAATCCCATTGTGTTTCCTGCACAGGCTGCCGGGACCGCCAGCCAGAATTTAGGCGTGCTTGTCTCCAATAACGGCGACATCGCACTGAGCATAACAAACGCGTCCATAACGGGTCCCAACGCTGCCGACTTCAAGGCTGTGCTCACTTCGACCGGCGGGCCCGGTTGCAACTTGCCAGTCCCCACTGGCGGTTCGTATTGCCAGATGGAGGTGCAGTTCACTCCCGCTGCAGGCGCAACCGGAACGCGAACCGCGAATCTCGTGTTGACCGACACCGGAATAGGATCGCCCCAAACAATCCCGCTCAGCGGGCTTGTTGCCGGTTCGACTCTGAATATATCACCTACCTCGCACTCCTTCGGGATTGTGGCCACGGGTGGAAGCTCGACCGCCAGCTTCGTGATTTCAAATCCAGGCACGACTTCGCAGCAGGTCAGTAGCATCACCGTCAGTGGTACGAATGCGTCAGAATTCACCGTCTCCAACGGGAACTGCCCAACCGCACCGCCGTTCACGATTGCGGCTGGCGCTAATTGCCTGATCGACCTTGGTTTCAAAGCCACACCAACTGCGACCGGCCTTCAGCAGGCCACAGTAACGGTCGCGGGCGCGGGGTTAACCGGAGTGCCGACCCTGGCGCTAAGCGCGAACGTGGTCACAAATACCGAGCCAGGACTCACGTATTTTGTCGTGCCGTCGCCTCTCGACTTCGGTAGCGTCCAAATCGGACAAACAACCGTTCAACTCTCACACCTTCTTACGATCAGCAACAACGCTCCCATTCCCTGTGCCGGGAACGCGTCATCCTGTGGCGGCCCACTGAATATCACATCCATGATTCCAGGCTCCAGCGATTTCACGCTTTCCCCAGTCCAGACCACCGCCAACTGTACGTTGCCTCCGCTTACAATTCCTAGTGGAGGATCGTGTGAATTTCAGCTGTTCTTCACCCCATCGGCGGCCGGCATCCGCAATACAAATCTGACAGTCGTCAGCAATGACCCTGCAAGTCCGCTCGCAGTGCCGCTACTTGGGACCGGGTTGGCTCTGCCTACGGCCGTAATCGTTCCGCCCCTGCTGAACTTTGGGAACGCGCAAACGGGCGCGGTCAGTCCAGTCCAGACCGTCACACTCCAGAACGTGGGCAAGGGTCCGTTGGGCCCAAGCACCTTATCGATATCGCCGAACTTCGAAGTGGCCTCGAATAATTGTAATCAAACCGTTCCTGTCGGAGGGACTTGCACGGTTGGCGTGACATTTACTCCGCCAGCCACGGGTCCGTCAACCGGTACGCTGACGTTCGCCAACAATGCCTCCTTCGGTGGCTCACAGATCGTTGCACTTCAGGGCGTGGGAGCTTCCGGTACTCTCTTGCTGGTCGCGCCTACGCAATTGAATTATGGTGTTCAACCGTTGAATACGGCGAGTCTGCCGCAGACGGTAAAGCTCACCAACACCGGCACTTCCGCCGTTGCTTTCCCCGCGAATGCGATCCGCGCCAGTTTCGATTACCATGTGGCGAGTACTACCTGTGGCGCCACGTTGGCGGCGGGCGCGAACTGCTCCATTCAAGTTACGTTCATGCCGACTATTCAGTACCCAGATCCCGGCTCACTCCTTATTTCAAATAATGCCCAGGGAAGTCCCCAGATCGTGTACATGAACGGGTTTGCGCCCTATAACGGCTACGATCCGTCGACTACGGCACTTACCTCCTCAGCGAACCCTGTGGCATCGGGCCAGCCCGTTACGTTCACTGCTCACGTCACGTCTACTCAATCCGGAACCCCAACCGGTACAGTTTTCTTTATTGATGGCACCACCACGATCGGCACCGGGCTACTGGACGGAACCGCGCACGCAACGTTCACGACCTCAACACTCGCCGGCGGGACGCATACAATCACCGCGGTCTACAGTTCAGATCCGAAATTTGTCAGTTCGACGTCATCGGCCATCTCGCAAGTAGTCACCGGCGGATCAGTGTCTGCAACCTCGACTCTGCTCACTTCTTCCTCGAATCCATCGACGGTTGGCGCGCCGATAACATTTACGGCAGCCGTTAGTTCTCAGGCGGCGGGAACCATCACCGGCACTGTCACCTTCTTCGACGGATCCACGCAAATTGGAGCCGGTACTCTCGCAGGCGGCACGGCTTCGGTCTCGATCGGTACGCTGACGCAGGGCACGCATAGCATCACCGCGCAATACGGTGGTGATAGCAACTTCGCAGCCAGCACTTCGCCCGCTGTCTCGCAGGTTGTCAATGCCAGCACAAAACCTGCCACGACGACCGCCATTGCTTCTTCGCTCAATCCCTCAACCGTCGGGCAGTCCATAACTTTTACTGCAACGGTCACGTCGCAAACCGCCGGCACGATAACCGGAACCGTGAATTTCTTCGACGGCTCCACGCAAATTGGGACCGGCACTCTGGCAGCCGGCGCGGCGTCGGTCTCGACCGGTACGCTGACGCAGGGCACGCATAGCATCACCGCGCAGTATAGTGGCGATACAACCTACGCAGGCAGCACGTCGCCGTCCCTTTCACAGGTTGTCAATGCCTCTGGCGCAGCCGACTTTTCCATAGCATTCAATCCCACGGCAGGCAGCGTCCCTGCCGGCGGTTCTGTCGGAACAAAAATTACGATCACACCTCTGAACGGTTACACTGCGCAGACCGGCTTCGCGTGTTCCTCGCTTCCTGCTTACACCACCTGTACATTTGTTCCGACAACCTTGACCCCGAGCGGTTCGGCCATAAGTGCCGTTCTTTCGTTCAAAACAAACGCTACTCAATCTGCTGCATTGCCGTGGAATATTCGGACAATTCCTCCCGCACGATGGCTGCTTATGCCGCTAGCCTGCCTCTGCTGCCTGGCTCTGTTGATTTATCGCCGCCGAGCAGTCAGGCGCGTTGCTATACCGGCGATGGTCGTGCTGCTCGGTGTGCTTCTGGGAATCGCGGGCTGCAATGGCGGATCAAGCTCCGGTCAGAAGACTCCGGCCGGGACCTATACTGTCACGGTCACTGCCAGCGGCGGTGGAGTCAGCCACGCGGCGAATTACACCTTGACCGTGCAATAGCAGTCGAGCCGGAGGGCGCGCGGCTGCCCTCCAGAGTTAGCTCTCGATTTTTTCGGTTTGTTGAGGTTTTTGTCAGACTAAGTTCACAAACTTCGTTGATACTGCGGCGAAGTCTATGTTGCCCAAGTGTCGAGCCTGCGCCTGCTGCAGATACGGCATTGCCGACGCTTCCATGTTCCAGAACGCTTTCGCCACATAAGCATCCAATGCCACCGGGTCCGTCCCGGCCACCAGCGATTTCTTTAGCTGCACATCTTCCAGATTTCCACCGGTTGGACCATTGCGCAGTAAAATCCGATAGCAATCCACCAGCGTTAACGTCGGCCTCATAAAGTCCGCGAGATCCACAAGGCTCTCGTGGATATGTTGATGCAACTGCTGCCGCTGCCCACCAAGAATTCCATACCAATTCTTCATCCCGAGCGTCACGCCTGTCAGGCTGTGGTGTTTTGCAACCGGCACGTTAATGATCTTGTCGGCCTCTAGAAATGGCTGAAATACGGGCCATGTTTGCAGAACCATTCCTGCCATATCGACTTGCTTGAATCTAGCCGTATCGGGCAGCAACACCTGCGCTCCCTCGCTGCTTGCGGCATCCGCAATCCCCGATCGCTGAAAGCAACGTCGCGGATCATTGCAACTTACATCCGTTACGATCACTTTCTTCGCACCCGCATTCCAGCATTGCCGAACGAGCTCCTTTACCACCGAAGGATTGGTGTTAGCCGCCTGCTCTGGTGTGCGATCCCATGCAATATTGGGTTTGATCAGCACTACGTCAGATCGGGACACGAATCGTCCGATGCCACCGAGCTGCTCGAGTGCGGTCTGGACCAGCTGCTGAGGCGTTCCGTTTGTGACGACCGCCATAACAGGCAAGGCCATTACCGGCGGCACGGTGTGATCCCGTTTTGCGTTTGCGATCAGATCATCGACCGGATGTTGGCTTCGTTCCGACAAATAAAGCGCCGTCGCGGTCGTCGCCACTGCGACGCCGCCGAGTCGCAAAATTCGCAACATTGCATCCCTGCGCGTAAGCGGTACCGGGCTCGCTGATCCATTGGTTGTCCGCATCAGTTCCTCGATCGGGCGAAATCACCCCAGAGCTAGAGTTCAACCACCGCAATTCGGGCGGGATCGTTCGTCCCCAGCCGATGTTCCCGATCCGCCGCGACTGCGATGTAGTTCGGTGGCCGCCCCGCTTCGCGTAATGTCTTCAACGATTTCTCGAGCCGTTTCGTCTCGATGATCTGCCAGCCGGTGTAGTCGTGCGCAACCGGATCGGTCGCCACCATCAGCCCATTAAATTTCCATGTGTATTGCGGGTGAAAGCTCGGTCCGCCTTCGTAGCATCCCGTAAAGGCATCACAGATCGACAGCCTGAACTTGTTCTTGATCACTGCACTCGCGTATAGGTCCGCAACATACGGGCAGCAGTTATTTTCGTGAAAATCGGACGGATTATTCACCACCCCGTACATATTCTTCATTGCCAGCGTAATCCCGGCACCGCTGTGGTCCTTTAATACGGGAAGGTTGATCATTGCGGTGCATGTCTGCGTCAGGAGTTTTGAGAAGCGCGTTGTCACGGTGCCATTTGAATACGCAACGTCCTCGTATCCCACGTCCTTCGTGTCAGTGCCCAGGACCCGTTCGCGATTCGGATCAGTCGAAAGATGGAACCCCACGCGTTCCAGTTCATGATTTGTCCGGTCCCACACCACAATAGAGTTTGGCTTGATCCCGGCCTGCTTCAATCTTTCGCAGATCGCCTCGACGAGTACCACATGCGTTGATAGTCCCGGGCCTGCAATGGTATTCACCTTCAGTCCGACTACTTCTCCGGGCCGGATAACCTTCCTCCACGCAGCCACCGCATCCTTGGTCTCATAGAAACTTTGCATTGCATTATCCAGTAACTTCAGCACCCGTGCAGAATCAGGTGCACCACTTTCGCCATACAAGGAGGCATCGCGCGCAATGACTACCTTCGATTTCGGCAGGGAAGTGGGAATGACGGCCCCCGCCGCAACCAGTTGGTTTGCTCCGAGCGCAGCGGCACCCGAGATGCAATCTTTCAGAAAACCTCGTCGACTTTTATTCGTCATTTCCACACCTCCGTCACCAGGTTTTCCCATGCACTCACTGTTCCAACTTTGCTTCAATTGCTTTGCCGAGATCCAGAATTGCTTGCTGCATCTGTGGCGAAGCTTCATACGCCACAATCCTCACCAGGTATCGACCCTTCCGATAAACGAGGCTTTGTCCGTACAGGCGGGCTGCCTCTCCCACATTTGGCGATGCGGCGTCGCCAGGAGGTTCAGAGTCGTAAATCGCCTTCGGGCCGGAGGCATTGCCGAACGAGTAGATATCGGCGACAGCGTCGAATTTGTTCTGGAATCTGTAATCCGCTGTTGCCGTCGACTGCACGCCAACCTTGATGTACTTCTCCGCGTCCCCATCGATATAGTTCGACAACTCGGTTGCCGAAAACGTCCGCACTTCCTCGCCCCGAGCCCATCCTGGTACTGCCGTGCCGGCAGGAAAGAAGGCGGACGTGGAGATCGTCCCGCCTGCCGATGCTGACGATTTTGCCCCGCACCCGGCTGTCTCGAAGGTGGCTGTGATAAGTGCCGCAGCGAAACCCGCGCACACGAACAATGCCTGTCTCCGACGTCTCATGACTCCGCCTTCCCCCTGCTCCGGTTTAGCAATATCTGGTTTGTCTTCGACCGGCTCTCGCCAATGCTTAACACGTATACGGCGGGATGATCGTGTACGGGACATGCATACTCACATGCCCCACAGCCCACGCATTGTGCCGGATTCAACCACGGCTGTTTCAGATGTTTGATTCTTCCCGAAGCGTCCACGACCTCGGCGGGCTGCATATAAATCGCCTTCGGCGAAGTTGGACACCACTCTTCGCACACGATGCAGTCCGTCGCCATCGCCCACGGCAAGCAACGTCCACGGTCGTAAAAAGCAGTCCCGATTCGAATGGGAGTCGTGTCACCGGCCAGTTCAACCGTCCAGCCTTTTTCTTTCGGGGTCATCCGCCAGATCGCCCCGGTAGGGCAAACCTGGGTGCAGAGGACACAACTCGATTCGCAATAGCCTATCCGCGGCACTAGCACAGGTGTCCATACGCCCTCAATCCCCGCTTGCGCGAAGGAAGGTTGCAGCGCATTGTTCGGGCAAACCTTCATACATTCGCCGCAGCGAATACATCGAGCCAGAAGGTCGGACTCGTCAAGCGCCCCTGGCGGACGCAACAGCTTTTCGTTCTTTTCGGCTGCAAATGCCGAAGTGCTCCGCATCAGCGGAACCAGTGCCGCGCCGGCCGCAATCGACGTCAGCGCCGCGCGCCGCTTGAGATTCGGCCCGACCGCGAGAGTGTCGTCATCTGGGAAAAACTTGAATGACAGCCCGTCGTGCGGGCACTCTCCGAGGCAATTCAAGCACAAGTGGCATTCCGATTTTCGCCACGGCACCCCGCCAATCGGGTCGTCGCCGCCCTGGCAATGCAGCAGGCACCGGTTGCAGTCGTCGCAAGACGCTGGATTTTTCTGCAACCCTAGAATGGCCCATCGCGAGGCCACGCCAAGCAGCGCACCCAGGGGACAAATCGCCCTGCACCAGAATCGCGTCACTCGTAGATTCAGTAGCAGGAGAAACACAAACAGTGACCCGAGGAAGAACCCCTGCCGGAAATGAGGCTGTTTAAAACTCAGAATCGTAGCGTTCAAGATCAAGTGAATGATTCCCAGCAGGAACTGCAGGGGTAGAAAAACGAAATGCTCTGCGGACTTGAATGTTGCATGTACGGCATAATTTCCAGCGGGAATAATCGACAGCCCTAGAGAACGTGTCAGAAGCGAAAATGGGTCAATCCAACCGATTATTCCTGAACCAAAGAATGCCGCGAGGAGCGCCGCAATCAACAAATAATATTTAGTAGTCTGCCATTTCTTGTATCGATTGGATTCAATCAGGGTCTTCCCGCGCTTCATTTCAGATTTCAGTGACCCAAAGAAGTGATTAATCGTTCCCAGTGGACAGATCCATCCGCAAAAGAACCGCCCGATGAAGAACGTTGGAAGGAGAATGACCAGGCTCCACAAAAGACCGCGATAGAGCGAGTGACTGGCTAAAGCGTTGGAAATGGCAACAAGCGGATCGAGTTCGAAGAAGAACTGTACAGGGTAGGGCAAACGGATGGCATCTCCCAGTGAATGCAATGAACCGCGCAACTCCGTGCGGAGCAGTAGCAGCACGAACAAGCCAAGGAAGAATATCTGCGACAGACGCCGGTAAGTCGTTAGCGTCGCGTACTTCACATTCCAAGTGTCGCAGGCAGAGCTAAGAGGGAGATGTGATGCCAGTCACGACAGTGCGTCGAAGCGGCCTCGCGCAAGTATGTTCCGCCGGATCCTGAGGAGTTCGTCGACTGGGCAACCTGAAGCCGTCGATCGTGTATCCGTGACAGCCGCGTGCTCAGCAAAAAAGAAGGGGCATGCCATAAGCATGCCCCGTGAAATTGTCCTGTACTAAAGCTTGGCTACGGCTGGTCGGTCGACGTCACAGGTGCGCCACTCCGCTGTGCCACGACCTTCCGGGCGTTTTCATACAATGCCCGTGCTTGCGGAATTGATTCCACGGCCTTCTGCACCTGGGGATCTGCTTCGAGCAGAACCTTGAACCCTTCCTGAGTGCCGTAGGTCGACATAAAGACTTCCTGTTTGATCTTTCGCTTGATCCAATCCAGATTCTCTGCGTACTCGGGCTCAGTGTACTTTATGTTGTGTTTCGTCAGATACTCGCGAAACACGCGCAATACATTGTCGTCGACTTCAAAATTATGGGTGATCGTTGGTTTCGTCCCAAGGTAATACCGCGTGAATCCCGCGACACCTTGCTCGGCGGGGAAGAAAACGTCATCACGGTACATCGTCTGCTGGAACTTGTCCGGCTTCGGCATCGCTACAATGATGTCTGGGGTAATTCCGCCGCCACCGGTAACCTGTCGCCCGCTATCTGTCTGGCGAATTTCGGTTGGATGATCGGGTACTTTGCGCTCGTAGTGATATTCATAGAGCGAGATCGATTTGTAATCGCGCTGAATCAACCGCCCGCTTGGCGTGTAGTAACGCGCCGTCGTTAGAGCCAAGCCGGTATTTTCTGAAAGTGGCTGAACCGTTTGCACAAGCCCCTTACCGAAGGTGGTCTCGCCGACGATTAACCCACGATCGTGGTCCTGAATTGCGCCGGAAACGATCTCAGCCGCCGATGCCGAATTGTTGTTGACCAGTACAACCACTGGAACGGTCATCCCTTGGTTACCACGAATCGCGGTAAACCTCCGCTCCGGTGCGCTCCGTCCGTGATAGGACACAATCGTCTGTCCTTTTTCAAGGAACATATCGCCTACGGCGACAGCCTCATTCAGAAGTCCGCCGGGGTTTCCGCGCAAATCAAAGATCAATCCGTCAAGCGTCGGTGCTCCCAAGGCCTTTAGTGCATCCGCGATTTCGCGGTCGGTCGTCTCATTAAACTGTGAGAGGCGGATGTAACCGATTCCAGGCTTCAGCATGAAAGCGATATCGACGGAATGCCGTGGAATCTCGTCTCGCGTCACGGTGAACACCAACGGGTCCGCGTAACCCTCGCGCGTAACCGTGATCTTTACAACGGTCCCTTTCGGACCCTTCAGCATGTCCGCAACTTCACTGGTTGTGAGACCTTCGGTCGATTTATCGTCAACCTTTACAATCACATCGCCAGGCCGTAATCCTGCGTTATAGGCAGGGGCGCCAACGTAGGGCGACATCACTACTGTATGGGCCTCGCGCGGGGCGACCACCATCCCCACACCATAGTATTTCCCGCGCTGATCCTCGCGGAGCAAGGCGAACTGTCTGGCATCAAAAAAATTGGAGTGAGGGTCCAGCATCCGCAGCATACCGGGGATGGCGCCCTGGTAAACGGCCTTGTCTACGTCAACCGGCTCGGCATAATTCGTCTGCACCACGTCCAGAACCTTGGCAAAGTCGAGCACGGCGGTTTGATAGTCGTCAGAATTGCTGGATGTAGCGCGAACAGACGGGCCATACACGGCGCCGAGACCGGCGGACAACGCCAGAACTACAATGACTATGACAAATCCACGGCGCTCAGCGTTCATAGGTACAGTACCTCGTGGTTTACCTGGCGTTCCGCCAGGGGAATTCAAGCGTAAATCCTAGGAGTGCCAGCCTGTTTCCCGGCGCTTACTGATATAGAACCCGGAAACCAACCGCAAAACACCAGTATAACATGAGGACTGCCAACTGTCGTTTGACAGAGGTGGCTTCGCTTTCTATGATGCTCCCAGGGCATAAAAGGACTGTATCGGAACATGTTGAGCATTCCCCACATGATTGTGGTCTTTTTGGTGGTTTTGGTCGTGTTTGGGCCACAAAAGCTGCCCGAATTGGCTCGCAGTTTTGGCAAATTAATGGCCGAATTCCGAAAGGCCTCGGGCGACTTCAAAAACGCCTTTGAAGAGGAGATGCGCGACCTCGAGCGCCAGGCCCGGATTGCCGAGCTGAAGAAGCAGGCAGCGGAAGCCACCGCGGCGGCGGCAGCCGCACTGAATTCAGTTACGAACCCTGCTCTCCCTTCGGCCACCCTGGCGACCCCTCCGGGCAGCGAGACCCGGCCTGACCCTTACCCAGAGGAGCGATTGACCGAGGCTCCGGTCATTACGCCGGTTGCGGACTCAGTTCCTCGGTTAGACACCCCATCTGTCGAGAATGCGGCTCCGGCTATACAGGAAACGGTCGTTCCAGAGGTTAGGCAGACGGAACTGAAATTCGACGACAAACAGACCGAAAACAAGACTGCGGACACCAACTCTTCTCATGACCAACAGCAGCCCGCCTGAATCAACAGACAATTCGCTATCGGCTCGGCTGGAAGAAGCCGGCAGTCAGATGACGTTTTTCGAGCACCTTACCGAGCTTCGGAAGAGGATCATCAACTCGCTCTATGCCATCGGCATCGGCGCGTTCGTCGGGGTCTACTTCGCGCCTAGAGTCATTCACTTCATCAATGAACCGATGCAGCAGGCCCTCAAGGCGGCCGGCTACTCTGACAAGCTTTACTACAACCATCCGGCAGGTGCCGTAAATCTTGTGATCACCCTCGGTGTTTATCTAGGGCTAGTCCTGGCTTCACCTTTCGTGCTCTACCAGATTTGGCTCTTCGTAGCGCCTGCTCTCTACAAGCACGAGCGCAGTGCAGTTACCGGATTCCTTTTTTCTACCGTGTTTCTATTTTTAGCGGGTATCGCGTTCGGTTATTTCATTACTCTTCCGTATATTCTGAAGTTTTTGGTGAGCTTCCAGAATTTTGGCGGGACCGTTGCGCCACTGCTGAGCATCAACGAATATTTCGATTTGATACTCATGATCTTGCTAGGACTCGGATTAGTGTTCGAACTGCCTATCCTGATCTTCTTTTTGACGCTGTTTGGCATCGTCACGCCAAAATTTCTCTGGTCCAATCTTCGTTACGCGATATTGATCATTGCCGTTGTCGCCGCAATCATCACCCCTACCCCCGATGCGACAACGATGCTGATTTTCATGGCGCCGATGGTTGGCCTCTATTTTATCGGCATCCTCGTTTCCGCGATCGTGGTGCGCAACAAGAACAAACGACTGGCGGCTGAAAAGGCCGGAACAGGAACCTCCGCGTGATGAGAGCAGCTCCAAACCGAATGCGTGTATCGCCAATTCTTCTGGCGGCGCTTCTCTTGGTGGCCATCGGTTGCAAATCCGAGTCCTCTGGCAAACCGCAGCCACCGTTTATGAGCGCTGTCGCGGGCGACGGGTCGGCAAACGCGCAGGACGCCCAGGCTGCTGAGCCAAGCACCACCGGGGGCTTCGACGGCCACCGGGCTTACGAGCTTGTTGAAAAACAGGTCAGTTTCGGTCCGCGCCCGGCAGGTTCGCCAGAACTGGCAAAGCAGCAGGACTGGATGCTCGGCGAGCTTAGGTCCTATGGTTGCGAGGTCGAGACAGACGATTTTTCTGCCGATACCCCAGCGGGACGCCTGCCCATGAAAAACATTCTCGTGAAGATTTCTGGTCAGCAGCAGGGAATCATCCTCCTCGGTACGCACTATGACACGAAGAAGCTCCCGGACTTTGTTGGCGCAGACGATGGTGGCTCGTCAACGGCAGTGATGATGGAAATAGCCCGTAATTTGTGCGCGCAGAAACAGCCTGGAAAAAACGCAGTCTGGATCGCATTTTTTGACGGGGAAGAAGCCGTTAACCGCGAGTGGAAAGATCCGGACAACCGCTACGGCAGTCGCCAGATGGCTGCTCGGTTCGCCGCCAGCGGAGATCTCGCGAGAATCAAGGCGTTCATCCTGGTCGATCTTGTTGGTGGAAAGAACATCATCTTCGCTCGCGACAACAATTCCACGAAGTGGCTTACCGAGATTGTCTGGAAAACTGCCGGCAAACTGGGATACGAGAACATTTTCGTCAATGACCAGCAGGAAATGCAGGACGACCATCTTTCCTTCACGCAGCGGAATGTCCCCTCAGTCGACATTATTGACCTCAATCATTCAGCCACTTACTGGCACACCCCGCAAGACGCCATGGACAAGATCAGCGCCAAGAGTCTGGCCGCCGTGGGGCACGTCGTTCTTGAAACGGTCAAGCAGCTTCAACGCTGAACGGCAGGGAAGGATCCCGCTAGCATTCGGGGAGCGGTTTTTGGTCTTGCGGCAGCAGTTATTTTTCAAACGTAGGATTATGTGACTTCGAGATTAGCGAATGCTTCTGAAAGTCATCGTCATCTCGATAGGGAAAATCTGACCTGTAGTGCGAGCCGCGGCTCTCTTCGCGGGCCAGCGCCGATCTCGCAATCAATGATCCGATCGCGTGAAGATTTCTCAACTCGTGATCGGCTCGATCATTTTTCGGGGATTGCGGGATTTCCATCGTCGTCAGGGTATCGATCGCGTGCTTCAGGTCTTTCCCGCTTCGCATAATTCCTACGTCGCGCCACATCAATTCGCGCAATTTCTCCAGAGCTTCAGAAGGCGGTTTGCTTTTTTTCGGCGCACTCGATTCCGTCGAAGCATTCCAAGTCTTTGGAGCGGGCGATCCCGGCAGCGTTCCCTGCGATTTCTTTACGACCGGCGCGTCCTTCATCATCGCGTCTCCGGCCCTGGCGCCAAACACCAGGCCCTCAAGGAGGGAATTGCTGGCTAGCCGATTCGCACCGTGTACTCCGGTCATCGCCGTTTCCCCCGCTGCGTACAGTCCAGGCACAGAGGTCCGTCCCCACAAGTCCGTTCTTACGCCGCCCATCATGAAATGTGCCGCGGGGCTGACCGGCGCGACATCGCAGGAAAGGTCCAGTCCATAACTTAAACACGTCGCAAAGATTCGCGGGAATCGTTTTTCGAGAAACTCCTTCGATTTCGTCGTCATGTCCAGATACACGTGTTTCGAATTCGTCCGGTGCATTTCACTGACAATCGCGCGCGCCACGACATCCCTTGGCGCCAGCTCTTGTGCCTCGTGATAGCGCTTCATGAAGCGCTCGAGATGTATGTTGCGGAGGATCCCTCCTTCGCCACGCAGAGCCTCGCTCAGCAAGAAGCGAGGTGCACCTTTAACAGCCAGTGCCGTCGGGTGAAACTGCACAAACTCCATATCGGAGAGAATGGCTCCGGCATCGTAGGCGATAGCAAGGCCGTCTCCGGTTGCCACTTCGGGGTTTGTCGTCTCACGATACAGTTGTCCCAGGCCGCCCGTTGCCAGTAACGTAGCTTCCGCACGCAACTCGTGGGTCGACGAATCGTTTTCATCAATAAACCGAACACCGGCCGCCCGGCCGTTTTCGATAATCAATTCCGTCGTAAATGCGTGGGCCCGCAAATGCAAATGCGGAATCCCGTGCGCCCGGGCGAGCAGCGCTCGGCTGATTTCTCGTCCGGTCGAGTCCCCGTGCGCATGCAGAATCCGCGAGCGACTGTGCGCCGCTTCACGCGTGAACGACAGCTTCGTTCCTGACCGGTCAAATTCCGTGCCCCACTCGATTAACTGGGTGATGTAACGTGGGCCTTCTTCGACCAGCAGGGCGACCGATTCCGGGTTGCAAAGTCCGTCACCCGCGTTGATCGTATCCTGCTCGTGAAGGCCGATCTCATCTTCGTCACTAAGCGCAACGGCAATTCCGCCTTGCGCGTAAGCCGTCGCCGATTCGCTCAGGTCGGATTTTGCCAGCACCAGCACGCTGCCGGACTGGCTCAATTCAATCGCTGCACGCACACCTGCGACGCCCGATCCCACAACCAGGTAATCCACGTGATACGTTTTCTGAGAGAGAGTCATATCTTCTTTGGGCGCAGACGTATGGTAGCACGACTGTTCTTGGCAATGACTCGGAGGATGTGTTTCGGAGCAGTATGCGTTTGAGGAGCGATTACAAGACTCCGCGCAAGGACCAGCCTAGGGAAAAAAGGGTGCCAAACTCGCGTCTGGCACCCTTCGACCCTTCAAACTGATTCTACTTTGCCTGCGCGAAATGCCCGCGACGATTCTTCGCATAACATGATTCGGTGGCTTCCATGCAGAATGGCTTTTCTTTTCCGTAGCTCACGGTGTTCAGGCGGTCTGCGGGAATTCCCAAGCCGACCAGATACTGCTTCACCGCATTCGCGCGGCGGTCGCCAAGCGCCAGGTTATACTCTGTCGATCCACGTTCGTCGCAATGTCCCTCAATGGTGATCCGCATTGTGGGATACCGCCGGAAGAAGTCCGCGTCCTTCCGCAGCACATCCTTGGCATCAGAACGGATCTCGGCGCTGTCGTAATCAAAATAGGCATCGCCCACTTCTTCCAGGAACAACTGGTCCAGCGAAGAATTGGATTTCACTGTCGACTCGGAAGGCGTGCTCGCTCCAGTATTCACGCTTATTCGTACCGTTGCGTTCGCATTGCCACCCGGACCGCTGGCGGTAATCGTATATGTCGTCGAAGCGCCGGGGGTTACCGACGTCGAACCTTGCGCGGTGACCGCACCCACTTCGGGGTCAATCGAAACGTTCGGCGCGTCAGTCGTGGTCCAGGAAAGCCGCACGGAATCTCCTGGATTAATCGAAGTCTTGTCGGCGCTGATCGATGCAGTTGGCTTCGCCGTCGAAGGGGGAGGACTGTAGTTTCCGGAGCTCTTCGAGACCGGCTTCTTATTGCAGCCGGAAACGAGCAGTGCGAGTGAGCAGGCAGACAGCAAGAGAGCGCGTACGAGGGGGCGCTTGGACAGAGTCATTCGTGTTCTCCTTGAAAAAGTATTACGTTATTTGGCACGGCGGGCAATACAAGGTACGCCCACGGGTGCAATCAAATAAATATGTCGTCTTGCGATATATTGTACACAGATAGACGCGTGCATGCGACCGGATACTTGAAAAGATACGGGAAGCACCGTCGGTCACGATCCGTCTGTTGCGCATTTACTTGGTCGACCAGTTGGGCGATTCGTTATGGCCTTTGGTAGTAAGCTGGCGCGCTTCTGAACCATCCGCCAGCATCACCCAGATCTGGCGGCTTCCTCCACGCGTCGATTCGAACACAATGTGCCTTCCGTCCGGAGCCCAGCTGGGGCGTTCATTGCGTCCTGCATCGCGCGTAATTTCCCGGATACTGCGCGAAGCTACATCCATAATATAAAGGTCGTAATTCCCGCTGGGCCGCCGCCAGCTGAATGCCAGCAGCTGGCCGTTTGGCGACCAGGCCGGATCGATTACATACCCCATGTCCGGTAGATCCAGTTTTCGCGTGTCCGTGCCGTCCGCGTTCATCATATAGAGTTGCGGGACGCCTCCGCGATCACTGACAAATGCTACCGATTGCCCAGTCTTTGGATTCCATGCGGGAGAAGTGTTCGCACCGCTTGAAAACGTCACCCGCTTCGGCCGGTTTCCGCTCGCGTCGCTAACATACAATTCCGGATTGCCCTGCATCGAGGACGAGAACATCACTTGTGACCCGTCCGGCGACCAGGTCGGCGAAGTATTTGTGCTCTTGAATCGTGCAAAGGATACGAGCTTGTTCGTATCGAGCGAATACATGCAGATCTGAGCGCTGATCACGCCGTTAGCAGGGGCGAAACAGGTGAATGCGATCCGGGAAGCATCTGGCGACCACCTGGGGGTCAAGGAGATGCTTCCGAGCGTTGTCAACGGGTGCTGATTGGACCCATCGTAGTCCATGATCCATAACTCTTTGTTTCCTGTGCGCGCACTGATAAACGCAATCTGCGTGGACGCGATGCTGGACGCTCCGCCTGAAAGCTTGTTCACGATTTCGTCGGCGAACTGGTGGGCGAACTTTCGAACCTGTGCATCCGTCGGATTTCCGCGATATACCTTGCCGACCACTGCCTGGGTCGAAGGATTCCGCACATCGTACATCCATGCATAAATCACAACTTCTGCGGAAGTTTCCGTGAGGTACCCGAAGGCCACGAAATTCGAATTCAGCGGCGTATCCGTCCAGGTCAGGTTGCGAAGTTCCTGCGGCTGGGAAAGCGGCTGAGTCGGGTAGTAGCTGGGACTGACCAGTTCAAGAATTCCGCTAAACGAAAGATCATCACGGACAACGCTTGTGAACAGCGCCGCGTGTCCTTTGGCTTCATCGGAGCGGGGAACAAAGTCGGGCACCGCAATCCGCGGCTTTTCTTCGCCAATTCCGGTACCCGTGCGGAACCATCCCTGTTCCTGGGCAGTTGAAATTGCTGCTGTTGAGATAATTACCAGGCAAACAATCAGGGCACGGATTCTATGGGACAACGACGCCTCCAGAAATTTCGTCCGCGGATGGGAGCGGGCGTGTGGAATGAACAGAATAACAAAATCTTCGGGCCTTCGGCCAACGCGTTTCAAGCCTTGTGGATTCCTCCGGAAACACGGCATCTGCGAATTGCCGCGCTGCCTGACAGAAGTTTCCCAATTTTTCCCAGCATACTCTCAGGAGCGATTACCATGCGAGTGCCTGTGAAAATCTAAATTACCCGTTCGCATTTCTCTTTGCGGCGATTTACAATCAAATTCCATGGGCAATCCCCAATTTGTTCATCTTCACGTTCACACTGATTTCAGTCTGTTAGACGGTGCATGCGAAACGTCGGAGCTCCTTGACGAAGCGTCCCGCCAAAAAATGCCTGCCGTAGCCATCACCGACCACGGCAACCTGTTTGCCGCTGCCAATTTCTTTCATGAAGCCAGTAAACGAGACGTAAAGCCCATTATCGGATGCGAAGTATATGTCGCGAAGGGCAGCCGCCACGACCGGGGGGAAAAAACAGCTCCCGTACGGTCGGCGAACGGTGAAAACGGTGAAAATGAGCCCGGTTACCGCGGTAGTAATCACCTGGTGCTGCTTTGCGAGAATATGGACGGTTACCGGAATCTCATTAAACTGGTATCCGCAGGCTTCCTCGAGGGGTTTTATTATAAGCCCCGGATCGATTTCGAACTTCTCTCGAAGCACAGCAAGGGACTGATTGCATTGTCTGCCTGCCTGCGCGGCCCGGTCACTGAACACGTCGTCGAGAAGCGCTTCGATCAGGCCCGCGAGAACGCCTACAAACTTCGCGATATCTTCGGCAAACAGAATTTCTTCCTGGAGATTCAGGATCAGGGTCTTGAAATAGAAAAAGGAGTGAATCGCGACCTGATCCGGCTTTCCAAAGAATCCGGTATTCCCCTCGTTGCCACCAACGACTGCCACTATCTGCATCACGACGATGCCCACGCGCAGGAAGTCTTGCTCTGCATCCAGACCGGGAAGATGATGAGCGACACTCACCGCATGAAGTTCGCTACTGACCAGTTCTATTTCAAGACGGCCAAGGAGATGGCCGAGGTGTTTCGCGAAGTTCCGGAGGCGGTAAGCCGCACTGTCGATATCGCCGCGCGCTGCAATGTAAAGATCGAACATTACGATAATGCTCTCCCGGAATTTCAGGTTCCGCCCGGCCACACTCCCGGCAGCTACTTCGAAAAGGTCGCCCGCGAGGGTTTCGCGCAACGCGTTCCCTATCTCGAGCGACTGGCCAAGCAAGGGGTTCTTCGCAATCCGCTTGCTGAGTATGAAAAGCGGCTGACCTCCGAAATCGAAATGATCAAGAAGATGCGCTATGAAGGCTACTTTCTGATCGTCTGGGATTTCATTCACTATGCCCGCGCGCAGGAAGTTCCCGTGGGCCCGGGCCGGGGTTCGGCCGCAGGCAGTCTCGTCAGTTACGCATTGCGCATCACCGACGTCGATCCGCTGCAATACAATCTTCTGTTTGAACGATTCCTGAATCCAGAGCGCGTCTCCATGCCTGACATCGATATTGATTTCTGCATGCGTCGCCGAGGAGAACTGATCGACTATGTGACGCGGAAGTATGGACGCGACAATGTTTCGCAGATCATCACGTTTGGCACCATGGCCGCCAAGGCGGCTGTCAAAGACGTCGGCCGCGCGATGGACATTCCTTACATGGAAGTCGATCGTCTGGCGAAACTGATTCCGGCAACCCTGGGTATCGAACTTGCGGACGCTCTCAAAGAATCTCCACAACTGAAAGCCGCCGTCGACGCTGACGACCGCATGAAGGATCTGATGAAGGTTGCACTGCGCCTGGAGGGTCTGGCCCGCCACGCATCCACCCATGCTGCGGGCGTCGTCATCTCCCCGAAACCGCTCACCGAACTGGTTCCAGTCTACAAGACCAACCGCGACGAAATCACGACGCAATACGACATGAATGCCCTCGAGCGTATTGGCCTTTTGAAGATGGACTTCCTCGGGCTCACTACGCTCACCGTGCTCCACGACGCCGTGAAGATGGTCGAACAGAACCGTGGCGTAAAGATCGACATCGACAATCTGCTGCTCGATGACGAACCGACCTACAAACTATTCTCCCGCGGCGAAACCACTGCGATCTTCCAGTTTGAATCTCATGGCATGCGGGACATTCTCCGGCGGTACCATCCGACGCGCATTGAGGATCTAACCGCGCTCAACGCACTGTACCGCCCTGGCCCCATTCAGGGCGGAATGATCGACGATTTCATTAACCGCAAACACGGTAAAACCAAGGTCACATACGAGCTTCCGCAGCTTCAGGAGATTCTGGAAGAAACCTACGGAGTAATCCTCTATCAGGAACAGGTAATGCAGATCGCCAACAAGTTGGCGAGTTTTTCTCTCGGCGAAGCCGACCTGCTCCGACGAGCCATGGGCAAGAAGAAAAAAGAAGAAATGGCCAACCAGCGTGCCAAGTTCATGGCGGGTTGTGTAAGGAACAAGATCAACGAGAAGAAGGCCGAACGTATTTTTAACCTCATGGAGGAATTTGCTGGCTACGGTTTCAACAAGTCCCACTCTTGCGCGTATGCCTTGCTTGCCTATCAGACGGCGTATCTTAAGACGCACTATCCTGTCGAGTTCATGGCCGCCCTGCTGACTTCTGAAACCGGCAACGCCGAAAAGCAGGTGAAGTACATCAACGAAGCGCGCGGCATGAACATTCCCATCCTGCCGCCCAACGTAAACGAGAGCGATCTGTACTTTACCCCGGTGGGCGATTCCATCCGCTTTGGCATGGCCGCCATCAAGAACGTAGGCGAGAACACCGCCAAGGCGATTCGCGAATCACGTCTAGGCGAAGGCGAATTCAGAAATCTTTATGAATTTTGCGGCCGTGTCGAACCGCGATTCTTGAACAAGCGGGTTTTCGAAAGCCTGATCAAGTCCGGAGCCGTGGACTCCTTTGGCAGCAGGGAAGAGATGTTGGCGAGTGTAGACGACGCAATTGCCGCCGTTCAACGAGCTGCGCGCTCGAAAGAAACCGGCCAGCACGGGTTGTTTGCCGGTGGTTCGTCCGAATCCAAGGTTCACTTTGCACTGCGCGAAGCCGCTCCTATCTCAGAGGAAGAACGGCTTGCCAGCGAATACGCCATGCTCGGCTTCTACGTTTCCGGGCATCCGCTCGATAAATTCACTGCGCGACTGAAAGAACTGAATGTTCTGACCCTGGAACAGATTGAAGGTCAGCGCAATGGCAAAGAACTCACGGTTGCAGGACTAATCGTCGGCACACGTCCCATGCGCAGCAAAAAGGGAGCTCAGTGGGCCATCTTCACGTTGCAGGATATGACCGGGGTACAGGAGCTACTCGCGTTCCCGGAAAGTTATGCCCGATTGGCGAATGTGCTGAAGCCAGGGATCCCGCTACTTCTGAAGGTCAGAGTCCAAATCGAAGAAGCCGGCACTCGACTTTCTCTGCAGGAGGCTCGGAAGCTCGAAACCCTGGCGCAACCCCCTCCCCCAGCTGAGTACCGAGTTCGACTGAAACTGGCCCAGCTGACCGAGGAGGTGATGGATCGCCTCGACACACTTTTTGCGAAATCTCCTGGCCCCAGTACGGTGGTTTTTGAATTACACTCACCTGATGGAACTGTTGCGACGTTGCAGTCGCAGCAACGCATCAGGATTCATCCGGAACTGGAAGAATCGGTTCGGCAGATCTGCGGCCACGGGCCCGATCAGATGGTGGCGTAATGTGCGCAGCGCGCAAGGATAAGAAGGCAGCGACGACGGCCGACAGGCAGGTGGAAATCGAGCGTCTCGAGAAGGATGTCGACGAACTGCGCCGTCTGGCCAGCGATGGGGCTGGTGAAAACGAGCTAGAGCGACTGAAAGTGCAAGTCGCTGAACTTCGGAAAGAATTTTATGCCCACCTTGGCCCTTGGCAGCGTGCTCAAATCGCTCGTCACCCACAACGCCCTTACACCCTCGACTGGATTAATCTCCTGATCACCGATTTTATCGAACTGCACGGTGACCGCGCGTTTGGGGACGATAAAGCGCTCATCACGGGCCTGGGCAAATTCCAGGGCCGCCCCGTCGCTATCATCGGCCACCAGAAGGGTCGCGACACGAAACAGCGTGTCGTCCGGAATTTTGGTCAGCCGAAGCCTGAAGGCTACCGAAAAGCGTTACGCATCATGCAACTGGCGGCCAAGTTCAATCGTCCGGTGCTTACCTTTATTGATACTCCTGGCGCTTATCCCGGAATCGACGCCGAGGAACGCGGCCAAGGCGAAGCGATCGCCCGTAACCTCAGAGAGATGTCGCGGCTTCCCGTGCCTGTAATTGTCACAGTCACTGGTGAAGGCGGCTCGGGCGGCGCACTCGCCATCGCAATCGGTGATCGGGTAAATATTCTTGAAAACGGATTTTATTCCGTGATCTCTCCGGAGGGATGCGCTTCCATCATCTGGCGCGATTCCACAAAAGCCGAGACTGCTGCCATCGCCATGAAGATCATGGCCAACGACCTTAAGGAGCTTGGCATCATCGATGAGATCGTTCCGGAGCCCGAGGGTGGTGCGCATAGCGACCATGAATCTGCTGCAAAAATGCTTGGCGAAGTTCTTCAACGCCAGCTCCTCACGCTGACGAATCAGTCCCCGAAGGAACTGGTGAGCTCCCGATACGACAAGTTCCGGAACATGTGCCAGTACTTCGATATCGTCGGCTAGCAGATCCGGCAACTGATTACGCCGGGCTATCTCTACAGTACTCACCCCGTACCACATACGCTACGTCGATCCCATCGTTTCGTTGTCCCAGCTACTTTCCAGAACTACTCTGAACATGCACCAACAGTGTGCCGAGTAAGGACCTTTCGCCGCGCTGTATTTCCGCTTTGTAAAGGGCAGGGAAGCCATGTCGGAACCGTTCCGTCCGTATGAAAAGCTGGTCGAGATCACGATTCTCGGGAAGAAGTTCCAGGTCCCGGAACGCAACTCTTTGCTTCGCTGTTTTCAATTTATCAGTCCGGAAACGATTCCCTACGGGCGGTTCTGCTGGAATCAGGATTGTCAGTATTGTCGCGTAACCTGTCAGTTGCCAGATGACGACGAGCCCCGCGAGATGATCTCCTGCAAGTTCATCGTGATGCCGGGAATGGAAGTCACCGAACTCAGCCAGGAACTTAAGTGGTGTCTCCGCGCGAAGCTCCCCGCCGACTCACCTGTAAACTCCTAGTGCAGAGCACTGAGTCACGAGGGACTGCCAGGTGTCGTTTCCTGGACGCCAAGGCATCTTCCGCTCTCTCTTCTTCCGAACCTCGCGCTTTTCCGCACATCGAGCAAGAACTGCCTTCATTCTGAAAATGAGCAGCCTCTGTTTCCCTTAGCCCGAGTTCAAAGGTTGTCGCTGATTCCGTTTGCGCCCCGCAGCGCATTGCTCTAGGCTGTTTGTATCCCCATGGCAGACACCAATATGCTTCTCTGCGACGGTTGCGGGCAATTTGCCCCTCCCGCGCATATCGCTCGGCGTTTACAGCGCCTTGAATGGGCGACACGGTATCGTCCTGTCCACATCCAGACGCTGCTGATCGGTGGAATTCTGCCTTCGCAGCAGAGTTCATTCCTTTATGCCGACAGCGAACAAGTCTCCGGCGAAGCCCACCAGCTGCTTCGGGCTGTCGAGATTTCTACTGACGGCAAGAGCCGTGACCAGTTTCTGGGTGAGTTCCAGAAGCGCGGTCTACTCCTGATCCATGTTCTTGATTGCCCGCTCGAGGGCCGCCTTTCGCCCTCAGAGGTGCAAGGTTTGCTCGATCGTCAACTTGCCTCTACGCTGGTTCGGGTCCGCCGATCGCTCAAACCGAAGCGTGTGCTCCTCTTCTCGAAAGAACTGGCTGGCGTTGCCTCAAAATTTACAGAAGCCGCCACCGACTGCCCGGTCCTTTCGGACAACGGCATGCCGTTTGACCTCGACGAAGCCCCTGATTCCAGTCGCTTTACGGCGTTTCGACAGGCGTTAAGCAGTGAGCTTCAGGTTCAGAAATAGCTCCTCGCGTGACCTGCGTCACTGAGAAAGGTGATCAGTTAACTGAAAGTAGTAGTCGAATGCACATAGAATTGGTTGTGGTAGAATCAACGCTAAGTGCTGCATATGAGGTGATTTGTGCAGAATCGCGCAAAATTTGGTGTAGGAATTGGGGTCATCATTGTGGCCATGGCCTTTATGGCCTGGCTGGGATATGGCGAAAGCAAGACCTACTACCACACGATTGCTGAATATCAGACTTTACAGGGGTCCAGCCGCGAGCACCGGATGCGGTTAGCCGGCACTGTCGTACCCGGCACAATCAAGCACGCAGCCGGGCGCATCGATTTTGTACTCGAGGAGCAGGGCAAGACTTTACCCGTCAGCTACATCGGCACGGAACCACTGCCCGATACATTTATCGATAAGTCGCAAGCGCTGGTTGAAGGTCGTCCCGGTTCCGACGGCCAGTTCGTTGCAGAGCACGTTCAGGCAAAGTGCGCTTCAAAGTATGAAGCAGCGCCCGGCGGAGACAAGCCGGCGCCGACAAGTACGCAGACAAGCAGCATGTAACTCGATACAGCGCCTGAAAATTTAAACCTCTGGGAGGGCGGAAGACTATGGATGTATTTGGGTCTTTTTCGCTTCTGCTGGCATTTGTTTGTGCCGTATACGCATTTGTCGCGGGCATCGCGGCAATCAAGACGCGTCATCCGCTGCTGATCAAGAGCGCTCGTCAGGCAGGCATAGCCACCTGCGCGCTGATCTTTGTCGGCACGTTCAGTGTCGTCTATCTTCTCTTTACCGATAATTTTTCCGTCGCTTACGTTGTTTCCCACAGCAACCGCGATCTCTCTTCCTTCTACAAGGTAGCGGCTCTTTGGGCAGGTCAGGAAGGTTCACTGCTGTTTTGGAGCTTCCTGCTTTCAATTTATGTGATTTCGGTTCTGATTGCCTATCGAAACAAGAACGGCGAATTGATGCCGTATGTCGGAGTGATTCTCGCCGGCGTGCAGATTTTCTTCCTCACCCTGAATAACTTCGTTGAAAGTCCCTTCAAAGCGCTGGGCGCAATGCAGGCCAACGGCACGTTTGATCTGATCACGAGGCAGGATGGCAACGGTTTAAATCCGCTGCTGCAGTATCCGGAGATGGTCATACATCCCCCGAACCTCTATTCCGGTTATACCGGTTTTACAATTCCGTTTGCCTTTGCGCTGGCCGCATTGCTTGCAAGATATCCCGGTGAAAAGTGGATCCACCTGACCCGCAAGTGGACCATGATTGCATGGTGTTTCCAGAGTGTTGGCATCCTGCTTGGCGCACATTGGGCATATGCGGTACTGGGCTGGGGCGGCTATTGGGGTTGGGATCCGGTTGAAAACGCTTCGCTGCTGCCATGGCTGACAGGCACCGCGTTCCTTCACTCCGTCATGATGCAGGAAAAGCGCGGGATGATGAAAGTGTGGAACGTCTGGCTGGTATTCTCGACTTTCCTGCTCTGCATCATGGGTACATTCCTGACACGCAGCGGTGTAGTGAGTTCCGTGCATGCTTTCGCCAACTCGCAAATCGGCCCGTGGTTTGTCGGTTTCATGGCTCTGATCCTGGTCGTTTGCTCCGTGGCGTATCTCAAGAATCGGGATTACCTGGCCAGCGAGAATCAACTCGATTCCATGGTCTCTCGTGAGTCGAGCTTCCTGTTCAACAACCTGCTGTTTCTTGTCGCATGCATCGCAGTGCTCTCTGGCACCCTTTTCCCGGTCATCTCTGAAGCGCTTTCCGGTTCGCGGATCAGCGTTGGCGCACCGTTTTTCAATAAGGTGATGATTCCGATCGGCCTCGCCATATTGTTCCTGACTGGCGTAGGGCCTCTTCTCGCTTGGCGGAAGACTTCGACGGAAAGCCTGAAGCGCAATTTCGGCTGGCCGGTTGTCATCAGCTTGATTGTTGGTGCGGCGTTTTGGTTGATGGGCTACCGGCACCTTTATTCAGATCTCAGTTTTATTCTTTGTGCATTCGTCGCGTGGACGATCTTCCTCGAATTCTGGCGCGGCGGAAGGGTCCTCGCCGCACGTTCGGGCATGGGAATGGTCATGTCCATGCACGAACTGGCGATGCGAAATACTCGGCGGTACGGGGGCTATGTCGTTCACTTCGGCATGGTACTGATCTTTATCGGGCTCGCCGGAGCCGCGTTTAACAAAGATGTGCAGAAGTCGATGAATCTCGGGGACTCGATGGTCATCGGCCCTTATAAATTGGTTTTGCAGAGCGGCGATACCAAGGCAGAAGCCAACTACACCGCCCAGCGCATGATTCTCGAAGTCCTGAAAAACGACAAGCAGATCATGATGCTCTACCCCGAAAAACGGAATTTCCAGGCCAATCAGGAATCCGGAACAATGGTTTCGATTTATTCTTCGTTGAAAGAAGATTTGTACGTCGTCTACGCCGGGCAGGATCCGGACACAAATGTGCCGGTGATCCATGCCTACCTGAATCCACTTGTGAAGTGGGTCTGGCTCGGCGGGGTAATCGTGGTATTTGGGACCTTGCTGGCTCTCATGCCCAACCGCCGCGTGGCATTGGCGTTACAGGCGACGGCGGAGACCTCACCCGCGCAAGCGGCGGTTGTCCATGGTCTGCGACCTTCGATTACGTTGCGAGAAGGTCATGATTAAGACGAAACGATTCCTAATTCTCTCGATGGTACTTGGCTTTGCGATCATTCCGCTCTGGACGGTGAACCTCACGGCGCAAAGTGACCGCGCCAAGCTGGTTGGCATGCACTTGAAGTGCATGTGCAAAGGTTGTGACATGACCGCTGCCGGTTGCTCGCATCCCGGAGCGTCATTCACCGGACCGTGTCCCACGGCAAAAGGCATGATGATGGACGTGGACCAACACATCGCCAAAGGTGAAACTGACGAACAGATCATGCAGGCATTCGTGAATCAGTACGGCGCCGTCGTCTACGTCGAGCCTCCAAAGCATGGGTTCGGTCTGGTCGCATGGATCATGCCGTTTTTCTACACCATACTGGGTTTAGGCCTGGTCGTGTTCTTTATCCGCAAGTGGCACAGGCAGCCAAAACCAGCCGGCGTGGCGCACAATAACCCGGACGGCACGCGAATTTCTCCCGAAGCAATGGAGCGTGCGCGTGAAATAGCACGCAGGGAAACAGAGGACTAATCGATGTTGGCTGCTTTCACTTTACTACTGCTGATTTCTTCCGCGGATTACGCTATGCTCGGCGCCTGCGTTGGTCTGGCCGTTGCCGTGATGTTGTTTATTTTTTATATTCAACCCGATGCATCAGACCTTGCGCCGCACCGCACACAGCTCGATCAACTGCTCGAACGCCGAGATGCGATTTACGAAAATCTTCGCGACCTGAAGTTTGAATATCGCGCCGGCAAATACTCGGAAGGCGACTACGAAGGCATGAAAAACAGTTTGGAGAACGAAGCTGCAGTGCTTCTAACAGAAATCGAGCAGGTTACTGAGTCACAGATTCGGCGCCCACGTCCCGGCGTCCGGCCAGCAAGTGCAGAGCGGGGCGCTCGATGAATTGTGGTCGGTCGCGGTCCCTCGTTCACATCCTTTCACTCTTGACGGTTTGTATCCTCTTCGCCGCAGCGGCGCATGCTGGTACGGCTAGCGGCACGGTCATCAACCGCACCACCGGCCAGCCCGCTGTAGGCGTGGAGCTTACACTCGTCGATCTGCAGGCCGGCATGGCGGAAGTAGCGACGACCAAGAGCGATGCACAGGGCCAGTACACCTTCAGCAACGATGGCCTCGGCGCAAAACCGATGCTGATTCGGGCCGCTTTTGACGGAGTCACCTACAACACGGCGATCCGGCCGGGAAGCGCGCGTGCTGATGTCGACGTCTATGACGTCTCGAAAGATCCAAAAACCATAACCGTGATCTCGCATATTGTAATTTTTCAGCCGCGGGACGGGAATTTGCTGGTTGGCGAGGAATACGTTATCCAGAATAATTCTCAACCAGCCCGAGCATTCTTTCGCACGGAAGGTAATTTTGATTTTGCGATTCCGCCGAACGCGAAGCTCGAACAGGTTTCGACGACGAGTACGACCGGTATGGCCGTGCAGCAGGCTGCCATCGAGAAGGGAAAGGGCCGCAACGCGATTGCGTATGCATTTCGCCCTGGCGAAACCAATATTCGGCTTTCCTACAGCATGCCGTATCCCGATAGCAAGGCAGTTGTCGCGCTTCCTGCATCCTATCCCGACGTGAAGCTGCTCGTCGTTGCACCTCCCGGAATGACGCTCACTGGCGACGGACTTAATCCATCTGGCCAGGAACAGGGAATGATGGTCTACACCCACGCACCGTTGGCTGCCAAGGCCGCCCTGATGGTGAATGTGTCAGGAGTCGGTTCGCCACAACAAGCCGCCGATGCAGGCGCTGATCAAGGCGGCCAGGGGGCAATGCCGCAAGAGGGAAATTCCCGTTCTGGTCCGCAGCAGGACATTCAGGCTGTTCCTGGCCGCCTGGACTCGCTGAAGTGGCCCATTATCATCGGCTTTATCGCCCTATTCGGTTTGGGCGCTGTTGTACTTTCGAAAAAACAGATCGTTGTCGCGCGGGTTCCTGCTGAGGACGAGGAGGACGAAGGATCGGTCCGCATGTCTGACCGCGCCAGTCAGAAGAAATCCAAGGGATCGCCTGCTCCTGTCGGAACAACCACAGTTGGTCCGCCGGCCGGAGCCAGTTCGTCCGCTATCGCTGGGAGCGTTGCCGCTGTAAATGCGGAAGTCAACGTGAGCCTGGACGCACTGAAGGACTCGATTTTTCGCCTTGAGCTACGGCGCCAGGCGGGAACCATTTCCGAAGAAGATTACGCCCGAGAAAGAGCGCAGATGGAAAAGACGTTGCGCGATCTGGTGCGTGGCTGACGGTGCCTGAGCGGCGGGTGCTCTTCCTGCCGCAAATCACCACGGAATTTCAACCGTGAATTCGTTCAAACTACCTCCGACTGGTCTCTGCTTTGAAAAGATCGACAAACGCTATGGCGGGCTTTACGCTCTTCGCCGTGTGACGCTCGAGATTGCGCCGGGCGAATGTGTTGTGCTGGCCGGGCGCAACGGTTCCGGGAAGACCACCTTGCTTCGCGTGGCCTCACAGATCGTTCGGCCGACGGCTGGAAAATTGACGTTCCCAGGGGCCGATACCGCTGCCCTACGTGGAAACGGATTGCATGGACGTCCAGGCTACGTGGCGCACACGACGATGGTTTACGACGAACTGACCGCCGAGGAGAATCTGGTGTTTTTCGCCAGGTTGCAAAATGTGGAGTTGCCCGAGGCGCGCGCAGAAGAACTGCTGCGCGAAGTAGGCCTGATCGAGCGAAGGGCCTCACCGGTGCGCACATTCTCCCGGGGGATGCGGCAGCGAATTGCGATCGCGCGCGCACTGATTCACCGCCCTTCGGTGCTATTGTTCGACGAACCGGCGACGGGTCTCGATCCACTGGGCATTGCATGGCTTGCGAACTCCCTGCGCGAACTGAACGAGGCTGGATGTACCATCGTGATGAGCTTGCACGGTGAGTCAGAAATCTCCGCCCTGGCCACCCGCGCCGTGCGCCTCGATGCAGGCGCGGTCGTTGACGACACGAATTCGGGCGCATCGTTGCAGTCCATTCTCAACTTTGGAGTTGCCTAGCTAGCTGACCAGATGGCGCTCATTTCCAATTCGATGACCCTGCTCGGCAAGGAACTTCGCACGGAATTCCGGTCGCGCGAACTGCTGACGACTACGATTGTCTTCATCCTGATGGTCGTGGTGTTGTTCAGTTTCACCTTTGACCCCACCACAGCAGAATCCCGCAGGTTCGGCCCCGGATTGCTCTGGCTGGCGTTTCTCTTCGCTGCGTCCCTGATGTTGCAGCCGTGTTTTCTTCGCGAGCAGAGCAACGATACGCTGAGTTCCTTGCGTCTTGCCGTCAGCGACCCGTTTGCGATTTTCCTGGCGAAGGTCGGAGCCAACACCCTGTTCCTTCTGGTAACAGAATTGATGATGCTTCCAATTTTCGCGGTGCTCTACAACGTGCCTGTGTTGCCGGAACTTCCCTGGCTCATTCTGGTTCTCTTTCTGGGGAGTCTGGGTATCTCCGTCGCTGGCACGGCACTCTCCGCCATTTCCGCGCAGGCTCGTATGCGGGAATTGCTTTTGCCGCTACTGCTGCTCCCGTTGCTCACGCCAGTTCTGGTAGCCAGCACCGAGGTTACCGTAGGCTTGATGGACCGCGACCCGATCGTGCAGTGGAAGGGAATTGGTTTTCTCGCCGTTTTCGACCTGGTCTTTTTGACGGCACTGTGGCTTTTCGGCGAATATCTTTTGGAGGAATAAACTGCAATGACAAAGCGTCTATTGCTGGGAAGCGCGGCACTCCTGCTGGTAGTTGCTGCAGCCTATGCATCCCTCTATGTAGCGCCCGAAGAAAGGACAATGGGGGTTATTCAGCGTATTTTTTATTTTCACGTCAGCAGCGCGTGGGCCGGTTTCTCGGCATTTCTTATCTGCTTTGTTGCGAACCTGCTTTACGTCTGGCGCCGCGACCAGAAATACGATTGGCTGGGTGTTTCTGCGGCCGAAGTTGGCCTGGCCTTCACCACCGTTGTGTTGATTACCGGACCCATTTGGGCACATCCTGTCTGGGGCATCTGGTGGACCTGGGACGCTCGCCTGACCTCGACGTTCATCCTCTGGTTGCTGTACGTGTCCTATCTGCTCCTGCGTACCCTCGTTGAAGAGCCCGACCGTCGGGCGCTGCTCAGTTCACTGTTCGGAATCTTCGCGTTTCTCGATGTGCCACTGGTATTCGGCGCTATTCGCTGGTGGAGAACGCAGCATCCGTCTCCCGTGATTATGGGCGGGGCCAATTCGGGCCTTGATCCCACGATGAAGATGGTTTTCTTTTTCTCAGCGTTTGCGATGCACATTCTGATGATCTTTCTGATCGTCGAACGATACGAAATCGAAAAAATGACTGGCGAAGTTGAAGTTCTTCGCCGGGAAGTGGAGATCGCATGAAGAATCTGGACAGCGTATTTGCCGCGTACGTTATCGGGTGGGCCGTGTTCTTTATCTTTTATCTGACCGTGGCCAAGCGTACTTCGAGCCTGCGTGCCGAAATTGACCGTCTGAAGAATACCTTGCCTCGCGCAAAGTAATTTGCAGCGGGCGTAAAGCCATTTCGCGCTGGTCGTGCCGAGGGATCATCGACGATCATTTTCTTCGCGCCCCGAGGAAAGGGAACTGACCGTGACTGGTAACAAGAAAAAACGTGTTGGAGTCGTGCTGTTTCAATTGGGCGGCCCGGATTCGCTCGAAACGGTCGAGCCGTTCCTCCGAAATCTGTTCCTGGATCCGGACATCATTCCCCTTGGTCCCCTCAGTTTTATTCGCAAGCCGCTGGCCAAGTATATTGCAAAGAAAAGGTGTGTACCGGTCGCCCAGCGCTACGGGCAGATTGGTCGTCGCTCGCCAATCGCCATTTTGACCGAACGGCAACGTCTGCGTTTGGTCACGGCCCTCGAACCATACATTGACGTGGTCGCCGTGACAGCGATGCGTTACTGGAAGCCGCTCACCGAAGACGCAGTTAGAAAACTCAAGCAGGAAAGCAATCTCGACGAACTGGTGCTCCTGCCACTGTATCCGCACTATTCCTATGCCACGACCCTCAGCAGCCTGAAGGAGTGGCGGCGGGTGTATGGTGAACCCGAAGACAGTTTGCCTGAGCGTACCGTCGAGCATTTTTTCGATCATCCTCTCTACATCCAGTCGCTTGTAACCAACATCGGCAAAATCTTGCGTCAGTTTCCCGATAGTTCGCGGATTCATCTTGTATTCAGCGCACACGGCTTGCCGATGAGCCTGGTCGAAAAGGGCGATCCCTATCCCGAGCACGTAAAGGAGACCGTTCGCCTTGTTTGCGAACAGGGTTCCACGAGATTTGCGAACTGGCCGAAGACGCATTTACTGTGCTTTCAGAGCAAGGTTGGCCCCGCGAAATGGCTTGAGCCTTCTTTTGTCGGCACGCTCGAAAAGCTGGGCCACGAAGGTGTAAAGGAAATGCTTGTCGTGCCCATCTCCTTTGTCACCGAACATATCGAAACGCTGCACGAAATCAACATCGAAGGGCGCGCGGATGCCAAGAAGGCCGGCATCGAACGATATCGCATGATGCCAGCCGTCGGTGATTCCCCCGCCTTCATCGGAGCCCTCAAGGATCTGGTCCTCCGCGCCGTTGAAATCCACCCGGACGTTCCCATAAACACCATCGTCGCTTAGGATGACGTGGGCCGAATCCGCTTTCTGAACTACGCCAGTGGGTCCTCATCGGCAGCGACAGAAGAAATCGTCTCGGGTGGCGCTTCTTCTGGCGCCGAATTACCTCGACCATGCGATCGATACTACGATGTTGGCCTGGACTGAGCCGCAGTTGGGGCGCTGGGCATAGTGCCAACTCGGCAATATGGCAAGGATGGCGGCGTCAACCCGCTCGATACCGGATCGACTGATCTGCTCTACGTCTGTCACATGGCCCTGCTCGGTGATCGTGACACGGTACACAGGGGCGCCCGAATACGATTCGGCAGGTCGAATCACCCTGTTTGGGAAATGCGGTTCAGGCTGTTGCTCAAGCTTGAGCGAGCATTCCCGGGATAGTTCTTTTAGTGGTGCGGTTTCGACCGTAATTCTTGATGGTTTGTGAGCCCCGGATCGTGATTCTAGAACTTGAATGTCCTGATCTAGAAATTTCACAGTCGTCGCACGCTCGAGACGCATGGCTTTGGGATACCGATTCGACAATTCCGTCGGCCCTTGCCGCGAGTATTTTTCGAGTAACGGGAGCATCCGCACACCGCGACTGAGCAGATTCTCTTGCAACTGTTCGCCGTAGTGTTCACCCAAATAAAAGCTCATCAGGATAACAACTGCCTCGTCTGCTGGCGGCGTTGGATTCGCGAATAATGCATCGAGCCCCTTCTGCATTTCCTGCCAAGCCGCGCCAACCTGCGTTCCCACCAGGGTTAGACGGCGGGCATTGAGAACGCCCTCAGCGAGACTCGTTGCATCATCGCCTGGTCGTCCCGCGAAGGCATGGGCTGCCCGGTCGCCCTGGTTGCCGAAGCCCAAACACATGAGACAGATACAGACTACCCTGCGCATTTCAGGAGCGTAACATGTTCCTCAAGTCTGCTCGTAACGCCTCGTCCAGTTCATTCAAATTCGACTTCTTTTTCAGCCTTTTCCCAGATAGAATCCTCTGCGGTCCAGTGTGATGTCTGCCGCATCGGGTGATTTCCGCATGCGGTATACTTGCGATTTCGGGATGGGGCCCGAAATTATGAAGGCCAAGTACCATTCATTCGTTCACAAATTTGCACTCTTCGTTGTTGCCTGGACCGTATTTCTTCTCACGGCCGGCGCTCTGGTCACCTCGAATGACGCGGCGCTAGCTGTTCCGGACTGGCCGCTATCCTATGGCACACTCAATCCGCCAATGGTCGGCGGAATTTTCTACGAACACGGACATCGGGTCATTGCCGCGATACTCGGGCTGCTCATTATCATTCTCGCGGCGTTGATCTGGAAGAAAGACGAGCGACCGTGGGTAAGGTACCTCGGTCTGGCCGCAATTGGCGGTGTGATCGCGCAGGGAATCCTCGGCGGGCTGACCGTCCTGCAATTACTGCATTATTGGCTGCCCGTGATGCATGCCTGTATGGCTCAGATCATGTTTGCCACCCTCGTGAGCATCGCGCTGATGACAAGTCGTTGGTGGGTGGCCGAGCAACCGCAATTTGAAGACAAGGGCTCGCCTTCAGTCCATACGATCGCAACGCTTAACGCCGGCGTTGTGTTCTTGCAAGTGGCCTTTGGAGCGGCGTTCCGCCACAAATATGCCTCGATGTGGCCGCACATTTTGGGCGCTGTTGTGGTCCTCGCGATCGTAATCTGGACCGCCTCCGTACTTCGGAAGCGTTTCGATACTGTCGAAGCTATGGTGCACGTTCGCCGTATGCTTCATATCATCGTCGGAATCCAGCTATTACTGGGCGCCGGTGCGCTGTGGTCTCGCATAACAACCGCGGACGATCCGCAACCCATGCCCGTAATGGTGACATTCACGGTGATCCATACCGTTGTCGGGGCGCTGCTGTTTGCGACGTCCATAATTACGGTGCTTTTGTGCTATCGTCTTGTGCCCAGAAAAAGGGAAGTACTTTTCGCCACGACTAGAGGAGAGGTTCCCGCTCAATGAGCACAGCCCAGGCCACCGCACTGGCACAACCCAATAAGGTCGGCGCGTACATCTCGCTGACAAAGCCGGACGTCTCATTCCTGGTTTTGATGACGACCGGTGCTGGCTATTATATGGGGGCCGAAGGGCCGGTTTCCTGGCTGAAATTACTCCACGTTGTGTTCGGGACGATGTTGATCGCCGCCGGTACTTCGGCCTTGAATCATTACATCGAGCGCGAATCAGACCGCTATATGCGGCGCACTGCCTCGCGTCCACTGCCAACCGGTCAGCTCACTCCGAAGGAGGCACTGCGATTCGGCTTGTTGCTTTGCTTCGCGGGCGCAGTCGATCTGTACTATAGCGGCGGATACGTGGCCTGCTTGCTGGGAGTTGTAACCAGCATCAGCTATCTGCTGGCCTATACGCCACTCAAGAAGCGCACGATCTGGGCGACGTTCATCGGAGCAATTCCTGGAGCCATTCCTCCGATGATCGGGTGGGCTGCCGCATCCGGTTCGCTCGGCACAGGGGCGTGGCTGCTCTTCGCAATTCTCTTCTTCTGGCAATTTCCACACTTCCACGCCATTTCCTGGATGTATCGCGAAGACTACGCTCGCGCCGGCATCCAGATGCTTCCGGTCGTTGATAAAGATGGAACGCGTACCTTCAGGCAAATTGTCTTGTACGCCGCTTCGTTAGTCGCCGTCAGCCTTCTTCCGTCTCTTGTCGGGCTAACGGGCGTTCTCTACTTTTTTGGCGCGCTGGTCACCTGCGTCGCCTCGGTTCAGTTTTGTCTGTGGGCCGCAGCGTCCAAGACCAACGTTCGCGCAAAATGGCTGATGCATGTCACGGTGATGCATATACCAATCCTCCTTGGTCTGATGATGTACGATAAGCTCCCGCGTTGAAGCCTCGAGCGTTGCTGCAAGCGGCGATTGCTTCGGGGTTCCGCTACAGCACTCGGCTTAAGTCATGGAGTTGTTTTAGGAAGTAGCCTTTTCACTAGATACCAGAAATCCTGAAGGAAGGGAATCGCCACAAACGATGTTTTCTCACGCCGCATTAAACGCGACACTGAATGGAACGAGCGCAGTGTTACTGGCTGGTGGATACGCAGCAATTCGCAACGGTAAGATTGCGTTGCACAAGAAGTTCATGGTCTCGGCGTTTGCTGTCTCCACAGTCTTCCTTATTTCCTACCTGGTTTACCATTATCAAGTGGGCCACGTCCGGTTCCAGGGGCAGGGCTGGATTCGGCCAGTCTATTTCACCCTCCTCATCTCACATACAGTCCTTGCGATCGTCATCGTACCGATGATTCTCGTTACACTTCGCCGCGCATGGCGGGAAGAATATGACAAGCATCGCATCATCGCACGCTGGACCTGGCCCCTGTGGATGTATGTTTCGGTTACCGGCGTCGTCGTCTATCTACTCCTCTACCAGATTTACGCCCCGTAATGACGGGTGCGTGACTACGTGAAAGGTGTCGAGTACACCCAGCAGCAAAATCTTGAAGCAGATGCCTCGCGGATTCTTGGGGAGGTGTGTTGGGGCCATGCAGCTCTGGCGCGTTTTCTGATACGCAGCAGGTCACCTTTCAGCGAGTTATGACGAGTAGCCATCCGGATAGCCGCCTATCCAAAAAGCGAGCCTTCTAAAACTTGCCCCGGCCGGAGAGGACTCTGCAGATCCACACACCGCAAGCTCTTTCGATTTAATGAATTGTAGGGCTCCTGAGGAGTTCGGTGGAGAAGCTTCTCGACGGAAGAGGCGAGCGTTCAGCCCCGATTGGATAGTGCGTCGCTCGCCATTCGCTGCCTCGAAGCAGCCCGGGCAAGGCCCCTGCTGCGTGCAACCGACGCATCCACTTGAATCTGAACGAAGTTTGGCCCGATGGGGCATGGCGGTCCCCGAGCAAGGTTTCGGAACTCGAAATGCCTTTATATTGTGCGTACGTTGCGAGAGTCAGAAAAAAAGACCGGAGGTCGCTCGGATATGAGCATCCCGCAGTCTCCTCTCCTGCAGCGCACATTGGGGGCTATATGAAAAATCTACGTTATTTCCTTTTGGCTTTCACGGCAATGTTTATGACAAGTGCCGCTCATGCTCAACAGACAAACGTTAAGGCTGCCATACCTTTTGACTTCGTAATCGGAAGCCAGGCCTACCCGGCAGGGCAGTATTCGATCAAGGCGACTGGCATCGGTGAGAAGGCTCTGCTCATCGGTAACAGTTCGCACACGAACGCGGGAATAGTTCTGTCCAATACATGCAAAAAACTGGAACCGTCGGAGAACACCGTGCTTGTATTTCATAGGGTGGGAGACAGCTATTTCCTCTATCAAATTTGGAGAGAGGGCAATTCCGAAGGTCGTGAATTCCCCATCAGTCGCGGTGAGCTGCTACTGACTCACAATCACTCGGAGAGCGCAGAAACAATCATCGTCGCGGCGAACATTACGCACTAACTGCCCATTAATATCGACTGGGCAAAGAGGGAACGCGAAAAGCGTTCCCTCTTTTTTATGTTATTTCCGGTTCGTCAGTCGGCTCAACTCACTGGAACCGGCGATAGAGAAGGGCTGATGTTCTGGCCAGCGGAACTGGTTTTCACCCGAGTGACCGCTGTATTCGAGGTTATGAAAGCCATCCCTGCCAGACGGCAAGGGCTTCCGAACCTGCACGAGGGGAAACGCATAACCAGAAATTGCGGTTGCTATCTGCTACTGGGGGTTCTCCGGCATTATTTCAGGGCGGCTACTACCGCATTCGTGAATTCTTCCGTGCCGGCTTTGCCGCCAACGTCCTTGGTGGTGTGTTTGCCTTCGCGATAGACCTTGATCAGTGCGGCGTCGATTTTCCCTGCTGCCTCGCGTTCATTCAGATAATTCAGCATAAGTACAGAGCTCATGATCAGCGCCGTCGGATTCGCCAGGCCTTTGCCTGCAATATCGGGAGCCGTGCCATGTACGGCTTCAAAGATCGCGCAGTCGTCGCCGATATTAGCGCTCGGTACCACGCCCAGACCGCCGACAAGCCCCGCTCCCAGATCGCTGACAATGTCGCCGTACAAATTGGGCAGTAGCAAAATGTCGAACTGGCCGGGATCGATCACGATCTGCATGCAAGCGTTGTCGACGATCAGCTCTTTGTATTCAATAGCCTTGTAATGCTCAGCAACTGCGCGAATCGACTTCAAAAACAAGCCATCGCCTAACTTCATGATGTTTGCTTTGTGAATGGCGTGAATTTTTTTCCGGCCATTCTTGAGGGCATATTCGAAGGCAAATTTGGCGATGCGGGTGGATGCTTTCTCTGTGATGATTTTCAGGCTTTCGACGACACCCGGTACAACCTCATGTTCCAGTCCGGAGTACAAATCCTCTGTATTTTCGCGAACGATCACAATATTGACGTTATCAAAGTGGGACTTCACGCCCGGCACATTCTTCACGGGACGCAGATTCGAATACAAGTCCAGACTCTTCCTTAGCGCCACATTTACGCTGCGCGCGCCTCCAGCGATGGCCGTCGCCATAGGGCCTTTTAGAGCGACCTTGTTCTTTCTGACGGATTCAATCGCGACTTTGTTGAGCACCTCGGCGCCGGTCGTCGCCTTGTCGGTGTTCTCCGCACGCGCACCTAATTCTTCCCATTCGATCTTTACGCCAGCGGCTTCCAGGATCTGACGGGTTGCGGCTGCAACTTCCGGGCCGATTCCTTCACCAGGTAGCAATGTCACTTTGTGGTTCATAGGTACATCCTATTTTAGGTCAAGCTGCGCGAGTTGTCGAAAGCCACTTCGAGGCGGATTGTGCGTAACGAAACCGGTAAATTTATGTTTTATATACCTGTGTTATAATCATAGAGTGATTTTTCCTGCGGAGACTTCCGCAGCCGGAGGCCAGCGAGATTATGATTAACCTGACAACGACCGCCGCTACTAAGGTCAAAGAAATCATGAGCATGCAGAATCCTGTACCGGTGGCGCTACGCGTCGCCGTCGTCGGGGGAGGCTGCTCAGGTTTCCAATACCATATGGCTTTTGAAAATCAGACCAGCGAAGCGGACGAAGTCGTGGATTTTGACGGGTTGAAGGTAGCCGTCGACCAAATGAGCTCTATGTACCTTGATGGCGTCGAAATCGATTATGTCGAAACTCTTGAAGGCGCTGGATTCAAGTTCAATAACCCGAACGTGAAGAGCACCTGCGGTTGCGGCAGCTCCTTTAGCGTCTAACGATACTGAACTTTGTCGTCGTGGCCGACCTCCAGGTCGGCCACTTTTATTTGGTCCCTGCTTTATTTCTACAGTCGCCGGTTGATTCCTTTGCGTTCTGCTGCACCTTTTATTTCGATCGCCAATTCCTCTCGCCACATCTATAATTTCCGCCTGCACAATCGATGATGGAGACCCAATGACCTCTAAGCAAGTTGTATTAATTACCGGTGCGAGCACGGGATTTGGCAGACTTACCGCGGAAACGATGGCCCGCGGGGGTTTTGTGGTGTACGCCACGATGCGCGACATCAAGGAACGCAATGCTCGGAATGCATCCGAACTTCGTGCGCTCGCCAAGAAGGAGTCCCTCTCCCTGAATGTCTCGGAGCTCGACGTAACCGACGACAATTCTGTCAGCACTGCTGTCGGGGATCTCATCGACGAAGCGGGCCGCATCGACATCGCGATCAACAACGCCGGCTACGGGTTGGCCGGGCTGACCGAATGCGTCACCGTCGAACAAGCTGAAAAAATCATGAACACCAACTTCATGGGTTGTGTTCGAGTGAATCGGGCAGTGCTCCCACAGATGCGTAAACAGGGAAATGGCTTACTAATTCACGTCAGCAGCGGCGCCGGGCGAATCGTAATACCCGCAATGAGTTTGTACTGTGCCAGCAAATTCGCCATGGAAGCCCTGGCCGAAGCCTATCGCTACGAATTAGCTGCCCAGGGAATCGATTCTGTCATTCTCGAGCCTGGCGCTTACCAAACGCCGGTCTTTGCGAATATCGTCACTGCCGCAGATGAAAATCGTGCAGCAACCTATGGCGCGCTTCGAGCCCTGCCAGCCAAGGTTAACGGCGTTCTTGCCGCTTCAGGCGGAAACCCACAGGACGTCGCAGATGCGATCGTCAAGATTGTTGAGACTCCAGCGGGAGAGAGACAACTCCGGTACCGCATCAGTGCCGCCGACCTGGGCGTCGACGAGATCAACAAGGTTTGCTCCGAGGTTCAGACGCGTCTACTGCAAACTTTCAATCTCGTGAGTGAAACCTCGTTTGTGAAGCAGCCGTCCTGAGCAGGCTGGTTGGTCTGGGGGCAGCTGCCCTGGTTATGACAAGTCCAAAACCCAGCCGGAGAAGAAGGTAGTCTGGTGTTTACCAGGATGGCCGAGCTCATTTGCATTCTTCCTCAGGCACCCGTATTCTAAATTGCGGCCCTGATGAAAATAGCGCTCGCGCAATTTAACCCTACCGTAGGTGATTTTGGAGGAAACGCGGCTCGTATTGTGAGCCTGGCGTCGCAAGCTAAACAGCGCGGCGCGGAACTAGCCGTTTTCTCGGAGCTCTGCATCTGTGGTTATCTCCCTCTCGACCTTCTGGAACGCCCCGCTTTCATTGACCGCAATATCGAAACGCTGGAGCAAGTCGCCGCCCAGATGCCCTTGCCTGCAATCGTTGGCTATGCTGGACGCATTGAAACTGGCCGGGCAGGGAAGTCCATCGCCAATAAAGCCGCCCTTATCTCCGAAGGACGAGTTGTTTTTGAACAGAGCAAAATGCTTCTGCCTACCTACGACGTCTTCGACGAGTCGCGCTATTTCCAGCCCGGTGACAAGCATTACGTCTACGGGTTGTCCCGCGAACAGCTGGGCATCACCGTTTGCGAAGATGCGTGGAACGACAAGACGTTCTGGGCGAATCCGCTCTATCCCCGCGATCCCGTCACTGAACTAATTGCGCAGGGAACCAGCATCCTGATCAATATCTCCGCGTCGCCATACACCATCGACAAACGTTCCTTGCGCCACGAGATGCTGCGTTCCATCGCCCGGCGGCACCACCGGCCTGTTATCTATGTTAACCAGGTCGGCGGTGACGACTCGCTGATCTTCGATGGTGCCAGCATGGCGATTACCGCTGACGGCGAGATTGCTGCGCAGGCCAAGGCATTTGAAGAGGATTTGGTGCTGTTCGACACTGTCACCGGCAGAGGGGAAATTCATGAGCAGCCGCTCGGCGAGATTTCCTATGCCTATCAGGCGCTGGTTACAGGTACTCGCGACTATGTCAGAAAATGCAACTTCAATAAGACCATCGTCGGACTGAGTGGAGGAGTTGACTCTGCTGTGGTCGCCAGCATTGCTGTCGCAGCCCTTGGCACCGCTAACGTCACGGGTGTCTCCATGCCAGGACCGTATTCCTCTGAAGGAAGCAAGACGGATGCGCGACAATTGGCGCAAAATCTCGGCATTGAATTCCTTACGATCCCGATCGAGGGAGTATTCGATTCCTATCGCAGGGCGTTAGCTCCCGTATTCGGGGACCGTAAGCCCGACGCCTCTGAAGAGAATATCCAAGCTCGAATCCGCGGAAATTATTTAATGGCGTTGTCCAATAAATTCGGATCGATGGTCCTGAGCACTGGGAACAAATCGGAGAACGCAGTAGGATACTGCACGCTGTACGGCGACATGGCAGGCGGACTTGCCGTCATTTCCGACGTGCCCAAAATGATGGTCTATGAACTGGCCCACTACATCAATCGCGAAAGGGAAGTCATTCCCCGTTCGACGATTGAAAAGCCGCCATCCGCCGAGTTGCGCCCGGACCAGAAGGACACGGATTCCCTGCCTCCTTACGAAATTCTCGACGTCATCTTGAAAGACTACATCGAAGACGTTCGCTCGCCCGAAGAGATTGCCATGCTTCACGGCTTCGATGAGAAGATGGTCTACGATATTGTTGTAAGAGTCGATCGCAACGAATATAAACGCAAGCAGGCCGCCCCCGGGTTGAAAATCACTTCGCGGGCATTTGGATTCGGCCGCCCGTTTCCCATTGCGCAACGATTTATTCCATAGCAAAGAGGATTGTGTGAAAACTTCGCTTAAGAGTGTCATTTCGACGTCTACGCTTTGTCTGTTCCTCGCGGTAGTTTCGCTGGCTCAACAGCCCGCCACAGCTCCTGCCCAAGGGCAGTCGCCGTATCAGAAGAGCATTGAATCCTTTCTCCGCCACTACTACGCGTTGGGATCAGACGTCACCATTACTGTTGGTGCTGCAAAGGAAGTCGGCACCTCAGGCCTATTGGAAGTTCCGGTCGAAGTGAAAACGCCCGAAGGGACCCAGACCGTGAACATGTTTCTGAGCAAGGACGGCCGCTACCTTGTCCGCGGTGAAGTGTCCGACCTGACGAGCGACCCGCTGGCCGACGCTCGCGGCAAGATCAGCATGACCAATTCGCCAGTCTTCGGAGACCCGAACGCTCCCATCACGCTGGTTGAATATTCAGACTTCCAGTGCCCCGTATGCCGCAGTCTGCACGATGCGCTGCGCGGTCTGTTACCCAACTACCCACAGGTAAAGGTCGTCTTCAAGGACTTTCCCCTGGAGACGCTTCATCCATGGGCCAGGACGGCAGCACTCGCTGGTCGCTGCGCCTACAGCCAGGACAACAAGGCATTCTGGAAGATGTACGACCTCATTTATGACGGTCAGGATCTGATCTCGGCAGCTAACGCCTACGACAAGATGATGGAGTTTGCTGGCCAGGCCGGGCTCAACCAGGAGACCTTTAAGGCTTGCATGACCAGTCCCCAGGCTGCCCAAGCCATCGACGCAAGCATTGCCAACGGCAACCTTCTCGAGGTCCACAGTACGCCTACAGTGTTCGTCAACGGACGCCGAATTGTGGGTGCTGATCCGCACGCAATCCAACAGTACATTGATTACGAAATCGTTCAGCTGAAAGCTGGCAATTCAAAAACAAAATAACTCGGTCGTGCCTGTGTTCCCAAGCCAGACGCCGCAAGAAGAGAACTACAAGGCCCGCGTCCCAATGGGGCCCAGGGTAGCCTTCAAAGGACTTAGCCCGGGCCCTCGAAAGACCCTTATTTCGTAGTTAACATAATATATCTTATAGGACGCAATGCGTGGCCGGCAAATAGGGCGCTTAACTCTAGGCTGTGCACTCAGGCGCCTATTGCGATGTCCCGCAGCTTCCGCGAATCGGCTTGGAGCCTAAATTACGGGCGTATACCAAATGGGTGAGGTGTAGGCTCTTTCCTGCAGTGTCATTGGAACTTCTGGCGGCATTTTGACGCCATAGTAACAAAGGGAAAAATCCCATTCCGCTGGAGTGGTCCGTAACCGCAGCTTTATCGGCATCGGCTCCCGGCGATCACGCAGTATCCTATCGCAAAAGCTTGGAAGTTAGTGTCCGGAAAATACGAAACACCGGCAGTTTCCGATTCTTCCTGCTGGTAAGTGAGTAGGGGATTGATCCACAACTCAGTTCCCTTCTGTTGCGTTCTCGATTGAACCGAGAGTTCAAACGGATTACCAGCTAGGATTTGGATAAATACTAAGCGTCTGTTTCGAGCAGACGTCCTTTTCTTCTCAGGTGAGCGATTTCCAGTCTGCAAAATACGCGGCACCGTCAATACCTACAAACGACAGCCGGCTGGGCTGTGCTTAAGTAGTTTCTTTTCAAGAGCATTTGTTTTCTTGCGGATACCGGATTTAATTTTTCGATTAGCACTATCAGGTGTCGCTTTCTACTTGACTCATACAGCTCTTGCGCGCACCCTCAGAAAACCCTCCGAAGCCCTTGCCCAACGGAAAATTCAGTGAGGTGCTCATGTCCTATTTTTGTCACCAAGTTAGCTACACCTCAGATGCCTGGTCAAGAGTGTTCGAGAATTCCGAAGATCGGTTTGAGGCCATTCGGACCCCGATCGAACGCCTTGGCGGCCAGTTCCGTGCCGCATTCTTCACCACTGGACGATTTGACGTTCTGGCTATAACCCAGTTCCCCGACCACGTTACGCCTGCCGATATCTCTACTGCCTTTGCCCAAGGGGGCGCCGTCGCCAGCATCCAAACCATCCCGCTTCTGACCGCCAGCCAAGCGATCGAAGCACATATTCATGCCTCTGAGCCAGCTCACCATGCGTTCCCACGCGCGAGGCGTGCCATTGCGGTCAGCGCCGGCAGCTAATTTGACATCATCAATCTGTTAGACTTTTCTGGTGTCTCCTGTTAGCAGCGCCGGTGCCCGGTTAGCGCAAATACGCGTCTATCCGATCAAATCCCTGGACCCGATCTCGGTCGCCGAAAGCGCAATCGGGCCAGCCGGTGGATTGCAGAATGATCGTGGCTGGGCACTCTATTCCGTCGATGGCCAATGGGTCAATGCCAAGCGGACCGCCGCCATTCACCTGATCCGTGCGGCTTATGCGCCCGATATCAGTTCTGTCACCCTCTCGGTCCCCAACGACAGCCGCAACATACCCACCTGCACGTTCGCGTTTCCTTGGGCCCATGCAGAGGCCTCGGAATGGCTCAGTATGTTCTTTGAGCAGAAGATTACCGTCCGCTACGATGCTAACGGCTTCCCCGACGATTCGATCGCCAGCGGACCGACGGTCATCTCGACGGCTTCATTGGAGAAAGTCTGTGAGTGGTTCCCGCAGATCTCCCTCGAGGAAGCGCGCCGACGTTTTCGCGCGTCCCTCGAAATCGACGGCGTTCCTGCGTTCTGGGAAGACCAACTGTTCAGTGGAAACGAACGCAACGTCGTTCGCTTCCGTATTGGCGACGTGAACTTCGAGGGCAGTAACCCGTGTGCCCGCTGCCCTGTCCCTCCGCGAGATCCTTACACTGGTGAAAACATCGACGGCTTCCAGAAACTTTTCAACCAACTCCGTTCCGAGACTCTCCCTCCATGGTCCCCTCGGGATCGCTTCGATCACTTTTACCGATTCTCCACAAATACCCGCGTCGCTCCGAGCGAAGGCCTCAAACTTCTTCGCCTTAACGATCCAGTCGAATTGCTGTAAAACACGCCGTACCGGAATCCCTCAAAAAAGAGCATCTATGGGATAGGGCATCTTCGCTCATGCCAAAAAGAAAAAAGAGCGAACCGGGAAGTTCGCCCTTCAAAAACCGCTATTCGCCGAGTGCTTCGCCCGCATCTCTTGCGACTATGCTTTTGCTCCCTCCGGCAACTTCCCGCCAGGGCCCTCTAACATTTGCTCCTTGCGATACACTAACGAATTAATGTCGTAGGTGGCCAACTCGAAGCCGTGGCCATGTGTAATCGCGTCCGTCGGGCACGCCTCGACGCAGTACCCACAGAAAATGCACCGCGAATAATCGATATTGTAAACCTTGGCGTACCGCTCCCCTGCGGAAATCCGGGATTCGCTGGTATTCTCCGCCGCCTCAATATAGATGCAATTCGAGGGGCAAGCCGCTGCACACAAGAAGCATCCCACGCATTTCTCGAGATTGTTTTCATCACGGTGCAAAACGTGAATCCCGCGGTACCGCGGCTGGAAATTTACGGGCTGAGCCGGGTAATTCTCCGTAACCGTCTTCTCGAACATGGTCTTGAAAGTGACGCTAAAACCTTTGATCAGCGCCAGTGCCGTTTCCCCTACTTCTCGTATCAGAGATGCCATAGGTTTCAAGTCTAACAAACCCACCAAGGGCCTCGCAAACAGTCCTTGGCGAAGCCCGATTTGCGCCCCCTCCCGTTCACATCTCTTTTCTTGTATCTAACTCAATCCGCACAGCATCCAACTCGCCATCGTTTACCAAAAGAAGGGATCTTCGATCCGTCAATGATCACTCCAACGCAAAGCTTCGCATTCAGTCGCAGAGACTTCCTTAAATCCAGCAGCTTCCTTCTCGGCACCGCTGCCGTGTCCGCCGCTCTTCCGGAGGCTCTGTTTGCCCAGGACGACTCTGCACGCATCGATGCGCTCCGCAAGCAGATCTCGGGCGCGATCGAAGTCACCAAGGTCTCGGGCAACGTCTCCGTTCTCTACGGTGCCGGTGGCAACATTGCTATCCTTATTGGCCCGGAAGGCAAGTTCATCGTCGACAGCGGAGTAGCTACTTCGACGGCAGCCGTCCTTCAGGCGATCAATCAAATCGACACCCTACCCCTAAAATACCTGATCAATACTCACTGGCACTTCGACCATACCGACGGAAACGCCAAATTTCACGAAGCAGGCGCCGCCATAGTTGCCACTGACAAGACCCGTCAACGGCTCTCCAGCCCGCAATATGTCGACGCGCTCCAGCTTCACTTCCCTTCTTCAGCGCCTGCGGCGCTGCCCTCGCGTACTCTCAGTGACGCATTCACGTTTTATCACGGCGGCGAAGAGATTCTTCTTCAGGCACTCCCCCCGGCACACACCGATACCGACTTGTTCGTATATTTTCATCATGCAGATGTGCTTCACGCGGGCGACGTTTTCTTCAACGGCGCTTACCCCCTTATTGATTACTCGACGGGTGGCAGCGCCAACGGGTATGTCGACGCCATGTCCAAACTGATTGCCAAGGCCAAGGACTCAACAAGAATCATTCCCGGTCACGGGCCAGTCGGCTCGAAAGCCGAGCTCATTGCAGCGCACGACATGTTATCTACGGTCCGCGATCGTGTGGCTGCGGCCAAAAAGTCCGGCAAATCGGCCGAGGAGATCGTGGCCTCCAAACCCAGCGCGGAGTTCGACGCCAAGTACGGCAAGGGTCTCCTCAAACCAGACCTATTCGTGACGATTCTTTACAAGTCGCTTGGTTAATCTACCGGCACTGCGTTGCATGCCGAGCAAAAAGCCCACGTTTCATGTCTGGAAAGCGGGCTTTCGCGTTGAACCGCGAGGGCCGTTTGTGTCGCTGCGCCATTTGCGCCAAATCCTGGTTACCTGAACTCTTTTGCTGCCCTGTCTTGTTCACTGCCAACTCTTCCCTACTTCAACGCTGACACAATCTGCTGGCCATGAAACCTTCCATTTTCGATAAAAATCTCGGCTGTATTTTTCCCGGCGATGACAACCCCGGCCAGAAAAATCCCTGGCACATTGCTCTCGAGCGTGTTCGGATCAATCGTCGGCTTCCTGCTTTCTGGATCCAGTTCCACACCCAACTTTTCAATGAACTCATAATCGGGATGATATCCAGTCAGCGCGAACACCTGCTTTGCTCCAATCTCCCGTGCCCCGCGCCCATCATCAATCAACACCCCATCACGCGTGATCTCCTTGATGTTGCACGTGAAGATCGCCTGGATCTGTCCAGCCTTGATCCGGTTTTCGATATCCGGTTTCACCCAATATTTCAATGAAGTGCCGAGGTCCGGTCGCCGCACCAGAAGAGTTACCCTCGCTCCATTCCGGTACAAATCGAGCGCCGATTCCACGGCTGAATTCTTCCCCCCGATTACAACTACATCCTGGTTCCAGAACGGATGTGGCTCCGTGTAATAGTGCGAAACGTGCGGCAAATGCTCGCCCGGCAAACCCATTTCATTCGGCAGATCATAGTATCCAGTTGCCACGACAATTTTCTTCGCCGAGTAACGCTCTTCACGCCCACTCTGTGTCTCTGTAACGACAACGAAATGATCGTCATTTCCGTCTACCCGAAGCACGCGCTCATACAGCCGTAACTCCAGTTCGTCGTGTTCAGCCGCCTTCCGGTAATACTTCAGCGCCTCCAGTCGGGTTGGCTTGTCCCCGCCACACACCATTGGCAGATCACCAATCTCCAGTAACTCTGGAGTCGTGAAAAAAATCATGTTCACTGGATAGTTGTAGATCGAATTACATAAACATCCCTTATCGATGACCAGCGGCCTCATCCCGTTCCGCTTCGCCTCGATCGCGCAAGCCAGTCCCGTTGGACCGGCGCCAATGCACACAATGTCGTAAGTAGTCATAGTCCCCGTTCGGCCAATCCTTGAGTTGGCCCTTATCTCTCTGCCGTATTTACCAGTATTTGAGTCTGCCCACAGTCCTGTGGTTATGCAAACGGAGGGCGGCTGATTAACCGTTCTTACTGCGTGACAGGCAATTCGAGTATTCCGAGCAATTCGGCGCGAAACAATTCCAGTTCCTTCAGGCGTGCTGGAGTCGCCGGCAGTTCATCCTTCTTAAAGACAAACACCTCGCTACTCCCGCGCTTGATCCGCACGCTCAAACTGCCGTTTATAAGGAATGTCGGCGCTGCCAACAACTGCATGCCGCCATTTTCGACAGGAGCGAGCAACGCTGCACAATCCTCCCGATGCATACAGATGGCCCTCTCGTAAGGAGGAACTGTGATCGGTCGCATCCCGACCTCCAGCAGGCGCTCCATTACCTTCATCTGCTTTGCGGTCAATTCAAACATAAGGCTTGGATTTTCTGACCGAGGCCCCAATCCCTGGCCTGGACGTACTGCAAATAACCCGTTATTAGGGGCACCGTCGCTCACTAACCGCCGGGTCGTAAAGGACAAGCTCAAGCCGCGGTGGAATCCGCCTCCTCAGAGCCCGCCCCTTCCAGTTGCGCCAGAATCTCTCTTAAAGTCCTGACCAATTCTTCTCTCGATACATGGCTCTTCTTGAACTGCAAGCGGAACCTAAACGCATCGTCTTCCGGTTCATAGTGAAAGATAAACGGTTGCGGCCTTTGCGGGCCACCCTGCTCTTCCTTTCGTTCCTTCCGGGCCTCATCCCGCGTCAATCCGCCGGCCAGAATTCGTTGGAACATCTCCGTCATTTTCTTTTCGGTGGGTTGCCGCGCAATCTGTAGCAGGAGCGACTTCGATGTCACGCCGCTCTCAATGCATTTCTTTCGCAGCGATTCCGGTATATTCCGCAGAGACAATACTTCCGTGACCGACGAACGCGCCCGCCCGATCTTCTTCGCCATGTCTTCATGGGTGTATTCGAATTGTTCCTGCAACCGGTGCAATCCGTCCGCTTCTTCAAATGGCGTCAGGTCTTTCCGCTGAATATTTTCAATGAGCGCAATTTCCAGAGTCTCCGCGTCATCGACCTTCTTCTCGATGCATGGGACCTCGCGCAATCCGGCCGCCCGCGACGCGTGATAACGCCGTTCGCCAGAAATGATGTGATAGAAGTCTTCGCCGGGCACCATTCGCACGAGCAGCGGTTCGAGCACACCCTTCTCGCGCACCGATTCCGTCAGTTCGCGCAAATCTCCCAGCGCCTTTCGCGGCTGATCCGGGTTCGGCCGGATCTGGTCCACCGGAATCATTCTCCCGATGGCCGCACCGCTATAGCTTGTTAGTGATTCAATGTAGTGCGCGTCATGCCGCATCTTCAGCGTGACGGGCAACCCGACTCTCTTCGACACGTTGTACTACCTCCGCAGCCAGCTTTTTGTATTCGATCGCTCCGGGGGACTTGGGAGCAAACGTCAGAATCGTCTCTTTATAAGCGGGACTCTCTTCCAGCCGCACGTTCTTACTGATCTTTGTCTTGAACAGCACTTCGCCAAACACCGCCCGTATTTGCCCGTGCGTATCTCGCGAAATATTTGTGCGCTTGTCGAACAGGGTGATCACCACGCCCAGCATCTTCAACCCGGGATTGGGCCGCGCCCGAATCCGCTCGTAGGTTTCAAGCAGATCGTCCGTGCCTTCAATCGCGAAATACGCCGCCTGAATCGGCACCAGTAAATGCGTCGATGCCACCAGCGCGTTCACCGTCAAAATACCCAACGACGGCGGCGTATCAAGCACGATGTAGTCATAGTCTTTAAGCACCGGGGCTAGCGCGTCTTTCAAGCGGTACGGCGCGTCGAACTGACCAGCCAGCACCGTCTCCAGCTTCGCCAGCGCGAGCCGCCCTGATCCTACAAATAGATTTGGATCCTTCGTCGCCTTCACGGCATCGACCATCGGAGTATGTGCATCGCTCAGGACGTCGAACATGGATGAAGTAATTTCGCCCATACTAAAGAATGCGATTGTCGAATTGGCCTGCGGATCCAGATCAATCAGCAAAGTCTTCCGCCCGCGAGCCGCAAGCGCCGCAGACAAATTGATAGCCGTTGTCGTTTTTCCGACTCCGCCCTTCTGGTTTGCCACTGTTATGATCGCTGTCATCGACTCTCGGCCTCCGTTCGCGCACAAACGATCGCGCGAGACACGGGGACAACATCTTTTCTGTAAGTTGTTATGCCGGCAGAAAGGCCCAAAGGCATAGGTGAACTTTACGTTTCAAAGCCTTGCCAGCGCAAGGAAAAAAGTTTCCATCGCCCGGCAGCGGTGGAAAACTTTCTTTGTGCCTTGGCGAGGTGCCCTCCCTACCTGACCCTCAATCCGGGCGTCGGTCGGTTCATCCCGTTTGGCCGGCATTTCCGCCGCCGTCAGGCACAAAAAAACGGGGCAGATTCGCCCCGTCTCCCATCCGTTTCCGGCAACCGTCGTACCTAGAAATCTAGCCCCCAGAAATCCACCGGCGGATTATCTAATTCCAGCCCCAACTCCCACCCAGCCCGGCCCTCATGCCCGCGCCAGATCAGCTTCGCGTCCGCCTCGTTTCCGTTGATCGAATTCCGCATTTTGAGTTTCTGCCCCACCGCGAACCCCTGCGGCACCACTGCTAGACATCCCTTTGGACTGATGTCCAGCGTGTACCCGGTAACGGAATGGCTTTCGCCAGCCTCCTCCCACATCAGCGTCACCCTGACGCGCGAGTTCACTCGCACTCCCGCCCTCAGTGAATGCAACCGCAACGCATAACTTGCTTCGTTCATGATTTCCACACAATCCTCCAAAAATCCTTCAGAGGCGCCCGCCAAGGGCTGTTGGCGCACACCTGCCCGGTCATCCAAGTACGACGCTACGGTCGGCAGTCTCTCGTGTCAATGGGACCTCCAGCCCATACTTCCACACCAGTTAACCCCCTGCTTATCCAGTGAAGTGGGGAGGTGTTCCCTTCCGAATTGGCACATCGGCCCGGCCACCAGTACACTCTTTCTGCGCCATGCTGACATGGTCCACATTTCGTAATGAACTGCGCCCTACCCTGCGCATGGCTCTTCCTCTGGTCCTTGCCGAAATCGGCTGGATGAGTATGGTTGTCGTTGACACGATGATGGTCGGCCGCCTCCCCAGGAGCGCAGCCTCAATCGGCGCTGTCAGTATCAGCTCCAGCATCTTTGTCGTCTTCGCATTCTTCGCCGAGGGGCTGCTTGCCGGACTCGACACCCTTGTTTCCCAAGCGTTCGGAGCAGGTAAACGTGAGGACTGCCATCGGTCGTTGGTGAACGGGATCTATCTCAGTGTCGCAATCACGCCAATCCTGCTGCTGCCGATCTGGTTTATTCCAGCCTACTTTGAGCGCTGGGGTGTTGACCGAGAAGTAGCGACCCTCGCCGTTCCCTATATGCGAACGCTCGCCCTCGGCTTATTTCCTCTACTTCTCTATTTCACCGTCCGGCGCACCTTGCAGGGTATGAACATGGTCCGACCGATCGCCTTTGCGCTGGTTTCTGCCAACCTGATCAACTTCCTCGGCAACTACATCTTTATCTTCGGGAAATTCGGAATGCCTGCATTCGGCGTTACGGGTTCGGGTCTCGCTACCGCTTTTTCACGAGCGTATCTTGCCGCTGTTTTGGTCGGATATTTACTCTGGTATGACCATCGCCATCGCACCGAGCTACTCAATACCCCGCTCCAGCCTGATCTCCAGCGCTTGCGTACGCTCATAACTCTCGGCGTCCCGGCTGGACTGCAGATCACTGCCGAAGTCACGGTCTTCGCCCTGGTCGCCTCGCTCGTCGCTCGCCTCGGGGCTGTCCCGCTCGCGAGTCACCAGATCGCGCTCAACACCGTGGCCTTCACATATATGGTTCCACTCGGGATATCCGCTGCGGCCGCCGTCCGAGTCGGACAGGCAATCGGTCGCAGAGATCCGCACGGTGCAGCCCTTGCCGGCAACACCGCCATCCTTCTCGGTGGCAGTTTTATGGCATGCATGAGCGCGGTACTTCTTCTCTTCCCCCGTACCATCGCCCATATCTATACCTTCGATGAAGTTGTCATTCGGAGTACGACGGCAATCCTCGCGGTTGGCGCGGCGTTCCAGCTCTTCGACGGGTTGCAATGCGTGGCCACCGGTGCCCTTCGCGGCACAGGAGACACCCGCACGCCGATGATCTGCCACTTCTCCTGCTATTGGCTGTTCGGCTTACCTTTGGGGATTTATCTGTGCTTCCGCCGCCACTGGGGCGTAGTCGGCCTATGGACGGGCCTCAGTGTCAGCCTGATCCTCATCGGACTGCTACTGCTCTTCTTTTGGCGCAAAAAGTCTCGCCAGCTGCAGCTCTCGATCAACCCAATTTCTGCCCAATCAGTTGCCGCAGAGTTGTAGGGGACAGAACGCCTGTGGCAACGCGTGCAGCCACACAGAATGTTAATAGGGATTTCCGGGAGAACCCCGTGTTTACATCTTGTATCGCCCGAGGTCATCGTCCGACAATCCCTCGAGCCAGTTTCTCAGCTGATCGTTCGTAGTTCTCTCTGCCAACGCGGTAGACACTTTTGAGTTCTTTAAAACAACTTCTTCGACAAAGATCGGACAATCCATCCTCAAGGCCAGCGCCAAAGCATCACTTGGCCGCGAATCGATACTCATCAATTGTCCGCCATGCTCGACCCAGATCAATGCGTAAAACGTATCGTCACGCAAATCGTTCACCACAATTTTCTGCACCTGAACATCCAGGCCAAGAAAGACGTTTTTCAGCAGGTCATGGGTCATAGGCCGTGGCGTCTGTACCTTCTCTATCTCTAGCGCAATGGCGTTGGCTTCATACGCTCCGACCCAGATCGGCAGTACTGCCTGCCCCTGCACATCTTTTAGCACCACAATCGGCATCTGCGTCACTGGATCCATCATCAGGCCGCGTATCTTCATCTCTACTTCCATCGCGCCCTCCTCTTTCTCGTGCCGATCAGTATGCCTGCACTCGTACCAGAGACATTGACTTCTCTACGGTATGGCTCGTCCGTTAATTCTCCTCTACTCCGACCAAACTATTTGCCCCGCTCCCTGTCACCTTCACCTGCACATACTTTCCCAGAAGTTCTTTCCGCTGGGAAGTGAAATTCACTATCGCGTAATTTCCGGCGTGGCCACTCCACTGGTCTTCTCTTCTCGATTGCCCTTCTACCAGTACTTCGATGGTTTTCCCGACCATCCGTGCGTTGCGCGTGATCTGGATCTCTCTCTGCCGCTGCAGCAGAACTGCCAGCCGCTTGTGCTTCTCCTCTTCCGGGATCGCATCTTCCATCCGGAGTGAGGGAGTATTCGGCCTCGGCGAATACTTAAATCCAAACATCAGGTCGTACTGGGCGGCATCGAGCAGCGTCAGTGTGTCCTCAAAATCGCGTTCTGTCTCTCCGGGAAACCCTACAATCACGTCTGTAGTTATACTGATATCCCGTTTCGCACTGCGAATCAGTGCCACCTTCGCGAGATACTCGTCACGCGTGTAGGTTCGCTGCATTGCGCTCAGCACACTGGTCGACCCCGATTGCACCGGTAAATGGACGTGCTCGCAAAGCTGCGGTGTGGCATCGATCGCATCCACTATGTCTTTTCCAAAATCTCGCGGGTGCGAGGTCATAAATCGGACGCGTCGAATACCCGGCACGTTTGCCACTTCCACGAGCAGATCGGAAAACCGCAAGTTGCGCGTCGTCGGATCGACGTATGAATTCACCGTTTGCCCGAGTAGCTGGATCTCGCCGTATCCAAGCTCCGCCAGCTGACGCACCTCTTCGAGTATGGAGGAGCTCCCGCGGCTGCGCTCGGGTCCTCTTGTGAACGGCACTACGCAGTACGAACACGCTTTGTTGCAACCCTCAATAATTGTCAAATACGCGCGCCACGGGTTGTCCCGGCGCGTCATTTCGGTCTCAAACGTCTCGTTTGTATCCTGATCGAGTCCCGTCACGCGCTTGTGACCCGCTTCCAACTCCGCAATTAACTGCGGCAGTTTCCGGTAGCTCGCCGACCCGCATACTAGGCTTACCCATGGGGCTCGCTCAAAAATCTCTTCGCCCTCCTGCTGAGCCAGGCATCCAAGCACACCGATGACTTTGCCTTCTGCTTGCCGCTCGCGAAACTCTCCTAGCCGGGAAAAAACTTTCTGCGCGGCTTTCTCCCGGATGCTGCACGTGTTATACAGAATCACACTAGCCGCTTCTGGCTTTTCTACCTGCGAATATCCGCGAGCTATCAGCACACCAGCAACCTTTTCCGAGTCGTGATCATTCATCTGGCAACCAAACGTCTCGAGGTAAAACGTCTTTTCCTCAGCCGAACCCGCCAAGACGGAACTGATCCCGGTGCCGGTACCTTCCTCAAGCGTGCCATGCAAGGATCTGACATTCCCCAAACCGCCAGACGTCTGCTTCTCCGCAACCAATCCGGACGCAGCCTCGGCCTCGATCCGCTTCTCCCTCTTCTTTGCAACCTGCGCCCGCCGCCTGAGCCGTTCTGCCGTAGCCAACGCTCCGCCATCAACTTCGGTGACACAATCACTTTTGACTGGCCCGCGGGGAGCCTGTGTTCCGCCGGCAGCGGGCACAGGTGCACCAGTCAATCGCTCAATGCCGAAATCAAACCCGTTTCCCATACCCACCTAGTCTACCTTACTCTTCAGTCTTCGCCCCATGTTGCCTAGCCTCGCACCAAGCGACGCTCCGTTGCGTTCGAGTTTTCTTTATCCAATTCCTACTGTAATCACTCCATCTCATTTCTTTTGACCACCTTTCACCCATATGCTACGTTTCTAGGGTGACTAAATTCTTGCGTTACTGAGGGGCTTTTCCAATTCTTCTTCTCTGCGCCATATTCATCGGCAATATCTTTGAAATTCTTGCACAAACTGGCTGGGTAGCTCGGGTCGTCCTGTTCCTTCTGTTGCTGTTCTCCCTGATTTCTTGGGCCATGATCTTTCAGAAGCTCAGTCTCTTTGGCCGTATCCGACGCGAGAGTGACCAATTCCTCAAGATATTCCGTGCCACCAAGGGCGTTGCCAATCCCCAGGGTCTTGTTTCTGCTGGATCTCCTTTCGCAAACGTATACGCTTCCGGCTACCGTGAACTTCAAAGCCAGCTCACCCCCACCAGTACTTCGGCTGCGCCCACAAAGCTAAAAAGTCTCCAGGCTGTTATCGTCAACATGCAGCTGTCGGCCTCGGAAGAAATCCGGCGTGTCGAAAAGGGCATGACGTGGCTGGCAACCACCGCCAGCGTAACCCCGTTCATCGGCCTCTTCGGCACGGTATGGGGCATCATCGACGCCTTCTCTGGTCTTGGCACGTCGGGCTCCGCCAGCCTCCGCGCAGTCGCGCCCGGCATTGCCGAAGCGCTCGTCACGACCGCGGCAGGTCTTTTCGCCGCGATACCCGCACTTATCGCCTACAACTATTTCCTGCAGCTTATTCGAGATCTTGGGCAACGCCTCGATACGTTCGCGTCCGAATTTGCCGCTCAAATCGAAAAAACGTTCACCTGATATGCGCAGACCACCGCAAACTCGGCTCCCCGTACCGCCGGTTGCACGCTCGCTTGGGTACGTACCGGCTCGGTTGCTCTGCGTTAACTCTCGTTTTTCACTCACCGGTGCCCGCGTTTCAATCTCCCCAGAGGAGATCTCCTAACGGACGACCGTCATGCCCCAACTCTCCAAAGGCACGCAATCTTCGCTCTCGGAAATCAACATGGTTCCGTTCATCGACGTGGTTCTCGTGCTACTGATCATCTTCATGATTACCGCTCCCATCCTGCAGTCCGGTATTGAAGTGGACGTCCCGAAGACCCACACCGTCAAGGAAATCACAGAACAGCGACTGGTCGTTACCGTCGACAAAGCCCAAAAAATTTATCTGGGCAACGATCCTGTCAACATTCATGAACTCGCGGGCAGGATTCGCAAACAGCTTAAACACCCGCAAGACGCCATCTTTCTTCGTTGCGATGAAAGCGTCCCGTTTGGTGCTTTCGCCAGCGTGATTGATTCCCTGCGGCAATCCGGAATCTCCAACATCAGTATCGTCACGCAACCGATCACCGATCGTGCGACCACAAGGTAGCGTCATGGCATACGTCGCCACCAACAACGAATCCACCGACATCGGCTTCAAGCCATTCTTCGGCTGGTCAGTTTTCTTCCACGCTCTGCTGACCGCCTTGATGCTCGCGGGGGTCTACATCGGCCACACCGCTGTGCCCTGGGGTGGGGTCGGCGGCGGCGATTCCGATGTTAAAGTAAATCTCGTTGCAAGCGCGGGCATTCCCATGCCGCGTCCGATAATCCCGACTGACAGCCAAACAGTTGACCCGACCAAGGGCTTGTACAAGGAAGAGCTGCCAAAGCCACCCGAACTTCCCAAAGAAGCCGTAGCGCTTCCGAAGTTCAATAAGGAAAAGCCGCCTCCGCCAACCCGGCCTTCTAAGATCATCGAAAACAAGACTCCGCGCCCCGACAACGCTGTCAACTACGGCAAGGGCGGTCAGATGGATCTACCCTCCGGCAACAGCGACACACCGGGTCCGCTAAATGGAGGAATGGCCATTAAGGGCGCTGGCGGAGGGGAATTTGCCGCGCGTTATCCGTGGTACGTGGAAAGCGTCCGCAAGCGCATCTCCGATAATTGGCTACAGAACACGATCGATCCGGCGGTCCGTTCAGCCCGTACAGCGCATGCTGTCGTTACCTTCACGATAATGCGGGACGGCACGGTAAAGGACATAAAGCTTGATACTTCAAGCGGCAACCGTTCTATGGATGACTCGGCCACCCGAGCGATGCTCAGCATCGACAAAATGCCACAACTTCCTTCCGATTGGCGAGCCAACTCTGTCGACGTAGTTTTTGACTTCGATCTCGGGATGACGCGCCACTAATCGTCGGGGTTGGCGCATCGAGCGGCTCCATCCGGATCGATCGAATACCGCCAAGGGCGCCAGTCGACCCTGTTACCAGCCAACCGACGTTTCTTCGTCCTATCTACTTTTTACCCTTCTTTTTTTCAGGTTTCGTCGCATGCTTCGGCTCAGTCTTCCCCTTCGCGCTCTTCGCTACGATCGCGGCCGTATGCTTGTCGTGCAGGGCCTGCCCCGCGGCCTTCTCCTCCTTCGTGGGCTTCTTCTCTTTCTCCTTCTTTTTCGGTACTTCCTTGATTCCAGAAAGCCTGCGAAGTATCTTCTCCCGCTCTTCTGGAGTCTTTGCGCGTCCATTCAGCTGTGTCGCGAACACTTCCTCCACAATCTGGTCGAATTTTGGTCCCCTTGGCATTCCGAGTGCTTCCAGTTCCGTTGTTACGATTGGCAACGCTACCCGGATTGGCCTCCATTTGTGCAGAAACGATTTGATCTTGTTTACGGCAGCCGACTTGTTCGATTCCGCCAAAATGTAGGCCATATATTCCACCGGCAGTCTCTCGATGAACTTATAGGCATCAATCGGCGCATTCGTTTTCTTGCCGGTCAGCTCCTTCTCCGCCGCTTCCACTTTCTCAGGGAACGATTCGATTCCGTCAATTTCAGCCGAGCGGAATCCGAGCTTTGACAACAGATTTCCCAGTTCGCGATCCTTCAGCCTTCCGAGAATCGCTAACATCATTGGACTTGACAGACGCGGTCTGTAGCCCGCCATGAACAAGTCATCGCGAACCTTGATCAACCGGTTGATTGAGTCGTAGCTCGGGTGTTTTTTCGAAAGCAGGGGATGAATCCGCTCCAGCAGATCCTGCGATTCCCACTCTTTCAGCACGAGGTGCGGTCGCTCTTCCTTGGCCAAATCGCGCAATTCCAGCCCCGCATCTTCGGGAGAAATGGTGTGGTGCAATTCGCGCTCAATTGCCAGGTTAAACCACTCCTGCGTGCGCGTTTCCAGCTTGAAACCCATCCGTGCCGCATAGCGCAAGGCGCTCAACAGGCGCACGGGCATGTTCGTGAAGCTATGAATCGTAAGTGCGCGGATTTCCCCGTGCTCGATATCGGACAAGCCGTTTGTCGGATCAAGCAGCAAACCGCGCGACGCCGGGTTCAAGGAAATCGCAATCGCATTCAGCGAGAAATCGCGCCGGCGAAGGTCTTCCATGATCGTCGACCAGCGGATTTCCGGCCTTGTTCCAGGACGCACGTAGTGATCGTCACGCGCGGCGGCGATCGTCCCTTCCACATCGCCCGCAAATAAAATATTGATATGCCGGGTCTTCTCGTCTTCTGACAGGACCTTCGCGCCACCTTTTTCCAGTTCGCGCGCCATCTTCGATGGATTTCCTTCCACCGTAAAATCCAGGTCGCGCAACGTGGCACCTGTAATGAGGTCGCGAACCGTCCCGCCCGTCAGATAAACGTTGAATCCCATCGCGGCGGCGAGCTCCTGCACGCGCAGCATGGCCGCGCGCTGTTCCGGAGTTAGCCGGCTTTCCAGTAAGAAAATATAATCAGGCATTGCGCTCCTTTGGCTTTAGGGTGGTCCTGGTCGCGCTGCAATCTCGATCCTGTCTGCAATCCATGACGCACCCGCAATGAGTCCCAACCCGCATACTACGCACGCGGGTGATGTGCTTTGTAAATCTGCTTCAGCCGCTCTTCCACAACGTGCGTATAAATCTGCGTTGTGGATATATCCGAATGGCCCAGCATCAACTGGACCGAGCGCAAATCCGCTCCACGCTCCAGCAGATGCGTTGCGAAACTATGACGTAGCATGTGGGGCGTCGAACCAACCTTCAGTCCGGCTTGCCTACCGTACGCCGAGAGAATCTTCCAAACACCAACGCGGCTAATTGGTGATCCGCGTCGATTAATGAAAAGCGTTGTCGCGAGCGCCTGCTTCCCTTTCCCGACCAACTTCGGCCGCGCGTCGCGTAAATATCGGTCTACCAGATGTACCGCTTTCTTGCCGATGGGAACGATGCGCTCTTTGTCACCTTTACCGATGCAGCGCACGCACCCGACTGAGGTGTCCAGATCCATCACCCTCAGGCTCACCAGTTCCGATACGCGCAATCCCGTCGAGTACAGAACTTCCAGCATTGCCCGGTCCCGCAATCCGAGCGGCGTCTTCTCGTCCGGCTGGGATAGCAGCAGCTCCACTTCATCCAGCCGTAGATACCCGGGCAAGGTGCGGCGGATTTTCGGCGATTCCAGGTTGAGTGACGGATCGACGGAAATATAGTCCTGGGTCTGTGCGAACCGGAAAAAATTTCGGAGCGTAACAAGGTGGCGGGCCACGGTCCTGCTCTCAAGCTTCTGCCGGTACAAACTGGCCAGGAAATCAACCAGAACATCTCGAGTAACTGATTCGAGTGTCAACCGCTTCTTCTTGGCAAACTCGTCGAACTTCACCATGTCCCGCCGGTAGGCCGCGATCGTGTTCGGAGATAGGCCCTTCTCCACCCGCACGTGAGTTAGAAAGGACGTGATGGTTGCAGAAATATCCATCAGCTGGCCGCCAATTCAGCAGGATCACTGCCCCGCGTCGCGATGCCGTACACTTCCTGTATTTCCGGGCACCGGAAGACCCAGGTCAGCGCGATATACAGCAGCGTTGCCCCGCCAATCAATCCAACGAACACCAGCAGCTGGATCAGGAATGTCGCATGAGCCGTATTGTCCGCGTAATGATTCGCGATCATGCATCCCACACCCATCAGTGCGGAGCATAACGAAATCTTCCCGATTGACCTGAGAATTTCAAATGACCCCATCGCCCCGTAGCGAAGCCGGAAAATGAAAAACAACGTGAAGAAATCAAATAGCGTGGCCAGAACAGTAGCTAGCGCCGGACCGCCGTTAAGAAAGTGCCTGTAAAAGGCAGGCTGCAAGAAGAGAATGTTCAGCGCAATGTTTAAAGTAAACGAAATCGCCGCAACGATGACCGGGGTTTTTGTATCCCTCGCCGAATAAAATGCAGGCACAATTAATTTCACGCATGCGAGCGCCGGGAGCCCTGCCGCGTAATACAGCAAAGGTCTCGCGGTGAGCCTGGTTGACTCGGCCACAAATTGTCCGTGCTGGAACAGCATCCGGATGATCGGTTCGCGGAGGATCATTAACCCGACGGCGGCCGGAATCGTTATGTACGCCACAATCCGCACGGCAAACGTGAATGTTCTTTTCAGGCCTTCAAAGTCATTGGCTGCCGCCTGGTGCGCCATCATTGGCAAAATGGCAGTCGCAACTGCTATGGCATACCCGCCAAGAACCAGCTCCATCACCCGATCCGCCACGTAGAGGGCCGTTAAGCTCCCTCTGGGCATCCTCGGGGCATTCACAAAGAACGTGTCCACGAAAAAGTTAATCTGGGATATTCCCAATCCAAAAAAGCGCGGGAACATCACCCTGGCTACACTCCGAATTCCCGAATGTGCGAACGAGATCCCAAAATCGAACCGCATGCCCCGCTTCACCAGTTGTGGCACCAGTACCAGGAATTGCAATGCGCCTCCAACCAATACGCCGACCGCCAGTGACACTGCCGGGCTTGAGAAGTACCTCCAAACGAGCGCTGTGGAAAATACGATAATGGACAGGTTCAAAAAGACAGTGGTCGACGCCGGCAGGGCGAAGTTATGGAAACTGTTGAGGATACCCATTCCAATCGCAGCCAGACCCAAAAAGAACAGATACGGGAAGATAATCCGGTTGAGGGCCACCGCCTGATCCCAGCTGGTGGCGTTATCACCGGTAAAACTGAATGTTTTGATCACAGCTGGCGAGAAAATCATGCCCAGTACCGTTATAACCGCCAAAACCAGCGCAGCAGTCCAGAAAAGCCGGTTAGCGAAGTGCCAGAGCTCCTCTCTGGACCTCTCCCTCATTATCGTCGTAAACACCGGGATCAGGGACGCCGCGATCGAGCCTTCCCCGACTAAACGTCTGAAAAGATTGGGGATGCGGTAAGCGAGAACGAACGAATCCGCCATCACTGTCGTACCCAGCAGGAGGGTGATGCGCTGGTCCCTTAAGTAGCCTAAAGTTCGGCTGACAACTGTTACGAGCGAGATAATCGATGCGGATTTGAGGATTTGCGTCTTTTCGGTCAAGGACTAGCTCACAAAGAGATAAACCCAATCAAAACAATGAGTTGACAGGCAAATCGTGAGTAACATAACATATCTCGGATTCATTTAGCAAAGGTTTTCATTCACAGAAACGGTCGGACGCAGTTTGAAGACTCGCACCCCAGCATCGACCCACAAAAAGGTCGTAGTCGAGCTTATGGATCGCAAGTCCCTCAGGGGATATCTCAATCCGGCGCGCCTAGAAGACACCACCGCTCTGGACTTGTTGACCCCTTATGGCGAACACGAAGAAATATCTCGCGACAAAATCCGGGCCGTCTACTTTGTTCGCGATCTCGATGAGGATTTTGAGCCGGAGCGTAAAACGTTTCTGAGTCGTCCGAAACTCGATGGCCTGTGGGTAAAGATAAGGTTCCTCGATGATGGTCTGCTCGAAGGGGTTATTCCGAACGACCTGCTTAGCCTGATGGACCAGGGCCTGCACCTGACGCCTCCCGATTTTCATTCCAACGCCGACCGCATCTACATACCCCGTTCGGCTTTGGCTGAGCTCACCGTGCTCGGTGTTGTCGGCATCGCCCGCCGAAAAACCGTGTCGGCAGCAGCCACGGTGCAGCCTCGCCTGTTCAACGAAGATTGACTCGACTTTCATGCCGTTGCGGTGGAATTCCCGGCTGCAATCGACTCGCTACTTCCTTTTGACCACTAAGCACGTGATGTCATCGTGTTGCATCGCCGAACCCACAAACTCGTCTAGCTTCCGCATAATGAGGGTCAAAGCTCCTGCCGCGCGATCTTCCGGATCGGGCTCAATCGCTGCCAGAAGCCGCGCCTCACCAAATTGCTCCCTGCGCGAATTACGCGCCTCTGGCACGCCATCCGTGTAGATAAGCAGAAGGTCGTGCGGATTCAGTACTGTTCGATTTGTCGGGAACTCTTCTGACAATTCAATGCCTAGAGGAATGCTCTCCGCTTGTAGCCGTTCGACAGTTCCGTCTTGGCGAAACAGGATCGGTGGATTGTGGCCAGCAGAAAGATACGTCAGTTCCCCCGACTTCGGATCGAGTTCGGCGAGGAATGCAGTCGTGAATCGGCGACCATTGCTATTGTTAGTACATACGAGCCGGTTCAGATTGGTGACGAGCTGTGTCAGTGAGCATGGCTGGCCGGCCAGGGCCCTCAAGCTTGCCTGAAAATTGGCCATCAACATCGCTGCAGGTACGCTCTTACCAGAGACATCGGCCACTGCAAGCAACAGCGGACCATCCTTGGCCCGGCGAAACGCGTCGTAGTAATCCCCTGCCACCATTTGCGCCGGCCGTGTAGCAAATGCCATGTCGATCCCCGGCACATCCGGCGGGACCCGCGGCACGAGCCAACGTTGAATTTCTCTCGCGATCTCTATATCGCGTTTCATCGTGACGTGATCGCCCAGAACCATCACGAGCAGTACCAATAGCGAGCCGAACGCGATCAGGAATTCCAGATGCTCGCTGATGAACAACAACCGTATCCCGGCAATCGAAAGTGCGCCCAGAACCAGAATGGCCAGCAGAAACACCCGCCGGGCTGGAGAGAGCTTCCCGAGTATGGCGAGAGACAAATTCCAGAAAAGCTTGAAGGGTCTCGCCCAGGTGCGCTTGGTGACGATCGGCTTCATAGCGACATCTTGTCGATACAAGCGGGTGCTTGCTTCCGCTTCCGCTCGGAACTGCACCCATAAGTCCTGTAGTTCCAGACCTTCAGTCAGCTGTTCCCATATGTGTCTGAACTGTGAGATGACTCTGCGTGCCTTGAAACGAAAAAAAAGCCAGTCTCGTCGGGCGCTTTCGCGGAATCGCGAATAGGATTCAATCGATGAGCCGAGCCCGGATGAAACGCTGACCGGGGAGTCGTTTTGTGACGGGGTGAGAGACGTCTGTGGGTTAGATTGCGTGTCGCTCACACTCGTATTCTAAACTCCGCCAGACTGAGCGATATACCTCGGACAATGTAGAACGCAGGCAAAATGCGCGACCGCGCGAGTCCCTGCCTGTACTTCACGCTTGTGCCTGTGCGAGACTGACTATTTGCACGTTGCTCCTTGAAGGCGGTGAACCGTGAAGCTCAAAGAAGTCGCAGAAAAGCTGGGTTGCCATTTGGAAGGCGATGGGAACGTGGAAATCACTGGCGTTTCGGGCATCGACCATGCCGCGCCAGGCCACATCACGTTCCTGGCAAACCGGCGCTACTCTCCACTGCTGAAGTCCACCCACGCTTCCGGCGTTCTGATCGAAGATGGCATCGCTGTTGAACGAAACCTTCACCTTGCTCCTCTGGCCGCTCTTCGCACTCAGAATCCTTACCTCGCCTTCGCCGGGGCTATTGAGCTCTTTTACCGGGCGCCTCAATACGCTCCCGGCATTCATCCCACTGCAATCATCGCCAAGACCGCGAAAATCGCAGCCGGAGCGCACATCGGACCCTACTGTTTTATCGACGAAGACGTCGAAATCTCCGAAAACGCAGTGCTCCACAGTTTCGTCACCATTTACCGTGGAGCGAAGATTGGGAAGTTCTTTTTCGCGCACGCGCACGCGGTCGTTCGGGAGTTCTGCATCATCGGGGATCGGGTTATCCTGCAAAACGGGGTTGTCATTGGAGGGGATGGACTTGGCTTCGCCAAACGTGCCGACGGTACGTGGCACAAGATGATGCAGTCTGGCCCGGCCGTCCTCGAAGATGATGTGGAGATTCAGGCGAACGCTTGCGTTGACCGTGCCACCGTGGGCGAAACCCGTATCGGCCGCGGCACCAAGATCGACGACCTTGCACTAATCGGCCATGCTTCCGAGGTTGGGCAAAACACAATGATCTGTGGACAGGTTGGTCTGGCGGGATCGTCCAAAATCGGAAGTAACTGCATTCTCGCCGGGCAAGTTGGCACCGCCGGCCATCTCTCGATAGGTGATGGAGCCGTGATCACCGCGCAAAGCGGCGTGCCCAATGACGTTCCCGCTCGCGCGCTTTATTCGGGCTATCCGGCAGTCGAAAATCGTCAATGGCTCAAAATGATGGCCGCACTCAATCGCCTTCCGGAACTCTTTAAACGCGTGCAATCACTTGAAGCGGAACGCGAGGCGACAAGAGAGTAATTCGCGTCGCGATGGCCCTTGTCGGGACCCCTTCCCCACCCTAGCCCGCAGAGCTCAAGGGCTTCTGATCCGCGGGTAATCCCGCGGCCATTTCGTCATGCAAACGGCGAGTCAGTTCGTCCCGTTGCTCGAGGGTATAGGCGGCCGCATTAATCGGAGGCAGAAACTCCACCACGATGTCTCCTGGCGTAATCTTCAGACTCCGTTTCTGCATCACTCGGTGTGCATTCGAGCAGGCCACCGGGACAATTTGTACTCCGGCCTTGATCGCCATCACCGCCGTGCCTTTCTTGAAGTCCTGGAGACGGCCGTCAGGGCTGCGCGTTCCCTCCGGATAGATCAAAAAAGACTGTCCGTTGCGCAGGGACTCCGTAGCCTTTTCAAGGCTGCTGATCGCGGAGTCACGATCGAAGCGGTCGACAGGGATGAAGTGCGCGAGATGGAACGCCTGGCCCACGATCGGATATTTGAATAGCGATCGTTTGAGGAGAATCGCAATTCGCCTCGGAATTGCTCCTACAACCGCGGGCGCGTCGGCTGAACTGGTATGATTTGCCGCGAAAATGCAGGTCGATGCGGGGATTCGTTCGAGGCCTCTTACATGCACCTGTACCCCGACACAGTTCACGAAGAACATCACACCCTTTATCGCAGACCAATACAGCGGATCAACATCTCGGGTGAGCGCGGTGTAGACCAGTAATGGCGGTCCCACGAGGAGGATGTACAGCGTCAGACAAACGCACATGAACACAGCACGGACCATGGTCAGCAGACTCTCTTAAATCCCGTCGGATCGGTCAAGATGTTTCAGCGGATTTTGGCAGTAACAGGAGCGGTTGTGCCGCGCAAAATCCCTTCACGTATGTGCTTCTCGCGTTCCGAAGCGTGAGGAACTTCCGTCACCTGAAAATATTTTTCATGTACCTCGCCCAGGTGGACGACGATATCTTCTTCGGTGTCCGTCCCTTGGCGACGGACGTGTAGGCTCAGCGCATCGCCAGGTTTCTGTGAAGCAGCCCACCTCTCGGGCCTTCTGGGCAACTCTCCATTGTTCCAGCGGAGGATCTCGTCTCCCGGATGCAAGGTCGTTTTACCTGCGGGTGAATCCGGGTCAATTTCCCGAACGAGGAACGGCCCGCTTGGTTGCCGTTCGAGCACTATCCCCAATGCCGGTTTAATATTCTCGCGCGTGCGCAATTCCAGGCCGCAGAGTCCCAAGACCTTCTCATAGGGCAGATGCACCGCACCGCTTACATAGTCCGTAAAAAAGTCGTTCAGGGAGCTGCCGGCCACTTTTTCTGCCGAAAGTTTGATGTCCAGGCTGTCGCGATAAAACTTCCCTCCCTTCGCAAAGTCCACGTTCATCTCGCGCATCACATCGTCCAGGCTTTTCTGATTGTCGGTGCGGTCACGAATTACGATATCAAGTAATACCCCGAGGATCTGACCCTTCGTGTAATACGAAACGCTTCGCTGCGGCTGCGTGTATAGCGCGTATTTTTCAAGCCATGCATCAAGGCTCGACTCTTCCGCACTCTGCCACTGTTCGGCCGGACGTGCCTCGATATCGCTGATCTGCATGCTGAGGTCCTGATAGAACTGCTGTTTGTCCCAAATCCCCGTACGCACCAGCGTGTAGGAACCGTAGGTGTTGGTAACTCCTTCAGCAAACCACAGCGAGCGCGTGTACATTTCGTGTGTGTAGTCCACCGGTTCAAGTGTGACCGGCCGTATGCGTTTCACATTCCACAGGTGGAAAAATTCGTGCGCTGAGACATTGCTCAGGTAGTTGTCCGACGGAACGAAAATTGCCGTGGAGTTCGCGTGTTCCATTCCACCACCGCCGCCTGCCGCTGCCTTCCCGATGTGAAAAATGAACGTGTACTTCTCATATGGAGCGCCATCCATCAGTTTTAGTTCATACGTGACGATTTTCCTCAGCGCGTTCTCTACGTCCCGTTTGCTCCAGTTATCGCCATGAATCACCACATCGACCGGCGGATTCACATCACTGATCCGGAATTGTTCGAATCGGGATGCTTCTATGGGTGAATCGGCCAGGGTGTCAAAGTCCGGGGTTTCTCCGGTCCAATCCGTTGCCAGGGCAGCGGAACCGACAAATGGAATTGCGGATGCGACTTTCCAGCCGGCGGGAATTGAGGCCATCGTGATCGTGCACTTCTCTTGTCGCCGGTCCGGCACATACAGGAGAATCAGGGCAGGATTGATAAACGCGTGCTCGGGGTTCAATTGCGCGCTGAACGGCCCTACATCATCCCAAAACGTACCGTATGACACCTTTACGGTTCCACTGCCCTTTACCCGCCATGTCAATTTATCCAGTTTGTCGATCTCCACTCTGTTGCCGTCGATCGATGCTTCCACCTGCTGCACGTGACTACTGAAATCTCGAATCTCATACAGCGCATTCCATGCTGCCATCTGTAACTTCACCTCTCCCTGTACTGCGGGTACCTCCACGGTCACGCGAAACAAATGCTGTTCGGGCTGAGCCAGCGAAACGGAGTAATGGATGGTCGCCAGAGCCGGAGCCGCGCCGAGAGTCAGAACCAGAAGACAGCCGGAAAGTCTGGACAGCAAAACGCGTGCCAGGGGGCAATATCGTGTCACTTTGCGTGTGCCTCGCTTGGTGCGTGATTGGCAGACAGCTTCTTCAGTAACTTATCGCATAAACCGTCAAAGCTACCATTCGACATGATCAGCACTAAATCTCCAGGCTTCACTTCACTAACGAGAAAATCCGCAATGGCATCGGCACCGGGCAGTACGCTGGCATCCCTGCCTAATGCCCTGACCGTCGTCGCCACAGTGTCAGGGTCGAGCCGCATATCGTCATTCAGCTGTCCCGCGCGATGCACACTGCCCAGAACGACACGGTCCGCAAGTGCCAGCGACTCGGGAAGAGTATCTTGAAATGTTTTCCGTCGCATGGAATTCGATCGTGGTTCGAGCACCGCCCAGATATTTCGCTTCGGCCAACGCAATCGGGCTGCCTGTACTGTCGCGCGAATCGCTGTCGGATGGTGGGCGAAATCGTCCACCACTAAAACACCGTCGACTTCGCCCCTGACGTCCATTCGTCGCCGGACGCTCTTGAACGTTTCGAGTGCCTGGCGTATCGATTCAACCGGAATTCTCCGGCCATGCGCCACAATGAGAGCTGCCATCGCATTCAGAACATTGTGATGTCCACTTGCCGAAAGTTTGAAGTCACTGTAGTGCTGTCCGCCGTGTGTCAACGTGAATGCCATCCCATCGCCGTCGGGCTTCACGGAGCTTGCGATCCAGTCATTTCCCTTCTCAAACCCATAGCGAACCACCGGACAAAAGGCCTTCTCGGTGACCTGATGCAACGCTTCTCCTGCCTCCGAATCGCCCCAGATGATCGCGCTGCCACGCCTCGGCACCAGATTCACCAGTCGACGAAACGCGAGCTGGTAGGCGTCAAAGTCAGCGTAAATATCTGCGTGATCGAATTCGAGCGACGTGATAATCAGATCGTCGGGCTGGTAGTGGAAGAACTTTGCGGCCTTATCCCAGTACGCACTGTCGTATTCGTCGCCTTCGAGAATGAATTCTTCCCCGCCGCCCAGCTGGTAACTTCTGCCAAAATTCTCCGCGATACCCCCGACCAGAAAATTCGGATGCCTGCCAGCCACCTCGAAAATCCACGCAAGCATTGCCGTCGTCGTGGTTTTGCCGTGGGTACCGCTGACTACGACTGAGTGCTTTCCAGGGAGAAACTCCTCTTCCAGGATTTCAGGCAGTGAGTAATGCCGTATTTTTCGATCCAGCATCTCCTCTACTTCGACGTTGCCCCGTGAGATCGCGTTGCCAACGACAACCATGTCCGGTGCTGGCATGAGATGGCCGGCATCGAATGAAGTGGCATACTTGATGCCTAGCGCTTCAAGGAAATTTGAAGCCGGCGGATATACGCCCGCGTCTGAGCCCGTCACGAGAAAGCCGCGTTCCTGGAGCATCCCTGCCAGTGGCGACATTGCCGAGCCGCCGATCCCGATCATGTGCACGTGTTTCATCTTTTCAGGGCCTCCTTCGCTCAACTTATCCTCTTCATGAATCTGGATACTCAAAACACTGCAGCTTCTAAAAATTCCACCGTTCCGCCGCCAGTGGCGTGCAATTTCGCCTGAATCCCCAGCGGGACCGTTAACATGGGCCGATCCGTATGCCCAATGGGCGCTCCGTATACGACCGGAATATTCAGCGGTGCGAGAACCCGTTTGCACACATCACGAGTCGTCGGGCTTCCTGCCACTATCGGCGGTCCGCCAGGAAAGTCACCCAGCACAATGCCTCGCACACCCTCAAATTTTCCCGCTTGTAGCAAATGCATCAGTGCCCGGTCGACCTGATACGGTTTCATGCCAGTGTCTTCCAGAACCAGAATTGAATCTCTGGTGTCGAGTTCCCAGGGGGTGCCGATCGTTGTTTCTAGTAATGTCAGACAGCCGCCGAGCGTAACTCCCTCGGCGTGGCCTTCAAACAGACTTTCCGCCTGCAGAGCGATCGACCAGCCACCTGTCGTATTGCCAATCGCCTGCAGAAGCGAATTTAGCTCGTAGCCTCTTCGAGAGTTGGCTCCCTGCGCGAAGCCAGTTGCCACCATGGGCCCGTAAAACGTTACCCAGCGCAGAGTCTGCCATAGATAGATCTGCAGCGACGTCAGGTCACTGAAACCAATCAAGCACTTGGGGGGAGTGTCCTTGCCGAATATCGCTTCTGTAATGGCGCCCAGAAGATAAGTGGACCCGTAGCCGCCGCGCAGAGCGATCAGAGCCTGGTTTCCCGGGTCCCGAACAGCATCTCGGAATTCCTGCAACCGATGCGCGGTGGAGGACGAAAAATAGCCTTCGGTCGGCGCCGTCTGAGATTCAGCCCGGTGTGGCATTGCCACAAACCCCAACCGCTGTAACTCGGCAATTCCCCCGGCAGCTTCCGCCACCCCGGCCGGAGACGCGGGAGCAAAAATGGAGAAACGAGCACCCTTCACCAGTGCTTTCGGTTTCCGAGCGGCCGCTGACGTCGTTTTCATGCGCCGCAGTTCCCGCTGTCGCGATCGCTATTCATGCGCGCTAATGTTCTTCGTACAGAGAGCATCCTGGAGAGGCCCACGCCTGTCTCAGAAAATTCTACCCTTTAGAGTTTGAATTGCGTCAATTTCGCAAAGTGACGTGCTCTGCCGTGTATCTCCGATTTCTTCAGTTTCAGGAGCCGGGCGAGTCCGAACCGTTCCACCGTGAAACTTCCCATTACCGAGCCATACACAATCGCGCGCCGCAGGGCCGCATCGTTCCTGTTGTTCGCGCCAGCCAAGTAGCCCATGAAACCACCAGCGAAGGTGTCTCCTGCGCCCGTAGGGTCCTGAGGCTCTTCAAGGGGAAAGCCCGGAATCGCGAACACGCCGGACTTGTCCACCATCATCGCGCCGTATTCTCCACGCTTCACGACCAGCGTCGACGGGCCCATCTTGAATATCTGCTTCGCAGCCAGTAACAGGTTGTGTTCACTCGAGAGCTCCCTGGTTTCTGAGTCGTTGATCATCAGTACATCGACGTGCTTTAAGGTCTCGCGCAACTCGGCATTGCTGCCCGAGATCCAGTAATTCATCGTGTCCATCGCCACCAGCTTGGGAGTGCCTTTTACCTGTTTCAACACGTCGTGCTGCAAACCAGGTGCAATGTTCGCCAAAAACACGAATTTGCTGTCCCGATACTTCTCAGGAAGGCGAGGTTTAAAATCAGCAAACACATTCAATTCCGTGGTCAGCGTGACGCGCTCATTCAGATTCTCGGAATACTTACCTGCCCAGAAGAAGCACTTTCCCCGAGCGCGTTCGAGCCCCTCGATGTCAATCTTGTGTTTGTGAAAGATAGCCTCGTCTTGCTTCGGAAAATCATCGCCTACGATTCCGACCAGGTTCACCTTGGTGAAAAACGAAGCGGCAACCGCAAAATAAGTGGCCGCGCCGCCAAGCGTGCGGTCGACTTTCCCGTACGGGCTTTCTAGCGCATCATATGCAACCGAACCAACCACGAGTAGAGACACAGTTTTCTCCTAGTCTAGATATTTTTTCAGAATGGCGGATAGTTTCTTCTTGGTACCGGCGGGAATGACTCCGCGATCCGTAAGGATCGCATGCTTGAGCGCCTCGCCGCACTTGCACGCCCGCTCGGCCGGGATAGCCTTCACCGCTTCGCGCAGGGCATTCTGGGCATTTTTTGAGTTCTGAGTCAGCGTCTCTACAATCTGGGCAACCGTCACTGAGTCGTGACCAGGATGCCAACAATCGTAGTCCGTGATCATCGCAATCGTCGAGTAACAAATCTCCGCTTCGCGGGCCAACTTCGCTTCCGTCACGTTGGTCATGCCGATCACGTCGAATTTCATTGCGCGGTGGAAATGGGCTTCCGCAAGGGTGGAGAACTGTGGCCCTTCCATGCAGATATACGTGCCTTTGGGATGTACCCGCACACCAGTCGCCTCGCAGGCTGCTACAAGGACAGCGGACAACTGCGCACATGTCGGTCTGTCGAACGTTACATGAGCCACAATCCCATCGCCAAAGAACGTTGATTTGCGCCCCTTGGTGCTGTCAAAAAACTGGTCTGCGACCAGGAATGCGCCTGGTTTCAATTCTTCTTGCAGTGAACCCACGGCGCTTACGGAAATGATGCGCTGAACCCCAAGCAGCTTCATCGCGTAAATATTGGCTCGAAAATTCAACTCGGTTGGCAGCAACCGATGTCCGCGACCGTGTCGTGCGAGAAACGCAACTCGCTTCCCTTCGAGCACGCCGACAACAAATGCATCGGAAGGTTCGCCAAAGGGGGTTTTTACGCGGATTTCGCGCGTTTGCGTCAATCCACTCATCGAATACAAGCCGCTGCCGCCGATAATTCCGATATCGGCAACTACACTCTTCCTCGCCGGCACTTTCTTTCCCGCAAACTTCTCCTTCGATCTTCTAACGTTTGCCATTCCCTGTTTCTCCTGGGGGGTTAGCGGTTCAGATCGACCGGGTCGATCTCGATCTTTCCATCGCGTTCGTGGAGCGTAGCTGCGGCCACATCCGGATCGTGCCCGAAAACTACGATCCATCCGCCTTGCAGAATTTGTGGAACCCACTTCCGTTTTGTTTCGAGCGACTGCAACGGATACAGATCGTAGGCCATAATCCACGGCAGAGGAATATGGTGACGTGTCGGAAGCAAATCCGCAACAAAGACCAGGGTCTTTCCGCCGCCGCTCAGCTTTACCGCCTGCATGTCCGCATTGTGACCGGGAACCTTCTCGACCGAAATACCGGGCAGTATTTCTGCTGCTCCATCCACCAGATCCCACTGATTTGAATCGATCATCGGCTGGTAATTCTCTTGAAAATAGCTCGCCCGGTCGCGCTCCGTTGGCTGAACTGCATGCTCCAGTTCCCTTTTCTGGACAATATACCGTGCCCGCGGAAAAGCCGGTATTGCCCGCTCATCTCTAAAGATCGTATTGCCTCCAGCATGGTCAAAGTGCAGGTGGGTATTGATCACGATGTCGATCTCTTTTGCCTGAACCCCAGCGGCATGCATTGCGTCGGTTAACGGATCGCCGTCGGCCACCTTGTAAATTGTCTTCAGTTTAGGCTCGAGCTTTGTTCCATTTCCGGTTTCAATCAGGATATTCTTCCCGCCCGTCCTGACCAGCAACGAATTCGCTCGCATGCGAATACGGTTCCTCTCGTCGGGAGGCGACTTCTTTTCCCAGAGCGGCTTCGGGACCACGCCAAACATCGCCCCACCGTCCAGGCCGAATGTACCGCCATCCAGATACCGAACTTCCATCTCACCCAGATGCATCTCCGAAGTCCTTTGCCTAGTGACTTAGCCCGCTGTCCCTCAAAAGCTCTGTTACGGCTGTAAACGGGTCCTTCTTGCGATCGGCCACTTCCTCAGCCAGCGCGCGCAATCGAGACTCGGCATCTTGCTTCCCTAATACGCGTTCCAGGAGTCGCGATTCCAGCAATTCCACCAATCGCTTCTGCCAGTGCTCTACACGTTTCTTGCGGCGGTCATCGGTCGCATCGAAATGCTTTCTGAACCTGGCGACCGTTTCTCCCAATTCGACAATCCCCGCATTTTCCGACGCAATCGTCCGCACGACGGGTGGATGCCACCCATCGCGCGGCATCACCAACGACAGCATCGCGTGCAACTGCTGCTCGAGGCGGTCAGCACCCTCCCGGTCGGCCTTATTCAGAACAAAAATATCGGCGATCTCCATCAGTCCGGCCTTCATGTTCTGGATGTCGTCACCCATCCCGGGCACGAGGATAACCAGAACACAATCCGCGAGCCGCACAATATCAACCTCGTCCTGGCCCACGCCGACTGTCTCAATCAGGATCTGCCGTTTGCCCGCAGCGTCCAGGAGCAACGCCACTTCCGATGTCGATCGCGACATTCCGCCGAGAAATCCTCTGGTCGCCATCGACCGAATAAACATCCCTTCGTCACTCGCATGTCCCTGCATACGGATGCGATCGCCGAGAATCGCCCCGCCGGAATAAGGGCTTGTCGGATCAACGGCAATTACGCCTACCGGATCGCCATTCTTGCGGTGATACGCCGCCAAGCGGTCGACCAGGGTGCTTTTCCCTGTGCCTGGCGCGCCAGTAATGCCAGACAAATAGGCGTTTCCCGTCTTCGGAAATAACTGCCGAAGGAGTTCTTGCGCCTGGGGTACATGATTTTCAATCGCCGAGATCGCCCGCGAGATTGCCCGAATGTCCCCCGCGCAGACCTTTTCGGCCCATTCTTGCGTCGCGATAGTCATTCCTTTGCAAGTCCTGCTTGTAGGGGCAGCGTGCGAGGAGGCATTCTTCTATTATTTCTTCCCAAGGAGCTGTCGGGCAATCACCAATTTCTGGATTTCGCTGGTCCCTTCGCCTATCGTACACAGCTTTACGTCGCGATAAAACTTTTCTGCAGGATAATCTTTAATGAACCCGTACCCGCCGTGGATCTGCACGCATTCATTCGCCACACGTACGGCTACTTCACTGGCGAACAGTTTCGCCATGCTCGATTCCATCGTGAAGCGCCGCGTTTTTTGATCCGCCAGCCATGCCGCCTGATAGACCAGCAATCGCGCTGCTTCTACTTCCGTTGCCATATCTGCCAGCTTGAACTGGATTGCTTGAAACTCGCTGATCGCTTTGCCAAACTGCTTGCGTTGCTTGGCATAACGCGTCGCCGCATCGAGTGCGCCTTGCGCCATGCCGAGAGCCAGCGCGGCGATTGAAATCCTTCCTCCATCCAGAATCTTCAGGCTGCTGATGAAGCCCTCGCCTTCTGGTCCGAGCAGATTTTCTGCCGGCACGCTGCAATCGGTAAAAATAACTTCCGACGTATCGCTGGCCCGCATGCCCAGCTTGTTTTCTTTTTTGCCGGGCTTGAAACCAGCCATGCCTTTTTCGAGGATGAACGCACTGATTCCATGCGAATCTTTCGTCTTATCCGTCACCGCCATGGCAACGCACACATCCGCGTAATGCCCGTTGGTCGTAAACGTTTTCGCGCCGTTCAGAACCCAGTGATTGCCGTTACGCACGGCTGTCGTCCTTGTTCCCCCGGCATCAGATCCGGCTTCAGGCTCTGTCAGCGACCACGCGCCCAGTTTCTTTCCTTCAGCCAGCGGCAGGAGGTACTTCTTCTTCTGCTCTTCCGTTCCGAATTTGTAAATGTGATTCGAACAGAGCGAATTGTGCGCCGCCACGAAAAGACCAACCGATCCGTCCACCCTCGCCAGTTCCTCAATTGCTATTGCGTATTCGATGTAACCGAGCCCCGCTCCGCCATACTCCTCGGGGAAGATGATCCCCATCAGCCCCATTGCGGCGAGTTTTGGCAGAATTTCCGCCGGAAAATGAGACGCCTCGTCCCACTCCATCACCTTCGGAGCGATTTCCCCTTCGGCAAACTCTCGAACTGTTTTTTGGAGCTGTTTCTGTTCGTCGGTAAACGTGAAGTCCACGGATCCTCACCTGTAAGCAGAACGTATAGTCGCTACAAGTTTATCTTATGAGGCTCGTTTGCGCACCTGTACCTGACTTAGCCTGTTTGTTGCTGGAGGAGCTACCGAAGGCGATCAGTGAGGCCTGTCGCAGGGTATGAAACCCAATTGGCCTACCACCCGACAGCATAGCCATTTTTCGCATTCTGCTCGTCCAGCCACTTTTTTAACGGGGCAAAATAATCCGCAAGCGCTGACGCGTCGATCTGCTTCTCGCCAGTCAAAGCCTCCAGTTCGTCCGGCCACGGTTTGCTTTTCCCCATAGCCAGCATCTGGTTCAACTTTTCACCAGCCTTCTTGTTTCCATAGATCGAGCATCGGTGCAGCGGTCCATCCACTCCGGCTTCTTTGCAAAGTGCCCGCTGGAACTGATACTGATAAATCCTCGCCAGAAAATACCGCATGTACGGCACATTGGCCGGCACGTGATATTTTGCGCCGGGATCAAAATCCGCCTCGCTGCGCGTCACCGGCGGCGCGATGCCTTCATATTTCAGCCGCAAGTCCCACCATGCTGCGTTGTACTGGTCAGGCTTTATTTGGCCGGAAAATACTTCCCATCTCCATTTATCGATCACCAGGCCAAATGGAAGAAACGCCACCTTTTCGAGCGCTTGTTGCAGCAGATAATCGATATCCCCTGAAACCGGCGGCACGACATCGATCAATCCGATCTTCTTGAGATATTCCGGAGTGACCGAGAGAGCAATCGTATCGCCGACTGCTTCGTGGAACCCGTCATTTGCCGAATCGCGGAACATCGGTGGTTGCGTGTTGTACGCACGCTGATAATAGTTGTGTCCCAACTCGTGATGAATTACGCGGAAATCCTCTTCCGTCGCCTGAATACACATTTTTATGCGCAGATCGTCGACCTGGTCGATGTCCCATGCGCTTGCATGGCACACCACATCCCGATCCGCGGGCTTGGTGAACAGCGATCGTTCCCAAAAGGTCTCCGGCAAGGGCGCAAATCCAATCGAAGAAAAGAAATTCTCGCCATATTTTGCCATTCCGCGGGCATCCGTCTTGCGATCCTGCAGAATCTTCGTCAAGTTGAAGCTCTCTGTCGGTTTCGGCGAATCCATCAGGTCGTATACGTTATTCCATTCCTGCGCCCAGATGTTCCCTAAAAGATGCGCCGGAATCGGTCCCTTTTGAGGCACAACTGTCGGCCCATACTTCTTCAACAACTGGCCGCGCACATAAGCATGAAGAGAGAGGTAGAGTGGTTGTAATTGCCCCCACAAGCGGTCCAGCTCCTTCGCAAACTCGTCGGGGGGCATATCGTAATTGGCCCGCCACAGCGAGCCTACATCCGAATAGCCCAGATCCTTCGAACCTTCGTCACCCAGCTCCACCATGCGTGCATACCTTTGCCGCATGGGCCCACCTACTGCGTGCCATCCGATCCATGCGCGTTTCAACTCGTCCGGATCGCGGCTTGTCGCCATCAACTGGGCCACCCCCGTTACGTCGAGACATGGCTTATTGCTTTCGCACCATTTTCCTTTACCATAGTCGCCATCGAGCGACGCCATAATCTGTGCCAGCTCTTTTTGAGACTTCGCATCATTGGGGGCAGGAAAATCTGACGCCAGCTCGAGAAGCATCCGTTTTCTCGCTAGTTCGGGGGAGAGTTGCAGACCGTCAAAGCGATGGGCTTCCCGTGCATACTTTGTGCTGGCAGTATTCAGTATTTCGTTAGCATCGGCAGAAATACGCTCCGTGTCGTCAGTGATAAAATTTTCCGCAACCCATGACGCGCGCTGGGCTTTCACTCCAAGGTCGAGAAGGTTGGTTTCGGCATCATCGATATATTTCGTTGCTTCCTCAATCGTGGGTTGTTTCGTCGCAGTCTGTGGTCGTGCCAATGGCGACTCGATGCAGCAGCCTGAAACTGCGACAATTCCAGCAATTAACGCACGACACCATCCAGATCTCATCGCTCCACCTTCCTCATTGCAACGGGCCCATCTTGGTGAGCCAAGCTGACTCCCTGCTATCTCCGCGCTGACATGCTTTCCAGCTCTGAAAGCGCCCGCTCAATACCGGCACTGTCCACATTCCAATGCGTAACCATTCTCACCGAATGCGGCCCTGTGTCCTGCGCCCAGACTCCCCTCGCATGTAAAGCATCGCAAAACTCTACTGCATTCTTTCCGGTCCCCGTGCAATCGAAGATCACAATATTGCTGTGCACATTTGCCGGATTGATCTTTAGTCCCGGAATCAGCGCAATCCCCTCCGCGAGCCGTTTAGCATGCCTATGATCCTCTTCTAGCCGTTTCGGGGAGTTCTCGAGCGCAATCAATCCAGCGGCGGCCAGAACTCCCACTTGTCGCATTCCTCCACCGAACATCTTACGGTAAATGCGGGCTCGTTCGATGAACTGCTTGGTCCCGAGAATCATCGACCCTACCGGGGCGCCGAGCCCCTTCGACAGGCAGAACATCACGGAATCCACATTCTTGGTCATGTCTGCAACTGGTTCGCCCAGTGCTGTCGACGCGTTGAATATCCGCGCACCATCAAGATGCACTTTTAACCCCACCGCATGTGCATTGTCGCAGATTTCATCGACCCGGCTGGTCGGATACAAGGTCCCTCCCGCCATGTTGCTGGTGTTTTCGAGACAGACCAGTGTGGTCTGCGAATCGTAGTAGATCGCGGGTCGGATTGCCGCTTGCACCTGTGGCCATGTCAGAATTCCATCTTCGCCACCACGCACCGCGCGCGGCATGCACCCCGCGATTGCTGACATCGATGCCAACTCATACAAATTTACATGGCTTCGTTCTTCGCAAATCACTTCGTTACCGTGGTGCGTCCAGACCTTGATCGCAATTAAGTTGCCCATGCAGCCGGTTGGCACAAATAACGCAGCTTCCTTTCCGAAGATTTCAGCCGCACGCTTCTGCAACTGGTTTACCGTCGGATCCTCCCCATACACATCATCGCCGACTTCTGCGGCAGCCATGGCCTTCCGCATTTCATCGCTCGGTCGGGTTACGGTGTCGCTTCGCAGATCGACAGCACTCTGCGTGGGGATGACGTGGTCGGGATCGGAAAGCTGGTTCCCTTTGGCAACTGTGTAGCTCATGAATATCCTCGAAACCGAGAGACGATCTTACCGCAAAAGCTCAACTATAATTTCAGTCGAAACGCTCAGCTTGTCCGCCGGCAAGCGAACAATTTGGCCGCTTTGTTCGATAAGCCCGCCGCTGGCCAACTCCCGCACCTTCTTCTGAAAATCAACTCCATAGTGTTGTTCGATTCGCCCCAAGTTTATGCCCGCAAGCTGACGTAGCCCGAGGAACAGCTCTTCCTCGAGCGCCATATCCTTCGTCACTTCATCCAGTGTGTCAATCGCCTTGCGATTCGTTTCGATCGCGGTGACGTAGGTCGCGGCATCGTGCGTGTTCGCCCAGCGCTCGGAACCGGAAAATGAATGGGCGCCGGCGCCGAATCCAAAATACGGTTCGCGCCTCCAGTATTTCAGATTATGCAAGGAGGCAAAGCCCCGCTTCGACCAGTTTGATATCTCATACTGCTGGTAACCCGCCTGTTTCAGCAACAATTGCGCTGTCTCATAGAAGTCCGCCATTGTCTCGTCTTCTGGCAAATCCCTTGCGCTGTACCTTGGGCCGCCCTGGAGAACTTCGAGTCCCAGCCGGCTCCCTTCATCGATCTCCATCATGTAGATCGAAATGTGCTCGGGCGAAAGTGCCGTTGCTTCTTCCACGGACTTCCGCCACGATTCCGCCGTCTGCTTGGGTAGTCCGGCGATCAAATCAAAACTTATGTTGCCAATTCCGGCCGCTCGCAGTGTTTTTGAGGACTGGTAAATATCGGTGCGGCGGTGCATTCGCCCGGCAGCTTTTAACTCTTCGTCAATAAAGGACTGCGCGCCGAAACTGATTCGATTGATCCCTGCGGCAACCCATTTCGCCGCCTTGAACTCATCAACCGTCTCAGGGTCGGCTTCGAGCGTTATCTCCTGTAGGGCACAGGGGAATTGTTCGCGGATCTCATCGATGATCCTGGCCAGCAGCTCAGGCTCCAAGAGACTGGGTGTCCCGCCGCCAATGTAAACGGTATCCACAAGGACATCGCGCTCCGGAACGTTTAGCCCTGCCGCGTTCCAGAACGCCTCTCGCTGCCGGATTTCCGCGCACACCGCAGCGGAATAGGGCGCGTAACGCCCCGCAGCGACGACTCCTGTATGAAAATTACAGTACGTGCACTTCGTCTGACAGAACGGCACCTGAATGTATATACCGAGCTTGCCCATGCTAAAACTCTAGCACCTAATCCGCTTGAATCTTCAGGTACAGCTTTCTTTCCCTGGGGCCATCGAACTCCGCGAAGAAAATCCCTTGCCATCGACCCAACGCCAATTCCCCGTTTTCTACAAAAATAAATTGGTTCATCCCGGAGAGCATGGTTTTAACGTGCGAATCCGTATTCCCTTCCGAATGTTCGTATGCCGGATCATCCGGCACCAACCTGTCAAAGGTGCCTTCTGCATCTGCGGCCACATCCGGATCTGCATGTTCGTTAATCAAAACGCCCGCTGTCGTGTGAGGTACATACAAAAAGCACACTCCGCTTTTTACACCCGATCCGCTGACTATTCGCTTGACCTCGTCTGTAATGTCTACGAGCTGCGTTCGCCGTTTTGTCTTTACGTGGAGTGTGTGCATGGGGACCTCACTAAAGGAATGTCACGCGGATAGGTGGGCTAGAGACCGGTCAGACCATCAGTCAGCGGGATCTGCGGCCGAACCCCCACTACGGAATCGGTACAATAAAGTGCCGGCCAATTTGTTTCGCGCTGGCGTGCTGTTCGAGCTCTTTCAGTCCCGGCTTTCCCCAGCGGGCCAGAAACGGCAGAAAGCACAAGTCCCTTGATTGCAGGCCTTTTTGTGGATAGAGCAGGTTCTCGAGAAACTCTTCGTGCTTGTCGATAATTTTATCGTGACGGTCCAGTGAAGCGCCGGTCTTCTGTCGCAATTTCTCGATCTGGTAGTAAATCCGTTTCTCGGCCCTGGCGATCGTCCCCTGGATTGTGGGGTCGACGTTCGCAATTGCCTTGTGAAGTCGCTTGGTACTCTTCGCGATGTGCGTCAAACTGCTGTCAAACTCCTGCGCCAATTTCTTTGGCACGTTCTCTCCATACATGCGCTTGCGCAATCTCTGCTTGCCCTGCCAAACATCCTCAACCTCAAGATGGTACTTTTTCAGGATGCGCACAGCTTTTGGGTCCACCAGGGTGAAGTCCGCGCGAGGCAAGATAACCGGCATCCGCCCGAGCAGCTTGTCATAGAGAACCTGGGATTGCGCATAGTACGCAATTTCCGCCGGGCCGCCGAAATAAGCCACCGTCGGCAGCAGGTAGTCCTGCACGACGGGCCGAAACAGCGCGTTGGGGCTGAACAATTCCGGATTCTTCTCGACTCTCTCAAGCCACTCACGCCTTGGTGCAGTTCGCCCCCCGCTCCTTAAATTCTCCCCATTGCTCGATGACGTAAGAACCGTTCGCTGCCCACCTTCGAGCGAAAACAAGACGGTGCTCGTGGAAGTCACGTTCACCTGAGCCGCGTACCCGGCGTGCTCAAGGGCTTTCCCGCGCTTTAACAGCAAGTCATTCACTTCATCACGCTGCTCGAGTGCTCTCAGTAGAATCGGTTGCGCCAGTTTGTGCAGTTTCCCGTCCAGAGGGTCGAGCAATATCAATCCCTCGCTCTCAAAGACTCGAGCAAACAGCTGGGCGAAAGCGCTCCCATAGGTAGCCTCGGGCGTATAGGCCGCCAACAGAATCTCGCTCAAGCGGCTGCCGTCAGGCCCAAGAAGCAGTTTGGCAGCTTCAGAAACAAGCTCTTTGATTTCCGGGCCGAGCGCCACGCGCCCAACTGGCTCATCGCCACGACCTTGATTTGGCAGTTCAAACCGGGACAGCTTTCCGTCACTGAACCATGTCGTATGCCGGACCTCATCGAGGTCGTGGTCTTCGGTCGCCATCCAGAAAATCGGGACCGCTTCAAGACCATCGGCGGAAAGCTGCCGCGCCGTGTGGATTGCTGAAAGTGCTTTGTAGAAAGAAAATGCAGGGCCCCCAAACAATCCTACTTGCTGTCCGGTCACGATTGCGACAGCGCCCTTCCCCAACCGCTCCAGATTTTTCTGCGCCGCATCGCCACTGCCAAATCCATGATTCTGCGCAGCAAGAATGTGTGTCACCTCATGGCGGCGCTCGGGAGGAAATTCTAATTTCTTGGCGGCAACGACTGCTTGTTGCAACTCGGGAGGGTGATCGTAAAAGGTAGCAAGCTTCGAAAAATCCGCAACGTAGTCATGAAACAGCTTCGTGGTGTGAGGCAACTGCTGCGGAAGCAAGGCTCGACAGTCCATGGGCTTTAGATGATAAACGCTGGGAAAAGTGACGGCAAATATGGACCACAAGTCCTCCCTCCGCCAGAGGGACAGGAACTACGAATCGTGCCTCAGGCGGGCGCTGCCGCCGGGTGGAATGCCGAAATGATCCCGGCAATCTGCTGCTTCTTTTCGTCTTTGAGTGGCAGCAGCGGTGGTCTAGGAACGCCGCCCTGGTAGCCGCGCAAATCCATTGCGAATTTCACTCCGGCGATGCCAGCCTCCGATACAATCTGTTTCGAAGCGGCGGCCAGTTGCAATTGCAATTTCCTCGCCGACTCGTGGTTGCCGGCTACAACTAGATCGTAAACCTCTGTACATTTCTCCGGGAGCGCACTTGCCAGTGCCAGTATGGCACCGCGCGCCCCAACAGCCAGGGCGGGATAAATCACCGCCGCTCCACCTGTCAAAACCTGGAACTCCGGACCCGCCCCGCCAACAACTTCCGCAATGCGTTGAATCGCTCCGGAACTGTCCTTAATTCCGATAATGTTCGGATGCTCGGACAATTTTAGGATTTCCGGAGTTTCAAGCGTTATCCCGGTGAACTGAGGGACGCTATAGAGCAAAATCGGGATCGGCGAAGCGTCCGCAACGGCTCGATAATGTCGTATATAGGTGTCCGGACGATAGACCGGCTTGTAATAGTAGGGGGTTTTTACCAGGGCCACGTGATAGCCCAGCGCGGCCGCCCGGTTGGTTCGCGCAATTGTCTCGCGCGTTGATTCCGCACCGGTTCCTGCAATCAGCAGTTTCCCCGGTGCCGCCACATCAGTGGCCGCCGCGAGCACCGCATCAGCTTCCTCGCGCGAGAGCAATACCGCCTCGCCCGTCGAGCCGAGCACCACAAATCCAGCAACTCCGGTTCGGTTGTACAGTGCAATATTGTGTTTCAACGCGGAGATGGAAACGTCGCCTGCTGCCTCAAACGGAGTGACAAGGGCCGGGAATATTCCGGCGAGGTTCAGCATCTCTTAATCTCCGGAACCTGGCTTGCCCGACGCCGTCACCTTGCTCTGATGCAAATCCTGGAGGCAGGCTACCTCGCGCTTTAACTCCATGATGGCGTGAATGCCTCGCACTGCCGCATGCGCGGCGGACAGAGTGGTGATACAGGGAATGTTGTACCGAATCGCGGCGCGGCGAATCGACTTTTCATCGTAGAACGATTCCCGACCGAGAGGTGTGTTGAAAATCAGGTGGACCTTGCCGGTCTTGATCAAATCCACGATGTTTGGCCTGCCCTCATTCACCTTGAACACCTCTTCGCAAGCCACTCCCGCTGCACGAAATGCGGATGCAGTTCCTCGCGTCGCCACCAACTTGAATCCAAGGGCGACCAACTCTTTTCCTAGCGGCCCGATCTGTCGCTTGTCACGATCGTTCACGCTGATAAACACCGTCCCTGTGCTCGGCAGCTTTGAGCCAGCCGCAAGCTGCGCTTTCGCAAATGCCTGACCATAGGAAGTCGAAATCCCCATTACCTCGCCCGTCGACCGCATCTCTGGTCCCAGAATCGTGTCTACTCCACGAAACTTGTTGAAGGGAAATACCGGTGACTTTACCGAGTAATAGTCATGCGTGGCAATTTCCGCCACACCGTTATGCAGGATGATTGGAAGACTCATGTCGGCAAGTTTTCTGCCGACCATCAATCGGGCTGCAACTTTCGCCAGAGGTACCCCCGTCGCCTTGCTGACATACGGAACTGTTCGCGACGCCCGAGGATTCACTTCGAGTACGTAAACCGTGTCGCGCTGAATCGCATATTGGACGTTCATGAGTCCCACAACCTTCAGTGCCAGCGCCAGCCGCTTTGTGTAATCGCGTATGGTATTCAGGACTGCGGGAGACAGGCTCACGGCAGGAAGGACGCAGGAAGAGTCGCCGGAATGCACGCCGGCCTCTTCGATGTGTTCCATAATCCCGCCAATCACCACATCGGTTCCGTCGGCCAGTGCGTCCACGTCTACTTCCGTCGCTTCTTCCAGGAACTGATCGATCAATACAGGCCGCGCCGGGCCCATCAATGCCGCTTGCGCGACGTACTCCTGCACGGTGTTCACATCGTAGGCGATCACCATCGCTCGCCCGCCCAAAACATAGCTTGGCCGCACCAGTACCGGCATCCCAATTTCACCCGCGACCCGAGCAGCTTCTTCCGGTACCAACGCCGTCCCGTTTCTCGGCTGAGGGATCTTCAGTTCGTCGAGCAATCGTCCGAATCTTCGACGATCTTCGGCAAGGTCGATCGACTCCGGCGCCGTCCCGACAATCGGAACGCCGTTTCGCTTTAATTCGAGCGCCAGATTCAGCGGAGTTTGCCCGCCAAACTGCACGATGACTCCCGTCGGCTTTTCGCGTTCTACAATCGCCAGTACATCTTCGAGCGTCAGCGGCTCAAAATACAATCGATCCGACGTGTCGTAATCGGTCGACACCGTTTCCGGATTGCAGTTCACCATGATGCTCTCAAAGCCGTCTTCGCGCAGCGCAAAGGAGGCATGGCAGCAGCAGTAATCAAACTCGATGCCCTGTCCGATGCGATTAGGCCCGCTGCCCAGGATCATGATCTTCTGTCGTTGCGTGATATACGCCTCGTCCTCGTCTTCATATGTCGAATACATGTAGGGAGTAAACGATTCAAATTCCGCTGCGCAGGTGTCCACTCGTTTGAAAACAGGGCCAACTCCATATCGGGCACGTTGCAAACGTACTGCCGCCGGGGTTGTCTTCCACATCTGCGCCAGCGTCTCGTCACTGGTCCCGACACGCTTCACTTCTCTCAGCAACTCCTTGGACGCCGTCTCCACCGTCACTGCAGCGGCTCGCCGATTCGCAACAATAATCTCTTCAATCTGGTTGATGAACCACGGATCGATCTTTGTCAGTTCGCAAATTTCGTCGATTGGTAGCCCGCGTTCCACAGCCGTCAGAATCCAGTGGATGCGATTCGGTCGGGGCGTCGCCAGCTTCTCGCGCAACAATGACGTCGGAGTTTCAGCCGGGGCGCGCCAAGGCGTGCTCGGTTCGAGGGAGCGAATTCCCTTCTGCAGGGCCTCTTTAAACGTTCGCCCGATGGCCATTACTTCCCCGACAGATTTCATCTGTGTTCCCAGCGTGCTGTCGGCACCGGCAAATTTCTCGAATTGCCATTTGGGAATCTTGACCACCACGTAATCAATTGCTGGCTCAAAGCTGGCCGGTGTCTTCTTAGTAATGTCATTCGGGATCTCGTCGAGCGACATCCCTACGGCAAGCCGGGCCGCAATCTTGGCTATGGGGAAGCCAGTCGCTTTGCTGGCCAGTGCCGAACTGCGCGATACACGCGGATTCATCTCAATCACTGTCATCCGGCCATTCTCCGGATTAATGGCAAACTGCACGTTTGATCCGCCGGTCTCCACGCCAACTTCGCGGATGATCGCGGCTGCTGCATCGCGCATGCGCTGATATTCCTTGTCGGTCAACGTCTGCGCCGGAGCCACTGTGATGGAATCGCCTGTATGCACGCCCATCGGGTCAAAATTTTCAATCGTGCAGATCACCACGAAGTTGTCGCGGTAATCCCGCATGACTTCGAGTTCGTATTCCTTCCATCCAAGTACTGATTCTTCAACCAGGGCTTCATGCACCGGACTCATATCGAGTGCGTGCGAAATGGCTTCCGCAAACTCTTCCTTGTTGTACGCGATCGAGCCTCCACTACCGCCTAGCGTGAAGGATGGTCGAATGACCAGAGGAAAGCCCAGCTGATCGCAAAGCCTCAGGGCATCTTGCGCGTTATTCACCAGCGCCGACGCAGGAACTTCCAGCCCGATCTTCCGGCAAGCATCCTTGAACCACAAACGATCTTCTGCAACCTTGATCGCACGCAGCGAAGCGCCAATCATCTCAACCTTGTGCTTTTCGAGAATGCCGCTCTCGGCAAGTTCGACTGCCAGGTTTAGCGCTGTCTGTCCGCCCACCGTAGGCAGCAGGGCGTCCGGTTTCTCTTTAATCAGAATCTCCTCAATGTACTCCTTCGTTAATGGTTCGATGTAAGTGCGGTGGGCCAATTCGGGATCAGTCATGATCGTAGCCGGATTGGAATTGACCAGCACCACTTCATACCCTTCCGCGCGCAGGGCTTTGCAGGCCTGCGCTCCCGAGTAGTCAAATTCGCAGGCCTGACCGATGATGATCGGTCCCGACCCAATAATCAGAATCTTCTTAATGTCGGTTCGTTTCGGCATTTATTTCCTTAAGAGATTCGAATTCGTGATCCCGAGTCCGCGACAATTTCATGCCCTCGAACTCCCTGGTTGCGCGAATTCCTTCATTAAATCCGTGAATTGTGTGAACAGATAATGTGAATCGTGCGGGCCGGGTGAAGCTTCCGGATGATACTGCACGCTGAACAGTGGCAGCGACTTATGCCGCATACCCTCGTTCGTATGGTCATTCAAATTTACATGTGTAATTTCCACATCGCTCGATGGCAGGGACTCGGGGTCCACGCAAAACCCGTGATTCTGTGCGGTGATTTCCACCTGGTTTGTCAGCAGGTTCTTTACCGGATGGTTCGATCCATGATGGCCGAATTTTAATTTGAAAGTCTTTCCACCGAGCGCCAGCCCGCACAACTGATGTCCCAGGCAAATTCCAAAAATCGGCACCCTCCCGGTGAGCTTGCGAATATTATCGATCGCGTAGTGGACCGGCTCCGGATCGCCGGGTCCGTTCGACAAAAATACACCGTCAGGCTTTGCTGCAAGAACATCCTCGGCGGGTGTCCCAGCCGGTATGACTGTGACGTCGCAGTGATGATCGACAAGCAGGCGCAAAATGTTCTGCTTGATGCCGTAATCATAGGCGACTACCTTGAACCGCTTGGTATCAGGGTTGGCTCCGGACTCGCCCATCGCCTCCGACCATGGTGAACTTGCGAGCTCAATCGATCCCTTCACCCAGTCGTAGGCTTTCCCGCACGTCACCCGTCCGGCAAGTTCCTGTCCGACCATCGATGGCAACTGGCGAGCCTCATGGATCAATTGGTCCGCAGGTGTTCCATCGGTCGCCACCATACCGCGTAGTGCGCCGACGGTACGAATGTGCCGCACGAGAGCCCGTGTATCAATATCCCAGATCACCGGAATCTTCTGCCGGTTCAGGTAAAGCTGCGCGGTCTCTGCAGAACGCCAATTCGACGAGATCTGGGAAAACTCACGTACGATCAGCGACTCGATGTAAGGGCGAGGCGCTTCTTCATCGTCCAGATTTGCGCCAACGTTTCCAATGTGCGGGTAAGTCAGACAGACAATTTGACCCGAATAGCTGGGGTCGGTGAAGACTTCCTGGTAACCGGTGAGACTGGTGTTGAAAACGACTTCTCCGCCGCGGCGCGTAATGGCGCCAGCCGCGCGGCCATTAAATATGCGGCCGTCTTCGAGTGCAAGGATTGCGGGTCGATGCTGTACTTCCGTCAGTTGAGCCTCCGTCGAGCTTCATTATTTTTCACTCGCTTCCGTTGGGGACAACGAGCCAAAGTGATCTACCGGCCAGTAGGCAAATACCGCTCGTCCATATATAAACTGGCTCGCCACCGGCCCAAACACGCGTGAATCGTTTGAGCTGATGCGGTGATCACCCATTACAAAATAACTTCCCTGCGGAACTTTGACCGGGCCGTAGTCGGTAACGTCCGTGTACCGAGGCGGCACATAGGGTTCGGGAACCATCTGTCCGTTCAAGTATAGAACGCCGTGGCGTATTTCCACGACTTCTCCCGGAAGCGCGATTACGCGCTTGATAAAACTCTTCGATCGGTCAAGAGGATACCAGAACACCACCACGTCCCCGCGGTGAATCGCCTCAAACCGGTACACAAATTTGTTTATGAAGATGCGTTCTTGGTCAGAAAGCAACGGTGCCATGCTCGTGCCTTCCACCTTAACCGGCTGATAAAGGAAAACGATGATGACCAGCGCCAGACCGATGGCAATCAGCAGGTCCCGGGTCCATACGCGAATCTCGTGGCGTAGCAAATGGTGGGCAGAATGTGCGGGGGGAGTTGCGGTGACAGGGTCTGTTGCAGCCATAGACGAAACCCGGGCGACTCTTGTTTCGCCCAAGGGGAGACCTAGCTCTTTTTCGTCTGGTTTCAGCATCTCGTGCTGCCTTTCATTTATAACATGACGCTATCGATGGAGGCTATACGCGAATTTTTGACCCGGAATACATCTCGTGGGCGATGTCCGGTTAGATTCGCCGGCAGCTCTCGAGTGTTGCCTGCGATATTGTTCAAATCAGGGTCCAGCCGGGTTTGACAGCGCACCCATCTACGCGCCCAATGCAAAATTAATACCGGCCAGTGAAGCCACCACCGCGGTCTCCGTTCTCAAGATCAATTTCCCTAGCGATGCTTCCGCAAAACCACATCTTCCCGCCGCCGCAAACTCGCTCTGGGTCCACCCGCCTTCGGGACCGATCGCCAATGTGGCAGTGTCCGACGTCTTATCGCCAAGCACTGTCTTTAAAGGGCGGGCTTCGGCCGATTCCGACAGCATAACCCGCACGGCGCTGTGATCCAGTTCGAATGCCCCTTCAGGCCTGGTCAAGGAATGCAATTTCGGTAACTGCACTCGTCGCGATTGCTGCGAAGCCTCGAGTAGAATCTTTTGCCAACGCTCCGCCCGTTTCGCGGACGCCGCTAGCAACCCCTTCTCGCTTCGCTCTGCAGCGAGCGGCACGATCTCTGAAACTCCCAGCTCTGTGGCTTTTTCAAGCGCCCACTCAAAGGCGTCAAACTTCACCACCGCCAGCAGCAACACCGTCTGCAAAGCAGGCTTGCAAGCCGGCAGCGGCTCAATCAGCTTAAACTGCAGACGATCTCGTTCAACCCGTTCGATCTCGCACAGCCATACTTCGACGCCGTCACTGAGTTCATATTGCTGCCCGACTTGCGCGCGCAACACTCGCCCCAGGTGATGAGCCGCTTCACCTTCCATGATCGCTTGCCGATGATCGAACTGTTCTACAAAGAAACGGCGTCGCATTCGCAGGTCAGCCGAAAATATCCTTCATCTTGTTAAAGATCGATGAATTGCGCTCTGCCGGTTTGTTATCGACTTTGAGCGTCGCATCCAGTTGTTCAATCAACTTTCTTTGCTCACGCGTCAATTTACTCGGGGTAATTATACGAACCAGATAATACAAATCGCCCCGGCCCCCACCGTGCGGATCCGGCAATCCCTTGCCCTTGGTGCGAAACACTGCACCACTCTGGGTGCCGTCGGGGATTTTTAGCCGCTCATCGCCATTCAGGCCGGGCACCTGTAACTCCGTGCCCAGTGTCGCCTGAGAAATGCTTATGGGAATCGTGCAATACAAATCTGCACCGCGGCGCTCGAAGAAGTTGTGCTCCTTGACATCCAGCACAACATACAAGTCTCCCGCGGGTCCGCCATTGGGCCCCGGCTCGCCTTCACCGGTGATTCGTAACCGCGTTCCGGTATCGACACCAGGCGGAATCCGAAGTTCGATTGACCGCTCGCGTTCCACGCGGCCCTGTCCGCGGCAATCAACACAGCGTTCCTTGATAATCTGGCCAGCGCCCTGACAGGCCGGACAGGTCCGGTTAATCGTAAAAAATCCCTGCTGGTAGACGATTTGCCCGCGGCCGCCGCAAGTCTGGCACGCCGCAACTCCAGTTCCCTTTTTCGCACCAGTCCCGTTGCATGATTCGCAGTATTCTTGCCGGGGAATGCGAATCTTGGTCGTGACCCCACTCGCCGCTTCTTCAAACGCCAGGGACATGTCATAGCGAAGATCAGCCCCGCGTTGCACTCGAGTCCGGCTTCCACCTCCGCGCCGTCCCCCTGCTCCACCAAACAAGTCGTCAAACCCAAAAAAATCGCCAAAGATATCGTGGAAGTCCTGAAAGATCGTTCCGTTGAAATCCGTCTGCCCACCGGCGCCTGCAAGTCCGGCGTGCCCATACGTATCATAAATCTGACGCTTCTTCGGATCGCTCAAAACGGCATACGCTTCTGTGCATTCCCGGAACTTGATCTCCGCCTCCTCCTTATTGTCGGGATTGCGGTCCGGATGCCACTGCATGGCCGCTCGTCGGTACGAGGTCTTGATGTCATCGACCGTCGCCGTCTTGCTGACGCTCAGAATCTCGTAGAAATCTCTCTGTTGTGTTCGGTTCATGTCAGCTGAGTAAATTGTCCTTTGATCTTAATGTGCAACTACATTCGATGCGCCATGCGGATGTACAGCTACGCGCACCATCGCGGGCCGCAAAACACGCCCGTGGAATACATAGCCGGGCTGGAATACCTCGAGAATCGTTCCGTCCGGAACCTTCGTTGATTCCGCCCGATCGAGCGCCTGATGAAGATGCGGATCAAACAGCTTCCCCACCGGATCCAGTCTTTCCGCACCAAGCTTTCCCAAATTATCCAGCAGTTGCTTGTGTATGAGCTCAAACCCCTTGCGGTAACTTTCGTACTCCGCTTCCTTGTGTGCCGCAAGCGCTTGTTCAAATCCGTCGAGGACAGGAATCAACTGCTCGATTACCCGGCCCGTTGCACGTTTCTGGTCTTCCGCCCGCTCCTTCTCAATGCGTTTCCGGTAATTATCAAAGTCAGCCTGGCGACGCAGCAAGGTCTGCCGCAAATCTTCCAAGTCCGTCGCGAGCTTGTTCACCTCGCCACTAGGATCGTCGAATGGGGGTTCTGCTCCATCGTTCGGCTCCGCATTCGCATCGGCTCCGTTCATTTTCAGGTTAAAGTCTTTGTCTTTCATAACGCGCGCTCCTCGAGATCGTCTTCATTCAATCTTCTTCAAAGCTTCACTGAACAATTCGGCTACATACGCCACCGCTGTAATTGCTCGTTCATAGTGCATCCGCGTTGGCCCAATTACCCCCAACGAACCTTGTGCCATGTCGTTGTGTGAATACGGGGCGCTGATCAGCGCAATATTTTCCCCCGCCTCGGAGATTTCTTTCACGCCAATCTGCACGGAAACGGGTTCCGGCGTATCAATACACGCATTCAATACCGTGACCAGTCGGTGCTTCTCCTCGATTGCCGATAGCAGTTCGCGCAATTGACCCTGATTCGCAAATTCCGGCGAACCCACGATCTGTGCCGTTCCCTCGACATAAACCTGGTGCAGTGGGCTCTCTCCAAGTGCCACCGGATCGCAAAGCGTCAATGCGCTTCCCGCAATCGTTTCGTATCGCTCGCGCTCCGTTGCCAGTTTTTGCAGCAAGTCCGTTCGAATCGCTTCCAGTGTCCAGCCGGTGTAATGACTGTTCAAAAAGTGAGCTGTAGCGTCCAGCTCTTCCTGGGTAAACAACCGTACCGGACGCAGCACTTTGTCCCTCGTGTGGCCGCCTGGTGAAATCAACACGACCACCACGCGTCCGTCCGGCAGCAGCCACATCCTCGTGTGTTCGAGCACGGTCTTGCGCAGTGGGGGTGCCACTATAATTCCCACCCCGCGCGATACTTCTGCCAATACGTGTCCTGCACGCTCTGTCAGTTCTTCGGCCGAGTACCCGACAGACATCTCTCGCCGGATCCACTCGCGATCTTCAATGTTGAGCGTGGCCTGGGTCGCAATCTCCTGCGCGAAGAACCGATATGCCGCTGCCGTAGGTACTCGTCCCGCCGAAGTGTGTGGTTGGTATAAATACCCTCCATCTTCGAGGTCGGCCATCACGTTCCGGATGGTGGCGGTGCTGAGCGATTCTTCTGCCCGTTTCGATACCGCTCGCGAAGACACCGGTTCTCCGGACTCTATATAGGTCCTCACAATGTCGGCCAGGATCTGCCGATTGCGCCGTTCCTGTAGGGCTGGATTCCGCATATAACCACTCTAACAGAGCTGCGCCTTCTATTTTAGAAACAGTGTCAAGCCGGGTCAAAGAACTTCGTCGGCAGTGTCTCTGTCCGTTACTGCCCGGAATCATCTTCCCGGATGCGCTCTGGCCCCGTCGGAACTGCCTGGAGACAGGTCCGGATAGAGGCAAACCTACGGCTGCAAGATCAGGACACTGACGCAGTCCCGATTGCCGAGCGACCTTCCGGTTACTCGCCGGTATCGATTTGTGCCCGCTGCAGCTTGTCCGAGTAATCCACGTATACGGACTTCCACTCGGTGAAGAAGTCAATCGCAGCGATCGCTGCTTCGCGATGTCCATTGCCGGTCTGCTTGGTCCCGCCGAACGGTAGATGTGTCTCCGCCCCAATCGTGGGAGCATTTACATAGACGATGCCTGTGTACAGGTCCTGGATCGCTGCGAACGCCCGATTTACATCCTTCGTATAAATCGACGCTGACAGTCCGTATGGCACGCCATTCGCAATCGAGATTCCTTCTTCCAAACTCCCGAACGGAATGAGCGAAACCACGGGGCCGAAAATTTCTTCCTGCGCGATCCGCATAGTTGGACTGCAATCGCCGAAAATCGTCGGCTCGTGGAACCAGCCCTTCCTGCGCGTACCCCCTTGCAACCGATTCCCTCCAGTCAGCAGATTTGCCCCCTCTTTCTTCCCGATATCCACATAACTCATGACTGTGTCCAGTTGCTGCTCATTGATGCAGGGTCCCATCTCGACCTTGGCGTCCAATCCATCGCCAACCTCGAGCTTCTTCACACGTTCGACGAATCGCTCCACAAATTCCTTGTACACGTCCTTGTGCACTGCGACCCGGCTCGCCGCGGTACAACGCTGCCCTGTCGTCCCGAATCCACCCCAGACCGCGCCTTCTACCGCCAATTCGAGATTTGCATCCTCCATGACCACAATTATGTTTTTCCCGCCCATTTCGAGGCTGTAGTGCTTAAACGACGGAGCACAACTCTCAGCAATCGCCCTCCCGGTCGACGTTGAGCCTGTAAAGCTGATGACGGATACATCTTTGTGACCGGAAACTTCTGCTCCCGCTCCGGGGCCGTCTCCATTCACGAGGTTTACAACGCCCGCGGGAATCCCCGCCTCTACCATCGTCTCGACAAGGTGATACGCCGACAGTGGGGTATCCTCGGCAGGCTTCAGCACCACTGTATTTCCGCAAACGAGTGCAGGCATCATCTTCCACGACGGTATCGCCATGGGGAAATTCCAGGGGGTAATCATTCCGCACACGCCAATCGGCTGCCGCAGGCTCATCGCAAACTTGTTCGGCAATTCCGACGGAGTCGTCTGACCGAACAATCTCCGCCCTTCGCCTGCCATGTAGTAGGTCATATCGATGGCTTCCTGGACATCGCCACGCGCCTCCAGAAGCACTTTGCCCATTTCGCGCGTCATGTCTCGCGAATAGTCTTCTTTCCTCTTTACCAGCAGTTCCGCTACGCGGAACAGGATCTCCCCCCGCTTCGGCGCGGGTGTCAGTCGCCAAGCCCTGTGCGCATGCTTGGCTGCTTCCACCGCCGCGTTCACGTCTTCTGCTCCTGAATCCGGAAACAACCCAATCACTTCGTCGGTGTTGGCGGGATTCCGGTTCTCTCTTGCCTTGCCGCTTTTTGCCGTGACCCATTCCCCGTTGATGAAATTTTTGAATTCGCGTGACTTTCCCGAAGTGGTCATGGATCTCCTCTCGCTCTTTCGAGTCTATCAACTCTCGCAAACTCCTAGCGAGTAGTTGACTTTGCGTATCGAGCTGTTACAACTTGAACCTCGACAAAATTGCCTCGTGCCCGGTGCCTATGAACATTCTCGACATTATTGTCGGCAAGCCCATTCGTACATCGGACGAGCGCGCAGAACAGATTGGTCCTGGCGCGGGCGTCCCCATTTTCGGTCTTGATGGCCTCAGCTCAGCCGCGTACGGCCCGGAAGCAGCACTCAGCCTGCTCATCCCGCTCGGCCTAGTCGGTGTGAAGTATATCGTCCCGGTAAGCGCCGCAATCATCACACTGCTATTTATCGTTTTTTTCTCATACCTGCAAACGATTGAAGCCTATCCAATGGGAGGCGGTTCCTACACGGTAGCGCGATTGAATCTCGGCGCTTCGGCGGGTCTTGTGGCGGCCGCAGCTCTCCTCACCGACTACATTCTCACGGCCGCCGTTGGGATTTCCGCAGGGGTCGGGGCCCTTGTTTCTGCCGTTCCGTCGCTTCAACCGCACACCGTCGGACTTTGCGTCGGCATCTTGGTAATGATCACCATCATGAATCTTCGAGGTGTGAAAGATGCCGGCGTGGCTTTTATGATCCCTACGTATCTGTTTGTGGGTACGCTGCTGATCATGATCATTGTTGGAGTTATCCGCATGGCGCTCAGCGGCGGCCATCCCGTGCCGGTAGCAGCACTTCCTCCGCCTGCACCGGTCACCGCCACGGTGACCTACTGGTTGCTTCTGAAGGTTTTCGCCAGCGGTTGTACTGCGCTCACTGGGGTGGAAGCCGTGAGCAACGGGGTACGGGCCTTTCGCGATCCGGCCGTCAAGAATGCCAAACGCACCCTCACCGTGATCATTTTCGTGCTGGCAATTCTTCTTGCGGGAATTTCGGTCCTGGTGCGAGCATACGGTGTCAGTGCCACCGATCCCGGGCAGCCTGGGTATCAGAGCGTGCTTAGCCTGCTGCTCGCGGCTATATTCGGCAAAAACATTTTTTATTACCTGACGATCGGCGCAATTCTGTTTGTTCTCTCTCTTTCCGCCAACACGGCGTTTGCCGATTTCCCGCGCCTTTGCCGCGCCATTTCTCAAAATAACTATCTGCCGCACGTCTTTGGCTACCGCGGGCGCCGCCTCGTGTACACCTACGGCATTGTAGCCCTCGCCCTTTTGACTGGATTTCTACTGGTTGTTTTTGGCGGAGTTACCGATCGCCTGATACCGCTCTACGCCGTTGGCGCATTTCTTGCCTTTACCCTGTCGCAATTTGGAATGGTCATGCACTGGGTCAAGAATCGCGGTGACAACTGGCTCAAGAGTGCGCTGGTAAATGGACTTGGCGGTTTTGTGACCGGAATCACGGTGATGGTCGTACTCGTTGCCAAATTCGTGGACGGGGCATGGATCACGGTCATCTTCATACCGATGCTCATCTTGATTTTCCGAAAGGTACGTCGTCACTATCACGCCATCACTGTTGCCACCACCTGCACCGATCCCGTCGCGCCAGCCAATCACCGCAAACCTCCCATCGCGGTTGTTCCCATGGACCGCTGGAGCAGCATCACCAAGCGAGCGCTTGAATTTGCCTCACGAATTTCACCAGACATCATCGCCGTCCATATCCAACTCGGTGAGCATGCTGAACTGTTTAAGGAGGATTGGGACCGCTATGTTGCCGCGGGATTCAGGGATGCCGGCGAAACTATCCCTACGCTCACCGTCATCCCGTCCCCGTATCGCTTTGTGATCATTCCGTTGGTACAGCACGTTCTCAAAGTCTCTGCGGAAAATCCAGATCGGCGCGTCGTAGTCCTGATTCCCACGCTGGTCGAGGGCCACTGGTTTGAATACCTCATGCACAATCACCGCAGCCGTCTTCTTGAATGGGCTCTCCTGGCCAATGGCAACCGCAGGATATATACCCTCTCTACCCCCTATTACCTTCCGAAAAATGCCTGAGCCTGAAAACGATTAAGGGGTAAAAAACGGCGCTTGCCCGAATATCCAGGCACAGTATTTCGCTGCAGCGCGATCACTCCACGTTGCCCAGACCAAATTTTATAGGTGATTGAATAGTTTAGTTGTCGTCGGAAGGTTCGGGGTCCTTCGGCGCATTCTTTGAGAGCAGCCGGTTTGCGGCGCTATTAGGTGGGGGCGTAGGCGCCGCCACTCCCGCCGTCTCCGAGCCAAGCCCAAGTTTCTGCAACGTCGGCGCATCCAGCTTGCCTGTCGGATTCAGATGGCTCTTGGTCTGGAACTTCCTCATCGCCTCTGACGTCGAATCGTCCCACTTGCCGGTTGTTTCTCCGGTATACATTCCGCGTTTGGTCAGTGCATCCTGAATCTCGTTGATACGTTCCGGACTCGGCGCAGCTTGTCCTTTCACTTTGTGTGTTTTCCCCGGCTTCTTGCTCGAACTCTTCCCGGATTTCGAACCCGAGGCTCCCGGTGTCGAACTCTTTACGCTGCTTTTACCGGTTCGACTAGAGGCTGGTGAAGTAGTGCTGGAATGGCTGTGCGAGGAGGAAGTGCTTGAAGCCTTCTTGTGACTGGGGCTTGCTGAAGCCTGCGCGACCGCCTCAGGGGCGAACAGAGTCGCTCCTGAGGCCATCGTCGCCAGAACAAGTCCAGCCTGGATCAATATTGAGTGTTGTTTTCGCATCGCTGGCTAATGCGATCTCCTTAAATCACTTTCCGTCCGCTGGTACGACGCCCGGTAAGAACACGGTCATCACCCGGTCGTTGAATCCGCGCCGCAGAACCTTGAAGACAACGTTGTCTCCGGCCTTTAATGCCGTAACCGCCTTCCGGTAGTCGTCAACCGAAGTCACTACCTGGCCGTTGACTTCCGATATAACGTCTCCCGGGTTGAAGTTCAGGTCTTCTGCGAAGCTGGCTGGTTCCACTTCCGTTACCACGACTCCCTTGACGCCTTCCACGCCCACCTTCTGCGCGCGCTCCGGTGTCAGGGACTCCACATGCAGGCCATATTCGGCGGGTGCTGGTTCGCCAGGTTTATCGCTGATGCGGTTCGCGCTGTTCGGGAAAACGCGCGTACGATCTTCTACTACAGCCGTCGTTTCGCGCTTCTGCTTGTCGCGGTAATAGTCGATCTTTACCTTGCTGCCAATCGGGGCTGAGGCGATCGGATTCACCAGATCATTTCCGCTCTTTACCGGCGTTCCGTTAATTCCGCTAATGACGTCCCCGCCCTTCAGTCCCGCCTTTTCTGCAGGGCTGCCGGGTTCGACGCCCTCGATGACAACGCCAAACGGCGCGCCCAATGACTTGAGGGTAATCGAGTTCGTTCCTAGATCTTCCTGGAAGCTGACACCAATAGACCCGCGCGTCACGCGGCCGCTTTTAACCAACTGGTCATACACGCTGATTGCAGTCGAGGACGGCATCGCAAATCCCACGCCTTCATATCCACGCCCGCCGGTAATGATGGCGGTGTTGATTCCGATAACTTGCCCCGCCATATCGACCAGCGGCCCACCCGAGTTGCCCGGATTGATCGCCGCATCTGTCTGCAGAAAGCGCTGAAACTGTTGCCCGATTCCTCCACGATCTTTGGCGCTGATGATTCCTGCAGTAACCGTTGCATTTAATCCGAACGGACTGCCAATGGCCAGCACCCAATCACCCACGTTTACGCCATCTGAATTTCCTAACTTCGCAAATGGCAAATCCTTGCCCGCATCGATCTTGATCACTGCGAGATCGGTCGCTTCGTCGACGCCAATCACTTTCGCGGTGTACTTGGTACTGTCCGCGCCGCTCAACGTCACTTGTACCTTGGTCGCCTGATCGACGACGTGATTGTTTGTCAGGATGTATCCACGCTTGTCGACGATCACGCCTGAACCAAGGCTGCGCTCAGCTTGTGGCTGCCCATTGTCGGGTCGACCGTCAAAAAAGTGAAAAAAGAAATCTTCGCTAGGATCCTCTTCTTGCCCAGGCCGCTTCTTGCGGGCAGATTTGCGATCCATCACCTGAGTCGTTGCAATGTTCACCACGGCAGGTTCCACGCGCGTGACGATGCTCGAAAAGGAGTTTGACGATGGCACAGGATCAGGGAGCGTTATCGCAGCGGCATCTGTTCCCGAGAAGGAGAATCCCTTCATCGCGGAAACCCGTCCGCTTACCAGCGTTCCGATCAGAATCCCCAATACCAAGGTCGATGCAATCAAAGCTGCCACCAAGAACGTACGGCGGCGGGATTTCTCTACACTGTTGCGCACAAAGTCCATCGGTCCTGCTCCTGTCTTTCCCGACCTGCTCTAATTCCAAGAGTATAACACTGCGTGGTTGGCCCGGTTGCTCTCACGGTAAGATGCGGCGGGAGCATTACTGGCCTCCTGGACGGGTACAGATCCTCCCGCGTCCTGAAGCACAGTTCTTTTGGGAGAGGGCCTTTCAAAGCCAACAAAGAATGCGGCGGCCCTGGGGGCCCAACGGCATCGAACACAACCATCGCCGTAAACCTTTGACGCGCAAATTGCTCGTAATGTTACCCGCGACGGGCTCAAAATTCCCTCTTGACAATTCGTCCGTGATCCCCCATAAATAGTGAACCGCATTTTTGCGGTGTCACGTGGCGATTTAGGGCAACTTGCTCCACGTAAAAAACTGCTAAAGAGCTGTAGAGTTCACAGAAGGAATTTCTGAGACCCCTCCAAGCTTTTTGGCGACGGAGGGTTTTTTATTTTAGCAACCCACCTCCGCGCTGCCCCGTAAATCAGTACCACGTATATCCATCGCAGTAGCTCTTCCTTCCAGGGAATGAGGGTTCCAGGGCTTTAGCGGAACCAGTCTACGGCGGCAAATCTCAAGGGGACCTTACGATGTCGGACAACTACTTTTTACGTTGCAGGGAATGCGGCAAACGCTTCCCGAATGCTCCACGTTCTTTCTGCGAAGAATGTTTTGCCCCTCTCGAAGTCAGTTATGACTACGAGAAGCTTCGCCACATTGCCAAGCGTTCTGAACTGTCAGGCCGGGCATTCAACATGTGGCGCTATTCCGAACTGCTACCCCTGCCTGCGGGCTTCACACCCTCGCTAGCGATCGGCGGCACTCCGCTCCTTCGCTCGCGTAAGTTGGCGGCCAAATGGGGAGTGAAGAGTCTCTACATCAAGAATGACGCCGTCTGCTTCCCTTCGCTGTCATTTAAGGACCGCGTTGTCGCAACCGCCCTTGCCGCGGCGAAAAAATTCGGGTTTAGCACTGTCGGTTGCTCGTCGACCGGCAATCTGGCGAATTCCGTCGCCGCACAATGTGCTCAGCAAGGCATCGACGCGTGTGTGTTCATCCCCGCAGACCTCGAGCCCGCAAAAATTCTCAACACCGCCGTGTACGGTGCCCGCATCATTCGCATCAACGGCAACTACGACCACGTCAATCGCCTCTGCACTCAGGTAGCCGACCGCTTCCAGTGGGGCCTCGTCAACGTCAATCTTCGTCCATATTACGCCGAAGGTTCGAAGACCCATGGCTACGAGATCGCCGAGCAACTCGGGTGGGAATTGCCGGACAACGTCGTCGTTCCGATGGCAGGTGGCTCGCTGATTGGCAAGATTGCCAAGGCGTTCTGCGAACTTGCCCATCTCGGCTGGGTTGAACCCAAACAAGTGAAGTTTTTTGGCGCGCAGGCGACCGGTTGTTCACCGATCGCCGACGGCGTGAAGCGAAATCTTGCGCGCTTCCAGCCGCAAAAGCCAAACACCATCGCGCGTTCCCTGGCGATCGGCAACCCTGCCGACGGTCCATTCGCCATTCGGCTCATCCGTGAAAGTGGAGGCTGGTCCGAAGATATTTCCGATCCTGAAATCATCGATTCCATCAAACTGCTCGCCGAGAACGAAGGAATATTTGCCGAAACCGCAGGGGGAGTTACTGCCGGCGTCACTGGAAAACTCATTGAACAGGGCCGCATTGGTCGCGATGAAACCACGGTTGTTTGCATCACCGGTAACGGCCTCAAGACCACGGACGCCATCGCTGCCGATTTTCCGGCCACACCGGCCATCGAGCCCAAGATCGAAGCTTTCGAGGCGCTGCTCAAAGAACAGTTCAAGGAAACCGTCACAGCGTAAATGCCCGACTTGTTCCAGATTCGTGTCTTCGCACCGCGGACCACGCATGGCACATCGAACAGGAATCAATCCTGTTATCCGGCATTTCTTCTGTACGGCTTGGAGCTAGCGCTGTCGCAATCCAGTTAGCCAGTTAAACCGGCCTCAAGCCGGAGAATCTGCAAATCAGCAGGACAAGGGAGATCGCACCGATGCCAGTCACAATTGAAATCCCCACAGCCTTCCGTCGATTCACGGAAGGTTCACCCAAGGTTGACTCCGGCGCCACGACTGTCGCCGAAGCTCTCGACGATCTCACGAAACGCTATCCATCTCTCTCGAAACATGTTCGCGACGAACAGGGTCAGATTCGGCAGTTCCTGAATGTCTACCTGAATGAGGAAGACATCCGATTTCTTGGAGGTGAATCAGTGACCCTGAAAGACGGGGACCGCGTCCTCCTGGTTCCGTCTATCGCAGGAGGCTGATCTCGCTTCGCGGCAAGCGAACGCTCGCTTCCGTGCTCAATTCCCGGGTTTAACCCAGGTACTGTCGAACGGGCGGTCAATCATCAAAAACATCAGGCACTCGCTCTTCCGGGTACATGTGAATTGATGCTTTTCTTTACCCGGTATTAGCGCAAAGCCGCCTGGACCCAGAATCGCCGCTGGCATACTTGTCATTTCCACTTTCAATTCACCCTTGACCACGATCAACTGCTCTTCGGCCGAGTGAAAGTGCCAGCGCACGAGGCAGCCTTTTGTCGACTTTAATATAACCGTCGAGGAACCGGTTGCAGGATTTCCGACTTCTACCGCCGTACTAAGACACGCCGGATCTCCGCTGGTTTTGAAATTCGCGTTTACCAGCGGATGGACAATGGCTGTTCGAGGAGGTCCGTCCGATGATTCCGTCCTTCTAACGCTGAACAGCAACAGAGCGCACAGCAGCAAGCGCGCTACCCTGTTTCGATCAACGATTGGAAAACCCATAGAACCCCCTTCTGGCAAGGCGCTGGCGCGAATACAGAGCAGTGGCTCTTTCGTCCTTTTCCTTGAGTCTAAGCCCTGGTTGGCCGCACGCCGAATTCTACTCTCATCCCGCTCCGGTTGTTGTCTTTGTGTCTCCTGGCATTACGTCAGTGCGTCTGGCCAACGTTGCCCGCGGATTCTCTTCTCCCCTTGCACTCGAACCTTGCGCCGTGAGTACCGTGCCTGTGAATCTTTTTCCCTTGCTTCTCACACTCGTCCCGCCTCAAACTATCGGCGCATTGTCAGCCACGACCTCCACTCTCAATTCCACCCCTTTCTCCCTCAGCAAAGAACTCGGCTTCACTGACCTCGTGCTGGCTTCCATTCTTCTTGTCGTGATTCCTGACTTTTTCGGCACCGCCGTACTGGCTGGTCCTTCGCACGTGGTCCTTTGGCTCATTGCCATAGCGCTTTTCTTCATCCCACAAGCGCTGGTTGTGTCACACCTGAACGAGCGCATGCCAATTGAAGGCGGTCTCTATGAATGGGCGCGCCACGCCTTTGGGGATGCAGTCGGCTTTATCGTCGCCTGGAATCTCTGGCTCTACGTGGTTCTGTATGTCGCCGCCATTGGCTTGGTCACGGCCACCTATGCCGCCTACGCCCTCGGTCTAGATGCCGAGGCTATCGCTTCGAACAAGTGGATTGTCCTCGCTACTTCAATCAGCATTCTCGCCGGTCTCATGCTCGTCGCCCACCTTGGCCTCCGCGTCGGCAAATGGGTCACCAACATCGGGAGCGCACTCACTGTGCTTATCATTGCCTTTCTCGCCCTGTTGCCCGTTCTCCACCTTGGCCGCGCGCCGGCAGTCGAGTACCATCCGCTTCGAATGAGCCTTCCTCCCTTCACCCTTTTCGAGTTCAGCGTTTTCAGCAAAATGACATTTGGCGCCCTCTGTGGTCTCGAATACGCCGCCATCTTTGCGGGGGAGTCTCGCAATCCCGCGTCGCATCTTAAGAAGGCGATTCTGGTAGCCGCGCCGATTATCGCTCTCCTCTACATCTTCGGCACCAGTGCAATCCTGGCCTACGTTCCCCCTGACAAGATCGATGTCATCGGACCCATTCCGCAAGCGCTGCGCATCGCGCTCGGAGGCTCCGGTCTGGCGCAAATCATTGTGCCGCTGGCAATTCTTCTGCTCCTCACCAATTATCTTTCAAGTTTCAGCCTCAACTTTGCCGCCAATACACGCCTGCCAATGTGCGCTGGCTGGGACCACCTGCTTCCGAAGTGGTTTACGCGCCTCCATCCCAAATACCGAACACCCGTTAATTCCATCCTCTTCCTGGGAGGGGTCACCTTTGTCGCTAGCACCGCCGTACTCGTCGGCGTCGGCGATCAGGAGGCCTTCGAACTGCTCCAGATCTGGGGGTTCACCTTCTACGCCATCGCCTACGTTGCACTGTTTTCGATCGTGCTTTTCTCCTTCAAGAACCGATCTCTTCGCGGGCCGGTCTGGATGCGCATACTCGCGGCATCCGCCCTCGGCGTCACGCTCCTGTTCGTGGCCCTCTCGGTCTTCCCGATCATTCCTGTTGCGAGCCAATCCTCCTACACCCTCAAAACGATCTTGGTTCTGATTGTTGCCAATCTGTTCGGGATATTGCTTTACGTCTTGCGACCCAGAACGTCCGTCCGATAACGTACCTCCACGAGAAAGCAGACTGCCGCTTGTCAGCACTTCCGCCTGCCCGCCAACGCTTTGCCACTCTGACCATTCTTGCTGCCTGCGCAATTTGTGAGTGAAAAGGAAACATGTGCGCGCACTGTAGGGGAAGAGTCTTATTCCAAAGTGGTATAGGTAAGCCGTGGCAATCACAGTACTCTCGACTAGCGGAATTCGAAGGAGAGTACGTGCCCACGGCCACACCCATCTCAATAGACGAAGACAATCTACTCGAACTCCAGGCGGCCGCGCTTGAAGTCGCAGCAAATCCGATCATCATCAGCAGGAGAGATGGAACGATTGTCTGGAGCAACAAGGCTTTTGAGGCACTTACCGGCTACACAGAACAGGAGAGCGTGGGCCAGAACACCCGCTTGCTCAATTCAGGAAGGCAATCCGCATCCTTTTTCAAACATTTGTGGGACACCGTTCTGTCAGGGCAAAAATGGAGAGGAGAGTTGATCAACAAGCGCAAGGACGGGAGTCTCTACCACGAAGAGATGACCATAACTCCCGTGAAAGACGAGAATGGAGAAATTAAGTACTTCTTCGCCGTCAAACTGGACATCACCGAGCGTAAACGTTCGGAACTGGAGCTACAGAACAGCAAGGAGAAGCTCGAGATCGCAGTCGAAGTCTCGAAGATTGGGCAATGGGAACTTGATCTCGTGCGTCGCACAGTGTCTCGCACGATACGCCATGACCAGATTTTCGGCTACCAAACTCTATTACCCGAGTGGACTCCCGAGAAATTCTACGAGCACATACTGCCGGAGGATCGCGCGAAGGTCAAAGAAGAGTTCTTGGCCGCGATTGCCAGCGGAACTCTGGATTCCGAATCGCGGATTCGGCGGGCCGATGGAGAGATTCGCTGGATCTGGTCGCGCGGCAACCCTTCTCTTGACGAGACCGGGAAACCCGTTCGGATGACGGGAACGATCGTCGATATTACCGAGCGGAAACAGTTCGCAGCCCAGTTGCATCAGGAGCAGAAACTGAAATCGGTCGGGTTAATCGCCGGAGGCGTTGCCCATCATTTCAACAACATGCTCTGTATCATTTTGGCGAACATTGAATTGCTGGAAGAGCGAATTCCCAAAGACGAGATTTCCCAAAAGTGTTTTGATCGGGCGCGAAACGGTATTCGTAGCGCCTCGGCAGTTACGCGCCAATTGCTCTCCTTCAGTCAGCAGCAGGTCCTTCAACCAGTCGTTCTGGATCTGAATGCCATCGTGCAGCGACTCAATACGTGGGATGACTCACTCGTCGGGGAAAATGTCGAACTCATCGTATCGCTCGAGCCCGGGCTCGGATTGGTTCAGGCTGATCCTGGTCAGGTTCAGCAGATGATATCGAATCTTGTGGCGAATGCCCGGGAGGCGATGCCCCGGGGCGGCAAACTGGTCGTCAAGACGGCAAACGTCATTCTTGATGACAGCTTTAACGAGAAGCACCCCGGTTCTCCGTTTGGCGACTATGTTCAGGTATCCGTAACGGACAGCGGAATCGGAATGAAAAAGGAACTGATCGAACACATCTTCGATCCATTTTTCACCACGAAAGAGGTCGGTGAAGGGACTGGCTTGGGGCTGGCGACCGTCTATGGCTTCGTGAAACAAAACGACGGGTTCATCCTGGTGAATAGCGAAGTCGGGTCTGGAACTATGGTTGATGTCTACTTCCCCAGAGTAAGACCTGTGGAGGCTCAATTAGCCGCGGTCTCGTTCGAATCCCGGACGGGCGTCCACGTCGATGGTCAATGCCCGACTTTTTCGTTTCCTCCTTCCGGTGCTAGACTATTCATGAACTTCCATGACACAAACAACTCTCTACCAAAAAATTTGGGATAATCATCTGGTTTACCAGGAGCCCGGCAAGCCCGCGCTCATCTACATTGACCGCCATCTGATCCACGAAGGCACTTCCCCGCAAGCCTTCGCCGGACTGAGAGCCGAAGGCCGTACCGTCCGTCGGCCGGACCTGACCTTCGCAGTGATGGATCATTCCGTCTCCACAACCGACCGCACACTGCCGATTCTCGACAACGACGCCAGACTTCAGTTTGAAGCCCTTGAGCGCAACTGCCGGGAAACCGGCGTGCGCCTCTTTGACATGAACAGCAAGCAGCAAGGGATAGTCCACATCATCGGCCCTGAACTGGGCATTACGCAGCCCGGCCAGACCATCGTCTGTGGAGATAGCCACACCTCCACCCATGGCGCGTTTGGCACACTGGCCTTCGGCATCGGCACAAGCGAAGTCGAACACGTTCTCGCAACGCAGTGCCTCGTCCAAGGGGAGTCCAAAACGCTTCATATCCTCGTCCACGGCAAGCGTCCGAAGGGCGTCACCGCAAAGGACATTATTCTTGCCATCATTGGAAAAATCGGCATCGGCGGAGGCACGGGCCACGTCGCTGAATACGGTGGCGAGGCGATCCGGTCTCTTTCGATGGAAGGTCGCATGACTGTCTGCAATATGACGATTGAGGGCGGTGCCCGCGCAGGCATGGTCGCGCCCGATGAAACCACCTTCGCCTATCTTGAAGGCCGGCCGTTTGTCCCTCGAGGCCAAGAATTTCATGATGCAGTTGAGCGGTGGAAGCTTCTCAGGTCCGACGACGGAGCCAAATTCGACACAACCGTAGAACTCCAAGCCGAACAGATCGCGCCTCAGGTTACCTGGGGCACGAATCCCGGCATGGTCACCAGCGTCAACGGTCGCGTTCCCGATCCGCACGATTTCAAGGACCTGAATGACCAGAAAGCGACCGAGAGCGCGCTGAAGTATATGGACCTCAAGCCGGGTACCGCCATCGTCGATATTCCCGTCGATCGGGTCTTCATCGGTAGCTGTACGAATTCCCGCATTGATGATCTGCGCGCGGCAGCCCACTTCGTTGCGGGCAAGCACGTTGCCAGGAACATCAAGCAGGCACTCATCGTTCCCGGTTCACGGGGAATCAAGGCCAAGGCCGAAGCCGAAGGCCTTGACAAGATCTTCACGTCCGCCGGTTTCGAGTGGCGCGACGCCGGCTGCAGCATGTGTATCGGCATGAACGAAGACGTTCTTCCGCCACACGAACGCAGCGCCAGTACGTCAAATCGCAACTTTGAAGGCCGTCAGGGTCGGGACAGCCGCACACATCTCGTTAGCCCGGTCATGGCCGCCGCCGCTGCAATTGCCGGACACTTCGTCGACGTGCGCGAACTCGACGCGGCTACCGTCGTCGAGTAGGCATTCAGTGCGAGTGCCGGGCTACTACCGCTGAAAAAAGATTTTGACTGACCAAGAGCTTAGAATTCATCCTAGAGGACGCGCGATCCATGAAACCATTCATCACCCATACCGGCCTTGTTCAGCCCATTGACAAGGTTAACGTCGATACCGATCAGATGGTGCCGAAGCAGTTCCTCAAAGCACTTACCCGTCAGGGCTTCGGTCGCATACTCTTTTACGACTGGCGCTATCTGCCCGGCGAAAAGCCCAATCCGGATTTCGTTCTGAACTTCCCGCGCTACAAAGGAGCCACGGTCTTGCTTGCCCGAGCCAATTTTGGCTGCGGCTCGAGCCGCGAACATGCTCCCTGGGCCATTGGCGATTACGGCTTCAGGGTCATTCTGGCCCCGAGCTATGCCGACATCTTCTACAACAACTGCTTCAAGAACGGTATCCTGCCAGCGGAGTTGCCCGAAGATCAGATCGACGAACTCTTCAAACGCACCGAGAAGGAAGAGGGCTATTCGCTCACCGTCGACCTTCCGAGCCAGACTGTGAAAGACAATCATGGTCTGGTCTATAAATTTGAGATCGCCTCTTCCCGCAAGGAAGTTCTACTAAAAGGACTCGACGACATCGGCACCACGCTCCAGCACGCCCGTTCCATCGCTGACTATGAAAAAGCCCACGCTGGCACGGCCACCATGTACGACCCGGTCGACATCAAGAATTACAGCTAGCTCGGAATGGCAGACCATCCGGGAGGGCCGTTCGATCCGCTTGGAGCGGTCGCCGTGACAACACATCCTCTAGCGCCGGTCGCCTGGGGCCAACTGCCTTATCTGGCTTTCCACCACGGCTTAAAATAGATTCTTCCTTCAAAGATCGGTTCTGGCGATTCCGGCGCTGCTGCCGCTCCCAGTAATTCTGCAATCACGATCCCCGCCACGACCAGCCCGGCCCCCTTGAGCGCGCGAGCCGATAATCTCTCATGCAGCACCAGATACGAGGTAATCACAGCAAATACCGGTTCAAGCGCAAACAGAATTGCCGCATGGCTTGCTGAAGTGTACTGCTGCGCCCACAACTGCACGGTGAAAGCAACTGCCGTCGCAAATACTGCGCACACTAGCGTCGCTACAAGCAATTCCCACCGCCACGCAAAGCGTACGGGCTGCCAGTGAATCGCTGCTCCGGCGCCGGTCAGCACCCACGCCATCAATCCGCACCCCGCCACCTGGATCAGGCTGAGCGCCGAGACCGAATGGTCCTGCATATACTCTCCAACGAGAATGATGTGCACGCCATAAAACACCGCCGCCACAAAGGTCAGCACATCTCCGCGGTTCAAGTACCGCAGGCCTTCAACCGGAACGGTTAAAAAATACAATCCGATCAGCGCCGCGAATGCGCCGCCATAGATCCAGTGCGTCAACCGCCGGCCCCAGAAGACTCCCAATAGCAAGGGCACCAGTACAACGCTCGATCCGGTGACAAATCCCGAGTTGGAAGCAGTGGTATAGCGCAATCCGGTTGTTTGGAATCCGTAACCAACAAACATAAAGAATGCCAATCGCATTCCGGCAAACAATTCCTCACGATCAATCCCTTTCAGCGCACTCGGCCGCATCAAGGCCATCAAAGCGGCCGCCACCGTGAACCGTATCGCCAGAAACACAAAAACGGACGAGTAGTCCAGGGCATTCTTCACCACCACAAACGTTGCGCCCCAAATGAGAGAGCAAAACGCGAGTGCCAGATCGGCGTGATGTCGTTTTTCCATGGTGCGAGTCTTCGCCTGAATGAACGCGCGAGGCAATTCTACAGGTCAATTCAAGTTCGACCTATCGGAAACAGATTCTGTCGGGATTCAATATCTGGATCGAGTATGAAGCTTCTGTTCCTGGCGGGACCTGGTTTACCTCGCGCCCGATGTTTCCTTACACCCACTGTGACACTTCGCCGTATCCATGCGAATCGCGCCGCGTGGCGTTTACCTAGTTTCCCGGTTCCCCGCCAAATACCACTTTCCCGCCAACGACCGTCCTCAGGACTTTCGTCTTCAGGATGTCCGCCGGCGGAATTTTCGTCAAATCGCCTGACAGCACTACGAAATCGGCATATTGCCCAACAAGCAGCTGTCCCTTCTTCCCTTCCTCAAATTCAGCGTAAGCCGAACCCGTTGTATAGCCTGCCAGGCATTCATCGAGCGGCAGCTTTTCTTGCGGCTGCCATCCGCCGACAGGCCCACCTTCGGGCAATTCTCGGGTGACGCAAGCATAGATCCCTCGCAACGGATTGATCGGTTCCACAGGATAATCCGTTCCAAATGCCAACTTTCCTCCACTCTTCTCGATCGAATTCCACGCGTATGCTCCTTTCACGCGTTCAGGTCCGATCCGAGACTCTGCCCACCGCATATCGTTCATCTGATGAGCCGGTTGCATCGAGGCGATGACATTCAACCTTCCAAAACGCGGAATATCTTCCGGGGCCACCACTTGCGCGTGTTCAATCCTGTCGCGCCTGTCGCGCGTCGGATTCACCCGCTGAACAGACTCAAAGACGTCGAGCGCCACATGATTGGCCTTATCCCCGATTGCGTGAAAGGCCAGCTGGAATCCCAGTCGGTCGCGCTCAATGGCCATCGCTTTCAGCTTTTCGGTCTCAATTGTCATGATCCCGCTGGTTGACGGATCATCTGAATATGGGGCGTTCAATGCCGCTGTGCGCGATCCCAGCGCGCCGTCGGTCACGATCTTTAAAGCTCCAGTCTTGAGCCACGGGTCCGTCGTCCCGCCCATCGACCGGTGATTCTGCAATTCTTCCGCGGAATCATCAAAGTGCAGCCACTCGGTAATCCGCACGGTGAGTTTCCCTTGCTCTTTAAATTCCCTGTATGTCTCAAAATCGTCCCAGTCCGAGTTGTCCTGAACTGAGGTGACCCCGTTTTGTGCAAGTTCGGAAAATACCAGCTCCAATCCGTGCTGGAGTTCGTCTTCCTTGGGCGAAGGAATGCGCTGTTCGACCAGTTGCATCGCCGCGTCTTCTTTCAATATCCCGCTTGCTTCCCCATCGGCTGCCCGCTCGATTTCTCCTCCGCCGGGATTCTTTGTGTCCGTTGCAATCTCTGCATGCTTGAGCGCCTGCGAATTGACAACCGCAATGTGTCCGGAAACATGCTCGAGGAAGACGGGGTTATCTGGCGCCACTGCGTCGAGCTCGGCGCGGTTCGGGAATTGTTTGTCCGGCCATTTCGTCTGATCCCAGCCATTGCCCACAATCCACTCACCAGGTTTGTGCCTGGCGACTTCGTCCTTCAAGCGGTTCTGCAATTCCGCGACAGAAGTCACGCCATAGAGAGAAAGCGCCAGCTTACCCCGTGCCGCCGCGCCGAGATGCGTGTGCGCATCGTTGAATCCCGGCATGACAAATGCGTTGTTCAGTTGGACGGTGTCGCCGGGAAATTCTGACGCTCCGCAGTCCAGCATGATGTGCGCAATCGTTCCAATACAGAGAATCTTCTCATCGCGCACCGCCAGCGCCGCTGCCCATGGATGTTTCGGATCGTTGGTGTAGATCCTTCCGTGCAGGTAGTACGTTGTCCGGCGAATCACGGGCGGTTCTTTCGTTTTCGCCTGCCCCTGTGTACCCGGCGAAATCCATCCGCAGAACGCAACTCCCAGCAGTGCAGGTAGCAACACCTGCCGAAGCGCCTGCCTCATTCGTTATCCTTGTCGCCGGAGACTTCGGCCATCCCCAGCAAAATCAGGAGCGCGCGCTTCAATCCCAGTTCCCGTTCTGCGGGCTCATACCACTCCTGCAAGGAATGGGCACCGCCGCCATTTCCGCCCGCGCCAATGGCAATCGCTTCAATTCCAATGGACAGAGGGATGTTCGCGTCCGTCGATGACCGTTCTATGCGCGAATGATTTCCTACAAAATCATCGGCATTGCGCAAAGCCGTCATCAGGGCTGCATCCGCTGACAATTCACCGCCAGGGCGGCTTCCGATCACACTTACCTTCCACTCCAGCTTGCCCTTGGTGCGGTCACGTGCATTGTCCATCTCATCCTTCACTCCGGCGCCCATGGAATCGCGAAACGCAATTTCCATTCGGACAATTTCGTCTTCGCTCTCTGACCGCAGATCCACCTTCAATCGCGCTTCATACGGAATCGAATTGACCGAAGTCCCACCCTCGATCTGCCCTAAATTGAATGTGGTCCGAGGCACGGTCGGCACTTTCGTATTGATGAACCGCAATCCTCCGCGCACCAGGGCATTGATCGGATTCGGCATTCCAAAATCAGACCAGCTATGCCCACCCGGGCCGGTTATGACCACTTCCATTCGTCGCGAAGCCAGGGCCTTCGTCGTTACATGATCCGTTCCCGACCCGTCCAGTACGATCACTGCCCGCAATTTCATCCGGTAGGCATCAATCAGCGCCCGCATTCCGCGAAGATTTCCTTCCCCTTCCTCCCCTACGTTTGCTGCAAACAAAATCGTCCGTTGTGGCACGATGCGCGCCACCTGGATCGCCTTTGCCAGTGCCACAAGTCCCGCGAGTCCCGTTCCATTATCTGAAATCCCTGGCGCCAGCAGCCGTTCGCCTTCGCGAAGCACCTTGACTGGCGTTCCCGCCGGGAAAACGGTGTCGAGGTGGGCCGTCACGAGAACCATCTGCTTATCGGTGGCCCCACGCAGTTCTCCGATTACATTTCCCAGCTTGTCGCTGTGCACGGTCAATCCCGCCGAGCTCAAGAGTGTCGCAATCGCTGCGGCTCGCTTTTCTTCCTGGAATGAGGGTGCGGGAATTTCTGTCAGCTGGATCTGCTGCTCGTCGATCCATGCGTGATTTTTCTGAAACCAATCGAGGGCAACTTCCACGCGCGCATTATCTCCGAGCCCGGCCATATTTGCCTGGCGAGCTGCCTGTGGAAGGAGCGAAGAGCGAAGCGGCATGACGAAAAGAATAGCGCAAACTGCGCCGCGTTTCACTGTACGAAGTAACAGGTTCATGAATACCTAAGCAGCGGTACCTGAGGCCGCCACCAAAGCCCGCAACTCGTCGTCACTGAACACGTGTGACGACCGCTTTGCTGCTTCAAAAATCCGGTTCACGAGTTCGTCCGTCGGTGGAATCTTGTGCCGCGCCAGCCAGTACAGCACATTCGACTTTCCGCTCATCGGTCCGACCTCCACAATCTGCTCCAGCCCAAACAGGTGCGCGGGAACGCCGCTATAGACCGAATCCGCGAGAGCCGCGTGATGCCGGTTGAGGGCTTTCACGATTGCTGCAGCGTGCACACCGGTGGCCGTTCGATACGCGTCCCGGCCAAAGACAGGATAGTTTGGGGGAATGGTCGTGTGCGTTGCCTTGGCGATCTTTTCGCAATAAGCCCGCAAGAATGTGAGATCGTTCTGTACCAGTCCCATCAGGCGTAAATTCACCAGCAGCAGCTCCATTGGAGTGTTTCCGACTCGCTCCCCGAGTGATAGCGCCACGCCATGAATTTGCCGTGCGCCTGCCGCCACTGCCGCGAGTGAATTGGCAATCGACAATCCGCGGTCGCGATGCCCGTGCCAGTCCACGCGGATCGTCTCGCCGGACGGTTTCACGATTGTCTCTACCACAAATTTCACCAGATTGAATGCGCCTTCAGGCGTCGCATGCCCCACCGTATCGCACAAGACGATCGCTTTTGCTCCGTTGCGAATTGCCGTTCGATATAACCTCTGCACGGTGTCCGGGTCTGTTCGTACCGTATCTTCGGTGACATACATAACCGGCAGTCCTTCAGCCACGGCAAACTTCACTGCTCTCTCAGTTGTCTCCTCTAGATGATCGACCGTCCAGTCTTCAACCAGCCGCCGGATCGGGCTCGATCCGAGAAAGGTCGCCGCCTCAATGGCAATTCCAACGCGTTGCGAGATTTCAGCAATCGGACGAATGTCGGCTTCGATGGTTCGTGCGGCGCAATTTGGCTTGATCCGCATACGCTTGTCCGCAATTTCCCTCGCCAAGGCCTCTACATCTGCCTTCGCGCGCGGACCCGCACCGGGCAATCCGATATTTACAGAGTGAATTCCCAGTGCTTCCATGAAATGCAGAATTTCAATTTTTTCTTCGATTGTGGGGTCATGAACCGACGGATTCTGTAATCCGTCGCGAAGGGTTTCGTCGTTCAGCAGTACATCTGTCCCTGGCGGGATCGCACACTTACCGGCCAGATTCCAATCATAAATCCATTCATTCTGGGGCATGGCGGAGCGGCCTCCCTGTGCTGCGCAGTAGCGAATCTCGAGTTCTTTGCTCTCGTTTAACCATGCGTCGCGTGCAAGCCTGCCGGGCAGCTTGGAGCAAAAGAAGTCGCGTTCCCGGCTCTCAGATCAATACCTCACCGTCAGACTATTTGGTTGCTGAAGCGGATCGGGTCGATACAGTGTCTGGCAAAATTCACATCTATAAATCTCCGCTCCCTTTCCCACGAGCGCTAGAATCTCATCCGGGAACTCAAACCACCTCTTCAGATGTCCGGCGCACAACTTCCCTTTCTCATTCTTCTCATCGCAAGCCCTTTGCTTCGGCTTGCGAGTCTTTACCTTCGGATCCTTCTTTACTTCGGCTGCCACTTCCGAAGTTCCTGCTATGGTTTGCTCTGCCACAAGTTTCTCCTTTACCTGAGCCCATGATCCCGAAACATCGTCTTCATTGCGGCCCGCGCGTTTCGTATTCTCCCCAGGAGACTTCCTGTAAATTCAAACTGCAGGAACGCATCGGCTGCCTTTTGCAAATCCGGGCCGTACCGGAACCACCAGGGCTTTTCAGTCTTTGGCAGCCGGTCCACGTCAACATACTTCACATATACCATCTCCCCCAGGCCTGCCTTGCCGTGCGTCCTCCCCCAACCGCTCAGCCCGCACCCCCCGTGGGGGGCTTCGGCGATCGCAAATCCAGTCAACACATCGTTCACCATCACCGTTCCGACCTTCAATCGCCGGGCAATCGACGTTCCTCTGACCGGATCGGCAGTCCACACGCTTGCGGCAAGGGAAAATTCCGTGTCGTTGGCCAATCGCACGGCTTCGTCCGCATCCTTCACTGTCTGAATTGCCATGATCGGTCCAAATGTTTCGTCCTGAAACAGATGCATCGAACGATCAACCCCGGTAACTATCGTCGGTTCAAAGAAGTTAGGGCCTAGGTCTGGCCGCGCTTTCCCTCCGCAGACAACTCTTGCCCCGCGCTCGACTGCGTCGCTCAAAAGATCGCTCATCCGCTGTACGTGCTGCGGACGAATCAGTGGCCCGACGTCGGTTCTCGGGTCAGTTCCGGGCCCGAGTCGCAGTTTCTGTGTTTTTGCAACGCATCGCGCAATAAATTCCTGGGCAATCGATTCCTCGACAAACAGCCGCTCAACCGATAAACAGACCTGACCGCAATTCGTAAAGCTTCCCCACACCGCCGCGCTCGTCGTCACCTCCAGATCCGCGTCGCGCAACACCAGCATGGCATCCTTTCCGCCTAATTCGAGTACGCTCGGAACCAAATGTCGCGCACAAGCCTCCGCTACGTGCTTTCCGGTAAACACGCTACCAGTGAAGAACACCTTATCAGGCCGGGCCTCGATGAGCGCCTGCCCTACTTCTCCGCTTCCCTGTATCACGAAGATCAGATCCGGTGGAAATCCGGCATCGCGGAACAGTTTCTCAATCAACGCTCCACATTCGGGTGTAAAGTCGCTGGCCTTGCACAGCACCGCGTTCCCCGCCGCCAGGGCCGCAATACTCTGGCTGAGCGGGATGGCCAGCGGATAATTCCATGAACTGATAATACCCACCACGCCCAACGGCTCGTAGTAAAGCGTCCCGGATTTCGCTTTGGCTGCGGTATTGTGATGTGACACCGCTTCGGAACGCAACGATTCCGCGCCATGCTTTGAAAAATACGCAGCGCTATCGAGCGCGACAAATACATCCGCAAACAGCGCTTCCGCCCGCGGCTTGCCGGATTCCCGGACCACAGCATCGGCCAGAATGTCCCGGGCCTTCAGAATCTCCCTCTGCAGCGCGCGCATGTGGAGAGATCGTTCGCCAACTGAATGTTCCGCCCACTTCAGCTGCGCCGCTCGCGCCCGCCCGAGCAGTTGGGGCACGGTGCCGGGTGCTGTCTTCTCATAGCTTGCCAGCACCCGCCCTGTCGCGGGATCGATTGAAGGAATTGTGTCCATAATAACCGGCGTTGCGACCATGTCTCAGATTCTATCCGACTCTCCTTGAAACCTGTAGCTTGTCCCATGAAGAGATGATTCCCTGTAACTCAGGGATCGTATCGAAAGCCAGGAGGTTCCCTTCTTCTTGAAAAGGCCTGTCGTTGATAGAAGTAACAGCGAGAACTCGACCGGAGCCATCGGGCATTCAGTGAATGCATGACCGCATCCCAAGGTTGCGGCATTTTTAGCATCTTCCCGGCCTTCGTTTCCACCTCCGGTCAACTTCCGGCTTCCTTTCGGAGTTTTTGACGCTTGCCGGCCGGATTTTTCCGTTCTGGTTTGCAACTCACCTAGACCCGAAATCCTTCCTCATGTTCTACCTTCAACATGCACAACCCTTGCGGCGGAGCTGTGGGCCCGGACCTCGATCGGTCCTTTATCTCAAACAATCTCTCGACATCTTCGGGTACTAGTCTTCTCCGGCCGACCTCGAGCAGCGTTCCGGTCATTTTCCGCACCATGTAGCGCAAGAAGGAATGACCGTGAACCGTGAACCACAACTCCTCGCCATCCTCTGTCCGTTTGAGGTCTGCGGCAAAAATCTCTCGCATCATATTGCGCTCTTTGTCGTCCTCCTCCGACCCGGTCGATGCCGCGAAAGAGGAAAAATCATGCAATCCCACAAATCGCCCGGCAGCATCCATCATTGCCCCTTCATCCAAGGGATAGGGATAGTGCAATACGTATCTCCACAAGAACGGGGGGACTACTTTCCCCCGATAAATCCGATACCGGTAAATCTTCCCCGTTGCGGAATAGCGCGCGTTGAATCCCGGCCCGGTTTCTTCTGCCCCAGTAATCCGTATGGACATGGGAAGCAGTGCATTTAATGCGCGTTGAAATTCAGCCGCGGAAAGTCCCGAGTGCGTCCGGAAATTTGCCACCTGCCCCAGCGCGTGTACTCCCGCGTCCGTGCGGCCAGAAGCGTTCAATTGCACGTCTTCCTGCGTCAATCGACGCAGCACGGACACGATTTCGCCCTGCACCGTCGGCTTACCCTTCTGGAGCTGCCAGCCGTGGAAATCGGTTCCGTCGTAAGCAATTGTGAGTTTGAAATAATGCATGAAGTGCGATTTGCAGCCTGCGTTAGGATGCGGTCCGCGCGAAGCGGCTGCCTGGCTTTATTGCCACGCTTCCCAGTCGGCAGAGTGGGCAATCCTCTGGTTCGAAACTGTCCACCGTCATTCCGTAGAGTGCGCTTGATTCCACAGAAAACTCGATCTTCCCTCCGCTGCGGTCAATCAATGCGCCGGCTGCGATGACGCGCCCACCAGCTTCCTCCACCACGTGGATTGCCTCTTCTGTCGATCCACCTGTTGTCCAGACATCTTCTACTACCAGGACGTGCTGGTCTTTCTTCAAAGTAAAACCCCGCCGCAGTGTCATTGTCCCGCTCGCATCCCGCTCCACAAAGATCGCGGGTACCCCTCCGCCAAGATGGTCATGGTGGGCTGGTAGTGCGCGCGCAACTTCCTGTCCAATCACCACCCCGCCTAGGGCAGGGGATACAACAACGTCGATGCGCGCATCAGAGAAAAGCGCAGCCAGTGCCTGTCCTAATTTCTCCGCGAAGCGCGGATATTGCAGCACCAGCGCGCATTGCACATACGTCCCACTGTGGCGGCCGCTCGACAATTCAAAGTGACCATGTCGGATCGCGCCCGAAACGTCCAATATCTTCTCAATCTCTTCTTTTGTTAACATGGTTCGGCTAACGCAAATCGCTCCTAAACGTCGAAATGTCAGCAGCCTAGCTGCCAGGGACTTCATTGTCAAATGATTCATGCCCCTGATAAACTTCTCAGTCCAGGTATAGGTGCTTGCTTGGTTCCGATTTCCACTCTGGCACAATGTTTTTAATGATTTACGGTTCCGTTGAAACAAATTGCGTGCCACTGACGTTTTAACTATTAGAGCTGCAAATCGCGTTGTCCGCGAACTCGATCCATCTGTATCGTGAGGATACCTATGAAGAAGCTGTTGTTTCGACCTCTGCTCGCCGCCGTGTTGGCTGGTACTTTGGCTGGAGGACCGGTAGTGCCGCTCTTTGCGCAGGAACCGTCCGCACCCCCACAATTGCCGCCGCCCCAAACACAGGCTGCCGCGGCACAAGGAGGCGTACCCATTTCGTTGGGCGTGAAGCGATTCGATTACTCGAAGGCTCCAAGCTATTTCCCGAACATCATTAAGCCCTACGAGAGCCAGACCGTCGCGCCCGGCGAACTCACCAACTCACCCCGGCTTCAGCAGCTTATTCGCGAAGGCAAGCTCATGTTGAGCCTCCAGGACGCGATTGCCCTTTCCATGGAGAACAGCATGGACATCGTCGTCCAGCGCTACAACCCCTGGCTCGCCGATGCCGGAGTGTTGAAAGCCAGGGCCGGCGGAATCAGTTACGGCAATCCTGGCGCCAACTTCGCAGGCTCAACCGCCAATGTGCCAACCCTTCTCTATGACCCCTACATTACCCAATATTTTCTCTGGGATGATCGCACTACTCCGGTGAATAACCCTTTCGTCTCCGGTACAGGTGCCACCGGGACGCAGATCAACAATCTGGGCGTCTTCCCCCTGCAGTCTCATACTGCTGAATACAACACGTCTTTCACCAAGAATTTTGATACCGGGACAAGCTTCTCCGTGTCTTGGGACAACACCCGGGCTTCCTCAAATGCCGCGAACTTCTTCAACCCGTACGTACAGTCGGGCTTGGTTGTGAATTTCCAGCAACAACTACTTCAGGGATTCGGCCGTGCGGTAAACAGGCGGAATATCCTCATTGCCGAGAACAATCGCAAGATCGCCGACCTGGCTTTCGCGCAGCAGGCGATCACCACCATAACGAACACCATTACCGCGTACTGGGAACTCGTTTACGCCCGGCAAAATGTCCAAGTGCAGGCGGAAGCCGTCAAGGTATCCACAAAACTCTACAACGACAACAAGAAGCAGCTGGAAATTGGTACCATGGCCCCTCTGGACGTGACTCGAGCCGAATCCGAACTCGCAACTGACAATCAAAACCTCATCGTTGCGCAAACCACGCAGCTCCAGGATGAGTTGGTTCTGAAAAACTACATTTCCAAAGATCCGCTGGCTTCGAATTTGATCAATGTCGAAATCATTCCGACCGACAAGCCGGACAGTCCCTCTTCGGTTCAGACCACGTCATTCGAAGAAGCCATCAAGGAGGCTTTCGCAAAACGGCCCGATCTTCAGGAACAGTATTACAACCTGAAGAATGCTGACGTCGATGTGCGCGCAACGAAAAATGGTCTGCTACCCATTGCCACCTTGAACGCGCAGTATGGACCTTCCGGTCTGGCGGGAAACGGCGTTATTTATGGCCCCACGGTAGTTTCCGGGGCCAGTGCTTTGCCCGTGGTCGACGCAAACGGCGTAATTATTCCGAATACCTTCGTCGCCTCGACCAGTACTCCGATCGTAGGCACCACCAGTGGCGGCTTCGGCGGCGCCCAGACACAATTGTTCCGAAACAATTTTCCGGATTACAACGTGTCACTGAATCTCCAGATCCCTCTGCGCAATCGCGCCGCTCAGGCCGATAATCTGCACGCACAACTGACCGAGCGTCAACTTGAAGCCCAGACCCAGCAAATCAAGAACACTGCACTCCTTGATGTGCGTAACACCACCATTGCAGTTGAGCAGGGCCGCGCACAAGTGCAGGCGGCCAGCAAGGCTCGTGAATTGCAGCAGCAGACCTTTGACGCGGAAGACAAGAAGTACAGACTCGGCGCTTCGACTGTCTACAACGTGATTCTCACCCAGCGCGATCTCATCACCGCGCAAGGTACCGAACTGCGGGCACTCGCCAATCTCGCCGAAGCCAAAGCCAATTACGAACGCGCCCTCGGTCGCACGCTCGAAGTCAACAATGTCACCATTGCGGGCGCCCAGAAAGGCTTCATCGACCGGGATTCCTTGATTCCAGGAACTGAAAACGGCCAGGTCATCGGGACCGACAAGCTGTTCAAGGCTCTCGAGCAAGCCAACTCAACTCCTAACCCGTCTGCCGCTGCAGGGCAGCGCTAGACGCCATTTCGCAATTTCTGCGCCTCACTCCGCAAGGAGTGAGGTACAGCTTTGAGCCTTGCTGTGGCTCTATCAGGAGTCACTCAAACGTCGTTGCTATCTTACAACCGGCTCCCCTTGCCGCTCTTCTGATTTTCCCGTAGCATTTGCCATCTCCCAATGCCCCGCCCCTCCACCGTTCGCTTCACCTCCGACACAGCCCTCCTGTTCTACATCTCGGCGGCGACGATTGTTATCCATCTTCTGGTCGCCAACCGCTACGGCTTCCACCGGGATGAACTCGGCATCCTGGATGACGCACGGCATCTCGCCTGGGGCTACGTGTCCTATCCCCCGTTCACCCCGTTCATTGGACGCGTGGTGCTGGCATTTTTGGGTCCCTCGTTATTCGCCATCCGTTTCATCGCTGCTCTGGCCCAAGCTATCGGGGTATTCTTGACCGGGCTCATCTCGCGGGAACTGGGGGGAACGAGCGAAGCCCAGCTTCTCTCCGCCGCAGCGGCTGTGCCTTTCTGTATGGGCATTGGTGCGCTGATGCAGTACACCACCTTTGACTACCTCTTCTGGGTCTTGACCGCTTACTTTGTCACCCGACTGCTGCGCTCCGGCGATCCCCGCTGGTTTCTGGCCATCGGTACATCGATCGGACTCGGGATGATGACGAAATACACCATGGGCTTCTTTGCCATCGGAGTCGCCGCCGGAATTGTCCTCACCCCTGCGCGCAAATACCTCAGGACGACCTATCTTTGGCTCGGCTTTACGATCTCAGTCTTGATCTTCATTCCCAATGTCCTTTGGCAACTTCATCATGATTTCGTTTCCGCAGCCTTCCTGAGTTTCCTGCACGAACGGGACGTCGCCGCCGGTCTGACCAAGGACTTTCTGTTCGACCAGTTCGAGCAGACCCTTCTCGCCTTTCCGCTTTGGGTCGCTGGCCTCTATTTTTACTTTTTCACAGCGCAGGGCAGGCGTTTTCGGCCGCTGGGATGGATGTACGTCATATCTCTGCTTCTCTTTTTAATTGCAAAAGGGCGTGGCTATTATCTCGCGCCTGCCTATCCGATGCTTTACGCTGCTGGCGCCATTATCTTTGCCAACGCCTTCCGGGACTGGCGATCGCGCCCGCTGCGTCTGGTGCGCCCGCTTGTCTGGGCTTCGCTTTTGATCAGCATTGTCGGATCCGTAGCAGTCGCCCTGCCCGTCGCGCCTGTTGGGTCTCTGTGGTTCTACAAATCCGTCGATATTGACATGGCGCTGTCTGACGAAATCGGATGGGAAGATCTTCTGTCGAGCATCGCTGCGGTGCGCGACACCTTGTCGCCTGGCGAACGCGCCAGAGTGGTAGTCCTTGCCGAAAACTATGGCGAAGTCGGCGCCATCAATATTCTCGGTCCTCGCTACGGCCTCCCCCCAGCCATCAGCGGAGTCAATTCTTCCTGGGAACGAGGGTATGGCGATCCGGCGCCGGAGACGGTGATCATTGTGGGCTTCCGGGAGCAATTCACGAGCGCGCGCTTCAACTCATGCCGACTGGCAGCACATACCTGGAATTCTTACGGCATCGACAATGAGGAGTCCTTTGAACGTCCCGATATTTTCGTTTGCGGTCCTCCGAAGGACGGCTGGCCCTCTTTCTGGCGAACCTTCCAATACTTCGCCTGAGAGAGGAGTCCCCCGTCCGTTATCCGTTCGTTTGCGCATTCCTTGAGCTGTCGCTTTCCAGTCCTACTGCATCCCTCCGACTTGCCCCTCTCTCACGATTCGCATAGCATCAGTTTGACTGGGGCAACCATTAGCCAATGCCGTATACTTCCCTTCTAGCCGCCGGGAGCGCACTTTCATGAGTGACTCGACCTACAAATCGAAGCTCGAACAGTGGGAAAAGAACACCCTGAATCCCACCCTACAGAAGAGTACCGAGCGCCAGAAAGAATTTACGACAACTTCAGGCTATCCCATCCGCCGCCTGTACACGGAAGCCGACCTGGACAATTGGGATGCCGCGCGTGACCTCGGTTTCCCGGGTGAACCTCCCTACACCCGCGGGATTCACGCCACCATGCATCGGGGGCGAATGTGGACGATGCGCCAGTTCGCTGGTTTCGGCACCGCCGAAGACACTAACGAGCGCTTCAAGTATCTCCTCGCGCAGGGCCAAACCGGACTCTCCACCGCTTTCGATCTCCCCACCCTTATGGGCTATGACGCCGATCATGCACTGGCAGAGGGAGAAGTTGGAAAATGCGGCGTGGCAATCAGCTCTCTGGCCGACATGGAAGTTCTCTTCGACCAGATTCCACTCGCCGATGTCACCACTTCGATGACGATAAATTCGCCCGCCGCTGTCATCTGGGCCATGTATCTCGCTGTCGCCGAAAAGCAGGGCGCCGACTGGAAAAAAATCTCGGGAACCCTGCAGAACGACATTCTCAAGGAATACATTGCGCAAAAGGAGTACATCTACCCGCCCGAACCCTCGATGCGCCTGGTCATCGACACCTTTGAATACGCTCAGAAGCACACCCCCAAGTTCAACGTCATCTCCATTAGCGGCTATCACATCCGCGAAGCGGGCTCAACCGCCATCCAGGAATTGGCGTTCACCCTGCGCGATGGGATGGAATATGTCGAATACGCCCTGAGGCGCGGACTCAATCTCGACGAGTTTGGTCCGCAGCTTTCCTTCTTCTTCAACGCCCACAATGACTTCTTCGAAGAGATCGCCAAGTATCGCGCCGCTCGCCGCATCTGGTATAAAGCCATGACGGAGCGCTACAAATCAGCGAACCCGCGCGTCTGGGCCCTGCGCTTTCACTCGCAAACTGCGGGCTGCTCGCTTACAGCCCAACAACCGACCAACAACGTCGTTCGCACCGCGATCCAGGCCCTGGCAGCCGTGCTCGGAGGCACGCAATCGCTTCACACCAATTCGTTAGACGAAGCATGGGCGCTCCCGACAGAATTCGCCGCGACCATTGCTTTGCGCACACAACAGATCATCGCTCACGAAACAGGCGTCACCAATACTGTCGATCCGCTTGGCGGGTCGTACTTTATTGAAACACTGACCAACGAAATAGAGAACGCGGCATGGGAGTACATCCATCGCATCGACGCTATGGGCGGAATGGTCGCCGCTATCGAAAAGGGTTACCCGCAACGCGAAATCGCAGAAGCATCATATGCCTATCAAATGGCCATCGACAAAAAGGAGAAAATCATCGTCGGTGTCAATGATTACGTCACGAAGGAAAAGCCTCTCGATATCCTCCAGATCGATGAAGCCGTTGCCCAGCGCCAGGCCAATCGACTGAGAAAACTTCGCGCAGACCGCTCCCCGGCGAATGTGGAGCGCAAACTCAACGCTCTACGCAAAGCAGCCGAAGGCTCCGAAAACCTGATGCCTTACCTCTTTGAGGCCGTCAAGGCGTACGCCACGCTCGGTGAAATCTGTGAGACGATGCGACTGGTGTTCGGGCCATACGAAGAGGTGTCGGTCACCTAATCGAATGCAGGATTGTGGCAAGCGCAAAGGCCGACCGCTTGTCCTTCCGCCAAAGGACGCTGCTCGTGAGTTCGCTGCTTTGCCAGAAAAGAACGATGAGTTTGAAGCCTGAGGTCAGAAGATGCCAGAGAAAAAGATTCGCGTTCTAATCGCCAAGCCCGGACTCGACGGACACGACCGCGGCGCAAAAATCATCGCCCGCGCCCTACGCGATGCCGGCATGGAGGTAATCTATACCGGACTCCGCCAAACCCCGGAGATGATCGCTTCTGCGGCCATTCAGGAAGACGTCGACGTCATCGGTCTCTCAATTCTCTCAGGTGCACACAACACCATCTGCCCGCAACTGATGAAGCTTCTCCACGAAAAAGGCATGGATGACGTGGTGGTCCTCCTTGGGGGCATCATTCCGGAACCCGACATCATCACTCTGAAAAACTCCGGCATCGCCGAAGTCTTCCTTCCCGGCAGTTCCACCCAGGACATCGTCGACTTCATCCAAAAACGTGTCGTCAGCCCCGCTCTGTAATGCTGTTCTTTATCGCGTCGGTGGCATGTCTGTCTCTTCACGCTGCATGATTGAAACCGTTTGCCGCAGAACCGTGAGAGAAGGGGCCCAGAACAATCCCGCGGCTTCGCGACTTTACGCGTTCAAACCTGAACCGGTTTTTCTTTCTCAAACTTAACTCTGGTATACAGCGTGTGGAATCCGAGTCTGGTTATATTCCTCTGCGAATGGCTTCCCGGAAGGGCCAGGCTGACCGCAAGGTCGCAACCCGCTTCCCCTGCCCGCCCGAGCCGTGCATGCAATAACGCCGTCTGAACTCCTCGATTCCGGTACCCAAGCAGAGTACCAGCACCAAAAAAACCCGCCGTTTTTCCCCGCAACGAGAGCGTCGCTCCACCCACCACCCGGCCGTCCATCCTTGCCAGATAGCACTCCGTGTTCTTACTCGTCGCAAACAGCTGCATGACGTTCAGAATCTCTTCCGTCACCGGATAATGCTCCGCAAAGCACTGCGAAACCGTCAGGGTCCACAACTTCAATTCTTCCCGCCGCGCCAGTGCAATTTCCACCCCGGGCACCGGGTCCCACGCATAATTGGCTGGCACCGGTCGAGCCATCACGTTTGAAAATTCCGTCACGCGGTATCCACGATCCCCATAAAGCCCGAACAGCGACGTATCTGCCAGTGGACAGGTCTCCACGCGGACAGGCTCGTTCCGGCTGTAGTAAAATGCCTCCAGTTGCTCGAAATCCTTTTTCGTTACCGGCCCCTCAAGGCCCAATCCGACCGCCTGCGTCACCGGAGAATTTGCTCCACAATAGATCGCAACTCCACCTGCCACTTTCTCGATCTCAGCCTTCCCCGGCCCTTGCTCCTTGAGCGCCTCCGCGCAGAAGACCGCCGCCTCGGCTTCTGCGAACTCAATCCGTTTGGCCAATTCCAGGTTTAAAATGGGATAATTCATGCGCGTCAGTCTAACCCACCTTTCGGACCGCTTCCATCCGGTGCGTTACTTCCGTTTCCTCGTCCGAGCAGCGCCTTCTGCTTTCGACTTCTTCGCTCCGTCCCCGTATACTGTTGTTCCGCATCTGCGTCTCAGCGAGGTTTTCTCGTGTCTGCTTCGATTCTGAAAACAGCCGTCAACGCCCAGTCCCCAGAATTTCAAAAAAATGTCCGCCGAATCGTCGACCTACTGACAGAAGTCAAGAACCAGGAACGACAGATCTGCCAAGGCGGCGGACCCAAAGCGGTCGAATCCCAGCACAAGAAGAATCGCCTCACCGCCCGCGAACGGGTCGCCGCTCTAGTCGATCCCGGCACGCATTTCTTTGAGCTCAGCATCTACGCCGCCTTTGAAATGTACGAAGAATGGGGCGGAGCGCCCTCGGCAGGCACGATCACCGGACTCGGGCGCGTCTCCGGCCGTCTTTTCATGATCATCGCCAATGACGCAACCGTAAAAGCCGGCGCTTTTTTCCCGATGACGGCAAAGAAAGTCATTCGCGCACAAAATATCGCCATCGAAAATCGCATCCCCACAATTTACCTCGTCGACTCAGCAGGTGTCTTTCTACCTCTTCAGGAGGATGTTTTCCCGGACACCGATGACTTCGGCCGTGTCTTCCGGAACAATGCAGTCATGAGTGCCCAGGGAATCCCGCAGATCACTGCCATCATGGGAATGTGCGTAGCAGGGGGCGCCTACCTGCCTGTCATGTGCGATCACATCCTTATGACCGAAGGTTCCGGTCTTTTCCTTGCGGGTCCGGCGCTCGTCCAGGCGGCGATCGGTCAAAAATCTTCCGCCGAAGAATTGGGCGGCGCCAAAATGCACGCGCAGATCAGCGGAACGGTCGATTTCCGGGAACCCGACGACGAGGCTTGCCTCAAGCGCATCCGTGCCATTGCCGACAAAATGGGTGCACCCAACCCTCCCATTTTCAATCACGCCCGCCCTCACGAACCGCTCTATCCCGCCAGCGAACTCTACGGCATTTTCTCAAGCGATCCCTCCAAACAGTACGACATGCGTGAAATCCTGGCGCGCATCGTGGACGGGAGCGAGTTTGAGGAGTACCGCGCTGAATACGGCGAGACACTGCTCTGCGGCTACGCGCGCATCGGAGGTTGGGCCGTCGGCATCGTCGCGAACCAGAAAAAACATGTGAGCACGCACGCGCCTCACTCCGATCAGAAACGCATGGAATTTGGCGGCGTGATCTATACCGAGTCCGCCGAAAAAGCTGCCCGATTCATCATGGACTGCAATCAGAACCGCATTCCGCTTATTTTCCTGCACGACGTGAATGGCTTTATGGTCGGTAAAGACGCTGAGTGGAGCGGCATCATTCGCGCAGGTGCAAAAATGGTTAACGCCGTTGCCAACAGCGTCGTGCCCAAAATCACGGTCATCCTTGGCGGCAGCTTCGGAGCCGGCAATTACGCCATGTGCGGTAAGGCCTACGATCCGCGATTCATGTTCGCATGGCCCACCGCAAAATTCGCGGTCATGAGTGGAGACGCCGCGGCCAATACCCTTGCCGAAATAAAACTCAAGCAACTTGAGCGAGAAGGCAAAAAGGTCGACGAAAAAGTAAAAAAGCATCTGCACGCCGCCGTCAAAGCCACCTACGAACATCAAACTGACCCTCGTTACGCCGCAGCGCGCCTCTGGCTTGACGCGATCATTGATCCGGCCCACACCCGTGACGCCCTCATCTGGGCTCTGAACGCTGCTTCCCTGAATTCCCATATTCCTGACTTCAGGACCGGCGTCCTGCAAACCTGAAATCTGCCTCAGGCTCTTTCGCTTGCAGCTTATCGCCCGTACACTGAATCGAGCGAACCATGAACCGCGGCTCCCGATTTCTCCTGATCGCCATGTCCAGCGCCTTTACCATTTGCGTGCTCGGGGTCGTCGCGAACATGGTCTATTACCTGGGCTCGGTTTATTTCGCCCACAGAACATTCGAGAACGTACTGAGCAGCAGTATCGGCTTCAACAAAATCCTTGGGGGGGTCGGAATCCTCGGTATGCTGCTTTTCTTTGCATTTCTTTTCTCCCTCATGGGCGGAAAAGCTCCGAAAGACTCTCGCTGAGTTCCTCTGGTTCGTCCCTCACTTCATTCTTGTTTCGGAAGAAGTTTTCCTTCTTTCCTCATCATCTGTAAACTGTCAGCTGAAGACTTCATCTCCGAGGAACAATGGACGCCGTCAAACTGATTGAATGTCCCCGCGACGCCTGGCAAGGCATCCCGGTTCTCATCCCCACCGAGACCAAGGCCGCCTATCTGAAAGAACTCATCCTCGCCGGCTTCAAACACATCGATGCGGTCAGCTTCGTCTCTCCGAAGCACGTCGCACAGATGGCCGATAGCGAAGACGTCATGTCGCGACTTATGGACTCGCTTCCGGACGGTATTGAACTCCCGGAAATCATCGGCATTGTTGTCAACGAGAGGGGTCTCGAACGAGCCCTGGCCACACCCGGCGTTTCGACAATCGGCTATCCCTACTCCATTTCCGCCTATTTTCGACGCTCCAACGCGAACATGAATCGTGCCGAATCTCGAACGCTCGTCGAAACCCTGAAGCGCGAAACCAAGGGAGCCGGCAAGGAGCTCGTCGTCTACATATCGATGGCGTTCGGAAATCCATACGATGAGCCTTGGGGGCCTGAAATCGTGCAGGACACTCTCGAGTGGCTCAAGGATATTCGAGTTCAAACCGTTTCTCTCGCCGACACCGTCGGCGGCGCTTCTCCCGAACTCATACACGATGTTTTTACCCAGGCCAGGGATCATGTGCGGGGCATCGAGCTCGGTGTACATCTGCACTCTCGACCTGAAGGAGCGGAGGACAAGATCCTTGCGGCGTATGCCGCCGGATGCCGCCGTTTCGACAGCGCGCTTACCGGACTCGGTGGCTGCCCTTTCGCAGGGGACGATCTTGTCGGCAACATTTCGACGGAAGCCGTCCTGGCCGCCCTCCGCAAGGTTGGTGCCGATCCCGGTATCGATTCATCCGAGCTGCCAAATTTGATTCTGCTGAGTGACGACATCCGCTCGAAATATGCCCACCAACCAGAATCCCAGGAAGGAGGACTTGTCCAATGAGCTTTGAAACTCTCTTGCTCGAAAATTCCGGCACCGTGGCGAAGATTACCCTGAACCGACCTGACAAGCGCAACGCTATCTCCGCGCAAATGATTTCAGAAATACTGGGCGTGCTTGACGAAGTCGAAAAGACCCGAGCGCGCGTTGTCATGATCACTGGAACCGGCAAGGCCTTCTGCGCCGGAATGGATCTGGAAATGCTCCAGACCATTGCCCAGCAATCGCCGTCGGAAAATCAGGAGGACTCCCGCCGGATTGCAAAACTGTTCCGCCGCATCTGGAGCTATAGCAAACCTCTAATCGCCGCTGTAAACGGCCATGCGCTGGCGGGGGGTTGCGGAATAGCTACACTTTGTGATTTCACTCTCGCCGTCCCCGAAGCGAAGTTCGGGTACACCGAGGTCAAGATCGGTTTTCTTCCCGCCATTGTCAGTGTCTTCCTTACACGCCAGATCGGAGAAAAGCGCTCGCGTGATCTCCTGCTCACCGGTCGACTGATCGACGCTGTCGAAGCCAAGGAATTTGGTCTGGTCAACGAGATCGTTCCCGCGGAGAAACTGCTCAATCGCGCAGAGGAACTCGCTGAACTCCTCATTGCGGCCAGTCCCGTCAGCATCACGCGCGCCAAGCAACTCCTTACCTCCGGTGCTGCCGCCAGCGTTGACAAGGATCTGGAGCGCGCGATTCTCGAAAACGCCCGCATCCGCAGCAGTCCCGATTTTAAAGAGGGGCTCGCTTCTTTCCTCGAAAAGCGCAAACCCAACTGGCAGGATTAGGCTCTGGCTCATCCTACGCCGGGCGAAGCCGCTTCACTTCGTGTCACGCGATCTCTTCCGCTCCAGTCGCGCAAACCCGAGGCCCCCGGCCGAGGGATTGCTGTGCCCTCAACCTTCGACTCGCCTCCGATTTTCCGGCATACTAATACAGGCGCTCCGGTCGTTTTCTCCTGCCGGTCACTCCACAAACACCATGCTCATTCATCACGACACCACTGTACGCGTCCGCTACGCAGAAACTGACCAGATGGGAGTGGTTTACCACTCGAACTATCTGATCTGGTTCGAAGTGGGCCGAGTCGAGTTAATGCGGTCCCTGGGTTTTGACTATAAACGTATGGAGTTGGACGATGACACTTACATCGTCGTCGCCGACATCCACTGCCGCTATCAGCATCCTGCCCGTTACGACGAAGTCCTGACCGTTCGCACGCGTATCCTTGAAGCGAAGACCCGCACCTTGAAATTCGGGTACGAGATATTCCGTCGGGAAGATCAAAAGCTCCTGGCAATCGGCCATACAATTCACGTAGCGTGCAGCCGTGATGGGCACGTCAAGCATTTTCCCGACAAATACAAGGCAGCGTTTCTCTCGATCTCGGGTGTTACCTCGGGGAACCAACGCGTATGAATCGCCCCATGCACTTCGAATATCGGGCTGGTTCCACCGTGATTTCGTTTTTCTATTTAATGTGCAATCTTTCCACCCGGTGATCAACTCATGTCCATACTCTTGACTGGCCACGATCTCACGTTTCCGCAACTCTACTCCGTTGCGTTCCATCACGAAAAAGTTTCTCTTTCGCCGGAGGCAGTCGTTCGCATGAATGCCTCGCGAGCCATCGTTGACAATCTCGTCGCCTCGGGAAAGACTGCCTACGGCATCAACACCGGTTTCGGTAAACTCGCATCCGTCCGGATCTCGACGGAACAGGTTCGCCAACTTCAAATCAATCTTGTTCGCTCCCACGCCTGCGGCGTAGGTACTCCTCTAAGCGAACCCGAAACACGAAGCATGATGCTGTTGCGCGCAAATGCCCTCGCCAAAGGCCTCAGCGGCACTCGTCCCGTCGTCGTCGAAACCCTGGTCTCGATGCTCAACGCCGGCGTTCATCCCATCATTCCCTCGCAAGGCTCGGTCGGCGCCTCAGGTGACCTCGCACCTTTGGCGCATCTGGCCCAGGTGGTCATCGGCGAAGGCGAAGCCCTTTTTAGGAATGAAAAGTTATCCGGTACAGAAGCCTTCATCCGCGCAGGCATCGTTCCTGTCACTCTGGAAGCGAAAGAAGGACTGTCGCTCCTGAATGGAACGCAGGGCATGCTGGCACTTCTCAGTCTTGCACTTTATGAAGCAGACGTTCTGGCCGATACGGCCGACATTGCCGCCGCGCTCTCACTGGACGCCCTTCGGGGAAGTCCCGGCGCTTTCGACTCCCGCATCATGCACGCGCGCGCTTATCCGGGCGCCGGGACTACCGCCCGCAACCTAGCGCACCTCAACGATGGAAGCCAGATCCGAGAATCTCACCGCGCCTCCGAAAAAGATCCACGCGTCCAGGACGCCTACAGCCTCCGCTGCACCCCACAGGTTCATGGAGCGGTGCGCGACTCGCTCGTCTACGCTCGGGAGATGGCCATGGTCGAACTCAACAGCGCCACGGACAATCCTCTGGTCTTTTTAAAAGAAAACGGAGAAGGCGACATCATCAGTGGCGGGAACTTCCACGGGCAGCCACTCGCCATGGCCGCCGATCAGGTTGCCATCGCGATTGCCACGCTTGGTGGCATCTCGGAGCGTCGGATCGAGCAGATGACGAATCCGCTGACCAGTCTATTGCCAGCCTTTCTGACTCCTGATCCGGGTCTCAATTCGGGCTTCATGATCGCCCAGGTTACCGCCGCTGCGCTCACCAGCGAAAATCGCGCGCTCGCCACTCCTCATTCTGTCGATTCAATTTCTACTTCGGGCAACCAAGAAGACTACGTCTCAATGGGCATGAGCGGTGCCCGCCGGTTGGAGCGAATGCTCCACAATTTACGCCACATTCTCGCGATTGAATTACTGTGTGCCTGCCAGGGAATCGATCTTCTGGCCCCTCTGCAAACGGGCCTTCTGGCCCGCAAAGCCTACGATGCTGTCCGCGCTGTCTCTGGCAAGGTTACCCAAGACCGGCCACTGGCTCCCGATATGAACGCGGTGTACCACATCATCGCCCAGGGCAAAATTGCTAGCGTCCTACACTGAGTGACATACTTCTCTGCCTGAAGGCAGCGGCTGCTCATGCAACGCTTACTGTTATTTCCAGTTTCGTTTGCGCCTGAAGGCGTAGTCCACGTGCCATATATCTCCGCCCCGAATGGCGAGGTATTACGGCACCACGGATAACGGAATGACACGATGTACGTTCCAAGGCACATATCACCTGCTACCTTCGAAGGACCCGACCCTTCCGCTCGAACACTCTTACCCCAAAGCTTCGAGGAAATACGTGAACATTCGATATCCTGCAAGGTAGCTGAACGGAGCCAGCTCCAGCGAATAATGCCCGACCGGTAACTCGAGCGTCCGCGGTTCAGCTCCATGCATCCGCAGCGCGCGCAGCATTTCCTCGGTTAACTCAGGCAAAAACGTCGGATCGTATTTCCCATACACCATAAACGTATCGCGCCTCGCACCCATGCCGCGCTCGACGTATGGCATGGGGCTGACCGGTGCCCAGAACTCCCGCAACTCCTCCACGCTCACATCGTGCCGCAGCCCTTCCCACACATGATTCGTGGTCATTCCCTGGCTCACTACATCTGCAAAATACGTGGAGACGTGAAAAAATCCGCCCGCTCTGACTCGATCGTCGTGCACCAGCGTGATGTATCCAACTGACGATCCGATACTGGTCCCGAGAATGCCCAGTCGGTCATATCCCTGCTGTTCGAGCCAGCTCAGGCACGCTCGAGCATCTTTCACCGCTTGCCGGTTTGCATGAAGTGTTAATCCAATATTCGGACCCACCAGCTGATCAGCTCGCTCGTGTCCTTTGGCCATTCGCCGGTCGTGGTAGGGCAGGCTCATTTTCATCGCTGTAATCCCCATCCGTTGCAACCAGTGGCACAGCGCCACCTGTCCATTCCATTTCGCATTCCAGTTCGGCAGCACCAGGACAGCGGGGCCGGCTTTCTTTCCCTGAAACAACTGCGCATGTACCGTATTGTTTTCCACCCACGGACACCGCAGCGTGCTCGTAAACGTCAGGACATTTTCCGAATCGAGCGCGTAGTCCCGCACTTCGTCTGCCGCGTACCAGGCTTGGCTGTTGACAATCGCATCGCGCGAATAGGCTCGCAAAAACGCCCTGGGGTCATCGTGCGCTGCGCCACCATTGATGTGTTCGAGACCCCATTCAAACGGCCGCACCATCCGATTGTCATCAGTCGTCCATCGGCGGTGTTCATACCGCCGTATCGCATGTTCATACCAACTCATCGCCATACGGTAAGTTTACCTCATCATCGTCCTACGTCCCGATCCCGTGCTGCAGACTTTTGTCCTCATCTTCTCGACGCAGTGCCCCGTTTCCGCCGTCTCGCTGTTCCAGCCAGCCTCGCCCGTTAACCATCCGACACCCCACCCCGAGCCGCACGTTGAGCGCATTCCGCGCCTGTGTCACAGTCAAATCTAATCTCATGATCCCGTTTTTCTTTTTTCTGTTCGGCATCGTTATCGGTAGCTTCTTAAACGTATGCATCTCTCGGATACCCGAGGGAGAGTCGGTCGTTTCTCCCGCTTCCCGCTGCCCACGCTGCAAAGCCCCCATCAAACCCTACGACAACGTCCCTATCCTCGGGTGGCTCTGGCTCCGCGGCAAATGCCGCAACTGCGCCCTACCCATCTCCCCGATGTATCCCATCATCGAATTTCTCACCGGGGCTGTTTTTGTTCTGGCCTATATCAGGTTTGATGTCACCCTTTCTACGTTCAAGTGGCTTTTTTTCTCCTGCATTCTCATCATTCTCATCGTCACAGACCTCCGCGTACGATTGCTCCCCGACGCTGTCGTCTGGCCCGGATTCGGCATTGGCCTGGTTCTCGCTACGCGCATCCCGACGGACGATCCTGCCGGTTTCATGCTGCTGGGTATTCTGCAGCGGGCGGTTCCACCGAGTTTCTATGAGTACGCCTACCAGACTCATCCTGTGTTGTTGAGTGCTGCCCTCGGTTTTTTCGATGCCCTTTTGGGCGCGGCCTTTGGGGCGTTCCTGCTCTGGGCAGCAGCCGCGCTTTACAAACTTTTTCGCAAACGCGAAGGAATGGGTATGGGCGATGTCAAAATGATGGCAATGGTCGGTGCCTTTCTGGGCGTCACCGGATCGTTCCTTACCATTCTGCTGGGTACCCTTCTCGGATCGGTTATCGGCGTTCTTTTCATCGCTGGCCTGTATGCCTACGGCTGGAAGCGAGACCTTGCGGTCCGGGCCGGCCGGCGCGGTCTAGGTCAGATCGACTCGCTCCGCTGGGCTATCGTTTCGAAGTACCAGATTCCACTTGGGACCTTTCTCGGAATCGCTGCGCTCCTGGTCGTCTATGCCTTGCCCTACCTCTTTTCGCTATTGCCCCATTAGCCCTTAATCCTTTCGCGCCACCCGAGCCTCCACGTTTCCAATCAGCGGTATACTACCTGCAGTCGATCTTAGACTCTTCGGAGCTTTCGCCCGCTGGAGGGGAGGAAGGTGTATATGCGGCTTACCACGATTGTGCGCACCACAGCCCTTCTCGTTCTGGGGTCCATCATGATTTTTCCGGCGTTCGCACAGACGACACAGACTACTCCCAACACTCCTCCGCAAGGCAGCGATGCACTCGCCGAGGCCGCACGCAAAGCTCGAGCCGAGCAGCAAGCTTCGGGCAAGCCGAAGAAAGTGTTCACAAACGAGGATTTCCCTGCTTCTTCTCCTGCCCCGGCCGCTGACTCCAAAAATTCCGCGACTCAGACTGATTCCAATGCCGCTACGGATGACAAATCCGCCGAGAACGATCCGAAAAGCGAAGCGTACTGGCACAAGAAATTTACCAAGGCCCGCGCCGATCTGGAACGCAGTGAAAAAGAACTGGATGTCTTGCAGCGCAATTTGAACAAGAACGAGGTTCAGTATTATCCCAACCCACAGGAAGCCTTGATGCAGCAATACACTCGTCAGGACATTAACAAGGATCGTGCCAAGATTGATGCCAAACAGGCAGAGGTCGACGCCAACAAAAAGGCCCTCAGCGACCTCGAGGACGATCTACGCAAGGCCGGTGGCGATCCGGGCTGGGCCCGCTAACGGACATTCTCCCGACGTCCAGTCGCAGTTTTTGGTTGTGGTGACACACAACAACCATCTCAAGTCTAGCGGTGTGACCCTGCAGGAAGGAACTTCCCGAACAGCTTTCTTGCCTATCTCTACGTTCAATCTCTCGAGGACGGTGAGAATCCTCAGTTCACCCAGCCATTCCTCTCAAACCCCTGCGCCTGCTCCAGCAACTCCAGGCCTTCACGCAACTCAGTTGTGCCCTTTTCGAGAGCTGTCCATGCCGCACGCTCGGATTCCTTCGTCACCATCTCCAGGCAGCTCTTCAGCGCGCCATCATCTCCGACAATCGAAACGTCCATCATCCGCACCATCTTCTCGATGGCCGATTCCTGGATCTTCTGAAACGCCTCTTCGACCGGCACTTCTTCTACGCACAGGTCGCACGCCATCCGCGCCAGCGCTTCTCCGAGTCCGCTCGCTTCTATCCTCATATGCAGTTCTTCAGCTGCAACGCTGGCAAACGATCGGTTATCCGTGTCCAGCGGAATTCTAGAGGTGCTTGGTCCAACTTTCATTCCATACCCCCGCACATTCATGCCGCATCGAGAGACTAATGGGTCAATCCGTCGGCGACAATAGCCAATTCCTATCAGTCAATAAACCTCTCTACACAAACCAACATACGTACGTAATCGGTCAAATCCCCGGATGACCGGTTCTTCCTTCGGACGAATTCTCATTGCATTGGATGCAGCTGGCTGTGATGTGTGCCACGCTTGTTGTTCGGCAACGATGATTCTACTTTGGGCGCCTGCCCTGTTTGAGAGGCCTCGCTTCGAGTCGTCGCACAAAGGCCGCGACCCGCCGTTCAAGCGTGGTCTGCCGCTTCACCGCTATGAGATAGCGGACAATCTGCCTTCGCAACGATACGGTCATTTCGCGGAATACCCGTTGCGCCTTGGGCGACTGCCGAAGCGCGAGCACCAGGGCCGGAGGCAGCAGCGGTTCGCGCGATTCCTGATCTCGCTCAATTGCAATCTCGACACCCGCGCCAGCGTCGACCTTCAATCGTTTGCGAATCTCTCCGTGGATGGCAATCCGATGCGCTCCGTTCCCGCGAGACACCATCGTCGTCACTACCGGTACGCCCTCCACTGTCCCACGGACCGGCACGTGTGCTTCACTCGCTCCTAGGGCACGCGAGACGTTAACCGGCACATCCACATAACGAATCAGGCCTACCCGATAGATTTGCCCACAGAATATTTGGAATTGTCCTGCCATGACCTTCCCGCCTATCTAACCTAGCTCTTCACGCCGATATGCAGCGCCACTGACCCCAGGGTCATCAGGTGAAAGCGCACGTCACTATAGCCTGTCTCCCGCATCAATCCTGCCAGCTCGTCTGGCCGGAAAAATCGCGCCACTGACTTCGGAAGATACGCATAAGCCGCTGCATCTCCCGAAATGGCTCCGCCAATCCATGGCAGAAGTCTCTGCGTGTAAAACCTGTAGCCATTTCCCAATAAACCCGGTGCTGGCTCCGTAAACTCAAGAATGCCAATCGTCCCCCCCCGCTTCAGTACCCGCAAAATCTCCCGCAATCCCGACTTGTAATTTGCGAGATTGCGAAATCCGAATGCCGTGGTGACCAGATCAAACGACGCGTCCGCGAACGGTAAGCGCAATGCATCGGCCTCGAAAAAAGGAACCTTCCAGCCCTTTCCGGACGCAAATTCGCTCTTTTCCTTGGCCCGCGTCAGCATGCTATGCGAAAAATCACCTCCGACGATGCGCGCCTTGGATGCGCGAGCGAGGGAAAACGCCAGATCACCTGTCCCGCAACACAAATCCAGCACCATCGCATCGCCACGCTGCAGGATCGGATCCAGTTCCCGGGCCGTCCGCGCACGCCACCGTGTGTCCATCCGCGCCGAAAGCAGGCGATTCAGGAGGTCATATCGGGGCGCAATCCGGGTAAACATCTCACGGACCCGCCGCGAAGCGTCTTCCTCGTTCACCGCCCCTTCAGGCTTGGTACCCTGCGGAAGGGCCACTCGCTCAGTCATACCGCTTGCCTATTGCCAGTTCGGCCTTTTGCCACGACCTGCTCATGAACCGCAGAACGCTCAAGACTCTTTCTTCCTCCACATGGTCATATGAGGCCACTCGCCCAATTTTCCGAGCCAGTACGAATCTCAGCTGATTCGACCGCGTTTTCTTGTCCCTGCGCATGGCCTCCAGCAAACGCTTCACCGGAATCCTCGGCCATCCCGGCAACGGTCCAATTCCTCGCAACAGTGACACCATTCTTGCCACGTCATCAGGGGGCATCCCCGCGATCTCGTGCCCCAGCAAGCCGGCGCACATCATCCCAAGTGCTACAGCCTCGCCGTGTTGATATTTCTTGTACTTGGTCGCGCTTTCCAGTGCGTGTCCGAATGTGTGACCGAAGTTCAAAATCTCGCGAAGACCTGATTCCCTTTCGTCCTCACTCACTACTTTTGCCTTAATTTCAATCGACCGCCGAATAATGTGCAGCAGGGCTGCGTGATCACGCTTGAGAAGCTTCCCGATCTCCCTTTCTAGAAACAAAAATAATTCAGCGTCCGCAATGACGCCATATTTGATCACTTCGGCCAAACCACCCCGATATTCTCGCTCCGGCAATGTCTTGAGCGCTTCGGGATCAACCAGCACCAATCGGGCCGGATAAAACGCTCCCACCAGATTCTTTCCTTCCGGCAGATTCACTCCGGTTTTCCCACCAACCGAACTGTCCACCTGCGCCACCAGTGTCGTTGGCACCTGAACCAACGCTACACCGCGGAGATAGGAGGCCGCTACAAAACCGGCCACGTCGCCGACCACACCGCCGCCCACGGCAATAATCAACGAATGCCGATCTGCCCGCGCCCGGACCAACGACCGCGCCGTCAGTTCTACCGTCGCCATCGACTTCGCCGACTCCGCGTCATTCAAGAAATGAATGTGTGGCCGTCCGCCCCTCGCGAATCCGCCGAGGACCTTCCTCCCGAGTGCCCTCCACACCTTCAGCGAAGTCACGACATGAATGCTTGAGAAACTTGCCAAACGACGTACTTGCGCGCCCACACGTCCGAGTAAGCCCGATTCACACACCACGTCGTAGTCACCAGAACTCGAGCGTACGTGAATTGGACCTGTCTCCGTGAATTTCATCGGTCTGTAGGGAAAAACCTAATGTAGCATATCGAAGCGAACTTTCGAACCGCGCCCCATGGGCCCCATGGATCGGACGTGAGGAAATCCGCTGTAGTTGCCCCTGACCATATTTTCTCAGTCCGTTGACTAAAATTATTTCTCCCTACTTTTCGCATTCCGCCTCTTCCTAAGATAAAATCAAAGCTTATGATCGCCGTCAACGACGTCACTATGCGCTTCGGATCACGTATCCTTTTCGAGGACGTGACCACCACCTTCATGGAGGGTCGCCGTTACGCCATATCCGGCCCGAACGGGGCCGGCAAATCCACATTCATGAAGATCCTCACCGGTGACCAGGAACCTACCAAGGGGAATATCACCCGGCCCAAGAAGATGGGCATTCTGCGTCAGGACCAATTCGCTTTTGACAAATTCCGCGTTATCGACACTGTGATTATGGGTAACTCCATTCTTTGGAAGGCCTTGGAAGAGCGGGACGCCCTTTACGCCAAACCCCACGAAGATCTGACCAACGAAGACGGCATGCGGCTGGGAGAACTTGAGGGAGTTGTCGGCGAAGAAGGTGGTTATACGGCTGAGGCCGATGCTGGTGTCCTGCTGGACGGCTTGGGGATCGAAGCAACGCTACACGAGCGTCTTATGGGTGAACTCCAGGGCGGTCAGAAGGTTCGCGTACTGCTCGCCCAGGCGCTGTTCGGGAACCCCTCTGCGCTTCTGCTCGATGAGCCGACCAACAACCTCGATCTCGACTCGGTGCACTGGTTGAAGGAATATTTGCTCGAATATCACGGCGTACTCATCGTGATCTCACATGATCGCCATTTTCTGAATAGCGTCTGCACGCATACAGCCGATATCGACTACGAAACCATCATCATGTATCCCGGCGGCTACGACGATATGGTTCTCGCCAAAACTCAGATTCGGACGCGGATGGAAGCTGATAACGCTGTCCGCGAAAAGAAAATCGCCCAGCTGAACGACTTCATTGCACGCTTCTCTGCCGGTACGCGCTCCGCGCAGGCCACTTCGCGCAAGAAGGAAGTCGAACGCCTACAGACATCCGAGCTTGCCCGCTCGAATATCCAACGTCCGTATATTCGCTTTACGATGGAACGTCCCTCGGGTCGTCTTCCACTCGAAATCAAGCATCTCTCGAAATCGTACGACGATCTGGAAGTCATTAAAAATTTCTCCGCAAGTATCACCCGAGGCGAGAAAGTCGCATTTACAGGGCGCAACGGAGCCGGCAAGAGCACTATGCTCAAATCGATCATTCGCAATGCCGGCCAGTTCATCGGGCCGGCCGAGCATGAATTCTCTATCGATTCCGGAAACGTCGTATGGGGTCATGAGGTGACCGTAGGCTACTTTCCGCAGGACTTCAACTATACGATCGACAAGGCGAAAGGCATTACTGCACTCGAATGGCTGTGGCAATTTCAGCCGCAAGCGACACAGGAGGAGATGCGCGGCTATCTGGGCCAGATGCTGTTTAGCGGGGAGGATGCACTGAAACCCACTGTCGCACTCTCCGGCGGAGAGTGCGCTCGCCTGATCTTTTGTCGACTGATGATTCAGAAGCCCAATTTTCTTGTGCTGGACGAACCAACCAATAACCTTGACCTGGAATCCATCAACGCCCTCAACATCGCGTTACAGAAATACGAAGGCACCGTCCTGCTGGTTACTCACGACGAAGACGTTCTCGACGAGGTTGCGACGCGCATTTGGCACTTCCGGGAAGGCAAAATCTACGACTTCAAGGGCACGTACGAAGATTTCTTGACGGATGCGCAGTCCAAGGCCAGCGCGCGCTAGGACATTCGACTCAGGTAGCGGCGACTGTATTCCCTGTTGTCGCTTGTGGCCCTGAGAGGAAATGAATCCAAGAGTTCGGGAGACTGTGTTATTTTTCTGGATTGCAAGACTTCTAGCCAGCCAAACCACTTGCTCTGGCTCTCGTCTCCCATTACATTTATTTATTGGGGTTCATTCGCAGTTTTCCCCTGATTATCCGTGGAGGACGTCTCATGCGCACCCGTAACGCCTTACTCTTCGCCGGTTCCATGTTTGCCAGCGCCGTTGCCGGCAGCCTGATGGGCCCCAAGCCTATACAAGCCGTCAACCGTGAGATGGTCGAACTGCAACGCGACGTCACCACCCTCTTGCAGGGGCAAAAAGATCTGCAAACCCAGATGACGCAGGAACATACCGTCCAGAAGACTCTCATCGAACAGTCCTCCGACAATGTCAATAAGCTCAACGGCACGATGAGCTCGCTTGAAAAGTCCGTTCAGGACGTCCAGGCTAATTCCGGTGCTCGCCTCGACACAATGTCTACTCAGGTCCAGGGACTCTCGGATAATCTCGAGGAGATCAAATCGCGGCTCGGAAAAGTGAACCAGCAACTGGTTGATCTACAGAATTCCGTTCAGAATATCGACTCCCGCATCTCTGGTGGCGGGCCTGTAAATGTCCCGCCTGGGAACTCCCCGACTGGCAGCAACCTGCCGCCGGCTTCCAGTCCGTCTGCTGCGCCTCCGAACGGGTCACCCGCAGGTCCGCCTGCTTCCGCCGACACACTCTATTCCAATGGCCTCCGTGACATCACCAGTGGCAAATATGAACTCGCCCGTGGCGAATTTCAGGACTATCTCAAGTATTACGGCGACACCGATCTGGCCTCGAATGCCCAGTTCTACCTCGGCGAAATTGCCTACACACAGAAGAATTACGAGCTTGCTGTCGAAGAATACGATCGCGTGCTGAACAATTACCCAAAAAGCTTCAAGCTGGCTCCGGCTCGCCTCAAAAAAGGAATGGCGCTTATCGAACTTGGACAGAAAAATCCCGGCATCAAGGAACTTCGAGAAGTCGTCAAGCGCTATCCCGGCACCGAAGAGGAACGCCGTGCCCGGGCCAAGCTGAAAGACATGGGTGTGGCAGTCACCTCAACCTCGACCCATTAGTCGCGCTTCTTTTCCCTCTTTTGCTTTCTTCCCCTCCTTCGAAACTGGCCTCTTCCGTACTTCTCCTCGATCTCCTACGTGGTGCTGCTTCACTTTAAAAATAAAAAAACGCGCAACTCATTTCGCGCGCTTCGGCAAACTCAAGTTGACGGGATACTTCTACGGGGCTTTTCCGACCCACCATAGCACTTTCGCCAGGATCTTCCATCTACGCTTCGAGCTGAGCGTCACGGACTCATACCCATGATTCTCCGGCTCCAAAATTTCCGTATGGTCGTAGCGTCTAAACCTCGAAACCGTCAACCCCTTGTCTTTATGCCAGGCAATCACGATTTTTCCATCCAGACGCATGTGATCGGTCTGCGAGGAATCCACTGCCACCACATATCCGTCGCAAATCACCGGGGCCATAGAACTCCCCTGGACCCGTAAACAGCTCGTCGTCGACGGACTCGGACACCATTCTTTCGGTGCAGCGATCATGCTTTCGACAGGTCCGGACAGAACGCTCGACGCGTTACCGCCCTTTTCGCCATGGGCCGCCGCGACGAGTTTCAAAACCGGTATGGCCACGAGCTGCAACTTTTCCGAGCTCTGTTTTTCAACACCGCTGCCGGCTGCAACGATCTCGAAGTCGGCAAACCGGCTCTTTTGCAGCCTCTGCCGGAGCACAGGGGTAACTTGCATCAAATTTTCATTGTTTAGCCCGGCTCGTCCCCAAAAGTACCAGCACTCCGGATCGCCAGCCAGGTTTCCAAGTTCGATATAGCCACGGTCGGTCGGTTCCTGCTCGCCTCGCTCCCAGCGCGAAATCGCCATCGCCGAATAATGCAGCCTGCTTCCTAGTTCTTCCTGCTTTAAACCCAGTCTGTGCCTCAACTCCCGGATGGGTTTGACCCATTCCGGATCGTCAGCTTTTGGCTTCCGGAGCACTCTCATCTACTCAGTCCTTCAGATCCGGCCGTGGTGTTTTGCCACTCAATACTACACTGTACGCCAGCGTACCTCTTTTGCAAGTAAAAGATTCGCCACGGGAAAGTTTTAACGTTCCCGGCTAGCCTGATGCGGTAACATAGGAGTGCAGTTGAACTGTCTCATTTGCATTCTTCCGCAGCCTTCTTCTTACTGGCGGTCCCTTGCGAAATCGGACGCCGGGTTCGCCACGTGAGGCTCACTGAATGAAACGAACAAGGTCCTCTTCTCGATCGAAACTCTCCCGTGCTCCGATCGATCAATTCCCTGGAAATTCAAGCGGAAACAAACTGCTGATGGCACTTCCTCAGAAGGACCGCAATTACATCCTTGAGAGATGTCAATTCGTCGATTTCCGCAAACATTTCCTGGTCAATGAAATCGACACGCCGATCAAGTTCTGCTATTTCATCACGGGTGGTCTGGCTTCCATTTTGAGCGTCATGTCGAGCGGCAAGAGTGTCGAGGTGGGACTTGTCGGCAAAGAAGGCTTTATTGGTTTGCCAGCGACAGCTGGTTTTGCGACAAGCCCCACTCGTGTCGTCATGCAGGTCGAAGGCAACGCGTTCCGCATCAGCGCCGCCGACCTCAAGGAATGTTTGCACAAGTCACCTGCACTCGAATTGACACTGACGCGTTTTTCGCAAACGTTAACCCTGCAGGCCACTCAGATTGCAGCCTGCAATCGCGTACACGAAGTTGACCAGCGACTCGCACGCTGGCTGTTGATGAGCCTCGACCGCCTGGGCGGTAACTCGGTCCCTCTCACACAGGATTCCCTCGCGAGTATGCTCGGCACCCGCCGGGCCAGTGTCACGGTCGCGGCCGGGATCCTGCAGAAAGCCGGCCTGATCACCTATCGTCGCGGCGACGTTCGGATCGACAATCGCGAAGGTCTGGAAAAAGCCGCGTGCGAATGCTACGAAACCCTCAAACGCCAGAATGCAAAGTGGAGCAGCGAAACGGAAAAGGTGTAGTAACGTAAGTTCCCGTGTCAGGTTTCACCCGACTGCGCTTGAACCAATTCCTCTCTGCCCTGACCCACTTCCGGATTTTAGTTTTCAAAAAACGCAGAGTTGTACGGCACCGTACAGTGTGAACGGTATTGTAGCGCGTCATTTGGCTTCTACACTGAACAGGATGGCTTCTGTTTGTCGCGGACCGGCCGCCAGCTTCGGCCTGCAACCTACCTAGGACATCTGGAGGTTACATGGCGGCCAGAGCCACCATTCTCATCGTCGACGACAGTTCGGTCCTCAGGCACTCCATTCGTTCCTGTATCGAAGAAAATTCGCCTTGGCAGGTCTGTGGCGAAGCTGAAAATGGGAAAATTGCGGTAGAAAAAGTGATGGAGTTGCATCCGGATCTTGTTTTGCTCGACTTGTCCATGCCGGTCATGAATGGCCTAGACGCCGCTCGTCGCATCGCTTCCGTGTCTCCGCACACGGTTATGGTCATGTTTACGATGCACAAGTCTTCGCAACTTCTGAAGAGTGCGAAATCAGTCGGCATCAAGGCGGTTCTCTGTAAATCCGACGGGGATTTTGATCACCTCATCGACTCACTCCGGGGTTATCTCAATCCAAATCCTCTACCAGCGGGTTGAAACGACGCCCACTGCGTCTGTTGCTCGAGTGGTCGGACGCTTCCCGCATTAGGGCACCCTGTTGTTCCGTCATGAAATTGTTATTCGAACTACGGGATAATTCACGTTGGGAGTCTGTCCTTTGCCTGTTTCCATCCTGCGGCACCCAGAATCCTAGCCGTCCCCACCAATCCATCACGAAAGAGTCCGCGCAGGGTATGATTTTTCGGCTTCCTCTCCGGCCCCTGCTGGAAATAATACAAACGCTCAAGCTCATGCCCGATCGAACTGATTTCCGGCATATATCGATTCGCCAAAAGTACAAGCCATTTACCGGTCTCCAGCTCGAGACTCGCATAGCTGCTGAACCCGTTCGTTGCTCCGTTGTGCCATGCCACTTTTCCTCCTGCCTGCAGTAACCAGCCAAACGCAATTTCTCCCCTGCCCGCCTCTGCCACCGGCATGAACGCTCTAGTTAGATACTTGTCGTGGTTTATGCCCTTAACGAATTTCCCAACATCTTCGGCCGTTCCGACCAGCGCTCCGCATGGCGCGAACGCGGCAAATTCCCATGCCTGTACACGAAATCCTGCCTCCGAATGCCCTTGCACTATTTCGCCACGGGAGCTTCCGCGCATCGGAGGGAAGCCAAGCTGCCGTAAGCCAAACGGAACCAAGACATACCTTCTAAGCAAGTCCTCAAAGCAAGCGTTCCCCGCACTTTCCAGTACAATACCGAGCGTCGCGTACCCGAGATTGCTGTAGAGAAATGCAGATTCTCCACCCAATCGCCAGGTAGTCGTTTTCAAAAACTGCATCAGTCGTCCGCGGTCGTACCCCGCATACGGATCTCGGTCCAGAGGACGAATGTCTTTCGGCAACCGTGGCAATCCCGCCCTGTGTGTCACCAGATCGAGAAGCGTCACATTGCACGCTGCGGGCACAATTTCCGGTAGATATTTCGCCACGCGGTCATAAACTGAACACTTTCCCGCTCGCTCCAGCTCGAGCAGTACTGTAGCGGTAAAAAGCTTTGTCAGCGACCCCAACTCAAATAGCGAGCCCTTCTCAGTCGAAACACTTCCATACTGCCATTCTCTTTCCGCCTCTCCGCCGCCGCTGCGCACCGCCACCGTGATGCCCCGGCCGACTGTAATCTTAGTCGGCAAGCACTGCTCCGTTGTTTCTCTCGTCCACGGTACTTCTGGCAATTCAGCTCCGCTCCCGCAGAAAATCAACTGCCTCCGGCGCGCTATTCCTGAACAGACTCCTCTACGATCCGCGATTCAGGCAGCTCGCCCGCAGTATAGCAATCACCTCCTCGCCTAACTGCCGCCATTTCATTTTTCTTTGCCATCGTGCTATCGTCCTCTGCTTAGGGGGAGATTGCATGTCCGTTAACAAAGTCATCCTAGTTGGGCGCCTCGGTCGGGATCCAGAGACCCGATTCACTTCCGGTGGCCAGGCCGTCGCGAATTTTTCCGTTGCCACCGACGAAACCTATAAAGACAAGAATGGTGAGCGCCAGAAACGTACGGAGTGGCATAAGATCGTCGTCTGGGGCAAGCAAGCTGAAATTGCCCAGCAATATCTCAAGAAGGGCTCACTCGTTTTTATCGAAGGCCGCATTCAGTCTCGCGAGTGGCAAGACAAGGAAGGCCAGAAGCGTACCAGCTTTGAGATCGTAGCCACCAACTTCCGCATGCTCGGCGGTCGCGGCGACGGCATGGCCTCTGGTGGAGGGGCCGGAGGTGGAACCTCTGGTCGAAGCGACGAGTTTGACCAGGGTGGGCACTCTGAGGAACCGATGGGTGGCGGCTCAGGCCCGGAAATCACTGACGAAGACATTCCGTTCTAAATTCTGCTATCAAGAAACTTTGGTTTACAAAAAAAGGAAGACAGCTTGCTTGTCTTCCTTTTTTGATCTTCTGAACAATTACCTTACCGGTTGCGCCTCCTAGTCCATCGTCAAGACGACGCGAAACTGCGCGTGCCCGCTCATCATCCTTTCAAACGCTTCCTTTGCTTTCGTCAGCGGATACTTCTCAATCATCGCCCGTACCCCGCTCTGCGCCGAGAACCTCAACGCGTCTTCTGAATCCATGGCCGTCCCGGCTGGCCACCCCTGTACATCTCTTCTCGCCATAATCAACTGGAAGGGTGAAATCTCCAATGGCTCCGGCGTGGCACCAACCACCAGCAGCTTCCCTCCTGCTCCGAGGCCATCAACCAATTCCGACATTGCTTTTGAATTTGGCGCCGTGCACAAAATTACCTTCGCTCCGCCCAACTTCTGCAATTCCTGAGCTCCATTTGTGGCGTTCGTATCGATATACACCGCCGCACCTAATTTCTTTGCCAATTCAGCGTTTTCAGGCCCCCGTCCGATCGCCGCCACGCGATACCCAGCCTTCGCAGCAAATTGAATCCCCAAATGTCCCAGTCCACCAATTCCCTGCACACCAACCAGATCTCCGATACGTGCACCGCTGTTCCGCAGCGCATTAAAAGTTGTAATCCCCGCACACATCAGCGGGCCCGCATCTGCAAATTCCAGCTCCCCTGGCAATAATGCCACCGCTTCGTGGCGAGCGACCATGTACTGAGCGTATCCACCATCGCGCGTGACTCCGGTAATCGCTTCACGGACACATGTTACAAAATCCCCGCGCCGACACGACGCGCACACAAAACAATGACCACCGTGCCATCCCACTCCGACACGATCACCCTTCTTCCATTCCGTTACCGATGGGCCAACCTCTTCCACCACCCCCGCCACTTCGTGCCCAGGCACTCGGGGATACACGAGCCCGGGGAATCCACCCATCTTTGTCAGCACGTCACTATGGCAGACTCCGCATGCGTGCACCTTGACCAATACTTCACCATTTCCGGGTTTCGGGATTTCCCGTTCCACCAATTCAAATTCCCCTCCCGCCTTGCTGACTTGCGCCACTAGGTTCTTCGCCATCGCCCGTTCTCCTCCAGAATTCCTCAAGCTTGCACGTGCGGACCGCCGGCCCTCATGCCCGCGGACTTCGCCGGACTCAGGAAGCCCGTCCACTGCTTTGTTTCATGTCATAGGCTAAGATGCACAGCTGACACCCCGAGTTAGAATTCCGTCGAACTTTTGTGTGAATTCGCACGGATCAAAATGCGGCCCGGAACAGAAATCACGACGCCCCGACTGAACTCTCCGCGGCGAGTGTGCCTTCGTTTCATGGGATGCCATCTCTTTCCCTGGCACTCGTCTATCAGTGATCTAGGGATGACTCGGTTCCTTATCCGATTCCTGACCAGTTCTCTCATTCAACAGTAAATGCCATTACGTAATCCCCCTGCTTCGTATGCAATTTCCCGTGCCCGCCCGCGGCAATTACAACGTACTGCTTGCCGTCGACCAGATAGGTCATTGGCGTAGCTTGTCCTCCCGCAGGTAACTGATACTTCCAGACTTCCTTGCCGCTTTCCGCATCGAACGCCCTGAAATACAAGTCCATCGCTGCCGACGTAAATACCAACCCACCTGCGGTCACTATCGGACCGCCAAGATTAATTGACCCCGTTTGTTTCTGAGGGATCATTGTGCCGAGCGGTACATCCCAGGCGACTTTCCCGGTAAACAGATCTACCGCCGTCGTGGTTCCCCAGGGAGGAGCGTTACAAGGGGCATTGCTCGGTGAAAACAGGAATGTTCGGTACATGCCAAACGGGGCCGGATCCTGTTCCGCGAACTCCCCATAAATCCGGTTCGTCTGGCCCTTCTGGCGCTCGCCCGCAAACTGGGTCCGCGGAATCAGCTTCACCCAAGCCACCAATCGGTTGGTATTCGCGATCAGCAAATGTCGTTCTGGATCGTACGTCGCCCCGCCCCAATTCACTCCTCCGACGTTTCCCGGAGCGATAATCGTGCCTTTCAAGCTCGGCGGCGTGAAAATTCCCTCGTTCCGAGAATTCTCAATGACATCTTTGCAGGCCTTCAAGTCGTCCGGTGTCGGCCCCCATGCATCGCTCGCATCAAACTTCTCCGGCACCAGTCCGATCTTGCTGAACGGCTGCGTCGGCCAGCTCTGCTCGCCCGGAATATCAGATTGAGGAACTGGACGTTCCTCGACCGGCAGCAATGGAGTACCGGTCAATCGGTTGAGTACAAACACATGGCCCATCTTTGTCGTCACCGCCAGTGCGGGTGTCCCGTCCTTCCATGTAAACAAGAGCGGCTGCGACGCCACATCGTAATCCCACAGATCGTGATGCACGACCTGAAATCCCCAGACAAATTCGCCCGTTGAGGCCCTTAGCGCCACCACTGAATTCGCCCACTTGTTGTCACCCTTACGAATCCCGCCAAAATAATCCGGGCTCGCGCTCCCTGTTGGCACAAAAACTAAATTCCGTTCCGCATCCACGGAAATAATCGACCACGCGTTTCCCGCTCCCGACCTCGGATTGGTCTCCTGAGCCCATGGAATCGGATCCCACGTCCACAACAGCTTCCCCGTCCGCGCATCAAATCCGCGAACAATGCCACGTCCCGTATCGACCTTCCAGTTGTCTGCAATCGATGACCCAACAATCAATACATCGTTGGCAATCGCCGCCGGCGACGTCACCTGATATCCGCCGCGCCATTCAAGTTGTGTCGCGGCATCTTTCTGTAGATCCACTTCACCACTGGTTCCAAAATCAGGGCACGGCTTTCCGGTTTCCCCATCCAGTGCAATCAACCGGGCATCAATCGTACCGACAAAAATCCGCAATTCGCAGGACTGGCCCGGCTTGCTCTTCGGATCTGTCCATGCCGAAACTCCACGGGAAGTCACCTCCGAATAGCTCTTCCCGAGGTTCACCTTGGGATTGAATTCCCATATCTTTGTCCCCTTCTTCGGGTCGAGCGCAATCACGTGGTCGTAAGGGGTGCTCAAAAACAGTTTTCCTTCGACCAGAATAGGCGTAGCTTCGAACGCCGCTTTCTCGATCAAATTCGTTTTCTCATCGAGGGCCCCTGTCCTGTAGCTCCACGCCAACGTCAGCTTCTGTACATTTTCACGATTGATCTGCTTTGCCGTCGAATAACGCATACCGCCGGGATCATTCCCATACGTCGGCCATCCGGCATCCTGTCCCAGCGCTTCTGTACCGAACGCCAGCATGATGGCGATTGCTGCTGCCGCGTAAATTGCTGGCCCCGAGCCCGCCCGTAGCCCGATTCGCTCTTTCATCGTGACGATCCACGCCGTCATTATCACTTCGCCAGTTCTCATGATGCTCCTAAGCAGTCGGATATTTTGTACGACCGAACGCCCTCGCCCGAATCCTCAACTAGAGACCACAACTTACCGTCGAAGTAAAGAAGTGTGTTGCCAGACGACCATGAAAGAAATAGAGTTCCGCCTTCATGGGAAAGCTGTGACCCGTGCGGCTAAAGGAGAAACAGGATGCGCTTCGGATCAAAAACAATCGCAGTCACAACCGCGCTGGCTCTCGGACTAACCGGCTGCGGCAACGGAGCCGGCTCTGAACCAACAGAAGCTCAGATGAAGGCAGCGATGGAATACGGCATGAATCACCCACCAGGCGAAACTGTCTCCGATCCCATTACGATTGTTTTTTTTAAAAAGGAAGCCTGCGACGCTCCCACCCCTCAGGGATACCGCTGTACCTTCGACATCAAAGTTGCTTCGCGCAATATCGGGGCTTCCATGTACAACAACATCAACTTCGCCTTCTTCTATAAAGACAAGGAAACCGGGAAGTGGTCCATGCGGCCCCCGTTTTGATCAATTCCACATTCGGCCGACAACGGTTCCCCGTCGCTCGTGTCTTTCCCGGGCGGGAGATGGGCCGGGACCCTCGTCGTTAAATAGCTATCCCTCACGCACGATTCCCGTGCGTGAGGGATATTCTATTCGTTGAAATATCTCGACTCCGGGACGTCAGTTCTTCGCCGTCTTCGCCATCCCAGCCTCAAACCTAGCGCGGATCGCTTTCATCTGCTCGCGGCTCGCAGCCGTCCTCTGTCTTCCGCTTGGAGTCGCATCGATCAATTTCTCGAGGCTGGCTGCATATCTCGGTCCATACGCTGCTCGAACGTCCCCTAGAATCGGCTCGATCTTCGCAAATACGCCGATGTGCTCACCGTTGCTGTCATTAAAAAATTCCAGGCTGATCGCTCCATTATTTACGAGAGCGGCCGCCATGTCCCAATAGGAAGTGACCATGCGGAGATGCGCGCTATGCTCTCCAAACATCGCCGCATTAAAATCCGCCATTGTTTGCGGGTTAAACTCCTGGAAATACCAGTTCCGTGCCTTCCTCATTGTCTCTTCACGGCGCAAATCGTACAGCTTTAGAATCAATCCAGCTTCGTCTTGTTTTGACATGCCAATCGCTCCCCTTCGTCTTCCTGACGTCCACGATCTAGGACACTTGAGTTTACCAGACCTCAGCCACTCGTACCCTCTGATTGCCGCGCCAAGGCTGTGAATCAAAATGAGACCGCGAATCGGGAAAATCACCTTGCAAAACCTCAAAGGCGGATTGTCGTCCCCCTCTTGCAACTTTTTCGGTTTCTCCGTGTTTACCACCCCAAGCAACCGATAGAAGTGGCCGAACGCGTCCTCGAATTGTCCGGCGAAAATCCGGGAGAGTCATGCGCCTTATCCACCCTATCCGAGTGTCCTTGATATCCGTGGTTCCATTGCAGCTGCCCGTTCGCAAGTCGCTCGCAAGTACCGGAAGCAAGGAAATAATTTTATGTACATGCATTCGTTCCGGTGAGGCACGGTCGCCATTTCCCAGCGAGGCGTAACTCAATTCTCCAGGAGATCATCCATGCGTCTAACTCTTTACACCCTTGCATTCGGTATTGCAGCGGTCTTTTCGCTGTGCGCGTGTGGTTCAGGAAACGGCGGAGGAACCGTCACACCGCCTCCTCCCAGTCTGGTGAGCTATGTCGGAACCACCGGAACATTCGCCGCGTGGGCGGATCCCACCACCGGCACAGCTGCATTTGCTCCTGTTGGCAGCTACGCCGCAAAAAAACAGACTCTTCATGGCTCGGTTGACTTCACCACAGGTACGAGTCTGTCGCAGGCTGCCGGCGTCGAAGTCTACAAGGGTAGCGACGGGCATATATACGCTCTCGATTTAACTTCGACTTCGACACCTGTCGCACAGCAACTCTCCACTGAAAGTGCCGCCACGACCGATGACCTATGCAGTTTTACGGGCATTACTGCCGGTACGGGTGCGTATTACAATTACGCGGGGATCTTTTATTCGTCAGACCTGCAGACTCCCACGAACTCTTCCTATGTTTATCGTCTACCCGGGCCAGACGGTGTCTGCAACACCTCCGATGACATCTTCCACATGGTTAAGACCGGCATGTCCTCGTCGATTGCTCCGGTCGTCGCCACAGGCATGCCCGTCGCCGCCGTTCACAACACAAACGGCGGCCTCACGGGCTTCGTCATAACAAACGGCGCTAATCTCGTGCTTGTCGATAGCAACTTCGCGAATCCCGCAGTTCTCGGAACGTTCAGCGCACCGATTAACGTTGCCGTTGCCCTTCCCGTCGGTACCACGTCGGGTTATCCGACAGGCCAGCTGTATGTAGTCGACGGAAACATAGTCTACGTCAATTACACATCGCAGACCGTTTCAACCTCGCTGTATGCAATTCCCAACTGGACGACCACGAGTGCCGCCGCTACCTACGCAGCCTCTCCCACGACTCTCTACTTCGCCATCAACACTCCGGCGACGGGCCAGGTGGCCGCATCCACAACGATCTATTCCATTCCGTCCAATGGCTCGGCAGCACCTACGGTCATTGATACGGAATCCGGCCATGTTTCCACTCTAGTGTTTCCGATCAATGGCTCCAACATCATTTGGGGTGTTGAAAATACGGGCTCCGAGTATGCGATCAAAACGCTGCCGCAGACCGGCGGTACACCTACAACACTCGTCACCGATGCCAGCAACAGCGACGGCACATTCATTGCAACTGCTTCCACGGTGTACTACACCACCTGGACCGGCAAGTCGGATTCCTCCACGAAAATCTCCTCCCGCACCGGAACGCAAACGGGTATCGTGGGCGTGAATGGCACAATCATTCAGGCGCCACTTGCAAACTCGACATTCCTCAGCGGTGGTGAAGCTCAACCCTGGCCAGCCGACACTACCACCACGGCGACCCCGACCATCACCGTTTTCCAGATCACCGGACTCAACCCTATCACCGTGACCAACAGCACCACGGGGTGGCAATACACTGCTGACGGAGTAAGCGGAGGCACAATAGTGGCCATCAACACGTCTTCAAACCAACCCGGCGTGACGATCGGTACGTTCCCAACCTCTACCGCTACTTTCCTCAGCGGCACCTTTCGCGGCTACGGAGACACCGGCTTCATCGAAGCCACTACTTCCATCTCTACCGAAGAACCGGGCACGCGCGATCTGTACATTCTGAACTCGCAAACCGCGAACTCCTTGACTCGCGTCACCGGCAATCTTTAACCGTGTTCAAGATGGCTGCTGCCCTTAGCAGCCAGTAATTACAAGCTCACAATAGTTGGGCGGCTTCAGGAGGCCGCCCTCTGTGTCTCCGGTTCGTAATGCCAAGAGTTCGGCTGTCATCTGCTTCTTTCCGAGCCATTCACGATGCCAATGTTCCAAATCTGTACCTAGGTCCAGTTGTTCTCCGCCTTGCACACTCACAAAATCCACTCATGCGCCGTGCACTCACTGGTTCCTTGCTCTTTTTTTCCGCACTCGCCCTTTCCTCCTGTGGAAGCAGCACATCGACCACTTCCACTCCGACTCCTCCACCCCTCTCTCCTCCTGCACAAACCGTCTCCGTCACCGTCACTCCCCCCACAGCGAACATCCGTGCCGGCGCATCTTTAACGTTCATTTCCGCCGTTACCGGCAGTACGAATACCGCGGTCACCTGGTCCGTAAATCAAACCAGCGGCGGCTCCTCGACACTCGGTACCATCGATTCCTCCGGCAACTACACAGCGCCTGCCACCCTGCCAAATCCCAACACCATCACGATTATCGCCGTTAGCACCGCAGATACTCGGAAAAACGCTTCCAGCGCCGTCACGCTTCTCAATCCCGCCCCGGTTCTCACCGCCATTTCTCCTTCCGCCACCAACCTTGGCAGCTACAGCCTCTCGCTGACGGGAACGTCATTCGTCAGCGGTGCACAGGTACTCGTCAACGGATTAGCGGTCTCCACGACTTTCGTTTCGAGCACTCAACTCACCGCCTCGGCCCAAGCCGGCACTGCAGGCACCTACTCCGTTTCCGTGCAGAACCCCGATCCCGGCGGCACCGGGTCCAACTCTCTACCTCTTCAAGTGAACGGGCCCGTGCAAACTTCGAGTTGTGGCAGTATGTCGACCGGACAAGGTGCCAGCCTGAACGGTTTCGTTCCATTTCCGACCGACAATCTCTGGAATAAGGACATCTCTACCGCGCCGGTCGATCCTGACTCCGCAGCCATCATCAATTTCATAGGCGGTTCCGTCGGCCTGCATCCCGACTTTGGTGCAGGACAATATGACAATTCCACCATCGGTATCCCGTATACGGTCGTCGATTCTTCGCAGGCTTTCATTCCCATCGCGTTCACGGCGTACGGCAGCGAAAGCGACGCCGGCCCCATGCCCATTCCTCTCACCGCACCGATTGAAGGCTACCCCAATCCCGGGAACGGCGATCGCCACGTTCTCGTGCTCGACACTGCTACCTGCTTTCTCTACGAACTGTACAGCTCCTATCCACAATCCACGTATTGGAACGCTGCTTCTGCCGCCGTTTGGGATCTCACAGCCGATGAGCAACGCCCGTACACCTGGACCAGCGCTGACGCCGCTGGGCTTCCGATTTTCGCCGGCCTGGTTCGCTACGATGAAGTGAATGCAGGAGTCATCAACCACGCGATTCGGTTTACCGTGCAGAATTCGAGCGCCGGCTTTACTCCACCCGCCTCGCACTTCGCTTCCACCACGTCCGCGCAGTACGCTCCGCCGATGGGCATGCGCATGCGTCTCAAATCCAGCTTTGACATTTCGAGTTTCAGTGCTGCCAATCAGGTCATACTTCAAGCCATGAAGAAGTACGGCATCATCGTGGCCGACAACGGCTCTTCCATGTACATCAGCGGCGCACCGGACGATCGTTGGAGCAACGATGACCTTCACAATCTGGGCACCGTCACAGCCTCTGACTTCGACGTCCTGCAAATCTCTCCGCTCTACAGTGCGAGCAACATCCCGTCAGGTCCATCGCCGACAATTTCACAATTTATCGCTAATGCGGCGACGGTTACCGCCGGTGCGCCCGTCGTCCTGTCCTGGCAAGTTACCGGCGCTTCTTACAGTATCGTTTCCCCAGAAATCGGCGCCACCCGTGCAGGATCTGCGACAGTCCATCCCGCCGCCACAACAACCTACACGCTCTACGCCAACAACGCGTACGGTCAAACTACTGCCACTGTGACCGTCACCGTACATTAGCCCAACGGGCACAAGCGCTGCCGGTTTTTCACGCGTACGCCAGCACCACAGCGCCTACAAAGATCAATAATCCGCCGACCCAGTGATGCCACGTCACCCGTTCGTGCAGAAATACCGCTGCCAACACAATCGCTACGACGACACTCAGCTTGTCCACCGGAGCGACCTGCGACGCCTCACCCAATTGCAGTGCCCGAAAATAGCAAAGCCACGAAAGTCCAGTTGCAAAGCCCGACAACACCAGAAATATCCAGGTCTTCCTCCCGATTGCCGAGAGTGGTTCGGTTTTTGTAAACAGCGCCACCGACCATGCAAAAACCAGAATCACAACCGTTCGAATCGCCGTTGCCAGGTTGGAGTTCACATTTTCGACGCCGATCTTCGCCAATATCGCCGTGAGCCCTGCAAAGAACGCTGACAATAATGCCCATAGAAACCAGGTCATCCGATCCCCCATCCTTCATACCAACTTATTTCACTCCCCCCCAGAACAGGCTGTACAGCAGAATTAGCAGCACCACGAGCGTCACGACGATATAAATGGGGTCGCGTTCCATGGCAAAGGCCACGATCGAGAACAGCACCCTCGCCACTGGTGTCGCAATCAGCAGCAACAATCCGAATTGAATGATCGATTTGCTGTCCATCGCGAGCGTCCCCTGCAGAATCGGAAGCAAGGCTGTCAATCCTGTGGGCACTCCAACAAACGTGTGATAACTCACCGGTTCATGTCCGTGCTGCAGCAGATACAGCAGGCCCCCGATAAACACCACAAGCCCCGCCAGCAACACGCCAGATTGCAGCAGCTTGCCGACAATCTGTTCCACCTTTTGATCGTTCCATCCCGTCTGCGTCATCACAATTTCCCTGTCAGCGATCCGTAAATCATCTCTATCCCCAGCAGCACAATCACGACGCTGAACACAATTCGCAGCCAGTTTACGTTTGCTTTCATCAACACCCTGGTCCCCAACAGCGAGCCAACCAGGACCCCGAGAACCACCGGCATCGCCAGCCCTGGATCGATAAATCCTCGCCGAAGATAAATCCCAGCACTGGCCGCCGCCGTGACACCGATCATGAAGTTGCTGGTCGTCGTCGACACCTTAAACGGAATCTTCATGATCTGGTCCATCGCCAGAACTTTAAACGCTCCCGATCCGATCCCCAGTAGGCCCGAGAGCGTTCCCGCCACAAACATCATGCCGAATCCACCGGGGACATCTTGCACGTGATAGCACTCCATTCCTTTCACTGTTGGATACGAGGAATCCATCTTCAGTCGGGTTGCCAGTGCATTCGGCTGTCGCGCTTCGGGCGGCACCGCCTTTTCCCGGAATGCCAAAAGTGCCGACACAATCAACACCGTCCCGAACACGATCCCAATGAAGTGAGTCGGCAGTCGTACGGCGAGGAAGGCTCCAACCAGTGCGCCGACCGTTGTCGCGATCTCCAAAAACATTCCAATCCGCAGATTGGAGTAACCCTCTTTCACGTAGGCCGCGGCCGCCCCCGATGACGTCGCAATCACCGAGATCAGCGACGCACCCATCGCATACCGAATATCCACTCCAAAACCGAACACCAGCAGTGGCACGATCACTACTCCGCCCCCCAATCCGGTGAGCGCCCCGGTAAGCCCGGCAAGCACCGATCCGACCCACAGCAAAACCACGAACACCAGCGTAGTCATCGGCGCAGTATATGGGCCCGAGGCCGGAAGTCCCATCAGTATTTTCACAACCGGCCAGAATCGCATTCGCGGGACCGTTTCCGAAATTTCACACATCAGCCCGTCATCCCCGGATTCTCCCCGATTTTGTATATTTCACAAATTGAGATAGTCTCTCGATCAACGCTCGCTCCGTTCCTTTAACACGTAGCACAATTTGCTGCACTTCGGAGGATGGCATGCCAGTCCCCAGATTCAGTTCTTTACTGCTTGGAACCTCTCTTTTCTTCGCCGCTCTCGCTCCCATGCTCGCCCAGCAGCAACAACAACTCTCCGAACTCGATCGCGAACGGGCACAGCAAATGCTCAAAACCGTCGGCGACGAAGTCCGCAAGCACTACTTTGACCCTCGATATAAGGGTGTCGACCTCAACGCCGAGCTCGACGCCGCGCGGCAGCGCATTGCCAAAGTCAATTCCATGAATATGGCATTGTCAAACATCGCTGCCGCTCTCGATCCCCTCGATGACTCCCATACCTTCTTTGTCCCTCCACAGCATGCCGCTCGCTACGAGACAGGCTGGCTCTACCAGATGGTAGGCAACCACTGCTTCATCACCCAGGTCCGCCCACAGAGCGATGCTGCTGCCAAGGGTCTGAAAGCTGGTGACGAGCTCCTTTCGATAAACGGGATTGCCCCTGATCGCGATAACTCATGGAAACTGCAATATCTGTTCGGGGTCTTGCGCCCGCAACCCGGTTTCCACCTCGTCTTGCAGGATTCAACCGGGAAGCAGCGTGTGATCGACGCAGCAACAAGAGTGCGAGAGACCAAGCGGCTTCAGGATCTGACTGGCGCGGGTGGGGGTGATTTCTGGAATCTCATACGGGAGGAGGAAAACAGCTATCGCCAGTTGCGGATCCGCTACACCGATTACGGGGACGACTTGATTGTCGTGAAACTTCCGGAATTCGAAATGACCCCGTCACAGATCGGCGATTTGATGGACAAGATCCGAAAGCACAAAGCCTTAGTTCTAGATCTTCGCGGGAATCCCGGCGGCAGCGTCGAGACACTTTCCTATCTTGCGGGCGATTTCTTCGACAAGGAGATCAAAATGGCCGATCGCGTCGGCAAAAAAGACAACAGGCCTCAGATGACCAAGGGCCCACACACTGCCTTCACGGGGAAGGTCGTCATTTTGCTGGACAGTGAATCCGCTTCTGCTTCTGAAGTGCTCGCGAGGTTCATGCAAATTGAGAAGCGCGCCGTGATCATGGGTGATCATTCTTCCGGGAAAGTAATGGAGGCGCGGGAGTACACGGAGAAATTGGGCACAGACTCTGTCATATTCTATGGCGTTTCCGTCACAGAGGCCGATGTGATCATGACTGACGGTAAGAGCCTTGAACACGTCGGTGTCGCGCCCGACGAAATCATCTTGCCTACCGCTGCCGATCTCGCTGCTGGCCGCGATCCTGTATTGGCCCACGCCGCCGACACTCTCGGCGTGAATATCTCGCCGGAAGCGGCTGGCAAACTCTTCCCCTACGAATGGCCCATTCAATAGACGAGGTAGCGATTTTATCAAGCCTATCATTGCCACTACCGACGTGGAGGTGCACCGACTTTCGCGAGCTCCTCTCTGCCCCGACGTCCTGGCTATTTCATCAGGCCCTTCCATCTCGTCCACGCCTCATCCCGAGCCTTCTTGTTCGCCTCATTCGCGTCTGGAGCCTCCCCGGCCCGCATGAATCCGTGACCCGCTCCTTCATACGTCACAGGATCGTACGTCTTCCCCGCCGCCTTCATTGCGGTCACGGTATCCGGAATCGTCGAGTCAATCCGAGCATCGCTTCCACCATAAAAGCCGTATACGGGAGCCTTAATCCGTGCCATCGCGTCCTTTTCGGGGGGAGGCCCATAGAACACGAACGCCGCCGCAAGATCCCCTCGATTTGTCGCGTATCGGAACGTCTGTCCTCCGCCCCAGCAGAAACCCGCGACGTACAGCTTTCCGTTTGCTGCAGGAAGCTTCAACCCATAATCCGCCGCCGCGTTCAAATCCCCGGTTACCTGATCCGGATTCAACTTGCTCACTGCTTCTGTTACAGCGCCTGTCGGAAAGTCTTTCGTCCGTCCTCCATTAGGCGCCATGCCACTCAGCAAATCGGGTGCAACCGCGATGTATCCCGCCGCCGCCACTTCATCTGCCAACTCCTGCGCCCAGTCGCTCAATCCAAAGATCTCGTGAATTACCAGCACCACGGGGCGCTTCTCTCTGGACTCGGGGTAGACGATGAGGGTATCTACGTTGCGCCCATCGTGCTTTACGGTCACCCATTCGCTATGCCTTGGTGACTTGGCGATTCGCTCGCGCGCCCACGGCTGAGACCATTCCTGCCCCGCCGCGATTTGCCCGACCAGCAGCGCCACGAACGCCGCTAAAACCAGTCCTGCGATCCGCTTCATCCTTCACCCCCCAACAAGTTTGCCAGTCATCATAGGTTCGCCAAACAATTCCATCAACACTTTTCCAAACTCCGTTCAATCAGATGCGCGCGATCCAGCATCTGGACCATTCTGCTGGCAAAATTTTCTAAACTGTTTTCACCTTTCGGCGTCCAACTATGGGTGAATCACGATGAGCTTCGCGGTAATCTAACCCTACACCTGCAGCACGTCTCCCTCTCTCGCCACCATCTGATATAACACCGGGCTCACAATTCTCCCCAAGAACAGTCTCGACACGAGCCCCGCCACAATTACAATTGCAAACGGCTTCTGCGAATCCGACCCTACTCCTGTTGACAGCGCCGCTGGCAGAAGTCCGAGGCACGCCACTAAGGCCGTCATCATGATCGGCCTCAATCGAACGAGTGATCCTTCGTAGGTCGCGCCCAGAATATCCTGCCCCTCAAGTCGCAATTTATTGATGTACGAAACGTCGATAATCGCAGTTTCCGCCGACACGCCAAGCAGAACGATCAATCCCAGGATCGAGGAAACGCTGAAGGGCGTATTCGTCAGTTTTAGCGCCAGCAACGCTCCTACCGGCTCTGTCATCACCACACTCAAGAGAATTGTCGCCGGAAATTTAAAATTCCCGTATAAGGCGAACAGAATCATGAACACGAGGAATATTGCGAATGGCCCTATGATCATGAGCTGCGCTTTTGCTTCCAGAAGTTCGCTGTATTCCCCGCTCCAGTCCAAACGGTAACCTTCCGGAAGCTTTACGCTCTTGGCAATCGCTTGTTGTCCCGCGTGTACGGCGCCTTCCAGGTTTCGTCCCGTGATCGAATACTGCACGCCGATGTACCGCGAATTGTTTTCGCGATAGATAAACGATGCGCCAGAGTTTTCCTTGACTGTCGCCAGCTCCATAAGCGGAATCTGTTGCCCGGCCGGCGCGGGCACCAGCAAATTTCCGATTTCTTTGGCATCCGAACGATACTTCGGATCCATCCGCACGACCAAGTCGAACAGCTTCTCGCCCTGGATGACCTGGGTAGCAGCCTGTCCACCGATTGCCGCCTGCACCACCGCTTCCACGTCCGCCACATTAATTCCGTATCGCGCAATCTTCGCACGATCGGCCTCAATCAGGAGACTCGGCTGTCCCAATTCCCTGACCACGGTCAACTCCGTAAAACCTGGAGTCTTGTCGAGCGCGTTCTTGATCTCGACCGCTTTCTTCTCCAGTACATCCAGCTCCGGTCCAAAGATTTTCACCGCCAAGGCGCTCTTCAGTCCCGTCAGCGCCTCATCGACTGCATCTTCCGCGGGCTGCGTATAGTTGAAGATCACGCCTGGATACGCTTCCAGTTTTTTCTGCAAATCCGCAGTCAACTCTTCCTTCGTGTGGATCGCGCTCGAACTCCAAGCTTTATCGCCATACGGCTTCAGTCCTACGTAAAACTCGCAATTGAAAAATCCTGTAGGGTCCGTTCCATCATCGGGTCGGCCCAATTCCGATCCGGTTACCGTCACCATCGGATAGGCAATCAGCATTTTGCGAATCTCCGGTGCAAATCTCGCGGCATCTTCAAAGGAAATGGTATACGGCATGGTCGCCCGTACCCAGATTGCCCCTTCATCCAGGTGCGGCATGAATTCTCCGCCTATAAATGGAATCAGAAACAGAGATGCCGCAAAAATAACCGTTGCGATCAACATCGTTAACTTGGGTCTTGCCAGGCACCATTTCAATTCTGATCCATACTCCCTTTTGAACCATCCATAAGCGCGATTTTCCCGTTCCTTCACCCCTTTGGTAAACCAATACGAGACCATCACCGGCACGAGAGTCAAGGTAAGCAGCAATGCCCCGAGCAGCGCGAATCCCATCGTGTCTGCCATCGGATGGAATAACTTCCCGGCTGGCCCGCTTAGAGCATAAATCGGCAAATACCCCGCAATAATCACTGCGACCGAATAAAAAATCGGACGATCTACATCTCGCGCAGCCGCCAGAATTACTTCCGTCAGCTTGTACTCTTTTCCCTCACGCAGGCCGAGCTCGCGATAGATGTTCTCTACCATCACGATCGTCCCGTCGATGATAATTCCGAAATCGATCGCCCCAATCGACAACAGATTCGCTGCTTCCCCGGTTAAATGCAGAAAAATAAACGCAAACAGCAAAGCCAGCGGAATCGTCAAGGCCGTAATGATTGCCGCGCGTATGCTAACCAGAAAGAAGATCAAAACGATGAATACCAGCACCATCCCCCGGAGCAGATTCCCCTCCACGGTATCGGTGGTAATTCGCACCAGGTCACTGCGATCGTAATAAGGGCGCACCTTTACATCGGGCGGCAGCAATGTCTTATTGATCTCTTCGGTCTTCTTTTCAACACCTTCCAGGACGTTCTGCGTCTGCTCGCCGCGCCGCATCAGGATGACGCCTTCCACAGCGTCATCGTCATTCTTTTGCTTCGTCTGGAACCCGAAAATCCCCAGCCGCGGCGCGTGTCCTATCTCTACCCGACCGATATCCTTGATCCTGACGGCCACGCCGTTCAGGCTGGCCACCACGATTTCGCCGATATCTTCGGCCGTCTTTACCAGTCCCAGGCCGCGTACGTAATAAAATTGCCCGCCCTGGGTATAAAATCCGCCACCGGTATTCGCGTTATTCGCGTTGAGCGCAGCGACGACCTGCACCACCGGCAAGTGATAGTTGTACAGCTTCACCGGATCCAGAAGAACGTGATACTCCATCGTCGGGCCGCCAAACCCCGAATCGTCCGCGACTCCGGGTACGCTCTTGTACGCACGTTCGATCGTCCATTCCTCAAATGTATGCAACTCCATCGGCGAACGGTCGGGGCTTTCAATTACATACCTGTAAACCAAGCCGCTCGGACTGAACAGCGGCGCCATGCTGGGCGTCACCCCCTGCGGCAGAGTGGCATCGCTGATCCGTTGGAACACTTCTTGTCGGGCGAAGTATGGATCGACTCCATCCTCAAACGTCAGGATTACGTCCGAGAGCCCGTACAACGAAATCGACCGCATGACTTTCAGACGCGGCGATCCGTTCATCGCCAGTTCGAGCGGCAACGTTGTCAATCGCTCGACTTCCTCTGCGGCGTGCCCCGGCCACTGAGTAATCAATTCCACCATGGGTGGCGACAAGTCCGGATAGGCGTCCACAGGCATCTGTTTGAACGACCATGCCCCCGCAATAATGATCAGAAGCGTAATCATCAGCACCAGGAAGCGCTGTTGCAATGCCATTTGTACGATGCGATGAATCATCTAAGCCTTTTCGCGACCGATTTTTATCGGCTCACGTGTCCCCTCTGTCGCTTTCCTAGTGCTGCAGCGAATTCTTGAATTGCAGGAACAAACTTCCGTCCCCGACTACATGCTCGCCGGCTTTCAACCCGCCCGTAACCTGTGTTCGCCCCGAATTCGTAGAGCCAATCGTCACGACTCTCCGTGCAAACTTCTCGTCACCCGTCTCTACGTACACAAACGGTTGATTCTCCGTATCACGCAGGATCGCAGCGTCGGGAACTGTAACCGCATCTGGTATGGAACCCGCGTTAACCAGGGCCGTCACGTACAAATCTCTTTTCAATTTCCTACCCGGGTTCTGCGTTACGATCCGGGCCTGGAGCGTTCGCGTGTTTGGATCCAGGGCCGGAGCAATATAGGAGATCTTGCCGTGGAACAGTTCCGGATAGGCATCCGTATTGATCTCGACCGAATCGCCTACATGCACATATGGCAAGTCACCCTGATATACGTTTACCAGCACCCACACCGTGCTGGTATTGGAAATCGTGAAGCATTGGGTCGCGCCCCCCTGCAACAATTGCCCCGGTCCTACTAGTCGCTCGACAATTTCTCCGGCTACGGGAGCAGGCACAGAAACCTCCGCTGTCGTCTTTGTCGGGTTCTTAACCAGTCCCTCAGGATCCTTGATTCCCAGGGCCCGTAATGCATCTGCCGACGATTCCAAATCCGCGTGAGCCTGGGTCTCATTTGATTGCGCCTGCTGAAGATCCGCTTCGGCAATCGCTCCGTGCTGGTACAGATCCTGGGCCCGCACGTACAATTTCTCAGCGAGCGCAAAGGCGTCCCGCGCCTTGATGTATGCCGACCGCGCCGCCGAGTAATCCGGGCTCGTCACTGTCAACAGTGGCTGCCCCGCTTGCACGAATTGCCCCGGGGTAACCAGAATTTCGTGCACCGGGCCTCCAATGGCCGCAAAGACTGGGGTCGTTTCAAAAGCGTTGAATGCCACTGCTCCAGACAAACGCAACGTCCTTGGCAGCGGTCCTTTCTGGGCGGCGACAACCTGCAAATGAGCCAGCTGATCCTTGGGCACCGTAAACAGTTCGGCCGTATCCGTACTGGATTCGGTTGACGTAAACGACGTCATCTTCGATTCGCCCTCACCCGGACCACTGTTGCCGCAAGCGGATAGTCCCATGCACGTGACGGCAACCGTTACGCCCAGGGCCAACCGCGCGACTCGTTCCTCGAGCAAAGATAGATGTCTCATGGCAGATTCCTCGTCCCTACGGCTTCTCGAGTTTGTTCGAGTGCAAGCATGTAATTGGCCAGCGCTTGCCGGTAAGCAAGTTGGTTCGCCCGATAGGTCCGTTCCGCGTCAAGATAATCGAGCAAACTCGCTGCGCCTTTGCGGTACGCGTACTCGCTGATATCCCGCGACTTCCTCGCGTCATCCACGTACCCGCCCTGATAAAGCTGAATAATCTGATCGTTGGTTCTTAAATTCTCGTAAGCCGTAATCACATCGGTTGAAACCTGTTGGGTCGTTTCCGCCGCCTGCTCCTCTGCCTGCGTAATTGCATATTTTGCCCGTTCGATTTCGCCCTGGTTCCGGTTGAAAATCGGCAGAGGCTGGTTGTAGAAGAACGCGCCGGTACTCACTCCGGCTGTGTGCGTGTAATTGAACGTCCCGGTAATGTCCATTTTTCCGTTGGCCTTCTGCAGCGCCAGCTGGCTCTCAGCAGCGGCGACTGCTTGCTGGGCGGCACGCAAGTCCGGGCGGTTTGTCGCAGCAATTGACTTCAATCCAGTCAAGTCCGCGTGCACCGGTTGATAATCCAGGGAACCGTCCACGTCGTAGTCATCTGGCACCGACTCAAAGCCCAGAAACTGACGCAGCGCGGCCAGTGCCTGCAGTTTCGCCAGCTTCGCTGCCGACACATCTGTCTGAAATTGCAGCAATTGCAGTTTTATCTTCAAATAATCGCTTTCGCTCATATCGCCCACACGGAAGCGTTCGTTGCTGATTTCAACCGTCTTCTGAAAACTGTCCAAATCCTGTTGTGCAAAATCCAGCGTCGATTCAGCCAGGAGTACATCCACGAACTGTTGTCCAATGTTAAAAATTAACTGCCTCTCGCTATCTGACACTTGCGAGCGCACCACGGTGGTCTGATCCTGCGCCGCCTTCAGACGGTGCTGCCGTTTCTTCCCCCGCTCGAACAAGTACCCTACGCCAGCATCAAATTGCGCCTGCTGATCAATGAACGTCGAATTAAATTGGTTTGGCTGAAAAATCGGAATGTATTGCGCGTCAAGTCCCAGCGTCGGATTCGGCCGCAAATTAGCCGTAATCTCTTCCGCCATGCTCTGCTGAATGGTCGATCGCAATGCCTGCAGCGCGTGGTTATGCTGCAGGGACATCCGTATCGCATCATCCAGGGTAATTCGCGTTACACCCGGTCCCCCGGGCGTCGTCGGTTGCCCAACCGATTGCGGCGTGGAAGGCCCTTGGGCTACAACCACCACTTTGGGGGTTGGGCTCGAAGTCGAACTGCCCTGCTGCCCGGCACCGGTTCCTGGCAGCACGAAAAAGGCCGCAGCGGCAAATGCTATTCCTCTCCTCAACTGATAACTCCCTGTGCGTCCCTGTCAAAGGGACGGACCACAATTGTTGTTCTTGTAAGGGAACTGCGGAGCAGTCAATCAGGAAAGAGGTGGCGCGCGGGGAGAGACATTGCGCATCTCAATAATTGGAACAGTTCTTACCGTTCCGGTATCTTCCAGCCGGCTCGCTGCGTGAAGCGTCGCCATCATAACCGTCGGCGTGGCGACCGCGCTACCGGCTGCCGAACAGATGGGGCAAATATGCGAACTCATGACGCCGGAATTCATGTCTACGCAGCAATGCATCTGTGCCGCGAGGAAGATGATCCCCAGCAATATCGCCAGTACATACGCCCGTGTTGGTCTATTTGGCATCGAGCCGGTTTTCCTGCTTGCCATCATTCTACACCTTTCCGTCTTATTCGCCATTCTCTGGCATCCAGAACGCTACTATTCAACCGTCCTAAACCACCAGCGCGTCCTGACTACGGCCTTCGGCAAGTTCTTCCGTCACATACATATGCTCTTCGATTCGATTAGAATATCTACGGTCTAAGAACACCATTGCGAGGAGAGTTTCTCGATGAAGTTCCGACTTGCTGCTCTGACGCTGTGCTTCTTCTTTCCACTTACCATTGCCTCAGAAGCCGCCGATCGCACCTGGAAAGGCTGGATCACTGACTCGCGCTGCGGCGCTGCCGGCGCCCACCCCGGGGACAAAGAATGCGCCAAGAGTTGTGTCAAAAAAGGGGCGAAGTACGTCTTTGTTGATGACACCAGCAAAACCGTGTACCTTCTCGACCCCCAGGACCAGGTGGAAGCACATGCCGGCGATCATGTCCAAATCACCGGTGTTCTTGCAGGTCATCTCCTGAAATTCACCGTCATCCAGCCTATCGACTAGACCACGAACGCCAGTTTTCCGACTGGCGGGCGCCCTCCGGTTACCACTTGCTTCTATTAACGCATTCGATAGACTGAGCGTATCTTGCGAATATCCTGTCGAACTTTCGCAACTGCACTGCTTCTTTCGGTCTTCGGCACATTGGCTGTCGGACAAGAAGATCTCGAGCTCGTGCGCAATGTCGCCGACAACTATCAGCGTTTAAGTAGCTTCGAGTTCACTGGACATCTCACGACCGCCATTCCGGGAACCGCATTTCAACTCCGCACGCATACTTACGACGCAGAGGCGGGACCGAGCTTTCTGCCGAAACATAGCCCACTTCTGAAGTATGGCGAAACCCTTCGGTTCCACGGCGGGGCCGTAATTGATTCAGACGGCAAGCCAGCCCCACCGGAAGCGATCGGAAATGGAGTCTCGATGCCCACTCACTGGGGCCGATACCAGAATCTGGCGTCAGAGATCCTGTCGCTAAACTCATTGCCTTCAGAAACTCTGAAACTGCAAGGCCGCCTAGTCGCCTGTCGAGTCGTTGAAGTGGTATATGACCGAAAGCGCTGGAAGCCGGAAGAACGTACGATTAAGTACTGGATTGACGCGAAGCGGCAGCTTGTCCTCAAGCAGGAATTTGCCGAGTGGCAGAAGCAGGATTCAGATGATGTTCTTTGGAACTGGAGTTACACCGTCGATTCAATTGCTCTGAGCCAGCGACCGCCAAGCTGGCTAATCAGTGCTTCCAAAGAACAAATGGACCGGCCCGAGCCACGTCTCGAGTGGATCGGCCGTACGGCGCCTGATTTCAACCTGCTTGACCTGAGTGGCCGGCCAGTGCATTCCTCAGATTTGAGGGGAAAAGTTGTATTTCTGGATTTTTGGGCCACTTGGTGCGGCCCTTGCATTGATGAAATTCCAGCCGTCATGAGACTCGCGTCCGAATATAAATCAAGTGGCCTCGAAACCTGGACCGTTTCCGACGAACCCACCTCTGACATACAACAGAGCCTCTCCGGGAATGGATGGGCCCTCCCTGTTCTAGTCGACTCGGGCCGCCGGTTCACCGATCAGTTCCAAGTCGTTGGCCTCCCTTCTCTCATCCTAATCGGTCGCGACGGCAAGGTTTTCAGCTACTTCACGGGTAAGCTGTCCGAGCAGTCTCTGCGTGCCCAAATCGAGTCCGCTTTGGCCCACTGACAGCAAGCTCGCTCAGCTCCTATTTCGATCTGTCTCAGGTTCTGTATCTTGGATACTTCCAACCACTATAGAAATGTTTTAGTCACAATCGCTGCGCCAAACCGTCAAAGGGCGGAAAGTAACAATTCCCGGCAGACTCACTGGGCCACGAGCAACAATCTCGTGCCGCCGTCGAGTTGCACGCTCTTCCCGGAGCCCGTGATCAGCGATCCCTCGTCCACGTTCGAAGCGTCTGTGTTCAAGCTCAATCCGTCCAATCCATAAACTCCCCGACTGTTTGCAGAAAACTCTCCGTTCGGATTCAATCCACCTTCTCCCGTTCCCGAGCTTCCAGCCGGCATTCCACTTCCTCCGGCATTGGAATTCCCGTTGTCCCCCACCCTGGCGGGAGTAGGAATTGGCGCAGTCGCAGACTTCATCGGTGATCCTGCCGCCGCTGCTGTACCCGGTGACGCCATCGCGTTTGGATCGGGCCCGTTTTGGAACCCGACCCGAGGCTCGGCGGCAATCGCCCTGATCCACAGATTTACCCCTAACTCTTCATTCTTCTTAACTACGGCCTTGTCAAATTTGATCCCCACAACCGAAGTAGCATCCCCCTTCCCGCGCGCCGATGCCTGCGTGACATGTCCAATCAGCTTCGCACCCTTCGGAATCACAATTTTCCCGTCCAGCTTCACGGCGTCCATCGTGCGCGCGCTCACCGCATCACCCACCTTCAACTTTCTTGAGTCAATCGAAGAGTTCAGCACCGCATTCATTGTTGTGCCCACGCTCAACTTGACCCCGGTCTCCTCGGCGGCCCCTGAACCGGGTTTTTCCTGCGCGAACGTTCCAGTCCAATCCGCCAGTGCTATCCCTGCCCACACTCCCCACGCCAAGTGCTTCAATCGCATGTGCACCTCCCTAGTAACTCAGTACCTTTGTATCTCAGATCTACCTTACTCTACCCACCACCAGCGTCAGATCGTCAAACTGCTCCCCAACGGCGAATTTCTGCACGGCGTCCTGGATCGCTGTCAACAAGTCTCTTGGTCCTCTCCACAGATTCCTCTGTACCACTTCACGGAATCTTTCATCCCCGAACTCATCTCCATTCGCGTCATTCGCTTCCGTTACGCCATCCGTATAGATCACCAGCACGTCCCCGGGCTGCAAAGTAACTGTTTTCGTATCGCAAACCCACTCCGAAAACAGCCCTATGACTGTCGCCGTGGCACCAAGCTGCTCTACCTTTCCATCTCCACGAAACAGCAATGGCGGATTATGCCCGCAGTTCGCATACATCAACTCTCTTGTCACATCGTTATACACTGCAAAGAACAACGTCGCGTACCGGTCGTCCGGTGTATTTTCATAAAACAACTGGTTGGCCGATCTCAACAACCTCGGAAGATCTTCCATTGCCGCCGCAGTTCTGCTCCGCAGATTGGCCTGGAGATTCGCCATCAACAGCGCCCCGGCAATGCCTTTTCCGGAAATATCGGCCAGCACGAATGCTACGTGTTGCGCCCCCAGATCCAAAAAATCGTAATAGTCCCCTCCCACCTGGCGGGCCTGCAAACAACTCCCCGCATAGTCCAGGGTCTCTAACGCGGGCATCACTTGCGGAAACAATCTCGATTGCACGTCACGTGCAATTTCTATCTCGTGAGCCGCTCGGCGGTCCGCCTCCATTCGGTTTGCGATCTGCTCCGCTAGCCCCATGTTCTCCAACGCAACTGCGGATTGTCCCGCAACCGAATCCAAGAGCTCCTTGTCCTCTCTCGAATACGGCTCTTCGGATAGGGGTAAGCCCAACAACAGCAAACCCGTCATCCGCGCGTCACGCCCTAGCAGCGGGACAAGACACTCTGGCGATAAACTGGCCAGCGGAAAATTCCGCGGACGATCTTCGTCACCTTCGGGGGGCACGTCCCAGCTGCGCCCCCGCACACTCAGCTCGAGCAGCATCCTTGCGTTCGGATCTAAAACTGCGAGCTCTTCTGGAACTGCTGGACCGGTAGCCAGCAACTCTCCGTCATTCCCGGCGAAATAAATCGCCATTGATTGCGGATGAAACGCCTCCGTCAGATGATGGTCGAGCAATCGCGCCAGTTCTTGCCGGTCTCTTACGCTGCGAATCTTGTCGGCCAGGTCCTGCAGTACCATTCGTGCGTCATAAGCCCTCCGGAAAAATGAGCGATCGATCCGATCCGTTCCTCTCTTGACGAGCGGCCCGGAGGCCCACACGAGCCCCACACCGAATGCCGCGCTCAAGGCCATAGCAAACTGCGAGTTGTCGGCAAAATATCGCGCAAACACTTTTGTAAACAGAAAAATCGCCAGCATCGCTCCCAAGAACAACAAAACGAAGTATCCCCGTTGCACCAGGACATATCGCGCACTTCGCCTGAGTAGCGCCGGAATTTCCAGCACGCGATGCCTCACAATTGAATAGGCGAACGACAGCGGATACAGCAGTACCAGCAACCCCAAAATCTGATCGAGCAGGAACACGGGTCGGTGGCCGGAGAAATCGATGACCATGTGCTCTAGCACATATGGCAGTACACCCACGAGAGTGCCCGCCAGAAGCACTCGAGACTTTCTGCGCGCCTCGGGCGAGGCTTCCCTGCTTACACAATTGCCAACCAGCGAGATCATTCCCAACAGCAGCAAACCATAGGTAATTACCTGCCGCAGATACTCGCTTCGATCCTGGCCGAGCCGATTCCCCACAAGTCCGGGTAGTCGCGGGTCTGCAGACTGCAATCCGGGCCATATCATCATTGCCCCAAGTGCCAGCGCCACCCACTTGAGCCATGGCGCCCGCTTTTCCAGCGGCGATCTTTCAGGAAATAATGCAAAGAAAATATAAAACAGTGCCGTAATCAGGGAATTGAATATTGCTCGATACAGCGAGGTATATGTCTGCATCCAATCGGGCATTGCTCCGCGGCTGATATATCCCGGTACCGCAATAAATCCCGCAAACAGCAAGGCCAGCAGCCAGGCATGCGGATCATCCAGGCGCAGAAACAGCACACCGAAACCCACAATTACGAAAAAAATCGGAAAAAAGCGCAGTATCTCGCGAACCGAGGCCCGCGCGACACCTTCTGAAGGCATCTCGATCCTTGCCGCGCGAAAAACGGCATGTAATGTGACCGGTTCGGCGATCCCCGCGCGCCGTGCAGTGATCTCTACCGGATCTCCCGGCCGTGAACGGGACCACACTTTGTCGAACAGGGCGTAGGACGTCAACTGATGCCCGTTCAAGGCAATGATCTGGTCTCCCGGACGCAATCCTGCTTGCTCAGCTGGACTTCCTGCTGCAACGTCGTAGACAAGAATCGAACCGGATTTCTCATCGAACATCGTGTCGTGCGCCAGGTTAAAGCCGATCTCTACCGGGTGTATTTCCGATCGCCACTGGTCCGCCATCCAGATCAGCGAATACAGCGCTGTCACACCGCAAAAAATCAAGGCGACCATTATTCGCAGCACGTGCAGTGAACGGCCGTGTTTGGATTCGTATCCCATTATTCCTTGCTGTCCAACTTGCCCGGACCCAGCTTATCCTCTTCCTCTCTTTCTTCCTTAAACAGCCTGGCAATCTCTGTCAGTTCTCCCTTTCGCAGATCCAGGGCCTTTTTCTTCTCCTGTTGCCAGACTCCCCATCGTTGCCACAATCCCGCCGCAGCCTCCCGCTCTCTTGAAGCAGTTCGCAATGCTCTCTCGGCTTCGCCTTCTTTTTCACGCACCTTCCCGATCGATGCACGCAAATTCGCACGCAGTACAGTTTCCTTTTCATCCTCCAGGTGCAATTGTTCGAGCAACCGGTTGTGTCCCGTCACAATGGTCACGAGTACGCTTGTGGTCCACGCGAAGGTAAACAATCCGGAAATCCCTATGATTGGGCTGATGTTCCTCCACGCCGGGTCGAGGTCCACGCTTCCATATCCGAGCGTCGTATATGCGTTTGCGCAAAAATAAATCGCGTCATGTGCCCGCTGGATGAAACCTATCTTCAGCAGAATCAGCGCCCACGCCATTACTCCAATCAAGTGCAATGCCAGCATAAGGAAAACCGATATCCCGAACAGGATGATGGCTTGCAGGATGTGGGGCCGCCCCAGAAGCAGCCTCCGCTCCGCCCTTCGATGCAGCTGCAGAATCCAGTGAATTCCACCTCCATGAAACAACACCAGACAGACAAGTATGAAGGAGCCAAGTCCGATAGCCACCCATGGCTTCAGCTCATCCGGAATCCTCATTAACAATGAATACACGTTGGGCACGCTCGTCACCTACCAATCGCAGTTCAAATCATTTCTCCCCGACGCGCTATCATCCCATAATCGCGGAAGCGGCGGGGTGTTGCTCCACACACTTTTCTGTATCCGCCGTGTCTCCCTATCCTTCTGGTTCTTAGCAGCCCGCAGTGCTTCGTTGTATAATTAAAGCGAGTTCAGCTTTATTCGAAACATAGCGATACGTATAGAAATCATCACCACCCTATGCCAGCGTTCTACAAAATTGAGAGAGAGAACCGCCTTGTACTGAGCACAGCCTCAGGCACAATTACACCTTCCGACATTTTTAATCACCAGGAGAAGCTCGCCGGCGATCCCGAGTTTGACCCTACCTATTCCCAGCTCGTTGATGTCAGTCACATCACTAAGATCGAAGTGACGACCGAGGATATTCGCCGTCTGGCGCAGGGCAATCTGTTTTCTCCCAAGTCTCGGCGCGCTATCCTCGTCAGTAGTGACGCTGCCTTTGGCTTTGCCCGCATGTTCGAAATGTTGCGCGAATCCGCAGGCGAAACGGGAATTGAAGTATTTCGAAATCTTGATGAAGCTCTTGAGTGGGTGCTGGCAAACAGTACCTCCGCCTAGAGTCGAACCATCTTGCCTCTGCCGGCATTCTTGTCCGTTTCCCCCACCAAGCATCGAGAGTCCTACAGAGAATCAGCCTTGCTCCCGTAATATCGGGGCGGGCGAGCCCACATCAGCCAGTCTTTATGGCATCTCTGTGGTCGCGTGAGCTTTTGCGGCTCAGTTCGGGGCTACGCCAAGAAGGAATTGGCGATGACGTCCCAGGAAATCAGGTAGAAATGCTGGCAGGTGCAGACGATCGGCACTTGTAAGGATGTGCGTTGGGTAGGATCTAGAAAAGATCGGTAAACCCGTTGTGGGAGGTAAAATACTGGGGAGATTTCGACTGCGGCAATCGACCGGATGCCGTGTGAGATAACCCGGCTCACAGCTGACACTCGGTCCGTTCTCAGCGCCCGCCCGCCTGATTGCCTGCCATCCTCTTTCGCTCTTCATCCAGTCTTTTCACAAACTCATCAAACTTGACTTTCTGCTCAGGTGCCAAGAGCTCCTTCATCTGTGCCCGGGCCTTTTCCCGGATTGCGTCGATATCCACTTCCGACTGGTCATGCGCCTTTTTCATTTCTTGATGCGCGCTCAGGATAATGGCATCGAATTTCTGGCTCTGCTCAGGTGTCAAACCGATTGCCTGGGTCATATCTGCTATGCGTTTGGCTCGCCGTTCCGGCTCGCTCAGCTGCGTAGGAGTCGATGCCGCATAACTCTTGTGCGCGAATGCGTATCCGAAGGCGGTCCCGATCCCCGCACCCAGCAAAAACACCACTGCAAGCCACAAGCGTGCTTGCCGCTTCGTCTGAGGATTAATCATCGATGAGCCTCTGCGCTCAACAGCACATCATCATTCAACACGGAAGACGGCGACGCTTCAAACAGACTCTCTCCTGCCGCTGTCATCTGTCGAGTCACATAGTCCCGCCGCACCTGCATCGCCCAGGTCCCAGCCAATACCAGGATTAATGCGCAAACGGCCGCAAGTCTCGGTGCCAGCCGCCGAACGCTCTGCCATACGCCTTCACTTTGTTCGATTTCAGTTTCCTTCGCGATAATTGCAGTCATCACCTTGCTCGTGAACCATGGCCCTGGCTCCGCCGTAGGCCCTCCGACCGTCCCCGCCAGCAAAAGATCCCGCGTTTCGACCAGGTCATCCACGGCGTCCAGGCAGCTGCCGCAGGTTTCTGCATGCCCGCGCAGTTCCATGCCGAGTTTCACCAGTAAATCGTTCCGTGCGATCCGATCCTGCCCGGGTAATTGCAGCACTTCCAGTTCGTCCCGGAACCGTTTACAGTTCTCGAATCGCCCCTTTTCCCAGTGTGTCATTTTGCCACTCACCTCTCGCACAAATTCCTGTCTTCCTCGAACGAATCCCTACTTTTCCGCTACCCGCCTTTTTATCCGTTCCATAATCCGCCGACGGGCGCGAAACAGCCTTACCTTCACCGTATTCCCGTTTATTGCCAACATCTCCGCTATTTCCTCGACCGAAAATCCCTGAACCTCTTTCAGAAGCAACATCGTCCGGTCCCGCTCATCGAGCATTCCGAGCAACTGATTGACCCTCTGCTGTGCCGCCAGCCGGTCACTCACATCCGCTACAGGAGCTGCCGCGTCCTCCGAAGCTTTATACTGTCGAGATTGCTCTTCGCTCAATTCCGTCTCAAACAGCAGCGGCCGCGACTTCTTCTTCCTGAGCACATCCCAGCATTCGTTTACCGTGATCTTGTACAGCCAGGTACTGAATGCCGCTCTCTGATCGAATTTCTTGAGCGAGAAATACGCCTTCACGAATACCTGCTGGGCTACATCCTCCACATCTTCCTTGTTCCGGAGTATTCCGCTGGCCACCGCAAATACCCTGCCCTGATGCCGTTTCACCAAAATTTCAAAGGCTTCCCTGTTCTCTTCCTTGGCCAGTCGTACCAATTCCCGGTCGTCGTCGCGCCTCTGCGCGTCCGCCGCTGGAGTCAGCACAGGTGCCAGCACCGTCGAAGCCATGTCGTCTGGTTTTGGGACGCGTGCCATACCTATTTGGTTACGCTTATTTTGACGTCCTGTCCACCCCGGCCGTGCGCATCACCGACCGGGAAAGCGATGAGAGAAGCGGGACCGCCACCTTTTGTTCCTTGAACGATTCGGCCTCCGTAATGCATTCCGCAGGAGCTGCCGAGAAAGATAATCCCGTCTGCGTTACTCACTTGTCCTACATACTGGCCCATGTGGTTCGCGGAGGACAGCGTATCAGAAACTGTTCTACGCCCTTATCGGAATATGTGAAACCGCTGAACTACCCCGCCAACTGCCTTCACAATTCCCTCTTAAAGCTAAGGTTTCCAGCTGCAGCCGCTTTCTCAAAGCGGTTAGATTATTCTCATTATTTCCTTCTTACTTTTGCGCTCCTTTCTACAAATGTTTCACTATGTTTCGAGAAGTTTAGTCTTGCGACCTATAACTCTTTATGGAATACTCACGCAATGATTATCGGTGACCGTCTTCGTGCTATGCGCGAAGAAAAGAAACTCTCCCAGGGTGATATCGAGAAACGTACTGGTTTACTGCGCTGTTACATTTCACGTGTCGAGAATGGCCACACTGTTCCGGCCATCGAGACTCTTGAGAAGCTTGCTCGCGCTCTCGAGTGCCCACTCTATCAACTTTTCTACGACGGCGAAGAGCCGCCACAACTACCTAACCTTCCCAAGCGCAAGTCATCTGACGATATCGCTTGGGGCAGTGCCGGCAAGGACGCCCGCTATCTCAACAAGCTTCGTCGCCTGCTGAGTAAGGCGGATGACGAGGACCGCAAACTCATTCTCTACATGGCGCAGAAAGTGGCAAACCGCTAGGGTAACCTGGCTGTCAACCCAGCGCCCGTCAAACACATTCGGAGAACCGAAACGCCGCTCTGAACAAGCCGGAGCGGCGTTTTTCTTGGATATTGCCTCGGCCTCAGGAAGGTACCTGCCCGGGCGCGTCAGCTCAAACGGTGTCTATTCCCATTCGATCGTACTCGGAGGTTTGCTGCTGATGTCATACACCACGCGGGTCACCCCGCCCACTTCATTCACAATCCTCGTTGAGATCCGCTCCAGAACATCTCCGGGCAGCCGCACCCAGTCGGCCGTCATCGCATCGTCAGACTGTACGACCCTCACGGCGACTGTAAGTCCGTACGTACGTCCATCCCCCATGACCCCGACGCTGCGAACCGGCAGTAAGACCGCGAACGCCTGCCAGACTCTTTCATAAAGGCCGGCCCTCCGAATCTCCTCCACCACAATTGCGTCGGCCTCGCGCAGGGTTGCCAGGTCATTACTTGTGATTTCGCCCAGTAACCGTACCGCCAAACCTGGCCCTGGAAACGGATGTTTCACTAATATCTCTTCCGGCAACCCCAGTTCTTTTCCTATCCTCCGGACCTCGTCTTTAAACAGGTCCCGCAGTGGCTCAATCAAGCCGAAGGGCAGGCTCTTCGGCAACCCGCCCACGTTGTGGTGCGATTTAATGGTGGCCGACGGCCCTTTCACTGAAACCGATTCAATCACATCGGGATAAAGGGTGCCCTGCACCAAGAACTTGATCTCTTCCTGGCTCTCCCCTTGCAGCTTCCGCGCCTCCCGCGCAAACACGGCAATGAATTCGCGCCCGATGATCTTTCGCTTTTGCTCGGGGTCGCTCACCCCCTTCAGCTGATCCAGGAAGTGCTCCGCGGCATCCACACCCACCACCTGCAAGCCCAATCTTTCGCGATACATCTGCAAGGTGTGCTCAAATTCGTTCTTCCGCAACATCCCCGTATTTACAAAGATGTTCGTTAGACGGTCCCCCATCGCGCGATGTACCAGAACGGCGGCAACCGTCGAATCAACGCCTCCACTCAGGCCACAAATTGCCTTGTGGTTCCCCACTTTCCCGCGGATCGCCGCTATCGTCTCCTCGATAAATGCCGCGCCGCTCCACTTCGGGACCGCATTGCATACCTTGAATAGGAAGTTTCGCAGGATTTCCGTGCCGCGTTCGGTGTGATTGACTTCAGGATGAAATTGGACGGTAAAGATTCTGCGTGTGGGATTTTCGGCGGCAGCGACCGCATTTGCTGTTCTACCGGTCGCATGAAATCCTGGAGGCAACTCATGGACGTGATCTCCGTGACTGTTCCAGATCTTGAGGCACTCTGGAAAATCACCGAATAACTCCGAACTGCCCTTCTCCAGTATCAATTTTGCTGGCCCGTATTCCCTCCGGTCCGCCGGCTCCACTTTGCCACCTAATTCACGCGCAATCCACTGCATGCCATAACAGATACCCAGCACTGGAATACCCAGCGACAGCACTTTTGGATCGCATTTCGGTGCATCCTGGTCGTATACCGAACTCGGGCCGCCTGACAGGATGATTCCTGCAGGCTGCAACGTCAGCAGGGTTTCTACTGATACAGTACAGGGCAACACCGACGAGAATACCTGCTGCTCCCGAATCCGACGGGCGATCAACTGGGTGTACTGGCCTCCAAAATCCAGGACCACAATTCCACCTAGTTCCGCTTTCAACGTGGCCTTCGCCTTCGATTCTTCCTTCACTGTGCCTTTGGCAGCTGCTTCCATTGACCCTCCCATCCTGGATGTCGGCGCCCTCGAACAGGGCGCATTTCCTTCGCCCTGTCTCTCTGGGGGCTTCTCTGAAAACTCCGTGGACCTGTCTTCGCCTTCCCTCGACCGTTCCAATAATTAATTTTCAGTCCGTAACCAAATTCAGCAGCTTATCCTGCACATAAATTACCTTCCGTATGGTCTTCCCCACGAGATGTCCCGCTACACCTGCATCCGCTTGCGCCAATTTCAGCACATCTTCCTGCAAAGCCCCGGCCGCGATCTTCAGCCGTCCACGAATCTTGCCGTTCACTTGCACCGGAATTTCAACCATATCTTCTTTCGCCAATTCCACACTGAATGCTGGCCACGCCACCGTCCACAAGCCCTCACCATGCCCCAGCATTTCCCACAGTTCCTCCGCCAGGTGGGGAGTCATCGGCGCCAGCATCAGCGTCACCAGCTCCAGGACTTCCTGCTGCACTTCCGGCCGGAGACCCGGCTCGAGAGGTTCCGCCGAGTAAATCGCATTCACCAGCTCCATGATCTGCGCGATGGCTGAATTGAAGTGCCACCGAGTCTCAAAATCAGCAGTCACTCGCTTCAACGTCTGGTGTGCCTTGCGCAACAGCACCCTCTCTTTTTCGTTGTAATCGGCTGGACGCGCCGCATCCTCGGTTCTTTTTGCGTTTTGCCGTTTCTCTGCGCCGCCGACGGAGTGCTTGTCGATTAACCGGAAGACCCGGTTCAAGAATCTCCAGGCACCCTCAATGCTCTCCTCGCTCCATTCCAGATCTTTTTCCGGTGGGGCCGCGAACAAGGTGTACAGTCTGCCTGTGTCGGCTCCGTACTTCTCCGCCATGTCGATCGCACCCACAATATTTCCCTTCGACTTCGACATGGCCTCTCCGCCTTTTAACACCATTCCCTGTGTAAATAGGCGCGCCGCCGGTTCGCTGTTCTTGATCATGCCGAGATCTCGCATCACCTTCGTCCAGAAGCGCGAATACAGGAGATGCAAGATTGCATGGGTAATCCCGCCAATATACTGATCAATCGGAAACCAGTATCCGACCTTCGCAGAATCATAGGGCGCGTCGGAATTCTTCGGGTCGCAATAGCGGTAGAAATACCACGAGGAATCGACAAACGTGTCCATCGTATCGGTCTCTCGACGGGCCGGGCCGCCGCACTTCGGGCAGGTGACATTCACAAACTCCGGATCCGTCGCGAGCGGAGATTCCCCGACACCTGTCAGCTTGGGATTCGCAGGCAGCAGCACTGGTAAATCTTTTTCGGGCACTGGCAGCATGCCGTCTTTCTCGCAATAAATCACCGGAATCGGGGTGCCCCAATAACGCTGTCGTGAAATTCCCCAATCCCGCAGCCGGAAAATCGTTTCCTTCTTTCCAAATCCCCGCGCCTGGGCGTCGGAAGCCATCTGCTCAATCGCATCCAGAGTCCTCTGCCCGGAATACGGCCCCGAGTTAACGCTTACGCCATACTCCGTGAAGGCCCCCTCGTTTCCCTCCCCTTTTCCTTTGAGCTCAGGCTCAACCACGACAGGAATGGGCAAACCAAATTTCGTGGCAAACTCAAAATCCCGTTCATCATGTGCAGGCACCGCCATAATGGCGCCCGTCCCGTATTCAAGCACCACAAAGTTGCCTACCCAGATGGGAATCTTTTCGCCGTTAAACGGATTGACGGCATACCGTCCGGTGAAGAATCCGTCCTTTTCTGCCGTAGCCACATCTTCGGCTTTCACCGATGTCTGCCGCATTTCCGCGAGTTTCGCCTCTGACGCGGCCTGATGGGGTGTTCCGGGAATCAACGTTGTGAGTAGCGGATGATTCGGTGCGAGGATCAGGGCGCTGGCACCGTAAATCGTATCAATCCTCGTCGTAAAGATTTCGATCTTGCCAGCGTCCGGAACGTCATGGACCCCAAAAAGTACCTTGGCCCCGGTGGACTTCCCGATCCAGTTTTCCTGCATCGCAATCACGCGATCCGGCCATCCACCGGTCAGTGTTTTCAAATCGTCCAGCAACTGGTCTGCGTACGCCGTGATCTTCAGAAACCATTGCGACATTTCCCGGGCTTCGACTGGGGTATCTTCGTGGCGCCAGCAGAATCCGCCATTGACGACCTGCTCATTCGCGAGTACCGTGCAACACTTTGAACACCAGTTCACGCGGCTCTTTTTCTTATAGGCAATTCCGCGCTCGAGCATCTTCAGGAAGAACCACTGGTTCCACCGGTAATATTCCGGTTCACAGGTGGCAATTTCCCTTCGCCAGTCGTATGAAAAACCGAAGCGCTTCATGCCGTGCAATAACTCAGCAATGTTCTTGTTGGTCCACTCGCGAGGATGTGTGTTGTTTTTGATCGCCGCATTTTCTGCGGGCAGTCCAAACGCGTCCCAGCCCATCGGATGTAATACGTTGAATCCCCTCATCCGTTTTACACGGGCGACTACATCGCCAATCGTGTAATTGCGCATGTGTCCCATGTGCAGCGTCCCGGAGGGATACGGCAGCATTTCGAGCACATAATATTTTGGTTTCTTCTTGCCCTGGGGTGCGGGAGATGTCGTTCCGAGTTCCGCTTCACTCTCAAATACGCGATTTTCTTCCCATTTTTTCTGCCACTTCCGTTCTATGGCTTGCGGGTTGTAGTCCGCCACGGGTCGTCGTCCCTTTCGCCAGCTTAATTTTCAGCGTTCAACCTGCAAAACTGTCGTTGTGAGCGATGAACCCCGGCTGCGACCCATGCTCTTGTGGGCGAATGGCAGAGTCTTTGCCTTATCCCCTGACTTTCTTCTTGACCGCAACTTTCTTCGTGCCGGCCGCCCGCCGCGGATTTTTTTTTGCTTCAACGGCAGCTTTCGCCTTGATCTTCTTCTCCGTCACTGTCAGCCTGGCTGCATCCTTGGCAATCGTCTTCCGCATTCTCTTCATCGCTGACGTCAACATCGAATACCCTTTTTCCGCTGGTGGCGCCAGAGTTGCCAGTCCCGCATACTCCCACAGCGACTCCACATTCTTGCGGTCATCACCCGGATTCTCAATAGGGGTTTCGAGCAAAAACGCGCGCCCTACTGTCCCGGTGCTCGCGGAACTGAGACGCGGGTGCTGCAGGATCCTTCGGAATGCCTCTTCCCCGATCTTTCCTTCGCCAAGATTCGCGTGGCGATCGACGCGCCCGCCCAACGCAACTTTTGAGTCATTCACATGAATTACCGGGACATTGTCAACGCCGATCGTCTGTTCAATCACATCCAGAGTGTTCTGCAGCCCGGCTTCTGTCCGAATGTCATATCCCGCTGCGAACAAGTGCGCCGTATCCAGACAAGCTCCCGCTTGAATCCCGCGCAGCCCGAAAACGATCTGCGCCACTTCTTCCAGCCGGGAGCCGACCGCCGTGCCCATCCCTGCCGTATTTTCAATCAGAATCCGCAACTTGCCCAGCGGCACACGCCGCGCGGACTGTTTTACGGACTCGATAATCGTCGAAATCGCCTGCTCCACCGACGATTCCCCCCGCGCCCCCGGATGCACCACCACGAAGTCCGCTCCCAATGCCAGGCCCCGTACCAGTTCTTCGTGAAAGGCCTGGATTGACCGGGTCCGCAGCATTGGCTGCTGCGCAGCCAGATTAATCAAATAATTCGCGTGAATCACCAGCGGACCAAGTTGCAGCTCTTCCCGCCGCGCGCGGAATGCCTTCGCATCCTGCTCCTGGATCCGGACGTTTCCCATCTGCCACATACGCGGGCTTGCCGAAAAGATCTGCAACGCATTGCAGCCGAGCTTCCGCGCCGATTCCAGCGCATTCAGATAGCTTCCCGAGATCGACGAATGGATGCCGATGCGGGTGCTACCGTCCATCCATGCGGGTACCAGTGGAGGCGGTGGCGGCTCCGGGCGGTACTCGTCTTCAGGATCAAAGGTTGCGTTGTCCACTAACGGAAATTCTGACATACGTAAAATTCCCTATATGTTAAAACATCAATTGTAACACACGCGCCAACCAAGCGTTCCTCGCGCCAGAGGGGAAGACTTCTCTCTCAGAGGCTAGAAACATTCCTTCACTCTCTGCATCTTAGAGATCAAAATCAGGAGACCACATGTCCACCCTTCCCCGATCGACCGAAGAGAATGTCAAGAAAGTCGTCCCCTTCTTCCGTGTGGCAGACATGGACGACTCCCTAAATTTCTACATCGACGGTCTCGGATTCAGTATGAAATACAAATGGGTGCCCGATGAAAAGATCCGCTGGTGTTGGCTCGAATTAGGCGGTGCAGCCGTTATGCTTCAGGAGAACCGTAAGGAGGCCGCAAACTCCCCGGCCAGTCAGGGCCCTCTGGGACTCGGCGTCTCCCTTTGTTTCCAGTGCGCCGACGCACTCGCCCTCTACCACGGATACGTCGCAAAAGGACTCTCGCCATCAGAACCATCTGTGGGCAATGGCATGTGGGTTACGAGTCTGAAAGACCCGGATGGCTACGTCCTCGAGTTTGAATCGCTGACCGACGTCCCTGAAGAAACGAAACTCTCCGAACTTAAGCAATAGGAGGTTCCGCCTCAGCTAGGTCCGTCGCGATCGACGTCCCGTCCACACTTTCTTGCGTAGTGGCGATGTCCACCATCGTCGCAGCTCCGGGGTGCGCCTGCCGAGTTGAGGGCTCAACAAGGCTCGCCAACTGACGAAATTGTTCACACCCACCCTCGTTCACGAAAACACTCAACGCCAAGCTCCAACGCGTCCCTAATTCCTTGCCGCAGTTCGCGGGGCAGCACCCTTACATGAAAACAGCTCTTTCCCTTTAGCAATTTTGCCAATTCCGGGCTCAACCTTTTTTTGATTCCCGGCGCTATGTAGACTGGCATGAAATAGAAACCAACATAATCTTTCTGGAGAACCAGACTCGCCATCGCCACCGGGTAGGGCTTGCCACCATAAGCATTCGGTGCCACCACCACCGGCTTCGGCACGATCAAGTGGTAATCTTGCTTGCCCCGAATCTGTCCACCGCCCTCCTTAAACGGCGGACTATACCCGCCCATCATCTGCTTGATGTCAGCAAAAATCGGGGCCAAGTTGCCTTCCCCTTTATCGGCGCGGTGCGCCGGATTTGAGACTTTGCGCCCTTTTCTTCTAGTTGTCGTCATTTGGCGATACGCCCTCTGCTGCCCGGACGCTAGCTTACATCACCCGCGCCATCCTGTGCGTATCTAGCCCATGGAATGACCTGGCAGCTTCCTCTTCCTATTTCGTCGTTCAGAATCTATTCTTTGCCTGCCCAGAGCCCGCTACTGAAACCCACCATCCTTTGCCTCCACCCAACCTTCCAGCTAGACTAGGCTCACGCGTAAATTCAAAAGGAAAACGCCAACCATGCTAGTTGTCATGCAGTCACAGGCTACCAAGGAACAGGTACAGGACGTCTGCAATCGCATCGAGTCCTTCGGCTTTAAAGCCCACGCCATCCCTGGCTCCGGCCGTACCGCCATCGGCATCACCGGAAATAACGGCGCTGTCGACCTCGGAGTTCTCGAGTCGATGCCTGGTGTCATCGAATGTATTCCCGTTACCAAGCCCTACAAACTCGTTTCGCGCGACGTCAAGCTGGAAGACACGGTTGTCCGCATTTCCACCCCCTCGGGGGACGTCCTCGTCGGAGGGCCGCACCTTGCCATGATTGCCGGCCCCTGCGCCGTCGAATCCCTCGAACAGTGCCTCGCCGTCGCCGAGCAACTCAAACCCACGGGCATTCGCCTGTTCCGTGGGGGCGCTTACAAACCGCGCACTTCTCCCTACAGCTTTCAGGGGCTTGGGGAAGACGGGCTCAAAATCCTTGCGCAGGTTCGCGACAAGTTCGGTTTCGGTATCGTCACCGAGGCCATCGACAACGAATCCCTCGATCTCGTTGACGAATATGCCGACGTCATCCAGATCGGCGCCCGCAATATGCAGAATTTTTCCTTATTAAAGCGCGCAGGCCGCGCCAAGAAGCCCGTACTCCTCAAGCGCGGCATGTCCGCTACGCTCGATGAGTTTCTGATGGCCGCGGAATATATCATGAGCGAAGGCAATTACAACGTTATGCTCTGCGAACGCGGCGTCCGCACCTTCTCCGATTTTTCCCGCAACACGCTTGATCTAGCCGTCGTACCCGCCGTCAAAAAGCGGAGCCACTTGCCGATCCTGGTCGATCCCAGCCACGGCACCGGCAAGCGTCACAAGGTTTTGCCGCTATCGCTCGCTGCCGTCGCAGTAGGCGCTGACGGGCTGCTTGTAGAAGTCCATCACCAACCCGAAAAAGCCCTCTCTGACGGCATTCAGTCCCTTATTCCGCCCGAGTACGCGTCGCTGTACACACAGGTTACCCAGATCGCTCAAGTCGTTCACCGCCAGGTCAACTGATCGATAACGTCTTCCTCAGTCCGCGCTGCGCTCAATCCGCCGTTCGATCATCTCCCCGGTAATCGCTCGGTATAGCGCCGCCAGCCTTGCCCGCTCAACCACGTCTCCGGTCGCCTGATAGGCGTTCACAATTCGATCCGTTGGTGCTGCGATCCGCAACCGCCGTAACGTCGCCACATCACGTATCGTTTGCGATCGGCTACCATCGATCACGCGCGCGAGTGCCCGGTTCGCTACAAACGACGCTCCTCCCTGTACCACACCCGGTACGAGCAATATCGCGAGGAATCCCGCAGCAACCATCGCCATCGACTGTTCGCCCGACGCCGACTCCTCGCACCTCACGGCACTTCTCCAAAATACAAACCCGCTAAGAAACGGCATGAACCCCAGCACTCCAATCAGTACAACTAACCCGAGCATCGAAATCGGCAACATCGCTACTCCCAGCACAAAAGAAAATACCGCTGCGCCATAAAAGACGCCCGCCAGAAGCCGAGACCCCTTCCGCGTCGCCAACCAATACAGAAGCGCCACCAGCGCGATTGCGCTGACCATGTAGGCAAACAGCCGAACGTCCTGTAACACCCCATACATCGCCAATCCGTCCGGTCGAAATACCACAGGGTCTGCGATCAAGCATCCCACCGGGCCCACAATTCCAAACACCAAATCAAACACCCGCTGCCCCCCAGTCGGCTCGGCGTTAAACTGCCGATCCCAAAATCCAGTCCGTTCGACCAACTCGCTTGTCCCGCCGTGCGCAATTTCCATCGCATCCTCCTCGCTCTTCTGGGCGATCCCGATCCGAGCTTAGAACGCAACACCTACCGCTTCCTTGCAATCGTCCCGGACATTCGTGCGATTCAGCAACCTATCTGATCGGCGAAAATGAGTGCTCGCGGGTCGCGAAACTGGCTCCTTGGGGCACTCACTTACCTGCATGCTAATGCCTACGCCTGTTGTCTAACTCACCCCCACTTCCTCACCACTTCCTCACCCCACTTGCCCAACTCCCGCCCTCTCTCGTACGATACTCGCACCCATGCCTGACTCTCAGCCGCTCCCTGGCAAGAAGATTTCCCGCTACGTCATCGTCGAAAAACTCGGCGGTGGCGGCATGGGCGTCGTCTATAAGGCCGAAGACACGGAACTTGGCCGTTTCGTCGCGCTTAAGTTCCTCCCTGAAGATCTCAATCGGGATCCGCAGGCCCTTGAGCGGTTTCGCCGTGAAGCACGCGCCGCTTCCTCGCTGAATCACCCCAATATTTGCACTATTTATGAAATCGGCGAGCACGAAGGCAGCCGCTACATTGCCATGGAGTTCCTGGACGGCAGCACTCTGAAACACTTGATTTCCGGTCGTCCCATGGAGAACGAGCAACTCCTCGCGATCGCCATCGAAATTGCCGATGGCCTTGATGCCGCTCACGCCGAAAATATCGTTCACCGCGACATTAAGCCCGCCAACATTTTCGTCACCAAGCGCGGCCATGCCAAAATTCTCGACTTCGGTCTCGCCAAAGTCTCCGGCACCCTCCGTTCCGCCAGCCATACCAACACCATGGACACGCTTGGCGTCGACACCAGCCAGTTGACGAGCCCCGGCACGTCCCTCGGTACGGTCGCCTACATGTCTCCCGAACAGGTTCGCGGCAAGGACTTAGACGCACGTACCGATCTGTTCTCGTTCGGTGTCGTTCTCTATGAAATGGCTACGGGCCAGCTTCCTTTCCGTGGCGACACTTCCGGCATCATCTTCGACGCAATCATGAATCGTGCGCCCGTTTCTCCGGTCCGTCTCAATCCTGAAGTCCCGCAGAAGCTTGAAGAAATCCTCCAGAAGGCCCTCGATAAGGACCGCAATCTCCGCTATCAATCCGCTGCGGACATGCGCACTGATCTCAAGCGACTGAAGCGCCAGATCGAATCCGGCTCCAATCCGAGCGCCTTCACCGGCACTCCTTCCGTTGACGACTCGCAGCAAGCGTCCAGCTCCGTCTCCGCTATCCCTTCTTCCTCCGGTTCAGTCCCAAGTCCAGTTCAGCCAGTTTCTTCCGGTTCGGTCCGAGCAGTTACTTCCGCTGCTTCCATTCCCGCTGGTACCGTTGAATCGACGGCCGCGTCATCGACCGGTCCCTCGCTCTCCCGCCTTTCGCACCTTCGCAGCTATCTTCCCTGGCTTGCCGGTCTCGTCGTAGTCGCGGGCATCGCCATCGCTGGATTTTTCTATTCTCCCCGTCACGCGCGCGCGCTTACCGACAAAGACACGGTTGTGCTATCCGATTTCGTCAACACCACAGGTGATCCGGTCTTTGACGGTACCCTGAAACAAGCGCTCGCCGTGCAACTCGAACAATCCCCTTACTTGAACCTGCTGTCCGAGTCCAAAATTCAGTCGGCACTGAAACTTATGGGCCACAAACCGGATGAGCGCATCACCAAGGATCTCGCCCGCGAGATTTCCCAGCGAGAAAACGCCAAAGCGATCATCTCCGGCTCGATCGCCAGCCTCGGCAACGATTACGTCATCACTCTCGAAGCAAGCAACGCGCAGACCGGCGACTCGATCGCTCGTCAACAAGTTGAAGCCGGCGGCAAGGAACAGGTCCTGAAGTCTCTCGATAAAGCCGCTACTGATCTCCGCGGCAAGCTCGGCGAGTCTCTTTCCAGCATCCAGCAGTTCACAACTCCCCTCGAACAGGCCACCACGTCTTCTCTCGAAGCGCTCAGGGAATTCAGCGTCGGTCAGGCCCTCCACAACCGTCTGGATGAAGAAGGCGCTATACCCCACTTAAAGCGGGCCATCGAACTCGATCCGAATTTCGCCAGTGCCTACGCCGTGCTGGGCGTCGCTTCTGGCAACATCGGGAATTCCGCCGACGCCAGGACCTGGGTTCGTAAGGCTTATGAACTTCGCGATCGCGCGAGCGAACACGAACGTCTGTATATCGAAGGCCACTATTTCGATATCCTCACGGGCGATTACGAAAAAGCGAATGACGTCTATAAAAAATGGCAGGAGACTTATCCTCGCGAGACCCGCCCCATTGTGAATCTTGCGCTTGGCTACGAGATTATCGGCGATCAGGAAAATGCGCTGGCAACCGCAGCAGAAGCTCTGAAAGTCGATCCCGCAGATCACTTCGGCTTTTATCACCAGATGTCCGCGTACATTTATCTCAATCGTTTCGACGATGCCAAGGCGCTCGCGCAAACTGCTATCGCCCAGAAAGCCGCCAGTCCCGGCCTTCACGCCAACTTGTACGTCATCGCACTGCTCGAAAATGATCAGGCCGCAGCCCAGCGTGAACTCGCTGCCGTCTCAGGTTCCAACATGGAGGCGACAACCTGGCTGATCGCCGCCGAGTATCAGGACGCGATGGGCAAGGTCAAGCTCGCTCGCGAAACGAGTCTGAAGGCCACTGAAGTTGCCAGGCAGCATGGCCAGACAGAACTGGCTTCCAATCTTACCGTGCGGCACGCCGTCGCAGACTCGCTTCACGGCTTCGCCGACCGCGCTCGCAAGGAAGCCACCGAAGCGCTCGCCTTTTCTATGAATCGCTATGCGCGAAGCGCTCTCGCCTTTGCCTTCGCTCAGCTAGGCGATGCGGTTCAATCGCGCAAGATCCTGGACAATCTGATAAAGGAATTTCCGGACGATACGGTCGTCAAGTACACGGCGGCCCCGAGTGTTGAAGCGACCAACCTCATTCATCAGAATAAAGCCGCGGAAGCCGTCACCATTCTGGAACCGTCACGAAGATACGAGCTGGACGGGCGCTACGCCCAGTACTTGTCCCTTTACGCTCGCGGAAGCGCGTATCTCCAATTGAAGGACGGCGCCAAGGCGGCCGCCGAATTCCAGAAAATTCTCGACCACCGGGGACTCAATCCGGTCAGTCCGTTCTACCCTATGGCCCAACTGAATCTCGCTCGCGCCTATGTCCTACAGGGCGAGAACGGCAAAGCTCGCACCGCCTACCAGGACTTCTTCGCGCTCTGGAAAGACGCTGACCCTGACATTCCTGTGCTTCTCGCCGCCCGATCTGAATACGCCAAGCTCTCCTGACACGCGCTGCGGGCGCCGATCGCCACTCCATCCTTGACTATCCTCATGTAAAATCATTTGACCACATGTCTCGCGCTAAAAACTTCCGCGTCTATTTTGTCCTCGCTATTCTTCTTGTCTCTCTGCTCGTCGTTCTTCTTCGCGAGCATCGCCCGTCCTTTCTGCGCCCAGGCCTGCATCTTCATGCCTACGTCAGCAGTTCCAGCGACGGTACTGTCACCGTAATCGACCTCATCTCCCTGCGGGCCATCGCCAAGACATTTGTCGGCAGCGGCATTGCTGACCTTCGAGAGCATCCTACACGTGCTGAAATCTGGGGAGTTAGCAGTTCCGGCGGCTATCTGTGGGTGATGGACCCGCGCACGGATCAAGTCGCGCTTAAAATAGATGTCGGATCTCTCCCCTATTCGCTCGATTTTTCTCCAAAGGGCGACCGCGTCTTCACGACCTCTTCCGGCACCAACCAGCTGATCGCTATCGACTGCGCGACCCACGCCATCATAGGGCGGGCCGCGACCGGCGCACAGCCCGTCCAGGCGCGGATCACGGCCGACAATAGGCTGGTTCTGGTCGTCAACCGCCGGGCAGGGACGCTTGGCATTCACGATGCTGCGAACTTGCAAGAACGCGCCGAGGTCCCGGTTGTTCCAGATCCGGATGAAGTCCGCTCACTCCCCGACGGAACGATAGCCTTTGTCATGAGCCGCAGCCAAAGGCGCCTCTCGGTTGTCGACCTCGAGCGCGGTGCTCTTCTGACAAATCTCGAACTCGCCGGGAATCCAACCCAGATGATTCTCAAGCCCGACGGAGGCGAACTTTATCTCCTGTCTCCCGACGCCCATGGCCTGCAGGTCGTTAACACCTGGACCCACGAACTCGGCGATTACATTCTTCTCGGTTCAGCCCCTGCCAGCGGGATCCTGACGGATGACGCCACGATCATGTATGTCGCCGATCGCGAAGCCGGTCGCGTCCTCCCCCTCGATATCATTAACCGCCGTGTCGCCCGTCCCATCAATGTGGGTGCCTCTCCCGGAGCCATGCGTTTCGATCCATCTGACGACGGCGCACCACCAACGATGCTGCTGGTCGTGAACGAATACTCTGGCGACCTGTCAGTCATCCGCACCCGGACCGACAGTCTCATCACCATGATCCCCGCCGGAATCCGCCCGCAACGGCTGGCGGTCAAACTCTTCTAACCGGATGCAGGATGGGTCGGTGATTTGGACTTCGGATTCTGTGCCCTCAAAAGGCCGCACGTTCTACTGTCTCTACTCCATTTACAGCCGCCGGCTCTTCGCTTACCCTGCCTTTCCCGGCAGCAAGATCCCCCTCGTCGCCAGCCAGTTGCCCAGGCCCGCCGGACAAGGAGTTCACCATGCCTCGCACGGTTCGCAAGAAATCGCATTCTGCGCAGAGCAAGATCTCGACGCCCATCCGCATCGTACCGTTGCACCCTGTCCCGCCCCGTGTAGCAGCGTCATCAGCACCCAAATTCACTTACCGTGACGGCCCATTGCTCACAAACGTGGAAGTATTCACAGTTTTCTGGGGGAAGGCGTGGCAGGAGACAGTCAACGCCGCATTGCAGAAACAGCTAAATGACTTCTTTGACTTTGTTCTGACCAGCACCCTGATCGATCAGCTCGGCGAATACAGCGTCACTGGCAAAAAAATCGGCCACGGCGTGTTAATCGGAACGCTTACCCTCACAGATTCTGAACCCGGAGCCTCCATCGCCGATTCCGCAATCCAGTCAAAGCTCGTAAACGAGATTTCCGCCGGCCGACTTCCCGCTGCAAACGCCAATTCGCTGTATTTTTTTTATCTCCCTCCGGGCACACAGGTCATCCTCAGTGGCTCGGCGTCCTGTACCGATTTTTGTGGCTATCACGACGTAACAAGCGGGGGAATTTATTATGCGGTCATGCCCTATCCGGGCTGCACAGGATGCCTGGGCGGTCTATCCGCCATGGACTCGCTCACATCCACTTCGTCGCATGAACTGTGCGAAGCGATCACGGATCCCGTTCCAGGACAAGGATGGTATGACGATGCGAACGGCGAAATCGGGGACATCTGTGCCTGGAAAACGAAAAAGCTGGACGCCTATACGGTCCAGGAAGAATGGTCTAACGCGGCCAATTCCTGCACCTGAGAGCCTTTTGAGGAAGTACGGGGTTGTCGATGAGCCCGTCGCCTCCTTACCCCTCGCGTGAACGTCCTTCTGCTACGGATTAAACCAAAACTTGATCGTTGCGTTGACCTGCGACGCTACCGGCCGCCCGCCTTTCGTTGCTGGCGCGTATTCGTACTGTTTCATCGCCTCAATCGCCGCGGGGCGTAATGCTGCGGGACCAGAGACCACCTCAACATCCCGAATCTTCCCTTTATCGTCGAGTTCGGCTTTTAACCTGACATCTCCGGTGATGAAGTTGTTCATCGCTTCTGGCGGATAGATTGGACTCACAGCTTTCAGCAGCTTCGCAGCGACCACGGGCGCATCGTCGGGTATCGGGGCCTCTACCGGAGCCTCCACCACTTCATCCTGAGTGGATCTCATCTTCACATTCTTCGATGGTGCATTCGCCTTCTTCAGTGGGGCGGAGCCGTTCGCCGTCGTGCCGCTCTTATGCGCGGCCTGGTTTTCTGATTCCGGGACGGGTCCTGCTGCATGAAAATCCGCTGCGTTCGCGGTCTTCTTTTCGCCTGAAACGGCTGCGTCCGCAGGGGAACCTGTGCCGATTGAAGGTGGAGTGGTCCCATCATCCTCCGCCAATGTTTTGCCCGGCAGAGCGGCCTCTTCCGGACGAGTCCCTGGTCCAGAGGCCGGCGGAGTCGCAACCGGCGCCGACGCAGCACCGGGTTGACTGACCGTCGCATTCTTCGGCATCCTCAGTCTCGCCAAGGTGTGAATCAACCCTAATCTCCAAACTCCAAAACCCACGGACCCGGCGAGAGCCAGGATCAGCGTCACCGATATCCACTTTTCCATCTTGGCTTTCGTCGGTTTGTAAATCGAATACGGATCGTCCGGGTCCGGGCCACCAACGTGTTTAGGGGCTTTCGAAAAATCAAGCGCGGGCTGCGGCAACAACTGATCGATCAGTTCCTGTTCAGGATCTACCTTCGTCCCGAGCTCTCGATTCGGCAGTGCCATCGGAGTAGGCGGTTTCCGTTCGCTCGCAGGGGGAGGGGCCGGCGGTGCAGCCAAGTGGGAGGCCTTGTTAGCGACAGCAACGTCCTCTGCCAGACCAAAACTCTTCCAAGGAGCCGGAGGCACTTGTTCGTTAGCCTCCGATGCCACAGTCGAGGGTACGGTCGGAGTGACCGAGGGAATGATCACCGTTGCCGGGGTGAACGTTGGCGCAAACGTCGGCGCAGGCTCATTCGCCGACATGATCACGGTGCGATCTTCTACTACCGGTAATTCCGTGGCGAGCGGCGGCCCGGAAGAATTCAAGCCAGCTTTCAGTGTCTCTGTTTCGGGCGTCGGTTCGACAGGTGCCCACCCTCCAGGCGCTGCCATATCCGCTACCGTCTGCGCGGAGTCCCTCGCCCTCTGTGCTTGTTCCAATTGTTGCCGCAGGACCTCTACATCCTCGCGCAAACTCTCCACTTCTTGATCTGTAGGCATCGGAGCGTGAGGCTCCGCTCCGTCTTCGGTCAGTTCCGCGCTTGCGATCGATTGCACTTCTGCCACAGCTGCTTGAACTTCCGCGCCTGATTCTGGAAACGTAACGCCCCAGAAGTCGGGCATGTCCTCGGTAAACTTCAGCTCCACATAGCAACTCGTCGGCCGGTAGATGCGCTTCCCGATGACCTGACAAACCACTTCAATATTTCTTTTCTTATTGGTGAGAAAAAGCAATTGGCCGGTCGCCACTGCGGCAGACAAATGAATTACCGCGCCATCCGGAAACACCAGTACCGTTTCCGTATCTTCGGAAAAAAGTTCGCGTTTGTCCTGACCACTTCCGGGGCGCGTCCCGGTGGCATTCACGGAAATTTCGATGGCCAGCGGATTCGCGCGAGTTCCTGCAAGAGCCGCAACCGACTCGTCCAATTTCCGCGATTCTTCCGACCCACCGCTAGTCTCTGCTGCCGAACCCACAGAATACCCTCAATGCGATTAGTCCCAAGATACATCCCTTCGCCCGGGCACACACCCGGCCTAGGAATGTCGGGTCCACGCCATTCCATTTTTTCAGAAGCGTCTTAGAAAGGGCCATAGTACGTCTACAGTTGAACATATCTACTTGCCCAAAGAGTAGCGACCTGTACCTGCGTTCTGTACGCCACCGCGCGTCGACTTACAGTCGCGCGTTTCACTCGGGACAGGCAGGGGCAGATGCGACGTCAGTCCCTTCGACCGGCCCTTTACAGTATCCGGGCGCGTCTCAAGCCCCGGAAGCTAGGCACGCGGCTTCCGGGTGCACTTAAGGTTCCGTGGCGTCCGCGTTGTTTGAACCGAGTGAAAACACTGTGAAATCTGGAGCTTGTACGGCTTCGCCATCTCTTTTGCAAAACAAGGGTAGAACGACGCTGACCGTTGTACCTCCGGCATTCGAGTGGATGCTGACCTTTCCGCCCAATTGGCGGATCCTTTCCCTCATCCCTCGCAGGCCTACGCCCGGATTTTCGCCGGCTATGATCTTCTTTTGAATTTCTTCGGGCATTCCCTTGCCCTGGTCTACCACTTCCAGCCTCACGTATTCCTCCCTACGATCGAGGTCTACGGTCGCACTTTTGCTCCCCGAATGCCGATGAATATTCGTCAAACATTCCTGAACCAGCCGAAACAGACACAATTCGTACTCGGCAGGCAATCGTGACATTTCGCTGTCCATTTTCAGGGAAACGTCGACTCCACTGCGTTCGGCATATCCGCTGGTAAACCACTGCAAAGCCGATTGCAGCCCGACTTCATCGAGCAACGGCGGATGCAATAGATGAGATGTAGTCCGTATCTCCCGAATTGCGCTCTCAGCAAAATCTGTCGCATCTTTCAGCGCAGCGGCGCCCTCAATCTCGGGATGAGATCTTCGCAGTGCACCTAGCGACATTTTTAGCGCTGCCAGCGTCTGACCAGCGCTGTCATGCAGGTCGCGGGCAATTCTGCGCCGCTCTTCGTCTTGTACCCGCAACACCTTTGCGGAAAGTTCTCTCAGCCGCTCTTCTGTTTTCGCGCGGAACAGAATCTCGTCGCGTAATGCCGCCATGGCGGTGGCCGGTTCCCGGGTCCTCTCGTTGACCCTCCGTTCGAGTTCGGCCTGCGCTTGCCGCAATTCGTCATTTACCCTCTTTGTTTCCCGGATATCCAGAACAACAGTCAGATATTCCAGAGGTTCCTTGTTCACAGTTACTGCTCCGATCAGGATCGGAATGCGCGTTCCATCCTTGTGAAAATATTCCTTCTCATAGATCGGACACACCCCCGCAACCCGCAGCTTGTCGATTCCTTCTTCCCCCGCTTCCCAGTATTCCGGCGGAGTCAGCTTTCGCCAGCTGATTTCACCATTGCGTAGTTCTTCTTCGGTATAGCCGAACAGCTGAAGATACGCTTCATTTGCTTCCAAAATTCGTCCGTCCACTGAATGAGTCATGGGGAGCAGATTGCAGTTGACCAGAAGTTCAAAGCGCTCTTCACTCCTTCGCAATGCCTCCATCGCCTCCCGCTGCTCGGTAATGTCTGTATTCAATCCAAACCAACGGACGATTTTGCCGTCCTCATCGCGAACCGGCACAGCCCTTGACAGAAACCACCGATATTTCCCGTCGTGACGGCGTAGCGGAAAGGTATCCTCCCAGACTGTTCCCTGCCGCACTGCTTCATAAAACCTCTGCTTTATGCCGTCGCGGTACTCCGGGTGATGGCACCGAGCCCATCCGCCAGCGTTCAGTTCGTCCAGTTGCGCTCCGGCAAAATCGCTTAAGCGGTGATTGATCCAATATATGCGTCCCGCCTCGTCACTCATCCATGCCAGGGACGGAATATTGTCGGCCAGCGTCCGGAATCGTTGCTCATTTTCTCGACTCTCCTTGCGCGCGCTGTCGTCCCTGAATCCAAGGACGATTCCAGTGATGGCACCCCTCGATCTAAGCGGTGAAGCGTTATAGACCACGGGGAATGAGGTGCCGTCCCGCCGCAGAAAGGAGTGTTCGCACTCTCTGAATTCCCGGCCTTCTTCGAGAATTAGCCTGCAGATCTCTGACTGTTTCACGTCGTCCGCACCGGGCCCTAGAATCAACTCGTTCAGATTCATGCCAATCAATTCTTCGCGCGCCCAGCCGAGTAACTTCTCTGCCGCGGGATTGATGTAGGTGGCACGACACCTGGAATCTACCGTGAACAATCCCTCGACCATGCTATCCATAACGGATCGAAGCCGTTCTTCGCTCTCCCGAATCTCCATTTCGAGAACCGCGCTGCGTTGCAGGATTTCCTTGCTGTCAGTGGCCTGATCGAGGGTGTCGGTCAATCGGCCGTCCAGGAACCACTCGCCCCTCACTAGTTTTTCGATCGCCAGCAGCAACTGGTCGGAGAGAGAAGACTTCACGACGTAACCACGCCCGCCGGATTTGATCGCGAGCCTCAGCATCTCGCCACTATCGTGTTGCGTAAGAAAAAGAACCGGCGTGCCAGGCAATTCGCGAACGATTTCTCTGGTCGCGTCCAATCCGTTCATTTCGGGCATGCTTACATCCATAATGACAAGCTCAGGCTTGAGCGCTTTCGCCATATCAAGCGCTTCCCGCCCATTGATCGCTTCCCCGCACACTTCTGCGGCGCCGGATTGTTCGAGCAGCGAACGCACACCCCGACGAACGAACTGGTGATCATCCGCTATGAGAATTCGCACTGGCACACGTCCGCTCATTTGTGTTTTCCAAAATTCGCAAGTCTTGCTGATACCAAAAAGAACGTTACAGATAGTAATAAAGCCCGGCCTGTCAACAATACGGGTATCCCTGTACAGCGGGGCTGTCCGCGTCTGAGGCGCCCGTTTCTGCAGGGTTGGTGGGATGGTCTAGGAAATTCGGCAAAGCAACGGTGACAAATTCTCCGCGAAACCGGACGATAAACACGAGGCCGCAATACTATTCCGCCAGAACCGGCCAAGCATAGTTCTCTTCGCCCAATTGCACATCGAGCGTTCCCTCCGCCGGCAGTACGTCAATCGGAAGTCCCCCATGCCAGAGAGCCACGCCTAATCGGAACTTATTCAGCCCGCGCAAATCCATCACTTCCTTCGTCACTGCCACTTCGAGGATCCTCTCATATTCCGCCGTGACAATTTGCTCTGGATTGAGAAGGCAAACGCGATCTTTCTCAAGGGCGATTTCCTTTAACCGCCCGCGCTCAAGATTCACCACTACCGTTGTTTCTTCCTTTCCGCCCAGCACAATGCGAAATTCCGGATCATCCAGTTCACCCAGTACGTCCGGGAAGCAATCAATGCGCAAGACGAATCGCTCCCGCTCAAACCCGTAGCGCAGCTCTTTCAGATAAAATACCCGCCCGTGCATTGCTCCGCCGCGACGCTCCGGAGAATAGACGCCCGCTCCCAGCCATTCGAAATAGGACGAATCCACTCCATCGATCTTCACGTTCAGGAATGTCGACGGCCATAGCTGATACGCGCGTTCCGGCTGTCGCTTGATCGGCTTCGCTAGTTCTTCCGGTGCCACTTGCCCCATCGCGACGTAGATTCCCGTCAAGTGTTTGCGATACAGGGCGTCAAATTCCGCATCATTTGCGGTGCTGTGTTCCGGCCCGTACCACCAGCACCAGTCGCTGCCTTCGGCCGCCAGCAGAGACTCCTGGGCCTTCGCGAGCTCTTCGGTCGTCGGCGCATCCGTGTGCCCTTTGGCATTCGCGTCCACACCGCGGCCGTAAGCTTCGCGTGCGTCCCACAACAAATCCCACGCAGTCACATCCTCCCGATCGCCGATCCAGACATCAAAATTGGCGTTGATCCAGGAACCGGGAAAAATTCCACCGCTTGTCGGCACATCCCCCGCGGCCGCGATCGTTTCGCTGGCGGTCAATGCCCGGAAGTCCTTGTCATCGCTGATACGACGGTAAAATTCGCGCAGGAATTCCCGGCCGTTCCCCGGGTAGTATTCCCAGGCGTTTTCCCCATCGAGGAAAATGCAAATCGTCAGCGGCTTGCCCGCTTGTGTTCCGACCGACTCGCCCAGGTGACGCAAGCGCCCATGCAGATCTGCAGCCGCTGCCTTGCTGTCCATGCGGCTGTAGACAAAACCGACCAGATCTGACAGTACATGATCGCGGAACAAACCCGTAATTCCGGTTGTTGCCATCTGTACGCGCAGCGGCTGGTACATTCGTTCGGCATTCGCAGGTATCCCCTGCGAGTCCCGAAAGAATCCTACATTCAGGGTGCGCCCCAGTACGCCCTCATCCGTACCGAACCACTCGAATCCTTCTTCCGCCGCGATGGCCAGCGCTTGATCGGAAACCGATCCTTCCGAAGGCCACAATCCCACGGGCTTCATGCCAAACGTCTTTTCGTGGTATTCCTTCGCGCGTCGCAACTGTTCACGCGCGTCTTCCGGACGCCGATAAGCTCTTCTTGGCAAGGGTGTACCGGGGTTCGCCACTCGGGCGATATCCGAATCACAAATCAGCGGCAGTATCGGATGATAAAACGGTGTGGTGCTCAACTCGATCTGTCCACGCTGCGCGGCTTCCCGATGGGCGGGTAAGACCAATCCGATCAACTCGATAATTTTCCCCTTCAGCGCCTCTTTGTCCTTCTCGCTGAAATCCTTGCCCCGGTTCGCCAGCCGGCTGACTACCGTATCTTTCGCCAGCCACTCTTCGTCCATCCACGCCAACTGCGAGAGTAACTGCAGATCCCTCCAGTCCCTTGCCGTGAATGTAATGAGCGCCTGCGCCCCGCCCGCGCCCCGAGACCACTCGTGCAATTCCACAAAACGAGGCCAGCGCGTCAGCAGTCGTTCGAGGTTCACCTGGAAGGCGCGCGCCAGAATCTCCATCTTGTCTTCTTTGGTCAGCTGTTCGGCGTTCTTGAAGGCCAGGTTGAACCACGGCTCGTTAAATTGTCCACTGGCGTATTCTTCCAGTTGCAGGCACAGCGAAGGGACCATGTTGAACGTGGCGTGGAAGGAGGGAAACTCTTCAAACAGCTTGATCATTCCATAATAGTCTTTGGTCGCATGCAGCCTCGTCCATGGCAACACGTATTTTCTGGTTTCCGGATCCCGATACTGCGGCTGATGCATGTGCCATAACAACGCCAAATTGATTCGATTCATCTCGACCTGGTTCCCCTTGTTCTAAACGCAATTCTCAACTCGCGCCTATCGCTTCTCAAACCTACTGCCCATGTTACACTTTCAATCGCGCCATGCGCATCCTGGACCGCTACATCGTTCGAGAAGTTCTCCGTCACGCTCTTCTCGGCCTAATCATTTTTACATTTGTGCTGTTCGTTCCCAAGCTTGTGCGGCTCATGGAGTTGTTTGTTCGTCACTCCGGCTCGGGGTCACAGATCGCCACTCTCTTTCTCTGCATCATTCCGAGCGTTCTGGTCTTTACCGTACCAATGGCAGTTCTGGTCGGCGTCCTCCTGGGCCTCGGCCGCATGGCGATGGACAGCGAAATTATCGCGCTGACCGCGCTCGGAATCAGCCGAAAACGGATTCTGCTTCCGGTCGGAGTGCTGGCTGTACTCGGCGCCGCCCTGACTCTGACCATGACCATCTGGGTCGCTCCAAAAAGTCTCCGTGCCTTGCGTGATATTGAAGGTCAGCTGATCACTTCCCAAATCTCATTCCAGGTCACACCGCGTGTATTTGACGAACGCTTTCCCCATCTGGTTCTCTACATCAATGATGTGCTCGCAAGCGGCACCCGCTGGAACGGTGTGTTTCTTGCCGAAGCCGGAACAGAGAGCGGCTCGCGGATTACCCTCGCAGAAAGCGCGATTGTAATTGCCGATTCTCAGCAGGGCAAACTAGAACTGCACCTTAATGGTGGCTCGACGCATGAGATGAACCGTCAGGACCCCAACAATTATTCAGTCACCGCATTCGGTCGCAGCGATTGGCCTATCGAAGTCAGTGGCATGGACAACGGCCAGGAACGGGAACTGAGCAATCCCGAGCGTTCACTCTCGCAATTGTGGCGGGACCGCACTAAGAATTGGCGCGACGCCCGGGTAGAGCTCAACCAGCGGTTCGCCTTTCCCGTTGCCTGTTTCGTATTTGCGTTGATTGCCGTACCGCTCGGCTCGCAGCCGAGGCGGGGCGGTCGTGCTGCTGGTACGCTCCTCGCCGTTATCGTCATCGGCGCATACTACCTCCTGTTCATTTTTGGCGCGGGTTTAGCTCGCCAGGGAGTTGTTCCGCCTTGGGTCGGCATGTGGGCGGCTAATGCGATTCTGGCGCTTGTCGGTGTTGCGCTTCTTCCGCGCATGGAACGTTATCGCGGCGAAGTGGAAGCCCGCAGCTTCCTTGAAAGGCTCGTGGTAATGTGGCGCCTGTACCGGCGTCGCCGGAAAGCGAAAAAGCCGGCGCGTTCGGCAATCAACGGCTCTTCGATTGCCCGCGCAGACTCGAATCTTCATCGTGTCGAAAATGGTTCAGTCCGCGCCGATGCCGGAAGCATCACAGCTTCGAGCATCCACACAATTATCGACCTTTACGTGTTGCGCCGCTTTTTCTACAACTTCCTGACGGTTATGGCGATTTTCATCCTGCTATTCCAGACATTCACCTTTTTTGAACTGTTGGACGATATCGCCCGTCACCACATTCCCTTCTTCGTGGTCATCAACTACTTCCGCTACCTAATGCCCTACCTGCTCTATCAACTCACTCCGCTCGGCGCACTTGTCGCCGTGCTGGTTACCTTTGGGGTGATGAGCAAGAACAACGAGATTATTGCGTTCAAGGCCAGCGGCATCAGTCTCTATCGCCTCACTGTGCCTGTACTCCTTGCGGGGGCGCTCCTCGCTGGCTCACTATTCATCCTCGACAGCACCTACCTGCCGTACGCCAACCAGCGGCAGGATGCTTTGCGCAACCAGATTAAGGGCAAACCGCCCCAGACCTACACACGACCACAGCGCTGGATCTTTGGCGAAAACTCAAAAATTTATAATTATGATCTTTTCGATTCGACACAGAATCTTTTCGGGGGGTTGACTGTCATTGAACTGGATCCCACTACCTTTGAGATGCGCCGTCGCATCTTCGCCACGCGCGCACGCTGGCTGCTCCCGGAAAAAACGTGGGTCCTCGAATCGGGATGGGTGCGCGATTTTAATGGCGGGCAGGTCACGAGATACGCGCCATTCAGCGTGACCACACTGCCCGAACTGGTCGAGGCACCCAGCTACTTCAACCGTGAGGTCATTCAGGCCATCCAGATGAACTTGTTTGATCTGGACAGATATATCGAAGGGCTCCAGCGGGCTGGCTTTGAAGTTTCGCCGTTGCGCGTGCAATGGCACAAGAAGCTCGCTTACCCTTTAATCGCACCGATCAGCATGCTGCTGGCAATTCCCTTTGCGTTGCTTGTCGGAAACCGTGGCGCCGTCAGCGGCATTGCCATGGGCGTCGGGATCGGTATCGGCTACTGGGCCATCTCTGCGCTTTTTGAAGCTATGGGCGGCATCGGTCAACTGCCTCCCATGCTTGCCGGCTGGTCACCCGACATCATCTTCTTTTTCTTTGGCCTCTATTTCTTCTTCAGAATGCCCACTTAAACGACTCCAGTGACCCACGTTTACTGAGTATCGATTTTCCAAGCAATTTTTCGCATCATCCCCAAAAACACTTCGGCATCGGCCCTGTCCAACTCAAACCTTCGCAGCATCCGCCGCAATTTCTCTTCTGCCAGAGCACGGCCCCGGGGCGCCACATACCCGCTCTTCCGCAATACCTCGAGCATTACTTCAGTAATCCGCTCTACGGTGCGAATCTCCGCTGCCCCCTTCTTTCGCTCCGCTGGCCATATTCCGCTTTCGTCTTTTTCGCGGGTCAACTCCTGTTTTTTGTCGAGAACCTTGCTTCCGGCAACTCTGGGCGTTGTCCCCTTTATTTCCGTTCGCCTCAGCTCCCACAAACACACTGCCACCGCCTGGCCGAGATTCATCGAATGATGCTCTTTTCTCGTTGGAATGTGCATGAGCCAATGACAGTGGCTCAAATTCTCATTCGACAAACCCCACTTCTCCGAACCAAACAATATTGCCACCTTGCCGGATGACATTCGCTCCCAAATCGCCGGGCCCGCTTCTTGCAGCGCTCGTAGCGGCTGCCTGATTTCGCGATTTCCGATCGCTGTCGTTCCGACGACCAGCGTGCAATCCGCTATGGCCTCCGCCACCGAACCAAACTCCTCCGCCTCGCGCAATACGCCCGCCGCGCCCACGGCCGATCGCGCCTCCCTGTATGCTTTCTCGTACGGCGTCACGAGGCGCAGTTGCAACGCTCCCAGATTGCTCATGGCTCGGGCCACCGCCCCGATATTCAGGGGGTTACGCGGTGCCACCAATACCACCCTCAAGTTGTTCATCTCATCCCTCTTTGAGCCGATCAACCACAGCAGACAGCTGGGACAGCTTGCGGCCCAGCGAACAGAAAGAGAGCACTTCTGGCATGAACCATATTCTCTTGCAATTGGATTTTTAAATCACCTGGGCGAACGCACGGGAATACAGCCTAACTTTGTCGGTCGCCCACAGCGAGGCGAATCGCTGTGCGACCTGAACTAGGCTGCCAGTAAAAGGCGAACCAAGTTGCGAGTCGCGGCCGATGCAATCTGAAACAGGCCAGCATAGCCGACCGGTCTGTGCGCGATTCTTAAGGCAGATCAAACTCTTTGCCGCCAAAATTGGTATCGACGCGAACCGACCGCTTGGCGCCACTGTCGTGGAATTGCACGCGCTGGATGTCGATCCATACAAACTTATTCACCGCGATCCCGCTGATCTCAGCCAGCGCAACGCCATCCGGGAACTTCTGTAGCACGGCGGAGACGGTCGGTCCCAGCCGCAACTGCGTATCGCGCACCGTCGGCTGCAATTGAGCGTTCATCACCAGTTGAACTTTATCTCCCTTTTTCTCAATCGAGGTGACGCCCTCGAGTATCTCTTTTGCTTCTGGCGGCACTGGGATACCGGAGTCGCGAAGTCCCTGTGACAGGACGCTTCCAGTCACCGAAGCGTCATCCCCCAGTCCCTCGAACAGACCAAGCAGTACTCCCGCGGGATTCGCCCCACCGCTCTTGGCCACTTGTATTGCCTGCTTCACATCCTCGACCGTCAATATCCGGCTCATGCGTTCTCGATCCTCCCAATCCAGCATACCGCGCGATCGCCCAAGTGTCTCGTGTGGGGAACCGCGAATCGCAGAAAGCGGCCGTGTCTCATTCCCCGCGCGGACGCGATAGATCGCTCTTCTTTCCGCCCCACAAGAAATGCAGAGCGAGGGACACGAGCGCGCCAAACAGCAACAGGTGGATCAGAAAACTTGTTACGTGAAATACCACGAACGCCACAATCCAGACTGCCATCAACACCACAAACATTCCGATGTACTTGTTCGATTTCATCCTGCCTCCTCGCTTCCTGTGCAGCGCAAGCTTAAATGCATTCGAACATCAGTTCCGTCAGTATTTTCTCCGAGGTCCACTTGAAGTGATGAATGAACCTGTGACATGCTGCCGCTTTGCCCGCACACGTCTGCGCGCCGACATATTCAAGCAGTGCTTGACATGTCGACGCGCGATGACAGTTCCGTAGCGAGCCGCCCGATCCTCACTTCAACTATCACTTTAGATTCCGCGCGGCCCGGTTCAGCCTACTTTTTCTTTTTGGCCTTCTGCTTCGCTTCGACCACTGCTTGCGCTGCGGCCAGGCGAGAGATTGGCACCCGGAACGGCGAAGCGCTGACGTAGTTCATGCCCACTTCATGGCAGAACTTCACGCTGTCAGAGTCCCCTCCGTGTTCGCCACAGATACCCACCTTTAGTTTCGGGTTGGTTTTACGCCCCTGTTCGATACCCCAGCGGATCAACATGCCTACGCCCTTGGTGTCGAGGGTCTGGAACGGATCCCCAAGGAAGACACCGGCCTTCTTTTCATCCACATAGTCGGGCAAGAAACGGCCCGCATCATCGCGGGACAAGCCCATCGTGGTCTGGGTCAGATCGTTTGTGCCGAACGAGAAAAATTCGGCCACTTGTGCGATCTCTCCCGCCAGCAACGCTGCGCGAGGCAGTTCAATCATCGTTCCAACGAGGTACGGTAGTTTTACACCGGCTTTCTTGATAAGGTCATCGGCTACCCGACGGGTCGCATCGGTCAGAATTGCCAATTCCTTCCTGTCGAGAGTAAGGGGAATCATGATCTCAGGTAGTACTTTAACTCGCCCTTTTTGACATTCGATAGCAGCTTCGATGATCGCTCGCACCTGCATCTCGAGGATTTCGGGATACGTAATGCTCAGTCGACAACCGCGATGACCAAGCATCGGATTTGACTCGTGCAACTGAGCCACCCGGCGCGCTACCACATCGGCACTAATTCCCAGTTCCTTGGCGAGCTCTTCTTGTTTGGCCTTGTCGTGTGGCACAAACTCATGCAGTGGCGGGTCGATCAGGCGAATCGTCACTGGCAGTCCGTCCATGGCCTGAAAGATACCAACGAAGTCGCGCCGCTGGAACGGGAGAAGCTTGTCGAGGGCCTTCACGCGCGCTTCCTTGTCGTTTGCAAGGATCATCTCTTGAATCGCGCGTTGCCGCTCGTGGCTTTTCTCCGGCTGCTCGAAGTCAGTAAAGAACATGTGCTCGGTACGGCACAAGCCGATTCCCTCAGCCCCGAACTCGATGGCCTTGCGCGCATCCTGCGGAGTATCTGCGTTCGTGCGCACCTTGAGGGTCCGAATACTGTCTGCCCACTTCATGATCGTGAAGTAGGACTTCGGCAACTCCGGTGTCACAAGCGGCATTTCTCCGCTGTAGACGATGCCCTCGCTGCCATCTAAAGTGAGCCAGTCGCCTTCCTTCAGAACCTTACCGGTCTTGGTGACCTTCATGGTTTTGGCTTTGTAGTCGATGTCCAGGGACTCCGCGCCGACGATGCAGCACTTGCCCCATCCGCGGGCAACGACGGCCGCATGGCTGGTCTTGCCACCTGTCGCTGTGAGGATTCCTTGTGCGACCGCCATGCCGCCCACATCTTCCGGGCTCGTTTCCCGTCGAACGAGAATCACCTTCTCGCCCTTCTTGGCCCATTCTTCCGCTTCGATCGCCGACAAGCAGATCTTTCCAACCGCGGCGCCAGGTACCGCGTTGATACCGTGCGTGAGAATCCGCGATTCGAGCGACTTCTTGTCGACCTTGACATCGATCACCGGATAGAAGAGACGCTCGATGTCCTCGGACTTTATTCGGAGGATGGCTTCTTCTTTGGTGATGAGCTTTTCGTTTGCCATGTCCTCAGCAATCTTGAACGTCGCGGCAGGAGTGCGCTTGCCTGTGCGGGTCTGCAGCATGTAGAGCTTGCCGTCTTCAACGGTGAACTCCATGTCCTGCATGTCGCGGTAATGCTTCTCAAGTTGCACTCGAACTTTTTCGAGCTGGGCGTATGCCTTGGGCATTATCTTTGCCAGTTCGGTCAGGTGCACGGGAGTGCGTATGCCGGCGACAACGTCTTCCCCCTGAGCATTGGTCAGGTAATCGCCATAAAACATCTTTTCTCCGGTACTCGGATCGCGGGTGAAACAGACGCCCGTGCCGGAGTTATCGCCCGTATTGCCGAATACCATCTGCTGTACGTTCACGCCGGTGCCGAGTAATCCGGTAATCTTCTCCACGCGACGATAGGTGACGGCCTTCTCTGCCATCCACGAGCCGAAGACTGCCCCGATCGCCCCCCACAGCTGGTCCATCGGGTCTTCCGGGAAGTCGTGGCCGGCCTGTTGCTTGAAGTACGCCTTGTACTCGCCTACCAATTCCTTCCAGCCGCTAGCCGGCACTGCCGTGTCTTCCTTCACGCCGAGCTTGCTCTTTAGGCCCCGCAAGCGATGCTCCAGGTCCTCTTTTGACATGCCCATCACCACGGTCGAGTACATCTGCACGAACCGGCGATAGGCGTCATAGGCAAATCGATCGTTCTTTGTCACCGATGCAAGTCCTTCGACGGACTTGTCATTCAACCCGAGATTCAGGATCGTCTCCATCATCCCCGGCATCGAACGCGCCGAACCCGACCGTACGCTGACAAGCAACGGATTTTTCGGATCGCCAAGCTTCTTCTTGGTAACCTTTTCGAGCTTTGAAACGTTCTCGGCGACCTGCTTGCGCACCTCTTTGTTGAACTTCTTCCCGCTCTTGTAAAAATCGTCGCAAGCTTCTGTCGATACGGTGAACCCGGCCGGTACGGGGAGACCAATCCTGGTCATCTCCGCAAGCCCCGCGCCCTTTCCGCCCAGCAGATCGCGCCACTCGCCATTACCTTCTGCTTTTCCTGCACCAAAAAAGTAGACCCACTTAGTCACGGTAATCCTCGCTTTACATTTCCATCTAACTCGTGCCGGCCAGTCGCCACTCAGTTGGGATTGGAGTGGAGCTTTGTCGGCACGCCGACATTTTTCCGAAGAAATCTGCCGCAGTAAACTTTGTACAACCGCACTTCTCAACCCGCCGCCACTTAAAGTAAACCTTTAATGCAATGCCGACTCGCGCAGTGAATTCCATTCCGCAAATTCTTGTCGTTCGCTGTCGGCACGCCGACATTGAACGTTACCTTGGTTCATCGCCGCCGAGTTCTGAGAAGTCAGCGATTGTCGTGAACTCCCGTAAGATTTCTGACAGCATCGACAACCGGTTTCTGCGAATCGTTTGGTCCTCTGCCATCACCATCACCTGCTCGAAGAACCCATCGATCACTCCGCGCAGTCGCGAGATCTCCTCAAGGGCTTCGAGGTATTTCCCTGCCCGTTTGTCCTCGACGACCTTTGCCGCAGCCTTGCGAATTGCCACATACAACTCCCTCTCGATTTCCTTCTCGAACAGCTTTTCCTCAACAGTCTGCAAAGTCTCCGGCGGGAGGTTCGCTTTCTCGAGGATGTTGCGAATGCGCTTAAAGGAGACGGCCAATGGTTCAAAGTTCTTCGATTTGCGAATCACCTTAAGTGCTTTCAGCCGCTTCTCTACCTCGACCAGATCGTCCGAGCCCGCGGCGAACGCAGCGTTTACTTCGTCGTAGGCGAATCCAGACTTCTCTCGCAACACGAACTTCGCGCGGTCGAGAATGAACTCCAGAACCTGTTTTTCCTGCGCCGAGTTGAGGTGCTTCTTCGGCGGATGCGTGTGCAAGGCTTTCGCAGCCGAGGCGATCGTTTGGGACAGCGAAACCGGAAGCCTGCGCTCCAGGATAATCTTGACAATTCCCAGCGCCGCCCGACGCAGCGCAAATGGATCACTCGAACCAGTGGGCACAACACCCACCGAAAAGCAGCCCACGATTGAGTCGAGCTTGTCGGCAAGCGCGACGGCGCAACCGGTGATGTTACGGGGAATGGGGTCATCAAGACCGACAGGGCGATAATGGTCATAGACGGCCTCAGCCACGGCTTCGGATTCGCCCTGGGCCCGGCAGTACAGCCCCCCGACGACACCCTGAAGTTCCGGGAACTCCTTGACCATGTCGGTGACCAGATCGCATTTGGCGAGCTCCGCGGCGCGATCCGCATCGGCTACGTGCGCCTGCACCATCCCGAGATTGAACCATTGCTCGGTGAGCCATCGTGCGATCGTCCGGATGCGCTCCACCTTGTCATGATAACTGCCGAGCCGCGATTCATAGGTCACGCGCTCGAGCTTTGGCAGATAGTCGGCGAGTCGACATTTTTGATCTGACTCCCAGAAGAAGCGGGCATCGGCGAACCGCGCCCGCAGTACGCGTTCATGCCCTGCCCGAATGAGACCTTTCGCATCTCTCGCGTGGTTGATGACGGCGAGAAAGCTGGGTGCCAGTTCCCCGCCGCGCCGTTCGACGGCGAAATATTTCTGATGACCCCGCATCACGGTAATGAGGATTTCATCGGGCAGCTCAAGAAACGATGGATCGAAGCTGCCCTCTATGACCGTTGGGAACTCGTTGAGATAGGTAACCATCTGCAGCAGATCCGCATCTTCGTGGATGCGATGGTTGCCATGGCGGGAGTGCGCCGCAAGTTCGCGTGAGATTTTTTTCAGGCGATCGGCAGGTCGCAAGATGACGCCGTTGGCGCGGAGCTTCTTTTCGTAGTCTGTGAAACCGTGAACCCGGATACCTTGTTTACCAAGGAAGCGGTGCCCAGCCGTTTCGTCGCCGGCGGAAACTCCGCCAAACGTAAACTTCAAGACCTCTCCCCCCAACAGGGCGACGATCCAGCGGATCGGGCGAATGAATCGCGCTCCCTCGACTCCTGTCCAGGTCATCGTACGAGGCCAGGGGATATCGTGGATCACGCGCGGCAGAATCTCAGTGAGCAGCTCGCGGGCCGTGCGCCCCCGGCGAGTGACTTTCGCGGCAACATATTCGCCCTTTGGAGTTTGAACGAAGTACAGCTTGTCGAGCGATACTCCCTGCTTCTCCGAAAAACTGACAGCGGCTCGTGTCGGCGCGCCGACATTATCGTAGGCAACGGACTTCGGAGGACCCGTGACTTCACTTTCAAGATCGAACTGCTTGCCAACCAGCCCCCGCGCGACGGCTGTGAGTCGGCGCGGCGTACCAAACGTTTCGACAGCAACGCCTTCGGCGATATTTTCTGCCGTGAGGTGCTTCTCGAGGATGGACTTCAGCTCCGCAATGGCCCGTGGCAGCATCCCCGCGGGAATTTCTTCGCACCCTATCTCGAAAAGCAGTTCCACGCGTTTCGCCGTCAGGTCAGCGCCTGCCCTTTGACGCGAGGTTTTATTTGCCGACCTCGTGGCTCTCACCGCAACTGACTTTGCCATCTTTGAAGATGCCTTTCTCGCGCCCGTCATGCCAGCACCTCACGCTTTGCTGTCGGCGAGCCGACATGTTGCTCGAGGTGTGCCGCAGCGGTTCGACAGGCCAGCACGCGAACTCGACCCATCAGAGCAGCGCGTTCGGTCGTCGAGATGACCCCTCGGGCGTCCATCAGATTGAACAAGTGCGAACATTTCAGGCAGTGGTCGTAGGCAGCAAGGAGCGGATAGCGAGACCGTTCCTTCCCTTCGCCAACAGTTTTCCACCCCTCCAGGAGCTCCTTGGCTTGCTTCTCGTGAAGTTCGAATTCGGCTCGCAAGGCGGTAGCGTCACTGCGATCGAAACTGTATTCAGACAACTGCTGCTCTTCGGAAAGCCGGATGTCTCCGTAGGTTCGGTCAGCAGTCCATTGAATCTCATAAACACTCTCGACATCTTCCAGAAATGCGCAAATGCGCTCAAGTCCATACGTAATTTCAACGGGAATCGGATCGAGATCTATACCCCCGCTTTGCTGAAAATATGTGAACTGTGTAATCTCCAAGCCGTCCAGCAGCACTTGCCAACCGATTCCCCAGGCACCGAGAGTCGGCGACTCCCAGTTGTCTTCTTCAAAGCGGATATCATGCTCGTTGAGATTAATCCCGATGGCTTCAAGACTCCGCAGGTAAATATCCTGGACGTCAGCCGGAGAGGGCTTCAGCAGAACTTGATATTGAAAGTGCTTGTAGAGGCGATTCGGATTTTCTCCGTACCGCCCGTCCGCTGGTCGGCGGCTCGGCTGCACGTAAGCGACGCGATGAGGTGTCGGACCCAGCACGCGGAGAAACGTCTCCGGATGCATCGTGCCCGCACCGACCTCCGTGTCGTAGGGCTGTTGCAAGACGCATCCCTGCTTGCCCCAGAACTGCATGAGTTTGAGAATGAGGTCTTGAAAGGTTAAGCCTGTGTATCTCGGTTTGACTTCAAGTTTTACTTTAGATTTCAAGTCATCTCCAGCATTGTGCGTGTACGCAGTTTTTTTTCGGCGTGATGCTCGATCCAGCTAAATCCAGCCTCACGTAGTTCCCTGACGGGTGCTTCAAACTCCGGACCAACAACCAGTTTGTCCAGGCTCGTGCGAGTGAAGCGCTCGGCTAATTCTCTCGCTTGAACCGAAACCGCTTTCATGCCGGAACGGCGATGATCTTCGCAGGCCAACCCTGGAAACCAGTCCGCTTGGTACGCGTCCTTTTTGCCGAACGCCCTGCCGCAGGTGCTGCAAACATCAAATTGCGGCAACCAACCTGCCAGCCTTACGGTCCAAAATACAAAGTAACAAAGGGGCAAAGACCAGCTGCCGCGGTGCTCGATTTGTCGGCCAGTGAGCAGGATCAGCCGGAACATGGACTCGGAAACTTCATGCTCCGGAAGCACCAGCTCCGCAATCTCGCTGACCGCCGCCAAACCGGTGGCCATGCCGTAATCGCTCTGCGCCTTGTTGAGCGAGTCCAGGAGTTCGCACTGCTGGATTCGAACCAGGTCTCGGGTCTCTTTCTCGACGTACCAAAGCCGAACGTGCGAGAGAATCTCTAGCGTCGAGCCATACCGATTCTTGATGCGGCGCGCGCCTGCAGCGACTCCCCGCATGCGACCCGATGTCCTCCCGAAGAAGCTGACCAGGCGGTCGGCCTCGCCCAGCGGAAATGTCTTCAGAATGATGGCTTCCGTTTCCCGGGCAGGCATTCGTTAGTCGGCGCGCCGACAATTGAGCGCGCTACAAAAGCAGCAGATTGCACCACCGAATGCGCGCTCAGGTGCAGGACTAAAATACTTACCACAGGCTGCAAAACATCGCAATGATGCGGGAAGGAGATTGTGAAAAAATTCTCCGAGGCTCGGCCCGATCTTCTCGGCGCTAAAGATTCCAGTCCGCATCATCAGGTTTTTATTTGTAGTCAGCCGCTGTGCTGCACCAGAAAAACACGGACAGCAGAAGATCCGTCAGCGCTCAGGCGCCTGCTCTCGTCCCTCCGCACTGGTCGGCCTTACGACTGCCGCCCGGACCGGACTCTGCAGTAACCGGGCAGGGCGCCTAGCTCACGTCGACCGATTCCCGGGTAGGGGCTACGATTCAAAGAACTGCGATCACGCAGAGCCCGCCCCCAATCGGCGGCTCCCGCTCCGGCCTGGTTATATCTGCAGGCCACGCCATCCGTTCTTTCCGGATTTTTCTGAAGGGTCAGCCTTTTTTGCCGGCCCGCCTGGCGATACCGGGTGAAACAGATTATGTATACCTAGGAAATCCACGGCCGATAATTATAGGACGCAGCGTCGTTACTTCCCTGTTGCTTGTGGGGGAGGTGGTCTTCCCATTTCGCCAGCCTTCGGCTACTCTGACGACCGGGCTCTAGAGACACATATTTAAAGGCAGCTTGCGCCAAGGGGACGCCGTTCCTGACCATTCATGATTCCGTTGAAAGATATCAACCCTTCGCGGACCACACCCTTCGTTAACATCACAATCATCCTGATCAATGTGGCCGTCTTTTTCTACCAGGTGACCCTGCCCGTCGGCGCCCAGAAGGCTTTTATCTTTTCGCATGGCGCTATTCCTGGGAGGATCGCCGCCTTAACAGCCGGACACGGCACAGCCGAACTCGCCCTCACCCCCCTCTTTACGAGCCTCTTTCTGCACGGGGGACTAATGCATTTACTCGGAAACATGCTCTTCCTCTATATCTTCGGAGATAACGTCGAGGATTATTTTGGGCACATTGGGTATCTACTCTTCTATCTGACGTGCGGGATCGGCGCGGGACTGGTGCATGTCGCCTTTAACTGGCACTCCGCCGTACCTGCAATCGGAGCGAGCGGGGCGATCAGCGGAGTGATGGGGGCGTACATACTACTCTTCCCCCGTGCGAGGATCCTAACGTTCTTTTTTGTCTTCTTGATCCCGATTCCGGCCTTCTTTATTTTGGCGTACTGGTTTGTGTTCCAGTTCTTCGAGGCCCTCAGTACCGTTGGAAGTATCTCCCCTGGCGGAGTTGCAGTGTGGGCGCACGTAGGTGGATTCCTGATCGGGATGGGAATCACCGTCATCTATTCTCAAGTACGTTCGCGCTAGTCGAACTACGCCTGAAGAGTTCCCAGACAGGTTCGGGGCGACTTCAAGTAATACTATACATTCGCCGCGATATAGCTCGCGAGCCAGTCCCCCACTTCAACCGTTTGTTTAGATCCCCCGAGATCCTGGGTGGCAATCCCGTCACCCAGTGCGGACTTCACACTTTGCCTTAACGTCCTCGCCTCGTCGTGCCAACCGAGAAATTCCAACAACAACCCCGAGGCCAACACTGCACCAAAGGGGTTGGCGATACCCTTTCCCGCGATCGTGGGCGCAGAGCCATGAACAGGCTCGAACAACGAAGTCTGCTGCGGGTGAATGTTACCGGAGGGAGCAAGACCCAGTCCGCCGGCAAGCTGTGCCGCCAGATCACTGATAATGTCGCCGAACAGGTTGCCGGTGACAATCACGTCGAATTGACTGGGATCACGAACGAGTTCCATTGCGAGTGTGTCGATAAACAGGTGGCGCGAGTCTACCTCCGGGTACTCGGCGCGAACCGACTTGAATACCCTTTGCCAGAGATCCCCTGCAAATGTCATGGCGTTCGACTTGTCCGACATGCAGACTCTTAGAGGCTTCGAGTCCGTCAGCGTCGCCGGCAGAATGCCCCCGCTGCCTCGGGTGTGGGCGCGTGCATACTCGAACGCATGCCGGATGATACGCTCAACCCCCTTTCGGGAATTAAAGTCCTCCTGAACTGCCAGCTCGTCGGCTGTTCCCTTCTTGAAGATACCCCCGACTCCAACGTATAGACCTTCCGTGTTTTCGCGGAACACGACCATGTTGATCTCCTCCGGTGAGCGATCGCGCAACGGAGTAAGTCTGGGGTGAAAGAGCTCGGTGGGCCGGACGTTAACGTAGAGATCAAGCTTGAAGCGCAGTCCAAGGAGAATATCAGCGGCGTGCTGGTTCGACGGGACCCGGGGGTCGCCGAGTGCGCCGAAGAGAATCGCGTCGAACTCGTCGCGAAGCATTTCGAATGCGCCGTCCGGCAGCGTGACTTTTTCGCGGAGATACTTGTCAGCCCCCCAATCAAACTCAATAAACTCGATGGGGCGGTTGCGCTTGGACGCAGCGGCGCGGATGGCCTTGACACCTTCAGGCGTCACTTCCTTGCCGATACCATCGCCGGGAATGACCGCGATCCGAGCCTTTGAACCGCCATTGCGAAACGGAATGTTGGGCACTGGGGCGCCTCCGGTGAACAGGTTGAGTACATCGTAAATTAGCACAGGTGGATGCCCGCGCCTGCTGGCAAAGAGGAAAGCAGGCATGAAGGGGGTGTCCTGCAGGGCAAGTGGCCGTACCCGGGCCGTTGGTTCTATTGCACGAGAGATATTGGGGATTAATCTAGAGGATGAGGCGAGGAGCGATGAGGTACCGTCGGGGATTCTGCGCCGTTTGCCTGTTACTGGGCGCATGGCTGATGGCCGTCGGAAGTGCGCGCAGCCTGACAGAAGATCGGGCGGCCCAGGCCCCGCCAGATCCGGGGACAGAGAGTGGGAGATTGTCGCTCGCAGTGTGTCCGGTCGTCTACCAGTTGGACGAATCTGCTTCTTCGCGCGGCTATCACTATGTGTTTTACGGAAATGCCTTCTTCATCAACAAAGAAGGCTATCTGATCACTGCAGCGCACGTGCTGAGCGACTTTCATGATGGAGGTCAGCCATTTCTGTTGTTGCGTTTGGCGGAAGCCCCGCCGCAGCTGGTGAAGGCTGAAGTGGTTGCGATCGATACGGTTCACGACGTAGCGGTATTGCGGGCGATGACCAATCCATTCTTGAGTAGATATCAGGTCGCGTATTTGCCCCTTAACGCCCAGAAGCCGTCGCTTGGTGCAACGGTCATTGCCGGGGCCTTGCGACCATCCCGTTTAAAAGACCCCCATACCTTCGATGCCCCTCAGGAAGACTATGCGATGGCGGAGGTACTGCAATATACGTCGAGCGCCCTTGTAAAAGGCCAGGCAGCCACAGATCTGTTTTTATTCAGCCATGAAGTGCTCCGCGGACAGAGCGGCGCACCCGTAGTCGAAGGGACCGAGAAACGAGTCGTTGGCATCGTAGAAGGACGCTGGTTGCGCCCTACTTCCCTTGCTGCTCAGCGTGCTGTAGGAAATGAAAATTCAAATGTCGGAGCGGCAATTCCGATCGCTTACGCCATTCCGCTGTTGCTCGAGAAAAAGGTCTCCTGGCAAGAAGCGAGTACACCAGATCGATTCGAATAAGTGCTGCGACAGCCGTCTCCCCCACTCCGGGTTAAAAGGAAGGAAGCCGGTGGCCACAGTGTTTGCAATATAGGGCGTCCTTGTCGTGGAGCGCAAACGCGCAGCCAGGACACGGGCGGGTAGTCACCTGACCGGCGGTCCGCGCGAGTTCAAAGGAGAAGATGCCGGTTGGAACGGCGATAATTCCGTAACCAAGTACCATGAGGATCGAGGCGATGAACCGACCGAGAACCGTATGTGGCGAGATATCACCGTAGCCAACAGTCGTAACGGTCACAATGGCCCAATACATTGCAGCTGGAATGCTGGTGAAGCCGAACTGCTCGCCTTCGATCTGGTACATCATCGCGCCAACCATGATGACCACCGTCAGAACCGTAAAAAGGAACACAGTGATTTTGGGTAAGCTCGCGCGCACGGCTACCTTTAGCGCGTTGGCCTCGCCAAGAAACTGGGTAAGCTTGAGGATGCGGAATACCCGGAGCAGGCGCAGCGTACGGATCAGGGTAAACGAGTGGGATAGGCCGAAGAAGGCTCCCAGATAGACCGGGGCGACGGAAAGCAGGTCGACGATTCCAAAGAAGCTCGTGGCATAGCGCAGCGGATCTTTGGCGCAGAGAAGGCGCACGATGTATTCGATGGTAAACAGGATGGTGACCGTCCATTCCGCGATTTCCAGATAAGCCCCATACGCGTCATGGATGCTGCGTACGCTATCGAGGAGAACTGTCAGCACTCCCAGCAGGATGAGGAAAAGCAGGACAAGGTCGAAAAGACGACCCGCGAACGTGTGATGACCGAAGATAACGGTGTAGAGCGTGTCGCGCCAGGGGGCCCGTTTGGACGGAGGAGAGTTCGGATTGGTCATCGGATCGTCGTTGCCCACATGAATCGGGATTCAGAATACAGCAAGGTAAGTTGATCGGCGAAACGTAATGCCGTCGACATCGTAGGAGGCAGCCCGGGGTTCGCTGGCGGCGGTGTTAACCACTATGACCAGTACTATAGACTCAAAGCGCACGGCGAGTAGGCTGGGGCTAGCGGCTCAGTCTGCGGCCGTGGAGACATCCGATGAGCCCCCGCAAGCACCCTTTGGTCCTGATAGCAGTCGGCACGTTGATTTTCTCTGGACTCTGTTTTGCTCAGCAGAGCCAGCAAAAACAGCCAGAAGGTAAAGATGCGCTGCGATCTGCCGAGATGACCGGCACAGCAACGATGCAAAGACCCCTCAAGGATAAAGACAGTATTGTGCTGCTACAGACAGAGCGGCCGGCAACCACGAACGTATCATTCGTGGCGCGGGGTTCGGGAACACCGTTGAGCGAAATCGCCAGCCTCCAGCAGGAAATCAAAAACAAACAAAAGAGGCTGGAGCTCCTGATGCACATGTTCGTCGCCGATGAGCGGCCATTCCTTATCGATCCCAGCAGTACGACGGCAGATCAGGATACTGCTGCGAGACGCCGGTTCGAGCAGGACGAATTGCATAAGAACAGTGCCGAGATCGCCATCTTGCGCTCAAGACTGGACCAATTGATGTCCAACCAGCAGCATTCTGCCTCTGCAAAGCAGTGACCGGCATACGCTGGCGCTAGCGGGACGGAAACATGTAGGATTCAAGCAGGTCAGCGCGCTCTTTGTTGTCCGCAGTCAGTACTCGCAAAAGGTCGCTCACGGAAAGCATTCCCTGAAAACCGCTGCGTTCGTCCAGAATTAGCAGATGGTAGACTCCGTTTTGTTCCATAGCCCGCAGACTCTCTTCGAACGTCATTTCCGGGGTCACAGTCAGCAGCTCACGAGTCATGATTTCTGAGACCTTCATCCAAGCGGGACACTTGTTTTCGGCCGCGACTTTGTCAGAAATATCGCTCTGCGAGATTACTCCAATCAACTTCCCGCCGGCATCCACCACCCCGACCGATCGCACCTGTTTTTCGCGCAAGTATCGAGCGGCCTCCATCACCGTACTCGACTCGGCAATAGAATAGACTTGTTTGCGGGACCCAACCAGATCCGAAACTTTCATGGGACCTCCACGGGAAAACGAAAGATGGCGGAGATCCTACGCCCATCACCACCGTGTGGCAATGGGGATAACACCTGACCGGAGCTTTTCCTCGATGGGTCCCTCCGGTAAGGACGTGCGAGAGAGCGCAATGTTTTTATATAATGGTTCTGAAAATGGGGGAAAAGGAGAGTTGATGAAGCGTCTGGTGAGCGTTGTGCTGTTGGCAGTTTGTGTGCTGGGTATCTCTGCGGAGCGAGGCACGGTTGCGGCGGATCGCGGACCGCAGTCCTCGCGGGATCTTTTACCGGAAGGCGGGGTGATTATTGTCTCTGCCACGGAAGGTTACTCTTGGAAAGTATGGCCGAAAGGAAAAATTGAGTTCAGCTATGACAGCAGCCATACCTGGGAACAGCAGAAGAGTGGCGTCGTGATGGATCTGCTGGCAGGGGCATCGCCATCGGGCAAAGTGTGCTGGATCGTTGGGAAAGACGGAACAGTGCTGCTCACGACAGACAAGGGAAAGCATTGGAAACAAGTGGCATCACCGACCAAAGAAGATCTGGTGGGCGTCTACGCGCAGGATGCAAAACGCGCGTCGGTATGGACGGTATCTCACAAACAAAGCTTTGAAACCAACGATGGTGGCGTAACCTGGACGACAAACTCCGAGAAGTAGCGTCGATCAATCTCTTCTTCGCAGCGGACTTTTGCGTTTAGTTTTCTTAATTTATTTCTTGAGGGGCGATGAAATTTCTGCGGCTGCACTGGTTTGACGTAGGAATAATCTTCGCAGTGATCGTCGCAGGCCGGCTACCCGTCAGCGGGGTGCAAGGCGTGAAGCTGATCCTCTGGCTCAACTTGATTTCTCTTTTCCTGCATCAATTTGAGGAGTACCGCTATCCGGGATATTTTCCCGGGATGCTGAATACCATTCTATTTTCAAGCAAACAGCCGGATCGCTATCCGCTCAATACAAACTCATCGTTTGTCATCAACGTCGCGCTGGGCTGGACAATTTATCTTATGGCGGCGATGTTTGCGGGGAAGGCGATCTGGCTGGGCATTGCCGCGTTTTCAGTGTCAGTCGGAAATGTTCTGGTACACGCATTTTTGTTCAATATACGTGGCAGGACTTTTTACAATCCCGGACTGTTTACCTCCGTCGTTTTATTCCTGCCGCTGGCGGCGTTTTTCTTCTATTCGCTCGTGAAATTTGGAATCGCTGAGCCGGCCGACTGGGCGGCAGGGATTGTTTTGGGGGCGATACTGAATTACGTGGGTATTTTCAAGACCATAGAGTGGATGAAAGATCCCTTGACTACCTATATCTTCCCGAAGAGATGCATGCTGCCGGGAACAAGATCTGGGAATCACCAGGAAAGCAGTTCAGGACTTTAGAGAGATTCGGTGAAGCGTGACGATACGCATCGTCTCAAACCCCATGTGTCGATAGAGCCGGATGGCGCTGGAGTTGGAAGCGCTGACGTGGAGGAAAGAAGTAATTCCTTCAAGACGATGTTTGCGGACAACTTCCCAGATGAGCCGCGCGGCGTACCCGCGCCCGCGGAACGATGGATGCGTGCAGACGGCGCTGATCTCGGTGAACCCGTCGAGTTTGAGACGTTCGCCTCCCATCGCAAGAAGCTCCCCCGCGTCGGAACGAATGCCAAAGTACGAACCCATCTCACAGGTCCGGCGGCGGAAGAATCCGGGAAAGGCCAGCGAGGTGAGCACGACCATTTCATTGGCGTTCGCCCGAGAAAGTGGAATGACGGCGACGGGCGAATCCGGTGGAGAGATTGTCCGGGGTAGCACCATTTGCAGGCACGGCAATGTCTCGTGGCGCGCAATCCGGGGAAACTCGGAATAACGTTCGGCTGCAAACCATACGCTTTCCGCGGGCGCCAGCATGGCGTGGAGCTGCTGCATCGCTGAATGGCTGGAATCGGCGACGGCGGCGAAAGGAACTACCTCGGCCGGATAGCGACACGCAAGATCCCCGATGATCCCAAATTGGCGATGCCGGGAGTGCAGGGCGCTCCAGACGGGGTTGGCGAAGAGAGCTTCCGGAAGGACGAGCATCCGGGCTAGTTTAGAACGGACAGTCGAAGTTCGAACGTGAAAGTTGTAGCGGGAGCAGAGCCACGCGGAATCACCGGTCTCGGTAAAGCTCCGGGCTGGTGATGCGGGATCTAGCAGTGTGGATACAGGCGAAGCGTGGCGCACCGAACGGGAACGCGCCGATCCTTCACCTGAACTGAGGAATAAACCACTCGCAGTTTCCTTATCTGCCGCGGCCGGATTCAACCCAGAAGATCCCGGCCAGAGCGAGCCCGCCGCCGAAGAGTTCTGACCAGGCCCCGCGTTCACCGAGGAAGACGATGCCCATGACGGTGGCAGCCACGGGCATTAGGTAGGAGAAAGCCGTTAGTTGCGAGGCTTCAACGAAGCGGAGTAGCCAGAGATAGATCAGATAGGCAAGCGTAGAACTGAAAAGAGTCATGAAAAGGACGCCCGCCCACGCTTGCCACGGCAAAGCGAGCCACGCAGTGAGCCGGCCAAAGGCCAGTACTTGGTGAATAGCCAGCGGCAGGATGAAGAGAGCCGCGAAAATAAGACTCCACATGGTGCAGGTGATGGGATCGTACCTCCCGGCTACGCGCTTGCCGAGCACTACCCACATGGCGAAGCCAAGCGAACCGCAGAGAGTAATGGCATCGCCCAGAAGTGTAGGCGAGCCAGGGGACATTCCGGTGCTCGAGGCGAGAATCACTACTCCGGCAAGCGAAATGGCCATACCAGTCGCCTTGCGCCACGTGGCCCGCTCGAGCCCGAAGAGTACCGCGAGAATTAACGTATAGATCGGGCCCATGCCAACGATAAAGGAAGAATGTGCGACGCTCGTGTAGTGCAGGCCCGCAGTGAAACAGATCTGGTTTACAACGAAGCCAAAAAAGCCCAGATAGGCGAACGTCCAATAATCGCGCCCGGTAAAAGGCGGACAAGGGGCATGGGGCAATTGCTGAAAGCCCGGTACACGACGCAAGAGCGGAGCGAGGAGCACCATGAAGGTTGCGCTAACGACGATGCGTATCGACCCAAGAGTAACGGGCGGGAGGTAGTGCAACGTAATCTTGCCAGCAAGGAAGTTGATGGCCCAGATCAGCATCAGGGAGGTGATGAAAATGGTGATGGTAATGGCGCTTGGAGCAAGGCCACTGTCGTTGTTTATGCGCACGGGACTGGAAGCGATCGAAAAGTCATTGCAATTAGTGTGACATACTCCTCTGCCTGAAGGCAGGGGCTTCTCATGCAACACTTACTGTTACTTCCAGTTTGGTGACACGTACGACCTTCGATGGATTGACAAAAAATGAGAGTCACAGCTACCTTGCTAGTCAGTTAAGATTGCGCACTAAAGAAAGTTGAAGTGTCCACGATGCCGATTGATCCGAAGCAGTCTGTACACAATCAAGGCCCATTTAAACGCGTACGCAAGGCGGTACTCCCTGCCGCGGGATTAGGTACGCGTTTCTTGCCTGCGACAAAGGCACAGCCGAAGGAAATGTTGACGGTCGTCGATAAGCCGCAGATCCAGTACGTGGTTGAGGAATGCGTGGCTTCCGGGATCGAACACATCATCATCGTTACGGGCAGGGGCAAGAATTCGATCGAGGATCACTTCGATAGCTCCCCGACACTGGAGCGTTTTTTGGAACAAAAAGGCAAATCGGAACAGGTTGAGATGGTGCGGGACATCGGAAACATGGTGCAGGTAAGCTACACACGGCAGAAAGAGCCGCTGGGGCTCGGGCACGCCGTACTGGTGGCGAAAGATCTTGTGGGCGATGAACCGTTCGCAGTGCTGCTGGGAGACGTTCTGATCCCCGGGGAAAATCCGGCAACCAAGCAGTTGATTGATGTGTATGAAGCGACCGGCATTGGCGCGATTGCGGTGGAAGAAGTTCCGCACGAGAAAACATATTTGTACGGGATCGTCGATGGTGAAGCAGCACCACAGGCCCCGTTTGGTGAGAGATTGTTGCGGGTGCGCGACCTGGTGGAGAAACCAAAAATTGAGGTTGCTCCGAGCAACCTGGCGATTACCGGGCGATATGTTCTGCCACCCTCGATTTTCGACTGCCTGGAACGGACCAAGCCTGGCGCGGGCGGGGAGATCCAATTGACCGATGCCTTGCGGATTCTTGCCAAGGAGCAGGGATTATGGGCATACATCTACGAAGGAATTTCCTACGACGCAGGAGACAAGCTGGGCTTCTTGAAAGCCACAGTGGAGTTGGCGCTGTTGAATTCTGAATTGGGTGCGCCCTTTCGCGAGTACCTGAAGACGTTGAAGCTATAGTCCATTTTTTGGGAGAGCGGGCGACTCCGACACAAGCTGAGACCTGACCCTGCAAACCTTGACGCTCAAGGGCTGAACTTCAGTTCTGAGACTTCTTTTTCTCGCTTTTCTTCTCCGGTGTACTGGCCTTCGATTCTTTCGTGTCTTTGGTATCCTTCGAATCTTTGGAGTCCTTCGATCCAGAATCCTTGGCCTCGGATTTTTCCGATGTCGAGCCGCCAGTTGCGGCGGTGTCGGCTGCCGGCTTTTTGCCGGCGTAATCGGTAACGTACCAGCCAGCACCTTTGAATTGAATCGCGGACCGGGAGACTTTCTGTTCTACTTTGCCGCCACAATGCGGGCATTTCTTTAAGTGCGGCCCATCCACCTTTTCGATCTTCTCAGTGACTTTGTGGCACTTCTGGCATTCATACTCGTACAACGGCAAGGTCGAACCTCCTGACGGTAATCGTTAAGGCTAAATTGTAGCATGTGAAGCGGCAAGCCCAAGCTGGTGCCACGGTTCAGATGAGGTCATTCCCTGCTGGCCCTGCGTGCTAGACTCTGCTCGTGGATCTTTCGGATCCTTAGTTTGCAACAGGTGCGCGGGGCCGTCAGAGTCGGCATTTATGGAAGATAGCAAGCGAAACCAAGCACGAGACGAATCAGCGCTGGGGCGCGAAACGGTGGCCGAGGACCTTTTGGGAACTCTGTATTTGGTCGCCACGCCGATTGGTAATCTCGAAGACATCACGTTGCGGGCGTTGCGGATACTAAAGGAAGTCGACAAGATTGCTTGCGAGGATACCCGGCACACGCTGAAGTTGCTGAACCATTATGAGATTCACCGCCCTCTTGTCAGTTACCACGAACACAATGAGTTGACGAGGGCGCCGGAGTTGGTACTGGCAATGGAGCAAGGGGCCCGCATAGCGCTGGTGAGTGACGCGGGGATGCCTCTGGTCTCGGACCCGGGCCACCGGTTGGTAACTCTGTGCATACGGCACAAAATTCCGGTAGTCCCGATACCGGGCCCTTCGGCAGTGCTGACCGCGCTTTCGGCATCGGGGTTGCCAAACGAAGAATTCCTGTTTCTTGGATTCTTGCCAAATCGCGGCAGTGAGCGGCGAAGAACTCTGGAACGGCTGCGAATTGAAGAACGGACGTTGATTTTCTACGAGGCGCCGCACCGGATTGCAGAGACCTTAGCCGATGCGCTGGCGATTCTCGGGGACCGGCCCGCTTGCATTGCGCGCGAAGTGACGAAAGTGCACGAGGAGTTCCGACGAGGTAAATTGTTTGCACTGGTCCAGTCGCTCGATGAACATCCGGCGAAAGGCGAAATTACCCTGCTGATTGGCCCTCCGGAACAGGGTGCCCCTGGCTCACAAGCGGATACCGCAAAATCATTGGCGGCGCGGGTAGATGAATTGATGCATCAGGTGAAACTCGATCGGAAAGAGGCATTGAAGCTGGCAGCAAAAGAACGCGGAATTACGAAAAGGGATGCGTATAGACAATTGCTAGACGAAGATGCGTCGGAGGAAGAGGAGCCGAATTAAGACATCCTCAAGCGGCGGATTCGGGACGGAACATTCGTTGGAAGCGTGGACCGGTGAAGCGGACGCCGACAACCTTCTCGCCGTCGGTGAGCGGTTGACTGACATGGACCACCTCTCCCTGCGTTTCGAAATCGGGATCCTGGCGCCGGATGGTCCGGTTCTGATGAGGGATGCGAATCTCGAGATTGCTGCCGATCGCCACGTCGAAGCGCGTCCGGAATGCGGCCCCGCCACGGCAGAGATTTTCACTCGCCGTTTCTTCTTCAAAGGCGAATCCGCGCGCGTCTTTTCCCCGAACTCGTAACGGCAGGCGAACCGAGATTCTTCGTTCAGACCTCAGCCTTGTGATGTCTCTCGTCTGGCTCATGGGCTGGTGACCCCTCGTCGGCTGATTTCCCCGCAAAGAAGCGTTCGACGTTGTCGACGACTTCGGCGGGCGTGCGAGCCGAGTGCACGATTCTGCGAAGCTCGCTGCCGTTGCTAACCCCGTGTGTAAACCAGCATGCGAACTGCTTCATTTTTCCCACACCATCAGGCAAGTTCGCGCTAAGAATTTTCCTATAGTATCCAGAAAGTAAACGGTGACGATCTTCTGATGTCGGAATGGTATAAGTTCCCGTGAGCCGATATTGTTCCATCTGGGAAAAAATCCACGGATTAGTGGCAGCGGCGCGACCAATCATGACCGCGTCGCAACCAGTTTGCTGGACCATACGCTCGGCGTCCTCAGGCGTCTGCACGTCGCCATTTCCAATGATCGGAATTTTCGCGACGGCTTTGATCTTCGTGATGAGCTCCCAATCCGCTTTCCCGGTGTAGCCCTGAGCGCGTGTGCGCGGATGGATGGCGGCAGCTTCAACCCCGACGGATTCCGCCATCTTAACGACGTCCAGAGCAACAATCGAGTTCTCGTCCCAACCCGCACGGAGCTTGATTGTGAGCGGAATCGTTACCGCTGCCCGAACGGCGCGAAAAATTTCCTCAAGGAGGGGCAACTCGCGCAGGAGTCCTGAGCCACCGCATTTAACTACCTTCTTAGCCGGGCAGCCGAGGTTGATGTCGACGGCGTCATAGCCGAGGTCCTCAACCATGCGCGCGGCATCGGCCATGACCTTCGGATTGGCGCCGAAAAGTTGAGCGGCGATAGGGTGTTCATCTGCTTCAAATTGGAGATAACGCAAGGTCTTTGTCGCGCTGCGAGTGATCCCTTCGGAACTCGTGAACTCGGTCATCAGCAGACCACAGCCGCCTTGAGCGCGAATAACGCGCCTAAAGAGAGTGTCGGTGACACCGGCCATCGGAGCCAGTATCGTGGCGGGACGGATGGTAAGGGCGCGAACCTTGTATTCAGTCGGCAGCATGGGTCGTTCGTCAAGTTTAGCAGGAAGAGAGAGTTTCCAGTGACCGTATGCCACCAGGCAGGGGCGCCGAGGGGAAGCGAAACCGGGTACACCTACATCTCACAGAAAGGCACGACGGGCAGGTAGAAATACGCGAAATAGCACGGAAAACACCAGGGCAGTGCGAAACAATTATTTCCCCGCAGGAATGACTGGGTCTTTCAGGAACTCGTCGAGGTTCAGAAACTTTCGTTGCAGGGCGGAACTGAAGGCAGACCATTGCTCTTCGCTGCTGGGGACCAGGAACGCAGCGCGCACGGCGGCCAGCTTCGAATCGAGATCATCCATGTAATGGAACGCAAGAGCTTCGCGAATCATCGGTAGTTTCGGGGAACCGAATTCGTATTGGCCATGATGACTGATGAGCATGTGCTGAACCACGGTTTTGAGTTTGGCAGGAAAGCCGACGATAGAATTCATGACGTTCGTTACGGTTTCGAACTCGATCATGATGTGGCCGAGAAGCTGGCCTTCGGTCGTGTAGCCCACGGCCCGCTCGAAGCACAGTTCTTCGAGCTTTCCCACATCATGAAGCATAGCTGCCATGAGCAGCAAATCTACGTCGAGCTCGGTGTAATGAGCCGCGATCTGCTTGGCCAGACCGCACAAGCCGACGACGTGCTCAAGCAGTCCTCCGATATAGGCGTGATGCATGACTTTGGCGGCCGGGGCACGCTTGAAATTCTTGGCTATCGTTGGATCAGAGAAAACTTGCAGGACGAGCGTTTTTAGCCAGGGATTCTTGATCTCTTCGCCATAAGCGAGGAGTTGTTTGTACATTTCTTCCACATTGTAGGGCGTGTGCGGCAGGAAATCGCTGATATCGATCTCCTCGGGCCTGGCAAGACGCATCTGCTGCAGGACAAGCTGCATCTTGTTACGATAGTTTTCAACCCGGGCGCTGACTTTTATAAAATCATCGCGCTTGATGTCTTTTGAAGGGATTTCAAACGAATCCCACATGCGAGCCTCGACCGTTCCGCTTCTGTCTCCCAGCTCCATTCTGAGATAGGCTTTTCCTGCGGCAGTATTGCGCACTTCCTTCTCGTGAACCAGGAAAAAGGCGGCTACTGACTGATCGGCAACGAGATCCTTTACGAACGGCGACTTCATGTGCCGGAACCACCCGTTGGCTTACCAAACAAATAATATTTCTTGTGCGGCTTCTTGTTCTTTCCTTCTTCTGGTGTCGCGCTGACCTCTTCAATTTCCGAATTACCGCCGCCCGCCATGTCCTGATAGCCGGGTTTAATGATGACGTAGCTCTGTTCCCTGAGCGTCTTCAGGTACTCCCGCACAGCCGGTTCGATTCGCTCACTGTAGAGTTTGTCCTGAATCTCAGATTGAACGACCTCATACGGCTGTTCGCCTTCCGTGTAATGTTCGAGTACCTGCAAGATCAGAAAGCCCTGCTTGGTTTCGATGACCGGAGTGATCTGCTTCTTCTTCATGACGAAGACCTGGTCTTCGAGCTCCTTTGAAAGCTCTCCGCGTTTGTAGGTCCCCAGATATCCACCCTGCTGTGCGGTGGCACCATCGGACCGGCGCTTGGCCAACTCAGCGAACTCTTCGCCATCCTGCAGTTTTTTCTCGATCTCGTCGGCTTTCTTCTTGATATCGGCAACCTCTGCAGGAGTCTTGCCTTCTGTCTTCAGTTCGATGGCAGCCAGTGCAACCTGCTCGGGGCGCACGAATTCGGATTTGTGCTGCTCGTAGTATTTTTTGCAATCTTCTGCAGTGATCGTGATGTGCGAGCCAACCTCCCGCCCTACTACGAGTTGTGTGAGAGCGCGATTGCGGATGTTGTTCTTGAAATCATCCCAGTTGATGCCTTGCGCAGTAACGGCCTTTTCCAACTCATCCATATCCGCCAATTTATTCTGGATACGGATCTGGTCTAGCTGCTTGACGACGTCGGCCTCAACACTGACGCCCATGTCCTTGCCACGCTGGGCGAGCAGAGAGTTATCGATCAGGCCGCGAAGCGCGTACTTTTGCGCGTCCTCGACCGCCACTTGCAGCTGTTCCGGGGTGCAGCGATTGGCACATTCCTGGCGCGCTTCATCTTCGGCACTCGCGCGGGCCTTATCCAATTCAGACTTGGTGATGATCTCGTTGTTTACCCGCGCAATGATTTCTTCGACCGTCTTCCCTTCCCCTGTGTGTACGGGGCCCTTCGCGGCTGGCTTAGCGCTGGCCGGCGGCGGAGCTGTAGGCGTAGGAACGCTTGGCTCCGCTTCCGAAGGTTTCTCGAGTTGCGGCTTTTCCAGTTGCGGCTGTTGCGGCGCCGGGGCAGCAGGATTTTGTGCAGGAGGGTTTTGTGCAGGGGGATTTTGTGCAGGAGGGTTCTGTGCAAGCAACGGAGCCGCGAAGAGTAATGCGATTGTCAATGAAGTGTTACGTACTGATTTGTTCATATTCAAAGTTTAGCTTCCCCTCTAAGACCGAGCAATACGTTTCTCAGTGCTACAGCAACAGGTTCGCTTTTCTGCAGCTCCATCCAGAGGATACCGCTCGGATCGAGGCGGATGCCTTTGCGCGAACGAACCACTTTAACCAGAACGGCGGGATCAAGCGGCGTTTCCGGGTGAAACCTCACGGCAAGCTTGTTCCCCTGACGTTCGATGGATGCAATGTGAAGCTGCTCACTCATGGATTTGAGCATGGCGAACTCTAAAAGGTTTTCTACGGTCTTGGGCAGCTTGCCAAATCGATCTTCGAGTTCCCTGCGAACGTCCTGTTTTTCCTCCTCAGTCGCTACCGTCGAGACCCGCTTGTAAGTTCGGAGCCGGAGATTTTCGCTGGGAATGTACTCCTGGGGAATGCGTACGTCCATGCCAAGGTTGATCGTGGTGCGCTGATCGGGAGCGGATTCGGTGCCCTTGAGCTTGGCGACGGCACGCTCAAGCATCTGCACGTAAAGATCAAAGCCGATGGCCTCGATGTGGCCGTGCTGCTGGCGTCCGAGCATGTTACCTGCGCCGCGCAGTTCAAGGTCGAGTGCAGCAATGCGGAAGCCCGCGCCCAGTTCGCTGAACTCTTTCATCGCGGCAAGCCGTTTGCGCGCGATTTCGGTGAGAATAGTCTCAGGCGGAACGAGCAGGTACGCATAAGCGCGTTGATGGGAACGGCCAACCCGGCCGCGCAACTGGTAAAGCTCAGCCAGGCCGAGACGATCCGCACGATTGATCAGGATGGTGTTGGCGTGAGGGATGTCCAGGCCATTTTCGACGATTGTGGTGGCGACAAGTACGTTCGATTCCCCGCGAATAAACTTTAGCATTACCTTTTCGAGTTCTTTTTCGCCCATCTGGCCATGGCCAACAACGACGCGTGCGTGCGGAACGAGTTTAACCACGAGGGCGGCGAGCGAGTCGATGGATTCGACACGGTTGTGGATGAAATAGACCTGGCCATCGCGTGACAGTTCGGTTTCGATGGCTTTTCGAACTACTTCCTCGTCAAACGCTGTGACAACCGTCTGAATGGCAAGACGGTCGCGCGGAGCGGTTTCAATGACCGACATATCGCGGAGACCAACGAGTGACATGTGAAGAGTGCGCGGAATCGGAGTGGCGGAAAGAGCGAGAGCGTGAACGTTCTTCCGCATTTCTTTCAGGCGTTCCTTGTGCGCTACACCAAAGCGCTGTTCTTCGTCGACGATGAGGATGCCGAGGTCCTGGAACTTCACGTCTTTCGAAAGTAGCCGGTGAGTGCCGATCACAATATCAACCTTTCCTGCCTCCAGATCGGTGAGAACCGTCTTCTGCTCTGCGGAAGTGCGGAATCGGCTGAGCATTTCAATTCTCGTAGGGAATGCCGCGAACCGCTTCTTGAACGTCTCAAAGTGCTGAAATGCGAGTACGGTCGTGGGTGTGAGGACCGCAACCTGCTTGCCGTCCGCCACCGCCTTGAAGGCAGCCCGCATGGCGACTTCAGTCTTGCCGTAACCAACGTCGCCGCAGAGGAGCCGGTCCATCGGAGTCGATTTTTCCAGATCCCGCTTTATGTCTCGGATGGCAGTGAGCTGGTCAGGTGTTTCTTCAAACTCAAACGCATCCTCAAATTCGCGTTGCCAGTTGCCGTCAGGGGCGAATGCGAATCCTTCCGCCGTCTTGCGTTGGGCATAGAGCAGCAGAAGCTGGTCAGCCATATCTTCGAGCGACTTGCGGACACGGGCCTTGCGCGAGGTCCATGCCGTGCCCCCCAAACGGTCGAGCTGGGGTTCCGAACCTTCGACGACGCGGTAGCTTTGGACAAGGTCCATACGTTCAAGCGGAACGTAAAGGCGGGCATCATCAGCGAATCGGAGGAGCATGAATTCGCCACGACGACCGTCAGATTCGATCAGGCGAAGACCTTCGAACTGCCCGATACCGTGATCGATATGGACGATATAGTCGCCCGGTTTGAGATCGGCAAAGTCGGTAAAGAAACCGGACGTACGGATCTTGCGGCTGGCTCGTTCGACTGAAGGAGTGATATCAAACAGATCAGCGTTGCCGAATATCGTGAGCTTGGACTCGGGAAAGGTAACGCCCTCGGCGAACGGTGCGCGGACTAGAACGAGCGCCGCTGATTCGGTGGCGGTTTCGGCGGTGAATCCGGTCGCGGCTTCTTCCGTTTCGCCGAGCACATAAGGCACCTCGTACTCCCGACAGATGTCGGCGTAGCGCTCGAGCTCACCGAGACTGGCGGCGGTGAGATAGACTTTGCTGCCCGCGGAGAGTTGCGCTTTCACTCCGGCAAAGCATGCCGCAACGTCGCCGTGGTAACGGGGACTGGGACGTGAGCTCAGTTCGAAGCGTTGATGTCCGACGTCGGTTGAAAGATGCAGCTGCTCAAGTTCGATGCGGGACGTTTTCACAACGGCACGCTCCCATTCTTCCTGGCTCCAGAAGAAGTGAGAAATCTCGGGGGAGCTCGCTTGGCCATGGCGTTCGTAATTCTCAGTGGCGACATCGAGGTCTTTCTTGATGGCGTCGCGAAGAGTGGCCGGTTCATCGAGAAAAGCGAGGGGCTTGAGTGAGCTCTCGGCCAGTTCGAAAAGCGAGGCCGTGCCGGCTGCTTTCGTGCCTGCAACCCAGCCCGTGGATTCCCAGTCACTCGGGCGCCCGGTGCCAGGGACGGGTAGACTCCATTCGGCAAGTGGAAGAATTGTCGTGCGATTGACCGGAGCAACAGACCGCTGGGTGCGCGGTTCGAATTCCCGAACGCTTTCGACCGTGTCGCCGAGAAGCTCGATCCGAACAGGTCGTGGGGCTTCGGGAGAAAAAATATCGACGATACCGCCGCGAACGGCAAACTGGCCAGGAAGTTCGACCATTTCGGTGCGGGCATATCCGGTGCTACCGAGATGAGCGATCAATTCCTCGTGCGGAAGTTCGGTGTCCTTGGCCAGCGTTTTCGCCAGGGTGAGATAGACATAGGGATCCTGATAGCGCCAGAGCGCAGCCGAGACCGGCGCAATGACAAGCGAGACCTCCCCATTCGCAAGGCGATACAGAGTGGCGGCGCGGCGCTCCAGGATGTCAGCGTGCGGGGCCTGCGTATCCCACGGGAGGCTGTCAAAGGCCGGGAGCACCGCGATCCCTCCCGTGCTGCCGGGGAAAATCTGCGAAAAAAAACGGATCGATTCTGCAAGCGCTTCCGCACGGCGGTTGGACTCAGTGATGAAGAAGGCGGGACGCCGGAGTTCATGCGTAAGATAGGCAGCGACGAGCGCTTTGGCAACATCCTGCAGCCCGGAAAGGCCAACGAGAGATCCTCCGACGCGCAGCTCTGCCAGTGCGCTCTCAAGAGAGGGGTGGCGCAGAAGATCCTCTAGTCGTTCACGTACCGCGGGCAGAATCATGCGTTGCGTGATCTATTCTATGTGATCCGGCTGGGATTCGACCAATCGACTCGAAGAAGGCTTCTGCGGATTGGCCCTAAAACCAGGTTGACTCTATTCTGAAAGAGTGCGGATTTTCTTTAGAATATCTGTAGTTGAATAACCGGGCACGACGTCAACACGTACCACACGGCCGCCTGAGGACTCAACCTCGGTCCGGCCGACAATCTGATTGTCGGGCCAGTCGCCTCCTTTGACGAGGATGTCCGGAAGGAGTGATGCGATAACTTTTTGTGGGGTGGGGTCGTTGAAAATGGTGACAGCGTCAATGCATTCAAAGCCGGCGAGAATTTCGGCGCGTTCCTGTTCCGGAATGATGGGTCGAGTAGGGCCTTTTGCGGCACGGACGCTCGCATCGCTATTGAGGCCGACGATGAGGATGTCTCCCAGCGCACGGGCGGCTTCAAAAGTCCGTATGTGGCCCGGGTGAAGCAGATCAAAACAACCGTTCGTAAAGACCACCTGGCGGCCGTTGCGTTTCTGTTTGGCAAACCGCAGAATCAAATCGTCGAGACTAAGGATCGAATCGTGCATCTTCGTCGTTTTTTGAGTTTACCATGGTGCATGCGCCTGGGCTGCGAGTTCAATCCGTGACGGAAGCAGAAATTTGCGGAAAATTTCAGACACTCGAAAGGTAGTCATAGAAAAGGAAGGAGGTCTCGGATTGGGGAACAGGAGTCCGGCATTAATCGCACTCATAGGAATCGGGTTACTGGCTTCTGGGGCCCTTTTGACAATCGCGGCCTCAAGGAGATACAGCGAGCAGCGCGTCGTGGCGACGTCCGGTGGCTGCAAGCTCAATACGACCATCGTTCAATTGTCGGGACTTCCGGAAAATTCGCAGAGCGGGAGTGTGGTGCTCTTCCACGGGTTGACTGCCAACAAAGTGATCATGACGTACTTGGCTCGGGCGTTTGCGGATAAAGGGTTGCGGGTGTACATGCCGGATTCGCCCGGGCACGGACAGACCGCTGGACCATTTTCGCCGGCGAGGGCCGAGGAGTGCTCGATTTCCTTTGTGCGGGGACTGATGGCTCGCGGAATGATCGTGCCGGACCGCACGATTCTGGCAGGACACTCAATGGGCGGGGCGATTGCTCTCCGCGTAGCCGCGAAACTCAGGGTCGCGGGGGTAGTCGCCATTTCACCGGCACCAATGGCCGTGGCACACGGCGTCTCGCCAGAGCTCTTGTTGTACACCAACCCACCCCCGGTAGCACGAAACAGCTTGCTGCTGGTGGGGGCACTTGAACCGGCGTGGCTGAAAAACAATGCGGCAGACTTTGCCGCGACGAGTACAGATGGAACGTCGAACTTTGTGCTGGTTCCGGGTAATTCGCATGTAAGCGTTCTGTTTTCGCCTGAAGTAGCGAGGTTGGCGCAAGAATGGGCTGCGAAGGTGCTGAACTTGCCAGCCACTACCAAAAGTGATTCCCTGCCGTTTCGCGGCAGTTTACTGGGCGGGTTACTGGGATTGCTTGGAATCTTTGTGCTGGCCGGCCCCTTCATAAAGGAAACGATCGGAGAAAGGTACATTGAGGAACCGCCTTCGGCGACAAAACTGTCCCCCGCTCGCGTCGTCGCGGAATTCGCCCTTGTGTCGCTCGGGGTTGTGCTTCTGTTGCACTACTGGGTGCCTTTGCGTGTACTACATCTGTTTGAAGGGGACTACCTGGCCAGTTTTTTTCTTCTGACTGGCTTGATTTTGATTTCCCTGCATGCCGCTGAGGCGAAACGGAATTTCCGGACGGCACCGAACTTGCTGTTGGGAGCCGCCGCCGCGGCCTTCATCCTGCATTTACTGGTGACGGGGTGGCTGCAACTGACGATAACCGGAGCCTGGATGACGGTTGAACGGTGGACACGATTTCCATTGTTCTTTCTGGCGGCGCTCCTTTTCATGTACGCCCTAGAGTTGGCCTTGGGACCGGCAATCGAGGGTCTCTGGCGAAGAAGGGTACTTTTTGGACTGGCGTTGATTGTGATTGTGTGGCTTGCCTTGACCGTTGGAATTCTGGCACTGCACAGCGGAGAAATCCTTCTGGCGCTGATGGTAACTTATTTTTCACTGTTTTTCGTCATGTGCGGCCTAGGTGCTCAATTGGTACGCCGGCAGAGTGGCTCTCCGATGGCCACAGCAGTCTTCAGTGCTATACTCTTGGCAGGATTTTGCCTGGTCATTTTTCCAGTGTCGTAAGGTTGGAAACCAGTGTAGGTCTCCTTATTCACCCGCGCCGGAGACTAGAAGCAAACTAAAAATGGGTAGCCACGATGTCTGAGATAGCGATTGTTGGCGGTGGGCCTTCCGGTGCGATGTGCGGCGAACAGCTGGCACTCGCCGGGAACACAGTCCACATTTATGACGAACATCTGGCGTGGGAAAAACCATGCGGCGGCGGACTCACTTACAAGGCAACGCAACGCTTCCCTTTCCTGCTGAATAACGACCACCCGAAAAAACTGATCCGCGACGTCGAGATCATCAGCGCGGAAAATCAGCGTGTAAAACTGGATCTGCAACATCCCATCGTCATTTATTCACGAACGGTACTAAATGGAATGCTACTTGATCGGGCTCGCGATGCGGGATGCCACATCCATCATTCGCGCGTGCAAAAGGTAGACACAGAACTCGATAAGCCCGGCTACGTGGTGGATGGTGAGTGGAGGTCCGCTGACTTTGTGGTACTGGCGGCAGGAGCGCGGAACCAGTACTTGCCAGGAATTCGGGCTTTGTCAAAGGACGAACTGGAAATTACTCAGGGATATTTCGTACCGCAGACCGCAGAGCAGATTATTATTAAATTTCTCCCTGAATTTGAAGGGTACATCTGGTCGTTCCCGCGCGCTGATCATCTGTCTCTGGGTATTTGCGGCAGCATGGCGTCCCACACCAGTGCGGAATTGAAGACCCACTTACATGCGTTCGCCGCGAACGAGAAAATGTCCACCGAAAACGCGAAGTTCTATAGTCACGTATTGCCTTCCCCTCAGGAAAGCACACTTTCAAACCGTGCGGTGATAGGACGGAATTGGGCTTTGTGCGGCGATGCGGCGGCGTGGGTCGATCCGCTGACCGGCGAAGGGCTGTTTTATGCGATGCGCTCGGGCGAGCTTCTGGGACGCGCTTTGGCGGAAGGATGCCCGGAAACATATCAGGCGCGTGTCCGGGCTTCGTTTTCTGCCGAACTGGAGTTTGCTTCGCGGATCGTGCGGCGCTTCTATCGCGGTTCGTTTCTGGGATCGGCGGTAACAACGCGCATGGTTCAATTCCTTCAGCGGAACGCAATGTTCCGGCAATTGATGAGCGACTTGTTCTGCGGGACGCAGGATTACACGACGCTGAAGCAGCGGGTGCTCGATCATCTCGGTGGAACATTAAGTCAGTTCGTGACCAGCGTTCTGAATTTTGACCGGCCGGCAAAAGTCCCAACGGTACCCGCAGCTGACTAGGTTCTACGTCTTAAAAGTCCAACAACAATTCTTTTCAGGAGCGCGGAAGCATTTCCTCGTGTAGCCTACGTGCCAAAGAAGTGTTCGCCGAACGGCGACACACGCCCGAAGGCAAACACACCGAGCGAGCGACGGATTGGCCCTGCTTAGTGTGAGAGTTTGATGGTGACGGGCTGGATGTTGAAGCCGTTTACTTGAAGGACCGCTTCCTTGCGGTCGTAATCGCCTGAATCAAAAGTGGCGGACAGGGACCTTTCTTCACCGGGCAAGAGGGAGAAGTAGTTGTCGTCCCAGAAGATGGGAACGATATCGTCGTTATCTCTTGAGTCTGCCAGCCGGAGGTGGACCTGGAACGCGATTGTCGAGGAAGGATTCTTAATCCTTAGGCGCAGATTATCCTTGCCGGCCTCCACCTTTGTTTCGAGTTTCACTTCTTGCAGGGTGTTCAAGCCCGTGAGATCGCCGAATTCTTTTTGCGGAGTATAGACGGTGTCTTTCTTGTTGGCCCAGTCCATGGTGTCGGGCTTTGTGGAGAGCCAATAGAAATTGTCACTGACCGGAAATCCGCCGCCGTCACGTAGTTCGAGCTTGAGGAAATAGGTTGTCGAGAGATTCGCCGGCCTCGGCAGATCGAGCGCTTTCACCGCAGAGTCGGCATCAATGTCAAGACTTGCGTCTTGCTGGGCTACCTGGCGGGAATCAACGTTAAAGAGGCGCGCGCTTACCTTCAGACCCTTGATCGGGGCATACGTACCGTTGACGACGGAAACAGAATTCGACGTGTAATCGTATTGCACGTGGACAATTTCCTGGGCTTTTTTGGTGCCGAAGTAGCCGCCGCCAGGAACTAGATAATAGTCATAAAGATGCCAGATAATACTCGGCCATGCATTGTTCAGCATCCACTGGATGACACCGGTTGCTACATATTTGTTACGTCCGTAGGCTTCAAACATGGCTCGTTCGTTGTCATAGGCAGAAGCCTGCGCCTTGCGCTCGTAGTCATCGAAAGAAGTGGCAGTGCCGTAGCGGCGGTTGAGACCGTCCGTAAACACGTCGACTGTGGTGAAGCGTTCGCCGCCCGCGTGGAAGTTCCAGTATTCACCGATAGGCCAGAGATGATCAGCCGGAATAAATTTGGCTAGACTCTCTTTTGTGGGGATTGCCGGACCTGGGCTGGTTTCAGTGTTGTAGCCAAACGCCCCGCCTGCCTGCGTGTCTGCGAGCCAATATACAGGGGGAACATACTCATAGGGTCCTGTCATCTTCACACCAGACGGACCCGTCACTTTCGTCGCCGTCTCAGAAGCCGAGGAAACCGACGGATTGGGCCATCGCAGATCCTTGAGGATGGCAAGGTACATGTTTTCAATATCGGGCGGAGGCGGGTTATCGCTGCCATAGAGCCAGACAAAGACGCTTGGATGCGTGCGAAGCCGAGTGATCTGGTCGGTCAGAGAAGCAGCGGCAATCTTCTTGGTTTCGGCGGTCCAGTCGTCCCAGTGTTCCCACATATCGCAGCAAATAAATCCGGGCATGACAAGAATGCCAAGGCGGTCGGTTGCATCGAAAAATTCCTGACGGTCGATCTTTCCTTCCAGGCGAATCGTATTGAGCCCCATGTGGCGAACATACGCCAGATCAGTACCCACGCGTTTGGAGTTCCATCGAAGGAGCATGTCTGGAGTCCATGCCGCGCCGCGGATCAGTACTTTGCGGCCATTCACTTTAAACAGTCTTCCTCCCTGGGCCGTAAGTTCAGAGCTGACTTCGCGTATGCCGAATTTGATGGTCGATGCATCGGAAGTATCCTTGCCGACGTCGACCCGGAATTTCGCGCTGTAAAGGAAAGGGTCACCCATCTGGTAGGGCCACCAAAGCTGCGGATGTGAAACTCTTAATTTTGGAAATTGATCGGGCGAGAACATGACTGTCTTGGCTTCTCCGGGCGCCAACTGGACTGCCTGGGAATAGTGATCGCCCTCGAAATCCGCATGAAAGGTGGCTTGGACGACGTGATTGGTGGTGTTACGAAGTTCCGCGGAAAGCGTGAGCTCCGCGGAAGCATAATTGTCACTGAGCTTGGACGTGGCGAACGGCGCGCGCAGGGCGACTTCCCCGCTTTCAGATAGAAATACTTCACGCCAGATTCCCATATCCTTGTCTGGCGGCGTGGGGTTCCAATCGACCCAGGTGAGGCCAAGATCGTTTTTTTCAGGAGCGAAAATCTCCACGGCAAGGGCGTTTCTCGAATTGGCACCTGCACGGAGGAAGTTGGCGATTGGAAACTCGTAGGAACGGTAGGCTCCAGCAACCTCACTGCGGTCTGCGATCTTCTTGCCATTCAACCAGATGTTCGCGCGGTAGTTGATCCCGAGAAAATGGAGAAACGTGGGTTTCGTCGAGGCGTTAGCCGGAGTTGCGAATTCAGTGCGAAACCAGAAGGAGCAGCGATAGGGACTATCCGGTGGCATTTCGCGATTTGAGAAGGGTTCCCCACCGCCAAGACTGACGCCAGGGAAACTCTTCAGATTCATGCCGAAATATGGATCCGGAAGGGACTTGTCCGCAACCAGGGCGGCCACGACCGTACCGGGAACTTCAGCATCATGCCACTTCGATGCCACAAATCCCGGGCTGGAAATTGTTTCGCCAGAAGACTTATCGGTGCAGGACGATTGCATCTGCCACTTGCCGTGGAGGGAGATAATAGAGGATGGTTCGGCGTAGCAGGGTGAAGCCACAATCAAGAGGGTGAACGTAATCGCGCGCAGATAGCTGAATTGCATGAAAACTCCTCAGGATGCCGTCGGTGCGAGTATATTAAACCGATTCAATAGGGCTTGCCAGTATTTTTGTGGGAGAGAGAGAGAAAAAAGCGGTCTCAGAATGTGGACGAAGGAATTTCCGGATTCTGCGGTGTCCAATCCGACGGCGGGAACGCCACGTGCCAGAAATTAGAAGTGGGCGTGGAAAATTCGAGCCCGACCTCGCACTTGCCGTCGTGCTCGTCGTTAACGTAGGCGACGCGGCAGGATTGTTCCTCGCTGGTGTCGGGATTGCGAACGATCAGAGCCTGACCCACTCGAACTTTCGTCACAAGATGAATGAGCCCCCCATGAGCGCTGACGACGGCCGTGTGCGTTTTTTCAGAAATGGGTTTTTTATCGTCACCGATGGCGATGACAAGAATGGGCATGCGAAGCAAGACGCGCTGACTGCGGCGACGATTGCTCATGGGAGTGAGATTCGATGATAGAGATGGCATCCGTCTCCAGTTCTGAGCGTGAGTTATTTATGTCAGCAGGGGTGTGACGAGTCAAGAGGCGGAAAGTACTAGTTGTTTCGTCGCCTTTTCGGGAGTTTGCAGGATGGAACAACGGAGTTGCCGGTTTCAAGGGGAGAAGCCCATAGCGCAGTTCGGTTTAGCGAGCTTCTGTTCCGTCTGACCAGCGTTGCACACCGATGGCGAACACCGTCAGCTGCTCTCGGGTGTCGATCATAGCGAGGATGGGAGAACCCGGCAGACCGGCTCCCCACGTTGCCGGGTCGATCTGCGAATTGAAAAACATGAGGTGGGAAGGCCAGTGTTTGACGCTGTCGCCGCCATATCCCTGCTTCGACATCATGTAGCACATCGCGCCGGTTTCCATCGGCGGTAGTTCGTTTCCTTCGACCGCGGCGACGATGGCTTCGTCGACCTGAACTTTGGTGCGTCCGGCCAGGATCAAGCCGGTTCTTTTGCGGTTGCGTAGAAGGTAGGACCGCGCGGCCGCCGCATTGTAACAGATCGGGGTCCGTACTTTCGGATTCCAAAACTCAGCATCGGGTGCGGAAGTCCATGAACGTTCCACGATACACACGAAACCGTTTTTGCCCTTGACCGCCGTCTCGAAACCATGGCGTCCGAGAACCAGCACCTCTGCCTCGCGTGAAATGGACTCCGGTGCTGCGCTGCGCGCCAGGGCTATCTCCGCATCCTGATTCGACATGAGGTATTGCTCGATCGGGGCCATGCTAGCATAAGGCGCCACGGCGTCCTGTGCCATCAATTGGTCCGCCGTACCAAGCGCAACAAGCAGTGCCAAGCCCTGGATTGTAATTCCGCAAACCTTCTGCTTCCGCATGCGTTTCCTCCTGAAGATGGGCCCTTTTTCGCCAGACCGCCTTCAGCTTGCAGCGTTCTGTCGTAGTCGCAGCTCGCTTGCCTTCATCAGTTCTTTCAAATCCGCCGGTAATCGAATACTGAAGGCGCATCCGGTCGTCTGGACGGAGTGCCGCGCCTATTCGTTGATTCCTGCCTTGGTTCGGCTTTTTATTTCTTGGCTGGCGGTTTAAGGAGTAACGCTCGCACCTCGACCGGTGCCCGGCAGGCGACAGCAGCCTTGCGTCCCCACGCCAGCGCCTCATTTAGATCAGCGGCTTCGAGCACCCAAAAACCCCCTGTGTGCTCCTTGGTCTCGAGGTACGGCCCGTCGGTGATGAGCACCTCGCCATCGGGCTGCGCCCGCAGCGACTTCGCGCTGCTGGCCGGGGAAAGACCGGCAACGAAGACCCTGACACCGGCGGCCACCATCTCGCGGTTGAGTGTGTGGATATCGCGGTGCATCGCTTCATCCTCGAGCGACCCGTCGTATCCATCGGGGTGGTGAATAGCAACCAAATACTGCGCCATTGATTTCTCCTTCATCCTGAAACGGTTTTCGGCCGGGCCCGTGGGCCTGCCTTCACGATATAGTCGAACGGCCCGACTGGAATTCGACAAATCATTCTGGAAAATTTCCATCCGCTGCTGCAATACCTACGTCATCGGGTTCTGGGAGCTCGGTTCATTGCCCGGGTCCTTCCACGAGAATACCAGTTGATCTCCACTAATCGGGTGTTAAGCGTGTCGCGGGCCCAGCGAGAAAAAAAATCCCCACCCTTCGTGAAATCAAGGGTGGGGATTTGTACGGAACTGAGGTCAAAAGCAAACGCTAAAAGCGCAACTAGTTGTGGTTTTGAGCCTGGTCGTTATCGTTTTGACCTTGGTTGTTACCGTCCTGCCATCCTCCCTCACCGTGGCCACCGTGGCAGGTGCCGACGCCGGTGTCGCTGAAAGGCCCTGCGCCATCTCCAGGCTTTTCGAGCGCCGTCTGGAAATTCCATGTGTAGCCGTTCGGGTTAAGCGTCAGAGCCATCGCGCCCCAGAAGTCCCCGCTTGCCGTCTCCATATTCTGTGCGTTGAAGTTCGGGTTGCCGCTGGGATCGGAGGTATTAGCTACACCTGTGTTGACAACCGTATCGAGCGTCTCGCCCCCGGTGCCCACGATAAACTCCCGGATGCCATTGCGTGGATCGTAATTCCCGGAAGGGCTAAGCGGGCGGTAGCGGGCGTAGAGGTGGTCGTGTCCGTTCAGCACCAGGTCGGCTCGATACAAGTAGAGCAGCTGCCAGAAGGCCTGCGCGGTAATGCCCTCCGTGGTAATGCTGTTCGCTCCGCTGAACGTGGGCTGATGCCAGTAGGCGAGTGTGCATGAGGCGTGATTCTCTTCGAGATCATTCTTCAGCCATGAGAGTTCGGCGGCCAGCCAGGTGCCGGGCGCGGTACTGCAACCGCCTGGCTGCGTCCCGCACTCGATATTGAGCGAGATAAGGTGCCAGGATCCCAGATTATAGGAATACCAGCCATTGCCAACACCGTTCGCAGGTCCTTTCGTCAAATCGAAGTGCCCGGCCTGTCCATCCGGTCGCGGCACGGGTTGCGGAATGGGCGTGGTAAGGCCCGGATAGTTACATATCGCGGCATTCGCCGGTGGGCAGGGGTCCGAGATCGTAGCCGTGATTGGGTTTCCGTTGGCATCGATCTGGAAACCGTTGTAGTAGGAGAAGTAGCCGTAGCCGGCCACGCCGGTCTGGCTGTGCTCATCATAAAACTCGTGGTTGCCGGGGGCCGGACGATGGAGGAATTTAAAACCGCCATACGTCAGATCGAACGATTGCTCGAAGTTCGAATATTCGCCGACTTGATACTGCAGATCTCCGACGAGCGCGACGAGGTCAGGCTGCATGGCCTCAATCTGATTGGCAGTGGCCTCCTGGGACTCCCACAGAGAGGTGCTGGTGTAGGGAGGCTTGGGGTTGTCGCAGACCTCATGCGCAGCTTCGCCTGGCGGCTCCACTTCGTCTGGCTGGCAGGCTACGTCGCCAACCACCGCCAGTACGGGCGATTTGCCGGTCGGTGCGTATGGCCACGTATTGCCGTTAGAAGGTGGATTCCAGTTGCCGTTAGGGCTTTGATTCTGGGCCCGCGTTCCTCCTGCAAATGCCAGAGCCAAGGCAGCGGCGCCAACAAGCGCTGCTGCTTGGAACCTTTTCCCGTTCATTTTCATGCGATTCTCCATTTGGACCTGGCGTCTGTTTTTTTAAAAAGCGGTGATTTTTTATAGCTCTTCAATATTTCGCGAGTATCTCTTGCGTGTGAATGACTCGTTACGCAAATCACTTTGCGTCAACGGCAACGTTCCGCATGGAATTTGCCTTTTTGCTGAAGATTCATCTTGTTGCGTTTCTTAGACCGGCAAGATTTGCACGCGACGTTCTACTCAGGCGTAGCGAAATAGCGCCATGAACCCGTAGTCCATGTGCTGTTGGATGTGGCAGTGAAAGAGGGTGAGGCCGGGCTGGTCGGCGATTAGGTCCACCGTGGCGCGTCCAAATGGGGGAACGATCACCGTGTCCTTCTTAATGCCGGCGGTCGGCTTGCCATTGAGCTCGACGAGCTCGAACAGGTGCCGGTGCATGTGCAGCGGGTGAGAATCATCGCTGCGATTGTGAAACACCAGGCGGTAGCGCCCTCCCTGCCGGAACACAAATTCACGTTCGTGCGGATAACCCTTGCCGTTGACCATCCAGTGATTGATCCCGTGTGGCCCGCCGGGCACTTTTTCAAAGACCATGTCGATGGTCTGGTCTGGCGCGGGATGCGGAGCGGACTTGCCAAAGATGGTGTAGTCCCAGTGTGCGTTCGGAGGCGGAAGCCAAATCGGACGCTGCTGCCGCTGATTAGCGTATTCGACCACGATACCCATGCCGGAGGTTCGCGCGATGTCGCGCGGCTCACCCAGAATCCAAACGCCCGGCTGGTTCATCTCGACGAACGCGTCCACGCGCTCGCCGGGTGCGATCTCAATCACGCTGACCAACTGTGGCGATGGCACGGGATTGCCGTCAAGAGCGATCACCTGAAACTTGTGGGCGGGAAGCGCCAGGCGATGAATTTGCGACGCGCTTGCATTCAGCAGGTGCATCAAGATGCGCTGACCCGACTGCACGCGGATCGGATCACCCGCTAGAAGCATTTTGTCGTTGATCGAGTAGAGGGGAGCGTTGACTTCGAGCCCGTTCGGCCTCGTGTCTGGAATGGCGGGCTTTTCGGGCATCGGATCGTTCGGGTCGGGTCGCCCTTCGTCCTCATCGGTCGGACTCAGAAAATATTGCCAATCTCGCAGCGCCAGAAATAGTTCTTGGTCATACCGACCTGCGTCATTTGCGGGATCGACCAGGAGAAAACCAAACTGACCGGTGTAGGAGCCCCGGTGGAGATCCATCATCGCTGCGGCGTGCGAGTGGTACCATCGCGAGCCAGACGGTTTGGCCACGAACTGATAACGCCGCTGGCCGTGAGGCGGAACCGAAGGTGTGCCTTCTTCTTCCGCTCCATCCACCTCCGAGGGAACCAGCAAACCATGCCAATGCACATACTCCGGGACGTCGGTATCGTTCTTGACGTCAACGATGACCGACTGGCTCTCGCGCACTCGCACGAGTGGGCCAGGAACTTTGTCGTTGTAGCCAATCGTGCTAATGGCGACCTGCGGGGCCAACTCAACGATCGTGGGCGCGATCCGCAAACTGAAATCCGCCGCGCGCTCGTTGGCCGCCGGTTCCGACATCGCCATCTGCTGATGCTTTGACACCGGCGAGACCCGCGGGAATACCAGTGATTCCGCAAATGCCGGCTGCAGTGTCCTGACTCCCGTTCCGATTACAGTGGCCCAGCCAAACCGCAAAAAATCCCTTCGCTTCACCTGATGATCCTCATCCCGCCCCAGCGCCAGCTCGTGCGCTCTCACAAAAATCCCCCGAGCTACCGAGGATGTCCGAATTTTAGTCGATTGCTGCGGCTCTTGACGTCCGGCACTGTAATCCTACCCCGGAACAAAATTCAAGCAACTTCCACTGTCCGGACCTCCTTCTCCGGCTTGCGCAGCGGATGTAGAGGTATGTTCAGCAACAGAATCTCTTGAGAGCCCTTGAGTCTTCGGAATTTCCTCTCTTCTTCGAAAGGTCCGATAGCAGTCGATCGCAACAGCTGGTTTCCGTCTCGCCAACGCCTTACGTTTCGCGCTACCAGCTGCACCGCCGAAAAGGCACGATTCGATCGGGTTGGTGGTGGCCCTTTCAGTCGTGACGAGGCGCCTATAACCAACCGGTGCACGGCCAGTGTCTGTTACAGCCCTTCTCCCAGTCTCCGCGCAGCACGGATTGATCCTCTCGTTGCCGGACGCGAGCCTTTTAGTTCGCTAGGACGTGCAGGACGACAATCGCCAATATGACGCCGGCAGACAGTGTCGTCGCGGCGATGAAAAGGAAGGACAAATGCGTACGAACAATCGCTAATAATTTCTGCGATGTAAACGGGCGAAAAATGTCGCGATTGTAGCTGCGTCGCAACTCGGCGCACCCGCTGACAAGTACAATTAACGGCAGCCCCAACAACAGAAACCATAACGTCCACATTCGCTCCGCGTACCACATGACTAGCTGCTGAGCACTGCGAGCGGGTTCATATTGCAAGGGCTGGAGCTCGCGCAACACGAGCGCGGTCATAAACAGAACAGCGGGAAGGATGAGGACCAGTTCGAGGAAGGCCATGATGCGAGAGCGCATGTCACTTTATTCCATAAAGCACTCGGAGACGTCAAGTCCCCATGGGATTTTGAGAACGATGCGGCCGTGTTATGAACTTTGCTACCGTAGCCAAAGCTGGCGTACCAACTGCCCACCTTAGAGTCCCCTGAAGCTTAGGTTTTGCGAAACAACTCTATTGGCCGGTCTTCCCTGCGGAAGGACCAGTTCAAAACAGAGCCTTGTCCTAAGCCCAATTCAGCAATATAAGGTTTTGCGCAGAGGAGATTAGCTAAGGTGAAGTGGTCCCGGAGGAGGGAGTCGAACCCACACGCCCGCGAAGGGCGGCAGATTTTGAGTCTGCTGCGTCTGCCAGTTCCGCCACTCCGGGAGAACTTCCCTAAAAATAGCACGGACAATAAGGTCGGGTAAAGTGGGCGCGGAGTATATGACAAGATCCGTATTCGGAACTAAGCACAGAACTCTGACGATCGATTGCTGCTTGTAGGGATAAGGGGGAGGCGATAAAGTTGCAACCGCATGCCCGAGGCAAAGATAGGTGCACCAACGGATCGTACCGACAAGGCGTCTGTTGGTATTGGATTTTGGGCTCTTATTGCGACGCAGTTCCAGGGAGCGTTCAGCGATAATGCGCTGAAGTGGCTGGTTAGCTTCCTGGTCCTCGAATCGGCTTCGAGCAAAGAATATCGGGATTTTCTATTTGTGCTGGTCGTGCCGCTGGTATTTGCAGTTCCCTTCCTTGTGTTCTCGATCCCCGGTGGTTATTTTGCAGACCGCTTCAGCAAACGAAGCGTCACGATCTGGACGAAGATCCTCGAAGTGGTCGTGATGTGCGGTGCTACGTATGCACTGTGGGTGCACAGGCTGGATTTTGCCGCAATCGCGCTGTTCTTCGCGTGCATGCAAGGGGCAATCTTCGGACCGTCTAAATATGGCTTAATGCCGGAACTACTACCGACAAGCAGGCTCAGCTGGGGCAACGGAGTGATCGAGTTGTGGACACTCATCGCCGCGATTTTTGGGACGCTGGCCGGCGGATACCTTGCACATCATAACCGGGGACAGCAGTTGTGGTCGGGATTATTTCTCCTGGGGCTTTCAATCGCGGGATTGTGCATGAGTTTCGGGATAACGCCCGTCCCCGCGGCTGATCCAAACCGGGCGTTTTCATGGAACTGGGCTAAGGAACTGTCTGAGGAAATTCAACGGATGCGCCGGGACGCGGTCCTTTGGGTGGCGGTCATTGCGAATACGTTCTTCTGGTTTCTGGGTGCCATTCTGCTCCTGAATATCGTTCTGTATGCTACTGACATCTTACGCGTTGACGAAGCGCATAGTAGTTATCTGCTGGCCTCATTGAGTTTGGGAATTGGCATGGGGAGTTTTATTGCGGGATATGCCTCTGGGCGGAAGATTGAGTTGGGAATGATTTTGCCAGGCCTTACCGGGATTGTTCTGCTGACCCTGGCGCTTTCGGTACCAGGCCTGAATTACCTGACGACGTTACTGTTGCTGGCGGGACTCGGTGCTTGCGCAGGATTTTTTGTTGTGCCGGTGAACGCCCTGATTCAGAACCGGCCGAGTCCGGAACACAAGGGCCGGGTGCTCGGCGCAGCGAACCTGCTTTCATTCGGGGGGATCGCCTTGCAGCCACTCGTGCAGTACGCGATGTTGCGATTGGGGCACCCCGACGCGGGGCACGTGTTCTTCATCTGCGCAGCAGCATGTGTGCTGATGGCTATGGTGTTGACTCAGATGCTACCGGAATTGGGGCCAAGCGCGCTGCGCTGGACTCGGCTGAGGCAGAGGGCTAGTCTATAGAAGAGCCACCACGGGCGCGGATACCGCGACAACCGGCTCAAACGGGACAACGTATGGCTACAGGCACCGTAATCGCGGGCTCTCGCTCAGAGCACCGCGGGCTAGCGTATTGGATGGAGCGGGTTCTCGACGAACTCGACAAGGTAGAAGCAGCACCGGCAGATCTCGACGCGGTTCACGACTTACGTGTAGCGATACGGCGATGCCGATCGGTAGCCGCGGTGATGGAGGAAGTTGACCCTCACGCCTCGTGGAACGAAATGCGCAGGTACCCAAGGAAGTTGTTTCGCGCGCTGGGCCAGTTGCGGGACACGCAGGTACTCGGGGAATGGGTTCGGAAGCTGTCAACAGACGGCGATTTGATTCGCGAGCGGCTGCTCGCCGAATTGACGAAAGAGGAAAAAGAGTACATCGCGGAATCGAGCCGTGTGGCGGCGAAATTCGACCCTAAAACCTGGAAAAAGTACGTACGGGAATTGCGAAGCCGCTCGCAATTCGTGCCAAACGATAGCCTCGCGGCAGAATGTCTGGCGCTCGAGCGATTGGAAGCGGCCAAACTTCTGCACGCCAGAGCGTTGCGGACGACAAAGCCCACGGCATGGCATGAACTACGGATTGGTGTGAAGAAATTTCGCTATACCGTTGAAAGCCTCCTCCCTGCGAAGTATGCGGTATGGGGCGAGGGCCTCAAGCGTGTGCAGGATCTGCTCGGTGAAGTGCATGACTTGAGCGTACTGACGGAACGCATCGAACAAGTAGCGACACCTGAACTGAAGGAATCGAAGGACGCGTGGAGAGAACGGCTTCACAGCGAGACGACGAATCGACTGGAGAGCTATCGCGAACTGACGTTTGGAAAGACAAACCTTTACCACGATTGGCGTATCGGATTGCCACAGAACGAGCGGTTGGAAAGGGCTGGAATGGCACGGTTGCGGGTGACGGCGAGATCACTTGATCTAAACGCCCGGCGAACTGGTCGCATATCGTCGTTGGCGATGCGGTTGTACGGAGGACTCGCACGGGCACATGCAACACCGGAGCTCGCGAATAAGAAATTGCGGAAAGTGATGCGGGCAGCGGCTAGGCTTTATGGCATCGGGTCAGGACTGGGGACGAAGAAACCGGAAAAGGCGGCACGGGATTTACTGCTCGAAATGGACGCCCCTGCAGGCTGGAACGCGGAAGATTGGAACCTCGTAGCGACTATAGTTCGGTATCACCGCGGAAGGCAGCCCGACGAAAAGCATTCGGCGTTCGCGAAATTGAGTGAAGAAGAACAGGGGAAAGTCTGCGTGTGCGCGGGGATACTGCGATTGGCGCGGGCGTTACATAAATGCGGAGTTGAAAGTCCAATTGGCGTGAAGGTGGAATCGTCGGTTGACGCGGTGATCGTGAATGTGCCGGGTTTGATTGACACGGAAGAAACGGCGGCAGGAATTGCGGCGGGAAAACATTTGCTGGAAACGTGTATCGGCCGTCCGTTGCTGCTAAAGCGCGTGGAAATATTGAAGGTGGTCGAACTCCGGAAGGTAACCGAGCGGGTGCAGACCGCCGTAGCGTCGGATTGAAGAAAGTGCTCCCCGCCCTTCCGCATGAATGAGCGGTGGCTTATCGGCTGCTGTCTCACCCCTATTCGAACATTCCTGATTTCACGAATTGCCATGAAATCGCCCGGCGACCTGCCGCGTCTTCCACTGATTGTCTGTAGCTACTTGCCTATCTTCCGAAGGAGTTTTGGAGTGGAGAGCCAGACCAGCTCTCCTGAAGGAGGAGACAGCCGCTTCAGTTCGATGAGCGCGACTCCTGCCTTTTTGAGCGATGTGATGTGGTGTTTCGAAGCAAGTGAGGTGGCGATCAGGTCGTCAAGGTGCGGTGCGTGACCGAAAAGAAACACAATGGAGTTGTCCTTGTCCCTGGAAAGTTCGCGGAAGAGCTGCAAGGGTTCGGCGCCTGGCAAGAGCAGATCCGATTTGCGTATTTTGTCCTTGGGATACTCGAGGACTTTTGCAAACAGTTCTGCTGTCTGCACCGCACGAACGAATGGGCTGGAAATCATAAGATTGGGGACGGACGCGATTCGGGCGACCCCGATGGCGGCGGTCTTGGTTTTCTCGACGCCTTCCTCGGTGAGGAATCGCTCGGGGTCGGGCGGACACTTGGGATCTTCGCGGTCGATAGCGATGCCGTGTCGGACGATATACAACTCCATTGGTGATTAACCCTCCTTGTGACATTTTAGGGGAGTTACCGCGAATGCAATATTAAAAGTGGGATAGCAGGCTGAATGAGTTAGGGTAGGGGCTTGCGTCTGGGGCACTTTTGCCCCCTGCGGCAAATGCGGCGATCGTTCAGGCGGTTTCGGGTTGACGGAAATAGACCTTCAGATGGAATTCTTTTTCGAACAGATCAGCGCTGCGTTGCGCGTCAAGAATGTCCTCAGTGACGTCACCGCGAGCGGTCAGTTTGATTGAAACCGCGTTCCGTTGAAAGGACGTCACGAGCTTCTGGATACGCTGGCGATGCGAATGATCAAGCCCTTCGGCAATGCGAAGAATTGCCGAGAGCCGGCGCGCAACGCGCTGGTCGTTGTCGTTCAGCGCAGAATAGGCCGGGTGATGACGGTCGGGCTCTGATTTGCGATTGTGATAGCGAGCGAGGGCAGCGACGATGTTGCGGTCCCGGCCTTCGAGTCCGGGGATATCTCCATTTAATGCAAGATACTCGCCATGTTTGTGATGGGCGCGATGGCTGATCCGGTGGCCTGCATCGTGGAGAAGCGCTCCGGCTTCAAGTTGTACCCGGGCTTGGGGCGGGAGGTGATGGATCGACTGCAGGTGATCAAAGAGCATGATGCTGAGTTCGCGAACATGCTCGGCGTGCTGTTGATCGTAGTCAAGCCGGCGGCCGAACGCCCGAGTAGCAGCGAGTAACTGGCGAGCGGCGACGTTGTAGCGATGTGGCTCCTTGCGAGAAAAGGCCTCACGGGCGATTTCATGCAGCAGACCTTCGCGAATGCCAACACTCGGAATAACGAATCGACGAATATTCAGGTAGCGACCGAGGACGGCAAAGATGATCGCGGCAATACCCATGACGTCGGCACGATCGCGGCGCACACCATAGGCTTTCATACGCGCTCGCAGGTCGCGCTGCAGAATATCGGGCAAGCGCTCGCGCAGCAACGACAGTTCGAGCGTCGGTAGGCCGTCCTGACGCGGCCCAGGGGCGATGGCCGCCAGAGTCTCGGCATTGCCGCCGAGCGCAACGCAAACTTCTTCGATAAGATTCGGGCGATCGGGAAGTCGCGACTCGAGAAGTGCGCGAACGTAGCGTCGGACCTGCTCTCCCTGAACGGGACGAATAATTCCGTGAATGCCAAGCGTGGTCATTAGGCGAACTGTGCCAACTGGAAGCTGCGCGGCTTGCGCGACGGTGTGATCGCGAAGAATGCTGAGTTCAAGGCTGCCTCCGCCTAAATCGACGACGCACCGAGGCTGGGCTTCCGGACCAAGCGCAGCGATGACCGCTTCCCTGCCAAGGCGAGACTCTTCTTTCGCGCTGATAACTTCGAGCGTGATCCCAGTCGCCTTCTTCACCGCGCGAATCAACTGATTACGATTCTGGGCTTCTCTGGTGGCGCTGGTGGCAACGGCGCGGTATTTGTTAACGCCATGCTCGTCCATGATCTCGCGGAGATGGCGAAAGGCCTTGATTCCCTTTTTTAGGGTTTTTTCGTTGAAGCGATGCCGAACAAAAACGCCTTCACCGAGGCGGAGAGTGTAGCGTTCTGTAGTCAGGGGCTCGATATCGAGGGCGGAATAGGCCCGAGCGATCGAGAGGCGCACTGCATTCGAGCCGGCATCGATGGCGGCAATGTGGATCGGCTCGCTCATCTCAGAGCTAGCGCCAAAGATGCGCGAGGGCGGCAGACGGGGTGTACTTGCTCGCTCGGATGCTGAGCTGTTCGCCGATACGGAGGCGGAGTTGCTTATTAACGGTAGAGACGCTGGCTTCGCCATCGAGTTCGATGAAATTGTTGCGCTTTGCCATAACTTCAAATTCCCGCTTGATCATGGTCTGGTAACGAACGAAAGACCAGTAGAGGTCGTGTGAAAGAGACATATCGCGGCCCGCTTCCCAATAGCTGATGGCCTGGGCTTTCTTGAATTCGCGTCCGAAGGCAGTTTCCGGACGGAGATTCAGCCAGAACGTGAGATGCGGTCGAAGAGCCATGGCGTAAAGACCCGTCATGTAATCGCGATTGATGCCACGAACAACTCCTCGCGCGATGAGGGTAAAAATGAAGCGGTCCGCCAGGACAACCGCGCCCGAACGTAGCGCAGGGACGATACGATGCTCGAGCTGGTCAAAAAAGTCAGTCGCGTACATCAGTGCCAGAGTTAGCCGCGTCACAGCGTTGCGTGCCAGTAGCTGATCGATATCGCGGCCAACGAGATTCGAACGGCGAAGACCACTGGTTTGCACCGAGAATCCTTCGGACTCGAGCCATTCCTGAAGAAGCGCGATTTGGGTCGAGCGACCGGAGCCATCCATGCCCTCAATCACAACGAGCGTACCGTTCAGTTCGCTCGGATCGAGTCCGACGAGGGATTCCCCGAAAAAAGATTGTGAATACTCTGGCTCCGGAACACCGCTCGGAGCGGGCTTGGTGGGCGAGGCAGGTACCGGTGCGGCTGCTTCGGGAGCGCTGGCCTGCGGAGCGTGCTTCTCTTTTTCTTGGTCGGGCATGTTATTCCGACTCCGCGACACGGGGAGCGAATCGCTTGAGATCGATCTTAGAAGCGACGATATCGCGCATCTGTTTTTGCAGTTTATTTACGGGAAGGGTTCCGTCGAGAACGACGAAGTTGTCGGAATCGACCATTTTGTCGTACTCCTCAAGAATGCGTGCCTGGAATAGGCGAAAGCTTTCCGCACGATCGTAGGAGAGCCCCATGTCCATCCCCGCCTCATAATACTTTAGTTTGGGGCGGCCGCTCAGAATGCGGTTTACCGCCACATCGAGCGGAGCGCGGAAATAGAAGGTGATGTCAGGTACAGGAGCAAAGCGGTAGAGATTGCGCAACCAGCGATGCGAGCAGCCTCGGGCGGCATCGCGCGCAAAGGCAGTGTAGATATAACGGTCGGCGAGCACAAGGTAATCTCCCTGCAGCAGCGGCATGATTTGGCGCTCGCAACGATCCGCAAAATCGGAAGCATGCAGGAGGGAGAAGGTGGTTGGAGTAAGCAGCCGCTTCTGTTTACCACGTCGCGTGGCGGACTTGACCAGTGGCGAGGAATTCCACTCGGTAAAGTGGAGGCGGTAGCCGCCAATTTCGAGCCAGCGCTTCAGTAGATACAGTTGTGTACTCTTGCCCGAACCATCCGTACCTTCAACGACGATGAGTGCGCCAGGATATGCCCGACTGGGGACCGGGCGACCGGGTTGCGGCAGCGTGGTTTTGCTGGCTTCGGTTCGAGCCGGTTTAGAGGTTGAGTCTAGAGTATCCATTCAATGGCTTACGAAAAGCGGTTCAGAATGTGGAGCTTAGTCTTTCATTGTTACACGAACATTACAACATGGGTATCGGTTCTAAGGAAAGAGCCGACGAGTAAGTCGAAATACGGGGGCTGCTTGTCGGCCGTGTCGCGGAGGCCGAGTGGTGTCTCGCTCGGCGGGGAACGAAAAGGAGATCGCGCAGGCCAGCACGCCCGATCCCCGGGACATTAATTGTCAACTATGGTGAAATGGGCGCGAGAAGATGCGAGACAGGGCTGGTCGAGGCATCCTTAGGGGCACTAATCCTATGATTGCTATCAACTGAAAACAGATAGTAATTGGTTAGATAGTGCTTGTGGTGATAGCGATTGCCGTGCAATTGCATGAACATCTCTGCGGACCAGGGGAGCCAGAGTGTTGCGTTGCCGCTTTCGAACCTAACCGGGCCATAGTCGACCAGCAGATGATCCATTGTGAGCTCTAGCTGAACAACCGGTCGTATTAAATCGGTCTCAACCCGTAACAGGTCGTAGTTGCTTGTGGAAAGCCAGAAGCGCCCCTTCAGAGGCAAGTCTACGATCTGTCCGTTCTTGCGCCACTCGCGGATGGAATTGGAAGAATCTTTTGCCTGCTCGAAACGAATTTGCCACGTGGCTTCCCCGCGCACGCTGGTAAGGCCTTCGCATCGATACTGATAGTTGCTTCCGGTTGCGGCTTGCAGGATGGAAACTCCGAGTGAATTCAATCCCGTGGTGGCGAGAGGCGTCGGAAACGTAGAGAGGTCATTCCCTTCCAAACGGTCTTCTTCAAGATAAAACGAGCCAGGCGGCCCTTTGTGGACGAAGACGATGTAGGAGAACTCCTTCGATCGTTGGACGCCGGGGACCCCATACCGATTGACCTGCTGGTGTTCGATTCGTTCGGTGGCCGAGAACTTTTCGAAGTTCATCAATTGAGAATTGAGTCGCTGGTTCGCGCGGGCAAGAACCTCGGACAGGTTACAGCCGACGCCGTTCGCGACGCGGTATTCCCTGCTGTCAATATCGGGCGGAGCCCAGGGACCCTCTTCGAGGGGCACCAGTCCTACTGAGACGACTTGAGGGAGGGGCAAGTCTCCGATGACATTGACCGACGGTTCTTCCGGAACGGTTCGCGACAGGGTTTGCAGATTGATCTTCGCCTTTTGCGCGGAAGGATCATTGGGGAAATCAGCGAGCAAGCGTTCCCAAGTCTGTTTGGCGCCCGAGTTTTTGTGCTCGGCAAACTGAATTTCACCGAGCAGAAAGACCACCGGAGCACTCTTTTCGCCTGCGAGCCGTACACCTCGCTCGGCATGGGTCTCCGCTTCCGAGAAGCGTCCTGCCCGGGCGTAGGCGGTGGCCAGCAGGAAATGTATGCGCCAGTCCGCGCCGTTCAGGTCGAACGCCTTTTCAAGGACCACGATGGCCGAAGAAGTATCGCCGGTCTCGAGATCGATCTCAGCAAGGGCCAGAAGAACTCGCTGGTTGCTAGGCTCGATGTTTAAAGCGCTATTGAAGGACAATCTGGCGGCATCGAGATCTCTCAGCCCGAGTTCGGATGTTCCCAAAAGGTAGAGTACATCGGGATTGCCGGGCGCCATCTTGGAAGCCTTCAGGAAATGAGCTCGCGCGACGGCATACTCCTTTTTTCGCGCCGCCGCCAGACCCTTTTCAATTTCGTTTTGCAGCTTCGGAGACATCACGACCCGGCCGGGCGGAAGGCTTGCCGTGGGGCTGCTGGCCTCGTTCTGCAGATAAATGTAGACCGAAAAATCTCCGCCAAAGCTGACTACAGTCACCGGCTCGGTTTTTGTCTGGTAACCGGTGGCGCGAACCTCGACTTCGTAGTCACCCGGGGCCACGTTCTGGAAACTCGCGGCGGCGCCTTCGCCTGTGGCGCTTTTGACGTCGTAACTTCCGACGACAGAATGAAGGTGGACAAAAGCCGGAAACTCGAGAGGGAGCCCCCTGGCATCGCGAACGCAGATTTTTACGGTGATGGGAGTCGTCTGCATGGTGGGAATATCCGATCCGCGGACGGGGGGATGCTGAGCGAAAACCGGGGAGAGCAGGCCAACCAGGCAAGAAATGGCAGTAACGAAGCGCACCGCAATTAGAGTTCGTAGGAGAGCCATGCGACTACCCTGCCAGGGAGATTTGTAGAGTATGGAGGTTATGTGCGGAGGTCAAGAACAGAAGCGAGGGCAAACCGGACCAGGGTCGCCGGGATATTTTTCAAGAGGAGGCATTTTGTAACGTGGAAGGTTTGTGCAAGAATATCGGAAATCGGTACTGACCCATCATCACCCAGGAACTCATGACACCGCGCCGGATCTCGCTTTTCCCGTACTGCGCAACTCCGGCAATTGCCCTGCTGCTGTTGCAGTTCGTTCCCTTTTCAGAATGCCAGGAGCCGACACCTCCGCCTGCCTCTTCCGGTGCGCGAACCATGCCACGTTCAGGCGGGTCCCTAGACGCCACACCAGCACCAACCGAAGCATTTCAGACGGGGTTAAAAGAATTTCGGACGCGACAGTTCCAGGCCGCAGAAACGAGTTTTGCACTTGCAGCCGATACGCAAACCGACGCGCTGCTAAAGTCCCACGCATATGCATGGCTGGCGCGAACGGAACTGCATTTGTACAACGTTACCGCAGCGCAGCAAGCAGCGGAAAAGGCAGTCGACACGGCCAGAGACTCCTCAAACGCCCAGACCGCCATGGCCGAAGTCTACTTCCGGCAAGCGAAAATGGCCGAAGCCCAGCAGATCCTGATTCCGCTTGTCAAATCGCAGACGGCAGGTGCGAGAACATACCTGGCGCTGGCGAAAATTTATCGCGCGGTCGGTAATTACAAATCGGCGCAGTCACTAATTGAGATCGGGCACCGAATGGATCCTAAAGATCCCGACCTTGAAACGCTGTGGCTCTCAGCGCAGACGCGTGACGAGCGACTGAGGGATTTAAAAAGCAAGCTCGAGGGAAATCCCGGCGAAACTGCGGAGGAGCAGGAAAATCTGGCGCAGCGAATTAAACTACTCGAAGACCTGGGGGCAAATCCGAACCGCACCTGCAGGCTAGTCAGCAGACTAACGAAGACCGAGGTCACACTCTCGCCATTACTCTACGATCCCTACCATATCCGCGGTTACGGGTTGGGGGTCAGAGTGAACAACACTCCCGCCATACTGCTGTTGGATACCGGCGCCAGCGGGTTTTTGGTAAGTTCGCGAATCGCGGAAAAGGCGGGGCTTCGGAAGATCGGCTCTACGCCGGTCGCAGGAATCGGAGACGAAGGTGCGTCGAAAGGTTACCTGGCATTTGCGGGCAAAATAAAAATCGGGGAACTGGAATTTGAAAACTGCTACGTAAAGGTGGTTGATAAGAAGCGACCGTTGAAAGAGGACGGATTACTGGGCGCCGACGTTTTTGAGGATTATCTGGTCGACCTAAATTTTCCCGACGCGAAATTGGGCCTCACCCAATTGCCGGCCTACCCGGACGAATTGCATGCGCAAACGACGCTGAACTCAGAACCGAGTACCGTGAACCATCTTCACAATAGCTGGACACCTCCGGAGTTTGCCGATTTCGATAAGGTATACCGCTTCGGGCACATGTTGCTGCTCCCGGTCGGGCTGAACAAGGCACCCGCGCACTTATTTCTTCTGGATACTGGGGCATTTGACAATCAGGTGGCACCTTCTGCGGCACTAGAAGCCAGTAAGATCTCACAGGATTACGATATAAAGGTATCGGGGCTGAGCGGAGAGGTGAAGAAAGTGTTCACAACCGGAAATCTGCTCCTCACGTTTGGCCATTTTCAGCAGCGCGGAGATCTCATCGGTTTCGATATGACTAGCCTAAGCAACAGCACCGGCACGGAAATTTCCGGAATACTCGGATTTGCGATGCTGGAGTTACTGGACATCAAGATCGATTACCGGGACCATCTGGTGAAGTTTAGCTTTGATTCGACCCGGATCCATTGAGTCGGTTGAGAGCCAGAACGTTAACAGCCGGGAGTCAGTCCGGGGCCCCGAGAATCTGGCCAATACGATCGCGAATTGACTTGCGTCAGCCCAGCAAATTAAGATGAAAAACGCATGCCGAACCCACAGCCCTTCATTGGCAAGACGATTTCCCATTATCGCGTAGTCGAACAGCTCGGCGGTGGCGGTATGGGAGTGGTGTATAAGGCAGAAGACACACGCCTTGGGCGCAATGTCGCGCTGAAATTTCTCACGGACAGCATGGGTGAGGACCGCTCATTACTGGAACGCTTTCAGCGTGAAGCGCGTGCCGCTTCGGCATTGAACCACCCCAATATCTGCACCATTTATGACGTGGGAGAACACGAAGGGCGTCCGTTTATCTGCATGGAATTGCTTGAAGGTGTGACGCTGAAGCATCGCATCGGTAACAAGCCCATGGAAAACGACGAGATGTTGGACCTCGCCGTGCAGATTGCGGATGCGCTCGAAGTGGCGCACGCAAAGCGCATCGTGCATCGCGATATCAAGCCCGCAAACATTTTTATCACCCACACGGGGCGTGCGAAGATTCTGGATTTCGGCCTGGCCAAGCTCGCGCCACAACTGCAGCGATTTGGGAATGGAGCGGACAATTCGCCGGAAGTGACCGTGGGGACTTCGGCGGATGATTTGACGAGTCCCGGTTCAGCAATCGGGACAATTGCCTATATGTCACCTGAGCAGGCACGTGGCGATGGGATCGATCATCGCACGGATTTGTTTTCATTTGGGACCGTTCTGTATGAAATGGCAACGGGGCGTCAGACATTTACCGGAAATACTTCGGCAGTGATTTTCGAGGCGATTCTCAATCGAGCACCGACTCCGCCCGCAAGGTTGAATCCGAAATTACCCCCGGACCTGTCTAATATCATTTCGAAAGCGATGGAGAAGAACCCTGACGCCCGGTATCAGAGTGCAGCGAGTATGCGAAATGATTTAACGAAGTTGAAACACGACTCCGACACTGGTCGGTCCGCAGCGCCCGCCGCGCGAGCTCAGAAATCTCTGGCGGTTCTGTATTTTGAGAATTTAAGCGGTGCGAAGGAAGATGAATACTTCCGTGATGGAATGACCGAAGACATTATTACCGAACTGCTGAAGATCAAGGGTCTGCAGGTTTTTCCGCGCGCGACGATACTTCCGTACCGCGACAAGGCCGCCACTGCCAGACAGATCGGGCAGGAACTGAATGCGGGGTATGTGTTGGGCGGCAGCCTGCGAAGGGCCGGCAACCGCTTGCGGATTAATGCGCAACTCGTAGATTCCGATACAGACTTTCCAATGTGGGCGGAGCGGTACGACCGAGAGTTGAAGGATGTATTTGACGTACAGGAAGAAATTGCCCGGAGCATCGCGCAGGCCTTGCGGATTACTCTGTCGCAGCAAGAAGACAAGACGATGGCACGCAAGCCGACCGACAATCTCCAGGCTTATGATTACCTGCTGCGCGGGCGAAGTTACGCACGGAGAGAAAATCTCGAGTTTGCAATGCAGATGTTTGAGCACGCAATTCGGCTAGATCCCGACTTTTCCCTGGCACACGCCGGAATCGCACTGGTTTGCGGCATGCAATATGAGCTGCATGGAAAAGATCCGAAAACCCTTGAGAAGGGCAAGCAAGCGGCCGATCGAGCGGTGGCGCTAGGTCCGCAATTGGCCGAAGCCCTGGCCGGACAGGCTCGAATTTTCTATGCGCAGAATAAATATGAAGATGCGATTGAATGGGCGAAAAAGGCCGTCGACCGCAAGCAGGATTGCGAAGGGGCGTACAGCGTATTACTGCGCGCCTATTTTGCATCGGGCCGGTATCAGGATGTGGCAGACCTGTGCGATCGCGCGGTCGAGGCGGTTGGCGATGACTACAACGTCTATCCGCCTCTGGTGAATTCGTTCGCAGCGCTGGGCGATCCCGAGGCATCCCGGAAGATGCGTGAGAAGGCTGTTGTGGCGCTGCAGCATCAGGTGGAATTAGTTCCGGAGGACGTAAGGGCAAGGAGCTTGTTGGCAGTACAGTTCGGAGCTCTGAATCGGGTGAAGGAAGCTGTCGGGGAACTGGAAAAAACGGTTGCGATGCGGCCGAAAGACCCGAACACGCTGTACAACGCGGCGTGTACCTATGGAATCCTGAATATGAAAGACGAGGCGCTGCTGATGTTCAGGCGCGCAGTCGAATCCGGGTTCAGCAATCCGGATTGGGCGGCACGAGACAGTGACCTGGCTTGCCTCCATGAGGATCCCGAATTTAAACGGATTATCAGCCACGATTTACATCGTGGCTAGAAGCGGTTAGCCGGCCGTCGGGCCCTTTCGCGAGAAAACCTCCAACTTCAGGCGATAGCGATAAGCAGAGAGCGCGGAAACGCGGGCAACCCATTTAACGGGACTATTTTATGGGCGCTTTAATTCGGGTGTCAGGCGAACGTTCACAGACTCGGCATACAGAAGCCTCTGGACTGCGTTTCAAAAGACTGTAGCGTATGCTCCGGCGGACTGGCATCCAATTCCAGAAGGAATAAGAGACGATGAAACTTCATGCGTACCTGAATTTCGGCGGAAACTGCGAAGAAGCGTTTGAATTTTATGAGAAGCACTTGGGCGGAAAAATAACGATGAAGATGCGTCATTCGGATGCACCCGGTCCCAGCACCGTGCCAGAGAGTTGGGGCAAGGCGATCCTGTACATGAAAATGACCCTCGGGCAGACCGAGATCATGGCGAATGACGTTCCGCCGGAGCGGTTTCAGCCAATGAGGAGCGTCTATCTCTCGCTTACCGCGGATAGTACCGAGGAAGCGGAGCGCATTCACAACGTGCTCGTCGAAGGTGGGCAGATTTTCATGCCGATGCAGGAAACGTTTTTCGCGAAACGGTTCAGCATGCTTCGGGACCGGTTTGGGACGTCATGGATGATTATTCATGAGAAGCCCGTGCAGGGTTGACGCAACGCCACAGATCAGTTCGGGGAAACCACTCGGATGAGGAAGGCGTCATACGCATCGAGTTTCATGCCGGCTTTTTCGAATCGCAGAGTGATAACACCGATGGGAGCCGTCTTGCCGGCATGCGTGATGTGGACGGCGGGCAATCCGTAGACTCCGCAGGCGTCGGCGGAGAAAACCCACAAGGCCTGTAGTCGATCATCGCCGTTGACCGGTCCCTCGCAATCCGAGCCGGGAGCGGCACTGACGTGGACGAGTACCCCGCCGAACACACCTTTGCCCACCGATTGTTTGTGGAGATTGCGCACCTCCCCGCCGTCTCCGAAGCGTATGTCCCCGCCAATCTGTGTGGTGTCAGCCCAACCCGTAGGAGTACCTGCATCGGCTTGTGTAAACGGTGTTTGCGCTGTCCGAACGGCTTCATAAGAGGCCAGTGCCCGAAGACTCGCGGCGATGGCGATCATTTGCTTGCGGTATTCCACTTTTTCGAAACGAAGGGAAAGATCAACGTAGCGGCTGTCCTGAGCGTTAACGACCGAGACGACCGTACCGGTAATGCGGGATCTATGTGTAATCTTATCGCGTTTGGTGAGAGGAATATCCTGGGCAACGCGACCTTCAAAGGGCTGACCGGCATGAACCTCGGAAAGGGAAAGCGTCTGGTCAAGTGTTACCGGGAGAATCAGCCCCACGGGAATCTCGGAAGGGACAACCGGCGCCGTGCCGGCAGCGACAAGGGCGCCGGAAAATTCCAGAAAACCGGCAACGGCAAGAACGCTGAAAAGGAAAGCGACTGAAGGCATATGCACGCGATAGTTCGGATTCACGAAAGACACAAAGACTCCTGGAGGCCGGGTTGCGGCGACAGAATGCTGAGAAAGAAGTTACACAAGGAGCGGCAGCGAGACAAGGAGCGACCCACTTCGCCCAGGAGCGCTGGATACGAGAAATTGAACGACAAAGAACGGGCCGGCGCTCAGGAGCCCCGGCCCGTTCTTTGCATCTTTGCGTCTACTTGGTTGAAGTCTGTTGAACCAGAACGTAGATCTGGGGTTCAGACACGTTGGTGGCATCGATGGCCACGATAAGCGGGCCATTGGTGACCAGGACCTTGTTATTGTTGTCGAAGTTTCCGGAGCCATCGGCGTTGATGCTAATGGTTCCGGTAAAGGATTGACTCGGTGTCGGGGATGGTTCGCCGCTGATAACCGTATCAACAGTTCCGGTGTACCCGCCCTTGCCATCGAAGACGAAAGTGCCGGTTTGCGAGCCTGCCTTGCCGGAGATATCTTCGGCGGTTCCGAATGAATACGCACCCGAGACGCTGCTGTCAGACAACGCGGGAGTCGCAGTCCCCTGAAGTGCCACAAATCCGGAGGTCACGGTTGCACCGGTGCCGACTACGAAGGCGGCGATGTCGTCCTCGGTTGCGGTCGAAGTGAGATACGCCACGGGCGACTGGCTTGTGTCTCCGGTGAATGCGGTAATCCTCCCGGTCGTCGCGTCAAAGGTATAGGTCGCATTGGAGTACGTGTTCTTGGCATACGTTCCCGCGTCGTTCGTATAGATAGTCGCGGATGTAACGTTGCCGCTGGTAGCGAGTTGAAGAGTGCCGATAGACACCACGTTTTCGCCGTTATTCGGGTCGACGCCACTGACGGCAGAAATGTAATAGCCGTTCGGAGCGACCGAGGTGGCTGCGGATTGCAGAGCACGGCCCGCGAGTAGGAAGCTCGGGATGACTGGCTGATCGGTAGAGAGAATGTAGAGGTCCGAGTTGTTGACGATGTAGAAAGCAAAATCAAAGGTCAGTGTATTGTTGCCGTTCGGAATCGTATAGGTACCGTTGCCGCGACCCGTAGTAGAAGATACGGTGGAATTGAGTGTGCCGCTGCCGCCGGTCAAGGCACCCGAAGCAGTTCCGCCCACGTTTTCGTCAGCAGTGCCGCTCGAAAGAGCACCCGCACTCTGGGCCAAGCTCCCAGCGATTGCAGTACGGCTGTACCCCGAATTGTCCGAGTACCAGCCGTCCAGGCCAAAGGCGAAATTGGAGGCAAGGTTGGTCAGGGAGAAATCAGCAGTCGTCTGCTGGTGCATTTGGCCTGCACCGGCTAGTTGGGATGTAACGTAGTCGTATTCCTGGATGCGACCCGTCTGGTTGCCGAGACTCAGCGAGAAACTGAAAGTGACAGACGCTGGCCCTGCTGGAGCGACTTCCGGCCTGGCGCTGGTGCGGGCACGCTTGAAGGAACGCAGTGTGGCGATGTCCGGAGTCTTGGCCTTGCGCTCCGCTGGCGGCAGGTTCTCTCCGGTAAACACAAGGTAGAGACATCCGCGACCATCGTTGCCATAGGCATAGGAGCTTGCCGCCAGATTGACTTTCAAGGAAGCATAGCCGGTAGAGGCACTTAGGAAGTCGGCATCAGCAGCCGTAATTCCGCCACTGCCATTGGGCGTAAAGCTGCCCGCCCAGTAAGCCGGATTTTGCGTACTATCGGCGCCTTTGAGCAGGTACGCGAAGGGCACGGTCAGAGCGGATTCGTTGCCGAGTGTGCCGGGAGCAGTGGCGCAAGCGGCGCTTACCACCCCATTGATTGTGCCAGAGAAAGCTTGGGAGCCGGTGCCGGTTGGCGAAGCAGAGTCCGCGACCGAGAGCGTAAGGGAATACGTTCCCGTAGCAGTCGGGGTGCCCGTGATGGTGATGGTAGTCGTGGTCGAAGTAATCGTGGTCGCGCTTGTGGCCGTACCGTTGTTCAGGACAAGGCCAGCCGGCAATGCACCGGAAGAAACTGTCCACGTGTAAGGGCCGGTAGTGGCAGGCGCAATCGTCAGGGTGACGGGAGTAGCAGCAGTGCCGCTGACGAGATTGCCGAGAGTGGTGGGAGTGATGGTAAGAGTCTGGCTAACGACAACGGCGACGGTGTAGGTGGCAGTAGCGGACTTCGAATCGGTCACGGTAACGGAGATATCGTAGGTACCAGCCGCAGTTGGGGTTCCAGCAAGAGTAATGTTCGTGCCCGTGGTTGCAGAAGAAGAAATGCCAGGAGGAAGATTGCTGAAAGTCCACGTGTACGGGGCAGTGCCGTAGGAGACACCCAGCGATCCGCTATAAGCGACGCCAACAGTGCCGGTGGCAGGTAAGGAACCGGCAATGGCGATCGGCCCGGCACCGTTGCTGCCACAGCCGATCAGGATAAGAGTCAGAAATAGAGATGCGAAAACGAGCACGATTGATCTATTGCGTTGCATGATTCTCCTTAAAACGAAAATTAGACTTACGGGAGCGAGACTATGTGAGGCGGATACAACCTATGTCACCCAACCCATACTGACAATTCCGTCAAGGCAACATCGAATTGAGGCGATTGTAGCCTGTTTTAGGAGAAGGGCAAGTGAAATGTTTGCCCAAGTAAATCGAATAAGCACGCGCATGACGAACCCCCGGAGCGAGGAATCGGAGGAACTTCAGATCGCATGTTGGCGGGATCCGACCGGGTCTCTTCTTACGGGAGGGAAAGACAGCGGCGCCCACAGAATCAGGCGGCGGGTAGGTGTTCGAACCGTCTAAAAGAATGAAAGTTTAATGCTGAGGTACTTTTTGGGATTCTTGCGAAAATCCTCAAGGAACTTGCGCATGTCGGCCGAGAGCGCGGTAACGTTGTCGTAGAGTTGAGGATCGTTAAATAGTTTGCCCGCCGTATTGTCCGATTTATTGAGTTTGGCGGTAGCGGTGTCGATGTTGGTGCTGGCATCGCGCAATTTGTTGTACAAAGTCTCGTCGGTAACAAGCTTGCCGAGAGTTCCCTTTCCAGCCTTGACGTCGCTCATGAGCGTATTCCCGTTATCGAGGGCCTTCTTCGCTTCGTCGTAGAGGCTCGGGTCGTAGAGAAGCTTGCCAATGGTGCCTTTTTGCTCGCGAACATCAGAAAGGATGCCATTGATCTGATCGACCCCCTTGTCGACCTTAACGTAGAGTTCATCGTTGTTGAGCATCTTGCCGAGAGTGCCCTTGCCAGCTTGCACGCTTGCGACGATTTCATTTCCTTTAACAAGCATGGTGTTGAGATTGTTGTACGCTTGATCGTCGGTAATCAGTTTGCCTAGGGTGCCTTTGCCAGCCTTGAGATCGTCAATAATGTCGGAAATCTGCCCGCTGAGGACCTTGAAATTCGCCATAATGTCGGTCACTTCTCCAGCCGTCACGGTCTGGCCGTCCTGAATCGGGGTGCCCGTGAATCCACGCTGGATGTTGACGTAGCGGTTGCCAAGAAGTCCTTCGGTAACCAGAGACGCGGTTGAGTCGGTGAGAATATCGTCCTGATATTTTTTGTCGAGGCGCATGTCGACCATGATGTTGTGCTTGGCGTCGGGAGGCTTTCCGTGATTGCGGCCCACCAGCTGGATGTCATCGACATTGCCGATAACCACGCCGTCAAGCTTGACCGGCGCACCAGGAGCGAGGCCTGAAACTTCAGGCAGATAAGTCTTGATGCGATATTTGGGGCCAAGAAAGCCGGCACCGGTAACGTAGAAGATGGCGACGGCGAGAACGATGAGCCCAAGAATGACGAAAAGACCGACGCGCAATTCTGTCCAGGTCAATTGTTTGCGCTGCGCCATTCCGCGGTTCCTCCGTCAGTCCCTGCACCGTAAATCTTCTGTGACAACTATACAAGATTCAAATCAAAAATCGTTGTAGATATGGGTCCTTGGTCTCCAAAAGCTCCTCGGGGAAACCTTCAAAATAGACTTTGCCGTCACGAAGCACCAGAAACCTGGTAACAACAGGATTGACACTCTCAACTGTGGTGTCTCGCTGGACCTTTTTTGTTTTCGGATCGAAACGGAAATTGGCAAGGGCAAAGCCATCTTGGAGACGGTGAGTGGCCAGAAGCGCAGTTACCCCGAACACGTCCCGCAGGCGAAGAATGAGAGTGATAATTGTTTGCGAAGTGACCGGATCGAGGCCAGCAGTCGGGGAATCGTAAAGGACAATTTTGGGGCGGTTGATGAGTGCGCGGGCAATCGAAACGCGACGGCGCATTCCTCCGGAAAGTTCGGAGGGCAGCATGTCGATCGTGTGTTCGAGTTCAACGAACCGGAGAATTTCTTCAACCTTGGGCTGAAACGTATCCTGATCTTCTCCGTCCTCGATCAGGCGATAGGCCACGTTTTCGCCTACCGTAAGCGAGTCAAAAAGGGCTCCCTCCTGAAAGACAAACCCCAGATTGCGGCGGAAGTCCAGAAGATCCCGTTCGGGGGTTCCTGAGACTCGTTGACCGAGAACGTTGATCTCGCCGGAGTCCGGGCACATCAGGCCCACAGCGAGTTTCAGGGTAAGCGTTTTACCGGTGCCGGTTTCGCCGAGGAGAACGATCGTTTCCCGCGGTTTTGCGGAAAAGGAAATTCCACGAAGGATATCGCCTTCAGGAAAACTGAGGTGAACGTCGCGGAAATCGATGACGGAAGCGCTCGGGTCGACGGGAGTGGGTTGGGTGGCTAAGGGCATTGAAATGGAAAGGAGAGGTTAACTGGGGACAACCGGGAGGTCAAGCGGGACGGAAGCGGGTGTCAAGCCTCGTTAGAAATGTCCCCTTCCTTACCTCGTTAGAAATGTCCCCTTTTTTGTTGCTGCGGCGGGTTACCTCGTTCTCGTTGACCCATGGTCGCTCGCCAGGCGCATGTGCCGCCCGAATTTCTGAGCCCCGGCAGCAGAAGAACGAGCACAGGGGAGGCGCAGGGGAGCGCAGGGGAGACTGCTGGACGGAAGAAGCAGGGACCGATACACTCGAAGATTATGCTGAAATTCTACACCGCGGGGGAATCGCACGGGGAAGCACTGCTCGCATTCGTGTCCGGATTGCCCGCGGGGATGCCCGTGGATTTTGCGTTGATCCAACGGGAACTGTACCGCCGGCAACTGGGCTATGGGAGAGGAGGCCGGCAAAAGATCGAGAAGGATAAAGCCGAGATTTTCGCAGGGGTACATCACGGACAAACGATAGGCGCACCGATTGCCCTGCGAATTCCCAACAATGACTGGGTGAACTGGGCACAGATTTTGCCTGTGGAGGCATCTAATTCTGAAGCGGCAAATTCACGCAAGCTGGTTCGGCCGCGGCCGGGACATGCGGATTTGGCCGGTTCCCAGAAATTTGATTTTCACGACGCGCGTTATGTACTCGAGCGGGCTTCGGCTCGCGAAACAGCAGGCCGGGTGGCGGCCGGAGCGTTCGCCAAGCTACTCCTGAAGGAATTTGGAACCGAAATTCTGAGCCACACGATTCAGGTGGGGCACGTAAAGTTACCGCGTGCAGCAAGCTGGGACGAGATACAGGCGACGTGCGCGGATCTCGATTCCCCGCTACGCTGCATCGACCTCCCAACGGAACAGCAGATGAAAGCCGAGGTGGATGAGGCGTTGAAGGCAGGCGACACCGTTGGCGGCGTGTTTGAGATTGTGGTGCACAATGTTCCGACAGGATTGGGATCGCACGCGCAATGGGATGAAAAGCTCGATGGACGGTTGGCACAAGCGTTAATGAGTGTGCAAGCGGTGAAAGCAGTCGAAATCGGTTCGGGAATTCTGGCCGCTGGATCGTTCGGAAGCGAAGTGCAGGATGAAATATCCTACGACAAGAGCCAGCGAAGGTTCACTCGGTCGACAAATCGCGCAGGCGGGCTCGAAGGCGGAATCACGAACGGTGAAGACATTGTGATTCGTGGCTACCTGAAGCCGATCTCGACGCTGCGGAGGGCGTTGCGAACCGCCGATATGGTCACGAAGGAACCTGTCGAGGCGGCCTATGAACGTTCAGACTGGTGCGTGGTGCCGGCCGGGGGCGTGGCAGGTGAGGCTATGGTTGCCCTTGTGCTTGCGGATGCTTTTCTGCAAAAATTTGGAGGAGACTCGCTGACAGAGATGCGGCGGAATTTCGAAGGATATGGCAAACAAATCGACAACTTCTGAGAAGCCGGCAACTTCAGCCGAAACGGCATCGGCCGCGGTTCCGGCGACCGTTCCCGCACGCAAGATCCACAAGATCGTGAAGTACGGCGATCCGGTCCTCGAGAAGCCGGCCAGCGCGATCAAGAAATTTGATGAGGAACTCGCAGAGCTGGCGGAGGACATGTTCTCGACCATGTATGCCGCGCAAGGAATCGGTCTGGCGGCACCACAGATCGGAAAAGGTATACGCCTTGCCGTTGTGGATGTGACGACGGGGAAAAATCCAGAAGCGAAGATCGTCATGGTGAACCCTGAAATCATTCACGCGGAAGGCGAAGCGCGCGAGGAAGAGGGATGCCTGTCGATACCAGGCTTCCGAGGATACGTAATTCGCCCGCAATTTGTCACGGTACGAGCCCTGAATGCCAAAGGCGAACCATTTGAGATTCGCGGCGAGAATTTGCTGGCGCGGGCGTTCTGTCATGAGATCGATCATCTGAACGGTGTGCTGTTCTTGCAGCACTTGAGCATGCTGAAACGTGATCTGATTCGACGAAAAATCAAGAAGCTGCGTAAAGAGGGCGAGTGGTAAATTCATCACCTGCGCGGGTGAATGGATAATGCAGCCTTTGCGAATGGTTTTTTGCGGCACGCCGCAGTTTGCAGTTCCCTCCCTTCACCAACTTTTGCAGGTACCCGAATTCGAGATTGTGGCCGTGTTGACGCAGCCTGACCGTCCAAGAGGGCGCGGTCAGGAGATCACCTTTGCGCCTGTCAAGGAAGCGGCGCTGGCCGCCAAACTCCCATTGCACCAGCCGGCAAAGGTGCGCGTACCGGAAGTTGAAGAACAACTTCGCGCACTCCGGCCGGATGTGATCGTGATCATTGCCTTCGGTCAGATTATTCCCGCACGATTGCTCGCCGTACCGAAACACGGCTGGATTAATCTGCACGCTTCCCTGCTGCCGAAATACAGGGGAGCGGCGCCGATCAACTGGGCGATCGTGAATGGGGAAACAACTACCGGTATCACCACGATGCGAATTGATGCGGGCATGGATACCGGTGAGATTCTCTTGCAACAGGCGTTGACGATCGGCGCCGACGAGACGGCGCCAGCGTTGATGGAGCGACTGGCAAACGCGGGCGGGCCTTTGGTCGTGGAGACGCTGCGCGGGATCGCGAGTGGTAGGTTATCCGGCCGACCGCAGAATAATGACGAAGCGACACTGGCGCCGATCCTGGAGCGCGAAGATGGACGGATCGACTGGTCGCTACCTGCGGCACAGATTTACAACCGGATGCGCGGGTTTTCACCCTGGCCGGGAACCTATACACGGTTCCGCGGCCAGACGTGTCACCTTCAAGCGCTACCGGTGTCTGATGGATCGGCTCATGCGGAGCCGGGGACAATTTTGCAAAGTGTTGAAAAAATACGGGTAGTTTGTGGCCAAGGCAGCCTATTGGAGCTAAAGACCGTCAAACTGGAAGGACGCAGACAGATATCGGCCGCAGAATTTGTCAACGGAGCACGGTTACAGGCCGGTGAGCGCTTTGCGGAACGTTGATTTGCGCGTGGTTCAGCGCTCAGTCATACTCGCCCATAACGCAGACACAGCGACCAGTCAGAAAGAACCGGAGTCAAAACCAAATGCAGAACCTGAGTAAGATCGAGGGATTGATGGACCATTCTCCATACAGGAACGCGTTACGAAGGCTGGGATGCTGCGTGCTTGCCGCTCAGTTGGCCTGCCTGCCGCTGCTGGCGGCAGAGAACGACGCGAAGCCGGCAACGATCAGGCCGAACACGACAACGAACGATCCAATTTTGGGCGTTATGCAGACCGAATTGAGCCGCGCGAAGACGGATTTGGCAAAGACCGATCCAGCACCCTATTTTTTGAGCTACACGGTGAACGACCAGGACGTAATTGTGATTGCCGGAGCGTACGGGGGATTGCTGTCCGACTCGGTGATCAAACGGCGAACCGCGGATGTGGTGATGCGTGTGGGAACGCCGGATCTGGACAATACCCACGGTCAAAGCCGCTCGAGTGGAATGACCTCCGGAACACTACCGCTTAACGACAATCCCGATGCGACGCAAAGAATCTTGTGGGAATTGACCGATCGCGGATACAAGCGTGCCGCACCTGCTTATCTGAATGTGAAGACGAACACGGCGGTTCGGGCGGAAGAAGAAGACAAATCACCGGACTTTTCAAAAGAGGTGCCGAAGGTACACGTAGGAGAGAAATTAACCCAGCCCGCATTTGACAAGTCGGCATGGGAGGCGGAAATCCGGCGAGTCTCTGCGGGATTCTCGAAGTACCCCGGTGTGTATTATTCGACCGTGGTGCTCCAGGTCTCCGTCGCGAATTCCCGGATGGTCACAAGCGAAGGGTCGTCACTGGCGCTTCCAGGAGCCTCCGCTCGATTGGTGATGGAAGCGCAAACCCGTGCTGATGATGGCATGGATCTGTTGCGCGTCGAAACATTTCAGGCTCCAACGGCATCGGGATTGCCGAAAGAAGCAGAGCTGATGGCAAAAATTGAAAAGATGGCTGTGGACCTCGAGGCACTGCGGAAAGCGCCCGTAGCCGAACCATATGACGGACCAGCGATGTTGAGCGGACGGGCGGCGGCGGTATTTTTTCACGAAGTGCTGGGCCACCGACTGGAAGGACACCGGCAAAAGGACGAGGACGAGGGGCAGACGTTCACGAAGAAAGTGGGACAAGCCATTCTGCCGCCATTCTTGAGCGTGACAGATGATCCAACGCTCAAGGAGGTAGATGGCATGAAGCTTTCGGGAACCTATGAATATGACAACGAAGGCGTGCCCGCACAACGGGTGGAAGTGATCAAGAACGGCGTACTCGAGACGTTCCTGATGTCGCGGATGCCCATTAAGGGATTTGACGTTTCAAATGGGCATGGACGGAACCAGCCAGGTCTGATGCCGACGGGGAGACAGGGAAATCTGATTGTGTCCTCGACGCAGACAATGCCGGAATCGCAAATGAAGGAACGGCTACGAGAAGAGGCCAAGAAACAAGGGAAACCATACGGATTATATTTCGACGATATTCAAGGCGGATTCACCTTGACGACCAGATCGTTGCCGCAATCGTTCCAGGTACTTCCGGTGATCGTATACAAGGTGTATGCGGATGGCCGGCCCGATGAACTGGTGCGCGGAGTGGACATTGTTGGAACGCCGCTGGCTTCGTTGACGAGAATTATGACGACTGGCGACAAACAGCACGTATTTAATGGCGTGTGCGGGGCGGAAAGCGGAAGCGTGCCGGTCTCGGCTGTCGCACCCGCGATGCTGTTCAGCGAGATGGAAGTGCAGAAGCAGGCCCATGGACGGGACCGTCCCCCGATCTTGCCACCACCAGGGTTTGAAACAACCTCGATTGGCGGCGGGAAAGACGTAGCGGCCAAAGCCGAGGTGAAACCATGAAAACGACTTGCCTCTTTTGGACGGAGTCGGCCCTGGCAACCTTCGTATGCGCTCTTACCATAGCGGCCTTCCCGGTATTTGCAAATGATGCGGCGAGCGGTCGAGATGCGAAGTCTGGGCCGCCGGACGCGACGGCAGCAGCGCACGCGGCAGCGAAAGGCGATCCGCTGCTGGAGGCCCTGCTGACTGAACTCGATCGGTCGACCTCCACGCTGAAGATGGATCAGGTGCAGCGTCCCTACTACCTTGAATATCGAGTCCATGACGTGGAGGAGTACAGCACCGAGGCTGCCTTTGGAGCGTTGCGTGAAGATCAGCGCAATCACGTGCGGGTACTGCGGGTGGTCGTTCGCCTCGGGGATTACAAGCAGGACAGCTTTTACAATCAGGGGCTCGGAACAGCCTCCATCCTGACAACCGATAATGACAGTGTAGCTTTACGCCGGCAGATCTGGCTCCTAACAGATGAAGCATACAAGGAAGCGGCAGATGCGTATGCGGAGAAGCTCTCGAGTCTGAAGCAATTCAGCGCAGACCCAAATCCGGTGGATGACTTTTCCCATGCTCCGGTCACAAGCGCAGTCGGTGAGACGGTAAGACTCAAAGTAGACGAAGATTCGTGGAAAAAGACCGTGGCCGACCTGACGAATCTCTATCGCAAATATCCGGAAGTCCAATCTCTGACCGCGGCGGCGAGATTTATCGCGACAAATGAATATTTGGTGAATTCGGAAGGCAGCATCGTGCGAGATGGAAGGACAAATGCGTCCGTTTCGGTCAGCGGATCGACACAAGCGGAAGACGGAATGCGGCTGAGCCGGAGTCCCTATTGGGCGGAAGAAGTAGCGGACGATTTGCCGAATCGCGAGTCGCTGCTAAAGGAAGCGACGAACATGCTCGACACCCTTGAGGCACTGCGAAAGGCTCCGATTGTGGAAGAGTCCTACCGCGGACCGGTACTGTTCACTCCTGATGCGGCCGATGACGTCGTTGCGGGAATGATTGGTGGGAACATTCTGGGCAGGAAGCCGCCGCTCGGCAGGCCCAACCGCACCACCGGGGCCTTTGCCACGAGCTACAAGACTCGAATTTTGCCGAAGTTTGTCACTGTCATCGACGATCCGACGCTCAAGGAATTTCAGGGGAAGAAGTTGCTTGGCTATTATTCGGTAGATAGCGAGGGCGTGAAAGCGCAGGAAGTTACGATTGTGGATGCGGGTGTACTGCAAAACTATCTCGTGAACCGGCAGCCAATCCGGGACTTCCCTGTTTCAAACGGACATGGACGGTCATCACCAGGAACGAATCCGGTGCCAGCCGTCGGTACACTGATTATGAAGAGTTCTGAGCCCGAATCCGTGGGAGACCTGAAAAACAAGGCGCTCGAGATGGCAAAGGAGCAGTCCAAACCGTACGCATATCGCGTGGATACGTTAGGACCCGGAAATTCACCGCGATTGCTGTATCGGGTGTATGTGAACGACGGACACGAAGAATTGGTACGGGGCGCGGTGTTTAATGAACTGGATATCCGCGCACTTCGCAATGACTTGATTGCCCTCGGAAATGATCCGCTGGTGAGCAATCGGACAAACGGGGTCGGCCAGACAATCATTGCTCCGTCGTTGCTGTTTGACGAGTTGGAAGTGAAGCGTGCGGATACGACGAAAGAAAAATTACCGGAGTACCCGGCGCCGGACATCAAGCAGTAAAGCTTTCTAGCGGGAGGCGGAAACCACAGGACTCGTGGCTGCCCCCGCTAGAACCTTTCGAAAAGCACGCGCAGATGCTTTGCGCACAGCGAAACGAGTGCAGAGAAATAAATTGACGCCGATGGCGTGAGGTTTGAGACTGGCAAGTATGACGCTGCGAGAACGGTTGGAGTGGTTGACACGAATGGCGTTTCTGGTCTTTATCTTGGCCTCGGCAGCCTTCTTAAGTGCCATTACAGCCATGCGGATCGCGATTCACGGGCGAGAAACGACCATGCCCAACCTCGTCGGAAAAAACATTGGAGAAGCAGCCCAGGCCCTGCGATCAAAAGGGCTGCTGCTGAACGTGGCCGATCGAGTGTATAGCGACGTCCCCATCAACCAGGTGGTGAGGCAGACTCCGCCGCCAGGAATGTTGATGAAAGTGTCACAGCAGGCGCACGTGGTTCTGAGTTTGGGCCAACGGCAGTTAGAAATTCCTTCTCTTGAAGGAAATACATTGCGGGTATCGAGAATACAGTTGCTTCGTGCCGGATTACAGGTGGGCGAAGTTTCGAACGTGGTGCTCAACGATCAGCCGTCCGACACGGTAGTGATCCAGAATCCGAAACCAGGCAAGGGCGCCGGGACTCCACGGGTCGATTTTCTGGTGGCGGGCGTACCACGAGATCCGTCCTATGTCATGCCGTATCTGATTGGCCTCAATGAGCTCGACGTGCAGAAAAGAATGGACCAGGCACACCTGCGCACAAAATCGCATTATGTCGACGCGTCACAATGGCCTCATGGGGCAGTCATTGATCAGGAGCCGGTTAGCGGCTCACGTGTGGGGTCTTCGACAGAAGTGGAACTGACAGTCGCAAACTAAAGAATCGTTGAACTCCACCGATTCTCGTCAAACTCCTTCCCCGAGTCGTCTCACACTCGGGAACCTGCTCCCCGATACCCGCACTGTGACACAACGCCAGCCTCCCGAACGCCGCGACTCTCTTTCAAAACAGCCTCGGACCCGGCGCGAAATTCATCCCAAAACCAACTGCGGAAAGGACTGAGGTCGGCCCATTTTGGGGAACAATCTGACGGGTCGATGCGTTCATTACCCAGACGAGGTGGGTGTTCATGCTATGGCCAAACTCGATGGTTGCAGCCGGTATATTGTGCGGAGCGCTAGCCGCCGTCGCTCCCGCACAACAATCGATACGGGTGGACGTTAATCTGGTGAACCTGGCGTTTACGGCGCGGGATGCCAGCGGCCACCTCGTGAACAATTTGACGAAGGATGATGTGGAGATCTTTGAGGACGGGACGCCGCAGAAGATCGAGTTCTTTGCAAAAAGTACCGACGTGCCGCTGACCATGGCATTGATCGTAGATGTGAGCGGAAGTCAGGATCACTTTGGAAAGCAGCATGAGAAGGATCTGGAAGTCTTCCTGGAGGACGTGCTGGGACCGAAAGATCGGGCATTCCTGGTCTGCTTTGGGAACCACATACGACTGGTAACCGACTATACGAATTCGGCCCGCGAGATTATTGATAATTATAAATTGTTTGATAAGGGGAAGAAGCACTTTCCAGAACTGGGGGCAGACGATACGCGAGAAGACGGTACGGCCTTCTACGATTCGATTTATTACAGCGTGACGGAAAAACTGTCGCAGGCCGGCGGCCGTCAAGCGATCCTGATGTTCAGCGACGGAGAGGATAATTCAAGTTCGCACGACATGATGACGGCAGTCGAAACCGCGCAGACGGCAAATGTCGTGTTTTATGGGATTCGATATACGGAACAGAGACATGGACGGCTGAATTCGCGAAATAGATATGGAATAAGCGTGATGGACCGCCTCGCGAAAGAGACAGGGGGAATGCCTGTCGATGCAAGGGAGACCGATCCGCATGAATATTTCCGACTCATTGCCGAGGAGCTGAGAACCTCGTATGAAGTGGGTTATTACCCTTCGGAAAAAAACAAGGACGAGGGATTTCGGAAGATATCGGTAAAGTCAAAATTGGACGGCGTAAAGATCCGGACAAAGACGGGATATTTTGTTAGATGATCGAGCGCGTCGCTAGGAGCCCACGGCCCGGGCCGCACGAGGCACGCGTCAGTACACGGACGGTGAGCACAAACCGAGGTTAGCGTCGTTCTACAGGGTCACCCGGCGCCTCAGCGGAGATAGCCCCAATTGTGCAATTTATCGGAATCCTCGACCCAGCGATCCCCGATGTCTGTGCGGTAGTACATGTTTGGAATGAGTATGTTCTTGATGCGCGAGTAGACCTGCGCCTGGGTTTGCTTCATCGTCTGCCCGGTCCCCACGACGATCAGGACCACGCCAGAGGTACCCGCGACGAGCCATTGGCCGTTGACTTCCTTTACATCTTCGATGTGAATGCCTTCCGTCGTGGGACGCTTGAAAACGATAGCCGCGTTTTTGGAGAAAGAGTTGAAGGTTTCCTCGTCATCAAACGGAAACGGCGGAACGACAATCCGGACGCCGATTTGGAAGCCGCTTCTCGTACGCCACTTCGGTTCTAGACCATTGGCTAGTTCCCAGAAAAAATCGCTGATGGGCGTGAGCATACCCTCCTGCTGGATGCTGATCGTCGGATAACCAAAGCGCGACGTGAACTCCAGGGGGTAGATACCGTTGTTGTTGACGATGCAATTGACGTCGATGTAGCCGACATAACCTTCCTCGGCGAGCTTCGATTCCATTTTGAGCAAGGTGCGGTTGAATAACGCGTTGGGCTCGCTCCAGAACATGGCGGTTCCCATTTCGCCGGTCGGGGGTCCGACCTCGCCGGGAAAAAGCTTCTTGTGTTCGAAGTTGATGTTGATGGGTGTCACGAATTTTTTGCCGTTAAAGAAGCCGCCAACGGCAACTTCGACTCCGGAGACGCGGCGTTGCAGTTGGAAGATCTTGATTTCATCCGAGAAAGCGCGCTTGTAGGCTTCGAGCATCCCGACAACATCATCGCCGTCTTCTTCTTCACCGACGAAAAGGCGACGTTTCACGTTTTGTGCTTCCCCGCTCGGCTTGATGACGTAGCGGTCGGGATTCTTCTTGACGAACTCGATGGCACGGTCGAAAGAATCGAATTCCTGATACGGAATGATCGTGACACCGGCCTTCTTGAGCTCCTCCTGGCCGAATGAACGGTCGTCTTCAAGATTGTCAGTATAGGGCGTACCGCCGATGACAGGCTTGCCGGTCGCGCGAAGGGCTTGTGCGCGAGCGCCCTGGCCCAGGGTGTCGTCGAACACAACGATGTCGGCCCAACTCTTGGCGTCCTTCTCCCAATCCTTGGATTTGGGGACGAAACCGTCAGCGATGTCCCGTTCCTTTTCGTTGTCGATGAAGTAGCGCACTTCGTGGCCTTCTTTAAGAACTTGCCACGCGATGTCGCCGATGAGGCCAGAGAGAGACGCAAAAAGAAATTTTCGTTTTTCCATGAGTGAAGCCTTCCAGAGCGAAGGCGTTGATTCAATTGTAAAGACACAGAGTTGGAGAGTGTATTACAAAATAGAAACATTTGACGTGAACGGAACAGGGCGACGGGCACGCGAGGTCCGACCAAGGTACCCGGAGGGAGAGCGGAAGGTCATCCTCGTGTGTCGGTCGCACCGGCACGCTACGGAATTGCCTGAAAGTCGCAGGAAACCTACGGAGGCGACTGGAGCATCACAGGAAGCGCAGGATGTGAACCGTACGATAGGGCAAGTTCTGGGGTTGGCTGGTCTTTCGTTCAGGTTATACTTAGAAGGTGTGCACCGGTTGGGGAGACCAGCCCAAACTGGATTCCGGACGCACCGTTCGAGACAAGAATCAAAGAGAGAGGTGAAGGGTGCGGCGTTTTCCGCTTCTTCTATTCTGTGCGCTTATGCTGGTTGATGCCAGTTTCTGCACAGCTCAAGTTCCGATATTTGGCAAAAAGAAACCGGTGGACAAGTCCACTGACACGGCGAACACAGCCGAGCCGGATAAGATCTTATACGACCGTGCTTCCGATGATATGAAGCACGGGAAGTACGAGGCAGCCCGCCTTGGAATGCAGACGCTGATCAACACGTACCCGGACAGCGAATATCTGGCTAAAGCAAAACTGGCGATCGCAGACTCGTATTACAAGGAAGGCGGATCATCGAACACGACGCAGGCTATTGCCGGCTATAAGGATTTCATTGTGTTCTTCCCTTTCTTGCCGGAAGCGGCATATGCACAGATGCAGGTGGCGATGTGCAATTACAACGAAATGCCGAAGGCAGACCGTGACAATACCCACGCCAAGGCTGCCGAAGATGAATTCCAGATCTTTCTGACGAAATATCCAAAAGATCCCCTGGCCCCCGAAGCCCAGCAACGGCTTCGTGAAGTTCAGGAAATACTGGCAGAAGCGCAATTCCGAATTGCCTATTACTACTACATTAAGGGTGACAAGAGGGCAGCGGCGGGACGATTGATTCCTCTGGTCAACCGTTACCCGTTGTATAGCAAGACCGATGAAGCGCTCTGGATGCTCGGGGATATATTTGAGAAAAGCGAGCGTAAGGATATCGCGGGCGGATACTACGCCGCGATCGTAAAGAACTATCCGCTATCAAAATATGACGCGGACGCAAAGGCGAAGTTGGTGGCGCTCGGTGTGCCGGTACCACAGCCCGATCCGAAAGCAGTGGCATGGATGACCGCCGAACAGAATACGCCCCGCCCGAAAGAAGGCCTGCTTCACCGCGGTATTGGAATGTTTCATTCCGGGCCAGACGTCGATACGGCAGCTCATAATGGAACGCCGCAGATGGAGCCCGAGGCCGAATCCGCATCGGCAGTGGATATCCTGTCAGGCAAGAATGTAACGGGAACGGGGCCCGGGGCGGGGACAAGTATCGTCGGAACTGTTTCGCCTGGCCAGGCAGCTCCAGCAGCCGCGACGGCAGGGAGCGCGGAAGATGTGAACGGGGGGCCTGCGCCGGCTGAGACAACTGCGCCGCCCAGTACGGACGGGACGGCGGCACCTCCCGCCACCGCGGCAACAGCTGCAAGCGGAGATGCAGCGGGAGCTACTGCAGCGGGAACTACTGCAGCGCCAGCACCGGCAGCTGATGGAACGACGCCGACCGATGCCGCGAAGACGGATGGAACAACAACCGCGGCGCCAGCCACCGACAGCACCACGACGAAGGAATCCAGTAGCAAGAAGAAGGGGTTGAAGAAGCTGATCCCCTGGTAGGTCTTTTAGTTCACCCTATACGACAAGGCCCGGTGCAAGCTGCCGGGCTTTTTTGCTATGAACGACAATCTCGGCGGGCGCGGAATACCCGAGCAGGCAATAGCACTCGAACGAGGACGACTTTTCGACGGAAATCCGCAATATGATGGCCGTTGGTACAGGTTGTGGATTGGATACGGAAGCATGTCTACTTCCGACACACCTCATGCTGTAACGATTGACGGGTGCACAGCTGGGTGCTCCAATACGTTTTGAAGCATCTCCCTTTCGTAATTGCGTGGGATGTTCGGAGGACGTTCCGGTGGCCAAGATACTGGTTGCGGACGACAACAGCAATATTCAAAAGATGGTCGGTCTGGCCCTGAAGGATCAGGGCATCGATGTTGTCGCCGTGGGTAATGGCGAAGCGGCCGTTCGTAAAATTTCCGACCTGAAACCAGACCTTGTGCTCGCCGATGTTTTCATGCCGGTTCGAAACGGATATGAAGTCTGTAAGTACGTGAAGGACGATCCTGCCCTGCAGCATATTCCTGTAATTTTGCTGGTAGGCGCGTTTGATCCTCTCGACGAACAGGAAGCTCAGCGAGTTGGCGCGGATGGGGTTTTGAAAAAACCTTTCGTCCCTCCCGATCCGCTGATTTCCATGGTCAAGTCTGCGCTGGCCCGTGCCGGCGTCGCGCTGGGTAATGCACCTCCGGTGGAGAAAGCGCCGGAACCTGCGAAGCGCTCTGCTGCAGATCTTTTGACTCCTGCTGCCTCGAAATTGGCGGCGCTTAGAGAAGCCACCAAACTTCAGGAACCAGAGCCAGAACCCTTTGTTGAAAACTTTGCGACCCTACCCGAGCGGGTAAAGATTCCAGAAGGCAACGAACCGCTCGCCTTTGGGAGTTTGCTCGAGACCGAAGAAGCAGAGGATGACGCTGCGTTCATCCCGGCCAAGCCGCCGACGGAACTTGGAAGCGGTGCTGGCGAGTGGTCGAAGGACGGCGCCGACGACGAAGAAATCGAGGAAGAGGAAGAATCCAGCGAAGTTGGCTGGAGACCTGGAGGCGATCTGGATGCGCCTTCGCTTGCCGCAATTGACACTACGGAAGTAGAAAACGGAGTTTCTGACTGGCGCGAAGCTGCCTTTCACGGAAGTTCCCCGTCGAAACCGGGCAAGTCACATGGATGGGCACCGGCAATCGATGAACCGGTCCACGCAGAGGCGGCGAGTTCGGTTGGCGTAACGACGTTAGAAGCAGTGAAGCCGGTTGAACCCGAGATTCCAGCGTTCTCCGGTGATGCGTGGGCTGCCGCGATGTCTGCGGGTGTCGAGGAAAAAACAGCGGACCTGCAGGAAGCCCCAACAGAACAGTTGCCAGCAGTCGTTGAAGCGAGTGCGACCCAGACACCAACGGAAGAGCTCACAAAAGAGGAGCCAGTCACGCCAGCAGCATCGAGCGATAACGGATGGTATTCGGTTACGGCAAGTCCTTGGGAAGTGGAAGCCAAAAAGGCTACGCGGCTAGCTTCAACCTGGGACAGTCTCCCGGTCGCGGAACCTTCGCCGGCGACTGGTTTTTCAGAACCCGTGACGACGCGCGAGATCGATGAAGCGGCTGAGCCCGAGGCGCAGGACCAGGTTCGCGAAATTGTTAAGGAAGTGCTGTCAGAACCCGTGCACACCACAGAAGAAACTCTGCCGCCCCAAGTGCCGGTTCATGCGACAGCGGAGCAAGAGCACGCCGACGTTCCGTCGGTATACGCTGCGACGAGCGTCAACGACACGCAAGAGATTGAGACATTCCAACCCGCAGAGACCAAACACTGGGAAAGTACATGGGTAGCGGCGCCACCGGAGGTGGTGAACCAGTTCGTCGATGCTCCAAAGCAGGAATTTGCGGAGGTTAGTAACGAGGAAGAGCGAGTCGTTGTTCCAGAACCGGACTCGATGCTGCACGCGCATTCTGACGAGCCCGCGATCAGTGCAGCGGAAACCATTACCAGCGAACCTGTGCACGAACCTCGAGCGGAATCAACTCCCGAGCATGCAACAGCCGCAGAGACAGCACCAAGTACCGATGAACTGGTGGCCAGAGTATTGGCGCGGATGAATCCGGAAATGCTGCAAAAAATGACCCAGGAGTTGTTGAAGCCGGTAATTGCGGCAATCGTGCAAGACGAGATTAATTCGAAGAAGCAGTAACAACAGATTCCCCGACAAAGCCGGATCTGCGGCAGGCCTACATCGAGATGTTTCCCTGAAGTCGAATCGGGAATCTGCCCTCTCGTCACGCAGTGACGCAAGTCGTTTCTACGATTGGTCTGCTTCACCCTCTTCCAAGATTTACCTTGAATTAGACCGCGACGCCTTTTCGCCCTTCTTGTACTCTTCAAACCGAGCCTGTAATTCTTTCATGACCGCAGGCATGTGTTCGGGATGACGCGTGAGATCGATCAACATCCCACGCATATCGAAGGGAACTCCACCAAGATAACGATAGCCGGAAGGTAGCGGCGGTCCATTTGGAGCGCCTGCCGGCGGGATTACCTCGGGCAGATGGATGGCGTACATCCCGCCGCCGCCGAGTGGTTCGTGCGGATAATTCATGAGCCACGCGCAGTTGTGACCGTCAAGGATCATTCCCGCAGAAACGACGACCCATTGACCGGCATCGGCTGTCGCGGGCGTTTGACAATCCCAGATCATGGCCTTCGGAACCACAAGCGCAGGGTCGCTCATGCTGTAAGGATCGATGCTGATCTGCTGGAGACGATAGCGGGCGACGAATTCGTTGACTTCGGGAAGAGACTGATTCCAATCGAGATTCGAATCGTTAACTAGCGTATAGGCCGGACGGCCAAAACTCAGCGGGTTGAGGTAGGGCATGAAATACGGATAGGTGTCTAGCGCGGTGACAAGCGAGGAAAGAGCGAGCAACGCGGCAAGGCCGGCCGTCAGTCTTGCTGCAATCGGCGATGACAGATGGAGAAAGCGGATACGAATCGGCAAGGTGGAGAGAAGAAGAATGACTAAAACAGTCGGAATGCTGAAATGGCGAATACTGATGTCGAGACGACTGATCAGACAGAAAAAAGTGAACACCGGCAATGAAACGCAGATGACGCGCCAGTGCATCGCTAACGCCTCAGGGACAACAGACTGCATGCAAGAACGATCCTGTTTCCGAAACCACAACAGAGAAAGCAGGAGCAAAAGTAACAGGAGTCCTAGAAAACCGAAGGAAGACTTCAACAGAAAAAGAACCGGAAAATAGAACCATACGCCGTGGGAATAGCTCGTACCGAGGATAAATGTCGGTCGGCTGCTGCTGAGCAGGACGAGTAGCACCCCCCGCACGTAGATCCAGACGGGGAGCAGCAATCGTCGAAAAGGTTCGGTCAGGGGGCTACTGCCTAAAAGACTGAGAGCCTGGGTGGATTGGTGGACCGTAAAGATAAAATAGAACGTATATACGAAAATGGACGAGTACAGTATCCCGCGGAGTGTTGCGCGCACGCGCAAACGTCGCCAGTTCCGGAATTCAGATTTATCGGAGGGTTGCCCGCTTGCAGGCCACCAGCGAAGGCCCAGGACAAAGGCCAAGAACGCGAAGAGTAGAATCCCTGCGGTGAATTTGGACAAAAGGGCGGCAGCGAAGCACAGGGCGAATAGCAAAACATTCTTTCGATCGGGAACTCTCCAGATGTCGGCGAAATGCCACAGCGTCAGCAAGGAAAACAGTGTCACGGCAATATCGGTGTGCACCAGTGGACCAAACACAATGAACGTCGTGCTCGAGATATAGACCGTGAGGCAGAGAAGGCCCGCCCAGTCGCCGCCGAGACGAGAAGCATAGGCAAAAATGGTCCAACCAAGAATCAGGGTAAGGATGAGCATCGGGAGGCGGGCGTAGAAGAGCGTCGGTATCGGATCGTTCCACTGATTGAGAAAGAATTCACCGAAAACCCATTGCCCCAGGTAGGCGGACATGAAACTGTCGCTGGCGGTCCAGGAGATGTGGGAATAATCAGCATGCGCACCCCGCCAAACGAGCGGGAGAGCGGCGATAATCTTGGCGAGTGGAGGATGCTCCTCATTGAAGCGCAGGTCGAGTTTCTGCAGATATGTGACACCGGAAGCGATGTGAGAAACTTCGTCTATAGTAACGGACTCCCGGAGGGCAGCGCCTCCAGCCAGCATCGCCATAACAAACAGCAGTGCGATCGCGGACAGGGAAAAGCGACGGTCGGACACGTTTTCCATTGAATGTTTCGTCCAATACGCGAGCGTCCATGAAGCCAGGGGAAATTGTTCTGAACCCGAGTTTATCCCAGAAGACGAAGGAAGACACTTCCCTTCTGAGGCGCTTGGTTCCGGAACAATTCTGATCGCACAGGACACCCCATCGATGTGCCGGAATGCTTTGCACGAGACACGATGGGCTCAATAGGGAAAAATGCTGGGTTAGCCGATTCCCAAGTAAACTAAGGCTGTTAGACAGTTGTTTGACGGGGCGCGAGGACTGCCCGTATATTCAGAGATTGCCCTGAGACAATTAGAACGCGCAAGATGCGGTGAAGGGTGGACGAAGAGGGCGTGCTGCTTTACGAGGAATCGAGCAGTCCGAGCGCTGCCTATTTAAGAGAGATTCCCTGGTAAAGCGCTGTTTCTGACCAGGGTTCAAGAGCTTCATTTTGGTATTCGAGGAGATTGGTGCCGGGATGTCTCGAGAAATTGCAAAAGCATACGATCCACAACAGATAGAACCCGGCTGGGCCGAGTATTGGGTGAACGAGGAGCTATTTAAGGCCGACCCAGCGGCGAGCGGGCCGGTGTTTTCGATTGTCATTCCGCCACCGAACGTGACGGGCTCCCTGCATATCGGTCACATGCTGGACCACACCGAGATCGATATTCTGACTCGCTGGCACCGGATGCGCGGTTACAACACCCTGTATTTGCCCGGAACGGACCATGCAAGTATTTCGACTCAGAGGGTAGTGGTGCGGCAGTTGGCCGAGCAGAAGATCAATTATCGCGATCTAGGTCGCGATGAATTTCTGAAACGCGTCTGGCAATGGAAAGAAGAGAGCGGCGGCACGATTCAACGGCAAATGAAGCAGATCGGCGAATCTTGTGACTGGAGCCGGGAGAAATTCACGTTGTCGCCGGAATTGTCGGCTGTCGTTCGCGAAGTCTTTGTGCGCTTGTATGAAGAAGGTTTGATTTACCGCGAGAAGCGTCTCCTGAACTGGTGTCCGGTGTGCTTGACGGTATTAAGCGATCTAGAAGTAGTGCACGAAGAACGGCCCGGTCATTTGTGGCATATCAAGTATCCGGTGGCCGGCGGTCATGGCGAATTCCTGACGGTGGCGACGACGCGGCCGGAAACAATGCTGGGTGATACAGCGGTTGCAGTGCACCCGGAAGATGAGCGCTACAAACACCTGATTGGGAAGAAAGTTCTCCTGCCGCTCATGGACCGCGAAATTCCGATCATTGGCGACTCCATGGTAGAGCTGGAATTTGGGACCGGAGCGGTAAAAATAACACCGGCGCATGATCCCAACGATTTTGAGGTGGGGCGTCGGCACAATCTCGAGCAGATCGATGTGATGACCGAAGACGCTCACATGAATGAGTTAGCCGGGCCTTATCAGGGTCTGGATCGCTTTGTTGCAAGGAAGAAGATTGTAGAGGATTTGCGGGAACAAGGGTTGCTCGAGAAAATCACAGACCACGTAAGCGCGATCGGTTTGTGCGAACGCAGCCATACGATTGTGGAACCGCGGGCGTCGAAACAATGGTTCTGCAGCATGAAGCCACTGGCGGAGCCGGCGATTGAGGTCGTGGAACGAGGGGATATCGCGATCATTCCGGAAAACCGACGTACGGAATATCTGAACTGGATGAGAAATATCCGGGATTGGACGCTATCCCGGCAACTGTGGTGGGGACAGCGAATTCCGGCGTGGTATTGCGGGGATTGCCAGCATGTCATCGTCTCGCGGACTGATCCCACCGGGTGTTCGAACTGCGGATCATCAAAACTGAAGCAAGACCCGGATGTACTCGATACCTGGTTCAGCTCCGCTTTGTGGCCATTTTCGACATTGGGGTGGCCGCAAGAAACAGCGGACTATAAAAAATATTATCCGACAAGTCTGCTGATCACCGGTTACGACATTCTGTTTTTCTGGGTAGCGCGAATGATCATGCTGGGGCTGCACTTCACAAAGCAAGTTCCCTTCCGTGTCGTTTACCTGCATTCGCTGGTGAGGACGGCGAGCGGCGAGAAAATGTCGAAGTCCAAGGGAACCGGGCTTGATCCGGTTGCACTGAACAAGGAATACGGCACAGACGCGGTGCGGTTTTGTTTGGCATCGATGGCTGCGCCAGGAACCGACATTGTCTTGTCCGATGACCGTTTGCTGGGTGCGCGATCGTTTGCGAACAAGATCTGGAATGCGGCACGTTTCCTTTTTGTGAATCTCGACAAATTTGAGCAAAGCGGTGTTTCGATTGAGGAAATCGCTGCGCCTGAGGTCCGCGAGAAGGCTCCTTACGGTTACGAGGGACTGATTCCCGTCATCGATCGGTGGTTCTTTGCACGAATGGCTCAGACAGTTGAGACGGTAAATGATGCGCTGTCAAATTACCGCTTTCACGAAGCAGCGCAGGCGGTGTATCAATTTTTCTGGGGCGATTTTTGTGATTGGTATATCGAGTGGGTGAAACCGGATTTGTTGCACGAGAATCGGGCCAAGTCGCTCGTCGCCTGGAAGAACCTGTTCGCCGGGTTTGAAGGAGCGTTGCGGCTGCTTCACCCCTTCATGCCGTTTTTGACTGAAGAATTGTGGCACCAACTGCCGCAGAAAAACGGTGCTAAATCAATTGCCCTGGCAGCATATCCGGAAGCTCGGGTTGCATGGAGCGATGAGAAGGCCTTAGCCGAATTTGCGATGGTGCAGGAGACGATACAGGCAGTGCGCGCTCTACGAGCTGAAATGAAGCTCGATAAAAGGAAAGTCGCAGCAGAGTTTTCAAGTGCTGATGCGAAGGTACGGGCGACAGCGCAGGCGAACCTCGACGGAATTGTACGGCTCGGCTTGTTGACGGATCTAACGATAACCGAGGCGAAGCTGGCTGAAGGAGGTGGCGGGAAGAGGTCTACGGCACAGTTTGACTTGCGGATTCCATATGTCGCCGAGGCGATTGACGTAGAAGCGGAACTGACGCGAATCAAAAAAGAGATTGTGAGATTAACGAAGGACATAGCCGGAAAGGAATCGCAGCTCGGAAATGAATCGTTTCGAAGCCGGGCGCCGGAGAACATTATTCTGGGATTACAGGCAACGTTAGCCGAGCGGAAGGTGGAGCTACTGAAGTTTCAAGATCGCATAAAGGAATTGGGCGGATGAGCTAGATAGGCAAAGAGCATGATCATCGATTGGAATTCAGAGTATGTGTCGGGATTGATCGAAAAGGCCCTGGCGGAAGATGTCGGTACAGGAGATGTCACTGTTGCCGCTACAGTTCCGGCTTGGACTGTCGGGAAAGCCCATATCCGGGCCAAGCAGGACCTGGTATGTGCGGGTTTGCCACTGGCGGAGAGGGTTTTCCGCTCACTCGATGTGGAAATGGATGTGGAGTTTCGCGTAAAGGACGGCGATCTGGTAAGGAATGGCCAGGATATTCTGACTCTCACCGGGAACGGCGGGGCAATCCTCACGGGCGAACGTACTGCGTTGAACTTTCTGGGACATCTGAGCGGAATTGCGACGTTGACACATAGGTTCGTGTGCGAATTGGCTGGCACGAATGCCAGGATCCGCGATACCCGCAAGACCACTCCGGGATTACGTCTACTCGAAAAATATGCGGTGAGCGTAGGCGGCGGTGTAAATCACAGGATCGGTCTGTATGATGCGATTTTGTTGAAGGAAAATCACATCGCTCTGGCCGGTGGAGTCAAGGCGGCACTGGACCAGGCTCATACATTTGCATCGTCGAGAATGACAACTCGGGCCATGACGGCCTATGAGGCAGCCGGTTTGTCCGGACCGGCTGTCGATGAGGTGGAGGGATTGACCATCCAGATTGAAGTACGAAATGAGCCTGAACTCTCTGAAGCTCTGGCTGCTGGAGCAGAAGCGGTGCTGCTCGACAATATGAGTCCGGAACAGGCACGGAGATGCGTAGAGATTGTAAGGAGGACTCGAAGCGAATGCACGGTCGAAATATCCGGAGGAATCACTCTCGACAATGCGAGGGCGTATGCCCTAACGGGGGCGGATTATCTGTCCGCTGGAGCCCTGACGCATTCGGCGCGGTCAGCGGATATGAGTTTGCTGGTGGACAGCATCGGGGAAGCTTAGGAAGAAACGATAGCGAAGGATCAAGCGCTCTATCAGTGGCGGCTTAAGCGGGACGATAAATGGCGGCAACACCGAACTTACCTGGAACAACAGACAGAAGGCTTGCTTCTCTGCTAACGTTGCTGACTGAAAACGCAACGATTGTGATCAGCGGCGGGCGGGTTGCACGCGAGATAGGAGTGTCCCGGTCGACGGTTTGGCGTTGGGTGCAACGACTGAGACAGCTGGGCGTCAAGGTAAAGGGACGAGCCGCGACGGGATATTTTCTTGAGAAAGTACCGGACATTTTGACTCCCGATTTATTGCGCAAGCGGGTCAACGGGAAATTATTTGGAAAGCGCTTCCATCATTTTTTTAAAACGGACTCGACAAACCGCGTGGCGATGGAATTGGCGTTTGCGGGAGAAGAAGAAGGCGCCGTCATTCTGGCAGAAGAACAGACCGACGGGCGAGGGCGTGCCGGGCGGAAATGGCATTCGGAAGTAGGCACCGGGATTTATGTGACCCTGCTGCTGCGGCCGCGGTTATCCCCCGTGCAGGCACCATTGCTCACGATCCTGGCAGGGATCTCGCTGCATTCGGCGATACTGGCGCAAACCGGATTAAATGCGGAGTTGAAATGGCCAAACGATATTCTTGTCGACGGCAGAAAATTGGGCGGAATTTTGACGGAGATGCATGCCGAACCAACGCAAGTGCGGTTCGTGATCATCGGAATCGGCGTGAATGTCAATCAGGAACAGTTTCCGGAGGACCTGTCATCGATTGCGACCTCGCTAAGGAGGGAAAGCGGAAAGCTGCAATCGAGACTGGAATTACTGGTTCGCTTGCTGCGTGAATTCGAGACCGACTACAATCGATTCCTGCGTGATGGCCCAGCCTATGTGGTGCAGCGGTTTGGCGAGATTTCCCAATTCGCGAACGGAAAGAAAGTGCATGTAGACACAGGGCGCGAGACATATACGGGTGTTACTGCCGGGCTGACAGATGACGGATTGTTGACAGTAAAACGGACAGATGGACAGGTTATTGCAGTGATTGCCGGGGACGTTAAAGAGGTTCGTTAATGCTGCTGACGATTGATGTGGGCAATTCAAATACGGTACTGGGCGTGTTTCGCGGCAGCCAGCTGATCGCGAATTGGCGGTTGAGCACAGAACATTCGCAAACAGTTGATGAGTACGGCGTGCTGACCAGGAGCTTGTTCTCCCTTGCAGGATTGGACCAGGAAGACATAACGGGAGTGATGGTGAGTTCCGTCGTGCCACCCGTGAATTGGACCCTGGAGGAAATGTCCCGGATTTATTTTGCCAAGAAGGCACTGTTCGTGGAACCCGGTGTGAAAACCGGAATGGCAGTCCTCGTCGATAATCCGTCCGAGGTGGGCGCCGACCGGATTGTGAATGGAGTAGCCGCATTTCATCAATACGGCGGTCCCTGCATCGTTGTGGATTTTGGAACGGCGATTACGTTTGATGTAATTTCCGCCAAGTGTGAGTACCTGGGTGGAGTGATCGCGCCCGGTTTAGGAATCTCCTCGGAGGCTTTATTTTCGCGGACGGCCCGGCTCCCGCGGGTGGAGATCAAGGACCCGGGAAAAGTCATCGGCACCAATACCGTGACCCATATGCAAGCCGGACTGTATTACGGGGCTGTGGATATGGTAGACGGGATGCTCACTCGAATAAAAAGCGAGCTCGGCATGGATGCGACCGTGGTGGCAACCGGCGGGCAGGCGAGGCTGATTGCCAAAGGCTCGAAGCATATTCAGCATACAGATGAGTTCCTGACACTGAATGGACTCAGGATAATCTGGGATAAGAATCAGCATCTAGACGGGCACCATACGGCGGAACGATTGACTGAAAAACCCCAGACCAAGAAGTCAAACGGCAAAGCTAGATCATAGAGGATGGCGGCGGACAAACACCGTGTTTGCGAAGAAAGGCAATCACGAAACAGTCCGCCCGGCGCCTTTCATCTGGAAGTCATCAAGAATATTACATGCGCCGCCTGCAGGCTGTGCATGTCCGGAACTGCATATAATGGACAATTGGAACTACTACAATTATTTCACGGAGATTGAAGAGTATTTCTGGAAGAAGCGCGGCGCGCATTTGCTGGTATCGCCGCTGGATTGGGCGATCATGGAGACGTGGCAGAAGGCAGGCGTGCCGCTTGATGCAGCGATTAGAGGAATCGATAGCGCGTTTGAGAGTTATCAGCGATCGCGACGAGGCGCGAATAAGCCCCTGAAGAGCCTGGCCTATTGCACCGACGCGGTGCTGGCAGCGGCGGAAGAGGCAACTGAAGCAGCAGCGGGCGCTACCCGCAACAAGGCTCCTGAGAGAGAAGTCTTTTCACCGCAAGAGTTGCTAAGTTACTTCAAGAGAAATCGCACGCAACTGACGAAAGCGGCCGCGAGGGTGAAATCCACGCAACCAGCCCTGACGGCAATGATTGAGGATGTAGAGAAGTCCCTGCAAGGTGCGGCAGTGTTACTAGAAGCGCCAGGAAACGTTGACTTGGAAGATATCGAGCGGCGGTTGACAAATCTTGATGATAAGCTGCACGCAGCGCTGTTAAGCCAGGCGCGCGAGGACTTGATGCTGCGGATCCGCCGGGAGGTGGATTCGCAACTGGCGATGTACCGGCGCAAAATGAAAGCAGAACAGCTGGCACTGGTCGAAAAGCAGTATTTGCAGAAACGCCTGCTGGACGAATACCAACTACCGCGCTTGAGCCTGTTCTACATGATCTAGATCGTCACGATCCGCACGGAAACTAGCTACCGCTCGAATTTTGGTAAACAGGGGAATGGACAACTATGGCTGACGAATTTTTACTGTCGATCGAGAAGCTGGTCTATGGGGGCGACGGATTGGCGCGTACGGAAGAGAACACTGTATTGGTTCCTTTCGTATTGCCGGGCGAGCAGGTAACGGCGACCGTAGCCACACGGAAAAAGAAGCTTATCCACGCAAAACTCATCGAGGTGAAGCAGGCCAGCACCTCGCGGATCAAACCGCGATGCCCGCATTTTGGCGTCTGTGGGGGATGCCATTACCAGCACATTGATTTTTCCGAGCAAGTGAAGATCAAGGAAGGTATTTTGCGCGAGACGCTGTCTCGACTGGGTGGTGTGAAGTGGGAAGGTCCCGTTCATGTGCACACAGGCGAGCCGTATGCATATCGAAACCGGGCGCAATGGGCCTTTCGTGATGCACTGCCCAGGGCGTTCGGCTATTTCCTCCCCGAGAGCGCTCACATTCTGCCGATCGATGCGTGCCCAGTATTGTCGCCTTGCTTGTCCAGCGCGTTTGCACAGTTACAGGAGTTGGCGCGGGCGAATTCTCTGCCTCCGGGAATTCTAGAAGTTGAGGCTTTTGTTGATTCAGATGATTCAAAGTTGTCCCTGAATATAGCTTTTGAACGGTTCCCGAAGCCGGCAAAAGTCTTGGCGGCACAATTCAAGGCCTCGTTACCGCAATTGGAAAGTTTGCTGCTGCTTGATCAGAGCAAGAACAAATTTGATCTGACCGGTACCGGCTATCTCACGCACAATGTCGGTGACTTTTCGTTTCATGTCAGCCACCTGTCATTTTTCCAGGTGAATCGGTTCCTGGTGCGCGAGTTATTGAACACCGTGCTTGCAGGTGCGAAAGGCAACTACGCGCTGGATCTGTACGCCGGCGTGGGTTTTTTTACCGTACCCCTGGCGAAGGGCTTTGCGAAAGTTGTGGCAGTCGACGCGAATCTCGCGGCAAATCGTGACCTGAAAACCAACGTCGAGGCGGCAGGCGTTGAAGTCATATCACACGTAGAGCACACGGAGGAATTTCTGAAGAAAGAGCAGGAGGCTCCAGACCTGGTGGTACTCGATCCCCCTCGAGCGGGATTGGGAGCAGAGACGGCCGCACGGTTGGCGAATCTGGGAGCACCGGAGATTACCTACTTGTCATGCGATCCATCGACCCTCGCGAGAGATTTGGCGGTTTTGACCGCTTCCGAACGGCGCGTAACCAGTGAAGTCATTCCTCGGCACAAATACGAGATTGCGGACGTTCATTTGTTTGACCTGTTTCCACAGACATTCCACATCGAAACACTGGTACGACTGCGAAAAGCCTGATGAAGACTGCGACCATGCCTCAGTCGCTCGCATGGATCAGCGCAAGTAGGTACCGGCATACGTCGTTGGTATTAGGTCAGAAATAAATCACACCGCCCAGACCACGGATTGGCTCGGGGGTAAAAAATGGGACCTGAAGCGATTATCCAGAACGAAGAAAATGGATCAGAACCAACGCGAGTATCAGACACAGGAAGCCGATCGTCGCTTGATATTCGTGATTCCTTCTGTATTGCGACCAAGAGAAAGTGCCGGGGGAGGGAACGGTCGATTGGGCCGGTGGCGTAAGTCTCGGGAAAAACAGCGGGACGGACTTGGCGTAGGCGTCAAAGGAGCCAGCGTGCTTAGCGCGAAGTTCGCGCTCTTCCCGGCGCATGACGAAGCTGTAAACGAGTAAGAAATAAATGAGCAGCAGTGCTCCCCCGATTACGGAATGCATGGCGACGGCAGCTCCCAGGGCTAGAAAGCTGCTTCCAAAATAAAGAGGGTTGCGGGTATAGGCATATGGGCCAGTCGTGGTGAGGATTTCCTTTTTGTGAAGATATCCTGCGGCATAAGCCCGGATTACGAGACCGAAGAAGCCGATCAGTCCGCCAATCAGTATGGATTGGAACGTTGGTTTCGCGAGCACGAGGACAATTGGCGAAAGGAAGTAGCCGAGTCGGACACGCCAGCGCGCAAAAAAGTCAGCCGCACTCACGGTTGGCTCGCCAGACGTTTTTTTAAACCAGCCAAAACCTGCTCAACAGAGAGATCGCGGAGGGAGGGATCCGCGACGCTTCCGCGACGATAGGTCGTGACAGCACCGGCACTTCGTAGAACGAGGTCGTTCTGACTGTACGGACCATTGCGCGACGGATCGGTGGGGCCGAAAAGAGCTACAACGGGAGTTCGGAGAGCGACTGCAAGATGCAGAGGGCCGGTGTCCCCTCCCACCACGCAGCGGGCGTTCTTGAGCAGAGCCATGAGTTGTCCAAGTTCGCCATTCCACCCCAGTGGCTGGGAATTCCCGCTCGCCGATACGACCGACGAAAAAAGATCTTCTTCGCGAGGACCGTAGTTTATGACGCAACGTAGACCCAGCTCGTCGCGAATGGACAGACAAAGCGCGCCAAATCGTTCGGCCGGCCAACATTTGGAACGCCAACCGCCACCCGGACTGAGTACGACGTAGGAAGTAATTCCCTCTTTTTGCAATTGCCGTTTGACGGCACTCTCACCGCCAGCAGGTACGGTAACCATCACGTCCCCCACGGGATTCGTTGCTCCTACGCGCAGACTCAGCTCGCCGTTCTGATCAGCGATATGTACGGAGCGACACTTGACACGATCGGTGTACAGGATGGGTACTCCGTATTCACGGATTGTCTCAGAAGAAAACCCGATCCGCCGAGATGCCCCGGCGAGGAAGCCGGGAAGTGCAGATTTCCAGAGCCCCTGGTAGTCGATTACCGCGTCGCAGTCGAATGCCCGAAGCTTGGCGATTACCTGACGGACTGAGCCGAGGTTACGGGAATCGAGGGACCAGATTTCCGTAGCAAGATTGCTGCTCGCGACCAAGCCAATCCAGCGCGGATGTGTGAGCCAGATGATTCGTGCCGCCGGAAATGACTGGCGAAGAGCGGCGACAGCGGGAAAAGTGTGAACAATATCGCCGAGAGAGCCGAGACGGACGACGGCAAAACGCATTTCACTCATGAGCATCCCTGCGGATGGCTCGCAGCAGAGCTCCCGTGGAATGATCCTTTGGATCACCGACGATGGCGACGCGAATACCGAGGCGCTGAGCCACTTCTCGTTCAGGAACGGTATCGGTAGTGTAGTCAGTTCCTTTTGCGTGGACTGCAGGACGAATTGCTCGGAGCAGGTTCTCGACATTCGGGTCAGAAAAGATGATGACGTAGTCGACAGCTCGAACGGCCGCAACGAGTTGCGCCCGAGCGAGTTCATCGAGCACCGGCCTGCCGGGGCCTTTCAGGCGGCGAACGCTTTCGTCGGAATTTACGCCGACGACCAGAATGTCGCCTTCATTTCGAGCACCTTGAAGATAGCGAACATGGCCGACGTGAAGAGTGTCAAAGCAACCATTGGCGAAGACAATACGCTTTCCCTTAGCCCGGGCATCGGCGGTTTGGGTCCTGAGATCGTCGAGCGAAAGAATTTTCGATGCGGCAGTGCGCATGGGTCAGGACTTCCCTGAGGCGGATTTGTGGATCAGCTCGGAAAGTTCGTCCCGGGAAACGGTGGCGGTCCCGCGTTTCATTACGACCACGCTGCCAGCGAAGTTGGCGAGATGTGCCGCTTCGAGCGGCGTTGCGCCAGAGGCGATCGCGAGCGTATACGTGGCGAGAACTGTGTCACCCGCGCCCGTAACGTCAACAGCCTGGTCACTGCCGTGAACGGCAATGAAAGTGGGCGACTCGCCGGCTTGAAAGAGAGCCATGCCATCTCGGCCACGCGTAACGAGAAGCGAAGGCAATTTCATCTGGGCCCGCGTGGCTTCGCCACAACGTTGGAGTTCGGCCAGATTTTTGCCGATCGAGGCGTGATGGAGAGCCTCAAGCTCTGCTTCGTTGGGAGTTGCCGCAGTAATGCCTGCCATGTGGTAGTCACCGAGCCTGTAGCGTGAATCGAGAGTGATGGGGAGATCCTTCGGTGCACGCGCGCGCGCCTGCCGCAAGTCGCTGGGCGAGACAACACCAAATCCGTAGTCGGAGACGGCGAGCGCGTCAGCTCCTTTCAGTCTTCGAAGAAGGATGCGATGTAGTTTCTTTCGGACCGTCTCGGGAAGCGGCGTAGCCGGCTCGTAGTCGACCCGGAGAACCTGCTGGCCGACGGTGTGGGCCCAGCCCGCAAGAAAGCGAGTCTTGGTGGGAGTTACCCAGCCGGAAACGCGGATGACCGCTGAAACGTCCACTTTTTTCTTCTGGAAGAAATCGATGAGTTGGGCTCCCGCTGCATCGTCTCCGACTGCCGCGACCGGAACGACTTTCGCACCGAGAGAAACGAAGTTGTTGGCGGCGTTCGCGCCTCCTCCGGGTATGATTTCCGTTTCCCGATGGCGAAGGATCAGCACCGGAGCTTCGCGAGATACGCGACTAATTTCGCCAAATTGGAAGGAGTCGGCGACGAAATCGCCAAGAACGACGACGGTACGGCTAGAAAAGCGTTCGACGTACTCGGCGAGAGCCAGCAGGTCGACGGCTTTCGATTGGGGCGTTCGCTTGGATGTGCTCTTCATATCGGCCTCAGGTAATCTTTGCTCCCGCCCACAATGTCACAGCCATTTGTACCATTGATGGCGTGACGGCGGTCATACAACGATGATCGGTGGGACACCGTTTCAGAAAACAGGGACTGCAATAAGGTTTCTGCTGAACGATGCTGTGGCGGGGAGTGACGGGTGCGGTGCCACCGGGATCTGTGGGACCGAAGACTGCAACGACAGGAAGGCCAACCGAAGCGGCAACGTGCATCGCCCCGGAGTCGTTGCCGACGAAAAGATGGCACCGAGAAAGAAGTGCCGGGAGTTCACGAACTGACGTTTTGCCGGTGAGATTAATCGGTTTGCGATTCATTCCTGAGGTGATGGCCTCAGCAACGGTCAGTTCATTCGGACTGCCGAAGAGAATGATTTCGGCGTCCCTCTCGGCTTGAAACCGATTGACAAATTCCGCGAATCGATCGGCTGGCCAGCATTTGGCGGACCCGTATGATGCGCCCGCCCCGATGGCAAGTCGAAATGCATCGGTCTTCGCACCCGCTGCTTGCAGAACCTCTTCTGCGGCATGCTTTTCTGTCTCGGAAACTTGTAAGGAAATCTCGTCGATTTCCGGAAGCGAATCGATCCATCCTGCGCGTCGAACAAGTTCGAGGTAATAGAACTTTTCGTGTGTCGGGATTTCGCCAAGCTTTGGTGTCGCGATGGCTGTTGTAAGCAAAAACCTACGGCCGTCGCGAGCGTACCCAATACGCTGGGGGATGGCTGCACGCCAGGCTATCCATGCCGCGTCAAAGGCATTTTGCAGCAGCAGAGCGATATCAAATTTTCGGGCACGCAGCTCCCGTGCGAGACGTTCACGCCCGTTCCAGCCATTGTGCGTGGTACGAGGATCGTAAGTGATCAGCTCATCGCAGATGCCCTGTCCGCGATAGATGTCAGCGACGTACGGGCGCGCAACGACAGAGATCGAGGCCGCTGGAAATTTGCTCCTGATGGCGCGTAACGCGGGTAGCGCCATGATGGCGTCACCGACCCAATTCGTAGCGCGCACCATTATTCTCATCCTGCGACCCGCTGGGCGGGAATACGCTGGCGAATGGCATCGAGGAGGGCGGCTTCCTGGGGGAAGTCCATTTCGATCACGGCAACGTAGATCGGGACTTCGACAGCATCGACGTCGGCCATGTTTTGCGCATCTTTCTCCGTGGTGATCAAGGCCCTGGACCCGACTTCTCTCGCCGCGTCGAGTAGCTCGTGGATTTCTCCGTCGCTGTAGTGATGGTGGTCGGCGAAGGCTTCCTTGCCAGCAATCGGAAGACTCCATTTTTGTAGATCCAGAAGAAACGCGCCGGGATTGCCAATGCCACAAAAAACGAAAAACGGACCTTCGCCGAGTTCTGCGGGAGACAGGATGGATACAGTTTCATCGGCCCACATTTTCCGGAAACCAACTAGCTTCGTTCTTGCAGCGAAGACCGGGTACTCGCCGAGTTTGGAGATGGCGACTTCCGTTTCAGGTACCGTATCCGCGCGGGTGATGACCAGGATATCGGCGCGGTCCATAGCGGAAACGGGTTCGCGAAGCCGACCTGCGGGAAGCAGTCGCTCGCCGGCAAGAGGGCGGACCGCGTCCACGAGCAGAATGTTGACGTCTCGAGCGAGCCGAAAGTGCTGGTAGCCGTCGTCGAGAAGGAATATGTCGACGGAGTCTTCCAGACGTTGCCCCTGAACGACACGGTCTCTTCCAACTCCGAATTGCACACGGCCTTTGAGACGATACTTCATGAGCTCGATTTCATCGCTGGTGCGTCCGTCGCCGCGATAACCACGGCTCAAAATGCCTACCCGCTTCCCTTCCGCCAATAACTTCCCAGCGAGCCAAATGACCATCGGAGTCTTACCCGTTCCACCAAGAGTGAGATTACCGACGCTGATGACGGGCTTTCTCAGACGTTCAGCCTTCAGAATGCCGACTTCGAACAGCCAGGCGCGGAAGCGAACGATACTTCCGTAGAGCATTGAAAACGGCCACAGGACGAAACGGGCGATTGCGGCAAGACTCATTGCGCGGCGCCGCCCAGATATTTGTCGATTTCAGCTAGTGCGCGATCGAGAGCTCCACGGCTGTTCTCTACTAATCGACGTGCGGCGTCACCCATGCGTTGCATCTTTCCGGGGTCCTTGAGGAGATGGATTAGTTCGACCCCAGCATCCTCGGGATTGCCGACTTGAATCGCCGCGCCCGCTGCCAGGAATCGTGAAGCGATATCCGCGAAGTTTTCCATAGAATCGCCGAAGACCGGAACCTTGCCGAACGCGGCGGGTTCGAGAATATTGTGGCCACCAGAAGGAACAAGCGACCCGCCGACGAAGACGCCGTCGGCAAGTTTATAGAGAGATGCGAGTTCGCCAATGCTGTCGAGAAGGAGGACGTTGACGTCGCTGGGGATTTGACTTGCTCCTGAATCGCCGGTGATGCCGGGTCCCGGGACTGCGAGCTCAGAGCGGCGGATGAACTTGCGGTGAGATTCATCGATGAACGCGGCGGCAGCCGGGAATCGTTCAGGTTTGCGCGGTGCCAGCACCAGTAGAGAATTCTGAAAGTCGCCTTGCGCGACCCCAAAAGCGATAAGGGCCAGAGGTTCTTCTGTGGCGACGATACTTCCGGCGACGATTACCGGACTGCGGCCGAGACGCTTGCATTCGATTTCGAGCCATCTGGAAAACGGAGTGGGCTTTGGCAATTCCATGTCGTATTTCAGGTTGCCGCTTACCGATACCTTTTCCTGAGGTGCGCCGAGCGATATTAGGCGATCAGCGTCCTGCTGCGTTTGCATCAGGAAGGAACCGGCACTCGAGAGGGCAGATTTCAGGAAAGGTTTGAGGTAGAAGCCGAACCAGCCGAAGAATTGTTGGTAGCGAGTAAAGGATTTGTCGGAGATGCGGCCGCTGAGGAAAACCACCGGAACCTTGCGTTGGCTGGCGACGCGAAGGAAATTCGGCCAGATTTCGGTCTCGAGAACGATCACGATCGCAGGTCGAACGCGATTCATGACTCGCTTCACGCAGTACGCCCAGTCAAAAGGAAAATAGATGATGGCATCGGCGAACGGAAAGCGCTCCCTGGCAAGAGCGTTGCCGGTCAGAGTGGTTGTGGAGATGATGAGAGGCCGGTGCGGATGAGCTTCTTTGAGGCGTTTCGCCAGAGCTGCCCCGGCCAGCGCTTCGCCGACAGAGACGGCGTGAATCCAGATTGCCGCAGGTCGTTCGGCTGGAAGTCTGTCGAGCGCAGGTGCAGAGAAACCGAGACGGTCAGATAAATTGGAGAAATATTTTCCGTGGCGCAGACCTTGCACAATCCAGTACGGCGCGGTCACCAGGGCGGCAAGCCCCATCAAAAAGCTGTAGAGAAAATACACTCGTTGCAACTCCGGTCTGATTCACAAAGTGCGAATAACCCGTATGAGAAAACAGGCAACCCCGCTACTACCCCAGGAATCGAAGGCCACAGGATCTAATCAGTCTATTATATCCACATGCGAAATCACCTTGCTGCTGTTCTCATCATTTTCCTGCTCATAGGTTCAGGCGCTGTCGCCGTCGGGCAACAAGAGCCCATTCCTGCTAGACCGATGAAAGGCGTTGCGTCTGATTCGCATGAAGGGATCACAATCAGTGTTGAACCGTGGATCCATGCCTCGAGCTACAAGGAGAAGTTCCCGAAGAAGTCGCCATTTGGCGGCGGCATCGTCGGTTTGCACATCACCATTCGTAACAACGGCTATGAGAGTGTAAAAGTGGATTTGCAGCGAATTCGACTGCTGCTAATCCTGGGTGAAGAGAACAGGCAAGAATTAACCCCGCTTACGCCCGATGATGTCGCGGACGCGGTGATGCTGAAGGGCGCCAAGGATCCAACCCAGAGACGGAATCCTCTGCCGATGCCCGTAGGAAAGCCGAATCCTACGAGGGACAAAAATTGGACGGATTTCCGGGATACCTGCCAGAACGCAAGCATTCCTTCCCCTGTGGTCGCATCGCACAGTTCAATCGACGGATTGGTGTACTTTGACCTGAGGAGTGAATGGGATCTTTTACAGAACGCGAAGGTGTACGTGCCAAATCTGGTAACGATGGTTTCGAATACGCCGTTATCATATTTTGAGATTGATCTGGGCGGTGGCGGCAGTCAGTAACCCGAGCTTCGATACCGCCCCGGCGCCGACGGAGTGATCCAAAGCGGAGAAGCGACCGGGCTTCGATTACTCGGGATCCGAACATTTTTGGAACATTCTTGGAAATTTGCCGATAGTCGAAGCGTCGGCTAACATTGAGTGTGATCAAATTCTTTTTCCGACGGACCCATGCTCAAATTTCTTGATGAATTGAATCCGGAGCAGCGTTTGGCTGCCGAGACCACGGAAGGTCCGGTGCTTATTCTGGCAGGAGCCGGAACTGGAAAGACGCGCGCAATCACGTATCGAATGGCGAACATCGTGGCCAAGGGTACCCCCGGTGAGGCCATCCTGGCTGTCACTTTCACGAACAAAGCAGCAGAAGAGATGTTGGGACGCGTTTCGGATTTGCTGTTGCGCGCGGGAATTCCCGCTGACAAACCATGGATTTCCACCTTTCATTCGTTGTGCGCGAGGATATTGCGGCGAGAAGCCTTGCATGCCGGACTGCCCAAGGACTTCACGGTTTACGACGACGATGATCAAGTGGCGGCAGTAAAGCTGGTGATGGCGAAGTTACGGATCGAAGATGAAAGCTTAACGCCGCGAAATGTATTAAGCAGGATCAGCTACGCAAAAAATCATGGACAATCACCGGAACAGTTGCGGGCTGCAGCCATCGCTCCAGATGGACGACGCGTCGCGGATATATACGCGGGCTACGACGCGCTGCTAAGGCAGAGCAAGGCCGTTGATTTTGATGATCTCCTGCTGCGCGTCGCGCGATTGCTGCAGGAATCGACCGAAGTGAGAGAACGCTGGCGGAAGCGGTTTCAATATATTCATGTCGACGAGTATCAGGACACGAACCGGGTGCAATACGATCTGTTGCGGCTGCTGGCTACAGATAAACAGAATATCTGCGTGGTAGGCGACGAGGATCAGTCGATCTATCGCTGGCGCGGAGCGGATGTTTCGATTCTGCTGAGCTTCTCGCAGGACTTCCCGAATGCGAAGGTGATCCGACTGGAACGCAATTACCGGTCGACGCAAAAGATCCTGGATGCCGCAGGCGGAGTGGTTTCAAAGAATCCAGGACGCCTCGGAAAGAACTTGCGAGCGGAGAAGGAAGAAGGCGCCAATCTGCGGTACTTTGAAGCGCGAGATGCGCACGCTGAGGCGGAGTTTGTCGCAGGCGAACTCGAGCGGATTCTTCGCGAGGATTCGGATCAAACCTGCGCGGTGGAATATCGGACAAACTTCCAGTCGCGATCGTTCGAAGAAGTCTTTCGGAGGCGCGGACTGAGGTACAAACTGGTTGGCGGCTTCAGCTTTTATAACCGCACAGAAGTGAAGGATGCTCTTGCGTATGTTCGCATCACGCTCCACCCCGAAGACGACATTTCGCTGTTACGCGTGCTAAATGTGCCTGCGCGCGGAATTGGTAAAACCAGCGTCGAGACGTTGCGGGACATTGCGGCGCGCGAAGGTCTCTCGTTCTGGGACGCGATGGAATCGTTGATGACCAATCCGGCGTCCAGCCGGGCAACGGCGCCCTTGCGCGCGTTTCGCGAATTGGTGTTGCGGCTGCAGGAACACTACAACACGAAAGAACCAGCGGACTTTCTGAGGTATCTACTCGAAGAGACCGGTTATATGCCAATGTTGCGCGACCGGAATATGCCGGAAGATGTGACACGGATGGAAAACCTCGAAGAACTTGTACGCGCCGTGGCTGAGAGCATCGATGATGGCGAAGCGTTCACCGACTTTCTGGATGCGGCTGCTCTGGTTAGTGACGCTGATTCGTTCGAAGGCAAGCCCGGCGTCACACTGATCACGCTGCACAGCACAAAGGGGCTAGAATTCGATCACGTATTCCTGACCGGAATGGAAGATGGGATTGCGCCTCATAGCCGGTCGATCAATGAGGAAAAAGGGATAGAAGAAGAGCGACGCCTGGTGTATGTAGGAATGACACGCGCGCGCAGTTCCTTGACGCTATCACGCGCAGTCTATCGAAGGGTGTTCGGGAACGAACAGCAGATGCGTGCGTCTCTGCCCTCGCGATTCCTGGCCGAGATTCCAGGCGACTTGGTGGAAACGGTGCGCGGGTCGATGTCCGAGATCGGTGAGACGCGACGGTACGAACCCGATCCTGAGTACTCCTATTCGGCCGATGAATTCTTGAAACGGGTACGCGGCAAGTCGACGGCGCCAACAAGGGTGCCCCCGGGACGTTCGTCTTCTTCCGGAGGATCCTCGGCGCCATCGTTTTCGACGATTAAGCGCGTTGCCAAGGCTGATCCATTATTGGGCCAGAAGGTACGACACCCGGAGTATGGAGTTGGCACGGTCGTCGGAGTGGAGGGCGACGACGATGACCGGCGCTTATCGGTGAGCTTTCCCGGCCGGGGTACGAAGAAATTTATCGAACGATACGCTCAATTGACCCAAGCCTAGGCTGCTGCCCCCCGCAGTTAAGTTCAGTTTATCGCGACGAGACCAACGGCCGCAGCCCCGGGATGAAGCGGGCACGGAGGAGCGATTTGCTTCTTTTTAGGGCACGCTTGCTAATCCATGCCGAAGGAATTGCCATACTACTCTTCGCAGCCGGCGGCCAAGTTGCGCGGAGCTAGATATCGCGATAGAGTGAGGCGCTAATATCCCACATTGCGTATCCGGCCAGGATAATGACGACCCGCACGGATGCGATCGGAGAGTTTGGGTGGCGTCACAATTAATGCGCTGTAAAAGCATTGACCAGCTGATTTCGGACTCGGAAAACGCGGAAATTCGATTAAAGAAATCGTTAGGGTGGCTTAGCCTGACATCGCTGGGCATCGGAGCAGTGATCGGGTCGGGAATATTCACAGTGGTTGGGACAGCAATCGCAGGACAGAAACTACAGGTTTCCTCGGTCCTGAATGCGCCCTTACTGCAATATCTGCTCACTCGTTCAACATCCTTCGGCCGGCCTGGCGCGGGACCAGCGATTGCAATTTCCTTCGTTCTCGTAGCAATCGTCTGCGGATTCGCGTCAGTCTGTTACGCAGAGCTTGCCGCGATGATTCCGATTGCCGGGAGTGCCTATACCTACACGTACGCGACAATGGGCGAACTGATCGCATGGATCATCGGGTGGGATTTAATCCTGGAATATGCAGTGTCGAACATGGCGGTAAGTGTGGGATTTTCTGCCCACATGGTCGACTTGCTCGATTGGTTCGGCTTGCATCCAGACCCTAAGTGGATCTCGCCAGCGTATTTGCCTTCGGGCTTGCCGGATTTACAAGGAAACATGATCTATGGACCAGGGTGGCACTTCGGATTCAACTGGCCCGCATTCATTATCGTGATGCTGCTCACCGTTGTCCTGGTACGCGGGATCAAAGAGTCAGCCGAAACCAACAACATCATGGTGCTTCTGAAGATCATCGCCATCCTCGTGTTCGTGGGTTTTGCTTCGCGATTTATCCATCCAGCCAACTGGCATCCGTACGCACCAAATGGCTGGCCAGGCATCTTGACCGGGGGATCGATCGTATTTTTCACCTACATCGGTTTTGATTCGGTTTCTACGGCAGCGGAGGAATGCAAGAATCCTCAACGGGACTTGCCGCGGGGAATCATCGCGACCCTGGTGATCTGTACCCTGTTATATATCAGCGTGGTTGTGGTGCTGACAGGGCTCGTGCCTTGGCAGACCTTGATGGACGATGCCGCGCCAGTAGTCAATACCATGAAGAAATTGCATTTTGGCGGGGTGCGGCTCATCGTCCTGTGCGGCGCACTCATGGGAATGATCTCTTCCCTTCTGGTATTCCAGCTGGGTCAGGCCCGCGTTTGGTTCGCAATGTCGCGCGATGGATTGCTGCCGCGGATCTTCGGGCGCGTTCATCCCAAGTTTCACACACCGGACTTTTCTACCTGGCTGGCAGGATTTGTGGTCGGAATTCCGGCAGGCCTGCTCGATATAGGGACACTGGCGGATCTTTCAAACATCGGGACGTTGTTTGCGTTCGCGCTGGTCGCAGGTGGTGTCCTGATTCTCCGCTATCGCGAGCCGGACCGGCCGCGTGCGTTTCGTGCTCCGGGTGGTCCGATTGCTCCGGTACTTACAATTTTGACATGCTTGTTGTTAATGGCAGGACTGCCGATTATGAACTGGATCCGGTTCTTTGCCTGGTTGGTCATAGGGTTAGTGATTTATTATTTCTATGGCCGTAGAAAGAGTACGCTAAGGTTATCCGCCGCCACCAAGTGAGGCATGTACGGATGTTCCGGCAATCTCTGATGAAGGCAACCGCCAGGACGAGTCTTGCAGTAGCGACGGCAATCTTGTTGCTATGCGCACCAGAGGCAAGCGTAGCCTGGGGAACCAATGCGCAGCGACTCATTATCAATCACGCCGTGGACACCCTGCCCAGCGATTTACGGAGTTTCTTCGAATCGAATCGCAGCTACTACGTTCAGCATGTCAACGATACCTTAAACCTGGTCGACAAGAATCCTGCCGAGCGGAATAATCACTTCATTGAACTGGATAAATACGGAAAATTTCCGTTTGACGCACTGCCCAGGAGTTACCAGGCGGCCATTGCGAAGTACGGGAAATCGAAGATTACGGCGACAGGACTGCTGCCGTGGCAGATCGGCGTGTACAACGCGAAGTTGACTGAAGACTTAAAGAATGGCCGGTGGGAAGACGCCAAGCGCGACGCGGCTTTCCTGGCAGACTACGTAGCGGAAGCCAGTGATCCATTTAATACCACGGAAAACTTTGACGGGAAAATGAGTGGGCAGTCAGGAGTGAACGAGCGGTTTAATTCCGTGCTGATAGACAGGTATGGATCGTTTTTCCCGATGAGCCCCCACGATGCTTCCTACATCAACGATCCCACGGACCATGCGTTTGATTCCTGCCTCTCCGCGCACAGCCAGGTGGAGTCTATCCTGCTCGCGGACAAGAAAGCGAAGCAGGGGCTGGGATCCTACACCGACGAGTATTACGACCGTTTCTACAATCTGACCGCAGCTTCGCTGATCAAACAGTTGTCGGACGCGTCAAATGACGTTGGATCGTACTGGCTGACGGCATGGATTAATGCCGGCCGGCCTCAACTCCCCCATTAAATCCGTTCTTACTTGGAAGCAAGCGGCCTGATAAACTCTGCCTGTGAATTCCCTGAAACTACCAGAAAAGATTGAAACTCTGCCAAAGGCCGAACTGCATATCCATCTGGAAGGATCGATTCGGCCATCGATCGCTCAGTCGCTGGCTTCGCGCTGTGGCGTTCACATCAGCAGTCACGAGGTGCAGCGAAGATATTTGTACAAGAACTTTACCGAGTTTATAGAAACCTTCAAATGGGTGACGTCGTATCTCCGTACGCCGGAGGACTTCGGATTTTTGGCCAGGGCAGTGTGCGAAGAACTGCTTACGCAGCACGTAGCGTACGCCGAGTTCACGCTTTCCGTGGGGATCATGCTTCTACGCGGGCAGGATCCGCAGAAGAATTTTGAGGCCCTGCTGGAAGCTACCATGCCGTTTGAGGCTCGCGGCCTCAGGGTTAACTGGATTTTCGATGCGGTGCGGCAGTTCGGACCTGAAGCAGCGATGGACGTGGTGGAATGGGCTCAAAAGTGCAAATCCGCGCGGATCGTAGCGTTCGGTATTGGAGGAGATGAGCTGAGCGTTCCTACCAGGGCGTTTCAGCACGTTTACCAGCGCGCGGCGGAATGCGGGATGCATCGCCTGATTCACGCCGGAGAAATCGGGGGGCCCGAAAAGATCCGGGAAGCTGTGGAGATCCTGGGAGTTGAACGGATTGGGCACGGGATCGGGGCAATCCACGATGAATCGCTGATGACATTATTGAAGGAACGCGGGATAACGCTTGAGATATGCCCCGTGAGCAATCTACGAACGGGCGCGCTAGAGGTGCAATTAGGAAAGGGCGCGACCTTGAATAGGCACCCGTTGCCCAAACTCTTCCGCCACGGGATACCGGTGGTATTATCGACCGACGACCCTGCGATGTTCCATACAAGCCTGCTCGAGGAATATCAGCTGGTACATGAAATGGGAATGACAGAAAAGGAACTACAGCAAGTGGTCGCGCAGGGCTTCCAAAGCGCCTTTCTTTCGGCGGAAGAAAAACGGGGATATCTCTGCCGGGTGGCGTGAACCAGAGCTGTGGAATTGATATACTCCAAACATGAAAGCTCACGTCTGGGTAATGCCAAAACGCACGGTACTCGATCCTCAGGGAAAAACCATTCATCATGCTCTCACTGGCCTCGGCTTTGCGCAGGTTAAGGAGGTTCGTCAAGGAAAGTTCTTTGTACTGGACTTGGATGGAGTGACGCGAGATGAAGCTCAAGCACAGGTCGAGAAAATCACCAAAGAAGTGCTGACAAATCCGGTGATTGAAGAATATCGCTTCGAGATCGTTGAGTAGGTTATCGGATTTGCTGAACCAGGAAATATCGCACCGTCCGATAAACGCCACGAAAAACCTGGCACTCGCCGCACTGGGAGCAGTACTCCTGTTGGCCGGCGGGTTAGGCGGCTGTCAGAAAACTCTGGTCACCAAGGACCCTGCGCTCAAACCGATCCAGGAGATGCTCGAGAAAAGTGTACCGCTTGGAACACCACGGGCAAACGTTGCACAATATCTTGCCAGCCAGGGATTTCCAGAGGAACGTACGGATCAACCGGGTGTTGTCATCGCCACCATCAGGAAGATCGACACGGAACGAATGCAGCCTGTCACTGCGCGGGCGCGATTCTACTTTGACGCTAACGGCAAGCTGAACACATTTGAATTGCACCGTATACCGAACCAACCGCTTCAGTAGCTTCTTGGCCACTCCACTTCCCTTTTCTCAGGCAATCCACCAGCGCATGCTACTCTGAGAGTACGGCTGTCAGGAGCGTTCTCTTATGTGTGGAATCGTTGGCTATGTCGGATTCAAAAAGGTAGTTCCGGTGATTATTGAAGGTTTGCGGAAATTAGAGTACCGGGGATATGACTCGGCCGGAATTGCTGTGGTCGGAACGGACGGCAAACTTCAGGTAAGGCGAGCGCCAGGGAAGCTGCACAACCTCGAGGAGATGTTAAAGGCCTCGCCGATTGAAGGAACCTACGGTATCGGGCATACACGCTGGGCAACCCACGGGCGCCCAACTGAAGAGAACGCCCATCCGCATCGGGATTGCAGTGGACAGTATGTGGTGGTCCACAACGGGATCATTGAAAATTATTACGAACTTAAGGAAACGTTGCAGAAGGAAGGCCACAAGTTCGTAACCGAAACAGATACCGAAGTGGTTGCACATCTGGTCGAGAAATATTCAAAGGATTTGCCGTTTGAAGATGCGGTTCGGAAAACCCTGCGGGAACTGCGGGGAATCTACGCACTGGTGTTTTTATCAGCGAATGATCCTCAGAAACTGATTGCCGCGCGCCTGGGACCGCCATCGGTGATCGGATTGGGAGAAGGTGAATATTTTGTGGCCAGCGATATACCGGCCTTACTTGAACACACCCGCGAGATGTTCTTCCTGCAGGACGGAGACGTAGCCGTTCTGACCCCGGCCGGGGTACGAGTGACGGATTTGAACGGGAAGACCGTGGATCGGCCGGCACATCATGTCTCCTGGGATCCGATCATGGCGGAAAAGGGCGGCTACAAGCATTTCATGCAGAAGGAGATTTTCGAGCAGCCGCGGGCTGTCCGGGACACCCTGTTGGGACGGATTTCGCAGGATACGGGACGGGTCTTCATCGACGAGATCGGGCTAACGGAAGCACAATTGCGAGGATTTGAAAATGTCCGGATCGTGGCCTGTGGAACGAGTTGGCACGCCGGGCTTGCCGGCAAGTTCATGATTGAACGTCTCGCGCGAATCCCGGTGGAGGTGGATTATGGCAGTGAATTCCGGTACCGCGACCCGATTATCGATTCAAGGACGCTCACCGTGTGCATCAGCCAGTCGGGCGAGACGGCAGACACGCTGGCGGCTCAGCGAGAAGCCAAGCAAAAAGGTTCACCTTCACTGGCAATTTGCAACGTGAAGGGTTCGATGATTACGAGAGAGGCTGCGGGAACAATCCTCACACACGCCGGACCAGAAATTGGAGTGGCATCGACCAAGGCATTCACCTCGCAACTGGCAGCTTTGCTGCTGCTGGCCTCCCATCTTGGGCAAGTTCGCGGGAAATTACTGGGGGAGTCGGCACGGGAGCTGATGATCGAGTTCACACGAATTCCGCATAAGATCGAAATGATTCTGCAGGCTGATGCGACCGCATTCTACGAAAACCTGGCACGGCAATATTTCCGGCAAACTGATTTTCTGTACCTCGGACGCGGAATACACTACCCGATTGCACTCGAAGGAGCACTGAAGTTGAAGGAGATTTCCTACATCCATGCGGAAGGATACCCCTCAGGCGAAATGAAGCACGGACCGAACGCGTTAATCGATGAGAATTTGCCCGTGGTGGTACTGGCCACAAGAGACGAAAACGATCCGGCATCGATGACGCTCTATGAGAAGAGTGTCTCGAACATCAAGGAAGTGAAAGCGCGGGATGGAATCGTGATCTCGATTGTAACGAATGGCGACAAGATGGCGAGGGAAGCATCAGATCATGTTATTGAGTTGCCACCGGCGCCTGATCTGTTGTCGCCGATGCTTGAAATTGTGCCGTTGCAATTGCTCGCATATCACATCGCTGTACGCCGCGGATGTGATGTCGACCAGCCCAGAAATCTGGCGAAGTCCGTTACTGTCGAATAGCGGGACCGGCACTGCGGGCGAATTACCGGACAAGTGAAGGAATTTTGATTTTCCGATAGACTATTCTCATGCGACACCGCCTACTCCTGTTCGTCGCTTTACTGTGCATCGCTCCATCGACATTTTCCCAAACCGCCAGTCTGAAAGAAGTCCAAGGCGCGGGACTGAAAACACTGACCGAACCGCAATTTCTCCAGTTGACCGGACTGCAGGTGGGAGCGCAGGTTGGGCGAGCCGACTTGCAAGGAGCAGCAGATATACTGTTGCGCTCCGGACTGTTCAGCAAGGTAACCTACAGTTTCAACACCAAGAATGAAGCGGTCAGCGTAACGTACCAGGTTGAGGAAACTCCAAGGCTTAAAGTCTCCTACGATAATTTTCCGTGGTTCGCCGATTCCGAGCTGAGCGACGCCATCCGGAGAGACCTACCTTTTTACGATGGGACGTTGCCAGAGAGCGGAACTGTCGTGGATATCGCAGGCAACTCGATTGCCGCATTTCTGGCTTCGAAAGGCACTGTTGCGACGGTTGGCCACGAAGTAATCGTCAATCCACTGGCAGATGGATCCTTGCAACAGTTCCATGTGGAAGGTATTGCACCGAAGATTGCCAGTATCGAATTCAGCGATCCGAGCCTCAAGGACAATAAGTCGGTGCTTCAGCATTTACCTGAAATCCGTGGCAAAGCATACTCAAGGATGGCGATTGATATCTTCCTGGCCGAGGCGATTCGGCCGGTTTATCAAGAACTCGGTAATTTGCGAGCTACCTTAGGTCCGCCTGAAGTACGATTGACGGGAGATCCAAACAAGAAATTGCCCGAACAGATTCCGGTATACGTGCCGTCCAGTCCGGGGCCCGCGTATCAGTGGGAAGGGGTAACCTGGAGTGGCAATAAAGCGATCACGGCCGCGATTCTGACCAATACGGTGGGAATGAAGGAAGCGGAAGTCGCCAACGGCATCAAGATTGAACAAGGGTGGGACCAGGTAAGGGATGCCTACGGGCATCTGGGGTATCTGGACGTGAAACTGAATCCTGTCCCGGTTTATGATGACCAGACGCACAAGGTGTCTTATTCCGTAAGCCTGGTGGAAGGATCGCAATTTCGATTCAATGCAATGACCATTACCGGAATGTCTCTGGCCGGGGAGAAACTGATTCGCGATGCCTGGCCGCAGAGCCCGGGTGATGTGTTTGATAAGAAGATGTTTGATGACCTGCTCACAAGGCTCCAGTTGGCAGCCAAACGAGAAACCGTGTTCAAGCAGCTGCCGATACATTACGACACCGTGGGGCACTGGTTGCAGACCGATCCGTCGAAAGGGACGGTAGACATACTGCTGGATTTCAAGTAACCGGGAAGTCCCACCAGTCACCCGCAGCGAACATCAGCCTTGTTGCTGCCGGGTGCTGGAGTTTCCTGCAGAAATTCGTGTATTGGATTTTTGACCTTGGGCACCTGCGTTATACTCTAGGCTACGATGGACACATTTGTTCAGATCGGTAACGGCGAGCACTCGGAGGCGGCGGCCCTCGAGAAAGAACGGACGCTCTTCACCAAGATCGCCGAGCATCATTCCCTTCTCGTGGCACTTTCAGGAGGCACGGACTCTGCCTATTTGGCCTGGGCCGCACATCAGGTTCTGGGCAGGCGGTCGCTGTCAGTTACGGCAATTTCTCCAAGCTATTCGTCCTACGATCGCGAGCAGCTTGACACTTTCGTGCGATTCACTGGAATTCGTCACGAGTTTGTTCAAACGCATGAGATGGAAAATCCTGCCTACAGGGCAAACAGCGCCGATCGGTGCTACTACTGCAAGGACGAGTTGTTTTCCGAGCTGGATCGAATTGCCTCGGAACGTGACATTGAAACAACCGCATATGGAGTGAATGCAGATGATGTGTCTGATTTTCGGCCTGGGCATCGCGCGGCATCTGAGCACAAGGTCCTGACCCCCTTGCTGGCCGCCCAACTCCATAAGAGCGAGATACGATTTTTATCGAAGCGAGCGAATCTGCCCTCATGGGACCGCCCAGCTTCGGCGTGCCTGTCTTCGCGGTTGCCTTACGGAACGGAAGTGACCCCCGAACGGCTGACGCTGGTGGAGAAAGGTGAGCGGGCATTGCGGGAACTTGGCTTCCGGCAATTTCGGGTCAGACTGCATGACAAGCTAGCCCGAATTGAACTGGCGCCTGAAGAATTGCACCAGGGACTAGCTCCTGAAATGGCCGCGGCTATGGCCAAGGCGTTGAAAGCCGTAGGTTTTTCCTATGTTTCGCTCGATCTCGAGGGTTATCGCCAGGGGTCCCTCAACGAGGCGCTGACCAGGTCTGTCAAGGTGACTGGAACATAATCCGGCAATATTCCGTATATTCATCAGGAGGCCCGTGATATCCCGGGCGAAGACGATTCCCATGACCCAGACCAAGAGAAGTCTCATCCCAAGTATGTTGCTGGCAAGTGCGCTTGCTCTCCTGCCTTGTCTGGCTTCCGCCGCCGACAATACGTTCGAGAGGACGTTTACGATAACCGGACCGACTGCTCGGATCGAATTGGATAACCCGTCTGGTAACGTCGAGATCCATGCAGGAAAGGACGGCACCGTACACATCCACGCGAAGGTGACGCCGGGTGGCTGGTCGTTGTTTGGCAACGGCGAAAAGAGCGCGCAGGAAATTCTGGCGAATCCCCCTATCGAGCAAAAGGGCGACACTATTCACATCGGGAAAAACTCGACATATCTGAAAAATGTCTCCATCGATTATGTGATCGAGGTCCCGAAGGACACGCAACTGGATGCGGGACTGGCGTCGGGCGGGATTACCGTCAAACAGCTGCGCGGGCCGATTAACGTATCCACGGCCTCCGGGTATACCCACATATACCAGATTGAACGCGAAGTGCAGGTGACCGCGGCGAGCGGTTCAGTCGACATTGGAACTGTGAATGGATACGTGCGCGTGAGCAGCGCTTCAGGAAGTATCGATATTTCCGATGTAAAGGGCGACATCAAGGCAAACGCAGCGTCCGGATCGATTCGAGTGGATCGGCCGGCCGATCGCGTGGACGTTTCTTCTGTCAGCGGTTCGATTAAAGTTACCGGAGCAACAAACGATGTGAAGGCCCACGTGATCTCCGGACCGATTACGGTAAATGGCAACCCCAGTAGCAACAGGTTCTGGGAATTAAAGACGGTTTCCGGGTCGGTAGATATTCTTGTGCCAAGCTCTGCCAGCTTTCTTCTATCTGCGGAAGCAACTTCTGGAGATATACGCACAAGCATCCCCGTGATTATCGAAGAGCAGAATAAACACTCTCTGCGAGCACATCTCGGTAGCTCCGCCGGTCGGGTAGAGGTGCACACCGTTTCCGGTGAAATACAGGTGAATGGCACGTAGCTTATTTGCCCCAGACTCTGCATTTTTGCCGTTCGCCCGGTACAATGATCTGGTGCTGAATTCCGCCTTATTCTCCAGTCGCTATTTCCGTGTGACCACGTTACTTTTTTGCGCATCTGCTAGCCTGTTGAATGCGCAGGATCCGCTGCCGTCTGAAAAGGCCGGCAAACCCGCTCCTGCGAGCAAGGCTGCTTCAAAACAAGAGCCACTGACGGAACAACAATCACTCCAGAAAGCGATTGATGATGCAGGCAACGACCGTGCTGCACTTGTCCGCAATCTCGAAGCCTTTCTCAAAGAATATCCCCAGTCGCAACAGCGATCGCAGATTTATCGGGCGATTGTCGAATCCAGCCTCAAGGTAGATGATTACGCGCGGGCAACTGATTATGCAGAGCGAATGGTGGCACTGCGACCGGACGACGCGTCAATCAATGTGCTGGCAATTCAGCTACTGGAGCGAAATGGAGATGCAGCCGGCTGGCGCCGCGCAATTTCATACTGCACGAGAGTCTTGGATTTGATCGATAGAACTTCGGTGACCGACAAATCGCCGCGCGAATCAGCAGAGACCTGGGCGAATGACAAGAATCGCGATAAAGCTTCGCTCCTATTGGCGCGCGGACGTTTGTATCAGAAATTGAACGATCTGCAGAATGCGCAAAAAGACTACGCAGCAAGCTATACGCTGCAGCCATCGGCAATGGCCGCCATGAAGTTGGGGGAGATTGCGGAACTCCGCAAGGATCAGAATGCGGCAATTCAGGATTATGCAAGGGCCTTCGCACTGGCGGGCGACGGAAGCGGAGCGGCCGGTCGAACGGAGCTTAGAAAGAAGGTCGGCAACGTCTGGCGTTTGGCTCACGGATCGGAAGATGGATTGGGTGACTATCTACTGCACGTGTTCGACGAGGTTTCGACAGTCACGGCTCCTTCGAAAACGGCGAGGAATGCAGGTGTAAAGAATCCCTACGACTTTGTGCTGCGCAAGGCGCCCGGTGGAGAAGCTTTTCCACTGGAGAGGTCAAAGGGAAAAGTCATTGTGCTCAATTTCTGGGCCACTTGGTGCGGCCCGTGCCGCGCACTTGAGCCGCATTTCGAAAAGCTTGTCGCGCAATATGCCGACGACAAAAGCATCCAGTTTTTTGAACTGAATTGCGATGATGACGAGACGCTGGTCGAGCCTTATCTGGCGGAAGAAAAGCCCAAGGCTACCGTCCTGTTTGCCGACAATCTGGACTCCTACTTCTCCGTAAGTTCCTTCCCGACCACTCTGATTCTCGGACGTGACGGCAAGATTGCGTTTCGCTCTGACGGGTTTGATCCCGATACCGTCGACAAGATTCTGCGGGACGCAATTGAGCGAGCGCTGCACGGCCCGGCCGAAATTACCAGTCAATAGCCGCGAAAGGGGTCGAGGCGCGAAGAAAATCCATTGTCGGTACTTCCCAGCGGAGAGGAACTCTTCTTATTCCGGCTGATCGTTGTGCCGAGGATATTTCTCGGCGATTTGGCGAGCGGCCAGTACTGTATTGACGTGAATTTGCACGGTATCTTCCACGCGGCGGGCATAGCCGCCAGCGAGCACCGTCACCACCGGAATTTGACGCTTGCGAGCTTCTTCGAAAACCCTGGCATCGCGCGACTGTAGCCCTTCCATCGACAATTTCAGACCGCCCAACTGATCTTCGCAGTAAGGGTCCGCGCCGCCGACGTAGAAAATCATTTCCGGCTGAAACGAATCAATCGAATCGCGTACTGCCGGTACCAGCGTATTGAGATATTCTTTGTCGCCGACACCGTCGGACATGTCGAGGTCAACATTGGACGGCGGCTTATAGGCAGGATAATTGTTTAGCTGGTGAATCGAAAGCGTGAAGACGGCATCGTCTTTTGCGAAAATGGCCGCAGTGCCATTACCGTGATGAACGTCAGTATCGATGACCATTGCCTTGCGGATGGAACCGTCAGACTGCAGCCGGCGAATGGCTACGGCAACGTCATGAATGGCACAAAAGCCTTCGCCATGGTTAGCGTGAGCGTGATGGAACCCCCCACCGATGTTACAACCAAACCCGTCCTGCAACGCCGATTGGGCGGCCAGAATCGTGCCTCCGGCAGAAAGCCAGAATGCGCTGACCAGTTCAGCCGAGTACGGAACCTCGAGCTTCATGACATCACTGAGTGTTAGAGTTCCGGTCTTCAGTTTGCCGATCCAGTCCGAGGTGTGTACGCGCAACAGGTCGGTATCGCTGGCGGATTCGGGTCTTAGAAAATCTCCACGATCGGCGATTTTGTCGGAAAAAAGCTTTTTTTCAATCAAACGGTATTTCTGGGACGGGAAAACGTGTGCGCCGAGATTCAGGTCGTAACGCTCGTGGTAGATCAACTTAAAAGGAAGCATGGCCCTGATCACTTGTATCGAGAGAGTCTAGTTTTCTCTCTCAAGAATGAAGTCGGGCAAAGTCATGAGAGCTCGACCATATTCGGAGTCGCCGCGGCCGTCAATACAGCTCTTCGCCCGACGCGCATATTCATGAGCAAGGCTACGCGTGCGGTCAAGAGCGCCGGAATCGCGAACCAAGGCAACCAGCGTCTCCGGCTGCACGGAGTTAAATTCTTTTTCTTCCAAGACACGAGCCACCAGTTCGCGGGCTTCGCGATGACCGTTTTCCATGGCGTAGATGAGCGGCAGAGTAACCTTGCCTTCCTTGAGATCGCTAAGCACGGGTTTTCCAAGCTGCTCGCTGGAGGCCGTGAAATCCAGGAGATCGTCAACCAGTTGAAACGCAAGCCCGCTGTAACGGCCAAAATCGTCCAGAGCCTTCTCGTCGGTTTCGTCAAAACCGCCAAGAACGCCGCCCAGGCGGGCGCAACCGCTGAATAGACACGCTGTCTTGTAGGTCGCCAGCTTCAGGGCATCTTCCTCGGTAACGTCCATGCGACCCATTTTATTGAGCTGGATGAGTTCGCCCTCGACCATTTTCTGGGTCAGGTCAATCAAGATATCGAGAACCCGGAAATTCCGCTCTTCGAGGGCAATCTGGAAAGATTGCATATACAGCCAATCCCCCGCCAGGACACTGCGATGATTCCCCCAGCGCGAATTGGCCGAAGGGCGTCCACGGCGGGTGTCGGCGCTGTCGATCACATCATCATGAATCAAGGTGGCGCTGTGAAGCAGTTCAACGACGGCGGCAAGCTTTATGGCACTGCGGGTACTTGATTTCTGACCCGCCGCGTAGCCATGACAAAGCAGGAGAAGCGCGGGGCGCAGTCGCTTCCCTCCTCCGCCCAACAAATAACTGGTAATTTCGGAAACCGGTTGGTACGCCGCAGCGCTTTGACGCGATAACTCCTGCTCGACCTCAAAGAGGTCTTCGCGCACCAGCTCAAATATCTCCTTGGCAGTTAGTAAGGTGATGGAAATTCTCCTGGCCCGCTGCCCTGATTAGCGGGACACCCCAGCCGGAGATCCACTCGACCGGGCAAGATGGAAGAAGTGCCGGAAATTTGCAGCTGTTGCTGCGGCAATCTCCTCTTGCGTAGAGTTTCTCACATTAGCAAGGACCTTTGCTACCTCGCCAATGTAGGAAGGCTCATTTCGCTTGCCCCGATACGGTTGCGGCGCCAGATACGGAGAGTCCGTTTCAATCAAAATGTTCGCAAGCGACAAAGCTTTCGCAACATCGCGAATGTTCTGGGCCTTGGGGTAGGTGCAGTTTCCTGCGAAGGAGATGAGAAAGCCCATATCCATGCCGCGCTTGGCGTGGTCGAGCGTGCTACCGAAGCAATGGAGAATTCCGCCAAGCCCGGTCGGCTTCCACGCATCTTCAAGCACCCGGAGGCAATCGTCCCAAGCATCCCTGCAATGGATGATGATTGGCAGTTTCGCCTGGTGGGCGAGGGACATCTGGTCACGGAACACCCTCTCCTGAATATCGCGGGGAGAATGGTCGTAGTAATAATCGAGACCGATTTCGCCCCAGGCGATCACCTTGCGGTGCCGGGCCAGGGTGGCAAGCGTTTCCAGGTGCCGTTCGGTGACCTCTTTGGCATCGTGCGGATGGATACCTACAGTGGTGAAGATCCAGTCATGGAGTTCAGCATACGGCAGAGCCGCGTCGAGTTTTGCAGGGCCTGGGCCAGTTCCGATCGCGAGCAGAGTCGCCACGCCTGCGGCCTGAGCGCGAGCAAGCATGGCGTCACGGTCCTCTGCGAACTGCTCCGCATCAATGTGGGCATGAGAGTCGATCAATTCCATCGTGGTCTACTTCAGACGCGAGCCAACTTCGACATCCTCGAGAAAGCCCGCGAGCACGGGGCGACCGTCTGGACCAACCGAAGCGGCGACAATCATCCCGTTTGATTCGACCCCACGGAGTTTTCGCGGCGCGAGGTTGGCGACAACGACCACTTTGCGTCCAACCAAAGAATCAGGCTCGTAGAATTGGGCAATCCCCGCGCAAATCTGGCGGATTTCCGTGCCGATGTCGACTGTCAGCTTCAAGAGCTTGTCAGCTCCGACGATACGTTCAGCCGTTTTAACCTGACCGACGCGCATTTCGACTTTTGCGAAATCATCGATGCCGATTTGCGCGATACCAGCTGCCGTCGGTGCCGCCGCTCCCGCAGGGGGAGCGGTTCGGGTCGCCGCTGGGGTTGGTTCGGTCGTCGGGTTCAGTTCTTCGTTTGCCATCGCTTCAATCCTCTCGACTGCTTCTTTTTTGTCTACTCGTGGGAACAGTGTCTGTGCCTTGCCGATCTGCGCACCGGCGGCCAACTGCCCCCACCGCAACCCATCTAATGCATACGCCGACACGGAACCCTCCTGGCCTAGGAGAGTCCAGATTTTTGCCGTACTCTGTGGCAAAACCGGATGAGAAAGCGCCGTCACAATTCGGAGCAGTTCTGCAGTCGTCCACAGTACGGTTCCCTTGCGCTCTTGATCTTCTGCGGAGCTGCCCAATGCCCATGGCTGCTCGCTCGTGAGGTATTTGTCGGCCAAGGCAATGACGGCCCAGATGGATTCTAGTGCGCGCGCGAACTCGAATTTCTCATAGTGCTCGAGGACCTCGCCGATCGACCTTTGTGTTTCTCGGGCCAGCATGTCATCTTGTGGCCTAAAACCTGACGGCTTTGGAATTTTGCCGCCGAAGTTCTTTTCAATGAGCGCGGCTGTACGGCTTGCCAGGTTGCCGAGGCCATTTGCAAGGTCACTATTGTAGCGGGTGACAAGCGCGTCATAGCTGAAGTTGCCGTCCTGCCCAAAAACGACCTCCCGCAACAGGAAATAGCGCAGCGCGTCCATTCCTAGCATATTGACGATTGGGCGAGGCAAGACCACATTCCCCTTGGACTTGCTCATTTTCTCGGCATCCATCAGGAACCACCCGTGCGCCCAGACTTGTTTGGGCAGGGGAAGCATGGCGGCCATCAGGAATGCTGGCCAATAGACGGTATGGAACCGGATGATGTCTTTGCCTACAAGGTGCAAATCGGCGGGCCACATGCCACGAGTCTCGTAATTCGGGCCCCCGACGGCGCTGAGATAGGCCGAGAGGGCATCGAACCAGACGTAGAATACGTGAGGTTCCTCGCCTGGAACCGGGATTCCCCAGCGAACCGTGGTACGGGTAATGCTCAAATCCTTCAAGCCGCCTTCGACGAACGAGATGATCTCGTTGCGACGCGATTCCGGCTGGATGAAACCGGGGTTCTTCTTGTAGAAATCGAGCAACGGCTTCTGGAATGCGCTCAGCTTGAAAAAGTAATTCTCTTCCGTGATGGTTTCGAGCGGGCGATCGCAATCCGGACAAAGATTCCCGGGCTTCGGCTCGTTTACGAAGGCGTTGTCGAAAATGCAGTACTGACCGGTGTAATGCCCTTTGAAGACAAACCCATTTTCACGGCAGAGCTTGAACAGCCACTGCACCGTGCGAACATGCTGTAGGTCGGTCGTACGCACGAATTCATCGGCTGAGATGCCCAGCTCATCCCAGAGTGCACGCCAAGTGTCGGCCATTTTGGCAACATACTCAGACTCGGGGATACCGGCTTTTTTCGCAGCCCGCTCAACGTTAACGCCGTGCTCATCTGTACCCGTCGTCATGACTACTTCGTAGCCACGCATACGCTTGTAACGCCGAATCATGTCGGCGACCACGGTTGTATAGGTGTGCCCAATGTGCGGCAGACCGTTGGTATAGTAAATCGGCGTGGTTAGATAAAACTTCTCTTTACGCTCAGCCATCTGGTTATTTTATGTCCTAACGCGAATTGATGCGAGTCACGCACTGCTCGGAGTGCTAATCGCGAGCGCTCCATTGTCTCATTGCTTCATCCAAAATCTGCTGGAGTGGAACATTTTTCTCTGACGCCAGCTTACGACAATCGTCGAATTCCGGTGCGGCCTGGCGGATGTGGCCGTTAACCCGAGACACCTTCATGCGGATATCGCCAAATTTCGTGGACACCTTGACCCACTCGCGCGGGAGGATCCGGCGATGGGCGCTCATGCTGCGGACTCCGAGCGTGGTCGTTTCGGCAAAGAGCATCTGTTGAAATTTTGACTCGCTCTCCGGGGAGCAAAGAACGGTTATCAGAAAGCCTGGCCGGTTCTTCTTCATTTGGACGGGCGTGGCAAAAACATCGAGGGCGCCAGCGGCCAAGGCTTTTTCCAGAAAATAGCCATAAATTTGAGGGTTCATGTCATCAAGGTTGGCTTCGAGCACACGAATGACCTCATCGCCAATCGATGCATCTTTTTCGAGGCCTTCGCCAATCATCAGTCGCAACACGTTCGGCTGTGCTTCGAGGTCGGTCGTTCCCGCTCCGTAGCCGATCGCGGTTACGGACATCGGTGGTTGCGGGCCGAAGGATTCGCAAACAGTGACAATGATTGCCGCACCAGTGGGCGTCACCAGTTCCTTCAGGATGCCGCTGGAATAGCTGGGCTTCCCAAGGAGGAGCCTGGCTGTTGCCGGCGCAGGCACCGGGAGTACGCCGTGCGCCATTTTGGCAGTACCGCCTCCCACGTTTAGCGGTGAGCAGGCAAATGTTTCAATGCCGAGAGCCAAAAACCCGATACAGGCGCCTGCGATGTCGACGATCGCGTCAACTGCACCTACCTCATGAAAATGGATTTTTTCGATAGGGACATCGTGGACCGAAGCTTCTGCTTCGCCGAGTTTCCGGAAGATCGCGGACGCACGGGATTTGATCGAGGGCGCAAGCCTCGAATTGTCGAAGAGTTCGAGAATTGTGGCCAGGGATCGGTGTTTTTCCGTGTCTTCAGTCAGTACTCGGACGTGTGTAGCAGACATACCATTCTTCCAAACTTTTTCAGCCGAGATTTGCCATCCAGGCACCTTCAGCGTCATCAACTCGGAGCGCAGAAGCTCAAGGGAAACACCCGCGTCGACCAGGGCGCCAAGGGTCATATCCCCGCTGATACCGCTGAAACAGTCGAAGTAGGCAAGCTTCATTGAATGACTCGTGAATGCACTGACACCGATAGTATCGGCAGAGATAAATGGCGTCAAACTCCCTCGCCCCGCTTGCGCCGCATGGTCCAGCTCTCTAATTTCAACGCCATCGTCGTCATTCGGCTACACTGCATTGGATGACAGACCGCAAGCAAATCGCCACGTTGCCGCTGCCACCCGGACCGAAAGGAACTTTTTTCTTCGGCAATGCACTGCAGCTGGCCGGTCATTGGAGCGGGTACTCCGCGGGCTGCGCTCGTCAATTCGGCGGCATCGTTTTTTACCGCTTTTTCCACGTACCGGTGGTTATGATCTCGAATCCGGATGCAATTGAGATGGTCCTAGTACGCAACGCCGCCAATTTTCACAAGTCGCGGGACTACGCAGCAATTCGTTCCTTTCTCGGCAACGGACTGCTGACGAGCGAAGGGCGTTTCTGGCAATCGCAGCGCCAGTTGATCCAGCCGGCGTTCCGCCATGAAAACATTTCGACGTATGCGCAGATCATGTCCGATTCCGCGGCAACCCTGTTAAGCAATTGGAAAGATCGGGAGACGCGAGACCTCCATCACGAAATGAGTTCGCTTACGCTCGATGTGGTGGCAAAGGCCTTGTTCGGAGCGAAGGTGGCGCATGACTCGAGGTCGATTGGAACGGAAATCGCTACCGTGATGGAACGATTCTTGTCGCAGGCAACCTTGTCGTTTTTACTCCCGAAAGGGATTCCCTTGCCCAAAGGTCCCCGGCTGCTGCGATCGCGCCGCCGTTTGAATAGGGTCATTCAATCGATCATCAATGACCGGCGAGCGCATCCGGTCGAGAACAATGATTTGCTCGAGACACTGCTCGCCGCGCAGGATGAGCAGGGTCAGCGAATGACAGACGATCAGTTGCGCGACGAAATCATGACCCTGTTTATGGCTGGCCACGAGACCACCGCGAACGCACTCTGTTGGACATGGTACTTGCTGGCGATGAATCCGGAGGCGGATCAAAGATTGCACGCCGAGATCGACAACGTGCTGCACGGTGTTCCGCCCTCTCTCGCCGACCTCCCGCGATTGCCCTATACAGAAATGGTAGTGAAGGAATCGATGCGATTGTATCCCCCGGCTTGGGGAATTGGGCGCCTTGCGCTCCAGGATTTTGAACTGAACGGATATCGCATACCTGCGGGAACAAATGTTTTTCTGATGCAATGGATAACGCACCGTGACGAGCGTTATTACCCTGAACCGGAGCGTTTTACTCCTGAACGCTGGCAAGATGATCCGATTCGCCGCGGGAAATTGCCCCGTTTCGCGTACTTCCCTTTCGGCGGTGGGCCGCGAGTGTGCATCGGTGCTGCGTTCGCAATGATGGAAGTGACGCTGCTTCTGGCTACGATAGGTCAACGTTTTTCGTTTTCGTTGCCGCCCGATTCGAACGTGAAACCGCTCTTCTCGATTACCCTACGCCCCAAGGACGGGCTTACGATGCAACTGCATCGTCGCTAATCAGTTGAAAATTCATCACGAGACGTTTCCCTTTGTCCACGCAGCTGCAAAACGCGCAACCACCCTCCGGCTAGTGCGGGTGGGACCGCCAGCACAATCAGTACGATGGGATACCACTTCGGCCCCAACTCGGGAAGCTTATTCCAACTCGCAACAGCGCCGGCAATGCTGGCAACCAGGCCGGTGGCACCAAGCACAAAGGCGTGCATCATGGGCTTCGTCGGCGCAATCCGCGCCGTGAGGTATCCGCCGATAACCCCGAATAGTGTTCGGTAGACGGTGGCGAGAACGAAAAGACTGTCTTTCATAGGCGGCATGAGCGGGAAAACGCCGAGTGCTCGCATCAATCCGTCAGTGCCGATCGAGAGAAAGACACTGACCCCGGCGCCGATCATGATGGAAGCGATGCTCTTGAAGATGTTGGTGTTCATTGTTTTTCCAAAGGGACCTCTCCTAAAAGCCGGCACGGATCCTTCTGCCCGAGATAATAAATGAGACTGACTGCTATACTGGAGGATTAATGCTGGCCAATAGATAGGACTGAGACCTCGTGTACCAGACACTAGTATATCGATTGCGGGAAGCGCTGGCCGCGCATGTTCGTGAGAATTATGGCGTTGAGATCAGCGTGGTTCTGGAGCGCCCGCCGAAGCTCGAGATGGGAGAAGCCTCGTCTCCCCTGTGCTTTGAGCTGGCAAAGCGCCTGAAGAAGGCGCCGCGCATGATCGCACAGGAGATCGCAAAGAATATTGGAAAGATTAAGGGGATTGATCGGGTGGAAGTGGCAGGCGGGGGTTACCTGAACGCGTTTTTCGATCGAGCCGAATTCTGGAGGAGTGTGGCAACCGACACCACGGCCGCCGCGAAAGCTCGCGTGCCGGGCCGCGTCATTGTTGAGCACACCAGTATCAATCCGAATAAAGCGGCTCACATCGGACATCTGAGGAACGCCGTATTAGGTGACACGATGGTGCGCGTCTTGCGGCACAGGGGTCATGAAGTCGCGGTACAGAACTATATCGATAACACTGGCGTCCAGGTAGCGGATGTGGTGATTGCATTTAGCCAGATGGAGAAAATGCCGCTCGCGAAAGTGAAAGAACTCTCGGGACAGCCGAAATTTGATTATTTGTGCTGGGAACTGTATGCAAAGGCCACGCAGTTTTTTGCAGAAGACAGGGTGCGAGCGGGCCAGTTGCGAGGGGAAACGCTCCGCGCGATCGAGGCGGGTGAAGGCGAAATCGCCGAGATGGGCAGCGTGATCGCGGACGCCATCGTAGGATTTCATTTGCGGACGATGGCTCGCCTGGATATTTATTATGAATTGCTGGCGAGAGAGAGCGAGATTCTGCACTTGCACTTCTGGGATGCCGCATTCGAGAAGTTGAAGAATACCGGAGCCATCCATCTTTCCGAATCCGGTAAAACGGCGGGTTGCTGGATTATGCCATGGAATCATGGCGGCTCTCCCGACACCCAGGAGACAGATGAAGATGATCAGGCGAAAATTATCGTGCGTTCCAACGGCACGGTGACCTACGTCGGCAAGGATATCGCCTACCAACTCTGGAAATTTGGACTCCTTGGGAAGGATTTTTATTATCGGCGCTGGCCCGATGCTCCCGGCAGGCATGAATTGTGGTCTACAACTTCACAGCCAAATGACCTGGCAGCCCCGCACTTTGGAGAAGCGACAACCGTTTACAACGTGATCGACACGCGACAGGCCTATTTGCAGGACGTTGTGGCGGAAGGGCTGCGCGCACTGGGACATCCTGCTGAAGCGGACAATTCGATTCACTTTGCCTACGAGATCGTTGCGCTAACACCGAGATGCGCTGCGGAACTCGGCTATGAATTATCCGTCGAAGATTCCGGAAAGCCCTATGTCGAAGTGAGCGGGAGAAGAGGCTTCGGCGTAAAGGCGGACGACTTGATCGACCGCATGTTGAAAGCCGCCAAGGAGCGGGTTCGACTGAAACATCCGGACATGGATCTACAAGAACTGGAAAGCACGGCGAATGCCCTGGCGATCGGTGCGCTGCGATTCTTCCTGCTCAAATTTACGCGGAACACGATCATTGCCTTCGATTTTGAAGACGCGTTGAGCGCGGAAGGTGAAACCGGACCGTATTGCCAGTACGCGGTGGTGCGGATTCGCGGCATTCGCCGCAAGGGACGGACCGCTCAACAGGAAACGGACGTCGCGCTTGATGAAAGTGCCATCGCACAGAATTTAACCGGCAAGGAAAACGAGGATTTATGGGAACTCCTGCTGCACGCCGGTTCGTTGGATTATGCGATGAACGCGGCCATTCATGCGCAGGAGCCGGCGTTCGTCGCAAAGTACGCATTTCAGCTCGCACAAGCGTTTAACAACTTTTATCACAAGCACCACATCTTATCCGAAGAGGACGACCGGAAACGTGCGTTTCTCCTGGCTCTGACAGGACTGGTGGAAGAGAGGTTGAAAGAGTCGCTTAACTTGTTGGGCATTGAAGCGCCGGAAAAAATGTAGCGTGCAGTTAAGGTAGATGAATTTCGGTCGGTTAAAGTGAGGGACAGCGGAAGAGCTGAACTGTATGGTACGCTTTCCCTCCAGAGAGCGGAGTACCCATTCCTTGAGTAAGACAAATAAATCTTTGTTGGCAATTCCCTTAGGCGGCCTGGGCGAGTTCGGAATGAACATGATGGTGTTGCGCTACGGCGACGACATCATCGTGATCGACGCGGGGATGATGTTCCCCGAATCCGAGTTGCTTGGTGTGGACCTGGTCATCCCTGACATCACATATTTGAAGCAGAACCGTGAGCATGTACGCGCAATCGTTTTAACGCACGGTCACGAAGATCACATCGGCGCGCTTCCCTATATTCTGCGAGACCTCGATGTACCCATCTACGGAACCCGGTTCACATTAGCGTTAGTGAAAAAACGCTTGGAAGAAGCGGGACTTCTCCAGTCCGCGACGCTGCGGGAAGCGACTCCGGGGCGCCTGGTTGAGATCGGCCCGTTTGAGATTGAGTTTATTCCAGTAACGCATAGCACCATTGACTGCGTGGCACTGGCAATTCGCACGCCGATCGGAGTTGTGATTCACACGGGGGACTTCAAAGTCGATCAGACACCCGTCGACAACGTGCCTTTTGATCTGCACGCTTTTGCGAGATATGGCAACGAAGGAGTACTCGCTCTGTTCAGCGATTCGACAAACGTCGAACGACCAGGCTTCACGCCATCGGAACGCACAATCGTCCCGCGAATTGAAGAGCTGGCGCGTTCAGCCCCTCGACGGGTAATACTGTCGTGCTTTGCTTCCTCGATTCACCGCATTCAGCAGGTGATCGATATCGCTGAGCGAGTTGGGCGCAAGATTGCGTTTGTCGGACGCAGCATGGTCGACAACGTGGAAATTGCCCATAACCTGAACTACCTGCGGATTCCGGACGGAATGGTGGTACGTCCGCAGGATATTCGATCGTTTGATGCAAAAAAACTGCTGATCCTGGCAAGCGGTTCTCAGGCGGAGCCGATGTCGTCTCTGTCGCGAATTGCCGTAGACAATCACCGGTTCGTTTCAGTCGATGAAAACGACACGGTGATTTTGTCAGCGAGGATTATCCCGGGCAACGAAAAGGCAATTTTCCGGATGCTCGATCACATGTTCCGGCGGCGCGCCCTTGTGTACTATGACAATTCAGCGGGAACCATACACGTTTCCGGACATGCGAGCCAGGAAGAACAGCGCCTGATCTTGCGCCTGGTAAAACCAAAATATTTCATTCCCGTGCACGGCGAGTACCGGCATTTGTTCCGTCATGCAGCCCTGGCGCATCAACTGGGCGCGGTGTCCGAAGAGATTCTTTTGCTCGAAGATGGCAAATGCATCGAATTTACAGAAGATGGTGTGCGGCGGCTTGAACCAGTCAATGCTGGAAGGATTCTCGTGGACTCTGGTTCGCTCGAGGAGATCGAGGAGATTATCGTTCGCGACCGCAAGCATTTGTCAGAAGAAGGAGTCGTTATACCCATCATTGCGATCGATAAGCACACCGGGAGAATGGAATCGGCGCCGGAAATCGTGTCACGCGGACTGATGAGTGAGAACGGCAGTGAACTGATGAACGGGGCACGAGAGATCGTGCTAAAGACGTTTGAGCTGTCAAACCTCGAGGAGCGTGCAGACTGGTCGGTGATCAAGGAAAAGATCCGCGTGGATCTAAAGAGGTACATCAACAAACAGACATCGAAACGACCTCTGATATTACCGGTTATTTTGGAAGTATAGCGGCTAGAAAAACCTGGCCGCTCTCGGGACCAGATGATGCGCGACTCAACCCCGAGAATAACTGGGCTAGAATCAAATCTGATGGCAACGACTGAACAATTTTCTTCAGAGTCCGAGCAAGGGCCTTTTTCGCCACCAGCCACACGGGCAACTTTCATCTTCATTGTTGTGACCGTGGCGCTGGACTTTCTGGCATTCGGAATCATCGCGCCCGTCTTACCGAACCTAATCAAGCAATTTGAGGGCGGAAATATGGCCCGCGCTTCCGAAGTGACCGGGTATTTCGCCTTTGCCTGGGCGACGATGCAGTTTTTGTTTTCGCCGGTTCTGGGCGCCTGGTCCGATCGATTTGGACGACGGCCCGTTATTTTGATTTCCTGCCTCGGGCTGGGGCTTGACTACATTTTTATGGCACTGGCCCCATCGCTGTGGTGGTTATTCGTGGGAAGGATCATTTCCGGCATCACCACATCGAATGTTTCGACAGCCTTCGCCTATATCGCCGACGTGACGCCTGCCGAAGAGCGTGCGAAGCGTTACGGATTGCTGGGTGCCGCATTCGGACTGGGCTTCGTGATCGGGCCAGCCGTTGGCGGACTGCTCGGGCATTACAGTTTACGCGCACCATTTTGGGCAGCCGCGGGGCTGAGTCTGGCGAATTTCCTGTACGGACTGTTTGTGTTGCCCGAATCCCTGCCGGTCGAAAAGCGAGCCAAGTCGGCCTGGCACATGGCAAATCCGTTAGGCTCCCTTTCGCTGCTTCGCTCAAACGTCGAACTCAGTTGGCTGGCACTCGTAAACACCATTAATTATTTGGCGCACCAGTCCTTGCCAGCGGTTTTTGTGCTCTACAGCGAGTACCGGTATGGCTGGACGGAACGTGGCGTAGGTCTGGCGCTGGCAGCGATTGGAATTTGTGCGGCCGCGGTTTCCGGAGGCATGGTCGGCCCGTATGTGAAACGATTTGGCGAGCGATCGAGTCTCTTGTCAGGTCTCGTTTTTGGAGTTTTGGGATTTGTCGGGATGGCGTTTGCGCCGAAGGCTTGGGCGATGTTTGCGGCGATCCCTCTTATCGCGTTGTGGGGAGTGGCCGGCCCTGCCATGCAATCGCTGATGTCGCAGCATGTGGACCCGAGTTCACAGGGGAAGTTGCAAGGAGCAATCAATTCCCTTCGCGCATTAACCGGCATGATTGGTCCATTGATCTTCACACAGGTGTTTGCCGTGGCGATTTCGGCAAAGGCAATCATCCACCTTCCCGGTGCGCCCTATTACTTGGCTGCCGGCATGCTCGGCGCGGGGCTGCTGCTTGCACTACTGGTGACAAGTTCCGAACGCTCGCAGAGCTCTGAACAGGTTACCGTTCGTCGATAGCGGGTCCAACCTTTCAAGAATCCGAGACAGCTGGCGATCGACAACCTGCCAAATAACTAATTCATGGAATAGCAATTGTTGATTCTCTCGCGACGCGGGTGTAGCCTCTTCGGGTCCACATGAGGAGGACTCAATATGGCCTCAGCAACGTCTGTTATCGAACCAAAGGTAAAAATTAACGCGACAAAGCTGCTGATCAACAATAAATGGGTCAATTCAACGTCGGGGAAGACGTTTCCCACGATCAACCCATCGACAGGGGAAATAATTACCCAGGTCGCGGAGGCCGATGCAGCCGACGTTGACATCGCTGTTGCTGCAGCGCGTGCGGCATTTGATAAGGGCGCCTGGCGCAAGATGAGCGCCGCGGAGCGCGGGTTATTGCTGTACCGCCTGGCGGATTTGATCGAGAAACACCGAGAAGAACTCGCTGAACTCGAGGCCCTTGATAACGGAAAACCCTATCATGTGGCGCTGGCTGCAGATTTGAACCTCACGATTGCCTGTTATCGCTACTATGCCGGATGGGCCGACAAGATTCAGGGCAAGACGATTCCTGTCCAGGGCAAATATTTCTGCTATACCAAGCACGAGCCAGTTGGGGTGGTGGCGCAGATTATTCCCTGGAACTTCCCGCTTTTGATGCAAGCGTGGAAGTTGGGGCCTGCGCTGGCTGCAGGTTGTACGGTAGTGATGAAACCAGCCGAACAGACTCCGCTGTCGGCGCTACGTGTGGGCGAACTGGCGCTTGAAGCGGGATTCCCTCCAGGGGTACTGAACTTGCTCCCAGGCTATGGCCCGACCGCTGGTGCGGCGCTGGCTCGTCACATGGATGTGGACAAGGTCGCGTTTACGGGATCGACCGAAGTCGGGCACCTCGTGATGAAGGCTGCAGCAGAGACAAATTTGAAGCGCGTGACGCTCGAGCTGGGTGGTAAGAGCCCGAACGTAGTCTTCGCGGACGCGAATATGGATCAGGCTGTGGAGGGCGCACACTTCGCACTGTTCTTTAATCAGGGCCAGTGCTGCTGCGCAGGATCCCGAACGTTTGTGGAAGAAAAATGTTACGACGAGTTCGTCGAGAAGAGCGTGGCCCGCGCCAGAAAGCGAATTGTCGGCAATCCCTTCGACAAGAAGACCGAGCAAGGCCCCCAGGTCGATCAGGAACAGTTCAACAAGGTCATGGGGTACATTGAGTCGGGAAAGAGTGACAAAGCCAACCTGGTGGCCGGCGGCAATCGGGTGGGTGACAAGGGTTATTTCATCGAGCCTACCGTGTTTGCAGATGTCAAAGACGACATGAAGATCGCCCAGGAGGAGATTTTTGGACCGGTCATGTCGATCCTGAAGTTCAAGGATATGAGCGAAGTGATTGAGCGCGCGAACAAATCGCTGTATGGTTTGGCAGCGGCAGTGTGGACGCAGGACATCACCAAGGCTCACGCGATTGCGGATGGAGTACGCGCTGGAACCGTTTGGGTGAATTGCTATGACGTGTTTGACGCGGCGGCTCCGTTTGGCGGCTTCAAGCAGTCAGGAATTGGCCGCGAACTCGGCGAATATGGCCTGGCAAACTATACAGAAGTGAAAACGGTGACCGTCAAGCTGTAAGCGCCCTGACTTACTTTCTTTGAGAGATCCCTCATTCGCAGGATTGCGGCTGAGGGATTTCTTTTTCTGGAGATTGCGCGGCCTTTAGCGCCCAGAATGAGTGTGCTATTCCTGGGATCACAGCACAGAGGGGAGTCCGTGGAACTGGAACCAATGCCCTTCAGGATTCGACCGTACGAACCACGTGATTTTTCTGCCCTGTACAAGCTGGATCAAACCTGTTTTGTGCCTGGAATCTCTTACAGCAAATGGGTACTTCATTATTATCTGCACTTGCCGGACGCGGATTGCCTGGTTGCGTTCGAAGGAAAGTCGATCTTCGGATTCATCCTCGGGGAATCGAATGCGCCGATGGGACATATCATAACGCTCGACGTGGCTGAGTCGCACCGGCGCGCAGGCCTGGGGACGGCACTGTTGAAGGAATTGGAGCGGAACTTCGTGTTTCGCGGAGTGCGAACTGTGTTGCTTGAAACCGCCGCAGACAATGATAGCGGGATTGCCTTCTGGAAGCGTCACGGTTATTGTACGGAGGCAGTCCTAAAACGGTACTATCTTCAGAAAACAGACGCCTACGAAATGCGGAAGAAATTGGCCATTCGACCGGTCGATGATCGGGAGTAGAGACGAAATTTCGGGGTTCTTCGGGAGTCACTGCCTTGGGTAGGGGCGTGCGCTACCGTAAGAAAAAATCGGAATAGACGGAGCTGATTGGTGAACGACTACTTGTTGTCCGTATTGCTTGGAATCGTCGAAGGATTAACAGAATTCTTGCCGGTAAGTTCGACGGCTCATCTTCGGATAGCTGAAAGCCTGCTGCACGTCGATCTCAGCAGCGGCTACTGGAAGATGTACTCGATTGTAATCCAGCTTGGTGCCATTCTGACTCTGCCGATCTATTTCCGCGAGCGGATCGCCAAATTCCTGTCGACCTTCCCCAGTGGAGAACGTGGCGACCGGACGATCCTGACGCATCCGTTGAGCCTGGTCATGATCGCGTTCGTGGTAACGGCAATTCCCTCCTTTCTGATGACCAAATTAATCGGGGCGCACCTTGAAAGCCTGACGATCATGGGTACGGCACTGCTGATTGGCGGAATCGTCATGTGGTTCATTGACGCGCGCAACGCAAAGGCGGAGCTAGCCGGCGAAAAAGCCAACAGCGGGCAGATTCACACCTGGCATATGGAAGATATGAGCCTTGGTCAGGCGGTTTGGATTGGCCTGTGTCAGATACTATCGGCAGTATTTCCCGGTACGTCGCGGTCCATGTCAACGATAGCGGGCGGGCAGCTGGCAGGCATGTCGCGGGCGTCGGCGCTCGAGTTTTCCTTCTTCCTCTCGATACCGACGATGGTTGTAGCCACGTTCTACACCCTCTTCAAGTCACTGCACGGTAGCAAGACCGAAAACCCCATTGGGGTCTCGAGCCTTACCTCGCATGACTGGATTGTGCTTCTGATCGGCTTTATCGTCTCCTTCGTCGTCGCATACGGGAGCGTCGCGTGGTTCATGGCATGGGTCCGCAAGCGCGGGTTTGGCCCATTTGCCATTTATAGAATCGTACTGGGCATTTTGGTCCTTTTTTTCGCATCGAGGCTTGCGGGATAGGGAGCAGACCGGCCGGCACGGGCGGCAAAGCTGCGGAGTCACGAGCGAGTAGTCTATGAGAACACTACAGAAAAGATCTGGTTGCGGACCTCAATCGGTTTGGTATGATCTGGGCGTTCCTCGTGAATAGCGCGCATCAGCGCCGCGCCTGTTCGTGACACTCAGCCTTCCCCAAATGCTGAGGAGATATTCTTGCGCTTCCTAACACCAACTGGAAATAAACGGCTCAACGAGCTGATCGGATTTCTGTGCATTACCGCGGCTGTTCTCGTCGGCCTTTCACTGCTTTCCTATAATCCCCGCGATGCAGCGTTTAACGTGAGTGCAGCCAGCGTAGATGGTGTACCGGCTCATAACTGGATCGGACCGGTGGGAGCTTATACTGCGGACCTGTTATTCCAATTATTTGGGTTTGCTGCCTTTCTCTTGCCGGTTGCCGTTGGCATTTTGGGTTACCGCTGGTGCCGCAGCCGGGCGATCGATTCACAGGTCGCGACCCTCGGTGGATACGCACTCTTGCTGTTGTCTCTGCCTTCCCTGCTTTCGATGGTTCATGTGCCCGACGTGCGAGGGGCCGTGCCTGCCGGAGGCCTGCTGGGCTCAATCGTCTCTCACGGTCTGCAAAGCGGCTTTAATTTTTGGGGTGCATTGCTGGTGACGGTTGCGCTGTTTTTCGTGGCGCTATTCATGACGACTCGGTTCTCCTTTAGTGGAGCCCATGCTTGGGCAAGCGGAGCGCACGGTCCCATCGGAAGAATAGAAAAAATCGGGATATTGCGGAAGGCGCAAGCGCGGTGGCATGCATGGCAGGACGAGCGGGAACAGTCAAGGAATCGCAAGGAAGTGGAGCAGCGGAGAATGGCTGGACGCAAGTCTGTCGCTCTACAGGTCGTGGGCAAGCAAGAGACCACGGAAGAGGAAGCAAAGACAATTCACTTGAAGGACGAAGGCGACATTTTTAGCCGCAAGAAGGCCATCAAGGAAGACGAAGAGGAAGAGCTGAAAGATAACGGCGCGATTCATAAGGCCCCGATTCTCTTTACATCGATGGAGAAGTCCGAGAAAAGCAAGAAGTCAGAACCAAAAATTGAGAAGACGAATACAAATTACAAATTGCCTGGCGTGCAGTTCTTGCGGGAAGGCGAAGCGAGCCAGAAACTCGATGAGGAAGAACTGAAGCTGCGGGCACGAGCTATTGAAGAGAAATGCCATGAATTTAATGTTGAGGGGCGGATCACCCAGATCAATCCCGGCCCGGTGGTTACGACGTTTGAGTTCAAACCAGAAGCAGGCATCAAGTACAGCCGGATTATCGGTTTGACGGACGACTTGTGCCTGGCCCTGAAGGCTGAATCGATCCTGATCGAGCGCATCCCTGGCAAGTCGACAATTGGCATTGAAGTTCCGAACGACCGGCGTCAGACGATTGCCCTGCGGGAAATCATTGAAGCGACCGAATTCGCAAATTCGCCCAGCAAGCTGACCCTAGCCATGGGGCGCGACCTTCACGGACGCGTTCGAATTACCGATTTGGCGTCAATGCCGCACCTGCTGATTGCCGGTTCCACAGGAACAGGCAAGAGCGTGTTTATCAATTCCCTGATGATGTCGATTTTGTACAAGGCCACGCCGGACGACGTGAAGTTGGTTCTGGTCGATCCGAAACGGCTTGAATTGAATTTGTATGAAGGAATTCCTCACCTGATCGCACCGGTGGTCACCGATCCAAAGGTGGCATCAAACGTACTGAGAAACGCAACCCGGGAGATGGAGAGCCGGCTGAAACTGCTGGCCCAACGCGGCGTACGCAACATCGACCAATACAACCGGACCTTCCAGAAACAGCAATCCCTTTCGCTATTTGCAAATGCAGAGGAAAGCGAGCACAAGCCCCTCCCGTACCTAATCATCGTCATTGATGAGTTGGCCGACTTGATGATGGTCGACACGAATAACGTCGAAGAATCGATTACCCGGCTGGCGCAGATGGCCCGCGCGGTTGGAATCCACTTGATTCTGGCGACGCAGCGGCCCTCTGTCGACGTGATTACCGGTCTGATCAAGGCGAATTTTCCTGCCCGAATCTCGTTCCGGGTTGCAAGCAAGATCGACTCCCGTACGATTCTGGATGCGAATGGATCGGAATCCCTGCTGGGCAAAGGTGACATGCTGTACCTGCCGGCCGGTTCTTCGCGGCTCCATCGGATTCACGGACCATTGGTCGGTGAAGACGAGATCAGTGCAGTTTGCGATTTCTGGAGAGCGCAGGCACCTGCGAAATACAACGAACAATTGCTTGAAGCGCCGAAAGATGACGAGGACAAGGGTCCGGAATCTGGCGGCGGAGGAGAGTCGGGCACCGCCGTGGGTGATGATGACGAACTCTTCCAGGATGCCGTGCGCGTGGTGTGCGAAGCGGGGCGCGCATCAACTTCGACGTTGCAACGACGCTTGCGAATTGGCTACGGCCGAGCGGCTCACTTGATTGATCTGATGGAGCGTGACGGGATCGTGGGCCCTCCCGACGGAACGCGGCCACGCGAACTGCTGAAGAGCCGTGACTGGATGCGCGAAATAGACGATTCGCAGCGCTAGTCATTCTCTCGAGCTAACTACGAGCTTGACAGCTTCCTATTTAGTTGAAGTGTCGTTAATTCCTTAGTTCCCGTTCTGGTGCGTGATCGCGCTGTACTCCTCAGGACGATTTCTTTTCCAGTAGCGCACCGACTAGGGTGGCGGCGTGTTCGCACAATTTGCGGTCTTCCGGTCCGAATGCGGCCGAGAAGTGGCTGTCAATGTCGAGCTCGCCTACCACTTTCCCTTGCACAAAAATGGGGACGACGATTTCGGATTTGGTTTCCAGTGAGCAAGCCAGATAGCGCGAGTCTGCGTTGACATCATCGACAACGATAGTCTTGCCGCTCGAAGCAGCTGCGCCGCATATTCCCTGATTAAGCGGGATTCGGGTATGCGGGGTCATCGTACCGCGAAAAGGGCCAAGAACCAGCATATTGGGATCACCCTTCAGATCCAGCATGTAGAAACCGACCCAATTGTACCGCGTGAGCTTTTCATGCAGGAGCAGCACTATGGACTTCATCAAGTCTTCCGGGAATGTAGCTTTCGCGGCAAGGGTGTCGAGGTCCTTGATCACTTCGATGGATTTCGCAAATGAGGTCGTCATGGATAACTAGTCGACCATAGAGAGACGGGTTGAGTGAATTTGTTTTTGATGGACGATTGCGCATACAAGCAATACCGGGATTCCGTGCATGCGAGAAAGAGCTACGGTAAACTGTAGGACCATGAGCGTAATCGATGAAGTAATCGCAGCAAATGAAATCTACTCGCGCGACCATGAGTTACGAAGGCTGACGCCCCGGCCGGCACGGAAACTGGCCGTGCTAACGTGCATGGATACGCGGCTTTCGATCAAGACACTCGGATTAAAGACCGGAGACGCCCACATCATCCGGAATGCAGGCGGAGTAGTAACCGAGGATTCACTCCGGTCATTGGTTATTTCGCATCACCTCCTCGGGACTGAAGAGATTATGGTGATCAATCATACGGACTGCGGGCTGATGCAGGCCAGTGAGCAGGATTTGCGGACCAGAATCCAGAACAGAACGGGGACTGCGGCGGTGTCACCGGCGTTTTTCTATGCGTTCCAGGATATCGAGGAGAATGTGCGCCACCAGTTACAGAAATTGCGGACCCACCCGTGGATCCCACAACAGGTTTCTGTGCGCGGCTTTGTGTACGACGTTTCTTCGGGACTGTTACGAGAGATCAAGCATTCCTGAACCAGAAATCAGGCTTCATTGACACTCTTGCATGCGCCCTCTAAACTGTTTAGGTATCGTGCCGGGGTAGCTCAGTGGTAGAGCGCCGCCCTGAAAAGGCGGGCGTAGCCAGTTCGATTCTGGCCCCCGGCACCATTGTAACAGCCACTCTCCCGACCAAATCCCAAGTGCCTGAAGCTAAGTAGGTTCGCCCGTCGGCTGCCAATGTGGACGGGGGGGCTCAAGACTCGCCCGCGCTGAGAACGGTAGATCCCTCAGCTCCGCTTCCACAAACCGTCGGGCCTCCCGCAGTCGCAGGCCTCTCGACAGGTTTCGATGAGGGTGCAGCGGGATCTGCCTTCCACTCTTACCTACAGCCAAAAAAGCGTTGGAATCCCTCGAAGAAAATTCACTCGGATCGCGCGATTTATCTATTATCTTCCTCGAATTCTCGTTCAGCGGACGCTCAGTCGGCGACTTCCTGCACCGCCGGCCAGACCTACGAATAGCGCGCGTATCAGAGTTTGGCGCTGAGCTCCTTCGCTCTCCAGCACCGAAACTGTTATGATTGGTTTCGATAATAGTGGCCTTACCTTCATTAAGTACGGAATCCTGCGATCTGAAAACTTGCCTCGTCGCTCCACGAAGCACTCAGTCCGTAGTGTGTTTTGTGCAAGATTAAAGTCGGGAAAAACAAGAAAAGAGGACAGCAATGAAATGGACTGGGAAATTCAGTCTCGCGTTGGCGACGGTAGCCACGCTGTTTGGTGCGGCCGGAACACCAACCGCCAAGGCGCAGCAGAAGAAACCGAACATCGTGATCATCTGGGGTGATGACATCGGTCAAACGGACATCAGCGCCTATTCGATGGGGCTGATGGGATTTCGCACGCCTAACATCGACCGTGTCGCCAGAGAGGGCATGATCTTTACCGATTACTATGCCGAACAAAGCTGCACCGCCGGCCGGGCGTCGTTCATCACCGGCCAGTCGGGATTGCGCACGGGCTTGACGAAGGTTGGCTTGCCAGGCGCTGCGATAGGTTTGCAAAAGGAAGACCCGACGATCGCCGAGCTGCTCAAGGCGCAAGGCTATGCGACAGGCCAGTTCGGTAAGAACCACTTGGGTGACCGCAACGAGTATCTTCCTACGGTGCACGGCTTTGACGAATTCTACGGCAACCTCTATCACCTGAACGCGGAAGAAGAGCCGGAACTGCCAGACTATCCCAAAGACCCGGCGTTTCGCGCAAAGTTTGGCCCCCGTGGCGTCCTGGATTGCAAGGCTTCGAACGTTGACGACTCTACCGTTGATCCGCGTTTTGGCAAGGTCGGGAAACAGGTCTGTACCGACACTGGGCCGTTAACGAAAAAACGGATGGAAACAATCGACGATGATGTGGCCGCCCGAGCGGTGGACTTTATCGAGAGGCAAAACAAGATCGGCAAGCCAGCCTTTGTCTGGGTCAACTTCTCTCACATGCATTTCCGCACTCACACGAAGCCCGAGAGCATTGGCCAGTCGGGACGCTGGCAGAGCCCCTACCACGACGCCATGATCGACCACGACAAGAATGTCGGTACGGTTTTGAAGGTACTCGATGACTTGGGAATCACGGACAATACCTTTGTCATGTACAGTACCGACAACGGTCCGCACATGAACTCCTGGCCAGACGCGGCGATGACGCCGTTCCGAAACGAGAAGAACTCGAACTGGGAAGGAGCCTATCGGGTACCCGCAATGATCCGGTGGCCGGGTCACATCAAGCCGGGTAGCGTGTCAAACGACATCATTGCCCACCTCGACTGGCTGCCGACCTTTGTGGCAATGGCAGGCGACCCCCAAGTGAAAGAGGAATTGCTCAAGGGCTACAGAGTTGGAGATATGACCTACAGGGTCCATCTTGACGGCGACAACCTCGTCCCCTATCTCACCGGCCAAGTCGCTAAGGGCCCACGGGAATCGTTCCTATACATCAACGATGATCAGCAGTTGGTCGCTCTGCGGTACGACAATTGGAAGCTGGTCTTCATGGAGCAGCGGGCCGAGGGAACTATGCTTATCTGGGCGAACCCGTTCACCAACTTGCGAGTCCCGCTGATAGAAAATCTCCGAATGGACCCATACGAGAGAGCGGAAATCACCTCGAACACCTATTACGACTGGCTGCTGGATCACGCCTTCTTGTTGGTTCCTGCGCAAGATTACGTAGGACAGTTCCTGATGACCTTCAAGGACTACCCGCAACGGCAGAAAGCTGCCAGCTTCAACATGGATGAGGTTTTCAAAAAGCTGCAGGAAGGCGAGGGCTCGAAGTAGGACTGTCAACCGGCAGGGCGCTCCGAGCGAAGCGCCCTGCCATCTATTCCTATCGAGAAAGTTCCTTCTAGCGATTACTGACAGTGAAAAGATGAAAATCCATGAGAAAAGAACAATGAAACTTAGCGTAAACACTTTGGCTCCACTGCTCTGTTGGGTAGTGGTGATCTGTGCAGCAGCCTTGAACCCTGGAGATGCGAAGGCACAGCAACCGACTGCTGCCGCCGGACAAAATCAGGTTACGGCGATAGACATCCTTCTCGAGCCAGATGCCACTATGCTCCAGCATGCCGAAGCCAATAACGCCCGCCTGCTCAAGGTCTTCCCGAAAGGTTTCGCTCTGGATGCAACGCACCGTCCCCACATCACGTTAATCCAGAGTTTCGTTCGCACCGCCGACCTAGAGAAAGTATATTCTGCTGCTTATCGGGTGCTTGCCGCCGCGAACGTCAACGCTATGAAATTAGTAGCCTTCAAATACTATTACGCACCGGGCGGTCCGGTCGGCGTCGCGGGGATCTGTGCGAGGCCGACGGCTGATATTCTCAAGCTGCAAGCAGACGTCATCGCCGCCGTCGCACCATTTACGGTTGAAACCGGCCCAATCACTGCATTCACTGCCCCGCACGATAATCCGGCGATGGATTCGATGATGATTGACTACGTCTCGACGTTCGTGCCGAAGATGTCCGGGCCGAATTACAATCCGCACGTTAGTACCGGCGTTGCCCCCAAGGAATACCTCGACAAAATGTTGGCTGAGCCCTTTGAGCCGTTTACCTTTTCGCCCGCGGGCGCAGCAGTCTATCAGCTCGGGCCGTTCGGCACGGCTGCAAAAAAACTGAAAGAATGGGATCTTAAGCATTAACACTCGCAGTGACGTGAACGTTTGCCAGTGGCTGGCGCGCCCGCGAACGCTGCGCAAGTTGAACATTGCGATGACTGGACGGAACTATGATCACTACACCGTCGCCCCTTCAAGAACCAACTGACTTCTCTCTGATCCTGGGCGGCCCGTTATATCAGTTATATAGAAAAACCCATCTGTCCGGTCCCATTCTTGAATTGGTGCTGCGCCGGGTTCTTTTCTTTGCGCTAATTACCTGGCTGCCGCTGTTGCTACTTTCCTTGTACGACGGGCTATTGCTCGGTAACGGTCACCTCGGTTTTCTCCGGGATCTCGAGACACATGTACGGTTTCTGGTCGCGCTACCTGTTCTCATTGGCGCCGAAATCATTGTGCACAAACGGACACGCACGGTGGTGAAACGGTTTGTCGAGGCCCGGATTATCACCACCGAAGATACTCCCCAATTCCACGCAGCTATCGACGCCGCTTTGCGCGCTCGTAATTCGGTGCCCGTTGAGGTTGGCATGCTGATTCTTGTTTATACCCTTGGTCATTGGATATGGTTGAACAAGATCGCATATCTGGGCACAACCTGGTATGGCGTTTCTGATGTCACGGGCTTTCACCTCTCACTCGCGGGTTATTGGAATGCCTTTTTCAGTGTTCCCATCTTTCAATTCATTCTGTTGCGCTGGTATTTTCGAGTCATTGTCTGGTTTTGGCTTCTTTGGAGAATTTCAAGGTTGAAGTTGCGTTTGATGCCAGCCCATCCAGACCATGCAGGTGGAATCGGGTTCTTGGGCCGGAGCAGCTATGCATTCGCACCGTTGCTGTTTGCGCAGGGAGCGCTATTGTCCGGAGTAATAGCCAGCCGAGTGCTCTTTGAAGGAGAGAGTTTGCCGTCATTCAAAATGACTGTCGGTGTTTTTGCCACTTTCTTCGTTCTCGCGATTCTCGGCCCCCTCGCGATGTTTTCCCCGCAACTCGCTCACGCTAAACGCAGAGGTCTGGCTCGGTATGGCAATCTGGCGAACAACTATGTGACGGATTTTGACATAAAATGGCTCGACGGCGAACAAAATGACGAGGCGCTTTTGGGGACTGCCGAATTCAGTCCTTAGCCGACCTGGGTAATAGTTATGCTGGCGTCCGTGAGATGAGCATCGTACCTTTTGGACTTCGCGACATAACTCGGCTGGTTGCTGCCACCGCCGCGCCGCTCCTGCCTTTGCTACTCATGGTCATGCCGCTCGAAGAACTGGTCATGCGGATCATCAAAATCATTTTCTGAGACGACACAGTTGCGTTCGTGCGAGTCGCATATTGGGACATTTGCCCCTGACGAGCCAGAATCGAACGGCGTTCGCGGAGAAACAATTTGACACAGAAAAGGCGCGTCCGGTTGAGACACGTGGCGATCGGACCGAACTCCGAAGCCTGGAAACTTTCGAATTTGGGAACCTTACGCCGCTGCCAACTCAAATCGGAACGGAATCTTGTGGCTGTTGCAAGCGATTCTGGCCCCCGGCACCACCCATTCGCGCCATCGCCACTTCTCCGAAAAATCTACTTTGCCCTGAGCGAGATACACTGGTTCGCCGCTCTGAATGGTGGGTTCGAGGTGAGCGCCCCGTTCTGCAAGCACTGCACGGGCAAGGTCAACACTTTCGGGATGTGAAATTAACCCGCGTATCTTGGCTAGTTGGGAGATCGCAAAATCTCGTAGCTCGTCGGGTGTCGCCCGCAAGGAATCGCGGCCTGGCTCAAGCAACTCGCTGGTAATCGCCTTTAATTCCCTTTCGCGATCTCCGCTCTCCTCCATAAAGCACTGGCATGGCCGCCCTTCGGCAATGGCATGCACCAATCGCGCAAGCTGGGTCTCCAGCTGCTGTTTGCTATGGCGCTCGCGTTCAAGATCGGCATTGAGCTTCTCGTTGCCCTGCCGCAGCGCTTGCTCCATGCATCACACTGCGTAGTCGATCACTTCGACGCGAAGGACTGAATCAACAGGCCCTTTAAATAGTCCTTGCTCCAGTTCGTCTCGACGCACCAACGCGGCGTTCTCGCATACAGAGTCGCCGCTCTGATGATGTACCGAACAACGAGAATACGCGGCGAGCCCTGGTACATTCCGCTAAGGCTCACCAGTCGGCGCACGAAGCATTCAGCCGATCGGAAAGTTCCTCAGGAGAGCGGGCCTGAGCGTGGCGCGCTGAAATGTATAAGGCCTTGAGGATTTTCCCTAAAACAGACCCAAGTCCGCTGTTTGCGCAGTAATCGTGGCAATTCACGAGCTTCTTTTTGTGAAGGCGAGAAAACGAAATCGACTGTATGTGCAAAAAGGAGCAGACACGCACTCGACGAGCCATCAGTATAGCCAAGCGATTGATCTCCGCCTACGAAATGGAGAATTTGATGCTGAATTGCCTGTCCTGCGATAGCCAATGTATTTTCAGTTCGGACACAAAGGGATCGTCGATCCGGTACTCCAACTTCGCACAGGCGATTAATATTCCAGAGTTCCAGCCTTTCTAGTCGCGTCACTTGCAGCCAAATTCGAAGGAGATCTCAATGACCACTGCTGGACTCGAACTTTTATCTACCCACTCCCCTGTGCCCTCGAACACACGCACGACAATGAAAGGGCTGGTCTATCATGGGCCGGGCAAGTTTGAATGGGAAATAAGCCGCGACCCACAATTCAGGACGCAAGTGACGCCGTCGTGCGAATTACTACCTCGACGATTTGCGGGACCGATCTTCACATTCTGAAGGGAGATCTCCCCGCCGTTACCGATGGCCGCATCCTCGGACATGAAGGAATTGGTGTCATTGAACAGGTCGGCCAATCTGTATCGGAGTTCCAACTCGGTGACAAAGTCATCGTCTCCTGTGTTACCGCCTGCCTTAAATGCGACTTCCTGTAGGCGCGGCATGTTTTCCCACTGTCGCCACGGCGGGTGGATTTTAGGAAATATAATTGATAGAACAGCAGGCCGAACTTGTTCGCATCCCACACGCAGATGGCAGTCTCTACCATTTCCCGGCCGGTGGAGATGAAGAATCGCTCGTCATGCTGAGTGACATCTTGCCTACCGGCTTCGAGTGCGGCGTCCTGAATGGCGAAATGGAAGCCGGGAAAAAACAGTCGCCATCGTTGGTGCAGGCCCCATCGGGTTAGCCGTTCTGCTCACAGCGCAATTCTATTCACCGGCCAAAATTATCATGATTGACCTCGACGAAAAGCGCCTGGCCATGGGAAGAAAATTTGGCGAAACGAGGTTGATCAATAGCGCGGACGGAAAAGCAGCACAGCACGTTATGGAACTGACCAAAGGAGACGGCGTCGATGTGGCTATTGAAGCTGTCGGACTTCCCGCTACATTTGCAATATGTCAGGCGATTGTTGCCTCGGGCGGACGAATCGCCAACGTCGGCGTCCACGGTAAGCCCGTCGAGCTACACCTGGAACGGCTCTGGGATCGCAATATCGCACTGACCACGCGACTGGTAGACACAAGTACGACTCCGATGCTGCTGAAAGTCGTCGAGTCAGGCAAGCTGCAACCGCGAAGGCTGATAACTCATCGTTTCGCAATGAACGACATCGTGCAAGCCTATAACGTCTTTGGGAACGCCGCCAAAGAGGGCGCACTCAAGGTGATTTTGAAGAACGAAGGAAATGGGCGTTAGTCAATCGTCTCGGACCCGGAGTCAAAAGCTTTTCCGTCCCTTAGTTCGGAATTGGATCTCAAACACTGTAATGGGCAACGCCACCTGATGTGGCCTTGCCCATTTTATTTGCGACAATGGCTATCGGGTCGCCGCTTTGGCTCCTTCGCCATGTTAACCTCGGCTGCAGAACCACGTACGATCGTGGTGGAAGGTCTCGGTGCACTTGGAGCTGGGCTCTACAGCTTCGACTCGTTTTTTATCTGGCGTATTAATTCTTCGACATCAATTGGAAATCCTTCCTGCACCACGCCTGTTTTTGAGGCGACCATCGGAATAGTCGCGACAATCTTGAACACAACTTCCTCAGGCCGGCCATCATGTGTCCAAGGGAAGAGAGAAAATGTCCGGCTTCGGCGGCATATTGAACCTTTTCGAGCATTGATACCCTGCTGAGGACTGCGCAAACATCTGCCTGAGGGCCACAAGCACGCTGAAAGTCGTCCATGCCAATCGAAACCGGCTGACCGGGGTAGCGTATTTGGAACTCATTTTTCATGGACCAAACAGTTTTGAGGTCAGCGGGCGAAACCGATGGAACCAGAAGGTCGGTTGAAGGACACACCTTCTCAGAGGAATTTACATTCGTAGCCATAGAACCCGTCTTTCAGAGCCAAAGTAGTCATCGCAGCTGTCCAGTCCGCCGGGATGGGCGGTTCCTGAATGTGTGAGTCGACCTCTTCCGCACGGCTTTGAGTCAATGTTAGGACCAGCGTGCCGGGACTTCATGCTCTGCAACTAGTTCGTCGAAAAGCGTCCGATAGTGAATCATTGCTTGACGAAAGTTCCTCCGGCGCTGGCTTGCCCTTGACTTTGACGAAGTGCGCCTTGGTGGGGTAGCCCGGGTATTGTCCAGTACCAATGGATAGTCGACAGAAATATCCGCTGCACGCTGCTCAAAATCGCTCATCGGATATCCTCTTGTGGACATTACATCGCCGAGCAATTGGTCGGCTTCGGTTACTGCGACCTCCTGGGCCGTCGACAAATCGGGCCTTGACTCTCGCCCCAGGAGTCGATGAATCTGGCTCGATCAGCCGGTGCGAGTGGCCGAATGTGCAATTCTTTCACACGCTCGCTACGTTTCTCCAGCGCCGACTCAGCTTCACGACGACCGCCGTCTGCGTTCAAAGCGCGCGCATATTCCGCGCTACCAAACTGAGCTTGCAATCTTCGGGTACGCCGCTTGCGTGAGAAGAGCCAAATGGCGATGCCCGCCACCAGCAGCACTGCTATGGCGGCTGCGATGGCGATTTGTGTCGACCCCAAACCGGAAGAATTCATGATCTTCCGCCGCTCCTCTTTAAGAAATCAATCCACAACCTACATCAGCATTTTTTCGGAACCTTAACTGCTTCGCCGCTTTTCGAAGACTTGCTCCGCCTCACCAAGCTTCTTTTGCAGTTTCCCAGCGATCTGATCGCCAATTCCTTCGGCTTGCAAGCGGCGATTCTTCGTGGCCCCGCCAATCTTCGTCTTGATTTTGCCTTGCAGTTCTCGGACCGTTCCTTTTGCTCTGTTTTCTTATGCCTTTTTTCATGGTATCTCCCTCACCAATTCGATTTGTCAGCTACAGCTACCTGCGTCAAATTAAAGCCATCAACATGCTTTACTGCACACTTAAAGTGTGGCGGCTCGCTCATCGTAGTGCGCCAACGAAATAAAGCACGAGTGCGATGACGACGGCGGCGCCAACGATCCCCATGCCTCCGCGCGAACCCCATCGCGAATACCCGTAAGCACCCCCGCCGCCCCCAAACAAGAGCAACAAAACAATAATTAGAAGTAACATCGCAACCCTCCCTTCACATTCTTCTGATTTGCCGATTGGCTTGTCGGCATTTCCGCCCTGCGCGGGGAAAGATTAAAGAAGTTGGCCGTACGGTGAAAGTCGCATGGCTGAAACGGGAATGAGTTTTGACTTACCGTAACTTCTTCCCAGTACGGAGCCAAGGCTGTAGCGTTCGTAGATACTAGTTCCCCAGGTGGAATCAGCCATATTTGGCCATGTGTTTTTATCAAAGCCCGGAAGCCTTCTCCAATAGCTTCTTGTCAATGTTCAAAACGATGCGCTTCTCTGCCAGATGAAATTGGAAGGCATTCCACGGAATGGCGAAGTATTTATCGCCCATCCCAAGAAAACCGCCAAACGACAAGACCGCATAAGCGATCCGCCCGGCTCCCGCGTCCAGAACCAAGTCTTCGATTGTTCCAAGATCTTGGTAATTTGTGTTCACGACCGTGCTGCCGATCACCGTCTTCGCGGGAACGATATCGTTGTATCTTGCTAATTTCGGTTCTGCCATGGTATTCTCCTTTTTTCCAGGGCAAACAGGCTGATTCGCCTGGTTCCCCCACAAGCACCATCCTAGTCGAGGCAATCCTGGATATCTGTTCATATCTCGGCACACTTCTTAATTCTGCTGATAGTTTTCGAAAGCCAGATTCCCCAAGCAGGAACCTAAACATTCAGTCGTCAAGTTTCATCTGAATTTGCTTCATAAGCAGTTGCTCACTGCATTTCCAGCGCTCTTCTCAGCTTCATGGCGGCACTAAAGTGGGGCGGTGCCTCGCTCGCTTGTGCAAAACTGCACAGCTTCCGCTTGCTCACTCAAACATACTGGCTACGTCAGAGCCTGTGATTTGCCTGCGCTCGTTCCACTCCGATGCAGAACAGCGGACATTCCACTCATTTCGATGGTCTGAAGGTTCTGGCGGGAAGACACGGTTATGGCGAACCGGGGCAACTATGTTTTTTACGCCCCGAGCGCGCATAAAGTGAACTGTAGATGACTGATACAGATTCTAAAACCAATCGCGGCACCGTGGTTTCGGTCCGAGGTGGCGTTGTCGACGTGCAGTTCGACCTTTCCTTGCCGCCCATTTTCACATTATTACGGGCCGGCGCACACGGAGAGATCGTCGTGGAAGTGATGAGTCAGCTTGATGCCCGGCGAGTGCGTGGCATCGCCTTGACGCCCACTCAGGGGTTGGCGAGGGGAATGCCAGTCGAGGACACTGGCGGCACGCTCCAGGCTCCGGTCGGGAAAAACATCATTTCCAGAATGTTTGATGTGTTCGGTCACGCCATCGACCGCCAGCCTGCTCTGGTAGATATTCGCTGGAGGTCTGTGCATCGTAGGCCTCCGCCATTGGCTGATCAGTCCACAAAATCCGAAATATTTGAGACAGGCATCAAGGTGATCGATGTGCTGGTTCCATTGGAACGCGGCGGCAAGGCGGGTCTGTTCGGTGGCGCGGGTGTGGGCAAAACAGTGCTGCTGACAGAGATGATTCACAACATGATCGGTCACCAGAAGGGGATGAGCATTTTTTGCGGGATCGGAGAACGCTGCCGAGAGGGCGAAGAGCTTTACCGCGGGATGAAAGAAGCTGGAGTGTTGAAAGATATGGTGATGCTGTACGGGCAGATGAATGAGCCACCCGGCAGCCGCTTCCGTGTGGGAGATGCAGCGCTGACAATGGCTGAGTATTTCCGCGATGACGAGCACCGCGATGTATTATTGCTCATCGACAATATTTTCCGTTTCATCCAGGCGGGCATGGAAGTGTCCGGCTTGCTGGGCCGCATGCCATCACGGCTCGGCTACCAGCCAACCATGAGCACGGAATTATCAGGGCTGGAAGAGCGCATCGCAAACACCTCTACGGGCGCGATTACGTCAATTCAAGCTGTGTATGTTCCTGCGGACGATCTGACCGACCCAGCAGCTGTGCATGTCTTTTCCCATCTCTCTGCCTCCATAGTGCTATCGCGGAAGCGCGCCAGTGAAGGGCTTTATCCCGCCATTGACCTTTTGCAATCAAGTTCGAAAATGGCGACAGCAGCCATCGTCGGCCAGCAGCACTATGACCTTGCGCAAGAAATCCGGCGAACGATGGGTCAATACGAAGCACTAAAGGATATCGTCGCAATGCTCGGGCTGGAACAATTGTCACCGCAAGACCGCGACACCGTAGCTCGTGCCCGGCGCCTCGAACGTTTTCTGACCCAACCGTTTTTCACTACCGAACAGTTTAGCGGCCTCAAGGGCAAGATGGTCAGCCTCAAGGACTCGATGGATGGATGCGAACGCATTCTGCGCGACGAGTTCAAGGATTATCCAGAAAGCGCCCTGTATATGATCGGTGCGATTAGCGAAGCAAAAAAGATAGCTCCGCAACCCAAAGCAAAAGTGGCGGGCGCCCATGAATCTTAAAGTTCTCCTTCCCTTCGACATTTTTGCGGACAAGAAAGAGGTCTCGCTCGTCGTCATAGAGACTTCCGACGGCTCCTTCGGAATCCTGCCCCACCGACTCGACTGTGTTGCGGCTCTTGTGCCTGGAATTATGACTTACGAAACGAGAGAACACGGAACGGTCTACGTTGCGGTGGATGAAGGTGTGTTAGTCAAAGTGGGCGCCGAAGTGCTGGTGTCTGTGCGGCACGCCATTGCTGGAACGGATCTCAGCAAACTCCATGATGCGGTAAACCAGGAGTTTCTGAAGCTAAACGAGCGCGAACAAACCGTACGCACCGCAATTCACAAAATGGAGAGCGCCCTGATTGGCCGCTTCGCGGAGTTTCAACATGGACGATGAACTTACAGATCATTCCACAAAAGAAGAACAGGACTTCGCCCGCGAAGTGCAAGGCAAAGCCATACGCAAGCTGCGTCAACAACGCGACCGAACACAGGGGGTGTGGTTTGGTCTCGGCATGTCCGGACTGATTGGTTGGTCCGTTGCCGTGCCTACTCTGATTGGCGCGATGTTTGGCTTGTGGCTGGACCGACACCATCCTGGAACGCATTCCTGGACGCTGATGTTGTTGATTATTGGTTTGGTAATTGGGTGCGCCAATGCCTGGCGGTGGGTAGATCAGCAAGACAAGGCCATGCATGAAACGCCGGAGAACCAGGATGAGTGAACTGTTCACCTTGATTCTCGCCCTGCTCGCAGGCGTATTTCTCGGAGCTTTTTTCTTTGGCGGCCTATGGTGGACCGTTCAAAAGGCCCTTTCCTCAACGCAACCCGCGCTATTGTTAGTCTGCAGCCTGGTGTTGCGGACGATTGTCACAGTTGCTGGTTTCTATTTTGTTTCGCGGGGAGATTGGCGTCGATTGCTTTCCTGCGTCCTCGGATTTCTCCTGGCACGGATCCTGGTGACTTGGCTCACACGTATACCGGCGCAGAAGAAAACACACGTCTTGGAGGTAGGTGGCCTATGAATCTGACTCCCGACCAGCAGATTTTCTGGCAGCACGGATTTGTGAAATTGAACGGAACCATCGTCACTACCTGGGCCATGATAATCGTCATGTCGTTGGGCTCGAAACTGGTCACACGAAAGCTTGTGACCGTGGGAACAATTTCACGCTGGCAGAGCACGATGGAAATCATAGTCACCGCTTTGGAGGAACAAATTAAGGAAGTGGGTCTGACCGAGCCGAAAACGTATCTTTCCTTTCTGGGCACGCTTTTCCTGTTCGTGGCAACCTCCAGCCTGTGTACCGTGCTTCCTGGCTTTAAACCTCCCACCGGCTCGCTCTCCACCACCGCAGCCTTGGCGCTTTGTGTGTTCGTTGCCGTGCCACTCTATGGCATCCGGGAACAAGGCTTGCTCGGGTACCTCAAGACCTATATGAAGCCCACCTTCATCATGCTGCCGTTCAATATCATCAGCGAGTTGTCACGGACGCTGGCGCTTGCAGTTCGCTTGTTCGGAAACATGATGAGCGGAGTATTGATTATCGGCATTCTGTTGACGATCACGCCTTTCATTTTTCCGATATTCATGACCGCTCTGGGCCTTCTCACGGGCATGGTGCAAGCCTATATCTTCAGCATCCTGGCCGGGGTCTACATCGCCGCGGCGACTCGAGTACCAAAGTCAAAGCCCGATACGAAGATGAAACTCAAGACGAATCAGTTGCAGCCGGCAGGTTCGAAATAAAAAGGAGTTCCAATGGATAGCAATACTCTTGTCGCAGTAGTATCGATTGCCACCGCCGGGCTCACCACCGGCATTGGTTGCATGTGCCCCGCCCTCGGAGAAGGCCGCGCGGTCGCCACCGCACTTACTTCTCTGGCGCAACAACCCGATGCTTCCGCCACAATTACTCGAACGTTGTTTGTGGGCCTGGCGATGATTGAGTCCACCGCCATCTACTGCTTCGTTGTCTCCATGATCATCATTTTTGCGAACCCGTTTTGGAATCACATAATCGCTCAAGCGGGGGGGAAGTGATCGATGCTTATCGACTGGTTCACTGTCGGCGCCCAGATCGTCAACTTCCTCATCCTGGTGTGGCTGTTGAGGCATTTTCTCTATAAGCCCATACTGACCGCCATTGACACGCGTGAAAAGCGCATCTCCACAGAGCTTGCCGATGCCAGTACGAAAAGAACAGACGCGGAAAAGGAGCGCACCAATTTTCAGAACAAAAACAGAGCGTTCGATGAACAACGCAGTGCGCTTCTGGTCAAGGCGACGGAAGAGGCAAAAACCGAGCGAGAGCGGTTGCTTGACGAGGCGCGGAAAGCGGCAAATACCCTCCACGAGAGTGAAGTGAACGCGCTTAAGAATGACCAGGTACGGTTGAGCGGCGAAATCACCCGTTTGGCTACCAACGAAGTCTTTGGTATCGCGCGGAAGACCCTCAGCGACCTTGCGACTGTCAGCCTTGAGGAACGTATCGGCGAAGTGTTCACCCGGCGTCTCCACGAATTAGCTGGGAAGCCGAAAGAGCTGCTCGCTGCGGCTCTCAAAGGTTCAACCGAGCCGGCCGTGGTGCGAACTGCGTTTGCTCTGGCTGCCGATCAGAAGGCGGCAATTCAAAACGCGCTCAACGAGACCTTCTCGTCTGAAGTAAACATCCGGTTCGAAACCGCGAAGGATATTATCTGCGGTATCGAATTGACGGCCAACGGTCAGAAAATAGGCTGGAGCATCGCGACCTACCTTGCAGCGCTCGATCAGAAGGTAAGTGCACTGCTGGACGCGCAATCCACGCAGCAACAAGTCAAACCCACGCTCAAGGCTGAGACCGTTACCAACTCGGGCAAAAGAGCCTATATCAGGTTGATGAAAAATGAGCGATTCCGTATAAACCCCTGCAGACTTCTGCTTGATCGCGCGTTCACTCGCATGTGTGAGTCACGCGAGAACTTCAATCCGCAACTCACTCCTCGGGAAGTAGGTATAGTTACAAATGTCTCCACAGGCATCGCCACGGTTTCCGGCCTTCCTGGCGTTGGTTTTGAGGAATTAGTGAAATTTCCAAACGGCCTGTTGGGCAAAGCCCTTCAATGTGGACGAGAGCGAAATCGGCGTGGTGTTGCTTGGCGACTCTCAAGGGCTGAATGCGGGTGATGAAGTGGAACGTACCGGCCGAGTCATGGACGTAGCGGTTGGAGATGGCTTGTTGGGCCGGGTGATCGATCCGCTGGGCAAACCGCTCGATGAACAGGGTCCGGTTAACGCGACTGACCGCTTACCGGTTGAGCGTCCTGCCCCGCCAATCATGGATCGTCAGCCAGTTAGTGTGCCGCTGCAGACAGGACTGATTGTCGTTGATGCTCTGATTCCCGTCGGTCGGGGCCAGCGCGAATTGATTCTTGGTGACCGCCAGACCGGAAAAACAGCGATCGCCATCGACAGTATATTGAACCAGCGTGGTCGGAACGTGATTTGCGTATATTGTGCCATCGGGCAGCGCGCTTCCGCGGTCGCCAAGGTTGTAGCCAAACTCAGACTAGCGGGCGCTATGGACTACACCGTGGTGGTAGTCGTCGAAGGCAACGATGCGCCCGGCCTAGTCTACATCACCCCTTACGCAGCAACTAGCATCGCGGAATATTTCATGGAAAAAGGTCGCGATGTGCTAATCGTCTACGACGATTTGACGCATCACGCGCGCGCCTATCGAGAGTTTCGCTGCTCCTCCGTCGCCCACCGGGCCGCGAAGCCTTTCCCGGGGACATTTTCTATATTCACTCGCGAATGCTGGAAAGGTCGACACATCTCGTAAGGAGCGGGGCGGCGGTTCATTGACTGCGCTGCCGATGATCGAAACGACCGCGCAGGATATTTCCTCCTACATTCCAACCAACCTGATTTCGATTACTGACGGACAGATTAACCTTTTGCCCACATTATTCGAGTTGGGAGTCCTCCCGGCGGTAGATGTCGCAAAGTCGGTTTCGCGCGTGGGGGGAGCGGCCCAGCGGCCCGCCTACCGAGCCGTCGCAGGACTCGAAGCTCGCCTACTCGCAGTTTGAGGAACGGGAAACGTTCGCTAAGTTTGGTACGCGCCTCGATGACGCAACGCGTAAAACGATCGATCATGGAGAACGCATCCGCGCATGTTTCAAACAGGCGGAGTCGAAGCCGTGGTCGATGGTGGAACAGATTTCCCGCTGCTGGCTTTGACCGCAGGCCTCTTCGATCCGGTGCCGATGGAAAAGGTGAAAGAGGCCCAGGGGGCACTGCAGAAAGCCGCAGTGACAATCCCGGCGGAAATCGCCGGGAGATTCATAACAGCGACAAAGTTTAGCGATGCGGACCATAAAATAGTTCTGGACATCGCTACCCGCGCCCTCACCTCGTTCCAGCCCGTCGAACCTAAACCCGCCCTGGAGGCCAATTCATGAGTGGAGCACCAAGAGTTTGCGACGACAAATCGCCGGGGCAGAAGATCTGCAAGGCGTGGTGCGTTCCATGAAGGCGCTCGCGGCATCAAGCATTGACCAATATGAAAAGGCGGTGCAATCACTCAATGAATACTATCGCACCGTTAAACTTGGGCTGGCGGCGTGTTTGCGCGAACAAGGCCCGGTTTCCATTGTGAAGCGCGCTGCTTCCACCAAGAAAGAAGCGGTCGGCGCAGTGGTTTATGGATCGGATCAGGGACTTGTGGGCCGATTTAACGAAGTGCTCGTGGAGTTCGCCACAAAAACGCTCCACGCACTACCCGGTAAGCTATGTAATACCTGGGCTATCGGGGCACGCGTCCAGGAACTGTTAGCAGATTCCGGAATGAATCCGGGCGGCATGTTATCCGTTCCAACCTCGGTGAACGCCATCACCCCACTTGTCGGGCAGATCCTCATTGAAATCGAAGCGGCTCGAGAACATGCCGATATCGTGGAGGTCTACGTCTTCCACAACGGACCCAAATCGGGTGCGACCTACGAGCCGGTCTCTAAGAGGCTGCTGCCGCTGGATCAGTTGTGGCAAAAACAACTGATGGCCATGCCTTGGCCGACAAAGAACTTGCCGCAAGTCATCGAGGGAAGAACGTCGCCCCTACACGCATTCCTACGCGGATATCTCTTCGTTGTGCTCTTTCAAGCTTGCGCCGAATCTCTCGCCAGCGAAAATTCCAGCCGCCTGGCGGCGATGCAACGCGCGGAAAAGAACATCGAAGACATTTCCGCGAAACTAAACCGCAAACTACATCGCATTCGGCAGGAATCCATCGACGAAGAGCTGTTCGATGTGGTCTCCGGCTTTGAGGCGCTGACGAGCAAGGGGCGTTCCTGTTAGGGCATCCGCGTAAGAGCCATGACCGCCCTCCGCGCCGGTGACCTGCCATTTACGATTGACCAATACTGAACAGACACTCTGTTTCCGAGCGATGATACTGGTTCTAGAACGATGAAAATCCATTCAAGCGATTTCCGAGTACCGTCGGGGAAAAGCGTCAAACTGAGCGAGTGGCCAACAAAGGTAAAGCCCTTCTGCAGTTCGAAGAAGCAGTATCGAAATCTTCTCGAAGACCACGTCGAGAAGTTGAGTTCCCTGCAGCAGCTTCATTACGCGTCGAACAGCTACGCCCTGTTGCTGATTTTTCAGGGAATAGACGCGGCGGGCAAGGATGGCGCCATTCGTCATGTGATGTCCGGGGTCAATCCACAGGGGTGCGAGGTTTACAGTTTCAAGCAGCCAAGCGTCGAGGAACTTGAACATGACTTTCTGTGGCGGACCACCTGTCGACTTCCCGAGCGGGGCCGCATCGGCATATTCAATCGCTCTTATTACGAGGAAGTACTGGTCGTGCGGGTCCATCCAGACATTTTACGCAACGAAGGACTTTCCGATTGTTTGGGTCACGAGAAGACTCTTTGGAAGAACAGATACCGGTCGATCACAGAGATGGAGAAACATCTCCGCCGCAACAAGACGCTCATCATAAAGTTCTTCCTTCATCTTTCAAAAAACGAACAGCGCAAGCGCTTTCTCGAAAGGCTTGAGGACCCGCAGAAAAACTGGAAATTCAGCGCTGCCGACCTTCATGAGAGAACGTTTTGGAAAGAGTACATGAAGGCCTTTGAGGAATGCCTCGAGCAGACCTCCACTCCTCATGCACCATGGTTTGTGGTTCCCGCCGATGACAAGGAGAACGCTCGCTTGATCGTTTCCCAAATTATTCTCGACGCATTTGGCGAATTGCATATGGCCTTTCCGAAAACCACTAAAAAGCGAAATGCGGAACTGAAGTCGATCCGTAAGCAGTTGGCCAGATAATCCGTCGCGAGTATCAACCGATTGAATCCCGGCTCCCGCTCACAGAACGCGTAAAAACCAGAAAGGACCAAACGCGATGGCCACTAAGGATCAAACGATCAGAATTAAGCGGAAAAGCAATACCAAAGAGCTGGTCCCCAATTCGAGTAATTCTGACGATTTCATTTTCGAGGTGAGTCTATCCACTGCAATCGCCTCAGACGGCAAGCCCGAAATCGTCCTGCCTGTACCCAAGGGTCCTCTGACTCCGGACTTGCTCGACAAAATGAATCGTTATTGGCGTGCCGCGAACTATCTTTGCATCGGACAAATCTACCTCTTTGAAAATCCCCTTCTGCGAGGCGCGCTCAAGGCCAGCCAGATCAAGCCGCGACTGCTCGGGCACTGGGGTACTTCACCGGGGCAAAATCTCATCTACATTCACCTGAACCGTTTAATCAAAGAGCATCAGGCGGACATCATTTATATATCCGGTCCAGGGCATGGTGGCCCGTCGCTCAATGCCTGTTCCTACTTAGGGCACGTACACGGAAGTCCATCCGGAAATCACACCAGACGAGAACGGCTTACGTCTTATGTTTCGGAAGTTTTCCACACCCGGCGGAGTTCCCAGCCATTGTGGACCGCATGTTCCAAATTCCATGCATGAAGGCGGCGAACTCGGCTATTCGATGGTTCATGCATTTGGTGCGGCGTTCGATAATCCAGATCTAATCGTCGCCTGCGTGATTGGCGACGGAGAATCCGAAACGTGTCCACTCGAAGGAAGCTGGAAGTCGGTCAACTTTCTAAATCCGGTGCGGGATGGCGCGGTTCTGCCGATCCTGCACCTAAACGGCTACAAAATCTCCGGGCCAACGGTTCAAGGACGAACATCCGATGAGGATTTGAAAGCCCTCTATACCGGTCGCGGTTACAAACCCTATTTTGTCGAGGGCGACGAGCCCGAGGTCGTACATCAGTTGTTGGCGGGGACACTTGATGCCTGTTACGCCGAAATCCGTGCAATTCAAACCGAAGCTCGCAAAAATGGATTCAAGAAACAGCCGGTCTGGCCGATGGTCGTCTTGCGCACTCCCAAGGGATGGACGTGCATGAAAGAAGTGGACGGTGTCCCGATTGAAGGCACTTTCCGCTCCCACCAGGTCCCTCTCTCCACAGTCCGCGAGAGCCCGGAGCACCTGAAAATTCTTGAAGCTTGGATGAAAAGCTACAAGCCCGAAGAACTATTCGACAGCAACGGCAAATTTCTCGACGAATTGGCTGTTCTCGCGCCCACAGGTAATCGCCGCATGGGCGGCAATCCCCATGTGAACGGGGGGCGGCTGCTGACTGCGCTGGATATTCCGGACTTTACAAATTATGCCCTGGAAATTCCCGGGCCCGGACAGGTCGCTGCAGAAGCTCCGCGCAAGCTTGGAGACTTTTTCCGCGACATTATCAGGATGAACCCCAAAAACTTTCGTATGTTCTGCCCCGATGAAACGAACTCGAACCGCCTGAATTCCGTGCTGGAAGCAACAAAACGCTGCTTTATGGCAGAAACTGTCTCGATTGACGACGAACTTAGCCCCGATGGAAGGCTGATGGAAGTATTGAGCGAACACTGCTGCCAGGGATGGCTGGAAGGCTACTTGCTGACTGGGCGCCATGGGATGTGGTCATCCTACGAAGCCTTCGCGCAAGTCGTGGACTCGATGTTGACTCAGCACGCCAAGTGGCTTGAGCAGTGCCGCGATTATCCGTGGCGCAGACCCCTCTCATCCTTAAATGTGCTATTGACAAGCCATGCCTGGCGCAACGACCACAACGGTTTCAGTCACCAGGCCACAGGCTTTGTCGATAACGCCCTGGCGCGAAGGAGCGAAACGATTCGCGTCTATTATCCGCCCGACAGTAATTGTTTGCTGAGTGTCTTCGACCACTGTCTGCGCAGCCGCAACTACGTCAACATCGTGACCTGCGGCAAACAGCCGCAACTCCAATGGTTGAACATGGACGAGGCACTGGATCATTGCTCGCGAGGCGCTTCGACATGGAAGTTTGCAACCAATGACCGCGGCGGGGAGCCTGATGTGGTCTTGGCTTGCGCCGGCGACGTACCAACCATTGAGACCTGCGCCACAGCGTGGTTGCTGCAGAAACATGTTCCAGGCATCAAAGTGCGCGTGGTCAATGTCGTCGATCTGAGCGTTCTTATGAGTCCGGATGATCATCCCCATGGCATGGACAACATGTCCTTCAACGAACTCTTTACCACCAACGCTCCCGTCATTTTCGCGTTTCACAATAATCGTTGGCTGATTCACACAATGGTTCATGGGCGCCCCAACGAGGGCAGATTTCATGTCCGCGGCTATGCCGATCACGGTACAACTACCACGCCCTTCGATATGGTCGTGTTGAACCAGATGAGCCGTTTCCATCTGGCCATCGATGCACTTAAATATATTCCCCGGCTTCGTTCCCAAGCTTCCGTTGCCGTCGACATGTTCAACGAAAAGCTGCACGAACATCACGGGTACATTCGCGAACATTTGGAAGATATGCCGGAGATCAGAAATTGGCGATGGACCGCTGATTTCAGCGAGGCAAGCGCACCTCCGCCATTGGCAAAGGGACATCCGCGAAGCGCGCTATTTAGCGATAGTTAATTTCAAAAACCGTTTACACAAGAATGGAATCACTTAAACTGCGTAAGTTTATTGAAGAGGACAATCGACAATGACCAAACTAACCGCTGTTGCATTCATCCCTTACGACACGCGAATAACTCTCTGAGCTTTACCCGACCAAGATTTGATTGAACTCCGCTTCAGCTCATTGGACTAGTAAGTATCGGGATGTGATGACTTACATCAAGGATCTTAAGTGCCCTAGTGGGCAGACGATGCTCTGGTTTATCCAGTGCCAAAGTCTGTCATCAATCAACATGTGCGAGTAATTGAACAGGGCGTCATTCTGACGGGTGAGAGATTATGCACTTCATTCCCCTCGGAAACGCCCACCAACTAGAACAACACGATGAAGAGCACTCACCACTCATCGTTGCCAAAGGATTCGATTGGACTCCAGGGGAATCGCCGTGCCCGATCGGCGCGGTATCACTCGCACCGTATAGTCATTAGCGGGACGCGCCGCGGGCGCCAGGACCCGATAAGCATAATTGCCGGTCCCGCCCAGAAGTTGGCGAACACATTTCATATCCAGTCGCACGGGCCTTTCTCCGTTGATTCCGTCGGCGTAGAGTTCGACTCTCACCGCGCTTGGGTCCAGGTCATTAAGATAAACCTGAGCCTCAAACACATGCTGCTCCGCAATGCTCCCGACGTTTACTTCCACTATGCGCAGGGCCGGCCACTGGTGATCGATCGACCGTTGCCAGTTGACGAGTTGTCTGCCCACCTCGCCCTTATCAGCACTTCGCTCACGGTAGACTGTGCAAGCTGGGATGTAATGTTGCTCAGTGTATTCACGCACTGCGCGATCCGCCGAAAAGCATGGAGTGAGCCGTGCCATGCTTTCACGCATGCGCGCGACCCAGGCCGTCGGTATGCCCTGTTCGTCGCGAGCATAAAACTCAGGGATCACTTTTCGCTCGAGCAGGTCGTAAAGGGCTCCCGCTTCGACAGCGTCTCGGGCTGGATCGCCGTTACGTTCCTGGCCATCCCCTAGGGCCCACCCGACTTGTGGTGTATAAGCTTCCGCCCACCAGCCGTCCAGTTCAGAGAGATTGATGCCCCCATTGACGAGTACCTTCATGCCGCTCGTCCCGCAAGCCTCCCAGGGTCGCCGCGGAGTGTTGATCCATACGTCGACACCTTGGACGAGGCGCTCGGTCAGAAGCATGTCGTAATCACCGAGAAAGATCACATGGGAGCGCGCTTCTGTGGAGCGGATGAATTGCACCCATTGTTGGATCAACTCCTTCCCCGCCTGGTCCGCTGGGTGAGCCTTTCCAGCGATTATGAGTTGCACTGGGCGCTGGGCATTACTCAGTAGCCGAAGCAGTCGCTGCGGGTCACAAAGTAACAGGTTCGGTCTCTTGTAAGTGGCGAATCGGCGCGCAAAACCGAGTGTCAGCACGAAAGGATCGAACATATGCCTGGCACGATCAACTTCCTCGGGCGGTGAGCCGGAACCAGCCAGTTGCCGCGACAATCGTTCGCGAACATATTCCACAAGTGATTTGCTCGCTGCAGTTCGAAATTGCCAGAGTTTGGCATCGGAGACGCCGCGAATATCATGTTCAATGGTTTCCGTTGTCCCGAGCCAACGCCCCTTGCCACAAGCTTCCGTCCATAAATCATCGGCAGTGGCAGAGTCCCAAGTCGGCATGTGAACCCCATTGGTCACGTGCCCGACGGGCACTTCGTCCTCGGGCCAGTGTGGGAAAAGAGGTTCAAAGAGGCGTCGGCTCACTTTTCCATGCAATCGACTAACGCCATTCACGGATCCGCTGCCTCGTATCGCCAAAAACGCCATATTGAAATTTTCGGCCGCGTCGTTTGGATTGCGGCGGCCAAGAGCCAGCAAATCGTGGATGGTAATACCGAGCTTCCCCTCGGCATATCCTCTGAGATATTGTTCGATGATTTCTGGAGTAAATGAGTCAAAACCCGCGGCTACAGCCGTGTGGGTGGTGAAGAGATTACCAGCCCGAGTCACGGCCAGTGCAACTTCGAACGATTGCCCTGTCGCCTCCATGAAAGTCCGTGCACGTTCCAGCACTGCAAAGGCCGCATGGCCTTCATTCAAGTGACATACGTCTGGTTCGATCCCGAGCGCCTGGAGCAGTCGCCATCCGCCAATCCCGAGAAGCAGTTCTTGCTTGAGGCGCAACTCCGGGCCGCCGCCGTAGAGTTCGCTTGTGATCCCTCGATGAACTGGAAAATTCGCCACATCATTGCTGTCTAAAAGGTAGAGCTTGACCCTTCCGACCTCGACCTGCCATGCACGCAGCCAGACCGAGTAACCGGGTAGGGCAATCTCCAAGCGCAACCATTCGCCATTGGGATGCCGCAAAGGTGTAATCGGCAATTGTCCGGGGTCGTTGTACGGGAAGAGGGCCTGTTGTGCTCCGTCCTTATCAATCTCCTGCCGGAAGTAGCCTTGCTGATAGAGCAGTCCGACTCCGACCACCGGCACACCCAAGTCGCTGGCAGCCTTGAGCTGATCGCCAGCAACATTGCCAAGTCCTCCAGAATAAATTGGTAGCGCTTCACACAACATAAATTCCAAGCTGAAATAAGCCACACAGGTCAGTGGGGACTGCGAGTGATGTTTCTGATACCATGCGGGCGTTTCAGCAGCGTGATGCTTGGCTTGGAGCAAGTCATTTACGTTTTTTCGAAATACTGGGTTGGCTAGGGCGCGCTCGAGTTGGTTCCGCGAGACAGTCTGAAGCACCGCCCAAGGATTTTGGGTGAGTCCCCATAATATGGGATCTAGAGTGCGCCATACGTCGTCAGTGGCATGGTTCCATGACCAGCGCAAATCCAGAGCAAGCTCTGCCAGAGAATCGAAGCCTTCTATCTCGGTTGGTAGAAGGTTGTGTATCGGGTTTATGACTCGTGAATGCTTACTCATCACTTCTCTCCCGCATTTGTGCAGGAGCAAATGCTCGAATGGTTCACTTGGGATTTCCCCTCTCGCGCCATGGTCTCTTCGCATTGTTCGTTCTCGTTTGATCAAGGCGCCACGACCGACCATCATTGCACTGGTGATGAATCGTCCAGGAGGTTTGTCCCGTTGTTTCTTCTTTATTGAGCTTTTCCGACAATGGATTCATGGCTGCTTCTATCTAGCTTATAAAGACACTTGCCACCAAAGCATGACGAGCATTTTGATCGGGGTGCTCCTGTCAGCTCCGTTCGAGCCGAGCAGGCCCGAGATTTCAACAGGATTGATCGAAAAATGAGAGCATCGACAGCCGCGACCGCACCGAAGCACCTCGTGAGTGTTCTCATTTCGGTAGCGCCATCGCTCACAAGGAAAATGGGCGAGACCCAACTGCTGCAAATAGGCCCAAGGTATTCCTACCCCAGCATCGACTATGCTCGCGCGCTCATCGTCGAAGCGACTTTTGGCATGACTACGTCGAGTCTACCGTCGCTGTAAGTGGCCTTAGCCCTCGAGGGATCAACCTCACACGGCAAATCGATGACGTGAAACATCAGTTGTGCGTGCCTGTGTGAATGAGGATGCTTCTCTTTTTCGTGCTTTTCAAGGCGCTCTGTCTTGCCGCTGATGCTGAGTCGCTGCGGCCCAAGGCTCACCTTGATCTCCTTGCGATGAAATCCAGGAAGTTCGGCACGTGCGGTGAGCTGTCCACCAGATTCCGACAGACGAAATGTCTCAGGTGTGAGAAGCTCCGATTCGGCGAGAAACCAGTCCCCCCGGTCGTTTCCGTGAACGCAGCTGCGGCTCTCGAAGAGCTCATAGGCGCGCCGGGCAATCAAATTGAATATGTCTCGTGTATGTTCAAAAAGATCGTCGACGGATGCTAGATCCACATCCGTACTTACGGCGATAGATGACTCAGGTGAAAATTGGTCTCTCATAGTTTATTTCCTTTCCGAGGAGCAACCCCTTAAGAAAGAGGCATTCCGTGGGCAAACTCGATCACCCTACAAATTACGCATCTTCTGCAACAGTAGGCTGTTGGCGCTATTTACCTTCGCGCCGCTCAAAACTGTCGCTTCTGTGCGGTAAAAACACTCGTCAGCGACTTGACCTCTCATCAGCCTCCAGCTTTAGGCCGAACAAGGAAAATTCTTCTTCCAAATGCTCATCCAGAGGAGTCAGAGCTTTTTCTGCCGCACACCAATCAATTTGGGGTGAACCGTGCGGACGACCGCGGCGTTCCCAATTTTCAAAGGCCAGCCTTCTCGTAAGTTCACGTAAATCTCCACGGTAGTTTTTCATTGTCGGGACCCCTTTCAATCCAAGTTCCGCGATATGCCATCTGCACTTTCTGGGCAGGTCACCGCTCGTTGTTGTCCATATCTCTGAACCTGTCGCGCTCAGCGGCAAGCTGCAACGGTTCGACGGGGATGGCTACAAGCTTGTCTGACTTCTCGACCAGCAGTCCGCTGGGCAAAACCTCTCCAGCCTGTAATCTCCTCGCGTGTTCATAGAAAATGCCAAGGTGTTTGCTGAGTTCTCTAGTGGTGATATCAAGTTGCTGTATTCCCGCATTGAAAATCGCGGCAAACTGATAATTTGCCTGTGGCATCTTCATCTACGTCACTCACCCCTTTTGCCATTCCTCAGTAACACAGTGCAACTCTAAAAGAACCTGGATTGGCTCTGCCGATAAATTGGTCCCCTCCCACTCACGCGCACTTTCAGCGAGAACGACTCTAGTCATCACCATGCCGAATCTGTCTCAGCTAAATAATGGTTCGATCATCTACCCGCCGGAAATTGATTGATAGCTGCCATTCTGACCTGCTTCGCCGTAATCTCTTTGCAATCGTCACTAAACTGATAAACATGTTTCCGTTTAAAATTCATCAATACCGGTCTGACCAGAGAATAATCCTCTGCGGATGCCGTCAGTGCAGCTTCCGCCAGGGCACAAAGAAACTTCCCAGGATCTTCATCAATGATTTGAATCAACCAATCCCTTAACTCAGTGTCCTCAAATGCGATCACCTACGCCTCCGCCGGCTGTCATGTCTGTCAGGAATCTTCGCTGCAAGCTCAATGCTTTATCGTCAATGGATGGCCCAGCGCTGGCGGTGCATTCTGGCGCTGCTGAGGAATCTGCGCCCTTCCGGGGCTTCGTCCCAAGTCCGGGGTGTCCAATAGTAATCGTCACCACCCCAAACTCCAAAACCGGGAGTCCATTGGTAGGCGTCACTAGGGCAGAGTGGTTGTTCGCAGATGGAAGAGTGGGTAGACCAAAGCCTATATAAACTATATAAATATGTTCGAATGAAGCAGCACAGAGACACATAAGCGTGAGCGCGAAAAGTGGCCACCGTACTGAGCTGAAACTGTGCATTCTTGGCTCTCTTCTTCTTGCTAGCTTGTTGCTGAGGACTCTACGCTGCTGCTCGTCTCTGATATGAAAAGTGAGTTCTCATAGTTGCAGGTCTGAGTATCATGCTTTGTAAAACCGAATGCTGTTCGATAGTGCACATTGCAAAACGCTTTGGCATGCCTCTCCTCCTCTAGAGTGATTTTTCTCTGAAACCGGCCTGAACAATTCAAATCAGTCCGGTCCAGCAGGAGGCGTAGATATAAGAAACTGGACGAAAGGGACTGTTACAGAAATACCAAGGAGTTACGGACGGATTGTCCCTGTCAGGTCCCCACTAGCAATAAGAAATTCATGCTGCGAACGGTACAATACGAGCCCCCAGCACCACTCGTCATCAAGTCAAACATTTCGAATTCAAGCACAGGAAATTAGTAACGTCCAGGGTTTACCCAACCGAGGCAATTGCGGTCGGTAGTGCGTTGAGCTTAACTCCCGCACTAGCCCGGGCGCAGTCAAAGATGAAACCATGGCACAATTTACTGATGGCAACCGAAGTAAAAATATGGGGGACCGTCATGAAGACTCTGGCAGCACTTTGTCTCATTTTTTGTCTCGTCACCGCTAGTTTCGCCCAGGATATTGGCTGGCCACGAGAGAAAACTACCACGGACGCTACGATCATTTACTACCAGCCGCAGCTCGATGAGTGGACGAATTTCCGCCAGCTCGACGCCCGTATGGCGGTTTCCATTAAACAGAAGACCGGAGAGGCCACCGTCGGTGTTGTCTATCTGCGGGCGCGCACCGACGCCAACCTGGACACCCGCAACGTCGTGCTCAGCCAGTTTCAAATCACTTCGACAAAATTCCCCTCCTTGGATCAGGCCGGCGCAGCCGCGATGGATCAACTGGTCAAGACTTTCCTCTCGCCGACCACGACCATCAACATTTCCCTCGACCGGTTACTGGCGGAGTTGGAAGAAAAGAATCAGACCTCCGAGCCCGTGGTCTCCGTAAAGAATGACCCTCCGAACATTTTTGTCTCCTACGATACGAACACGATCCTGATTCTGGTTGACGGCGAACTTGTTCGTGCTCCGATCGCGAACACCAATCTGGAATTTGTGGTCAACACCAACTGGGATGTGTTTTTTGACAAATCGAGCTCTAGATATTTTCTCCTCCACGAGAAAACGTGGCTGACCGCAGCCTCGCTCGAGGGGCCCTGGAGCGTCGCAACGAAGTTACCTGCCGATTTTTCCAAAGTACCTGACCAGCCGAACTGGGCGGACGTGAAAAAGGCCATTCCTCCAGCGGCAAGCGCCGGTACCGCGGCACCAAAGGTTTTCTACAGCAATGTGCCTGCCGAGATCATCACCTTCAAGGGCAAGCCCGTCTACTCCCGGATTCCCAACACGCAACTCGAGTACGCGATCAACACGGAAAGCAATCTCTTTTTTCAACGTGGAGAGAACCAATACTATTACTTAGTCGCCGGACGATGGTTTCGCGCCACGAGTCTCGACGGACCTTGGACATTTGCCACTTCCGACTTACCCGCCGATTTCTCCAAAATTCCCCCGAATAGCGTCGCTGCTCGAGTGCTGGTTTCCGTTCCGGGTACGGACGAGGCCGCGGATGCAGTGCTGCTTGCGCAAATACCCAATACTGTAATCGTCGATCGCGCGAAGGCGGAGGCCGACGTTAAAGTGACCTACGACGGCAAGCCCGAGTTTAAACCGATTGAGCCGACTTCTCTTTCCTATGCTTCAAATACGCAGGACAAAGTCATTAAGGTAGGCGACTTGTATTATCTCTGCTTCCAGGCGATATGGTTCGTGTCCTCCACGCCGACCGGGCCGTGGAAGACGGCGGACTCAATTCCGAAGGAAATCTATACCATCCCGTCGAGCTCGCCAGTCTACAACGTCACCTACGTGACGCAGACAACGACAACCACCGGGGAGACCGAAGCGAGTAGCACGGCAGGTTATCTCGGGATCTTCATCATCGGAGCAGCGGTCGGAGCCACGATTGCGTACGGAAGCGGCTACTACTATCCGCCATATTATTATTACGGACCATATCCGTATCCGATTTATCGCCCCTACCCTATCACGTACGGCGTTGGCGCTTACTACAACCCCCGCAACGGAGCATATGGTGTCGCTCGCGGCGCATATGGTCCCTACGGCGGCGTCGCAGGAGCTGCCTGGTACAACCCATCTACCGGAACGGGCGGCCGAGCCGTCGGTGCGTGTGGTGTATACGGTTGTGCCGGAGCGGCTCGCGCATACAACCCGTACACGGGCGCTTACGGTGCAACCCGTCAGGGCTCGAACGCATATAGCCAGTGGGGAAGCTCCGTCGTCACCAAGGGGGACAGGTGGGCCCAGACCGGCCATTACACGGACTCGCGCGGAACTGTCGCTGGGGCGCGTGGTTCGGAAGGCGGCAGAGTCGTCGCAGGAAGTGGGCAAAACGGAGGAGGATTTGTAGGGCAGAGCGGCAGTGGTGACATTTATGCGGGGAAGGATGGGAACGCCTACAAAAAAACCGACACAGGTTGGCAGCAGTATGAAAATGGCTCGTGGAATCCGGTCGATACCTCTGCTGCCAAAGCAAACGCTCAGTCAAAGGCCCAGAGCGCCGGTGCGACTGGGCAGCGAGCCCAGTCGGGACAGGCTTCGACCACTTCACCCGGCGCACAGCGCGATCGATCATCGACTGACACGAGTTCGATAGCGCAAACGGGGCAGAAGGCCAGCACGGTACAGTCGGGTGAATTGCAAAGCTTGGATCGTGACGCGAAAGCCCGGCAACAAGGTACGGAACGAACGCAGAAGTATCAGCGGCAAAGTCGCAGCAGCGAAGGCCGCTCGCGTACGCGCAGCCGAAGGAACTAAACGCGACCAGCCCGTTGGTTGCTGCGCTTGCCTTCGCCATGCAATTGGAATTCTGCCCGCTTTATGGCTGAAACCAGCGAAACGTGTCCGAGACAAGCCGGAATTCCAGTCTGGGAATGACAAAAACGGAACATATGAGAGCCAGGAGAACAGCCGAATGCTTCAAAGATTCCTCCATCATCGCTTCGGTATCGCGTTAGGACTGATTGTTGTCGTTGTCGCGACCCCTGGCCTGGCGAAAGTCAAACGCCACGACACGGTCATCATGACGAACGGCGACCGTCTCACTGGAGAGGTCAAGAGGCTCGAACAGGGCGTGCTCTACATCGAGACTGATTATTTCTCAGGATCAGTAGGTGTGGACTGGTTACAAGTAGAAAAGGTGGAGAGCAAGGCAACGTTCCAGATCGTCTTGAGTAATGGAAAAAGAATAAGCGGGTCGATTTCAAAAGAGGCGGTCTCTGTGCCGGGTGAGGATTTCAAGGTACACGCTCCGACGTCGGATGTGCCGGTAGCCGGCGTCGACGTGGTCGAGATCCAATCACAGAAACAGACCTTCTGGCGGCAATTGAAGGGCAGCATCGATTTTGGATACAACTTTACGAGCGGTAACAATCAGTCCTCACTCAGTACATCCGCCTCCGCAATGTATCCCGCTGAACACTGGGCGGCTGGTACCTCCTATAGCGCTTCCTTCAGCGGACAAGCCGGGGGTACAACAACGAACCTATTCGAGTCGCAGACATTTGCAGATCGATTTTTGAACCGAAATTCCTTCGTAATTGGTTTGGGCGATTTTCTGCACAGTTCTCAGCAAGACCTCTCCTTGCGAACCACACTGGGTGGCGGATATGGACGATACCTAAAACGGAGCAACCAGAATTCGCTGCGATGGCTCGTCGGCGCTGACTACACAAAGGCAAGCTATCAAGCTGGACTCAACCAACCGACGCAAAACAACCTGGAATTGCTTCTCGGTACAGAGTACCAGCTGTTTCATTTCGATCGGTACACTCTGCAATCGCAATTCCTATTATTTCCAGGCTTATCTGACTTTGGTCGAGTTCGATTCACAACCAATGACACATTCAGCATCCGACTGTCGAACAATTTCTATCTGAATTTTTCCTTTTGGGATAACTTCGACAGTCGACCGCCGTTAAGCGCCCAGAAGAATGCAACCGGATTAAGCACAGGTTTAGGTTGGACATTCTAAATACAGAATCATGACGTGGCGTGGTATGCCCGTTCACGACAGAGATCGGCAACAGGGAGGCTCTCCGCGACGAGATGCACCTAGCGACTCAATCACTCCCGGACATCGCTTCGTCCAAAGAATTCGAGTTTGTTGATCGTTCCCAACACAACAGTAATTACGCCCTTACAATCAAACTATCGCCGGCCACTTGTCCCAATACAGGTTATACTTTCGGCGTTTATGCCTTTGCCGCAAGGTACGCAATTAGGCCCGTACACCATCGTTGCTCTTCTTGGTCAGGGGGGAATGGGTGTCGTTTACCGCGCGCGTGACGAGCGATTGCAACGCGATGTGGCGATCAAGGTTCTTCCACATGGCCTCCTTTCCGACGAACCCGCAAAAAGCCGCTTCCGCAAAGAAGCCCTCGCCTTAGCGAGGCTCAGCCATCCAAATATCGCCGCGGTCTTCGATGTGGGCGAGCAGGACGGCCTGAACTACCTCGTGATGGAGTGCGTCCCCGGCCAGACCCTCTCGCAAAAAATGCGATCGCAACAGCTCCCTTCCAAAGAAATCCTGTCCCTTGGCGTTCAGGTAGCGAGCGCGCTTGAAGAAGCCCACGAGCAAGGAGTTGTGCACCGCGACCTGAAGCCCTCGAACATCATGGTCACGCCCAAGGGCCACGCCAAGGTTCTGGATTTCGGATTGGCGAAGCTTCTGGAACCTGTCGGCACTCCCGAAGTTACCCTCTCCCTAGACGATACCCATGGCCCGGTTGGCACCGCGCTCTACATGTCTCCCGAGCAGGCCGAGGGCAAGCCTGTCGACAGTCGCACCGATCTCTGGAGTTTTGGGGTGGTGCTTTACGAGGCGCTTGCGGGTAAGCCTCCGTTTCAGGGTGCCAGTGCGCTCGCGATTCTCCGTGCGGTCAGCACAGAGGATCCCAAGTCGGTGCGGCTTTTTCGCCCAGAGACTCCCGAGGGCGCGGATCAGATCGTCTCGCATGCGCTTGAAAAGGATCTGTCCAAGCGCTACCAGAGTGCCTCTGAAATCTCTCGCGACCTTTCCGACGTTTTGCTGCAACTGAGCGCCCCCTCACCTCCGCCCGCCGTCCGTCCGTCCAGGTTTTCGCCGAGAATTCTCCTCACCACGATCGTGTTGCTCCTGCTTCTGGCGGGTTCGGTGATATGGCTCTATGAGCGCTCGGTGAAGCGTCAGTGGGCGCGCGAGGAGGCCATTCCGTCGATCGCCAAATTCAAATCAGAAGACAAATCCCTCGCGGCATTTCTGTTACTGAAGAGAGCAGAGCGATACTTGCCCGATGACCCGCAGCTCGCCCAGATTGCTGAACAGGACACTACGCACGTCTCAGTCACGTCCTCGCCCGTAGGCGCGACAGTTGAGATCCAGGATTATCTGTCTCCGGACGGCTCTTGGTATCGTTTGGGCGCAACGCCACTCACCAATGTTCAGATTCCAACCGGTTACTTCCGCTGGAAGGTCTCGAAAACGGGTGTTGGCGAATCTGTCGCTGCTCCAATGACCGAGGAGACTATGCAATTCGCTCTGGACTCCACCGTAGGCGCTCCGCAAGGAATGTCCTGGGTCGGTGGAGGCCCGTGGGCAGATATGATCGCTTTCGTTGGTTGGGTTGGTCCCTACGACGTGCCGCCTTACTACATCGATCGCTTCGAGGTAACCAATCGTCAGTATCAGGAATTCGTCGACAAGAGTGGATACGAAAAACAAGAATACTGGCCAAAACGGTTTGTGCGCGACGGTCGCGAACTTACTTGGCAAGATGCCAAATCCCAGTTCCGAGACTCCACAGGGCGCACCGGCCCTTCCACCTGGGTCGGGGGTCATTTTCCGGAAGGACAGGGTGACTATCCTGTCTCGGGCGTAAGTTGGTACGAGGCAGCCGCCTATGCGGCGTTCGCGGGCAAGAGCTTGCCCACGTTCGCTCAGTGGTATGTAGCGGCTCCGCACGATGTGGCCAGCTATATCGTAAAGGAGAGCAACATATCCCAATCCGGTCTGGCGCCGGTGGGCGCCTTTAAAGGCTTGGGGCCGTTCGGCACTTACGACATGGCCGGGAACGTGCGCGAGTGGGCCTTAAACGCCACGAGTACGGGCACTTATTTCATATTGGGCGGAACCTGGAAGTCGCCGACTTATCTTTACTACAACCCGGAGGCGCTCTCAGCCTGGGATCGCTCGCCTGCAAATGGAGTCCGCTGCGTCCGAAACATAAGGCCAGCACCTGAGAATTTGACGTCTCCCATCAAGACCTACGAGCGGGACTTTTCCAGGTTTAAGCCTGCGACCGACGACGTTTTTCGCGCCTACAAGACACTCTACGCCTACGACAAAACACCGTTGAACGCCAAGGTGGAAGGCGTGGTGCAAGATACCGCGGACTGGCGCGAGGAAAAAATTACCTTCGATGCCGCTTACAACAACGAACGTATGACCGCGTATCTGTTCCTGCCGAAAAAAGTCTCGCCGCCATTTCAAACGGTGGTTTTCTTCCCAAGCGCTAGAGTTCTGGACCTGACGGACAGTCAGACGCTGGGAGATATGAAGTTTTTCGACTATATCTTGCAGAGCGGCCGCGCTGTTCTTTATCCGGTCTACCAGGGTACTTATGAACGGCGCGTCAAGGTTGTGTTTCCGGGAACCTCCCAGGATCTGGGATACATGACCCAACGTTACAAGGATCTCGCCCGTTCGATAGATTACCTCGAAACCCGCAACGACATCGACAGGAGCAAACTCGCTTACCTGGGTGTCAGCATGGGCGCGGCCGAAGGAGTCATCTATACAGCTCTTGCGCAAGACCGACTAAAAGCAATGGTCTTCCTCGACGGCGGCTACTTTCTTTATACGCCGCCCACAGGTGGCGACCAGGCTGATTTCGCCCCACGTCTCAAGAAGCCGGTAATGATGGTGAATGGCCGTTATGACTACGTCTTCGCCGTGGGCACGGCTCAGGAGCCTCTATTCAAAATGCTCGGCACTCCACCTGCCGATAAACGCCTCGTGGAATTTGAAACTCCCCACGATGTCAGCGAGCGCCGCGCCGAACTTATTCAGAATGTCCTCGGGTGGTTGGACAAATACCTAGGTCGGGTCGACTAGGCGTGTGCCCCGTCGATTGAGAATTCGGCGACGCATTGACCGCCCGATGCAGGCCCGCGGGCTTAGGAAGGACGAACGAGCATGGACCCCTTCTGTTGGTATCCTGCGGAGCCGACCGGGCCTGCAAAGACTAAAGGGGTCGCTTCGTATGCGGCGCCTTGGCAAGGTAGACCCGATAGATCCAAAAGCCTATTTCGGAATGATCACGGTGCCGTTACGCGCAGCCATCTGCGATCCTTCAGAGTCCCTAACAACCTGGCGAATCAGGTATTTGCCCGGTTTCAACTCAAAGCTCGATTTCACCACCAAGCCGGTGCGGCTTAAGCGATCGAAGGTGTCATTTTCCAGGCGCAGCTTCACGAGCTTGCCGCCGTCAATGACGTAGTTTCCGTCGTTGTCAAAGATCGCTGTCGCGAAATCAACATCGTCGAAATGCCGGCCTTCGACGATCCGAAACCGCATCGCTTTGATATCGAGACGGGAGACTACACTGAGGCGGGCAATGCTGTCGCCGGTCTTGAAATACTGTGTCTGCAGAGTCAATGGCAGATCATAGATCTCATCCCTGGAAAAAACGGCATCCTGCATTTCCTGTTTTTGCGCTTGCTGAGGATCGTCAACTTGCTTAGGGGCGTAGTAGCCGCGTCGAGCCTGAATTGAGTATTTTTGCCTGTCAATGAGGGATACCTTGAGCGCGTGGAAATGCCCGTCCATCTTCTGATTTTGCGGTGAAAAACCCAGGACGTAGGCAACCTCTGGCACGCTCCCCAGTTGTTTCAGGCCCCCGACCAGATCGTTCGAGTTATGGAAAAATCTTCCTCCGGTACCGTAGGAGAAATCCATTAACACGAATTCCTGCTCTAGCTGCTCGCCCAGGCGGTAGTTCGCCTTCGATCCCACCAATGCTGGGGGATCCGAACCTCCCTCAGAAATGTCTCCCAAGAGATTTGGCGTGTATAGCCCGCGTGCATCAATCGCATTGATCACAATATTAGCTCTGTTCGCGTGCTCGACAACCTCGGAAAGTTCGCTCGTGAGCCTTGCAATTGGAAACCCAGGCGAAACGAGGAGAAGCACTCTCTCCCCCGGCTTGCCAGCCAACAGCCGCACCGCGCTTTCAAGCCGTCTGTAGGTATCTCGGTTTTCTGCTTCGCCCACATTCAGGACCCGGGAGACGGCGGCTGCTACTAAAGAAATTGCTGTATCAAGAGTAATCCCCGGCGAGCAGCGAAGTGTTTCCTGAACGAGAATGTTAAATGCAGATGGAATAGTAACGTCCGGTAGATTCCTGCCCGCCGGGACAGGCGGTCCCCCTTCCTTCTCGACCTGAGTTGCCATTGAGTAGCTAACGTTGGGACATGCGCCCGGAGTGCTCATCAATCGGCTGTGGGACGTGAGACTTAGCAATTTTTCCTTCAGTAGCTGCTTGTCGGACGTGAAATCCTGCGTCAGGAGCCCAGAAGTTGTGAATATCCCAACACGATCGGCCGGATCAATTGAATCGATGAACCCGTCCGCAGCACTTCTGACGGCAGCTATATCCGCCGTGAGAAGGTGAAGATCATCAAAAACCAAAGCCACGAAACGGTCTGGAAGAATCGCGGAATCTGCTCCCGGAGTGTCGCTGAGATTCGCAGCCGTCTTTTCGGCGGCTTCCGATTGCGCCTTGCGGGATTGAGTGTCTTCAATTCCGAAGGTAATGATGGTCTGGGGCTTGCCGTTGTCGAGTAACTGAAAATTCTCCTTGAGTAAACCTGCGACCGGCGCCCCGGTATTGTCACGCACGACGACGTGAACCTGAACGAGATTAACGCGAAGTTTGAAGGTACTGACCGTATCCTGCATGGAGACTTCCTGCTTCGGTGTTGATTCCGATTTTTGCGCCGCGGTCGAGGTGGGAACTTCCGTTGCAGAGCCGGGGGAACCAGGTTCTTGGCTGAACACACCGTGCGACGTCATAGAGGTAAGAAATATAATCGCGGCTAATCTGAAGCCCGTCCGCATGGAGGTCCACCCAAAGTCGCGAGTCTTGGCGGTAAGCGACAAGACCGATTTCAAAGATTCGCGTGATTCAGCAGCTGCTTACCAATGTGACGTATTTCGCGTCCTAAACAGGTACAGGTTGCCAGCGCGAGGCGGGTCTATGTTCGATTTATTTCTATTTCGTTCGTTTGGTTTCGGTTTCTAGGATATCATCTGCCGTATCGAACGATCACTGGTTTCACCGCTCGAGGAGCATCTATGAACCGTCGAACGTTATTCAAGTCCGCCGCCGCTACGGGATTAGCGTTCGGATTGGGCAAAGCCACAGCAAGCGCGTCCATTCCAGAGCACAATTGGGACAAATACGACTGGGGACCCGGTCCGTCAGTTCCCGACCGCCTGTACCAGGGGCCGTTCCCGCAGTATGGCCCATGTGCAGTCGTTCCTGACAGCGATGTTGCCATGGTCACGACGCCATCGAAAGACATCGTTCCGAACTACGGAATGGGCCTCATCGTCTACGTTTCAGACGACACCGGGCCGCTCCAGATTCCAGGTCAACCGATGGAGCAAACGCTTGAAGATCTGATCAAGCTGCCCTTCGCCCAAAAGATCTATCTCCGCCCCAACTGGCGCGAAGTGCAGAAGCAGCCCGGTCGACTGGACTTCCCGGAGTGGTGGAAAATCACCTTCGATCTGGCTCGCCGCTATAAGAAGCAAATCGGATTCCGCGTACAGTTGGAAAACCCGGACGTTGCAGAGCCCGGCATGCCTGACTTTCTCCTCGACAAGGTCCCCTACGTAAAACTCAAGGGGGAGTGGAAGGGGAACCCCGCGGAGGTGCGCTACCGGAAAGATAATCGGGTACCGCGTTACGATGCTCCGGCTTATCAAGCGGCGTTCCGCGAATTGAACGAACTGCTGGCCGCCGAACTCAACGGTAATCCGCAGATCGAGTTTATGGACACGATGATGTACGGTTTTTGGGGTGAAGGTCACACATGGCCGTACGAAGGTAATCCATTCCCTAGTCAACTGGTTGCCGAACAGACCTGGTCCGCCATGTTCGAGGTGCAGCTTGACGAGTGGACCAGAGTTCCTCTGGCCACGAACACGCAACCAGACTTTAGCAACGTAGGCAACGCGGAGTTGCTCGACCGAACCATGCGTACCTGCAACTGGTTGCGAACCGACACAATCTTCATCGAGAACACGCAAATCGAGGCGCTCAGCAATCGTCCTGCGTGGGCCGCAGCGATCTGCGAAGTCGGGTTCACGACTGGCGATCCCAAACAACTTCGGATAGACGAAGATGGAATCACCTACAACGAACAAATCATTTCCCACGTTGCTGATGTCGGCGTTAACTATCTTTCGCTCTGGAGTTGGCACAATCAGTCGGCCCAGAGCATCCAGAGCTACTACGATAAATATCCGGAACCGATCGATCAGATCGCTCGCCGGGTTGGTTATCGCATCCGTCCATCATTTATCTGGACGTTCCGGCGTGATGACGTTCCGGGCCTAGTCATCGGACTCGCAAATGACGGGATGGCCGCTGTTCCGGGAGTGCTTCGTCTAACCGTGTTCAGTGAGGACAATAAGATTAGCGTATCCGGCTGCATCGATGCGGGCTATCCCAAGCCGACTGGCGTTCATCAAGCTATGTTGGTCCTGCCCCCAGGCGCCAAATGGGAAGGCCTGCGACTGAAAGCCGAGCTTGAAGTGAAGGGTATGCGTCATCCAGTCCGCTGGGCGTGCCGGCAGGCCTTAAATCCTGATGGATCATTAACGCTGCGCCACAATTACAGACCCGATCAGCCACTGGTTTAGAAGCGACGGTGTCGCAGAGATTATCACCGCGCGTGCCTGCTCATCCGCGTGAGCCAAGGGTTCCAAAGACGATGGTTGACTTTAGCGACAAGAAGCCTCCCAATCCTGTTGTGGAGCCGGAAGGTACCGTCTCGGGGGAAGCCAATGAGGCAAAATATTCGTGAAACGAGAATCTGCGCCGTCTTAATGCTGATGGTCATGATCAGCGCGGCTTCGGGGTCCTGTGCACAGGATAGCAAAAAACCCTATCCGAACATGGCCCCGCTTGACCAATACCTGATGGAGCGAGGTGCGGAGATCGCCCTGGCACGGACCGCTGCGCCTGAATCCGTCTCGCGAGATGCCGAGGTCATGGTCCTCGGGCGGCACGGTTACGAATCCGCCAAGAAAGGAACGAATGGTTTCGTGTGCTTGGTTTGGCGTTCGTGGGCCGCCGGAATCGATGATCCAGACTTTTGGAATCCCAAACTGCGTGCTCCAATCTGCTTCAATCCGGCCGCGGCGCGATTCAACATTCCCCTCACGCTCAAAAAAACGGAGCTCGTATTGGCTGGGCGAACCAAAACTCAGATCTTCGAAAACATAAGCAGTGCGCTTGATAAGAAGGAGCTACCAGGCCTGGATCCCGGCGCGATGAGCTACATGCTCTCTAAACAAGGCTACTTGAATGACCAGGACGGGCACTGGCGCCCACACTTGATGTTTTTCGTTCCGACAACCGAGCCTGCAAGCTGGGGCGCAGGATTGCCGGGCTCTCCCGTGGTTGCAGCGTTTGCCGACATTCCGGAACGACATACCGTGTTTTTAGTTCCGGTCAGCCGGTGGTCTGACGATACCCCCGCGCCCACGGACGATCACTAGAGGCAATATCCCCCGACGCATCGTTTGCCTGCCAATCGCCAGGCAGTGTACAAAAAGAGGCAGTCAGAAGAGTCGCGGTGCACTAGCCTTGTCGTGAGGACTAAGATCGCGAAAAAGGCAGATATGTGGCAAAAGAAATGTCCCGTTTGTCAGAAATCCCTCGAAAAGCAAAATCCGGCTGAAACCATTCCCTGCCCTTGCGGCAAGTACATCTGGCGGTGACACTGGCGGGCACGCTCCGTGCACACTCAGAGTTCATGAGGCTTGTCTACCATTGTCCAAAATTGAACAGACTCGCGGCGAGATGCTGCCCCATTCTATAGTCATGAAAAAGAGTGAACTCACAGCCAAGCAAATATCCTCCGTGACATGTCCTACCTGTGGAGTTCCACCTGGAAAACGCTGTGTACTGCACTCGGGCACACTTCGCTTAGAGCCGCACATCGATCGTGAGTTCAGGGCACTAGAGGCTCTCGAACAGAAAACAAAGCAAGCCGCTACGGCTTGAGCGCTGAGTCGCGGCAAAAGTAGTAGCCGACCGCAGCCCACGGAAAACCTTTGGCGCAACGAACGCATGACTCCTCGGAAAACATCGCTGCAGTCGTCGAGATTACCTGTCCAGTTACCATTTTGCGCCTCCGTGACCACTAGTCGGTAGAAGCTTGGTCGGCAAGCAACACCCTAGATAGATTGCTCGCGCTAACGACAGTTTGCGGGACTAACCAACGGTTCAGTTTGAATCGTTTCTTCCTCATGCCGTGAAGTTGCTGACCGTCCCGGACGAATGGCATTAAGCGGGCTGCCCGTCGCTCCAGCCTCTGGCGAGACTCTGCATACCTCGGAGCATTTGCCGGATTATATTGCGCCCACGCGATAGAATGAACGAAACCTGTGGCAGTAAAAAGATTCGGCCGGAGAATATCCTCAACAAAAACGCGAATCGGACCCGGAAAATTATTGAGGGCATCATGTAGGGCGACGACCCCGTTAACCGAAACAAACCTCGAAAAGCCATCAAAGTCCGCCTTCGCACCTTCGTAGCTATGGTCTCCATCAATCCACAGGAAACGAATTTGCCGCTTCCAGTTCGAACTAATATCGGTCGAATATGCGCGATGCACTTCAACCTGTTCCGAGACTCCAGCGGTTCGCAATGAAGACTGAAACTCCTCGTACGTAGAAGGAAGAGGCGTGCCTTGATGCTCGAGAGATAAATTATGTGTGTGAGGATCGATTGCGATAATTGGGCCAAGCCCGTAGTGGCCTGCGACTTTGGCCAACATTACCGTAGACCGCCCCTTGAAACTCCCGATCTCCACGATGACGCCTGTGGCGGGGGAGCAAGCGGCCATAAATCCGAGAAAACGGGCCTCGTTTTCAAGCAAATATCCGGGCACGCGCTTGGCTGCTTGCCAAGCCTCACCAATTACCTCATTGATGTCAGAAGGCGGGCTAACCACTATGGAGATACTCCAGCTAAGGCGTCTCAGATCACCTGCAGTGTACAGCCAGTATAACTGAGTAACCCGGATACGGGAGCCTATACGCTGCACGGCATCAGTGTGGTTCTAAAGGGGGATGGCAGGATTGGCAGAAGAGTGAGAAAAAAGGTGTGCGAAACGAGATTGAATTTGCGATGAGCGTTGATTCGGGTTTCTTCTGGGCGGAGAAAACGCCGGGTCAAGGTCTTGCCGCAATTTAGCGGCTCCGGAACCTCGGAGCCGCTAGTTTTTCAAATCGACAAAGTAACCGCGACAACATGGCAAAGCGCTTCTGGCGCAGCGATAGAAATGCCGGCGATGCGGGATCCCGGATAAACACCTTTCGTTCTCTCCCGGTTAGGGGTGGACTTTTGGGGGAGAAATTGGGCTTCACAATCACTTCTGCCTTTGCTCCCTTGTTGCTCCCTTTCGGATTGACAGATCCAACCGCAAGATATAAATTTCGCGGACGTTCTCTTTACGCTTGGACGTATCCATCCAGCGGTGGACATTGCTCCCTCACGCGAATCTACAGAGCAGGCTGAAGCACGGACAGTCGAGCATAGTCCGAACGCCCCGCTTCGTGATTTGTTTATCCCTGCTAGTTCTAACAGGCGCACGTGTTCCCGCGCAGAAAAATGAATCTGCCAGCATTTTGACGCTCGAAGAGGCCATAACCGAAGCCCAGCACAACAATCGGCTGATCAAGATTGCAGCGGAGAGCGTACTTTCCGCCAATGATGACATCCTCGCGGCAAAGACCCAGCGCTATCCGCAGTTTAACGTGCAACTGATGGCGTCTGGCTTGTTGACGGCGGTAAACGTGAACATCCCCGAAGGAGTGTTCGGGAACGTCGGCGGAACACCAGTTCCGAACACCAATTCGGTGGTGACAACCCAGCCCAAATTCTCGGGAATGAGCGTAATTGAAGCATACCAGCCGTTGACCCAGCTCTGGAGTGCCCATCTGAATATTCAATTGCTGAAAGTCGGGAAGAAGTTGACTGAAGAGCAGTTGCGACAGCAAAAGCAGCAAATTACAAATTCGGTGAAGGAAGCGTACTATTCCCTGCTACAAACCCAGAGCTCGCTCGAAGCCGCGGACGAGAATTTAAAGGCACTTCAAGAAGTGGATCGGACGACCGAGCAGTATGTTCAGGAAAAAACGGCACTGGGCTATCAATCGGCGGGCATCAAGGCTCAGGTGGCCCAAGCCGAATTGCAGCAGATAACGCTCGAAGATACTTATGAAACGCAAAAGGAGAACCTGAACAATCTGATGGGACGGGACATTACCACGGATTTTCGGTTGAGCCCTGTACCGGAAACGCTGCCGGAAGAGCAGGACTTGCAGCAGTCCCGTCAGCGGGCCCTCGCAAATCGAACCGAAGTTCACCAGGCCCAATTCAAAATTGAACAAGCAGTCTACGCACGGCGACTGCAAAAAGCTCAGTACATTCCAGAGATTGGAATTCAATATCTGTATTTCTCACCGTTTGCCATTGAAGGGTTACCCCAGAACATAAACTCACTGGGGGTCTCGTTCAAGTGGAATCTGTTCGATTGGGGATACAAGAGACATCTTCTGGACGAAAAACAACACGGGATCGAACAGAGTCAATTGAATCTAGTTGAGACAAACAACCAGGTGCTGATCGATCTCGATAACCGATTTCGCAAGCTGCGGGAGGCGCGGGCGGCACTCAAGGTTTCCCAACTCGGAATGGAGGCTGAAAAACAGAAACTTCAGGTGACTCTGGAACAATACAAACAAAAAACGGTATTGCTAAGCGTTTTACAGACAGAACAGGCGAATATGGCACAGGCCACGGCGCAATATCAGCAAGCGCTTTCCGCGTTCTGGGGCGCGCGCTCCGAATTTGAGAAGTCGCTTGGCGAGGACTAGATGATCGCGAAGGACAGATCACACAAATATTTGGCATGGGCGGTGTGCACCTTGGCGCTGCTCTCGCAGGTTGGGTGCGCGTCGCAAAAACCGCCGCAAGAAACGCCCGCGACGCCCGTCGTGGTAACCGATGTCCAACAATACTCGGGAAATGAAGGAATCAACTATTCCGCAAGCATCGTTCCCTATTCGCAATTGTCCGTGTCGTTCAAATCGGCCGGTTACGTTTCGAGCATTCTCCAGCGGACAGGCGTTGATAAACGAGTGCGCAATTTGCAACAAGGAGATTACGTCAAGAAAGGTACGGTTCTTGCGACCGTCCGGCAGTCGGACTATCAGCACGCGGTTGATCAATACAAAGGACAGTTGGAGCAGGCGCAGGCTGCGTCGCAGAAGGCCAAACAGGATTTCGCACGAGCGCAGGCACTTTACAGAGCGAACGCCCTGACGCAATCGGACTTCGACGCAGCGAAGGCGCAGTTCGACTCTAGTCAAGGAGCGGTGATCACCTCGCAGGCTGCCCTGAGCCAGGCCCAGCAATCACTTGACGATTGCGAACTGCGCGCCCCCATGGACGGTCAAATCCTCGCACGCAATATCGAACTCGGAATGCTCGTGGCCACGGGCACGGCTGGATTCACGATGGGGCAAACTGATGTCGTGAAAGCGATATTCGGAATTCCAGATACGGTTCTGTCGTCGGTACAGTTGGGAAGAAGCCAGTCAATCCAGACGGAAACCTATCCCGAAGAATTCCCCGGACAGGTTACGGCAATTTCTCCGCAGGCGGATCAGAAGAGCAGAACGTTTCAGGTGGAAGTGACGCTGCAGAATTCCAAGGGGTTACTGAAATCCGGGATGGTGGCAACGCTTGACCTGGGACAGGCGAAATTGTCGACGCCACTCTTAGTTGTGCCGTTGAGCGCCATTGTTTCGCCGCCCGATGGATCGAAAACATTCAACGTCTTCACTGTCGTTCGCGAAGGCGATAGAGATGTCGCACGGCGCCGGACCGTCCAGCCTGGAACAGCGTTCGGAAATATGGTCTCAATCGTAAAAGGCGTGAGCCTGGGTGAGAGGGTAATTTCGAACGGCGCGACACTGGTGACCGACGGACAGACCGTACGCGTCATTCCGTAGTCTTTTTAGGTAACCCGAGAGAACGAATGGCCCATCGAAGCGACGCGGACTACATACGCAACGAGCACAACACAGCGCGTTTCTTCGTAGAGAACCGCCAGATTTCCTGGATTCTGCTTCTTGCGACTTGCGCTCTGGGAATTTACGGCTACACATTGATGCCGAAGCGCAAGGATCCGGATATCCCGGTGCGCGTTGCGTCCGTGATTACGCAATGGCCTGGCGCCACGGCGGAACAAGTCGAACAGCTGGTCACCCGGCCGATCGAGTCGACCATCGCAGAAAATCCGAACATTCGCGCACCGATCGGCGGCGACTTCGGGATCAAATCGCTGTCAATGCCAAGCCTCTCGATTATCCAGGTACAGCTGTCTGACAAAGTGACGGACTCGAAGAAGGAATTCAGCGACATGAACTTGAAGTTGAATTCGTTGAGCCTGCCGCAGGGTGCGGGTCCCATCAAGTTCAACAGCGATTTTGGTGATACTGCTGCACTGATGTTGACGGTGGCAAGTCCCCTGGAAGACCAGACGGCGATTGCCGTCCGCTCACACGCGATTGAACAGGTTCTGGCAAAAGTACGTGCGACACGGCGGGCAAAGTCCGGAATGAGCCCGGTCACAATTGTGTATTGCTTCCCGGAAGCGGTTCCGGAAGAGGCCGTGGAACGAACGCTGCATTTATTCACGCAAGCGGCGGAGGCGGATCATCTGCTGAGCGACGCGAAACTGATTGGTGGCCCTGGTTTTGTGTTGGCGGACGCATTCACCAGCAAGAGCGATCGCGAGCTTTACGCATACGGAAGAGACTTTGTCGAGTCGCGATTGCATGAATCGGAGATTCACCCCGACACGTGGCCGCCAATTGTGGTTCGCGAGCCCGAGCAGGTAGGCATCCTGCTGGCAGCATCGCCGGGGAACAAATATACATATCACCAGCTTGATGATTTTACGGATTTGCTCTCCCGGGCACTGGTGGGAGCTCCGGAAGTTTCCCGTGTGGATCGTTCCGGCGTCTTGCCGGAGCAGATCTTTTTAGACTATTCGCAGGAAAGACTGGCTTCCTACGGACTGCAACCGTCGAACTTGAAGGGAATTTTGAACGCTCGAAATATTACCCTGCCCGGTGGTGCGCTGGAGGCTGGTTCGAAGAATATTCTGATCGATCCATCCGGAGAGTTCGCGACGCCAGCTGATATCGGCAATGTGATTGTCGGCAGCTCCGGGTTTGGGTCCTCGGTATATCTGCGGGATCTGGTAGACATCAGAAGTGGATATCAGAGTCCTGCGCGCTATCTTAATTATTACTGCTGGCGAGACGCATCGGGCAAATGGCGCCGAACGCGAGCAGTAACGCTTTCCGTGCAGATGCGCAAGGGCGAACAGATCGCCAAATTTGCCGAAAACGTGCGAGATAAGCTGGCCGAGACGAAGCGTTTGTTACCAGCAGATCTGATTGTTGCCTCTACATCAGACCAGCCTCGACAGGTCGAGGAAAATGTCGATTTATTTATGGATGCTCTCTACGAGGCCATTCTGCTCGTCGTCCTGGTTTCGCTGGTCGGCTTTTGGGAATGGCGGTCCGCGGTCTTGATGGCCCTGTCAATTCCCATCACCCTCGCGATGACATTCGGATTTGCCCATCTATTGGGGATCGATTTGCAGCAAGTGTCGATTGCTACCCTGATTATCGCACTCGGGCTTCTGGTGGACGACCCGGTCGTCGCAGGGGACTCCATCAAGCGTTCCCTTGCCGATTATCACCCGCCCGTGATCGCGGCGTGGCTTGGCCCAACAAAGCTTGCTCACGCCATTCTTTTTGCAACGATAACCAACATTGTGGCGTACATCCCGTTCCTCCTGCTCACCGGGACGACAGGAGAATTTCTCTACAGCTTACCGGTAGTGATGACGTGTGCACTGGTAGCTTCGAGGCTGGTTTCCATGACCTTTATTCCCTTCCTCGGATACTACCTGTTACGGCCGACGAAAAAGCAGGAAACGAGTATGGCACTGCGGCGTACCACCGGTTTCAGCGGGTTTTACTATCGGATCGGGAAATTCGCAATCGATCATCGCTGGCCGGTCTTTGCCGCCTCTCTCGTGTTTCTGGCACTGGGGGGATATTTGGGGTATCAACTGAAGACACAGTTTTTCCCTGACGATGTGCAGTATCTGTCGTTTCTCGATGTTTGGCTGCCGAACGACGTACCACTGTTTGTGACCAATCAATCGGCAATACAGGTGGAAAGTATCGTCCGGGCGAAGGCCGACGAATACGGAAAAGCTCATCCCGGGAAAGATGGAAAACCGAAGCCAATCTTGAAGTCGCTGACGACCTTTGAAGGGGGAGGTGGTCCAAGGTTCTGGTTCTCAGTTACTCCGCAACTTCAACAACTGAATTACGCGCAAGTCATTATTGAGCTTTATGACAAGGACGATACCCCCAAACTTGTGAGCGTCTTTCAGAATGCGATCACCAGTAATGTACCGGGAACACGTGTAGATGTGAGGCAGTTGCAGACCAACCCGGTCGATTATCCAGTCGAATTGCGCGTCACAGGCCTTGCCGACATCAGCGCGCTCGACGAGGAGAAAGATATACGCACACTTCGGTCGATTGCTTCGCAGGTATCCTCGATTCTTCGAGCCAGTCCTGGGTCGGCCCGCGTTAGGGAAGATTGGGGCGAAGACGGATTTGAAGTCTCACTGAAGGTAGACCCGGACCGCGCCAATCTGGCGGGAGTCACGAATCAGGACGTGGCGCAATCTTCGAGCACCGCGCTGAGCGGGGCTGGAGTCACGACTCTCCGACGAGGGGACCAACAGATTCCCGTGGTTTCCCGGTTGCGCATGGAAGAACGCGCAAAACTTTCTGATGTGCAGAATCTATATGTGTATTCCTCAGAGTCAAACAACAAGGTCCCTCTGCTCGAAGTAAGCAAAATCGAAAATGAGTTGCAGACGTTGCGAATCCGGCACTTGGAACATTTCCGTACCATTTCCGTGCAAGCGTTCACGAATCCGGGCGTGCTGCCGTCGGAAGTCTTCGCGGCGGCGCTGCCGAGGCTGAAGCAATTGCAGGGATCCTTGCCGCCGGGTTACAGCATCATCGTGAGTGGTGAGCAGGCAAAACAGGTACAGGGATTCAAGAACCTGAGCGTGATCATGGGGGTGTCCATTGCTCTGATTTTCCTGGCGCTGGCGTTTCAGTTTAAGCACTCGGTCAAACCGCTTTTGGTACTGGCCGCGGCCCCATACGGAGTTGCCGGGGCGCTCATCGCGCTTGAGGTCATGCACGCACCTTTTGGCTTTATGGCGTTTCTCGGAATCGCCAGTCTGATCGGGGTTATCGTCAGTCACGTGATTGTGCTGTTTGATTTTATCGAGGAGATGCATGAGAAGGGTGAACCGCTCGAGCAGGCACTGCTCGATGCGGGAATTGTGCGCCTGCGGCCTGTTATGATCACGGTCGGCGCCACGATTCTGGCATTGTTCCCCCTTGCCATCCACGGTGGCCCACTTTGGCAACCGCTATGTTTTGCGCAAATCGGTGGATTGGCAGTAGCCACATTCATCACATTACTGCTTGTGCCGGTGCTCTATTCGATTTTTGTCCTGGATCTGAAATTCGTATCGTGGGGAGAACCGGAAAAAGATCAGGCTTCTGGCCCCTTGATACAAGCCACGACCGAGTCGCCATAAATCAGCACGGAGGGCAAGGAGCCCAAGGCCGGCCTAACCGCAACCACATCGATTATCATGGGTCGAAATCCAAGCTTGAGCGAGAAGGTTAAATACTAATTGAGCCAAGAAACATCCAAGATGTGGTAGTCTAGCGCGCCTGAGCCCGAATTTTCACGAAAGCTTTTCTTATGACTCAGCCGAGATTCAATTGGAAGCAAACCTGCTTTCGTGTCATGAAGGGGCCATGGCTGGCGCCCCTTTTCACCGCAACCCTGTTCCAGATGGGCGGCCCGTTTGCGCTGTTTGGGCAAGTCCAAACACCTGACATTTTCAAGCCCGCATCGACCCCTGCCGATTCCATACACCGTCTCTCCCTTTTTGTCCTGGTTATCACCGGGCTGATTTTCGCGGTGGTATTTTCCTTGCTCGTCTATGCAGTGGCGAAGTTCCGCCAGGGTGGCAGCACAGACACACTCGAGCCCGCACAGGTCTATGGGAGCAATCAGATTGAACTGGCCTGGACGGTTGTGCCGGTCCTGATCGTACTAGTTCTCTTCTTTGCTACGGCGCGCGTGATCCAGTCGGTGCAGGAAGCCCAGCCTCCTCCAGGCGCGCTCGAAGTTGTGGCGATCGGACATCAATACTGGTGGGAGTTTCGCTATCCCGGATTGGGAATTGTGACTGCGAATGAGCTCCACGTTCCGGTTAGTAACAAAGAACATCCCACTCCGACATTTGTGAAGCTGTTGTCAGCCGATACGGACCACAGTTTCTGGGTCCCGCAGTTGGCAGGAAAAACGGATTTGATTCCAAATCGCCAGAATTCGATGTGGATCGAACCCCACGAAGCGGGAATGTATGTTGGGCAGTGCGCTCAATACTGTGGAACGCAGCACGCAAAAATGCTGCTACGCGTTTACGCAGATACCCCGGAGGAATTCCGAAAGTGGACGCTGGCAGAGCAGCAGACGGCAGCGCCGTCGGAAGCAGTGGCGACAGGGCGGGCGATATTCGAGAAAACAGCCTGCATCAACTGTCACGCAGTGTCGGGAACTGTTGCGAACGGGCGCTTCGGCCCCGATCTCACACACCTGATGAGCCGCGACACGATCGCAGCGGGCGCCGCGGCAAACACCGGGGAGAATCTTAAATTGTGGATTCTAAACCCCGAGGCAATTAAACCAGGAAGCCTGATGCCTGCGATGAATTTGCGTGATGAGGATTTGCACGCGGTCGTGACGTATTTGGAATCGTTGCGGTAGGAGCGGGGTAGACAGGAATGGTGTCGAAATCGGAAGCCCTGACAGCGGAACACATGCCATCGCGCCCATTCAGCGATGTTCTGTATTCATGGATAACGACTGTCGATCACAAGCGGCTGGGCATTCTCTATATTTTGTATGCAGTTTTGTTCTTGGTGATTGGTGGAATTGAAGCAACGGTGATGCGGATTCAGCTAGTTGTGCCGCACAATCATTTTGTTTCACCGCAAACGTTCAATCAAATGTTCACCATGCACGGCACGACCATGATTTTCTTCGTGGCAATGCCAGTGCTGTTCGGATTCGGGAACTATCTGATCCCTCTGATGATTGGCGCGAGGGACATGGCCTTTCCTCGGCTGAATGCGTTGAGTTTTTGGTTGACTGCCTTTGGCGGTATTCTCCTGTACTTCAGTTTTGTAGGCGGATATGGAATTTACGGCGTAGGCGCTGCGCCGGATGTTGGGTGGTTCGCCTATGCGCCCCTTACCTCGAAGACATTTTCACTGGGCCACAGCACTGACTTCTGGACGCTGAGCCTGCTGGTGTCCGGGATGGGGAGCATCGGCGCCGCCGTCAATTTCGTGGCTACGATTGCGAGTCTGCGGTGCCCGGGAATGACATTAGGGAAAATGCCGTTGCTGGTATGGCTGAACCTCGTGATGGGAGCGATGGTGCTCCTGGTGATTTCTCCGCTGACCGCCGCACAGATCATGCTTTCTCTCGATCGATTTCTCGGAGCCCATTTCTTCGATACACAAGCAGGCGGCTCGGCTGTTTTATGGATGCACTTCTTCTGGATATTCGGGCACCCGGAAGTCTACGTGCTGGTGATCCCCGCCTTCGCGTTCGTTTCGGAAATTATTCCTGTATTTTCGCGTAAACCGATTTTTGGTTACCCGGTGATGGTCGCCGCGACGATCGGAATCGGCTTTGTGAGCTTCGGCGTGTGGGCTCACCATATGTTTACAGTCGGAATGAATTCGTACGCAAACAGTTTTTTTGCGATTACAACGATGGTCGTCGGGGTACCAACGGGGATCAAGATTTTCAACTGGCTGGGAACAATGTGGGGTGGGAAACTGCACTTCCTGACGCCGATGCTGTTCTGTGTCGGATTCCTGTTTCAATTCTTGATCGCGGGACTGACCGGAATCATGATGGCGGCGGCCCCGTTCGACTGGCAATTGGGTAATTCGTATTTCGTGGTGGCGCATTTTCACTATGTCATTGTCGGGGGAATTCTGTTTGCGATCTTTGGGGCATTTTATTACTGGTTTCCGAAGATGAGTGGAAGAATGTACAACGAAACGCTCGGCAAACTGCATTTTTGGCTCTTCGTAATTGGTTTCCACCTCACATTCGATTTCATGCACATTCCGGGCGTGCTGGGGATGCCTCGACGAATTTATACCTATGAACCAGATCGCGGGTGGGAGATCTGGAATCTCATTGTGACCGTGGGTGTGTTGTTCCAGATCATCGGCACCCTGATTTTCGTTGGCAATCTCCTCTATTCCATTTTCAGGGGAAAACTGGCGGGAAATGATCCATGGGACGCGTGGACGCTCGAGTGGTCGACATCTTCTCCACCGCCCGAGTACAACTTCGCGAGCATTCCGGCAGTATTGAGCCGGAGACCGCTATGGGATTTGAAGCATCCGGAAGACCCGGATTGGAGATACGAGTAAGGCAAAGCGACGAGGAACAATGGGTGTAAGCACAAACGTAATTACGGAAAGCGTATCTGAACCGCAATGGACGCCCTATAAAGGGCAAGTGGGGATGTCCTGTCTGATCGCTGCTGAGTCCGCCATATTTACGATATTTGTCGTGGCATACATTTTTTACATCGGGAAGAGCCTGACGGGCCCCACGCCGAAAGAAGTTCTTGAGACTCCGATTTTTTCGACGATTTGCCTGCTTTCAAGCAGTTTCACAATTCATGCCGCGATCGCTGCACTGGGCAAGTCGGATTTGAGAGGATTCAGGTTGTGGTGGTTCCTCACCCTGGCGCTTGGTTCGCTGTTCTTGATTGCAACTGCACGGGAGTGGCATCACTTGATTTACGAACACGGATTCACGATCAGCACCAATCTATTCGGCACCACGTACTATTCGCTGGTGGGACTTCATGCGTTCCACGTGTGTGTCGGATTGATTGGATTGCTGACCATCCTGCTGCTGGCCCTGGCGGGAAAAGTCCGGCAGGAACATAAAAACAACATCGACACATTTGGTTTGTACTGGCATTTCGTCGATGTGGTCTGGGTCGTGGTGTTCAGCGTAGTTTATGTCATTGGACGTTAAGAATCGCTCGGTCGGAAACTCGGCTAGAAATCACCCAGTTCAGTGCTCGAAGTAGAGAAAGGATGTCTTTCGTGAATCCATCGGGCGTGGCGAAAGAGAATCCGGCGACACCAGTTAGGCTGCCTGCGCCCACGGCGTGGCCAATTACCTTGGCGTTCGGCGTTACGCTGCTGTTCACCGGACTGATCACCAGTCTGTCGGTAGTGCTTCTGGGGGCCATTCTGGTTCTTGTGGGATGCATTGGATGGTTTCGGGATGTCTTCCCGCAGGAGAGACATGTCGATTGCGAGGTCACTCCGGAGAGCTTTGTGCCAACTACTGCGAGGAGCGGGATTGAACGGCTGAACATCGCGCCAGAATTGCCCCGCGCGTTGTTGCCACTGGAAACCTACCCGGTCTCGGCAGGGGTTAAAGGCGGACTCGCGGGAAGCGTGGCAATGGCTGCGCTTGCCTGTACCTACGGCCTACTGAAACAAGGAAGCATCTGGTACCCAATCAATTTGCTGGCAGCGACGGCCTACACGCAGTCGATGAAGTTTGGGCCTGACTCCCTGAAGGCGTTCCACCTGGATAGTTTCTTGATTGCAACGTTTATCCACTTGCTTACCTCGGTGCTTGTCGGATTGCTCTATGGAGCGATGTTGCCGATGATTCCGCGACGGCCGATTCTTCTGGGTGGGCTGGTGGCGCCAATCCTATGGTCCGGGTTGCTACGCAGCATGCTCGATCTCATTAATCCGCTGCTCAGCCGGTACGTGAATTGGTGGTGGTTCATTGCGTCACAGTTTGCCTTCGGAATCGTCGCAGGGCTTGTCGTGGTGCGGCAGCAACGCATCCCGGTCAAACAGATTATTCCCTTCTCGGTTCGCGCCGGGATCGAGACCCCGGGAGTAATGGCGCAACGAAAGCGCGAGGACGGACAGCGATGAGGCTGCCTTCGATTGTGCTAGCCGTGTGGGCTGTCATCGTACCCGTCATTTCTGGCGGCTGTGGCAATTTACCCGGGCGTCCGACGGCCGGCGATATTCCAATCGATCCCGATAACATCACGGACTTCCATCTCCTGTTCAGCGCCAATTGTTCCGGGTGCCATGGACCAGAAGGTAAAGGCGGGGCCGCCTTGTCAATTACCGATCCAGTGTATCTGGCGATTGCGGACGATGACGTCTTGAGGAAATCAATAACGAATGGCATCGCGGGAACCTCGATGCCCGCATTTGCGAAAAGCGCGGGCGGGATGCTCACGGATAACCAAGTCGATGTGATTGTGCGCGGACTCCGGGAACATTACGCAAAGTCCGATGTTCTTAAAGGTGCAGTCGCGCCGCCCTATTCGGGAACCGAACCTGGAGATGCGAAGCGGGGTCGTGTTGTCTATGACTCCTACTGCGCGTCCTGCCACGGAGTTGGGGGTAGCGGCGGGAAGGCAAGCTCAATCGTCGATGGCTCGTTTCTCGCGTTGCTGACGGATCAGGAATTAAGAACGTTGGTAATTGTCGGACGGCCCGATTTTGGTGCCCCTGACTGGCGAAATAATATTCCCGGAAGACCGATGAGTGCCCAGGAGATTTCCGACGTCGTCGCTTGGCTTTCGGCTCAGCGACCTGAATTTCCAGGACGGCCCTACGCCAACACGGCCGGGATCGCGGGAGAAGCGCAATGACTCTGCCAGACAGCATTTCAAGGCGTACGCTGTTGATGAAACTCGGAATCGCGTTTAATGCGGTCATTGGTGGACTGCTGGCAATTCCGATTGTCGGGTATCTGGCTTCCCCACTGACCCGAGCCAGAAAATCGGACTATGAAAGCTGGCTGCCACTGGGAACGATTGAGCTATATCCTCCGGGACAGACTCGATTGGCAACGTTTCGCAATCCGGATGTGGGACCAGCGGATGGGAAAACCGCTGACAGTTCGTGTTGGGTGAGACGGATTGACGCGAAAGCGTTCCAGGTATTTGCGATCAATTGCGCTCATCTTGGATGTCCCGTGCGGTGGTTCCCGCAGTCACGGTTGTTCATGTGTCCCTGTCACGGCGGCGTGTATTACGAAGATGGATCAAGAGCGTCGGGACCACCCGAGCGTGGGCTGTTTGAATACGCCTTCAAGATTGAGGACGGAAAATTGTTTATCAAGGCCGGGGAATTGCCAACCCCCGGAAATCCCACTGCGCTGGTGAATATCAGCGGGAAGTTGCCATGCGGCTGATCAAACAAATCGGCGAGTGGTTAGACGCGCGACTCCAGATCGGCGGATCCCTTCGCGAGACGATGGAGCACCCCGTGCCACGGGAAACGGCGAGCTGGTTTTACGTTTTCGGAAGCGCGGCGCTGGTCGTTCTCGGGATACAAGTGGTGACCGGGATATTGTTGGCGCTAGTGTACGTGCCATCGGCCGGTGAGGCGTGGAATAGCCTGCAGTTGCTGAATCATTCGATTACGCTCGGATGGTATATCCGGGCTCTCCATGGCTGGGGCTCGAATTTCATGGTGGCGATTGTCTTGATCCACATGGTCCAGGTGTTTCTTTTTGGCGCCTTCAAGTTTCCGCGAGAGCTCACGTGGATCATCGGAGTGTTCCTGTTGCTGATGACCTTCGGTATGGCATTTTCAGGACAAGTACTGCGATTCGATCAGGATGCGTTCTGGGGACTGGGTATTGGAGCATCGATATCCAGTCGAGTTCCGGTGGCGGGACCTTGGATTGTCCATTTGCTGCTCGGAGGCCCGATAATTGCCGGCGCGACACTTTCCCGCTTTTTCGCCCTGCACGTTTTTGTGATTCCGGGTTTATTGCTTGCGTTCGTGGGATTGCACCTGCTGATGGTACTAAAACTCGGAATAAACGAATGGCCAATGCCAGGTCGCGTTGTGCGCAAGGCGACCTATGTGCGTCAGTACCATGAATTAACAAAGCGAGACGGCATTCCGTTTGTACCGGGAGCGGTTTGGAAAGACCTGTTGTTTGGAGGATGCATCCTGTTGGCGCTGGCAGCATGCGCCGCATACTTTGGGCCGTTCGGGCCATCGGGAAGGCCCGATCCGACAATCATTCAGACGGTGCCAAAGCCGGACTATTTCTTCCTGTGGCTGTACGCACTGCTGTCATTGCTACCGCCGAGCATGGAAACACCGGCACTCCTTATCGGGCCCGTGGTGGCCATCGTCGGATTGCTGCTGCTGCCCTTTGCATTCGGTGAAGGAGAAAAGAGTTGGAAGCGGCGCCCGCTCGCAGTTCTTGCCATTCTTCTGATTGCGGTGGTTCTCGGGACATTTACGGACTTGGCAGGACACGCGCCGTGGAGCCCGGTTATGGACGCGTGGAGCGGAGATCCTATCCCTTCAGAATTCTTGCTGAATCGGACGGCATTGGAGCGGCAAGGCGCGATCATTTTCCAGTATAAACAGTGCCATAACTGTCATTCCTTGGGGAGTCTCGGCGGAAAACGTGGGCCTGCACTGGATAACGTCGCGATTGTGCAGACAGAAGATCAGTTGATTCGTCAGGTAATTCAAGGGGGCGGGAATATGCCTGCGTATGGAAAAAATCTAAGCCCGGCTGAGACCACCGCTCTGGTGGCATTTCTGAAGACGCTGCACCCGGCAGGCCAAGCACCTGCGCGCGATGCTTCGCGAACAGGAATAGCTCCCGTTTCTGCAAGCCCTCGGACGAACGGGAAGCCGTAGGCTCAGGACCCATGTCTCCGGCCGCGCAGGTAGTGTTACGTGAGTGGTCGCCGCCCGTTGCGGTGGATGCGCTTCTGCTGTTCTCCTTACTGCTATATCTGCGTGGCTGGATTCTGCTTCAGAGGTCATCATCGCGGCGGCTTCGGTGGTATCACCTGGCCGCGTTTCTTGGGGGACTATCCGCGCTTTGGATCTCCGTTGGGTCACCACTCTCCGCTTTTGATGAAGCATCGCTCACCGTTCACATGATTCAACATATTCTGCTAATGCTTATAGCCCCGCCCCTTCTACTATTGGGAGCGCCGGCACTTCCCTTTTTGCATGGAATGCCGCAATGGCTGTTACGAAAAGCGATCGCGCCAGTATTTCGGACAACTGCGGTGCAATCTGTCTGGAAATTCCTCAGTCATCCAGTCATCTGTTGGTTAATCAGTGCAGCCGCATTGATCATGTGGCACGTGCCGGCCGCATTCGAACACGCCCTGCGATCGGATGCATTGCATGACATTGAACACGTCTCTTTCTTAACGACATCGCTTTTGTTCTGGTGGCCAGTCGTGCAGCCTTATCCTTCCGAAGCTCGATGGGCGCGGTGGACAATTCCCATGTACCTTTTCCTCGGGATGTTCCCAAGCGGGGCGCTCGGTGCTTTTCTGACCTTTTGCGATCGGGTGCTTTACCCTTCGTATCTCACCCAGCCGCCGCTATTCGGACTGACGCCGATCGAGGATCAGATTGTTGCCGGTTCGCTCATGTGGGTACTGGGGATCTTCATCTGCACGGTTCCCGCCGTTCTGATCATGCTGAAGGTCCTGTCGCCACGGACTATGCAGGCGACATCACGCTAACCCGAAGCTCTGCTGCTTTTACGTTAATGTTCAGCTCGGACTCATGAGAAATGCGAATTCTTCCGTTTCATGTGTCTTCGATAGTTCTCTGGAACTGTACAAATTGACAGGTCAACTTCGGCTAAATTCGTTTTGAGTGCCAAGGAACTTTCTGCGAGCTTATGGCACCACTCGTATCCCAGGAAATGTTTTGCACACTTCGGCCCAGGTGTCACTCGGAAACAAAGTCTCGTAATCACCAGTGAAAATCACTCTTTTTTACGACTCCTCGCAAAGAAAGACCGTTTCGACGGACCCACATTGGGTAAAATGGCACGACAGGCGCAAGAGGCCTGGCAGGTAATAAGGGGCTTTTTCAGGTCATGCAAAAAGATTCAGCCCAAAATTCAGACGACCGCAGGCTGGATTCGTGGAAAGAGATCGCGGGCTTCTTTGGACGCGACGAACGAACCGTTAGGCGATGGGAAAAGGAACGCGGACTACCAGTACATCGCGTACCGGGAGGCGGACGAGGCACGGTATTTGCGTTCGAAGAGGATCTGAAGAAATGGCTTCGGTCCTCACAACTGAAACAAGGCCCAGATGAGCCTGCAAAAGGGGAAGGTCGTCTCCTCCCCCTGCCGGAACAGGTTGCGGTAGAAGGCCCGCAACCGCGGCCATGGGGAATCTGGGGAGTGGCCGTTACTCTGGGACTGTTGTCGGTATTCGCCTTTGGGTTCATGCGATTCTACAAATTGCACTCCGTCCATGGGCATCTCCTGCCAAGCGTTACCCCGGTCGTCAGCGCGAATGAACATCACAAGGCAGAGGATCTGTACCTCAAAGGCCGCTATCACTGGAATAAACGGACTCCCGAAGATTTGACTCTCGCTGTGGATGAATTTGCGCGAGCTTCCCAAATCGACCCGAACTATGCGCTGGCGTATGCGGGTACGGCGGATTGCTACAACTTGCTGCGGGAATATACGGCTACCCCCGCCAGCCAGGCATTTCCGTTGGCAATTGCCGCGGCGAATAAGGCGATTGAACTGGATCCAAATCTCTCCGAAGGCCATCGGGCACTGGCGTTTGCGCTATTCAATTGGAATTGGGATATACCCGGTGGCGAAAGAGAGTTCAAGCGGGCCATCGAACTCGATCCAAAAGACGTAGAAGCACATCACTGGTACGCCACGGCTCTGATGTCGCTCAATCGCCTGCCGGAATCATTCGAACAGATCGAGGTGGCAAGGCAATTAGGTCCTACGTCGTCTTCAATTGCCGCCGACCGGGCCATGATTTTATACAGCAGTGGACGAGTCAAAGAAGCAATCGACATCCTGCAGGATTTACAGCGGGCGGAGCCGAACTTCTACTCTCCCCCAATCTATCTGACTCATATCTATTTCGAACAGAAAGAGTACGGCAAGTATTTCGACGAAGCGCTTCTAGCCGCGGCACTTTCGCACGATCAGGCAGGAATCGCATCTGTCGAACTCTCCCGGAAGCGGTACCAGAGGGGCGGAGAGCAAGCGATGCTTGAAGGCTCGCTCGAGGATCAGCTGGAATTATTCCGCCAGGGACGCTGCGACGCTTACAGCGTGGCTTCGTATTTCGCCATCCTGGGCAGAAAGAAAGAAGCGATGGAATATCTCGACAAGGCGTATCAACGCCACGATTACAATTTAATTGGCGTTCGCGGGTCGCGAGTTTTTCGAGCGATGGACGACGAACCCGAATTTCAGCAACTTCTAAACAAACTCTACGCGTCAGAGGCGGCTACGGCAGCGGCGTAAGGGGCAATTTAACACTGTACGTAGGCCCCTGAGCCACCACACCTATGTGACTGATCCTGCTACTTGAATGAGTCGACCGCCGATTGCTGATCGTCGAAGGTCGTGAACAAATTGAGCAGGCCGACCATCTTTAATGTCTGCACAGTGAATTTCGAGGGTTTCAGAAGTCGGATGGATCCGCCGCCCTGCTTGCAGGAAGTCAGGTATCGAACAAACATACCAATGCCACTCGAATCGATTGTCGGCACTTCTTCCAAATCCAGGATGATCTTGAATTGATTCTGGCTCAGGAGTTCGGCCAGGGTGGAGTTGAATCGATCGAGCGGAGGCCCCATGCTTAGGCGCCCTTTAAGTTTAATGAGTTTCACTCCATCAAGTGTTTTTGTCTCAATATCCAAGGCAAATCCCCCCGCACGGAAACTATAAGCCAAAAGTGCCCTTCGTTGACACTCCAGAAATGCTTTGTTAGAGTGCGCGGACAAGTTATTTAATCTCGCCGGAAAAAGCAAGGAATCAAGTCCAAAGGCGGCGCTCGTGCGCAAGATTGTCGCCGGGACAGAAAGTTGAACGTTGGCTAGCCAGGACCAAGACTCCATACTAGATCTTTCTGAGCTCTCCACTCAATTGCTTTCAGAGCAGGAGCTAGTACCACGCGCACGAGTGCTCGCGAAATTCGTAGCGGGACTGCTGGGAGAGTCGGCAATCAGCGTCTATACGCTTGGGAGCGATGGAGAAAGTAATTTCTGGATTCCTAGGGCGACAATAGGAGAAGCCACCGTTCATGATCAGGCAGTTCCCTCCTCTTCCGGATTTATCGCATCGCTTGAAGGGGAAGCAGCCCCGATATTGCTGCAAGGGAGCAAAATCAAGCGGGAAGATTACCCACACATTGATACCCGGCGAACGCTTCTCTCCCTTTGTTACATCCCTCTGATTCACATGGAAAACCTGGTTGGTGCGCTCGAAATCCTCTCCTTTGAAGAAGCAATGACCGAAGATGCGATTCAAGCGCTTCTACCAGCGACGACAGTGGCGGCGAGCGCGATTACTACCGCACAAACCTATGAAGAAGAGCGGCACGGAACGATGAACTCCATCACTCGCCTGACACAGCTCTACGACCTTGAAAAAGTGTTCTCCTCGACACTTGAAATGGAGGAGCTGCTTCCATTGATCGGGTCGAAATTCATGGAAGTACTCGACTGCCAGGCGGTAAACATTTGGCTTTTGCTGCCCAATGAAACTGTTGAGCTAATGCACCAGGCTGGCGAAGATCCGACAGCTTTCCAAGGGCAGATTCTGAAGCCGAATGAAGGTGTCGCGGGAAGTATCTCGGACGATGGAGAACCGCGGAGGATCACAGATGAAACCGGAGCTGTCCTGATTGAGCGGAATGCGGTAGCTCCGGAAAGTCCGGTGAGTTCTCTGATTGCCGCGCCAATCATGGATAAGGGCGCGCTGGTCGGCGTGATTGAGGCAGTGAACAAATCGGATGGCACCCTCTTTGACGACGACGAGCTGTTTACGTTGAATAGCTTGGCTGATACGGCGTCGACCGCCCTGCATAATGCCGGGTTGCTCATGGCCGAACGTAAAGTGGAGATCCTGGAAACACTGAATACGGTCAGCCACGAGATCACTTCTACCCTTAATCTGGAACGTATGCTTCAAACAATTGTCAATGCTCCCCAGGCGGTGATTCCTTATGAACGGGCAGCCATTGCGTTAGAGCAGCGTGGACGGTTCAAGCTGAGTGCCGTTACGGGCTTGACCCAGGTGAACGTGGATTCGCCTGAAATTGCGCCCCTGAATGAAATCATGCAGTGGGCGGCACTATCAGAGGAAACGATTCACGTTCGCCAGCACGGAGAAGAGGTAGAGGCGGATCGTGAGGAAACTCGCGCGAAATTCAAAAGGTATTTTGACGCTTCCGGAATGCGGGGTTTCTATTCGCGGCCCTTGAACGATGACACCGGGCGAGTCGGCATGCTGGCGATGGAAGCGAGCGATCCGGACTTCCTCGGCCCCGCGCATATTGAAATTCTGGAAGTACTGGCCGGGCAAGCAACCGTCGCCCTTCGCAATGCACAGATGTACAAAGAAGTTCCGTTCATTTCGTTGTTGGAACCGGTGCTCGAGCGCAAGCGGAAATTCATGGCGCTGCGGAAGAGCCGCAGAACCTTGTATACCTTGCTCCTGGCAGCAGCACTCCTCTTTCTGGTTGCCTGTCCTCTGCCCCTGCGCGTAGAGGGCGACGCCACCGTTGCGCCATTACACAGCGCGGCGGTGCAGCCCGAAGTGGAGGGGGTAGTCAGCAAGGTGCTCGTCCACGAAGGCCAAGCGGTAACTAGAGGTCAGATTCTCGCCGAGATGGAATCTTGGAATTCGAAGTCGAACCTCGCAGAAGCCCAGTCGAAGTATGAAACTGCATTGCTCAAGATGAACAAAGCGCTAGCTGGGAACGATGGGAGTGAGGCCGGAATTGAACGCGTACAAGCAGATTACTGGAAGGCCGAGGTTGAGAGGTCAAAACAGCTTTTGGACAAGATTCAGTTACGGGCCATTATCGACGGAGTTATTTCGACTCCAAATGTGGAGAATTTCACCGGTCGTAAGCTGCAGCAGGGAGAGACGTTCGCAGAGATAGTCGACACGTCGCGTGCGATCGTAGACGTCTCTGTCGACGATATAGATGCAGGCCTGTTGCATCCCGGGCAGGGTGCATCCATCAAACTGAACAGCTATCCGACACGAACTTTCCACGGGGACGTGGTGGTGGTCAGTCCGAAAGCCCAGATTGTTCACGAAGTGCCTACTTTCTATTCCCGGGTTTCGGTGGCCAATTCAGATGGACTAATCCATGCCGGGATGGAGGGTCGCGGCAAGATTCGCACAGGATGGCGACCTGCCGGTTACGTGCTCTTTCGACGCCTGTTTATCTGGATGTATTCGAAGCTTTGGTACTGGATTGGCTGGTAGGAAATCTGGAGGAGAAGTATGCGCAGGTTGTATTTACTGTTCGCCTTGGGATCCGCACTTCTGCCAATGGGTTGCGGAGACTCGAAGCCACCGGCCAGCGTCGCAGCGGACGCAACGCCGGGCCTCGTGGCTGCCTCTGCGAATTCTTCCCCACGGCCAAAGCCAACTAACGTTGAGGATCCGGCCGTAGTAGTTACTGGCCCGATCATCGTCGAGCATCAGCTCGACCTGGCTGCGCAGCGGGATGGTGTCATTCAGAAGATATTTTTTGATACTCCATCCAGAGTGAAGGCAGGGGCGCTGCTGGCGCAAATGGATGACCGTCAGCTCGTCGCAAATTTAGAGGCAGTACGCGCAAAATCGCGAAGTATAGAAGCGGACCTCAAAAACTGGCAATCAGAGACCGAAGTCTTGAAGGCGGACTATGTGCGGGCTCAACACATGTGGGATTTGGGCCTAATATCTGAAGAACAATTGCAGCATGCAAAATTCAAAGTCGAATCTGATCAATGGGATGTCAAACGGGTAGCCGAAACACTGAATACTTCGCACGAGGAAGAGCGATCGCTTGAACTGGAACTGGAGAAGACGAAGATCTTTGCGCCTTTTGATGGAGTCGTGGCGCGCCGCTACATCCATGAAGGACAGGACGTTAACAAAGGTGACCGGCTATTCTGGGTAACGGCAGAAGCTCCGCTGTTGATGCGCTTTACTTTACCTGAGAAATATTTTGGTCATCTCCGCCAGGGACAACAATTCGAGCTGACGTCGCCTGATACTCCTGGTGAACAACACAATGCGCAAGTGAAGCAGTTAAGTCCCGTCGTGGACCCTTCCAGCGGAACGTTTGAGGTGCTTGTCGAACTGATCGGTGAACGGGGAACGTTCCGCCCTGGAATGACCGCAACGATGCGTATCGGAAGTCTCAACTGAGCACGGAATGAACCTTACCCGCGTTCTGAACAATGCCCTACCGGAAATTCCGGCGCGCACACTTTCGCAGCGGCCCCCGAAAATGCCGCCGGACGTCGTATTCAACGAGCACATCGAGGATGGCGCGCCAATTGTGCGTGTGTTCGTATCGAGCCTGCAGCTGATGTATAGCTTCCCTCCCGCAACTTGGGCGGTAATCCAGCTTTTCGACGGAACCCGGTCCGTTGAAGAAGTCGCTGAACTGTTTTCGCAACAGCGTGGTCGGGCTTATAGCGTCGAAGAGGTACGGGACATTGTCGATCAACTGGAAAGCTCTAACTTCTGGTACAAAACACCCCAAGAAAAAAACATCGAGCTACTGCAAATCAGCAGAGAAGAGCGAAAAAAACTAATTCGTTCTCGGAAAAGCAAGTTTGGGGACCTGGCCGAGATCACTTTTCCGGCCTTTAATCCTGACCGGTTCGTGACCAAGTTGTACGAGCATTCCCGATTCATCTACACGTGGTGGTTTACGCTTCTGACCTTTCTGGCTTTTGGTGCCACGGCAGCTATTTCGATCCAGCACTGGTCTGAGATCGGAACTGATACAGTGGAGTTTTTTAACTTCACACACAAGAGCTGGTTCGATCTTACGGTTTTTTATCTTCTCGCCGTCGCTACCATGTGCTGGCACGAGCTCGCACACGCACACACCTGCAAGCACTACGGGGGACGGGTTCAGTCCATGGGTTTCATGTTGATCTACATGACTCCCGCCGTTTATACCGACACGACCGAAGGATTCGTCAAGGGAAGCCGTTACCAGCGCTTCTTGATATCCATGGCCGGCGCATGGTCTGAACTGATGATTTGCGCAGTAGCAACTCCGCTTTGGTGGTTCACCGCGCCTGGCACCAATCTTCATGCGGCCGCCTATCAGCTGATGCTGATGACCGGAATCGCTGGTGTTTTGCTGAACTGGAATCCATTGATGAAGCTCGATGGCTACCATATGTTGGGCGAAGTCGTTGAGATTTCGAACTTGAAAGAAGATTCGACGGCCTATGTGTCAGGTTGGGTGAAAAAGCATATCTGGCGCTTGCCCGTCGAGGTGCCTTATGTCCCGAAGAAACGCAGAGTGGGATACGCGGTATATGCCTTGCTGTCAGGTGCCTACAGCTATACCGTTCTGTATGTTTTTGCGCGCTTCGTGGGTAATATTTTCCGAAATTTCAATCCGGAATGGTCGTTCGTCCCGGAATTGGCCACAGCAGCGTTGCTTTTCAAGTCCAGGATTCGAACGATGGTGAACTTTATGAAATTTGTATATTTGGATAAAAAAGACCGAATTCAGGAATGGCTTCGCTCAAAAACAGCATTTGCGCTGGGCATCGGGGCGCTGCTGCTTTTGATTTTGCCTATCTGGAGAGATTCACTTGAAGGCCGTTTCATCCTCGAAGCGGTGAATACTGCCCAGGTCCGCAACGTTGTTCCCGGAATTGTAACAGCTGTCTATACCCAAGAGGGCGCTCCGGTTTCAGAAGGCACCCCCGTTATCCAGTTACAGAATTCACTCTTGGAGTCGCACCGGGACAAGGTGCGAGCGGAGTACGAGCTCGCTTCAATCGAAGCGTACTCCGCGACGCTGAAGTATGTAAATCTTGGATCCGCGTTGAAGGAACGTTCGGAACTCGCCGAGGAGGTACGCCTGATTGAGTCAAAAGTCCAGAATCTCGAGGTTCGTAGTCCAATCGCCGGGATCGTACTGACCTCGAGAATCGCGGATAGGCTGGGGACTTATGTGCCGGAGGGTACGGTTTTGGCAGAGATCGCCGATTTACATACGATGCGCGCCCGTGTTTACGTGCCCGAGTTCGATATGCACCAATTCCAGGTCGGAGAGGCTACAAAACTCCAGGTTGACGGAACTACAACCACACGAAAAGCGAACACTCTTGCGGTCAGCCCTGTTCCAACAGATCCCGATCCAGCCCTATTGAATGAGCTAAAACTTGAAGGGTTGAAACTGCCCAAATATTTCATTGCAGCAGTCCAAATTGCAAATGGTGATGGTAAATTGCGACCGGGAATGATGGGAAATGCGAGAATCTACACGGGGAGAAAAAGCGCCATTGCCCTCGGATGGAAGCAGTTACAGGAATTCATAGGACGAAAATTGTGGTGAGACAGAAAAGGGGTCGCACTGGGCGACCCCTCGAGCATTCTCATTGGAAAGCCAGATCAGAACTTGACCGTCGGGCTGAGCTTCCGGGTTGGGGCGAGCTTGCGCGTCGGAGCCAGCTTGCGCGTCGGTGCGAGCTTCCGAGTCGGAGCCAGCTTGCGTGAAGGGCTGGCGATTGCCTTAGATGTGGCGCCCGCGCTCAAGTCTTCCTTTGCAACATTGGCCTTCTTGGTGGTCTTGAGGGTGCTGATCAAACTCTTTTTTTCGATGGACATTGAAGTGGATCCTCTTTCTCAGAAATTTTTTATTCCCGCCGACGTTTCGAGAGTAGAGCACGGAACGTGCCAAACAGATTTCCTTGCCGCACTCGGATCTTTGTGTTGAAAATGCACGACTTAGTGTCGCCTCCCCCCTCCGCCTAGGCACCCTCGAAGGGTCAAATTTTTGCATAGGGTTAAAAGTTAACCATTGGTGGGTTAATTTTTAACCCACACCTGGATCGATTAGGCGATTCCGTGCTTGCGGCAAAGGTACTTCATGCGCTGGTTGTCGATCTGAAGCAGAGCCGCGGCAGCTGCCTTTTTGCCACCGGAGCGACGGAGAGCGGCCTTGATGTAAGCGACTTCAATGCGCTGCATCTCGGCATCAAAATCGACGCCCCCCTCAGGGATGAGGATTGCTTCCTGGCTGGCGGTACTCGAATAAAGGAGATTCTGGGGCAGATGCTCGGCCGTGATCGTCGAGCTATCGGTAACGATGACCAGGCGCTGGACGAGATTTTCGAGCTCGCGAACATTGCCGGGCCAGGGGTAGTCCTCAATAATCTCAAGAACATCAGGCTTAAGAGATTTGAGCGGTTTCTTAGCCGCTGCACAGTAAATGCGCAGGAAGTGGTCAACCAGAAGGGCGACGTCCCCCTCCCTCTCGCGCAGCGGCGGAATGAAAATCGGCACAACGTTGATCCGGAAGTAGAGATCTTCGCGAAAGCGGCCGCGGCGAACACAGTCCTCGAGATCTTCGTTGGTGGCAGCGATGAGACGGAAATCAATTTTGCGGGCGCCACGCCCGCCCAGACGCTGCACGGAGCGTTCCTGGAGAACACGGAGCAATTTACTCTGCAGACTGGGATCGAGCGTGGTGATTTCGTCGAGGAACAGGGTGCCACCGTGAGCGAGCTCGACTAAGCCGGGCTTAGCCGCATCTGCACCCGTGAATGCCCCCTTCTCATAGCCGAACAACTCGGACTCCATTAGACTTTCCGGCAGGGCAGAGCAGTTCAGGCAGATAAACGGCTCGTTCGCACGATTGCTGCACTGGACAATCGCGGTGGCTACCATTTCCTTCCCGACGCCACTCTCGCCGCGCAGGACGACCGAGGCATTTGTGCCTGCCACCGCCTCAATGGATTGATAGATCTTCTGCATGGCGGCACTGCCGCCCAGCAAACCATAGAAGGACGAGCGACTCTCCACTTGCTGGATGACGCGGCGGCCTTCCAGTTCGAGGGCGCGCTTGTCGATCGAACGTGAAAGCACGAGTCGCAATTCCTCATAATTTAGGGGAAACAGAAAGAACTCATCGGCACCGTTCTGGCTTGCCTTTAAGAGAAGGGTACGTTGGGTGGATCGCGTAAAAACAATGATCACAAGGTCTTCGCGAATCTCGCGCATGGCTCTCAGAACATCCAGACCATCGCCGGGGCCGTCCCCGACGCAGTCAAGGTCGAAAACGATCGCGTGGGAATCGGAGTTTTCAAGGAGAGCTTTGATCTCGTCATCGGTGGAGGCGAGCGAAACCCGAAATTGCCCGGCAAGATGTTTGCGGAATTCGCTGAACAGTTCCGTGAGGTCTGTGATTAACGCTAAGGAATATCGTTCAGGATTAGCCAATGAGGCGGACAATCGCACGCTCCCCTGTTCAGCGGGAATTATAAGAGAGCGGCGAAGGAAGAGGAAGCGGGAAGTCGAAGCCATCGAAGCCACGCAGAAACGTGTCAAACCACATTGAGGGGTGTTACTCTGGGCCAAGATCCTATAACTGCCTGCTGCCAGCGGGCCCTCGCCAGCGGTGGCATGCATCTATTCACAGTTTGGAGTCCCCGAATGAACAGTCTTGCCAGGCATTCTTCGTTCCTGACGATCGTTTTGTATTTTGCTGGCACTTCCCTTTTTGCCCAGGGATGGCAGCACGTCGGCAAAGTCGACCATCTCGAAACCCGACCCGATGGGGTGGAACTCACGTCAGGCAAGGCTAAGGTGCGCGTGACGTATGTCCGTGAAGGAATTGTCAGAGTACGCGTGGCGCCTGGAGGAAACTTCCCGAAAGACGAGTCCTGGGCAATCGTCGAGAAACTTCAGCAGCCGGCGGTTTCGGTGAAGGATCGCGCCAATCAGGTTACCCTTTCCTCGGGCGATGTACGGGTGACAATTCACAAATCACCGCTCCTGGTAGATTTTAGAGATGGGCATGGCAGGGCGGTCGTGCGCGATGAGCCGTCGCTGCCAATGGCCTGGGACGGAGAACGCGTAAGAGTGTGGAAGACGATGCCACCGCTCGAGAATTACTACGGATTGGGAGACAAACCTGGGGCCCTGAATCGGCGGAATCGCGCATTCGCCATGTGGAATACGGACGCCTATGGCTTCCAGGAATCAACAGATCCGATCTACAAGACCATTCCGTTCTTCATGGGCGTTCTCGATGGAAAGGCGTACGGGATCTTTTTTGACAACACCTATCGAAGCAACTTTGACTTCGGAATCGCCTCGCCGGACTATTATTCGTTTGGTTCAGAAGGCGGCGAGATCAACTACTACTACGTTGCGGGGCCCGATCCGCGGAAGGTTGTACAAGCTTACGTTGACCTGACGGGGCATACCGAACTTCCACCCTACTGGACATTGGGATTTCAGCAGAGCCGCTATTCCTACTATCCAGAGACACGCGTTCTCGAAGTCGCAAAAACGTTCCGCGACAAGAAGATTCCCGCCGATGCAATCTATCTGGACATCGATTACCAGCGGGGATATGCGCCGTTTACCGTGAATCGCGATTATTTCCCGACTTTCGAACAGATGGTGAAGGACCTGAGCGCGGAAGGGTTCCACACCGTATTGATTACGGATTTGCACATCAAACACGATCCCGGTCATGGATACAAGCCGTTCGACACCGGACTGAAGGAAGACGTTTTTGTGAAGAAGGCAGATGGTTCACTCTATGTGGGGGAAGTGTGGCCGGGGCCAAGCGTGTTCCCGGATTTCACGCTAACGCGGGTGCGAAAGTGGTGGGGAGAGCAATACAAGGACTTTGCAGAAATGGGTATCGCAGGATTCTGGAACGACATGAACGAACCGGCGCTGTTTGAAACTCCGACCAAGACCATGCCTCTCGACAACCGGCACAGGCTCGATGACGGGACAAGCCTCGATCACAGGGCAATTCATAACGTGTTTGGAATGCAGAACGTTCGCGGGACCTATGACGGGCTGAGGACATTGCGTCCGAATGAGCGCCCATTTGTGCTCACGCGAGCGGCGTACGCCGGAACCCAACGTTATGCGGCGACCTGGACCGGAGATAACTCGAGTACCTGGAACCACATTCGAATGAGCACTCCCTTGATGCTGAACATGGGCATTTCCGGTTATCCGTTCGTCGGTTCGGACATCGGGGGATTTGCCGGTTCGCCACCGATGGATTTGTTGACGCGGTGGATTGAGCTCGGCGCATTCAATCCGATCTATCGTGACCACACCGGTAAAGGTACAAACGACCAGGAGCCCTGGGCCGGGGGGCCGGAGCAGGAAGCTATTCGACGGCGATACATCGAACTGCGATATCGGCTTCTTCCCTACATCTACACGACGGTCGAAGAGACAACTCGGACAGGATTACCTATCATGCGGCCCCTGTTTCTCGACTATCCCGGGACAACTGCTTTCTACGACGATGACCGCGACTTCCTGTTTGGCAACGATTTGCTCGTGGAACCGGTTGTGACCGAGATGCTAGACCCTCTGGTAGTGAATTTGCCGCCAGGCACCTGGTACGACTTCTGGAGCGCGAAACAGGTGGTGGACAAAGACAAGCTCGAATTGCATCCGAACCTGGATGAGTTGCCACTTTATGTGAGGGCAGGAGCAATCCTGCCCATGCAGAACGTCATCCAGTACACCGGGCAGACTCCCGCTGGTCCACTCGAGCTGCGCGTCTACCCAGGAAGTAATTGCCATGGCGGCCTGTATCAGGACGATGGGCACACGTACGACTATCAAAAAGGGGTCTTTCTGCGCGTCACATACTCATGCACCCTCGAAACGGCTGGCGTGACGGTAAACAGCCACATCGAACAAAATGCCTTCAAACCGTGGTGGAATACTGCGGAGGTGAAGATCTACGGATTGGCGACATCGCCGAGAGAAGTACGGCTGGGAGATAAGAGCGTGAGCGGCTGGAAATACGATGACCTGCAGCATTTCATACAATTTACGGTGCCGGACGCGGCGAGCGACTGGACAGCGCGAATTGTAAACTGATCATCGGAACGAAAAGTTCCCTATTGGAGTTGCAGGATCGAGAGGCTCTCGGGCGGAAGAGTCAGGCGCAAATCCCGGCCTGCAATCTGTCCGCTTGCCCCGCCAGAAAGCGTCGAGATTCCGCCAGAATCCTCCGCCGGCGTACCACGTAGCAGAATTCGCATGGATTTTTCACCGGAAGAATTATTGAAGGCGACCACCAGTTTTTCTGTTTCTGTCTCCCGCAAGAAGACGTAGGAACTATCATCCGCTTGAAGGTGCCAGAGTTTCCCGATCCGCAGAGACTCGTGCTGTAGCCGCAATTGCAGTAGTTCTCGCACATACCGGAATACTTGCCGCTGATCAGGCGTGCGCCCTTCATCGGTGAATGCGTTCATCGGATCATCATGCCACCCACCTGGAAAGTCTCGGCGGTTGTCCGGATCCGCGCCACCGGTCATGGCGATTTCATCGCCGTAGTAAATCTCCGGAATACCGCGCAGGGTTAAAATTAAGCCAAAGGCCAACTTCTCTTTTGCGACTGATGCGCCGCGCATGCCGGCAAAGCGCGTAGTATCGTGGTTCGCAAAGAACGGCAGAAGGAAATCGGGATACGGATAGAGAGAATCCTGCCGGAGGATATTGGGGATTTTCCCCACCGGGGCTCCCTGCAGCAGAACCTCGCGTAACGTAAAGTACATCGGAAAATCGAAGAGAGTGGTGAGCTGCGTGTCGATACCATCCCACCCTTTGCGGCCGCCCTGATAAAACGACGTTACCGTTGGATCAGGATGGAAGACCTCCCCAACTGTGCTTAACCGCGGATAAATAGCACGCAAACTCGAATGCCATTCAGACCAGAATTTGCGTGCGACATAGGGAAATGTATCAATGCGATAGCCGTCAAGGCCTGAGATCTCTGCCCACCAGATCGCATTCTCAATCAGGAATTGCTCGACTGTCGGATTTTCCGTATTGAGATCAGGAAGCTGGCCGAAAAACCAGCCTTCCGTGAGATTCGTTCGCATTTGTGATGGAGTGTGCGGGTCTTCCAGCGACTCGAACAGATCGCTGGTGGAATCCTTTTTCTGTGATTGACCGTAAAAACTGGATTTTAGAGGAGAAAATGAATCGAGATGCGCGGCCGCACTCCCGTGGAACCAATCGACAAGTGGAGGATTTTTAACCCAAGGATTCAGCGGGCCTACGTGGTTCGGAACGATGTCGAAAAACACTTTCATGTGCAGTTTGTGGGCATCTTCGACAAGCTCCTGATATTCCTCGAGCGTGCCAAGGTGGGGATCGACGGCGTAAAGGTCGGTGGCTGCGTAACCGTGATATTCCGCTGGAGCGCCATTTTTTAAGATGGGAGTCAGCCAGATGGTAGTGACGCCCAAATCCTTCAGATACGGCAGGTGATCACGGATGCCTTTGAGGTCTCCACCGTGGTAAGCGCGGGGATTTGAGCGGTCATGGGATGCGGTCGATCCAGCAGGCTCGTCGTTGGTTGGATCGCCGTTGGCAAAACGGTCGGGCATGATGAGGTACAGGACGTCATCCTGCGTTAGCCCCTGATTGCGGCCGAGGATTTGCTTTCGAGCAGCAAGAGGCAGTTCAAAGCTAACCTGGCCATGAAGCGTAGTGACGCGGCAGATGGCTGTCCCCGACCTGAGATTTGGCGCGAACTTGAGCCAGACAAAGAGATACTTGCCGCCTGAGGTCGATTCCGTACGGCTCACGATTACTTCGGGAATATTACAACTGACGTGATTTGCCAACAGATGAGAGCCGGTGACCATGACAAGCAGGTCGGGGGTGAGGTTCACCCACCAGCTCGGTGGCTCGACCTTGGTTACTGTGGGAGTGTCTTCGTCGGGCTTCGCTTGCGCCAGTGCAGCGGGATTTCCGGTACAACCAAACAGGCAGAGCACCAAGGCGATAAATTGTGCGAAGCGGACAGCCAGTCGGCGAGTGATCATCTGTGTGTATCCGCGAGCTTACCAGAAAGAATTATGTTTTGAACGCCGCGCATTCGAATGGCGGCGGGCATTATAGACACGGTGACGGTCAGCTTGTTCGGATTTTCGAAACGAGCGGACTTTCTCCGTCTCCATCACCGGTGATGAGACGAGCACCGCGGCTAAACGTCAGATATTGAAATCCCCATTGGATGAAAACGAGAACGCGGCTCTGGAATTCCACGAGGTACATCAAATGGATGAATAACCACACCATCCATGCAATGAGTCCTGAAACGTGAAACCCGAAAATATCCGCGACAGCCGCGGCGCGACCGATGACCGCCATGTCGCCCTTGTTGAAATAATGAAAGGGCTGTGGATCGCGGCCCCCGTTCAGACGTTGCAGGATGACTTTACCAACATAGCGGCCACTCTGAATGGCGACCTGCGCCACTCCAGGCAACTGCCTGCCCTGTCGGTCTTGCATGAGAGCGAGATCGCCTAGAATGAAAATGTTGGGATAATTCGGGACGGTCAGATCTGGTTTCACTTTGATACGGCCGGCACGGTCCGAGTCTGATCTCGTTCGCTCCGCCACCTTTCGTCCAAAGGGGGTGGCGGTGACACCGCCTGCCCACAATACTGTTTTTGCGTTCAAGACGATTTCCTTGTCACCCTGCTTATAAACCACTCCCTCACCGGTTATCGCATCGACCAAAGCATCCTTAATGACTTCCACTCCGAGTTTACGGACGAGCTCCTCCGCCTTGGCGGAGAGGTCCTCCGGAAATGCCGCAAGTACGCGGCCACCGCCTTCCAGTAACACGATGCGCGCTTCTTGCGGACGGATATTCCGGAAATCGTGGCACAGCGTCTCCCGGGCGATCTCGCCCAGGGCCCCGGCTAGCTCCATTCCCGTAGCGCCAGCACCCACAATCACGAACGTAAGCCAAGTACGGGCCTCGTCCTCGTCGCGGGCGCGCTCGGCCATCTCGAACGCGGACAGAATCTTCGTGCGAATTGCGGTGGCTTCTTCGATGGTCTTCAGACTGGGAGCTTCGGCCCTCCACTGATCCTTTCCGTAATAGGAGGTTTGCGAACCCGTAGCGACAACGAGAGTGTCATAGGAGAAGGTGCCACCATCGGTCAAGGTGACAATTCGCGCGTCGGGGTCGAGATCGGAAGCTTCGCCAAGAAGTACTTCGACATTTCGCTGCTTACTCAGCACGGCACGAAGCGGGGCCGCAATTTCGCCAGGTGAGAGCGAGCCGGTGGCAACCTGATACAGGAGCGGCTGAAAGAGATGGAAATTGCGCTTGTCGATCAATGTCACTGCAGCTTTGGCAGGCTTGAGCGTTTGAGCGGTAATGAGTCCGCCAAAACCCCCGCCAAGAATGAGAACCCGGTGAGTATCAGGCATGAGAGTGAATCGACCTCCCGTTCCGCGCAAGATCCGTAACCGTTCCGACTGGTGCTACCATAGACACGGACAAGCATATGGTACCTAATCGGAAGGGTACGGACGAAGAATTACAACGAGATACATTAAGATTTTTGTGTTCCATCCTGATAAAGCCTGCGACGCGAATGGAATTACTGGCTTTACTGGATAGCTCACAATTTTCCGATGTGCTTTGCCGTACGGTATTTGAAGAGATTTGTGCTGTCGGTGCCGTGCCTTCGAGGATTTTGCGCGAACTGCTACCTGCGAGAATTGCCAACCGAGGGTTTCCGGATTTTGATCTGAAGGAGTTCCTGGGAAATTCAAACGCCTCGGAGAGCGAGGTCGAAGTACTGTACATGAGCGTTCTTGAAATGATCGAAGTCCGGCACCGCGAAGATGGCCCGGAACTACAGAACTGATTTTTGCAGGGTGCGTGGTCTGACTGTAGTCCACACGCCGGGAATCGCCCTATCGCATGCTGGACAATGCCCTTCCCTCAAGCTGTTTTTGATAATTTTGTGCCAAGAGCGTTCGATCAGCAATGTTTTGCATGATGGACAGAAAGTGCTGCCTGCTTCACTGAAAATATTCCCCTCATAGACAAAATGTAACCCGGCTTCGAATGCGATTTGCCGTGCCCGGTGGAGCGTCTCTGGAGGGGTCTGTGGCTTATCGTGCAGCTTGAAGTCCGGATGAAACGCCGTGAAGTGCAGTGGGAGGTCGGCACCCAAATTCTCGCAAATCCAGTCGCACAATTTCCGAGTTTCCAGAGGATCGTCGTTCAGCGTAGGAATCATCAGGTTGGTAATCTCAAACCAGACCGGCGTCTCATTCTTGAGCCACCCGAGCATGTCCAGAACCGGCTCGAGATGCGTAAGCGTGATTCTGCCGTAGAAACCTTCGGTAAAGGCCTTCAGGTCAACGTTAGCCGCGTCTATATGGTCATAGATGTCGTGGAATGCGTCATAGGTAATGTACCCGTTGGTGACCATGACTGTTTTCAGGCCCAGAGGTTTTGCGGCTTTACAGATATCGATGACATATTCGCCCCAGATCGTTGGCTCGTTGTAGGTAAAAGCAATGGAGTCACAGCCGTGTTCGATCGCGAGCCTCGGTACTTCCTCAGGAGAGACAGGCTGCGAGTTGACCTGATCCTGATGGGATTTGGAAATATCCCAATTCTGGCAGAAAAAGCAGCCCATGTTGCATCCGGCAGTGCCCATACTAAAGACCCGGCTGCCCGGAAGAAAATGATTCAGAGGTTTTTTTTCGATGGGATCGACTTGAAGGGCGGCCGGCGCACCATAACCGAGATTGAATAGTCTGCCGTTCTCGTTTAGACGGATAAAACAGAACCCAGCCTGGCCCGGGTGGATGTGGCAGTGACGCGGACAAAGATAACAATGGATGCGGCCGTTAGCTTCCGATTCCCACCATCGGGCTTCGTGGAGCTCAGTCGTTTTCTGGAGGATCTTCAAGTCGCTCACAAGACGCGCCCCCAGACGAAAGTATAGCGCGCGGCGGAGAAGTCACCGGCAGCAAATTGACTGAGTCCCCGAAATGGGCAGAACTGGGCTACCGTCTGCTGCGACGCTGAACACGGCGGCGTTCCGCTGCCCAATCGGCGAAACCGCGCAATTGCTGGCGATGCTTCCAACTCAGCCGTAGGAATTTGCGGGCATCAAGACGGGCGGCTTCCTTGCCCAGGAACGTTTCGAAACGCCATTGCAGGTAGGGGCTGTTCCAAGGATTGAATCGATAGCCGCGGGAAACGGTCCAGTAGTAACGAAGCACATTCCACATGTCTACGTATCGTACCCTCGAGGCAGCACAAATTCACTAGGCACGTGGGGCGGCAATATGTTCGTGCACGAGCAACCAGCTCTTGCCGTGCTTTTCCCAAATACCGGTATAGCGGAGGTTAACCTCAATATTCTTGCCGTCCTTTAATTTCTCGGAGAGGTGCATAGGGACGGTGGTCCAGGCAAGATTTCCGTGACGGGTAACTCTGAGTTCCTTACCGGCGGTCAGCGTGACGCTAGAACCAGCATCAAAAAACTTCTGCGCGTCCGATTGGTACTCTTTCCAACCACCGTACGAGAATGGTGCGACATCATAAAAGACCAATCCGTTGGCCTTGTCGTAAAATTTTGCAGCATTATTGGTGTTACCGGAGCTCCAGGCTGCGCAATATGCGTCAGTCAGTTTGCGAAAGGTGGCATCGTCCGTCGCTTTTTGTTCCGCCATGGCACCAACGAAAGTCAGCAGACCCCCAAAAAACGCCACTGCGACGTAGAGTATCCAGTGATGTCGCCAGCCTGCTACGCCTGTGACACCGACGGCTTCCGTAGACATTCAGACCCCTCGACGATTCCATCTATGGTGCAAATGGATGAACGAACCTGACTTTGTGCCCTTACGTTAGTCATCTTTTGGCAATTTTTCAACTAACTTCTTTGGCTCACTGGCCGGGCAAAGAGCGTCACTTACCGACTCCCGGGCGCTATTGGCCGATCAGGGCAAGCCAGAGGCGGGAGGAAGATCTACTCTCCTCATGGGTAGCCGAGGTTGGCAACCTGGAGGTAGAAATGGCACGGGAAAAGCACGAGGACCGTACACGAGACGGCAGATTGTCCGGGATAATTTCGTTTACCGGCGTGGCGTTGTTTGTGATGGAATTGGGTGCCGGGCTCAACTATGTTCAGGCAAGACTGGCAAACCTGTTGCCCGGGTACATGGGGGTTGCACCAGCCGTGGGGGTTGCCGCGTGGAAGGTTGCCGAGGCCGCATTTTGGAACTATGCACAATTGGAAAGGACCTTCCGGATTGTACCTTTCGTGGCGCTACCCTTTCTCTTAGTGGGATGGGCACTGTGCGTTCGATACCAGATGGTAATTCACGAACGAAATAGCGTGGAGAGTGAGCAGAGCTAAGGCACGGAAGCGTTCGGGAGCAAAATGAACGGCGACGATCAATTCGACAAAAAGAAGTTTGGCGAGAATCTCCGGAACGAGATCCACCAGGCAATCAATGCGAACCTTCAGACGCACAATCGCGGCGTCAGGCGGTCAAATGGATTGATTCCCGGAGTCATCCTGGTGGTAATCGGATCGATCTTTTTGCTCGATCACATGGGAATCATTCACGCAGAGAGTCTATGGAAATTCTGGCCGATGGCGATTGTCGCGGTCGGAATTCTGAAGCTGACTCAACCGGGGGAGAAGGGCCTCGGGATGGGCTTCATTGTGATCGGGGCACTGGTTCAGTTTCACGAACTAAGCCTGCTGCGCTTCTCCTGGGCCACAGTTTGGCCCTTCATTTTGATATTAGCCGGTCTCTCGTTGATCTGGAGCCGGTTAGAAGCACGTAAGATCTCCGGAGTCCGCGGCACACTTTCCGGCGCTGGCAGTCGAGACACAGTAAATGAATACGCTTTATTCGGTGGAGTTGAACGACGGGTGACAGTCAGCAATTTCCGTGGCGGAAATGTGACGGCTATTTTTGGCGGTGTCGAACTGGATTTTCGTGGAGCAGATATTGAGGGCGAAGAAGCCGTGATTTATGTGGAAGCAGTATTTGGTGGAATCGAAATTGTGGTGCCAGAACGATGGAACGTTGCATTCGAGGTACAGAGCGTATTCGCTGGATATTCGGATGAGACTCGACAACCCCTGCCGGATGCGGTTCGGAGCAGTCCACAAAAGACCCTCATGCTTCATGGACGCGCGACTTTCGGCGGCATTACCGTCAAGAACTGAATGATTTATGGATCAGATCAATACTCGGAAGACGGTGTTCGTCTCATTGTGGATGGCGTGGCTGCTATTCGCTGCATTGCTTTCCGTACTCATGATCTACACCTGGAGAATCGGCTGGCAAGGCACGATTGCTCTGGCTTTACCCCTTTCTGCAGTGGCGCAAGCCGTGGCGTGGTCTGCGCGTTATTCCTGCCGGAGTAATCCGGTCGGCCGGACCTCGTTAAGTCAGCTCTTTTTAACTCACATCACGGCGGCAGCGATACTGAGCTTCTTGTGGGTTGGCGTGGGTCGAATTCTGGCCAAGTGGCTGGACGCCGGCTTCGGGTGGAGCGGCACCTATGCACAATTTACGAGATTCGAGACGCAACTCTATGCATTGGGATTCGGCTACTACCTTCTCGCCGTGGCCTTTCACTATGCACTGATTGCACAAGAAGCATCGCTTGAGGCCCAGCAGCGGGCACTCGAATCGAGTGTTCGGGCAAGGGATGCCGAACTTAACGCCCTGAAAGCCCAGATCAATCCGCACTTCCTTTACAACAGTTTAAATTCGATCAGCGCACTGACAAGCATCGACGCGACACGGGCGCGCGAGATGTGCGTGCTCCTGGCCGACTTTTTGCGGATGACCCTGGGTCTAGGAGAAAAACCGCTAATCCCCCTGCGGGAGGAGTTGGACCTGCTTGACCGATACTGCGCGATTGAGAAAGTACGATTTGGCGACAGATTGCAGGTACAGAAAGAGGTCGACGACGGCGCAAAGAACTGTCTCCTGCCTCCGTTGTTGCTGCAACCGCTGTTTGAAAACGCTGTGGTTCATGGAATATCACAATTACCTGAGGGAGGATTTGTATCGCTCAAGGCCGGTCTTTTGCGCGACAAAGTCAGTTTGATCGTCGAAAACAGTTGGGATCCCGAAGCAGTTTCCTCACGAAAGAAAAATGGGGTTGGATTACGAAACGTGCAGCGGAGACTCGAAGCCCGCTACGGAAAAGATGCACACATGGATGTGCAAACCGAGGAGCGCCTGTTTCGCGTGGTGATTGGCATCCCCGGCGACACCCAGGAGAAAGCATGAGCGGGATGATGAGAAAATGGAGAGCAGTCTTGGTTGACGATGAGGAACTCGCACGAAAGATACTCGTCGAAATGCTTACGCTTCATCCCGAGGTCGAGATTGTGGCCGAATGCGGAAATGGTATGGAGGCCGTGAAAGCGGTTGCCGAGCTAACACCGGACCTTCTCTTTCTTGACGTACAAATGCCTAAGTTGACGGGATTCGATGTCCTGGAACTGGTTGACGCCAGCAAAATCGCGGTGATTTTTGTTACGGCGTATGACCAGTACGCCATGAAAGCGTTCGAAGTGCACGCCATGGACTACCTGCTGAAGCCCTTCAGCCGCGATCGTTTTGAAAGTGCTTTGGAGCGTGCAAAAACACAAAAGCTGGAAAAACGTCCGGAGGGATCCACGCTCGCTGCCAGTGCGCGGCCTGCAGGGCAATTCCTCGAACGTATTGTGGTGAAAGACGGAACCAGGGTTACGCTGATCCCGGTGAGAAAACTGGATTATGCAGAGGCTCTGGACGATTATGTCTCTCTGGTCAGTGAGGGAAAAAAACAATTGAAGCAGCAGACGATTTCGGGATTGGAGACTTCACTCGATCCGACGGTATTTGTGAGGATTCACCGCTCCTACCTGGTGAATATTGAACGAGTGGTGCGGATTGAGCCATTTGCAAAAGACAGCAAGGTGGCAGTGCTTTCAAATGGCGTGAAATTACCTGTGAGCCGCGCCGGATTTGCCCGGCTGAGAAAGCTCCTAGATGACAAGACCTAATTCCGGTCTCAGGCGGCGGAACGGCGAACCCAGATACGAGTAGTGGCCGGCTTTCCGAGATGAATGGTGTGGCCGGCAGTCTGCAGAGTCATCGTTTCATCATATTCGCGTTTGAGCACCTGGACTTTGGCCGCAGGTCGCAGATCTAAGCCGTCCAGAAATTCCAGAAAACCCTCGTCCTTCTCAAAAACGCACAATATTTCTGCACTATCCGATGTTCTCAGCTCCGAAAGAAGGACCGCACCCTGTTTGCGAAGCTGGGCAACGCCACCCTTCATCGGAACCCCATGTGGACATGTGCGGTGTCCTGCGAACCGTTTGAGTAGCAAGGCTTCGACTTGCGGCGAGATCGCGTGTTCCATGCGTTCGGCTTCGGCATGGGCCTTGGCCCAGGAGAGACCGATAACTTCGGTCAGAAGCATTTCCGCCAGCTGATGGCGAAGCATAAGATGTTGGGCGACTCTGCGGCCTTTCGCGGACAGGGAGATGCGGCCCCCGCGTTCTACCCGTACATGGCCGTCGCGGGCCATGCGCTTAACGGCCGCAGTGACTGCCGGCGGCGTAACTTCGAGCTCTTCTGCGAGTCTGGCGCTGATGGGAATCTGGTCTTCTTCGAGCATCTCCCAGATGGCTTTCAGGTAATCTTCCCGCGATACGCTGGTATTGTTACGCGGCAATATGTCTCCTTTAACTATCCACTTCTCGCTCTGACTGCTTCGTTCGAAGTCGCGCAACGAAATCACTGATGCGCATCTGTATATCTTCGAAAACTCTCTGATAGACTGCTTCTTCCCCAAAGTATGGGTCAACGACTGACCAGTCTTCAGTATTTCGGGCAGCATCGAGCGCGGCTGGCCTAGTATACCCGCTGAGATTAAGAACTACGTCGATTTTGAGAAGATCTTCGCTGTTGATGGGCTTCGATTGAAGGCCGGCGGTAGAATACCCGTTGCGCTCGAGGGTCTGCAGCGTCATGTCCGGAATAAATCCCAACGGAGAGAAACCGGCACTCTGGACCTCCAGGAGCTCATCGGCATCCTGACGCGCAATTGCCTCTGCCATCGGACTGCGACACGCGTTGCCAATACAAACGAACAGGACGCGAACTTTTCTCTTTTCTGTCATTCTCATGCGCTGCCTGAAACGATTCAATTTTATCGCGCTTCAGCAGATTTCGCAGCCTGGGTCGAAGCCATTTGCAGGAAGTGCCGGTGGACCGTGGGATCATCGGTCAGTTCCGGATGAAACGTCGCTGCAAGCAGGTTATCTTTCTGAACGAGAGTCGGTTTGCCATTGTATTCGGCGAGTATCTGCACTCCTGGGGCGACGGATTCAATAATCGGCCCACGGATGAACACCATTTCGAGCGGGTCTTTTTTCAACTCGGTTCTGCCAAAGAAGACATCGCTTGCAAGCTGTCGACCGTACCCATTTCGCAAAACGGTCATATCCAGCAACCCGAGTGACGACTGGTCGGGATTCTTTACGTGAGTGGCGAGCAGAATCGCACCAGCGCATGTACCGAAAACAGGATGGCTTTCTGCAGAGAATTTGCGAATTGCGTCGTATAACCCTTCTTCCTGCAGAAACTGCAGCTGGGTCGTACTTTCACCGCCCGGCAGGATAATTGCATCGCATCCTTCGAGATCGGCAACTCTGCGCACCTCGACTGTTTCCGCGCCGAGACCGTTCATCATCGTTGCGTGCGCTTCAAAATCGCCTTGCACAGCCAGTATGCCGATCTTCATTCCGCCTTGGTCTCCTGCCGATTACCAGCCGCGTGTGGATAACATGTCCTTCTGGTCCATTTGACGGACATCGAGACCCGGCATCGCTTCGCCAAGTTCTTCGCAAGCTTCCAGAATCGCTTTTGGATCTTCAAAATGCGTGTTGGCCTTCACGATGGCCTTGGCACGCGCTTCGGGATCGCTGCTCTTGAAGATGCCTGAGCCCACGAACACGGCTTCGGCGCCGAGCTTGCGAACTAGAGCGGCATCGGCAGGCGTCGCGATTCCACCCGCTGAGAAATTTGGCACCGGCAGTTTACCGGTCTTGGCAACCTGGCGAATCAGTTCGAGCGGCGCATCAAGCTCTTTCGCCTGGCGCATCAATTCGTCATCCCGCATGGTGGTAAGCTGGCGCATTTGACTGACGATGGTCCGCATGTGACGAACAGCTTCGACCACGTTTCCTGACCCCGCCTCGCCTTTGGTGCGAATCATCGCCGCGCCTTCGGCCACCCGACGCAGGGCTTCGCCCAGGTTGCGTGCACCGCAGACAAACGGTACGCGGTAGTCGTGCTTCCAGATGTGATTCTCTTCATCAGCAGGTGTAAGAACTTCGCTCTCATCGATGAAGTCAACTTCGAGGGCCTGCAGAACATCCGCTTCCGCAACATGCCCGATCCTGACCTTGGCCATCACTGGAATGGTTACCGTCTTCATGATTTCGCGAATCACCTTAATTGAGGCCATGCGCGCAACGCCGCCCTCTTTTCGGATGTCAGAGGGAACGCGTTCGAGTGCCATGACGGCACACGCACCCGCTTTTTCGGCAATTCGCGCCTGATCTGCAGTGGTGACGTCCATGATGACGCCACCTTTGAGCATTTCTGCCAGGCCGACCTTAACGCGCCAGTCGTTTGACCCCTTGGTGCCGTTGTTGCTGCCGTTGTTTGTATCCATAACTCTGTCTCCTCTCAGACTATCCCCGCTCCTACTCAAATCATCCGCGTCGCGCGGAAGCAAAATGTTCTGGTTCGATAACCACGAATCGCCCTTTGCCACGTGCCAGTAAATTCCCTTGCGCGTCGTGAATTTCGGCGGCGCGAAACCGGTTTCTTCCCTTCTCCGATTCCTGCCAGCCCTCGACGACGATTTCATGATCGACCGGAACAGGTTTCTTGTATTCGACGGACAGTTCGGCCGTTACAGCGCGTTCGTCCGTCAATTTAGAGAGCTTCCCCATAGCCTCGTCGAGAATCACAGCGATGATTCCGCCGTGAGCAAATCCGCCTCCGCCGGCGTAATTCGGACCGATCGTAAAACGACCGCGCGTGCGAAGATCGTCCAGATCGAGTTCGAAATGAAGTTTCATGCCGGCTTCGTTCGCGCCACCGCAGCCGAAGCAGCGGTTCGCTTCTTTAGGCTCGAGTTGTAGAGTGCGTCCCATGCTAGACCAGAGCCACGTGTGCGCGTTCGGCGCGGCGAGTGCCCCGTTGCCGTTTGCGCATCTCGATTCTGAGCAATTCCGCGAGGATTGAAACCCCACGGGCGATCTGCTTCTCGTTGAGACTGGCAAATCCCAGACGCAGCGTGTTCGGCAATGGGGCCTGAACATAAAAATAGCGGCCGGGAGCAAACATCACGCCTCGTTCCTTGGCGTGAATCATCAGTTCGCTTGCATCAAAGCCAAGCGGCAATTCAAGCCATAGACACATTCCACCTTCCGGGCGGGTCCATCGGGTAGCTGGCGGCATGTATTTCTGCAAAGCCTCATCAATGGCACGCAGGCGGCTGGCGTAGATCTTGCGCATCTTCGTGAGATGTTTCTGAAACAAGCCGCGCTTCAGAAATTCCGCCAGGGTGGCCTGTGCCAGCTGGTCGGTGTGAAGGTCGGTCATCTGTTTGACAATCCGCAAACGTTCGATTGCTGCGGGCGGAGCCACAATCCAGCCAACGCGGAGTCCGGGAAATGCGACTTTTGCAAAGCTGTCGATGTGAATGACGAGGTTCGAGCGGTCGAGCTGTTTCAAAGATGGAATTCGCTCTTCCCTGGCGTTCAGGCGTGCATAGATGTGATCTTCGACGATAGGAACCTGATAGCGTGTCGCCAGTTCGAGAACGCGGCGGCGAGAGGCCAGGGGCATCGAAACACCCGTGGGGTTCTGAAAGTCAGGAGTTAGCACCATGAGCTTGACGCGATTTGCGGACAACATCGCTTCGAGCGCCTCGAGATCTATGCCAAGAGCGGTGCCGGGCTCAGCTACGGTCCGGACAGGAATGCCGAGACAGCGCGCGCGGACACCGTTGAAGACTGCGGAAGCTCCCGGATAGGTTGGATTTTCGAGCAGCACCGTGTCGCCAGACCGGACAAAGGCCTTCGCAATCAGATCAAGGGCTTGCTGGCAGCCGTCGGTAATCAGCAACGTTTCATCTCTTGCGGGGATGTCGTCTTCCCGAAGGAGCTCGAGAAGCGCCTCTTTCAGCGGAGGAAAGCCGTCGGAAGCGCCGAGGTTCAGTATGTCCTGCCCTTCCCGTCGTAACGCCGCCTGCGAGCAGGCTTGCAATTCCTCAATTGGAAAAAATTCTTCGGCAGGACGCGCCATGACAAAGGACATCGCGTCTTCCGGAGCCTCCGCGGTCAGTCGACTCAGGATCTGTTCGCTGCGCTCGTCGGCGAAGAGCAATTCCCAGCGCAGGCCATCCCGGCCATTCAAGGCGGGCGGTGCGGGCGGAGTAATCGTCAACCCGTGACCATTTCCTTTAATGAACGTTCCGCGGCCAACATGACCCTGAATCAATCCTTCCGATTCCAGTTCCGCGTAGGCATTGGCTACGGTGGTCCGGTGAACGCCCAGAATCTGAGCCAGTTCGCGACTTGCGGGGATCCGGTCGCCCGGACGAAGGTCACCTGCATGGACGAGCGAGCGTAACTGATCACGAAGCTGGATATAGAGGGGGATGTGGCTTTCTGGCTGAAGATGCAATGGCAGCATTGTCTCTCACCCTTCAGCCATTCTACCAGACATTGGCCTGATAAAAGAGCCATTATGTCTCTCGTCAAAAAACCGAGCCTTTGGTCAGGGATGGTAGCCCAGGCGACCGTTTTTCTCGCCAGCCTCGAGATCGCGAATGCACAACCTGGTCAAATCGGACGGATCGCACTGATAGATCTGCTTCATTGGCAGGTCGCCATCTTCTATATCGTAATTGCCAAACTGCAGATCTTCCGCTTCGTCCACAGCAGAGGCGACTATCCGGCTGCCTTCTTTTACGACCCGAACCCGGAATTTCAGTGTGGAGGGTTCGTAGTTCGAATAGAGGAAGCAGTGCTGTATGCACGCTCGATCGACCAGGTGTTCAAATCGCGGTCGAAACTCGGGGGGCGAAAATACGGTGCTGGCCACTCTCGTGCCATAGGGCAGTTGACTGGTAATCGCCTCTGCGTTTGTTTCCAGCCGATCGAGGAAGCCGGTGTCACGATGAACGAAGAGGAAGAAAATCGCGGCACAGACACCGAATCCCAGGAAGTGGACCACCTTGGGTCGCAAGGATGCGAGAAAGCCTGCGGCAAAAATCGTGCAGACCAGTGTCAGCCGGGTCGCCAAGCTGCCAATCCAGCTTCCACCCGATTGAGGCCGAAGGTCCTCGGGCAAAAAAACCACGGCGCAAAAGGAAATAATGTATAGCTCGACCAATAATCGTCGATCTTTCCAGAAGCCGGCGTCTCGTTCGTGTCGCCAGAATTCGATGGCAATGAAGCCGAGACCAAGCAAGACGACGGCCCACGACAGGTACTCGTAATCGATACCGAAAATGCGGAACTGGTCCGAACCGTTCCACTGATAGAAAGGCGGATCAGCCCAATCGGCTTCGTAGGCCGGGTGCAGTTTCAGATACCAACGTACGGCCCATAGTCCCGCGCCAGCAGCGAGCGGCAGCGAAAGACGGAGGAGTCCTGCTGTGCGCAGCCAGGTGAATCGGTAAAGTGCCACTCCCGCGAGCCACAAAATTCCCAATGGGTGGGCCAACACCACCAGGGGCGAGACGAGCAATGCGCCAAGTAATCCACGCGCCGTTCCATTCCAGATCATCGCCAGGCCAAAACATGCCAGCCCGATAGACAGGTAAAAATTCATGAATCCGACGTGAAAAACATAGCAGTAAGAAATCATCGCGATGAGTGGGGACAACATCCACGGTGCCCTGCCAGTCGCACTGCGAAAGAAGGCAAACACACCCCAAAAAAAGACCATGACACTGATAGAAACAGCTAATTTTTCGCCGAGCGTAAAGCCGCCCAGCCTGACCAGATAGAACAACAAGTAATCGAACAAGACATTCTGCCACTGCCGAGCGAGATAGAGCCCCGGCGCCCGGCCTTTCTCTATCAACTGAGCCAGCCACGCATTGTATGTATGACTTCCAAGGTCGCCGGCTTGAATATGCCTATGCCAGAAGCATGGGATAAGCAGGCAGAATGAAATCGCGGAGCCTATCAGAATGTGTTTTGAACGCGATGAGCCAGGGGATTCCGGTCTGGGCGCAACCATGGTCCCTATTGTAACGTTCAAGATTTAACTGTACACAGAAACGTGGCGTGCGGGATTTGCTCGCCGGACTAGCGGGAAATTTGGCTGTCGCCCAGCTTCTTCAGCCGGTCACGCAATTTGCGCTGCAAAGGAGAGGGCGTATTGGGATTGAAGGCTACCAGATACCAGAGCGGTTGAGACTTGTCCTTGCTGAGATAGGTGAGGGTAGCGGCATCGGAATTCGGATGCCTCGCAACATTCTCACGAATCGCGCCATAGGGATGTTTTCCCAGACGACCCAGGGTCTTGGCGTTGGCGCGCGGATGCTCACTGATCAGGCGCAGCAGGTAAAAGTCTTCTTCCGGAGCTTGTTTCGTCAGTTTCTCGAGCATTTCCGGCTTCGCTTCGGCACTCAGCACCAGACCAATTTTCTCATCCCACGCAGTGTTGATTTGATTCAGTTCACGGGTACGGGCGTGAATCAGTTCCTCCAGAATCCGGCGTTCCTGTTGCATCCTGGCGATCGGCAAATGCGTGCCTTCGAGCGAGTCGAGTACCCTCAGTAAATGTTGACGTTCGCCAAAAACGATCTGCGACGTACGTCCAATACGTCCGTTTTCTTTCTCTTTATACTGCACTAAGTCCGAACGTCGCATGTTAGGGTGCTCCCAATTGCCCCTCGCACCTTCTCCGAAGGGAACGTACTCATGAACGGTTTGTTCTGAATGACTCATTGTCTGGCAGCTGCAGTTCTGGTGCCTGAGTGAGATTATGGGATCTTGGTCAGGAAGCGTAAAGTTTAGCGAGACGGGCGTGTGCCCGAAGTGGTACCGCCTGCAACCAGAGCGGTAGAGATCGAGCCGGGGAGAAATAGACACATGTCGGCGTTTAACGAATATCGTGATGAGTTGGAGCGGTCTGAACAAATGTATGGCGTGGAGCAAGGGAGGCTGGCGGTAACGCTCGATCGCATCACCAATGCGATGGTGCTGGTCGGCCAGCACGGCGTGTACTGTACCAGCCAGCGTAATCCCGCAGTCCCTGCGATGGATATCCGGATGATCACTCTCGAGTTGGCTCACGCAAAGGAGTTGCTGCAATCGGTAATGCAGGAACTGCGTCGAACGCGGGAGGCGAACCTGCCCGGCAAACAAGGATCCTAGAAGGAGTAACTGCTGCCCTTGGGCCGGACAAACTTCAATGCGGTGTGCGTATCACTAAAACTGACGACTTTAATGTCCTTTAACCCATGGCTCAAGACTGTCTCGCGTACATTTTTTTCTGTGATTCGTTTTTGACCTTTTGGGTAGACCATCCAGAGCGCCGAAGCTCCGTTCAACTTCTGAACGACGGATTTCACTTCGCACAGCTCGGCGCGGTCCTCCGCTGCAAGGAAGATCCACGCAGCAATACCGTCCTTGACGATTTTTGCTCCCCGACCGAGGACGTTCTCGCGAAATTGCTTGTCAAACACGCCGTGTAGCCTGATCGTGTCTCCTGCCCTGATCCCTAATTTGTCGATCACGGATTTCGGATTTTGGATCCGGTCGCGCCACTTCTCTGCCCTCTCCGCCAATTCGAAAACAACAATTCCTTCGGTCGTTTTTACCCGTAGCAGACCAGCTTGGACCTTGATTTCCTTTATGGAAACGAACGGAATTCCGAAACTAGAATCGCCGCGAAATATGATTTCATCCGACTCGAGCAGCGCTCTTCCCGTAGAGCGTCGACCCCTGAACTTTACGCCGCAAGTAATTTCCTGCCCCAAGGCTCTCTCCTAGAATCGGAACCTGTGTAACTGTTCAGGCATTAACCAAAAACGGATTCGTCGAGCGTTCACGGCCAATCGTGGTCAGTTCCCCATGGCCAGGATACACGATTGTGTCATCGGGCAATTGCATGAGCTTCTGGGTGAGCGACTCCATGATGTGCCTGGTAGAACCGCCCCAGAGATCGGTCCTGCCGATACTGCCTGCAAATAGCGTGTCTCCGGCGTAGAGCTGTGGTTGCGAGAGGGTCACTTTGCCAGATTCCCTGGGCAGATACAGGCACAAGCTCCCGGGCGTGTGGCCGGGTGTATGAATCACGCTTGCCTGGTAGCCTCCCCATTCAAGGGTGTCCCCTTCTTTAAGAAGATGATCGACAGTAGTAAGTTCGGGAGTTTTGGTGCCGAGAAACGCGGCCTGCACTTCCATGGCGTTGTAGAGAGGCAAATCTTCGCTATGCATCATGACGGGTGCTCCGGTGTATTGATGGAGCTTCGCCAGACCACCTACGTGGTCGATGTGAGCGTGGGTGCTGACAATAGCCTTTACGGTGAGTTTATAGCGGCCCAGAAGATCGAGGATCCGTTCCACCTCATCACCGGGATCGACAACGATGGCTTCGCGAGTTTTGGGATCGCCCAAGATTGAACAGTTGCACTGCAGCATTCCGACCGGAATCTTGATGTAGATGATTTTGGGGTTAGCTGCATCCTGTTTTTGAATCGGGGCGCTCATCGGCAGCAGTATACCATTGCAGCAAAGATTGCAGGCGAACCGGAGACGGCTAGGCGAATCGGACAGTCGACCGCGCCACGGTGCTAAACTAGCAGCGAGGGATACACTTGGACTCGATCGTTCCCGCGATATCTACACCCCTGGCTGAATTTCATCGCGAGCATGGCGCGAAAACAGGCACATGGTTCGGGTGTGCTTTGCCCGATGATTTCGGCGACTGGCGACGAGAATATGCGTTTGCCCGAGAAACGGTCGCAGTGCTCGACAAGAATTACCGCTGCTATCTCGACTTTACCGGGCCTGACCGCGTCCGATACCTGAATGCCATACTGACCAACAACATCAAAGGACTCGCCGATCATCACGGTGCAATCTCATTGTTTCTGAGCCCACAGGGGCATATTCAAGCCGAAATCGAGAGCTACGCGTTTCCGGACCGAATTTTCTGCGTTTCGTTTGCGATGATCCGCCAGCGGCTGATCGAAGGATTGGAAAAGTTCATCATCATGGACGACGTTACCTTGACGGACGTGACCGAACAGTACGGAACACTAGCCCTCGAGGGACCCGGTGCCAGCGCGGCAGCTACGAAACTACTTGGCGTCGACAGCAGGGACCTCGGCGAGATGGAGCTACATGAGTGCATGCTCGGGAACATTTCTTGTTCAGTCAGTAAGCGGACGATCGGAGGCATGAAGAGTGTTGAATTCCTTACCCACCGATCGCAATTGCAACCGCTCTGGAATCTGCTGCTGGATGCCGCACACGGAGTTGGCGGGGGAGCGGCAGGCTATACGGCACTGAATGTGGTGCGACTTGAACAAGGCGTCCCGTGGTTCGGTTATGATTTTGGTGAAAAACAGATTCCGCACGAGGCCGGCCTCGAAACGTCTCACATCAGCTATACCAAGGGATGTTATACGGGACAGGAAATAGTCGAACGAGTCCGTTCACGGGGCCAGGTCAATCGATCCCGCGTCTCACTGAAATTCGATTCGCAAGTGCAACCCGCAGCCGGCACCCCGCTGCTATTTGACGGGAGAGAAATCGGACAAGTGACGCGGGCAGGATTTTCTCCTGCTGCGAATGCGTATATCGGAATGGGGTACGTTCGTCGGGAGAAATCTGCGCCGGGATCTGCTCTTGAATTGAGCGCGGGAGGGGTCGCGACTGTTTACGCGCCAACCTCGAGCGTTCGCCACAACCCAATACCGTAGACGCTCCGATCACGCGCACGGTGGCAATGATGCTGCTCGAACGCGCCGGTATCCGTAAACCTTGACGGCTAGGCGATATTCAGAGCGCGCTTGAAGGAACCCTTTTCGCCTTCAATTTTCTTCTGCAACTGCAAAATGGCGTAAAGCACCGCTTCGGGCCTCGGAGGGCATCCCGGAACATAGACGTCGACAGGAATCACCTGGTTGCAGCCCTGCACGATTGCGTAGTTATTGAAGACTCCGCCGGACGTGGCACACGCGCCCATCGAAATAACCCACTTCGGTTCCGGCATCTGATCGTACAGTTGCTTGATGACAGGCGCCATTTTTTGCGACAGACGGCCCGCCACGATCATCAGATCGGCCTGACGGGGAGAAGGTCGGAACACCTCGGCGCCAAAGCGCGCCAGGTCGAAACGGGATGCAGCCATTGACATCATTTCAATGGCGCAACACGCCAAGCCAAAGCCCAAGGGCCAGATGGAGCTGCGTCGCGCCCAGTTCACTGCCTTATCGAGCTGTGTAAAGATAATGCCTTCATCCTGCAGGAGTTTGCCGAAGTCTTCCGGCTTGGTAAGCGTGATACTTTTGCCCAAGGTCGTTTCCATGGTTCCCTCGTACTCCCTTTATTCTGTCATAGCCCCCCCGGAGAGACAAACCTTGATCGGTCCGAGCACGATTACTGGCTCCGATCGAGTGCGGAACGCAGTCAGGGCACACTCAGAACGACTTTACCGAATTGCTTTCGCTGTTCGAGGTATTCATGTGCGGCGGCACACTCCCTCAGCGCGAACACCTTATCAACGACGGGTTTCAGCCGGCCCTGGGCCACTAACTTCAGAACGACTCCTAATTCAGCCTTTGTTCCCATATACGATCCCAGCAAGGAAAGCTGCCTCGAGAACAAGAAGCGCAGATCGATCTGCGCTTCGTAGCCGGTCGTTGCACCGCAAGTGACCAATCTTCCCGCCAATGCCAGACTCCGGACACTCTTGTCCCATGTTGCCGTACCGACGTGTTCGATCACGACATCCACACCACGATTGGCCGTGATTCTCCTCACTTCCTTATCAATTTCCGTCGTCTGGTGATTAATGACTTCGTCCGCGCCCAGTTCTCTTGCCTTCTGAAGCTTTTCCTCCGAGCCTGCGGTTGCGATGATGCGTGCGCCAAAAAATTTTGCGATCTGAATCGCAGCCATCCCTACGCCGCTACCACCCGCCAGCACCAGGACATCTTCCCCGGGCTGCAATTGAGCCCGATTGACCAGCATGTGCCAGGCAGTCAGAAAGACAAGCGGTACGGCGGCTGCCTCCGCCCAGTTCAGATTGTCGGGATATGGCATGCAGTTGACTTCCGGACAGCGTACAAATTCGGCGCAACCGCCATCGATCTTATAACCCAGGTTGGTAAACTCCGGGCAACGATTGTCATTTCCGGCAATGCAGGCAGCGCAACGTCGGCAGCTCACTCCGGGTGCCAGCACGACTTTCTGGCCAACTTTAACCATACGTACGTCGGAACCAATCTCGGCGATTTCCCCGGACACGTCGCTACCCGGGATATGCGGAAGCGGAATGCGGACACCGGGCAATCCCCTGCGCACCCAGAGATCCAGGTGATTGAGCGCACAGGCGCGGACCCGCACCAGAATCTCGTTCGCGCCAATCTGCGGCGTCTCATACTCCTGATACTCGAGGACTGAAGTCCCGCCATGCTGGTGCATGACTATGGCTTTCATTTAGTTCCTCCAACCCACACACGCTCGGAAGACTGCCAGCCTTAAAAATACATCGAATTCGCCAGTCTGCCCAATTGACACGCACTGCAGCGCCTCGTAGGCTGAAGGGTATGGACCTGTTTGAAGAGATTGTCCACATGCGACGCATCGGGCAGCGCGGCGCCTTGGCCACGATTGTACACACCCAGGGATCGATTCCCAGTTACGAGAGTTCGCGGATGCTCGTGCGGGAAGACGGATCGACCATGGGGACCATCGGCGGAGGCTGCGTCGAAGCCGACGTGTGGGCCGCGGCAAAAGATGTGATGGCAAAAGAACTTCCGCGCAAGATGGTCTTTCAGCTCAATCACGAAGCGAATTACGACAATGGATTGATCTGCGGCGGGACAGTCGAGATTTTTATTGAGCCAATTCTGCCACAACCGATTGTATTTATTTTCGGCGGTGGACATGTTTCGATGGCAGTGGCAAATGCCGCTCATGCCGTTGGTTTTGCAGTTGGGGTGATCGATGATCGCGAAGCGTTTGGAAATGCGCAAAGATTTCCAATGGCGCAGCAGATTTTCACCAGTTACGACGAATCCTTTGAAAAACTGCGACCGAATGGCTCTTCTTATCTGGTCATCGTGACGCGCGGGCACAAGGAAGATATGCGGGTTCTCGCATGGGCCGTGAGGACCGACGCCCGGTACGTAGGGATGATCGGCAGTAAACGGAAGGTCCTCAGTGTCTATAAAGCACTCGAAAAAGAGGGTTACCGGAAGGAAGAATTTGAGCGAGTGTTCGCTCCCATGGGCCTGGACATCGGCGCGTTGTCGCCCGAAGAGATTGCGCTCAGTATCGTTGGAGAATTGGTAGCGGTCCGACGCAATGTCCCAACGGCATCTCACAAGAAGCTGAACCTGGAATTGCGCGACCCCGTTGTAACAGGGTAGGGGTAGTCATGCTCGCGGCCGTAATTCTTTCCGGTGGCTCGTCCAGCAGAATGGGCTCGCCTAAAGCACTCCTGCCCTATCAGGGCCGGCCATTTCTAGATCATCTTCTCGAAATCACGCGTCATCCCAAAATCGGTGTCAGGCGAATTGTGCTGGGGGCGCACGCCGAGCCAATTGCCAAGGCGATTGATCTGGCAGGAGATGAGATCGTAATTAATGAAAACTGGGAACAAGGGCAACTGAGCTCGATTCACGCCGCTTTGCGCAGCTTGCCGCCCCAAACGGATGGAATGATCCTCTGCCTCGTCGACCATCCTCTGATCAGCGCAGACCTGATCGGCAGACTGATTTCGGGTTTTTACGGGTCACGTGCCTTGATTGCATTACCGGTGTTTGAAGGCAAGCGTGGCCATCCGGTCCTGTTTTCTTCGACACTGTATCCTGAATTACTTGCGGCGCCGATGGACAAGGGAGCAAGGGCGGTGGTTTGGGCGAACAATAACAGCGTCCACGAGTATGTGACTACAGAGCAAGGTTGCGTTCTTAATCTGAATGATCCCGCCACGTTTGCCCGCTTCACCGATCAGCCGTAAATTCGGCTACAGGTATTAGCTTCTCGATGGAATTCGGGGAGAGGAGCGCTTCAGGAGTGCGGCCGCTAGCGCTTTTACAGCTTCTTCCGCCAGTTGCGCTGCATGATAGGAGGCCTCTGGAACACCACCGAGGGCGCTCGCCAGCCTTTCCGCGCTCAGTTCCTTAAGCGCAGTTACTTCCCTGCCGCGCAATTGTTCCGTGAGGAACGATCCACAAGCAATGGCCGTCGCGCATCCGCGGCAGAGAAATTTTGCCTCGTGAATCCTCTCCTCTCTGACGGTGACGGCCAACTTCAGAACATCACCGCAAACAGGGTTCGTCAGTTCGACGACGGCATCGGCACCGGCCAGTTCACCGGCATCGCGGGGATTTTGAAAATGGTCAAGAATGGTTCGGCTGTACATCATTTCTTTGACGGCAAATATTTCTTGTCGATAGACGCAATCACAACGTAATTGGGATCCACCATCTCGGTCAGATGCAGCTTTCCGACTTTGGAAAACAGTTCGTAGGCATCCAGTTCGGAAAGACCGTAGTCCTTGTGGATCCAGTCGATGAGTTCGGTAACCGCAATGCGGACGGCGTCATCAACAGGACGGTAGATCCCGGTGGCCATGATTTCGCGATCGTTTTCGAGCCGCGGCCAATCCGAACTCTTTCCCTTTACAAGTTCAAATCTGAATCGAGCACGCATGGGAACTTCGACAGCACTGCCTGCAACTTCCCCATCGCCCATCGCCGCGTGCCCGTCGCCAAAATAAAAAAGAGCCCCTTTCACACTCACCGGCAGATACAGCGTATTACCAGGAGACACCTCAGGGGCATCCATATTCCCCCCGAACTCGGCCGGGACAATCGAACTGCGAACTTCGCCGTGCCCCGGGGCCACCCCGATGCAGCCGAGGAATGGTTTCAATGGAAACTGGACTTTAAAGTCGGAATCGATGGCCTGAAACGTGATCAGTTTCTTCTCAGCGTCAATCGGATAGTACCAGGCGCGCTCTGGCAAAGGCTCCTTTTCGATCATCGGTGTGTAATGAGTGGAGTTCGCGGCGCCAAAGCCCGGTCCGAATGTGCCGACTCCGTGATTGCCGTCGACCTCGAGATCCAGAATATGCACGACGAGGGTGTCGCCGGGCTCTGCACCCTCAATGTAGAAGGGCCCGGTCAGAGGGTTATCGATTTTGATGAGCGAAAACGGGTCTCCGGGTTTTTGCAGCGCGTTGCCGAAACAATCGAGCGAACTGGCTTCGAGAATTTGCCCTGGCCTGACGCGAGCCACAGGCTCCGATGGGCCAAACGTAGCTTTGACGTTCTCCATGGTGCCCTTGAATCGAACGACAGCGTCTGTGCGCGAAGATTGTGCGCCGGCTGCCAATGGAACAGCCAGAAACGCGAGAACGACTCCAGTCCGACAAATCGACACAGTTTCCTCCGGCAAAAGGCGACGACCAATTCCTTACATAGTTTCGCCGTTTCCATTAATCAGATACAGACAAAAATTCACGAGAAGAGCGTTCTCTGCTATGCTTCTGGCCTCGAGAAGATCCAATGATTGTCGTAGCAGCAGTTATCGAGCGCGCCGATCGCCGCATTTTGATCGGGCAACGCCGGCACAATGACACCTCCGCACTCAAATGGGAATTCCCCGGCGGCAAGGCGCATCCTGATGAATCGTTGCGACAAGCTCTTGCCCGGGAACTCCGTGAAGAGCTCGGTGTGACCTTAACCAAGTGCACGGAAATCGCAGAAGTTACTCACCAGTATGCCAACGTTCTGCAACAGCTCGAGATACATTTCTTCGCCGCACAGTATCTGGAACGAGATATCACACCCATTGTTTACGAGCACATTGTCTGGGCTTTGCCCAAAGAGCTGGCCAACTACGACTTTCTGGCAGCGAATCGCGAACTCATCGCGCATCTGGCTACTGGCAAAATCAAACCAAACGAACTTCTGGAAGCCGCCCCTGACAGCCATAGCGATTGTTGAGACATCTAAGGACCGAAGTAGCGGAAATGACCTGTGATTTTCCAATTGAAGAGCACATCCTCGCTTCGCGGACCCTGGCCGATATTGTGCACGATCATGTAGCGTCCGGTTGCTGAGGATTTCCGGTCCACGACAATTCCAATATGAGGAACCCCGCCTCGAAGATCCCAGGTTACTAAATCACCCGGAGCATAATCTGCAGCCTGGGTGGTAATGGGCAGACGAACTCCCTTACGCGCGAAAAATACCATGAGATTGGGGACGCGCCGATGATCGATGTTCGGATCTGGACGTGAGAGCATCCAGCGCGACTGGTTGGGATAGTTTGCGAAATTGACCAGCATGTCTTCATGGACTTCTTTTTGCAGGTCGATCCCCAACGCGCGGTAGGAACGGATAACCTCGTCAGAGCAAACGCCGGTATTGGCGGGGACATCCCCACCCGGATACGGGATGCGAACATAGGCCGGATCATACCGAACGGAGTGATGTGTGCGGTCGATTGCCGCAGCGCTCAAACGCTGCAAAAATTCGAGCTTCTGCGCTTCAGTTAACTGCTGGTTGCTGGCCGCGCAATATCCGCCGTTAACTCCAATCACCAGCGACAGCAAGGCCACTCTAGCAAGCCGGGGTTGGCACACTGATGGCAGCGAATTCTCCGTTTAGGATATGACCGGGTTCGGCTTCTCCGGATTAATGCCCAGTTCCTGGATGGCCTTTTCGACCACGTCCCTGGTGATCTGTCCGTCCTGATAAAGTTCGTGGAGAGTTGCCAAAACGATGAAACGCGCATCGACTTCAAAGAATTCCCGCAACGATGTGCGGCCTTCGCTTCGACCGAAACCATCGGTGCCAAGCGAAGCCAGGCGGCGAGGCATCCACTTGCTAACCATGTTCGGCAGAGTCTTCAGATAGTCGGTCGCAGCGACGAACACGCCCTGCGCACCATCGAGACACTGGGTTACGTACGGAATTTTTGGTTTTTCGGCAGGGTGCAGTCGGTTCCAGCGTTCAGTCTCAATGCCATCCGTGTAGAGACATTTGTAACTGGTGACACTCCATACATCGGCGGCAACACCATAATTTTTTTCGAGCATTTCCTGGGCTTCAACCACTTCGTTCAAAATGGCGCCGTTGCCGAAGAGTTGGGCTCGCAGTTTCGACTTCTTGTTGACAGCCGCCCGGAATTTATACATTCCTTTCAGAATACCTTCCTCGACTCCGGGAGGCATTGCTGGCATCGCATACGGTTCATTCATGACCGTGATGTAGTAGAAAATGCTTTCGCCTTCTTTGTACATGCGGCGAATTCCGTCCTGAATTATCACGGAAATTTCATAAGCGTAAGCCGGATCGTAGGCCAGCAGGTTCGGTACGGGCAGGGCAAGCACGTGGCTGTTACCGTCCTGGTGCTGCAATCCCTCTCCGGAAAGCGTCGTGCGTCCGGCTGTTCCACCGAGCAGGAATCCGCGGGTGCGCATGTCTGCCGCTGCCCAGATGAAATCCGCGATGCGCTGGAACCCAAACATCGAGTAATAAATGAAGAATGGAATTGTATTGATGCCGTGAGTGGCATAGGCGGAACCAGCGGCAATGAACGAAGCGACAGAGCCAGCCTCGGTAATTCCCTCCTCCAGAATCTGTCCGTCTTTTGCTTCTTTATAATAGAGGAGCGTGTTGACGTCGACCGGTTCGTACTTCTGGCCAACACTGGAGTAAATTCCCACTGTGCGGAACAACGATTCCATGCCGAAAGTGCGAGCTTCGTCCGGTACGATCGGCACAATCAGTTTTCCGATCTCGGGGTCTTTCAGCATTTTGCGCAGCATCGCGACAAATGCCATCGTGGTCGATACTTCGCGACCGTCGCTGCCGTCATGAAATTCGCTGAAGAGTTCGTTGTGGTCGGCGACGATTGGCTTTGAGCGGACTTTTCGCTGCGGCGTGTAACCGCCAAGGGCTTCCCGCTTTGAACGCAGATAGCGAATCTCTTCGCTATCCTCCGCCGGACGATAGAATGGCACTTCGCTCAGGTCCTCATCGCTCATGGGAATCCCGAAGCGAGAACGGAACTCCCGCAACTCGTCCTCGTTCAGTTTCTTCTGCTGGTGCGTGACGTTTTTGCCTTCGCCGGCCTCGCCCAAGCCGTAGCCCTTGATGGTACGGGCGAGAATGACAGTCGGGCCACCGGTGTGATCAACAGCCGCTTTGTAAGCCGCGTACACCTTCCGTGGATCGTGACCACCCAGACGCAAACGGCGCAACGCCTCGTCCGGCAACGGTTCTACAAGCTTCAACAAGCGGGGATCGCTACCAAAGAAAAACTGCCGGATATAGTCGCCGCTGGACACCACCAACTTCTGGTATTCGCCGTCGACCATTTCGCCCATCCGCTTGACAAGCAGCCCTTCCGTATCGCGCTCGAGGATAGGATCCCACTCACTGCCCCATAAAACCTTAATCACGTTCCAGCGTGCACCGCGAAATGCCGACTCCAATTCCTGAATGATCTGGCCGTTGCCGCGTACCGGTCCATCGAGGCGTTGCAGGTTGCAATTGACGACGAAAATTAGATTGTCGAGCTTTTCACGGGAAGCCAGGGTAATGGCGCCGAGCGATTCTGGTTCGTCGGTTTCGCCGTCCCCAAGGAAGGCCCACACCTTCGCATCGGTCACCGGCTTCAGACCGCGATTTTCGAGATATCGATTGAATCGTGCCTGGTAAATCGCCATGAGCGGACCCAAGCCCATCGACACGGTCGGGTATTCCCAGAAATCCGGCATTAGCCAGGGATGCGGATAGGAAGACAGACCACCACCTGGTTTCAGTTCGCGGCGGAAATTTTCCAGCTGTTCAATGCTAATGCGACCTTCAAGAAATGCTCGCGAATAAACGCCCGGAGCGGCATGACCCTGAAAAAAGACCGTGTCGCCTTCAAAACTGTCGCTGCGTGCGCGAAAAAAATGGTTAAAGCCAACTTCATACAACGTCGCGGCAGAGGCGTAGGTCGAAATGTGGCCACCGATGTTGTGCTCCATGCGATTTGCACGAACCACCATGGCGAGAGCGTTCCATCGGATCAGCGACTTAATGCGGCGCTCAAGTTGCTGGTCGCCCGGGAATAACGGTTCAAGTCTCGCAGGGATCGTGTTCGCGTAAGGTGTATTGGCCGTAAAGGGCAGGTCTATTCCACTGACCGTGGCATGAGCGCGCAAACGTTCCAGAATTTCCCGGGCGACGTCGGTACCGCTCGATTCCAGCACCGAGTCGAGAGACTCCAACCACTCCTGAATCTCAACGTCCTCGATGTGCCGGGCTGCGAATGTTTCCTGATCCATGCTTGGACTGCTCCTCTGCGTACGCACCGAGGCCTGCAACAAAATTCCACAAACTCATCGAGTACGCACAATTAATAAGAGTACACCCTGGTCGGAATTGTCGCATCCAGAATGCCAGAAATAATCCTGATGGCATTCAACACTTTTTTGGATTCTTCTCGTCCAGCATAACCACGATGCTATCCCGAACCTGCTGTTGCACTTGCTAGAGGGTCCTGCCGCCATCGACGACCAGGACCTGCCCGGTGACAAAGTCTGCCCCGATGAGATACATCACCGCATCGGTAATCTCTTCGGGTCGGCCGGACCTCTCGAGAGGGGCCTTGCGGATGTAGTCTTCCTCCCACGCCGGGGGATCACCGGGCATGGTTATTGTGCCCGGCGCAATCGCATTCACGCGAACCTTGGGAGCCATTTCCTTTGCCAGGATCCGCGTCATCATGATGACACCGGCCTTAGACACGGAATGTGGAAGGAAGCCCTTCCATCCAAGAAGCCCACCGATATCGGCGAAGTTGATCACCACTCCATTGCCGGACTTCTCGAGATAGGGCGCGGCAGCCTGAGCACAGAAGAAAGGAGCCTTCAAATTTGTGTTCATCGACAAGTCCCAGCTCCTTTCGGTCGTGTCGCAGAACTTTGTTTCAATGAAATTGGCCGCACTGTTGATCAGGATATCGAGCCGGCCAAATCGGGTAATCACGTCGGCGACCAATCCCTTTATTGCGGCCACGCTTAGAAGATCGGCACCGACTGCCAGGGACTTATGACCAAGCTTCTCGATTTCCGCAACAACCTGCTGTGCCTCGGATTTAGATTTGCCGTAGTGGACCGCGACATCCGCACCCTCGGCAGCCAGACGAAGTGCTACGGCTCGACCCAACCGCTTACCAGCGCCTGTTACAAGTGCCACGCGATTTCCCAATCTGCCGCTCATGGCCTTCGAACTTATCACAACTCCTGCTGACTGGTAGAATTCCATGTGGAACAGATCCAACTGCATGGAATGTTCGGAGGTCCCATGAACCTTGATGTTCTTGCCATAGCCGCTCATCCCGACGATGTCGAACTGACCTGCGGGGGCACGCTCCTTAAGATGGCGCAAGCCGGGCACAAGACCGGGATACTCGACTTGACCGCTGGCGAGATGGGGACGCGCGGTACGCCTGGAACCCGCGCAAAAGAGGCAGCTCGGGCGGCGAGGATTCTCAAGGTTTCCTGGCGCGGCAATCTTGGCGTGCCGGATTCCGACGTTCAGCCAACACGCCAAAACAAATTGCGCCTCGCGCAAGTGATCCGGGAACTTCGCCCGCGTACTGTGATTCTTCCCTACTGGGAGGCGCGCCACCCCGACCACTATCACGCTTCGGCACTGGGATATGAAGGCTGTTTCCTGGCCGGACTAAAGCGCTTGCCACTCGACGGAGAACCATTCAGGCCGTTCAAAATTCTCTACGCTACCTCGTTTGAGGGTATGACGCCGAGTTTTGTTGTCGATATTACCAGGCAGTATGAGACCCGGCACCGTGCCATTCTGGCGTACGGTTCGCAATTCCGCCCGGCAAGTAGTGAACGCAAGCAGCGGGTCTACCTGGCCATCGATGAATTGGACAATCGTATGGAACTGCTGGCCCGACACCATGGCGCACTGATCGGGGTGAAATATGGTGAGCCTTTCCTGCAAAAGGAGCTTATGGCTGTCGAGGACATTGTGAATCTGGCGGTGCGATCGATTTAGGTTGCGAAAAGCTCTGCTTCACGCGGATGACGCTCTTGGCCCGGAGGAAAGGCCGGCGGTAGCCCTGGAACGAGGTCTCGCTGCTGCAAGGCGGACTGACGGGGCCCAAAGGCTACGAGTTCGGCGGCGGGGCCCAGGCGGCCTGTCCGGGGCGGAACCTAAACCGAATCATCATCGACAGCGGGGACAAATCCGGGCAGGTTGTGCCCTTGGGGGGTCCGTTCGGCTTTGACGCGTGTAACATTTTCTTCCTCGGCGCCGGATTTGCGAAGGACTACGATAGTGCTTAGAGCTTCAGAGTAAACTCGGGTGACAAGGAATATGTCGCCCGAGTCTTCCTTCTTCCATAACTGTCCAATCTGAATTTTGCGCACGCTCATGGGTCACCTCTGACTCTAGAGACCCTCGCGAAAAGTGTCAACATTCTAGGCACGCCGGGTGTACGGGCTGGTATCTGCGGGTGTCGAGAAAACCTTCCAGAGAACCAGTACATCATAAGGATTACGCCTACCGGCCTCGACCGGTGTTATACTGCTGTCGATGGATGGATGGGGAGGTTCGAAGATGGGGAAACTCTCTCAACACAGCTTGTCTCTCCTGTTTGCCTGGAGTTTGACGCTTGGCACTGCTTCCGTCGTGGTCGCCCAATCGAGCACGCCGAGCCCTAATCCTCCCGCTAGCACTACGCAGAGTACTGCCCAACCTGGAACGCAGAACCCAACTGACCAGCAATCGCCAGCTTCGGGACAAACTCCGGCAGCAACAACTCCGCCAGCGGCCAAACCAGCACCCGGAACTCCCGGAGCTGACGCACCTGTTCCTCAACAGGAAACTGTTCATCCCAAAAACAGTAAGGATGATGTCGATGCGATCGGAAATCGCAACGTCGGTAAGGGCATCAACTTCTATTCCATCGAACACGAAATTGCCCTGGGCAAGGGACTCGCTCAGGAAGTCGAGCGTTCCTCGAAGTTGGTCGATGACCCCGTCGTCGTCGAATACGTGAACCGGGTTGGCCAGAATTTGGTTCGCAATTCAGATGCACAAGTTCCTTTTACGATCAAAGTGATTGACTCCGACGAAGTGAATGCGTTCGCGCTTCCCGGCGGATTTTTCTATGTCAACAGCGGCCTTATCCTGCGCGCTCAGGAAGAATCCGAACTCGCAGGTGTTATGGCGCATGAGATTTCACACGTCACCGCGCGACATGGAACCAAGCAGGCCACGAAGGGCGAAATGATGCAGTTGGCCACGATCCCCTTGATGCTACTGGGTCCAGGAGGCTGGGCCGGTTATGGAATCTATCAAGCGCTGCAGTTGGCCATTCCCCTGTCTTATTTGAAATTTTCGCGCGACGCGGAAAAGGAAGCTGATTTCCTCGGTCTGCAATATATGTACAAGGCTGGATATGATCCAAACGCGTACGTGACTTTCTTCGAGCGGATTCAAGCAGACGAGAAGCGCCGCCCGGGTACAATACCGAAATTCTTCTCAACGCATCCGCCAACTCCAGAACGTATTGCTGACGCACAGAAGGAAATTGCCCGGATCTTGCCTGAGAAAGACGAGTACATCGTCACCACTTCTGAATTCGATATGGTAAAAGCGCGCCTGCGGAACATCATGTTCAGTCGCAAGGTTATGGATAATCAGCCCGGGAAACCCACCCTACGCACAAAGACGGAACAGTCCGACAAGACATCGCAGACGCAGTCAACAACAACCGATCCAAGTAGCAGTGATGACGACCGTCCGACACTGAAGCGCCGGCCAGATTCTCCGTGATGTCCTACTCCAAATTGTAGGGGGAACGGCGGGCGGTGAAGTTGCCGCCCGTTTTTATTGTCACGCGCTGGGACGCGCAAAAATCCTGGGCATCTTACTTTAAAATGCTGGAATTTCTAGACTTGGAAAATCCCTGTCACTTGTGACAGGGCGATTCTGCTAACACCTGGCGCCTCGGCCCGCATATTCGCAAGGGGATACCAAGAAAAATACGGCTGCTACAAGATTCACTCAGCGTCCTTGGAGGTCGTTTGCCCCCGCAGCAGACCACTTCTGGACGAAGTGAACCTTGTGCAGCCGTAAGTTTCAGAGATACTGCAGGAATTTGAATTTCCAGGCAACAGGCAGCACGGGACAACTCAGGACAATTTGGGTCGCTTGGCGCTGCGATAACATTCCTACACACTATATCCACACAACAGTCGTACTCGCGCCGGATAATTCAGGGAGAAATCCGGAACTATTTTGCACAGTCATCAGGATCCTGTCGCTGGCGAACTGGCCCGTGGACAGAACTCCTCTGAACTCTCAAAATGAAACCCCAAGTCATGGCTTCTGTGACGGATTCAGTTTCGCGGATGGGATCCTCTATCTTTCACTAACCCATCCTCTCGAAATCCGGACGTTGACTCGAGCGCGAGGTCGGAACTCGAGGAGACATCCTGCAATTCAGCGCAGTCGTGATCTAGTCGGACAGCAGCGCAATGCAGTCAGAGATCAGATCATCCACGGAGAGAACAGCATTGGCGGATTGCGGGTATCGGAGATATGGAAGGGCGCTTGCGACAATGATTTAATGAGACTGGGGAATCTCTAGCGATGCCCGCCGTGGCCAGCTTTTTGATGCTCCTCGGGAGCAGCGGAAATGCCCATGCGACGAAGCTCTTCGCTGTAATATTTCCGGAACAGCACATCCCACTCTTCGCTGCCCTCAATGATTTCTTTTTTCTGGGAAGTGATGCGTTTTCGTACTTCCACTTCCACCTTTTCCTCTTCGCGCAGGATGTTGGTAATGGACTGGACGACGTGCTGCCGGATGGTGTCACGATCTTCCACGAATTCGACATCATTGCTTTGCACAAGCAAATCCGTCACCTGGTGAGAGATTCGCACAATCTTTTCGCGGCTCAATCGCATGTCGTCGTGTGTGCCCCTGTTCTCTTTCTTACCGCAGCTTTAACGCAGAATCAGTTTGCGATCGCGAGCAATCTGACCCTTAACTTTTTTGAACATATCTTGATATGAAATGCCGGCACGGCGCATTTCATCCTGGTGCTGCGTCAAAATCGTGCGAGCTTCCTCGTTTACCTTATCTTCGACGGTGATTTCTTCCATCATGCGCACACGCACTCGCGCAATGACACCATCCATGTCTTTTTCTTTAATTTCGATCAGATTGCCTTCGATCAATTTCTTGATGACTTCTGAAGCCATGTGTCCAACATAATCACGGTTCAACAGCATCTCGGCAGCTTCCTTTGCGTGTATATCAAGTAATTGAGTGTACTGGCTGGCCGCAAAATTGGCAACAAAGCGCCGCATTTTCCCTAATGATCAAAGAAAACGATACGGTTACGTTGACGCAAATGAACTGCTCCTGTAAGATTAAAAAATGTGAGCAGAAGGGCGGTTAGCTCAGTTGGTTAGAGCGCCTGCCTTACAAGCAGGAGGTCGCAGGTTCGAGCCCTGCACTGCCCACCATCTAATCCCACTCTCACATCAAGTTACGCTGCTTTTACTTCCTCAACACCTTGTGTGCGCTGTCCTTGTGCTACCATCAGGAACCCCCGTTTTTAATTTTGCCGCCACCTGACCGGAGCAGGTTGCGGCCTAAGGGACGGTCTTGCCAAATGAAACTCGCATTCCTCCGGGCTAGCCTGTTGAGTGTCATCATGTATTCGGGCACTTTCACCCAAGCAGCGCAAACTGTGAGCCCCTCTGAAGCTCGTTCCGTTGCTAAGGAAGCCTACATCTACGGCTTCCCGATGGTGGACAGCTACCGCATCCAGTACGACTACTTTCAGGATAAGACTAACCCGGAGTTCAAGGCTTCTTGGAACCACATCGCCAACATTCCGAGAGTCACAACACCTGCGGACACCACAGCTCAAACACCGAACGCGGACACACCCTATTCGTGGTTGGGCTTGGATCTGCGGGCCGAGCCTATCGTCCTCACCATGCCTGTGATTCCAAAGGACCGCTATTTTTCAGTTCAACTTATTGACGCCTACACTTTTAATTTTGCGTATATCGGAAGCCGTACCACCGGTAACGGCGGCGGGAGTTTTCTGATCGCCGGACCGACCTGGAAAGGCGAGACGCCGAAGGGCGTGACGAAGGTTATCCATGCGGACACCGAGTTCATCTTTGCCTTTTATCGGGTACAACTTCTCAACCCGAGCGACATAGACAGCGTTAAGAAGGTGCAGGCGGGCTTTAAAGTGCAGACACTTTCAGCCTTCGCTGGAACACCGCCGATAACTGTCCCGGCAGTCAAGTTTATCAAGCCGATTAGCCGGGACGCTGAAAAGAACTCATTGGAATTTTTCAACATCCTAAATTTTGTGCTGCAATATTGCCCAACAGACCCATCCGAGGTCGAACTCATGGCCCGCTTCGCGAAGATTGGCATCGGAGCAGGAAAGACGTTGGATGTTGGCAAGCTATCTCCAGAAATGCGCGCGGCGATGGAACAAGGCATCGCGGACGCGTGGGTAGATTTCAATGGTCTGCTGAAGCAATTCAACGAAGGAAAAGTAACGTCAGGCGACGTGTTTGGAACTCGCGAATACTTAAAGAACAATTATCTGTACAGGATGGCCGCCGCCGTACTGGGCATCTACGGTAATTCCAAGCAAGAGGCGATGTATCCGATGTACGGTGTCGATTCCGACGGCCAAAAGCTAACCGGGACCAACAGATACACATTGCATTTTGCCGACGGACAATTGCCGCCGGTGAACGCCTTCTGGTCGCTGACGATGTACAAAATGCCGGAAAGCCTTCTTGTTGCAAATCCGATGAATCGGTACCTCATCAATTCAGCGATGCTGCCGCAACTTAAGAAAGATGCTGACGGCGGGGTGACTCTCTACATTCAGAACGAATCACCCGGCGAAGATAAGGAAGCCAACTGGTTGCCCGCGCCGAACGGGCCCTTTGTCATGTACATGCGCCTTTACTGGCCGAAGGAACAAGCCTTGGATGGCAAGTGGACTGCGCCACCACTAAAACGGGTGCAGTAAGGAACCACGGCCGCCGAGCGACTTCGAACTCGTGTAATAAAAACGACAAGTGGGGGACGAGAATATGAAGACGAAACGATGCTTGGTCGCAGCACTGTTTGCACTGTTGGCGTCGGGCAGTTCGTATGCGCAAACGCCGCCGAAGATGAAGATGACCACGGACATTCCCTCGTCGATCACCACACCGGACTCCGTGGATACGCGAATCGGCAACCTAAGGTTCTTCGACGGGTTTCCAGACGACGCCACGGTTCAAAAGGCGTATGACAATCTCGACTTCATGCGCGGCGTTGACGCGTTCCTGAACGCCATGCCGGGCGCGTCCGTGGAGGCACTCCGGGTGGGTTTCACTACCTACGGCGCGGACAACAATCAGACCGTGCTCATCATGGAAGACCTGATGGATTCGAAATCGCTGTTCCTGACGGCGAACACGGAAAGCGTCTATAACATGATGTGGGTGGACACGAAGGCAGGCCCGGTGGTGATAGAAACTCCACCCAACGTGCTCGGTATCATTGACGACCATTGGTTCCACTACGTAGCTGATTTCGGGAGAGCCGGACCGGATAAGGGTAAGGGCGGTAAATTTCTGCTGTTGCCTCCGGGCTATAAAGGTGAAGTTCCGAACGGCTACTTTGTTCTGCGTTCTGGCACATACGGCAACCTGATGTTCTGGCGGGGATTTCTGGAGAACGGCAGCACCAAGGCTGCTGTAGAGAGTTCTAAGAAGTTCGCCAAGGTGTATCAGTTGTCCGACGCCAAGAATCCGCCGCCGATGAAGTTCATCAACGTTTCCGGGAAGGAATTCAACACCGTTCATGCCAACGACTTTCATTTTTACGAAGAAGTGAACAGTGTCGTCCAGTACGAGCCGAACGAGGCATACAGTCCGGAAATCCTCGGGACGCTTGCCGCGATTGGTATCGAGAAGGGCAAGCCGTTCGCTCCGGATGAGCGAATGAAGAAGACTCTCACGGAAGCGGTCGCCGTGGGCAATGCGACGGCGCGAGCCATTACATTCAAATCTCGGCAGCAGGGTGCTTATAACTATCCGAACAGCGCTTGGTTTACTTGTTTTATTGGCGGTAGTTATGAATTTCTCTCTCAGCCCGGTGTACGCGACCTCGATGCGCGTGTCCACTTCCTCTACTACGCCACGGGCATAACCCCGGCGATGGCCATGCAGATGGTCGGTGTCGGCTCTCAGTATGCTGCCGCTGCCACGGATTCCGAGGGCAAACCGCTTAATGGTGGCAAGACCTACAAGATTCACTTGCCGCCCAATATTCCGGCGAAGGACTTCTGGTCGTTTGTGGTCTATGACAACCAAACGCGCTCAATGCTGCAAACGGACCAACGGTTTCCTAGTATTGGTAGCCAGAAAAAAGGCATTGTAGTGAACCCAGACACCTCGGTGGACGTGTGGTTCGGCCCCACTGCGCCCGCTGGACATGAAGCCAATTGGGTGCAGACAGTTCCAGGCAAAGGGTGGAACGTCCTTATCCGCCTTTATGGTCCCCTGCGGCCGTGGTTCGACAAGACGTGGAAACCGGGCGAATTTGAAGTGGTGAACTGATCGAACAACAGTGCCTGTAGGTGTGGGTAAACCCCAGAAAACCGAGTGTCTCCGGCTTCCCCGCTCAACGCCGTTTCCGGCCGCTTCTGTCGGAGCGTTTGGCACTGACAGACCCGGTGCCCCCACACGGGCGATATCGCCGTTATCAGGACCTGAGGTCGTTCCTGGGATCGCTGCTGTTGCCATACGGCTTTATTTAATGGAACGCGAGAGAGCCATCGGACCAATAGGGCACTTCGATTGGGACGGTCCGCAACGGCGGTAGCTCTTTGTTCAGTGGACTATCCGGTTTGTCAGGGTCCGGGAACCACATAGACGTGGAAGAAATAGGTGAGTTCGGAGCATTGGCGTCCAATTCAGCTGGATCTTTCATTGGCAAGAAAAACATCACGTGGCATAAATTGTGTGAATGGCCCAAATGGGTAAGGTATGCACCCTTGGACATCATATAGCTCATTGCCCCCGGCTCCGCCGGCGGAATCTCCTTCTTCGCATACGCCTCTTGAATACCCGCGATGCGCTCGTTGACAGATGTCACCCCAGCCAGCGTCATTTGCGTCAGCTTGCGAAAAATCGGCAGGATCGACCGCACAGCCGGCGGATTGAGGCAAATAGCCCCTCTCTGCTTCGGACTCCAGACGTCATAAAAGTCAATGCTGGCCGTCCATGACGGCCCCGCCATGCACACAAAGCCGTTCGTGCCCTTGACCGCTGTTTCCCAGCCTTTGGGCGTCAGCACCAAAACAGACGCATCCTTTGAAATGCCCTCCGGAGCGGCGCTTCGCGCCAGCGCGATTGCCGCATTCCGGTCCATTAAATACTGCGAAAGTGGCAGCATCTTCGGATAGGGCCTCTCTTCTTCCTGTGCCCGCGTGCCCGGAGTCATGCTCAGCAAACTCACAAGCGCCAGCGCTCCCACTACAACTCTGGCTGCAATCATTTCAATCTTTGCAAATCGCATCATGCTCCTTTTCGTTTCCTTCCTGCCGAGGATGTGTCCGCAACTGCTCAAGGCTCGATGCTTTGCTTGCTCATGGCTGCCGATCCCACGGTTCGGACGCGCGGCTGCCTCTGCCATGTGGTTCAGCACGTTGGTGAAGCCAAAATACATCGCCCTGCGGACTCTACTGCTGCTAAGACGCGCTGCAACCGAAGGTCCAAACTCAAACCGGTCATTTGCAGTGGCTTAGGTTCGGCGTTGATCTCCCGGAGTTATGAGTTTCTGGATGTTCGGCGCGACCTCTCGGGAGAGTTGTGCCTGGTAAGTCTTAGTACTGTATCGGAAGCGCGGGTTAGCAAGGCGCCGGCACGGGCACGGTGCGATTGCGCGCTTTCGATTGCAACCGCTCGCTACAAACAGCCCCACCGCCATGACTAGCGCGAGACTTTTGGCAGCAGAAAAAAGTTTCATCCTTCGACCTTTCAAACGTAGTTTTGTTCTATCAACAGACAGGCCAGGTCCTCGGCGGACGGTCTGGAGCGGCATTTGAGCACATACTCAAAGGTGGTTCTGACAATTAGCTGATTCGCTGAGTTACTTCGGGGGCTCTTTGTAGGTCCTGATATGTTTGAATGTATAGGTCAAGGGAGGAGCACTTGGTGTACAAAAGCTGAACTCAGCGAGCCCGCTGATTCAGAGACACCAAGGAGGCTCCTCATGGGACCTATGTATTACATCGGACTGGATGTACACAAGCTAAAGATTAGTTACTGCGTGAAGGACATCATCGGCAAAGTTCATGCCGAAGGATGGATACCTGCTACGCGTTTTGATTTGGATCGTTGGATGAAGACGCTACCACAGCCCTGGAGCGCGGCGATGGAAGCCACCATGTTCACCGGCTGGATCTATGATCACCTGAAACCCCATGCTGCTACGTTGAAAGTGGCGCATCCTCTGATGCTGCGGGCCATCGCCGCTGCGAAAAAAAAGAACGATCGTATCGATGCCAGCAAGATCTGTGACTGTCTGCGCTGCGATTTTTTGCCCGAGTCTTACATGGCTCCGACAGCCATTCGCGAACGGCGTCGCACGCTGCGTTACCGCAACCTGCTCGTGCGTCAGATGGTGCAGATGAAGAACAAGGTGGGCATGCTGCTGATGGAATCCGGCGTCAGCTACAACAAGCAGAAGCTTCACAAGGCCGGCTATTTCCGCGAGCTTCTTGCCAGCAACCCAGATATTAATCCGGGGCTGCGCTCGCTGCTGTGCCAGTGCCGCGAGATGGTAGTGCGCCTGGGGAAAATGGAAGCGGCTCTGATCCGCTCCCTGAAACAAGATCGCTTGCTGACCGAACGCGTCGAACGGTTGATGAGCATCCCGGCGGTCGGGCCGATCACGGCGCTGACCTGGGCGCTAGAAGTTGGTGAGGTGCAGCGGTTTTCATCGATTAAGAAAGCTATCAGTTATTGCGGGTTGTGTGGCGCGGAGAAAAGTTCTGGCGACACCGTGCAACGCACGCCGCTGTCGAAGCAGCGCAACAAGCATCTGCAGACCACGCTGATCGAAGCGGCTAAGATGGCCCCGCGCTACAGCCCGACGCTGGCGCTGCTGTACGACCGCGAGAAGCAGCGAGGCGATGCCAATCGCGCCACGCTGACGGTGGCCAGGAAACTGGTGGCGTATCTGATGGCCGTGGACCGCGGGCAGACGCATTTTCTGGTGCTAGATCGCGATAGCTGCGCCGCCGCGTAGGCGGACGTAGAGAAAGGAATTTTTCAGCGCGAGGCCTGCCAGGTCTTGCCTTTAGCCGACTGAGCACGAGAACGCAAGCTCCCGATGCTCCCGTTGATTTGTTTTGAGACTGGCAGGAAAACACAAACTCAATCTTGCTGGGCAGCCAGACGAGCTGCGCCTGCCAATGGATGTCTGGTTCTATTCACGAATAGAAACCGCGGCCGAGAGGCCAACACCACGCGCTGAGCCGAAGAAATTACACCGGCGCTCCTCCCGAGCGCATCAGGAGGACTTTTTGCCTCTTGACGAAGACCTATCATAGATGTCGGGAAATCATGTGGCTCACAGTTCCCGCCAATTAGGCAATGACGTCGTCAACCAGGACTTGAGGATGATATGCTCCGTCATATGTACGGATCGAAAAAGAAAGTTGACTTGAGTTTCTTGACGGGCAGTGAACTCATCCTGGCTGTCCTGTGCTTTCTTTCTTGCGCAGTACCTCTATTCGCCCAGAAACTCTCCGAACCTCCCAAGGCCGCCGACTATGAAGATGCCGATGGTTACGTCGTTCTCTCCATCCTTCTGAGTCAGGCTCATTCGGAGATGGACCCAAGTTTTTTACTTGCCCATTTTCTACTTTCTCCCTTAACCGTATCGGGCATAAACGCCGACTCTTTTCAATCGTGTAACAGAGTTCCAACTGAGTTTGCTGGCGCAGCCGCGGATTTTCGCGACAAAAATAAGCAAAACTGGAACTTAACAAAGAAAATCAATCTGAAGTTTCGCTACAAATTTACGAATCTGACGGGAAAACACGCCTGGCTGGCCCCGACGCAGAACAATAAAGACGTTCCTCCCGCGCTCTTCGATACTTCCGTGTATCAGGTGTCCGCTGCCGGTTTTGACGCGTCCCGAACTCACGCCATCGTTTATGTTGGGACAGTCTGTGGTCCGGATTGCGGCAGCGGTTCCTATCATTTGCTAGTAAAGGAAAAAGAAGGCTGGAAAGAGACCAACGGCTCCCCAGTATGCCAATGGATGAAGGTTGGATCTTGATTTTTTGTTTAGCCGGACCCCCTCGAGGCCGAGCTCGTTGTCAGACTAAACAACACCTTGTAGATTGGACGCTTGGCGCTCAAACTAATGGACAACGTAGGAATCGTCGTTGATGACCTCGTAGGGCGATTGATTTCTTCGCGACCTCTTTTTTTGCAATGCGGAAGCACGAGCGTAGCTCCCGAATAGCACTTACTCGGGGCGGATCACGGGCAACTCGGAAGTGGCGCCGGATTTGTCCGGAAACCGGTAACGTTCCTCATAGTAACGGCCCACGGCGAAAACCGGGGTATTGATACCGACATTAGTTCCGGATTACTGACCATTCACTCGCAATGACGATCCTCTCTCACACTGACCCACAGCTGTCGGGGTTCTAAACGTGCTTATCCTTCGCCTGCTAAGTAAGGTGTTCGGACGCTCGCTCGCATTTCTGCTCAACATTCAAAACTCCATGCGATAAGCTGAGCCGAGGAGAATTCAATGAAACTGGGTCGTTTTGCGCTGTGTGCCAGCGTAGCTCTAGCCGTCTCGATGTTCTTGGATATCAACTCAGCTGCGCAGATCGTGCAAATCGGCGAGATGAACACGCAACAAATTCGAGCACTGGATCTGGCAAAAACGGTGATCTTGGTGCCGGGCGACATTTTGGAAGAACACGGTCCCTACCTTCCCTCGTTTACGGATGGATATTCCGACGACGCCTATACTCGGGAAGTGGCGAAAGCCATCGTCGCCAGGCCCGGCTGGACCGTGGTGATCTTTCCCCAGATTCCGCTGGGCACCCAGCCCATGAATTGGTCTGGGGATAAAGCGGCATTTTCCGGAAGCTATCCCGTGCGCATGGCAATACTTCGCTCGGTTTACATGGACTTGGCCACGGCGCTGGGAGAGCAGGGTTTTCGATGGATATTCCTGGTACATAGCCATGGTGCGCCAAATCATCATAAAGCGCTTACCCAGGCATCCGATTATTTCCACGATGTCTATGGCGGGACCATGGTCGATCTCTTCGGCCTGGAACCGGTTTTCAGATGCTGCGGAAGCAAAGAGAAGGTGCTTACGGCCAAGCAACTGGCGGAAGATGGATTCTCAATCCACGGCGGGGCGGAAGAGCAGAGCGAAATTCTGTTCCTTAAACCTGAGCTTGTACCCGAAAGCTATAAATCGGCTCCATCGCTGACAGGAGCGAATTTCGCCGAACTGGTTGGGATAGCAAAAGGCGAAGGCTGGCCGGGCTATTTCGGAGCGCCACGGCTTGCCACTGCGGCGATGGGTGCGGTGGAATTCACACGTTCCTCCGAGAATCTGAATGCAATGGTTCTACAGATCCTGAATGGACTGGATCCCAGGAAAATCCCTAGGTGGGCTGACAAGATAGATGCGGAAATGAATTACGACGGGGCAATCGAGAAGCGAGAACTTGACTGGCTGAAGAAAAGCAAGCTCGAATGATAAGGCAGCACCAATCCACCACCGTCGAGATCGCGTCCTTTGGATTGGCCCGAGTCACGGGAAACTCAGAATTTATTCCGGGCTGGAAGTTCCGTTCTGGGAAATTCCGCCCTGCTACTCCCGGGAAGAACCATCAGCCACTTTGCCGGTTTTGTCGTAAATCGAGGCTTGTGGCCGCTATGACGTATATACTGCGCAATCATGACTCGCTACATTGTCCCGCCCAGTTCAAATCAGAAAATGTTTCGTATTTATGCTTACGGTTCAATCGGTTTGATGTTAATTGTATTGGTCCTTTCTCAATCAACGTGGGCGGGACTTGATGACCGCGTGAGCCATGCGATTGGTTGGGTAGCGATAGGCCTATTCTGGGTGGTAATAGTGGGGGCTCTGGTTTTGATCTACAGAGAAAGCATTGACAAGGTTTGGCGAAAAGTATCATTCGACCTAACCGACGGGAAAATCATCCGCGTGATGGATGGGCGACCACCTCTAGAACTTCCCATCACTGAAATCAACTTTCTAAGCGAGTCTCGACTTGGCCTAATCGTCCGTACTGGCGAACCCGTAAAAAGCCTCTTCATTCCGCGAAAGGTCGAGGGTTTTGATCAACTAGAAAGACAACTTGTAGAGAGCTGTAAAGTTTCGGCCATTGAACACAAGACGGCAGTTACTCCGATACTCCCTTTGGCGTTGATGGTTATTTTTTGTGCAGCTCTGTTCACCGCCAAGGCTGGTTTGGTAATCGTGACTGTTGGTGTTTTGGCGTTGCTCTTTCAGGCCTGGTCGATTCTCTCGATGCGTCGAATATTGGCGAGAACAAGGTCTCCCAAAATATTAATGGCGGTTTTTGTATTCGCTTGGCTCATTCTTCTTTGGCTTGTCTATCAGCGAGCTTCGGCTTCCTTCAGCTCTTGATTAGCCGCGAAACCACAAAAGCTGCTCACAATACCGGCCTAGAGGCTGAAATGCCAGAACCCGACACTGATTCGAACTAGACGGTTATGTCGTAAATCAGGAGCCAGAAGATGAATAATGTCGCTCCAGATGTTGCCCGCACCAAGGACAGAACGAAATCCTCATTCCGCCTTGGGATAACTCAGTCGGCTGTTTATCTTTCAGCTTAAACTCAAGCAACGCGAGAAAATAATTCTTGCCCCACAGAAGAGCAACACCGAATCCATCTTCCGAAGGCACCCCGCTCGCATGAAATTGAAATTGTTGGCAACACCAATTCCTATCCATGGGGAAGCATTATGACTCGTTTCCTGTGGAACTCCGACACCTAGACCGCCTTTGGTACCGGGGCGGGCGGCTTTACGCTTCTTGCGGTAGTATTGATGCCATGAACAAACGTAAATCAAGTCGGATTACGGGCGTATTTGTCATACTGTTCGGTTTTATGCCACTCCTAAACAGCCTAAGCAATCCTCGCCTCGCATCTGCCCACGGTTCTGATCGCTTACAACTGATTGCCGTAGGATTGTGTTTCGGAATTGGCGCGTGTCTATTGGCTGGCTTGTTCCGCTTTCCGGGTAAGTGATAGATCGCTTGGGTTAGCCAGTCGTGGCAAGGGATTTCACTTGTCCGGTTTTGTCGTAAATCAGATGGGATGAGAAGGCCGGTCCCCCGCGGGATGCGATACGCTCCCAATGTTCGACGTGCTCGAGGCACAAGACAAAGGAGACCGGCGATGAAGAAGATTAGCACTGTGCAGGCAATTAGTAATGACATTTTGAAGCAGCAAAAGCTGACGATCGGTATTGATCTCGGAGATCGTTCGTCGTTCTACTGTGTTCTAGATGAAGGAGGCACGATCGTTCTGGAACAGAAAGTAGCAACAACACCAGAAGCGGTGGAGCAGACATTTGGAAAGATACCGCGGAGTCTGATCGCACTGGAGACAGGCACACATTCTCCCTGGCTAAGCCGGCTGTAACAGAGTTGGGACACGAAGTTATCGTGGCTCACGCGCAGAAGTGGAATTGATCACCAAGAGTATTCGAAAAGACGATCGACACGATGCGCAGACCCTGGCACGACTGGCGCGCTTCGATCGCAAGCTATTGGGACCGGTTCGGCATCGCAGTGCAAAGGCACAAATCCACATGACGGTGATCCGTGCGCGAGCGGAACTGGTAAGTGCGCGAACGGCACTGGTGAATGCAGTGCCCTCGCGGGTTAGTGAAGTCTTTTGGTGAACGGCTCCCTAAATGTGGCACGTATCAGGCTACCGTGAATCCGACTAGGGCGGCCCGCGAATGAGCCGCCCCCGATGTTTCGTTGTGAATTAGGGTTTAGTTTGCAACCGTTATGGCTGGTGGCTGCCACGTCTGATTGACGAGGTCGCTGCCGGAAGATAGGTTCGCATGATGAGGAAGAAATTTCCGACAGGAGCAGGTAGCCAGTTTGACTGGTTGTCCGGTCCGGGTGAGTCCTTCTGCAAATAAATGTCGAGGCTGCCATCGGCGTTCTCTTTCATGCCGCTGCGGTCGCCGAGTGAGTAACGGTTAATCGGATTGTCAACGAGATTGTATTCCGGGTTGTACATAGTGATGGACCAGAACGCGTTGACTTTGGGCTGGCCGCCTTTCGGGAAATGGATGACATAGCGGTTTGCCCCGGTCAGCGGCTTTCCTTGTCCGTCGAGAGAGACATTTATGTACATGGCCTCTTCCGGGTCGTTGGCAACAAAACCTGCAAGCATTTGAACGGCGCGGAACAGCCAGTCACCAGTCGGGGTGGGCCTTCCCGTCGCAGGTGGCGGGTAATTCCAGCCGCTCACCTGCTTCTGGAGATAGCCGCCTGCGAAAGCTCCCGCGATAATTTTCTTTCCGTCAATCGCAGCGCGGGCCAATCCTTTTTTCGTAGCCTCGTCTTGTGCGGTAACGTCGAGTCCCGGTCCAATACCGATGAGTGAATATGTGTGGAGCAATACGGTATCGCTGGATGCAGGGGGAACTTCCATCATGGCGCGGTTGGCATTCTTCCAATCGGCAAGCGGGTCAGCCTTGGTGCTGAGCGGCTCCCAAATAACGGCGTTCGCGGAAGACTTCGTTTCCCCCTTTTCCCATTGGGAGAGAGGCGTGAGCTTGTACTGGTCCTGAATTCCAAAAACGACTTTCAGGTCTTCACCTTCTTTTACAAGTGTGCGTCCAAGAATTGTGGCCCACGGTGTGGCCGAAGGCGGCAGCGCGGTTACTCCCTCGGGAAGTTGTCCTTTCCAACCGGGACCAATAATGGCGTAGTTCCCGGCCTTTGTACCCGTCGCACGGACACCGACATAGGCGAAGTTGTCTCCCATGAAATCGACAATCTCCATGGTGTAGTAGCGGTCTTTGGTTGGGAACGGAAAGGATGACGGGTTCGTCCTTGAGATAAACCCAAGCTCGGGAATAAAGCGTGTCGTTGTTGGGAGCGCCGCCGCTGAGGTGTTTTGCGTCTTCGAGTTTGCGGATGTGAGTGAAGACATCGGCTT
>CAVRSA010000010.1:0-656882 GCA_963723725.1 Candidatus Acidiferrales bacterium
AATAGAAACGTCCCAGCTGTGAGCTGGGACGTTTCCGAGGTCCTTCTTAGCATGGTTTGGGACTAGTTGTATTGGCCAGGCAGCAAGAGTCTGGTCCAACCTGTTGTGTTGATCGTCCGGAACAGCGGCGTCCGCGGCGGCAACAAAGTTGGATTCAGGAAGTTGGTATCAAAGTTATATCCGCGTCCTGGAGGGCTGTAAACCGTCGTGCAGCACTTGAAGGTGCCGGTTGCTTGGCGGCTGGTGTAGAGCGCGACCAGGGAACCTTCGTAGTTCAGCGTTGCAGGACCCCAGTTTTCGATATAACGCAGGAAGTTGTGCACTCCACCGTCGGTACCGAAGTCCTGGCTCGTGCCAGAAGGGTTCGGGAAGGAGAGCGTTTTCCCGGCAATGACCGCCGTGCGGTAGTAGGTCGTAGCGCCGACGCGGTAGTTCATGTTGTAGGTGCTGTTGAACGAGTTCGCATCATTCCACATCACCGAAAGCAACGTGACTGCGTCACCGGCGACGGATGCAGCCACCTCATTCGGATCATTGAATCCAGAAGCTCCGGTGGAATTAGCGTTATAGTCGCCTTGAATATAGATCGGATTTTCAGATCCGACTGTCAAGCCACAGCTGACGCCGCTGGGGCAGGCACCGACGGCCGTCAAGTTCGATCCGTTAACGAGTTTGACCGCTCGGCGGAAGAAAAGTGGGGGATTCTCACGCGGTCCGTTCGCGATTCCCGCCACCATCATCGGCCATATATTGTCGGTGGCGCTGTAGGCTGGAACGCCACAGGATATGTTCGGAGCCAAAGCTTTCGTCGCGACGTTGCTGAGGATTCCGAGTTGGCCATATCCGAGTGAAGTGTACGGTGTTATTCCCGCCCCATGGATATAGTTTGCGCTTGCTCCATACCAGAACAGCCCGTAGGACGTACCGCTGACGTTGTCGATGTCTTCGCCCGTATCCAAGGTCGAATTCGGGCATCCCGAACTGCTCGTCAGATTCACGTTATCGGTCCAGCCGTATTCACCGGTCTCATCTTTGGTATAAGACAGTGGGGGCCACGCTCCAGTCAATGTTTGTGAAGGGGCATAGTTTCCGCGCCGATCGGAAACATAGAAGACGAAGTCGTTCGGGGCAACCGCCGGATCCTTGGTGTTCTGGCCCGTGGTGACCATGGAACCGATTTTTCCCCCGAACCAGCTGGCCAGGTTCTTGCCGTCCACTTCGATATAGCTCATCGATCCGTTCAGGGTCGGCAAGTTCGCCGCGGACATGGAATTATCACGAAGCGTACCTTCGCGCGTATCGAATAGCACGTTGGGCCAGAAGTCCGTTCCCGTCAATGCTGTCGATCCCATGCCCGTAAGCGGATTAATTCCGCAAGCCTGGGCGATCGTCGAAGTCTTCGGCAGATTCGTCGCCGGAGTTTTATAGGTTCCGGTCTGAACTTGGACCGTACTTGGATTGTCCCGAATTCGTTCCAGACGAATCACAGCATACGGATGCGGATCCGGGCAGGAATACGCTGTCGCGGAAGACGAGGTGACGATTCCGCTGAAAGTATTTGTCAGCATTGCTGATGGATATGCAGGGGCGTTCTGGTAAGCAAGTTGCGCGGCGGGCAAGCTCGGCAAGCTGGGTGAAGCGCCCAGCGCCATATTTTTGGTCGAATCGTAATACCATTGCGGATTCATGTTGGCGCCGTCAAACGATTGCGTGACGGGATCAATGTTCTTTCCCGCGTATCCGTAGCTCAGTACCTCGATCGTCACGTCTTTCCACGTTCCGCAACTGCTGTCCGATCCATATGTAATCTGTTCTTCAATCTTGATGAAGCCGCGAATGGTTGGATATCCTGCCGGCTGCCAGTAACCGTCGTATGGTGCGGTTGAGTCATAACTGGCTCCGCCGGTTGCACCAGAGATCGCAAGGGGCAGTTCCGGCACGCCTTTCGCTTTCATTGCGGTATCCAAGGCGATAAGCGGTGCGTAGGCGGACGACCCACCAGTAGACCATGTAGAAGGCGGATTAATCGCCATCTGACCGAGGTCGAAGGGCTGGGTCGAGCCATCGAGGCAGCTGGTCGAGTTCATGATGTCAGCGGGATTGTCGGAGAGCAGCACGCGTAAGCTGGCCTGCGAAAAATACCTTTCCGCGGTTACGTTCAGTGCTTCTCCGGGAACAGAACGGCGAATCAGGTCAACCGATTGAGTTGCGCCCGCTCCGATGGTAACAATGCCAAGATTCAATTTTTTCGCATTTCCAGCGAGCGTCGGGAACAAGCTACCAGCCCCGTTCTGCAGGTTGCCGTTGTAGTCTGTTTGCGAAACCGTTCCCCATGTCGGGATGGCTGCGAGCGTCAAACCATTGATACTACCTTCGTTGTAGGCCAAATTCCGATAGCTCGAACCACCCGGCGAAATCGTAATACTCACATTTCCACCGTAATTCGCGGCTGTGTTGACACCATCAGACAATGCATTCCGGATCACGTCCTTATACGCATCGACTTTGTCAGACATTGTCAGCGTAGCGCCCGCGGCCAGGAAAAGATTTCCATTCGTGTGCATGCGGCCGCCGAAATTGAAATTGGGGCCGGGGAAAAAACTGCAATCCTGATCACAGAAGATTCCGAACTGGAACATCGGAATTCCTACGGTCTGCGTGGTTCGCTTCAGGGTTACTTCGAGGCCTTCAGGCGTCCGCGCATTCGTCATCAGCGTGTATTCGGTCGCCATCGCAGTCATGCCCTGGTAGGTTCCGGACTTGATCGTGGTAATCGTCGGTGCGGGATTTCCGTTGGCGTCCACAGCGAGAGGTGTAATCAGGTATCCGCTGCTGCCGTCTTCTTTCACAAAGTTCACGCCAGGGATAGCCGGTGGCGCAGTCTCCAGGGCATTGACTTGCGAGATACTTGGTGAGTACGTCTGGCTGAACAAGTTTCCCAGGTCCGAAGTCATTTTTTCCATGCCGGCTTCCGCGCCATAAAACGCAGTGACCTGGTCCGTACTGGTGCCCGCCTGTTTCTGACTCGAAGCTAGCAGGATGGAGAATCCAACCAGCAGACTGGACATCATGAAAAGGAGCAGTAGAGTCGTGACGAGGGCAATACCCGACTCTTCTCGAACTCGCTTGGATTTTCGTAATGAATTCAAGTTCATTGCATACTCCTCTTATTGATACAGGTTGGTGTAAGCCAAACTGCGAAAACTGACCTGCGTCACCAAATTGTTCCGTGCGTACTTCGACTGGTTACCGGTTTGACTCAAGAATGTGCTCCGCGCTCCGAGCAGCACATTCACGGATCGGATTTGCAATTCGGTATCACCGGTCGGAATGACTGGCTGATTGGTCGGATTGGTCTCGCCGTCAACGAAGTTATACGTAAATTGCAATTTCTCGAGCGTCTCACCCACGGGTGTCGGCGAATTGAAGTTTACGCGGCGGATCAACCGAACGTAGGGCGGGCTGGTGATATTGTCCAGATAGTAGGAAATCATCCAGATGCGCAGTGCCGTCGTCGGTGGGAAGCATGCAGGTGTCCCGCCACACGTTGAAGAACTCTGCATTTGCCAGATTGTTCCCGCATTATCACCGGAGCGCCCGTTCAAGTTGAACGCATCGCCCGGTGCAAACGTGGCATTATTTCCCGATGCGCTTGTGACGGTCATGATCGTGTTTCCCTTGGTATTCGAAAACATGACCAAATCGCCTGGATTCAACTGTACTCCCGGTTGTGCAGGCGGCCAGCAGGAGGCGCTCGGATCAAACACAACGTTCAGTGTTGTTCCGGCAATCGTCAGGCTCCCGTTGCAGGCCGGCTGCGCCGGCGGTCCCGGATTTGCCGGCACGTTAATCGGGCGGACATCCGTGCCTAGGGTGTTGTCCGCATACAGAATCGTGATCTCATCGGTTCCTACGCTCGTGGTGCCATCGGGCGCCTGAACAAGCGGTCCCAGCAAATAGCCCGGTTCAACTGCAGGAAGAGCCGAGTTGCAGGCCCGAAAGGTCGTGGATCCTGTCAATGTCGGCCGGTTTGGTTCAGCGGTTATTCCACATGGAGTCGCTGCGCCGTTTGAAGTAAACGGGATCGGTATTCCACCCGTGGGAATGCCCGTTCCGGCTTGCTGCAAATCTTGGATCATCAGGTTCAAGCCGACCCGGAGATTGTCCGTCATCTCCGATCCTTGCGAAACGATCTGATTGGATTGCGACGCGTTTTGAAACATGCTCACGGCGGCGTACAGCAACGTCATCGTGATCCCCATGGAGATCATCAATTCGACAAGCGTAAAACCAGCGGTATTGCGATTCATTCGAATGCTCATCAGACGCCTCACGAGTAGCACGAGATATAAGTTGTCAGCACAAACTGGTTGGTCTGGCCTTGTACGGTATATGTGATCGTCACTGTAATCTTTTGCAGGTTAGGGTTGCTGGCAACCGCGCTGAACGCGATCGTTCGCGTCATCATGGTATTCAAGTTGATGACCTGGTCCCCTGCCGTGCTCTGAATATCGTTGGTACCCGGAGGGCCCACAACGATTGTGTCCGGTTGATTCGCAAGATCGTCGGCAGTACCCACCAAGCCGTCGGGCCCCGCTGCCAGCAGGGGTTGCGGCCCATCGAGGAAAACGCCGCCCAGGCTTACGTTGTTGATCTGTGACCACGCCAACGTTTGTGTGTTCCTCGCGGTGAAGATGTCTTCGATTGCTTCCTGGGCCTTGGCCTGCGCGATGAACTGGATCTGGTTGGTTGAGTTTGTTTTTAATCCCTGGGTGAACACTCCGACAAGCGCGAGGATGCCGAACGAGAGAACGCCCATGGCTACCATGGTCTCGATTAGCGTGAATCCCTCTTGCCGTCGTGTTCTATGCAATTTTTTCATTTCGAAACTCCTATTCAGTCCAATGCGATGAAGACCACACGTAGGGTCGAATTCGGCCAGTGCTTCCCAATATCGTCACGGCACGCGCGGAACTGGGTTGATTCGGAACTCCCACGAAAATGCTTCCGTTGATCGGGTTATAGAAAGTGCCATCAGAGAACGATCCCGTGGGCGTGAAGTACATTCCGCTCGGGGGTCCGCCGCTCACGCCGCCAATTAGCACCGCGGATGTGTTGCCAAAGGCCATCGGCGTATCCGGTATTCCAGTCTCCAAGACGAAGCCTGTGCGCGGTGGAAGAGGTACGATCGTTAAGAGCCCTTCGGGCGCAAGAGTAAGCGAATAGGTTTGATAACTGATCCAGTTGCCGACCGGATCGATCGTGACTTTGACATAGCGGCGTTGGCTGATGGAAATCTGTCGAGCGATGCGCAGTTGGCTGCTAACGACATCCATTGCGGCGTTCGCAGTGTAGGTCTGCATGGGGCCTGCACTCCCCATGATCGCGATTCCGGTCATCACGCCGATGACGGCGACGACGAGTAACGACTCCAAGAGCGAGAAGCCCTTCTCCAGTTTCTTCTTCGCTTTCATCTTGCAACTCCCATTCTTCCGAGCAAGCAGTTCGAATAGCGATATCGGCGAATGCGGTCATTCCCGGTGGCTTTCACCCTCTGCTCGAGGGTTAAGGCTCTTTGCTGCACGCAGTCCACCGAGTACACCCGCTTCACCGATACTTGCCGCTCAGCAATGTATAGGGCACGCACTTGTGGGCAACAACTGGACGGAAGTACTGGTTCGGAGCAGTGGGGAGACTCCCGTCCTCACATACTAGTGGGACAGTTACCACAGTTCATCGGTGTAAAAACTGCCCTCAGCGATCCTTCGCTGGTCGAGCTCCAACAACGCGCCCATTTTCATGTAGATAAGGGCCTAAGGCCGCGACTCCAGCGCGCGAGCTAGAGTTTCGTCAGAAGCAGCCACACTGTCTGGCCCTTCCAGAGTTCCAATTTCACTAGTACTTTCGATTTTGCACTTCAGGCACATTCCCCGAGATTTTCTTCTAAATGACTTTTCTTCACCCGGTGCTATACTCGCGGGCCTCAGCCGGTTTGGAGGCTGTATGCTCCGGCTTCGCCTCACTCTACTGTTCTCCGCAGTCCTCTGCATTTCCTCGGTCTGTTTTGCCCAGAGGCGCGTCTCGCTAGTGGGCAATGTCTACCTCGGCGACGATTCTCATCCTGCCGGAAACGTTACGGTTTCATTAGACAGTCCCGATGAGGGTCATTTCGCGGATGGCGTGACAAATGGTGCGGGCCAATTTCGATTCGGAAACTTGAAGCCCTCCATCTACGTACTGAAAATTGATGAAGGGGATTTTGCACCGGTCAGCAAAACAATAGACGCCACTCTGGGTTCAGACAAGAACGTGACAATCTACCTGCAATTGAAGTCTCAGACGCCGTCAACCCGCGAAGGAACTGCTATCTCTGTTCACGAACTTTCTGTGCCCGAGAAAGCCCGTGAACTGGAGATATCTGGCAAGAGAAAGCTTTATCAGGATCGTGATCTCGCCGGCGCTCTTTCCGATTTCGAACGCGCGATTTCCATTGCACCCGGATATTATGAGGCCCGCTACAACGCCGGCATGGCCTATTGGGCCATGGCGAGACTGACTGAAGCGGAAAACAGTTTCCGGCGGTCTGCCGAAATCAGCGGGGACAAGTTCGGCGAAGCGGATGTCTGTATTGGCGCGATCCTGTTAGATCGAGGGAGTGCTTCCGAGGGCGAAAGGATGATTCGCAAAGGGCTTCAACTGAGTCCCAATTTCTGGCTCGGTCATTACGAATTAGGGCGTGCACTGCTTAACAAAAACCAACTGCCAGAAGCCGAAGTTTCCGCCAGCGAGGCCAGACTTCTCGCTCCCGCGGCCCCCATCGTTTACCGGCTGCTATCCAATATCCATTTAGCGGAAAAAGACTACGCCGCCTTGATTGAAGACATTGACGCTTATCTGGCTCTAGATCCAACCAGTCCTGTTGGTCTCCGGGCAAAGGAACTTCGTGATCAGTTCCAGCGAAAACTCGCCCCAACACCGGGACCCGCGAATCCTTGAGCAGCCGAACTTCGTTCAAACGGATAATAGCATTTCAAACTTGTCACTTAACTGTCTGTTGCCTGAGTGTGTAAAATACCTTCTCGGAGACATCGATCCCAATGGCTGATGAAAGCGCCAAGCGCGCCGCTGAAGAATTCCTCGCGGCAAAGATTGCCGAGGAGAGCCAGTTGCGTGAAGCGCAGCTCAACGAGGAGGTTGCAATTGCGCTTGGACCAACTGTTTGGAAGCGGGTTGCTGCCACCGTGACTTCGCAATGCGCCGACTGGAATGCCGTAACCAACGAACAGACATTGAGCTGCAGGGAGACACCGCTCGGTGATCTTCGCATCCTTTGCGCGGGCAGGCCCTATCAGATGATTGTTCATTACGATTCGAGGAAAGGTTTCGTCGTTATCAAGAACTCTGCCCGCCCTGAGAATGAGCCGGACACAACTCTTCGCATCGTGGGTTATCTGAATGGCACGGGCCGCGATGCCCATCTCGTCCGAAGCACGAGCGAGCCCGTAAACCTCGATATGCTCATCCTCGGGCATCTTCGTGTTCTCGCAGGCCTCAGCCGCCGCGCCGAATAAAATTCTGTCCGTCGCTTACTCCGCCGATCCTTCGACTAGACTTGGTTTCAGCATGCGAGTGAACCGAACGCACGCTTTTCTGCGGATCTAAAGAACTGTTACGCCTTCGCCAGCTGTTTCGCCACTACCCCGGCGCAGGTTTCCACAAATTCCTGTTCATCCCTAGTGAACGTATTCGCGAAATAGCTTTCCACGTCCAGTTCGGCAGCAAGTTTCTTGTTCAAGAAAATTGGCACCACGATTTCTGACTTTACCATCGATGTGCCCGGCAGGTAGCGTACGTCCTTCGTAACATCCTGTGCCACAACTACCTTCCCCGACGTTGCCGCGGCTCCGCACAATCCATTGCTGAGCGGAATACGAGCGTTCGGGGTAAAGCTTCCGGCAAACGGGCCAACAACCAGGTATCCGGGGTCGTCAGGATCTACCAAATAAAAACCAACCCAGTTGTAGCGCGTCAGTTTTTCGTGAAGCCGCTTTGCGATCCACTCCATCATGGCTTTACTTGTCGTAGCCGTTGCAGCATATTTCTGCAGCTCCTGCAAAACCTCTCTCTGGACGGTTGTCATCGAACCCTCAGGCTGAACTTTCCAGATTAATCTTATCGTCGAATTCCCGGCTTGCATGCATCGCAAAACATTTTGCGTGCACAAAAGTACAAAGATCGCGCGATCTGCCGAAACTCCGCGATTTACGGCGAGTTCCAGCCTTTTCGAGGTCCCGAATCATCATTACTGCTTACGACAAACTGACACGAAAACGCTATCAGCCCTTTGTGCAACCACCCTTCCCGTTTCTCTGATGGATATCGACTACATCGCTATAGTGAGAACAGGAGTCCCCAGCCATGTCGCGCGTTCTTCAACTCATTTGGCGAAGTTTCCTCGGCCGTTTTCACGGAGTGCCCGATGCAGCCGTTGTTGCCTCGATTAACGACAGTCATTCTCGTCAAACCATCGGACTTTCGACGATGGCCCTCGCTGTCCTGGGCATTTCTGGCTGTGCTGGCGGCTTTCAAGGCTACCGTCCCGTGCTTCCCACGCTTACGCAGCCCTCAAGCATCATTGTTCCCGTCGGCCAAACGGGTACATTCAGTGTGTCCGCCACCGGTACCGGCACGATCACATATCAGTGGTACAAAAATGGCTCGCCGATTTCCGGAGCGACTTCGAGCACCTACACAACTCCGCCGACAGTTGCTGGCGACACCGGTTCTGTTTATACCGTGACGGTCACCAACTCCTCGGGCTCTGTCACCAGCGCTCCCGCGACACTTACTGTACAACTTCCTCCCGTCGCCAAAAGTCTCCTGCCGAGTTCCTCAAATCCTGCTTATAACTCAAGTGTGTTTCTGGTCCCTACGTTTTCCGGCGGTACCGCCGTCATCGGTTCGAAAGGTGTGGGGAGCTCAGACATCTCGAGCTCTGCCGTCAGCGGCGCTTCCTACGTAACACCTTTACTGACTTCGCCGACGACCTACACGCTCACCGTCACGGACTCGAAGGGCAACATCGTCTCGACTACTTGCCTGGTCACACCCAGCACCGTGTCTATTTCCGCGATTTCGCCCGGCAATCAAATTCTCGCGCCTGCCCAAATCCCGTTTTCTGCAACTGTAACCGGCGGAATAACCAACAACCTCACTTGGTCCGCCACTGGCGGGAGCTTTACAGGCAATGTATGGACTGCCCCCTCAACTGCAGGCGTTTATACGATCACCGCCACCAGCGTTGACGAGCCATCTGTCTCAGCTACGACAACCATTACGATTAGCGCTCCGACGATCAATACGCAGCCTCAGAGTCAGCATATTTGTTTCAACAGCAACCTCCAGCTATCCGTTGCTGCCAGCTACGCGACCAACTATCAGTGGAATCTGAACGGTTCACCAATTCCGGGCGCGACAGGCTCTACGTACACAGTTCCTGCAGCGACATCCGCAAACGCTGGCAATTATTCCGTTACGGTCAGTAATGGGGTCAGTAGCGTTACTTCCACGATCGCTACCATCGCGGTGGGCTCCTCAATCACTTCAAATCCCACGGGGCTCTCACTCAGTCCAACGCAGATCGCCACATTCTCCGTGTCAGGCCAAGGCGTCGGCACTCTTTCCTATCAGTGGTACCAAATCCCATCCGGCGGCACGACTGGCGTAGCAATCCCCGGCGCAATTTCCACGAGCTACGTCACGCCTCCGGTCGATCTTTCCTACGATGGCGCTCAGTATTACGCTGCAGTCACCGATTCCTGCGGCACGATGACCAGTGCCGACGCGCTGCTCGAGGTCACCGCGGGGAACGTTCCACCCACAATTCTTACGCAGCCCGCAGGCCAGGCGGTTTCCGCGGGTGGCACAACATCCTTTACCGTAACGGCTTCTGGAACTCCGGCACTCTCCTATCAGTGGTACCTGATTGCTCCGGGCCAAAAAATCGGCACGGCGGTCAGCGGGGCTACCTCCTCCACGTATTCCGTACCCGCTACCGCGACCACACCTGGCAACGATCAGGATCTGTATTACGTCATAGTCACCAATTCCTATGGCCAAGCGGTTTCGCAACCCGCGACGCTCGCCGTTGGCAACGGCATCTTGCTTCAGATTACTGGTCAGCCGGCCACACAGTATGTGGACGTTGGCGCACCGGCTAGCTATCAGGTGACAGCAGTCTCTTCCCTTCCTTTGGCCTATCAGTGGTACGAAGCCGCTCCCGGATCTTCCAGCTTTGCAGCCATCGATGGCGCGACGGGTTCAACCTATACGTTGCCCGCCGCCGCCACGACCGATAACGGCGATGTCTTCTATGTCGTCGTTAGTAACGGCGTAACGTCCGCCGTTACCAGCAACTCTGCTGGACTATTTGTTGGACCGCTCGCCGGCGTCCCTGATCTCTGCAACACCAGTTGGTCGGCTCTAGGCAATGCCGTCGCCATGCCGGGTTGCAGCTTCCAACTTGTTCCCGCCGCCAACAATCAGCACGGCGAGATCGTGTGGCCGACGCTCATTTCCACCGGGAACATTCAAATCAACTTTACCGTCACACTTAGCAATCCGAGCGCCCTCCCTGCGGACGGCTTCACGGTGCTCTTGGCCGATCCATCTCTGGGCGCCACCCCCACGAGCTTGGGCGCGCAAGGAATGGGTCTCGGCGCGGAAGGAATTCCGGGCCTGCTGTTTGCCTTAGACACTTACCATAATGCCGGTGACCCGCATGTCCCGTACATCGCAGTTGGTCGCGGAGAGACTGCTTTATTCGAGAAGCCATGGTTCAACGTCAACACCACAATTCCACCTGTTGTCTCCGCTAGCATGCCCATCACACATGCCTACACCTATAACATCGCAAGCGGGCAGATGACCGTAACCATGGACGGCCTCCAGCTCTTTTCAGGACCCGTTACTCCACCACCTGTCGCCTATCTCTTCATCACCGCTTCGACAGGTGGCTCCTATGAAGACACCGTTATCAGCAATGTCTCGGCCACCGTTTCGGTGCCTGCAAACTAATGCGAACCGCTCGAGGAGAAATCGCGATGCGATCACTACTGCTATCCATCATTTTATTGTTCGCCTCTGCGGCTGCAACGATGGCCCAGCAGGATACCGATAGCGGTGAGATCGCAGGTACGTATAGCTGGGTTCGAGCCAATGCCGGTCCGGGCCAATGCGGCTGCTTCGGGATGAACGGCGGAGGTGTTTCCGGATCGTGGAATATTCGCAAGGACTGGTCGATCGTTGCGGATTTTGGTGCAGAGCACAACGGGAGCGCACCGCCATTGGGCAATTCTCTGACTCTCACCTCCTACTTGGTCGGCGGGCGTTACAAATTCTCGCAACCATGGTTGAAAGGCGAACACAAACCGCAACCATTTGGCGAACTTCTTATTGGAGTTGCGCATGCATCGGGTGCCGAAGCCGGCGTCTCGAATGGCTGGACGCAATTTGCCTCTCATCTCGGCGGGGGCGTCGATGTCCCCCTCAATACTCATTTCGCCGTTCGCGTCGTCCAGATCGACTATTACCTCACTACTTTCAATAACGGCACGAATAACCATCAGAACAATCTGCTCGTTGGCGCTGGAATCGTGTACCACTGGTCCCACTCGAGATAATTCGCCTGGAGCTGAATTCTCCCCTGTCCGCCCGCTGTACTGATTGAACAATCCGGCATTCGTCCGCCCTCCACCGTTCCATATTTCCATCAAACTTCCAGTGACCCCTGGAGGTTCCTAATGGTGCATAGACACAGCTTCACCGAGATGAAAGCTGAGCAGGATAAAATGACTGCAAGTTGGAAAGCGGAAGGTCGATTGAGCGAGGCCTGGGCCGTCGCCGATCCAGAAATCGTCGAACTCTTCTCTGCCGGGGTCGCATTCGGTCTGAAAGTTGGCCGCCGTGGCCACACCGATCCTGCCTACTCACCCGATGAATGGCGCAAAGCGCTTCGTGAAGCTGTCGCGAAAGCTGCCGATCTCGAAGTCAAGCTTGAGCAGGCCAAAGACGCGATGCAAGACAGGCGCGAATAACCGAATCAGCCGTCCAAGCGGTACCGAGATCGCCGCTCCAAGCGTTTCCTCCTTCGAAACGGCATTCGAGCCCACGACAACCCGATCCGGCCGTTTGGAGCACTCCGCACGATACGGTAACATTGGAAAGATGCTTCCACTGAAAATATCGCTTCGACCCAGCCGGCCTAGCGCCCTATCGCGCGTCGGTTCCTTTTAGGCAGCATGACAACCGCAGCTAAACTTCATCTGAAAACATATCTCCTGATCCTTATCATTATTATTTTTGCGCCGCTCGGCAGTGTCCTCCTCGGCAAAGGTATGAAGGGTGTCGGCTCGGCCAACAGCTGGACACTCCACGAACTTGGGCCCATCCTCGCTCGCATCCTTTCTAGTGGCTACATTTGGCTGGGAATTGGCTCTCTACTCACATTTTTTGTCGCCTACATGTTGATCCTCAGTTGGGCGGACTACAGCTACGTGCAACCATCTACTTCCCTTTCTTACGCCAGCGTCGCCATACTCAGCCACTTTCTTCTCGCAGAACGAATCTCTGCGCTGCGCTGGTCGGGGATCCTGGTCATCAGTGTCGGCGTTTTCATCGTCGGACGCACGTCGCCGCGCGGATCGGAGCATCACTGAAGTGCTGGCTCCTATTCTCTTCTTCTTCATTATTGCAGCGGGCACCGGGGGTGAACTCTGCGTGAGCCGGGCGATGCGCAGTCTTGGCGAAGTTCACGACTTCAGCCCCAAATCACTTTTGCGCTTTGTTTGGCGTGCGCTGCAGCTGCCATGGATGTGGATCGGTGTCGGACTCATGACTTTGGGTTTTTTTTCCTTGCTCACGATTCTATCCTTCAAAGACGTCAGCTTCGTCGTCCCCGTGAGCGCTCTCAGCTACGCCGCCGGTGCGTTTGGCGCCAAAGCCTTCTTGGGAGAGCGCGTTAGTCGGAATCGCTGGCTCGGCATTGCTTTCGTCTGCCTCGGCGTCACAATCGTCTGGTGGAGCAACCGCTAGCCTTACACGTATCCTTGCTTCGGTGATTGCTCCGCTGCCCCCATCGAGGTATCAGCCCTACCCCTCTGCGCGATGTTCGCTTTTAACGGACCGATGTCTAATGTCTTTGACAAACAAGACCGGCGCAGACTTCGTGTTCAACCCGGAAAGGCATGAGACCATGATCAGCAGAGACTACAAACAAATATTCTGGTGGCTGCTAATAGTGGCTGTGGCATTCCGGCTCTACTTCGTACGCGAGCTGCTAGCAGCCCTTTCTCTTTTCACGCTGGGGTTCGTTGTCCTCGCCGTTGTTGTCAGTTCTCTCTATCTGCTGCAGAGATTATGGAATTCAGGCATCTCTCGCCTCACCGGCTCATGATTAGACTATTTTCCCTGTAGCTCGTTCTACGAATCAATCAGGAAACCGACGTTGGAGTTAAGTTTGGATATTTTGGGAGGAAGAGGTTGATGGCAGCAGCAAGTGACAATGCCCCGGCAAGCAAACTCAACAATGATGTGTAGGACCCGGTCGAATCGAAGGCATGCCCGAGTATCACTGGGCCAATCGCTCCTGCAGCCGCATAAAAAGTCCAGGTCAATCCGTACAGAGTAGAAAACGAGCGGAGCCCGAAATATCGTGTAAGTAAATACGGGGTGATCGCCGCTTCACCTCCCGCTCCAATTCCAATCATCGCAGAGGCAACGCAACCCGCAGGAAAACTCTGTGCCCGCGCCAACAGAAAGATACCCGCGGCGGTAACCAGACTTACGACAAACGCAACTCGTGCGCCAAAAAACCGGTCCAGTAACGCACCAACAATTACTCTCCCGAGTAAACTTGATCCACCGAGCACGGACGCGCACAACGCAGCCTCTCGCGGCGTAATTCCCCTGTCAGTCAGTAATGCCGATAGCTGTGTAATCGCACCGTTCATGCTGATTGAACTCACGAACAGTACGACTACTATGATCCAGAACGCATACGATTGCAGACCTTGCTGCCACGACATTCCGGAATGCGTGATCGGTGTTGACTCTTCTTGTATCTGGCTTCTTTCGCGCACGAATTTCCAACTGAGCGGCAGCCCAAGCAGAATCGCCAGGCCTCCGAGCGCGCCATATGCTGACCTCCAACCGCTGTGCGTAATAATGGTCTGTGCAACCACCGGCAGAATCATCGCTCCCAAGCCGGCTCCAAGCATCACGAACGCCAGTGCCGTCCCCAATCGCCGGTCGAACCAAGTGGAGATCGATCGCGAATACGCGAGATGGGCCGCGCCATTTCCAACCAGACCGAGCAGAATGCATGTTGCATAGAACTGCCATAGATGGTGACTCAAGAACGCCAAGGAGAGAATCGCAGAGCAATATACCGTCATGCATGGAAGAATCACTCTCCGCGGGCCATACCGATCGATCCATCGTCCCAACAACGGCGAAATCAAGCCGAGAGTAATCGCGGCAAATCCAAATCCCAGCGAAATCTCCTGTCTGTTCCAAGCAAATTCGAGGTTTAGCGGCTTCACGAATATCGCGAAGGTATAAACCCACAGCGAGCCAAATCCTGCCATTACGCCAAGGCACGCCGCCAACACGACTCGCCAGCCATAGTAGTCGCGATCAAACTCCGTGAGAGCTCCGTCTGACGACTTGGCCGCGTGAGTTACAGGTCGCAATTCCTTCGGCATTCCCTATGCGATGAGCCACTCGGCTGGTGGCGTCGCTCGATAAGCTCGGTCAGCCGGTGGCGCGACCAGCCTTCGTTTCTGTCCCGGCTGAGTCTGGGGCCCAGAGAGCGTAAGAGGAACGCCTGAACAAGTCAGTAGTATTTTCGTAGTATTGCCGCTCGGACCTTTGGGTTCTACTGTGCCCCGATGCCAATTCCGACCGAACCGATTGGAAGTATTCCGCGGCCTGCCGAATTGCTTACCGCAATGCAGGCATACAGTTCCGGGCAGATATCCCGTGAGAAATTGCTCACCCTTGAGGAATCTGCGGTGCGTGACACGATCGCGCGCCTCGAACTCACCGGTTCGCCCATCATCAGCGATGGCGAACAGACCAAATCCAGTTTCGCGACCTATCCTCTGACGGGCCTCCTCAATCTGGCTCCGGACGGCGTCGTCATACCGTTTGCTGATGGACATTCGCGGCAATTGCCAAGGCTGGTATCCGGATATTTTCACTACGGCCAATACGCTTCGGCGTTCCTTAAAGTCGCCCAGCGGCACGCCCATCTGCCTGTGAAGCAGGCGGTCATTTCCGCGTCCGCACTGAGTTTGCTGTATCCGCAAAGCGGCTTGAGCGATTATCCGCGCGATATGTTTATCGACGACCTGATGAGAGAGGCTGAGCGGGAAATTCGCGAGTGCCTTGACGCCGGCGCTGCGTGCGTGCAGGTCGATTTTACGGAAGGCCGTCTCGCGCTTAAGCTGGATCCGTCTGCCGGACTCTTGAAGTCGTTTATAGACTTGAACAACCGGATTCTGGATCGATTCACCCAGGAAGAACGGCGGAAGATTGGCGTTCACACTTGTCCCGGCGGCGATCACGACTCAACACATAGCGCTGACGTTGATTACCTGGAATTATTGCCGCTTCTCTTTCGGTTGAACGTCGGCCGCTTTTATATTCAATTGGCAAGCGAACCGGATCGCCGGCGGATCCTGATCGCGGCGAAGACCCTGCTGAAGCCCGGGCAAATTCTCTTTGTCGGTGTCATCGATCCTATCAATCCGGAAATTGAGACACCCGAGCAGGTTCGTGATCGAGTCCTCGAGGCCGCCGAAATTATTCCCATCCAGGCACTCGGCACGACCGATGATTGTGGATTTTCGCCCTTTGCCGACGACATCTCCACCTCGCGCGAAATGGCGTTCGCCAAGATTCAGGCTCGTGTCGACGGCACCGTGCTCGCGTCACACGTTCTCAAAGTCTAGCTTTCGCCCTCGACCGGGTCTGTCGGTTCCAGATTCCTTCGGGGCGAGCCCTCTCTCGAGCTTCTACAAGCAGAGGCCATATCCCGCCACTCGCCACGGACGGCATTCGAAAAGGGGCGTTACGAGATCTCGCAGACGAAAGCTACGGAGCTCATGGTAGGAATGCTTGGCCTCTCTTCAGTATTTTCATGTATTTTGGGTTAGCGGACGGGAGGTATAGGTCGGCTCAGAATCAAATTTCCTATCTGTATCCAAATAGCCTCGGCGTTCGTCATATGCTATGGAAAGTTGTATCCACCGGAAAATCAACCTAAACAGGGACGTGAAAACTTGACAGGTCAGCCTGAACACCCGGTCGCGCGGCCGGATCACCAGTTGCCCCCTCCCCCTTCCAAGCCCACTCGGCACACTGGCGTACGAGTACTTATGTGGGTGCTATTGCTCGCCATTTTTGGATTTGGATTTTGGTGGGTATTGCGCAAAGAGGACACCACAAAATCTACGGCAAAATCGCCCAGGGGCGGGGGCGGCCCAGTGACTGTGCAGCCAGCTACGGCGACAAAAGGCGACATCGGGGTTTATCTCGACAGTATAGGCACTGTAACGCCGGTATATACCGCTTCGATTACCAGCCAGGTGAACGGCATTGTGACGGCTGTGCACTACAGGGAGGGGCAGATTGTTGGCAAGGGCGATCCCTTAATTGATATCGATCCACGACCGTATCAGGCAACGTTGATGCAAGCGCAGGGTACCCTGGAGCGCGATAAAGGCCTGCTGGCGCAGGCACAGATGGACCTTCAGCGGTATCAGGACGCATGGGCACGGAAGGCAATCCCCAAACAAACCCTGGATGATCAGGAAAAATTGGTCCTACAAACGCAGGGCACCGTTAAAATCGACGAAGGAACGGTGAAATACGATGAGATTCAATTGGAGTATTGTCACATTGTGGCGCCGATCGCGGGAAGGGTCGGACTCCGGCTGGTGGACCCGGGAAATGTGGTGCAATCATCGGGCACATTGACGCTGGCCGTGATCACGCAGATTCAGCCGATCACGATCATTTTTACAATTCCTGAGGACAATCTTGGCCAGGTGCAAGGCCAGGTGCGCAAGAACGTGAAGCTGACGGTGGATGCATTCGACCGGGCAGTCTTGAAGAAAATCGCGACGGGAAAACTTCTCACGCTGGACAACCAGATTGATACCACGACCGGCACTGTCAAGGCCCGTGCACAGTTTGAGAATAGAGACACGAGGCTATTCCCGAATGAGTTTGTGAATACTCGTTTACTGGTCGACACAGTCCATGACGCGACGTTGATTCCCTCTTCCGCTATTCAACACAACGGGCAAGTTGCCTTCGTTTATGTTCTGCAGGGAGATGTCGCTCATTTAAAGAATGTAAAGCCAGGTGTAACGGACGGTGGCACTACCGAAGTTACAGGAATTTCCCCGGGCGACGTCGTTGCCAACAGCAGTTTCGACAAACTGCAGGACAATTCCAAGGTTTCGACTCCAGGGAAACCTGCGCAAAGCGATAATCCCAGGAGCACAGCTCCTTGAGTCCTTCAACGCCGTTCATTTTAAGGCCAGTCGCCACGGCATTACTGATGGCCGCAATTCTGTTGGTCGGAATTGTTTCCTACACGCAGTTGCCGGTGTCAGCGTTGCCAGAAGTCGATTATCCGACGATTCAGGTACTTACGTTCTACCCCGGTGCGAGCCCGGATGTCGTTGCGACTACCGTAACGGCACCACTCGAACGGCAATTTGGCCAACTGCAAGGGCTGAGCCAGATGACTTCAAGTAGTTCCGGCGCGACATCCGTGATCGTTCTGCAATTTAATTTGAGTTTGAACATTGATATCGCGGAAGAAGAAGTACAGTCCGCTATTAATGCTGCGCAAAGCTTTCTCCCGGCGAACCTCCCGTCCCCGCCCGTCTACAGCAAGACCAATCCAGCTGATGCGCCGGTACTGACTCTGGCCGTTACATCGAGTTCCATTCCTCTACCACAGGTGGAAGATCTCGTCGATACCCGACTCGCCCCAAAAATTTCGCAACTGAGTGGCGTCGGATTGGTGAGTATCAGCGGCGGGCAAAAGCCAGCAGTGCGTATTCAGGCGAATCCTTCCGCGCTCTCTTCCTATGGAATCAATATGGAAGATTTACGCACGGCCGTCTCTCAAGCGAGCGTGAATGCGGCAAAAGGAAATTTTGATGGAGATCGCCAGGATTATCAGATTGATGCAAACGATCAACTCGTGACCAGCAAAGACTATCGGAAAGTCGTCGTGGCGTATCGCAATGGCGCCCCGGTGATGCTGACAGACGTCGCGAAGATCGTGGATGGCGTAGAGAACAACAATCAGGCTGCGTGGATGAACAAGACGCCCGCGGTAATCCTGAACGTACAACGGCAGCCGGGCGGGAACACCATCAGCGTCGTAAAGCGGATAAAAGCGCTGCTGCCGCAGCTTGAAACGAACCTCCCCAAAGGTATTGACATCACCACGCTCACGGACCTGACCACCCCGATTCAGGCATCGGTATCCGACGTCGAATTTGAGCTGATGCTGACAATCGTGCTCGTTGTGCTGGTCATTTTCCTCTTTCTGCGCAATTTGTACGCCACGATTATTCCAAGCGTGGCCGTCCCGCTCTCGCTGGTCGGAACATTTGGTGCGATGTACGCGCTTGGGTACAGCCTCGATAATCTTTCGCTGATGGCGCTGACGATTTCGACAGGGTTCGTCGTTGATGACGCGATCGTGATGGTCGAAAACATTTCCCGCTACATCGAAGAAGGCGAACCTCCGATGCAGGCGGCGTTAAAGGGTGCGGAACAGATCGGATTTACGATCGTTTCGCTTACCGTTTCCTTGATCGCAGTATTGATTCCACTTCTGTTCATGGGCGACGTGGTAGGTCGCCTGTTCCGGGAATTCGCGGTCACTCTCGCGGTGACGATCGTTATCTCAGCAATTGTCTCGCTAACCCTGACTCCAATGATGGCTTCGCGAATTCTGAAGCACAATCCCCGGAATCAGCAGGGACGCTTCTATCAGGCTTCCGAGCGTGCCTTTGACAGTATGATTTCGTTTTATGGCCGCACACTCAGGTTTGTGCTGCAATACCAGACGATCACACTATTTGTCGCATTGGGAACGCTGGCACTAACGATCTTTCTCTACATCATTATCCCGAAAGGATTTTTCCCGGTGCAAGACACGGGAATCATTCAGGGCATCAGTCAAGCGCCTCCAACCATCGGCAGCAAGTCCATGGCGGAGAAACAACAAGAGCTTGCGAATGTCATTTTGCAGGATCCAGCGGTCGAGAGTCTCTCCTCATTCATCGGCGCGGATGGAACGAACATCACGACCAACAGCGGAAGAATGTCGATAAATCTTAAGCCGCTGGCGGATCGCAATATTAGTGCCTCAGATGTGATTCGGCGCTTGCAAACGAAGATTGCGGATGTGCAAGGCATACAGCTGTTTATGCAACCAGTACAGAACATTACAGTCGACGACCGTGTTAGCCGGACGCAATATCAATACACGTTAGAGGATCCGGACTCGGCTGAATTGACTGAATGGACTAACAAATTTGTAGACAAGTTGAAACAGATACCGGATTTAGAGGACGTCGCGACTGACCAGCAGCCCGGAGGGTTGGCGGTTTCACTCTTCATCGATCGCCCGACCGCTTCGCGCTTGGGAATTGCGCCAACGACGATCGATAACACTCTGTACGATTCCTTTGGGCAGCGGCAAATCAATACGATGTATACACAGCTGAACCAGTACCACGTGATTTTAGAAGCGGAACCGCAATTTCAACTTGATCCCAACAAACTGAGCAAGCTTTACATCCAGTCCAACTCCGCCGCTAACACTGTGGGAGCGCCGGCAAGTTCGTCGTCGGGAAGCGGATCCACTTCCGCAGGATCGAATGCCTTGACTGGTTCCGCTTTGTACACGCCGTCAGCCAACACATTGACCCCGCCGGTAAACGCGTTAACGTCCAGCACCTCAACGGCAAACTCCAGCAAGGGCTCCACTTCTGCTGGTAGCACCAGTTCGGCCATGAGCAGTGCCGTGCCTCTCAGTGCATTCTCGCACTTTGAAACAAGAACGGAGGCGCTCTCCATCAATCACCAGGGGCAATTCCCTGCGATCACAGTTTCATTCAATCTGGCGCCGCGCGCGGCACTGGGTGGTGCCATCTCAAAGGTAACGAAAGTTCAGAAAGATCTTCATATGCCAGCCAGTTTGCAAGCGGATTTTCAGGGGACCGCGGCATCGTTCCGCAATTCTCTGTCAAACATGCCGTTGCTGATTCTAGCGGCGCTGGTGACGGTGTATATCGTTCTAGGCGTTCTGTATGAGAGTTTCATACATCCGATTACGATCCTATCGACACTTCCTTCCGCGGGTGTTGGCGCTTTCCTGGCATTGATCTTGTTCCATCAGGATTTGAGCGTTGTTGCCATCATCGGATTGGTATTGCTCATCGGCATTGTGAAGAAAAACGGAATTATGATGGTGGATTTCGCGCTGGATGCTGAACGCAATCATGGGAAAAGTTCCACCGATGCGATTTATGAAGCCTGCCTTCTTCGATTCCGACCGATCATGATGACCACCATGGCTGCGTTGCTTGGCGGGCTACCGCTGGCCTTTGGACAAGGCATCGGGTCGGAGTTGCGCCGTCCGCTGGGTATCGCGATGGTTGGTGGGTTGTTGGTCAGTCAGGTCTTGACTCTTTACACGACGCCGGTGATTTACATTTTCTTTGACAAATTGGCGCAACGGATCTCGCGTAAGACCGAAGCGCATCCCGGCACAGAACCGCAAACCGCAGGGTAGAAATGAACGTATCGGCTCCATTCATCCATCGGCCAGTGGCAACCACGTTGCTCACAATTGCCATCGCCATTGCCGGTGCCATCGCGTATAACGTGCTGCCGGTTTCTCCCCTGCCGCAAGTCGATTTTCCGACAATTTCGGTGAGCGCCAGTCTGCCTGGGGCCAGTGCGGAAATCATGGCGTCATCCGTCGCAACTCCGCTCGAGCGGCAGTTCGGGCATATTGCGGGCGTGACGGAAATGACTTCAGCAAGCAGCCTCGGGACCACTTCCATCACCATTCAGTTTGATTTGACGCGAAACATTGACGGCGCCGCCCGAGACGTGGAGGCGGCGATCAATGCTGCGCGCACCTACCTGCCCGCTAACCTTCCAGCAAACCCTACCTATCGAAAAGTGAATCCCGCCGATTCTCCCATTTTGATTTTGGGGCTAACCTCCGACAAGTTCGGGCCTGACAAGTTGTACGACGAAGCATCGACCGTCGTTCAGCAAAAGCTATCGCAAATCCAGGGGGTGGGCCAGATCAACGTTGGCGGAGGCGCCTTGCCTTCTGTGCGCGTCGAAGTTAATCCGACAAAACTTGCCAGTTACGGCCTGACGCTGGTCAATGTGCAGTCCGTTTTGCGTTTGCAGAACTCCGACCTTGCAAAAGGCCAGATCACCGACGGTACCTTCAGCGCAGACATTCTGGCCAATGATCAGATTTCACACGCGGTAGATTACAAGCCGATCGTAGTCGGCTATCACAATGGCGCAGCCATACGCCTCTCGGATGTGGCCGACGTAATCGATTCCGTACAGAATGTGCGCGCCGCGGGATACCTGAACGGGAAGCGCGCAGTGCTGCTGATCATTTTCAGGCAGCCTGGGGTAAATATTATCGATACGGTGGACCGGATTCTGGGTGAATTGCCGTCGATCCAGGCAACCGTACCGAAGGGAATTGATATGACGGTGGTGCTCGACCGCACCACGACGATTCGCGCTTCGGTGAGCGACGTTGAACACACATTGGTTCTTTCGATCATTCTCGTGATCGTGGTGGTTTTTGTTTTCCTGCGAAATGGCCGGGCAACGCTCATCCCTGCTGTCGCTGTACCCGTTTCCCTGATCGGAACTTTCGCGGTGATGTATTTGTGCGGCTACAGTCTGGACAATCTGTCGCTTATGGCGCTCACCATTTCTACTGGATTTGTCGTTGACGATGCGATCGTCGTTATGGAAAACATCACACGCCACTTAGAAGATGGGATGGAGCCATTCGCTGCGACCTTGCGTGGTGCACGCGAAATCGGATTTACGGTCCTTTCAATCAGCATTTCTTTGATTGCCGTGTTCATCCCACTTCTGCTGATGGGCGGTATCGTTGGCCGACTGTTCCGTGAATTTGCCATCACGCTTTCGACCGCAATCCTCGTCTCGATGGTAATTTCTCTAAGCACCACGCCGATGATGTGCGCGTATCTGCTCAGGAATCAGCATCAGCAAAAGCACGGACGCATGTACATGGCGACCGAACGAATGTTTGACAGGATACTGGATTTTTACAGGCACACCCTGCATTGGGTTCTCGACAATTCACTACTAACGCTTACTGTCCTATTCCTGACGATTGCTCTGAACGTGGTAGTAATTTTCAAGATTCCGAAGGGATTTTTTCCTCAGCAGGATACAGGCTCCCTGGGGGGAGGCGTGCAAGGGCCACAAGACTCTTCCTTCCCCGCGATGAACGACGCGATACAGAGGATTGGGGCGGTGATCAAAAAGGATCCGGCGGTTCAGAATGTGATCGCTTTTACGGGAGGCGGTGGCGCAACAAATACCGGCGCCATATTCATCGCATTGAAGCCTTTAAAAGAGCGAAAGATTGGCGCTCCGGAAATTATCAACCGTCTGCGTCCCCAGATAAACCGATTGCCGGTGGCCTCCGCATTTTTGCAGGCTTCGCAGGATCTCCGCATTGGGGGACGCAACAGCGCAGCAATGTACCAATATACGATCCAGTCCGACAATGTTTTGGACCTTTCGACCTGGGGACCCAAAATCCTGACAGAGATGAAAAAGCTGCCCGGGCTGCAGGACGTCAATACCGATCAACAGAATGGCGGCCTGGATCTGCTGCTGAATTATGACCGGGTCACCGCCGCGAAATTGGGACAAACGGCGCAATCGCTGGATCAGGGGATTTATAGCGCGTTTGGACAATCAGAAGTTTCGATTATTTACACCCAACTGAATCAGTATTACGTGGTGCTTGAGGTGGCACCCGAATGGTCTAAGACTCCGGAAGGAATGAAAAATATCTATTTCCACCCGACTGGGAGCAGTAGCGTCACCGCCAGTGGGAACACCCCGCTCTACACAATGGCATCGAGCCAGGCGAATACAACACCCTTGGCACTGAACCACACGGGATTATTCCCTTCCGTGACCGTTTCTTTCAATCTCGCCCCTGGCGTTTCACTTAGTGATGCCACACTGAGCATCGATCAGATGAAGCAGCGGATCGGTGCTCCATCGACATTGCGTGGCTTTTTCGCGGGTACGCTGCAAGCCTATCAGCAGTCGCTGAGCACAGAGCCAATCCTCGTTTTAACTGCCTTGCTGGCTGTTTACATCGTTCTCGGAATTCTGTACGAGAGCCTGGTTCATCCGTTAACAATTATTTCGACGCTGCCCTCGGCCAGCGTCGGTGCGATGCTGGCCTTGTTGCTCTTCAAGCAGGATCTCAACGTAATTTCGATTATCGGGATCGTGTTATTAATCGGCATCGTCAAGAAAAACGCCATCATGATGATCGATTTTGCGTTACAAGCCGAACGCGAACAAGGAATGAAAACCGAGGAAGCCATTTTCGAGGCTTGCATGCTGCGCTTCCGGCCAATTCTGATGACTACAATGGCTGCGTTATTTGGGGCCCTGCCCTTGGCATTCGGAACCGGAACCGGATCGGAGTTGCGTCGTCCATTGGGAATTACAATTGTCGGTGGACTGATCGTCAGCCAGTTGTTGACTCTCTATACGACACCGGTTGTTTATCTTACGCTCGATCGTATGCGCCTGCGGTTTATGAGGAAAGAACGCGACACGTTTCATCCAACTACGGACGCCGCTGCTCCGTCAGAGGCAAGTTAGGCAGGACAACTATGAGAAATGATTACTTAAGACGTGTTTGCTTGGCGGTAAGCACCTCGCTCGCCCTCGCGGGATGTATGGTTGGCCCAAAATATCATCCGCCGGCTGCAACGGTTCAAGCTCCGCCACCAGAATACAAGGAGTCTCCTACGCGCTTCCCGGATTCAAATACGTGGAAAGTGGCGCAACCGCAGGATGCCATGCTTCGCGGCAAATGGTGGGAGATTTACAACGATCCAGAACTGAATGCGCTCGAAGAACAGCTGAACATCAATAACCAGAACATCAAGCAGTATTTCGAAAATTTCATGGAAGCGAGGACCTTGATCGCTCAGGCGCGCTCCCAACTATATCCTACAGTTGGGACGGTACCTTCGTACTCGTATTCCGGATCCTCAGCGAATCTTAGGAATTCGATTGGCAGCACAGGCACGACTGGCGGCACAGCAGGCACGAACACCACAAGTTCGCTGACTATTCTCCCCGCGTCCGTTTCATGGGAGCCAGATCTTTGGGGCAAGGTTCGCAACACCATCCATGAGGCGCAGTACAATGCGCAGCTGAGTGCTGCTGATCTCGAAAACGAACGACTAACGGAACAGGCGAGTTTGGCCGTATTTTATTTTGAAGTGCGGGGCCAAGACGCTCTACTGAGGGTTTTTGATGAAACCGTCGAGGCCGACGCAAAATCGGTGGAACTTTCGCGCGCCCGATTTGAGACCGGAGTTGACGATCAGCTTTCGCTGGTTGAAGCGCAAATTGCGTTGCAGAGTGCTGTGGCCAATCGCACCAATCTTGGCGTGGCGCGCGCACAATATGAGCATGCAATTGCGGTGTTGATCGGGTCCTTACCATCGGATTTTTCGATCCCTGTTAAGCCTCTCAATGCCAAACCGCCGGAAATTCCGATCGGTGTTCCTTCGCAGTTACTCGAACGCAGACCGGACATCGCGGCGGCTGAGCGAAGTATGGCTGCGGCGAATGCTCAAATTGGGATCGTAACAGCCGCATACTACCCCAATCTGACGTTGACCGCAGAAGCGGGCTTTGAAAGTTCCGCAATCAAAAATCTTCTCGAATGGCCGAGTCGTTTCTGGTCCGTTGGCCCATCGCTCTCGGAGACCATTTTTGATGCGGGACTGCGGCGTGCGACAGTAAATCAGTATGAAGCAGTGTATAACGCTGATGTTGCCGGTTATCGGCAGACAGTGCTGGCAGCGTTTCAGCAGGTGGAAGACAACATGTCGTCCGTGCGGATTCTTTCGGATCAAATCCAGCAGCAACGACAGACGGAGCAATCGGCTTTGCAGTACCTCGATTTGGCAATGGCCAGGTATGAAACGGGAGTGGATCAGTACCTCAGCGTGCTGATCGCCCAGACCACACTGCTTGGCACGCAGCAACAACTCGTTTCACTGCAAACTCAGGCAATGACTTCTTCAGTGCAATTAATTGAGGCGCTGGGCGGAGGATGGGACCGGTCTCAACTTCCCACACCTTCGCAGGTTTCGCAGAAAATTTCAAAATCCGATTTGCAACCGCAGCAATAACGCGCTTTACGCCTTTTACGGTGAGCCCTCCCTTTTTCGCCGTACGAGAGGGCATGTCGCTCCTTGCCATAATTGTTGAGAGCCAGGGAACGGCCTGTCTCTTCGCTACGAATCTGAAGCAGGTGCTCGACTGTCCCCTAGGCAAAGAGAGGAGGGCGGCCCGTTCCCTTCTGCGATTGGAATCGGCCGTGGATCAACCGGTTACAACAAGACACGGGAACGAGGTGCTTCTTATTTCAGAGCTGGGATTGGGGGAACAGCCAGCCATAATGCCAGTGATTCAGATCAGGGCGGGAGCGAACAGAAATATGTACACGCTCTTGATTGTCAGCCAATCGCCGCAAACTTCTAAGGCGCCGTGCAAAATCAGAACTTCTAGTGGCGTTCTTCGTCTTCGCGGATTTTTGGAGCCAATGATTCGACCGGAGGAACCGAGAGCGACTTGGTCAAGAACTGTTCAGCCGGTTGGGTTCCGCCATGAATTGCCTTTGCGAGGATTTCCATCGCTTGTCCCGTAAGCGGAGGAATGTGAATAGTCGCCGCAAGCCATTTTTCGCGTACCCAGACTTGACCCGTCGACGGCTGACCATCACATCCGGTGAATGGCAAGCTCAGCCATCTCGAGCGTTCTGATTCATTGGTGATCTCCTGAAAAGCTTTGCGAGCACCCATGGCCATCGAGTCATCCTGCGCACCGACGAGCCTAAATGACGAGCTTTGTGAAGTAGCCAGTTTCAGCCAAGATCGCACCGATCGCACCGCACTTTCCTCTGTCCACTCTGCCTTCAGCATCACCAATTGAATGTTCGATGGTTTTGTCTCGAGCATTCCCAACTCACGTTCGTGCGCCGCGGAACTCTGCGAAGGTCCTTTGATGTAAAGAACAGAGCCGCCTCCGCGCAGCAACACTGCGAATTGTCTTCCTTGAATGCGTCCAATCTCCAAGTGATCGGAACTGACGGCAAAAATAGGTGCGGTTGCCGTACTCCGGAGCTCCGCCAAGTAATTCGGCCTCTTGTTCAGGACAGCCCAGCCGATTCCTGCGGCGCTGGCGGCCCGGGCCACCTGAGGCAGCGCCGTGCTCCCAACAGGTTCCACCACTATCGCATCGGGTCGAGACTCAACCCGGCCTTGGATTACCTTGAGGAGCTGCGTGCTCTGATTCACCGCGTTGTTGTCGGCAAAGATGATTTCTACATCACTCCCCAGCTTGCGTGCCATCTCCTCTGCGGATTGGCTTTGCGCCAGTTGGAAATCGTTCTCGCGGGTGTGAAGCGATACCAGAAATCGCAGCTTTTTCATCATCTCGCGCGGTTACTCCGGGCTACCTTTCGGACGATACCCGAAACTACATAGTTCCTGGCGGAATTGCACGTAGAATCCTTGCCAGCACCTGCTATGTCGCAAATCGGGAGCTTGTGGACGCAGGTGAATCAGGAGCCGAGGCTCGGCAGATGCGTGGGAGCAATCGTGCGAAGAACACAGTTACGTCGGGCTAGACCATTCAAGTCAGTGTCAAAAACGTGGAACTATCGGCAGGAAACTGACTCGTAGTGCAACTAATTGCAAGAGAGATAGAAGGACGAAGGCCGTAAGCGAAGAGAATCGGGGCGCAACCGCTCTCCAACAAAACGAGGCCCATATCCCAGTTAGGCAAGAGATTCCGACGATCAGGGTCATGGCAATTTCGACAGGAGAAAAGGTTCCAGTAATCACCTTTGCCCAGCCAAGGACGAACAGCCAGATCAGAATCATCAGCACGAGCCAGATAAGGAAGCACGGTAGCGCTGCCCATTTCGTAAGTGGAGACTTCTATAAGCCCAGAGCCACTACAATCCAGAGAGGTGAAGTCTGAATGATGTGTCGAACCACCCCGTGGGAAACAGAACCGACAGTCAGCAACGCGATGATCATAGCGACGCAACAACCAATCAGAATGCGATGATTCTGCTGCAAGTCACGCCTCCGAGACAATTATGCTCACAATTGTCGAGCGGGACCACATAGCACAAAGGGCATGGCTGATGTTACCTCTGACACGATAGTCCGCACTACATTTCTGTATATTTAGTGTGGCAACCAATCATGGCCCTAGCGATCGGCGCGGTCACTGGCCTAGCATCCTAAGCTCCGCCGTTACATCGAGACCAGGTTAACGCAAATTCCTCCTGTAGTACTGGTCCGGACCGTCTGGAAATCCAACTTCCTGATTTGAGACCACGTTCCAGCTTGCGCCCCGACGGTGTTAACCTTTATGCCCTCTCAGGCGTTTCTGGTGTGGAGGCAACATCATGGATCCAGTGCTTCAGAGCCAAATAAAGGAAGGGATTCTGGTCGTAGCGTGGGCCGCATTTTTTGGGTCCGTCCTTTACATCATCGCGACCTCTATACGGCGCAAACAACAAAACGAAATGCAGCGACATATGCTCGATAGGTTCTCCTCGGCAAAGGATTTCGCGGACTTCGTCCAATCGCCGGCAGGACAGAAATACGTGATGAGCTTCTCGGAAACAACGACCAGCTCACGTAACGCGATCATCAGTTCAGTGCGAACGGGGGTGGTACTGCTGTTTGCGGGCGCAGGAATCGCCGCCACCATTTCGGCGAGCACGCGTAATTCTTATATTTCGGGAATTGGTATTGTGCTGTGTTGTCTCGGATGCGGCTTCCTGGTGTCGGCGGGAATCTCCTATTGGCTGGCGAAAAAGATGGCAAGAGAGACCAAGGAATAGGATGTTGCTTGGATTCACCGCAATCCGATACCCGACGATGGCTGAATCGCGCATGAACGAGCCGATCAATCAAGCTGAGTTTGAGGCTTTCTATGTGCAAACCGCACGAGTTCTTCACGGCTACCTGTTTCGATTGAGCCGCGACAGCGCGATTGCGGACGAAATTCTGCAGGAGGCTTACATGCGCATGATAAGCGCGCCGTGGATAGAAGAGAAGGGGAGGAAGGCGTATCTCTATCAGACGGCCACCAATATTCTGCGGGACCGCTGGCGCAAACAGAAACGCGAAAGGGAGAATTGGGAGCAACACAAACCTGCGGAGCAATTCCAGCCGGATTTTGAGTTACCGGTGGATATGGCATCAGTCCTAGAACGGCTTAGCGCGCAGGACCGTGCTGTGCTTTGGCTGGCCCACGTGGAACAATTGAGCCATCGGGAGATCGGTGGGATTCTCGGGCTGAAGGAGAAGAGCATCAAGGTGATTCTGTTCCGAGCGCGGGAAAGGGCCAAGGTTCTGCTTCAGGCGGCGGGGTGGGGGTTAGCTCATGAAGAATGAAATCAGTCTGAATGCAATTCTGAGAGAAATGGTCGCGCGCCATCAGCCACAACTTCCCAACGCCAGCTTAATCTGGTGGCGCGCTCAGATCGCGAGGAAACTCAGGGAGAAAGAGCGCATCGAGCGGCCTTTGCAGGTGATGCGAGTGACTGCCGCGATTGCTTGCGCGGTGATACTGTCGATGCTGAGCACACACATCTGGGGACAATTGCAAGCTCTAATACTTGAAAACAAGTGGCTCCTACTTCCCCTTTTCCTTCTCACGGGCTCCCTAGTCGTAGGGTTGCTTGTCTCGTCTCGGGCGAAGATTGATCGGTTTCCGTTTCGTTGGACATCAATTCCTGGTTAGCGGGGCAGTCTCAGAGCGTCGAGGCAACACCCAAGTCCGACCCAGCTTGACTTCAAATTCGTATTGGAAAGTGCCATGCCTCACTCCGTCGCCTTGAATACAGATGCTCAATGCACAATCTCCCTGATGTATGCCCTTCCACGAACGATCATCCTCTGGTCCGTGGGAAATGGATTCTTCTTCAAAGTGCATTCAACGAAGACCTCTCGGCGGCTTCGCCTAGGAGCGTTCGACCTTGGGCGTCGACTGAGCTCCTAGCGGTTCGCGGAAAGGATCCATCGGAATCGGCACGTACTCGACCTCGATGATCTCGAGATGCTCCGTCTTTGCCGGCGCGCGCAAGTTCACTCGGTCGCCGGGGCTCGCCTTCATCAGCGCGTTGGCGAGAGGCGAGCGCCAGCTGATGTAGCCGCGGTCGGGGTCCACTTCGTCGATGCCCACGATCGAGACGACGTGTTCGAGGCCGTCGGCGTCTTCGTAGGTCACGGTTGCGCCAAAGAAGACGCGCGTAGCGGCTGACCCTGGTCGCGGAGCGGCGGGATCGACGACCACGGCCGCGTCAATGCGTTTCGTGAGAAAGCGAATCCGCCAATCGATCTGGCCTAACCGTCGTTTGCCGTAAAGGTAGTCGGCGTTTTCACTGCGGTCTCCGTTACTAGCAGCCCACGCTACGACCTCCACTACCGCGGGCCGCTCGCGAGTCAGTAGGAACTGATGCTCGTCTCTTAACCGCTGCAACCCGGCGGGCGTGATGTAGTTCTTGAGCGTTGGCTCTGCTTCCTCACGCACCGGTCCTCGGAGCGGCCGCTTTGTTCGCGTTTGCCAATCGACCATAGGCTTTAGTGTACTTGCAGGCGACTCAATCTCGGAAGGTCCGCGCCTCTGTCCGGATAATCTCTCGCACGGTGAACATGACGTTGCGCGGGCTAGATGTGGAATGATACACCGGTCTTCCTGTGGCACTTAGCCATAAAAACTGTAATTTGACTAATCAGGCGCTTGGGCGTCTCTTGGGCGTCTGCAACTCCCGAAATCGCCAACTCCAGACATTATTTGCGTATAGCCAGATGCAGAAGAGATTCGCAGGGACGAATCCAAATTGTGCTGTTCTCATTCCGATAATGCAGACGACAATACTGTTGATTCCGGCGATGACCCAGCCTTGCCATACTTTCTTACCCACGAGAACGGTTGAGAGTACTGTTAACAGACACGACAGATAATCAAGTCTAACCATTGCAACCATTGCGCTGCTCTTTCCCGAGATGCGGTAGTTCAGATGACATATCATCCCTGTGTGTAGCGTGAGGGCTCGCAAGAGGAACTGAAAGCTGGTCGCGAGTTCAGGTGCAACCAACTATGAAATACGCGTGGTACTTTGAAACACTTGAGGGGAAGGGCTAAGTACTAGCAGGAGCTTTTCCGATTTCTGACCTCTATGACAGCTCCCGGTCGAGGGCAACAAGTTCTCCTGATGCGCTCGGGAGGAGCGCCGGTGTAATTTCTTTGCCTTTCTCAGCGCGTAGTGTTGGCCCCTGGGCCGCGGTTTCTGTTCGTGAATAGAAACATTACATCCATTGGCCGGCTCAGCTTTTCCGACTGCCCAGCAAGCTTGAGTTTGTGTGTTCCTGCCGTCTCGAATCAAATCAACGGGATTATCCGGACACAAGAACGCAACGGCCAACAGACATGCCACCAGTTTTCTGGCCACCGCCGGCGTGGGGCGATTGACATCCCTCGCTACTTCTTGCGGTCGTACGGCAGCGCCAGCGTCGGACTGTAGCGCGGGGCCATCTTAGTCGCTTCGATTAGCCCCTATTAGTGCAGTAGAGAATCTGGTCGCTCCAAACCCGCGTCAGACCAAAAGCTTGACGTGGCCGCGTAAGCAGTGAAAGATAATAGAGATGGCACCAGTGCGCCCGTAGCTCAGCTGGATAGAGCGTCTGCCTTCTAAGCAGAGGGTCGCGTGTTCGAGCCACGCCGGGCGCGCCATTTTCTCCAATAAAACGAGGGCCGTTTCAAGATTCGAGGAATCAGCTGTTCCTCAAAATGTAGATCAGGGTTTACCCCAGCTCGATAGCGTCCACGCCCAAGGAATCGGTCCTGACACCAACTTAGACGGGAATTGTTTTAGTCCGAAGACCCATCAATTATTGCGGGCTGTGTGGACGCGGAGAAAAGTTCTGGCGACACCGTGCAACCCTCGACGCTGTCGAAGCGCAATAAGCATCTGCAGACCACGCTGATCGCGTCGGTATCGACCTTCTAAAGATCACGCTTGATTTGGTGGAGACCATCTACCTCAGAGGAAACTGAGTTGGGTGTTGGGACGGTCCGACATGACCATGAAACATGGCCTCCCTGGTATTCAAGGGATACTGGGTTAAACGAATTACTGGCGGTGATCCGATGCACCGGCCCCAGATTTGATAAACTTCCAGAAGACGGTGATCAACACTCCAGGTCATTTTAGGAACGGATTATTGCGAATGAAGCGAACCCCCGGACTCGTTTTGTGTGCGCTACTGTCGTGCATCGGCGGTTGCAAGGACGACGGGCCGATTCATGCAGATCGGGCGGACGCAATTTATTACGGCGGACCGATCCTGACGATGAATTCCGACCAACCGCGCGCCGAAGCGGTCGCGCTGAAGGACGGAAAGATTCAAGCAGTTGGCGCGTTAGCGGACATCGAAAAGCAGCATCAGTGGCGAAAGACCGAGATGGTCGACCTCAGCGGAAAGACGCTGATTCCCGGTTTTTTTGATGCCCACAGCCACCTGGCACAGGTTGGATTGCAGGCCGTTTCGGCCAATCTTCTGCCTCCGCCCGATGGCCCGGTTAGTTCCATCGCGGAACTCCAGCAGGCGTTGAGGGACTATCTAGCGAACTCGCCTTATCCCAAAAAATTCGGTGTTTTAATCGGTTTCGATTACGACGATTCGCAACTCACAGAAAAGCGTTCCCCCACCCGCGAGGATCTCGACGCGGTTTCAACGGACTTACCGATTGTTGTGATTCACCAGTCAGGTCACCTTGGAGCGTATAACAGCAAGGCCTTGGCAGATGCCGGAATAACCGGGGACACGCCCAATCCCGTGGGCGGCGTCATTCAACGGGAAACCGATGGCAAAACTCCTAACGGGGTGCTTGAAGAAAACGCGCATATCGTCGCGCTGTTGAAGACACTTCCAAAATTCACGCCCGATCAGGCGATCGAGCTGATCCAGGCGGCACAGGAAATTTACATTGCAAACGGATTCACGACTGCCGAAGAGGGTCGGGCCGATCCGGCAACGCTAGCGTCGCTGATTGCTGCATCCAGGGAGAAAAAACTCAAAATCGATGTTGTGGCGTACCCCGATCTGGTGATGAACGAGAATAATCCCGTGCTGAACGGGCCGCTCATGTCACGCGCGTATACAGATCATTTCCGCTTGGGGGGCGTGAAATTGTCGTTTGATGGGTCTCCACAAGGAAAGACAGCATGGTTTACCAAGCCCTACTTTGTCGAACCGAAAGGGCAAAAAGAAGACTATCGCGGGTATCCGATCTTCGCAAAAGATGAGGAAGCGCTGGCCCTGGTAATCCAGGCCTTTCGACAAGACTGGCAAGTGCTAGTCCATGCCAACGGCGATGCCGCCATCGATCAACTGATCCGCGTGGTAAGGGCGGCCGAAGCCGCCGTGCCGGGCTATGACCGAAGAACGGTGCTGGTCCACGGTCAATATATGAGGGCCGATCAGGTAAAGGAGATTAAGGATCTGGGCATTTTCCCTGCCCTTTATCCGATGCACACGTTTTATTGGGGCGATTGGCATAGGCAATCCGTTGCCGGTCCGGAACGAGCGGAAAACGTCTCGCCCACAGGATGGATGGTCAGGAATAATATGAAGTTCAGCATCCACTCGGATGCACCCGTGACCTTGCCGAATTCTTTGATGATCTTAGGCACCGCCGTGAATCGAACAACGCGTACGGGTTATGTCCTAGGGCCCCAACACAGGCTGGATCCAATGGTCGCGCTAGAAGCCATGACGATCTGGCCCGCGTATCAACATTTCGAGGAAAATTCGAAGGGATCCATTGAAGTGGGGAAAGCGGCAGACCTCGTCATCCTTTCAGATAATCCTCTGGGGGTGCAGCGGCAGAAACTCGCCGAGATCAAGGTCATCGAAACCATCAAAGGGGGAAAATCGCTTTACAAGCTGGACCGACACTAGAAACAGACGGCGAGGAACTGATTTGTGGCTCGACAGCTATCTGCGAGCCGGGAGCGTTTAGAAACGACTCATGCCCGAAGATATACGTCGGGGCAAAAAAAAATGGGCAAGCCGGCTATTCGCTCGGCTCGCCCAATCAGACTAGAGGCTAGTCACGTTCGCTGCTTGCAGACCCTTGGGGCCCTTGGTGACCTCGAACTCAACTGCTTGACCTTCGTTGAGCGACTTGTATCCATCCGACATGATTGCCGAGAAATGGACGAAGACGTCTTCGCCGGTCTGGCGTTGAATGAAGCCAAAACCCTTGCTAGCATTGAACCACTTTACTGTTCCTTGTTCTTTCACTTGTGTTTCCTATTCTTTTACAAAAAAGCTATTTGGTGCATCCCGACTGCCTCCAGCCGTAAACTAAAAAAGCCGCAGGTTTTACCCCGCAGCCCCTTAAAGTCGAATCTAAAGGTGTTACAAGAGCAACAAACGCAACTACATAGTAGCACGTTTCTACCCTTAGGCCAGCACTATCTTTGCCAGGATGGTCTGAACTGCGAACCCCAGCGGCAATGGCAACAGGAAGTGCAACTTTTCGCAACTCATTGTGACGAATGTCACGAAAAAGTTGAGTGAACAATGCTACAGTTGTTTGTGATTATGAGCAAACCTTCAATCTTCGAACGCGACAAAACTTTCTCTTCTCCTGTGAATTGGGGCGTAACCACAGTCATGGTTGCGCTACACATTCTGGCAATTGCCTCGGTATTCTTCTTTACCTGGAAGGCACTTTTACTGGCAATTTTCATGTGGTGGGTGGCAGGCAGTTTGGGCATTGGTATGGGCTATCATCGCTTACTGACGCACCGCGGCTACAAGACTCCGAAGTGGATGGAATATTTCCTGGCCACTTGCGGCACGATGGCCATCGAAGGTGGCCCGATTTCTTGGGTCGCGACTCACCGCATCCATCACCAGAATACAGACAAGGAAGGCGATCCACATTCGCCACGTGACGGGGGTATCTGGGCGCATATTGGCTGGATCATCACCGGGCGAGCCATGCATCGAGATCGCAGCGAATTGCTGCCCTACGTTCCCGATCTCCGGAAAGACAAGTATTATTTCTGGCTCAGCAAGTACCATTGGGTACCCTCTGTGGTGGTAGCCGTGATCTTCTATTTCATCGGTGGATGGCCCTTTGTATTCTGGGGCGTTTTCTTGCGGACTGTTTTCAGCATGCATGCCACGTGGCTCGTGAACTCCGCGACCCACATGTGGGGTTCGCAGCGCTTTGAAACCGGTGATACCTCGACCAACAGCTTCTGGGTGGCCTTCCTAACATTTGGCGAAGGCTGGCACAACAATCATCATTACGCGCCACAATCAGCGAGACACGGCCTGAAGTGGTATGAAATGGACATGAACTGGTACGGCATTTGGACCATGTCTCTGGTCGGATTGGCTTGGGACATCAAGCGCCTGAAGTTTGCCGAAGAGGATCTGGTTATCGCTGCCCCCAGTACGGCTGAAAACTAGAATATCTCTGAATAACCCAACGTTTGACGCCACTTAAGGCTGGAATGCCCCCGCGCAGAAGGATCGCAGAAGGATCACCTCTGTTCATAGACGGATCCTTGCTGTATATTTCCGACACTGGTTTTGGGGTGCGGTTTTGGGTGTCAGGGAATCCTGTGGAGGATCCCTTGGGAAAAGCACGAATTCTTCTAGCCGACGATCACACACTCGTCGCGGAAGCGTTAAAAAAACTGTTGGAACCAGAGTTTGATGTGGTGGCAACCGTGGAGAATGGGCAAGAGCTCTTGCGTGCAGCCACGGAACTTAAGCCGGATCTCGCCTTAGTCGACCTCAACATGCCCCTTCTAAACGGTCTCGATGCGGGCGCCCAACTCAAGGAAAAATTCCCTTCGATAAAGCTCATTGTATTAACAATGACAGAAGACGCCGACGTCGCCGAAGAGGCCATGAATAAATGGGCTTCCGGATACCTGCTGAAGAAATCTGCCGGTTCAGAATTGCTAAAAGCAGTCAGAGAAGTCTTGGACGGGCAAATCTACGTCACTCCCGCTGTGAAGCTGGAACACGTCGAGTGCGTGCTCGCAGGTGAAACGAGGTCAGAAGGCGGCAAGGGGCTGACTCCCCGACAGAAAGAGGTTCTGCAACTCCTAGCGGACGGCCACACCATGAAAGAAGCCGCAGCGATACTGCATGTTGCGACACGAACCGTGGCCTTTCACAAGTACCGCATCATGGAAGAGTTTAAACTGGAAAACAATTCGGAATTGTTGCGTTTCGCAATCAAACAGAAGTTAGTGACCTGAGTGGTCCCGGCTCCGGGACGTCAGCGACAGATTACAATGGCCGGCCCCCGGACCGGCCTTTTTTATTTATGTGTTTTGGCGAACGGGGCAAACTACTTCGTTAGTGTCTGCTGCATCGGCTTATCGCGCCAGAATTCCTGACCGTGTTCAGGTAGGGTGTAGATCGGATCGTAATACTCATAACGTCGGGACAGTGCTTCCGGATCATCGGCTTCAATCCCGGTACGGTAATTCTTTGTCCAGTAGGAAATGCCCAGCTGGCGATCGTACTCCTTCACCTGATGTACCCAGCGCTTACCGACAAATGGCACGTCGCAAACCATACGAGGCGTGGCAAAGCCAGGAAGATAGCCCATTATGTCGTGCTGAAGCTGCTGGACTTCATGAATCGCCAACCGCCAGTGCTCCGCATTGGGGATCATGTCGCATTGGTAGAAGTAGTACGGCATGATTTTGCCATGATCAAGCAGCATGAAACACAAATCCAGAATCTCTTTGGGTGAAGAATTGACACCGCGTAGCAATACGCCCTGATTGCGCACATCCCGGTAACCCATGTCGAGCAGGGCCTGGACGGCTTTGCGAACCAGCGGCGTGACCTGCCGAGCATTGTTCACGTGCGTGTGTACTGCGATGTCGACTCCGCGTTCGCGCGACTTTTTCGCCAGGCGCTCGAGTCCAGCGAGGACTTCCGGCTGCAGGAAATGCTGCGGGATAGCGATGAGCCCCTTGGTTGCAAGACGAATGTCCTTGATGTTGGGAATATCCATCAATTGCGAAACGAACGATTCCAGGGCGGAGATGGGGGTGTTGGCGATGTCTCCGCCGCTGACAACGACATCTCGAACGGATGGTGTCACACGAAGGTAATCGAGCATCTGCTCGTAGCGATCCTTTTGAGGCACCTGGAATTTAAGCTTTACCACTTGTGGTACGTCGTTGCCGACAAGGTCCATGCGGGTGCAATGCCCGCAGTACTGGGGACAAGTCGAAAGCAGCTCGGCCAGTACTTTTGTGGGATACCGATGGGTCAGGCCTTCGACGGCCCACATATCCGCCTCATGAAGAGAATCGCGGCTGGCCTTTGGGTGACTCGGCCATTCCGGGTGACGATCATCAAAAGCCGGTAGCATGTAGCGGCGTACAGGATCGTTCCACAGGTCCTTGTCGTCCATGGTATTCAGCATGTGTGGCGGGATGAGAATGGACATCGTGGCGCGCTCTTTGATGTCGCGCTCGACGCTGGCCATCAGCGAGTCGGGGATCAGGTTACCGAAAACCGACTTCAATTCCTTGAGATTCTTGACTGTGTGGCGGCGCTGCCACAGAGCGGTCTCCCATTCTTCTTGGGTGACGTCCCGGTAACCGGGAAAGCGTCTCCAGTCCGGCTCAACAAACTCGCGTTTCAGCGGGTATGTGAACGGCTGTTCGCCAGTATGGACTTTGCCAGCTGGCTTCCATGTTGGACGTGCGGCTTTAGTTTCAGGCGCAGTAATTTTGGTATTACTCATAGACTCTATCCAGTATCAGGGGAACTTAGTGTACGCGGAGTGTGTACAACTAAGAATAACGTAGAGACACGGCTTTGCGCCACCCCAGAAAGCCACTGGAAGGATTTGCCGCCGAGGGCCCGAAAGTCGGAGTACGGTGCTTGGCCAAATTCGGGAGCCGATTCCCGGGAACACCTCGGGGACAACTACGTCAGCACCAGGTCCGCAGCGGCGACAACGCGATTGCGCCCTTCCCTTTTGGCCTGGAACATTCGCTCGTCAGCAAGCGCGAATAATCTGGCGGCATCTTCACCGTCTAGCGGAAAGCTCGCTACCCCGGCACTGATACTCACTTGCGCTTTTTCGCTTCCCGAACCGACCTCGATGGGGGTTCGGGCAATGAGATCCCGTAGAGCTTCCAGTCTTTGCTGCGCCGACTGAATGTCGGTTTCGGGCAGGATTACCACAAATTCTTCGCCTCCGTAGCGACCGGCCGTGTCACTCTGCCGGAACGAATCGCGCAGAATTTTGCCGATCTTGCGCAAAACCGCATCCCCCGCCGCGTGCCCGAGCGCATCGTTCAACGACTTGAAGCGGTCCACGTCGATCACGGCGATCGTGAGCAGCTTTCGGTAGCGTCGCGCTCGACTAAATTCAATAGCCAACCGATCGTCCACATATCCGCGATTAAACAGCCCCGTCAGCGGATCACTGGTTGCCAGCTGAAGCAGCTTCTGACTGCGCGAGACAAGAGCTAGACTCAACCCTGTCGCTGTCAACATCATGATCAACCGGGAGATCTGAGCAGACCAAGCGAACAACCCATACGTGTAGGGTGCATACATCGGGCTATTCAGATCCCAGTGCGAGGCGGCAAAGTAGACAATTGCAAAATACTGAGCGCACGCCAGCAATCCAGACGTGATGCAGATGCGCTTGTCGTAGCGCAAACTGCTGCTGCCAATTGCCAGAAAATACCCTTCGAACACAACTTTGCTGTTCACCGCTGTGTGCGGCTGATCCAAAAACAGAAATAATGCCAACCCGCTGCTGACGAGCGTTACGTCGAAACTGCTGCTAACAAATCTCAGCCAGGAGGAGTTGTAACCCCGCGCAATCAACACGTAAACGGCTGCAGAAAGGAGAAACGTCCCGGCGGACAGACTCAAGCCGACAAGGCTCTCCTTGGTATCGATCTGTTTCGGAAAGAAGATCGAGTCGATCACCGGGATCAGCAGTAATAACGTTGCCAGCGACAGGCGCACCTTTGCTACCAAGAGTTCGCCTGCCATCCCTGCTTCGGCAAGAACCGGGTCGGGGCTAGACCAAAGCGATACGAAGAAATCCTTAATTTTGGAACTCATTCAGTAACCGACCTGTCCATGCATCTGTCCCGACTCGAGCTGAATCCTGGGCAAATCAAATTTCAGGCTCGAAGGTAGCTGCCAGAATAGAAGGCGAATCCGAAGTTCGTAAGAAGAATTCCTTTCAATGTTCCAGGAGGCTATCTGTTAGTTGGTATAGGCCTTCGTCCCGAATTCGCTGGGCGGGTTGGCGCTTGCAATTGCGCACGCAGGTAAGTTCAGGTGAATAAGACCTTTAACCGATGAACGGCATACATCATAAAAAACCACTTGCAATTGTTTTAGTGTTGTAGTTCACTACAACAGTGAAGGAGAATTCAGCGCCTTTCCAGTAAGGAGACTCTCAATGCGGATGACTCTACAAACACTACTCATATGTCTACTCGTGTCTGTCGCTGCAGCGCAGGCCCAAGACAATCCTTTCAGTACGTATAACAAGACGGTCTATGCCGGCGTGAAATCTATCCTGTTACGCACAGCGGAAAAGATGCCGGAGGAGAACTACAATTTCAAACCCACGCCGGAAGTCCGAAGTTTTGGCCAGATCATCGGCCATGTGGCGGACGCGCAGTACCTGTTCTGTTCCATGGAACTCGGCGAGGCAAATCCGGCCCCGAACATCGAAAAAACCAAGACATCGAAAGCCGATTTGATAGCAGCATTGAGCGCTGCGTTCACCTACTGCGACAGGGCTTACAGCAGCCTGACAGACTCCTCGGGAGCCCAAATGGTGAAGCTGTTCGGAGGGGACACTCCAAAGCTCGGCGTCCTGACTGTGAACAACATGCACTCCATCGAGCACTACGGAAACCTCGTAACCTACCTGAGGCTAAAGCAAATCGTTCCACCAACCAGCGAGCCGGGATTCATGCCGGATTCGAAAAAATAGCGCGGTGTTATGATCCACGCGCGCAAACCTAATCGGGAGAAATGATGGATCTCGAGTTCAATAACAGCCAGCCGATTTACAGGCAGATTCGCGATCGAGTTGTCGCGATGATCCTCGACGGGGTGATCAAGGAGGGAGATCCCCTTCCCTCTGTGCGTATAGTCGCCGCCGAGTATCGCGTCAATCCGCTGACGGTTTTGAAAGCTTACCAGCAACTTGTCGATGAGCAGTTGATCGAGAGCAAACGAGGTCGCGGCATGTTCATTAACGAAGGTGCGCGCGTTCTGCTACTTAATGTCGAACGACACAAATTTCTCGCGGAGGAATGGCCTCGGGTCGCCGCTATGATTGAGCGTCTTGGGCTCACTCCGCGAGAACTTCTGGAAGGGGCTGCAGCCCCTGTCTCGCTGGAAAATACAGCGGAGCTCCCACCTGCACAGGAGAAACCGAAGCCATGACACTCATAGAAGCACGCGGACTCCGCAAAACCTACGGGAGAACTGTCGCGCTCGACGGCATAAATTTGCAGGTCGAAGAGGGCCGCATCCTCGGGATCATTGGTCCCAACGGGGCGGGAAAGAGCACGGCGCTCAACGCGATTCTCGGGCTCACGCGATATGAAGGCGAGCTGAAAGTACTTGGGCGCGATCCATGGACCGAGCGCGACCACCTGATGAACGATGTCTGCTTCATTGCCGACGTAGCCGTGTTACCGCGCTGGATCAGAGTTGCACAGGCGCTAGATTACGTCGCAGGCGTCCATCCGCGCTTCGACCGTTCGAAGGCCGAAGTCTTTCTGGCGAGGACTTCAATCAAGCGTGAGAGCAAGGTGCGGGAACTGTCGAAAGGGATGGTCACACAGTTTCACCTGGCGATCGTCATGGCGATCGACGCCAAATTGCTGGTGCTCGATGAACCCACGCTTGGGCTTGATATTTTGTATCGCAAGCAATTTTATGATTGCCTGCTGAACGATTACTTCGATCGCACGCGGACCATTATCGTCACCACCCATCAGGTCGAAGAAGTCCAGCACGTGCTCACGGACCTGATGTTCATCAATGCCGGACGGGTAGTACTTGATTGCAGCATGGATCTGTTTGAATCGCGCTATGTGGAAGTCACGGTGACTCCCGATCAGGTGGCGGCAGCACGCGCGCTCAATCCGCTTCACGAACGCCAGTTTCTTGGCCGAACCACGATGCTATTTGATCACCCCGATCGACAACAACTCGTCGCACTTGGTGAAATTCGAACCCCCAATATTGCGGACGTATTCGTCGCTGTCATGGGTAACTCCATCGGCAATCAAGCCGGGCAGCCGCAAGGAGCAACCAGATGAGTACTCAATCGAATGCCGTCAGCGGCGCACCCTTCGACTCTCCCAATGTACCTGCATCACCGGTTCAAAGAGAGACAAACTCCTTTTGCTGGTCGGTACGCCGCGAGCTTTGGGAAAACCGCTCCATCTACGTCGCACCCTTGGTGGCTGCCGCCGTCGGGATGCTCGCGTTCCTGATCAGCCTGATCTACCTGCCCCACAGCATGCAGACGAGCGAAAAACTCGACCCGGCCCGTCAATCCGCCATGCTTGCCCAACCGTTCGCTCACGTGGCAATGCTAGTGACCTTTACCGCGTTTCTCGTCGGTCTTTTCTATTCGCTCGATGCCCTGCACGGGGAGCGTCGTGATCGCAGCATCCTATTCTGGAAATCGCTGCCAGTTTCTGATCGGACTACAGTATTTTCCAAGATCGTCATCCCGCTTGTTGTACTTCCAGTTGTTGTTTTTTTTCTTGCTGTCATTTCGCAAGTAACCATATTGCTGATCAGCATTTTTGCTCTCTCGATCACTGGCACGGGCGCCGCAACGATGTGGAGCCGGATTCCCATCTTTGGAATGGTATTGGTGCTGCTCTACGGACTGATAGTGATGGCACTATGGTATGCGCCCATTTACGCCTGGTTTTTGCTGGTCTCTGGCTGGGCTCGCCGCGCAACGTTCCTCTGGGCGGTGATACCGTGGGTCGCCATTGCTGGTTTTGAATTCGTAGCGTTCCGCACAACTGCTTTCGGCTCGTTGTTGAAAGATCGATTGTTCGGGTTTGCTGCGATCGCGTTTAATTTGCAGATGCCCAACGGCGAAACGGTCGATCCACATCTGATTCCCCTTTCACAACTCACACCGGCACGATTTCTGACGAGCCCGGGTCTCTGGCTCGGATTACTTTTTGCCGCTGCGTGTATCGCCACTGCGATTCGCCTGCGCCGTTTCCGCGAACCGATATAATTGCATCCACTCGATTTGACCCGGGAGTGTCACTCAGTGAGAAACCGCATTGCAGAGTCGCCACGTCTCTATGCCAGGATCGCCGGCTTCCTGTATCTGATTGTCATCGTGGGAGGCATATTCGCTGAAATTGTCGTTCGCGGCCAGCTAGTTGTGCGTGGGGATGCCGCTGCTACGGCGCACAACATCATGACGCACCAAATGCTCTTTCGTCTGGGATTTGCAGTCGAACTCTTTTATTGCATGTGCAATCTACCGATGGCGGTCATCTTCTACAACCTGTTCAAGGTTGTGGACAAGAACGTCACCTTGCTGATGCTGTTCCTGGACCTTGTCGTGAATACCATTGAGAGCGTTAGTATCCTCGCTCACTACGCACCTTTACTGCTATTGGGAGGCGGACACCACCTCGGGGCATTTACAGCCGAGCAGTTGCAGGCTTTGTCCTATCTGTCTCTTGAATTCTTTGAACACGGCTTCGCCGTCGCTCTGGCATTTTTCGGAATTGACTGTCTCGCGCTCTCCTATCTGATCTATCGATCGAATTTTCTTCCGCGAATACTAGCACTGCCGCTTGCCATCGAGGCAGTGGGGTACCTCGTCAACAGTTTCGCTCTTTTTCTCGCTCCCGACCTTCAGCGCGTCATTTTCCCTTACTTCGTGGTCACGGCAATCGCCGAGGTGGCGTTGTGTCTGTGGCTACTGCTGATGGGCGTTAACGAGCAACGGTGGAAAGAGCAGGCCAGCGCAGCGGAAGATCCTCGCTAATATCCGGGCGACTCTTGGATGAAAGCGATGCCTCCTGGCAAAACTGCCTCGCGTGAATAGATACGTTATCGGACTTGCCGTTCCCGACGTCACACAAACTACGACTACCCTAAAATCCACTACGACGGCGGCATTCCGACACTTCGCAACATAGCTTTGAATCGTGGGTCAGCACGGAGTGGATCGAATCCTGGTCGTAAAAGCACTCCGGGGTTAAATCGCTCTGCGTATGCTTTTCCCAACCATGTCATAGCCTGGTCCAGATTCCCAAGGGAAGCGTAGATGATTGCAATTTCCGTACCGTGTGAAAAGCCCGGACTGGACCGTTTCTTCAAATCGTTCAGTAACATAAGAGCTTCGCTCTTGTTACCCGCGGCGGCGTTGACGCGCGCGAGGTTTGCAATGCAGGTAGGGTTGCCGTGGGAAAGCTCCACGGCCTTCTTCAACTCCGCGATCGCCTCCGGGTAGAGATGTTTTTGAATGTAGGCCTGACCGAGGTGGTTGTGGGCCAGCGCAAAATTAGGATCCATCTCGAGCGCCTTGCGACTCTGAAGAATGGCCTCATCGTACTTCCTAGCCAGAACAAGAATTTCGGCTAGATCGGTATTGATGACCAGTGAAAGCGGGTCGAGATTTTCGGCCTTTTTCATTTCCACGATCGCGTCCTCATATCGGCCCAGAAGACATAAATGCCAGGCAAACCAGTGGTGGGCGGTAGCGTAACCGGGATTAAGTTCGATGGCGCGGCGAAATTCCTTCCCTCCGGCTTCAAAGTCCCAGTCAAAACCGTCCAGCACAAACGCCAGCGAGTTATGCGCTTCCCCCAGTGCATCGTCCAATTCGAGAGCCTTCCTGGCTGCCGATTTCGCCTTTGGCAGGGCTTCATTAGTGGTCATCACGGCGTACTGCCAGTCGCCCAACAATGCATAGGTATCGGCCAGACCTGAATACGCTTGTGCGTAATTTGGATCTTCATCGATCGCCTGGTTGAAATACGCCAGCGCTACTTTCAGACTTTCGGCCGTTCTCTTGTTCCAGAAGAACCTTCCTTTCAGATACGATTCGTAGGCCTGCGGGTTAACCGTCCTGGCATTTTTCAGCTCGGCCTGCTCTTGCGGATTCAGTTTGATCTGAATTTGGGCGGCAATGGCTCTGGCAACTTCGCTTTGCAGTGCCAGCGTATTCCGCAAATCTCCTTCGTAGCTTTGCGACCATAAATGCTTATCCGTCGCCCCATCAATGAGTTGGGCCGTGATGCGCACGCGATCACCGGAACGCAGAACGGTACCCTCCACCACCGCGTCAACGTTCAATTCATGGGCAATTTCCGGAAGCGGTTTCTGAGCATGCTTGTAGGTCATTGCGGAAGTCCGTGAAATTACCCGCAAAGCGCTGATTTGACCAAGATCCGAGATCAGCTCGTCTGTCATTCCGTCTGCAAAATAATCCTGGGATGGGTCGTTTGAAAGACTCTCCAGCGGCAGCACCGCTAGAGAATGAATGCGCGTGGTCTGTTGCATTTTGTGCTGAAAGCCTTTCCACGTGGCAACAATTGCCGTCACGATCAGCAGGGCGACAAGAAGTCCCTTCCAGGAAATTGTTGATCGCTCTTGCGACTCGGATTTCTCCCCAGGCGGCGGGGCGGCTGATCGGGACTCGTCAGCGGATGACGACCCTGGGCGTGGCGACTCAGCGGCTTCCGTGGGGCGCTCCGCGTGGACTTCGGCAAGAAACCGGTATCCGCGGCGAGCAACTGTTTCTACAAATCGTGGAGTTTCCGCAGAATCTCCTAGAGCCTCGCGGATCTTATTGATGGCTTTATTTAACCCGTGATCAAAATCGACGAACGTGTTTGCCGGCCACAGCTTTTTCTGGATTTCTTCGCGACTGACGACTTGCCCCTGCTGTTCAAGCAACATCACCAGGACTTCGAACGGTTGCGCCTGGAGGCGGACTTTGAGCCCCTGCTTGCGCAATTCGCCATTGCGAAGATCTACCTCGAACACGCCAAATCGGAGTCGACCGGAACGCCCGTGGTCTTTCTGCATAAGCCCGCTGACCTCAATCGACTCGGAGTGTATCACTGGCCTGCCCATGCGGAAACATCGCCTGGGGAGAAGTCCCGCTAAACTCCCTGTTCAGTGTGGGTTACCGCGGGAGTCTCTTTCCAGTGGGAAGGAACGACCCGTCCATTGCCCGGATTTCAAATGCCTCGCAAAGTGGGCCCGTAACCCGGCCACAGAAGGCAAGAAGGATCGCGAAGCGGCAACCGACGGAGGAAGCATCGATGTTTGAGCAAAAAAAAGACGAACTGCATATTGATCGCGACCATGATGGCATTGATCGCCGGGGATTCCTGAAGTGTATGGCCTGGGCTGGAACAGGAGTGCTCTGCAGCGTGGAGGGTGGCATCCTGAAATCCTACAGTCTAAGCACGCTCTCCGACCTGAAACACGCTGGCCAGGGAGAGTTGACCTTCGTACAGATCAGCGACAGTCATATGGGCTTCAATAAGACTGCGAATCCCGATGTCGTCGCAACGTTGAAGACTGCCGTCGACAAAATCAACAGACTCCCCGTTGCGCCGGAGTTCATGCTGCACACAGGCGATATCAGTCATTTGTCGAAGCCCGGCGAATTCGACACGGTCGATCAGGTTCTAAGAGGCGCAAACCCCAAGGACGTGTTCTTCGTGCCAGGGGAACACGATGTGCTCAACGACGATGGCAAGCAGTACCTCGAACGTTACGGAAAAGGGACCAAAGGAGCTGGCTGGTACAGTTTCGATACAAGGGGAGTCCACTTCATCGGACTGGTCAACGTTCTGAATTTAAAAGCCGGGGGGCTTGGAACGCTTGGACAGGAGCAACTCGACTGGTTGAAATCGGACGTACGTCACTTGTCACACAGCACCCCGATCGTTGTGTTTGCTCACATCCCGCTTTGGTCCATTTACCCCGAATGGGGATGGGGAACTGACGACAGCGCACAGGCCCTCGGACTATTGAAAAAGTTCGGCTCTATAACGGTACTGAACGGCCATATCCACCAGACAATGCAGAAGATCGAAGGGAAGATAAGCTTTCACACCGCTGCTTCAACCGCATTTCCCCAGCCGCAGCCTGGCAAGGCCAGTTCGCCAGGCCCGATGACAGTTCCGGGCGACGAATTACGCAGTCTACTGGGCATTACAAGCGTAAAGTACGTTCGCGGTACACGCGCTCTGGCAATTATCGATTCCTCGCTTGAATGAGTCTATACGCGAACAAGATCAATACCATTTCGTAAATCAAGAGCAAATCAGAAAGGCAAAACAAAATGAGAAGAAGCATATCAGTTGCAATTCTTATCGCCGTATCGGTAATGGCTATTCCCGGCTTTCGGGCCGGGAGAGCAAGCGCCATGGCTTGCGCGCAACAAAAAGCGTCGACAATGGAAATAAAGATCGACAACTTCAGCTTCGGGCCTGCGGACGTCAGTATACCCGTCGGAACAACGGTCACCTGGACAAATCGCGACGACATTCCACACACTGTCGTGAGCACAGAAAAAGCATTCAAATCGAAAGTACTGGACACTGACGAGAAGTTCTCTTTCACCTTCACACAGGCTGGCATTTATCCTTATTTTTGCTCCATCCACCCGAAGATGGCCGGCCGAGTCGTGGTGCAGTGAGCGTGACGGTTAATCCTTTCGATATCAGAACCGCTCTTTTCGCCAGGCACGCCCAGCATGTGGTGTTCATTCATTTCCCGATCGCCCTGTTCGTCTCTGCCGTCGGGTTCGACTTTATTGCGGAATGGAAGAAAAACCAGGCGTTAGTCGCGACAGTGTATTTCAATCTGCTGCTGGCGGCTGCCGCCACGATTCCCTCTCTTCTGACCGGACTCGCGGCGTGGCAATGGGCTCTTACGGGACAAGCGCTGAGGGGAATTCTCCTCATGCATCTGGTTCTGGCCTGCACGTCGACCGCGCTGATCTGGTTTGTGTATCTTGTTCATTGGCGTAGTCTGCGTTATCCAGAACAACCTCTCCCGGGCTACCGACTGGTTATTGAAGCCTTTGCCGTTTTCCTGGTTGGATTGACGGCGCATCTGGGTGGCTTTCTAAGCGGGGTGAACGGTCCATCTTGAGCGGCGCACAGAAATAAAGGTACTTAACAGCTATACTTGCCAGTTTACCTTCCTTTCCCTATACTGGTAACTGTCATGGCCAGAAAATCCTTCGACCTCGCAGTCATCGAGTTTGCACAATGCCTGGGCCTGCTTGTCCGCCGCGTACGTGCTGCCGCCGGACCGCAGGAATTTTCGCTCACTGAGGCCGCGATCATGGCGAGGCTCGCCAAGGAAGGACCAGCCACTATCGCCGATCTGGCCCGCGCGGAGAGCATGAAACCGCAATCGATGGGCACGACAATTGCGGCCCTCGAAGAAGCAGGTATGGTCGAGCGCAAACCGCATCCGACAGATGGCCGCCAAATGAACATTGTATTGACCGCGAAAGGCGCAGATGTGCGCAACAGTTTCCGGGATGCCAAGCGAAACTGGCTGGCGCATGCAATCTCTCAACTTGACGAAGAGGAAAAGGAAACTCTCTTCAGTGCCGCTGTGATCATAAAGCGCCTGGCCGACAAGTAATGCAAGAGGAAACAGGCAGAAGGTAAGACGCACCAGAAGCCAACAAGACCTGTGAGCAAGTCCGCGACAAATTCGAACACGCAAGCCAGTCCCCTAACGGCCGGTCCCCTGTCGCATGCCTGGCGAGCGCTGCGTCATCGCAATTTCCAGCTCTTCTTTTCTGGACAGAGTATCTCGCTGGTCGGTACCTGGATGACGCGTTTGGCCACGAGTTGGCTTGTATACCGAATGACACACTCAGCACTACTTTTGGGAATCGTTGGTTTCGCTGGGCAAATTGTTGCGTTCCTGATCGGCCCGCTTGCTGGCGTCTGGGTTGAGCGTCTGAATCGCCGAAAACTGCTCGTATGGACACAGTTCGCCGGATCGATTCAATCGCTGGCTTTAGCCGCACTTACTCTTTCACACAGGATTAATCTCTGGGAAATCATTGCGCTTACGGCGATGCAGGGATTGATTAACGGATTCGATATGCCTGCCAGACAGTCGTTCCTCGTGCAAATGGTCGAAGATCGCAGTGACCTGAGCAACGCCATCGCCATTAATTCTTCGATGGCCAATGGCGCGCGTCTGATCGGGCCGGCCTTCGCTGGCTTTCTGATTGGAATTGTCGGCGAGGGTTGGTGCTTCTTGATTGACGGCATCAGCTATTTCCCTGTTATTGCGTCGTTGCTGATGATGCACATCAAGCCACTCGATATGCAGCGCCATACAACCAGCATGCTCGAGCAAATTCTTGAAGGATGGGAGTACGTTCGGACATTTCGGCCGATTCGTACCATTCTGCTCTTATTTGCGCTGATTACCTTGATGGGCTGGCCCTACTCGGTGTTGCTCCCGGTTTTCGCGGGAGAGGTCTTGCACGGCGGCGCGACAACGTTAGGATGGCTGTCCGGAGCGGCCGGAGTCGGAGCCTTGATCTCGGCGATTTCCCTTACCCTTCGCAAATCGATTCTGGGGTTGACGCGCATGTTGCAAATTGCTTCAGCAGTGTTAGGGGTGGCGCTCATCCTCTTTGGACTGTCGCAGGTGTTGTGGTTGTCGCTACTACTGATGGTGTTTGTCGGTTTCGGCTTGATTCAAACTGCATCGGTCAGCAACACGATCATTCAGTCGCTGGTGACAGAAGACAAACGCGCGCGGGTGATGAGCTATTACACGATGGCGTTTTTCGGCGCGGCACCCTTCGGCAGCCTTCTGGCCGGATCACTCGCTCATCACATCGGCGCACCTCACACCGTCATGGTGGCTGGAGCGTTCTGCATTGCCGGCTCGATCTGGTTCACGCTCGAGCTGCCGAAGGTAAGGAAAGTGATGCGGCCGATCTATCAACAGATGGGAATTCTCCAGCTCCCGCCGATAGAGCTGATTCCCGATGTGCAGGAAACAGCTCACTGATAGATCGGTTGCAACGGGAAGGAAACGTATGCCACTCTCGAAAGTCGAAGGCGGAGCTGCTCTGGTAGTGATTGATCTGCAAAAGGGAATTGCTGGTATTCCCGCGGTGCATCCTATCGGAGAAATCATCGCTCGCACTGCACAATTGGCAAAGGCTTTCCGAAAGCGCGAGCTACCTGTTGTACTGGTCAACGTGGCCGGACGCGCACCGGGGCGGACCGACACGTCCACGGCAAAATTCTCATTTCCCCCAGACTCAATTGAACTTATGCCGGAACTGGCTCCACAGCCAAGCGATTATCTGCTTACCAAGCAGCGGCTGGGAGCGTTCATCGGAACGGACCTGGATCGTTACCTGCATGAACACGGAGTGACTCAGATATTTCTGGCGGGTGTTAGTACGAGTGCAGGAGTAGAATCGACCGCGCGCAGCGCCTATGATCATGGCTACCATGTAGTATTGGTGATCGACGCTATAACGGATCGCGATGCCGCGGCGCATCGGCATGCGATCGAGAAGATTTTTCCTCGCATTGGAGAAACCACTACAACTGAGAACGCGCTGAGGATGCTGTTGTCGCCCGATGACCACTAATTTGGCGCAACACAACAGCCGACGCTTGCCCCTCAGGTGCGCGCACGTCAATCAGAGAATACTCCTTAAAGCGGGAAGCGCACTGCAAACAGGACCTATAACCCCCTGCCAACTACCGTTCACCGAGCGCGCCGACAGCCACTTAGTTGGCGGGGCGAGAGAGACGGAACTTGATGCGAAGCTTCGATTCTTCGGTGAGGCTCTTCACAGCCTTTTGGGTCTCGTGGACCATCAGAGAGCAGCCGACACTGAGGCCGACAACGGCCGAGGCTCCGGTAACGATGGCGAGCCCGGCGCATACGGCAAAGCCTGTGCGCAGACCGTAGTAGGCTGCAGTGGAACCCGCGATAGAAACAAGTGCGGATGCTGCAAACAGCCCGAGGGCAGCGTAGAAAAGACGGAGAGCTTTGATGAGCATTTGCGCACGAACTTCGAGGACGGAAAGCTGCACGGACCAGGCGCTATATTCAGGAGAAGCAGGAGCGTAGGAGGCGACATCTTCGGCGACAATCCGAGTGCGGTCCACGACGCGGGCAAGACGGTTGCTGGTGCCCAGCGCTAAAACCGACGAAGCGTTGGTTAGAATTGCGGGAGCGACAATGGCCGTAAGAACGGCAAACGGGTTGTTGGCGACACCTTGATATTGCAGCACTGTACGGGACTCCTCCGGTAGATGAAGTCTACTCCGGGTTGACGTTTCGTTGGGACAGCAATTGACGGCAGCACGAGATTTGCCAGGTTCACTGAGGCAACTACCAACGAGTCTCCGTTCAACCGTGCACACGGGGTTGCTGAAGGATTGTCGAGATTTTGGCACGGGAATTGTGAGAGAATCGCGCAGCGGTCAGAAAGCCTTACTGGCCCGGCATTAAAAGAAGTTCGCCCGAATGTCCGCCTGATATTTTAACTTTGCGAAGCTGAGCGGAGCCGTCATACTCGCAGAACTCACTTTTAGAAAATGAAAAGAAAAAGCTCATCCCTGACGTACTGTCTGCCCTTCCTGCTGCTGTGCACCCTGGGACTGGGATTGGTCCACGGCGAAGATATCAACAAAATTCAATCGACCGGCTACGTAATGGACCTTGCCGGGGTCATCAAACCGGATACAAAAACCCAACTGGAAGCGATGTGCCTGGAGCTACAGCAGAAGACAGGGTCACAGATGGCGATCGTTACCGTGAAGTCGCTTGACGGCAATGAAGCTGCCCAATACGCGAATGACCTGTTCAAACATCTGGGAGTGGGTGCGAAGAAACAGGATGATGGCGTGCTTCTTCTGGTGGCACCGAACGATCGAAAGTATTGGATCGAAGTTGGGTACGGCCTGGAGCCAGTAATCAATGATGCACGAGCGGGTGACGCAGGACGGCTGCTGCCGTCCTACTTTCGTGCGGGAGACTACAGCGGCGGGATATCTGCCGCAGCGTGGCAGATTGCAAAGTACATAGCGGACTCTAAAGGTGTAACGCTAACGGGACAACCGCAGATAAGGCAGGCGCGGCAGCAGAATACGGGTAGTGGCGATCTGTGGGTGTGGCTGGTCCTCGCGGCGATCCTGTTTATGATCCTGGCAAGCCGCGGAAGCTCAGGTTCGGGACGCGGCGGCGGCGGCAGTGGCTGGTGGGTTGGCCCGGTTGTGGCTTCGACCATGGGTCGAGGAGGTTGGGGCGGCTCGAGCGGCGGTTTTGGTGGAGGAGGCGGCTGGGGCGGCGGAGGTGGTGGCTTCGGCGGATTTGGAGGAGGAGGAAGTGGTGGCGGCGGAGCTGGTGGAAGCTGGTAGTTTCTGCACAGAAGGCTGAGCAAAATTTTTCCAAATACAGGTGCGGCGATGGACGGAAAACTGAGCGAGTTGGTCAGCAGGTTGAAGGAAGCGGCCGGGCACAATCTGGAGTCGGTGATTCTCTACGGGTCAGCAGCACGGGGAGATTTCCAGCCAGGGAGTTCTGACCTGAACGTGCTGTCCACCCTGGTAACGATCGACCTTGCCGAATTGCACCGCCTGGCACCGGTAGTAGCGTGGTGGACACGCGAGATGAAAGAGCCTGCGCCTCTGTTTTTCCTGACAGAAGAGCTTGCACGGTCAACGGATGTATACGCGATTGAGAGCCTGGATATCAAGAGAGCGCACAAGGTTCTGTTCGGGAAAGACGTGGTGGCTGATCTGGAAATTCCGATGAACCTGCACCGCGTCGAGGTCGAACGGAATATGCGCGATTTGTTATTGAAATTGCGCCAGCACGTGCTGCACGCCGGGTTAAATGAAATGGAATTGACCGCGGTGATGAAGAGAACAATCTCGGGCGCCAAGACACTGCTGCGCCACACCTTGCTTACGTTCGGCGAAGAACCGCCGCTAGAGGCAAAGGATATTTTTGCGCGGGTGGAGGCGCTGACGGGCGCAAGTGCGGGGGCATTCAGCGAAGTGTATGATTTCCGGACCACCGGTGAATGGACGAAGGATTCCTCCCATGCGTACAACGCCTATATGCATGCGCTGGAAATAGTAGTTGTGGCTCTGGATAGCAAGGTTCCAAAGAAGGAGTGGCAGCGAGTTCGTTGATTTTGCAGTTGGGCATGAAATTTGTGAACGTTAAATCCTCGAGGTGTTTATGAAAGCGGGACTGGTTGTTCTAGTATTGTTGGTTGTCTTGGCCTTGGTCTTCGGAAGCATGTATGTTGGCCGTCGAAACCAGATGGCGATCAAGCGTGAAGCCGTGAACGCGGCCTGGGCGCAGGTGGATGTAGTACTTCAACGGCGCTCAGACTTGATCCCGAATTTGGTGGAAACGGTGAAGGGATACGCTACTCAGGAACAGAAAGTGTTTGGAGACATCGCTGCGGCACGGGCGGCACTTGGCGGCGCCAGGACTCCGGCCGACAAGATTGCGGCAAATGGCGCGTTGGATTCCGCATTGAGCCGTTTGTTGGTTGTGGTCGAGAATTACCCGCAGTTGAAGTCGAACGAGAATTTCCAGCGACTGCAGGATGAACTGGCGGGAACGGAAAACAGGATTGCCGTCGAACGGCGTCGCTACAACGAGACGGTACAGGATTACAACACGTACATTTCGCTGTTTCCAAACAGCTTAGTGGCCAGCATCGGGGGTTTTGTGCGGAACGATGCGTACTTCAAGACAGATGAAGGAGCCCGGAGTGCGCCGAAAGTGAATTTTAACTTCGACAAGCCTGCGACAACGCCGGCACCCGCGCCCGCCCCGGTAACCCCGTAATCGCGACGAACAAGCGGTAGGCATCGATGGGCCGCTGACAGAACCTGTCGCGGCCCATCTTTGTTTGTTAAAGACACCGGAAAAAGTAACCTTTTGTTCCTTCGACAATAAGCGTGAGTTCTGCCTGAACAGCACACACCGCTAGCGCAGAAATTCGGCCAGTAGCATATGGAAGTGGTGTACACCGTTTTCCCGTTTTACGGAATAGCGACCTCGATCATACAGCGCTGAGTTCAGCCCGCGCTGCACGCCTTCGCAGATATGCATGTCTTCTTGTTGAATGACGTCACTGAAATTGACGGCTTTTAGAACGCGTTCTTTTGTCTGGGCCGATTGTGCGTCGTGAAAATACCATTCGAAGACTGTAAGTGTCTTCTCACAAGAAATCGGAACGACCAGGTTCGTTTGAATATTATCCGGATAAATATTCAGCATGAGATTTGGAAAAATCCAGAAATACAGGGCTTCTTTGAGGCCGCTACCGGGAGGGTAGACACGGTCCGCTGTGTCGCCCGGGCGCAGTTCTTTCACTGGTCCAAGCTGTTGCGAATGGTAGCGATATGTTTCGATGCGGTACCGCGGATAATCGATTTCTTTCATCAAACCGGGATGAACAATGGGGATGTGGTAGCCCTCAAGGTAGTTGTCGACATAAACCTTCCAGTTGCAATTGACAATATATTCGCGACGCTCGGAGAGGCTGAGATTGTCGAACGGAAATTCACGGGTTTGCTGGGGAATGTCGCCAAGATAGCAAGCAAGCGATGGGGCGGCGGAACTGAAATTGACAAAAATGAATTGCTTCCAGGTTTCGAGGCGTAGCGGAACCATGCCAAATTCAGAGCGGTCAAACAACTCGACACCGTCGATTTCTGGAGTTCCGATGAGCCGGCCATCGAGCGTGTATGTCCACCCGTGGTAGGCACATTGCAGGACGTGCTTGCAGCCGGAACCTTCCGCGATTGGCCCGGCCCTGTGGCGACACACGTTGCTGAACGCATGCAGTTCGCCGGATTTGTCTCGCGTGATAACGACGGGCTCACCCGCCACATCGACTGTGAAAAAGGATTCCGGATCGGCGATCGTGCGTTTCGTGCCGTTGGTCTCTCCACAAGGCTGGGATAGGGTGCCCACGAGTTGCCAGGTCTGGCGGAAGATTTTTTCTTTTTCGCGCGTCAGCATTGCTGGGTCAGTGTAGAAGTGGGAAGCAAGCGTCGAGGCGCATTCCACCTGGGGATTCATATTGAGCGTCATGGCAAGAAAATAGCAGGTTGCCGTTTGAAGTTCAAAGCGGGAAGTCTGTGGATCGGCCAGGCCCGAACTGCCCGACACTCCGGATAACATCCGGCCTAGAACTTACGGGTTTCCTGCCGAGACCACCGCTCGACAACGATCTTCGATTCGGTATAAAACTCGACAGCGTCCTTGCCCTGGGCGTGAACGATGCCGAAGAAGCTTTCTTTCCAGCCGTTGAAAGGGAAATAGGCCATGGGAGCCGCAACACCGATGTTGATGCCGATGTTGCCCGCAGGCGCTTCGTAGCGGAATTTCCGGGCGGCGCTCCCGCTGGTGGTGAAGAGAGACGCTTGGTTGCCAAAGGGGCTTTTGCGAATAAAGTCGATGGCTTCATCGATAGAGTTTGCGTGAATGAGACTCAAGACTGGCCCGAAAATCTCAGTTTGGGCAAGAGAACTCGATGCCGGCACGCCGTCAAGAATCGTCGGCTTCAGGAAATTGCCGTTTTCGTAGTTGCCAATTTTAGGATTTCGGCCGTCGACGATTGCTTTTGCACCATCAGAGACACCCGTGGCGATCAGGGTCTCTATACGGGCCTTGCTTTCTTTGGTGATGACGGGTCCCATCTGGATGCCGGCATCCAGGCCGTACCCGACTTTCAATGATGAAGCTGCGTCGGCAATGGCGTCGCGGAATGTTTTTTGCGCTTCGCCGATGGTAACGGCAACCGAAACGGCAAGACAGCGCTGACCTGCGCAACCAAAAGCGGAATCGCTGATGATCTGCTTGGCCAGGTCCATGTCGGCGTCAGGAAGAACGATGACATGATTTTTTGCGCCACCCTGGCACTGCATGCGCTTACCGCTCGCGGCCGCACGCTGATAAACGTGTTTGGCGACAGGCGTTGAACCCACGAAGCTGACCGCGCGGATTGTCGGATGATCACAAAGCGCGTCAACTACTTCCCTCCCGCCGTTCACGAGATTGACGACACCTCTGGGTAGCCCGGTCTTCTCGATGAGTTCCACCGCGCGACGCATGGTCAGCGGAACGCGTTCGCTGGGCTTCATCACGAGGGTGTTGCCGCATGCGATAGCGTAGGGCAAAAACCAGAACGGTATCATCGCCGGAAAGTTGAAAGGAGTGATGGCGGCGACGACGCCAAGAGGCTGACGAATCAGGGTTTCGTCAACGCCCGGGGTCACGTCTTCAAGATTGTAACCTTGCATCATCAGCGGAATGCCACAGGCGACTTCGACGTTTTCTATACCCCGGCGGATCTCTGCTTTGGCTTCGCCAAAGGTCTTGCCATTTTCGATCGTGATGATCTTGGCGAGTTCGTCGATGTGTTCGTCCAGAAGATATTTGAGTTTGAAGAGATATTGAATTCGTTCGCCAGGAGGAGTGCGTCGCCATGCAGGAAATGCATCGGCAGCGGCCTGAACGGCGTCGTCCACATCGGATTTTGTCGAGACCGGAGTGCGGGCAACGATTTCGTTGGTGGCGGGATTGGTGACATCGAAGAATGTGGTCGTGGAAGACCTGCGCCAGGCTCCGTTGATGTAGTTGAGAATGTCAATGGCGGTGGTGGTCGGGGTACTGCTCATGAAATTCTCCGTGCCTGAGGGGAAAACCCCACAGGACTTTCGATATGAAGGATGGCGGTCACGAGGACCAAAACAGGGTGATAGTTTACCAAAAATTAGCAAGGTTGCGAGGTGGGGTGAATGGCAAGATACGTGCCGATGTTTCGCAGGAAAATATCCCGCCTGAGCTTCGAGAAGTAGAATGGCATCCACAGAAACTGCCGGGAGGTACCTGGTCTACCGGATGCTGGCAAGAGCTTCGTAGGCGGCTCCGATAAGTGGAGCCGATTCGTTCAGAACGACCGAAACAGGCACATTGGCCAAAACCTCGGTGAAATGCCATTTGTCCTTGAAGGCGTTGAAGAAGGTGCCGTCCGTGATCTTGGGCAGAATTTTCACAGCAATGCCTCCGGCCACGTAAACCCCGCCCAGAGCGAGAACTTTAAGAGCGAGATTGCCAGCTTCGGCGCCATAGACTGAGCACCAGAGATCAAGAGTCTCGACACACACCGGGCAGGATTTTTCCAAACCGCTATTGGTGATAAACGGTGCAGGGTCGGCGTCGGGATCCTCAAAAATGGGATGAATTGTAGTGGGTGATAGAAACTCGTGAAGGGTACGAAAACCTCGTCCGGAAAGGATAAGTTCCCAGCTGACCTGGGGGGAACGATGGCTCATAAATCGAAGCAACTCAATTTGTTGTGCGGTGTGCGGAGCGAAATCAGAGTGCCCTCCTTCGGAAGGCACGACATGGTAGCGGTGGCCATCCCAGAACAGGATGGATTCACCCAAACCCGTGCCGGCAGCGAGGAGAGCCCGCGTACCACCGAGAACTGGATGACCAACATTCAATACGCAGAATTCTTCCGGGCGAAGGTGACTGAGGCTATGGCCAGTCGCTCCGAGATCGTTCATCAAGATAATGGGCCGCACGTTCAGATTATCGGACAGTGTATCGGCATCAATCACCCAGGGGAGATTAGTCGCATGAATGCGGTTGTTGATTACCGGACCGGCGACGCCGAAACCTGCTGCCAGAATTTTTTCGTTTCCAACGTGCGGAGCAGCCTGGCGAGCAAATTCCTTAACGATCAATTCGAATTTGGAGAAATCCTTGCTGGCAAAGCGCTGGCGAAAGATAACTTCCAGCTTTCCGTTGTTCTCTGAGAAGAGCGCCAGATTGCACTTGGTACCACCGACATCGCCCGCTAGAATCACACAGCCTCCCTCAGAAAGGTTAGCATTAAACCGATTTAAGGGTTATACCACTGTCTGCCGTCGCGTTCGAGTAGCTGGTCGGATTCTTTTGGTCCCCAGCTGCCGGAAGGATAAATGGGAAGGGCGGCGGTCTTGGCAGCTGTCCAAACATCCAGAATGGGGTCGACCAGAGACCAGGCGGCCTCCACGCTGTCGCCGCGGTCAAACAGAGTGGCGTCACCGCGCAGGCAGTCGTTCAGAAGCGTAGCGTAGGCGCTCCGGGAACCATTGCCAAACCCCTTCAAGTAATTAAAATCCATCGTGACGTTGCCGATGTTCATTTCCGTCCCGGGCCTCTTGGCACCGAAGGAAATAGAGATCCCTTCCTCCGGCTGAATGTTGAGAATGAGGCGGTTGGCCGCGACATGTTCACGAAATACGATGTGCGGCGCGCACTTGAACTGAATCATGATTTCCGTGCTGCGCTTGGCGAGTCGCTTGCCGGTTCGGAGATAAAACGGGACACCAGCCCAACGCCAATTGTCGATCAGAAGGCGGGCGGCAACGAAGGTTTCGGTACGCGAATTGGGATCTACGTTCGCTTCCTGACGGTACCCGGGCAACGGCTTGTCGGCCAGTTTTCCGGGACCGTATTGGCCGCGTACAACCGATTGTGCCACCATTTCGAGATTAAATGGCCGTATCGACTGCAGAACCTTCAGCTTTTCGTTTCGTACTGCGGTTGCATCGAAAGAAGCGGGAGGTTCAACAGCGACGAGAGAAGTAAGCTGCAAGACATGGCTCTGGATCATGTCGCGAAGAGCCCCGGCGGTTTCATAGAAACCGCCGCGACGCTCGACGCCAAGGGTTTCCGAGGCGGTGATCTGGACATGATCGATATAATTGCGATTCCATAGCGGCTCGAAAATGCCGTTGCTGAATCGAAGAACCAGCAGATTCTGAACCGTGTCTTTTCCGAGATAATGATCGATCCGGTAAACCTGCTTTTCGTCGAAGACGTTCAAGACAATCTGATTAAGCTCCTTGGCCGAACCGAGATCGCGACCAAAGGGTTTCTCTATGATGATGCGAACCCAGGAGTTAGCATCTGATGGGCGCGATAGGCCAGCGCGACCGAGTTGTTCGACGATGTGTGGATAAACTTCGGGAGGGGTAGAGAGATAAAAGAGACGATTGCCTCCCAGTTTTTTTTCGGCTTCGAGAGTCTGCAGAATCTTGGATAATTCGGCATAGGAGTTCTGATCCGCATAATCACCGTGCGAGTAATAGAGATTCGAAGCAAACTCATCCCACTTGGCAGGCTCGATTGGGCCGACCTCAGAAATAGTCTTGGCCGCTTCGCCCGCCATCGCGCGGAAAGATTCGTTGGTCATCGGAGTGCGGGCAAAGCCGACGATAGCGTATCGTTCGCCAAGCGCGTTGTGCTGCACGAGGTCGTACATCGCGGGGAGAACTTTGCGTTTGGCAAGGTCTCCAGAGGCGCCGAAAAGAACGACAGTGCAGGGATCGGCAACACCGCCATAGGTTGAGTTGGAGCGATTTTCATCAGACATCAAGTGCCTCCGAATCTCGAAGAATGCCAAAAAGACCGATTAGAACTATACCGCAATCCCCAGGGATTGAAGTTCCATAACCAGCTTGGATGCGCCCTGATGATGAATGACATGCATGCCAAGACGGCGCGGATTTTCCAGGTTGATTGAACGATCGTCGATGAACACGCAGCTTTCGGGTCGACGCTGTGTCACGGAAAGAGCAATACGGTAAATGGCTTCGTCCGGTTTGCGGGCATATACAAAGCAAGAACTGAAGAACAGTTGAAATTCCCTGCGAAGATTAAATGCTTCGATGCGGTACTGGTTCAGTTCAAGCGGTTCGTTATTGATGGCGGCGATGAAATATTTGCCGGTGCCGGCGAGTTTGCTCAAGACCGCGCGCGTTTCGGGATATTCCCGGGACTGCGCGAACATAAAAGCCGTAAACTCTTCGCGTGTAAAAAGACGAGGCTTATAGAAAAGAGTGCGATCCAAATATTGATCGAGAGTAATCTGGCCGGTGTCAAAGGCGGGAAACGACAGATCGTGGCGATCCTGGAGTTCGTCCCACTCGAGATCGAAAGCCCGAGCGGCTTGCCGACGGGCTTCGCGATCCCAACCGTTGCTCAGAACAACCCCACCGATGTCCCAAAACAGAGTCGTGATCTCGGTCAAGAAGGGCCTCCCATTGGCCATTGAGAGATATCAGATGTGCAGCCTATACAAAAGGAGAAAAATTCAAAGAAAGGGTCGGGGGGAGGGATATTGCAAATTCGCCCGAAGTCAGGTGAACGCGCTCATTCCGGGTCAATTTTTATGTTAATTGTGAGGTGCTTGCAACCAGAGATTACGTAGCGGAGAATGGGATCTCCACCCAGGAGGAAGGAATTGATGGCTAACGATAACTGTGGACCGACGCCACCAGCACCGAGTGAGCCCGTAAAACCCGGTACGCGGATGGTACAGTGCGTGAAGATCGGCAAGGAGTTGCCCGGCCTCGACCGGATCCCCTGGAAGGGGGAACTGGGGCAGCGGGTGTATGACAACGTCTCGAAGGAAGCCTGGAAGCTCTGGGTCGAGTATTCGAAGATGGTAATGAATGAATACCGCCTGAATCCGCTCGATCCCAATTCTCAGAAAATCATGGGCGAACAGATGGAGCAGTTTTTCTTTGGAGAAGGTGCAAAACTGCCTGAAGGTTACGTTGCGCCCAAGGCGAAGGGCTAAGAAACGTTCGTCAACGGCATTTCCCCTATAATGCGCCCGTGACCGGGTGCTCGACGGGTAATCGCGGAACCAGTGAAAAGTGAAGTTTGGCATGGGCGGCGCGGATAGCCTCTTCCACTGCAACAGGATTTGCTCCCCTCGCAAAAATGAAGCCAAGGTAGCTTGAACCTTCGGGCCAGGCAACGATGTAGTCGTGCACCCGGACCGTGATCTGGATGCCGGTGATGAGCGGAATTTCCCTGGCCGCTTCTAGGCCATCCAACCTTTCATATGTTCCGCTGCGCGGAACCGGAATCATCATGACCGCGGATGCCTCGGGTTCACGCAATGCCTCGGTACCAGGCATGCGAAGTGAATGGCGGAGGAGCAATTCTTCGAGGCCAATGGGCGGTTGCTTGCCTGATAACTGGAAGCGGAGTGCTTGAGCGCACATGCCTCCGATCGGACGCGGAGCGATCTCGATTGTCCAGATACCAGCGTCGTTGATGCGAAATTCGCCATGTACAGGCCCGTTTGTAAGCCCCAATGCCGCTGCCGCATTCCGAAAACTCGATTCAATGGATCGTTGGACATCTACAGGCAACCGCGACGGAGTGATGTAGATGGTTTCTTCAAAGAATGGACCTTCAAGCGCGTCGGGCTTGTCGAAAATTGCCAGGATACGTAGTTCGCCATCGGTAATTAACCCCTCCGTCGCTACTTCCCTCCCTGGCAGATAGTCTTCCACCAAAATCCGGTCGAGACGGGGCTCGCGAGTGGCCCGGATTTCGGGTGATTCGAGCAGATGCTTCAATCGCCCGGCGGCGCGGAAGAATTCGTCGCGATTGTTGGCACGTGCGACTCCCTGGCTGGCTGACAGCGAAAGCGGCTTCAGGACACACGGGTACGAGATGCGGAGCAAGGATGGGTCCGGGAGAGGATCAATCGGAACGGCGCGAAATTGAGGAACGGGGAGCCCGGCGTCACGGAACACTTCACGCATACGGAGTTTGTTGCGACACGCACCTACACTTAGGGGGTGATGAAAGGGGATGGCCAGTTGACGGGCGACATGAGCAGCGGTCAGTGTGGCCCGGTCGCCCAGAGCAAGTATTCCATCCACTTGAAGATTGCGCTGGGAATCAATGACGGACGCGGCAGCAGCTTCCGGATTTTCGAACCGGGCGGGGATGGCGAGGTCTTGCCATGGGTCTTCGAGGCGATGGCAACGATCAGTGACAAAGACGAGTTCCACGCCAAGTCGTTCGGCGACCGAGTTGAAGGCTCGAGTTTGATAGCCGAGTTTCGAAGCGAACAGTAAGACCCGTTTATGAATGGACGGCATAGCTGATCCTGATTGAAATTCTATCAGCTCACGGGGTGACGAGTTTGTGAGCTAGAAAAAAGATTCGGCTTTGCCGACAGCGTCCCTGGCTTTTGCGATAGGGGCCAACTGGTCCCCGGTGGGTTCTGCTCAACAATACCAGGGTTCATTGAGATACGGGACGGCGAGGGAGGGACTCGGAACTGGACCCGGAAGGTCCGTAAGCGCGCGTCCAGCGGCGAAATTAGCAGCACGCCAGATTAGCTCAAAGATTTCCGAGCGAGATTTTTTTAACTCTTCGCCGGTCGCCACGATGCCTTGGAGCTCGGCAGACAATTCATCCAGAGCCGGATTTGGATTGTGCCAGGGGTAGACGAGACCTGAGGAATCAAACCGGCCGACGATCGCCTGAACGTCAGCAAGTTCGAGGATGCGAGAACCGGGAGGAATCAGCAGACGGATGGCAAGCTGAATCGGTGCTACGGATTCAACAAGCTTGAGGCGACGGATTTGCGAGAGAAGGTCGAGATAGTTGTCAAACGTGGTCCAGGGAGTGAAAGGAACAAAAGTGGGCTGCAGGGCAAGGTTTGCCTCGCGGAACAATTCGACAATGCGGAAGAAATCAGCCCGGGTATGGCCTTTTTCGAGCCTGGAAAGAATCTGGTCATCAAGCGACTCGACCGCGGTGATGACGAAAAGACAGCCTGTCTGTCTGAGAGTTGGAACGAGCTCGTTGTTGTGAAGGAGATGTTCGACCTTGATGGTGACGTCGTAGGTGAGAGCGGGAAATTCCCTGTGCAGGGCTTCGATGAGCGGTATGGCGTGACCAACTCCGTTGAAAAAATCTGGATCGCCGAAGGTGATATGTTGAGCGCCTGCTGAGACTTGCTGACGAATATCAGCGAGAACCACTTCGCGGTCAACAATGCGGAAAACGCCCTTATAAACGGGCACAATCGGGCAATGGCGACAGAGATGTTTGCAGCCGCGACTGGCCTCGGTGTAGCCGACTGTATGGTGCTCGCCGGAAGGAAGAACGAGGTGAGCGTAGGAGCGTAGCGAGGGCAGGCCGGAGCGATCGGGAATCTGAAATCGCTGCCGGGCGAGCGAAATATTGGAATCAAGAGGATGAATCTGCGGGTAGGCGGAAAGACCAGCCAGGTGCTCAACCAGATCGATGAGCGGTTGCTCAAATTCTCCGCCGAATAAACTCGTAACGCCAAGAGCATGAAAACTCTCTGCGGCCAGCGGGGCGTAGAGACCGTAGGCGCAAAAATGAGCTTCGGGATGGAGGCGCTGCAAAAGCGGCAGAAATTCAAGTGCGAGGCGGGTTGCCGTATGCATGGGGACGTAAACGGCCACGAGCTGCGCGCTGCGAATAGATGGTTCGTCTATCGGCTCGCGTGAAAGATCGAGACAGGTAACTTCATGGCCGCGCTTTCGGAGCCATGCAGCGGGGGAAGCCAGACCAAACGGCTGACGTCCCAATTCGTAGGTCGAAATCAAAACGACTCTCACGGATTCATTATAGCGGTCTCCACGCCGCTGGTGAATTTCGGTTATCATATTGGTTCGAGCAGTCGTGAAAGGACCAAGCGTATGCCCATCTCCGCGGGAAATTCATTCGCAACCAGAGATAAACTGAACGTAGGCGCGCAGGTATTTGAAATCCAGCGCCTGGAAAAGCTGGAGAAGCAGGGGCTCAGTACGATCGAGAAACTTCCTTTCTCACTGCGAATTTTGCTGGAAAATTTACTGCGTTTCGAAGACGGGCGATTCGTGCGCCCCGACGACATTAAAGCGCTGGCCAAATGGAAACCGAACGAAGCACAACGCGAGATTGCGTTTATGCCCGCTCGAGTGCTGTTGCAAGATTTCACGGGAGTGCCAGCCGTGGTTGATCTGGCAACCATGCGCGAAGCGGTACAGAACATGGGCGGAAATCCGAAGCGCATCAACCCGCTCTTTGAAGCGGAACTGGTCATTGATCATTCGGTGCAGGTGGACAACTTTGGAAACGCGGGCGCATTTGGATTGAACGCAGAGCTGGAATTTCAACGGAACTCGGAACGGTACGCATTTTTGCGGTGGGGACAAACAGCGTTCCGCAATTTCAAGGTGGTACCTCCGGATACCGGGATCTGCCACCAGGTCAACATTGAGTACCTGGCGCGAGTTGTTTGTTCAATGCCAAACGGCAGCCGGCTCGAAGCGTATCCGGATTCGCTGGTAGGAACGGATTCGCATACAACGATGGTTAACTCGCTTGGAGTATTTGGCTGGGGGGTCGGCGGGATAGAGGCGGAAGCCGCGATGCTGGGCCAACCACTGTCGATGCTGGTGCCCGAAGTTGTCGGCTTCAAGATGCATGGACGGTTGAAGGAAGGAACGACAGCAACGGATTTGGTTCTGACCGTCACAGAGATCCTGCGCAAGAAAGGCGTCGTTGGAAAATTTGTTGAGTTTTATGGTTCGGGATTATCGAGCTTGAGCGTCCCTGACCGCGCGACAATCGCCAACATGGCGCCGGAATATGGCGCGACGATGGGATTCTTCCCTGTGGATGAGGAAACGCTTGCTTATCTTCGCTTCACGGCGCGATCGCACGAACACGTTGCCCTGGTAGAGGCGTATTGCAAGGAACAGATGCTGTTCCGCACGGACGAGACACCGGAACCGGCCTTCAGCGAGAAAGTGGAGCTCGATTTGAGTACCGTTGAGCCCACCCTGGCGGGGCCAAAGCGGCCACAGGACCGTGTGACGCTGAAGAATGCCAAGAGTTCCTTCACAAAGGTCCTCGAAGGAGTAGCCGGAAAACTGGTACCTGTTAAAAATAATGGGGATGCGTTCGAGCTGTCGAGCGGCGCGGTGGTCATTGCTGCGATAACAAGCTGTACAAACACCTCGAACCCATCATTGATGCTTGGCGCTGGCTTACTAGCGAAGAAGGCGGTTGAACGCGGATTGCAAGTAAAGCCGTGGGTCAAGACGAGCCTGGCGCCCGGATCGAAAGTCGTAACGGACTACCTGCATAAAGCAGGACTCGATACCTATCTTGATCAGCTGAAATTCAATCTGGTTGGGTACGGGTGCACAACCTGCATCGGGAACAGCGGGCCTCTGTCTGATGCGATCGGCGCAGCGATCAAGGAAAACAACATGGTTGCTGTCGCGGTGCTGAGCGGGAATCGCAACTTTGAAGGACGAGTGCACCCTCTGGTGAGGGCAAATTACCTGGCTTCCCCGCCGCTCGTGGTCGCTTACGCGCTTGCCGGGCGGATGGATCTGGACCTGACAACCGAGCCACTCGGTGTGGACAAGAGCGGCAAGGCGGTTTATCTGAGAGACATTTGGCCTACCCCGCAGGAAGTGGAAACGACTGTGCGAGCAGCCGTGACGTCAGAGCAGTATAAGAAGGTGTACAGCGAAGTATTCGAAGGCGATGCCCATTGGAAGTCGATGCCAGTTCCCGCGGGTGATCTCTACAAGTGGGATCCGGATTCAACATACATCAAATTGCCTCCCTATTTTGAAAATATGCCGAAGAATCCCGCGCCATTGTCCGATATTCATGGCGCAAGGATCCTGGCAATTCTCGGTGACAGCGTAACGACGGATCACATTTCCCCTGCCGGCTCGATTGCAGTTGATTCTCCCGCGGGGAAATATCTGGTCGCGCATGGCGTAAAGCCGCATGACTTCAATTCGTACGGGGCTCGCCGTGGAAATCACGAAGTCATGATGCGCGGAACGTTTGCCAACATTCGTTTGCGTAATCAGTTGGCACCTGGAACCGAGGGTAGTTGGACATTGCATTTTCCCTCTGGCGAAAAAATGTTCATTTATGATGCGGCGGTGAAATATCGGGAAGAAGGCGTTCCACTCCTGGTGCTGGCCGGAAAAGAGTATGGATCCGGTTCATCACGTGACTGGGCAGCGAAAGGGACGCGGCTGCTCGGAGTTCGCGCGGTCATCGCGGAGAGTTACGAGCGAATTCATCGGAGCAACCTCGTTGGAATGGGGGTACTTCCGCTGGAATTCAAACCGGGAGAAAACCGCGAGACACACGGCCTCACAGGGCAAGAGGTTTTTGACATTGAAGGTGTCGCCGCACTCGCTCCGAAAAAGGTCGTACATGTGCGTGCCAAAGCGGCGGATGGCAAACTCACGAATTTCACGGCGATCGTGCGAATCGACACGCCGGAAGAGGTTTTGTATTACCAGCACGGAGGCATTTTGCAGTACGTGATGCGGCAGATGCTGGAGTAATGGATAAGGTTTCGACCAGAAATAGGAGAGCCCCGGAGCAGGATTGACCGGGGCTCTCTGGTTTGGCTTGAGATGTGACGAGGGGATTGGCATGAAACGAGCGATGGGTGCTTGGTTGGTCAGCGGCGCAGTACTGTTGAGTTTGGCGCCCGGTCGTTGTTACGGACAAAATACCTCCAGCCCGCAGAAGAGCCCCGCAGCAGGGGCAGCGGTCAAGATTCCCATCCAGCAATTCACACTCAAAAACGGGTTGCGCGTGGTCTTGAGCGAGGATCATTCGGCCCCGACGTACTCGATATGTGTAACCTACGACGTCGGCTCGCGCGATGAATTACCCGGGCACACGGGCTTCGCACATCTTTTTGAACACATGATGTTTCAGGGTTCAGAAAACGTGGGCAAGGGCGAGCATTTCATACTGATTGAAAATAACGGCGGCGGGATGAATGGAACGACCAACCAGGACCGGACCAATTATTTTGAGACGTTGCCTGCCAATCAACTTGACCTGGGATTATTTCTTGAAGCCGACCGCATGAAATCACTCGCTGTAACGCAGGCAAACCTCGATAACCAGCGCAATGCGGTTCAGGAAGAGCGGCGTTTGCGTGTAGACAATCAGCCGTATGGAAAGACCTCGGAAGCGATTTCCGACACGGCATATGACAATTTTGGGTATAAGCATTCAACAATCGGATCGATGGCGGATTTGAATGCGGCATCCCTCGAAGAGTTGAAGGATTTTTTCCGAATTTACTATGCACCGAATAACGCGGTGCTGGCGTTGGTTGGCGATTTCAAGAAAGATCAGGCACTGGCACAGATCAAGAAGTATTTCGAAGGCATCCCATCCCAACCCGCTCCGAAGCGACCGGATATGACCGAACCGCAGCAAACAGCAGAGAGACAGAAGGTCATTGAGGACGGATTCGCGCAAGTTCCGCGACTGGACATCGTCTACAAGATTCCGGCCTACAACGACCCGGATTACATGCCATTGAATGTCCTGATGAGTATTCTGGGTTCGGGGCAGTCTTCGCGCCTGTACCAGGAGTTAGTGAAGGAAAAGCAATTGGCAGCGAATGTATTTGCTAACGCTGGAGCAAGAAGAGCGACAGGACTAGCTACCGTAATCGCGTTGGTACGCCCGGGCGTGAAGATGGAAGACGTAGAAAAAACGATTTTCGCTGAAATCGATAAGGTTCAGGCCGAGCCGGTAGCTGATTGGGAGCTCGAGAAGGTCAGGTTGAAGTACCGACACGATCATTCGGCGCAGTTGTCAAGCACCCTGTCGCGGGCCGTGCAGTTGGCCTATTACACGGTTGCGTGGAACGATCCGGAAGTAATCAATACGGAAGAGACAAGACTCGATGCGGTAACAAAAGACGACTTGCTGCGTGTAGCAAGGAAATATCTCATCCCCGCAAATCGCAGCGTAATTACGACATTACCCAAGTCCAAAGCTGTAGCCGGCGCAACAGGGGGGAATTAGGCAATGGAAATCAGAACACGAATGACGGCCATGTCAGAGACAAAGTTCTTCAGTCGAATTTCCCTCGCGGCAATGTTCGCCGCAGCTCTCTTGCCCGGCTCCTTACTAGCCCAGGCACCCGGTGACTCCAAGGCCATTTCTCCAAGCAAGGTAGAGCGGAAGAATCTTGCACCCGTTTCAAAAGATATTTTACGCGTAAAGCTGCCAAAGCCCGTGGAAGCAAAACTCGAGAACGGTATCACCGTGATGATTCTCGAGGACCATCGATTCCCGATCGTAACGGTGGACTTCACGATCGATGGTGCCGGGGCGCTCTGGGAACCGGCCGCTGAGCATGGATTGGCCGGCGTCACGGCGCAAATGCTGCGTGAAGGAACGCCCACAAGGACGAGTAGGCAGATAAATGAGGATATCGACCGTCTGGGTGCCTCATTTTTTTCCAGCGCACCGTTTGGAGATGATTCCGCAAGCGTCGGGGCGTCCGGGCTCTCCGATAACTTCGATACCTGGTTTCCACTGGCGGTGGACCTGATGCTAAACGCGAATTTTCCGGAAAATGAACTGGCTAAGTTGAAGCAGCGACTGAAGGTGCAACTGATCCAGCAGAGGCAACAGCCAAGCTTTCTGGCGACTGAACGATTCGACGAAGCAGTGTATGGAAATCATCCGGCAGCAACCGTAGCTGGAACACCAGAATCGATCGACGCGCTTACTTCGGCGAAGCTCGCAGAATGGCACAAGGAACGATATGCGCCACAGAATACGTTACTGGGGATAACGGGCGATGTCGACGCAAAGGCCACGATTGCGAAGTTGAATAAATGGCTTGCGAAGTGGCCGAAAAGCGACTTCAAGCCTCCGAGAATTCCGGTGACAAGCGAAGTGAAAACCCCGCACGTGTACATCGTAGACCGACCAGGGTCGGTGCAGACCACCCTGGCAATGGGGAATATTGCGATTGACCGCACCAGTCCGGATTATCCGGCGATGGTGGTTATGGACCAGATTTTGGGTGCCGGTGCTGCAGCCCGGTTGTTCCTGAATCTGCGGGAAGCGAAGGGTTACACGTATGGCGTGTACAGCACATTTACCGCAGTGAAATATGCCGGACCGTTTCGTGCTGGTGGAGACTTGCGCACGGAAGTAACCGGCGGTGCGATGACGGAGTTCTGGATCGAGTTCAACCGCATGCGTGACGAGAAAGTGCCTGCGACGGAGCTGGATGATGCACGGCGAAGTGTAGTTGCGGGTTTCGCTTTGTCGCTCGAGCATCCCGACCAACTTCTGAATTTTGCAGAAGAGCAGAAGATCTATAACTTGCCTTCAGACTATTGGGACAACTATCCGGCTCAGATTTCGGCGATTAGTGCAGACGATGTACAGCGGGTTTCGCGGAAATACATCGATCCAGCGACGATGCAGATCGTTGGAGTGGGAGATGCCCAAAAGATCGGACCGGTGCTCGAGAAGTATGGCCCTTTAAGCGTATTTGATACACAGGGAAAACCGGAAGAAGTGAAGCCACCAGCGAAATCAATGTAGGAAAGGGCCTGTCCTACAGTAACTCAGGTACGTGCGGGAGTTCTCCAGCGGAACAACAGTACGACTCCCACGATCAAGGACAGAATACTGACGACCTGAGCGTTCGACATTCCGAGAATCCACGGTGGATTGATGCGGATGATCTCGACGAGAAACCGCGCGATGCCTGTCAGGATCAAGTAGAGCGCAAAGATTTCACCGTTAGTCTTCTTTCCGGCTTTCACCTTCGCACCCAGCTTCCACAAAATCACTCCGAGAATACACCAGATGATAAATTCATAGAGAGGCGCCGGATGGACACGCTCGGTCGTCGGAACAACACCGTTCGGGAAACTCATGCCCCAGGGTAGTGAAGTCGGCTTTCCGTAATCGCCATCGCCAGAAAGCAGGCAGCCGATGCGCCCGATGGCATAACCAACGCAGGCCGCCGGGGAACAGGCATCGAGAAACTCGCGCATGGGCAATTTCTCTTTGCGGCCGAGAATGACCATCGTACCAAAGCCACCCAAGAACCCGCCAAACCAGGCAAACCCGTAACGGGTAAAGATGAGTCCGATCGGATCGGCAAAAAAATCGCTGGGTGACTCGAGCAGATGATAGAGCTTGGCGCCGGCGATCCCAGCCAGTCCGGCGATGGTAATCATGGTAAAGGCGTCGGCTTTGAACCGACGTCGATCAAAATCAGACTGCAAAATATAGGCAGCAGTAATAAGGGCCAGAGCGACCATCAGTCCGAACGTGGGAATAGAGAGCGGTCCTAAGTGCAGGTAAGGGATCATCTAAAAGGTCGCTAAAAGGTCTCCTTCAAAAGTATACATGAGCCGCGGAATTGCCGAAGTCAGGAAGCAGCGCGCGGCCAACGATGGAGAATGAATCCTAAGATTAGCCAGATACCAAGGGCCATCCATTCAGCGCCGGAGAAATGACCAGGAATGCCCGGAACGATTTTCATCGCCACAAATGCGAGAGAAACCAGGATGCCAAGCGCGGCAATCATCCGAAGGCGTACAGTCCTCTCGACAAGCAAGAAAGACAGGCAGGCGGCGAACCATCCGAAGGAGCAGGCAAGCGAGCCAACCTCGGTAATGGAAACAAGGACAGCGTCACCCAAGAGCAAGCCGATCAGGGTAGCAACGCTGACTGCCACAATCGCAACAGTCGGAGTGAGATACTGGCTGTGAACCGTGGCGAAGGATGGGTGAAGTGTGCCGCGCCTGCCAAACGCGAACAAGAGGCGAGTCGAGGCAACAAAGTTCCCGTTAAAAACCTGGAGCAGCGCGACCAAGGAAATGGCAAAGATGAGCCGGACAATCCAGACCGAGTGGGTGGCCCGTTCAAACGCGATGGCTGTAGCGAATCTGTGACCAAGCAAGCCTTGCCACGGTGAGATATAGGAGACAGCGCCAACAGCGCACACATAAAAGCCCGCACCAACCAGCAACGCCATGGCGATCGCCTTGAAGAAATCTTTTGACAGGAAATTCGGATTGGCTTCTTCCGCAACCTTGGGAATGGACTCGAACCCCGTAAAAAAATACGGAACGATCTGCAGCGTAAGCAGGATAGATACGAGCGGAGCGTGACTGAAGAAGGGTTGAAAATGCGTTGGCGAGCCGGTACTGAAGCTGGTCAGCAGTAGAACTAGAAATACGAGAAGAACGGCCGAGGTGGCCCAACTCTGAAACGTGGCACTGGCCCGGATGCCCCGATAGTTTAGATAGGCAAGAAATGCAGTAAGCAGGATGCCGAGCAAAAGGCGTGGGAGAAAAACCGGTTCTCCGGCGACACGATAGAGCTCGACGGTGTCCAATTGAGGGAAAATGTAGGCAGCGAGTTTTCCGACAGCAACGGCTTCCCAAGGGCAGACAATGAAATACGCGAGCAGCATGATCCAGCCGGTGATATAGCTGATAAAAGGCGGAAAGACCTCGGCGGTGTAAGCGGCTTCACCCGACGCGTCAGGAAGACGGCGCACCCACTGTCCATAAATATAGCCAACAGGAAGCAAGAGCAGGCCGCCGATGCCAAAACCGAGCATCGCGCCGAGCGGGCCTCCGCGGCCAAGCCAGTCGTCCATCAAAACGACCCAGCCAGTACCGATCATGGTGCCAAAACCAAGCGCGAAATAGTTGGCAAGTGATAGTTTGCGGGCGAGTCTAGTCATTTATTGAGGCCTGGAGAGAGACACAGGGCAACGGTGGCGCGAATGTGAATGAGGCCATTGACCGGTATGCTATGAGCAGAGCAAAGGGGTGTCAATAATCTTGGAGCAAAGTAAAGGGAAGCTTTAATCTTCGTTGAACTGGTTGCGCTTCTTATAGGCCATCCAGGTGATGCCGACGCAGATGAGCATGGGCGGCACAACCAGGACTGCGATACCGCTCTTCAGCGCATGAATCATGCGGGACCCGGATCCGGCTGCCTGGGTATAGCAGAGAGCGCAATTCTGGGCATACAGGAAGCCAGGAACCAGCAGCGATGCCGCCAATGCGATTGATCTACCTATTAATCTCTGCTGCATACTGCGCACCCCGTGTCCGATACAGATTACTGCGCTGGCGGCCTCATATACAAGAGCCTGATCGCGTCCGTCCAGATCATGTTCATCATGAGAAGAACGAAGACGGTAACGGGAATCAGGGTAAGAAACAGACCGCGTTTTTCCTGGTTCAGATGCATGAAGTACATCAAGCCGAGGCTGGCGCTGCACAATGCGAGAAAGAGCAAAATAATCACCAGGGACGGGGTGGAGAAATTCCGGAAGGACAGAAACACTTCCACGAGAAAAATGCCAAGAAGCACAAAATAGACAGGCAAGTATTTGCGAATTACGTTCCCGGAAACATCAGCCGTGCTCATCGAGTTCTCTCCTGTTCAGCTTAGTGAGCGATATTTGTGAGATAGACCAGGGGCACTACGAACATCCATACCAGATCAACAAAGTGCCAATAAAGTCCGGTGGTTTCGACGTGGCCTGGAGTCAGCTTGCCGCGAGAATACAGGGAGCCAACGGCGACAAGCCCGATGACACCGCTGACCACGTGAAGCAGGTGAAGACCCGTGATCGCGAAAAATGTCTGGCCAAACGTGCCAGAGCTGATGGTAATGCCGCGGCCAAAGAGTTGGAACCACTCACGAATGTGAAGCGCGGCGAAGACGATACCAAGAAAGACGGTGGAGTAGAGAAAACGCATCGCCTTCGGCTTATCACCGGATTTGGCAGCGTCCACCGCACCCAGCATGGTAAGGCTGCTAGTGATCAGCACGAAGGTCATGAGGATGACGTTGATGACGCTCGCAGATTCAAACGGGCGGACCCAATTGGGGCTAGCTACGCGAAGATAACCGTAGGCAAACAGAAGCGCACCGAACGTAACCGCGTCTGAAATAATGAACAACCACATGGTGAACTTGCGCGAAGGTATCGCGTAAGGCGATTCTTCGAGCAAGGGCCCATGCCCATGGACTGCGACTTGCGATTCGCTCACAGTTTTTCTCCTAAGTTCGACTACAACTTCAATAGGCAAAGTACGAACAAATAGACCCAGAGAACGCCCAGGAAATGCCAATAGATCGCCGCGTTATCAAACAAGCTGCGGCGAAACGTGGTGTGGCTGGCGAGGACTCGACCCGTCAGATATGTCAGTACGGCTATGCCTGCCAGCAGATGCAAAACGTGCATGAACGTGAGAACGTAAAAGAAAGAACTGTTGGGATTGGTGGCGAGGTACAGACCCTGTGCGCGCAGTTGCTGCCAAGCCATAAACTGGCCGACACAGAAGGCAATACCGAGAATTAGAGTCAAAAGCAGCCACAGAGTGCCTTTCCGGCTCTTCTCGGCATCGATCAGACGCCCGCCTGACAAATAGCGGCGAGAAATCTCAATCGTTCCACTGCTGCCAAGCAGCACGAGGGTATTTAAGTACAGAATCGATGGCAGAACGATGTGGCCCCAGTCCGATGTACCTTCACGCACGAACAGCGCACTGGTAAAGGCAGCAAAGGACATCGTAATGGTGAAGAGGCCGAGCCATATACCGCTGCGAGAGGCACGATCAGCACTAGTCCTCGTCACGGTACCGCGGGCAACCGGCGCCGAGCTCTGAGGCAGGGTGACTGCGTTAGGATTAACTACTGAAGCCGACGACATAGTCATTCAGTTCCTTTTTGGCAAATCGCGGCACGGGCGAACTGGCCGAGATCGTGCCACGTTCCACCCTTCAATCACCACTGATGATGGATTGTTCAGGCGAATCCTGCATAACGAAATCTCCACTACTTCCCTTCACGCCGTACTGATAGGGATCGTGGTAGACGATCGGATGTTTCCCACCGAAGTTATTCCAGGGTGGAGGCGACGGCATCGACCACTCCAAGGTGGTCCCATTCCACGGATTGTCCGGCGCCGGAGCGCCCTTAAAGCGGCTGTGGATCAGGTTGATCAAAAAGATGAATTGCGCCGCGCCAGTGATCAGGGCAGAGACCGTGATGAATTTGTGCAGCCACATCACATCCGGCGTCATGTAATCGTCCACAAAGGAGGAATACCGACGAACGTTACCGATCAGACCGAGATAGTGGAACGGCATGAAGATGCAATAGGCGCCAATGAACGTAATCAGGAAATGCAGTTTTCCCCAACTGTCGTTCATCATACGGCCGGTCATCTTCGGGAACCAGAAATACGTTCCGGCGAAAACGCCAAACAACGCTGCGACACCCATGACCAGGTGGAAGTGACCGACGACGAAGTATGTGCCGTGCAGGTAGATGTCAATCGAGGGTTGAGCGAGGAAAAAGCCGCTGACCCCACCGCTCACAAACATCGAGATGAAGCCAAGAGCGAAAAGCGACGCGGAATTAACCTGGATGTTCGCACCATACAAGCTGCCCAACCAGATGAGCGTCATCACCGTCGCCGGAATCGTGATTGTCAGAGTGGGGAACGAGAAGGCCAGTGAAGACATGGGATTCATGCCACTGACAAACATGTGATGCCCCCACACCATGTAGCTCAGGAACCCGATTGACATCATCGAGTAGATGACCACCTTGGCGCTCAGCAGGGGCTTGCGCATGCTGTTGACCAGGATGTGCGAGACAATGCCCATCGCCGGAAGAATCGCGATGTAAACCTCCGGATGGCCAAAGAACCAGAACAGATGCTGCCAGAGAAGCGGCGAACCTCCGGAATGCTTCTGCAACTGGTCGCTGACGACCAGACCGGAAGGGATGAAGAAGCTCGTCCCGGCGTGTCGATCCAGGACCAGAAGAATACAGGCAGGTAGCAAAACCGCGAATGCGAGCAAGGAAATACATGAAGTGATAAACCAAGCCCACGTCGAGATCGGCATGCGCATCAATGTCATGCCCTTGGCGCGTAGATCAAGCGTTGTGGCAATGAAATTCAGCGAACCAAGAAGCGAGGCGATACAGAAAATGGCAATTGACAATCCCCACAAGCTTTCGCCGAACTGCATGCCTGGTCCGGCATCCTTGCCAACGGCGCTTAGAGGGGCGTAGGAGGTCCATCCGGAGATCGGTGGGCCATCCGGGATGATAAAAGCCGTTATCAACACCACGAAGGCGATAAACGTGGTCCAGAACGACATCATGTTAAATCGCGGGAAAGCCATGTCTTCCGCGCCGATCTGGATGGGGAGGAAATAATTGCCGAAAGCGGCGAATGGCGCGTTGGTCAGCACAAAGAACACCATTAACGTGCCGTGCATCGTGAGCAGTGAAAGATAATATTCCGGGGTCATGACGCCGCCCGGCGCGCCGACCTTTGAGAGCAGCTCCAGGCCAGGAATCTTGGAATTTGGCCAGACGAGGTGGATACGCATTAACCAGGAAAGACCCATCCCGATAAAGACTGCGACCAGAGCCAACGCATAATACTGTTTGCCAATTACCTTGTGATCCAAACTGAAAACATGCTTTCGGATAAACCCTTCCGGGGGAGCATGTACATGAGCCTGGGTGGCTGAAGTCTCCTGCATCGAAACACCTCGCAAGTTAAAACTACAATTCTCAGTGCAACAGCACCTAAGATCCTGGATGAATTACTGTGCCGCTTCCTGGGCCTTCAACCATTTGTCGTAATCTTCGGGCGACATCACGTTCAAATAAGCCTTCATGTTGTAATGTCCCAGACCGCAGAGTTGCGTGCAGACAATTTCGTACTTGCCGACCTTCGTCGCTGTGAAATGAACGGCGAGATCGAGGCCTGGAACGAAATCCTGCTGAATCCGCAACTCACGCACGTAGAAGGAGTGGCCAACATCCTTGGCATGCATCAGAAGCTGGATTTCACGGTTGGCAGGTATGACCAATTCGCCGGACACAACGTCGTCGCGAGCTTCCACTTCGTTGGCCGGATCGAGGCCAAAATAGTTCTGGTTGCCTTCGTCAATTTTATCGGGATGGATGGTGCCAAATTTGCCGTCCGCACCGGGATAACGGAAATAAAAAGCGAACTGGCCGGCTTGTGCCTGAATCTGCAGGGCGTCAGCCTTGGGTGGTGTGAAATAGACGGTGCCCCAGGCTTTCTGACCCATCACACCTAGAGCAAGAATCTCTGTACCAACAAGGACTACCGCGGCGATGACCATGACTCTGGCCCCGCCTGGAAAGGATTTAAGCGGACTGCCGACTTTCCGATTGGTAAAGGACCAGATAAAAAAGGCAAGGACCAACTGGGCACCGATGAACGACAGCCCGGCCTCCCACATGGTGTCGTGCAACTGGTCGTCAATCAAATGACCATGGGTAGAGATATCTTCCGGCATCGCATACTTGTTGACGATAATCGGGTATGCCGACGCCAGTGCGATAATGACCAACACAACAGCAAGAATCTTGCCCATTGCTCCTCGCCTCCGCCCAAGTACGTGGACGATTCACAAACTGACACGCTAAACCGTTAAATTGTGTGCCGCGAAATGCCAAGCCCTGATCAATAGGGCTTGGCTTTAAATACGAACGTAATGGTCTTTGACTCGGAACCCGAGATCGTGACTTCCTGCGTCATCTCACCGTAGGATTCCTGCCAGGCACTGATCGTGTACTTGCCCGGAGGAAGATTCGCAAGGGTGAATGCGCCGGATTCGTCGGAAACAGAATAATGAGAATTCTTGAGCACCGCGAAGTTGCCGTGCATCCAAGGATGGATGTTGCACTTCACCGGAATGAATTCCGCTTTGTCATACTTTTCGGTAATTGGAGGAGAGCCTGGCGGTTGCGACTTGTTCCATTCGCGGTTTAGCTTCGGAAGCGGATGGATGTTGTGCGAGGTCTGATCTTCGTTGGTGATTTTGAGTTCTTGATTCACCTGGAACGCCAGCGTGTGAGGAATGTACCGGCAACCTTTTTGAGTGAATACAGCGGCTGAAGAAGGAGCGCCATCATCGGGAGCGCCCGCGGAAACATAGACGACGACGTCGGCCAATGTATTTCCCGGACCGGTTTCAACAGTCTGCCCAAGCGGAGGTGTCGCGTACATTTTCGCGCACGACGGCTCCTTCGACATGTCGATCGGCTTCATCTTTGCCGGTGTACCTTCATAGGTCACCTTTCCGGTAATGGTTCCACCGCTCGGCCCCGGGCCCGCGAACGCGAGACCCGAAGTGGCGAGTACGGCCATTCCGGTCAACACTACATGCTTGAACGTCATTCTTGTCTTCCTCCTGAACTGATAAAGCAAAAAGATTCCAGTGTAGCTTTTTATGGCTTAATTCCCGAACCGGTGTAGGTATTTTCAACTTTCTTTGCATTCACGATCGCCGCACCTTCTGTTGTCCCCTCCCACATGGTGAGTTCAGGACTCTTGTTGTTGACCTGCAGGGTACGTAGAAAGTGAACAAGATCCCAGGCTTCGTCCGGTTTAATCACGTCGGCGAAGGAAGGCATGGGAGTACCGTCTACCCCCGTCATGAAAATCCGGTATAGATCCTGGTTGGTACTGCCACATTTTGAGCGATTGGACGAAGTGAAGTTGTAGGGACGAATCGGTTGATCGTTGCTGTCGGTCAAAGTGGACGCCGAAGGTCCATCACCGCGGCCTTCCTGCCCGTGGCATTTCCAGCATTCCAACTTCTGGAAGAGCTGCTGCCCATGCTGGATACTGGCAACTGTCAGCGCGGGCTCAGCGGGAATGGGGATTGGATCGCCCGGTTTTTCTGTCTTGAAGCGCGGCGAGAATGTCTTGATGAAAGCGACTAAGTCAGCTCGCTGCTGCTTGGTTAAGGCCTTCCAGCTCGGCATGTTGGTGAAGTTGAACCCGCGGTACAAGGAATTGAAGAGATCCTCATCGACCGGAAGAGTTCCGGTCGGAGTTGATCGGCATTTGAAGGTACCCTGCACAAAGTTTCGTGGCAGCGGGGTCACATACGGTGCATTTTCTCCGTTGCCATCACCGCGGGCTCCGTGACAACCCCAGCAATAACGGTAGTAGAGTTGGCGGCCTGATTCGGAATGCCCGGTTAGGTCTCCAATGTGGGACTCCATTTCCTGGGCACAAACAAATAACGGCAATGAAAGCACGGCGACGAGCAATAGATAGAGTTTTTTCATCATTAAGCTCTTCATGATCGTCTCCTTAGAATGCAAAGTCGAAGCCGAACAGCAAGCTGCTGGTGGCTACGTTTGGATTAATAGAAGGTACAGGCGCGGTACCCTTCTGCCATTCGATGGCATATTCCGCATGGTAAGCGAAGCCTGCACGGCTGGAGATGAATGGATAGTACCGAAGTCCGAAGGTCAGGACATCGATGTTCCCGTAATTGCCGGCATAGGAAGGCAGAGCTTGTTGCGACATGCGCACAAGTTCGTATCGGTTGATGAGAATGATCTGCGGATTGAACATATAGTGAGATTCAAACAAGCCACCGTTCCAGACGGGCGATCGGGCGCCTGCCGGAAGCGGCTGGTTTGCGGCGGTTTGCGTCCCAAGATAGGCGTTGTCCGAGGAATGGAAGAACATGGTAGTAATGTCAAACTTCTTGATATACCACTGCCCGATCAAACCGACGCGTTCAATCGGCTTGCTGCCGACCGCAGTGCCAGGGACTGGAGCTCCGCCCTGCGTATATTGGTAGTAGGTTGGCTCCTCACCGACAAAAGCGAACGCGCCCACTCGCTGGAGGCCAAGGTTGCCAACTTCAAATGCCTGGCTAGCCGTGAAGTATCCTCCGTATTGATTGCCATAGGGAAGACCGGGAGTACCGTCGTTTTGACTGATAAGGGCGGCGGAAACTCGAGTGCGGTCGTCCTTTGAATGGCCTAGCCATTCAAGACCATCCTGGTTGTCACCGATACCGAACGTATAGAAGGTACCTTCAGAAGCGGGCTGGAAATGGTAATTGGTGTATACGCCGGCAACGTTCGTAAGGGTTAGGATTCTCTTTTCAGACAGCAAGTTGTCGAGCTCGAACTTGCCCATCTTGATGTTCAGCCAGCTGCTGCCCCCGATGTTGTCGATACGAGCCCAGACCGATTCAAAATGGAAGGCGCCGGTATTGTCAGAGGATGGCAAGACGTAGAAGCTGTAATTCTTGGCGAGGGTTCCTGCGGTGTGGAAGTCCAAACCGCTCCAGTCAAAACCGTTCGACGTGACTTTGGCCTGTGATTGCACGGTTGACCCATCCGGGCCGGTTCCATCGACCGGAGCAGCATTGGTACTCTCCCGGTGCCAGATCGGAGTAATGCGAAACGTCACAGGCCAATAGGCTGCCTGCTGGAAGATAGGGGCATCGCGGTCGTTCCCCATTTGATAGCCGTTATCCTTAAATTGCTGCCCGAAGGGACTCAGCATAGGCCAAGCTTCATGGCAAGCCGAGCACGGCATTCCGTACTTTCTGGCGAATGCGGGAAGAGCAGTTGCGGGACGGCAGTCTACTAGTAATACTGCAAGTAGTAACATGGCCTGACAGACAATTGTGGTGGTACGGACCCTCATCGACTTTTTCTCCACAACACCCCATTCCATACAGCCTCCTCTGAACGTTTTGAGCGAAGAACGTAGAGCAGACAAACGTTGACGCTATTCGAGTTTTGTAGGGAGAGTAATCTGGGCACAGGTAGCCCGCAAAGGTCTTGTTGACCCAAAACCGGCGCGGTATACGGCAGATGTGCTCAGCAATTAATCACCGAAAGTCAGCCGCCTCTCTCCGTCACGAGTTAGGCTGCAGAAATTCGATCCCCTGAACCGAGGGCATCCTACTCCCGGTCATTCTCAGAATGCAAGACATTTCTTAAATGCATCAAAAAATCTGTTTATGATCAGGGGGTGAGCCAGGTCGCGTGCTCCGCTAGAGTCCTCCGAGCGAATTTGACAGAGTTGGCCGTTCGCGCTACACAGTAGACGGATAGAGCTATGAACAGACTTAAGCCATCCATATCGAAAAATCTTGGCTACAGGTCCTTGGCGTTTGCCTTTTTATTTCTGAGCCTGGCGATTGGCCTGTCTACTCGACAGATCAACGCAAAAGACCATCCTGTGGCCTCTGCCGGACTAGTACGAGAATTCTCGACGTCACCTGAATACGTTCGCCAGGGCGTACAAGCGGTTCTACATGACGAGATCATCCATGGAACTCTCGTATATGACAAACAGCCAATCTTGAGGGGGGCCGTCGTAGCAAATTCCAGCCCACTTTTTGAGCCATGGTCTGGCCCGGGGCAGGTCTATTACAAAATTCTGAACAACGCCATTGCTCCGCGACATTTTGAGGAAAGCGCCGATCAAGGCACGATCGCCGTGCGCTATGTGGTAATTCCAGTAAACGGAGAGCGCACCCGCGTTCAAATCAACGCTGTGTATGTCGAATCTGCCCATCACGTCATTCATATTTCCGATGGCAACGTCGAAAAGATGGAGATGAAAGAGATCAAAGAGCGCATCGATGAAATCGAAGAGGCTGCTCTGACAGCGGCAGAAGAGCGACGCCGAAAAAACAGTGCGGAGATTGTGCAGCGGACTTATGTGCGGCAGAAAGAAGATGAAACCACGCGGTTGAGCTCGGCAGAAGCGTCTGAAAAGCAACTCCAGCAGCAAGTGGATTTATTGCGGCACGAAGTCGAGCGCCTGGTCAAAAAACCCGGCGCGGAACTCAAAGCAGCGCCCTTTGCAGCTGCCGCGCCACTGAAGTCACTCGCGGGAGGATCTGAACTGGTGATCCTGATCGTCACCCCACACTGGCTCGGAGTCGAGACTCCTGAAGGTCAACGCGGCTGGATCCAAGCCGAAAAGCTGGAGCTGTTACCTTGAATAGATTTCTCAAGAATTATTGGCGGTTGCTGATCGCGCTATTCTGCGTTGCAGCCAGTTCCGCAGCGATTTGGGGACAGGCCGCAAATTCCTACGGACGCAGCTTTTTCAAGTCCAAGTCCGATGTCGAGCAGGCACTCAAGGATCTGCAGGTTTCTGCAGGGGAAAAGCTCCCGACTCTGGAGGGCTTCGTAAGCGAAACGGAAAAACCGCTAGATCGGTATGAGCGTGGCTTTTGCAAATTCTCCGTTGAAGTTGTACCCGGAGAGAACCAGACCACCGTTGTCACTTTAAGGGCCAAAATTACAGCCTGGTACGCGGACCGTGACGTTGCCAAATCCGGTTATGAAGTTCTGCCATCGAATGGCAGGTTAGAACTGGATTTCCTCGACCGACTCGAAGAAAAATTGACAGGGAAATCAGCCAGTTCCATCGCAAACAACCGGGCAAATGCACAGACACCCCGACCGAAGCTCGATCTTTCCGGTGCCGGAATTCCAAACACCTCTACCGCGCGGGACTCCTCCCCGCCAACGGATGAAGTGTCGGAGCTTCGCGCAGAACGGCTGGCGCGCGAAAAGCGGGTGCAACAGCTGACAGCACAATTGCAGAATTTGCAGGACATCCAGAAAAATCAGGCGAAGCCGCAAAATCTTGTGATCGTTCAAAAATCCCAGACACCCCTCTATGCGAAGGGCAATTCCGAAGCAAAAGTGTTATTCCAGGCATCGCAGAATGACGAATTCGAATTTCTGGACGGTGATAGTGAATGGATACACGTCGCCATTTCCGGTGATTCCCGCGGCTACATTCAGCGAGACGCCGTTGATTTGTCGGAATTTCTCGTTGCGAAGCTGCAAGTATCCCAGGGGTCAGACCCACTGGAAAAATTCACCGCGTTTCGAGTGGAACGGGAAGAAATCGGGACCTTCCCGGGGAGCTGGCCTGGACTGGCAGGCAAGAACGTGAAGATTTATACGGTTCTGCCGGTGTCGACAAATTCCAAAGATGCGGGGGCCGCGGCCCGCCTGAATTATGCCTATCTGCTGTTTCAGCGAGGAGCGAAAGAGGCCGCCTCGAGTACGCCGGTTCCCCAAGGTGTTGTGGTGATCTACGATTCGGCCGACGGTGGAATTGTCGGTGCGACTCTTCCGGAAATTGAGAAAGTAGGTTCCAAGGGGATCACGCGCGAAGCTTTCTGGGCGGAGAGTTACCTGGACCCCGAGGACGCCTTTCGACCGGCAGGGAAATAGCGGACAGCAATCTAACGCGGTTGCGAATTCCGTTCGCAGAAACAGCTCCGGTTGAACATTCGCGAGAAAGAAGTGCAAGAGCCATGCAGAAACTGAACGCGGCGATTGTAGGCCTTGGATTTGTCGGTCGAGCTCACCTGGATGCATTACGCCGCCTGGGGATTTCTGTGCAAGGAATGCTCGGCAGTACGCCCGAACGAACAGCGACAGCGGCTACGGAGTTGGGTTTGTCACGGGCCTATACCTCTCTGGAGGAGCTGGCGGACGATAAATCAATCCACGTGGTTCATCTGTGTACGCCGAATTATCTGCACTTTCAGGAAGCGAGCCAGTTGTTGCGCGCAGGAAAGCATGTCCTGTGCGAAAAACCGCTGACGCTCGACTCTCGTGAATCGCAGGCGCTAGTTTCCTTGACGAAGGAAGTGAATTTAGTTGGCGGGGTAGCCTATAACCTGCGCTACTACCCGCTTTGCCAGGAAGCGCGTGCACTCATAAAGCGCGGAGCGATTGGGCAAGTACGCCTGGTACACGGAAGTTTCTTGCAGGACTGGCTGTTATATCCAACGGACTGGAACTGGCGCCTGGACTCGAGACTCGGCGGAGAGTTGCGCGCCATTTCCGATATCGGCACCCATTGGCTGGACTTGATGATGTGGATTACAGGCAGTCCGGTCTCGAGCCTGTGCGCCGACCTGGCGACGATGATGCCCTCTCGCAGACGACCAAAAGGACGGATAGAGACTTTCAAGAAAGCGGATAGCTCGGAGACCGATGAAGTACTGATTTCGACTGATGATTACGGTTCCGTGTTGCTTCATTTTGAAAATGAAGCACGCGGGGTAATGACCGTCTCGCAGATCAGTGCAGGACGAAAGGCACGTCTTTGGTTTGAAATTGACGGCAGCGAGGCCTCGCTGGCCTTCGATTCGGAAGACCCCAATACGCTCTGGATCGGTCGCCGGGACGGTCCGAGTGAATTGCTACCCAAGGATCCTGCGCTACTTTCGCCCGGAGCGCGCAACTACGCGGTATACCCAGGGGGGCACGCGGAAGGATACCCGGACACCTTCGTGCAATTGTTCAAGGAATTTTATACTTACATAGCGGCGGGGGATTTCCTCGCTCCGCGATCGTTTCCGACATTTGAAACTGGTCATCAGGAATTGATTCTGTGCGAAGCGATCGCCGAAAGCGAGCAGAAGAAACATTGGGTGCATCTGGCCGAATGAATCTGCGTTAGAACTTAACTGATTGCCAGTGTTGATTCGCGATTTACTAGTTCTGCTGCGATCTTGCGCCGCACCACGGGGATGTCTTCTTTGAGATCGACCGCTTTGATTGCCTCTAACATGATCCCGGCGCTCATCGCTCCCATTGCTTCCATCGGCTGGCGGATCGTAGTGAGGGATGGAATTGAAATTCCTGCCTGGGCGACATCATCGAAACCGATGACAGAGCAATCTTCCGGGACACGAACTCCCTTTTTCTTCAGTGCTCGAAGCGCGCCCAGAGCCGTCACGTCGTCATAGGCTAAGAGGGCTGTAAATGGTGCGCCACGGCGCAGAAGTTGAGTCGTAAGATTCATACCCGCTTCGAAACTGGAATTCGGGTCCAGAGATTCGGGTAGTTCGGCAATTCTCTTCGCATCGAGCGGTAGACCCACTGTTTGTGCGAAATTTCGAATTCCCTTCCAACGTTGGCCGCTGCTGCTGAGGGTTCTGGGCCCGCGCAAAAAGGCAATATCGCGATGACCGAGCCGATACAGATACTCGAGCGCTAAAGCCGAACCTCCTTCGTTATCAACGGAAACAGTACTGGCCAGATCGAAGTCAACTTCCCTGCCGGCAACGACGGTTGGCACTTGGCGTTCGGTCAAGTCTGCAAGTAACTTGATGTCAGTGACGAGCCAATTAGCGATGATGATCAACCCTTCCACGCGGCGGTCGAGAAACATCTCGAGGTAACGCTCAAATCGGTGCGGTTCATTGCGCGCGTCTGCCAACAGGGACAGGTAGTTCGCTTGAAACAGCGAATTTTCCAGGCCACGCAGAATTGGCGTGCAAAACGGATCCGTGATATCAAACACCATGACGCCAACAATGTTTGAGCGTTGACTTCGTAGCGAACGTGCAAGTGGATTTGGACGGTATCCCAAACGCTTGGCTGCCGTTTCAATGCGTGTTTTCGTTTCACCGGGAATGTAGCGAGACAGTGGCGCGCTGTTTAATACGATGGAGACGGTAGACGCAGAGTAACCGCTCTCACTGGCTACATCGCGAATCGTCACTACTCCGGTTTTCGCCAAGAGTTACTCCTTACTTTGGCGATGGATATGTATAGCGCAGGTTGTCTGGCATGCGGTCCGAACGAGTGCGCGTATTGTATTCCAACTCGTACTTGAGGTGTTCGTCGTCGAGCGGATACTCTTTACCAACGGGATAAGGATAGGAGATGTCGGTGTGGCGTGGCAAAGGTTCCACGGTAAACGCGTCGGCTGCATAGAAATCCAGGTCCTTCTCGAAACCGTCGGCATAGAAGAAATAATCGCGAACCCACCCGTCTGATAATCCCGGAAGCCTGGAAGGATCGAAATCCAGCTTCAATCCCTCCCCGGAGCTAAAAACCACAAACTTGTCGTCGGAATCGCTAACCAGCGCCTTGACGTCACCGTACCTCGTGTAGTTGCCCGATGCGTGCGCGTACGGCCCGGTGGGACTGCGTTGAGTGTAAGAATAGACTGTGTCGCTGGCGGGTTCCAGACGGAGCTCCTTAGGAAATCCGAGAAAGGCCAGGGATGCATTGGCAATTGGCACCTCGCGCACCTGAATGTCGGGTTGCTCAGGCGTTTGATCGATCCGTATTGCGTCCCAATAAATCTTCAGATTGTTGACGATGCGAATCCGACGGGTGCCTGGCGGAATTCTTCCTGAAAGATCGGCAACCATGGTGCGGGCAAGGCCTGCGGGGAAGCCCATGTCATCCACAACTCTGATCCACTGTCCCTGAGCATTTTGCGCCTCAACGTATGGTGCAATGACCTTTATACCCGCTTGATCTGCGGCGTACATGGAAGTTGCAGTGAAGTAATCCGTGTATCCGTCCAGAAGAAGTCGGAGAGGCTGACTCGGATCCCAGGGCCCCAAATCGAGTTCAACCCAATGCAATTTGGCAAAACCGGTAAACGGGAGACCGTCAAGATTCGTCACATATTTACGATCCTTTTTTGCAAGCAGCGGCAGAACGTCCCGACCTTGATCATCAATGGCACTTACCGGGACTCGCGCGCGCTGCGTGGCCACCACCCGGAACTCGGGGAACGGAGGAGCGCTCACGAATCTCTCGTTCGCGTTGACTTCTATACCTGCCGGGTGATCGATCGCCAGCAATTTCACCTTGTCAAGGTAGACCGTTTCTTCCATCGGCTCCATGAAGCGGAAGCTGAGAAGACCGTTCTTGGGCTGTACGCTTTTTGCCGGAACCTTCAGATATTCGTCAGGATCGGGAACATCGCGTTCACCGGGCGCGACCCAGTGTCCGACAACTCCTGGGCCGATCATGTCAGCGATAAATTCGTACTCTCGCCCATTCCAGGAGAAAAGCACGGGGCAGGAACTGCCGCGGCGGTCGAGTTCTTCGATGGATTGCGTTTTGCGGGCGGCCAGCTCGATTTCATCTTGCGGTACACCGGTCGGCCACAACAATCGCAGTGCGTCGACAGTTTTTTCCGTGCCCATACCCGCGATCAGCGGCATCGCATTTTGGCTCAGGTAGCCTGATGCGCCAGAAACTTCCCATTTTTGATAGAGCGAACCTGCATACAGTTCGATTTTCGTGCCAATTGCACTTTTGTTATCGTTCAGAGGCTTGAATTGTACTTGCACCCAGTTGTTCTGGCTTGCGCCTACGTTATCCAACACAACGGGTGGCCCCACTGCCTGTGAAATAACCAGGTCCGGACTCCCTGTTCCCCTCAAATCAGCCACAGCAACGGCGCGAGGCTCGTTGAGCTTCACGGTGTCCAGTTGCAATTTCTTGGTAACGTCGGCCCACCCGGCGTCACCCAGATTCCTGAGCAGGCGAACCTCGCCGCCGCTGGCCGATTCCCCGACGGCTACCAGATCGAGCCAGCCATCGTTGTCAAAATCAATCCAAGTCAAGCCCCAGCCTTGCTTCCAACCGAGATCGGGCAAGGCAACGCGCTCCAGTTTTCTTCCAGCGACGTTCCGCCAGAGGCTGATTCCCGGCGCCCCTGCGTGGGTAAACGCAAGATCCATAAATCCGTCCTTGTCAAAATCAAGGACCGTAACTCCGACTGCCGGTGGAAGTTTTTCATTGGCGAAATCCACCCCCGGCAGCGCCCGGAACCTGCCCTCGCGCGGGTTCAGATAGATCCCAACACCACCGGCGCCACCCGGAATCACAAAATCGATCGCCCGATCATTGTTAAAATCCGTCACCGCGATGCCAGCGCCCGTTGCATCGATTCCCAATCCGGTAGCCTCTGAAACGTCAGTAAAGGTCGAATTCCCGTTGTTACGCCATAACTTGTTTGTACGTTTCTCAGCGCCAGTGCCTGGCGCCTCCGTAAGATACAAATCGAGATCGCCGTCGTGATCATAGTCAACGAAAGTCGCAGCGACACAACCCTTTTCGCGCGAGATGCCAACTTTGACAGTCACATCCGAAAACTTTCCATCACCGTCGTTGTGAAATAAACGAACAGCGTCCCGTTCGCAAACCGCCAGATCGGTCTTGCCATCGTTGTCGAAATCGCCCGCCGAACAGCCAAATCCGACGCCCACCGAAGCCAGGCCGGCCTTCGCGGTCACGTCTTCAAATCTTCCATCGCCTACATTGTGCAGCAGGCGGCTCTTTCCGCCATCGGAAGCGACCAGAAACAAATCGGGTTTGCCGTCACCATCGTAATCAAAGAAACACGCACCCCGACTGTTGCCAAGCGCAGTTTCTCCGGACGGAAAAGAAACGCGATTTGCCAGTGAGTTCTGTACGTAGCGGACCGGGATTTCGGCGGGCGCGTTGGTGTCGGCGCCATGCACAAATTCCGCAAGCGAATATTTCCCCTGGTCGCCGTAGCCGGCACCGAATGGAACGCCAAGATGGTCGGCGGTAATTTTCTGGAAGCGCTTCATGCTTTCGCGAGCCGCGTCGGCGTCGCCCTTGCGTTGATAGGCCCGAGCCAGACCGAACTGTGCGGAGGCATGTTGCGGAGCAAGCGCTAGGGCTTTCTGGAACGCGGCGATGGCTTCGTCGTATTTCTGCTGTTGCGAGCTTAAGAATCCGATGAAGTAGTAGGCGTCCGGCTCGTCAGGAGCGATCTTGGTGACGTGCTGAAAAGCAACGATGCCGGCTTCGGGGTCGCTCAAATCCTTGCACGCAAGGCCCAGGTTGTACCATGCATAAGGATCATTCGGCAGTTTTGAAGCAGCTTCCTGCAGAGCAGCGCGGCCAGCTTCAAGCTTCTGCTGCCCGAGAAGAGAAATTCCAAGGTTCAGTCGCGCTTCCGCGAAATTCGGATCGGCGGCGAGTGCCCGCTCAAAATATTTTTGCGCGTCTGCAGGCTTCTGCTGGTTCATGTACGCGACGCCCAGAGTATTTTCCCTCAGCGCTGCTGCGGAGTATTTGCCCGCGGTGCGGGGCCCAGACAGCGGGGCTTTCAACGCCTTCGCACCGAGCAGTCCGGAACCTGCGATCACGGTCATCAGCAGGCAAACAACAATTTGAATACGGCGTGAATGAGCCAAAACGAGTTCCATGGGAGGAAAAATTCTTTCTGGACGCGAGCGAACGGCAACCAAATCCATGAAGGGTTGCCTTTGTATTGTCTTGGCTCTCCATTCTATCGTCAACCGTTTTTGTAGAAGCTTTTTGGAGCACCCTAGGAGTGCATTGACGCCGGATTCGCGGCCCTTTACCTTCATGAGGGTCCGCAATGACAGATATTTTTCATTTCACGATTGCCGAAACGATTGAAAAATTCCGAACGAAAGAACTGTCTCCGGTCGAGTTGGTTAATGCCTACTGCGCGCGTGCGCATGAGTTGCAACCATCTTTAAATGCATTCGTTCACATTGACTGCGAATCAGCGCTGGCGCGAGCGCGGGAAGCCGAATCCCGCATTGCCCGCGGGGACAAATTATTGCGTCTGCAGGGCATCCCGTTGACCGTAAAATCGTGTATCGATGTGGCCGGATGGCCTTGTCCTGCCGGTTCGTTGCTGCGAAAAGACTACGTCCCGAGCAAAAATGCCGTACTGGTGACGCGTTTGGAAAATTCCGGCGGGATCCTCCTCGGCAACACAAACACCCCTGAATATTTGATGGCGTATGAAACAGATAATCGCTTGAGCGGCAAGACGGCAAACCCATGGGATCTTGCCTATTCCGCGGGCGGTTCGAGCGGCGGTGAAGCAGCGGCGATTGCCAGCGGCTGTTCCATGGGAGGGGTTGGGAGTGACGGGGGCGGCTCAGTGCGCGTGCCAGCCCACTTTTCGGGAATCTGTGGGTTGAAGCCAACACCCGGGCGAGTCCCTTCCACGGGGCATTTTCCCCCGCCCGGCGGTGCGTTCTCCTGGATCGGGGTCGTTGGGCCGATGGCGCGCAGTGTGACCGATTTACAGATCTTGTTCGAAACGATGGCGGGACCCGATGCTGGCGATCCCCTGTCGGCGCCTGTTCCGCTGAGTACTTCAAGCGCGCAGCAAATGAAAGGGATACGGATTGGAATGCTAGAGAGTCCGGCGCTAGGTTCGGCAACACCTGAAACGCGGGACGCAGTGAATCGTGCTGGCAAGCTCCTTGCTTCTCGAGGATTTCAAGTCGAGCTGATTCATCTGGACAAGCTTGATGTTGCACTCAGTCTGTGGTGGTTCTTCTGGCGGGTAATCGCGTTTGAGATTCAGAAAAGCACCATATCCAAAAAAGCATTGTTGAGCCCGATGCTGCAGGAATTTCTGACGATCGCAGCAGCCGAAAGTCCAATTACGCTTGAGGCGTTCATGAACGCCTGCGCTGAGCGAGACGCGCTGCGGAGCAATATTCTCGATCAGATGGTCGACGTTCCGGTTCTGTTGTCTCCGGTTTCCTCGGCACCGGCCTTCAGGCACGGAGATGGAAACTATCGCGCAGGCGATCCGCACAACTACTGTGACACGATGCGGTTTTGCCAGTGGCTAAACCTGACGGGATTTCCAGGTTTGTCGATTCCCATGGGATGCTCGTCCCAGAAATTGCCGATCGCCGTTCAACTGATCGGTCGCCCCTTCGAGGAAGAACAACTCCTCGAAGTCGGCAAAATACTCGAAAGCGAACGCGGCGTTTTTCCATCGCCGCCGATCTAGGATCGCGGCAGACGTCGCAACTTAATGTGGGCCTTGCTTCAGTTCGGGATTGGGGACCTGCATCTCCTGAAGGTCTTCGCGGTCCTTGTTTAATTTTTGATCGAGAAGTTTCTTGCTCAAGGCGAACTCCGCCTTGGCTTCGTCCATTCGTCCCATTCTCTGCAGCACCTGTGCACGTATAACATGCACCTTTTCGCTGTCAGGCGAATACTTCAGCGCTTCGTCAAATGCGTTTAACGCCTCCGGATAATTTCCCCGCTCATTATAGATTTTGCCTAAGCTGAACCATGCGCCCGGACGGTGGGGATCGAGCCTCAGCGCCTCTTTAAAGGCTTTTTCAGAGTCTTCCGTCCGCGCCTGAAAGGAATAGACGATACCCAGTTGGTAATAGTCGTCAGCCAGGTCTGGATCAATGGCGATATCTTTCCGGAATTCCAGTTCGCTTTTTACGTAGTCGCCAACTCCCAGATACGCAAAGCCCAGGTTGAAGTGAAGAAATGGCATGGAAGGGTCTGTGGCTTCCACTTTCTTCAGTTCTTCGAGTGCCGCGTCGTGTTCGTGGTGTTGCAGATGCGCTTTCGCGAGAATCAATTGAAATTCCGGCGTACCGGCTCCAACGCGGACCATCTCGTTCATGGCTTTCTCATCCGTCTGTTTATCGCCGGATTTGTCGGCGGCCATGTCGAGAGCGTACAAATACATCACATCGTTTGACATGTATTCCCACAATGGCTTCAGTGTTTCTACGGCAGCCGCATAATCCTCGGTGAAAATCTGGCAAAGCCCAAGTAAATAGCGCGCCTGATTCGACCTGGGCTCATCGCGCACGACGGTTTGAAGCACGGGCACGGCGTCGCGGTAATTCCCTGTTCGGAAGCCGATCAAACCAATATTCAGGCGGATCCCGGGGACATTCGGCGATAGCGATTCAGCCTTCTTCAGGTACGTCATCGCGTGATCCCAGTTCTTGCGGCGCATCTCGATCACCCCGAGGTTTGTGTACGCCGGCGCGGCTTTGGGGTCGAGCACCAGCACCTGGCGAAAATTCCTCTCTGCCTCCTGGAGATCACCGCGCTCTAGAGCCTGTTGGCCAGCCTGAAAAAGCGCTTCCGGGCTGGCGGCCGCTCGATCCTGCGCGAACTGTTTCGCACGCGGAAGAGCGGAGCAGGGCAGCGCAGCTTCGATTGTCGTGATGCCGCAGCAGGGGAGAACCAGGCTGAGGACGAGGAACGAATTGGTTCGCTTTCTCATCTGCAAAACTGCCAAATACCTCCAGGTCCATAGGATAGCAGGCCTTATCTGCCACGTTTCTAGTTCCGATCTGGGCGTTTTAGGTTCATTTGTGGAATTCCGATTGATTCAGAACCGGACTTTGCTCTTGACACTCTTCCTTTATTCCGCTATTAATCCGATTTAATAGGTGGTTTCAGGAAGTTTGACAGTCCGTCGAGGACCGGGGAATTGTTCGCGAGTGGTTAGATTCTGACGGCGCTTCGAGGTGTCGTCCGCTTACACCACTGGTTTCCCAAAAGAAAAGTTTGCGCGGATTCTGACCTTATGGAGGTATCACCGTGAAGGGCTATTCTATTCCTTCGTGTCAGGCACTCGGGACGCGACTACTTGTTGTTCTTGGAGCACTTGCGCTGCTAGTTCTGACGCCGCAATTCATCTGGGCGCAGGACAACGCCCTCATCAGTGGTTCGGTGCACGACAAGACCGGCGCTGCAGTCGTCGGCGCACAGGTCGTTGTGGCAAATACCGGCGGCAATCTCACGAGAACGACGGAGACGAACGGTGAAGGAAACTACGTGGTGTCGGCGCTGCCGTCTGGGACGTACAACGTTACCGTGACAGCGAAGGGATTTGAAAAATTCTCCGCGGAGCAGGTGGTGCTGGAAGTTGCGCAAAAAAAGCGTATCGACGTAGACCTGACGGTCGGTTTAATAACGGAAGAAGTTACCGTGACAGGAGAGAACGTCGCCCAGCTCGATACGCAATCGTCAGAAATCAGCGGGACCATTACTGGCAAACAGCTCAACAAACTGGTGCTCAATGGCCGCAACTTTACACAACTCGTCAACACCGTTCCCGGTGTCGTGGACCAGACCGGATCTGATGAGGGTAATGTCGGCGTCGCTGGATCCATTACCTACAGCATCAACGGCGGACGCACCGAATACAACAACTGGGAAATCGATGGCGGCGACAACATGGACAACGGTTCCAATGCAACGCTTAACGTCTATCCGAACCTGGAAGCCATCGCGGAATTCAAGGTTCTGACTTCAAGCTATGGTGCGCAGTACGGCAAGAGTGGCTCCGGAACGATCGAAGTCGAAACCAAGTCCGGTACCAAGGACTTTCACGGGAGCGTTTTCTACTACGGTCGCAATGAGGACTTTAACGCCAATTCGTGGGAGAACAACGGACTCGGGATAGCCCGACCGGCTTACAAGAAGCACGACTATGGTTACACCATCGGCGGTCCAGTTTTTATTCCAGGTCACTACAACACAAGCAAGACCAAGACCTTCTTTTTCTGGTCGCAAGAATGGCGTCACAACGTGGTGCCAGGTTCGACCATTAGTCAGGCTGTTCCCTCCGCGGCGGAACGGACTGGAAATTTTAATGACGTATGTTTCGGTTCCGGGAATTTCTACCAGACCAACCCGCTCGATGCGAACGGGAATTCCCTTCTCCCGGCGGGGGCACAGTTTGCACCGGACTGCCCGGCATCGGGCCTCGGTCCATCCTACACTGCGCCGAATGGAACTGTAATTCAGAGCTACGTGCCTTACGCCGGAAATCAGCTGGCGGGCCCGTACTACGGCTCTTCGACCGCTGCGGCACTCAATTCTCTAATACCTGCCGCGAATAACTTCGGTGGCGTTGTCGGCACCTACACCGGAGGACCAAATGCGGGTGCGAACATTCCTGCATACGTTTCAAACCCCAGCTACCCGACGACTTGGCGCGAAGAACTGATCCGCGTCGACCAGAACATCACCGAAAACGAACGGCTGACATTCCGCTACATCCATGATTCCTGGAATACCGTCACCCAGGGTCCTGAATGGGGTGTTTATGGAAACAGCTTCGATAACACCAATACAAACTTCTCTGGTCCGACTACCAGCTTCGTTGCTCGCCTTACTTCCAACATTTCTCCCACATTGCTGAATGAATTCGTCGCCAGTTATACCTCGGATCACATTTATCTGCAGAATGCGAGCAACGTCGGCCTTCCTGCTGGCGGAATCGACCTGGTACCGTTCTTCAACAATAATTTCGACGGGAAAATTCCGGCGTTCTCGGTTGGTAACACACAAGGTAACGCGTATGGTGGGGGATTCTCGGTCGATACCGGTTACTTCCCCTGGAAAAATGCCAACCCCACGTACACCTATCGGGACATCATGACCAAGATTCACGGTCAGCATACGTTCTTTTTCGGCGGATACGTTGTTTTCGCGCAGAAGAATCAGTCGTCCACTTCTGATCCGCAAGGTCAACTTTCCTTTGCTACGAATGCGACAAACTCGAGCGGAAATCCCTATGCGGATTTGTTGCTGGGCCAGGTCGGCGGGTATGCACAAACCTCACAAGAAGTGTACTTCTACGATCGCTACAAGATTTTTGAACCCTTTGTTCAGGACGATTGGCGCATAACCAAGAAACTGACTCTTAACCTCGGATTACGGTGGAGTTTCTTCGGCCGGTATCAAGAAAAGTTCGCAAACGAGTATAACTTTTCGCCAAACGTGTACAATCCTGGTGTCGCAATGCAGTATTATCCATTCAACGACCCGAATAATTCACAACTACTAATTTCTGGCAGCGGGAATCCATTCAATGGATTCCAGCGTTGCGGGTACTCTTCGCCTACCTCGATCGCCCCGGGGGTGGCACCCGCTACGACCGGCTGCATGAACAACAAGCTCGTGAACCCGGGTCCCAGAATCGGATTCGCTTATGATCCGTTCGGCGACGGAAAGTGGGCCATCCGCGGGGGTTATGGAATCTTCTTTGAACACATGAACGGCAACGAAGCCAATGCCGAATCGCTGCAGGGGAATCCATCACCGCTAATTTCAAATGCTGGAATCGCCAACGTCAATGGCTATGAAAACGTCGGCGTGGCAGTTCAGTCATCTGCAGTCAGTCCCCTGGGGGCGACTTCCATTCCTTCACAAGCGGAATGGCCGTACATGCAGCAGTGGAATTTGGGCGTGCAACACGAACTCCCAGCTCATATCGTTGCCTCGATAGCCTACGTGGGAAGCAAGGGCACGCATTTGGCGAGACAGTTCGATATGAACCAGCTAACGCCTGTACCGGCGAGCCAGAATCCTTTCTTGGCTACAAACTCTCCGCTCACTGCCGCCGATTGCAATACCGATCCTACCGCCGGACCGGTCGTCTTCAACTTCAATTCCACCGGCTTGCCAACTGGAGGAGCGCTTCCGAACGGGGCAGTTCTCACTCAGCAGGCAGCAGCCAATCTGTATATTGCCTGCGGTAACGCAACAGCTGGTTATTACCGTCCCTACCAGGGATACGGCTCGATCACACGAATCGAGAACTCTGCCAGTTCCAATTACAATTCCCTGCAAATGACCGCTCGCCGAAGCTTCGGTGATATCACCTTCACGGCCGGTTACACATGGAGTCATTCGATCGACGATTCGTCCGATCGTTACGATTCGCTGTTCGTCAACTCACAGAATCCAAATGAAGCTCGCGCCAGTTCAAACTTCGACGTGCGCCAGGCACTGACACTTAGCTATGTTTGGGATATTCCAATCTTCAGGAGCGGCAATGGATGGAAGCACACGCTTCTTGGAGGATGGCAATTCTCAGGAACCACGATTGCCAGCACAGGCGTACCGTTTACGGTAACGAATGGTACCACGTATGCCGACAACGCGGGCGTGGCGAACGGAGTCGGCATCGCCTCGTTCCCGGAGACAGTCGGTAATCCGAACGTCGTGCCTGCTTCCGTGAAGGCAGCATTCGCAGCACAGGGCACCTTCGGGGAGCTCCTCTACAATCCTCTGGCGTACACGTTGCCGGTCGGTTTGACCTTCGGCAATGGGGAGCGCAACACGCTGCGCCTCCCCGGACGGTTCAATTCAAACCTCGGCTTGTTTAAGACTTTCCCGTTCAAGGAACGCTATGCGTTTGAGTTCCGCTTGGAAAGTTTCAACACCTTTAACCATACTCAGCTTGACGCCTTCAGCGGCAGTATTTCCTCCGGCGGAGCGGGCTTGAGCACGGCAATGACTTGCAATCCGGCAGCAACTGCGGACCCGACCTGCGGCGGCTTTCTTGTCCTGAACGGCGCGCATGATCCCCGCATCTTGCAGTTGGGCTTGCGCTTCCAGTTCTGATTTTTCTCCGCCCAAGAGCATTATCGGGCCCCGCTTCCGGGCGGGGTCCTTTTCTCTTTGAGAAATTGACTTGCCTCCTCAGGATTTGTTAATTCTCCGTGCAATCGTTTGCGCATCGGAGGTACAATTCGCCCATGAACCGACGAACATTTATTGAAACCTCCGTTGCCACAGCAATTGCGACTTCTCTGCCCGGGCGTGTTTTAGCCGCTCCGTCCCACAAAATCGATAAGGTAGGCGTCCAGCTATACACCGTCCGCGACGCCATGAAAACCGATGTCCCTGGAACGCTAGCCAAGGTTGCCGCTATCGGCTACAAGGAAATGGAATTCGCAGGGTATTTTGGGAAGTCGCCAAAAGAGATTCGCGCATTGCTCGACAGCAATGGACTGACTTCACCTTCAATCCATGTACCTTATGACGTAGTCGAGGGACATTGGCCCGATGCACTCGAATCAGCACACGTAGTCGGACAGACATTCATTGTCTGCCCGTGGATCGACGAAAAAATTCGCCAGACTCCTGATGGCTGGAAAAGAGTGGTGGATCAGTTTAATAAGGCAGGCGAGGCCAGTAAAAAAGCGGGAATTCAATTTGCATATCACAATCACTATTGGGAATTTGAGCCCGAAAAATCTCTCGGCGGACAATTTGCTTACGATTACCTGTTGCAGAATACTGATCCCGGAAACGTAAAGATGGAGATGGATTTGTGCTGGATCAGCGTTGCGGGGCAGGATCCGGTCGCTTACTTCGAAAAATATCCGGGACGGTTCCCGTTGGTACATGTCAAGGACATGAAGGTACTGCCGAAGGTAAAACCGGACCAACTCGCGTCGCTCAAAATGGACGAAGTGGAAAAGGCAATGACTTCGGTAGGCGACGGTATTATCGATTGGAAACGCATATTTGCTCACGGGGAGCAAGGCGGTATCCAACACTACTTCGTCGAAAACGATGTGCCAAAAGATGCTTTCGCCAACCTGAGCGCGAGCTACGCTTATCTTTCGAAACTGACCTTTTAGTTTTTACCCACTCGTGGATGATGCAAATCTGCCGCTTCCGCGGTTACGTCTGTATATTTCAGCCCTGAACCGGTGTTGAACAGCACTACGCGGTCTTTGGGATTCAGAAAGCCCGTTGATAACAGATAGTCGTATGCCGCTGTGGCAGCTGCGCCTTCCGGCGACAGAAAAATTCCTTCGTGCCTGGCCCAATCCTTTAACGAGGCGAGGATTTGTTCATCGCTAAATGCCAGTGCCACACCCCCTGACTCCTTCAGAATATCCAGCATGATGTAATCGCCATACGGTTTGGGAACGCGCAATCCTGACGCGAATGTCGCAGCGTCCACCCAAATCTTGCTGACCTTTTCCCCTTCTTCAAATGCTCGCACTATCGGAGCGCAACCGGCGGACTGCACCGCAATCATCTTGGGTCTTTTCCCCGGCTTGACCCACCCCAACTCCTCGAGCTCCGCGAACGCTTTCCACATTCCAATCAGACCCACGCCCCCTCCCGTAGGGTAAAAGACCGCTTCCGGATATTCCCAGCCGAGCTGCTCCACCAGTTCGTAACCCATGGTCTTCTTGCCTTCGATGCGGAATGGCTCTTTCAGAGTGGAAATGTCAAACCAACCTTCCTTCTCCTTCCGATCAGCCACCATGCGGCCACAATCCGAGATGAGTCCGTCGACCAGCGTTACGTTCGCGCCGTAAAGTTCAGCTTCCACGTAGTTTGCAAACGGCACGTCTTTCGGCATGAAGATATTCGCTTCGATCCCCGCCGCTGCCGCATAAGCAGCCAGGGCTCCGGCAGCGTTACCTGCGGAGGGCACGGCCAGTTTCGGAAGTCCGTAATGTTTGGCCATCGTCACGGCCAATGCCAAGCCGCGCGCCTTGAAACTGCCCGTGGGGTTTGCACCTTCTTCCTTTACGACTGCGTTCGGATAGCGCCTGCTTCGGATGACCGGAGTCCACCCCTCACCGAGAGTGACTGGCGTCACCTCCGGCAGGACACTCCGGTAACGCCACATACCTGCCCATCCACCCGTTGCGGCATCGCGTGGAATTTGCTCGCGTTTTGCCGTTCCACGGAGACTCAGGAGATCATAGCGAACATAAAATGCACCCGCACAATCCGGGCAGACGGTCTGAGGCGAATCGGCGGAGGTTTTCCGATGACAACGCGAACATTCTAGGTGGCTTATTTTTGGCATAAAGCGACGATAGCAGCCGACGAAACGAGGAGCAAGTTTACGTGGCAATCAGTCCTGTTCAGCACTCTGTTCACACGTTATGATGTGGCGCTTGCCGGCTTTGCAGGAAGTCCAGGGACGGAAACTTGCCGCGACAGTCTTCGAAACTCTTTACGGTTCTTTTAGTCTCGAGCGTATCTCTTTTCGCGATCGGATGCTTGTGGACGGCACTTTCTCCAGCCCAAGCCGTGACCGTCGGAATCCGCTGGTTGGCACTCGTAGTCCTTGCTTTCGTGGGGATTCGCAACAGCTCCCTGACACTCTGGATCTTCGTTGCGATGTTGGTTGGGCTGGAGATTGGCCTGGACAGTCCGGGAATTGCTGCTCACCTTCGTGTGCTGAGCGATATTTTCCTACGCTTGATTAAAGTCATCGTTGCGCCACTGATCCTGGGAACCTTGATTACCGGGATCGCCGGTCACGGCGATCTGCGGAAGCTGGGCCGCATCGGCGTGAAGAGCCTTGTGTATTTCGAAGTCGTCACGACGATTGCGTTGTTCATCGGAGTAGGGGCAATTAACCTCAGCAAAGCGGGCGTGGGCCTGGTACTTCCGCCGGTTGCCACCGAGCCCGCTCCGCAGACCGCCGCGGCATCCCCGAAGTGGGAAGATTTCGTCCTGCATATTTTCCCGGAAAACATCGTTCAGTCCGTTGCGGAAAATCAGATTCTGCAGGTGGCAGTCTTTGCCATATTGTTCGCCATCGCTTTGACTCAGGTGCCCGAAAAAACCCGCGAGCCAATTCTCGGTTTTGCGGAGTCGCTGACTCAGACAATGTTTCGGCTGACCAATATCGTGATGTACTTCGCACCGATCGGAGTCGGGGCCGCAATGGCCTTCACCGTTGGGCATCTCGGTGTCAACGCGCTATTGCCGCTAGGCAAATTGGTCCTGACTGCTTATGCGGCATTTCTCGCATTGTTACTGCTTGTGTTTCTGCCAATTATTTATGTCGCGAGGCTTCCGCTTCGCCGTTTTCTACAGTCGATCGCCGAGCCTGCGACGATCGCATTCGCCACCAGCGCCTCCGGCGCCGCGCTACCAACCGCAATGGAGAACATGGAAACCTTTGGAGTGCCGCGCCGAATTGTCGGTTTTGTGATTCCCGCCGGCTACAGCTTCAATATGGATGGCGGCACGGTTTATCTAGCGGTCGCGTCAGTGTTTGTGGCTCAAGCAGGCGGCATACACCTGGCTTGGTCCGCGCAACTCTTGATGATTTTCACCTTGATGCTGACCAGTAAAGGAATCGCAGGAGTTCCGCGCGCAACCCTGGTCATCTTGATGGCGACTGCAGCCTCTCTGCATCTTCCGACCGAGCCAATCTTCATTATTATGGGTGTAGACGCGATCATCGACATGGCTCGCACGGCTGTGAATGTGATCGGCAATTGCTTGGCCAGTGCCGTGATCGCAAGATGGGAGGGCGAACTGCCGGATCGTCTGGTTGATGAGCAACTGCCGTCCTGATCTAGAACCAAATCGGCGCCCGCAATTCCTTGGGGAAGCCAAATTGTCGGCGGTTTCACGCTGATTGCGGATAGATGACTGTCGCGCATCTGGGTATAGTCTCCAGATGGCACATAAAAATCAGGAATTTGGACCCGCACTTCGAGCTGCAATTCAATCTGCTTTTGAGCATCTCGATAACCTGCCCCACTCCGCTGCTACTGCCACACGAGATCTCGCATCATTGCGGCGACAGCTCAAGAAGCCGCTCGGTGAAGGGCCGCTACCTGCAGAACAAGTAATCCGCGAATTAACGAGAGACGCCGAAGGTGGACTGGTCGGATCCTCGGGGGGAAGATTTTTCGCGTGGGTGATTGGTGGCGCGGTGCCCGCGGCCTTGGCGGCAGATTGGCTGACTTCTGCGTGGGACCAGAACGCAGCGATGTTCGCCTGCTCACCGGCGGCGGCGGTCGTAGAGGAAGTCGCGGGAACGTGGTTGAAGGAAATACTGAAGATCCCACAAACCGCCAGCTTTGCGCTGGTCACCGGGTGCCAGATGGCGCATGTGACTTGCCTTGCGGCGGCGCGGCACGCGCTACTCGCGAGCCGCGGCTGGGATGTCGAGAAACAGGGGCTGTACGGCGCCACTCCGATCCGAATCGTAAGCAGCGGGATGTGGCACGGTACCTTTCAGCGAGCGCTTCGCTTGCTTGGCATGGGAGAATCAAACGTAATTCTCCTGCCAACAGACGAACAGGATCGTTTATCGCCACAGGCGCTACGGGAAGAACTGACAAAAAATCCGGACGCGCCGACAATTGTCTTGCTGCAGGCCGGCGACATTAATATCGGTGCATTCGATTCGTTTGAGTCGCTCGTTCCCATCGCCAAACAGTCTGGTGCTTGGGTGCACATTGACGGAGCATTCGGTCTGTGGGCAGCGGCGAGCCAACTGCATGGCCACCTTTTGCGAGGAGCTAGCGACGCCAACTCCTGGGCGACGGACGGGCACAAATGGCTGAACGTTCCGTATGATTCCGGCTACGCTTTCGTTGCCGACAGCGAGTCTCATAGGGCCAGCATGACTCACCGGGCTGCGTATATCTATCACGACGCGGACGCGCGCGATCAAATCGACTGGAATCCTGAGTGGTCCCGCCGTGCACGCGGATTTGCGACCTACGCCGCCCTGCGTCAACTCGGTCGCCAAGGGGTTGCGGAAATTGTCGATGATTGCTGCCGACACGCAAAATCACTGGCCACGAAAATTGGCGCCCTGCCCGGAGCCCAACTGTTGTGGACACCGGTTATCAACCAGGGGCTGGTGCGATTTCTCAATCCAGGTAAGGGGTCCAAAACCGCGGATCATGACAAGCGGACAGAACAGGTTGTTGCGGCAGTACTAGAAGGCACGGAGGCTTTCTTCGGCTGCACCACATGGCACGGCATGCGAGCGATGCGAATCAGCGTATGTGGTTGGCAGACCAACGAGCAGGATGTGGAACGGGCGGTGGGCGCAGTGGAAAAAGCACTGCGCCAATTCGATCGGGCCTAACTGCCGGAGAATGGCGGGCAGCCGGGAAACTCCGCCAGCGCCGTGTTGCCAATGTACTCGAGATCAGCAATTCCGATCTTGCTGGTGTAAAACCCGTCGCACGTCATATATCGAAGCCGCGCGAAGAATGCGACGCCCTGCTGCAATACCGGGTCAGCTTTGGCATTCTTGCAGTAAGCGATCGAATCCAATACTTCTTTTTTCTGCTCTGGAGTAATTTCCAGAAATGTCGACAGATACCGGTCCGCGCAAAAATTGTCCAGCCACATCAGCCCGCCGCCAAACACCAACTGATATTCTTCATTTTCACTGGTCAGCAGATCGATGAATTCAGGCGCCCCTCCTTCCATGGCCCCTCCCGATTTTTCGTCTTTAGGAATGATCGCGTCGCACAGGATGATCAGCGTTTCATACTGGTGGGGAGTAAAAAACCTTGGTTCATACTTCCCTGTTGTGCTGGCCGCTTTCGCCTGATGAACCATTTGGTGTGCCATTTGGGCGGCCTCTGCCGGAATCATGTGCAGTACCGAACCACCGGCAGCACCAACCGTCAAATTTCGCAGTAAGTCGCGTCTCGAGATTCCGTGCATCAGTCACTCCTACTTTCATTGCGCAGCATCAGATACTCCCGTTTCGGGCCTGCTCCAGCAGATAGTCCGAAGCTCGCCAGGACAATGCCATGATCGTCAGGGTCGGATTCTTGTCAGGGTTGGTGACCAGCGGCGCTCCATCCGTCACAAACAGGTTTTTCACGTCGTGCGCCTGACAATATCCGTTCAAGACGGATGTCTTTGGATCGCTCCCCATCCGCACCGTACCTACTTCGTGGATTATCTTTCCGCCTTCTTCGATACCGAACGCGTTTGGTCCATCAATCGGGGTTTTCGTGCGATATTCGCCGCCCATCGCCTCGATGATGGACTTGAAAGTCTCCTGCATATCTTTGGCCTGTCGCAGTTCGTAGTCCGTCCACTTGAAGTGAAATTTCAAGACCGGGATACCGAATTTGTCGACAATCGTCGGGTCGATCTCACAGAATGTATCAGGGTTCGGGACCATTTCTCCGCGGCCGGCAAAGCCGATTGCCGTTCCGTACCGCTTCCGGCAGGTCCGTTTCAGATCAATTCCGTAACCTTCGACTTCATCGCACACATCGTCGAACATCCCGACGCCCGGCATATCACGGCCCCCGCCAATTTCGATGTGATAGCCGCGTGGAAAGTCGTTCTTGCGGTCGTATTTCCACCACGGAATGTACATATGCATTCCGCCTGTCCCATCATGGTTGTGGGGAGGCATCTGTTCCATCTTTGGCACATAGCCCCAGCCGCTGCTTCCTACTGAATCCATCAGGTAACGGCCAACGGTGCCGGACGAATTCGCAAGCCCATCGGGGAATAATTTGGACTTGGAATTGAGCAACAGCCTCGCCGATTCGCAGGCACTTGCCGCCACGACAACCGCTCGGGCCAGGACGCGTTGCTCGGATTTTGTCGCCTTGTCGATGAAGGAGACCCCCGTCGCACGCCCGTCGGGCCCGACCAGAATTTCGCGAGCCATGGCGCCGGTGATCAGAGTCAGATTGCCCGTCTTGATCGCAGGTGGCAATAGCACCTGACTGGAACTGAAATTCGATGCTGTTATGCATCCGCGCCCGCACTGGCCGCAATAATGGCAGGGCGCGCGCCCATTCAGGGGCTTCGTTAGAATCGCGAGCCTTGAGGGAATGCAGGTAATGTTCAGCTTGTCGCACGCCTTCTTGATCAGAACTTCATTGCAGCGCGGCCGGGGAGGAGGCAAGAAAACGCCATCCGGGGCGCTCGGGATATTTTCCCTAGTACCAAAAACCCCGATATAGCCTTCTACCTTATCGTAGTAGGGCGCCACATCTTCGTAAGTGATCGGCCAGTCATCCCCAACGCCGTCGCGTGTCTTCGATTTGAAATCTATCGGAGCAAACCGCAGGGCGATGCGCCCCCAGTGGTTCGTACGACCACCGACAATTCGCGAGCGAAACCACTGAAAGTTGGAGCCAGGCGCAGAAACGTAGGGCTCGCCCTCAATCTGCCACGCGCCATTTGGAGCAAGAAATTCTCCGAAGTCTTTTGACGCGCGGCCACCAACTCCCGCACCGCGATGCGGCAATTCGTAAGGCCACATGAGCATCTTGAAGTCTTTGTCGGGATACAGTTGCGGCCCCGCCTCCAGCAGGACGACACTCTGTCCTCCTTCGGTCAATATTTTTGCAGCCATGCCGCCGCCTGCACCCGAACCGATCACACAAACATCGTACTTTTTTGGAGAACGCTGTACCTGAGCCATGAACCCCCGCTACAACTCGTTCTTCTTCATTTGAGAGACCGCGTAATCGCATGCTCGCGCGGTAATCGCCATATATGTAAGCGAAGGATTCACGCAAGACGAAGAAGTCATACACGCTCCATCGGTCACAAACAGATTCTTCACATCGTGCGCCTGATTGTAAGCATTCAAAACGGACGTTTTCGGGTCAAGACCCATTCGAGCGGTCCCAAGCTCATGGATCGACAGACCTGGCGGAGTCATCTCCGTTGAGACCGTGATACTTTTTGCCCCGGCAGCAGCCAACATTTCTGCGGCCTGTGCCGAAATGTCGCGAGACATCGCTCTTTCGTTTTCGCCCCATTCGCAGTGAATCTTGAGCGTGGGGATGCCCCACGCATCCAGTTTCATCGTATCGATCTCGACGTAATTTCCGTGATTGGGCAGGCACTCTCCGAAGCCCCCTAAACCCATCGTCCAGGCACCTGGCTCACGAATCGCTCTTTTGAATTCCACCCCCAATCCCGGCATAGTTAAGGCGCGAGTCCAATCTTGCCGTTCACCGCCGCCCTGATATCCGTAGCCTCGCAGAAAATCCTTCTGTTTTGTGGCTATATTTCGGAAACGCGGAATATAGATTCCATTCGGCCGGTTGCCGAATGATTTCTTGTCTTGATGACCGGGCATAATGCCGTCGGCTCCAGCACCCATGTGATGGTCCATCAGGTTGTGGCCGAGCTCCCCACTACTATTAGCCAACCCGTTCGGGAATTCCGCGGAGGTTGAATTCAGAAGGATTCGGGTAGATTCCAGAGTGGACGCACACAAGAACACGACCTTTCCCTGGAACTCTTGTGACTGCTTAGTCTGTGCGTCGATCACACGCACTCCGGAAACGCGCCGTGTTGCAGGATCAAATGCCAGGCTGTGCACAACGCTGTATGGCCGAATGGTAAGACGGCCTGTCTTTTGGGCAGCGGGCAGCGTGGAACTCAGGCTGCTGAAATAGGATTGCGTGATGCAACCACGGTGACAGATCCCGCAGTAGTGGCAGGGTGACCGGCCTTTGTGTGGTCGTGTCAGAACAGCAGCGCGGCCAATCGTCATTATGCGATCGCCGTAATGTTTGGCGAGTGCCTCGCGAAAGTCCCGTTCAATGCAGGTTATTTCCATCGCCGGCAGGAACTTGCCGTCGGGCAGTTGTGACAACCCCTCAGCTTGCCCGCTGATACCAGCAAACTCTTCGACGTAGTCATACCACGGAGCAATATCCCGGTAACGGATAGGCCAGTCGACTCCAATTCCCTCACGAGCATTTGCTTCAAAATCCAGATCGCTCCAACGATAGCTTTGACGACCCCAGGTGATGGACTTTCCACCAACCTGGCGTCCCCGGATCCAGGAAAAAGGTTTTCCAGGATCAGTCGAATACGGATTCTCGAGGTCGCTTACAAAAAACTGGTGGGAAAATTCATCGCAAGCATAGTCGCATTGACGCTGGATAAATTGGGTGCGTTGTCTCTCAGCGCGATTATCCCAATCTCTAAATTTCAGTTCCCACACCGGCACGTGTTCGACGTAGTCGAGTTCAGGAGTGAGAGTTCTTCCCGCCTCAAGTACCAGAACTTTCAGGCCCTTTTCCGTTAGTTCTTTCGCGGCCCATCCACCGGTAATTCCGGAACCAACGATAAGTGCGTCGTAGGTGTGTGCTGCCATTCTGAAACCTCAGCTCCCCTTTTCTTCAAGAACCGGAACGCAACCGTGTTGCGCGCCGGGGATAATTTCCAGTTTCAGCTCCTTGGTAAAACCGATTTCGGAGGTGTAGTAACCATGAATGGTGATGGTCTTGAACACGCGAAAAAACTCTCCCTGCAGCTGACGGTCATACGGGTCCGCCGCCGATGGATCGGTTGCCCGGGGTTCGTGTGCCCAGTCAATGGCATCGTCCATGGATTCCAGCAGCGCCAGCTGTTGTTGAGAGCCCATCTGCACGAACTTTCTGCCGAACAATATTTCACTCTGGGCATCGACATCTGCCATTCCCGCCAAAAACTCCTGGCGCTCTCCAGGTGTCGCCCAGTCAGTCAAAATCACATCGATAAATTCGTTGACGCGAGCGGCCTTTGCACCGGGAGTGTCGGTCGCTGGAATAATAACCTCGGTCATCGCGACCACAGTTTCGTTCTGGTGGGAATTCAGCGTACGTAACGTGTAATTAACGGCCGGCTGTGCCTGCCGCAAGATCACGAACAACTCTGGCGAGACTACCGGAACAATTGCAGAGGCAGAAAGCAGCCTGAGAAGGTCACGCCGATGCATGCGGTTCCTTCATTATTCCGTCCTGTCCGGCAAGTGCTCGTCCTTCGTCGCCACATTTTATCGCGAATTCACGGGCAGCACGAAGCGATGTCACGATATCGCCGGTAGGAAGGAATTCCATCGCAACGTAGCCGGAATAGTGCAATTGGCCCAGTTTCCGGAAGATGCTGGCATAGTTGATTTCGCCAGTACCCGGTTCATGCCTTCCCGGCACATCAGCAACGTGTACCAGGCCGACGAGTTCAATGTTTTTCTCCAACTTCGAGATCAGGTTGCCTTCGGAAATTTGCTCGTGAAAAAAGTCGTAGAGAAATTTCAGCTTGGGGCTCCCCACGTGGCGCACCACTTCGAACCCTTCTGCAACAGAGGTCAGGAAGTAGTTCGGGTTTTCTTCCGGATCAATGTTCTCAAGAAGCAATTCGATGTTCCTGGGCGCTACAATGTCCGCTGCGCGCTTCAATCCTTCTACGCAACTGAGGTGCATTTGTTCGTGGCTGAGACCCGGAACCTTGTCGCCCGTCAGCAAAATCAACCGCGAACTCTCGAGTTCGGCAAGAACCGGCAATTTGGCGCGAATTTCCGCGATGAATTCGTCACGTTTCGAAGGATCACAAAGACTAGCGTTGATGCCGCTGCAGGCATCTACCACCATACCCAAAGAACGAAGGCGGGCTCGAGCGCGGGCAAAATCTTCCTTGGACCAGTGCTCGTATTCTCCCACCAGCTCCACGGCCGAATATCCAGCTTCCGCCACCTTGCCAATGCGCTGCTCAAAAGACAGTTTCGGATCGACGGTCCACAACATCACAGAAAAGGGGAAAGGACCTGAGGCTGGCGTCAAATTCTCTTCACCTGCACCGGCAAAAGCAGTTTGTTTAAGTGCGGTGATAGCGAGCGCTGCCGTCGCACATGTCTCCACAAACTGTCGACGATGCATTTACCCTCCCAGAATTTCCGCCCGGACGTTCTTCAGCACGTATGCCGCGCGCTCGACTCCGACTTCCCCTGTCAAAATCGGATCTTCATTTTCAATACTGAGGATTCCTTCATAATTGACATCCATATAGGCCTGAATAATCGCCTTCCATGCAGACGCGCTGTGGCCATAGCCAACGGCGCGGAAAGCATCGGAAGCCATCGGCAAATCGCTGGCTTCGAATACGAAATTCAATACCCCATATTTGGCCACGTTCTCCGGATACAGAACGGTGTCTTTCATGTGTGCGTGATAGATGGCTCCCTGTTTACCGAGGAAATGGATGACTTCCACGGGATCGCAGCCCTGCCAGAAGAGATGGCTAAGATCGCAGTTCGCACCAATCTCTTCACCGACAGCTTCGCGCAACTTCAACAGAGTCCGCGGATTATAAACGACAAAGTTTGGATGCATCTCAAACGCCAGGCGATGTATATCGTGTTCCCGGGCGTATTTTGCGGCTTCCCGCCAGTAAGGGATTACCTTTTCCCTCCACTGCCATTGCAGCATTTCGTTGTATTCGGGCGGCCAGCGGTAGGTAATCCAGTTTGGCTGAGTGTCTGTGGGCGAACCGCCCGGGCATCCTGCAAACCCGACGATTACTTTCACATCAATCATCTGCGCGAGGCGAACAGTCTTCTTGAACGTTTCCTGGTCGGTCGCAGCGTGCTTCGGATCGGGGTGTAGCGGATTACCGTGACAGCTTAATGTGGCGACTTGAATCCCGCGGTCGGTGAACTTTTTCTTCCAGGCTTTTGCTTTGGCAGGATCTGCGATCAGTTCATCGATGGGACAGTGCGGATTACCCGGATAGCCACCCGTACCGATTTCAATTGCCTCCAACCCCAGCGCGTTGACCTTGTCAAGCATCTGGTCTAACGACAACTTGTCATAAACTGGATCAAACACGCCGATAGGAATCTTTTTCTTGGATCCAGCAGAAGCCTGCACGTCGTTGAAGAACTTTGCGGACTCCGTGGCAGGGACGGAAATACCCGCGGGCGCAGCTGCCGCCAAGAGGCCAGCGCTCCCGGCTGCCAGAAATTCTCTACGATCAAGCTGATTCAGTTGTGCAACCGAATTGGCACTATCCTTGCTCATCAAACCCTCCGCAGCGACGCTGACACGAACGGTATTAAGACCGGGTGCATTATACGCCCAAGGCGCATGAAAAAACCAAAGACGTGGAGAGATTATTTTGAAGGGCGCAGGCTCTTGATCGGCGGAATAGAGGCAACGATAGTGAATGCGCGCTCTGGCAGGACTTTGTTGTTTACCATTGCGTCCACGAGCATTTCGATGGCTTGCCCGGTATTTGGGGGCGTAAAAATTGTTGCGGTAAGCAATCCGCTGCGTACCCAGGATTGCCCCGTCTTCGGCACACCGTCGCAACCGAGGAACGGGATTTTCATCCAGCGCTCGCGATCCAGTTCGCTTGAAATTTCCTGAAATGCCTTGCGCGCTCCGATTGCCATCGCATCGTTTTGCGCAAGCACGAGATCAATGGGGGCCTTCTGCGAGGTCATTAGTTTCAACCAGGAGCTCACCAAAAGTCGGGCGCTCTGTTCGGTCCATTGACCGCGAAGAGACGTCACGTGGATGTTGTGTGGTTTTGTTTCTTGAAACCCAATTTCACGTTCCCGCGCCACAATGTTCTGAGATGGTCCTTCAATGTAAAGAACGCTGCCGCCCCCAGGGAGCAGCGCGGCGCATTGGCTACCGGCTATTCTCCCCACCTCTACTTGGTCCGAGCTGACTCCAAATATCGGAACCCGGCTGATCTTTCGAAATTCCGTGATGTAAAGCGCGTCGCGATTGAGGACAGCCCAACCGATGCCAGCTTGAATCGCAGTGTAGGCGACTTGAGGGAGTGCCGTCTGGCCTACGGGCTCAAAGACAATACCATCCGGGCGATCCGCTTCATCGACTTGAATGACTTTCAGGAGCTGCGTAGCTTGCCTTATGGCATCGTTATCGGCGTAGAGTACTTGAACGTCGACGCCTAATTTGGCAGCCGTCTCGCTCGCGGAATTCGCCTGCTCCAGTTGATAGTCATTTTCGTTGGTCATCAGCGAAACGAGGAATTTCAGCTTGCCCATTCGCCACCGGAAGCAGCTACAGAGAAATTGAAATAAAGTTACACCCCTGTCTTGCAAAAGAACAGAGGGCCGATCCGAGGGGATTCAAAGTGAAGAATCGTAGGGAATTGGAATGCTTATTTTGATTTTCCTACCCGCAAAGCTTCCAGCGGGGGCACGGATGTCGCGGCCGTCAATGCACGCTCAGGAAGCGATTTTCCCTTTTGCATGGCGTCAACGATCATTTCGATCGCCTGGCCTGTGTTGGGTGGAATGAATATAGTCGCTGTCAGGAGTCCGCTGCGCACCCAGGCCTGACCTGTCTTTGGCAGTCCATCGCAGCCCAGGTACGGAATATTCAGCCATCGCTCGCGTTCAATCTCAGTGGGCAAATCCTGAAACGCCTTGCGCGCTCCGACGGCCATAGAATCATCCTGTGCCGCGACTAGATCAATCGAAGCCTTATGTGATGTGGTCAATTTCAGCCAAGAGCGAACCGCCCGTTGCGCGCTCTCTTCGGTCCACTGCCCTTTCAAAATTGTCATGTGGATATTGGCTGGTTTTGACTCCTGTATTCCAAGCGTTCGGTCCTTCGCTGCCGAATTTTCCGATGGTCCCTGAATGTAAAGGATTGTTCCCCCTGTTGGCAGAAGCGCAGCACATTGCCGGCCCTGAATTCGTCCGATCTCTACGTGATCAGAACTCACGGCAAAAATGGGCGCCTTTGAGGACTGCCGCAGCTCGGTGATGTAACTCGCTTCGCGGTTGAGTACGCCCCACCCGATTCCGGCACTCGCGGCAGCACGTGCGACCTGCGGCAGAGCAGTTCCTCCTACCGGCTCAAACACGATCGCATGCGGCCGTTCTGCTTCCGCTGCCTGGATCGCCTTCAGGATTTGCGTGCTTTGATTGATTGCATCGTTGTCGGCATACAGAATCTGGATGTCGACGCCAAATTTTCGACCCGCTTGTTCTGCCGAACTTGCCTGCTCAGCCTGGTAATCGTTGTCGTTGGTTGTAAGTGAGACCAAAATTTTCAACTTTGGCATTTTTTCACCGAGGATTACTCCTCATGTAAACATACACCCGCCCACAGAAAAGAGAACAAAATCGTCCTGCGAAGTTGCTGTGATGGCACGGGTCATTGCCTGCGATTCTCACAAAAAATTCCGGCGGTTCGGCCGTTTTGAACGATAGCCGCGCGAAGCATACAAATCTGGGCATGGGTCTAGCGACCCACCAGGAGAGTGATTTTTGGGCGAAATCCCGCACTCGTAGTATAAGCATAACTTTGTCTGCCTATAAGACATTGTTCTGCAAGGGGTTAGTACTGGGTGCTCTTCTCCGAACTGGTAAGCCGTGTGCTCCAACTAGCTCTGGAGGCAGCGTCTGTGCAGCGACTGGCGGAAGCCTTTCGAACCATCCTCGGGATCCCACAACTGCTACGGGAAGTCAGACACTCGAAACATAGCCACGAACAACACGTTGCCTCAACGGACCCCCGCCATCCGGTTTCGGCCGCAAGAGAGGTTTCATGGATTGGATAGCCAGTTATCGCCGGAAGATTGTTCCCCCTGAAGAAGCGGTGCACTGTATTCAGTCCAACATGCGCGTGTATATCCATCCCGGTTGTGCCGAGCCGGAAGCCTTGGTCGAAGCTCTGATGGCTCGTGCGCCGTTTGTCAGCAATGTGGAAATCGTCCACTTGCTGACCGTCGGCCGGGCGGACTATATCGCCCCCCAGATGGAAGGACACTTCCGCCATAACGCGATGTTCATCGGTGGAAACGTCAGGCAGGCTATAAACGAAGGGCGTGCGGATTACACACCCGTTTTTCTCAGCCAGGTCGAGGATCTTTTTGAATCGGAGCAAATGCCGATCGATGTGGCCCTCATCCAGGTTTCACCGCCAGACGCCCACGGTTTTTGCAGCTTCGGCGTCGGCGTGGACGCCACGATGGGGGCGGCACGCTACGCAAAGTTTGTGCTGGCCCAGGTCAATGACCAGATGCCTCGCACGTTTGGTGACAGCTTCATTCATGTGAGCGACCTTGATGCGGTGGTGGAAGTATCTCGTCCGTTGTGTGAGCTGAAGCGGGCCGTAATCACAGACATTCACCATGCCATAGGGAAAAATGTAGCCAGTCTGGTCGAAGAAGGCGCCACGCTGCAGCTCGGGATTGGCGCGATTCCCGATGCAGTACTCCTCGAACTCGCCGGCCACAAGAATCTTGGCGTTCATACGGAGATGCTCAGCGACTGCGCCGTCCCGCTGATTGAATCGGGCGTGATCAATGGCAGCATGAAGACCATCCACCGGGGAAAGATTATTCTGGGTTTTGTATTGGGCAGCAAGAAACTATTTGATTTCGTGGACAACAATCCGATGTTTGAGTTCCATCCCAGTCGCTACACCAACGATCCGTACATCATTTCGACAAATCACAAAATGGTCGCTGTCAATTCCGCCCTGCAAGTCGATATCACCGGGCAGGTATGCGCCGACTCTATCGGCACATATTTCTACAGCGGAATAGGTGGGCAGGTAGATTTCATTCGCGGCGCCTCTCGCTGCAAGGGCGGCAAACCCATTATCGCAATGCCAGCGACTGCAAAAAACGGTGAGTTTTCACGCATCGTTCCGATGTTAGAACCCGGGGCCGGTGTAGTCACTTCCCGCGGATCGGTACATTACGTTGTCACTGAATTCGGCGTCGCTTATCTGCACGGCCGCACGATCCGCCAGCGGGCCGAAGCATTAATATCCATTGCGCATCCGAAATTCCGCGAAGAATTGTACTCGTATTGCGAGAAGACCCGCTGGCTTCAGCGGCCTGCTCTTCAGGAGAGTTAGCCATGGCTACATCACCGCGAGGCAAAGTCACCATCGATGCCCTTGAATGCAAAGGCTGCGGCCTTTGCGTGGATGCTTGTCCCCCGAAGTGTCTGTTGCTCCTGCCCGAACTAAACGAATATGGCGTGCATCCCGCCCACTACTCGGGCGAACACTGCACGGCATGTGGTATCTGCTTCTACGCTTGCCCAGAGCCAGGTGCAATCACCGTTTATCGCCTGCTCGTCCCGAAAGTACCGACTCTCTCACCGGAGGCCCCGCATGCGACATCTTTGTAAGGGAAACGTTGCGGTAATCAAAGGCGCCATGCTTGCCGGTTGCCGATCCTATTATGGCTACCCTATTACTCCGGCTAGCGAAATCGCAGAGGCGGCTGCTGAATACTTTCCGCAAGTCGGCGGCACGTTCCTTCAAGCCGAAAGCGAAGTCGCGGCCATTAACATGGTGTACGGCGCCGCGTCTGCTGGCAAGCGAGTCATGACCGCTTCTTCCGGACCCGGACTTAGCCTGATGCAGGAAGGCATGTCCTATCTTGCGGGTGCCGAACTTCCGTGTGTTGTCGTAGATGTGGTTCGCGGTGGCCCCGGGCTGGGTAACATTGCTCCCGAACAAAGCGATTACTTCGCCGTAGTGAAAGGTGGAGGGCACGGAAATTATCGCAACATCGTGCTCGCTCCGGCTTCCGTGCAAGAGATGTCTGACCTCACCATGCTGGCGTTCGAGCTTGCAGATCGCTATCGCAATCCCGCCGTCGTGCTAACAGATGGCTTCATCGGACAGATGATGGAGCCGCTCGAACTCAAGCCGAATGAGACTGACGTTCCGGTAAAGTCCTGGGCCGTTCGCGGCACTCCCGAAACCAGGAAAAATCTCATTTCTTCGATTTATCTCGAGCCTGACCAACTGGAAGCGCATATTCAGAAACTCGAAAACAAATACAAGAAGGCAGCGGAAGCAGAAGCGCGCTACGAACTCTATTGCGCTGACGATCCGGAAGTTCTCCTGGTGGGCTATGGCATTACGTCCCGGGTTTTGCGTTCTGTCGTCGATATGGCGAGGAAAGAAGGTCTGCGCGCAGGACTCTTCCGTCCGATCAGTCTGTGGCCATTTCCTGCTGAGGCGCTGCGCCATGCTGCACGCCGGGCACAGATGGTGCTTGTAGTCGAGATGAGCACGGGCCAGATGGTCGAAGATGTTCGCTTGACGCTCGACGGCCGCGTCGATGTCGAATTTTTCGGTCGTTTTGGCGGAAACGTGCCAATGGCAAGCGAGGTATGTCAGCAACTGTATGAGCGTATGGGAATGACTGCTGATTGGGGTGTTTGAAATTATTGAACGATCCAGAATTATCGCGGTTGTCGGATGAAATTTCTCGAGGTGGCCTCATGGACGAATATCAAGTAATCGAATCGAAGTCACCCGTATTCTACGATACGTACGAGCGAAAATCGGAACTCCAGCATCAGACGCATTACTGTCCCGGGTGCGGCCACGGGGTCGTTCACAAATTGATTGCCGAGGCAATTGCGGACCTCGGATGCCAGGACCGCGCGATCTTTGTCAGTCCCGTAGGGTGCTCAGTATTCGCGTATTACTATTTCGATTTAGGCAACGTACAGGCCGCCCATGGGCGTACACCGGCCGTTGCGACAGCCGTGAAGCGTTCAAACCCGGAAAGCATCGTGATCGGCTATCAAGGTGACGGCGATCTCGCTGCGATTGGCACTGCCGAAATCATCCACGCTGCGAACCGTGGAGAAAAGATCACAATTTTCTTCATGAACAACGCAATCTATGGAATGACGGGCGGCCAGATGGCTCCTACCACGCTTGTTGGTCAATTCAGTTCAACATCTCCGTGGGGCCGGCGTCCTTCCAACGAAGGTTACCCCCTGCATATGGCGGAATTGCTTTCTACCCTCGATGCCCCCGTATACATTGAGCGGGTCGCCCTGACCGATAACAAGAATCTGATGAAGGTGCGCAAGGCAGTTCGCAAGGCGCTGCAACTGCAGCATGATGGCGCCGGATTCACCTTCGTCGAAATCCTATCGCCCTGTCCCACTATCTGGAAGATGACGCCGCAGGACTCGCGCAAATGGATGGAAGAGAAAATGCTCCCGGTCTTCCCGCTAGGAGTCTTTCGCGACCGCAAACCAGAGTTATTGGAAAATACAGTGCCGCAAACGACTGTAACTAATCTTCTTGGGTTGGATCGCCCCGTCGAAGAGAGTACCCAGAAAATTCCGAAAGAAGAATTGTATTCTGGTCTCGCGCTAAAGATCGCCGGATTTGGAGGGCAGGGCGTCCTTCTACTCGGCCAGATTGTTGCTGAAATGGGCATGCGCGAAGGACGCGAGGTCAGTTGGCTTCCCTCCTACGGCCCCGAGATGCGCAGTGGCAGTGCCCATTGCCATGTCTGTCTCTCGAATGAACGCGTCGGCTCCCCGCTCGTTGATCATCCGGACGTTCTGATTGCGATGAACGAGCTTTCGCTTCACAAGTTCGTCGGGCAGGTTTCCAGTCATGCCACGATCCTCTATAACGGTTCCAAGCTGCCGGAGAATTTCCCAACGCAGCATGCTCCAATATTCTGTATCCCGGCTTCGGAAATTGCCGATTCGCTTGGCACCACCAAAGTCACCAATATGGTTATGTTAGGGGCTTTGCTGGAAGTGACGCACACCCTTACAAAGGAATGCGCCATAGCTGTTCTGAAGGCGAAAATTCACAACCCTAAACTTCTCGATCTCGATTACAAGGCCATTGACTCAGGGATGGAGTCTCTCCGCAAACAACTGGCTACACATTTATCGGACATCCATGAGCCCGCCGAACTCATCCATATGCGCTAGTGAAGGGACGAAAAGGCAGTCAATAGTAATTCAACACTCAGTTCATTGGCGGGTTCCAGATAGCTGCATTCGGAACACAGTTCCGCTTCTGATGATCCGCGTTTGGAGGCCTCCAATCTCGGCCACCTGAAGGTAACTACCCGTCTCCTCGAGTTGAAGCCCCGGGACGCCAGGATCTATAACGTAGCCTCTAAAATTGCTAACGGAGTATTGCAAAAACTCCGCTAGGATCGAATCCCGCCGGCGGCGATGGTGCGGAGGAAACATCGGAAGCCGGCGTCTGCTAAGAACGTCAGGCAGACAATTGACTGGCATTTGCTCCCGCTGGCCCGTACGTGAAGATCCGTATGGTTTAGATCCGATTTGGATCCGATTATCTGATTCGTTGTACTTCGGAGTGGCAGGATGAAGGGCTGGGACCTGCCGCTCCGATGAATTTAAGCCGGCAGAACGCGAAAGACCGGTCATCCTGCTACGAGCACTATTCTCCGCAAGGGTCTGTTTGGATACAAGCGCTGGATCCCAAGAACATCTTTTTTGCACCGTAGCGGTGAAGGCGAGGTTATTGGTTCTCGCGCGCCCTTTACGCACCCTCGCCATTCTCGATATATATGTATGTGTCCTTTCGAAAGGAACATTGAGAAACGCCTAGGAAATCTACGGATGCCAAGTTCGAAATACATGGCCTACGAGGCCGCCAAACCTTATTTCGATCTGGTTCGAGATGCCCTGGGCGACCTTGTTGACGGTGAGCACTTCTTCGATATTGTCGCGGAAGACGTTGTGTACGAGGTTCTCTACGACTTTCCCGGTTGGCCTCGCATTATCCAAGGACGCACGGATCTAATGACCCGATTCAGGGGTTATGGCAACAACATTGAGCTTCAATCAGCGGATAAGTTGATTACTCACAAAACGGACGATGGACACGTCATCGTCATTGAATATGAAGTCCATGGAACCATCCTCGCGACAGGCGTTAGGTACAACAATCGGTTTTGTTCAATCATAAAGATCAAAAACAGAAAAATCACGCACTGGAGAGATTATATGGACTCCCTTGCGGCCTGGAACGCATTGACACCACGCGTTCGGTAAAAACTCATTACACTTGCCCTGTCTTGGTCGCGTGAAAAGAGCCTCGTCTAGACAGAAGTACATCCTAGTTACCTGGGTCCCCTACGCCGGCGCTCATGAACGTGAACGAAATTCGGCAGCGCGATTGTTGGACCATAAGCCGTTCGCGCCTTTGCCTAACACTCCCTCAGTCTGGCACGTCTCAGACTCGAATTTTCCCGGGCTGAAATATTTTCAGCGGTGACGACAGCCCGGCCAGCAACAAGGCCGCCGCGTGCCTTCCTCGAGTTTCGTGCGTATTCGCTCAATGTGCTGTCTTCTGGTTGCCGGTTTCTTGACCGAGATGACCCAGCAGATCCACTCATTGCGCGCGAGTGGCGTAATATCCTCCCATGTTGCCCGAGCAACAGGATCGGAGATGAGAACCTTTCGTAAATCGGGTGGTACTTTGTGTACCGTCCCAGGGGAGATGGATTTCTTCGCCATAAATTTCATTCTACTTCGTTATGCGCTCGGCATGGGATTCCTCGGATTCTCTGATATGCGTCAAGCCGGTAGCAACTGCTGATCTGTCGTGCCGGGCAAATCGGAAAAGTCCCCAGGTGCCAGTAACGCAGTCCCCCGAGTTGAGCCTCAAACTGAAAAAATAAAAAGGCGGCCCAAGGTGGACCGCCCTTTCATTCTTCAAGGCTAGGGCCTATTTTGCCGCTGTAATTGCAGGCGGCTTCCACGTGCCATCAAGAATTGAAGGCGGCGTCTCTTTAGGCCAATACAGACGCAACATCGGAATGAACTTCGCCTTCGGAGCGGGTAGCCAGTTCGCTTCTTTCGCTTTGCCGGGGGAATCTGCCTGTAAATACAGGTCGACCGAGCCATCGGCGTTCATCACAAACTTATTGCGGGAACTGAGCGTGTAGCGGTTGATTGGATTAGGTACGAAGAAGAAACTCGCATCGTACATAGTCAGTGACCAGAAGCCGTCAACTGGAGGCATCTGACCCTTATCGATGTGCATGACGTAATTCTTAGTGCCGTCATATTCCTTGCCATCGGTATCCTTTTCCGAAGTTGGATAAATCGCATCCTTAGGACGGTTGGCACCAAGACCAATCGCAGTGACCAATGCCCTCTGGAGATAATCGGTACCGTATTGTCCGACATCTTTTGTAAGGACAACCCATCCGTTGATAGGCTCTGCTGATTTTTTGAAATACTCCATGATTTTCACCTGCCCCAATTTCGGAACGGCCTTGATAGCCTCTTTGTCGAAGGCCCCGAGTTTGCTTGGGTCGAAGTCTTGTCCCGGCACCAGACCAATCTTTGCCATCTTTGCCACCATCGGTGCGTCTTCGGCTGTCGGTGGATTGGTCTTCATCAGTTTGGCCAAGTAGTTGAAGTAGTCGTTCACTTCCATGTGGTCAACTTGGTCACGCACGGCGGTCTTCATGTCGAGATTGTTGTCTACTTCGCCGGGAAGAGGTGTGTAGGGCTTGCCGTAAGAACTGAGGGGGACAAGCGAGAACTTGTCCTGCAATGCATGCACCTTAGCATAATCGTCCGGCGTTCCCGTGCAGTAAATTCGACCGAGAATCCAGACTATGCCTGTGGGCGATTTATATTCCGTGACGCCTGCTGGCAGAGTGCCCGACCATCCTGGTCCCGTGATGCCGTACTTCTGCGCTTTGCCACCTGTGGTGCGTTTGCCGGGGACTTGAAAAACATCCGTCCAACCGTCCAGCATGGGCATAAGGTAATAGCGGTCACCCATGTCTGGAATGCTAAAGATCCACGGTTCCTTGGAGACGTCGATAAAAGCCGTAGTGTATAGCGTGTCTGCGTTGGGAGCAGTGACTGCATGGTCGTCCACGGCGGGGTACGTCCGTAGCTTAATGATTTGCCCCATCGGCCCACGATTGCCTTGTACAGTCGCATAATTGGTAATGAATTTACGTGTCATATCCATGGTAACCAGCGGATAACCATAGATGTAGGCATCAACAGCATCGCTGACGGACTGTTCTACCCCGGGTTGGCTGGCTGTCTTGGTTTCCGGCTGTGAGCAGCCCAGCAATGCTAAAGCCACACAAGCAGCAAGCAGCCAACTTAAAGTTTGCATTTTCATTCCTGTGTCTCCCAAGTGTGAAAAGCTGATTCTTCCATGCACATCTTTTTGTTTGCGAACAACCGGTGGATGAGAGTGCCGATGCGACAGGCGTGTAGATTGGTGGTTCGAACTCACCCACAGCGCACGGCCTCCGTGTATCATACTCCTCAAACGTGCTTGATCTGTGATGAATGTCACAACGAAGGGGAGTTCCGGAGTCAGATTGAATCATCGACCAGAGGAAATAATCTCCTAGGGGTATCGACCGAAGCCATTAAAAAAGGTTGGAGTGGCGCGCCCGGGGCGATTCGAACGCCCGACCTCTTGCTTCGGAGGCAAGCGCTCTATCCAGCTGAGCTACGGGCGCGCAGTGGACCAACTGAGCTTGCGACGTAACCATTTTAACGTTTCCCAGAACCTTGCGCCACTCTTTCTACATAGCGTTAAGGCAGCGAAACTACGGTCACGGCTCATTGAGAAGAAACTACTATCCTTTCGACCGGTTTCGAATATCTCTTGCCAGCTTTTCGATCTCTTCCGTTTTTTTTAGCATAGTCAAGGACAGCACCTTGCTTGAATCCGTCTTATCCACCTCCGCCTTCAGCTCGGCAGCCAGTTGGTATAACTTCTCCACTTTTTTCTTAATATCCTTTTCGTTTTCTTCCAACATCCGCTTTTCCGGCGACGGTATATTCGGGTTGTCGGGTGGGGCGGCATCGGTTGGAGTTGGTCTGTCCTGCGTCGGACGAGGTGTGGGCCCAGACTGCGGCGCCTGATTGGCTTCCACGTTCGAGATCCAGACATTCACGATCGACCCAGCCATCGCGAGTGTTGCTAGAAAACTTCTCCGTGTATTCATCCGGCCCCCCTGTCTATGACGTCACAGCTTGCGCCTGCATCCGTTCCCCACCGATGCTATACTCAGCCTCCGGCGATGAACATGTCCAATTTTCTGACAAATTTCCCCTCATTCACCATGGCAAACTTGCTCCACCTCTCGATTATTTTCCTGGTTGCCCTGTTTCTCAACCGTCTTTTGCGAGTGGTCACGAAGATCATCGTCAAGCCCGCAACTACCCAAACACGCGCAGCTCAGGCCCGCGAGCAGCAGACCCGCACTCTTTCCGGTGTCGTTTTTAGCGCTGGGAGCAAAATCGTGTGGGCGGTAGCGCTTCTGACTGCCGCACAGGAGTTTGGTATTAACGTTACTCCAGTTGCCGCACTGGCTGGACTGGCCAGCTTAGCCGTCGGTTTTGGCGCTCAGAATCTTGTCCGGGATATCATCACCGGTTTCTACATCATCCTGGAAGACCAATACGTGGTTGGCGACATGATTCAGGTGGGAGACACGATCGGACGCGTCGATCATCTGACCCTCCGCCGCACAGTGGTTCGCGACCCCCGCGGCGCGCTTGTCACGCTTTCAAATGGTGATATTCGGACCGTTGCTAATCTCAGCCGCGATTGGTCTCAGGCGTTTGTCGATGTCAGCGTGTCTCCGCTGGTTCCCCAGGAGAAAGCCTTGCAAGTTCTGGAAGCTGCCGCTACCGCGTTGAGAAATGACCCTTCTTGGTCTCAAGCGCTTGTAGACGGCCCACGTATTCTTGGCTTGCAGAGCTACGATCAGCACTCTTCTACTATTCGTGTTCAAGTGCGAACCTCACCGTCCCGGCAGGACGATGTTGCTCGAGAACTGCGTCGCCGCATCCAACTCGAGTTCCAGAGGCAGAACATTCCGCTATCCTCGGTGCAGCGTTTGGAACTCGTCAGCCCCGCGTCGCAGGAAATGGTTTCACCCGTTCCTAGCGCTTCAGAGTAAGGAGACTCAGCCATGTCACAGGTAACCTACGACGAAGTAAACCTAATGCTCCGACTGTATGATTTGCGCCGCGAATCGCGGCTGCGCGAAGCTCGCGCATGGTTTGTCGAAAACTTCCATGCAGCAAGCCCAGAGGAGATGATGCAGAAGTATCCACAAGGCAGCCAGGAAAACACCTATATCCGGATGGTGATCAGCTATTGGGATATGGTGGCCAGCATAGTCAATCGCAACATGATCAACGACGAACTATTTTTCGAAAGTAACGGAGAAATTTGGGTCGTTTGGGACCGCATGCGCTCCGTCGTGCCGACATGGCGAGCGGTATTCAAAAACCCACATCTTTTCGCGGCAATTGAAGATACCTGCAAACGCCTGGAAGCTTGGCGCGAAAAGCGGGCGCCGGGTTCGAGTTCGGCGATGCGAGCCATGATGGAACGTCAGGAGAAGTAGCGAGCGGTTTATTCGATAGACTCTTATCTTACAGGTAGTGTGGACCTACCTAGCGAGGCTTTGAACGGTTAGCTCTTTCTTGGAGCTAACGGAGATTCCCATCCGGAAACAGACACTCCCGATTCTTCTGCCTATTTTTTCAGAAAGCTAGACGATACCAGCAAGAAAATCGATGAATTTTGGGAGCAACTCAACTTGTTCTTGGGACAAATCTTCGCTGGATTCCCAGTTGGTTTCCTTGATCATATCTCCGATAATGCACCTGCAGCTGTAAATAAAACCCGTCGAATACTGAACTTTCCTATAGACCACTTTCAGGCCATCTGGCAAAACAGTCACCCATTGCGTCTCCCTCTTCCCCATCGTGCCAGTAGCAGGCTGTAAGTTGCCATTTCCCATGTTTTCCCCTCAGCACTAGGGCTATTCTACGGAGATTCGGATTCGAACTACAATGACAAATTCGCGCGGACACAGGCCACCGATAGACTAAACAGGGTGATCCAAACAAGAGGTGGGTGTGGTTTGGACGGGACGGTGAGTTGACTGATATCGTCCAACCCGCTAGGTTCGGCCAATATCAATGTCTCGCCGTCCCACGTAACGACGGACGGAGAACATCGCGATCGGGTTTCAGCAAAATGAGGTTTTTACAGGGAGAAAGTTGCTATGCGGAAACTTACGGCTATCGTTCCAATCCTGGTATTGCTTTCAAGCGCCGCAGCGAGAGCTCAGACAACGAGAACGGTGTCCTTGACAGGAGGCGACGCACACCCTGATTTCGAGAAGCAGGTGCTTGCTGGACTCAAGTTAAGGATAGCCAATACCAATCGGTACAGGATCGGCAGGTTTGACGAGTCGCAACTGGAGCTTAATCTAGTTTGTCTCGATTTATCTGAATTGACGAAAAACGATGCTGGCGTCTGCTCTTTGACTATTTTCTACTGGCCCATAGAGTTTCCGGGCCTCAGCTCAGTTTTGAGACGAACCATATTGATCAATGGGAGCGACCCATCCTACATTGCCGAGGAATTCTTTCAACATCTAGTGGAAGCCTCGAGCGACAAAGAACTGGCTAGCCAGCTTGCTGCTATGAAGAAAGCTCTTAGAGAATAACAATAGTTGCAACAATGCTAAGCTGGCACGACTTTTCTCCACAGCAGTTGTCTTAGTTTCGATTTCATGTGGAATCGATCCAGCACAGCTCCAGTTTTAATCGAGATTACGTTACAAGCGTGGTAAATGCTGCTTGCGAACTGAGGATATGCTCGGCGACTGAAAAGCCATGCACTCGCTTCGGGATAATGTTCCGTCGCGAAATACTCCTGCCATTTCGCATAACTGCCAAAATCATAAAACTGGGGCGAGTTTTCGTTGAACAGGTCCTCCAAAACAAGCAAGAGGAGGATCGAGCCGACGCTATAGCTTCGCCACCTATAGTCTGCTCCTGCAAATTCGGTATAGAACTGCGATCCGTACTGATGCCCAAGAATAAAGGAACATGGGATGTTGCCGCATTTCAGAAGGTAGGAGCGCAGGCATCCACGTCGCGCCAAGAACTGTAACTTGGACCTCACGACGTCAGGATCGCGCAGGCCCCAGCCCTGATCAAACTGCCAGGTTCTCTTCGAGACTTCACAGGTAGCTTCCACGAAGGCATCTATCTCGGATGCATTCGTGACTCGGACCAACTCCACGTTGCCGCGCTCTCGCAGTAGCCGAAGTTCCCTTAACCGATTCTTTCGCGATTTTGAGGTAAATCTACCCATGTAGTTCTCAAAAGTCCCGTTCAAACGAATCAACTGATGAGGCACGGAACCGGTTCGCTCGTAGAACTGAAACGACCGGCGAATAAGGCTGCTGTTCTGGAGGTAGTTCCAGAAAAACGACTTGGTGTTTACATTGTTGACATAAACTGCGTCGGGGTTCGAGCTCAGAACCTGGCGAAACAGCACGTCGTAGGCCGGTGCTTCCGCCAGGATGTTGTGTGTGCTCTGCAGACATAAGATGCGCATGGGAAACTTTGCCGCTTGAAACTCGCCGAGTCCGCAAACTAGCTGCTGTTTGTCGAGGGCGAAGGGAACCACACCTACCATTTCGCTATCTTTCTCCAGGAAGTAGATGTGGACGTTTTCCTTGCTCCTGGCTTTTGGCCGGGCCCAAGGTTCCGCAAAGTCGAGTTGATCCAAGTCGGAGATCGTGCTTCCTGAATGTCTGAAATGCTCTGCGATCCACTCGGGATCGCTGTGAAGTGAATGGTCGGGAAAGTGAGAATTGCACTCTTTCCACTCCGTTGAGCGCAAGTTCAGTGCATCTTCGAGCCGAATCTCATGAATTCCGTAGGACATTCTTCTTCCCTCGCGCGAAGACTCCAAGCTCTGCCAGTTATGCGGGTACCTTTAGCAAAAGCCTTTCGAAAAAAACTAATGGATAAGAATGCGGGAGCCATCTGCAAGCAACAATGTAACTAAAGTGGTGTGGGATTAGACTTTAGTACTAGTCTCGGCCTAGTATTTCGGAGAGTGTGTGCCAGTGAATCGGTTCGCAACAGCGGTCAACCCGTCCCGAGCCCCGTCAATGCCTAACGAGCGCGAATCTTCTACGTTTTAGCCAGGGAGCAGATCGATCCACGGACGGTTGTTGAGACCCAGGGGCACGGGCAATTTGCCGGGTGTAGTGAAGGTACACCGGAGGGACGGTGAAAGTGGGAGTCTAAGTCGAAGACGACAAAGCGGATATATTGGAGGCGCGGGTGGGAATCGAACCCACGCATAAAGGTTTTGCAGACCTCTCCCTTACCACTTGGGTACCGCGCCTCAACCCTACAAGTATAACTAAAATTTAACGTCCAGTCAGTCGGATAGGGTTATCGTGACGACGCGCGGTACGTTTCTCGTCCGCCCATGACTGTCAGTAATACCCTCGTTTTCAGAATTCGTTCGGGCTGACCCGTCAGAATGTCTTCCGATAGAACTACGAAATCCGCCAATTTCCCGACGCTCAGTGTGCCCTTTTCCTTTTCATCGAAACTGGCGTATGCGCTGTCTTTGGTGAAATGCCGTAACGCGGCTTCGACAGAGATACGGTTTTCAGGGTACCAGCCGCTGTTCGGGCTTCCTCCTGCAGTCTTCCGGGCTGCCGCGCAATAAATTCCCTTTAGCTCTTCCATCGAGAACACCGGATAGTCGCTGCCGAACGCCTGTACCGCTCCGGCATCATCGAACAGCTTGAATGCGTTCGCGTGAGACGCTCGAGCAGGTCCAAGCAACACGGCGTAATTATTCAGCGTCGTTGCATCCGGGTTGGCAAAGAGCGCCTGTGTGGAAGCGATCACGCCCAGCAGTTTGAAGCGGGGATAATCCGCGATCAATGGCACTTCGATGTGTTCTACACGATGGCGGCGCCCGCGGGTGCCATTTACTTCGGCAGCGTTTTCATAGGAGTCCAGTGCCATATGGATGGCCTTGTCTCCAATCGCATGCAGCATCACCTGCAATCCCTCGAGATCGTAAAGTGCTACGGCATTGTTCAGCTCGTCCTGTGTCCAGAAGGCGATCCCGTTTTTTCCATTCGTAAACGGCTCGAACATCGCCGCGGTGGCAGCGTCAATAGTCCCATCCACCAGGCCCTTGGCGCTGCCGAATTTCACCAGAGGTCCCCGATAGGTTTCCCGCAGCCTTCTGAATTCCCTCAGTTGATCCGAAGTCGCATGTTTCTCGAGCGGCACAGAAATATAGAGGCGTACTTTCAGTTGGTTTTCTGCCAACAGTCGTTCGACGGCATACATTTCCTCGGGTCCGAGGCCCGCCGAAACTTCCTGTACCGAGGTCACCCCGTATGAAGCAGCGCGGTTCATCAATCTCTTCAAATCCTGATAGCGCTGTTCGGGCGTGTCGGGAGGGATCTTGCTCGAGATCAACTCTACTGCGCCTTCCTTAACTTCACCCGTGGGCTCGCCACTGGCATCATGTTCGATTCGGCCGTCCGGCGGATCTCTTGTTGCCCGGGTAATTCCGGCAATCTCGAGCGCCTTGGTGTTCGCGAGCGCCATGTGCCCGTCTCGTTCCCAGAGAATCATAGGGCGATCAGGTACGATCGCGTCCAAGTATTTTTTGTCAGGAATCTGGCCCGGGAAAACGTCATATCCCCAACCGCGACCTGTCAGCCAGGGCTCCTGGGGATGATTTTTTGAAGCGGCCGCGAGCTTCATTTGTAGGTCACTCATGGAGCTGACACCATCGAGTTCGATGTCATTCAGAGAGGCGAAATGCCAATGTGCGTCGTCAAATCCTGGTACGACCAGGTTTCCCTCTAGATCGATAACTGCGCTGCCGGGCCCGCCAATTGCGCGCATCTCCTCGTTCGTTCCAACTCCGACGATTCGTTCTCCGCTGGTCGCAAATGCCTGGGCGATTGGCTTCGCGTCTTCCGCTGTCCAAATCTTGCCGTTTACGTAAACGTGATCAGCGGACGTCCTGGATTGAGCGTGAACGATTGCACTGACAGAGAGCAACACGCCTAGCAACCGGATGTGAATGAGTTTGTTCACGGTCGCTTGTGTTATTTCTTTTTCTTGGAGGGTTCTTCAATCTGCGCTTCCCGCAGGAATCGAGCCGACTCTTCTGGCGGTGTCGGATTGATGTAAAAACCCGTACCCCATTCAAATCCTGCCACTTTCGTCAGCTTCGGTATGATTTCGATGTGCCAGTGATAGTGGTCGTTGATTTCTTCACCGATCGGTGAAGTGTGAATCATGAAGTTGTACGCGGGACGGTCCAGCACCGCCTCCAGTCGCATCAGGGTATCCTTCAGCATGTGCGCAAGGCTCGCGTACATCGTGCTCTGGTTATTCTCATAAGCCGAACCGTGCACCTTCGGCAACAGCCACATTTCAAACGGAAACCGCGGCGCGTACGGGGCCAACGTAATGAAATGATCGTTTTCGCCGATGACGCGTTCGCCCGTATCGCGCTCTTGCCGGATGATGTCGCAAAAAATGCAACGTTCTTTTTCGTCATAATAATGCCAGCAGTTGTCTACCTCTTCCCGCACGCGTCGCGGCACGATGGGCAGCGCGATCAGCTGCGAGTGAGGATGTTCGATAGAAGCTCCTGCAGCCTCGCCGTGATTCTTGAAAATCAATATGTAGCGGAATCGTTTGTCGTTCTTCAGATCCAACATGCGGTCCCGATAGGCCCACAGCACATCTTCCACGGCTTTTTGCGGTAACTGGGCCAACGTCGTCTGGTGTTGTGGCGTCTCAATAATTACCTCGTGGGCGCCGATACCGTTCATCTTGTCGAAAAGTCCTTCGCCCTCGCGGTCGAGCTCTCCTTCAATACCCAGGGCAGGAAAGCGGTTCGGAACCACGCGAATGTTCCAACCCGAGGTGTTTGCCCCTCCTCCATTGCGTCCGTAAGTCAAAATCTCGGGTGGCGTTTTCGATTCATTGCCTGGACAAAACGGGCAGTTGACCGGTGCGCCCGGGAACACACTTTCGCGCAAAAAATCCATCGGGCGCTTTCCACGCTCGGTCGAGATGATTACCCATCTCCCTGTAATTGGATCTTTCCGTAACTCCGGCAAGTGGCCCTCCATCCAGTTGCCCGCCCACATCGAAGGCGAGCAGGTATTGCAAACTCCGTATTGTACATCGACTGGAGCAAACGGGAAGTGCGCTGGGTCAATTACCTTTGGGACGGGCAATCGCAACGATAGGCTCAAGGTCGTCGAACACCGGGCCCTCAGCTCAACGGTTGCGGGGTGAGATAGCGAGTCAACGAACTTAAAGCTCTCGGCTACGGAAATATCGCGATTAGTTGCTTTTGATCCGGAAACCGACCAATGCTGGCACAAATAAAAAACGCGGCCCGCCCAAGAGGGTGGCCGCGTTCTCTGTCAAAGTCGGCGAACGCTACAGCGATTTCTCCGCTTCGGCGATGCTTTCTTCCATGATACGAATTGCGCAGTCGGCTTGTTGCTGATCGATAATCAGGGGTGGTGACATGCGGATAGAATTTTCCCCCGAACCGAGCGTCAATAAGCCCTTGTGAAATGCATTATTGACAACCCTGTCGCGAAGGTCGGGTGCCTTTTCCTTTGTGCGTTGATCGCGCACGTATTCCGAACCGATCATTAGTCCTTTACCGCGCACATCGCCGACAATCTTAAAGCGCTTTGGCCAGTCGGAGATCTTGCTAAAGATGTAGTTGCCCATTTTTTCCGCATTCGCCATTAAACCACCTTCGACAAGATCCAGCGTCGCCAAAGCCGCGGCGACGCAGACCGGATTGCCACCGTAGGTCGTACCGTGCGATCCGACCTTCCAGCTCATTACTTCTTCTTTTGCAATAAACGCGCTGATCGGCATGCCACTGGCAATTCCCTTTGCGGTCAAGACGATGTCCGGAGTGATTCCGGCATGGTCGTACGCCCAGATTTTTCCTGTGCGACCCATACCTGCCTGAACCTCGTCCAGAATCAGCATGATTCCATATTTGTTGCAGATCCTCTGCAATTCCTGGAGGAAAAATGACGGGGCAGGAATAAATCCGCCTTCGCCCTGAATCGGTTCAACAATGATCGCCGCGACTTCTTCCGGCGCGAACAGGCGCTTGAAGATCTGTTGCTCGAGCAACTCGATGACTTCGACACCGCAGGTTTCGCTGGTGTGGCCAAGCGCACAGCGGTAGGCGTAGGGGTAAGGAATGTGCTCGATGCCGCCCAGCAGGGTTCCAAAGCCCTTGCGCTGGGTATTCTTCGAAGCGGTCAAAGAGAGTGAACCGAACGTGCGGCCGTGGAAGCATCCATAGAACGCAACAATCTTGTCCCGCTTGGTGTGGTAACGGGCCAATTTCATCGCACCTTCCACCGCTTCTGTGCCGGAGTTGCCAAAGAATACCTTCCAATTGCTGGTCTTTGGCATCGTGGCAACCAGCCGCTCTGCCAACATCGGCATGTGGTAATGATAGAAATCGGTCCCCGCAATGTGAATCAACTTCTCGGCTTGCTTCTGGATCGCTTCCACAACCTGGGGATGACAGTGGCCGGTGGAACAGACCGCGATACCTGCGGCAAAGTCCAGGAATTGATTGCCATCGGGATCTTCGACAATGGCCCCATACGCATGATCAGCAACCAGTGGATAGTCGCGGGTAAGTGACGGCGACATATATTTCTTGTCATAAGCAATGACTTGTGCGCCTTTTGGTCCCGGAAGGACTGTCTTGATGCTTGGCAATTTCGCTTTGCTGGTGCTTGGTTTCGTTTCAGTAGCTGTGGTCATGATTCCTCCAAGAATCTTTGCATGAGGGTTGGTGTGCGAGAGAGGAGAGGCGAACAGACTGGCACAATCTTGCGGATTGCACGGTCCGGAGAATGCGGACTTAATCTACGCTATAGAGACACGGGCGGAGATTTGCCGGTCGGAATTTGCGGGGCACCCGAGGGCCCACTGCTTGGCGGCCGCGCTTTAGGTATTGCGTCATTTACGTTTCCAGCGAACGTTCCCGTCTTTTGTATCTTCAACAACTATACCACGTTCTGACAGCTCATTACGGAGACGATCGGATTCGGCAAAATCACGGCGCTGGCGGGCGGACTGGCGTTCGGCAACGAGTCTTTCGATCTCGCTATCGCTTGGAGAGTCGTCGCCAGCTTCATACCCAAGACGCTGCAGTTTTTCCGCGTCGTTGTCTTCCAGAATTGCGAAGACCTTGTCGAAGTTTGAGAGGAATTCTTGGGCCGGAGCGACATCGGATTGCTGGAAATCGCCCTTGTCCATTGAAATATTGGCGTCGCGGACAAAATCGTACATGGCGGCCAGAGCTTGCGCCGTATTCAGATCGTCCGAAAGACCTCTATCGAAATCGTCGGCGGCCTTAGTGATCCGATCCGCCATTCTCGATTGCTTCCCGGTGGGGAATTTCTCGTTTTTCAAGCGGGTAAAAAAATTGCGCAAACGATCCACCGAAGCGGTCGCTTGCTGCAATGCGTCGAAAGTAAAATTCAATTGGCGGCGATACGGCACGCTGCACAGAGCAAAGCGTAATGCAGACGGTTTGTAACCCTTGGCGAAAAGGTCCCGTAGCGTGAAAAAATTGCCGAGCGACTTGGACATTTTCTCGCCCTCGACAAGCAGGTGTTCGGCATGCATCCAGTAGCGGACAAACTCTTTCCCGGTGGCCGCCTCGCTCTGGGCAATTTCGTTTTCGTGGTGCGGGAATGACAGGTCGATGCCACCGGTATGGATGTCCAGCGTTTCGCCAAGGAACTTCATGGCCATCGCGGAACATTCAATGTGCCAGCCGGGACGACCCCGCCCAATCGGCGAATCCCAGAAATGCTCGCCAGGCTTCGGCGCTTTCCATAGCGCGAAGTCACGAGCGCTTTCCTTTTCGTACCGGTCGTTGTCAACACGAGCGTTGACTTGCATGCCGCTCAAATCGATCTTCGAGAGTTTCCCGTAATCCTTGAATTTTGCAATCCTGTAATAAATCGAACCTTCGCTTTCGTAGGTGTAGGTATTTTTCTGAAGACGCTCAATCAGCGAGACCATCTCCCCGATATTGTCGGTGGCGCGAATCCAATGCTCGGGCGCTTCGATACTTAACGTGCGGCAATCCGCGAAAAAAGCCTGAATGTATTTCTCAGTGTACTCGCGGATACTGACCCCGGCCGCAGCAGCATTCGCGATAATGCGGTCGTCCACGTCGGTCAAGTTCATAACGTGGTTCATCTTGAAGCCTCTCAGCTTCAAGAAGCGGCGCAAGACGTCCTGGAAAACGAATGTGCGGAAATTACCGATGTGCGCGAAATCATAGACAGTCGGACCACAGGTATACATCTTCACTTCGCCTGGTTTTTGCGGGGTAAAAACTTCCACCTTGCCAGACATGGTATTGTGGACGCGAATCTCGTGCATAAGTCTTCGGCTAGGCCTTTCCGGGATAACGCAAACAAACGATTGTAGCCGAGGCCTCACAAAAGCCGCAATGCGCAGCAGAGTTCTAGCCAATTGTTTATCCTGCTGTTAGGTCGCGGAAAGGCTCCGGCGCGAGGGACATCGAAGCGATAGCTGACCGCACTAAGCGGGAGAGTCGAATCGCAGCATTTCTCAGTACCCGGTCTACTGCGAGGCGAAGCACATGACTTCGTCACGGTTATTCAGCTTTGGGCGTTTCCGGTGATTCAGGCTTGTCCGTGTTGACCCGAACGGCCTCAATTGTTAAACCCTTGTTTGCGTCGAAACGTTGTTTGCGGTCCAGGCCTTTAACAAATTCCCTGGCCGCTTTGGCAATTGCGCCCGCGATACTCGACGCATCAACTTTCACGGTCGTGCCTTCAGAACCCTTGCTGCGGTCTTCGTAGCGAACTTTGACACTGTAAGTATTCATCTTTCCTCCCCTCCCATATTAGAGGAGTGCCTTTTCAGTTGCCATCAGGTTTAGAGAAATATCCACAAGGCAACCCGCGGATCTATCGGAACTTCAAGCATCCGGATTCCACTTGGGTTTTGCCCGGGCCTTCTTTACCATCTCCCCATGCCGAAATATCCTCCGGGGCCGGAACAAGGGTTCTTTGACGGAATTCGCAGCCCGATGCGGCGAGATCCGCTGAACTTCATGACACGAGTGGCACGGGAATATGGAGAAATTGTCTGCTTGCGCTTCTTCCATATCCGTACTTTTCTGATAACCAACCCGGAGCACATTGAAGACGTGATGGTTACGAACGCCAGGAAATTCATCAAGGGGCGGGTACTCCGCGCGAATCGGCACATTTTTGGCGATGGATTATTGACCAGCGAAGGCGATTTCTGGTTGCGGCAGAGGCGGATGATGCAGCCCGCTTTTCACCGCACCCGGATTGCGAACTACGCATCCACCATGACGGACTGTGCAACGCGATCGATGGAATCCTGGAAGAGCGGCATGGTTCTGGACCTGCATGAAACGATGATGCATTTGACGCTACAAGTCGTGGGAAAAACGTTGTTCGGGGCAGACGTAGAGCGCGACGCCCCACAGGTTGGCGTGACTTTGCAGGTGCTGCTGGAGTTTACTTCGGACTTCCGGCGCATGGTGATGACGCCGAAGTGGCTGCCAACGCGATTGAACCGTGAAGCTAATCGTGCGGTTCGCCAACTGACACAGATCATCGACCGAATCATACAAAAACGGCGAGAATCGAACGAAGATACCGGGGACCTGCTTTCGATGCTGTTACATGCGCAGGATGAAGATGGATCACAGATGACCGCGCAACAACTTCGCGACGAATCCCTAACCCTGTTTCTGGCGGGGCATGAAACCACGGCGAGCACGCTTTCGTGGACGTGGTGGCTGCTGGCGCAGAATCCGGAAGTCGAAGAGAAATTGCACCTGGAATTGGACAGAATTCTGGCTGGCCGCATTCCTACGCTTGACGACCTTCCAAAACTTACCTACACAAGTTGGGTTATTTCCGAATCGATGAGACTGTATCCGCCGGCTTGGGCCATTCCGCGATTGGCCATCGAGGATCACGAACTTGGAGGTTATCGTGTCCCGAAAGGCACGGGCATCGCAGCGGTGCCTTGGGTGATTCATCGAGATCGGCGTTGGTACGAAAATCCCGAGCAGTTTCTTCCGGAACGTTGGGAGAGTGGTAACCTTTTGAAAAAGAACCCGCGGTTTGCATATTTCCCGTTCAGCTACGGAGCGCGTCAGTGCATTGGAAATATGTTTGCGTTAATGGAAGCGAATCTGGTGCTGGCTACGATTGCACAACAATTTCGATTTAAACTGATTCCCGGGCATATCGTTGAGCCTCTTGCGTCGATTACGCTACGCCCCAGGAATGGCCTGAAGGTGGTGGCGGAAAACCGCCGCGATTGCTGAATAAGGCAGCAGAAAAACTAAAGAAGCGTTTCATGTTGATTCAGCTTGCCGTATTCGCTGGTGTAGAACAACGGAACGTCGGCGTATTTGTTTCTGTCTCGGTAATAAACTTCACAACTGTCGAATGGCTTTGAGTAAATATGGATGCTCACCGCACGCTCATTAAATTCCGGCAGATTCATGACTTCGTGAACCGGCTCCATGGGATTTACAAACGCAGGGTGTGAGCCATCGAGCTCGTAAATATCGGTCGGAGTTATTCTGCAGTCACCGGTAGCGGGATCGCGGTGTTCGACTCTGTAGTTGCGAATATGCAGGCGACCGATCGGGGCGGACATCCAGCAATTCTGGTCGCGATGATTGTGGATGCGGCTGCTCTGGCCCACTTCCCAACAAAGAGTCATGCATTCGAACAGGTCATTCCTGAAGATCAGGTTGCGGGTATACCCACCTTTCGAGAAATAAATGTATTTGTCCAGGCTAGCCGCGCGAACGGGGTGCCGGATGACGAAGTCCTGGACAGTCTTAAGCGTAAAGTCTTTTTCCTGAATTGCGGCGAGCCCTTCGATCCAACCGGTAATGTCAATCTGGGTAACAGCCATCTTTTGAGGCATTACAAAACTCCTGACCTCGGCAGTACTAGGTACTCCCAGGGCGATTAAGTGGAGATTATAGCGCGGTTTCCTCGGAGCATTGGCAGGCGGGCCGCGAATTCCTGGCAAACGCGCGGCGATTCGCAGGGTGGCATCACGCGTCGCGAGGATGTCTCACGCATCTTGAAGGTTCGCAAAACCAGAGATGGGCGCTCGGGACTTGGCCAGCAGGATCCCGAGCGATCTTCAAAATGACTACGCTGAAGGACTCCTGAGGATCTCGGCAAGGGCGCGCATACGCGCCGCATCAACCGGAGTTTTGGCCGTGGCAACGCCTTTTTCCACCGAAGGGGCCATCTTCTTGAGCTTTGAGACCTTACCCTTGTTCATGTGTGAGGCCTCTGCGTTCTGGATGGCTTTTTGCAGATCCGTAATTTGTTTTGCTGGCAAAGCCTGTGATCGCGACAACTGATCCACGTATGCCTTCGCCACAACCAGAGTGGAAGGCCACACTATTTTTTTCTGGTTTTGAACATTCAGGTCAGTCACCTTGACGACCTTCGCTGCATCGATCTCATTCTGCGTCAGAAATTTCGTCGGCGTCAGCTCAAAAATATCCAGTCCTCGCGCAATTTCCGAACCAAAAATTAATCCGTTGTACCAGTAGGCGGACCAGTCGCCGCCTAGTACCAGCATCTTCGGATCGATCGGACCACGGTCAAAGTAAGCAATTTCGAACGGATGTGCTGCGTCGGTGAAATCCATGACGGAGATGCCTCCCTGATACCAGGCCTGCACCTCGATGTCGCGGCCCGGAACAGGAATGAGCGATCCGTTGTGAGCCACGCAGTTTTCGGTATCACCCTGAGCGGCAGGAAGCTTGTAATAGCTGGCCATGCTGAGCTTGTCGTCCTTTAGGTTGAAAATCGCATCCGCGCCCCATTTGTTCGGATCGTTAGGCCGGCAACGCGCGCCCAAACCACCGCCCCACTCATCAGTAAAGACGACCTTGGTGCCATCGTTCGAAAACGAAGCCGAGTGCCAGTATGAGTAATTCGGATCGTTGACCGCATCAACGCGCTTCGGATGTATGGGATCCTTGATGTCGAGAAGAATTCCGTTTCCCGAGCACGCACCTGCGGCCAGGCCAATTGCCGAGTACACTGTGATGTCATGGCACTGGTCAGTGTCCTGTGGTTTTTCTTCGCCTTTGCCGTGACTCCCGCCATTGCTGAGGCCGTTCATGGCGCCCGTTCGCGAATCCATGAAAACGCGTGGGCTGGAGACCACTTTCGCGTCCTGCGGTGCCGCGACGGGGACTTTGATCACATCGATGCGAAACAGGGCGGTGTTGGGATCCTTGTCCGGTTTCTCTCCCGAGCAGCCGGCGAGTTCGTCCGCTTGACGTACAAAGGAGGTTCCCGAAACATAAATGTAGACGTTGCCCTTGTCGTTCGGATCTTCGACGAGAGTATGCGTGTGCGAGCCACGGCAGGTCTGCACTGCGGCGACTTGCTTCGGATTCTTGATGTCAGAAATGTCGAAGATGCGCACGCCCCGGAAGCGGTCTTTTTGTGCAACGGGCGGCCGACGCTCTTTCTCATGGCCTGCTGCAGGAGGTGGTTCTGGCGGGAAACCCTGCGCGCCGCAATCCAGGCGCCCATTTGGCATTTCGACGGACATAAAGAGCAAGTTCTTATACACCGATACATCTCCCTGCCCGCCCGGGCAAACGAGCGAAGTCACGAGCGTGGAATTCGCGGGATTCGAGATGTCATAGATGTTCACACCATAAAAGTTTCCCTGAAACACGTGGTTTCCCTGAAAGGCAAGATCAGAGTTTGCAAAGGCGAGTTGTGCTATCACCAGCTGTAGTGGCTTTGGCATTTTCGAAGGGTCCCCGATACCAAGTTGGCCAATCGTTTTCTTCACCTTCGGATCGTCGGGATCAGAGGCGCCCAGTTGAAAGGCATCAGGCTTTTTTAGTAGCGCGATATGTTTCATGCCCATCGACGTTTCACCTGCGTCATACATGCCCGGTGTCAACTTGTAGCGCGGATCGTTCACATCGGAACCCGTCATCCCTGGCGGTAGTGGCGGAGCGGGTTTCGGGGCAAACGGGCTTTCTCTCTCTGCAGACTCCTTGTCTGGCGACTTCTCGGGTGCTTGTGCCGATGGAGGAGAGGCGGGCGCCTGTGCATGAATCCGGCTTGCGCCGGAACTGAGGACAATGCCAGCCAATACAGCGCGAAATGCAACACTGAGCGATGAATTCATTCATTCTCCCTTAGTTTTTTCTAACATGGTTTGCATGATTTTGATTTCCGAGCGTTGCGTATTGTCCGCATCGTTAGCGAAGTCGAAGATTTCGGCATCTTGGCCTGCGCCTGCCGTATCGAACAAGTCCTTCACCATGATCAATGCGCCGTTATGATGCTGAATCATTCCCGTCAAAAACAAGCGATCAAACTCGGCGCCCCTGGCCTTGTCGAGTGCGTCCATCTGCTTGGGCGTTAACATACCAGGCATCAGGGCCATAGGTTTGCCGTTGATATCCATTTCCGGCATACCAGGCATTGCCATCGAGACAGGCTCTCCGCGGGCCGCAAGCCAACGCTTCATGAACCTGATTTCGTCCTGCTGAGAACTGCTAATTCGTGCACCCAGGGACTGCAGTTCTTTATTATCGGTGTGCGAAGCGATCAACGCTGTCATTTCAACTGCCTGGGAATGATGCATGATCATTCCCTGCATGAACTCTACATCCGCCTGCGATTTTGGTGGCAGCGTCCCTCGGGTCGACGGGGGCAGAGTCTTGCTCGGCTTGCCCGGCTCACCGGGTTGCACGATGACCGGCGCGGAAGAACCGGCTTGCTGAGCGCGGACAGCAGGAAGAAACCAACACATCGAGGCGAGCAGCACGCCACACATCTCCGCGCATCGGCTCGCTGAAAAAATATTGCGCTTGCTGTGGGAAGAGCTTGGCTCGCACTGCGGTGCAGAGTGAACCAGTTGAACAGATCTAGATTTTTGCATCAGATTCAGTGATTCAGTTTATACCACGTCGCACGGATTGGATCTTCTTTTTTGACCTGACGCCCAGCGAATACCAAAGGTCGAATGACTGGATAAACGCTCAGGCCAGTAAGCGCACCGCAAATTTATGGGTGCGCAGGAGTTACTTTTGTAAGTTCCGTTTGCAGCGCAGAAATTTGTGCGTCCGTGACCGGTCCCCGGGTTTGCCACAACACGTGGCCACCCGGGTTAGTGAGAACGACATAGGCGTCATCAGCGTCTGAATAATTTACCAGGCTCTTCCACTTGTCATCGTTATTCTCAATCAGGACATATCGGGACTGCTCCTCGACGGGGACCTGCTTGCGCATCCCGTGGAGAATCATTTTAATGGTAAAAGATGGAGCACCCGTCAGATCTGCTATCTGGTAGTAAAAGACATGGGTGCTCTTCAGATACAGTGGTGAAAGTCGCTTGTTCCATTCCTCAACCTGGTCGCTGCTCTTACGGGAAAACCCAATTACAAACAGCAGAGGCCGGCCGCTAGCCTCATGCGGGAAGCTCACCGTGGTGCCGTCGAGGGCGGGCGCCTGGGTTGCCGGGATTTGCTGGGCAACACCCGGGCCACATAGAATCGCAACAAAGAATGAGCCCAATACGGACTGCCAGAGAAATCTGATTCGGTGATTCGAAAGATGACGCATGCCGGGAGCCCTCTTGAACGGTAATAGCGTGTTTCGATGATCCGGTCAACTGCGAGCGAGGTGATTCGTTTTCACATGCCATGCGCTGCCCTCGCTGATAGTAGTCACGCAGCTGTCACAGGAACCAGAGGCAGAACACCGTTAGCAGAAAACGGAACAGTGATGGGAGAATTTGAAGCGTTGCACAATGATCGTAACCTGTCAGGAGGTAGAACTAGCAGCGATGGGAGCAGCCAGTATGGCTACGGATGGGCCCAGCAGGATGAAAGCGTGAGTGGCACCGTCATACTTATTGCTTTCATTCGCATCTGACAGCCATGGGTAAATCGGATGTCATGAACGGAGAACCATCGGTTCCTCCGCAGGTAATGCCCTCAGGAACAACCAGCAAGCGATTACTCCCGTGGCTGGTGGCCGTGGCGTTTTTTATGGAATCGCTCGATACCACCATCCTCAATACCGCCGTGCCAACGATTGCGGCCGCATTAAACGTTGCGCCTCTGAGCATGAAGTCGGTACTCGCCAGCTATACCCTGAGCTTGGCGGTGTTCATTCCGATCAGTGGCTGGATGGCCGACCGGTTCGGCACCAGACGCGTTTTCGCCAGTGCAATCGGAATTTTCACTTTGGGGTCGTTCCTGTGCGGGATATCGAGCAATATTCACGCACTTGTCGCATGCCGGATCTTGCAAGGGGGCGGCGGTGCGATGATGGTGCCGGTAGGCAGGTTAACCATCGTGCGCACGTTCGCAAAAAGTGAATTAATTCGCGCCATGAGCTTTGTCGCGATTCCGGGGTTGATCGGACCAATGTTGGGTCCGATCGCCGGCGGACTGATTGTCGGATATCTCCACTGGCGGGTTATTTTCTTTGTCAATATACCGATCGGCTTGCTGGGCCTGGTGATGGTTTACCTGCATCTTCCTGATTATCGGGAAGAGCACACGAGTCCTCTTGATGTCATCGGGTTGGTTTTGTTCGGCTCTGGCGTGGCGCTGCTGTCCTATGTACTGGAAGTTTTTGGAGAGCATACTTTACGTACGCGGGAAATAGTAAGTTTGCTGGTCATTTCTCTCGCGCTACTTGCAGCCTATGGACTCCACGCTACAAGATCGGCGTATCCGCTGTTGAAGATGGTGCTATTCCGCGTTCGCACGTTTCGCGCATCGGTAGTCGGGAGCTTCGTCACCCGCCTTGGAATCGGGGGAATTCCATTCCTTTTTCCTCTGCTATATCAGGTAGGCATGGGGTTGACCCCGATCGAGTCCGGTTTGCTGATGATGCCGCAAGCGATAGCGGCGATGAGTCTTAAGCTCACGATGCCCAAGATCCTGAAGAGCTTTGGTTACCGAGCCGTATTGATTTCAAACACTGTCACGATCGGAGTGATGATCCTGTTGTTTTCGACCATTGGAGTGGGGACGGCCATCTGGCGAATCGTGCTCCAGCTGTTCTGCTATGGATTTTTTACTTCGCTGCAATACACCAGCATGAACACGCTGGTTTATGCTGACGTCAGCGATGAGGATTCGAGCAGCGCCAGCACCATAGCCAGCACGATGCAGCAGATGTCTATCAGTTTTGGTGTTGCCACAGCTTCTCTGGTGACTGCCGTCTTTATCCCCGATCGATTCAAGACCAATCCACCGGAAATTATCCATGGAATCCATCACGCGTTTTATGTTCTGGGCGTCATGACCGTTCTTTCAACCAGCGTATTTCTCGGATTAAGAAAAGAAGACGGCGACTCCGTCAGTCAGCAGAAAATGGTTCATTCGGGGTAGTCCAACGACCGTGCTGAGCACGAGCTTACCCGGAGACTCGCATTTCTGGGGCTAAGCACTGATGATAGAGTTCGCTGGATGAGTCTTTTGGGGGATTCGGGATGATAAAGAAAGCTTGGACGATTGCCGTCGGATTGGTTCTCCTCTCTGGTCCGACCTGGTCTCAGGGAAATGCCGAGAACGGGAAGAAACCGCTGACTCCAGAAGCATTTTTGCAGTTGCGCAGCCTGCAGGACCCTCAATTTTCGCCGGACGGATTGCGTGTGGCATTCGTTGTGAACGAACCGCGAACGGAGGAAAAGCGTACCCGTCATATCTGGCTTTACGAAAAAGAGAAGAACGCTTCGCGGCAATTGACATATTCCAGCAAGTCAGAGACATCGCCCCGCTGGTCTCCAGACGGAAAGCAAATGGTGTTTCTGTCAAATCGTGATGGGGATGAACAGCAGATTTACCTTTTGCGAATGCAAGGCGGAGAGGCTGTACAGCTGACAAAGGGCAAAGCCAGCGTCAGCGAAGTGGGCTGGTCACCGGACGGAAAGTCGATTGCCTTTCTTGCACCGGATCCCAAGACAGACCTCGAAGAAAATAAGATCAAAGACAAAGATGATGCGCATGTCGTAGATCGCGAAGACAAACAGGCTCGGTTATGGGTGATGGACCTGGTCACAAGAAAGGAACGTGCGCTCACTGAGTCAAGTTGGCGCGTAGAAGATCTAGGCTGGATGCCCGACGGACAATCCCTCGTCGTTCAGGCAACTAACCATCCATTCTCTGATCGCTTCACGGACCGGCTGTATTCCGTCACGCTGCAGGACGGAAAAATAAAAGAAATGCTGGCGACCACCGGACCCTTCACAAATTTGCGTATATCGCCGGATGGCAAGTTTGTCGGAATCATCGGCAGCCGAGAAGATGGGCCGCAGCCCAGTGACCTGTTGATCTTGCCGGTCGGACTCGGGGTGACAAAAAATCTGACCGGTGCGAGCCTCGATCGCGAAGTAAACCATTTTCAATGGGCGAAAGATGGCTCAATCATGGCAGTGTATGCGGAGGGGTTCAGAAGCAAGTTTACGACCTACCTCGTCGATGGTGAACGGAAGGATTTATCCGACCAACCCGTGAATCCGGGGGCTTTCTCTTTGTCAGTTGCTGGCGAATTGGCGTTTGTGGGCGAGACAACGACAACCATGCAGGAGTTATGGCTGCGCGACGCGAACGGCAAGACCGAACAGGTCAGTCACGTAAATGATTCGTTCAAACAGTACACCATCGTTCCGCAGGAATATTACAGATATAAGTCCTTCGATGGCCTGGAAATTGAAGCCGCGCTCTTGAAGCCTGTAAACTTCGAGCACAAAGGTACTTTCCCTGCGGTCGTGCTGATCCATGGTGGGCCGACGGGAAATTGGGAAGACGCCATCGACGCCTGGGGACAGTTGTTGGTGGCACGTGGCTATCTGGTGATGTATCCAAATATCCGTGGATCAGTAGGCTACGGACAAAAATTTGTCGAAGCGAATCGCGGCGACTGGGGCGGGGGAGATTTTAAAGATGTGATGGCTGGTGTAGAGGACCTTATCGTGAAAGGCATGGCTGATCCGGAACGCTTAGGAATTGGCGGTTGGTCCTACGGTGGCTACATGGCGGAATGGGCCGTGACGCAGACGCAGAGGTTCAAGGCGGCAGTTTCCGGCGCAGGGATGGCGGATCTAATTTCGGAATTTGGAACCGAAGCCGGTCCTGCCTATGACGAGTGGTTTTGGGGGGTACCGTACGAAAAGCCGGAGGGATTTCTGAACGCCTCACCATTTTTGTATGTGCGAAACGCGAAAACGCCGACATTGATTTTGCAAGGCGAAGATGACACTGTCGATCCGCAAGGACAAAGTCAGGAACTGTATCGCGGATTGAAGCGGTACGGGGTGGAGAGCGAACTGGTGCTCTATCCGCGGGAGCCCCATGGGTTTCAGGAAGCCAAACACCGCGTCGACGTGCAGAAGCGAGTAGTGACTTGGTTCGATGCGCATCTGGGCAAACAAGGACAAGAACGAAACAGGGACGAAAAACCGCAAAATTGACCGTTGCACTCAGGTCCTGCAGAAGTCGCGGAAGGCGGAGAGAAAAACGAATCGGATTGGCGAGAGGTCTGGGCGTATAGCGATCGATCAATGTGTCACAGAGTGTGGTGAATCGCATGGGAGCAATGCAGTTGAACGCGGTGTACTCTTCCGCGGCAATGAAACGGCGGTATGAAGTTTGGTTTTTGCGATGCGGTCTGGCAAACGGCGACGGGGCGTGGTGGTTTCGGTACTTGATTACGAATTTGGGCAAAAAGAGCGAAGACACCGCAAGGCCCGCTCAAGTATGGGCAACGTGGTTTCCCCGAAACGGCGCGTCTCAAGGCTTCATTCAAGGCTTTACCAGAGAACAGCTGTCGTTGAGTCGAAGAAAAGTGCTTCCCTTCTATTGCCAGATCGCAGAAAACGGTATTGAAGAAGGCCGGTGTTGGGGAAATTTGCAGGTTAACGGACGTGCACTGTCCTGGAAATTAAAGTGGAACTCGGAGTTTGGATTTGTGCTGAGTAATAAAGGGTGGATCGGATTTTCGAAATCGCCGCATTCCGATGCGCTTTTCAGTGGGGAAATAAACTTAGACGGCAATGTCGTTCAGGGTCATCCGGTCGGATTTGGCGTGCAGGGGCACAATTGCGGCTATCGACATCGGACCTACTGGCGCTGGATGCATGCGTTTTTCCCGAACGCCCGCGGGCATGCGAGCACACTTGAAGCTCTCGTTTATGATCTGCCCCTTGGAATGACCTTTCGCAAGGTAGTCCTGTGGCACGGTGGCCGGGCGACAATTCTAAGGAAGATCAACGAACATACGATTTTGAATGAGCCCAATCGACTGAAATGGACCTTCAGCGGCACGGCACCCGACGGTTTGCACCTTGACGCGTCCATTGAAGGAATGGCCCCTGGGATTCACCGATTGCCATACACGAAGACGGATGAGAGTGGGACCTTCCCGGTGGCGAATGCCAGTTTGGCGTCCGCATCGGTAAGCATCATGTCGAAAGGCAGCAGCGAGACGATTGAAACCGATGGAGGAGCGGTTCTCGAGATGGGAGGAATCTGAAATGGCCCAGCAAGGCTCCGGGTGGAATGCAGGTCTCTATGATGAAAAGCACTCCTTCGTGTACAGAATGGCCGAGGGACTGATTGAATTGCTGGCTCCGCTGCCAGGCGAGGAGATTTTGGATATCGGTTGTGGGACAGGGCATCTCACGGCAAAGATTGCAACATTTGGGGCAACCGCTACCGGAGTTGATTACTCCGCGGAAATGATTCGACAGGCAAGGGGAGCTTATCCTGGAATACGCTTTGAGGTCTCGGACGCCAGAGCCATCCCACTCGAGACTCCTTTTGATGCAGTGTTTTCAAATGCCACACTGCACTGGATTCGCGAACCGGAGCGCGTAATCAGCGAGATTGTACGTCTGCTGAAACCGGAAGGCAGGTTTGTCGCGGAATTTGGCGGTCAGGGAAATATTGCGAAGCTCCTTGCCGCGGCCGAGCGCGCTTGGATCAGCCTGAAGTTCGCTCAGCCCATGCCAAACCCATGGTATTACCCCTCTTTGCCTGAATACGCAGGACTTCTCGAAAAACACGGATTACGTGTGTCGTACGCACTTTTATTCGATCGACCGACTCCCTTGGAAGAGGGCGAACATGGCCTCGCAAATTGGTTGCGGATGTTCGGCGGCCAGATTTTCAGTAGGCTTTCCGAGGCTGATCGAGATCGATTTATTCAACGTACGGTAAGCGAGGCGCGGTCGGAGCTTTTCGACGGCAGCCTATGGACTCTCGACTACCGGCGGCTGAGATTGATCGCAAGAATGGGTCCGGGATCCGGATTCAGCCCTGCAAATCGATAAAATGTATAGCTTGTGGCCTGTCAAAAGGGGCCACAATACGTAGGGTAGGGCTTTACAGGTCAGCCATCACATGTTAGTCTTTTTTCCCGTACCGCCATCTTAGCGCCAGGCGGCTGGGCTCTGACTGAGAACCTGCCAAACGTATGTGCTTTCTGTCTGTTACGGGCAGAAGCGTCGCGTGGATCAACCTCCCTTCGAGGAAAGAGTAGTCGTCTCTCTTCGCGCGCAAACACCCCGGCCTTGTTGGAATTATATTTTGCCGCCACTTTTGTGGCAGGCGGACGCGAAGTAGAAGTTAACGACAAAAGGGGACACCTTGCTTAAGCTGCGCAAAGTCGAAATCGTAGGCTTTAAATCCTTTTGTGAACGTACCGTGGTGACATTCAGCGGTAACGGCACGACTTGCATTGTTGGTCCGAACGGTTGCGGCAAGTCCAACGTGGTGGATGCGATCAGCTGGGTACTCGGCGAGCAGAGCCACAAGTCTCTTCGCGCCGAACGAATGTCGGATTGCATCTTCAACGGAACAACCAAACGGCCGCCCATGGGTCTGGCCGAAGTAACCATCACGATGGAGGATCCCGAACTGGCCGAAGCTGCAAGGTTTGTGATGGAAACCGCAGCAGAGACACTGGCCCCGTCCGAGGGAACGGCCGAAAACGGTGACATCATTCTGGATCTGCCGGCCGAGGCGGCTACGGAAGATGTGCCGAGTTCCGAGACCGGCGATCAAGAACCTGCCGAAGCTGGCGACGACGCCACACCGCTTGCAGAGAGCGGATTCAAGGGAAAGAAGAAGAAAAAATCGGAAAAAACTCCGTCTGTTACTAACCCAGGTGAAGTTGTCGTTAGCCGGCGTCTGTATCGCAGCGGACAGAGCGAATATCTGATCAACGGTCGCGTCGGCCGCCTGCGCGACATCCAGGAAATGTTCATGGGTGTGGGGTTGGGTCCGGATTCGTACGCAATCATCGAACAAGGACGCATTGGACAGATTCTTGCCACAAAACCGATGGAGCGGCGCGCGATTATTGAAGAAGCTGCCGGCGTGACCAAGTTCAAAACGAAAAAGCGCCTGAGCGAAGCCAAGCTGGAATCCTCCAAGCTGAATTTGGCCCGGGTGAACGACATTGTGGTGGAAGTTGAGAAGCAGCTTGCCTCGCTCAAGCGACAGGCCGCGAAAGCCCGCCGGTATTCAGAAATTCGGGACCAGATGCGGGGAATCGTGCGCCAGATGCTTGCAGGCAAAGCGCGCGAACTCGATAGCGAAGCCGAGCGACTTGGAACAAGACTGGCCGAACTGACGGCGGCCGAAACCGAGCACGCGCGGACGATTCACGAACAAGAAGGAGAACAGGATCGTCTGACTCAGCGGATTTACTCGCTCGACAGCGAGCTGCGTCAGAATCAGAACGTGCTGAATCACACCGCGCTCGAAGTTGACCGCAGCGAGAACCGGATTGCGTTCAATCAGACGCGTAGTGCGGAGCTTACCGGCCGTAACGAGCAGATCGTTGCGGAGCGCGCCGCACTCTCCGCTCAAGCGGCGGAGTGGGAGTCTCGAAATCTTGCTCAGCAACAAGCCGTGCAGGCCGTGCGCACCGAATCGGTCACCTTGCATGCCCAGGTGGAAGAGCTTGCCACCCGCGCCACTACTCGTGCTTCGCAGATTAGCGAATCCGAAAGTCGCATGGAGAGTCTGCGCCGCGCCGCGACACAGGCAGGAGAGAGCTTGTTGCAGCTTCACGGCGAACAGAAGCAGGCCGAGGAAGCATTGGTGCATCAGAGCGATGCGCTACGCCGCAATGAAGCGCGCGAGTCAGCTTTACTGGAATCTTCAATTCGTGTGCGAGATGACGCGGAACGTGCCGCGCAAGAATGGCAAAACTCCATCAATCAACTGGGCGGCTTGCAACAAAAAGCGGTTGAGTTGCAGAAACTTATCGCCGGACTTCGCCAGAAACGCGAAGAAACCAGTGCACGAGCGGACTCCCTGCGCGACTCCCTGGCGAGCGTTCGCGCTCGCCATTCCACTTTGACGCAGATCCTGAACGATCACTCCTACACTGGCGAATCAGTGCAAAAGCTGTTCGCGGCCAATGAGCGGAATGGAGGGCAGAACTTTCGCGCCGTTGGCGTGCTGGCCGACTACGCCGAAGTTCAGGAGCAACACGAAGCCGCGTTCGAGCAATATATGCGGGACGAACTCGAATATGTCGTCGTTGAGACATATGACCATGCCCGTGCAGGCGTTTCTATGCTTCGAAATGAAGTTGGCGGCCGGGCTACTTTTTTTGTCGATTCTCTTCGCAATCTTCGCCTGGAAGAGTACGAACCGATCGTACATTTCCGTTCGGAAGACGGGGTTATTTCGCGACTTGATAAGTTGGTGGAGTTCCGTGATCCCCTGGGACCTGCGGCCAAGCAGTTTTTACCGAGACTGCGTTCTGGCTATCTGACCGAAAACGCGACGACCGCGGAAAAGCTGGCTCGCGAATATCCGCAATACGCATTCGTCACGCCGGAAGGCACATGCTATCAGGGCCGGATGGTCACGGGCGGCAAGCCGGATGATGCCGGTCCGCTCGGCATGAAACGCGAACTGCGGGCAATGGACGCGGAAGTAATGCAACTAGAAAGCGATTCAGCTACGATGCAATCGGAATTGGAGGCTGTGCTGCTGGAACTGCGGACCGACGAACAATCGCAGGAGCAGTTGACACAGCAACAGCGTGACGCCGAGCGGACCTTGTTCGCAGCAAAGCACCGTCACGAGCAAATGCAAAGCGAACTTGCACGGTTGGGGCTGGATCTCACAGTTTGCCAGAGTGAATTAGCCCGCGTAAGGAAAGAAATCGACGCCGTACAACAACGTGCGGCCCGGGCAAAGACTCAACATGAAACGGCTCTAACGAGCCGCGCTGAAGCGGAAGCCGAGAGTACCCGACTCGCGGAAGAAGTCACGCAATTGAGAAGTGCAGTACAAGCTGAACAGGAACAGTTGAGTACAGCGAAATCTGAACTGGCGGCAATGAACGAGCGCCTGGCTTCCGCCGAAGCAATCGCCAAGCGACTCGGAGAGGAAAAGCAGGATCTGGATCGCCGCGAAGCTGCCCTCAAGCAGCAGGAGGTTTCGATCAGCGAGGAAACCATCGCGATGGCCAAGCAAACGGAGGAGCTGACGCAACAACTCACCGTTTTGCGATCCGAAAAAGCTCGCCTCGAGGAAGGCCAAAAGCAGCTTGAGACGGAGTGGGATGGTGCCCGTACTCGTGTGGCCCAGGTGGAAGATCACCTGCGAATGGCCCGCCAGACTCTTCAGGAGATGCGAGAAGAACGAGGGCACTTCGAAGTGGACAAGGCGCGCAACGACTCCGATCGCCAGCACCTTCGCGAAACTTGTCTGGCCGAGGTAAATGCCCAGCCGGAAGATCTTATCGCTTCAGAGTCTGCGTTCATGTCCGGCGAAGAACTTGCGACCGCAGAAGCCAGCTACCAGGAAATGAAGCAACGCGTCGAAAACATGGGCGCCGTGAACATGATGGCGCTGGAAGAATTCAATGAGTGCGAACAACGCTTCACGTTCCTTACCCGCGAACGCGACGACCTGCTGCAATCCATCACCGATACACAACAGGCCATTAAAGAACTGGACCTTATCACCAAAGATCGCTTCGAACAGGCTTTTATCGCCATCAACAGCAACTTCACCGCCGCGTTTCAGACCATATTTGGCGGGGGAACGGCGGAAATGCGTCTGACCGAAGCAGACAGCTCCGGTGACGCCGGCATCGATATTGTCGCCTCACCGCCGGGCAAGCGACTGCAGAACGTCCTGCTGCTCTCCGGTGGAGAAAAGGCGATGACCGCACTTGCTCTGTTGATCGCCATTTTCAAATACCAGCCCAGCCCGTTCTGTATTCTCGACGAAGTCGACGCGCCACTCGATGAGGCCAACGTGGGGCGATTCACGCGCTTGATCAGTGACATGAGCGCACAAACCCAATTCATCGTCGTCACTCACAACCGGAAGACGATGGAGACTGGGAGCGTACTGTACGGCGTAACCATGCAGGAACCCGGCGTTTCTAAGCTTGTCAGCGTGCGTTGGGAAGGCGACGAAGCGCCTTCGCAGAAGCGAAAAGCCGCAACTGCGGCCTAGACTGGCAGTCGAAACTCGCAACGCATGATTGCTGAGGTTTTTCCATAAGCAAAACCCATTTCGACCATAAATCTTTATGCTCTGCAGTCACGTCAAAAAGTGATTCGCAACATTGACTTCGCCGTCCGCTGAGTTAGAATGACCGTCGCTTCGTCAGGGGATTGGTTCAGTGGCTGCAATTCCAGCAACAAAAACAATTCGGGAAACAAATTTCGCCGGAATTTCGCCTGTGGCGCGCGGGAAGGTCCGTGACATTTACGATTTGCAAGATCGCTTGCTCATCGTTGCCACCGATCGATTGTCGGCCTTTGATGTAGTCATGCCAACTCCAATCCCGGACAAGGGCCGCGTCCTCACACAACTCTCTCTGTTCTGGTTTGATTTGTTGGATGGGATTGTACCGAACCATGTCATCAGTTCGACCGACTTCCCTGCTCCCTTCAATCAATTCGTAGACGATCTCTCCGGGCGTACGATGGTTGTCCGCAAGACTAGACCCCTTCCGATTGAATGTGTAGCCCGGGGATATTTGTCCGGTTCCGGCTGGAAGGAATACTGCTCAAACGGAAGGATCTGCGGCATCGCTCTTCCTCCTGGATTGAAAGAGTCCGACAAACTGCCGGAAGTCATCTTCACGCCCGCAATTAAAGCTGTTTCCGGACATGATGAAAATATTCCGTTCGCACAGGCCGCGGAAATGCTGGGACGGCCATTAGCAGAGAAGGTTCGCAATGTCACGCTCGAGATTTATCGCAGAGCGGCGGATTACGCACAGAAGCGCGGGATCCTGTTGGCAGACACCAAATTCGAATTTGGCATCTTGGACGATGAACTGATCTGGATCGACGAAGCACTGACACCTGACTCGTCACGCTTCTGGTCCGCTACGGACCATGAACCGGGAGGTCCCCAGCGTTCATTCGACAAACAGTTTGTGCGTGATTACCTCGAACGCATCCAGTGGCCGAAAACGCCACCTGGACCGGTTCTGCCCCCGGAGGTGGTTGCGGCAACGCGTGCCAAATACAGAGAAGCATATCGAATCCTGGTCGGGCACGAATTGGATTAGAATGCCGGCCCCATCAAATACAAAAACCCAACGGTCGGGAGAGTGAAGTCGTGAGAGATCAACTGGAAGGGCTTGTCGTTCAGATGGTAGAACGCGGCATACTGTTTGACGAAGCGGTCGGCGAATTTGAGAAGCGATTCATCAAGCGCGTGCTTGAACGCACAGAAGGTAATCAGTCGCGCGCAGCCGTGGTGCTCGGAATTCACCGCAACACCCTCAGCCGCAAGATAAGCGAGTACAAGCTCGATCATCGCCGTGGGAAATCCCGTTGAGCGCGCCTCGCCCGCTCCAGCTGCGATAGTCCAGGGTGCATAGCCAAACCCGCTACAAAAGAAAAGGCCCCGAAATCTCTCTCGAGGCCCTTTCACATTTTCCAATTTCAGAACGAGGTTAGGATGGCTTCTTTGCCGCTGGTTTCTTTGCCGCTGGCTTCTTGTTGTCCTTCGGCAAATCCTCTTCGTTGACCTTGGCCTTGTCCCAGTGCAGCATAAAAGCGGGATCCGGATCGTAGGAAACGAGCGTTCCGGTAAATCGCACCGGGTTGCCTTTCTCAAGCTTTGCAGCGTCCGGCTGCCCAACAACCTTTACGTCCATGTTCGGCGTTGTAGCAGCATCAAACTCCGCGTCGCTGGTAACAAATGCAGTCTTCAACTGCGTCGAATCCGTTCCTGCTGTCACTTCGATGATCTTTCCGGGTACATCTGGGAATTCCAGTCCACAAGAAGCGGTCCAGGTCAGCTTGGCCTTGTCTCCTCCGCCCTTAAGGTCAGTAACGACCGAAGCGATGGTCATATCTTTTTGTGCAGCGGTTAGCTCGGCGCTGCTATAGAGTTTGTAAGTCGCGGGGCGATCGGTCGAAGTGGAAGCAAGCTGCAGCAATTCATTTAGCTCGGCATCAGTGACCGGATCGCACACGGTGCCACCCTGATAAGCTGCCAGCAGCTTACGCAGATAGGTCTTCACCTGTGTAGATTGCTGGGCGTTGGCACTCTTTGCGCTTGCGGCACGAGCAAAATACCACAATGCATCGAGTTGCTGTGGCGGGTTAATCGCCATATATGCCTTGCCGAGCTGGTAGTTGGAGATCAGATCGTCGGGCGCCGTTTGCAGGATTGCTTTGTAAGATTCAATGGCTCCCGGGTAGTCCTTGGCGGCCATCGCGGCATTGGCGGCAGTGCCGTTAAACATGGTGATCGATTCTTTCTTCTGTTGGTCAAATTTCGCCTGGTCGACACCCTCTGGCTTCTGCAATGCATCGACGGCCTTCACACCCGCCAACGCCGCAGCGCGAGCCGCAGTAGCCGTCGCAGCGTCAGGATTCGGCGTGTTGTTATAGGCGTAGGCTCGAACCGAGTAAGCTTGATACCGTTCGGCCGGATTCGCCTTGTCACCGAGGGCAATCAACTTGTCGCAATATTCCATCGTCTTGGGGAAGTTCTTGGCGTTGCCGTAATTGGTGAAATACAGAGTGTATATATAATTCAGCAAGGCTGAATTCGGATATTTCGACACGAAATCATCGAGCAACTTGAGTTGCGCGGCAGGATTCTTTTCCGCAGCCGCCGCCTGGTATGCGTTGTACTCCGCCATGGTGTACTTCTGGCCGGCGGGGGCGCCAGCGTCCTGTCCCCGAACTGCCACAACCGACATACAAAAGAGGCTCAGCAACGCAATGAAAGCCGTGCGCGCCACTCGACGTGTAACGTTCATTCCCTTTTCTCCTCGCTGCAACAACCTGTTTAGGATAATTAATCCGCCTGAGTTGGAACTCTCACGGATTCCCTGGCCCGACCCGACTCCGGAAACCTTGAAATTATAGGTGCAGGGGATACCGATTCGCAAGCCGATACCTGCTGTACGTGGTTCACTCTATGATCCCGCTGAATAATTGTAGTGGCTTCACTACAATTCTTAGTGCACCGGACGGCTTCTCCATCTTGGCGAAACCTTAGGAGTATGATGAGTGTCGCACAAAAAACGTGGCTTGCGCGAGGCGTAATACCTATGACTGCTATAAATCAAATCAATAGTGGTGCACGCGGATATCAGCTGGCTGGACGGACAGCTCTGATTACCGGAAGTTCTCGAGGAATCGGCAAGGCCATAGCGGAAACACTCGCTTCGCTAGGTGCAGCCATAAGTCTGTGTGCTCGTCGCGAGCTTCAATTGCAAACAACCGCCAAAGAACTGCGTGAATCCGGCGCCAGAGTATTGGCTCAGGTCGCTGATGTTGCCAACGGCAGCGACGTCACCAGACTCGTTGATCGCACGGAATCCGATCTGGGACCCATCGATATCCTAGTCAATAACGCCGGGATGGGAATGTTCGGTGCCGTACAGGAAAAATCGGTAGAGGATTGGGATCTGGTCATGAGCACGAACCTGAAGAGCGTCTTTCTGGTCTCCAAGCAGGTTGCACTTCGTATGATTCCTCGTAAGTCCGGAGACATCATCAACATCAGTTCTCTTGCCGGCAGGAATGTCTTCGCGGGCGGTGGCCTGTATTGCGCATCCAAGTGGGGATTGCTTGGCCTGACCGGTTGCATGGCAGAAGACCTGCGGACGCACGGGATTCGGGTGAGTGCCGTTTGTCCGGGCAGTGTGGCGACGGAATTTTCCGGACGAGGAGCAAAGGACCCCACGAAGGTCTTGACCGCGAACGATGTAGCGCACGCTGTCGCGATGATTGCCTTACAGGGACCACAAAGCTTTATCAGCGAAGTTCACCTGCGCCCTGTGGCAAAGCCCTAGAGAGACGGATTGTCGGGCCCATAACTTTCCTCTTGACAATAGTTGTTGTAACAACTAATATCGCCGCTATGAAATCTCCGGGTAAAAAACAGCCCTGTGGGGAAGTTTTGCACCAAGATCGGCTTTTTGTTGCAATCCTCAGATCCGCCGATTCCCTGTCCCAGGAAGCCGAGCAGCTCATCAAATCGCACGACCTGACGATGGCTCAATACAACGTATTGCGGATTCTGCGCGGTGCAGAACCGGTCGGCATGTTGTGTCGCGGCATCAGCGAGCGCATGATTTCGCGCGATCCGGACATGACGCGCCTCCTTGACCGCATGGAAAAGCGCGGATTGATTACACGCGAGCGGCAAAAAGACGATCGCAGAGTCATCATGACCCGGATTACGGCGGAAGGTCTGGCCTTCCTGAAAAAGTTGGATCAGCCAGTGCGGGACCTTCATAAACGCCAATTCGCCCACATGAAGTCCTCGCGAATGAAGGCGTTGGCGGATTTGCTCGAGGATGTGGTAAATCGCGAACCGTGTCCCTAGCGCCGGGCATCCAATACTGGCCTTGAACGATTGATTTTCGAAGATGTCAAACCTGAAACGGAGGCAGAAATGAACTTCACCAAGTGGGCAATAACGATGGGGTGGGCAGCAATCCTGGCAGGCTCAGCTGCAGCAGGCACTACCACATGGCAGATCGATCCAAAGCACTCAGACGCACAGTTCGCAGTCACGCATTTGATGATCGCGACCGTTCGCGGAGAGTTTCACAGTATTAACGGGACAGTTATTCTCGACGACAAGAATATCTCGAACTCGAGTGTCAATGTCACCATCGATGCGACGACCGTTGACACGCGCGAACCGGCTCGCGACAACGACCTGAAAAGCCCAAACTTTTTTGACGTCGCCAAGTACCCGACGTTCAGCTTCAAATCGACAAGAGTTGAGCAGGTCTCGCCTGGCAAGCTTAAAGTCACCGGCGATTTGACGATGCATGGCGTGACCAAATCTGTCGTGCTTGACGTCGAAGGCCCGAAAGCGCCCGTGAAAGACCCCTGGGGGCTTACACGCTCGGCAGTTAGCGCCACCACGAAAGTCAATCGCAAAGATTTCGGATTGAACTGGAGCAAGACGATGGATAACGGAGGCGCGATCGTTGGGGACGACGTGAACATCACGCTGGACGTCGAGATGGTTCAACCGCCCGCGGCAAAGTAGCTCGAGGCTGTAAAGATCGCGGCAAGCCAGCTCGTCTGAAACGTACGGCAAGCCTTAAATCAAGGAGCATTCTTATGTTGAAGCCGGCAAATACGGAACATCCGGTCCATTCACTGGTTGCAAATCGCTGGAGTCCCCGTGCATTTTCTGACAAGCCAGTGTCTGAGGAAACTCTCCGGAGCTTGTTTGAAGCCGCCCGATGGTCACCGTCCAGTAATAATGAGCAGCCATGGGCGTTCATCGTCGCGACAAAGAACGACCCAGCGACATTCCACAAGGTCTTGAGCGTCTTGGTGGATTTCAATCAGTCCTGGGCAAAGTATGCGCCTGTGATTGCAATCGCAGTCTCTCAGATGGAGTTCGCGCGGAACCAGCAACCGAATCGGAATGCGTTCTATGACACAGGCGCAGCGGTCGCTCATCTGACGAGCGAAGCAACCGCCCGCGAGCTCTTTGTTCACCAGATGGCTGGTTTTGATCCGCAGAAGGCTGTCGAGCTATTTCACATCCCGAAGGGTTGGGAACCCATCGCCGCATTTGTGATCGGATACCCGGGGGATCCAAAAGACCTTCCGGAACCACTGCGCGAACGCGAACTGGCCCCTCGAACTCGCAAGCCGCTCAAAGATTTTGTGATGTCCGACGAATGGGGTAAGCCAGCCAAATTTTTGTCGAAGTAATCTTCGCCTCTTGCAGTTGTAACTGGTCGAAAGGTCCGCATTTATGCACGGCATGCTGGAATTCATTCTGCGCCATGGCTACCTGGTTCTTGTGGCCTGGGTCTTTGCCGAACAGGCAGGTATGCCGATCCCTTCGATTCCGCTGCTTCTGGCCGCGGGTGCATTGGCCGGAGCCGGCAAATTGAATCTAGCAATTGCGCTTTTGGCTTGCTTGCTGGCGGCGATTACCGCCGACACCATTTGGTACCAGCTCGGGCGCACAAAAGGGATTAGGGTCCTGCAGCTGCTTTGCAAAATTTCCCTGGAACCGGACTCGTGCGTTCGGCGCACGGAAGGCCTCTTTGAAAGACAAGGTGCCCGTTCCCTTCTCTTTGCCAAATTCCTCCCTGGCCTGAACACGGTTGCCACACCGCTTGCCGGGGTCTTCCACATGCGGTTGAGAAAGTTCCTGCTTTTTGACGCCATGGGTTCGCTCCTCTGGGCTGGCACATTCCTCGGAGTTGGCTATATCTTCAGCAACCAGATCGAGAGAATTGCCGAGCAGGCGGAAAGTCTAGGCCGTGGATTGTTTGTAGTCCTCTTCGCAGCCCTCGTCGGTTACGTCGCATACAAATATCTGTCGCGCCAGAAATTCCTGCGTGATCTTCGCGTGGCACGGATCAGTGCCGAAGATTTGAAGAAAAAAATCGATGACGGCGAGGAACTTACCATCTTTGATCTGCGTCATTCTCTGGATTTTGAAGCCGATCCCGAAACGATTCCAGGCGCATTCCGTATTGATTCCAGCGAATTGCAGGAAAAAGGAGAAAGCCTGCCGCACGATCGCGAGGTAATCCTCTACTGTACTTGACCGAACGAGGCCACCAGCGCCCGTGTGGCGTTGCTGCTACGCAAGAAAGGCATCAAGAATATCCGTCCGCTGGCGGGGGGCCTGGAAGCATGGCGGGAACGAGGTTATCCCCTGGTCCTCAATTCAAAAACAGATTCTGCATAATTTTCCAAATTTCACGAGGAGGTACAGATGAGCGTTAAAGTACAGGTCATTTTTTACAGTATGTACGGCCACATCTACAAAATGGCCGAGGCGATCGCAGCGGGTGCCCGAGAGTTTCCAGGAGCGGAGGTATCGCTTTTTCAAGTGGCCGAGCACCTACCCGACAACGTTCTGGAACAATACGGGGCCAAGGCGGCGAAGGCATCCTTCGGAACGGTACCTGTAGCAAATGTCGGACAGCTCGTCGAAGCCGATGCCATCATCTTCGGCACGCCAACCCGATTTGGGAATATGGCAGGTCAGATGCGCAATTTCCTGGATCAGACCGGTCAGCTGTGGGCAAAGGGAGCATTGATCGGAAAAGTAGGAAGCGTGTTTGCTTCGACTGGGTCTCAGCACGGAGGCCAGGAAACCACCATTACCAGTTTTCACACGACGCTTCTACATCACGGAATGGTAATCGTCGGCGTACCGTACAGCCAAAAAGGGCTGACAAACATGGATGCAATTCATGGTGGAACACCGTACGGCGCGACCACGATTGCCGGTAGCGACGGTTCGCGCCAACCGAGCGCGGTTGAGCTCGAGATTGCCCGTTACCAGGGCAAACACGTCGCGGAAATCGCCGCGAAACTGGCCCGCAAGTAAACATGGGGCACGGTAGTGCCGTGCCCATTCCGCTTTTTCCTGTTTTGCTGCTGAAGCGGCGGGTGTAGAACGAGAAGCAAACTACATCCGCGGCAGGACGATACCGGTCTGTGCCTGGTACTTCCCCTTTTTGTCCTTATAACTGATCTCGCATTGTTCATCGCTCTCAAAGAATAAAACCTGACACAGACCTTCATTTGCGTAGATCTTTGCGGGCAGCGGGGTGGTGTTGCTGATTTCCAGTGTTACGAATCCTTCCCACTCCGGTTCAAACGGGGTGACGTTCACGATAATGCCGCAACGAGCGTAGGTGGACTTTCCCAGACAAATCGTCAGAACGTTTCTCGGAATGCGGAAATATTCGATGGACCGAGCCAATGCGAACGAATTGGGGGGGATGAGGCAGACATCACCTTTGTAGGAGACCAGCGAACGTGCATCAAAATGCTTTGGATCGACAATCGTCGAATTAACATTCGTGAAGATTTGAAACTCGTCGGCAACACGAATATCGTAGCCATAGGATGACACTCCGTAACTGATCACTCCTTCGCGTACTTGCCGGTCAGTAAACGGCTCAATCATCTTGTTCTCGAGGGCCATTCGGCGAATCCAATGGTCTGGCTTGACAGACATCCAATTCCTCCCGAAGCGAAATAAAACGATGTATAGTCTTAAAGGCTAAGAGTTTAGTAGAGGGGGAACGTCTTGACAACCGCAGCCTCTCCCTCTAGCATCGGGCCACGTAATTTTCGGAGGACGGCGTGATTAAGCTGGACATTGTAAACGCAGTCGTAGCGAAAACGAACATCAGTAGGACGAAGGCGGAACAGGCCGTCGAAACGGTCTTCGAGTCGCTCAAAAGCGCTATGGGGCGCGGCCAGCGCATCGAACTGCGCAAGTTTGGAGTTTTCAGCGTGAAGCCGCGCAAGACCGGCATCGGACGCAATCCGCGCACCGGCGAGGAAGTCAGTATTCCTCCCGGAAAAGCTGTTCGTTTCAAGCCCGGAAAAGAACTACAAGGGCTCGAAGATACGCCGCCTGCGGCGCAACCACCAACCGAAATTAAGTAGAATTTTGTGACCAACCCGGAAACAGAACAGCAAGTTCCCGCGTATCTGGACCCGAACCCCTGGCGGGACTTCCCGAGGAGCAGTGCGTACTACGAGGCAGTACGGTTGCAGCCGAGCGCGCGCTCATTCGCGTTGGCCATCGGATTGTTTGGTCTCACGCTGATCACTTCGCTGCTTGCCGGCACTCATTTCGCGGCCGCGTACGCGCACAATCAGGCGGCTTCCTTCGACGCACTGTTGCAAACGTTTCAACTGCTCTATCGCAATCCCGCAATTCTCCTGACAGGATTGCCGTTTGCACTTACCCTGCTGACGATTCTCCTTGTTCACGAACTGGGGCACTTTTACGCTTGCCGGTATCATCATATCCACGCCAGTTATCCATTCTTTATTCCTGCACCGACCTTGATCGGTACGTTTGGCGCTTTCATCCTGATTCGCTCACCCATTCGCTCAACTCGCGCACTCTTTGACGTCGGCGCTTCTGGCCCGCTGGTAGGATTCATCGTCGCAATCCCCGCTCTGGCTTTTGGCGTTCTCCACGCCAAAGTAATTCCAGCATTCGGGGTCGATGGCAGCTCCGATATCGTTTTCGGTGTCCCACTTATTCTGCGATTGGTGTCAGCCGTTCTCCAGCCAAATGCCCACGTATCGGATCTGCTTCTTCACCCGGTTGGGCGTGCTGCCTGGGTTGGTCTTTTTGCGACGGCTTTGAATCTATTGCCCGTCGGTCAGTTGGACGGCGGACACATTTTGCGTTCGGTCAGTCCGCAACTGCACCGCTGGGTTTCGCTTTTGCTGCCCATTTCCCTGATCCCGCTGGGCATTTTTCAGTGGCATGGCTGGTTTATCTGGGCCGTGCTGCTGTTCTGTCTGCGGTTCTTTCGCACCGCCCCCCTCTACGACCCGACTCCACTTGATCCCAATCGGCGGTTCGCCGCCGTACTCGCTTTTGCGGTCTTTGTGCTCTGCTTTATGCCCGCTCCACTCTAGCGCCGAAAGGTAACTTGCATGACCGAATCGGCCGGACCACTTGGCCTGCCTTCGCACAAGCTTTCAAGAACATTACGTCAGCAGGACCTCCTGATGCTCTTTGTCGGCTCGGTCATCGGCTCTGGCATTTTCATCACGCCGGGATTGATCCTCCGGCAACTCGGTGGCTCCGTTGGATATTCACTCCTGGTCTGGCTCGCCGGGGGTGTGCTCTCTCTCCTCGGAGCACTCACCTATGCCGAGTTGGCTGCCGCAAATCCCGAAGCGGGGGGACTCTATTGCTATATCCGTGACGGCTTTGGCCGTCTTCCCGCTTTCCTCTACGGCTGGAGCCTGTTCCTGGTTATTGCCAGCGCGACGATCGGGGCACTGGCCCACGCATTCACCAATTACCTCCGAGAAGTGATTCCGCTTTCATCTGCGGGTTCAACGGTCGTAATCGTGGTGATGATCGGCCTTATTACGGCCATAAACGTCTGGGGAACCCGAAAAAGTTCGAATCTGCAGAATGATACGACGCTGATGAAGGTCTCGATCGTCGTCCTGCTGGGCATCGTACTTCTTACACTTGGGCTTCTGAGGGGACATCATATTCAGGAGATTGGCAGGTCCATGGCTGGTTCGCTCTCAGGGTTCAGCCTTCTTACCGCATTCGGATTCGGTATGATCACGGTGCTGTGGTCTTACGAAGGCTGGCAGTTTGGTACGTATAGCGCCGGCGAAGTGATCGACCCGCAAAAGTCTTTTCCACGCGCCTTCCTGTTTGGCTCCGTAGCACTGATGGGCCTGTATCTGTTCGCAGTCATCGCCTATTTGGTTGCTTTGGGGCCGGCTGCAGCGGCGTCGACAGATACCATCGCGGCCGCCGCCGCCACCCACGTTCTTGGAAAATGGGCCGGCAAATTTGTAGCGCTCACGATTTTGATTTCTACCTTCAGTGCAACAAATAGCGTCATGTTAACCGCGCCCCGGGTGTTTTTTGCAATGGCCAACGACCATCTCTTCTTCCGAAAATTGGCTGAAGTCCACCCGCGTTTCGGCACGCCTGCCGCTGCGGTCATTGCTCTTGGAATTTGGTCAGCGGTGCTGGCCGCATTCGGCGGTTTCGTGATGCTGGCCAGCGGAGCCATTTTTATCGGCTGGATTTTCTATGGTCTGGGCGCTGCAGCTATCTTCCCGATTCGCCGGGCCAACCGCGGTAAGGCTCTTCCTTATCGCGTTCCGGGCTATCCCGTCACGCCGCTGTTATTCGTGCTCGTTGCACTCGCTATTGTCTGTAACCCCATTTACGCGGCAATCAGGGATCCGGGCCAGTTTACGTACCTGCTCGTCTCGATCGCATTGCTTTTGTTGGGAGTTCCGGCATACTTTTTCTGGAGCCGGCGACACAACAAGCCTCAGTGAGCCTGCTTACATCAGCGAGAGGGGATCCATATCCACTAATATCGCAGTCTGCGGAATTCCGTTCGCATCGCAAAATGTCAACGCTCCGCTTAGAAGTCTCGTCAGCAGACTCCGCTTCGTCGACTTGACCAGAAACTGGTAGCGGTGCTCTCGCTTCAAACGCGCCAAAGGAGCCGAAGCCGGACCCATCACACGCAAACCTTTTCCATCGTGCGGCAAGAAGTACTCCGACAACCGCCGCGACCACCGAATCGCGTTTTCCAGACTGGTATCACGCACAATCACGTTGGCCAGCGAAGTAAATGGCGGATAGGCCATCATCCGCCGGTAATTAACCTCCCGCTCATAGAAAGAAATGTAATCCTGCCGCACAGCGTCCTGAATTGCGTAGTGATCCGGGTAGAAGGTCTGTATCAGAACCCTCCCAGGCAAGTCGCCACGACCCGCCCGACCGGCCACCTGCGTCAGCAACTGAAAAGTGCGTTCCGCGGCGCGAAAATCCGGCATGCTGAGGGACGAATCAGCGGAAATCACCCCGACAATCGTCACTCGCTGAAAATCGTGACCCTTCGCCAACATCTGTGTGCCGACAAGGATATCCAGCGCGCCCGTGGCAAATGCCCCCAGTGTTTCCTGGTACTGCTGTTTGGTTCGCGCCGTATCACGATCGAGGCGCGCAATCCGCGCACCCACAAATTCCTTTCTCAGGCGCTCCTCGAGATGTTCGGAACCTTCGCCGAAAAAATGGATGTACTTCGAATCGCATTTCGGGCATGTCTTCGGCACCGGCTGCACGGAGCCGCAGTAGTGGCATTCGAGCCGGTTACGATTCTTGTGATACGTCATTGAGATGCTGCAGTTAGAGCATTGTACTGACGCGCCGCAACTGCGGCACAGCACCGACCATGAATATCCGCGCCGGTTGATCAGAACGAGCGCCTGCGTCTTAAAAGACAGCGCTTCGGTAATTCCGTCGTGCATTTTTTGCGAAATCGGGCTCGTCAGTTGTGTCTGCCGAAATTCGTCGCGCAGATCCACAATCTCGACCGAGGCCATCGAGCGGTTCTCGACACGGGTAGCTATGGTCAATAGCTCGTATTTGCCGTTGACCGCGTTGTGATACGTTTCGAGCGACGGCGTCGCCGAGCCCAGCAAGGCCAGCGCGTTTTCCAGCTTGGCGCGTACGATGGCCACGTCGCGCCCATGGTAGCGGGGTGTTTCCTCCTGCTTGTAACTATTCTCCTGCTCTTCATCGACGATAATCAATCCGACATTTCCGAGCGGCGCAAACACCGCGGAGCGAGTACCGACAACCACTCGCGCCTCACCAGTACGCACACGCCACCATTCGCGGGCCCGTTCGACATCGCTCAACGCCGAATGCAAAACTGCCACGCCCTCAAATCGCGCGCCAAACCACGCCCGACATTGCCGACCGATCCAGAGAGTTAGCGCGATTTCAGGTACAAGTACCAGTGCCGTTTTCCCACGTGCCAAGGTGTCCTGTATGCTGCGCAAATAGACTTCCGTCTTGCCGCTTCCCGTCACGCCATGCAGCAACTGCACACCAAATTCTCCCAATTCAAATCGTCCACGAATCGCGTTAAAGACACGCTCTTGCGCCTCGTTTAAGGAATGGGCGGGCGGCGTGTATCCGACATCGAACGGATCTTCGGCAGGGTCAATCGACTCTTCCCATGTTTGAAGCAGCCCGTCGCGTAACATTCGTCCGATCAATGCCCGCGATGCCTGGGCCAGTTTCACTAACTGCGGCATCGGCAACGGTCCGCGCTCCGTTTCCAACAGCGAACGTATGCGTTTTTCTTTTTCACCAAGCTCGGCCGTCGCGCTCGCGGCACCCTTCCAGGCAATGATGTGGTGCATTTTTCGTTTGCGGCCGCGCATCAGCTCGCGAAACTCCAGCAAGCCGCGCTTCTGCAGTCTCTGCAATTCCTCGAGCGCAAGACCCAATTTCGCGGGAGACGACAGCAAGATCACACCTTTTTTCCCCGCTAGCTTGCGCAGGAATTCCGCTTGTCCGCTCGATAAGTCGCCTGGCGGCTTGCCACTGGACCAACTTGCCGTTAGCAAATGTCCTGCCTCTGTCAGAATGATTTCGCGCCGGGTCGCGAATTCCGTAACCGGAGGGAGCATCCCACGAAACACTTCCCCGACCGGCGCGAGATAATAGTTGGCGATCCATAGCCCCAGTTCGATGAGTTTTGGTGGAAGCGCGGGTAGCAAATCCATGACTTTGCTGATTTCGCGAATTTTTGCATCGGCTGGCGCTCTTTCCTCCCACGCCGTGACAACTCCGATCATTGATTTCTTGCGGAACGGCACCAGTACCCGGCAGCCAACCTGCAACTGCGCCCGCAATTCCTCCGGCACCGCATAGGTAAACGTCATGCGCAACGGCACCGGCAATGCAACATTGCAATAGTTCCAGTTCATTCAGCGTGTAGTGTAGCAGTAGTCCCCAGAGAAAATTGTCGGATCCTGGCTCGCAACTACGGATTGACCGCACGCTGGGCCTTGGCTAGTATCGCAGAGCGCATTTCTGGCACACAAAACCGGATGATCAACCAAGTAATTGGACACTATCGGGTAATTCGCCAGCTTGGCAGCGGCGGAATGGGTGTGGTGTACGAAGCAGAAGACACCAAACTGGGGCGGCGAGTCGCCTTAAAATTCCTGCTGGAAAGCGGGCGGACCGATCCTGCGGCCATGGAACGTTTCTTGCGGGAAGCACGTTCGGCCTCTGCGCTGAATCACCCTGGAATCTGCACCATTTATGCAATTGAAGAGCACGACGGCCGGACCTACATCGCGATGGAGTTGCTGGAGGGTGAATCACTGGACAAGGCGCTTAGCCGCGCGTCTTTATCAGTCGCTCGTACGGTCGAGATTGGCATCGAAGTGGCCGACGCCCTCGATGCGGCGCACAAGAAGAACATCATTCACCGTGACATCAAGCCCGCAAATATCTTTCTGACCCAGCGGGGTACAACCAAGATCCTCGATTTTGGCCTGGCAAAACTCGTGGTAGATGACGTCGGAAACGCTGACACGATCGGCGAACTGGAAACTGCCTTCGTCACTACTCCCGGGATGGCTGTTGGCACAATTGCCTACATGTCCCCCGAGCAGGCTCGCGGGGAGATCCTGGATTCGCGCAGCGACTTATTCTCGCTGGGCGCCGCGCTCTACCAGATGGTTACCGGCGCACATCCTTTCCCAGGTTCAACGAGTGCCGTCATTTTTGGAAGTATTCTTCACAGCGCTCCCGTCTCGCCGGTGGAATTGAACGCTGGCGTACCGCAGGAACTCGAGAGAATACTGAACAAACTTCTAGAAAAGGATCGCGACCTTCGCTACCAGGTCGCCGCAGAGTTGCGGGGAGATTTAAAACGGTTGCAACGGGAGCTCGAACCGGGGCGGCCTCCGTCTGACTCCAAAGTGCAAGCCAGCCGTGAGACGGCGGCCGCGACAAAATCTTCGTCAGGCGCTGTTGTCAGAACGCAAACCGCGGCCGGTCTACCGGCAAAGGCCTCGAGCGGGTCGGTGCTGGTAGAAGCCGCGCAGAAGAATAAATTTGGAACCGGGTTGATACTGGCCTTGGCGCTTCTGGTGCTGGCTGCCGCCGCTTTCGGCGGATATACGCTCTTTCACAAATCCAGTGCAATACCCTTCGAGAAATTTACAATTGAAAACGTGTCCAACAACGGGCATGTCCCTCAGGCCGCGATCTCGCCGGATGGAAAATATCTACTCCAGGCACTTGAAGAAAAAGGATTACAGTCTTTATGGCTGCATCACATTCCTACGGGCTCGAACAAGCAGGTAGTCGAGCCCGCTGCAGTGGCCTATTCCGGCCTGACTTTTTCTCCGGACGGAAACTACATCTATTTTGTGGGCCGGGAGGAGAAAGAAGAAGCCTACGCACAGCTGTTTTACGCTCCGGTGCTCGGAGGCACTCCAACGGTACTTATTAAGGATGTGGACAGCCCCATCACATTTTCGCCGGACGGACACGAGTTTGCGTTCATGCGCGAGGTACACGATTCGCCCACTTGGGATTTGATCCTGGCGAGGAGTGACGGCACGATCGAGCGATCAATTTTCAGTAAAAAAACTGTCTTAAGCGACAGCTACGTGCCCGCGTGGTCACCGGACGGGAAGTCGATCGTTATCCCCATCGTGCAGCCCACCAAAGATGCGCTCGGAGGCTTTCTGGCGGTCGATGTGGCTACGGGGAAAGACACCGTGGTTGCAATTTCACCCGACCGCATTTTTTATTCGCCTACATGGCTGCCCGATGGTGGTGGACTGATCGTCAGCGATTCGCAGGTGGATACCGCCCATTTGCAGACGCAGCTTGGATATATCGCGTATCCCGGAGGGGAATATAGGCCGCTGACTGCGGACACCAATAACTATGGCGGGCAAACCATCTCGAAAGATGGGAAGACCCTGGCAGCGATTCAGGGGCGCTCGCATTTCGAAATTGGGGTCGCTCCCTCTACCGAACCTGACAAGCTAAAAACCGTACCGCTTGAGTCGCAGCTCCCGATCTGGAGATGGAATTGGTCATTTGATGGGAAGCTGATCGTCCCGCAAGCCGGGACCGTCAAGTCCGTAAGTCTTGATGGCGGCGAAACTTCTGTTCTTTCTGATCTGAAGCACATAGCGGACCAGGTATCGATCTGCGGAGACGGGCGGTATATGGTATTTCGGCAGCTCGGCAGGAGCAGTGCCGCTTCGGCAAATCTCTGGCGTGCGAATCTGGATGGAAGCAATCAGCAGCAATTGACCTCGGGGCTGAACGAGCAGACTCCGGAATGCGACCGAGACGGGAAATGGGTCTACTACATTGATAACGGAGACGATCGCCACGTCAAGCGCGTTTCCGTGGACGGTGGATCGCCGGAAACGATCGTCAAAGTGGCCGTAGGCACCTTCGCGTTGTCTCCCGATGGCAAGGAAATCGCTTCGTTTGAGACCCGTGAATTGGATCATAAGCTGATGCTGCGACAAGATTCGACAGTTTCCCAGCCAATGACCTACCACGACGTTGATCAGCGAGCCCTTCCCTACGGTCTTACCTATACGCCAGACGGAAAATCTCTGGTGTATCTCGTCAGAGAAAAAGGCGTAGATAACTTGTGGGTGCAACCGCTAGACGGCGGAGCCTACCGGGCCTTAACGCATTTTACGAAAGACCGCATCATGCGTGCCGCCTATTCTTTTGATGGAACGAAACTTGCAATCGCTCACGGCCAGCGCGAATCAGACGCGGTTCTCTTGCACGACACGAGCAAGTAGACACTCTGCCCGGCACAATCCCCGGGTTCAGAATTCTCCCGCAACACAGCACTGCGTATTTGCGTGAAGCCTAATTGACCGAGCCTGCAGGCTTGGTGTTTACGTTACTGTCCCCGACTGCGCGCGCGTAATAACCACGACGTGCGCGAGCTTGATAACCCTTGTGGTCGGGAATGTCGATTCGAATCTTATGATAACGACCATCGTAGGCATGATTCGACGGGTTATAAGCGATCGAATACTGGTTGCGCAGCTCTTCGCCAATGTCCTGGAAGGATTGATCCAAATCATCAACGTGGTAGGGAAAGAAAGCTCGCCCCCCGGTTTCTTCCGCGAGATCCTGGAGAATTTTGTCCCCTTCGGTGAGGTGATATTTGCGATTACCCGCCTTCTCCTTTGTGGGATCCTCGATCGTAATCCATTGCGTGCTGGTGCTGATGGTGTAGATCACGACGCTCGTGCGCTGCGCCATTTCAATGGCGTCGGAGCGGGTGTGTGTGGAAAGATTATCTTCGCCGTCGCTGATCAGAATCATAACCCGGCGGACGACGTCTGGCTGGTCACCGGGCGGGCGCGGCGGATGGCTTAATTCTCTCACGCAAGCATCATAGATTGCATCGTAGACCGCGGTTCCGCCGCCGGCACGTGTACGGAGGATCTGGTCACGAAGTTTGCCGGTATCCGGGGTGAAGCCCTGAATTACCTGTGGTTCATCATCGAAGGTCATCAAGAACGCTTCATCGGTTCCGCGACGCAGTACGCTAAATAGAAAATTGTTTGCAGCGTCTTGCTCAAATTTCAGCCTGTCACGAATGCTATTGGAAGTGTCAAGCAGCATGCCAATGCGTAACGGAAGATCTGTTTGCTTGCTGAAATAACGGATGTCCTGCTGAATATTGTCGTCGTAAATCTTGAAGTCCTGCTTGTCCAGATCGGAAACCAGCTTGTTCCGACGATTCAGCACCGTAAACAGGACGTCGACGAGGTTTACGGTCGTCTTGATCGTCGATCCGCTTTGAATCGGCTTTTGTTCCTCCGCAGGCGACGGCGCGGGCTGGGTCGGAGCTTGTGCCGGAGGATTTTGCGTTGGCTGCTGGGCAGTCAAGTGAACAGGCCCGAGGAGCGCTGCCCAACAAACAATGGCAATGGAGCGGAATCGCATGTCGGTTGATTATAGGAACCCTGTGAGGGCAGCGTCAATTCGGATCGGCGAATCACCAGCGGCGGTCGCCAACGTTCGCAAATAATCGCGCAGTCCGATAGGTAGCGGAGCGGTCAGTGTAATAGTCTCCCCGGAGCGTGGTTGGGCGAAGACGATTCGTGCCGCATGCAGGAAATTGCGTTCGAGAGGCGGCATCAATACCTGTCCAACATGGACTTGTGATTCGGCGCCGTAGAGTGTGTCACCCACGACGGGGTGGCGCAAAGCCGAGAAGTGAACCCGTATCTGATGGGTACGCCCGGTGTGCAACCGGACCTCAACCAGTGTTGTGGGGCCAATGTTTGCGCGAACGCGCCAGTCAGTACGGGCGGGACGCGAGTTCGGCAGCAGGCCCGCGCGGTCAGCAGTCATGCGTGTGCGGTGGTTCGGATGACGCGCAATCGGAAGCTCGATGCGGCCTCGGGTTCCGGTGAGCAAACCCTGGACCAGAGCGATATATGTTTTCTCCACGGTACGGTCACGAAAGCTGTCAGCGAGCTTCGCGTGCGCAAAATCATTTTTCGCGACCAGGAGTACTCCTGAAGTCTCCTTGTCGAGCCGATGGACAATGCCCGGACGAAGGGGATCGTCTGACTTCGATAAATCCAGACCACGGCCGAGCAAGGCGTTCACCAGAGTTCCATGCGAATTGCCTGCCCCAGCGTGAACTGTCATTCCCGCCGATTTATTGATCGCGATCACATCATCATCTTCGTAAAGCACATCCAAGGGAATCGATTCCGCTTGAGCTTGCAACGGGGGGCGGGGTTGCGCATCTACCTGAATGAGGTCGCCGGTGCGTACCTTCTGTGCGTCTTTGGCTGGCTTGCCATTTAGCAGAACAAGCCCCAGCTCGATCAATTCCTGGACACGCGTGCGCGAGAGTTCTGCGCAATGGGAGGCAACCACACGGTCGAGGCGAAGCCCTGCATCTGCTTCGGCTATCGTCAGGGTAATGGATTCAGGTTCAGACACGTTTAGAGTGTAGCGCGGTATGAGTCAATGCTGGTTATGCGGAGATTGTAAACAGGAATGCTTGCGCCGGGACCGCCCGTCGCTCGCAATTTAAGGGACAGTTAGTAAAGGCGGAAGTTCACTTCGAACTGCACGCGGGTCGGAACCGGCTTCCCGTTCGGCCCGAGTGCCGCTTTGCAGCGCCAGGTACGCATCGTCGTGACTGTCGTCTCGTCCAGCCCGAGACCCGGACTCTTGATCACCCGGGGTTCGGTTACCCGGCCATCGAGGGTCACCACCGCGTCGACTAACACGACTCCAGAATATTTTGCTTTCCGCGCTTCCTCGGAGTACGGCGGGTTTGGCATATAGAAACAGCTTGGGCTGCCGACGCCGCCCGTCCCGGCTCGAAATACGCCACCTCCGGTGCCACCACCGGAGCCCGGTCCGAGACCGCCGCCGTCGCCACTGCCGATACCGCCGCCGTTTCCACTGCCGATGCCGCCGCCACCGCCTGTGCCGTTTGACAATTCCGCGGACTTTGAAAGCGGATCACCAAAGTTCTCCATATTAGGATTGGCAATCTTCAGATCCGGGGGACCAAGCAACGTCGGGGCTACTGGTATCTGCGGTTTGGGATTCTTGTAGATTTCCGTCGGTGGCGCGTACTGCGTCATGGCGAATTTCGGGGCCTTGCCTTTTCCCGCAGGAGTAAGCGAATGATCGCCGCCTCCGCCGCCGCCTCCGGCCTTATCCTTGCCGGCCGGCAATTTTGCCATGTAGGGAGAGATGTCGATAGGAGTATTCAATGTTGCGGGCTTGTTCACTGCGCTGATCTTGGGCGAAAACCAGCCGAGGAAAGGAATGATCAGAAGCGCAATCACGCTTCCGTGGAATGCGAAGGAAATAATCTGTGTCCAGCCAAAATTCTCGTCCTTCGACCAGATGTCTTTTACTTTGACCGCCTGGATTCCGGGGGGCAGCGGGGCCGGTTTGCTCGGAGAAATAAACTCCTTCAGGCGTTCCTTGAAACTGCCGAAATTTCCGCCCCAGTTGACTTCATAGCGCGTATCAATGGGTCGATTGGAAACCTTCGGACCGGAAAAGAAATATCTAAAATTATCCTTGATGCCATCGCCGAAGCCGGCACGCGTGAAGGGGGCACCTTTGATCTCAGCGACCTTTACCGGGCGTTCAAACAGGAACTGTTTGAGATTGGACCAGAAATCATCGGCCATGAGAACTTCGGGTGCACCGAAGTCTGGCATTGCTTCGTCGGAGACCGGAATAATCTCTTCCGGACCGGTTCTTTTCGGCCTGCTCAGTTCAACTGGGAGTAGGTTGATTGGATCCGCCACGTCATCCCCTCGATTACACTACTAGACGCAAATACGTCTCAAAAGGTTCATCAGCCATAGGATTCCCTCTCCCGAGGAAAGGTTGCGCGAGCCCTTTGGCTGACACCTGCGAGCTTTCATTGTAACATACGTACTTGCATCGGTTTCCGATGTTTCCGCCTGCAATGGATGTTGTAGACCCTTCCGGCGCTGTTCCGGATGGGCTCGCGTAGAAGGGACCATAACATACTGCCTCATGTCTGAACCGCTGGATTTAAAGAAAACTCTGAATCTCCCCAAAACGGATTTCCCAATGAAAGCCAGCTTGCCGCTGAACGAGCCGAAGCAGCTTGCGGCCTGGCAAGAATCAAAACTCTACCAGCGTATTCTGGACGCTCGCGAGGGCAACCCGCTATTTGTGCTGCATGACGGGCCGCCGTATCCGACCGGAACCATTCACCTGGGGACCGGCCTCAATAAGATCTTGAAAGACCTGATCGTTAAGTCCAAGAGCATGGCAGGCCATTACGCCCCGTACGTCCCCGGTTGGGATTGCCACGGACTGCCGATCGAGACCCAGGTTGAAAAAGAGTTAGGTGGAAAAGGCAAGGTTTCGCCGTCCGAATTCCGGCAACGGTGTCGGGAATACGCGACGCGTTACGTTGAGCAGCACAAGCGGGATTTCCAGCGCCTCGGTGTGTTTGGTCGCTGGAATGATCCGTACCTGACGATGAGCCACTCCTACGAAACAATCATTGCAGGCAATCTGCTGGAGTTCATGGAGAAAGGTTACGTCTATCGCGGGCGTAAGCCGGTGTATTGGTGTATCTACGACAATACGGCCTTGGCTGAAGCCGAAGTAGAATACGAAGATCACACCAGTCCATCTGTGTGGGTGACCTTCAGAGTCGTTGGTGGCGGCAGCGGCGATGCCGCAACTATCGGCCGCGACGTTTCTGCAGTCATCTGGACAACCACGCCATGGACCCTTCCTCATAACCGCGGATTGGCATTCCATCCGGATTTTCAATACATCGTGGTGCAAACGGAAAAGGGCAAACTGCTGCTGGCTGCAGATCGCCTTGCTGCGTTGCAGGCCGATTGCGACATCAAGCAGGTCGATGTCCTGGGAACATACCAGGGGCGACAGTTTGAGGGCATGAAGTTCCAACGTCCATTTTTACCGCTTGAGGTGCCGGGACTTCTGGCCGATTACGTCACCCTCGATCAGGGAAGTGGTATCGTTCACACCGCTCCCGGTCACGGCGCGGATGACTTTGTTTCCGGCCAAAAGTATGGGCTCGAAATTTACGCTCCGCTCGATGATAACGGCGTCTACCTCGAGGGCTTGCCCGAATACAAAGGCAAAGACGTTTTCACGGCAAATCCGATCATCGTAAAGCTCCTGGGCGATCGGGGTGCGTTGCTGGGGCATCACGCCTACAAGCACAGCTACCCGCACTGCTGGCGCTGTCACAATCCGGTTATCTTCCGGGCCACCGAGCAGTGGTTTATCAAAATGGATCAGGCCGCTCACGGTGCAACGAAAACCTTGCGACAAGAGACACTCGAGGAAATTCACAACGTGAAGTGGATTCCGGCGTGGGGCGAAGACCGCATCTACGAAATGATCGAGAAGCGACCCGACTGGTGCGTATCCCGCCAAAGATTCTGGGGTGTCCCCATCATCGTTTTCTTTTGTGAGCGATGCGGCAAGCAACTCGACGACTTCAAAGCCTTGCGCGGGGTACTTCGCTGGTTCGCTGAAGAAGGCGCCGATGCTTGGTACAAGCACTCCGCCGAAGAACTTTTGCCTGTGGGAACGAAATGTTCGTGTGGCGACGGGAAGTGGCGAAAGGAACACGACATTCTCGATGTGTGGTTCGATGCAGGTTCCTCAAGCCTCGCTGTCCTTCATGGCGACGAGTGGCCAGCAGACATTTATCTTGAGGGCCCTGACCAGTATCGTGGCTGGTTCCACAGTTCTCTGCTGATTGGTATCGGCATCAGAAACAAACCACCGTATCGCGGGGTCGTGACACACGGCTGGACTTTGGACGAGCAGGGCAGACCAATGTCGAAGTCGCTCGGCAACATCGTACTGCCCACCGAGATTTGCGAAAAGTGGGGCGCGGATTTGTTGCGGCTATGGGTCGCCTCGCAGGAATACCAGGCCGACGTAAAAATGAGCGATCGAGTGATGACCCAGCTCAGCGAGGCGTATCGCAAGATTCGCAATACGTTCCGCTTCGCGTTGGGGAATCTCAACAACTTCGATCCGGCCCGACACGTGCTGCCCGACGACCAGCTTGAGGAGATGGACCGCTGGATGCTGGAACGCACCGCCGATTTAGTGAAGCGTTGCCGCGAATGGTACGACACGTACGAATTTCACCGGATTTATCATGCAATTCATGATTATTGCGTAGTCGACCTGAGTGCGTTCTATTACGACGTGCTGAAGGATCGGCTCTACACCAAGGCCCCAAACAGCAAATCGCGGCGCTCTGCACAGACAGCGGTCTGGAAAATTACCAGCGCCTTGATCCGATTGATGACGCCAATCCTTGTCTTCACGGCGGAAGAACTCTGGACGTATTTGCCGAAAGTTGCGGGTGAGCCGGACAGCGTTCACATTTCCACCTTCCCGGCGGAGGAAGAATTGCGAACCGGCTTGCCTGCCGATAGAGTCGCCGTCTGGGAACTGCTCGGACGAGTTCGTGGCGAGGTGTTAAAGGCTCTGGAGGTTGCACGAAATGAGAAGAAGCTCGTCAACTCCGGACTTGAGGCGAGAATTCTGCTTAACGCCGATCCGGAACTAAAAGCCAAGCTGAAAAACTACCTGCCACAATTGCCGGGTCTGTTCATCGTTTCGCAGGTCAAATTGATCAACGCCGGGAATGGAGACTTCGTGTCGGAGGCGGTGCCGAGCCTCGAAGTCACGGTACAGCGCGCCGAAGGCAAGAAGTGCGATCGTTGCTGGAACTACTCGATACACGTGGGCGAGAATTCCCGGTATCCGACCGTCTGCGAGCGTTGCAGTGAGGCGATTGCGGAAATCGAAAGCAGTGCGGACGCGGCGGACTGATGGTTGCCGTCAGACATTTACTGCGGCTCGCCCCCGAACAGAGCAATGCCACGGAGCGTGTCTACTCCGTTGCTCTGCCCGCCCGGCTTCACTTGAACAGGACGCAGAGACTCAGCTCCCGTAAAAGCGGGCTATTCTCGTGAAATTTCCTGTTCGTCTTCGCTGGGTATGGCTGTCATTGGGAATCGTTTTTCTCGACCGGGCAACCAAGGCCTGGATTGAATCGCAAACTACGACAACCTGGCGCCATGAAGTAGTTCACAATCTCGTCTATCTGGTTCACAGCAGTAATCCGGGCATCGCGTTCAGCATTTTCGCCAATTCTGCTTCACCCTGGCTGCGCTATCTGCTGATACTGGGCGCGGTGGCGATTATCGGAGTCATCGCCTGGCTGCTGGTTGCGGGCTCAAATCTCGGCAGACTGAACGCAGCAGGCCTGGCCCTTCTTCTGGGCGGCGCGACGGGAAATCTGACCGATCGAATTCTGCACGGGGCCGTTACCGACTTTATCGAAGTATTCCTCGGCTCGTACCGGTGGCCGGCGTTTAACGTTGCCGATTCGGCTATCACGGTTGGTGCAATTCTCCTCATTTTTGATGTACTATTCTCCCGACAACACCATATCTCTTCTAGATAAACGATTTTCTACAATTCATTACCCGAAGGAGATCTGCGATGACCTCTCGTATTCCGTTCGGAATCACGCGTCGCGAGTTTATGGGCGGCATGATCGGCGCCGTGGCGGTTTCCTCGCTGCCAGCCACTGCTCGCGGCCTGGGCTTGTACGCCGACGCGCCGACACCGTTTGCTCCCTATCAGTTTCCGAAAGATTTCTTGTGGGGTGCGGCAACGGCTTCGTACCAGATCGAAGGCGCGTGGAACGAAGATGGCAAAGGCGAATCCATCTGGGACCGCTTCTCGCACACGACAGGCCTGGTCAAGGGAGCAGACACGGGTGACGTTGCCTGCGATTCATATCACCGCTACAAAGAAGACATTGCGCTGGCAAAAAAACTGAATGTAAAAAGCTACCGTTTTTCCATTTCCTGGCCACGTATTCAAGCTGACGGTGTCGGCAAGCCGAACGAAAAGGGCTTGGACTACTACAAGCGTTTGACAGACGAGCTGCACAGGGCCGGGATTCGGCCACTGGCAACAATCTATCACTGGGATTTGCCGCAGGCCCTGCAAGACAAGGGTGGCTGGCCAAATCGCGACATGGTCGGACGTTTCAGTGAATATTCGGACATCGTCGTTCGCTCGCTTGGTGACCGTGTAAACAACTGGTGCATTTTCAATGAACCGTGGGTGTTCACGATGCTTGGCTATGCCTGGGGGATTCACGCGCCTTCGCACAAGGATGTCGGGGAATTTCTGCGTGCCAGCCATGTCGTAAATCTCTCGCAAGGTTCGGCATTCAGAGCAATCAAAGCCGCTAATTCCAAGCTACAGGTCGGAACGGCATTCAGCATGACGCACTGTGAACCCGCGACCGGCTCTGCAGACGATAAGGCGGCCGCCGAACGGGCACATGCGCTCACCAACGTGTGGTTCCTCGAGCCGGCGCTCAAAGGAAGCTACCCCGCGGCATTTCCCGGAGGTAATCCTCTTGAGGCGATGGGAGTGAAACCCGGCGATATGGAGTCCGTCCGGGCGCCTCTTGATTTTATCGGCATCAATTATTATCAGCGGACAATCGTTGCTGCCGCGCCAGTGGGCAAAGATTCGGCGCGGGCGTATCTTGGGGTGTCCGATCGCACCGGCAACGAAGGCACGCTGACCGATATGGGGTGGGAAGTCTGGCCGGACGGTTTCCACGGGATGGTCATGCGAATTACCAACGACTACAACAAACCGGTTATCGAGATTACCGAGAATGGCGCTTCGTATCTCGATGCGCCTGACGCGCACGGAGCGGTTCCTGATCAACGCAAGGTGGATTATCTTCGCGGATACCTCAGTGCCCTCGGACGATCGATGAAAGACGGCGCCAATGTTCGCGCGTATCACTGCTGGAGCTTGCTCGACAACTTCGAATGGGCCGAGGGATACACGCAACGCTTTGGAATCGTGTATGTAGACTTCCGCGACCAGAGGCGCATCGTCAAAGAGTCGGGTCACTGGTACGCGAAGCTCGCTGCGTCGGGCAACCTCACCTAACCTGGGCACTCCCACTAAACGGAAGGGCGACGACTTCCGGGGCTGCCCATATTTCCGGCGCGAGTCTCGGGCCAAGGCCCGGGAACTTGCTGATCCGGGCTGCACTCGCATACGGTTTGGACAACAGCGTGTCGATTCGCGGAGCGGTGGCGTACGGTTCTGCTAGGATTTGGGACATGAGAACAATTCCTGGAATCTTTGTGGCTGTGGCTGCGTGTGTGCTCGTGAGCACGGGTTCGGCACAGACCCGAACGGGCGTTCTCGATATTACGGCACAGATTACCTCGACTGGGGGCCGGCCGGAGCCGGTTCGTCAGTTTACCTTGTGCCTGCTGACGAAAAGCTACGAAGAAATAAAAAAAGAAGTTGAAGCCACGGATCCGATGCCAACCAAAGAGGAGTTCATCAGCAATTTGAAGGTGTCCGGTGAGCTGAAGGCCTGGATGACAAAGCACGATGTGATCGATCTGACACAGATCGACTTCGACAAGCTCGTGACTCCAGACGACATCATGGGCGTTCCAGAATTTCTGGCGGCGTACCAGAGGTCGAACAGCGGTGGGGTAACGCCCGGCATGCCGCAACCAAAGTTCAAACAGGTGAACAAGGACACCGACCCGGACAAATACGCGAAGTTGCAGGAAGAGTATTTTACGAACTTGAAGAAATTCATGACCGCTCATCCCTCGACAATCAGTGGAATGGAACTGGAATTAGTTGCAGTAAGCCCCAAACTGAAATGGGACAAGCTGCAGGTTGACCACGAGAGAAAAATTGCCCAGCTCGCGCCAGATACCGCTCAATCAAAATACCTGGCAGGTAAAGCGGATACGGACCTTGACGGACGTGCGGCAATCGCGGGACTGAAGCCGGGCGATTACTGGCTTAGCTCGCTCGGCGTGGATGCCGCCTCCGGAGACCGGCACCTGCACTGGGATGTAGTGACGAAAATCCAGGCGGGTCAAACGACGCGTCTGGTACTGAGCAACCTGAACGGAACAGACGCAAACTCTCCGCAGCCGTGATTTTTTAAGGAGCAGACATTAGGTTATTGTTAATCCATGGGTACACCACTCCTGTGGATCGGGTTCAATGTGTTCGTCCTTCTCGCCGTGGCCCTCGATCTGGGGGTCTTTCATCGCAAAGCACACAAAGTAGAAGTCCGCGAAGCGCTGCTGTGGAGTGCGATCTGGATCGGCCTGGCGATGGCCTTTGGCTACCTTGTGTGGCACTGGTTCGGGCCGCAACGCGGCCTGGAATATTACACGGGCTACCTGATCGAGAAGGCTCTGAGTATCGACAATTTATTCGTGTTTCTGGTGATCTTCCGGTCGTTCAAGGTCGACCCACGCGTACAGCATCGTGTGCTGGAGTTCGGAATTATTGGTGCGCTGGTCATGCGAGGCGTCATGATTGCCGCTGGAGCCGCGCTGGTATCGCGATTTGAATGGGTATTGATGCTGTTCGGTTTGTTTCTGGTTTATACCGGCGTGCACATGATCTGGAAGCGTGACAAAGAGGTGCATTATGAACGAAACCCGATTTTCAGATTTGCCAATCGGCATCTCCGCGTAACCAACGAATATGACGGAGGAAAGTTCTTTGTACGCCGCTCGGGCGAGTTGTTCGCGACGCCGCTGTTTCTGGTGCTGATGATCGTCGAGATTACCGATGTGACCTTCGCGGTGGATTCGATACCTGCGATTTTCGGGATTACGCGGGATGCGTTCATTGTGTACACGTCGAATGTGTTTGCGATTCTTGGTTTGCGTGCGCTTTACTTCTTGCTGGCAGGAGTTCTGGACTACTTCCGGTATTTGGGAATCGGACTGGCCCTGGTACTCATGTTTATTGGCGCAAAAATGATCGTGGAACCGTGGTTTCACATTTCCGTAGGTTTGTCTCTGGGAGTTGTCGCAGGAATTCTGGCGGGGGCGATCGCAATATCGTTGCTTGTGGGGCCTAAAAAGGCCGGGGAAACCCCGCTGTAACTGGCACCTTTCAGATCTGAGCTGTCCACTTTTTTAAACGAAGCGAGCCAGAAGCCGGGGCCAGGGACCCGCGGTACGGGCACTAGAGCGCTCTGGTGCTGAGGAATTGCCAGGCGCGAAACAGTTCGGCGACGCTCCAAGCCTGGGCGATACCACCGGTCGGGGCGAAAGGAGAGTTGCCGTTGAATATTTCGCTGATCGTGCCAAGTCCTGCGCTATAAATTGTTCGGCCTAACGGATCGAGAAAGGACTGTGCCCGCCTCCGGTCTTTGTAGACCCGGAAGTGGGCGAGAGCGAACGGTCCGAGAAGCCAAGCCCAGACTGTCCCTTGATGGTAGGCAGAGTCGCGATCCCTTGCGCCTCCAGCACATTCACCCTTGTACCCCGTTTCCGTTGAAGCAAGGCTGCGAAGACCGTGTGAAGTGAGCAGGTATTGTGCGCAGATGTCCACGATTGCTCGTTGTTGGCGAGAGGAAAGGACATTGATTGGAAGCGAAACCGCGAAGATCTGGTTCGGACGCAGGGCAGCATCGTTAGGGGCATTCGGCACATTAATGACATCGAAACAGCAGTTGCGTTCGGCATTCCAGAACTTCTCAAAATTCCGTGACGCTTTTGCGGACAGCCTTTCATAGCCTTCAGACGGCCGCGCAAGCAACTTCGCAAATGCGGTCATGATCTGCAGCGCATTGATCCAAAGTGCGTTAATTTCAACGGGTTTTCCTGTACGTGGGGTGACAACCCAATCGCCGATTTTTGAATCCATCCACGTGAGCTGGACCTGGGGAGAGCCCGCGAAGAGCAAGCCGTCAACCGGATCGACTTTGATGTTGTAACGCGTGCCGCGAACGTGGGCGTCAATGATCCCGACCAGAACGGGAAAAAGCTCTTGCACGAAATTCAGATCCTGGGTGGCCTCGAAATACTGGCGAATGGCCTCGAAATACCAGAACGTAGCGTCAACCGAGTTGTATTCGGGAGTGCCGCCAGCGTCCGGGAACCGGTTCGGGAGCATGCCGCCATCGACAAATGCCACGTACGATTTCAGGATCTCGCGCGCGATCTCTCTACGACCCGTCGATAGCGTCAGGCCTGGCAGCGAAATCATGGTGTCTCGTCCCCAATCGCCGAACCAGTGATAGCCGGCGATAATGCTGCGGCCGTCGGGATCAGAGGGCAAGGGGCGCTTGACGATGAACTGATCAGCCGCAAGTACCAGCTGCCAGAGCCAGCCGGGTTCGTCGTCTGGAGAGGCATCGGTCAGTGTGGCGTATTGCTTTTGCCAGTTTCCGAAGAGCCTCCATTCATGGTTGGATTGCGCGGCGCGCGCCTGCTCGGCATCGAGTGAAACGTCCAGATCGGTGGAGAGAACCAGGGTAACCGGTTGACCGATGTCCAAATGCGCGTGAACCTGGCCAGCGAAAAGGCGATCTTCCTTATCGTCCAGTCCCCTGGCCCGTTCCGCCGGCAAGAGGTAATCGCGATACCACTCTTGCCGGGGTTGAAACGAGGCACCGGTGCTTTTCATCACGAATGGAATCGCGCCTTCGAACGCGTCGACCCGCAAACCATTTTCGACTGGTTCAATTTTCATCTGCCAGCCATCCGCGTGAGTCGTGGCGTGGAACTCACGATAGGTAACGAGGACTTTCAGGTCGAGATCAACTGACTCGCTGGCCCGCAGGAGCGTGTATTGAATGTACGTAGTATTTGCGCCCTGCGCCATCCAGACGCGCTTTTCGACGATGGCATCAGCAAACGCGAATCGCCAAACAGGTTTGGTCCCTTCGATGTGAAAACTCTCGATCTGCAGAAAACCGCTCGGTGAAATGAAGCCACTGGCCCAGCGATTGGTGGCCAAGGAATAGGTGGAATCGAGGTAGCGAACGTTCTCATCAAGCCCTGAAACGAGGAGTGTGCGTCCTGCAGGAGGTTCGAGCGCCGCCATGAGAAGACCGTGGTAGCGCCGCGTGGCGGTCCCTGCGACAGTACCCGAAGCGTAGCCGCCAATGCCGTTGGTAACCAGCCACTCGCGTTTTTCCGCAGCGTCCAGATCGCCGCAGACTTCCCTGCCAAACTGAATTTCAGCCAGAATGGGCACGACTATTCTCCGCTTTGTTCAAGAAGTTTGGCGACAAGCCCGGTCCAGCCGGTCTGGTGACTTGCTCCAATTCCAGCGCCATTGTCGCCATGAAAATACTCGTAGAACAGAATGAGATCACGCCAGTGTGGATCCTTGTTGAATATGTCTTCACCGCCGGCGAAAGGACGCTTGCCGTCCTTGTCCCGAAGAAAAATTCGCGTCAGACGCTTGGAGATTTCCGCCGCAACTTCCCACAAATCCATTTGCTCGCCGGAGTGCGTCGGGCACTCAACCTTGAAGTCTTCGCCATAGTAGTGGTGATATTTCTGGAGCGATTCGATCAGAAGATAATTTACGGGGAACCAGATAGGCCCACGCCAGTTGGAGTTGCCGCCAAAAACGCCTGTCGTGGATTCCGCCGGTTCGTAGTCGACGCGGCTGATGGTGCCATTCACGTTCACTTCGTAAGGATGCTCAAGATGGTAGCGCGAGAGCGCGCGAATTCCGTGCGGCGATAGGAATTCCGTTTCGTCCAGCATCCGCGTCAGAATGCGCCGAAGTTGACGGCGGTTGGCCAGCGAAAGCAGGCGGCGAACTCCACGGGCGGAGCGCTCGGTCATTTCGATGTGCTCAGGAACGTCGGGATGATTATCCATGAACCATTGCATGCGACGCTGGAAGCCGGGCAGCCGTTCGATGATCTCGGGCTCGAGCGTCTCCACGGCAAACAGGGGAATCAGCCCGACGATGGAGCGGATCTTCATAAAGTGTTCTTCACCGTTCGGAAGGTGCAGTGTGTCGTAGTAGAAGCCGTCTTCGGGATCCCAGAGGGACTGCGCGCTGGTCCCGATATCGTTCATGGCGTGTGCAATGTTGACGAAATGCTCAAAAAACTTGCTGGCCACATCCTCATAGGCCTGGTCTTCCTTTGCAAGTTCCAGCGCCATGGCCAGCATATTGAGACAGTACATTCCCATCCAGCTCGTGCCATCGGATTGTTCGAGATGTCCGCCAGTTGGAAGCGGCGCGGAACGGTCAAATACGCCGATGTTATCTAGACCCAAGAATCCGCCCTGAAAGATGTTGCGGCCATCGGGATCTTTGCGATTGACCCACCAGGTGAAATTCAAGAGCAGTTTGTGAAAGACCCGTTCTAGAAACGCCCTGTCGGCAACACCGCGGACGCGGCGTTCAATCTTATACACGCGCCAAGCAGCCCAGGCATGTACCGGCGGATTCACATCGCCAAATGCCCATTCATAGGCCGGCAACTGGCCATTCGGGTGCATATACCATTCGCGAAGAAGCAGGATCAGCTGATCTTTGGCAAAATCCGGGTCGACAATGGCGAGAGGCACGCAGTGAAACGCCAGATCCCATGCGGCGTACCAGGGATATTCCCACTTGTCGGGCATGGAAATGACATCGTCATTGTAGAGATGGGTCCAGTCCTTGTTACGTCCGTCCCAGCGTTCTTTGGGTGGCGGCGGACCCGCGGGATCACCTTCCAGCCAGCTATGCACGTCATAGTGGTAGAACTGTTTCGACCACAGCATGCCAGAGTATGCTTGCCGCGTGACGACCCGGGCATCGCCAGACAACTGCTTAGGAATTCTCGAATCAAAGAACTCGTCGGCTTCCTTCCGTCTGAGAGCAAAGACGGCATCGAAGCCTGCCGCAAAATCATTGGTTCCAGGAACATCTTGTGAGGGTTCTGTGACTCCGGGCGATGATGTCGAACCGACCATCGGCGAATTCGAATCCATTCCTCCAAGAGGATCGACATCGGTGAGACGCAGTTTTAATGTTCGAGACGCACCTGGGGCCAGATGCATGGAGTAAAGGGACGCCATTTTAGTGCCGCTCAGTGCGGGATTCACGGCAGCTTTATTGTTGTGGATCAGGTATTGGTGGAAGCCGTCTTTCACATACGGAGTCCGATTATGGCCGTTATAGAGTGTTTGAAAATTGGTTTCGTTCTCGGTGAATAGCAGTTGCGGCTGGCCGGCCGAAAGAAACCAGCGCTTGCCGTATCGCCAGTGCTCGAGTTCGGCACAGAGTGCGCCGGGGGTATCCGGGGCTTTGCGAACGATTGGGCGGCGAAGGTCCTTGCCCCAGGACCAGGTATTACGAAACCACAGCGAAGGCAGCAAATGAATAGGTGCAGCCTCGGGTCCGCGGTTGAACACGGTGATTTGGATGAGCATGTCCTCGACGTCGCACTTCGCATATTCGACGTAAACATCAAAATACTTGTTTTCGCTGAACACCCCGGTATCCAGAAGCTCAAATTCGGGGTCCTGCCGTCCTCGCCGCTTATTCTCGTCAAGCAACCACTGATAGGGAAACTCTGCCTGCGGATACTTGTAGAGCATGCGCATGTAGCTGTGGGTGGGCGTGGAGTCAAGGTAGAAGTATTGCTCTTTCACATCTTCGCCGTGATTGCCTTGATGCCCTGTAAGGCCGAAAAGTCTCTCTTTGAGAATCGGATCTCTGCCATTCCATAAGGCAAGTCCAAAGCAGATCATCTGGTGCCGGTCACTGATGCCGCCGATACCGTCTTCCCCCCAGCGATAGGCCCTCGTAGGGGAATGATCGAAGGGAAAGTACTCCCAAGCGGTCCCGTACGGGCTGTAATCCTCACGGACGGTGCCCCATTGGCGCTCGGAGAGGTAAGGACCCCAGCGCTTCCAGTGCTTCTTGCGGAGCTTGGCTTCTTCTAGACGATGGTCTTCGACACTCGGCAGTCGGGGCATGGGTAAAACCTCGGGAGAGATAGGTTCCCACGCCCCAAGTTCGGAGTAAAGGGCCTGTGCCCGGGTCAGAGAGGGCGCTGGCAGTTGAGTGCGTCGACCCGGAGAATTCTGAAATGTCAAGAGCGAAAGCGGCTACAGCTCGGTCTGCGGCGAACGATGAAAAGTTGCAAATATTACTTTCCTAAGGTGGGCATTTTAAAGTATCTTATCTGTCATTAAGGGGCTGATTGTCTTCGTCGAAGATCCGGTTGGAAGCTCGTTCTTCCATACAAGCACGACTACCGTCCCCGGTCTCGAAGATACGCTCAAGTAGTGAAGCCCTTTAGAAAGTTTCCAACGTATTTATCCTTGAGGAGGCGAAATGAGAAGTATGCCCGGTCGTTTTAGTTTGGTGGCAGTAGCACTGCTGTGTGTCGTGGTGCTTGCCGCCTGCAATTGTGCACCAACGCTTCGTTACATTACCGTTGCTCCGACAACGTCTTCGATCGATGCGGGAACTACGCAGCAATTTTCAGCAACAACCTATTACAGTGATGGCACGCAAACGGATGCGACTGCAACCGCAGCCTGGTCGTCATCGAACACGACTGTAGCGACGGTAAGTGCTGCGGGCGTGGCTTCGGGTTTGACGTTAGGAACGACCACGATTACGGCGACGTTCGGAGGAATTTCGTCGGGAGCAACCTTGACTGTAGCGCGGTCACTGCAGTCGATCGCGATTACTCCTGCAACAACGACGATTCCCCAAGGTTCGACGCAACAGTATGACGCGATGGGAACCTACGCCCTTTTGGCCGGCGGGACCTCGACCGTTGATATCACCTCGGTAGCAGGCTGGACTTCGTCGAATTTGAACGTTGCGACGATTGACAGCACGCAGGATGCAACGAACGGCCTTGCGTCAACGATGGGACTGGTCCAGGGCGTTACGATGATCGCGGCAAGCCTCGACGGCATTAACAGCAACAACGCAACTCTTACCGTTGGCCCTCCAGTCGTGAACGCTTTGCAAGTCACGGCAAACCCGGCAGCGACAGTTGGCACTGCCAACGTAGCGGTTGGAAATACGATCACGCTGACCGCACTTGAACTCAAGACCGACGGCACAACCCAGGCGCTAACCGGCACTGTGACCTACGCTGTCCCGACCAAGGGTTGCGAAACCGCCGGTGCAGCCATCATCAACCCAACCGGAACCAACGGAACTGAATCGGTGTCTGGCCAAGCACTTGGCACTTGCACGATTACGGCGACAGAAGGCACCCTGACCGGGACAAACGTCATTACAGTCATTCCCGGAACGGCAAACTACGCCTACCTCGCAAGCTCCGGTAACAATACGATCAATCAGTTCGGCGTGACAGCCGCAACGGCACCGTACCTGACCCCTCTGACTCCGGCAACCACTGGCGCGGTCGCTCCACAGCAAGTGGTCCTCGATCCCAACGGTCTGTACGCCTACAGCATAGACGGGAGCGCCAGGGTTTACCTGTTTGACATCGCACAGACGGGAAGCACAACACCAGCTCCCGGAACCTTGACACTCCGAACGACCGCCACACCAGTGGTTGCAGGCTCCTTGGGCTCGAATATTATCGCCATCGACCCAACCGGTCGGTACCTCTATGTGTCTGATGAGACCGGCAACACGATCTACGGCTTCACTATTAGCCAGACGGATGGAACCCTCACCGCGATTGCTGGTCTTGGCGCCGGCTTCACAACAAACCTGAACGCCCCTTCGGATCTGGTAATTGACCGGACAGGCACGTTCCTCTACGCCGTGAACAACGGAAACGCCACCGTGAGCGAATACACGATCGGCGCAGGTGGCGCTCTGACAGCTGGCCCAGTGCAGGCGACCGGCACCGCACCTATCTTTGCCTCGATTGATTCGGTCAATCCCGCTGCACAGATCCTGATCGTTCCAGGCGGTGACAGCACGATCTCGACCTATACAATCAACGCGACGACCGGTGCATTGACGGCAGTCGGCACACCAACAACAATCGCCGGGTCCACGTATCTGGATGAAGCTGTCGTCGATCCAACCGGCGCTTACCTGTACGTCGTCGACGCGGGGTCGGGGAGCATGGGCAGCCTGTACTCCTACAACTTCAACTCGACAACCGGCGTCATTGGTGCAGAAATCGGCACCGCACCGGTTGCAACAGGCAACGGCCCAGGATTGATCGCAATCGATCCAACCGGAGCATTGCTCGCGGTTGACAACAACGTTGACAGCACCATCTCGCTCTACACCGCGAGTTCTGGCGTACTGACAGCGGTAACCCCACCGATCGCGGGTGGAAGCGCACCGTTCGGTATCACCTTCAGCGTCGCAAACCAGTAAGCGACGGCTCCAAATCAGCCCGGGAGTTCGAAAGAACTTCCGGCAGCAATTCAGAAAAGGGGATGGCTCCGGCCATCCCCTTTTTTCATGTGAAGTAGAGCGAATCCGTTGACGCGTATCAGAGCGGATGTTAGGCTCGCCCTTCCTTGAAGCAGTGGAAAGATACAGGGCGCAAGCGTAGACGCACGGGAGCGTGAATGGAAAGATTCGTCGGAGTACTGGGAATGGCAGTCCTTCTTGGCTTGGCGTTTCTGTTCTCGACAAATCGGCGCGCGATCCAAAGAAAAACAGTTTTATGGGGCCTTGGACTACAGCTGGCCTTTGGTATCTTCGTATTGAAATTTGAGCCAGGCCGGAGGATGTTTCAGATTGCCGGCGACGTCGTGAACAAACTGCTCAATTTTGCGTTTGCGGGATCGGAGTTTGTCTTTGGAGAACTGGGCAAACGCAGTTCATCGTTTGGTTTCGTGTTTGCCTTCCAGGTTCTGCCGACAATTATTTTTATCGCAGCGCTGTTTGCCTTTCTGTATCACATCGGGGTAATGCAGATTTTCATTCGCGCGTTTGCTTGGGTGATGACACGACTGATGGGTGCGAGTGGCGCAGAGTCACTGGACATCGCGGCAAGTATCTTCATGGGGCAAACCGAAGCTCCTCTGACGATCCGACCATTCTTGAACAAGCTAACGAAATCAGAATTAATGTGTGTGATGACCTGCGGAATGGCTCACGTGTCGGGCGCGATCATGACGGCTTACATCATCACGGGTGTGGAGGCGAAACATCTATTGGCAGCGGTGATCATGACGGCGCCGGGAACTTTGCTAATTTCGAAAATCCTGGTTCCGGAGACGGAAAAGCCCCTGACCGCGGGACATGTACAGATGCCGGAGATGGAGAAGGAGGCAAATTTTCTGGGTGCGCTGTCGCGCGGAACGTCTGACGGGTTGCAGTTGGCGATTAACGTCGGGGCGATGCTGATTTCCTTTGTGGCCGTGCTGGCACTTGTCGATTACATCTTCGGCGGAACCCACAATTGGCTGGCACTCCATCGTTTCCCGTGGTTCCCGAGCAGCCTCGAGCAACTGTTCGGATGGATTTTTGCGCCGCTTGCGTGGCTCATTGGAATCCCCTGGAAAGACGCGGGGACCGTGGGGAATCTGCTGGGCACACGAATGGCGCTCAATGAAGTTGTGGCATTTACGAAACTGGGCCCGATGAAGGGGACGCTCGATCCTCGGTCGTTTACGATTGCCACCTTCGCGCTGTGCGGGTTTGCTAATTTCAGCTCAATCGGGATACAGATCGGCGGGATTGGAGCACTGGCACCTGAGCAACGCGCCAACCTGGCAAAGCTGGGAATTCGCGCCATGCTGGCAGGTACAATGGCGAACCTGATGTCGGCGTGCATCGTGGGGATTCTGACGTGAGCTCGAGTAAACCCAACTTGCCGAAGAAGCACGGCCCTGAATTCGCACGGGCGGATGAGGCGGCGCGATTCATTGCAGGGAAAACAGCTCTGAAGCCCACGGTTGCCCTGGTACTTGGGTCGGGACTCGGAGCGTTCGGGGACGAATTTGCGGATTCAATAAAAATTCCCTATGCAGAAATTCCCCATTTTCCGCAATCGACGGCCATAGGGCATGCAGGACAACTGGTATTAGGGACAGTCGAAGGCGTGGACAGTGTGGGGATGCAAGGAAGAGTGCATCTCTATGAAGGGTATTCCGCCAAGGAAGTGGCGTTCCCGATACGCGTATTTGCGCGGATGGGCGTAAAAGTGGTGATCCTGACGAATGCAGCTGGCGGGATTCGAGGAGAATTCACGGAAGGCAGGCTCGTAGCGATTACCGATCACATCAATCTGCAAGGAAGCAATCCGCTCATCGGAGAAAACGAAGAAGAGTTTGGCCCCAGATTCCCAGATATGACCATGGCCTATGACCGTGAGTTCCGTGCAATCGCCATTGCATCTGCGAAGCAACTGGGAATCGATCTCGGCGAGGGAGTATATGCAGCACTGGCTGGTCCCAGTTACGAGACTCCGGCTGAGATCCGGTTCTTAAAGACGATTGGCGCAGACCTGGTGGGGATGTCGACCGTGCCCGAGGTAATTGCGGCACGTCATAGTGGCATGCGCGTCCTCGGAATCTCTTGTGTGACGAATGCGGCTGCAGGCATTCTAGACGAACCACTCGATCATGCGGATGTGCTAGCCACTGCTGAGCGAGTCAGGACTCACTTCATGGAGCTGCTGAGATCGATCATTCCGGCCATTGCCCGGAAGCTTTCACAAGAAACTGTTTCGGGACGGAGTTCAATCTGATTCGCGAAATTGTTTCTTTAAATGAAATGAATTGGAATTTTGCGTTTGTAACCCACGAAACGACTGAGTAGTCTTGTCCACATGTACTTACTCTCTCGGGTCTTTTCCCAAAGTCGACGTTGTTGCTGTCCGTCCTGTCGGCACGCGGCTTCTGGCAAGGGTGTGAGGACCATCGAGTAAGTCGAATCGAGCCGAAATGGACTTCGACCCACCACCAGAAAGCCTGGATGGTGGGTCATTTGATTTTGGCGTGCCAGTGGGAGGCACTGGCACAAGGCTTTGCTCCTGTTTGGAGCAACCCTGAGCGAGAGGCGGCAAGGGCGCTTCGAGGGCGTTATTGCCGCCAGTCAGGTGTATGAGCAGGGCGCGGTCGCCAAGTGGTAAGGCAAAGGTCTGCAAAACCTTTATCGGCGGTTCGATTCCGCCTCGCGCCTCCAAGCTTGAACCGGTAGCGAAGAGACGCGGGCACGCAATGTGCTCGCGTTTTTGTTTGAATTGACCGAGCAAGGCTAGTTCTCACCACAAAGGAGAATCGCGCATCTATTTAATAGAAGCTATCGAGTGGCTCCTCGTGTGGAGCACTGCAGTTTTAGAACGAAATGATAGTCTCAAGGGGAACCTCTTGGCGGGCGGACGGACTTCGGTGCACAGGGAATGCTAAGGCGATTCGCGGTTTTTCTATCCGTATTTCAAGCGATTCTATTTCTGGCTCATTTTTTCCTGTTTCAGACAATTCTCGCGGTCTGGGGACCACTTGCTCCGCCTAATCTGAAGACGTTGGTGATCGTTCTGGCCGTATTGTCGATCAGTTTTCTGGGTTCTGCCTTGCTTGCGTTCCAGAATGCCAGTTTCGTCGTCCAAGTGATGTATGTTGTGGGCGCGGTTTGGCTCGGAACGTTCAATTATCTGTTTATTGCAGCTATCGCCTGGTGGATCCTGCACGGAATCGCACTGGCAGGTCAAGTATCGGTGTCCGGTTCGCTGCTGGGAGCCCTGTTGTTTGGCGCGGCGCTGCTCACCAGTGCCTACGGGGTGATCAATGCGTCTTGGACGCGCGTAAAGCGGATCCATTTGCGACTGACCGATCTGCCGGAATCGTGGCGGGGTCGGACGATTGCCCTGATCAGCGACCTGCACCTTGGGCATGTGCGCAATGCAGGATTCTTACGGCGGGTTGTGACGCGTATCAATCGGGAAGGTCCGGATCTGGTGATTATCGCCGGGGACCTGTTTGACGGGACGGCGATTGACCCGGTGCGAGCCGCAGCGCCCCTATCCGGGCTGAAGACTCGGTTCGGGACATATTTTAGTGAAGGAAATCACGAGGAATTCCGAGATCCCCGACCCTACCTCGAAGCGATCAGCAAGTCAGGCGTACGTATCCTGGATAAGCAAAAAGTCGAGCTGGACGGTTTGCAATTGATCGGCGTCGCCTATCGCGATGCCACGCACACGGAGCATTTGCGTTCCGTGCTGGCTTCCTTGGCAATCGACAGAACGAGGGCAAGCATCCTGATTACCCACGCGCCAGATCGGCCAGCGGTAGCCGCTGAAGCGGGTGTGTCTCTCCAGGTTTCCGGGCACACGCACGGCGGGCAGTTTCTCCCGTACACCTGGATCGCGAATCGGATTTACCGACAGTTTGTTCACGGACTAAGCCACCTGGAAAATCTGCAAGTACTCACATCCTACGGAGCGGGAACGTGGGGACCGCCCCTCCGGGTAGGAACTGAGCCGGAAATTATTTTGATTCAATTGAGTGAGTAAATGAGGCTGCGCCAGCGATTCAAGAGGAACATTTTGGCTGGGAGGCCTGGACTCGAACCAGAATAGCCAGATCCAGAATCTGGAGTCCTACCAATTGGACGACCTCCCAGCCGACGGAGGAGCACGCGACTCCGGACGGATCCGGAGACTGTTTCCAACCTTTCTAGAGTAAAACGGCTGGCGTATAACGTCAACTCCACCGGGAAAATGTGTCTTAGCTCCATCTCCACCGGGAAAATGGATGAGACTCTGTATGGTCCGCTCCGGGTCTAAATGTTACTTTTCCGTCCGCATGAGGATTTGAGCGCGAACAATTCCCAGCCAGGTCGCACTCCAATCCGATTGGAGCTTGTCATAGAGTTTCTTATTCACCCCGTTCGAACGAGTTTTCTCAGCATCATGGTCTCGCTCGCCATGGCTTGTATTCCGGCGAGCGCTCAACAGTCTGCGAATCTGGAGACAAGCGAGCCGAAGACGCTACCGGACTCACCCGTTCCAAAGAGTTCGGGTATTTTCGGTTCATCAATCAAAGCGACTTCGGAAGTAGTTGGCACCCTGACGAACCGATCCCTTTTCTTTCCAGATATCGCGACGAAGCCGACACCGTTAACCCCGGCAGAGAAATTCAAATTATTTGTCAACCAGAGCATTTCGCCGGCTTACCTCATGACCTCGGGAATCAGTGCGGGTTTCGGGCAATGGCGCAACGTTCCCGCAGCGTACGGCCAGGGTTCGACAGGATATTTCGACAGGTTCGGGGCATCAATGGCGCGCGGAGCTTCGAGCAGTTTTTTCGGAACGTTCGTGCTGGCATCCGCCCTTCACCAGGATCCACGCTTTTTCCCCTCGAGTCGTCCCCGATTCTGGAGAAGCGTCAGGTATTCTGCCTCCAGGATCGTGGTTACACGAACGGATGCGGGTGTACAGGTATTCAACTCCAGTTATCTGGCGGGGACAGTACTGGCCGAATCATTGGCGAATGCATATCTCCCGGTCTCCGAACAGACTGCCGGCAAGACATTTGAACGATTCGGCACGGACATTGCCTGGAAATTTGCGGGAAATATGTTCAAGGAATACTGGCCGGTACTATTCAAGACATTGGGCTTGCGAAGCCTGAAAGTCGTGCCAGAGCCAGACTCCGGGAAACCCGAGCTGTAACAGTTACTTCTCTTTTTCCAATTGACGGCGGGCTTCCTTGAGTTCGGCTAGCTTCTCATCCGATACCGTAGGGTACTTCAGATTCATTTCCTGCAACGCATCGACCACGCACGCCACAACCAGCAGACGGCTAAACCACTTATTGTCTGCAGGGACTATGATCCAGGGGGCATGTTCGCTCGCCGTATTGCGAATCGTTTTTTCGTAGGCATCCTGATATGCGTCCCAGCATTGCCTTTCCTTTGCATCTGCCGCGGAAAATTTCCAGTTCTTTTCAGGATTTGTCAGACGCTCTATGAAACGCTTCTTCTGCTCCTTGCGTGAAAGATGAAGGAAAAACTTGCGTACCGCTATTCCGTTCCGCGTGAGGTAACGCTCGAGCGCATTGATATCCTCGAATCGATGGCGCCAGAAATGGTCCCCACGAAATTGATCAGGAATTCGTTGCTTGTCGAGTAGTTCCGGATGTACGCGGACAACCAGGGTTTCTTCATAATAGGATCGGTTGAAGATCCCGATTTTCCCCCGGCCAGGCAGACAGCGCATACTTCTCCAGAGATAATCGTGCGAAAGGTCTTCCGCCGAAGGTGCCTTGAAGGAATAAACATCTACACCTTGAGGATTCACTCCCGACATCACATGCTTGATCGTGCCGTCTTTGCCAGCCGCGTCCATAGCCTGGAATATCAGCAGGAGCCCCCATTCACTCTGGGCATAAAGAATGTCTTGTAACTTGCTGAGCGACTGAACTCCCTGTTGCAGGATCTTCTTTGCTTTCGGCTTATCTTCAGAATTGAGGTGGTGGGTGTCGGCAGGATCATAATCTTTAAGCCTAAACTTCGAGGCGTCCCGGACAACATACGGCTTGATGAACTTGCGAACCCGATCAGTCTTGATCTCCCGCATTACCTTCGGTAGCTCGTCCATGGGCGACTCATCTCCACTTCTTTCGGAAGCTCGTTTCAGTTGCGTTCGTTTGCTTGGCCGATGATGACACCGTACCAAAATCAATTCAAGCTCGCACATCCCTCCACCCAGATGTTCTGGAAATGAGTACAAATTGCTTCACTTTTGCGTTATGCTTTTTGATCATTTGGAAAGCTGCTTGTTCCCTGGTAATCATTCCTTCGGGAAATGCCGAAAGGATACTGCTCCGCCACCGCGGCTTTCCTCACTGGTCACAAAACGAGACGAGCGACGGACGCGTTTTTTCTGAACGGGGGCTCGCCTTTGCGAGATGCCAATGCCTGAAATTCATACTTCCAAACAGAATCGCCATCGCCTCGAAAAATGTATTTATTCTGGCTTCTCAATCGCGGTTTTATTCGCCACGTTCTGGGCGTCAGGTTGTGAGAGAGAAAAGCCAGCGGCAGCCGGGCCACCGGAAGTGGAAGTATTTGATGTTGTGCAAAAAGACGTGCCCATTACCAAGGAGTGGGTAGCGACACTGAGCGGTTTCGTAAATGCCGATATCCGGGCACAGGTTTCCGGCTATTTGGTGAAGCAAACCTACGTCAATGGCGAGTTCGTACGAAAAGGCACGAGACTCTTCGAATTGGACCCACGAACTTTCCAGGCGGCACTCGATCAAGCCACGGGGAATCTGCAGCAGGCGCAAGCCGATTTAGCGCGGGCGCAAGCCCACTTGGACAAGACGCAGATGGATGTGGACCGTTACAAACCACTGGTAGCGCAAAAAGCACTGAGCCAGCAGGAACTTGATAACGCGATCCAGTCAAATTTGGGCGCAAAAGCCCAGGTTGAGGGTGCTAAGGCAGCCATAGAGACCGGCAAAGCGGCCGTGGAAACCGCCAGATTGAATCTGGGATTCAGCAATATCGTTGCCCCCATCGATGGAGTTGCAGGCATTGCCAACGCTCAAGTGGGCGATTTGATTGGACCACAGAGCACAAATCCACTTACTACAATTTCGACCGTTGATCCGATTCTGGTCAATTTCACCGCCAGTGAAGAGGAATATCTGATTTCTATGGCCGATATAGCGAAGGGTAAGATGACAACCGATCAAGCCCTTCGTGGACTGACATTCAATCTGGAACTGGCCGACGGAACGACCTTTCCGTACAAAGGGGCCTTTTACGCCCTGGATCGGCAGGTGGATGTGCGAACCGGCACGATCCTGGTACAGGTGAAAGTGCCTAATCCGCAAAAAACACTTCGTCCCGGCGGTTTTGGGAGAGTCAATACAGTCGTAAAGATTCAAAAAAATGCCCTGGTCATTCCGCAACGCGCCGTGACGGATGTGCAAGGTCAGTATCTTGTAGCGGTAGTAGATGGCGAGAACAAGGTCAATATTCGGAAAGTTACAGCCGGGTCCAGAGTTGGCTCGATGTGGATTATCACAGAAGGACTCAAGCCAGGCGACCGGGTGGTTGCCGAAGGCACACAAAAAGTGCGCGAAGGGATTGTCGTCATTCCCAAACCTTATCAGGGCGGAACCCCAGTCGGAGAAAGTACCAATAAAGGCGCGGGGAATTAGCCACTAAACATGTATAAATTCTTTATTGAACGGCCCATCGTGTCCATGGTGATCTCCATCATCATGGTAATTGTCGGCGCTGTGGCGGCCCTGAGTTTACCGACAGCCCAATTTCCGAATATCGCCGACCCGCAAATCCAGGTACTGGCGACCTATGTCGGTGCTGATGCGCTAACGGTCGAACAATCCGTGGCAACACCCATCGAGCAGCAGATGAGCGGCGTGGACAACATGGAGTACATGTACTCGCTGAACGCGAACAACGGTTCGATGAACCTTACCGTTGATTTCAATGTAAAAACCGACGCGAGTACGGACCAAATTCTCGCACAAATGCGTCAAAACCAGGCAGCATCACAATTACCGGCTGCGGTAAACAATTACGGCGTAACCGTCCAGAAGTCGACTGCAGCGCCGCTGATGCTGTTTGACCTGTACTCTCCGAACGGCAGTTACGATTCACAGTTCCTGGCAAACTACGCGTACATCAACCTTTACGACGCCTTCAAGCAGGTGCCCGGAATTGCCAGCGTTTCAGTGTTCGGTGCCGGACAATACGCCATGCGCTTCTGGATCCGGCCAGATCAGCTGGCAAAAATGCAAATCACCGTGCCTGAGATCATCAGTGCAATCCAGACGCAGAACAACGTCAACCCTGCCGGACAAATCGGAAGCGAGCCTGTACCGCCAGGCCAGGAGTTCACCTATGCGGTCCGCGCGCAGGGGCGACTCGTTTCCGAACAGGAATTTGGCAATATTGTGTTGCGAGCGAATCCTGATGGCTCACTCGTACGTCTCAAGGACGTGGCACGAATTGAATTAGGCGTTCAGTTTTACAGCATGCAGGGGCGACTAGACGGCAAGCCCTCCGCGGTAGTTGCGATTTATCAATTGCCAGGTTCAAACGCAGTCGCCACAGCGCGTGGGGCAGTGGAGCTGATGGAGAAGGCGAAAAAGAGTTTTCCGCCGGGACTGGATTACGCGACAGCTCTGGACACTACCCTGCCCGTGACCGAAGGTATCAAGGAAATCGAGCACACGCTTTTTGAAGCTCTCGTTCTGGTCATTCTCGTTGTCTACATCTTCCTGCAGGGGTGGCGTGCGACGCTGATTCCCCTGCTCGCCGTGCCGGTTTCGCTGATCGGCACATTCATCGTCTTTCCGATGTTGGGATTTTCCATCAACACACTTTCGCTTTTCGGATTGGTGCTGGCCATCGGCCTGGTGGTGGACGACGCGATCGTCGTTGTAGAAGCGGTCGAACATCATATTGAACACGGATTATCACCAAAAGAAGCTTCTCTAAAGGCGATGGAAGAAGTATCGGCGCCGGTGATCGGTATCGCTGTGATTTTGGCGGCGGTTTTTATACCGACTGCGTTCGTTCCCGGAATTACCGGGCGGCTCTATCAACAGTTCGCCGTGACCATCGCCGTTTCGGTGATCATCTCCGCCTTTAATGCCTTGACGCTCAGCCCTGCCCTGTCCGCTCTGTTACTTCGGCCCAAGAAACCGTCACGCGGTCCCCTGGGGAAGTTCTTTGGATGGTTCAATCGAGTTTTTGCCAAGGGCACCGAAGGTTACGTCGGCATCTGCAGGTTTTTTATTCATAAACTGGGGTTTGCGGTTTTGCTGCTGGTTGGCTTTGTCGTGCTGACCGGGTGGTTCGGCAAGATTCTTCCGGCGAGTTTTCTGCCCGACGAAGACCAGGGCTATGTTTTCGTAGCCGAACAGTTGCCGGATGCAGCCTCGTTGCAGCGATCTTCTGCTGCAGCCACCCGCGTTGAAGATATCTTGCTGAAAACGCCTGGCGTAGCGCACGTGACGACAGTAGTCGGTTACAGCATGTTGAGCGGCGTGCAAAACACGTACAGCACTTTTTTCTGGGTGACCTTTAAACCGTGGGATGAACGGAAGGGCCCGGAAGAACAGTACGAGGCAATCAAGAATCACATCAATCGCGAGCTGCGGCAGGTACCGGAGGGTATTTCAATCGCATTCCCACCCCCAGCGATTCCGGGCGTGGGAACTTCGGGGGGCGTTTCATTCATCCTGGAAGATCGCTCCGGTGCGGAAGTGGAATTCCTTGCCGCCAATACCCAGAAATTCATGGCGGCAGTGCGCAAACGTCCGGAAATTGCCAGTGTATTCTCAACGTCCCTGTTCGCTGTTCCCCAGGTGTACGCCGATGTTGATCGGGACAAGGTGCTGGCGCAGGGCGTAAAGCTGAGTGATGTGTACACCACCTTGCAGGCATTCATGGGCGGGGCGTTCATCAACTATTTCAACCGTTTTGGCCGCCAGTGGCAAGTTTACACACAAGCGGAAGGCCAGTTTCGAACCAAAGCTGAAAACGTCGGACAGTTTTACGTACGAAATGATCGCGGGAACATGGTGCCGCTTGCCGCACTGACATCCATCCATCCAAAAATCGGTCCGGAATTTACCATGCGTTATAATTTACACAGGGCTGCGCAAATCAATGCCAGCGCCGCACCAGGATATAGTTCTGCGCAGGCCATGAAAGCGATGGAAGAGGTGTTTAGCGAGACGATGCCGCCCGGAATGGGTTATGACTACCTGGGCATGTCGTATCAGGAAAAAAAGGCCCAGGAAGGCGTGTCTCCGGCTTTGATTTTTGGCTTGTCCATTCTGTTTGCGTTTCTGATTCTTGCAGCCCTGTATGAGAGCTGGACGCTGCCCTTCAGCGTACTGCTCAGCGTGCCGATCGCAATCTTCGGTGCCTTTCTAGCCCTGTACCTGAGGCGCTTTGAAAGCTTCTCGTTTGAGAACAACGTTTACGCGCAGATTGGCTTGATCATGCTGATCGGACTCGCCGCGAAAAACGCAATCTTGATCGTGGAGTTCGCCAAAGCCGAATATGAAAAGGGCAGGTCACTCTCGGATGCTGCCCTGGAGGGTGCAAAACTGAGGTTACGGCCGATTCTGATGACTTCCTTCGCATTCATTCTCGGCTGCGTGCCATTGTGGAGGGCTTCTGGATCCGGATCAATTTCCCGAAGAGTGATGGGCACGGCGGTAATCGGCGGGATGCTGGCGGCGAGCGTCATCGCGATTTTCATCATTCCCGCCCTGTATTACATGATCGAACGACTCGGAGGTGCTAAGGTTGAAGCAAGAATTCCAGAGGGCACTGGAACGCTGGATGGCTCTACGAAACTACCGGAGAGCGGGCACTAACAAATACCAGGTCAAAATGGAGAAATGAACCGCGCCTGATGCGAAACATGAAAAAGTTGTCTTTACGAATCCAGATCCCTCAGAGAATGCGACGTGCGCTCGCCGTATTTCCGCTTACCCTGTGTTTGACGATCTCCGGCTGCCTGGTCGGACCGAACTATAAGCGCCCCGCGACGACCCCTCCGGACAAATACTATCTGGCGGACTCGACCGATGTCGCCTCCATCGCGGATCTGCCGTGGTGGGAAGTGTTTAAAGACCCGGTTCTGCAGGGGCTGATTGCCGAATCACTCAAGAACAATTACGACGTGCGGATTGCGGCCACTCGTATCGAGCAGTCTCGGCAACAGCTGGCCATCGCACATTCGCAATTTTATCCGCAAATCGGTTACGGGGTGGACATCACCGGACAGCGGGCCCCCACGATCAAGACCGGCACGTACTATGGATACAGTTTTCCGGTAAGTTGGGAGATTGATTTTTGGGGACGGATTCGCCGGCTCAATGAAGAGCAGCGGGCACTCCTGCTGGCGACGGAAGAATCGCGCAGGGTAGTTTTCCTGAGTTTGGTGGCGGAGGTTGCCCAAGCGTACTTTGAATTGCGCGCGCTCGATGAACAACTGGTAATTGCGCGAAACACCACAAAGAGTTTTCAGGCGACCTACGACTTGTTCAACAAGAAGTTCGAAGGTGGAGCGGCTTCGGCACTCGATACGTCGCGAGCGGAAGGTGCACTTGCCAATGTGGCGGCGCAAATTCCTGATATTGAACGGCAAATCCTGGCAAAAGAGAACCAGATATCACTTCTGCTGGGCCACAATCCAGGACCGATTGCCAGAGGCGCATCTCTGGAAGAACAGAACGATACAAATGACGTGCCTGCCGGATTGCCGTCCACTTTGCTGGAGCGCCGCCCTGATGTCCGTCAGGCTGAAGAAGAGTTGATTGCTGCCAACGCGGAAATCGGGGTACAGCGAGCGAATTATTTCCCGACGATCGGATTGAGCGGGGCATTCGGCGGTGCCAGCGTAACCCTGGAGCAATTGGTGGCTTCAGGCGTCATTTGGAGCCTGGGGGGAATCGCCAACGGTCCCATCTATACCGGCGGCCGACTGAAAGCGCAGGTGCGGCAGGCCTATGCCGCACGCGATCAGGCCGAATTGACCTGGCAGCAGACACTGACATCGGCGTTCGGCGAAGTTTCTACATATCTCAACGCACATCAAAAATACGCGGCGTCATTGACGGAGGAAACGCGCTCGGTGAATGCCTATCGTGAGTCCGTCCGGCTATCGACGATTCGGTATGAAAGCGGATTTGCAAGTTACTTCGAAATACTAGACGCACAGTTACAGCTCTATCCTGCGGAAACCACAAGGGTCGCATTGGAACTTGCGAGGAAGACCTCGCTGGTCAATATATACCGCTCGCTCGGCGGGGGATGGAAGCTGGCCGATGCGGACTGGGCCAACCAGCCGGGCGCAACCGCTCCGCCATCGACTCCGAACGCGCCGGCATCACCAAATGCGACTCCCGCGCCTGCGACCAAGCCGTAACTAGGCTTTCGCTGATTTGCCGGAGGAGTTGACCAGAGTCATCTCTCCCCGCTTCAGGGCAAATTGCGAATCGCCCCAGATCACGCGATTGGACGCGAAACTGGATAACCACACCGCGAAATAGATGGCATCGCGAAGCGGAATAAGCCATAACTTCCTTCGTAGGACTTCGTCGCCAATCCCCCAGATCCCCACAACCCAGGCGACCAGGTACCGGAGAATAAGGTAGGCAAGCGCGTAGACGAGGGCAATCGTCCGATCAGGAGCCACAATCAATGCCAGGACGGTCAGGGGAAGCCCGTGGGTGAAAATCAATCCCAAGAAATGAAACAGGCCTGCAGAACCGGACCGTTCTGGCCCAACGGACCTGATGCTCCCAGAATGACTTGACAGTTTGCGCAGGATAACTCGTCCAGACCGGCTCTCGTGAGAGCAAAACCTTGCCACCCGCTTTGTAAATCCGATTCCCGATTTCGTAGTCGTCGGCAAGCAGATTGGCCAGAGACTCGTAGCCCCCAACGCGCTCGAGCCAACTCTTGGTGGTGGCGACAGAGGCGCCAAGCGCGAATGTGACACCTTCCTTCCAATCGGCAATCAGCGCACCTGCAAAAAAATCGCTGGCAGCACCGACGGCTTCCAATTCCGCACCGAGATTCCGTTCCGCAATGGCGCGATAGAAGCAGCTTGTTGCACCGACTGAGGGGTCGATAAACGCCGCGACAATTTCCTGCAGGTACCGGGGGCCAACCCTGACATCGCCATCGCTCTGGATGATAATTTCATGTTCTGCTTCACGGGTAAGTAACGCCAGATTATTTACCTTGCGGTTTGTGCCAATCTGCGGGGCATTCGAGAAGATACGGATTTTCTGCTCTGGATATTCGGCCATGATTCTCTGGATGACAGGGACGGCAGGGTCCGACATATCATTCACGCAGAACAGGATTTCGTATTCGGGGTAATCCTGCTGACAGAAGCTGACGAAATTTTCATAAGAATCAAAATCGAGGCCGCGTACGGGCTTCAGCAGGCTGACCGGAGGAGTAAATCCGGGCAGCGCCTTTGCGCGTTCCCGTCTAAAGAAGCGAAGTGCTGCCAGAATGCCGGTAATGTAATAACCGAATGGGGCGAGTGCAAAGAGCAGGATAACAGAGGCGCCACCAGGATAGGGAAAGAGGCATGGGTTAGTCAGAGTCTACCTTTTTGCCCGTTTCTTGAGAACGGGAGATGCTGTTCCGCACGGCAATTTCTCTCGCCAGAACTTCTTCAGCTAGTCGCAACGATCAGTACCCCGATGCACACCAGCAATACGCCCGCCCAGCGATACAGAGACACGTCCTCTTTCAAAATGTACTTTGCACCAAGCGCTCCGACGACGTAACTCATCGATGAAATCGGAATAACCAGACTGATCGGATTCCAGGAAAGAAGGATCAGTAGCGTGTAGAACGAAATCGCCATCATCGGGATGCCCAGCCAGAACCACCAGTTGCGGACCGCTTTCAGTAAGAAACGGGACAATGCCAGCGGGCGGAATCCCTCCGGCTCACCCGTTTTCTTCATGCCGATGCTGATAATAATCTCTCCACCGGTCCCGCAGGCGATAAAGATGATGAAGGCGAGCAGGTTCTGAATCATACAGGGCTGGCACCTGCCGTAACCGGCTTCGTTTGTCCGACCAGAAGCACACCCACACAAATGATCAGGACGCCAACCCAGCGTTGCATCGAAACACTCTCATGCAGAAAAACCCGGGCGAGCAGCGTATTCACAGCATACCCGAACGCCCCAATGGGCATGACGTAGCTGTAATCGGCCCAGCTCATTACGGTCATGTAGCTGGCCATGAAGCCAGCCAGAAATAAGATGCCGAGCCAGATTGTAGAATTGAACATCGCCAGGCGGAGTGTTTCGAGCAGACTCGCCGTCGAAATTTCGGCCGATCCGACCTGAGTCATTCCACTCTTCAGCAAAAGGTCACCAACGTTCGCGCACAGAACCATTACCAAGACCACCAGAAGGGTCTTGACCCGAACCTTGTGATCGCGACTCATTCGTTGCAGTTAGTCGTTGCCGCTGGTCGAAGGCACAGAAACGATTGGCTTGGAAATATCGCCGCCTTCGCGAGCCCATTTCAGGCGTTCCGCGCGGAGCTTGAGGAATTCCGTTGCTTCCGCGTAGAGACGTTTGCGCTCGTGGCCGTCCCAGAGAGCTTCCTTTACGATGCGCCAGACAACCTTCGGACGAAAATAATACTCGTCATAGAAGCGGTTTACGCCTGACATCATGTCAGCCTTGGAGAGGTGGGGGTATTCGATGTGCGGTAACTGGTGTCCACCGGCATCGGCGAGAGCTTCAACCCGGAGGAAACCCTCCTTGCTCATGGTGTCGTGCAGCTCGGTACCAGGCATGGCGTGAGCAAGCGAGACCTGAATCGTTTCGCAGTCAAGTTCCTTGGCAAAATCGATGGTCTTTTCAATGGTCTCTTTGGTTTCGCCGGGCAAGCCGATAATGAAGTCGCCGTGAACCTTGATGCCAACCTTGCGACAGTTCTTCATGAAGTTGCGGGCCATTTCTACTGTCGCACCCTTCTTGATGTTCTTCAGAATCTGCGCATCGCCGGATTCGAAGCCAACGATAAACAAGCGCGCTCCACCGTCGGCCATGGCCTTCAGCGTTTCATAATCGCTATGCACGCGAGCGGTACAGGACCACTGGAATTTCAGTGGCTTGAATTTCTGGCCTATTTCGATAGCACGGTCCTTGCGAATGTTGAAGGTATCGTCGTCGAAGAATATTTCCTTCATTTGCGGAAAAGCATCGAGCGCGAATTTAACTTCGTTAACCACGTTGTCGACAGAGCGGGTACGCCAGGCATGCCCCGAGATGGTCTGAGGCCACATGCAGAAGGTGCACTGCGCCGGACAGCCGCGCGAAGAATAGAACGAGATGAACGGATTCAGAAGAAACGGAACATTGTAGCGTTCAATCTGCAGATCCCGCTTGTAAACGGACGAGGCGAAGGGCAGGGCGTCCAGCTCTTCGGTATGCAACTGACCGCGCGAGGCGTTATGGACGATCTTGCCATCCTTGCGATAACTGGCCCCGAGGATCTGCTCTAAGGGCTTGCCATGGGCATACTCGGCAACTGCGTGGTCAAATTCCCCACGAACGATGAAATCGATGTCTTCGCTGGCGTTCAAGGTCTCATCGGGCTTGATGTGCCCGTGGGGGCCAACAAACGCGACCTTGAGAGAGGGATTGGCCTCTTTTATCTTGCGGAGCAGTTTAATATCGCTATCGAATCCGACAGTAGAGGTAAACAAAACCAGAAATTCATACTCTTTGCAGATCTCCACAGTCTGTTGCCAATTGATCTTGTGCGGGGAAGCGTCGAGCAGACGACTGCCAGGAATCAGTCCGGCGGGATAGCTGAGCCACACGGGATACCAATAAGACTCGATCTCCCGCGTTGCTGGCCACCGCGAGCTCGCCCCGCCGTCAAAATTCTCGAAACTCGGCGGATTTAAAAGCAAAGTTTTCATTACATCTGGCATTATTCACCCTCAGCTTCTTACAAAATTCCGGATGATCCCATCCGGCATTGGCCCACACGTCCACAGGGGCACGGACGCTCAATGCGCCCACATACGTCTAGATAATAGTTTAACCGACTTGGTTGCATCCGGGCATGGCTTTCTGCCAATGGAACCAAAGACGCATCCAAAGGCTAAATAGCGCATTAAGTGGGGTTTACGAGGTACGCAAAACCTCGCTGGTCGCCTTGTCCAGGATGTCCCAGATTTGGGGCATCCATTGCTTGTGTTGGGCCTTCATCAGCACCGAACGCAGACAAGTGACGGTTGCCCCATCCTTGTCCCGCTCTAGATCAGCCGCCTCTTCAGCAAAAAATGCCAGGGGAAGTTCTGCAACAGCGAGGTGCAGGTTCCTCGCCGCTGCAGCCTCGAAGATTTGCCGTGAGCGGGCTGCCGATAGGGAAACAGAGTGGCTCTGCGGCAGAAATATGACAATGTCCAGCTCGGGTGCAAACGCAGTCACAAAACGATCGTCGGCCCGCAGGCGGGCATAAAACTCCAGTCCGGCTTCCCTACCCTCTTCCAAGCCCTGCGCGAATTCCCCGCCGTTCTCGAGCGGTAAAAGCCGCTGCGTGGCCCACAACGCGACGGCGGCGGCACCAGGCCGGGAACATTCGAGACTGATTTCTCCGAGATGCAGCTGCTTCGAACTGAAATAGGTATAGGGAGAGTCGTGCTTGTAGAGTCGGCCTACGTCTGGATCATGAAAAAGGACGCAACCGCAGCCGTAGGGCTGCAATCCATGTTTGTGTGGATCGATAACAATGGAATCGACCCTTGCGATCTGGTCGAAGGCGGCGCGGGTCGAGGGGTCAAGGTTCCGAGCGAGGGTAAAATAGCCCCCGTAGGCTGCATCGCTGTGAACTCGAAATCCGTATTCCTCCCGGAGTTCCAGAATGTCAACGAGCGGGTCCACAGAGCCGGTTGCGGTTGTTCCCATCGTTGCAACCACCGTACCGACATCGCCTCCCGAGAGGCGTTCGCGCAGAGCATCCACATCCATTCGGCCGCGGGTATCGCACGGGATCGATTCGAACGGCAGCTTCAGCACCCCGCTGACACGCTGATGCGTGTAATGCGCCTGGTCACTCGCCAAAATGGTCTTGCCGGGAGCGAGTTGTCCTGCCACCCAGAGCGCTTCGAGGTTTGCCATTGTGCCACCGCCGGTCAGATGGCCCAGGTGCTCGTTCCAGCCACACATCCTGGCGATTTCTGTCACTGCCTCTTTTTCCATCGCCGAAGAGGCGCGGCCGCCGTCAAGTGCGTGGTTGTTGGGATTGATCTGTTGCGCCAGCGAATAGGCCAGCTGCGCCACAGGATGTGGCGGCTTTAGCATCTGCCCTGCATACAGCGGGTGAAAATAAGGATAGTTGTCCTGAAGTTTCGCGGCCACTGAGCTTATGACATCTGCAATTTTCTGAAGATCGGGAGCTGGCGGGGTGAATGCTGGCATTCCCGAAAAACCCTGATTAAGTTTTTCCACGGCAGCGAGCAGTATTTTGACATTGTCTTTTTCAAGCATGGACAATCCCGTGGCTATTCGAGAACTTTATCGAGCTGTCCTGCGGTCCGAAGCAACTCCAGCTGAGCCTGCTGCCGCTGGAATGTGGCGTCCAGATAGCTCATCCACTTTTCGTTTTCATCGAGTCGCGCTTTTTCAACATCGCGAAGGTTTGTTTTCCCTTCACCGAATTGCGATTGCAGAATAGCCACATTTTGCTGCGCCAGCTGTAATTCCAGTCGCGCGACCTCTTTCCGGGCATCCGTCTGCCGAACTTTCCGTGATCTTTGACGGACATCTGCACTTACTTGACTGCGTTTCCCGGCCAAATTTATTCTTGCAGCATCCAGATCAGCTTGCGCTAATGCTACCTTGGCGCGTGTTTTTGAGCTGAAAATTGGAACCTGCACGTTAATGCCGGCATTGAGATTGTTGTACTGAAAACTGTTCACGATATTCGTGTAGTTCTGGAAGTTGAACTTGGCTAACACGTCGTAGATAGCAACCAGTTCGAGTGTGGGCCAATAGCCCTTCCGCTCTCCAGCCAGGCGAAATTCCTTGGCTTTCACGTCCGATTCGGCATAAGCAATGCTTGGATTATTCAAGGAAGCCATGGCGACGAGATTGGCGCCTTCCTGTTCTGCCGCTCCGGGAAGGTCCTCTCCGGTAATGTCCAGAGGCTGATCAGGGAGCAGGCCCAACTGATTGCGAAGGTAGACCTCCAGTTCATCCTGACGGCCTTCGAGTTGCAGAATGCGCTCGATGACTTGCGCACGCGTCAATTGAGCTTTGGTCACTTCGACGGGCAATTCAAAACCTTCCGATTGCCGTTCGCGCGTCACGTCGACGATCTTTTCGGCACTGTCCTTTTCTTTCCTGAGAAGGTCGAGCGAGTGGCGAACCTTGACTAATTCGAGGTAAGACGTTGCGACCACCAGCATGACGGAGTTCCGGGTGTCTTCCAGTGAAATTCGTTGTGCTCGTGCCTGCTCTTCCTGTTCCTTTTGAAGCCCGCGGACCGGGCCGTTAAAGATGTCTCTGATTGTACGTAACGTTGAAAATGGAAGGTGGACGACCGCCGGGAGTTTCCGGGAGCCCGTAGGTATATCCGGCGCCCGAACCGAGATACAGGTTCGGCTGAAACTCGGATTTGGTGACAATCGCCAGCTCATCGGCGACGTGCGTCTGGATTTTCGCGAGTTGAATTTCCTTGCTGTTCTGCAGCGCCAGCTCGATCGATCGCTTCAGGGTTAGGACCACAGGTGGCTCCGACCGGGACGAATCCTGTGCCCGCAAGTTCGGAGCGCAAAGCGCAAGAGTCAGTGCAACAGCACCCAAAAGTGATCGCCGCTTCCGCGTCATACGTCCTCCTGCAAATGCCTGAATCGTTCGCATATAAAAATCTATTCGTAGCGCAGAGATTCCACCGGTTCGAGCCTGGCGGCCTGACTGGCCGGAAGATAACCAAAAAATAATCCGGTGGAACAGGAAACCAGGAACGCGAGAACAACGCTCAATCCCGAGATGGGGACACGCAAATTGCCCGGTAACAATTGCTGGACGAACACCGGAATTGCAATGCCGATCAAAATTCCGATCACTGCGCCGCCACCGCTGATCAGGAACGCTTCAATAAGAAACTGGGCGAGGATTTCCTTGCGCGCAGCCCCGATGGCCATACGAATACCGATTTCCCTCGTGCGCTCCTTTACGGTCACGAGCATGATATTCATGATGCCAATGCCGCTGATCAGCAGGGCGATCGCAGCGATGACGACCAGGACAATCCTCAGCGCCAGGGCGATCGTGTGTGCGGCATTCAGAATCGCGGTGAGGGTCTGTACGTTGTATTCCGCTTCCGAAGGGTGACGGCTCTTGAGCAGCCGCCCGACCTGTTTTTCCATTGAGTTCACAAGATCAGGTGAGGAAGTCTGGGCGTAGATCGTGTTCAGCACATCCGTGCCGGTGTAATACTTCATGAGAGTGTGCGGAATGATGACCGATTCCTTCTGAATTTCAGATAAACCATAAGTTGCAGCGCGTTCACGAAAAACCCCGATTACGGCGAAAGACAGCTCCCCCATACGGATCGGCCTACCTACCGGGTTTTCCACACCAAAGACTCGATCGGCGAGATCTTTCGTGATCAGACAGACCTTGGCTCCTGTTTCGCGATCACCACTGTCAAAGTAGCGGCCTCGCATCATGATGAGTTTGCGGATTTTTTGATAATTCTGGGTTACGCCAATCAACCGGACGGGACGCGGCTGACCCAGAACCACTACGCTCATCGGGGCGTCGGTAAATCCCATCACTTCGACGACCTGCGGAATGTTCGCCTTGATGGCTTCCATATCGGCTACCGTCAGTTCGTAGCTTAACGGTTGAGTTTTTTCGGGGGTCTTGACGAGCTCCACCCAGACCAAGTTGGACCCGATTGCTTCAATCTGTGAAATCACAAATTTCTGGCTGGTCATCGCAACGGTGACCACCAGCACGATCGAAGCGCTGCCAATGATGACGCCGATCGAAGTCAGTATGGCACGTAACTTGTTGGAGCGGAGAGCATCGACTGCGACCGTTAATGATTCTTTTAGCTGCATGAAATTGCTTCATCCCCGGCACATCGAAGACCGCGCCAATGGGTTCCCGGTCTAACTCCCACCGAGTTTTTTCAAAGCTTCCTGGGCGTTCTTGAATTTGGGATCGAGTTTCAGCGCCGTTTCATATTCCGCTCGAGCACCCGGAGTATTTTTCTGAGTTTCGCAGGATCTCCCAATCCAGTAGTGGGCTGCGGCCACGCTCGGATAGTCAGAGTTATGCGGCGGTCCCTCGAGATAATCCCGGAGACTTGACTCTGCGTCCTTCAGTTTCTCGCGTTTGAGAATCCAGCCAACAGCCTGGTAAAACCGTACACGCGGGTCGGTCGGGGCAATCGCTTCACCAGCGCTGGCAGCAGCGAGCAGATGATCGCCATCGCCCTGATTCGCAAAATAAATGGCGATGTCATTTACCAAGTCCATCGATTTTGGTTTGCTCTCGAGCGCTTTCACGAATTCTGCCGTCGCGCCAGCACTATCTTTTTTCTGAAGCAGGCAGTTCGCCTGCGCGTAGTGGCCCTGTGACTGATCCATGCTCATCAATTTCTGGATATAGGGCTTGGCCTTATCCTCTCCGCCGCCGACGATCGAAGGAGCCGTGCAGTCATACTCGATCAGGTTCTGCGTCGCCGCAAAATTATGCTCATCGAGGCTGACCGCCGTCTCAAACTCTTTCTGCGTTTTTCTGGCAAGGGGGTAGGCGCTGAACATCGAAGCGTGAGAAGCCTTATCGCCGTACGCCTGCCCCAACCAGTCGTGATACTCGGAATTCTGCGGATTGAGCGAAACCGCCTTCTCTGCACTCTTGATGGCCGCGTCATCCTGATTCAGTTCGAGATAGGCTTTGGTAAGGAGCAGGTAAATTTCGCCATTACTTGAGTTCTTGGCAGCCTCCGGTCCCAGAATGCTTACAACCTTGTTGAATTCCCCCCGGTCAAAGGCGATTTTTGCTGCAGCCAGACCGCTGTCCTGAGCCGACAAAGGTCTAACCCACAGAATGGCCAGAAACAGGACGAGGTAATTCGCCTTGGGAATTCCCATCTATCCGCCTTTCACGGTGTCGTTTTGCATATTTACGACTCGCACGTTCATTCCGTCTTTCAGGTCAACATCTCCTGGAAGCGCCACGATGTCACCGACGCTCAGGCCACTGACAACTTCGTAATCCGTGGCATCCGCGATCCCTACCTCGATCAGGCGTTTCTCGAGCGTGCTCTTCCCGACACCTTGCCGGACCAGGTACACGAACTTTCGACCCGCTTCTGATTCCACGGCACCGCGAGGCACAGTGACCACGTTCGAGCGTTCCTTCGACCGGATGACGACGTTTACGTTGGTGTTCGGCAGCAGGTCCAATTTGTCATTCTGTACAGAACAGAGCATTTCCCCGACACTTCTCGCACCACGCGACACGACTTGCTTGGGAACCGTTTCCGTAGTTCCCTGCCACACGCGGTCAGGCAAAGCGTCCCAGGTAATCTTCACCGGCAGGCCAACTTCGAGTGCTCCCATTTCCGGCTCATCAATAAAAACGCGTACTCGCACCTTGTGGAGATCGGCCATCTCCAGCAAAAGATCGCCCGTTTTGACAAAATCTCCAGCCCGGACCGGCATGGAGTACACCGTGCCATCTACAAGCGCATAGATTTTTCCCTGGCGGACCTTATCCTCGAGGACGGCAACGTCACTTTGGGCCTGCTCGACGGAAAGCGAACCTCGAGAACTGTCGATCCCGGCTTGCCGATCAAACTCCTGCTTCACAGCAGTGAGACGCGTAAGTTCCGATTCAGCCTTGAGCAGCGCCAGATCGTTTGTCGCCAATTCATCTTTTGTAGCAGCACCTTGTGCCAGCAACCTCTCAAGCGAATCATGATTTTTCTGAAGCCGGTCGCGGTCCGCGGCCGCTTTCGCTAGATCCCCCGTCACTCTTGCCGATTCGTCTGCCCGACCGCCTGCCCTTGCAGCTCGATAGTCATCTTCTGCCCGCAACAAGCGTGATTTTGCCTGCGCCAGCTGCGCGGCGGCTTCTTTCACGTTCAATTCCAGTAATAATTGGCCCTTCTTTACGTTCTGGCCTTCGCTGATGTGCAAGCGGTCGATGAACGTATCGGACTGGGCCCGGATGACGGTCGGAGAAATGGGTTCAACCTTGCCGTTGCTGCTGATGGAAGACACGATATCTTCTCGCACGGGCTGCATTGCGGAGATTTTGGCGACCGGCTGTTTACCACTCGCGCGGATCAGAAAGAACGCGAGGATACCAGCGAGCAGGAGAAGCAGCAGAGTTCGGTTTCGGAACTTCTTGTCCATAAATTTTCGAATCAAATCATTTCTATCGATAAGAAGCTGGCAAGGTCATCGTCTCTGGAGGACTGCCATTCTTGATCGACTCTTTACTGCAATGGTGCCGGTGCCGTCGGGGTTGGCGCTTCTAAGGTAAAGTCTATCAGGAGGTTAGCCTAATTCTCCACCGAAGTTCGCGATCTCGCCCAATAAGAGAAGGCTTGGTTTTAGTACGAGGATCTGCGCGTACACGACCAAAGCATGGTACGCTCTTCGAATGAGCGACCCGGTTCGCGCCACACCTCTGAAGAACGTCTCTCGCGGCGAGCCACCTGCCTCAAAAGCCCAAGGGCTACACCGGGTCTGCATCCAGTGCAACAATGTTTTTCTGGTGACGACTGACAAATTTGATGCAAAACAGTGCCCCAATTGTCACAAGGGTTAGATGTCAATTTTCCGGACTGCCTCGAACAGCAAACCCTTACAATGACCGCCTTCCCGTTACTTTTTCTCTGTGTATGCGTAACAATCACTAAAACGGATTGCCGGTTTCTGCAGCGTGTGAGATCGGGGAGGTTGCCATGATCGAGAGTCGCGGTCTGAGCAAATTATTCAAGGACAAGAAGCGGGGCGAGATTCGGGCTGTTGATAAGGTCAGTTTTCTTTGCAAGCCCGGGCAAATATATGGCCTTCTTGGCGCGAATGGCGCGGGCAAAACGACCACCTTGCGGATGCTAGCCACAATTCTGGAGCCAAGCGAGGGGACCGCCATCGTTTGCGGGCACGACGTCACCGAGGATCCGCAGAAGGTCCGCGCGAATGTCGGCTTTCTGTCGGCCGCAACGGCCCTCTATCCGAGGCTTTCTTCGCAGGAAATGGTGGAATATTTCGGGCGGCTGAATGGTCTGGACGAATTGACGCTGCGCCAGCGGATCGACGACATATTTGGCCGGCTTGACATGAACTCGTTTCGCGATCGTCGCTGCGACAAACTCTCGACTGGCATGAAGCAGAAGACTTCGATTGCCAGAACACTGATCCACGACCCACAGGTAATGATCTTCGACGAACCCACGCTGGGACTCGACATCATGACTGCGCGAACGATCATCGAGTTTATTCGCGAATGCCGGGAACGCGGGAAAACAGTGATTTTCTCCACTCACGTGATGAGCGAAGTTGAAAAACTCTGCGACACAATCGGCATCATTCAATCGGGCAAGCTTCTGGCGGAAGGGTCACTGCCGGAATTGCGCGACCGGTATAAGGAAAATGACCTGGAAGAGATTTTTGTGAAGATTGTCGCTCCTCTATACAAGAGCGAGGAGGTGGCCTGAGATGTCTCTTCGCAATGTGGGCATCGTCTATCGCAAGGAACTGCGCGAAGCAGTGCGGGACCGAAGGACCCTGGTATCTTCCCTGCTGGTTCCCTTGCTTCTGTTCCCGTTGTTGACGGCCGGACTCGGTGCAGCGATTTCCGTGTTAATGGGCCAGGCGAATGAGGAAGTGTACAAGGTGATGCTCCTTGGCGGAAGCGATTCGCCGCAGATTGTCGACGATCTCCGGAAGTTGAAGACGATTGAAATTGTTCCTCCTGCCGAAAACTGGAAGGATCAGATCGTCGACAAGCAAATCCGCGCGGCTGTAGAAATTCCCAAAGGCTTTCAGGATGATCTGTCATCGCAACAGCCGGCCACTCTCAAGATTTACAATTACGAGGGTGATTTGAAATCTTCACTGGCCACGGACCGCATCAAGGAACGACTCGATAGCTATCGGGATGGATTAGTAAAGGAAAGCCTGTCGGCTAAGAATATATCCGTAGCAACGCTGAAACCTTTTCTCGTCGAGAAGCAAAACGTCGCGCCCAAGGAAAAGGTCGGAGGTGCAGCATTTGGTGGGGTGATCGGTTATATGGTCATACTGCTTTGCATGACCGGTTGCATGTATCCGGCCATGGACTTGACAGCAGGCGAGAAGGAGCGCGGAACAATGGAAACAATCCTTTCCAGTCCGATCTCCCGGACGCATCTGGTCCTCGGCAAATTTTTCCTGGTGCTCACCACTTCGCTCGTCACCGCCGCGCTTTCAGTGATGTCGATGGGTGTTTCCTTCTGGGTTCTTGAACGCCTGCATGCCTTCGATAAGGCCGGGAGCGACGCTGCACAACTGCAGCTGAGTATCGGCATCAAACAGGTTCTCTCGGTATTCATCATGGTTCTGCCGCTGGCCGTCCTGTTCTCCGCAGCGGTAATGACCGTCTCGCTTTTTGCAAAAAGCTACAAGGAAGCGCAGAGCTATATCACTCCGCTGATGTTCATCGTGATCATCCCCGCTGTCTGTGCGATGCTGCCAATTGACCTGAATGCGAAACTCGCACTGGTTCCAATCCTGAACGCCAGCCTGCTGTGCAAGGAACTGGTAGTGAATACATATCACTGGAATTACATCGCAATTATTTTCTTTTCGACCTGCGTCTATGCCGCAGCGGCCTTGTTCATCGCGGTTAAGATGTTCCAGCGCGAAGACGTATTGTTTCGTTCTTAGAACCTCGAGACTGAACTTTCCCTGGGAGTCTGCGTCTATAGCTATATGAGGCCTTTCTGCCGGGTCTTGCTGTTGCTGCTCCTGTTTCCGCCATTCGTCGCGGCCGTGGCAGGCTGGTTTGCTGCGCCTTCGTTCCTGCACCCCGCACGGAGACTTCTCACGCCGGACCTGATTCGCGAAGCGGACGCAAGCTTTGCCGAGACTGGCGCACATCGGGAGGATCTGCTGGTGCGCGCTCCTGACGGAGCATTGCTTCACGGCTGGAAAGTGCGCTCGGCAAATCCGAATGGTTCGTGGATTCTCGCGTTTCACGGTGTCGCTGACAATCGTATCGGAGTCGTTTCCCAGTCCGAGTTTCTGCTGCGCGCCGGCTATAACGTCGTAATGATGGATGCCCGCGCGCATGGCGAGAGCGAGGGGCCGATAGCAACCTACGGATGGCTGGAGCGCAACGATACCCGGGCAGTTATCGATGCGCTGATTACCAGGGAACATCCGGAACACATTCTTGCCCTCGGCGAATCAATGGGTGCAGCGATCGCCCTCGAATCTGCTGCGGTGGATCCCCGGATCGAAGCGGTCGTCGCAGAGGCTTCTTTCGCCAGTCTCGGTGAAGCATCCTACGACTATGCAGGCTTGCAGCAATATCCGCTGCTCGGAAAGACGATTTTCGCGCCTGGCGCGTGGGTGATGCTCGCCCGTGGACAGTCTCTTGCCGGATTTTCCGCTGCCGAGGTGTCTCCGGAACACTCTGTCACTGCACGTCGATTCCCGGTGCTGCTCATCTGTGACGGGGCGGACACAACTCTCCCCTGTCGACATTCCGAGCGAATCTACGCGGCTGCATGCGGTCCAAAATCCTTATGGAGAGTGCCAAATGCCTTTCACACCGGAGCACTCGGCCACGATCCGGCAGAATTCGAGCGGCGTGTTTTGACGTTTTTCGCTAATCCCAATCAAACGCTGGCCGATGCAACGCGGTGACCGGCACAGCTGGCTGCGAGCTCAAAAGAAATACGTCGCAGAGCGGAAATCTGAACGGCATCAGTTCGAGTGAATTTGCCAGCGAAGTACACCTTCACTCTGGGTACCGATCGTCAGCGTTCCAGGGCTGGTCTCTACCATTCCGGTGAACCGACTTTTTTCGGGGTCCTGAAAATCGCGAGTCCAGGTCGTCCCCTGGTCTTCAGAAACATACATGCCGCCCTCCCGGAGACTAGCAGCCATAAATCCGTGACCTTCGACTACCTGTTCGACCTGACCTGCGGGCAAACCCTGCTCACGTCGCTTCCAGTTGGCTCCGGCGTCTTGAGAGGAGAAGAGACCCTCTGTAGTCCCAAGGAAGATACTGTGAATCCCTTCCGAATCTAAATTCTTAAGCCACAACAGATTGTTCGAACGGACGGGCAGATCGACCCATGCCGCAGTCTGCCCTCCGTCGCTGGACGTTGCCAACCTGCCACCCGAGACAATCTGCAGGACGGAACCGTCAGAAGAGACCTGTAATACGCCAGAGGACCCGCTACTGCCGAAAGCCTTTAATCGAACACAATTTCCCGCTTGCGGGCATCGTAACAATCCTTCCTGCGTGGAAAGATAGCCGTCATGTTTGCTGAAGACAATTTCGCCGCCCTTTGGCAGGGCAACTTGCAACGCGTGGGTTGCCACCGCGGCGCGGCTGGTTTGCCGCGGAGATCCGACTTTGGCAGTGGATATTGCCGGTATCCTTACTCTCCATTCCTGCCATCTCTCAGTTCCGTACTCCTGAATCCATAATTCGCCTGAGGACAACCGCACGACCCAGCCCCAGGGACTGCCGTACAATTTTTCGATTGTCTCTGCCGTGAAGTGAATGGTTCTGTTGCCTTCCTCTCGATTCAGAGTTGCCGGCTTCCACGTTTCGCCGGCGTCGTGACTTTCCCACAACACCGCACCGTTTCTCTCCATCAACATCAGCAGATGGGACGCATCAGCGGGATCGCTGATTAGTTGTCGGACAACCTCATGGGCAAATCCCTCGTTATACTCAGCAAATGTCTTCCCGAAATCCTCGCTTTCCTGCACGCCGCGCGACTCCGTCCCAAGCAACACACGTTCGGCACTTTTCGAAGAACCCGGCAAGATCGCAACGGCATTGATGACCCAGTCTTTTGGGGTGGTACGCTCCCAACTCTCCCCACCATCGCGGGTGACCCACAATCCTTCGGTCGTACCTGCGTAGAGCGTTTGCGGATTCTGCAGGTCCTGCACGATGGCCTGGGTCCTGCGAGCCGCGTACGGTATGCCTTGCAGCTTGCTCCACTGATCGCCCTGGTTTTCGCTGCGGTAGATACCGGAACAGGCGCTGAGAAATACACGCTCGGGATCCGTCGCATCGACACGCAGACTCATGATGTCCGAGTCATCAATCAGACCCGCAGTTACCGGCTTCCAACTCTTGCCGCCATCTGTCGTTTTCCACGGCAGATGGTAGGTCCCTGTGTAGATGGTGTTTGAGTCCCGTGGGTCCACGGCCAGCGAATCCACATTCCGCAATTCCGGATCATTGACCGGAGTGATCCGGTCCCAGGTCCTGCCTTCGTCGATTGATCGAAACACACCGCTTCGCGAACCCGCAAGGATGATCGGTGACGGGGCGGAGGTAATTTCCAGTGCCCGAACGGCTTCCTCCTCTAGGCCAAGCAACTTCCAGGTCCGGGCGCCATCATCGCTCCGGAATACGCCGCCGCCCGCTCCCGGCTGCAGGTACCAGATCGAGGCAAACAGGACGCCTGATCTAGACCGGTCTGCGACAACTCGTGACACCACGGCGTCTGTTCTTGTTCCAATCCGCCCGCGCAGCTCCCATGGCTTTCCGGGACTGTCCTTTGCAAATACGTGCCCGTCCGCCGTTCCGAGATACGCGGTGCCGGCTGCGCCAACGCCCAAGGAAAGGACCATCCCTCCTGGTGGACCCATGCGCTGCCATTCCTGCGCTTGTAGGGTACTCGTCGTAATCAGGCCGATCAGAAGCCCTTGCAGAAAACGCGCGAACAATCGACTCATTGCCTCTCTTCGTTACGCCCAATTCAGTTTAAAACAAAACCGGACTCTCCGAATCTTTCTCGGAGAGCCCGGTTGTAGAGTACGGTCTCAAGCCCGATCGAGAGCGTTTTCCGCTCCCGTTGAGCTTCAGAGTCTAGTAGGTTGCGCCTTCCGGAACGAAGATGGCGTCGAGGTGACGGTTTTCCTTCTCCGAACCCTTCTCGGTCGAAGGCGTGCCAACGCGGGTGCTGCAGCGCGAAGCATCGATACCCTTCTCGCCGAGATACTTCACGGCGAGATCTGCACGGGTCTGAGCCAGCTTAGCGGACTTTGGTTCCTTCGGATCCGCTACGCCAACAAATACGACCTTGGCATTGGGTTCGTTCTTCAAACGCAGGGCAACGTCGTCAAGAATGCGCTTGCATTCGTTGTCGACACGCGATGCGCCGGCTGTACGGTAGCCGCAGGTGCCAACCTTGGTTGCTTGCGGTGGCGGTGCTGGGGCTTGTACGTCTACGTTCGTGGAGCAAGTTGCTGAGCCGCCACGTCCGTCGTCAACCTTGCCGTTGATTGTGTAGCTTCCAGGTGCCAAGCCAGTCGAATCAAAGGTTGCGGTTGGGCCGCTGCCAGATACCTGGCCACCGGTCGAAGAGTAGCTGTAGGTCAGCGGATCGCCATCCGGATCGCTTGCCGTGGCGCGAATTGTTACGCGTTCACCGGCGATGATCGGGCTGCGTTCTGCTGCGCAAGAAATGACGGGGTTGCGGTTCGGACGAGTTGCAACGGCGATATCCGCGGAGCAAGTTGCCGTGCCGCCCTTACCGTCGCTGACGCTGGCGTTTACTGTGTAGGTCCCGATCGCAAGCCCGCTGGGATTCCAACGAACATCTGCGCCGGTTCCATCCACGCTGCCGCCGGTCGCGGTGTAGCTGTAGGTCAATGGGTCGTTATCAGCATCCGTGGCGTTCACGTGAACTGCAACGGGATCAGTCGAGCCCTGATAAACCGAGGGCTTATCCGCGGAGCAAGCTGCCACTGGCGGATGATTCGGTTTCGGCGGCTCTGGTGGATATCCCCAGCGCAGGACCAAACCGCTGCCAATGCGAAAACTATTTTGACGTCCATTCGGGCTGAGCAGCTGGCCGGAATAGTTGGTCAAGAGATAATCAGCTTCGAAGAAGCGCCATGCCAGGTTCTTGACCAGCACGACGTCGACACCGCCGCCGGCTGCCAAAGCGAATGCGTTCTGGCTGTTGACGCCGGTAATCTGATAACCACCGTGAGCCGCACCAAAGAGAACTTCGGCGAAGGGCACGAAATGGTCAAACTTGCGGTAATTGATACGAGGACCAGCGAGATATGTCTCCTGGCTGCCCTTGAGTGTATTCAGCGTGTAGTCTGTACCGTTTAGGACGTAAATCTGACGGGAAAAGCTATACGCACCTGCCTGCGCCGTAATACCCAACCAGCGGTTTACGTTGTAGGTGAATTCACCAGTCGCTCCGAGGTTATTGAACGCACGGAACGAGCAGGGGCAGAAGTTGATATACTGAAACATTCCTGCCACTTCATACTTCGGCGTCAACAATCCCCATGCATGTCGATTCCATGGATTGTTGGCCCAGTCGGTGAAAATATCCGGCTGTGGCGCTGGTGCCGCTGGCATGGCGAACAAGCTGCCTGATGCCGGAGCGATACTGAAATCGCTCTTCGCAGGTACCGCGTTGTCTGAAGTCACATTGCTTTTACTACTTGTGTCAGCATCCTTCTGCTGCGCACAGAGCGGCAGAGCGAGTAGAGCGCCCATTGCCACAGTTGCACACCATTTCCGCATAACATTTCCTCCCTAAATTCAAACCTAAAATCCCGTGAGATTCACGTGTATTCATCTTCAGTAATTCGCCTGCATCGCTGGGCGAAGCGCGCAGGAAATCCAATCGCGCAAATCTTGTCCCAAATTCTACGGGCGATATTTTTTGTGGCTGTCCCCCGAATTGGCGAGGTACATAAGGAGCAAACCACAGCGGAGAAAGCATATTCCATAAGTTCATCATTCTGCAAGTGTTTCCTACAGCCACCTGAGGTTTTTTTTGCCGCTTCCTGGGAGGTCTCCGTACTTGACTTTTCCTTGAATGGGTGAATTAAACTAGGCTTCCGTGACTTCTCTAACCGCGCTTGATCTCTACTGGCTTGGCCGTGCCCGATCGATCGCCTCGATGCTCATCCGCACTGGGAGAACGAATCTTCTGATCGACCCCGGCCCTGCGGCAAGCCTTCCGACTCTTCGCAAGCAACTTGCCTCTCTAGGACTCACCCTTTCTGATGTCCATTCTATTTTGCTAACGCACATTCATCTCGATCACGCAGGCGCGACCGGGGCCCTGCTACTTGAAAATCCAAATCTCGAAGTCTATGTCCATGAGCGAGGCGCCCCGCATCTGATCGATCCCCAAAAATTACTCAACAGTGCCCGGCGATTGTACGGCGAAAAAATGGATATGCTGTTTGGCCCATTCCTCGCCGTACCACAGGCTAGTCTACGGCTGCTCAAAGGCGGCGAAACCCTGTCGATAGGAGACGTGTCGCTCGATGTGGCCTACACGCCCGGCCACGCTTCCCACCACGTTTCCTATTTTGAACATTCCACGCAAACGGCCTTTGTCGGAGATACGGCAGGAATTTGTATCGAAGGGTCTCCGTTTGTTCTGCCAGCGACGCCGCCGCCTGACGTTGATCTGGAGCTGTGGAACAGCTCGCTCGACTCCATTCGGGAGCTTCAACCAAAACGATTATTTCTTACGCATTTTGGATTTTCTGACAAGCCGCTGGCCCATCTGGCCAAGTACCGCTCACAACTGCAGCAATGGAGTGATTTGGTGACCAGGCTGCTGTCAACTGGACAGGACGAGCCGGTCGCCATGCAGCAGTTCATTCAGGAAGTGGCCAGGGAAGCGACCGCCAGTCTCAGCGGCGAAGAAGCAGATCATTTGCTTTTCAACGGACACTTGCCACTTTCCTGGATGGGCCTTCTCCGCTATCACCGGTCGCATTCGGCGAACTCGGTGCCGTCAACGCTTTGACGAGTCGCCGGTCATCGGCTTTCCGGAAATCAACTGGGCTGAAGCCTACTTCCCGTTCGTCCCGTTGTTCAATCCGAACTCGCTATGCAGTGTCACGAGCGCCTTTTTTACGTCCTTCTCTTCTATCACGAAGGAAATGTTGCTCTCGGAAGAGCCTTGTGCGATGGCGATGATATTGATCAACTCGTGGCCCATGGAATTAAATGTGCGCCCTGCCACTCCGGGAGTACCCCGCATGTTTTCCCCCACCACGGCAACGATGGCGATATTTGGATCGACCGTGATGTGCTCCACCTTCTGATGCGCCAGGTCCTGCGCGAATTCTTTGCGCATTGCCTCAACTGTCCGCTGCGCATCGGCAGCGGAGACGATAAAGCAGATGTCGTTCTGCGAGGAAGATTGCGAAATCAATAAAACGTTCGCGCGCACTTCCGCGGTCATCGAAAAAGTCCGTCCCACGACGTCCGGCAAACCCACAATCCCGGGTCCACCAACGCTGATGAGCGTCACATCGCGGATGGCGGTCAGAGCCTTCACCCCGCCGCCCATTTTGCGACCCTCGGGGGTGATTTTTGTTCCTTCTTTTTCCGGATGAAAACTATTTCGAATCCACACGGGAATTGCGGCCTGCACTACCGGTTTCAGTGTCTTCGGGTGCAGTACTTTCGCGCCGAAGTACGCCAACTCTGCCGCCTCGCGATAGGAAATTTCAGATATGATCTTGGCTTGGGGGACCAGCCGCGGATCGGCAGTGAGTACGCCATCCACATCCGTCCAGATAATCACTTCATCGGCGTCGAGTGCCGCGCCAAGAATCGTGGCCGAATAATCCGACCCGCCGCGCCCCAGGGTCGTCAATTGTCCCTTGGGGGTCGCACCCATAAATCCCGTTACGACAGGTACAACTCTCTGTTCAAGCAGCGGACGCAACCTGGCCTGCGATTTCTGTTTGGTCAACTCCATCAGCGGTTCGGCTCCGCCGTGAAAATCATCGGTCACGATCAATTCGGTTGCGGCGACCGCATCGCTGGCAAGGCCCAGTTCGCGCACGGCCAAGGCAACCAGCGGAGCCGAGAGCCGTTCGCCGAGACTCGAAATAGTGTCCAGCGTGCGGGCTGATAATTCCCCCAGCAGGGCCGTACCTTCGCAGAATCTTTTTCCATCGGTGAATGCAGAACTCAAGGCCGCCCGTACCGCGATACGCTCCGCTTCCTTCGAGGTCAGCTGCTGTAGCACCGTTTCATGGTGTTCGTGGAGCGCATCCAGGATCTCCCCCGCGCCAGCCGCATCACCGGATTGTGCGCGGTTGGCCGCCTCAATCAGCCGGTTCGTTACCCCACTCATGGCGGAAACGACGGCGACACAGTCACCAGCGCTTGCTCCATCCACGACAATCTTTGCCGTTCGCGCGATACAGGCCGCATCGCCGACCGACGTACCGCCAAATTTCATGACCTGCAGTCTACGTCTCATTGCGCCCCGGAAATCTTAGGATGTGGTGAAGTCCAACTGTCGGGATCCATTTTAGGGCTTGTAACGCGTTAGGGGGGTACCTTCTCGTCCTTAATTATCGAATCCGATATATGCAAAATTTGACAGAAAAGATTCTCAGCTCGCAGTCGAGGTAGTGTCTTCGGCAACCGGGGCAGTCGGCGCGATCAGCGCGGACAGGCGCGCCTCGAGTACGCGAGCCAACAGATCAACCAGTCTCTTAGCTCCACTGCCGTCGGTATCTTTATCAGGATTATATTGCGCAACATCCAGACCGAGCAGGTTTTTGCTCTTGGCAAACTCGGTGAGTGAAGTCTGTGTCTCCGCGAAGGAGAAACCACCGCCACGCGGCAGATTAACCGCAGGAAATTCTTCTTCTGAAATCACGTCCACATCCAAATGCAGGATAAATTCACGCGTGTCGGCGTGTAACTGTTCGATGGCCTGTTGTGTCGATCGCTCGATGCCCCTTGCGCGAATATCGCCCAGGAGACTATGTCGCACGGGAGAACGTGCCAGGAATTCCTGCTCGTAGGGATCCAGTCGCGATACGCCGAACAGGACCGTATCCGGTTCCCGCACGATTTGCGGTTCGCCCCAGAACCGGACCAGTTCCGGCGAACCTTTGCCGATAATCGTCGAAAGAGCCATGCCATCAAGTCGCCCGGACGGTGTACTGGCAGGCGTATTCAGGTCCGCGTCGCCGTCAAACCACAGCAAATTCAGGTGTCGATAGTATCGGCGTGCTCCAGTCAGCAGGCCGATGACTTGAGTGCAATCCCCGCCCAGTACCAAAACGAGTGCACCCGATTTAATCGCCAGCTCGGCCTTGGGCTTGAGATCATTGAGCGATGCAACGATGGCCGGGAGGTTCCGTGCGCGCTTGTGTTCGTCATCGTCTGCGAACAAACGCTGCGGGCAATCCCCCAAGTCGTTCACTTCGTATCCGATCGATTGCAACCGCTCGATAAGGCCGGCAGCGCGGATTGCGGTAGGCGCCTTTTCGCTTCCGGGCAAAAACGCAGCAGCGCTGGAAGGTGCGCCAATCAGAGCAATCTTGTTCGGCTGACGGACAATTTTGACCGCCAAAGTAAGCTCCTTGTACGGATACTCGATTTTCCGGGCCAGTTCGCCGCGTAAGGCGCCGGTGTTCACTGCCCGGCTTTTACCCTGTGTACCGCGCCAGATCTTGCGGCGCTCGTTCTTATTTCTACAAATCCGTTCAGCGTCGAGGCGCAGGAGCGATTGTTGCCAGCTCTGGCGGCAACGTAAAACGCACGTCTTCGCGAATCAAATCCAAATCGCGCTGGTCAGTAAATCCAAACTGGGCCAGCCGCTCGCTTACCTGTTCGACCAGCACTTCCGGTGCAGAGGCCCCGGCAGTCAGGCCAACGCGGCCCACGCCTTCGAGCCACTTCGGATCGATGTCTTCAGCCGAATCGATCAGCTGCGCCTTGATATTCAGACGCTGCGCTAGCTCAACCAGACGATTTGAGTTCGAGCTGTTCTGCGAGCCGACGACCAGAATCAGGTCCACATCTTTGGCGACCTGCTCGACGGCTTCTTGCCGATTCTGGGTGGCGTAGCAAATGTCGTCGCTCGCTGGCCCGATGATTTTAGGAAATTTCTGCCGCAAACGCGAAACGATTTCCTGCGTGTCGTACAAACTCAACGTCGTCTGTGTCAGAAATGCGAGTTTCTCGGGATCTTCCACGACCAATTTATCCACGGCCTCGACCGAATCCACGACGATCGTACGGTCTGGCGCCTCGCCCGAGGTACCCACGATCTCTTGGTGATCCTTGTGTCCGATCAGGATAATGGTCCGCTTCTCGCGCGCAAACTTCAGCGCTTCCAGATGAACTTTCGTCACAAGTGGGCAAGTTGCATCGATAACGCGCAGTTGCCGTTGCTTGGCCTCTCCGCGAACCGTCGGCGGAACACCGTGCGCGCTGAAGACCAGCACTGCGCCTGACGGAACTTCTTCAATGGTCTCAACGAAAATTGCTCCGCGACGACGCAACTGCTCTACCACGTATGTGTTATGGACGATTTCATGGTGAACATACACTGGCGCACCATAGGCCTCCAGTGCCAGTTCGACAATGTCCACAGCCCGAACAACTCCCGCGCAAAACCCGCGAGGCCGAACGCGCAATAATGTCTTTGCCCCAGTTGAAGTTGCCATCATCATCCTAAGTTCTGAATTTGCAAAATTCTATCATACCAAAACTACCAGGCCGCTGCATTTTGTCTCAACCTGTCCCAAAAATCGGGGATTGCCTGTCTGAAAGGCCAGTCCGGGTGCCAGGGTTTTCAGGTAACCTACCTTCTAGGGATTCTCACTGATGCCTGACCCACAAAATCGGCGAAGAAGCGAGCGGGTCATGCTTCGCATGTCGGTCACGGTTTTGGCCGAGGATGAGGATCGGCATCAAGTACAGGAGAAGGGTTTCACGCAGGTCGTCAATGCCCACGGAGGGTTGATCCAGCTCAAGACTCACCTGCATGTCGGCCAGTCCTTCCTGCTGAGCAATCCCAAGAACGGGATGGAAATGAGCTGCCGCGTGGTACGCATCGAGGAGACCGGCCAGGAGCTCTACAACATCGCTTTCGAGTTCGATCGGCCTGCCCCCAATTTCTGGCCGATCGTCTTCCCTCCCGCCGACTGGTGCGTTCCTGCCACGCACTAACCCGTCCTCTTCTCCGGACACCACCTATTCGGGAAAAATATCATCAAACTTTTTGGCTCGCGGCGGGTTGAATAAGGTGTGGAGGTACGTTTTCGTGCGATACATGAGATCGATTTCAACTGCTCTACTGCTGGTAACCGTGTTGTTGGGTGGATTCCTGATGGCGGGCTGCGATGACAACGTCGAAGTTATTCGGGACCCCGAAATTCACCTCAAAAAGGGCATGACCTGGGCCTGGCGACCGCCCGCCGCTCCCGACGCTGTGAAAAGAGCCCCCGACGGACGGCCCATCACTTCTACCGATGTGATCAAACAGCAGGCACCTCCCCCTACGCAAAAGCTAGAGAGTAATCGAGAGTGGAATACCGAGGCCAACCGCACTCAACTGCAAACGGCAATTGAACGCGCGCTCAAAGGGAAAGGGCTGACGCAAGTAACTAATCCGGCTGTTGCCGATATCTGGGTGGACTACCACGTTGCGGTTAAACGGCAATCGGCCGTGGTGCAAAACGTTTACCCTGGCTATATGGGTTGTGGGCCCTACGGCTGCTGGGGCGGGTACGGATATTACGGCTGGGGCTGGGGAGCGCCAGAAGTGGAATTCCAGAATGTTCAATGGCACGAGGGGACATTCGTTCTTGATCTATCCCTGCGGAACCCTCACAAACTCGCTTACCGTGCGATCAGCCACAAGCAGTTGAATAACAAACATTCGATTACGCCATATCAGGCAGAACAAGCTGTCAACGGTTTGCTGAAGGCTCTGAAGCCGCAGTGAGGCGAGCAGATAGAAACTGGCGATCTGACCCGATGACTGGTAGGGTTTGCAGTCTATGCTTCTTGAAAATAGAGTTGCACTGATTACCGGCTCAGGACGGGGTATTGGGCGCGCGATCGCTCATCTTTTCACAAAACACGGCGCTCGGGTGTTTCTGAGTGCGCGTACCGAAGCTGAACTCGCCAGTACCGCCAAGGAAATCGAGGCCCTGGGGGGCCAAGCTGCCTTCGTCACCGCCGATCTCACCCGAGAACAGGACTGTGAAAAGTTAGTCGCGGCTGCGAATGCAAAATTCGGCCGTGTAGATATTCTCGTGAATAACGCGGGCCACTACGGGCCAGTTGTCCCTGTCGAGGAATACCCTCTTGCGGAATTCGATAAAGTAATCGCCGTCCACCTTCGCGCAGCATTCCTGCTGAGCAAGTTGGTCTTGCCACAGATGTATGAACGCGGGTCGGGCATCATTCTGAATATTTCGAGCATCTCCGCAAAGGCGGCGTATGCGTGGGGCTCGGCCTACGCCGCAGCCAAAGCCGGTATTCTCGGACTCACGCGCGTTATGGCTGCAGAAGCTTCGCGCAGAGGTGTACGAGTCAACGCGATCTGTCCCGGGCCGGTTACCGAAACAATCATGTCCCAGGATTTGGGCAACGCCCTGGCGCGAAAGCTCGACGTCAGCCCCGAAGAGCAGCTCAAAGGTTTTCTCGCTTCCCTGCTGCAAGGTCGCGGACAGACGGCGGAGGAAATCGCCCAAACCGCCTTGTTCCTTTGCTCTGACATGTCGAGCGCCCTGGTCGGCCAATCGATTAATGTCGATGGTGGCGCCGTTTTTTTCTAAAAGAATCTCTGCGTGAAACAGGCCCCCATCAGAGGGTTGTCGCGGAAGCGCCCGATCGCTTCGAATCGGGCGTAAAAAAAGGCCAGCCGCTCTCTCAGGACGGCTGGCCCCCACTACCTTTTTCAGGATTTACTAGAATTGAAACGCAAATCCTAAAATGGCGTGCCTGGCTTACATACTTCAATAAACTCAGATACTGCCCGGCATTTCCGGACCCGTGCGGCGGATCGGCCGGCGTGCCCAATCTTCGGCAAATTGTATACCACGTCGCATGCCGAGCACCCAGCGATTTTGACTGGCCAGCACTGCACCCAGGCCGGCTTCCCAGCTCTTTTGCATCATATATAGCCCCGCGATAGCCCCGGCAATCAGCCCAAAAACCAGCAGGAACAGCGCAAAGGCGGCTAGGAGCTCACGAACGAAATAGATCTGGAGAGACGCAAAGACCGCTAACGCCAGCCACATCCACTTGCGATACTTGTCTTTGTTTTTCATCACGCTTGGGCTCCCAGATTGAGGTCCTGTTGCCTTATTGTCTTCCCGGCATTTGATGCTGCTCGCTGTCCCGAAGGGCAGTACATCCGACCTGTCCCATTAGACAGTAGGGCAGGTTAAAAGGCTATGGTACAGGGGCATCAAAACCGTGGGCAAACTATCGTCCCAGTACCGCTCTGACATTGCTATTTGTTGGCATAACATACTGATTTATAATGACTTACTGGAGGAGTGAAATGCCCCAGGACCTGCGCTTTTTCTTCGTACTAAGGGACCGTGCGGACCTGTCCTTTTGGGCAGTCCGTACAGTTACCTTTCTTCCCTTCTAAGGAGTAGTTCTGTGACTGTCCTTCCCTATGCCCGCCGGTTGCCAAGTCTCGAGCGGTGGGTGCGGGTTCGGGCAGGGAGTCAGCGAAGAAGTGCAAAGGTGGTGCTTTCGAACGCAAACAGGCTGCTTCAATTGCCTTTCAGGCAGTAGCCGGCATCAAAGGGCAGTTTGCCATCCACCCGGAGGACCTTCACCGCACTGTTAATCGCGTACACGTCCATGATGCCCACTGCCCCTGGGGTGGCCCCCACGGTGCGGATAACGTCCTCATCAGAATCAACGACCTTGAGGAATGACCTGGTGTCTGTCAGCTTGGTCATTGGAGGTTTCATCTCGGCCTGGGCTACACCGAATATCTTCTCAAGAACGGTCTTCATTTCGGGCGAATCCGGATGATGCACAACCAGGATGAATGCTCGCCCATCGGGCCAGGCCTTTTGCGTTCCTTTGCATAATTTTGAAAGATCCGTCAGCGAGACGTCTTGCAGTCGGCTGCCGGTGCCAGTAACCATCGCCCAATTCCTTACTGCGGCAAGCAGTTGCGCCGACAAGAAGGAGCACAGAAGGATCCACGCAAGTAGTGAGAGCTGCAGAATTCGTCGCTGCGTTTGGTTGCTCATATCCCCACACAATCCTGGCCGGTTCCTGAATTTTCGAGAATGGCACTCGCACGCACAAGTATCTAGTTGGCGAAATGTGCCCAACCTGTCGACGGTACCTCGTACGCGGCAATACCTGCTGGATAAGTGCGCACAACTGACCTTCAGTCCAGTATCCGCGCAAAAGGCAAACTCGGTAACTTCGACTCTAGAGCCTTCAAGATCTACGTAGGAGTTCAGTTGCCATGCGATCTATTTGCGTTGGGGTACTCGGTTCAATCACCTTCCTTACTCTTGGTTCTGCGAGTTGGGCGCAACAAGTGCCACACGTGCAGCAGGCAAAGTCCACGACGACAACTGCTGCCGCAAAGCCGCCGGTGAAGATTCCAGTGGGCTTGCAACTCCTCTACGGAGCAATGCCCATCTCAACGAAATCAGCCGCTGCGCGAAACAACCTGGAGTTGGCTTTGGACCAATACGAAAACGCCAGCTTCGATGAAGCCATTCTCCACGCTCGACTGGCTACCGAGAAAGACCCAAATTTTGCACTTGGCTATGCGGTCTTATCGTTTTCCGCCCGGCGCACGGCACCGGCACCAGACGCTCTGAAGAAAGCGAAAACCCTATCGAGCAAGTGCTTCGGGGACGAGTGCCTGCTGATCACCTTTCTTGTCGGCGCACAAGAGGCAAACGTATTGCCGGCTATCTCCGCCATGAATGATCTTTTGTCCCACCGTGCAAAGGACAAGCACGTCCTCTATCTTTCTGGCGAGTGGCTCTATTTTCAACAGGACTACGATCATGCAAAGAGAGCGTGGATCAGATCCCTCGAAATTGACCCTGACTTTCCACCAGCCCTGAATATGCTCGGATACGTCTATGTCGAAGGTGAAGAACCTGAACCGAAGAAAGCGATCGAGTATCTGAAGCACTATGCCGCGGTGCTTCCAAAGGACGGTAATCCCCAGGATTCCCTGGGTGAAATTCTCCGGATGACCGGCGACGATTCCGGTTCACTGGCCCATTACGCAGAGGCTCTTGAAATCGACCCCAAGATGATTACCTCCCGTTACGGGCGTGGGGACACGTACGCTCTGATGGGCAATTACTTTCAATCAAAGAGCGAATACGAAAAAGCCCTCTTGATGTCGACGAATTCACGCGACACGATCCACATCCAATTTGCCTTGGCGATGCTTAATTTTTGGACCAACGATGTTCCCGGGGGCCGCCAAGAATTGAAGAAGCTTTCCGAGCAAATCGCAAAAGAAGGAGATTCAGCTTCGAAATTTGAGGTGAACTACGCGCGTGCACTGCTGGCCGTGGATTCAGCCACCGAACAGCAGATTCTCGAGCAACTTGCGGCAAGCTTGAGCGAACCGCTATCCGACATGCCGGATTCCGAGCGCAACGCCAATCGCGCGAGTGTGTTGCGCGAGCAGGTGAGAATTGCGGTAGCTTCACATCAGCCTCAAGACTCCGCCACCGCACTCGAGAACCTGCAGCAACTCGCAAACAGTTCGAGCGATCAATTGATCCAAAGTGTCTACGAATCAGCGAAAGGATACGTGTCCTTAGGTGCCGGTAACTACCTCAAGGCAGCGGAACAACTCTCGGCGGATTTGCATTCGCCGTTAGTGATTCGCGAGTACCTGAGCGCAGTTCAGAAACTGGGCGATGCGAAGGGGCTCGAAATCGGTCAGAACAGTCTGAAATATCGTCGCACGCCAACCGTCGAATGGTATCTGGCGGCCCGCAACACGAAACTAACGCCGCAAATCTCTGCGCAATAGGCGGCTGACACTCTCAATAGAAATCGCGCTGCGATGGCACGGCTGGTCCATCACAGCGCGACTTTAAGTTTCAGCGAGTTGTTTGGTCAGGCTTTTTTCAGCAACCGGGTGATCCAGACCAGAACGACGGCGCCGATGAAGGCCACAATGATCGAGCCGATCATTCCGCCGCCCTTCCAGATTCCCAGCATCCCGAAAATCCAGCCGCCCAACAGACCGCCCAGGAGTCCCAAAATGATGTCCACGATGACTCCGTAGCCACCACCTTTCATCACTTGTCCTGCCAACCATCCAGCAATTAGCCCTACTACGAGATCTGCAAGCAGACCCATACTTCCTCCTTGATTCCGCTCATCCAGACGAACCTAGCTGCGGAGCGGGCTATAGTTTGGCCTTTCCCCATGTAACGCGCAATCCCGTAGATAGCAGGAGGTCGTTGTCCTTCAAACCCGGGGGCGGGTAGTTGATGTAGCTGTCGCTGAAGGTAATCTGCCAACTGAGCCAACTCTTCAGTGCAGTCACAAGGCTGGTATCAAATTGCGAGCGGATGTCGCCGGTATTCGTCAGATTCGGATACAAGCTCAGCCGTTCGGTGAATGTCGTGCGTTTGTTAAATTTCTTGTCGAACTCTTCGCCAACGACGGCAGTCAGACTGTTTGTAGTAGTAGCGGCAAAGGCAGCGACCGGCGGGCCAAGCAAGACATAGGAACCGAATGCATCTCGTTCGTAGGTTAGACCACCAAACACATCGAAGGTAGTGGTGGGGGTTTTGATGATGTGGTAACCGAGGCCACCACCGTAGGTCTGCCGAAGATTAAGGTACTGCAATGCGTTGGTCTGGTAGCCGGCGATCCCGAACGCAAACAGTTTTTCGGTAAGGTTCCGGTCATATCGGAGACCTGCATCGAGCCCGTTGGCAGTGGTGCGGCTGGGGGGAGTGGTGGAGTCGTTGCCGTAGATGTACGTGGCGTACACCGTCAGCTTGTCCTTGGGCGTTTCCCTGACTTCTTTCGTAGCTAACGTGAAGGTGGTGGTTGAAGAGTTGCCGCGGGTAAGCGCCAGGCCCGTGTCGAACAAACCGCTCCAGAAGTAGGTGAACTTCGGATGCGCCAGGTGTTCGGCGTTCAAGTCGTACGCCTTCTGTTCGGCATCGTCACGCACCGCAACGATGGTGTCCTTGGTCGCTGGCGGAGCAGGATTTGCCGCCGGAGTCGCACTCGCCACGACGAACTTTCCGTCTAGCGTGGTGATCTTGCCTGAGAGCTTCGTGCCGTCCTTCAGGGTCAGGTAAACGACCTGATCGGACTCCATGCCAGTGATGGCATCCCACTGAATGGTAAGCTCGCCGGCGAATTCCGTCTTCAACAGCAGGGTCTTTCCGTCACCGGTAACAATCGTGCCACTATACCGGTCTCCATTTTTTAACGTGACTTGATCGGCATGGGCCGCGATGGCGCCCATCAAGAGAAATAGCATTACAAGAAATCCACGACGCATTTGCGTCCTCCTAACAGTTGTGTGAATGTTCATCCAGATCTTCGCGTTTGGGCGGGGCGAAAAACAAGAACCAGATCGAGCTCAATCGAGCCGTGGTGTAAAAGTCTAATGAATAAACGCCGGCGCTGCAATTCCCAAAACGCAGGTTCATTTCGCGCGGTGCCAATCAGGCTTTATACTCTCCCCGTGTCAAAAACAGCAGTTGCCGGATCGTCCCGTGCAACTTATGCTGTGACTCCATCGCAACAGCCACTTAACAGGGGGACGTAGTGCGCATTATCCGCTCCATTCTCATTGCCCAGGGCATCCTGATCCTGACCTTGCTGGGGAGTTCGGGCTGCAAGCAAAGCACACAAACGGTCGCGACTCCCCCTTCCAGCCCGGCAGCCAATCCGCGCCCGATTCTCGTATTCATAACTGACTTTGGTACGGCCAATGACGCCGTGGCAATTTGTCACGCGGTTATGGTTGGTATTGCGCCCGACGTCCGAATTATGGACATCACCCATCAAGTGACGCCATTCTCAATTGAAGAAGGGGCCCGGATCCTGGAAGGAGTTACACCTTATTATCCGGCTGGAACTGTGTTCGTGGGAGTTATCGATCCGGGGGTCGGAACATCGCGCAAGGCTATTGTCGCAAAAACAAAGAAGGGACAATATTTCGTGGTCCCTGACAACGGATTGATCACGCCTGTTGTCGAACGAGATGGTCTGGACTCGGCACGAGAGATCACCAACACCAACTGGATGATCGGCCAGGCGATCTCTTCGACCTTCCATGGTCGCGACATCTTTTCTCCCGTCGGCGCACATCTCGCGGAAGGCTGGGACTACACGATGGTTGGGCCACCGGTTGAGCAGCTGGTACGTATGACCTCGAAAGTCGCTACGGCGAACGATAAGGGAGTGGATGGCGACATTATTGCCCTCGACGACCCGTTTGGTTCGTTGATCACCGACATTTCGAAGGAGCAGTTCGACAAACTGGGATACAGCTTCGGCGACAAGATCACGCTGCAACTAAATAAGAAGCCGTTCACGCTGCCGTACGAGAAAACGTTTATGACCGTACCGGTGGGCGATTCCCTGCTCTTTATCGACTCGCGCGGTCGGGTAAGTCTCGCGGTCAATCAGGGTAATTTTTCAAACGTTCACAAAATCAACCCGCCGGGAACAATTTTTATTCCACGAAAAGGCGGCGTACCCAAAAGCAAGTGATCTCGAATTTCTAATGCTCAAATCGGCGATTTGCTTTTTCCTCATCACGGGCTGAAAATCACATTTTGCATCCGGAAAGAGGTACGCACATGCCCGAAGCCGTCATCGTTTCTTCCGTTCGCACCCCGGTAGGTCGCGGTTACAAAGGTTCGTTGCGAACGACAAGACCTGACGACCTAGCCGCTGTGGTGATCAAGGAAGCACTAGCGCGAGTTCCCGGTCTCGATCCGAAGGAAATTGACGATGTAATTCTTGGTTGTGCGATGCCCGAAGGCGAGCAAGGGATGAACGTGGCGCGAATCGCGTCGCTGCGCGCAGGACTTCCCGTAGAAATCTCGGCGATGACCGTGAATCGATTCTGTGCCAGCGGATTGCAAGCGATTGCGAATGCGGCGGAACGGATCCGCAGCGGAGCCGCGCAGATCATTATTGCGGGAGGGACGGAATCAATGTCGCTCGTGCCGATGGGCGGCAACAAGATTTCGCCGAATCCTTGGCTCGTCGACCATTATCCCGACTCCTACATCAATATGGGTCTCGGGACGGAAAATATCGCCATGAAATATGGGATAAGGCGCGAGCAGGCTGATCAGTTTTCGGTCGACTCGCATAGGAAAGCGGCCGAAGCGATCCGCTCGGGGAAATTCAAGGAAGAGACGGTGCCGGTAGAAGTGAAAATCACTTCTTTGCCCGCAAATGGAAACGGCGAAAACCGAAAAGGGGCTGCAAAGCCAGTCACGCAGTCCTTCGTCTTTGAAACCGACGAATTGCCCAGGCCCGATACCACGATCGAAGTTCTGGCTGGATTGAAGCCCGCATTCCACGTGAAAGGCAGTGTAACGGCGGGAAACAGCTCTCCGATGAGCGACGGTGCTGCCGCGGTCGTGGTGATGTCTGAGGCAAAAGCAGCGCAGCTTGGTATCAAGCCTCAGGCAAGATTCGTTGCCTACGCCACGGCTGGCGTGAAACCCGAGGAGTTTGGGATCGGGCCGGTACTGGCCATACCGAAAGCATTACAGATGGCAGGTTTGACACTAAACGATCTGGCGATAGTGGAATTGAATGAAGCGTTCGCCGCCCAAACTCTAGCCGTCATCCAACAGGCAAACCTCGATCCTGCGCGGGTGAATCCGAATGGGGGAGCAATCGCGCTAGGGCATCCGCTCGGCTGCACCGGCGCAAAATTAACCGCGAGTGTGATCCGCGAGTTGCAGCGACGAAACGCGAAGTACGGAATGGTGACGATGTGCATCGGTGGCGGCATGGGAGCGGCTGGCATATTCGAGAGACTGTAGCCGGTCAAACGGCCTGGGCCGCCGTTCGATCCTGAGATCGAGCAGCGAGGCCCCCAAGAGCTGAATTAACTGTTCGGCTTCCACAATCCGATGGTGTTCCCTTCGGGATCTTTCATCCACGCAAATGTTCCGGTTGGAATCTGAACCGCGGGCACCAGGGTGCTGCCTCCCAACGATTCTGCGCGCTTCAATGTAGCGGCTACATCATCCACCTGGACGTAAAACGTTGTGTATTGATGCGGAGGATGTCCAAGGGCAGTGATGTGCCCGCTGATACCGCCCGGTTCGGCATCTATCGTAGCCGCAGCTCCTTGCGGTTCTATTTTCCAGTCGAATAGGTCGCGGTAAAAGTTCTGTGTCCTGGCTGAATCGCTGCAGCCGATTTCAAAATGAACGACCGGTCTTCCCATGTGAGTCTCCTCCGTTTTGGTGTTCGGCAACCGACCCTGCCGATCATTCCTTTTTCTTCGCTACTACCGTTACCAGCAGGGCTTCTGGTTTGCCCGGCTTGGTCACAAATTCCTGGACCGTCATGATTCCCTTATTGTCTACGCTGGCGCGATTGCGAACTTCGATCTTCAGATTCGGGGTTGCGATGATACCGTGGAACACAAGAGCATCACCTTCAAAATTTCCAGTAGTTATGAGAGCGCCGGGAAAATCACTTCCGAAGATATAGCTCCTGTAGACCCTTTCCCCAGGATCCCAGCCGATGACCAACAAACCTTCAAAATCGCCGGCCGGGCCCTGCGAGTGGAAGCGATTGACAATCGAATTTCCGCCCGGCCCGATTTCGCTGGTATACGTTCCGCTGTTGACCGCGCCGTTTCCATAGGTTTCCGTGTATTCCCAGGTGCCAAGATAAAACTTCTGTAATTTCGTCATCTCGGGAGAAACAGGTGCAGCTTCGACCTTCCTCAACGGGTGCACGCCGAGCACGGCGAGTGCAACGAGCGCGAGGAGGGTACAAGATATGGCGACGATTCTCTTTCCAGGATAGGTCATTGATTTCTCCTCGTGATCGGTTCAGGTGAACCGCTGTCCATTGACCGGCTCATGCTGTGTTTAATCCTTCTACGCGGCTTTCCGTCAAACCAAAGGTGGAGCTCCGGTTTTGCGTGTTGATACTACCATCAGTCCCTTCGAGGGTCACCCAGAACGGCTTGTCATCCCGTTCCTAATGCGTTGCCAGATGCTTTGGGACTCCTGTTTCAATTCGCCAAGCCCCGAAAGCTTTTCTCCGTCTAATGCGTATTGCAAGGAATCCTAGGTCGTATGCAGTCCCGGTATTTCCTACCCTCCCTTCCACAGCGCGGCCGGCAGCTTCGGTCCCTATTTCGTTCTATTTCGTTCTATTGCGGCCGGGGGCCGACAGGCGTACAATCCCATAATTGTTTTTCAAACGACCGTTTGAATTTTTCGCGGCTTTCAGCCGCCCGGAGCGGACACCATGGCGACCACTTCTGTATCAAAGCCCTCAACACGCGGAGGCAGCTTCCTTCTGGAGTCCGCAGCGCCGCAGGATGTGTTTACTCCTGCCGATCTGACCGACGATCAGAAACTGATCGGCCAGACCGCCGAAGAATTCGTGATCAAGGAGGTTTTTCCTCTTGTGAAGGATCTGGAGGCGAAAAAACCCGGTTTGTTGCCGCTACTAGTCCGAAAGGCTGCGGAACTCGGCTTGATGAGTGGCGGTACACCTGAGCAGTATGGCGGGGCTGGCCTCGATAAGGTCGCGACGACGATCCTGACGGAAAAAATCTCGATTTACGGAGGATTCGCGACGACGCATGGCGCGCACGCGGGGATCGGCACTCTGCCCATCGTGTATTTCGGCAGCGAAGAACAGAAAAAGAAATATCTGCCGAAACTGGCCAGCGGAGAATTTATCGGCGCGTATTGCCTCTCTGAACCGCAGGCGGGCAGCGACGCTCAGAACTTGCTGACACGCGCGGATCTGAATGCAGAAGGCACGCACTACATCCTGAATGGCCAGAAGATGTGGATCAGCAACGGAGGGTTTGCGGATCTGTTTATCGTGTTTGCCAAGGTCGGTGGCGAAAAACTGAGCGCTTTTATCGTCGAGAAGACGTTTCCGGGCTGCAAGCCCGGAAACGAAGAGCACAAGATGGGTCTGCACGGCAGTTCGACGACGCCGGTATTCCTGGAAAACTGCAGAGTTCCAAAAGAAAATCTGCTTCACGAAATCGGTCGAGGACACATTGTTGCGTTTAACGTGCTGAACTCTGGCCGATTCACACTGGGCGCGTCAAGCGTTGGCGGCGCCAAATACGTACTGATGACTGCGGCGAAATATGCCAGGGAACGCAAGGCGTTCGGCAAACAGATCGGGGAGTTTGGTTTGATCCGGGAAAAACTTGCAGAGATAGCGATCCAGATCTTTGCAGTGGAATCAATGATTTACCGCAGCGCGGGGAATATGGAAGCATCCATGCACGCATCCGGTGCGGACGCCGACAACGTGCAGAACACCATGAAAGCACTGGAAGAGTACGCGATCGAAAGTTCCATCGCGAAAGTTTACGGCAGCGAAATGCTGGACTTTGCGGTCGATGAGGGCGTGCAGATCTTCGGGGGCTATGGCTTCCACGAGGACTACCCGATTAGTCGTGCGTATCGCGATTCCCGCGTGAACCGCATCTTCGAGGGCACCAACGAGATCAATCGCATGCTGATCATCCAGATGCTGATGAAGCGGGCAATGGGCGGACAGCTGGCGTTGATTCCCGCCGCGATGAAACTCGCAGACGAAATCCTGGCCGGCCCTTCCTTTGAGGAATCTCCGGAAGGGGTATTGGCGGAAGAAGCTCGTGTGGTCGCGAATGCAAAGAAGATGTTTCTGCAGGCCGCAGGTGGAGCATTGCAGAAATACCGTGAGAAGCTCGCGGAGGAGCAGGAACTGATCGCCGCGCTTGCCAACATGGTCATGGAAATATACGCCATGGATTCCAGTCTCCTGCGTGCGCAGAAGGCGGCTGCGACAAAGGGCGAAGTGGCCTCCTCCGTACTGATTGACGCAGCCCGAGTTTTCATCGCAGACGCCGTCGAACGGGTAGAGCACGAGGCTAAGCGCTCGATTGCAACCGTACATGACGGAGACATGCTCACTACCCAAATGGCCGTGCTCAAACGGTTCGGCAAACGCCCGGCCATCGATACAATCGCGCTTCGTCGCAAAATAGCGGCCGCTGTTCAGTCACAAGACCGATATCCATTCGAAGGTCGCTAACCTGCTCTAGGTCAGGGCTGTAGTGGCCAGGTAGCTACCGAGGGTGCGGGATAAGCGGTGATGACCATCCGAGCACAGCTGCCAGTTCTCTTCTGTTCCCGAATTGGAATTTTCTTACACTGGTAAAACCCATCTTTGGGGTTACGCCCGTGCCTATTCGCTCCATTCCGCGCGCATTCACGATCGCCACCGGGACGATTCTGTCATTTCACATCATTTCCATTCTGACTCTGGGCACCCATTCCTATGGCCCACTCATTGGCAATCTCTTGCAGGTTTCCGCCAGCTTCCTGGCCGCCTGGTTCAGCTTTCGCGCCGCGTTAAAGCTACCGGGCTTCAGCCGCTCGTTTTGGACACTCGTGGCGTTCAGCATGGCCGTCTGGGGAGTCGCCAATTTGGGCTGGACCTACTTCGAAGTAATGCTTGGCGTGGAACCACCGCCGGGATCGATCATTCGATTCCTGTTCGACACCCACGGCATGTTTTTTGTCATGGCACTGTTCTTGAACCAGGAAAAGGGCGATTCCAGCGTCGACACCGAAGAGACATTGGACTTCCTGCAGGTCGGTATTTTGTTTTTCCTGATTTATTTCGGAATGTATTTCATACCGGCGGAAAGCTTGGGCCCGAAATCGGCGATTGCCCGTGAAAATGCGGTGATGATCTGGGGACACGCGGGCATTGTTGTCCTGGCTTTTGTCCAGTGGCGCAGAGCGCGCCTCCCCCTGGCGCGTCAACTCTTTCGCGGGTTGTTTTACTATTTTCTTGTGTACGCCATATTTTCAAATGCCACTGAATTTGCTCAGGTTACGCGAGAGATTCCCACGGGCACCTGGCTGGACCTTGGTTGGACAATCCCCTTGCTTTGCGGGGCATACTGGGCGGCGAGCTGGGAGCCGACAAGAGAGCGAATTTCACCGAGTCAGCTTCATCAAAGGTCCTTGCTGGCGATTCTCCTGACGCATGGCATGTTCGTGTTCGCTCCCCTGGTGATCCTCTATCAGGTGGCGCAGCTTGGGCCAGGCTGGAAGTTGCTGCGCTTCTCGCTGCTTGGTATTTCGTTTCTGTGTTATGCCCTACGCATCGGCCTGACCCAGTTCAGGCAGTATCAGGATGAAGAAACAGTTCGTCGACAAACCCTCGCTATGGATTCCTCATCAGATGGGATCGGCATCCTGAATGAAAAAGGCGTTCACATTTACGCGAACACTTCGTTTGCGCGCATGCTGGGCTTGGAAAGCCCGAAACAGGTCATCGGCTTGCCATGGAAGAGAGTCTATTCGCTGCAGGCTGTCGAGCAATTGCAAGCACAGATCCGCAGTTCTTTGGAACAATCAGCCAAATGGTCCTCAGCGCTTCAATTGCGGCAACCGGACGGCCACAGCCTGTCCGTCGAATTTACGATAACGGCCATGCCGGATGGGTGCACAGCGTGCGTTTGCCGCGATCTTTCGGAGCGGCATGAAGCGGAAAAGGCTCGCGCGGAAACCGAAACGAAATACAGAATGCTGGTTGAGCATGTAAATGCCATCACCTATATCGCGGAGATCGGAATTCACGGTCAGTGGTTTTATGTCAGTCCGCAGGTGGAATCGATACTGGGCTATACCCCTGACGAGTGGTTGGCCATCGCTCCGGAATGGGACCAGCGGATTCATCCCGACGATTTGCCTGCGGTCCTCGTCGCGGAGGAAGCCAGTAAGAATGGCACCCCTTTCCAAGCTGAGTTCAGACTGCGCCGCAAGGACGGCCGAGAAGTCTGGTTGAATGATACGGCGGTAGTGGTACAAGGCAGCGACTCGCATCCCGTGATGGAAGGAATCATGGTTGATATCACGGAGCGCAAGCAACTGGAAACGCAGCTTCAGCAATCCCGCAAGATGGAGGCCGTCGGCCGGCTGGCCGGCGGAATTGCTCACGATTTCAATAATCTCCTGACGATCATTACCGGCTATACGGATCTGGCGCTGAGTCGTTCATCAATGCCACTGGAAATTCGAGGAGATATCGAGCGCATTGATCATGCCTCCGGAAGAGCTGCGGCTCTGGTTCGCCAACTTCTGGCTTTCAGTCGCAAGCAGGTCCTTCAGCCAAGAACGATTGATCTGAACGAGATTGTGGTGAACCTCGATAAACTGCTTCGGCGCCTGATGGATGACAACATCGAGATGACTACACACACGCAGAACGTAATCGGCAAAGTCAAAGCCGATTCCGCACAGATCGAGCAAGTGATCATGAACTTGGTCGTAAATGCCCGCGATGCAATGCCAAACGGTGGGCGAATTCTCTTGGAGACGTCGAACGTTGATCTGGATTCCGCGTATGCCGACGAGCACATTTCGGTAAAGCCTGGCAAATACGTGATGCTGGCGGTGTCTGATTCTGGCATCGGTATGAGCCAGGAAACCATCGCGCACATTTTTGAGCCTTTTTACACAACGAAGGAAAATGGCAGCGGAACCGGCCTGGGACTTTCGACGGTATATGGCATCGTTAAGCAGAGCGGCGGCTACATTTGGGTCTACAGCGAGAAGGACAAAGGCAGCACATTCAAAGTCTATCTGCCGCGGGTAGAGGATGCTGTAGAACAGACGGAGGCTAATCCATCGCCGTCGGAGCCGATCAAGAAAGGATGGGAAACAATACTCCTGGTGGAGGATGAAGAAGCGGTTCGCGAACTGATCCGAACGGTTCTGACCGAAAATGGCTACGACGTGATGCCCGCCCGCGATCCGGCGCATGCCATCAAGCTGGCGAAATCATACGCGAAAGAAATTCACATGCTCTTGACGGACGTGGTTATGCCAGGAATGAGCGGTCGAGAATTGGCCGACGAGGTTACCAGGCGCCGGCCGGGAATCCGCGTGCTATTCATGTCCGGCTACACCGACAACGTGATCACGACTGGTGGCATGCTCGAAAAAGGCCTGGCGTTCCTGCAAAAACCGTTTTCTCCAAATGTTCTAGTGATGAAAGTCCGCGAAGTATTGACTCCGGCCTCCGCCCCGAGATAGGCACGCACTGCACTGAGTCTACTGCTTCGCTGGTGCCTCCGGAGTCTCCTTGGGTTTGTTTACTGTATTCAGGGTCTCGACATTGAAACGCTTGTAATCCGAATATCTTGTGATCGAGTTCACCTTGAATCCCTTTACCAGCAGAACCCGAACTCCTACATGTGCCTCTTCATAGGTCGGTAGCCACACCTCATTGTTCAAATATCCCTGTTCCAGCACAAAGCTCGTGCCCTTCTGGAGGTTTGCCACTAATCCGCCTCCGATGTGAACATCGCCGACAAAGTACGCTTCCAGTCGGGCGACATCATGCGCCTTCTCATCAACCCAGATTACCCCGGCTAGCTCTTTCACCACTCGTTCTTCGATGTTTTTGGGCTTGTATTCCGGATTCGGCTCAAAATCAAATACCAGCACGTCTTGGCCACGGAATCGCTCGCGGCGGGGGTTCACGAACTGGCAAACACGCAGGAATATTTCAATGCCTGGATCGTCGTTCTTTTCTTCCTTGCCCTGTTCCTTTGCCTGCTGCTCTTTTTCTTCCTTCTTCTTGGTTTCTTTCTGCAATTCCTCGATGCGCTTCTGTGTTTTCCCGTTTTCCTTCTTCTGCTCTTCGTCGTCGAGCGGTTTCCCGTCCTTCTTGACCAGCGTTGACACTTCTTCCCCGTTCAGGTAGAAAAACGTATATTCCGATCGCTCTTTCTTGGTTACTTGACCGGTCTTGTCATATTCCGTCTGTTCTTCGTCTCGTGTTCCAGCATAATTCTCCTTGATCTTGTCGATTGCTTTCTGATTTGAGTCGATCTCCTCGAACAAGAGTTTCAGGTCCGGAAGCTGCACTTGGGCTTTCTTCGGGAAATCAAAAACCCGCTCGCCAATCGCCTCATTCAAGGTAGCCCGCGTGACATTTATGTCATAGGTCGCGGCTCCACGGTGCAATTCGATTTTGTATGGGACCTTTATGCCATTTACGGTGCGGTAGTCACCGTAGTAAATTTCCTGCGGAATTCCGGCAATCGTCGCCTGCTCCTCCACGATCAGATGGCTCTGCGGATCAAAGAAAACTTCCCACTGCACGCCAGTAGGGTAAGTCAGTTCAACTTGGAGCGCATCGTGGTCATGCACTTTTGCATGTCCCTTGAATGTTGCGCCGATTTTCTTCTTGGCTAAGTTTTCCAGGCCACCGTTGTAATACTGGCCAGCGGCCTCCATCTGAAGCGCTTGTTCTCCGAGCAGAGTATTCGGTTCGCCGCTGTCCAGCTGATGCCAAGCTGATTTTCCATTGTAAGACTCGATCAGGATCTTCCCATCGCTGCGAATTTCAGAGTAATAACGGTTTGGCTGTTTTTCTCTCAGTGAGTACGTTCCCGGTTTGGCATCACCTGTTTCGGTGAGCGTGCCGTCTATGGAGATCGTCTGCAGTTTAGAGAGCGCCTTGCCGCCACCGACGGCCTTCACGTACTGATCGATGATCTTGCCGGCGTTTTCCTGAGCTTGCACATTGCCGAAGCTGAGCAGAAGGATGAAGCAGAGTGAAGCTGGAATCTCAAAGTGTCTGCGCATAGATGTCCCCAGTTAGATACGCAAATAGCCCTGAAAAGTTGCGCGACGCTGCTAATCCGGGTGCGAAACTGTTTCGCCTGTTATTTTGTGTTCTTTGGCCGGTTGAGATACTTCTCGAACAACTCCTTCTGCTTGTTGTCGGTAGAGGTGAGCTCACCCTTGATGAACAAGTACTTGACTTCGGTTGTCAATTCAAACGGGTCGCCGTTTGTCACGATCGCACTGGCTACCTTGCCCACTTCGAGGGTACCGAACTGGGAATCTAGGCCAAAGATCTGCGCTGGATACAACGTGACCGCTTTCAGGCCGTCTTCGTAGGAGAGTCCGTGGGAGATCGCGTTTGCTGCCTGTTGTCCTAAACGCCGAGCAAAGCCGTTATCGAAACTTCCGAACGCGATCTTGATTCCGGCAGCCGTTAGCTCCGCCGGTTGCGTCATCAATCGATCGTACGCGTCGTCTTCTTCGGGAGGATCCCCCAATGTCGGGCGCAGAATCACCGGGATATTTTTTGAGCGCAGAAGATCCTTGACCTTCCATGCTTCGGTGCCGCCTGCCAGGATCATCCTCAATTTTTGCGCTTCGCAGAATTCCACGGCGTTGCGAATGTCGCGCGCATTGTCCGCAAAAACCAGTACGGGCATCTGCCCGCGTATAACCGGAACCATCGCCTCCAATTTTACGTCGCGCTCGAACGAACCGGGAGGTGCTTTTTCCAATGCCTGGGCATAGTGCCGGCTCTGCTCGAACCAATCCGTTAGTTGGTCGACGTGTTTATCGTAGTCCTTTTTGGCCTCGGTAAACGGCTTGTCTTTCATGGTAAACGTGCTCGTATCAAACGTTCGCGTCTCAATTTCGGGCCAGTCAATGACCATCGCCGCGTTTCGACGGATGGCCATCTGGTCCATCGTCCAACCCGCTAGGTAAATAGCTGAAGCCTGTCCGCCTACCAAATTCGTGGCTCCGCTGCTATCAAAGCCTCCGCTTGCTGGAACCGCTAGCACTTCGGTGATCCCGCTGGCACGCACCACCGGGATGTGCGCGCTCGATGGCAACACGGCAGTTGCGGCAACAACGTCAGGGTTGAATTCTCCCGTTTCCGTTGTATCGACTGTCGCTCGAACGGCACTGATCTCGCTCAAGCCCATCTGCGTAACAGGGTCGAAGAAACCGGGATAGATTTCCAGACCTTTCCCATCTATGACTATTGCGTCAGGCGGAACGTTCACATCAGTTCCAATCGCCGCAATTTTTCCGTCCTTGATGAGCAGTGTGCCACCTTCGATCGGAGCCCCGGAAACGGTGAAGATTTTTGCGTGGGTGATCGCGTAGCCCGCTGACGCGGTTTGCGCTAGAGTGGCGACAATCGAAATCCCGCAAAGCGTCAAGGCCGAAACGCCACGCACCGCTGTTGTGACTAATTTCACCGGGCACCCCCGGAAATGCTGTCTGCTTGAGGCGGTTTTGATGTGCCATCGGGCTTTTTCGTATCACCAGGCTTTTCGCCAGGCCGAGCTTCATCCTTCTTTTCGGATTCCTTCTTCGCTTTGGCCAGCAGATCTTTCTTTTCCTGCTGCAACGCTGCCCTGCCAAGAATGTCTTTCTCGCGATCAAAATACACTCGGCCATCGATCAGCGTTTTTTGCACGACGGCATAATCACTCATCGGGTCATGATTGTAGATGATGAGGTCCGCATCTTTGCCCACGTCAATCGATCCGACACGTTTGTCGATACCAAGCTGAATTGCAGGATTCAGCGTGACCATTTTCAGGGCTTCATCGTGGGTCATCCCACCGAAGCGCATCGATTTAGCCGCTTCCTGATTCAAGTGTGTGGCTTCGGCAGCGTCATCGGAATTGATCGACACAATAACACCGCGCTCGGCCATCAAGGCGGCGTTGTATGGTATCGCGTCATAGGCCTCGACCTTATAGGCCCACCAATCGGAAAACGTGGAAGCGCCGGTGCCGGCGGCAGCAATCTCATCGGCAACCTTGTAGCCTTCCAAAACGTGCTGTAACGTTCTGATCTTAAAGCCGAATTCATCTGCTACGCGCAGCAACATGAGGATCTCATCCTCGCGATAGCAATGTGCATGAACGTATCGTTTCCCTTCAAGTACTTCCACGAGAGGGTCGAGTTTCAGATCACGCCGTGGTGGGACCAGATTCTTTTCGCCCGCCGTGACGCGCTTGTTGTAGTCGTCCCACGATTTCTTGTAATCACGGGCCTCCGTGAAGGCTCCGCGGATCGTTTCTTCGACTCCCATTCGGGTCGAAGGGTATCGCGGCGGATCCGAGCGGAAATTTGAGCGCTTAGGATTCTCACCGAGCGCGAACTTGATTCCGGGCAACGCGCCCTCAAATGGTAATCTGTCCGCAGGTTGGCCCCAGCGCAGCTTGATCACCTCAGTCTGGCCACCAATTGCATTTGCGGAACCGTGAAGGATATTGGCGGTCGTCACACCTCCTGCCAAATCGCGATAAATGGAGACGTCGTCAGGGTTAAGTACGTCTGCGATGTTCACCATCGAGGAAACCGAGACACTTCCCTCATTCACATCGCCATCCACAGCAATGTGCGAGTGGCAATCAACAATGCCAGGCATGACAAATTGACCGGACCCGTCAATCACCTGGGCGTCTGCGGGCGCCTTAAGATTGGTCCCAACGGCAGCGATCTTTCCATCCTTCACCAGGATGTCGCCCTTCTCGATCGTCCCGTGTGACGCTGTCAGAATCGTGGTGTTGTGTATAAATAATACTGGCGTGCTGTTCTCCGCAGGGCGGAGGCTGATGACGTTCAGCAACAGAGAAGAAAAAAGAAACGATGCAACAGCTAACCACGTCCGGAACTTCACTTTGCACCTCCGGTTGTCATCGTTGCGACTCCCGGTTTTGTTCCGCTGAAATCGAATGAGTAGCCCATCGCGCCGATCGTTCCCTTCATGGTAGTGCCGTCAAATGTGCCGCTGAAATGCACATCCTGCGGGCTTCCCTCAATCGGAATGTTGATTGTGAAACTGAATTTGTCCCCGCTCAGGTAGCCGCCGAAAATTGTTCCTGTTCCTCGATTACTGCTGAGCGTTCCTGTGAGCGTACCGTCACTCGACATGACTAGATCCGCAATCGATTCTTCCTGCCCTTGCGGGGTGGTGTAGGTCAGCTTCCATTTTCCGGTGAGATCGCCCTTCGGTGGCTCACTCGGCCTTAGCGGCTCTCGGACTTCAAATTTTCGACCATCCACGAAAACGATTTTTATTTTCGTCTTTTTGTCAAAAATGTCGCCGTCGGTGACAACCAGATTGGCAATCTTCCCTTTTTCAATGGAGCCGAGCACATCCGCAATTCCGTAGATTTCTGCAGCTGAGAGCGTCAGCGCGCGCAATGCCGCATCGGGAGACAATCCGGCATCAATCGATTTCTTGACTGCGGGAAACAGATCCTTCGGTGAGACTATGCCACCAGAATAAAAGCCAAACTTCACACCAGCTTTTTGCAAAGCTGCGGGCGAGGACGGCGCCCGATCGCGGAAACGCAATGTTCGCAGAGATGTTTCGGCGTCGGGATCGGCGTCTTTTTCCGCCTCCGGCCATTTCAAGTTCACAAGTACCGGCGTTTTCTTCGCAGCCAACTCTGTCGCAACTTCGTATCCCATCTGGCCGCCATAAATGGCCACGTTCAGCTTCCATTCGGCGGCGAGTCGCAGGGCCCTCTGAATTTCCGAGGAAGTGTTTCCCGGAAGCAACACGAGCGCATGCTTCGCCAGCGCGTCGTTTAATGCGAATTCAGTCCGGTCATAGCGAGGGCGTTCCGTTCCACGCGGACTCTTCTCATACGAAGCTTCCGCAAGCGCGTCCCAGTTCGTATCAATCCATACTTGCCGCACGTAGGCAATGGCGCCCATTAATGAACCCGGATAACTGCGGAACCCGCCTGGAGCTTGTAATGAAACAGGTATTGCACTCGTGTTTTTCACGACGAAATTTCCCGGTCGATCCCCGGCCAAGTCGAGGACTGCAGCCTGCCCCGGAAACATCCCTCCTTTCGGAGCCGAAATTGTGGTGGTAAATCCAGCGGCACGCCAGGTCTCAATCCGTGGGTCGTTTACGTTGATTTCATCCGCCGCGTTCCTCCAGGGGGTGGTCGCAGGCCGGTCTTCCGGCCCTTTCGAAAGTGCTTGCGGCTTCCCTTTCCCGTCTCCATCGCTCTGCACGGCCGCAATGCCCACGTCAGTAAATGAATCAATGAAGCCGGGGTAGACTGTCAGTCCTTTTCCCTCAACGACCCAGGCGTCAGGGGGAACCGCCTCGTCTTTGCCCAGTGCGATGATGATGCCCTTGGACACCACAAGGGTCGCATTGTCGATCGCAGGCCCGCTGACCGGGATAATCTTCGCCCCTCGTATCGCGAAGCTGCGCGGTTCCCCGCCTTGCGCCCTCAGCTGGACCACTCCGAAGACACTCATCGACATGATCGTGAGCACAATCATTTCCAGACGTGGACGTAGGTTTCTCAACTTCATCCAAAACTCCTTGTTGGCGAGAAGCAGGCTACTCAGGCTAGTAACATTGCCCGGTGACGTCAAGCCACCGGGCCAATAAAAAAGGGACAAGCTCGAACGCTTGTCCCTCCTGCACTTTACCGAACTAATCGGGTGACCTCTGCTGCTACGGCTTTTTCTTCCCCCCGAGCAATCCGCCGAGGGCACTTGCCGCACCCGCGGCTGCCGCGGGATTCTTCGTGAGATTGCCCGCTAGACCAGGAACCGCTCCTGCCGCGCCGCCCGCGCAACTCAGCTCTGACTTCATCAAGCTGGCTGTGGCGCCGCCAACGTCCGGAGTGAACTGCGGATTCTGCGTTGTACCGTGAACCTGCAACGGAACTTTCACTCCACCATTCTTGCAGTTCGCACCGCCACCTAGCACAGAGCCCATCGCCCCGCCGACTGCGCCCCCTGCAGCGCCGCCTGCCATGCTGCCGGCAGCATTCGTAAGCAGCGCACTGTTCACTGTCGCGACAAGATTGAAGTTCATGTTGTTTTTCGAATCCAGTGTTCCGCCACCGACTACCGTTCCCAGTGACGGCACAACCAAATCGATATTTTTAGCGTTCAAGCCCGAAGGAGCCATGTGCACGTCGGTGGTGAATTTCTCGATCACCAGGTCCTGGCCAGTTTTGATTCCGGCCAGTGAGCCAACCGAGGACATTTTTGAACCGAGATCGAATCCCGAAAGTTTTCCGCTAAACAAGCCGATATTGCCTTCAGTAACGAGCTGATCGGTCGGCCCAGTAATATGCAGATTGGTGCTCAACGTTCCGGCGGTAAGCTTGGAACCGCTCGGAAGATTGATACCAAGCGCTGGCAAGAAGGCTTCGAGATCCGTAGCAGGCAGCCCCTGTCCATTTAGTTTGAGGTCGACAACAAAGTCATCGCCCGCAGACTTGTAGGTACCACTCAGGTTGGATTTTGCGTTTCCAATCTTGACGTCCGATGGATTCAGGAGCCCGGAACCCTTCTCCATATCGTATTTTGTATCGAAATCCACTGTGAGGGGTACGCCCGAAGGCTGGCCACCTGCAACCAGAACAGCTTTTGTGAGTGTGAGCTGACCTTTCGTAGCCATCTGGCCGCTTTGGCTGACAAGCGTAGCGGCGATATTCACCATTCCTCCCAATCCGAGCTTCGGATCAAGAAAACCAGTGCTCGCCAGATTCATATTACTGATCACCAACTTTACGTCTTGCGGAGTCAATGCCGCGTCTTTTTGATCGACTGGGCCTACAGTCCCATCGACTTTCATCGTGCCCCCGCCAGGCAGACCCATCGAAAAGTCCACGGGGAACTTATTGGTCATCGCTACGTCAGTTGCCTTCAAATTCACGTCTGTATACACCGAACGTTTCTGTGAATTGGTGCTGCCCAAAGTAATCTGGCCATTTTTTAGTTCCAGTTTACCTACAGAGACATTCGCATTCGAGCTGCTGGAGGAAGTCTTCGGAGCGGAGCTGCTGCTCCCGCCAATCGAAGAGAAATTCCATTGGCCGCTAGGATTCTTCAGCATCGTTACCTGCGGATTCACGATTTCGATGTTCGTAACATTCACTTGTTGCGAAAAAATCAAAGGCATCAGTTCCACGCCGACGTTCACACTCTTGGCGGTCAAAAATGGGCTGTTGCTAAACTTCGGATCATCCGCTACCGAAATCGAATCAACACCGAGTGCTCCATGCAAAATCGACAAGCTCAAATTGCCCAATTCCACCTTGCGTCCGAGTGCTTCAGAGGCCTTCGCTTCAATTGTCGGCTTAAACTTGTTTATCGGAATCAGAAACGGGAGAACAAACAAGATCAGGATCAAAGCCACAACGACAATTGCGACCCATTTCAATTTTCCACTCATGGAATCCTCCAAATAAGGCAGGCGAGGCGGGCGCCTTCTCGACGTTAGGCTGGCATCTTATCACACCAGCGATTACTCGTTATAACTCCGGCCACGCGCAGGCTTCTATCCCTACCTTGCCGTAGATGCTGTGATGGCGCATAAGTTCCCACCACACGTTTTGTCACGGATCCTGCCTGCATCTGCACGGTTCGGGAGGAAGTGCCCCACCCTCGAAGCACGCAGCACCGCAGCAGGAGCGAGCGGAGTATCAGGGGAAGCGTCTGGTGGGGCTGGGGAGGCTCGAACTCCCGACAACCGGTTTAGGAAACCGATGCTCTATCCATCTGAGCTACAGCCCCACTACTTCATTCTACAACTGAAACCCAGCTTGCCAAGAGAATTGAAGACGCGCTCTCTACGGCTTGTCGCAGTATCTGATTTATCCTATGTTTATCTTCACCATGTAATTGTTGCTGTGCGTCGTAGCTGGCTCCCGATCACCTTGGAGGCTTTCATGTCGAAGAAAAATGGTTGCATAATTTTCTGCGCTCTGTTCCTTTCCTCATTCGCGGCCATTCCCGCCGCACCCCAGACTGCTGGCAGCTCAGGGTACCATCTCGTCAAAAAGGTCAAGCTTGGAGGTGCCGGGGGATGGGACTACCTCGAAGTTGATCCGGCCACGCATCGCCTGTTTATCACCCGTGGAACGCACGTAATGGTGGTCGACCCTGCGCAGGGCACGGTGATCGGCGACATTCCGAATACCCAGGGCGTGCACGGCGTCGCGCTGGTCGATGAGTTTAACAAGGGCTTCACCAGTAACGGAAAAAGCGGCGACTCCACGATTTTCGACCTGACTTCCTTGAAAACTCTGGGCTCAGCCAAAGCCGAGAAAGATGCGGATGCTATCATTTACGACCCGTTCTCGAAACGCATCTTCACTTTCAACGGGGACGCCAACAGCTCTTCCGCGATCGATGCAGGGTCCGGAAATCTTGTGAGTTCCTTTGCTCTGGGTGGCGGCCCGGAGTTTGCTGCCTCGGATGGCAAGGGTAAAATTTTCGTTAACCTCGAAGATAAAAGTGCGCTGGTGAAGTTCGATGCAAAGACCCTGAAGATCGAAAATACCTGGCCTCTTGCACCATGTGAGTCTCCATCCGGGTTAGCGATTGATGCTGAACACGAAATTCTCGTTGTCGGCTGCCATAATAAACTAATGACCTTTGTCGATGGCAATACCGGCAAGATCATCGGCACCGTTCCAATCGGCCAGGGCGTGGATGCGAACCGCTTCGATCCGCAGACCGGATATGCGTTCGCGTCCTGTGGAGACGGAACAATCACCGTTGCACACGAAGACTCGCCGACAAAGTTTTCTGTAATCGATACGATTCAGACACAGCGCGGTGCACGGACTATGGCCATCGATTACGCCACGCACACGGTTTACACCGTGACCGCGGAATTCGGACCTGCCCCTGCAGCCACGACCGAGAATCCCCGCCCCAGGCCGGCAATTATTCCAGACACCTTCACTTTGTTGAGTTACGGGAAGTAATTTGCCTGCACCAAGGCCAAGCTACCCTAGACCGGCATCAAATTGTTGTGGTAAAGAGTACCCATCCGGTCTAAGGAGCTGCCATGCTGCGATTCACGCAAGGTCTTGTGCTCGCAATCGTGCTTCTTGCTTTTGACGTTTCACAATCGAGCGCCCAGATGCAACTTCAGGGGCGTTCGCAGTATGGTGGATTGCTGCGTAATGTGAATTCCGGCAAGTGTATTGATGTTTTTGGCGCCAGTACCAACAAGAACGCCAACATCCAGCAGTTTTCTTGCAATGGTGGAGGAAATCAGCGGTGGGAGTTTATCGATCTCGGAAACGGGCAGTTCGCGATTCGCAATGTGAATAGTGGGCTAGTCATGGACGTTGCCGGAGACAACCGCGGCAACGGAGCCAACGTTCAGCAATTTCCCTGGAATGGCGGAGCCAATCAGCGCTGGTACGCACGCGGCCCAAACAGCAGCTTCGAACTCGTGAATGTGAACAGTGGGAAGTGCCTCGATGTACAAGGCGGGTCGACCGGCAACAACGTCAATATTATTCAATTTCAATGCACGGGCCGCCCAAATCAGCGTTGGTACGCTGGATATTCAATGCCCGGTGGGCCGGGCGGCGGATATCCCGGCGGACCCGGCAATGGATATCCTCCACCGCCTCCTCCTCCCGGCCCCGGCATGGGAGGTGGACCTTCTGGCGCCCGGCAATTTACGGGAATGATCCGTAACGTCGGTTCTCGTAAGTGCGTCGATGTCTATGGCGATAGCCGGCGCCCCGGGGCAAACGTCCAGCAATTTGGCTGCAACGGCGGAGCCAATCAAAAGTGGGTTTTTATCACCGTGGGCCGCAACGAATACGTTATTCAGAATGTGAACAGTGGAATGGTCCTGGAAGTCTCTGGTGGCAGCCGGGGCAATGGAGGCAACGTTCAGCAATTTAGTTGGAATGGCGGTGCCAACCAGCGCTGGCGCGGTCGTGGTCCCAACAGCGACTTCGAGTTGGTGAACGTGAACAGCGGAAAATGCCTTGACGTTCAGGGTGGCGGCAATGCAAACAACACCAACATTGTTCAGTTCGATTGCAACGGTGGCAGCAATCAGCGCTGGTTCATTGGCTATACCCAGTAGTTATCGTCCGCCCAAACTCCACATTTCTTGGCGCTGGAATTTCAATCGGGTGTCCATTCGCAATCGACCATCATTCTAAATCGTCAGGCGACAACAAAATGGCCAACGAATCTAGGAATTCCGCTTCTGTGTGCGACATCGCACCTTGGCTGTCTGTCCGAAATAGTGCCAAAGCCGCACAGTTCTACAAGGCTGCTTTTGATGCAGGTGAATTGTATCGTCTTGAAGATCCGGACGGCAGCGTCATCGCCCGTCTGTCGATCAACGGGGCCGAGTTCCGAGTGGGCGACGGGTCTCCGGAGCATGGGAATTTCAGTCCGCAGTCTCTGGGCGGTGCTACCATACGTCTGATACTTAGGGTCGAAGATCCTGATGGAGTTTTTTTACGTGCATTGAAAGCTGGGGCGACGGAAGTATATCCAGTCGGTGAAGAACACGGTTGGAGAGTAGGTCGGCTTGTTGACCCTTACGGCCATCACTGGGAAATTGGCCACGAACTCGCTTCATAGGTAGTTGACAAGTCCGCTGCACAAACCGTGATACCATCCGTCAACTGATCAAGACTAAATTTTCTCTGACGGAAAAGGCAGGTCGCATGAGCAACGAAGGGGCCTTGAAGCCCACCACAAAAGAAAAAGTAGAGCATGAACTCAGAGAATTGACGATCATTTTCCTATACTTGGCATTCTTCTTCTGCGCTTTAGTGACGTACAGCATGCTACTTCTCGACAAGTACGACATTCCTTTTTACAACTATGGAGCTGCTTTGTTGAATGCGCTGATCATTGCGAAAGTGATCCTGATCGGCGAGTATGCCCGCCTCGGGAAGCGACATGAAAAAAAGCCCCTTTTTCTGTCCGCTTTATTCAAGGCTATTTATTTCAGTATCTTGGTGTTCGTCTTTCACGTCGTCGAGGAACTGGTCAAACGTTTGATTCATGGAGAAGGGATCGTTGGCGGATTTCAGCACCTCCGTTACGATGACATTGCTGCGCGCACTCTAGTCATCTTTTGCGCATTCTTGCCTTTGTTTGCTTTTCGGGAATTACGTCGCGTGATGGGTGACGACAAGTTTCGGGAGTTGTTCTTTAAGGCAAGGGCGACAGATTAACCCAGCAGCTTCGCTCATGCTTAAACCGCCTTGAATCTCAGAATTAGAAAGTAGCCAATCACAGCCGCCGCCAAAGCGATCGTTGCAACCAGCTTCAGATAGTTAATTTCGGCTTTATCTTCGAGCATGTCCCCGATAGAAGAACTCAGAAAATACACTTCAATCCCTGTCGCAATACTCGCCGCGACTTCCACCATCGCAAGTTGCCGATACAGGGCGAATAAAAAAGTGGCACCGCAAGCCACTGCGCAAACAAAAGCGGTAATCACCATTCCCAGGTTGCGATTCATAATCTCCGTACTGGAGCCGGTTTCAACAAAAGCCGAAACCCCTAACTGAGTAGCGCGTGAAATCGGGGGTTGTTGCGAAGCGCATCGAGATCGGAGTCTTTCGCCGCCCAGTTCTTATAGAAGATCCCATGTTCCATGACTTTTTCCAGGCAGTTGATCGCTTCGTCGTAATATCCCAGCAGAGAATAGACACAGGCCACGTTATAGAGAATCGTCGCTTCCTCCGGTTCGATCGCCAACGCACGTTTGGCCCACTCGATCCCTTTATCTTTTTCGCCAAAGCGCGCGAGAATTCCGGCTCCGAGATACAATGCACGCGGATCGTCCGGGTGGTTTTCGATGTGCTTCTCAACCAGCTGCAAAGCACGCTTCTGAGTCGCCGCAGCTTCTTCAACCATTCCCAAACCGTGGTAAACACCAACAAGAAGACTCACCGCCTGGTAGTCATCCGGATTAAGCTTGGACGCTTGCTCGTAGAGTGAAGCAGCCTTGGCGAGATCTCCTCGTTGAAATGTTGTTCGCGCATAGAAGTAATACGCTTCATAGAGTTTGGGATCCAGTCGTATTGCTTCTTCAAATTCTTTTTGCGCCTGGTCGAAGTTCTTGCGCAGGGCAAAGGCCAGTCCGCACGCCGCATGCGCTTCGGCCAACTCCGGATCCAATTCGAGCGCTTTACGACTTGCCGCTTCAGATTCGTTAAGGTTGTCCTCACTGCTGTCCCAGTACATATAGATGAACGAACAGCAGTCCGCCACGCCAGCAAACGCGCGCGCATATTGCGGGTCGATTACGATAGCGCGGGCAAACATCTGCCGCGCGTAGTCAAAACCCTTGCGTCGAAATTGATAAAAATATTGACGGCCACGCAGATAATAATCGTATGCCTGAGGATTGTCGGTTTGCTTACGGGCAATCGCCTTTTCTTCCTGGGGAGTCAACTTAATGCGCAACGCCGCGCTGATGCTGCGCGCGATTTCATCCTGGACCTCGAATACGTCTTTCAATTCGCGATCGTAGCGTTCCGCCCAGATGGAGTGGCCTGACTGCGCGGCCACCAGCTGCGCGGTGATCCGCAATCGGTTACCTGCCCTGCGCAAACTGCCGCTCAAAACGCATGCTGCATTCAGTTCCTTTCCGACTTGCGGCCCGGTAACCGGTTTATCGCGAAACGCCAGCACCGCTGCACGGGGGAAGACCTGCAGTTCTTTAATTTTCGACAACTCCGTAATGATGTCTTCGGTCATTCCGTCGCGAAAATATTCGTCGTCTTTGCTGCCGCTGAGGTTTTCGAAATAAAGGACCGCCACCGATTTGTCCGGTGCGGCTACGGTGGCTACTTCACCCGCGGCAGACAGTCTCTTCGATTCACCGCTGCGGCTTGAAGAATCGCGGTCGCGTTTCAACCTCTTTAGATCGGTTTTAATTTCGGAGGCCGTTTGATATCGAAGGTCCCGGTCCTTTTCAATCGCCTTGTAAATAATTCGCTCCAGTTCGGCCGGAAGAGGTCCGTGGAGTCCGGAACCGGGAGCTGGGGCCCCATGAAGTATTGAGTCAAAAATGGCAGCCGATGTATCGCCGGGAAAAGCGAGTTTACCGGTCGCCATTTCATACAAGACCGTTCCAAAGGAAAACAGGTCCGTACGCGCATCGAGTTCTTTGCCGAGCGCTTGCTCTGGCGACATGTACGCCATCGTGCCGATCGCCGTTCCCGGACTGGTAAGGAATTCCGTTCCGGTTGCCACCGTCACCTGGCCAGAGACTTGTACTGTCTCTCCGGAAATCCGGCGCGACGCCATCTTCGCCAGGCCAAAATCTAGAATTTTGGTCTGTCCACGATGAGTGACAAAAATATTTGCGGGCTTGATGTCGCGGTGGACGATGCCCCTCAAGTGAGCGGCCGCGAGGGCATCCGCAATTTCTATGCTTATATCCAAGATTCTTTCGATAGCAAGGGGCTTGCCGCTGATCAAATGCTTCAACGTTTGGCCTTCCAGCAACTCCATGACGATAAATGGCCGGCGATCGAATTCTCCAACATCATGAATGGTGCAAATATTCGGGTGATTCAGCGCCGAGGCCGCCCTGGCTTCGCGCTGAAAGCGCTCCAAAGTCTGCGCGTCGGTTGGGGTATCTTCGGGCAAGAATTTAAGCGCGACACTGCGGTCCAGTCGCGTATCCTCGGCGCGATAGACCACACCCATACCTCCGCCACCTAGCTTTTCCTGCACGCGATAATGAGAGATTGTTTGACCGCTGATCGATCTGGGCTCCGACATGGCCCGGTCATTCTAGGGTCGCTGACCAGGGCAAGTCAATCCGGCCACCGGTCACCGGTCAATGGTCAGTCCTCATGCGGGTAACTTCTGCGCGCTAGGGAAGTGATGCTGCTCTCGCCCCACGTCTCCGTCATATTTCTTTGTCGTTTTGAAGAGCTCGAAGCGCCCATCTGCAGCAAATTGCTGCACGCGATCGCGCAGTGCTTGCATCTCAGCAGCGGACATTGGCTGAAATCCTCGTGCCACTTCCAGGTTTTGCTCGAGAACGCCAACAGACTCCATGCCGCTGATGGTGGTTGCTACGGGCAGACTCATCGCATAGCGCAGCCCTTCGTGGGCGGTGATGGCTCCGCCCGTCACCATTTCGCCGGAGCCGCCTAGGCTCTTCATTCCGAGCACTGCTATTCCTCGCGTATTGGCCTCTGGCAGAACCTGCGTTTCAAAACTCCGAAACGTCGCATCAAATGCATTCAGCGGCATCTGTACAGTGTCAAATGGAAAATTCTGTTGCAGCATGCGAAGGTGAATTGCAGGGTCCTTATGACCCGTAAAGCCGATGAAGCGAACTTTTCCCTGCTGCTTGGCCTCCAGAAGAGCCTCCGCCGCACCTCCGGACCGGAAGATCAGATCCGGGTCGTTGTAATAAATAACTTCGTGGATCTGCCATAAATCTAGATGGTCGGTTTGCAAACGCCGAAGCGATTGATCGAGCATCTGCATAGCAACATCCTTCCCCCTACCATGCGTGCAAACCTTAGTCATCAGGAAGGCCTGGTCGCGCTTCCCTTTCAGCGCATTGCCCAATCGCTCTTCGCTTTGTCCGTTGTGATAGTCCCACGCGTTGTCGAAAAAATTGATGCCCGCATCGAGAGCCTTTGCCACGATTTCGTCGGCTTCTTGTTGATCCTTGGTCGAACCCAGATGATAGCCGCCAACTCCAATGACTGAAACCTGAATGCCCGTCTTGCCCAGCGGCCTTTGGGGAACCTGATCGTTCGTCGAAGCCACTATTTCATTCGCTCGCATCGCATCTTCCTTTGCAGCTAGCGTTTTCTGAGCTGCCGCAGCAGTCGCGGTAAACGCCGCCACTCCTTTTACGAAATCTCTCCGCGTGAACCTGTCATCCGTATCGTGTGCCATTGGGCCCCGATGAGTCTGGATTATTGTTTTGGAATTTCAGGAAAGGGATGACCGGAATTCTCGGCCGCCATTATCATTTCTTTTACTTCCTCAGACTGCATGTCCAGAGGAAAATGATGTGCAAGGCGTGCTTCCGGATTGTCAAATTTGATAGAGACTTTGTACAGCTCGAAATGACCATCCGCGGCAACCGGCTTTACGCGTTCCTGCAAGCTCGTCATCTCGTTTGCGGTCATTGGCTGGAAGCCTTGCGCGATCCGCAGGTTCTGACGCAAAATATCCGGCTTCTCCATTCCTGTAATCGTGGTCGTAACCGGCAAACTCATCGCGTAGCGCAGCGCTTCCTCGGCCGATATGGCCCCATTCTGAATGGGTTCGCCGTGTCCACTCATTGGTTTCATGCCCAGTGCAGCAATCCCCTGACGATTCAGTTCGGGAAGCACCTGGGTCTGGAAACTCTGAAAGGTCGCATCGAACGCATTCAGCGGCATCTGCACGGCATCAAAAGGGAAACCGGTTTTTAACATTGCCAAGTGCATCATGGGATTCTTGTGACCGGTGAATCCCAGGAACCGTACCTTACCTTGTTCTTTAGCCTTGCGCATGGCCTCGGCGGCACCGCCAGGACGAATAAACAGCTGCGGGTCATCGTCGAACGAAACGCCGTGCACCTGCCACAAATCCAGATGGTCCGTCTGTAACCGGTTCAGCGATTGTTCCAACATCTGCATCGCAACCGACGCATCGCGGCCGTGGGTGCACACCTTGGTCATCAGGAAGATACTGTCGCGTCGGCCCCTGAGTCCTTTGCCCATCCAGACTTCACTCTTGCCACGGTGATATTCCCAGCAATTATCGAAGAACGTGATTCCGCCGTCGAGCGCTTCGTGCACCAAAGAAATTGCAGCCCGCTCGTCTTTCGCGTCACCCAAGTGATGCCCGCCCATCGCCAACGCCGACACCTTCACATCTTGGTGCCTGCCAAAGGACCGCATGGGTATTGATCTGCCTGAAACTGATTGTCCGGTTTTCGCCACAATGATCCCGCTTTCATGCGATCGTTGCACAACTAGCCAATGAATCCAGAGTATTCAGCAATGGTCTGGGGTGCCTATACGAGTGCTCATGTAGAAGACATCACGAATTCCCGCATGCCGATTGCCCGCCCGCAAATCAGCTCGGCAACTCTCGGCAAGTTGCCTGGCCGGAGAATTTGGCAGTCCGGTGGACTTCAATTTCAGCAGCTTAATCCTTCCGGGCAGAGGCAGGGCCGTCCACCCACCCGGGAGCACATCCGAGACTTCCAACTTTCATTAGCCCTCTGAGCATCAACTGCGCTACGCACCCCCTCCTGCAAGTGGCAGTTGCACTTGCACATATTTGCGAAAATGCGAGAATGGACCGGTAGGTTATCGCTCCGCTCGCATCCTTCGAGTTTTCTAACCTTCCTGATCCGATCATCGCGGATTTCCTAGATGAGGTGTACCTATGGGCTCGGCTCTGGATATTCATCGTCTGCACTTTGCTTTTACTGTTACCTACCATTATTTATTTCCCCAACTAACCATGGGCTTGGCGCTGCTGATCGTGGTCCTGAAGACCATGGCGTTGCGCACCGGCGACGATCACTACAATCGTTCGGCGCGCTTCTGGGCGAAGATATTCGGTATCAACTTCGCCTTGGGAGTGGTCACCGGAATTCCTATGGAATTTCAGTTCGGGACTAATTGGGCCGAATTCTCTAAAGCCGCTGGCGGAGTAATCGGTCAGACGCTCGGCATGGAGGGTCTTTTCTCGTTCTTCCTGGAATCCACATTTCTCGGCCTGTTTCTTTTCGGCGAAGAAAAATTGGGGCGGATCGGCCATTGGTTTGCCGCATTTTTCGTATTCCTCGGCTCATGGATGTCCGGTTACCTCATCGTCGCGACCGACGCCTGGATGCAACATCCGACCGGTTACCAGCTGTCGCAACAGGGTGATATCGAGCTCAACAGCTTCTGGGGACTGATTCTGAACCCATGGGCGTTATCGCAGTACGCGCACAACATGCTCGGTGCGGTCCAGACAGGGTGCTTTGTGATGGCCGCGGTTGGTGCGTTCTATCTACTCTTAAATCGCGAGATTAGATTTGGACGGACCTTTGTACGCACCGGAGTGGTGGTCGGTGTCGCGGCCGCGATTCTGCAACTTGCTCCGACCGGAGATCTTCAGGGGAAGATGGTCTCGCAGTATCAGCCTGCGACTCTGGCCGCAATGGAAGGACTGTTTCAAACGCAAAACGGAGCTCCTTTGGCCATACTCGGTCAACCCGACGTAGCCAAGCGACAACTCGAAAACCCCCTGCAGGTTCCAAACATGTTGAGCTTTCTCACCTATCGTCACTGGAACGCCAATGTTCGAGGCTTGGATTCGTTTCCAGAGGACCAGTGGCCCGATCGGATCGAACTTCTTTATTACAGCTACCACATCATGGTCGGCCTTGGAACGATTTTCATCGCCATCATGGTACTGTCCGCATTTTTGTTGTGGCGAGGAACACTGTTTGAATCGCGGTGGATGCTTTGGCTCATCATGCTCTCCGTACCACTGCCTTACATAGCGAATACCGCTGGCTGGATGACGGCCGAACTCGGCCGCCAACCGTGGTTGATCTATGGACTGATGCGCACCGTTCATGGAGCTTCTCCCCTCGTAGGGCCAGGAAGTGTCTGGTTCTCGCTGCTCGGTTTTATGGGTATGTACTCGGTTCTCTCGATACTGTGGCTCTTTTTAATCTACAGAGAGATCGAGCATGGGCCGTCGCACCAAACCGAACTGCCAACGAAGGCTACTGCCCCGGTTGCGGCGGATTGAGGAGATTGTCATGGAAACCATCTGGTTCTGTCTTGTAGCAGTGATGATTGCGATGTACGTACTGCTGGATGGATTTGATCTTGGTGCGGGAGCGATTCATTTTCTCGTGGCCAAAACGCGGGAAGAGCGTCGCCAGGTTATCGCCAGCATCGGCCCGGTATGGGACGGAAACGAGGTGTGGCTGCTCGCAGCTGGCGGAGCATTGTATTTCGCATTTCCCGCGCTGTATGCCAGCGGATTTAGCGGATTCTACCTGCCGCTGATGATTGTCCTCTGGCTGTTGATTCTGCGTGGTACCGCGATCGAATTCCGCAATCACATCCGGAGCGCGGTATGGACTCCGCTGTGGGATTTTGCTTTCTTCGCTGCCAGCGCTTTGCTCGCGATTTTCTACGGAGCGGCTCTGGGTAATGTTGTTCGCGGTGTACCGTTAGATGGTAGCGGTTATTTTTTCGAACCGCTTTGGACAAATTTCGGGCTGGGTGATCATACCGGAATCCTCGACTGGTATACGGTCATCGTGGGCGTGCAAGCGTTACTGGTGCTCATGATGCACGGTGGTCTCTGGCTTCAATATAAGACGGGAGGCGCCGTCAACCGGCGTGCCGCCAGCACAACCAAGGCTGTGTGGTGGGGCGTGCTCGTCATGACTGCAGTTGTCACCTTCATCACCTTCCGCGTTCAGCCACAAGTAACTGAGAATTTCCGCACTTGGCCGGTCGGCTACATTCTGCCCGTAATCGCGGTCGCAGGACTTGCAGGTGTGCAATTCGAACTCCGGCGCAAGAACGAACTGAACGCGTTCTTCTCTTCCTGCGCTTATATTCTCGGGATGTTGACGAGTGTCGTCTTCGGAGTTTATCCAATGGTGTTGCCCGCGCGCGATCCGTCATTCTCGTTGACGGTTCACGGCGCGAAGGCCGGCGCTTACGGTCTGAAGGTTGGCCTGGTCTGGTGGGTCATCGGAGTGGCTCTTGCCACGACGTATTTCGTCTATCTGTATCGCTCGTTCGCTGGCAAAGTCGCGGCCCGGGCAGAAGACGCGATTACCGGAGATTGAACGAGTTCGCACCCGACTAGGAGGATACGAGACTGAGTGCCTTCCGGTGTCATCTCGACTGGCTTTATCAACCTTCTGGCCACAGAGTCAATTTGACCGCAGGGGGATTCGGCGGTACGGTGATGAAGGCGACTATGCGACTGCTTTCCGGTTCACCAATTACCTACCGGCTGCTTACTGCCTTTCTCGTTCTGTGCCTGGTCGTTGCTCCTCTTTCTGCTGCTTGCTGCTCGGGACACTCGTGCGAGCCATCAACTTCCGCACGGGAATCTCAGACTCCCTGCCACCCGGGAATGGATGCTCGCCAGGGGCAACCAGCGACTGCGCAACCGCATTCAGTCTGCTTCAGTGTTTTTTTCACTCTGGCCTCCTTCTTGAGGGAACCTTCGAATCCCGTCGCTCAAGCAATTTTCTATTCATCTTTGTCGATTGATCTCCGGTCCGGGCACTTGGCCGCCTTACAGGCCTTTTCGAGTCGTCTTACGCCAAACCTAGAATTTTCAGTTCCAGATACCCGACCTCTCACCTCAATCGATCCTCTTCGCCTCTGATTCTCTCTCTCTGAAGCAGATCCAAAACCGCATTTTTGCACGAATGCCGCAGTGCGTTTGATCGGTCTTGGCTTTTCAAATTGTCGGGGGAGATTTCGATGAGCGGAACACGCAGGCGATTCTTTCAGGATGCAGCAATTCTAGGCGTCGGCTTATTTGGGGTGCCCGCAATCGGGACTGCCGACGAAAGACAGGTCGCAGTAAGGGCCTCTGACAAAACCGGCTATGGAAATCCGTCGGTGCCGATGATTACGCCAGATGGAGGCGATCTGCCTTTTGAAATGGACGGCGGGATTAAGATTTTCAGACTCCGCGCAGAGCCGCTCAAACAGAAAATCTCTCCCTTCAAAACGATTGATGCTTGGGGCTACAACGGGAACTGCCCCGGACCGACCATTCAGGTCACGCAAGGGGACCGCGTTCGCATCATTGTGGAAAACGGCCTGCCGGAGAGCACGTCCATGCACTGGCACGGGTTGGAGGTACCGATCGAGCAGGACGGTGTCCCTTTCATCAGCCAACTACCCATTCCGCCAGGTGGCAGTTTCGACTACGAGTTTACTGTTCATCAGGAAGGAACCTTTTTCTATCACGCGCATAGCGCCATGCAGGAAATGATCGGTCTCATAGGGATGTTCATCGCACATCCTGCTACTCCACACACGCCTCGTGTTGATCATGACTTCGGTTTCGTACTGCAAGAGTGGGCTGTACTCCCCAGCAATACCGTTCCGAATACCGCCTCGATGGAATACAACTGGCTCACGATCAACGGAGTATCCGCGCCAGCAACAACCCCCCTCGTAGTCCGCCTCGGGAGTCGGGTTCGTTTGCGCTTCGTAAATCTCGGAATGGATCACCATCCCATTCATCTCCACGGCCATCAATTCGTAATCACCGGAACGGAAGGCGGCCGCGCTCCAGAATCGACTTGGTATCGATCGAATACGGTACTCGTTGGTGTGGCCCAGGCAAGGGTGGTCGAATTCGAGGCCAAATATCCCGGCGCTTGGATGATTCATTGCCATCTGCCGCATCACATGATGAACAGCATGATGGACCTACTGCGCGATCGTCCGATTCAAACTGCCAATTCAACCGACGCCCAGGCCATGCGGCAGATGCAATCCCTGTCTGAAAGCGTCGGTGTCGAGCATGTTCATCATTCTCCGATCGCCAAGAATGCGAATCAGGTAGCAGGATTTCCGCAAGACGCATTCATGGAAATGGCGATGGATGCAGCAGTCAATAAGCCAGAAACTTACGGGCTCCCCAAAAACTGGACTGCCGGAATGATGGGAATGATGACCATGGTTCGTGTTCTACCTGACAGTGAATTCGATGAGATCCAGCGGCGAATCCAGAAAAAGAAGGGCTGATGCCCGACCACTCGCGGTAGCTGGCCTCATGCCAGACGCTTCAAAAAGCAATAGCAGAGAAAAAACATTTCCAGAAGGAAAACAAATGCGAACCGTGAACGCAAATATTCTAAAAATCGCTCTAGTCATCGTGCTGGCAGGAATCTCTCTCGACGCCCAGCAGTTGCCAACGATGCCGCCGGATCGGACCTCCACTGACATGCAGCACGAGCACATGCCGATGAGCGGCGTCTCTGCGGACTTCCCACAAATGGGCCGTGCGCAGAAAAATCCGGAGGGCAAACTCTTCACTCTCGAAGATGCGCAGAAACTGGCTGGCGAGTTCAATCCCACTCTTCGCGAAGCAGTAGCCGAGATCAACGCTGCAAAGGCGCGGCAACAGCAAGCGGGCTTCTACCCAAATCCCACGGTCGGCTACACGGGCGACGAAATTCGCGGAGGCTCGACGGCAGGCGGCAAACAAGGCTTTTTTGTCCGACAGACTCTCATCACTGGCGGCAAACTGGCCAACAACAGAAACGTCCTCTCCCAAGAAGTAAAGATTTCGGAACTCGAAGCCGAAGAACAGAAGCTTCGAGTCGAGGTCGCCATCCGGATAGCTTTCACGCGCGTGCTCGCGGCTCAGGAATTGCTCGACTCGCGGAGGGAACTGGGCATAATCGAGCAGAACTATGCATCCACAGAGCGTCTTCTGGGTAACAGCGGGCAGGCCGACGAAACGGAGATCCTGCAAGCGGAAATCAGCGCGCGGCGGCAAAAGCTCTCTGTGCATATTCAGGAAAATGCGTTGCTTGAGCAATGGCGCGTTCTCACCGCGGTCATCGGCCAGCCGGATTTGCCCCTGGCAATTGTCTCAGGGGATCTCGAGAAAGGGTGGCCGGAACTGAATGAGTCTCAAGTCATCGAGAAAATTGCAACGGAAAGCCCAGCAACACACATCGCGTCAATAGCAGCCATCCGTGCCAAAGCGGAAATCCTGCAAGCGAGACGTGCTGCCGTCCCCGACATCGAACTGCGCGGGGGGTTGCAATACAACAACGAGCCGCTCGGTTCCGTGCCGCCTCATGCAATCGGTTGGGAAGGTTTGGCCGACGTCGCGGTGCAAATTCCTATCTTCAATCGCAATCAAGGCAATATCGCTGCCGCACAGGCTGAGTCAGAACGGGCAAACTTAGAAAGGCAGCGCGTCCTTCTGACACTTCGCCGACGGACCACTTCAGTCTTGGATGAATACGCCAACGCAAGACTGATGGCCCTGGAGTATCGCGAAGAACTTCTCCCACGCGCCAGGAAAGCTTACTCGCTGATGAACGAGAAATATGGCCAGATGCTCGCCTCTTACCCACGAGTCATTGACACGCAGCGGAAACTGTTCCAGCTCCAATGTGAATACGTTGAGGCCCTGGAAACCGTGTGGAGTACGGGCATTGCGCTCGAAGGATTCTTGCTCACGGACGGACTGGAGAGTCCTGCCCGCCCCGATGAAATGGACCGCCCGGTGCGCGAACTCAATCTGCCCATGGCTGAACCGGTCGTCTCGACCATTCAGCCATAGGAACAGACGCATGGCAGAACCCCGCAAGAGTCTCGTTCGCGACGCTTCTTCGGGAGACTTCCCTCCACCTGTACCAAAGGTCACTATCCATTCCGGCACACTAGTACCGTCGTAGCGTTGACCCCCTGAAAATTCGACCGTTACTCTCTCAAATGGCGAGGGTTGTGTCGGAGGAGAGGGCACGTTTCAGCGTTAGCAGGTTTTTCCGCGCAAGAAGGCCTTTGCTCCGGATGCAATTTATTAAGTCTGACTGCGCAACGCAGTTCTCGGACTGGTGTCGAAGGGATAGTCCACGTTTCAGTGGCTGAAAAGCTGTATGGCGACAATGGTCAAGGCGGGGCGGTACGAAATTATCGGCGAACTCGGCCGCGGAGCCATGGGTGTTGTTTATCGTGCGGTCGATCCAGTCATCGGGAGAAACGTTGCCGTAAAGACGATCCGCCTGAGTGAAGAAGGGACGGGTCTCACCCGTCCTGAACTGCTTTCCCGTTTTCAGACCGAAGCACGCGCCGCAGGTTTACTGACCCACCCGAATATCGTGGTTGTCTACGATGCAGGCGAAGAGAACGGTCTGTATTTCATCACCATGGAATTGGTGGAAGGTAAGAGCGTTCAGGCACTCCTCGACAGCGGGCATGAATTCCCCGTGCCACGGCTTCTCCGAATCATGGAACAGACCTGCAGCGCTCTGCAATTCGCTCACGAACGCAACATCGTTCACCGCGATATTAAGCCTGCAAACCTGATGCTGACCGCCGATGACACGGTAAAGGTCACCGATTTCGGCACTGCTAAGATTTTGCAGTTCGGCACTGTGCAACAGACGACTCACGTGATGGGCACTCCCAGCTACATGTCCCCCGAACAGGTGAAGGGCAGACCGGTTGATGGTCGCAGCGATATCTTTTCGTTGGGAGTAATGTTCTACGAAATGCTTACGGGAGAGAAACCCTTTCCCGGCCAAAGTGTGACAACGGTAATTTACAAGATTGTGAATGAAGATCCGATTCCCCCCCGGCAACTGAATCCTGGTGTTCATCCGGGCTTGAATGACATAGTGATGCGGGCACTCGCCAAAGAACCGGAAGTTCGCTACCAGAGCTGCCGGGAAATGCAGGAGGACCTCAAGAATTACCGCTCCCTTGCAACGGGTGCGGCGAATCCGGACGCCACTATCGTTTCTGCGCGACCAAACGGCGGGGGCCTGATTGGTCCTTCGGGCGGAGGTGGCCTTCGCGGATTGCATGGCGACGATCCCATGGCTTCTCCAACATTGCGTTCTCTGCATAATCGTGTCGGAAATCCCTCGCAGACTCCCATGATTGGCCGCACCGGACCGGTGCAGACCTATCTTGAGCCCAAGAAAAAGAGTCCCATTCCCACAATTCTCGCCGCACTCTTTCTTGTCGCGGTGATCATCTTCGGCGCGTATAAATTGCGACCCATCTGGGAAACTGTTCGGGAACGAAACAAATTGGAAACTGCACCGATCACTACACCTACCCCCGAGCCAGTCGTTCAATCGATCTCTGCTGCTGGAAGCGCTTCTCCGCAGGCACCTGACACCCAGGCGCAACTCGGGCAAAAGGACTCTGCACCTGCGTCTTCCGATGTCTCTGATCTGCCAGCGGACTCTGCCTCTGACAAATCCACTGCACCAGGAGCAATTCCGCTCACGGTAGCTACGCCGGAAAAAATGGCGGATAGGAGGGCTGCGGAACAAGGCCTGACGCCCTCTGCGGCTGATTACAGATCCAGGATCGCAACCGCCATCGCGCAAAGAAACCTCGTTGACCGAGTGAGAGTCAATGGAACCGGCAATACCCTAACGATCTCCGGCAAGTTGCGGCCTTCCGAACACGCCTCCCTATTGCATTTCATGCGCAATGCTCCGCCGAGCGTGCATGTCGTAGACGATATTCAGTACGACGATTCCCCGGTGCGCTCCAATGACGCTGGCGATAATGGCGCTCATCCGGTTCCGGGCAAGGGCAATGCTGCAGTTCACGTGATCACGGACGTTCTCGGAGCCAAGGCCACACTCATCGGACCCGCTGGGAAAGCGATCACTGATTGTCAGACGCCGTGCAGTTTCAACAATCTCGTTCCCACTCGTTACAGTCTTCAAGTACAAAAAGACGGCTACAAGCCAGTGCAAACGGCCTTGGAGTTAAGGCCTGGGGAATCGCAGGATCAGAAACTTCATCTTGATTCCGTTGCCAAGGGCCTTTATGTCATCACCCGGCCTGCCGGGGCAGAAGTCTTCATCAACGGCGCGAAACAGCCCGGGTTGACCCCCGTAACTCTCCCCCTGGCTGCCGGCCAATTCAACGTCGTGCTCAGGCTCGGCGGGTACGAAGCTTTCGCCGGTCAAGTGCAGGTGCAAGACAACAATCAATCCGTAATGGATATCCTGCTGGTTCCTCGAGCACAGCCACATGTTGCTTGGGCTCAAGTCAACACGACTCCCCGCGGTGCGGAGATTCTCGTTGATGGCACTCCAACCGGGCAAACCTCGCCAGCTCGGGTCCAGGTTACGGCGGGCTCGCACATCCTCGTCATGCGCATGCCCGGCTTTCAGGCCTCCCGTAGGGCAGTCGAAGTATCTGAGGGTGGAACAGTAACCGTGAATGAGGTCCTCAAGTCGAGACCCCAAGGCACCTCGCCTTAACATGCTGTAAATAAATAACTTACAAAGCAGTGAAGGGGAGAGGTGGCAGTTGACCGCTCGAATCGGCTTCGCACTTTGTTCCTGCTTTGTACCATCAGTACTATAGCTTCCCATTCCCATTCCTACAGAATATAGAGGGGTTCCATAAGCGTCGTTGAACTCCCGTAAAAACGTCTCAGCTGCAGTTCTTGGGATGGACCCTTGGTATTTCGAGCAACAGCCCTGACTGAACAAACGCCACCAGGTACGCTGCTATCTCAGCGCAGCATTCTGCAAGCGTCGCGAGCACCACGCGCCGAACGTACCGATGCGGTTGATTGCCGCCAGGCTGATGTATGCCATGCGCTGCGATCATTTCATTTGCTGCTTCGCGCTTACCGGCTGTACGACGATTCGCATCCACAGGTACTCGACGGACTGGATGCTGCCTACGATACCCTGCGTGAAGTGGCGTCGGAAGTGGATGGATTAGAGGCCAGAGTAGAGCGCGGCGGAATTGTTGTTTCGAAAATCGGCGAAGGACAATTGCCAGACCCGCGCGGCGAGTTTAATGCGCTCGCCACCGATCTGCGACGAGCGGATATCCAGGTCGTCCATTTTTCCAAGAAATTCCATGTGGGCGAATTGGACACGCTCGCGCGTTTGATTAAGGCGACCTTGCTAAGATCGGAGGAGTCCGCCAAACGTCTGGGTAGAGCTTGGTGGCCAGAACAACTCCGGGTGAAACGCGTGCAAGGGATTCAGGTCAATACATTGACGGAACGAAAAGTGGATAGCATTCTGGCCAGCCTGATTGCCGCGCTGGTGGCGTACGGTGGCAACGCACCGCTGGAAAATGGCGATACCCCCATTCGGGCCCCACAAAGCGAAGAGCTCTCTGAGACATTGCGTTTGATTGGACGGTTGACCCCGCCGATGGAAGTGGCGCGCGGCCTGACGGCCGAAGAAGCGGCCCGGGCAATTCATGCACCGATGGAAAGCGCTAGCCGGGACACGGTTCGATTGCTGCTCAGCTCGATGACGCACTATAGCCCGCAAGAAGGGGAATCCCCTCAAGGTTATTTGTTGCGCCTTTCGCAAAATCTGGTATTGGAGTACATCGGTTCGGAGTTCGCCACAGGGAATTTGACACCGGTTCAGACTCGGCCGGTATTAAACCAGTTTGCCGAGATCCTCGTTCACTCCGGCGGATATCAGGGCCCTCATTCGTCGCAGCATCTGTCTTCGCTGGCCACAGCCTGGTCAGGAGACGCTTATCGCGAGCAAGTGATGGAGCGGTTCTGGCAAGAATTGCCGCAGCGGGAAAAATCAGCAGTCATGCGCGGGCCAGAAATCTGGTGCGTACCAATCACCGCGATTCGTCAAACACTTCGCCAGTTAGTGGATACGGGCGCCGATGCGCCACGTCGCGAAGCTCGCACGATTCTATTAAACTATGCGCGCCGCCTGGAGCACGAAGACGGAAGCGCACGACGAACGGTTGCAGCAGGATTTGGTGAATTAACCTCACTGCTAGAATCATTGTGGCCCAATCAACTTCCGGAAGAGTTGAGCCATGGCACCCTGACGGCGCTAGCGAAAGAATCGATGCCGGATACCACAGCGCTGCTTGCCTCGTTCCTTGAAACCTTGGGGCGAATTGCGGTAACGCGTGGCGATTTTGCTGGTTTTGAAAATATCTTGCTGGGTCTCGAGCGCGTGCCCCACGATGCGGAGCACGAACACATGACCGCGCTTGGCCATCGACTGGTGGCCAATGATCGTTGGATGGTGTTGATCGACGCAGCATTGGCGAATCGGGCGCTTGATCCTGCTGTTCCACGGCTGCTGCAGCGTGATCCGGACCGTTTGCTCGATCGATTGACTCTTTTGCTCACCGACCAGCGCGGCCCCGAAATGGTTCCCGCCATGGCGCGATTGATACGTGCGATCGGCGTGCCCGTGATGACAATCCTGGAGACGCGGCTGTTCGAGGCCCGTCGCCAGCGAGTGAGTGCAGCAATCAAATTGCTCGCCGCTGCCGACCCCGACAGGTTACTCCGGGGATTGACGCGAGCGATGGCCAGTTGGGAATGGAATCTGCAGGATCTCGCGGTGAGCGAACTGGCACGTCCCGCGAATTCTGCTTCCGCTCAGAGCACCGCTTTTGTTTTCTCGGCAATTCTGGCAGACGCTCACCCGCTGGTTGTCCCCATGATGATCGATCAGATTGGCATTGGTCAGGAGACCACGGCTGTGCCGATGCTGATGGAAATTGCCAGCGGCGAGCACGAAACATTGCGTGATCAGTTCGTGCGGATCAAGGCCATTGAAGGGTTGGGACGTCTTCGGGCCTACGAAGCGGTGGAATTGCTACGCCAGTTGGCCGGGCATCGGGAAGGGTTGACCTTCGTCGAACCAGGTGGCCTTCGCAGCGCGGCGGAAGACGCCCTGGCGATGATGGAAGAGGGACCCACATCAGCGAGAGCCCGAGCTGCGTTTGAGTCTCAGGCACCTAACCTCGGCGGATTTGTCGTTCCCCGACGCTATACACGCATCCCGCTCGATTCGCCCTTGCGCGCGCAGATTGCCGGTCCCCAGATGTCACTGGCCAGGGTAAAAACCATCAGTCTCGGCGGCGCCTATCTGGAAGCCTCGAATCGTCTGAACGTCGGAGACTCCATTCAATTGGAGGTCCGCACCGGTTTACGCAAGATACATTTCACCGCGGTCGTGCGCAATGTTGGGCCAGACGGCAGCGGAGTCGAGTTCGTTCACATGAAAGATGAAGACCGCGATCGCCTCCGCAAACTTGTCCGGAAGCACCTCTAGTACTTAAACACTACGATCTTGCCGCAATTCACTTTCACGCACACTTCGTGAAATTAGCCTGATCAAAGATTTTGAATTTTCCTTTCTGAACGGTTACTCTTAGCAAAAATCAGCATATTGCGTGTCGAGGCGGTAACGGGTGGAGCACTTCTTGTTGGATAGAAGGCTCTGCACGCGCGTGGGCAGTTTAGAGTTGCAAAGGCACATGCATTGAAGTACAAGCCAGCTTACATAGTTCATCAGTACAGCCACGAACAGGCGAGGGGAGCTCGCCGCCGCTAGGGGTAGCGGGATTGTGGCCGGAACCACAAGGAGGATGGTTATGAACCGCAGGCAGAGGTTGTTTGCGTTCGTGGTTTTTTGCGTACTGCTGTTAGCGAATATTTCAACCGTCTGGGGCCAGGCAACGACTGCAACGCTCTCGGGTGTAATCACAGACCCCCAAGGTCTCGCAGTGGCGGGCGCCAAGATCACGGTAACCAGTTTGGCGACAAACGCCGAACGAATTGCCATCGCCGATGACGCGGGGCATTACTCGATGGCAGCACTTCCCCCTGGCGAATACCGGCTACACATTGAGGGGGGGTCAAATCTGGCCCCGTATGAAAATCCCGATGTGAAAATCACTGTCGGCCAGGAAGCAATTATCAATGCAAAGCTCGGACTTGGCACGCAAACGCAAATCGTTACCGTCACTACGGAAAGCGCGCCGGTTGAAACAACCCGTTCAGAGAGTGCGCAGACCGTCGAGCAACGCCAAATCAACAACCTGCCAATCAATGGTCGATCCTACATCAACTTCACGCTCACCAATTCTCAGACAACGCGCGATGTCTCTCCAACCATCGGACCCGCTCCTAACAGTGGCCTGAACATAAGCGGCGCGCGGGGACGATCCAACATGGTCAGCGTCGACGGCGCAAATGCAGTCGACAATTCGACCAATGGAATTCGCTCAACGCTTTCCCAGGAAGGCGTCCAGGAATTTCAAATGGTGCTGAGCAATTACAACGCAGAATATGGACAAGCCACGGGAGGCGTCGTTAACATCGTCACCAAGAGTGGTTCAAACGAATTTCATGGCGACGCCTTCGGTTTCTTGCGCGATAGCGCCTTCCAGGCCCGCAACCCGTTCTCCGGCGAAGTCAATTCAGCGGGTGACCTTGTACCAGTAAAACAGTCCTATACCCGGGCACAAGCCGGCCTAACGCTTGGCGGTGCCTTGAAAAAAGATAAGACCTTCTACTTTTTCTCCTATGAATATACGCAGCGGGAGGAATCCGGCTATTCGAGCATCGGTATCGGGCAATTTGGGCTAACTACAGGCGACATTCCCTGTATTGGGAATCCGGCAACCGGGGCGCCGATTCCTTTGACTATGACTCCTTCGCAGCTCACAACCTACCAGCAGGACTTGGGAGCATTGAGCCAGCTGACGGGAGGAACTTGTCAAAGCTCGAATCCGGCAGTCCAGGGACAAATCACGAATCTCCAGACTGCTGCACTTGTGACAGGGGCTTCATCAAACGTCGCGGTCAATGCCGACATGAACGTTAACCTGGATGGTACACGGGTGCCGCTGACCTCGCTGCTGTTCGGGCAGACCGTAGCCGGGATTCTGCCGAATTCAAAATTCTTCCCTTCTCCCGTCAATTGCCCGCTTCAGCAACAGGTCAACAGCGTGATTTGCCTGCCGAACAGCGCGAGCCCGACCCTGGGTGCAGGGTTTGTTCCGCTTCCGGCCTCGTATGTAGGACTGAATTCTTTGCGGGGCAATTTCCCGGTCATGGAAAAGACCAGCTTGTGGTCGGCCCGTATCGATCAAATCTGGAACAATCGAAACGCATCGTTCTTGCGCGTCGGGGTGTCTCCATCAACCGTCACGGGCATTCAGTCCACATCGCAGAACCAGGTGTTTGGCCAGAATGCTGGATCGCGTACCGGAGTTGACCAGACGCACGACTGGAATGCGACGTTTGAGACCAACAGTACCCTGGACGACGTCTCGACCAATCAATTCCTGTTCCAGTTCGCACGCCGCAGCGTCCATTTTGGCTATTCCGAACTCGCCGGTGGCAGTGGGCTGGGCGTAAATATTCCTGGATACGCGTACTTCGGCCGCGAGCCGTATTCGACCGTTGACCGTATCGAAAAGCGCTACGAAATCAGCGATGCGCTTACCCGGATTCATGGACGTCACACCTTCAAGTTTGGAATCGAATCAAACGTAATTAATCTCGGTTCTTCGAACCCTCAGATCTTCGAACTCGATTTTGGTGGCGATGTAAACTTTGGCGGCCTTTCTCTGTTTGGGACGTTGCCCGGCCTGACAGCCGCTCAAGCCTACGGCTTGGGAATCCCGCAGACGTACATCCAGGGTATCGGAACGTCCAATCAGTCGTTTTCGAACGTAGCGTTTGGATTTTTTGCCCAGGACACCTGGCGCGTCACCAACAAGCTGACTTTGAACTATGGTCTACGTTACGACGTGGAACTCACTCCTCTGTTCGCTCCGGCAACAGCCGTTAACGCTGCAGCTGAGAATGCATTGGGCGTGATTGAAGGAATTCCTCGGGATTATAACAACGTCGCTCCGCGGTTCGGGCTTGCCTATGACCCGAAAGGTGACGGCAGGACCGTAGTCCGCGCAGGTTACGGCATTTTCTATGATCATCCGCTGTTGGCAATTGCGTTCGACTCGACGACGGCCGATGGCGCACGGTCTGTGCAGTTAATATCTGGTCCGGGTGCCGCTTCCGCTTGTGGATTGGTAACTCCGGCCTGCGGAGGGGGTGGCCTTGATACGCCGACGAACCTGAATGGCTCTTCGATCTTTCAGGGTGCCTTGAATGCGCTGCCCAATATGTACTATGAGCCGCAGCAGCAACGCTTCAATCCACTGGCACAAAACTCGATCTTTGCAAATCAAAACTTCCTGAGCTCGGGCTTCCCGCTCCCAATTCTTCCGTTCGTTTTGCCGGTTGCCAAGAATTTCGTCTTCGGCTACGCGCAGCAGGCAAACCTGACCGTTGAACACGCCATTACCGACACATGGAAAATTAGTGCTGGTTATCAATGGACTCGGGGGGTTCATTTGAATCGGCCTGTCGACATCAATTCGACCGATCCGGTCCTGCTGACAAACAACCTACTGAACGCGGAAGTGGCTGGGCTCAACTTTGCCAGCCCGCTAACCGTGGCGGTGCCGACGACAGATGTACAGCCTACCGCATCGACGTGTGGACTTTTCGTATCCGCAACACAGGCTCCGGGGATCCTGGGAGTGCTCGGCGGTTGCCCGGCTGCACTGTCTTCATTCAACGGGAAATTTGTCGGAACGCCTGCGTTCTTTAATTACTTCCGGCCATCGGGACCCAACCCTTCGTTTAGTGCATTGGTGCCCGGAGGCTATGGAACTCAGGTAGCATTGGCACACGCGGCAGGGTATCCGACCGGCTTCGGAGTACCCGTTCCCTTCAATACCGTTGATGCGCAACTCTCCGATGCATCCTCCTGGTACAACGCGCTGACAATTAATGTCAGCAAGCGCTTCTCGAATCACTTCGAATTGCTTTCAAGCTATACGTGGTCACATTCGATCGACAACGGAACGGACTTGCAATCCACCCTGGAACCGGCCGACAGTCGCTTTCCCTACCTCGAAAGGGGCAATTCGGTGAATGACCAACCACAACGGTGGGTCACGAGCGGAGTGTTCCAGTCTTCGCCGCACGTCGCGGGTGAGTCATTCACGAAAGCGTTCTTCAGTAACTGGACGGTCGCCCCACTGATCGAGGTATCTTCTGGCCGGCCGTTCAACATCATTACCGGCGAAGACACTCGTCTCGACCTCGGCGCCTCTTCGATTCGCCCCTCGATTGTGCCCTTGGGCACTCCGGGCGCCACCACCGATCCATACATTCCGAACGCAGCCTTTCTTTTGGCCACGCAGTGCGTGACAAATGAAAAGGTGCCGTTCTCGATTCCAGGCATTACTCCCCCAGCGGGTTGCACGGGGACCTTGGGACGCGACAAGTACTTCATGCCCGGCTTCTTCCAGTTCGATATGCGTATCGCCAAAGCCATCAACATTGGCGAGCGGCTACAGCTCCAGGTGATAGCCGACGCATTCAATCTTTTTAATCACACCAATATTTTGGCCGTCAACCAACTCTGCGATCCCTCGGCCGGCCCGGTCTGCACGGCGGGGCAGCCTACAGCTTCCTATGATGCGAGACAGTTCCAATTCGCCTTGAAGATCGCGTGGTAGACTTCCAGTCGTTACTGTTCCATTAGCAGAAGAGCCCCGAATATTCGGGGCTTTTTTGTCGCGTGTGGCGGGAACTGCGTCATCCTCGCCTACACTTTGGGACCCGATGCGAGTAAAGTGGAATTTACTTTTCCCGTTTAGAAATTCGGAGAACCCATGAGCGTAATTTGGATCGCCGCGGCAATTTTTGCTGTGGTCATAATTGGACTGGTAGTTTGGGTGCTGGTTCAGAACACGCAGGATCAAAAGAAAAACGAGCAGTTGGAAACACAGATGAATGAGTTGCGGCGAGACTTGCTTGGTCTTTCCACGGCCCAAGCGCAATCCTCCATGAAAATGGAGACGATTGCGAACACTGTTGCTGCACGGCTTGAAGCGGTAACGACGGCCGTTCAGCAGGGTGCAAAGGATTCCGCGGAAATTACATCGCAAATTACGTCGCAGGCGCAATCAGCGATGTCTAACGAACTGAAGAATACGCGCGAACAGATTACTCAAATCCAGCAGCAACTGGGGCAGGTGCAGGAATCCGGACATCTAATGCACGATGCAGCTGCGCGGCTCGAAAATATCCTGGGTGGCACCAAAACACGGGGCAATTTTGGGGAAACAACCCTGGAACGCCTGCTTGAAGATTGCCTGGCTCCTTCGCAATATTCAAAACAGCATCGCTTTCGCAGCGGAGAAGTCGCAGATGCAGTGATTCACCTGCGCGACAAGAAAATCATGACCATTGATTCCAAATTTCCCCTGGAAGCGTTTCAGAGGCTGGACGCGGAAGGCGATGAAGCGCGGAAGGCATTTGCGAACGCGATCAAGGTCCACGCCGACTCGATCGCCAAGAAATATATCGTACCGGAGGAGGAGACGCTGGATATTGCGCTAATGTTCGTACCGAGTGAAGCGGTATATTACGAACTGCTACGGAGTGTGGATTCACGCGGCAATGCATTAGACGCCTATTGCCGGACAAAGCGGATCGTTCCCGTATCGCCAAATACGCTCTACGCTCACCTGTCCGTGATCGCGATGGGGCTTCGAGGGATGCAGATTGAAGAAAATGCCAAACGCTTGGGCAACAACCTGACTGGCTTGCGCAAGCAGCTTGAGACGTTCGGCGAGCACTTCGACAAAATTGGTACCCACCTGAAGAACGCCCAGCAGAGCTATGGCGAGGCGGACAAGCGGTTTGTCAAAGCATCGAATTCGCTCGAGAGCCTGCTTACGAGCGGCGCCCCGGAGCAGACGCAGCTCGAGCCGGTCCAAGGAACTTTGGAAATACCTGCCTCCGTTACGATGAAGAATACCGCATAGCGGAACGAGGGGCAGTTATGGTCGAGGCGGACCCAACGGGGCAAGAAGGCGGATCGAGATTACGAAACTTCCCTTCTGTTTACCTACCAGATCGAACGTCGCAACGTTCTCCTTGCCTCCGGTCGAAACAGCACGCACTTTCGTGCCGCCCGTCAGATCGGCTACCTCGGGCGCGAGATTCCGCGCTTCGAGACTGATTCTGTTGCTGCTCCCTGTAATTGAGACCTCTAAGGTGCGATGCTCGCCGGGCGTCAGTACGGTCGTCTTCGCCTCCAATTCCAGGTTGATAAAAACCACGGTGAAGGGTGCAGAGCTCTTCTGGCCACACTGTACCTGAACAGCGGCCGGCCCTGGATCCATGTCAGGGGGAAGCACTGCAAGGTAAGCGGGCGAAGAAGCCAGCACCAGGGCAGGCGTGCCCCCGATAATTACCCGGTTGGCGTCGGCATCGCCGCAGAAACCGTGCCCCATGATTTCCATGCGATCGCTGAGCGAGGCTACCTGCGGTACTGCCGTAACTTCCAACGATGAAGATGGGACGTCAGCAGGGGCCAGAATCACGCTCGTCACGCGGCCGATGCGACCCTCGATCGAGGCAGAAAGAGTTCCAGCGACCAGAGGGGCCACAAAACGAGCCCGGCCCGTGGCATCTGTGGTGATTTTGTCTCCATTGGAGAATGTGATGTTGACGCCGGGCGTGAGCTTGCCGCTGACATCTAGGACCGCTAGCGTGGCGCGCTCCCCGGTCACCATCTTGCGAGGCAATAGCAGAATCCGCGCCCCCGATGCTGCTGGCGGCAACTGCTGCGCCGCGCAGCAGAGTACAAAGCTCATGACCAAGAGAAGCGAACTAAGTGTTGCGCTTGCAGATATTTTGGTGGAAATCCCCACACCGGGATTGTAATGGAGATTGGTTTTCTATAGAAGTGATGAACGGTGCGCCGCCTGGGGACAGTGTCCGCCGGCAAATTTCCAAGCATGATTTTTTCCTGCATCCCACAAGATTCGAGTATTCTTTCGAACTGGCCGAAAGGCCAGTGTTGCTAATCAGCGAGTAATCAGTAGGGTGCATAGGCTTCCGGAGGGTACAGGTGTCTGTTAGCGTGGAGAAGATGCAGTTGGCCGGGGTGTGTACGCTCAGGTTCCACGCGTGCTCGCGGAAAGCTTGGAAGGAGAAGTCGTGGAGATCGTCAGTGGTGGCGTGAGCGACGTCGGGCGGGTGCGGACCAACAACGAGGATTCCTATCAGATCCTCGATTCGCTGAACCTTTTCGTCCTTTCCGACGGCATGGGGGGTGAGGCACACGGTGAGGTCGCCAGCGCATTAGCCGTAGAGACCATTGTGAAGTATTGCACCGAGAACAGAAGCGATTCGGCCGCCACGTTGCTCGATGGTGCCGAAGCGCATTGGTCGGAGAAAACCAAGCAGTTGCAACGGGCAGTGCGACAGGCGAATTTTAATATTTACGAATCGGCACGCAAAAACCCGGCGCAGCGAGGAATGGGCGCCACGGTCACGGCGGTTTGGGTCAACGATGACAGGCTGAGTGTGGCTCACGTCGGTGATAGCCGGGCATACCTGCTCAGAACCGGAAATCTGCAGCAGTTGACGAGCGACCATTCGCTGGTCGCGGAACAAGTTCGACGAGGCATTATTACGCCTCAGCAGGCCGAAGAGAGCGACATGCAGAGCGTGTTGTTACGCGCGCTGGGTGCTCATGAAGATGTGGAAGTGGATGTCGATGAAGTAGGCACTTATCCGGGTGACGTTTTACTGCTTTGTTCTGATGGTCTCACGCGTATGGTAACCGAGCCGGAAATCGCCGGCGCCCTGCAGGCCGAAGTAGATCCACGAAGTGCCGCGCGAAAGCTTGTGGATCTGGCCAATGAAAATGGCGGACTGGACAATGTTACGGTAATCGTCGTGCGGTTCCAGGAGGTATCGAAAGGCTGGCTTTCCTGGATGAAACGCGGCGGAAGAAGTAAAGACTAAGCCTCCGTAGGAGGATGTGCACAATGGCTAAGCTGAGCTTGATGTTTGAAAACAAGCTGGTAAAAGAAGTGCCCATTGGCAGCCGGCCGGTCAGTATTGGCCGTTCTCCGGATAACGACATTCCCATTGATAATCTGGCGATTTCAAATTATCACGCGCGGGTTTACTACGAGGCTGGCCGGCTGGTGGTGGAAGACCTGGACAGCCTGAACGGAACGTTTGTGAACGACCTCCGCGTTGAGCGCGCCACGCTTCATGACGGAGATTCCATCTGGATCGGCAAGCACAATATCAAGGTGGACGCGACCGGAGATGCCGCTATTCCCTGGGATTCAGGACGCAAGGCAGCAGCACCAAAAATCAATGAAACGATGGTGTTGGATACCAAAGTCAGGCGAGACATGCTGCAGCAAGCTGCAGCCTTGGGAGAGCGCTCGCAATTTTCTCCCGGCCGGCTAAAGATGCCGACCCTGGTGGTGTTGAGCGGCAAGGTCGATCAGAAAGAATATGTATTGACCAATCGGCTTACCGTGATTGGGAAATCACCGATGGCAACGATTCGGTTGCGCGGATGGTTCAAGCCAAAAATGGCGGCGCAAATCAACCAGCGCGACGATGGCTATTATCTTGGCACCGGAGATAAGGTTCCCAGCGTGAACGGCACCGCTATTTCCGGAACTGTTCGGTTGAACGATGGCGATTTGATTGATGTATGCGGCGTGCGTTTGAACTTCATCTTCAGGGAATAGCTCTCCTGGCCCGTGCCAACTGTCGAGGCTAGCATTCTCTGCTTGAAGAGCGAACGGACAGTCTGGAAGCCGTTTTCAGATCATTTCTCTTCTATGGCGATCAGAGTCTCAGATGGATCACAATCAATCAGTTTGTTGTGAGAATCAATTCCCTCGAAGCTCGGCTTCTCGTCGACGAAAAACGCCCGTAGACTTTTCTGTACGAAACCACTGTTTTTCCATGTGCAGTGGCTTGCGATATTCCCTCGTTCCATTAAAACCCGAATTCGAGTGAGCGCGCAGCAGAACCTACCGACTGCCTCGAAAGCGCTAGCGAAAACTGCTTCCGAGGCAGCCCGTAGCAGAATTAGGGCTTTGCTGGCTGAGCCGCGGGTTGATCTGCTTTCGGCTGTTGCGCTTGAGGCTGCCCAGGCTTGGGTTCATCGGCCCTGGGCTGATCCGCCTTTGGCTCAGTCTTGGGCGCGATTGATTCCAGTTCGACTTCAAATACCAGTGTTGAGTTGGGGGTAATGTCGGGTCCAGCGGCACGGGGTCCGTACGCCAAGTTCGCGGGTATCCACAGTTGCCACTTGGATCCAACCGGCATTAACTGCAGCGCTTCTGTCCATCCCGGAATGACCTGGCTGACGGGGAATGTCGCCGCTTGGCCGCGTTTGTAGGAACTGTCGAACTCCTTGCCGTTTAGCAGGGTCCCCTTGTAGTTACAAACAACCGTATCATCTTTGGTCGGTTTGGCTCCGGTCCCGGGTTTCAACACTTTATATTGCAGGCCACTTGGAAGAGTCACGACGCCGCTTTGTGCCTTATTCGCAGCTAGAAATGCATCTCCTTCTTTCTTGTTCACATCGGCTTCAATCTTGGCCTTTGCCTCTTGTTGCGCGCGAACAGTCTTTTGTAACTCGGCCAGTGCGGCTTGCGCTTCATCGTCGGTCAATTGAGGTTTGCCCGCCAATCCGTCTTTCAAACCGCGCGCGAGGATTGCAGGATCGATATCCACGCCCTGCGCCTTCATGCCTTTGGCCATGCTCATGCCAATTGCATAACTGGCTTTATCTTTTTCGGTCTTGAGCACGAGCGGAGCAGGCTTGGCGGCCGTGCCTGTTTTGGCAGGCGTCTTGGTCGCTGGCGTCTGACCCGTTGCGGGCTTGGCAGCGGGTTTTGCCGGGGAAGTTGGTGTAGAACTCGCGGGAGGAGCATCTTGTGCGACGGCAGGGGCTGCCAGCACGATCGCCGCGAGAAGGGTGAGCATCAATGAATTTAGTATTTTAGACATTTTTCTATTGTCCCATTGACACGGCTCGTTCGCAAATCCGCGCTTCGATTTGCGATAAAAAATCGCCTCCGGTGAGTTCCGGATGGCTTCAGCTATCATTCAGAAAAACAATGGGTTGGAAGCTAAATTGGACGTACCCAAACCATGCCCTTTTTTAGTCTAATGAAAGGTCATATAGTTGGCTCTACATTTCCGAACGAAGAGCTTGCGCGTGTGAGAGCTTCGGTCGAGGCCAAAAAGGTCTTTATCTCAACTTATGTGGATAGTACGTCTAGCGCTAGCCCGGCCGTATACGTTTATCGTCATGGCATTAGTGATTTTCTTGCTGACATTTGTCGTCGTGCCCCGCACCCCGACTGATATTTTCCCCGAAATCAACATTCCGGTGATCAGTTTGGTGTGGACCTATACCGGATTGCAACCACAAGAGATGGAGCAGCGCATCACGTCCAGCGTCGAACGTGGCATCACGACTCTGGTAAACGACGTCGAACACATCGAATCGCAATCGTTGAACGGAATTGCCGTAATTAAGGTTTTTTTTCAGCCAGGGGCGAATGTTCAGACTGCCTTGGCACAGACTGCGGCCATTTCACAAACGTTTCTTCGATTTCTGCCACCTGGTACGACTCCGCCACTGGTAATTATTTATTCTGCTTCGACTGTGCCGGTATTGCAGCTTGGCTTGACCAGCGACCGCATGAGCGAACAGCAGATCTTTGACTATGGCAACAATTTCATCCGCACCCAATTGGCAACTGTGCAGGGAGCGGCTACGCCATTCCCCTACGGAGGCAAGCAGCGACTAATCTCGGTGGACATCGATTTCGCCACGCTACAGGCCAAAAATCTGTCCGCCGTCGATATTGTCAACGCCATCAATGCACAGAATCTGATTCTGCCTACTGGAACTGCGAAAATTGGCACGCTCGAATACAACGTGGAAATGAATGGCAGTCCGCGTAGCGTGGCTGAACTGAATGATTTGCCGGTAAAGACCGTCAACGGATCGACAATTTACATGCGTGACGTCGCACATGTTCGCGATGGGTTCCAGCCACAGACCAATGTCGTCATGGCGAACGGCCAACGCGGCGTATTGATGAGTATTTATAAAACTGGCAACGCTTCCACGCTATCGATCGTGGATCGCGTGAAAGCAACACTAAACGATTACAAGCCTTCACTGCCCGACGGATTGCAACTCACGATGTTCTTCGACCAGTCTGTCTTTGTAAGGGCTGCCATTCAGGGCGTGCTTCGCGAGGCCTTGATTGCCGCTTGCCTTACCGCTTTCATGATTCTGCTGTTTCTTGGCAACTGGAAAAGCACGCTGATTATCGCGATTTCCATTCCGCTGAGCATCATGGTCAGTATTCTTTGCCTGAGCGCCCTGGGAGAAACAATCAATATCATGACCCTTGGCGGACTGGCCCTTGCTGTTGGCATTCTTGTTGATGACGCGACAGTTGAAATTGAAAATATCAATCGCAATCTGGCCATGGGGAAGGAAACTGTCCAGGCAATCCTCGACGGCGCGCAGCAAATTGCGGTTCCAGCATTTGTCTCTACGCTTTGTATCTGCATCGTTTTTATCCCGATGTTCTTCCTCTCCGGGGTGGCGAAGTTCCTTTTCGTCCCCCTTGCCGAAGCCGTCATTTTCGCAATGCTGGCTTCCTATATGTGGTCGCGGACAATCGTTCCGACAATGGCAATGTATCTGCTTAGTGCAGACGATGAATACCACGCGGAATTTCATCAGGGCGAAAAGATGGGATTCTTGCGACGAGTACAGCAGAAGTTCGAACACGCGTTTGAGAGCTTTCGCTCAGGCTACCGAAATGCCCTTTCTACGGCGCTGGAGCACGCAGTGTTGTTTTCTGTGTGTTTCCTGGTGTTCTGCGTTCTTTCGGGAGGTATTTCCCTTTTCCTTGGACGTGACTTCTTTCCGGAGGTTGACGCCGGCCAGATCCGCATGCATATGCGGGCAAGAACGGGCCTGCGCGTGGAGGAGACCACGCGCCTGGCGGACCTGGTCAACCAGGAAATTCGTCGCAGCATTCCCGAAAAAGATCTGGTGACGGTGCTCGACAACATCGGGGTGCCGTACTCGGGTATCAATCTGACCTATAGCAACTCCGGGACGATTGGTACTGCCGACGCCGAGATTCTTGTGCAATTGAAACCGGAGCGCAGCAAACCAACCAGCGAATACATTGATTTGCTGCGCAAGCGTTTACCCTCCGAATTTCCTGGCGTGCAATTTTTCTTCCAGCCCGCGGATATCGTGACCCAGATTCTGAATTTTGGAACTCCAGCACCCATTGACGTCCAGATTGTTGGCCCGAATCAGATGGAGAACTACTATGCGGCCGTAAAACTCGCAAACCGGATGCGTCACATTCCGGGCGCGGTTGACGTCCATGTACAGCAGGCTTTCGACGGTCCCACTCTGTTTATGGATATCGACCGCACCCGGGCCCAATACGTTGGATTGCAAGCGAAGGACATCGCAAGTAATGTGTTGGTCTCACTTTCTTCGAGTTTTCAGACTGCCCCCAGCTTCTGGTTGGATCCCAGAAATGGCGTGAGTTACAACGTTGCCGTGCAAGCACCTCAATACCGGGTCGACTCGCTTCAAGCGCTGCAAAATACTCCCATCACAAACAGCACGGACACGGGAACCCCACAGATTCTCGGGAATCTTGTTACAACCAAAACTGTCGCCAGGCCTGCTTCTATCTCGCACTACAACGTGCAGTCGATGATTAACATATATGCTTCTGTGAATGGCAGCGATCTCGGCTCGGTATCGAAAGAAGTCATTCGGCTCAGCAAAGAGACGGAAAAAGGACTTCCCCGGGGCAGCCGTCTGGTTATTCGCGGACAAGTGCAGACCATGGCCAGTTCCTTTTACGGATTGGGCGTTGGACTAGTCGGCGCGATCGTTCTGGCCTACCTTCTGATTGTTGTCAATTTCCAGTCGTGGCTTGACCCTTTCATTATCATCACAGCATTGCCTGGCGCCCTGGCGGGAATCTGCTGGATCCTCCTGCTGACGCATACAACCCTGAACGTTCCCTCACTCACAGGCGCTATCATGTGTATGGGTGTTGCGACGGCGAACAGCATTCTGATGGTATCGTTCGCACGAGAACAGATGAGCGAAGGCAAGGATCCATTTGAAGCTGCACTTGAGGCAGGCTTCGTGCGCATCCGTCCGGTGATCATGACCGCCCTTGCGATGATGATCGGGATGATCCCGATGGCCATCGGTCTCGGGGAAGGTGGCGAGCAAAACGCTCCTCTGGGACGAGCCGTCATCGGAGGACTGCTCTTTGCGACTTTCGCGACCTTATTTTTTGTACCATGCGTGTTTTCGATTATTCACGGCTGGCTCGAGAAGAGAAAGCACGGCAAAACAGCTCCGCAGCCTGCGACATGAGTGCACAGCATTTTTCGATCGGGAGAGCGAATTGACATGAGTGAAGTTTCAACGCATACGGGCACCAGTACCGGCGAAGGGCACCCGAAAAAAAGCCGCTTGTTCCTAGTTTTTTTTGCGGTTATCGCGATCTTGGTAATTGTCGGGATTTTCCTGATGTTCCAACGGAAGGCTCAGTACCAGGCTTTGGCAGAAGAGACAGAAGCTTCCACCGTACCCACAGTGTCGGTGGTACATGCAATTCCTGAGGCTGGTGACGAGAATCTGGTTCTTCCGGGTACACTGCAAGCCTATGTGGAAGCTCCGATCTATGCCCGCACCAATGGCTACGTACGGAAGTGGTACCACGACATCGGTTCTCGCGTTAACAAGGGCGAGCTGCTTGCCGATATCGACAGCCCTGAAGTTGATCAGCAACTGGACCAGGCGAAAGCAGATCTCTCGACAGCGCAAGCAAATCTGCACCTGGCGGACATTACTGCCAAGCGCAATCTCGAACTGTTGAAAACTAACGCTATCTCAAAGCAAGAAGCTGACAACTCAAACGGTGACTTTGCCGCAAAACAGGCGATCGAGCAGTCTGCACAAGCGAACGTCCGGCGGCTGCAAGAATTGATCGCTTTTCAGCGCGTGATTGCGCCATTTAGTGGAGTGATCACAAAACGGAATGTCGATATTGGCATGCTGATCAATTCGGGCAATGGTGGTACTGCCCAGCAGCTTTTCACTCTGGCACAGACCGACCCCATCCGTGTGTTCATCAATGTTCCGGAAGCTTCCGCTGCTGCCATCAAAACCGGAATCGGCGCTTACGTCGAGCTGCCACAGTATCCCGGCCAGAAATTTCAGGGAAAGGTAGTGCGCACAGCCGAATCGATCGATCTGGCCACGCGCACCTTATATACCGAAGTGGACGTACCCAATAAATCCGGTCAACTGCTTCCCGGGGGCTTCGCTCAGGTATTCCTCGAAGTGAAAGCGACCGGGCAACGCCTGCAAGTTCCTGTAAACGCGTTACTGTTCCGTTCGGAGGGATTACGTGCTGTGGTAATCGATGCAAATCACAAGGCACGACTCCGGCCGATTGTGGTTGGACGCGACTATGGCACAACACTGGAAGTGCTGGGCGGTTTGAGTGCGGACGATTGGATCGTATTGAATCCACCTGACGCTCTTGAAGACGGTCAGGCCGTGCATGTGAAGCAAGTCAGCAATCCCATGACCCCGGTTGCTACTCCAGCACAAGTGCCAGCACCGAAAAAGTCCTAATGTACGGTCGTTCGGAATCGAATCAGGAAATATGCAGAGCTTGATACCTATACTAGAGAGTCCGAGGCTACGCTTGCGCGGACATCGGCCGGAAGACTTGGACGATTGCGCGGCTTTGTGGGGCGATCCCGAAATAACACGGCATATCGGCGGGAGGCCACTCACCAGAGAGGAAGTGTGGGCCCGATTGCTGCGTTACGCCGGCAGCTGGTTCTGGTTGGGCTATGGATATTGGGTGATTGAGGAGACGTGCACCGGGCAGTTCGTAGGTGAAGTGGGCTACGCGAATCTGCGACGGGAAATTCAGCCATCGCTAGGCGATTTGCCAGAATTGGGATGGGTACTGGCTGCTCCCTTTCACGGAAAAGGTTACGCGACAGAGGCGGTTCGAGCCGCTATATCTTGGGGAGATCAGAGAATCGGCTTCGGGAAAAGCATCTGCATTATTGACCCGGACAACAGTCGATCGATTCGCGTCGCAGAAAAATGTGCCTTCGAGGAATCGCGTCGGGCAGCTTATCAAGGCGAGGCGGTTATCGTCTTCACACGAAACAGTTTGAGCGACCGATGTGTCTAAGGTAAATCTGCGAAAATCGTAGACAAATGGTGAGTGCAGCAGACATTCAGAAAGCAGCGGACATCCTTCGCTCTGGCGGACTGGTAGTATTTCCTACCGAGACGGTTTACGGTCTCGGCGCCAATGCCACGGACGCCACCGCCGTGCGCAGGATTTATGAACTGAAGGGCCGGCCGTTCAGCAGCCCTCTCATCGTACATGTGGCAAGTATCGAACAAGCACGAGGCTTGGCGGCTGCATGGCCTGAAGAAGCCGATCAGCTGGCCCGTTCGTATTGGCCTGGACCCCTCACTCTTGTCGTCGAGAAAACACCAGTGATCCCGGATGCAGTCACTGCGGGCTTGCCGACCGTGGGTCTCCGTGTTCCGCGCCATCCGGTCGCGTTGGACTTACTGCGGGCATTGGGCTTGCCCATCGCAGCACCCAGTGCAAACCGGTTCACCCAATTGTCAGCTACTACTGCCGCCCACGTTCGCGATGCGTTCGGCTCCGAAACTCCATTTCTCCTAGATGGCGGCGCATGTGAAATTGGCATCGAATCGACCGTGATCGCGGTCACCAAAGAAGGACTGGAAGTTTTAAGGCCCGGAATGGCGATGGTCGGGAATGCCAAGGGTCCGATCGAGGAAAAAACGGATCAGCCTCTTTCCCATCGCGCGCCGGGACAACACAAAAAGCACTACAGCCCCAAAACGCGCGTGCTGCTCGTAGTTGCAGGACGCCTGCCGCAGGAAGGACGTGGAGCTTATTTGGGGACGGTTCCCCAGGCTTCGGGTAGCGCAATTATCAGACCGATGTCGACAGATCCGGCGGAATACGCTAAGCACCTGTACAGGATCCTGCATGAACTCGATAGAGAGAATTTGGACTGGATTGCGATTGAAATGCCACCTGAAACAGCCGAATGGGCCGCCATACGCGATCGGCTCGTCCGCTCTGCCTACTAATCCTCAAAATTTAGATTGCTCGTATTTGGCGCATTTCAGGGTAAAATCCGCTCGTTCAGTCCACGAGGAAGGGTTCATATGAGTAACTCGGTTCCCACACGTACGATTCTTCTCTTCGCCTTGCTTATCGCAGCAGTTGCCTTGGTCCTGGGTATTGTCAGTCACGCGCATGCGCAAGCAACTCCCGTCGCAGGCGACAAACCTTTTGTCATTGAATACTACTACAAGACGAAATGGGGACACGCCGACGAATTCCTGGCTCTGTTCAAGAAGAATCACTATCCAGTTCTGAAGAAGGAAACAGAGATGGGGCGCTTACTCAAGGTATCCATGGTGCAGCCTGTTTATCACACGACAGAGGACGGTCGTTGGGACTTTCGTGTCACGATTATTTATAAGAATGCCGCAATCGCTCATGACGATTTCGACTCTCAGTCCCTAATCAGGCAACTCTACCCGGATCAGGATACCTACAAGAAGGAAGAGCAGCGCCGCTTTGAGATTCTCGATGCACATTGGGACCTTCCTATCAAGAATGTCGACCTCGATAGCCACTGAAATCTGACAAAGGATGAAAGCCGCCCGGGACGAGCCGGCTTTTCGTTCTAGAGATTGTCGAGGAAGAACTGTGTCGCTCGTTTCATGAGCACTTTTCGCGCAGGAGGATCGCTCACCCCATGTCCTCTCCCGGGAAATGGCATCACCTCGGGATACTTCCCCGCTTTGATCAAATCGTTGATCAAGACGAGCGTGTTCGAGAAGTGCACGTTGTCATCGCCCGTGCCGTGAGCGATCAGCAACTTCCCTTTTAGTTTGTCTGCATCCTTGATGGGAGAGGACTCCTCGTAGCTTTCTTCATGTTGTGGAAGCACCCCGATGTATCTTTCGGTATAAATCGTGTCATAGAAATGCCAGTCAGTAACCGGCCCGCCCGCAAATCCAACCTTGAACACTTCTCCGGCCTCAAACATCGCGTGTAAGGTCATATGGCCGCCGTAACTCCATCCCCAAATGCCGATGCGATTGGGGTCAACATAGCTTTGATGTTGGAGCCAGGCCGCTCCGTCGCGCTGATCCGACAGTTCCTGCGCGCCCAGGCGGAAGTGTATGGGCTCTTCAAACAGGTGTCCACGGCCCGCTGACCCGCGATTGTCGAGAGCGAAAATGATGTAGCCTTTCTGCGCCATCATCTGGTGCCACAGAAAATTCGCGCCCGTCCAGGCATTCAGAACCACCTGTGCATGCGGCCCTCCATATGTGTAGACAATCACAGGATATTTCTTGGAAGGATCGAAATTCGGCGGCTTGATCATCCAGCAGTTCAGGGACACGCCGTCGTGGGACTGAATCGAAAAGAATTCGACCGGTGAAAGATGATAAGGCGCGAGTTGCACCGACTGGTTGTTCAAGTTGATGACGGCAACTTTACTTCCATCGGACCGATAAAGATCCTGCCGCGGTGGGGTCATCGCGTCGGAGTATGTATCCGTATAGGTTGCGGAATTCGGTGAGAATTGGATGGAATGCATGCCGTCATCTTTTGTGATGCGAGAAAAAGCTGTGCCATCCAGTGCGACACGATACAGGTGCCGCTCGAGAGGAGATTTTTCGGTGGACGTGAAATAAACGACACCATTCGCTTCGTCTATGGAATCAACGCCTGTCACTTCCCACTTGCCGTCTGTCAGCTGCGCAAGCTCCTTGCCAGCTAGATCGTAAAGATATAGATGACGGTAGCCAGTCCGCTCGCTGGACCAAAGAAAACGGTTTGAATTCTTCAGAAAGCGAAGGTCGTCATGTACGTTGATCCAATAGCTGTCTTTTTCAGTCAGTACCGTGGAAGATTTTCCGGTTGCCACGTCGACGACAAGGAGCTCCAGAAGGGTTTGTTCCCGGTTCAAGCGTTGGATCGCTAGGCGCTTCGAATCTGGAAGCCAATCGACACGTGGAATATAGATATTTGTGTCGATCCCGGTATCTATCAGACGAGCATCGCCGCCAGCAACTGCGCCGACGAATACCCGCACGACCGGATTATTTCCGCCTGGAACAGGATATCTCTGCAGGTCAGCCTCACCAGCGAACGAATCGAAATCCAACATGGAATACCGCGTGACCTTGCTCTCGTTCATTTCAAGAAACGCGATCGCGGAAGAATCGGGAGACCACCAGTAAGCCGTGCCGATGGCCAACTCTTCGGGGTAGACCCAATCGAGTTCGCCCTTGCGGATTTCTTCCGTTCCCCCTTTTGTAAACTGCCGTTCTTTCCCGGCTGCGGTACCGACCAGCCACAGATTGTGACCCCGGACAAAGCTTACATATTTGCCGTCGGGCGAGATCTTTGCGTCGGCTAATTCTTCCTTTCCATTCACCAGAGTGCGAGGAGTTTGTGATTGCAATTCAAACCATACGAGGGACGTGGAACTCTGCATGAGGAGTGCTTCGCCGGATGGCGCCCATTGGTATTGCGCAGGAGCGCGCCGTCCGAGCCCGGTCGCCTGCGAGCTCTTCCCTTCCTCTTTGGGAAGTGCCGCTTCCAGCTTTTCTGAAGGAACTAGAATCGATCGGCTTCCCGAAGCTACGTCGAGAGCCACGAGATCGCTTTTAGTGCCTTTATCACTGGCGTTTGTTTCAAGAAAAGTCAGGGTCTTACCATTAGGTGACCATGCGAGCCCGCGATCGAGTCTGCCGCTTAGACTCGGTTGGCCGTAAATGATGTCGACCGTGAGCGCCCCCGGTGCTGACGCATCTGCGGATGTTTGCTTCGCTGCTTGTTGCCCAAACGTTGGTGCGAGCAAAGGTAATGTGTTACCAAGAACTGCGACTGTAAACAAGAACTTCAGTCGGCGTATTACGCTAGGCATGCGATCTCCTTGACAACGCGCTTGGCACTTCCCGGAAACATCTGGTCTGAAACAGAATTGTTCGTACCAATAGAAAAGCGATCGCGGTGACTTTATTCACCGAACCCTTCTAGCCAGGGGGCCAACGGAAATTCCGTCCCCCGAGCAGGTGCAGGTGGAGGTGAAAAACAGATTGCCCCGCGTCGCTACCGTTATTGAAAACTGTGCGATAGCCCGACAATAGGTTACGTTCTTTGGCCAGGTTTGCAGCAATGAGCTGCAGTTTGCCCAGAAGCGCTTGATCTTCAGGTGAGGCATCATGCAGCGCGGCAAAATGTTTTCGCGGACAGATCAGAATGTGCGTTGGGGCCTGCGGGTTGATATCTTCAAACGCGAATGCGTCGTTATCTTCGTAGACCAGCTTCGCGGGAATCTCTTTCGCGCTGATCTTGCAGAACAGACAGTTCTCGCTCATTTTATCGCTCCAGATAGCAAGTTCTCATCGAGACGAAGAACCATGGGTTTGAATCCTTCCTTGTCGTGAAGAGTTGCGGCAAATTGCTGGGCAGCTGTTTCACCCGATATCTTCCCAACCCGAACGCGGTAGAAGGGCCCGTCCGCTGAATCATACTGCTGAATGAAGATCGGCGAATACGACAGACTCAACCTGTCACGGAGCCGTTCGGCGTTGTTCTTATCCTTGAATGCACCGACCTGAACCGTGAAAAACCCGACGGTCACGTCAACATTTCCAAGGACTTCCAGTCTTACCGGAACCACTCCCGGACCGATCGAGCCGATTTCCTGTGCCGCCGCGTGGGATAAATCGATAATCCGGTTGTCCACAAATGGGCCTCTGTCAGTAATCCGTACCGTCGTGCTTTTGCCATTATTCAAGTTCGTAACGCGAACCATCGTCTCAAACGGCATGGTGCGATGCGCCGCCGTCAATTTGTTCATGTCATAGATCTCTCCGTTGGCGGCATGACGACCGTTAAAAGGATCGCCGTACCACGACGCATTTCCTTCCTCGGTATAGCCCAACGGAGCGGGAGCAGGCGGGGTTCTCGTTTTTTTCGGATAAGGTGTTGCAGGGGCCGAGGCGGCGTTCGCACTCTTGGCGGTTCCGGTCGCGTCGGCAGCGGGACCAGGCAGCGTACTGGCCGGTGCGTTCCGGTCGACAACGGGTTTCTTCGCTGCACAACCTGCAGCGAAAAGGGTGCTGATACCGGCAAGTGCGAGACGAGCGAAGCGTTCCGATCTCACGGCTTGGGTGGTTGTGTATTTGTCGATTGTCGATTGGCGACGCGCATTTCAAGCTTCTTTGAAGCTTCCGCTAGCTTCTCGGACACTTCACGAAGAAACTGAGCGGTCCGCCGCTCAGTCTCCGGAGCAACTTCGTCTTCCACATATTTGCGGAGTCGGGTCAGCTCTTCATCCAACCGCCGGCCAATTTCTTCAAATTTGTCCATGGTGTCCTTGCGCCGGAACAATAGGCGCGTTTCCGGTATTATAGGAACGCGGAATTCAGGGTGCAAGGAGGAGTGTGGCACTCCCTTATCAATGGCAAATGCGCAAAGAGCGCTTGCAGAAAATGTTCGGCGGGATGTTTGGCGATGGCGGCGAAAGGCGGCCTCAACTTTGTCCCGCATGTGGTTCTCTGGTGGGAGTCAACGCTACGCGCTGCCATCAGTGCGGTACAAATCTCCGCTTCGGCCTGGCTGCATGGAGCAAGGGCCTCTCCGAATTTTTTGGCGGCCACGCTCCGGTTACCACGATAATACTCATCGTGAACATTGTTATGTTTATTCTCAGTCTGTTGGTAACTTTCAAGACTGAAGAGGCGGGTGGATTCAGCCTCCTTTTCGGCATGGGAAATGAAGCGTTGTATCGTCTGGGGGCGAGCAATCCATATGCAGTACTCGTTTTGCACCAGTGGTGGCGGCTTATTACCGCAAGTTTCTTGCATGGAGGATTGCTCCACATCGGTTTCAACATGATGGTTTTGCTGGACATCGGGCCTATCGTCGAAGAACTCTATGGCTCGCCTCGCTACTTGTTTCTTTACATCGTGACAGGCGCGGCTGGTTTCTCCCTGAGCGTGTTCCATCATCCGGCCGTCGGTGCAAGCGCTTCTCTCCTGGGGCTGATCGGTATACTGATTGCCGTCACTACCAAGCGCAGTGGAGCTGCAGTGCAGGCCATGCGCTCTCGACTGATCTCCTGGGTCGTTTCGATCTTCGCGATTGGATTTCTGGCTCGGGGAATGATCGATAACTGGGGTCATTTTGGCGGATTGGCCGCCGGTTTCCTGCTGGGAAAGCTCCTTGCGGACCGGGTTCCGACGGCACCCGATGAACGAAAGACTGCCTATGTTCTGGGTTGGCTGGCCGGCGCAGTCACGATAGCAAGTTTTATTTTCATGTTCATGCAGTATAACGACAAACTTCCGGGAACCAGGTAGACGGACGTGGCGTTGTCTGCCGCTCTCAGGACGCGTGTAACCGTCGCGCCACCACAAACGAATAGTGAAACCCTGAAATGGTCACAAGCGCGGCCACCAGATACTCAAGATAGTAATTGAAAACGGCAATATCCTCATTCGGGTATGAAGCGTGGTACACCGCGAAAAAAACCAGTGCAATTTCAAAGAACGTGGTTGCCTTGCCGAGCAGACTGGGCGGAAATGGGCGGTAACCCTGAATCAGAAGTATTACCGCAGCAACGATCAGCATCAGCACATCCCGGCTGAGGACCATGATCGTCAGCCACCAGGGAATCTTCTTCTCCATCGCCAGTACAACAAATGAAGACGACAGCAGAAGCTTGTCGGCAATTGGGTCGAGATACGCTCCGAGTGAAGACTTCTGGTGCAAGGTACGCGCCAGCAATCCATCTACGGCGTCGCTCAGGGCTGCAACTACCAACACCATCAGCGCCCATTGGTATTTTTCGTACAGGACCAGGATCAGAAAGAACGGCAGAATGCCTAGGCGGAGAAACGTGATCTGATTTGGTACCGTCCAGATGCGAGCTTTCATTGGCTAGAGAATAACGTATTCACGCGAACTGAGCGAGGTATTCGCTGAGCGAACGGCCCAGTTTGCGCTGGAAAATATCGCCCATCGACGGAATCGAGCCGGACGGTTCATCGAGCGAGATTCGCTCCACGCGTGTCATGGGGAAAAATACCGTCGGGAACCCCACTCGTTCGCCGTCTGGTTCATTCAATTGACGTACAAAATGGTCAAATGAGTTGAGATCAATTCCGCGAATAGTGACTCCACTGGTGTTAATCTCGAGCAAGCTGCCCCAAACCTTTTCCTTGGGTGAATGCAGGCTGATGATTACAATCGAATTTGGATTCATGGCTGTCCGTAGGTCCCTGAGTGTATTTTACCGCACAGTTTTCCGCCGAAGCCAAGTCCCAGCATCGGCGTGACCAAGGTTGAACTGTCCTGACTTTATCTCGCTGCTTTCTTGCCCGAGGTATGTCCGCTCGCTGATAACCGGGAATTCCGGAGCGTTCCTTCAGGCGCCTTTAAACTTTGCATGTCGCAGCCTCTCCAGTTGACATCAGTTTGCTCAGACTGTGAAAGCCATACGCGCCGGACCGGCCGAGGGGATCAATAGCTTCGGTTCCGTGAGACTCTGCACGTGCTGAATGGTAGTATCCGCGGCGATTTCCCGCAGCACTAATCCGTCAGAGGTGACATCAATAAACGCGAGCTCAGTTACGATATGGTCGACGACTTCGACTCCAGTCAGTGGCAGGGTGCATTTCTTCACTATCTTCGGTTGGTTGTCCCGGGTGGCATGTTCCATGGCGATAAACACGCGACGTGCTCCAGCCACAAGGTCCATTGCACCACCCATACCCTTCAGCATTTTCCCAGGGATCGCCCAATTTGCGAGTGTTCCTTTCTCGTCTACCTGCAATGCTCCCAAAACGGTGAGATCGACGTGGCCACCGCGTATCATCCCAAAGGAATCTGCCGAGGAAAAATACGCCGTGCCTGGCAACTCGGTAACGGTCTCCTTACCTGCATTGATGAGGTCGGGATCGACTTCCGATTCCAGCGGATACGGTCCCACACCCAGCATTCCGTTTTCCGACTGCAGAATTACATCCATACCTGGTGGCACGTAATTGGCTACAAGTGTCGGCATTCCGATGCCGAGGTTGACATAGAAACCATCGCGCAATTCCCGCGCGATTCGTCGGGCTATTCGTTCCCGTTTCTGTTCTTCGGTAAGTCCCATAGTCAGGATGTCCGCGTGGTCCGTTTTTCAATCCTTTTCTCGTAACCCGTTCCCTCGAAGATCGCGTCCACAAAGATTCCCGGAGTATGAACACGATCAGGGTCCAGTTGGCCAGGTTCTACAAGATGTTCCACTTCCGCGATGACCCAGTCCGCTGCCGTCGCCATCAGCGGATTGAAGTTACGCGCGGTCCTGCGAAAAATCAGGTTGCCCCAGCGATCGCCCTTCCAGGCCTTGATAAAGGCAAAATCCCCACGCAGGGAATGTTCTAGTACACACGGCCGTCCGTTCAATTCGCGCGTCTCTTTACCCTCAGCAACCATCGTTCCGAATCCCGTCGGAGTGTAAAACGCCGGAATACCCGCGCCGCCGGCGCGCAAGCGCTCAGCCAATGTCCCCTGTGGGTTCAATTCCACCTGCATCTCGCCGCTCAGGACCAACTGTTCAAACAGTTTGTTCTCGCCCACATAGGTCGAAATCATCTTCTTGACCTGACGATTTTGCAGCAGCAAACCGATTCCAAAGCCATCCACGCCGGCGTTGTTGCTGACAACTGTGAGCTCTTTGGTCCCCCTGCGCCGCAGCGCCGCGATCAGGTTTTCTGGAATGCCGCAGAGGCCGAATCCACCCATTAGAACAGTCATGCCGTCGCGTAACTCCGCGATGGCAGCGTCCGCCGATGATATTCGTTTGTCCATGCCCTGGATGAATCCCTCGTTTTGCGGAAATTTTACCCCACTTTGCCGCAGACGGCGAACCCTGGAACTAAATCATAAGCAGGGACGTATCAGATGGGGTAGATTTGTGTTTGATAAGACCAAGGAGGTCGGCTATGGCTCGATTGAGCTTCTTCTTCGTGATCACGGGCGTGTTGCTCGTTTTTGGTTCTCAACCTCCTCGGGCGAAACAAGCGACTGAACCGGCCGACAACTCCCCACAATATACTCCCGACGGCAGGCTTAAATTCCCGGCGAATTATCGCGAATGGATTTACCTGAGCACGGGTGTTGACATGAGTTACGGGCCGGCCGCGAATATGGGCCACTCTATGTTCGATAACGTATTTGTAAATCCTGATTCCTACAAGTCCTTTCTCCTAACCGGACGATGGCCCGACAAGACCATGCTGGTTCTGGAAGTGCGCGGGGCGGCAGACAAGAATGCGATCAACAAGTCCGGACATTACCAAACGCCACAAATTATGGGACTGGAAGTTCACGTGAAAGATACTGCGCGTTTTACCGAAACCGGTACTTGGGCATTTTTCGGATTTGATACAGGAGCACCGGCGAAGATGGATCCAAAGGAAATGGATTGCTATTCGTGCCATCAGCAACACGCGGCCGTAGATACAACGTTCGTCCAGTTTTACCCAACGCTAGTCGAAATAGCCAGGAGCAAGGGCACCCTCAGCCCGTCCTATCTGAAAGACGAAGCGGCGACGGCGAAGTGACGGCGACTCAAAGACTTCGCAACAGCTTGTAGAGTTCATTCGCAGCATCGAAATCGGTTTCGAGGTCCCGCGACCCCAGTCGCTCCCGGAGTTCGTCAAGCCGCCGTGCGTACAGATCGAGCGCGGCGGAAAGCACTTCCCTGTTGGTCAGCACAATATCTCGCCAGGTTGCGTAGGAACTTCCTGCCAGGCGAAGCGAGTCGCGTAACCCCGGACCAGCCAGGGTAATTGGTAAACCGTTTTCGTCGAGATGATCGTAAAGAAAAGAACCCAGCGCTACGGCAGCAAGCTGCGGTAGATGGGATGCCATGCCAACAGCGTAGTCATGTTGCTGAGCCCCCAGCCAAAGTGCACGAGCGCCAAGCTTTTCCAGTATTTTGGCGAAGGCCACGACCCGAGGGTCGTGCGTCTCTTCTGACACGCCGATTAGAGCGTAGGAGGCGTTACGGAATAGATCGGCATCGGCCTGGGAAATTCCTGACAGCTCTCGCCCGGCCATTGGATGGCCCCCAAGAAACAGAGGCCCGGTCTCGGGATGGAACACCTCTGCAGCAGCTTGAGTGATTCTCAGCTTGGTGCTGCAGGCGTCTGTAATCAGGGCGCGAGAGGCTGCGTGCTTGGCAATTTCTGGGAAGAGGTCGATTGTCGTGCTAATCGGGAGCGCAATGTAAATTAGGTCAGCGTCCTCGATCGCTGGGGCCAGATCACCATGATATTTTTCGTGGATCGCGCCGCGGGCGTGCGCTTCGTTCACCACTTCAATACGATCCCATCCATGAACCTGAATATCCGGCGTGAATTTGCGAAGAGCCAGCGCGAAGGAACCCCCGATCAAGCCGGTGCCAAGAACCGCGACGCGTTGGATAAGGTGACCCATGCGAGGTTCTACGTTATCAGTTTTTCCGGCCGTGATGGCAGCGGATAAGCGTGTAGGCTTGGTTTGAACGACACGGTCCCGTTGCCCAGGCGTCAGAGCGACTACCCGATTCTTCGACCTACAGCGGGAGCAATAATGCGAATCTCCACCATCAAGCGCTCAAAATGCGCGGGATCGAGTGATTGCGCCCCATCTGACAAAGCATGGTCAGGATCATTGTGAACTTCAATCAGCAACCCGTCCGCCCCCGCTGCTACGGCTGCACGCGCCATCGGAGGTACTTTGTCGCGCCGTCCGGTTCCATGTGAAGGATCAGCAACGATTGGCAGGTGCGATAGCGATTTAATGACGGGAATCGCCGCAATATCCAGGGTGTTGCGAGTATAGGTTTCAAAGGTCCGGATGCCTCGTTCACAAAGAATCACATTGGAATTGCCGCCAGCTAGGATATATTCCGCGCTCAACAGGAGTTCCTCGATGGTTGCAGACATGCCGCGTTTAAGCAGCACCGGCTTATGAACCTCGCCGAGTGCCCGCAGCAGAAAATAATTCTGCATATTGCGTGCACCGACCTGAAAGATATCCACGTAATTGCTCATCATTGGAATCTGCGACAGGTCCATCACTTCGCTGACAACGAACAATTTGAATCGGTCGGCAGCTTCGCGGATGAGCTCGAGGCCTTTTTCTCCGAGCCCCTGAAACGCGTAGGGTGAAGTACGCGGCTTGAACGCCCCTGCCCGGAAAATCTTTGCACCAGCCTTTGCCACCGATTCCGCTACCGAATTGATCTGCTCGGCAGACTCGACGGAGCAAGGGCCTGCAGCGACGGCCACTTCAGTACCGCCAATTGTCACTCCCCTCCCCAAATCGACTATCGTCCCCTGCGGTTTGAATTGCCGGCTAGCGAGTTTAAACGGCTGCGTGACGCGCACAACTTCGCGCACGCCTTCCAGCAACTCAAAATCGCGATGATCGAAATCGCGGTGAACGCCGACAGCTCCCAAAATTGTGTGCGAGGCACCTGTCGAACGATGTACGTCAAAACCGCTTGAAACAATGCGATCGATGACGTGCTGGATCTGCTCGTCCGTCGCGCCTTCCTGCATCACGATGACCATATTTTCTCGACCTCAATCCCCATGTTATTTCATTCTTGCGAATCTTTTTCAGAATCCGGCAGATCCTTATGCATTGCCAGACGTTCCGCGCTCCGTGCTTCGTCGATTATGCGTTCGAACAATCGTCGGATTGCCGAATGTGACAGCGGCCCCTTGTTGTTGTTTTCTGCGTTTGAAAGAACTTCCGACTCGCGCGTCGGCTGATAAATCGGTATTCCCTGTTCTTGCTTGATGCGTCCGATCTCGAGCGCGCAATGAGATCGCTCGTTGAGCAATTCGACGAGTTTCTTGTCGATCTCGTCCATGCGTCGCCGCCAGTCCGAAATATTCATGAGGTAGCCTCACGGCGGGAAAGACCGCTGCGGGCAGCTTGCTTCAATATCCTGATGCGGTCACGCAATGCAATGCAGGCCGCCTCCGTCGAACTCGCTTTTTCAATTTCAGATACGAGAGCAGAACCGACCACTGCGGCGTCCGCAAGTCCCCCCAACACGGAAACCTGGCCGGGCAAGGAAATCCCAAACCCTACGGCGATTGGCAGCGATGTGAACCTGCGCGTGCGCCTCAGGAGAGCCGGCAGATCATCCGGCAAGACATCTTTCGCTCCCGTAACACCCGTTCGCGAAATCAGATATAGGAACCCAGAGGAACAAGCTGCAATCATCTGCATGCGTTCGTCGTTAGAAGTAGGCGCGGCCAGGAATACGGTATCCAGGCGATGCGCGTGAAGAATCCTGCGATAGTCTTCTGACTCTTCCGGCGTCAAATCAGTAACGAGAATGCCGTCGACACCGGCAGTCTGCGCTTCGGCCGCAAATTTTTCCAGTCCCATTTGGACGATGGGGTTGAAGTAGCTGAAAACAAGTAGTGGAACATCGCTGGCAGCGCGAATCCTTCGCACCAGATCGAGAACCCGTGCAAGCGAAGCTCCTGCCTTCAACGCCCGTTCGGACGCTCGCTGGATTGTCGGCCCGTCCGCCAGAGGATCGCTGAAAGGAACGCCCAGCTCGATCACGTCAGTTCCGGCTTCAACCAACGCCAGAACGAATTCCAGAGTTGCGTCCATTGAAGGATCGCCTGCTGTTATGTAAGCGACAATGCCAAGTTCTCCGGCCTCGCGCAAAGCCGCGAATCGCTTCGAAATGCGGGTCTGATCAGTCAAGTACGCACCTACGCTTTGCTGCATTCACATTTACTGCTATCCGGGAAATCGGCTCGCACGCGTGAACACATGGCAATTGCCGCGATACTCTCACGCGTCCCCCAGATCTTCCCGGGCGGGGATCCTCAAATTCGACCAATCGGACCAGAAATCTTCTAGGCTGGCCAAGCCCGCCGATAGGTATCCATATCTTTATCGCCACGTCCTGAAAGATTGATGATAACGAGGTCAGACGACTTCAACTTTGGCGTGCGCATCATGAGCCCCGCCAGCGCGTGCGCCGATTCGAGTGCAGGTATAATGCCTTCCGTGCGAGAGAGTAGTCTCGCGGCGTCCAATGCCGCCTCGTCGGAAACAGCGGCATATTCCGCTCGATGCTGATCGGCGAGCCAGGCATGCTCCGGTCCAATTGCCGGATAATCGAGCCCTGCAGAAATTGAATGAGTCGCAGCGATCTGACCATCTTCATTCTGCAACACGTAGGTATATGTCCCCTGCAAAACGCCGGGACGGGCGCCACTGAAACCTTGTTGCGCAGAGAGTCGGGCTGCATGTTCTCCAAGAACATTGCCACGTCCACCAGCTTCAATTCCCACCATTTTTACGTCCGCATCCTTGAGGAATTCGTAGAACAGCCCGATCGAGTTCGAGCCGCCGCCAACGCAAGCGTATAAATAGCTCGGCAGACGTTTTTCTGCCAAGAGAATTTGCGCTCGCGCTTCACGGCCGATTACGGATTGAAAATCGCGTACCATGGTCGGGTACGGGTGGGCACCCAGCACTGAGCCGAGCAGATAGTGCGACGATCGCACGTTCGTCACCCAATCGCGCATCGCCTCGTTGATGGCGTCCTTTAGCGTCTTGCTGCCCGATTCAACGCCAATCACTTCCGCGCCCAGCATCCGCATCCGTGCGACGTTTAACGCCTGCCGGGCCATGTCTTCCGTTCCCATGTATACGACGCACGCTAAACCGAGGTGTGCCCCCACCGTCGCGGAAGCTACGCCGTGCTGCCCTGCGCCAGTTTCGGCAATAATGCGCGGCTTGCCCATTTTGACGGCGAGCAAGCCTTGCCCAATCGCATTGTTAATTTTGTGAGCTCCGGTGTGTAGCAGGTCTTCGCGCTTCAGGTAAATACGTGGGCCTCCGAGTTTCTTCGTCAATCCAGCCGCAAACTGTAACGGGGTCGGCCGTCCCGCGAAATTCTTCAACAGCCCGTGAAATTCCGCCTGGAAGGCAGGGTCGGCTTTGGCGAGTTCATAGGCGCGTTCAAGTTCAAACAGCGGCACCATCAGAGTTTCGGGAACGTAGCGCCCGCCGTAGGGCCCGAAGCGGCCTGGAGCAGTCGCAGGAGATGTCAAGAGGCTAGCCATAGAACGAGTATTGTCGCACAGACCCAAATAGCCGCCTACCTTGAGCGCTTCTCCTCTGTGAAAGGCACAAGGGACTTCGACGCCTGATGTAATGAGATAAAATATTTATTGTCATTACAAGTGCCGCCGGGTTTGCTCGAGCGGGTTTGGGCGGAAGGAATTACATCTGATCAGCCCATTTCACCGCGTCAAAGAACGCGCGGAGCTTTGCGGCATCTTTTCTCCCCGGGCTTTTCTCTACGCCACTCGCAACATCGACAGCATAGGGGCGCACTGCCGCGATGGCTTCTGCCACGTTTAACGGTGTCAGGCCGCCTGCGAGGACAGTTCTGTACTCGGCAGCCGCTTTCATCGCTAGCTGCCAGTCCGTCGTTCGCCCCGTGCCGCCGAATTCTCCGCGCTCGTCGGCATCCAATAAAAACGCCGATACGGACTTGTAGAGGGCGAATGCCGGAAGCTGGCCCCGTTGCGCCACGCGTAAAGCCTTGATGACCGGAATCTTTCTGGCAACTTCTTCGACAGCCTGCGGCGATTCATCACCGTGAAGTTGTGCGAAGTTTAACCGCAGGGCTTGACAGAGAGCGATGACCGGCTCGGGTGCCCAATCTACGAAAACTCCGACGGTACTCACAAATGGAGGCAGGTCTCGGACGATTTTATCGGCCTCGAACGGCGAAATGGCGCGAGGGCTTTCCGGATAAAAATTCAAGCCGATCGCATGCGCACCCAGCTTCGCGCACAGCTGGGCGTCAGCCGAGTTGGTGACGCCACAAATTTTGACGCGAACCATGTCAGACATCTTACTTGAAGTGAAGCAAGCGTGCTTCTCACCCTGGTTCGGGCGTCAGGAGCTCGGAAAGTGTAGCCCCGGGATCGGCCGCGAGCATCAAATGTTCGCCGATCAGAAATGCATCGTACCCGGCGGCACGCAACTTGACAAGATCGGCATGAGAGCGCAAACCCGATTCACAGACAGCAAAAGACTCCTCTGGAATTCCGGCGATCAGTTCAAAGGATGTTTCGATGCGCACAGCCAATGTCTTGAGATCGCGATTATTCACTCCGATAATACGGGCGTCGGCAATCAGGGCCCGATTCAATTCTTCAGAGGTATGGACTTCGACCAGCGGCTCCATTCCAAGTTCGCGGCCGAGGGCGATCAGTTCGCTCAGTTGTATATCCCCCAACGCAGCAACGATAAGCAGGAAGCTGTCGGAGTCATTTGCCCGAGATTCCCAGACTTGCCAGGGATCGAAAATGAAGTCTTTACGTAAAACGGGGATTGAAACGTTTTTTCGGGCTTCGCGCAGATTCTTGAGCGATCCGTGAAAAAAATCCTCTTCCGTGAGAATTGACAGGGCTGCTGCCCCGGCTGATTCCAAAGATTTGGCCATTTCCACACAATCGAAAGGTTCACGTATCACGCCTCGCGAAGGAGAAGCTGGTTTCAACTCCGCGAGCACATTGATGGAATTTTTCGAAAGGGCCGCCGCAAAATCACGAATTGGTGTGGCCGCCTTTACTCCATATCTCAACGCGGTTTCCGGTAACACCCGTTTGCGATGGTCGACCGAGGCTCGGCGCGCTTCCATGATGCGATCGAGCACAGTTCCTGTATTGGTGTGAGCAGTCATAGCTGGAAGTTTGTATGCTAGAAGGGTGAAAAGCGAGTGTCAAATCGCGCGAACGGAGAATAGGACCGAGCAATGAGTTACTCGAAAAAGTATGCAGGATTGCTGAAACAGATCGCCGATGAAGCTGATGGCATTTCGATGAAATATTTTCGCAGCGCAGAGATGCGCATCGAGCGCAAATATGACGGAAGCGCCGTAACCCAGGGTGACAAGGCAGTCGAGGAGATGGCCCGCGGCAAGATAGCGGCCTCGGGACTTGAGTTGGATGTACTGGGAGAAGAGATGGGCGGCGAAAGCGCGAAAGAGCCAGCGAAAAATGGGCGCGCACGGATGATTATCGATCCGATCGACGGAACCGAAGAATTTTCTCGCGGCATCCCTACCTTCGGCACGCTAATGGGAATTGAGGAAAATGGGGAAATCGTAGCTGGGCTGGCAAGTGCTCCTGCGCTGTCTCGGGGCACGCGGTGGTGGGCTTATCGCGGTGAAGGGGCATTTCGCGACGGCAAACGCATTCATGTTTCCCCGGTGGGGAGATTGGCAGAAGCGATGATATTTACAACCGGAACGGGCCCCAGTAAGGATCCCGTTGCCCGCGCTGCAATTAGGCGTCTGGCCGACACCGCGCGCAGCAGCCGCTCCATGGGTGGATTCTGGCAGCACATGCTGGTAGCGGAAGGATCGGTGGAAGCCGCCATCGACTGGACTTCCAAGCCCTGGGACCTGGCGCCGCTTGGCATCATTGTCGAAGAAGCCGGAGGAAGCTCGACCACGGTTACTGGAGAGCGCTCGATTTATCGTGGACAACTCGTCAGTACGAATGGATTGCTGCACAAGGAAGTGTTGAGCATTTTGAACACGGTGGCATGAGTGGCCGGAGCGCTCCATATCCTGGCAGAAGAAGTCAGCAATTGCAGACTCTGCCCGCGATTGGTGAGCTATCGAGAAGCCGTTTCACGCGAAAAGCGGCGAGCGTTTCGTGATTGGTCGTATTGGGGACGTGGCGTACCCGGATTCGGCGATCCCCACGCGCAACTGTTCATCCTAGGGCTAGCCCCTGCGGCTCACGGGGGCAATCGCACCGGTCGCGTATTTACCGGCGACCGCTCGGGTGACTTCCTGTACAAAGCACTGTATGAAGCCGGTTTCGCAAATCAGCCAACATCGGTAAAGCGTGATGACGGATTGTTGCTGAAAAATGTGTATGTAGCTGCCGCTGTGCGCTGCGCTCCTCCCGCCAACAAACCTTTGCCCACAGAAATCATAAACTGTCGGCACTACCTAGAACGCGAACTCTCCATCCTGCGGCCAAAAGCGATTCTGGCCCTGGGCAAAATCGGGTGGGACGCATACCTTGATCTCTTAAAGGAGCAGGGGAATATCAGTTCTCGGGCCGGGTATCCGTTCTCCCATGGAGCGGAAGCAGAATTCGGCGATCGCTTGCCGCATTTGTTTGGTGTGTATCATCCCAGCCAGCAAAACACGCAGACCGGACGCCTCACAGAAACGATGTACGCCGCGGCGTTTAAGCGGATCAGGGAGTTCTTAAAGCGGTAGCGTCCAGACGTTGGAACCGAAACAAACTGCCGGCGGTCGGGTTAGAATCCCTGTGCGCATGCAGGGCCTATTCGTGTGCCGAAGGGCTGCATCTAAGAGTTACAACGGTGATGCGGTGGACCGTGCGGTCGATGTTGGGAGGAAGCTTATGAAAAACCGGGCGTTTGCGAATGCCAGTGTTTATTTGCTGGCCGGATTGATTTCGGGCGCCGGAGCGTTTGCGCAGAATTTCCAGAAAGCCCAGAACACTGATAATTCCCAACCACTGGTTGCCCACGGCGACGAGCAAAGGGTCGCCGACGGCAGGCGGCACGGTATGCCCGCGGAAACTTACGCGGTCGTACCTGGCACGAGATTCCTGGTCAGCCTCGAGCAGGACTTGAATACGAAAGAGCTGCATCAGAATCAGGTGTTTCGCGTGCGGACGCTCGAACCATTGGAGGCAGGTAGCGGAATCTACCTTCCTTCTGGCATGCCCATTCGCGGGCACATCAGTCGAGTAGAATCCGCAGGAATTACCGGAAAAGCACGCCTGTGGCTGACTTTTGACGAGTTGCATGCGAAGTTCGGAACGCTTCCTATTGTCGCGGAAGTCGTTTCCGTCCCGGGAGATCACAGCATTAAATCCGGACCTTTGCAGGAAGGAGTGATTGAGGGACGCAGCAGCTCGCAAAAGGATGCCGCGACAGCGGCAGCGGCTGGAGCTGCCACGGGCGCCGTAAAAGGCGTAAAGGACAAGAACAAGAAGGAGGCCGCGGAAGGCGCCGCGGTCGCCGCGCTCGAAGCGTATCTGGTGGAGTCGGGACGTGGTCAGGAATTGCAATTGCCCAAAGGCGCGAAATTGGAATTGGAGTTGGAACGTGCACTCTACCTGTTGAAAGAATGAGCTTTACTTCGATATATCCGGAGCGCCGTGGTCTCCGGCTCTCCAAAGTGCCTTGCTTGGCATCCAACCCGTAGCTTGCTACAGTCGTAGCACCCAGACGGATTGAACGAGCAGTTGTATTAACCGGTGAGGCTAGCCGCATGGCGGAAGATATTCGAGCGGTACGTACCGTGGAAACAGGCGAGCGCCGGGACCGCGTGCTGATCGTTGAAGATGAAGATAACGCCCGCAAGGGCTATGAGCAATTGCTGCAACGATGGGGCTATGAAGTGCTAGGCGTCGGGAACGCTGAAGATGCCTTGGCTAAGTTCTCCACTTTCCAGCCGGACACCTTGATTGCAGACGTTGAATTACCCGGCATGAACGGTCTCGACCTCCTAAAACAGTTAGGCGATGAACTGTACGATGTACCGGCGATCATCATCACCGGCAAGGGTAGTGAAGAACGCATCGTAGCTGCGATCGAATCCGGCGCGTTCTGGTATATCGAAAAGCCGCTGAAGGGACCCGTACTGCGCGCCTTGCTTGACCGTGCGCTTAGCAAGGCAAGAGATGCGCAGAATCTTGCGGTTTTACAGCGTCAGTTGCGCGAGGCCGGCCGTATTGGCGATTTGGTCGGCGGTTCGAAGCCGATGCAGGAAGTGATGCGGATCGTTGAGATGGCAGCGCCAAGTTCCGCTTCCGTCCTGATCACCGGAGAAACTGGATCCGGCAAGGAAATTGTGGCACGCACGATCCACAAACTTTCGCCACGGAACAATGGGCCGTTTGTGGCGATCAACTGCTCGGCAATCCCGGAGTCGCTGATGGAAAGCGAGATCTTTGGCCACGAGCGCGGCGCGTTCACCGGCGCCGCTGAACGGCGAATCGGTTGTTTTGAGCTAGCTGACGGAGGGACTCTCCTGCTCGATGAAATCGGAGAAATGCCAGCGCCAACGCAGGCCAAGCTATTGCGCGTGCTCGAAGATCGCAAGGTTCGGCGACTGGGCAGCAAGGTGGAGACCCCAGTGGACGTACGGGTGTTGGCTGCGACGAATAAGGATCCAGAGCAGGCCGTTTCAAACGGAGAGTTGCGACAGGATTTGTACTTTCGTTTGAACGTATTCCACATTCATTTACCTCCGCTGCGCGACCACAAAGATGATATCCCCCCACTGGTCGAATACATGTTGCGCGACATCAACACCAAGCACGGTAAAAGTGTGCGCGGCATCGGCGCGGAAGTCCTGGACATTTTTATGGGTCACACCTGGCCTGGCAATATCCGCGAGCTGCGCAATGTGCTGGAGCGCGCCGCGATTATGTCCGAGAAAGAGTTGATCGGGCGTTCAAGCTTGCCGGGTGAATTTGGCAAGACCGCTGCCAAGGGACCGAATGACCTGTCGTCGATCAAGTTTCCGATTGGAACCACAGTTGATGCAATGGAACGCGAATTAATTCTGCAGACTCTATCAGCGACCGGGAACAACAAGACACGCGCTGCGGAATTACTGGGCGTCAGCCTGAAAACGTTGCACAATAAACTGAAAGAATACGGCAGCGAGCGTGCCGAATCGGAGTCGTAGCGGCTATGCAGCTTGGGCTGCGCACAAAACTTACATTAATCATGACGGGGCTGGTACTGCTCTCGGTCACCGTTCTGTCCAGCGTTTTCTTCGAACAACTCCTGCAGCTGGTGATGCATGACACCGACAAGCATGCAAATGAGCTGGCTCAGGAGATTTTCGACTCGGCACACCAAGCCGTAGTCGACGCCAAGACACAAGGGCTCAGACCCGCTTCCGACAACCCTGTTGATACTCACGAATACGTCAAGCGTGCGCTCGAAATGAGCGAAAGTCTGGATTCGAGGATGAAGTCCGCTACGGCGGACTCGCCATCGATTTATGAGGTGTCTATCGTCGATCGCGACGGTATTGTTCTGGTATCGAGTGATCCATCGTCTCCCGGGAAAGTCGCAGTTCGAAGACCACCTTTTGCGCAACTGGTTCAAAGTCCGTTCGTTCGTCAGGTTCGTATCCTCACCGAAAAACCTCATATCTACGAAGTGGACCTTCCGTTCGGGCTACGTGGAGATCCCTTCGCCGATGTACGGGTGTCGGTCTCGACTGCGTTATTGCTTGAGGACGTCAAGCCCCGTTTGAAAAATTGGGGAACACTAGTCGCCTTGGCGCTCGTGCTCTCGACGATTCTGGCGGCGGTAGTAAGCGGAGCTGCATTGGCTCCCATTCGGGATATCCTCGCGCAACTCGAACGTATCTCGGCTGGAGAGTACGATCCGGCGCCCCTGATGGCGAAGGACGCAAAAGGGAGTATCGATGAACTCGGTCAGGTCCGGCAGAAAATTTCGCAGGTAGGCCAGCAACTTCGCGGGGTACACGAGATTTTCAGCTCGTTGCGCGAAAACATGAACTCCGTCATGGCCGGGCTCGAAGACGGGCTGCTTCTGTTCACACGGGATGCGCGAGCCGTAATGGTCAGTCCTGCGGCGGAAAAGTTCTTGGATGCTCCTGCATCCCACTTTCTCGGTCGCCGCGTGACGGATATCTTCCCACCTGGCCATCCGCTCTACGAAGCGCTTCACCTGGAAGGCGATCAGTTTCACGAGGTCGCTTCTGAAACGGAGTTGGAAACCCGCGAGGGTCATAGACGCATCAGCGTAAGTGTGCAGGAAATTCAGGAGGCCGGAGAACGCATGGGTGCCCTGGTGACACTGCGCGATCTGGATTCCATCGAAAACATCAACACGCAGCTGCAGGTCAGCGAGCGTCTGGCGGCCGTAGGAAGAATTACCGCAGGCGTGGCTCACGAGGTTAAAAATCCTCTAAATTCCATGCGGTTGTGGCTGGAAAATCTGAAAGAAGCTTTGCCGCCAGAAACAGATGGAATGGCGCAGCAAGCGGTGCATGTGCTCGATGTCGAAATAGATCGGCTCGATGCTGTTGTGAAACGATTCCTGGATTTTGCGCGTCCGATGGAAGTGCGGCTGGAACCCACTCAGCTTGCTGACGTGCTGCACGAGGTGCTGGAGATTGCTCAGCCACAATTGCAACAGGCAAATGTAGAAGTTGCGACATTGATTCCGATTGGGGTTCCGGAAGCGTTTGTGGACCGAGCGCTGCTCAAACAGGCTGTTTTGAACCTGGTGCTGAATGCGGCGGAAGCGATGCCGCATGGCGGTCAATTGCAATTGACGCTCAGCAGACGCGGCGAGACCGCGGAGATCATGGTTGGCGACACCGGGAAAGGGATTCCGCTGGAAAATCGGCAGAAAGTTTTTCAATTGTTTTTTACAACGCGCCCCGGAGGAAGCGGCATCGGATTGGCAAGCACGTTCCGAATTGTGCAGCTTCACAACGGTTCGATAGACTTTACGACGGAGGTTGGCCGGGGAACGACATTCCGCATCGAACTGCCTTTAGCCGCGTGAGTATGCAGAATACCAGGAGCCTACGCCCTATGGAGCACGCCGCCTCCAGACACAAACGAGAGCTGCTGTTTTTGTGCCTTTGCACGCTGTTCTGCGGCGGGTGCCTCACGCGTAAGCCCCCGGCAGTGCGTCCCGGTCCTATCGCTTTTGCCCATCCGATCGTCCCTGCTGCCATTTCGGTCGAGTCCATCGGGCAAGCTCCTGACATTCCGTTCGAGATTGCTGAGCCACCCAAGCTTGTGCCCGTCCGGAGTTCACCGCCAAAACCTCGTGTCGCACAATCACAGCCAGCAGAACCAGCGGTAGTGGAAAAACCTGCAGACCCGGTGATCGTTCCGGACCTGAGCGCCGAGCAACTGAATTCTGCGAGATCAGAAGCCGAGCACAGCCTGGAGATTGCAGAGTGGAATCTGTCCCAGGTGCAGGGAAAGCCGCTGAACAGCTCGCAAGAGGACGTGGCCTCGAAGGTTCGCGGTTTCGTCGACACGGCGCGCGATGCAATGAAAAATAGCGACTGGCAGCGGGCGAAGAATCTGGCAAAAAAGGCCGAAGTGCTCTCGCACGAATTGGTAGCGAGCCAGTAGCTCGCAGGGTCCGTACGTACGTCACAATCTCCGATACGCAATTGCGATAGACTACCTTCCATGAACCGATATGACGCAGTTGTCGCAGGTGGTGGTCTGATTGGCGCTTCTATCGCGCTTGAACTTGCAACCGCCGGCTTGCACGTAGCACTCTATGACTCCAACAAACCGGGCCGGGAAGCTTCCTGGGCCAGTGCTGGCATGATCTCTCCGGCACCTGAAAATCTCGAATCGATCCCGTTCGTGCCGATTAGTCTCGCGAGCATTGCCTTATATCCGGAGTTTATCCGCAACGTCGAGGAGTTGTCGGGAATTGATGTTGGATACCGACGGTATGGCGCGATCGATGCCTTACTGGATGGAAATATCGAAGAGGAACTCAGCACCGTCATCGCGCTGCAGCATGGCGTCGGATTGCGAGCTGAAGCACTAAACGCCCAGCGAGCGAGGGAGATGGAGCCAGCTCTCTCTGAAAAGATTGAAGGCGCGATCTTCCGTCCGGATGAGGCCTCACTGGACAGTCGCTCGTTTACAAATGCGGTACTAAAGGCGGCTCAGCGTAAGGGGGTGGAAATCGTCGCCGGGAATGGTGCAAAGGCAATTTGGAAGGAGAACGGACGCTGCAAGGGACTGATTTTGCAGAATGAGCAGATAGAAGCGGGAGTGACAATCATAGCGGCGGGATGTTTCTCTGCCCAGATTGACGGTGTCGCGCCATATGCTCCCGTTTTTCCGGCAAAAGGACAGATGATGGCCTTGCGTTGCCCGTCAGTCGAGATTCGCCGTGTCCTTTGGCTGGAACACACTTATCTTGTCCCGCGCAATGACGGAAGAATTATTGCTGGATCGACAATCGAACGCACTGGATTTGATCATGACGTCACTGCGGGTGGAATCAAGAAAATTTTGAACGAGGTATTGCAGCTTGCCCCAGGTCTCGAAAAGGCCCAGATCGAAGAGACGTGGGCGGGACTGCGCCCCGACTCTCCCGATCATCTGCCCATTCTTGGGCCAACAGACCTCGGTGGATTGTCGATTGCGACCGGGCATTTCCGAAGCGGAATTCTGCTGGCGCCCATTACTGCACGTTTGATTCGAGAGTGGATTTGCTCACAAAAAGTCAGCGTAGACTGGGAGCGCTTCAGCCCGTTGCGGTTTGTCGAAGCCCGAAACACACAAATTCCGGCAATGAACGCTTAGCGACGGTCTGCGTCTAAAACTGTGCAAATCAGTTTTGGGGGCTTTGCTGAATAACAACCGTGTTGGACTGACCAACGTGCGCGTAATGGATCTGATCGGCATCGAGCTGCAGGTCATGCTCAAGCACTAGATCCATTGAAGAGCCGCGAGGAAGTTGTGCATCCGGCCCCCGTGAGAGCAGGACGGCGGCAAGCCCGACGAGGCCGCCGGTTCCGGCACCGATTCCGGCACCTTTACCGCCGCCGGCAATCGCTCCGATACCTGCGCCAGCGAGCGTAGCTGTGGCTACTTTTTCTGCGTCGGCACCTTTGCCGCCCGGTCCGGTGATCTTGCCTTCAGAGTCAGTTTTTGTCTGGCTTCCGCTATCCGTACTGTGTGGCTCGGCATTCATATCGACGGTGTAGCCATTCGGGAAAATCATGGTATTCAGACGCAGCCGAAGCTCGCCTTTCCCTTTAACCCGACCGGGCCGCTTGGAGTCACTCACCTCGCCTCGAAGATAAGAACCGACCGGAACAACAACCTTGTTGTTGATCGTGATCGGAAAGGAAGTCCGGAAATAGACCGAGTCACCGGGCTTGGCCGTCGCTGTGGATATTCCGTTCTCTAGGGTTACCCCGATTCGTGTCCCCACCGGAACGATGATGTGCTCGGTACTCTTGCCTTGGTCCTGGGCAACTGTCCGAGGAGCGGCGTCGGCTGGCATGGCAGGAGGTGGGGCGTCGGGTTGGGGACCGTCAGGCGACTGCGCTGCTACGGAAGCAACGCACACGAACATGATCGCGATGGAGAGCAGAAAATGCCGAGTGCAAGTCTCGTACTTCACAAGAATCCTCCTGCATGCCAAGTCGGATGCGACGAGCTGCGGCACAGGATGCCTGCGCCCAGCATAGACGAAAGTTCGGAGGGTTCCTAGCCGCAGCTGACAAAATTGACGTCGCTGGCAGCAGCAGATACGCTGGGTTAGAGATTCTGGTGAGGAGCATGCAATGGCGAAATTGGCACTCATTTACGGGATGCGACTGTTACCCATCGACGATTTGGGCGAGGTAAAGGAAGCCACGGTAGTTCTGAAAAATGGAAAGACCGCGCGCGTGGCGATGCATTTGATCGAGGGAAGCAAAGAGGAGATTGAAGACACGTTCAGGCAGTCGATTGACGCCTTCTTTGAAATGTATCCGGAGATCTGAGAAGTGATCCTATTTGCCTGAAGGCCGGCTAGGCACGGAATGACTTTTTTATCTGTTGCCGAAATTCTCCGGATCTTCTGTTGGATCCCCGAGATTGTCATTGATAAGCACAGTCGACTGGCCGGTCAATTCAAAGCGTTTTCGGCACTTATAGCAGGCGACCAAATCATCGAGTCGAACCATAAACGAAGTGGCTTTGGCGAATTTTCGACGATCCTCTTCGCTGATTCCGCGCGGCAATTCTTTTTTCTTCCGGCAAACTTTCCATCGCACCGGCGCTTCGAATTCGCCGCGGCAACTGGGGCACACCAGTTTCACTTTGCGTGTTTCTTCTTTTTCCGTGTAAAACGCGCGCTCATCCATAGGTTCAAGCGGAATCTCTCGCCGCTTCCGCCATTGTAACAAATTCGAGGCCCAAATCGTGCCATCGGGGCAGCCAGTATTCGAGTGCAGCCAGAGTGACCGACCTGTCTCCGTTTTGGCGCGCATAATTTCCATCGTGCAGACAGAGGATCTCGCCGTCAGACGTTGGCCCGTTCCGGGCCTTTTCGGCCGGTCTCGATCGAGCATTTTCGGCTACGCGCTGCATGCGTTCCGTCAGCCATTCGACCGGTTTCGCGCGCCAGTCCCCCGGCAACAAAGACCAGGTCACCATCTGCATGTTCTGGCGCTGGACAATCTCGCTCAGCCAGGGGCTCCGATAGCCAAAAGGCGGACGGAAGAATTGCGGAAGCTCAAACAAGGCCCTTTCGATGGCTTCACTACAGCGCTGCAGCTCAGTGCCTGTTTCCTCGCGGCCGCAGAAAAAAAGGTTTGGATGCGTATCAGTGTGATTTCCTACGTTGTGCCCACGAGCGTAAATATCTTTCAGTAGCTCCGGGCATCCTCGCGCAAAGTTGCCGATCACAAAAAACGTAGCTTTGGCTTTGTAGCGATCCAGCAAATCCAGCAGCTTCGGGGTGATCGATGGATTCGGCCCGTCATCGAAGGTAAGTGCCAGTTTCTTCGGCGAATCAGTTTTGCAAAGCGAGCGCCCAAATAATTGCGCGCGAGCGTTCACCGTGGCATAGGCGGTCATCCCGGCCAGTCCGCCAGTAACCGCAGGTACGGCAATCCACCACGGGTTCATGTAAAGGCATTCTCGCATGAGACGCGCCGGAGCGGCGCGTTCAAAAATTTGCACAATTCTCCGGCAGATCAGTCAGAAAGCAGCTGCCGCTTCCTCGACCGTCGGGAAAACCCGGACAAGTTTATCGACGCTGGTCATTTTTAGAATGTCCTCTACAACGCCTTTGGCTCCGGCGATCCGAATCTCACCACCCTCTTTTCTCACTTTCGCTTGTCCGAGGACCAGAATTCCCACGCCGGTGCTGTCGAGCATGGTGATCCCGCTGAGATCCAGAATGATCTTTTTGGCGTGCTCGTTCAGAACCTGAGCTAACTTTAATTCAACATCGCGGGAATTGTTGCCCATGATAATACGTCCGTTCATTTCGAGGACGGTGATGTCTGGCGCGATCTGTTTTCTTTCGATGGTAAGAATCATGAATCACCTCGGTTCGCATAGAGCACGATCGGTCCAGTCCGAAACCAGGCAGCGTATGTCAAGACGTGACGAGGATTCTACAACACAGGTGGACGGGGTGGTATTGGATTGATGAGGGAACGCGTGCCGTCATCGACGCCGAGGATATGAGGGGAAAAGGGCTAGCGGCCACCTACAGAATATGGCGGCCGCTCGGTCCGGTCACTTGATTCGCGCGGGTTGCCACTAGGACAGCTGGCGGTCAGGTGGAACAGCGCGCCGTGTCTTCAGGTCAGTCAGCAGACGCTCCACTTCGGAGTCGCGATCTAGGCGGTTTAGCCGATCCGCCACGTCGTCGGTCAGTAACTCCAGTTCGGCAGTGGCTGTCGCTTCACTATGTTCTACGCGGTCCTTCATCCTCTCGAAGCTGGCGCTCTTTGAGCCATCGCCTATGGCGACCTGTGCGCGGGTAGCTTTGTCAAGGGCAATGCTGCGTCGATGACGTGCCAGCAACAGTTCCCTCTTCGATTTTGCTTCATCGAGCTTCTGCTCCAGCTTGATTAAGGCGGTTTTTAGCATTTCTACCTGCCCTCTCTGGTCGTTCACCTGCTCCTGGAAACTCTGTGCCAGACGCTGCGATGTCTGGAAGCGATCGAGCGCCGCGCGTGCGAGATCGTCCTCTCCCTTGTCGACCGCAACTTCGGCTTTGCGCATCCAATCTTTGCCGATGTTTTCCTGTTCATTTTGCTTTTTCTCAAGGATGTGCTGATCCGCGATAGAAACTGCAACTTGCGTTTTGACCTGCAGGTATTGATTTTCCATATCGAGAATCACCTGCTTGATCATCTTTTCCGGATCTTCCGCACGATCAACCATATCGTTGATGTTTGCGCGAATCAGGGTGCTTACTCGTTCTAACAATCCCATTTTCTTTCTCCTTCCTCTCCCTATCTATCAGTCAATATCTCTCCGCCAAGCGTTCAAAATGGAGAGAAGCAATGCGAAATGGCCGCGACGATTTGCGCCCAGGCGAGACTCGCCATGATGACTCCCAGCAAGATCGTCAGGCCGCCATACAGATTTTTCTTTTTCTGATGAATCGTAAGACTCATAACCATCTCCCGCGTGAACCAAGCATCGGAGCGGGATCTCGCCCGCTCCGACGGAATGAGTTTAGGCTTTAGCTGGCTGTTCCGGCTTTGGCGCCTTGTCGCCGATCATCCGTACCTTGCCCAACAGATCTGACATTTGCATGCCGGAGAGCGCTTCGAACAGCGCCGGCACCTGTGCGGCTATCTTGGTGACGTCCCCGGTGATCTTGTAGGCACCGGCCGCATCACCGTTCCCCGTTGAGACGACGGTAATCTTGTCCACTTTGCTCAGTGGTTCGCTCAGTGCGCGGACGATCTCCGGCAAACCGGTGATCAACTTGTCGACGACCGCCGCCTGGTTGTACTCCTGGAAGGCTTCGGCCTTTACGTTCATCGCCTTGGCTTCCGCTTCTCCCTTCTTGAAGATGATCTCCGCTTCGGCCTCGCCCTGCGCGCGAGTCGCGGCTGCGCGGCCTTCCGCTTCGCTCATCATGCGTTGGCGTTCTGCGCTTGCCAGCGTTTCGATGCGCTGACGTTCTACCTCGGCTTGCTTCAGCACTGTGGCGATCAATTCGCGTTGGACGCGTTCGATTTCAGCCTCCTGAACCTTGACCTGCGCTTCGCGTTCAACCTGCTGCACGCGAACCAGTTCGGTTACCACGGTCTGCTGTTGACGGTTGGTTTCAATTTCGTAAGCTTTATCGGCCTGCGCTTGGGCTTTCTTGCTGGTTTCAAGATAGCTGGCTTTCTTGATGTCGAGATCCCGTTCCGCCTCAGCCTGCTTGGCCATCGACGCGGTCTCTGCTGCTACACGTTCCTGATCCGCTTGTGCTTTTGCAATCGCAGACGTGCGAGACGCTTCGGCACGCTTGATGGCAATGTCCCGATCCGCTTCGGCTGTGGCTACTTCAGCATCGCGCTTGATCCGCGCGATATCGGGGCGACCCATGTTCGTGATGTACTCATTCTTGTCGCGGACTTCCTTCAACGTAAAACTGACCACTTCAAGACCCATCTTGCTCATGTCCTCGGCGCAGGTTGAACGCATCCTGCCGCCAACCATTTCCGGTTCTTTCACGATCTGCTCGACCGTGAGCTGGCCAATAATTCCGCGCAAGTGACCTTCCATCACCAGTCGGATCAAGCCTTCCCGTTGTTCGGGTCTCTTGGTTAGGAATTGTTCAGCAGCGGTACGAATTGACACTGGATCGGATTTCACTTTGAGTTGGGCCACGGCTTCGACTGTCAGCGCGACGCCCTGATTGCTGTACAAGCTCTGTTGCGGTGCGACGTCGAATGACATCAGTTCCAGTGACAGATCTCGACATTGTTCCACCATTGGAAAAATAATTGTGCCGCCACCCTTGATGATTCGTGTCCCGCGAAAGCCGTATACGATCAGGGCTTCGTGAGGACCCGCTTTGCGGTACATCCGGGCAACAATGCCCATGATGAGAAGAAGAACAACAACCGTTAAACCGGCGATGATCCAAACACCCGAGAACTCCGACATACAGACCTCCCTTTTTCCGTCGACCGGAACTGTTGGCTGCGTTCTTCAGTCCCGAAATCCCTTGTCAGATCTAGCTGAAGGTGCGGGGTTTTAACCCGATGACCTGGTACTCAGTCCGCTTTCGTGAACTCTTCCCACCTCCTCACGTAGGCAATTCCTTTTTCATAGCTGCTGATGACTACCTCCCTGCCCTTCTCAATTGCCCCACCATCGTCGCTGCGTGCACCAGCGCTGCGCCGAATGCCATGTTGTTCGAAGATCACTTCTCCAGTGCCATTCGAAGGAATACTAATGCTGACCGTGCCGACAGATCCTTCATGGCGGTAGTCCCACTCATTCATCTCGCCAGTGCCGTCTTTCAGCAAGCGGGACATGAAGCGGAACACCAGCCATCCGGCCAGCAAGCCCGACAGGGTCGCGATACCGAGACTCATAAGGGCCACCAGGTGCGACTTCCTTGTAAGGATGTAGCCCGTACCCCCGAACCATGCGAGGAAGGCCATAAACGTCGTCGCATTAAACCAGGAAAGATGGGAGCTGCCCTTGCCAAGGGCTCCGCTATGGCCGTGGTTTATCGCGTGACCATGCAAGTGAAAGTGCATTTTGAATGGCAAGTGAAGATGCACGGCGCCAGCAAGAAACGAAATCACACTCAGCGAAAAACCGATCAGGAAGCAGAGAAGATAAAAATCAGACCAGGATAGAGAGGACATACGCTACCTCGAAAGTGACACCCCATCGCTTCGGGCTAACCCAAAAATGTTGGCCGTTTACTAGTTGCGCGACCGTTCACGATTCCCCGCAGTCGGTTCGAGAACTTCCATCAGCCGCTCTGCGAGGCCCGGGGTCCGCAGGATTTCGCCAAGCAGTAGCAATGGTCGACGCGAGTCCGGCTCTTCGGCTATCGCCAATAGCGCGCTTTCCAGTTGTGGATCGGCCGAGAACTGATCTGCCCCCGCATACAACCAGGAGTCGATCGTGGTGTCGGCCATACGCAATTCCGACTGAAGTTCGCGGGTAAACCCTGCAGGGTCGTCCACGAGAAATCCTGGATACACGCGAAAGAACCGTGCCAGGAGGTCCCGCGAAGTGTTTGTCATGTGGGGCCGGGCGCCACTCTCGATCTGTGAAAGATACGCCTGGCTGAGTCCGCGGCCGACCTCATCCTTCATCGCTTCGACCACTTCTGACTGGGTCATCGGTCGGCCCAGTCCACGAAGCGAGCCTTCAATTGCGCGAAGGGAGCGGAGTTTGTCGCCGAGATTCATGGGTGCCTCCCGCTTCATATATTGCAATATGCAAAAGATATATAGCAATATGTAATTTGTCAAGAAAAATCAGAACGTTAATAAGCGCTTTGTAATTAAATGTTTACGAGATACCGCGCCGGAATCGGACGGGTGGGAGGGTATTTCTTACTCTGGCTTACGAAGCTCGCTCAGATCTATACCCAGGAGCTGGCACTTTTTATAAAGGTGGCTGCGCTCAAGACCGAGAGAGCGCGCGACATTCGTCATGTGAAAATTGTGATGACGAATTTCGGTGAGAAGTACTTCTCGTTCATAGGCTTCTGTGCGCTCAACCAGAGTTCCCTTTCCGGTCGCTGGCTTCGCGCCCGTCGAGCCGCCAACGCTCGCCGGCAGCACCAGACAGACATCTGCCGCCGCGACGGACTCTTCACCGGCAAGAAGCACGAGTCGCTCAACGACATTCCGCAGTTCGCGGACATTGCCAGGCCAGGAATACTTACCCAGCTCGGTAATTGCTTGCTCCGAGAAGACCTTCTCTCGCCAGCCATTCTGTCGGGCGATTTGTTTGGCAAAATGAGCCACCAGTTCAGGAAAATCCTCGACACGTTCTCGGAGCGGGGGTAAAGAGAGCGGAAATACGTACACGCGGTGAAACAAGTCACGGCGAAACTCATTCTTCGCAATCGACTCTTCAAGATTCCGATGTGTCGCCACCAAGACCCGAACGCTTACTTTGATTGGTTTTTCGCCTCCCACGCGTTCAATTTCACCTTCTTCGAGGACGCGCAGCAGCTTCGCTTGCATAGCCACAGGCATATCTCCAATTTCATCGAGGAAAAGTGTCCCGCCCTCAGCTTGTTCGAATTTGCCGAGGTGTCGACCGCCAGCACCGGTGAAAGCGCCTTTTTCATGGCCGAACAACTCGGATTCAATCAACTCCGCCGGCACGGCCGCGCAATTCAGAGTGATAAATGCATTCTCGCGACGGGTTGATTTTTCGTGAATCGCACGAGCAACTAATTCCTTCCCCGTTCCGGTTTCGCCAAGTATGCAAACGCGGGTTTCGCTTGCCGCGACGCGATCGATCTGTGCCAAGAGTTTCTTCATCGCTACGCCACTTCCAACCAGTTCATGTTTGCCAAGGCGGTTGCGCAGGTCTCTGTTTTCGTCCTGCAACCGTGTCAGCCGTAAGGCATTGTCGACTGTGACCAGCAGCTTCTCCGTGCTGAGCGGCTTTTCGAGGAAATCCAGAGCACCCAAACGGGTGGCCTTGACAGCCATCTCTATATTCGCCTGCCCGGAGATCAGGACAATGGGCGTCTGTACGCCGGCTGCTTTCAATTCTTCAAGCAACTCCATGCCACTTTTGCCAGGCATGACGACATCGGAGAGGATGAGATCAAAACGCTCATTGTGAACGAGTTCCCCTGCGCGCAAGGCGTTATCGCAAACCGTCGCCTCATGTCCGGCCAGCCGGAACGCCCGGGCGAGGGATGCCAAGGTATTTGGATCATCATCGATGAGAAGTAGATGAGCTTTGCGGGGCACAGCATTCCTTTCGCGAAACTAGTCGGTGGCTGCTGCAGGCTCGGCTTGCTCGGTACTGCCTTCCGGGGATGCGGCACGGGGATGCACCAGCAATCCGGATTGACGCTTCGGCAATTCGATATGGAAAGTGGTGCCGCGATTTTCTTCACTGCTAACACTGATCGTGCCGTGATGATCGCTGATGACCGACTGCACGATCGCGAGACCAAGACCAGTTCCCTGCTGCTTGGTGGTGTAATACGGCGTGAAAAGACGCGAGCATTCCTCGGGAGTGAGCCCCTTGCCCGTGTCGGTAACGTCAACATGCACCGTCTCGCCCCGGTCGACCGTGCGCAGCGTAAGTGTCCCACCGGCAGGCATTGCGTCCATCGCGTTCAGCACTAGATTCTGAAATGCGCGGTGCAACAGTTCGGCATCACCATCGATGTCAGGTAGGGAATCACTCAGGAAAAATTCAGTTGTGATGGATGGTTTGCCGACGGCCCTGAATTGCGACTCGAAAAGGCGCACGGCGTTTCGAAGTGCTTCGTTGATATTCACGCGGATGAATTGCGGCGAGGGCATTTTTGAAAAATCGCTAAAGCGCCCGACAATCGAATTCAGGTTTGCCAGTTCGGCTTTTAAGGTTGCCGTGGCTTCGCTGAACACCTCTTGGAACTGTGCCGGGCCTAATTGCCTGGATCGCTGTAGATTTTCTACGGTGATTTGCAGTGGGAAAAGCGGGTTACGCAACTCGTGAGCGAGGCGACGGGCCAGTTCCCTCCATGCAGCAACCCGTTCGGTTTGCACCAATTTTTCCTTCTGTGCGGCAAGCGTGCGGGTCATGTCATTGAATGCACCCGCCAGTTGCCCAATCTCGTCATCCCCTTTCACTTCAATCTGTGTGTCCCAACGTCCGCTGGCAACTTCCCGGGCGGCCTCGGAGAGTTCTTCGACGGGCTTGGTGATTCTCCGTGAAACCCACCAGCTCAGAAGCAGACCGATCAGGACGGCCGCCAGCGATACGGCGCCGGCCGTTTTCAATATCTCACGTTTGAGGTTGATCAGTTCCTTGCGCGAGCTGCCTAACAGCAATACTCCAAGGAGCTCGTCATTCCGGCCCTTTAGCGGCATGGCGTGAAACGTCTCGGATGATGCGGGATCGCTGCTCCAATCAATTGTTCTTGTGATTTCTACCGGGTTCTTCTGGACCTGCTCAATAATCGGTTGCAGTACTTCCGCTTGCGAAACTGTGCCGCTGGCATCGGTCAAGGAAGTGGGCACAAACGCAGGCTCGAGGTTGCGATAAAGCAGCGCGCGCATCCCCGCGGGCAGAATCAGAGAAGCCAGGAAGTTTTGATCCAGCTTGCGGCCACCTATCACGTAGAAATTTTTCTCGCCAACAGGAATTGTGCGTACCGCAGTCACAGACAGCGCAATGCCATCAGGCAGCTCTTCGCGCCTCAGAAAGGCTTTCGAGCCCTTCCAGTCCTTCGTTGCCGTCACCCATTCGTTCTTGTATCCGATGCGCGAAGGATACTGGGCGGAAGAGATCAGCGCGCCGTCCGCGTTCACAAATTCAACAAAATCCAGACCATGATCCTGGGCGGCACCGTTCGCATCATGCACATATAACGATGAATCCGCGTTTGGGCGGGTCAAGTCGATGGCCATACGCAGCGTGATATCGGCATTGGTAATGTTGTCTACCTGCTGTACGATCGTCTCGCCACGCTGGGCGAATTCCTGATTGAATTGAGCAACGAGTGCTGTACTTCGCTGTCCGTCCATTTTTTCAAATGATTGCTGGGTGTAGTAGGTCACGCCGTATGCAACAAGCGAAACGGACGCCAACACGGTGATCAAGAAAATCAGGAATATCTTTGTTCGAAAGCTCATAGTGCGTTCACCGCTCTGCCCCTTAAAACCTCACGCTCTAGAAAAAGACAGCGCCCTTGTTCTGAATTGCCGATGATAGCACGGCAGTTCTCTGCCGGAATTGCCTGCGTCCGATCAATCAATGCTTACGGTATTCCTTATACAGATCCAGACGATTCACCAGTCCCAACATCACGCGCGTAAACGCGAGGTACTCCTCCAGGCTCTCGTCGGATACGTCGTAGAGGGCTTTGCGCCGCGCTTCCCTAACCTTGTCGAAGTCATCCGGTTGCAACGTGGCGATGGCGCTGTTGATGAAAGCAGTGTGGTTCGCAATACCATAGATCGGTTCGCCTTCAGCGACGGCTTTGTCCAGATCGGCTTGCGTTGCTTTACTATCCCGCATCTGCTTGTCGAACGCGGCGCCCTTGGTGGCCATACGTTCGTCGAACTCCTTTTTTGTGTGGGGAAGCGTACTGATTACACTTAAAACCGTTTCGCGCGAAAACTTCGGATCGGCCAGCACTGCGGGATCGACGGGCTGATATTTCATGATGGACTGAATATCGTTGCGGCGAAACTCCTCTTCGACCTTAGGCAACCCCTCCCAACGAGACAATGCGCGGTAGCTTTCCTCGGTCATCTGCTCTGCCAGAAGATGCGCCGCCTCAGAACGAACAAACTGTTCCGGACCCTGTAACTCGTCGATTAAAGCGCCGCTGGCCTCGCTGGGTGGCATGCTTCCATAGAGAAACAACGCTGCCGTGTCTGCATCCAGATCGAGTGCGTGCTCCGGAATCTGAATGACGGCATTCGGATAGCGCAGGAGTCTTGCAGCCAGGGGTCGAATATCGACGCCATCGTGGGATAACTCGAGGGAAAGCGAAAGATAGTTTGCAGGGTCATTAACCTGAAAATCGGCTTGCGCGATTGAATCGCGAATTAGGAGCAAGCTTTCGGGGGATTTGTCTTTCAGGAACAGCCACGCAGCCGCTTCGAACTGAAAATAATGGTCGGTCTTTTCTGCCTGCAGCAGCTCCCGCAGACAACTGACACCTTTAGGGCCGGCTGCATCTGCCTGCTTCCAGAAGGTGTCTATCTCTTTGGTCTTGAGATCAATCTGCGTTTCGTTCAACTGCGCAAGATTGAAGCCAAACACTTTTGCCTTGGACGCCTTCAGAGCATCACAGGTCACCGGTTGTTCTGTGGACTGGGTTTGCGGAGCTGTCTCCTGAGCGGCCGGAACAGTCCCAAGTAAAATCAAACTCGCGAACAGGAATAGGCAGATTCGACGCAATCTTCACCTCGGTTTACCTTTCGATGCTAACACCAACTGAAATAGTTTACCGGGCGGCGTGGCGCCGCCCGGCGGTCAGATGTGATCAGGGAGTTATAGTTTATTTGACTTGGTTTTCTCCTTTCATGGACGCTTGTTGGGTTTGCGCTGAGCCGCGGCCGTGGCTACCGGCGCCGCCGCAACTCCATCGGAGTCACCCTCGTCTGGGCTGCTTACCCCGCCGCCGTTCGTGAATGCAGACCGCATGACGTCGCTGGCGAAGAAGTTCTTGCCATCCATCGGTACCATCATGATCTGCAGCTTGTCTGAGAGCCGTTCTGCGATGATCTTCTGGATGAGCATCGGATTCTGTTTGAGAACGGCAGCTTCGAACTTCATACGCTCGGAATCGGCAGCTGCGGTGACACGAATTCGGTTTGCTTCCGCTTCTGAAAGATTGCGCTGACGCTCGACTTCCGCCTTGCTGTCGATCACCTTCGCTTGCGCGGCCGCTTCGGCATTCTGCAGAGTGGCTTCCTTTCGTGCCTCGGCTTCGAGTTTGCTCTGCTCGATCTGCTTTTGTTTGAGTGGCAATGTGTATTGCATAGCGTCCGCTTCAGCCTTCGCTTGCAGCACGCGTACCTGCGCCTGGGACTCCGCGTTCTTCACGTCACGCGCCTTTTGCGCGTCGGACTCCAATTCCGCGATCCTGACTTCTTTCAACTTGATGTCCTGCTCCGTAGTTAAGCGCTCGTTCTCCTGTTCCTTCAGCAACAAGCCTTCCAGCCCTTTGGCATACTCCGGCGGTAACTGGATGTCTCGAAGTAATACTTCGCGTACTACGATGCCGTCCGTCGCCAGGCGTGCCTTAATTGCGTCCGAGGCCCTGACTCGAAGCTCTTCCCGCTTGATGGCGAAAATTTCCCGAGTTTCATAACTCGGGCAGAGCTGACGATAGGTCGACGAAACGACCGGACCGACGACCTGCTCATCGACCGGTTGTGGCAAGTTCTGATGGATGCTGCTGAGCCTTGAAGGATCAAGCCTGTAGCGCACCGTCACGGCCAGTCCAATGTTTAGCCCTTCACGCGCTTGCACGACCAGAACTTCCGAAGCCGGCTTCGATACAGTTCTCGCGGCTTCGCTGGCGGCCGTCGTATAAACACGCTCGCGCGTGTCATAGCGAACCACGCTGTCGACCAGCGGCGTAATGAAGTGGACTCCTGGATACAACGTGCCTGGGCGCACTCCCGAGAACTGGCTGACGCGAATCCCCGCAGAGCCGTCTGCCACGACCGTAATGCTGAGGGCCAACAGAAGCGGCAACAAGCCGATCAGCAGCAGTTGATATCCCAGTCTCCATCGGACGGGCCCGAAAGGGCGCGGCAAACTCCGCTCGGGCGACGAGCCTGTCTCCTGTGCTTCTTCCCGCTTGCGATGTAGCAACCAGTTGAGCTGCATCGCCTGGTAAACGTCGTACCCTACAATTCCCGCTGCAGCCGCAAACATACCCACGCTGAGAATGACCAACAGATATTTCAGAGCTAACATGATCTTGTCCTTTCTTCTCTACTCCCGGTTCCGCGGTGACCGCTCGCGCGATTCGTGCCGCCGGTTTGAACTAGGAATCCCTGCACGGTCCTGGCGTTGCTATTTCTTCTGGGCATACGCTCGAGCTGTCAATTGCGTTCCACGATCCAGACCAGTTACCAGAATCCGGCGATCGGCCGTAGCCGGCTGCATGAGCAGGAACATTCCCCGCAAAAGCAGCCAATCGAGCGCGAGGGCCGCGAACAGGGCTATCAGCGAAGTGATGACCAATGCCGCAAAACTAATGAACGTATCCATCGGTGTTCTCCTTGACTCGGCCGGGCTAAAGGTCGCGCTGTTTTTTGTGAGACTTGCGCCCAGCCCCTGGCTTGCGTAATGAGAAATAGCAGGCGGAGCGCCGTCATCTACTGATTGAAAGGGAGGGAGTTATGCGATCAATTGCAGCTAAGGGCGTGGACGCAGCAACACGCTGTGTCTGACAGGACTCATACCCGGGGGCAAGGGACGGGTCGTTCTTGGTGTTGCTTCGGTTCGGGGTTAGTCTAGAGGTAGCGGCTTAGACGAGGGTGGACGTTCACATGGCGCAATCGCAGGGTTTCCGGATCGGAAGAGTGATCGGGATCCCTATTTATATCGACTTCAGCTGGATCATCATTTTTGGCCTCATCTCCTATGCGCTCTCCTCCCAGTTCAATCAGCTGCATCCGCAGTGGAGTTCCGCGCAGCACTGGACGATTGGCATTCTTACCAGCTTGTTGTTTTTTGGATCTGTGCTGTTCCATGAATTGGCGCACAGTATGGTTGCGCAACGCTACAAGTTGAAAGTCGTGTCTATCACCCTCTTTATTTTCGGCGGATTAGCACGCATTGCGCGGGAGCCGTCCAAACCCCTGCAGGAATTTAACATCGCTATCGCCGGACCGATTGCCAGTGGCTTTCTGGCCGGACTTTTTTTCTTGATCATGCTGGCTTTTGCGCACAATGAAATGGTCCTCGCACTCGCCACCTACCTCTGTGCTTCCAATGGCCTGCTCGCTCTGTTCAATCTATTGCCGGGGTTTCCTCTTGATGGAGGGCGAATCTTTCGGGCCATCGTCTGGGGTGCAACCAAGGATTTCACCAAGGCAACGCTGGTTGCGGGAGCAAGCGGCAAACTGATTGCTTACGGAATGATCCTCTTTGGCCTGTGGAACACGTTCAAACTGCACGACTGGCAGGGGATCTGGTACGTGCTGATCGGCTGGTTCTTGCTGACCGCTGCAAACGCCAGTGTGCAGCAGGTGACGATCCGCGAAACATTAACCGGCCTCACCGCCTCGGATGTGATGAGTCAGGAGGTGCCTACCATTCCCGGTAACATGAGCCTGGACGAGTATAGCGGTGAGGTACTACGTACGGGGAGGCGCGTCCATATTGTGACTTCCGACAGCCGTCTGGTTGGACTGATGAATGTGGCTGCGCTTAATACGGTTCCGCGCGATGAATGGAACATGAATTCAGTTCAGGCGGTAATGGTGCCTCGCGACAGGATTTTATGGGCCGCGCCGGAAGAACCGCTCCAGCGGCTGCTCGAGAGATTGATGTCGGCCGATGTGAACCAGATGCCAGTCGTGCGACATGGCGATGACGGTTCGGCCAATATCGTCGGAATGGTCACAAGAGAGGCGATATTGCGAGTAATCCAGACGCGGAGCGAATTAGGTGCCGCCATGTCCCAGCGCTAGCATCTTGCATCGGCACAAGAGCACAGAGAGCAGTCTCAGGCTGGCCGAGTGGCCATCATGCGGAATACTCCGGGACGAAAATCAACCGACACACGTGAAAAGCCCGCTTTGGAAAGGCGCGCGAAGGAAGAGCCAGGCGCGACCGGTGTGTACGTGCTTCCGATATGACCGATACGGTGGATCCAGCTTTCAGTAATCTCAAACGCCAGATAGACTGCGCCGGGACGGAGCACGCGGAAGGCCTCCGCAAAAGCGAGATCTTGCAATTCCGGGGTTTTCAGGTGGTGTAGTACGAGAACCGTAATCGCCGAAGAAAAGCATTGATCGGCAAACGGCAAGTAAGAGGCATCACCGCAGATGGCATCGCCAGCGATATCACTGTTTCGTTCTTTCAGTTTTCCTGCGGTAAGTGGATCGTGCTCGAGTGAGGTGACTCGGGCCACTCGTTCGCTCAAAAAGCGCGTCGCCGCTCCGTATCCTGCTCCAATCTCCAGAATATGATCGCCGGGCTGCGAACCGGAAAGAATCCACGGAAGGACCATCTGTCGGCTGAGATACCGCCAGCAGGATGACGAACAAAATAGGTGCTCAAAACTGTTCATCGTTTGGAGACGCCGAGGACCCTAGAGTGTAGCGTAATTTGTGACGGGTGCGCGCGAAAGACTTCTGTCGATTAATGGAGCAGCGATCGGATTCGCCGCAGTGCCGAGGCGAACTGATCGGCATTATAGGCTGAAGGATTTTCCAACTGCTGGAAAAGTCCGTTGATCGCCAAGCGAGTTTCCGCCCTGTCAGCGGGTTTGGTGTCCCTACTGTAGGCAGCGTAGAGCGAATCCACGGCCATCGCGGCTTGTTCGGCGGCGCGTTCGCCGGAGATTGCAATTACTTCAGCGCTGTCGCAAATCCGTTGCAGCATTCGCAGTGTAATGGCCTGGTCATATTGCAACGTCGCCATGCGTTCGGCGATACGTTCGGCCAGGGGTGCGGCGGCCAGGGCGGAATTGGCAACGATCGTACGGTCAGGTGTGAGCTTACTCATTTCGGTGTATACGGTCAGCAACTGACGGTCGAGTTCCTGCGCGTTGCCGGAATCGATCTGTTTGGCGAACAAACGAAAAACAGCATAGCGGGACGAATCCCAGGCCGGATCACCGGGGCGTCGCCCTTCATAGCCGTGTTCCTGGCGCCAGCTGTCCTTTGCGGGCCCAAGTGAATGATGACAAGCAAAGCAGGAAAGTTCTGCGTACTCGGGCCACGGAGCTGAATTGCCGCCGTGCGCAGATTGAGCCCGCCATGCCAACCGCTCCATAGAGGCACTCAACTGTACCGCTTGCCCGGTGCTCCAATCCCGCACGCCGTTCCACGCGACGTCTTCGACCGCTTTGTCCGGAGCAGATTCGCGCGGCACCTTCCAGTGGCGTGGCATGACGGCAGAAAATGAGTCCAGTTCAAAGTACAGATCCGGATGGCCTGCGGCAATCATTTCGTGATCAACGAGTTTTTCATTGGAACCAAGATGACATTCCAGGCATTTTCGGGTGCGAAGGAGCACGTTGCGAGTGTCAGTCATTCCTAGAGCAACTGACTTCTCATGAGGCCAGTCGCGATTCGTATGCGATTCGAGCCAGGCAGAGGCAGGCCCGTGACAATTCTCGCAGGAAACTCCTTCAGAAATATCGAAGCTACGTCCGCGCTCAGGCGTCGTGTACAATGCGTGGCAAGCCAGACATTTCGGTGACTCTTCTGCCTTTGTATTCAGCTTCAGTATACGGACCATGCGCTCGCCGACTTGGCCCGTCAACGCCTGATAGGCACGACTGTGCCTGTCTTTGAGGATCCACGTTGAATATTCATTTTGCAGCACGCGACTGCCAGCAACGGGCTTTACGCTTCCGTGGCAACTGGTGGCCGCACAAGCGCCTGTTCCGATGTATCTGACGGGTTCCTCGGCCTCTGTGTCGCCGGAATGCGAATTTAGGGGAAAAACAAATAGCGCCGCGACCAGCGGAATGGTTCTCGAGAGTCTTGAGATGCGGTGCATGGCGTCAAATGTCGAGAGTTCAGTTTGCGTATCGCGTCCAATCCTAGAGCAAGTCCACCGAATCGCCGCTCGAAATCGTAGACATTGCGCGTAAAAACAAACGGGCCGGATCAAAGAGCCGTCAGTCGTCGATCATGCGGAACGAGGGTGGACGATTGAACTGCGCCACGCGATAGGGAACCCCGGCGCTGCCAGACTTTTGAAAATCCGGCGGTGAACAATAACGATTTCACTCACCCGTTCACCAGGTTCATCATTGACTCCGGATACCGTTGCCCAGCAGCGACCCCCTTAGGGACTACCTCCTCAAGCCGTTCGAGGTCATCAGCCGACAGTTTCAGATTCACGGCAACAGCATTTTCTTCCAGATAACTCCGACGCTTGGTTCCGGGTATCGGAATGATGTCCGATCCTTGCGCAAGCAGCCAGGCAAGCGCCAACTGTCCAGGTGTGCAGCGCTTTTCTGTAGCCAATTGGCCGACACGAGTAACCAGGTCCAGATTCTTTTGGAAGTTCTCTCCCTGAAATCGCGGCGAGTGGCGCCGGTAATCATCAGGAGCCAGATCCTGCGTACTCTTGAGCTGTCCAGTTAGGAACCCGCGGCCAAGCGGACTGTATGCGACAAACGCTATACCTAACTCTCTTGTTGTTTTCAAGATTTCATCTTCCGGATCGCGTGTCCACAGGGAGTATTCCGTCTGCAGAGCCGCGATCGGGTGTACGGCGTGAGCGCGACGAATGGTCGTCGAAGACGCTTCCGAGAGGCCGAGGAATCTCACCTTACCAGCTCGAACCAGCTCAGCCATTGCTCCCACAGTCTGCTCAATTGGCGTCGCGGGATCAACACGATGTTGGTAATACAGATCGATCGTGTCCACACCGAGACGTTTCAAACTTGCATCACAACTTGCCTGCACGTATTCCGGTTTCCCGTTCACTCCGCGTGCGGCAGGATTTGTGCGGTCGCGTACAATGGCGAACTTGGTAGCCAGAAGAACCTCGTCGCGCCGATCCTTGATCGCCTTACCAACCAAAGTCTCATTATCGCCATATCCATAAACATCCGCCGTATCCAAGAAACTCATTCCCAGTTCCAATGAACGGTGAATCGTAGCAATCGATTCAGAATCGTCCCGCGCTCCGTAAAACTCCGACATGCCCATGCAGCCCAATCCCAGAGCAGAAACGAGTGGACCATTTTTTCCAAGTTTGCGAACTTGCACTGAAGCACCTCGCCTGCATCGTACCTCACTTGGATCGGGTGTAACTACAACCGCGCAACGCAGGTCATTTTCGCCCGAGGAAAAGCAGATTCCCGGGGATAAAAGAGGCCAGCAGCTGTGAGTAAGTTGACCCAGTCTGGGCGCGGGCTGAGTGTAGTGGCTCAACAGCGGACCCGCTGGAATCGACAAATCGAATATTATGAATAAGTTAAGAACGGAGCTTTGGCAGCACGCTTGCGCATTTCAATAGCGGAGGTCCGGCCATGGTTCCGTCCACATTAGCGCCACCGGAGCCAGAGCCTAAGACGAAGAAACGCATCGCCACTCTGGCCCTTGAACCATCTCCCCGAAAGGCTGCAACTGTCCCAGCAGCTCCACCGTCCCCGGTACCCGTCGAGGCAGATTTCCTGAAGACGTCCTTGATGGAAAACAACCGCATTAAGAGCAGTTCCCGTACGCTCGATCTCTTGATCGCGATCACGGTCCATACCCTGGTTCTTTCGGTCCCTATTCTTGCTGGACTATATTTCACGGATTCGCTGAACCTGAATGAATTTCAAAGCACTTTTCTGGTGGCACCGCCGCCACCCCCTCCGCCGCCGCCCGCACCGGCAGTGGCAATGGTGAAAGCTCCTCCACAGCACAAAGTATTTGAAAATGCAGGCAAGCTGATTGCGCCAACCGTTATCCCGAAAAATGTCGCTGAAATAAAGGAAGCGCCTCTTCCTCCAGATATGGATTCCGGAAGTGGCGTTCCCGGCGGCGTGCCTGGCGGAGTCGCCGGCGGATCAATGGGAGGAGTCCTCGGAGGTGTTGTGGGCGGTGTGGTTACGACCGCAGCGGTTGCCCCGCTCGCGCCCAAGGAAAATCACCCAAAGGCTCCGGTGCGGGTCGGCGGTCGGGTAAGAGAGCCTAAATTGATCTGGCGCGTTGATCCAATCTATCCAGCGCTTGCCAAGCAGACACGCATGCAGGGCGTCGTGATCATCGATGCGATTCTCGATGAACAGGGCAACGTGGTGGAAGCCAAGGTTACTTCCGGACCACCCCTTCTCATTCAATCTGCTCTTGATGCTGTTAGACGATGGAGGTATGAACCGACGTACTTAAACGATGAGCCGGTCTCGGTACAGCTGAATGTTACCGTGACGTTTCATCTAAATGACTAGAGAAAAACGAGGTTGGACGGAAGGGCGGGATGGCGCTTTCTGGGGCTGTCTCGCCCTTGTATTAGCCAAAGAATTTCCTGTTTATCCTTCAGGGGTTTCCAGATCTTCCCGCTTATCGAGGTATTTCACGAGCAAGACCTCATTGCCTTTTTCATTGTAAAGAAGTTCATCAACGAGTTTTTTTGCCATCAAAATTCCGAATCCGCCAGGTCGAATGCCCCGGCTCTCGCGTTCAGCCATGTGGCGAAACGGTTCATCCGGAGGGTTCCCTACGGCCGAGTGCTTGATTTCGTCCATGGAAAAACCTTCGCCGGGATCCTTCACTTTGCACAAGATCATCCGGCGTGTCCGCACATACCAGATTTCCACGTACTGTGATGGATCGAAATGCCCGCCGTGCTCCATGGCGTTCAGGAGCATCTCGCGGAACGCTGTAGCAACTTCTTCTTTCTCGACGTCGGGAAGATCGGAAGCCTCCCGGAAGAATTGAATCAATCGGTTTGCCGTCAGCACATCACAACGGACCGACAAACGCACCCACTCCGGCACAGCAGAGATAATCTCGATTCCGTCATCCCAGTGCGGCTCCGCCATGGCAATACGAATCATCTCCGCCAGTTTTTCAGTGGAAAATGGCCGCGCGAAATAACTGAAGGCCCGCTCGCGGATCGAAGCAAGAACGTCCCCGGGTATAAACTCATCGGTCAAAATAATCAGGCGGGTATGCGGACGGACCAGGCGAAGGCGACGAAGTAACTCAATATCCTCCTTACCAGTCGTTTTCTCGCCCGTAATAATCAGATCGAATGGATGTTCCTTGGCCATGGCCAAGGCTTGTTTGTTATCAGCGGCAAAGTTGATCGACCAGTCGGCATGATCAAACAAATTGGTAAGCAGCTGATTTAATTCCGGACTCGAATCCACAATCAAAGCACGAAACTGTTCCGAAGCAGGAGTGCCTTGCGGAACGAGAGGATTGGATGAAGACATAGTGGTGGCGCCCCGTGAATCGGTCTTGGCGTGCAAAAACTATAGTTCAGGCGCTTCTTCTGATGCAAGAAGTGCCACTGGGCGGTTGCAAAGCGGACAACATGTCAACTATTCACCCATCAAGAAGAGCGGCTTCATCTCGAAGCTCTGATACACAGGGCGCAGGCGCTCTACGTTGTAATGTTCCTTGATGTTGATGACTTTCTTTGTCGATGTCACCGTTTCGATGGGCACATTATCGTAACGACCGTTCTTCAGAACCACCAGACGGCCATGAATGCGGTTTAGAATCAAGTCCAGTGCCAGATTCCCGTATGCCATGGGCGCAATGGAATCGATTGCGTCGGGATCGCCGCATCGTACCAAATAGCCAAGTTTCTGTGTAATGCAGTCGATTTTCTTCCCGTGATTGAATTTGGGAGAAAGTTCGCTGAGCTGATCGGCAACCAATTCTCCGATTCCTCCCAGTTTCTTGTGGCCAAATGCGTCTGCAGCTTCCTTTTGAAAGACCATTTCGCCGCCGTCGAACATGGCGCCTTCAGAAACCAGCACGATTGAATAGCGACTGGGGTTACGATTCCGATCGTGAACCATCAATTCCGCGAGTTTCGAAATATCAAATTTGTGTTCGGGAATCACGCAACGATCTGCCGCACCAGCCATCGTCGGCAACATGGCCGTGAATCCCGCGTAACGACCGAACACCTCGAGGACCATGAATCGTTCATGCGAGCCCGCAGAAGTTCGGAGAGAGTTAACCATCTGGATCGTGCGGGTAACGCAAGTACTGAAGCCGATGCAGTAGTCGGTGCCTGGAACATCATTGTCCATGGTCTTCGGAATTGCGACGACCCGAACGCCTTCCTGAAACAAGCGAACTCCATAACTGAGCGTATCGTCCCCACCGATGGGAACCATGTATTCGATTCCCAGCCACGCGAGATTCTTGATTACTTCCGATGTGAGGTCGTTCTTATCTGCGGCGAACGCACTCTTCAGGTGATCTGGAACGCTATTCTTGCTCACCTTGCTCGGATTGGTGCGAGAGGAATGGAGGAATGTTCCCCCGGTACGGCCCGCGCGGTTCACCACGTCCTCAGTTAGGCGCTGAAAATTGTTTGTATTGTCATGCGCCTCATCGCGCACGATATCAACAAGCCCGCCCCACCCACGGCGAAATCCAATCACTTCGTAACCTTCGCGAAGCGCACGCAAGGTAACGGCACGGATGGCAGGATTCAAGCCCGGAACATCGCCGCCTCCGGTGAGAATTCCGATAACGCCCTTTTTTACGTTGATGTTAGCCATGATCAATAGGTCGCTTTCCAAGTGGAATGAGGAACAGAAGATTATCTATCCGCGTCTGCATTTATGAAAGTACAAAAAGCAGTATTTTTCTGCGCTGCAGCCGCTTGACCCAGGTGAACGGAAAACTGCAACGACCATTCAACGAATTCTGCCGAGCTATAACTCGATTCGAGTTCCGAGCAGGACGAGAAACTTTAACAACCAGGCCGGATGTGCCGGCCACGCAGGCCCGGTCACCAAGGCGCCATCGACAACCGCTTCAGTCATTGCCACATCGACGAATGTACCGCCGGACTGGGTGACTTCCGGTCCAACTGCCGGGTAACAACTGCAGCGTTTCCCCTGCAGTACTCCTGCAGTCGCCAGAATTTGGGCTCCATGACATATCGCTGCGATTGGCTTGTTGGTCGTGGAAAAATGCCGTGCGATATCAAGTATGCGTGAGTTTAACCGCAAATATTCCGGCGCACGACCTCCGGGAATCAGTAGCGCATCGTAGGCTTCCGGCAGCACTTCATCGAAGGTCGCATTCAAGGTGAAATTGTGCCCGCGTTTCTCGGAATAAGTTTGATCGCCCTCAAAATCATGAATCGCGGTCCGGATGGATTCACCGGATTTCTTGCCCGGGCATACCGCATGCACCTCGTGCCCCACCATACGCAAAGCCTGAAACGGCACCATCACCTCGTAGTCCTCGACATAATCGCCAACCAACATCAGTATTTTCTTGGCAGACATGAAACCTCCATGATCGGAAAAAGAGTAACAGGAAAAGAAGAATTGTGTTGAAACACGGGATTTCGAATAGATGATATCGCCGAAATGGCGGGCCCACGGAACTTGTGCCCTTGTTTCTCTATGCAGTTCTGAGGTCCGGAATCCATCCAAGTTGCCTTGGCTGAGATCGGGGAAACCAAACAAGTCAGGAAATTCCGCCGCGGGCTACTCAAACCCAATCCGGCGAAGGCGGACCCCAGGCTCTCAGTTCACGGACTTTTACTGAGATGGCGAAGACACCGCCAGCGATTCGGCTGTAGCATCCCCTATTGTCAGCATATCTGTTCGCGTCTTGTCCCACTCGCGGACGGTGAGGCCCCGCGTCGTGAAGAACCGGCGGATCTTGGCTGAGTCCCAGCGCAACACTTCTTCCAGAACAGGAATCAACACGCTCATCGCGTTGTCGCTTAACACGGTACGGCGGGCGACCTTGGTGATGAACTGTGCTTCGGATACGGCAATCGTCAGACCGTCATGCTGGTTGACGTGCATCATCACTGGCAAATCGGAACTGCCGTCGCCCATGTAAATAATATGGTCGTGGCTGATGCCGAGAGTTGCTCGAATCTCTTCGAGGACGAATATTTTCCCCCATCCTGCAGACGCGTGAACGATCGAGTTCACCTCGCCACTTGTCTCGTTCCAGCGAAAACGAGTTCCATGAATATTTTCGGGCGGAACAATTCCCTCCAGTGCAGACTGAATGATTTCTTGTGGAGCCGCTGAAATTACGTTGAAGGAAAATTTGTAACCGTCCGACAGATTATCGAGCGAACGCGCAAAAAGAGAAACATCATGCTTCAAGCGAATCCGCTTTCCCGTCTCAATTAAATGATCCCGTCGCACACGACGAAAATCCGGGTCATGGAGGATTAGGTAAGACAGTTCTGCGCCCTGTTGGACGAGATGAATGTCGGAAAGGCCCTTCACCTTCCCGTGGAAATCGTGAAGGCCGATGAGTTCACTCAGCACGACTCCAGAGTCGTTAAAGCTGAGGGTCTGGTCGAAATCGCTGGCCAGTAGATACTGCTGTGCCATAGGGATATACTCCTCTTTCTGCCCGCCAAATACGGGCGCGAGCGGTACGTTACGCTCGGTCTTCCCCACAAACCAACATAACCCCGCCGAGGGACAGTTCCTCACGAATTATTTTGATGGGTACTATGCGTAGAAAAGGTCAATGTTCCGTGACTATCTGGTTAGATGCTCCAGAGTGGTAAATGGTTGATAGGGATGGGGTTATGGTAGGAAGCGCTTCATAAAGCAACTAGTTAGATAATTATAAAGTTTATCCTTTGGGTACAAAGAAAAAGCGATAACCAATATCGTCTCGGCGGCCAGTACCAGAACTATAGACAGAAGGCGCGGCCGGTTCGATTGACCGCGGCTGAGTTAACCGAGTGCAGCCGCAAATAACAAAAACCACAAGCCGAAGCATCTTCGTTTGCGGCTTGTTCGGGTAAGCAGGCGCCTGAATTGGTAATCCGAGGGTCAATTGTTTTGGGCTCACCCCGAACTTGGCCAGATGCAGCACCGGGCCATAGCAATCGTCGCTTACGGCCTCTTGTGCGCAAATCACTAGTCATCAGTTCGCATCATTCGTCATGATTGCGCGTTGTGGGATTGCCCGGCCGTGTTATCAACGAGGAGAGCATGGAACACGTACTCAGCAAACCCATCGAATCACGACGCGCTTACAAACAACGCCGGCATACAATTGCGTTCGGCATGATCATTGCACTGGTTATTGCCGCGGCACTTGTTGTTCTGCTTGTGGTCTAGAAAGCCGCCTGGTCTCACCCGCCACCACCCCGCGTCAGCTTCCAGCCTATTTTGCAGCTGACGGATCAGCGGAAGTAGCGACGTTTGCATCGAGAAACCATTGATGAGCAGTGTCTCCGGGTGCGTAGCAATTCCCGTCGCGATCGAAATTGGCAGGACACTGCGCTGTGAATTCTGCCCGACGCGGCGACTGTGCATATTGCCAAACCGTTGCGTAGGAGAAGCCACTTTGCTTGGGAGAAGGAGGTGTCGCGAGGAAGGCACAGCCAGGGGAAGGTGGGCAGGACAGGTTATAAACCCAATACACAATCTTGCCAGGAGCGATGTGAGCTTGAATATCCTGCGCGGTGGTTATAGTAACGTCCTTGCCTTCGCTCACCGGGATCCCCGAACAATACACTCCAGCGCGATAACCCGCACTCTGTAGGCCCTCCATCCATTTTCGAATATATTGGTGGTACGCGTCAGTCAGTCTGCCACCTTCTTCAATATCCAGGAAAATAATCGTGTCCAGTGGAAAGCCTTCTTGTTGCGCAGACTTCGCCGCACTTCCGGAATCGAGAGTTCCCTTCTGCCGGGCGTCCGCGTCATTGCTCAGGTTCCTGCTGTCCCTGCCGTTGAAGAGGACGACAAAACCGAAACCCTGAGCCTTCAACAGGGAGCGTTTCCCTTTCCAGGTTGTTCGTTTTTCGCCCGGGGGTGGCCCGAGCCAATAACTGCTGAAGGAAAACGTTTTGCGCAGGACCGCGAGGGCTGCGTCGCCAGGGTATTCGTTCAAATCGAAACCAAGATAGGAATGTGCTCCCTTAGCCAGTTCAGAGGAATCCTGATAACGCGGTCGTGCTACTGGCAGGAGAGAAAAGAGAATGATTACGGCAAATAACGGCAGGATGGTCAGGTGACGCATACCTTGACTCTACAGCAGACGGCAAATCGCCGAAAGCAGCGGCGTCAGCTGCTTACGAATCTATATATCGTGCGACATCGTTCGCAACGGCCAATTTTCCCAACTCGCTTCGACAAGATTTTATCCGTAGATTAGCAGGCAACACTCCCCAGGCTGGACGCTATTCCGCGAAAGGAAATACGGCAACGGACCGGATGGCAGCGGGAGCTGTGCCAAATCAGAACACGTCCTGCCCGAGAGAGTAGGCGACACGACTTGCCTCAGGGCCCAGTCTCTGATGTGATACAGCCATGCATCTGCCCCCCATCGTTCGTTGGGCCACAGGAATTCGCTGGCAATGGAAGGTCTTTATTCCAATCCTCGCGATCATGATCGTCAGCCTGATTGGTATGGCCGCCATTTTGCGAACGCTGGAAATTAAGAACGCCCAGTGGATTCTAGTAACCGTTGTTGCCTTCGCTATCTTACTGAGCTTCGTATTGCTCTCCGTTCTCCTGGTGCTCGTCGAGCAGCCGCTACAAGAGCTGATGAACACGATCTCGCGCGTTCGAACGGGTGACCTGAGCGCTCGCGTGGCTTTTGCCAAGCGTGAGGACGATATCGGTGCACTTGGCAGACAGTTCAATGAAATGGTGCAAACCCTTGATCAGAATCACGCCGAAATTGAGGAGCTTCATCGCCGGGAAATGCTGCGGGCCGAACACCTGGCCAGCTTGGGAGAGTTGGCGGCGGGATTAGCTCATGAAATTCGCAATCCATTGGCCGGGATTGCCGGTGTGGTTGATGTTATGGGCAAGGAACTACCTGCCAGTAGTCCGAGCCGCGCGGTCATGGGGGACGTACAGAACGAAGTATTGCACATCCAGAATATTCTGAACGACTTACTGTCCTACTCGAGACCACGGCCCCCGAATTTCCATCCCGCGGACATAAATACGACCGTGGAGCAAGCCATCCAATTGGCTCGCCAACAAGTTCTCACCAAGCCGATCCGGGTTCTTTACGAGCCTGTTCCGGCCCTGCCCGAGGTCCTTCACGACCCGGCCTTGATTCAGCAGGTCATTCTTAACCTCCTTTTGAACGGAATTCAGGCAATAGCAGGGGATGGCACAGTTGAAGTCAGCTCTTCTCTTGAAGATGATTTTGTCCTGATCCAGGTGAGTGATACCGGCCGTGGCATTGCTCCCGATGCGCTGAGCAAGATCTTCAAACCATTCTTCACGACACGCAGTGAAGGTACCGGCTTGGGGCTTTCTCTCGCCAATGGAATTGTTCAGTCCCATGGCGGGAGAATAGACGTCAGCAGCGCAATACAGAAGGGCACACGATTCAAGGTCTGGCTCCCGGTCGCAGGCCCCAGAAGGGCAAGCGAAACTCTGCGGTAAGGTGATAAAGTTAGCAAATGGCCCAAAAGAGAATCTTGATTGTTGACGACGAGAAACTGGTTCGCTGGGCGCTGAACCAGAAGTGTACCGAGTTTGGCTACCAGTGTATTGAAGCCGAAACGGGGCAAGCCGGACTTCAATCCCTACAGACCGAATCGGTCGACGCGGTCTTGTTGGATGTTCACCTGCCGGATATGAGTGGACTTCAGGTGCTTGAAAGACTGAAACAAGCCGGCGAGACACGCAGCATCATTATGATGACCGCCGATCCGCAGCTGGATGATGTCAAGGCAGCGCTTCGATTAGGGGCCTACGATTTCGTCAGCAAACCGATCAATTTTGATGAGCTGAACGTTACATTACAAAATGCATTGGAAGCTGGTTCTCTTCGCACGGAAGTGGAATCACTCCGCGACGAAGTTCGTCGCCGAGCCGGCTACCACGATGTGATCGGAGTTTCCCGGAAAATTACGGAGTTGATGAAATTCGTCTACAAGGTGGCGGCAAGCGCAGCCACCACTATTCTGATTCAGGGTGAGAGCGGAACGGGCAAGGATCTCGTCGCGAAAGCGATTCATTACCGGAGCTCCCGCTCAGAGCGTCCATTTGTCGCGATCAACTGTTCCGCGATTCCCGAAACACTAATGGAAGCCGAATTGTTCGGCCACGAGAAAGGGGCTTTCACCGACGCCAAAGCCATGAAGAAGGGCCTCTTTGAAGTAGCAGATGGCGGGACTCTCTTCCTTGATGAAATCGGCGAACTGTCTCCACTGTTACAGGCGAAGCTTTTGCGCGTGCTGGAAGACCAGGTGATACGACGTATTGGCGGTGTCCGCGATATTCAAGTCGAGGTTCGCGTGATCGCCGCATCAAACCGGGATTTGGAACGAGAAGTTCGCGAAGGACGGTTTCGGCAGGACCTCTATTACCGACTCGCGATCATTTCCATCTTCCTGCCTCCTCTTCGTGAACGCAAAGAAGACATCATGTCGCTGGTGGAGTTTTTCCTGGGCCATTACAACCGTAAGTTCAGAAAATCGGTACAGGGAATCAGTGAGGAGACACGCCGGCTGCTGCTCAACTACGACTGGCCCGGAAACGTAAGAGAATTGAAGAATGCCCTGGAACGCGCCATGATTCTCGAAGAAGGTAACCTTTTGCGGCCCGACGACCTTCCCTTTTCTGTTGCCAGCGGCCGGAGCAACGCCATCGTCGAAGATAATCATAGCGCTGTGGCTCCGGAAGCCGCCGCGATCCCCGGCAAGCGGCGACTCCCGCCACTGTTTATTCCAGAAGGTGGCACATCGCTTGAGGATGTCGAACATGCGCTCGTAGAACTTGCCCTTCAACAGTCTCACGGTAATCAGATCAAAGCTGCGAAGCTGCTCAATATCAGCCGCGATGCGTTGCGTTACAAGATGAAAAAATTTGGACTTTCTCACTCGGAAGAAGAAGAACCTGCGTCACCGTCCAGTACTTGACCCCCGGGAGTGCGTGAGAAAACGCGCTCCAGTGTGAAATTCCGCAAAGCGGGTCGAACCCTTAAAACTCCCCTTCCCTTTTCCCAAACGTAAACCCCTTCTTTTTAGCGAGTTGCAATTTTCCACATGATGTACCACAAACGGCACAGCAGATGCAGTTAGGAAGGTCGTTCAGTAGTTAGGCAATGGAGCGATTGTCGAATTACTGGTCAGTGGGCGTTCCTTTTTCGATGGTCGAGCTCGCGGTGAAGGCTCGAAAGGATACATCGTAAAAAGGGACGCCCACATTAAAGAGTTTGGCAGCGGCCAGCCCACAAGACGGAAGCGTCGCCGTGTCGACCGCAAAGGGCCCGCGAATCGGGCAAATAGATTGGCTGGCCGCTGTCTTTATTTTAGCTCCCCAGTTTGGTCCCCTGCTTTGCAATTCCCAACCTACGTTTTTTCAACACATTTTGATGAATTCGGCGCACATTCATGCGCCACCTTACACAACACTTACCTGGACAAATCATTTACCGCCCCAACCCGTTCATTTTCAGTAACCAATCGGCGTTCGCTATGGTACGGAACGTGCACCTTCCTAATTGGAAATATATGGGGGAAATACAGTGCGCGTAGGAATCAGATCATCGTCGTCTCAGGAGGGCGTTATGCCGCAAGTACTCGAGCCCAAAAAGAAGGTCGCTCCAGAAGAAACAAAGCGCGTTTTGCTCAGCAAGATCCTCGTCACCACTGATTTTTCAGAAGTATCTGATCATGCCCTGGACTATGCCATCTCCCTGGCGAAGCGCTACGATGCGCGCATCTATCTGGCACATGTCATCACACCGGATCCATTCCAATTTGCCGAGCCGCAGCTGGCCCAGGCGACCTACGAGAAAGTCCGGCAGGCGGCAGAAGAAGGCATAACGGATATTCTCATTTCAGGAAAGCTCCGCGGAGTTCCCCATGAAGTTCTTCTGGAAGAAGGCAATGTCTGGCCAACACTCGAGAAGCTGATCTTCGATCACGAAATCGACCTTGTTGTTGTCGGTACCCACGGCCGCGGCAAAGTGCAGAAGATCCTGATCGGATCTGTCGCTGAGGAGATCTTCCGCCAGGCCGATTGCGCCGTTCTGACTGTAGGCCCTGCCGTCAGAAGTGACATTTCCAGAGAAATCGAACTGAAGAATATCCTGTTTGCCACCGACTTTGGACCAGGTGCAGAGAAGGCAGCTGCTCACGCCTTTTCCCTTGCGCAAGAGCACGGAGCACGGCTCAGCCTGCTGCATGTAATTGAAAGTGCAGCTGCCTACACGGAAGAAAGTGTGGCGCGCCAGCGCGAAATCAACATCGTACGCATGAAGCAGCTCATGCCCAAGGGCAGCGAAAATTGGTGCCGCCCTGAATTCCGGGTCACCTTCGGCGCTGCAGTCGAAGAGATCCTGCACGCAGCAAAAGACTTGACTGCAGATCTGATCGTTATGGGTGCAAAACCCCGGAGGAGCTTGGCTGGACATGCACCGTTGACGATCGCCTACAACATCGTCACCAAGTCCACGGCGCCGGTATTGACGGTTCGCGGCTGATCTTCGGGAGCGGAATCTCCCCCCGCGGGGATCCGCATCCCATTTCATAAAGGCGACGCTGCCTCCTCCCCCCAGTCGATCAGCGTCGCCTTTATCTTTTCCGATTTGTACTCGCGTTACGGCATGGGGTGGGCTGCCCGGTCGGCATTGGGTACCAAGGTCTCGTAAGTTTCCTTGGGTATCTTCGAGTTCCAGTGACCGGTCGCTTTTACGAAACCTACAACTCCGAAGAAGAGAACTGCAATTGCCGTAGCCATGGCCCAGGAAGGAATGCCCACGGATTTTCCCATGCCGGCGATGGGAACGCCCAGTTGCAAGGCAGTTCGTGACGGACAAACTGCTACACATTCAAGGCAGCCCGTGCATTCGACCGATTTGATCGACGCGAGTCTGTCCACGCGCAGAGATGACGGGCAAGCTCTTGCGCACCGCGCACACTCAATGCATGTACTGGCGTCACGGCGGATTCGTGTGGGGCTGAAAAACGAAACCAGCCCCAGAAGGGCTCCGTAGGGACAGAGAAAGCGGCACCAGAAGTTCTTCACGATTAGCGAAGCGACGGCAAATATCACGAGCACGATAAGCCCTGTCTGGCTGATGTGACGAAAGAAATTCAGCATCTTGACGTCGGCAATCAATCCATAAGGACTCCGCATGAAATCACGAAGACCGTCCACAGACATTGTGGAAACGGCCCAGATGAAGAAAACCAGGAGTACGTATTTCAAAGAGCGCAAAGGCAAATCGATCCATCGCGGCAGGGGATAGTTACGCCCCAAAAGGTACTTTCCCAACCGCCACAGATATTCGGAAACGGTTCCAACCGGGCAGAGCCAACTACAAAAAGCCTTGCGCAGCAAGAACGACATGGCGAGGAACGTAATCAGCAAGAAAAGTGCGGCGGGATGCACCTCAGGAATGTGCCCGCTGCGTATCCAGTATTTCAAATTCATCAAGCCGGCGATGGGCAGCCAACCCTCCACCCCTGCCGGACGTTGCAGGCCCTCCGAGACTCTATTGAGCTCAAATTGGCGCACCCAGAAAAAGAACCTTGCACCCAGCCAGAGATTCAAGGCCAAGAATGAAAACTGGAACGCCTTGCGGTAGAGCTGGGAACGATCCTTTCGGATCCGACAATCCTGCAGTTTCTTTCTCTTGTTCAATGGAATGGATGGTGAAACTGGACCATCTAGAACGTCAAGTGGGTCCGAATTTCCCTGGGCGATGTTCGACTGGCAAGCCATTCCGAAACCTCACATACAGGTTAAGCATTAGGGTCACACGCGCATGTGACTTTCGTCACAACACAGGACCGCTCTTTCTCGAGACAAACTAAGCGCCTTGCTTTCGTTGACTTGTAGGAAACGGCAACCTAAGATGTGGCGCGATCTCTGGATGACCTTTCCCGAACCTTCCTGGAGGACTGGATGAGCGGTAAAGCTGTCGTTGTGGCTGTGTGCATGCTGCTGTGCGCCGGGACGATCCTGGCCCAAGCCAAGCCCGATGGCATGGAGTTCGATGTCAAAGAGCACTATACGAAGTATGAATACCGCATTCCGATGCGAGATGGCGTGCGCCTGTTCACCTCAGTCTATATGCCCAAAGATTCTTCGCACCCGTATCCGTTCCTGATCAACCGGACTCCCTATAGCGTCGCACCATACGGAGTTGACCAGTACCGCACTCAGCTTGGACCATCGCCTGACTTCGACAAGGCCGGGTACATTTTCGTAAATCAGGACGTGCGCGGGCGGTATATGTCAGAAGGTGTTTTCGTCGAGATGCGTCCGCACATCGACGTAAAAAAATCGAAGGACGACGTCGATGACAGCAGCGATCTGTACGACACGATTGAATGGCTGTTGAAGAACATCCCGAACAATAACGGGAAAGCGGGAATTTGGGGCATTTCCTATCCAGGATTTTATACCTCGGCCAGCATGATTGATACGCACCCAGCCCTGAAAGCGGCCTCGCCGCAGGCTCCGATGACCGATCTGTTCAAAGGGGACGACGCATACCACGGTGGAGCGTTCATGTTAGCGGCTAACTATGGGTTCTATAGCTCGTTTCGCCCACAGGCAAACCCGGAACTGCCTGCGAAAGTTCGCGTGCCGTTCGATTACGGCACTCCGAATGGCTACGATTTCTTCCTGAACGCAGGAACCCTGGAGAATCTCGGCAAATTGCTGGGCGGCCAGGAGGGGTTGTGGCAGGATCAGGTACACCATGACACATATGACGAGTATTGGAAGGTGCGTAATCTTGCAGAGCACGTGAAGAACGTTCACTGCGCGGTACTCACCGTCGGTGGCTGGTTCGACGCCGAGGATTTGCAGGGGCCGTTTACGCTGTTTCATGCGCTCGAGCGGGATGATCCGGGAATTTTCAACGCGTTGGTGGTCGGTCCGTGGGTGCACGGCGGCTGGGCAAGATTGGAGGGTAACCACCTCGGCCGGGTGAGCTTCGCAGCAAACACAGGCGACTTCTACCGCAAGAACATCGTATTCCCGTTTTTCGAACAGTATCTGAAAGACACCGGCAATGCGAAATTGCCAAAGGCCTATGTATTCGAAACCGGCACGAATACCTGGCGGCAATATGCCGCTTGGCCGCCGAAGAACGTCGAAACAAAGGTATTGTACTTCCATGCGAAGGGGATATTGTCGTTCGATCCGTCGAAGGACGGAGCGGGCGCCTACGATGAATATATAAGTGATCCAGCCAAACCCGTACCGTTTGTAAGCTACGTGGCGCAGACAGTACCTCAGGAATACATGGTGTCTGATCAGCGTTTCGCGGAATCGCGCGCCGACGTGCTGACCTACCAGACGGCGGTGTTGCAGGAGGATCTGACGATTGTTGGCCCGATCTCACCAAAACTGTTTGTATCCACGACAGGCACTGACAGCGACTGGGACGTGAAGCTGATTGACGTATATCCCCCGGATTTCCCGTCGAGCAGACTGGACGAAACCCGCCCCGAGGACCGCAATAAACCGTTGACCGATGTCCCGGCTCCGCCATTCACGATGGGCGGTTATGAGCAGCTGGTACGGGGAGAGCCATTCCGTGGCAAATTCCGGCACAGTTTTGAGAGACCTGAGCCATTCACTCCAGGCAAAGTAGAGGAAGTTGTTTTTACAATGCAGGATGTGAACCACACCTTCCGACGCGGCCATCGCATTATGGTTCAGATCCAGAGTTCTTGGTTTCCGCTGACCGATCGCAACCCACAAAGCTTCATCAATATCCCGGATGCGAAGCCGTCTGATTTCGTTAAGGCCACGCAGCGAATCTATCGCGCACAATCACAATCTTCGGGGATCGAAACTCTGGTTCTCGTGCCTGCGAACGAAGAGAAAAAATAACAAGCATCTTGAGCGCAGGATTCTTCAATACAGACCGATTGGAGTGAGACAGTGTGGGACTCGATTCCACTGCTCGCAAAACTTGCCGTTATTGCCTTTGTCGTGACGAACATGCTGACCATGGGACTCAGCCTGTCCGTTGGCCAGATTCACGATACACTTAAGTCATGGCGGCTTGTGCTCTCGGTACTGGTTATCAATTTCATTGCGATTCCGCTGCTGGCCTTCCTGATTAGTAAACTGGTCTCCCTCGAACCCGCTCTGGTTGTGGCCGTGCTGTTGCTTGGTACGGCAAGCGGGGCGCCCATATTGCCGAAGCTGGTGGAATTTGCCAAAGGCAATCTCGCCCTTGCCGTAGGGGTCATGGGATTACTGATGGCTGTGACAATCGTGTATGTGCCAACCGTCTTGCCGTTGTTGCTTCCAGGTTCGCACGCGAATGGCTGGTCGATTGCGAAGCCCCTGCTTGCCGTAACGCTTCCGCCGCTGACTGTCGCTTTGGCAGTCCGTGCGTATCGACCCCAACTTTCGACACTGCTCGCGCCCTATATGCGCCTCGCATCAAATATCGCACTTCTCGCGGTGGTTATCCTGGCGATCGCGTTGAACTATTCCAATGTCATTCGCATCAGGAATCTTGAAGTAATCGTGGCAGGAGCAGGACTTTTCCTAGGAGCATTCGGAATCGGATATATCTTCGGAGGGCCGGATCCTGAAACGCGAAAAGTTCTTGGTTTGTCAGCAGCGGTGCGCAACGCTTCGGTTGCATTTCTCATCGCAGTCGAAAATTTTCCCGGAACGACGGTGATCAATTATTTGGTGGTCCTGGGGATCGTCGCGATCCTCATCCAGCTTCTTTTGGCGTTTGCCTTGGGACGGAGGAGTAACCGGAGCCTCGCCCGTGCCGGATGAAGACAGTCCCTCCCGACCTGCCGACGTTTACCATCGATTCGGAAGTAATGGAGACCTATGCTCGACGCCCCTAAACCGACTGTAGACCGCGACCTGGTACGCGAGCTGAAGAATCGTGAGGATGCGCGGTTCCGCGAGGCGCGGCCGAAATGTGCGGAATTGCTCAGACGGGGCCGGCAGGTAATGCCGAACGGCGTGCCGATGGCTTGGCACATGGGCAGCTACCATCACCTGCCTTTATGGGCTGTGGATGGACGGGGCGCCAGGTTTACAGATGCGGACGGATTTGAATACAGCGACTTCAACATCGCGGACATGTCGATGTTCTGCGGTTACGCACCCGAACCTCTGTTGCGTGCCGTGTCTCGACGGATGGAGCGTGGCCATCAATTTCTACTGCCGGTTGAAGACGCAATCATCGTATCGGAAGAGCTCAGTCGGCGCTACGGACTGCCAAAGTGGCAATATACACTTTCCGCGAGTCAGGCCAACACGGAGGTGATGCGGGTTGCGCGGGTGGCGACCGGCCGTGACAAGATTTTGCTCTTCGATGGCAAATATCACGGGCATTTCGACCAGACACTGGTTGAGTTGGACGCCGCAGGAAATGTCGTTCCCGAAGAACGCGGGCTGCCGGCAGCTGTCGTTGGGCAGACACGGATCGTCGCCTTTAACGATGTCGAATCGCTAGCCCGGGCGCTCGAACCGCGAGACGTCGCATTGGTCCTGACGGAACCAGCCTTGACCAATAATTTTGGGTTGATCCTGCCTGAGACAGGTTTTCACGCCTCGCTCCGCGAACTGACTCGCTCCACGGGGACATTGCTGGCGTATGACGAAACACACACTCAAGTAGCGGGACCGGGCGGACTGACCCGGGCGTGGAACCTGCGACCAGACTTCGTCACGTCCGGGAAATCCATTGCGGGAGGAGTTCCTTTCGGTGCCTGGGGCATGACGGATAACTTGGCGGATTTGTTAATCCAGATCAAAGGCCCAGATGGCGAGAGGTCAAACCTCATAGCCATTGGCGGAACATTGTTTGGCAATGCTCTTTCCTTCGCCGCCGCGAAGGCAACGATGCTGGAAATTCTCACGCCAGAAGCTTACGCTCACACACAGAGACTGGGCGCCCGGCTGGCCGAAGGTATGCGAACGGCGGTCGCGCGAGCCGGATTTCCCTGGCACATCCACCATCTCGCGTGCCGGTCCGGTTATACGTTCCAGACTGCGCCCGTGCGTAATGCAGCTGAAGCTCGCGCTTCGAGCGATGAGTTGCTGACACGGCTCATTCGGATCTGGCTCGCAAATCGCGGTGTGTGGGAAGCCATCGTTGGTGCTGGCCCGGTGTGTTCCGTACCGGCGAAAGATTCCGACGTCGATGCGTACTTGGCGGCTTGGAACGAGTTGCTGACTGCTCTTGCCTGAGGGCTATCTATAGTGGGGGTGCAGGTGGTGTCGAGGCCTTCTCCGGATAGAGACGCTCGAACTCTGGATCACCATGCAGGGCGGCGAGGTCAGGATCGCGACGCGTCCACACCGCATCCTTCGAGCCAGCTTCCCAGGCCTTGCGCAAGGCATCGAGGGATTCTGTCTTCTTACCCAGGCTGCAATAGACGCAGGCTGCGTTGTAGAGGATCGAAGCTTCGTTGGCGCGAAGAGTAACCGCAAGATTAAGTTCTCGCAGAGCATCGGTCTCGCGTGACAGTCTTGCATAATTGGCGCCAAGGAGAATTCGCGCCCGCGCGTCTTCCGGCACATGCTTCAGATGATTCTCCAAAGCTACGCTGAATCGCTCGGTCATCTTGAGTTTGGAGCTCTCCTTTTTTTCCATAGCGCCAAGCGCATTCAGGATCGGCACATAGACGTTGTAGTCTTCTCCGCTTGCTTCGATGGCAGACTCAGAAATATCCATCACTTCCTGCGACCGCCCGGCGGCAAACAGTGCACGACAAAGTAAATAATAGGCACCGTCACAATCGCGCTTGCGCTCGATGGCCTTTTTCACCATGCGAACCGCTTCATCGTACAGTCCGGCGGCGTAGAGCACCCACGCCTGACTGATATGTGTTTCAGGCAAATCCCATCGCAGGGCGACGGCGCGACCTGAAGCCTCGCGTGCGCGTTCGACCCAGATCGCATCGCGACTAAAGAAGGAATAGTACATCGCGCAGGCATTTGCACATGCGGCATAAGCCAGCGCGAAGCTCGGATCTAGTGACACCGCGTTCTCAAACATCTGCAGAGCAAACTCGACATCCTGACGGGTAAGGCGGCGCGCGTATCGTTTCCCTCGCAAATACAGGTCGTAGGCTTGCAGATTTTCCGTCGGTTTGTCGGCCAGCGCTTCCAACTCCTGCGGTGAAAGTGTAACGCGCAAGGCTTCAGCGATTTTGCGAGCCATTTCGTCCTGCACTTCAAAGACGTCTTTCATTTCACGGTCGAAGCGCTCAGACCAGAGCGGAAAATCTGTGTGTGTATCAATTAGCTGCGCACTGATACGCAAACGTGCACCAGCGCGCCGCAAAGTGCCGGTAAGAACGAATGCGGCTCCTAATTGCTGTCCAATTTGCGCCGGAGTTACGGATTTGTCACGAAACGCCAGGACCGTTGGGCGGGAAAATGTGTTCAGGCCGCGGATCTTGGAAAGCTCGGTGATTACGTCTTCGGTGATGCCGTCGCGAAGGTATTCGTCTTCCTTTGCGCCGCTCTGATTTTCAAAATACAGGACGGCCACTGACTTTTTCGTAGATGCGGGAGCAGCCGGTGGAGCGGCGGCAATGTGAGCCTCGGTTTTTTCGGCTGATGGGCGGCGACTGGAATCCAGATCTCGCTTGATGCGTTTCAGATCAGCACGAAGTTCTGCGGCCGTCTGGTAACGCAGATCAACGTCCTTTTCGAGCGCTTTTGCGAAAACATTTTCAATCGCCGCGGGCAACTTCGGGTTCAGCTTCGTGGCAGGCGTCGCGCCGGAATGGAGAATGCCATCAAAGATGAGCGCTGCAGTAGAACCAGAAAAAGGGATCGCACCGGTCGACATTTCATACAGGACAACGCCCAATGAAAAAAGATCGGAGCGAGCGTCAAGTTCTTCGCCCCGGGCTTGTTCGGGCGACATGTAGGCAACGGTGCCGACGGAACTGCCTGGACTGGTAAGCATATCGGAACCGTCGAATTGCGTATGCATGGAGGTCTGGCTCGCAAATTCAACGGCGGCAGCGCGGGCCAGCTTGGCCAGCCCAAAATCCAATATTTTGGCCTGTCCACGATCAACCAGAAAGATATTTGCGGGCTTGATGTCACGATGAACGATTCCCTTGGTGTGGGCAACTTCCAGGCCATCGGAGATCTGGATGCCTATATCGATCAGCTCTGAAACACCTATCGGCTTGCCAGTTATGCGATGTTTTAGTGTCTGTCCTTCAAGCAACTCCATCGCTATGAATGGCCGTCCCTCATACTCGCCAATGTCATAAATCGTGCAGATATTCGGATGGTTGAGAGACGAAGCAGCACGCGCTTCACGGCGGAATCGCTCGATTGCCTGGGAATCCTGGGAAATATCATCAGGAAGAAATTTGAGCGCCACGTTCCGGCCAAGCCGGGTGTCTTTGGCCTTATAGACTACGCCCATGCCGCCACCGCCGACCTTTTCAAGAACGGTGTAATGGGTAATTGAACGTCCAACGATCGAGGATGTATCCGTCACGGGAATGGAGTTTATCCCAGCCCTCCACCACAAGCAAATTGTACATGCAATCGCAGAGGCTGCTGCCAAGCCGCCGGGTGAGATCTGGTCCGCCTGTACTTGAATCCTGCCCCGTCGTGCTATTCTTTTTAAGCCGCGTGGCCGTTCGGTGCGGCTGTGGCGAAATTGGCATACGCGGTGGGCTTAAAATCCACTGGGGTTTCCCCGTTGTCGGTTCGAGTCCGACCAGCCGCACCATATTTTCTGTCGCTTCACGCCTGGGTCTGGTCGCAGCCCTCCCATTTGCATGCGATTTTTGCTGTATCCATGAAACCTCTTGCTCTCCTTTAGACTCTATTTTGAAGTACAATCGTTCCGCGTTATCTGCAGGCGGTGACATCTCGCCCCTGAATTCAATCAACGGATACCCCCTTATCCGTGACGGAGAAATCGTGACACAGCCCAATCTGGATCAACTTTGTATCAATACGATTCGAACTCTCTCGATCGACGCTGTGCAACAGGCAAATTCCGGACACCCGGGGGCACCGATGGGCCTTGCTCCGGTCGTTTACTCCCTCTGGCACAATTTTCTGATTTTCGATCCGGCTGATCCAACATGGCCGAATCGCGACCGATTTGTTCTCTCCGCCGGACACGCTTCCATGTTGCTGTATTCGACGCTGCACCTTGCCGGGGTACGCGAGGTCGATGACAAGACCGGGGCAGTAGAGAAGGAACTGGCCGTTTCCCTGGAGGATATCAAGCACTTCCGCCAGCTCGACAGCAAGACCCCGGGGCATCCCGAATCGCACATGACGACTGGCGTGGAGACGACGACGGGACCGTTGGGGCAAGGCGTCGCCAATAGTGTCGGTATGGCCATTGCGGGGAAGTGGTTAGGGGCGACCTACAATAAACCGGGATTTGATCTATTTAACTTCAGGGTCTACGCGGTTTGCGGCGACGGCGACATCATGGAAGGCGTGGCAAGCGAAGCCGCTTCCCTTGCGGGACATCTGCAACTTTCAAATCTCTGCTGGATCTATGACAACAACCGGGTGACGCTCGACGGACCAGCAAGCTGGTCATTCAACGAAGATGTGATGACCAGATTTGTCGGCTACGGCTGGAATGTGACGCGCGTGGCCGATGCGAACAATTTGCTGATGCTGGCGCGCGGCTACGAGACGTTTCTGAAAACGAATAACAAGCCAACCTTGTTTGTTGTCGATAGCCACATCGGATACGGCTCGCCGCACAAGCAGGATTCTTTTGAAGCTCATGGCGAGCCACTTGGCGAAGCCGAGGTAAAGCTGGTGAAGCAGAATTACGGTTGGCCCGAAGATGCTAAATTCCTCGTGCCGGACGGAGTATATGACCATTTTCGCCAGGGCATTGGTGTTCGCAGTGCGAAGGCGCGGGATGAGTGGAACAAGCTTTATGCTGCATACTCCAAGCAGTTCCCCGAACTCGGGGACCAATTGGCTAGGATCAAGCGTCGCGAACTGCCCGATGGATGGGAGAAGAATCTTCCAGTGTTTCCAGCTGACGCAAAAGGCATGGCAACACGTGAAAGTTCCGGCAAAGTCCTGAACGTCCTGGCGCAGAACATCCCCTGGCTGATCGGCGGCTCCGCCGATTTGGCCAAATCAAATAAGACTAATCTGGTGTTTGAGGGAGCAGGAGACTTTTTTCCGGAGGAGTATAAGGGACGCAACATCCATTTCGGGGTGCGCGAACATGCGATGGGCGCCGCCGTGAACGGCATCACGATCACCGGCCCTCGTGCGTTTTCAGCGACATTTTTTAACTTCAGCGATTATATGCGGGCGAGCATGCGCCTCGGCGCGTTGATGGAAATCAATCCTATTTATATTTTCACGCACGATTCAATTGGTGTCGGCGAAGATGGCCCGACACACCAACCGATTGAGCAGCTTGCCTCACTTCGTGCGATGCCGAACATGACCGTCCTCCGGCCAGGAGACGCCAACGAAGTCACGGAAGCCTACAAAGTAATTGCCAAACTTGGTCACGGACCTGCGACTCTGGTCTTGAGCAGGCAGGCGACGCCCACCCTGGATCGAACTAAATTCGCGCCCGCTTCCGGCGTTGCAAAAGGTGCCTACATTCTGTTGGATGCCGACGGCGGGCTGCCCGACGTGATTCTGATCGCGACGGGCACAGAGGTTCAGCACATCGTTGCTGCCGCAGAAACCCTCAAATCCGAAGGAATTAAGGTGCGACTCGTCAGTATGCCTTCTTGGGAGTTGTTCGAGCAGCAGGACGCGGCCTACAGAGAGAGCGTTTTCCCGCCAAGCGTTACCGCGCGCGTTTCCATTGAGATGGCTGCTACGCTCGGATGGGATCGTTACGTCGGTCCCAGGGGCAAAATTATCGGCATGCACAGCTTCGGCTCGTCCGCGCCGCTCAAGGATCTGTTGAAGAAATTCGGTTTTGGCCCCGAACAAGTGGTAAAGGCCGCAAAAGAGCTATTGGGCAGGTAACTCGATTATGAATATTGCCATCGGATCAGACCACGCAGGATTCCAACTGAAAAATTCGGTAGTGCCATTTCTCGAATTTCTCGGGCACACGGTTCTGGATGTTGGTGCATTTCAGGAGAATGAAGGCGACGATTATCCGGATTTCGCCTTACTGGTGGGCCAGGCAATCATCGACGGGAAGGCTCAACGTGGCATCTTGATTTGCGGCAGTGGGGTAGGTGTGAGCGTCGCAGCCAATAAGATGATCGGGATCCGAGCAGCCGTCTGTCATGACAGCTATTCTGCTCACCAAGGCGTTGAACACGACAATATGAATGTTCTGGTATTGGGGTCCCGGATCATCGGCGAAAAACTGGCCGAAGACCTAGTGGTGAACTATCTGAAGGCCAGCTTTTCCAACGAGGAACGTCATCTGCGCCGCTTGGCCAAAGTCCATGCGATTGAGATGCGGATGTTAAAAAGCTGAAATCTGATTTTGTGGTCGTACGCTCTGGCGTACAATCAATACTTAGGCTCGGTAAAGGAGAAGTTTATGACTACCTCACCTGCGGTTCCCAGCGTAGCCGGGAAAAACCCACTGAAGGCACTCCTGGATTTTGGCCAGTCTCCTTGGATGGACTATATTCGCCGCGATTTGCTCACGGGCGGGGGGCTTCAGAAGATGATCGACGAGGATGGTCTGCGCGGCATGACGTCGAATCCCGCAATTTTCGAGAAATCCATCACAGGAAGCAAGCTTTACGACGATATTCTCACTTCACCCGACGTGAAGTCCCTCGATGCCAAGGGCGTGTATGAAAGAATCGCAATTCGTGACGTACAGGCAGCTTGCGATATTTTTTCGGCTGTGTATCGTTCAACAAAGACACGCGATGGTTACGTGAGCTTGGAAGTCTCACCTCTCCTGGCCAACGACACACAAGGCACGCTCGAGGAAGCGCGCAGACTCTGGAAAGCCGTGAATCGGCCAAACCTCATGATAAAGGTTCCGGGTACTCCTGAAGGTATCCCCGCAATCCGGGCACTCCTGGAAGAGGGGTTGAACATCAATATTACATTGCTCTTCGCGCAGTCTACTTACGAACGGGTTGCCGAAGCGTATCTAGCGGCACTTGAAGCGCGCTCTGCCAAGGGACAGGACATCACCCATATTGCCAGCGTAGCCAGTTTCTTCGTCAGCCGCATCGATAGCTTGGTTGATTCGAGAGTCGAAGATCTGTTGAAAGCTGCTGCTCCGCCAAAGAAAGAACTGCTTGAAAGCATCCATGGCAAAATCGCCATCGCCAACGCCAAATTGACTTATCGCAAGTATCAGGAGCTGTTCGGAGGTGCGCGTTGGAAGGCACTGTCAGCGAAAGGCGCGCAGACGCAGCGCCTGCTATGGGCCAGCACCAGCACCAAGAATCCGAACTATCGCGATGTCCTGTACGTTGAAGAACTGATCGGGGCAGACACGGTTGACACAATTCCTCCCGCGACCTTTGACGCTTTCCGTAATCACGGCGAGCTGCGCAACAGCCTGACCGAAAAGGTCGATCAAGCCGAAACGTATATGCAAAACCTCGAGCGGGCTGGTATCTCCATGAAGGAAGTTACGGACAAGCTTCTGGTCGACGGAGTGAAGCTGTTCGCCGACGCATTCCACACGCTTCTTGACGCAACGGGTAAGAGCGCGGGCGTTCGCGCTTAGATTCGGCCCGGCTGGGAGCCGATGATCGCCCAATTCTCCCGGCGTACTCCCCCTTTTTTTTGACGTGCTGGTACCGCAACCACTCGTGGAGGTTTTCAAACGATGCAACTCGGAATGATCGGTCTAGGACGAATGGGCGCAAACATGGTTCGTCGCCTGCAAAAAGACAAGCACCAATGCGTCGTGTATGACCGCAGTGCCGATTCCGTCAAGCAACTGTCGGGAGAAGGTGCTACCGGTTCCACTTCCCTTGCGGACTTTGTCGGCAAGTTGGCGAAGCCTCGCGCAGTCTGGTTGATGGTCCCTGCCGCCGTGGTAGATGCAACGATCACCGAGCTCCTACCGCACCTTGAAAAAGACGACATACTTATTGACGGCGGGAATTCTTACTATATCGACGATATCCGCCGTGCAAAGGAACTGGCGCCTCGCGGATTGCACTATGTTGATGTCGGAACAAGCGGAGGGGTTTGGGGACTTGAACGTGGGTACTGTCAGATGATCGGCGGTGAAAAGGCCGTGGTCCAGCATCTCGATCCGATCTTCAAGACGTTGGCGCCGGGACGCGGAACTATCGAGCGCACTCCCGGTCGCGAGAAGGCAACGGGTACTGCGGAAGAGGGCTACTTGCATTGCGGCCCGGTTGGCGCTGGGCATTTTGTGAAAATGGTGCATAACGGAATTGAATATGGGTTGATGGCGGCGTACGCCGAAGGCCTCAACATCCTGAAGCATGCAAACGCAGGCAAAACGCAGCGGGAAAGCGATGCCGAGACGACTCCCCTTCGTGACCCCGAGCACTATCAATACGATTTCAATCTCGCCGACGTGACGGAGGTTTGGCGTCGCGGTAGCGTGGTGGCTTCCTGGCTTCTGGATCTCACTGCCATCTCTTTACTCGAGCAGCCCACTCTTGAACGTTACTCTGGCCGGGTCTCAGACTCTGGCGAAGGACGTTGGACGATTCTGGCGGCAATTGAAACGACGGCCCCCGCGCCTGTGCTGACCTCCGCGCTCTATGAGCGCTTCACTTCCCGTGGCGAGGCCGATTTTGCGGACAAACTTCTTTCCGCAATGCGTTTTCAGTTCGGCGGTCACGTCGAAAAAAAGGCAGGGCACTGAAGTTTGTGACACGCTTCACGCGCCCGTAGACAGGACATGAACCGATGAGCTTGAACAACGTCGAGCCAAAGACAGAGGGCGATCCTTGCGTAATGGTCATCTTCGGGGCGACCGGAGACCTGACCAAGCGGAAGCTCATTCCGGCGCTACTCAACCTTGCTAAGGAGGAGGTTCTCTCCAAACAGTTTGCCATTATAGGCGTTGCAGGAAACGACCTCACCACCGAGACGTTCCGCAAGACTCTTGGCGAGGAAATGCCGCAGTTTGCTCCGGACCCCATCGACCTGAAAATGTGGGATTGGCTGAAAGAACGCATTTTTTTCGTAAAAGGCGATTTTGCGGATGCGGATACGTTCAAACGACTCAAGCAACAAATCGAAGATGTGGACAAGAACCAGAATACTGGCGGAAACAGGTTTTTCTATCTGGCGGTAGCGCCCCGTTTTTTTGCTCCGATCGTCCAGCAGTTGGGCAATGTTGGCCTTACCAAGGAAGAAGGAGACCACTGGGCCCGCGTTATTGTCGAAAAACCGTTTGGCCACGATCTTGCCTCGGCGGTACAACTCAACTCTGATCTGAAGAAAGTCCTTACAGAGAGCCAGATTTACCGCATCGATCATTATTTGGGCAAAGAAACAGTGCAGAACGTCATGGTCTTCCGTTTCACGAACAATATCATTGAGCCGCTCTGGAATCGCAACTATATCGACCACGTTCAGATCACTGCCGCCGAGACCGTGGGCGTCGAACATCGTGGCGGCTTCTATGAAACAGCCGGTGCGCTTCGCGATATGGTCCCGAACCATCTGTTTCAGTTGCTGACGATGACAGCGATGGAACCTCCGATTTCCTTCGATGCCGACGAGGTTCGCAATAAACAGGCCGAAGTACTTCACGCGATTCAGCCACTTACACCCGAAGAAGTGCTCACCAACACCGTTCGTGGGCAATACGCGGAAGGAGTTGTGGACAACGAACGCGTTGTTGGCTATCGCCACGAACCAGACGTTTCGCCGACTTCCAACACCGAAACCTTCGTTGCACTGAAACTGCTGATTGACAACTGGCGCTGGGCGGGCGTTCCTTTTTATCTGCGCACAGGTAAGAGTCTTGCGTTACGCGCGACCGAAATCGTCATTCAGTTCCGGCGTACGCCATTCGTTCTGTTTCGCAATACCGCTGTAAAGAACGTCGAAACCAATCGTCTGGTGATTCACATCCAACCAGACGAAGGCATTTCTCTCAGTTTTGGCGCAAAAGTTCCAGGCGCGGTGATGCGTCTCGGCCTTGTGAACATGGATTTCGATTACAAGAGCTATTTCGGCGTAGAGCACGGCACGGGCTATGAGCGCCTATTGCGAGATTGTATGGCGGGAGACGCAACACTGTTCCAGCGCGCAGACATGGTCGAAGCCGGATGGAAGGTCATTCAACCCGTTCTTGACGTCTGGCATGCTCTCCCTCCGCGGGGATTCCCGAATTATTCCGCAGGCTCGTGGGGGCCTGTCGAGGCAGAAGAACTTCTCGAACGCGATGGCCGTTCCTGGCGCCGCATCGGCGAAGAAGACATCGATCTTCGCGGCCGAATCGCTACTCACAGTAAGGCAGGTATTTTTTGATGAGCGCAACGGTCAAAAGAAAGGTGATTCTCTTCCCTGACGCCCAAGGACTGGCGCGCCGTGCAGCAGAAGAATTTATCAAAACTGCTAACAACGCCGTCGCAACCTGTGGATCATTCACGGTTGCACTGGCGGGGGGCTCGACTCCGAAACTCCTTTATACACTTCTGGTCGAGGAAGCCGGGCTTCGTTCTCAGGTTCCTTGGGACAAAATGCAAGTGTTCTTCGGCGACGAACGCCACGCAGGCCCGGCCGATAAGGACAGCAATTACCGAATGGCCAATGAGTCGCTGATCTCGAAGTCTCCGCTCAAACCGGAGCAAATCAGTCGTATTAAGGGCGAATACGACGACACCGAAAAAGCTGCACTGGAATATGAGCGGGTACTTCGCGCATACTTTAAGCTGAAGGATGGAGAACTACCTCGCTTCGACCTGGTGCTGCTCGGTATGGGAGATGAGGGACATACCCTGTCGCTCTTCCCCGGCACAAAGGCCTTAAATCCATCCCCAACTCGCTTTGTGGTTCGCAACTGGGTTGGAAAGCTGTATACCGAACGGATCACCCTGACAGCTGCGGCTGCCAACCAGGCGAACCAAGTAATTTTCATGGTAACTCGCGCGGATAAGGCTTTGGCATTGAAAGCGGTTCTTGAAGGACCGTACGAACCTGAGCAGCTACCTTCTCAGCTCATTCAACCTTCCACCGGAAATCTTCTTTGGCTGGTGGACCAGGACGCCGGAAGTTTGTTGAGCGCGGAAATCGTAACGAAATAGAAAAACAGGAGATCAAAATGGCAACGGCAAGTACCAGCGCAATCGAACAACTCTTAGGAGGAAAGGCCGAAAATTTGCTCGGCTTCAAGAATCCCAAAATAGCGAAGGAACGGCTGCACATTCCTGGCCCGGATTTCATCGACCGCATTTATGCAGTGTCTGATCGCAATCTTCGGGTTTTAAACAACTTGCATCGCTTGTTTTTCAACGGGCGGCTCAGCGGCACGGGCTACCTTTCGATCCTCCCTGTCGATCAGGGCATTGAACACTCTGCAGGCGCAAGTTTTGCCAAAAACCCTGACTATTTTGACGGTGAGAATATCGTAAAGTTGGCAATCGAGGGCGGCTGTAACGCAGTGGCATCGACTTTCGGCGTGCTCGGCTCGGTTGCCCGTAAGTATGCCCACAGAATTCCGTTCATTGTAAAGATCAATCACAACGAACTGCTCACCTATCCGAATCAGTTCAACCAGATTATGTTTGGCACGGTTCAGGAAGCCTATGACATGGGCGCTGCGGCAGTTGGAGCAACCATCTATTTTGGTTCGGAACAGAGCGACCGCCAGATCATTGAAGTCAGCCGAGCCTTTGCCGAAGCGCACGAGCTGGGCATGGCGACGGTTCTGTGGTGCTATCTCCGCAACAGCGCATTCAAGAAGGACAAGGATTATCACGTCTCAGCCGATCTCACGGGACAAGCCAACCACCTCGGCGTTACCATTCAGGCCGATATCATCAAACAAAAGCTGCCGGAAAATAACGGCGGCTACCAGGCCCTGAACATCGGTGATTCCAGCTACGGAAAGTTCGACAAGCGCATTTACACGGACCTTAGCAGCGATCATCCGATCGACCTGACGCGTTACCAGGTAGCAAACTGCTACATGGGGCGTGCAGGACTGATCAACTCTGGTGGCGCCAGTGGTGCGAATGATTTCGAAGAAGCGGTAGCGACAGCAGTCATCAACAAGCGCGCTGGGGGCACGGGCCTCATCAGCGGCCGCAAGGCTTTCCAACGTCCGATGGCGGAAGGCGTCAAACTGCTGAACACGATTCAGGACGTGTATCTCTCAAAGGAAGTTACCGTCGCGTAAGCGAAGGCAGGTATTTTGCAAAGGAGCCGGCCTTCGGGTCGGCTTTTTTGTCTTGCAGGATGGGTCTGCTGGTCAGAAATCGCTTGAACTTATTTCTTCCCGGAACATCTGATAAGAGCCACGCCAATCGGGGGTGATATGTCAAACCGTCTCGAAGGAAAATCTATCGCTATCACGGGCGGAGATCAGGGTATCGGTCGAGCGATTGCCGAACGTTTGTCTCAGGACGGGGCGGACGTAGCTATTTGTTTTCGCGCAAACGAGGCTGGTGCAAGCGAAGTGGTCGATGAGATCAAGAAACTCGGCCGGCGCGCCGCCGCAATCCAATGCGACGTGGGCAAGATTGCCGATGGCCAGCGCTTCATTGGGGAAGCCGTTCGACAACTGGGCAAGGTCGACGTTCTGGTGAACAACGCAGGGCTGGAAAAACGCGCCGACTTTTGGAATGTGACTGAAGCGGACTGGGATGCAGTGCTCGACGTAAATCTCAAGGGTCTGTTTTTCTTAACCCAAGCGTTTGTTCGCCATCGGATGCAAGCGAAGAGCGGAGGAAAAGTCATCAACATCAGCTCGGTGCATGAAGAACTTCCCTTTCCGCACTTCTCCTCTTACTGCGCGAGCAAAGGTGGAGTGAAGATGTTGACTCGCAATCTTTCGATCGAACTTGCTCCGCTTGGGATCACGATTAATTCCATTGCTCCAGGGGCGATTGAAACGCCGATCAACACAAATCTCTTGAATGATCCTGCGAAATTGAAGGCACTCCTCGAGAACATCCCATTGAACCGACTGGGGAAGCCGTCTGATGTCGCCTCGATCGCAGCGTTCATGGCGTCCGATGATTGCTCGTATGCGACGGGCACAACTTTCTTCGTCGATGGCGGCTTGCTGTGGAATTATCAGGAACAGTAACGAAGATAAGAAACGTTCCGCAGTAATTATCTAAAAGAGCACTTCTACGTAAAGGAATTTGTGATGCTTGCTCACTAGCTTCGTAGAATATAATTAGGGAGAATTAAGGAGCTTCGATGCCGAAAGCAGACATCACACCAAAACTCAGAACCAAGAAAACAACCAAGTCCGCAGTTCCCACGAATGAAGATATTGCACTTCGCGCGTATCACATTTATTTGGAGAGAAATGGCGCCCCGGGCGATCCCCATGCCGATTGGCTGCGTGCTGAACAGGAATTGCGCACAGCAACCCCGGAGAAAAAGCCAAAAGCACGCAAGAAATCGAACGTTACACCGATCGCCGCCTAATTCCGTCGGGATTGATACAGAACAAGCGCTGAGTGCTGGGGATTCGCTGGAGACCTACAGTTTTCACTGTACGGCAAGCATGGCTTTTCGTGCGCAGCACGAATTGTGTCTCGTAAAGTTTGCTATCCTTGCTCAATGCTCCTTGAGAATCTTGGTTTAATCGGTAACTGCCAAGTATCTGCCCTTGTGCAGTGCGATGGCGAAATCGTCTGGTCGTGTCTACCACGTTTTGACTCCGAGCCGGTTTTTTCGACACTTCTTGACGCTGATGACGGCGGAAAGTTCACCATCGGAGCGGCCGACAGGCAGAATGGTGAGCAAGCTTATCTCCAAAATACGAATATACTGGAGACACGGTTTAACACTCCTTCTGGCTCATTTCGTGTCATAGACTTTGCGCCCCGTTTTGTGCAATTCGATCGCACCTTTCGTCCGACACAAATTTTTCGGATCGTCGAGCCGATCGAGGGTACGCCGCGCATACGCGTGGTCTGCGAACCGCGACTGGGATGGTCGAAAGGTGTTCCGACCAGGCTATACGGTTCGAACCACGTGCGCTTTGAGGGATATGATAGCCAGCTTCGCTTGACCACAGATATTCCCGTATCCTACCTGAACGGCCAGCCGTTCACGCTCACCGAGCGCTGTCACATGGTTTTAAGCTGGGGAGCGCCAGTTGAAGAGTCCTTGCGCTCGCTTGCGGATCGATTCTTGGGAGAAACGCAGCGCTATTGGCAACGATGGGTGAAGCAGTGCAGCATCCCGCCGCTTTATCAGGATGCGGTGATTCGTTCGGCGCTCGCCTTGAAGCTTCATTGTTTCGAAGATACAGGTGCAATCGTCGCGGCCATGACGACTTCCATTCCAGAATCTCCAGGCAGTGGGCGCACGTGGGATTATCGCTACTGCTGGCTTCGCGATGCTTACTATTCGCTCGGAGCGTTTCGATTGCTAGGCCATTTCGAAGAACGCGAGAACTTCATTCGCTACTTGCTGAATGTAGCGGGCGGGTCGCCGGACCTGAATCTTGCCCCGCTGTATCGCGTCGACGGCACTAGTGGTCTTGACGAACATATTCTAGACACTTGGAAGGGTTTTAACGGTGACGGTCCTGTGCGGGTGGGCAACGGTGCAGCAGCGCATACGCAGAATGACGTCTTCGGCGAAATGGTTCTCGCGCTCGCACCGGTATTTCTCGACGAGCGCTTTCGCGCTGAACGTTCCGGCGCAGCACTGAAATTAATTGAGAGCCTCGCGCGAAAAGCCATATCCGTTGCCGGAGTTCCCGATGCAGGAATTTGGGAATATCGGACGGAATGGAAACCGCAGACATTTTCGAACCTGATGTGTTGGGCCGCGGCGGACCGCATGGCCCGCGTGTCCTCGCTGCACGCGCCAGGGATGAAGGCTGAATTCCATTCGGCGGCAGAGCACATTCGCAAAGAAATCATCGACAAGACCTGGGTTTCCAAGCTGAACAGCTTCGTAGCAACCTATGGTGGAACTGATCTAGACGCCTCTCTCTTGCAAATGGTCTATCTGCGTTTCCTTCCGCTAGATGACGACCGCTTGATCGGAACGATAAATGCAATTCGGGACGGACTTTCCAAGGACGGCTGGCTATTTCGTTATCGCCTCGATGACGGCTTTGGTTCGCCGAGAGTGGCATTTATTATCTGCACATTCTGGCTTGTCGAAGCTCTCGGGGCCAGTGGCCGAAACTCCGAAGCAAAAGAAGTAATGGATCGCGTTTACGCAGCAATGACTGGACTGAGATTACTGTCTGAAGATTTTGAGACCGGGACTCTTCGCATGTGGGGAAATTTCCCTCAAGCCTACTCACACGTCGGACTCATCCATGCAGCCTTCGCGGCTTCTCCTCCGTGGGCCGATGTGCTCTAGAGATGATTCTCGCCGTTCCACCTAAAACTGGAGCGAATCCTTTGGCTATCGCAAGTCATGCTTAATCTGCTAGGCGCGTGTAAGGGTTGCCGCCCGCGCAGTTTCTAGCAATTGCGCCACGTTTGCGCGAATATCGCCATGTCCGAATACCGCGCTTCCCGCAACGAGCAGATCGGCTCCTGCCTTCACAACGTCGGCAATCGTGGTCATATCGACACCACCATCCACTTCGATTCTATATTCCAGTTTACGTTCCGTACGCATCCTGGCCAGGGCGGCGATTTTATTCAGCGAATTAGGGATAAATTTTTGCCCGCCAAACCCGGGGTTCACACTCATGACCAAGACATGATGCACAAGATCCAGCACTTCAGTCAGCATTTCCACCGGCGTCGCCGGATTAATAACAACGCCTGGTTTGCATCTATGCGATGAAATTAGATGGAGTGTCCGGTCGAGATTTTGGCACGCTTCCTGATGAACTGAAATCCAATCCGCGCCCGCTTCCGCAAAGTCTGGAATGAATTGGTCCGGATTTTCAATCATCAGGTGACAATCGAGCGGGACTTTGACTACCTTTCGCAGGCTTTTGACAACCGGCGGGCCCAGAGTAAGGTTCGGAACGAAGTGCCCATCCATTACGTCGACGTGCAACACCGTCCCGCCACCTTCAACCGCCAGCACCGCATCTGTGCCCAGTTGCGCAAAATTCGAAGCCAATATAGACGGTGCCAGTTCGATCTTCACGAATCCGCTCCTGCCATGAACAACTGAATTATACTCCGACCCTACATTAACTGTGCCATTCCGTCTGGACACTACGCCAGGGGAGCACCCGCCTCTCAGACGAGCTTCGATGGGCCAACTCAAGCGTTGACATCACATCGAGCACTTGCTGGGGAGTCACCAGCAAATCCGCTTTGCCCAGCAGAACGTCTCGAATATTCACATAAAAATCTCGCCAATCCCCTGTGGAGGCGATACGTTCCTTACACAACTGGCCGTCGGTGATACGTTCAGCTTCCGCCCAGTCTTCGGGCTTCTCCATCACCCATCCGTCAGGTGCAGGCACGTGCCCATTGCGCAATGCATTTTCCAAGGGGTCAAATCCGCGTTTCAGGTAGGCGCCTTGCGTTCCAAACACGAGAAAACGCGGTCGTGGAATAAGGCCCAGCATCGTCGCCGACAACTTCGCGCGCATCTCACCCGGATAACCCAGTGAAATGTCGAAAGAGTCGTCTGTTTTTGATACATCCCGTTCTGCCCGTATGTCCGCGGAGATTGCCTGCGGCGGTCCGAATAGAGTTAAGGCGTGATCGATCAGGTGTGGAGCTAAATCAAACAGAATCCCGCTGCCCGGCCCCGGCTGCTCTCGCCATGCACCTGGCTTTCCGCTCGGACGGTAGCGGTCGTAATGTGTTTCAAACCGCACGACACGACCGAGCCCTTCCTTCTGCAGAAATTGGCGGATGGCTTGGAAATCAGCGTCAAATCGACGGCTGTGATAAACAGTAAGCAACCGTCCACACTTTCTTGCAATCTGAAACAGCTCTGTCGCTTCTGCGACCGTAGTCGTAAGAGGCTTGTCGACGACAACATCCCGGCCAGCTTCGAGGCATTCCTTGGCAAACGGGAAGTGCGTCTGGTTCGGCGAAGCGATGACGATCAATCGGATCGAATCGATCGTCAGCAATTCATGAACGCTTCTGACAATCCGCGCATCGGGGTATAATCGAGCGGCCTCGTTTCCGGTCCGTTGCAAAATGGCGGAAATGCGAAGGCCCGGCACTGCATCAATGACTTGTGCATGAAAGTATCGTCCGGCCAGACCAAATCCGATCAATCCGACTTCAATCATTCGGCGATTCCCAATTTGGCAATTGCATGAGCATTGTTCCCGATGCGCGAGAGAAGTGTATCACCGACTCTGCCTGCAAGAGTCAGGGGAACTGTTCTGAGAGTTGGTTCCGCGCCTTTGACGGTATATGCTTTTTGCGTGGATAAAAATCCTCCGGCACAGATTGCCCCGACGCGAGGCCTTTACGTCGGACTGATCATCACATTGATCGCCGTGTTGGCCTACGCGGCTTACATCACCATGCAATTCTCGGGCATCCGCAAATTGCAAGGTGAAATGGTGGAGCGCAATCGCAAGGATTCCCTTCAACTGCTGCGCATTCAAAACGATCTGAACTCTCTTGGCCTGGCAATGCGCGACATGCTGGACACTTCTGCCCCGTATCCGCTCGCGGCATGGAGTGCTCAGTTTGATCGCATTCGCAATGATTTACAGGTCGCCATGCAACAGGAAGAATCGCTTGCGGAAGCAGCCCGTACCAGCGACCAACGTCATTATCTGTCCCAGTCTCTGGCCCAATTCTGGGATGCCAGCGACCGTATGTTCACTCTCGCGCAAAATGGCTCGGAAGACCTTGCACGAGACCAGATACGAGATACTCTGCAACCTCGCCAGGCCGCACTGAGTTCAGCTGTTTCCCGACTGCTAGTGCAGAACAACGAAGGCGAAGAACAAGCCGAATCCAGCATTGCCAATATCTATGATCGTGTCCAGCGTCAGCTCTATTTCTTCTTGGGTGGAATCTTGCTCGCGATCATCCCGACGAGCCTTTACCTTATTCGTTACAATCGACGCATTTTTGCGCATGTTGCCGAACTCTCCTCTCAACGCAGCGATCTCGCCCAGAAATTGATCGCGACGCAGGAGTCCACACTCCGCCACATCTCGCGAGAGCTCCACGACGAATTTGGTCAAGTGCTCACCGCGATCGGATCACTGCTCCGTCGCGCTTCCAAAGAGGTTCCCGAACATTCCGCGTTGCAAGAAGATTTGCTCGAAGTGCGCGAAATCGCGCAATCTACGCTGAATAACATCCGCAGCCTCTCGCAGGCGTTGCATCCTGTGCTTCTGGAAGAAGCGGGCTTGGAATCCACGCTGGACTGGTACATTCCCACAGTAGAGAGACAGAACAGCATTGTCCTTCACTACGAGAAATCTGGCGAACATTTTGCGCTGGAAACGTCCGCAGGGGTGCAGGTCTATCGCGTTCTACAGGAGGCACTGAATAATGTCAGTCGTCATTCGGGCGCGAAAGAGGCATGGATTCGTTTGCGCTTCGAGACACAAGCATTGGAACTGAAGGTGGAGGATCATGGGAAGGGTTTTGTCTCAGTACCAGGACAAACAGGAATAGGACTAGTTGCCATGCGCGAACGCGCAGAAATTCTGGGCGGAACATTGCGGGTGTCTTCGATAGAAACTGGCGGGACGCTGGTACACTTGCGCATCCCGCGCGAAAAGGTGGAATTGCATGTCGAATAAATTGACAGTTTTACTGGTCGATGATCATGCCCTGGTGCGGCGCGGATTCCGGCGAATGCTGGAAGACGAGGAATCGTTCGAAGTGGTCGGAGAAGCCAGCGACGGAGCGGAAGCGATCAAGCGAGCGGAAGAACTGCATCCGAAAGTGATTGTTATGGACTGCGCCCTGCCCCAGATGAACGGTATCGAAGCGACACGTCAGATCCTTCAGAAACTGCCGAACACGGCGATTCTAATGCTGAGTATGCATTCGGAAGATACGCTCGTAAAACAGGCAATCGAAGCGGGTGCGCGCGGCTACATACTCAAAAACGCAATGGATCTGGATCTGGTCAATGCCATCAAACAAGTCGCCGACGGAAAAACTGTACTTGATCCACAAATTACGAGAACGGGCGGGCTACGGGGCGAGCGCGATACCGGGCTGACCACTCGCGAGCTGGAAATTCTGCAACACATCGTTGCCGGAAAATCCAACAAAGAGATCGCCACCGAATTAAATCTCAGCGTAAATACCGTTTCGGTTCATCGTGCCAACATCATGGATGCGCTCGGCATTCATAAGACCGCCGAACTGGTCGTATATGCAATTCGCAACGGGCTGGTAAGTCTTCCGTGAAGCGTCGCACCTTCCTGCAAAATGCATTTGGTGCGGGCATTGGTTGGGCAGCGCTTCCGGTTCTGCTCAAAGCCGCATCTCCGGGCATCCGCTTCGTAGATACCACGGAGTCGGCGGGCATTCATTTTCGTCACAACAGCGGCGCATATGGCGGCAAGTTACTTCCGGAGACTCTTGGCTCAGGTTGTGCATTCCTCGACTATGACGCAGATGGTTGGCAAGACATCCTGCTCGTAAACGGTATGGACTGGGCCGGCCACAAGCGCCAGCGCACGACGATGAAGTTGTATCGGAATAATCGCAACGGCACATTTACAGACGTCACGAGGGCCGCAGGACTTGATGAGGAAATGTACGGCATGGGCGTCGCAATCGGTGATTACAACAACGATGGCTTTCCTGACATTTTAATAACGTGCGTGGGGCAGAGCCGGCTCTTTCGCAACACGGGCAAGGGTACATTCGTTGACGTTACAAGAGCGAGCGGTCTTGCCGGGAAAGAAGGCCTTAGCACGTCCGCAATCTGGTTTGACTACGATCGGGACGGATTCCTGGATTTGCTCATCTGCAATTACGTGCATTGGTCTGCCGAGCGAGATGTTTTCTGCAGCCTTGATGGAAAAAACAAATCCTATTGCACGCCCGAAGCCTATCGCGGTGATACCTGCTGGCTTTATCATAATCGCGGCAACGGCACCTTCGAGGACGTTACCGCGGCTAGCGGGATCTTCGATAGTAGTTCCAAGTCCCTGGGCGTTGCCATGCTCGATTATGACCAGGATGGCTGGCCGGACGTCCTGGTCACCAACGACACCCAGCCAAACAAGCTCTACCAAAACCTGCGAAACGGAAAATTCAAGGACATCGCCGTCGAGGCCGGTCTGGCCTTCAGCATCGAAGGAAAAGCACGGGCCGGAATGGGTGTCGACGTCGCTGATTTCGAAAATACGGGGAAGCCTGGAATCATCATCACTAATTTTGATAACGAGATGATCGGACTCTACAAACCAAGCGCAAAAGGGTATGACGATGTTGCCATGCAAGCAGGCTTAGGTCCGGCTTCGCGAAACACTCTCGGATTCGGCTGCGCATTCTTCGACGCAAACCTGGACGGTTTGCTCGATATCGCTGTCGCCAATGGTCACATCGATGAAACAGTAAGAAATATCCGCGGCAACGTCGGATACGCACAACCCGCTCAGCTGTTTATCAACCAAGGCAAAATGAAATTTTACGATGCCGCTTCGGAAGTGGGTGGAGGATTTGATCAGCCCAAGGTGGGTCGCGGACTGGCAGTAGGTGACTTCGATCGTGACGGTGATCTCGATCTCTTACTGACGACCAATAACGGACCGGCGTATCTTTACCGAAACGACCAGCTTGACGGCAATAGGAGCATTCGCTTTCATTTGATTGGCACAAAATCAAACCGCGACGCCATCGGTGCCGTTGTTCAAATCTATTACAATGGGCAGATTGCGTCACGCATGGTTCGCAGCGGCTCGAGCTATCTTTCTCAATCCGAATTCCCTGTGACTTTCGGCTTGGCAAAGCAGGACCGGATAGACCGAGTGGTAATTCGCTGGCCTAGCGGAGCAACCGAAGAATACAGAAATCTGGCCGCCGGAAAAGCATTTCAAGTAACTGAACAGAAAGGTTTTACAGAACTTTACCATTTCTAGTTGTTTCGCACTATTGTCAGGCGCTCGGCTAGCCTTTATAACTTTGGCAACTTGCAATTGCTTCCTTCGATGGTGATCTTTGCCGACCCCGGAAGCACCCCAACAAGAACTCAGCGGCCGGAGATTTTCTCCGGCCGCATTTGTAATTGGGGCAAAAAAGGGGTGAAGTGAGTTGGGGGGAACGGTAATGCAACGCTGGCGCTGGCTTAGCGTTTTTGTCCTGGTGGTTACTGCGGTTTATCTTTTCGCTTTCCCGTCTGCCACACTCTTTTACGCTGCAACGGTAATCCTCCATTCAGGGCTTGGCCTATTTGTGGGGCTAGGCCTCTTGGCTTTTCTCTTCCGCGGCATTGGCCGTGAGACTCTGGTCGCAAAGATTGGATGGCTTTTTCTGTTACTCGGTGCCGTCTTAGGCGCTGTTCTCCTTCGCATTGGTACGGCGCATCGCTTCAAGCTGTGGTTGCTTGCCCATATTGCAGCGTGTGTGCTGTCGGTGATTTTTCTGGCAATCGCCTGGCTATTGCAGCACAAGTTGATTGGAACGGAGGGGTTGCAAAAAGCATTGCGCATCGCGTCTGTTCTGGTGGCAACGGGTGGAATCTGCTCTGGCGCGTGGTGGATGCGCGAATACGCGGGCAAGTTCCGCTATCAGGTAACCAACCCTCCAATCTCTCCTCTCTCGATGGAACAAGAAGGTGACGGCATCCACGGGAAGTTTTTCCCCAGTTCTGCGCAAACCACGGATGGAAAGTACATTCCCGCTGACTACTTTATGCAGTCAAAGGCGTGCGAGCGCTGCCACCGCGATATCTACAAACAGTGGGAAAGTTCTTCGCATCATTTTTCCTCCTTCAACAATCAGTGGTACCGCAGAAGCATCGAATACATGCAGAGTGTCGCCGGGGTTCAGCCATCCAAGTGGTGTGCCGGCTGCCATGATCCGGCTCTTCTCTTTAGCGGCATGATGGACAGACCCATCGCGGAAAACATCTCAAAGCCCGAGGCAAAGGCAGGCCTTAGCTGCCTCATGTGCCATAGCATTGTTCAGGTAAAAGGCACAATGGGCCAAGGTGATTTCACGCTGGAATATCCCGCGCTACACGCACTGGCTGCAAGCGAAAACCCATACATTCGCGGCCTGCATGATTTCATGGTTAAGCTCAATCCCGAGCCACACCGACGGGTTTTCCTGAAACCGTTCATGCGGGAACAGGTTCCGGAATTCTGCTCGGGCTGCCACAAAGTTCATCTCGACCAGCCTCTGAATCATTATCGTTGGATTCGCGGTTTCAACGAATACGACAACTGGCAGGCCAGCGGCGTCTCCGGTGAGGGAGCACGAGCTTTCTACTATCCGGCCACATCGATGATGTGTGCGGATTGCCACATGCCAATGGTTGCTTCGTCTGACGAAGGCAACATCGATGGTTACGTCCATTCACATCGGTTCCCCGGCGCCAACACCGCCTTACCGACCGCCAACGAGGACAAGGACCAGCTCTTGTCGAGCCAGAGATTCTTGCAAGACAAGCAGCTGACCGTGGATATTTTTGCAGTTTCACCTGCAGGCAACGTATCTGAGAAAAGGACAGCCGCTGCAATGCCAAAACAGGAGCTGTCCACGACGTTCGCCGTCGGCGAGGAAGCGGACGTATCGCTGCCGACAGGTGCAGCCGGGGAAGCGCGACCTTTGACTGCTCCGCTGGGCCGCGTGGATGCCGCTGTGCGCCGCGGAGATGACGTTGTCATCGATGTTGTCGTCCGGACGCGCAAGGTCGGCCACTTCTTCCCGGGCGGGACGGTCGATGCCTACGACGTTTGGCTCGAACTACAGGCGACCGATGAAAAAGGCCAAGTCCTATACTGGAGTGGCAAAGTGGACAACGACGGGAAAGGTCCCGTCGAACCTGGTGCGCACTTTTACAAGTCGCTGCAGATCGATGAGCACGGAAATCCCATCAACAAGCGTAACGCGTGGGCGAGCCGTGCTGTGGTGTATGTAAAGCTGATTCCTCCTGGTGCTGCCGACACGGTCCATTTCCGCATGCACATTCCCGACAATTCAGGCGACAAGATCGTCTTGCATTCGAAGCTAAACTATCGGAAGTTCCAATGGTGGAATACGCAATTCATGTTTGCCGGCAAACAGGATCCAGTCGAAGGAAATCCGCTGGTCACGCCCGCCTATGATGATCGCAGGGTCAGCTTTACCGGAGATATGTCAGATCTGTCCAGCAAGGTAAGCGGCATTCCGGATTTGCCGATTGTCGTCGTTGCGGAAGACACCAAGAGCCTTCGCGTTTTGCCGCGTAGCGCCAAAGAACCCGCTCCAGAGATTGCCTGGTCCACAGACGATTGGACCCGATGGAACGATTTCGGTATTGGACTTTTCCTGCAAGGTGATCTCGTCGGAGCAGAACAGGCTTTCACTGAAATAACAAAGATGGATCCGCAGAATCCCGATGGCTGGACAAACGTCGGCCGGGTACGCGTTCAGGAAGGAAACACCCAAGGGGCAAAAGAAGTCCTGCTTCGAGCGCTAGCTCTCAAGCCAGGATTAGCTCGGGCGAACTTCTTTTATGGCCGGGTACTCAAAGAAGAAGGCAAGTACGACGAGGCATCCAAAGTGCTTCAATCGGTTTTGGAGCAGTTCCCGCGCGATCGTGTTGTGCGCAACGAACTCGGACGTGTGTACTTTCTCCAGAAGCGGTACGCGGCCGCAGTGACGGAGTTCCAGAAAACGATCCTTATCGACCCAGAAGATTTGCAGGCTAACTACAATCTGATGCTCTGCTACACAGGCTTGGGTGATGACACTCGGGCAAATGACCATAAAGAGCGATACTTGCGGTTCAAGGCCGATGAAGCCTCCCAGGCATTAACCGGCGCATATCGCCAGGCCCATCCAGAAGACAACAACGAACGGCAAGCGGTACATGAGCATGTATCAGTTCCCCTGGGAAACACGTCGACGACAGGATCGCAGGGCAAGGTGACCGCTGCCGGTGTCAGGACGGTCAAGAAACCAGCGGCCGGGGCCGGGCGCTGACCTGGCCTTGGTTCCAGATTTTACTTGGGAGACAAAATGACTTGGATAAAGACGATTGGCATGGAAGACGATGAGCAGGTGCGCATCGCCATGATGGAGCAGCGCAAGCTATATCCCCAGGAATATGCGACACCGGTTCCCGCGGTCGACCACGGCATGGAGGCTGGCATCGTGTCCTCGCACAGCCTCATTCCGCAGGCGATGTACCATTCGTTCAGTGCATTCGGGGCGATGATGTCCCCGGATTTACCTTTGCGCCGCGATCAGCACGAAATGATTGCGACTATGGTTTCGGTCGTAAACAGGTGCCACTATTGAATCGAGTCCCACGCAGAGTTTCTGCGTCGCGTCACATTGAACGAGGATATGGTCCTGGCACTACGAAAGGACTACCGTACAGCCCCGATCTCCGAACAGGATCGCGTTATGTTGGAATATGTCGTGAAACTGACCAAAGATGCGACTCAATGCAGTCCTTCAGATCACACCCGTCTGCGTGCGGCGGGATTCGATGATCGGGGGATCTTGCAGATTACCTTGATCGCGTCGTGGTTCAATTACATAAACCGGGTCGCCGATTCGTTGGGCGTAGGTCGGGAAGGAAAGGCGGAGAATCTTTGAGAACGTGGTGGATGCTGCTCTTCGGTTTGGTTCTTGGTTCAGGGTTACTTGCGCAGACAAAAACAGATAGTTCAAACTCCTCTACAATAACCTTTCACGATGTCACGCAAAGAGCCGGCATTCGCTTCGTTCACAATAATGCTGCGTTCGGAAAAAAATACCTGCCGGAAACGATGGGCCCGGGAGTCGCGTTCATCGATTACGACAACGATGGCTGGCAGGATATTTTTATCGTGAACGGAACAAACTGGCCAGGCCAATCGGATAAGCATTCAACGCCCAAGCTCTACCACAACAATCATGACGGGACCTTCACCGACGTAACACATAAGGCGGGCCTTGATGTCGAATTCTTCGGCATGGGTGTCGCCGTGGGCGACTACGATAATGATGGCTTTGACGATCTATTTGTTACCGCGATGGGCCAGAACCGTCTTTTTCACAACAATGGCAACGGTACGTTTACCGATGTGACGCAAAAAGCGGGATTGACTGGACCCAGGGAATTCAGCACCAGTGCCGCGTGGGTCGACTACGACAAAGATGGCAAACTCGATCTAGTCGTCGCAAATTACGTGCAATGGTCGCTTGAGGGAGACCTATATTGCACGCTCGATGGGAAAAATAAATCGTATTGCACTCCCGAATCGTACAAGGGAACTGCCGTGCGTCTCTGGCACAACAAGGGAGACGGCACATTTGAAGACGTCACCAAGAAAGCCGGCGTCGGCGATCCGACTTCGAAAACCCTGGGAATCGCGGTCCTCGATTACGACGACGATGGCTGGCCCGATCTACTATTTTCAAACGACACGCAGCCAAACAAGCTCTATCACAATAATGGCAACGGCACATTCACGGAAAAAGCCGTCGTGGCAGGAATCGCGTTCAGTGAAGACGGCGTGGCGCGAGCGGGAATGGGTGTCGACGTAGCGGATTATGATCACTCCGGCAGGCCCAGCATCCTGATCACAAATTTCTCAAATCAGATGCTTTCGCTCTATCACAATGAGGGAAAGGGGCTGTTTGTCGATGAAGCACCTCGTTCCGAAATTGGCCGCGATTCCCTTCTGACTCTGGGCTTCGGGTGCTTCTTCTTCGATTACGATCTCGATGGCTGGCCTGATATTCTGATTGCAAACGGTCACATCGATGCCGATATTCAGCGCGTGCAGCCGAATGTAAAGTACGCCATGCCTCCACACCTGTTTCGTAACGCAGGAAACGGTGGTTTCGTAGAAGTAACCAGGCAGATGGGAGCAGCCTTCGCATCTGCGCGTGTTGGACGCGGGGCAGCTTATGCGGATTTCAACAACGATGGCCGCCTGGATTTGCTGCTCTCTACCAACGGCGGCCCAGCTTATCTGTTCGAGAATGACGTGAAACCGGGCTCCGTCGCAAACAAGAGTCTGCGCATCAAGTTGATTGGCACAAAATCGAATCGCGACGGAATCGGGACGATCGTCAAAATCATGTCCGGCGGCCAAACACAAGCACAGATGCTGCGGAGTGGATCGAGCTATCTATCGGCAAGCGAATTAGTGCTGACGTTCGGGTTGGCACAACGTGACCAAGCGGACTCCGTCGAAATTCACTGGCCTAGCGGCCAGATCGACCGGCTTACAAACGTTGCCGCAGGAGAAACTGTAAGAGTTACCGAAGGCAAAGGCGCGACCAGCAGCGTAAAGTATGGCACTCGATAGTCAAGAGGCTTGTCTCGTGTGTGCTTGCGTTCGGTGGGCCGCCACCAGAGCTTGCCCCAGACTGATTCCCCCGTCACCGGCCGGGACTTCTCTGTGAACATATACCTCAAAGTTTTTCTTCTGCAAAGCCGATGAAATGAGGTCAGATAGCAAGACGTTCTGAAAGCAGCCTCCACTCAGGCAAACTCGATTCAAGTTGTGCTCATCACGGATTCTTGCTGCAACGTCCCCCAGCACCAGTGCCAATCCGTTATGAAAACGTCTACTCATATCGGCAATTCCGACTCGCTTTCGCAAGTCAGCTATAAGCCAGTCAAACAGCGAATGGGTTCCAATTTTCCAGACCGCGCCTTCTTTGACCAGATCAAACGGATAGACTCCTTCGTCGGCGGAAACGTATGCGGCCATCTCTAATGCAATTGCGGCTTGCGCCTCATAACTTACCATATTGCGTAATCCAATCAGGGCGGCAACGGCGTCGAACAGTCTGCCACAACTTGAAGTCCTCGGTGAATGAATCTCCCGCTCCGTCATTTGAAGAACAATTTGCACTTTGCGAGGATCAATCTCCTTCAGAAACGGCAAGCCCAGCGACTGCACATCGTTACCGTAGTGTTTCAGCAAATGACTGACTGCCATCCGCCACGGTTCACGAATCGCCGCGCTCCCTCCCGGCAGCGGAACGTATTGGAGCTGTGCCACCCGTTCAAAAACAGCATAGTCTGCAATCAATATTTCTCCACCCCAGATCGCTCCATCCGAGCCGAATCCCGTGCCGTCGAGCGCAATGCCAATGACCTTCCCACCCAGATGGTTTTCAGCCATGCAAGAAGCGATGTGCGCGTGATGATGCTGCACCGGGATATGTTCGGCATCCTCGTGATCGCGGGCCCACTTTGTTGAAAAATAATCGGGATGCAAATCATGGGCGATGGTTCGAGGGCGGACTTCGAGTATGCGTTGAAGATGCTCGACCGCTTCGTTGAAAAACCCATAGCTTTCCAGATTTTCGAGATCGCCAATGTGCTGGCTGAGAAACGCCTCTGCTCCGCGAACGATACAAATTGTGTTTTTCAGCTCGCCGCCAACCGCAAGAATGGGAACCGATTGATGCTCGATCGCAATCGGAGCAGGCACATATCCACGGGACCTACGAAACTGTCTGGGTAGTTGCGCTACAATTCGAACTACAGAATCATCACAACGGCGCAGGATTTCCCGGTCGTGAACGAGAAACGCATCAGCAATACCACGCAATCGTCGGACCGCTTCCCGGTTGTCGCAGGCAATTGGCTCTTCACTCAGGTTTCCGCTGGTCATAACCAACGCGTCAAACTTGCCACTGGTAAAGAGCAGATGGTGAAGCGGGGTATACGGCAGAAACACGCCGAGGAAGTGGTTGCCGGGTGCGATATTTGGCGCAAGTTCTGTCTCAACCCGTCTGGGCATCAACACGATCGGCCGTTCGATCGACAGTAGTTGTCTGCGCGCATCTGCGTCAACGACGCAGATCTTCTCCGCAATTTCGATGCGCGACACCATGATGGCCAACGGCTTTTCCAAGCGATTCTTTCGCTCACGCAATTGGTCAACTGCCGCGGAGTTTTCCGCATCGCATGCCAGGTGAAATCCGCCGAGCCCCTTAATCGCCAGAATATGCCCCGTTCGCAAGCGCCTCGCAGCTTCACGTATCGGCTCGACAATATCGACAGCGATCCCGTCAACGCCCAACAACTGAACCTGTGGGCCGCAATCCCAACACGCATTCGGTTGCGCATGGAATCGACGGTTTGCCGGGTCGTCGTATTCGGCCTGGCATGCCGCACACATTTGGAACCTCTCCATTGACGTACGGGCACGGTCATAAGGAATGTCGCGAATAATAGTGAATCGCGGCCCACAGTTTGTGCAGTTGATGAAGGGATAGGCAAAGCGGCGGTCGCGCGGATTGGAGAGTTCCGCGAGGCAGTCATCACATACCGCAATATCGGGTGAAATCAGCGTATTCGCGGACTCCCCGATCCGGGTCGTGACAATCTTGAAAGTTTTTTCACCGAGCAACGGCATCTGGGAATCGTTAATTGAAGTGACCTTAGCAAGTGGAGGAATCTCCCGAGGCAAGCGAACTACGAATTCCTCCACCTTTTCCGGAGTCCCCTCAATTTCGATGCTGACTCCGGAGGGGGTATTCGCAACAAAGCCTACAAGGCCACACTGATTCGCCAACCGGTAAACGAAGGGCCTGAACCCGACACCCTGCACGATGCCCGTCACCTGGATGGCCTTACGCAAGGAACTCATAATCGATGTTTCTATCATACCGTTTCAAAGGGGAACTCTTAACGGCGGGATCGAGCAGCAAGGACGCGATTCTCTCTGCCGGTGACGTCGGCTCGTCTCCAGTTTTGTTCATCCTGCCGTTTCCGTCTGGCTGACTTCGATACAATCGATAACAATTACCTAGTGGCCGCCAGGTGCGGGATCACTTTCTCACGGAGGACGTTCAGCCACTTCAACCATTCTGACATGCCGTCGCCCGTACGGGCTGACAGAGCAATGAACTCGATCTCAGGGTGAATCTTGCGCGCATTTTCAAGCGCCAGAGCCGGATCAAAATCAACGTGAGGCAGGAGGTCAGTCTTGGTCAAGAGCATCAAGGACGAGCGGTAAAAGATTCCTGGGTACTTCAACGGCTTATCTTCGCCTTCTGTCACACTAAGCAGCACAATTTTTGCAACCTCACCTAGGTCATAACTCGAAGGGCAGACCAGGTTTCCGACATTCTCAATAAATAGAGTGCCCGGCCCGCGAAAGCCAATTTCATTCAAATGTCGCTCAATCATTCGGGCGTCCAGGTGACACGTCCCGCCAGTGACGATCTGACGAACAGGGAAACCATAACGCGAAAGGCGCTTCGCATCATTGTCCGTCTGAATGTCTCCGGTCAAAATGGCCACCGGCGTATCCTTGGGCAAGGTTGCCAGGGTCTTTTCCAAGAGCATTGTCTTGCCCGAACCCGGCGAACTGATCAGGTTCACGCAGAGAATATTCTCTCTCTCGAATCGCAGACGTAGCTCGGCCGCAAGTCGATCATTTTCGCTGAGTACTTTTTTTTCTACGACTGCACGCATAGGTCCTCCACTTCGAGGTAAGCAATATCAAGCTCTGTCCCACTGATGCAAGTGGTGCGCGCGTCACCGCACTTCGGACATGCCAATTGATAATTTTCTACAGCGAATTCTTCCCCGCAACCCAGACACTTCTGCCTGCGTTCGCGCCACTCGATTTCAATCTTGAGGCTTTGCCAGGGAGAGTTTCGTGTCAGAGCGTCGAAGGCGAACATCAGCGCATCCTTGTCGACGTTTGATAACGCACCAATCCGCAGGCCAACGGCAATGATCCGCGAATCAGGCCGGTGTTTGGCTTCCGCGTCCATGGTTTCCAGAATCGAAGCAGCAATCCCAACTTCGTGCACAGCCAGCTCCTAACAGATACGCGGGAGTTGATCACCCGCAAGCATGTCAACAATCCGCGTCGTGCCAAACGGAGTACGGATCACGACCATTCGCGGGTGTTGCTCGGTCACGCGCCCGATAATACGGGCATCTTTGCCCAAAGGATGATTCTGCAAGGATCGGAGAGCCTTTTCCGCCACCTCTGGCGCCACAATCGCCACCAACTTGCCTTCGTTGGCTACATACAAGGGATCAAGCCCCAACATTTCGCAGGCACCGCGCACCTCTTCGTGCACCGGAATGGCTGCTTCCTCCAGTTCGATGCCAACCCGTGAACAGTCCGCAATTTCATTCAGTGTACTCGATAGCCCGCCGCGGGTCGGATCGCGCAAGCACCGAACCTCGTGGGTCGCCTGTAATAGATCACCAACCAAGGTGTGCAGTGCAGCCGAATCACTGCTGATCTCCGTCTCGAACTTCAACCCTTCGCGTTCCGCCAGGATGGCAATCCCGTGATCACCAAGCGTCCCACTTACGAGAATGCAATCACCGGGCCGCGCCTGGCTGGCCGAAAGGGTAATCCCGTCGCGGCACAGTCCGATTCCTGTCGTATTGATAAAAATACCGTCTGCGCTGCCCTTCTCCACTACTTTCGTATCACCCGTGACAATTTGCACTCCGGCATCGGCCGCTGCTTCATGCATCGAGGCCACAATGCGTTGCAGTGCCTCAATCGGCAATCCTTCTTCAAGGATGAATGCTGCGGTTAGCCAAAGCGGAACTGCTCCACCCATCGCCAGATCATTGATCGTTCCGTGGACGGCCAATGACCCGATATTCCCTCCGCGAAAAAACAATGGCTTCACGACAAATGAATCCGTCGAAACGGCCAGGCGCGAATCCCTGAGCGACAATACAGCCTGATCCTCCAACCGGTCTAGCACTGGATTTCCAAACTGCGGCAGGAAAACATTCTTCAGGAGTTCGGCACTGAGTTTGCCACCACTGCCGTGGCCTAGCAGGATGCGTTCCTTCGCTGGAACCGGCAAGGGACACGTAAACGCGGCGAGGTTCATGGCCGTCGGTGAATCTACCGTCAGACGGTCAGAGTGTGACGAGGTGACGTCGGTATTGGTAGTACGCGGCACAGGCACCCTCCGTTGAAACCATCGGTGCACCCAAGGGATTTTCCGGGGTACACCGCACGCCGAATGCAGAGCATTCAGTGGGTTTCTTCATTCCAAGCAGAACTTCAGCACTGATGCACTCTTCCGGCTCATCCGCACTGATATTTTCCAGGTCGAAGATTCGGTCAGCATCGAAGGCCGCATATTTTTCCTTGAGACGAAGACCACTCGCTGCAATCTTGCCAATGCCGCGCCACTTGCGGTCAGAAACCTCAAACACCTTAGCTACGGCCTGCTGCGCTGCAGGATTTCCCTTGTATTGTACCGATCTCGTGTATTGATTTTGGACTTCTGCACGGCCTTCTTCAAGTTGCACCACCAGGAGATGGATCGCTTCCAGCAAATCCACTGGTTCAAAACCACCGACCACGATTGGTACATGATATTCGCGGACCAAATCTTCGTAGTCCCTAAATCCGACCACCGCACAGACATGTCCGGGAGCAATAAACCCCTGAACCCGATTGCCTGGCGAATTCAGGAGTGTACGGATAGCTGGAGGTACGAGAACATGCGAAACCAGCAATGAAAAATTGCTGAGCCCGTATCGTTCCGCGACGAGCAGAGCCATCGCATGCGCTGGTGCGGTTGTTTCAAATCCAATCGCAAAAAATACAACGTGCCGGTCCGGATGCGAGCGCGCTAGCTCCACTGCGTCCATCGGCGAGTACACCACCCGTACATCTCCGCCCTCGGCCTTGACGTGAAATAAGTCGGTGTCGGACCCCGGAACGCGCAACATGTCCCCGTATGACACGAGTGTGACGTCTGGCCTCCGGGCCAAGGCAATCGCGCGATCAATCGTCTCAAGCGGCGTAACGCACACCGGGCAACCTGGTCCATGTACGATCTGTACGCTATCCTTCAGCAGGTCATCGATCCCATAACGCATCAGCGTATGCGTCTGGCCGCCGCAGATCTCCATCAAAACCCACGGGCGCGTAGAACGTCGACGAATTTCGGCGGCAAGCGCCGTAGCAATCTTCACGTCCCGATATTCGTCCAGGTACTTCATGATATTTTCGCTGACGGTCGAAGAAGAGGTACGGCAAGAGGATCGGCCTCGATTGCCAGTTCTTCTGTGAGATAACCCATAGTCTCCAGGAGCGCGTAGGTCCGTTCTGCTTCATCTTTATTGACGATACTAATTGCGAAGCCGACATGCACGAGGACGTAGTCGCCTTCCTTCACTTCAGGCACAAAATCCAGACAGGCTTGGCGCGCGATTCCGCCAAACAGAATCCTGCCGCAGCGCATTCCATCTCTTTCCTCGATTTGTGCAACTTTACCGGGTATCGCCAAGCACATGGGCCGGCACCTCCTCAGGGAGCGCGGAGGATGGTTTTTCGTTCCACCAGATGTTTGGTGCTTGGGGAGTGGCAATCAAGTGAGGGGCAATTCCAAATCTGCAGAGTTCAACCATAATCGCCGTGATGGTAGGTTCAACGGCATCGATCATGGCCGGGCTCATGGCACAACCCAACTCGCAAGATTCGGGAATGATCCCGATGAGCAACACTTCTGACGGGCAAATACCACTTAACTCCGCGAATAAGAGCGCTTCGACCAGCGCCGGATCATGCGGGCTGACCCTCGGCTGGATCTTGATGTGCAGTAACTGATCTTTGCGATAGAGCTTCACTTCACCTGGTCGCCCAGTGGCCTTCGCCGCGTCAATCAAGATCACCGCGTCGTAGTCCGAAAAAAAAGAAGTAATACCGAGCCCCGGTGTTCCCAAATCATCCAACACTACATTGGGAGGGAAGGTATAGCGCGATTCCAGAGTCTTCAAGATAAAGGGGCCGACGCCATCGTCACCCATTAGAATGTTGCCCACGCTCAAGATGCCGATACGGACTGGCTTCATCTTTTCCCTTCGCGGCTCTTCAGGAATTCGCCAAATGCCACATCCTCGACGGCAATGTGTGTCAGCAACCACTCGCGCAATTCGCCGACCAACTGAACGCCGATTTTTGCTTCGCCTTTATTGACCTGGCCACGAATTTCGCGGACCTTCTTCATCAATCGCGTATGCTCTTCCAAATGCGGTTCGTAGCCGGGATATCCATGCAGCCTCATCACCAATTGTTCTGACAGAAAATGCATGTCAGAAAACTCGATGAACTGGTCCAGGATGTAGTTGGCCGGCAGTAATCCTTCAGGCTTCTGCAGGGTCTGTGAAAGCGAATCCAGAAGCTGCAGCTGTACATCGTGTTCGGAGTCGATCGTCCTCTCGCCGGTGCGGGCCGGGACGGCGTGTACTACTTCACTCATAGTGATCGCTCCTATTCAGATACGGTGACGACTTCCTTGCCTTCAGGATCAAATGTATGTATCGCGCAGGCCAGGCACGGATCAAACGAGTGGACGGTACGGAGAACTTCCAGTGGCTTTTGCGCATCGGCTACAGGATTCCCGATCAACGATGCCTCGTATGGGCCATGTGTCCCGTGCTCATCGCGCGGTCCAGCATTCCAGGTTGTCGGTACAACGGCCTGGTAGTTGGCAATCGCGCCATCCTTGATTACGACCCAGTGAGACAAGGTGCCGCGCGGTGCTTCGTGGAATCCGACACCATGAAGTTCTTTGTCTCCAAATTGTGGTTTGACGAATATTCGCACATCGCCCGAGCCGATATTTTTCACTAACATTTCCCAGTGTTTGTTCGACAAATCAGTCAGCATCGCGGCGCGAATCGCTCGTGCAGCAATGCGCCCTAACGTCGATTGCAGCATTACGGGAGTTACTGGCTTCTTGGTCAGAGCGGAAACGTTCTTGATCGCTTCGCTGGCCCATTTCACAGTCAGCGGATGACCCTGCGCGAATCCTACCAGCACTTGCGACAATGGCCCGACTTGCATCGGTTTTCCCTCAAAGCGCGGTGACTTCACCCAGGTGTATTTGGCGTCATCCTTAAACCCCGTGAAGTGCGGATTCGTTTCGCCCTTCCAAGGATGGAGCGTCTTTTCGCCTTCGTACCAAGCGTGCGAGACGTTTTCCGTCACCCCGTTGATTAGCCGCTGATCGGTATGGCTCTTAATCGGATAAACCGCGTCGAGCTTGCCATCGAAAACGACCCCACCCGGCAGATCGAATTGGGTCATTGCGCTATCGAGCGGGAGATCCGGAACAGCCAGGTAGTTGGTCACGCCGGCTCCATAGTTGAACCAGTCTGGATACATTGCGGCCACCGCGCAAGCATCGACGAAATAGACCTTGCGGACGAACTCGTTCAGTTCGTCGAACAGGTCCTTGATCATGTACAGCTTGTCCATGTTCAAGGTGGCCTGGTTATCCAGATTGATGGCATTTGCCACTCCGCCCACAGCCAGATTCTGAATGTTCGGCGTCTTACTGCCAAGAATCGCGACAATCTGATTTGCCCTACGCTGATACTCGAGCGCCTGCAGATAGTGCGCGACCGCGAGGAGATTCACTTCCGGCGACAGGTGCATCGCGGGATGGCCCCAATAGCCGTTCGCGAAGATGCCGAGCTGACCGTTGGCTACGAAGGCCTTCACGCGATCCTGCACTTGCTTGAAATCCTGATAACTGTTGCGGTTCCAGTTGGAAAGGCTACCCGCCAGCGCAGCGGTCTTGGCCGGGTCCGCGGACAAAGCCGAAACCACGTCGACCCAGTCGAGCGCGCACAAATGATAGAAGTGCACGATGTGGTCTTGCAGCGCATGCGCAATCAGAATCAAATTGCGGATGTATTGCGCGTTGGGCGGGATTTGGATTCCCGCTGCATTCTCCACCGCACGAACCGAAGCAATTGCGTGAACGGTGGTGCATACGCCACAAAAGCGCTGCGTGAAGAGCCAGGCCTCACGGGGGTCACGACCGGTCAGAATTGTCTCGATGCCACGAAACATGGTGCCGGACGCCCAGGACTCGTTCACCTTACCGTCATCGATGTTCACGTCGATGCGCAGGTGTCCTTCGATTCGTGTAATTGGATCAATCGTGATGCGATTGCTCATGAACTCTCCCTCACTACAAGGTATCAAACGGCGCCATGGCCGCTTCCGCAGCAATCTTTCCTGCGGAAGCTGGAAGGATGGCGAACTTCTTCACGGCGTATAAGAAAATGGCAACGGCGAGCGAAGTGAATCCGATGCTCATCAGGATTTCGGTTACGGATGGGAAATACCGGTAGTCGCCCAGCGGATTGAATGCAATTGTCGTTGGAGTGAAGCGATACAGCAAACCGCCCAGAGCGAGCAAAAACGTCATGCGGAACAGTGACTTTGGATTAACGCGGATGGCGGCACTGCGCAAAGCAACCGCGGGAATCAGCAGAAGGACGGTTTCAGCCAGAAACGTTATGCTGTATTTGTCAAAGGCGAACGCTTGCGGCAGGATACCGCGATAAATGAGATCAGCGAACTGAAGCACCAGCCAGACCAGCGTCGTCCAAGACATAATGCTGGCTAGCTTGCTCAGAATGGCGCGGTCCCGCCCCAGATCCCAAGCGTAACTGCTCAGGATCAGGACAAGCAGCACACAGGCAAACCCGAGAATATAAGCCATCACGAGATAGAGAAGCGGCAGCATCGGTGTCTGCCAGATGGCATTTACCCGATTGCCCGCGAGGTACATTAGGGAACCAAGCGAGGACTGGTGCATGGACGGCAGTACGAATGCCAGCGCGATGCCAAAAGGAAAGGTTTTTTGCATGAAGTTGAAAATCTTCAATGCCCGTTCCCGCCTCTGCGGATCACTGCTGCGATACATTCGTTCGAGAAACGGAGGCATATTCTCGACGTCCAGTGCCAGGATGGCATAGGCCGTCATGCAGACCGCCACTTCCAGAAGTACGGAATGCATATTCCAGTTTCTGGGGTCATTCAGCCGAATGAAATTCCAGGGGCGCCCCACGTCGAAACCTAAGGCCAACATGCCTGTGCCATAACCGAGCAAGCTCGTCAGAACCGCAGTGCGGAGAATCGGGTGAAATCTCCGTTCATTAAAGATCCAGGCGAGTACGGCTACGGCGTAGCCGCCGGAGCCAAGTGCTGTCAGCGCCGTGACGTTCCAGTTCTTGAACAACCCCCAGGAATAGCCGTCGTTCAAATTTGTAACGTAGCCGAGACCGGTGAATTCGCGAAACAGCCCCAGAAGCAACGCCAGTGCCGCGAGGCCGGCAAACAAATAGAAAGGTTTAGTGAGCAGCGGCTCTTTTAACCGGATGCATTTTTGCCATGTGGCAGTCATGCGTGGTTCTCCTCGGAATGGGTTTCGGGCTGCTTTTCTTTTTCAACGTGCTCAAGATGGTCTTTCCAGCGGTTGCGCATGATTGCGACAATTCCGCCATACGCAACGATTGGAGTCAGGAACCCGCGATAGATAAAATTCGTGGATTTGCGAACCTGGGCCGGTGCGGACTCGTTTCCGAGCTTCGGCAACCCGAGTTTGCTGAAATCAACATGCGACAGGATCAGACATTGCGTCCCGCCACCCTCTTTTTCTCCGTACACGCGATCCTGAAAGTAGAAGCCAGGGCGTTCCGAAATACGGCGATGCGCTTCTGCGAGCAAATCCGTGCGTTTGCCATAGATGACCGCGTGCGTCGGGCAAACTCGGGTACAGGCAGGCTGCGCGGCAGTCTTGCCGACCGTGTGCCGGCACATTTCACACTTCACGATCTTGGGATTGACCTTATGCCATTCAAACTTTGGAATATTGAACGGGCAGGCAATCTGGCAATACCGGCAACCAATACACAGGGTTGACTTCCAACCAACGATGCCGAGCGGCTCCTTATGCAACGCCTGCATCGGGCAGCCGGAGACACAGGCCGGATCCACGCAGTGCATGCACTGTTGTTTGATAAAGGAACGTTCGCTGCCATCCGGAGAGGTGTACAGTTTGATCAGGTTCTTTGTGCTGGAGTTCAGTGCTTCCGGCTGTTGATACAAGCCACCGGTTGCGCCCGTGTCCGGTGTCAGGCCGTTTTCATTCTGGCAGGCAGGCATGCACGCGCGACATCCAATACACTTCGTTGCGTCATACATCAGCCCAACGGCATCTGGCAGCGGGGGAATCGTGTCTGCTTCTGATGCCCGTGCGGCAGAGGGCATCCCTGTGGTAGCGATTGCGGCCACTGCGGAACCGCCGAACAGCGCTTTAATGACATCCCTGCGGTTTACGTCCATGGCTCGGTCACTCCTTGCCCGACGTTCCGGTCTGATCCTGCCGGGGTGTTTCTGCGGGAGGCCGGTCCGGCTTCGATCCAAACTGTTTCGAAGCCATCCAACCGGCACCAACCAACGCGCCTCCAATCAACCCACCGATTCCTGTAGCGATTGGACTGATCGAACCCTGTGGTGCTGCAATTGGGGCATAGGTTGCTGGCGGAGTTGGCCGAACGATTTCGGCGGGCTTCAGCATGGGCACGCGGAACGCGACGGCTTGTTCTGTGCAGCCGAAGCAGGGATGGCCAAGACCGATCGGCCAGGCATCGACAACCTCGCAGAACTGCAGTACGGAACAACTGGCGTGAGTCGAAGGCCCTTTGCAGCCAAGCTTATAGAGGCAATAGCCGAGGCGGTGGCCTTCATCGCCATATTCCTCGGCAAACCGCCCCGCGTCGAAGTGCGCGCGGCGTGGGCAGTGTTCGTGAATCACCCGACCATAGGCGAACTTTGGACGGCCTAGTTCGTCGAGGTCCGGCAATTTTCCCAGTGCCACGAATTGCAGCAGGGTGCCAAGCAAGATGTAGGGATTTGCAGGGCAGCCAGGAAGCGTGACCACGGTCTTGCCTTCCAGGAGTTGATTGACCCCTGTCGCGCCTGTCGGATTCGGGTCAGCCGATGGCACCCCGCCCCATGAAGCGCATGATCCGATCGCGACGATCGCGCCCGCCGAAGCGGCCGCGTGATGAAGAATATCGATGCCCGTTTTTTGGGCGATTTGCAGGTAATTGCCACTTTCCTTCGTTGGCACCGCCCCTTCCAGCACCAGAATGTACTTGCCGGCGTTCTTCTTGATGGCCGATTCCAGCACCTCTTCCGCCTGATGTCCCGCCGCTGCCATCAGTGTTTCATGGTAATCGAGCGAAATCAGGTCGAAGATGACTTCGGCGATCCCGGGATGTGAAGTGCGGAGCAGCGATTCTGTGCATCCGGTGCACTCCTGGAAGTGCAGCCAGATAACTGAGGGTCGAGCTCCTTTCTCCACGGCGTCGATTACTTTCGCGGCCAAGCTTCCGCTCAAACCAATAGCGGCCGTGGCTTGAGCCACTATTTTGAGAAACATTCTCCGATCAACACCATTTCGGAAGGTGGACGGGATGGGCAAGGTCATGTCGTCGCGCACGCTCGGGCCTCCAGGCACATTGAGGACGAAAATTGGGTAAACGTATGGAAGGAAACGACGTCAATTCGGGGAAAAAAAAGGGTTGGAATTGAAGTAGTCAGTACAGCGACGGCTGGTTGCGGAGCGAAACGTGAACCCTGGGCCAAGGCTGTCTGTTCTTCCACAGGGGGAGAAGAGGCAATAGAAGTACCAAAACGAACGCTCGTTCGATCTGTCACAAAGCATTGAAACTTTTGATGCTTATGAGTAACTCCTTCGATTCAATTTCACGCATCTGTGTGTTTGCACTCACCTGCCGATGTGATTTTCAACGCAGGGTGCGTGATTCCCCTCATGCGCACTGCTTTGAGCACCGTCGGGTCAACCGCTCCTAAACTCCTCTTTTGACCAAATTGAATGGTGTGCGCTACGTCCTTGTATGTCTCGACACGTGTGGTCAATCTGGAGGTGTCTCGGTCATCCTAAGACATGAGACATGGAGTTTCCTTGTTCAGTTCGCCAGAACGCGCGTTAGTACTAGCCTGTGGCAATCCTCTTCGCGGTGACGATGCCGTAGCACTGCACGTTGCCGAATCTCTGGTACGTGGCATTTGTGATGGTAAGACCGAAGTGCACGCCAGACAGCAGTGGTTGCCCGAAATGGCTGAAAGAATCAGCGAAGCAAACGTGGTGATTTTTGTGGATGCGTCAAGGGAAATTCCAGCAGGTGCGGTCTGCGCCAAGCTGGTCGAACCGGCCAATTTTCCTCCCGATGCGCTGACACACTCGATGAGTCCGGAAAAACTCCTGGTATTGGCGCGGGACCTTTATCATTCAGTGCCGCAAGAAGCCTACGTGGTTTCGATTGGCGCCGAATCGTTTGAGCTATCCAGTCAGCTCTCCGAACCCGTGCGTCATGCGATTCCGCTGGCACTCAATCAAGTGAAGGCGATCCTGTCTGGCGTATCCGTTCCCGAGCCACAAGCGATCGCAGCTCGACATAATCCATAAGCAAGACAGCAGTGCTGCACCCACGCCGCGACTGCCTGTGGTATTGTCGTTTTCCGAATATGTTTTCCTACCGGACAAACTGGAAATTATCGACCAACCGTTTCACCCAAACTTTGGAAGAATTTCGAAACGCCGGAAGAGCGTTACTTGATCTGACCATTTCCAATCCAACGCAATGCGGTCTCCGGTATGACACGGAAAGTATCCTCTCCGCGTTTCAAAAACCGGAGTCGCTGACCTACGACCCCCAGCCAAAAGGATTGCTCAGCGCCCGGAAAGAAGTTGCCAATTACTATCGAACTGATTACAACACCAGCATCGATCCAGAATCAATTGTTCTGACGACCAGCACCAGCGAAGCCTACTCGTTCATATTTCGCCTTCTCTGCGATCCGATCGATGAGGTACTGGTTCCGAAGCCTGGCTATCCGCTGTTTGATTTTCTGGCAGGATTGCAGGACATTGCGCTCGTACCCTATTCACTCGAGTATGCCCAAGAATGGCTGATCGATTTTCATTCCATCGAGCAGGCGCTCACCGAGAGAACACGAGCCATCCTGCTAGTCCATCCCAACAACCCCACCGGCTCTTATGTCCGATCCGAAGAGATCGCACGGCTAAATTGCATCTGTCGCGAGCGACAGCTAGCGCTGATTGTTGATGAAGTGTTTCTTGATTACTCCTTTGACGGGAATTCCCGCAGGAGTTTCGTCGCCAACAACGAAGCGCTGACATTTACCCTTAGCGGACTCTCCAAAATTTCGGCTCTCCCTCAAATGAAAGTGGCCTGGCTTGTGTGCACCGGGCCTGACGAAATGACACGCGGAGCGATGGAACGACTGGAAGTCATCGCCGACACCTATCTTTCCCTGAATGCGCCCACACAATTCGCCTTTCCCTCGCTACTGAAGCAACGCCATTCCCTGCAAAAGCAACTGTCAGACCGCATCCAAACAAACCGCGCCGCGCTGATCCGTCAACTTTCAACGAATGCGACTTGCGAACTTCTGGAAGCAGCCGGCGGATGGTACGCCGTCCTCCGCGTTCCGGCCACTCAATCTGACGAAGATTGCGCAATCAGGTTAATCCGCGAACAAAACGTCATCACTCATCCTGGCCACTTTTTCGACTTCCCGAGGGACGGTTTCCTAGTCGTCAGCTTGATCACCCCCATCGAGCAGTTCAGTGAAGGTGTGCGCCGTATATTAGCGAGTTTTTAAATCGGCTCGAATACCGGGCTACTTGCTTCATCCTCCCTAACCGATACAGTATTGAACGTTGCGGTCATGGGTCCGACCACCAGGCTCCGCCGAGAGGTCCTTATTTATGATTCTTCTGTTTGAACGCCTATTTCTCGTTCTGATCAGCGCTTCAGCACTGTCCGTCTGCGCAGCAGCACAAAAAGTCGACACCAAGTCTGACAATCTATACAACTTCTCAGAGCACCAGCACTATCAGTGGCGACAGAACAGGCTGTTTACGCGGCAGAATCCCGACACCAATGCCGTAATGGATATCAAGATCGTAAAGGCGGTAAATCAAAATCTAGCAGCAAAGGGTTTTGTTGAAGTCAGCGAAAAACCTGATTTTTACCTTTACTACAGCGGCGGAGGAGATATACGGATGGGTGCAGGCGGCGCCACCCAAGCCGGTTCCGGTCCCGTTACCACGGCCGATATCGCGCCTGATTACGGGATAGGCGATGGTCCGACGCTCGCGCCAACTACCTGGATGAAAGTGAGCGGCCAGATCGTATTCCACGTCGTTGACGCAGCGTCGAACAAGCCGGTTTGGGTTACTACGTACAGCAAGACTTTTCGTGACCCGGACAAAGCTCTTAGGAACATGGACAAGGAAGTATCCGAATTGGTGACCAAGACATTTAAAGACTTCCCGCCCAAGGAAAAGAAATAATCGAGGCCGAATTATTCTGTTCTGTGGAGGATCTGTCCGGCTGCACAAACAGAAGATGGTAGCGATACCGGGATTCGAACCCGGGTTTCCGCCGTGAGAGGGCGGCGTCCTAGACCCCTAGACGATATCGCCACACGCGAAGAGTGGCAAAAGCAGTACACATCTCACAATTTATAATCATCCCACGCCATCGAAGATGCTGCAAGTTAAAGGGTGACCAGGGCAAAGCAAATGAAATCAGTTTGTTCGCGATGTCACAACAGGATGTTCGTTGGTCACAAGGTGTTTGTGAGTCGGAGTGCTATTTTGGGTGGGTGCCTACACAACTGAGCAATCTGCATCTTTCACCAGCAACTCCCGTCCATCCAAAAGGAGGCCAAGCTCGAGTTCTTCTCAGCTCCGTCTTCGGGCCCTATGCGCAGGACGACGAATTCGGCAGCCGGGCCATCAACCCCATGGAGCTGTATCACAACCAGGTTACCCGCGCACAAGGCGCCTTTTCGCTGCGCATGTTTCACCGGTCATGGGGAATCATGATGATCCAGGCGAACATTTCAGCGCCGTGCACGGTACTGGACTTTCCGACGCGAAAGGCATTTGCCAAGGAACTCACGGAACAGCAATACGATGTGGTGGGAATCTCGTCAATCATTGTGAACGTTGCGAAAGTGAAAGAGATGTGCCGGATGGTCCGGGAGCTTTCGCCGCGGTCCGTCATCATCGTCGGTGGGCATGTAACGGCAACACCGAACGTAGAGCAGATCGTGGATGCGGATCATTTCGTACGCGGGGAAGGAATCTCGTGGATGAGGCGATACCTGAATGAGGACGTGACCCGACCGATCAAGCATCCCGCGATTATTTCGGGGATCCGGACGCGCTCGCTGGGATTGCGGTTACCGGAGAGGCGTGGCTCGACGGCAGCGACAATTATCCCCTCAGTAGGATGCCCGATGGGCTGCAGCTTCTGCACGACGTCTTCGTTTTTTGGCGGGAAGGGAAATTTTTACAATTTTTACGAAACCGGCGACGAGCTGTACGAAATCATGAATAATTTCGAGTCAACTCTAGGCGTGAAGACATTTTTCATAATGGACGAGAATTTCCTACTGCATCGAAAGCGCGCATTGGAATTACTGGCGCGAATGAAGGAAGCGGGAAAAAGCTGGAGTATGGCGGTATTTGCTTCGGCGAATGCAGTCGGCAAGTACACGATGGAAGAACTGGTAGAGCTTGGAATTTCGTGGGTGTGGATCGGGCTCGAATCGGAGAAAGCCAGTTACTCCAAATTACACGGTACGGATACCCAACAGCTGACCCGAGAGATGCGAAAACACGGGATACGCGTACAGGGCTCGACAATCATTGGGCTGGAGCACCACACACCGGGAAACATCCGGGGCGAGATCGAGTACGCGGTCAATCATGAGACCGATTTTCACCAGTTCATGTTGTACACGCCCGTGCCGGGAACTCCGCTATTCAAAGAGATGAACGAACAGGGACGTATGCTCGACTCTGTGGATTTTGCGGACATTCACGGCCAGTTCAAATTCAATTTCAAGCACGCAGCGATCACGCGTGACGACTCAAAACGATTCCTGGATTGGGCATTCTGGCATGACTTCCAGCAGAATGGGCCAAGTCTTTACCGGATGTGCCAGACAATGCTGCAAGGATGGCAGCGCTACCGGAATTATCCTGATCCGCGTGTACGAGAGCGGTTTGCCCGGGAAATGGACAAATTGAAGAGCGGTTACAATGCCGCACTCTGGGCGATGGAACATCAATTCAAGGCCGTCAACCAAAACGTGAGCGAACAAATTCAGAAATTGCGGAAGGAAGTGGAGAGCGAGTTTGGGCTGACCGCACGAATCAGCTCGCACGCAATGGGCCCAATTCTGTGGTGGACAGCGTGGAGGGAAGAACGGCGGCTCGCAAAGGGAAAAACGTACGAGCCTCCAACATTCTTGGAAAGAACGAATTGGATAACCGCATAGGGATTCCTCTCACTCCACTTTTTGGCTCGAGGGCGGCTGAAAGCCGTCCATATTCAAGCGATAGCATTTGATCCACAATCGGAAACAGTTCGAACGGCCCGCATGGAGTCTGGCCCTTCCTTAAAACTTGATCATGATCGACAGATCAATGAAGGACTCGTCTTTCCGGAGATCCGGGAACCAGACGCTGTTGATTCCTCCGCCGCAGGCTGTTTCTGCTCCGCCCAAGGTAGACTGGCCAGAGGAAGATCCATTGCTGCATGTGTAGTACTGTGGAAAGTTATTGTTGCCTCCAGGAGGAGTAATGCCGCCCTGGCCGGTCCAATACGGAACACTGGCGTGGCGATAGTCGTATTCCGCGCGGAAGGTGATGTATTGCTTGGGCATGTAATCAAACGTGATCGAAGAATCCCAGGCCTTGAACGGATCACCAGGATTCGCGGTGAAATAAGGAGAATTGGTTGCCGCCGTAACGGCTGTCTCTCCATTGATCGGGGGCAGCAGAACCAGGTAGCGACCGGGATTGTTGATCTGTCCACCTCCAATTGTCAGCCCGAACAAGTCATGATGAAACCAGAAGCGGTTGTAGACCATGTATCCGATAAAGCTCTGCTTGGGCCCACCCTTCTTGTCGCTGTAACAGCTAACGCCTGCCCCGTATTCACAACCCATATCACCGGTGACTGAGAAGGCCATTTTGTCCAGAGTCTTTTCCGGACGGTCATAATATTTGATCTCAACGCTGTCATCGGTATGAATACGTCGCCGGCCCGGAACGAAGACGTCGTCCTCGCCCACGCCGTAATTATTGGAAATGATGTTAATCCAGGGCTTGGGAGTCCACTTGATTTGCCCGCCGACGCCCGGTGAGTGGTTCGCAGAAGCGTAAGACTGCCAACCGTTGATGAACCACGGCTCGATCTTCAGATGGGCAGTCGGGAAAATCTGTACGCGGACACCATTAAAGAACCAAGGAGTATTGGAGGAAACATACGACGGCTGGTAGGCCCAGTTATCAAAATTGTAGTAGCTGAACAGTCCGATATAGGACATAAATATTCCGGCGTCAACGTTGACTCCGTGCAGAACATTGAAGTGATAGCCACCGTAGGCTTCCGAAACGTAGCGATAAGCATTGGCCAGGTCCCATTGACCATGCGCGGGGCTGGCGTCATTGCGGGGAGTCGTGACCGAATACATGCCAAATTGCGTCATTACACGGGCGCGAACGTTGTCGTAATGGAAGTCTCCCCCTACGCCCAATTGCTCGAGCTGAACTTCTGAAGAGCGGAATAGTTCGCTCGAACCACCAATAGAATGATCGGTAGGATGATTAAAGTCGGAAACGTAGTTGGTGTCGGCCCTGATCTCGGGAGTAAAGAACTTCGTATCCCAAAAAATTTCTTTAGTACGTGCGTTGCCGTTGAGCCAGGTCCAGTCCCAGTCGGAAAAAGGCTCGATCGGTTTTTGCGGGCCGTTGGCAGGCGCCACGCCGCCGCTCGCAGCGTTGGTGTCCTGCTTCGGGTGCGTGACCGCGGGACCTACCGGTTGGATGTTCCCCAAGGCAGACGCGAATGCCTCGCTCGCGTTCCCGGCGACTGCTGGCGCGGCAGTTGCAGCACCGGTTAGCGCACCAGAAGAAGTCCCTTTTGCGGTTTCTGTCAGAGGCTGAGTAGGGGCTGCGCTGTGTTCCTTTGCTTCCAACTCTTCAACGCGCTTCTCCAGTTGCTCGACGCGTTCGAGGAGCATTTGTTCTCTTTCGGTCAGACTGCTCTCGGCTTTCTTAGGAGCAGTCTTCATTGTGGAAGTGGTATCGTTCGGCTTCGTTCGATCATCACTGGCAAGGGCAGGTAACCCGCTAATCGAGCCAACGAAAAGAAGAAGGGCGAATAACAAAATGATGCTGGGAACTAAAGAGCTGCGCATGAATTCTCTCCCTTAACCGTTGCAACGAGTTATCCGGGAATGGCGAAATGTCGTTTCGCACGGAAATCTGGAAAAGTGTTCGTTGCCAATGAAGGTTAGCTTCCGGTTCGTAAGAATTCCGTGAGGTAGACATGAGCGCGGCATAAGGGGCCGCAGCAGTACTAGGCCTGAAATCAGACCTCAGATCGGTGGGTGAATGAGTGGCGACAGCAAATGGAGTGTTTCAGTAGAAGAGGATGTCAATTGCAGAACCAGGGCTCTCTGGACCGTCTCAAGAGACTACGGGACAAGTCACTCATTTGAGTTCGATTATTCCATTTCGCTGCCTACGGGTGTTGGCGCTCTATCTGTCTTGATCAGGCTACCGATGAGGTGGACTCCTCGGTAGACAAACGCTTGGCAGCTGCCAACTCTGACGACGCCGGGTGCCCCGAACAAGACATTTGCTTTGGCGTTCCGTTCACAATTTGAAGTGTTGCGGTTCCTATAGACTCAATACGGGTTGGACGGCGAGTCCACACTTCTTACGCGAACGTTCCATTCGATCGACTCTCGAATTTCGGAGCTTCCCGGAAGGCTGATACCCGCTACCGCAGAGTCATCTTCGACCGGCTCCCTTCCACCCGAAATATTTCACGAACGGATCATGCCTGTCCGCTTGCCGCTGAGCGCTTTGAAATTTCTGCGGCTAACTGTTCCATTTCTGAATGGATCAATCCGTTCGACGCAAGGATAGATTTGCCACCCAGTTTGTAAGGATTGCCATCTAGATCAGTAATCCTGCCGCCAGCCTCTTCGACGATGAGGACGCCTGCAGCTGTGTCCCATGGCTTTAACCCGAACTCCCAGAACCCATCAAAACGGCCCAGTGCGACAGAGGCAAGATCGAGCGCCGCGGAACCATCGCGACGGACGCCGTGTGACTTCAACGTAAAATCCCAGTAATAATGAATATTCGGGTGACTCATTCGATCGTGGTTGGGGAATCCAGTGCACAGTAGACTGTTCTTCATGGCACTGATCTTCGAACAGCTCATTTTTCTTCCATTGAACGTTGAGCCTTCGCCCCGCGCTGCAGAGAAGAGTTCCCGATACACCGGATTATAGATAACACCGACCTGCAACTGGTCTCTACAAGTCAACGCCATAGAAACGCAAAAGCACGGATAGCGATGTGCGAAATTGGTCGTGCCGTCAAGTGGATCGACATGCCAGCGATACTCGGAGCCGGTATCTTTGCCAGTTCCCTCTTCCGCAGCGACGGAATGTTGTGGAAAGTACTTTTGCAGGCTGCTGACGATTAACGCTTCGGAGCGGCGATCGGCCTGGGTCACGAGATCAAAATCACCCTTATAGGCGATGTCGGCCGGACGTTCCATCTCCTCGCACAGGACTTTACCCGCTTGCTGCGCAATCTCGATTGCGGCTTCTAGAAAAACCTTCGTCATGGAACCTGCTCTCTGGCCGGCAAACAGAGTAAACAGCGTGACTTCCCATCCGTTTACGGATATGTCTTACTGTGGCCCGCTCAGATACGAAGTGCGATGCCGTGCGGTGTAGCCCGGCAGCACCTTCACTTCTATTGTACGGTAAGAATTCGGAGTTCCGCGCGGGTTCGGATAATATGCCAAGCGGTATTGGGTGCGAAGTTCACGATCGATCTGATCGAAGATGGCGGCAAGCTCGGGCGCGCTATCCGGATAGAACATTGCTCCGCCGGTCATTTCGGTGATCGTCTGGAGGGCGTGCTCGCCTGCGGTATTTCTTCCGTTTTCATTTTTAACCGGTCGAATCACGATGGTATAGAGCAAAATCCCTGCTCGAACCGCGGCCTTTCGGGCAGACTCAAAATCGACCCGACTGGTAGTTTCGCCTGCGTCGGTAATCATAATGATGACCCTGCGACGGTCGCTACCCCGTTTTTCGAGGGCTTTCGAGCCAAGAAGAACTGCGTCATAAATCGAGGTTCCCGCACCATCGGGAATCTTGCGGACGGACTCCTGCAGAGTCGCCACATTGTCGGAGAATGCGCCAAGTTGCGTAACCTGCTCGTCGAAATAGAAAATGCCCATGCGGTCATCCGGGCGAAGTACCTGTTTGATGAAATGCGAGGCAGCTTCGCGCTCAAAGACTATTTCTTTATGAGCACTCAGACTGGCATCAACCATCAACGCGAGATCCAGCGGTTGCTTGGTTTCTGATTCAAAGATGTCGATCTTTTGCTGGATGCCCCCTTCAAAAATCTGGAAGGCCTCGATTGGCAAGTTGGGCGCGGGACGATTTTTGTCGTCGAGCACGCTGACAAGCACATTGACGAGGTTCACGTGCACCTTGATGGTGTTCCGAGGAGAGGGTGCTTCCTGCTTCTCCTGCGTCGGTGGAGGTGCCTGCACCGGCTGAGGCAGGTCAGGTGCATCGCCGACAGGTTGAGTCGGCTGCGGGGTCTGGACTTGTGGCTGCGAACTGCCTGGTTGCGCCCACGGGGGACGATCCGGCTTGTCTTGTGCCCAGCCCCGCGAGGGCACACAAACAGCGATACCAAAACTCACGAAGGCGATAGTGACGAGCTCTGCTGTGCGCTTTGAGTCCGGGAAGAGCCGAGTTTTCATCAAATCATTAGGATGCACTATTTCGGCCAGGCGGTGCCAAGGGTAGTTCACCATCCGCCCAGACAGCACCATCAGAAAAGTACTCTTTTTTCCAGATGGGAACGGTTTTCTTGAGCGTATCGATGGCAAATCGGCACGCATCAAAGGCAGGGCCGCGATGGGGCGCGCTGACTGCGATAAACACACTGGTTTCGCCTATTTCGAGGCGACCGAGTCGATGGACAATCGCGATACGGTCGATGGCAAATTTGGCGTGAATTAGCTGGCCAATTTCGCGCATCTTCTGTAGCGCCATACCGGGATAGGATTCGTATTCGAGGTAGCTCGTCTGGCGACCGTGCGATTGATTGCGGACAAACCCGTCAAAGGTGACGACCGCTCCGTCAGTTTCGGCGCGAACAAATCCAATCAATCCGGTCGTGTCGATTGGCTGCTGCACCAGTTCAAACTTATCGTGTTCAAGTGAGCTGGACATGGACAATGAATCTAGCCTCCGCTTACCGGAGGCAGAAATGCGATTTCGTCACCGTCTGTGAGTTTCGTGTCCCAAGCCGCAAATTCCTGATTGCGGGCAGCAACCATAGAATCACGAAAACCCAAAATCTTCGGGAATCGCGTCTCGTAAGTGCTGAATAATTCGTCGAGCGTGGCTCCTTCGGCGATTTGCGGGCATTCCTCGGAGACCCCGCAGAGTTCGCGTATGCGGCCGAAGAACAGCACCTTTACACGTATTGTGGCAGAGACGGACGCCATAGGAAAATTGTAACCTGAGGAGTGATTCACGACCAGCGGGCCGACTATCTATTCTGCCATCGGCTAGAAAGAGATGCGTGAATGAAGATTCTGGTAACAGGTTCCAGCGGTTTGGTTGGCACAGCGCTGATGGAAGAGCTGAAGCATTCGGGACACACCGTCGTGAGACTGGTGCGGCCCGGGAGTGCTGCAACCGGCCGCGGGACCGAAGGATTCGATGTGCAGTGGAATCCCGCGACGGGGTCCTTGGGCGGAGCGGCAGTTGGCGCGGATGCGGTAGTAAATCTGGCGGGCGCATCGATCGCCGATGGGCGCTGGACAGACCAGCGAAAGGAAGTCTTGCGTACCAGTCGTGTTGCAAATACCGATGCACTGGTCAACGCGCTAGCACGCATGGCGATTCGGCCGCGAGTGCTGGTTTCGGCTTCAGCGATCGGAATTTACGGCAACCGAGGAGACGAACAACTCACGGAAGAAAGCGTGCCAGGGCGTGACTTCCTGAGCATATTGGCGAGGGATTGGGAAGCGTCGGCGGTGAAGGCGGAAGCGATAGGCGTACGTGTGGTGCGCGCCCGGTTTGGAATCATTCTGGCACACGAGGGCGGGGCGCTCCCGCAAATAGTTCGGCCCTTCAAATTTGGACTCGGGGGGAAGCTCGGATCCGGTCGGCAATGGATGAGCTGGGTTACCTTGACGGATACGGTGCGCATCCTGCGGTTGGCGCTGGAGGATGGTACGCTACGCGGGCCGGTGAATGTTGTAGCTCCTGAACCGGTCCGCAACAGTGAGTTCACTGAGGTGCTGGCCAAGACTCTCAACCGGCCCGCAATTTTATCTGCACCGGAGTTTGCTCTCAAATTGGCAATGGGTGAAATGGCCGAGTCGCTCCTGCTTGCGAGTCAGCGGGTTCTGCCCGCAAGTCTTGCAAGCCTCGGATACAAGTTTATTCATCCGGAACTCGCCCGCGCTCTTTCATCCCTGGCGTAGCGCGCAACTCATTTTACGACCGTCATGGTGATTTCCAGTTTGATCACCTTGCCAGACATAGGTTCAGTGGCGAAATTGGTTTCTATCGACTGTCCATCCCGAAGAATCATGGTGGAATCCGTACGGAACTGGCGAATCGTCGGCTGATGAAATTGACGCTCAGCCGTGGTCGCGCCCTTCGAGGATGACGCTGCCGACACATCGGCCAGATCAGTAGTGGTTTGTACCCAGGATCGTTCGAGGTTCATTGCTAGGCGAAACCGTCCATCGGGAAGTGCAACAGCCCTACAGTCAATATTTGTGCCGACGTCGATATACTGAAATTGTACCGTCCCGTTCTCCGCTCCAGATGCCACAGGTACACGGTCACCAATACGGATCTTGCTTGAAATCGTGTTGCTGGCCACATCATTCGCTGCAACAACCAGCAAGGTATAGGGAAGGCTTTTCATTTTCTTCTCACCTTCATACTCAGAAAAAACAACTTGAACTTTAAGTTGAGCTACTTCCGGGCGTGAAGGAGCGGCTTTCGTTTCTTCTTTCTGAACTTTTTCTTGGGACTGGCAATATCCCGGGATCAACAAAGCCGTGAGAACTAGCCCGTAAGTCGCAATCCGTTTCATTCTTCCTCCTAATATTCAGTTTAAGTCCGAACGCGCGGGACCTTCCCTGCCGTCGTCCTCTGCCCCAAGAGGGCGAATCTCGAGATCGGAGACTTCAAGCGGCGCAATAGCCTCAGAGGCGATTGGTTGAGAATTTTCTGCAGGCTGCGCAACCGGGTGGAGAATGGCGTTTCCGATATTCGGCTCACGGTAAACTGCCGTGCTGAGGGCGATGAAGCCAGACAATTCATCTCCCGCAACTATGACCTCGGCGTGAGAAAACTTCTCCCTTTCTCGAGAATGAGCGGACCTGCGAGGGACAGGAATCGAGTTGTTCTCCTCGTGATTCGGTTGGCGAACGTTTCTTTTTTGCTCGGGTTGCGGCAATCGCTCACTGCTGAGACTCTCCGTTTGCTGAGCCTGCTGGGAGGAAGAGTAAATTCTAGAGACATTTCGCGGCGACAAGACTACGGCCACCAAGACTGCCAACACCAAAACCGCCGCACCCGAAATCCGGATGCCTGTTCGGGACGGGCTCTGCGGCAGTTCCTCCAACTGCTGACGCACTCGCGGAAGAAGAGACGGGGGCACAGGGCGATTGACCATCGCATCGAGTTCCCTGCTTACACTCTGAAACAACTGGCTTTCCAGCCGCTGGAAGGTCTTGCAGGCTTCGCATTCATCGAGGTGCAACGAAATCCCGGAGGGAATCGGCAACTTGTCGGCGGCCAACGGAACCTTCAAATATCCTCTCACGCTGCTGCAGTTCATCGTAGCTTCTCCGCTAGGCGCTGACGCGCCTTAAATAGCCGTGACTTTACGGTGCCGACCGGAATCTCTAGGATTTTTGCAACTTCATCGATCGAATAGCCGTCGATAGCGGTGAGTAAGATGACCAACCGTTGCCTTTGCGGAAGTTCCTCGAGCGCAGTTGCCAGACGCTCTTGAAATTCGTTGCCGGCCGCAACCTCTTCCGTGGACTGCGGCCTCGACCAAAGCTCCGGTTCAGCCCAGCGCGATTCTCGTTCCGTCCGGCGGCGCAAAGAACGCAACCGATCGATCGCCAGACGAAAACTGATCCGCACCAACCAACCGCGAAATCGATCTGCATCACGAAGTAGATGAAATCGCCGATAAGCACGGAGAAGAGCCTCTTGGGCAATGTCTTCCGCCTCCGAGGGATTGCGCAAGACTCCAAGGGCCACGCGATAGGCGAGTGGCGCATTCTGGACGAGAAGTGTCTCCAGTTCGGCCTCTACACCCGGCAGGGCAATATCTCGTGCCGTTTTCGCCGCCGCCATTCTTCCCGTCTGGATCAGAGCCAGCTCCTGCATGCTTCCTCTTGGTTGGGTAAACAATCCCCTTCAGCGCCTATATAAGCTAGACGGCACGGATGCCTTTTCGGTTCATTTCGATCCGCTTTCCGTTCAGATATTCAGCTGTTCGAGGAGGGTCTCGAGGTTGGTCTCATCGACCAGAAAGACAGATTGCGCTGCCCCCGCAGGGGTGATTGCAACCGAACCTTCGTCAAACGCTGCGAGCAGACGTATTTTCGCGATGGCGTACTCTTCGCTGCTGGTAAGAGATCGGCCGTTTGCTTTGGCCCACGCCAGTAAGGCGGATTGCAGCACGACAATACGCAAGGGAAATGTGGTCTTGCGATCTGCGGAAACCGCGTAGATAAATTCACCGGCAGGTTCGCCCTGGTACGCCGCTCGGTTCCCCTCGTAAAAACAGTATTGGTAAACGTAACCGTTGGCGGCGGAATAGCTCTTTACGCGTCGGATGCCTTCGGGCTTAGCCATGCGCGGATTATTGGAGCCAAGAGCCAGAAAGTCAAATTCACGGCGTTCTGCTCGGACAATGGCGCTCAGCTGCAGGCGCGCCAGAGGCCACTACTACCGCAGATATCGGGTTACGCGACCTGACGGGTCACTCGGGGACTCGCGTTGTCTCGCGCGCGCCGGAAATCTGGATCAGACAATCACTGGGGTCAGCCAGCCACCACCGAACAACAGGCCTGGACCTAAGGAGGCGAGGAAGACTGGTTTACGATCCGCGGCAGGCAGCGCACTGGCCAATTCCATCGCGGCGTGCAGAACCGCCCCGCAAGTGGATGAACCCAGATTTCCGCGCGTGGCAGCGATTGGCGGAAACGATTCCGCTGGGACGCTCAACTGCTTGGCAAGCAAAGTGATAAGTCTTGGATTTGGCTGATGGGTGGCAAATGCCCCAACATCGCAACGGGAGATACCGCTGCGTTGCTCCGCTTCTCCCACAATTTTTTCCATACGGTTGACGGCGGCGCGTGAAAGGGCTTCCCCGTCGAACTGCACATCCAGGCTGCCGTCGCCGGCTTCGCTGACCTGGATCGCTTCCGAGTACTTCGATGCGCAGCCAAAGAAAAACTCACCAAACTTGTAGGCAATCCGTCTCGCGATGGAAGGTGTATTGGTAAGTACAAATGCGCTCGCGCCGTCTCCGAACAGCCCGCCGAATTCGCCTTTGGCCCGCCCTGGACCCAAAGTGCGACTGTGTACGTCCGAGGTAACTACAAGAATCAGTGATGCACGTCCGGAGACAAGAATCGTCTGGGCGACAGCAAGCGCCTGGACGAGTGCCACACAACCGCTGCCTACGTCCAGTGCACTGCAGCTTTCCCGAAGGCCTAACTGCGCATGCAGGGTGGCCGCGAGCGATGGATAAACGTGATACGTTTCGCTGGCGGCCAGAATCCAGTCCACATCCTTGGGCTCCTGGCCACTTCTTGTGAGCAGCGAAGACGCTGCCTTGAGTCCCAAGGAAATCTCGTCCTCGTTTTCGCCGACATAGGCCAGTGAATGAATTCCCGCTCGGTTCTTCAGCTTTCCGCTGGGCATGCCAAAGGCTTCATCAACTTCTTCGGAAGCGACGACACGCGCACCGAATGCGCTATTGGAACCGATGAGATAGACCTCCGAAGATTTAAAGATAAAAGCTCTCCATTTTCAGACGAAACATGAGGTTGTACGACCTGTCCCATCCAGGCCAACGAAGTAGTCGTGTATCTATCATCGGGCAGACCGCCCCGAAATGCCACCGGCAATCTCAAAAAGAGGTTGTTCATTCCAACATTAACAACTAGAAATATTCGATTGCTTCAGGGGACGTACGAAACCCGTACTGCTCAGATTGCAGGCGAAGTGCATCCTCTAGAGCGCTCTCACGTCCTTGCGCAAACAAGGAGTCACTGGTTACATCGGCAAAACCGTGTAACTGAAGCAAGCGGTCTTCTACGTCGCGCTGCAATTCCAGTTCCTCACCACGCCGCAGATGTACCGGAGTAACGCCACGCTTCAACACAGCGGGACAGATAAGCATAAATCGGTGGCAATGTAGCGGGTCTTCTTCCGCACACATCATCACAGTATTTTGCTGGCGAGCCGAGGCAAGCATTCGATCAATCGCCTGTAAGAAATCGGCTGCGCCCCGACGGGCGACATAATCGACCAGGCCGGTGGGAAGATAATAGACTGGGTCAAGCGGCCGACCGCCCAGTTGGTCGCCATAAAACTCGTAACGTATGCGTGCTGAACTCAGGCGCGCTTCGAGAGCCTCCCGATTAAATTGCGGGTAACGAAAGCTCCCTGGACGGCTGCGCACATCGCAGACCATTTTGATTTCATGACGAATCAGAGTGCCCAGCAGGTCAGACATTTCCTGGTTGGAGTGTCCGACGGTAAATAAACGGCGCATGGATCGAATGGTCGAGTTCATTTCGGTCTTGATGAATTCAAATTGTAACTTGTTCTAAGATTCCACACACCATCGAGATGTTCTCATTCTGCCGGCGTCCCGCTCAGTGTTTCGAGTTCTGTGACGACGCGATCCAATTCCTCGACGAGTGGATTGATTCCCGCTTCTCGGAATACCCGAAGCAGTTCGCGGTAGTACCATAACGTCCCCAACTTCTTTCCGGCAAATCGATCGTAGACAGAATCTCCATGAACCCGTACTTCATAGAGGGTCTCACGAGCGTTCGACAGCTTATCCGCTGCAGAGACGAGACGGACATCTTCCTTCTCACCTGCCAGGCGTGCGATATAGCTGCGCTTCCGTTCGAACCATGGAGAATTTGACCGGACGTACGCATCGGTGCAGCCATCGACGATTCGAGCCACTCGTTTTCCGAATTTCTTCCTGATTTCACGCAATCGCGGCAATCCACCTTGATCTTCGACGGCGTCGTGGAGCAAGGCAGCGATAGCCATGTCTTCGTCGCCGCCATATTCGATGACAATCGAGGCAACGCCCAGTAAATGTCCAATGTAGGGCCGCTCGGTGCGCGTGCGGATCTGCTTGGCGTGTAGTTTGGCCGCATATCCAAGCGCAAATATGAAGCGCTTGGAGAGAACAGGAATTGCGGATGGTTTTCGAATCAATCGATCAGGATCTTGCATCACTAGAGGCTATTCGAACCAATTGGCCAATTAGCGGCGTTGCACCTTTCCGAGCAGCCGCAGGATTTCCGTGTAGAGCCAGATAAGGGTGACCATCAGACCAAACGCGCCATACCATTCCATATAACGAGGCGCCCCCATCCTGGCTGCCGATTCGATCATGTCGAAATCGAGGATCAAATTCAGCGCAGCTATCGCCACGACAAACAGGCTGATCCCGATACTGAGAGGAGAACTGCTATACAGGAAGGAAAACTGCGTGTGGAAGAAAATGCTGGCGACCATGCTGATCATGTATACGACGGCGATTGCTCCGGTCGCGACCAATACACCCAGCTTAAAACCGCGCGTGGCCCGGATAATTCCGGTCTTATAGGCCAGTAAAAGAACCAGTAACGTTGCAAACGTCAGCGCCACGGCGCGAACCGCAATGCCCGGATAAGAGCGCTCAAAGAGGATCGAGATGCCACCGAGGAACAGTCCTTCGAGCAGCGCGTAGAGAGGGGCTGTCACGGGTGACCATTCCTTCTTGAAGATCGTAACCAAGGCAGCGACAAAACCACCGATGGCCCCACCGAGCATCCACGGATAGGCGGCCTCGGGCGATTGCGAACGGCCGAGACCCCAGGTGTAGGCCGAAGTCACGACCACACAGAGAAGGAGGAGACCGGTTTTGTTGACGGTCCCCTGAATTGTCATGGATTGGCCGGTGGCGAGCTGGCCGCTGAAAGCGCTCTCTTTTAGGACCGGATTATTGGAGCGAAAAATGTCTGCCATTAGGGTACCCTCTGCAATCTTTCTGGGAGAATCGTAAGAATATCACCAAAGTACTGCGTACTAAACAAAGGTTGAAGTTTGATTCACGCGTTGAAGGAAACCATAAACGGAGTTTTGGTAGCGCTAACGGGAATCGAACCCGTATTTTAGCCTTGAAAGGGCTACGTGCTAACCGTTGCACCATAGCGCCACACACCTTTAATTTTAGCACAATCCCCGCGGACGATGGCTCGAGCGCGGCATAAAATCCGCCGGACGCCTGGGTTCTATTTGTCGTCACAAAGGAGCGGATAGATCACTCCGGCAATTGCAGCTCCCAAAATGGGTGCCAGCCAGAATAGCCAAAGCTGTGCGAGCGCCCAGCCTCCGACAAACAGGGCCGGACCGGTGCTGCGCGCCGGATTCACGGAGAGGTTGGTAACGGGTATGCCGACCAAATGAATCAAGGTCAATCCCAAACCGATGGAGATTCCGGCGAAACCCTTCGGAGCATTGCCGTGGGTCGAACCGAGAATGATCACGAGAAAGAAAAACGTGAGCACAACTTCCGCCACGAAGCAGGCTAGGAGCGAATAACCTCCAGGCGAGTGCAAACCGTAGCCGTTCGACGCAAATCCACCGGCCGTGCTGAAGCCGTCTTTGCCGCTAGCGATCAAATAAAGAACGCCCGCCCCGGCTGATCCGCCGAGCACCTGCGCAACGATGTACGGTATCAGGTCGCTAAATGGAAAGCGCTTGCCTACCGCGAGTCCAACCGAGACAGCCGGATTCAGGTGGCAACCAGAGATATGACCGATAGCGTAGACCATGGTTAAAACCGTCAGGCCGAAGGCCAGAGCCACGCCCAGAAAACCAATTCCGGTATTAGGAAACGTGGCAGCCAGAACCGCACTGCCGCAACCGCCAAAAACCAGCCAGAAGGTTCCAAAGAACTCTGCTGCTACTTTTTTACCTAGATTCACTGCGCAATTCCTTTCCGAATCCCACTTAGAGGGACGGTAGAAGATTTTCCAAACGGTTGTTGGGCGGAAATGGACTTGAATTCACGGGGAATGGTAGACACCACGAACCGGGAAGTCAAGCCGCTTAGCAGCGTCGGCAAACCGGCCTGTACAAATGCCGCTCTCGGGACTTCAGCGCTTGCGCTCTTCCCATTCTTCGTGCCAAGCCGTCTGAATGGCTTCGAGCTTGCTTTCGTTGGACTTCTGCGGATCACCGGCGAATCCTGGCAATTCGGTGATCCACTTGTGCATGTCGGTGAATCGCACGGTGTATGGATCAACTTCAGGATGCTTGTCGGCCAGACCAATGGCAATGTCTTCTAGATCGTCCCAATCAAAGGATGGCGCCATAAATGTCCTCAGTGATCCAGTTCGCGAGCATAGTTCTTGTTCCATTCGGGGATCTCGACGACGATATCGGTCGTGCCATCGGGAACAGTTTGGCATGCCAGACGGGATTTGGGTGTAATGCCAGGTGCCTCATCAAGTTCATCCAACTCGGCGTCCGTTGCCTCGTTGCAGGATTGCAGACCTTCTTTAACCATGACGTGACACGTCGAGCAGGCGCAAACCCCGCCACATGCATGATCAACGCCCATTTTGAAGCCTTCTGAAATATCCAGAATGCTGCCGGGTAATCCGTTGTGACCGTACGGGAATTTTTCCGGGTCGACCTCAACGGTTTTGCCGCTCGGAAGAAACGTTACCTTGAACTTCCGGCTCGCGATCTTATATTTCACTTCATCGATGTAGGGATTGCTACCGCCCATAATTATTCTCCACGTCTTCGATTCCGTTTATCGTCAATGCTAGACTTCTGCCAAATTCTTGCCTGCCAGCGCCGACTGCACTGCCGTGTTCATCAGCAATTCGGCGAGATGCTCGGTGGCGTGATTCAATTCATCAATCTGTTGGCGAATCTTTTTGTAATCCGTGCCCCGCACTGCCTCATTCAAGGCAACGATACTGGCATCGATTTTGGCGCGTTCGGCCGCCGGAAGGCTTGCGGTTTGGGTATTGGCCAGGGCTTTGCTCGTGGCGGTGAGGATCGATTCGGATTCAGTTCGTGCTTCGATGACCTGCCGTTCGGCAAAGTCCTGTTCGGCATATTCGATCGATTCCTCCAACATGTGCTCGATGTCGGCGTCGTTCAAGCCATAGCTTGGTTGAACTTCAATGCTGTGCTCTTCCCCGTTCCGCAGGTCCTTCGCAGCTACTTGAAGGATGCCATTGGCATCGATAAGGAATTTGACTTCAACACGGGGCAGTCCGGCAGGAGCCGGCGGAACCTTCAGCGTGAATCGAGCAAGCGACCTACAATCCTTCGCAAGTTCACGTTCGCCCTGTAGAACATGGATATCGATGCCGGTCTGATTGTCCACGCCAGTCGTATAAAGCTCCTGCGCGCTGGCCGGGATCGTCGAATTGCGTGGAATGATTTTTGCCACGGCGCCGCCGTAGGTCTCAATGCCGAGTGAGAGTGGCGTGACGTCGAGCAGCAACATGTTATTCACGCCACGGTCAAGAATATTGGCCTGGACAGCTGCTCCCAGGGCAACGACTTCATCAGGATTCAATTCGGTATGCGGCTTGCGATCGAAATATTCCTGAACCGTGCGACGAATCAAAGGAGTGCGCGTAGTTCCCCCCACAAGCACCACTTCTTCAATCTCTTTCGGCTTCAAGTGCGCGTCTGCCAGGGCCTTCTTCAGCGGAATCATCGTTCGATCCACGACGGGACGGATCAGCGCTTCCAGTGCACCGCGTGAAAATTCGTGCTGGTACACTTTCCCGCTCGGCAGCATGAACCGGAAGGTCGCCTTGTCCGCTTCGGAAAGTCTGTGCTTCAAAGCAATGAGTTCCTTACGCAATTCCTGTGCGAGTTCGCCATGCGGTGAAAAATCAATTTGGTCCTGCTGCAGTACCTGCTCCTGGACGAAAGCCTGCAGCAGATTGTCAATGTCATCTCCACCAAGGTGGGTGTCGCCGTTAGTCGAGAGAACCTGATAAATATCCCCTTCTTCGGTAGAAATGAGCTTCAACACGGAGATGTCGAAGGTACCCCCGCCGAGATCGTAAACAGCCACTTTGCCGCGTTGCTTCTCGTGCAGGCCGTAAGCGAGCGCCGCTGCCGTGGGTTCGTTGACCAGCCGGACCACTTCAAGACCTGCGAGTTTTCCGGCATCCTTGGTGGCCTGACGCTGGGCGTCGTTGAAATAGGCGGGAACAGTAATGACCGCGCGACCTACCGGTTCGCCGAAGTACGCTTCAGCCCAGTTCTTCAGTTCGCGAAGAATAAAGGAGGAAATTTCTGGCGGGGTAAAGACGCGATCACCGAGCTGCACGCGAATGACATTGTGGCTGGCCGGATCGATTCGGAAGGGAAAATACTTGAGCTCACCCTGTACATCCGCTGGTCCGCGACCCATCAGCCGCTTCACGGAATAGATCGTCCGCTCAGGCTGGGTCAGCAAACGTCTCTGCGCAGGGGAACCGACAATAAGGCTTCCATCGGCATCGAGACTCACGACAGAGGGGCAAAGTGTGCTACCGCTCGGTCCGGGGATACACCTAGGCTCACCGGTCTGCGGATCGACGTACGCGACCAGGCTATTGGTTGTTCCGAGATCGATACCGACGATTCTTGCCATGGAACTAGGAGAGTTCCTTCTGAACATTTACGACCAGATTCCGGATGTAGGAGCGGCGATTTAGCAGTTCGTTCAGCTGCGCCATTATCCTCCGCCGGCTGCCCTCGTCGCCGTTTGCTTCCAGACTCTTGTCCCATTCGCGCGCGCTATCTCGCAGCTGTCCGTCGATTTCATCCAGTTTTTCTTCAAAACTCTTCTCGGCCGCTTCCAGCCGAGACCTCAATGCCGCGGTATCACCACCGGAAGCCCTGGCTTCGCGTAATTCGTCGAGCGATTCATTGAGCTCAAAGACCTCCTCCAGCAAATTAGCCGGAGCCTGTTGCCTTGTAGTTCCCTCTTTGCGTGCTCCTTCAATCGACAGGAGATACTCGACGCGGGCAATGGGGTCACGCAGTGTTCGATAAGCGTCGTTCAATTCCGAACTGCGCTTAAGCGAAATCTCGCGCTCTTCGGCGGTCGCATTCACAAAATTATCGGGATGAAGCTTCCAGCTTAACTGGAGAAATTTTTGTTCCAGTCCACCCATTTCCAGCCAGAGCTTGCGGGGCATTTCAAACATGGCAAAGTAATCGCTCTGCTGAGGGAGCTGCAGCATTTTCCCGCAACTTGAACAGAAATGCGTGCCGATAGTCCGCTCATGACAACTCCAGCAGACAAGTGGTGCATTCGTGATCGTGAAAGGATTGCCCATTCAAGCTCCGCCACAAAAAAAGGCTGGCGAGAAATGCTGCCAGCCAGTAAAACCCACGCTCCGCATTTCCGCTCAGGCCGTAAATGAACTGCCGCAGCCACAACTTCGTGCAGCATTAGGATTCTGAAAAACAAATCCTTGACGCATCAGCGTGTCCTCGTATTCCAAAATCGTGCCATTCAAATAGAGCAAGCTCTTCGGATCGACAAAAATGCGAGCGCCAAATTCTTCAAACACCCTGTCGCGATCGCGCGCTTGGGTGTCCAAACGCATAGCGTAGGAAAGACCCGAACAGCCCCCACCCTGAACACCGACCCGCAACCCGCCAACATCGGGAGAGACGCCTTCCTTGCCGAGTAGTGCAATGATCTTTTTCGCTGCCAGCTCGCTGATGCGCACAACAGGCGCTGTTGCACCTGTCTGTGTTGTCGTTGTCTGTGTGGCCATCGTCGCAACTCTCAGATAAACATCAAACATACTTCTAAACCTGGACAGCATCCTCCGACGGACTCATTTCAACTACCGCCGGAAGACGCCACTAACACCGCGCAACTCCAGGCACTCAGTGCGAGGGTTTATCGTGCGCGGGAACTTCAATACCGTGCTTCTTTTTCCAGTCGCCAATCGCCGCCTTGATGGCGTCTTCAGCAAGCACGGAGCAATGAATCTTAACAGGAGGCAGCGCGAGTTCACGGACAATGTCCGTGTTCTTGATCGCCAGGGCCTCTTCTACAGTCTTACCCTTGACCCATTCGGTCGCAAGTGAGGAACTGGCAATCGCCGATCCACATCCAAACGTCTTGAACTTTGCCTCTTCGATGACGTTCGTTTCGGGATTGATCTTCATCTGCAACTTCATGACATCGCCGCATTCCGGGGCGCCAACAAGGCCAGTCCCGACGTTCGGATCTTCCTTCGCCAGACTCCCGACGTTGCGGGGGTTGTTGTAGTGATCGACAACTTTTTCGCTATATGCCATGGACCTATTGCTCCTTACCGATCTTCAAACACTCTACCGAAACAGAATTTATCCTCGGGCTGCTGCCAGCAACACGCCGAAGCCGGCGCTCTTGATGGCTTTTTCCGTCAACCCAACGTTGGTCAAAAACGCCGAGCGACCTGCTGTCAGTTCGCGCAACGCTTCCCGAACATATTCAGCACCCAAACCCAAGACATGCAGGAATTCCCGCACATCCTGAAGGTGGTAGAAAGCCTTCTCTGCTGCCGGAGCCGGTTCGTCATTGTCGTGATACGGTTGAAACGTTACACGAAACGGTGCCGATGTCCCGGCAATGGACCGGTGAATCCTCAATGTTCCTTCACTTGCGATAGTGCTAGCCATGTACTTAGTCCTTCCTCAATCTCTGAATTAGGCGGTTTGCCACTTGACCTTTGAAATGTCAATTCCTTCTTTAGCCATCTCATACAGTGGCGAAAGTTCACGAAGTTTGGTTACAACCTGCACCATTTTATCCACGACGTAATCCACTTCTTCCTCGGTTGTAAAACGCCCCAGTCCGAAGCGAATCGACGTATGAGCCAGATCCTCGCCAACGCCTAAAGCTTTGAGTACATAACTGGGTTCAAGGGTTGCCGAGGTGCAGGCCGATCCGCTCGATACAGCAATATCATTAATCCCCATCAATAGCGACTCGCCTTCGACGTAAGCGAAGCTCATATTCAGGTTATGCGGCAAACGATGCTCCCAAGATCCGTTGATAAACGTCTCATCGAGCTTCGCTTCCAGCTTAGTCCTTAGACGGTCGCGAAGCGCTTTTAGGCGCACCGATTCTTCTGCCATTTCCTTCTGCGCGATTTCGCAAGCCTTACCCAGACCCACGATGCCGGGAACATTCAACGTGCCCGAACGCATGCCGCGCTCGTGGCCTCCGCCGTCCAGGATGGCGGACAGTTGCACGCGAGGGCTGCGGCGGCGAACATAGAGGGCTCCTACGCCCTTCGGCCCGTAAATCTTGTGTCCGGTGATGGCCATCAGGTCGATGTTATCTTTCTGGACGTCGACCGGAATCTTTCCAACTGCCTGGACGCCGTCTGTAGCGAAAATGATCCCGTGTTCCTTGGCAATCCTGCCGATTTCCGCCATCGGATTGATGATGCCAATTTCGTTGTTGGCATACATGATAGTGATCAGAATCGTCGTCGGCTTGATTGCCTTTCGCACATCCTCGGGATCGACTCGTCCATCTTTCTTCACCGGCAGATAAGTTACTTCATACCCCTGCTTTTCAAGGCGCTTGCATGTATCCAGTACGGCCTTGTGCTCGATGGCCTGGGTGATGATGTGGTTGCCCTTTTCGCGGTACATTTCCGCGACACCTTTGATCATCAGGTTGTCAGACTCGGTTGCACCGCTCGTAAAAATAATCTCTTTGGGCGATGCATTAATCAGAGCCGCGATCTGCTGTCGCGCCGTCTCTACCGCTTCTTCACCAGCCCACCCAAAGGAGTGATTGCGGCTCGCGGCATTCCCAAATTTCTCCGTAAAATACGGAAGCATCGCTTCCAGCACCCGAGGGTCAACCGGCGTTGTAGCGTGATTGTCCATGTAAATCGGCAACTTGACGGCCATCTTCCTGTTCTCCTATCAAACCTGCGCTACTATCGTGAAAGCGATAGCTGCTCAATGCCTTTCAACTCGACCAGCGGGGTTTCCTGCTGGGCGTTCGTGTCTTCACTCAACTGCGCAACAGTCACCGTTTGCAAAACTTCCAGAATGCTCTCGTTCACGCGGCGCAACGGCTCCTTCACCGAGCAGCGCTCGGTCGCATCGCAAGCGCCGTGACTCGTCACGCAGGAAGTTATGAGCACCGGACCATCAATCGCCGTAATTACCTCGAGCGCACTGATTCTGCCCGGATCCTTGGCCAACTGATATCCCCCTGTCGAACCATGCTTTGCGGCCACCAAACTACACTTTGCCAACTTCTGAAGCACCTTCGCCATGAGTGTTGCCGAGATTCCATACTCTACGGAAATCTCGTTCGCGCTGCAGGCGTGTTGGCCACGATGATTAGCCAAGTGCTTCATGGCGATCAGGCCGTAATCGGCTTTTTTCGAGAGTTTGAACATTTCCCTACGATCGTGTGATGCATATGCGACCACAATAGTCGCAAATTAACTATACGCGCTAAGTCGTCTTGTTGTCAAGCAAGATTGGCCATGAATCGCTAGCAAACGGTGCTCTTGCTATAAGTTACAATACGACCATATTTGTCTTATATGGCACGTTTTTCTATCGAATGGCTCTCATCTCGAGTCGAACGGCTAATTTAGGGGGTCGAACGTAGGGACCCTGACAGGTCTGTGAATGATACTCTGTTTGCTGGTGAGCCAGGATCCCGGCTGAGCTAGGTGAAAATGAAACGGAACGACCGAATAACTCAGACGGTCCTTGTGTCTCTCTTTTGGGGGTTTTGGCTTGTCGTAGCGGTTGCTGCACAGCAGCCCCCTGCACAGCCTCAGAGTACCAGTCACGGAAAGATCAGGCCGAAGACGGTCAGTCAAGAGTTTACGTTGGTTGGGGCGGGAGATATTGCATGGTGCGGCGACCTGTCCGGCGCGGAAGCAACGGCTGCGTTGATCGCGAGAATCCCAGGCACTGTTTTCGCAGCGGGTGATTTGGTTTACGACCGTGGATCAATCGACGAATTTGAAAGTTGCTACCAGCCAACTTGGGGAAAATTCAAAGAGCGGACCATGCCCGCTCCAGGAAATCATGAATACAACGGATCGAGAGCGTCGGGATACTTTCAGTATTGGGGTGACCGTGCCGGCGAAGCATCGAAAGGCTATTACAGTTACGATTTAGGCGGTTGGCACGTCGTCGTCTTGAACACGAATTGTTCCGTCCCGGCATTAGGGGGTTGCCAGAGGGGCTCTCCGCAGGAAGTCTGGCTTCGAGAGGATCTGGCAAAGCACCCGGACGCATGCATCGTCGCTTACGGACATCATTCTCTTTTCAGTAGCGGGATATTCCCTTCGCATGCCATCCACCGGGAATTGCGTGCGTTCTGGGAGGACCTCTACCAGGCGCACGCCGACCTGATCCTCGCCGGGCACGAGCATTCCTACGAGCGATTTGCACCGCAGACCCCTGCAGGGGAATTGGATCAGAAGAATGGAATCCGCCAGATCGTAGTGGGCACGGGTGGAAGAAGCCACACGCCTTTGGGATTTGCGACACAGAACAGCGAAGTCCGCAATTCCGACACGTTTGGAGTGCTCAAGCTGACGCTCATGCCAAAAACGTACCGATGGGAATTCATACCGCAGCCGGGCACGTCCTTCACAGATTCGGGCGAGGGAGCCTGTCATAATCGTGAAGTCGGGAATTAGCTTCGGATACGGGATGAACTATTTCGCAGTGCCGCAGAAGCTGCTCGCCGTTCCCGCTTCAATCAGCTTCTCAATTGCCGGCGCAAATGGAATCGTCAGTTGCGATTTGTGAGCCTGCAATTCGGCGTCGGATAAGGCGGCGGACTGCTGCTTTTTTAGTTCATCCCCGATTGGCTGACCTCGGGTGATCCGGTCGATGGCCTCGAGTCCGATTTGCGCTGCCTGCGACAAGGCTTGCGAAGCCGGTTCTGCTTCTCTGACGAGATAGGACCGTTCAGCCAACGGCTTTAACGGCGCGTCATTCGCTGCCCAGAGAGCCAGCTGTTTTCTGATGGTCGCCGCCTTGTCGGAATCCTTACAGGAGGATGCGAGGTACTCGCCCACTTCAACAGAGAATGTCCGAGATACTTGGCTTTCCAGATCCACTGCATCGACCAACCGGTTTAGGGGAGTTTGGCTCGTGGGCTCGACTGTAACGTTTTCCTCTCGGGAATAGTCCTTTACCGGTTCCATGGTTTGCGCCAGAAGTGTAAGGGCGGCAAATTCGTCCACCGATGCAGGGCCCGCCATGCGCTGCAGCATCTTTCGTTGCGAAATGCGATGCGTCAGGCCGAGCCACTCCAATCGCTGACTCTCTACCCCGAGGCGCGCATACATCGAAACCGGATCGCGAACGTCCTCAGGGGACCAGAACCGTTCCGCAATGGCCGCATTACGTGGCCAAATACGCGAGTCGATATTTTCGCCGCTTACATATTCCGACCACATGCAGGATTCGCCGCCGAGAATATTCAGCTGCTCAGCCGGACTGAGAGAACCGGCGGCTCCGCCCATCGGATCGACGGCATAATGTCGAGCCGCGGTCCATCCTAGGTCAAGATAGTAGCCATTCGAGAGAATACCTCGGTAACCCTGTTTGGCCGCGGCCGCCAGCGAATCTGCTCCGCGCCAGGACTGAATCACGATCGACTTCGGTACGCCTGGCACCAGAATTTCGTCCCAGCCTATCGGGATCTTGCCATGCTTCACGACTAGTTCCTGAACACGGCCGCTGAAGTACGCCTGCAACGCTTCGTTATTCTTCAGCTGATGGGCCTTCAAGTAAGCCTGAATTTTCGGATTCGCGTCCCATTCCTTTCCGTTCACTTCGTCGCCACCAATGTGAAAGAACTGGTCTGGAAAAAGTTTGCTCATTTCGCCGATAAGCTCGTTCAGAAACTTGTAAGTTTTCTCATCAGTGGGATTCATCGCGGGGTCGAATACGCCCCATTTGCGCTCGATCTGGTAAGGACCATTTCCACTGGCGATTTCCGGGTGCGCCACGAACCAGGACGTGCTGTGACCGGGCATGTCAAACTCCGGAACCACACGGATGCCACGATCGCGCGCGTACGCGATCAAATCGCGAATCTCCATCTGGGTGTAGTACAAGCCATCAGAACTTAGTTCCTGTAGTTTCGGATATTTGTGGCTCTCGACGCGAAAGCCCTGATCCTCCGAAATGTGCCAGTGAAATACATTCATCTTCACGGCTTCCATACCGTCCAAATTACGCCGGATCACATCTAGCGGCGTGAAATGACGGCCGGAATCGATCATCAGTCCACGCCAGACAAATCGTGGCTGGTCTTGAATCGTAATCACCGGCAGAACGAATCCGCCCTCGGTAACTGAAACGAGCTGCAAGAACGTCTGGAACCCACGAAGCACTCCCAACGGGTTTGCTGCGTGAAGCCTTGCGGCGGAAGGCGTTACTTCAAGTTGGTACGACTCGTCTTCACCTAGTTCCTGCACCGGCTTGCTTTCATGATCCGTCGTTACAATCAGAGTGGCATTCGCCGCCTCGACAGGCCCGCGATTCACAAACACCAGGCCTGTTTCGCGGCCCAACTGGATGACCGACCGTTCAGCAGCCCGGTCCAGCCGGGCCTCGCGATACCCGGAAAAGCCAATTGCAAATTTCTCATCAATCTTCAGGACGCCGCTGCCTACCTGCATTTTGGCGGGAAGCGGCATGAGACTTACGGTCGATTGTGCCTGCGCGTGCATGGTTAACGTCCCGATCACCATTGCCAAAATAACCAGACGAATTTGGAATTCGCTACGAAAGCTCACTCTCATCCAATGCGCTCCTGAATCGATTCAATGGCCACTCTAGCGCGGATTGCCCTCTTTGCAAATGGCTGTGCACTGTCAAAGCCGCGACGAAGAGAACCTTTCTCACTTTCCCGCCTCTTGGGTTACACTCATCCGCGGACGAACAATCGATGAAAACTTCCGTTGCCATCTATCCCGGATCCTTTGACCCCGTCACCAACGGCCACCTCGACCTCATCGAACGGGGCGAAAAAATGTTCGATAAGCTGATTGTTGCGGTTCTCAAGAATCTTGAGAAGCAGCCCCTTTTCACCGTTGCCGAGCGTGTCGAGATGTTGAAGGAAGTGACCAAGCAGTGGGATTGCGTCGAAATTGACGTATTTGAAGGCCTTTTGGTCGACTACGCTCGCAAACGAGGCGCGGCAGTGATTCTGCGCGGGATCCGGGCCATCTCCGATTACGAATTCGAGCTGCAGATGGCCTTGATGAATCGCAAATTGGAACCGCGACTGGAAACTGTGTTCATGCTGCCAAGCGAAGCATACAGCTACCTCAGTGCCAAATTGGTCCGTGAGATTGCGCAGTTGAACGGGCCGCTGACAGGCCTTGTTCCGCATGCAGTCGAGCACCATTTGCGAAAGAAACTCTCCTAGGTCGTCTCGCCGTATTTATTCAGCATTGTAATTCTGCCGGATTTCCTGAAAACTATTCTGTTGTGCATGCCACGTCGTTCTTAGGAGAGTCCGTGCAGCTGACCAATCGCATCAATCGCATCCAAACTTCTCCGACCGCTCTGGTGATCAGTGCGGCGGAGCAATTGAAGGCTCGAGGGGTTGATATCGCTGATTTCGGCCCCGGCGAGCCGGATTTCCCAACGCCGGATCACATAAAGAAGGCGGCAATTAAGGCCATCGAAGAAAATCGCACAAAATACACGCCTACTGGCGGCATCATGCCACTGCGTGAAGCGATCGTCGGGTGGCACAAACGCGAATTGGGTTCAGATTACACAGCGAAGGAATGCGTCGTCAGCGTCGGTGGAAAACACGCTATCTTCAATACCATCTCAGTGCTGATTCAAGCCGGTGACGAAGTTATCCTGCCTGCTCCCTACTGGGTCAGCTTTCCGGACATCATTAAGTATGCAGGTGGAACTCCAGTCATCGTCCAAACACAACCTCAAGACGGATTCAGTGCGAAAGCTTCTGAAATCGAAAAAGCCATTACTCCAAGAACAAAAATGGTGATCATCAACTCGCCGAGTAATCCGACCGGCGGGGTGGTCGATAGGGACGAATTCGAACGCATCCTTGCGCTTTGCAAGCGGCACCACCTGTGGCTGATGGGCGACGAATGCTATTCGCATTTTGTCTATGAACCACACATGCCGTTTTCGATCGCCAGCGCAAACAATTCCAAGGAGAACGTCATTATCATTGGTTCCGTTTCCAAGACATTTGCGATGACTGGCTGGCGCGTTGGTTACACGCTGGCACCTGAGCCATTGGTGCAGGCGATTACCAAAGTTCAGAGCCAGTCGACGTCAAATCCCACATCGATTGCACAATACGCTGCGCTCGAGGCAATGCGCGGAACAATGGAAACCGTTCCGCCGATGCTCGCGGAATATGCAAAGCGTCGCAAGCGCATTGTGGAAGGCTTGCGCACGATCCCGGGCGTCACATGCGAATGGCCAGGTGGTGCTTTCTATGCGTTTCCCAACATTTCGGCTCATCTCGGCGAAGGGAAAAACGCGTTTGCCAAGAGCTGTACTGAGCTGTCCAAGCTCTTGTTGGATAAAGCCCACGTCGCGCTGGTTCCTGGCGAGGCATTTGGTGCGCCCGGATTCTTGCGGCTCTCTTATGCAACATCCATCGAACGTATCGAGGAAGGTCTGAGACGCCTGACACAATTCTTTTCACGCGCTGAAGTCGCTTCTTGACCGTGCTTCAGCCCGTGCTATCTCGAATTGAGCCTATCTTCAGCCCCCGTCTTTGGGGCACGCATTCTCTTGCGCCATTTTTCCCGGAGCAAACAAACCTAAAAGAGCCGCTCGGTGAGGCTTGGCTCACGGGAATAAATTGCCATATAGCGAACGGTCCGTTCGCAGGGAAGTCTCTTGGACAGAGCTGGCACGAGATGCCAGAGGAATGGCGCGGCTCGAACCTCGGTGCTTATCCGGAATTCCCGGTGCTCATAAAATTCCTGTTTCCGAACGACAAATTGTCCATTCAAGTTCATCCCGACGATGCCTATGCCGCAAGGCACGAGCGTGCCGCTGGCGGGCGCGGCAAAACCGAAATGTGGCATATTGTTTCCGCTCAACCCGGGGCTGAACTGCTCTTCGATTTGAAACCCGACGTGACCAAGCAGGATTTCTTGCATGCGTTAAGTAATAACACCGTAGAAAGCCTTCTCGCACGTGTCCCGGTGCAATGTGGCGAAACTTACTTCGTGAAGCCTGGTACGCAGCACGCTATGGGTCCGGGAATGGTTGTTTGCGAAGTCCAGGAATATTCCGACCTCACCTATCGGGTTTACGATTTCGGTCGTCTCGACGCCTCCGGTCATCCGCGTCAACTACATATCGACAAGGCCCTTGATGTAACCAGGTTCGGAGGTTTGTCCGGCAGTAAAATCCTGCCCATGCCTCTGCATTCTCCGGACGCCAAGAAATACTTACTGGCGGCTTGTAAGTTTTTTGCCACTGAGCGTTGGGATTGCTTCAAGATGACCCTGATCGAGAGTGATACTGATCACTTCCAGCTGATTGTCATCCTGGAAGGTTGCGGAAAGTTCTACGATTCGGACTCTGAGTTCGACTATCGGCCTGGCCAAACCTGGTTTCTACCCGCTTCGCTTCCTGTGACGATGCTTCAACCAGCCACGCAAACAGCTTTAATCCGAGTCTTTGTTCCGAACATTGACTCCCTTCGCAAGCAGTTGCGCAATATGGGCTTTGATGAAGCATCGTTGTCACGAGTTCTGATAGGCTGAAGAAATGGCGCAACAGAAACTGAGTACCCATGCAGTGATTCTTGCGGGGGGGCGAGGCACTCGATTCTGGCCTCGGAGTCGCGCCCGCACCCCGAAACAGTTGCTCAACATCGTGGGGGACACGACGATGCTCGAGCAGACGGTTGGTCGGCTGGGACCGCTGATCCCTTTGGATCGGGTTTGGACGGTTACCAATGCGGAACAAACCGTAGCCCTGCGAAAACAGCTGCCTGCCGCTGCGCGCAAACGTGTTCTGACCGAACCCTTTGGCCGCAACACGGCAGCGGCGATTGCCCTTGCTGCGATTCACGTTCGCCATGCTGCAAAAGGTGATGCGGTGCTCGCAGTCCTGCCGGCGGACCACTTCATTGCGCAGCCCGCCACGTATCGCAAAATCATGTCCGTTGCTCTCGATATTGTGGATGAACCCGAGCGTATGGCTGTGCTTGGAATTCCTCCGACCCGGCCCGAGACGGGTTTCGGCTATATCGAGAGATTCGAAAATAATGTAGCGGGTGCCGCGGGTTTCGTTTACGGCGTACGTCGCTTCACGGAGAAACCTGAAGCGGAGGTCGCCAGGGAATATTTGGTGTCGGGGAAATATCACTGGAACGCGGGAATGTTTTTTTGGCGAGTCTCGACGTTCATGGATGCACTGAAGCGTTACTTGCCGAAGACGCATGAAGCGATGGAGATTATAGCCAAACAGATCGGCAAACCGGGCTATAGCGCTGCACTCAGGAAACAATACGCAAAACTAGAAAATATCTCAGTCGATTACGCCGTTCTCGAACCTGCAACGCGAGAAGAGGGCGAGCCTCGCGTCTTCGTCGTCCCTGCGGAAATTGGCTGGAGTGACATCGGTTCCTGGGCCGCCGTCTACGAACTACTCGCCAAGCAACCCGGAATTAATCTCCTCGCTGGACCGGGCCATACCATCGATGCAACCGGGAATCTTCTCTACAGTCCGACGAAATTTGTCGCGGCAATCGGTGTTAGCGGCCTCATCGTTGTCGATACGCCTGATGCCTTGCTTATCTGTCCACGCGACCGGGCCCAGGACGTCGGCAAAGTTGTAAAGGTGCTCGAGCAGCAAAAGTTGAAGAAATTGCTGTGACTTTGACCGCCGCGCGGGCAGCAAAGCCCCAAACTCCAGGCACAGCGGGGTATCCGGCCGCCCAGAATGATGCTTTTGTACTCGAGGTACTTGTTCAGCCGATTTACTGCTTCGCGTATACTTCCTACTCATGGACACGATCAAGTTTGGAACAGACGGTTGGCGCGGCATCATCGCAGACGATTTTACATTTTCAAACGCGCGCATCGTGTCCCAGGCAATCGCCCGCTACATCGTTCGCTGCGAAGACGCTCGCCGAGGTGTGCTGATAGGCTACGATCACCGATTCGGCGCCGATCGCATCGCCGCTGCCGCTGCCGAGGTCATCAGTTCAACTGGCACCCCGGTCTGGCTCACCGATAAACCGTGTCCGACACCGGCGATTTCCTTATTGGTGCGTCAACGGCAGGCGGCCGGTGGGTTGATGATTACTGCCAGTCATAATCCCTATCGCTGGAATGGGATTAAATACAAGGCCAGTTACGGAAGTAGCGCGCTGCCTTCCATCGTTTCGCAGATCGAAGTCGAACTGAAAAACGTCCGCGAGTCTCGAACAGCCGCACTCCCGCCACAACACGATTTGATTCACTCGCTCGATCCACGTGGCCCTTACCTAGACACAGTCGAGAAACTGATCGATTGGAAGCGGCTGCGGGATTCAAAGCTTCGCTTTGTCATTGATCCGATGTACGGCTCCGCTGCCGGCCTGCTGCAAGAGCTCTTTATGCGCCATGGAGTTGACTCAGAAGAAATTCGCAATGCGCGCGATCCCCGTTTTGGTGGCATTCACCCGGAGCCTATCGAGCCGCACATTGACGCCTTGCGCAAAGCTGTTCTGGCCGGCAAATTCGACGCAGGCTTGGCCGCTGACGGTGACGGCGACCGCATCGGCGCGATCGATCGGGACGGGACTTTTATCAACCCGCACCAGATATTCGCGTTAATGGTTTGGCACCTAATCGGAACCCGTAACCTCCCCGGCGAAATCGCGAAGACATTTTCGGTTACCAAGCTCATCGACAAACTCGCTGCCAAATACGGCCGCAAACTCCATGAAGTGCCCATCGGATTCAAATACATTTGTGAATTAATGCTGGAGCAGAACATCCTAATCGGCGGGGAAGAAAGTGGTGGCATAGGGACCAGCCTTTACCTGCCGGAACGCGACGCAACAGTGTCTGCGCTCTTTCTCGCTGAGCTTATGGCATGGCATGGCAAATCACTGGGCGAACTACTGCAGATTCTCCACGCAGAGTTCGGTCAGTTCCATTATGGGCGCGTCGATCTCGAAGTGAAGCCAGGGCAAAAAGAGAAAGCCATGACACATTTCTCGAGCGATACATTAACGCGCCTACTTGATTGGACCATCAGCCGCCGCGAGAATATGGACGGCATCAAAGTTTATCTGGGAGAAATCGGTTGGGTCATGGTTCGTCCCTCCGGTACCGAAAATCTGTTGCGAACGTATTCGGAGACGAACGATCCAACGACCACAAAACGAGTTCTCGAGGCTGTATCTGAAATCGTCCATGCTCTGTGACAAGGACCCATGCATACCATCAACTTAAAAGAGAAATTTGCCAAGTTCAGCGACTATTGCAATCCGCGTCTGATTGGCGAAGTGAACGATTGCGCGGTGAAAGCCGTAAAACTCAAAGGCGAATTCATCTGGCATCGTCACGAAAACGAGGATGAGCTGTTCCTGGTCGTAAAAGGCGAGTTGCGCATCAAGTTTCGCGACCACGAATCGATCGTTCACGAAGGCGAATTCCTCATTGTTCCCCGAGGCGTGGAGCATTTACCCATCGCTGAGAACGAAGCGCACATAGTTCTGATCGAGCCGAAATCCACTCTAAATACAGGCAATCTCGTCAACGAAAGGACGGTCAGCAAACTCGAGCGGCTGTGACTTGGCCTATCGTGTGCGCTGCTCAATTCCCACATGAATCATCGATTTCATACTCTGGACGTTTTTACGACTACACGGTTTCAAGGCAATCCGCTTGCCGTCATTACCGACGGCGACGGTCTTTCGAATGATCAGATGATGGCCATCGCGCGGGAAATGAATCTATCGGAAACCGTTTTTGTTCAGAAACCGACCGACGATCGCGCCCTCGCGCGACTGCGCATTTTCACGACGAAAGAAGAGTTGAAGCTCGCAGGCCACCCGGTAATTGGCACGTGGTTTTTACTTGCGGAGCTGGGCGTAGTTCCGGCGCAGGAAGGAGGTGTTCACGTCATGCAGCAGACCGGAGCCGGGATTCTGCCTGTGGAGATTCGCTTCAAAGATGGCAGACCGCAACGTGTGACGATGACACAGAAGCAAGCGACCTTCAAACCTTGCAAATTCAGGAAGCAAAAGCTGGCTGAAGCTCTGGGATTGAAAGCAGGCGACCTTTCAGCGGAACTTGAGCCGGAATTTGTCTCTACTGGAATTTTTAATTTGATGGTGCCACTTCGGAATCGCGCCGCCCTCTCGAGAATTCAAATGAACATGGTTGAGCTGGCGCGGATGTTCGGCAAACAAGGTGCTGTCGCCTACTGCTTCGCCTTGGGGAATGGAAGCAGCGCCTACGCCCGGGGAATGATGCCCTGGGAGCTGTACGAAGATGCGGCAACCGGTTCAGCCGCGGGATCGCTCGGTGCCTATCTGGTGAAACACGGAAGACTCAATGCGGGCCAGACGTTGAGTATCGCGCAAGGCGTTGAAATGGGCCGGCCAAGCAAGATCGAAGTTGAGGTTTCTCAATCGGGAAAGAGACTCACTCCTCGAGTAAGCGGAGCAGCTGTAAAGGTATTCGAGGGTGTGATTCGTTTCTGATCCTAGTTCGCGTCGGGGCAACAAACGTCGGCTACTTCGCTGCCATGGTCTTGCGATAAGCGTCCAGGATACCGTTTACAAATCCTCCGGCATCGTCGGAAGAATATTTCTTAGCAAGATCAACCGCTTCGTTGATCACCACTTTCGCAGGGGTGTCCGTTGCCCGCATCTCGTGAATGGCCAAACGCAGAATGGCCCGGTCAATTGCCGCCAACCGCTCCAACCGCCAATTTTCCGCATGCTTGCTGATTAGCTCATCAAGCGCGGTAGAGTCGTGCGAAGCGCCTTCAAACAGCTGATTTGCAAACGTGCGCGTCTGGTCCGCTGCCTTTGCACTTTTCCAGAATTTGAATTCGAGCTTGCGAGCGTCCTGTTCGCTCATGTCCCACTGGAACAGCATCTGCATGGCAAACTCTCGAGATTTCGATCGTAAAGACAATTTATTTTTGCCGCCTTCTGCCCGTAGCGGCGGGTTTCACGATCCCTGCCCGCAATTTTTTTGATAAACTCGCCATCTCCACGGCACCGAGCCCTGCTTCAAATCCCTTATTGCCGCTCTTTAACCCTGCCCGATCGATCGCCTGCTCCAGCGAGTCGCAGGTCAGCACACAGAAAAGAATCGGTATCCCCGTATCCATCTGTGCCAATTGCAATCCGCGCGCGGTCTCTGAACAGACATATTCGTAATGCGTCGTCGTGCCGCGAATCACGCAGCCGATCGCAACGATTGCATCATACCGCCCCGTAAGTGCCATCTGCTTGGTAATAATCGGCAATTCAAATGCCCCCGGCACGTACACCACGTCTATGCTTTTGTCTGCTACATTCGCTCTGTCAAGGGCGTCCAATGCGCCTTGCAGCAGCCGGTCGGTGATAAAACTGTTGAACCGGCTAACGGCGATCGCGAAACGAAATCCCTCCGCGTTCAGGCCGCCCTGAATTGTTGTCCGAATCTTGTCGTCGCCGGCCATTTCTTACCTGCCTCGAAAGCTTGCTGGGCGCTTCTCCAGAAATGCCTTCGTTCCTTCGCGCATGTCCTCAGTAGCGCACAACACTCCGAACAGTGTCGCCTCGAGGAACAAGCCTTCTTCCTGTGGCATTTCCACGCCCCGCTCAATCGCTTCCATACAATACTTCACGGCCAGAGGCGCCTTCTCGATAATTTTTTTCGCCATTGCTTCGGCAGCAGGCAAAAGCTCGGCTGACTCGTATATATGGTTTACCAGTCCGATTCTATGGGCTTCGTCAGCGGTGATCATTTCTCCAGTGAGGCACAATTCATGGGCAGTACCTTTGCCACAAAGCCGCGCAAGCCTTTGTGAACCTCCATATCCTGGCAAGATTCCCAATTTTACTTCTGGCTGTCCCAGTTTTGCGTTCTTGCTGGCCAATCGAATCGAGCAGGACAGTGCGAACTCGCATCCCCCTCCCAACGCAAACCCGTTGATGGCACAAATCGATGGCTTACCCATCGTTTCCAGGAGATGAAACACGCTTTGTCCGAATAGCGAAAACTCCTTGCCGCCCACCGGAGTCTGTTGCGCCAGTTCATTGATGTCAGCGCCGGCGACAAATGCCTTTTCGCCTGCGCCAGTGATGATCAACACGCGCACCGACGCATCGTCACGCGCGTCCAGCAAAATAGAGCGCAGTTCCTCGATCGTCTGGCGGTTCAACGCATTTAATACCTTGGGACGATTAAAAGTGATGTATGCGATTCCATCTTTCTTTTCGTAAAGCAGATTTTCGTATGCCATGTTTCCTCAGCGCTCCATCGGCTTGGGATTTGCCGGATCTGCATAGTCATAAAAACCTCGGCCGGTCTTCTTGCCGTGCCACCCCGCCAGGACCATCCGCTTCAGGAGAGGAGGTGCAGCGAAACGCTTCTCTTTAAATTCATCAAACATAATTTGTGAGATGTAATAAGTCGTATCCAGGCCGACAAAATCAAGCAGCGTGAAAGGCCCCATAGGATACCCACAACCGAGCTTCATCGAGTTATCGATATCGATCACAGATCCCGCGCCTTCTTCCAGTGCGCGAATGGCATCGAGAAGATAAGGTACCAGTAGGCGATTCACAATAAATCCCCCGCTATCATTCGCTCGTACCGGTGTCTTGCCAAGTCTGGTACCAAACGCAACCATTTCTTCATAAACGGCGGCGTCGGTTGCAATCGTTCGCACCACTTCGACCAGTTTCATTACCGGCACCGGATTGAAAAAATGCAGCCCAACGAACCGCTGGGGGCGCTTCGTGGCTGCCGCGATTTCCGTAATTGTTAGTGAGGATGTATTGCTCGCAAAAATCGTATGCGCCGGACAAAGTGCATCGAGCTCTGAAAACAGCTCTCGCTTCGCTGGAAGTTTCTCGATAATCGCTTCGATCACCACGTCGCAGCCTTTCAAGTCCTGCACTGCAGTCGTTCCCTTCAACCGACCGCGGATTTCAGCCTTTGCGGCTTCCGAAATCGTTCCCTTTTCGACCAGTCGCGCCAAGTTCCTGTCGATACCCTTCAAGCCTTTCTCCAACAGCTCGTCACCAACCTCACGCACGACCGTTGCGAATCCTGATTGTGCGCTGATCTGCGCAATCCCCGCGCCCATCAATCCACACCCCACTACGCCGACCTTCTCGATAGCCATGCTCGTTCCTCAGAACCTCGGATTCAAACTGTGAATGGCGGGAAATACCACCTAAGAGAGTGTATCAAAGACAGGCGACACGAAGCACTTGCACTCCTGGTCGTCATTCAGGGCATGATTTCTGTCCGTCTCGGCGCTCAATCTTCGACCGCTTCCACAATCATCGCGATGCCTTGGCCTCCGCCAATACACGCTGTCGCCAGGCCGTAGCGCAAGTTCTTGCGCCGCAGCTCGTTCAGCAACGTGATCACCAGTCGCGTGCCCGAGGCGCCTAGCGGATGACCCAGCGCGATCGCCCCTCCGTTAACGTTCGTCTTGTCGCGTTGCAAGCCGAGTTCCTTTTCCACCGCCAGATATTGCGATGCAAACGCTTCGTTCACTTCCACCCGATCAATCTGCTGCAGTTTCAATCCAGCCAGCTCCAGCGCTTTCCGCGTCGAAGGGACCGGGCCAATTCCCATGATCGTCGGATCCACTCCTGCCACAGCCCAAGCGACGATTTTTCCCAACGTCTTCCACGAGCGTTCCCTGGCAGTTCTTTCTCGTGTCAGCACGACGGCGGCAGCTCCGTCCACGATCCCACTGGCATTTCCAGCTGTCACCATCCCATCTTTCTTAAACGATGGCGGAAGTTTCTCCAGCGTCTCTAGTGTCGTTTCGGGACGCCTGTGATCGTCTTCGCAGACCAAGACCGTCTTCTTGCCCTGCTTCACTTCTACCGGAACGATTTCTTCTTTGAAATATCCGGCCTTCGAAGCGTTTTCCGCCGCTTGCTGACTGCGCAAGGCGTACGAATCGGAATCTTTCCTGGTAATTCCCGCTTGTTCGGCAAGCTTCTCCGCTGTCAAGGCCATCGGCATCCCGCAGTAGGAATCCGTCAAGCCAACAAAAAGAAAGTCCTCCAGGACCCCTCCACCCAGCTTCAGGCCCGTGCGTGCTCCGCGGATGACAAATGGAGCCTGGGTCATATTTTCCATCCCACCAGCAAGCACCACGCTCGCTTCACCAAGAAGCAGCCTCTGTGCAGCCTGGGCAATCGATTCAATGCCCGAGCCGCACAACCTGTTCACCGTCACGGCCGGAGTCGAAACCGGCAACCCTGCCTTCAATGCAACGTGTCTTGCCCCGTAAATCGCATCGGCACTTGTCTGAAGTACGTTTCCAAAAATCGCATGATCGAACTCCTCCGGGTCAATTCCAGAACGCCGGATCGCTTCTTTCGAGGCATGCACACCTAAATCAATCGCCGAGACTTCCGAAAAACTTCCCGTGTATCGCGCCATCGGCGTGCGCGCGCCAGCAACAATCACAATATCGGTTGGAAACATTTTGCCTCGCTTGTTTTTCTTCCTAGATAGGATGCTTCAGGCCGAAGGGAAGTCGCACTTATCGGTCCGAGCTATGACGTTGCGGCATGCCGCTCTTCCGCTACCACTGTATCACCACCGCGCTTTCTGGCCTCTTCCATACTGAATTCCGCACGGTTGATCAAGTCTGTCACAATATCTTCGCTTTCATACTCCTGTTTCGCGACAGCCTCCACGATCCCGGCGCTCAATGTGATCTGCGTCGAGTCCCATGGAGGCCGAACCCCCGCCGCCGCGCGACGCAATTTCTCCACAAGGTTCGCAGCTCCGGAAAGCGAGGTGTCTGGCAAAATAAACGCCAGCGCCCAGGATGTATATTTGACTGCCATGTCGTTCTGCCGGACCATCGGCTGCAGAGAGCGTGCCAATTGCTCAAGAAACTTTTCCAGTGGACCTTCACCCTGCTGTCGGACCATTTCCGCGCCTCGATCGATTTGCAGTACGGCGAGGGAAAGTGCGGTTCCCTGCGTTCGAGCACGATCTGCTTCGTTCAAGAGGCAACCGACGTACGACGTTCGGCTTAACAAACCCGTGCGGTCATCAGAAACGCCCATGCGGCGGACCAGAGAACGCAACCGCGTATGGCTGACACTCATCAGCATCTGGTCGCCAATTGCCTGAAGAAAATACGTTTCGTTTGGCTTCCATCGATGCTCCATGTTGTGACCTATAATCAGCATCCCCGCTGGCGTTTGCGTTTCCTTGTCGATAATCGTCACGCCCAACGCAGTGCGAAGCCCAAGGTCGGTAAGAATCGATCCTTCACTGGCGTCGACGACAAATCCGCCCAATTCGTCCGGGATCGCCTTTTCCATCTGAGCCAGCAGGAAAACCACTTGGGCGCCAGGCGCGGGCTTCAAATTTTGCCCAGAGAATTCCGCGGCAATTTCCGGTGGCCGGCCGGGTGCCCCAATCACAGCCAGCGTCCGTGCAGCCTTCAGATATGTTCCGACCTCGCTAACCGTAGTATTGAGCATGGCTCGGGGAGTCTGCTGCCGAAATATTTTCTGGTTAATCTCTGAAATCTTCGTCAAATCACGCAGGGTTTCCGCGGTATAAGAGCCGGTGCGACCGGTGGGCCCCTGTGGCTTTGTTTCCTCCACGGGCGAAGCCGTTGACGTGGGTGCGCGGCTGCCAGATTCTGTTTTCGGCTGATTCTTTGGCCACCAGTTCGCCATCTGATACAAATTCTGCAGTCGCGGATTGCGCTCTTCTTCGCCCGGAAACATCGCGGCGATTTTTTGCAAACGCTCCACCGCCTTGCTCAGAAGAGAATACTGCAAGAAAATTTCAGTCTGTACGATCAGGTCGTCTAGCGCCTGTATCTTGCGCCCTTCTTCACTGACAGGGGCGGCTTCGGCAACCTCCTGGGTGGCCACAATCTTGGGCGGCGCCGAGTGTGTCGTTACAGTTGCGGATTTGGCCATTCGCGCAGCGATTCGGTTCAGGAATGCGTCATCCGCATGCCCCCGCAGCTTTTCAACGCGCTGCTGATTCCGGTAATCGTACGCATCAATATCAACAAGGCGTTCCAGAATCTCGCAAGCCCTCTGGAAGCTGCCGGAATTGAAATTGGCATCAAATAGTTTGATGAGCACCTCAAAATACTGCGACTCGCGATTCAGTTCGTTGTAGAGCGACGCCCAATATTCCAATATTGGCAGCGATTCGGGATGCTTGGCTCCGAGCTCCTCAACCTGGCTGGTGAATTCGATGATTTTCTTGTCGGCGAACATCCGGCGTTTGAGGATCGCCAGAATTTCGACGGTTTTCGAATCCTGCCCCGCATCTGAATATGCATCCGCAAGCGCGAATAATCTCGTTATCCCTTCATTCTTTTCCCGCAACAATCGTTCCAGAATTGCTCGGGCACGATCGAGTTGGCCAGCTTGCAGTAAAGCATCGGCAAAGGTATCGAGGAACGCGACGTCGCTCTCATTGGGCGCAAACGGCTCTAGCAATGCAGCAGCTTCGGCCGATTCTCCATTTCGCAATTTCGCTTCCGCATACAGCAGGGCCACACTGCGTTCTTGCGGCGCCAGGCTATACGCCCTTCCCAGTAGTTTTAAAGCCTCCTGAGAAGATCCGCCCGTCGCCGCGATCTGTCCTGCCCGTAGATACGAGCGTGCCGCCAGCGCATTTTTCCCCAATTGGGCCGCAACTTCCGCCACCCTCAGTTGTCGTGCCATATTGTCTGGGTCAATCTGTGCAGTTCGTTCCCAGCAAAACAATGCATCTTCTCCGCGGCCTGCCTGGACGAACATCTCCGCCGCTTTTGTGTATTGTTCCATCGCTTCGTCGGGACGATTCTGCTTTTGCTGCAGAAAGGCGTAACGGGCGATGCGTTCCGGGGGCTGGGTGGTCGACGAATTCCGCAAAAACCTGTTAAAAATCGCCAACGCTTTGGTTTCGTCTTTTGGTTCAATCAATATGTCGAACAGGTAGCCGTAATACACTGCGGCACGGTCTGGCATATCCACGCGGGTATACAGATCACCCAGGGCTTGGGTCGCTTCTACGTGATGTGGGGCTTCCTGCAGCACAGACTGGTACGCTTCAATCGCATCCTCGACGCGGTTTTTCTCGAGCATCTTTTTTGCCCGATCCAGATGTTTGTTGACGTCTGCGGCCATCCGTTTGTTTTGCCTTTAGTTTCTCGTTGTTTCGAGGAATTACAACTGTTCGGGCGGCTGGAACCCGCTATCCACTATACCGCTGCCTCCCAGCACGGCAAATCCGGAGTGTGCGAAGGATGGGAATCTGCTATCAGTGGTTCATAAAAGAATCTGCCCCTGCAACCGGTCGGTAAACTCTTTCTTTCCCGATGGGCTGACGTCCCCTCCCAGTTGTGGCAAACTAGAGGTTTGCACGGCACGGTTTCAGCGGATTGGTATAGCTCGTCTGCAGCAAGGTGTCCGTCGTCGTACACTCAATAAATCACCTTCAGGTAAAGCCTGGCGGTACTGGAAGCGAATGGACCCGAAGTTCATACGGAATTTTTGCATCATCGCACACATCGATCACGGCAAATCCACGCTCGCTGATCGCCTGCTCGAAATGACTGGTGCGCTCTCGCAGCGCGAAATGCACGAGCAGGTCCTCGACTCCATGGACCTTGAGCGCGAACGCGGCATTACCATCAAAGCGAAAAGCATTCGCCTGCACTACAAGGCCAAAGACGGCAACACCTACCGTTTGAACTTAATCGACACTCCCGGCCACGTTGACTTTTCCTATGAAGTGTCGCGTGCACTGTCCGCCTGCGAGGGCGCCTTGCTCGTCGTTGACGCAAGCCAAGGCGTCGAAGCACAGACCGTCGCCAATACCTTCCTTGCCGCATCGCATAACCTCACGATTCTTCCCGTGATCAACAAGATAGACCTTCCTGCGGCGCAGCCCGATTTTGTCAAAGAGCAGATCGAAAATGTTCTGGCGATCCCGGCCGCTGATGCGCTGATGATCAGCGCGAAGAGTGGTATTGGCGTGGAAGATGTCCTGGAAGCGGTGGTACAGCGAATTCCTCCTCCGAAGGGCAGCGCGCTGAATCCGTTTCAGGCTCTGGTGTTCGACTCATGGTTCGACATCTACCGCGGCGCGGTCGTTCTTGTCCGTGTGATGGAAGGTCGCATCTCCCGGCACATGAAAATCAGGCTGGTGGCCACGAACGAAGTCTACGAAGTCGAGCAATTGGGCACCCTCACTCCGAAACCTGTCGCCCTCGAAGAACTCGAGGCAGGCGATGTCGGCTTTATTGTCGCGAACATCAAACGAGTCGCTGATGCCCGCATGGGCGATACAGTTACTGAAGCGTCTAGGCCCGCTCCTGCCCTGCCCGGATTTGAAGCCATCAAGCCCATGGTATTCGCAGGCATTTTCCCCGTCCTCGCTGATGAATATGAACCCCTGCGAGACGCTCTGGGCAAACTGCAGCTGAATGACGCTGCATTTTTCTATGAGCCGGAGAACTCCGTGGCCCTCGGATTCGGATTCCGCTGCGGGTTCCTGGGACTGCTACACCTCGAAATCGTGCAGGAACGCCTCGAGCGCGAATTTGGCCTGAACTTGATTACCACTGCACCCAGCGTGCGTTATCGCATTACTCGTGTCGGCGGCGAAGTCATCGAAGTTGATAGTCCCGCCAAGTTTCCCAATCCGAGCGACATTGAAAAAATTGAAGAACCAATTATCAAAGCGATGATCATCACCAACGACGAATCGGTTGGCGGCATTCTGCAGCTTTGCCAGGACAAGCGCGGCACGCAGAAAAATTTTGAGTATCTTTCCCCTACGCGGGTCATGCTGACTTACGAACTGCCGCTGAACGAAATCGTGCTTGATTTCTACGATCGTCTGAAAAGCGTTTCGCGCGGTTACGCTTCACTCGACTACCATTTGGCAGGGTATGTCGAAGGAGATTTGATAAAACTCGATGTCTTGGTTGGAGGCGAACCCGTCGATGCCCTCGCTCTCATCATTCACCGTGAGTTCGCGCTGGAACGTGGCCGCGATCTGGTCACTCGCCTCAGGAAACTGATTCCAAGACAGATGTTTGAGGTCCCGATCCAAGCCGCAATCGGCAGCCGAGTCATCGCCCGCGAAACGGTCGCCGCCATCCGCAAAAACGTTCTGGCCAAGTGCTACGGCGGGGACATTTCCCGCAAGCGTAAACTCCTTGAGAAGCAGAAGGAAGGCAAGAAACGCATGAAGCGCGTAGGGCAAGTCGACATTCCGCAAGAAGCATTCCTCGCCGTCCTCAAGGTCTCCGGCAGCGAAGAGGACTAGCTGTCGTCGTTCTTTGGTTCCTTTTGGATAACTTCAGACGTAAACCGGCCACGGTGTAATTGAATCTTCACAGATTCGCCGATAGAAATCTGATCAGCGTCGCGCAAGACATTCCCGGCACTGTCTGTCGCAATGGCATAACCACGCTCCAGCACCCGCAATGGACTGCGCTCCTGCAGCTGCAGGGACAGACGTTCAGAGCATTCGCGCTTCGCGCGGATGATCCGTTCAGCGCGTAAACTAAGGTCCGAGTCTCGTTCCTGCAATAAAAGACGCAATCCCGCAATCCTCATCCGAAAATCGAACGACGAAATCATCAAATGGGCAGCGGTGAATCGCCTGCGGGAATGCTCCAATCGCGAACGCAACCCGTGGGCCAGGCGCGAGGTCAGATCATCCGCGCGCTGCCGCTGTTGGCGCAAAATGTCCAGCGGCCGCCGAAATCCGCTGCGACCGAGCAACTGATGTACCTTTCCCTGCAAACCTGTCAGGCGATATCGCATCATGGAACTGAGGTCTGCGTGGAGATTCGAAACATGATTGTCGAATTCTCTTCGAGTCTGCACTACGAGTTCGGCAGCTGCAGAAGGAGTCGAGGCCCGCACGTCGGCCACAAAATCCGCAATCGTAAAATCCGTTTCATGGCCGACTCCAGTAATAATGGGAATCGAACAAGCGACAATTGTCCGTGCCAGTTCTTCATCGTTAAACCCGCAAAGGTCCTCGAGCGACCCGCCTCCGCGCACAATCAGGATGACGTCCGCCGAACTGTTACGGTCAAAATAGCGGATCGCTTCGATGATCTGGCCCTCGCAACCCTCGCCCTGCACGCGCACCGGGTACAGGGTCAAATATACGTTTGGGAAGCGCCGTGTTAGGATGCGCACGACATCCCTGACGGCAGCACCAGTTGGCGAAGTAATGAGCCCAACTCGGCTCGGCAGTAACGGCAGCGGCTTTTTCCGTTCGGCAGCGAACAGCCCCTCTTCCTGAAGCCGGTTCTTCAGCTGCTCGAATGCCAGTTGCAGAGCGCCGCGCCCGAGCGGCTCGATTGACTCCACATAAATCTGGTACTCCCCGCGCGCTTCGTAGACGCTAATCGTTCCGCGCACAGTGACTTTCAGTCCATCTTCCGGACGCAGCTTTATCCCGCGCTGTTGGCTTTTGAAGAACACACAGCGGATCTGCGCCTTTTCATCTTTCAAAGTGAAATAAATGTGGCCGGAAGCGGCCGGTCGGCAGTTCGAAATCTCACCTTGCACCGTCGTGTCCGTAAAATGCTTCACAAAAAGGTCGCGAATGCGCGCCGTCAGGTCGCTGACGCTGAAAATCTTGCGCTCCGGCTGGAGATTGAATTTCAGTTGTGGAGTGTCCATGAATTCGAACTCTCGAACGAGTTTACCGTAGCAGGACGCTTTCCAAAAATCCCGGCTACCGGCGAATCCGACCGATAAACCAAAACAGCAGTGTTAAGGCCGCACTCAGCAGAATGCTGGTCATGACCGGAAAATAAAACGTTGCGCGGTCAGTCCGGCGAACGACGTCCCCCGGAAGGCGCCCCAGACGAAAGGGTAATTTTCCGCCGAAGTAAAAGAACGCGCCAACGAACGCAATTAATATTCCAAGAAGCAGTAATGTTCGCCCGAGCTCGCGAAACGAATCCATAAACGTGGAGTGTACCTTAAACGCTGAAACAGCGGTGGTAGTTCTATTTCCTTCAATCAGGTTTAGGCGGCGGCAATGCGCCTGATCAAGTCTTGCTGTTCGCCAATCGATTCAGCCCCAATCGTAAAGGCGTCCAGGATGCCTAACCCTAGCGCGTACCTGATCGCTTCGTCCGGCTTGTTACGCAAGTCACCCTGCCCCAGGATCTTCATTCCCACAACTGCCTTGCCGGACGTTTTCATCTCTTTAAGGACGCTTGCTACCGTATCCGGATCCGCATCCATGTGCGCGCCGATCGGGTTCATTCTCACCAGATCCACCTCCACCCACGGAGACCTCGCGGCGGCTCGCAAGGCTTCCAGGGAGTGGCACGAGCACCCGTGTGCTCGGATAGTTCCCTTCTGCTTCGCTTCAGAAAGCACATCCATTGCGCCGCGGTACTGCGTAGTCCAATCGGGTTCCGTTACGCAATGCATCAAAACGACGTCCAGATAATCCGTGCCAAGTTCCCGACGGAAGCGATCAAGGTCTGCTTGCATTTCCGCAGCATCTCGCGCCCAGGATTTCGTCAGCAGAGTCACCTTGCTGCGGTCCACTTGTTTGAGCGCGGCCGCGACATGCGGATGGCTCCCGTAGCTATCGGCTGCGTCAAAAAAACGTAGACCACTGTCGTAGCCGTTTAGCAGTAGCCGCGACAGCCCGTCGACTCCGAGCGAGGTCTGATGCGAATGATGGCCTGAGCCCACCGTCCCCGTCCCCATCGCCAGTCGCGACGTCTGAATACCTGTTGCTCCCAATGTAACGGTGTCCGTAGCAGAGAATTTCCGGGGTAGGGGAGGCATAGCCGCCAGCGTCAGACGCGTCCCCAGCGATTTAGTTCCGAGCCACGCGGCTCCCGCAGCAGAACCTGTCAGAATAAACTGACGGCGTGTCGGGTAAAACATGTGGAGCCTCCTGCAGCCTCAATCCCTACATTAGACTGCGCCGCCCTAGGTGCGGTTTCGGACGAATGATGTTAAATCTCGAGGACCAAGGGTCAAAAAAACCCATTCCAATCAAAAAAGGCCGGGATTCCCGGCCTTTTTTGAAGCGTCCGAAAGGCGAACTTAGATCAGTTCCATTCCCGCGAAAAAATACCCTATTTCAAATGCAGCGGTCTCTGCGGCATCAGAACCGTGGGTACAGTTGGTTCCAATGCTGGTACCGAGATCATGACGAATTGTGCCGGGCGCAGCCTTTTTGGGGTCTGTCGCGCCCATCGTATCGCGCCATTTGCCGATTCCGCCCTCGGCTTCCAGCACCATGGCGAAGATTTTTCCCGAGCTCATGAAATCGGTCAGCTCGCCGAAAAATGGACGTTCCTTGTGCACAGCGTAAAAGCCGCCGGCTTCTTCCTTTGTCAAGCGCATGCTCTTTAAAGCCAACACCTTGAATCCGGCTTTATGAATGCGGGACAAAATCTCACCCTGCTGACCGGCAGCAACTGCATCCGGTTTGATAATCGCAAATGTACGTTCCAGTGCCACGAAAGTTCCTCCCTTAGTAATCCGCACGATTCGCCCGATGGTGGACGTTTCATCAAACGGGCTACTCTAGCTCTTCAATGCGGCTGCAACGGTCGAGCCAAGATCGGCCGGTGTCTCCACTGTACGGATCCCGGCCGCATTCATCGCGGCATATTTCATTTTCGCCGTGCCTTGGCCCCCACTAATGATCGCACCCGCATGTCCCATGCGACGCCCCGGGGGCGCCGTCTGTCCGGCAATGAATCCGATGACTGGTTTCTTCACATTCAACTTGATCCAGGCGGAAGCGACTTCCTCCGCGTTACCGCCAATTTCACCGATCAGCACAATCGCATGCGTGTCCGGATCATCGTTGAACATCTTGATGGAGTCGAGAAAGGTCGTTCCGATAATCGGATCGCCACCGATACCGATACAGGTCGATTGCCCGATACCCAGCTCGGTTAGTTGATGGACAGCCTCGTACGTCAGTGTTCCGCTGCGGCTCACCACCCCGACATTACCCTGCTTGTGAATCCTGCCCGGCATGATGCCAATTTTGCACTTTCCCGGAGAAATAATCCCCGGGCAATTCGGTCCGATCAGTCGTGTCTTGCCCTTATCCATTACTTCCGCCACCCGCACCATGTCGATCGCCGGAATGCCTTCCGTGATACACACGACTAACTGCAACCTTGCGTCGGCCGCTTCCAGAATTGCGTCGGCCGCGTAAGGTGGTGGCACAAAAATCACCGAAGCATCTGCTCCCGTCGCCCGGACCCCTTCTGTGACGGTGTTAAACACCGGCCTTTCCAGGTGCTTGGTACCGCCCTTGCCGGGCGTGATTCCGCCAACAACATTCGTTCCATACTCGATCATCTGCTGCGCGTGGAATGTGCCTTCCCGGCCTGTAAACCCCTGCACTAGCAACCGTGTTTTTTCATTTATCAGAATGCTCATTGCGCACCTCCAGCCAATGCCACTACTTTTTGTGCGCCGTCCTTCATTCCATCTGCAATCGTGAAGTTCAACCCACTGTCCCGCAAAATTTGCTGGCCACGCTCTACGTTCGTGCCCTCCATCCGTACAACTACGGGCACCTTCACGTGCAGGTCCTTCGCCGCTGCCACAACGCCCGTTGCGAGTACGTCGCAGCGCAGTATTCCTCCGAAAATATTGATGAATACGGCCTTCACCGCCGGATCGCTCAGCAAAATTCCGAAAGCATTCTTCACCTGATCTGCGGAAGCTCCTCCGCCGACATCCAAAAAGTTTGCCGGTGAACCTCCCGCGTACTTGATGATGTCCATCGTTGCCATCGCCAATCCCGCGCCGTTAACCATGCACGCAACCGTACCGTCCAGCTTGATGTAGTTCAATCCGTACTTCGACGCTTCGACTTCAAGAGGATCTTCTTCATCCAGGTCGCGCAATTCGCGCAAATCCTTGTGGCGGAACAGCGCGTTATCATCGAACGTCATCTTCGCATCCAGGGCAACCAGCTTCCCGTCGCCAGTAATCACGCAGGGGTTGATTTCGATCATCGACGCATCCGTTTCGATGAACGCGCGATAGAGCGCCTGTAAAAACGGGGTCGCGCTCGCAACCTGTTCGCCGGTCATTCCCAATGCGAAAGCGATCTTTCTTGCCTGATAGGGTTGTAATCCAACCGCAGGATGTATCGGTTCTCGCAAGATCGCGGCGGGATTCTCTTTCGCGACTTCTTCAATCTCCATACCTCCCGATCCACTGGCGATAAAGACCGGGCGCTCCGTCTCACGGTCAATGAGCAGACCCAGATACAGTTCGCGCTTGATATCCAGTCCCTCCTCAATCAGCAAGCGCTTCACAATGCGCCCATGGGGACCTGTCTGGACCGTGACTAAATTCATTCCCAGAATATGCGAAGCAATCTCCGCCGCTTCGTCGGCCGAGCGCGCCAACTTCACTCCTCCGCCCTTGCCGCGCCCCCCGGCGTGAATCTGCGCCTTTACCACCACAACATGGGACTTCAGGCGCTGCGCAGCTTCTCTCGCTTCTTCCTTGGTGAAAACCACTTCACCACGTGGAGTCGTGACACCGTAGCGGGAGAGAATCGCTTTAGCTTGATATTCATGAATCTTCATTTCGGGTTCTGCCTTCTGGTGCGCTCCTGATCGACTCAGGTCCGGCGCTCCTGTGCGACGATAGTGCAGTGCACAGGTGTTAGAATTTGAGGAGCGTAGAACAATAAAGTTTACTTGAGACTCGGACATCGGGCAAGGCAAGACCAACTTGGTCTGTGAAATTAATGACCACTGCACACTCACTGATTTCCAAAATCGAAGCGGGCGCAACGCTGGATCGGCAAGCGGCCGAATCCCTGATGGAAGAAGTGCTTTCCGGCAGGGTCAGTACGCCTTCGATCGTCCGGCTGCTGGAATCGCTGAATCTGCGCCAGGTTACCCAAGCCGAGCTTACCGGCTTCGCCACGGCAATGCGCCGGCACGCCGCACCGGTCTTTCCCGCATCGGAGCCAAAACCAGCAAACATGGTAGACACCTGTGGAACCGGCGGTGATGACAGTGGCACTTTCAACATTTCGACCGCCGCAGCATTCGTCGCCTCGGCCGCGGGCGCTCGCGTCGCGAAGCACGGCAACCGTTCCGCAAGCTCCCGTTGTGGTTCGGCCGATGTATTGGAGGCGTTGGGCGTGAATATCGGTTCGTCTCTTTTTCGCTTTGGAGAGGCTATTCGCGACATTAACATCGGATTTCTGTTCGCACCCTCTGCGCACGGGGCCGCCCGCCATGCGGCTCCCGCGCGCAAGCAAATCGGCCAACGCACAGTTTTCAACCTGCTTGGCCCCTTGACGAATCCAGCCGGCGCACAGATGCAAGTGCTTGGCGTATTCAATCCGGACCTAATCGATCTGGTCGCTGCGACTTTGGCCGATCTTGGGGTCGAACGGGCTTTTGTGCTCCATGGGGCCGGGGGCCTCGACGAGATTTCTCTCGCGGGAGAGACTCAGATTGCTGAGGTGCATGATGGGAAAGTGCGCCGTTTCACTGTGACTCCTCGGGAGTTCGGCCTTAATCCCGCTGGGCTGGAAAACTTGCGGGGGGGCGGCGCGATAGAGAATGCCCAACTCATCCAGCAGATCTTTGGTGGTCAATTGGGCGCACCACGAGACATTGTTATTGCCAACGCTGCGGCGGCTCTTGTCGTCACTGGCAAGGCAGATGATTTTCACGCAGGAGCCGAGCTTGCAAGCCAGGCGATTGGCTCCGGCTCGGCAAATCAAAAACTGCTGGAGTTAAAGGAATTCACCACTCCTTCAGCTCAGTAGCGGCCCCTGTTTCTTTGTCGCTTCGCTCGTATTCGGGTGACGTTCCAGTTTCGCCCGCAGCAAATCTCCCGAGGCGTGCCAGGGATAGTTCAGTGCGGATCAGTTTGTTTAATCGGGGTCGGGAACAGCCTGAACAACGCTACAGTGACAGAAAGTTCTTTAGCAGTTTCTTGCCAGATTTGGTCAGGACTGATTCCGGATGAAACTGTACCCCTTCGATCTTAAGCTTGCGGTGCCTCAACCCCATGATGATCCCGTCTGCGGTTTCAGCGGTAACGATCAGTTCTTTCGGCAACGAGCTACGGTCCACGATCAATGAGTGATACCGGGTCGCCACAAACGGGTTCGGCAAGTCGCTGAATATTCCCTTTCCATCGTGCATCACTTCACTTGTCTTGCCGTGAAACAGCTTTGGTGCGCGAATAATTTTTCCGCCAAAAGCCGCTCCAATCGCTTGATGTCCCAGGCAGACGCCCAAAATCGGAAACTTCCCGGCAAGTTTCTCGATCAATTCCACAGATATACCCGCTTCCTGGGGGGTGCACGGACCAGGTGAAATCACAATTCTCTCGGGTTTTCTCCTCGCGATCTCTTCTACCGAAATTTTATCGTTGCGATGCACTTCAAGCTGGCAACCCAGTTCGCCCAGATATTGGGCCAGGTTGTAGGTGAACGAGTCGTAATTGTCCAAGAGTAAAATCACGATTTCAGCTTCGCTTTCTTCTGATCCTCATCGCCATGCGCCGCTTCTAGAGCTCGCAACAAGGCCTTCGACTTATTTTCCGACTCCCTAAACTCCCCCATGGCCGTCGAGTCCGCAACAATTCCGCCGCCGGCTTGCACGTAGGCCACGCCGTTCTTGATGACCATGGTGCGTAAAGCTATGCACGAATCGAGGTTTCCAGCGAAATCCAGATACAGAATTCCACCGGCATAGATTCCGCGCCGCGCTTTCTCCAACTCCTCGATAATCTCCATCGCGCGCACTTTCGGAGCGCCCGAAACTGTTCCTGCCGGGAAGCACGACATCAGAGCATCAAAGCAGTCAACATCCTCGCGCAGTTTGCCGTGCAAATTCGAAACCAGGTGCATCACGTGCGAGTATCTTTCGACGGTCATCAACTTCTGGACCGTAACAGTTCCGTAATCACAGACGCGGCCCAGATCGTTCCGCCCCAAATCCACCAACATGATGTGCTCCGCGCGTTCTTTCTCGCTCGCCAGCATCTCTTGTTCCAAACGCTGGTCTTCCGCTTCGTCAGTTCCGCGCCACCGCGTGCCTGCAATCGGTCGGTAGAAAACATCGCGTCCCTGCACCTTCACCAGCATCTCGGGCGAACTTCCAACGACGTGCACATCATTCAATTGCAAATAAAAAAGATATGGCGAGGGATTCAACGCCCGTAATTCCCGATAAATCGAAAATGGTGCGGCCTTGGTCTTTGCCGAAAAGCGTTGACTGATCACGACCTGAAAAATATCTCCCGCGCGAATGTATTTTTTGGCCTTGCGGACAGCCTCGAGATATTCCCTGGGCCTAAAATTAGACGTGATCGTCGGCAGGGCCTTCTTCCCTTTTAGCGGCTTCCGTGGGCGTTCGCTCGTCGCGGGCTCGTCGAGCAGCTTTCGTGTTCTTTGAATTTCCTTCACCGCGGCGTTGTACTTCGTCCGTAAGGGCCCGGCTCCTTCCGTATAAACATTCCGCACGATCCATAACCGGTGCTGCACGTGGTCAAATGCGATAACCCCGTGATAGAACATCAGCATCGCATCGTACAAACCGATCTCATCGCGCAACCGCTTGGGCAGTCGCTCGATCAGCCGCACCATGTCGTAGCTGAAATATCCAATCGCGCCGGCAACCAGGGGCGGCAATCCCGGTAAACGTACCGGCTTATACCGTTCCATATGCTGCCGCAAGAACGTAATCGGATCGCGTTCTTCCCAGATCAGGCGGTCCCGGCTTTCGAGAACACACGCGCCACCTGCATAGCGAAAAATTTCTTCCGGGTTGGCACCCGCAAACGTGTACCGGGCGATCTTCTCGCCCCCTTCCACGCTTTCCAAAAGGAATGAATATCGGGCCCCCTGTGCCAGTCGAAGGTAGGCGCTCACCGGGGTCAGCAAGTCCGCTGAAAATACATCGTAAACAGGGATCAAGTTCCCCTGTTTCGCCAATTTTGCAAATTCCTTGAATGAAGGTTGGATCATACCGTCCGTTCAGGGCGCGAAAGTTACGCTTTGCCAGACTTCAAGGCACTGAGCACTACCCGCCTCATTTCCTTTTCGGGTGCCTTGTCTTTCATCCACCACTCCCACTGCGCGATTCCTTGGGCCAAGAACATTTCTACGCCGGAGATTGTTTGCAAGCCCATTGCCGTCGCAAGGTCCAGTAACTTCGTTCGCAATGGCCGGTAAATCAGATCAAAGACGATGGAACAGTTTAACTCGCTTGCTGCTAGTGGCGAAATTTCTTCGTCCGGATACATCCCTAATGGGGTTGCGTTCACAATTACATCGAAATTCCTCCGGTGCAAATCTGTGCGCTTCACTGCTTCACCGTTCACCGCCTTCGCCAGACTCCGGGCCGCGCTCTCTCTTCTCGAAGAAATAAATACGATAGCGCCTCCGGAGGCCGCGGCAAATGCTGCCGCCCGCGCCGCGCCGCCTGCGCCCAAGATCAAAACACTCCGCCCTCCCAACTCAGTCTGTTTCTCGATCGCTCTTAACACTCCAAGATAATCCGTGTTGCTGCCATACAAAGATCCATCTCTCCTTACAGTAACGGTATTCACGGCCCCGATTTTCTCCGCCAGCGGTTCGCACGCGTCCAATTTCCGGAACACCGACTCCTTATGCGGCAGCGTTACACTGAAGCCTTTCACGCCGAACTCCGAAATGGCGCTTAGAAAATCTGCCAGCGATTTCACCAGAAACGGCACGAACACGGCATTTTTCCCGGCCGTGGCGTAACCCGTGTTATGCATCAAGGGCGAAAGCGAGTGGCTGATCGGGTTTCCAATTACCCCATAGACCGCCGTCTTCTTGGTAAGTCGGTGCGCTCGGTATAGGTACTTGAGGCTCTCTAAACTCACCTGACCGGGAGCGGTTGCCGTGGCCACGGGCGCAAAGGTCAACGGACTGCCCGCTCGCAGCGCCAACACCCTTGCGGGGAGTCCAATCTCTCCCATCGATACAGGCACAAGGCCCCGAGATCTCTTCGCAAGTTTCAGCAGTCGCACACTGTCGCCGATCGAATTTGCCATCGCTGCAAACTTGATGGCGTCCACGCCGCTCCCTGCAGGCACGTTCATCTTTTCCCGCAATTTTGGCGTCTCCCGAAAATTGTGCACCGACAGCAAAACCATTTCCGGCAGCGAGAGGCCCTTCACCGATTCCCTTGGCAACCTTCGCATGGTTTCCACTTCGAGGTCGCACCACCGGCAACCTGCCTTGCGCGCCTCGCGCAACCAATATAGTTGCTCGTCGATTGTTCCCGTAAACTCACCACCGCCCGCCCTCCTCCGGCACGTCGCAATCAATGTAGTACCAGAACTACCACTCCAAACCTTCAGCCATTTCAGAAATTTGCGCCGTTGGCCGTCAGTCTTGAGCCAATCGAGCCGCAACTCCACCGTGCGCACCTCGGTTCGTGCAAGTTGAACACACGTCCGCAAATCCTGTGCAGTTTCTGCAGCAGCTACCGCGCAAATCCCCTCAATGCCAGTTCTCGACACAAAACTCCTCCCAATGCGTCCCTAACTTATTGAAAACAAGCCTTGTAACACGCATTTGCAAATGTGTAAAGGGCTGCTGCCCAATTTGTTGACGCCACCTTGGGCGCTTGCTAGCGTGAAAGGTGCAAGTCCCCGCACGGCCCTTACTGGCGTGATTTAAGGAGTACGATTATGCGCGCATTTGTAGCTGCCTTGTCTTTAGGAATTTTCTTGCCAGCCTCCAGCGCCTGGGCACAAATCACCACAGTTCCGGCGCCTACGGTATCCTCTACCCAAAGAGCGGCTGAAGCCACGTCGCCGGATTTCAGCGCGGTCTATTGCTCGAGCATCGTCTCTGAAGAACCGCCGGCAACAGACAGCTACATTATCTCGGGCGAGGAGTCCAATTCTACGGTCGTGTTCGCCCGCGGAAACTTTGTGTATATCAACAAAGGCTCCGTTCAAGGCGTGAAAGTAGGCGATCGCTATTCCGTATTTCGTCCGGAGCACGATCAGGTCAAGGTGCAGTGGTTCAAATGGCAGGATAAGCTTCTGAAAGCCATGGGGACGGTTTACAAGGATGCCGGACAGATTGTGGTCACCACCGTGCAGCCCAATGTCTCCATTGCCCAAATCTCTTTCTCTTGCGACTACATGCAGCGCGGCGACATTATCAAGCCCTACCAGGAACGCCCCGCCCCGCCCTACAAGCCCATCGATAAGTTCGATTACTTTGCGCCGGTCAGTGGCAAGCCGGTCGGGATGCTCGTGGTTGGTCAGCAGTACGCCCAGATGTATGGCAAGAACTCTCTGGTTTACGTAAACCTCGGAACCGCTCAGGGCGTGAAAGCCGGCGACTACCTTCGTATTTTCCGTTACCAGGGAAATGGCAATCAAACAGTTGGCAACATCAAGGACACCCAGTACAAGCTTCTCGGGTTTGGGGCCACCCCTGTTAAATACGAATGGAATGATCTTCCTCGCGAAATCATTGGTGAAGGCATCGTCATAAACACCAGCAAGAATGCCTGTACCATTTTCGTGACTTATAGCCGGATGGAATCCTACGCCGGAGACTACGTCGAGGTAGAGTAAACGCCGCGATGACCGTTTTTGGCCCGCGTCGCTCCCCGACGCGGGTTTTTTTTGCGCCCTAAGGCTCTGGGCCCACGACCTCGCAGGTAAACGCGAGTATCCGGGTTTCTTCGCTTCTCCACGCATCGACGGCCAACCCTGCCTTCCGGCAGGTTTCTTCTAAAAACTGTTGACGATTTAGGCCGTGCTCGACGGCCACCTGCGGCAATAACAAGCCTCGTCGTGAGCCCTTCTCAAGCAGCAACCCGTGCAATCCGACCACAACATCTTCGGCCGCTATCGGTACGGCTGGGCTCAGTACGGAGACTTCGATCTCCACGCTCTCCACTTCCTCAGGCCTCAATGGGGAAAAACGCGGGTCATCGGTGGCCGCACTTACCGCACACCGCGCGATTGTCTCCCCCAGCGTCGCAACCGGCTCGACAATCCCGATGCAACCTCTCAGTTTTCCCTTCCTGTGCAGAGAGACAAACGCACCGCTCATGAATCCCAAAATTCCGCTCTGGGGAATGCCGGCAATTTGTCGCTTATAAAAGACGGCTTCTCGCAAGCTTTCTCGCGCGAGAGTCAATATTTCCGTTCGTTGTTCTCTAGAGAGGAACATCCTGCGGCTTTTTCTGTGCCTCTAACATCCCGAGCTTGCGGCGCTGTTTGATCCGGTCGTCCAACTGACTCCAGAAGCGATGGAAGTACTGCCCGGCTGAAACCAGCGCACTCACCACCACCAGCCACAGCAAGACCAATCCAACGGGTTTCAGCGAAGGATGCCTGACGCCTGCAATCAACACCGCCACTGCGCAGACCTGCAAAACCATCTTTGTTTTTCCGAGCGCTGACGCGGCGATCGTAAATCCTTCCGCAGACGCGATATTCCGCAGGCCCAGAATGGTGAATTCCCGGCCGATGATGATCACTACCATCCACGGTGCCACAAGAGAATGGCCACCCTTGTCATGCATGCCCACAAGAGAGATGAACGCCGCCGAGATCAACAGCTTGTCGGCAATCGGGTCGAGCAGAATACCCAATGTCGTAACCTGGGAATTTCGGCGCGCAAAATAACCATCAGCCCAATCCGTCGCGGCTGCGAACAACAGAATCAGCACTCCCCAGAATTCGAAGTGCATCGGAAATCCCCACAAGTCGACGTTTGGGCTTCTGGTCAGCAGCACCACGATCAGCACCGGAACAAAGAAAATCCGCAACAATGTCAATGAGTTCGGAAGATTCATTCAACGGCAGTCCGCGCCGGCTCCTCAGCGATTTTCTTTTGCTCTCGGCTCACTATAGACTCCGCTCCGGCACCCGTCAACGTGCGAACAACAGCCTGGTTAGGCCGGTTCCCGGGTACTCTACGGTTACCCTTCGTTGTTGCCCTAGAGCAAGGAAAGGGATACTAGTTCGTAACACGTGTGCTGCAAACCTGTGCAAAACCCAAATGGTGACGGGCTGCCAGTCCCCATCGTCGGGCGTCACCAGGGCCGCGTTCGCTACAAATATGCATCTTGTTTTCATTGATATACAAGGAATTCGGTCGGCGAGGCTAAAAGGGGGCGGTAAAGATCGCGGGAAGCAATTCGCTAGGGGTTTCTATGTTTCCACAGCGTTTTCCACAGTATTTGGCGTCGCCCCGACCTCGCCCGGGCGAGCCATTTCTCTTCATAATTCATTCATATTTCAACGGATTTGGCTGTATTACTTGAAAGTTACTAGAACTCGATTTCGCCGTGGTTCAGACGGCGTGAGGACCGCGGAGCACGCGAACGGGAAGCAGCAAGATTGCACGTAAAAGCTCGAAAACTCCGCCGACGGCGATCCCCACTAAGCGGAATGGCAGCAGGATCAGCCACACGAACGGGTAAGCAATCAGTGCAAGCAACGCCAACGGCCAGCAGACCACAAACAACAAACACCACAGTAGAAAGGCAGCCATATTTATTCTCCCTTACCTATCTGTACGTAACCGACGGTCATGATGTTTCCTAAACAGCAAAGTCGTTCAATTTCAAGCGTCTCGCAACGTTTTCCGGAACTTCTGCCGTCATCTCGACATGTGAATCACTCACTTCGGAGTGGGTGACTTTCCCCAGCGCATGGATTAGCGCGAGTGTGCGCCCTTCGCTTAAGGGCATGTGGAGCGACAGCTTCACGATCGGATCGATTGGAATCGCCTTTTCAATCCTTTGCAGCAGTTCGTCGATCCCTTCACCGGTCAGTGCGGAAACGAAAACCGGAGGCTCTTCACTGCCAGAGTTTCGTTTCCACGCCGCTTCAAAGTTTTCACGCTGCTCCGGAGTCAACTGATCGACTTTATTAAATACGCGAAGCCTTGGTCTTCCCATTACTCCTAACTCTTCGAGGATCTTTTCCACTTCCCGATCCAGCTCATCATGATGAACGCTGGATATGTCGCTGACCTGCAACAACAGCGCCGCTTCCTGCACTTCCTCGAGCGTCGCGCGAAACGCGGTTATCAACCCCTTCGGCAGCGCCCGGATAAATCCGACAGTGTCGGAAACCAGGATGCGCCGATTCGATGGCAATCGCACGGCCCGGACGGTCGGATCAAGTGTGGCGAACATCCGCGGCGACACGAGCACTTCCGCACGGCTCAGCGCGTTAAATAGAGTTGATTTCCCCGCATTCGTATATCCAACAAGGGTCACGGTTCCGAGCGGCACCGCATTCCTGGCTTCCCGCCGTAGTGCCCGCTGCTGCCGGACGTCTTCGATGCTCTCCTTGATTCGACTGACCCGATCGCGAATCCGCCGCCGGTCTGTTTCCAGCTTTTTTTCGCCAGGTCCGCGTACCCCGATGCGTCCCGCTCCACCTCCCGCACCGCCAGAACCACCACCCCCACTTTTGCCGCCTAACCGCGACATTTCTGTACCCTTTCCGGTCAGTCGTGGCAACAGATAATTCAGTTGCGCTAATTCCACCTGAAGTTGCCCTTCCCGGCTCCGCGCGTGTTTCGCGAAAATGTCGAGTATCAACTGCGTTCGATCGACGACACGACGCTCTGTGGCTTTCTCAATATTCCTTTGCTGCATTGGCGTCAACTCGCTGTCGAATATGATCAGCGGAGCATTACGCGCATTCGCTTCCGCGCGAATCTCCTCGAGTTTTCCCTTGCCGACCAGGGTCGCAGGATCGGCCGCGTCTCGGATCTGGAACATAGTGCCGACAATGTTTCCACCAGCGCTGGTCGCCAACTCTTCCAGTTCCGCCAGCGATTCACGCCCCGCTTCGCCTGTCGGCGCACCAGGAAAACGCGCAGCTCGTTTCCACCCCACCCCGACGAGCAGGACACGTTCCGCAAACGACGTATCGTGGGTTTGTTTATGTTTCATCCGAGGCTATCGTTCGATTTCTTCGCAAGCAAATTCCAGTTGGAAAAATATCGCGTCACGGCTGCAATTATACGACCTTATTCCGTGACCGGGAACCATTTGCCGATGAATGCCTGTTGCTTAGGTTGGGCCTTTCACCAAGCGACGTCTCTAGAGTTGTCTCGTTACCCATTCGAGCGCATGTTCCTGGACCACCGCGTCGCCGCCGAATCCCGTGAGCCAGTGTACGCCCTGCTCTCGACGGAACCAGGTCATCTGGCGCTTGGCGTACCTCCGCGTTGCCTGTTGAATCGCCGACCGCGCCTCATCCAGTTGCATTTCTCCCGCCAGTACCGCTCGCAACTCCTTGTACCCGATAAAATCAAACGGTTTTGATCTCGCTGGCATTCCGGTCTCAATCAGTCCGCGAACTTCTTCTATCCAACCCCGATTGAGCATTGCGTCGGTTCGTGCATGCACCTGTTCGTACAGCGTCTCTCTCCCGGGCTGCAGCCCGATCTTGATCGCCCTCCAACCTTCCAGCGGTTTTCTGCCGCCCTGATACACCTCCGACACCGGCTTCTTCGTCAACAGACAGACTTCTACTGCCCTCAATATTTTCTGCTCATCCGCCGGAGAAATGTTCTTGGCCGTTTTTGGATCCAGCCTCTCAAGCAGTCGGTACAAGTGCCCGGCTCTTTTGCCTCCGGCACGTTTTCGCAACCGATCTCGCAACGGCTCCGATCGCAGCGGCACATCTGCCAATCCTTCAAGCAGCACCCTCAGGTACAGTCCAGTGCCTACCGTAAAAATCGGCAATCGCCGCCGCTGGCGCAATCCATTCAGCACCTCGATCGCCTTCTCGCGATATCCTCCTGCCGTCACCTCTTCACTGGGCTCGAGCACATCAAGCAAATGATGGGGTGTGGCCTGCCGCTCTTCGCGTGTCGGCTTGGCGGTTCCAATATCGAATCCGCGGTACATCTGGGTCGAATCGCAGGCCACGACCTCTCCGTCAAGCTTTTGCGCCAGCCAAATTCCGAGCGCAGATTTCCCAGACGCCGTCGGTCCGACGATAGCCACAAGAGGCGAGATTTTTTCGGTGCTCATTTGGAAGGGGACGACAGTATTCACGTTCGAATCGACAATACCACCAAAGGCAATCAATCTCCGCATTCAGAGGTTCGATCAGGCTCTCACCCAGTACATCGGATTCCCGAGCCCGTTCGCTTCTGGCTAGTTATTGGGCGGCTTTAAATTGTAGTAATACGTAAACCGCAGTTCGATATGATCGGCCTTAAACCCTACCGGCAAAGGCGGAAATGGATTCGACGCCCGAATCGATGAAAATGCTGCTCGGTCCAAAGGCTCTTTCCCTGAGCTAAACACCTGCGAGGGATCTCCATCCGGCACCGATCCATTTCTCATAATCTTGAACTGCAGCGATACAACTCCTTGATCTCCCAATTGCACTGAGGCGGGCATGACCGCATACCAATTTCCTCTCACCGCTAGGTACACCCGCCGCAGATAGTCGTTAAAGTCAATGCCCTCGGTATCCGTGAGCATCTGGATTCCTGCGGCAGCAGTCCCCCTGCCACCTCCGCCGCCGCCACCAACTCCCCCTCCGGGAATTTGCCCACCTCCGCCGATCGGCGCGGGCATATTCATCCTTCCTGCACGCTCGGCATCACGAATCACATCTCCCGGTGAAGATCCCTGCTTCGGCAGAATTAATCCCTTTGTCGGCGTTGGCGCTTCTGGCATTTGCAGTTTAGGAGTGACATCGGTTTTCGGAGCTGGCGCAGCCAATTGCGGCTGTGGTTGTGGCGTATTAATTTGTGGCGTCGGGGTACTGGGCAATTCCTTCTTTGGTTGTTCGACCGGAGCAAGAAGTTGTGGCGCGGGCACTGGCGGCTCAATGGCAGGCGCGACTTTTTTCAGAACTTTGGGGTCAACCTTGACAACCGCATGTGGGGCAGGCGGTGTCATCGGCTTCAGCGCATCGAGCGCCCCCGGTGGCAACAGCACCGTCATTTGCCGCCGCGCGATTTCGTCCTCTTCCTTGGTTCGAATGTGGGGCCCGAATAGCTGCGGTTCAAATACAAGAAGCGCCAACACCGCCAGATAGACCACCAACCCGAACGCCGTCTTGATCTTATCCTCGCGTGATTTGCCGACCGGACGCTCGGGCGGCAACAGGCTGACTTCACCCGTCGACATGATATCCGGCGCGACCAGGTCCTCCGGCACCACAAAGTGCGCAGGCATTTCCTCCGGCAACGCCGCGCCCTGCGGGATCGTCACCCGTTCATCCATATCGGTCGGCTGGAGTGGAAGACCTGAAGTGTCGGGCGTTTGTACTTTCTCGACGTTAATGTCCCGCGGCACAACCATCCGCGCGGCGATCGCCTCGAGCGGCAAATTCGAGGGGATCGCGGACTTCGTTTGTAATGGTGCGTTTTCCTGCCCAGCAGGGACCAGCGTGCGCTCATCTAGCGTAGACGGACGCCGACGATTGCTCGCGATCACATCTTCGTCGGATAAACGGGCACCTGGCGGCACCAAAAGCCTTGGGATCATCATGTGTTTTTTTCGCGCTGTGTGTTCGCTACTGGTTGGACGCGCGCAGCGTGTGCACGGATGCTTGCCATCACCCGGCTCGCCAACTCCAGCGCAGATCTTCCCGCCACACCATCGGTTTTTGGCGCGGTTCGAGTCTTCACCGCTTCGACGAACGCCGCCAATTCCGCCTGCAGGGGTTCGGTTGAAGGCGCAGGCAATTTCTCAAATCCGAATTCGGGTTCAGGTCCCGGTTTCTTTACCCCGACCCGCAATGCGTCTCGTCGTCCGTAGTCGAGCGAAATGTATTCGTGTTCCTGAAAAAATCGCATCTTTCTTACGCGCTCCGTGGACACTCTGCTCGCTGTCACGTTCGCCACCGCCCCGCCGCTGAATTCCAGACGTGCATGCGCAATGTCGACTTTGTCGGTTAGCACTGGAATTCCCACACTCTTTACTTCCACGACTTCTTCCTTGACGAGCGCCAGCAAAATATCCAGATCGTGAATCATCAAATCATAAATTACATCTACATCCAGGCTACGCGGCGTAAACACTCCGAGGCGGTGGACTTCAAAAAACAGTGGCCGCTTTACGATGTGTTCGACGGCCAGAACCGCCGGATTGAACCGTTCCACATGCCCCACCTGCAAGATCCTCTGGTTGTTCCTGGCAACGTTTAACAAATCGTCCGCTTCTTCCAATGTACTGGCCATCGGCTTTTCAACCAATACGTCGATTCCCATCTCCAGCAGCCGGCATCCTACTGCCCGGTGCACGATGGTTGGCACGGCCACCGAAGCCGCATCCACTTTCCCTGGTAAATCCTCCAGACCTTTGAACGCCTTGGTCTGAAACTCTTGCGCGATTTTCTCGGCCCTTTCAAAATCCCGGTCCACGACCCCAATAAGTTCAGCTCCTGCCAGCTCTCGGTAGACCCTAGCGTGGTTTCGGCCAAACTCCCCCGCACCGACTACGGCAACCCGGATCTTCCTTGTTTCCAGGGCAACGTTCATTCCCTGCTCATTCCCTTAACGCCACCTTTTGGTTCCGCCGCTCTATCGGGTACGAAGGCCTCAATTGCGATTCCCGCAGCATCGGCAACCTCGATCAATTTCTCTCGGTCAAACAAGAGTGTCCGGACAGCATCAATGGCAAGTGCAGTAGCGCGGGCGCGCTTCATGCTTTCGACGGTTGCCAATCCCACCACGGGTACATCGAAACGCATATCCTGTCCGGGCTTACTCACCTTCACCACTACCAGATTCCTGCCCTGGGCAAACCGCGACGCGCGCTCGATTGTCTCGTCAGTACCTTCCATCGCTTCGACTGCGATGCAAGCCCGGTCCGCAATCACTACCGTCTGCCCAATGTCCATTGCGGCAATTTGTCGGGCCACGTGCAACCCGCATTCGATATCCATTTTTTCTTCGGCGTTCGGCGCACGGCGGGTCAACACGCCAACTTCTGGCACCAGTGGTTGCAAGAACAGAGTCGAGTTCACCAACTGAATTCCCTCATTTTCAAGAACCTTCGCAATCGCGCCGATCAACGAGTCCGTATTTTTCCGCGGCAGGGAGAACAATAATTTCGCCAGCTTCCAATCCGGTCTGATTGAACTGAAAATCTTGTTGTGCTTCACTTGGCCGGCCATCACCGCTTGCGTTATGCCTTCCAGTTGCATTAGCTCGATTGCCCTGCTCAACTCGCCCAGACTCACCCAATGCAAGCGCTTCGCAATCTTCTCCAATTCCGGGGAAGCTTCTTCTTTGAGCGCGATGACCGCCATTTCAATTCCCTGGCTTCGCGCACCCTCCAGCACCAGAAAAGGAAATCGTCCATTCCCTGCGATCAATCCCCACCCTGTCTTGTTCTGTAAACAGTCTGGCATGTATTCGAGCGCCCTACTTCACGATTCCGCGCTTCGCAGCTGTGGTGAACGCGATCAATTCTCTCACGTCTTCTGAACCCGCCAGCTTTTCTTGCATCTGTTCCAATGCCTGCGAAGTATTTATTTTCGACCGCACCAGCAACTTGAACGCTTGCTGCAATGCCCTTATTCTCTCTGCGGAGAAGCCCTTTCGTTCGAGCCCTATCGTATTTGGCCCGATGCAACGCGTTTCGCGCTCGGTTACGATCAGGGAAAACGGCAGGACATCCTGCGTGATCACCGTACATGCGCCGATATAGGCATATCGCCCCAGCCTGCAGAACTGATGTACCGGCGAAAAAGCCCCAATGGTCACAAAGTCCTGCACGATGACGTGGCCCGCGAGAGTTGCTCCATTCACAAAGAGTGTGCTGTTCCCGACCTGGCAGTCGTGTCCAACGTGTGAATATGCCAGGAAAAAATTCTCTGATCCGACCCGCGTGATTCCTCCACCTTTTTTTGTACCTCGGCTGATCGTCACGTACTCGCGAAATATGTTCTCGTTGCCCACTTCAAGTGCCACGTGCTCACCGGCAAACGTATAGTCCTGTGGATCGCCGCCAATGACGCAAAAACCGTGGAACACATTTCTGGCGCCGAATCTCGCAGGACCGTGAACCACTGCATGGGAATGCAAGATGCACTCTTCGCCCAGCTCCACCCCGGCGCCAACCACTGCAAACGCGCCTACTTGCACGCCCTTCCCCAATTTCGCATCGGGCGAGACGACTGCCTGCTCGTGTATGAGCTGTGGAGTACTCATTCTACGGGAATTGCTGGGTTTACCCGATCCACCATCACGCACATAAGCGTTGCCTCGGCACACAATTTATCGTCTACGTGAGCAGTTGCTTCGATCTTGCAGAGATCACCCTTCCACGCCAGAATATTCACTTCCACACGCATCTGGTCTCCAGGCACGATCGGACGACGGAATTTCACGTTATTCATCGAAGCCAGATACAACAGCTTGTTGTTTCGATCCTTGACCTCTTGCAGCAGCAGGAGTCCGCCCGCTTGGGCCATCGACTCCAGAATGAGCACTCCCGGCATTACTGGCTGGCCGGGAAAGTGTCCCTGAAAAAATGCTTCGTTGATCGAAACGTTCTTGATCGCCACGATCCGCTTCAACCGCTCCATTTCCAACACGCGGTCCACCAGCAAAAACGGATAACGGTGCGGCAAGAACTTCTGTATCTCCAAAATGTCTAGTTGCATTCCGTCTCCCACGCCGCATTGACTTTCCTGTGGCGCTCCCTCCTACCTCGCAAACTCTCTATTATAAGCAATCCCGCGCCTCTGCAAAGCATTCTTCTTCCGGGCGCGCCCCCACTCCCTTGACCCTTTTGCCGTGCTTGTCATAACATCTCTTTCCCATGCCAGAATCCCGTCCGCTCGTTGGGCAAGTTGTCTCTCACTACAAGATCACCCGTGAATTAGGCAGCGGCGGGATGGGTGTGGTGTACGAAGCCGAAGACAGTCAACTCGGCCGCCGGGTCGCCGTGAAGTTCCTTCCCCCGGCGATGGCTCAGGATTCTCAACTCATTGAACGCTTTCAGCGCGAAGCTCGCGCCGCATCTGCGATGAATCATCCCAACATCTGCACAATACACTCCATCGAGCAGCACGACCGTCAGCACTTCATCGTGATGGAACTACTTGAAGGCCAGACCCTCGGCCAGTTGATGAATCGTGAGACATTCTCCCTGGACAAGTTGATTCCGATGGCGATTCAAATTGCTGATGCGCTCGAATCCGCGCACGCCAAAGGAATCGTTCACCGCGATATCAAGCCTGCCAATGTTTTCGTCACCGATCGCGGTCAGATCAAGATCCTCGATTTCGGTCTGGCAAAATTCGAGCCTGCGGAAGTGCCGCCAAACGGTTCGAGCCCCTCGCGCATGGATACCATGCTTGGCCAGGAACTTACCTCTCCTGGTTCTGCTCTGGGCACGGTCTCCTACATGTCGCCCGAACAAGCGCGCGGCCAGCTCGTCGACGCCCGCACCGACCTGTTTTCTCTCGGCACGGTACTCTACCAGCTGGCTACAGGAGCCCTCCCCTTCAAAGGCGAAACGTCTGCGGTAGTTTTTGACGCGATTTTGAATCGTGAACCCGCGCCGATCAGCGATCTGAATCCGGCTGTGGCCCCCGAATTTGGCCGCATTCTGTCGAAGCTACTGGAAAAAGATCGCGCGATGCGCTGCCAGACTGCTTCGGAGCTTAAGACTGATCTGAACCGGCTCAAGCGCGACCTCGATTCCGGCTCGAAGCGCGCCGTCGAACTCACCGAAACGAAGTCAGGTACACCTAAAACCAACACGAAATCAGTCGTTGTGCTGTACTTTGAAAATCTGAGCGCAGTCAAGGACGACGAATACCTGCGCGACGGCATCACCGAGGACATCATCACCGAACTCTCGAAAATCCGGGGCCTAAATACTTTTTCTCGCCCCACGATTCTTCCATTTCGAGACAAGCAGGTTACTCCCTCTCAAATCGGTCAGCAATTGAAGGCGGCATACGTTCTGACAGGGAGCCTTCGCCGCGCAGGGAATCGTCTGCGCATCACCACACAACTTGTCGACGCCGCGACCGATTATCCGGTCTGGTCCGAACGCTACGATCGCGAGATGAAAGACGTCTTTGAGGTTCAGGACGAGATCGCCAGAAAGATTGCCGAAGCTCTCCGCGTCACTCTTTCTCCCCAGGAACTGGAAGCCCTGGCAATCAAGCCCACTGAAAATCTCCAGGCCTACGATTTGTATCTTCGCGGCAAACGATATGCGCGCCGCCAGACCCGCCAGGATCTTGAATTTGCTTTGCAGATGTTCGAGAACGCCGTGACGATCGATGTTAGTTTCGCTCTCGCCTATGCGGCCTGCGCGAACGCCTGCGCCATGTTCTACTGTAATTACAGCCGCGATGCCATATGGGTTGAGCGCGCCCGGAATGCATCCGGAAGAGCTGTCGCCCTGCGCTGGGATCTTCCCGAGGTTCAAGTGAGCCAGGCATGGGTTCTCTACGCCACCGAACTCCACGATGAAGCCGTCCGCATGGTCCAGAAGGCCATCGAACGAAAGAAGGATTGCGAAGGTGCCTACTATCTGCTCTGCCGCGCATTGTTTTCTGCCGGCCGTTACCAGGAAGTAAGCGAACTGTTCGAGGTCGCTCTGGAAGCTAGTGGCGAGGACTACAACGTTTATGTACCAATTATGAATTCTCTTGGTGCCCTCGGGAAGGAAGAGATTCGCCGAAACGTCATGTTCCGCCGTGTAGCTGCGCTTGAAAATCATCTCAAGCAGGTTCCCGAAGACGCTCGCGCCCGCATTCTGCTTGGCGGGGATTATGCAGAATTGAATCGCGTAGACGATGCGATGCGCGAAACAAATCTCGCCATGACTTTGCGCGCCAATGAAGCATCCATTCTCTATAATGCTGCCTGCAATTACTGCTTGCTCAAACGCAAGCCGGAAGCGATTGAGGCGCTGGGCAAGGCATGGAACGCGGGCTTTAAGGACTCAGTGTGGGCTCGGCGGGACCCCGACCTAGCTCTTCTCCGCGATGATCCTGAATTCAATCGCCTGTACCCACAAACAGCAAGCACCGGTTAGCTCTTACGCGATTCCAGATTTGACTCTGCCAAGCATCGGAAATCACGCTTCCGAGTCCCAATTGCGTCAGGAGCATTATGCCTTCAGATTTATGCGGGAAGGTTGCCATCGTCACCGGCGGTACCTCCGGTATTGGCCGTGACACGGCGATACTGTTTGCACAATCCGGCGCAAAGGTTGTCCTCGCGGGCCGACGCGAAAAAGAGGGTAAGGAGGTGGTCGAGGCAATTCTCGCGACCGGTGGCGAGGCTCTCTTTGTAAAAACCGATGTCGCCAAGAATGCCGAAGTCAAACGACTCGTTGAGAAAACGGTCGAGAGATTTGGCCGCCTCGACGTGGCCTTCAACAACGCAGGCGTCGAGGGAAACTGGATTCCCATCTCCGAACAGTCCGAAGAGGATTGGGATTACACAATGGATATCAACGTCAAAGGCGTATGGCTCTGCCTCAAATTCGAAATTCAGCAGATGCAGAAGCAAGGCACCGGCGGCGCAATCGTCAATATGTCTTCAGTCGCCGGATATATCGGTGCTGCAGGGGCGGCCACGTACTGTGCCAGCAAGCATGCCGTGATGGGCCTGACCAAGTCCGCCGCCCTTGAAACTGCACGAAACGGCATTCGCGTAAATTCGATCTGTCCAGGGATCATCGAAACACCAATGGGCGATCGAATTTTTGGCGCGCCGCAAGTCACCAAGTGGGCCCTCACGTTTTATCCTCTCGGGCGCTTCGGAAAGCCCATGGAAGTCGCCGAGGCAGTCCTTTTCCTGTGCTCCGACAGCTCTTCGTTCATGACGGGCCAATCCATCGTTCTGGACGGAGGATTTCTCACTGGCCCTATTGCTCCGGCGCACTGGTGACGAATTTGGTAGCAGGCTCCCTGTGGAAATGACCCTCTTTGAGCTGCACGATTTTGCCGAACGCTACACCGCCGCATGGTGCAGCCAAGATCCTGCCAGCGTCGCCGCCTTCTTCTCTCCGGACGGATCGCTCAAGGTGAATGACCAATCTCCGGCAACCGGCCGCGCCGCGATCGCCGCACTCGCGCGGGCTTTTATGGCTGCTTTTCCGGACCTCCATCTGAAAATGGAGCACCTCACCATCGAAGACGATCGTGTCATTTACGGTTGGACCCTCTCAGGCAACCGCACCGGTCCCGGAGGTACTGGCCAGCACGTCCAGTTCAGCGGGTCCGAAAATTGGAGATTCGGCTCGGACAAATTAATCGCCGAATCTCAAGGACATTTCAACGAGCGCGAGTATCAGCATCAACTGACAAACGGCATTTGAACTCTGTAACTCTCTGCGCTTCCAGGTTATTCTTTTGCTCTTCCGGTGCTACCATATTTTCGACATGCCATCTCCATCCTCGCTACCCAAAGTTTTTCTGCAGATCATTCGCCCTCGCCTCAATAAGATGCTGGAGTCTCTCTACTTCCTCACCAATCACGAATCCCCGAGCACCGAAAAAGTACCTTCCGACCTGTGCTGCAAATTTCTCGCCGATCTCTGGCTGTATCGCAAAGCGCTTGTCGGCGTTGTGGCCCAGAAGCATCGCGGCGATCATCTCCGCATCCTCTGGCCGGCCGCAACGACTCGCCCAAAATCCCAACTTCTCGTTCTCGGCCATTACGATACGGTTTATCCTGCCGGGACCCTCGCGAAGATGCCTATCTACCAAAGTGCTGGCAAATTTTACGGTCCCGGCACGTTCGACATGAAAGCAGGTATCGTCCAGGCTCTCTTTGCGCTTGAAGCCCTCCAGGAATCCGCAATCCCTCTCCAGAAAAACATCGTCTTTCTCTGGACGTCCGACGAAGAAATCGGCAGTGAATCATCGCGTAAGCTCATTGAGCACGAAGCCCTTCGAAGCGACGCTGTATTCGTTCTTGAGCCCTCACTTGGCCCCCGTGGGAACCTAAAAACGTCCCGCAAAGGCGTCGGCGAAGCCGAACTGACGGTTCACGGTCGCTCTTCTCACGCCGGCCTGGCTCCGGAACGAGGCATCAACGCCATTCACGAACTGGCCGCGCAAATCGTCCGGATCGAAAAATGGAACAGTCATCGCCGCGGCGTCACCATAAACGCCGACATTATCTCCGGGGGGTCACGCGCCAACGTAATCGCCGAAAACGCCAAAGCAACCCTAGATCTGCGCGCCTGGAAAACAACCGACATGCTCGCGCTTGAAAAGCGCCTCCACGCCATTAAGCCCATTCACCGCGGCGCAAAAGTCGAAATCCGGGGCGGCTTCGACCGTCCTCCACTCGAACGCAAGCACAGCTCTGCTCTTTATGCCCGTGCAACATCACTCGCGAAGCAGATGGGATTAAGCTTGGGCGAAGCGGCTGCCGGGGGTGGGTCCGACGGTAATTTTACCGCTGCGCTCGGAATTCCGACTCTCGATGGACTTGGCGCCGTAGGGGATGGCGCCCATTCCCTGACCGAACACGTTATCGTCAAGTCTCTTCCAGAGCGCGCTGCCTTACTTGCCGCTCTTCTCGCCACCTCGTAACCGGGCAAACCGAGATACCTATAATCCAGTCGAGCGAATCTTCAGGAACAAAAACGACGAGATGTTGTGTCCGTGCCATTCAGCTGTAATGGCGCCAGGACAGGGCGTGTCCGCCGGGCTATCGAGTGGAAACTTCCCCTACCGTACGTAGTTCTTTTTCAGATAATCCGCTGTCCCCTGCATCAAATCCCCATAATCATCGTGGATTACTCCGCGCAACGCGTCTTCCGTCGTTGTTCCGGCTGCTAATCTCTCCAATATCCTGTCAATCTCTCCCATTCCTTGCGTCTGAACGATGTACTCCACATTCGCCAGTGCCCACGCATAGGAATATCGAGCCACATCCGCCGACAAACCCATCCACGAACCTTCGAGTTTCCCAAGTGGAGCTGACTGCCCCGTTGCATAGATCTGCACCAGCACCGCTGCGTTCTCGTCGCTTCGTTTCCCTTCCATCCACTGAGCCAGTCCCTCTTGCAACCATACAGGCGCGCGCCCGTGGGTTTCCTGCCCCACGAAACTGTGGGTCAATTCATGTCGCAACACCCGCGACAATTCCGAATTGACACCTGTCAGTCCTTGCACCGGCACGCGAATCCTTCCGTCGTTCAGCGCGCCCACCCATCCTGGCGCTTGCGTGATATCCGCAAAACCCTGCTGGGTATATAAGATCACTCCAATCGGTTCTGGTGGCGAATAGTTCAATTCGTTCTCAATCTGCGTGTACTCCCCTTCGAGCACGTGCAGAACCTCTCTCGCCAGGCTTGGCTCGGCCGCACCGTTATATTTCAACTGGAAATGTGCGCTTTCGTTCTCCTTATAATTTTCTTCCTCCTTCTTGTCCCTTTCTGCTTTCTCCAGCGCCGCGACAACATCGGCATCAGGCCTGATCGCGACTGCCTTTTTCCATTCTTCCGCTGCCAGGTCTGGGCGGTTCATGCCGGAATACGCCCAGCCAGCCAGCTTGTATACATCCGGATTCTTGGGCGCTGCGCGCTTCGCCCTATCCAAGTACTCCAGTGATTCCTTGAATTCGCTCTGTTTCAGATAAATGTATGCTGTGTCCATGAGCAATACGGGCTGTCCCGGTGCATACGTCAACGCGGCTTTTTCATCGTCCAGGGCATGTCTCATGTCCCCGTGGCTTAACTCGAATTGCGCCGCCGCATGATGCGCTAGCGCAGCCCGTTCGTTCGCCTCAATACCCCCGCTTTTCGCCTCGTTCTCCATTCGTGCGATAAATTCCCGATCAACGGTCCCGTCGCGGACAACGGACTTGTCAATTTCTGTACCGCTGGCGCTCGGTTCCATCTCCGGCGGGGGACCAACCAAACTTGCTGCCGCCGCTGCCGGAGACTCGACCATGGGCACTAGGCCGCCCTTCTCGATGTGATCGACAATTGACTTAGGCAGCGACAATTGACCGGCGGAGGTCTCGTAGCGGATCTTGTCCCCCTCCTCCACAACGTTGTAGGCCAGAATCTTGCGCCCGTTTTTCAGCACAATCTGGTCCGCCCCTACGGACGCAGATCCCGCCAAGGCAGCTATGATCAGCCATCCGATTTTGCGGCTAAGTCTCTGGGTCCCCATGGTTCCATTTTACCGCCTCAAACTTCAGCTTTTGCCCGCCACTTGTCCCCTTATGCCGAATGTGACTACACTTCCTCATGTGGCTTCGCTCCACTCTCGCCTTATTTGTCCTTTTCCTCTACTCTGCCGGTTCTTCCGACTCCCCAAGAGACACCTTTACCCTACTAAACTCCCTTCGTATTGATAATCAGTCTGTCTATCTCATCAGTTCAAAAAATCGCATTGAACTTCACGAAGCCGATGCCACCATCTCTTTCTCAGATGGCAAGCTGTCTTTCTTTGAACCCTTTGAAGGGCAGATTACGGGTTTCGTTTTTTCAGGAGTCGGTCATGTCCTGGCCGTGCCGCGCGACCCTGTCGAAAAACAGCAGATCGCCAGATTTCTCGGCGCTCCCATCCTCGATCAACAATTTTTTTCGGGCTATTTCCGGTTTACAGACGAAACTGCGCAGGATCTCCTGGGTCAGCTTCAACGAGAAGGCATCACTCCGGCTCCTGATAACGAGTTTGCCGCAGCCTGGCGCCCGCAACTCGAGCGCTTCAATCCCACTCATTCCCTCCGCATCCTATTTGAGAAATATCACTCGCAGCCGTGTCATTTCTTTCACGCAGGCCTGGACGGTGCACTGACCGGACCATTCGATATCCTCATCGATCAACTTCGTTCGGAGAATTTCTTCCTCGGTCAACCGCGACGGGCTGAAAACACCGTGTATTATGACGTCTGGGCCTCCTACACTCTCCCGGGCACGCCTTCTCCCCGAACACATTTCCATGCAATGCATTACCGCATCGATACTGCTATTCACCCGGACAATTCTCTCGACGCCACAGCCAGTGTCGAGTTTCAGGCCCTCGCCAATCCGGAACAGATTTTGTTCCTCTATCTTGCCCGGGACCTTAAAGTTAATTCGGTATCCATCGAGAAGGGATCCTCCCTGCCCTTCTTCCAGAATGAGGGCCTGACGGAGCACCAACTTCGCAGTCGTGGGGACGACACTCTGTGCATTTTTCTGCCAAAGACACCTGCGCCAAATGAGACATTCACGCTCAACATCAGTTATCGCGGTAACGTCATCGCCAATGCTGGCAATGGTGTTTTATTCGTCGGCGCACGCGAAAGCTGGTATCCACACTTCGGGGATGCCTCCGAATTCGCCCTGTATGACATGACTTTTCACTGGCCCAAACATCTCACGCTGGTCGCTAGCGGCGAAAAATCAAATGAGAATGAAGCTGGTGACACTCGCTCTGCCACATGGACTACCCAGAAGCCCGTTCCCGAGGCCGGTTTTAATCTCGGCGAATACGCCTCGTCTTCAATCTCCACTGAAAATCGTACCATCGATGTTTACGCCAACCGCCAGTTAGAACAAGCGCTTCTCAACCGGCTTGCCGCACAACGTCCCGAGATAGATACAAATCTTCATGTTTATGCAGTCGATCCAGCCATCATGGCCCCTCCGAATGCACTGGCCTCCCTGCCCCCGAGTCCGGCCGACGCGCTAAGAGATCTGGCTCGCGAAGTCGATTCTTCCATTCGCTTTTACGAAATCTACAGCGGTCCGTTTCCCTTCCGGCGACTGAGCGTTTCGCAAATCCCCGGGACATTTGGTCAGGGCTGGCCCGGTCTTCTCTACCTCTCCACATACTCTTTCCTGCCACAGGACGCCCAAGAACGCGCAGGCTTGAACCCTACCGGCCAGAAGCACTTCACCGATATTGTTCCGTATCATGAGGTCGCTCATCAGTGGTGGGGCAACGTCGTAAGCTGGTCCAGTTACCGGGACCAGTGGATCGATGAATCCATCGCCAGCTACCTGTCCTTATTGTTTGCTGACTCGCAGAAAAATTCCGATCATGCCTTGCATAACTGGTTAGACCGCTACCGCAAGCGCCTGGTGAATAAGTCCGCAGAGGAAGATATTGAGCCCGCAGATATTGGCCCGCTCATCATGGGTACCCGTCTATCTTCTTCAAAATCACCCACTGCCTATGACGCTATCGTCTATTCGAAAGGGGCTTGGGTCATCCACATGCTCCACGAAATGCTGCACCAGCCGAATACTCCGAGTCCCGATGCAAGATTTCTAGCCTTACTCCACACACTTGAGACAAAATATGGGCAGTCCGCCTTGACCACCGCTGAGTTTCAGCACGAGGTCGAAACCGTCATGACTCCCAAGATGGATCTTGAAGGTGGTCATTCGATGGACTGGTTCTTCGATCAATATGTGCGTGGCATTGGCATCCCCCGTTATAAAGTCGAGTTCACGTCACATGCCAGCGAAAAGGGGGTCCAGATCCGAGGCATTCTCCATCAGTCAGGCGTGCCGCATTCTTTCATTGCTCCCGTTCCTCTATATGGCAGCTTCGGCCCAGGCCGCACAGCATTACTGGGTACCGTCATCACCAATGGAGATGAAACCAAATTCACGTTCCACTCTCCTACTGCTCCTCACAAAATCATTGTCGATCCGCACATGACACTGCTCTGTATGCCGGAGTGATCTCCGGGACCATGAATCAGTGCCTTTCCATGCTTGAGATCGCCACCCCCGCACCAGGTACGCGAAAATCGCCGTCGAGGTACCAAATCATTACCTCTCCAGTTGACCTGGTGCTATTTATATGTGTTCCTCAAGTGACAGGCCGTTCGGGCCCTAACTATTTTTTCTGCATCAATTGTTCTTCCATCATCGGACTTTTCACATTCAATTCCGCTATCCCGCCCTCTCCGAGGATGTATGGATAACCCGAGGGATCCCTCGGCACCGCGGGAAGTAATCCTGCCTCCACCAACTCGCCCAGCCTCGTTGCCTTGTGGCCTGTCCGTTTTTCGTATTCCTCCGCCAACCGATCAAGTTCCCTGCAATCGAGCTGAACCTGCAACATCCGCAAATGCGATTCCGCGTTCCTCTTTACTTCAGGGTCATTTGCCGTGTCATAAATTTGTTTCCACAAGAAATAAGAAGTCTCAAGTGATTCGCCTTCAGCCGCAATTTTTGCGGCCATTATTTTCATCCACACAAACGAACCAGGCATTTTGCTTCCCGCTTCAAATGCCTCCGACGCTTTCGGATAGTCTTTCTTGTCGAAGTAATACACGTTACCCAGGTCCTGGTACAACCTCCACTGGTCCGGATTTTCCTTGATGCCGCGCTCAAGCAATCTCACCGCGAGGTCGGGTTCACCCGCACCTCGTGGCGGTGCATCGCTCAGAAAAGCGGCGCCCGTCCGGTACGCCGGCATTAAATGGGGATCTAGCGTGGTTGTGATATCCAGCAGAGGCCAAAGCAATTCGAGATTGCGATCGTGCAAAAAATGTTTCTCGCCAAAATATTGCACCGCCCGCGTCCAATAGATCGCAGCCATCAGAGGTGCGTATTCGAGACTCATGTGCTTCACAAGACTGCCCGAACGCATCATCAATTCTTCACTCTCGAGCTGCATGGGCTGGCGCGCGGCATCGATTCTCCTTTGGAGACCCCACACCCCTGCCATCCCGGCGATGACAAAGACCCCCAAGACCATTCCTCTTGCGGTTCGGCTCATCATTTCAGATTCCGCCGCGAGAATATCGCCGAGGCGATTGACAGAATGATCGCCCCGTAAAGAATCGCATACAAAGTGGCGTACCCAACCAGCCCGCCAGGTACTCCTCGCCCGTGAGACACTGCGCCCATAACGTTGAAATTCTCAAAATTCGGCAAGGCATAGGAAATCATATGAAGGAATTTGACCGTCGCAGCGTCCAGCCTTACCACTTTCATCTCCCTCAAATCAGCCGCAAACACTCCCGCTACGTAAATTCCGGCGGTAAAGAGAATTGCGAGAAAAGGGGTCGTAAAGCAGGAGAACAACATCGCCAGCGCTACAATCAATGCCAGTTTCAGCAGAATCAGAAATACTGCTACGAGGACATAGGCATCCATCTTTTCAAGCGGGTGTTTCACCGTCCATAACGCCCCGTATAGCCCCAGTGCCATCGCGGCGGTGTTCACGGTGAGCGTCAGCAGCAGGCCAAAGTACTTGCCCAGGAGAAATTCCCAGCGTTTGAGCGGCTTGGCCAGCAACGCGTACAACGTGCGTTTGTCCATCTCTTTCGAAACCAACCCCACGCCAATGAAAATTGCGATGAACAACCCGATCACAGAAATTGAGGTCAGTCCCAGGCTGATAATCACGCTCTTCTCAATGTCGATGGAAACTTGCCCAACCAGGATGGCCGCCACCATCATCAACAGTGCAAAAAATACCAGGTTGTAGAGTACGCGGTCTCGTACGGCTTCTCGAAACGTATTCGTCGCCACGATAAGCACGTTTTTCATTTCCCGTGAACCTCTACCGCGGACGCTTGTGCCCGGTCCGCTTCGACCAATCCCATGAAAAACTCTTCCAACGTGGCCTTGATCTGAGTTACGGACAAAATCCGAGCCCCCGCCAATTTCAACTCATCGAGCGCCGCGTACAGTTCCTCTTCCTTTAACTGAATCCGGTATCGTTCACCGATTTGTGCCGAGCGTGTCAGCAGTGCCGGCTTTTTTCCGTCCGCCCCCAGCTCGAAAAGGATTTCCATCCCCTGCGACTTGATCCCCACCAATTCGCCTGGGGCTCCGACACCCCGCAGCTTGCCACCGACGATAACGCCAACACGGTCGCACAGCATTTCCGCATCCGATAGAATGTGCGTCGAAAACAGCACGGTTCGTCCATCGCGCTTTAATTCCAGAATGATGTCCCGTACTTCCCTGCGCCCCAGCGGGTCCAGGCCAGACATCGGCTCGTCCAGTACAACCAATTGAGGGTCGTGTAATATCGCCTGAGCCAGTCCCACGCGCTGCAGCATGCCTTTCGAATATTTGCGTAACTGAATTTTCTTCGCGCTCTCGAGTCCGACCTTCTTCAGCGTTTTCTCCACGTGCTCTTTTCGATCATTCGCCGTCATTCCGTGAAATCGCGCGAAATAGTCGAGGACTTCCGCTGCCGTCAGATAATCGTAAAAATATGGCTGTTCCGGTAAATATCCAATGTTCTGGTGCATCGAAATGTCTTCAATCGATTTTCCTAGAATGCGCGCCGTTCCCCTAGTCGGGAAAATCAGGCGCATCAGGCACTTGATCGTCGTCGATTTTCCAGCGCCATTCGGCCCCAAAAAACCAAACACTTCGCCCGTTTCCACTCGCAGTGTCAGCCCCTCGAGTGACAGCCGCTTCTTCAGGTTCAAGAATCCGTACGGATATTCCTTTGTCAGATTTTCAATCTCGATCGCTGGGTTCGACATGTCCCTATTCTTTAAGAGCTATCCACGCCCGTCAACGCACACCCCAGCCTGATGTTCCAAGAAATGCATGGCCTTTTTACCGAACGAATCCACTCGGTCCAGCATTTCCTTGCCTTCCAATTTTCTATTGGGTTTCCTCGGGTAAACAGCGGTGGCTCAAACCGAAGCGGGTAGCACGGCTACTCCCTGGCCGGGCTTGCTTCTCTGCCTTCTCGTTTAGGGGGTGCCCTGCCTGCTACTTCGCGATCTGCACCAGATCGCTCTTGGGCGCGACAATTTCCGGCTGCAACGTCTGTGGCGCGCGCCAATTATCCAAAATTCCCACCTGCTGAACGCAGGACACCGTGCATTTGGGTGCGCATCCCTTGTGCGTGTAGTACTCCCGATGGCGCAACTCATCCGTATATTGGCTCAGCGGAATTCCCGGATACCCCCGCTGCTGCGAGCACCAATGCACCAGCCCATTTTCACAGATATACAAGTATCGCGAACCCGCACGGCATTTCCAATCGTGTTCCCGTCCGCGAGCGACATTGTGCTGAAATTCATTGAAGCGTGAATACGACCGCTTTCCGAGTGACATGATCTCTTCGAAGATTTCCTGGTCCCGCGGAACCAGCGGCTTCAACTGCCCATCGTGATCGTGAATAATTCCCACCGTGCTCGTAAATCCCAACTCGAGCGCACGATGAGCAATCTTCAGCGCGTCCTCCGAATTTTTCACACCGCTACCAAGTACCGAATTGATGTTCACCTGGAAAAGCGCCCACTCAGACAACATTTCCAAACGTCCGTCGAGTGTCTTCAGACTCTTTTTCGACACCTCATCCGGCACGGCATTATCAATACTGATCTGGAGGTGCTCGAGTCCAGCCTGATTTAGTCGCTCGATGCGCTCCTTATTCAGGAAGAACCCGTTCGTAATCAGCCCTGCAATTATTCCGTGCTTCCGGATGTGCCGGATGATTTCGTCCAAATCGGGATGCAGCAACGGCTCGCCACCGCTGATGGTAATAATTGACGTGCCCATGCCCGCCAGAATATCCAGCCGCTTCTTCATCTCCTCGAGCGGCACCGGGGTCGAAATATCGTCAAACTCATTGCAGTATGTGCAATCCAGGTTGCATTTCCGCATCGGGATGATGTGGACCAGGATCGGGTGGCGCTTGGATGCCAGGGCTTTGCCAATCATCCAAAGTTCCCGCGCACGCGTCCGTCGAAACCTCCACGCACGCTTCCGCAATGTCTCGGCCGAAGCCTTGCCCTTCTGTCTCACCACATTCATCTTTCCCGATTTCCCCTTCCCTCAATTATACCTCACGCCGCCGAACCGGCGCGCCAGGACAGAAAGAGCCTGTCAATGATGGCGACAAGGCCTTCCAGACGCGTTCACCTGGGCGCAAGGGCGGCAGCCGTTCTATATCGCATCTCCAGGCAGTAGTCCAATCCGGTTCCTTGACTTTTCGGGGAGCGAATTTTGCCCTATCCTCATAGCCGGATCACAGGAGCGCAAAATGTCCTTATGCCGCACTCTTCGTTCGGTGATACTGTCTGCCCTCATTCTCCTTTCCTGTTCGATCGCTTCCCCACAGAATCCGCCGCCCTACCAAGCGACTATCGCGTCACTCAGTCAACATGCTCTTCCCGGATGGTATGACGACGCAAAGCTTGGCATCTTTATTCATTGGGGGCTCTACTCTGTCCCGGGCTGGGCTCCTCTTGTCCATCCCGATCACGATTTCAGTTCGCAGGATTACATCACCAACAATCCCTACGCCGAATGGTATTACAACACCATGCGCATCGATGGTTCTCCCACGCAAAAATATCATCGCCAAACCTACGGCACCGATTACAACTACTACAATTTTGCTGTCACTTTCAATCAGCAGATCAAACAGTGGAATCCCGACACCTGGGCTGAAATCTTCCGCGCCGCCGGAGCCAAATATGTCGTTCTTACCAGCAAACATCACGAGGGCTTCACGCTCTGGCCAAGCAAAATACCGAATCCCACGCTCCCGAGCGACCGCCAGCACGCTTCACGCGACATCGTCGGAGAATTGACGACTGCCGTTCGCAAGCAGGGGCTTCGCATGGGTCTGTACTATTCCGGCGGTTACGATTGGACCTTCGTTCCCGGCCCCATTCGCGTCAAAGGCGATTACGAAACTGTCCAGCCGCAAAGCGAGGCATACGGCAAATATGCCGACGGTCACATGCGCGAGCTCATCGAACTCTACAAGCCCGCTCTTCTCTGGAACGACATCAACTACCCGAAGTCAGGCCATCCTCTCGAAATTATGGCCTTTTACTACAACACCGTTCCCGACGGGGTCATTGATGACCGTTTCGGAGTCGAGCATCACGACTTCACTTCACCCGAGTATGAGACTCTCTCCAAGATCAACCCCAACAAGTGGGAGGAATGCCGCGGACTCGGCCGCTCTTTCGGCTACAACCGGGCCGAAGGCGAGGCCGAGACAATTCCTTCCGCCGACCTGATCTATCTCCTCGCCGACATCGTCAGCAAGAATGGCAATCTCCTCTTGGACATCGGGCCCGAAGCCAACGGCACGATTCCCATCGTCCAGATGGAACGTCTTCGCGATCTTGGCGACTGGCTCCGTAGCAACGGTGAAGCCATCTATGGAACCCACCCATGGCAACGTGCCGAAGGCACTGCCTCAGAAAACATTCCGGTCCGCTTCACCCGAAAGGACGCCCATATCTACGCCATTCTCCTCGGCATCCCCAAATCCTCCAGCATCACTCTGCGATCCATAACCCTCAAACCCAATTCCGACGTTTACCTTCTGGGCTATCCCGAGGCGCTCCCCTGGTCCCAGCAAAACGCCGACATTCTGATCAATCTTCCGCCAACGCTCCCATGCAAGTTTGCGCTGTCCTTCCGTCTCAATCCTGAGCTGTAACCACGAGCGTGCCGCTATTCGATGAAACCGGCAAGAAGCGTTCCTAAGTCTGCCAAGGTAGCCCGCCCCCGGACTCGCCCAGATGACCGCCGACTGCTCCCCGGATAAACGGCGTACCAACCTCAAAGAAAAGGAGTTCCATCCTTGGACACGCGACTGCTCTTCTTGGTCCGGGGCTGAATGGGTGTATAACCTCGTCTGAACGGCTTCCGGTCACGTGCCATAGCTTTCTTCCCTGCTACAATCTGTTCATATCGCTCTCAGGAGCCGCTAATGTCTGAAGTCACGCAATCTGCCAAGTCTGTTTCTACTCGCACCGAATCTGACAGCATGGGCAAGATCGATGTCCCTATGGACCGTTACTATGGCGCACAAACCGCTCGCTCGCTGATCCATTTCGCCATCGGCAAAGACACCATGCCGCCCGAGCTGATCCGCGCCTTCGGTATTCTCAAGAAGGCCGCAGCCCTGGTGAACCGCGATCTAGGGAAGCTCACGGAAGAAAAAGCCAATCTGATTACGCAATCGGCCGACGACGTTATCTCCGGCAAACTACACGAGCATTTTCCATTGCGCATCTGGCAAACCGGGAGCGGGACCCAAACCAACATGAACGTCAATGAAGTCATCTCCAACCGTGCCATACAAATTGCGGGAGGAGAGATGGGCAGCAAGAAGCCCATCCATCCCAACGACGACGTCAATATGTCGCAATCGTCGAACGACACCTTCCCCACCGCGATGCACATTGCAGCGGCCACCGAGACATCGCGTCGCCTTTTGCCCGCGGTCAAGAAACTACGGGATGCCCTTGATGCCAAAGCCCGTGAATTTATGGGTGTCGTGAAAATCGGACGCACGCATTTGCAGGACGCAACCCCACTTACGGTTGGCCAGGAAATTTCGGGCTGGGTAAGTCTGCTTGATCGCGATGGCACGCGGATCGCCGTGGCGCTCGATGGACTACTCGATCTCGCCATCGGCGGCACTGCAGTCGGCACCGGACTCAACGCACACCCAGAATTTGCGGAACGCGCAGCCAAGAAAATTTCCGAACTTACGGGCCTGCCCTTTCGCTCCCATCCCAACAAGTTCGCCAGCCTCTCCGCGCACGACGAAATCGTTTTCGCCAGCGGCGCGCTCAAGACTCTCGCTGCTTCATTAATGAAAATTGCCAACGACGTTCGCTGGCTCGCCTCCGGACCCCGCTGCGGCTTGGGCGAATTAACGCTTCCCGAGAACGAGCCTGGCTCCAGCATCATGCCCGGTAAGGTCAATCCTACGCAGTGCGAAGCGCTTACCATGGTTGCCGTACAAGTGATGGGAAACGACGCAGCCATCGGCTTCGCCGGTTCACAGGGCAACTTCGAGCTGAACGTTTACAAGCCGGTCATGATTTTCAATTATTTGCATTCGGTAGAACTTCTCGCCGACTCCATGAACAGTTTCGTCGATCATTGCGTCGTCGGCATCGAACTCAATCTCAAGACCATCGACCAGTACGTGAAAACTTCCCTGATGCTGGTCACCGCCCTGGCCCCGCGCATCGGCTACGACAACGCCGCGAAAGTAGCCCACACCGCTCATCAGCAACATATCAGCCTCAAGGAAGCCGCCATGCAACTCGGCCACCTTACCGAATCCGAATTTGACGCACTCGTCAAACCCGAAGACATGACTCATCCATGAATGCCTCGCAGAAAAATGATCGGACAGGAAAGAAAACACTTTAGTTTATTGATACCAGCATGAAGAATCTGGCGTATCGGCTGCAAGCTGTGATTCCTAGCATTCTGTTGCTTCTTTGCGTGTCGATTTCCGCGATTCCGGTGTTCCATTCTTCTGTTCTTGCAACAACTGAACAGAGCCTGAAACCTGCCTGGTGCCGAGGGTTGCCTCGTCCGGAATACAAGATGCTGAAGCGCGTGAACATCGCCGACCCGTGGTTTGAAGTCTACGACGTGGCACCGAACACATTCGCACTTTACGAGCCACATCAAGCCGAAGAGACGATCGGCTACCTGATTGTCGGAACCAAATGGGCGTTGCTATTTGACACAGGCATGGGCATCGGCGATATCAAGAAGGTAGCCGCCGAGCTCACCAGGCTGCCCGTGCTGGTCCTCAATTCACATACTCATAACGACCACGTCGGCGGCAACTGGGAGTTCGATACGATCTTGGGCGTTGATAGCGACTTTACCCGCGCTCAAGCCAGGGGATCCAAGGGAGACGCCCAACAGGAAATTGCTCCGGGTGAACTTTGCGGTGAGCTGCCCGAGGGTTTTGACGCCAAATCCTACGCTACCAGGCCCTGGACGATTTCGCGCATCGTTCACGATGGCGAAACACTCGACCTAGGAGGCCGTTCGATAGAGATCATCGCAACGCCTGGCCATACTCCGGATTCCCTCTCGCTTTTCGATCGGCTCAACGGCCTGCTCTTCACAGGCGACACCTACTACCCCGGCACGATCTGGCTCTATCGCCCGGAAACTGATTTCGCGGCCTACCAGAGATCGATCGAACGTCTGGCTGCCCTAGCGCCAGAGGCAAAGGACGTTCTCGGTGCGCACAACCTGCCGAAGGCGGGACCATCGGTCCTGCCGCAGCTTGTCGAAGCCTTCGCGGCGGTTCGCGCCGGTAAGGCTTCCTGCGAGGTGATTGACTCGAGTGAGCGCAGATGCACCGCCTACGGTATCTCCTTTCTTTTACCTGTGAACCTGCCGGTAGTACACTCTCCTTAGCCGAGGATCTATGCTTCGCCGGTCCCTCATGAGTCTCTCCTGTGCGGCTTTGCTACTCGTCGCTGCGCCCATGCGCTCCGGCTCACCCGATCCCTTGCGAGACAGAACGACGTGGAATTACGACGGCGGATTGCTGATGGTTACTGACGGTGAGGTTCCGAACGGCCCCTGTTTTCACCTGTTCGGTAGACTTACTGCTGACGAATTCTTCACGAATTTGCGCCGCGTCGATACCAGTTCCGGGACGCTTTTCAAGCGCGGCAATGACGTCATCACTGAATTTCCAGAAGTCATGAATCTGTCCATCGTGCTTTTTGATCGCCCGTGTTCGGACGGCCTGGAAGTAGCCGGATCACCGACATACCTAAGTAAAGCTGTCATCGGTTCCTTTCGCCTGGGATTTTCCTGGAAACACGGGATGGCTATGCGACCGGTGCACGGAGTTGCACTCAAGAGCGCCGACGCGCAATCAGTATCTCCTTACGCCGAACAGCTGGCGGAGAAATTACCGAAGAAATATGAATGGATTTTCCAGTTCAATGTGCCAGGCAAAGGAATTCCGGTAACCGACAGTCTGGTTCTTGTAATCTACTCCCCGGACGGCCGCATTGTCGCGCGCGTTGCTGCACGTTTGTAAGGCCCAACACAATTTCAGGAAAGGTTCTTAACCGAGTTTCATATGCGGGACAGTTCCCCGCACAACCAACTCTGCTTCAGTTACTTCCTGTACTTCTTTCGCAGTCCAGCCCGGCGCAGTCTCACGCAACACCAAGCCTTCCCGGGTCACATCAATCACCGCGAGATCGGTCACCACCGTTTTTACACATGCAAGCGCTGTCAGCGGGTATGTGCACTTCTTCACAATTTTCGCCGAGCCATCTTTTGCGTTGTGCTCCATGCACACAATCAGATTTTTCGTACCCGTCGCGATATCCATTGCGCCGCCAATCCCGCCGCTGCCTTTTGAACCGGGGATTTTCCAGTTGGAAAGATCTCCTTTTTCGGAAACCTGGAATCCACCGAGAACGGCAAAATCGAGATGCCCGCCGCGCGTCATCAGATGGGCATCAGCCTGGTGGAAAAACGAGGCACCGGGAATCAGCGTTACCGGAACTTTCATAGCATCAACGAGATCAAAATCTTCTTCGCCTGCACGCGCGCGGCGACCCATGCCGAGAATTCCATTTTCGCTGTGAAAATAGACAGTTAGTCCCTTCGGCAAATAATCGGCGATCAAATTGGGAATACCCCAGCCGAGATTCACAAACGCGCCATCAGTCAATTCCAGTGCCGCCCGTTGCGCGATCTGTTCCCTGGTAAGTCTTGGTTTATCCTGCATAACGCAGCCCTTTCGCTTGCACGATGCGATGAACAAAAATTGCAGGAGTAATTACATTTTCCGGCTCGATCGACCCCACCGGCACGATTTCCTCCACTTCGACGATGGTTCTATCGGCGGCCATCGCCATGAGGGGGTTGAAATTACGTGCCGCCAAGCGGAAGGTCAAGTTGCCCAACTCATCCGCCTTCTGGGCCTTGATCAGGGCAAAGTCCGCGTGGATGGGCTTCTCCAGGATACAGCGCTGGCCGTCGATGACCCGCTCTTCCTTTCCCGCAGCAACTTCCGTACCTACTCCCACTCCTGTGTAAAAACCAAGGAGGCCCGCGGCGGCCGCACGCAATCGCTCACAGAGAATTCCCTGTGGGACGAGTTCGCACGTAACCTCGCCCTTGGCGTAACGATCCTGGAAATAATTGGAGTGCGGTCCGGGAAATGAGGCGATGACATGGCTCACCTGGCCGTTCTTGAACATGATGCCAAGCTCACCTTCACGCGTTCCGCAGTTGTTGCTGATAGCAGTGATACTCTTGACGCCCTTGCGAGACAGCGCTTGAATCAGGTTATTCGGAAACCCCGCGCCCCCGAATCCTCCAAACATAATGCGCGCGCCATCGCCAATATCCGCAACGGCAGCGTCCAGATTATCGACAATTTTCTTGATCATTGAGCGCTCGAACCAGCTGAATTGGTATTACCTGTAGATTGTTCCCGACCCGGCCGGTTTGTGCAACCCCGGCCGTCACCTTCGCAATCTAGACTTTGCAGATGCCCTTAAAAATGACGTCGAGAAAAACTTGCTTGATTTGCTCGGTATCGGAAATGTGGTCGATGTCATACCAGCGGTAGAGCCAATTGCACATGCCGAGCATGCCATTGACGATAATCCAGGGCTCGCCCTTCATGAGTTTTCCCTGTTGCTGGCCTTTCCGCACCAACTCGACAAACCGGTTGTTGTAGCGAGACATCACGGCCGTGAGTTTATGCTGGCGTTTGCCAGGAAGCGAATCGAACTCGTGCAGGAACAATCCGAACGGCACCTTATTCTGGATAATGTAATCAATCTGCGCGCGGATGGCACGTTCGAGCTGTTCGACGGGATCGCCTGCGGGATCGATCTGCTTCTCGATGTACGCGTCGCCGTCTTCGATCCCGGCCAGCAGAAGCTGAAACAACAGATCGTCCTTGGACTTTATGTAGTAGTAGAGGGAGCCCTTCAGCATACCGACATCGCGGGCAACCTCTTCGAGGCTGGTGGCGTGGAACCCTTTGGCAAAAAAGATGTTAGCAGCGCTTCGCAGCACGGCTTCAAGCCGTGTTCCGGACTTAGTTTTGGCACCATTTCTAGTCAGGAGATGATGAGGGCGAGTGTACTTGCTGGAACGTTTAGGCTTGGAATTTTTAACGGACACACTAACCTCGGCGCAATCTTGCAAGCATTTTAGCAGAGCCGATCGGGCACGGATATCCCGCTTCAGGTGACAAGAGCCGACCGATAATTCAGGTTAAAGAAAGTTTATGGTGAGTAAAAATACTAGCAGCAGTAACCAGCTGGTCATGTTATCCTCCACGTAAAAAACGGGACTGATTATTTCCTGGCGCGATAAGGAGGGACTCGCATGGTTTCGCAGCACTTGAAGGACACGCTCGACAAGTATCACGTGGGTGACAAGCTCAAGCACCTCCGTCTGCGCCGCAAAATGGGACTGGTGGAACTGAGCAAACACACAGGACTGTCCCCCGCCCTGCTCTCAAAACTGGAGCATGGAAAACTGTATCCGACTCTGCCGACCCTCTCGCGGATTGCCCTGGTATTTAGTGTCGGCCTGGATCACTTTTTTGGCGATGAGAAAGACAGGCATACCTTTGCGGTGGCTCGCAAGAAGGACCGGCTACGCTTTCCGGAAACACCGGGCAGCGACGACGTCGCATTCGATTTTGAGTCGCTGGATTTCCTAGCGACAGACAGGAAATTCAACGCTTACCTTGCAGATTTTCGTGAGATTCCCCTCGAAAAAGTTCATCAGCATCAGCACACGGGCGTGGAGTTCATTTATGTGTTAAAAGGGCGCCTGGCGTTAAAAGTCGGGTCCGACTTTGAGTACTTCGAGGCTGGAGACTCATTGTATTTCGACTCGCAATTACCGCACGGGTACTCGCGGTCGGGAAACAAACCCTGTAGCGCGCTCGTAATTACCGCCGAATAGCACCTTGCGGGTGGCAACAGCGGGCGTGGATCTCAGGACACGATATGGCAGGAATGAGTCTTCAGCACGAGCCAGACAGGTATCCCCTCGGTTAGTCCCAGAGAACGCACCGCACCGGGCGTAACGTGGGCGACGAAACGGGCTCCGGCGTGAACCTTAACCGCAACAACAGTTCCTTGGATCTCCAGCGATTCGATTCTCCCGGGGAGAACATTGCGTGCACTGAGGAAACGCGGCTGTTCGGTGGCAATGAGTATATCGCCCGCGCGAATCGCGATCTGAACCCTGTCTCCCTTTTTGGCGCTGGACAGCGGGATTTCCAACTCGCATGCTGAAGGAGACAAACCGACTCGCATGATCCCGTCAGCCGGCTCCACTCCCGTTACTGAGGCATCGAGGAGATTCTCAAAACCGGCAACTTGGGCAATGGCAACGGATTTAGGAACATCTAGGACTTCACGAGCACTTCCGACACCCGTGACTTTCCCGCCCGCCAGAGCGATCACCCGGTCGCCGATGGCGTCAAGTTCCTCGCGGTTGTGAGTTACATAGAGAATGGGAATTTGTCTGGCAGCTTCCAGTTCACGCAAATCCTGAAGGATTGCAGAGCGTAACCCGGCATCGAGGCCCGTCAGCGGTTCATCCAGAAGCAAGAGTTGAGGGTCCGTGGCCAGAGACCGAGCCAGTGCCACGCGCTGCTTTTCTCCACCGGAGAGTTCGCGAGGCTTGCGGTACTTTAGCGGGGCAATGTGGAAGGCTTCCAAGACACGTTCGATGCGGTCCGAGCGGTCTAGGGAGTTCATTTCAAATAGACCGTAGGCGACATTCTGTTCCACGGTCAGGTGAGGGAAAAGAGCGAGCGACTGGAAAACATAGGCGATACGCCGGCGTTGTGGTGGACAGATTATGTTGCGATCGGAATCGAAGAAAATCTGATCAGCCAGGGCAACACGACCGGCATCTGGGGTCTGAAGACCCGCAATGCAATCAAGCAGCGTGGACTTTCCGCCGCCGGATGGGCCGAACAGAATTGTAATCCCCGGGGAAATCCGCTGATCGAATTGGAGATGAAATTCACCGGCGCTTTCTGAGCGAAAGCGTTTATCGATTTTTACCGAGAGAATACTCATCGCGAACGCCAGGGCGACCATGCGCGTCGATTAACGGCATAGACGACGGCTAGAACCGCAAAGGAGGTGGCCAGGAGCAAAAGGGACATCGCATGAGCACCCCCGTAATCCATTGCTTGCACGCGGTCGTAAATGTCAATTGACGCGGTACGCGTAATACCAGGGAGATTGCCACCGACCATCAGGACAACACCAAACTCTCCGAGCGTGTGGGCGAAACTCAGTATGAGTGAGGTTAGGAGGCCGGGCCAGGAAAGAGGCAGAGTAATCCTTAGAAAAGTTCTTATTGGATTGGCGCCTAGAAGTGCAGACGCGTCGAGCAACCGACGATCGAGAGATTCGAAGGAATTCATGAGCGGCTGGACGGCAAAGGGAAGACTGTATACGAGAGAAGCCAGAACCAATCCGCTGAAGGTGAATGCGAGGGGATGACCCAGGACACTCTGTGCCAGTTTTCCAATCACTCCGCGAGGGCCGAGCACGATGAGGGCATAGAAACCGAGCACGGTCGGTGGCAAGACCAGTGGAAGGGCTACAACCGACTCCAGTAAGAATTTTCCTCTCCACTTGGTAAAAGCCAACCCATAGGCAAGCGGGATGGCGATGAGCGAGAGCATGATTGACACAGTTGCCGCCAAGCGCAGCGACAACAATACAGCATTGAGGTTCACGAATTCATTTCACCTGTCGTTAGTAAGTGTGCTGCACGAAAACCATGTCGCAAGAAGGTCTGACGACCTGTATCGAGATTTGGCCAGCCGGCGAGGAAACCCGACGCATGGTGATAGAGGGACATCTGCTTGGCAAGCACCTGATCGGCCGGTCTGGCGGCTGAGGCAACGTCTGCAGAAGAGAATAAATCGAATGGCATGCCATTCTGCATTTGCGCAAACAATTTTCCAGTCGAGATGTAGCGGACTTCCCGCTGTTTCGTTTTTGTTCGATATTTCGCGAACTGGCCGGCCGTGGCAACTGGCAAGTCGGCTGCAGTTGCGACGCGCGGTTCCAGCCGGTGCTCCACTTCTGGAGTGAGTGCATGGAGCGTCTGGAACGCGGAGGCGGCAACGCGAGTCCATAGGTGATGTTTGAATCGCGAAGACATCGGAGCTCCAAACCAGATTTCAGACACGTAGAATCATGACTTCAGTGGACTTAATCAGTGCCGCAGCGCGTTCGCCGACTTTGAGGCGCATTTCCTTGGCGGCGTCGGCGGTGATGATGGAGGTGATGTGCTGTTCGCCGAAGGAGAGAGTGACTTGGGCCAGCAGCCCCCCGAACTTGATGGCGACGACACGGCCAATCAACTGATTGCGGCCCGAGACTTTGCGGAAGTTGCCGCGTCTCTGAGTAATGTCGCCACGATCCAGTTTCTTTGGAATGAGACGGTCGATTTCTGATTCGGGCACGCGATGGTGGCCGCCGGGAGTTTTTACAGTCTTCAGTTTGTCATGATAGATCCACTGTTTGAGAGTGGGATAGCTGATGCCAAGAATGTTGGCTGCTTCGCGTGGAGCAAGAAGTCTCTGCATGACTCCCCCCAGAGAAAGAGTTTATACGATATTTAACCGCATGACCAATACGGTTCAATACGGATTATAGAAGTCACGAAGGGCCTATCTAGTTCCTCAGAGGCTTTCCGGTTCTGAGTGTGTGGGCAATACGCTCCTGGGTTTTCTTCTCGCCGCAGAGAGAGACAAAGGCTTCGCGCTCGAGGTCGAGAACGTATTGTTCGCTCACGAGTTGCGGCGCGGACAGCGGGCCGCCGGCAAGGATATTGGCCAGTTTGCGAGCGACGTGAGCGTCGTAGTCGGAAGCGTAGCCGCCTCGCACCATAAGATGAATGACCATCTTGGCCGCAGCCAGAAACGAGTCACCGAGAACCTTGATTTGCGTGGTCTGTGCGCCCAGCTGCCAGCTGCTGGCAGCTGGCCTCCAGCCCGACTTTACAAGAGCAATTGCGGTTTGCTTGGCATCGGCGACCAAGCGATCACGATTCATAGAGTAGGTGTCGGTGCGACGAAGATAGCCAAGTTGGCGATTTTCTGCGACGCTCGTGCCCACTTTCGCGGTGGCGATATTTTCGAATACGGGCCTCAGTGTGTGAAGCAAATCGAGATCGTCGCCGGAGGCCGCATTCTCATTGGCGTGAATCATCATTTCCTTGGTCCCGCCCCCTCCAGGAATCAGCCCGACGCCCGCTTCGACCAATCCTATGTAGGACTCAGCAGCGGCATGTATTTTGGCGGCGTGTAGGCTGATTTCGCAGCCGCCACCGAGCGCCATACCCTGGGGGGCAGAAACGATTGGCTTGGAAGCGTATTTGATGGCGAGATTTACGTTCTGAAATTGCTTCACCGCCAGGTGCAGTTCGTCCCACTCCTGCTCCTGTGCGCCAACCAGAACCAGCATGAGATTTGCTCCAACGCAGAAGTTGGGCGCCTGATTCGCGATAACCATTGCCTCAAAATCAGTGTCGAGGCGTTTGATGCCTTTATGGATCATCGCGATCATGTCCGATCCTATGGCATTCATCTTGGAGTGAAACTCGCAGCAGACAACGCCATCGCCTAGATCGATCAGACTGGCGCCCGAGTTGCGTTCAACCTCGCGGCCAGCGTCCTTCAAATTTTTGAGCAGAATGATTCCAGATGGTTCTTCGACCGCATGGGTAACTCCTGTCGCCAGATCGAATACAGACGTAGTTCCTTTCGTGGATTCGTAGAAACCGCTACGACCAGCAGAAAGCGCTTTTTCAAAGATAGGCGGAAGTGCGCGACTTTCTTTTTTGATTTGTTCGGCGAACGCCGGCAATCCAAGCGCGTCAACAATTTCAAAGGGACCCAGCTCCCAAGCAAAGCCCCAGCGCATGGCCCGATCAACATCGACGATGCGATCGGAAATTTCGGGCATACGCCGCCCAGCGTACAAACACATCTCGGAAAGACCGCCCCAGATAAATTGCTGTGCTTTATCGGCTTTCTGGCCCTCGAACAAAGGGTTCAAAAGCGCACGCAACCGCTCGCGGGTATCCTCAATTGTTTTCCCTGCGTCGATTGAGGGAAATTTTGGTTTTTGCCGCGTGCGGTAGTCCATCGTCTGGAGATCCAGTGTGAGAATTTCCTTTTCGGGAGAGTCCTTTACGCGCTTGTAGAATCCCTGACCAGTCTTATCGCCAAGCCAGCCACGGCGGAGCATTTCCTCGATGAACGTCGGTAACTGGTAGGCTCCGCGCGAGTCATCGAGGGTGGCCGTTTCATAAATATTCCTGACGACATGCGCAAGAACATCGATGCCGACGATGTCGGCAGTGCGGAATGTGGCGGATTTCGGCCATCCCACAGCGGGGCCGGTACAGGCGTCGACTTCTTCAACGGTCATGCCCAGCGTGGACATCAGCCTGAGCGCGTTGATCATGGAAAATGTGCCGATCCGATTGGCAATGAAATTCGGAGTATCCTTCGCTATGACAACGCCTTTACCAAGGCGACGATCGCAGATCTCAGCAAGCGCTTCTATAACGGACGGGATTGTTTTCGGGCCTGGAATGATTTCGACAAGTTTCATGTAACGCGGGGGGTTAAAAAAATGTGTGCCGGCCCAATGCTGCTGAAACTCCTCGGTCATTCCTTCCACGATAAGATGAACCGGCAAGCCGGAAGTGTTCGTGGTGACGATGGAGCCCGGCTTGCGAAATTGCGCGATCTTGGCTAGCACGTTTCGTTTGATTTCCAGATTTTCGGCGACAACTTCGATGATCCAGTCGGCATCGGCGATTCGGGGAAGATCATCTTCGAGGTTGCCGATAGAAATCTGGGCGGCAAGTTCAGGAGAGAAAAAGGCCGCCGGCTTGGATTTTCTTGCTGCGTCCACGCCAGCAAGAACAAGCTTGTTGCGGTCAGCAGGAGTGCCGGCATCTTTGGGTACGATGTCGAGAAGTAGACAAGGGAGCCCTGCGTTGGCGAAATGAGCAGCGATCCGGGCACCCATCGTGCCAGCGCCGAGTACAACAGCCTTTTGAATTTTTTGAATCATGGCAAGACCTTGTGGAACGGAATTGGTATGGCTTCACAGGTTACAAAACCGTTGAGCCGCGGTCAAACGAGTGTTTGAATTTCTGGAGCTAGCGGGAGAGCGTGACTTTTACGATGACGGGCTGGCCTTCACCTTTGCCCCGCTGCGTGAGCCATGTCCCCAGACCTTCGGCGAAGCGCTCAGGTGTAAGGTGGAAGCTCGCTTCGACATGGCCGTCGGAGGTGGGCAAGGTATCATCGAACTCGGCGGAGTTGGTGAAGTTGCGCATACAGAATTGATCGAGCCATTCGAGGGGGCAAGGCTTCTCGGAGTCTCGGATCAGAACGTTGACGATGAATTTCTGGGCGTACATAGGTCGAGGATAGCCTTTCTGACGGGCCTTCAGGATTTCGCAAGTTCAAGAATCTGTTCGTACTCGTAGATGTGGACGTCGGGCTCTGCTCGGCGCGCGGCGTGGAGCATCGCCGTGGCAAGTGCATCGACATCCACTGGGCTGAATCTCTTCAGCGAGCCAACGAATGCGAAATCAAGAGCCTTGGCGACCGCCACACCAACTCGTTCCGCGGGACGACTGCCAAGGCGGTCGCCAGCAAGGAAACTAGGCCGAAACACCTGCAGCGACCGGAATGGCAACAGTTTGAGCGCAGCTTCCAGCTCACCCTTTACCTTGAGATAGAACGTGGATGAGCTGGGGTCAGCGCCGATCGATGAAACGATAACGAATTGACAGGCCCCGCCCTTCGCGGCAAGCGTTGCGAGAGCAAGGTTCGCGTCGAAGTCAATCTGACGAAAGGCTTCGCGAGAACCTGCTTGTTTCATGGTCGTGCCAAGGGTTGAGAACACATCTGCTCCGGCAAATTCAGGAAGCTGGGGAAGCCGAGCAAAATCAACTATCAGCTCGCGAAGCTTTGGGTGGGAAATCTCGAGTGGTCGACGAACGAGAGCGATGACCTGTGTGTAATTGTCGGAAAGAAGCAGCAGTCGCAGGCATTCGCCTCCGACGAGCCCAGAGGCTCCGGCGATAACAGCAACGTGAGAAGGGATAACATTTGAACTCACCAAGAACCCCTGACCTTGCGGATATGGTAATGGCTAACATACACTGAACTAGAGAAAAAATAGAAATAGACCTGCCTGCCAGTCTGAGCTCCTCTGCGATAGAATCCGGACGGGTTGGAATAGGCTCAACGATTCATTTTTTAGATGCAATGGATTCGATTTCCGGGGGTAGAGCGTGAGTACTGCGATGGAAGCCTGGGTTAGTGAAGCGGCCAGGCTGACCAAACCTGACAAAGTTGTGTTTTGTGACGGTTCAGAAGTGGAAAATGAGGTCATTCTTCGCGAAATGCTGAAGCATGCCGATTCTTTCCGCTTGAATGAACGGAGCTATCCTCAATGCTATCTCCACCGCAGTAATCCGAGCGACGTAGCCCGCACAGAACATCTGACCTTTATCTGCTCTCGCGATAAAGACGATGCAGGTCCCACGAACAACTGGATGGACCCTGATGGCGCGAAATGGAAGGTGGGTAAGCTGTTGGACGGAGCGATGCGCGGGCGAACGATGTATGTAGTGCCCTACATCATGGGTCCGGCCAGCTCGCCGTACAGTAAGGTTGGTGTCGAAGTTACCGACAGTCCCTACGTAGTTGCGAACATGCGGATCATGTCGCGAATGGGAAGAGTAGCCACAGACCGGCTGGGGAGCTCAGCGGATTTCGTTCCAGGTCTGCATTCATTGGGAGACTTGGATCCCATGCGGAGGTATATCGTCCACTTCCCGGACGAGAAGCTGATCTGGAGCGTCGGATCTGGCTACGGCGGAAATGCGCTTCTTGGGAAGAAGTGTTTCGCCTTGAGAATAGCCAGTTCGATGGCGCGCAAGCAAGGCTGGATGGCAGAACATATGCTCATCCTGGGCCTCGAATCGCCCGACGGGAAGGTAACCTACATGGCGGCGGCCTTCCCCAGTGCATGCGGAAAAACGAATCTGGCGATGATGGTGTCCGCACTGGAAAGCCAGGGATATCGCGTCTGGACAATAGGCGACGACATCGCCTGGATGCATATCGGAGCCGACGGATTTTTGCGAGCGATCAATCCAGAGGCCGGATTCTTTGGCGTTGCACCAGGCACCGGGATGAAAACCAATCCCAACGTGATGTCGGCACTGAACCGCAACACGATTTTCACGAATGTGGGCGTCACCGCCGAAGATGAGCCATGGTGGGAGGGAATGGGCGGTCCACCACCGCCAGGTTTAATCACCTGGCGCGGCGAAAAGTGGGATAACTCGAAAGGTCCGGCGGCTCACCCGAATTCTCGTTACACTGTCCCAGCAATGCAGTCGCCCAGTATTTCCGCGCACTGGGATTCACCGGAAGGCGTCCCGATTTCAGCGTTTATTTTTGGTGGACGGCGCGCGCGGTTGGCCCCCTTGGTGTATGAGTCGTTCAATTGGCAGCACGGCGTCTATGTAGGTGCGACGATGGCCTCTGAGACCACCGCCGCCGCGACTGGTGATGTGGGAATAACCCGGCGCGACCCGATGGCAATGCTTCCCTTCTGTGGTTACAACATGGCGGATTACTTCCAGCACTGGCTTGATATGGGCAAGCGCATTCCACATCCCCCTAAGATTTTCCATGTGAACTGGTTTCGCAAGGGCGCCGACGGAAAATTCTTGTGGCCGGGATTCGGCGAGAACGTTCGGGTACTGAAGTGGATCCTGGAGCGAGTAGAAGGCAAGGGACACGCCGAAGAAACACCCATCGGCTACGTCCCTACCCAGAATGCACTGACTCTTGACGGCTTGTCGATTTCAAATGAAACCTTGCGCGAATTATTCAAAGTAGAGCCAGACGACTGGGAAGTGGATCTGGCGGATAGCCGGGAGTTTTTTGCAAAGTTTGGAGCGCGCCTCCCGAAAGAATTGAATGACGAACAGGATCGGTTAGTGGGTCGGCTGGAGAAAGCCCTGCCGATCTAGCACCATCGATCTTGCGCGACAGCCCTTGGTGAGAAAAGCCGCCACGATCACAGAAGAAACATATTCACAGTGACAGGTGGTTGCGCAACGGGGGAGTCCGGGCGCTCTGAGGCGCCCTACAAGATCTCTTTGATCGAAGCCTCAATGGAAAGGTGCGTGACAGATTCGGTGCCGATGCGATACGCCGTGCCACCCACCTTCGAGAAATGCAGATAGCGGTTAATATGGTAATCCTCATCGAAGCCCTCGAAAAGGCGAACCAGTTCTGCCTCGCTTAAAGAGAAATTCGATAGCGGTACCGGTTTAGCAAAGTCTCCTGCCAGGGAGATATAGCGTTCGACGAGCTCACCCACATTCCACATCGGCGAAGTGTATCGCGCCGGGGGTTTCTAGGAAAGTTCGCGTTTGGCGCAAGGCACGGGATTGAGTAAGATGCTGGCAGTATCCATCACCATTCACGAGGAGAAAATATGAGCCTGGCCGTCGGGAGCGCCGCACCGGATTTTACATTGAAGGACCAGAATCAGAAGGAAATCAGACTTTCTGATTTTTCCGGGAAGAAAAACGTCGTGCTGGTTTTTTATCCATTGGACTGGAGTCCGGTCTGCACGAACGAGCATGCTTGTTTCGTGAACGACATGAAGAATTTTGACACCTTGGACGCAGAAGTGCTGGGAGTCAGCGTGGACAGCGTGTGGTCACACAAGGCTTACGCCGATAAAATGGGGATCAAGTATTCGTTACTGGCAGATTTTCATCCCAAAGGCGCGATGAGCGAGAAATACGGAGTTTATCTCGGGGACAAAGGGATTACTGGTCGCTCAATCTTTATCATCGACAAGCACGGGAAAGTAGCCTGGGCCAAGAACTATGATATTCCGGTTGTTCCGGACATTAAGGAAGTGGCTGCAGCCCTTGCGCAAGTAAAATAGAGCCGGCCAGTCGGTTTCTGGCAATTCTCAATGGCGAGTGCACAATGCGCCCGCCATTTTTATTTCACGATGTCGTTCCTCAAGGTCACACCGCCTTTCAGAACGTATTTCACATTTTCAAGGACTTTCACATCGATTGTCGGATCGCCGTTCACAGCGATCAGATCAGCGTAATGACCGGGCTCGAGAACCCCAACTTTATCCGCGATACCGATCAGATCAGCTGCACTAATCGTGGCAGCTTGGATGGCTTCAATTGGCTGCATGCCCCATTCCACCATTTTTGAGAATTGTCGAGCGTTGTCGCCGTGAGGATAAACCCCTGCGTCGGTGCCGAACGCAATTTTGGCACCAGACTGATACGCATGACGAAAATTTTCCCGCTGCAAACGGCCAATTTTCTTTTCTTTCTCGATCGATTCCGGCAACATGCCCGACTTTGCGCCGTCAGAAAGAATGAAATCATCGTTGTAGATGTCAAAGACCAGATATGTACCGTGTTGCTTGGCCAAAGCGATCCCCTCATCATCGATCAGGCTGGAATGTTCGACGGAGTCGATTCCTGCGTTGATCGCGTCTTTAATCGATTGCGTGCCGTGAGCGTGAGCGGCCACCTTGCGACCGAGTTTGTGGGCTTCGGTCGCAATGGCTTGCAACTCTTCAAAGGAATATTGAGGCGTTCCAGGCAGGTCGCCTTTACTTAAGACTCCGCCCGAAGCGCAGACCTTGATCACGTCAGCGCCGTACTTTACAACTTCGCGAACTTTGGCCCTGGCTGCCCACGGTCCGTCCGCTACGCCGATTTCCGAATAGTGAAATTCATAAGGGAGAAGATTGTTGTCACAGTGGCCGCCAGTTATGCCGAGCGGGGGGCCGGACACGAACATGCGGGGTCCTTCTACATCTCCCGCGTTGATACCATCGCGTAATGCCACATCGGTGAATCCGCCAGCTCCAACATTCCGTACAGTCGTAAATCCGGCCCTGACGGTAATGCGAGCGTTCTTGGCACCAATTATGGCTTCGCGGGGGACTGAGATACCCAGACCCTGATAACCCTCACTGGTAGGGTCGCTGGTGAGATGTGTATGCACGTCGATCAAACCAGGAAGGCAAGTGGCGCCGGATAGATCGATTGGCAGGACGCCCTGGGGAAGTTTAGCCGATGCAAAAGCAATTACAGATGTGATTACACCGGCGTCATCGAAAACAACGACCTGGTCTGTCGATAGCTTGCCGGAACGAACATCGAGTAACCGACCGCATCGCACAGCTCCCGGGGCAGCAAATAGGGCTGGAACGACAAGCAAAAAGAGGGCACAAAGCCTCAACGAATTACGCATGAAAGCTCCCATGAAAATCAGTGTGCTTTGAAGAATACACTGAAAATGGAAATTTAAATTAATGTTGTGGAGAGGGAGCGGGGCTCGAGCGCGTGCCGTTTGCACCGTCTAGCTTCTTGGTGCCAGAGGTATCGGCGAAAGACCGGACCAGCAAGACCATTTCCCACCGTTGCTGCTCGGTCAACCGCTTCTCAAAGGACGGCATCGGTTTCTTGCCAACGGTAATCTTGTAATAGAGATCGCCGTCGGTGAACTTGTCTAGGAGCTTTGCATCGGTTAGATCAGCGGGCGGGGGGTCGTACATCATGGCGTCCGAGCCATCACCCTTTCCGGCATCGCCGTGGCAGTTGGAACATTTCTCATCAAAGATGGATCTTGCTTCCTTCATGCTGGCTGCAGTAGGTGCAACGGGATTCTTCATTTGTTTGATTTCTGGGGGCGCATCCCAGTTCGGCTTTTGCAGAGCTGCGAAGCCGATGGACATGAAAATGAGACCAATCGTGCAGGCAAAGAGGATCTTGCGCATTCGTAAACTCCGGGATGATCTCTCGTTCATAGCTTCCTAGAAGCGTCGCCTATCGGGCAAGAATAAAAACTGGCTCAATTGCCCATATATATTAGGATGCCGGGGCCTAATATCCCGATAAAATAAATTGCTCCACCTGCAGCGGCAAGAATCCAGGGCAAATCCCAAAAGATAGGCTTTTCCGGAACTGTCGGAGAAATCGAAGGATCAAAGCGTTCCGAAAAATTGCGCGGAATATAAAAAAGACCGATGAATGCGGCGAAGCTGCTCATGGCGCCAGACCTTAATACCTCCATCGTACCGCGAGGATCAAGAACTGCTCCGGCGCAAGCAATTACTCCGGCAGAAATATAGAAAATCCAGGTCAGCCTGAGGACGCGCGAGCTGCTCTCGGCATCATTGACAGGAATGATGTACCGCAGTTCTCTTGCCGCCAACCGTACGGTCCAGCGGTACAGAAAAACTCCCGTCAAGAGAAGGGCCGTACGGCCAAGCCAACGAAGGTTTGAGCCGTAAATAAGGGCCATCCAATCGCCAGTACCCGTTATTCCGGAAAAGATCATGTAACCGAAGGCCCAGAAAAGGCTGAAGGTCATGACCAGCCACAAAAAAACCTGCAACTGCATCCGGCGTTGCCGAATAAATCGCAGAATTATCCAAGCGAGAAAGCCACACGCCAGATTGCCCGCTGGCCCGCCCAGATCGAAGATCCTCCATTGTGGATGAGGCAGTGTGATCCACACGATGAGGCGTGTGGTGGTCAGCATCGCGGACTTGCCTCCGGCAAGATAGAAACCTAGCGCATGGCCGGCGCCTTCGTGCGCGACATTCGCGATGATGTACGCCAGAACGGCAATCGAGCTTGCGGTAATGCGGTTGTCGAGAAAGACAGGGGCCGCCGGAACGGCAATTCGTATCGGGGGATCGGGCGAGTGCGGCATAAGGAAACAGGAATTAGATTATGCCCGAAAGATGAGCCATAAAAGCTCTGCGTTGAAAAATAAAATGCCTGCGGCGACGACCCAGGCCACAACTACCGTGGCTCGCGAATTCACGAATTCTCCCATCTTGGCACGTTTCACTGGTGAACTGGACCAGAGGAATGACGGCAAATGGCAGCTGGAAGCTAAGCACCACCTGGCTCAGGATCAAGAGAGTCGTGACTTTTCCTTCGCCCGCAAGGCCGATCACCAGAATTGCCGGCAGAATCGCGATGGGGCGGGTCACCAAGCGGCGAATCCATGGTTTGAGATGAATTTGCAGAAAACCTTCCATGACGATTTGACCGGCGAGAGTTCCCGTCAAGGTTGATTTCTGACCAGAAGCCAACAGTGCAAAGGCAAAAAGAGTGCTGGCGAAGCTTGCTCCAAGAAGAGGCGTGAGTAATTTATAGGCTTCGGATATATCTGCAACTTCATTGAGACCGCGGGTATGAAATGCGGCCGCACCAAGTACGAGAATGGCGGCATTGATGAACAGTGCGAGTACGAGCGCAACCGTAGAATCGATAATGGAATATTTGATAGCTTCCCTACGATCCGGGGAGCTGTCACCGAACGCTCGGGTCTGCACAATGCTGGAATGAAGGTACAAGTTGTGCGGCATGACCGTGGCACCAAGAATACCAATGGCGATATACAGCATGTCCTTGTTACGCAGGATTTCGAGATGGGGGATAACTCCGTGCGCGGCTTCAATCCACAGGGGCCGCGAAAAAAATATTTCGTAGGCAAAACATGCACCAATCGTGGCGATCAGCGTAACCACAAATACCTCAATTAGACGGAAGCCGCGGCCTTGCAGGAACAGGACGATGAAGACATCAAGCGAAGTGATGAGTACTCCGACGAGCAGAGGAAGGCCGAACAAGAGTTTAAGAGCCACAGCTGAGCCGAGCACTTCCGCGAGGTCGCAGGCAGCAATAGCCAGTTCGCAGATAATCCAGAGAATGAACGTGGTCCGTGGAGAGTAATGGTCCCGGCAAGCTTGGGCAAGGTCCCGGCCCGTGGCAACGCCCAGCTTTGCTGAGAGTGCCTGGAGGAACATGGCCATGAGGTTACTGAGCAGCACCACGCTGAGCAGCGCGTAACCGAACTTCGACCCTCCGCCGATATCGGTGGCCCAGTTACCCGGGTTCATGTAACGGACGCGACGAGATAGCCCGGCCCGGCAAAGGCCAGAATCTTCCGGAACCAGGAAGAATTGGGAGCGATCAGGATGGTGCGGTGGGATTCGGGAAGTGAAGGCAGGCGAAGGGGGGAACGCCAGCCTGCCGAAGACAGTTCAGCGACCTCAATTCCGGTCTCGGGAGCAAGTCGGTCGTTACGTGACTTCTGCATAATCATGCGACTTGTGTTAACTGCGGTGAACTTCCATTATAAACTATAATTAATAGCATTGCGTTGTCAATAGAACTCGATTTCCATTTCGCCAGATTCTCCCGCAGAGGGAAGTCCGCCGGGAAACAGGAACGAAAGACAGCTATGTGCTATTTTGAATAGGAACCTCCGGAGAACAACATGGATGACAAACAGCAAACACCGCCGCAGCCAGGGCAGGTGCAGATCAAAGCCGATGAAAAGGAGTTACAAGGTATTTACAGCAACCTGGTGATGATTCACCATCACGCCGAAGAATTCACGTTGAACTTTGTATACGTCTTCCCGAATGGTACTCAGGGCAAATTGTTAAGCAGTGTGATCGTGAGTCCCGGACATGCCAAGCGGATTTGGCGGGCTCTAGGCGAAAATATTGCTCGATTTGAAGCGCAATACGGACCGATCAAAGAGGGTCCCGAGGGCGGTGTAGCTGGCGCGAATAACGTCGGGTTTGTGCAATAGCGTTGACCGGTTTTCTCTAGAGAGTGTCGGCACCAGCTATTTTTTTATGCCGGAAGAATTGCCTCGTTGCAGCTGTTACGGTAAAGTAGAGGAGTTGCATACCACATAAGTTGGGCCTGTAGCTCAGGTGGCTAGAGCGCGCCCCTGATAAGGGCGAGGTCGGTGGTTCAAGTCCACCCAGGCCCACCATTTATTTTCAGTAGGATACCGGGCGTTGTCCCACAAATCCCAACCCACAACTTAGCCCACACTTTACTGTACTAACTGTGTAGACACTCCCAGCGCTGCAAGATATTCCCCTGCGCTGCCCGCGTTTCATCGCCGTCGCCCTGCATATTCAGGTCGAGCGTCTGAATCCTCGCGTGACGCAGGATGCCCTGCACGGTCTTGGGTTCGACTTTCGCCTTGTTCACCAGCCAATTGCTAAGTGAATGGCGAAGATTGTGAAGTCCAAACCTTTGACCGTCCTCGATCTGCACTCCGGTTTTCTTTGCCGCCGGCCGTAAATGATCAGCGACGAAAACAGACGCGGATAGGGGAACACTGCCGCTCGCCTTGATGGAGGGGAATAGGAAGTCCCCGTCCTTCGCTGGCCCGGTGTGTCCCTTTCCCCCAGTTGAGTCTATTGCGGACCTCATCTTATCCGTGATGCCTCGGAACAGCATGTCCGTGGCGATGATCTGGTCTGCTGTCCCAAGGTTACCCCCGGCTTCTCTGAAGTATTGCCTCATTCGATCTGCGATCGGGATTCCTTGCTTTATTCCATAAATAAATCTGTCACTGGCTGCGGCGGTGTTGCCCGCGCTCAACTCAACCTACGCATCGCACTTGGCTTTTTGGGAGAGAGTCCTCAGCTCCTCCGCCAACCTCCGAGGAGCTGAGCCTGTTCGGCACTAATCAGAACCGGCGAGGAGAACTGTCCTATCGCTTGCTTAGTTTCTCTGCGCAGACAGCGAGCTTGCAGGGATGCGCAGCGGTAATATCCAGCGGTAACGTTTGCTCAGGTTTGCCACAGGACAGGCGGATGTCGTGACGGAGAAATTCTGTACCCTACGAGCAGCATTCTTCTGCCTCGCACGGAGGAGCTACGCCCGAAGCGTCGAAAGGCCAATCTGGCTGATTTGACTGTTTTAAGCTCCTTTGCGTCCTAATCGGTCCCCTTGATGATAATTACATGGGGGTCACAAGAGTGGCTTCCACCTGGTGCATCAACCGAGATGACGTAAGGAAAATCCTCTCCACCATTCGCAGGATTCGAGATGACGGTAAATTTGTTATTGTGATTGCTCAGGCTGAAGTATAGTTCTTTCGATGCCGAAGGTGAGTTACCTATAAAAATTATGTGAAACTCGGTAACTCCTGATCCCGCCTTCGGCTTCCACTCCACGGTGTCGTTCACGTTGGACCCGTTGGTATAAGCAGGCCTACTCTGCAGGTCGACACAGGTAGCAGTCGCATCGACAGTAATGACCTGATTGACGGCTACGAGGTTTGTTTTCTTCGTCTGTGCGATGATTACGCCAACTAATGCCAATACTCCCGCAATTGCCACCATAAACCAACCCCGACGTATGGTCATTTGATCATCCCCTCATTCGCTAGTCGCATAAACCGTAAAGTGCCGTGAAGGTTATCGAAATTAGGTGAGTCTAGCAAGTTGGATTTTGGTAATCCCGCCGAAACCGCCCTTTGAAGCCACGTCAGCGCCGTTTCTTCGTCTCCGAACTTGTTGTAGATGATCGCTGCATTAAACAGCAAGTTTGGGTCCTGCGGCTTCAATCCGAGGCACCGTTCCAAATACTTCATTGCTTCTTTTTTCTGTCCCAGCATCGCTTGATACTCGGCCGCATAACCTAGCGCATTTACGTCACGGGGGTTGACCGCTAGGGCAGCGCCCGCCAGGGAAATTGCCTTCTCATAAGCGCTTGCTGCCTTTGACCTCAACCCCGGAGTCCAATAGTAGGCATCCCCCAAATTTCCCCAAACCTCGTAATTGTGGTCGTCCACCTGCACCGCCTCCTCATAAATTCTCGCTGAGTCCGAAAATCTTCGAAGCTGGAAATAGGCCGTTCCCAGGTTGGATAGAGCCTCTGCGGTTCGTCGCAGAGCAATCGATTTCTCCAACATCGGAACGGCTTCCGCATAGCGATTCTGCTGCAAATATGCGCTTCCCAAGTTGCTGTATCCCGCGTAATTATCTGGAGCCAAGGCAATCACTTGTCTGAACATTCTCGCCGCGTCGTCATATTGGGCATGCGACATTTGGAACTCACCAAGCCGGTTGTACGCCAGAGGATAACTTGGCCGCAGTTGGATGGCTCGCTGATAGGTTGCCTCCGCCTCCCGTGTTTCTCCTAGATTTTCGTAAGCCGTAGCAAGACCGATGTACCCGCTTTCGTCACTGGGATCGAGCTGAATCGCTTCCTCATATTGATCCCGTGCTTGTTCGTACTGTCCCGTGCCATTCAGTACTAGGCCAAGGCAGGCATGTCCTTCTGGCCTAGTACTGTTGAGTTCCACTGCACGCTGGCATGCGTTCTTTGCGCGCGTTACCCACCTCTGATCTTTTGTTAGCTCGTATTCGTTCCAATACGTCTGGCCGAGCCCAGCGAAAGCCGGGCCATAATTTTGATCTAGCTCCAGAGCGTGGTTGAATACCGAAATCGCGCTTTCAAAACTCTCCGGACGATTGAACGATCTAAGGTATCCGCGCCCTTGCAAGTAGAAATCGTACGCGCTAGGCTCTGCGGATCGGTTTGCCAGTAACGCGCTTTTCTCCTCGGGCTGAAGTTGAATCTCCAATGCACTTACGACTCCCTGGCACACCTGGTCTTCGACGTTGAATGTATCTTCGGCCTTGCCGGTTACTGTACCCGCTCCCAGTTGGAGCATCGAGTTCGCATCGATCAGGTTGAAATTGACCCGAATCTGATCTGCAGAGCGCTGCATATTCAATTCAAGACCGAAGTTTGCGCCAAATTCTCTATGCGCCTGCTCGACTGTCGCGATGCCTCTTGATTGAATTGCTGACGTGGGAATTACTTGAATTCTGTGTTTCTGGGTCACCTCGGTTAGCCTTGCGGTCAATGTCTCAACCAATCCTTTCCCGAATGCGGCCATCGCCGGATCTATTTCATTCGTACTCATGGGCAACACCGCCAGTTGACCCTCTCTCGGCGTTGTCGGGGTTCGAGACGAAAAATAATTAAACACCAGGCACAGGCTAGCCAAAAAAAGAATCCCGACAATAGCTAGCATCAGCTTCTTTCTAATATGAGATTGACGTCGCGTGCGCACCTCTTCCATTTCTTGATCTGGATTGGCGGCGGCAATTTCCAGCGCAGCCCGAACTTCCCCTCCTTGCTGGTAGCGTTCGCTCGGTAATTTGTGCAGGCACCCCTGAATAACTGCCTTCACCCCAGGAGGCGCATTTGCTGGGATTGGTTCAGGCCCACGATTCAATATTGCAGACGTAATTTCATACGTCGTCCGGCCTCTAAATGGTCGAGTCCCCGTCAGCATTTCGAACAGAAGTACACCCAACGACCAAACGTCGCTCCTGGAGTCTGCGGAACGACCTTGCAGGATTTCTGGAGCCGCATACGGAAGTGTCCCGACGAACGTGCCTGGTTTATCAATAGTAACTCCGGACTTGGTCATGTCTTGATCGTTTTCGTGTAGACGTTTCGCCAAGCCGAAATCGACAACTTTTGCCCGCCCATCTTCAGAAATCATCACGTTCGACGTTTTGATGTCGCGATGAAGAATGCCGAGGCTGTGGGCATGGGCTAGTGCTTCAGTAATCTGTGTGGCGTACTTAAACCACAATTCCGGGGACAATCCATCGGAAACGAGATCTCGTACGGTTCGCCCCTTTACTAACTCCATTGCGATATACAAAATGCCATCGGCCTCACCGACCTCATAGACTACGCAAACATTTGGATGATTTAAGGCTGCGGCTGTTTGTGCTTCGCGCCGGAGTCTGGCGCGCGCCATTAGATCACTAAGTGAGTCGACGGGAAGTACTTTAAGCGCGACTTCCCGCTGTAATTGGTCGTCAAACGCGCGGTAAACAACGCCCATGCCGCCTTCACCTAGCTTTTCTAGGATGCGGTAGTGCGCAATGGATTGGCCAATCATGGTTGGGAGCGGAACTCTGGTCTGCGATGTTAGAGACGGGGTGGAGCAGAAGTCAATAAATCGTTGGATGGAAGCACGAGCTACTGGCCCGCGTAATTTGAAGTAGGCAACCGCAAAATGGTCAGAATTGGAAGGGTCGCCGATTTTAGATGGGAATCTAAGCCCTATTTTCGAGACGTCGTGGCTAAACGGGGAGCTCGTGCGCTGATCACAATCGACTATTTCTTCACGATCCATTGGCCACGGTCTGAGATCGACGGACCAAACGCCAGCGCCCAGATCCTTCACATAGCTGGCCCTCAGTGAGTCGCCTTTGTAGCCTGATGGGCTCCCAGTGATCGGGGCATTTGCCCTCAGGACACCGTTCTCACAAGGAATTCCCGTTCCTGCGACCACTGATCGCCTTACCGACAGTAAAAGCTCTTGTGCCACTTGCGCTTTCAGATGAGTTGGTGTTCGCGGACAAGAAATTGTTGACACGGTCACCTCGGGCGGATAGTTTGCAGATGAACCCGAGACTTGGATTCAGTCAATACCATCCTCAGCCCAGCGAGGAGCAAAATGAAAACCTTTTCTTCGATGTTGCTAATTGCTTTCTGTTTCTGCGTGGTTCCAATATTGAAAGCGCAACCGCCTGCCGCGAAACCAGAATACAAAATCGTGTCGTTCGATGCAGCAGCTCCGGACTTCGACACGACAGTTGCCAGCTTGAACCCGCGCGGCGTGGTCGTCGGTAGCGTTTCCCCGCATGGCTCTTCCATGGGGCGTGGTTTTGTCCGTGACGCTCAGGGCAGAATCACCCTATTTGACGCTCCCGGTGCTGGTACTCTCTCGGGGCAAGGCACCTTTCCTGTCTCAATCAATGCCAGGGGCAATATCACAGGCTACTTTTGTGACTCGAGTTCCGCGTGCCACGGGTTTATTCTTGACGGCGGAAGAACCACAGTATTCGATGTTCCGGATTCGCTTTCCACACGCCCCACCAGTATCAGCCCAACAGGCGAGATTATAGGCACGTATGCCGGCAGCCCCGGCGGAGGGATTCATGGCTTCCTCCGTTCCACGAATGGCGAGGTCGTTAATATTGACCCTCCTGATTGTTGCGGGGGCGGTGGAATCCACCCAGATTCTATCAACGCGAGAGGGGAGGTTACAGGCGGTTATAGCGACAATAGCCGAAACACGTATCGCGGATTCCTGCGCTTGTCCGATGGCTCTTTCATCGCGTTTGATGCGCCGGGAGTGGAAGTGATCACCCTAGATGGCACGACACCTACCAACATTAACTCGAGAGGTGAGATTACCGGTCACTTCTTGAGCTCAGCCGGGTTTTACCATGGTTTTTTGCGTTATAGGGACGGAACCACGGCCACATTCGCCGTGGGTCAGGGTTTTACTGCGCCGACAAGCATCGACCAACGCGATGAAGTCGTCGGAAGCTATGGGGACGGGACAGGACTTGACATTCATGGATTCATTCGCTTTGCCGACGGATCCATTGCGACGCTGGACGTTCCGAGCTCCAAGGGGCTGAACTTAACAACGCCACAAAGCATCGACTCATGTGGAGAAATCGCAGGAACCTATTATGACCCGAACCTCCGAACTCACGGTTTTATAGCCCTTCCCGAGCATGGCGATGACCATCGACAGGAATCGGACGACCATGACTGTTCGGATCATGACGGCCGGTGGTAAACCAGATCTTCCGACCTCGGCATTCACGGTCAAGACGTGGCGGAGAACACAAAAGGAGAGAGGCGCCCGGTAACCTCACAAGCGCCTCCTCTACTGCGTCAACGTAAACAGTACCTCACTGGATCACCTCCTTCTCGGCAGGAACGCCGATGTCGACAGGAATGTCGAGTACGCCGATTATAACGCTGGATCGGGAAACGACAGAACAGGTGTTTCACGGTACCGTCTGATTTGGGCACGCCGATAGCTGGCAAGCCCTTCAGTTGCAGCCGCGTCCAGGCTGGTCCCAGTGCGGAGATTGCACCGCGGGCGGAACTCCAAATTCGCCAAGGCCTTGTTCCGAGTCGCTCGCGAGCAGACCTAGGTTGCCCTGACATCAACAAACTCAACAGTCAGTGTCTTCCGCGGGCCGATCCGCAGACAGACTTGGCTAGCCTCCCGCCATGGCCCCTACGATGAGGAGGGGTTCTTCGCCCGAGCATATTTCGGGGGGCAGAACGGAATCGGCGGACTCGTGTGAGAGATCTTCCTGGCAAGCGAAAAAGCGTACGAAGGGTCGGCGTTGGTGAGTGGATTGGTCGCGAATCGTTCCTCTGAGCGCCGGGTAGCGGTCCTCGAGAGCGGTTAACACGCAGTGCAGCGAGGCCTCACCATCAAGCTCGATTTGAACTTCACCTTCGACACGAGCGAGTGTGCGGAGATGGGCCGGAAGCACCACGCGAATCATTGCAGTGTTTGAACCTCTATCGAAAGGACCGCGGGAAGATCGTGGCGGATAGCGCTCCATGTGTTGCCGGCATCCGACGAACCATAGACTTGGCCGCCCGTCGTCCCGAAATAAATTCCACAGGAATCCAGTCGATCGACGGCCATAGCGTCGCGAAGGACGTTGACGTAGCAATCGGATTGCGGGAGGCCATTTGTAAGTGCTTCCCACTCGTTGCCGCCGCTGCGGCTACGATATACCCGAAGCTTGCCATCCGGCGGAAAATGCTCGGAGTCACTCTTGATGGGCACTACATAAATTGTCTCCGGCTCATGCGCGTGGACGTCGATCGGAAAGCCAAAATCAGTCGGAAGATTTCCGCTGACTTCGTGCCACGAATCACCCGAATTGTCGCTGCGCATCACATCCCAGTGTTTCTGCATGAAAAGCACGTCCGGCTTCGATGGATGAATGGCGATGTGGTGAACGCAATGGCCAACCTCGGCAGTTGGATCCGGAAGTTCAAAAGGAGACTTCAACCCTTGATTGACGGGACGCCATGTCGCGCCGCTGTCGTCGGTCCGAAAGACGCCTGCGGCAGAAATAGCAACGAAAATACGCTCGGGATGTAGAGGGTCGAGAATGATGGAGTGGAGTCCCATTCCACCGGCACCCGGTTGCCACAGGTGCCCTTTCGCGCTGCGCAAACCGGGCAGCTCATTCCAGCTTTGACCACCGTCTGTCGTGCGGAACAATGCAGCATCCTCAACGCCAGCATAAACTGTGTCGGGATCGGTGAGCGAAGGTTCAAGATGCCAGACGCGCTTGAACTCCCATGGATGCTGGGTGCCATCGTACCACTGGTGGGTACCGGGGGTGCCGTCGTATACAAACTTATTCCCGACGGGCTCCCAGGTCTTGCCGGCGTCATTGGAACGCTGAATCAATTGCCCAAACCAGCCGCTGGATTGCGAGGCATAGATGCGGTCAGGATCGGCAGGAGAAGCTTTCAAATGATACATTTCCCAGCCAGCAAAATGCGGACCCGTGATCGTCCATTCTTTGCGCTTGCCATCGGAGGTGAGAATGAAAGCGCCCTTGCGAGTGCCCACCAGAATCCGCACACAGCTCATATGTCGGCCTCCCCTTCTTACCGCGAATCTATCAACTCCGGAACCCAAATGAAATCGAATCCTCGAATGGTTGGCTTGAAGGATTGATGCGGACGAGCCATCCAAAAAGCCGATGCGAAAATTGTGCGGTATATCACTTGCAACATGCAAGCAATATGATAGCGTCAAAAAGTGACCAGGGAGAAGAAACGAAACGGTTATAGGCGGTCCGGGTGTCCCCTGAACGCCTCAGTCGAGATACTGGGAGACCGCTGGTCCTTGCTAATCATACGAGACATGATGCTCAGTGGATATCGAACCTACAAGGAATTTTTGGGTTCCTATGAGCGCATTGCTACTAATATCCTGGCCGACAGACTGCGAAGCCTTGAACGACACGGGATCATTCATTCCGCTATCGATCCTGGGGACCGCCGAAAACTGATCTACAGGCTGACACGGAAAGGAATTGACCTGGCACCCGTGTTGACAGAACTGGTGCTGTGGGCCGGCAGCCACGAAGAAACAGAAAACCAGTCTCTGTTGCGCTTGATGCAGGAGAACAAGGCGAAATTTCTACTGGACATTCGGGATCGCTGGAAAAAAAGCCTAGCCACATGAAGAGAGGCCCCCGCGCGAGGTCCAGTCGAGTGTAGCCGCTGGCGAACCTTATTCAGGCAGTGCCAGTTTTCCATTGATGCTGAACGTAGTTTCGACAACCGCTGCCGATGTGCCTGGCTGACCGCCGCCTACCGAGAGACCATAGGTCCCGGGGACGATGAGGCGATTTCCAGATTCATCAACCATGCTCAGATCACGCGGGTTCAAGTTCAGGCGCACATGCGCCGTCTCGCCCGCTGGCACGTGAACGCGAGTGAATCCGCGAAGGGCTCGAAGGGGTGCACCGGCGACTTTTGGAAAAGTTAGATACACTTCCACAACTTCGTCGCCTTCATGCTGGCTGCTGTTTTTCACGTGTGCATCAATCTGTAGCGACTCCCCTGCCTGAAGCTGTGAAGCCGACAATCTCAGGCTTCCATATTCAAATTTCGAATAGCTGAGACCGTACCCGAAAGGATACAGTGGCTTACCCGTGAAATAGCGATAGGTGCGATTGGTCATGCTGTAGTCTTCAAATGGCGGAAGCTCTGATACCCCGGTGTAAAACGTCAGAGGCAAACGGCCAGAAGGATTGTTTACGCCGGCCAACGTGTCGGCGATCGCGGTGCCTCCTTCTTCGCCCGAATACCACGCTTCGAGAATTGCGTTGGCATTCTTCTCAGCCCAGTTTACGGAAAGGGCGCTGCCGTTCATCAGCACGACAACGAGTGGCTTGCCGGTGGCCTTGACGGCCTCGAGCAGTTGCTCCTCTTCCTTCGGCAAATCGAGGCTGGTGCGATCACCTCCCTGAAAACCCTCGACCTGGACATTCATCTCTTCGCCCTCGAGGTCGGAGGTAATGCCCACAACAGCGACGACTACGTCGGCATTTTTTGCAGCTGCGACGGCATCTTTCAGCGGATCCGCAGAAAGTTCGCTATTCCAGACGACTTGCGCAATAGCATCACCCGTACTCTGGAAATACTCGGCCTTAAAGGAATACTTGTGTCCTTTTTCCAGTGTTACCTCGGCGAGCTTCGAACTGATGCCATGAGTCGTCCAGTCTTCTACGATCAGTTTTCCGTCGAGCCATAGGCGGAAACCATCGTCCGCGCGCATTCCAAGGCGGTAGGTTCCGGATTTATCCGGAGTGAAGAATCCGGTCCAACGAGCGGAGAAATTCTCGATCGAGAAGGCGCCGCTAGAGAACCCGGGAAGCGGTTGCTGGATGAAATTGAAGTCGATCTTCTTATCAAGGCGAGTAATAGCCGGATCGCCGGAAAGCTCCTTGTTCTTGAAATATTCCGCCTTCAGGCCAGGTTGACCATCCGGAGTCGTAAACAGGGCGGCAGGAACCGGCTTGGCGTCACGCAGGAAATGCGTCCCAGGAACGAAGGTGACGGTAGAAGTGGAAAATTGCTTCTGTATTCCTTCGAGCGCCGAAGTGGCTTGTGATGGTGTCCCGTTATAGTTCCCTTCCAAAACCCGTTTGTTGTCGGCGAGAGGTCCGACTACGACGATATTCTTCGGCGCTTTGAAGAAAGGTAAAATCCCGTCGTTCTTGAGCAAAACCATGGTCTCACGAGACGTCTTGAGCGCAAGTTGGCGGTGAACTTCGGTATCGTTTTCCGAAAACGGGATTTGGGCATAAGGAACCATTTCCGGAGGATCGAACATGCCAAGCATGAACCGTGCGCGGAACAAGCGGCGCAAAGTGATGTCGATCTCCTTTTCGGTCAGCAACCCCTGCTTGACTGCATCCAGGTATTTTACGTAATCAGAATTGTCGGTAAGTTTGTGTGTGAAATCGACGCATTCGTTGTCCATTCCACGCTTGAGAGAAATGGCAGCAGCTTCCTCTTTTGTCTTTGTAAAGTGATGACCCGACCAGATATCGAGAACTGCTCCGCAATCTGACACAACGAAGCCATTGAAGCGCCAGTCGCCACGAAGCGTATCTTCGAGCAAGAAGGTGCTCGCGCAGGCCGGTTCGCCGTTCACGCTGTTGTACGCGCACATGGTAGATGCCGCATGGCCGTCGACGATTGTGGAGCGGAATGCGGCAAGATAGGTATCTTCCTCATCGTGCTTGGAAACCTGCACATCAGCCTTATGCCTTGTCGACTCAGGGCCGCTATGCACTGCGAAATGCTTTGGAGTAGAGACCACGCGTAAGTACTTCGGGTCGTCCCCCTGAAGTCCTGTAACAAACGCGACACCCATGCGCCCGGTCAGGAATGGATCTTCACCGTAGGTCTCTTGCCCCCGGCCCCAGCGAGGGTCACGGAAGATGTTGATGTTCGGTGACCAGAAGGTAAGTCCTTCGAATATGTCGCGACGGCCTTGACGTACCGCTTCATGGTGCTTGGCGCGGGCTTCCGTGCCAATGACAATCGCCACATCATGGAGCAATGGAGCGTCCCACGTGGCGCCAAGCGCGATAGCCTGCGGGAAAACGGTGGCGACACCCGCGGCGGCTACTCCGTGTAGCCCTTCACTCCAGTAATCGTATTCTGGGACATTCAGACGGGGGATTGCGCGAGCCTGATTGACGAGTTGAGACGCTTTCTCTTCGAGGGTCATGCGAGAGACAAGATCATCCACGCGGACATCGATCGGAAGCTGTGGATTCAAGTAGGGTGGATTCGCCGTCGAAGCCGTGGCAGTAGATTGCGCGTGGACTTGCTGACCTGCAAAAGAAGCGAACATCCACGCGAACGCGATGAAGCTCGCTCGTGCCACCGACTTTGCAAAGTTCATTTTCTCTCTCCTCGACGGAATAAAAAATCAGGACAGGGTAAGCTGCTTAGATTTAATTCTGGCATGAAACAAAGGTGAAACCATCCCAAGCCCAGAGTGTTCGCCTGCGAGCATAATCGTTTTTGTTGGACATCTCAAGAACAAGCAAGCGAGTCGCCCGTTGGACATTTCCGCGCCACTTGCGGCCCGTTCGCCGCGAGGAACACTTTTTCTGTGAATCTACAGGAAGGAGCGGAAGGTGATTATTGCTGACTGTTTTGCTGCGGCAGTTCTGCCATTTGCGGAGGTTCGTGGGGACCTTCGCTGGTTTCCGTCAGTTGCTCGCGGCCTTCCCCGTCTAGCGCCGGCCTGACGCAAACGTCGACCGAAAGGTGTTGGCCGGCACGGCCTTTGTATACGCCCCGAACCGGAGGTACATCTCCGTAATCGCGACCGTAAGCCACCCGGATATGGCGAATCCCAACAGGCTTACCAAGTGTTGGGTCAAAAGCTGACCAGCCACTCCCAGGTACGAAAACTTCCGCCCACGCATGCGAAGCTTGACCACCAATTACTTCTTCTTGTTTCGTATCTGTACCAGAGGCGTCGCCCGGAACAAGGTATCCCGAAACATAACGGGCAGGTAAGCCGCGCATGCGAACTACTCCCAGGAGCAAGTGGGCAAAATCCTGGCAGACGCCTGCGTTTATGGCGAGCGAGTCCCGCACGGATGAGTGCACATGTGTGGCACCCTTCACGTACTTGAAATTCATGTGGATGTAAGTCGAAACGGCCTGCGTAAATCCAAGCACGGTGCCGTCACTGCCTCCTTCAGAGGCATGCAGAATCTCTTCCAACCCCTGCAAGTAAGGAACGAAACCGCTAGGGGCGACAAAATCGTAATGCTCCTCGAACAGATCGCCGCGTTGCGCATCCAGGTCGGCAAGTGTGGCTGCTGGCTTCGGGACCTCAGCCGCCTCGTGTGCCAGGACAACCGACTCTGCTTCGATTTTCAGACGGCGATGATCAGGCAAAATATTAAATTGGTGAATCCAGTTACCGTAAGAGTCGCGAAAAGATGCTCCTCGTGAAGGCGGGCTGGTGACCAGGCGAAACGACAGGCAACTCTGCAGGTCATCGTCGATCGGGCGAAGACGAACTTCGTTATAACTTTCGCTGACCGGCCCGTCATACAGGAATTCCGTGGAATGCACCAAGCGATATCGATTCATGCCACCACCGCGTAGTAAAAGTAGCTGCGCGCAATGGCCTGGCCGATGGAATTCAACATGCGAATGAGTTCGGTCAGATACGAATGCAATCCCTGACGGAAAATTTCGTCGATCTTGTCGTAGCGCAACCGCTCGAGCACTTTGCCCGCCAGTCGCTCCGCCTCATTGGCGTAGGAACCCGCTCCAGTCTTGCTGATTGCACGCAATCCAGCCTGCATTTCTGTCATCGAAAAGCGAATCGAGCGGGGATGCTGTGGATGCAGAATCAGCATTTCCGCAACACGTTCCGGCTCAATTGGTGAATGGTACTGGCGGTGGTACGCCTCGTATGCACCGACGGATTTCAGGACCGCCATCCACTGATGATTATCGGGAGATGCCCCGACACTTGAAGGGGCATCGAGAAGCGTATGGTACTGAACGTCAACCAGGCGTGCGGTCATTTCGGCGCGCTCCAGGGCCCAACCTACCTTGAGAAAATCCCAACCCTCGTCGTGCGGCAAGGTGGCGTCGGTTACACCGTGGAAACGATGACTTCCAAAAATGACTTTTTCGCAGAAACGGTGCGGACCGGCGGCAATTTCGTCGGCCGGATCGAAGCGTTCGAGCGTGAAGTACAGCCCGTTGAGGTCTTCCCACATCTCACGGGAGATACGATCGCGAATTGTGCGGGCATTTTCGCGCGCTTTTTTCACGCACTGCATGATGGAACTCGGATTCCCTTCATTAAACGCAAGAAACTCAAAGACGTTACTGGAGGTTGCTTCTTGATAAATCTGCCGAAAGATTGTCTCTTCACCGGCCATCGAGACAAGTGGATCCCAGCGCAAGCGATACGGCTGCTGCGCCTGCTCGAGCAGAGTGTGATACGTAACGTCAAGAATCCGTGCTGTATCTTCAGCGCGTTCGATATAACGCGCCAGCCAGAACAGAGATTCGGCTATTCGCGACAGCATCTCAGCACTCCCCCCGCAGGACCCAGGTGTCTTTGCTGCCGCCGCCTTGCGAGGAATTCACAACGAGGGAGCCCTCTTTCAGGGCAACACGGGTGAGTCCACCCGGAACAATCGTCACTTTTTCTCCGTCGTACAGGCAGTAGGGACGCAGGTCAACATGTCGACCAGCAATCCGCCCCGAGGCGACGTCATAAGAGGGCACGCGGGATAGAGGCACCACTGGTTGCGCAATATAGTTACGTGGATCGGCTTTGATTTTTTCACGGAAGGTTTCAACCAGTTCACCGTCCGAACTTGGACCAATAAGCATTCCGTAACCGCCGGATTCTCCAACAGCTTTGACGACAAGCTCGGGAAGATGCGCCATGACGTGCGAAAGGTGGTCGTGTCGCTCGCAAAGAAAAGTATCTACGCTATTCAATATCGGCTCTTCGCCGAGGTAATACTTGATGAATAGCGGCACATACGCGTAGATCGCCTTGTCATCCGCGACTCCGTTGCCAGCAGCGTTCGCCAGAGCGACGTTGCCAGCGCGGTAGGCACCCATCAGGCCGGGAACACCCAGCATGGAATCGGTTCGGAAACAGAGTGAGTCAAGAAAATCGTCATCCAGCCGGCGATAGATCACGTCGACGCGTTTGAGTCCATAAATCGTTTTCATGTAGACAACGCCGCCATCGACGAGAAGGTCACGTCCTTCCACCAGCTCGATCCCCATTTGTTGAGCGAGAAAGCTGTGCTCAAAATAAGCGCTGTTGTGAATGCCCGGAGTCAGTAGGACGATCTGGGCGTCGGAGTCTCCGCGGGGGGATAAGGTTCGAAGTATGCGCGACAGTTCGGCCGGATAGTGATTTACGGGCAAGACTTCATGTTCCTGAAAAGCCTCGGGAAAGGCACGCGTCATTACCAGGCGATTTTCAAGGACGTAGGAGATTCCGCTTGGCGTTCGAACATTATCTTCCAACACGAGAAATTCGCCGGATTTTGAATCCCGAACCAGGTCGATTCCGCAGATGTGCGTATAGATGCCGCGCGGTACTTCGAGTCCAATCATTTCACGTCGGAAGTGACGACAGGAATACACCAGAGGCGCCGGAATCTTGCGGTCCTTCAATATCTGCTGGCGGCCATAGACGTCCTGCAGAAACAGATTGAGTGCAATGACCCGCTGGCTCAAACCGCGCTCGATCTTTGTCCATTCGGAATTAGGCAAGATGCGGGGAATAAGGTCGAATGGAAAGAGTCGCTCTGTGCCGCGGCCGTCGCTGTAGACAGTGAATGTGATTCCTTGAAGCAGAAACGAAAGGTCAGCCAGCTTGCGACGGTCCTGGAAGTGCTTTGGGGCCATTCCGCCCAATTTTTCGAACAACCGCACGTAGTGCGACCGCGCGGTATTGGACGACGCGAACATCTCGTCATAGAACGAATCCAATGCATAGCCGTTAAAAAGGCCGCGATCGAGCAAGGCTGAGGGTACCGCCGTCATCGGTAGACCATATCAAGTCCGACGAAGACTGGCCCCACGCATTAAATCAATACAAAGCATCTGAATTTTCGGGCCGCCCGTTAGCCCTCAAACGGTTCCGCTTTAGTTTCGCCACGCTCCAAGCGCTTTCCCCACCCGACGCTGTGTGTCTGGCCACGCCGTCCGGTTAATCCCTACAGTTTTTCCTGCCCACATACTTGGGGATTGCGAGAGGTCCCTCGATCGCCTGTCGAGATCGGCAAGCCAGAGCTGCCCGTGTGGTCGAAGACCGGAATGGGACTGAAGAGCAGAATGACCAGTATGATCACAAGATTAGTCCTTACAATCATTTAGCCAATCTCAAACGGCGTCATCCGCCCATTTCCTCTTCGCTCGAACTCGCTCGCAGCCTGAATCCTTACTCGAAACCTTTTCCGGCTCTTAGGGTTAAACACTAGGGGCTGGGGCTTGTTCCGGAGTCATGATGATAGAGCCTGTCGCGAACCAGGGCAGGCAGAAACGGGCGCCACGGATTTCAGGCTCACCGGTTCAAGAGGCCTTCTCCGGCGCGAATCAGCAAGCCCGGTCAGTCACGCAAAAGGAGAAGTCGGTCCATGAAGACCCGTACGATGATATTTCTCGGCAGTCTCGCTTTTCTTCTGGCAGCTTTTTCAGCCAACGCTCAAGGGCGATTTGAAGTGACGCCTTTTGTAGGGTATGAGACTAGCGGATCATATCCAATCAGTATTTTTTCCAATACCGGTGGTTCGGGACCGGTGAATAGTCTGCAAGTCAACGATGCATTGGCATTCGGGACATTCCTGGGTTACAACATCACCGAAAACACGCAGCTTGAATTCATGTGGGACCGCAACAACACATCGTTTAATGCACGCAATGCCTTGACCGGGCAGTATTTCAAGGCGTTCAATTCGGACATCGATCAATTTCAATTTGGCGGATTGTATATGCTGTTAAACACAGAACACAGGCTGCGTCCGTATGTGGCGGGAAGTTTGGGTTTCACCCACGATAATAATTTCAATGGGACACCGAACCGCACGGAGTTCGCTTTTAGCGTTGGCGGTGGTGTGAAGTACTACATAAGTCGCCATATCGGCTTGCGCGGTGATATCCGGTACATGCCGACATATGGCAACTCTTCCTATGGCACTTACTGCGATCCCTTTTACGGATGCTACTCCGCGAAGACCGCTAATTTCTTGAACCGTGGAAATTTCGTCGGCGGCATCATTTTCAATTTCTAACGAAGGCGATCTCGAATTTCGAACTGTGCACCCTAAATTTAATATTCAGCAGAATTGACCTGCAAGAAGCTGTTGCATCTAGCGGCTTTCCTGGCCTATCGGCATGACGAAAAGTTTTTCGTCGATTGGCACATTCTGTTTCACGGCATCTATTTGGATGGTGAAACTGCCGTTGGGGCGAGTCAGCGTCCATTTATACGGAATTTTCACACCGTCCGTCACCCGATAATCCGCGTAGTCAACTTCGGCAGGATTTCGGCCAAGTGGAGTTTCCGTATAACGAATCAGACGTACAAGCAAACCGCTGTCCTGATCGAAATACAGGCGCAAACCGGGCAAATTCTTACCACGCGCGGAAATCATGTAAGTTGGCTTGCCATTGACGGTCTCGCCCGGATGGACGCGGAAGTCTTGATACAGCTCGGGCAGACGAGCGGCAAGATAGAGCTGGGCGTCGATGCTGGCAGATTGCTGCTCGGCATCGGTCATCTTGTGAAATCCACGCGGCATGGCTAACCAACCTGCTTGCCCGTTGTATGCGGTGATGCTCTCTCCGCTGGGAGGGCGAGAGATCGACACGCGCTTGTCCGGACCTTCGGAATAGATGTCGATCGGGTATTTTTCGCCGAAAGATTCGATGTTCCCTTTCTGTACGCGCGTTTTGATTTTGTGTAATGCGTCCGCGCCACCCACCGCTGCAAGATAGTTCTCGAGAATTTTTTGGGGAGCGGGCAACTTGGCCGCAGCAGTTTCTTCGTCCTCGTGAACTTCGGGCGAAGGCACATTGCCTGCCGAGAGTACCGGAGTCCCGACAGGATGCGCGGAACCCCGGTGGCAGGTGTAACAGGTCACTTCCCTTTCGCCATCGAAGTTCGCTTGATTTATGGCCATCATCATGGTCATCATCTTGCGCGCGGTCAACTTTGTTTTCTTGTCGTCTTTATCCATTTCATGCGCGACATGACAGAATTCGCATTCCACACCCAGCGACGCAGTAATGAATTGCATGGAAGGAATTACTTGATCGGCCGGAATCTCCTTCAAAACGCGAATGTTCTTGAATTTTTGTTCTGCCGTCTGGACAGAATCTTGACCGTTATTTGAAGCGTGTCCCTGGGCCCTCAGCCTTCCCTCTGCTCCAAGAAAAAGAGCAGTGAGGAAAAGCGCCGCCACGCAGAGCAACAGCCGCTTGTTCGCTTTCATAAGTTCTCCGATACATTGAAATCAGTGCTGCAAGCAAAAAAACCGAACTAGTATTAACCGCGAAGTTCGCCCCGTTTTGCAAGCGTCGTGATTCGGTCTCCGGCACGAAACGCCAGCGCCATGATGGTCATGGTCGGTTGGCCACGCCCTGACGTTACAAGACTGCTTCCGTCGCACAAAAACAGATTCGGGACGTCGTGCGTACGATGGTCGGGATCGATCACCGAAGTTTTTGGATCGGTTCCCATTCGACAGGTGCCCAACAAATGGACGGCAAACTTTCCGGATTCGACTGGAGGAGCCCACCTGGTCTTTGCGCCCGCAACATCCAGAATCTCGAGCGCCCGCTCGCGCATCCATGCCATGAACCTCAGGTCATTCGGAGAATCACTGTACGTCATCCGCAGGGCGGGGAGTCCCCAGGCGTCCTTAACTTCCGGGTCGAGTGAAAAACTGTTGGATTCGATCGGCAGCGAAGTGCCATGTCCAAAAATCTCCATTGTGCGCACAAAGTTGTGCTTCAGCGTCTTCTTGAATTGCTCGCCGTAGCGGGGCGTCCCGGGTGGCACACCCATTGAGGCAAAAGTGACGGGCGTCATGTCGAAACGCGCGTCGAATCCCGCGCCCCCGTAAAATCCCAGCTTTTCCTTGTCCAGCTGGTAAAAATCATGAAAAATACGGCTCACAGCATAACCTTTGTAATCGTTGAGCGGCTCCTCGAACACACCTGCGGCCACCGTACCGCTATTGGGCATCAGATACTTTCCAACGAGTCCGCTCGAGTTGGCCAGTCCATTGGGAAATTGCGAAGACGCCGAAAGAAGCAGGAGCCGCGGCGTTTCTGCTCCGTTCGCGCTCAGAATTACGGCCTTGGCTTTCTGGAAATGCGTGTTCCGCTTGGCGTCAAAGTAGACTGCGCCGGTAGCATGGCCGGTTTTGTCGATCTCAATCTTGTGAACATAGGAATTTGGCCGGATCTCGCACTTGCCAGTTTTCTCTGCAACTCGGATCACGGAGGCCAGAGAAGAAGACTTTGCTCCTACCTCGCAACCAAAACCAAGGCAGAATCCGCAATTCACACAAGCACTTCTGCCCGAACGCGGCTGGGAGAGAATTGCCATCGGGGCAGGAAAGGGGTGGTAACCGAGTTTTCGCGCCGCCTGCTCAAACAAGACCCCCGAACTTTTCACCGGCAGCGGCGGCATAGGATAAGGCTTCGAACGCGGTGGATCAAATGGGCTGGCGTCCGCCAATCCGGAAACGCCGACTTCCCAGTCCACCTTCGTGTAGTAAGGTTCAAGATCGGTGTAATTGATCGGCCAGTCGGCGAAGCCGGTTCCGGGGATTTCTCCGATTTTGCTGCGTTCATTGAAATCAATTTCATGGAATCGCCAGAAATTTGCCGTGAAATGCACGCTGCTGCCGCCAACGCACCTGCCATAAAGCAATGATTGCTGGTGGACGGCCTTTTCCTGCGGGGTTGCACGAAAAGTACTCGGCTGTATGGCTGGGTTATTGGTCAGAAAGTGTTCGTTCAAAATCTTGATTTCGTTGTGACTAAAATCTTTTTCGGTCAGGTAGGGGCCTTGCTCCAACACGACAACGGTGAAGCCGTTGGTCGACAATTCCTTCGCCAGGACGCCACCGGCCGCACCGGAACCGATGATTACGAAATCGACTTCGTCGGAAGTCTTGTAGGTCACTGACGTCATTTTTTCTCCGTTATAATTGCGGCGGTCGGCTTCCATCCCGGGTAATTGTTGTCATAATACCCAAACGGGGGAGAAAAAGTGTGGGCGGGATCCCGCCCGATGACCTTCCACCCGGCGTAGTCGAAATTTCCGCCGGCCTCGGGATCAGCAAGAAAACCCATCATGGTGTGTCCCCAAATTAGCGGGAAAAATACGACACTATTCCTTGGCCCTGCGCGCCGGCTCCCCTCCTGGGGCTTCTGTTCACTGGAAATTTCTGCAAGAACCCTGTCCTGCTGTTCCGTACTTGCGGTGGAAAAGAGTTTTACGCCCGGGAAGAACTCATTCGTTGTGGCATTGATTTCGAGCAACCCTGCTTTGTATATCGGCACAGCCTCGCTGGCAAACGTTTTCAGGGCGCGGTCGATAAAGTAAACCACGCCGGCTTCCGTAGCTCCGGGATCTGCGTCAGTCGGGATGATTCGTGCCGCGATCGCTGTCACTTCGACCGCTTCCGCTTGTGTGAGGACATCAAAATGGAGTGGGTGTGATGATTTGACCGCATCGTGCGCGTGCTGTGCTGCCGCCGCGACAAGCGGCCATTGGGCGTTCAGCCAAACCGTCCCCGCGACACCTCCCATTGCTTGTAAGAATTGCCGACGTGCCGGCCCGAGTGCGGTCATTGTGCCCCCAAAGTGTTCCGAGAAATCTACGTATTGACGGCGCTGGCGTCAAGTTGAGGCTGCACAATTCTTCGGATCCTCAGGGCTAAGCGTCAGGATAGGGCAGAGGAGTGCGATCCACTTTGGGCCTCGCCCGCATTTGGATAAGCCCCGCCATTGAAGTATCATGGCAAATTGAAAAAACATGGGGACTTTCACAGGCGCGATAGGTACGGGCGGAAAATGGCTGCTTGATCGCATCGTTGGTGCGCTCGCCGCTACTGGCATCAATCCCAATTTACTGACGTTTTTCGGACTCGTGGTGAATTTCGGCGCGGCTGCAAGTTTTGCTGTGGGAAACTTCCGCACCGGCGCGATGATCATTTTCTTCGCGGGATTTCTTGACATGCTCGACGGTCAGGTCGCACGCCGCCAGAATCGGGTCACAGCATTTGGAGCATTCTACGATTCAACGCTGGATCGATATGCGGATATGGCGCTGTACATGGGCCTGCTCGTTTATTACTCCGTCAGCGGGCGAACCCCATACGTGGTGTTGGCTGCAGTCGCGACGGCCGGCTCGGTGATGGTCAGCTACGCGCGTGCACGCGCAGAATCGCTCATTCCACTATGCAAGGTGGGATTCATGGAACGGCCCGAGCGGCTTGTATTGCTCATCATCGGCGGTTTGTTCAATCGCATGGGTGCTGTACTGTGGGTGATCGCTGTGATTTCCACCATTACCGTGATTCATCGAATTTTTTATACCTGGCAGGAGACGCGAGCAGGCCGCATTCTTCCCGGCATGAGGGTGAGTCTGTAGATCCTAACCCTTGGCTTCTTCCGCCACTGTGCTCGGATAGGTGTTGTTTTGCGGCGACGCTTCGAGCGGCCCTGCCAGTGCCCGTCTCACTCGTTCCTTGAGAGCCGGTACGTCTTCCTTGCTCATCTCGCTGGTATCGATGGTATCGTGCAGCCAGACGGTAATTGTTGTAGGACGCAAAATCCAATCGCCCGTTCGTAAGTGACGAATCGAACCGTCGAGAGTGACCGGTACGATCGGAACTCCCAGCTGCATGGCCAGCCGGAATCCTCCGTCCTCAAAAGGGGACAACTTACCGTCGCGTGTGCGCCTCGCCTCTGGAAAAATGATTAGACTGGTTCCCCCGTTAATGGCTTCTTGCGTCAGCCGCCATAGCTTCTTGAGGTCCTTGGGAGTTCGACCGGCCGAGACGGGGACGTTTCCAAAACGCTTCATTAACCAGCCATAAATCGGAATCTTGAAGTGTGATTCCAGCTCCCATCCGCGTACTAATTGCGGAATCGCACAGTACAAAATAAACGGATCAAAGAGATTGACGTGATTCACCATGAAGAAGCAGGTGCGCTCCCGATCAAATCCGGGCGCCATATTCACCCTCACTTTAGCTCCAGAGAAGAATGCAATCCGCGTACACAGTCCGCGCTGGAGCCAATCATGCTTCCTTGGATCGAGCACTACGGCCAGCGCGATGAGAACGGGAACAACGATTAGAAAATGAAGCCAGCTGGCAAACCACAACAAAAGGCTTCTTAGAATGTCCCATGTTCGTTTCATACGTAAACTTCCATCGCGTCGGGAATAATCTCTAACGTCTCACATCTGACGGTGATGATTTCGCCATCGATCATCACATCGACCGGGCGGTCGAGTGCAAATTCGACCCTCTTGACCTGCCTCGTTTCGCACAATTCGTGGGTGGTGTGGGTACCGTCATAGAGACGGGGAAGCATGCGAATCAGCCCCAATCTACCAATGGGCCCCCAGCGTACGAATTCGATCTTGCCGTCAGAAGCGCTCGCTCCCGGGGCAATCATCATGGTCCCGCCGGTAAATTTGCTGTTGTTGAAAGTGAGAAACAGGCAGCGTCGATCGTCCCATTGTTTATCGTCATCGCAACACAATTTAAATGAGCGACGCTTCAACTGCACTACACCCACAAAGACACCGAGCAGATAACCCAAATGGCCAAATGGCTTAAAGATACGGTTCGTCAGGGCCCCTACATCTGCTGTAAAACCGACACTCAAAAGATTGAAGGAATAGACCACTCCATCGGCATGTTTCAGCAGCAGTAGGTCAACGCTACGCTTTCGCCCACTGACAAGCGCATCAATCGAGTGCTGAGCGGGATCATTCTGCGTAAAATCTCGCAAGAACGAGTTGCCGGTCCCCATCGGCAGAAATCCCAGTTCGATTTTCTGCTGGGCTTCCCTGCCGTGAAACGCACCGTTGATCACCTCGTGCGCGGTCCCGTCCCCTCCCACAGCTAGAAACCGTCGGTATCCCTGCTGGTAAGCTTCATCGGCAAGTTGCGCGGCGTGGCCAGGGCCAGTGGAAGCAATCACGTCGACGAGCAATCCCTGCTTTCTGAGATGCGCAAGGACCTCTCCGGCAAGCTTCGCCGCTCGCCCGCCGCCTGCCGCAGGGTTCACAATGGCCAAGAATGTGTCTTTCACGGTTGACTCGGAATCGGCATTCTACCTTTTATTGGTCTAAATCAGCAGGACCGCTTTTTCCCGGTCAATGTTCCCCAGGCGCTGTGCCAGAACCTTACGGATCACCTTTAGGGAAGCAGTCAAAGGAAAATCTTCCGGGTAAATAACGATTCCGTGCACTCGCTTGTAATTTGTCAGCCGATTGTTGCGTGCGATAATCTCACGCTTGAGTTCGTCGGTGAAGGTTTGTCCCGCTTCCAGATGGATGACCAGCACCAATTGCTCAGCAACCATACTTCGTCGGGGCCAAATGTAATTCGCCGCAAAAACGCAGAATTCTTTCACCTGAATTCCATCAAAGGCACTCTCGACGTCTTCTGCATAAACGTTCTTGCCCTCTTCCGTCACGATCATATTTTTCCTGCGGCCCATTAACTGCAAATGTCCATTCGTATCGAAGCGACCCATGTCGCCCGTCATCAGCCACCCGTCGACGATCGTCTCGGAAGTCATTTCCGGATTATCCAGATAACCGGCCATAACTGTCTTGCCCCGCACGGCAACTTCACCAATTCCATCCGTATCCGGCGATGAGATGCGAACTTCGATCCCAGGCAGTGGTTTCCCAACGGTGTCGGCACGGAATGGCTTCAAATCGTTGACGGTAACGCCTGTTCCACCTTCGGTCAACCCGTATGCGTTTACTACCGGGATTCCCAGATCATAGAAAAATTGAAGCGTTTGCGGCTCGGAAAAAGCCCCGCCAACGATGATGGCTTCGAGGTGGTTTCCAAAACCCTGGTGTACCTGTTTTAACAGCTTTCGGCTCAGGGCTAAACGTGGACGGTTTTTCGTTAGCGCGATGTTGACCTTGCGCAGCAGTCCGAAGGCCCACCGCCTGGCTGTAGACAGTTGATCAAATCTGGCCTGCAGTCCTTTCTGCAGGTTTTTCAAGACCAGCGGAACCAACGTTACGTAGGTAATCTGATAGTTTGCAAATGCTTCGCGCACATACTCCGGTCGAAGGGTCCGGAGATGAACAACAGCTGCGCCGCACACAAATGGCCCGAAAAATCCCACCATGAAATCGATCGAATGATTCGTCGGCAGAATGCTGAGATAACGCACGCCCGGCCAGAACGGATACCACGCAGTCAGTGCCGTACATTGTTCCAGATAATTTTCGTGAGTGAGCATGCAACCTTTCGGACTGCCGCCCGTTCCTGATGAATAGACGATGCTCGCAAGATCCTGTCGCCTGCGTTCCACGAACCTCGGTTCGCCGATGCCCGTTGTCTCCTCCCACCGCCGCGCGCCCATCAGATCAACGTTGGGGGGAGCTTCCGTAACCAAGATTGTCTTTACGTTTTGCGCGACGGCACGCGCAGCCGAGGCTCCCAGTTGCCGCCAAATGCCAAACTCGGTAACCAAGACGCTCGCCGCAGAATGTCTCAAGAGCTCCCAATGTTCTTCCGGCTTCAACTTAAAATCGAGTGGCACCATAGTCCCGCCACAGTAATAGAGGGCGTAGGCAGAAATCAGCCACTTTGACTGATTGGTCATAATAATGGAAACGCGGTCACCTGCCATTAGCCCCAAATCCTGCATGGCTTTTGCCAGTGGCAGGGCGCGTTCCTTAAATTCCTTGTAGGTCAACCTCAACTTCTCTTCGCCGCGATCAGATTCGATAAGGCACACTTCAGCTGAAAACGTTTCGAGCGCGGCACGCAAGGATTCGCCTATCGAGGAGTATTTCCGTAGATCCAGCATCACAGGCGGGCTTGAATGCGTTCTGCGAGCGTCTTGAAGTCGCTCACCCCTTGGACTTCATAATCCGGCAGTTCGATTTGAAAGTGATTCTCCAAGCGGGACAACATGTCCAGGGCCTGCAGGCTATCGATCCCCAACTTTTTGTAAAAATCGTCTTCGGCGTGCAATGAGCCCGCGGCCACCTTAAAATGATTCGTAGCCAGCTCCAGCACTTCTCGTGTAGTTTGCTCAAGCGTCCGCATGATTTATCAATTTACCATCCCACGACCCGGAAGGAAAATATGCCCCCTTCAATTTGCACATGGAATCAGTGATGCTTACGGCCATGCTTTGCATGTTTTTGCGGATGAACTGTCTTTTTTCCTGTAGCAACTCTCTCATGCTCGAGCTTATCGTCGAAAAACTTGGCCATCAGATTCAGGGCTTCGCGAGTTTCCGGCATGTTGAAGTGATACCAGAAAGCATGGGGCAATGCTTCAAAAACGATGAGTTGTGCGTTGTTGCCGGCGCCCAACAGCGAGCGATGGAAAAGGGCAGTATCGCTCAGCAGGAGGTCTCGAGTGCTTGTGACCGATAATGTCGGGGGCCATCCGTGCAGATCCGCATAGATGGGAGACAAGACGGGGTCGCGCAGATCGGTGCTGCCGGCGTACTCATTTGGAGGAATCTTGTCGGGAGCAACCGGCGGCGAGAGAATCCCCGGCAACCCATTCAGGGTGAACAGGCTTTGTGAGTCGCCTCGCTTGCTGAAATCCGCAAGAATCGAAAACAATCCCAACGCCGCTGGCAGCGGCAGGGCAGACTGCTTCAGCTTCACGGCCACCTCTGCCGTCAGAATTCCCCCGGCGGATGTGCCAAAAATCCCGATGCTTTGCGGACGATGATCCTTCAGCAGCTCCTTGTAGACTGCAACGGCATCGTCCACAGCCGCAGGAAAAGGATTTTCGGGAGCCAAGCGGTAGTAGACGGAGACCACCTTCATTTTTGCCAGATAAGCGATAGGTATCCCTTCAATCAATGATCCAGAATCGGAATTGAACCCACCACCGTGCAAATTAATCAGTACGCACCCGCGATTTGCTTCCGCAACATTTTGCGGCGTAATGACGTCCGTCCTCACGCCGCCCATCATCAGTTCTTCCACTTTGACGGGAAATAGTTTCTTGGCTTCAGCAGAGTCCTCGGCGCGCCACTTGTCGGTGCTGGTGCGACGTTCGGCGAGCGTTTGCGTCGCATATTTCTGCTTAGCGAGAGACTCCAGCCACTTTTGAGCCTCAGGGCTGAGTGTCGTCGGCATCGGCACGATGCGAGTGATCCGGGCTGTCCCATCGGAATCAAATGTGGCAGAGTCAGAGTCGATTTTGGGACTGTTCGAACACGACGTGAGCACGATAGAAGTGGAGAAAAGTGCGAGCACGGCACAAAACGGACTCACCACGCATTTCATCACGTTCCTCCAGACAACAAGAGAACCACCGTTCTAATTCGTTTCGGCAACAGGAAGATGCTTCATTGGATCGTCTGACTCAACAAAACGGCGCAGACTCTCCATAACCACAGGCCGAGAGAACAACTCACAGAACAGATCAATCTCTTTCCGCAGTTCATCCTGGGGAATAGGCTTAAGGAACTTTTTCGCAGCACGGCACGTTTCGGCGTCGAACTTTGTTACTTGCTGTGCCATGGAGCGCGCGACCTGGTGCGCGTAGCCGTCCCCTGCGAGATGGCTCACCAGTCCAAGTTGATGCACACGTTCGGCTTTCACAGTGCGGCCGGTAAACAACAGATCGCGAATAAAGCTGTTCCCGACGTCGCGGCGTAATCTCGGAATGCCCCCAAAGCCGGGAATCAGCCCAAGCCGTAACTCCGGAAAGCCGAACCGCGCCATCTTATCGGCCACGATCTGATCACAAACGAGAGCCAATTCCAGTCCTCCGCCCATGCAGAGTCCGTGTACTGCCGCGAATGTGACAAACGGAGCCGCATCGATTGCGTTGAATACTTTGTGAATGCGCTCCAGAAATCTGCGGACTCCTTCTAGTCGTTCCTTTTCAGGCAGGACCATTGCGCCGTGATAGAGTTCTTTTAAATCTGCTCCGGCACAGAAGCCGCCTGGCCTCGCGCTGGCGATCACACAGGCGCTAGTGACAGGTGCAAGGACGTCAATTGCCGCTGCGAACGATTCGAGTTCCTCAAGCAGTAGCGTACCGATTTCATTCAGAGGCTCGTGATCGAGAGTCAGCTGAACGACTCCATCCAGCCATTGCCACCGCAACGCTTTTCCGCGAAACTCTTTCATTCCGTGAACCCCATGCCCTCTGCGCTCTTGTCTCTTCGTATCCTCTGCTCCGCACGCGATTTACTTGCCGCCACCCGCAGCCGCCGCGTTCTTTGCGTACATCGCTTCAATATCGGTCCGGTAGCGGGAGTTGATGACATCACGCCGTAATTTTCCATTCGCTGTCAATAAGCCCGATTCCGGCGTAAAAACGTCCTTGAGGATCATAAAATTGCGCACTTGACGGTAATGCGGCAATTCCGAATTAACAGCGTGAAGAGCGGCCTGTACGGCATCGGCGTCAACCGTTCCTGTCACGAGCGCGCAAAGATATCCGCGTCCATTACCCACAACAACGACCTGTTGCGTACCGGGCAATTGTTCCGCAATTCCCTCTTCAATTGGCTCCGGCCCGATGTTGTGGCCGGAATTCAGAATGATCAAATTCTTGATCCGGCCACTGATTCGCCAATTGCCATGCGAATTGACTTCGCCTTGGTCGCCGGTGTGGAACCATCCATCGCGCAGGACTTTTGCGGTTTCTTCAGGCCGATTCCAATATCCGGGGAAAATATTAGGCCCACGCACGATAATCTCCTGGTCTTCGCCTGTGGTCATTTCAATCCCGGGAATCGATACTCCGACTCGCCCCGGCTCGGAAGCAACACGAGGGTCGTCCATCGTGCAGATACCCGTGGTTTCCGTCAACCCATACGCCTGAAGCACCGGAATCCTCAGCATTTGGAAAAAGCGCTGGGTCTCGCTGGAAAGCGGCGCCGAGCCGCAGATCAGGGCTTTCAAGTTTGGTCCAAATCGTTCGCGGATCTTGCTGAAGATGAGTCTCTCGCCTGTAAATCTCCAAAATGAATTCAGCAACCCGGATTTTCCGTTGTCTTGTCGCTCCCAGGCTAGCCGTGCGTTACGGTAGAGTCCGCGGCTCAACGAGTCGCGCTGGGAAATGGCCTCTTCCACGCCCCGTCTCACTCGCTCTAGCAAAGTCGGGACATTCATAAAGTAATCTGGAGCGGATAGTCGGATTTCATCGACTAATTTGTTTAGATCGGTGGAAAGAGTGAGTGTACTCGTGCGATGTAGTGACGAAAGCAGAAGAATCCATGAGCCGGCGAAGCTAAACGGAAGATAGTGAAAAATGCGATCTGGTTCCTTCTCGCCTTCCATCAGTTGATCGAGTCGTGCAGTAGTGCAGGAAATCATGTGATCGAGGTTTGCCGTCGTCAGGCAAACTCCCTTAGGATCGCCGGAAGTTCCAGAAGTGTAAATAATTGTGAGGAGATCTTCACTCCTGCGAGGATTTGGGGGGCCAGGTATACCGGTGCCGGCCGATTGGGACGCGAGTGCCTCACTAAACAATACGTATGGCGGGAGTTCCGGCCAACTCCGAGCAACCGCGTCGCCCAGACCCGGATCCCCCGCAAACAAAAGCTTCGGAGTGGCATCCCGCATCATCACAATCAATTCCGCGGGGGCCTGCCGAGAGTAAAGCGGGACGACGATGACGCCTTCGGCCATCAGTGCGAGGTCAATAGCCGCCCATTGGATGGAATTTGCGCCGAGCACGGCGCATCGGTCGCCGGGCTGCACGCCGCTTCGCCGTATGTATGCTCGAGCGATGGCAACCTGCTCGAGCAGCTGCTTCCCGCTGACGCCGACGAAATCTCCGCCTCGAACTTCTTGCAAGACGAGTCGGTCGCCTGCCCTTTGAAGATTCGCAAAAATACTTTCGAGGAAATTCGCCATGAGTTTCTAGCGGCCAGCCGCAAACACGGACTGCGTCGCGTCATACTCCTCAGCCAGTTTACGCAATGTTTCGCTCAGCGGCGGCAAATTGTCTTCCCAACTCAGCACCCCTTGCCGCAAAGGAAATTCCGGATACGTCCGGCGAACTTCATCCTCAAGGAAAATAGCCATGCGGGACATCGCCTTCAAATTCGCCACTACAGTTCGCCCGATGCTGTCGCGAATCTGGTCCGCCTCGGTCACCAGCGATTGCATAACCTGAATCAATCTGGGCTCAAGGTCGGGATCGTCCACGTTCAGCAACAGATGCTGATGCCCGCGTTCACGCATGAGGTTGCGAATGCGTTCATCCATCGTCACCCCTGCCGACACGACTTTTGCAGGCATGCAGGTGACGATACCGTGATAACGCGAGGACACCATGTACGTGCATTCACGCAAAATCGACACCAATTGAAACATGTCGTAGTCATCTGAAGTGAGAACCGGAATGCCAGGAATTTCCTTGGCAATTTCGCGGCAGGCAACGGCATCCAACCGCTCCATGGCAACAAGAATCGGGAACACTCTGTTCTGCTGCAGGAAAGCCTTGGTTGCCTTGGTATATCCGCTGATGTAATGCTTCAGCTTGCGGTCAACTTCCGAGCCGGATTCAAAAAAATAAACAGTTCGATATTGACTGTCCTTGTAGGCGCCGGTAAGCGTACGCGCCAAATATTTTCCGATGGAGGCCCGTACCGGCCATACGAATGGATGAATCGGACACAGCACCAGAATCGGTGTTTTTTCGTCCCAGCCCGCAGCCCGCAGAGCCTTGCGGGCGTATTCGGGTGGATGAGGCTCAAACGTCCAGGCAGTATCGGCGCCCAGTTCGTTTGGCACTCCCAATCCGCTCAGCAACTGCTGCGATTCCAGGCTCCGCGTGATCACGAGCGATTCTCTGGTAAAACGGGCGCACATCCGTTTAATCAAATCGTCCATATGCCCAGCGTCGCCCGCATAGGCAACTGACAATTTATTCTCCGCCGAAGCCAGGCCAAGCGAACCAATCATCATGGTTGTCAGGGCGTTCGCGAATTTACTCTTGAACATTGACCCTTCGCAGGTCACAACACCGTGGTTGGCGCGGACTTCGCGGAACAAGAAAGGGGGGAAAACGTCCGGCAGATATACTTGCTTTGAACCCTCGAAATACCCCTTCGTGCGATCAAAACTCTGCGTCATGACGCTAAAGTCGACATTCTTCGCGCCGAGCACGTGACGAATCTGCCGCAAAGTCTCCTGCACGCGAACATCGCTGCCCGTATTGCGTGTGCCGTTGTAACCAGCGAATAACAGTTTTAGCTGCTCGCCCGGCATCCAACGCTTCCCCAGCCCAAACATCCAGCTGAAACGCCGCCATTCGATCATCGCGCTGACCCATGCGACTAGCAGAAAATCGGTCATGCCTCCGTACTCCCTGAAACCTTCCCGATCGAAGATTCCGTGCCCGCAGGCCACGCTTTAGCTGGGTAGGCAAACTTATTCTTGCGGCTGAATTGCAGCAACGGATACGCGTAGGTGGAAAATTTCGCAGGCGCTTGTCCCATTTCTGCGACCACGCGCGAATTGTCGAATACGGTGTTCCAATCCAGATAGGGCCAGAATACCTTTAGCAGCGACGCTCCGTAGCCTAGTGCTCCGCCTTTGTAGGCCAGCCAATTAACGGTCCCGGAAAACGGAGTTCCTAACCATGGTTGATAACTGGGCTTTGCCCAACCACCTTGTTCAGCCAACGCGTCCGTCAATTCCTTATATGTCTGGGAACCCGTCCCAGACGAAAGATGGTAGATGGAATGGTTCGGCTTGGTACTCTGATGAATCTTTACGACCGCCGCACCGACATAATTTGCAGGCACGATATCGATGCGGTCATTTGGCCGAAGCGGCAAGACGGGGAAACGAGCCAGGGTATCAAAGGCCTGAACCATGTCGAATTGTGTCGTCTCTGGCCGGCGATGATCGCCCATGACAATCGCGGGGCGAAAAATTGTATGCGGCACATCAGGGAGCAACTGATTTACCATATGCTCCGCAAATTTTTTCGTGCGTGCATACGGATCGTAGTCAGAACGGGACCAGTCAATCGATGCATCCTCCGTAACTACCTCGTTCTGTCGTTTACCTGCCACCGCCACCGTTGAGACGAACGAATACCGCCGCAATCCATGAGAGTTTTGTGCGCACCGGGCTAATTGGATCATCTCGAGTGAACCACGGAGATTTACGTTCAGGCACTGTTTTTCAGATTTGCGATTGAGCGACGCCGCACAATGCAGGATCGACTCGCTTGAATCAACCAGTGCCCGATACTCCGCGTCCTCTAATCCGAATCGTTCACTGGTTAGATCGCCGAGGAAAATCCGAACTCGTGAATTGAGGAATTCAGAAAATTCCGGGAAGGCAAAATGCAATTGAAGGGATCTCCAGAGCCGTTCGCGCGCTTCCTGTTCGGATTTGGCACGGACCAGGAGGTTTAACCGGTCCGGGTGTTTGGAGAAAAGTTCCGCCGCCAGATAGCTGCCGAGATATCCCGTCGTGCCTGTCAGGAAAATAGCCATAAGAAGACGGCGCAAACGCCTATTGTGAAGCCACCGACGCCCCTTCCGGGGGGACCGACCAGTTGAGCGCGCGAGGTTCGCGCGCCTCGAGCGGCCTGCCTTCCATTAAGGGATAGCACCAACGCCGCAAGGCAGGTATGTGGATATTAATCCAGTAATCCCACCAGTCAATTGTTTCCGGCGAGAAATCAAACATTTCCTGCTCTTCGGGCGAAAGCGCCGAGGACAGCAGGCGCGCATTTTCACACTCAAATACGTGTTCGTTGTGCAAAATGAACGGTTCGTAGAGTTCGATCAATTTTTCTGCACGACTCAAATCGCGCTCGGCCTTTGCCAACGGAGGTTTACTCATATGCAACGCGGTCGCTGTCTTGTTGATGCGTGAAACCACAGCCTTCTGCATGGGGATCGATAACCGTTCGTAGCGCTGCTTGGAAACTGAGATGGTCTCAAGTTTCACCTTCAACCACTGGTCGAGGCCGTGCTGCATCTTGTAATGCTTGCGATGTGCCAGTCCCGTGAGTTCAATCGAGCGCCCCATATTCACGGGATTAATGGCAGATGTCGCGAGCTGATAGAGCCTCGCGTTCTTACGCTCGACCAATGCGGCGGCAATCAGGGTCATGCCACGCGTGACCATATCCACGGGAATTACGTCGAGGCATTTTCTTTCGTTTGAGGGCAACTGCCGGAAATTTGTTCCAAGTAAATAGGAAAGCGGGCCAGAAGTATTGATCCCCTCATTCCAGCCCGAAAAAGGAGTGCGCGTGGAGCTTTCGACGATGGACGGCCGGATTATGGCTACAGCGAGGTCTCGGCCGTGCTTGGCCAGCATCGACTCGCCCAGGCTCTTGGTGAACGTATAGGTATTGGGCCAGCCAAGATGCGCGGCTCGCTTCACGCCAACACGGACCAATCGGTTGCGTACCCAACGTGCGCGATTCCGCTTCAAAACGCCATCGAGTTCGGTTGGAGCGACTTTGGTAGGATCTCCGCTCCGACCAAGTGCTTGCCGGCGCAACGCCTTTGCCAATTCGGGACTTTCCGAACGCTCTTCGACGCGCTGCACCATCTCGCGAAGCGAAGCTATCTCCTTCTCCGCGTCGAAATCAGGATGATCCGCAGGATTATAGTTGTTCCGGAGTTCTTCGGTTACGCGGCCGTCCCGCATGCCGACGACGTAGCACGTTGAAAGATGCATCAAACCAGCATGATCGCAGTTGCGCAGAAATTCCAAAAGGTGAATCGCAGAATCGACGTTCGAAGACAGTGCATCTCGCAAATCAGGATTGAAATCGGTCAGTCCTGCACTGTTGGCAATTACATCAAGCGAATGCATTAGACGAACCTGAGTCTCAGGATCAAGGCCCAGCCCCGATTGGCTGACGTCCCCCTCGACGACTTCTACTTTGTCCTGCAAAAATCGGGCCAGCCCCGATCCGTGAATCTCCTGGAGCGCATCAAACGTCGGCGACTCCTCTACGATTTTCTCAAAGCGACGCTGCGCAGAAGTCGTCCGGTTCCGTCGGATCAGCAAGGTCACCTTGCGGATATCGGGAATTTTCTCCAGTAGGTCCACCAGCCAGACCTTTCCGATAAATCCGGTGACGCCGATGAGCAGGAGATGCTTCCCGGCGAGTGTCTGGCGTACATTCAATGACGAGACGCGTGGGGTGCTGCTTAACAACTCCACGGGGCGTCCCTTCGCCGTCGGGGGCCGTGCTGGTGGTTCTACGGACGTGTCCAGGAGCTCAGGTGTTTTCTGCCAATCCAGCTGGGACAGCAATTTTTCGCGAGATACTCTTCCATTCGCCGAACCGCTCGCGAGCCAAGCAAACGGGCCACGCGGACGAATGACGGGATCGAGCAGACGACCCGTCGCTGCGCCATCTCGAAACTCCAAACGATTGGCGATAAAACCCTCGACAGAAAAGTACTCGGCCATCGGTCGCAGAATCTGCTCCAAGAGTTGTCCTACGAGAATCACGCGCTCGCCGTTGCGCACCGCTTCAACTAGCTTGTCCACTGCCTCGCGGCGCATCCGCGGCTTCAACTCGTACTGAAAGTATTCTTCGCCAAGCAGCTCGAAACGATCTTTGCTGATCCCCCGCAAGAGTGTATGTAGGCTGCGGGTGGCAAACATCCGGCTGGCCAAATAATAGGGAGGCCTTAAGAGCGTGAGTCCAATCATGCCTGTTCGACGCAACCAGCGCTCAAGAAAGCTCTGACTGTTCCAATTGAAGAAGGCGACACTGCGCAGCGCGCTCATCTCAAAGAGCGATCCTTCGACGCGCCAGTAGGATACAGGACGCACACGCCCGGCTTCCGCGATATTTCGTTGGCTTGTAGATTCTGTCATTTCTCTGCTAAATGCTTGCTTCTCTGGAACTGGGTCATCTTTCCAGAGTCCTTCTATTGTATTTGAGGATGGCGTCTGGCGCTCGGATTTACACAGAGCAGACGCTAGCTTCCCGTAATCATGCGCACAAGACCCACTTGATTCCCTAAAACTATCATTCCATAGGAGCTACCGCAAGAAACTTGGCGGAGCAAACAGGAACGTGAAGCTAAACACCCCACCCGTATTTTTCGGCATGTTCGAAGGTGCGCTGCATCTCCTGATTCAGGATCTCCATGAACGAGGAGGAAGAGACGGTCTTTGCGTTCGGTTGCGCAAGATCTGGCGTGCGATACCCAGCGCCCAAAACACGCGCAATGGATTGTTCTACCCAATCCGCTTCCAGACCCAAGCCGAACGTGTCGCGCAGCATCATGGTTGCGCTCAGGATGGAGCCAATTGGATTTGCCATATCCTTGCCAGCAAGCGTCGGAGCAGAACCGTGAATCGGTTCGAACAAGGGACTGCTCGAGCCGAAGCTTGCAGACGGTATCAGTCCGATCGAGCCCACCAGGGCCGCTGCTTCGTCACTCAGGATGTCACCGAACATGTTGGTACTGAGGATAACGTCAAACTGAGTCGGACGCAGAGTAAGCTGCATCGACGCGTTATCTACATACATATGTTCGAGCTTCACGTTGGGATAGACCGTTCCGAGCGCGGTCACGGTTCGGCGCCACAATTGCGAGCTGGTCAACACGTTCGCCTTGTCGACCGAGCACAATTTCCGGGAGCGAGCTTCCGCCCGGGCAAAGGCAAAGGTCGCAATACGTTCGATTTCCGGTGTCGAATACGATTCCGTATCAAACGCCCGCTCCACACCGTTTTCCTTTACGTTTCCTCGTTCGCCGAAATACATGCCGCCGGCAAGTTCACGCACAATTTCGATGTCCAGATCTCCAACCAGATCCGCCCGTAGTGGCGATATTCCACGCAAAGGCTCGATCAGTTTGATCGGGCGCAAATTCACAAATAGTCCAAGGCCCTTGCGCAATGCGAGCAGACCCGTCTCCGGGCGCTTGCCGACAGGCAGCGAATCCCATTTGGGGCCACCGACCGCACCGAGAAACACGGCATCCGCCTTGCGGCAGGCATCAAGGGTTTCATTCGGAAGCGGATTGCCGGTCTTGTCGATGGCAGCGCCGCCGATCGGCAGCTCGACCATTTCGAACTGATGCTGAAATTCGCGTGCACATTCCTGCAGGACACCGGCTGCCGCCTTAGTCACTTCCGGGCCAATCCCGTCACCGGGCAAGAGAACAATTTTCTTTTTAAGCTTCATAGCCTGGTTTCCGTCGTGCCAATACTCACGATCCTAGAACGTAATTGTCCGAACCCAATCAGGCCGCGGGCGAGGCGCCCGTAGCTACCGGAGCAATCTTTCGCCGGATGACCTCATGAGCAATCGCCATGACATCCCGCGCACGAACGTCTTTCGATTGATCCGCAAAACTCGTCACCCGAGCATAGCACTCGGCCAGTTCTGCATCGCTCGGCTCGTAACCCAGTTCCTTCAACGTCTGGCGCAGAGCGTTCCGTCCAGAGTGTTTGCCGAGCACCAGCGAACGTGCGGGTACTCCCACCGCTTCCGGCGAAATAATCTCATACGTGAGCGGGTTCTTGATGATCCCGTCCTGGTGAATGCCTGCCTCATGGGCAAACGCATTTGCTCCGACAACCGCCTTGTTGGGCGCCACGTGGGCACCTGTAATTTCCGCCAGCATGCGGCTGGATTTATAGAGTTCGTTCAGCTTGAGGTTGGTCGCAATGCCGAAACTCTCTTTGCGCACTGCCAGCGCAACAGCTACTTCCTCAAGCGCAGCGTTTCCGGCCCGTTCACCGATGCCATTTACAGTGCACTCGATCTGGCGGACACCCGCGCGTACAGCGGCGAGCGAATTGGCTACGGCCAACCCCAAGTCGTCATGGCAATGCGCGCTAAGGATGATGTGTTCCGGGTCTCCCAGATGCTCGCGGACCTTGGTGAACATTGCCCCGTATTCTTCCGGTACGGCATACCCTACCGTATCCGGCAAGTTCAAAATAGTCGCTCCATTGTCCACCGCGATCTGACAGGCTTGGCACAGAAACTCGATATCAGTGCGGCCAGCATCCTCTGCAGAAAATTCTACTTCGTCAACGAAAGTGCGCGCCAACTTGATCATCGTACCGATGGCTTCCAGTGCCTGTGCGCGTGTCATATGCAGTTTGGCCTGAAGGTGCAGGTCAGAGGTAGCAAGAAAAACGTGCATCCGCTTGTACTTGGCAGGCTTCAATGCTTCGGCCGCAGCCAAAATGTCATCCCTGCGGGCCCGAGCAAGTGCCGCGATGGGCACTTCACGGACCTCCTTGGCCACTGCGATTACTGCTTCCAGATCACCACGTGAAGCGATGGGAAAACCTGCTTCAATTATGTCCACGCCTAGAGCGGCGAGCTGGTGGGCCATGCGAATCTTCTCGCGCGTGTTCATCGAGAAGCCAGGCGACTGTTCCCCGTCGCGAAGGGTGGTATCGAAGATACGAACGTGGCTCATGAGACCCCCAATACTTGGACTACCAGTAACGCACGCCGCCAGCCTATAGTCCAATTTATATTCATTCTTTAAATCATAATACTAGCTTATACTAAGGCAAAGCACGATATGCCCGCAGGTCAGGGTATTCTGGCAGTCGAGCCGACAAAACGATCTGGGTGCCCATCTCTTCGCTTCCGATAAGGATTACTTATGGATTTAAGCGAGTTACAAGTCTTTCTCACGGTCGCCAAGGAAGGGAGCTTTTCCCGGGCGGCCGAACGCCTTTACCGCACTCAACCAGCCGTAAGCCTGGCGATCCGCAAGCTCGAGGACTCTTTGGGCCAGCCTCTGTTTGTCCGCGGCGCGCGGCCGGTGCGCATGACGGACGCGGGCACGCTGCTGCGGGACTATGCCGAGAGGTTGTTGAATCTTCGCGACGAAGTAAAGAAAGGCCTGCTTGAACTGCAGGGTTTGAAGCGGGGCGAACTCTCCCTGGGCGTGAACGAAAGTTCCATTCATGCCCTTCTGCCGGCGCTCGCTAAGTTCCGCGAAGTCCATCCCGGCGTACAAGTTCGTTTGCACCGCATGTTCTCGCGGGATATTCCTCATGAAGTCGTGAATTACCGGCTCGATCTTGGCGCAGTATCCTTCGTACCCAGAGAAACGCAGTTACAAGCCACCGAAATTTTGAAGGATGAATTGACCTTGGTTGTACCACCGAAACACGTGCTGGCAAAGCGGAAGGAAGTCGACGTCGAAGAATTGGGTAAAGAGAATTTCATCGCGCACATCGTGGAGTCGCCTTTCCGCCGCAAAGTGATTGAGCTGTTTGCCCGCCACCGCACTCCGCTTAACATGCCCATTGAAATGCCAACGATCGAAAGCATCAAGCGTTTTGTACAGATGGGGATGGGCGTGGCCATCGTGCCGCGTATGTGCGTAACCTGGGAAATCGAGCATGGTTGGCTCAAAGAGATCAAACTGCGTCAACTGAACATCCCGCGCCATCTTTATATTGTCGCGCGGCGCGGCGCTCGTTTGCCGCATGCCGCTGCCGAGTTCATGCGCATGCTGAAAGAAGAGTAGATTGTGAGAACGCTGCCCGAAATTAACTCCCGGACCTGCAGAGTGCCTGATTGACGCAGAGCGCTGCTCAACCCTAAACTGCGTTACCCATGCCTGGCTAAAAACATCGGACTGCTCACAGCAGATTCGAGAGACTTTATGTAGACCCCGCATCGATTGCAGCGGAATACGGCGACCTGCATCACGGGGAGCAATCGTTTGAGTGCCTCGAAAAACACCTTGCGGAGAGACCGGAGTCCTTATCGTTTATTCGCGCAACGCGCGCCTTTGGTTTTGATGCGCTCCTATCCGCGCTATGTAGACTTCGAATGACCCATCGGCCTTCCCAAGTAGCGCTCAAGCTTGTCATGTAACCACTCGCTCTGGCGGCACCTTTTCGACTATTCTTGGTAAAGCTGGCTAGCCGGCTGGTCTTATGAACGTACTCGCCATACTTCTGTTCGGCTTTGTGCTTGGCATGCGCCATGCTACTGATCCTGACCACGTCATTGCGGTCTCAACGATTGTGAGCCGTGAACGCTCTTTGTCGAAAGCCGCTTTGATCGGGGCGTTCTGGGGTCTCGGTCACACCGTAACAATTCTGTTCGTCGGTGCAGCAATTATTCTCTTCAATCTCACAATTCCTCCCCGCGTTGGTTTGACCATGGAATTCTGTGTCGGACTCATGCTCATTCTACTGGGAATTCTGAATCTGACGGGAGTTTCCAAATGGCTCAGCGATAAATTCTCGCCCTCACATCCGCGCGTTTCCGGTGAGCACGTCCACCTGCATGAGCACAACGATCACGTTCACTACCACTGGCATTCCCATCAACCCGCCGCAGAGCATCACGGCGAGTCCCTGGTTCCGCCGAAGTGGATGCAAGCGCCGTTTTCGAAGCTTGGCTTATTTCACTCCATGCGCCCCTTTCTGATCGGTATCGTGCACGGACTTGCGGGTTCTGCTGCGGTCGCTCTTCTTGTTTTGGCAACGATTCGTGATCCGCGCTGGGCTGTGGTGTATCTGCTGGTTTTTGGTGTCGGCACGATCGCCGGAATGATTCTGATTACCATGGCGATGTCGTTGCCGTTTTCGTACGCCGGGACGCGTTTCGGCTGGCTGAACCGTGGCCTGGTGACGGGTTCAGGAATTCTTAGCCTGGTGTTCGGGTTCTTCGTTACCTATCACATCGGCATCGTGCAGGGGCTGTTCACGAGCCATCCCAGCTGGACTCCACAGTAATCCCAGATACCCCGTATCGATTGGTTTGGAACTATTACGGCTTCTTGGCGAGCGCTTCTTCCAGAGTCTTATAGATGGGGAGATAATTCTGTAAACCTGCAACCGTGACAGTGGCGCTGCTCTGCGGAGACAACGCTGCCAGCGCAAATGTTCGATGATGGCTGCGGCGGCTTACAAACAGTGAAACCAAAGAGCCTACCCCCGCCGAATCCAAATAGGTCACGCCACCCAGATCGAGAATCATGTGCGGCGTTTCGTCGGCTCTTAATTTCTGAATGGCCTCTGAGACCGTTTCCAGGCTGAATTTTCCCTTGGGTTGATAGATCGCAACTGTGTCCGTGCTGCCGGGTGCTTTATCGAGGTCGAGTTTGAAGACTTGCATAAGCTTACGAGCCTAGCGAAAACGAATAGAACATACATTAACAGACGTTCATAATCAAACACGCCCGCTGTAGCGGCACTCGGGCCGAGGACTGACAGTCGCAGGAAACCGCGTCAGGCTACGCGCAGAGCGGGGAATCCGGCTGAAAGAAAACCATGCGCATCGAGATCGTACCAAATTCCATCCCCTCATAGGGATAGCTCACCGTATCGCTATGATCCGTACTCCCGAGGCAATAAAGCAACGGGACATAGTGCTCCAGCGTTGGATGGGCATTAGCCAACAGTTTTTCACCCCACTTGTCCGGCGCGGTGAGAGCGGAAATGTCTCTGTTTTCTATCGATTGTTTCACCTTGCTATCAAACTCCTGCGCCCATGGATAGGCGCTACCACCCATTTGCCAGTTAATCTGGTGAAGATTGTGGACGAGATTTCCACTCCCAAGAATCAGTACTCCTTGCTCGCGCAAATGGAGTAGTTCCCTTCCCAAATCCATATGTTCGGCAAGCGTCCGGCCATGATCGAGGCTTACCTGGAAGACTGGAATACTTGCGTCAGGGTAAACATGCCGCAGCACGCTCCATGCACCGTGATCGAATCCCCACTCATGATCTGCAATTAGGTGATGTTCGAAGGCTATACGCTTGGCATGATCCGGAGCGCCAGGTGCTGGATACTCAACCTGGTACAGAGGCTTCGGGAAACCGTAAAAGTCATGAATGGTCCTTGGGCGGTTAGCGGTAAGCACGTGGCTTCCGGAAGTTACCCAATGCGCCGAAACAACACAAACAGCCTCAGGTTCTGGCAGAATTTTGGCCAATCGATTCAGGGAGTGTGTATAGGAGTTATCTTCGATCGCGTTCATGGGCGAGCCGTGCCCCACGAACAGAACAGGCATTCTCATTGAGACTCCCTTCCTGCACTGGCTGGAGCGAACCAGGTACCCGTTCCCCGGGCGCATTCTTTATACGCGATGAATCCCGAAAATCACATCGTGCATCAAAGCAGCAGTATAAGCAAACTGAGCAGTTGGACAGGGAGAAACGCATGAGGATCATTCTTCGAGTGCTCGTTGCCGCACTGGGTGTGAGCGGACTGATCGGATTGGCCTTCTCCTCTTCGGTGCATGCGGGAACACCTCGCGTCGCACCTTTCCCAAAGCCCACCCTCGACGAACATATTGCCACAAGCAGAGGCCATAAAGAGTCAGCCGTTGTTTCGGGAGGTTGTTTCTGGGGAGTGCAAGCCGTTTTTCAGCATACCAAGGGAGTGATATCTGCGACCTCAGGGTATGCGGGCGGTGAGGCATCCGCCGCACACTACGAACAGGTCAGCGTTGGAAATACCGGTCACGCCGAAAGTGTTCAGATTATCTACGATCCCTCTCAAGTCACCTATGGCGAGCTTTTGATGATCTTTTTTTCCGTGGCTCACAATCCGACCGAGCTCAACAAGCAAGGTCCCGATTGGGGCACCCAATATCGGTCGTCTATTTTTTACTCGGACGAGGAGCAAGAGAGAATTGCCAAGGCCTACATCGCACAACTGGATTCAGCAAAAGTCTACGGGCAAAAAATCGTGACGCAACTGACTCCGCTAAAGGGATTTTACCCCGCCGAAGCATATCACCAGGACTACGTCATGCATCACCCCGATAATCCTTACGTTTCCATAAACGATCTGCCCAAACTGGCGGCACTTAAGAGAGAATTCCCGGAGCGGTATCGGGAAAACTGATTTTCTTCTCGGTAAATCGAGTTTCGTAGACATGGGCATTCTGCCTCTTGACTCCCTATCCGCACAGGCGTAACTAGGAAGGCTCACGCGCAGCGATTTTCGGCTCCCTGCCCTTTTCCCACCACTGCGCAAATATCCGAACCGACTATAAGGAGGAATTATGTCTCAAGTTCGTGCAATTCCTGAAGGATTCCACAGCATCACGCCATCCATTGTCTGTAAAGGTGCCGCACGCGCCATCGACTTCTACAAGCAGGTTTTTGGCGCTAAAGAGGTGAGTCGTATGGAAATGCCTGGAAATATGATCGGCCATGCTGACCTGCTGATCGGCGACTCGCACTTGATGCTCAGCGATGAGTTCCCGGGAATGGCTTCAGCTCCCGCTCCGAACTCACCGCCTTCCTTCAATCTCTTCGTCTACAGCGATAACGTGGATGGACTTTTTGATCGCGCCGTCAAGGCAGGTTGCAAAGTCGAGATGCCGCTGAACAACCAGTTCTGGGGAGACCGCTATGGAAAAGTCCGTGATCCGTTCGGTCATCAGTGGGGATTGGCGCAGCACGTCGAAGATGTCTCGCCTGAGGAGATGAAGAAACGCTCGGCAGAATGGACAGCCCAGATGAGCAAGGCCGCGGGGAAAAGCTGAAAGGTCCGTAATTCAATCGAACAAGAACTGGGCCGCGAATCCAGAAGTTCGCGGCCCTTCCTTTTTATTCCAATCGCCGGTGAACAACGAACCGTGAGGATCGTTCCAGAACAAAGGGATTCGGAAAAAAAAGACCGAGCGGGTCTATTTGGAAGGCGGAATGTAAGCCGCCGCCGGGGTAAAGAATTCGACATCCTTCAGATCGGTCTTCACCCTCACCGGTTGATATTTTCCTTTCGCTCCTCCGCTAGCCGCAAACGTCAGCAGATACTGATTGCCTAGGTGCTGACCGATCTCGTCAAAATAAGGCTTCAGAGAAACGGGCGCAGCAGTTCCGAGGAAATACGATTCGGCTCCGGAATCTTCTGCCATCTTATCGAGGTTATTCTGGCCGTTCGTCACCTGAAAATAGCTTCTGCCACGGTGACCGGAACTCGGATAATACACGCTCCACACATTGGTATTCTGACGTTCTGCGCGTTGAATCAACGGATCGAGGTCCGGACTGAAAGGCCCGAAACCCGTTCCTCGAAAATAATCAATCCCCGATGAAATCAGAATAATCGATCGACGAGGACCGGTTTCGGGCCAACGCTTTAGCATATCGATGGTTCCGAGGTACGGACTTGATCCAAGCGCACCAATGCCCAGGGGGATTCGCAACGCCTTTGCCACAAGTTCATGGTTGTCGGTGAAATCCTGCGCGACCGTGGTCGCATTGTTGCGGATATAACCCAGGGCAATATACGTTGTCGGCGGCTGGGTCATGATGAAATCCTTTAGGTAATCCCACTGGCCTGCGGCGCCGCTGTCAATCGAATCATCAATCAAAATTGCCAGGTAGAGTTTGTCGCCCTTTTTCCATTCGCCAACCTGCTTGCGATCTTTCCCGGTGTAAAACTGCACGTCGTCCATGGCGATCGGCGGCGCGGGTGCATCCTTCTTGCCGACTGCTGTAACAGTGAAAGTCGCCATTCCTGGCGCCCCCGCGCTCACGCTGGAAAGAGCGGCTTTTTGCTGAGCGTTCGAAAAACCCGAGGTAATCAGCTGGAGCATTACGAGCACTACTCCCAACTTGAACGGGACATGATTTCGATTCATGGCACTTTCTCCTTTACTTCTTTTTTAGATGCTGAATCGAGTCCAGGCGCATATCTCGCCAGCCTGGATCAGACCTCATCCTAAAAACATCTGATCTGGGTACAATTTCCCCAGCAGCGAAAAGCATCGTAACTCATTCCACAAACGCCCGCAGCCAGTTTTAGACAAACTACAGGGGTCGGCTAATCTGATTGTGGGATGAAGGAAGCTCTTTAAATGGTAGATGGAATTGCCCCAAGCCCGCAGCCCGGGCCACAAGGAGGTTCGGCCAGAGCCTGGATTTATGGCCCATGGACCGACCTGATCATCGGTTGTGGCGGCTGGTCCGCTCCTCTTCTTCTGCTTACCGCTTCGGTTTCCGGCGCACGGGCTACTCATTGGTCCTTCACCTTTTATTTCCTGGCGTTGCTGTTCAATTATCCGCATTTCATGGCGACGGTTTACCGTGCCTATCATTCGAGGAGTGAGTTCCAGAAATACAAGATTTTCACCGTCCACGTTGCACTGCTGCTGGCTCTAACAGGAATTATTGCCCACCTTTGGTTGCCGCTGCTTCCCTGGATTTTCACCCTCTACATTTGCTGGAGCCCTTGGCACTACACAGGACAAAACTTCGGATTGCTAATGATGTTTGCGCGCCGCTCGGGGCTGGAGCCCACGGAAAACGAGCGGCAGGCCCTGCATATTTCCTTCATCGCCTCCTTCATATTGCTGATGCTCAGCTTTCAGACTGGCTACTCGAGTGACCCATTGATTCTGTCACTGGCGTTGCCTGTGAAATTTACCTTACCCGCACGCGCTATCTTGGCATCTTTTTTTATTGGCAGCAGCGGCTGGGCTCTTTTTTCTCTGGCGCGCCGCAACTCCTGGAAAGCATTGCTTCCGAGCGCTACGCTCGTCACCACTCAATTCCTATGGTTCCTCCTCCCGGCCGTGATAGAACTTCTGAGTGGAAAAGAAGTCCCACAGACTCGCTATTCGAGCGGTATTCTGGCGGTGCTGCATTCCGCGCAGTATCTCTGGATCACCAGCTATTTTCAAAAGAAAGAAGCCTTGGCTGCGGGTCGGTCCTTGTGGAGTTTTCCCAAATACCTGCTAACCCTCGTTGCTGGCGGCGTTGCATTGTTTATTCCGGGTCCGTGGATCGCCAGTCGCATATTCCACGCCGATTTCGCAACCAGCTTCTTGACCTTTACTGCGCTTGTCAATCTGCATCATTTCATTCTGGACGGAGCGATTTGGAAATTGCGCGATTCCCGTATCGCTTCACTCCTTTTGAATAAACCCGAAAACGGCGAAAAAGTCGCGACCGATTCAAATCGCGGGATTGTCGCCTCGGCGCGATGGTTCGCTGGATCGAGCATCCCTGCCAGGGCAATCCGCATTCTCGCAGCGGTTCTACTGCTGGTATGGGGTGGATTTGACCAGCTAAGGTTCTATTGGGCAAACGTATCTGGAACAATTTCTTCGGTGGAACGTGCGGTCAAACTGGTTCCAGACGACAGTTCGGCGCTGATTCGTTTGGCCAAGCTGGCTGGAAACGCCGGGAACATGGACGTCGAGCTCGCCGCGTTGAAACGGGCCGCAGACTTGAATCCCGACAGGTTGCCAACACAGGAGGCCTATGCTCGCGCGTTAATTGCGAGCGGACAGGATCAGCTCGCCTACGACTTGTACCAGAGACTCCTGGTTCACCATCCGCGGAATGTTAACGCTCTTGTGAATTACGGCCTGTTGGCACAAAAACTCGGTCACGGAGCCGAAGCAATCGATTCCTGGCAGCGCGCCGTGGAATTTGACCCGGCGCAAACAAATGCTCAGCTTTACCTTGCCCAATTACTGGAAGCCCAGGGTGAATTGCAGGCCGCCGCCAGGCACTATCGCGCTTACTTACAGACCGTGAGCACTCACACGACCGAGCATGCAGGCGAAGGTCTGGTGGTGATTTCCGCACTAATGAAGCTCGGTGATGCAGACGCGGCCGCCAAGCAATACAGTCTCGCACTACAGGAGTATCTGACTGCAGAAAAATTTGCCGCAAGAATCGGTAATTCCTCATTACAGAGCCTTGCTATGGTTCACGCCGCACCGGTGCAAGAACAACTGGGGGAGATTGCAAATGCGGCGGCTTCCTATCAACAGGCCATCGTTTTGGACGAAACGGAGAATGAACCACAATCGACAGCCAGCGACTGGCTTAACTATGCGCAATTTCTCGAACGCCACAAGCAATCGGAACGACTGATTTATGCATGCCTCTATCGCGCTCAGGACATCCTGAACACAACTCCCGGTCCAGCGCTTGACGCAATCGTAGCCGCTCGTAAATCCAGCGCCGCCCGGTCGGGCTTATCGGCAGATTCTGTTCCAGCTAACCTTTCAAAGCTTCTCTCCGAAGCGCTTTCGCTCTCCGCTACAGATTTCTCAGGCCAGCGGCCGGCGGTTGTTCCCGCGAAGGCATCAAACCACTAGATTCAGACAGGCATTGGTCTACAATGAAAGACTGCCGCCGTAATCGAATTCATCGAGGAGAATACGATGAATCAAGATCCATCGCGCCGTAAGTTCCTGGAAAAACTCAGCGTAGGCACGGCCGCCAGCCTCAGTCTTTCTGTTCTTCCCGGATTTGGTCAGGTTCGAACCGCCGCTTCGGGCCCCCTGCCAAACCGCATCCTGGGGCGGACCGGAGCCCAAGTGTCCATCTTGGCATTCGGCTGCGGTAGTCGCTTTCTAATGTATGAAGACGAGCAGGAGTCGCTAGAAGTCTTGAATCGGGCGATCAACCAGGGCATTACCTACCTGGACACTGCCTACTCCTACGGTGACGGAAAAAGTGAGGGTCGCGTCGGAAAAGTGATGGCAACCCGACGCAAGGAAGTTTGGCTCGCCACAAAAATCCCGGATCGGACTCGGGATGGCTTTCTGCGGAGACTCGAAGGCAGCCTGAAACGTCTGCAGGTGGATCATGTCGACCTGGTTCACATACACGGCCTGGCAAAGGCGGACGACCTCGCCGCCATTGAAGCGCCCGATGGGGCAATGAAAGGCTTGCTCGAAGCTCGAGAACAGAAAATGGCTCGATTTATCGGAATGACGAGCCACACCAGCGGCGAAATCATGGCTCAGGCCATCGAGCATAATGATCTCGATTGCGTGCAAATGGCTTTGAACGCTTCTCGGAATGGCAGGTTCGAAGAACTGGCTCTGCCCGCTGCGAGGAAGAAAAATCTCGGAATCATCGCCATGAAAGTTACCGGGCAGGAGTTCCTGTTGGGCACCGGGCCCGGAAGAACCAACATGGATGCTTTGCTTCACTACTCGATGAGCCTCCCGGTAAGCACCGCGGTCGTAGGTATGCCAAAAGTGGAAATGCTGGATTACAACCTGAGCGTGGCCCGTAGTTTTTCGAGCCTCACCGAATGGGAAATGCAGCAATTGAGAGATATTCTCAGCCCGTCGCGAGCGGGTCTCGAGAAGAAATTAGTCGGTCATCTCGACGGCCCGACGCTAAATCCGGGATTGTTTTCCGTTTAGCCACCCAACTGAAGATCGCTAAATCGTTTTACTTCCCAAACTCACTGTCGTTCTCTCCACAATTTGGTCTAGAATATGGCCGCGGATACCCACTACCGCAATCGCTCCACATTTTGGAGGCTTTACTACCCATGGCGCTGATGCGCTCGATGCTTCTTGCTGCCTCGCAAAACAGCTGGCTGCGTGAGCATGCTGTTCGTTATCCATTTGTACGGCGATCTGTCGCCCGCTTTATGCCTGGCGAAACTGTTGATGCCGCTCTTACGGCGGCGCAAACTCTTGCAAAAATGAACATCGGAACTGTATTCACCCATCTTGGAGAAAACGTTGCGGATCGGAATGAGGCTAGCCAAGTCGCCGCGCATTACGTTCAAGTCATAGAGCGAATCCAGCAGCTTGGCATGTCCACCGAGGTATCCATAAAACTCACCCAGCTTGGTTTGGATCTTTCCCCTGAACTTTGCGCGGAAAATCTAGACAACATCATCCGCGCGGAGAATCCTGCTTCTACTGTCTGGGTCGACATGGAAGCTAGCAAGTACGTCGATGCCACACTAGTCTTGTACAAACAAGCACTGAAGAAATATCCGAACCTCGGCATCTGCCTGCAGGCTTACTTGTACCGAACGGGAAAAGACTTGGACGATCTGTTGCCGCTGCGCCCTTCGATTCGCCTGGTAAAAGGTGCGTACAAGGAACCGGCGGATATCGCATTCCCCGAAAAAACGAAAGTGGATGAGAACTACTTCGCACTTGCCAAAAAAATGCTCGATGCGAAAATATCTGGCGCCTGCCCTCGCCCCGCATTCGGCACTCATGATGTCCCCTTGATCCATCGCCTCAGCGAGTACTGCGCGAATCAGGGATATTCCAGAAGTGCTCTCGAAATACAAATGCTCTACGGCATCCAGCGCGCCGAACAGGCCCGCCTGGCCAGCGAGGGCTACCGCTCGGTGGTTCTTGTGGCCTATGGGAATTATTGGTATCCATGGTTTGTTCGACGCCTCGCCGAACGTCCGGCGAATCTATGGTTCATGCTTCGCAACGTTTTTGCTTCATAGCTTTTTTGAGGAGGAATTTCATGCGCAAAATGTTCGTCTTGACGGTGGTTCTTGTGTCAGGATTTTTCCTGTTTTCAGCGCGCGCCACAGAATCAGGATGGAAACAACTCTTCAACGGAAAGGACCTTACCGGCTGGAAACACGTCGGTCCGGGGTTCATGACCGTCGAAGACGGCGAAATCCACACCCACGGAGGTATGGGACTTCTTTACTGGACGGGAGGGAAAGTCGGCCACTGCAAGATTAAGGTTGTCTTCCGCATGCGAGATCATAACGACAATTCCGGCGTCTTTATCCGCATCCCGATCGAGCCGCGTGAAGAATGGATGCCCGTGAACTATGGCTATGAAGTGCAGATCGATAATGAACCCGAAAAATCGAATGAAGACGAATATCACATCACCGGAACTCTTTACTCGCTGACGAAGCCGCTCGCCAAGCCAACCAAGCCCGGGCCCGATTGGAACACCATGATCATTACGATCGACGGTCCCCACACCATTGTGGAAATCAATGGTGTGAAAGTCACCGACTATACCGAAGGCCAGCCGGTCCCCGAGCGCAAATTTGATTTTGAACCGCAGCGCGGCGTCAGGCCGAATGAAGGCTGGATGGGTTTGCAGAATCACAGTGACAACGATGTGGTGTTCTTCAAAGAAGTAAGTATTCAGCAGTTGCCCTAATAGGCCCCGAAGTCCAGGAGAAGATGATGAAGAAATGGGAAATGAATAGGCGTGCGTTCCTGCAAAAGTCTGCAGGTACGACCGGTGCATTGATGACTGCGAACACCATCTTTCTAAAGTCCGAGCGGATTCCCTATGGATGGGAAGTTGCCACTCCTCCGAGCGACAAAGTCCGATTTGGCATCATTGGCGTGGGCATGCAAGGTTCGGGATTGCTAGCGACTTCTGTTTCGTTACCGGGCGTGGAATGCGTGGCTGCTTGTGATCTATGGGACGGCAGGCAAGCACTGGCCAAGGAAATTGCTGGTGCAAAAATCAGGACCACCCGAAAGTATCAGGAACTGCTCGATGATAAGAGCATCGATTGCATCATCGCGGCGGTTCCTGATCATTGGCACAAGCAAGTACTCGTGGACACGGTCAATGCCGGAAAAGACATTTACTGCGAGAAGCCGATGTCCCACAGCCCCTCGGAAGGCATCGAAATGGTCAACGCGGCGAAAAAAAGTAGCCGCATTGTTCAGATCGGTTCACAACGCGTAAGCTCTGTCATTTGTGCAAAAGCGAAAGAACTTCTCGCCAGTGGAATCATTGGCGATGTCACGCTCATCGAGGGAACTTACGGCCGCAACGATCCCAACGGCGCTTGGGTGTATCCACTGCCCGAGGATCTTTCTAATGAAACACTCGATTGGATTACGTGGCAAGGCACCGTTCCCCAGAGGCCTTTCGATCCAAAGGTCTTTGCGCGCTGGCGCTGCTGGAAGGAGTACGGCACAGGCGTTGCTGGCGATCTTCTGGTTCACCTGGTCAGCGGAATGAATTTTATGATGGGCTGGAATGAGCCACCGTCTCGCGCTGCCTCGTTCGGTGCTATTCTCCGTTTTCCCGACGGCCGCAATATGCCCGATGTGCAGCCGACGTTATATCAGTATGGAAAATACCCCGTCTATATGCGACTGAATCTCGGTTGCGAGATGCCGGAAACCTATCGTTTCCAGGGCTCGAAGGGTTATCTCGAAGTTACTGAAACACTGATGACCTACTCGCCACAAACTGGAGAAGACAGCGGCCCAAGTTATTACGCTGCCAGCTTTCCTCACGCGATGCGAGAAAGTTACGAAAAGAAGTGGCACGAGGAACATGATCCGGCTCCGGGCAAGGAACCCCTGCTAGACGGCTTTACGTACAAGGGCGATTCATGGGACGATTTGCGACCTCACCTGTGGAACTATTTCCAGGCAGTCCGCACGCGAAAACCCGTCACCGAGGATGCCGTTTTCGGGCACAATGCCGCGCTCGCTTGCCACATGGCAAATCAATCCTATTTCCGGGGTACGCAGGTCACGTGGGATGGCGCGAGTGGCCAAATCAAGAGCTGAGTCGTCGGCGGTGGCCCAAAACCCAAATAAAAATGGGACCTCTACGTGCAGAGGTCCCTCGTTGTTATTTGATTCGAAGAGTTATTTCGCACGGTGAAATTCGATAAAATCGCGTCCCTTGTAGAGACGATACGTGCCGCCATCGAGAGCCAGAACCTGCAAAGGCACGGGATGTTTGATTTCCGAATCCTTCTTCGACGAGACGGTGAACAGATCGTTCGCACCCAAATCCATTACGAGGAACTTGTCGGCATCCAGGAAACCGATGCCGTAAGCGCCCGGCTTCAAAGTCTGCCCACCAATTTCGAGCGTAACTTCAGTAATGAAATACGCCTGATACTTTTCACGAATGCCTGAAGAATATCCGGAATTATCCACTAACCCGGCAAGAACGAAGAAGCCATCAGCATATTTCACGCCTGCAGTGTTGCGGGCCTGAACGGGTGCGGACTGGCCACGAAAGAACACCTTGTCAGGAAAAATCTTGTTTCCCACTTCAGCAGCTTTTAAAACAACATCTTTGTCTGAGGTAGAAGTGGTCTGCGACTGGGAAGCAATCGCACCCAGCAAGAACAAGCCCAGGATTGCGAGTGATGCCAGCGAACGCTGCGATTTCATGAAACTCTCCTAGTCAATGACTTAAAGCGATTGAGCGATTGTACTCTATTTTCCTCGAAGCACCCCTTTGCAACGAACGGTATGCATTCATCGATAGATTGGCACCTCACCATCAATATTTTTCATGGGCGTGCCTACGAAAATCAAATCTTAACCTCACAAGAACCTTACGCCCATGACTGCACCATCGAGAACGTCGAAACGAGGCCCTGGGCTACATGAAACTAGAAATCGCTCCAAATGCGCTCAGCCGCGGATTCCTGTGGATGACTATTTCGTTGTACGTTCCTTTCCTGACGCCAGCGCAAACTCCCGCGACAGATATTTCCACGATCCGTACAGATCAAGAGGCGGCGAGGAAAAGCCTGGATCCGGATTCAGGCGGAATCATACAAACAGGCGAAGTCCATGGTGGATTTTTCTCGCGCTTTGGCAAAGCATACTGGCAAGATTGGACTGGCATATCCCCAGCCGGTCCGGCCCAGCCGAGACGAGGATATCCTGCTCCTCTTAACTCTCCGCCATTTCCATTCTCCGATTGGCCCTACGGCGGGTCTCCGGTGATCGGCGCTCCTGATACGGCTGGTGGTCCGTTAATGACCGCGATTTATGGCGGCAAACATCAAGAATGGTGGGAATCGAGTCGAGTCAAGATCTACGGCTGGGTGAACACTGGATTTAACGTCAGCACATCCACTGCGCATTACGGCAATGCTCCCGCCTCTTATTACATTCAGCCCAATTCCATTCAACTCGACCAAGTCGCCCTCTATATTGAGCGCGCACCCGATACGGTCCAAACGGATCATTTCGACTGGGGCTTCCGAGTCACCCAACTGTACGGACTCGACTATCGGTTCACAACGGCAAATGGCTACTTGAGCAATCAGCTACTCAAATACAACAACGGGTATGGCTATGACCCGGTGATGGCCTACGTTGATCTCTATTTTGGACAAATTGCCGATGGGACGGATATCCGCATTGGCCGCTATATTTCCCTGCCCGACATTGAAGCGCAACTCGCTCCCGACAATTACACCTACAGCCACTCGTTGCTCTATACCTTCGACGCGTACACACAAACCGGCATTAACATCACTACGAAACTGAATAATCACTGGATGGTGCAGGTTGGTCTGTCTGCTGGGAATGATGTTGCTCCGTGGGTCGGTGAGCCGGATGCCAAGCCCACGTTTAATGGCTGCGTCAGCTACACCTGGCGAACTGGTTGGGACAACATTTATGCCTGCGATAACTCCTCGAATTCCGGCAAGTATGCCTACAACAATGTTCAAGCATATTACACAACGTGGTATCACAAATTTAACGCCTCGTGGCATATGGACACGGAGAGCTGGTACATGTGGGAAAAGGGCGTGCCAAATGTGCTCAACCCGGCCGCCGCTTCTTTGCTCATCACGAATGCGAACGGAGCATTCTGCAACAACGCCTCGGAATTGCGTTGCTACGCTCCGGAATGGGCCATCGTAAATTATGTAGCCAGAGAATTCTCATCGAAAGACTATCTGACAATCCGCAACGAATATCTGGATGACATCAGAGGCCAGAGAACTGGATTCAAGACTCGCTATACCGAGAGCATGATCGGGTGGGGGCACTGGATCGGCACCACAGTGCTAATCCGGCCTGAATTGCGCTACGAACATGCGTACAACGCGCCTGCGTATAATGCGGGTACAAAAAGCAATCAATTCGTATTTGCCACCGATCTGATTTTTCACTTCTAGATTTTGAAAGGTTCATCGACGGGATCGAATGGCAATCCGACATAGTTTTCCGCCAGGGACTGTGCTGCCGCCTTCGAGCTCGTCACATAATCGAGTTCGGCGAGTTGCCGGCGATGATCGAAAGCATTCTCCGACGGGAACCGGTGCAGCATTGAAGTCATCCACCAGGAAAAACGCTGTGCTTTCCATACTCGTCGAAGCGCAATGTCTGAATAGTGATTCAAGAGAATCGCACTTCCGGATTTATAAAACGCAGAAATCGCTTCGCCAAGTACGCGGACATCTGCTGCAGCCAGGTTCAACCCCTTGGCACCAGTCGGTGGAACAATGTGAGCAGCGTCTCCTGCAAGAAATAACCTTCCAAACTGCATCGGCTCAGCTACAAAACTGCGCATTCCTGTTACGCTCTTCTGAAAAATAGGTCCACGGGTCAACTTCCAGCTCCCGTACGCTAATCGGAGCTCCAGTTCATCCCAAATACGCTCGTCCGGCCACTGTGCAAGATCCTCTTCCGGTTCACATTGAATGTAGAGTCGGCTGATCTTCGGCGAACGCATACTGAGCAAGGCAAACCCTCGTTCATGATTTGCATAAATCAGTTCGTCCGAGGAAGGTGCCGCCTCGGCAAGTATACCCAGCCATGCAAAAGGGTAAACCCGCTCGTAAATCTTCAGAACTTCCGCGGGAATATTCGAGCGACATATTCCATGAAACCCGTCGCAACCTGCTATAAAGTCACAGGTAATTTGACGCTCGATTCCGTTCGTTTTGTAGCGGATTAGCGGTCGGTCGGTTTGCACGCCGTGGATCGACACATCTTCCGCCCCAAAAACAATTTCCCCGCCTTTGTCCAGGCACGCCCGCGTCAGATCCTTCACAACTTCATTTTGCCCATAGACCGTGATGCCGTTCCCTGCCAGTTCCTTGAAATCAATGCGATGTCGGCGGCCTAGAAAACTGAGCTCGATTCCGTAATGAATCAATCCCTCACGCTGCAGCCTCTCGCCTAGCCCCATCTCGATCAGCATTCGAACCGTGCCGTGCTCAAGCACCCCGGCGCGCACGCGCTCCTGCACATGCTCCTGACTGTATTTTTCTACGAGGACGCTGGCGATTCCCTGTTGCCGGAGGAGATGAGAGAGAATGAGTCCTGCCGGACCTGCACCGATAATCCCGACTTGTGTGTGCATGAAGCCCGAAGATCCTTAAAAATCAAAGAATACTGTTTCGTACTGACCCTGCAAGACGACGTTCCATTGCAAGAGATGTGGATTTCCATTCACAGGGACGGCCATCAACGTCGACTGGCGGGCCGGTTCAACCAGTTTCAAGATCGGATCCTCGCTGTTTGAAGGCTCGTCCAGAAAATAAACCCGCGTAACCAGACGGGTGAGTAATCCCCTCATAAATAAAGAAACCACAATATGCGGCGCTTGTCTGGTTCCGTCTGGCCCGGGCACTCTTCCCGGTTTGATCGTTGAAAAATGAAAGGACCCGCCAGCGTCCGTGGCCATACGTCCAAATCCAAAAAACCCCGATGTCAAATCGTTTTCCGTTTCGTTTGATTGTGCGTAGTTTCCATGTGCGTCGGCCTGCCATATCTCAAGGACTGCGTCCGGCACAGGATGCCCCATGCCGTCCAGGACACGGCCCTGAACCGTGATCTGCTCTTCCATATTCTGCGGGTCAGCCAATTCGCTTCGATACAATGGCGAGAGCCCAATCCTGAAATAGGGTCCCACCGTCTGCCATGTTGTTGCGGGAAGGGTCATGGCTTTTTCTCAAAAGGAGACGCATCTTTCCCGCGCAGTACGATATCGAAGCGATAGCCAAGAGCTTCTTCCGGAATTGTATAATCCCAATCGAAAATCGCGATCAATCGGTCGCGTGCCTTCGCATCATCCACACAGTTGAAAATCGGATCGTACGCGAGTAACGGGTCGCCAGGAAAATACATCTGCGTGACCAGTCGTGTCGCGAATGACGGGCCAAACAGCGAGAAATGTATATGCGCCGGCCGCCACGCATTGTAATGGTTGCGCCAGGGATACTCTCCCGGACGGATGGTTACGAGAGTGTATCGGCCTTCGGAATCGGTCAGCATCTGTCCGCAACCGGTAAAGTTCGGGTCGAGCGGTGCGTCGTGCTGATCCCGTTCGTGCAGATACCGGCCTGCGGCATTCGCCTGCCAGACCTCGATCAGCGCGTGCGGAACAGGACGATCTCCTTCATCATGCACCTTGCCCGAAACCACAATTCGCTGACCAATCGGCTCGGCTTTATGCTGACGAGTGAGATCAAAACTTCCCGACTTTACAATTTCGCGAGGAAATGACGGTCCACTGAGTTCCGAGACGGTCTGCGGGATTGCGACGAGCGGCTTGGCCGGTGAACGGAGTTTCGTGGCGACATAGGGTGGATGGAGATGCGGCGGTTGGGTTCCGGGCACTCTAGGTCGGTATGGCAAATTCGTTTCCATATTCATCACTGATCGAGTTCGCTGAGACTAAGTTCATACTCTCTTTTTCAACTGGAAACAACTGGAAGACTGCCATTTTCCAATATTCGCCGGTCCAGCGCCGCCCACCTATGTTAGGGTTATTTCAGATCAACTCGCGTACGCCGATTGATTTTTCCTTCATCTGGAGATAAGTTTTAGCGTTTCTTGGTGCAGATGATGATTCACTTTCTCACAAATCTCAAACTTCGCCGCAAATTACTACTCGCCTTGCTGCCGTTGGCCTTAATGGTCATTGTCGCGGGAATCTACTCGACGACGGCAATTCGTGGAATTGATACTCGATACAGCAACTTAATTGATCAAGACGTTCGCAGCTTGCAGCATCTTACCCAAGCGAGAGCCCAAGTCGCATTGTTCGGGCAACTCTTGTACGCCGAGATCGCCGAATTGAATGTCGACAGAATGTATGCCATCGACGCAAAACTAGAACAAGCCAACACCGAGTATCACACCCTCATTGACGAAACTCTTCGGGATACCCCCAACCGCGCCAGCGAGATTGCAGCAGCCGCTGCTCTATTTGATAAGGCAGTCTCGAATTCCCGTGCTGTTCGCGCCCACACATTGAAAAATGATAACGACAAGGCGATGAACCTGATGCGTGGCGGTGTCGACGCCCAATTGCAGCAGGCATGGGAAGCCTTGTCCGATATTGGTTTGCGCATTCGGGAGGCAGTGGACCAATCCTCGGGCGAACTCACTAAAAAGACCAATCGCGCAATCTCCTTTACCTGGATCGTGATTATTTTTGGCTTGATGGGTTCGTTCGCGCTGGCGCTTTACATCGTACAGATTGAAGTCGTGCGGGAATTACTGTCATTGCGGGACAGCATCAAGGACCTTGCTGGAGGCAACCTCAATCAACCCATTCCCTTTCTGGATCGGACGAACGAAATTGGCGAAATCAGCCGGGCGTTGCAAACTTTGCAACAGGGCGCTCGGGAGCGAGAAATTCAAGGATGGGTGAAGGCCGAGGTGGCCGCCACACTTTTCAGGCTTCAATCCGCAGAGGATTTTTCGACATTCGCAAAGTCTTTGTTGTCTCGTATCTCAGAGTGCATACCGCTCCTCTACGGAGCCATGTATCTCGCCAATGAAAAGGACATGCGATTCCGGCAGATCGGCACCTTTGCTCTCGAAGCTTCCGATCGTCCCCGCGAATTTGCACTGGGCGAAGGTTTGGTAGGGCAGGCAGCCGTCGAGCGCAAGCCACTTACGGTGGCTGCTAACAGCCAAGCCAAAATCGATGCAGGAGTTCTTAGCATCACTCCTCTGACTCTTCATTTTCTTCCCATCGCTGGCAAAGATTCGGCGATCGCGGTCCTGGAGCTGGCTCCTGTCTCATCACTTGCCGAACGACAACAGGCATTCGTAGACGCCCTTCTTCCTTCACTCGCTCTCAGCGCCGAAATACTGTCGGGGAATATGGAGACCCGAACCCTGCTTGAACAGACGCGCGCCCAGGCCGAAGCCCTGGCGGCTTCAGAGCGCCAGATCACTTCCCGCAAGGAAGAACTTGAATCGATCAACCAGGCTCTCGAAGCGTCCGAGGTCGAATTGCGACGCGCAAAAGAAGTAGCGGAAGAGGCTACCAAGATAAAAGCGGATTTTCTGGCCAACATGAGCCACGAGATCCGTACTCCAATGAATGCCATTATTGGCATGTCGCACTTGACGCTTCGTACTGATCTCAATCCCCGGCAAAAGGATTACGTCCGAAAGATTCAATCCGCTGGCCAGCATCTGCTGGGCATCATCAACGACATACTGGATTTTTCCAAGATCGAAGCTGGCAAGCTTTCTGTTGAGAATATCGATTTCGATCTCGAAAAAGTCCTTGAGAACGTGAGTAATCTCATTTCAGAAAAAGCAACCTCGAAGGGGCTGGAGCTGATTTTTGACGTTGATCCCTCCGTTCCGAGACAACTCAAAGGAGACCCGCTGCGTCTCGGACAAATCCTGATTAATTTCTGTAACAATGCCGTTAAATTTACAGAGAGTGGCGAGATCGTTGTTAAGGCGAGCGTTCAAGAGAGATTCGACAACGCCCAGTTGGTGCGTTTTTCCGTGAGTGACACCGGTATAGGCCTGACATCCGAGCAGATGGGTCGCCTTTTCCAGGCGTTTGAACAAGCAGACGCTTCAACAACGCGCCAACACGGTGGAACCGGCCTGGGCCTGGCGATTTCGAAGCGCCTGGCGCAGTTGATGGGTGGGGATGTGGGTGTCGAAAGCGCTGTGGGCAAAGGCAGCACATTCTGGTTCACGGCCCGACTTGGCGACGGTGTCGTGCAATCTCGAACCTCCCCCCGCCCGGATCTGCGTGGCCGTCGCGTTCTGATCATTGACGACAATCCGCAAGCTCGAGCCGTGCTTTCCAGCATGCTTCTCAGTATGACTTTTATTGTCCATGAAGCGCCGTCGGGTTTGGAAGGCATCGAGATGGTGCGGCGCGCAGACGAAGTGGGCGAACCGTATGACATTGCTTTTGTCGACTGGCAAATGCCAGGCATGGATGGCATTGAGACCGGGAAGCGCATCCGCGCGCTTCCCAATCTCGCCCATCGCCCGCAACTCGTGATGGTTACGGCGTATGGTCGTGAAGAAGTGATGAAGCAGGCTGAGGATAACGCCTTCGCGAACGTACTGATCAAGCCAGTTACCGCCTCCATGCTGTTCGACTCTGCGATCGAGGTTTTGGGTGTCAGCCAGGAAAATGCGAAAAACGTGGAGTCTGTTCCCAAAGCGGAGCTTTCCGCACTGCGAGGCGCGCGTGTCTTATTGGTGGAAGACAACGAACTTAACCGAGAGGTTGCTCTCGGACTGCTCGAGGATGCTCATCTCTCGATCGACCATGCAGAAAATGGCGAGGTTGCAATCCGCATGGTCAACGAGCATCACTACGACGCCGTGCTGATGGACATGCAGATGCCCGTCATGGATGGAGTTACCGCTACAAAGAAGATCCGCTCCGATGCGAAGTTTGCAAAGCTTCCGATCATTGCGATGACTGCCAACGTGATGGTCGCCGATATTGAAAAATGTAACGAAGCTGGCATGAATGATCACGTTTCAAAGCCCATTGATCCCGAAGCGTTATTCAATACGCTGCTGCACTGGATAAAACCCCGCGAGTTATCGGCGGAAGCAGCTAGGAGCTCTGGGGAAGGAGCTCCGTCGCCCGCGCAAACTCCGCCGGCTGAAGCTCTGAAAATTCCAGGTATCGACACGGGGGCGGCACTCAAGCGCACAGGTGGCAATACCAAACGCTACGAATCGCTTCTTCGCAAATTCGCTCAGTCCTCCGCCGGTGCGGTGCAGGAAATCCGTACCGCACTTGTCGCCGGGGACACAGCCACTGCTGCGCGCGCGGCCCATTCTCTGAAGGGCTCCGCCGCAAATTTGGGCGCGGTGTCCCTGGCTGCGGTTGCGGCCAGAGCTGAGTCCGCGCTCACCACCGGTACGGGAATCGATAACGCCCTCGGTGATCTTTCAACGTCATTGGAATCCACAGTTGCTGCCATTCAGTCCGCGCTTCCACCCGAACACGTCGCCACGAGAGCGAACGGCGATCCCGCAACTGTGCTTAAACCGCTCGCTCGACTCAAAAAACTGTTAAGTAACGACGATGGCGAAGCCTCCGATTTCATCATGGAGGCTCGCCCTGCGCTCTCGGCAGTTCTGACCGAAACAGAGTTAAATGCTCTTTCGGACCATGTGGGAAATTTTGATTTTGCTGGTGCGCTCAAGTCTCTTTCAGACATCTCTACTCGCCTTTCTCTAAAACTGGAGTAAGACCATGACTAGCTCCGTGCCCTCTCAGAAAACAATATTGATTGTCGATGACACTCCGATCAACCTCGGCGTGATCTCCGGCGCTCTCAAAGAGACATACAAAACCAAGGTTGCCACGAACGGTGAGAAGGCCCTGGCTATCGCCAATGGCGAAGATAAGCCCGACCTGATCCTGCTCGATGTCATGATGCCGGAGATGGATGGATATGAAGTCTGCCGGCGGCTTAAGGCTAATCCGGATACAAAGGAGATCCCCGTCATCTTTCTGACCGGCCAGACCGGCACTGATGATGAAACCAAGGGTTTTGAAGTCGGCGCAGTGGATTACATCCATAAGCCGTTCTCAGAAGCCGTAGTCAAAGCCCGGGTTCGAACGCATTTGCAGCTTCGCGAAGCCCATGAACAGATCGCCAGACAGCTGATCGCGATCAACATCGAGCTGGAAATGGCTCGACAGATCCAGCTGTCCATTTTGCCACGTGAAACACCCAAGCTGAATGGGCTGGATATCTTTGCACGTTATATTCCGATGACATCCGTCGCCGGCGATTTTTACGACTTCATCATCGTAGACGACAAGCACGTCGGCATTCTGATTGCCGATGTCTCCGGTCACGGCCTGCCGTCCGCCCTGATTGCCTCTATGTTGCAAGTAGCTTTGAGTGCCCAGGCTCCTCACGCGTCCGATCCTGTCCAGGTCCTGGTCGGCCTGAATAAGGCGCTCTGCGGAAAGTTTGAACACAATTTCGTGACCGCTGCTTATGTCTATGTTGACCTCGAGAACAAGGTCATCACCTACGCCGGGGCGGGGCATCCTCCGGTTCTTTTCTGGCGCAACGCTACCGGAAGAGCAAGCGAGGTGGTCGAGAACGGACTGTTTCTCGGGATGTTTCCCGAAGCAGCCTACTCATCTCTCCAGCTACCAATTGCGGCTAGCGATCGCCTGATTCTCTACACCGATGGGGTTCCCGAAACGAAAAATCCTTCGGATCAGGAATTCGGCACTGCGCGATTCTTGAAGTTCATGGACACCCACCCAAAATTGGCCGTAGATCAATTCGCTGATGGGTTATTGGATGAACTGTCGCGTTGGTCTGAACAGCCCCGGGGCGAGGGGCAGCAGGACGACATAACCGTGCTTACCGTTGACTTCAAGCTGGCATAGTTCTTAATTCTGGCGAGCCGAAAAATACATGTTTAGCACCAGCCCCACATAGTTTTCCTGGCGATTTGGGCTTTTTCCAGTGTCGTTTTCATGCTCGTAGTAGGCGTTGAACTGGAAATGCTTTCCGACCGGTAGCAAGCAGCCCGCGAAGAGGTCGGTGGTGCTCCATTTGTTGTACTGGCTTTCGTAAAATGGCTCCGCCGCAAGGTATGGAATCAAGTGATATGACCGGATTGCGAAGGTCCGTTCAAGGGTCAGTTTATTCCGATAGCGCCAGGTGAATACTCCAGCCTTCCAGTCCAGTTCGATCCGGTTGCGATCAGACAGATGCGCACTTCCCACGACCGGAAAGTTGAAAGTTGCAGCCGCCAATTCCCGGTTTTCAACAGGGGTATTGGGCGCAGTGATGAGGCGGTATCCCACTTCGAGAACCACAGGCCTGGCCTTCGCATCGTCCAAATCAAATAACGTCACCTGTTTCAATTTGATCAGCGGTTTCAGATAAAACTCAATGCTGGGGCCGAAGGTGAACTGTGTGGGATCTCCGCCGTCCCGGTCATCTTTCACTTGGAGATATGTTCGAACAGAGGGATTCAACTTTAGGTACGCATCGATTTCGGGAAGGAATTGTGTGTCTTGCGCTCGTGCGGGAGCGGCAGCAAACAAAATTAGGGCGAAGGTTAGAAAGACAATTTGGCAGGCATAGCTCCAGAGGAGCCGCTCAGACATCAATCGAATTCGGTCGCCCATCTAAGGTCCATGATCTTCTAGAATATTTGAATCGCGAGCGGCGGATTCGGATTCGCCGCCCGCGGCAGAGGAGCTTTGCGTTCCGCCAATCATCAAAACGATTTACATCTTTTGGTAGTTGGAGTTCGTTGTGGTAACAGTCAGTTCTTTGGCTTTCGCATTCAGCACAGACTGTTGCACGTAGTTCGTGCCATCGGGAAGACTGGCCATCTGCACCTGCAAGGTTACGGCGTCCTTCTCTTCACCCATATATGTGTTCACACTAACAGAAACAATCTTTTTGGATGAAGTATCAAACGTCAGTGTCATCTGATCGCCCGGTATCGAATAATCCTTGAATATCAGATTCATCATCCCACCCATAGGGTTCAGCGAAACCTTTCCAGCCGCGTATGCCGCCTGCATTTTTTGCGGATCTGGCGGGACATATTGGCTGAGCAACGCTTTGACGTCGCCCATATAGTCCTTCATTTCCTCTTTCTTCTTGGCAATGATCCTCTGCTTCATCCTCCCACCACTCGGCTGTTCTGGCGGGGTACTGATCAGCGTTTTTTGCACCTGACCGTCAGGACCGTAGTGGCACAAATTAGTGGAAGATGGTTTCGGATCGCCCTTCAGCGTCAATTGGGTAGTCTCCGTCCATTGATACTGATGCAGCCTCTGCTGGTTCTCAGCAGTACTCTGCTTCACCGCCGCAAGCTTTTCCTGCAATTGCGGGTTCTGGGCATTCGCGGGAATTGCGACGACAATCGACATCGCGCCAGAAATCATCATGCGCCTAGCTAAATTCATAGGAATCCGATTCATTCGTATTCTCCTTGTCCGACTCGACGGAATAAAAAACTCTGCAGCTGGTTACAATTCTTGGGCCATGCACACTATCACACCGAATGATCTGTACGATGTACGACCCTGGATCAAGTATCGACCGGATGATAATAAGTCATTCCCTTCCTATCTGAAACAAGATATCTCTGAAAACTGTCCGCACGCCTTGCGCAGGAGTTATATTTCATGTTCCGGTGCAAATTCCCCCAGATCTGTATATACTGGCTAGACCGTCCAGCAGGGTCACCGCTCGGCGGATTAAACGAAAGATTCATTCCCGTTCTGTTCATCCTCACGCTGCTCAGGTCATAAGGTTCGTAGTCTAGATAGTTGTATCTTCGTTGACCGGTAAATCTCTCGCCAGGTCGAGACAGTCGAGTAGGAATTGGCCGCACGCGGGACGCGGCCGGAAAAGGCCCCCATGCCGGTGGAAACACGTCAAATCCTCAAAGCCTGGGGAAAGATCCTCAAGGGCGAACCGCCCTCTCTCTCCATAGAAATCACGCGGGAGTGTCCGCTGAAATGCCCCGGTTGCTACGCCTACGACGAGTCTCATCTGGGTGGCGGAAAAACCCTGCGCGAGCTAAACGATCGCCGTGGTCAGGCACTGGTCGACGGAGTCCTTGAAGTCGTTGATCGTATCAAGCCGTTGCACCTGTCGATCGTCGGTGGGGATCCCCTGGTAAGATTCCGCGAATTGGAACAGCTCATTCCGCCATTGCTCGGACGCGGCATTCATGTGCAAATTGTAACCAGCGCTTTCAGGACCATGGGTCCAACTTGGCCCACTCATCCCCATTTGTCTGTAGTCGTCTCGATCGACGGACTGCAGCCTGAACATGATGTTCGTCGCGCCCCTGCCACGTATGAACGGATTCTAAAAAATATTGTCGACCAGAAAATCACGGTGCATTGCACAATTACAGGGCAGATGATGAAGAAGCCCGGCTATCTTGCTCAGTTTCTGGAGTTCTGGACACCCCGACCAGAAGTCAAGAAAGTCTGGTTCAGCCTTTTCACCCCTCAGGTTGGCGATAACATGCCGGAGATCCTCAGCCCTTCTGAACGCGGGCAAGCGATCGCCGACATGCTGCGACTGCGAAAGCAATATCCAAAATTAGACATGCCCCAGGTGGTCATCGAGCAATTCGCTTCGCCGCCGAAGAGCCCCGAGGATTGCATTTTTGCTCTGACCACCCAAACCTTGTCGGCTGACCTGGAAACCAAAATTACTCCTTGCCAGTTTGGAGGAACTCCTGACTGCTCGTCGTGCGGATGCTTTGCTTCGATGGGTTTGGCCTCCGTAGGCGCCCATAAATTAGGCGGTGTTCTTGCAGTTGGAACGATTTTCCAGGCTTCCATAAAAATCGGTCAAAATCGCGCCCGTTCCAGGAACAGGCGCCCGTCCAATCCGCTCAACATTATTCAAACACCTCCTGAGGTCTCGGCAACCGAAGCCGAAGGAGAGATCGGGTTGTGAAAAAGGCAAGCCAGTCCGAACTCTTGTCGATTCGGCACGAGAAGGAGTTTTCCCGTCTCCGGGAACTGTCCGTACAAATCGGGCGTGACCCGTTTCTTGTGCAAGCAAGCAATGGAAACACATCAATAAAGCTCGACGGAATTCTCTGGATTAAGGCCTCCGGCAAATTCCTTGCCGATGCAATGGATATCGATTGTTTTGTTCCTCTAGATCTGGGTGAAGTAAAATCCTGCATTCAACATAAATCGGACATTTCCTCCCGTCTTGCGCTCCGGGGCAATTCTGTTCCGTCCATTGAAACGGCAATGCATGCGGTCATTCGGCATCGCGTCGTGATCCATGTTCATTCCATCAACGCCATCGCGTGGGCAATTCGATCGGACACGCCTGAACTGCTCAGAGAACGACTGGCTGGCTTGCACTGGCGATGGGTCCCCTACGCTCCGTCTGGATTGCCTCTCGCCCAGGCGGTTGAAAGCGCAATTTCCGAGGCGCCCGAAACTGATGTTTTCTTGCTTGGTAATCATGGACTCGTTGTTTGCGGTCAGGACTGCCGTTCAGCCGAGAAGCTGCTGCGAATAGTGGAACAGCGCCTGATGATTGCTGCAAGACCTGTTTCTCGACCTGACCTGGCCGTGCTGGAGATGATCGCTCGCTTCACGGACTGGCGATTTCCTGAAGACGAGCTGCTCCACGCGTTCGGCACCGACCCTCTCACTTTGCAGATCGTGAGATCCGGAGTACTGTATCCCTGCCAGGCGATTTTTCTTGGTACTTCTTTTCCTCTTATGCCGCCGACTATTTCAGTAGCTAGCTTCTCGGAAGAATCCAGGGAAGCAGTCGCCAGTTCCGCCTTTGTGACGATCGAGAAATGCGGAATCATGGTGGGTGGAAAAATTACCTTCTCCGAGCGTGCCACCCTGCTGGGTCTTGTACAGGTAGCCTTGCGCACCAGCGAATCAGCTCGGCTTCGGTATCTGAACGGAGCTGAAATAAACCACGTATTGAGTGACACCTCGCACAGTTACAAAACGGAGATCGCGACTGAAAAGCGAAACGAGTTTCCTGCTGCGATTCCCATTCCAGCTGAATAATTCAGTCCGGGTTGTTATATTTCCTCTGGTTCCTTCAGCAATTCGCCCAGTCGATCAAACCTCTTTTCCCAGCTTGTCCGTCGCTCATCGATCCATTGTTCCACCACGGATAAACCGGCAGGTTCGATTCGACAAGTCCGCACTCTCCCCAATTTTTCGGTGCGGACAAGCCCGCTTTCTTCTAGCACTTGCAAGTGCTGAATCACCGCGGCCAGGGTCATCGCGAAGGGCCTGGCCAATTGTGAAACCGAGACAGGTCCTTCGCTCAGTTTCTCCATCATCAAACGCCGCGTAGCGTCACCCAGTGCGTGAAACACCTGATGAACGTTTGCTTTTCGCCTATGTATGCTCATCTATCGCCCCATGGTCACTCACTTGCGCTCGAGCTCCTGATCGAGCCTTTCAAGCAAGTGACGCCACCCTTGTTCACGTATCTGTGGTCCGTCCGCACCTTCAAAAAAGGCGCTCTGTTCAGTAAAGATCAGATCGGTACCTCTCTCTGTTGCGAGCAGTTCAAACGTCGCAAGCGAAGCGGAGATCCGTTTTTCCCCGAGGGTCATTGTATAGGCAATGACCACGCGCCGATTTGGCACGATGTCCTGGTAATTGGTTTGGTTTATCAAAGCAACCCCGGGAAAAGGGCTTCCGGGCGGCATGCGCCGGACAGTCCGGTCGCTTCCTCCCACTTGAAAGTTCATCTCGAACACCTCCGCTTCGCCACTTTCACTATCCGCATACCAGCGTCGTTTTTTCGCCGGGTCGGCAAGCGCCGCAAACACCTTTTCGGGCGTCGCGGAGTAATTGCGTTCAATTACAAATGTACTGTGGGTCACTGAAGATTCTTTCATGAGATTCTCCCTTCACGGCTCAAATTGTTAAGCACGCACTAAAGTATAAAGTTCCGGGTCAATTGTCAAGTGCATACTTAACTAATCCCTGCTCCCTCCCTCACGTAGTCCGTTATACGTACGTGGAACTACGTATCGGCAGTTTGCGGAATGTCCGATGTCTAACTGGCTATACTTTTGGTGGGGATTCTCTTCCAGGCGCACCTTGACTAGTCGCTCTAAAATTCTCGGTAACTCTAAGCTTCCCTTGCCTCTGGAACTGGTCCATCTACAGGTGGCTGCGCTCGAGGCTACCGCGAACCCCATTTTAATCAGTACTCGGCAAGGTACGATCGTTTGGGTTAATGCGGCCTTTGAAAATCTTTCCGGTTATTCAAGGTCTGAAGCCATCGGTCAGAACACGCGACTTCTGAGTTCCCGCCGACAACCGCCTGAATTCTACAAACAGATGTGGAACACGATTCTCTCGGGGAAAATCTGGCAGGGCGAACTCTGCAACAAGCGAAAGGATGGCAGCCTCTATCAGGAGGAGATGACCATCACTCCGGTGAAAAACTCGGAAGGTTTGATTACTCACTTCATCGCCATGAAACTGGACGTTACGGAACGCAAGCGGGCCGAAGATTCTCTTCAGGAAAGCCAGGAACGCCTCCGACTCTTCATTGAGCACGCACCCGTGGCTCTAGCCATGTTTGACAGGAAGATGAACTATCTTCACGCCAGCCGACGATGGCGTACCGATTATGCGTTGGGTGACCGTCACTTACAGGGCGTTTCCCATTATGAGGTTTTCCCAGCAATTCCGGATCGGTGGAAGGAGGCACACCAACGAGGCCTGCTTGGTGAAATCGTCCGGAATGAAGACGATCGTTTCGTGCAGCCCAACGGTTCCGTGCGATGGATTCGCTGGGAAATACAGCCTTGGTACGGCAACCAGGGAGAGATCGGTGGCATTCTCATCTTCACCGAGGACATCACCACGCGTAAGCGAGCCGAACAGGAGTTGGCTGACGGCCGCACAAAACTGGATGCGGCTTTGGCGAGCATGACGGATGCAGTATTTATCTCTGACACTAACGGCCAGTTTGTGGAATTCAACGAGGCCTTCGCCACCTTCCACAAATTCAAGTCCAAGCTCGATTGCAGTCGCAGTCTCTCTGCCTATGCCGATATTCTCGACGTCTACCTGCCCAACGGTGACCTGGCCAAATTAGACCAATGGGCAGTTCCCAGGGCTCTTCGTGGAGAGACCGTTACAAATGCCGAATATCGCCTCCATCGCAAAGATACTGGCGAAACGTGGTCGGGGAGCTACAACTTTAGCCCGCTACGAGATCAAACTGGAACAATTGTCGGCTGTGTCGTTGTGGCGCGCGACATCACTCTCCGGAAGCAAGAAGAGGTATTCCGGAACGCCTTACTCGACATTGCCCAAGCTGCAGACCAAACTCAAACTCTGGACGAGCTGTACAAGAAAGTTCATGAAATCATTAAATCCATTGTTCCCGCAGACAGCTTTTACATTGCCCTTCAGGACGAGAAGACGGGTGAGGTTCTATTCCCCTATTACATCGATGACGTGGATCCACCCCTCTCCCGCCGCAGATCCGGCAAGGGTCGTACGGAGTACGTGCTTCAGACGGGTCTCGCTCTCCGACTGGACGAAGCCGGCGACAAAGAAATGCTGCGACAGGGCAAAATTGTGGCTTACGGGAAGCCCACGGCCCAGTGGGTCGGTGTTCCGCTGCGGGTGGATGACAAGACGTTTGGTGTTATGGTCGTGCAGCATTACACCGATCCCCGAGCCTTCAGCGATTCGCATGTTCAGATACTGAAAAACATTTCTTCTCATGTTGCCAAGGTGATTGCCCGCAAACGTGCCGAGGAGGATCGACGCGTTGCCGAAGAACACTTCGACAAAGCGTTTCACGCAAGTCCGGTTGGGATCGGTATTTCCACGATAGAAGGAATATTTCTCGACGTAAATGACGCGCTTTCACTGGAGACGGAGTACACATCAGAAGAACTGATCGGGAGTCCCATATCTGCCCTTTACGTGAATCAGCAGGACCGCGATCGTCTCACCGATTTGATTCATTCCGGAGCGCCTGTGCGCGATTTCAAATTCAGGCTGCGCACAAAAACCGGAAAAATTCGCAACGTGGTTATCGCCGCCGAGCGCCTCGAAGTGCAAGGCGTAGACTGCGTTCTGACCCTGGTCACCGATACGACCGAGCACGAGCTGCTCGAGCAGCAGCTCCGGCACGCCCAGCGCATGGAGGCCATTGGTAACCTGGCCGGGGGTGTCGCTCATGATTTCAACAACATGCTTGGTGTCATTATGGGCAATATGGAACTGATGGGGGAACGCGTGCCCCCCGATGAAATCTTTCAGAAGTATCTGGAAAAAGTTCGGATGGCAGTGAGAAGCGCCACCAACGTAACGCGCCAGTTGCTTGCTTTCAGCCGCAAACAGATCCTGCAGCCCGTGATCCTGGATGTGAACGCATCGGTCAAGCAGTTGCATAAAATGACGCAACGACTGATCGGCGAAAACATCCGCGTTACCCTGTTCTTGGAACCCGAGATTGGTTCCGTTAGGGCCGACCCCGGTCAAATTGAACAAGTGCTTATGAATCTCGTCGTCAACGCGCGCGATGCCATGCCTGACGGGGGTGGTCTTTCGATCGCTACGTCAAATGTCACCCTGGACTCTGATTTTGAAAAAACGCATATGGGTTCGAAGGCCGGCGACTATATCAAACTCGCTGTTTCAGACACCGGAATCGGAATGAAAAAGGAGATCTTGGAACATATTTTTGAGCCGTTTTTCACCACCAAGGAGGTTGGAAAAGGAACGGGCCTCGGACTGGCAACGGTTTACGGTATCGTAAAACAGAGCGGGGGCTACATCTGGGTCGAAAGCGAGCCGGGGAATGGCACAACGTTTGATATCTATCTGCCTCGCGTCGACAGTGAGCCCGTCACCGAGCGTCCACCAAACAACTCTTTTTTTTCGCGTGGATCGGAAACGATTCTCTTGGTCGAAGACGAACAATCGCTTCGCGAAGTCACGCGAGCCCAGCTGGAAAAAATGGGCTACCACGTCTACGACGCTGAGGATGCGGAACGGGCGATGATTCTATTTGACCAACACGCCGGAGAAATCGGCTTACTTCTTACGGACATCATTATGCCGGGAGTGAACGGCCGCGTTCTTGCAGACCAGCTGAGAATGAAGAAGCCAGACTTGCGGCTGCTCTTCATGTCCGGTTATACGGACGACGAAATCATCCGTCACGGAGTATCCGAAGCCACACATGGGCTGGTGATCAAGCCCTTTTCCTTTGCGACACTGGCAGCGCGGATACGCGAAATTCTTGACGCCAAGCTGGTTCCGCACTAGCAGTGAAATCGAAATCCGTCTCAGGGTAACTTGAGACGGTCGCCCTCTTTTACTACCTTGTGTAAGGTCTGTCCGTGATAGGTGTAATCTACTTTCACCGACTTGTCGGCGCCGACATTCGGATCGCCACCCATGTTGTCGTTATTCACTTTTACATCAAGCGTGTTGTTCTGAATCATGTTGCGTAGGCGGCGAGTCACATCTTTTCCTTCGCCGTTCTTGCCGTAAACTGCCTTGTTGATGACAAGCTTCCCGACCTGGGCTTGTGTCGTGTTTGTCGGAACGGCAGAAGCAAAAAGAATGAGTGCCAGAACGGGGAGGATCAGACGAGCAATGCGCATGGTGATTCCTTTCAAGTAAACTCTGGGCCAGAGCATAGTTCCCTAGTCCGAATCTGGGTATTGGGAAATTTACGCAAAGCCACTAGGAAGAACTACGGTGTTTGCTCTTCGCTCGGAGCGAACTGTATTGTTTGCTGCTGAATCGCGGACGACTGCGCCCTGGGATCATGATTGTTGGTGTGAAATGCCCAACCGATAAGAAGGAGTCCTGCTGCGACGATCCAGCTTCCTGCTACGCGAACGACTATCCTCATCCAGGGAACCTGTAGCGAAGCGACTAGCGCAGCCGCCAGGGCGACCAGAACGAACAGCGACGAGACACTGCCCAGTAGTCCCAGAATTCCCAAGCTTCCGAATGACATCCCCACGCCATCGAAATACCCGAAGACCAGCCCAAAGGCAGAAGCGATCCCGGCAACGAGCACCGGCCGCAATGGCGCGTCGACGGCCACCAGCGCCCCCAGCATCAGGAACGAGAAGCATACGACCGGTGTGGAATGGTCGGCCTTCGGTAGCGCAAATCCGGCCAGTCCTCCAACGAACCATGCTCCGGGCAGAATAAACAAAGTATAGCGTCCGGCTCGCGGCCCACGGAGCCCGGCTAAAAAGGCCAGCGCCAGGACCGGAATGATTTCTTCCGGTGACCGCCAGAAATGGGTAAGTCCATCGTAAAAAGGACCGAGTCCGGTACTGCTCAAATGCGCAAACGAGGCAACTGGCAGCAACAGCAACGACGCCGCTCCGACAACGGTCTTCCGCGCAACTCCGGAGGGGCGGATCATGCGATCGCCCGCCACAAGAATCTTGCACCCGCAACCGCCACCACAAACCCTGCCACCCGCAGCGCCCAACGTCCCCATGTCCAGCGATGAATCAATCCAATGGAGATGCCGCAACCGTGCAGCAGTCCTGTTGCCATCACAAATCCAATGCTGTAGAGCATGCCACTGGCACCGGCCGGCAATTCTGTTCCATGCGCATGGCCGTGAAAAATGGCAAAGATACCCACAATTACCGCGGCGACCCACAGCGGCGGACGCCACTCAGAAAGTACTGCCATCCCCAGAATAATACCGGAAATCGCAATTCCAATTTCCACTCCCGGCAAGGGCACGCCGATCAACCCCAGCATTCCGCCAAAGGCCATAACAACAGGAAACGTCACAGGCAACAACCAGATTGCAGGCGCTCCCAATTGCGCTCCCCAAAGCCCCACTGAAACCATTGCGAGAATGTGATCGAGTCCCGAGATCGGATGATGAAATCCCGCGATGAATCCTTCTGCGCGACCGCCTTCGGTATGCGCCAATACCATCACCGGCCAACAAAGCGCTGCGAACAAAAATGCAAACCGCCGCGACCTCATCGCGTTCCCCAGATCAGAATCATGGTTCGCTGGATCGTCCAGTAGGCGCCTAGGGTTCCCACTGCGTATCCGGGGAGCCGTTCAATGATCCTCGGCCAATGCACTTGCAATACGCGAAACGAGCGCTCCAGCAAAATCACCAGAATGACAAACGAGATTTGGCCAATTTCGACTCCCACGTTAAAAAGCAGCAGCGCTAACGGAATCTCCGCCTTCGGCAGCCCCATCGCGGTAAGACCGCTGGCAAAACCAAACCCGTGCAGCAGTCCGAAAGCGAATGCTACGACCCATGGATGTCGAATTGTGAAACTCGTTTCACCGCGCCACACTTTCACAATCTCGGGGCCGAGGAAAAGTATGCTGAGTGCAATCGCCGCGTTCAGCGGCGGAAGTGGCGCGCTGGCATATCCCAGCGTCGCAATGGCCAAGGTAATACTATGAGCCAATGTAAACGATGAAATGGTTTTGACGAGCATCCACCGATCGGAAACGATCAGCATCAGACCAAGCACAAACAGCAAATGGTCCGCTCCCAGGAGAATGTGCTGAACCCCGAGCTGGACATAACTCAATGCTCTGCTGGTAAGCGTGGTCACTCCACCAAACGTCACAGACGGAGAAGTGGGCCGCAACAGATAATTCTCCGTCCGCCCGTCGGTATGATGCACACTGACGAGCACATCGGTGATCGTTGCGTCCAGTCCGTCAATTAAAATGGTCTTGCCTGCAAGTCCACCATCGCAAATCAAAGTTCCGCGAACGATCACCGCATTCGGCGTGACTTGCTGCCGGTCCGGTGTCTGTAACTGGCATTCCTTCGGAATCAGCGGCGCTATGGCAATCTCTACTTCCCCTCCCGTCGGTTTCTTCCACAAGAATGAGTACGTGTTGGGGCCAGTTTCCTTCAGCTCGAGATAACCAGGACGCGCTTCATGCGCGATCGCTGCAGAGACACACACTACGACAAGTATTGCCAGCAACACGGGTATGCGACTCGTCATTTCACCGTCGTTCCACTTGCGTTTGTCGCAGGCTGTTCGATCTTCACAGTGTATTTGGTCAATAGCTTGTCGTACAGATTTTGCAGCTCCTTATTTTTCCGCTCGAGCATCACTTCGCGCTCAACTTGCGGTCGTATCGCGGCTAGATCTTGCTGCGCTTCCGACACCTTCCGCGTAACCAGCACCAGATGTAATCCAAATGACGACTCGACCGGTCCACACCACTGCCCCACATCACAACGCATCAATGCCTGCGCGAAATCATCACCAAAGGTGCGAGCGGTATCAAAGAGCGGTGCAAGACCCTGCTGTGCGGGCAACATCGTCTGGTCGCCTAATGCGCCGATCGAGGCATTTGGTCCCGCTAGGCGAAGTTTCGTCAACAGTCTTTCGGCGTCGGATTTCGCGTTTTGTCCCCGTCGCGAGGTGTTGAGATAAACCTGTCGAAACGCAACTTGCGGTTCAGAATGGAAAGCCTCCGGGTGCCGTGCCATCCACGCTGTAAGGTCTCCATCTGTCGGGGGAGCCTGCTGGATGGTCTCCTCTGCTAAAAATTCCAACTTTTGCCGTAATCGTCGGCGAATGATCGTGTCGTCTCGATCGAGCCCCATGGAAATCGCTTCACGAGTCGCGATTTCGTCCTTCACATATTCGTCGATAAGACCCTTTAGTTCGGCCTCGGTAGGAGTCTTCTGCCAGGTTCGCGCATAGCCGACGGCTAAATGCTCGATCTGTCCCTGCGTAATAACTATACGGTTTGACGTAATGCCGTATCCGCCTCCTCTCCATTGAAAATAGAGAAAAAGCAACGCGCCAAAAAACAGGAAATGGACCAATGGCTCGCGAAGGACTCTTGGCAAGAATTCCCGCGAAAAAATCGAATGGACTTTCCGCGTAACCCCGCGCGCTGCAGGCTTTTCTAGCGTGTCGGGGTGTACCAGATCGGTGACGTCCATGCCCTCTCCTGGTGTTTCATCGGTACGTCAGGAGTCATCTTAACCCCAAATCGCACAGAGTCGTAATCTGTCCACCGCGGAGTTGGAATTTCGAGCACGCGCACATAGTAAAACGCCCGTTGTTGGGGATCAAAATCCGGATCTTTCCACACCGTCATCAGCTCCGGATCTCCAATCGTATTTGTCCAGGTGGCGCGCGAAACGTCCACCGTGTCGCCCACAGGAGGAATCTTTCCGTTCGCCCCACGTCTGCGGCGGTCAGCATTTCCCCACACCACGTCATAGATTTTCTCGTGCGTCTTTCCGTCTTTGTCCAACCAACCCTTAATCACCTGGACACGGTCCAGGTTTGCACCAATCGGATCTTTGCTCGCTGCAACCAGAAATGTCGGTGACTTTGCGCCTGCGGAAGCCGTCGGCAGGTCACCTCCCATCGGCACTCCCTTTCGATAGCCAATCTCGGCCAGATAACGCGTGCGCGAATCTTCTGGCGTAAAATCCCATCCCCCAAAAAAACGCACGGTCATCCGCGTCCCGGAAGTCGCGTAGCATTCTTTCCTCATCAGGGCATCCCATAGCGCCGTGCGGGTATTTTCCGTTGCCCACACGCCCGCATAGCCAGCTGCTTCATACATCCAGTCGTAGCGCGTAAATCCGAGGCCTTTCTTCGCCACCTGACTCCAGCGTCCAGGGTGCGGTTCTTGCGCCACATGTTTGCCGAAGAAATTGTCTTCTTCGATGGAGGTTAGTGAGTTGTGGACATCAGTACCTCCGATAAATCCAATCTTGAACGGGTTAGTTCCGAGTTTTTGTTCAAGCGCCAGTCCGTTTAATAGTGCACCGCGGATAAACATGAATGGCCGCATCTCCGGCGTTTCGGGCTGCCCCTCCAGCGTCAAATTCCCGTACTCCCAACCCTTAATTCCAAAATCAGCAAATTCATCATTGGGCGAAAGTGTCGGATGTGTCTCACTACTGCCCTTTGTCTGCATCGCTTCATGCAATGGCTCCCAACGAGCGCGCCGCTTTGCATAATCTGCCGTCATGGGGTTGCCTTCGAAATCCGTTAACGCGAACATCCTTCCATTCGACAAGTTCCCGTTATGCGGAATTGCCAGCAACTTACCGCCGGTCTTTTCTTCGTATTTCGCCATCCATTCCCAAAGTTTCTCGGGATCTTCGCTTTGCCAGGACGAAAATGGCAAAATCTGATCGGCTTTGTCCTTATTGTCGCGGAACAGAACATTTCGATGCAGGTTGTTCCCGCCCGGCACAGAGGTCCATTCGAACCCGATCATGGCCGTAAATCTACCGGGATCGTTGTATTTCTCCGCAAGTGCGGTGTACTCCCTCCAAACGGATTGCATGATGGGTACCACGATTTTGGGATCCTTTATGACCGGAGGAAGCTTATTCTGAGCCTGGTCGGAGACTACTTCATTCGCTGCAGCCCGGGCATCTTCTCCGCCGGCTTTCAGCGCTGCGGCCCATCGTGCAACCGTTGGATCGGCTACCAACGCAGGATTTCCCTTGTACACTTCAAACATCACGCCCAGGCCTTCCGCATGATCCGAAATCACCAGGAAGTCCAAAGGCCGCGAGAGTCGGACTGGTACGCCCGAAGATGACGTAACTTGTTCTCCACGCGCAAAACGATAGGAATCTTCAGGTCCAAGACGATCTCCGCCCATAAATGCATCGCCGGAATTTGCGGTGTGATGGTGCGTGTCTCCAAAATAGACGTGCGTCGGGTACTTGCGATCCGCATATGGTGAATAGTCGCGGTTCCACTCCACCTTTTCGGCTGGCGCGGGTACCGGCGTAGTATCGGTGTCATCCTCGGACTGAAATGCGCCTTTGACCGCCACCTGCGAGTCGGCCATACCATTCTGTGAACCGGATTGTGAGGGCGCTTGCGGTGGATTTGCATTGCACGCAGCCATCAATCCGAGTACCGACACGATAGGCAACCACTTCCAGTGAATTTTCATAGCCACTCTCATTCTTGTGATCCGCGAAGCGTTATTTAAGTATCTCTACCTGAATCTCTTCACTTCCCTGGCGTATACCAGATCGGGGAACTCCACGCCCGCTCCTGCACCGTCGCCGGCACGTCCGGCAACAGTGGAAGCCCTGCTCTCACTGCGTCATACGTACTCCATCGTGGCGTTGGAATCAGAATCACGCGTACGTAGTACAACGCGGGCGACTTCGGGTCAAATTTCCTATCCGTCCAGGTACCCATCAGCTCCGGACTGCCAATGGTATTGGTGTATGTCGCCTTCGTCACGTCAACCGTGTTGCCAACGGCTGGCAGTTTTCCGTTCGGACCCGGTTTCCGCTTATCCGACCAGACCACATCGAATACCTGGTCTTGCGGCTCGCCCTTCGCATCAACCCAACCCTTCACGATCTGGATCCGGTCGATGTTTGCACCGTCCGGTTCCTTGATCGCCCATACCGTGAAACTTGGCGCCCCACTGTCCGAATTCTTCAACGTTCCGCCCATCGGAACGCCCTTCGCGTATCCAGTCTCCACGAGGCTCTTCGCGTCCGAAGGGATATCCAGTTGCCCGAGCTTCCCAAAAAAGCGCACTTTGATGCGCGGCCCGCTGGTCGCAAACGTTTCGCGATTCTTTAGTCCGTCCCAAATCGCTTCGCGCGTATTTTGTGGCGCCCAAACTCCGGTCAATGCGCCAGGATTCAGGTCCTTCCCTTTGATCCAGCCGCCAACCTCACCGGTTCTCCGCTTCTCAACGGTGTTATCCGCCGCACCGTGGCTACCCACCGCAAAGTTGTCTTCATCGACGTTTGCCATCAAGCCATCGTGATTGTCTGTGCCGCCTACAAAGCCATAGTGAAACGGATTGGCACCGAGCGTTTTCTGATAGGTCAAGCCCTTTGTCACCGCGTAACGAACCCAGTTCTTCTTCCCGTACTTTTGATAATCGCGGTCGCTATAGTCGCCAATCGAATCCGCATTCTCGAAATTTGAAAATTCGTCGGCGCTCCAGAACCAGCGGTGCACTTCCGAATTTCCTTTGATCTGCATCATTTCGACCAGCGGCTCAAAACGACTGCGCAGTTCCGCATACTCGAGGTTGATCGGATCGCCCGCGGAACTAGTATCGCCAAACATCATTCCCTTGCTTGCGTTGGAGTTGTGCGGAATCGCAATTACCTGCATTCCCTGGCTTTCGAGAGTTCCAAGCCATTTCCACAAATCCTCTTCGTGGTTGATGTCGATATAGCTCATCGGCCGTTCGGGAACATGTTGAATGTCTCTGAAAAAAACGTTGCGGTGCAGGTTTGCACCCTTCCAGGCGCAACTCCACTCAAATGCCGGAATTGTCGTGAACTTTCCGGGTTCATAATTCTCTTCTGTCGCTGCCAGAATCCTTTTCCAGGCGCTCGTCGCGGTGGCCTCGCCTTGATAAAACGGCGGGTGCTGGGGTGTCGTCGAGCGGTTGCTCTTCACCACATAATTTAGAAACCACTGCTCGCGATCCTCCATCGTTTGAAGTCCGCGCAGTTGTTTCAACAAGTCCTGGTCGTGTCCAGGAGCATCGTCTACCATCGTCGAGTACATTTCGCCGATGTATTCGGCGTGGTCAGTTACCGCAGCCCAATCGAGCGGATGATGCAGTTGAACCTTCATGCCTCCAACCTCAACCGTTTCACCTTTTGCAAAATGATAAGCATCGTTCGGCATCAGTCGCGCGCCGCCAATATAAGCGTCGAGAGAATAAGCCGTGTGCAGGTGCTGTTCGCCGAAATACGCTTCCTTCAGCGGATTCGACGGAATATCTGCTGCAGACTTCTTGACTGGCGTGCCGGACGCTTTATCTGCCTGCACCTTTTGCGTTCCGCATCCAGAGAGACACAGTGCAACGGCCCCCGCGAACGCAACTGAGTGAATCCCAAATACAAGATTTTTCATGTGCATAACCGTCTCCGTCGTTTCACCTGAATTTCATGGTTGCGGGAATTTTAGTTCTGCGCAGTCCCAGCGAATATTAGGAAAACTACTGAGCGGGACAAATACAGCCATCCCTAGTTGATTCCACGGATGACAGTGCTCATTTGGATGGCGCCAGGATCGAAAAACCGAAGCGAAGCGACCAGTGCGGCGCGCCGGGGTAGTTGCGTGCGTTGTACTCCGGATTGAACAGGAAGCGGACCGGTTGCTTCCCAAGCTTCTGCACTTTCGCTAACTGCACACCAATCGGCATGTACACAACTTGTGGTGTTCGCCAATTTACGCTCCATTGCGCGTCGCCAGAGGCCAATGTCCAGCCCTTACCGAGAACGTACGCGATGATCGGCTGAATGCTGGAGAAACGTGTGTAGCTTCCGAAAAGATTCTGGTTGAATAGACCCAGATTCCACTTGCCTTTTCGGGCTACGAAACCGATTGCCGGACCTGCCAGAGCGGTATCCGCTCCTGATCCCTGACTCGGCATAAACTGGACTAGCGGGCCGAATCCCCACCGCCCCCATTTTTTGTTGAAAACCAGCAAGTCAAAAATGGAGACGTTGTTGAGGGTGCTTCCGCCCGGGCCGTTGATATTGTAATTCACTGTGGCACGGAGAAGATTCGCCTGGCCCCACGCGTTAAAAGGAATTACCGGTTGAAACACGAAATCATTTCCGGAACCGTGATAGCCGTAAAAGCTCGGGTAATATTCTTCCTTCAGATTGAACACCATGAGGGGAGCGGTCGGATCTGCCGCTTGCTGTGCAAGGCTTTCGCCGCCACTCGTGTTACTTGCTGGTGCTGCTGGGGCATTTTGACCTAAACACGAACTCGTGACACAACACACCCCAAAAACGCTCAACAAGAATACTCTAGATATTTTCACTTTAATCGAATTTCGCCAGGGTTAAAGAGAGGGCGAGATCGTTCCCCTGGAAGTTGCTGGAGTTGTGGAATTCCCATACGTAACGTGCACCGATGAAACCGGCCACTTTCCCTTCACAAAAAATGGAAAGCTGGCTTCCTGCGCGTGGACCGGGCAGGAGAAAAGCCACAGACTGACCACAATCGATGCTAGATACATCGACCCAAACGTCCATGCACGCTGACTCATTCTTATTCCTTCTGAACGCGAAGAGTTTCAGTTTCAACTCCGACCGAATGAATCTCCCACGGAGGCGCTGTAATGGCAGTTTCTTCAAGCCATGAATTGAAATCACTTAAAAATCGTGCCGAACTCGATCGGCAAAGATTTTTCGGAGGAGTTCCTACTCGCTCCCCGCGCTGTTCTTGCTCAAAGCTTCCAGTGCATTTCCAACCGTGAAGCTTCCAGGCTTCTGCCGAGGCGGAAATTTCTGAAAGCTCATCAGGAATTGTCCAACCATGTTCTGCACCGGGATTGCCGCAAAAGATCGGCGATACCACCAGTCGTTATATCCGTCCCCTTCCATTCCGCGTTCATATGGGTCGGATCTAAGGTCGAAGAAGATGGGAGCGCGAAGTGTCTCGAACGGTTTGCGCCATACGTCAATGCCCGTGGCGTTTTGCACCATGAAGTGGAACTTATACCGGTCAAATCGGAATGCCAGCAAGTCTCCATCGTCGCTGAAGTAGAAAAACTCCTTGCGCTTGCTGGGTCCCCTTCCGGCAAGCAGGTCCGTTTGGTCATAGCCGTCCAAGTGAACCTTGAACGTCTTCGTTCCCGCTTGATACCCGTTCAACAATTTCTCCGTAATCCCTGGAGAGCCCGCTGCAGATACAAGCGTCGGGAACCAATCTTCACCTGAAACAATGTCCGTAATCACCGTGCCAGGTTTCACGACTCCCGGCCACCGGATCATGGCAGGTACTCGCCAGCCACCTTCCCAATTCGTGTTCTTTTCACCACGGAATGGGGTCGCTGCCGCGTCCGGCCACAAGCAAACCATAGGGCCGTTGTCTGTTGTGTAGATCACAATCGTGTTTTGTACCAGTCCATTGTCGTCAAGATACTTCAAAATCTCGCCAACCTGTGCATCGTGCTCGATCATGCCGTCTGCGTATTCACCCAATCCCGAGGTACGATGCTCGGCCGAAACGTGTGTAAAATTGTGCATTCGGGTGGTGTTGAACCAAACAAAGAACGGCTTTTGCGAACCCTTCGCCGAATTCATGAACGCGATCGCCGCCGCCAAGAATTCCGCGTCGATCCCTTCCATCCTCTTCTTCGTCAATGGCCCGGTATCTTCGATTCGCTGCGTGCCATCCGAATTTGCATAGGTATGCAAGACTCCTCTCGGTCCGAATTTCTTTCGGAAGTCGGGATTTTTGGGATAGTCTTCGTTCTCCGGCTCTTCCTCTGAATTCAGGTGATACAAGTTGCCGAAAAATTCGTCGAATCCGTGCACAGTCGGCAGAAATTCATCGCGATCTCCGAGGTGATTTTTGCCGAACTGCCCCGTTGTGTAGCCCAGCGGCTTCAAGATCTCCGCAATCGTCGCATCTTCCTTTTGCAAACCTTGCGGCGCACCCGGCAAACCGACCTTGCTCAAGCCGGTTCGAAACGGTACCTGTCCCGTGATGAACGCGGCCCGGCCCGCCGTGCAGCTTTGTTGTCCGTAATAGTCCGTAAAAAGCGCGCCCTCTCGGGCGATGCGGTCAATATTCGGCGTCTGATAGCCGATCACCCCGTGGCCATAGGCGCTGACGTTTGTCATGCCGATGTCATCCCCAAATATCACCAGAATGTTTGGTTTTGTCTGTGCCGGCGTCGCCACAGTGCGGGCAAACAGCGCAAAAACGAGCGCGATTAGAATCTTTTTCATTTTTTTCCTTCCAATTGCAATGCGGCACAACGAGAATTCGATGGCAGTCCGGCTTCGAGCTGACTCATTTTCGTCTCTTGCATCGAATCAAACCATCCGCAAAAGTACGCGAAAATGCGGATAGTAAAACTACTACCATGCCCAGGTGGTCGCCTGGCGCAAGCGCTACCGTGCGTTGCTAACCTTAATCGATAGTTCGCCCTTACCCTATGATAACTAGGCACTTGTTGGAGCCAAGTAGCGGGAAATTCACATGGCCAATTGCGCCTTCTCGCAGTATAGTAGTGCGAGACGAGTTGCTCCCTCCTCAGAGTTCGATCGCCTCGTCCACTTCCCGCCCAGAGGATCCAATGCACCCGTCTGTCCTTATCGCCGATGATCATCAGATGTTTAGCGAGGCTTTAAACACATTGCTAAGGCCGAATTACGATATCGTGGGAACGGCTTCAAACGGCCGGGAGATGGCCGAGCTCGCTACAAAGCATAAGCCGCAAGTTATTATCACCGACCTGTCGATGCCCCAGATGAACGGCCTCGATGCTTTGATTTCCCTTACCAAAGCGGGAATGAAATCGAAGTTCATCATTCTGACCATGCACGCTGATATCAGTTTGGCGGTTGAAGTGTTTCGAGCAGGTGCCTCTGCCCTGGTTCTGAAGACTTCGGGCGGCGATGAGCTGCGCGAAGCCCTTAAGGTGGTCCTGCGCGGCGGCTGCTATCTGAGCCCCCACTTCCCTTGTGACTTGGTCACGCTGCTGGCTGAAGCTGCTCGCCGTCCTTCCTCGGACCGTGGCCCGCAGATCACCCCGCGTCAGCGTGAAGTGCTGCAGCTGCTGGCCGAAGGCAAGTCCATGAAGGAAATCGGGGCTCATTTGAACCTGTCAACCCGCACCGCCGAGTCCCACAAGTACCAGCTCATGAGCACACTTGGAATCAAGACCAATGCCGAATTGGTCCAGTACGCTATCAAGATCGGTTTGATTACCGTTAAGCCACTGAACGTCTCCGCCTAGGCGCGCCCAACAATGAAGGAGCAAAACACGAGGTGACCGCCCCCAAAAAAGGCATGCTCCCGGGCCCAGCGTCCCGTAAGTCCATTCGCCGTGCCCGACGCGAACTCTCTCCGCGGAGCGACCGAGCTTCTAAGCGCTGTTGTCGAAGCGATCCCCGACCCCTGCGTGATCGTTGATAGCAATCTCCATGTCGTGGCCGCCAATCACGCCTGGAACTGCTTTGCTCGTCAGAACTCCGTTCCTCACGCCAACGTCAATCCAATCGGCGGAAGTTATCTGGCCTGGTGCAAGTCTTCCTCCAATGAAGACGGAGTACTCGAGGTAAAACGGGGCATCGAATCGGTCCTCGCCGGCCGGCGCAAGCAGTTCGAGCGCGAGTACATTTGCCCGATCAACGAAACAATTCACTGGTATCGAAAGATTGTCCGCCCGTTGCAATTTGCCGGGCCCCACGCCATGATTTTTCATCGGGAAATTACCGCGGAGAAAGTGGCGCAACTGAATACGCAGACTCTTGAACATGAATTCCGCGCGCTAGCTGATTCAGCTGCCTTCATGATCTGGATTTCAGGTCCCGACCAGAAATGTACCTATTTCAACAAGCAATGGCTGGATTTCACCGGCGTGCCTCTCGAAGAACAACTTGGCGATGGATGGACAAAGATCGTTCACCCGGAAGATCGTGATCGCGTTCTGAAGGATTATGCCGTGTCCTTTGAAGCGAATCAGGAATTTGAACTGGAGTATCGACTGCTTCATCACGACGGCAGCTACCGATGGATACGGGACCGGGGAATACCGCGGTTCGATTCGCGCATGCAGATCAGAGGATTTTTTGGTTCCGCATGGGACATTACGGGACAGAAACAAGCGATCGAAGCAGCGAATCGCGCCACGCGCTATGCACAACTGGTTAATGCTGTCGCGGAGATCACGAACACTGCGACTACGATGCGCGAAGCCCTGCAACGTTCCCTCGACTTGATCTGCGAAACATTGGAACTTCCCGTGGCGCACGCCCTGCTCATTCAGGACGACGAGCCGGACTTGGTCAAGACCTCTCACATTGTCTACACAAAGGACATGGTCCGCTTCAAGGAACTCTATGAGATCAGCACTCGCATGATCTGGCCGCAGGATCTTGGAACTCCCGGCGAGGTCTTGCGCTCCGGTAAGCCGGATTTCCACGACATCGCCGGAAAATATCTGGACCCCCAAAAATATCCCCGGGGCGCGGCTTGCCAACAAGCTGGCCTTCAGGGCTCTATGCATCTACCTATCTTGGTCGGAGACAAGGTTGAGGCTATCCTCGAATTCGGCTGTGATAAGACCGTAGAAGGTGACCAGGACTTATTCGATGCGATGGTCGGCGCAAGCGAACGACTCTCACGATTTTTTGAACGCCGCCGTGCGCAGATTAATTTCCAGAAGCAGAAAGAAGAACTTCAGACTTCTGCGGAACGGCTGTTTGCTGTCGCCGGCCAGCTTATCGATTCGCAGGAAGAAGAACGCCGCAGAATCGCCGGCGAAATTCACGACGACTTTACGCAGCGCCTTGCTCTGGTATCGCTGAAGATTTCAAGTCTGGCCGGGCGAGACCGCGGTGCGGCCACCTCGGAATTGGATGCCGATTTGGAAGACGTCCGCAAATCCATCTCGGCCGTCGCTGGCGATCTGCGCGATCTGTCCCATCAGTTGCATCCGGCCACTTTGGAGTTACTGGGCCTGACGCGAGCCATTCGCGCCTGCTGCGACGAATTTCAACGTGTCCGCGGGATCGAAACGAACTTCCACATCGACGCTTCTGACGACGATGCTTCGCAACCAGCGGCACTCTGCCTCTACCGCGTCCTGCAAGAGAGCTTGATGAATATTGCCAAACACGCTCCGAACGCGAAAGCGCAGGTTTCACTCACAAGATCGGACGATCAGCTGGAATTGCGGATTCGCGACGATGGACCTGGATTTGTGATGAATGAGCTTTTCCACTCAGGCATCGGGCTGATGAACATGAGGGAACGCGCGAGCCTTCTAGACGGAAAACTCATCGTGCGCAGCAACCCCGGCCAGGGTACCGAAGTAACCGCTCAAATCCCGGCCATGACCAGAGTTCGCCAGAATAATTAAAATTCTGTATCGTTTGAACGTTATCGCTTTGCGAGGATGCCTAACCCGCGCAACCCTAGAACGATAATCTGCAGTCCAAGCGCAACCTGAATAATTCCCAGCACGGTGCCCAATAACTGCAGAGGCATGCCTGCGTATTTCAGTATCGGCTTCGCAAAGAGCATCGCGATCAGATTCAGCACCATCAGTCCCAGCAGCACACCGAAGATCTCGCTTCTTGTCGCAAAATCTGGTGTGAGCGTCATGAAAATGATCACCGCTGCGACACCATAAGGAGTGACAATTGTGGGAAACGCCAGCGGCGACACCGCTAAGCGCAACGACGGTTCAAATTCGCGATGTGCCGGTTTATCAGAGTCAAACTGCTGCATCACCGTTTGCAACGCAACCAAGAATAGAATGATCCCGGCGGCAATCGCCAGTACCGGAACCGATATGTGGTATTTCCGCATTGACTTCTCCCCGATAACTGCGGCAAATACCAGAGCTACACAGGAGAATATAAATCCACGCACCGCCAGCTTTCGTGCGAATGTCTCGTCGCTTCCATGCGTCAACCTCACGAAGGGTCCAAGGATCTTGATCGGCCCAAGCATCAGGAACAGAAACGTAAACATCTCCGTAAATTCGATTGTCAGCGGCGCAGAATCTCCTTCGACCGCAGAAACCTGCCCTGCCATTAAACCAGCCGGCAGAACGCAAACCAGCACTGCACCCAGGACTGCGAGCCGGGCGAGCAGACTGCGCTTCTTTATCTGATCACTCATGTTCAACTCTTTTTCCGCCTGCAGGTATAACAAGTGTGGGACGGACGATATCCTCCTCCCGCCCGTCCCGTTGCCACTGATTATCCTCGCCACACTACCGCGGTGCGTTAATCACGACGTAGCTGGTATTGCCGCCAGAGAATTGCGGCTGATACCACGTGCTTCCGCACTGTTGATAAGCAATCCCGTTCACAATGACCGACGAGCACGAAGGGGGAAGGGTATTGACCATCGATCCGATCACCGCAGCCGTGACCATGGACGTCGCCGTCACCGCAGCAGCCGTTGCCACAGCTCCGCCAACGCTCTGGTGGTAGCAGCAACCGTTGTTGTAACCGCCGCCGTAGTAGCCGCCGCGATTGTTATCGACGTTGACGTTCACATTTTTGTTTACGTTCACGTTTGTATTTTTGTTGGAGTTGACGTTGGTGTTCCGGTTTACGTTGGTATTGTTGTTTACGTTCCGGTTGTTATTGTTGTTGCTTCCGCGATTTACGCTTGACGATGCGCTGCTACGCGTACCGTGATTTCCTCCGCCCGGCCCGGCGCTAACGATCGTAGCGCAAGGTGCGAGAATCAACATCAAACCAATCATAGAGTTTCGAATTGTTGTGTTCATGGGTCTCTCCCTTACTTTCCCGTGCCATCGGCAGCGTTTGCAGTCGCGAACACGATTTTTTGTGCGTCACTCGGTGGATCAAATGTGAAGGCTGCGTCATTAAACGATGGCGCCAGATTCCAGTTCAGCACTGAACTGTATTGCGGCCGGGCGTCGTCTGTTAAGGTAGAAATCACAAGCTTTCTCGGGAGTGGAAACTCGCCTTGCTGAATCCATATCTGCCAATTCAGGCCAGGTTGCCGGAACGCATACTGCTCGCAGGTAACTCCGCCGACTTCGGTCGGCCCGACGTCAATTGCGCCCTTGATTTCACTGACCTTCGATTGCGGACCGCCCCAATAGAAGAGGTCTTCAAGCGGCAGTTGAATGCCATACTTGTCATCGAGTGTGTCGGCCAGCTTTCCCACAGTCGCAGGAGCCGGAACTGTTGCGTAGTAATTCACGCGCTGAGCATATAGCGTGAAATTCGTTCCGTTGTAAAAATACAGCCGGTGCTGTCTGGAACTAGTCACTTCGGCCCGCAGACGGTCCGGCATGCGCGCCAACAGGTTCACATTGGTGTCGAATTGGATAAGCTCACCATCATCCAGAACGTCATCCTTCGTCACTACTGCAGTCACCTGAAACGCTTTGAGCGACCTCAAATACGTCCCCATGCTGGTCAGTGCAGCCATGGCGTCGGGATTTATGTCGGAATCGTCTCCTGCCTTGGCTGATGGCTGTCCTGCGGTTGTTACCGCCTTCGCCGCCGGTGCCACGTTCCGATTTTTCGCCGCCGCCGGTCGCGTTTGAAGCTGTACTAGAAGCAGCAGGGAAGCCACTGTCAACAGTGACAACACACCCAATCGTTTCATCATTTCTTTCTCCTTATTTCTTAACGCCTGATCGTTAGGCTTTAACGCCGAGGATTTAGCCGGTACTCGTGGCGATACAGCAACTTGAAGAAAAAGCGGCCCCGGACCTGGAAGGTTCGGGGCCGTTCTTTGCAGATTCGCTAGACCAAGCTTTCTCCCGCCCAGAGAAAATTCGGATGTTGCGGTCCTGCAAACTTGTTCAAAAGTCTCCGGCGTTACAACGAACTCCAACGCTGAGAAATATAATTGACGGGTGCTCTAAATGGTATGCGCAAAACTACTAGCATCGACCACCGGAGAACTACGGTATCGGGCAGCGGCGGCGGACTCTGCTTGCTCCAGACGGGATGAGAACAAATAGCGAGGAATTTTCGATCTAAAAAAGATTTCCGACTACCTGCTCTGCGACCAGATTCGCTTTGTCGCGCCGCATTTGCTTCGTCAATTGCGGATCGTCGGGGATGGTGGAGCTCACGATAACGAACAGGGCCGCATCACGAACGCGACTGACGACGCTCTCACCGTATTCGCCGCCTTTTGTCTCAGTTGTACAAGTCACGGCCTCGTTTCCAATCGCATGGAGTGGAGGACTGTTCGGCGGGCATAGTGCCAGGTACGTGGGAAATTGCTTCGCAGTATCGCTCATCCTGCTTACCGAGATGCGTAGCTGGAAAACAGCACTTCCCTGCTGACGCGAGAATTTGCATTCTCCATCACCCCGCGGAGTGATGTTGACGGTCATTCTGACTTCGCCACCTAGAATTCCGCGGGCGGTCGCTTCGTTGAGCCAGGGGCATTTCGTCTGAGCGCTGCAAACTGTGGGCATCAGCACCGCGAAAGTCAGTAAGATTTGATGGGAAAATCGCATTGTCAGCTGTTCTCTACCCGTTGTGAGCCCGCTACGATTTAGCCATGGGCTTAAACGCTTCCGACTTGAGGATCTTGCCGCCTTCCTGGATAACGTAGAGGCGATTCACGTCCAGATCCTTCAGCTGGTCGATTTGTCCGCTCAGCCAGCGAATCTCCACCAGGTCAATCTTCGATGCCTGCTCCAGACCAAAATGCATGCGCATGTCATTTTGCGAGAAGTAGCTGCCGCCACTTCGCAACTCATCCATCTGAACCAGGGGCTTTGGCGCGGTTGGCAACGTTTTGGCAGTTACCAGGACACGACTGCCGATACCTGTGCGATTGGATTTCACGCCCACCAACTTGATCTTGATCCAGTTTCGATTGAGGGTCGAATCGCAGCGCAAAAGCTGAGGAATCGCATTTACGCAGTTGACCGCGATATCGAGATCACCGTCGTTATCGTAATCGCCAAATGCACAGCCGCGGGCCGGCGCGTTTTCCATGATTCCGGGGCCGCCCTGACTGGTGACTTCTTCGAACCGGCCATTCTGCAGATTGCGGTAGAGATATTTGTGTTCGGCGTACTTGAGGTCAGCCTTGGACTTATCCACTTCGGGATAAACGTGACCGTTTGACATTAAGATATCCAGCCATCCATCGTTGTCCATATCAAAGAATCCCACACCCCAGCCGAGCAGGCGCGTATTGACGCCGAGGCCGCTTGGATAGGTGCGGTCTTCAAAAACTGCGTCGCCGAGATTGGTGTAGAGCGAATCGGTGTCGCCCGCGAAATTGGTCTTCACAACATCAAGGTTGCCGTCGCGATTATAGTCGCCTATGGAAACGCCCATGCCGGCCTGGGGTTTGGCCTCGGCAGAGAGCGCCGCTCCTGATTCGATAGCAACGTCTTTGAAGGTACCGTCTCTCTGATTTAGGTATAGCGTCGCGGGCGCAGAGTCGTTGGCAACGTAAATGTCAGGCCAACCATCGTTGTCGAGATCGGATGCAGCGACACTCAGCCCATAGGTGCCGACCGCAGTCCACATTCCCGCTTTCTGACTCACATCGGTAAAGGTTCCATCCCCGTTGTTGTGGTAGAGAATGTTTTTCCCGCCATCCAAGCCGGGAGGGCCGCAGGCAACGACAATTCCCTTGTAGGTGCAGGGGCCTTCCTCAGGAAGAGGGACGGTTTTCAGATCAAAGTCGACATAGTTCGCAACGAATAAATCGAGATGTCCGTCCCGGTCGTAGTCAACCCAAGTGCAGCCCGTATTCCAGCGCGTTTTCGGGCCAGGCTGTATCAGTCCAGCGCTCTTTGTGACATCGGCAAATGTTCCGTCCCCATTATTTCGATAAAGCGCATTTTGTCCGTAATAAGTGACGAATAGATCGTCATTGCCATCGTTATCGTAGTCCCCAACACAACAGGCCTGGCCCCATCCCGTTCGAAGTTCGAGGCCTGAACCCCTGGTGACGTCGGTAAACGTTCCATCACGGTTGTTCTTGAACAGATGGCAGTGCGGCTCCTGGCCTTTGGCGAATCCTTCGAGGCGCCACCCGTTCACGAGAAAAACGTCGAGCCAGCCATCGTTGTCATAATCGTAAAAAGCGAGGCCGCACCCGGTTGTTTCAAGAAGGTATCTGTTCGTACCCACGCCGCCGTAAATTGTTTGGATGTCCAAACCCGATCCTTTCACGACATCGACGAAGCTGACGCCCAGCGGTGTGCCTTCGATCGGAGACTTGGGGCCTGGCGGAGCGGGAGCAGGCTTGGCGTCGTAGCTGCGTTCGATGGGTCCGATCTTTTTCTTGGCGTCGGGCTGCTGACCTGCCGGCTGCTGCGCCAGGGCTAGAACGTCGGTGAATGGAAGTATCAATGCGGTCCGGCTTAGAGAACGTATAAACTTGCGACGACCAAATTCAAACACGAATCCCCCTTCAGTTAGTCTGCCCGCCGGTCGTGCCGCCGGTACCGGCCGGCGCAGGACTGCCGTCCATTTTCATTTTCAAGTCCGTATGCCGGTGCCATGGAATGCTCTCCGTCGAAATTTCAGGATGCTTCCGAAGAAAATCGAGTGAATAGGTCGGAGCAGCGGGATCGATTCTCTTTGTGGCATACAAGGCAGCCTGCTCCGCAGCTTCCACCTTTTTCCCTTTGCGGCGGTACAGGATGGCAAGGTTATAGTGTGCGGCCACGTCGTCAGGATCGATCGCCTGCAACTGTTCGAACTGTAACATGGCGTCATCGGGACGATGCTGCTGGTAGTAGGCAATCCCAAGCTCACGGTGCGGATCACGCGCTAGGGGATACATTTCTACAACGCGCAACAAATCGGCGACCTGCGCTTCGGGATGCCCTTCGCGTTGTTCCACCGAAGCGAGATAGTAAAGGGCGCGCGCATAGGAGGGGTGCAATTCCAGGGCCTTTTCGAGAAAGGGCCGGGCTGAAGAATATTTTTCCCATTCTATATAGGTCAGGGCCACGTTCACGTAACCGTCCTCGTAATCGGGACGCAACTTCACAACCTGTTGAAAAGCATCAACGGCATCAGAATACTGCTGTTGGTCGAGAAATCCGATTCCGAGATTGTTCCAACGCATCCAATCCTCATTGTCTCCGGATTCCGGGGCGACGGGAGCGTTCCTCCCGATATTCAACAAGCGAGTGCGGGAAGCTATTTCAACTACCGGATAGAGTGGATGATCCGTGCCAAAAACGTTGTTCAAGTAGCTTTGGCGTAGGTGACGGTAATTTACCCGCGCGGAAATGCTCAGCGGCCCCTTTACGTCGCGCGGTATTTGAAATTCATAGCGCACCAGTGCAGAACGGCCGGACTGGATAGAATTGTCATAGGCCATGGAATGTATGGCCCAGACTTTATGGTTGTCGACGAACTCGCCCGAGAGATTCACGGGCCGATTGGTGAAACTGTGGGCGCGGGGGTCGATCAGACCATCGGGTTTCAAAAAACCGCTGTGATAGATGTCGTTTCCGGCCGCATCCCTCACCGTAAACTCCACCCAGGCTTCGTAGAGATCGCGGACTTCGGGAATCAAGGAGTGGCCGATGTTTTTGTTTTGGACGACGACATAAGCTTCGACCCGTTCAGTCGGATTCACGTCAAACGACACGGTGCCCAGCGGTGCGATTAAGTTATCTTCACCAGCCTTTTTCAGTGCAAAAATATCGATGTTCAGGAATTTGCCGGACTTTAGAAATTCGATCGTTTTCTGAAGTTGGTCATCGAAACCATAATAGAAAGGAACTGCTGTGTTTCCGGCTAACCAACGATGCGATGCCAACATTCCCTGTTGCTCGCCATAATCTCGTAGTGTGGTGGGAACCAGTGGCATATGGCAACGCTGACAGGTGGTGAACTCTGCGCGGTAAAACGTGAGCGGATTCTGGTTGGAGAACTTGGAATTCTGCCATTCGTCGTAAGTGGTAAAGGCTCGAATGAACTTATACTCATTCAACGGATTCGGCAGATTGGCTTTATGGCACGCAGCGCAAAATTCCGGAGTCCGATAGAACGACTGCATGACGGCCGCCGCGTGACGATCGGGATGCTCCATAATTTCGCTGTAAGGGACCTTGCCTGGAATACGCTCCCCATTCTCGTCAACCATGACCGCCGGAACGCCCATCACGTAGCTCCCATTGCCGGAGGTCGATTGCAAGCGCTGAACCGAGTGACAGGTGGTGCAGGTCAGGCCGTCCTTATCGAAGGAACGATCGACAGTTGATTCCTGCGTGAGGCCGCCCGAGAGTAGGGCGATGGGGTTGTGGCAGCTGTCGCAGTGGCGCGAGAACTCGATGCCCTTCGATTGAATGAGCAGGTTGACGCTGGTACGGTAAAACGGAGTCCGGAAGGAGTTCGAGTGGAGCGACTGACGCCACTGCTTATAGGCTTCTTCGTGGCAATGACCACAGTACTCAGCCTCCGGGAAGGCACCGGCCTGAATGAATTCGTTGCCTTCAATTGCACCATTGCCGGGAGCTGATAGGTTGTCTTTGCCAAAACGAAAATTGTAAGTCGCTCTGACGCCTGCCGAATACCTTTGGCGTTCCATCGATTCGTCAGTCTGGCTGTGAGTGCGGTAGGGCCCGGCACCCAGAAGCAACAGAATCGTGGCCAGGAAACTCAATGTGCCTGCAAGGAACCGGTTAAATGGAGACTTCATGACGGTTAGCCTGAATCGGGGCCAGTTCACTTTCATTTATGAAACTGGAGGCATCTGGCATGTATATCGCACTCCGCTGTTGCTGTAAATAGCAGCACACGCCACACCTGGCTATTTGAGTTTATTTTGGGGCTGAGCCTTCTCCAGTTGGCGGAACTTCTCTCGTTCGGCTACAGCTTCGGCAACCTTCCCTTGACGTTCGAGTGCGGTCGCCAAGCTCTGATGCGCTTCCGGATACGACGAGTCGTCCTTGATTGCTTCCTGAAAACGTTCGATCGCATCGTCAACCTGGCCCTTTTGCAGCAGCGCGTTCCCCGAATTCGTGGCGATTGTAGCTCTTTGGCGATTCATGGACACGCGCTCGAGGTCAGCGCCTTTCTTGCGCTCGGCTGCAGCTTCAGCAGCTTGACCTTCCTGCGCCAGTACAATTGCCAGCGTTAGGTGGGGATCTGGTTGATCGGGCATCTGTCGAATCGCTTCTCGCAAGGCGTCTGCAGCTTCCGGAAGCTTGTCCATCTTGCGATAAAGACTGCCGAGTGTCGCCCAGCCGTCGGGATTAGCAGGGTGCAGTTTCATCGCAAGTGAAAGCTCGCCGGCGGCTTCGTCGTAACGGCCGTCCTGCATGTAGAGAATCCCGAGAGCATAGTGGGGCTCATAGACCGAAGGATTCAGCTTGGCGGCAGTCTCCAGTTCGGGGATGGCATCGGCGTTGTCGTCCTTGGACTTCAGAGCGAGCCCAAGGTTGTAGTGAAGCTGATAACTTTTTGGAGCAGTTCTAATCCCGGCGCTGAGGACATGAATCGCATCATCCACCTGGTCTAGTTGAAGGTAAGCTGCGGCAAGGTTGATGTGCGCCGTGGTATCGCCGGGCCTTTGTTTGACGCTTTGCTCCAGATAGGAAAGTGCATCCTTTGCATTTCCGGCCAAGAGAAGGGCTAACCCGAGGTTTGTGCCGGCATCCGCGTTCCGGGGCTCGGCTCTCACGACCTGACGAAGCAGCGGAATTGCATCCGTATTGTGACCGGTGCGTTGCAAGGCGAGGGCGAGTTGATACTTCGCTTCGGTGTAGGTGGGGTCGAGTTTAATGGCCCGCCGGAGGGCGGTGATGGCTCGATCGTCTTGGTTGCTGGCCGCGTACGCCTTGCCCAATTCGCCGGCGGTGACGGCGTTACCGGGAGCCAATTGCGAGGCGAGTTCTAGCTCGGCGATCGCGACCGAGGATTGCTGCTGCTTGAGCAGTGCGGCACCGAGGTGCAAGTGGGCTGGCGCGTAATTCGGCTTTAGGCTGATCGCTTCCCTGAATTCATGGTCAGCGGAAGGCCAGTCATTCATCTGCGCGTAAAGTGAACCCAACGCATCATGCAACTCGGCGTACTGAGGCGCTGCAGCGACGGAGGCTTTCATCTTTGCAATTGCTGCCGGGAGTTGCCCAGCCGCCGCGAGCGAACGGGCATATGCTGCGAGAACATAACTAGGAAGGGAGTGAGACGGATCTGAGGCTGCCTCATCTTCCAATCGCTTGAACAAACGAATCGCTTTTGCGTAATCGCCGGATTGTTCGTATGCCAACGCAAGATTGGTTTGCGCAGTGAGGTCGCCTGGTTTCAAGGCGGTGGCTTTTTCGAGTTCCTGGATGGCTTGTGTAACTTTTCCGAGTCGCAAGAGTACCACGCCCAGGGCGCTGTGACCTTCTTCGATTTGCGGAGCCAATAGAACGACTTTAGCGAATTCTGTTTCAGCGGTTTTGAAGTCGTTGCGCGCTGCAGCTGCTCCGCCGGCGCGATACGCCTCCTGGACCGCTGCGTTCGTATCGGTCTGTGGTTTTGGCGCTGATAGGGTTCGAACGCCCGCGCCGATACTCACTACCAGGACTAAAATCAACCTTGGCAGCCGGAAGAATAGGCCGGACTTCGAACGCACCGCAGAACAATGGTGAGTCCCGGTATTGTTACGCCCCATGCAAGGCGTCTCCTTCATAGCCTCGTCCGAGCTTGCCCGGTGGTCAGACGCAGTCTCCCCTTCGACTCCAAGGTTAACACTCGCAGGAACTACAATTCCAAGCGACACGAACTGTGATGGCAGAGTATGAGTATAATTTCTCGACCGACGCAACACCTAACACAACGAAGGAGGCCGCATGCCACGATTCCTCTGTCTCTACGTGCTTCTAATGGTGGCGAGCGCGTTTCGCGTCTCAGCGCAGGTGTATCCATATAGAGACGGAACTACTGGCATCACCGGTTACCGCTCGGAAGTTATGGCCGAAGTCATGATCCAGGAAAGCGAATTCGTCCGCCTCGCCGAAGCCATCCCCGCCGACAAATATACATGGCGTCCATCTCCAGACGTTCGCACCATCGCCGAGGTTTTCCTCCACGCGAGCGCCGCCAACTTCAACCTTTACAAACTTGTGGGCACCCCAACGCCCGCTGGGATCGATACGAGAACTCTCGAAGAGTCCACAACTGACAAGACAAAAGTCATCTCCATGCTTAAGGCGTCCTATGCCCACGCCAAAGCGGCAATCCGTGCCATGCCCGATACCGACCTCGAAAAGACTCTCCCCTGGAACGGCGGGAAGATCACCGAACGCGGCATCCTGCTCTACATTGTTCAGCATATCGCGCAGCATCTTGGCCAGCAGATCGCGTATGCGCGCTCAATCGGCGTCGTGCCCCCGTGGACAGTCGATCCCCCACGAAGGGACTGATCCCGGGAAGGATTGTGTTCTATTTCTGACGGGTCTTAATTGACATCTGGAGCAGCATCATGAAGCTCTTTGAATCCGCTTGGGAGGATCGGCGAAATCAAAGAGGTCGTAGATGCGATTCTCTTTCTTTCGGACGCCACGTTCACCGCCGGTGAAATTCTGCACGTCGATGGCGGCGTCCATGCAGGAAAGTGGTAGCAAGCGAGGGCTGGCTGCCTACAAGCGACGAGCATCGGGGGAAAAATCGGCATTGCGCGCAGCCTGTGTAGACCTCCCTCCGGATGGAGTCCCGTTCCGGACTGTCAGGGGTCAGACGGGTGCTCCTCCCTCGACGTTTCTGTTAAAACTCTCCGTCTAAGCTAGATACAGGATTACGCGGTCAGCGAGACTCTGATGGCCCGGCTGTACGTCGACGGCCGTCGATGGCGCAGCCGCAAAAAACTCTCCCCGTTCTACTTGCTCTCGCATCAAAGTGCTGTCTCCGAATCCAGGAGAAGGGAGGGCGTGATGGCACCATCAGGGGCCAACCATGACGAAAAAGCGATAAAGGCCAGCCAAGAGTTGCTGCATGAAGCCTCACCGGCTGAATCGCGTCGAGCACCCTTGCCCGCAAAAAACGTGCTCGTCCGATTATCGGGTATTGGAGTTCTGCTTCTAGGGGTTGTGGGAGCCTTTCTCTTTACGGGCGGATGGCTTAGCCCACAGAAACTGACGCCTGCGCGGTTCGTCGATGAGTTTGAGCGGGTGAACGGCATCCACTCGAGTTTCCGCCGCAATCACGCGAAAGGCCTCTGTGTTCGAGGATTTTTCGATAGCAACGGGCAGGGTGCGCAGCTGACGAAAGCTGTCGTTTTCGTGAGCGGCCGCGTACCAGTAATCGGCCGCTTTTCGCTGGGCGGCGGCGATCCCTATGCCGCCGACGACCTAAACACAGTCCGCGGCATGGGTCTCCAGTTCTCACTGCCCGACGGCGAACAGTGGCGGACTGCAATGGTCAATCTTCCGGTGTTCCCGTTCAAGGATCCACAGGCTTTTTACGACAACCTGGTGGCATCACAACGCGATCCCAATACTCATCAACCCGATCCGGCGAAAGGAGCAGCATTCCTCGCGAGCCACCCGGAAACAGCTCGGGCGCTCGCCATCATCAAAAGCCATCCGCTGTCGTCCGGTTTCGATAATACTGCCTACTACGGTCTCAATGCGTTCCGATTCGTCAATGCGGACGGCGCGGCCACTTACGTGCGCTGGACGCTCACGCCAATGCAGCCGTTTGAGGCCGGGATGGGGACAAACCAAAACAAGAGTTTCCTCTTCGATGGGCTGATCTCGAGCGTCCAGCAGCACCCGTTGCAATGGCACTTGGTCATGACGATCGCAGAGCCTGGCGATCCGATCGACGATGCTACGATCCCGTGGCCGGAAGATCGTCGGCAAGTGGACGTAGGAACGCTGACGCTCGATTCTGTAGAAAGCGAAGAAACCAGTCCGGCGCGCGACATCAACTTCGATCCGCTGGTTTTGCCAGCCGGCATGGCGCCTTCCGGCGATCCCTTGTTGAGCGCACGGTCTGCGATTTACTCGCAGTCGTTTACGAGGCGTGCAGGCGAAACGAAAGTACCGAGTGAAATCACGCCTTCAGAGGTGCGAAAGTGATCGCCAGGGCGATGACTGCTCGGCAGCAATTTACCAGCTCCATGCGATTCCTGCACTGGCTGATGGCCGCGATGGTCCTGACGATGCTTGGGATTGGCGTTGCCATGGTCGCATCGCTCGGCAACTACCATCGCCTCGTTTCCATCCACCGCCCATTGGGAATTGCCATTCTGATTCTGGTCGTGATTCGGTTCGTCAATCGCCAGTTCAGTACCTTGCCGCCATTTCCCGCAACCATGTCCTCAGAGGAGCGCGTCGTCGCGCACGCATCCGAGATATTGTTGTACACGCTGCTGTTTGCGCTTCCGCTGGTCGGCTGGGGGATGTTGTCGGCAGCGCGCTATCCGATCGTACTGTATGGACCGCTGCATCTCCCCCCGATTCTCCCGCACAGCGTGATGTTGTATGCGTTTCTGAGGAGGACGCACACCGTTCTCGCTTATCTTTTGTTCCTTGCGTTCATTGCGCATTTTGCAGCAATTTTGTTTCACACGCTAATCGTGCGGGACGGAATGCTAAGCCGCATGGCGCCGTGGCGGGCCCGCGCGCGCTAACTGAGTTAGTAGAGTTTTCTTTGGCGACGTACCTCAGCTGGGTGCCCCGAACGTCCAAGCTGTAGCCGTGCCTGCTGGAGACCTAACACAATGGGTCACCTGCAGGTACCTCGCTGCTTTTGGGAGGCGGTGATGAACAAATCGTTGCTGACAAGCGTTGGGAAGCTGACGTTTGCTTTGGACGCCACATTGGTTGTCACGGTGCTAATCGGAATGTCGGCGGGAATAGCCATCGCAAAGAAAAAAGAGAAGGCTTATCTTCCGGATTACGTCTTGAAAGCACAAAGCGTGCTCGTGGTGATAATGCCCGATACCGGCGAGCCGCTAGATGATTCATCTGCAAACCGCAAGGCACAAGAGGAAGTGGAAAAGGCGCTGATGAAGTGGGGACGGTACCGATTGGCTCTGGACTCGAACACGGCGGACCTGGTGATTGGCGTGAGAAAAGGTACTGGTAAGCTTGCCAATCCGACCGTCAGCGGTGGGCCAGTCGATTCGCGCCCTGCGTCGGTCGAAACAACGGACAATCAAGTGCGTATTATGGCACAGCAGGGGCGCCCTACCGATCTGACACAGCAGAGCACTCCAATGGATACGAGTGGGCCGAACGGCAAGGCACATACGGGGATGGAAGTTGGCGCGGAGGACGACACGTTCATGGTCTTTCGGGGAGGGATGGCTTACCCTTTGGACGCCGCGCCCGTCTGGAGACACATTGCAAAAGATGGATTGAAGCCGCCCGATGTGGCCGCCGTGGAACAGTTTCGTAAGGCGGTAGAGGATTCAGAGAAGGCAGCGGCGCAGAAGCAGCAACAGGGCCAGAAGAAAAGTCCATGATGGAAGCGCCGCAGCGGGATCCGACGAGTTCACGCTGGCCATCAGCTGGTTCGGCGTTTCTGGCTCTTCCAGCATTTTAATTAGCGGCACTGTCGAGCTGAGCAGTTCGCCCCGAAAATCAACTCATGATCCGAAGACGGCTAAATCGGGATTCTATCAAGACACGCCGCTCTTACCGCCCGGCACGGGGAACGTTCGAAGGATGGCGAGGAGACAGTTGTGGATGCGCGATGGGAAGTCGCTTCCTCGCCGGAACCATGCTGGCTTGTGCTATCTGGTATGGCTGGCATTGGCAAACGACCACCTTTTCGTGGCCCACTATCCTTCATATATTCCTGTGGCTGTTACTTGGCGCCGGCACCGGAAAATTTGCCGGCATCCTTGCCTTTCGATTCCAATCTCGAAAAATCAGCTCGGCATCGAAGGCAGCGACACCATAACGTCGAACGGTTCGGAGGCAATGCCGTTAGCAACCACAAAAAGCGACGACGCCCCGCCTTCGATTCCAATTGGAATCGCAACATTCGTAGTGATCAGCGCTGACCCTGTTGCAACCCCCATCGCAGGTACTGTGTTGCCGTTCACCACGGTTGTGTGCCCGGACGTCCGGCAATATTTCACGTGATTCGTCTGCTTGTTCACGATTCTCACCAGGGGATAATTCGTCGCTGTTTGGCTATCGTCTCCGTACGCGACGGCCTGCGACAATCCATTGAACTGCAATCCTGAAACTTGAATTGTATCTCCCGGCATAAATGCCGATGGACACGTCTGAATCACCGGCCGGAAACTGTCTTGTGGAACCGCTGCGTCGGAGTGATATGCGTAGAACGACGAATCGTCCTGCCGGCAGAACAGCACGTCCCCATTCGGCAGCAGGAGCAGACGCGATACGAATGTCTGCGCCACATAATTCGGTGGGTCGTTCGTTTTGTGAAATGTCGTTCCGTCGTACTCAAAATACCAGCACGGGGCGCTCGACGACCCACTCTCGTCCCCTACTCCGGCTCCAAACAGGACGTTGCCATTCACTAGCATCACTGCCGGTCCATCCTCTATCGCGAGTTTCGCTCCATCCTGCTCCGGCAAGTCCGGTCCGTCCGACCATTGCGGGCTCGCCGTCGCCGAATAGATGGCTGTATGCTCGTTCGCACCTAAGAAAAATGCCGTGCCGTCATAACGAAGCAGCGCCAGGGCCGGTTTCTGGAGCGAAATTGACCACCTTGACGGGTTCGTCGCCCTTGTTCCACTTGTCGTGCAAAATATCGTAGACCCACGTCGTGGGAGCACCAGTACAGCTTGGTGCTGTGATGGTGTTGTCCGCCATCAAAACCCACGAATCCTCGGCGCTGGAAGGCACACCGGACCGCCTGTTCATAGCCGTCCAGGTCAGTGCTACCGGATCCAGTTTCGCCACATTGTTGTCGAGTATGGATCCCATCAACAGTTCCCCCGTCGGCAACAGTGTGCAAGGTGCGTCTCCGACCGCTTTCCAGGTTGTGCCCGGACTTCCGGGCGTCGTGGGTGAAGCAATCATCGTCCAGGTATTTGCCACCGGATCATAGATTTCACACGTATTGTCATCGTCCGGTGCATTCGCTCCGGACGAATCGCTATACTCGCCTCCGCACACCACTACTCTTCCGTCAGCCAGCACTGCTGAGGCAAACCCCGCACGGCCCAGATTTGAATCCGCCAGCCGAGACCAGCTTCCGTTCTGGTAACTGCCGGTATTGTCCGGAGTCAACTTCCACCATCTCCTTGTTGGCCACGTCAGCAGCGGCACCCCCAGGTAATACGCGTTAATGGATTTGAATTCCTGCATCATTACCGTTCCATCCGTCAGCAGAAATGCTGTCCCTCCTTGTGCTTTCGATAGGCAAAAAATGATGGAGACTAACGTCCAGAACAGACAAATCGTCACTTCCACCAATGCGAACAGGGCACAGAAACTGACCGCCACCAAGGCGACCTCTAGGCACGTAAAAGTCGCCACGATTGCGAACAGGACGCAGAACAGCCACGACCACCAGCTGCATTTCTTCGCGTAGTTCCACACCCCTTGTACGCATGTTGATACGAGTTGTGTCACGTGTATAACGCACTCCATCAATGCTTCCGTGCTGTACTCTGCACATCGCGTGTACGTCAACACAAACTCCTGTGTGCAGTTTGTGGGAAGTTGTACCCAGTTGCCGGATTGGAAATTTCCGTTTGCCATTTGTGGGCATCCTCCTCATCGCAGCGGAATCAAACGTCGATGAACTACGGAAGCAGCGCAAACGTTCACTTTTAGATTTGGCCGAAGCTCGAGCAATGGTACGCCTCATAAATCCCAAAGTTAAGGCGAATTTCAAGATCCAAACAAGTGCTTGTTCAGCAGGAATTAACTACGCTGCTCGCAGCCGCCCTCGAGGAGTTCATCCCGCCTAATAAACGTATCCAGATCTCGGGGTTACATCGATTTTGAGGAGAAGACTCTGCAGCCTCTGGAGAACCCTTTTGGCCGAAAGGTGCAAAGGATGTTTCAAGAACGTTCTGTAAAGGATGTCTTCGGGCTGGACAAAGGGAAAAGTGGTCGGGGCGAAAGGATTTGAACCTTCGACCTCCTGGTCCCGAACCGTAGCGGTAAAAATCCAAATGCTTGCTCTGGTGTCGCTTACGGGATCCATACGATCATTTTTCCTCTCTCAGTTGTCCGGAAGCTGTACTTAGAAATATCTAGTTTTCCGAAGCAGATTATCGCCCCATTAAGCTTCAACTATGTGTTGCATTGACCGTTTGAGCCAGCGGTGTTAATCAGGCGCTTTGCGGCCAAAGGATTGCTTTGTTACAGCGCGGGTATCATGCCCTCCGCTTCCAGCCCGGCTTTCTGTTGTTGTTCATTTGCTATTTGTGCCTGGAATCTATCTTGGTCTACAGGAATGTAACGGGTGCTCTCTCTCCGAGACTATCTGGTCTATGGTCGCTTGCACTGATGGCCTGCGCGGGCTCTTAAGAATAATAATTAGTGCGGACACTGCGGACGGTACTGCTATGCCCTTGCGGGCTCCCAGATGAAAATAGCTACCAGGTCCCGGGTTACCGGAGTGGTGTGCGGCTAGCTCGCTGATCAGTCGCTGCTGCTCCGACTTGCTGTACCGCTTCCAAGGGCGTATATACCTGTTTGAGGGACTCGTCAGTCCCGGCCCCTACGGAGAACACCCATGAACAAGTCTTCTTGGCTACGGACTTTCTTCCTGGCCGCCGCATGCGTTGCCATCAGTCTGGCGCCATCCCGCTCCTTAGCCCAACATGGTGGAGGTGGGCACGGCGGAGGAGGCGGTTTCCACGGAGGTGGTGGTGGTTTTCACGGCATGGGCGGCGTGGGCGGAGCCCACTACGGCTATAGCGGCGCTGTACACGGCTACGCGGCCTCGGGTTATCGTGGCGGCGCATATTACGGCGGCGGGCGCGGTAACTACGGTGGGTACCGCGGCGGCTACGGCTACGGTTATCACGGTGGCTATGGATATGGTTGGTACGGAGGTTATGGCTATCCGCGCTACGGTTATGGGTGGGGATGGGGTTGGGGCCTTGGTTTCGGCTTTGGCTGGCCCTATTCGGGCTACCCCTACGGCTACTATGGCTATTCACCTTATTACTACAGCTACCCGAGCTATCCCCCCTATTACTACTGCCCGCAGGGATACGCCTGTCCGGCTCCCGACGGGTCGAGTGGCAGCGACGATAATTCCCAGCCTCGGGATTTCAATTCTCCACCGCAGCAGGAACCTCCAGCGCACTCGTCGCTGCCTTCTGCTGATGCCCCTTATACGGACCCTACCATTGCGGACGTTGTGACCGTCTACCGTTCGAACGCCCCAGTAGTATCGGAAGATCGAATCACGACAACGCCTGCGCCGAGAGCAACAGGCTATTTACCGGCCAGCTATCAGCACGCCGCCGCGTCTTCCGAAAGCCAACCGATGCCGGGACCACGGCCTGAGGTCTTGAGCGCGATACGTGCCCTGCAGAACATGCCGCCCTACGTTCGCGAACGGGAAATTGAAACCGGCCGCTACCGCGACTTCTCTCCCGAGGAAAAGGCTTTCCTGCGAACGGTGAACTGACACGACGCACGGGCGGCGCGCCGGTCGCTTCGACGTGTCCGGTTATGTCGTTATCGAGAGGTATCGGCAATTTGAAGTTGCGTCGGCAGACTCGGAAGCGTATATCGTTGGTAAAGAGCCTAATGGGGAATATTTGGCGCTATTATGCGAACAACTTCCGACAGCACGGCCAGCGCATTCAATGTCACTCCATGGTCAATTGCTACGGTGGCAATTGTAGGCTTCTTGTTAATGCAGTTGGGCCACGCTTTATCTGAATCGATGATTCGCACAGGGACAGCTTTGCTCAATCATCGCGTTCTCCCTCATCACCGACTCTCATTCTGAACTATTCCTATTAAACACCGAGATGTACCTTTGCCGATTGTCGGTGGCGATGTTCATCGGCGGTATCATCGCAGTTGCCTGCAAAAGACGGGAAATATTGGGTACCATCATCGTAAGTTTGATATGTAGCATTCAGCCGATAATTGGATTCTGGACTGCGTTGCATCAGTGGCACAGCGATTCTCTACAAAGCGTACTCCCCGTAATCCTTCTCTACTGGAGTGGTCCCCTGCTCGCGATTGTTATTGGCGGCGTAATTGTCCGAATATTTAGAACCCGAGTCGCTGCTCTCATCTACTCATGATGCGTCGGAAAAACGAAGCCTAAAGGTGGCCGGGGTCGGACTTTGCTTCCGTCGTATTAGGCCAAGGCTTAAACGCGAAGAACCAGAGGGCGATCAGGTTTAAGCCGGGAAAAATTGCGAACACGCTCCAAGCCGGATTGTGGCCAGTGCGCCGGAGTAGTCTCGCGATCGGGACAAGAATCAAGAACAGACAAGTCAATACTACGCCAAGAAAAACCGTGGGGGAGAGGACCGAGCGCAAGTCCCAACCCGTTGCCGCTTCTTGCATATCTTCCTCCAGCAAAGCATTTTGAATCGACGACCGCGAGCGTAACATTTCCAAGAGTTGAAAGCGTGCGGAGTTTTCTGATGCCAACTCCTCGTAAGTCGCGAAATCGGAAAAGTTTAGCCTACTGCCCAGCCAACCTATATAGGCGAGGTCTTACGACACAATCGTCTATGGCTCCCAGTAGGTCAAGTGGGCGATTACGCCGTTTCCCAGGACTTGGCAGAGCGGCTAATCCGTGTATCATCGTCGCAACGGATGGGTATGAGCGTCTTTGCTCGATTGACGAATCAGATTTCACAGAGAATGGAGAACTACGCGGCGGCGGAAGGGCTGCGCCTACGCAGGAGATTTCCTCGCAAGCTCGCCCTTATCGGTATAGTCGTCGGTATTGTCGTTGTCATCCTTCTTGCCCTTTGGATGGAGCATCGCCCATAAACGCGTGGCCGATCTCTCGGTCGCGTACTTACACGTAATTAGGAGGTTATGTCGTTTCCCAGAACCTAGAGAACTCATTTAGGAGGGTCGACGTGTACGGGAACACCTTGCTGGTTGAAATTGGTTAGCTCTTCCATCGGTTTGTTCCAGCCCATTTCATTTTCAGGCTTCCACTTGGGGTCCGAGAGCGCCTTGCAAGGTTACGCCGGGTGGCTTGGTTGAAGATCTTAACAAGCAGAACCAACACTAGCATAGGGAGGTCACAGGTGACCGCATCGAAGTTGCCGCGAAAACTTGCCGTATCAGGAGTCCTGATCGGATTCGCGTTTATGGCTGCTTATTGGCTCGATTACAAATACAATCTTTCCCGCTTACCAACTTCGGCGGAGACCCAGGTTCATCCCGGTCTCCAGGCACCCGCATGGTATATCGTTGCAGATAAATTGATGGTTGTCCTATGTCCTGGCTTGTTGCTCCAGACAATTCCAGTTGACGGGAGTGTCTGGTTTGCATTGGTGCTATGGGTCTTGGCCGCGTTACTCAACGGCCCGATCTACTACTGCATAGGGCTGATCTTTGCTGTGCTGACGAAGAGAAAAAGCCAAGCGCCTGCTCCGTAACTTGGTTGACGCAAAATCAGAGCCAAGACCCAACCCAACAGATCAACAGATCTGCAGAACCTACAGAACCAGCGGCGGCCACAAGCATCCGCAGCGTCAGCCGGCGCCTAGGTTACCTACACGGAGTGCAGCGAAGCGGGAGGCGCAACAGGAACGGTGGAACGGCTGAACCTGGCACGCGTGAAAGTCAAGGAATCGGATCGAAAAATAATTGACATAATAAAGTGAATGCAAAAGCCCTATGATTTAGGCGTTGCTCTTCAAATCCAATTTCGTGCCTTACTCCATTCTGGTCAATCTTCAACGCCCACCGTGAAACCTTGAGAACCATCCCCGGATTCAAGCGACGAGATTGCCTTCCGAATCCTCGCAGGTATCCTTGTCGGACAATCAGAGCAACTTACCGAATAGTCCGTTGAAATCAGCGCGAACTCGAAGCGATTTTGGTCCCGCCATACGGTGATACTATCGCAAGAGCGTCGGTCAACTCCTGTGAAGTCCGGAAACCGGAAACTGACGTATCAGTTCCTGTTTTGGCGGCACCGCTAATCGGGACTATTGGACCGGACTACAGTTCACTGGTCCGGGAAGAGCCTTAATCGACGGTCGTGGGAAGAGCGCCACTTCGACCGGGTAAGCAATCGCCGAGGCCGTGCTTATCTCTTCGGGTGGCACACCATTGTCACCCACAACCCATTCTTTTTCCCCTTCGACGCGATAGCCCGAGCACTTCGGCACCGTTTCATTCGCCAGTCCATACCGTCTTCTGGACTTGCTCCAGCAATTCATTCCGTCCTTAGGTATCGAGCAATCTCCAGCAACTACGCGCAAATACCTCAGTGACATAGTCTCATCCGCGGTGTGGGTGAACTCCAGATGGCCATTCCACCACTCTGAATCCTCGAATATCTTGCTTCCAGTCTTCAAATCCAGGATGCGGAATGGCATCCCGCCGTTGCTGTCGCCGTCAGCTGCCTCTAAAAAAAGAAGTGACCGTTTGACCCCTTCGAAACTCCACCAGCCCTTAGCCATATATCGTTCTGAGGAACCGTGCGCCACACGACATGTGGGTGCATCTTCCTTGATTACAGGCGTGACAGTAACCCAGCGCACTCCTTTCATTCCTGGGTCATTCAGTTGCTTGACCATAAAATCGTGGTAGTAGAAACAAGAAAGCTGAATCTGGTCGGGGTTGTTTGGCATTAGATAGGCAGACGGTCCTAAATTTACGACCGTTCTGCGAATAGGCTTGTCGAAGGATTCGGTACCCGCGCCGGAGGCCGGAGTTGAGTTTCCCAACACGACGACGGTCACACCTAGTAGCGCAACAATGGCGTTCTTAACCTTCGTTATCGCCATTTCCGGATTCACCCTTCCCCCTTATTACTTTCTGACACCAAGTCAGAGTGAATTGTTTCTGAAAACGCGTTAGGGCCTGATTTGTCAGGTAATGAGGATGTCCGAATTTTAGTTGATTGCAGCGACTCTCGATGTTCGGCACTGTAAACCTACATCGAACCAAGTTCAAGCGACTTCTACGGTCCGGACCTCCTTCTGCGGAATGCGCGACGGATTCAGACGTTCCTTCAGCAACAGGATTTCTTGATAGCCTTTGATTCGTCGGAATTTCCTCTCTGCTTCCAAGAGTCCTGTGGCGGTCCACCGCAACTGCTGATTTCCTTCGCGCCAACGCTTTACGTTTCGCGCTACCTGCTGAACCGTCGACAGACACGATTCGATCGGGTTCGTGGTGGCCAGTTTCCTCCGTAACACTGCGCCTATACCCAAGCGATGCACTGTCAGGGTCTCTTCCAGTCCTTCTTCCAAGCTCCGGGCAGCACTCGGATTGATCCTTTCCAGTTGCCGAAAGATTTTCTGCAGCGCCTCCTTAGCCTCCGCATAATTATTCATCGCATAGGCATTGCGCATTCGCCGATCGTAGTCTTTCTGGCAGTTCTCGGGCAGATACTCCTTCACATTCCGTCGTTTGTGAACCTGGCATCGCTGCACTTCCACTTGCTCCCCGAAAACTCGTTCTACACCTGCTCGCAGTGCTTTCGATCCATCCATCACCACCAGATACCGTCGCTTCAGATCCAGTCCTCGGTCCACCAGGTCTTCCAGCAGCCCTTTGACCACCGTGGTGTTCTCCGTGGCTCCTTGCCACACTCCCAACACGTGCTTTTCTCCGCTTTCTGCAATGCCAAGAGCCACGACCAGTACTTGGCCGCCAAAGTGAATGCCATCGATCATCAGCACGACCAGATTCAGATCCTCCAGTCGTCGCTCACACAGTACCCGCAGCTGATTGCTACTGGCCTCTACGAACTGCCGGCTCACGCTGCTTTTCGCGATTCCGTAGCCTTCCACAACACTCTCTACTGCTCGCCGATAGTTTCGTGTGGATAGCCCGGCCACCATGCGCTCCCGCACCGCTCGTTGCAGCTTTCCGTCTTGTTGCAACTGGCCGTAGCTCTCCAGTTCCACTTCCTGGCCTTCGCGGCTTCGTACTCTCGGTCGCTCCAGCGGGATTTTCTGTCCAGCAAAAACCACATAACCCGGCTGCTTCCCCCAGCGCACACAACCGGCGCTGGGATTGGGTCGATGCGGAGGTCCTACCCGCTGCGTCACTTCGTTTTCCAGAATGGCGTGAAGAATCTGCAGCCCGGCTTGCCCGGCCAGCTCTTCCACCTTCGCCTGCATCTCGGCCCACACTTCGGCGATCGGCAACGGCACCCGCACAAGCAATTCTTGCCCTCCCATGACTTCGAACTTGTGATTGGACTTAGGATGCTTCTTTTGGTAATTCTTTCTCACGGCGGCTCTCTCCTTTAAAAAGGGATTCTCAACCCGAACTCTATCTGAGTTCGGGCGAGAGCCGCTGCTTCTTGTTCTCAACTTTCAACTAAACTCGGGGCATCCTCCAGGTAATCGTCAAATGGCTCAATAGACGATCATGCTGATTTCGATACTCTGATTTGGCCCCATTCGATACTTTGATTTGGCCCCACCCTACTGAAAATCAGCTACCGTGGACTCCGCTTCGGGCTCAGTCGCCCAAGGGGAGGCCGGGTGGACAGGAGAGCCAAGGTGGAGCTATTCGAGCAGATACGAAGTGAGTATGAGCATGGCGATGGAACGATTCGAGGGATCGCCAAGAAGCTGGGGATTCATCGGCGCATGGTCCGTGAGGCTGTGCTCAGGGCAGTTCCGATCGAACGAAAGACGCCTGTGCGAGAGCGACCGAAGCTGGGACCGGTGATGACGTTCATCGATGCGCTTCTGGAAGCGGATAAGCAAGCGCCGCGGAAGCAACGGCACACCGCACATCGCATCTGGTGCCGGATCCGAGCAGAGATGCCGGAAGTGCAAGTAGCCGAGTCCACGATTCGTCGGCACGTTCGCGTACGAAAAGCGAAGTTGGGGCTAACCCGCCGAGAGACATTTATTCCTCAGTCGTATTCTTGGGGCGCAGAAGCACAAGTGGACTGGTATGAAGCCTACGCAGAGATCTGCGGAGAGAGGCAGAAGGCTTATCTGTTTTGCATGCGAAGTATGGCCAGCGGAGGAGCCTTTCATCGCGCATTTCCACACGCCAGTCAGCAAGCATTCCTCGAAGCACACGAGATGGCGTTTGCCTATTTCGGTGGAGTCTTCAGCACGCTTCGCTACGATAACCTGAAGAGTGCGGTGAAGAAGATCTTGCGAGGATATCAGCGCGAAGAGACCACGCGATTTATTGCCTTCCGGTCACATTGGGGTTTTGCGTCGGAGTTTTGTACGCCAGGAGAAGGGCACGAGAAGGGTGGCGTAGAGGGCGAAGGTGGTTATTTTCGCCGGAACCATCTGGTGCCGGTGCCACAGGTAGCTAGTTGGGAAGAGCTGAACGTTCTGTTGCTAGAAGCTTCGAAGAAGGATGAGCAACGGATGATCGGCGAGCGTACCCAGACTGTGGGCGCCGGGATGCATACAGAACGCGAGCACCTACGGACTCTCGCCGAAGAAGGCTTCGACTTGGCAGCGGTGCACTTTCCTCACGTGAACACCAGCGGCTGCGTGCGAGTGCTGACCAACTTCTACTCGGTTCCACTCCCGGTCGGCGTCGAGGTGCAGGCCAAGGTGTATTCCACCTACGTCGAGATCTGGCATCAGGGGCAGTGCCTAGCCCGGCACGAGCGCTGCTTCGATCGACACCAGAAGGTTCTTAATCTCGAGCACTATCTGGAAGCATTGACGAAGAAGCCGGGAGCGCTTGCTGGTTCGACTCCACTTGAACAGTGGCGAGCGCAAGGACGTTGGCCTGTAAGCTTCGATCGCTTTTGGGAGATGCTGAAGCAACGGCAAGGACGACAGTCTGGAACACGCGCCATGATCGATGTTCTGCTCCTGGGCCGTGAGTATGGATACCCATCGCTAAAAATAGCGATTGAAAAGGCCCTGGATACGGGTTGTCTCGATGTGGATGTCGTTCGGATGCTTCTGGATGCAGAACGCCTCGGAAGACCAGAACCGGAACCAGTGGAGATCGGCGCGTTACGTTGCTACGACCGGCCGCAACCGACCACCACGAACTATGACCAGTTGCTGCGGAACTATTCTTCAACAGGGGTGATTCAATGAGCGCGGCCACTGTGGCGGTACAACAAGCAACGATTCGGCAGTATGCCAAGCGACTACAGTTGCCCACCTTGGGAGGACAGTTTACGCAGGTAGCCGAGCAAGCGGTGAAGGAGAAGAAAAGTCATCTCAGCTATTTGGAAGCGTTACTGGAGGCCGAGGTAGAAGAGCGGGAACGCAACACGGTAGCGCGGCGGATCCGCGAAGCCCATTTTCCGAAAGTGAAGACGTTGGAAGAGTTCGAGTTCTCTCATGCTCCGTGTATTCCAGCAGCTCTGCTGCGGCATCTGGCCGAAGGCGGCTACCTGAGCCGCAGCGAACCAGTGATTCTCCTGGGAGAAGCGGGCACGGGCAAGACGCACCTAGCCGTCGGCCTGGGAGTGGCCGCGTGCCGGCAGAGAAGACGAGTGCGTTTCACGACCGCAGCGCAATTAGTGAACGAGCTGATTGAAGCCAAGAACAAGAGCGAACTGAATCGCGTGACGAACCGCTGGACGCGCTATGACCTGATCGTGATCGACGAGATGGCCTACGTGGCGATGCCGGAAGCTGCCGCAGAAATGATGTTCCAGATAATCGCCGGACGAGCGGAACGAGCGGCAGTAATCGTGACGACGAACTTACCGTTCTCGGAATGGACGACCATGTTTCCGAATGCGAGGTTGTGCAAGGCCATGCTCGATCGGTTGACCGACCAGGCGCACATCATCGAGACCGGGAATGAATCATATCGGTTTCGAAGAACGCTGGAGAAAAAAGGCGGCAGCAAATAAAACTTTCACTCTGCCCCCGGCCTACGCTGCGCCCTAAACGCGCCGCCCTCCGGGCGCCGCAGGGCTTCGCTTCGACCGGGGGCAGAGTGATGAGTCAACAGGGGGTGGGGCCAAAAGAAAAGATCAAAAGGGGCCAAATCAAGTTGACGGAAGCAATCATGCCCGTTTACCAGGACCTAGCGCTTTTTTCGCAAGGTTTGCGCTACACTCTCGTGCAAGATAGCAGTACGTCAACCCTGGATAAGAGAACCCGGAGAAGGGCACATAAGTGAAGACACAAAGGCTGTTGTGGAAGCTGGCGGTAATACTGTTGTGTAGTTCTCTTGCTCACGGGAAGGACAACTCAGCCGCGACAGCTAGGTATAAGAAAGCATTGCAGCAGCTGAAATCCGGCGATTTGAAAATTGATTTCAAGGCGTTGCGCATCGACTGTGCCGCAAGCAAGCACGAGTGTCAGGCTGACCCCGAGGACATTAAGCGTGTGTCCACCCTTGTTAAGGACAAGAAATTCGACCAGGCACTGAAGAACGTCAACCAACTTTTGGATAAGGTCTTTGTCGATGCCGAGCTGCACTACATAGCTTTTATGGCTAACTCGGAATCCGGAAACAAAGAGGAAGCAGAATTTCACAGGGCACTAATAAGGGGTCTCTTGGACTCAATCCAGGAGAACAAACATGGCCAATCAGAAGAGGATGCTTTCGTGGTCATTAATGTTCATGAGGAATATACGTTTCTTCAGTTCAGCCATATGCAGGTGACGAAGCAAAGCCTGAGCCAGAAGAACGGTCATAGCTACGACATCATGGTTTGTCAAGACATGAGCAATAATGGGCGCGAAGTAACCCTATATTTCAACATCGATATTCCCGAACGGAGTTTGAGAGACGCTTTGGCAAAATGAAGGGAAGTGGCTGTCAACTCCCGATTTGTCAGAAACCGGACATCTTGCTCCTAGTACTGAATCTGCTTGATGATGGCAGAAAGAGTTTCGATATCTTTGTTGTTCCATCCTTTATGCTCGCACTTTGCTAAGAGTTCTTTGCCCACGGAATCCGATTGGGCCAGCATATGCCTAGCGTCCACGAGCTTCGATAATTCCGACTTCTCCTGGTGCACGAAATTGAGGTTCAGGTGTCCCTCCTGAGCAATTGATATTTCTATGGCAAAAGGGCCGTCGTAAAACTCAACCCTCTCTTTTTCGACGATTCCCCGCGTGACTCGAAGCAATCCTTGCAGCCAGGCGGCTACGAAACCCACCAGAAGATCTGTCCAACCCCTCTGGGGGAAGAACTGACTATCGCCAATCTGGAAGTAAACTGTCCCCCAGATTGCACCACTCTTGGCACGAGTAAAGAATTTGTCTTCTTCGACTACAAGCAAAACATCCAGCCACGCCGTTTCGTTTGTCATTGCTCACAGTCTACAACTGTTGCGACCCACAACTCCTGTGAAGTCCGGAAAATCGGACAAGTTCCTCACAGTACCCGCATCTTTTCTGATAACGTTTTGTCCTGCAGCTTTTGGTCGCCGACCTATGGACAAACCCATTGGCCTTGTCACCTTCATCACCATTGAACTGCTTTTGGTAGCTGGATTGGTTTCACTCCACTTTTTAGGCGTTTCCACATTTGCAATTGGGATAGTCGGTAGCGTGCTGTTTGTAATTTTAAATCTCATTTTTGTGTGGACCCGTCCGCGAACGGGCCTGCCAAGCGTAAAACTAATTGGAAGAGTGTACTGTTTTGGTCCGCCTTGGGGTTAGTCGTGTGGGTGAACTTGATTATTCGCCTATCGAAAATGCGGCGATGAATAACCTCAGCTCCTGGTATGTCGGGAAACCGGTAACTTGGACTCCCGGTACTTCAAGTTACCGATTTTGTCGGCATCGTAAATCAGGACCTGACCGGATAAAATCATAGCAGAAGCCTTCCCTTAGGCCGGAAGGTGGATTGTAGAGGTGACTCATTGCCTTCATTTAAACTGCCATCGAGATTTGGCGCGGCTGGTCTGGCCATAGGATTCTTCGTGATGGGGACGTATTGGCTTGATTACAGATTCAGCCTCTTTCATCCGCAATCCGCGATTTCCAGTTTCTTTGACAAAGCTATATTCGTCCTTTGCCCTGCTCTCGTACTTCAAGTATTCACGATAGGAACGGGTGACCAGTTGGGCTGGGTCATGTGGCTCATCGCTGCGATAATGAATTGGCCTCTTTACTATCTCGTGGGACTCATGCTGGCCGCGCTCATGAAGCGACGAAAGCAGGTGACCACACACTGATGCCAAGGGCAAATCGCTCGGTGGAGGTTCGTCCTGCCGTACCTATCCGTACTTCTCCGATTTTGTCGTTACCCGGGAGCTAGGAAGTACTCAGCATTGCTCGGACCATTCTTCGCAGATTTGCCGGGCGAGTCGCCCGATGGGAATGTGGGCTAGTCTTAGATAATCGAGTAGTGGGTCCAGCCGTAGAAAGCAATACCCACCAGTAGTAGAAAACATGCAACAGCAAGAGCTGCATCAATCCACAGAGCCTTGAACGCAAACGCGTTCTTCCGCATCCACCAGGCCTGGAATACAACATACAGAAGTAGCAACAACGACGCTCCCATCGTCCAAAAGAGCAGAATCAGGCCTGCCTTGCTGTTGGCAAGCGCGTGGGAAAACCCGGGGAAATATCTGTCAGAGAATATAATTATTCCAAGGTCGGCAAGAGTTATGGCCGCAACTATTCGAACTGCTATGCGCGAGGCTCGGAACATCCGTTCGGTCACTTTTTGCATCCCTCTACATTTTAACCCGGCCCCGTCGGCTGCGTCCCCACTTTGCCGGTTATCGCGTTTACCAGGCATGTGGATTTATACTTGATACCGAGCGACCCAGAATGCCCATGCACAAGCCAAAGACACTCGAAGATTTCCCCCAGTTCATTGTTTCCGCCGTGCGTCGTGGCAAGACTTCAGCCGCCGGATTTACGAGATTTGAACTCGACGGAAAGTTTGACCGAATCATTCCCAATATTGACCCGAACTGGTTCTGGCTCTTATTCGGTGCGAATGACAGCCTTTGCGCGACCTTGCAGTCATTGGACAAAGCCAGCCGGGCAGCCATTCTGACCTGCGATGTAAGAGATGAACCAAGAGTCGTTGGCGAAACGCTCGCTTTCCTAAGCCCGTACTGGCAGGCGTACCACGTCTGGATGGTCCTTGACCCTGCTTGGGGCTGGAACAAAAAACGATTTCAGGGAGCGGACGCGGTCGCAGAAGACTACGACGCGGGAGAGACATCTGTTGTTGAAGGCCGCAACGTCAGAGTCTGGACGAAGCTGGAACTCGTTGGTGGGAGGGAGGGCGCGAGTCGGCACTATCCAGCGAGCGACCAGAGTTTGCCGCCCAGCTCCGAGCGGCGGCCAGTTCCTGGCGGGTGGGGCCACGAACACTGCGACTTGTGCAAAACACACATAGAGGCGCGGGATTTCGGATACTGCGACCCCGGTGGGCGTTGGATGTGCGAGAAATGCTATGAGCGATACGTTATGCAACGCGACCTTGCCTTCGTGGACGAACTCTAACGCCGGAGTTTATTTTGTCCGGCGTGAACTATCGATTCAACGTCTAAATCCTGTGTAGTCCGCTTACCGTCTATCTGACCTATAGTGCCCCTAGTCTGGATTGCCGACACAAAATCAGATGTTTGCCCGCGACCGAATGGTGGAAATCATCTCTTGGTCCAATCCGAAAAACGAATCAGGAGCGTTCGGCCTTACAAAGTAAATCCTGCCCCACGGGAAAGCGAACTGACGTGGCCTGATATAGCCGAACACCCATGACTCACCACAGTCTCGGATTTCAGAATACGGTAGGGCGTGCCACCGAAGCATCCTTCGATATTTAACTTCCGTGCCTTCCAATCTGACTCGCGTCACACTCAGGAAAAAGGCCCCGAAAATGAAAAAGCCAAGGCACACGAGACCTGTACCGTACGGGTGTTGTTCATTAAACAGGAGAATACCCAGTCCACAAAGGAAGAGCCCGAACCCATACTTGAACACCAAGATGGCATTGTTGAGTGAAGTTTCGCGGGCGGCCATGCGCGGTATTTAATCACGCCGCCAGCGAAACTAAAAGCTACTCTGAATTGAAGTTGGCAGCGTTCACTATCAATTGCCGTCCCAATCCTTCCACAAGTCCTGTGTAGTCGTTTAACAGGAGTTGGCCTAGTCCGTTGGGGGTCGTCCCTGTCTGCTGTTATTCTTTGTCCATGAACCGCAAGCGATTCAAGCACGTGCTAGTAAAGAGCCTGTTCGCAATTTTGCTCGCAGTGCTTTTCATTTCTCTTCTGGCGCAGCGCCTGTTCAACCCACGATGACATTCGGAAAACCGCACAACTTCGGGTCAGTACCTATACGATTTTGCCGTTACCAGGACCTTGCAGTCTTTCATGGAAAACGTGGGGCAAGGAATTCGGACTCATGTGAAGCTATACTCTCGTTCATGCGAATCAGACTCTTACCCACCGTAGTCTTGATTGGGATTCTATTGAGCGCAAACTCCCATTCGGCTGCTGCGCAGTCACCGCATGGGTTGCGCACATGGCTTGAGGACAGTGGTTCGGTGCCTCCTGTTCTTCAATGGTTTGAATGCATGGGGGAACTGGAGCACAAGGCCTACAGCAAAGCAAAAGCGCAGGCGTGCTTGGATTCGATTCTCTCCCACCCTGGAATTGAAACGGGCGCAATCGCTTTTGATACGCATAAGAAACTGCTGACGTTTTCCCTGAAATCGTCCACGCTGACGGTCAGCGACGTGGACTTCGGAGTGTCTGCAGGGGAACTCGCCAGATTTCACGAACTGCTTACGATTAACGAAGCCGTGAATGGAAAGGCTTTGCATATCGGCGAACCGTATGAAAGAGAGCGCGACTTCCAAAGCTGGTTTGTGCTGGACTTGCTCTCGCGGTCGCAAGGGCGACGAACGGGAATCAGCCGCACGCTGCATTTGGATTATGAAAAGAACACAGCTCATGTAACGTATAAGATTTGGGAAGGCCCTCCTGGCGAACCCGACCAGCTTGTGCCACCCTTCGTACCGCCTTGTCCAATATTGAACGGGAATTTCAACGGCTTCGACTGGGACGACTTGACACCTGTCGGATATATTTACCAGCAAATGAAAACAAAATGGCTGGGCTGCTTTTCCGACGCCGACCTCCGGGAGGATGAGGCCTACCTCAAAAAACTGCCTTTCTTAAAGGAATCGAAAATTTCCGTGAGCGGGTCGGGCAACTCAAGAGATTTTAGCTTCCACTTCCGGAGCAACCCGATTCCGATTACAAAAGTAACTGTGCATGGCTACGGCCTCCTCGACAATCTGTCTGCGCCGGACATCTCGTCACTGGAAATACACCCAGGAGACACATACAGCGAAACGCGCTTGCGCCAACAGGAGGAATCGCTCAAGAAATCATTCCAGAGAGCCGATTCTCAGCTCAAGGTTTTCACCGATGTGCAGATTGATGCGGAAGGTAAAGCAATATTGGACTTTATTGTTTTGGCTTATCCAGACGACGTCGTTTACGTCAATGACAAGCCGTATGACGTAACGAACCATCGCGAACGGTAGGTCTGCTTCGCAACCGAATCCTACGATAACAGGCATCAAGTGCCTGGGAAGTCCGGTAACCGTCTGTTTCATAGTACCTAAGTGGGTGGCAGTTCGAATCTCGCTTTCGCTGAGTCTTAGTTGAGCGTATATAAGTAAAGACCAAGGCAGATTAGGCCAAGTACGCAATACAAGGCGACGCTCTGCCAAAATTCCTTAGGGTCCGAGGATGTCCGAATTTTAGTTGATTGCAGCGACTCTCGATGTTCGGCACTGTAAACCTACATCGAACCAAGTTCAAGCGACTTCTACGGTCCGGACCTCCTTCTGCGGAATGCGCGACGGATTCAGACGTTCCTTCAGCAACAGGATTTCTTGATAGCCTTTGATTCGTCGGAATTTCCTCTCTGCTTCCAAGAGTCCTGTGGCGGTCCACCGCAACTGCTGATTTCCTTCGCGCCAACGCTTTACGTTTCGCGCTACCTGCTGAACCGTCGACAGACACGATTCGATCGGGTTCGTGGTGGCCAGTTTCCTCCGTAACACTGCGCCTATACCCAAGCGATGCACTGTCAGGGTCTCTTCCAGTCCTTCTTCCAAGCTCCGGGCAGCACTCGGATTGATCCTTTCCAGTTGCCGAAAGATTTTCTGCAGCGCCTCCTTAGCCTCCGCATAATTATTCATCGCATAGGCATTGCGCATTCGCCGATCGTAGTCTTTCTGGCAGTTCTCGGGCAGATACTCCTTCACATTCCGTCGTTTGTGAACCTGGCATCGCTGCACTTCCACTTGCTCCCCGAAAACTCGTTCTACACCTGCTCGCAGTGCTTTCGATCCATCCATCACCACCAGATACCGTCGCTTCAGATCCAGTCCTCGGTCCACCAGGTCTTCCAGCAGCCCTTTGACCACCGTGGTGTTCTCCGTGGCTCCTTGCCACACTCCCAACACGTGCTTTTCTCCGCTTTCTGCAATGCCAAGAGCCACGACCAGTACTTGGCCGCCAAAGTGAATGCCATCGATCATCAGCACGACCAGATTCAGATCCTCCAGTCGTCGCTCACACAGTACCCGCAGCTGATTGCTACTGGCCTCTACGAACTGCCGGCTCACGCTGCTTTTCGCGATTCCGTAGCCTTCCACAACACTCTCTACTGCTCGCCGATAGTTTCGTGTGGATAGCCCGGCCACCATGCGCTCCCGCACCGCTCGTTGCAGCTTTCCGTCTTGTTGCAACTGGCCGTAGCTCTCCAGTTCCACTTCCTGGCCTTCGCGGCTTCGTACTCTCGGTCGCTCCAGCGGGATTTTCTGTCCAGCAAAAACCACATAACCCGGCTGCTTCCCCCAGCGCACACAACCGGCGCTGGGATTGGGTCGATGCGGAGGTCCTACCCGCTGCGTCACTTCGTTTTCCAGAATGGCGTGAAGAATCTGCAGCCCGGCTTGCCCGGCCAGCTCTTCCACCTTCGCCTGCATCTCGGCCCACACTTCGGCGATCGGCAACGGCACCCGCACAAGCAATTCTTGCCCTCCCATGACTTCGAACTTGTGATTGGACTTAGGATGCTTCTTTTGGTAATTCTTTCTCACGGCGGCTCTCTCCTTTAAAAAGGGATTCTCAACCCGAACTCTATCTGAGTTCGGGCGAGAGCCGCTGCTTCTTGTTCTCAACTTTCAACTAAACTCGGGGCATCCTCTAGGGTCCTCGGCACGGAAGACAAACCCTCGGTACTTCACTAAGCATGTCCCAGTGAGAGTGGAAATCAGTGTCACAGCCATTAAAACAATCCCGATAATGAGGAACGTACGATGCCGTGCCATTAAGTATCCATGCCAGTATGAGTCCTGATTCATGTGGTGCGATTCTAACATGCAGCTAATAGTACTCGACCAAAGTCAACTCCTGCTTACCGGTAAAGTTGCTACCGCCTATCCGAGACGAGTCCCATCCCAGTGAACTTGATTGCGATAATCATCGTTGAAAACGAAAGACAGCCCACAAATGGCAGTTGGCGTGATGCTCGTCCGGATATTGCTTGCGTAATGCGTCCTGCACTTCTCGGCCACGTTCGTGAGTTCTGAGAAGTCCCTTTTCTGAAAGTTCGCTATTGGAGAATACTTTTGGAAAGCCGCCACAGTTTGTGATGGCGCTCGTTGATGAGTCCTTGTCCAACAGGTCGTACCCGATGAACTCGAAGCCCTCGGGAATTTGTGAGCAGGGATGGGCCGAAGGGTTTCGGAAGACACAGAGCAAGTTTTTCTCGCGTGTCTTGGCTATTTCACCGCGTAGGTATTCGAGGTCGGTGAAGAATCGAAGCATGAAATCTTCGTTTACGATGTGGCTCCAGTATTCTGTTTTAATTTCGGGTAGAACAGTCGGGCAAAGACTCGAATCGAGGGAGATAATTTCGTTGACCTGCTCAAGCCCGACCAACCGATATACTTTGTCCACCCCGCACGGGATTGTTAAATTTTTCAGTGGCTATAAACCAAGGTGTCATCACAGGGACGCTATCTTACCGCAACTTATCTGCTAACTCCTGATGTGTCCGCAAACCGGACAAGTTCCTCACAGTACCAGCTTCTTTTCTGATAACGTTTTGTCCGACCGCTTTTGGTGGCGGACCTACCTATGGACAAACCCAGTGCCCTAGTCACCTTTATCAGCACTGAACTGCTTTTAGTAGCTGGATTGGTTGGTCTGCACTTCCTAGGAGTTTCTACATTCACAATTGGGATTGTCGGTAGTGTGCTGTTTGTAATTTTAAACATCACTTTTGCGTTGACCCGTCCGCGAACAGGCCTGCCAAGCGGTGAAACTAATTGGAAGAGTGTACTGATTTGGTCCGCCTTGGGGTTAGTCGTGTGGGTGAACTTGATTATTCGCCTATCGAAGATGCGGAGATAAATGACCTCAGCTCGTGGTTTGTCGTGCCGGTAACTTAGGTACTGGTCCGAACATGTCAGTTTATCGGGCGTTGGGCCGCAAAGAATCCTATTTGTTTATTTGTGAGGTGGCTCATTTGAAATCACTTCAAGTGGGGGTGAAAACATAAGGCCAAGAAGGGAATGTACGATAAAGGACAAAGGTATGGAAGCTAGTAGAGGGAACGCGATGGCCCGTAAACCTCGAAATCCAAAATAAAAAGTGGCGCTGGTCGAGATAACCAACGTAATTGTCCAAGTCAATTTCAGCGATAGACGGGAATCCGCAAAATTCGACCGCAGTTTGGACAAGGAAATCCCTTGGCCGTCCCTATATCGGCGTCTGGGTTTGTGTAATGACCCCACCGCATGACGGACATGTTCGGTCGTAGAGTGGCACGATGATATTTTCCTAGGTACTCATCTAGCTGTAGTGCCGCGGTTTCAACTTTCCGGATTTCATCTTCAGCAGGCTGTCTAAATTTGACGATGGGGCTTTTATAACACAATCGCGGTCAACTCCCGATTTGTCGGGTTACCGTCTATCTGCCCATAGTCCGCCAAATAGGGGACTACGCCGTTTGAACGTAGCCGCTGGCGCGGCGGACGCTTCGCGTGCTATGCTCCTCACGTTATGCCGCAAGGTCAGGCTATTTCCACTCCCCGGTATAGATGATCTGGGTGAGGTAAATCTTGCTCCCGGTGGTCTTCTGCTCATCCACGAATTGCATCGAGCGGGCCGCGTTCCTTGCCCAGGCGCGCTCGGAGGTGGCATACGAGAGAAGATTGATGCCAAGCTCCTGCGCCGAGGCGATGTCGTAGCCGAGCAGCGAATCGTCATTGGTGGCGTCCCACCCAATGTCCATGCCCCAGCGCGAGACGACCGCGACCGCGCGGCAATTGATCTCGATGCCCCAGAAATCGGGCTCATTGCCGATGTAGCCGGCGGTGCGGACGCCCGAGCGATACTTCACCTCGCCCAGGTCATAGTAGGAGTGGAATATGGGATGATTGGGGCCGAATCGCTTTACCGCGACCTCCGGGAAAATGGCCTGCATCTCCTGGATGGCCGAGTCATAGAAAGGCTTCGAGCCGGAGCCGGGGTTGAAGATAATCATGCCGCCATTGAGGAGGTAGGTGCGCAGCGTCTGCCGCTCCTGCGGCGTAAATGAGAAGTGGAAATGTCCGGTCCGGTACAGGATGGGATTCTTCTCCGGGTCGGTGCTGATCTCGTCGATGGATTTCACCTCCATGCTGAAATCGACATTGATCAACTGCTTCATGCTCTTGAGCAGGTTGTTCAGGTCATTGGGCCGCGCGTTCCAATCGATCATCCCCCGGTCGGAACTGATCTTGGTGAACATCACCGGGGGACTCGGCGGCATCTTTTTCTCCGTGCGCGATTGCGGGAAGACGGGCGGCCCGGGATAGGGGATCAGCGTCTCCGCGGAGGAGATGTGAGCCGGAGGAGCGGGCGGCCTCGGGGCTTGTTTGGGCGGAGGGACGAATCCCGGCTCATCCGAGCCGTCGCCGGGACCGAGAATCGCGCCCAGGCCGCAGAGCGATATACCGGCGGCCGCTGCCGTGAGGAAAAGTGCGCGTTTTGTCATTCTGCGGGGGGGGCGAATGGTCAGGTCTGGCAAAAAAGTACCATACCTGATGAGAAACTCCCTCAGGAAGTAATGGTAGTGGAAAAATAATAGTTTAAGCAAAGGCGGCTTGAAAAAAGCGGCTGCGGACTGAAGATGGACTCCCCGCTTATGCGGACAGCCCCCAACCCCCCCTAAAAAATATGTGTGGAATCTCTCTCCTGCTGCGTCGCGCCATGCCTGTGTTCATCGGCCTGGCCTGTTATTTGCAAGAGGCCCAGCCGGCCCGGGCGGATGCGTCGCCGGTCCGGCAGCCGATCCTGTTCGATCGGGATTGGCGGTTTCGGACGGGGGATGCGCCGGGAGCCGAGGCGCCGGGGTTTGACGACTCAGCCTGGCGGCAATTGAGCCTGCCGCACGACTGGATGATCGAGGGGGTGCAAAGCGCGAACCCGGCGGACATGGATGGGCCGTTCGACAGGCGGTCGCCCGCCGGACCAGGCGGCGCTTACCTGGATGGCGGGATCGGCTGGTACCGGAAGACGTTCACGATGCCCGCCGCCGACCAGGGCAAGGAAATCACGCTGCTCTTTGACGGCGCCTACTCGAACGCCGACGTATGGCTGAACGGCCAGCACCTCGGCACGCATCCGTACGGATTCACCAGCTTCTATTATGACATCACGCCGGCGCTGAAGTTCGGCGCGGAGAAAAACGTGCTGGCCGTGAAGCTGAACGTGCAGCAGCCAAGCTGCCGCTGGTACTCCGGCGCGGGCATTTACCGGGACGTATGGCTCATCGAGACCGGCGCCGGTGCATGTGGGCAGGTGGGGGACTTACATAACCACGCCGCAAGGTCTCGGCGCGATAGCGCGCAGGTGCGCGTGCAAGACCGCGGTGGAAAACGACGGCGCCAGTCCGGAGACGAGCGACACTGACCACGATCCTGGTGGACCCGGATGGCAAGCGAGTAAGTCCGCAGCGGAAGGAAGAGACGATTCGACGCGAAAGGGAAGGCGAGATTCGACCAAACGATCGCGGCTGCCGAACCCGCGCCTCTGGTCCCCCGAACACCCGACGCTATATACCGCGGTCAGCGCAGGTCGTGTGGATGGCGAACGACCGTGGATACCGCTACACCACGCCGTTCGGCATCCGGACCATCGAGTTCACATGGACAAAGGCTTTTTCCTCAATGGGAAACATGTGCAAATCCAGGGCGTGTGCGACCATCACGACCTTGGGCCGCTCGGCTCGGCGGCTTATCCGCGCGGCATTGAGCGCCAGCTCGAAGATTCTCAAAAGCATGGGCTGCAACGCGATCCGGACCAGCCACAATCCGCCCGTCGCCGGAATTGCTCGACCTGTGCGACCGGATGGGGTTCCTGGTCATGGACGAGTCATTCGACGAATGGACGGAAAACCAGTCACAAGTACGGCTACGCGGAATCGTTTGACCAATGGAGCGAGCCGGACATCGTCAGCATGCTCGACCGCGACCGCAACCACCCGAGCGTCATCCTCTGGAGCATCGGCAATGAGATACCGGAGGGCAGGCAGGGCAAGCCGATCGCCGGGCCGATGCCGAAGCGGCTCGCGGCCATCTGCCACCGCGAGGACCCCACGCGCCCGGTAACCTCCGCCTGCCCGAGCCCGGATAACGACTGGAAGAGCGGGCTCTCGACAGGCCCTGGATGTGTTCGGGATCAATTACAACATGGCTACTACCGGAATGATTCGCCGGAGAGCCGGGCGAATCCTCCCTCCGATCCCGCGCGTTACTCCGGGACGCTCCCGATGGTGGGCAGCGAGACGCAAAGCCAGGTCGATACGCGCGGCGAATATGGCTTGACCCTGGATGGGTCCGGGGCGGTGCAAGTAAACATGCGGCCCGATCACCAGGTCGCCGATTACGACGGTTATCGGCCCGGGTGGGCCAACACCCCGGACGATGAGTTCCTCGGCCTCGAGCATTCCCCATGGGTTGCCGGGAGAGTTTGTCTGGACCGGGTTTGACTATCTCGGCGAGCCGACGCCTTACTCATGGCCCTCGCGCAGTTCTTACTTCGGGATCGTGGACCTGGACGGGTTCCCGAAGGATCGGTATTACCAATTCAAGGCGCATTGGACCGATGAGCCGGTGGTGCATGTGCTGCCGCACTGGACGTGGCCGGGCTTCGAGGGGAAGGCGATCCCGGTGAACGTATATACCAACGCGGACACGGTGGAGTTATTCCTCAATGGAAAGTCGCTCGGCGTGAAGAATTTCCCGGCGGATTGCGAGCAGGTGGTGGATTCCGGCAGGGGAAGGACTCCCAGGCCTGGCACGACGCCCAGGCCAAGCGTGCCCCGGCCAAGCCTGCATCTTGCATGGTCCGTGGTGTACCAGCCGGGCGAATTGAAAGCCGTGGCCAGGAAAGGCGGCAAGGTTGTCGCGACGGACGTCGTGAAGACGACCGGCGCGCCGGCGGCGATCGCGGCGACGGCGGACCGGCGCACGATAGACGCAGGGGACCGCGATCTTTCGTATATCAAGGTAAGCATCCTGGACAAGAATGGGAATGTATGTCCGGATGCGGAGCCCGAGTTACAATTCGCGGTAAGTGGTGACGCGGCGACCCTGGCCGCAGTGGATGACGGCGACCCGACCAATCACGAGTCATTCCAGGGGACGCAGCACAAGGCGTTTCACGGGCTGGCGCTGGCGATTCTGAAGTCGCATCTGGATGCGACGGGGGCAGTGACGTTGAAGATCAGCGCGACGGGGCTGGAGCCGGCGACGGTGACCATTCGTATCGCGCGGCCCACTGGACCGCAGGTCAGCGTGATGTAATCGCCAAGCCTCATTTCAAAACCCCGCGTCGAGCTGCGCGCCGGCGTTGTCGCCGTGGGCCGCTGGCCCACGCGGGGATTGACGTTGTGGTCCGCTCTCCCTGCTTGAACTTAGACGTGGATGTTACCAGATAAACAGAAGGTTCAAGTTCATGTGTAAGTTCAAGTATCCAGAATCGAACCACGGTGTTCACCCCCGCGTGGGTCGGCGACCCACGGCTACAACGCTTCGCGATGGGCCTCGCATCACGGCGACGGGGCGCTGACGGCGGTGCCGGCGGAGAGATCGACTGCGCCGGCGTCCTTCACTGAATCGGTTACCCGGATGCCATTTAGCTGTTCGACATAAGTTACAGGCAGAAAGCCTTTCGGCATATCCGGGAATACATCCGTGCGGAGTAGTTCCCGCGTTGCGGTAACCTGCCAGCCGGGGCCTACGTCCGCAAGGAAAGCCAGGCGCAGGCTGCGAATCTGGTGGCCCACCATGACATCCTCGTTTTGATTGAGGAGCCTGCCGCCGATCCGCATCCATTGCACGAGCGCGGTCGCCTTGCCATTGTCTCCTGGCGTACCCTTGACCATCTCGGTGCGCTTCTCATTGAAGAACGGGACCGACCGGGAGAATATCTCCTCGATCAAATCGGTATCCTCGGAGGAAAGATTATCCTCGTCGCGATTGAGGGAGATGCCTTCATAAAATGCATCTTTGGTTACAAACAGGAGATCGTACTTGGCGACCGGGATGTTCGCGAAGGTGACATCCCTCTTGCCGCCGCCCAACTCGGCCTTGTAAACATGCTCCTGGTTGCTCTCCGGCACGGCGAAGGCGAACTCGAGGGGGATCGATGAAACCAGGTGCAGCCCGCCGCGCGCATCCGGCTCTGGCGAGGTGTAGAGCGCCAGGGATTTGTATTCACCGCCGATCTTGTGCGGAGGCGTCGCGCCGGCGTTGGGATCGGTCTGGCCCGCGCGGGCGCAGAGCGCGGCGGCCAGGGACAGGATCACAAGCCGGATGGATCGAGTAAGTGCGATCATAATAACTATTGCGTGAGGGCACTCTCCGCCTCCCTCGCGAGAGGCAGGTCGGGAAAGCGCTTCTTGATATCCGCGGCGAGTTCCTTCGTGTCCGCGGGACGGCGGAGCTTTGTGTCGCAATCCCATTCCATCTGCATCGCCTCGGCCAATTGGGCCGAGAGGTCCGTGCGGATGCGGTAAGCTTTCAGGATGCGCTGGGCGCGGTCGTAGTCGTAAAACTTGAGGGCGAATTCCGCCTCGGCGAGCGTGTAATCGCCGCCCAGTTTATCGAGGGGGAACTCGATCGCCCATGCGTCGAGCTTCGCCCGCGCGTCGTCCATATCGTAATGATCGAGCAGGTTCTTGACCTCGGTGTAATAGGAATTCTGAAGAACCGCCCGTTTCCGCCAATCGGCATCCTGCGACGTTGCCGCGCCGATGACGATGCCGTTTCCTGATCGCGCGGGAGCGGGCTGGCTGGAGGGCATCTCGTTATTAAAGCCGGCGAATGCCTGGAAGGGCGCGCGCGCGGCCTGCTGATTGACGGCCTGCGCGGCGGTATAGTCCTGAGTGGCGGCGTCGATATTCCCAGCCATGCGCTCGACATCGCCCATCGCGATGAGCCGCAGTTCGGCGTCGTCCTTGCCGCCCTGGAAAGGATCGACGCGCAGTCCCGCGGCCAACTGGCGCGCGGCGGCCATGTTATTGGTCTCGAAGAGATCGAAGTCGATTGCCTTCAGCTCCCAATGAAATTGCGCGCCCGGGGTTTTCTGCGCCGCGATGATATTACTGAGGATGCCCGGGGCGGCGGCTTTGTCCCCTTTTATCTCGTCGTAAAAGATATCGCCCATCCGCTGCCGGTCATCCGGGGAGAGGTTGCCGAGATCGGCGGAGCAATGCTGGAAAAGATACGCGAGCAGGTCCTTCGACTCGCCCGCCTGGACGATTTGCGGGAGCATCTCCCAAAATGCCGGGGGCCATCCTGCCGCCGGGCTCGCGCCGGCGGGCGCGCCCTCGAGGCGATTCAGCAACGCCTGCGTGTAACCGCGCCGGGCAAAGACATCCTCGACCCTCGCGCCCTGGGGCAGCGTATCGAGGTAGAGCGGGCGTGTCGCCGATGAGGCGGCGTTGCTCGAGGTGACGGTCAGCGTCGCAGATGCCGGCGTCCCGCGGATGAGCGGCCAGAGGATGTCCGCGCCGCGCGCCTGCGAGCCGTCCGAGAAACGCCAGGCGAGCGACGCGCCCTTGTACTGGCCGGCGAGCGGGACGCTCAGCTCGTAGAGATCGATGAACTCGTTCCCAAAGTTCATATAAGAAAGCACGCGGCGATTGAATAGCGCGGGCGGAGCGCCGGAGCGGGATTCCGCCCCGATGACGACGGCTCCGCCCGACCGGACGAAATCGGTCCCGCGCGGGGTTCTCGGCAGCTCGGCCCTGCCCATCGAAGGGAGGCGCCAGATCAATTGGGCCATCGGCGGCCCCTCGGAGGTGAACTTGAGATACTGCACGCGGTGCTCGCCCGCCGTGAGCATGATGGTGTTCCCCTTTGTCCCGGTGCGCCCTTCTTTGAAGGAGTGGATGCCGGGCCAATCGGCAGCCGTCCTGCCATCGATGAGCACCGTCGAGCCATCCTCGGAGATCGTGCCGATGAAGACCTCGCCCGATTGCGGGACATTGAGCCAGCCGGTGTAATAGGAGGTGAAATTATCGCTCGCGCCGAACCGGTTCTGCGAATCGGCGATCATCGGGACCTGTCCCATCCGGATGCCCGCGCCCGGAGGGTCTTCGCCGGCGAGCGCGCGCGCATCTTCAAGGCTGGCATGGCCGGCGCGCGTATAGAGCAGGAGACTCGGATGCAGCGGGGAGCCAAGCGCGGATGCGTGCGAGGAATCCGAGGCGCCCTCGAAGTAAATCCAGAGCGGGCCGGGCGCCATGGCGAAGACGAGGGCGTAGCCTTCCTGCGGATTATTCCAGATGCACTCGCTGGGGACCGGCCTGCCGGCGGAGTCGATGACCACCGCATATGGCGAGGCGCCTGGAAGGACGCCGCCGTTCGGGATCGTCACAATCACGCCCGCGTCCGCGCTGCTGGGCCGCGAAACGACCTCGACCTTGAACCGCATCGTGGCGGCGGCCACAGACCACGGCTCCTGCGCCGAGGCGGGTGGGACCACCAGGACCGAACCGGGCACGAGCAACGCGCAGGCCGCTGCCGCCATGTTCGGTAGGCCCTTGGCGCGCATCTTACAGAATATGGATAACCATCAGGACAACCTCCGCGGCAAGCAGCGCCACGATGAGAACCTCCAAATAGAACGCATGCCGGGCATGGCGGAACTCCCCCAGCCGCTGGCTGGCCATTTCATACACATACTCCTGCGCTTCCATTTGGCCGTCGGCGAATTCAGAGCGCTCCTCGCACCGGGTGGCCTCGCGGAGACTCTCACCCAACTCGCGCGCGAGATTGGAAAAGCGGGTCGGCGGAAAGTACAGGTGCGGTTCGATCCGGGCGAGCGTGATCCGGCGCTGCAAAGCCTGCCGCACGCGCTGGCCGATCTCTTCATCGTCCCGCAACTTGGAGGCGGCGATGTCATATGCGAGGGGCAAATCGGCCTCGACGGACGGCCACGAGCCGGCGAGACCCTCTTCTATCTTCCTCAGTTCGTTTTCGTAATAGGAGAACTCGACCACGGCTTCCAGGGCGGCATGGGTTTGCTCCGGCAAGGCGGCGATTTGCGAGCGCTCCCGCCGCCACGCTACCTGAACCCTGCCGGCATTGACGTAAACAACTTCCGATGCGGCGGGGTGCGCCAGCCATCCGGCAACGCCCTCCCGCCATCGGCTGTCATCCCTGAGCGAGGGAGTGAGGACGAGTATTTCAAACTCGCTTTTGACAGCGGCGCCCCCGCTTGCGGGTGGGTCGGAGAGGACCGTTCGCTCCCCGGCCAACTGGCGCGGCTCGGGGTCGGGAAAGTCAAACTTGAGCCCGCCCTCCGATTCCATCGCCGGAGCGTACCGGAACGTGTAGAGCGTGGCTTGCGTGGCTTGCGTGGCTTGCGTGGCTTGCGTGGCTTGCGCGGCTTGCGCGGCTTGCGCGGCTTGCGCGGCGGACGGGGGATTCATGGCGCGGGTACGGAACCAACAGGCTCAGCGTCAGTCCAATATGCCGCTTAAACGACGGAAAGCGAGCCCTTGTCCGCCATGGCGATTTCATCGAGGCAATCCTCGATGATCCATTCAACGACAGTCGAGGCTGAATCCAGGACGCCGTTGATCGTCGCGTCGAAGAGATAATCACCCATGACGAAGAGCCCGGGATGCTCGAGCGGCTCGGGCAGATGACGCGAATCGGGGTCGCGCGCGGGAAAGCCGCTCGGCAGCGCATTGACTGACCCGAGCCAGCGGTCCACACTGGCTTCGAGGCATTGGGCGCGCCCTGGCTCGAGGACCGCCGGGAGCAAATCGAGGACTTGCGCGACGATCTTCTCCCTGTCCAGATTGGACATGCGGAGCGCGGCTTCTCCGGCCAGAAGCCACGCCAGCACGCCCTTCCCGCCCGAATCAAAGCGCGAACTCTCATCATACAGGCAGCAGCCGCCGAAGGCGTCACTTACAAAGAACGACCCTCCTATCTGGTCGCGCCAGAAAGGCCGGTCAAAAAGCGCGGTTACCCGGAGGTAATGCGCCGGGCGGTCATAAAACTGATGATGCCTGGCCATGGCCTCGCCCAGCCCTTCGCCGCCCCAGTCGATTGCGGAAATCCAGTCATTGGGCAGTGCGACAATGACATAGTCAAACTCCTCTGTCTCGAGCGCGCCGTCGCGGCGCGAAGTAACCAGGTATTCGTACTCCGACGAGCGTTCCACCCGCACGACTGGTTGGTTGAGAAGGATGGTGGCGGAGAGGCGCTGGGCCAGTTCCCGGGTCAATCGCTCGTTCCCGCCGTCAATGGAATAGATTTGCATGTAATCCGGTTCATCCATCAGGTGGTTTTGCAGCCCATAACTCGCGCTGGTCTGGTGCGGCTCGCAGGCCAGGTCGCTGTGGGCCATGATTCGAATGTACTCCCGGGCGGCTTCATCAGGCACGCCTTCGAGTAACTCATGGAAGCTCCGCAGAGTGAGCGCATCCTCCTTGCCTTCGCGCCAGTCTGACTCGTAATAATCCGCAGGGCTGATGAGCGCGCGCGCCTGTGCTTGAAAATCTTTCACCGCCTGCCACGTGGCCTCGCCCATCTCCCGGCGCAGGTCATCGAGATCGTGGATCACGCGGTTTCGGAAAATGGCGCCGCCGCCCTGCATGGGGGAAGTTTCCAGGCCGAGTTCGCCAATAAGCTCCCGCAACGGGTCGGGACCAAGTTGCGTGTACTCGTAGAACTCCGCCGCGCCGGCTTCGTAATAGATCCAGGGATCGGTCGTGAATTGGCGCGTAAGAATCTTGCCCCCGAGCCGCTCGGAGCCCTCAAAAAGCGTGATCTCACATGGGAAACCAGCCTTCCTTTCCAATAGATAGGCCGCCATGAGCCCGCCCGGACCGCCGCCGATGATTGCGATGGAAACGGGCGCCGTGGATGTATCGCCTATCAATCCCGGGGCCGGGAATTGAGCCGGGGGAGCTTCGGGGGTACTTCGCATTCATCTGCAACCCCGGCCCGGGGCGTTAGTTCCGCGGAGCGCCGTTGATTGATTTGTAGTAGTCCGAAACCATCTGCTGGTAAGCCGCCGGCGCTTCATCCGCCGCGCCGGAAACCTCCTGCGTATTGGCCTTGTGCGTGCCGTTGTTGTCGATGGACTCGGTGGCCATGCCGCCTTGCAATTCGGCCTGCGATTTCTTCAACGCCTCGGTCGCCAGCCGGCGATAGCTCGCGGACTTCCTCGATCGGGCGTCCCTCCTGCTGCGCCTCGTCCGCGTCGCGCAGGTGCATGATCGCCTCATCCAGCGAGCCGGTGCGCACATGCTCGAGCGACGCCGCGGCGTAGATCGCATCCGCGCGCTTCTTGAGCAGCGCCGCCATGCCGTCGCCGCCGCTGCCATCCTTCGCATCGCGCCGCGGACCCGCGCCGGACATGCCGTAATCATCCGCGTTGCCGGAGAGCTTGCCGCCGCCCGTGGCGACGGTCTTCGCGAGGCTGTCGTCGATCTTGCCCATCTCGCCGGACTGCGCGGCGTCCTCGGTCATCCGCTTTTTGATGTCATCGTCGCCCTGGTTGATCTTCCCGGTTGCCGCCGCGGTTTCGCCGTCGGACATCCCCTGGCGGCCAACGTTCGAGCGGCCGGATTGCTCGTTATCCTTCGGCACGTTGTTGCCGGATTTGCCTTTCGCGGAGTAATTCGCCCACTCGCCTTCGGCCACGGGGCCCTCCATGTACATATCCTTGAAGGCCTGGTTGGTGGCGGAGCTTTGCGTCTTGTCGGCGATGCTCTGATCGAGCTTCAGCAGGTCGCCGATCAGGTCGTCGAACTTATCCGCCAGCGGCACCGCGGCGACCGCGCCGGGGAATTCCTGCTTGTCGAAGTCCTCGGTGGTGAAGTTCGCGTTGGTCGGCGCGTTTGGCAGGGTCGGGATGCCGTCCTTGATGCGCGTCGGCCATCTTGTCGATGTCCTTGAGCATCCAATCCTCCTTTTGCAGGTCGCGCTCCGGGGCCGAGCTGTGCTCGCTCCCGTTATCTGATCGACCTTCGCAAAGGTCGTCGTCACATCCTTGACCACCTCGTTGCCAAGCTGCGCCTCGGGGAAAATCTGGAGATCGGCCGCGATCTGGAACATCGCCTCCTTCATCGCCTCGTCCTTTTTCTCGAGTTCCTCATGGCCGTCGCTTTCGTCGGCGGTGGTGGCGTCCTTCTTGGCTTTCCATTGCTTCATCGATTGGAGCACTTTCTGCTGCATCGCGTCGAGCCGCTGCAGCTTGTCCTCGGCCTTCTGGAACGCGGCGAGCATCTCCGCGGCCCGCGCGGCGGCGCTATCGGCGCGCCAGGCGTTGAGCATCGCCTGGAGGTCCGCGAGATTCTTCAGCACGCCGTCCTGGATCGGCTGCGGCCTTCGCCGGCGCCTTGTCGTCGAGTTGCTCGGACGCCCGCAGCATGTCCGGCGGGATGTTCCGCGTCGCCGAACTCCTGCGGCCACTTTGCCCAGCACGTCGGCGAATGCGGCGTCGGTGCCTTTCATATTCGCGGCTTCGGCCGTGGCGGTCGAGACAAAGGCATCGGCGTCGCCGGAGAGGCGGTCCTGTTTCTTGGTCAGCGGCGCGAGCGTGGCGTTGCGCCCGGCGCTCGCCGCGGCCGCGGTCGCCGTATTGAGTTCCGTTTGGTCATGCACCAGCCCGTCCATCAGCGCGAGGATGTCCGAGCATGCGCCGGTCGCGGTCGGCCTTGGCAAATGCCTCGTCCACGCCGGTGAGGATGTGGAGAATGAAATCCTCCTTCGTGACCGCCTGCGCGCCAGGAGCCCGGCCTTGCTGCCCGCCTCCGCGGTCGGGCGCGTTCTGGAGCAGATCGACTGCGTCTGCAGCATCTCGTGCGTTAGTAAAGCGGCTCGACCTTCTGCTGGAGCGAGGCGAGCGGCTTGCGCGGGTCGGAGATGAGGATGCCGGTGATGTCGCGGACCTGCTCCTGCGCGGCGAGCGCGACGGCCCATTGATCCTGCGTCACGTCGCCCTCCCGCCCGCTGAAGCCCTGGGTGCGCGCGAGGTTCTCGTTTTGCAACGCGACCATCTTGTCGAGCGTGGCCTGCGTCTCGGCGGCCATCTTCACCGCGGCCGCCGGAGAGGTCCTTCGGATCGGCGGTCTGGAAGACGATCGCCGGGGAGACGCTCCGGTGCGGCTTGGCCCCGGCGAAGTTATCGTATGCGACCACGCGGAAACAGGTCGTCTGGCCCACCATGGGCCGCAGTCCGTCGCCGGTCCAGGTGGTGGTCAGTTCGCGCTGATTATCGATGGGCCACTCCTGGATGACCTTGCCGGGCGCATCCTGGTCGCCCGCGGGGGAGTCCGTATCGATCTGCTCGACGGCGACTTTCGTCAGCCCGTAGTCGTCGCTCGCCTCGAATTGGATGACCGGCGACGCGCCCGGGCCGAGGATGCCGTGGCCCACGGGGGATATGATGCGGATCGACCGGCGGCTGGTCCGGCGCGAGGTGTACGCGCAGCGGTGGCGCTGACGGTGTCGCCGCCCTCGGCATCGCTATTGATGACGAGCGCGCCATCCTGAATGACGGTCAGCGCCGCCGGAGTAGGTCCTGCCGCCGTCGGCGGACGCGAGCTGCACGGCCGGCGCGCCGGCCATGGCGATGAAACTGCGGACCAGGGGCCGGTTGCCCGCGAGCACGATCGAGAGCCGGCTACCTTCCGGCGGCCACCACCTGATCGGTGAGGCCATTGAGCTGCTGCACCGGCGCATCGATGCCCTTCGGCGGCGCGACCGCGACATCGATGCGCGCGTAGGCGAGAGGAGACACCGCCTTGATATGGAATCGGGCCGTCGAGGTGTCGCCCGCGCGGACCCGGTAATCAAGGTTGGCGGCCACCTTTGGCACCAGGTAGGCGAAATCCTGGGGGCCTTTGCCGGAGAGCTCGCCGATCCGCACACTGTAGGCGTTGCCGTCCGCGGACCAGAGATCGACGGTCACCGGCTGCCCGTCGCGGCCATCGGCGGTGAGGGCGATGGTGAGCGGATTACCGGCAACCCATGTGCCATCGCCGGGAGAGACGTTGAGTATATGCGCGACGGTGACTGGGCGCGCGCGCGGAAAAGGGATCGAGTATGCGCGCGAGGGCGTTGCCCCACGATGCGCCGCTCCAGCAGAACGGGAGCAGCAGCAGCAGCCCGGCGGTTGCGAGGGCGACGTAAGCGCGCTTGTGCTTCTCGCGCTCGCGCATGCCGGAGGGCTGGACCTGGGTCCAGTTCGGCACGCCCTGGCGCAGGTAAGCGCCGCGAATCGGGTCGAGCGCGCCCGCGGCTTCGAATTGGATGACGTTGATGAGCCGGTTATCGAGCTGCGGGAAAACTTCTTCGATGCGGGCGGCGATCGCTTCCTTGGTGCGGCGGGTGCCGAGGGCCTTGCGCACATGCCAGATCCCGGCGGCCAGGGCGCCCACCGTGAGCAGCCAGAGCCCGATTCGCCCCGCCGGCCCCCATTTCACGAAGAGATCGCTGACCCCGCCCATCCAGAGCAGCCCGAGGAAGATCGCCAGCCACGCGGAGGCGAACAACTCGGCCTGCCAGTAATTCAGCAGCTTGCCGATTCTAATCAGCTCGCGGTGAATGGCTTCAATCGGCATGGCGGTTCCGGGGGATGTCTAATATAATAGCGATCTGGCCGCGAAGCGCAACGCCGGCCAGTTTGCAGCTTTTGGGGATTGAACCACGGATTTACGCAGATGGACGCAGATTTGGAGAAATCGTGTGAATGATTATTCGTGCAATCCGTGGTTGAAAGCGCCCTTCGGCAAGCTCCTGGGATTGGATGGTCCACGAAAAGCAGGAGATGCGCAGAGGTGATCACAAATTGTGACCACTTCCAGGAAGGCGCCCGGGAGAGGCCTGCCAGGCCTTCGCATTGATTGGGCATGGCATGAACCAGTTGCGAAGTTTTGAGTTTACACGGCTCCGGGGTCTGTTACCCCCGGCAAACCGCTTGCAAGATTAGCGCTCCATGAAGCCCGAAATTCAGATTGAGCCGCCGATTCTGAGCCTCCGCGGCCAGAAGGTGATCCTGGATGCCGATCTGGCGGAGCTTTATGGCGTACCGACAAAAGTTCTCAATCAAGCAGTGAAGAGGAACGCCGACCGGTTCCCTCAGGATTTCATGTTCCAGTTGACCGCCCAGGAGTGGAGAAACTTGAGGTCGCAAATTGCGACATCAAATTTGGAAACTTCTCATGAAGAGGATATTGCGCCGAACTGGTCACAGATTGTGACCAGTTCCAAGCGGCACCGGGGAGCAGCCCGCCGGCCCTTCGCCTTCACCGAGCACGGGGCGATCATGGCGGCCACGATCTTGAACAGTCCGCAAGCCGTCCAGATGAGCGTGTATGTCGTGAGGGCCTTCATCCAGATGCGCGAGCGCATCGCGGCCAACGCGGAGATTTTGAAACGGCTTGCCGAGATCGACAAGACGCTGCTCCAGCACGACTCGGCGCTGCAGGTCATCTGGACGCGGCTTCAGCCCTTGCTGGCGCCGCCCCCGCAACCGCCGAAGCCAAGGATCGGGTTCAAGGCGTAATAGTTTACGCCATATTCCGCTGCTTTCGCAGCACCCAATCCGCGCTCAGCAGCAGCATCAGCCCGCCGAGGATAAACGGCGTATTCCATAGGCTGTTGTAACTGACGCGCTCCTGCTGGGAGGTCTGGATGTCGAGCGCGGAGAGGACCGGGTCGAGCTGATCCTGCTCGCAGAACTGGCCGCGGCTGGCTTTCGCCAATTGCTCGAGGACCGCGACGTTCTGCGGTAGAGGGCTGGTCTCCGGGGTGAAGGGCTTTACGTAGAACGAGAAGGGTGGCGATTCGATCCGGCGTCCGTCCAGGGTGGCGGTGGCCACGGCGGTACACATGCCGCCGGCATCGGCGGTGTAACTGGCGGAATAGACCGGTCCCGGCCGTCGCCGGCGCTTGTCGAGGCCCGCATGGGGTAGGGGATTTTCCGCCCGTCCGGGGTCTGGATTTCGACGGTGACCGGGATATTCGCGGCGCTGCTCGCGCGGGAGCCGCCGGCGTGGGCGGTCAGGTTGAGGCTGTCGCCGAGGAAGAGCTGCTCGACATCGGCGGAGAGATCGAGACTGAATTGATCGACCTGCGAGGCCTGCGGCATCAGCCATTGGATCAGGCCGTCCCAAAACGAGAGATACTCGTCCTGCTGGCCGGGCTCGAGCTGCCACCGCCAGAGGGAGTTCGAGAGGATCGCCGCGACTTTCCCCTGGCCGAACCGCTGCGTCACAATCAGCGGCTCGTTATCCGCCGTCATCACGGTGGTCGCGCCGGCGGAGGGCTTGCTGCCGGGGTAGATCGAGAGGACGGGCATTGGCCTGGTCCATTTCTTCACCAGCGATTGCAGCGCCGGGTGCGCCGCGCCTTCCTTCGTCAGGATGGCGTTGAACGTCCCCTCCCGCGGCGGCACGGACCAATCGCGCTGGATCGGCAGCAGCTCCTTGAGCGGAGTGGCGGCAAACCCGCGATCCGACCATGCATCGTCGCCGCCCAGCAGGATGAGGCTGCCCCCTTCATCGACGAATTTCACCAGCGATTTCGCCCGCTCCGCTCCGAGCGTCGCGCCGTCCATATTGCCGAGGATCGCGATCTTGAACTGCGCAAGCTGATCGTGGGCCATGGTCAGATTCACGCTCCCGGCGTGCCCGACGGACATCAGTTTCCCGTCCGGCCCTTGGAGCAGGATGATGGGGGTGACCTCCTTGCTCCGCTCCAGCGTGCGCTTGAGGAACTTGAACTCGAAGCCGCGGCTCGCCCTCGACATAGAGGACGCGGTTCTTCGTGTCGGTGACATCGACGGCGACCGAGAATTCGTTGTTCGCCGTGTCGGTTTGCTTCGGCAGCGGCGGCACTTTGACCTTGTAGGTGAAGGTGCCGATCATCGGGTGATCGAGCTGGAACTTCACCTCGCGGCTGCCGCCATCCGCCGGGATCTGGACCGGCAGCTCCTGGAGCAGCTTGCCATCTTCATAAAGCTGCACCTTCAGCGGCACGCCCTTGGTGCCGTTGGCGCCGATGACGGCGGTCAGCTCGCTCTGCCAGCCCGCGACGACCCGGCGCGGCGTATCCACGCGGATGATGCGGACATCGGGGATTTCCTCCCAGGAATTGGGCGGCTCGAGCCGGACGGAGTAAATCGGCGCGGGCCACGGCCCGGCCGTCCACTCGGTGTCGAGTTCCCGCGTGTCGTTCGCCGTCCGAAAGCAGCAGGATGCCGGCGACCGGCTGCCCGCGGTAGCGATCCACGATTTGCCGCATGGAATCGCGCAGCCGTGTGCCGTCGCCCGTGGGCTGCGCCGAGGCGAGATCGCGCAGGCCCGCCTCTTTTGCGCTGATGCGCATTGTCGAAGGTAAACACATCGACCTGCGCCTTCGCGGGGATGATCGATGCCCATCGCTGCTTGAGCACCTGCCTGACCACGCCCCAGCGCGTCGGGATGTCCGGCTTGGGCGAGAGCCCCATGCTGGCGGAGGTATCCGCGATGACGATGAACCGGGGCCGAAGCTGCTCAGTCTCGCGCAGGCGCTCCGCCGGGCGGAAGAGGCACCACCCCAGCAGCAGGATGAACCCGAGCCGCAAGAGGCCCAGAATCACCGGCGCCTGGTCGCGCGAGAGATAACGCCAGAAGCAAAGGAGACCGGCCAGCACCGCGAGCACCACCCCGAATACGATAACGCCCTGCGGGACCGTGTGTTCGAAGAGCAACTCGCGCATGGGCTATCTATAATTAGCGCCAAGTCCGCGGCCGGGACAGGGCTTTTTTAGACGGGAGGGACGGGTTTTTGCCGGCGGGAGAGCGCCGCATTGTCGATACCCCCTATTTCAACGACCCCACTTGGTAATCCAGCGCCCGCCGCCGCACCTGGTAATCGTACCGTGACGTAGCCGCGGTAATCTCGGCCTGGATTTCCTGAAGGTCGGCCTCGCTCAACTCGACGATGGAACTGGCTCCCACCTGGTAACGGCTGCGGGCCAGCTCGAATGCCTGCTGGGCGGCATCCAGCAGCTCCTGGCTCACCGCGATCCCCTCGTACGCGGTTTTCGCCTCGGTCCATGCGTTATAGACATCGCGTGCGGCATCGGTCTCCTGCGCGGCGAGGTCCTGCTGGGCCGCCTGCGCGCGCAACGCGGCCTCGCGTCCCCGGGCCGTCAGCATCCCGCCGGTGAATACCGGCACGCTGACATTGAGGCCGATGGCTGCGTAGTCCGGCGGCAGGTCCTTGTTTACAGTACCAGGGTTGATGCCGACGCCTCCCTGCGCGCTGACGGTGGGAAATCGCGCGGCGACTTCCGCCTTCGCGAAACGCACCGCCGCCTCCCGGTCGGCGCGCGCCGCGAGCAGGTCGGGCCGGTGAGCCCAGGCCTGGGCGATCAGCGGCCCGGCATCCGTGGCCGGCATCGGGTCGAGATCGATCGGCGCGAGGGTGAATTCCACCTTCCCTCCCAGGCCGAGCGCCGCGGAGAGATCGGCAAAAGCCTCATCCAGCCGCCCCGCGGCCTGAATCCGCAGCAGCTTCGCCTGCGCGATATTCACCTGCTGGAAGCTGACATCCAGGCTTGATTTCAGATTCGCGCCGGCCAGCGCCTTCACCCGGTCGAGCAATACCTGATTCGTCGAAACCGTCTGCCCGGCGACCTGCAGGAGAGCCTGCGCCCCCTGTACGGCGAAGTAGGCCTGATCGACCCGGAGGAGCAGGCTCTCCCGCGCCTCTTCGGCGCGCTCCGCGGCCGAGACCGCGCTCGACCGCGCGCTGGTGGTGAGGAAATAAGTCCGTCCAAAGTCCGTGATGAGCTGGCTCAGCATCGCGCCGTCGGATTGACGGCTCAGAATCGTAGGATTGCTGATGCCCCCGGTTGCGGCCAGGCGCGAATCATCGTCGCGCGCCTTCACTAGTACCGCCTCGCCCTGAATCTGGGGAAAGAATTGCGAGCGCGCTTCATCGACGCGCTGTATCTCCGCCTCCGCGCGCAGCCGGCTCGCCGCGAGCGCCGGCTGGTGCGCTAGCGCATAATCCTCCGCCTGGCTCAGTGTCAGCCGCTCCGGCAGCGCCGGCAGTATTGCGAAGGCCGCCGGCGGCGAGACCGGCTGCACGCTATCCGCCGCGCGGAGGATGCCGCCCATAGCGGCGGTGAGGAAACCGAGCGCGAGCAGAAGGGCGCGCTTCATACAACCGGCTCCAGCTCGGGCATCCGAACCTGCGCCGGTGTGCCCGGGCGGCCATCGCGCCGCCCGTAAACCAGCAGAAATGCCGCCGGCACGATGAATACCGTCAGCACCACGCTCACCGCCAGCCCGCCGATGATCGCGCGCGCCAGCGGCGCGTAGGACTCGCTCCCTTCGCCCAGCTTCAGCGCCATCGGGATCAGCCCGATGAGCGTCGCCAGCGAGGTCATCAGCATGGGCCGCAGGCGGACCCGGCACGGCATGGCGACCGCCCTGCGCACGGCCATTCCCTCCTCGATCAGCCGGTGCGTGAATTCGACGATCAGGATGCTGTTGGAGACGACGATGCCGACCATCATCACCACCCCCATCAGCGACATGATGTTGAGCGTGGTGCCCGAGGCAGCCAGCATGATCAGCACCCCGGTCATACCCGGCGGCACGGCCAGCAGGATGAGAAACGGATCGACGAACGAGCGGAACTGCGCGACGAGGATCAGATAGACGAGCACGACGGCCAGAATCAGGCCCAGGCCGAATGACCGGAACGAGGAGTGCATCGCCTGCACCGTGCCGCGCATCGTCACAATGCGTACCTTCGGGCGGATGGGTGTCGGCGATGATGCGGTCGATTTCGTTGGCCACGCCGCCCAGCGCCTCGCTCTTCGGGGCCACGAAGACGTCGATCATGCGGCGCAGTTGGTAATGGTCCACCTCGGTCGGCGCTTCCGTGCGCTGGATCTTCGCCACCGCGTCGAGCATCGCCGTTTGCCTGCCCGACGCGGCGCGCAGCGGAATGCTCTTGAGGTCGGTCAGCGTTTTGACTGGTGTCTCCGGAGTACTGGACGGTGAGCAGGTAGTCGTTGCCGGTCTTTGGATCGATCCAGTAGCTCGGCGCGATCATGGCGTTGGAGGTCAGCGCGGTGATGACGTTGCTCGACGACCTCCTTTTCGCGTAAGGCCGAGCTCGCTGGCGCGCATGCGGTCGATGTTCGAGCTGCAACGCGGGGGCGTCGATGTCCTGCGGCATCAGCACATCGCTGACACGCCGGCAGAGCCGCGGCGCTGCCGCGGCGATCTTCGCGGCCGCGGCAGCGCCGTCGGTCGAGGTCGGTGCCGCTGACCTGGACGTCGATGGGCGCGGGCAGGCCGAGGTTGAGCACGGCATCGACCAGGCCGCCGATCTGGAAATAGGTGGTGAGTTCCGGCATCTCGCGCTGCACGCCGCGCCGCACGCGGTCCATGTACTCGTAGCTGCCGACCTTGTGGTCTGTCGTTGAGGCTGACCTGCACGAAGGCGGTGTGCGAGGCCGGAGTTGCTGGTGTACATCGCCGAGAAATCCGGGCGTCGACGCCGATGTTGGAGACGATGAGCCGCAGATCCTCCGGTCGGACCTTCGCGCCGGATGAGGTCCTCCACCTTCGCGACCTCCTGCTTCGGTCATCTCGAGGCGCGTGCCGGTCGGCGCTTTGAGGTTGATGACGAACTGGCCCGGATCGGTGCGGGGAAAGTAGGCGAGGCCGATGAACGGGCAAAGCGACAGGAAGCTCAGCGAAGCAGCCCGATGAGGACGAGCACGGTGAGCCGACGGCCGCGCCAGCGCGATCGCCGACGGAGCCGTCGTAGCGGTCGAGAAACGCGTTGAAGCGGGCATTGAACCACGACGTTGAAGCGCGCGCCCCAGACCGGCAGGCGTTTGGCCTCGCGCCGGGTGGGTCGTGCTCGTCGTGCGGATCCATCCTTCGTGCTTAAACGGTCGTCGGCGCCGTGCCTGATGAGCTTCGCGCAAAACAGCGGCACCACCGTCATCGCGACGACGTAGGAGGCGAAGAGCGAGAGCACCACCGCGAGCGCCAGAGCGCTGAAAAGAGAAACTGGCTGACGCCGTAGAGAAAGGTGACCGGGAAGAAGACAATCGCCGTGGTGAGGGTCGCGGCCAGCACGGGCAGGGCGACTTCGCTGCCGCCCTTCTCCGCCGCGACCTCCGGCGATTCGCCCATTTCCAGGTGGCGAAAAATATTTTCCAGCACGACGACGGAATTGTCGATCAGGCGCGAGAAGGCCAGCGCCAGGCCGCCGAGGATCATCGAGTTGATGGAACTGCCGCCAAACGACAGGGCAGATGAAGGTCGGCCAGGGCCGAGAGCGGAATGGAGAGAAACACGGCCACCGTCGCGCGGAAGTTGCCCAGGAAGATCAGGATCATCAGCCCGGTGAGGACCAGGCCGATGGCGCCTTCGTGGAGCAGATTCTCGATGGCCGTTTTGACGAACACCGACTGGTCGAAGACGACATTCGTGACGAGCGACTTCGGCACATCGAGCAGGTCGGAGATCGCCTTCTTGATCGCCATTGACGATGGCGATGGTGTTGGCGTCGCCGCCCTGCTTGAGCACCGGCAGATAGACGGAACGCTGGCCGTCGACGCGGACGATGTTGTTCTGGATCTGCGGCGCCGTCCTTGGCGTAGCCGACGTCGGCCACCAGCACCGGGGCGTTGCCGACCGTCTTGAGCGGCAGGTGGTTGATGTCGCTCGATGTCGTCGAGCTGGCTGTTGGTGTAGAGGTTGTAGTCGAAGGGGCCGATCTTCACGTCGCCCGCCGGCAGGATCAGGTTGGACTCGTTGACCGCGCGCACCACGTCCATGACGCTGAGCTGATGCGCCTCCAGCTTGAGCGGATCGACGTAGACCATGATCTGCCGGTACGTCCGCCGAAGGGCTGCGGCACCGACGCGCCCGGCACGCTGGCGACCTGGTTGCGCACGGCGAACTGGCCGAGATCGCGCAGTTGCGTCTCGTTGAGGCCCTCGCCTTTCAGCGTGACAGGCAGACCGGCAGGCTGGAGGCGTCGAACTTCAGCACCACCGGCGGCAGCGTGCCCGGCGGCAGCCGGCGCAGGTCGGCCATGGCGAGATTGGAAATGGTGGTGACCGCCGAATCGGCATTGGTGCCGGGCTGGAAGTAGACCTTGATGAGGCTCACGCCCGGCAGGGAGCGGGACTCGATGTGCTCGATGCCGCTGCCCAGCGTGAAGAAGCGCTCGAAGCGGCCGGTGATGTCGTTCTCGATCTGCTCCGGCGGCATGCCGGTGAAAAACGTCGCCACCACCACGACGGGGATGTTGATGGCCGGGAAAAGATCGACCGGCATGCCGCACCAGGGCGCTGACGCCGACGACGCAGATCATCAGGCAGACGACGACGATGAAGTAGGGGTACTTGATGGCGAAGCGGGACATGGACTATCGGGTCCTTTCCATCCCTGGCCCTTCGCTATTTCTCCGCATAAGCCATTTGCCCGGCCTCGATGGCTCGGGGCTTGACCAACTCGCCGGGGCGAACCCGGCTGCGATTCCCGATAAAACGAGGTCGCCCTCTTGCAGACCCGCTGACGATCTCGACCCGGTTCGGCGTTTCCATGCCGATCTTGACCGGCCGCTCCTCGATCCTGTCGTCTTTCCCGATCAGGTAAACGGTCGGTTCTTCGCCCGAGGAAACGGCCTCGACCGGCACGTTGAGGACATCCTTGTGTTCCTCCAGGGTCAGCTCGGCCCAGCCATACATCCCCGGGGTGATGCCCAGGTCGGGGTTCGGAATGTCGACCTCGGTTTCCATGGTACGCGTTTCGGGGTCGAGCTGCTCTGCTGAACCGGGTAACCGTCCCCTGCAACTTGCGGTCCAGCCCGGAGACCTCGATCTCCGACCCGCGCCCCTCCGTCACCGAAGCCACCGCGGACTCCGGCACCGGGAACATACCCGCAGGACATTCTCCTGCGCGAAGCGGACCACCGCCGTCCCCTCCGGGCTGGATCCGGTCCCGGCCTGGATCAACGCCCCAGTATCCGCGTATCGCCTGGTAACCACGCCGTCGAACGGCGCCACGATCTTCGAGTAATCCACCAGCGCAGTCTCGCGGCTTTGCGCCGGCCTGCGCCTCCTCGACCTGGCGTTTCGCGCTCTCCAGCGCGGCTGCTGCCGCCCTATCCTTCGCCCGGGCGTCGTCGATGTCCTGATCGGCAACCAGCTTTGGATGTTCGGCGACCACGGCTTGCAGCCGCGTGAAGACCTCGTGTGTCTCGTCGTAATCCGCCTGCGCCTTGTTGACCTCATCGCTCGCCGCCTCGACTCCCGCCGCCGCTTTCTTGAGGTCCTGGTCCAAGCTCGGGGATCTCCAGGGTGGCGATCAATCCGCCCGCCTTCATCCGGTCGCCAATATCCACCGGGATCGACGCGATGTAGCCCGCCACTTTCGCATGCACGTCGATTTCCTGATAGGGCCGGAACTCCGCGGTCAGGCGGATCGTCGTGCTCAAGCTCCCGCGAGCCGCCGGCGCCGCTGCTACGGGAATCGCCTCTTCGGCATTCTGCGTGGCGCCACCCGCGCCGCCCCGGACCAGAGGCAATGCGGCCAGCCCGGCAATCAGCAGCGCAAGGCCTCCCACTATATATAAGATGCGCTTTTTCATGCTATTGAGCGGAAGCGCTTGCCGCGGACAATGCCGGTCGCGCCGGTGAGTGAGGAGCGTCGGGCGCGGCGGGACCGGCGAGCGGCAGCCGCACCGTAATCCGGCAGCCGCCTTGAGGGCGGTTGGCCGCCTCGACCGTCCCCCCGTGGGCGAGGCAGATCGAGCGCACGATCGCGAGCCCCAGGCCCGTCCCATTGACGCTGTGGGTGCGCACTGAATCGGCGCGGAAAAACCGCTCGAAAACGTGCGGCAGCGCCTCGGGCGGGATGCCCGGCCCCGCGTCCAGCGACCTCGAGCACCGCCTCGCCTCCGCTCGCGCGGGTCTCGAGGCAGGATTTCTCCGCCGGGCGGGCTATACTTGATCGCGTTATCGAGCAGGTTAACGATCACCTGCTGCATCCGGAACCGGTCGCCGGTCACCTTGACCGCCTCCGCCGTGCGGCACTCGATGGCGATGCACTTTTCCTCGGCCAGCAGCGCGATCTGCTCCGCCGTGGCCGCGACCAGCGCGGACAGATCGAAGCTGGCTCACGTTGATGACTGCCTCCCCGGTATCCAGCCGGGAGATGGCCAGCAGCCCCTCGACCATCTTGCCCATTCGCTCGGTCTCCTCGAGGATGCTCGCGATCTTTTCCCGCGTTGCCGCATCGAGCCCTTGCTCCTGGCTGATGCTCTCCAGTTCCACCCGCATGATCGTGAGCGGCGTCCGCAATTCATGCGACGCATCCGCCGAGAAACGCCGGGAATGCTGGAACGCCTCGTCGAGGCGCGCGATCATCTGGTTGAGTACCACGGAGAGATGCGCGAGTTCATCGTCCGTGTCGGCGACCGGGAGCCGCTGCTCGAGGTTGTGACGATGTGATCGCCTTCGCCCCGTCGATGATCCGTCTGCACCGGGCGCCAGCGCCTCCCGCACCAGCACCGCGCCCGCCTGACACCGCGACCACCAGGATGACCGGCACCCCAATAGCCGAGCATTATGAGAAGCCCCCGCAGCACCTGCGCGTCCGGCAGTTTCGAGCCGCCGCAATCGACGAGGTAACGCTGTCCCATTCGACAAGCGCCTCCGTTTGCACCAGCAGCAGATTGCCCGCCGTAATCGGGCGCGCCGCATCGCTCCCGCCGCGCATCGGCAGCGCCGGAATCGACCGCGCGGGTCGAAAGCCTTGTCCGTTGGCTCTCCCGAGAGATAGAGCAGCGAGCCGTCCGGGCCGCAGGATGCGGATGAAGCGGTCGTTATTCTCGGGGGCATAGCTGGTCTTGATGAGATCGACCGTGTATCGCTCCCCCTCCCGCCCGACGTGCGCTGCCAGGATCGCCGCCACTCGCTGGCGCGCCGTTGCAGCGTTTCCGTCCGCGCCTGCCGCAGGAAGTAACCGTCAGGCCAAAGTACGTGTATAATCCAAAGCCCACGCACACCAGCAGTGAGATCCCGGCATGCCACGCCGCGAGCCGGAAGCTGATCGAGCGCGCGTTCATAACTCGTTCTCGCCCAGGTAATACCCCACGCCCCGCACCGTGCGGATCAGCGATTGTCGAACGGCTCGTCGATCTTCGTCCGCAATTGGCGCACATAGACATCCACGATATTGGTCAGCCCCTCGAAGCTCTGGTCCCAGACGTGATCGACGATCATCGAGCGCGAAACGACGCGTCCCGCATTGAGCGCCAGATATTCCAGCAGCGAATACTCCTTCGCGGTCAGCTTTATCCCGGTTCCATTTCGCTTCACCTGGTGGTGGACCCGGTCGATCTCGAGGTCGCCGATGCGGATGATGTTTGCACGCTTGGTCGCGCCGCGCCGCAACAGCGCCTTGACCCGCACCACCAGCTCCGCGAAGGCGAACGGCTTGGTCAGATAATCGTCCGCGCCGGCCTCGAAGTTCGCGATCTTGTCGCCAACCGCGTCGCGCGCCGTGAGAATGAGGATCGGCACGTCGGTATTGACCATGCGCAGCCGCTTGAGCAATTCCGTCCCGCCGAGTCCCGGGAGCATCAGATCAAGGATCACAAGGTCGTATGGGCCCAGCCGGGCGGCATCCAGGCCCTCGAGGCCGTCGCCCGCCCGGTCCACGGCAAAGCGCTCCGCCTCGAGGCCCTTGACAACGGCCCGGGCTACCTTTTCATCGTCTTCTATCACGAGGATTCGCATTGCCGATTTCGTGTACGGTGAACCACAAAAATGAGGATTCCATGAAGTTTTCGTTAAGTTTTCCTCATCTCATTGCGCGGCTGCCGCTCGCTGTGCATACTCGCGGTCCAATCTCGCTATGAAACTCCTCCTCATGCTCATCGTCATTGGCGCCGCCTCGTTTCCGTTTCTGTTCGGCGCCTGCCAGAACCATCCTCCGCAGTCGCGGGAAGATTTCGATCAGAAGACGCACCGCGCGTACAATCCCCAGACCGGCTCCTTCGAGCAGTCTCCGCCCTTCGGCAAGCAGTCGAATAAATCGGGCGACGAGTAGCGGGTCCGCGCGAGACCCGCCGGGAGATTTCCCATCGGTCCCACCCCCGGGCGCTTCGCTACCGGCGCAAAAGTCGTTTTTTTGCAACGGAATGCGTTGACAGAAGCTTCGCGTTCTCGCTACCACTGCCGCGATGCGTTCCGGTCTTTTGGCCCTGTTTTTCGGGCGATTACCAGGACGTGTCGGATTGACCCAACCCCAAAACCGCTAATGCAGAGGATCCCCAAATGACTCGGATGTTCAAAAAACTCGTCGAATCGTCCCGCAAAAGATTGTCCAAGGCGGCGGCGCAGCCGCCGCAAAATCAGGGTGAGTCCCTTGGGTCTGCCGTGCAGGTTGCCGCGCCCAGGAAGCCCGACTTCGAGCCGCTCGAGAGCCGCGTGCTTTTCAGCGGCGTGGGCAGCGGGTTCAATAAGAAGAGCGTCACCTTCATCGACGCTTGGGGCGATTCGGTGCTGGTGCGGCTGATTGGCGGGCCGGCCGGGGCGCGGTTTGACATTACCCTGGACGGGGGGGCGGCCAACAACGCCGACATCCAGAACATCACCATCAACGGCAAGGCGACCTCGAGCACCGTGCTCGACGTGTTCGTCAAGCCCAAGCCGCTGACCCTGAGCGCCACCTACACCGGCGGGATGAAGACCTATGGGGACCCGAGCCACGACATTTACGCGGTCACCAAGGCCAACCGGATATTCACCCCCGGGTTTGTCGAGATCGGGAGCATCTACGCGACGACCGACCTGCGCGGGATCAGCATGAACGGGGCGGACTTCGCGAACATCGACGTTACCGGGAGCATCGGGACCGGGAGCCGGACCATTCACGGGGTGAGTCACGCGCTGGCGGGCGGGATCGCGGTGGATATCGGCGACACCCAGTTCCGTAGCGGGCTGCTCAATGATCCGGTGGCGAAGATTGATTTTGGGAACATCAACGTCACCGGGGCCGTTGATTCGCTGATCCTGCACGGGCGCAACGACACCCCTTCGAGCAATAACCTCAACGGGTCGATCACCATCGGCGGGGCGTTGAGTTCGATCGACGCGCGATTCAGCGACGTGCTGGCGCCGATCAGCGTGGCTTCGCTGGGAACGGCTTTCTTCAACGACGTGCTGGCGAACGTCACCTCGACCGGGGCGATCGGGCAATTCAACGCCAACAACCTGGTGGCTGATGTAACGGCGGGCGGGGCGATTGGCGGGTTTGCGCTGACCGGCTCGCTGCTGGGCGCCGCGCAGGCGCCGAGCTTCGGGTCCGTGAGCGTGAACGGGAACTTCACCGGGTTGCTCGAGGCGACCACCAGCGGCATCGGGAGCATCGTCATCAATAGCGGGACGGCGTTTACCGGCACCATCGAGGCCCTGGCCGGGAACATCGGCAACATATTGCTTGCGCAGGCGGCGACGCCATTCAGCGGGCAGGTCAAAGCGGTGGCGGGGAACATCGGCAACATAACGGCCGGGTTCTTCAACGACGCGGCAGTGAGCGCGAGCGGGAGCATCGGGGCCATCACCAGCAACGCGACCTCGGCGACCGTGAGCAGCGGGATCGCCAACAGCGTATTTTTGTCCGGAGCGGGCGGGATCGGGAACATATCGTCGGTGGCATCGATCACCAACGTGCAGGTCGAGGCGGTGGGTGGGACGATTGGCAACGTGAGCGTGCTGCAGGGCGGGATCAACGGGCTGGTATTGGGGGGGAGCACCTCGACAATGGCGACCAGCATCGGGAACATCACGGCGAACCTGAGCATCGAGGGGACCTCGGCCATAGCCAGCGGGGCGATCGGGAACGTTACCTCGATAGCGGGATTCATCGGCGGCAGCAGCAACACGGCGACCTTCATCAAGCCCGGCATCGTGGTGACAGTGAACCTGGGCGGGACCTTCAACATCAACGGCGTCGTAGCCGTGCAGGGCGGCCAGCCTGGGCCGAAAGCCGACGTATTTATCGGCGGGAGCGTTGGGAACATTTACGCGCTGGGCGACATCAGCGGCAACGTCATCACCGCGACCGCGGGGAACGTTGGGAACATCACCTCGCACGAGGGGCGGATAGCGTTCGACGCAGTGAGCGCGAGCGGGAACATCGGGAACATCTACGCCAATTCGCAGGACGCCACCTTCGCCTTCGACAGCGCGGGCAACGTGCTCGAGACGACCGCGGCGATCAGCGGAGCGGCGCTTACCGGTTACAGCCTGGTGCCATCGGCCTCGGCGATCGACCACAGCAGCTTTACCGCGGGCGGGACCATCGGGAACATCACCGCGCGAGCGAGCGCCGTGGGGGGTTACTTCCCGGCCGGCGCCGGCAACGCGCCGGTGTACATGCACAACCGCGCGATCGACACCAGCGACTTCATCGCCGGGACGCAGATCGGCAACGTGTATGCGGTGAGCGCGAGCACCGTCTATCACGCGCCCACCAGCGGGACAGGGGAGGCGACGGTCTATACCTATGCCTCTGGCGACAACGCGGCGATCTTCGAGAGCAACTTCATCGTCACGGCGACGGCGGGCGGAGTGGGGATAGGCAACGTCAAGGCAATCGCCAACGGCGGCCCCGGCATCTATTATTCGACCTTCCACGCCGTGAGCGGGAACATCGGCAATGTCTATGCGCGTTCCGTGCTCAACAACGCGATTTATAGCAGCTCCTTCGAGGCAGACAGCGGCAACGTCGGCATTGTCAAGGGCGTCACACTCGGCGGCGAGGGGACCATCCACAACGCCGCGCTCAATAACGCCATCATCACCGCCGGGGCGGGCCCCGGGGGGACAGGAACCATAGCCGGCATCTATGGCCGCTCGGCGCACGGCGACGGCATCTACAACGTCGCGGCCTCCTCCGGGACGGGCGGCATCACTTACATCACCGGCACCGACACTGGGGGGATCGGCGAGTATCACGGCGCCCACACTGGGAACGGCATCGACCACAGCACATTCGTGACCACCGGTCCGGTCGGCAACGTCACCGGCACCTCGTCGGCGGGCAGCGGCATCGGCTATTCGAGCTTCGCGGCGAAATCCTTCGGGAACATCACCGGCACGACCTCTGGGTACGGCGACGGCATCGGCTACTCGACCTTCGCCGCGATGCACGGGATCGGGAACATCAGCGGCAGCGCAACCACGCACGTCGGAGCCAATGGTATTTCGCATTCATCCTTCAACGCGAACACGCTGGGCGACGGCAACGGCTCAATCGGCACGATCACCGGCACGACCGCCGGATCCCGCGCCATCGAAGGCGCGGCGGGCGCCGACGGCATATACGACTCCCACTTCTATGCGGGCAGCGGCATCGGGAACATTACCGGCACGGTGACCAACGTCTATGGCAGCAGCGGCATCGCAAATTCGCACTTCGGGGCCGATGAGGCGCGGCTGGGCACCGGCGCCATCGGGACCATCACTGGCACCACCATCGGCAAGGGCGGCAGTGGCATCAACGGGAGTAGCTTTTACTCGGGGGCCGGGATCGGGAACATCTACGGCGGGGCGCTGGGCGCCTACAGCGCCGACGGCATCGTCGGCAGCACCTTCAACGCGGATGACGCGCAGCAATTCACCTCCGCCATCGGGACCATCACCGGCGTGAGCAAGAACCTGGCCGGCAATGTAGCCGGCAGCGGCATCAACGGCAGCTTCTTTACCGCGGGAGCGAAGATCAGCAACGTCCTGGGCACGAGCACCGACCCGGCAAGCGCCTCCTACGGCATCGTCGGCAGCCACTTCTACGCGAACGCCGGCAAATCGAGCGAAACCGGCGGCACAGGTTCGATTGGCACCGTCACCGGCACAGTGGTCGCCAATGGCGCAAGCGGCTTCTCCGCCGGCATCAGGAGTTCACTCTTCGTGGCGGGCGGCGGTCCTGGCTCGACCGGGACCATTGGCGCCGTCACCGGTTCGGACAAAGTGAACGGCCAGGGCGACCTTTTTGCCTACGGCATCGAAAGCTCCACATTCGTCGCCGGGAGCGGCAAGGGGAGCATTGGCAATATTACGGGCTATGCCCTCGCGCAGGGGTCCCAGGTCGAGGATACCCACGTCTTCGCGGGCGGCATCGGGTTTTCATACTTCTACGCGGGCACCGGAGTCGGCGGGACCAGCAGCGGGACGGTCGGCACCGTGACCGGCACGGGCATCGCCGAATCCGCCTTCGGCGGCGCCGAGGGGCTCGGCATTAGCTACTCGATCGTCGTCGCCGGCGGCTCAGGGGTTGGCACCGATCGGCACCGTCACCGGCACGGGGACGGCCACGGGCCACTACAGCAGCGTTGCCTACGGAATCAGAGGCTCGCATATCCAGGCGGCAACCCTTTCCGGCGGCAAGGGCTACATCGGCAACGTGACCGGCACGGCCACCGCCACCTCGCAAGGCTATCGCCACCGCGGAAGGCATCCGCCGCACCGGGGTCTGGGCCGGCTATGCATATGGCAAGGTCGGCAACGTAACCGGCACCGCGACAGCTACCGGCGAGACAGGCGCTACTGCTTACGGCATTTCCGGCATGTCTCTCAGCCTCGACAGCAGCTACGGCTTCACCTTCCCGGCAGGCTACACGGTGAAAGCCGGGAGCGGCCACACCGGTATCGGCGTTATCGGGTCGGTGACCGGTACGGCGACCGCGACAACCAACGGCGGAGACGCGACGGCCAAGGGCATTTATAACGCACGATCCAATCGGGGTACTCCCATGGCACCATTGCGGGCATCACCGGCAAGGCCACAGCTACTTCTGAATCGGGCACGGCGCTCGCGGTCGGTATTGACATCGCCGTTGTCTACGCCGGCCTCGGCTATGACGGCTACGGGAAGATTGGATACGTGACCGGTCTCGGCTACGCGACTTCCACCACCGGCTCCGCATTCGGGTACGGCATTCGTTCGAGCCGATCAGCGCCGGCCTCAATGACGGGATCATCGGCAATGTAACCGGCACCGCGACTGCGACAGTGCTCGGGACCAACCAGTCCGACGTTTCGGCGACTTCCAGCGGAATCACGACACTTCCATCTACGCCGGCTACAGCGGCATCTACGGAAAGATCGGAACCGTCACCGGCACTGCCACGGCGAAGATCCATAGCAGCTACGAGAACGCGCCTCTCGGTTGCCGTTGCATCCGCGGCATGGCATCGTGGACACCCAAATTTTTGCGCAGGCCAATGCAAAGGGCGCCGGCGCTGGATGGCGGCAAAGGATATATCGGCGCCATCAGGGGCACCGGCACCGCCGACGCCTACGGTTACCAGGTGCAGGCAACGGCATGGCATCGATTTCACACACGCCGTCGCATCCAATGGCGACCTGGGTTTGGGCGTCATCTCCGGCGTTTACGGTTATGGCGTTGCGCTTGCGGAAGGCAATGACTGCGCGGCCTCCGCCACCGCGTACGGCATCGGTGCCGGCGATTCCGGCAGCTCATTCTCGGCCGGCGCCGGGCCTGACTCGGTCGGCAAAATCATCGGCACGGTGTATGGCGAGGCCACGGCCACCGCCAGCAGCGTCGGGGCCGTGTCGGCGGCGGCACTGTGGCGATGGAATTGATAACACCAAGGTATATGCTGGCATTAGCGCCTACCAATCCAAGGGCTATATCGGCAACGTTTTCGGGACTGCGGAGGTGACCGCAACCGGCGGCACCGCCATCGCGGTCGGTTACGGGATCAACGCATCGGCCATCAAGTCCGGGCGCATCCTCGGCGACCTGGGCGACGTGTACGGCAACTCCAGTGCTACCGCGACCTCGTACTATGGCAACGCCGGCGCGTATGCGCACGGCATCGACAATGTTTACATCGGCGCGGGCCTTGGCAACAAGGGCGTGGGCACCATTGGCAACGTCGTCGGCACCGGCGATGCCTACGCGACCGCCAAGGGCGCGATCGGCAACGCCACCACCAAGGCCTACGGGATCGACCCGAGCACGATATCCGCCGGCTCGGTGAGGTATTACGTGGCGCCGACGGCGCCCATTGGCGGCACCAACGTCACCGCCGGCACCGGCACGGTCAACTCGATCACCGGCAGCGGGAAGGCGATCTCGGTCGCCGACGGCATCAACACGACCGCGAGCTCGACCGCGTACGGCATCGACGGGCTGAAGGTCTATCTCGGCACCGCCTATTCCAGCACCGGGGCGGCATTCGCCGGGACCGGCACCGTGACCAACGGCATCACCGGCAACGCCACCGCCAGCTCGACGGCGACCAACAGCGGCGGCAACGGGTTCGCGAAAGCGACCGGCATCGCGAAGCTCTACGTCTATACCGCGGATGCGACCGGCGTGGGTTACGCAAAGGGCGGCACCGGGACCATTGGCGACGTGACCTCGAACGTCTCGGCCACCGTCAACGCCGCGAACAACGCCTACGTCTATACCTACGGCATCCGCACCGTCACCTTAAGCGCCGGCAACGCGAAGGCCGGCTACCTTCCCGGGGACCTCGCATTCGGCGGGAAGGGGACCATCGGCACCATCTCGCAGACCCAGGATGCCACGGCAACCGCGGGCAAGCCCTATGGCATTGCCAAGGCGTATGCCTCGCCGATCGTCGGGCTGACGCTCCTGGCCGGCAACGCCAAGGGTGGTGCTGCTTACGGTGGTAAGGGCTACATTGCCAAGGGCGGCACGATCGAGGGCATCTCCGGGGCGTACGCCACCGGTTATAGCGCCACCGCCAAGGCCATCAGCCTCGACAAGGTCGAGGCCTACGCCGGCAACGCCACCGGCTCCTATTATGCAACCGGCGGCTACGGCTACGTGGGCCAGTTCATCGGGACTGCCACGGCCACGGCCACCTCGAACAAGCTGTTCGGCAGCGTGGTCTCAAGCGCTCTGGCTTACGGCATTCTCGATTCCGGCGCCTATGCCGGCAACGCCGATGTCGCCAATACCAAGGCGACGGCGCAGGCCTTTGGCGGCACCGGGATCATCGGGGGTTTTGTTGGCACCGCTACCGCGACAGCGTATTCCAAGAGTCCGTTCAATGGCAAAGCGACCGCGAAGGCCGAGGGAATAGATGATCTCTCTGCCGAGGCAGGTGACGCTTACAATCATGGCACCGGCCCCGCCAAGACCGTCGAGGGCAAGATCGGGACCGTCGCTCCCATCACGGGCACCGGCGTCGCAACCGCCACCACCAAGGGAGGCGGCAAAGCCGCGAGTTACGCGACCGCCTACGGCATCAACGATTTCGACTTCACCGCGGCGGATGCCACCACCTTTGGCGGCGGCAACGCCATCTCGAAAAACGCCTACGCCTTTATTAACGGTGTCTTCGGCTACGGCTATGCCACCGCTTACGCATACGGCAAGAGCGATCCGCACGCGAGAGCCGCCGGTTTCGGCGTCAATGATTTCTTCGTCTCCGCGGGCAGCGCGTTCGCTGACGATAAGGGCACCGGTGGCGCGTACGCAGCGGGCGAAACAAGCGGCACTGGCGAGGGCATCGTTCTGGGCTTTATCGGCAAGGCAAAGGGATATGCCACCGCCAAGGGCACCTCGCCCGTGGGCGCGTACGGGTATGCCACGGGTGTTTCCGATGGCACGGCGGACGCCGCGATTGCATATTCCCATGGCGGCCTGGCTTACGGCGGCAAGGGCTACCTGGGATTGACCTTTGGCATTTACGGGAAGGCGACCTCCACGGCCACGGCCACCGCCACCAACGCCACGCCTGCGCCGGTCACAGCCACATCCGAAAGCGCCGGTATCTATGATATCGATGTCTATGTCGGCACCGGCTATTCCCGCGCGGAGACAGCCAACGCCCGCGGCGGCATTGGCAAGATTAGCGCCCTGACCGGCCTCGGTTACAGTACGGCCATTGCATCCGGCGATCCCTCGACTACTATCTCGAAGGCGTACGGAATTTTATCGGGGTTCTATGGCGCGAACATCGCGGCCGGCTCGGCCTACGGGCTCAACGCCTACGCGGGGTACGGGAGCGTCGCGGCGATAACCGGAACGGGTAAGGCCACCGGTACGTCCAATACGATCGCAGGCGGCGCGACCAGCACCTCGACCGTGAAAGGCTACGGCATCCTGGGCGAGTACAATGGCAACCGGACTGTGCAGTACTATGTGAAGATATACGCTGGGGTTGCCACGGCCACGAACAATGCGGTTGGCGGAACCGGCATTATATCCACCATCACCGGCACCGGCAGCGCCATTGCCTTCGGCGGCGCGGGCGCCGGAGCGGTCGATGCCTACTCTTCCGGCATCAAGTACTTCGACGCTTACGCGGGCGACGCCAACGGCGGGTCTGCCACGGCCGGGACGGGCACGATCGGGGCCACGACGGGTACAGGCTACGCCAAGGCTACCGGAGCGACGACCGTTGCGAAGTCCTTCGGGATCGATCCCAAAGGCGGGTACCACGCCAAGCTCTATGCCGGCGCAGCCTTCGGCGCCACCTACGCCCACGGCGGGGATGGCAGCGTAGTGGGTGCGGTCACCGGCCTGGCAACCTCGAAGGCCTATGGCGCCGCCGCCTACGGAAATGCCATCGGCATCTATTCGCTCTCGGTCCTGGCCGGGAATGCGGTCACCTCTTCACTCACCGGCATTGCCATTGCCGGTTCCGGCACGATCGACGGCGTAACGGGCGGCGGTTACAATACGGTGGAGGCGAGCGGCAGCACACAATCGGTCGTAGGCAATTATGCCGATGGCATCTCGAATGGCTACTTTTCCGCCGGCAGCGCGCGCGGTTATCTGTCGGCGACCGCCGCGCCCGGCACGGTCGGGGCGCTCAAGGGCACGGCCACCGACATGGTGACGGGGGTTACCTCCGTTGTGGATGGCGGCGTGTACGCGCACAACGCCTATGGCATCGTTGACGTCTCCGTCAGGGCGGGCACCGCGATCGGTTATGGCGATACCAGCGTCGCCACCGGCGCCAAGGGCACCGTCGGAGACATCACCGGCACCCTCACAGTGGGCCTTTACGGCGCGGTTTCCGGCGCTGGCAGCGACATGGTCGCCAGTAATCTCGGCGGCATTTCCGCGCTGCACACCATCAACGCCGGCACCGCCTCCGCCGGCCTGACCGCCACTGCCGGGCCCGGCTATGTCGCGACGGGCACGGGGATTTCCGGCAAGGTCACAGTCACCGTGAACGGCGCGGTGACAAACACCGCCGGTTATGGCGTCACCGAGAGCTCAATCTTCGGCGTCGCCGACGTGGAGATCTATGCCGGGAGCGCCACCGCCACCGTTAACCTCACGAGCACCGCCATGGGCGCCATGGGCGTCGTTGGTGCCATTTCCGGCGCCGTCAACTCCTCCTTTACCGCCGTCTCGGCGGGAATAAAGAACAGCGGAATCTCCGGCGTCTTCGGCATTCGCGGCGTTTATGCGACTGCGGGCGATGCCACCGGTTACCTGACGGCCACCGCCGGGACGGGAACCGTCGGCGCGGTAACCGGCACCGCTTCGACCCTCTTCAATGGCAGCGTTTCTGGCGCGGGCGTTTCCACCGGGGTGCAGACCAGCTTCGGGATCAACGCATTGCACGTGAACCTCGGCGTCGCAAGCGCGGGTGACGCCCTGGCAACCGCTGCCGCCACCGGCGCCGCCGGGCAGATCGGCGCCATCCTCGGCCAATCGACGGTCCAGATTACGGCGACGACCACGGGGACCGGAGTCTCGATCGTGTACGCGACCGGCGCCGCTGGCATAGAGGAATCCTACGTGCATGCCGGCAATGCGGCTGCATACCGCACCGCCATCGCGGGCACGGGAACCGCCGGCACGGTTACCGGCAGCAGCATTGTCACAATTACCAAGGGCTCGACTGCCGGGGATGGCTCCCTGGTCACGGCCTATGGTGACTCCGGCATCCAGGATACTTCCTTTAGCTTTGGCAATGCGTACGGGAGCACCGCTTCCGGCAAGAATGTTGCCACGGGAGCCGCGGGGACCGTGGGCGCCATCCAGGGGACGGCAACCACGTCGGTCACCGGCGTTACCACCGGGAAGGGCGGAGGGGTCTATGGGGGCGTGGTCTATGGAATAGACGACCTTATCGTCCGCTCGGGCACGGCATTCGGCTACACGGCCACAGCCGCCGGCAGCACCATAGCCGCGGCGGGCATCACCGGTTCCGGCACATCCATCGTGACGGCCACGACCAAGGATGCCGGTTCCACCGTGGGCGCGGGCTCCAAAGGCAATCCCGTTATGGGCATCGAAGACTTGGATATCTACGCCTCGATGGCCACCGCCTCGAACGCGAAGCTGGGTGTGGCCAACGGCGCGGCGGCCACGGTCGGCAGCATCACCGGCACAGGCAGCGGGACCAACAGCGACAGCGGCGCGGGCGAGTTGAACTCCTTCGCCTACGTGCAGGGCATTGATGATTTGACCATTAAGGCCTCGGGCGCATCCGGCGCCACCGCCACCGCGGCTGCCGGGACCATCGGCTCACTCTTTGGAAAGGCGACCGCGACCGCCGGCAGCGCCATTGCGACCGGCAATGTATTCGCTCCTGCGTACGGTCTCGACACCGTCACCATCGATACCGGCCTCGCCACGAGCGCCTACGCAAAGGGAATCGCCACCGCGGCGGGCTCGACCGTCGGCGCAGTCACCGGCGAGGCGTACTCGAGTGCCACCGGCAGCCAGGACAAGACCGCTACCGCGGAAGTCTCGCATGCTTACGCGACGGGCATCGACACGCTTGCCATCACGGCAGGCGTCGCATCTTCACCCTACAAGGCGTACGCCGGGGCGAGCAGCGTGGGCGCGATAGCCGCGACCGTCACTGCGACGGCCACTGGCTTTACGGCGAGATCCGTTGCGACAGGCATCGATCCGACGGTCATCAAGCTCGCGAACGCCTACGGAGGCAGCATCGCGAAGTCGGTGACGACCGCCGCGGCAGGAACGATCACCTCGATTACCGCCACGGGCACCGCCAAAGCCTACGGCGCCAGCTATCCTGGGGGCAGTGGCACCGGGGATGCCTACGGCTTGGGGAGTTTCCTCGGGTTCAACAGCTTTATTTTGGGCTATGCGAACGGCCTCGGAGCCACCGGAGGCGCTGGCAGCAGCGTCGGCAAGGTGAGTGGTGGCGGGATGAGCACTGCCAGCGGCTATTCAGCCAGCGCTTCCGCAAACGGCCTGGAGAAAAATATTTTCTCGGCGGGCGTTGCGTCTGGCAGCGGGAAGGTGACGGCAGGAAGCGGCAGCGTCGGCGCCGGGACGGGAGTTTACGGGAGCGGCACGGCGACGGCGACCTCGACCGCCACCAAGGGGACGCTCGGCTCCGTGTTCGTGAATGGCTTTGGCATATTCGGTCTTGAGATCAAGGTGGCCAACGCCTACTCCACGGGCGCCACGAAGGGCAATTACGCCTATGGCGCCTATGGCCAGGTCGGGAAGCTGAGCGGTGTCGGAGTTGCCACCGGTACCGTTACTGTAGGCGACTCCGCGTTCGGCTATGGGACCGGCATCGCGAATGAGGACACCGGTTTCTTCCCTTCGAAGGCAGTTATTGAGGCTGGCGCGGCATTCGGCTACGGCAAGGCCTACGCTGGCAAGGGAGTCGTGGGGGCCGTGTTCGGCTCCGGGAGAATCGATCTCTCGAAGGGAACGCCCGCCGGGAGTTCCGACGCCTATGCGAACGGCCTCGGCTTTAACATAAGCGGCACGGATCCCTACTACGCCACCGTGAAGATTTACGCGGGCTACGCGGACGCCACCGCCCTCACGGGAATTGCAAACGGCGGGGCAGGCAGCGCCATCGCCTCAATACGGGGCCAGGCGTACGCCTATACCGTCGCGGGCACCAAGGCCGGGGCGGCCAAGAGCGAGGCGATCGGCATCTATCACAGCACCTTCACCGCCGGCGATGCGGCGGGCTTTACCGCGACTGGCGGAGCGGCCAGCATCGGCACGGTATTCGGAGTGGGCAAAGCCACCGCGACCGGCTTCGCCGCCACGGTCACGGCGAAGGGGATCGATCCCTCGACCTTCTCTGACGCGAATGCCAGCGCCCTTACGCCAACCGTCGTTCCCGGCAAGGCCAGCCCGAATATCACACCGGCCAGCGCCACTGGCGCAGTCGGCACCATCGGCGCCGGGACCGGCATCTACGGCTACGGCTACGGCTCGGCCCAGAGCGCCGGCGGCAATGCGACTTCGACCGTCTATGGCATCCAGGACCTGACCGCGTCCGCGGGTTTCGGCGCCACCAAGTCCGGCACCGGCACCATCGGGAACATCAATGGCACGGCGAAGAGCTACGCGCTGGATTCCAACAAGGGCACCTATCGCGCGACCGCGCTACGGCATCTACGGCGGCACCTTCAACGCCGCGAACGGCGGCAGCACCTCGAGTGCCATCGGCAACATCCTGGGCGTCGGTGTCGCGTCCAATTCCGCCGGCAAAGTCGGCTACGCGGGCGCGACCGGCGCCAGTACGTTCGCGGGCGGCATTTACTACGACGCTATAAACTCGGTCGCCATGAACTTCCTCTCCGGCGGCTCGATTGGCACCGTGACGGCCAAGAACTACCAGGGAGCGGGCAATCGTGACTCCATCTTCGACGCCACCTTTACTGCCGGCACGAATATCGGGATCGTCAAGGCGATCAACGGTGGGACCGGCAAGGACGCTGACGGCATCGACAACAGCACCTTCATCGCGGGCACCAGCATCTCGGGGCTTTACTCGAAGATCACCACCACCGACGGGAACGCCTTTTCGCACGACAACGTCCGTGCGATCAATACCAACGGCACCGGCGCCACGACGGCAATCGCTTACATCACCGCCAAGACCGGGTCCGCGTTGCAAAGGTGCGGCATTGGAAGCAGCATCTTCACGACCACCGGCTCAATCGGCGCGATCAGTGTGACCGGCGGTGTGTACGGCACCTTCTTCCTCGCCGGCGATGACATCGGATCGACATTCACGCTTACAACGGTGACCGCCACCACCGGCGCAAGCATCGGCAATGTAAGCGTCAGCAGCTACTTCACCAGTTCCGACCTGGTGGCGAGCGTGACCAACCTGGCCAACGGGCACTTTGGCAACAGCGGCGACACCGGGACCACCGGCACAATCGGCACCGTCACCATCGGCGATCCGACCCACGCCAACAAGACCGGCACCACCGAGAGCTACGCCGTCGAGGCGGGCGCCATCGGCGTCGTGAAATGGGGCGCCAATACGATCACCACCACCTCGCCCGGCACGGATGTCTATTCCGCCGGCGGCGGCGGCCAGTACATCGTCGTGCGGGCGATCTAACCGCCGCTCCAAAGATAATCAACCGACGGGCGCCCGGCTTGCAGCGGGCGCCCGTTTTGTTTGGAGGGACGAAAGGGACCGAAAGGACGGAAAGGACCGAAGGACGCGGGACGCTTTTACTGGAATTGCAATGCGTCCACCTTCACCGGCCCGGCGGTCAGGTAGGCGCGGCCATTGGCGATGCGATAGGTCACCATGTCGGCCACGTTGCGGTCAACGCGGTAGCGAATGGATACCTGGCTGGAATCTTTCGACCATTGCGCGTAGAATGCGTCCGCGCCGGTATCCAGCGTATCCTTGATCTCCTCGAGCGGTCCGATCTTCTTCCCGGCGCCATCCATGAGGTAGATATGGAAGTTGTCATAGCCGTCGTCTCCCTCTCCGTGGGAGGCGATTGAGTATTTCCCGCTTCGGGGCTTTGCCATTTACAATGGTGACATATTCATCCGGCTTGTACTGGTAATTCGAGGTTGCGTGGGCCGTATCGAGCGGCAACAGGCTGCCGAGCAGGGCAATGAGCATGAGTCGGGATGGGAGCGGCGTTTTCATTGGGGGGAAGGTTTCTCGATTTTGGAGGGGGAGACAAGGTTGTTTGCGGGGGAGGCGGGAGGGACCTAAGGGACGGAAGGGACTCGAAGGGACCTAAATGGGGGGCGTGATGGCGTCACAGGATGTCCTCGAGGCGGATGTTGGCGGCGGCGTACTCGGCGCCAGTCTTCATCAGGTAATCGACCAGCTTCAGGTTATCCATCTCGAAGGGGCCGTGGAGGGATTTCAGGCCTGCGATCTCCGTGGCGGTGAAGAGCTTGTTATAGCGGGCGTAGCTGAATTTTTTCTCCGCGGCCGAGAGGAGCGCTGCGCCCTTGAGGCTGCCGATTTCCATGTCGATATCATCACCGAAACGGCAATCCCCGAGGACCCGGCACATCATATCCTGGTGCTGATTGATCGTCTCCATGAGGCCGCCCGGCACCTGGAGCGCGAGGCTGAGGCGCTGCACGCGCGCGCGGAAGCCGGCGGAAAGGGCGGTCTTTGTGCGGCCGGTGCCGATGGATACCAGCCCGAGGCGCTCCGGGGTAGCCTCCCAGCCGAGCTTGTAACATGGCAGCGTGGCCGATAGGGCCGCGATCAGGGCCGGGTTATTGTACGGGGTGATGCCCGCCATCGACGAAGACAAACCGCTGCGCCCCGATCTGCACCGCCTCCGCCGGGAAATACCATGGCGCGGCGGTGCTGGCGCGGACGATCTGCCAGAGCGGCAGGTCGAGATTGCACTCGGCGTGCGGCGTTCCATCCTCATTGTACTCTGCGATTGAAGAGCGCGTTCGGATTATTGGTGATCGGCCATGCGGAGCCCTGCGTGGCATTTCTCAGCACTACAAGCAGAAGCGTGCGCAGCCTCGCGGAGCCGAGCTTTGCCACGCTGCCATCCTCCTCGCGAAAGAGATCGGTCAGAAATTTGCTCAGCCCCTCCTGCCGGTATTTTGCGATCTGGGCCTGCCAGACCGGGGTCTTGCGGAACATCCGCGCGACCTGGGCGTTGTATTGGTCGCGAATCCACTCGACGCTCTGGCCCCAGGAAAGCAGCGTGCCGATGATCGCGCCCGTGCTGGTGCCCGCGATCAGGTCGAAGTGGTCCGCCAGCACCAGATCGGGCCGCGCGGTCTCCGTCCGCAGCAGTTCCTCGATCCGGGCCAGGACCTCGATGGTAAAGAAACCGCGCACGCCGCCTCCATCCAGCGACAGGATGCGCCGCCGGGCGCCAGGTGGCTTCTGCGTCGGGAGCGCCGTGGTCTGCATGGTGCGGAGAGCCTTGTTGTATCTGGAACCGTTGTAATCGAGCCCATGGCATTCGCGCAATGCCGGTGAACGCCAGCTTGTCAGCCGCGCAGCTTTTCGGCAAGCTCCGCGTCGATGCCCGGCCAATCCAGCAGGACGAAATCGCGCCGCGCACTCCGTCGCGCATAAATCCATGGCCACCGATCCCGGCCCACGCCGCCTGCCCGCTCCGTTGCTCCTTCTGGGGATCGGAGTTGCGGCGCTCGTGATCGGAGTCGGCAGCCTCATCAGCGAGGATGCGCGCTATCTTTCGCCGCTCTATTGGCCGGACCTCATCAGCCAGGTGGCATCGCTCTACTCGCTGGGGGGTATTACCCCGCTCTCGGCTTCGCCGCGGCCTTTCCCGCTCCAGGTGGCGCGGTTTCTCGGCTCCATCTTTTCGATCATCGCCCTGGGCGCGGGATTGCGCGCATTGCTCGGCGAGCACTTTGCGATTCTTCGCGCATCGTTGATGCGCCGCCATACGGTGGTATGCGGGCTCGGCGCAAAGGGCTATGAGCTCTCGAAAAGCCTCGAGCAATCCCCGCGGCGGCGGGGCGTGGCGGCCATCGAGGTCGCAAGCAACCCCGAGTCGATGCGCAAGGCCCGCCTCCATAAGGTGGCTGTCATTACCGGGGATGCGACCGAGCGGGCGATCCTGAAGCGCGCGAATGTGGCCCGGGCCGCGTCGTTCGTGTCGATCACCGGGAGCGACAGCGTCAATATCGAGATGGCCGTCGCCGTCAAACGCCTGCTGGACTCGGCCAGGAGCCGGGCGCACGGGCACATCCAGTGCGCGGTCCACGTGGGCGACCGCCGGCTGCGCGACCTGCTGCAAAACAGCAGCCTCGCGCGGGGGGGCGGGCAGCTCCTGGTCAGGTTCTTCAGCGTCCACAACCTGACGGCTCGCCAGTTCTTCGAGGAAAATCATCCCGAGGGGACGCTCCGCCGTCCTTCGCGGGTTCACCTGGTCCTATTCGGGTTCGGGCCGGTGGCCGAGAGCCTCGCATTGCAACTGGCCGCGATCGGCCACTTCGCCGGGCAGCCGCCGGTGGCGATTACCGTGCTCAACGATGGCGAGGCCGAGCTGGAAATGGAATTCCTGGCGAGATACCCGGAGTTCCGGGAGATATGCGCGCTGACGTTCCGGCGATACGACCCGGGCGATGCGGCATCGAGGCGGCTCGATTTCCTGAGCGACCGCGGCGCCGAGGGCGAGGCCAGGCAGATCGTCGTGGCAAGGGGGAGTGATCACCGCAGCCTCGCCGGGGCGCTGGAAATCCAGGCGCTTCGCCCGCGGCTGGATAGCCCGATCCACGTCCATATCGGCGAGACCGAGGGGCTGACCTCGCTCATGGCGGAGAGCGATCGCGCGGCGACCGGGCTCATCCCGTTCGGGTCCTTCGCGAAGGTCTGCACGCGCGAGCTGGTGCTGGGTGAGTCGCTCGACCGGCTTGCCCGCAAGATTCACGAGGATTACCGGACGAAGCAGGCCGCGCGCGGCGCCGTGGATGAAACGCAGCCGGCCATGGCGCCGTGGGCCGCGCTCTCCGAGGAGTATCGCGAGGCGAACCGCCGCCAGGCAGATCATCTGCCGGTCAAGTTGCGCGCGGCTGGCTGCCGGCTGGTGGCGGCGACCGCGGACCGTGGCTCTCCCCCGGTGGTGTTCACGGAGGAAGAGATCGACACGCTGGCCCGCATGGAGCATGCTCGCTGGTGCGCGGATCGCCGCCTGTGCGGCTTTCGCTACCATGAAAAGACAGACCGCACCGCGAGGCGTCATGCCATGTTAGTGCCGTGGGAGTCCCTTTCCGGTCCGGAACAGGAAAAGGACAGGGACGCGGTCCGCAACATCCCGGCCCTTGCCTCGCTCATCGGGTGCAGGGTGCAACGCGACCTGTGAACCACGCCCCATGCGCACGATCAGACGAGAACGAGAGCATTTCAACAAATAGAGCAGCCATGCTGATGCAAGACCATTGCCGAAAGGGCCAAAGGCCCGAACCAAGCCAGCCCCGCGAGTCCCTTCCTCCTCCTCGCTGGGCTGGCTTGGTTCGGGCCTTTGGCCCTCTTTGGAATGCTATTTCAAATCGATTCGCGGCTGCAGCACTACTTGAACGGCCACAATGAGTCCCATTGCGTCAAGAGTCTTCCCGGCGTTGCTTTTTCTTGCCGCGCTGCTGGCCTCGGGCGCCGTATCACGGGCGCAATCGGTCAATATCGGGCTTACAATAGTCGGCGATCCCGGCAACCCGCCGGACGCCGCCAACGTGAAGACAGTTCCCAACATCGGCAATGTCCCATACTTCTACCAGATCGGCACGCATGACGTGACGCTCAATGAGTACGCGGCATTTCTCAGGGCGGTTGCGAGTCATACCGACCCGTATCATTTGTATAACTCGGGCCTCGCTTACACCAATACGAACGCGGCGATCATGCGGGCCAGCATCGTGCAAACGAGCACGATGGCAAGGTTCACTTACACGGTAAAGGGAAATGGCCGCGACCCGGTGACCTTCGTCAATTGGTTTGACGCGGCGCGCTTTTGCAACTGGCTCCACAACGACCAGCCGGTCGGCCTTGGAGAGGTGGATGGCTCGACGGAAACCGGGGCATACTCGCTCGAGGGAGACGTTACCAGCGGCCTGGAAATCCGCAATCCCGGGGCCGCCTGGTGGATACCGAGTGAAAACGAATGGTACAAGGCGGCGTATTACGACCCGACCCGCACAGGGAGCAGCCCGTATTGGATGTACCCGGCGCAAAGAAACGTCGCGCCGGGCAATGACTATTTTGACGCGACAATTCCCAACCAGGCCAATTGCATCGTCGACGGGACTTACTCCGTCACTCAGAGCATGAGATTCGCCTCGTGGCGCAATTACCTTACCCCGGTGGGAGCGTTCAAGAGATCGGCCAGTTACTACGGTACGTTCGACCAGGGAGGGGATGTGTGGCAGTGGAACGACGCGCTCTTCAATACCACCGGCGCAAACATATCGCGCGGGGAGCGCGGCGGCTCATGGAGCGATGTCGTCGCGACCCTGTCCTCGGCCACGCGAGGGTCAAGCAGCCCGACATCTGTGGGCAATAGCGTCGGGTTCCGCGTGGCGGCGGCTTATTCGGTCAAGGCCGGGGCCTACCGGGGGCTGCTCGGCGATGCGGGGATTCTTGTCGTAGATGTTGGCAGGACAGGGTCGTTTATCGGCGAGGTCTTGCTCGATGGCTCGTCCGAGAGCTTCAGCGGTTTTTTAAGGACTCCGGGCGGCTTTTCCGGAGAGATTGGCAGGGCGCGGCTACCGGTGAGCATGGACATCGTCCAGGATGCGGCCGGGGATTACCTGCTTACCGGCTCGGCCGGCGGGCTGGCATTCACGGCGGATCATGCGGCCTACGAGCGGGGCCAGAGGGCCGCCGAGACGGGCAATTACACGATCCTTTTTAGCTCGACCAATGCGAGTGCGGCGGTTCCCTACGGCACTGGCTACGGAGTACTCTCGGTTGCCGAAACCGGTGGCTATATCATGGCGGGAAAACTGGCCGATGGAGAGCGCTTCAGTACCTCGGGCATCGTAATCAGGGGAACCGGAGGGAACGAGCTGTTGATTTACAAGGAGTTGACTTATCGGTCGGTAACCGCCAGGGGGATGCAGGGATTGCTCATCGGCAGCCTGACTTTCGAGAAGCTCACCGGCAGCGTCCTGGATGGGACGCTGGAATGGATGAAGCCCGGGCAGGACAAGGGGGACTACCCGGCCCCATTCGCGACGAATCTCGAAGTTGTCGGTTCCCGCTACAAGGACGCGGGAGGCGGTGGCGCGCTTCCGGGGTTCTCGACCGGCGTGCTCGAGTTGAGCGATCTCGGGGCGCTTAGCCTGACCGGTAGCTCGCAGATCGAAACGCCGGTGACCCTGACAGCGGAAAATGCGCTCAGAGTAACGGTTCCCAATGCGGATAACATCAGGATCAGGCTCAGGCCCGGGAGCGGGTTCTTTAGTGGATCGTTCACTTATCCGGGACAGACGAAGCCAGTGGATTTTGGCGGAACGCTCTTTCAGGATCAAACAATCGGCGCCGGCTTTTTCCTCGGCCCGAGCGGGAGCGGAACGGTGAGTATCAGCTCGCAATAACCGGGGGCGGCGGTACGCGTCTCTGCGTACAAAGAAATGGACAAACCGGCGGGTTGCCCGCTAATCTCCGCGCCAACTATGCAACCTGGAAAAACGCGGCCGCTCGTGGGCATCACTTTCGCCGCCGTCTGCGCCATATTGCTCTCAGGCTGCGCGCCGGTGGCGTTTAAGGACGACTTCAAGGGCTTCAACTCCGCCTACGGCGAAATGTTGAACGAGCAGATGCTCCTCAATCTTGCGCGCCTTGATAACGGGCATCCGGCTCAATACCTCGCCGTCGGCACGGTCCAGAGCAACTATACCTTCAACACCACCGGTGCGGGCGGCATCAATCCCACGAGCACCGACACCTCGACGACGCTGTCAAACCAGACGCTGGCGCCGGCCACCGGCCTGATAGGGACTGTCGCGCGCGCCCTCACCAGGACGTTCACCGACGTCGTCGGCGGCAGCGCCACTCTCTCCGCCGCCGCCACAAGCAACCCGCAGTTCCAGTGGATTCCTCTCAATAACGAAGAAATATCCAAACAGGTTCTCGAACCGATGGACCAGAATGTGTTTTACTCCCTGTACCAACAGGGATTCCCCATCGACCAACTACTAAGGGTCATGGTCGAGAGAGTCGAGACCACCCTGCCTTCCACCGGTTCGCACCTGATCCTGGTCAACTCCCCGAATCGCGGCAACGCCGTCTCTGAAGAGTCCGACGGCGGCGGCCACCAACTGACCAGTTATGAGCGCTTCCTTCGTGCCTGCGCAATGCTGCGCATCATGCAGATCGATGGCGATCTCGTTCTCGAAACCGGCACCTCATTCGAGCCGCTGGCCAAATTTACGAGAGCCGTTGATTCAGGCAAAAACGGTGGCGGGAATTCCGACTTCAGCGGGACAAGCCCCACTCTCGATCCCGCCGGCGCGCAGAAGCCCAATTTTCAACCAACTCCGGAGGAAGTCATGCAGGCAGACAAGGACAACTACGTCTGGCAGTATGACAGCGATGGCGCCTGGGAGCTTGGCAAGTATGTCTCCGTGCCGAAGTTTTATCTAAAGGACGTCAATAGGGCGAGTGTCATCGGGAGAATGGCGAAATTTAACGCCCGCGGCCCGGGGGTTAAGGTCGAACTCGCGGCGGTCAACAACCTGCTCGATCTCCTCGAGCAGGGAATTTCCGTCAAGACTACCGTGACCGAAAAGGGTTCGACCGCGACCTCCCTCATTCTTAGAAGCTTCTCCCGGGCGTTTGAAGCCACCGCCTCCGAGCAGGAGGCATTTGATGAGATTAGAAGCGAAACTCCAGACTTTGATGAACTCGTGACTCCATTGGAATCACAGCCGATTTTGCGAACCCGCTGGACCGCGGCGCAGGGGCCGACTCTGCGACCGCTGGTGAAGCTTTCTTATTCCGGAAAGACTTATCAAATAACGGACTTGGCCAATAAATCCCCCCTTGATCCGCAAGGCACATGGAATCGGGATGTTTACAGGCTGATCGTGGCTCTCAACTCGCAGGTCACCGTCGATATCTCAAAATTCCAGAGCCAGTATCTTGAGATCAGGCCCAATTAGGGCGCTTTCGGATTGGAGCATTTCAACCAAAGGTGTAGCCGTGATTTCAGAATCTCTTAGACAGGATGAACAGGATTTACAGGATGTAAATAGCTGATGTCGTGATTGTTATTAAATCCATCCCGCTAATCCTGTTCATCCTGTCAAAAGTCTTCGCGGCTACGCTTCATCTTAAACCCGAACTCCGAAGTTGATCGGGGCGATCTGGCGCAATCTGCTGGCCGCGAGTGCCATTCGTCAGGCTTCACCGTATCTAAAGATACGCCTCAGCCTTCCTCATCTCGGCTCAGCATCTTGCGTCATCTCATCCCCTCCAACATCGGAATTCGGGTTAAACCCGAACTCCGAAGTTGATCGGGGCGATCTGGCGCAATCTGCTGGCCGCGAGTGCCATTCGTCAGGCTTCACCGTATCTAAAGATACGCCTCAGCCTTCCTCATGTCATCTCGGCTCAGCATCTTGCGCCATCTCATCCCCTCCAACATCGGAATTCGGGTTAAACTGCCCCAGTGTCCTGAGTCAAAAATTGGTCGACTTTCAGTATGATGGGAAGAATGTGAGTAATAGGAGGAATGGGACCGATAGGCGGCGCCGACATTCTTCGGCAAACCAATGTCTCAGGACACTAGTCTGACGCGTCGGACTGGTCGGACATGTCGGACGGAAAGCGCCAAGTGCGCAAGATTGAATAGAAGATGCTCTAAGATACTCCTGGCGCCGCATTAGCGGAGGGCTGCGTGCGCCGCAGCCAATGGATTTCCTTGATGGCGGTGGTAAGATGCGTCATCCGGCCCTCGTCGAATGTAAACTCGAGGCTGCCGCCGCAGAAGAGGTGATCGGGTTTGATGCTCGAGGACTTGCCGAAGGTGCATCCCATGATGCTCACCTTTCCGGCCGGGCGGTTTGGGCGGTCGGTGGTCATGTCCGCAAATCGTCCGGCGATTAAGACCAACTCGTACCGGGTATGAGCGGTTACGATTCGCAGGAGATCGCCCGGCTCGAGCTGGCGGAGATCGAACTCCGCGTTACCGCTCTCGACCTGCTGTTTGAGGATGGAAATCCATTGGCTCATCAGAAACCGAACCGGCTGCGAAGACTATCGAGCGCGCGATACTTGACTCCCTCGCCATTGCCATTGCCGGAGTCCGAGTCCGAGTTCGAGTTCGAGTCCTGGTCGGAGGAGGAGGGTGAGGAACTGGACGAGGAGGCGGTGACCTTGCGCCACTCGGTATCGTCGAACGGGTCGTCGCCTTGCGTGGTGATGTTCGCGCCGTCGAAATCGTAGGTCACGTCGAGCGATTGCTCGTTGGTCTTCGAGGTGGCATGGATTTGGCCATTGGCGGCGGTCATTGTGCCGGAGTCGGTGATCGTGCCGCCGACCGAGAGGAGGTATTTGCCGTTGGGCTGCAGCTCCCAATGCTTGCGCGTTGAGACCGAGGAGCCGGTGCTCTGCCATGTGCCGACCAGCTTCTTGTCCACGGCGGGCGCGGCTGGCGTGACGGCGGGGGAAGGGACGGAAGCGACGCGACAGGGACCGAAGGCGACGGATGGAGCAGCCGACGGGGTAGCCGGGGCTGGCGCCGGTGTCCGCGATTGCGCGATGGCGGGAGCGGCCGGAATCGGCGTGGGCGCGATGCTTGGGGCAGGGGTGGAATTGTTCGCGACCGGCGCCGGATGCGGGCGCGTGAAATACCACACGAGGCCAGCCAGCAGGACCAGGGCGGCGATCGCGGCCGGCAGGAGCTAAGCCGTTGCGGGCGCCAGCCGGCGGCGCGGGGCTTTTGGTCTCGGCTTGCGAAACGCGAACGATTTTCGGTTTCGTGGCCTCTGCCGCGGCGGGCGGATCGTACTCCTTTACCAATCCCAGCCTCCAGGCCACTTCCATCGCGCAGCAAGGGCGTTTGGCGGGGTCTTTCGCGAGGCATGCCGCGACCGTCTTCTCCCATTGCTCGGGAATCTCCCCGCCGGCAACCTCGCACTCCACCCGCCTCTCCGCCATGGACGGCGGTACCACGTCGCGGACCTGCGCGTAGAGGTCGCCGCGGAAAAACGGCGGTTTGCCGGAGATCAATTCATAGATCGTCGCGCCGAGCGAGTAGACATCGTCCGCGATTGTCGGCCTCTCGCCCAGCGCCTGTTGCGGGCTCATGTAAGCCAGCGTGCCGCTCCGAGGGCCGCACGCTCACCCGGCTGGCCGATTCCGTCAGGCTGCTCGAGATGCCAAAATCGGCCACCTTCACCTCCCCGCGGCATTGAGCATGATATTCGCCGGCTTGAGGTCGCGATGGATCAGCTTCGCGACGTCGTGCGCGAATTCCAGCGCCTCGCACGCCTGCTTGATCCACGGTTTCAACTCTTCCGGCTCGAAGACCAGGGCCTGCTTGCCGAGGCGCAGCGTCGAGAGCGTCGATCCATCGACCCATTCCATCGAGATGCCCGCGCTATGCGCATCGCTCACGAAATCATGGACGCGGACGATGTTCCGGTGCGTCAGCTTGCGGCTCTTGCGCGTCTCGGCCTTCAGTTCCTGGAGGCCCAGCGCATCGAGCCGGACGACCTCCGGGAGGAACTTGAGCGCGATGTCCTCCCCCATCTCCTGGTCATGGGCCAGCCAGACCACGCCCATGCCCCCGCGGCCCAGGATGCGGTCCAGCTTGTACCGGCCGAAGACGACCTGCCCGCTGGCAAACCCGGTAAGGGTCGCCCCCAGATCAAGATCGTCCTGAGATGATGAGGTCGCCGCCATGGGTCAGAAAAGATTCTAGCAAATATCCGGCGGGAGGCAAAGGATGAAGTGCCGCCCGACGCGGCTGCCCGATGAGAACCCGCCGTACCTTCCGCTATGCACGCCTTGGATGCCATCTGGCGCTTCTTGCGTTGATTCCCGCGATCACCCTCGCCCAGGGGCAGCAGCCGCTCAATCCATACGCGAAAATGGCCGAACGGTCCGCCAAAGGGCGCGGACTTCTTCCCCATCGCCGTCTGGTTGCAGGCGCCTTCGAACGCGGCGCGGTTCAAGGAGCTTGGATTCAACTTATATGTGGGATTGTGGGACGGGCCCACCGCGGCCCAGCTTGCCGCGCTCAAGAGTGCCGGGATGCCGGTATTCTGCGAACAGGATGCGCGGGCGCTGACCGACAGGAATAGCGACATCATCGTCGGCTGGACGCATGGCGACGAACCGGATAACGCGCAGCCGCTGGATAAAGGGAATGGCTACGGTCCCCCGGTCGCGCCCGAGGCGATTGTTGCGGAGTACAACAAGCTCACTAAACTGGACCCGAGCCGCCCGGTCATGCTGAACCTCGGGCAGGGCGTTGCGTGGGACGGCTGGTATGGTCGCGGCGTCCGCAGCGGCCACCCGGAGGATTATCCAAAGTATGTCGAAGGCTGCGACATTGCGTCCTTCGATATCTACCCCGTGGTGCACGAAAGCCCGAAGGTCGCCGGCAAGCTCGAGTTTGTCGCCCAAGGAGTGGACCGCCTGCGCGAATGGAGCAATGGCCGGCATATCGTCTGGAATTGCATCGAGTGCACCCGGATCGACAATGTAAGGGTCAAACCGACCCCCGCGCAGGTGCGCGCCGAGGTCTGGATGGCGCTTATCCACGGCTCGCAGGGGTTGATATACTTTGTGCACCAATTCAAGCCGGCCTTTATAGAGGCAGGTTTGCTTGCCGATGGGGAGATGGCGGCGGCGGTGGGCGCGATCAACCGCCAGATTACCGAGCTGGCGCCGGTATTGAACAGCCCGACGCTGGCCGGTGTGGTAAGTGTAACATCCTCGGATTCGGAAGCGCCGATTGATATTATGGTCAAGAAAGATGCGGGGGCGACTTATCTCTTCGCCGTATCAATGCGGGATCGTCCGGCGACGGCAACGTTCGATTGCAAGCAGTTGGGTGCGACGCAGGCCGAGGCGCTCGGGGAGGGCCGCACGCTGGCCCTGGCTGGGGCTCGTTTTGCCGATGACTTCGCGCCCTACGCCGTGCATCTGTACAAGCTGCGATAGTGGCGGTGGTAGTGTGAGTAAGTCGCGCCGGGTCTCAAAAAAAGCGGCGGACCGCGTTAAATCCGTTCTTGAACTTTTGCCCGATACCCGGGCCGGAATCACTGTCCGAGTCCGAGCTTCTAACTGGCCGGGAAGTAACAAGCTTGTGCCATTTGGTCCCGTCGAACGGGTCGGTCCCTTGAGTCACGAGAATGCCGTCCGCCAGCGTGTAAGTGACCTCGGTGGGCTGCGGGTTGTTTTTTGAGATTAGCTCGATCTGGCCGTTGGTGGCGGATACGGCGCCCGTGTCGGCGATGGTGCCGGAGACCGTGAGGGAGTATTGGCCGCCAGCCTGCAGCTTCAACCGCTTGCGGGTGGCAACGGTGGTGCCAGTCTGCCAGGTGCCGACGAATTGTTTCTCCACAGAGAGGGACTCTGTGCCGGTGGTGGAAGGGACTAAAGGGACCAAAGGGACTAAAGGGACTAAAGGGACCAAAGGGACGGAGGGGACTGCGGAGGCGAGCGCCACTGGCAGGCCGGGGGGAGGGGAGGGGAGCGGCGATCTCCGCGATGGCGGAGGGCATGGGAAGCGGGGCTGGCGTCGTGATGGCAGCGGGCTGGGCGGAGGGAGAGGGAGTGACGATTGCAACGGGGATAGCTGTGGGGACGGGTACGGCGGTCGGCACGGGCCTTCGCCGTAGGCGCGGGGGTGGCATTTGCCGCGATGTTCCCGCCGTGCGGGCGGGAGAAATGCCAGATCACGAGTACAAGAAAGAGCAGGCCAGCCGCCGCGGCGATCAACTGCTGCCGGTGCTCGAGCAGGAATGGAATCACGGGCGGCTTGCCGGCGGCGGGTTGTGGAGGCGCTGGCGGCTTAGTGTCAGGCGGTGCGGTGGTTTCCGCCGGCGGGGCCGTCTCGCGCGAGCCCGTCGTCAACCCGGTAATCAATGAGCCGGTGATACGCGCCAGCGTCTCCTTGCCGCGCTCCCAGGTCGCGCTCTTGATCTCCTCCGCCGGCACGCGAATGATCTCCGGCTTCGGAATCTCTACCGGCGCCTGTTGCTCGAAGTCCTTCACCAACCCGAGCCTCCAGGCTACTTCCGTCGCGCTCCGCGGGCGTTTGGCCGGGTCCTTGGCCAGGCATGCCGCGACTGTCTCCTCCCATTCCCTGGTTATTTCGCCGGCTGGAATCTCGGCCTCCGCCCGGCGCTCGGCCATGGGCGGCGGCATCACATCGCGGATTTGCGCGTAGAGGTCTCCGCGGAAAAACGGCGGCTTGCCCGGAGATCAATTCATAGATCGTCGCGCCGAGCGAATAGACATCGTCCGCCACCGTGGGCCGCCCGCCCAGCGCCTGCTGCGGGCTCATGTAGGCGAGCGTCCCGCTGGCCGAGCGCTGCGCGCTCACGCGGCTGGCGGATTCCGTAAGGCTGCTCGAAATCCCGAAATCGGTCATCTTCGCCTCGCCCGCGGCATTGACCATGATATTGGCCGGCTTGAGATCGCGATGGATCAACTTCGCGATGCCGTGCGCGTACTCGAGCGCCTCGCACACCTGGGCGACCCACGGCTTCATCTCCGCCGGCTCGAAGACAAGGTTCGGCCGCGTGCTGCGCAATCCCGAGAGGGTCGATCCGTCGATCCACTCCATGGTAATGGCCGCGCAATTCGCATCGCTCACGAAGTTATACACCCGGACGATATAGCGGTGGGTCAGCTTGCGGCTCTTGCGCGTCTCGCGCTTCAGTTCCTCGAGCGCCTGGGCGTCCAGCCGCACCGCCTCGGGCAGGAACTTGAGCGCGATGTCCTCGTTCAGCTCCTGGTCGCGCGCCAGCCAGACCACCCCCATCCCGCCCCGGCCCAGGATGCGATCGAGCCGGTAGCGCTCGAAGACGACCTGCCCGGCCGCAAACCCGCGAATCGTCGGCCCGAGATCAAGACCGGAAAGAGTGTCACCGTTCATGACCTCTCCAATTATGGCGAATCCGGCGCGGCGCGCGAGTGGATTCTGGAGTGCGGGCCATCGAGGCTCATGGGTCCTATGGGTCTCATAGGACCTATAGGTCCTATGAGACCTATACGCCCCATGCTCACGCCTCCACCTTTGCCCGGAAAGTCGTCTTCCCGAGCGTGATCGGCTGAGCGTCGGTGATCGGCACGATCTCCTTTGGCCGCAGCACGAAGGTCCCCACGCGCACGTTTGCCCCTTCGAAAGCCTCGATCCAGAAATTGCCACGGTAATACAGGAACCGGCCCTCGACCTCGGCAAGCCCCGGGAGGTCGAGCACCAGCGGGTTCAGGCGGCTGGTGCCGAAATTTGCGTCCGTAAACAGCCAGAGCGCATCCCAGAGCGCGATCTCCGAATTGGTCGGGATGAACCGGACGCAGCCGCGGACGGTGGGCTCGGACGGGCCGCTGCCGCTCCAGAGCCGTATGTTATCGACATGGAGACCCTCCGGCAGCACGGAAGGGCAGGGGGTCACATCGAGCGCGTACTCATGCCCCAGGATCAATGTCCCGCGCTGGTCGATCAGGTTCTCGGTGGTCCGAGCCGAGCGGGTGCCCTTCGAAGGTGCTCCCGTTCGTGCTCTCGGCGTCGCGGATCAGGATTTTGCCGCCTTCGAGCTTCCCCGCCACATGCACGCCGCTCATCCGGCGGGTCATCGCATCGTGGTCCGCCGAGCGCGGCCAGAACCACGTGAGAAAATCCGCCTCCTCGCGGGAGCGGCCGAGCTTGAACTCGGGCCGGGCGACGAGATGGATGCCGCGAATGAACCCGGTTGACCCCTCGGCGGGCTCGAGCACCAGCTTCGTGCCCGGTTGGGTGGAGCTTAGGAATTGCCTCGGGATATTCCAGCCATGGTCCGCCGCCGCGCCCATCCGGTCGATTGCCGATTGGCTGACCTCGTAATCCAGCTCGAGCGGGATCGTCGAGAAATCCTCGGCGCCGGACGTCGCGCTCTGCCCGCCCAGTGCGGCGGCGGTGAATTGGCTGGCGCCGCGCAGATTGTAGAGGGACTCGGCCTGCGAGAATCTGACCCGGCAGCGAAGGACGAAGCTGCCCGGCTTCACGGCCTCGATCTCGAGCAGGTCGTGGGTGGTATGGCCGGGGGGCAGGTGCCGGTAGGCCTTGCATGGGCTGGTCGCGAGGCCGTTGGACTCGAGGGTGATATCGAGGTTCTCGATGGGCGTTGCCGAGCGGTTCTCGATCCGGATCGCGATGGTCGAGCTATAGCCGGCGACGATGGCCTTGTTGAATTGCATCGAGATCCGCAGCGGCAGGCTGGTGTCCTCCGCCAGTTCCTTGCGCGATTCCCGGATCACGGAGGCGACCTCATTCGGCGCGGCAACCGGCTCGGGGGCCGCCGCCGCGGTTGCCGGCGGGGCCTGGCTCGCCGCGGCCCGGTGTACCTTTACCAGCGAGGCGAGCTTCTCGATATGCCGGTCCATCGGCCCCGAGAGCGCATCGAGCCAGTGGACCGACCCCATGTAATATTCGAGCGCCGGGCTGGGCTGCACGTCCTCGATGCGAAAGGGCATCACTGTAAGTCCCCTCTCGAAAGCCCGTTGCACTTCGCGCCGTACCTGCGGAGAGCTGTTCGCGCTCGCGGAGAAGATCAGCACCATCACGCGGCTCGCGCGGATGCCGGCGATGATCGACTCCGCCCAATCCGCCCCCGGGTCGATATTGCGCGGGGCGATCCAGCATTGGACATCGGCCGCTTCCAGCTTCGCGCAGACCTCCTCGGCCTGGGCCTTGTCCTTTTGGGAATAGCTGATGAAAACGTCGAATGGCATGAACGGAGGGAATTCGGAACAGTTTTTCAGCCGGAAGGCAATCCCGGGAGCGGCAATCTTCCGAGGAGGAAGGAGGGGATTGGCGGGCTGCCGGTGATTGTCCGCAGCCAGACCGAATCCCGACCCCCAGTTTCGAATCTTCAAACCCATACGCAAGGCCGGAGGCTTGCCAAACCCCAGGACCCTGAAAGGGTGAAAGAAAATAGCCGGGGGTTGAGCATATGGGCCGAGGTGGCGGAGGGGCCTAGCGGTGGTCGGCAGGCGGGCGAGCGACCCCCGGAAACCGCCCCGCCGATGACCACACATTCTCGATTTCAGAATCGTCCCAACCCAGAAGATCCGATCAACCAAGAGCCATTTCGCATGCTCGCTTGCGGCCAAGAAAGTCTGTCAAGAATTGTCGCCGGACCCCAGTTGCCACATGGACTGGGCGGAAAATGCAGGTCTTGTGGCAGGAAATGTTGACTGTATAATACCGTAAAATGCCAGAGCCACTCGCAATAGTACCTATCGAACATTTCTCTGATGCTGAATTGCGTCAGCGAATGCACGCGCTTGCGCTGAACTTATACTATGACCACGATAAATTATCACTACCTGGCGACACAGCTGAAGTTTTCAAGGAAACGGCGGACGAGTGTACCAGGCGAGCGTTGGACGACGCATTCCCGTTGCCTCCATCTATTCAACCGGGAGATGAACCACCTAAGGTGTATAATCGCAGTTTGATACGCTATGGCAAACGCTCCCATCTGGAGCAACTCATGAGCGGAGTTGTTTCGTTTGGACCATCTGGGTTATACCGTGATGCAGTGAATAGTTCTCAGCAGGATGATGAGACTCGACGAAGACATCGGTACCCAAATCAAACGGTTGTTATTGGCGGCGTTTCCTATCCTGCTTCCAGCATTGTGCTCCACGGCGAAATTGCCGAAATGGATGGCGCGCCAATCCCCTACCATTTGTTTTGCACCTCATGTGAGGAGTCTGCGAAGCTTTGTCGGTTATTTGATGGAGATGGATATGTCAGAATCCGCGATTACAAGGAATTCTTCGACTTGGTTGATAGTGAACTCAGACGCACATGTCCGAGAGCAGACATTTTTTGTTACTCAGTTAGATACTACGATGATAGAGGAGTTCCGCCGCCCAGACAACTTGATGAAATGATCATGCACAAGACCATCGAATACAAATATCAGCGAGAGGTACGTTTCGCGGTGCTGGATGGTCCTTCGCTTGGAGCGCGTTTTGATTTGCAGATCGAAGTCCCGGACGGACTGTTTGAATTGAACCTGTTTCGTACATAGAAACTGGGGGTCGGGCGGCGCTTCCTGACGGACCTCACATGCCAGCGCGCGGGTATGAAAAGTGAGGTTTTTGATCGTGTTTACCTTGGTTCTCGGGTGATCGCATCTTCTGCGTCGGGACGGTTCTGAAATCGAGAATGTGCGGCGGTTGGGTTGGTCGGATACCGGGGGTCGCTCGCCCGCCTGCCGACCACCGCTAGGCCCCTCCGCCACCTCGGCCCAAATGCTCAACCCCCGGCTACTATATTTGACCCTTTCAGGGTCTCGATGTTTGGTAAGCCTCCGGCCTTGCGTGTGGGTCGGAAGCCGCGGGTCGCGTTGATCGTGCCCGTTTAGGCAACCTGCCGATGATTCCATTCCGGCGGTGGGGCGAAAGAGGCGGCGGCCACGCTGCGGCGCGGGGGGCTGCGATGCCATCGGCGTTTCTTAAAAAACCGCGCAAGAAATCGGCGGCCGCGCGAATTCTCCTTGATTTGGACGGGATTTGGCGGCAGGTGAAGCCACCCGGCAATTGCGCCGGGCGCAGTACGAATTATGAACCCCCCGAAACTCAGATTTACACGCCGGCTTATGGCGGCGGCGCTCTTCATCACCGGCGCGTTGCATCTCCAGGCCCAGCAGTATCAGTGGACGAACTTTGCGGGCAGCCCGGGGGTCACCGGCACCGCGAATGGCACCGGAGCGGCCGCCAGGTTCAACTCGCCCGGCGGGCTGGCCGTGGATGGCAGCGGTAATATTTACGTGGCCGACGGGCGGAATGATACCGTCCGCCGGATTACTCCGGGCGGCGCGGTGACGACCTTTGCGGGCATCCCCGGGGTCTCCGGCCTTATGAACGGGAGCGGGGCGAGTGTGGAGTTCAACGCGCCCGGCGGGGTGGCGGTGGATGGAACCGGGAATGTCTATGTGGCCGATAGCGGGAACCTTGTCATCCGCAAGGTCACGGGCGCCGGGGTGGCGACGATCCTGGCGGGCGATCCGCTGACGGTCGGCACGGCGGACGGACAGGGGACGGCGGCGCAGTTCGGGCTTCCGGCTGGGCTTGCGGTGGATGGAACCGGGAATGTCTATGTAGCCGATCTCGGGAGCGATACGATCCGGAAGATAACGCCCGGCGGCTTTGTCACGACACTGGCGGGCACTCCGCGGGTCTCCGGCACGGCGGATGGCACGGGTGGGGCCGCGCTTTTCAACGACCCCAGCGCCTTGGCCGTGGACGGCAGCGGAAATCTGTACGTGGCCGATGGCGCCAATACCATCCGCAAGATCGCACCCGGAGGGATGGTCACGACACTCGCGGGCACTCCGGGGGTCAGCGGCACTGCGGATGGCACGGGTGGGGCCGCGCAATTCGATGATCCCACCGGCGTGGCGGTGGATCACAACGGGAATATCTATGTGGCCGATAGCTCGAACCATACGATCCGCAAGGTTACCCCCGGGGGCGTGGTGACGACGATCGGCGGCACCGCCGGTGCGTTCGGGAGCCAGGCGGGGATCGGGCCGCTGGCTCAATTCACCAATCTCGGCGGCATCGCCCTCTCCGGGACCGGGCTGGTCTATGTGGCCGATCAGACCCCGAACAACCGCATCGCGCTGGGGACATTGATCCCATATACCATCCCTCCCACCCTCTCCGCTCCCACGGCCAATAGCACGGTGACTTCGCCGGTCGCCGTAAGCTATACCCTGCCGGCGCCCGCGCTCGCGGGCTCGGTGCAACTGACTTTTGACAATGGGAGCGGCACGTTGCGCGTGTTGACGCTGGCCGGCGCGGCGGAGACCAGTTTCACGTTCGATCCCGCCAATCCGCTCGCCTCCTCCGGCGTGACCGGGATCAGCGGGGGCAGCGTGATTCCATTGGGAAACTACACGGTCTCTCTGAGCTACCAGGATTTGGAGGGGGACCCGGCCGCGAGCGTCTCGGCTACCAACGTCACCCTCTCGGCGGTAATGACAGACAATGCCAGTTCCGTGAATTCCTTTAGTGCGACCCTGGCCGGCTCGGTGAGCGGGGATTATTCGCCCGCCAGTATCTCGAATACTTACTTCGAGTGGGGGACCTCGACCGCGTACGGCAACACGGTCCCCGCGACGCTGCCCGCGCCGCCATGGCTCGCGACGATCGGCAGCGGGACGAACGCCACGCCGCTGGCTCGCGACACCACTTATCATTACCAGTTTGTCGGCACGCTCAATGGCACTGCTTATTACGGCGGGGACCACACATTCACGACCTCCCACGACGATCCTCCCACGACGCAGCCGGCTTACTTCTACTTGCGCTCAAAGCCTGCCCCGTCGATCACGCTCGATGTCCTGGCGAATGACACCCTCGTGAACCCGCTCGATACCCTGACGGTCACGGCATTCTCGCAACCCGCCGGCGGTAATCTGCAGATCACCGGTAACGGGACGACGCTACTCTACACTCCCACCAGCCGGTACTCCGGCCATGACAGTTTTACTTACACCGTCAGCGACGGTTTCGGCGGGACGGCGGCTGGGATCGTCTATATTATGAATCCGTTCCTTGACTACGCCGGGAACTTCCAGACGCTCCTCAGCGGGAGCGTGCCCGGCTACCTCACGGTGACGCTCGGCGCGCGAGGGTCATTCACCGGCTCGCTGAAGACGCTCGGCGCCGCCTACGCATTCACCGGCGCGCTGACTCCCGTGGACCCATTGGACACAGCACTGGTGACCGGCACCGCCGCGGTAACCATCCGGCGCGGCGCGCTGCCGGCGCTGACGCTCGATCTCACGCTGGACGCGAGCACCGGGGAGCTTGGCTACACGCTCACCGAGACCGGTGGCGCGCCGGTCAGCGGCTTCTTTACGGAGAAGGTGCTCTATTCGAGCATCAATCCGGCGCCCGAGGCCGGCAGGTACACGATCATTATTCCCGCCACCAGTTCCACAAACCAGGCCGCATCGAGCGTGCCCCAGGGAACCGGCTGGGCCACCATGAGTGTCGGGACCGCCGGGGCGGTGAGCATCACCGGTGTGCTCGGGGACGGCACGCCATTTACCGCGGGCTCATGGCTCGACAACAGCCCTGCCATCTCGGGCAATCCGTATGCGGGATCGACGCAAACCTTCCCCGTCTATTCCAATGTTTATACCGCGCCCGCCGGGTACATCCACGGGACGATGACATTCGAGGATGAGCCGGGCGTCAGCGATTTCGACGGCGCGCTCTCGTGGTACAAGCCGCCGCAGACGGCCACGGGAATCTACCCGAACGGATTCAACGTGTCGGTGACGATGCTCGGCTCCGCCTACGTCGAGCCGCAGCCGGGCTACGTGCTGAATCTGCAACACATCAAGGGCAACGCGCTCCTGACCGTGAGCGGGGGCGGAATTGGGAGCACGCTTCAGGACACCGTTACCATCGCGCAGGCCCCGAGCACCACGGTGACCGTGGTCAGCACCTCGGCTGGCACGCTTACAGTCGCGTCCAAGCCGTCGATCGGGGCGTTCGACGGGAAATTCAATCCGACCTCGGGCGGATCGAAGGGCAGGGGCGGCTCATCCTCGACCGGCACGGCCACGAAGTATGGCGGAGTGTATTTCCAGAAGCAAAACCTCGGCGCGGGCGAGTTCATCGGCACGAGCGCGAGCGGCAGCGTGAATATCACCCCGCAGTAAGGCTGCTTTTTGGGACGGCAGCGAATTTGAGCCGTCTCATGCACCCGGTTCTCCACGGGAGAGGAGGCGAGGGTTGACCGGCTTCGCGTCCATGAGCTATTTACGGGCCATGAGCACCATCGACCTGATGAAGGACCCTTTCTATGCGCAACTCATGTTCGTCGTCGAGAGCTCCATCTGCAAAGCGGACAAGGCGGCGCAGGAACAGGGTCTGCGGCTCACCGATTCGAACATCAAGTCGGCGCTAAATAAAGCTAGGCGCATGACGCCGCAGAAAGTGATCGCGCCGGTCGAGTCCCTCAGAAGTCGCGAAGACTTCGTCGAGGAATTGGCCCGCAGCATAGCCGCAAACCGCGAGATTCTGCTCGAGGAGACCGACGGGGCGGAAGGTGAGATGACCGAGGTGAGCCAGGCTGACTGGGTTAAGGCGATCTCAGCCGTCGAGGCATCGCTCAAACTACGGCATAGTAAGGAACCTGGCAGCCGCGATTACCTCGATTTTGTGAGGTCCTTTGTCGAAGAAGGGCGGCTTTGAAAAGAGAGCGGCGAAGTAAAAATCACCCCGCAATAGGGCGAGGTGCGGCAGTTGCCGCCGGCTGGGCGGCGGAGGAATTCACTGCCTGAGACTCTAAAAAGGCTTGCTGCGTGTAACCAACCGGGATAAATTGAACCAATGAAGACGATCACAATCACCGAGGCCAAGCGCAGCCTTGGCCGGTATCTGAAGCAAGCCGCCGCCGGGCAAGAAATCGGCATCGTGTCGGGCGCGGACATCATCTCTCTTCGGAAAGTGGAGGTCGTCCCGGCAGATTGGCTTGATGTTCCCGTTGTGCGCGAGCCCGGCCCGGTGGAGGACTGGCCCGAATTCCCCACCTTTGACGGCGGCCCGGCGGACGGCGCGCTGAATCACGACGCATACATTTATGATGCGCCCAAGGGCGGCAGCCACAGAAAGCCCCGGGGATGATCTTCGTGGATACCGGGGCGTGGGTTGCCCGCTTCTCGCGACGCGACCAATACCACGGCCAGGCGGCTGTGATGTGGGCGAAGCTGAAAGTCTCGAACGAGCGGATCGTTACCAGCGACTCAGTGTTTGTCGAAACGATTACGCTGCTGGGGCGGAATGTAAATCCCTTCGCAGCCGCCGAGGCCGGACGCTTCCTCCACGGGTGGGACAATCTTACCACGCTTCGTGCGACCCGGGGCGACGAGGTGACTGCGCTCGATCTGCTTGGCAAGTTCGCTGACCAATCCATCGGCTTCGTGGATTGCCTCAGCTTCACCCTCATGCGGCGCCACCGCATCCCAACCGTGTTCACGTTCGACCGCCACTTTGAGTTTGCCGGTTTTGCGTTGCTCACGTAAATTCTGCCCGCGAGCCTGCGAATGGATTTCGCAAGCCGCCGACCGAATCACCTCCCGCTCTTCGCCGCGGCTTCGCCCTCGCGGGCGATGAGGCGGTTCTCGAGGCAATATCTCACGAGATCGGCATCGTTCTTCGCGCGGAGTTTTACGAGGATGCGCGCCCGGTAGGTGCTCACCGTCTTGGCGCTGAGGGAAAGAGATGAGGCGATCTCCTTGATGCATTGCCCGTCGGCGATCGCGCGCAATACCTGGAACTCCCGGTCCGACAGGGCGCCGAAGGGAACCGCGGCCGAGGTTTCGTGCGGGTCCAGCCGGGAAGCGAGGTGCTGGGCCAGTTGATCGCTGACGTACCGGCCGCCTTCCAGCACGGCCGCCACGGCCTCCGATATCTCATCGGGCGGCAGGTGCCGCCTCAGGTACCCGGCGCTGCCGCACCGCAGCGCCCGCATCCCGTAGATTTCTTCCGGCTCGCCGGAAACGAGAAGGGCGGGGATGTTCCATTCGTTGACGATTTTTGAAACCAGGTCGAGGCCGCCGCGGCCGGAGATATTCAGCTCGACCAGCGCGAGCGCCCACTTGAACTTCACAAGCTGATCGACTGCGGGCGCATAGCCGGATGCGAAGCCGCACGAGACCCCGGGCCATCTTTTCCTGAGGATCGCCGCCATGCCCTCGCGCCGGAACCGGTCGGGATCGACGATAAGAATCGACGGCACTGGGGCACGGTCGAGGGGTCGCGGTTCCCCGGGCGCTGCAAGGGTTGGCTTTGCCGGTTTCACTTCAAGTCGATGTGCGAGAGACCCGGGGGGATGGATCAGTCGATTGTTTCAATCGCGTTACGGATGCAGCAATATTGATCGAGCGACCAAACTGGTGACTACGTATAATAACGTGTTCCATGCCTCCATCTGGATTCCTGGCGAGCCCGCCACGAATAGCTTTTCTGTTTAAACAACCGATAATCAGCGCGGCCATAAGCATTACCCTACTCAAGCCATAAGCTTTTCCCTACACGGCCTGCCGCCTATGTCTCCTGTGCCGGACCCTGCGCCAACCCTTATGGACGGAGAGCGACCGCATTTTTTGACCACCAGTATTTCACGATGTCCGCATCGTTACGAAAGTGCATTTTTTCGAGGATTCGCCTGCGGTAAGTGCTGACGGTCTTCGGGCTGATCTCGAGGCGCCGGCCGATAAACTTGATGCTCTCGCCCTGAGCCAGGGCCTCGAGGATCTGCGCCTCGCGAGGGGACAACAGCCGGTCCGCGTCAATTTGGTTGGAGCCCTGCATATCGACCCGCCGGGCGAGGGTATCTGCCAGCCGGCGGCTTAGATAATGACGGCCCGCCAGCACTTGCTCGACGGCCTTCAGAAGGTCTTCCGCCGAGCCGCCCCTGTGGAGAAAGCCGGCGCTGCCCGCGCGCAAGGCTTGCAGCCCCTGCACTGATTCCTCGCCCGATGACATGGCCAGCAGCCTGACGCCGGGCGACAGGGTCCTGGCGCGCACCACGAGGTCAAGGCCCGACTCGTCCGCGAGGTCGATCTCGATGAGGACGAGATCCCACGGGCCGCTGAGCAGCAGTTCCGTGATCTCGTGCCCGCAGCGGGCATGCGAGACGGTGGCTTCCTTCCATTTCGACCTCAGGATCTCGCCGATCCCGATGGCGCCCAGGCTGCAACTGTCCACGATGAGGACACGAATGCCCCCGCCTTTTTCGCGATCCGGAATCGCGCGACCTCCGGAATCGCGGAATCCCGAATTGGCTGAACCGACAAACGACCACTATTTTCGATGACCATAACAATTAACCTTTCGTCCTTGTAATTTGTTCGACTGGCACTCGTTAATTCCCCCTGTTCAGAAGGTTTCAATCAATCCGCGGAGACCTCCCGTACAACCATTTGCGGGCCTTTGCGTACGGACCGGTTTTGTAGGATTTCGTGGACGCGCGCGCAAGGAAAAAAGTTGCTTAATTTTTCGCGTTCGCTCACGCAGGGGAAATTCGCACGGCGCGGCGCTCTGGTTCCCTCGCGCACCGGGCATGGCGGCGGGAGAGCGCCTCTGTAGGGAGCATCCTACGCGGACATTTCGCGATTTCACGGGCGGCGATGTCGGCGCTGGCTGAATGCGAATGGCGAAACGTCCTATTTACGATTTGAATCGCTCGCATACACTCGGCGCGATGTTACAGGCGCGAATCACCGGGTTGCGAATGGCGAGTTGCGCGGCGCAGATGCTGTTAGCGGCCGCGCTCTTCGTGTGGGCCGCGGCGGCGTTCCGCTGGATGCAGTTCCCGCTTATCGGGACGGAGCGGACGACGATGATCGAAGTCGCGATCATCCTCTGCGCGCTGTTTGCCGATCATATCCGGACCAAGGATGTCCGCGATGACCGGCTGGATGTGCGGAGTTTTTCCTTCGTGCTCCGGCGCAGTACGGCGCAGACGGCGTTTGTGGGGCTTGCGTTTTTCGTGTACGCCTTCGTGGCGAAGGACGGGTCGCTTTCTCGCGTTTTTCTGGGCAGCTACCTGGTGGCGCTCTTCGGCGCGTTGCTGGGCTCGGGCTGGATCCTGCCGAGGGTGCTCGGGCGGATTTTCTTCCACGGCCCGCATCGTACGCGGACCCTGCTCGTGGGTTCGATCTCATCGGTGGATCGCTACGCGGGCTGGATCGAGGCGAAGCAGCACCTTGGCATCGAGATCATAGGGATGGTGGCCGAACCGGAGGAGTCCGCCCCTCGCCAGGTCCCGCCATTCCCCATCCTGGGTTCGCCGGGCGACCTGCAGAGCATCCTGGTGCTGCACCAGCCGCATGCGGTGGTACACCTGGACCTCCCCGCGGACCATGGCAGCCTCGAGGAGTACCGGACGCTCTGCGACAGGTTCGGCGCACGGTTCCTGGCGCTGTGCGATTTTGCCCAGACGTTGAGCAGGTCGCTCTCGTTCTTCTTCGATGATGGCGTGCATGTGATGGCCGTAAGCCGGGAGCCGCTCCAGTCCCCGTTCAATCGCACGGTCAAGCGCTGTTTTGACGTGGCGATCTCGCTCCCCGTCGTGTGCCTGGTACTTCCGCCGCTCGTGGCGCTGGTCTGGGTCATCCAGCGGATTCAATCGCCCGGGCCACTGCTCTACCGGCAGGTGCGCGCCGGGCAGAATACGACGCCGTTTATCCTCTGGAAATTCCGCACAATGCACCCGGATAACCCGGATGAAGCCGCGCAGGCCACCGACGGTGACACGCGAGTATTCGCAATGGGGCGGTGGCTGCGGAAATTGAGCCTGGACGAGTTTCCGCAATTCCTGAACGTACTGCTGGGGACAATGAGCATCGTGGGCCCGCGCCCGCACATGGCGGCGCACGACGAGGCATTTGCCGATGTGGCGCACCGGTACCGCGTACGGAGCTTCGTGAAGCCCGGGATCACCGGCCTGGCGCAGATCAAGGGGCTGCGTGGCGAAACGCGGACGGACTCGCATATTATAGATCGCGTCGAGTCCGACGTGTTCTACCTCGAGAACTGGTCGATCTTTCTCGACCTGATGATCGTCCTCAAAACGATCCCGCAAGTGATACTGCCGCCGAAAACGGCGTATTAGGGACCACGGGACTACGGACTACGGGACCACGGACCTTGGGCGTGCTCTTCGTGGAGCGACTCTTCGCGCGGAGCATCTTTGGTCCGTTGTCCTGTGGTCAGTGGTCCCGTGGTCCCTCTCCACCGTTGTCCTTTACAGCCATCGACCGCGGACCGAGGGCAACAGGCCTAACATAAGCGCGCTGGTGAGCAGTGCGACGATCCTGGCAAGTTTTCCAGTCTCGCGTTCGACGGCTTTGATGAGGCCGTGAAGACATGCGAAGGTCCTTTTCGTTTGCTCCAGCAAGGCCAGATGGCCCTCGTCGGGCAAATAGCCGAGGCGATGCGCGAGGTGGACGAAATACTGAGTTTCGGCCAGCGAGCCTCGGGCAATGTAAAGGAAATGGAGGTAATCGCGCTTGCTCTCCCGCGCCGAGCCTTCGGCGATGTTCGCCGGGACCGAGTAAGCAGCCCGGCGCAATTGACTGGTCAATCCATAAATCTCCTCCCGCGGAAACGTTCGGGTCGCCCCATAGACCGCGACCGTAAGATCATCCGCAAGCATCCAAGCCTCAATCTTCGTATAGTCTCTCATAGTCCGTAGTCCGTGGTCAGTAGTCCGTAGTCCGTAGTCCGTAGTCCCGTAGTCCCGTAGTCCCGTAGTCCCGTAGTCCCGTAGTCCCGTGGTCCGTGGTCCGCTCAGAACGCCTCCGCGATCACCGGCGCTTCCACGCTCTCGAGCGCTTCCCGCCTGGTCCGGATCGCCCGGTCGATCACTTTGTCCATCTGCTCCCGGAACGCGGCCTCGCTGAACCGCTCCGCGTTGGCGCGGATGCGATCGACGCTCCAGTTGCCGGCGCGTTCGAAGGCCTGAATGGCGGCCGTGAGCGGCGTATCCTTCTCATCGAAGAATAAACCTGTCTCGCCTTCGATTACCGTTTCGAGCGCGCCGCCGGCTTTGAACGCGAGCACCGGTTTTCCGCACGCCTGCGCTTCGATCGGCACGATCCCGAAATCTTCGACACCGGAGAAAATAAGCGCCTTGCACGATTCCATGAGGTCCTTCACCTGCGCGTCGGGGATGTGGCCGAGGAATTCAACGGTCGGCCCGGCCATGCGCTCGAGCCGGGCGCGGTCCGGTCCCGCGCCGACGACTACGAGGCGGCGCCCCAGCTCCGAGCACGCCTGCACGGCGCGGTGGATGCCCTTGTAGGCCACCAGCCGCGAGACGACGAGGTAGAACCCGTCATCGCGTACTCCAGGGCGGAATCGGTCGATCTCGACAGGCGGATGAACCACCAGGGCATCGCGTCCGTAGCATCTTGCGATGCGCTGGCGGACGTTCTCCGAGTTGGCGACGATCACGTCGAACCGGCGCGCGGCGTCCCGGTCGATCTTGCGCAGGCAGACTGAGAGGAGCCGCACCGCCGCCCCGAGCAATGCGTTGCGCACCTCTCCATCGACGTAATGGTCCGCCTGCCATAGGAACCGGGTAGGGCTATGGCAATAAAGAACAGTCGCCGTGCGCGGGGAAAAGCGGATGCACTTTGCGAACGTGCTCGAGCTGACCCATGCAACCGGGGCGTCGATCGTGCCGAAACTGCGAAACGCAAACGGGTAAAGCGCGAAGTATTTCTTGAAATGCCGCTCGATGCCCGGGAACCGCTGCATCCACGAGACGCGGATATCCGCCTCGCGAAACTCCGGCAGCAAGGTATCGCGCTGGACGATACTCGTGTAGATAGGGCAGCCCGGCCAGGTGCGCGCCATCCAGGCGACGACCCGCTCCGCCCCGCCCATCTGGATCAGGTAATCGTGGGCGATAACCATCTCTGGCTCCAAAGTAGTGTTCATACGCTCCCTGCGCAGAGAGTAGCCGCGCCGGGAGTTTTGCGTCATCGCCCATGAGTCGCGATCTGCTGTAAGAGAATGGGAAGTCCATGTGTCTGAAGGTGTGAAACGCCGAATGCGAAATCCCGAAATGAGGCCAGGCCATTGGACTACGGATTAAGACAGGCTCCGCCAAGGCCGCAACTCCGTGGCGCGCCCCACTGTCCTACTCCACAAAGTCCCGCATCTCGTACATAACGGGATCGCGCGTCGGTTTTCTCCTGGCGGCTCGACCGCCGGGCGTTGCGCCCTTTCCCGGCGTATCTTCCTCGACACCCGCATCCGATTCCAAATCTTCCATGGCGTCCCCATACTCCGCCTCGAGTTTCTCCGGGTCTTCCCCCGCCTCCATGCGCCGAATCATCTCATCCATTTGCCCGGGCAGCCTCTCGCCGGTCAAACTCGACATCTTTCGCATCATCTTCGCAAGCGCGCGCGGGTCCGGATTATCAAGGTCCATCCCACCCATCTCCCGCTCCATGCCCGCAAGAGCCGCCTCCATTTGGCTGTCGTTCACATCGGGTTCCCCGCCACCGCCGGCAGCACGCTCAGTAGCCCGCCCCGTAACGGAAAAGCCGGAAACAAGCCGCTCCATCCGGAATCTCGGATTGTCCGGGCACCGCGGCACCTTGCCGGCAAGGGTAATGGTTCTCGCGTAAAACGAGTAAATCTTGTTATTGGTCGGACAATAGAATTCGTAGATAGGCATGAGGAAAGTAGAAAGTAGAAAGGCTAAAGGCTAAAACGGGAAGCAGAAATATTGTTTTCTACTTTAGCCTTTCCGCTAATATCTTTCTCAACAATAGATTCAAACCGCCGCGCAGTAAGCTCGACGGTAAAATGACTGAGCGCCCGGGCGCGCCCCGCCGCCCCCATCCTATTCGCGCGCGCCGGATCCGCAAGCAATTGACAAATCGCATCCGCCATCGCCGGGGCATCGCCCATCGGCACAAGGAGCCCGGTTATTCCATCCTCGACAATCTCCGGCACGCCACCGCCTCGCGTCGCGACGACAGGCTTGCCCGCGATCATCGCTTCGATGATGACCTGTCCAAACGGCTCGCCCGTAATCGAGGCATGGACCAGGATGTCAAGTTCTTGCATGAGCTGCTGGACATCGTCGCGAAATCCCAGGAACTCGACGCAGTGATCAATCCCAAGGACCTTCGCACTTGCGCGGAGTTCGGATTCATACGCTTCCTCGCCGAAGAGCGCGGAACCGATAATTTGAAATCGTGCCGCAGGGAATCTCTTCCTGACCAACGCTGCCGCCTCGAGAAAAACATGCTGCCCTTTCCAGCGCGCAATCCGGCCGACAATGCCAATAAGGATCGCGTGCGGATTGCTATTCACCGCCAGTGCACTCGCCATGACTCCGTCATGCACCACCGCGGCATTGCCATTCACATGAGCATAACCACTATATACTACGGCCTGGCGTCCGTGGCCGGTTAATCGCAAAGTAGCCAGGGTCGCGCCTGAATTTGCCACCACAAAATCCGGGATAATGCGACAGAGCATTCGGAATAAGAACGCCACGGCGGGCGGCAAATAATCGCCATCGATCCGGTCGCGCACATGCCACACTACCGGGACCCCCGCCAGCCTCGCGGCGATCCCGCCGATCAGGTCCGCCTTGAGCGAGTTCGTATGCACGAGACTCACGCCTCGTGACTTGATAAATCCAGCCAGCCGCCGGCTATATGCAAGAATCGCGGCTATGGCACGGACCTTGAGAAGGCTGGTCGCGCCGAGGCTATCCTTGCGTGTATTGGAGACATCGCTGGATAGCGGAAGGACGCACGTCTCCATCGCCGCAAGCCGCAGTTTCTCCGCCAGGGGTCCTTCCTCCCCGAGAACGACCAGAGGAGAAAAGCGCTCCCTGTCGAGGTGAGTAACCAAGGTGGAAAAGCGCAATCTCCCCCCCTCCCATCTTCGCCGTGTGGTCGATGAACAGGATTGTGATTGGCTTTGGTTTTTCTCTGTTTTCAGTGGGTGTTTCTCGGGCGGAGGCGCTGAGACGCGAAGGCTTTGTATTCCCTTTCAGAGTCACACGTCGTCCCTGTGCCCCAGCGGGAGACTCTCCTCTTGCAGACAATTCACGCAGCGGGTGTGTGTCAATGACATTATCTCTCATCGCAGTTGGATTCTCCATTGGAAATAGCGAGGAGCCACAATCGTTTTCTACTTTAGACTTTCTACTTTAGCCTTTCCGCCGCTGCCTGCTCATACACCTTCAATACCCGGGGAGCAATGACGCTCCAGTCAAAGTGCGTGCGGACATACTCGCGGCATTGACCTTCCGCCGGCAACGGCAAAGTCCCATCCAATGCCGCGATAACCCCATCGGCAATTTGGGATTCTGAAGTGCCGGCCAGAATCATTTCTTTGGCTAGACCGGAGACGACTTCAGGAAGGCCGCCGACAGGAGTCACGAGAACAGGAGTCCCCGCAGCCAGCGATTCCAGGGTGACGAGGCCGAACCCTTCAAGAGATTGACTGGGAACAATCGACAGATCAGCGGCTCGATATGCCCACGGCAAATCGGCGTCAGGCACAAAACCTAACAGTTTGACCTGCCCCTCCAGCCCAGCCTCGGCAATCCTCGACTCCAGAAGCTCGCGGAGCCGTCCTTTGCCGGCGATCAGGAAAAGCGCATCGGGAAACCTCTTACGAACCCTGTTGGCGGCGCGGATCAGTTCTTCCAGCCCCATGCGGGAGACAAGCCGGCGCACACACAGGATAATGGGCCGGTCACGCGGCAATCCCAGCCGGTCCCGCGTCTCGCTCCGGGTAGCGGTGATGCCGAACATATCCGCGTGAATGCCACCCGGGATAACATCGATCCGTCCCCACTCGATGCTGAAACGCTTGATGAGCACCTCTTTGAACGCCTCGGAAAGAGTGATAAACCGTGCCGCGGTTGAATAGACCAAACGCTCAATAAGCCGTTTTGCGAAATACAACATGTGTGCCGCCTCCTTCCGCCAACGACTCGTCAGCCCAAGGACCGTGGAAGTGGACGATATGCGTATGCTTGCGGAGCTGGCCCAGCATTGGCAAAGCATAGAAAGCAAAGTGGGTTGCAATAATGCTGTCAGGCCCAGCCTCCCGGTCGAAACGCAGCACCGAGTCATGAAGCCGGCGCATCCTGTCGAGCCACCCGAGCCGTTTGCTGCCGAGCGACTCAAAATTACCGCTAAGCGGAACATCCGCCGAATCCCCGTCAAAAGCGACCGCTCGGAATCGCGCATCCGTGGCGCCCAACCCGGTCATCAAGCCATAGAAATAGCGGTCCGCCCCGCCCCCCCCAGGCGGCCAGTGCATCCCAACTTCCAGAAGATCAGAACTCAATCAGAACGGCAAAAGTAAAAAACGACCAAATTGAACGCGAGAATCACCACAAGGTCCGTTGTCAATAGTCCGCAGTCCGCAGTCCGCAGTCCGTAGTCCGTAGTCCGTAGTCCGTAGTCCGTAGTCCGTAGTCCGTAGTCCGTAGTCCGTAGTCCGTTGTCCGTAGTCCGTTGTCCGCTGCCCCGGATCAGCGCCGCTTTGTTTGTGACAATACCTCCCGGATCAACGCCGTAAACGCGGTTTGCCACCTTTCCATCGCGGTTCGGTCCGCCTGCGGTATCAGGAATTTGGGCGCAAGTTCGACCGCTTCGGCAAGATAGCGGATCAGAGTGCGAAGCTCTTCGTTGTCGCGTTTGAGTGCTTCAACGTCATTTGTGATTGCGGCCAACGCTTTGTCAGGTTTGGTTGAATCGGATTCAATTATCGGTTTCGGTTTCGTTGGTTTTTTGTTAGGCATAGGGGTGTTTCTATTTGTCGCGTTCCAGCGTGAGTGAATCTCGGCGATTGCCACGACCGCGCAATAGATAATCGCCGTAGGCCTCGTGTGTCAAATCGGTTACACGTGCCCATGTGTAACTTTCCTCGATCAGGCGCCGTGCCGCTTGGCCCATTGTGGTGAGCGTGGCCTGTGGAGCGGATAGAAAGGTCTTCACTACCGAGGCAATATGAGCGGGATCGTGCTCGACGAATTCGCCGGTTACGCCAGGTTGGATGAAATCCTCAGTTCCATTAATCTTTGTGGCCACAATCGGCAATCCGCAGGACTGCAGCCTCGATCGTTGCGAGGCTGAATGCCTCATACCAGGAAGGGAATAGGAACAGATCGGATGCACCGAGCGCAGTCGCGATATCTTTGCGGAATCCCCCGAAGATAACGCGCTCGGAGCATTCCAGTTCATGGGTCAGCGCGATATACCGGCTCCTGTCAGGATCGTCGCCGGCGACAAAAAGTTTCAGGCGGCGATCCTGAATCGCGGCTACCGCTTGGATTGCAAGATCGAGCCCCTTTCGCGCCCACTCGCCGCCTGAGAAGATGCAGACAAAATCTGATGGCAAAAAACCATTTGTTTGCCGCCAGACGGCCCTAGCATCGGCTGTGAGAGGGTGGAAAATCGTGGTGTCGGCGGCGTTCGGGATAATCCGAATCGGATTGCGTTCGACATTGTAGTGCTCCCGCAGTTCCCGTTCGGTTCCCTTTGAGACGGGGAGCAGGAATGTAGCGCACCCGTTGGCCCGCGCCCCATAAACTTTTTTCTCTGCGGCACTTGTGATTACAAGATAAAGCCACCGCGTAAACCGGCGTGGCAAGGATATTCGCTCATTTCGCGCGACTCGAGCGAGAATCTTTCTTTTGGCCGCTTGTACATTCTGAATCGTGTAAATATGGGCTGCCGAGGTGTTGCATCCTGCGCTGTGAATGATGTCGAACGACGCGTTCGAGAGCACTCGCGTAGCCAAGCCGAAAAACGAAACGAAGTTTGCGACGTGCGGCCTGCGAAGTGCCGGGACCCGGTGCCAGGTTACCAGGTTGAAATCGACTTCATCAGCCGTTTGTGAATACAAATGCACTTCGTGGCCATACGTCCGCGCCATCCGCTCCGCCACCTCGACAACCGCCCGCGCAGTTCCCTCCCGGCGGTTGCAATCGATGATTACATAGGCAATTCGCATGACGAGGCGCTCCCAACGAACATTAAATGCCGTACAGAGGCGACTTCAAATGCGAACAGTAAATATCAACCTACCGCCTCTTTTGCTGACAAAAGCGCAACACGGGCAATCTCGTCCCTGATTCTGATGGCCCCCCGCAGCGATTCGATCTGTTGAGAGGGAATGGCGAAGCCGCATCCAAACGCTAGCCACAGGATGGAAAAACCGTTCAATTGATTTCCAACGAAGCATGTGATCGCCAGTGAAGCCATTAGCGCTCGCGCGAGCAATACGTAATCGTCGCGCAAATACGACGATTGAAACCGAAAAGTGAAATGCTTCCAGGCCACACGCAGGGCCGCAAGCATCAGTAGTGTTCCCGGGATACCATATGTAAGAAGAATGTCAAAATAGCCGCCATCTCCCAACTGCTGAGCAGTGGCAACCCCGCCAGTATTAATTCTGGTTCCCATGCCGCCGGCCCCCAAGCCCAAGCCAAACGGATGACGTTATTGAGGAATGAAATTCCTCGCTCATGATGCGAAGCCGACTGTTAAAGGAGTTGTCGGCTTGCATATTTTCCAAGGTGGAAAAGCGGTCCGTAACGCGGCTGGCGTTCGGTATCTTTTGAAGGCCATAAAGGCTCGCGACCCCGATAAGCACTGAGGTTAATCCTATTTGCACACTCTTTGCACCTCTGTTTAACAAAAGATAAATCAATGTGGAAAGTCCCGCGATCAGCACTCCCGAACGGCATAGAGTCAGCAGAATCACTGAGCCTACAAGAACCACTCCAGGCCACCCCGTCTTCGTCCGCCAGCGCGGCGACACAATCATCGGAACCACCGCATATCCAAGGTAGCCAGCGACCACACCTCGCTCGCCCATCGTGGAGAACACTGTCATTTTCGTCGGTTCAGGAATCCCCATATACCCAACCATATTTGTCGAAATCAGCCAAAATTTGTCCCACGGCGGAATTGTAAGATACTGGTACCATCCATAAACACTAACTAGGATAGCTCCCCAGGAGAATGAGCGAATCCAGCGATCCTTCACTTCGTCGGAAGGATTCAAAAGGATTACATACCCGGCGAGGCCGAGGGGCGCAAGCACTTCAGCTAATGCATAAATCGCTGCCAAATGCACATTCAAGACTCCCAGAACAAATGAAAGCGCGAAGGCACCCAAGAATAAGACTAAAAACTTTCGCGTATTAACGGGTAGTTGCTGGAAGTCTAGCAACACAATAAGGGTCATCGCTCCCGCAACGACCAGAGGAGTTAGGCTGATGGGCGAGAGGGGATTAAACGCTCCATTGAAGTAATAGTCCACAACCCGGCGGAGCCCGCGATTGAAAACAAAAACATAAACCGAATAATCCACAAGCCAGCTCGACTTTGTGGCTGCGAGTATGATCGCAGGGACTGCGATAAGCAAGGTAATAAGCCACTCCATAAGAATTCAAAGATTAGCCTAATTCCTCTTCGCGGAAAACCGTCGCGTTAAAGCTCGCTTAACGCCATTCCAATAGCGAACAAATACCCGATTATAAACAAGGCTCGGCACCGAAAGCGGGCATAGCGCCCCGTTAATGAACAAGTTATCTTCGTAGTTACTGAACGTTCCTCGAATCCAATGAAAGCCGAGCCCTTGAAGTCGTCGAACAATTCTGCGAATTTCTTGCACCGAAGTCATTCCAAGACTTTCGTGAAACTCGACAGCGAGTTGGCCAATTCGTGACAATGTCAAGTCGCCACATCCGTCCAAAGCCGCAATCTCTGCTCCTTCGATGTCCATTTTTAGTAAATGAATCCGATCCAATTGGAATTTGCTAAAGAGGCTTTCCAATGAAAGCATTTGAACTTGCTCTTGCCCTACGACAGTCAAGCCTAGTGGCTCCATAATTGTTGAGCATTGGTCATTTGCGGTAATAGAAAATGTGGCAATGCGATCCGCGTCGCCCACTAGCGCATGAAGGATATTTGCCCGAGATCGCTCACGAAGCCTTGCTGCGAGCTTCGAATTTCCTTCGACCGCGATGCATGAACACGAAAAACGGCGCATTATTTCATCACTGAATTTACCATTGTTTGCTCCAAGATCGAGGACGACTGATCGCGAATTCAGAAAACCCGGGTGGAGAGAATGTCCTTGGATTTGAATAATCCCCATAGTTCGCTACCCATTTTGCGAAATTGTGCCGGCGATGTTGACCGGGGCCGCTGCCGCGTGTGCTGTTCCGGTCGAGCGAGAATCGCGGAATGCTCGGAAATTACCGAGGATGCGGCGAAGTCTTTCCCGCAGGGCCCCAGTCCGCCGGTCGGCAACGCGAAGAATTCCCGGATTCGCGAGCGAACCAACGGCGAATTCCCAAATAACAAGGCGTATCCGCAATCCGGGCGGGGCCTTTCGCCGCAAAATGGAATAAAAGTTCCAAGCGATATCGTACGCTGCATTTGCGTTGTATCGTCCGCGATGAATACTGTCGCCGTCCAATCGCGGTGCTATCAGATGATCCACCACGATGGCCGGGTCATAGAGGAGGACGCCGCCTTCGCGCATGGCATCGAATCCCAATGCAATCTCCCAGCCGACCTGGGCGCCAGCTCCCCGAAGGAAGGGGTCGATGCCGACTCGTCGCAAAAATTCGCCTCGATAGGCGCAATTGCACCCTTTGAGCACATTTACGCGCCGCGCGGGCCCCGTCCCCAGATGGTGGCTTCCGTGCAAACGCCCATACCACGAAATCGTTCCCACAGGAAGAAATCTATTCCTGGGATTCTTGTGATCAGGATTTTGCTGCAGGTCGATTCCACCGACGCCTAAAAGGGAGGTATTGCGTTCGAAGGCCGCAACAATCCGCTCGAGCCAGTCTTGGCGAGGAAAAGCGTCGTCATCGAGGAGAGCGACAATGTCTCCAGAACTGGCGGCGATTCCGGCGTTCATTGCTGCGATCACGCCTGGCTCCGATGTGTGCGCGACCGTGAGGAGATTGCTAGGGTGGGAAGCAATCTCGCGTTTCGTCTCATCGTCATCATCGCGGATACAAACGATGATTTCTTCCGGCTGCCGTCGCTGAGCGAATACGTGCTGCAAACACCGAGACAGCATCTGAGGGCGACGGTATGAAGGGATGACTACCGTTACAGTCATTGTGCTTGCGTCGCGAATAGCGGAACCCGGTGGCGTTCTGTTCCGACAAGGCGCTTGATCTCGCCTAGGAGGAGATCAGCCATTTTCCGCGGGTCGAAGTGATCCCGTGCGGCTTGAGTTGCGTCCAGGCGCCTTTGGGTTGCGGATCGCCTGACGCTTTCGATTGCCCGCCCCGCGGCGGCCCGAAAGTCGTCGGCGTTGCCCGCTGCGAATTCATGACAGATATCGGGGGGCAAATTCTCGGCGGAGCCCACCTCATCGCTCGCGACGATTATCATTCCATTGGCCAGAGCTTCTCCGACTACGATCCCGCCGGGTTCGTAGAGGCTCGGCACAAGGAGAATGTCCGATTTTTGCATCTCTTCGTTTACCTTATCGTTTGGGAGAGATTTCAGCCACTTGCAACGCTCCTTCGGTAAATCCTCTAGCAGACACTCATAGTCCGACCAGAGCGACCCCGCGCCAATCACCGCACAGCGATGTCTCATTGAAAAAGGTGGGGAGCTGTATCGAGTTTCTGCATTTTCGTCAAGAATTGATTTTGACCGATCAGCGGCGTATAGTTACGATCGAAGGGGAAGACCTGGAGGGCAGGGATACGCATTCTTGTTCCGGCTTTGGAAATCTCTTTTGCCCAACTTTGTTTGCATGGGCCGCAACCCCAATTTGAATTGCAAATGCGATACTTACAGCCCAGTGCAATGATGCAACTCGTTTCACAAATCACCGCGAATTGCAAGTAATGAATTTAGAAATGCATTCAGTTGGACGATTGTTCGTTGTTTTCTCTCTTTAACATTCCCGATTCGTTTATCAAAGAATCTTAATAAGCCAGGATTATGGAGGCCTCCCCAGAGAAGTTGGTATGACATTGATTGAACATTGAGGCCTGGCGCTTTTCTCCAGAGAATTGAAAAGTTATTCCAGGTCATGTCAAACGCGGAGCAGGGCTCGTAGATTCCGTGCTGATTTGAGTCGCTGTCGAAGCGGGGCGCGATGAGATGATCGACGAGAAGTTCCGGGTCATAAAGAAGAAGGCAACCGTCTTTGCGGAGGTCGAATGCGAGGCTGATTTCCCACCCCACCTGGGCGCCCTTCCCGCGGAGTGAGGAATCGAACGCTACCTTCCGCAATTGTGAACCTCTGTAGGCGCAGTTGCATCCCTTAAGAGCGTGAACGTGGCGAGCGGATCCCTTGCCACGGTGATGGTTTCCCAGTAATGCACCATACCAGGTAAATACGCCGACTCTCTCTGTAAGTGGCTCTACCGCGCGAAGCTCAGGATGGTCTTTCAATAGGTCGCGGCCACCGACTCCGACCAAGCGATCTGATTTCGTAAAGTGTTGGCAAATCTTTTTAATCCAATTCGAATGTGGAACTGCGTCATCGTCTAGCAGGCAAACGATATCTCCGACTGTCTGCCCCAACGCCGCGTTCATCGAAGCGATCACGCCTGGCTCGGAGACCTCAGTGCAGACGAGCGGTAAGTTATCCGTGCGGTTGTCTTTGAGCCATAGCTTTGTTTCATGATCCTCTTCGTAAAGCCCCAGGACGATCTCATCCGCAAGCTGTGTCTGAGCCGCTAGGCCGTCCAGTACACGCCCTAGATAATCTGGGCGACGGTACGTGGGAATTATAACGGAGAGCCGCACGATGTATTATTTTTTAGAGTTTTGCGAATCGGTCTCGCTTCGTAGCAAGAAAGGTAAAACTCGCTGAAAGAGGCCGCTTGATCTTTTGGCAGTTGGACGTTTCTGGAGAATGTATCGAAGCAATAGGTGAAGTTATCAGTCCCGATAATTAATCACGCCCTTACTGTAGACAAATGCCGGGCCGGAGGGCCTGCCCATATCTCACCCGCCGGGACGCTTTTCGTCAGAATCGTTCCGGCAGCAATGATCGCATTGTCTCCAACGGTAACGCCCTTAAGAATCACGCTCTTTGCGCCGATCCAGACGTTCTTGCCGACCACGATTGGCCTTACGATCTGTTCCTGAACATTCATCGGCCGAACCCGATTGCGTCCGTGGTCATGGTCTATGAAGGTGCAATTAGAGGCAATTAGACAATCATCGCCGATTTCGAGGTGTCCCCGAATGTTGAACTCACATCCCCGCCCGACAAATACCCGGTCGCCAATAATGATAGACGGCCCGGGGCTCCAGTAGTGGTCGTAATTGAAGAAAATGTCAGGCTGCAAAATGCAGTTGCAACCCATTTTCACTTGGTGCGGCCACGTTGCGAGTATGCGTGGGGGCAGTTTAGTTCCCTTGCCCAATCGAGCCCCCCGGAGCCGCCAGCAAATCAAACTAAGCACACCAACCGGGCTAGGTAGCAACTGAAATCTCCGTAAAGCGCGCTGTATGAATTCGGACGAGGTCATCTATTCGAGAATCCAACGATAGTGGCATCCGCCATAATTAGGCGCCCGCAAAGCGAGCCCGCCATGCTGCCGGTTTTTCTACCGGTTGGAAACAGAAGCCGTTACCGAGGGATTTCTTCCATGTGTTCTACCTAAAATCCATCTACCGGGCCTACCCGCATGAAACAGCAGCCATTTGAGGAGCAGACGCGGCCGTAGCAAGACCCTTGAATTGAAGTTAATGGCTTGAGTCATTCTTTGATTCGCCTCCTCGTCCCGTCGAGCCACCCAAAGCCCGACCGCCGCCCGAAGATATAACTCCGCGATGCCTTTCTTATAGGCACCAATCACGGCATTCGCGTCTCCAAGCTGGCCAATCAGCTCGGGTATTCTGTTGTGAAAATCATCCAGTTTGTCGATCAGCTTCCAATTTGTTGTAAACTCCTCTGTCACACTTGCTCTATGAATCCGATATTTTACAAGGCAGGCCGACAGAGACCGTCCCCTGCGCGACACTCTCGCGACTCGAAGAAACCAATCTCTATCGCAGAGCATCCCGTAGGCGCGATTGGGCTGACCAGCCAAAACAGCGACTCGCCGGCGAAACGCTGCTGCGCTAGGCAAAATGCGGCCCGTTAGAAACAGGTGCCGCATCGCCTGCAGCCCGCTGTAAGTCCGATCACTGTTCGGCTCCGGTTGGTGGAGCATCGCCTGGAGGGATTCCGTCGTTCTCAACCAGGTTCCCCAGACGAGATCAATCGCCTCGTTTTCAGAAAATGCCGAAAAATATCTCTTCAATGTATCCGTCTCCCAAACGTCATCTGCGTGCAACGTTGCAATCAACGGCGCGTTCGTGTTGTTAATTGCAAAGCCCCAATTGCCACCCTGCTTTAAATTGTTTCGATGGCGGATATAGCGAACGCGGGTGTCCGAGAGGTACTTTTGAACAATTTCCTCAGTGCCGTCAGTCGAAGCATCATCGGAAATTAACATTTCCCAATCCTCGAAAGATTGTGCAAGCGCACTCTCGATGGCGAATACAATAAAGCGTTCGCTATTGTGAGCAAGGAGACAAACGCTGAAAGCTGCCATGTTTATGCAGTTGTGCGTGTAAGCCCTATTACCAACCCCAAATTCGGAGCAATTGCTGAATCATCCGGATGATGAAGTTTCCTTTTATTGGTTGTGTGCGGCGCAAAAAGGAGTGCACCATCCGCTCACATGTCGAGCGAGGATCGCTGAGAGATTGTTGTGTATCTATCCCCTGCTGCCTCGCAAGTTCCTGCCATCGAAAATCCCAAATATCGAGCTTTCGAAAAAAAGCTGGACCGTATGATATAAGCTCGTTCAAAACCAAGGAATCCCAACGGTACGCACTGTCGATCCGAACTGCCGTGTAGTCAATTCCCTGCGATGCGTAGCGGTCGATCCACTTACCTACGATCGGATGAATGCGCTCACGAGTAACTCCGATCAAAGGATTAAACCGTCGAAAAAGCCGGATCGGCCGACGGGGAACAACCACCCACTCTTGGACCTGATACGCTCGATTCTTACTCTCGATCTCGCTCTATCCGTGTATTGCAAATGCAGCAGGCGAATATCCTCAAGAACGAAGCGTGGCGCATTGGGTGGAATGGCGATGCGCGGAACGTGAAACTTTCCAGGAGAATAAGAAATTTTGCCATCATCAACGTAGCCGATAACAAAGGACTCACCCATCTGAAACCAAGTTTTGAAATTCGGTAAAACGTTCACCCACCGGGCGTAAATGGCAGTACCTTCGGGAAGGCTCAACAACGTCTTCCACTCGCTGCTGTTTTTCCAGTTTGCGGATATCAGTTCGTCGGCATCAATCGCCAGAAGGATTTTTCGACCTGGAATTGCGCGCGCTGCCTCAAATACGACTCGATGCCGCTCGCCTTCGTCGTAGCCTTTGCGTTGGTTGTCAACTAGTAGCACCTTCGGGTAGGCGACGCCGTCTCCCGTGTACCGTCTTCGGACATCTGATCGCCGATGATGATATGATCAGCCCATTCGCTCGCGGCTTTCAGGTGGATATCAATTACCCAGTTTTCATTCCGGCAAGGTGTAAGACAAATCAATTTCGTATGATGCTCTGACATTGCGCTACTTTGGTACAATTTGCTACCCGGTTTGCAATATCTCTCCGAATTGGGAGTGACCCGTCACAGGACACCGCTAATCACTACCACAGGGCGTTCTTTCCTCCCTATTGCTTCGGCCGCAGGGTGAGCTTGACACGAAACCGATAGACGCTCCGAGTAATAGGATACCAACTGCTTTTTGCGATCGTAAAAGTGAATAATCGAAGCTACAGAACCATCCTTCTTTGTGACTACTCCGCGCTCGATATCAAGGTTGAATACCTCCGACCAGTTGCCACACAGATGAGCGATTAGCGAGTTGCCGACGGGCAAGATAGCTGCTTCGGCTATTGCCTTGCTCCGCAGTAGAATATTGTGCAGACCTTGGTCGAATCCGCCTGACGCGCCAATGACCATTCCACTCGAAGTTGCCGCCTTCACAAATGCTCCGAGATACGTCCGCAAGCAACCGGCAGTTCCCAGCGTTACGCCTCCGCAAATTACCGCCTTCGAATACATTGCCGTCATGTCAAAGGACAGGGCCCGGCTTAGCTGCCGCATCCACCAGAGGGTGAATTCATTCTCCTCGATGCAGGTATCTTCCTCGGCTACAATTAAATGACTATCCATCCAGCCGTTCAAATGGGTCACTCCAGAAGATGACATCCCGACTGTCGATTAGGGCAATAGGCTGAGACTCATTGACCTCGCGAAGCAGCTCACTGCCGTAATAATGGCGCGAAACCATTGGGTGCAAGAAAATCGGCGCAAGCGTATCCCCGAGACTCCCGGGTCGCGAAAACTTGATCTGAACATTCTGGCGATACGATGCCAAAGGGGGAGCATTGATAAGCAGCGTTGCAGCCGCATGCGGAATCTGAGTACGACGAGAAACGTAGCCCCGGTTGATCCCAGTCTCTCGGGAGCGTTTCGTCCGATGGATGTCTCAAAAAGACAACGTGCGCCGAACATTTCACACGTTGAAGGCTCCTTACCAGTGGGAGCAGATGCTCCAGCGGCATTCCTATGGCTGCGGAAATAATTATTGGTCCTTCAGTCTTCAACCGACATTTTCCCGGATCGATCGTTGTTCATAGGTCAGAGGGGATCGATGCGATGATTTTCTCATTTCGGGTTCGCTGTTCAAGCGAATTCCGGCATCTTTTAGAGATGTTCATGCGGTTCTCCCATGGCTGGCGCCTTGTGCCTGTTTGTGTCCGGCTCCCGGAGCGCCCTTGGAGCCGATCACGAACTACACATCCCTCGTGCAGTCCGACCTCTCTTGCGGATGTGGAGTCCTGCAGACTCATCTGGACGCGGTTCCTCATTGTAGGTGAGGCTGCAGACGCTGATGCGTGCTTCGGCATTCGTCATGCGCCCCTGAATCCACTCTGACGGAGCGGAAGCAAAGACCCCAAATTTCCCTTTACGCGTAAGCCGAATGCCTTGAGATGTCCCTCGACGCACATTTGTGCAGTGAACGATTTAAGTTGTCGTCTCAGGCCATTGCCGCCCAACTCAGTTCGGATTTCGGGCCGAGTTAGCAGGTGAACAAGACAATCCGCCAATTCTGTAGGATTTTGACTTGCCCAT
>CAVRSA010000011.1:0-102514 GCA_963723725.1 Candidatus Acidiferrales bacterium
TTCGGTCGGTACCTTCCTGCGCTCGGCCGGGAGGACGGCGATAACACGGGCACGGAGCCTGGCTGATTGCCGCCCCGGATTTCTGAACTCGGCACCAAGGTTCGACGTCCGCCAGCGCCCCATTAGGATTTTTGACTCGTAGCTAGTCGCTGATCGTTAAGCAGAATTCCAAGTCCCGGTAAGTCGTGCCGGCTCGGGGCAGGAGAGGTAGACATGAAACCCTGGAAAGTAGTTTCGCTAATTCTGTTTGTTCTTACGGTTGCAGCCTCGGGATACGGACTGATTCTCGTGCGACGAGGCTTCAGCGCACTTGCGACACCATCAGCGCTCGAGGAGTTCGCGGCCACAACGGCACGCAAAATGGCCGTGCCATCCGCGAATCGCCACCTTCGCAATCCCATCACGCCTTCAGCGGAGAATATTCGGGCAGGCATGGAGCATTTTTCCGATCATTGCGCCACATGCCATGCGAATGACGGAGGGGGCCAGACGTTTTTCGGCAAGGGCCTCTATCCGAAACCGCCCGACTTGCGTGCAGCCGGGACGCAGAACAAGAGCGATGGCGAGCTTTACTACACAATCGAAAATGGAGTTCGTTTGAGCGGCATGCCAGCCTTCGGCGAAGCGCACACTGCCGCGGAAACCTGGCGCCTGGTTTTGTTCATCCGGCACTTGCCTCAGATCACCCCCGAGGAACTCAATGAGATGAAGACGCTGAATCCGAAGAGTCAGGGGAATCCAGCGAATTGGTGAAGGGCTGATACCGAGGTGCGCGCCGCCTTCCCGTAGAGCACACGGCAACGACTGAAAGCTCAAAGAAGTACGTCGAAGTGAAAGTCGGAACTATTGGTTAGGTCCTGATTACGAAGGTCCTGGTCCAAGGTCCTGACAAACCCGCTTGTGTTGTTCGAAATCTGATCGGGACTTACCGCGTGGTTCTGGCAATCAGGAGCGGTTTAAAGCGGAACTAAGCGAGGAACCACAGGGATTCTTGCTGAATACTTACTGAACATAGACTGCAAAAGGGCGCTTGTGGTGCAACTGAGGGGCTTGTAACGCTAACAAAACAATCGAAAATCGGTCCGTGCGAACAGGTCAGGGTGAATTAGCAAACCGCCGCCTCAAATAAACTCTTCCGCACAGACGACCTGTGTCAAAACTGTACCAGAATCCCACGCTTGGCGTACGCCCAAGGCGGATTCACCCGACGCCTGTTCCGTTTGTTCCAGTTGAAGAGCGGCGGTGGATGCAACGCATTGAGGGCACAAGCCTTATTTAGTAGCTTGTCCTTTCGATCCCCACCGCCCCTACCAAATTCACTGACTGCAAAGGCTTTATCAATCCGTTTGGCATCAATAAAGCCTTTGGCATCAATTCAAATTTCCCAGTCTAATTCACTGCATACTGTGCAATGCGTTTGGAGCGAACGTCCACCGCGTCGCGCTGCTGACTGCCTATCGCGTGGCCGTAAACTCCCAGCGTGATCCTCGCATCACTGTGCCGTAACTGCCTCTGTACCACAGCCGGAGTTGCACCGTTTGCAAGCAGGGCACTGGCTGCCCGTGACGCATGGAGTGGAAACCTCCGCGCTCGATTCCCAGCTTCTCAAGTAGCGGGTGCAATTGCTTGGCCCGTAGCTTGTTAGCTGATAGAGCGCGCCCGCGTTTGTTGGTGAAGAGTAGTTCGCTCTTACCGTCATGCTTCCGCAAGTGAGCACGTAGCCGTGTCTCTAGCTGTGGCGACATCGGGAGGTCCGCACTACTGGCCCTAGACTTTACCGCACCAACGTTCCGCGTAGCAGCGTCAACACTCTGCCTCACACGGATAATTCGTTTGGCGAAGTCTATATCACTGACGCGAAGCGCGAGAGTCTCACCAATACGCAAACCCAGAACGACGGTGAGCGCAATAATTGTGCTCAAGGGATCTGGTGCGGCTGCAATGAGTCTTCCCATTTCTTCGTCAGTGAACGCACGAGCCTCTGTAGCTGCTAATAGACATCCCGGACAGGTGGGTTATTCTCACAGCCCACTACAGGAGGTTCGGGATGAAGAATCCAGCTTACGAGCAGATCCAGGCAAGGAAGGTGAAGGCTAGGTTGCGCATGCTGCAGCATGCGCAACGTCTGAGCGGCAACATCAGTCAGACCTGCCGGTTTTTTGGAGTCTCGCGGGCGCTCTTCTATATCTGGAAGCAGCGCTATGAGAAGCACGGGGTAGCCGGCCTCCGGGACATGTCCCGGAGACCTCACAAAATCCGATTTCGTATTCCGCCCGAGATAGTCTCGCTGATCCTTCGCATTCGGGAGGAGCGGCGTTACGGCGCTGTTCGAGTCAGTCTATATTTGCAGCGGCACTACCATGCTTACGTGTCACCAACGACGATTCTGAAGATCTTTCATCGGCATCACGTCGGCCGGATTTCACTGAAAAAGTATCGGCCCGGTCCAAAACCAGCGGATGCACCTCTCCAGGTTCCAGGCCGCTCTGTGCAGCTCGATGTGAAGTTTGTTCCCCGTGTAGGAAGAGCGCGTCAGCGCTTTTATCAATTCACGGCTATTGATGAAGCGACCCGATTTCGGGTCCTACGCATCTACGATCACGACAACACCAAGACGGCCATCGACTTTCTTCAGGAAGTCCGAGAGAATTTTCCCTTCGCCATTCAGAGAATCCAGACTGACAACGGCTCTTCATTCGGGCCACAGTTCACCTGGCATCTTTCCGACCTCCGCATCTCTCACCGGCACATTCCTCCAGGTTGCCCGGAGGTGAACGGGAAGGTCGAGCGAAGCCACAAAACCGACTCTCAGGAGTTCTATCAGGGAAGGCATTTCAAACATAAAAGGGAGTTGGCTCGAAAACTTAAGAAATGGGAAACCGAATACAACGAGGATCGACCACATCTCGCACTCAAAGGAAAAACACCTGCGGAACGAGTTCGCGAACTCGTTCCGCCATCCAAGCCTGTCAGGGATCTCTCTTGACTAATACAAATCCCTTCAACTTCACCCTACCTCGCGGAATTTAGAATCACTTATTCGTGTATGAAACAGCAAGACTTACCCAACATCGTCAGCAACAGTTCCTCTATTATGTTCTCTGCATAGTGTGCAGACGAACACCATTTCCTCGTGATACCGTTCAACTTATCGTCCGCTCCGTGTCATCGTCACTCAACTATCCTCGATCAACTTGGTTCTTCGGCGCACTAGCGAGGGCACTCCTGACCGCTTCCGGGTTGCTTCTTGGTCGATAATGCCACTAAGACAGCTTCGGAACCAACTTCGGTCGTGACCAAGTCATGTTCGCAACTGGCAGTTCGCGTGGCGCCCCGATTGGAGCGCCCACGACGCGCGTTCAAGTTTGGCTCATATAGCTACTCGCCTGCGTGACTAGCCGCGTGTTGATTCTTGATCTGCTGTATCACTTGCGTCAAGTTGTAGGTCTCCGGATCCTGCATCGGCGGATACGGCCCGTACGACTCAAGTTCCTTCAGCCACAGAATCTGACCGAGAGGGATTATGTTCCAGTCGTAGAGGTAGGCAGTGACCGGCCCAGCAAGGGCGCCGCCTTGACCCAAGAGTGTTTTCATTTCATCACCGACGGCACCCTCGAATGGATCACGCTTGATATTGTCAACCATCGGCCATTTGTAGGTTTCGACTCCTGCGAGTCCGCAACTTGCGCATGCGCCTGCCATAGAAAAATAAATCTTCCAGTTCTTGTACCGCACCGCCGACGGTGTCGCTCCTGTATAGTAGAAGAAAGTGTCTCGCGCGGACTTAGCCGAACTGCCTTCCAGGTAGTCGCGCTGGTCGAATCCGTCAAGCGTGGTCTTCACGATCCCTGGATATTTTCCCCCTTCAATCTGATGCTTTAGCTCGTCGCCTTTCGGACCGCCAGCGATGTCAACTAGCGTCGGCAACCAGTCGAGTGACGCGAATATTTCGTTTTTGACGGTTCCCGGCTTTATGTGTCCCGGCCACCGAACTACCAGAGGTGCACGCATACCACCTTCCCATGTAGTGAGCTTTCCTCCTTTAAATGGTGTGTTGCCGCCATCAGGAAAGGTGATTACTTCGGCGCCATTGTCGGTGGTGAATACGAGAATCGTGTTGTCGAGTTGGCCCATATCTTCCAGCTTCTTTATGACGTAACCGATGTTGTCATCCATCTGCTTCATGCCGGCTTCGTTAACGCCCCAATCCTTTCCTCCCGGCTCACCAACCATGGCCATGTACTTTGGCGATAAAACAGTCGTTATATGCATCCGAGCTGGGTTATACCAAACGAAGAATGGTTTGTTTGTTTTCTTCGGGTCATTTCGGTCGAGAAAGTCGATGACATGAGACGAAATCTCTTCGTCCACAGTTTTCGAGCGCTCGAGTGTCAAGGGGCCCTCATCTTTGCAAGTTTGGTTGGCTTGTGTTCCGTCGGATGAATGACAAAAAATTACTGGCCGGGGTGGCGTGAGGCAGACGGCCGTCCTGGGATCGACGGCGCCGGGCACTTCAGTCAGCCCGGGTACAGGCGTGTTCTTGCATGGCGGAACGATTGCCTGATCGGTAGGTGTTCGGTTGATGTCAGGAAAGCTTACACCCTGCATCGCATCGAGGTGGTAGAGGTAGCCCCAGAATTCCTGGAACCCGTGAGCTGTAGGCAGCGCCTCAACGTGGTCGCCCAGGTGGTTCTTGCCGAATTCCCCGGTGTTGTAACCAAGATCATGCAGGAACTTCGCCAGCGCCGGCGTGCCAGGTCGCAGGTAAGAAGGGCTACCTGGAAGTTGTGGCGGGATCATGCCGGTTCGGAGAGGATGCATACCCGTGAAAAAAGCGTTGCGTCCGGCAGTGCAACTCTGCTCAGCGTAATAGGCCATGAAGATTGCGCCTTCATTCCCGATACGATCTATGTTCGGTGTCTCTCCCACCATCAGTCCACGATGGTAGATACTCGGCTGCATCCAGCCGATGTCGTCACCCATGATGAAGACGATGTTAGGTTTTTTTTCCTGCGCTATAGCAGGTTGCGAAGCAGACAATGCCTGTAACGCGAGAAAAAAAGCAGCCAGCATGATTCTTGCGAACAACTTCATAGACAGACCCCCTCTTCATTCTTTTTGAACTTGGGAAAAACTGGTACGGCGAATTGCTCTGGGCGGTCTGAAACTGTATACAGTTTTCAACAAGAGTCAAGGAATATAGCTCGCACGTATGATCAGCTCACGAAGTGGTTGGCTAGCTCCTGTGTAGGCCGGGAATCGTCTATCTCTAACAATGTCGGCCCTGTCAAATCCTTTTTCACGCACACTTCTCCGGTCACTCCTGAGAGTGGTCTTCCTTGCTCTTCTTTGACCGCTGCTTCGACGACCACGGCTCGCTCGTAATCTCTCGGTCGGCTTCAGTCCGACCCAACCATCTCTTCGATCAATACTTCGACCATGATTACTACTTCAAACTCCCCTTTCAGGGAGCGGGATGCCCCATCATGTGGACGACGCCCTACTTCGCGCCATAGACGATTCCGAGCTGTCCCGCGTACGAACCGAACTCTAACGACGGCGAATACTCACGACCATTCCGCCACATCCAGTACAACCGAATCACCAACCGGCGTGCCATCGCTACTTTGGCAATGCTCCTGTGCCGACGCATCGCCAGGTGGTGGTATCTGCGCCGCCAGTCGGGATGCACACGTGCCGCTGCTTGGGCCGCCTCTGCCAATAAGAAGCGCAACAACGAGCTGCCTCGCTTACTGATGTGACCCAATCGTTGTTTGCCACCACTGGACCGCTCACACGGAATCAACCCCACGTACGTGCCGATCTGCTTGCCGCGTTGAAATCGATCCGGAGTTCCGATAATCAACACATAAGCGAGCGCTGTTAGCGGGCCCACACCAGGATGAGTCATTAAACGCCTCACCTCGGGACGCGTTTTGGCTTCCCGTTCGACGGCTGTAGTTAATTCCTCAATCGTTGGATTCATGCGATCGAGCAACTCCAACAACTCTTGCCGGCGTCGACTAGCCCAGGGAGCTAACGAGAGTTTTTCTAACTGTACTCGTCCTTGTTCGCTGAATAGTTTTTTCTTCCAGCGATGGCCATATCTACCGTAACCAGCGCTTTCGGGACACTCGGGAAACCCAAAAATTGCGAAACAATCGACCGGCAAACGCAGAGATCGTCTGTTTGCCGATTCTCGGCACATACATAACCTCAACGAAGGAACTGAGCCTGTATTGGATTCGGTCGTTTACTCGCCACTTTCCCGTCCGGCTTCCTGTAAATCTAACAACATTTAGCAACAACCGAAAGGGCTCTCTTCAGGCAGATACAACCGAGAGTGCACCATGTTCCTTATGAGTTGGACGAACAGTTATCTCGACGTCCTGACGTAGCGCCGTGAGGAATTCCATGAGGCGCCCAACGGAAAAGTTACCGGCACGGTTCCGCATCAATAAGGAGATCTGAGGTTGCTGAACGCCGAGAATTTTGGCCATCTCGACCTGAGTCATGCCGCTGTCCTTAAGGATTGTGTAGATTTGGAGGATAAGCTGCGCCTTGAGAAGTTCCTGTTCAGGATTGGGAAGGCCGAGGTCTGCAAAGACGTTTCCGCTGCCCTCGGTTACGCGAGCAACCCGGTTGCGTCTCTTTTGCGTTTTGGCTTTCATTTTAATTCTGCCTTTCTCTATGATCCCGCTCAGCTTCCGCTAGGCGTTGTCTAATTCCAATCCACCTGACGGGTTTCAGGGTCTCGTGCATTCTTATATAAGTATACTTATAATAGTATGTTCATCAAGGATTTTCATTTGACCAAAAAATGCGATGGCTGGGCATCACACCGGCTGGCCCGCGCCCTTGCAAATCTGCCTATGGGCCAAACTGGTAACACCGGTCGGTCATAGCGAGGAGACTCGCCGTGACCAAGAAGAAAATCAGCCAGAACACACTGGCCCAGATCGCGAAGAAGAAAGGGCTCATCGAGCAGCTACAGGAACAAGTGAAGATTGCAGAGACCACCGTCCTCGAACAGTTGAAAACTGGTGCTCTGGTCACGCCGGGGTTACTGACAGCTCGTGTCAAAACGTGGCAGCGACGCAACGTTATGTGGCGCTGCGTCTGTGAGCGAGAACTTGGTGACGAGTATTGCAAGAGAGTCTTCAATGCTACTCAACCAGACGATTATGAATCGCTCGTGGTGGAACTATGATCCGGCGCGCTAAACTTCCACCCGGCTATCGTGAGCAGGACTACTACTGGTACCCCACTCGTGAAGAGCGAATCCTTGAACGCTTGGCAGAGATGAAGAAAGAATGGGATGCCCAAGAGCTAGCCTTCTATCGCCGAAAATGTCGTGAACATGGCGAAGACGTTGCCCGTGATTTACCATGGCTTGAGCGCCAAAGAGAATTGGAGGCTGAATTGATTGCAATTCAAGCCTACTACCGTACTGAGCGCGAGAAGGAATTGGCTGCGGAGGACCAAGCTCGCCGCGAAAAGGCCAAGCTCATTTTAAAGGAAATCAACACCGAGATCGCTCGATCTGAGCGCGCCACTCTCGCTCGCCGTGGTGTAATTCGCGGTCTCCGTTCCTAGCTCTATCTCCCCTGCAAATTTCCCCATAACACTGCCGGGTAATACTGGGAGACTTGCCCAGTGTCGCTCTCAAAAAGAAAGTTCGGGACGCTCACAATCATTTCCTCGCTGCGACCAGATGTGTACAAGTGTCGCTGCAAATGCGGGAACGTGATCGAGGTTTGGCACAGCCAGCTAGCGAACAGCGTGGTCCGGCACTGTGAATGCCGAGATACTAGCAGGCAACAACGAGCTCAGTTTTACAGGCACTACCGAATTTCAAAGAAGCTACACCACCGATTCGCCAGCGCCGAATTTTACAGTTACACAAACATGATTCGTAGGTGCTACGGAAGGACTAAGAACGGCGAGTATCTTTGTGACCTCTGGGGAGGGAAAGGCATTCGTGTCTGCGACCGTTGGCTTGAACCGGGTGTTGGTTTTAGCAACTTCCTAGCTGATCTCGGTCCACGACCGGCAGGGAAGACACTGGATAGGAAAAATCCTCAAGACCATTACAGCCCGCTAAATTGCCAGTGGGGCACAAAAAGCGAACAGGTCTACCATCAGGCTCGATATATGTGGAAGGACGAACCACCGCCGCCGATTCCGTCCATTCGAGATACGAACGAGCAAATCGATACCATCTTTGGAAGCGATCCGTACTGATGAAATTGAAGCGGCGAACGCACCGTTAGTCAGGCTGATTAGCTACCGATGACTATGCGACTACCGTAGTAACTACGGAGACTTTCGCACCGGGCTGGGTGTACAATTACGGCGACTCAAAGGCCAAGTGGAAATCCGGGCTCCTTCAGTAGCAGATACTTCATGGGAGACACACATCATGGCGAAGCACGACGAGTCCGAGTTGCGAATTGTAGAGGTAACGGGTTCGCTTCCCGTCGAGGAGATACGCAGACCGGTCCCCGCGATACCGCAAACGCGTCGCGTCCCGACTCGCGCAGAGGCTCTCGAAGCGGTACGGTCAATGAAGGGCGCGGCGTCCGTGATCGAACGCGGCTCGCTACTACGAGAAGGTCTTCGGCGCTCGCATTCTGACCATGGGTGACGGCAACGCGCCTCCGTACCTTCAGCTTGCGAATATCTGGATGATTCTAAACGTTGGGGGTGGGCCGACCCCGGATAAGCCGACCGTAACGCTCAGCGTCCCCGATCCGAATCACATCAACAGCTTTATGAATTTCCGCGTCGCGGATATTCAAGCTTGCTGCGAATTATGGAAGAGTCGAGGAGCCGAGTTCATCACGGAGCCCATTCCTAAGCACGGCGAGATTCGTTGCTACATCCGCGATCCCGACGGTTACATTATCGAGGTCGGACAGAGCACAACCCTCAAGTACGGTTAACGCCGAGTACGACGCGGCGCCGCTAGAGTCCCGGTAGATTCAATGATGATATGCTAAGGCCGAGGCTCTCGCAAATTGGGTTGCTCTGTGCAAGCTAGGATTTCGAGAGACAGGTTCGATGCAGAGAGGAGAACAAAATGACAACAAGAGGAAAAGTCTTGGTGCTAGTCTCGAGCGGTCGTGGCCTGCCCTTGAAAGATGGCAAGGTTTATACCGGTGCTGGTTACTATCTCAACGAGCTCACGGTTCCGGTTCGCGCCCTGATGAAGGAGGGCTACGAAATCACTTTCGCCAACCCCAAAGGCAACGCCCCCCAAGTGGATGTGCATTCAGAGGTCGCTGATTTCTTCGGCGGCGACGCGGCTAAGCTTCAGGACTATATGATATTCCGGGACGGCCTGACTGGGCTCAGAGATCCAGCTCGCATCGGAGATGTCATCGCATCAGGCCTGGATCAGTATGACGCCGTTTTCGTCCCTGGCGGCCATGGCCCGATGATAGATCTTCTCGATGATCCCGACGCTGGCACGGTGATGAGACACTTTCATGAAACATCTAAGCCTACGGCGGTGCTCTGCCATGGCCCGATTTCACTTCTCTCGGCTCTTCCGAATTCAACGGAGGTGGTGGGAGCGCTGGCAGCGGGCGATGCGGCTGGAGCACACGCAAAGGCTCAAGGCTGGATCTATTCTGGATATAAGATGACCATCTTTTCGACGGCGGAAGAGCAGCAGCGAGAGCCGCTTGAGATTGGTGGCAAGGTTCTCTTCTACCCGGACATCGCCTTGCGCACGGCGGGCGGTGACGTAAGTGTGGTCGCTCCATGGCAGAGCTACGTCCTTCAGGACCGCGAGTTGATCTCAGGTCAGAACCCTTTCTCGGACGAAGCGCTTCTGAAACTTCTTATACCGGCGCTCAACAAGAGAAGAGGTGAGGCGGCTGGCGCATCCTGAATCGGATTAATTATTCGCTATTGAACGAGTGAGGCTCTGGCAGAGTGCCGGAAAATCGCGACATCCGACCAGGAGTTGTTCGATTCAGATGACCGAGCTTTATCACCACTGGGTAGCCAATCAGTTATTGCTGATCTTCGGATTTCCGAGCGGCTCATGTGAACGCTCGCTCGCATCATTTCCGTCGTTAGCCGAGACGTAAGGAAAGGAACGTCCCGTGGAACACCCAACGTTTTATCGCGATATCCAGATTGATGGGCTTTCCATTTTCTACATGGAGGCTGGCCCGAAAGATGCGCCGGCGATTCTCCTCCTGCACGGGCTCCCTTCTTCTTCACGGACGTTCGAGCCTCCCTTCCGCACGGAAATGGAGAGACTTCGGTCAGCTAAAAACCCCACGCGAAACACGCCACCGAACCCATATATAAGGATGGTTCACAGACGGCAGTTTGAGTGGGCGGAAAATACTTGTTTGTGGAGCGTTTTCCGAAACGAGCGAGCGTAGTCTGCCGGCAAGTAGTTACCTAGAACATCGCGAACTTTATCTCAACGTTTAACTGAGTCGCGATCGGTTGACCATCGCATGTTGCGGGCTTGAATCTCCACTGTTGAACGCCCTCAATCGCTGCGCTGTCAAAGGCCTTGAATCGCAAGCTCGGGAAGTGAAGGCGGCATTAGAGGGTTCTGGGCCGTTTGTCGACGCACTGGTTCGGTTTGCGACTCGCCATTACTCTGAGTTCGATCAGTTCTTCCCTCGACCAAAATCCCATTGATACGTGCCGTGCGCTGGCGTACACTGACGAAACCCCGGCTGAGACTAGTCAGGAATGGTAGCCAATGATTGCCCCATTCGATATTTTCAAATGCGAATCAGTCGATAAGGTAGTCTGGGTCGGCACTGCCGATGATTTGGATAGCGCGAAATTGCAAGTCGCCGAACTGATGAAGGATTCGCAGTGCGAATTCTTGATCGTAAGTCTCAAGACGCGAAACACGCTACGAATGAAGCCGGAAGACGTTCTCCGTCCAAAATGACGAGAGGCTCGAGATTCGAGATTCGGGCTTCATAATGTGGCAACATCTTGCAGAGTCAGCAGAGTCAGCAGTTGAAAATCCATCCCAGTCCACATCGTTATCAACATCACCTGACACGAAATACGCCTCGGCATCGCGACTTCTCATTGATTACTTTTCCGTGGATGATCTCCTGTCTTCAATGAGCCGAGGCCCTGGCTTATTGCGCGCCCATCAGGCCCTTCAGCTTGGCGTACGCCTGGCGATATTCGAACTCGGCACGAAACATGTCCGCTTCCATTTTTGCCCTTGCCGAATCGACCTCCGGGTCGTCGGACTTGTAGCTTGCCTCAACCACTTGACTCGCAGAAACTATCCGACGCGCCAATTGAAGGGTAATGCTGTTACAAGTTTCGCGTCCCGGATACTCTTTGCCGGCGGTCGATTCTGGGATCGTTAACCCATTGGGCTACTGCGGGCGATTGGGCTTTGATAGAGGGCGGGCCCAAAACTGAGCGGAGCGACGGGGGCTAACGCCGCTTTTGACCGGGAGCTGATCACGCATTTGACCTTGTTTTCAAAAGGCAATAGAGTTTGCTCGTCGTCCACTGCAGAACAGAAAAGCAAGAAATGATAGATGCTTGGGAGTAAAGGCGTCTGGTCGGGAGAGGATTGTGAACACGGAGTTCCTGTACGGGACAAACGAGATAATCATCTTCGTTATTTTTCTGACGTTGATGCTCGGGGCGACTGAGATTGGCTTCCGTCTCGGCAGGAAGTCCGAAGTAAACACCCTCGACAAAACCAAGTCACTGGTCTCAACCCTCGAGGCCGCCATCCTTGGTGTCCTCGGTCTGTTGCTTGGATTCACTATGTCGATGGCCGTATCTCGATTCGAAGTGCGCAAGCAACTTGTGCTGGATGAAGCCAATGCAATTGGAACTTGCTTCCTCCGTTTACAACTTCTTCCTACGCCAGAAGACACCGAGATCGCGAATATCCTTCGCGAATACGTTAATGTGCGCGTGCAGTATGGGACTATTGGCAATGATCCCAGGCGACTTGAAAGTTTGAGCGAAGATACCGCCCGATTGCAGAAGAAGTTTTGGGCGCGGGCGGTTGCTTACGGACAAAAAGATCCAAACCCGGTTACCGTCGGCTTACTTTTGCAGTCTTTGAACCAGACCATCGATCTGGAATCGGCACGCCGGATGGCCTTCCAAAATCATGTACCAGAGAGTGTAATTTACGTAAATGCTGTCGTGGGGATTTTGGCGGCTCTGCTAGTGGGGTACACATTTGGACTGAACGGACGGAGGCAGATCTTCTCGATGTGCGTGTTGGCCCTAGCCATCACCCTGGTGCTTGCCCTAATCATCGATCTCGATCGACCACGCAGGGGATTCATCCGAGTAAGCCAGCAGCCGATGATCGACTTGCAGCACGGACTTTGAAACACCGTCTGGCAACCTTTGGGACTAGGTCGCTGGCCAACCAATCGGAATCGCGGCGCTTGATATCACATGTGAGGCGGTCGCCATTACGCATGACAAGCACGTGCAACTGTTCACGAGCGCGAGGTGGTGAAGAAATTAAGAATACAAACCACATGCGCAATGATTTCGAACTCTTGCGCTAGAATATCAGGTTTTTTCTGCACCAAGTGAGATACACGAGGCAAAGGTTTTTTCCAGCAGACTCGCATCGAGGCTGCCTGCGGCGCCTATGGCAACGATTTGCGTGCGCTTTTCACGCTGGCCCCACTCTTCTTGAATGGAAATGTCCTCGCGTCTACCGACGACCTGCAACACCGCACGCCGATGTGGCGCGTCCATGCTGTAGATCACTCCTTTGGCGCGGTAAACACTTCCCGGTAACTTTCGCAGCGTTTCTCGCAAGGCTTCTAGCGCAAATGGCTGATCCGTTTCGTAACTCCATGTGCTGAAAATCTTCGAGTGGTCCTGTCGGTAGCCGTGGTCGTGGTCTCCCTCGCAACAGTTGGCCTCGGTGCAAGACCCCTCACTTGCGTTCGAGTGGAGATCCGCCTTTCGAGGATCGAAGCGCCCCACACCCAAGAGGATCTCGTAGGGAACTTCACAGTAATTCGTCTCCACGATTCGGAGGCGATTGAAATGCTCATCGAGCCACGCTCGGACTTTCATGACTTGCTCGTGACCGGCGAGATCCGCCTTATTCAGGATAAGCATGTCCGCAAATCCGACTTGGTGTAACTTGAGCTCCATTAACGGAGGATACTCCGGATGCGCGAAAACCTGGTCCGCGTCTACTACGCAGATCACGCTATCCAGCCTAATTCGATCCCTCAGGTTTTCGTCCGTAAATGTGGCGAAGATTCCACTCGGATCCGCGACGCCACTGGCCTCGAGCAGAATGTATTCGATACCTTCCGACCTTGTGAGCAGGGCATCCACGGACTCAATCAGGTCGTCGCGAATCTGACAGCACACGCAGCCGTTTGCGAGGCTGATCATATTGTCGCTCACGCCGACCACGAGTTCGGCGTCGATATTGATCGAACCAAAGTCGTTGACCAGGACGCCGACGCGTAGGCCGTGATCGCCAGTCAGAATACGATTTAAGAGCGTAGTCTTGCCGGCGCCAAGAAACCCCGTGAGGATCGTCATCGGGACGGTTTTGCCGCTGTCGTTTATGATTTCCATTGTCTAGGGTTCCTCTGACCAAAGAAAATTAGCGACCGGGGCCACTGAGCGTCCCGCCGCGATCGACAAGCGGGACGCCGGGCAAATCACTATTTCTTAAACTTGCTGATGTCAATTCCCATTACTCTCGCCATCTCCATAAGGTCGACCAGTTGCGGATTTGGCAGCTTGGTGAGCGGCTCACGGTAAACGTTGGGTGGATAGTATTTGTGAGGATCAATTTCGAGGTCGCGAGTCAATTGCTCCTGCTGTTGCTCGCGCGGAATTCGCGGCTGTGGCACGACGCCTTGGCCGGTGTTCAGTGGCAGTGGATCGCCAAATAGCAGCGTTGGAGGTGGCAGCGGCTGGCCCGCAAATCCCGGTAGGACCGCGTCACGCTGCCAAATGGCATCCTTCGTGACGTCCATATTGCGGAGATCTGCTGCGTAGGGGACTTGAGGAATGCGAAGTCGACATTTGTGACGAGACTAACTCTCGGTCACTGGCAATTCTTCGGATGTTACCTGACGCAAATCGACTCACCGCTCGATCCTCGTCCGCGGTTACTTCTGCTCAGTTCAATGCACAATCAGTTCTAGTATTGGCATACACTTCTACCGTCGATTGCTCGAGATCGCTGACACTGATTCCTTGAAAGTGAACAATGATAACTTTCCCAGTCCGATAAGGCCGGTCTCGTTGCTAGGGAGGTAGATCCTGGCCTCGACGGACCGATCCGTTCGAGACTCGAGGGTATGTGTTACAATCCTTACAAGAGTTACGAACTGAGGAGGCTCGATGCGGAAGACTCGTCCAGTTGTTGTTAGCATGCGGCTGCCAGCAGAGAGTGGAAACCGCCTCAAGCGCATGGCCCGTCGTCATGGGTGGACGTCAAGTGATGCGAGTGCGCGGCTGGTTGAGGAGGGTCTCAGGCGATCGGAATTTGCATTTATCGATTTTCGCGACTCCGCCGTGGGCCGACAGGCTTGCATCCAGGGAAGTACTTTGGCGGTCTGGGAGGTTATGCTCCTGGTTCGAAGCTACAAAGGCAATTGTTCGGCTGCGGCCAGGTACCTGAAATGGCCTGAATTGAAGGTCGTAGCGGCCGTTAATTACGCAAAGGCGTTCCCAGAGGAAATCGAGAACGCATTATCAGAGAATTCCGCCATGGATCTTGTGGCGCTCAAGCGGATGCTCCCGCAATCCGCAGAATTTCGTTTCGCTGCGGCCCCGAAGAGTTGAGATGCTCAAGTACCTTCTGGACGAGCACATCTCGCCTGCGGTTGCGAGGGGTCTTCGGCGCCAACGTCGCTCGCTTTCGGTGGTCTGTATGGTTGAATGGGGAGAGGGACATTTCTTGGGACAGTCAGATTCGGCGTGCTTAGAAGAAGCCGCGGCGCAAGGGCTGACGATTGTTACTTATGATCGCAGGACCATTCCTCCACTGCTGAAGATCTGGGCAGAAGAAGGGCGAAGCCACGGCGGAGTTATTTTCGTGGATGACAAAAGTATCCCACCATCCGACATCGGAGGTCTTCAGCGCATGCTCGGCACACTTTGGCACAAAGCGGCCCGATGGGACTGGACTGATCGAGTATGCTTTCTCTGCCGGTGAGAGCTACCATCATCTGACATTTTGCCCAGGTAAAGAGCCGTTGCTTCGATTTCGCACCGTTCGATGGGGCACTGATGGACCTTGCGTCGATCAGCAGAATCAGCAATTGGCGAAAAATGGCGGGACAGGAGCGCGGACGCGAGGCGGTTGAGGCAAGTGGTATTCGGCGTCGTCAACTCGGCTATTCTCCGCACTGTATGCGGCAGTATATCTAGTCTAGTCTCCGCAGGGTCAACGCTTATTTCCGAAGGCGACCGTAACCTTAATATACGGGATGTCCTGCGTTTCGCAAGCCGCGCTTGACCGCGCAACCCTTTCCTTCAAAAACCTTGGACCGAGCGGCGCCCCGGCGCGTTGTCATCCCCTCGCAGCCTAACGATTAATTTTTTCGCGGCCCTGCGAGCTCAGCTAGGCGGAACTATCGAATTTTTGTCAACTGTGATTTGACAACATTTAACAACAATTGAGAATCGGAGCGGTCGGTAACGCCTTCTATCGATGAGTCTTAGATTGTAGGGATGCAATTTCGATCCCCACCGCCCCTACCAATATCTCTTGCATTATCAACTTATTGCAGAATGTCGAGGGCGCATTGCGCGCAGGCCCCTAGTCCTCAGGATTCTTGGATCTTCTTTGTACTTCCGCAAAATGACCGCCGACGGTGGGAGACGCAACTAAAACGTGGCTGCGCAAAGTTCGGTGCTGGAAAATCTCCACGCGGCGAAACTGTGCGGAACATCAGCGTGGAAACCGTCACGTTATTCGCTCGTGATCGCAGAGCGATTTCAGCCGTACTAGCCCTGCAAGAGCGCGGTCGGATTCTTCTTGGCTATTGCTAGAAGCCGTAACGCCATACTATGTGGACGTCGCGAACCCTGCTCCCAGCTCTGTACAGCCTTGGGGCTAACACAGAGAAAGTGTGCGAATACGGTCTGACTTGCGTGCAGGCTTTCTCTGATATATCGAATTTCGCTTGGCTTGAGGGCCTTGGGTGGGGCTGGAATCTCCGTCACCCGCAAGTCGACCTTCTGCCCGCGCTCATACGCCAACGCGTCGGTCAGCGACTGCCGCATATCGTCGTAGATATTCACCTTTATCTTCTTTGCCATACTGCCCTCCTACAACCTCTTCAATTCCGTTGCCATCAAGCGAAGATTTCTTCGTTGCTCAGCGGTCAAATCCTCCTGCTCGTCCTTATCCAGCAGAAAAAGCAAATGTAGGTGGTCTCGGTGCTTCAGATACAGATGCATATACCGATAGCCGCCGCGTTTGCCTTTTCCTCGAGTTGGGTTCGACGTGCGAGCTTTGCGGATTCCGCCCAGGCCTTGAGCGACATCACCGTTGACGGGGTTCCTGAGCAAATCCTCTTGTATCCCGCGCAAAACTTCATCGGCGGATGCACCCGCAAGCTGATAGAGGCGGCGAGTGAATGCCCGAGATTCTATGAATACCACACAGTAGGATATACCACTGTGTAGGACCAGATGTCAATAGCCGCAGCGACCCGGCAAGATGTCGAGCTTGTAGCAGGTTTCGGAAGGAACGACGGCGCAACAAACTTCGCCGGGATGCAGGAGAGATGGGGCCGCCGAGGAGTGTGCCGCGTGAACCCGGTTCCAGCCCTGCAGAAAGCTTCTGGAAGGAGCGGCTGTTGCTCTGTATCATCACAAGCCGGTTGGTCTAAACGTTGTGGCGTTTGCCGGCGGGTCCTGGAGAGGAGTACTTGCGCTTGCGGTGCTGCTTTTCGTGGTGTTAATTCCGTTTTTTGCGTTCACAGAACTCCGGCGGGTGTTTGGTGAGGATAGAATCATTGGGGCGTTCTTTCGCCCGCGCAATTTGCTGAATCTACCAACCGCACGTTCGGAATCCGCAGTATGACCAGTAAATGGCAATGGATGTGGGATAACCTTTCCGACTCAGTAGCGATGAGCGGCCGTTCCCAATTGCAGGGACACAGTCTATGGTTCTGAACTTCGTTCGTGTGATGCTGCTTGCTTTCACCACCCTGTTTCCCGTAGTCAATCCTATCGGCTGCGCGCCTATCTTTCTGGCTCTTACGACTCGTTATCCTTCCTCTGCCCAGAAACTCTTGGCACGCAAGATCGCAGCCTACAGTTTTATCATCCTTGCTGTGTCGCTCGTTTTCGGAACTTCCATTCTCGGTTTCTTCGGGATCAGTCTGGTTGTCATTCAAATTGCAGGGGGTGTGCTCCTAGCATCCACCGGTTGGAACCTCCTGAATGAAAAGGACGACGCCTCCGCCAAGCAGGAAACGCCTCCAACCTTGGAAGATGCTCTCGAGCATGCGTTTTATCCGCTTACCCTGCCGATTACCGTGGGTCCAGGTTGTATCGCGATGGCGATCACCATCGGCGCTCATTTGCGCCGCGATTCTGGGCCGGGTCTTATTCATGGTATCCCACGTCATTTCCTGGCCGCCCTGCTCGGCATGTTCTTGCTCTGCGTCCTTGTCCTGATTTGCTACGGAAGGGCCGATCGCATCGCCCGTGCTCTCGGCAAGTCGGGCACAAGCATACTCATGCGCCTCTCTGCTTTTATCCTTTTCGCCATCGGCGTCCAAATTCTCTGGAACGGTCTATCTTCGGGTGTCCCCCAGCTGTTCAGCTTCCTTGTCGGCCATTAGCTTTGCTCCCTCGCTTCCGCAATACCACCTTGCCCAACATTGAACCAAGCCGTGGCAATAATGACGATCAACCGCTCTGTTAACCATCCCGGCGGAATCAAATTCTGTTCAGCCGAGAGAGGCACCCGTTTGGAGGCCGGAGCCCATCGCTAGCAGGCCACCGAAAAATTTGACGGCCACCATGGAGTGCGGCGCTAGCTTCGCTTCGCCGCTAAAGACGGCCTCGACCCGCTGGATGCCGCTCCCTTCAGCGATGGGCGCGTATTTTCTGCTCCGTCGATTCAAAACCTCGAGGGCGCTTTAAGGGCGAAACAAGGATTTCTGTGCTTGGATTGGAGTGTTTTTTCAGACCTCCACGTTCCTCGTGACAACCCGACCCGCCAAATTCAGTGTCGAATCGATTTTTCCACGAGCGCCGTTTCTGCAGAGTTCCTTACGGACGGCTGTGTCCCGCGCATTGGAGCACCCCAAGGTATCCGCTCCACGGGCCCACGATCTCTCGATATTGGTAGGCCATAAGCCTTGAGATTTGGTGCAAGTGAGTTAGGTCATGAACCGCCCAAGTCGCCAGCAGCTCTGACAGAGAAACTACGCCGAGGGCAGGATGTCGTCCACGCCGCTCGAGGTCTTCTCGGCTCAGTTTCAATGCACGCAGTTCGCTCAGGTTTTCGGACCGCAGACGGGCAAATTCATCCAACAACTCCCCCAGCAATTTACCTTGATACTCTCCCTCGTGTCCCCAACGATCAAAAGGCTCAAACGTCTGACTCTCGCCAAATTGCAGTAGCATCCTCGTCCGCGGCATCCAGTCAGTGCGTTCGCCGTGGATCAGATGGCCGATGACATCGAACGCGCTCCAAGTGCTTTCACCTTCATTTCGGACCGTCCACGTCTCCGGGAGGTCACGCAGAAGCGCATTCAGGGCAACTGGGGTGCATGTGAGAAGCGACATTGTGTGGTGCAAGTTATGTTCCATTGTGCTCCCCAATTCGTACTCAGCGATTATTTAGCAACTCCGATTGTATCTGCTCCGCCTGCCCATCTGTTCGGGAAAGAATCGATAACGAAGGACAACACTATGATTGAAGGCCATGCGCGGCTCGGAACAGTACCACCCTGTGAATTCATCGATGACATGCCCGTACGATTCTTGCGAGATTGCTACTGCGAGCGAGCTTAGAACTGCTTTCTTCGACTGCTCCAAGTCGGGCAACCGAATTATTGTTTTCGGCCGCGAACCTTTGCATCGACAACACCGTATTCAAACAGTTTCTCGAAACCCGTTCACCCAATATAATGTTGCGCATCGTCGCCCATGCCCGAGCAAATCCAGCCGCAACGCGCTGCAACAGCTGTCGTCAAATCCGAGCTGCTCAAAAGCCTTGGCCTGCTCGACGCCAGCATGATCGTCGCGGGCTCGATGATCGGATCGGGCATTTTCATAGTGTCCGCCGGCATCGCACGCCAGGTTGGAAGTCCTGCATTGTTGCTCGTGGTCTGGCTGGTCAGCGGCCTGATGACCACCATGGCCGCTCTCTGCTACGGAGAACTTGCCGCCGCGATGCCCATCGCCGGCGGCGAATACATTTTCTTGCGCGAATCTCTCGGGCCGTTGTGGGGCTTTTTGTACGGATGGGCCACTCTGCTTGTCATTCAAACGGCCACCATAGCGGCTGTGGCCATCGCCTTCGCGAACTTCACCGGCGTGCTGTGCTCAGCAGTGTCATCCTCCGCGTGGATTTGGAAGATGGGAACATTCGGCCCTTACAAAATGTGGTTCGGTGCGTTGGGCCCGTACGATGTCGGGCTGAACACGCAGAACCTGCTGGCCATTTCCTCGATCGTCTTTCTTACCTGGATGAACACACGCGGCCTGCGCACAGGCGCCGTGGTGCAGAATATTTTCACATTCGCAAAAATTGCCGCGCTGGCCGGATTAACTCTGCTAGGCTTCGTGTTCGCGACACAAACAGCACGCCATTCCAACTTCAGCAATTTTTGGCAGGATGCGAATTTCTCGGGATTGCATCAACATCAAGTGGGCCAAAATGCCGTGTGGGTCAGCGTTCTCACACTGGTAGCTCTCGCGATGGTAGGCGCTCTGTTTTCCTCCAGCGCCTGGACCAACGTCACCTACATCGCATCCGAAGTGCGGAACCCCGGGCGCAATCTGCCTCTCGCCCTCGCGCTGGGCACCGGAATTGTCACGGTGCTATACGTTCTGGCCAACTTCGCATATCTCAACGTGGTGCCACTCGCTGGAACACCGGACGGAGCCTCCGTGCTGGCCAGAGGACTCGAGTTCGCCGCCAGCGATCGCGTCGGTACGGCCGTGGCCGACGTGATTGTCGGTCCGAGCGGCGCGGTCCTGGTGGCCATCGCCGTGATGATCTCCACATTTGGCTGCAACAACGGACTCATCCTGGCCGGCGCTCGCGTTTACTACGCGATGGCCAAGGACGGCCTATTCTTCGAAAGTGTCGGCAACCTAAACCGGCGCAACACCCCTTCCGTTGCCTTGTGGACTCAATGTGTCTGGGGCTGCGTCTTATGTCTCTCCGGCACTTATGCGCAATTGCTCGACTTTCTGGTTTTCGCGGTCGTCATGTTTTACATTCTGACGATTCTCGGCCTCTTCCTCTTGCGTTTTGAGCGGCCAAATATGGAGAGGCCATATCGAGTCGTCGGATATCCCATTCTTCCGGCTCTGTATCTCTCGTTCGCTTCGTTTATCGAGATCCAGTTATTGCGATACAAGCCGCAATACACTTGGCCGGGACTAATTCTGATTTTATCCGGAGTGCCGGTTTACTGGCTGTGGCGAAAGTCGCAGGGCGCGAAATTGCGCAGAAAACACGAAATGGAAAACTAGCCGCGCAAATCCTCACGCGATCATCGCCACAGCGCGCTGAGTTCGACTCCAGCCTGTCGCAACGTTTTCGCCACCGCCGCCGCGATCGCAGAAGCGCCCGGAGTGTCGCCGTGGATGCAAATTGTCTGCGCATTCGTTGCTACCTCGGTCCCGCCGCGGGCAACCACCGTCCCGCGTTCTGCGATACGCAATGCCTGCCGCCCTGCTTCCGCAGGATCTCGTATCAGTGCATCCTCAAACTTGCGCGAACGCAAGCTGCCGTCGGGCTCGTACCGCCGGTCGGCAAATGCTTCCGCGGCCACACGGAAGCCTGCCTCTCGAAACACGTCCAGCATCAGCGATCCAGCCAGACCAACGAGCGCGACGTTCCGGCTCCAACGCGTGACTCCGTCAGCGATCGCTCCAGCCACCACGCGATCCCGTGCAGCCTGATTGTAAAGTGCGCCGTGCACCTTCACGTGTGTCACCCGAGCGCCGCAGTCGGCGGCAATCGCGGCGAACGATTGCACTTGCTGAAACACGGAATCGGCGATCACTTGCGGCGGCAGTTGCAATTCCAGGCGACCACAGTTCGCGCGATCGGCGTATCCGGGATGCGCGCCCACGTCCAGTTTCCAGCGCAGCGCCTGCTCGATCGTCGCTTTCATGGTTTGCGAATTGCCGGCATGTCCGCCGCAGGCAATGTTCACGGAAGTAAGCGACGCCATCAGCGATTCCTGAGTGCCGTCGCTAATCGCTTCGGGTACCTCGCCCATGTCGCAATTCAGGTCCATGCGCTTCATGTCAGAATCAACTCCCGCGATGCCAGCAGTTTCTCCTGTTCGATCAGCAAGGATCGCGCTTTGTCGAACGTCACCTGTTCAAATCGTATCTCATCGCGGGGGCGGAGTTGTCCCACGCGATGAAGATCGGCGGAGATCACGTTAGCGATCTTTGGATAGCCGCCCGTAGTCTGTTGCTCCACAAATAGGATAATTGGCGAACCTTTCGCAGGCACCTGAATGGCACCGAGAGAAACGCCTTCTGTAATCATCTCGCTCGCGCCACGCTCTATTATCGAAGCGCCTTCCAGCCGAAGGCCCATGCGATTCGACTGCTCGCCGACGCGATATGCACCCATATAAAATGAGTGCAGTGATGACTCGGAAAACCAATCAGCTTGTGGGCCGGGAGTTACTCGCAAGACCTCGCGCCGCGACAAATGCTCCAATGCATGCGGAGCGATCGTTCGCTTGCGAAAAGGCTTGGTTGCGGACCCGATGCGCAGCACGTCTCCCTTCCGCAGGGCCCTGCCCTCGAAACCGCCGAGCCCGCTCAAGATGTGCGTGGACGCGCTCCCCAGAAACGACTTCACCGCGATTCCGCCGTGAACGCAAACATAACAGCGTGCTCCCGAACTCGTGGGACCTAGGCGAAGCGTTTGGCCCGGCTGCACTTCCACCGACGCGCCCTTCTTGAGGTGGACATCATCCAACATCGCGCCGAATTCCGAGCCGGTCAACGCCAGAATCGCTCTTTCGGGAAAAACAAATGTTCCACCGATCAGCATCACCTCCAGTCCCGGCGCGCTCTCATCATTGGAAACCAGTCGGTTTCCGAGGCGCAGCGAGACTGGATCGGCAGCCCCGGACGGCGAGACACCAATGGGACCAAAGCCGTTTCGTCCCAAATCCTGCACAGTCGTCTGCAGACCCGGCGCCTGAACGTGAATGGTGCTCACGCGTTCTCCATCACGGCGTATCGCGCGGCAGAAATCGGCGTAAAGCGTACGCGGTCGCCGATGGAGAGAAAGCTCATAGCCTTGCGGTTCGGTCGGAACATCGCGATAGGCGTGCATCCGATCAATCGCCAGCCACCCGGTGTAGCAAACGGATACACGCCGGTCTGATTGTCCGCGATTCCCACGCTGCCCGGCGGCGTGCTTCGACGCGGGCTATTGAGTCGCGGAGTCGCTAGCGCTTCCGGCAATTCACCGAGATAGGCGAATCCGGGCACGAATCCGAGAAAGTAAACGACGTAAGTAACCGAGGCGTGCAATTCGATCGCCTGTGCAGGGGTCATCCCATGCAACGCGGCTACTTCATTCAAGTCTGGGCCAAACTCGGCGCCGTAACACACGGGGATTTGCAACTCCCGCCCCTCTGGGATTTGCCTCGCGTCCAGGCGGTCGAGATAACCTCGCAGAATTTCTTCCAAGCCGCGGTGACTCAACCGCAACGCGTCAAAGCTGATAAGAATCGAGCAGTATGCGGGATTGAGATTGCGCACGCCAGCGATCGGTTCCCGCTCGAGCCAGTGGAGCAATTTCCTGACTCGCTGGTGAGCGACAACCGTAATTTGTTGGCCGAAATAAATCAAGAGCGATCGGTCGCTCGCAGGTTGGAATTGCGCAAAGTCGGTCGTCCATGTCTGCATTTCGTGGGAATTATATAGTACGTGCGATTGTTTGAGATCTCTATTGCACTTTTGAGTCGCATTCGACTGGGCGCCACGGATCCCGCTTGGCAAGCTGCCGAGAAGACCGTGATCTCCCGTGGCTCCGCAGCCTGGACCTGTACCTACAGAGGTGCCTGTTCCTCCGTACTCAGCCAATCACCTCAAGCGACTGTTGAAAGTACCAGTCGCTCTTGTTGGCCTAGGTCTTGATATCTTGTACCCGAGCAGTTGCCTAGACTATCGGTTTGGCATGCTGACAACACTCTGCAATCAGAGCATCGTTCCCGTCCGTGGTTGGGAGCAAATTCTAGTAATTCTGACAGTATCGCAAATCGAAACACTCTAATAACGTTGCACCTGGCCGGGAATCGCTTTTTGCCTCGACCGTGGACGAACTCGATGCGCGACGTGACCACCCCGGCCAACTACCTATCCCGGTCCCTGTTCTAGGGTGTTAGGATGCGGCAGCGTTCTCGTGCGGAATATATAAAAATGCTTCTGTCGTCTTGCTTGATGGAGACACTTTTGACAACAGCTATCAAATCTAGGATTAGGTAAGGATGATTTGGCTGGGAAGGGGTTTGTGTCGAGGGGTCTTGCGGCACTCGAGGAGCGAACCCAGCCACCCTCTTCTCAGAAACTGGAAACAACGGTATGAAAAACTTCGTCGTTGGCCTTGGGGCTATCTCATCTCTGTGGATTGTCTTGTGGCTGGTAGGAACCGGTTCACAATGGTTGGCTAGATGGACGAGAACACGACATCAAAAGAGACCAAATCTTTCTGCTCAGTAGAGAAAATGGGTCGTCTTACTTCTCGGCGATTTCGATCATGGATTTGGATCCGTTCTTTCTCTCTACCACTAGACGAACAGAATGATTTTGGTTTTCATCCACCGATCGTTCGAAATCGTCCACGTCTCTGATGGGTTTTTGGTTCACTTTCAGAATTATGTCCCCACTCTCAAGCCCCGCCTTAGCACCCTTTGAAGCGGAATCAACGGACGTGATCACGACTTCTGAATTGTCTCCACCCTTCTTCAGTTCATGCCCTATCCCCGAATTCAATTCCTTCACTTCAATCCCAATCGAGCTATCGCTATACTCTGGCCCTTTAATATCGGTTGTCAGGATGCTCGATCCACTTCCTTGTCGCGGAACAAACGCGACTAATAGAATTCCCAGCACCAGCATCCCCAGGATAGAGATCAACACTTTATTCCATTGTCGAAAGGTCTTTTCCGTGCCAGGCTCAGCTTGTATCAGAAAATACGGAAGCGTATTAGAATTTGATCGTTGCATTACTTCCTCTCCTTTGCGTATCGCTGATCGCCACCCTGTTGCCTGACGGTAATTTGTGTCAGAGATATTTCTATCGTTGAGCCGGTGGCCATTTGCTTGGTCTCTCTTCCGCAGACATGATTTCTCAATTGTCTTGTCCAGCAAAATGGTAAATTCCCGAGGCGTCATTCCGGGCCAGTCCGAACAGGCGGTTCCATCGCGAACGGCGATCATCCACCAGCAGCTGTCCTCTACCGCATAGGAAAAGAACATTGTCGTTCCCGTGCCCATTAAGAGAGGGATCAGATGAAAAGCGCTTCCATCCATCAGGAGGTATTCACTCAAGACGATGTCGAACTGGAAGCGTTTAAGATGTTCGACTGCTTTCCGTTCTGAGCATGCGAGGGAAACGGTGCAGCCGCGTTGCGCAAGGTGAGTTTCTAGAGGAGAGCCCTCATGCACCGAGCTCCCGACAAGCAGTACTGAAGCCTTAGAAGCGTCCAACGCGCCTCCTTTGTAACTAAGAAAAGGAGTCAATAGAGTCCCCATCTGTCCATGAAGCCTTAGATGTATCGTGATGCGATATAGTTGCATGTGGAATTAGCGGTTGCGGTCAACGTCGGAAAGGTCCACTGCTGACCAGGGTTCGGGGGTGCCCGAATGAACTGATCGGGTCTGCGAACTAGCCTGGCGTTGCAGGGCACCCCGAACCGGGTGCGGATTGTGCGTTTACACGGCATATATATCGTAGTACGATGCAAGTTCATCGTGACGCGAGATAGCGAAATAAATTGATGGCCGGTTGTCTCCTCACGTAAGTGTTGTGAGAGTGGGCGGTTGTCACTGGTCCGTCCGTGAATCGAGGGCAGAAAGCCGCGGCGGCCAAATCATTCCGAGGAATTGCTGGAACAGGGGCTCTGCGAATAGTCTGAACGGAGATGCGTTTCCCGGAGGTGGCCATGAAGAGTGTGCTTGCCATTTGTGTTCTAGCAGAGGCCTCTGCATCTGTGCTTGTGGCCGGGGGACAACCAGATTTCGGCGGTACATGGGAATTGGACCCCTTAATAAGCCGCTTCAATCAGAAATTATCCGCTCCGAAGGGCAGGACGCTGGTAATCGAACATCACGAGCCGAAACTCCACATCGAAATCAAGACAGAAACTAAAGAGGTATTCGCGAGGACCAGGTGTTCGATTTGACGACCGACGGCACTGAGGTTAAGCAGAATAACTCGGACGGATCGACTGCCGGCAGCGTCGTTTGGGGAGATATAGACGGTACTCGGTTGGTGTTGACCATAACACAGCAGTTATCCGGAGTCACAGTGGTGACGCGCCGAGTGATGAAGCTCGGCGGGCAGGGGAAAATGCTTACCACCGTGTTAACGGTACAAAGTCCAAGCGGCAGGCAAAATTCCGACGAATTCTATGTGCGGCACTAAATGGGGACCTGTCCGTATTCGTACTCGTGTCGAATCTGAAAGGACGCAATGTCTGAAAGGTCCAAAAATCTAGCACGGTATATTCGTGGGGCCAAAGGTCACCGACCGGAGATTGTGCAGGCGAATCATAAGGAGGTGCTTGACAAGGGCTTTTCGCTTTTGATGGAGGGATTAGCACATGAGTTTCATACCCAGATTAACGAAGCGAACCACGAGCCCGGCTGTATGGATTCACTTGGCAGCAGATTCACGGATAAAGAGTCACGGGTATTCAGAATCGGGCAAGAAGCTCAAGGGCTCATCGTTGATTTTAATCCCTGTGATCGGACAGCTGAAATAAAAGGCCTAGAGCCAACAAAGTTCTACTACTTCATTCGGGTAAGACTCGCCAAAGATGAGACGAAGTGGTGTTACGCCGGGGGCGACAGCCCGGAGGAACTGGCCCCGATTACAGGAAAACTGGATGTTGTAGTTGAGAAGGCCCTGTTTGCACTGTTCGGAGTGGAGGCTTAACGCCAACACCTCCCGGCATCGGGAGGTATGGGGGATAGATGAAAAAAATATGGCCAGCAATTCTGATGTTCCTCGCATTTGCAGGTACTGCGACTGCCCAATCTACGCGAGCCGCGCCACCGAAGTCCGAATCCTTCAGTTTTAAATCCGGCAACGATCTCCTTCACGACTGCCAACAACCAGAGATGTCGAGTGCTGGAGTGTGTATAGGCTATATCCTCGGCGTCCTTGACATGATCAACACCGAACATGCTTCTGGAAGAAGCGGAGAAAGCCTTTCGCAAGACGGGGATGTCTGCTTACCCTCAACGATTGATGGCTGGCAGGTAAGAGATGTGGTCAAGAAATATCTTGTTGACCACCCGGAAGCGAGAACTTTGCACGCCTCGCGGCTAGTGTGGAGGGCGGTCGCCAAAACATGGGGTTGTCCCGCGAGGTAAGCTTGACGTCAATTGCTCCATCTCATTGCACAAAATAGAATCCGAGACCTGGCGACAGTGACACAGCGGTGGAAGGGCAGAACGATAATAATGAGTGGATCCTTAGTAGTTCGTTCATGCCGAGCATCTAGCATTGCGTCACTGTCTCTGTTGCCCCCAGACTCCAGGTGAATTTCAACAGACCTCGATCATGCGAGAAATCCTTTCACCGGCCTGAGGATTAAGTCGAAAGCTTTCGCTTCCATGCCGACAAATTCGACGCCAATGCCCGACTTCTCTGTGCAAGTGTGGACGACCGCGGACACGCGAATCTCCCCCGGTGCCCGGAAGGGTAGCTCACGTCTAGTGACCACGGAAATGGCTTCGTCGGCAATCAAGAGAACGCCGGAAAGACTAAAATCCTGAACCCGCAAGGTGGCGCGTTGCTCATCATGCTTGCATGATACGCGAAGACCAGTGGGAGTGGGGATACGCTTATTCTTCCTCCGTTCAAAAAGAAGTCGGGCCCTCAAATTCAACGCTCCCAGATCAACACAGCAGCGACACTCCCGTCGATCGATTCTCAGGCATCGGCATAAATAGCGATAAGATGGACATTTGCTGGTTGCGCTCGGCCTTACTCCGCGCGACAATCTCCTTAGAAATCGTTCTCCCCAGTTTGATGAAAGTGCATTTTCCAAATCGGCGTAAGTCTTTTAGGCGGCAAGGTATCTCTGTCTTCTGCCTGCTTCTGTCCATATCTGTTCACCACAATGTAGCGGCGCAAGATGTTGCAGAAGCCGCGCGCCAGCAGCGGGCTAACAAGTCGCAGTATTCTGATTCCCCCCACCATATCTATACCGAGGAGGATCTGAAGCGCCCGCGTATCCTCATCCCCGAAGATCAGAACCGGGTCGAGGCGCGACGGGAATGCTCATCTGCGCCTGCCTCGTTGAACCTCTCAGCTCTTGACGTCGAAGCGGACGCACAACCGACATCCTTGGGCGACATTGCGCGCCGCTATCGCAAAGAGAAAGCCGCACGCGAAGCTCTGGCGATGCTCAACAAAAAGCCTTCGCCATTTCCGTCAGAAGCGTCCACTACGCCCTTTGCTGAAGCAAAAAGTTCGGTTCCTCTCTTGCGTTCGACGCGGACCGTAGTGTCATCGGCCGTTGTCGCGACCGGGCCTGCACCATTTGAACGGTCCGCGGGGCATGCACGTGTTTCCCCGTTCCAGCCGCGTCCGTTGATCGCATCAACGTTGACGCGGGCTAATTTACCCATGCGGACCGCAACGGTCAATTTCATGCAGATCCGGGTACGCTCAGGCGAATCCTGGTGGAGTCTGGCACGGCGGTATCTGGGAAGCGGGTCGCGCTGGAAAGAACTTGCCTCCCTGAATTCTGGCCTTCCTGGTCGTGCGGAGTTCCTCCGCTCCGGGAGTACTATCCTGGTTCCAAGCAAAGGTAATTCCCATGCATTTCCTGAGCCGATGCCCGAGACGCTCATGGTGCATCGTGGAGATACACTCCGGTCTCTTTCTCGTGCCCATTTTGGCCGCGGATCCGATTAGCGGCGCCTCGCACGCGATAATCCGCAGTTCTCCGACTATCTGCATCTCCTCGTCGGTTCCGAACTTCATCTGCCTGACTGACGCAAATTGACACGCACATAGCCGTTGCAGGATTTCGGCTGATCTCTTGTGTACATCACGCAATTGATCTACCGGATGATTGTGCGGAGGGGTTTGGTGCTGGAGAGATGTAGCATCGCGAACCTGAAAGGAGAATATGCCCCGGATCTCGCCATCCGGGGCATGTTGAAGGCGGTGTGCCCGTTCCGCGAAATTCCCCGCCCGAGAAACCCGCAGTATGACGCACCGCCTGAACTAGCAATGACAGAATAGTTGCGAATTACGAAGATCGCATCCGCAAAACTACTGGATGGACCCCCCGCATAAATACCGTGAGGAAGAGTCTCAAATGACCGAGAACGGACAAGAACCGGAAGGTTTCCAGAATGGGACGTGCCGTCCGGAATAGAATAAACGTCGGTGACTTGCCGAGAGCCAGCGTCGAGGCAAGCTCACATATCCAGACATATCCGGATTGTTCGCTTGTTTCGCCGAATTCATATCGACCGTAAGCGCAGGATATCAGCCAGCCAATCGGCCGTTCCTTTCGTGTGATGCGCCTGTTGCCGGTAAGCCCGCCAAATGTTGCAGCCGAACGGATGAGAATGTCTTTGACTCGCCGCTTGCTCTCCGCGGGAAGGGAGCCTGCACCCACTGCAAGAGAATCAGGGCGCATAGGGTCGTAGGTCTCACAAAAGCGCTCCGACATACGGAAATCATTCGGGTTTTGCTAGAGCCAAACGTATCTGGCTTCAATTTCCGGAGGCATGTGGTCGGGTAGGTGGCAGGCAGCGATTCGCTAAGGGTGATGAGTTACAGGGTGTGCGCAGTTGCCCACGCGAAATCGTAACGGAAACCGATGGCGGCCGCGTTTCCTATCCCCTTACCGTTTTGATCGACGCTATCCCCTAGCCGGGTTTCAAAAAACACATAACCCGCTCGTGAAACATGCCATTCTCCTCCCAACACCGCGTAACGAATACGGAAGTTCGGGTTGATCAGCGCGCTCAAGTTTTGCGGGAGATAATCGATAAAGCCACCTACCGCAGCAAATTTGCCGAAGTGGAAACGGGAGTACAATTCCACGCCATTCGCATCAAACACGACCGGAATCGTATTGAATCCTTCGGAGTTTGCAATGTAGGTGAGGTCGCCATTCCGCTCTCTAGCAAAAACCACGCCATATTCAATCATCCGCCAATTTCCGGTCGCACCGAACGCCCAGTAATCCGTACCTCCCTGAAAACCGGCAATGGTCGTACGCAAAAGGTTGGAGAAGTAGGTCTTGTTATAAGCGGCGCCCACTTTCAGTCCGGGAAATACCTTCGCCTGCAAAGAGAAGCCAAATCCGTCCACAGCGGTAGCAACATTCGCGCCGCGAAATTGCGCCTGCGCTCCAAATTGGAGGATCTTCAGGAAAGTGTTGTGGTACTGAACTACCTGGTCGGCGCGGCCTGTTCCAGTCACGCCACCATCCGTATCAGCCACATAGGTCGCGCTAGCCTGACCACCGAACACGTTGAAGCGGTCCGTCGTGTAGCTGGTGATGTCATAGTAAACGGAGTTCTGCTTTCCAAAAGAAAGGCTGCCCCATTTATCTAAATCCACTCCCACCAGTCCGAGTCGCGCAGCAAAGACGGGATTCGTCACTGAGGAAAGCGTCCCAAAAGCTCCATCCGGTGAGGCTCCTACGTTAAATTCCGTGCTGCTTTGTACCAGGGCGACACCCCATTCCGTCTGCGCGAATATGTTTACGGGACCTAGGGTGGCGAATTTGATGCCCACGCGACTGGCATCGTCTTGCACCTGCGCCTGGTCGTCTGTAATACCCACGATGGTACGGAGGCTGCCGTAAGGTTCAAAGAGTCCGACGTATTTATTGCCAGCGGCAACCTCTGGATTTATTCCCGTAGTAATCGCTTTCTCTTCCGCTGGTGTAAACGCGCTCGTGGCGATGACTTTGCTGTCGGCGGCAGTTGTGGCCCCAATCTTCGTCGTACTCCCAGTGGCAAATTCGCCGGCGCATCCTTCGGTCACCCAGACACCGCTTGCATCGTAACCCCAGTTTCGGCCCAGCAGGCAGGCGACATCACCCGTTGGATGGAGCATTACCACACCCGCCGACGTGTCGGCGGTGCAGTGCTGCCTTTCTGATCCAGCCGAGGTACAACTGATTATCGAATTGACCGTTGTCATGGTGCCGGCCTTCGTCGATGCCCTTGCCGCAGTTATTTCAGTCATGGAATTCGGTCCGGCGAGCATTGAAGATTGCGCACGAACAACCGGGATCGCGACCAGGAACACAACGGAAAGTGGAAGAAGCATCATCGGCAGATGTTTATGAAGTTTCATTTTGAAAACTCTCTTGGTGAAATCACGGTTGTTTTAGTTTCATTTCCCTGCCTTATGACAAGAAGTAAAGTGGCAATGCTGCTTGATGCGGATAGTCCCTGCCACGTCGTAAACTGTCATTCCAATCCGAATGGCCTCGGGACGGATCATTCGCCAGTGAATAGGGATTCTTCAGTTCTCAAGCGTTATTCTCCTGAGAACGACTAATGACGGGCATTTAATCACCGCCGCAAGCGTTGCTTTCGTTCCGCCCGGATTAAACGAGACGACGGATGCGATGGTAAGCAAAGAGAAAAAGCACTGCGCCTACGACCGCAACGAGAAGACTGTAAAGATTCAGGCCAGTTACCCCTGTCGCGCCGAAAGTACTGAACAGCCATCCCCCGACAACGGCACCGACAATTCCCAGGATGATATCGACGAATAGGCCTTCTCCCGCCTTGTTCACTATCTTGCTGCCGATAAAACCCGCTGCCAGCCCCAAAATAATCCAGGTAAAAAATGACATTTCACACTCTCCTTAAGTCACATCTCTAAAATTGGTTTGAGAAATCCGCCGAGCTTTCTGCCAGTGAGGCTATGCTATCGAAAGCGAGGGCCGAGATTCGACGATTGAGAATACCGTTGCCCGGTGTCCAGCTCAGGTACCGCGAGGGTGCGCTCGTCAGTTCTCATGGGCGGACATTTGTGAGAGCTTATCCTGAGAGTCCATGCGAAAAAGGACTCCCCGCAGCATTGGCAACGAAAAGGCCTGAAAAATCTCATGTTTTGAATATGTGATTCTAGGAAGCCGCTCGATCGTGCCTGGAGTATTCGGTCGTCATTGCAGAATGGACAATTCATCGTGAATACTCCGCAACCAGTTCTTCGATCGCCCTAAATTTACTTTCCGAATTTTTACTAAACCATTAGGAAAACTACGAGACCCGCCCCGAAAAACTACGGTGTCAAAGCTTGTCCTTACACCCGTCAGATTCAACGTGAAGGCGATTCATAACTCTTGACCTCACTGTTTCGCAGGTAGGCGAGGAACGCGCGGCAGGCATCCTGTCAAAGTTCGGGACGGTGGTCGCGCCGGGGTTCTCTGCAGCAATTTGGTTTACTGTTTCTGTTTTCTTCGCAAGTCTTCAACTTCTGTCAGTCGCGTACGCAGGCAGTCTCAGATTCAGTGGCAGGAGCTTGAGATGCTCTGGTGGCACTTACGCTGATCTTCCTCGTCTCACTCAAACACTTCGCTTGGTCGGCGACCTTCCGTCTAGTGTTCCGACCGAAGCCAACTCCACCAAGTACGAAGGTCCCATCGTCGATGCCGTGAAAGCTACCAGGTCCGTCACGGTGAAATAGCGGACGGGGAGATCAAGCCCAAGCTCATCAAGGAAATGGATGTACCGCTAGTGCAGCGGGTCCGGCAGATCGAGCTTGCCCTCGAACGCTGGCGCTGGAGAGCATTCCTTCTCTTAGCCACCGGTGTTGGTCAACCTGCCCGAATTCAAACTCAGGGCGCTGGATGGAGAACTTACGCCTCGTCGGGGTCCGGAGGGATGCCTATCACGAATGTATCAAGACAAGACACTTAGCGCCTATTCGCAGGGACGCGCCCATTCGGTATCGTACCTTACTTCAAATTCCTGATGAATGGCTCCAACCGCGCAATATGGACAAACACAGAACAACCCATGAGGAGGAAATTTGGGTTTTTTCGTAAGGAACAACTCACTAAGCGGGTTGCCTTCCGCCGCAACGCGTATTTCGTGCCCGCAGTTTCTGCAAGATATGACCCAAAATCCCATAAGAACAATTCTCTGTTTACCTCGGGACCGGGGGAATACCGTTCACGGAGTAAGGGGCGCTCGGCGAGTCTGTATGCCAGGCTGGAGGTTTGAGGAAAACGGCTCCTACCATAACAACCGTTTTGTGTTCCAGTTCTAAGGACGAGCCTCATAGACAATATTAAATGGAGTTTCCGTGGTGCGCCGGAATCGGCTGAAACCGGCAGCCGTGACCACTTCACGCATCCGCTTTTCCCCCGATTGTGCTCCGAGGCATAGCCCCACTTCCTGCGAGCGAGAGCAGGGCGTGCACAACAGGGTTGAAAATGAATAATAGACTCTGCCAACAGGATTCAGATTGTCCTTTAATTCGTCGTGGGCGTAGGGTTCCACGATCATCCAAGTCCCATCTTCTCCGAGCGATTGACGAACGTGCCTAGAAGCCCCGGTCGGGTCACCCATGTCATGGAGACAGTCGAAAACAGCCACAAAATCGTAGTTGTTCCCGGGATATTCCTTGGCCTTGGCGACTTCAAATGTAACCCGACTTGCTACGCCCTCACGTGTAGCAGTTTCGCGCGCTGCTTCAATCGATTTATCGTGGTAATCGAATCCGAAGAAGTGCGACTTTGGAAAGGCTTTCGCCATGAGGATTGTCGAAGCGCCTTTGCCACATCCAACATCTGCAACACGTGCACCCTTCTCGAGCTTCGCTTGGACATCGTTCAGTGATGGAATCCAGGTGCTAACCAGATTTGCCGCGTACCCAGGCCGGAAGAACTTCTCGCAGCCATGGAAGACGCCGTCGTCATGCTCGTGCCAGCCCATTCCAGCCCCGGAACGGAACGACTCGGCGATGCGGGGAACCGCAGCAAGCGAGCCCAGAGCGAGTTGAAAGGCGCCAGGAAGATATGCGGGCGAATCCTCGTTTGCAAGTGTGAAGGCCTGTTCTTCCGTCAGGAAGAATGTCTGCGTCTTCTCCTCGTAGCTAACGTAGCCCCCGGCAGCCTGCGAAGCCAACCACTCGCGCACGTAACGCTCGTCGGTGCCGGTCTCGGCAGCAAGCTGCGCCGAGGTCATCGGGCGCACTGCCAATGCTTTGTACAATCCGAGTTTCTCACCAATGACCACCATGCCGGTGTGCACGGCCGCGCCAAGGTCACCAACGAATTGGCCGATAAACGTGTTCAGTTTGTTCATGTCAACACTCATGACTATCCTCCATGGTGAAATTCCGAGAAAGGCTGAGCAGTTGGGCTTCTGTCTGTGCGTGCCGCAACCGGACTCAAACGGGGAACAAGGTGATACAAGAAGGGGATCGGGAAGGGAGCGACCCGCACGGGGCACCTCCATCGCAAGCGGAGAGATTGTCAGGCCGAGACAAGCAAAAGTCAATGTCTACCCGAATCGTGTCGCCGCAAAATGAGAATGTCCTGTTTGTGCAAAGTAGAAATGTCCGCTTTCATGGATGGCCGAGGGCGCTATGGAAACGGAGCGAATTGCCTTGAGCCAACGAGAACGGGACCGCTTACGGGTGCTGCATGAAGTGCAGCAGAGGCATATAACGCAGACAGAAGCGGGCCGGCGATTACAACTGTCCGACCGTCAGGTACGCCGACTGTTGTGGCGCGTCAGGAAGCAGGGAGACCAGGCGATGGTCCACGGATTACGAGGACACCCATCGAACCGTAAGTTGGCCGGCGGTTTGGAACAGAAGATTCTGGCCCGGGTAGGCCAGCGGTATGCAGACTTCGGGCCCACGTTAGCAGCCGAACATCTGGCCAAGGAAGGATTGCGGGTGAGTCGGGAGACGCTGCGGAAGTGGATGACCAAGGCGGCTTACTACCCGAATCGGATCTCCGGTCAGAACCACCACGCGTGTAACTCCCGGTTTGTCAGCAGGGTGGACAAGTTCGGCCTGGTTCTGGCCCGAACGCACTTACATGCGCGACTAGTGGGGTCGGCGTTGCGGAAAGAATTGCTCGAGCTCTGAATAGTGGCGAGCCACAAACTTTGTCGGGAATTCGAGAAACGGTCCCGAACCTTCTAGCGCTGACTTTACTTCCCGAGCCTGAGCTTCAACCGTAGCCTCAGCTTCATTGTAGGCTTTCAGTGTCTCGGCATGTAACGCGCTTTCAGAGAGGCTGTCCTGCTTTTTATTCTGGCGTAATTGCAACGCACGAAACGCGGAAGTAAGGGCTAGATTCCGTATTTGGTGAGCATTGCACGCATTTACGAGCAGTAGGATTGCATCACGAACATCTCTGTCATTTCACACTGTCTTGCCTTGAACTATGGAATTTGAGAGTGAGTCGATTTCTCACTTCCCTCCGTTTCAGACCGTCCACGCTACCTCCGACCCTGATTTCGTTGACGCTAATAGAGGAAAGTTGTTACGGGTGTTTTTTTTAGAAATACCCGCATACCGGATTAGTGAATGAAAAAGTAACGCGCTCGATTCGAGTCGCTACGATTACGTCTCGAGTCGTGCTGCTTCGAAGGCTGAAGGCACAGTTGCGATGGCGTCAGGCAGGTCCTACCTGTTGGATTCTTCGCGCGTGCTGGTCGAAGGGAATGTCTATGGAATGTACCTGTTTGGCTATGGTAATTTCTTTTCCGCTGCCGGCGACGTGGGGATTACCCTTACCAGGGATATCACTGCGAATGCAGGACACCAACGGGGAAGCCCGGTTGAATGTAAATGGGACACCGGACCGTGTGGGTCTGAGTCTCAGCCAGAAAGGTCCTCTCGTAGGCATGCGGTTTTCATTCTAGGAGATCAAGACGTGTATGAATTTGGATTGGCATTATAATTCCGGCGGCGGCAACGAACATATGTTCAGACTTCTTGCGGAAAGTGGAGATTTATAATGAATCCTACAACATTCAAAAGAATTCTCGCGATTACGCTCAGCGCATTACTTGGAGTAGCGTCCTCCGAACTCCTCTACGGCTATCAGACGGTTCCTTCCGCTGATACCGGACCAGCGAACCCGACAGAGACGACGCAACAGACTGCGGCCGAGCTGCAAGCGCTCGTGGCACCCATCGCGCTGTATCCGGACGCGCTCGTCGCCCAGATCTTGGCCGCGTCCACCTTTCCAGATCAGGTGGCGATTGCGGCTTACTGGATGGGACAGAATAAGAATTTGACAGGTAGTGCGATGATGCAGGCGGTCGACAAGCAGTCGTGGGACCCGGCCGTGAAAGCCTTAACGCAGTTTCCGTCGGTGCTGGATAACTTGTCGAAGAATTTGACTTGGACTTCGTCTCTGGGCGAAGCGTTTCACGATCAGCAGGCAGATGTGATGAAGGCGATCCAGACTCTGCGTGCGCAGGCAAAAACGGCGGGTAATCTGAAGACGACGCCTCAGATCACTGTGGTGCAGCAGGCGCCGGATACGATCGTGATTCAACCGACGAATCCCCAGATCGTTTACGTGCCGACCTACAACCCCACGATTGTTTACGGGACGCCCTACGTAGTGCCGTATTCCTACAGCGGATGGGATGTGGCGGCTGCTGGAATCATTGGATTTGGGGCTGGAATAGCAGTTGGCGCGATGATGGCGGGAGGATGCTGCGGTTGGGGGTATAGCAGCTGGAATTGCGGTTGGCACGGCACAGCGGTTGTGTATCACGGTGGGGGATACTACGGTAACACGGCATGGCACGGCGGCTATTACAACGGTGGATACCACAACAGCTACGGCTACAACAATAATTACAACAACTATAACCACAGTAACTACAACAACTACAGCCACAACAATTACAACAGCTCGAACAGAAACATCAGCGGAAATTCAGTGAACGTTAATAATTACAACAAGGGGAGTGCGTCGAATTTTGCCTCGGACCATTCAGGCAGCTCATCGTGGTCTGGTCACAGCAGTTGGGGCAGTTCAAATGCTTTCAGCGGAATGAGCGGTCATTCCGGCGGGTTCGGTGATTCCGGCGGTTGGTCGTCGAGGGCAGAAAGCAGTCGTGGGTGGGGAAGTATGAGATCGAGCGGATTTGGGGGCGGTCGATTCGGCGGTGGTGGATTTGGCGGCGGAGGATTCCGGCGCTGACCGGCTTGCCTTCGCGAGTCAGAAGTCGGGATGAAAATCTTTGGAGGACTGTGTATGTTGCGCGAGAAGCTGAATCAGAGAAATGATATGTCCCGTGTCGGCGGGATTGTATGCGTCGCGTTGCTGGTTTCCATTGCCGCGGCAATGAGTTCGTGCGACAAATCCGTACCGGAGAAACCAGCGGCAGCGGTTACGGCGCAGTCCGCATTCGCCACGCCAGAGGCGGCAGGCGCAGCATTCCTCGAAGCCGCCAAGACGGGCGATCAACCAGGCTTGCTCGCGATTTTTGGGCCGGACGGCAAAATGGCTCTCTTCTCGGGGGACGCGGTAAAAGACAAGGACAATCTGGCCGAGTTCGTCGCTGCGTACAACCAGATGCATCGCTGGCGCGAGATCAAACTTGGCGGAGAAATTCTGATGATCGGAGCCGATAACTATCCATTCCCAATTCCGTTGGCAAAGAACCCCGCAGGCCAATGGGTCTTCGACACCGCCGCAGGCAAGGATGAGATTCTGGCACGGCGGATTGGCAAGGACGAATTAACGGCAATCGCCGCGATCGGCGCCGTCGCTGAAGCCGAATCTAGATACTTCGGCCTCAAAAAAGAGTATGCGCAGAAATTTATAAGCGACGAAGGAAAGCAGAACGGGCTGTACTGGGAAGTCCCGGAAGGGCAGACGAAAAGTCCATTGAACGACCTGCGCGATTTTGCCAAGGCTTTGGGTTACACCAATGCGGGAGACAAAGCCCAGGCGTTTGGAGGCTACTTTTTTAGGATTCTTGACAAGCAGGGAGCAAAAGCCAAAGGCGGCGCAAAAGACTACGTCGCGAACGGAAAAATGACAGGCGGCTTCGCGGTGGTTGCGTATCCGGTAGAGTATCGAAATTCCGGAATCATGACCTTTATCGTTGGTAAAGACGGTGTCGTATATCAGAAAGACCTTGGAGAATCGACTTTCGATACTGCGCAAGCCATGACAGGGTACGAGCCCGACGAAAGTTGGAAGCCCGCACTTTAACTTCTCAATTGAACTCATTGTTTATTTTTCGGGCCAGGCGTCAAGCAGGCGGCGCAGCAGGACAAGCTGGCCGAGGTGATAGGCGTTGTGGTCAAGAAGCAAAATGGCTTTGGAGGCAAGGGACTGGTTGTTGGCGTGCCGGATGGGAGCGAATAGGTCGTGTTTTTTAAGCGCAGCGACCAGTTTTTTGCGGTCGGCGCGGAAAGATGCGATGGACTTGTCCCAGGCCTTGGCGTCGGGAGGCTCAGGCGAGTTCGGCCAGTAGCCGTCAGGGAAGTTAGGGGACTCGTGATTCGGGTTGAGAGCGTATTCGACGATGTCCCATTGGGCGATGCGAAGATGTTCGACAAGTTGGTATGCGGAGTGGGGCAAGTCATCTGGGCGTTTGCCGCGTAAACTGGCGGGGAAGTTTTTCACAGCGGCGTCGAAGCCGGCGTGAGCGTTTTCTTCGGTAAGCAGCGAGATCAGTTCCTTGCGGAAAGAATTCGGTCTTTTTGTTTGTGACATGGTGGAGTCCTCTCGATATGCAGCGGACGTTCGATGAATTGAGAAGCTGAAGCGGCACGGATTGATTTTGACAGGGCGGCGATGGCGTCAGCCGGCAGGAATCACCCACCCTGCCGATCACAAAGAACAGACGTCAATTTACTTTTTCCACTCCCGGCTTCGCTCCCGGGCGCGTGTAGCCTTCGGGAACCTCAAAGTATGCGGGATCGGGTTCGGTTCGCGAGATTTGAGCAACCGTCAAGGTAATCATTCCCCTGCGTGGATCGTCATGTTTGATGAGCAAATTGATGCGGAGATCCTCTGAATACCAATATTCGTCGGTAATAACGACCTCTTTGCCATCGTTCTCATTCGTGACGGTTTGGGTCTGCCGGATTCCGTGCGCCAGTACGCCTTCCATCTCGCGAATTCCAAGGTCTTCTTGCTTTGTGAATTCATTGGCAGGCGCATTGCGATCAGGAGAGGCAAAGCGGAGCGAAGGCGGCTCGGTGGAAGGCGGATGACTCACGGTCATTGTCCGGAAGGTTCGCGTCTGCACATCGATTTCGGTAGAGATTCGAGTCTGCGGATCGTAGAGATGGATGTTTAAAAGTGCCGCGGTATTGGCGCTGGAGATCGGTATGAGAGCCCTTAACTCGTTGTGAATGCGGCCCCGGGTATCGCGGGCGACCTCCCGAGTCGACTTGAACTGCGCGATCGAGCCATCGTTACGAACGATGGTTCGTTCGATGTTGACGACGCCGCTGAACGGTGCGTTCGGAATGGGCGTCAAAAAAAAGCTTTGCGCGGCGACGCGGGGGAAGGGAATCGCGACGGCTAATAAAATACAGCAGGAGAGATAGGTCAGAGATTTAGGCGTGGACACACCGGACCTCCAGCGACGTGCTCTTCGAGATAGAGGTTACTCCCGGTTGCGATCGCCTAGCAAGACCCGACACTCTGGCTCTCGGCAAACGCGAATCGGCAAGCAATATGTCAGTCATCCTCTCGCTAGACATTTCTTCGCGTTCGCGCCACAATCTCCGCCACGGTTCACTCGTCCGGCGATTTCCTCGCAAATCGCCAAGTCAGATTCAGCAGGAGGTCACCATGCTTCGCCCGCGAATTCTCTTCACTCTCTCACTTGGGCTACTTCTCAGCCGTATCCTGGTCGCTCAGGAAATGCATCCGGCCGTCGCTGCCTCTCCCGCCTTCGACCAACTGAAATCCCTCGCAGGCGAATGGGAAGGCAAGAGCAGTTCTGGGGCGGCTGCTACCAAAGTTACATATACCGTGGTTTCAAATGGTAGCGTCGTCATGGAACATATGCTGCCTGCAAAAGAATCAGAGATGATCACTATGTACACCGTCGACGGGGATCGCCTCGCCGTGACGCACTACTGTGCTATGGGGAATCAGCCTGCCATGCAGACCGATCCGCTTAAGGGCGCCACGGGCAAATATGATTTCAAGTTTGTTCGGTTAGGAGGGGCCAAATCGCCGGATGAATCCCACATGGCCGCTCTCACCCTCACGATTCTAGACAAGGATCACATTACACAGGTGTGGACGTTCGACGATCATGGCAAGTCCATGACCGACACCTTCACCTACACTCGCGTTCGATAGCTTTTGAGTAGAGTCTGGTCGTTCACGGCTGAAACACCAGTCGCGTGTCCTGCTGCGGACTGTTCCAGAGTGCTTCGACATCCTCAAGTGGTACTGTCTTCACCTTGAAAGCGAACGGCTTCGTTGCGGCGGCATTAAAGAACTCTGCGATGGCTGCCCGCAGCTGGATGAGCGAGGCACTGCCAGTGCCGCTGCCCAGAAGTTCCAGCCCCGAGCTTCGCAGAGCTGCTGCGCTCAAGCTGATCTCCGCACCGGCTGACGCGCCGATCTGGATAAATCGCACTCGCGCCGCTGCCCGGCGAAGTCCCTTCTGCGAGATGGCCTCGAGCAAGCATTCCGCCGGCCGGCCCCATAGATAGTCAAGCACCACATCAACGCCTGCACTGACGTATTCGTTTCGGAACGCTCCCACCAAAGAATCGTGCTCTTGATCCAGTGAGATCACTGTGTCTGCGCCGAGTTCTTTCAGTGTTTCCAGTGCGCGTGGGTTGCGTCCTGCTGCGATTACCCATCGTGCTCCCAGCCGTTTTGCGATTTGAATTGCGAGCTGTCCCGCGACACCAGTTGCGCCGAGGATCAACACGGTCTCTCCCGCAACGAACTTCGCTCTGCCTGTCAGTGCAGCCCACGAAGACATCGCAGGGTTGGCAATCCCCGCGGCGGTTGCGTCATCCAAGCCTTCAGGCAGCGGGATACAAATCCAGTTCGCCGCCAAGGCACGCTCGGCGAACGTGCCGTAGGGGCTGCGCGACATTCCGAAATAGACACGAGAGCCATCCTCGAGCCGGCCTACACCATCGAGTCCAGGTATAAACGGCAAAAGTCCCGTGCTGCCGTAGTGGGTACCGTTTGCCAGGGTTTTGACAATCGGGTGAAGGCCAGCAGCAAGCACAGCGACCGGCAGTTCCCCTTCTGCCGCTACAGGGTCGGCGAAGGTTGTATAGTGGGGCGGTTTGTCGAAGGAACTGACAACAGCAGCACGCATTTGAGTCCTCCCTGAAGTGTATCCTATGCTTCAAAGCGCGGTGAACCGGCCCATAGTAAATCGACAATCCGTGCGATTTCCGTCCTCGCGCGCTTTATGCAGGATCCGCTGTGCCAGGCGTTCGCGGAACTATATCAGACGAATGTTGCGTTCGACGGTCTTGATAACCGAATCCAAGCGTCCAGACAGTACCTGCTTGGCCATACTGATCGTATAGCCCGCAGCCGTGTGAAGAGGCCCATGTGAGGGCAGAGAAAGCGCAAACGGATCTACAACTGCGTCTATGACCACAGGTCCGTCTTTGTAGGCAAGGGCCTCCCGGAGAGCCTCTCGCACGTTGGTTGGGTCTTCAAGGCGTATGCCTTTCGCACCCATTGCTAAGGCGACTCGCGCGAAATTCGGATTCTTGAACTCGACGCCGAAAGGAACCATGCCGGCCTCCTGCTGCTCGATTTTGACGAAGTCGAGGCATTCATTGTTGAAAATGATCTGAACTACCCGGGATTTCCGTTCAACCTGAGTTGCGAGATCGCCTAGAGCCAGCATTGTGAATCCGCCATCGCCACAGAGTGCGATTGTCTGACGGCCCGGATACGCCAGCTGCGCTCCAAAGGCGTTCGACGCGGCACAGGCCATGGAGGCCCAAGAAAATGACCCGAAGAGCCTCCGCTTTCTTCCGCCCTTGATGTGTCGTGCTAGCCAGATGCACGGCGTCCCCGTATCGGCGAAGAACATAGCGTCGTCCGATGCCAGTTCGGAGAGAGTCGCTGTCAGGTATTCCGGTCGAATTGGTTTTATGTCCGGCCCTTTCTCGACGTAGTGCTTCAGCAGTCCGGCAAACTCCGCGGTTTCGGCCAGATGCTTTTCGAGAAAACGTGTCTCGTTTCTTTCCTTCACCATTGGCAACAGTGCCGCCAGCGTGGCCTTAACATCGCCCACGAGCGCGAGATCAACCGGAGTCCTCCGTCCGATATGCTTGGGGTTATGATCGATTTGTACTTTTTTTACCTCGTCACCACGCGCCCAACATAGAGGCATGCACTGTCGAAGAATTTGTAGGGGTTCAGCTCTTCGAGCGCGGCCGTGTCGATCAGCTTTGTTTCGACATCACCCGCAATCGCGATGACTGATGCCCCCTCTTTCCGTGCGTCCATAAGCCCATTAAATAAGTGTGTGACCCCTGGGCCAGCCGTCCCGCATACCGCCACCGGTTTGCCCGTGAAGTACGCGTCTGCAACTGCTGCGAAAACCCCATATTCTTCGCGGCGCACGTGGACGAACTCAATCTTCCCATTCCGGCGAAGCGCATCGGCGAATCCCGTCGGTAAACGTGAGAGAGGTCATCACAGATTCAATGTCGGGCATATTAAATCCTAGTTACGTACCTCGAAAGTGAGGCTCACAGGGCCGAAATGAGGAGAAAGTAGCGAACTAATCCGCGCTTGGCGGGCAAATCGCTTCACACTCGCGTAAATTTTCAATATCCTAGCGTTCGTTTTCTGTGCCCCTCGCAGTCTAGGCAAGAACCATTCCACTTGGCAGACTCTATGTATTAAGCTGAGAGGGATTTTGAGCGGAACAAAGCCTTGACCCACGATCGCGACTCGTTTCTCAGCGCTTATGCTGGCAGCCCCCCTTGGGATATCGGCAGGCCCCAACCTGTCTTTCAGGCCGCTGCCGACAAGGTCGTCGGCTCGATTCTCGATGCCGGCTGTGGCACCGGAGAGCATGCCCTGTTCTTCGCCGCACTTGGCCATGCCGTCACGGCATTCGACTTCCTGGAGGAGCCCATCGTTGCGGCGCGGCGCAAGGCCGCCGAGCGCAATCTTATCGTCAACTTCCACGTCAAAGATGCCCTAAGCCTCGAGGAGTGGACCGAACGCTTTGATAACGTAATCGATTCAGGTCTGTTTCACGTTTTCTCTGACGCCGACCGCCTTCGCTACGTGCGAGGTCTCAAGAGCGTCCTCAACCCGGACGGGCGGTTGTTCCTGCTTTGTTTCAGTGACGCTACCCCGGGAAACCAGGGGCCGCGACGGGTCTCTCAGTCCGAGTTGCGCCATGCCTTTGCGGACGGTTGGGAAATCGAATCTCTCGAGCCCGCGCGCCTCGAAATCCGCCCTGAGCATAGGGCAAGAGCTTACTCCGGCGAGGACCCGCGAGGCTGGTTACTCGTCGCGCGCCGCCTTGCTTAAACGCTCAGGCTCTCGCTGCGGATGAGATCATGTTTCGCAGCCCTTTAGAAGTTGCTTAGTGTCTGGTCTTAGATCAGCACAATCCTGACCGGAGCGTTCTCGCCCGTCAGATGGAACGAGTCGGCGACGTTGGCGCAGTCGGCTACGATAAGGCGCGCAAGGGAGTGAAAGCTATTATTCCTCTTCGTCCTCACCCAATTGCATCGTGAGATAACGCTCGTACCCAAGTTCCTTGATTAGGTGCATTTGTGCTTCGAGCCAGTCGACATGCCCTTCTTCATCTTTTAGCAGCGTGACGAAGAGATCGCGCGAACCATTGTCTTTTTCCGAGACTGCAACTTGTATCGCTGCGTTGTAATCTCTCACTGCACCAAGCTCAAGATCGAGATCGCTTTGCAGCATATCCTGCACATTCTTACCTACAGTAAGCTCTAGTGGTTTCATAGAAGGCGCGCCGTCGAGGAACAGAATACGCTCCATAAGTACTTCCGCATGTTTCATTTCGCCGATGGACTGCTTCTTGATGTATTCGGAAAGCCTTTCGTAACCCCAGTTTTCATACATTTCGGCATGCAGAAAATATTGATTAATCGCGGTAAGCTCCTCACGGAGCGCCTTGTTTAGTTCTTCAATGACTTTCGGTGACCCTTGCATGGCAGTTTCCTCCTAGGCGATTGTAATACTTCGGAAAGAGAAACACGGGATAACCGGACCTGCGAAGTGCCTGATCATGGGATGGCTGAACACAAGTCCATACGCCCATGCCGTCAGAGGTTGGGCAATGTGCAACTTGTTCAGCCTCTTTGGCAGCCCAGTCTCCCCGAACCGCTCGGTTAGTTAAAAAGGTGTGGAAATTCCACAAAAAAAACTCTGAACAAATTGAATCTAAAGGGAATAATCAAATAGGACGACCTGGATTCAAGTTTCACTGGGACGCCCATGCAGGGAGGCCCGTGCCAGAGGGAGTACAAAGGGTAAGCGTGACGATCCGTCTCCTGGGACTTTTTCTTTTTGTGGCGACATCTCTGCTCGGCCAGAGTAATTACGGAGAATTACGCCTGAAGGTGACGGATCCGTCCGGTCTTGGCGTCAAAACGACAGTCCATCTAACGAGTCAAGCGAACCAATACCACAATACGATGACGACGAACGAACAGGGTGCGTTGTCCATCCAGCGCCTGCCGTACGGCATCTATCAGATCGAAATTACTGAATCTGGCTTTCAACCGGTTTCTGAATCTGTTCAGATCCGGTCATCGCTTCCAACCGATTTTGTAGTCCAACTCAGGTTACCTTCGAATAATGAGTCGGTTACGGTGAAGGAACATGACACATTGCTGGATCCCGATCAGGCCGGCTCAGTCAACGAAATTGGCTCCGATGCAATCCAGCACAGGCTTACGTCGCTGCCAGGCCGTTCCATGCAAGATCTTGTGAATACACAGCCTGGGTGGCTGTACGAAGGAAATGCGGTGCTGCATCCCCGCGGTTCGGAGTACCAAACTCAGTTCGTGGTCGATGGCATTCCACTCACGGACAACCGGTCTCCGAGTTTCGGCCCGGAAATCGGCGCTGACGATGTTGATTCGGTGAGCATCTACACCGCAGGATTTCCTGCTGAGTATGGCCGCAAAATGGGTGGCGTGGTGGAAGTAAACACTCTTCGGGATCCTCAAGCAGGTTTTCGTGGCCAGCTGGTGCTTTCCGGTGGAAGCTTCGACACGGCGGGTGCCTTCGCCCTGGGTCAATTCACCTGGGGCAAGAATACTCTTGGATTCACTGCTTCGGGAGCGGGCACCGATCATTATCTCAATCCCGTGGTACCTCAGAACTTTACGAACAACGGGACGACCGGCGATTTTGCGGTCAATTACCAACGCGATTTCTCGGCAACTGACCGGCTAAGTCTGGTGGTTCGGCACGAATTGTCTCGTTACGCGCTGCCTAACGAGCAGGTTCAGCAAACCTGGTGCTATGCTCCCGAGCAATTAACCGGACCCCCATGCCAGCTGCAAACCGCCAATAACTTTGAAACTATGGGCACGGCTGCGTACCAGCATATTTTCTCGCCGAACATCATCGCTGATTTCCGTGGTATGGTGCGTAATAATTCGAACAACTTCTTTTCAAACGACCTGTCCACCCCGATCATCCTGTTTCAGCACAACTTCTTCAATGAAGCCTATTTCAAGGGAATGGTTACGATCAATCACGGTGCGCAGGAGTGGAAGGTCGGCGTCGAATCCGACAATATTTTCCTCAATGAAGATTTCAGCTATGTGATTACAGACCCATCGCAGTTCGACCCGGATACCGCACTCACGTTTAATTTTCCTGGTGCCAATCCCAGTCAAGGCAAACGGCCCGACCTCGAGCAGTCCGCATTCGTTCAGGATCAGATCCACGTCGGTAATTGGACGATGAACCTCGGCTTGCGCTGGGATCACTATCAGTTGGTGGTCAACAAGCAGGCCGTCGAACCGCGCGTGGCAATTTCCCGCTACTTCCCAACCCTTGGTTTGGTCGCGCATTTGTCCTACGACCGGATCTTCCAGACACCATCGTTCGAGAATATCCTGCTATCCAGTTCGTATGAGACGACCACGATCAATCCGAATTTTCTGAGTCTGCCGGTCGAGCCTTCAGAAGGGAACTATTACGAGGGGGGCATCTCGAAAGCTTTCGGCACAAATCTCAGGCTGGACGCTAATTTCTACCGGCGGTCGGTCAACAACTACGCCGACGACGACCAGATTGCCAACACGACCATAAGCTTCCCTATCTCTTTCCAGAAGGCCATTATTTATGGGGCCGAAGCAAAAATCGAAGTTCCCAACTGGCACGGCCTTTCTGGTATTGCGAGTTATTCCTACATGGTCGGGAATGTATGGTTTCCGGTGAGCGGCGGCCTGTTTCTCGGCGCTGATGCCGCAGCGGCAGAATCACAATTGGGAGGTCACTTTCCGGATTCGCAGGATCAGCGCAACACCGTTTTTACCCGCTGGAGGTATCAGATCAAGCCTCGTTTTTGGGTCGCTGCGGGCATCCAGTACGGCAGTGGACTTCCGTTCGAATTCGACGGCGATCCCCAGACCGTGCTTGAGGAGTATGGCCAGCAAGTCCTGAATCGCATCAACTTCGCGCGCGGGCGCATCTATCCCGCTCTGATTGTCAGTTGTTCAGCAGGCGTTGACCTCTACAAGTCGGACCGCATGAATATGCGGCTTCAGGCCGACGGGCAAAACCTCACAAACGTCCTGGACGTTATCGACTTCGGCGGTCTTTTCTCAGGAAATGCAATCGGGCCGTCACGCAGCTTCGCTCTTCGCCTCACCACGAATTTCTAGAATCGAGCTGACCTTTTGCATACTATGTGACTTCATCGATCACTCTTTACGCGCGACTCCTCTCAGAAAGCGACTTTGACGCCTAACTGTGCAGCAAACGGTATGCCGACCGTGGTGCCAGGTCCAAAAAAATCCCCGAGCGCGCCTGCTGGAAAGCGTAGCTGGTTTAGGCTGGTGATCGGTTGCGTCACGGTACAAGCTGGATTCAGACAAAAGGCGGTGGCATTGGCCAGGTTGTTCACCGGCGTCGGAAACGCAGAAATATCGGTGACGTAGTTTGCGCCGGGATTGTTACGGTTGAACAAGTTAAAAAATTCTGCAAATGGTGTGATCGCGATGCGGTCGTGCAGCGTAAATGGCCGGCTAACGCGAAGATCCATCTGGATATACGGTGTGCCACGCAATTCATCCAAGGTAGTTTCCTGACCGTTGACAACAGCCCGAGTGCCCACCGGTGTTGTCAATGTGATCGGACGAGCGCTCTCTGCCTGAAACAAGGTGGCCAGCTGGAATCCATACGGGATTTGGAAGGTACCGGCCAGAACAAATCGGTTGCGAACATCCTCGCCGGAGGGACCGTAATCCCCGGGGCCAAAGGGATTCTGCGTATTGCAAACTCCATTCACATAATCGAACAATTCGCCGAGCACGCAACCCCATGTTTGCGCCTTCGAGAGTGTATAAACCGCGTCGAAGTGTGCCCAGTTCGTGACATTGCCCTGCAGCTTAAGCCCGAGTCCCTTGTAACTCGAGCGGTTATCGGAGCGGAACACGTATGCTTCCGGATATGCGTAGCTTCGATAGCCGTGCATGCCTGTTTCAATCGTAAAATCACCGCTCAGAAGCCAATTTCTGGAGATTGAATGCTGAATTCCGGCAGTAGCATGCAATGCGTAGGGCGTGTGATAGTCAGGATCGATCAGCGCGGGAGTAATCGGGCCGTTTGCGATGCTCCCGGCGTTCACCGATTGAAAGGCGGTTACCCAACCGTTCTGCGCGAGGTCGTCATAATATAGCCCTACGCCGCCCCGGAAAACGGTCTTGTTCGAACTACCAACCGTTTGCACCACTCCCAAACGCGGCGCGAATGCCTTGCGGTAATCGTGAGGAATGCCGTTAACCAGTCCGGTGCTGAGCGCAGGATTGAAACTCTGATTGTGGCCCGAGGCGATAAACAATCCGAACGTGGTGTCGTAACGAAGACCGTAATTTACGGTGAGCCCAGGGTTAATTCGCCAGGAATCTTCCGCATAAAGACCAAACCGCTGCACATTTTGCGAGAAGCTGCCGTCTCCCGAGGGCTTGGTCACGCTTCCATTTGCGTAATCAACGGGAAACTGAGAGAGGTTATCGAGATAATACGTGGGATCCTCGGGAAACGTGACCAAAGTCTCTTTGTTCGCGGTGAGAGCACCGCTCATCACCGGTTCGTGAATGAAATTCACACCGAAACGCGTAGAGTGACTACCGCTAACATGACTTACGTCGTAACGAATCTGATATTTTTCCTGATTTCGCAGAATCGGGAAATTGGTGATCGCTGTGATGTATTGGTTGTCGCCGTAGGTTTCAAAGCCGCTGGTGGTGCTGGATGTGGTGGTGAATGGGAATGCCAGGGCAAATCCCAGATCCGAATTCCGCGTTTGCGTCAGGTGCAGCAGGCTCGCATTCAGCACGAGAGAGCCAAGCCACGAGGGGGAGAACGCATGTTGCTGGCCGATGACAAAGCTGAAGTAATTGTTGTGTGCCGTCGAACCTGTGGAGGGAAGCGCACCCTGTTCCACTAAGGAGTTTTTCGTCGTGTAACTGTCCGTAGCCGCGCGCAGGAACCAACGCGAACTCTCTGATTGCGCCCAATCCACGCGGAAGCTGTCGAGGTAGTCGCGGAAGGGAACTGAAACGTTATTCGGAACGTTGATCGAGGGCACGCCTGGAATCAGTCCCATCGATGCCAACTGCGCCAAGGCGTCGAACTGCTGCATGCTGGCCGGGCTGTAGGCAACGCTGGCATTCTCGTTAACGTATTCGAACGAAGTGAAAAACCAGACCTTGTCCTTCACAATCGGTCCGCCAAGTGTACCGACGTAGTTTTGTCGAGAGAACGGCTGCTTGGGATTGGGGGCGGGATTGTCGATTGGAAAACGTGCGTTGAGGTCAGCGGCTCGAATATATACCGCGCCTTCGCCATGCCAGTCGTTGGTGCCACTCCGCGTAGTGATGACGACAGAGCCCGCCGTGGTGCGCCCGGTGTCGGCATCCGTTTGCGCGGTGCGAAACGCAAATTCCTGGATCGCGTCAGGAGAAAAGTTCTGCAAAAACCCGCCGATGTAATCATCGGAATTGTCCCCGCCATCAACCGAGACTTCGTTGTTAAGGCCCGAGCTGCCCCCGGTGGAAACAGCAGTGATGCGCGCCTTGGTGGGGTCGGAAGGTTCGACGGGCTCCGTTCCCGGCGCGAGATAGGAAATATTGGCAAAACTGCGCGCGGCAAGCGGAATGTCAGCCAAGTCCTGGCGATAAATGATGGCTTGGTGCGTCGCGCTGGCAGTCTCGAGTTGTTCGCTCGTGATCGATTGTGGCGCTTTCACCAGGACTTGTTCCGTGACAGTTTTCGGCTGGAGGACAGCGATGATTTCGCGGACTGAGCTGACGGCAATGATGACAGTCGAATGGGCTTCGGTGAAATTTACGGCGCTGACGGCAACGCTGTATGATCCTGGTTCAAGATCATCGCTACGAAATTCGCCACGCGAATCTGACACGGACTCCCGAAAGATCGATTTTTCCGGGTTTCTGATATGGATCGCCGCCCCCGTGACGCGAGCGCCACTGGAATCCTGCACCGTACCGCGTAAACTTCCGGTTGGAAGCTGCGCATATGAGGCGGGAAGCCTCACAAGAGAACCTAAAATAAGCAAGACATACCAGCAACGGCCCCGCCTCAGCATGGAACAGTGAACCCCTTCGTTCGCGATTAGAACGAGGAAACGAGTTTACAGCCTTTTAGGGTCCAAAATGAATATCCGTTACCGCGCGGAATCCAGCAAGAGCATCGTGAAGGGGCGTCTGCTCGTGAGCGGGAAAATCATGCTCTCAGTCGATGTATTCGAATGCTCGAAAGCCGAGCTGCATGGGTTTTGTTGCCACCTGCAGGGCGACCGCTCCGGCTGATGATTAGCCGTAAGCTGAAAGGGGTCGCTGACTAACTGTTGGCTCTTCAAGTCTATTATTCTCGCCGCACGCGTTCCATACCGAGATTTACGTAACGAAGATTCATTGACCGCGAGGCTGCTTGGAACTATGCTGACTCACCTTCCATAAAATCAAAGGGCGCCCACCCTTCCTTCCGCGCATCGAGAGGCTAATATGCATCTATCTGGCGGTCCGGATCGTCGTTTATCGAGTCGCTTTAATGTAGCGATTCCGTTTCGTTTCCGCAGCTGTAAATCGAATGCTCTGGAAGAATCGGGCGAATCCATCAACATTTCAGAACGCGGTCTATATTTTGAAACGGATTCCGCGCCTATCATTGACGCCGATCTACAGCTTCGACTGACTCTGCCGGAAGAGATTACCGGGAATACTCCGGAGGAATGGGCTTGTATAGGGCATGTCGTACGACAGGGCCCAGGTATGTATAACGCGGACCGCCTTGGGGTGGCGGTCCGCCTGGATTTCGTTGAGTCCCTGAAAAACGTCGCGCAGATCGCTAGCGACCCAAAAAACAGAGGACGTAGGAGCGGAGATCGGGTACGAAACGTTAATTAATGGTGCGTACGGCCAAATCCGGCTTCACCTTGCTCGTCGAAGCGCATTCCCATGGCGATTTCCTCGAAGTCAAGATAGTGGCGAGTTGCAAATTGTGTTAGAACGTCGAGAAACGGGCCAGACCCCTCTAACGCTGAGACAACCCCTTTAGCCTGATGCTTTACGATAGCCTCCGCATTGTTATAGGCCTTCAATACCTCAGCCCGCAATTCGCAGTCGCAAAGACTATTTCTCTTTCCGGCTGGGTGGAGTTGCAGCGCACGAAGCACGGAGTTTAAAGTTAGAGCGCGTATTTGGTAATCATTGCACGCATTGACGAGTAACAGAATTGTGTCGCGTACATCCTGATCGGGTTCCATATTAGGCCTTTAGAAACTGGAATTATGAATTTTCTAGTAAGAGGTGATGAGCTCATTTTACCGACGTGCCAGACCCGGTTAATCATGTCATTTTGCGACGAGAATTAGAATAGCCCCCTCTGAGGTTCCCACAGGTCTGGAGGCTCTCACCGTTAACGGCAGTGGAATGAGAACGGGATCGGCAGGGTGCCGACGGGATAGTGATACGTGCTCTGCCGGTCTTCACCGACATTCTCACCGCACGGATGAAGCGACCACTTGAAATTCCTTTATGGCTGACTCGGGATTGCATGACCTCGGAGCGTCCGCCCCATCCTGTCAGCGCCCGCCAACTTCCGCGTGTCAAGCAGAGCCATCAAGGAAGACAGCGCAGACTCTGCCCCAGCCGAACCTGAACCGAAAAACGCTCTTTGGAACAACCAGAATTCGACGATTGTTTACGCAGCAGATGACGGCGAACGGCGGTTGATCAAGGCGTTGGGTGACTCGGATGTTCCTCAGAGAGCGAACAACCGCCGCTCCCTGAACAGCTCGGCGCCCATGCCTGCATCAAACACATTGGCTGGATTTGCGCGCCAGTTACTCTCGACAGCGGCACGCGCAAGAGTGTTTGGACAGGTTGTAGGCGACTGCAAGAAAAGAACAGCGCAATACATGCAGAAGATCCTGTATTGTTGCGGAAGGTGATACGAAAACGGCAAGACTGCTCTATATGAACACCTTCCATCTGCTTGCGGCTTCGCTTCCCGTTGCACTGCGCAGTGCACGGCACTGGCTATTTCAGTTGGGTGGCATTGGACTGATTCCACTCGGGATTCTAGATAATTCTCCGATTCCCCTTCCGGGCATCATGGACGTGGCAACGATTGTTTTGTGTGCGCGCCAAGAGCAGTTATGGCTTTACTACGCACTGATGGCGACTGTCGGTTCCGTGATTGGGGGTTACGTCTCGTACCGGCTAGCTCGAAAAGGGGGAAAAGCGGCGCTCGAACACAGGTTCTCGCGAAAGAAAATGGATCGGGTTTGTACCGCCTTTGAGAAATGGGGCTTCGGCGCTATTGCCATCCCTGCGTTGCTGCCCCCGCCCATGCCCATGGTTCCATTCCTGTTCGCGGCGGGCGCGATGCAATATCCAGTAAGGAAATTCCTCTTTGCACTTACAATTGGCCGCATTTGCAGATACCTGATTCTCGCTTACCTGGCGTCACGTTACGGTCGGCAAATAATCGCGTTCATCGCAGAACATGGACATCCCAGGGTACTGGCTCTCATCTTGTTACTCGTCGTATCTTCGCTTGTCGCTTATTACTTTTGGGGCGGGGGTAAGGGCAGAAAACGGACGTAGAACTTGCGATTGTCGACTATGTCCGCAAGTTGCTTTCACGACAGTTTGTGAATCCCCACGAGAAGCGCTTGCATCATGGCGGTTGCTCTATGGAACAATTACCACTGAACCCTTTGCGTCTTCTTCTTTAACTGCCAGCAGCGCTTTGTTTGCATCTTCGAGCGGAAACACAGCGACGTTTGGGCGGATCTTGAGGTCCTGAGCGATCTTCAGAAAGTCGCGTGCATCCTGACGCGTCATATTGGCGACACTCCGGATCTGCCGCTCGCCCCAGAGTAATTTGTCATAATCAAATGCCGGCATCTGGTCCAGGTGAATCGCATTGATGGCTACCACGCCACCCTTTCGCAAGCTCGCGAGGGCGCCTAGAACCACACTCCCGCTCGGAGCAAAAGTGATTGCACGGTCGAGTTGCAGTGGAGGCTTCTCATCTTCTTTGCCCACCCAGGTTGCACCGAGCGAAGCAGCCAGAGTTCGATGAGAAGCGCCCCGGGTCACGACGTACACATCGCACTTCCAGGATCGCAGAATAGCAATGGCCAAACTTGCGGAGCTGCCGAAGCCGAACAATCCAACTCGCTCACCCGGCTCAACACCTGCGACACGAAGGCTGCGAAAGCCGATGATCCCGGCGCAAAGCAGCGGAGCGACGTGCACATCATCCATGCCCGGTGGCAATCGAAAGGCGAAGTCTGCCCGGACCAAGGCATATTCGGCGTAGCCTCCATCTACGGTGTAACCAGTAAACGTGGGCGCATCACATAGATTTTCCATCTTGTGATGGCAGTACCAGCAGGTGCCGTCTACGCCGCCAATCCACGAGACACCAACTCGCGTTCCTTCGGGTAGCTCGATGGTAGCTCCCTCAATAATTTCTCCCACGATTTGATGGCCAGGAATCAGTCGTTCTTTGATGGGAGGAAGGTCTTCCTCGACGATGTGCAGGTCGGTGCGACAGACGCCGCAGGCCAGTATGCGAAGCAACAGATGCCCCGGTTCGAGTCGAGGTCGCTGGACATCCTGCACTTCAAGAAACTCTGCAGTCGCAATATGTCGTGACGAGAAGACAGCCCCTCTCACGTCGTATTCACCCCTGCCGGCCAAGTTCGTACTGCTCCAGCTGGCCCTTATCGACGGCAACCAAGTATATAGCTTCGCACACGCCCGATCGAGTCTAACGAGACTACACACAGGCTTTGATGAACAGCATTGCGTCCAGGACTGTATAAAACTGAGCATCGCTTGACGACGGAACTCCCTAAGATTATTTCTGGCTCGATAGGTATGAAACGACGTGCCATTGCTTCGGGATCGACCGACCGGAGCGCATTCTCACCTTCGCACGGACAGAATTTGAGGACATTGTGAGTTTGATAACCAGAAACCACGGAGTATTTGGGTGTTCTGGGTTATTGGTTGCAGCCAGTCTGTTCTCTTACCACGTCCGGGAACTGTTGATCTGCTGGCTATTCTTGAGCGTACCGCTCGTACTGCTGGCTGTTTTCGTTTTGCGAGGGGTGGTCGCCTGCAACGCGGGACAATATTTTGTGCACTGGGCGGGCGGCAGGATACAGGTCAAACCGGTGACCGTGCAGGTCGTGGGAAAAGTCGAACTTCATTCGCCCAGAGCCGTTCGATAGGGGCCAAAGAACTGTGTAACCGCGAACGACTGGAGAAAAGGCATCGCGAAAGCAAACTGTGAGTGACGTGCAGCTATATCCATTGCGATTCGAGCCGATCTATCAGTATCGGCCCTGGGGTGGCCGGCGTTTGTTGAATCTGTTGAATGCACCGCTACCAGGCGAAGGGCCGATCGGCGAGGCGTGGGTTTTGAGCGACCGAGATGACCAGCAAAGCGTTGTTGCCAATGGGCCACTAAAAGGCCATAGCATCCGCGAGTTAATGGAGCAATGCCCGGAACGATTGATGGGAAGCCCATCCCATCAATCCCGGCGATTTCCGCTTCTCCTGAAATTTCTCGACGCACACGAGATGCTTTCTGTGCAAGTGCATCCGGCAGATAGAGACAAGGAGTTTCTTCCGCCCGGGGAGAACGGGAAGACGGAAGCATGGGTGGTCGTAGAGGCGAGTAGAAAGAGCCGTATTTATGCGGGTTTGAAACCAGGCATCACCAAAGAGATTCTGGAGAGGGCCGTGAGAACGGGGTCGGTGGTGGAGGACCTGGCATGGTTTGCGCCGAAGGCGGGGGACGCAGTTTTTACTCCTGCCGGCACTGTACACGCACTTGGTGGCGACGTCGTGGTGTTCGAGATTCAGCAGAACAGTGATGTGACGTTTCGCCTGTACGATTGGGGCCACATCGACGCGAATACCGGCAAACTGCGAGACCTTCAAATCGGGGAAGCGCTTGCATGCATCGAATTTGGGAGAAGCAGTGGCGCCGGACTGGTGCAGCCGGTCGTGGAAAGTGCGACACCCGTCCGGCGTGAATCGTTATTTAATTGCGCGGCTTTCGAAGTCTGCAGGTTGCGTGGGTCTTCGGTGTTTACGGTTGGAGTCGCCAAACTGCCACGCGTATTAGTCTGCATCAAAGGCGCGGGGCAGTTAGACCACAATGGAGAGTCGTTTTCGGTTACGCGAGGTGAGGTGTTCCTTCTGCCTGCAACTGTCGGGGCCTGTGCGTTTCGACCAAGCAGTTCTGTCATTTTGTTGGAAATTGCGCTCCCGGAGTAGCGTCTCGGGGCCGAAGTTCATACCGGAAGAATTCAGGGGATCATGAAAAAGCTGATTGTGTTTGACCTGGATGGAACGCTTTCCGAAAGTAAGTCACCGCTTGATGAATCCATGGCAGCGCTGCTGCATCGTCTTCTCGCCGCCGTCAAGGTAGCGGTGATATCCGGCGGCGATTGGCCGCAGTTTGAAAAACAACTGCTCTCACATCTGCCTCAGGACGCAAGCCTCGGCAATTTGTCGCTACTGCCTGCCTGTGGAACGAAGTTTTACCAATACACGGGTCATTGGACGAAGTTGTACGAGGAAGGTTTTACCAGGGATGAGAAGGAAAAGATCATCGCTTCTCTTAAAAGGGCCCTCGCCGACGCCGACTATCAAGCGGGAAAAGTCTGGGGTGAGGTGATTGAAGACCGGGGCAGCCAGATTACATTCTCCGCCCTTGGCCAGCAGGCACCCTTAAGAGAAAAGGAAAAATGGGATCCTGACTTCGTCAAGCGAAAGAAGATCAAAGCGATTCTGGATACATTCATTCCCGAGTTTTCGGTGCGTATGGGCGGCTCCACCTCGATCGATGTCACCAAGCCTGGCATCGACAAAGGCTATGGGCTTCGCAAGCTCCGCGACATCCTCAGCACGCCACTCCAGGAAATGATCTACATCGGCGACGCCATTTTCGTTGGGGGGAATGACTACGCGGCTAAGGAAGCAGGCGTCGATTGCATTCCCATTCGCGGCCCGAGCGAAACGAAATGTGTCACGGAGGCGCTCATCGCCTGCCTGGCCTAGATTACGATCGCCTGGGGAGTGAGTGCGAGGAGATTGCATGATTGGGTTTAAGTTGCAACGCTTGGGCCTGGTTATGGAGCCACAGGATGGCCCGGAACGCAGGCCATTTTCAGATTTCCTGCTAGCCGGCGTGAAGATCGTGCAATGCCTCAAACGCTTTGAGCAGAACACGCGGGTTAAATCGACTCTTGTAAACAGGCGGCGGCGTTCGTTTGAGGCCCAGCAATGAGTAGGCCGCTACCTGTGCGGATCGGATCGAATACTCCACAGTGAACACCACATCGTCCGGCAATTCGCAAAATTGACCGGCAAACGCGAGGTTTTTGGAATGCGCCGGCCTCACTTCGGGGCGATCCCCCTGGCTGCGAGGCAAAAACTGGCTGGTGATAAACGGCATCATGCATGGGATGCAGTTGCAGGATTCCAACACCTTTGCGCTATATCCTCTTATGTGCAGATGCCCAATGATCTCCGTCATGATCTCCCTGCCAGTGCACGCCGACATTGGTTTCTTCACGAAATCTCCCAGCGTTTCAACGGCAAGTCCGTAACCCCAAAAGACCTGAACATCTTCGGGTTGTCCGATGAAATGGGGCTGATGCGGCAGCACGATCGAGGCGAGCCATCCAGATTCCGGAAAAGTGATTAACCCACCTTCTCCCGGAACATTCCCCGTGGCATCCCCAACCAGTTTGAAGAAGGTCGGATCATGAAGCGTCGAAGTGAACGATAACCATTTCGATTGTTCGATGTGATCCGTGAAGTTAGCCGGACGGCCGAACTCCAACTGGTCCGCAGCGATCGTCTCCCAAAGCGTCCAGGCGCCGCCCTGGGATTTACCCTGCAGCACAGGAGCAGAGTCCATCGAACCCAAACTGGATGCCTCGGTCATTGAGCCCAGCGTCAGGATGACAAAATCCGTAGCACTGAGTTTGATCTCTTCGCTCCGGCCGTTACTTTCGCAAGAAATGCTCTTCACTGTGTAATCCTCATGGTCATAACGGAAGGAAATATCCGTCACGCGGGTATTCAAGCGGAAGTTCACGCCACGCTCTTCCAGCCACCTATGCAGAGGCCGCACCATCGAATCGTACTGGTTATAGACGGTTCGCATAATCCCGCTAAGCGTGTTGAATCCGGAAACCATGTGTGTGAAGCGCACTAGATAACGCTTAAACTCCACTGCGCTGTGCCACGGTTGAAACGCAAACGTCGTGCACCACATGAACCAGAAGTCTGTTTCAAAGAACGAGGAATCGAATTGTTCGGAAATGCTGGTCCGCCCTAGCAACTCTTCCGGTTCAATCTCCAGACGCTCGAGATTCAAGATATGCTTTTCACTCAGGCCAAACGCGGGAGCATCGATCCTGTGCCCACCGCGGAAGAGACGCGACTTGGACGAGGTCTTCATTGTTTTGTTCCAATCCAGGATCTCTTCGGTGACCGTCTTGCTCTTGTCCAGAGTGGGGATTGAAGCGAAAAGGTCAAAGGTGCAAAGATATTTGCTTTCGAGCATTCGTCCGCCACGCATGCTGTAGCCAGCTCGGGGATTTCCAGACGCGTCAAGGCTTCCGCCAATTCTGCCGGATTCCTCAAGGATGGTGATGTGGTTGCCGGGAATGTGTCCGTCGCGGATCAGGAAGGCTCCGGCTGCGAGTGAAGCGATACCCGCACCCACCAGGTAGATCACTGAGCTTTCGTCAATATGTCTTTCAGGCATGAATTTACACATCTTTCTGCTCACTGCCACCGCGGTTTGGGCATTTTTCTTAAGCCACAGGTTGCAGGTCAGCAATGGGAGTGTGGCTGATGATTGCGGTATTTTCTGTATCGAAGTGAACAGCGAAAGGCGGTCAGTTGCGGAAAGCCTACGGCTTCGGTCACCTCGTCCTTTGAATGGGTCATCAATGAATGCTTCGATCGCCATCGGTTCGTGTCATACGCTTCGCGGCTTGGAAGGTTCCTTCCATGATTACTTTCTTCGCGACATCGACCGATCGCTAATAATACAGTTGTACGACAATGCCACTTCTCCATGATCAATTCGCGCCCTCGAGTGCTTGGCGCCCCCTTCGCACCAAGATCTTTCGCAATCTTCTGATTGCCGATTTAGCCTCCGATATCGGGGCGTTCATGCAAACCGTCGGTGCGGCTTGGCTCATGACCTCCCTGACAACCAGTGTCATGTACGTCGCGCTGATTCAAACGGCTGCCGCGTTACCTTTTTTTCTGCTCGCGCTCCCGGCTGGATCTGTCGGGGATATTTTTGATCGTCGAAAGCTAATCCTCGGTACGGAAATTTGGATGGCCTTGATTGCCATCCTCCTGGCGATTGCCACTCTCACCCACTCGATGACACCCTGGCTCTTGTTGGTGCTCACCCTGGCGCTGTCCCTGGGGGATGCCATCGAGTCGCCGACCTGGAGGGCAATCTTCCCGGACTTAGTCCCCAAGGCTGATTTGGCGCCTGCCTTGGCTATGAACGGCATTGAATTCAATCTTGCTCGGGCAATCGGTCCTGGGTTGGCGGGACTGGTAATTGCGGCTGCCGGAGTAGGCGCGGCTTTCGTGCTCAACGCCGTCTCCTTTCTTGGTGTCATCTTTGTTATCGCTCGGTGGAAACATCCGTCTAAAGCGAGAAGACTTCCCCCCGAAACAATCGGCGGAGCTACCTCTGCTGCCGTCCGCTACGTCCGTTATTCTCCAGGTATTCGCACTCTTCTGATACGTTCCGGCTGCGTAATTTTCTGCACAAGCGCATTTTGGGCGTTACTCCCCAATATCGCGAGGAGCCTCAACAAGGGTCCCATCGGATATGGCTTGCTGCTTGCATTCTTCGGAGTCGGCGCCGTCCTCGGTGCATTGGGCCTCCCCCGCACACAATCTGCGCTTTCGATGGAATCTTTGCTGACCTTGGCGACAGCCATTTTTGGTGCGGTAGTGATGGCGACGGGTATCGTTCGAAATCTAATCCTGCTGTGTGTCCTGATGTTGCTGGCGGGAGCGGCCTGGATCGTAGTCATGTCCCTGTTCAATACATTAATTCAGAACTTGGCGCCGGACTGGGTGCGAGCAAGAGTGTTGTCGATTTATTTACTGGTTTTCCAGGGCAGCGTGGCCTCGGGCAGCGCCATGTGGGGATACGCGGCAGACCATACGAACGCGCCTCTTGCTCTTTTGGTCTCAAGCTTCGGGATCGTTGCCTGTATATTTTTAAGGTTTCCATTCCCCCTTCCTAACTCGAACATCGACCTTAGCAGTTGGAATCATTGGGGGAAACCTGCTCTATTTGCGGAGCCCGATCCCGACCAGGGGCCGGTCCTCGTGACGATCGAATACACAATTGATCCCAAAGCGGCATCCCAGTTTCTAACTGAGATTTACAAATACCAACGAATACGTCGTCGCGATGGTGCCACCCGATGGGGAGTGTTTTACGATTCAGAAATTCCAAACCGCTATTTGGAAAGTTTCATCGTTGATTCCTGGGTGGAGCATCAGCGGCAGCACGATCGCTTTACCCGGGCCGATAGCCACGTCGAAGATCAAGTAAAGCGATTTACGGTCGAACCGCCGAAAGTAAAACATTACATTCATGCCAAAAGGGGAGAACGCAGCTGAAGCGTGGCCTGAATGCGTCTTTCAGGCATGGTGAGGGGTCTGTCGTTCGTCAGCGAACAGTCCTGCATCGCTTCTCGGACGTTCTAGAATATCAGTCTGATCGCTACCTGCATCAGTCTTGGGGGCATACTGCCTATGATTTGCCCGAAAGTAGCACTGCTGATATTTCCATCAACAGTTGACGCGCCGAAAAACTGTGCGTGGTTAAAAGTATTAAATGTCTCGATTCGTATCTGAAGTGCCTTGGTCTCACCGATTTTTGTGTTCTTCTGCAATGCCAGATCAAAGTTCATCATCCCAGGGCCAGAGAAAAATCGCCTCGCGGCGGTTCCGAAGGTTCCGAGCTCAGGAAGTGAAAACAGTGACGTATCGAAATCGTGGGAGTTGTTCCGGGGATTATTTTCAATGCGCAAATATCCCGCCGCACGATCCGGGGTATCCAACCCATTGTTGTTCACCCCGTTTGGAATGCTTCCCAAGAGGGAAGTGTCATTGTTGTTATAGAACGTCACGGGCAACCCGGTAGCTACCCGCGCTATTCCTGATACTGACCAACCTTCCGTCCAGCGACGCCGCCAGCCAAATGCGTCGCTCGGCATGTTGTAGTTGAACGACGCCACAAGATTCTGTCGCAAATCGAACGCCGAAAGAGCCCTGCTCAGTCGCGGATCGATTGGGTTTATTTCCTCAGCCAGGCTTGAAGAATCGTCAAGTGATTTGCTGAATGTATATGCCACAGCCAGATCCAGCGATTTGCCCTTGTGGCTTAAATTGACTTCCAGCGAATTATAATCTGAGGCCCCCATCGTCTTCTGATACGTCACTGCGTCGAATTGCGGACTAAAGGGACCTCGGACCTGCACCACATCACCGTTTGCTTTCGTGAAGAAGCCGCCTTCACTGAATGGCCCGCAGGTTGCGCTGCCCGAAGCTACCTGCGACTGCTCGCTCACACTAAGGCAAAGCGCCGCATTCCCCGGATTCGCAGAAGTTACCGCGAGCAGGTGATGTGCCTGGGACCCCACGTAACTCGCCGTCAGCAGAGTCTCTCTGCCAAGTTTCCGTTCCAGCGACAATGTGTACGCTTCCGCGTAGGACGGAATATTTCCTCCGTAAAATGCTGGCACGCCTGTAATAGGTGAATACCTGGTCCAATCCACACTTCTATCGGGATTGCCCGGAGATGCTCCGTATGCAGGGATTGGTGATGGAAAGGGCTGCACAAACTGCTCGCCACTCGCGGCCGAGACGAAGGGGGTTGAAAATAATACTGGAGCCAAACTGGTGTAATCATATCCATACGGCGGGTTTGCACTCATGATTCCAGCCGACAATCCCTCAAAAGCTGTGTAGAAAATCCCATACCCGGCCACCATGCGCGTCTCGTTGCTCGTTCCAAAGATTTGTCGGAGCACGCCGTTACTGAACTGGGGTGCGTAAGCGAGACCGAGCCGTGGTGCAAAATTCGAGTACTTGGTAGGCGCCAAAGTGGCCGGAACTCCGGGATCGCCGGCGTACACCAACCCTTGAGGCGCGTCGGGAAATACTACGGATTGTTCGCCCAGCTTCAGCCCTGGAAACTGATTGTATTTCTCGCGCCAAGGCGGTAAGACATCCCACCGCAGCCCGTAATTCAACGTCAGATTTGTCGAAACTCGCCACGTGTCCTGAGCAAATAAACCAATGTATCTGTTCCTCGGATAAAAACTCCGTGAGTCCGCCTGCGAGTAGCTGCTAGCCACCCCCAGGAGAAAATCTGCGAAATCCAACCCAGTCTCCGTTCCGCGAAACGCGAAGGAACCATTCGAGGCCGTGTCGGGGTCCGTATTGATTTGATCGAGATGCAACGATGCTCCGAACTTGAATGTGTGCCGCCCCGTTATTCGCGTCAAGCTATCGGTCCACTGATAGGTGTTTGCCCCCTGCGTCAGGCCCGTCACATCCACTCCAAACGTCAGACTATTTAACGAAGTATTCTCGATCCCTTCGATGGCAGGATTCAGAGGCACGATTCCCAGCGATCCCGGTCCCGTGACGAACCCCTGCGACGCCAGTGAGGGTCCTACTCCTCCGACGGGCGTCCCGATGTTGTTTGAGTTACGCATAAAACTGAAATGCGCTTCGTTGATCAGATCCGCGCGGAACACCCTTGTAAACCCGAGACTCAGCAGTTGCGCTCGCCCTTCGGAAACCGCGCCGAAGCCCGGCACATTCGCGCCACCTTGCGCCGTCGGGTACGGATTGCTTACCCGATAATCGTCCGCGAAGTAATAACCCGAAAGCATTCCCCATTTCGTTGTAACGTCTATCCGTATCGAGCCTTTGTCGTCGCGCAACCCCTCATTCTGAGACGACGTGGAAAAGATGTTCGTGCTTTGATTGGGCTTGGGAATGTATTGAATCAACATCTGGGCCGGTGCCGACCATGCGAAGCGCGGAATCTGGGCGTTCGGGAAAACGCACTGCGTCGAAAGTGTACATCCCGAAAAGTAGTATCTTTCCCCGGAACTGACCACGTAACCCAACTTCTGTGAAAGCTCGCTTGCCAAGTTCGGCCCGCTTACAATTCCTGTCAGGGAATTGGCAACATCCGCGAAGTTTCCGGAGCGTTCCAGTTCGGACGGCACCGAGATCAGGCCGGTCTCGATCCCCTCATTCATTCGTGTCCCCTGATAGTCCGTGAAAAAATAAACGCTTCCTTTGTGAATTGGGCCACCAAACGTTCCACCGAATTGATTCCGATCGTACGCTGCGCGGTCGGGTGAAAAATATGTTTTTGCGTCCAGACTCGTATTTCGTAAAAACTCGAATATGCTCCCGTGCGCGGAATCAGTGCCAGACTTGGTTGTGACCAGCACCTGGCCGCCACTGTAATTTCCATATTGCGCATCAAAATTGCCGGTCAACACCTGCAATTCCAGGATCGAATCCAGATTCGGAACAATCGCCGTTCCCATATTCACGTCTTCTTCCACATCACTGTTGTTTACTTGAAATCCATTCGAGGTTTCTCTCTGGCCCGCAACTGAAACATTTCCGGCCGTCAGATCTCCTGAGGGCGGTGTCGTCGTCACGCCGGACATTACCACCGCATTCGGTTGCGCAGTGCTTATCGGTACCACCCCGGCTTGCAAGTTCATCAAGTCCGCGTAATTCCGACCGTTAAGAGGCACAGAAGCAATTTTCTTTTCAGTCAGATCCTGTCCTATTTGCGTCGACGTGGGATCCGCGTTCAGAACCTCTTCGACTACCGTGATGCTCTCGGCGTGTGATTCAAGCGCAAGTGCTGCGTCCAATACCGTCGAACCGGACGGCAGCAAAACCATGCCCGTCTGTCGGAAGCTCTGAAACGCGGTTGCCGAGATTTCGACGTCGTATAGTCCCGCCGGCAGAATCAAGACGTAACGCCCATCTGCATCGGTTATCACGGACTGCTCTTTGCTCGAATCGACCGAGCGAAGCCGGACGAGAGCTCCAACGATGGGCGCTGAACTGGGATCAGTGACGGTCCCGGAGATCGCCGCCGAATCCGCTGCAGCGACCGTCCGGCAAACTGGGTGAAAGATGAGCAATGCGAGAAGTATCTGGAGGATGCGCCTGATCTTTCCTGGCAGCGCACCGGCCCCTTTACTTGCAAATGAATTGCAATCATACATGCAATTCATTCTCAGCTGGGATCAACGGCGAGTATGTGATCCTCGTCACGGCCTGTTCAACCGCTTATTTCGATATCGGCTTTAGTTCCAATCGCTGGCTAAGGGGAGCATTTCTTGCTGAACCCAGAAACTCGGCGTTCTCACGAAAGAGTCGGGAACCGTCGCCTCCGTCTGATTGCGAGACATTCCGTGACTCTGGCGGCGATTTCCTTAGCCCGTGGAAAGAGGGCTATCGCAGATCCGAATCGGTCCGATCCGGCCTGCGGGACTCCTTACCTCTTCGGGGATGCACTAACGAATGGGCTGCCCGCCTCAAAAAAGCGCAGCAGCCGACCAACCTCTCGCGTGATGCCGATGCGCACGGTAGTGCTAATGTGGCCAGCGTCCTGGACTGAAGTTCCAAGCCATAGCGGACCGTTGGCACACAGGTCAACTCCGTCCAACCGCTTGTCGATTTGCAATGCAGCCGCAAGCCGCCCGGGCCCTCGCGCCAGATCTTTGACCTTGTCGGTTTTGCGGATTTGCTTCATCAGTCTGATTCCCTCGAGGGGCTCAATGGCGCGCAGCAGAACTCCTGCGCCAACCCCCTCTTCTTCGGCCGTGACGTTGAGCATGTAGGACGTCCCGTAGATGAAGTACACATATGCAAACCCTGTGCCCAAAAACAGGGATTGGTTCCTGGCCGTTTGTCCATGATAGGCGTGTCCACTTCGGTCGCCCGGTGGGTAGGCCTCCGTCTCGACAATACGACCGCTCATCCTGCTTCGGCCGATCTTGCGCACAATCGTCTTTCCGATGAGATATCTGGCGAGTTCAACCGTGTCGCTTGGCAGGCTGGACCGTGATAACCGCTGTACTTCGTGAAGGAGATTAGACGAGGTCTGCAAGGGAATCCGTGATCCTCCAACCTGGGCCCGCTTCGTACGCAAAGCTCTATCGGCGCAACGGTAGGCCACTAAAGCCACCGGCAACCCTACGTCGCGGTGCTCAAATCTTACCTCATTGATAGTGATCCGCTCCTGATCGTCCCGCCGGCGGTTTCGGTCAATAGCGGGGCGCATGGCCGCGACGAATCCCGCGTTGCTCGAATGGATCGCTGCTTCCTCCCGAACGGTAACCAGATATCTACGGCAGAGGGCCGCGGAACGCTCAGGCACCTCAAGGTTTTCCCTATCTGCCCTTCGTTCTCAGTGTGCACATATATAACGATAGGCGAGAGAACTATATTCGACCTGAGCATTCGGGCACTGTAAACGCCAGCATGCCGGCGGTTAAATCATGCGCGGGAGTTGCCCGAGTCTTGCATTTTGGGAGGGTCTAAGACAAGACCTGTCCGCCTTAACATGGCATTGCCCATTTGCATTGGACCTGCCGTCGAGTTAGACCACGGGAGCCAGAGCCATCGGTGTGCCGGGGAAGCCTAATAAAAAGCACGATTCAGGCCTGCGCGATTGTCTCCTTCCAGGGATCTTGAAAGAAACGCGTTGCATGGCTTCGAGTTTCGCGAACAGTAAAAAGTTTGCATCAATCGCCGCGGCAAATCATCAAACGGGTCGTCCAGTGGAGCATCGGCGTCCTTGGCCTTAAGCCTCAGAAAACGCCGCATCTATGGGGGTCGGCATGAACAGGCTTTCAAAACGCAACCTGTTACTGGCGGGAGCGCTGGGTTTGGTGGTTATTGCCCTGGTCATCGGGGCGATCCGCCCGAAAGGTACGGGCGCAAGCCCCGCAGCCCCATCGGATGTCATGGTTGTGCAAGTGGAGCAGAAGGACGTTCCGATTTATGGGGAATGGATCGGCACGTTAGACGGCTTCTCGAATGCGGATGTGCGAGCACAGGTTACAGGTTACTTGCATCGGCAGGCATATCAGGAAGGTGCGTTCGTAAAGAAAGGTCAACTGCTCTTTGAAATTGATCCACGGCCGTTTCAAGCAGCCTTAGACCAAGCTGAAGGCCAACTCGCGCAAGCCAAGGCAGCACTGGCCAACGCCGAGGCTGTGCAGGGAAGGACTGAACTAGACGTCAACCGGTACACTCCCTTGGCGAAAGAACAAGCTGCAAGTCAGCAGGACTTAGATAACGCAGTGCAGAATAACCTAGCAGCCAAGGCTACGGTTGAGACCGCAAAGGCGCAAATCAAGACGGCCGAGGCTGCAGTCGAAACGGCCAGGATCAATCTGGATTTCACCCGATTGGTCGCACCAATCGACGGGATCGTCGGGCAAGCCCAACTCCAGGTGGGCGCGTTGGTTAATCTCAGCAGTGGGCCAGTTACCTCGATTTCTACAGTCGACCCTATCAAAGTCTACTTTACGGTCGGCGAGCCGCAGTATCTGGCATGGAGAGAACGATTTCCAACCGAGAGTGCGCGGCTGGCGGCAGACAAGAATCTGCATCTGCAGCTAATTCTTGCAAATGGCACAACATATGCACATGAAGGTGAATTTTATTTTGCCGACCGACAGGTGAACGAGGGTACAGGAGCCATTCGGCTTGCCGGGCTATTTCCGAATCCAGGAAATATTCTGAGGCCGGGAGGGTACGGCAAAGTTCGCGCGGTGATCCGGCTCCAGCAAGGTGCGCTGCTCGTGCCGCAGCGCGCTGTGACCGAGTTACAGGGCGGCTATCAGGTCGCGGTAATCGATGAGCAAAACAAGGTGAACATCAGGACGGTCAAAGTGGGCGACCGCGTGGGCGCAGAGTGGGTTATAGACGAAGGACTTAAGCCGGGCGAGCGGGTAGTCGCCGAGGGCGTGCAGAAGGTACGCGCGGGCGCGCAGGTGAACCCCAAGCCATTTACGGCTGACACCAAGGAAAGGTGAGGGCATATGTCGAAGTTCTTCATCAACCGTCCGATTGTGGCCATGGTGATTTCGATCGTCTTGGTGATTGTCGGCGGCATCACGATCCTTGAATTACCGGTGGCGCAGTTTCCGAGCATTGTTCCCCCTGAGGTTCAAATACTGGCGACTTACGTTGGTGCGGATGCACAAACGCTCGAACAAGCAGTGGCGACGCCGATTGAGCAGCAAATGAACGGCGTAGACAACATGAACTACATGTATTCCCTGAATGCCACCGGCAACTCCGCGACCAGCCTGATCGTGGATTTCGACGCGAAGACCGATCCGAACACGGATTATGTATTGGCGCAGAGTCGCGAAACGTTAGCAGCTTCTCAGCTTCCCGTGGACGTAACGAATTATGGAGTTACGGTCCGGAAGTCGGTTACCGCTCCGTTGACGCTGACTGCGATTTACTCGCCGCACGGGACGTATGACGCGACATTCCTCGCGAACTATGCCTACATCAATCTGGTTGACCCCATACTGCGGTCGCCCGGGATCGGGAACGTGCAGGTGTTCGGTGCCGGGCAGTATGCGATGCGGCTTTGGGTTAAGCCGGACCAGTTGGCAAAACTCGGTGTGACGGTGCCGGAGATTGTCAGCGCCATACAAGCGCAAAATACAGTGAATCCGGCGGGAAAAGCTGGCGGCGAGCCAGCACCGAAGGAACAGGAGTTTACCTATTCCGTTCTGGCACAAGGTCGGCTGCAGTCGCCCGAAGAGTTCGGGCAAATCGTAGTGCGCGAGACGCCAGACGGAGGAACGGTGCGAGTACGCGATGTGGCGCGCGTAGAGTTGGGCTCGCAAGACTACAGTATTGCCGGGCGCTACAACGGTAAGAATAGCGCGATCATTGCGACGTATCAGTTGCCCGGGTCGAATGCCGTGGATGCGGCGGCCGGAGTGAATAAGCTGCTGGCACAGATGAAACAGCGCTTTCCGGAAGACCTGGATTACGTAGTAACGCTTGATACGACGAGGTCGGTCACGGAAGGGATGAAGGAGATCGTTCTCACGCTATTGATTGCGCTCGCTCTTGTGATCCTGGTTGTCTACATTTTCCTGCAAGGTTGGCGGGCAACCTTGATTCCGCTGCTGGCTGTCCCCGTGTCGCTCGTGGGGACGTTCGTATTTTTTCCACTATTTGGTTTTTCCATCAACACACTGTCCTTATTCGGATTGGTGCTGGCGATCGGATTGGTTGTGGACGACGCGATCGTCGTGGTCGAGGGTGTCGAACGTCACATTGAAGAGGGCATGACGCCGAAAGATGCGGCCCTCAAAGCGATGGAGGAGCTTTCGGGGCCGGTGGTTGGAATCGCACTGGTGCTGTCTGCAGTTTTTGTACCAACGGCATTCATTCCGGGAATTACTGGAAAACTCTACCAGCAGTTCGCGGTGACGATTGCGATTTCAGTGCTGCTTTCCGCATTCAATGCGCTGACGCTAAGCCCCGCTCTCGCAGCCTTGCTGCTCAAGCCAAAGGAAGAAAGTCACGGACTGTTGCGCCGATTTTTTGATTGGTTTAATCGAGTGTTTGAAAAAATTACAGACGGGTACGTCGGATGGAGCGCCGTTTTGGTGAAGAAGACCGGCGTGGTGATCGTTTTGCTTCTGGTGTTTTCCGTGGCCGGGGTATTTTTCGCCAACCGGGTCCCTTCAAGCTTCTTGCCCGACGAGGATCAAGGATACGCGTATGTGAACGTGCAGCTTCCAAATGGGTCTTCGCTCAAGCGAACGACGGATGTTTCAAAGGATGTGGAAAAAATCCTGATGGATACGCCGGGTGTGGAGCACGTGACGTGCTTCCTGGGTTTCAGCTTGCTCAGTTTTGTGCGAACGACGTACAACTCGACATTCTTCGTCACCTTCAGGCCCTGGGGCGAGCGCACGAACAGAGCCGAGCAATTTCAATCGTTGAAGGCGCGCCTGAACCAGCAGTTGAGCAAGGTGCCGGCTGCAGTAGCGTTCGGATTTTCTCCACCGGCGATCCCGGGTGTAGGGACAGCGGGCGGATTTACATTTATTCTCGAGGACCGTTCGGGAAGTGACATTCAGTTCCTCTCGAAGAATCTGGCCACATTTATGGAAGAAGCGCGCAAGCGCCCGGAAATCGGCAGCCTGAGTACCACTTTCCTGGCCAGCGTTCCACAACAGTTTGTGCAAGTGGATCGCGACAAGGTACTGAAACAAGGGGTGGCCCTAAGCGATGTGTATCGCACAATCCAGTCCTTCATGGGCGGTTATTTCATTAACTACTTCAATCGTTTCGGCCGGCAGTGGCAGGTATACATCGAAGCGGAAGGAGAAGACCGCGCTCGGCCAGAGAATGTCGGCCAGTTTTATGTGCGTAACAACAAGGGCGATAATGTCCCGCTCTCGACTCTGGTGGATATTAAGCCCAGGCTAGGGCCGGAATTCACACTGCGGTTCAACGAGTATCGGTCCGCGCAGCTCAATGGAAGCGCGGCACCGGGCTACAGCGCGGACCAGGCCACAGCGGCTCTGGAGGAAGTCTTCAAGCAGACCATGCCACGCGAGATGGGTTTCGATTATTCGGGCATGTCGTTCCAGGAACAAAAAGCGAGGCAAGGGGTGCCACCGGCGGCGATTTTCGGATTATCGCTCCTGTTTGTGTTTCTGATTCTCGCAGCGCTCTATGAAAGCTGGACGCTGCCGCTCAGCGTGTTGTTGAGCACCCCGGTCGCAGTCTTCGGCGCTTTCGCAATCTTGTTTTTACGGCGGTTCTTTCAGCGAATGTTCCTGCCACCTTATCTCGTGCAGATTGAGAGTGACATCTATTCTCAAATTGGGCTGGTCATGCTGATCGGTCTGGCCGCGAAGAACGCGATTCTGATCGTGGAGTTCGCGAAGGAACAATTCGAAAGCGGAAAGCCGCTGGCGGATGCGGCTTTGGAGGGTGCCAGGCTCCGCCTTAGGCCCATTCTGATGACCTCGTTCGCATTCATCCTGGGGTGCGTGCCGTTATGGACGGCCAGCGGAGCCGGAGCAGTTGCCCGCCAAATCATGGGTACTACGGTCATCGGAGGGATGCTTGCCGCCAGCTTGATCGGAATCTTTTTCGTTCCCGCGATTTTCTATCTGGTCGAGAAATGGTCAGGTGCGGAAAAGGAGCACTCTTCGGGCGCGTTGCCGGCAACGCCTTCTCCGGCACCCGGAGACTGAGATGAACGACGACGTGGAATTTGGGGGCCGCCGGGCATGGAGCAACGTATGAGGAAGCCAAACCCCTGTGTAGTGGCCCTACTTAGCGCGGGCCTGCTGGCAGGGTGTATGGTTGGGCCGAACTATCACCGGCCAGCGGTGCAGACTCCAACAGCGTATCGGGACACAAGCGAAAATCCGCAAGTTCAGGCGCAAGCCGCTTCGTATGCGGATCTTCCCTGGTGGCAGGTTTTCGAGGACCCGCAATTGCAGGAGCTAATCCGCACGGCCCTGAAGGACAATTACGACCTGCAACTTGCGACCGAGCGCATCAACGCAGCGCGGGCGCAGGTTACCGTAACGCGCTCGAGTCTGTTTCCACAAGTGGGAGGGAATGGAAATTTCAACGGGGGGAAGGAGAACACGTTTCAGACCAACTATAACTTTCTGACGCTGACGGTTGACGCAGCTTTTCAGGTGGACCTGTTCGGCAAGCTGCGCCGTGCAACTGAGGCGTCGCGTGCCGAACTCCTTGCCACTGAGGATGCGCGGCAGACGGTAATTTTGACGTTGGTGAGCGACGTGGCGAGCGATTATTTTGATCTGCTGCAGCTTGACCTGCAACTCCAGATCACGCACGAGACGGTGAAGACGCAAGAAGACTCGGTGAGACTCACCAAGTTTCGCGTCGAGCACGGTGTGGCCACGAAGCTCGATGTTCTGCAGGCTCAGCAAGTTCTTGACGAAGCAAACGCCACTATCCCCGACCTGGAGCGCCAGATTGCACAGGAAGAAAACGCCATCAGCATTCTGCTGGGTGACTATCCCAAAGGAATTCCGCGGGGGCGCCCGCTCGTGGCGCAGTCTCTTCCCCCCGAAGTGCCGGCAGGCATCCCTTCGACTTTAATAGAACGGCGGCCCGATATTCGCGAGGCTGAGCAAAAACTGGTGGCCTCGAATGCCGAAGTTGGAGTGGCAAAAGCAGAATTCTTTCCGCAATTTGCTCTGACAGGTTCCGGAGGAGGCTCTTTCGGGCGAAGCAGCGCTTTCTCGAGCCTGATGAGTTCGCAACTTGGAATATGGGCTTACGGCGCGCAACTGAGCCAGCCTATCTTTACAGGTGGAGCCCTCACCGGAAATTTGCGTTATGCAAAATCAGAGAATCAACAGGCGCTGATCGCGTATCGGCAGACTATCCAGCGGGCGTTTGGAGATGTTTCCGATGCGCTGATTGGCTATCAGAAGTTCCACCAGGTCCGGGTTCGGCAGGAAGATACTGTGGCTGACCTTCAGGAGTCCGTTCGTTTGTCAAACATGCGCTACAAGGGTGGAACCACAACATATCTCGAAGTCTTGGATGGTCAACGTTCGCTTTTTTCGGCTGAACTCACGTTAGCGCAGGCTCGTGGCACGGAGTATCAAAGCCTCGTCCAGCTTTATCGGGCACTAGGCGGCGGCTGGAAATAAACTGCATTTCTGTCAGCGCTCCCTGCCTTGCCCCCCGCGACCCTGCGTGTGTGCGAAACCGGAGGAAGGGATCGACTGGAGTGTCCCACGAAGCGGTTGAAAATCAAGAGGGCGACACGAGCTGCCTCGAAGCGGGCGATTTCTGCTTATCGCAAAATTTCCACCAATAACACCCACGCATTGAGAACAGAAAGAATAAACACTGCGATACAACCTATCGCCATCACGTATAAACCGCTAGCTCGTCCAGCGATCAACAGGAAACCCGCAAGCATGAAGGGGAGAACCTGGGCGGTGCCCATCGCTGCGTTCAAGAGGGCTTCTTTTGCCGGACGCTTGGCGGGCGAGACGGCAAATCCCTGCCGTGCGGACCAAAATTGCATCCAACAGCCGCCTAGAGCAAATGTAAGTATTTCGATCCCGAGCAATTGGATTGGCTGATGAATCAGCTCGGCCATGCTGGAAACCAGAATCAGGATCAACGAGCCGATGGTAGCAGCGGCACGGGATGGCAAATTTGAATATCGGAGAATCTGCGCAATGTTGACCGACAATGCCACAAAGACAAGGCCCGCGAGAGCCGCCGAGGCGCCTGCAGCGGTCATAAAAAAGTCGGTCCACATCGGCTGAGTATAAAGTGGATCGGGACGGCAGCGTAGGGAATTAGTGTGAAAAGCTCTGACGATATCCGATCCGATGAAGCGCTGGATCCTTCGTGCCCTGAGGCATCCTGCTTTTGCATTCTCATGCAGCATCTCCTACCAACGGAGGGAACTCGGATCTGCAGACCGGTGCGAGTGATACAGATTACTTTTTGGCGAACTATAGTTTTACGGTTCCGTCATCGTCCATCGCGGGTGAAAAGACCTACCCGCCCGGGGACTATAAGATCCGATACTCGTCGCTTACTTCACCCACGTGGGAAATGTTCAATGATTCTAAATCCATGAGCGGCGACTTTATTGCAGAACCGGCGCATGCGCCCCTCCGGCCTGCCGACGTTAAGGCTCAGTTCGTCTTTTACAAATACGGGGATTCCACGAGATCAAACGTAGCTGGCCACAAAAAATTATGAGGAAACGGGCAGGACCGTTGGGTAGCCGCATCGTGTCTCGGCCACCATGTCGGAGCTATTGAAGCAGGCCTCCGCGACCGCTTCCTTCTGTTATGAAGAACGTTTCACCGCGCATCACTGCATCGACGCCTTCCATCAGCCTCTCGGCGCATTCGGCTTTCGGAACGAACCCTTGCGCACCGACCAGTCGGAGCGCATCGATCAATGGAGGTCCATCGTGCATCGACAGCATCAATATTGGAACATTCGGCATTATTTCTCGAATCCTACTCGCAGCGGACAATCCGTCCAGAACCGGCATCGAATGGTCGAGAATGATCAGGTCGGGCTTGCACTCGGCAGCCTTTTGAAGCGCTTCCTGTCCATTCGTTGCCTCCGCGCAGACCTCAGTATTCTCTTTGGATAACAAAATCGATTTGACACCCCGCCTGACGATTTCGTGGTCATCTGCGATCAATACCTTCATAGGGAACCCCCCGGCTACGTAGTTGGCCTAATCAGTTTGGAAAGGAAGCGCTTGCTATCCCATCGAGAGAACACCTTACTTTTCGCCAAATTAGCCGAGAAAAACGTGAGGGAGCGGTCGATGATAAACGTCTTGGTCACCCGATTCACAATCGGACAGTAATACAGCAAACGGTGTATTACGATTTCTAACCTGTGGGAGGTAACGTCAGCGTTAGGACAGAATTACGTGCTGGGCTTGGTGCAAGTTACGCAACTACCGATTTCGAGCGACGTGATTCTGTCCGTCCACGTTGGGATTATCACATGATGGACAAAGAGAACACGGTTTACGTTCAAGCGTTGTGGACTGTTGCCGACAGTTTCAAATATTCCGTTTCAATTTCTGGGTTTCAGTCGCGAAGCTTTAAGGTGTTTGTCATGCACTCCCACAAATCCTTCGAAGATTTCCTCGGAATTGGACGCGCCACAATCAAGGCCTGGTGTCAGAGGAACATGCACCAGTTGCCGGCAGACGGAGAGACCTTGGACATCGAATGGGAGACGCTAGTGGAAAGCTCCGATTTGCGTTAGAAGTCCAGAAGTAGGAACGAAAAGCTTGTTTTCAACACTAGGGGTCATGCCTTGAACGGTGTGCCTGGGGGCCATGTCGTTGCCTAGATTTCTTCGCCTTGATAAATGCGCACCTTGTTTCTCGTTTGTTGACTATAAATAATGTATTCCGACTGGTACGTCGTTCGTAATTCCTTGATGATCGCCTTCGCAGTCTCCAAATCCCCAGCTGCGGAAACCCAAATCAGTCGGTCCTGGTCCTCAACACGAAAAATATCGAATGGCGCGATCATGAGCGTACTCCCATCTGGCCTGTAGTATTTGAACATGCCCCGAAGGCACCGCCAAGGGTGTGGAAAGTCGTGTGCATTGCAAGCTGCCTTTTGGTTTCTAGAGGTGGCTGCCATCACTGTCGTTAAAATACAGTCTGAGTCATAATGGGTCGATGAGCAGCTCTAGAATTGCCAAACAGACGCTATGTCCGCGACGCTAAGCAGGTTGGTAGTTGTTGCGGCGGTCGGATTCGCCGCCACACAGGTTTGCGTCACTTCTTCTGTTCAGGCCAGCCCCCTTGCGGCGGAAGCTTTTTTCGCGAACCCCGCCCAGCAATCGACGCGCGCCCTGAAAGAAAACGTAGCGACTGGCCAGCTCACGGTCCAGGTCCAAGACACTTTCGGCGAACCATTTGTTGAAGGCGCGACCGTCACACTTCTTCCGAACAACATCGAAGACAAACTCCTCGCAAAGTCCAATGAGAGCGGCCATGCGCTTTTCACTACTTTGCCCGTCGGCCAATATCTACTCGAGATCGCTGCGCCTGGTTATCGCACCGTCCAGGAGGAAGTATTCATCTCTTCGACAAACGAAGCTCAAAACGTCCTGATCTCGATGGTGCCCAACACCTCTGCGACAGACGTTAAGGCCGTCTCCCCCAAGGCTGTTAAGGAAACTGAGAAGGCGCTTCATGCGCTTCAGTTGGACAAGCTCGACGACGCGCAGCAACACTTGTCGAGGGCGCTTGCAATCGACCCGAACTTCGCCGATGGAAACTATCTGATGGGAGTAGTGCTATTACGTCAGAAACAATTCCAGCAAGCCGCATCCCATCTGCAAAAAGCTATCGACCTCTCACCCAGCCACTCTGCCGCTCTTCTAGCTCTCGGCGAAACTGAATATTTTGAGCATGACTATTCCCGCTCAGCCCAGTCGCTCGCTCGATTCCTGCGCGACCAGCCTCACAGCCGGCAAACGCCTGTCGCCCAACAATACCTGGACGCTATACACAAATTACAGCTACCAAATGACTTGGGCGCCACAGAAATCGCCAAAACCGACCTTTCTCCGTTTCCGGAAATCACACCGGTTACCGAAACCAACTGGGCGCCCCCAGACGTTGACGACGAAAAAGTAGATCTTGACTCCACGACTGGCTGCGAGCTTGCCGGCGTCATGAAATCTGCTGGCAACCGAGTACAAGAACTCGTCCAGAACATCTCTCGCTTCACCGCTACCGAACAGATCGAACACTTTAATCTCAGTCCAATGGGTCTCGAGACATCTCGCGAAACGCGGAAATTCGACTACCTCGTCGAAATCCGTCTCGTCGGGAAGGGCGATATTGATGTGCAGGAATATCGCAATGGGTCTGTGGCCACTCAGAATTTTCCCGGTCACATTGCAACCGTTGGACTTCCCACGTTGGCACTAATCTTTCACCCTCATTTGCAAAGCATGTATGAATTTCGATGCGAAGGTCTAGGATCTTGGCGCGGCAAGCCGACTTGGGTTGTGCATTTCCAGCAACGGACCGACCGTCCGAGCGCGATGCTCGTCTATCATGTGGGCAACAATTTCTTCGCCGTTGGCCTGAAGGGTCGCGCCTGGATTGACGCGCATTCATCCCAGATTCTGGCAATGGAATCGGACATCGTAAAGCCGGTCCCTGAAATTCGGCTTCTCCGTGATCATCAACTCATCGAATATGGCCCGGTAAGCTTCCGCAGCCATTCCACCAAGCTCTGGCTTCCAAAGAGCGCCGACTGGTACTGCTCGCTCTCGGGCCGGCACTTTCACCGCCGGCATACCTTCAGTCAATTTTTGCTGTTCGCCGTCGAGGACAATGAAAAGGTCATGAACCCCAAGGAAGCTGCCAAACCGCCGGAATGAGGTCAGTTCACTTTACGGGAACCTGCGACAGTAAAACACCCGCACCGCTGTTCCTGAAGCGAGATCCGCGAGGGCCCCAGTAGAGGAACAGAGGTATGGCTCCCAGACGTTATTGCTTCGTCTATCCGCATTTCTAAACGACCGATCGACTGGCGACTGCCTCCTTATTGCGTCAGGTTCATTGCCTCTAGAAGCGCCTGATAACGTGGTTCGTCACGCAATGGATCGAATATCGGATCCACATTGACAGAGGTCAGCGAAACGGAATGACTGGCATGCGCGTTCTCGAGGAAGCGAAGCGCATCCTTTTTGTCATCTATCCCTAGATACGCGATGGCCAGAATCAAGGGATCGACAGGTCGCCTTGTATTCGACTGAAGTAATTTCTCCAACGCGGCGCGACTGTCGCCCGCCCGTCCCAATTGTCCAAGAAGATATGCCTCGTGACCCAGGTGCCACGAATTATCGCTCTCCTTATGCCGCCAGCTCTCGACATCGGCCGACACCTCGGCCTTGGATCCCTTCTCGAGTAAGGCGTAATCGATCGTGCCGGTGCGCGGGTATCCAGGATCCATTTCTCGAACTGTGCGGAATTGTGCGATGGCGCGATCGTATTGCCGGGCGTAGTACAGAATCACTCCGTTATCGGTAGCGATGATCAGTGACAACGGATCCAACTGCCGGGCTTGCTCCATCTGTACCTGGGCTTCGTCAAACCGTCCCATCAGCGCCAGATATTCCGCGTACCAATGCCGCGCCGTCGCGTAATTAGGGTTCAACTCGATGGCCCGAAGATATTCGCGTTCTGCCGTCTTCCAGTCCCAGTCGAAATCCTGAGCGACCAGCGCTTTGGCGGTGTGGGCCTCCGCCAGGGAATCGTCCAGCTCTACGGCTTTCTCCGCCGCCGCCCGGCCCTTGGCCAGCAGGTCATTCGGCGGAAACCCGCTGTACCCGCTCATTAATACGTAGGAGTCGGCCAATCCCGCATAAGCCCGCGCGTAGTTTGGAGACTTATTAATTGATTCCTGAAAGTAGCCGACTGCACGTTTAAATCCATCAGACGTTCTCTGATTCCAGAAATATTGTCCTTTCAGATACAGGTCATACGCCTGGTACGACTCACTGACTGCGGTCCCCTCGGTCGGCAGTTTCGTTGGACCCCGATCTCCCAGAGATACCTGAATTTCCTTCCCGATATCCCGCGCAATCTCCGATTGCAACGCCAACAGATCGTTCAACTGGCGATCATATTCGCGAGACCAGATTCGCGTTTGATCCTTCAGCTGAATTAGCTGTGCCGAGATTCTGACCTTGTCCGCGTCCCTGCGCACGCTCCCCTCGAGCGCGTACTGCACACCAAGTTCGCGACCGATCAGATCGAGGGGCTCTTCGCTGTGCTTGTAATGCATTACTGAGGTACGCGCGATTACGCCCAGATGCTTCGGATCGAGATTTCCAAATTGCGCGATCAACTCCTCTGTTAGACCGTCGCTGAAATAGTCTTCGTCGGCGCCGCCACTCAAATTCTGGAATGGCAGGATAACCAGAATCAGACGTCCCGAGGGTGGGGCAGACTGCACCTTCGTCGCATTCCAGCGCCAATAGATTCCGACCGCTGCCAGTACGATCACGGCGGCGACAGCAAACGCAGCGGCCCACGGACGTTTGCGCGTATTCATCTCTTCTGCAGTTGACGTGGCGCCTTCCTGCCTCGCAGAACTTGCTTCCTGTATAACCACATCACTTTGCGGCGTGCCGGAGGATTTTGCAGCTTCGCCGGTTCGTTCTACAGGGGCGATGAAACGATACCCAACCTTCGGTATAGTCTCGATATAACGTGGTTCTGAGACCGAGTCGTTCAACGCCGAGCGAATCGACTTGATCGCGCTGTTCAGGCCATGCTCGAAATCGACAAACGTCTCCGAAGACCAGAGTTCCTGGCGCAGCTCGTCTCGGGTCAGTACTTCTCCGGCGTTGCTCAGCAACAGATTGAGCAAACGCAGCGGTTGCGGGCGAACTTTAAGCTTCGTGCCGTGCTTATAGAGCTCTAGTGACTTGGCGCGAGACTCGTAAGGGCCAAAGCGAAAGACGCAGACTTGGGTCTTATCAGCCACTACGAACTCCCAGAACACAGTCGGGTTGGACGGGGATTCTATGCCGCGGCCGATCCCTTGGCAAGACCGGTTTCTAAGGGGATTTGAATGACTTACTTGGGCGTTTACCTGACGAGACTGAAGACGCAAAAAATTGTCTGGGAATGGATGAAGTTCTGTGCAAGGGGCGAGATTGTCCCCGATAACCGCTAGCTTCGGCTCTCGTCCCACTGGAGCAGCTGTCCGGCGTCCAACCGTAGCGCAAAAAAGGGCATCATGGTTGTCCGTTGCCCCCAGAGGAGCCATAAATCTGTCCGGTTGCGAAGCTTGCATCGCTTGCCGCCAGCTGAACATAAATTGAGCCTAATTCCGCAGGTTGACCCGGACGCCCCAATGGGGTGGTCTCTCCGAATTTTTCCAGCTTTTGCATCGTTGCCCCACCGCACACCTGTAGCGCAGTCCAAACCGGACCCGGAGCCACTCCATTGACACGGATGCCTTTCGGACCGAGCTGTTTCGCAAGCGACTTCACGAAATTCATGGTCGCAGCTTTTGTAAGCGCATAGTCATAAAGATCGGCGGAAGGATCATAGGCCTGCACCGAAGTCGTCGCGATAATCGCGGATCCGGGAGGAAGGTGCGGGAGGGCGGCCTTGAAAATCCAGAACGGCGCATAGAGATTCGTCTTCATCGTCCAATCGAACTGTTCGGTCGAAATGTCGGCAATCGATTCATGGCTTTGTTGTCTCGCCGCATTGCTCACGACGATATCGAGGCCGCCCAAGCCCCGAATCGCTTCGGAGACCAAATGCTGGCAAAAGCTCTCGTCCCGGAGGTCGCCAGGAATCGGGACGCAGATGCGCCCTTCCTTTTCGATGAGATTGACGACTTCGCGTGCGTCTGGTTCTTCGGCAGGCAGGTAATTGATTGCGACGTCAGCGCCTTCCCGAGCGAACGCAATCGCCGCAGCACGGCCCATTCCGGAGTCGCCACCCGTGACCAATGCTTTTCGACCGGTCAAACGACCCGAGCCGCGGTAACTGCTTTCGCCGTGGTCCGGACGAGGTTCCATCTTGCCTGCGAGGCCTGGCCACGGCTGCGACTGTGGTTTGAAAGGTGGTTTGGGATACTTGTCGGTTGGATCCTGCAGGGGCTGTGGTGTCGACGGTGGTGTCATATGCTCGGAATACGTTGGACGGATGACCGCGCCGCAAGACCAGCACCGAGACCACTGACGATCTGTCTGCGGGAGAATTTAGTGTCATCGTGCGCCACGTTCCGCTCCTTCTGTCTGGTTGAAAGCAACCAAGACGAGGATACGGCATGGGATTTAAGCTGGGCCATCCAGCGATCTGAGTATTGAGGGCAGTTAAGTTACGCGTGCTTGGGTTGAGAAAGCTCGGTATGAGCCCGCAGAATACCGCGGAAGGACCACTGGTTACGATGCGAAGATCTGCCGCGTCTACGCGGGGCAAGGCTACGCCCGAAGCGATCATCAAGATTTGCGGTGGCAACCACTGCCTTTTTTCCGATAACGTGGCTACTGGCCGATCTTGAGGCGAAGAACTCTTCGCTTGTCGTATACGATGGGGTGGACGAGACCTGTACTCGCGAAGGGCATTCGTGTCGAAGGATCGCCATCGGGAGCTCTATCGGAGACTGGGTTCGCGCAGCAGGACGTGGATTCCTCGGATATGGTCACGGCCATCACTCAGGTCGGGTGACGGGCACTTTTATGAACGGGAGCAGTGAGCGCTGAAGCTTGCCTATATTTGTTCGTTCTGGCGCAGAGTCAGAAGGAAAAGTTAAATCAAACCAGCCAACTCACACCAAATTTATGGGAGAAGAAGATGCGACTCAAAAATTCTCAATCATTAATTGCCGGTGCTGCAATGGCCGTACTGCTGTCTGCCACGATCGGAGTTATCGCCCAGTCGACGCCGAGAAAGTCGCTGTTGTTGGCTCTTTCCAAGCGTAATCACACACTGGCCATAGTGGACCCGAATACATTGCAGGTCGTCACCCGCGCCCCTGTCGGCCCCGATCCTCACGAGGTTATCGCGTCTTCTGATGGGAAGACGGCGTATGTCTCGATCTACGGTGGTGGCCGATACCATTCGCTTTCCGTTATCGACCTGGTCGGGCAGAAAGCGCTGCCCGACATTGATACGGGCGCCCTCAATGGGCCCCACGGACTGGCCTTTGCTGGCGGCAAGGTCTGGTTCACGGCCGAAGGTGCGAAGGCAGTCGCCAGCTACGATCCTGCCTCCGCCAAGATTGATTGGATTATGGGGACGGGCCAGAACAGGACGCACATGCTCTACGTCACTCAGGATGAGAAACAGATCTACACAACCAACGTTAGCTCCGCGACCGTCAGCATTCTAGAGAAAGTAACTCTTCCCCCGATGGGCCCACCTCCTGGGATGCAGCCGCCACAGGGCGCACAGCCTCCCCCGCCTCCCCCAGGTGGGAACCAACCGCGCACAGATTGGAATGAGACCGTCATTCCGGTTGGTAAGGGGGACGAAGGCTTCGATGTATCACCGGATGGGCGCGAGTTGTGGACGGCGAATGCGCAGGATGGCACCCTCTCGGTGATTGACCTCGCCAGACGCACCGTGACAGCTACGCTGGACTCAAAGACGTTCGGTGCGAATCGGCTGAAGTTCACTCCTGATGGGAAGCTCGTGCTGATTTCAAGTCTGCGCGACGGTGATCTGGTTATTTACGAGGCGGCATCACGCAGGGAATTCAAGCGCGTGAAAATCGGCCACGGAGCCGCTGGCATTCTGATGGATCCTGACGGAACTCGTGCCTTCATCGCCTGTGGGCCTGACAACTACGTCGCTGTGCTGGACCTGAAAACGCTAGGGGTCACAAGGCACATCGATGTCGGTGGTGAGCCCGACGGTCTAGCCTGGGCAACGGTGAAATAAGAGAACGAGTCATCTTCAATCGTAATGTGTTTCCAATCGGGGGGTGGCTTTCTAGTTCACCTGTTTAATGGAAGTCATGCGAGACGATTTCAGGCTGTCGGTAAGGGAGTGGCACAATCTGACTGGCTTTGACAGAAACGACCCCGTCCTGATTCTGCAGTGTTCCGCGAATCATGAGAAATGGCTGATGCACAACGGTGACATGCTCTTTTTCAAAAAGTGGTGGAGTAATAATGATGTTTGCAATACCCGTTTCGTCTTCCAAACTTAAAAAAACAAAGCCCTTCGCCGTACCGGGGCGTTGCCGCACGATGACAGAGCCAGCGATGGAAACCAGGGATTTGTCAGGAAGTGCGGCAAGCCCTGCGGCCGTTACAAACCCCTGACGTTTCAAGAGCGGGCGATGCTGAGCCATCGGATGATGCTCGAACGTCAGTCCAGTCCCTTGGATGTCCGCTGCCAAGCGCTCTTCACAGTCCATCGGTTCGAGTGGTGATAAGGATTGTGTATCATCGGCGCTCGGCACATTCTGTCGCGTCTTGAACAGGGGTCCTGAAGGACGATTTGCGCTTTCGACCTGCCACAAGGCGGTTCGGCGGTGCATTTTTACAGTTGAGCCAGCAATGAAATTCAAAGCGCCGATACTCGCTAGCGCTCGTAATTCATCCTTCTGAATTTGCGGTACGCGTTGCTTCAAATCCTCAATCGAAACAAACGGAATCTGTGTGCGCTGCTTCATAATCTGCAGCGCCGTCTCTTTGCGCAAGCTTCGCACATATCGCATGCCGATGCGTACAACCAGTCCGTCCGGAGAATCTTCGACCGTGCACAGGAAATCCGAACGTGTCACATCAATCGGTTTGAATCTGAGTCCATGCCTTTGAGCATCTTTCATCAGCGTGACCGGCTGGTAAAAACCCATCGGCTGGTTATTGAGCATTGCCGCGGTAAAAGACGCCAGATAGTGGCATTTCAAATAGGCGCTGGCATATGCAATCAGTGCAAAACTGGCTGCATGCGATTCAGGGAATCCGTAGAGCGCAAAAGAAGTAATGGCCTGAATAATGCGGTCCTGCGTTGCTCCCGTAATCCCCTTATTGTCCATGCCACGTCGAAGTTTGATTTCCACCTCTTTCATGCGCGCTTCAGAGCGCTTAAATCCGAATGCCCGGCGAAGCTCTTCTGCTTCACCGCCGGAAAATCCCGCCGCAATCATTGCCATGCGCAGCAACTGTTCCTGAAATAAAGGAACACCAAGCGTGCGGGCCAGCGTGGATTCCAGCAGGGGATGAAGGCTATCGGCCGGTTCGCGACCCAATCGACGATTCAGATACGGGTGCACCATCTTTCCAACGATCGGACCGGGCCGAATGATCGCTACCTGCACGACGATGTCGTAGAAGCACTTCGGATGGAGCCGTGGCAGGCAAGACATTTGCGCGCGGCTCTCCACCTGGAACATCCCAATTGTATCGGCCTTCTGCAGGGCGCTATACACTTGGGGATCATTTTGTGGCAGATGGCCAAGGTCCACCTCGACGTTTTGATGCTGGCGTATCAGTTGCAGGGAATCTTCGAGCACCGCCATCATGCCGAGTCCGAGCAAATCGACCTTGACGATGCCCATGTCCGCGCAATCCTCTTTATCCCACTGAACAACGACGCGACCGGGCATCGTCGCGGGTTCCAGTGGCACGATGGAATTGAGTTGCCCCTGGCATACGACCATGCCCCCGGAATGCTGCCCGAGATGGCGCGGCAAGTCCTGCACCTTCAGGCAAAGCTCAAAAAACTTGCGGATGCGGTGCTGCTGCAGGTCGAGTCCGGCATCCTTGAATTGGCGCGTGAGTGTATCCTTCGAATCGATATACTCCCACGCACTGACAAGTTTCGACAGGCGTTCTAATGTTCTGGCGTCCAACGAAAGGACCTTGCCGATCTCACGCGCGGCCGACTTTCCGCGATAGGTAATGACGTTTGCTGTCATTGCCGCGCCCAATTGCCCGTAGCGTTCGTACACGTACTGAATGGCGCGTTCGCGCTGGTCGCCGCTCGGCAGATCCAGGTCAATATCCGGCCATTCGCCGCGTTCTTCGGAAAGAAAACGCTCAAAAAGCAGATCCATTCCGACAGGATCAACAGCCGTAATTCCCAACGAATAACAGACTGCGCTGTTTGCGGCAGAGCCCCGGCCTTGCACGAGGATATTCTTCTCGCGGCAGAAGCGAACGATGTCCCACACGATCAAAAAGTAACCGGCCAGAGAAAGCTTTTCGATCACCGCAAGCTCCCGGTGAACCTGCTGAGCGGCGCGCTCGTTTTCCGGGCCATAACGATGCAGCATGCCTTCAACTACGCGTTTGCGTAGGAAGGTAATTTCCGATTCGTGCTGGGGAGTGGGATAAACGGGGAACCGGTAGCCAAGATCCTTCAGGGTGAATTTCAATCGTGCGGCAAGTTCTTCCGTATTGCGAATGGCCTCCGGCAAGTCGGCGAACAGTGCTGCCATCTGCGCCGGAGATTTCAGATGTCGTTCGCCGTTGGCGGTGAGCAGGCGGCCTGCGGTTGAAAGCACCCGATGATGGCGAATGCACGTGAACACATCGAGGATTTCGCGGTCGGTTGGCGCTACGTGACAAACCCCATTGGTCGCGAGCAACGGCAGGCCCAGCTTGCGCGCAAGTTCCGTGGCGGCTTGATTGCGCAATTCTTCTTCAACCGACAGATGCCGCTGCAATTCGACATAGACGTTGTGTTTGCCAAAAATCGCGCACAGTTCTTCAAGGCATTGCTGCGCCCTTTGCTTTCCACCCGTACGCAGTGCGAGCGCAAGCGGCCCGTCGCTTCCGCCAGTCAGACAGATCAGTCCGCCGCAGAACTCCGCCATTTCGTCCGTCGCAATCGCACCGTCCCCCTTTTTCGCGCGTAGTTTCATCCGCGTGATGAGTTGGCAAAGGTTGTGGTAACCGGCAGGGGAAGTCACCAGCAGGGAATAGCGCCAACCCTCCACGCAACTGACTTCCGCACCGACATGTGCACGTATCCCGGCTTTCTGCGCAGCAAGATGAAAACGCGGGGCGCCGTAGAGGCCGTCTCGATCGAGCAAAGCCATCGACTTCATTCCGAGTGCAACGCATTGACCGACCAGTGCCTCGGGATTCGCAGCGCCTTCCAGAAAACTGAACGCGGACCGGGCATGGAGTTCGACATACATCAGTCGTACATTCCTTTCACCCACCATTTGTCCATCGCGAGGTCATACGCAACGCGATACAGGCCCTGCACAGGAGGTGTTTCTGAAGGGAAATGAACCTCCAGATCCCAGCCATCTTCCTGCCACGGGCTCTCGTTCCACCATTCACCCGAGCTGCGCCACGGCCCTGAAGCGCGGAGGACTTTGCCGAGCATCCCCTGGAATGCCACCCGTGCCGGACGACTTCCTTGCAACTGTACCCACGCCGGAAGCGCCGGCCGAAAGACGCGGAACCCTGTTGCATTGAAAGAAGGTGAATGCATTGCATGAGCAAGCGCGGTCGCTCCGGCAGTAGTGGAGGAAACCGTGAACTTCTGTATGTGAAAACCGTCGGGTCTGTGCGTATCCAGCAACTCCGGCGAGCCCACATTGTTTTCGCCAACAACAGCGGCGATACGCGCGAGAGTGAGTTCGAGTTTTTGCGGATCGGGGGCTGCCGGCACAAACAATCCTGTTTGTGTGGAGCGTCCGTGCATCGGCTCTGCGATGATGCGGATCTTCTGTACCGGGGCGCTGGGTGATTTGGATTGCAACCGCATGCGAAGAAGCTTCAACAGGAGCAAATGGTCCTGCGTAGGTACCGGCATTTTTAGGGAGCAGGAAAATGTCTTGACGAAAGACACTGCAGTAAAAACATTGTCCACGTCGGAGGAATCAAAGGTGCGCTCAAATGCCGGTTGCAGCTCAAACATGACGTGAATGGCGCCAACGGACAGAGCTCGAGCGGAAATACGCGCACACAGTTGCTGTAACAGCCGGCCTAACAGGAACGAAAGCGGTTCAAGATTATCCAGCGCGTCGTCCAGCTCCAGCCGCTCTTCAAAGCAGTCGCCCGGCTGGGCCAGGATCAGCGATCGATTACCTTTTCCATTCGCCAGCGCGTGCAGCCGCACGCCCTCTTGCCCTAGTCGCTCGGAAAGCGAAAGAACGGGAAGGGAAGCCAGAGACTTACAGGTGGTTACTCCCCAGCGGGCCAGAATGTCTGCAAGCGTCTGAGAAGGAGAGAGCATCGCGACCGGCAAAGTGTCCAGGTAGTGCCGCTCCTCCCCTTCTGGCACTACCGTGATTCCCGGGAGGGCCTGCGCCACCACTCGCGCCGTTTCCACGTTCGCGGATATAGCGACGTGTGCGTCCATCCCTAACTCCGAAGTACGGCCAAGAATTCGCTGCGCAATCTGATCCAGTCCGCCGAGTAGCCGGGTGAGACCGGCTAAATCCAGCAGCAAGGTATTTGGTGCGGTATCTTCGACCAGCGAAGCGACCGACCACGCCGCGTCGAGAAGAGCCCGATGCGCGGCATCTTCCTGAGCCAGGCTTCGCTGGCGAAACACAACGTTTGCAAACTGCTCGGCGCTGGCTCTCGTCATACCTGCCGCCACACCGAGCCGGTGTGCCAGTCTGTTCACCGCTACTACGTGAAAATTGGGTGGCTGGCCGTCAATGATTGCTAATGGACGCATGAGCAGTTCTGGTTCCAAGCGAACAATGGCTTGCACAATAAAATTGGGAATAAAAATCGCGGCAAACGACATGGTGTCGGTGAGGGCCTTGGAGAGCTAAAACCAAGAAGTTCAACCAGGGTCTTCCATCCTTTCTTCTTTGCGATTTTGTGTAGAGCCATTCGGCTGCAATACGAAACGGACGGGAAAAATGTTTGAGTGATTGACGCTGACCGGCTGATTGGTGAAATGGATTGTCTTGCGCTGTACGCTCGAACGAATCACTTCGCCCTTTGCCGACCAGCCATCGAGCAGGCAGGCCGGTGTGTGTGGGACAGGCGACGACGGGCAAGCTCGCTCGCGCATCGACCACGACGAAGCTTCTTTTTCCAGTCGAACAACCAACGAGGCGCAGGTCTTGGCATTCGATTCACGCGAGAGAACCAGAAGAATCGTGGACGTATTCTCCACGCTGCGCCGCAACCGGAACCACACGTTCAACGGGACTTGCCGCACCAGCTTGGCGGGACAATCGCTTAAATCCATTGCTACCATTCCGAAACCACCGCCAGTCAACAGGTAATCCACGGAACTGAACGCCTGGTCCAGACTCCGGCAGCGAATCCACAATAATTGACGTAACGAGACACCGGCAGACTTCGCACGAACAGGATCGAAAGAGTCTTGCGCATCTACCAATGCACAGACTTCCGAATTGGCGGTGCAGGTAGCCAGTGCGGATTGGAGAACAGAAGTCTTGCCTGAAAACGAAGGGCCATACATTTCCGTAAGACATCCGCGCGGCAGCCCGCCGGTAACTTCATCAAAAATGGGAACGCCTGCGGGGACCGTGTCTGGGATGTCGACTTGCGGAGCACGAAACGGCGAGGCAATGCGTCCGGCTAGAGCCGTTTCAACATGGAGACGTAATGCAGCGGATCTGGAGTGCATAGCGAAGAGGCGCGGTAGGGAAGCGGTGTTCGCTTTTGTTTCGCCTATCATGTATTTTCCGGCAGTCGCCCGCATTTGTCAAATTGTTTGCATCCAATTCTCATGGCGAAGATAAAAACCTCACTTTTTGAGCGGGAATCAAAGAACTTGAAGGTGCTCCGGAACGAGGCGAAGGAGTGCAAGAACTGCGATTTGTGGAAGAACGGAACGCAGACCGTCTTCGGCAAAGGAGTGAACGACGCAAAAATCATGATTCGGGAGCAGCCGGGCAATCAGGAAGACCTGCAGGGCAAACCATTTGTCGGCCCCGCAGGCGGACGCAATTCGTCGACGATTTTAAGAAAGTTGCCAAACTTAGGTTATAGAAAAGTTGAAGAAATGAGACTTCTTGCACAGTCTAGACTCACTTGCACTGTTTCTGGCTAGCGGAGAAGGAAGCATCTGGCGCTGGGTGTATCGATTTGGCGGGATCGGATTGATACCGTTCGGCCTGCTGGATAATTCTCCAATTCCTGTCCCGGGTGCCATGGATATCGCCACAATCCTGCTGGCCTCGCACCAACAAAAATTGTGGCTGTACTACGCTTTGATGGCAACGGCTGGCGCGACTCTCGGTGGCTTTGTAACGTATCGAATTGCGCGCAAAGGTGGGAAGGAAGCAATCGAGAAGAAATTCCCCGGCCGGAAGCTCGATAAAATGTACAAGACGTTCGAGCGACGAGGGTTCCTGGCTGTCGCAATCCCCGCGATGCTTCCGCCGCCCGTTCCGCTGACGCCGTTTCTTTTTGTGGCGGGGGCCCTGCAATATCCCGCATGGAAGTTTCTTACCGCCCTAACAGCCGGAAGAATTATCCGGTACTCGCTGTTAGGGTATCTCGCGGGCCACTACGGGTCAGCCCTGATTGTATTGATCGGAAAGTTCGGTCATCTTGGCATCGTCGGAGGCGTAATGGTTGTAGCGGTTATTGCGGGCGCCGCAGTTTTCTTTTTCAAGAAATACAGGCCGGGCAAACGTGCTGCACACGGAGCATAATTCCGGTTCATCGCGGTCCGGGTTCGAATCGTCGCTTCTTTTTCGGTTTCCATCAACAGGCGGCCGACATCAGGTTGCATACGGCTGTTTGAGCGAGATTGAGCGTGATACACTTCCGCGGCCCACCAATTTGTTGCCGCGGAGGCACGCATGATCGAACCGGATGGGCCAACCAGGGACGACAATCCCGCCGATCTTCCCACCGAAAGCACGAGCAGCGAGTTGCCGGCGCCAGACGCCATGGAGACAGTCGACGCGGCGAATCGTGCGTCTAGCGACACCGTCGCAGGCTTTTCGCACGGAAACCGTGCACCATCAGAAGCCAAAACGATTGGTCCGTACCGGCTGGTTCAAAAGCTAGGAGAAGGCGGAATGGGTCAGGTCTGGCTGGCTGAACAAACCGCTCCGTTTCAGCGCCTAGTGGCGGTCAAACTGATCCGGGCCAGCGAAACGGATGGAATACTTCTAGAACGGTTTGAGTCCGAACGGCAAGTCCTTGCCCGGATGAATCATCCAGCGATTGCGAAGGTTTTCGACGCAGGGACGACTTCTGAGGGAACCCCGTATTTCGTCATGGAGTACGTTCCGGGCATACCGATTACCCTCTATTGCGATCAGAAGAAGCTTTCGATTCGGCAACGAATTGAATTGTTTACAAAGGTTTGTGACGGAGTACAGCACGCGCATCAAAAGGCCATTATCCACCGTGATTTGAAGCCCGCGAATATTCTGATTACGGAAATCGACGGCGAGGCAACTCCGCGAATTATCGATTTCGGAATTGCAAAGGCCGTTCGCGAGCGCGATTCAAGGGCAACCATGATCACGCAGGCGGGAAATTTCATCGGCACGCCCGTCTATATGAGCCCCGAGCAATCTGATCCCGATATCCAGGACGTGGATACGCGATCTGATGTGTATTCGCTCGGGGTCATTCTCTACGAGTTGCTGACCGGAACGTTGCCCTTCGATCCAGGCCAATGGCGCAGCGCGGCGATGAACGAGAGTTTGCGGCGACTCCGCGAACAAGATCCCCCTCGCCCGAGCATTCAATGCCGCAACCAGACAACAAAGGAGAGAGATACTGCGGAGATTACCGCGCAGTTACGATCAACCGAGCCGAACGAACTGGTTAACGCGCTCCGAGGCGATCTCGACTGGATCACCATGAAAGCGCTAGAACGGGACCGGGCGCGACGATACGGTACTCCCTCAGAACTGGGCGCGGACCTTAAGCGATACATACACAATGAGCCAATTGAAGCGAGACCCTCGAGCGCTTTTTACAGGATGCGCAAGTACGCCGGTCGCCATCGTGCCGGTGTCGCTGTGGCTGCAAGTCTGGTGGCGATGCTGATTGCCTTTGCGGTGATTCAATCGCTGCAACTTCGGCGAATTACCCGCGAACGCGACCGCGCGAACCGGATCAGCGATTTTATGACACGGATGTTCAAGGTCTCCGACCCCAGCGAATCCCGCGGCAATAGCGTAACGGCACGTGAAATTCTGGATAGGGCCTCCGGGGATATCGAAACCGAGCTGACGAACGATCCGGAGTTGCAAGCTGGACTGATGTCCACGATGGGCAACGTATATATGAGCCTGGGTCTCGATTCACGCGGTCAATCGCTGCTTGAAAAGGCGCTTATGATTCAACGGCACACACTCGGCGCTGATAATCCGGAGACGCTCGAAACGGCGGCCAGTCTCGCGACGGAATTGCGCTACGAAGGGAAGTATCCGGAGTCAGAAAAACTGGAGCGGGAAACTGTGGCGAGTCAAACCCGTGTGCTGGGAGCGCAAAATGCAAAAACGCTTCGAACGACAAGTGATCTGGCCGCTACACTTTTCAGGGAAGGCAAATACCCCGAGGCAGAAACATTGCAGCGTGAAACGCTGGAGGCGCAGCGCAAATTGCTCGGCCCGCAAAACGCGGATACGCTCCTTTCGATGCGAGACCTTGGGACGACTCTGCGGAAAGAAGGAAACTACGGAGGTGCTGAGAAGATCCTGCGTGAGGTAGTTGAGATTCAGCGGCGAACCGTCGGGTCCGACCACCCTGATACCTTGAGAAGCATGAACAGTCTCGCGAATGTGCTTCTGCAGGAAGCTAAGTTTGCGGAGGCCGACCAACTCTATCGCGAGGTTTATGAGACCAGGAAACGAATTGAAGGTCCGGAACATCCCGACACAGTGATGGGCATGACAAATCTCTCGAACGCGTTGTCAGAAGAAGGCCACTACGCGGAAGCCGAGAAGCTGCAACGCGAGGCACTTGCCGTGGACATACGGACGCTTGGTGCAGAGAATCCACAGACGCTCAATGCCATGGAAAATCTGAGCTATACCCTGGGGAACGAGAATCATCTGACGGAAGCGGAACAATTGCAACGGCAAGTGATTACAGTCGGCAGCCGGGTGCTTGGCCCCGAGCACTCTGAAGTTTTGAGTATGATGAACGGACTGGCCGTGAATCTCGAACGGGATGGGCGATACGCAGAGGCGGAAAAATTGGAGCGCGAAACGCTCGAGACCGAACGAAGAACCTTGGGAACGGAGAAACCACAGACACTGGACGCCATGAACAGTCTTGGGGCGACATTGCAGAGTGAAGGCCGTTATGCAGAAGCGGAAAAACTGCAGCGTGAGGCTCTGGCGATTGCCACTCGGGTGATCGGTCCGAGGCATCCCGATACGCTCTCCATCATGAGCAATCTCAGCGAGACTCTGCAGAAAGAGGGGCAGTACATCGAAGAAGAGCGAATCCGGCGCGAGGTACTCGAGAGCACCCGGCAAATATTCGGGGCTGACGCCCCACAAACGCTAAATGCCACCGGAGCGCTGGCGATCTGCTTGAGCTACCAGAACCGGTACGATGAAGCCAAGTCTCTTTTTGCAGAAGCGATCCAGATGGCTACGCGCAGCAAGAGGCAAGATGCGCTTTCGGACGCCTGGTATAGCAGTGCGTGCGGGGCTGCCGTGGCCGGTCACAAAGAGGAAGCTCTCGATGGGTTGAAACGGGCACTTGATGCTGGTTACCACGACGCGGAAAAGATGGAGAAGGACGAGGAATTGAGTTCCTTGCATGGTGATGTGCAGTTTAGAGACCTTTGCGTGAACGCACGGAAGAATAGGGCAACGGTTGTTCCTTAGGGGCACGAGGTCAGGGTATCGCACGCTGTAAGTAGTTAGCCTCGATCACCAACCCATTTGGTTCATCCGTTTTAGGATAATCGCGCTGTAGGTATTCATGCGCTCTGGTCGTCGCTTCAAGGGCGCCGGCAGAATTGCAGCGAGCCGGGCCGCTTGCTCGCGGCCAAGAGTACGGGCAGGGGTTTCATAGTAATGACGGCTTGCCGACTCTGCGCCATAAATACCTGGACCCCACTCAACCACGTTGAGGTATATCTCCAGAATTCGCTGTTTGCCGAGGACCAATTCGGCCACCGGCACGAGTGAGGCTTCTGCACCCTTGCGCAGAATAGAGCGGCCCGTTCCGAAGAATAGGTTTTTTACTAGTTGCTGCGTGATTGTGGACGCTCCGCGCGAGCGTTCGCCTTCGAAGTCCTCTTCGGCGGCGATCTGGACCTCGTGCCAATCGAAGCCATGATGCTGGTAAAATCGCGCATCTTCGGCTGCGATTACTGCGTGCTGTAGCTCGGCCGAGATTTGGTTGAGCGGAACAAAGTTGTAGAGTTCGCGATACGGGGTGTGGTGAATCCAAGCCTGCAAGTGGCGCTGGACGTGCACCGCTGTTGTCGGCGGGTCTATCCACCGGACGGCCACAAGAACGAAGGCGGCGAGCGACCAAAGAAGCACGACGCCGATCGCGAGCGATGCGAGAACATACCAGAAAAGTCCGGTCCGAAACCGAGCCTTGGCGTCTGTATCCGGCATCTCAGTCACATCCCAGAATAACAGGCTTGGCTGCATTGCCGTTCATCGATGAACTCGCCCCACCAACACAGAAGGTCGTTGGGATTTAATACTTATTGTGAAAGATGGCGCGATTGATGTCCGGCCAGAACTCCTTGGCAATATTGCTCAGGCCGTCCTGAAAGATCTGGCTCCCCCAGCGCTGATAGGTTTTGACCCATTCATTTCCGGGAGGGTAGTACAAATTGCTGATACCTGCCGCAGCGCCCGCACCGACGAATTCCGAAACATTGAACGTGTTCTTTCCGGAGTCCGTTCGAGTGATGAACAGCCGGCTCACCGCATATCCGGTTCGCTTGAAAAAACCGCCCTGCCCGAGTGTATAGTAACGGGGATCTTCCTTGGTCAACGAGGGCACGATCGCTTCAACCATATAGTTTTCAATCGTCCCGTCGGCAAAGGTGTGGGCGTAGTAAAGTCCGTACCCTGAGGCGCCCTGGCCAAACGTGGGTTGGGAGTTTCCCGCCATCGCGATGCCAGCAACTATGCCTTCGTAAATGAACGCAGAGTAGTCAAAGCTCTCCTGGGTCGCCAGCCAGAACTTTTCCTTGAAGCTCTGCGGAGGCAGATAGGTGTTGCTACTGACGGAGCGGTAATTGGGAATTATCCACAGGATGCGCTTGGTCTGAACAGCGACTGGATCCGCATCCGTCTTCTGTTGAGGGGAATCGATTCTGGAACCATTTGCGCCGGTATCTGTTCGGTCAGGAGACTCGGGCTGAGCAGGACCTGCGGCGGGAGTGGTGACCTGGCCGGGGTTTGAAGGGTCTTGCGTGCCTTGCGATTGTTGGCCCACTTCGACCGGTTGTTGCGCCAGCGTGTGAGGGGATGTCAACGCGCCTAGCGCCAGGATCATACCTAAAAGACCTGAGCGTAGTTTCAAAACGCTGCCCGATCTGTAGTTATGCTGTACGAAAGTCCTGTGCGTGTTGAAAGGGTATTGTCGCATATCAGCCCCATTTGATTCCGGAGACGGGTCGCGGGATGCATGTCAGGTATTCTCTGCAGTACTCTTAGGCCGGGCAACCCACAGTTTCGGGATGCTCGAGAGTCGAATCTGTATCGGGTTTATGGGGCGCTGGGTCGTGGTTCGATCTACGTAAGAAGCTTCACGCCAACTCAATATCGCCGGTTTCCTTGGCGGCGTAACGACGTTTGTGTCGGGTCGTCTGCGAGAACACCACGTAATACCCGGGGCGAATCATTCCGAATTCGCGGATCTTTTCCTCTGCTTCTTCAATGCTGGCCACACTCGTTTGCCACGTCTCTCCAGTCGAATCCGACCAGAAAATATCAAGCGGTTTTATCACCGGGATCTGTCCGTCGTCAGAATTTCTCTAATTCTATTCGTTGGCGGGCTATTTGTATGTACGGCGGCGCACAATTCGAAGTCGCGAAGTCGGTCCGTTCAGATTCCACTTCTCGAGGACCGCACACCAGTACGTGAAAGAACTGAAGGAAGCGCGAAGTATTTATGCCTGGAGTCGGGCTTCCCGAGCGCCTTCTTGACGACGCATCACCAGAAGGGTCAAATCGTCAGTCTGCTTCAAACCCTCGCCAAAGTTCACCCAGTCCTCGATACATGTGGAGATTAACGCATGCGGGGCTTGGCTTTTGAGTTGAGCCATCTGAGTGCGAATTCGGTCGATGCCATACTCTTGCCCCATGCGGTTTCGTGCTTCCGTTAACCCGTCGGTATAGAGAAAAACGGTGTCGCCTTGCGCCAGTGTGAACTGATGAACAGGAAATCGGGCATTGCAGAACATCCCCAACGGCACCCCCGTCGAGTCCTTTGGAGTCGCGCCGTCCTTGTGAATGTGAAGGAGGGGTAGATGGCCTGCGCTAACAAACTCTACCGAGCCATCGCGCTTCGCTCGACCGACGACAAGGGTTGCGAATTGTCCGGCAAGAGTGCTTTCACAGAAAATGCGGTTGGCGTCTTCCACCATTCGACCGAATGGGAGGCTCGCTTCGGCAAGGCTCCGAAACGTTGCATGCAGGTGACTCATGAGCATTGAAGCAGCCACGCCTTTTCCAGAAACGTCTCCCAGCATGAAAAGTAATCCGTCGTCCGTTTCCAGAAGATCGCAATAGTCACCGCTTACCATCCCCGCGGGCTGATAGTGGAAACGTACATCCCACCCCTTCGGTGCAAAATCTGGCTTCGGCAGCAGAGCACGCTGAATACGTGCGGCGAGTGAGAGATCAGATTCCAGGGCACGCTGTTCAGCACTGGTAAGATGATCGAGACAAAACTTCACTAGAGGGTCCGAGAGCAATCGGTCCGGTTCAATGGACTCGTGACATGTTTCGCAAATCCCGAATGTTCCTTGATTCAGCCGACCGAGCGCGGCGTCCACTGCGGTGAGAAGGTGCAAAAGAGTGGCATCCGTGGCAGAGGAATGTAGCGTTGCGCGAAGGCGCTCACGACGCTGTTCAAGTTCAGAGCGCAGATAAGACTGCTCGGCAGTGATCGCTCGACCCTCTGCCGAGACCTGCTGCTTTGTGGTAGCTGAGGTTTCCATTCGATGTTCTCCTTCAAAACTGTGGGCTGAGGGAGGAACTCAATGCAATAAGGCCGCCATCCGGCTGGAACAATTCTCGAAGCCAAATGGTCAAAGGGCCCCTGAGAGAAAGCCGGTCTATGGGATGCCTCGAATGCTTGATCCGGTACATAGTGACGCGAGCCTAGCGACAATCGGGGAACTTAACGGCCTAACAGAACGTATAGTTTTGTAATATGGTCTGTTCGAATAGGATCGAGGCTACCTGCCCACCAATCTCAGAAATGGCTCATTGCCTACTAGCCGAAAGGAACTGCCCGCAATGCGTCAGTTAACATCGATGACCCGCTCCGGGCTCGCGGTCGCAATTACCCTGTCGATTGCGACTGCCATTGGCGCTCAAACGACTCAATCGATCACAGGTACTGGCAAATCCGCAGAAGTTACGGACGGTGCCGACCGCATGGGACGCATTGAGGACAACGTCACATCTATCCCTCAGGGCGAAGGTAAGGCTCCAATCAGTCTTTCCCTGCAGGATTTGATGCAGAAGTTCAAAGTACCGGGCCTCAGTATCGCGGTTATCGATAACTTCCGCGTCGTCTGGGCGAAAGGCTATGGCGTATCTGGGTCGGACCCCAAAGCACCGGTCACCACCAAAACGCTTTTTCAGGCGGGTTCGATCAGCAAATCGGTCGCGGCCACGGCAGCTCTCTTCATGGTGGAACAGGGAAAACTCGCTCTGGACGAAAACGTAAACGACAAACTCAAGACCTGGAAAGTGCCAGACAACGAGTACACGCAAACGGAAAAAGTCACGCTTCGGCGGTTGATGTCGCACACAGGGGGTCTTACCGTGCATGGCTTCCCCGGCTATGACGACAAAGCCCCGCTCCCCACTCTCGTTCAGGTCCTTAACGGCGAGAAACCCGCCAACACCGCTCCGGTTCGCGTAGATTTTGTGCCCGGGACAAGATTCCGATATTCCGGCGGCGGCATCACGATTGAACAGCTGCTCATGATGGATGTGAGCGGCAAGCCATTTCCCGTTTTGCTTCGCGAAACAGTATTCGACAAACTCGCAATGACTGACAGCAGCTACGAACAACCACTCCCTCAGACACGAGTCCCACTGACGGCAACTGGAACTTATCGAGATGGCAGCGAAGTTGCCGGTAAGTGGCATATCTATCCGGAGATGGCCGCTGCCGGACTCTGGACGACCCCTACGGACCTTGCCCAGTTTGCGATCGAAATCGCTCTGTCAAAAAGTGGCAAGTCGAACCGCATCCTGTCTCAGAAAATAACAAACGAGATGCTAACCCCCGTTCTTGAAGATGCCGGCCTCGGCTTCTTCCTCGACAAGCAGAATCCTGGGCAGTTTGGGCACAACGGAGCGGACGAAGGTTTCCAGGCACTCCTCACTATGAACGCCCTGACCGGCAAGGGCCTTGTCATCATGGCTAACTCAGACAACGGTATTGCTGTCGGCGATCTTCTTCTGCGAAGTGTGGCCAGGGAATACGATTGGAAGTATATGGGCGCGAGCGATCCGATCCCGACGATGTTCCTGCTCGCCCAGATGAAAGGATCTTCGACGACACTCGAACTCTATGAAGAACTGAAGAGAGCGAATTCACCAACGCAAAAGGTCGATGAGAGTACCCTGAACGGGCTCGGCTATATGCTGCTGGCTGCAGGGCAGACTTCCGGTGCAATCACCATTTTCCAGCGCAACGTCCAGGAATACCCGCAGTCTGGAAACGTCTATGACAGCCTCGGCGAAGCGTACATGAAAGCCGGTCAGAAGGATTTAGCCATCCAGAACTGCGAGAAATCCTTGCAATTGAATCCCAAAAATCAACATGCCGTCGAAATGCTCGAGAAACTGAAAGATATGAAGTGAAGCTCAATTGATTCGCCGGCTCTCTTTGCGCCTCTGGAGCATGTTTCGATTTGGCTAGAAACTCACGTGCCTGCTTTCTTCAATCCCCACTCGATAAAGTCGGCGCTCGTATCTGCAGTACGACCGCTTCTTCTCGAGCGAACTCGATTAGACACTCCGTCTCGCTCTTGGCCAGGCGAACTTCGTGCCCTGATCCGGCGATGGCCGCCATTGCCCAAAACTCCGAGAACGAGATTGGGCGGCCGGTGAGCAGGACGTCATTCCTGAAAAGTTGAAAACAGAGTCTGCGTTCGACAATCCCGGTTCGAACTCTGAAGGTTGCACCGTCATCGACACAGGTTATCGGGTCATTCATTGGGTAGCTCCTTACTTCGTCCTCAAATACTCATGCATTCTGCCGGTTGCGGCTTCCTTCTGGATGGTTGCAAGTGCCTCCCAATACAACGATCAACGTCGGAGCGGGCGAGAAGCAATTGCCCTCGTACTTTGGGATGGCTTTTTCGAACCTCCAAGGTAACTACCAACGTTCCCCATCCCTGATTTCCGCGCTAAGTAGATTTGGGTATAGGAGAGGTTCTCGGAGAATAATAGTCTCGGAAATATGGAAGATGCTCTGAATGCAGTAGACTTGGGTCGCTTGGATGCCTCTCAGATATGCCGACGAGCTGCTAAGGCGGAAACCCGTGCAAAGTCACACCCGAAAATCAATTGAGTCCATGGTCCGTGCCAGAGATCATGACGATGCGTCCTTGAGTTTAGCTCTTAGGGATACTGGCCTGGTGCCATCAAGTCTCGAGACGGACCCGTCAATAATCTATGTCTTGCGATGGGACTCACAGATTATCTACTGCAACCGGGCTTGGGATAAGTTCGCACTCGAAAATGGGGGTGACGCTCTGATTCGTGCAAATATTCTGGGAACGACGCTGCAGGCTATCTTGCCGCAACCCATATTTCAATTTTACCAGCACGCATTCAACCAAGTCCTCTCTACGGGTACAAGTTGGGCGCACGATTACGAATGCTCATCATCCGGATTGTACAGACGGTTTCGCATGCAAGTATTGCGCCTCTCAGGCCCGCACCTGCTGGTTATGAACTCGCTTAAAATTCAGGAAACGCATCGGTCGGATGTTCTTGCGTCAGATGCCGATGCAACCTATATCGACGAACATGGAATTCTGACCCTTTGCTGCAACTGCAGACGTGCACTTAGAGTGGACTCCAAAGACGAAGAAATTTGGAACTGGGTGCCACGCTTCATCGAAAAACCACCGAAGAAGGTCTCCCACGGACTATGCAAGATTTGTTATCCGAGCTTTATACAGGCCTAAAGGCATTACCGCCGGCCGACTCTTTTACCTCGTGAGCGGCTACGATTTCAATCCTGCCGAATCGTGCCCTGAGATTCACCGGATCCTTTGGGGGAAAAACAGTAGCGTCTCAGACGCTTGGCATTATCGACCAGGACCCTGCTGGGGCCGTGCTCCTTGGGAGCGCTGTTTGCTGGCGGCAAGACAGGAATGATGTAAATTCAGCACCCGCAATCGGAGGAGACAAGAGATATCCTTGTCCTTCCGTACAACCTTGCGATAGCAGGTACGCTCTTTGCTCCGGAGTTTCTACGCCCTCGGCAATTACCTTGAGCCCGAGATTCTTCCCCATTCCGATAATGGCGCTGACGATTGAAGAGTATTCGTAATTCGTATCTATTTTCTTAACAAATGATTGGTCGATCTTGAGCGTGTCGATCGGGAACTGAGCGAGATAGCTCAAACTCGAATATCCGGTACCGAAGTCATCGATTGCAAGGCCGACTCCCATGCTCTTCAATTCCTGAAGCACAGTAGCAGTGGATTCGGCATCGTCCATTAGTACCCGCTCCGTCAGCTCAAGCTCCAAGCAGTGCGCATCGAGACCCGTGTCTTTCAGAACTGCGCGGACGCCATCAACGAACCCCGGGGCGCGGAATTCCGCCGCGGACACATTAACGGCTACGGGAAGTTTGCCGGCCGATTGCCATGCCTGAGCCTGCCGGCACGCAGCATCCATCACCCAGCGGCCAATCGGCAAAATCAATCCACAATCTTCAGCAATAGGTATGAACTGAGATGGTGGCATGAGCCCCCGCTCCGGATGCCGCCAACGAAGCAGTGCTTCGACCCCCGTAATCTCGCCGGTCTTGAGATTTACTTTCGGCTGAAAATGCAAGAAGAACTCCTGCTTCTCAAGGGCACGGTAGAGTGCACTTTCAAGGGACTGGCGTTCAACAGCTCTCCGGTTCATTGCGACGGTGAAGAACTGAAAGTTGTTGCGCCCACATTCCTTGGCGTGATACATGGCGATGTCGGCATTCTTGATCAGCGAGTCGGCGTCTTCTCCGTCTGCCGGGTAGACGCTGATTCCTATGCTGCCGTCGATATGCAGGTCTTGTCCGTCAATCGAATGTGCTGCACTCAACGCGGCGAGTATTTTTCTTGCGCTGGTTGCCGCATCTTCCGGATGAGCGATTTCGGATAGCAGAATCACAAATTCATCTCCGCCCTGACGACTGACCGTATCGGAAGCTCGTACGCTCGCCAATAACCGTTTTGAAACGGATTGGAGCAGTTTGTCTCCTTGCGCATGCCCGAGCGAATCGTTGATATATTTGAAGCGGTCCAGATCCAAAAATAGAATACCGAGTGACTTCTTTTTCCGGCGACCAAGTGAAATCGCCTGGGCAATTCGGTCATTTAATAACAAACGATTGGGGAGATTGGTCACGAAATCGTGCTGTGCGGAATGCGTCATTTTCCGAGACATATCCCGCGCCACGCTAACGTCATGAAAAACGATCACTGCGCCGATAACTCTGCCTGTTCGGTTATGGATAGGCGCAGCGGAGTCCTCAATGGCCGATTCCAGCCCGTCGCGGCGAATCAGGACGCAATCGATCGTCAGTCCCACCGTCATATTTTGTTCGACAGCCAATTCCATAGGGTCGCGAGCCGGCTTTCGGGTAGAGCCGTCTATGATTTGAAAAACCTTTCGCAGAGGCTGTCCAACGGCCTCTCGCCGGTCCCAGCCGGTCATCGATTCTGCGACCAGATTCAGATACGTGATTTTCCCCGAGATATCCGTACACAGGACAGCGTCACCAATCGAATTGAGAGTGACTTCCGCGCGCTCCTTTTCCATGAATAGCGCATCCTCGATGGCCTTGCGTCCAATAGCGTTTCGAATGGCGCGCGGAAGGGAATAGCTATCCAACCGGCCGGGCACGAGATAATCCTGTGCACCGTGCTCTACTGCCAGTCTCGCAGTTGGTTCGTCATACTTCCGGCCAAGAACCAGGACCGGCATCTCGGGGCTAAAGGTAAGGAGCGTATCGAGCGTTTCAACGCCGGTACAGTCGGGTAGCCATAAATCAAGCAAAACAGCCGAGATCCTCTCCTGTCTCAGGCGCTCACTGGCCGCTGACAGTCGTTCGACCGTATGCGTCAGAGGAACGCACCTATTTTCCAGGAAAGAGTCGTGCTGAACTAGCGGGATGAGCGAACAGCGAGAGCATGGGAAAATTCAGCAGCGACGCAGCCGGACCGAAGCAGAGCAACTGTTGGATGCATTTGAGTCCAGCGGGTTGCGGCGACGGGAATTTTGCCAACAGCATGGAGTCGCGATGGGAACGCTGGATGTCTGGCGAAAGAGACGGCGACAAGAGCGGAGCACGTTGGCCGGCAAGCGGCTGGGAAGAAGCAAAGTGCATGTTGATAAAGCAGTGGCGATCGGCGGCAGGCTAGTGGCGGTGGAAATAGCAGGACGACCATCGAGTGGGAAGTTGACGGTTGTTCTTGGGCGAGGGCAGCGAGTGGAAGTATTCGAAGGGTTTGATGCGGCGACGCTGGAGCGTTTGCTGGGTGTGCTGGATCGAGTGTAGGCCGTGTTTGGGCTGGGGCCGGCAACACGGATTTATCTGGCGGTAGGTGCCACGGACATGCGCAAGGGCTTCAACGGGTTGTACGGTCTGGTGCGCGACCGATTGCAGAGCGAGCCACTGAGTGGGCATGTGTTTCTGTTTTGCAACGCGCAACGCAATCGGGTGAAGTTGATGTTCTGGGATGGCAGTGGGTTATGGGTATGTGCGAAGAAATTGGAGAAAGGCACGTTTCGCTGGCCGGAAGTTAGCGGTGATGAGAGCAAAGTGCAGTTGAACCAGGAAGAGCTGGCGCTGTTACTGAGTGGGATCGATTTGCGGCAGGCGGAACGGAGGCGATGGTACCGTCGGGAAGTTCGTGAGGAACCCGCGGCATAAAGTTATTACAGGAATTTTATGATGAATGGCAAGAATAGGATTGCATAGTGGTAATCCTTCTGTTATCTAGTAAGTTATCGTGAGTCCGAACCCTTCCGAGCCCTCCTCCGACGAACTCCTTGAACAACTGAAGAGCGAACTGCCCGCGCCGTTGTTTGCCACAGTGAGCAAAAAGTTCCTGGCGCTGCAATATGCAGAGCTGAAGATCCAGGTACTGGAAGAGCGGCTGCGGCTGAGACGCATCGAGATGTATGGTCCTGGCAGCGAGAAACTGACCAATGAGCAGTTGGAATTATTGGAACTGGAACCGGGAGTAAGCGCTACCGAGGTGCAAGCAGAGAGTGCACGCGAACCGTTGCCGGTGCAACCCGCGGAGAAAAGAGTTCGCAATCATCCGGGCCGGCAGACGCTACCGGCAGAACTGCCGCGGGTTGAGCGAGTGATCACCTGCACGGCCGAGCAGTGTGTATGTGGCGCTTGCGGGCGTGAAACAACGGTGATCGGCTACGAGGAGAGCGAGCAGTTGGATGTCGAGCCGGCGAAGTATTTCGTAGTGGTGACCAAGCGGGAGAAACGGGCTTGCAAGAGTTGTGAGGAGCGTGGGGTACTGGCGGCGCCACTGCCGCCGCGGATCATCGAGAAGAGTTTGGTAAGCGATCGCGTGGTGATCGATACGGTGGTTAGAAAATATGCGGACCACTGCCCATTGTATCGGCAGAGCGTGATGCTCGAACGGGACAGCGGCGTGGAACTGAGCCGCCAGACGCTGGATGGCTGGATTATGCGCGTGGGGGAATTGCTGGTGCCACTCGCCGAGGAGTTGCGGCAGGAGTTACTCCGCGGAACTTACCTGCAAGCGGATGAAACGCCGGTCGGGGTACAAATGCACGATGGGAAGGGCAGCAACCATCTGGCGTATCTGTGGCAATACGGGCAACCGCATGGTGCGGTGGTGTTCGACTTCCGCATGGGGCGTGGGCGTGAAGGCCCGAAACATTTTCTAAGGGATTTCGAAGGACTTTTGCAAAGCGATGGATATGCGGTTTACGACTCCGTGGGCGGGCCAAAGATGGTACACGCATGCTGTTGGTCGCACTCGAGACGAAAGTTTGTGGAAGCGGTGAAGTTGCATCCGCAAGATGCACAGGCTGTTCGCATTGTCGCGCTCGTCGATGAGTTGTTTGCCATCGATGCCGAAGCCCGTGCAGCGAATCTGGACCACGTCGCGCGCCACGCCCTGCGCAGCAAAAAAGCTCCCGCGCTGCTCGAGGAGATCAAGGCCGCCGTCACCGCGGCACGTGCAACGTCATTGCCCGCTAGCGCCCTGGGCAAGGCAGCGAACTACACGCTGGCGCTTTGGCCGAAACTCACACGCTTCCTGGAATACCCGGAACTCGAGCTCAGCAACAATCTCGCCGAAAACTCCATGCGCCCCGTCGCGCTCGGCCGCAAAAACTGGATCCATATCGGCAGCGAGCAAGCTGGACCCAAGGTCGCCGCCATCCTCTCTGTCGTCGAAACTTGCCGGCGGATGAACATCCCCGTGCGCGAATACTTGGCGGCAGTCCTCCCAGGTCTCGCTGATATGCCGATCCACAATCTTCGCCAACTCACTCCTATCGTCTGGGCCAAGCAAAATCTCTGATCGCACTACGCCCTGTCAACCATGCAGTTGCTCTGACGCATACGTTCGACCCAGTCCATCTCGAAAGCGCCATCTGCCGCCAACGCCTCGCGAATTGTGGAGGAGACGGGTTCGTCTGTCGAGATCAACAATATCTTTATTGGTGATGGGGGGCTCGTCATTAGCGGTTCATCTCTCGAGTGGAACTTCGATTCTTAAATCGAACCACTGCTCGAACGAGGGAACATCGCGAAATGTCTTTGAATTTACTTTGCCGAGAACGCTCGTCCAGAAAATGGTTACGCTGTTGGTCAAGCTGTCAATGCACATGCTTTGGTGAGTATCCCGGGTTGCGTCCGGTACGTTTTTTCTAAGCCACAAGACACTACCGTCGGCGCACTCATTCAGTTCAACAAACCCTTTTGCGTGCGCGGTAATTTTGAAGGTACGGAGTTGTTCAGTTCTAAGTGCCCCCATTTTGTCATTCCTTCCGCAATCGAAAACCACAGATGCGAACACCACTAATGCTTTCGATGTCGAGTGTATTTGAGGAATCAATCCAGAGATATGCAATAAGGAACACGTAGTATTACGTAGTGCTCCGGTTCTTGATTTGCACAGGAATTCGACCGAGTTCAGGACGAAGGCACGGCAGAAAAGTCTAGATGAACTAAAATCTTGTAATTCGCAAACGTAAGTATGCTGGTATCAGGAAGGGCAGGGCCCCGCTGCGAGCGCCCCTCATTGGCAAGCTAGTCGGGTTCGTGCGGTCGAACGAGAACTAAGTTGTCTATCGAACTCCGGTTCAGACGACCGCTCGCGAATCTAAATACCGACTGGAGCTTTTGTCTTTGAAAGGTAATGACGGGGCTGTGGATGAGCGGTTATAAAGTCATCCAGATCTATCTTGCTGATGCGATATTTTGTGAGAGGAGGATTGTTCGCGAAAGTCGCGAGTTCACGATGGAGTCTTTGCGAGCAAATCCCGGGAGCGTCTTGAAAGCGCACACCTCCAGAACTGAATGCCTCGTTCCCAATTGTAATTGTGAATTCACTGGTTTCGTTTAGAGCTCGATGAACGATGAAGTTATAGTCACGATCCTGCTCATTCGCTTTGAAACCAATATATTGAACGTTCACGTCAGTAGTCATCTTAACTCCTATAGTCGGCATAGTGCCTGAGTGCCCGCAGTGTCTACATGGTGATGGCTGATTCCCTGGCATACGGCCGGCCGCGGTAAGCGCAAATATGCTCGCCTTTTCTCACTCTGCCCCGTGCCAAACCGGTGAAGCCAAGGCAGCGGGGTTAATCATGTCTGTGCTGTAACGGCCGAGGGGTGTCTCTATTTTACTTTGTTTCACGTCCGGTGAGGACGAAATCACAAAAATACTACGTCTCTGAAGCTGTGTCACAAAAGCACGATCTGAGGGCCAGAATTGCAATCTACCCGACACGTAGCGATGCTCAGGTGCGGAGCGCCGTGTCTATGGGCTTGTCTCTCACAGACTTGTAACTCTTACGAAACCCTCTCAGTCAATCGCCGTCTATATTTTGCATGGGCCATCATTCGCCGGTCCCAAAGTACGGAGCGAATCGCCGAAGACAGCAGCATCACACTTAACGCCGAACACGTTGCCCCTAGGATCAGCATCCATGCCGCGCTTGTGGTGTTGTGAGCGATCACATCATACAGCATGAAAATCCCAGCAATGAAGAGTCCCGATGCCGAAACAAGTTCGATAAGCACCGCAGTTCGTCTCATAGTTCCATCTCCAGGCAAGTACCAGTTCGAAGCATGCACGCGAAGCGACGGACAACACGCTCGCTGAAGGCACTCGATTTCAGTTGGCCGGTAAAGTCACCTAGTGGTATTCCGGAAGGATCTACTCGAGCAAATAGGGGCAAATATCACTCAAAAGCCAACGTAGGGCGTTGCGCCGTTGCTGTCAACAGTTAATGGTTTTTCATCCAAAGAAACATCGGGTGTTGCATTCCTGCCAAAGTCCGGAGTCAGCAGGTGGGACTGGGCAACCCAGGGACTGTCCTGCTCTTCGGAGCTGTTTGATGGTTGCTGGCTGTTCACATTCCAAACGACCGCGTCCATAAATCGGATTGAGTGCCTTTCCGTTCCTCCAACTCCTGTGTTTCTAATCAAGATCGCATTTCGAATCGGCTAGTCAATTGCCTCTACTGACTACGGCAACTGAGAGATCAGCTTTGACCTCTCGCCATGTCTCCGCTTCACGGAGTTCACGTCAACGCGCATTCGCGGTCGGGGGCGTTTCCGGAAGCCAAA
>CAVRSA010000012.1:0-86650 GCA_963723725.1 Candidatus Acidiferrales bacterium
AAACTCTGTTAGCAAGCGGTGAGGCCGCGTCCGCCAATCCACTGTTGTGTGAGGAATGCAATCGTGAGGGTTCCTTTCAATTTGCTTTCCCTGATTCGCGGCAACACATTCAGTAGAATTTCACACCCAATTCGATCACCAACTGCAGGTCCCGCCAAACCGTTTCCAACCGGGAATGGTTTTCTCTCCAGTACGACGGTATCAAGGAGATCGACGCCGGCTCTCCGCACGTCGGCGGCGCTCTCGCGCCGATGTCTAAATACAACTCCTCCACCTATTCATCTTTGGCCCATTCACGCCCCGACTGAAGATGGACACTCAGGCCGGCAAACACGCCGAGATTCGCTTGCCGTTGGCTGTCATTACCCAGACAGGTTGAGCAAACTCCAGGCTGTCAAGACAGATTCGGTGCGGTTTGCGGAAGGCGTTGTACGCGGAGGTAGCCATCGTCAGTAATTTCGCTAACAACATAGCCGGGTTCGTCGATCGAGGTGGCAATCAAGCGATTTGGTGTGCCGGCGCCGAGTGTAACCTAGACGTTGCCCAGTGTCGGTCTTTGGAGAAAGGCAGCAAGCTTGTCTTGATCGCTGCAGTCAATTCTTCCTCGTGCCCGGATACGGCAGGAATCGCCTGCAAACTATTCGGGCTACCGCGACAGAGACCGGATTGTGCGGCCGAATAGGAAGACGCGAACCAAAGCAGACACCATGCGCCAGAACGCTTTCATTCGGGTCCTCCTGAATCACTGGGATAAGGTTCGCTAGGCTACTTGCAAAGTGTGTCGATAAGCAATTCTTTTTTCTTCTCAGCCAGGCGATCGAGAGAATCGAGAGAGGCGACATAGCCGGCAAGTGTGGCGATCGTCAACCCAGCGAAAGCGGCTGCGGGAAGCCAGGGGCTGCCGAACCAGCGGGCCGCAAGAAGAACGACAGTAGCGATTCCACCGACAAGAATCTGAACACCAAAAGCCGTCCAAACAGCGACACCATTATTTCGCTGGCCCTTAAGTTTTCCAATCTCCATTTTCTTGGGAAAGTTGAGCGAAGACCAATTTGCAATCGTCAATTGACCGGTTACTGCAAAGACGGCGGCACCGATGGTCGCGAAAAACCGAGGGGTCGTTGGCCAGCCAACGAGCCACACGAGCAAAGTCATCGAAACGCATAGTTCCATCGCGACGAGAGCGAGCAGCAGCAGATTTTTTCCGAGCAAAACATCGCGGAAACGGATCGGGGCCATGAAGTAAGACAGAATGCCTTTCCCTTCGAAAGAAAACGAGTTGTAGGCGGGTGAGAGCAGGATCAAGATCAAGTAGGCCATCGCCGCCGGAAAAAAGAGTTCAGGGCTAACGGCATGCACCTTCAGGGGAGAACGTCTGCCCGTGAATTGGAAAGAAAAAAAGACCACCATAATTGGTGGCAGAACAAAGGTGATGAAGGAGAATCCATTTCGCGTCAAATAGCGAAATTCCTTGGCGATTACCCCAAAGACCTGTGGAGAAATAAATGGAAGACTCTCCCACTTGCCTGCCAGTGCGCCAGTGACTTGTCCTTCTTCGCCAGGTAAAGGCCCATGCCGTGTTTTTTTTCTTTTCTCTTTCGGAGCAGGGCTCTCGCTAATCTCTTCGCCGAAATATTGCGCCTTATAGCGAATCCACAACAGACCGCTCAGCACAATTAACCAAGCGGATAAACCCAGCAATCCGACAAGCGCGGCGGACGAACCGTAGTGCCCCACTTCCGGTACGGCGTTTCCGGCCAGCACGGCGGGAGTCCACCAGAGGTAGCGTACGAAGTGCAAGAATTGTGGCTGCGCAGAATGCCCATACCGCTGGAGTAATGGCGACAGGAAGTTCAATGAAACCATCGACAAAACAAACAGGCCAAGAAACACTTCACGTGCACGCCGTTTCGACAGCAGTTTTTCCAGCCAAGAGCCGATCAGACGTTCCAACGTGACATTTAAGAAAACGAATAGGAAACAAATCAGTAAAAGCACCGGAACCGCGCTGATGCGGGCAATCGTCGCCGCCACGATCATGGATCCGATCCAGCAAATCGAAGACACCGCGGCGAAATCTGAGAAGCCGTACCCCAGTCCCAACAAATAGAACGCTTTAAGACTCATCGGGAATCGCAGCAGGTTCCGAAATTCGAAATTGGCGCCAAATCCGGCTACGAACACAGGAAATACCTGCCACCAGAGAAATAGAGCCCAAAACAGCAGCGCCATCCAACTGCTATGCCCTTTGGTCAGAAAAAAGTAAGTGCCGGTATAAAACGCGACACCCAGACCGATTACTAAAAATCCACTAGCGATTGACGGCAATCATCATGCCGATCAGGTCCCAGCGACTGTTCTTGCTGCGCAAGTTGTTTTTCAGCAAGCTCCAGCGGAGCAGAGCGACGAGTTTCAGCTGTTCTAATACGCCTGGAATTCGAGGTTGAGCATTTGGTGGGTCGAGTTACGTCAGCCACGTCAACTCCTCCAGGCTGGATTGCTCACCACCACTTTGCCCAACAATGGACAAGAATATCTCCTCGAGCGTTTTCTTTTCCCCTTCCGTGCCGGGAACGCCAGCACGCAATTCCTCGAGCGATCCCTGAGCAACCAGGCGTCCTTTGTGAATGATCGCTACGTGGCTGCAGAGGCGTTCCACGATTTCCAGTACATGTGAGGTCAGAAAAATAGTTACCCCGCGCTCTGTCATCCGACCGAGGAGGGCCTTCAGTGCGCCAGCGGCCAGAGCATCGACTCCTTCAAACGGTTCATCGAGAAACAGGATTCTCGGTCCATGAATTACGGCTGCGGCCAATGCCAGTTTTTTCTGCATCCCATGCGAGTAATCAGCAATCAGGGTTTTCTCCCGGTCGGCGAGTTGCATGAATTCCAGCAGTTCGTCCGCACGCTTTTCTGTCGTTGGTTTATCGAGGCCGTACATCCGTCCGACAAAACGCAGATATTCGATACCGGTCAGACGATCGAAAAGACCCATGCCCTCCGGAACGACCCCGATTTGGCGTTTCACATCGACGGGACTCGCCGAAAAGTCGATTCCGAGTAATTGCATGCGTCCGGAGGTGGGTGCCAGCAGGCCGGTCAGCATCTTGATGGTCGTCGATTTGCCGGCCCCGTTTGGACCGAGAAATCCGAAAAATTGTCCGGAGCTCACCTGCAGGTCAACATTATCGACTGCAGTCAGGCCACCAAACTGCCGCGTCAGCTTTTCCGTGACAATTGCAATTTCGCTCATGGTTAGCCCTTGTAAACACCCGTGGGGAAAACTCTACCATGAGTAAGTACGTATCATCGTCCCGCAAATTTCAGCTAAGCAGGATTGGTCTGGCAGAGTTCAATTGTGTTTGGTCGAGAGGGGCGAAAGCGAACCAGAGCTCGAATCTCTGGTTAAAGCAGCGATCACTGCCGGCAATTCGACGCGAAACACCGCGCCGCGCGTTTGTCCGTTATAGCAGATGATATTTCCACCATGTTCCCGGACAATGCCGTAGCAAATGCTGAGGCCCAAGCCCGTGCCCTTGCCGACAGGTTTGGTCGTGTAAAAGGGATCAAAGACACGGTGCGGTTCTTTGATACCGGGACCCGTGTCAGAGAAGAGCACGACGACGCTTCCCCGATCACGCATCGTACGAATGGTAAGCACACCGCCGCCTGACGTGGACATGGCATAAACCGCGTTGTGAATGATATTAAAGAACACCTGCATCAGCTGGTTGCTGTCACCGCGAACACCCGGTAACACAGATTCGAGCTGTTGCTCGATGCGAGTGTCTCCACCCTGCAAATCGAGAGCGCGGAGTTGGACGGCATTGGAGACAACGGTATTGATATCCAGAAGAGTGCGTTCAGCCGGAACTTGCCGTGCAAAACTCAGAAGATTCTGGACCAGATTTTTTGTTCGGCGCGCTTGCTCCCGAATTTTCGCAGCAGTAGCCCTGGTTCGTTCAGGCAACCCAGGGTCATCGGCCAGCAAATCAGAATAGCCTAGGATGGCGGTGAGAGGATTGTTGATTTCGTGTGCTGCTCCTGCAGCCAACTGGCCAAGCGAGACTAATTTTTCAGATTGCACCATCTGTGTCTGCAGCCTCTGCAGATTGATGACGGAAGACTCCGATTGAGCGAGAAGGCGAGCCCTGTCTGCATCCGCCAGATGCGTGCGCAAAAAGACGAGCAGAGAAACGGCAGGGCCGCAATCAGGGTTGCGGTCAAGCGAAAATCTCGAACGGCCTGTGAATCGTGTTCAATGCGCAACGCGTACAGGGCAAACAGTGGCAGAGAGAGAACGGCTGCCATTGCAAATCGTGTTGCCCAAACACTGTCGCCAGCAGTTTGTTCGATTTCCGTCGTGATACCTTCCATCGGTAAGTCGAGCTCGCGGCGCTTTTGGTAGGCAATAACCCCCGCAAGCGCGTACCAGAAGAAGACCGAGATCAACGGCAAATCGTACCAGCTGCCGGTGTAATACTTGTTTTTTTCGACTGCAACGTTAACTACGAACGAAGTAGCGGTATAGAGCGCGGATGCCCCGAACAGATGTGCGCAAACAATACGCCAGGCTCCCTTGGTTCTATACCAGAAAAATCCGAATCCGATCAGAACGAAAGTGAACTGAACGTTGGCAAGGATGTTGTAGTTGTAATCGTAGTTAGCCTGCAGTGGTTCTGCATACATCCAGGGAAGCACACTATAAACATAAAGAAACGTCCACCAGGTAAGCAGCAGGGCAAAATCCATGTAGCCAAGACCCGCGCGCATTTCGCCGCGTTGCAAATAAGGACGCAAACCCAGGGCGGCGATGAGAGGAATTCCTCGCAGGAAGAAAATGATGTCTCCAGCAAACAAGCCTGGGACATCTTTATGCAAGTAGACTTCGAAGTAGGTCCACTGAAATTGGCCGATCATCCACATGGAACAGCTGAGCGCGAGCAACATCCAGAACACATTGCGACGCCAGTGCGGAGTTCCGGCATTCAGCAGAAGCCCGGCATTCGCCAGAAGCGGGACGAAACACTGAACGATATTGCCGAAATTACTGAGGGTGGTGCCCTCGCCAAGGTGATAGGACACACCTGCATAAATGGCCAGGAACGCGAACCATGCGGCAATCAACCACATGATGGTGCGGGAATTTTGCATAGATTGGCTGAGTAACATCTAAGCATGAACTAGGCGCTTAGAGAGGAGTGTCTGGCCCGCCGATATCCAATGCAGCACGGTGGAAGTTTTTAGATGGGGAAGTGACTAGAAGGGAATTGCAGAGCCCACAACTGACCTTTGAGCGGGAGGATGACGCGTATTGCCTTGGAAGTCAAAGTCTAGGGATTGAAGCTTGCCTCGTTTAGCGGTAATTGCCCGGAAGGCACTATTGACGAAGTCGCAGAGCATCAATCAGCGTGCCCAGGAATAGGACTTATCAAAAGTTTGTCAGCGGCGCTGAGCCGTTCTTCGGTAGATGAAGAGATAGCCGGACCATTCGATGCCTGCTTCAGCACTTAACTACGGGTTCGGCAGAGCTGCATCGGAACTCAAGATGCGATACTCTCGATATCCAGTAAATCTAAATGAGAATACTCTGATGGCTGACGAAAAGACTGAAGCGGGTTCTTTCAATTGGTGGCTGCCGTTAAGTGCCGGTTTTCTCAGCTTTCTCATCGCTATTCTGATCGCGGTCTGCCAGGCCGATACTGCACTTCTCCTTTATTTCATTTTTGGCGTAATTCTTGATCGTCTTTAGCATCGCTTTGCTGGTCTACACAATCTTTGGCAAAGGCCGTCGAAAGTGGCTAACACTGTTGTCCACGCTTGTCATAGTTTGGGTTGTGTCAGCATCGGTATTCGTCATTCAAGGCCAGATCCGAACGAAGGCGAGATGGTTGGTCTGGTCGCGAAATTACAAGGACAAAGTTTTGACACAGCCGACTCCAACAAACGGGGAGTTTCGGCACGTGGAATGGGATAGCTGGGGCTGGGGCGGGGAGGACACCGCCGTCTATCTCGTTTTCGACCCTGGGGATTCGCTTTCACTGCTGCATCCATGCGGAGACCAGGCAAGTTTGACGGAATTCCCTGCGCCGTTCATGAAGTGAGTCGACTGGATAGCCAATGGTACGCCGTTGTCTTCTACACCAATGAGTATTGGGGCCGGTGCAAGTAAATGCCGCGGCCGATCATCTTCTAAGCGCCATCGTGATCCATTCTGTTACTCGGGAATAAAATGTCTTGCCCGAACCTTTTTTCCGCAATGGTCACTAGCTGCGCGTAGCACTGCGAAGACTTGTCGGGTTTGCCGGCTCGTTCATACACCACGCACAGCGTAGTGACATCCACAACTCCCTCAAACCCGTCATACCCGCTGATTTCATCGTCGATCTTTACCGCCCGCACGAGCCACACCTCCGCATTCGTGTAATCCTGTTGAGCGAAATAGGTCAACCCAATCTTGTGCAGACCAGCCGCAAACGCGGTCTTTTTCTCTCCATAGTTTTTCCTGGCAAGTTCGAGGGAAGGTTGCAGGTACGACCGCGAAACGTCGTATTTTTGCTGGCACATGGCGTTCATTCCAAGATTTTCCAGGGGTTCGATCATTTCCGTCTGTTCATCACTCACACTGATCTCGCGGGTCATCGTCTTTTTACGAAGTCAGTGGTAGAGTGTTCCGCACTTGACCCCCGGTATGACAGGAGGAACGGATGGCGGAATGGGACTTACGGCCGCTTTCGCTCGGTGAAATTCTGGACCGGACGTTTACTCTGTATCGAAGGAATTTTCTGCTGTTCCTCGGGATCACGGCTATCCCTCGCCTCTTATCGCTAGGGTTGAACCTGGCGCAGGTGGCGATCAACAATCTGCCAATCGTTCCGACAGCACCGTCTCACGAAAGCTTCCAGGCCGCGAAAGTGAGATCGGCGTTCACGGCGTTTGGAGTTGCCGGAGGACTGTTTGTCATCCTTATCTATCTGGTCATTTATCTGTTTTCGCAGGGTGGGACGATCTACGCTGTCTCTGAACTGTATCTTGGCCGAACGGCAACCATTGGCGGCTCGTTGAAAAGGATGTGGGGCCAATTGGCGAATCTGTTCGGCGTTGTGGTGCTCAACGGCCTGGCGACGCTCGGCGCGATGTTTTTGCTCTTCATTCCGGGCATTTACGTCGCTTGCCGGCTGATCACCTGCGTACCGGCGGCACTTCTTGAAGATCTGGGTCCAAGGGCTTCGCTCGAGCGAAGCTGGCATCTGACTAGCGACAATGCAGGGCGATCCTTCGCAATCTACGTTCTGTATTTTGCCATTCTCTACGGCATCTCGATGGTTTTTGTGGCGCCGTTCGGCTTCATGATGGCAATGTCCGCAAAAGATCCGACGATGATGCGCGCATCGCTGATCCTGATACAGATCGGTAGCTTCGCTGCGGAGGTCCTTGTTACCCCGTTCCTGCTCATCGCTACTTCGGTCTTCTACTACGACCTGCGCGTGAGAAAAGAAGCCTTCGATCTGCAAATGATGATGGATCCGACCGGCGCCGGAAGTGTCCCGGGGCGCGCGACCGTTCCGACGATGCTCGGATGAAAAGGCCCAGTGTATTGATGAAGAGACCCGGATCTGGTTTGCTTCTCGCCATGGCACTGGGCTTGGCCGGTGGCGCGTTTGCGCAGCCGAACGCGATCGCTACCCCAAACGATGTCAAAGAACCCAGCACGGAATCGAAAGCAAGTTCCGCGAATTCCCAAAACGCGGGATTCGACTCTGCAGTGGGTAACCGCACCGAGGACATGCCTTCGTTCATTAAGGAGCTACAAGAACTTTCTGACTCTCTCAACAACCCGAGCGCCGAAGATATGGCCAAAATACGCTCGACTTTGCCTGGGTCCTGGTCGCTCGACACCGGTGACGGTGACTATGTGGTTTCGAGCGCTCCGGTCGACAAAGCACTCCGGGAGGGGAAAACCGGAGATGCGAAGGTCTGGGTCGATCATGTGTTGACGGAGGTGCGTGGCTACCTCGAGCCTGGCGCAAGTTCCCACGCCAATGCGCGGCAGGAACTGAACAGAATACTGGGAAGCTCGGAGTTTGCAGCCGTACGTCCACCGAGCGCGTGGGACTTGTTCCGGCAGCGACTCGCGGCGTGGCTCGAACGGATGCTCGGGAAGATATTTTCCGGATTAGGGCGATATCCGATTACCGGAGAAATTCTTTTCTGGACGATCCTCTTGCTCGCGGCGAGCTTCCTGGCGCGTTTGCTGTTTCGGTTTCTGGTCGGCCGGGATCCCATGCAGGCGCTCGGCGAGCAGGAAGTTGTTTTCACGAATCGCACCTGGCAGGAGTGGATTCGCCTGGCGAACGTAGCGGCGGCCCGCAGTGATTTTCGTGAAGCGGTGCATTCCACCTATTGGGCGGGGATCGCGCGACTCGAGGATGAGGCAGCAGTTCCCAAAGACCGCAGCAAGACTCCACGAGAATATTTGGCTCTGGTTGATCGGCCAGCTCAGCACGAGTTGACGGCCCGACCATCGATCTATAAAGAGCCTCTTAAGGAGTTGACCACCCGACTCGAACGCGTGTGGTATGCCAACCGCGGAGCAGGACCGGAAGATTTCGCGGAGGCGCTTCGTCAATTGAAGGCTCTCGGATGCCAGGTAGAATAGCGCCTGCGGACCGCAAGATCCTGCTGTGGGGAGCAGCGTTGTTCTTGCTGATGGCGACCGTTCTCGGTGTCCTGTCACCTCCGCAGGAGACATTCAAATCACCAATCCCTTCGACGTATTCGTCACAGTCTGGCGGTGCTGAAGCCGCGTATCGTCTGCTCGAAACGCTGCATTTTCCTGTTCGCCGCTGGGAAAGCCCGCCAACAGAGCTCAGGCAGGAATCCGGAGATATTTTGCTGATTCTGGCAGAGCCGACACAGCCGCCCAGCGTAAAAGAAAGGAAAGCGCTTTCTGATTTTGTGCTAGGAGGGGGACATGTCTTGTTTACGGGCTCGCGAATCCAGGATTATTTCGCGGATGCAGAGCTTTCCGCAATTCCTCCCGATCCGCAATTTGTAACGTTTGGTCCGCGCCTCCCGTCGCGCATCATGAAAGGCGCAAGAGCCATCTCCTTCCAGCCCCTGGGCACCTGGGAAAGATTGAAACCCGGACAGCTCGCACTCTATGGCAGAGACAAGGCAGCCGGCGTCGTGAGCTGGAGCCAGGGACGGGGCGAGATCGTCTGGTGGACAGGTTCGACGCCGCTCACTAACTCCGGGATTACCCGCGAAGACAACCTGCCGTTCTTCCTCAACTCGGTTGGGAATTGGAACGAAGCAGCGGAATACCACATCTATTGGGACGAATACTTTCATGGCCAACGCAGCTCGCTGTGGAGTTATGTCGGGAAGACTTCGATAGCATGGAGCGTGCTGCAAATCGCGCTGTTGCTGGTAGCAGTGCTGTTTACGTTCTCGCGCAGGAGCGGCCCTACCTTTGTACCCGCGGAAAATTCGCGGTTGTGGCCGCTGGAGTTCGTGGATACCCTCGGAGGATTGTACGAACGTGCAAAGGCGGCATCGGCCGCGACGGCGGTATCGTATTTCCGGCTGAGAACGTTGTTGACCCGGCAGCTTAGCTTGCCTTCGACTACAAAAGATGCGGAACTGGCCGTTGCGGCGGAACAGCGGCTCGGCTGGAAAGACTCTGGACTCGGGTTGCTGCTGGGCCGCGCCTCCACCGCACGGAACGAGGAGAAATATCCCACGGCCGATGCGTTAAAGATTGTTCAGGAACTGGAAAAGTTTACGAAGATGCTGGACGCACGAGGTCAAATTCGAGAGAGGAAAAAGTAAACCGTGCAATATCTGACAGAATTGGGAACACGCGTGCGAGGGGAACTGGGTAAGGTGATCGTCGGCCAGAAGGATGTGATCGATCAGCTTCTGGTGGTGCTGGTGAGTGGAGGGCACGCGGTCGTCGAAGGGGTGCCAGGACTGGCCAAGACCCTGGCCGTCAAGTCGCTTGCGCAAATTTGTGGCCTGGATTTTCAACGCGTGCAGTGCACTGCCGACCTGATGCCCGCGGACGTAACCGGCACGAACATTTTCAATCTGCGGGACAGCAGCTTTAGTTTGCATCGCGGCCCCGTCTTTACGGATCTGCTTCTGGTTGATGAGATCAATCGCACTTCACCGCGGACCCAGGCGGCGCTCCTTGAAGCGATGGAAGAGCGCCAGGTCACGATCGACGGTGTGCGTTATCCGCTTTCGGAAAATTTTACGGTTCTCGCGACCCAGAATCCCATTGAGTTCGAGGGCACCTATCCCTTGCCCGAAGCTCAACTGGACCGGTTCCTACTGAAGATTCGCATCACGTATCCCTCGGCCGCGGAAGAGACGGAAATACTCGACCGTTACGAAAAAGGATTCAATCCGCGTCACCTGGAGCAAGCGGGCCTCGAAAAAATCGACCCAGGCCTGCTGGGCATGGCTCGCAAGGAAGTGGAGAGCATCCGGGTGGAGCCTGCGCTCCGCTCCTACATTATTTCCCTGGTTCGTCGGACGCGTGACTGGCCGGCGATTTCGCTCGGCGGAAGCCCGCGAGCAGCGGTCGGAATTCTTGTAGTCGCACGCGTACTGGCAGGAATGGAAGGGCGCGATTATATGCTGCCAGACGATGTAAAGGCCGCCGCGTTACCGGTGTTGCGCCATAGAATTCTGCTGAAGCCGGAAGCTGACCTCGAAGGATTTACCTCAGACCAGGTAATGAGCCAGGTAATCGCCGCCGTCGAAGTGCCGAAGTAATTCTTTGCCGCCGAAGGATACCAATGAATACCTCGCGTCCGCTGATACCGCCGAGAATGGCTAACCGGGCAAAACCCTTCAGCCGCATTCCTTTCGGTTTCGGGCCGCGATTTTTTGTGGTGCTGCTTCTCGGATTCCTGTGGCTGGTGCCAGCCTGGTGGTTTCCCCGCCTTGTAGCGGCCTTGTTTGTGTGGGACGGATTGGCGTTCGTTGCATTCGGCTTTGATCTCCTGCGATTGCCGAAGCCTGAGACGATCGAGGGAGCGCGCAATTGGGAGCATGCACCGTCGCTGGCAACCAGCAGTGACGTCGTCATCAGTCTGCAAAATGCCGGCTCTCTGGCGATACGCTGCACGGCTGTGGACGAATTGCCGGCAACATTGCGAATACTGCCACCGTCGTTATCGCTCGTCGTGGCGCCGCGTCAGGAAGCAAGCGCGAGATATTCGATCATGCCGCGGGAGCGCGGCGACGTTAGGATGGGCCGGTTATTCGTGCGGTATCAAAGCCAGCTGGGATTTGCCGAACGCTGGTCCGTGATTGATCTCGCGCAAACGGTCCGTGTGCTGCCAGACCTCGAGCAAGCCCGTCAACAGGCACTCTACCTGATCCGAAGCCGCCAGGTGGAGATGGAAAGGCGGCGGCACAGACAGCGCGGCCAGGGACGCGAATTCGAGAGTCTGCGCGACTACCGGCAGGGGGACGAAATACGCGATGTTTGCTGGACGGCGACGGCGCGACGTCACGAACTGACGACCCGCGTTTTCGAGATCGAGCGGAGCCAAGCTGTCTGGATTGTCCTCGATGCCGGCCGCTTGTTGCGTGCGGAAGTGCAGCGCGACGATGGCGCGGTGCGAATCTCCAAACTCGACTATTCCGTGAATGCCGCTCTTTCGCTGGCAGAGGTTGCCATACAGTGTGGCGACCGCGTAGGATTGCTGGCCTACGGACGAACTATTCAGCAGAACGTGGGTACCGGGCGCGGTGCCGCACATCTTCGCACGATAGTGGATTCGCTGTCGCAAGTGCGGCCGGAAGCGGCCGAAGCCGATCATTCTCGCGCGGCACGTGTGCTCCTGACGGAACAGAGCCGGCGATGTCTGGTCGTGTGGATTACGGACTTTGCAGAGACCCCGACGACCCCTGAAGTCATCGAATACGCGATGCAGATGGCCAAGCGGCATCTGGTGGTCTTCACAGCGATGAGTCAACCTGACCTTACGGCGCTTGCCCATATAACCCCAAAGGACGCTTCGGAGATGTATCGCCATGCGGCAGCGCTTGAAATCGTAGGCCGGCGGGATGTTTTGCTGAGAGGGCTAAGGCAAAGAGGTGTGTACGCGTTCGAGTTGGTTCCGGGCTTGCTGGCAAGTTCCATCGTGAACCGATATCTGGAAATCAAGGAGAGGAATCTGGTCTAAGCCCGGAAAGCGATGGACGGCCCATATTCAGATATGCGACGAGCGCCAGGAAGAGCACAGCGGCAAGAAGAAATTTCAGCTGGTAGGGTGCGCCGCTCGGAGAGAAAAAGCCTTCGATTAGGCCCGCAACAATCAGCAAGGGAATGGTCCCCAAAAGAAGCTTCGCGGCGCGGCTGCCCGCCTTAGCCAGCGAATCCTTTCGGGGAAGTACTCCCGGAAACAGCAAGCCCCTCGCAATTTCAAGTCCAGCTCCGCCCGCGATAAAGATTGCAGGCAGTTCAAGCACGCCATGAGGTGCCACGAAACTCCACAGTTGCAGAGCCATTCCGGCTTTCCACGTCGCAGCCCCAATCACGCCGAGCAGAAGCCCGTTCATCAACATCATCCAGACGGTCCCGATGCCTGCCGTAATCCCCATTGCAAAAGCAGAAAAAGAGACCGAAAGATTATTCGTCATGATGCCGGAGGTCGCGAGCGGTTTGACGGTAACGATCGAATCAGTCCACATCTTGCGCTGCTCGATCGTTTCCATCATTTTGGGCCCCAAGAGCCGATACGCGAACGCTGGGTCGTGCGCGGTAACAACCCAGGCAACTATCGCACCAAACAGAAAAATGGCGACTGCAATGGCGACTTCGGGAATCGTTTCCTGAAAGACTTGTGGATAGGTGTCTCGATAGAACCGGACGATCCCGCTGACTTTGGGTTTGTGCCCCAGATAGATTAGATTGTGGCAGCGGCCCAGCAACTGATTGAGATAAAGCGTGAGTTGGCGACTGGCAGCATCCTCTCGAACGGCGGCGAGATCTGACGCGGTTTGACGGTACAATAGGCCTAATTCCTGTAACTCTTGGTGGCTGAGTGACCCGACACCTTTCCTGGACTCCTCGACCAGCGCTTCCAGACGCGCCCAGTAAGGTTTCCGCTTCTCCAGCCAACGATTGGAAATCATGTCCCTGACCCCGCCCGACAACGGTCTGCCCTACGCATCTGCCGTGGACAAGCTTACCATCGAGACTCCGGAGCAAACGTCTTTGGATTTCGCAGTTGCCGGAATCGGAAGCCGGTTCCTCGCGATTCTCATCGACGTACTGATCCAGTCAGCCGTCGGTGTTGTAGCGGGAATCCTACTCTTAGTTCTATTAGCCGCGATGTCCCTGGCTGGCCCGAGGGCGAGCCTGTGGGTCGGCGCATTTTTTATACTCTTCTATTTTGTCCTGTATTTTGGTTACTACGCGATCTTTGAAATTCTTTGGAATGGACAGACGCCGGGGAAACGAAGGGTCGGAATTCGAGTGATCAAAGAGGATGGACGTCCGTTGACCCCGGCAGAATCGATTGGCCGCAATTTGATGCGGATCGTCGACTGGCTTCCGTTCTTTTATGGAGTGGGGATCATCACGGCGTTTTTCACAAGGCGAAGCCAGCGATTGGGGGATCTGGTTGTTGGTTCAGTCGTCGTCCGGGAAACTTCGCTCGCGGAGTTAAAGCCGATTTGGCAGACCTCACCAGTCAGTGCGTCGCCTCTACCAGTTGGCAGCGCTCCACTTGGCGCCGACCGGTTGACACCTCAGGAAGCAGCATTGATCGAATCCTATCTTGGCCGTAGGTCGTCACTCGATTACGCCTTGCGACGTCGGATGGCCGACGAAGTATTGAACAAGGTGAGAGGCAAGCTGACCCTTCCTCCGGAAAACACGTTGTCGGCAGAGAGCCTGCTCGAAGCCCTCAGCATGGAGCGCCGGGCGACGCGAAATTTTTGATCAGAAGAAGTTCCAAAATGTGGTGTTCTTTGCCCGAGTGGCGCCGCTAAACGTTACGGGCTCAGCCGGCGAACGCAACGCTCGTCCCCTTTAGGGTTTCTGCTGCATCGTCTCGCTGCGAACTGATGCCGGATCAGCCAAGAATTGTGCGATTGTCGGACCGAGCGAGACGCACGCGAAGCTCTGGTGGCCACGCGATCAATCCAGGCGCACACGTCTGGCCTAAAACTATTGAGTTTGGGCCTGCAACAAGCACCTGAAATCGGTGAAGTAGCGCCATAAGTGTCTCGATGTGAACAGACATAGAGCCGGCCATCTCTTAGCATGGTCGGTACAGGGGAACCGCGACTCTCTTTTTTGGATGAGTCAACTCTCAGCCCCTCGCTCGCTTCTCCAAACGAAAAGCATATGTCAGATCAGACTAGAAGTGCGGTTAGTGAAGACATCCAGATGGGTGTCGTTGAAACCCCAGGTTCGTATCCGACCTCAACATCAGAGGGGCTGCTTCGCAAAATAGCGACCCTGCTCTTCCTCCTGGTTGCCGGATTGCTGACGGTGTTCGCTTATTATGCGAGTTCGCTTTGTATCACGGTAATTCTGGCAGCCTTCCTCGCAATTCTGGTTGACCCTCTTGTAGTTATCCTCGAGAAATTGCGTATTCCTCGCAGCGTGGGGGCTGCGGTTGTTGTCCTTGCGTTCATCGCTCTCATCGGACTTCTGGGTCGCGACCTTTATGGAAGAGGAACCAGTTTTGCCGAGCAATTTCCTGCATACACCCTGAAGCTTCAGCAGGTCGTTGAGCCAATCGGCCGAAAGATTGAAAGAGTCCAGCAGAGTGCCGGGAGCATTTCTGACGACGTGCAGCCCGGCAAGAAGGTCCCCGAGGTCCGGTTACGGGAATCGCCCAGCTGGCCCGCCTATCTGGTGCGTGGTGCCGGATCGGTCTGGGGAGTTCTGATTATTGCAGGGGTGGTTCCATTTCTGACGTTTTTCATGCTCTGCAGCAAGCCGCAGATGGCGATCCGAATGAATGCACTCATCCAGTCTCGGGTTGACGCAGATCGATTCGTGAAGAGTCTAAGTCAGATGGTGCGCGGCTTCGTGGCCGGGAACTTCATTGTCGGCTCTGTAATGGCAATTGCGACTACGTTGATGCTTTTCTCGATTGGCATGAAAGGTGCCATACCCCTGGGAATCGCCAGTGGCCTGTTGAATTTGTTGCCGTTCCTTGGACTGATTTTTTCGCTGGTGGTTCCAATTGCGGCGGCACTCCTCCAGTTCACCACCCCGGGACCATATATCGTAATTATTCTGACAATCCTTTCCCTGCATATTGTCTCTGCGAATTTTCTTTTTCCGAAATTCATTGCCAATCGCGTCAGTATTGGCCCTGTGGCGGCAACCGTTGGGATCCTGTTCTGGGGCTGGTTGTGGGGTGTCATGGGCTTGCTGTTGGCTGTGCCGCTTACAGCGCTCGTCAAGATGATCGCCGACTTGCATCCTTCTCTATGTCACTTCTCGAACTTATTGGCGCTGACCCCACGTCCGATCCCGCGTTGGATGAGATACGGCGAAACAATCGTGGGGAGGACGATACCCTACTTCCGCGGTCGTCGGGGAGTCGCCCCTTAGACGCGCCTCCATAGTCAGGGAGGTGCGGATAAATCGCCCAGGTGCAAAGAACCCTCGACAGGGTTTGAGCCGACAGTGTTTCGCACTCGAACTGCGAAGGTCGATTGCGTTTTGGTCAGGAAATCGAGCAAGAAATGGAGAAAGCTATGAACCTATCAGCGTTAAGCACGGTACAAGTTGTCATAATCGTCGCTATCGCGGTCCTATTGGTAGCGAGCATCGCGATTTTGTTTTCTATTCGTAAACGCAACACAAAGAGATTGCGCACTCAGTTCGGTGGCGCCGAGTATAACCGCGCTGTGAAAGAGGGCGGGAGCCGGCAGAAGGCGGAAGCGTTACTCGACAAGCGCGTAGATCGTGTGGAGGGCTTTCACATCCAGCCGCTCAGCCCGGCAGACCGTGCTCGCTTCCTGGATTCGTGGCGCCACGGACAGGCGAGGTTCGTTGATGGCCCCGGAGCGGCAGTGGCGGAAGCCGATCAAGTGTTGCGCGATGTAATGTCAACGCGAGGCTATCCGGTGGAGGACTTTGAACAACGTGCGGCGGATCTCTCCGTCGATCATCCACAGGTTCTCGATCATTACCGTTTCGCTCACGAAATTGCCGTTCGTCATACCCAGGGACAGGCCGGCACGGAAGAGCTGCGGCAAGCCATGATTCACTACCGGACACTTTTTGAGGAGCTGGTCGGCGAACCAGAACTGGCGCGCTCAAAGACGGCATAACGAGCCTCACCCCGGAAGTCAGAATGGTGTGGTACCTCATCGGGAGGGCAAGGTCCTCCAGAGAAGGTAATCCCATGAACGAAGGCATGGGAAATCAATGACGAGACGGAGGACGCAGGACCGACTGCAGTTTTGCCCGGCGCCGGCATCCAATGAGTGGTGCTGCGGTACGACTCGGCGTTATGGTTTTACGCTGCGGACCCACAACCGTGAACTTGAGTACGGGAGACAACGATGAAATCAGATCCATCAGGGCTCGAAGACCTTAACGGCAATCGGCGAATTTTCGGAGCTTGCTGGCTGGTCTACGGAATATTCCGAATCATTATTGGAATCTGCCTGGTTCTGTTTACCGGCACGGCCACGGTAATGTTCGGAGCGCTGCTTGGCCGTGTACCGAATCCGTACGCCCTCATGGCAGATTTTCATCTGGTTTACGCGGGCATGGTAATTCTGTCCCTTCTGTGTGGTCTCGTAGGTGTATTTGCTGGTCTCGCTCTGCTTGCGAACCAGTCGTCCGCCAGGACGCTTGCGCTCGTCGCATCGTTTTTGTCAGTGTCTGAAATCCCGTTTGGAACGACGCTAGGGATCTACACGCTTATCGCTTTCATCCGCATCCGAGATAGAAATCTCTAGGTGGCGGGAGTCTTGCCTCATTTTTCATAAGATAACCTGCCGGTCCGCGGGTGTTCGCAAATGGGCGGTCCGCCCGTGCAAAGTTCTTTCTCTTTATCGGTGAACGTGCCGCAGTCGTGCCAATGGAGGAATACATGTTTCCGCAAGAGTCACATACGGTACCAACTGCTTTGATTGGTGAATCGCAGCTGCGTGAGTTGATTTTGACGGATAAACCACTCGCAGAAGTCCTCAATAGGATTTGTTCTGCGCTCGACGTTCAAATTGGTAATGTAATCTCTGTGGTTTTACGCCGGGACGAACTCCCCGAACAATCAGCCCGATTCGGACTGTATCTGTTCAGCTGTTGCGCGATTCTTTCCACGAACCGACAGCTTCTTGGCACCCTCGAGACGTATAGTTGCCTTTTGAAAAATCCCACCGTCGATGAAGCTCGACTCATTCAGCGCGCCAGTCAATTCGCGGCCCTTGCCTTTCAGCGGCATGACGTTTATCCGAAAACCGACTCGCCCACAGGAATTGACAGCGCCTATTTGTGGAAGATCAACCATCGTTCTGATGTTCTGCGGCCAAGGCATATCGCGCCGCCACCAACACCGATACGGACCGCTAACGCAAAACGAATCCGAAAAATTGCAAGCCCGGAAAGACACCATAACGGCTAAATAGGTGATCGGTTGAAGGTGTGCTGTAAAGGGCAGCTTTGTAGCTCCACAATGCGCACAATGATGTCTACCGTGATTTCAGCAGTGAGATTCCAGGGATTGCGGTCTGGAGAATTATGTGCGACGAACGTACCTGATAGCACTTATCCTGACGGCAGCCTTTGCGGCAAGCGGATCCACCACAGCCACCGCGACGACCAACAATGGACATGAGCAGGTCCGTATTTACGACTCGTGGCACCACGATTATCACAACTGGGACGAACGCGAGGACCGTGCCTATCGAGCCTACCAGCACCAGCGGCACGAGACTTACCTCGCTTACGAGCATCGGGAGCATAAGTACCAGCACCATTACTGGAACTGGCGCCACAGTCATCCATATCACGAGTAAACGAGGCATTTATAGCGCCGATGTGTGGATCGGATCGCGCGTTCCTTTTTTAAAAGTCCTTCTGACGGAGAGGTTTGATGATGAACGGAACGCCTAAGAGCACCCAGAAAAGTCCTTCGAAGCGAGCGTCAAGAGACCAGCTACAAACCGTCACTGAAAGCACATTCTCCCAAGTGGTCATCGATGGCGAAGGACCAATTGCAGTTGAGTTCATGTCTTACGGTTGCGCGCACTGTCGATTGATTGAGCCGGTTCTTCAAGAGGTTGCCGAGATGGTAGGGCCCAAAGAAAAGATCTGCAGGGTCAACATCGCGATCGAGCCAGAACTGGCCAACAGCTACGAGATCCAGGGCACCCCAACATTCATTATGTTCCTGAACGGAAGTGAACTCGAACGAGTCGAGGGACCGCAACCGACACTATCGAGTGTCCTGACAATGGTGACGGCGCCATTCAAGTGATGACGTGAGAGGAATTGTCAAAATGCAAAAGCAGGATAAGCCTATCCTTTTATTTAACGACGAATGCGGTGTCTGCCGCCACATTGCACATTGGGTGAAAAAGTCGGCGCAGAGTGCGCCCCCGGAGACGAGTGTCATCGTGCAAGCAATTGGTGACGACCCGGAGGCCCTCCGATCGCTCGATCCCAACCTTGATATTTGGGATGCCTATGCGACCATCCATATTTTAATGCCCGACGGCTCGATGAAGCTCGGAGGAGAAGCAGTTGCAGAAGTGCTGCGGCGCTTGCCCAACACTAAATGGTTCGCCTGGAGTTTTGCCGTCAATATCTTCGGAATCCGGCCGTTTCAGATGGTACTCAATATGGCTTACGCGATCCTGGCGGATGTGCGCCCTCTTTTCGGGTGTGAAAGCTGCGGCGAACCGAGCTTCTGGGTAAAGCCCATTGCGAGGATCAGCAAATGGACGAAGGCACAATTTGGCGGGAGTCGTCAGTCGAGCCGACGTCCGCACTTCACAGCGCTGACGGAGGGAGGACGAGGACCCGCTCGCGTCATTGGGGGAAGCCCCAGCGAGTTCCATCCTCACTGAATCGGCCCGTGTCCTCTTTTGGGACGCTCAGAGAGTGAACAGATGTCGCCAGGAAATTCGTGACATTGCAAGGAGCAGTGAACCAAAGCACACTAAGGGCAGCTACATCCGTCCAGAGAGGCAACGATGAAATCCAAAAGCAAGAAGAAACCCAACCGACCAGAAACCAATGGGTCAAAGTCGCGTGATAAGGTTCGCAAGCTGTACGACGAAAAACGTACCGCGGAAAAGGCCGGGAAAAGCAAGGCTCCTCGAGCAGAAAGACAAGCGGATACCCGTGCGGGACGCCACAAGTCTCAGGCGGCCTTGAAACAAGTTGGAGATGCCTTCAACGGCTGACTTCTTACGTTGTCAGCCTTTGCAACGTTGTGCTGGGGACGCCGGAAAGAGGCCAAAGTGGCGACGAAGGAAGTGAGCGATGAGAATTCTACTTGCTAGTGATGCATCCAAATACTCGGAAGTGGCCGCGCGCACAATCAGTACAGAATTTCGCACTCAAGGCACAGAGGTGCTTGTTCTTCAGGCTGTCGCGCCCGCACTGTATGGCGTGCCCCCGCAGATGGCACAAGGATATGCGCCAGAACTCCAGGATCAGCTGAAGCAAGCCAGTGAATCCGTCGAGCGAATTGCTGAAACATTGCGCAAGGCTGGGTTCAAGGCAGAATCGCGCGTCTTGGAGAATGAAATACGCTCTGCAATCCTCGACGCCGCCCACGACTGGAAGGCGGATCTGATCGTGCTCGGGTCTCATGGAGAAAAAGGTTTGCGGAAATTCCTGATGGGCAGCGTCGCAGAATCGGTTGCTCACCATGCAGAGTGTTCCGTTTTGATTGTTCGAAGGCCGGAAGACCAAAGACTAGAACCCGCGTAATCTCAATCACTGCTCGGGAATGCCAACGTCAGAACCGATTGAACAGATCATTCGTTTCTTGGAGATCGGAATTGCGGTCCGTGTTTGACGTTTGAGTCCTTTGCTACGTGTCGGTTGCGCCGTATGTTTAAGTCCCCGTTGTACCTATGGGCGGGACGAATTGTGCCCGCAGCTCCGAAATGGGCGAAAATTCAAAACTGTCTCGATGTGAACAGCGAGGATGTTCGCGCGTAGCTATGCTCGTGGGATGGAACTCCTAGCGACAAGCGATTCACTGATGACCATCATGTCCGTTTTGATTGTGTCGGCGGTGATTGGCCATTCCATTTGGTATTTTGTTCAAGAACGTCGGACGGCGAGATTGCGCCCGCTGGCAGGTGACGGCAAGGTGAGCAATGCTTTGAATTCCGGTAGCGGTCAGCGAGAAGCACGAGTGCGATCCCAGGAGCCTACCGAAGGATCCACGAAGCTGAATATCCGTCTGTTTGCACCAGCCGATCGTACGCAGTTTGTGGAGTCCTGGGCCAGAGTCCAAGCCAGCTTCGCTGACGACCCGGGAAGCGCTGTGACACGTGCAGATCAACTTCTGGTCAACATGATGTCCGTCCGTGGGTTCCCGATGGGTGATTTTGAACAACACGTGGCCAAGATTTCAGTCGGACATCCGGTGATTCTCGATAATTACCGTGGCGCCCACCAAAGGGCTCTCCGACACATGCGGGGAATGGCGAATCAGGCAGACTTGTTCCAGGCCATGGTTCATTATCGTGTCCTCTTTGACGAATTAATGAGTTAGCTCAACTCAGTTGGCGCGTGGGGCCATCGTTGTTATTCCACAATTCATTCTAACTTCGGTTTTTGAAACCCACTGCTGATCGAGCCAGTGTCGAGACAACCCACCTTTCGGCGTTTCCATGTTCGTCAGACCCGATAATCCTTGACCCATGGAGGAGCCCCATGTCCGGTTTTGTACAGCTTTTAGTGTAGGGCCACGACATAATTGTCCCTGTTCGTGGGCCCAACTCGAATCCGTAGTATGAGGAAGTGAGCGAATGCCAGAGTCGATTGTTCGATTGTCCAAGTTCCCCCGAAAACGGCCGTTCTTATCTCTGCCAGGAGTCTTGAAGGATGGGCTGGAACGCAAGATCGAACGCCGAAGAAGAGAACTTGCAGATGCGCTTGCTGCTCTGCGCGCAGAGATGAAGGCGCGGGCTGCTGAGGAAGATCATTTACGGGAACTTTCCGGGGAGGTGCTGCGGGTTCAGGACGAAGAGCGGCGCCGCATTGCTCGGGAATTGCACGACGGCACGGGACAAACTCTCTCTGCACTGAAGATGGCATTGGGGATCCTGGAAGAGTCGTTTCCGCTGATTTCGAAATCTGCCGCCCTCAAAGATGTGCGGCAATTCTCGGACGACGCGTTGCGCGAGATCCGGACCACTTCCTACCTGTTACACCCACCCTTGCTGGATGAAACTGGATTAGAATCTACGCTGCGTTGGTTTACGAGTGGCTACAGCGAAAGGAGCCGAGTCGCTACTTCGTTGATCCTCGATGGCGAGAATCGAAGGCTGCCTGCTGACCATGAGCTATGTCTATTCCGTGTGGCCCAGGAATGTCTGACAAACATTCACCGACATTCAGGAAGTAAAACAGCGATCGTCCGGCTGAAGCGCAAGCCAGAAACGGTGATGCTCGAGGTAATCGATCAAGGGAAAGGGTTTCCGGAGGATTTACACCGCAAATTCATTTCGGGCGAAACGGGGGGAGTGGGACTGCGTGGTATGAGAGAGAGAGTTCGAAAACTGAAGGGCCGAATGGAAATTCAATCGGACCGCAGGGGCACCGCAGTCACGGTTATGCTTCCGCTAGTTAGAGGATGGAAGCACCGGAAGTCCGCGGACCGGATGAACGCGTGATCCGCTCCGGCTTCCGGCAGTAATATGTTGGGTTGATTTCCGTCCGCACCAGCTGACGAACGACGGCCGACACGCTCTACCCACGGTTCCGTAGCGCCATCACTTGCCATCAGCTGAGTTATTTCGCCCTTACTTACCCCAAAGGGGGATTCCGTCCGATATCAGTTCGGGATGATGATGCGATGATGGCCCGGAGCCTGTCTGGGCCCGACGCAAAGGCAAGACTAGCGCGTCATTAGGAGCCGCCGATGTGCCGAGCGTGCGTAACTTCTCTGATAACCAATCACCTGACTTCCGGTCTTTGGCGAGCTGCACCGAGCCGGCGCCAATTTCTGGCCTGCGCCGCCTGGGTAGGCGCCACGGCTGTGATTACGGCCGGGCGCGAAGCGCATGCCCCCGACGGCGCGGAGACGATCTTTCGCAACGGAACGATCTATCCGATGACGGCCGGCGGGCTCGCAGTTGAAGCGCTCGCGACGGGCGGTGGAAAGGTCCTCGCCGCCGGATCGGTCTCCGACGTGTCCTCGCTCGCACGCGGCGCGACCCGGATCGTCGACCTCCAGGGGCGCACCCTGTTCCCAGGGTTCATCGATCCGCACCACCATACGGTCCTCGCGGCGCTGTTCGCCGACCTGCTGCTCAATATCGGTTACCCGAAATACGCGAAGCGCGCCGCCGCGCTCGCCGCGCTGAAAGCGGCAGTCGCGAAAGAGCCACCGGGCCAATGGATTCGCGCAGGTTACTACGACAACCTTTTGCAGGGCGGCGATTTGTCGATGGAGGAGCTGGATGCGATTTCAACCCGGCATCCTATTTTCGTCTGCTACGTGAACGGACACGTCGGCGCCGCGAACGCCATGGCGTTCAAGCTTGCCAAGATCCTTCCGGACGTCGGTGAATTGCCGGGCGGCGGCCATTTCGGCCGCACGCCAGCCGGCAAGCTGAACGGCCTGATATACGAAGAACCGGCGCTGCTCCGCTTCATCGCCGTCGCGGCCCCAGCTGTCACGCCCGAATTGATCGCCTCAGCGCTCGCGTCCTATACGAAACAGGTGGCGGCCGCCGGCAATACTACGCTGCACGAGCCCGGCACGATCAAGCCGGATTGGGTGGAACCGCTCGCAAAACTATCGAACACGCTCGACGTGCGGATGAGCGCGAGCCTAAGCACGGATTCGGCCGAGGCCAGCAAGGTTTTTGCGTCGCTTGGGCCCGGGGCCAGGGCGAGAAGGATACCCAATAGCCGGTTTTCGCTGTATGGCATGAAATTCTGGGCGGACGGCTCGAACCAGGCCGAGAGCGCGGCGCAGACGAAGCCGTATCTGGGCACCGACAAAAGAGGCAGCGCGAACTACTCCGCATCTAAGATGGCTGAGCTGTGTTTAGCGGCAAAGATGGCCGGGTGGCCGATCTTGATCCACTGCCAGGGCGACGCAGCGATTGATGACGCGCTAAATGCGATCGAGCAGGCCTATGGCCCCAATCCCGCTACCGGGCTTAACCGGGTAGAGCACGCGACGATGGCGCGTCAGGACCAACTCGAGCGAATGAAGCGGCTCGGCGCCGAACCCAGTTTCCTTCCGGACCTTCTATATCGATACGGCGCGGCCTATCGTGACCAGATCCTCGGGCCGACGCGGACCGAATTCATGGAGCCCATGTCCGCCTGCCTGAAGGCTGGCATCCGGTTCTCCCTGCACACTGATGCGCCAGTCGCCCCGGCCGGCCCGCTGCGCCTGGCGCAGATCGCCGTAACTCGCCGCTGTGCGATCGACAAATCGGTGATCGGCGCCGACCAGGCAATCTCGATTAATGAGGCGATGAAGGCAATCACGATCCACGCGGCGCGGCACATCGGTCTCGAGGATTCGATCGGCACGCTCGAGCCGGGCAAGGAAGCCGATCTCACGATTCTCGAGAGCGATCCCTACAAGGTGGACGCGGAGACGCTCTCCGACATCAAGGTCAGCGAGACCTGGGTGTCTGGCGAGCAGAAATTCGGCGGATAGGTCTGGTCTTCTGCCTCATCCTGCCTTGACGTTCGGCGCGCACCGTTGGTCCCGCGCCCTTTCCGAAATCCTCAGGGATCATTCTGTACCCGACGACATTTGAACCGCGAGTGGAAGAAAAAACACGCCGAACATAGTTCAACCGCTGGGAAGCGTCGAGTCAGTTCAAACGGAGCTAAGCCACCGCCTCCTTCCGCGAAGTTGAAGCGCTCAGGCGGAAGCCGAGCAATCGGTATCGGACAATCGCGTGACGCCGCCAGTTGGGCCGGCGAGCAGAGAATTGCTCGCCGACCCACGGATTGAAGATTAAGCAGGTTGTTATTGGCTAATCGCTACGCCGCTAAAGGAGGCGATACCGACTGAGTTTGAGAGTGCCGCAAGGGTTAGATCACCATATGGATCTATCGAGTAGACGGCGACAAACGCTTCGCCGCTAGCGCTGTAAATCACGGCGAGCCACTTGCGATCGTGAGACACAGTGATATCCGTGGGCGAGCCCGGAAGTGGAACGGATTTATAGAACACACCGCCCTCGCCGTCGGTGAAAAAGATGGAGATGGCTTTACCCGGAGAGTTTGCAGTGTACCAAACGCTCTGCGGCCCTTTCGCAACCCAGCAGGGAGCATTTGTGGGATAGGAAGGTGAGGGGCCGGCAATGGGGAAAATATTGCGGCTCTCGTCGATGATAGCGAAACTATCGGCACTGTGCGCCGGAGTGAATCCTAAATTGTTTCCCCAGAAGGCGGCGCCCAAAGGAACGCTATCCGCATCGCTTGGCAGAGTGATCGAAGTATCCGTGCCCTGGAGCGAACCGTCTTCGTGTGTCAGCGGAAGCTGAAGAACCGAGCCCGAGCTTAGCGTGACAGCAGCCCAGGTTTTGCCGACGGCGATTTGAGCGGCGGAAGGATCGGTGAGAGAAATGATGGGGGTCTCGAGGTTTCCCGAAGGCCAATCATGACTTTCGGCACAATTTGTGCCCACGACAAACAGGTGTCGTTCGGTGAGCGCGACCGAATCAGGCTTGACGCAATCCCGAGCAATCGGGATGGTTCGGCCGGTCGTGATGTAGTTCTGGTAACGCACTAATTGACTGACGGTATTAGAGCCATAGTTTGCGACGGCGCCGAAATCGTCCCGAAATTGGAGGATCCCAGCGTTGGTGCTTGCGCCGCCGATGCCGCCGGTGGGGATACTGTTCACCAAGGACAGTGAAGGCGTGGTAGAGGTATCGAGCTTAAAGACCACGACCGAATTGCCACTGGGGTTATTGGTGCTCGTGAGCACGAAGATGCCCCGGTCCTGCGGTCCTGCAACGGCAAGCGTAGTGGCAAACAAGGCGGCTACCAGCACAGCGCTGCCGCGCCAACAATTAGACTTTCTGAGGCGTACAGAATTCATTGTGATCTCCTTGGACGTTTTGGTGAATCGGTGCTCCGGTTACGAGAGGGGGGTTGACGCCAGAGTATGTTCACGGATAGATATTCGGAGGGCGGACGGGAAAAGTTACGGTCTTGCGCATTTGAAACACAGGGTAGGAAGAAATTAATGTATGGCAGCAGCGTAACTTTTTGGAGCTGCCGAGCGAATACGTAGTGATGGGATCTGATCGCGGGAAACGGATTGCGCGGGCACACTGGTATTGATAAAAATTGCACGACAACCATTCCGATCATGCACTTGGACAGCAATTTGGAGATGCTAATGGCCCGGTATCAGGAGGGCGATTTTGTCGCGGCCAGAGTTCTAATCGATCGCATCAGCCCGCAGCTGTACCGATTTTTCGTGGGTCAGTTTTCGAGCCGGCCCGATGCTGATGATCTGCTGCAGGAAACTTGGCTGCAGATTCACCGCGTGCGGCATACCTATCGGCCGGGGGAACCAGTCTTGCCCTGGTTTTACGCAATCGCGCGCCATGTGCGAGTGGACCACTACCGAAAAGCGATTCGGACGACGGCGCGTGAGAAGAGGCTGGAAGAAATTTCAGAACTGGCAGCGATCGCGCCAGACGAAACTGGCAAGGGCGATGTCTTGGAGGCGTTGCTGGCGCCACTTTCTGAGAGTCAACGTGAAGTAATTGAGATGTTGAAGGTGGCAGGGATGTCGCTCGAGGAAGTAGCGGGGGCGACGTCTTCGAGTGTGGGATCGGTGAAGCAGAAAGTGCACAGGGCATACGAGAAGCTGCGAGAGGGAACGCGTCCAATGAGGCAAAGGAAAGGGCTAAGCGAGGAAAAGTCGTGAGAGACGGAGAGATTGACGAAATCCTGAGGAAGGCTACCGTGCGTGTGCCGGACGTGGAGGCGGCGTTGCTAAAACGCGTGGCCGATTCGATCCAGCCGTCAATGCGGCAGGTCCGTCCGTTGCCGCGGACGTGGGTGTTGGCAGGGGTGCTGATGCTGATTTGCGCGGGGGTGGCGTTGGCGGGAGCAGCTCGGGCGGGGTTTTACGGATTTGAAAGGATGAGTCTGCTCGAACGAGCGCTAATCTTTCTAACGCTGGGTGTCCTGTCATGCGTGGCTGGAACGGAATTCGTTAACGAGATGATTCCTGGGAGCAGGCGGAGAATTTCGGCGGGCGGATTTTTAGGATTGGCCAGCGTTGTGTTGGTTGTGGTGTTTGCGTTGCTGTTTCACGATTACCATACTGAGCATTTTGTTTCACTGGGATTCGTCTGCCTGATAACAGGAGTGCTGCACGCAATTCCGGCGGGGCTGTTGAGCTGGCTGGTACTGCGACGCGGGTTTGCAGTGAATTCTGTCTCGGCCGGAGTAGTGGCAGGAACACTGGCGGGGATGGCTGGCGTAGGTGTGCTGGAACTGCATTGTCAGAACTTCCAGGCGATGCATATCTTGGTTTGGCACACGGCGGTTTTAGTGGTGACTGCAGCGCTGGGTGCGTTGGTGGGGAAGACAGTGCGATTCCGCGCGTGATGCTTGGGCGCGTGTCTCGAGCTGTTCGTGCATCGGATGCGACGCGAATCGGCTTTGCCGAGCTCTAGAGATTAGGTTGCGTGCGCCACAGCTAGCGTTCCCGCAGACTGTTTGGCCAAAGTAATTTCCCCCATGTCGATGGCAACGAGTATGGGTTCCATCACGCGCTGATAGTCGCCTTCATACGCGTAAATCCGGCGCTTTGTCGGAAAGATGATCCCGTCGACATCACGGTATTCCGAGGCATAGTTGAGGCCAGTTGCTCCGCCGAGGATATCAACCGTATAGTCGTGCCTTCGCAACAAACCATCGGGCCCAAAACACGAAATCTGTTCGCGGCTGTGACTTTTGATGCTGTCGGGAAAGGTCACCTTTAATCGTCGCCAAGTCTCGCCATCTGCGTGAATCGGCGAAATCTCCTCTGTTGCGAATCCTTCCTGTGCATAAAGAAAGGGAGTATTTAGATAGGTCCACAATGCTTCGCCACAAAAGTACGCCACATGGATGTCATCCCATGGCGTGGATCTTTGCTGCCCTTCAAAGGATTTTTCAGGGTCGTCGCGTGCGTCGATCAATTTCCCATCTCTTGTTTCTATGACGATACGGGCGGGCTCAAAGATGGTGCGCTTGTCCTGGCCAGGGAAGTCGGTGGTGAGGCGCTCTTTCTTCGTCTCAATCGTCATGACGACGTCCTTCAGAGCGTCACCCTTACTCTTAACGAACCAGATCGCTCCGGTGATCGATGCGGCGACTTTTACGGATTTGACTTTGTTCCAGCGCTCAAGTCCACCATGTGCTTTAACGGCCAACTCCAATAGATTGTTCATCAGGACCCCTCACAGTGAAATGTTTCGCTCGCTGATGTTGCGGTGGGCAATGGCCCATGGTTTCTCAAGGATTTATGGGCACAGTGAGCATACTCGTGTGACCGATGCGCCGACTGTGCCATTTCGAACAGTTACCAGAATTCTAAAGTTGCAAGATTGTCTCCATCACCGCAAACTCCCTCCTTGACCAATCGTTAGGGTTTGCTTGAATCGTGTGTTTATCCTCGGACTAGAAGCTTTCGTACAATCGCCCGGCGTCGTATCCCCGTGCGTACTCGCAGGATCACTTTGAGCTCGCCGTGAGTTTGCCGCAGCATTCAGGGTGCTGCGGCAGTTCGGAGTCATTCCAACCACCGCCGAGCGCTTGGACAAGCGTCACCGCATACACCATGCGGCGGCCGAGAATATTGACGGCAGTGACTTCGTCCGAGAGGGCGGCACTCTGAGCGGTTGTAACTTCCAGATAGCTGGTAACACCGCCCTTGTAACGTGTGTTGGCAAGTTCCTGGTATTTCTGCGCGGCCGTCACAGCGTTTTCCTGAACCCGGGCTTCATCCTCAAGGATCCGTAACGCGGCGACGTTATCCTCGACCTGTTGAAAGCCGGTCAGGACCGTCTCGCGATAGTTGGCGACTGTCTGATCGTAGGCCGCAATGGCTTGATCCAAGTTGGCCCGTCGTCGACCGCCATCAAAAAGGGGAGCGACCGCCGAACCGCCGACTGACCATAAGGCGCTCGGACCGGTCAGAAGTGTCGAGATCATGCCACTTTCGAAGCCACCTGTAGCTCCAAGACTAATCGTAGGGTAATAAGCCGCCTGTGCGACGCCAATTTGCGCATTGGCCGAAGCCATGAGCCTTTCTGCTGACGCAATATCGGGGCGGCGCTCAAGCAATTCCGACGGTAAACCAGTCGGAATCGGAGGAGGAGGCGTGGTGAGAGGAAGAGCAGCGAGACTGAATTCGGCGGGGGGCTTCCCAATCAGGACCGCCACTGCGTGCTCGTATTGTGCGCGAGCCACTCCAACATCGATCGCCTGTGCGCGAGTTGTCTCCAGTTGAGTTTTCGCCTGCTGGACTTCCAGGTCGGAAGCAAGGCCTCCCGCAAATCGATTCTCAATCAATTCCAGGGCTTGTTGATATTGTGACACGGTCGATTTCAGAAGCTGCTCCTCCGCATCAAGTGTGCGAGCCTGGTAGTAATCCAGAGCCAACTCGGCGTGCATGGACAGGTTCACGGCTGCCAAGTCAGCAGCGCTGGCTTGTGCTTGCGCGCGATAAGATTCAACTGTGCGGCGTACGCGTCCCCAAACATCAACTTCGTAGGAGAGTTCAAGCGGAATTTGAAAGTCATTGTAGGTAGTTCCGTTGGTGGAGAGGATCGGTGGGCGATTGTTCGAAATTTTGTTCCGCGTCGCGCTTACGCCCCCGCCGATCGAGGGATAATAAGCGGCTCGGTAGTAGCGAACGAGCGCCCGAGCTTGCGTGTATTGTGATTCCGCCGCCCTTAAGTTCTGATTGGAAACATTGACCTGCTGTTCGAGCGCGTTCAGTTGAGGGTCCTGAAACATCGCCCACCAGTTGCCGCCGAGATTTTGGTCGTTTGGCTGGGCCTGTTTCCAATTGCCAATCTCCTTGTATGCGGGCGGAACTTCCGCAGCGGGCCGCTTATATTCCGGTCCAACCATGCATCCCGAGACCTGGAGTATGCCGGCGGCCTGCAGAACCATCAGCCATGGTGTTCGCCGCGTCCTAGCGCAGAGGGCGTTAACTCGAGTGCGATTCACTTGAGATCCCCCGGTAGTGCTGCCTGAACGATTTGGACCTGTTGTCCGGTAACGAGGGAATCGGGTGGGTTGAGAATGACCTGATCAGCCCTCTTTAGGCCGGAGACGATCTCTATTTCATTACCGAAATCGTGTCCAGGAGTCACGACGGCGAGCGTAACTTTGCCATCCGTCACGAGCCCTACGCGTAAGCCCTCTGACCGGAATATCAAGGTATTGACAGGAATGATGAATGTGGAAGGCCGAGCGGAAACCTTCAAGTGTACTTCGGCATAGGAACCCGTGAGCAAGGTGCCTGTGGGATTGGCCACATCAATTTCAATCAACAAGGTGCGAGTCGCCACGTTGATGGCGTCGGCCGTGCGTACCAGCTTTCCCGGAAAAGTGCGCCCGGGAAACTCGGCAAGTGCAAGATCCGCGGTCATGCCGACTTTGATCCCGCGCGAATATTCTTCCGGAACGTTCACGTAAACACGCAGGATGCCAGGCTGGGCAATATGAAAGAGATCGGTTTTTACACTGGCACTGCTGCCCGAATTGATGAGGTCGCCGATATCGGTGTTGCGCGCGGTGATCACTCCATCAAAGGGAGCATAGACATTTTCAAACGATACCAGAGCGGCATACTGTTGAACGGCAGCCTGGTCTGCTTCGACAATGGCTTTATTGGCGTTGTACGTGCCAACAGCGTTGTCGGCGTCCTGTTGGGACACGGCATTCGTTTTTAGAAGTCCCTGATATCGGGATTTGGTGATGGTGGCAAGCTCGAGATTTGCTTGTGCAGTGGAAAGGTTACTGCGCGCTTGCTCGAGCTGCTGGTCAACTTCTGGCGTTTCGATGACCGCAAGCAATTGCCCCTTCTTAACATGCGCCCCAATATCAAAATACCACTTCTTCAGATATCCGTTGGTCCGCGCGTAGACCGGCGAAGTAATGAATGGCTGCACATTTCCAGGAAGAATGATTTCCTCGGCAGGCGCAGTTTGCTTTGGCGAAACCACCGATACAGCGGTGAGGGCCACTTGATCTGTTTCGGCTTTCACCGTGGTGCGAGCTTTCACGCGAGACCAGATGCCTGATGACAGGAGGGCGCCCACCGCGACCAGAACGAAGATCAGGACCAACCATCCTCTGTTCGAGCGTTTTTTTCGCGTTTCATTCAAAGCGGGTACGTGTGGTTCGCTTCTTTCTTGATTTTGAGACGACATAATGGCTCCGTATCAATAATTTAGTTCGCATTTCCGGCTTCTACCGGATGCGGTCGTCGACCCTGGAGAACACTGAAAAATGCTGGGACAAAGAAAAGAGTGGAAACCGTGGCGAAAAGCAGTCCACCGATAACCGCGCGGCCGAGAGGAGCATTTTGTTCCCCGCCGTCGCCAAGCCCGAGGGCCATCGGCACCATGCCGATGATCATGGCTAGAGCGGTCATCAGTACAGGTCTGAAGCGCGTGAAGCCAGCCTCCAGTGCGGCGCTAATGGAATCGCTGCCTTGCTGTATCTTTTCTGTTGCAAAGCTGACCACCAGAATGCTGTTGGAGGTGGCTACCCCCATGCACATGATGGCCCCCATGAGCGCCGGCACGCTGAGAGTCGTGTGCGTGATGAACAAAAACCAGGCAATGCCTGCCAGTGCCGCGGGCAGCGCGGAAATCATGATAAAAGGATCCAGCCAGGACTGAAAGTTCACGACGATGAGCAGGTATACGAGAACAATCGAGAACGCCAGTCCGCCTAGAAGGCCGATGTACGAGGCGCGCATCGTCTGAACCTGTCCACGAACAACAACACGAGAGCCGCGCGGCAGTTGCTGGCGAGTATCGTCAATGATTTTGTAGATGTCGCCAGATACTCCACCGAGGTCGCGCCCTGTAACAGCGCCGAAGATGTCAATCACGGGCGCCACGTTGTAATGAGAAACGACTGCCATGCCCGCGCCGCGGTGAAGAGATACCAAGCTGGCCATAAGGGAGGGAGGGGCGGTCGGGTCTGTGCCGGTGATGGGAATATTCTCAACATCCTGCAAGGTATCCGTGCGATATTGCGGCGTCTGAGCGGCGATCTGATAGCTGACGCGGTTTTTTGGGTCCACCCAGTACGTGGGTGAAGTCTGAAAACTACCGCTCAGTGATACCAGGAGATTCTGCGCAATGTCGTGAGCCGTGAAACCGACCTGTTCTGCTTTCGTGCGCTCGACCTTCAGGCGCAGAAAAGGCTGGTCGAAGGGTTGCTGGATCCGCAGATCGGCTGTTCCTGGAACCGACCTGATTTTCTCAAGCAGTGCATTCGCATACAGCCGGTTTCGCTCCAAGTCGTTCCCCACTACCTGCACATCGATCGGGGCCGGCAAGCCAAAATTCAGGATTTGGCTGACCATGTCGGCCGGCAGGAACGCAAAGGTCACACCTGGGAATTGCTTTGGTAGTGTCAGGCGAAGTTTGTGAATGTAGTCATCGGTCGGATGGTGATTCGCGGAGAGAGTTACCAGAATGTCGGCATCAGAAGAGCCGACTGGAGCCGAGTTGCTGTAGGAAAGATTAATGCCGCTGTAGGGCAGTCCGATGTTGTCAATGACGTTGTGGATTTCGCCTGACGGAATCTGCCCACGAATCGACTGTTCTACCTGGTCGCAAAGATTAGCGGTTTCCTCGATGCGCATCCCGGTAGGCGCACGCAAATGAAGTTTGAAAGAGCCACTGTCAACGCTGGGAAAGAAGTCGCGGCCGAGCCATGGAATCAGGATCGCGAGAGAGCCAAGGCAAGCCGTAAAGAATGCGATCAAAAAAGCAGTCCTGTGATGCAGGCAAATCTCCAGCAGGCCGCGATAGCCGTGACGGAATCTCTCGAAAGCCGCCTCAAAGCTTTTCTGAAGCCGTACAAAAAGATTGCTGCTGGGGGCATCTCCTTCCTTCTTTTCTCCCCGCAAAAGGTACTTTGCCATGGTCGGAACGATCGTCCGCGACAGGAAATACGAAGCCAACATGGCGAAAACGACGGCTTCGGCGAGCGGCACAAATAGGTAACGTGCCACCCCGGAGAGCAGGAACATCGGAGCAAACACAATGCAGATCGATAGTGTGGAGACGAATGCAGGGGTGGCAATTTGCGAGGCGCTGTCGAGGACAACTTCATCCATGTCCTTACCGGGTTCGGCCTCGCGGTTGCGATTTATGTTTTCGACCTCGACCGTCGCGTCGTCCACCAATATGCCAACCGCCAGAGCGAGTCCACCGAGGGTCATGATATTGATCGTTTCTCCGATTGCGCTCAGCACAATGATGGAGGTGAGGATCGCGAGCGGAATCGAGGTCGCAATGATGATGGTGCTTCGCCAGCTGCCCAAAAAAACGAGAATCATGAAAGCGGTGAGACACGCGGCAATCAGCGTCTCGCGAACGACACCTCCGATCGCGCCGCGAACAAAAATGGATTGATCGGCCAGCGGGGCGATATCGAGCTGCGGTGGAACCGTGGTCTTAATCTGAGGGAGAAGACCTTTAACGCCGGCGATCACGTCCAGGGTCGACGCATTGCCGGCCTTCTGGATGGTCAACAATACGGAACGCTGTCCGTTAACGCGCACGATATTGGTCTGCGGGGGAAAGCCGTCGCGCACCCAGGCAACATCTTTGATGTAGATCGTTGTGCCACCAATTGTCTTGATCGGGATTCGGTTCAGGTCGGCGATCGTCTGGGGTGCCGCGTTGGGAATCGAAACATCGTATTCCTTAGACCCGATCTTGGACGTTCCTGTGGGCAGGATCAGGTTCTGCACGTTAATGGCATTCACTACATCCAGTGCCGACAGACCCTTCGACTGCAGCGCTGTCGTATTCAAGTCTACCTGTACTTGGCGCTGCTTTCCGCCATAGGGATAGGGTACAGACGCACCGGGTACGGTGATAAGCTGCGTCCGAATGAAATTCAGTCCATAGTCGTTGAGTTCCTGCTCCGATAAGTTCTGCCCCGAGAGCGCTAACTGGAGGACTGGCACACTTGATGCGCTGTAGGAAAGAATCAAAGGCGGTGTCGTTCCCGCGGGCAACTGCCTGAGCTGAGTCTGAGAAATCGCCGTAATTTGCGCAATACCTTGTTGAACGTTCGCATTCGGCTGCAGAAAGACCTTGACAACGGCTACTCCATAGAGCGATTGCGATTCGACGTGTTCGATGTTGTCGACAGTAGTAGTTAGCGCACGCTCCGTGACGCTCACGATGCGATCGCTCATGTCTTCAGGGATCAGGCCGTTGTAGTTCCAGATAATACTGACAACGGGAATATTGATGTTCGGGAAGATGTCGGTTGGCGTCCGAAAAATCGCAAGACCACCCATGATCACGATGAGCATGGACATGACCACGAATGTATAAGGTCGTCGTAACGCGAGTTGAACGATCCACATGATTCAACACTCCCCTATCTCTATCGGTCCGGCATCGAGGTGCGCTGTCAGTTACATGGCTGCTGGAGGTCGACCGGTCCCATTTCTTGACCGTACTTTAGGTAATGCATCCGGGATGCCAGACGACTGCCTAGCAGAAGCCTCACGTACTGATTCAAAACGAGGCGTTTAGGTGATCGAAGGGCACATCTTGCGCGGCGGGGAGCGACGAAGGGTCTAGTGCATTGAATACTTGTCAGCATGTTGACAGCGATCGCTCGCGGTCTGGAAAGGGGAGAGAGCAGATGTTTGGGCAGACGAGTCGGGGACACCTGAGACTCAGAGCGCTTTTCTCAGGTGGTACGGGTTATAAAGTCCGGACTGCAGAATCGCGGAAATAGCATTTCGCAGGGAGACTTGTTTCGTCATCGTTGAAGTCATCGCTGCATCGCTTGGGGATCGAATCCAAATGAGGGGGTAAATCTGTTATGAGCGGATGGGATTCCTGTCGGTACGTGAGATTCCCAGTTTTTGCATGCGAAAGTATAAGGTGGACCTCTTAATCCCCAGTCGCGAGGCAGCACCATTTGGCCCCGACACGACCCACTTGGTGGACTCGAGAATCTTGCGGATATGATCTCGCTCAGCGTCTTCCAGCGTAACTGCTCCCGAAGATTGCAGTTCGGGTGTACTCGCAAGTTCAGCAAGAGGCGACTCGAGGGAAGTCGCCGAGGAAAGGATGACGCTGCGCTCGATGAAATTCTGTAGCTCACGAATGTTACCCGGCCAGGAATACAAGGAAATCGCTGACATCGTGTCCTGAGGGATCTCTTCAATTCGTTTGTTCATCCGCCGGGCATAGATCTCGACAAAATGCTCGACCAGCGCCGGGATGTCCCCGCGGCGCGCGCGCAAGGGTGGCAGGGGAATTGGAAATACATTCAGTCGGTAGTAGAGGTCGCTGCGAAATTCATTGCGTTTCACCATGTCAACCAAATTCCGGTTGGTGGCGGCGACGAGCCGAACGTCCACGTGGTGAGTTCGCGTGCCGCCCAGTCGTTCGAATTCCTGCTCCTGCAGGACGCGGAGGAGTTTGGGCTGCAAGCCCGGCGGAATATCACCCACCTCGTCCAGGAAAAGCGTTCCCTTGTCAGCCAACTCGAAACGGCCAATCTTTTGCGCGATGGCTCCCGTGAATGCCCCGCGCTCGTGGCCAAAAAGCTCACTCTCAAGCAGATCGAATGGGATCGCCGCGCAATTCAGCTTTATGAAGGGACGTCCGAACCGCGAACTCAAGTCGTGGACGGCGCGTGCGATCAGTTCCTTGCCGGTGCCGGTTTCTCCCTGGATCAGCACCGTGGAATCCGTGGGTGCGACGCGTTCGACCTGTTCCAGCACCGATTCTAGGGCAGGACTGCTACCGATGATCTGCTCGAACCGACGCGGAGCCAGGTCCCGGTCGGCGGATCCGAATCTGACAACAGCTGCCACGGAAATCCTCCTTGCGCTACGGAATGCACGCTTCAGCTTCTGGCCCTAGCTTTCCAGAGCAGCTCGAACGCTGTCGAGCAGGGCCTCGTTGTCGAACGGTTTTGAGAGAAATTCGACCGCGCCTTCTCTCCGTGCCTGCAAGCGCATTTTTTCGTCGCCATGCGCGGTGATGAAGATGATCGGAATCCTGCAACGCTCTATATTCAGTTGCTTCTGCAGTTCAAGGCCAGACATTCCCGGCATGCGGATATCCGTGATCAGGCAAGCAGTGCCGCGGTGTATGCCGGAGTGAAGGAATTCCTCCGCCGTGGCAAAACCTTGTGCCGGCAAGCCCACCGCTTCGAGCAGGTCCTGGACCGCGGTGCGCAGAGAATCATCATCATCGACAATCGCTACCAACTTGGTCTGTCCAAGAGCATTCATGGATGAAAACTACCACTCCCGTGAAATGCCGCGCAATCACACGTTGGTATTACGTTATTTCGCGCGGGGCGGAAGTTCTAATGTTCCCGCCATTTTGACCAATTCTGCCAGGGACCCGGCTTTCATCTTCTTCATCGCGCGGCCGCGTTGGATCTTCACGGTGACTTCGCTCGTCCCGAGCTCGGCAGCGACCTGCTTATTGAGCATGCCTGAAACCACCAAGCTCATGACTTCGCGCTCGCGCGTGGTCAGGGTCTCGTATCGCTTCCGTAGTTCGGCGAGGGTACTTTGCTGCCGGCGAGTCGCCGTGTCGCGATCTAAAGCCTGGCGGATGGCACCCAGCAAATCGCGCTCTTCGAAAGGCTTGGTAAGGAACTCCACTGCGCCGGATTTCATGGCTTTCACCGTCATCGGAATGTCTCCGTGACCCGTAATGAAGATGACGGGAATTTGCAGGCCTGCGTCGACCAACCGGCGTTGAAAGTCCAGCCCATTGACCCCAGGGAGTCTCACGTCCAGGATAAGGCAACTTGGTCGGTCCGGCAGCTTGCTCCGCAGGAATTCTTCTGCGGTGCCGAAGGATTCGGCATGCAATCCCACCGACTCAAGCAGGTCTTCGATGGACTGGCGAACAGCAGCGTCGTCATCAACGATGAAAACAGTGGCAGCACCAGCAGCCGTCATGCAGGTGCCTCCGATTTGCCGGGCAGAGTGAAGCAGAACGTTGCGCCGCGCACAGAGTTGTTTTCGGCGAACAATCGGCCACCATGCGATTCAATGATGGATCGACAGATTCGAAGTCCCATGCCCGTCCCGTGGGACTTGGTGGTGAAAAACGCATTGAAGATCTGGTCCGCCTGCCCCGGCGGTAGCCCCACGCCGGTATCGCTGACGGACACCAGAAGTTCTTCTCTTTCCGACCGCCGCGATTTGATCGCAAGCTCCCGCGTTCCCTCCACATTCTTCATGGCATCGATGCTGTTCACCATGAGGTTCATCACCACCTGCTGCAATTGCACGCGATCGCCCAGGACCGGGAGGATATCCGTCGCAAGCTCCGTTCGGACGGAGAGCGAGTGTCGCGTAGCCTCACCGCGCAGCAAGACAATCATCTCTTCAATAACTTCATTGATATCGACCAGTTCCTGTTGAGCGGCGCCCTTCTGGAAGAGCAAACGCGTGCGCGTAATGATTTCCGCCGCACGTGTAGCGTCTTTCACGATTCTCATGGCTGCCGCACGAGCCTTCTCGAGATTGGGTATGTCGGCCGCCAGCCAGTGGATACAGCTGTTAGCGCTGGTGACCGCAGCGGCGATCGGTTGATTCACTTCGTGCGCTAACGACGCTGTCAGCTCTCCCATGGTCGTCGCTCGACTAACGCGTGCAAGATCCGCCTGCGTCTGGCGCAGCGCTTCTTCCGCTTGTTTGCGTTCGGTGACGTCCATGATCGTACCGATGTACTCATGGACCGTGCCAGAGCTGTCAAAGACAGGGTGAGTCACGCTGTGGACGTATTTCACTGAACTGTCGGGAAGGACGATCCGATACTCGAGCTCTCGAGCCTCTGCTTCGCTTCTCGCTTTGTTCGTAAATTCCTCGACAAAAGGCAGGTCCTCAGGGTGTACGCTCGTACGAAAGATAGGGAGGGAGCGCAGATCACTGAGCATATCCCTGGTTAGTTGTTCATCACCTGGATCGCGTCCAAAGATTCGAAACAACTCCGGGGAGCCTGAGACAGTCCCCGCGACAGTATTGATTACCCAGCTCCCGATACGGCCCAGAGTCTGTGCCTCCTGCAGGTGGGCCTCGTTTTGTCTCAGTTTCTCTTCCGCCTCTTTCCGGTCATGGATATCCGTATCGCTGCCGTACCATCCGAGGATGTGTCCTGAGAGGTCAACCAAGGGACAGCAACGGCTGAGGAACCAACGGTACGTTCCGTCGGACCTTCTGAGACGCGACTCGATCTCGCGGGGCTTTCCTTCCGATATGAGTATCCGCCACGTACTTAACACTCGCTCGAGATCATCGGGGTGTACCATGCGATTCCATCCCGATCCAACCGCATCGTCGAGCGTCATTCCCGTGTAATCAATCCAGCGGCGATTCACAAAATTGACGACGCCCTCGGGGCTCTCCGTCCAGAGTTGAGCCGGCACGGTGTCGATAATGAGTCGCGTTCGATCTTCCGCCCTCTTACGCTCGGTTATATCGATGACCGTACCAATATATTCAACAAGATCGCCGGATGGACTGAAAGCCGGATGGCCGATCACGTGGATATCTCTGGCCTCACCACTCGGATGAACGATTCGGTAATCCAACTCGAATTCCGTATTCTCACGTCCAGATGTCTCGACCGCTTCCTCAACCTTAGCTTGATCATCCGGATGGATGCGCTCAAAAAACTCTTTGTATCGGAGTAGTCCAGCGTGCGGATCAAAACCCAGTACGCGGTAACACTCTTCGGAAAGGTACCTGATCTCTCCCGTGGCAGGTGCCGATGCCCAACTACCTGTGTGGCTGAGTCTCTGCGCCTCCGCCAGATAACTCTCGCTTCGCCGCAGTTCTTTCTCAACGCGCGTATTCTCGGTGGTATCCATTACCGCACCAACAAACTCCAGTTCACCCGACTCATCTGTTCCAGCATGAGCTACAACGTGAACATGTTTGACGGCGCCGTCCGGCATCACCAGGCGATATTTATGATCAAAATCCTTGCCATCCCTCATTGCCCGCTCGATTGTCTGTTGCACGGAGGGTCTGTCCTCTGGATGAACGCGATCAAGAATGAGTTCCACAGTGGGTTTAGTCGTTCGATCGTATTGAAAGATTCGGAAGGTTTCCTCTGACCAGATGATCTCGCTGGTGGACGGCTTCCAGCCGAAGCTGCCTGTAAGACTCAGCCTTTGCGCTTCTGCCAGATAGGCCTCGCTGCGCCGCAAGAGACTTTCGATTTTCATGCGGTCACGACTCTCGGCTCTCAATGCCTCGTTGGCCTGCTGGATTTCCTGGACCCTCACTTTCAGGTCATCGCGTGCGCGCGCGATCGATAACGAGTCCCTTCTCTGCGCGGCACTCAGCGATCCAACAAACAATGCCGCAATCATAAATATCGCAAGACGCGGAATGTCTTCGGTTTTGGCGGTCAGCGAATGGACCGGGGTCAGGAAAAAGAAATAGAAAGCGAGAGTGGAGAGTGCCGTGGCAAACCATCCCGGCCCGCTTCCGCCAAACCAGGCGCTTGCCAGAACGGCGCAAAGAAACAAGGACGCCGGAGCGCTCTGTAAATGAAAGGGCGGCCACAAGGAGAGGGTCGCTGCCGCCAGAACCGACAAAGCAGCAATCCCGTACCGCCAAATTACGGCTGACTTGGACCTCGAGAGGGGATTAAACCAGGACATATTCTTGCTCCAGAACGCGAGTTGTCCGTTCCCTGGGATGAGTAGCGCATAGCCAGGACAATCTTGGTCCGTCAGAAACACATTTTGCAAGATGGTTGTTTGCTGCGAGGCCTCACCCGAGGGGGACGCCAATCTCTCACGCTGAGATTCACGCCCAACTTCCCGTCACAACTGCGACAGCGTTTCGCATTCGCCCGCGGCAGCATGCAAGCCTTGCACTATCCGGTCCAATGGACACCGTGCCAATATCCTGACGGTTTGCCGTGCGACTGACGATTCGAGTCCGCGCCTGCCTGGTGCAACCCTCTCACTGCCACACATTTGCGCGTGCGTATGACACGGCCAACTTCTGGCACCCGTATTGCTGTGTGGAGGTTTGGCCGCTCGGCACAGGGCGAGGAGGGTTTGATCATGGAAGCGCTTCACGCAATTAGCAGAGACAGGGAATCCGACAGCTCGTTGATCGCGGCGACAAAGCGCGGCGACAATCGAGCTTTCGACCAGTTGGTTTCACGCTACGAACGGAGGGCGCTCGCCACAGCGCAACGGATTACCAGGAATCGTGAGGATGCCGAAGATGTTGTGCAGGAGAGCTTTCTCAAGGCCTTCCGCCATCTTTCGAGCTTCGAAGAAAGGGCGAGGTTCTCCAGCTGGTTGACACGCATCGTCATGAATGAAGCCTACATGTTGTTTCGTCAAAAACGGAGAGTCATGGAGGTCTTGCCGGATTCCGATCGAAACCCGCGGGAGTCTGCTCCAGATCTGTTTGTTGACCGGAGCCCAAATCCTGAAGAGCATTACTGGCAGCGCGAGCGCAAGGAACTATTGACGAAGGCGGTCAATCGTTTGCGGCCATCAACTCGCAAAGTAGTCTTGCTCCGAGGCTTCGAGGAACGTTCTGTCGAGGAAACGGCTGATGCTCTACACACATCCTTTGCCGCTGTGAAGGCGCGCTTGTTTCACGCCCGGCGCAGGCTTCGTGGGATGGTGAATCCCGAGCTCCTGCACGATTTGCCGCCGTCCCACGGGCACAGACACAATCCCGCTCAAGCCTGAATCGATGATTCACAAAGCGGTGGATATTGAGGATCGGATCGTTCATCGCGTTGCGACGAGCTCGGGAACGCGCGCAAGCAATTGGCATTCTTCTTCCGCCAAATGCAGGGACGCCGCCGCGACGTTCTGCTCGAGATGCTCGATCGAGGAAGTTCCAGGGATGGGCAATATCAGGGGAGATCGCTGCAGAAGCCAGGCCAGTGCCACCTGGGTTGGGCTCGCCCGGTGGGCTTGGGCAATCTGGTTCAGCACGTCGCCAGCAACTTTGCCTGCCCCCAACGGAAACCATGGAATAAAGGCAATGCCATTCTTTTCGCAATAGTCCACCACGTAATCCCATTCGCGATCCGCAAAGCTGTAGCGGTTTTGGACAGATACGATCGGGACAATCTTCCGCGCGCGCTCGATGTGTTCCCGCGTGACATTAGACAACGCAACCAGGCGAATCTTGCCTTCGTTCCGCAGCTCAGCCAACGTTTCCACCGATGCCTCAAACGAGACAACAGGGTCCGGAATATGCAGTTGATAGACATCGATGCGATCCAAGCGCAGTCTCCTGAGACTTCCCTCAACCGCCTTGCGAAGATGCGCGGGCGTGGCATCGTGAGTCCACTGGTTCGGACCGGGACGGTTCCAGCCCCCCTTGGTCGCAATTACGAGCCCAGCCGGATAAGGGAACAGCGCCTCCGCGATCAGTTCCTCGCTCACATCTGGGCCGTAGGAATCCGCCGTGTCGATGAAATTGATATCAAGTTCCACGGCCCGGCGAAGAACGGCGAGCGCCCCGCTGCGATCTTTCGGCGGCCCCCAGATGCCTTCGCCCGTCAGACGCATTGTTCCGAATCCGAGACGATGCACGGAATTCGCCCCGCCCAATGAAACTTCTCCAGCCGTTTTTGCGGAAAGCTCTTGCTTGTTCATGACTGCCTCCAGTGCGCTTCTTTGCGGTATTCTCGCGCCGACGCCCGGTCTTCCATTGTCCTCCGGGAACGCGGCGATGGCCGGTGCAGACCTTCAGGCCACCTGTCTTATTTGCCGAACCGGGGGAGCCATGAATTCCGGCCCGACGGGGTTGCGAATACTCTCGTGCAGAATCGCGTCGATCGCGGCAAAATCGGTTTTTGTCAACGACCAACCGGCAACTTCCTTGACGGCCTCGAGTTGTTCTGGGCGGCGGGCCCCCCAGAGCGCGACGCCAACGCCGGGTTGGTCGAGGAGCCAGCGAATCGCCAGATGAATTACGCGCTTGCCAAAATGCTCTCGAGCATAGGTATCCAATTTGCTCGTCGCGTTCAGGTATTCGACGAAATGCGGCGGTTGGAACTTAGGGTCGCTGGTCTTGCGCAGGTCGTCTTTCGCAAACAGCCGGCCAGGAATCATGGAACCACTCAGTAGTCCGCGGCAGAGTGCGCCATAGGTGAGCGTTGTGATGCGATGGCCCAGTGCGTAAGGTAGAACATCGCGTTCTATCTCGCGTTCGAAGAGATTGTACGGCGGCTGAATTGTGTGAATTGGCGCGATGGCCTCGAAACGAGCCATCTGTACCGGCGAATAGTTACTGACGCCGATCGCGCGAATCTTCCCCTGTTCGTATAGTTCAAGAAGAGTGCGAGCGACCTCTTCTACAGGGACCAGTGGATCCGGCCAGTGCACCTGATATAGATCAACGTAATCGGTTTGGAGCCGGCGGAGCGAATCCTCAAGTTCCTGAATAATACGCAGGCGCGATGAATTCCGTTCGATCCTGCCGTTGGTCCAGTCGATCCCTACCTTGGTTGCGAGAAGGATGCTCTCTCTGCGACCGGTTTGCCGCAGGGCCTCACCAACGATTTCTTCGGAGCGTCCCTGGCCATAGATGGGTGCGGTGTCGATCAGGTTGATACCGTGGTCAATCGCCGCATGAATCGTGCGGATCGAATCTTTTTCGTCCGTTCCGCCCCACATCCAGCCTCCGATGGCCCAGGTGCCCAGCGCAATCCGCGAAGCGAAAAGTTTCGTGCCGTTGATATCGATGTATTCCAGCATATTGCCCTTTCTTGTTCTTTTTTGAGAAACTCGTGTCTTTCTAACCAAGCCACTGCGGGTTGGCGTAAGTCCCATCAAAGTGCTGAGTTGTCTTGTAAAGCTCGAACTGCCCGGCTTCTGCGGCGCTTTCCGTTTTTGCAAGTAGCGCTGCAACTAGGGAAGAGTCGAGTGGATGAAAACTGCGAGCCGCTTCGAGAGCTTGCTGAAGAATCGGCTGCGAATCGCAACCCGTAATGACGACGCTGGTCGGCAGATTCATCGCGTAGTGCAGGCACTCTACGGCGGTCGCGGTTTTACTCTCAAGAATGAAGTGGTCGCCCATAGGCTTCATGCCGAGTATGCCGATGTCGCTCTTGAGCAAGACAGGCAGCACTTTCTTCTCGAAACTGTTGAAGTGCGCGTCCATTACATTCAGTGGCATCTGGACCGCATCGAACCTGAACCCGTGCCTTGAAGCAGTAGCCAGCATCTGCAGATGTATGTCAGGACTTTTGTGACCGGTGAAGCCAATGTAGCGGACCTTCCCGGCCTTTTGCGCCGCTAATACAGCTTCGAGTGCTCCCCCATCGGCGAAAATGCGGTCGGGATCGGTGTCACGAATTACCTCGTGAAACTGGAGGAGATCGATCGTGTCGGTCTGAAGACGGCGCAGAGACTCCGTGATCTGAGTGACAGCAGCAGCCTTGCTGCGTCCATCGATCTTGGACATAAGAAAGGCTTTTTGCCGATAACCGTCGCGCAGCGCGTTACCCATTCGGATTTCACTTTCGCCACCGTTGTAGTCCCAGCAGTTGTCGAGAAAATTGATCCCTTCATCAAGGCCCTTGCGGATGATGCGAATGCTTTCCTCGGGATCTGCCTGTTTGCCAAGGTGATAGCCACCAAGTCCCACGAGCGAGACTTTCTCTCTGGTACGGCCAAGTGTCCGATACGGAATTCCGTTCCTGAGCTCAGTTGGCGGTGCCTCCTTACCAGAGGGTGCCAGGAACACAGAGGCCGCCGCAATTCCAATAAATTCGCGCCGGGAGATGCCGGAATCGGTGGGGTCGGAATGTGGCGAAGCCGAAACGGGATACGGATACTGCACTTTATCTTGGCTCAATTGATTGTCTCTGTCGTTCATGACACACCTTACTCCTCTTCACGGCTTTTTCTGCTTTTCCAGAATCGGTTGGCTAACCCGGAGAGTCGTTTTTTGTAGAGTGCGGATTTCACGCCGCTGTGGCGCCACCCAAAACCATCTCAAGGATATTTACCTCGAACGGCTGCTGTACGAATCCCGCCACAGTTTGCTCCAGGTGCTTGAAGTGGGGGCTTGCCGCGTGCCGGTCAAGAGCAGCCTGACTCTCCCATATTTCATAAAAGTAAAAGCGACCCTCCGAATCTGACTCATAGAGTTCATACAATTTGCATCCCGACTCGGCGCGGGTGGGAGCCAGCATGCCTCGCAGCAGCTCCCGCAGTTGGTTTTCGCTCCCTCTGCGCGCCACCGATCTTGCGATTACGCGTACTTCGCTCATGGTTCTCTTCCTCCATTCAGACTTGTCTTGCGATGCTACTTCAAAGCTGGATCTATCAACGTCAGATCCGTTGCCGGATCAAACCTCTTTTGCATGGTTACCGGATCCTCGGTAACCATTACCTCCAAGGTCGGCGCGACGTAAGCCTCGAGAACATGTCCGCCCTGTGTCGTTCCATCCGGGCTCCCCACAACCATGTGAGTATGAACTACGGGCTTTCCACGATAGAGTGCGATATCGCCGCTCATCCCAATAACTTCATGCTGGCCGTTGATCGGAATCTTCTTGTACTTTTTGCGCTCTGGATCGAACCATCCCACCGTTGCCCCGTTCAGCGCTCCGATGGCGGTGAAATGCGCACTCGTAACGTGATACTTCTCAGCGAACTCCGACAGTCCGGAGAAAGCCTCGTCTCCCTGGTAGAAGATGACCGCATACTGTTTCGTCGATTCACCAGGGTTTAGCAGCTGAACCTCCATCTTGGGCGCTTTGCCCTTCGGACCAGCTTCCGACGGCGACACGTAGTCATTTCCCTTCTCCTGCGAATACCCCATAACGCCGGCGACTCCAAGGAATAACAAGATACAACCCACCATTTTTATTTTCGTCATAGCTTTGTCCTTTCAAGTTTCGAAACTTTTGTATTTGACCTTTCTCGATCAGCCTTGCTGTTAGACGGCTCTTCAATTACGCCAAACGTCAGCGAAAGTCTTCACGCTCTTCAAGACGAATGCTCAAAATAAACTTCATCCGAGCAGACCTAACCGTTCGTCGATAAGACGCCAACTCGATTCTGCGACTCGTCCCTGTCGGACAGATGAGCTTGCTTCTCCATTTGCAGGATTACCGCCGAGAAGTCTTGCTCCTGCCCCTGATCCGACTGCCTTGCGTTGATCTCAAATGCAGCTCCCGCTGCGGGCATTCGTGCGCCAACGGCTGCCGCGAGATTTAGAATCAAGCCAAAATCCTTGTTCATCAGGCGAATCGGAAATTGCGGACTGTAATCGTTCTTTTTCGCTCGTTGCAGCTTGCCCGCATGGGCTGGAGCGACCACTGCCGTCTGCGACAACACATCCAGCAGGCGATTACGATCGAGACCTGCCTTCTCACCGAGCGCGACCGCTTCGGCAATAGCTTGCATACCGATGCCCAAGAGCGTGTTCACTACAAGTTTCATCGTGGCTCCGGAGCCGTTCGGCCCGAGATAAAAATACTTTTTGGCAATGACGCGAAAGATCGATTCCGCAGAATCAAAGCGTTCCCTGCTACCACCGCCGAACAGCGTCAGCAACCCATTTTCCGCGGTGGGAGTGCTCCCTGAGATCGTTACATCAAGCACTTCGATTCCGCGCTCTGACCCCAATCGCGCGAGTTCCTGGGAGGTTTCCGGGTAGATCGTGCTCAGATCGATGACGACTGAGCCGGGTTTCACATGTGCGAACAAGCCGTCCGACCCTCGGTAGGTTTCGAGGACGGCTTCATCGCTCGGTAGACACGACAACACGACACTGCAGAGGGAGAGTTCCGAAAGGCTCTTAGCTACGGAGGCTCCATGTCGAACTAGCTCCTCCGCCTTGCTGTGGTCTCGGTCGTAAGCCGTCAGCGCGAAGCCAGCCTCAAGCAGCCTTCGCGCGATCGGCCGGCCCATGTAGCCGACCCCGACAAATCCAAGCCGATCTTTTTCCTGTGTAATTGGTCTCATGTTGAGTTGTCCTTTGGCCGAGTGTCGAACGCCTTCTCAACTCGCGCCTGATCCGTTCAGAGGCAAGCGACGTGCCGTTGGCCACGATCCCGCTATGCTTACTTAACTTATTGTTGATGAAGGGATTGAGAGGAGCTAAGGGAAGCGCTGATGCCTGTTCGCATGTTGAATTCGTTGGACAGCGTCAGCCCATTGGACTTAGAACGGATGCCACTCTGGCTGGAGCAACGCGGCCGGGCCAACATCCTCAGTCGGGATCTTCAAAAACGTTAGAAAGCTGTATCCCCATACAACTCTCGGCTGGTGATTTCATAACAGACGTATGGAATTGATAGCCCTTCCCACATCGAGCAATCATTGCGAAAATCGACTTCATTGGAGTGCACGTAACGATGCTCGACTCTCCCGAACAGATCGCGGCGATGTTTCCCAAGCTGGATGAAGGGCAAATTGCTCGGCTCACGACACTTGGTACTCAGCGAGTTGCCGCTGCGCACGAAGTCATCCTGGAATTGGGTGACCTGCAACATGGCATCTTCGTTGTGCTCAGTGGAAACGTTGAGGTAATTCGTGTCACGAATGGCGGCGAAGCAATTCTTCATGTTCTCGGCGCCGGAGAATTTACGGGAGACGTGAATCTTCTCTCCGGCCGTGCGACTTTGGTCCGCGGTAGGGCGCTAGAACCCAGCACACTCCTTGAAATAGACCGCGCGAGGTTGCGTCACATCATGCAAACTGACGCAGTTCTGGGAGAAATATTCCTGAACGCCTTTCTGCTGCGCCGTGCCTACCAGATTTCAAACTCCGCTGGGCGACGCGATTCTGGTTGGTTCCAACCATTCAAGTGATACGCTGCGTTTACGAGAGTTTCTGACCCGCAATGGCCAGCCTCACACGTATCTTGACGTCGAAACTGATCCTGCGGTTCAGACAGTTCTCGATCAATTCGGAGTTACTGTGGCGGAAATCCCGGTATTGATCTGCCGTGGCACTCTCGCCTTACGAAATCCCACCAATTCCGAAGCCGCAGCGAGTCTGGGGTTGAATGCTGGAATTGACTCCAGTGACCTGAGTGACGTGGTCGTCGTGGGTGCGGGACCGAGTGGTCTCGCCGCGGCGGTGTATGGAGCGTCGGAGGGACTAAATGTTCTGGTTGTCGAGAAAAATGCGCCAGGAGGACAAGCCGGATCGAGTTCCAAGATCGAGAACTACCTTGGTTTCCCAAATGGTATTTCAGGGCTGGAGCTTTCCAACCGGGCATTCGTTCAAGCCGAAAAATTCGGTGCGCACATCGCTATCGCTCAATCGGTCGAGGGATTGCAGGCCACCAAGGCACCCTACACGGTCGAGTTTTCCGACGGCGGATCAGCGCGAGGCCGAACGATCATCATCGCCGCTGGCAGCCGGTATCGGAAACTCAATTTACCGAATCTTAGCCAATTTGAGGGCGCCGGAGTCTACTATGGCGCGACGCACGTAGAAGCGACAGTTTGCGGCAACGACGAGGTTGTGGTGGTCGGAGGCGGAAACTCTGCGGGACAAGCAGCGGTTTTTCTCTCGGGAACTGCGAAACATGTTTTTCTCGTGGTGCGCGGGCCCTGCCTGGCAAAGACCATGTCGAGGTATCTGATTTCACGCATTGAAGCCAGTGAACGAATAACGCTCATGGCTTATACCGTTATCGATGGGCTTGAAGGCGACACCAACCTCCAGCGGATTCACCTGCACAATACAAAGACTGGGACAAGTGAAACACGCGAAATCCGGCATGTGTTTATCATGACCGGAGCCGACCCCAACACCGAATGGCTTCGCGGAAGCGTAGCGCTTGACGCGAAGGGTTTCATAAAAACCGGCTCGGAGGTTCAAGCCGGCTGGCCACTGCACCGCGCTCCTTATCCGCTCGAGACTAGTCTTCCGGGAGTATTCGCAGTTGGCGACATCCGATCGGAAAGCATCAAGCGTGTCGCCTCGGCCGTAGGTGAAGGATCGATGGTCATTCAATTTGTGCACAAAGTCCTGGCTGAATAGCCGAATTGCACGGATGCCTTAAATACCCCGGACAAGAATGTTTTCTATGCACCTTCGAGCGGCATTCCAGGGCGACACAATTCCAGGCCGCCAAGTTAGTGAGGTCTCGATTAGGGCCTCTGCAAACGCTACAGCTCCCAAAAGCACACTGAAGCCAAATCCTCCAACTACAATTTCCTGCCGGCCTGCGGTTTTACGTATAAATAGACTTCAGTCTAGTAATCATAAGAAAGTAGTGGCAGACGCGGACGGCCGGATGTTTGCTCGACAATTTGAGCTATGGCGGAGAGGGAGGGATTGAAGCCTACGTTGTTAAGAGGGAAGTGAGGGGTTGGTGACCGTTGGTATGTCTCTTGTTTTCAATGCCCATTTTTGATTTCCTCCAACTGTCAGATTCCAATAGAGATCCAATACCCTCAAATCGGTCAAAAGTAGTAGCAAGTAGAGTCACGAATTATCGGCTACTTCCATGTTCTTAATCTCATTTCCTCTCGTTTTACCGTCGCCATACTTTGGATGCGAGCCCCTCGAATTGTCTGCTACCGCATAATGTTGAGACTCTGCCCAGCCTTTTCCCTCTCGATCCATTCACGAATATAAGAGGGGCAATTCCGAAGGCGAGTGCCAGTTGCCTCAGAGCACGCTAAATAAGTGACCACTTGCTGGTCCACAAGCCTCAAGTTTTGCAGGTCCAAGTCTACTTTGACATTTAGCGTTTCTTCCGAGGACACTGCCATTTGAAGTTCCGGCAGTTCTTCCGCCTTAATCCTTCCGCTGATGCTCAGGACCACGCGCTTCTTGTCCCTAGATTTGGTAATTTTCCACATGAAATTCCTTTTCTCTTTGTGTTGAAGAATGGAAAAACGGAGTGCGGCGATTGCTCGCTGCACTCCATTCGGGTTACTGCAAGTTCAGGATTAACGGTGTGCTCTTCGTCGTCGTCCCACTCGTCGCAATTACCAGGATCGTCTGCGAGCCGGGGATTGGTTGCGTGGTCTTCGATCCGCCGCTGCATGCCGTCAGCCATCCGAGCGAGATTACCGACAGAAGCAACGCGCAGACGAGCATGCGCAACTTCCGGGCGTCTTTGCGTACGCGCCAGAGCAGGAAGAGGTAGACCGGTGTCATGAAAAACGCTCCCGTACCTTTGGGCAGCGGTATTCCAGCCGCACGGACAGAAGCGCCTGAAATCGTGAGTGAACTCGTGGCTTGTCCTCCGGCCGTGATCGTCGGCTGCGCCGGATTGAAGCTGCAGGTGACTCCGACGGGCAAGCCTGCACAGCTCAAAGTCACTGTACCGGTGAGACCCGAGCGCGAGTCGACCTGCAATGAAACTGGCGAGGAGGTCGCCCCATAGGCCAGATTCACGCTGTTCGTGGAGAGTCTGAGGGTCATGTCCGGCGAGTTTGCGTAGACCGTCAGGGTGCTGACGGCGGAACTCGAAGCCGAGTAATTGTTGTTCACGACGTAGTACCCCGCAAGCCCGTGTGCGCCCAGGGCAAGGGAGTTGGTCGAGAAAGTGGCTGTCCCGTTGGTCACGGTCGCGGTTCCAATCTGAGTCTTGCCGTCATCGAAGGTGACTGTCCCAGAAGGAGCCGGGCCGGAAGATGTAGTGACGTTCGCTTGCAGAGTCACACTCTCGCCCAGCACGGAAGTTGTGGGGGCAACCAAGGTAGTAGTTGTAGCAGTCGCGCTCGGACTCGGCGAGGACGCCACGCCGCTTTGGTTGCGGTAGTAACAATCGGAAACGATGCTCAAGCCGAAATAGATGGTACTGGGATTCTGCACGATATTCACAAAGCTGCCCGCCGACGCCATCGGCCCGTTGCTGCTGTCGAATTCATCCAAGGGAATATTGAGTCCCTGGGCCGAGAACATCGTGGTTGCAACTTGGCTATCGAGGAATGGGAAATTCTCACTGTTACTGCCTGTCTTGCCCGGATTCTGCACTTGTCCAACAATCAGGTAGTGGTCAACGTTGAACAAACCGCTCGGCCCGCTCCACGGATATTGGTAGCCAGCAAAGGTCGGAGTGGCTCGATCCACAAATGGAGGCAGATTGATGGTTGCGTTTTGACCGTACCATGGATAGAAGCTTCGGCAGGGGCCATCAGTGTTGTCATCGTCTTCCATGATGCCCATGTCCGGAGGATTGATGGGGTAGGAGCTAAAACCCACCCAGCCGGGCCAATAATGAACCTTATAGTTTGTCGGAACCAACGCCATATAGAAGGATCGCTGCGAAGCTTGGCCGATGGCCTTGATGGCGAGGTTCTGAACCAGTTGGTTGGGAGCGTAGAAGGTCGGATTGTTGGTATTGGTTACGAGCGGTCCAAGTTGTGACAGCTTGCCCCAGTCGCCCAGAATGGTGTCGAGTTCAGTGTCGAAACCGATGGTGAACTGTTGTTGCAACGAGCTGTTCGCCAAGTCCCCGATGGTCGTTACCAGCTTGAGTTCCGGGCTGGGCAGAGGCGTAGGGCCGCCTCCGGTGGTGAGACCGCCAGCGACGTCGCCGGCGCCCTCAAACATCGAAGAGATGCCCGAGATAGACGCGGCTATCACTGGCGCCAGTTCCGGGTTCCCTGACGCGAAGGCTGCGGTGAAGGATACCGCGCTCCCTACGAGGTTCAGGATGTTGTCGATGTTGGCCTTGACAGGAGTCGTGGGCGGAGGCTGCAAGTTGCTGCCTTCGACGGAGGCGGCCGCTCCAATCAACGCCAGCGCGGCGCTTCCGTTCCCGGACGCAACAATGTCCTTCATATTGGTCGGTCCCGTCACCATGAAGAGCAGCACATTATCCAGATCAATGATCTCGGTGCTGAGCTGCTGCGCGACTGCCTGAAGGTCCTGTGCCGTGAAGCATTCCGGCCTCTCCTCCGTCACCGGGTCAGTCCATGTGTAACAACTGTTCGCTGCACCAGGAAACGGGAGATTGACCGGGTCAAAGGTGTGGTAATCCAGCAGCGTGTTGAGCGACCCGGTGAAGTAATAGTGGATATTATCCAGATAATCTCCCTGCGCGCCTTTCATATAGTACTGGGTAAGGAGCTCGTAGCTCGCATACTGGTATGCAGTGTACTGGCCTGTGAGCGAACTCGCCCCGGGCAAAAGGTTCCCGGTCAGCTCCGGCCACTCCATCGGCTGTTGCGAGTTGACTACATCGATCGTGTAATCGGAGCCTGAGCTCTCTTGCGAAACCCGAGTGGGCCAAAAGAGCCCGTGCAGGTTTCGCTGAACAATGCCATGTAGATTTCCGGTCTGGCCTTGCTGTGCGTAAGCCGTGTTGGAGAGCGCCACGTGGCCGCTCAAAGCATCACCGCAGTCCGTGCAACTAACCAGGCTGTAGTTGCTCCCGGGCGCGTAAAGACTCAACGTTGACATTGGGACGCCGCCCATACTTTCCAAGGGGGCAACGCATTTGGGACTACCGGCCCACGGGAGTTGACAGACTCTTTTGGCCACATCCCAAGTCGAGGCGCCATAGAGCGGGGTGCCTACCGAGACGAGAAATGCCAGTTGGTCGGGATTGACAGCGGCGAGATCATTCTGCAACTGCATAAAGGCGCTCGCCTCCGTTGGGGCGTCGCTTGATCCTGTCGGGTAAAACTTGCCACAGCTCGTCACATCGGTTTGCTGCTTTGCGCTGTTCGCCATCGCGCCACAATTGGCGTTGAAGTCCAGATTGTCCAGATTGTCGCGCTGTAGCTTCATCAACCAGAAACCATTGGTTTGGTTCGCTGCCGAATAAAAAACGACCTTGCCCGGATAACTGAATTGGTTGTAGCGGAACAACGAACCGACGTTCAACAGAGTAACCGTGCTTTGGCCGCTGCCATTGTTGGGATCGTTCGGCGACACCAGATACTCGAACGTGCCGGAAGGCTGGAAGTTGTAGTTCCCCGTAGCATCTTCGATTAACGCTCCTGTGGCGAAGACATCAAAGGTCGTCGCCATGTTGTTTGTATAGAAGTTCTCATAGGCCGAGCCGGGCGCTGCTCCGCCGGCCCCGATCGCCATGTAGCCCTGGGGATAATCTGCGGTGGCGTCGAGTGACGTGTAGTTTGTGCCTCCGATCGCGCTGGTGTCCAGAAACCCAGCCGCGCTGAAGCCCTGGATTGTCCCAACGATGGCAATCTGATCATTCGTGAGAGTCTGCAGGTATGCGGCGAGATTCTGCGAACCCGGAAAGCACTGCGTCGCACCGGGTACTTCCAGTAGGGTTTGGCGGTTCACAACAACGGCAAGGTATCCGTTAAAAGTACCCGAACAGGTAGAGCCGCCGAGGGTCGGCAACTGCTCATAGCCAATCTGGATCCATGGCGTTTTGCCGTTCCAGCCCCCGGGAGTCAGGGTGTTGAAAATCACCGCGGGCGGAAGATAGCCATCGCCAATCGGGCTTGAACCAAGAGCAGCCGTGGCATCAGCCTTCGTCGGCGCCTTCGCGGTCACTTTTCCGGGCACCGCCGAGCGCGATGCCGCCTGAGCCGCCTCAGATTTCCCGTTGAAGTGCAGCCGCGAGCTTGCGAGGGAGCCGTCGGATTTCTTGGCGACGGCGTACAGAACGTTTTTCCCTGGCAGCATGCCATCGACTGACGACAAGGTGCCGGTCTCGCAGACCGCTTCGGAGCACGGAGTTTCGGCGAATTTCGGAGTGACGTCTTTGCCGTTGAGGATAACGCGGACCGTTTCAGGTCGAGTTTCGGCGGGCATCGAAATCGTAATCGTCTTTGTAGACGAACTCCCCGCTGAAGCCCCATTCGAAGTAGCGTGGATCAAGATGGCGTTTTTAGCCGGATCGCTGTGCTCGGCGGAGGTAGTCTCCGCTGTGCTCGGGAGTTCCCTATCGGCAGCAGCCGTTCGGGAAGTCCCAACAGAAAACTGGCAAGCGAACAGCGCGCCTGCCAGCAGCAACAACCTTTGTGCGATTTTCATGACATCACCCTCTCGATTTTTTTAAGCTTCGGCTCCCCGCTTGTTGCACCTCGGATCAAACGTCCCTTGAGCCCGCGGTTAGAAATGCAAGAACGCTGCCAAATTTAAGTGCTGGAATCGGAATTACTTATGGGAAGGAAGGGTCCCGGAGACTTCAGGAATTTCCGAAACTTCGTGAAGGAAGCAAACGAATCTTAGTGAGTTTGAAAGCGGCGCTTATCGATGTGCAATGATTTGATTTTGGAATCGAGCGTGGAGGCGGGCATGCCAAGTTTCGCCGCCGCTCCCGAGGATCCCGAAACTCGTCCCCCGGCTTCCGCCAGGGCGGCTTCAATGCGCTTTTTCTCTTGATCGACCAGGTCCTCCCGCAGCGGCTGGACTGCGGCCGGCCTCAAGGTGAGCCAACTCTCGTCAACGGAAAATTCATCCGAGTCGCACAAGATCACCGAGCGCTCAATGACATTCTGCAGTTCACGGATATTGCCTGGCCAGGCATAGGATTGCAAATGAGCCAGGCTCTTCTTCTCGATGCTGGTGATCCTTTTCCCTGCCTTCGTCGCATAGCGGTCGATAAAATATTCGACCAGCAAGCGAATATCTTCCCTCCGCTCCCGAAGCGGTGGCACTTTCACCGGGAAGACGTTGATGCGATAAAAAAGGTCGCTGCGAAAAGTGCCGGCCGCAACCTCCACGGGAAGGTCGCGGTGCGTGGCCGTGATGACACGGACGTCTGCGCGAATCGGGCGGGTACCTCCCACGCGATCGAATTCGCGCTCCTGCAAAACGCGGAGCAAAGCCACTTGAGTCTCCGCGTTCAACTCCCCGATTTCGTCAAGGAAGATTGTGCCGCCTTCGGCCAATTCGAAGCGGCCCAACCTTCTTTGCAACGCGCCGGTGAAGGCGCCTTTCTCGTGGCCGAATAGTTCGGAAGCGATGAGATCGCGCGGAATTGCCGCGCAATTCACACTTACGAAGGGACGCGACGACCGCGGCGAGCGTTTGTGAAGCGCCCGCGCGATGAGTTCCTTGCCTGTGCCAGTTTCACCGGTGATGAGAACTGTGGTATCGCTTGGAGCAACTTTTGTTACGCGAATAAGGACCGCTTGAAGAGCGGAAGATGTGCCCACGATTTCCTCGAACATGGACGTCTTGTCGATTTCCTCTCGCAGCGCGATGTTTTCCCGTTGCGTTCGCTCCTGCGCCCGCTTCTGATCGTCAATGTCTGTTCGAACACCGCACCAGCGGGTTATACGTCCTTGTTCGTCGCGAAGCGGATTCAGCCGATACAAAAACCAGCGGTAATCCCCATCGTGCCGGCGCATTCGGACTTCCGTCTCAAAGGCTTCGCCGTGCTTAAAGGTTTCTTCTATCCCTAGCTTCAGCGCCGCTATGTCCTCGGAATGAGTAACCAGTTCAAGAAACTCCATCGGATGTTTTCGCGGGATAGGACCGAAATAGTCCAGCGTTGCGCGGTTTCCGTAAGAGACATTTGCATCCGCTTCCCAAATGAACATGTGGACTGGCGCAACATCAATAACCTGCTGTAATTGACGAGCCTGCTCCTTTACCGCCTCTTCAGCGCGTTTCCGGTCTGTGATGTCTCTCATCACCACCTGACGTCCGCCCGGCAGCGTGGGAGATAGAGAAATCTCCACGGTCAGCATGGAGCCATCTCTACGCAAGAAGGTCCGCTCAAATCGCGTCAAGCCGGATCCCATTGCCTCCATGGGAGTTTTGATTCGCGAAAGCTCTTCGGGCGAGTAAGTCACGGCGATGGGCATGCCTGTGAGTTCGGCGGCGGTACAACCCAAGAGCTTCAAACCTGCCTGATTTGCGGAGATAAATTGTCCAGTATTGTCCACCAGGTAAATCGCAACAGGAGAAAGGTCCAGAACAGAACGGTACTTCGTTTCGCTCTTTTGTAATTCTTCCAGCGCTTGTCCCACTTGTTCGAAGGCCTGTGCGTTCGTGATCGCGACGGCAGCCTGGTCAGCAAACATGCGCAGCCAGGTAAACTCTTGCTCCGTCAAGTTCTCGCGGCTGAAAATACCCAAGACACCCAGGGTCTTTCCCCCGAACTTCAGTGGCTCACCCGCGAAGGCACAAATCCCTTCACGCTTGGCCCATTCGGGTCTGCGGATCCACTCGTTTTCCGGTGTTATGTTGGCGATTCGAATCGAATTTCCAGTCGCCCCAATGACTCCCACTTTTCCTTTTGTTTTGCTGAGCGGGATGCGCCGGAAATATCCTTCCCGAAGCGACCAGTTTTCATTTCCATGCAAGGACGATCCCGCACTGGCAACTAGGTGGAGGCACTCACAGTGATCGTCACATTCACTTCCAAGAAAGCACTCGTCGCAAATGTCTCCGGGTTCCAGCAGCCAGATGCGAGCCAGCGCTATCCCAGGCTGCTCAGCAAGGCCTTGAACAATCGCGTCGAGTGCATTTCGGGTGCTGTGCTCCCCCGCAACCGCTGCGGCCAAGGCAAGTAGGGGTTCTGGCTGCAAAGACGTTCTCCGTAAGTGGCTGATTCTACACCTACGCACTCGGTGCGTACATGACAGGCTGTGGCCCACATCGTCTTTTCCCCCGGGAGCCATATCGCCAACCGAGGGCGATTCTCCTGTGTCCGTTTTTTCCCAAAGTCACTTATCCGCTTTTCCCGAGATTTCGTGAATTCTCGAACCTCCGTGAGGTGCGCCCATGCGCAAGTTGTATTTCCTCAAGCACTTAGTTGTGGTGCAAGACTTGCCTTACTTGTTCTAGCGACATTGCAAGAAAGCAGTCGCGCAATCGATCAGGAGGAAGTCATGAAGAAACTCACCGCGACTCTGAGCACGCTCACCCTTGCTCTGCTGTCGCTCTTTAATAGCGGTGCCACCCAGGCACAGCAGCCCCCGGTCAACGTGCAAGGCAATTGGACCATTTATTCCACGAGCATTAAGGATGGTTCGATGGTCATAAAGCACGTGCAAATTGCCCAGTACGGCAACCACATCACCGGCTACTTCGAAGGCCCGGATCAAGCGGGACCCATACAGGGCGAATTGGAAGGAAATTTCATCCACTTCAGCACCGTGACGAAAACCATCCTGAACTTCCACGGCCACGTATATGGAGACAACATTGCGGGAGATTACGGCATTCATGGGAAACAGGCTCCGTGGCAAGCGGTGCGGACCGTTGGAATCGGAGCGCCACCGCAAGCCGTGGTCAGCTACGGCCAGCCGATGCTTCCTCCTCCGACGACCCAATTGACGCCAGTGGCCGCCCAACAGGCTTCGAGCTATTCGCAATCATCGAACGAATCGCAAGCGTCGAACTCCTACGCGCCGCAGACGAATGGTGGCGACTCTCAGGCACAGGCCCAGGCACCTTCACCGGTGCCCCTCTCTTCGGAGCAACTCGATAGCCTCGTAGCGCCAATCGCGCTCTACCCGGACGCTCTTGTCGCGCAAGTGCTGGCGGCGGCTACCGTGCCGGACGAAGTGACAGCGGCAAATCAATGGATCAGCCAGAACGCAAACTTGACCGGACAGAACCTCGAGCAGGCCGCAGATCAGCAAGATTGGGATCCCAGCGTAAAGGCGCTGACGCAATTCCCCAGCGTGCTCACGAATCTTGCCAATAACCTGTCCTGGACCTCGAGCCTGGGTCAGGCATTCCATTTCCAGCAGTCGGATGTTATGACGGCGGTGCAAGTGATGCGGGCGAAAGCGCAGGCGGCCGGAACGCTGCAATCGAATTCGCAGATCACGGTCACGACGCCTTCACCCAACACGATCGTGATTCAACCAGCAAATCCGCAGGTGGTTTACGTACCGCAATACAACCCGGCGATCATCTACGGCGCACCCATTCTGGTGCCGATGTACACGCCTCCCGTGGTTTTTGCCGCACCGGTACTCAGCTTCGGCGTCGGCGTCACCTTCGGTGGCGGAGGCTGGGCAGTGGGCGGCGGCTTCGGCTGGGGCTTTCATGCCTGGGCTTGCAATTGGGGAGGTTGGGGCGGAGGCGGCGGTGGCAACACGATCATCTTCAACCACAACACCTACATCACGAACAACACCTGGCACTCCACCAACTACAACGGCTATCACCCCTGGGGTTCCGGCTACCGTCCCGGCGAGGATACACACTACGGACCGAATGGCGCTTATCACCCCAATGGCTACTACGGCCCAAACGGAGCCTTTCACCACGATGTGCCCGGAACGGGTCCCGCGAACATGCCCAATGGCGGCAATAACGGCAATCACGGCCTGATCGGGGGCAGCGGCGGTGTGGAGCACGCAGGTGTCAGTCCCAACGGCAGAGCCGTCGGATCACAAAATCATGCTTGGTATGGGAACAACGGCACCTTTCACCCCGACGGTAACTACAAGCCTGGCGAAGACACGCACACTGGCCCGAACGGCGCTTATCACCCGAATGGATATTTCGGGCCTGACGGTGGCTGGCACCAGGACAAAAATGCCGGTCAGCAGGTGCCCAACGGTGGCAACAACGGAAACCATGGTCTGATTGGCGGAAACAACGGAGTTCAGAATCACAATGCGGGGATGAACGGCCCCGGTGTCGCGCCCGCAGGCGGGTACCACAACGACGACCGCAACCCGCAAGCCAGAAACGACAATCGCTCGAACCTCGGCAGCTCGCGCATGAGCGGCGATGGCAGAACCAACCGCGCGGAGAGCACTCGAGGTCACGCCAGTATGGCCAGGCAGCGTCCTGAACAACACCAAGTCAGGCAGCATGCGCCTGTTCAACATCACTCTTCCGGTGGCGGTGGGCGTCGTCGCTAACGATCCGAATCGAGCAACCGAAAACTAAAGGAAAGGCATATCGGTAAAATTCAAGGAGATTAAAAATGAACACGAATCAGAACAGAACGAATTCGAAGTGGACAGGATTGGCACTCGCGGGAATTCTCGTTCTCGCCGGCCTCGGCTTCACAGTCCGAGCAGTGGATACAGGCAAGCTGGCATTTGCCAGCGATGCAGCTACTCAAATGAGGTTCGAGTCGCCCACAGAAGCAGCCACCGCGCTGGCCCAGGCGACGAAGGACACCGATGAGACCGCGCTGACCAAGGTCCTCGGCGATGATGCGAACGCCCTCATCACCTTGGCGAACAGCGAGTCCGACAAGACCGCCATGCAGCAATTCTTCTCGAAGTACCAGCAGATGAACCGCTGGGTGGACATGTCGGACGGCAGTCGCGTGCTCTATATCGGCGCGGACAACTTCGCCTTCCCCGTGCCGCTGGCCAAGAGCGCTTCGGGCAGTTGGTACTTCGACGCCGTCGCCGGAGCTCAGGAAATCCGCGCCCGCGACATCGGCAGGAACGAACTGCTCACCATAGACGCGCTGGCCGCACTCGCAAACGCGGAGCAGTTTTACTCCGCCAACACCGACTCTGGGGAATATGCTCAACGCATCATCAGCACACCAGGTAATCAAGACGGCCTGTACTGGCCCACTTCGGATTCACTGGGTGGCAGTCCGCTGGCAAAACTCGAGGCATTTCCGAACTCATCCCTCACGTCGCTGTCGCCAGACCAGCCCTTCGTCATCGACGGGTACACACTCCGCATCTTGAGCGCTCAAGGCGATGCTGCACCGGGCGGAACGCAGAACTACATCGTCAACGGAAAGATGACCGGCGGCTTTGCCATCCTCGCGACTCCCGTGAAGTATGGCGAAACCGGAATCATGAGCTTCATAATCGGCCGCGAAGGCTTCGTTTACGAGCGGGACCTGGGGCCAGACACGGCCAAGACCGCGACCTCCATCCACCAATTCAACCCCGACGACAATTGGTCTCCCATCGACTAAATTTCTGCCCGGTCGGACAGGAAGCGGGAAACGCAATTTTTCATGCGTTTCCCGTTTTGCATTTTCAGTAGGCTCAATCGAAGTTGGTTGCAGCGCGGAACGCGTGAATCCGATTTACTCGGGAGGGTGCTGCGCCGGTGGCGCTCATAAGCCACCGGCGGAGTCTCTCTTGGGGTTAGGGGGCAGTTGTCAATTAAGAATGCAAATCCGGTGCCATTTCCAAGTCGCGGCAAATGAGCGTCTTACCGTGCATCAGATCCCCGGGCAGCTCGCGAATTCACGAGAGTTCGGGAAGAGAGTTTGGAAAGGCTCGTGACCGATTTGAGAAACGCGCACAAAACAAGGCTGTTAGATTTGGCTAGCAACTTGCATTTCACCTTAGTAGCAAGGTTCGGGCTGCTGCGTCAACTCGTGGAGGAGCCTTTCATGTCCAACATCACAGCACTACCGCGCATCGCACTCTTTCGCATCAAAGGCGGAGAGTTCTGGTCTGGCGATCTCGGTCTAACTCTGATCAGCGTCTCGCTGTGTGTTCTTGTTTTCGTCATCACGCCGATGCGGGAAGCAGGTGTCTCAGGCAGGATCGCGGTCGACCTGCTCATGATGGTGCTCATGGTGTTCGCCGCCATTGCCGTCAGGCAAACCCGGTTCGACACCATTCTAGTGATCGTCCTGATCTTGGTGACGGCGGCGCTCTTGGGAGCGTCGCGCGCTTACGCTACACCGCTCTTGCAGCAGCTTGGAAGCATTTTTTCAACCCTTACTTTGCTTCTCTACGTCCGCATTGTGCTACTGGTGATGTTTCGCGGCGGGCCGATTACCTGGAGTCGCATCCAGGGTGGAGTCAGCGCATATCTGCTGATCGGCATGGCATGGGCTTCGGCGTTTCAGGTCATCGAGCAATCCCGTCCCGGCTCGTTCCATTTCGTCACCTCGCCGAGGGATCTTGATCAACTGATCTCCAAACTGACTTACTTCAGCTTCTGCACTCTCACCACTGTGGGTGGCGAGGTAATTCCCATTTCTCCGATCGCGCGATCGCTCTCCGTTGCCGAGGCTGTGGTGGGCCAGCTTTTCCCTGCAATTCTCATCGGCGCGCTTGTGGCCATGGCCATGCAATCGCGAGCGAAATTTTAAACGGAAAGCTGCACATGGCATCGTGGCTTGAACAAATTGACCCCGGAGGCCATCGGCGTATTAAGGGGCTGCGCCTAGTTGCGGCTTATGGCCTTGCCGCGGTGTTGAGCACAGTGCTCGATCGTTCCTACGAGATTTCGGGCAGTCCGTGGCTCAGCTTCCTTGCCGCTGGCTTCGCACTTTGGGCGAGCGTTTCCGAGGGCCAGACGACTCGCTGGTTGTCGGCGCGCGACCTTGCGTTTCTAAATGCCGCCGCGGTCGTGGGCGCACTAATGTTCGTTGGGTTGTCTTCGCTTCCGATCCGGCTTGGTCTAGCTGGTCCCGAGTGGATTCTGATCACCGGTGCATTTCTCGTTGGATATCTCAGACGATTTGGAAGTCTCGGGGCGGGTGTCGGCTCCCAAATTTATATCGGTCAACTCCTTGCGTACGGTGTCAACCTCACGCCGCAGGATCTGCCCATAGTATTGCTTTCCGGACTGATAGCCGGGATATCTTCTGTCGTTGCTCAAGTACTCCGTCTACAGGCCGAACCCTTGCCCGCGACCTTGTATGCCTCGGTTCCCGACGGTCGGCTCTCGCTGGAAGTGCGCATGGCGCTGCAGTCCGCTATTGCCGCTCTTGTCATCGTCCTCCTTAGCAGCGTCATCCACCTCCAACAGTCAGCCTGGGCAATCACTGCGAGTACCTATGTCATTGTTGGGTCCGCCGCTGGAACTGCAGATCGCGGTCGTCGGCGTATTGTTGGAACCTTGATCGGTGTGCCACTCGGAATCCTCTGTCTGCCGATTTGCTTGCACTTGCCCTCGTTAGCTTGGATGCTCGCCGCTATGGCAATGATCACTTACGCCATCGCATTGCCCGATCGTTATGACGTCGCGTGCGGGGCATACGCGTTTACACTTATGGTGACACTGGTCGTGAACGGAGAAACTTCCTTTTCCGTCTTGGCAGCGCGAGCTTGGGAAACATTAATCGGTGGTTCGCTTGCTGTGGCAGCTGCGAAGTTCATCCTGCCACTAGGCAATGTCAGAGCGTCAACTCAGAAACCATGGCTCCTCCGACTAAACCGATTTCTCCTACGATGAAAGCGCGGAGTGTTTGGTGCCAGTACAAACCTTCAATGCGGGGCTCGCTCAAGTTCTGGGTGGTTCGGCTCCCCAGAAGTGAATGCAATGCAGCGCATGTTCGGGAGCATCACCCAGAAACGTCCCCTCGAAACATCTGATATACGCGGGTGGGCGAAAGTAGCAAAGCTCGCTCGATTAATGGCCCTCCCTTGGGATTGTGAACTCCGAGTTGCGTGGTTAGAGTCGCGTAGGTTCTTCGATAATAAGCAGGTGCATTGGCTGCCGAAGTTTCAAGCTGGCGGGAGGGTTGAGTTTGCTTCACCACCTTGCCAGAAACTCGGTTTTTCACTGGATTTGTCCGGTGACGGCAGGCCCGTGAGATGTCCGAAATTAGGAGCGTCTAACTATATACTGAAAAGTTATCTAAAATCAGCAGAAAATAGTAGCAAGGCCTCGGAGACCCGCATAAACACTGGGTGTTTTTACTATGGCGGAGAGGGAGGGATTCGAACCCCCGTGACCCTTTCGAGCCAAACGGTTTTCAAGACCGCCGGTTTCAACCGCTCACCCACCTCTCCGTTTCTAATTGGAGCACGTGGGATTCCTCGTGGGAGTGTGAATCGATATCATTGTGGGAGAATGTGTGTTTTCAGATAGTGATTCGCAGTTTCTTGTATCTATGTTCCAGCCGCAGTTCTTTTATCCCGGTGCTGCTGTGTCTCGAATAACCGCTGTTCTACAATTTCGCTTCCGTATTGGTGTGCGCTATTCAACTAGATGCTTTTTTTTCAGAGCTCGTCGTCTCTGTCTGTGCATTTTTCTGCAGCAGTTCAAAGAGCGGATTCCGCGCCAAGCCGTTCTGTGTGTTGCTCTTCTTATAAAGCATTCGCCAGCAGACTGTGCGCTCCAGCGATACGCCTATTGTTCATATCTTCTTCGGTTGTCGTCCCCCCGATCGTCCCCCACGCCGCTGGTTTCCTTTATCAGCGTTATCTGTCGGCTATTGACTGAGATCTAATAACGTTATACAGACTTTAGTGAAGCAATTGGTGACATCTTTGAGCAGCGGAGGGCGCAATTAATGTAGCTCTGCCCTTTACTGCGGACCACACTGGCACGACACGACCATATCAGCCGAATTAAATCGTGGGTGCAGTCGAAACAAGGAAAGGTGTCACGAACTGGCCTCAATGAGGTATCTTGTGCAAGCAGATTTGCGCGGCGGTCGGAGATGTGGAGTCCGGGTTAAGGAGAAAAAGTATGAAGAGCAAACTGAAGGGAACGGCGGGATTGGCTGGGGCGTTTCTAGCGGGCATGGTGGTGGCGACGGCCTTGGGTGGATGGGCTGCGGCAGGGTCGAAAATGCCGGGGGAGAAGGACCCAGGGCAGCAAGTTACCGTGCAAAAAGTCATCAATCCGAACATTTCGGACGAGGACATCATTTTACTGCGACAAGATTTGCGGGCTAAGAAAATGCAGGTAATTGGGCAGAACATGTCCCTTTCAGATACGGAGGCTCAGAAGTTCTGGCCCGTCTACAACCATTACGTGAAGGACCTGCAAGGAGTGAACAACCAGAAGTATGCGCTGTTGAAGCAGTACGCACAGATGTGGGGAACGATGACGGACCAGGATGCGATGATTTATGTGCGGAACTGGCTCGAGGCTGACGGGCAGGCGCAGGCGTTGCGGTTGAAGTATGTGCCGCTGGTGAACCAGGTCCTGCCGGGAAAGAAGGCGGCAACGTTTTTTCAATTGGATCGGCGACTGAACATGATCATCGATCTGCAATTATTTTCGCAGATTCCGTTGGCAGGTGTGAAGGAGTCCAGTTCCCAGTGAGGTCCCGCTTTGGAATAATCCGAAGCGCCGAAGCGAACCGTGATTTGGCAAACACCGGAACATGGTTGTTCCGTGGTTTGAAAATTTCAGAAGACAAGACTTCAGAAATTCATAGGCTTGCCGCACCGGCTCTGACTATAATTCGCTACCTCGTCACCTGACGGAAATACGACTGACTGGATTGGATTGGGTTGTTTCCCGCCCTGAGGCCAAAGAATGCCTTCACAAGGACTCCGAAGCGCTCGTTTGTTTCCCATCCGCCAACTGCTTTCGGCATTCCTTCCGCCGGTTGGGAATAATGGTAGCGCCAGCCCGGTCCGCAAAAGACCCTCCAATCTCCTTTACGACGTGGATGAAACACCTCCGTTATTGGTGAGACTGGGTGTTTCGCTCCAACACGTATTTCTCCTGTCCGTGGGATGGCTGTACGTCGTGGTGATCGTAAATTCGATCGGGGGAACAGAGGCGCAGGCGGAGTCTATCATTCGAATCTCCATGATTGCGGGGGGACTAGCTACCATTTTGCAGTCCACTCGTGGCGTCCTTGGCAGCGGCTATTTTTGCCCGCTTACCAGCAGTCTGATCTTCTTGCCGGCTTCGATCCTTGCTGTGCAAACAGGGGGATATACGCTGCTGTTTGGCATGGTCGCTACCGCAGGAATTCTGCTGAGCTTGATGTCCCGGGTCTTGCACCGACTTAGGGTTTTGTTTCCCCCAGAAGTAACCGGGCTAATGGTCGCCATGGCGGGACTCCAATTAATCCGCTTGGGATGTCCGAGGTTTGTCGGCTACAACGGACCCGGAAGCGTTCCGGAGTTGCGCGCGTTCGTGGTCGGAGCGGTAACACTGCTTGTGATGGTAGGCGCGACGGTCTGGAATAAAGGGAAGCTGCATGCTTTACCCATGTTGATGGGTCTGTCTGCTGGATACATTCTGGCACTCGGTTCGGGTGTCCTGCCGTGGCCGCAATTTGTGCATGAGCTGAACGAGCCATGGATTAATCTTCCTCATCGGGTAGTTTCCGGATTAAGTTTCCGATTTTCGCTTCTTGCCCCGTTCCTCATTGCTTCTCTCACCGCCGGGTTGAAGATGGTCGGGGACTTTACGCTTAGCCAAAAAATTAACGATTCGGACTGGAAGCGAACGGACATGAATTCGGCGAGTGGCGGCCTACTCGCGAGCGGCCTAGGGACGCTTTGCTCAGGCCTCTCCGGTGGGGTTGCTCAAACCACAGTCTCCAGCAGCATCGGGCTTTCTCTGGCAACGGGAACAACAAGCCGCAGCCTCGCGATTACGACAGGAATCATGGTTGCTGCTCTGGCGTTTTTTCCCAAGCTCGCGGCCGTTTTGGCGGCGATGCCAGCGCCTGTTGTCGGGGCCATTCTGGTTTATTCGGCATGTTTCATCGTGCTTGGAGGCATGCAACTTCTGACCTCGCGCATGTTGGATTCGCGCCGCATCTTTGCGGTGGGCATTTCACTAATCTTTGGTCTGAGCGTGGATATGGCGCCGGAACTTTACCGCCATGCACCGGAAGTGTTCCGCCCGCTCTTTAGCTCGTCTACCGCGCTTGCGACAATCTTGGTGGTCTCTCTCAGCCTGCTGTTCCGTTTGGGAATAGCAAGACGAGTCAGCTTTGAGGTGGTGCCCGGCGACGCCGTGGAGAAAATCAATTCCATGATGGAAGAACAAGGCGCCGCTTGGGGAATGCGCCGGGAAGTCGTCATACGCGCGGTGCAGGCCGTCAATGAGACAGTAAACAGCGCGTTGACATTCAATCCCGGGCTCGAACGAGTGGAAGTCAGCATAGAGTTCGACGAATTCAAGCTGCGTGCGGATGTAGAATACGAAGGAGTTCCAATACAGCTTGCGGAATCAGCGCCTCCACCGGAAAGCCTGCTCACCGATGAGGGAATCGCACTTCTATCGACCTTTATGATTCGGCAGTTTGCCGATCGTGTACGCATAAAAACCCACAAGGGCGCCTGCCGTATAGAGTTGACTTTGAACCACTAAGGTAAGCGGCTTTGAGGTCAGAATTGCTCTGACCGTCGACTTCGTCACGTCGCGTCTCCCCTTGGATTGTCGTCTTGAACCGAAATCTCATGGCAAGGGCGTGTAGGGCTCGGAGAGAAACGCGTCATCAAATTGTCACTAAAATTGGCGCAAACCGGGCAAGGACGAAGCAAATCCAGAAAACGGCGCACATCAATCAGTCGGCCCAACTCAGGGTTTTACGCGTCGGCTTCTTGATGGACTGGTTTGGCTTATCGTGCACCGATCGAGGACGGGTCGGCGCATTTTGAATTTTCGGGGCTGTCTTTGTCAGTTTCCTGGAGAACAGTCCTCCCCTAAAAGGTTGCATTTCACTCTTCGACTGTCCTCTTGGGCGAAGGCACAGACCCTATTCCCAAGCTTACATGCGACGCGAACATAGAATTCCTCGTCTCTCCGAATCCTGTCTTTGCTCTCAGCGTCGGTTTCGCTGAATTGCAAAGCAACAAGACCACCTACGAATAGCGCGACGAGCCCGATGGTGGACCAGAAAACTTGCGCTCTAGAATTCTTTCCGTACTTCTCCTGCACATATCGGTATTGCGTCAGGTTGGACCCGCCATATCGTCGAGTTCTCAGGTAGGGCACGAAGGACTCCGTACTTGCGGAAAGTATAGCCCTACTTGTTGAGAAAGTGTGATTGACTATAGTGCAAATTACGATTGCGTAAGAATCAGCGCGAATTTCATTTCACATGCGCCGACTTTACCCACCCGTGCGGCGGATGGAACGGGCGAAATCCCCTCGTTCCGTGAGAAAAGCAGCAAAGCTCGCACTCCGTTAATTTTAATGCGACTTTTCTCTTCGGGGACTATCGATTCACGCCGGTACCGCTCGTAACCCGTCCGGGTCCGCGCGCTACTCCACGAAGTGGCTACCTTGCGGATTGGGAGAGTGCTTTCACCAGGTCGTAGAGGAATAATTGGCCTTCGTAGAAAGACTGTACAGACATACGTTCATCGCGGCCATGAAAGCGGATGTCGTTGCGGTCGAAGAAAAAGCCCTGGACCCCGTACGTAGGAATTCCGGCAGCGCGGAGATAGCGCCCGTCGGTCGCACCCATCACCATAATCGGTACCGTTTGTACTCCCGGCCAGATTTTCTGTGTGGTGTTTGTCACTGCGGTCAGTACATCAGGACGCATCGGCGAAGCGGGAGCTGCCGTTGACTCGAGCGTGGGAGTAATTTTGACCTGATCGTCGTTGACCACTTTCTTGAGGGTGGTCAGGACATACTCCGCGGAATCCTCCGGAAGCACCCTGCAGTTGACGTTCGCAGCGGCAAGTTGAGGCAGGGCATTCGTGGCGTGGCCGCCTTCGAGTTCGGTAGCGACACAGGTGGTACGCAGGGTCGCGTTCCACGCCGGAGAGGCAGCAGCAAGTTTTTGCATTGCTTCTTCGGAGCCAGTAGCCGCGCCCGCGAGATCAGCTGATACGGGTCCGGATTCAATTTTTGACATTTGCGTGAAATAGGCTGCCGTTACTTCATTGGTCTTAAGCGGAAATCCAAATTCGGAAAGGTGAGCAAGAGCAAACGCCAGATGGTAAATCGCGTTGTCAGCAACCGGTAGGGAACTGTGGCCCCCCTTGTTGCGTACTTCAAAGCGAAAATTGAGAACATACTTTTCGCTGATTTGCAGATCGTTTGAGAGTTTCTTGCCGTCAAGCGACTCGCCCCAGCCGCCTTCATTCAGAGCGAATTCCGCTTCGATCAATTCACGGTGATTCTTGAGAAGCCAGTCAACTCCGTTGTAAGGGCCGCCGCCCTCCTCATCTGCCGTAAGCGCCACAATAATGTCCCGGTCGGGCTTGAATCCTTGCTTCTTGTACTGAATCAGGTTTGCAATCCAGACAGCGGCTTGCGCCTTGTCGTCGCCAGTTCCACGACCGTAGAAATAGCCGTCTTTTTCGGTGAGCTCGAACGGATCGATCGACCAGTCCTCGCGCTTGGCTTCGACAACATCAATGTGGGCAAGAAGCAGAAGCGGTTTGCGTCGACCGGTCCCGTGATAACGGACGACGAGATTAGCTTTTTTCGGGCTTGCACCGCCCAGAAAAATATCGGAATCGGGGAATCCCGCAGCCTTCAGGCGAGCAGCCGCCGCTTCGGCGACCGGCGTCGTCGATCCGGTCGTATAGCCAGACTGAATTTCGATGAATTGCTTGTAGATATCGTGTGCGAGTTGCTGCTCAGCTTCTGGCCGTGTGGTTTGGGCTAGGACTTCCGAACTCAGACCGAGCGCAAGAACTGTCGTGATACACAAGCGTGTCAGTGCGATTATTCGGGTTGGCATGTTATGAAAAAGTCTAACATGTGTAGCCTTGGAATCGGATCGACCCGATGCAAACGCAATCCGTGCCGGTCGGGTTCGTATCCTTAATAAGGAAATAAATTGTATGGCAGCCGGAATACATGAATCAGCGATTATCTGTGTGACGGGCCGATGGCCGGTCTAATTCTTAGGGACAGTCAGCGCTGCCTGGGCCAGTTGCGCGGAGGAAGACTTGGGCAGCTTCGAATAGTCTTTCACGTAGGCGCGCAATCCGAAGCTGGGTGTTATTTTCGAATAGCCCGCCACGAGTTGATCCTTGTAGCGGGTCTGATTCCAATCCAGTGGATCTCCGGGATCGAGATCGACGACGACAAGATCCGTATCGTCCATTACCATTTTTCCGAACTCTACCTTGTTTCCGCGGAAAGCCATGTAATTGCCTTTTTCCCCGGAGGCACGAACTGATTGTCCGCCGTCTCCGAAGATGGTGATAATCGAATTGTTCGCGACCTTCACATCGACGAGTTTGCCCTGAATGTGCGGAGGCGGGAGCAGTTTCCCCAGATCCATCAGCAGATCATTCTTGTCGGTGTCCATGCCCTCGATCTTGCTTGTATTCACGACGTTCGCCAGATCAATCCCGAACAGTCCCATCATTCCCTTTACGGAAACATGGAGGGCCTTGACCTTGTCGGTGTGCACACGAATACGTCCATCCGAGGTAGCACTCAAGGTTCCGGCGGTTTCAAAAGGAATGCTTTTGGACGCGAGCTTGCCCTTGATGATCAGTTGATCCTTGTCGATCGAGACCGACAAGTCCTTTAGCGGCGAATCCTTCTTCGCAAAAACATAGTTGTTCATGATGGACGTCAGGGCCTGCGGGGAAATCGAGATCGTCCCGTTCACGACCCGGACTTCAAAGGAGGCCTTGTCATCGAACACGGGCATGGCATATTTCCCAACCGGCACGAGTTCGCCGGAAAGGGTTTCAAGGTGGGCCGCGGCCTCGTTGGTAAGGTGGAAATTTACATTGCGCATTTCGGTTTTGACAGCGCGGCTGCCGGCCATGGCAGCCTCTGTCGTCGGCGTGCTCGCTGGGGCATTTACGGCGCCGGGTGCGGCATCGGCAACGGGAGTACCCGGATTCGCAGGGTTTGGCGGGGTTGAGCCCTTCGCACAGGCAAACAGATTGAATGCCAGGAATAGGAGAGAGAGATGCAGGAAGCTGTTTTTCATCGAGTTCACCTGTTCGGCCATTGGATGCCAGGAGAGGTTCAAGTGTCCCCCAGATCGGCGGTCAAAAGGAACTGATAACTTTTACGAGCATTTTTGTCGGGAAATGAAACTGCATCTATCCTCAACATAAACGTTATTGTAAGATTCAACCGTCACAAGAGCGGGCGGCAGTTGCCGGCCGCTAAATACCGAGAACGAACCCGTCGTTATCCTTCCCGGCAATTTCTGGACAGTGAGTATCGTCCACACATGAGCAGATTGGAGTGGTTACAGAGGTATGAACATGCCCAAACATCAGAAACTGAGCGTTGCAGCTTTCATTCTGACTTTTCTTGTTGTCACTTTATCTACCGTCGCGCAAGAGACGGCAACTCACCCGTGGAGCGACAAAAGTCTTTCGCCGGACACGCGCGCCGACCTGGTACTGAAGGAGATGACGCTCGATGAAAAGATCGATCTTCTTCACGGAAACGGAATGCCGGGTTGGCCGGAGAAAAAAGTCAGAACGAATGCGTATCTCGGAAATGGCGGTGCCGGTTTTGTGCTGGGAGTTCCCCGCCTCGGTATCCCCATGATTCAGATGAGCGACGCAGCCTACGGCGTCCGGGCCAGCGGGGAAAACGGGCGGTACTCGACGGCACTCCCGTCCAATCTCGCGTCCGCATCGAGCTGGGATCCGGACGCAGCGTGCGCCTATGGAACGCTCATCGGCCGCGAATTGCGCGCCCAGGGATTCAACATGACGCTTGGTGGCGGCACAAATCTTACGCGTGATCCGCGCAATGGCCGTACGTTTGAATATATGGGTGAGGATCCAATTCTTGCAGGAACTCTCGTTGGCAACCGCATCCGGTGCGAACAGGCGCAACATGTCATCGGCGACATCAAGCACTACGCTGTAAACGATCAGGAAAATGGCCGCAACGAAGTGAATGTGATCATCAGCAAGCGGGCCATGCGTGAGAGCGATTTGCTTGCGTTCCAGATCGGAATTGAAACTGGCAATCCCGCGGCCGTGATGTGTTCCTACAACGCCGTGAACGGTGACTTCGCGTGCGAAAACACATACCTGCTGACAGAGGTCCTTCGCAAGGACTGGAACTACAAGGGCTTCGTCGTTTCCGATTGGGGCGGAACGCACAGCACGATCAAGGCTTCTGCGGCTGGACTCGATAACGAAGAACCACTGGACCTCTACTATGGCGATGCCTTTAAGGCGGCCGTCCAGTCCGGAAAGATCTCGATGGCCGAGCTCGATCAACACGTCCGCCGGATCTTGCGTTCGGAGTTTTCAAGCGGAATCGTCGATTACCCGACACTGAAGAGTGTCGTGGACATCGAAGGAGGGTTTGATACCTCACGAACAATCGCCGAACACTCGATCGTTCTGCTGAGAAATCAAAATAACCTGCTGCCCCTCGACCGTACAAAGATTCATTCGATCGCCATCATCGGCCCGAACGCGGATACCGGAATGATTTCCGGTGGAGGATCGGCACAGGTGGATCCCCCGGGTCGTCCGAACGCCGGCTGGCAAGCGCATGTCTGGTTCCCGACTTCTCCGCTCAAGACGATCCGTTCTCTCGCGCCCGGCGCAGACGTGCGATTCAATTCTGGCGCGAACCCCGCCGAAGCCGCAGCGACTGCCAAAGGCGCTGATGTAGCGATCGTATTCGCTCATCAATGGACGAGCGAAGGAATGGATCTGATGAGCCTTTCGCTGCCCGATAACCAGGATGCGCTGATTGACCAGGTCGCATCGGCGAACCCGCACACGATCGTCGTCCTTGAAACCGGCACGGCGGTCACCATGCCGTGGGTCAACAAGACGGCAGCTTTGCTTGAAGCATGGTACGCAGGAAGCAAGGGCGCCGACGCAGTCGGCAATATCCTGTTCGGAATCGTGAATCCCAGTGCAAAGCTTCCGATGACCTTTCCGGTCAGCGAGAACGATCTTCCACATCCGAAACTGGTCATTCCGAAAGAAGGAGATCTGGGTCTGGCCGCGATCATGCGCACGGGAGAAGCAAAACCGACCTTCCAGGTGAGCTATGACGAAGGGCTGAAGGTTGGCTACAAGTGGTACGACGCCGAAAAGAAGCCGGTGCTCTTTCCGTTCGGGTTCGGACTTTCCTACACAAGCTATGCCTACAGCAACCTGAAAGTGAATTCCGGCAAGAACGTCACCGTGACCTTCTCGGTGAAAAATACGGGACAACGCGCCGGTGAAGAGATCACAGAAGTGTATGCGGCACTTCCGCCAAGCACGGGTGAGCCACCGAAGAGGTTGGTCGGATTCAGCAAGGTTCATTTGAATGCTGGAGAGAGCACCGACGTTAGCGTGAATATCGATCCGCGGTTCCTGTCCGTTTATAACGAGGCAAAAGACGGGTGGGAGTTGACACCAGGAGGCTACTCGATTCTGGTTGGCGGATCGTCCCAGGACTTGCCGCTCAGCAGCAAGATAGACCTGCACTAGGGAGTACAATGGAAAGTTGTTAGCCGGTTGGATACAGGACGTATCCAGCCGGCCTTTTCGTTGATATTTGCTGTAACCTCCCTATCTGGTCGGAATCGTATGATAGGGCACGAGGCTTCGCCCGAAGCCTCCGCTGCATCCAAGCAACAGCAGCTTCACGTACTCCATAAAGGTGGAATATGTCGCTCGGCAAGTTCTCTGAACTACTCAATCGAGACATCACGCCCAAAGCTACCTATCTCAACAGGCGGCAAATCCTGAAGGCGATGGGACTGGGAGGAGCCGCACTGATTGGCGGGAAGGTACTTTCGCACCTGGCATTTCCCGGCGAAGCCGTCCAGGCAGGCACGAAATTGAATGTGACGGTGAAAAGCCCTTTCAGCACGACTGAAAAGGAATCGACCTTTCAGGACGTGACGCATTACAACAATTTTTACGAGTTCGGCACGGACAAGACTGATCCTGCGAAGTATGCCACCAATTTTCGCACTTCGCCGTGGACAGTTTCGATTGAAGGTGAAGTCGCCAAGCCGATCAAATTGAGCATGGACGACATACTGAAGGTGGCTCCGCTTGAAGAACGGATTTATCGCCATCGCTGTGTCGAACGCTGGTCGATCGTGGTGCCCTGGATCGGATATTCATTCAGCCAGCTGGCGAAGCTGGTCCAGCCGACAGAAAAGGCCAAGTATGTGGCGTTTACCTCGTTTTATGATCCGGCTCAAATGCCCCAGGCGAAATATGGCGGAATTGATTTTCCATATGTCGAGGGTTTGCGAATCGATGAAGCCATGAACCCGCTGGCGTTGCTTTGCGTCGGAATGTACGGCGAATCCCTGGCGAATCAGGATGGCGCGCCGGTACGCATGATCATTCCCTGGAAGTACGGATACAAGAGCGTAAAGTCGATTGTGAAAATCCGATTTGTGAAAGACGAACCTCCAACGACCTGGAACCGGTATTCGCCGACGGAGTACGGTTTTTACTCAAATGTGAATCCGGATGTTGAGCATCCGCGATGGAGCCAGGCGACTGAACGGCGTCTGGGCGAGATCTTTACGCGCAAGACCCTGATGTTTAACGGTTACAGCGACCAGGTGGCCAGCCTGTACACCGGTATGGATCTGAAGAAATTCCACTAGATGAGAGCCATGTGCTGAATAAACTCCTTCGAAACAAATGGACGAAAGTTGTCGTGTTCGCATTGTCCATGATTCCGGTGCTGGTGATTGCCCTTCGGCTGTCGACGGGGAACGCGGGTGCAAATCCCGCGGAGTACCTGCAGCACGCCACAGGAGACTGGACACTCCGCTTTCTGCTTTTTTGCCTGGCTGTCACCCCTTTGCGGAAATTGCTGAATCTTTCTGAGCTCATCCGCTTTCGCCGCATGCTCGGACTTTTCGCGTTCTTTTATGCCTGCCTTCATTTCCTGACCTACATCGGACCGGACCAGTCCTTTGACCTTGGGGGAATGTGGCGGGACGTCCAGAAGAGGCGGTTTATCACCGTGGGCTTCACCGCTTTTGTTCTGTTGATTCCGCTAGCCGTCACTTCGACAAAGGGCTGGATCGGCCGGCTGGGCGGGAAGCGCTGGCAACGACTGCACCGGCTCGTCTATGTGGCGGCAGTCTGCGGAGTAGTCCACTACTACTGGCTCGTAAAGTCCGATGTCCGTAAACCGGTTTTCTACGGCGTGATTCTGGGGATCCTGCTGCTGTGGCGGCTGCGAAACTGGTTGCTCAAACGGAGCCAGACGCTCGCGACAAGTCCTGGAGTCAGTAGCGCTGCCTGAAGGAATCAGGTGTTCGGGGGGATTCTTACTGCGCGGGAACTTGCGGCGTTTCGAATTCAATTCCCCAAAAGTGGGGTGCGGGGGTGAGAAACTCAACACCAACGCGCTGACCGCGGTTCCCGGCTTCGCCGATGAATACGATCCGGCATTCCTGTTCTTCCTGCGTGACGGGATTTTCGAGCACGAGCATCTCGCTACCGTCGACTTCGTTGCTCAAAGTCAGCAACCCACCATGCGCGTTGACGACCACGGTTTCGCAAATTTCACGAAATTTCTTTCCGCCATGTGCACGGCCGTGAACGTGTAGCCGCATCTTGTGGAAGACGCGCTGGCTCCTTCGCGAACTGATATGCATTGTCTGATGCATGGGTCCATCTTGGGCGAGAGAGAAATCTCCGTCAATTGCCCCAAAGTACAGGTGTCGCCAGACTGCAATGACATCGGGCAGGCCCGCGGAGATAGGTACGATACCGCACGCGAATACGGCACTCGAGTTGCTGAGGCCCCCTGACAATCGGATCCGGACGAAGAAATTTGGTTGAAAACTTGTACGGCTCCCACGGCTGGCCGTAGAATTGAAAGAGCCGTTTGGGCAGCCGAATGTCCTGTCGTTGCCATTCCAGGGGCTGCAACTTTTATATGAAATTTTGCGTATTGGATTGTGCGTACGGTTTGTTTGTGCCTGAGGCCTATCATGAACCTTACTGAATTTATCGAGAGTCGTCGTGAACAGCATCTGACCGAACTGTGTGAATTTCTGCGAATTCCTTCGGTCAGCGCCAAAAGCGAGAACAAGCAGGATATTGAACGGGCCGCAAAATGGGTTTCCGATCACCTCCGCGCCGCGGGCTTTCCAAAGGTCGAGATCGTCCCCACGAATCTTCATCCCCTGGTGTATGCAGAATCTCTCGAGGCACCGGGAGCTCCGACAGTACTTTTCTACGGGCATTACGATGTGCAACCTGCAGAGCCACTGGAGTTGTGGACTTCGCCAGCGTTTGAACCTGAATCAAGAGACGGAAATCTGTATGGGCGAGGGACTGCGGACGACAAGGGCCAGGTACACATTCATATCAAGGCACTCGAATCGATTTACAAGCTGCATGGGAAATTCCCCGTCAACATCAAGGTCCTCATCGAAGGCGAAGAAGAAGTAGGGAGTGTCAGCCTGTGGGACTACGTCCAGGAAAATAAAGAGAAGTTGAAAGCCGACGCGCTGATTGTCTCAGACACATCCATGCTCGGAACAGGTGCTCCTTCGATTACCTACGGTCTGCGGGGGCTGAATTACTATCAGATCGAACTTACCGGGCCTGCCCGCGATCTCCATTCCGGCGTTTACGGCGGAGCGGTGCCCAATCCGCTGACGATCCTGGCGGAGCTGTTCGCGAAGCTGCATGACAAGCATTTCCGCGTCGCAGTGCCCGGGTTCTATGACGACGTCGATACGGTCTACGCCGCGGAACGGAAAGCGCTGAAAAAACTGCCGTGGAAGCTGAAGGATTTTGAGAGAGCAGTGGGCGCGCCCGGATATTTTGGTGAGAAGGGATTTTCGACGATAGAGCGCTTGTGGATCCGCCCGACACTCGAATTGAACGGGATTTGGGGCGGCTATCAGGGGGAAGGTGCAAAGACCGTTATTCCCTCGAAAGCCTATGCAAAATTCTCTACTCGTCTCGTGCCAAAGCAGTCTCCACAAAAAATCGCCAGACTCGTTGAGAAACAGATTCGCAAACTGCTGCCAAAGAGCGTGCACTGCAAGTTTGAGGTCCTCAGCACGGGTAAACCCTGGGTCGCGGCGTTTCACGCCCCGATCTTTCAGGTCGCGCAGAATGCACTGGAAAAGGGATTCGGGAAAAAGGCTGTTTTTATTCGGGAAGGCGGGTCTATTCCCTTCGTCACCCAGATGCACGATACCTTCAAGATCCCGTGCGTGCTGATTGGATTTGGCCTGCCTGACGAAAATGCCCATGCCCCGGACGAACACATTGCACTCGAGAATTACTTCGGGGGCATCAAGGCGATTGCTCACCTTTACGAAGATCTGGCATCTCTGAAATAGTAAAACCGGAGCAGCGGCGCGGCAGGCCCGTGCCCGTGTCCCTAGGCCCGTTCCAGTCGGAATAAAAAACATCCAGCTTCCGTACTTCGGACGTGGATGAATCTGACGTCGGCGCGAGCGAACAGACGACCGGCCAGTTCCTCTTCATTGCCCTCTCTGGCAAATGCGGCGAGAAGGAATGTTCCGTCCGTGCTGTAGGCATCAAACGTCAGTTGCCGTCCCCGGACGACTGCCGGGAATAGACCGGATGTCATGTATCGCGGGCACGCCTCGGCATGCAGATACACCGGCCCAGGCAGAGGCAGTGCATTTACATCCCGGAAGGGATCGTAGGTGAACAGAAGCAGCTCTTCCTTTCCCTCCCGAACGAGTTCCAGGCAGTGACGGCAAGGTGCCCGGCCTGCGGCTACTTCTTTGTGCGCCGGAAACCCATACACCGGCGACTTTCCGTTCGCCCGGACGTATTCCGCGACTTCCGTTCGCAGAGCAACGACTTTGAATGCATTCATGATTCACCCCACAGGTGTCAGCTACAGAGGTGAATTCTCGGGGAATCCGTCGACGGGTTCTATCCGCAAAGCCGCGCCAAACTCAGGCGCTGGCCAATTCCTGACGGCGGCCGTTGGCATAGTTTTGGAGGGCATCGTTCGCCGTCACGATGGTTTCGAGCGCCCGGGCGATGGCCGGAAGGTCCGTTCCGCGCACGACAACGTACATTTCATCTTCGAGCAAACCAGTGTAGACGCGATTCCCGATGCAACCGAGGCTGGTAATTGTGCCGTGCTCTAGGACAGCGGGCAGCGCCATGCAGGTCGGGCGACCAAGCGCCGGGGCACCCGTGCCAACCCCGGCGCGGTTGGCCGCTTCCTGCAACAGCATCGCACCTGCGGGTTTACAGGCAAAGAGAATGACGTCGGGTGTCGCCGTGGCATCGTCCAAGGGAGAGTACAGAATGGCTTTCGGAGCTTTTGCGAGCCGCGGAATTTGCGGCACTTCTTCCGGTTTGACATAGCCGAGATCGAACATCATCTTCAGCGTCTCGTCGGTTTCCTTCTCGCGCTCGGGGGAAAGAGAAATTCGGTGGGTGTAGGCTCCGACCGCACAGTTAAAATGATTTTCTGGCACCGTGTAAAAGGTACGGCCCTCAGCGGCCAGGCGCCAGAAACTGCATCCGGAAGGTTCGGTACCTTCGAACTTTGTGACGGCTGACGGCGGGGCATCGAGAAACGTCACAGCAACCGGTCTGCGTCCCGGTTTGATGACACGACGGATGTGGTCATCGATTTCCTTCCAGTTTGTTGCGCTACGCATGACGCTTTCTCCTTGAGTAGTTTGGGATTTAGAGAATAGCACACGCAAAAGCGGATTTCGGCAAAGCTTGAATGACGCCCGACCGCATGAAATCAGCCTGTTTTGCACATCCTCCAAAAAAAACCGCATTTTTCCCTTACTTTTTGCTGTTTGGCACTTGCGTTCCCACCGCTCGTTCGCTATAGTCCGATGCGGCCCGAGTTATTTGCAGTAAAAACGTGTGTTTTTGCTCGTGGCTGGCCTCGGAGGTTTCGAGGTGGATAGACATCTCAGGAGGATAAGCAGAATAAATGGCAGCCAAGCCTTTGAGCAAGACTAAGATCGTGGCGGTACTCGCCGAGAAACTTGGAACGTCGAAGAAGACAGTTGTGACCTTTTTCGATGAACTGCATAAGCTTGCCGTTAAGGAAGCAAAGGGCAGTGCAGGAAAATTCGTCATCCCGGGCATCGGCCGCGTTGTGAAAGCACACCGCAAGGCGCGCATCGGCCGCAACCCCCAGACCGGCGAACAGATTAAGATCAAAGCGAAGACGGTTGTCCGCCTCCGCCCGGCCAAGGCCCTGAAAGACGCCGTTCTGAAGTAGTCTTACTTCCGCAAGGAAAGAGTGGAATTATCAACCCCTGGAAGCCTGAGTGATCAGGTCGCCAGGGGTTTCTCTTTGGCGCTACCCGGAGTTCCTCGAGAAGTTTCTTGGCAGTTCCCGTTCGAGAACAAGCGAGCGTTAGAGCGTCCGGACGTAGGCGATGACATCTTTCAGTTGCGCCGGTTCCAGTTGATCCTTAAAAGGCGGCATCAGCTGGTCGCCGTTTTCAATCCAGGTCTTCAGGCTGTCGTCGGTGATCTTGTTGCCATTGACGCTGAACGTGCCACGCTTGTTCAGTCCCTTCAACCCAGGACCGATTTTTTTCTGGTCACTCGTGTCATAGTGGCAAAGGGCGCATTTTTGCTGAAAAACGGCTTTGCCGCGGGTGACGGACGCGCTTGCGGAGGCCGCTGTTTTCTTGCTGGTATCCTGCGCAGAAAGCATTCCGGCACAAAGCAGAATCGCGCAAGCACCGATCGTGACGAATTTCCCGGAAGTACGGTTCACAATTCCCCCTCACTTGAATAGATGGTCCTTATTTTGTACGTTCTTGCAAGGAATTTCCACCTTCACCCCGTCATATAGGACAGTATCCCCCTATGCACAGCTAGCACTTTCGTACCTTTGACGCCCGTCCCCCGCGCCCTACACAATGGACTCATGAATCAGGAGACTCTGACTCGCGCGTGGGAAGTGCTGCAGGACGCCTATCAGGCACAGATGGAAGGCGATTACGATCACGCCGTGAAACTGTATCAATCTTCACTCGATCTGCACCCCACCGCGGAAGCTCACACGTTCCTGGGCTGGACCTATCACTTCCAGGGACGTCTTCTGGACGCGATTGCGGAGTGCAAACGGGCTATCGAGCTTGACCCTGATTTTGGTAATCCCTACAACGACATTGGAGCCTATCTGATCGAACTCGGGCAGTTTGACGAGGCGATTCCCTGGTTGCAACAGGCAGTTGAAGCACGGCGCTATGAGCCGAGGCATTTCCCTCACTACAACCTGGGGCGCGCGTATCTCGGAAAAGAGATGTACGGGCAGGCCATGCGCTGCTTCCAGGAAGCTCTGAACGTCGATCCGCGGTATTCGCTGGCGCGGCAGGCGCTCGATTCACTGCGGCGGATGGTCAACTGACCTTCAGGTCGCGATCCGCTTCCCCTTTGCCTGGTTGCACAATCCGGTCGTAAATCCCGAGCAATAGCGTTGTTGCCAAGCCGATCGCGGTCAGTGACCAGAGGAAAAGTTGCGGCTGGTGATGAACCTCGCCGAAATGGTGAAGCAACACACCGCCAATCGGTCCGCCAAGAAATGAACCGATGCCTAGCGGTAGAAACGCGAAGCCCATGTACGTACCCTGCTGCCCGGGCGGTGCGAGGCGGGAGATGTAATCGTAATAACGAGGCTGCTGGATGAGCTCGCCGATGGCAATCACGACGAGGACCGCATAGGCAGCCCAGATGGTCGAATGGAGTGCCAGGATCGAGAAGGCAACCATTGAAATCAGGGTTCCCAAAATCACTGCGCGGAAGGCAGTGATTTTTTGTGTGAGCAGGCTGAAAACGACCGTAAAGCAGATGACGATGACCGGACCAATCGCCAGCATGCGTTCCGTATCGGCTTGGGGATCGACGTAATCGTGAACGTAGATGGGAAGAGTGATGAATTCCTGCCAGTAGACGATCCAGTACCCCGAGAAAATCAAAAGAAACAACATGAACTTGGGATTGGAAATCACTTTGCCGAAATTGCGGATGGTGACGGCAATGCTTTCCGTGCGCACCTCCATCGACTTCTGTGGTTCCCTGAAGAACAGGAGCACGGCGAAGAACATCAGGAAGACACTGACCGCGGAAACACGGAAGACGTTTTCGACGCTCAAGTTGCGGTGAACCCAGGAAGCGACGAAGGGACCGAGCGCGCCACCGATGTTTACAAGCGTGTAGTAGATGGAATAACCGATGCTGCGGACATTGGGACTGGACGCGCGAGCTGTCGTCCCGACAACGCAGGGTTTTACCAGAGCGATACCGAGCGCCGGGAGCATCAGGATCACGCCCACAAAAAGTCCGAGGGGAACCGCGTTGCGGACCGGAGCGAGCCATGCGGAGCCGATCGAGCCCAGTGTGAAATAGGCGGCGGCAAGAATCAGATAAGCGAGAGACAGCGCGCGCCGGAATCCAAGACGGTCGGCGATTGCACCACCGAAGATGGCCAGAAACCAGACCAGGCCGCCGAAAAGGCCGGAAAGGCTCGAGGCGCGTTCGGTCGGGAAGTCCAGTGCTTCATGGAGATAGCGGGCAAGAGAAGCGAATGCTGCGTAATAGGAGAGACGCTCGAAAAGTTCGCTGATATTGGCGACCCAGAAAGGCCGCTCAAAACCAGTGCGAATTTCCCTGAATCTGTCTCGAACGTTCATCGATCCTCCGCCCTCGGATGACGGTGCACCGCCGGAATGATAGCAGACGGAAGACCCCGTTACCTCGGTCTTGGGATATTTGAACAAATTCCAACATCCAAACGACCGGATGAGAGCGTACTTCGTGTGTATCTGGCGGAATTCAATTTTCGGGGGTGCGTGATGGAAACGTTCACGAAGGGATTCGAGCGGAGATCGTTCTTGCGGGGCACAGGGCTTGCGGCGGCGGGTGTGGCAGGAGTTGCGCTCCTTGGAGCTCTTCCGGTGTTTGGCAGAATACCGGGAGTAAGGGACGACGACGATCGGGGGGATAAAGATGACAAGAACTCTGATACGGCACAGGAAATCTTTACAGCGGCTCTGATTGCAGAAGGCTTGGCGACGACGATGTATTACAACTCGCTGGTTGGCGGTGTGATCCAGGATCCGAATCTGGCGGGGCCCGGAGGAACGCTGTCAAATCCGGCGAGCCTCGCAAACGTGGGTTATCTGCAGGGTGCGCTGTCAGAGGAAATTGCGCATGCCAACCTGTTGCGGGAATTGACCGGCGGAACGACCGCTGCGAAAGATCCGGTACAGACGTTTTACTTTCCGAATGGGACCTTTGATACACTCGCAAACTTCTTGCCGGTTCTGCTGGCGCTGGAAAATGCGTTCATTGGAGCGTACCTGACGGCCGTGCATGAGTTCAGTTTGATGGCAGCGAAGCTCGAACCGTACGAGCGCGAACAGAAGGACCCTTCCGGCAAGCCGTATCGGCGTCAGGAACTGGCCTATTTTTCGCAGGTGGCGGCCTCAATCATGGGCGTCGAGTCGGAACACCGGACGCTGGCACGAGCGCTGCCGGCAATTGCGCCCGGGAACACCACGTTTGCAGGAATCGATGTCTTTCCGGCCGACAACTTGAATTACGAGCAGACCGATGGGCTAAAGACCGTTTATAACGGAGCAAACTCGGCCGTAGCGGCGCTCACTCCGTTTATTACACCGGGCGCAGGCAAGTCCGGCTTTTCATTCGCGACGGCACTCGCTGGCGCCGGAACTGTTTCCGTGCCGACGACCGGAGGGCTGCCGCCAACCAGCTGAACTCTTTCACGGGCGAGCGAATGCGAAGTTTCAGGTTCTCTTATGGGAAAAGACTCGAGGCGAATTCGAGGGACGCGGGCATGTGGTAGGCGAAATATTCGTAATCGTGGCGGCCAGGGTAGAGATGGAATTCGTGAGCGATGTGCCGTCGGGTGAGAATTTTGTCGAGCGCCTCCGATCCGATCTCAAAGCCGTAATCGTCCTGGTCGCCGCAGTCAAAGTAGATATGCAGTCCCGTGAGATTCGCGGTACGGGCCAGGGTTAGTGGACTCTGCTCTTCCCAGAAGGCCTCATCAAAAGGGTTTCCGAAAACACCGCTGAAAACCCGGTTCATCGGCCCGAGTGCCGGTGCGTTTGCGGCTGAAGAGGGAAGCCTGTCGATGAGAGCCGGGCTGTGGGCGCTTGCGGAAGAGAACAGCTCCGGATGGCGGAATGCCAGGTGGAGAGCGCCGTAGCCGCCCATCGAGACTCCATCGATCGCGCGATTCGCCCGGCCTGGTGCAACCCGGTACCGCCTTTCGATGAAAGGGAAGAATTCCCGGATCATGAAATCCTCATAACGATTCTTGCCGTCTTTGGAATTGATGTAAAAACCGGCACCGGCCGAAGGAGTGGCAATCAGGAACTCCTTGATTTCGTGTTTCGCCCGAAGATCTTCGACCAGATCCCAGGCGCCACTGTGAACGAAGAACTGGTCGTTGTCGCCCAGTCCGTGGAGAAAATAGAGAACGGGGAAATGCTTGGTCTTGTCAGTATCAAACGATGCGGGCAGAAGGACGCAATAGGGAACCGGACGCGAGAGGATCTTGCTCGGCAGGGAATTACACTCAACGCGGCCAAGGGCAAGCGTCCGGAGCGGTGTCGCGACGAGCAGCGCGACACAAATCATCGCGAATGATAACCGGGCCAGGACTGTGAAGGACGCTGTAGTCACTTTAGTGAGATGAAGCGAGTCATTCGTAACGCAATGCATCGACAGGGTTGAGCTTGGCGGCACGAGAAGCAGGATAAAGGCCCGCGACCAGACTGACAAGAATGGCCAAGGCGATCGCGGATAAAACGAGCCACCAGGGAACCGAAGAGATCTGAATCGGATCGAGACTTTGACGCTTCAGGTAAATATTCAGACCAAAACTGAGCGCACGACCCAGCATCCAGCCGAACAGGACTCCAAGTACGCCGCCGAAAAATCCCATCACTCCCGCTTCAAAGAAGAACAGTTGCTGGACATCGAAGTCCGAGGCGCCCAAGGCCTTGAGCACCCCGATTTCGCGGCGGCGTTCGAGGATTGCCATAACGAGGGTGTTCACGATCCCCATCGTTGCGACCGCGAGGGCCAGGCTTCCGAAAATCCCGAGCAGCTTATCGAAAACGGAGAAAAACGTGCGAAGGGACTTGCTGGCATCAAGCAACGAGAACGCATTGAAACCCATCGACTTCAGCGAAGTTTCAAGTGGTTCGACCTGCGAAGCGGATTTCGCGCGGACAGAAAGATTCGCGTAGGTGGTCTTGCCCGAAGTCGTGTCCCGCACGATGTCCCTAAGATCGTTGACCTGCGCGGCACGCAGAGTGGCCGCAGTCAGAAGCGGCATGAGAAGGCGGGCGTTGCCATAGCCTCCGAAGCCCTGTGCCGGTTCCGTTTCGACTATCCCGACAATTTTCAGATGCAGTTCACGGGGGACGACCGAAAACCCTCCGCTGCCCCCGGCAGAGTCCGTGGCGCCCCCCTGGACGCTGTCAGACGGAGCGGGAAGAGCCTGGCGTTCGGCGTAACGAAGCACGAGATCCTGTCCGATGAGTGAAGACGTGCCCGTCGGAGCAAGTTCCTTGGCGAATTCGATTTGCAGGATGGCTTCGTCGGCGGCGGGCGAAGAAAAGAAATTGCCCTGCATGCCGTCAAAGGAGCCGGAATTCCTGGATGATTCAGGCATGCCGGCAACGACGGTGGCAAAGGGTTTGTTGTTAAAGCGAACTTCAGTGAAAAACCGGACCTGCGGATAGACCTCGATCACATTCGGCAGCCGTTCAATCTCGTGACGCGCGTCTTCGTCGAGCGCGCGAACAGGTTTGCGGGAATCTCGTTCGGCGTCCCGACTCGAAGGGCCACCCATTCCCCGCATGTTGTTCTTTGGTGTTACCACAATCGTATCGAACAGCCCGCTTTGTGAGAGCCGTTTGGACGCAAGCTCCTGAAGGCCAACGCCCAGAGACAGCATGGCAACGAGCGAAGCTACCCCGACTGCGACTCCGAGCGTAGTCAGCGTGTTGCGAAGCAGGGCTTCCCGCAGATTGCGCAGGGCGAGATCGGTGAGATCGCGCGTCTTCATTGGACCGATTCCTTTAGGGTGACCGAGGTGGAGAGAAGTTTGCCGTCGCCCATCGTGGCCAGCCGGTCGGCAAATCGTTCGGCGAGCGGGCGTTCATGGGTGACCATGATGATCGTCATTCCGAGAGTGCGCTGCAGGTCGCGAAGAAGCATGAGGATCGATTCGCCTGTAGCCGAATCAAGATTGCCCGTGGGCTCGTCGGCGAGAAGAATTTTGGGCCGGTTGACGAGTGCCCGAGCGATTGCCACGCGTTGCTGTTCGCCGCCAGAAAGCTCCGTAGGGCGATGACCGAAGCGGTGAGTGAGACCTACGCGCTCCAGTGCTTCGCGAACCCGGCGAGGACGATCCGCTCGATCGACCTCGGCCAGACGCAGGGGGAGCTCGATATTCTCTTCCAGTGTCATGCGAGGCAGGAGATGGAAGGACTGAAAGATCATGCCAATCGTCTTTGAGCGGTAGCGCGCAAGGTCAAGCGAGGACAGCGTGGCGATATTGATCCCGTTGGTCGTGATGGAACCAGAGCTCGGGCGATCGAGCCCGGCGATGAGGTTCAGTAGCGTAGATTTGCCCGAACCGGACGAGCCAAGGAGTGCCAGGAATTCATTCGTTTCGACTGCGAGAGTGACGTCATCGACCGCGCGAACCCTGGTTTCGCCCATAGTGTAATGACGTGAGATGCGATCGAGTTGTATGGTGGGGAGGGCGACGGGCATGGGTTCGGGTGTCATCAATAATGATACGCGTCGGACGAGTTCTTTATTTCATTGAGTACAGACAGTAGGATGCGCGGAGAAGGCATGCGGTTGGGAAGAGAGAATGGGCCTAAAAGAGGTGACAAAGAATCAGGGAAGACGGAGGTGACAAGTGCCCGCGATTGAAGGAAAAGAAGCGATACGGTGGATCGACGAATACGTCAGGAAGGCCCCTAAACTCTTTCCCGTAGCCGGCGGGCTGCGGCGACTCGTGAAGAAACACGTGCCCGGAGTCAAGGAATCGGTCAACCCGTGGAAGATTCCAACGTTTGAGTCGAACGGACCGATGTGTTTCTTCATGGTCGGAAAAAATCATGTGACGTTCGGGTTCTTGAGGGGTACGGCGCTTGACGATCCGTCGGGGTTACTCGAAGGAACGGGGAAAAGTCTGCGACACGTGAAGCTAAGGTCGCTCGAGGATTTGAAGACCCGAGAGCTCCGTACGCTGATCGGGCAGGCGGTGAAATTGAACAGGAGGGAACCCACGGAAGGAATGAGAGTGAAGAAGAAAACCGCGAGTGACAGATGAGAGCGGCAGGAAGCACACGAGAAAAATTCGAACCAGGTTCAGTCAGGCGGTAGGCCCGCGCGCTGGCGAGTGGATGGAGTGATGTTGGCGCCGGTCACGAGGAGAACGACAGGGCCGGTCGGCGGGGTTACGGATGAAGCCGAAGCCTTGAGATAGGCAGCGGTAGCGGCAGCGCCCGCTGGTTCGGCAAGGACACGGGCTCTGTCGTAGAGTAACCTGATGGCGTGAAGTAATTCGTCTTCAGATACCAGCAGAACGTCATGGACGAGCTCGCGGATTTCGTCCACGTTTCGCGCGTCCGGAGTGCGAGTCGCGAGGCCGTCGGCGCACGTGTCACAGGAGTCGGTCGGGACGGGCCTTCCGGCCCTCCACGACAGGTAATACGAAGGAGCACGTTCAGCCTGGACGCCTATAATTTTTATTCCTGGATTGAGCTCTCTAACCGCGGTACCGATCCCGCGGACAAGTGCCGTATCTCCCATCGGAATGTAGATCGTCTTCGCTTCCGGTAACTGCCTGAGAATCTCGACACCGATGGTTGCCGGGCCAGCCGGCAGATCCCGATCGGTTGCGTCGTTTAAAAAATAAACACCAGCGCGAGAAGAATATTCTTTAGCTCGAAGGAACGCGTCAGTGAGATCTTCGCCTCCGACCTCAATGATGCGGGCACCCAGGTCGGAGATTCGCTGACGCTTTACAGGGTTCGGATGTGACGGAAGAAAAATTGTGGCCGGGATACCGAGCGTTCTCGCAGCCCAGGCAACGGCCGCGCCGTGATTGCCGGTGCTGGAGGCGATCACTTCGGCAACCGGACGGCGACCGAGAGTTGCCGCAAGGGCATACAGGGCGCCGCGTGGTTTAAAAGAGGCAGTCGGAAGATCGGTTTCAAGCTTCAGGTAGATACCGGCATGAGAGTCTTTCTGTTCGGCAAGGTTCGAAGCTTCGACAAGGCGAGTGGGCTTGAAGTGCGGCGCGAGTAACTGCTCTGCCTCGTGGATCTTTCGGAGCGCGCTGGAAATAGGTTTCACGGATGGGCGATTGTAACTGCCGAAAGGCGGAACCCCTAAAGCCAAATTGGTAGAGATCACTCTGCGGTCGGCCGGCCGGGCATGGCCCGGGAGAAGCAATATGTTAGGATTTCAAATTGGACTGAGCGAAATTGCCTGCCTGGCAAGGAGCCTGCCTGAATGCCTGCCACGATGAAAGCGCTACGCAAGACACACGCGGGAAAAGGACTACAGATCGAAACAGTCCCGGTGCCGGCGATCGGACCGACAGACGTCCTGGTGCGCGTGAAGGCTGCGTCCATTTGCGGCACCGATCTGCATATCTACGGGTGGGACCGCTGGTCACAAGGCCGAATCAAGCCTCCGGTAACGCTCGGACATGAGTTTTGTGGCGTAGTGGAGAAGACCGGTGACGATGTTTCGGCCGTGAGGGTTGGCGACTTTGTCAGTGCCGAAATGCATGTGAACTGCGGTCATTGCCATCAGTGCCGCCTGGGCGAGGCGCACATCTGCCAGAACCTAAAGATTATTGGAATCGATCAGGACGGAGCCTTTGCTGAGTTCGTGAAGATTCCCGCAACAAATATATGGAAGCTCGACCCGGCGATACCGGAACATTACGGTGCAATCTTGGATCCGCTGGGAAATGCCGTGCACACGGTACTGGCGGGGGCGATTGCCGGCCAGACCGTGCTTGTGACCGGGTGCGGGCCGATCGGGTTGATGTCGATCGCTGTGGCAAAGGCATGCGGGAGTTCGACCGTATTTGCGACCGAAACGAACGACCACCGGCGCAAGATGGCGAAAGAGATGGGAGCTGATTTTGTTTTAAATCCCGCGAATGAAGATGCAGTCGAGAAAATAAGGTCCGCTACGGGCGGGACCGGGGTCGATGTGCTGCTTGAGATGAGCGGGCATCCAACCGCGATTCAGCAGGGATTCAAGGCGCTTCGCGCAGGTGGAAGAGCCTCGCTGCTGGGAATTCCGACTGAAGCCGTGCAACTCGATCTGGTGCAGGACGTGATTTTCAAGGGCGCAACCGTACAGGGCATCTACGGGCGGCGGATGTATGGAACCTGGGTGCAGATGACCGCGTTGCTGAAGGCCGGGCGCGTGAACCTTGAACCGCTGTTTGGAGAGCGCCTGGCGCTGGACGGATTTGAAGCCGCGTTTGCAAAATTGCAGGGTGGACTGGCGGGCAAGATTCTTTTGTATCCGGATGGCATTGTTAAGTAAAGGAGTCGGAGAAGACGAACATGAGTGAAACCGGAGCGGCAAGTACAAAACAGAATCCATTGCAGTATGTGAGCGAAGCACTCGCGGAATTGCGGGCAAAGGGCGTAGCACCGAAACTGCGCGTGCTCGAAGGCGAACAGAAGCCGGTTGCGATATTTGATGGGCGCGAAGTAATCAATCTGGCGTCAAACAACTATCTGGGGCTGGCCTCGGACAAGCGGTTGCGGAAGGCTTCGATTGATGCGGTGCGGAAACTGGGAGTGGGCGCCGGCGCGGTGCGAACGATTGCCGGCACGATGAAAATCCATATGGAGCTCGAACGGCAGATCGCAAGCTTCAAGAATGTCGAAGCATGCGTTGTATTTCAGTCCGGGTTTACAGCCAACGCCGGAACGGTTTCGGCGGTCCTGGGCAAGGAAGACCTGATTATTTCCGACGAACTCAATCATGCATCGATTATCGATGGCGCACGATTGTCAAAGGCCACGATTAAAGTCTTCAAGCACAAGGATATGGCGGATTGCGAGCGAATTTTGCAGGAACATGCTTCTTTCCCCGGGAAAAAACTGATGATCTCGGACGGTGTGTTTTCGATGGATGGCGATATTGCGCCCCTTCCTGCGCTGTGCGATCTGGCGGAAAAATATGGCGCGATCATGATGGTGGATGATGCGCACGCAAGCGGGGTACTCGGCCGCGGCGGACGCGGGACCGTGGATCATCTCGGTTGCCACGGACGCGTGCACATTCAGGTGGGAACTCTCAGCAAGGCGATCGGATCGATGGGCGGCTATGTGTGCGGTTCGCGTGATCTCGTTGATTATCTGTATTTGCGGGCGCGGCCGTTCCTGTTTTCGACCTCGCATCCCCCGGCGACCGCAGCAGCCTGCCAGGCAGCCTTCACCCTGCTCGATTCACCTGACGGCGAAAAACTGGTCAAGAAGCTTTGGGCGAATACCAAGTATTTCAAGCGGGAATTGAAGAAACGTGGATTCCAGTTCAAGACCAGCGAAACCCCGATTGTGCCGATACATGTGGGAGACGCGGCAAAGGCGTTTGAGTTCTCACGTAAATTGTTTGATGCCGGTGTGTTTGCGCCGGCAGTCGGGTACCCCACCGTGGCAGAGGGCAAGGCGAGAATCCGGACGATTGTCAGCGCTGCTCACAAAAGAGAGCAATTGCTCCGGGCCGCGGATATTCTGGCTGAAGTCGGCAAGACGCTCGGAATCGTGGACTA
>CAVRSA010000013.1:0-110322 GCA_963723725.1 Candidatus Acidiferrales bacterium
AGTTTGGGTTCAATAACGTTGGCAAGAATCGGTCGATCGTCCTTCAAAAAAGGCTTTTAAATAATGGAACAGGCCGCCAAACGATCTCTCAATCAGCGGAAACGTGGTGAGCCCCTTGCCTTCGCTTATTACGGCTTACTACTCTTCATAGTCGTTTACTTTCTTCGCCCCGAAGACTGGGTAGATGGAATGTCGACTGTCCCTCTCGCCAAGATGGCGGGCCTGTTAGTTGCTCTGTCCTTAGGTTTTTCGTTCACCGACATACGTTGGCACATGCCCTTGGAGGTTGTTTATGTAAGTTTAATGGTGGGCCAACTGTGGCTCGCAGCCCTCTTTTCTCCAGTCTGGAGAGGTGGCTCATTCAATGTAATGCTCGATTTTTCTAAGGTTCTGCTTGTTATTATCGTCATCTATGGGACAGTGCGCTCGATGAAAAGACTTCGAGGAATCCTATTCATACAGAGTATTTCTGTCGCTACCATTGCAATCATCAGTCTTCTCAATCGACACGAATCGGGTGGACGCTTGGAAGGTAGCATATTCAAAATGTTCGGAAATTCGAATGATCTCGCGCTCGTGATCGATTTAACGATACCGCTTTGTTTAGCTTTCGCTCTGACGAGCGGAACTTATTGGAAGAAGTTGACTTGGATCGCTGTCATGCTTGCCATGATATACGCTGTTTTTCTAACTGCATCACGCGGAGGAGCTATCGCACTTTCTGCGGCATCCGTGGTATGTGTTTGGCAACTCGGCGTAAAGCATCGCCGCTTCTACCTTCTCTTCCTCGTCCCGGTCGCAGTGATCGCTGTCTCGCTTTACGGCGGCGATGCCCTACGAATACGATTCGAGCATACGAATGCTGACGCAGTACAAGAAAGCCGTAACAGCGAAGCCGCCGGGTCCGCGCAGCAGCGCAAGGAATTATTGATTCAAAGCTTAAAAATAACTGCCCAACATCCTTTTTTGGGCGTTGGTCCAGGAAATTTCGATGTCGTATCTGGGGTGTGGCACGTCACCCATAACTCATACACACAAGTGAGTTCAGAAGGTGGTATTCCAGCGTTCGTCTTATATCTACTGATCCTGTGGCGCGCGACAACGAATCTCAGAATAGTAAGGAGGCATCCCAGAGCCGGAAAGGAGACCCATTTATTTTCGATGGCACTTGAAGCTAGTCTTGCGGCCTATTTAGTGGGCTCTTTTTTTCTCAGTCTTGCATATCATTTGTTTCCATATTACTTAATTGGTTATACCAGTGCGATACTCCTAATTGTGCGGAAGAATCAGAGAGTGACGAGCAGTACTTTAGCACCACCTGTCACGTTGTCCGAACCTGAGGTGACAGTTTGGCAATGAAGAAATGCCCGTGTTCCAGCGTTCCCGGTTCGTTCTCCATAAGAACACAATTGAGGAATCTTGTTCAAAATTTGAGTTCCCCGATTCGGAAGGGTAATAGGGTATGACATCAGATCTTTTTCGCGCACTTCTACGTCAAAGACTCGACGCAAACTCTGATCGTGTCCTGCTTCGTATCTTGGTCGCGGGAAGCGAAAACAGTTTTGTGGAATTGACTGGCGCAACACTTCTCACGAAGAGCGTTGAGCTCGCTCTGAAGTATTGTCAGTGTTCCCCGGCCGAAGTTGTGCTTTTGCTTCTACCTCACTCTGTAGAACTGTTCTTACTTCACTTAGGGTTGGTTCTTATCGGTCGATTCCCAGCCATTCTACCTTGGCCAACGAATAGGATTGATCCCGAAAAGTATCAGCGCAACATATTGCATCAGTTGCGGAATCTACCTGCCGCGCAGTTATTGACATTGCCAAATCTGGCGAGAAATGTAGATAGTGGCGTACCATTCGTGGTGACCGAATGCTTAATTTCCCAAGGCGAAAAATTTGAAGCACTCTTCTCGGTGAAGCTCAACGTTCCACTTGTAGAAAAGCGTAGCTTGCCCCAAGTTGAAAATAATGTCTCACAAGAGGCTCTGTTCCTGCAATTCTCGGGGGGTACAACTGGTGAGCAGAAGTGCGTCGTAGTGACTGCACCTATGCTAATTGATCAACTAGACCGATTAAGTAAACGTTTAGAAATCACCTCGGAGGACGCAGTGGTGAGCTGGTTGCCCTTGTATCACGATATGGGGCTCATCGCCTGTTTTTGGTTGCCTCTATGGAATGTAGCTCCTTCTATACAGTTCGCGGCAAGTGACTGGCTTATGAATCCCGGGAAGTTATTCAATTTAATAGACAAATATAAAGCGACCTTGTGCTGGCTCCCGAATTTTGCGTTTGTGTATCTTGCGGCGCAAAAGACCCGAGTGAATTCTGACCTGAATCTTAGCCATGTCAGAGCCTGGATCAATTGCAGCGAACCTGTTAGGGAACGTGCATTCCGTGTTTTTACCGAGGCTTTCTCTAACCTAGGGGTGCGGCCACAACAGTGCCAGGCTTCCTACGCGATGGCTGAAAATGTTTTTGCCGTTACCCAGACGCCGCTAAATAAAGTACCATCCGCACTTAGCCGTTTGTCCGTACAAGGCGTCTCTCCCGATGAAGGACAAACTTCAGACAATATAGTTGATGATCGTTATATTTCAAGTGGCCGAGCCCTCGACGATATGCTTGTGCGCATTAAGAATGCTCGTGGAGAATTGTGCGAGGATTCTGTCGCCGGTGAAATAGAAATCAGTGGGCCGAGCTTGTTTAGTGGCTATTGGAACAATAGCGGCTTCCAGAGTCAATCCGTGGTTGCGAATGCCTGGTATGCAACCGGAGATTATGGCTTTATGCATCGAGGTGACTTATATGTGATTGGACGCATTAAGGACATTATAATTACTGCAGGCGTAAATATTTTCCCTGAGGATATCGAAGCGCTTATACATATGGTAGAGGGTATTTACCCGGGTCGAGCCGTGGCGTTTGGAATAGACGAACAGGGGCAAGGCACACAAAGCATAGCGGTTGTGGCGGAAATGCGTGGAGAATTCGATGGTTCAATGGCTCTGGCAATTGAGAACCAGATTCGTGAACTAATTTCTTCGTCCGTCGGGATTACAATTCGGTACGTCCGCGTGATTCCTGAGCGATGGATCATAAAAAGCACCGCAGGGAAAATCTCCCGACGCGAAACGCGCTTAAAATTCCTGAGGGAGTTATCCTTCCCTGTAGCCCAGAACCTTGACAGGAAGGATCCTTGACTACTTTTTATCGTTATCTTGCGATTTCTAATGATCCGCTAGCTCGTGGGGTTCGTAATATCTACCGCGCACTACAGAATTTTAGCTTACCCTCGCCACGCTGGATCGTCGCTCCAATGCTTGCAGTTTACTTAACAACACGAAGAATTTATTATTTTTTAGTTCGTGTTTTTATCTGTGAGCCGTTGTTCAAGGCCTATTGCACCCGCTATGGGCGTAATGTTCATACCGGGGTATACGTACACTGGGTTGAAGGTCATGGTCAGTTAGTTGTCGGAGATAATGTGATTGTGGACGGAAAATGCAGCTTCACTTTCGCCGTTCGTTATTCCGAGCTACCCACCCTTCGGATAGGGAAAAACGTTAGAATTGGACATAATTCGAGTTTTACAGTCGGTCGTGAGATCACGATAGGCGACAACGTCATGATTGCTGCAAACGTAGAGATGTTTGATAGTCCCGGACATCCGACCGATCCGGCCTTACGTCTCACAGGTGCACCCGCGTTACCCGAGGATATCAAGCCCATTCACATAGAAAATAACGTCTGGATAGGAAGCGGTGCGGTCATTTACCCTGGAGTAACCATCGGCGAGTGCAGTATAGTTGCGAAAGGCGCCATAGTTATGAGCAGCGTTCCAGCCATGGTGATTGTTGCAGGAAGTCCTGCAAGGCAAATCGCGAGGATAAGTTAGACTCAGGGCCGATCTGATGGAGAAAAAATATTCGCAGCGAGACCTCGAGATGATTCAGGAGATTCTGTGCCGACTGCTTGGGCGAATGAGCGTCAATATGGATGAAGATATTTATGTAGCCGGTCTCACCTCAATTATGGCTCTCCCGTTTCTTGTAGAAGTCGAAGATGCGTTCAAGTTGGCGATCCCGGACGCGGGTTTCTTGGCAGTGCGGACTCCGCGTGACCTAGCAGAAATGGTCCAGCATCTTCGTGGTAAGTCCGTTCGATAGAGTCGGAGTTTGAGGTCTTGAGTTCGGCTCACTGTTTTTGGATTCGGACAAATATTGCGCAACACCGCTACTCCTGATCGCTATGCCTGTACCAATGGCCCAGTGTATTCTGAGTTGAGCCCAGCCCAAAACCGGCCCATCGGTCAGTACGATTTGATGTCCATCGTTGTTAATCTCAAGCTTGTAGATGAACGTATGTTCGATGATTTCGCTAGTAAAGACGCAAAGGTGATTTTGGGCCAGCGAGGTGGGCAGCATCATTCTCCCGCGGAGTGCCAGGAAAATGGATCCCATGTTCCGGATCAAGTGTTTTTCGGCGAATGGGCACAGCATAAATATGACTAGACTGATTCTTGTCTTCTTTGTTTTCCTTGCCGTTCCAGTTACTGCGCTCGGACAGGTCGATCCATTGAGTCCTGCTTATCTGCCGACGATTGATACCAATTCAGCAGACTATCCGAGTAATATTTGGATAACCGACACGATGCAAAAAGTTCGTCAGGACGCTGGCTCTCCAGGTGCTCAGCAGTGGGCCACTTTTTATGGCACAGAAAATGAGTTTGTGGATTTTCAAGTTCATTTCCACGATCTTGGAAGCGGTACAAATAACCTAACGATAACAGTCGGAAACTTCGTGCAATCTTCTCCGGCCAGTTACACGATTTCCGCATCTAAAATAACATCATCGTTTACCGTGAAGCCTATATGAATGTTCAGACGCAGGTTACGGCAACATCCAGCACCTTTTATGGAGCGCTTGGCAACTATCCCGATATCCTGATTCCTACTGTGGATCCGTACCACAACCAAATCACAAATGCTTGGCCCACAACTGTAGCAGCAGGTAAGAATCAGAGCGCTTGGGTCGACGTCCATATCCCTTCCAATGCCCCAGCAGGTTACTACCTCGGCTCGGTCACCGTGAAGAGTGGGACTGTGACATTAACCAACATGCCGGTTATTATCGGCGTATGGCAATGGCCCAGTGGAGGCCACATGCCCTCAACATCCTCACTCCGTTCAGCCATTCCTACGGGCTACGCCGATGCTTGTATTCAGTTCTACCGGGGATATTCAGGTTGCGGTGCGTACCCCGGTGCAAACGGAAATCCCGACCTTGGTGTAACCTTAAGTCTTGTAGACGAAAATATCCTACTGCTCGACCACAGATTCAGCGGCCTAGGATTCATTTATCCACCCTATACAACCACTTTTACCGGTCTTGAAACGTATTACGGTCCCCTCCTGAATGGCACAGCTCCAACGATGCTCTCCGGGGCGAGGTCTACGGCCGCGAGTTATGGAGGCCCTGGAGCACAGAACCTATCGTATATCCAGAACTGGATTTCGGAATTCGCGAAGAATGGGTGGTCAGCAACTCTTCTCGATTACAATGTTGATGAGCCGCATAGCACAGCCGATTGGGCAAGATTAAATTCTAACGCCACAAGTATCCACAGTTCCACCCCACCGATGCCTTCGCTGGTAACGACTCAGATTTACGATGCGACGCAGAATAATTCGTTGAATAGCATCGACTGGATGGTTGCAGTAATCAACTGCCTCGATATTGCTGGGACTTCAAGTTACAACTCTTGCGGACCGGGCGCGCTTATTGGTAATCAACGGCCCACTTATAATTCTTGGCTATCAGGGAAATGTTGTGGATCGGGTTCACCCACCCGCCAACTATGGTCCTATCAAGCATGTTCCTCAGCGGGAACGTGTTCCAACGGAACAGTGGGAAATAAATTTAACACTTTTCCAAACTATGATATCGACGGTGTATCTGCAGCGAACCGAGTCATGGAATGGTTGACATTCCTCCACTCGGAAACTGGAGAGCTTTACTACGACGATACATATTCATGGACTTCAGGGAATCCTTGGAATTCCGTTTACGACTTCGGTGGTTGGGGCGATGGGACTTTATTTTATCCGAGCACATCCGGCACCTCTAATTACGTCACCCAGCCAGGAGGCAGCCAACTTGCCCACCCGACCTATCTTCCCAGCGTCCGTCTCAAGCACATGCGCGACGGAATGCAGGACTACGAATACCTAACAGCAATCACGAGTAACGGCCAGGGAATAATCGTACAACAGCAAATTGCCAATTGGATCACGAACTCCTATACCTTCGAGACTAGCGGTACCGGCTTGCAAATTGCCCGACTGCACCTTGGGTGGGTGCTTCATCATTTTACTTTTCCAGCCATGGTAATGCCCCCGAGTGGATTAGTGACAACAGTGAATTAAAGCTTCGCGATGCACGGGTGAAGCCACTTTTGCCTTCAGAAACGATTTTGTTACCCGCGTACTTAAACGGCCATCTCGCTTAGTAGCGCCTTAACTTCTCAATTCGCTGCAATACTGCCCCTCTCGACTCCACCTGAGCTCAGTTTGGAGGGCCACTGATTTCTAAGAGGCGACGGAGTTTGTATCTTTCTTCAAATGTGTGTTTCTCGGCGTAAGAGATTGGCTGTGCGCTGGGGACGGGTGGCTACTTATGGCTGTGTACATGATACGCTCTAGTCGGATCTATTCTGAGTGCCGGGTTTAGAGTTTCCAATCAGGTTCGTAAAAGCAGATTCGGAGTATGCACCCGGTGACTGATTCAGAGCAGATTTCCGCAACTTGGAGAGTACATTGCCTTGAACAATGCTGCGCGCGACTATCCTCCGTATTTATATCGAGTTGCCAAATGGCTCAACCGCAAGGGTGTTCGAGGAAGCTGGCGTCTGCTTGACTTGATGCAAAAGTTGGGAATGCTTGATCGTCCAATTCTTTATCCGATTAACGATTCAATCAAAATTGGTGTTCCCGTTAGCCGGATTCGGTTGGATGAGGTGGATCTGGCTCAATATGAAGTTGGATTCATCAAGAAACTCGCGGAAATTACCACCAGCCTTCATGTGCCGATGACACTCGTCGACGGCGGGGCGGACATTGGTATCTTCTCTCTCAAGCTGTTATCTCTTTGTCCGTGCCTCCAACGAATTGTAGCTTTTGAACCCAACTACCTGTCGTATTTAGACTTGAAAGCCAATCTTGATCGTCTTCCTGTAGCAGTGCAGGCAATACCGAAAGCATTGGCAGATTTCGAGGGTTTTGGCGATTTAGAGATGCCACCAGCAAATATTGCAGAATTTAGCGAATTAGCGCTGGATCACGCATCTCGATTTATCACAAGCTCGCCTAGCGGTCTAATTTCCGTGACGACGATTGACCTTTCTGTTGCAGCACCCAGAGAGAATATTGTCATCAAACTGGATATCGAGGGTGGAGAACTCGCCGCGTTACGTGGTGCTGCTCATACGGTGCAGAGCGCGTCGAACATCATTGTGGCGATTGAAGCTCATCCACTTGTCACCAAGCGGACAGGCATCGATCCGGTTGAATGTCTGCGGCTACTATCGACTTGGCGGAACTTTAGTTTTATCGTGGCTGAAACTGGTGTGCCCGTGAACATCAAACTCCCGGTGTTTAGTCAGCTTCCGCCGCAAATCTACAATCTTATCTGCATTTCTGCTACATCGCCTTAGGCTAATCATGGCGGGGGCTCTGTTCACTCGAGAACGTTCACGACAGTAATTTTCTGTAGATATCTGCAAGTCGAGCAGTTGCCTGCCCGATAGTGAAGCGCTCAGATACAAATGCCGCAGCACTTTTGGCAATTCGCCGTTGCCTCTCCGGTTCTTGGATTAGGTGGATCAGGCAGTTTGAAAGCTGATCTAGATTATCTGATTCAAACAATATGCCGCAGTCACCATGGTTGAGCAGTTCTGCGGCGCCCCCTACATTCGATGCGACGGGGCAACAACCGCATGCCATGGCCTCCAACAGCGAGTTCGAGAATCCCTCCGATCGCGACGGGAGGACAAACACATCAATTGCTCTCATCCAGTTTGCGGGGTGAGACACGGTATCTTTGAACAAACAGGCGTGGCATAGCGCAAGTTCCTCAGCCTTTTGGACAAGTTTGGGTTTTTCAGGGCCGCTGCCAACTATCAACAGTCGAGCACGATTATCAATCCTATATACCCTCGAAAATGATTCGATCAACATCGTTAGGTTCTTTTCAGGACGTAAAAGGGCTACTGTGCCGATCACGAAACTGGCATTGGCAAGTTCTGCAGGACGCTCGCGTCCTTCAGTGTTGAATTCTTCTGGTTCATAGCCGTTGTAGCAAATGTGGATCCGCTTTCGGGCGAGCCGATAATCTTTGTTTAGATGATCTGCGAGACTCTTACAGTTCACAAAAACCCCAGTCGCGAGCCGATCTAATATGGGCATCAACCATCGAATATGCTTAGGATAAAGTTCACGATGACACAATTGGCTTGCAAGTACAGGAGTCCGAAAGATTCTCCCAAGCGGCACACAGAACAGATCCGATCCAATGTCGAAGGGGTGAATAAGTTGGATGCCGTTCTGTAGAATGTATTGGTGCAAAATTCGTGCACCTTCAATCGCGGATTTTGATCTAAGCGATTTTACGGGCACTATCACGAGAGGGATCCCGGCTTCCTTAATCTCTTGCCACCTCGTCCCGCCAGCATTGAAGCAAGCAACGTGTGGCTGAACACCATGCGCAACGAGATGTCTTGCGAACTTGCTGACGTCTCGTTCGATACCTCCTGTGTCAAGGAGCCGAGCCACCATGAGTACCCTGACAGGCAGTCCCGATAATGTCTGGATATTGGTTGTAGGGACCTTCATGTTCGTCAAGTTACGTGTACCGAATAGCTGGCAGCCGTGTCCATCATCAGATATTTCCCGTCAATGAATTGAAGTCCAGGGGTCCCAAAATCTCGGCCGGCTCTTGCAACTCACCTTTGCAATATCGCCAATCCATCGATTTGATGAGATTTCTATCACGAGATGGGAGCAGAATGTTATTCAGAAAGTCTCCTATGCGGTGCACGGTTGGTTTTCAATTCTGAGTTATCCTTGTTAAACCATTGTGCTCTAACCGATATTCTCCGACCTTGGACTAAACAGAACGCGATCCATAACGTTGGTTCGAATATGTCAGCTTATTTGGCACTGGTCCACCGAAGCAAACAAATTTCCTCGATTGACAAATGGCCTGCAATCCGCCTCTTTGAGTTAAGCTATAGGCGCCTCAATCTGATCTAGACACTAACCTGTTTAGAACAGTCTCGGGATATTCACCCCATTTTGCCAGAAAGCGCGCGGCCACGAACAAGTGCCTGATAACCACAAAGGACAATTACAAATTCTCAATTCGGTGAGCCGAGCGTCGGTTCACCGTAGAGTACGGCCTGATGCCCGAAGGACCGCGATTTGAGAAAGCTTGACAAGGTTCTAGTGCATGGGGTCGCTTGGACGGCCGCTGCCAAATGGCTCACTCAGCTTATCACTTGGGGTATGACTATTTTTGTTGCGCGATTATTGGCGCCTTCCGATTATGGACTTGTTGGGATGGCTGGCATTTATATTAATCTTTTCACCCTATTCAGTGAGTTTGGCATAGGGACCGCCGTCGTCACCATGCGTGAACTTACAGAGGAGCAAGTATCCCAGTTGAATACGCTTTCTTTACTGCTAGGCTTTCTCGGTTTTGTCATTTCTGCAGCTGCCGCGATTCCATTGGGGAAGTTTTTTCACGCACCTAATTTACCTTTGGTTGTGATCGTCCTGAGTGCCGGTTTCGTTATCTCGGGCGTCCGCACAGTGCCCTATTCTCTTTTGCAAAAAGAGTTACGCTTCAAACTTCTTGCTATGATCGAGAGTTTACAAGGTGTATTCCAGGCAGCTGTGACACTGGTTCTCGCGTACTTTGGATTCGGATATTGGGCCCTTGTCTTGGGTATTCTTTCCTTCAGCGTAACCCCTACCTGCCTAATGTTGATCTGGCGTCGGCACGCGTTTGCCATTCCCCAGTTTTCATCCATCAAGAAAGCGGTCCACTATAGCCGCCATATAATGATCGGTCGATTGTGCTGGGCCAGCTACAATGACTCCGACTTTATTATTGCGGGAAAAGTCCTGGGAGAAGCGCCACTAGGTGCTTATACGCTTGCGTGGACCTTGGCACATAGCCCACTTGAGAAGCTAACTACGCTCGTTAACCGAGTTACTCCCGCGGTTTTTGCTTCTATCCAAACGGATTCCGAAGCCTTGCGTCGCTATCTGAGAGATATCACAGGGGGTATGGCATTGATTATCGCGCCGGCGACTATTGGAATAGCCTTGGTTGCACCTGAATTTGTTCCTTTAATTCTCGGCGCAAAGTGGAGTGGAGTTGTCGCACCTCTCGAACTTTTAGCACTTCATGCTCTCATTCGCTCAAATGTGGTGTTACTAAGCCCTCTTCTCAATGTAATTGGGGAGGAAAGAATGGTTATGTGGAATTCTGTTTTGGCCATGGCCATACTTCCATTGTCATTCTACATAGGGAGTCACTGGGGATCAGTTGGGATAGCTGCAGCCTGGGTTCTCGTTTACCCATTGTTGCAGATTCCGTTGTTTGTTCGTATCTTTCATCGAATAAAACTATCTCTATCGGAATATCTTCGGGCGCTGTGGCCGGCATTTAGCAGTTGCGCGTTAATGGCAATTTCCATAGTTGCGTTTAAGAGCATGTCGCCTGCGACTTGGCCACTTTATGCTCGCTTGACGGCCGAGATTATCGTTGGAATAGTTACCTACGGGACCGTGCTCTTCCTGTTTCATCAGAAGTACTTGGAAAGGTTTCTGCAGCTTGTCCGATTACCAAAGATTTAGTGCATTAAGATTAGAACAATATTCATATACACGGTATTAATATGTTCTAAATGTGGAAAGTTGAGGAATGACCCAAAGTAAATGTGCGGAATAGCTGGAGTGGTTAGTGCAAATCAGGAAGGGAATGTCACTGAACAGCAGATACGCAGAATGTGCGATCAGATTATTCATCGCGGCCCCGATGATGAAGGCATCTATGTAGATCAAACCGTTGGCCTCGGCATGCGTCGCCTTTCAATCATTGACCTGTCCGGAGGCCATCAACCGATTTCTACTGAAGACAGAAATGCTCGGATTGTCTTCAACGGGGAAATTTATAATTTTCCTGAACTCCGGGCCGAACTTGAAAACTTGGGTCATCGCTTTTATACAAAGACAGACACCGAAGTCATAATCCACCTCTACGAAGAAATGGGTGCAGACTGCGTTCAGAAGCTACGCGGCATGTTCGGATTCGCGATCTACGACAAGATGAAACGTAAGCTCGTATTAGCGCGCGATCGTCTCGGGAAAAAACCTCTCCACTATGCCTTCTATAATGGACACCTATATTTTGGGTCGGAAATTAAATCGATTTTAGCTGTGGTTCCAGAGCTCGCCAGAGTTAATATGCAGGCCCTATTGGAATATTTGTACTTAGGCTACGTACCCGATCCGATTACTGCATTTACGGAAATTAAAAAATTGCCACCCGGGCACGTACTTGAATTCGAAGACGGTAAGATAACCGTCAGGCAGTATTGGGATATACCAACCTACGATACATATTTCCCCAAGAACGAAGAGGAGTGTCTAGAAGAATTGGAACGTCAGCTATTACAGGCGACGCAGATCCGTCTTGTCTCAGACGTGGCGCTGGGTGCTTTTCTTAGCGGCGGAGTCGATTCTTCTCTGGTTGTTGCCATGATGGCCAAATCAAGGTCGCGTCCTGTAAAGACATTCAGTATTGGTTTTGCGGCTTCGGATTTCAATGAGGCACCCTACGCTAGAATGGTAGCCCATAAATTTGGCACCGATCATCACGAGATTATTATCCAGCCTGATGTGGTAGAAACTGTCAATCAGTTGACTTCTTCGCTCGAAGAACCTTTTGGTGATTCTTCGATGTTGCCTACCTATTACGTTTCAAAGATAGCTCGCGAGCATGTGAAGGTGGCGCTTTCCGGGGACGGAGGGGACGAGATGTTTGGCGGATACGATCGTTTTCGCGTACACGCGGGTCGAATTATGTTTGAGCACGTTCCTTTATGGGCACGTCAACTTTACAGAAAGCAGATTTTCCCACGACTGCCCTATTCCATACGAAGGCACAAATTCAGCTTTAACGTTTCGCTTTCTTGGCAGGAGCGTTACGTTGACGGGCTTTCATTTGTACCTGCTTTCGAGAGAGAGACTCCGTTGCTCTCAGATGGATTTCGTGATGTCCTCACCAAAGGTGAAGATCCCAGGAACGTTCTGCTTCGTCAATTCGGCCGCGCTCCGGCCGAGAAACCATTTAGTCAGATGCTTTATGTCGATGCAAAGACCTACATGGTTGCCGACATTCTTACTAAAGTGGACCGCATGAGTATGTTAAATTCTCTTGAAGTCCGATCACCTCTTCTTGACCATAAGCTCGTTGAATGGGCTTCTGGTTTGTCGTCAGATTGGAAGCTACGGGGTCGTCGGCAGAAGTATATCCTCGTAAAGCTGGCGGAGCGCGTTGGGGTTCCAGCTGAAGCGCTCTATCGCAAGAAGCAGGGTTTTGCGCTTCCACTTGATCACTGGTTGCGCAATGAACTGAAGGATATGCTGATGGTTCTAGCCGAGCCGCGGACCCTGCAACGAGGTTACTTCGAGCCCGCCGGAGTCCGCAAACTCATTGATGACCATTTGAATCACCAGCGGCCTTTCAGTGGTCGTCTGTGGCGCTTACTGATGTTCGAACTCTGGCACCGTAATTTTCTCGAGAAATACATTCCACCTGCGCTGTAATCTTCTTTTCCGGTGACTACTGTAGGATTGGAGTGGAATGTGCCTGGAATTCAGCTGAGGTGAATGATGCTAGTCGTTGAATCGCAGCTCACTGGCACTCCTTCTCATAATTCACGACTTGCAATTATGCCAACTTTACAATATCAGGCGCCCCCGTCACACTTGCCAGAAGGGATAAGTCCTTGGTGGATACGAATGTCCGCTTTTTAAAACTCCAGTTTACCTCTTGCGAGTAAGGAAAGTTTAAGAAAACGGCCTATGGAGACCATTCATACTCTTCGAACCAAAAAGCTCAAAGTGGTCATCGTCGCGCCCAGCCTACGCAGCATCGGCGGACAAGCCGTTCAGGCCAATCTGCTTTTTCGTCTTTGGGAGAATGATCCAGAAGTAGAAGTCAGCTTACTAGTCATCGATCCACCACTACCAACTTGGCTTGCTTGGGCCGAACGAGTTCCTAGCGTTCGTACCATTCTGCGTGAGCCCATTTATCTTTGGCATCTCTGGTGCAGTATGAATGGAATAGATGTTGTTCACATCTTCTCGGCCTCGTACTGGTCGTTTCTTCTGGCCCCCGTTCCCGCTTGGATTTTCGCGAAAGTGCGTCATAGGAAAAGTATCATTAACTATCGCAGCGGTGAAGCTCGCGACCACTTGCAACGATTCCGCTCTGGTAAATTTGTCCTCGCTCGTGTTGACAAAATCGTAACTCCATCTCATTATCTCGCCGATGTGTTCGGAGAATTTGGGCTAAGAACAGCCGTTGTTCCTAACCTCGTGGACCTTTCGCAATTCGGTTTTCGCGAGCGGTTTCCTCTCCGCCCACATTTGATCTGTACACGTGGTTTCTCTGACTACTACTCGGTGGACGTAGTCGTCAGAGCTTTTGCAGAAGTGAAGAAGGAATATCCCAAAGCGCGGCTCGATCTTGTAGGTGGGGGGCCGCTCGAAACCGCAATTCGAAAACAGGTTGCTGACCTTAACCTATCTGGCGTGAATTTCGTTGGTATCGTCGCGCGTGATCATGTCGGCAAGTATTACGATGGAGCAGACATCTTTATCAATGCTTCATGGCTCGACAACATGCCCGTATCCATCATCGAAGCATTTGGGGCAGGAACACCGGTGGTGACAACCTCACCGGAATGCATGTCATATTTGGTCGAGCACGAGCGAACGGGTTTACTTTCGAAAGTTGGCGATGAAAAAGCACTGGCGGCCAATGTCATCCGCCTCCTACGTGATCCATCTTTCGCCTCCAAACTGGCTAGGAATGCTTACGAAGAGTCGCGAAAGTATACTTGGCAGGTAGTCCGCGAGCAGTGGCTAAGGGTGTATCGAAACTTGGAGAGCGGTTAAGCTCAATTTGCACGAGCACGAAGTCTTATGATTTGGGTAGATGTGCCGGTTGATAGGTTGATGAGTCCTATTCCCAAAGAAAAAATCACAGATCAAGAGGCCTTTATGAGAAATTCGCGCAGCCGGTCGTAGATAGAATTTCCAAGCAACTTTTTCGCGCCGTTGAGAATTATCTCTCTCCCACGTTGACCGCGTAGATTCTCTCCCCTACAGACCTCTATAAATCTGTCTTGAGAGATGTCACGCAGGATTGCCACTCGGGAGAGGCGAAATGGATCTGCTCCTGGGTGATTAATTCCAGTCTTGCTTGTCGCCACTGATTGGTAACCCGCTTCCCGTGCAACCTCCGAAATTCTGGGACTCCATCGACCTCCGGGGCAAGAGAAATGCTCAATAGGTCGGCCCAGAATTTGTTCCAGTTCAACTTTAGCAGTAATAATTTCTTTTTTGACATCGGGCAGTTGCAAATCAGTGAGGAAAGTGTGGCTGCGAGAATGACAACCAATTTCGAAATCTGCGTCAGCCAGTTCGCGTAGCTGCCGTGAAGATAGCCAACCCTTTCTGTTAATCCAATTGGAAACCACATAGAACGTAGCTTTGAACTTGTTCTGGGCAAGAAGAGGTGCTGCTAGAAGACAATCAGTTTCCGAGCCGTCGTCAAAGGTTATGGCCACCGCTTGAGGCAGATCACGGCCTGTGAGTGCTTCTCCAACGCTTAATCCCCGCAGGCCATTTCGTACCAGTGCTTTCATTTGGCTGCTAAACGTGGCCTCGCTCAGAACATAGCGTACATATCCTGGATCTTTGTTACACAACGGCCGATCGAGCCTTTCAATCTCGTGATACATCACGTATACGATGCCGTTCATTAAAATATCCTACGAATTTGTGATTTTAAGCGAATGGGAACGGTGATGCCGACGTCGTCGGCTGCCATTTTTATGCGTTTCAAGAGTCGTCGCAGGATTGCGTACCGTTGATGAACTATCGAGAATTTGTCCAGCATCTTTTCGGAAACCATTCCGTTAGAAGGCATTTTCAAGCTGCCCTTTCTCGCGCAGTATTCACCGCTGCGCAACGCTTGTATCAGGTGCTCGCATTTTGCTGATCTGCAATTCAACTCGATGAAAATGCCGCGGTACTGTCTTTTCCAATGTAGGTCTTGACCATAGAAGGCGAGCAAATCAGGCCTCCGTTCTCGCAAGCGGCCGATCAATCTGAATGTCTCCGGGCGAGGCGCAAATTGACCATCATATTTTGTATTCCAAGCCTCGATGCCATCAGGAAGCTCACGAAACGATTCAATCCATGCGAACGCTTCGTCCTTTGGGTGAGCAATGACAGCGATTCCACCAGATGCGCGGATGGCGCGGATCGCTTCTTCTGGGGCTTTGGTATCTAATAATTTCCCCATGCCGTAACCGAGAATATGCATTTTCTGCTCGCATTCAAACTCAAGGCCCGGGACGAACTGAAAACTCTCATCGGAAAGATTGGCGCATTCATCAAGATAGGCATTCAGCGTTATCGGGTTGAACGACTCAGCATGATCGGTCACGAATGCGAACCGAAATCCGCTAGAGAGATAGATTTCACGCAGTTGAAGTAGTGTGAACTCACCATCAGAATAGGTGCTATGAATATGAAGTGTACCTTTTAGACTTGGCATTAGTACTGGCCCCAGTAACGTTGCCTGAAAAATAACGGAACTCGCCGCAAAAAAAAGTCGAACCAATCACCCAATTCCGGAAGAGGGTCGTCCACTCGGAAGTTGTCGTGAAACGTTCCACGCACGGGCAGCAGGTATCGGCCAAGGGTAGACCACCGATCAGGGAATTTTCCTGGAAAACCAGAAGGAGGCCCTCCCCACACTGCCAACAAATGGCGAAAGTCGCCAAGAAGCCATCGGCATCGGACATTTTCACGATATCCACGAGAGCCTGCGATATTGACATTTTGTGCCAATTCCACAAGAAGTGCAGGAAAATCGACCCCGGCGTAAATGGCTAGAGCGAGGGAAGTCCAAAATCGGCCGTTCACCTCCATAAAAACGGGTACTCCGTCCGGCCTAACCCGGAACTCAACCATGGCAACGCCGTTCCAGTCGAGTGCTTCAAGCAGGGCAATCGCCATTTGTCTAATTCGCGGATTTGCTTGAATACTTATCCGTAACGAACTTCCTGAGCCAGTGGGATTCACGTCTCGAATCCGCCTGTGCGCGAATTCGAATCGCACGCGCCCTTTTTGCACAAGGGCGAAGTACCCTTCACCATTGCCCTCCACAAACTCTTGCACAAGAAATTCTGGTGAACGCGAGAGCATTTCCGCTCCTGCGATAACAAACTCCCGCTCAGTTCGAGCGTAGTCCGGCCGACCCGTTGTTTCAAGTCTGTTGCAAAGGGACCGTTGTGAACTGCGAGGTTTCAGGACGACCGGGTACGGAAGAGTTGAAGAGAGATTCTTACACTCGTCGATGTTCTTTACCAAAGTGGTCGAAGGAATGGGGATGCCTAACGCTCTTGCCAATTCTGTAGTTATATGTTTATCAAAGGCGCGCAGGACGTTTGAGTGTTCAGGTAGTACAAGAAGGCCTCCAGCTTCAAAGACCTTTTCACGGCGTTCTGAAAGCAAGAGTAATCCCCTCTCTGTCATCGGAAGCACTAAAGCAGTTCCAAGAGAGCGAATTTTAAAAACAATGTCCTCTAAGTAAGCCGAAGCGTCCTCCTCTGGTGGTACATATTGAAACTGCCCGCTCGAGAAACGCGACCAGCCAGCTTTAGACCAACTGGTGGGCGCACCTACAAAGACTTGATGACCTGCCCTTGCGAGCGACCGAACACACGCAACAGCCTGGTTCTCATTTCCATCAAGGACAATGACTTTCATGGTTCGCAATACCATTTATCGTTGGAATGCGCATGGACTCTAACTGGGTTCAAAAAACGCCCTCTCATTGTGGGTCACGAAGAATTGTGGGGGTTGAAAGATTACTTTACAAGTATGCGTGACCCCTATTGTCTAAAAATAGAGTACATTAAATTATATTAGTAGTTGTATTTACGCGTTTATCTACAAGCTAAGACCAGTGAGCAGTTAACCAGATTAGTACGTTGAAGCATTATTTCGGGAATTCATTAATCTCGGGTTCCCAACTCAGGCCAGGAGCAACCGCTCATCCGAAGTCGATTTGAGGAGTAGGGCATTAGTTTGCCGAAATAGGATGAGATTGTGGTGGCGGAATCGCCAGCCAAAGGACTGTTCTCATGCTAGTAGGTTTGGACATTATCTGCTTTGCGAATGACTGGTCGGGAGATCCGCTGAGCAAGAAGCAAGTTATGCTCCGGTTGGCTCAGCACAACCGCGTTCTATGGGTCAACTCGCTTCATAATCGTCGGCCCCAGCTGACGAGAAAGGATACACGTCGCGTAATCCAGAAACTACGTGGCTTTAGGAGAGGCCTACAACAAGTGTCTCCGAATATTTGGGTGCTCACTCCTCTCTACCTACCGTTCATGAAATCGTCTCTGATTCAGAAGTTCAACCGCATAATACTTGGTAGACAATTAAGGAGTGCACTGAGCTCATTGAATTTTCGCGATCCCATCAGTTGGACCTATGCCCCCACTTCATCGGACATTGTGGGTACATTGGGCGAACGAAAAATTATTTATCACTGTGTCGATGATTTCTCGGCGTTCAGCGATGCTGCAGTTGAAGTGCGCAGATGCGAAGAAACGCTCCTTGCGAAATCAAACCTAGTTCTTGTTTGCTCAACAAGGTTGCTCGAAGCAAAAGGACGAATGAATCCACATACCTATCTTGTAACTCATGGAGTAGATTACGCGCACTTCCGAACTGCCACTGAGCCGGGAACACGTATCGCGAATGAGCTAAGAAGTCTGCCGCGGCCGATTTTGGGTTTTCACGGATTAATCGCTGACTGGGTCGACCTGCCGTTGATCGCGGAACTTGCGAAACTGAAGCCATCCTGGTCGATCGTGCTGGTTGGCAAGGCGGACACAAATCTTGACCCGCTGAACGACCTACCCAATGTACATTATCTCGGCCATCGTACCTATGATCGCTTACCAGAATACTTGTGTGGTTTCGACGTAGCCTTGTTGCCATTTGTTATGAATCAGCTGACTATCAGCTCAAATCCGCTTAAACTGCGCGAATACCTAGCTGCAGGCCTACCCGTTGTCTCGGCTCCACTACCCGAAGCGCTGAAGTTTGAATCCCTTGTAAGGACCGCAGGGACAGCGAAGGAATATGTCCGCGAGATCGAAATGTTCCTCGAGGCTGGAAACACGGGTCCAAGCGCCGAGCGCTCGGCTAAGGTTGCATGCGAGGCATGGGAGTATAAGATCGAAGAGATGATGAGGCTCGTTGAAGAGAATTAAAAGTCACCCCCGCAGCTGGCAGAAACGATATTGAATTGAAGATACTGAGGTATTCACAAAAACTGAGACTTCTGTCATGAGCAGCAGGACCCGACACTTACAAAAAAAAGTTGCCAGATTGGCTTCGATGCCGCCTAAAGAATTGGGTTCTCGGCTAATCGAGCATGGATATGGCATTCGTGAACGGCTTGTTTCTTGGGTGAGCTCTCAGCAGCAAAAAGGGCCAACCAATGAAATGCCATCGGTCGAGCAAACACGTTCGCTATTGAGTGGACTCGCTGAGCCAGACTCCGTGCTGCTACCCGATGAGTCTCGCGAATCGCTGGCTACATCTTTTAGAAGGTTTTTCCCGGGTCGTTGCGAAAAACTTTGTGCCGTTGCCGATCAAATCTGTGATGGCACACTCCGCCTATTTGGGCAGGCCATTTCATTCCCAGGTGGCCGTATAGACTGGTATCGAGATTGGGCCATTGAGCAGCACTTGCCACATGATTTTTATCGAGATATTCCGAAACTCGATCTTGACCGCAAGGCGGATTTGAAGCGAGTCTGGGAAACAAATCGACACCAATTTTTGGTGACATTAGGACAAGCGTACTTTCTCACGGGTTATGAGCGTTACGCAGAATCAGCACTCGATCAGATTGATTCTTGGATTCAGTCAAATCCGAGCTATTGCGGTGTGAATTGGATGGAAGCATTAGAAGTTAGTCTGCGGATTTGTTCATGGATTTGGACCCTCACATTTATCTCAGGAGCACCCTGTTTAACTTCGGAGCGAGCTCGGCCTATCTTTGACTCCATTCAAACGCAACGGAAGTTCATTGAAAGGCACCTTTCGACCTACTCGAGCCCCAATACGCACTTGCTTGGCGAAGGGATGGGGCTGTTTCTCGTTAGCATCGCGCTTGAAGCCCTGGAAGGTTCTAAGGCATCAATGGTTCAGGCACAATCCATTTTAGAAGGTGAGCTAGATCGACAGTTTGCTGCTGATGGCTCGCATCGGGAACAATCTAGCTATTATCACGCTTATGCATTGGATATGTATCTTCTCCCGACGATTATTGGCTGCCGAAAGGGAACGTCTATGTCCGGACGATGGAGCGGAAAGCTAAATAAGATGTTTGAATATTTTGGTCGCTTGGTCCGCCCCAATGGAGAGTTAGCTTGCTTTGGAGACGATGATGGCGGCCGGACACTCCGTCTCGCAGAAGAGAACTATTATCGACCACGCTCTTTGGGCGCATTGGGAGCGTTACTATTCAGACGCAGTGAATTTAAGCCGGCCGGTGATGACGTGCCAGAAGAAGTGTTCTGGCTCTTTGGGACTGATGGTGTTCACCGATACTCTGAAATTTCGAAGACCAAAAAGGCAGTTGTACCAGTGCGATTCCCTGACGCCGGATTCGCACTGCTATCGGAGCCGACGACAGACTCACGATTTTGGCTCGCCTGCCTCGGGAAGCCGATGGGCATGATGACGGCTGGGCACAGTCACGCTGCACCGCTTTCCTTTGAGCTCGCAGTGGACGGTGTTCCTATTTTTGTAGATCCTGGAACCTACACCTACCAAGCAAATTTGCAGTGGAGGAATTTTTTTAGAGGGCCTTCAAGTCATAATGTCCTCGAATTAGAAGATGCCGAGAGTTTTGTCCCCGACGGACCCTTCAAGTGGAAGGACAAGAATATAATTCGGTCACTGCCTATTGAATCGGATGGCGTCGGATACCTTGAGACAGGCTACACCGGCCTTGACCGATTTGGTCACTCTTACCTTCATGTGCGCAGATTCTCGTATCAGTCCCCCACTGAGGTGCGAATAGAAGACCGGATCGAAGGCAGTGGGAGTCATCGTATGTTTCTCAGGCTGCAGCTTGCTTCCACTTGCGTTGTGGAATGCGAGCCTGCGGGTAGCTTTCTTGTGCGTTCTGGAGATGTCGTGCTTCGTATTGCTCTTAGGGTATCCAGCCCGTTCGAGGGGCGAGTTCAAAAGGGATCTCTTGATCCCGTTGCCGGATGGTTTTCTCCCCATTATGGGCTCATAGTTGCCGCGCCAGCTCTTTGCTTCGAGGGACATATGGAGCTTCCCGCCGCTCTGGTTCTCAGCGTTACTATTTGCTCGAACCCGCGTGCAATGTTCGGGCCGACGAGAATCTCATAGGAAACGATGGTGGTAACAGTGAAAGGTAGCTTCTAAATGTGTGGGATCGTGGGAGTAGTCCACTTGGACGGTCAACGAGTGGTCGACCAGCGGTTGCTCGCCAAGATGGCTCGAACGATTATTCATCGCGGTCCTGACGACGAAGGTTTCTTTTGCGAGGGCGCTGTTGGTTTTGGAGCGCGGCGTCTTAGCATCGTGGATGTTGTCGGCGGTCATCAGCCACTTTCGAATGAGGATGGGAGCGTCTGGATTGCGTTCAACGGTGAGATCTACAACCACCCCGAACTCCGCTCAAAACTGATTGACCGAGGCCACAGGTACCGCACGAATTGTGACACGGAAACGGTCGTGCATTCTTACGAGGAATACGGTGAGTCCTGTGTTGAGAAGCTTCGAGGCATGTTTGCATTCTCCATTTGGGATGCGGGCCGTCGCCGTGTTTTAGTTGCCAGAGATCGGCTCGGAATCAAGCCGCTTTACTGGTGCGTCGTAGATGGAACACTCTTGTTCGCTTCCGAAGTCAAGGCACTCCTTGCGGCTGGGGTGCCGTTTAAAGTTGAAGAATCAGTTCTGGAGTGTTACATGCGCCTAGGTTATGTTCCTGGCGAACGGACAATGTTCGGCGGAATTTCGAAACTGCAAACCCGGGCACTTTATAACTGCGGAGATTGGAAACTTAGAAGTCCGGACGCGTGCGTACTGGTCGCCATGTTTTACAACTGTTACGAGCACTGACGAGAACTCCTATGTGGAGGAATTCGGCCGATTACTCGAGCAGACTGTTGCCGATCATCGCTTGGGTGAACGACCACAGGGTGTTTTTCTAAGTGGTGGGGTGGATTCTAGTGCACTAGTGGCCCTACATGCGGCGCAGACAAATAGCCCCGTGCTGACCTTCTCTGTGGGTTATGAGAAAGAACATAAGGTCAATGAGTTTCCGTACGCGCGGCAGGTGGCTCAGAAATTCGGTACACAGCACTTAGAATATGTGCTTTCAGGTCGTGAATTCGCCAAGTCTCTCCCTGAGTTGATCTGGCACATGGACGAACCCGTGGCCGATCCGGCTGCCATTCCACTATTTTTCCTCTCACAGCTTGCACGCGAACACATCACTGTGGTCCACTCCGGTGAGGGTGCGGACGAAATTCTGGCGGGCTACGGCATCTACCGCCGGATGCTCGGAGTGTCTTCCTATCAGAGGCAAATGGGATTGTGGAGTGGGCGCTTGGCAAGCTTGGTGCTAAGCCTGCCGGGTATTCCTCTACGGTTTCGCAACTATGCTGAGATTCTCAATAAACCTCTTTCCAAGAGTTATCAAGGTGTTCGCCGCTTGATGAGCGAGGACTCACTCCACCGTCTCTTCGGCAAGAATTACCCAACCGAAGCTGACCAAAACTACCGCAACAATATTTTCAGTTCGTTCAATCTCCAGTCGAGATACTATCCGGAACTGAATCAGATGCTTTCCATGGACCAACAAGCTTGGCTGCCCGACGACCTGCTCTTAAAGGCAGATAAGATGACGATGGCTGCTTCTATTGAGCTGCGTGTACCCTTTCTCGACCACCGCATAGTCGAATTCGCGAACACCCTCCCACTCGAGCTGAAGCTTCGAGGTAATGTAGGGAAATACCTACTAAAGCGATTGATGGCTGATCGGCTGCCGGCTTCGATATTAAGCGCACGAAAGCGCGGATTCCCCGTTCCGATGGCCAGTTGGCTTCGTGGCAGTCTTCACGACTTTGCTCGAAGCTGGCTCCTTGATTCACCGTTGCTCGGGCGATTATTTTTACGCGATGAGTTAGAAGCTCTGCTCAAAGATCATTACTCAGGACGCGCTCACTTGCAGGAAGAAATCTATGGACTCTGTGTGCTTTCACTCTGGCACCAGGTGTTTTCAGATTTTGTCAACCAACCTCAGCTGCGCGGTTGACCTCTGATAATGCCCTCTAACGAGGCCGACAGCTAACGGAGCCGACGGTTGAAGGAATCATTGAAACAATGGCTGGAAGAGACTTTGGGCAAACTCTCGAATAAATCGGGTAGTGTACGACCCTCAAGAACGATTTGATTTACCATATGAATGAAAACACTCTCTGGTCTCCAGCTTCCCCCGGAATTCAGCTGAGTCCCAATGAAGTGCACATTTGGAGGGCTCGTCTGGATCTTGATTCTCCTATTCCAGACTACCATTCCACATTTCTTTCAACCGCAGAGAAGGAACGTGCCGCTCGGTTTGCGTTCGCCAAGGATCGCCACCATTTCACTGTGGCCCGGATTATTCTTCGCAAGCTGCTTGCTGGATATCTTGGCGAGGACCCGGGAAGATTGAGTATTGTGGTTCTCAAGCACGGCAAACCAGCGCTGACGGCTGAGGCAAGAATACCTTCGCTCCGTTTCAACCTCTCGCATTCCCACGGACTAGCTCTGTTTGCTTTTTGCCTGGAACACGAAGTCGGAGTCGACCTGGAGAGGATCAAACCTGAAGTTGCTTTTGAAGGGATTGAAAATAACTTCTTTTCTCCGAAGGAAAGGGAGGAGCTCGCCTCACTGCCTTCGGCGCTCCGCCCGGAAGCTTTCTTCCTCGGCTGGACGCGGAAAGAAGCCTACGTAAAGGCGCATGGAGAGGGGCTGCAAGCCTCTCTTCAAGACTTCGACGTTTCCCTGACTCCGGATAGACCTGCTGAATTACATAGCCCCGACAAGAAAAAATGGCGATTGTATTCGCTTAATCCAGGAGACGGCTTCGTCGGGGCATTAGTCGTCGAAGGACAAGAGCACCAGCTGAGGTTTTTCGAATTTGAGACTCAAATCGTCTAAGGACATCAGAAGTTTAAATCGTATATCGATGCAAGCTCCTTAGTTTCTGCTCTTTAGTGTTTAAGAGTCCGTGCGACTGAGGGGGATAAATCTAATAGAAGTCATGTATTGCCGTTTGCGTTCACTCGGGCGATCCTGTTGAGCATCTTAATTTTTTGGGGTAGCATTGACCAGAAATCAACTTCATCAGAGATTACGATATGGGAAATTGGAAATTTGCACTTGCCAAAACATGCCGTTGCAGCCAGCATTTACCTGTAATTAGTTAAGGCCGGGTTGCCCTAACCCGGTTTCTCACCAAGCCCTCTCCGAGAAGTTTAATAAGCCAAATCTAACTGGCAATGGCGAAGCCCTGTCTCGCTGGAACATAAAACAAAAGGTGATCAGAATTGACGAAACATTGCGAGTGGTTCGCTGTCTATACCCTCTCTTGCCATGAGAAACGGGTTGCTCAGCACCTTATCGCCCGCGAGATCGAGCATTTCTTGCCCGTGGGTCGAGGCATGCAGAAATGGAAAAACGGTTGCACCATGCTCGTGGAGAAGCCGCTTTTTCCTGGTTATCTGTTCGTGAAAATTCAGCGCACTGCACGGGTCCGCGTTCTGGAGCTGCCTGGGGTGCATTCGATCGTCGGCAACGGGAAAGATCCGATCGCGCTACCAACGGACGAAATTGAAATCCTTCGCCAAGGGATCGACCTTTTGCAGGCCGAACCGTGCCCGTTCCTGAAAGTGGGCCATCAGGCGAGGGTAGTGCGCGGCCCGTTGCAAGGAATGACTGGCATTGTAGTGCGAAAAAAGAACGCGCTTCGACTGGTGATTAGCCTCGATCTCATTATGAAGAGTGTCTCAGTCGAAATGGACGCGCAGGATCTCGAAAACATGAGCTCTTCTCCGCTTGGAGCCCAAGCCATCGGCGAAGCACTCGTTGGTTATGCCTCCAGTGACTCAAGCGCTTTTTAGGTACTTCTGAACTCCGCAATCGTAGTCGGCCCTCGCAAGTCATTTGTCGGAATGTCCAATTTACTAACCGTTTTTGTTCCATCTCACTCATCAATCGCGTTGGAGGATTGGCGGATTCCATACTTATGATCTCCACTAAATGGCGAGTCATGAAGCACACGGCAAAACTCTACGATATGTGTGTCCTGATCGGTGGGTTCCTGTTCACAACGTTTGTTTTGCTTTCCTCGCCGAGAGGATTGTCGTTGTCCGAGTTCATGTCGTTTCGAATCAAGTTGGGAAATTGTCTGCTTTTCGCCTTGCTTCTTGTCGCTTGGCACAATCTCTTCGTCCTCGGGGGGCTTTATACCTCAAAGAGACTCACCAAGCGTTCTGTTGAGGCAATCGGGGTGGCCAAAGCGACTCTCCTGGCGTCAGCGTTTCTTCTTTTGATGGCGAGGGTACTTCACATCGAGATGGTCTCACTGCCATTCATCCTGATTTTGTGGGCCGTTTGCACAGTCATGATGGTTTCTGGGCGGATCGCGGCTCGTTCACTTCTTCTGATCTTGCGCAGCCGAGGGCGGAACAGCAGATTTCTGCTGATTGTCGGCACCAACGAACGCGCCATCGAGTTTGGAAATACATTGCGCATGCATCCCGAGTTTGGATACCAGGTCGTCGGCTATGTAGATGACGACTGGGTTGGCATCCGGAAGTTCGAAGCATCGGGCCATATTCGCTGCTGCTCGTTTTCAGGGCTCGCCGAGTTTCCTGAGACATAACGTTGTCGACGAAGCAGCCATCTATCTGCCACTACGTTCTTACTACGAACACGCTGCTGAACTGGTCTCGCTCTGTGAGCATCATGGCATAGTCATCCGGGTTGATTCTCAAGTCTTCAATTTGCGGAATCAAGAGCCTGCCCCGATGGAACTGGACGCCAACTCCCAAGTTGTAACCGTCGCGTACTCAAGCGCTTCGTGGCCGGCCTTCGTCAAGCGATTGATCGATTGTTTTGGTTCTGCCACATTGCTGATATTTCTGTCCCCTGTATTTCTCATTGTCAGTCTCCTCATAAAGTTCACGTCCGACGGTCCTGTTTTCTTCCGACAGACGCGAGTAGGGCTGAACAAGCGAATGTTCAGCATCTACAAATTCCGGACAATGATCGCTGATGCAGAGAAGGTACAGGATCAGCTTCTCTCCATGAATGAGATGACCGGACCGGTATTCAAAATCAAGCATGACCCACGGGTTACGCCACTCGGCCGCTTTCTCCGCAACACGAGCATCGATGAGCTACCACAGTTCTACAACGTCTTAAAGGGTGAAATGAGTTTGGTGGGACCTCGAGCGATGTCCCTTCGGGACTATCGGCTTTTTGAGAAGGACTGGCATCGGCGGCGGTTTAGCGTCAAACCGGGAATCACATGCCTTTGGCAGGTAAGAGGTCGTAATTCGATCCCGTTCGAGCAATGGATGGAGCTCGACCTCCAATACATCGACAAATGGTCTCTGTGGCTGGACCTCAAGATCCTTGCCCAGACAGTTCCCGCCGTTCTTCGTGGGACAGGTGCGGCTTGATGTACATGCGGCACAGAGTCTTCGGCTCGAATACAGCTGCGCTGTTGCCTGCAGCAAAACATGGTGAGAAATGAGCACTCCTCCGTGCATGGACGAATCTACGTTTGGCCAGGCGCACCCGATTGATGAGGGCGCACTCAGGCGTCGTTCTTCGGTTCAGATGCGAAGACCCCTCCGTCACGCTGTGACCGACCGGGTAGGAATCGGCTACGCGCTTGTTGATAATTGTTCGCGCGAAGAAGCTTGCGATGCGATCGTTTCGCATGCAAAAGCCGGGGGAAAGCCCACTTACGTGGCAACTGCCAACGCCCAGCATATCGTTCTTCTGGATCAAGACAAGCGGTTACGCGAGATTTACGACCGTGCGGACCTGGTCGTTCCGGACGGTTTTTCGCTTTTGCTGGCTGCGCGGTTCTACGGCCGCTTTCTCCAGGAAAGAATCACTGGGGTCGACATGGTCCAAACCCTTTGCAGTCTCGCGGCCGAACACGATTTGCATGTTTTCCTGATGGGTGGCCTTCCTGAATCTGCGGATCGGGCGGCTCGAGTTCTTAAGCAACGCGCGTCGTCTCTGCGAATCAGCACCTATTGCCCACCGTTCGGTTTCGAGAAGACTCCGGAAGGTCTCGAGGAAGCGGCTTCTGCAATACGTTCTGCAAAACCGGATCTTCTTTTCGTCGCCCTTGGGGCACCGAAGCAGGAGCACTGGATCTATGACCACGGATTGCAACTTTCGGTCCCCGTATTGATGGGCGTTGGTGGCTCGTTTGAGCTGATTGCCGGCGTGGTTCGTCGGGCGCCAGCGTGGATGCAAAACTTCGGTTGTGAATGGCTATACCGTCTATACCGTGAGCCACGTAGGATGTGGCGCCGGTACCTTATTGGAAATCTAGAGTTCGCCGCTATCGTCATTCGCCAACGGATTCGAAGGATACTCCTCCAGGCTTTTTTCTCGTTTGTAAGCAGGGATAGCTTTGCCGCTGAAATATATGAGCCGGGTCTGCAATTCAGAGGCAAACTCTTTGCGAATGTCCTCAGTTTTGGATCAAGGGAGATGGGTGAATCTCATCATTCTGATGTTTGGGTTGAGCCTTGATATCTAAGTCCCGAAATGGTCGAGACCTATCAACCTCGGTTAAACGCGGTTCGGCACCCCTTTGCCTTGCATCTCGAAACGACAGCGCTGCTGGGAGTTCGCTAACAGGAAAGATCTCGCCCCATTGGCGAGCGGATCGCGACTTTAAGCGCTGCCTTTCCGAGCTCGATTGCCTTGAGCTTCGGCGATCGGCAGATGACGTTATGCAGAGCTCGACCGCAGCGCAAACCGTTTCGCTGGATATTTGTCGGAATGCGGGGTCATGCCAGGTGGCACTGTAGCTATCTGCATGGAACGCTCCTTTGACTGGATCGTCGCGGCCCTCGGTGTAATTCGAACTGGGGCGGCATATGTACCGCTAGATCCCGCCTGGCCAGATTCGCGTCTTCGATTTGCCATCGAAGATTCCGGCTGCAACTGTACTTGTTGGCAGGGTCGCGCTCCTTGATCGGCTGCAAATCGAAGTAAGAGGAGTCGATCCTTGCCGAGATTCTGCTGCCATCGCGGCAACCCCTGAACTCCCCGTCAGACTCGCTTATCCCGATAGTCTCGCTTACGTAATTTATACTTCCGGGTCGACCGGCGTGCCTAAGGGAGTGGAGATTACGCATGCCAACCTGAATCACCTCATCCGTTGGCATCTCGATGCGTTTAAGGTTACGCGCCAAGATCGTGCGAGTCATTTGGCAGGTCTTGGATATGACGCGGCGGTCTGGGAAATTTGGCCCAACCTAGCCGCGGGTGCAACGATCTGTCTTGTAGACGAAACGGTGCGTTCATCGCCGGAGCTACTGCGGAATTGGATAATTCGCGAGGGCGTGACGATCGGCTTCGTTCCAACCGTTCACGCTGAGCCCATGATATCAATGGAATGGCCAGCCGTAACACCCCTACGGTTTCTCCTTACCGGGGGAGACACCCTGCACCGTGGTCCTTCTGCCCCGTTGCCTTTTGCGGTCATCAACAACTATGGACCCGCAGAGTGCACGGTAGTTGCAACGTCCGCTTCACTAAAACCGCGGTCAGAAAGGCAGCCAAGCATCGGAAGTTCGATTATTGACACAACCGTCTATCTCCTAAGCGAAATTGGTGAACCCGTTGCTGAGGGCAGGATCGGTGAAATTTACATCGGTGGCGGAGGTGTGGGGCGTGGTTACCGCAACCTACCTGATCTTACGGATCGGAACTTCCTTCCTGATCCTTTCGCAAGCGAGTCCGGGGCGCGCATGTATCGTACAGGTGATCTCGGAGTTCGGCGACCGGACGGAGAGATCGAATTTCGTGGTCGTCTCGATCGACAGACAAAAATCCGCGGGCAGCGAGTGGAACTAGACGAGATCGGTAGCATTCTATATCAACACCCGAGCGTAGATTATGCGACAGCGATAACGAACGTTTCGAGAGAGGGAGAGAATCAACTGGTCGCGTACGTCCTCCCGAAAGGGAATGCAAGCGTTCCGACCGTGCGCGAACTTCAAGAGTTTCTGCTACGCAGCCTGCCGGACTACATGATCCCAACTATATTTGTCCGGTTGCGTGCGCTCCCAATGTCCTCAAACGGGAAAATTGATCTTTCGCTGCTGGCGCAGCCAGCGGAGGCGGACCACCTTCCAAGTGAGCCTGCAAATTCTCCCTCTTCCCCGCTCGAGGAAAAGCTCTTGGCCATGATTAGGGGGATTCTTGAAAATGATGAGGTCTCCCCCACAGACAGTTTTTTCTTGATGGGCGGACATTCACTTCTAGGTATGCAGTTGCTCATGCGGTTGCGAAATACGTTCGGTGTGGACCTGACCTTGCGACAGCTCTTTGAAGGTCCCACGGTAGAACGTTTGGCCCTTTTGGTGGAGACCAAAATAGAGGCAAAGCGTTTGGCTGCCAGCATGAGACCTTCTCTTCCTGCCGGCGTGCTTGCATTGCAACCCGAAGGCACTCGCGACAATATTTTCTGGATCTATTATCTCAGCGCAGAGTTATCCAAGGCCTTGGGAGACGATCAACCCCTCCTTTTTGTGGTGCCTACTGAAGCGGATCTCGTTTCGCTCGGCGATAAGCCAACTCTGGAAGGTTTTGCCGCGTGCTTAGTGCGCAAGATTCTTGCGGCGCAACCTGAAGGGCCGTACACGATCGGCGGCTTATGCCTCGGGGGCATTCTTGCCTACGAAATTGCGTTCCAACTGCGTACGGCCGGGCACCAGGTGTCGCTCGTTGTGGTAGTGGACTCGCCCAACCCTTCCTACCTTCAGTCGTGTGACTCCCTGACAAGCAAAGTGAGGTACCTGGCTTACGCATTGAAGAGAACGGTGAGGTTAGGCCTACGAGTGAGCTTGTTCCACCTTCGTCAGCATCTGGCCAAACCTCCAGCGATGAAAATAGCCCTCCAAGCAGCCGCTCTCGCCTACAAGCCAGAGCAATACGAAGGAAAAGTACTCCTGGTATTGGCTTCCGAGCGCCCTCCTCATGTGAACTTCCTTCCTGGATGGCAGGCAGTTGTTCCAGGTAACTTGCATGCCCAATATGTCGCTGGGCATCGTAGCGAATTACTCGTTCAGAACGTTCAGATTGTTGCTGATGCGATTGCTTCCCACCTCCCGTCGACAACAACCGAGCCATGCACTTGTTCCGCTACGCGTACATCACGAGACTCTTTCTCGTTCGGCCATGCTTTCGCACAGATCCGACATTGATACCACCTTTTGAACAGCGTCGATTCCTGGGTTTAGCAAAACGACTAAAACATCCGCAATAGCAATGTCAAGAAAAGGGAACTAAACATATGCATCACCTCTCTACACGAGCCATAACCGTAGATCGTCGCCAAGCCGGCATCCAGCGTCGCGATGAACTAACGATCGCGGATCTACTCCTGCTGTTAGGACGCCGCAGGAAGCAAATAGCCATCACGACCGCCGGCTGTTTCCTCCTTGGAATTCTCGTTTGTTTGTTCATGACGCCTAAGTATGAAGGAAAGGCCGTCGTAGAGATCCAGAAGACCAGTCCGGACATGCTGGGGCTTCAGAGCATGATGGCGGGCAATGCTGATGGCCCGGGTGATGCTCTGAACGCGAACCTCGATCTGCAGACGGAAGCTGAGATTCTGAAATCGGATGAACTCGCCCTGAAAGTCATCGAAGATCTTCATCTTGACAAGACGCGGGATTTCCAACCGAAGTGGAGCCCAATTGGTTGGATCATGCGACTCGTTCCTTCCACCAGCCCTCCGGATGCTGTCGGTGCCACGCTCGAGAATTCTCCCAAACGTCGAAATCTGGCATTAAAAGTGTTCGCCGCCCATTTGAAAGTAGAACCTCGTTCCGGAACTCGTCTGATTGAGATTCGCTATTATCACTCGGACCGCGTGGTTGCGCCCGCAGTGGCGAATGGTCTGGTCCGCGCCCTCAAGGACTATGGCTTTCAAACGCGCTATGCGGCCACAAGCGAGTCGTCTGAATGGCTCAACGGACAATTGGCTGATCTGAAGAAGCGGACCCAGGATCTTCAAGCAAAGGTCGTGAACTTGCAGAAGGACACAGGCGTTTACAGTCTGGGTACAGATTCCCAAGGTCGAGATCAGGTCTATAGTTCGACGCTGGATCGCTTGCAACAAGCTACGACAGTCCTGACGGCGGCGACCTCAAACCGGATCATGAAGGGAGCGGTCTACCAGACTGCCAAGAACGCCGACCCTGAGTTGATCTCCAGTCTCGCGGGGGGCAGCTTAACCGGGGCTTCTGCTGGAGTCCAAAATTCATTCAGTCTTTTGCAGACACTTCGTTCCCAGCAAGCTTTACTTCAGGCGCAGCTTGCTCAGGACAGCTCGAAATTCGGATCCGAATACCCGAAGTTAGCCGATGAACGGTCCAGCTTACAGAGTGTCACAAAGGCAATATCGGACGAAGTGGAGCGCATCGGAAAGCGAGCCGAGAACGATTACCGGGCCGCTCAAGAGGAAGAAGATCACTTAAGGGCTGTCTACACCCAGAGTAAGATGGAAGCCGAACGGCTAAATGACAAAACCATAGAGTATGGCATTGCCAAGCAGGAAGCCGATGATAGCCGCAGCCTTTATGATGACCTTTTCAAGCGACTCAAGGAGGCGGGTGTTATAGAGGGATTTCACTCGACGAACATTGCAATAGTCGAGCCAGGAAGAGTGCCCGCTGGACCCTCGAAGCCTAATGTACCTATTTACCTTGGCGTATCGCTTCTGGCCGGTGTGTTTTTGGGAGTATCTGGCGCTCTCTTTATCGACAGCGTAGATACCAATATTCAATCGATCGAAGACATCGAGCAGTTGATGGGCTCTTCGCTCTTGGGAATTCTCCCGGAATTTGGGAAGCCCAATCGAACGTGGTTGCCGCGCGGAGCGAGGTTATTTTCGGACCAGTCACTAAATGTTGTGACCGCGCCGGCGACGCCATTTGCGGAAGCTCTCCGCGGCCTCCGAACCAAACTGTTACATTCGCGCACAGCAGTTCCTTTCAAGGTCATCTTGGTAACCAGTTCCGTTCCTGGGGAAGGCAAGAGTACCGTCAGTGCGAACCTTGCGGCGCTGCTGGCACGATCTGGGAAGCGAGTCCTGCTGGTTGAAGCGGACATGCGAAATCCCCCCTCTTTTATCAAGGTGATGAATTCCCTAACGGAGGAAGAACAATCCGAAAAATACCTTTTCGTCCCCCCGAAACGGGCACTTCGAGGCCAAGTCGTCGCGCAGGTACCCGCCCCGTCCAACGTGGATAGCCCAAGCGAACAAGGATTCAAGGAACATGAAAAGGATTCTTCGTCTGAACTGAGCATTCTACTATCCGATGAAGAGCTGCAGAGCGTCACAAAGAAAGGCCTTCCCGGAATGGAGATTATGCGAGCAGGGCCCGCGCCTCGTTTTCCGGCTGAACTCTTAGACTCAGACCGGATGCGAGGTCTATTGGAAAACTGGAAGCTCTCGTTTGACTACATCGTTCTCGACAGCCCTCCCCTCCTCGCCGTGACGGATGCCGCTGTTCTTTCTCACATGGCAGATGTAACGCTGCTTATCGCTCGCCCTGGATACACAACCAGTAAGGGCCTGAAGCGTGCGCTGGAGTTGATCGAAGTGAGTAAGGAGACGAATGTAGGAGTCGTACTGAATGCCGTTGACCGCAAATCGGCAAGCTATAGCGACTACTACGGCTACCCGAGTTCCACCCTACAAATTCAAACGAAGGAGAAGAGATCACATGTTTAGGAATCTCCACATGTTCGGGTTTGCGCTCCTCATCTCCATCAGCAGCCTGACCTTCGGTAATACACCAGAGACTCTCGTTATCGGACCAGGTGACACCATCCACATCCAAGTCTTGGACACTCCGGAGCTTGAGCAGCACCCGCGAGTTACTGATGCAGGGGAAGTCCCACTCATTGGTGTAGGCAACTTGAGCGTTGTTGGGTTAACGCCGTCTGGCGCGGCGTCAAAGATACGGGAACGCTTGATCAGTATGCATTACATGAATCATCCCGATGTCACCGTGACCATTGAGCAGTACGCAACTCAAGTCGTATCTGTTCTAGGTGAGGTGAAGACACCTGGGGCTTACTCAATTTCGACTCCGCGCTCCATCCTCAGTGTCGTTGCCCTGGCGGGGGGCCTTACAAATGTCGCTGATTATCGCATCACAATCCAGCGACGGGATCCCTCCCAACCACCCATCAGCTACACGCTTTCCAACAACGCCCGTACCGCGATTGCGGACGAGGTTCAAGTCTTCCCAGGTGACACCGTCATCGTACCTAAAGCCGGAATTGCCTATGTTCTAGGGGATGTCACTCGTCCAGGTGGTTTCGTTATGCAAAACCTCCATTCGCAGCTTACGGTCCTGCAGGCAGTCGCGCTGGCGGGAGGCACACCGCCATCCGCTGTTCCATCGCACGCCAGACTTATCCGGAAACTGCCCGACGGAGGATATCAGGAAACGGCGGTTAACTTCAGCGCGATGCAGAAGGGGAAACAGCCAGACATCATCATGCAACCAGACGACGTCCTTTATATGCCTTTCAGCTACTTAAGAAACATTGCCGCCAACTCGTCCGGAATTGTCGCGTCGGCTGGGTCGGCCGCGATCTACGCTATCCCCTAAATTTGTGAAGTCGACCTTCGAAATTCCTATCCTATTTTTGAAAAGACCAAATGAATTCATCTAGTCCACTTGTCAGCGTCATAATCCCCACGCGGAATCGGCCCGCACTCCTGCTGCGCGCAATACACAGCGCGCTTGAACAGACCGTGCGGGATATCGAGGTCATCGTGGTGATCGATGGCGAAGCGGCAGATCAAAGCGTCGATCTCATGCCAGTCGTGTACGATCGCAGGCTCCGTTGCATCGCTCTCCGCGAGCAGGTTGGAGGCTCAGAAGCGCGAAACATTGGGATACGCAATGCGCGCTCCCCGTGGATTGCCTTGCTGGACGACGACGACGAGTGGTTACCCACAAAACTTGAAATGCAGCTGGAAGCGGCCAAGCCGTATGCCCAGCGGCAAATTGTGGTCACAAGCCAGCACATAAATCGATCCGCAGGCATGGCGGATGTAGTTCGTCCTCGGAGACTCCCGAGACAGGGTGAACCGCCATGCGAGTTTATGTTCGACTATCTTTGCTACTTCCAAACATCGACGTTCTTCTGTTCGAAGGAATTAATGTTGAAAGTTCCCTTCACGAAGGAACTCTCCTTCTTTCAGGACATCGACTGGTTCCTGCGAGTATTCCATAAGTCAGATGCGCAGCTGGTTGTTGTCGCGCAACCGCTCTCGATTTACTATGTACCCGAAAAGCGAGCCGCCATTTCAAGCGCCGTCAACTGGAAATCGAAGATCAATTGGGGGCGCGCGAATCGCCATCTGATGAGCAAACGCGCATATTCGCGCTTCATCGTCGGTTCGTGTATTGGCGCTGCAGTTCAAGACAGCGCTGGTTTGCATGGGTTCGGCCGCCTTTTCTATGAATGTGCAATCATGGGCTCGCCCACTCTCCAATTACTCATGTTGCTTTGTGGAAGCTACTTCATGCGACCCTCGTTGCGGAAAAAACTCCGCGACCTTCTTTTATTGCGACGCGCGAATCTTCAGATCACTCCCGGGCAGAATTCCGCCTCCTGAAGCTTTCATCTATCGTGCGCTAACACTCTTTCCAAACTTCGAACCGTGACATAGACGGTGATTAGCGGCGACTCCAACACCGCGTGACGTTAACAAACCTTGATTCAGCACTCGGAGTCTATGAAGGCACGTAGCTGGATTTCTGAGGGACGCTGTTCAAGCGTTACGATGCGGCAAGAGGGAATGAAAGAGGTTGTCATGGAGCACGTTAAGCTAAATCCCGGCGTTGGCCCTAGCGATCTTTCCGCTCCTCGACAAAACTGGCGCTGGTTGCGGCCGTTTCTCCCGAAACGCCTCCAGCCGGCACTCCGTGGCCTGCGCAAACGATGCCAGCGGCTGTTCATGAATCTCGATGAGCCTTATCGGTCCGTATTTCCCTTCACCCAGGCTCATCCGGTCCGCCAACAAAACCTAGTGCGTCTCAGCGAACTTATCGTCAACAAGGGTATCCCCGGCGCCTTCGTCGAATGTGGTGTCCTGGATGGTGGTACCGCCGCCCTTGTTGCGTGGGCGAGTCGCGGCGCTAGTCCCGCAAGGCCTGTGCATTTGTTCGATGCTTGGGAAGGCCTGCCTGCGACCACTGCCGAAGATGGTGCCGCAGCGTCCGTTTGGACTGGACAGGTAGTCGGTAGCCCCGACCGAGTGGCGGAAGTGATGAAGGCGCTGCACGTGGCTAAGGACCGGGTTCACTTTCACCGAGGCTGGTTCGATCATACGTTTCCGGAGGTCAATTTACCTCAGGTCGCGCTGGCGCACATCGATTGTGATTTCTACGAACCGACGAAACTATGTATCAGCAAATGGTATCCGATGCTCTCGCCCGAGGGATTTATGCAGTTCGACGATTACGATGCATTCCTGGGATGCCGAAAGGCCGTCGACGAGTTCTTGGCGGGTCATCCAGAATTGCGGATGCAGTCCGTGGGCGCAAACGCCAAGGCATATTTTGTGCAGAAACCGTTGACCGTCGCGTAGAAGTGTTGGAGGTGGACCTGGATGTGCGTGATTAACAAAGGTTTACGTCGAAGGAGCCACAAATGAGCTTACCCGCCGCTAGTCGAGGAATTATCACGCTGGCCTACGGCCACGAGCGCTTTACAGAACAAGCTCGATCTTTGGCCCATTCTCTCCAATTGCACGCACCCCAGTTGCCTCGCACTCTGGTCACCGATTCCACGAATCCTGAAATTCGGCAATTGTTTACTGACGTTATCCCATACCGGCCAGAGTACGGCTCTGGAATGCGCCAGAAGTTGTTTCTGGACTTCTACAGTCCGTACGAGCAAACGCTGTTCATTGATAGCGACTGTCTCGTGCTGGGAAACTTGCAATCATTCTGGTCAGCATTCGAGGGCCAAGCTTTCGGTGTACCGGGATTCAGATATTTGCAGAAGGGATCTACAGACCCTTATTTCGACGTCGATCACGCGTTGGAGAGTCTCCATCTGACAACGATCCCCAAGTTTAACGGAGGCACTTACTACTTCACTCGTTCACCGGAGTCGACTGAATTTTTTAAGACTGCTCGAAAAATTCTGGACGACTGGCGAGGACTTCGGCTTTGCGAGTTCCGTCGCGATGGTCCAGGCGACGAATCCGTTTACGCACTAGCGATGGCAGTTCATCACTTCGGGCTAACGTCGATGGGGCCACGCGGAATGTGGACACCTGTGGGATATAAAGGGCCGTTGCTTCTGGATGCATTGAAAGGTACGTGCTCTTTCGCAAAGGAAGGGATGAAACTATCTCCTGAGATCATTCATTTTCCAGGGGAATACGTATATTCCTTCGCGTATGCCCGTGAGCGCGCGAAACTGAGCGCGCACGTCGAAGGAAGAAAAACACCTTTAACGACAATGGCAACTTCTTTTGCGGCATCAGCTTTGTGGCAAAGCTCCCGCAGAGTGTCTGGTCTCTCAAAACTTGCGCGAAAATCTGTCCGGGCCTACCGGGCTGCCCGTTCCCAGGCTGCTCAAGTCTAGGGAATTCCAGATTGCAAGCCCACAGAATCTGTACCACGGAAAGGTGAGATTTTCGAGATGAATAGACGTGCAATACTGTTAAACGGCCTGGGTTGCGTGGCTTGCTCCGCGCTTTCAAAGGCAGCTCCATCGCTAGGAGCACAGCAATCCGGTTCTGGTCTACCACCATTGAAGACAGCAGGAACTTGCTTTGGCGGGTTGGTGGGAATTGCGGCTCCGAAAGCTTCGCTCGAAGATGCTGCGATCGCAAAGGCCGTCGTCAGAAATTTCAATCTGATAACGATAAGCGGCATGAAATGGGGTGAAATTCATCCGGGGCCTGACAAATACGACTTTTCGGAAGCAGACTGGAATATGCATTTCGCAGAAACGAACGGGCTGCAGGTCCACGGCCACAATCTATGTTGGAATGCCCCGGGCACCAATCCTCCTTGGCTGAAGACCGTAGTGAATAGATCCAATGCCAAACAGTTTCTTACTGACCATATCACCACGATCATGAAACGTTATTGGGGGCGCGTTAACTCGTGGGACGTCGTGAATGAGCCTGTCGTGCCTTGGCCCGGACGCAGTGATGGTTTATACCCGGGTATTTGGCTAGACCTCCTCGGCCCAGAATATATTGACATTGCATTTCGTGCGGCGGCCTTGGCTGATACTAAGCCCCTTCGCGTACTGAACATTCATCATGTCGAGCTAGGCACACAGGATGACGAGTTGAATCGCACAAGAGCCCTTGCGTTACTCAAACAGCTCGTAGACCGTGGAGTACCCATACAAGCAGTTGGGATTGAATCGCATCTCGACGACTCCCAACCTCTGGGAGGTGCAGCATTTCGTCAGTTCATCGGCGCAATTCATGCGCTCAACCTTCAGGTGCTCGTGACGGAACTGGACGTAAAGGAAAATCGAGTGGGGGATTCGAAAGCCTGGGATGAGAAAGTCGCAGAATATTATGGGAATTACCTGAACGATGTGCTCTCGACAGTGAGTCCGCAGAGTGTCATCTTCTGGTCGCCTAAAGATCGATGGGAGGATAAAAGGCGCGTCCAGGGTCTCCTGCAAAATGATCTCACCCCCAGACTCAGCTATTCCGCGGCGTTTAAAGCCTTACAGAAGAACGGCTCCTGTAAGTGACAGTGCCGGCAGTGTTCCTTTAAGTTCTAAGTGCTTGTCATTTACGCGCAAATTGATCCGGGGAAGAACGCTTCAATTATGTCCACGGCCTCCAAATACTTTCTCTTAGATTCGGCAGACTCCTTCGAGCAGATAATGCCTCCAACAGTTTGGCATTTAGTGCTCGGCTGGGTTCTTGTGCCCATCCTCTTCTATTTCGCTGCGAATGGAACTTTCATTCCGAGTTCAGGCGATACATCACTCTCGGCGTCATCCGTCAGCTCAGCGTCTCACATGGTGAGCGAAGCCATCGTTATGCTGGTCTGTAGCATTTTGATTGCTTCTCGCCTGCCGTACTTGTTCTCTGACTACCGACGGATGAAACTATATCTGGCATTACCAATTCTGGCGGTTCTCTCGTCGATATGGTCCAGGGACCCCCGCCAAACTGTGGTCAGCGGTACTGTGTTTCTCATCTTCACCTTATTTGCCTTATATCTTGGTAACAGGTTCAGTTCCCAGGAGCAACTAGGGCTAATTATGTTGGTAGGAGCCGTCGCGCTCCCCTTGAGCATAGCGTTAGCCATCTTTATCCCGGGCCTAGGGACTTCGGAGGCTGGGTGGAGCGGAATCTTTGGCCAAAAGCAGAATTGCGCAATTGTGTCGATGTTATGGCTAGTGACGGCGATCCATTGGAAATGCTCGGGGTTGTATCAGAAGGCGTTTCGGCTGACCTACATCCTCATGTGTATTCTGTTGATCGTGATGTCCCGCTCGCGGACCGGGTGGGCCCTCACCTTGATCGCTTTCCTCCTTACAGCGTCTATCTGGCTCATGCAGAAAATGCCGGCCAAACAATCATTTCTGGTTACCTTGTTAGCTTCCGCCTTCGCGTGCGGTGTGGGATACGTCATCTATAGCTATTCAACGGACATTGTCACCGCTGTGGGCAAGGATCCGACACTGAGTCAACGGACGAGCATATGGGCGGCGGTATGGGTAGAAATAACCAAGCGACCACTATTGGGCTACGGATTCGGCGCTTTCTGGAAGGGGCTTTTCGGTCCCTCTCACGACGTCGTGGTCTCTTCCGGCTGGAATGTCTTCCAGGCCCAGAATGGTTATTTGGACGTTTGGTTGAGCGTAGGAGTCTTGGGTGTAGCCCTAGTAGCCGTTATGGTCATACAAGCAGTAGGAAATGCCATTCGCTCCTTCCGTGCGAGCAACGAGACGTTCGTGCGATGGTGCGTCGTTATGATCGTTTGCATATTGCTCATAAACATCGGCGAAAGTACGATCGCCCGGCCTCAAATGGGGTGGCTACTTTTCTTGGTTGCTTACGTTGGATTAGACCGCGCTGCTCTAGCCGCGCAATCGGATCGGGAGACCGATCCGTTGTTCACGAGGGGAAAATGTTCGAATGATCTATCATGTTCTCCCAGAAGTTGAGCCTTTTTCGGAACATCACGGCGGTGCGCTTTCTCGCTGGGTCGCCAACGTTCTTCGCGGGGACAACCATTCCACGATTGTTTGTCCTTGGGCTGACTCCAGCTGGGGATTTCCATCGGAACAGGTCTGGAGTTTCGCTGGCCTTCGGAATTTTGTCTGGTCCTCAAGAATTGTGCGTTCCCGATTTCTTGCTTCTCGACTGGCTTTGCTTAGGTTACTCTTCGCACCACTCTCGAACAAATTGCAAAAGGGCGATACCGTCTACATTCATAATCGTCCGGAATGTGCGCTAGCGCTTAGCCCGATCTGTCGCAGAAAGGACGTGCACATTGTTTTGCATATGCAAAACTCTCATCTCATGGGTTGGTTTCCGATCGCTCCGTCGTCACTCGATGTCGACGCAATGGTTTTCTGTAGCGACTTCATTAAGGCCGAAGCGATTCAATATGCCGCTCGAGCTGGAACAGCAGTTGTAATACCCAACGGTGCAGACGAGAAAATGTTTTTTCCAGCGTCAGACACAAGTCCCCAAGAAGATGCCGCGCCAAGAGTCCTTTTTGTCGGTCGATTAGTACCAGCGAAAGGAGTTCATTTGTTTGCGGATGCCCTTGGCTTGTTGCAACAGAAGGGCGTAAACGTTTCCGGGAGAATTATCGGTAGCACGGGCTTCGGGCACAATCGAACCTCGGAGTACATCGACAACATAAAGCGCAATCTGCCGTCGAACGTACAATTTGCCGCTTACGTTTCGGGCACTGACTTAGCTGAGGAATTCCGGCGCGCTACTATCTTTTGTTGCCCATCCGTTTTCATCGAACCTTTCGGCATGGTCAATGTGGAAGCGATGGCGACGCGACTTCCTGTGGTCGCGACCGCCGTTGGAGGAATTCCCGAAATATTCCGGCAAGGCGGCGCAATTCTGGTCTCTCCCAGTTCTACAACTGAGCTGGCAGACGCCATCGAGTTGCTCGTGAAAAATCCGGCCCTGCGCCGAGATCTTGCCAACCAAGGGTATCAGGCCTATAAAGCCAGGTTTCGTTGGCAGCGGATCCGAGATCAGTATCTCGAACTGGTGCATCAAGTATTGCCCGATCGTTGCACTGGAAGCATTGAGAGCAGTCACAACACTTTTTGCAAGAGTCCCGTTCCCTTGGTCGTGGGGAATAATCTCCCCAAGAGTGTTTCCCGTAACGCATGATTGCTAACCAAATACGCACATTGACAAGCAGTAGCCTGGCTCGAAACGCCGGATGGCTTTTTGCGGGACAAGGACTCTCGTTCGCTGTCCAGGGCGTTTATTTTGTTGTGCTGGCTCGGCTGCTGGGGACCACTCAGTACGGCATCCTGGCTGCTGCGTTTGCCCTCGTCAGCATCGTCAGCCAGTACAGCCCGATGGGCTCCGGACTGCTTTTTTTGCGCTACGTCAGCCCGGATCATTCTCGCTTTCGGGATTACTGGGGCAACATACTGTTGTCAATTGCAGCTCTCGGCACTCTTTTGGTGCTGGCGCTGTACTGGAGTGGACCCTGGCTAGTGGGTAGAGACGGCGCAGCGGTTCTTCTCGTATTGGCGATCGGAGAATGCCTTTGCGGCCAACTTACGACCTGCATCGGCCAGATCTTTCAAACGTTTGAAAGGATGCGAATCACCGCAACGCTGAATCTACTAACAAATCTCTTGCGTCTTATGCTAGCGGCCGGAATGCTGGGGGTCCTACGCCATGCGACTGCTTGGCAATGGGCAACTGCCTCTCTAGCTGTTTCAATTATTGCGGCAGGTTCCGCTTTTGTGGCCGTAACCAATTGTTTCGGCTGGCCCAAGTTTGTGCCAAGACTACTGATGAGAAGATTGGCAGAGGGATTCATTTTCGCGGTGTCAGGTTCGACCACTTCTTCCTATAACGACATCGACAAAGTTATGCTCGGCCACTACGGTATGGCCGTGGCCAACGGTATTTACTCGATGGCCTACCGCGTAGTCAATATTTGTACGATGCCGATCATGTCGATCTATGCGGCAGCCTTTCCCCGGTTCTTCCGAGAAGGCGTAAATGGCGTTCGAACAACCGAACCATTGGCGCGCAGGTTGTTAAAGCGGACCCTGTTGTTGGCACTCCTCGGAGCCGTGGGGATGTTCATCGTCGCTCCTCTAATTCCTCTCTTAGTTGGAAAAGGGTTTTCTCAGAGTGTAGTTGCTCTGCGCTGGCTCTGCCTCATCCCGGTGTTTCGGTCTCTGCATGTAAGCGCTGGGGATGCGTTGTCCGGAGCGGGCCACCAGAGGTATCGGCTAGCGTCGCAGCTCATTGCGGCAGGTTTCAATTTCTGTCTGAACTTGTATTTGATCCCCCACTATTCGTGGGTTGGTGCAGCTTGGGCCAGTTTGCTGACCGATGGTGGCTTGGCGGCGATGAACTGGACAGTTCTGCTGTGGATAAAAGGAAATGAGTTATCGGCACCGCCCCTAATTGAATTGGCCTAGCGTGGCCTTATACGCGAACAAGAAAAGACGTTGATTTTAATGTTCCTGAAAATTCTCAACTTGCCACATTTTGGGTGCAAACCTTGCCTTCAGTAGGGATCTTTCGAAATTGGTTGTTGCCGATTTCGGAAACATTCATTAAGGCCCAGGTGGACGGCCTTACGAGGTTTGCGCCAGTTTATGTAGGTTGCCGTCGTTGCCAGGGCCTGGACATTTCGAGCTCTCCGGTCGTGGTAATGCGACCCGGATTCTTGGGTCGGATGGAGCAACTTCTCCTGAGAACAACAGGCCAGGCTCCAACCTTACTCTCGGATTTGCGGAAACATAATCTAGCCTTATTACATGCACACTTTGGTACGGATGGTGCGCTGGCAATGCCGTTGGCGCGGGCCCTTACTCTTCCTTTCTTGGTCACTTTTCACGGTTACGACGCTAGCTTATCGGACGCGAGTCTCCGGCAAGACTTCCCCGGTCGCTGGTACTTGGCGCATCGTGATGCTCTGAAAACCTCCGCAACGTCGGTCTTGGCCGTTTCCGGATTTATCGCCGATAGACTCTTGGAGCAGGGATTCTCTCCTGAAAAGGTGCAAGTTCACTATATCGGTGTCGATATTGAAAAATTCAAACCACGACACCAAGTGTCCCGTGAAAAAACAGTTCTTTTTGTAGGCCGGCTGGTGGAGAAGAAAGGATGCGAGTATCTGATCCGAGCGATGGAACCGATTCAGAAAGCGATGCCGGAAGTAGAGCTGGTCATCGTTGGAGACGGGCCGCTGCGTCAGCCATTGGAACGATTGGCCAAAGCACGCCTGAGGAAATATACGTTTACCGGTTCCGAAGACACCGAGACCATCCAAGACCGAATGAGCAAGGCCAGCGTATTGTGTACCCCGAGCATAATTGCTGCGTCGGGAGACTCCGAAGGATTTGGGATGGTTTTCATCGAGGCGCAAAGTTCGGGCTTGCCGGTGGTCAGTTTTTCTTCAGGTGGCATTCCAGAGGCTGTCAGCCATGGAGAAAGTGGGTTCCTGGCGCCAGAAAAAGACTGGTCGACACTTTCCGAGTTCATCGGTAGGTTACTGACAGACGCTGCGTTGTGGGAACGTTTTAGCCGTGCAGGGCGCAGTCTGGTGGAGAGAGCTTTCGACATCAAGAACCAGACGCAGAAATTGGAACGAATCTACGATGAGGTTCTTAGGAAAGAAGAACTACCGTTCTGAATTAGCTTAAAGGTGCAAAGGTAACAGGAGTTCCCAGGTCAATAGAATGTCGAAAGAATTTACTCACGTCCTACTCACGAGATTCAATACCGCCGTTAGTTACGCGCCCTCTGCGAAGCGGTTAGAGGCGAACTGGCTGACTGCCCGGCTTGCGCTCTTCGAGCAGTATTGCCTTCCTTCCGTTGCCGGCCAGGAAGGCGCGGAATTTCATTGGCTTGTCTTCTTCGACGCGGCCAGCCCGGTATGGTTCAAGGAAAAGATTGCGGCTTTTGAACCGCTGGTGAATGCTGTCTACATCGAAGGTCCTGCGACGGATGAGGTGATCGCAGGTAAGGTTAGAGAGAGTGGTCTTGTACGGTCCCCGTATTTGATTAGTACCAGGCTCGATAATGACGACGCCATATCAAGCGATCATCTGGCTTCGGTACAAGGTGCTTTTCAGCGGCAGGATCGCGAGTTCATTACGTTCCCGTTCGGCCTGCAATCTTTTCACGGACATCTTTACAACGTCTACTGGCTGTTTAATCCATTTCTATCCTTGATTGAAAAAGTGGGCGACAACGGAAAAATCACAACCGTATTGTGCGTCGCCCACGATCACGTAGGCGGTACAAACAGGTTGAGAAAAGTTCTGCGGGCGAGTCAATGGCTGCAAGTTCTGCACGACTCGAATCTTGCGAATACTTTGCGAGGTTGGCCCCGCTTGCGAAGTACGTCTCATGCAGACTTCCGGGTGGGTTGGCCGAAAAACCTTGAGGCGGATTCCATCGCCAGTCGCCTCCGATTCTCGGCACGAAACTACCTATCGAGAGCAGGCCTGTTCATAAGAAGGGCCGCCGCTCGATAGAAATCGAATTACGATTCCTGGGATGGCGCCACATACCGCATCGTCTGGAACCCTCAGGCCGCGGTGAGCTCGAAATCACGGACGTAGATAATTCTATATCGGGGAAAATTCGCTGACCTATGAAATTCTTGAGGGTTGGTGGACCGACGCGGGCACGTTTGAATCTCTCCTTCGGGCGCGCAATCTTGTCGCTGAAACCGGCGCCAATAAGCCACCTAAATGGGTGCTGACTGCTCAGCAGGGAGTGTATCGATGAAAATATTCGTCACGGGTGGCGCGGGGTTTATTGGCTCCAATTTCATTCGCTTTGCGCTGGGTCTCGGCCAGGAATACTCAGTGGTTAATTACGATAAATTAACATATGCGGGGAACCTCGCGAGTCTCGATTCCGTCGCCAAGGATCCGAAGTATGCGTTTGTGAAGGGAGATATTTGCGATGCTCCGGCGGTCGAAAGAGCAATGACAGGTTGCGACGCCGTCGTACATTTCGCGGCTGAGTCTCACGTGGATCGCAGCATTTATGAACCAGCTGCGGCCATCGAAACGAACATAACCGGAACGTTCATTCTGCTTCAGGTGGCCCGCAAGCTCGGCATCCCGCGATTTGTTCATATCTCGACAGATGAGGTGTACGGGGACATTCCTAGCGACGTTTTTGCCGATGAAAGCTTTGCGATCCGGCCCAGCAGCCCGTACTCGTCCTCGAAGGCGGCCTCCGACCTTCTGGTGACCTCCTTCGTGCGAACCTATGGCTTTCCTGCTGTCATCACCCGGTCGTCCAATAACTATGGACCATGGCAGTTTCCAGAGAAATTTCTACCATTGCTGATTTCTAATGCTATCGATGGCAAAGCGCTTCCGATTTACGGTGATGGCAAGCAACAACGCGATTGGCTTCACGTTCTGGACAATTGCCGCGGAATCCTGGCGGTTCTGGAACGAGGCAGAATCGGAGAGGTATACAACATTGGTGGTCTCGACGTCGTCGAGAATTTGACGATGGCTACGCGTCTCCTTCGTTTAATGGATAAACCAGACACACTTCTCGCCTACGTCCAGGATCGGCCGGGCCACGATCGCCGCTACGCGCTCAACTGCTGGAAAATGGAAAATGAGCTTGGATGGAAGCCTGTAATTCGTCTCGATGAAGGCCTCCGGGACACGATCGATTGGTACAAGAAGAGTACATCCTGGCTCGGAGGAGTACGTGCGGGAGAGTATCTCAGCTACTACGAAAGGTACTACGAGAACCGCGAGTCCTCGCTGGCAGAAGTTGTTTGATGCTACTCGATTTCACACTGATGCCATACCTATCTACGATTCCGGGCGCTTGCGACCTGCGTCCGATTGTCATCCTCTACCCATATGATTTTTCTCGGAGATGATTGATCACTCGAAGTTCACCAACTCCCGCACTGTTTCCTTTCTTCAGGATGATCGAGCTAAGCAATCTTAGTGCCCTAGTCTGCAGTATCGCCCACACATCATCTGTGAAGTCGGGTGCATCCTAGCCCGAGCACCTGTGAAGCTGCGGCACGGGAGACACTCCATTGCCTCCGAATGAGCTAGCAAACTAGCTGTCTTACCACGAGACCACGATTTCCAGTCTTGGTTGCAGAGGGCAATTATTACTTTTAGTTGCGAGGGATCTTGAGTGCTACCGAATTAGTTGGCCTGAACAACGAGGCTCACAGACTCGATATTGATGGACTCCGAGCTGTGGCAGTTCTCCTGGTGATCCTGTTCCACACCGGAGTGGGAGCCTTTTCTGGCGGTTTCATCGGGGTAGATATCTTCTTTGTCATCTCGGGGTACCTTATAACAGGAATCATCGTGCGCGAATTGTCTCGAGGGTCCTTCTCCCTTGGCAAGTTCTATGAGCGGCGCGCTCGTCGTATCTTACCGGCGCTGCTTGTAGTGCTCTTATTGTGCTCAATAGCCTGTTACCTGCTTTTCCTGCCACAAGACTTGGTTCGTTTCGCGCATTCTCTCTTTGCTGCCCTATTTTCCTATTCCAACATCTACTTCTGGACCCAAGCCGGTTATTTCAAGGTGGCATATACGAAAGCATTGCTGCACACATGGTCTCTAGGGGTAGAAGAGCAGTTCTATATATTCCTGCCGCTTACGCTTTTACTTTGCAAAAAGAGGCCGACATTCATTCCCTGGATTATCCTGTGCCTGGCGATAGCGTCCTTTGGCATTTCTGAATGGCTTGTTCTCAAACACGAAGCGGAGACGGCGTTTTACATGCCTTTCTCCAGAGCGTGGGAGCTTTTAATCGGAGCATTGCTTGCACTTGATCTGATTCGCTTACCGAAAAGCCAGGTCGCTCGAGAAAGTTTCGCAGTCTTGGGAGCCGGGCTCATTGGATTCGCCGCGATTTTCTACAGACCCCAGACGCCATTTCCCGGCGCGTCTGCGTTGCTCCCGTGCCTCGGAACAGCGCTCCTGCTCGCAAGCGGCGCGGGCGGCGTCAAGACTGTTTGCTCTAGGCTTCTCTCCTTGCCACCTCTTGTATTTGTGGGCCTCATATCCTACTCAGTGTACTTGTGGCACTGGCCGTTGATCACGTTCGCGAAGATGGGGGGTATACAGGGAGTTACAGACAAAGGTCTGCTGCAGAAAACGGCAGTCCTGGTAGCGTCTCTGCTTTTCGGCTGGCTTTCCTGGCGTTATGTAGAGCTGCCTTTTCGGGCCAGCGGTTCCGCGAGAATTCCTAGAAAACAATTGGTCCTTGGATTTGCCGGTGCGGCAGTTGTGCTCTTGGCAATCGGTGCGGTCTTTTCATTGAGCGGCGGATTGCCTCTACGGTTTCCGGCGGCGGCGGCACGTGTCGGAACGTTTCTCGACGCGCCCCAGGAGATGCGCCTCGGGAGCTGCTTTATTACATCGGGTAATCACTTTAGCGATTTTGATGAGTCCTCTTGTACCAGCGCCGATCCCAGTCTCCAGAACTATCTTTTGATCGGCGACAGCCATGCTGCCGCACTGTGGTTCGGGCTCAGCCAAGAACTTACGAAGGCACGCATTTTAGAAGCGACTACCAGCGGATGTGCACCAACTCTTGGATCCTATGATTCAACTGATTGTGGCAAGATGAGGCGATACGTCTACGAGTCTCTGCTGCCGCGCATACACATAGATGGAGTCATCGTTACGGAACACTGGCAAAGCAGAGCAGACATCGAGCAGATCGAGCCCGCGATTCACTGGCTACAGGAACACAAAATCCCGGTAATCCTCGTTGGCCCGGTACAAGAGTATGACGCTCCGCTTCCCATGCTGTTAGCATTTTCAATCAAGAGGAGCCAACCCACTTCCTCGCAGCAACATTTATTGTCGTGGGTCAGTGGCCTTGATCGCGCTCTTCAAGCACGAGCTGCAGAATGGCATGTGGTGTACCTGTCGCCTTGGAGAGAATCGTGTGGCAGCGGGCATTGTTTGCAATATGCCGACGAGCACTCGGAAGTTCCCATGCTTACGGACACGAACCACCTCACGAACGAAGGAGCGGCGCTGTTGGTTAGACGTTGGCTGGACGGCGGGTCACTTACCCAGGTCGCGAGCACGAACTCTCAACAAGACGCCGAATAGGACTCCAAACCCCATCGCAACTGCTTTAGGCGTAACCATGAGGATGTCTCTGGCGCCATGCCCATTGTGATCGGAGAATGGTCGTCAGGTCGGATACCTGGGGCTCCCAGCCCAGTACCGCTCGAGCTCTCTTTGCGTCTGCTACCAATTTCGCTGGGTCACCCTCACGTCGGGGCTCCATGCAGACGGCAATCGGGCGTCCGGTAACTCTGCGCGCAGTCTCAATGACCTCCAGAACTGAGTAACCCGTCCCGGTTCCGAGATTGATGAAATTGCTGTCGCCGCCGCGCCGAAGATAATCCAATGCAGCAATGTGAGCCTCGGCGAGATCGCTCACGTGAATAAAGTCTCTGATCGCTGTTCCATCCGGCGTAGGATAGTCGTTCCCAAATACAGAGACCTCTTTTTTTTCCCCGTGCGCCGCGGCGAGCACGTTCGGTAATAAATGGGGTTCTGGCTCATGATGTTCGCCGTGCAGCTCCGTCGCTCCGGCTGCATTGAAATAACGCAACGCCACGAACCTTAATCCATAAGCGCGATCATAGGAGTCTAGAACGCGTTCCATCGCAAGTTTAGACCAACCGTACGGATTCGTTGGCCACTGCGGGCACTCCTCCGAGATGGGATCTTGGTCCGGTTCGCCATAAGTCGCACAGGTCGAAGAGAAAACCACTAACCGGACGGAGGCCTGCCGCAGTCCCTCCATTAGCGCGATGCCTTCCCCAATGTTGTTTTCGAAATATTTTGAAGGTTCCAAAACCGACTCGCCAACGTAAGCCAGCGCGGCAAAATGGATACACGACTTAATATGGTGTTCAGCGATGATGCGCGCAACGAGCCCGCGGTCGCCAATTCGACCCTGGTAAAAGGGTAAGTCCATGTGTAATGCCGATCGGTGGCCTCGCTTGAGATCGTCAAGGACTACAACTTCCTCTCCCTTCGCGTGCAATCGGTCTACAGTCACGCTACCGATATATCCCGCGCCACCAGTTACCAGAATTGCCATTCCTAGTCCTCCGTTTTCGAAATCGCAGTTGGAACTTTAAGCCAGGTTTACCCCAGGTTGGTACTAACTAATTCCCATATTTGTCATTGTAGAGAGCAAAGACCTCCGAGCCTACAACTAGCGGACGGATTTATCCCAATAGCCCGAATTTGAATATTGAGTTTGCGTTCTTGGCCCGAAGTTTTCATTCTGATAAAGCATTCGCTGTCGATGGAATGTTCGCGATTCTAACGTGGAGGAATAATGAAGATCGCCGTAATTGGTGCAGGATACGTAGGGCTGGTCTCTGCCGCATGTTTTGCGGAGCTCGGCCACGACGTCATAACCGTCGATAACGATGCAGAGAAAGTGGCGCTTCTGATCGCCGGACATGTTCCCATACATGAAAACCTGCTTCCGGAACTGGTGCATCGTCATCTGGGAACCCGATTGCGTTATTCAAACGATATTGTCACTGCGGTCGAATCGTCGGATGCAGTCTTCATTACTGTGGGCACTCCTCCGTCTTCGAACGGAGAAGCCGATCTTTCCTACGTGGAAGGAGTGGCGAGAGAGCTCGGACGTTCTCTAAATGGGCACAAAGTAGTGGTCGAGAAAAGTACCGTGCCTGTGCGTACCTGCGAAGCTCTGCAACGATCGATGGTGCTTAACGGAGCCGACCGGAATTCTTTTACGATCGCATCAAATCCGGAATTCCTTCGAGAGGGGACTGCCGTTTCAGATTTCTTGTACCCCGATCGTATTGTGATTGGAGTCGATTGCGAGCATAGTGCCAAAGTCTTGAAGGAGATCTATGGCCCCCTGACCGACGGCAGCTACTACAAGCGTGAAAATGCAATTCCTGGTCCGTGGGAACGCTCTGCCAGTCTGATCGTAACGAGTGTGAAAAGCGCGGAACTCATTAAGCATGCGTCGAACGCATTCCTGGCTATGAAGATCTCGTTCATCAACGCTGTCGCAAACGTCTGCGAGGGAGTGGGCGCGGACATACGCCAGGTATGCGAAGGGATTGGAGCCGACTCTCGCATAGGCCCAAAATTCCTCGTTCCGGGGATTGGCTACGGTGGTTCCTGTTTCCCGAAGGATGTGCTGGCATTTCGGTCTGTTGCGAAAGCGATGGGGTACGATTTCAGTCTCTTGACAGCGGTGATGGCTGTTAACGAAAAACAGCGGGAACGCTTTGTTGAGAAGGTACGAGAGGCACTCTGGACTCTGCGGGGAAAACGGCTCGCAGTGCTGGGACTCGCGTTCAAAGGTGGAACCGATGATGTGCGCGATTCCCCGGCACTCGATATCGTCAAGCGTCTTGCTGAGGAAGGAGCTTCGATACGGGCGTACGATCCCGCAGCAATGGAGCGGGCGACGGCCGAGCTAGGGGGATTTCCCGGCGTGACCCTTGTCGACGGAGAATACGAAGCCTGCCAGGGAGCAGACGCATTGCTGATCCTGACCGAGTGGCAGCAGTTTAAGTCACTTGATCTTAAGGCGATTCATGAACGCTTGCGCGTACCGATTATCATTGACGGTCGGAATTCGCTGATTGCAGAAGAAGTCGAGGCCGCGGGCTTTGTGTACTACAGTATTGGAAGACAGGCCACGGAAACTGTGGCAGGAAAGACACTGGTCGCGAGCGCTTAATGGCAAGAAAATTGGCAAATCGCCGCTTTGATGTCGAATACGCGGCGGCCTGACGGACGAATAAGCTGCACGCACTTGAAAGACGATACCGTGATGCACTCTTTCCAGACCTCCCCAAAGCCAGAATCAAACGATGAAGGGATGTCCCTGCTCCGGTTGCTCGACCCGGACGTCTCGGCTAACCCCTACGCGCTCTATCGCGCTCTGCGCGAATATGAGCCTGTGCACTGGGATCCGTATATGCATGCATGGGTTATTACAAGCTACTCAGAAGTGGTTAACGTTCTTATGAATTATTCAGCAGATCGAGCACCCGCACCAGAATATCTGGATCGGCTTGGATTGTCCTTCATGAATCCGTTTGCTGCAATGATGCGGCAACAAATGCTATTCATGGATCCCCCAATGCATGCACGGCTGCGTGCCATATGCTCTGCGGCGTTTACTCCGCGAAGGGTGGAGGAAATGCGGCAAGTGATCGGATCTGTTGCCAACGAACTCCTGGACAAAGTGATCGCCTCCGGGCGCATGGACATGATCGCCGACTTCGCTGGCCCTCTGCCTGCAATTGTTACTGCAAGGATGCTCGGTGTACCCGTAGAGGACCATCGTCAGCTTGGCGCTTGGGTCCTCGATTTGGCAGAAGTGCTCGGCAATTTTCAACATCATCCCGATCGCGTCGCGCAGATCGTTCAAAGCTTGGGAGAGTTCAGGAATTATGTTGCCGCGAGAATGGAGGTAGAGCGCAAGATCCCGACTGACGGTCTGATCTACGCTTTGATGACCTCCGAGGTCGACGGGCATCGCCTTTCCGATGATGAGGTCATTGCAAACACGATCATTACCCTGATCGGGGGTCACGAGACCACCACGAATTTGATCGCGAGCGGGTTTCTCACGTTGCTTCGTGAACCTGATTCTTTCCAGCTGTTGCACAACCATCCCGAGATCGTCGGTTCAGCCGTCGAAGAATTACTACGTTTCGAGTCACCTGTCCAGCATACTGCCCGAATGGCCCCAACAGATATGCAGCTCGGCGGAAAGACCATCAAAAAGGGTTCGAGGGTAGTTGCGGCCCTGGCCGCTGCGAACCGCGATCCAAATCGATTCCCCGATCCAGACCGGCTGGATTTACTGCGAACCGACAACCGCCATCTGGCGTTTGGCTGGGCAGCTCATTTTTGTTTTGGAGCACCCTTGGCTCGCATGGAAGGCCAAATCGCTTTCAATGTGCTCCTAGGCCGGCTTTCTAGGCCTGCTTTAATTGATAACAAATTGGAGTGGCGTGCTAACGCCGGCCTACGCGGTTTGACCGCGCTGAATATCAGCTTCGAACCTGGCCGTTCCGTGTAGGGACCTTAGTTTGTGGCGGTTATCAACGGCGTAATCTGACAGGAAATGCGGGTCGATTAGATCGAAGGGCGGTGTTGCCTTTGATGGCAAATCGCACAGAGAGTGATGAGGTTGTCCATGGCATCGTCGCCGAGCTTGCTCCTCTTCGTCTTATGATGCACGTGCAGTTCCTTTGGAGAACCACAATTCTGGCATCGCCACCCATCTCGTTCGAGGACTCGCACTCGGAGTTGACTGTATTCTTCGTCAGCGAGCTTTAGCCGGGGCCGCTTCTGGGGCACCTGTTGCATTGTCTTCTCAAGACCCGCCGTCTTGGAGGTTAGCTCCAGCAAGAAAGTCGGCGCAGATCATCTCCAAACAGTACCCTCGCGACTTCTCGGTGCCAAGCATTAGACCTGCAGTTTCAAGTGCCTTCTCTACCACCGTTAACTGGCTCCTGTAGACCTTGAAGTAGAGAATCTCCCACGCTTCCGTCTCTTTCCCCGTAAGGTGTCTCTCCACCGCGCACTTGAACCCCTCCTTGGGCATTTCCTTTGCTTTGTGCAACCAGGTTGCACAATCAAATTCCTCTCCGTCCCTTCGTGCGACCTTCACAAGCTCCGTGGCTTTGCTCCATCCCACTATTTGAAGATCGTGTTTAGGAATGCGCGTGAGTTGTTCGTGTATCGCCATGAGGTAATATGCCTTCCGGCGTGACTCCATAAATCGTTTCCCTAGAAATTCATCAAACGATTTCAAGTTCTCCAACCGCCAGTACTGCTTAGCACGTACCTCACACAAATATTCCCCCAACTCGACAAACCTCACGTCCTTCTCCTGCTCCTTCGACTTCTCCCAAGACAAAATCTCATCAATCCGTCCAAGAACGAACGCGGCCCGTCGATGATTGATCTCAGGCTCTACCATCATTCCTCTGTTAATCCACAAGTTCGTCAAGCCAGGCAAGGTCGTGCGCTCCGGGTGTGCGGATTAGTTTAGAATCGATTAACTTTTGGTCATCGAGACAAAGACCAAGATGGGAACAGCTCACACATCCGTTTTGCGGGAATCGAATCCCACTGTGAGAAGGGAACTGGGCTGCTGCAATCTGGCCGATCGTTGTTTCTACGAGCTGTCCGAATTCCAATCGTTGTGCTTCTGAAATCGATGTTCTGAGGTATTGGATCTCGGACTGGTGCTTTCGTACGAAGACAACAAAGGCGACCTCAGAAATGCCGGTCATCCAGGAATAGCAGATCAACTGAGGATCGAGTGAAAGCAGCGTGGCTGGTGCTTCCGAATAACGGCTGGTTGTCGTTTTCCAGTCAATAAGACAGCGGACGCCATCGAGTTCGCCGATGGCATCAACGTAAGACACAAAGTCATTTCCGTCTGGGAATTCCCGCATCACTTTGATCTGAAGATTCTCCTTCGGCTGCGGAACGCGAATTCGATTGTCCCTCGCAAACCGCTCCAGCAAATGGACCCCCTGGTGCACGAGACGATCCCAGGTTTCTCCCTTCTTGTACTCAAACGGCGCATTCCGATAGGCGCCCCATTCCTGAAAGAGCACCGCGCCGCAATCGTCACCGCAAAAGTAAGCCGCAAGCGCTTTCTCGAAGCAGCGTCCAAAGACCATTGCGGCTCGTGTCTCCTTTTCACGCCAACCGTCCAAGTAACGGTAGCGATAGCTGCGCGGACACCGAAGGTACTGGCTGATTTGGGTATGGCTATAGACCATCGGCGTCCCCCCTAATTTCGCCAGGATTGGCAGGCTCACAGGGAAAAGTCTCCCAATCGGCTGCTGGCGCGAACGCGTCGAGATTTTGATAGGAGTGGCCATTCACGGTCGCATGAGAAGTCCGCACGACGCCACGCAAATTCAGCAGCGCCCTTTCATCGACTTGGTCCCGGTTGAGTAGCTCAACGTCGTAGCCGAAGTCGCGCAGAAACCAATTAAGTTTCCAGAGGGCTCTCTCAGTGCTGTATAACCGCCCAACAAAAGTGCGGGATTCCAACTCCTTCGGCTCTAAAATGATGAACCGGAGCTCCAAGTACGGTTTCTGCGAGTGCCAGTGGTAAGCAGCCCGTTCCACGCGGACGAGAAACAATCCATCGAGATTTGTTTCAGGATCCTGTTGCCTTGAATGGAGACCCGGAATATGTCGTCTCATGACGCGACCTCCTGAGTGGGAGCATAGGAATTGAGTTTGCAGACCAGAGCCTCGCGGTTTTCCTTCGCGGACGTAGATAGATGGGAGATGAAGGACTCGACCAACTCGCGGCTGGCGCCACTCAAGGCTTCTGTGCCACAGAACTCCGCCGCGTAGGCCTTCACAAGATTCGAATCGAGGTTGTATTGGCGGATCAAGAGGCAGAGTTGGTCGCGGAGTCGAGGCTGGCCGTTGCCTGAACCGTTGGAAGGATGGGCTCCATTAGGAGGCGACGGAATTGAGGAAGATCTCGGCTGACTGGAGAATGCTCCCAACTCCTCCACGGAGCAAAGGCCAATTCCGTAAGCCTTGCGCAGAGCGCGATTGACGGCGCGAGTTTCGGCAATGCGTAACTCGGCCCCTCGGACTAGGGAAGAAACGTTCGACGGATCTGCATCGCCGTACCCGACGAACCCCTTGGAAGAGGTGCCTTTAAAGACGGTTGCTTTAAATACCCAACGGCCGATCCCTACATCAGAGAGGCGTTCTTGCAGGTTCGTCGTGATTCCTCGACAACCTCTCCTGGAAGCAAGTTGGAGGAGCCCAGAGTGAGTTACATACCACCGACCATCCAGGAACTGCAGATCGCCCGCCGCTATGGAAAGAGAATATCTGGCAGTAAGTTCTCGAAGTGACCGAAGCGCAATACGCGAAGGCTCACCCCACAATTGACGTGCGAGACTCGCATTCGTTCGGAAGCTAACGATATTTCTCTTCATAATTTTCTCCTTCATAAGTCAATACGAATTCCGTCACTTGCGAAAAAACAGTCTATCCACGTATCTTCGATTGCCTTTCGCTACCAAGCAGGGGTACAAGAGATAAGGTGACAAATTTGGAGCCTCATGCAGGGAGGCCACTGTACTTGCATGCGAATATTTTAGTTGTATACAACTACAATGTCAAGAAAACATTTGAAGGCAAGGGCGGACGCGATTGACTGGGCCGCGGTGGGACGAAGGATCAGAGGGTTGAGAGGATTCGATATGACGCAGGCGGAGTTTGCTAGTCGCATTGGTGTAAGTCAGAGTTTCTTATCTGCGGTCGAGCACGGGCGCAATGAGGCTGGAGCTGGAGTATTACTCGCAATCAGTCGAGAATTCAGTAAATCACTGGAATGGTTACTCACGGGAGAGGAATAGAAATCGGGTGAATGCGGAAGGGGAGCTCTGGGGGTAGCTCGAGGCCCGTTCTAGCTGTGGCCATAAGATCAGAGTCTCGACCAAACACGGCTGAGTCGGTTGCTTTTCAGATGGGTTAGTGCCTGTGTTGTTGAATCGACCTGGTCATCATATTTACTGCCAGGAAAGGCAGTCAATTCTCGGACATATTCAACCAGCCATGGCGCCGCGCGTGGCAGTAACACCCGACCAGCCTCGAACTCCGCCGTCTGGGCGTAGAGGCGTAGAGTCTTGTCATTGCAGGGCGGGGGATCGTATGGTTTCAGTCCGTAGAATCCGTCAAACTTCAGATCTTGAATCAGTTGAGTTCCCGAGGCCTTATCCTCGATCAATATGACGTCAGGTTGATGTCGCTGTGCTTGCTCCTGCACTGCACGCTTTAGGTCTGGATAATTGAGTCGTTTTCGGAAAACGGAGATTAGATAGTAGGAATCCTGGACGGCTCCCCAAGTGGTGCAAACGCTGAAATCGTTTAATTCGCCGCTCTTGTTTGCAGTGTCCCAGCTCTGCAGCACACAACTGAATCTTGAAGGAATCTCTTGAGGTTCGTAATACCTTAACCACTCGAATTTTACGATGGCACCGCCAAGAGGCATCGGGTTCTGTTGATACTGGCTCGCAAAGTTATATTCGCCGATCGTACGTCGAATGGCCGCGAGGGTGTTTCTTGATTCGCGAGCTGATTCAAGGACTTCACCTGCTTTCCGCTCAAATCGGCGCCGTCCCAGGGGACTCTCGATCAAATAAAGTTCGTCCTCCTCAGCGATGGCCGGGAAAGATATGACTTCCCAATCCTCTTGATTCAGGACATGGCCGACAAGGTCATCTTGATGCAGTCTTTGCATCACGAGAATAATAATTCCATCCTCTTTATTATTCAGGCGGCTCACCAAACTGTTGTCATACCAATCGTTGACACTATTTCGTCTGGTTTCCGATAGAGCGTCGTCGGGTTTCAGGGGATCGTCCAAGATAATCAGATCCGCTCCCCGACCTGTTAAGACTCCCCCAACAGAGGTAGACATTCGAAAGCCGTGGGCAGTTGTCACGAATTCGTTGACGGACTGTTTTTCCTGCGAGATCCGGGTCATTGGAAAGAGTCTTCGGTAGAAGTCACTGGCCATCAGCGTGCGACAGTCTCTGCCATGTTTATCTGCGAGGTCCTGACCGTAACTTGCGCAGATGATCTGCATTGCTGGATTTTGACCAAGCAGCCATCCAACAAAGGATACGCTTACGCTATGGGACTTTAAGGAACGTGGCGGCAGATTGATAATCAGGCGCTTTGTCTTGCCTTGGCGACATCGTTCAAGCTGGAATGCGACAACTTCGATAGTAGGACTGGGGGAAAAGATCGCCTGCGGATTGAGTTCATAAAATGAGCGTTCAATGAAGCTCATCAGGTCCCGACGTAAGAATAACTCATACTCTGCAAAAGATAGCTGCACGTTCATTCCTCCGGCGGGGAAGGAATCTTCGGTGCTGGGTTCGTGCCACTGTCCGAAGGTAGCTCCTCCGATTTGCGGATGCGTTTGAGAATACTCGACATCACTGCGCTGTCTCTTTCGTGCGGAACTGGCGGGGCGAGAGCGGCTTGTTCGGAATCTTGGAACGATTTGATCCAGTATAAAAACTCGCGAATCGCCCGGAGCTCACCGGCAGCGGCCTTGTTTGAGAGTTGAGTAAGAGCGGCTTCAATTTTAGTGATCCAGCGGCTGCCATTTTTACCGTTCGCCTTGACGCGCTCCCTACCGATCCTGGAGAGAATGGTGGCCACGTTATGGGAGCCCTTGGGACGCCCTTTTGGATTCCCCGATGACCCCTTCCTGAAGCGCGTCTGACGAGGAGGTTTCCCATATCCCACTTCAAAAGGTTTCTCATTATCAGGTATCATGTTCTTGCTCATTCGCGGCAGCAATATCGTTAAATCGCTTGCCCGACCAATGAATCGCGTGATCCCGCGTATGCTGTTGCCACTGTCGGATGGCAATATCGACCTGGTGTGGGTCAACGAAAATAACCAGAATGGCACGGTGGTTGGACATCAAGTCTTCAAGACTCCCGATCTCGAGCGACCCACTCAGAATTCGGTGTTTGCCTAGAGCCCAGATATCGCCGAATTTCGAGACGGGTTCATGTGCCTCGTCGACCTTGGCTGCATCCCATTTGTGTTGGTTATTTTTCTTTTTGCGGAGGATCGAGTCCACTTCAGAGATTTCGAAGCCGGTAACCTCAATATCAAAGTCCAATTCAACGCTCAGTAAATGTTGCAACTCAATCGTGAGAATATTCTTGTCCCAACCAGCTTTTTCGGCGATCCGATTGTCAGCCAGGATGTACGCACGAACCTTGTCCTCCGACAATCCGTCAAGACAGATGGTGGGCACACGCTCCATCCGCAATAGTTTGGCCGCGGCCAAACGGCCGTGGCCGGCAATAATAGTATCTGTTCTGTCCACTAGGACGGGATTGGTAAAGCCAAATGTTTCGATGCTTGCAGCGATCTGACGGATCTGACGTTTTGAGTGGGATCTTGCATTGTGTGAGAAGGGTGCCAGATCGTCAATTAATTTGTACTTAACCTCTAAGTCTCCAAAAAGTTCATTCGCCATATTGCCCCCAGCCTTTCGCAGGCGAGTCCGCCTGCAGGAGCAGAATATGCGTAGCGCACTCGCGCAAACCGGTTAGCGCGAATTTATTTTTGCTCGAACCCGCGAAAGACGGTCCTTCACGCCAGAAAGAGCAGCCTTTTTGGGCATTCCGTTCTTATCGTGAAAGTGAATCTGTCTGCCTTCATCGGCTATGGTGTCAGAAGTTTCATCAATCCGATCGATGATGCCTTGTCCCGCGCACCCCTTCAGCTGACGAAATAGCTCTCGTTCTGTGATTTTCGGATTACGGCGAACGAATACTTGAATTAGGCTCCTTAGAGCGTCACCTTTAGAAGCCATTCCTCCCCTTCGTGAATACTCACGTTGAAAGCAGGCTCTTTCATGTTCAGCATCAGCCAATGCCGCCTCGAGGGTTTTGCGAGAATGCAACGAAACACCCCTCATTTCTTCATCTCTCAAACAAGCTGTTGCACCGGCGTAGAGAACGGGGTCGCAAATTCTTCTCCGCATCAACTCGGATTGCTTTACCCAGAACTGACGATTCAGTTCGTTGACTTCTCTCAGGGTTGGTTCAGACAGATCCAGAAAAGGCATGTCGGTAACCTCCGAATATTTCGTCCCATATTCAATATTGGAGGTTTACATTGAGGTTGTCACTACTTGAATTTCTACTCCAACATCTATAAATCACGAAAAGTAGATCGGGCTAAAAAGATTGTTGCAACGAGTTGTAGTAGTGCGGGAAGACCGCCAATTAGGAATAAGGTACAGGGAAACCCGATTCCCTGTTCGCTTCCTGATCTGACTTCTCCAAGGGACTCGCATTTGCCTTCTAAAGTGCGCTCAGGTAGTGACTTGCATCTACATGGCCTTGACAAAACTCCTGGGAATTCCCTGCATTTTTCCCTGTTAGCAGGGAACTTTACCGTGCGAAAGAACCGCTGGCCAGGGCCGTCGGAATTTTTGTTCTCGTTGCGATCGGCGTCGTAGGTGTGCTTTGTGTCAAGCCACTTGCCATTTACGTGGGAGACCGTCGCGACAAGCTCACCACCTCGAGCAGGCCATCGGAAGGCGCCGCCGATTGGTGAGGTGATCGCCGCCCGGAGAATCCAGCGCGGTTCGACATGGAGTGAAATCTCTACAGGATGGACAGCGAAATCGGAAGGAGCTCCTGCTCACACGGGTCGAACTGCGGTTGGTGGAAATACTCGCTCGACACAATCTAGAATCAGGAAACGACCGGATGGCCCGTTCTTTGGTAGGATACGGGAAGAGCCCTTCGGGAGTGTTTGAACCTGAAAACAGCGCCTGCAGAAGTAACCTCTGTGCTTTCATCCAGCCGCGAAGGGATATCCCGCAATGGAACCTTCCTTCTGCAGGCAACCCTCCTGCTCGTCCTATTGGGCCTCCTTTACGGTCATGTGGTCGCGAAGCTCGTCCAAGCAGTGGTATGAAGATCCAAATTACTCCCACGGCTTTTTTGTTCCGGTTTTCTGCCTGTGGCTGTTATGGATGAATCGCAAGTCATGGATGGGAAAGCCTCTCAAACCCTCTGCTGCGGGTCTGCTAGTGGTCGTTGCTGCCATGGGTTTGCTCGTGGTGGGCACACTCGGAGCAGAGCTATTTCTGCCGCGTTTTTCCTTGTGCCTTTTGCTTGGGGGGTTGGTTTTGTATTTTGCAGGGTGGCAGATGTTGCGAGCGGTCGTGGCACCGTGGCTGGCCCTGTTTCTGATGATTCCGTTGCCGGTGATTATCTTTAACCAGATTGCATTTCCCCTGCAAATTCTTGCGTCTCGCCTCGCCTGTTGGCAGCTCGAGTTGCTGCATGTTCCCGTGCTCCGTGAAGGCAACATCATCGTTCTCCCTTCGATGTCTCTCGACATCGTCGAAGCCTGCAGTGGATTACGATCGTTGATGTCCTTACTTACTATCGCCGTTTTCTACGGACTGTTCTTTGAGCGCAGGGTCTGGATGCGTTGCTTGTTGGTACTGCTTGCTATCCCTGTGGCGGTCGTCACGAATGCGCTACGCATTACAATCTCAGCCGTTCTGGCTGAATACGTCAGCCATCAGCTGGCCGAGGGCTTTTTCCATGCGTTCTCTGGTTTCCTGCTCTTCCTCCTTTCCCTGGCAGTCCTTGCGGGCGTTCATAGCTTGGGGAGCCGTTTCGTCCGGAAAGAAGTGGTGGCATGAGGGCGATCGCCCGGCCCTGGTTTCGGTTTTTTGTGTTGGCCCTGGTGTTAGTAACCACTCTTGGCCTGCTCAGAGCGAGGAGACCGCGATGAGGTCCTGCCCCCCCATGATAATTTGAAAAACTTCCCTCTTGCTCTTGGCAACTGGCAGGGCAGGGATATCTAATCAGCCCTGAGACCCTCGAGGTTCTGGGACCGGGTGATTTCCTGGCGCGTGATTATTTCAATCTCTCGCAAGGCAAGGCAGCGAATCTGTTCATCGCTTTTTTCCCGAGCCAACGTCAGGGGGACACCATTCACTCTCCGAAGAACTGTCTGCCGGGAGCGGGCTGGGTTCCTACGGAATCCGGGCGTATCTGGATGGATGTTCAAAATGGCAGCAAGATTGAGGTCAACCGGTATTTGCTCGAGAAAGACGGAGAAAGAGCTCTCGTGCTTTACTGGTACCAGGCCCACGGCCACGCCACACCGAGCGAGTATATGGCCAAATACCGACTCGATTGCCGACTCGATCGTGATGAATCGTTCTGATGGGGCGCTCGTTCGAATTGTCACCGGCTTGAAAAGAGGCGAGAGCCCAGCGGAAGCGGAGGCCCGGGCCGTGGGATTTGCCCAGATTGCGATGCCACTGTTAGATCGATACATTCCACAATATAAGCGGCAGAAACCTGAGCGAACAGTGCGCTAGGCGAGTCAAGGTCCAATTCGGCCGCTCTCGAACGATGAGCGGGTATTCCGAACAAGAAGAGCGACCCCCCAAAAAAAATCGCCGGAAACCTCCCGGCGATTCTTCGAAAAGCGAATTTCAAGTATCGGTTAAGCGGTGACTCTCTTCTTCATGAAAAATAGCGACATCGCTAGCATAGCCGCTCCAACTAGCAAGAGCGTTGGAGGTTCTGGATTCGCGAAGACTTCTGCCGACGTTACAGGCATAGTCTCCCACGAACGTTCCTCCGGTTCCATTGGGACCCGAAACACCGATGCCGAGCACCCAAGAGTTCTGCCCGCAAACCAGCCAAGGCAGATAGTCGTTTAATGGAACACCATTCGGATTATTCGGAGGGATGGTGCAAGGACCAGCTGTCTGCGTGCCCGTTGGATTAAGGTTATTAATATACGGCAGCTGAGCTGAACCGAGGGTTGACAGGTCAGTCGCGAAGTTGTTCGCACTGGTGTTTAGGCAAGCTTGGTTCGCACCAGGGATTGCCGGGTCGTCAGCCGCACTACTGGGTTCGGGTCGTAACAGCTAATCCCTATCCCGTTTAAACCCTGTGTTAACGTGAGAACCACCAAACCGCTACTAGGGACCGTCACTCCGCCCAGACAATTCGATCCTGTAAACGTGGGCGCAATAAAGGCCTCAGTGCATCCGACCGTCTGGTTAACGTTCGCCGCGGTGAATTGCAGGTCTATGGTCAGGGAATTGAATGGGGTGCCGGACTGATTATAGAAGGGGAAAACCTCCTGCACACCGCCGGTGAATTCGGCGCAATCCAGTGCAACGTCACCGGTAGCACCGCTGCACGAGAAGCCCGGAACAGTAAAATTAGTCGAGGTCGCTGCATAGCTACGAGCGGGAGCATGGCCTCCAATCCCGCCATCAGCTTGGGCATAGGATAGTGCAGCGGAAAACGCCAACAGGGTTAGGACTGTTACGCAACGCCTAATTATCATCATAGTGTGACGAGCCTCATGAGTTTCTCAACCAATTAGGGACCATACCGGGGGGGCAGCCGGCGAAAGAATGACAAGTTGGAAGCATAATGCAAGCCGTTATCCAGTCAAGTACCTTTCGGCGTACTACGAGTACCTTTTTTGGGGCCCTGAGGATAAGGGTCTTTCCCCGAGGCTGCCTCATTTTGGGGTGCCTGCCTTCGCCTGGTTTCCTGCTGTCTTCTGATTTCCTGTTGGCTTCTGGACCTCGGCCACCAGGGCTTGGAATTCGGGGTTGCCATGCAGCGATTTCAGGTCCGAATCCTCAAGCATGTGCTGCTTGTTCAGAGGGGACAGACCGTGCTCCACCGCATCCTTCAGCAAGGCTAGAGCCTCAGCCTTGTGCCCCGCGAGAGCCGCATTGCACGCCATATTGTATTTCGTTTCAGCTATATCCGGATGGTTGGCACCTCGGACGCGCGTCTGTATTTCAAGCGTCTGCTGAAGGAGAGCAATCGCCTCCTTGTAGCGCCCTTCAACGCTCAGGGTGTTGGCCAGTTCGTTCATCGTAACCAGGGTCAATGGATGCTCTGGCCCAAGCACGCGCCGTTGTACATCCAGCACGTCCCGACGGAGCTTCTCTGCTTCCGCATAGTGTTTTTGCGCCTGGAGGGTATTGGCAAGGCTTTCCATCGTCTCGAGCGTGTCCGGATGGGTGTCCCCCAACACGTGTCGGCGCATTTTGAGGTTGTCGCGTTGTAACTGCTCGGCCTCATCGAGTTGATTGTCGAAACTCAAATAGTCTGCGAGAAAGAATTCGGTTCTCAGGGTTTCCGGGTGATCCGGGCCCAGCACCTTACGCCTAAGATCGAGCGCTTCCCGAAGAATCGCTGCTGATTCTTTCAGGCGCCCCTGTTCGCCGAGCGTGTAGCCCAGATTGGTCAAGGTACGCAACGTCTCCGGGTTTTCCGGGCCGAGCACGCGCCTCTGAATCTCGAGCGTTTCGCGCTTCAGTTTCTCGGACTCCGCGAAGCGGCCTTCTTCGTGCAATATATTCGCCAGCTCCATCATGCCTTCGAGCGTTACATAATTTTCTGGTCCGAGTACGCTCCGATCGGTTGCCAGAGCGTTCTGAAGTGTGCGCTCCGCCTCACTCAACTGACCCTGCATTCGCATGACGCGAGCCAGTTCGTTCAGAGAACCCAGAAGCTCGGGATTATTAGGACCCAGCACCTTTTGCCGAAGCCTGACCGACTGTTCCAGAAGCTTGCGGGATTGCGGATAGAGTCCCAAAGTCTGGTAGACGCTTCCAATCGTTGCGAGCAGCCGCGCCTGCACTTCCGGCTGATTGGTTAATTTGGTCTCGATCTGGCTGGCGCCTTGATCGAGAATCTCTCGCGCGGTAATGCTGTTGCCTCGTGCCTCGCTCGGATCAGAAACGTTGAAGAGCTGGATGAGAAAGTCTGAAACGTTTTTCGCTTCCGCAGCTTCCCGGTTTGCCCGGTCCCGTTCCCGCGCGATGCGCACAGCTTCGACGGTCATTGAAACGGCCAGAGCGATCAGCATGACAACGACCGTGGCCGCAGCGAACACTGCCGCCCGATGTCGTTTGACGAATTTACCCGTTCGATACGATACCGATGGCGGCGAGGCCAGGACTGGCTCATCGGTCAGATAGCGGGTGATATCGGCGGCGAGAGCGGTCGGCGAATCGTAGCGGCGTGCTCGATCTTTCTCGAGCGCCCTCATGGTGATCCAATCGAGATCACCGCGCAGCGCACTCACGAGCTGGCGGGGCTCGGCCTGTCGCGCGTCCGCACTTTGAATGGCTGTTCTCGTTTCAGTCGCCAGCTTTGCGCTCGGGCGGGGTGGATCGTCTTCCCGAATTTGCCGCAAGACTTCATGCAGCGGCTGTTTCTGCCATTGCTTTAAATCAAAGGGCAGGGAACCGGTCAGTATCTCGTACAGAATCACGCCGAGCGCGTACACGTCGGCACGCGTATCAATATCCTGAGAGGAATCGGTCTGCTCGGGAGCCATGTAGCCGGGAGTACCGACAAGCATGCCCACCTGCGTCACAAGCGTTCCGCTTTCTACCTGTTTTTCCGTTGCTTTGGCGATGCCAAAATCGATGATGTGCGGCGCGGCCTTGCCATCGATTTCGGTGACCATAATATTCCCCGGTTTGAGGTCACGGTGAATGATCGCCTTCTGGTGCGCGTGGTGGACTCCGTCACAGACCTTGATAAAAAGTTCCAGACGTTCGCGGGTATTTAAGCGCTTCTCATCACAGTAATTCGTAATGGGAGAGCCAGGAACAAACTCCATCACGAAGAACGGCTGTCCATCCGGTGTCGTGCCTGCGTCAAAAACCTTGGCGATAGCCGGGTGGTCCATAATCGCGAGCGATTGCCGTTCCGCTTCAAATCGCTGGATCACCGACTCGTCGTAGCGGCCACCCTTGATGAGCTTGAGAGCCACCCTGCGTTTTACGGGGACCGTTTGTTCGGCAAGCCAGACCTGACCCATTCCGCCTTCACCGAGCAGTTTGACCAGGCGATACGGTCCGATGAAGTAGGGGGCTTCTTCTCCCTCTCCTGGCTCACCCGATGAGGGCGGGGCGCCACCGAAAGTTGCGCCGCCAAAGGTATCGCCGCCAGAGTTCCCACCGTAGTGAAGGGAAGGCAGCGCTTGACGTGCGCCTGGAGTCTCGCCTGTTTTCGGAGTCTTCAGCGCCACAACCGAATCGATCGTATTCAGATTGTCTGACCCACGAGTTGCCGATGCCTTCGCTGTCGTCGCTTTCCTTGCGTTCAGTTCTTTTGCGGGCTTGCTCGAAGGGGATCCGGGCTTTGCTGACTGCGCCGCCGCAGGACCATCGAGCGTCGGAAGTTCCTCGCCGCTCGCAAATCGCGAGGGATATTTTGGGTGTCCCTTTTCGGGAGTGGCTTCTGATTTTGGTTTGATCTGCGGTACTACATAATCCAGCGTATTCAGGTTTTCATGTGTATCGCGTGCAGTCGCATGCGCCGGCGGCACTTCCTTGGGATTCAGTTCCTTTGCGGGCTTGCCTGCGGCAGGTGCGGGCTTCGGTGGAGGTGCGGGCCCGGAACCATCGAGCGTTGGGAGCTCTTCCCCGCTCGCAAATCGAGAAGGAAATTTAGGGCGTCCCGTTTCCGCAGTCGCTTCCGCGTTCGGATCGATCTGCGGCACTCCATAATCCAGTGTATTCAGATTTTCGTGATGATCGTGAACCGGCGCGGCAGGTACGTCCCCGGGATTCAGTTTCTTTACGGGCTTGCCTGCGGCAGGTGCGGGTTTCGGTGGCGGTGCGGGCCCGGAACCATCGAGCGTTGGGAGCTCTTCCCCGCTCGCAAATCGAGAAGGAAATTCAGGGTGTCCTTTTTCCGCAGTCGCTTCCGCGTTGGGATCGATCTGCGGTACTAAATAATCCAGTGTATTCAGATTTTCGTGATGATCGTGAACCGGTGCGGCAGGTACTTCCCCGGGATTCAGTCCCTTTACGGGTTTGCCTGGAAGAGGCATGGGCTTCGGCGGCTTTGCGGGCACGGAGCCATCGAGTGTCGGAAGCTCGTCCCCACTCGCAAATCCAGCAGGGGGTTTTGGATGTCCCTTCTCCTTAGGATCATTTGGGTCAGGCATAATGTTCCCTTAGAAGGCGGCAATCAGGGAATCGCAAGCTTAACATTGCTGCGTTCCTACTGGCCACAGCGAAATGCGCATCTGAGAGCCATAACAAGGCGAAGACTGTTCCGTCTCTGAAGCGAACCGCGAATGCGCGCACTTTGAACCATCCCTTGCGAGACTCAAAGGGCCTGCCAGTAGATTCTCTCGGTAATCACTCGCTGCGATGCGATGCGTCATGCTTCTCCGTCGTGTTTGGTTCGGAAGCTTTTATGCTGCCTTAGGATCTCTCGGGATGCAGCAAATGTTTCCACAATCGTTCCTCTTCCGCGTCATCGAAGCGTTCTGCGAACTTGAGCAAAGAGGGGCCGATATAAATCCCAAGGGCGACGAGACCTCCCGAAGCGAGCCAAAGAATGACGTCTGTCAGTTTCATCTGTCGATTCCTTTTTTCTGGCGACCCGTACCGTTCGCCAATCAGGAAGGTTAGTGGGGCGGTCCCGAAAAACCCATGGTGAGAAGGTACCCGCAAAAGGGGTGGGGCATTTAATACCCCTTGTGGTACGGAAGTGCTGGAACCTGGTCCGACCGCACCTGCATCGATCGAGAGTTGGGGAGGGGAGGGCGGAATTGGGATCCGGGACAGGTATCGAGGGGAATTACAACCTGCCGGAGGCCAATTTTCACCGAGGAACCCGCTTCGGAGCTAGTACCATTACTGGTGAGTACCGATACCTTTTTTTTTCCATTCAGTTAATACCCCACTTGAATATTTGATTGCCCTTTCCCCTTTGGATTCCTACAATTGCAGCGTTCCAAGAGTTCGCTCCTGAGGTGGTTCGACTAAGGCTCGAATGTACGAACAATGCCTCAACTTTCTGGGCCTGCGTGAAGATCCCTTCCATGTTTCTCCGGATCCTCGTTTTTACTACAGTACCCCGGCGCACGAATCGGCCTTGGCCGAGCTTCTCTTTGGTATAGAGACCCGCCAGGGCTTTATGGTGCTTACGGGCGAGGCCGGCACCGGTAAGACTTGTCTTCTGAATCAGATACTGGACTGGTTGCGCCAGTCCCAGCACTCCAGCGCTTTCATCTTCCATACGCACCTCGAACCGATCGGCCTGCTCCGATCGATCCTAAGGGATTTCGGTCTCCCGTGTCAGACCAAATCGAAGAGCGAACTTGTCGCTACCTTGCACACCTGGCTCCTTGAACGCCATGCCGCCAGGGATTTGCCGGTCCTTATCCTCGATGAGGCCCAGGCGCTCCCTCTGCATACGCTTGACGAGCTCCGTCTCTTGCTAAACCTCGAGACTCCCCAAGGCAAACTCCTGCAGATCATTCTTTCGGGTCAGCCGGAACTGGAGGCAAAGCTGCACTTGCCGGCGCTTCGCCAGTTGCGCCAGCGGATTATGTTCCATTCCCGTCTTCGCCTTCTCACAGAAGAGGAGACTGCGGCCTATATTTGCCGTCGACTGGCTGCCGCCGGCGTTTCGAACCCTTCACTGTTTCCCGATGAGGTGGTGAAGAATATCTACGCGTCTTCGGCTGGTATCCCGCGTGTCATCAATCTTCTGTGCGAGCACGCCCTCATTTCCGCCTACGCGGAGCAACAGCAGAACGTTTCTACGGAAATGATCCGGCGGATTGCGGTTGATTTCGATCTTCAGCTGCATCCTCTGGCGGTCAATGAGCCTGAACCACGGCCCTATTATTTACGCCTCGATCCGTTCCCCATCGCGGAACAGTCCGAGCGGGCTACCGGGGCTGTAGCTGTACAGCTCGAGCTTGAAGAGAATCCGGTTTTGGCCATACCCCCTGCTACTGCGCCCGAGACTCCTCCGCCCGAGACTACTGCGCCCGAGACTCCTGGGCCCGCTGCCCTTTCCCCCTACGATTTCGTCGTACTCGAGTCTTCTGGCACTCCAAAGTATTGGCGACGGTACCAGCATCGTTCGGTTCTCGCCGTTCTCGCGCGCAAGAGTGCTGCGTTTGCCCGCAAGTCAACCGCATTTGCGCGGAGGTCCGCCGCCAATGCACGCCAGTCGGCCAGGTTTGTGCGTCAGCTCGCCGCGTATGCGCGGAAGAGCTCCGGGTTCGCGAGTCGCACCGCTGTGCGTGTGCGCAAGTCGACCGGTTTTTCAACTCAGTTCGCTGCGTATGCGCGCAAGTCGACCGAGTTTGCGACCAAGACCGGAGGATCTGTCGGCCGTACCTGGCATACGGTCACGGACCCAGTGGTCAGCTATGCCCGCTCCGTCGCGCAGTCGTTCGTACATGATTGCCGCCTCTTTTTGCGCTCTCTGAGCGTACCGAGTCCTGCGCTCGAGCATGGCTCGTCGGCCGGCGGCGGCGATGAAAAGTCGCCTGTGCTCCGCGATATCCTCGCGCCCATTGTGAATTGGTTGCGGCAACCCATCACCTCCGGACCGGCGTCGAACAACCGTTCACGTCCAGCTTCCTCCGGTCGCAAGTAATCCATCGCTTCGAAACCATCTGTCTCCAGATGACACATCACGTACCGTTTCGCCGTGCTATAGTCCGTCCGCCGGTGAGATTCGAACTTCCTTATAGCAGGGCGCGCGTTTGAAACGGCGAGTTCACCTTCGCGAACCGATCGGTGTGGCGCTGGAGACCTTGAGTGCGCACAAATTGCGGTCGTTTCTCACCTTACTGGGCATCATCCTTTCCGTATCCACTCTGATCGTTGTCATCGCCCTGATTTCGGGCGTCGATCACTATATTGCCGATCGTGTCGCCAATCTCGGTTCCAATGTATTTCTGCTGACGAGATTTCCGATCATCACGGACGTCGACGAGTATGTAAGGGCCAATCGCCGGAACAAAAAAGTAACCTGGGACGATTACGAATCCCTGCAGAAAAACCTGACGCTCCCCTTACGCCTTGGCGTCGAGCAGCGCACTTCCGGTAAAGTGCGTGCCGGATCGCAGAGTCTCGACGACTGCAACATACGCGGTGTTACCGCCAATATGGGTGACATTGATATTGTGACGCCCGCTTCAGGACGTTACATCTCAACTGGCGACGACCAGGGCCGTGCGTTCGTCACAATGATCGGGAATGATCTCGCTACCAAACTTTTTCCGAATGTTGATCCCATCGGTCACGAGGTAACGATCGACGGTCGGCCCTTTGAAGTGGTGGGAGTTGCTAAGACGATTGGCTCTGTACTTGGTCAGTCCCAGGATAATTTCGCCTACATTCCCATCCAGACCTATTTCAAAATTTACGGTGCGTATGACGGAATCTGGATTAACGTCCAGGCTCGCGGGGCGGAGTGGATGGAGCGGACCCAGGATGAAACCCGGGCGCTCATGCGTGCCCGGCGGCACCTCGCGCCCAACGAGACCGACAACTTCGGAATTTTCGATTCGGCAACGTTAATGGAGCTTTGGAAAAACCTCACCGGCGTAATTGCAACGGCCATGATCGGCGTGGTCTCGGTCTTCCTCCTGATCGGTGGCGTGGTGATCATGAATGTCATGCTCGCTGCCGTCACGGAGCGCACCCGGGAAATCGGCATTCGCAAGGCGCTCGGAGCAAGCCGCGGCGACATTCTGATGCAATTTCTCGTGGAAGCTGCTGTTATGGCGGCGGTCGGCGGGGGGATCGGCGTGGTCCTTGCCTATGCTGTCGCGATCCTGACCAGGGCAACCACCTCGGTTCCCATGTCCGTACCGCTTTCTGCCGTCCTCATTGCCGAAGTGATTTCCGCCGTTGTTGGTGTTTTTTTCGGCGTGTATCCGGCGAGAAAGGCTGCGGCACTGCAGCCCATTGAAGCGTTGCGACAGGAGGCCTGACCCAGTCAGAGATTCCTATGGGCATGACGATTCAGGAAAACGCGAAAATGGCGCTCGCGACACTCCGCGAGAACAAGATGAGGTCGTTTCTCACGGTGCTCGGAGTCGTCATCGGAATCACCGCGTTGCTATCGGTTGTCGCGATTCTGGTTGGGGTTTACGGAGAGGTGGACGCGTATCTCACAGACTATGGGCCTGAAACGCTGTTCATCTTCAGGTTCGATCCTGGCATTCATAGCGGGCGGCTCTCAGCCGAGGAGCGCGATCGCAAGCCACTGAGCTTTGAAGATGCTGAGGCGATCGAGCAGTACTGTCCGGCAGTCCGCACCGTTACCGCGAGTCTCTATCCGCGCTTCATCGAGGACGGACCGCAGCGTGGACCGGTGACTGCTCGTTATTTGAGCAAGGAAGTTTCCGGTGTCGATTACAACGGAACGCTGCCTGCCACCGAAGAAGTCTTTAATTCCCGGCCAAGAAAAGGACGTTTTTTCAGCGAAGCGGAGAACTTGCATCGTGCGGATGTCGCCGTGATCGGTGCGGATATTGCCAAAACGCTGTATCCCGATCTGGACCCGCTCGGCAAACCCATCCTGGTGAACGGGGTTTCCTACGAGGTGATCGGAGTGCTCGAACCGCGCAAGGGCGGTTTCGTCAAGGATCAGTCCGCGGACAAGGCCGTCATGGTCCCGTACCGCAGCTACCATAAACATCTTCCGGAGGACGATGAAAACTTTGTGGGTGCCAAGGCGTATCCGGGCCGTATGGCGGAAGCCGAGGACCAGATCCGCGCAGTGTTGCGCCGGCGCAGAAACGTGCCGTATGACAAGCCTGATAATTTCGGCATTTCAAGCGCCCAACAGATCGCCGACCAGTTTCGTCAGATTACTGGCTCCGTAGCTCTCCTGATCTCGGTAATCAGTTCGATTGGTCTCCTCGTGGGGGGCGTGGGCGTGATGAATATCATGCTGATGTCGGTGACCCAGCGCACTCGCGAAATCGGTGTGCGCAAAGCGATCGGGGCGCGGCGTCGCGATGTGATCTGGCAATTCCTGACCGAAGCAATCGTGCTGACAGGTGCCGGTGGTGTGATCGGCGTGATCCTGGGCGGTGCTATCAGTCTTCTGATCAACTTCGTCGTACCGAGCCTGCCTTCGTCCATTCCTCTATGGTCGATCCTTCTGGCAGTCGGCGTCTCGATGAGCGTCGGCCTGTTCTTTGGAATGTACCCTGCGATCAAGGCGGCTCGTCTTGATCCGGTGGAGGCCTTGCGCTACGAGTAGCCGGAGAAACCAATGTTGAATTCTCAGGTAAGGAGCTGGTCTTTTTTTCCGACCGTCCGTGCCTTACTGACTACGCAAGCAGGCGTATGAAGGAATATAGGCACTATCGTCGCCCCACTGCCGAACGTTTCGGTGCCCGCGTAGAACGCGCAGCTGTATAAAGTTCTACCGACGTCTCCGTCCAATCATGAACTCCAGTGCTCTTCGCCGAATCGCAGATAGCGTACAATTGCCTCTACTTGGCTCCCCAGACGAACGTGCTCCTGAAAGCAGGATAGAGTTATGCCCGGTCTAATCGACATGCCGCAACCGCCTCGGCGTCACCGCCTCTTGTTTCTTGTCCTTGCCGTTGTCGCCGTGATCCTCTTCAGTAGCCGGACGGCACTGTCGTATTACGTCACCGCCCTCTGGTTCGGAGCGCTCGGTTACGAGGACGTATTCCGGAAGACACTCAGCCTCGAGTGGGCGGTCTTTGCGGCATTTTTCGTTGCCACATTTCTTTTTCTCTACGGATGGTTCCTGGCACTGCGGCGGGCGTACCAGCCCGAATTTCCGGACGATCACATGATCATTATCGGCGGCCAGGCGTTGAGACTACCCGTCGAGCGCATTCTGCGGTTGATCGGACTCGTGGTCGCGCTCCTGATTGCACTCGCAACCGCCACGGGCTTCATGACGGAGTGGTCGACGTTTGCACTCTACTGGTATGCGCCGCCAGGCAGCGGTAGTGTTCTTGATCCGATTTTTGGAAAGCCGATAAACTTTTATCTTTTCACTCTCCCTGCTTGGCAGTCCGTCACCAGCTGGCTGCTGACGCTAGCCGTGCTTGCCTGTGTTATCGCCGTTTTCTTTATTTTGAGCACGCGGGCGCTTGCAGGGCGCCGACGCAGTTACTCCCATTTGCCCTGGCGCGGATTTTCGGTTGCGTTTGCCTTTTTTTTGCTGATTCTCGCGATGCGCGTGTACATCAGCCGGTTCGAGCGATTATTCGACGATCATACGATCTTCGGTGGAGTCACCTACACGGATGCGCACGTCATGCTGACTGGCACGCTTGTAGTCTGTGCCGCGCTCGTACTCGGTGCTGTGATTGCAGCTGTAAACAGTGTGTCTCGGCCGCGCGCTCGCTGGCTCCTCGTAGCCGTCGCCCCGGCCGCCCTGTGTTATCTCGTCCTTCAGGTATTCGGTTGGTATGTAAACAGCTTTATCGTGAAGCCGAACGAACTGGTTCGCGAACGACCCTACATTGAGCACAACATCGAGCTGACGCGCCAGGCGTATGGACTCGACCGCCTCGCGCGGCGCGAATTTCCCGCCGAGACGACCGTCGGGGCGGCCGACGCGGCGAACAATCAGGCTACGCTACAGAACATTCGCCTCTGGGACTGGCGCGCACTCCAGGACACGCTGCGACAGATTCAGGAAATCCGCACCTACTACGACTTTCCCGACATCGACATCGATCGGTATGAAATCAACGGCTCCATGCGCCAGGTGATGCTCGCTCCACGCGAATTGAACGTCGAAAAGCTTCCCGAGAGTAGCCGCAACTGGATCAACGAAAAGCTGATCTACACCCATGGCTACGGGATCACCATGAACCCCGTGAATGGGTTCACGCCGGAAGGATTGCCGACCTTGATTCTGAGTAATATGCCCATCCAGAGCACCGTCCAGAGCATCGTTGTAAAGCGCCCGGAGATCTATTTCGGTGAACTAACCAACACCGACGTGTACGTGAAGACCCGGCAACAGGAATTCAACTACCCGCAAGGCCAGACCAACAGCCTGACGTCCTACGAAGGCAAAGGCGGCATCCTGCTGGGCAGTTTCCTTCGCCGTGTCCTCATCGCCACTGACCGTGGCGACCTCACGAAGCTCCCGTTCAGCGACGACATTAACGGGCAGAGCCGGCTGCTGATGCTGCGCAACGTGCGCGATCGCGTGGCGGCGCTGGCACCGTTCCTCACCTACGATTCGGATCCCTACATGGTCGTCGGCGACGATGGTCGGTTGTCGTGGATTATGGACGGGTTTACGACTTCAGACAGCTATCCCTATTCGAGCCATTACGCTCTCGGCAGCAACCTTATTAACTACCTGCGGAATAGCGTCAAGGTGGTCATCGATGCCTATGATGGAACCACAACATTTTATGTGTTTGATTCCGGGGACCCAATCCTCGCGACGTATCGCCGCATTTTCCCATCTCTCTTCGAGGATGCATCGGCCATGCCGCCAGCGCTTCGCAAACACGTACGCTATCCAGAGTTGCTGCTCAAACTGCAGGCCTCCGTATACGGCCTTTACCACATGACTGATCCGCAAGTGTTCTACAACCGCGAGGACCTGTGGACGGTAGCTTCCGAAGTGGGCATGGATGAATCCGGTCAGCAGAAGACGCAGGGGATGGAGCCGAATTTCGTGCTGATGAAACTGCCGGGTGAAACGAGCGTCGAATTCGTCGAGATTCTGCCGTTTACGCCGGCCAACCGGAACAATCTGATTGGCTGGATTGCCGGGCGTAGCGACGGCGAAAATTATGGTACATCGATCGTCTACGACTTCCCGAAAACAAAACTCGTCGACGGCCCCCTGCAGATCGAAGCGCGCATCGATCAGAACGCGCAGCTGTCAGGACAATTGACGCTCTGGAATCAGCAAGGCTCGCACGTGCGACGCGGAACCCTGCTGGTGATTCCGTGCGGGCGCGCGCTGCTCTATGCGGAGCCGATTTACCTGCAAGCCGACCGCAGCCCGATGCCTGAGCTGCGCCTGGTGGTGCTCGCGCTCCAGGACCGACTCGCCTATGGGCCGACCTTTGACTCAGCGATGAGCGCCCTCTTTGGTGGCGAGGAGTCGTCGCTGAGGGCAGCGGCTGCTACGGTGGAAGCGGCACCGAGCCCCTCGGCATCTCCCGCCGCGGGCAATCGAGCTGTGGATCTGAACGCGCTCATCACGGGGGCGGCAAAAGACCTTGCTGATTACCAGCGACTGACGGCTGAAGGCAAACTCGGTGAAGCTGGCCAAAAGCTTGAAGAATTAAAGCACAAGCTCGAGGAGCTCAGTGCGCATCAAAAATGATTGTATTTCTGAAGAGTTTTTTTGGCCTCGCGATTGCGCATGGTCGACCGTGCACCACGGCGCAAAACCAACGAATTCGTGGCGAAAGCCACACCCGAATTGAGCGCTCCCATAAATATGGGAAACTCTAAGGATGAAAACGACCCTGGAAATACCTGATCGCATTTTTCGCCGTGCGAAGGCCAAAGCGGCCGAACAGAACGTTCCGCTCCGACAGTTTGTGAGTGAGGCGGTGGCAGAAAGGTTGAAAGCGCCACGCACCGCAGCAGACAAACCGTGGATGAAACATATCGGCAAGCTGAAGCACTTGCGCAAAGAGACGGTGCTGATCAACAAGGCGGTTGAAGAAGCGTTCGAACAAATCGATGCGGAGATGTGGGATTGATCGTCGACACGAATGCCCTCTCAGCCGCTGCAGATGAAGATTCGGCTGTGTTTGAGATATTTGACCATGCGGAGCAGGTGGCGCTTCCGGTCGTCGTATTGGGAGAATATCGATACAAGATTGCGCAATCCCGTCATCGGGCTACCTACAACCGGTGGTTGGACGGGCTCATCGAGGACTGCAAGGTGCTGGACATCGATGATGGAACGACACATCACTTCGCAGCAATCAATCTTGAGCTGAGGCGAGTCGGAAAGCGGATTCCTACCAATGATATGTGGATCGCGGCGCTATCCCGACAGCATGCCCTTCCAGATTCTAAGCCGGGACAAGCATTTTGACCTCATCACGGGAATCCGCCGGCTCAATTGGTGAACCCGAGTGTCGCAAGCTCCGGACATCATGCCGGGCTAATCCTCTAGCGTGCGGCCTCAAGAGCTCAGCCTCGAATGTGAATCGGTCCCAGGCTGAAGTCGGGGACACGGAAATGCCATTCCCTGTTGATTCCCTGATCTGACCCGCACGACCGCTTCCCGTCTGTAATTTAAACTATTCCCCGGCAGCCGGCAGAGCTTTTCAGCGAAGTAGCTTCGGCCGAAGTTCTGAGGATTCTCTTTTTGTTCCTGTTCTGAGGAGAACACCCGAGTGTCCAACATCAAATGAATCAGATTCATGTTTCTTAATCGGCGAGCCTTATATTTGAGGGCCAACTGTCAGGATAAACCCACCGGGGCTCATCGGGCAGGATGGATCACAAAACGTTCCGGCTTCAATCCCGTAAATTCGTAGCGCATCTCGAAACGCTTCAGCACTCGGAGGCAGGCTACCCAGATCGCGAACGACGAGCGCCAAGCCCGGGTACTCTCGCGCCAGAGCCTCGGATTGCGCACCACCTTCCACGTTCCACCCAATCGCCTTGAAGATCGTCAAAAAATCTTCTGCGTAACCGAGCGCATCGCTTGTCGACCCCGAATAGCGAATCCCGACCTGCTGGTCAGGAAACGTGACGAGCACGTGAATCAGCACTGCCTTCTGATGAGTAGTCAACCTGCGCGGAGTCAGCTGCATCGCTTCACCCCAGGCAAGTGTACACCCTGCTGCGCAAGCCAACCCTTCAGTCATCGGTTGTAGACGACGCGCTATGTGCGAAGTTCAGCGCTCGTAAAATGGCAACGACAAGTTCCTCCGCGGCAACAGGCCTAGACGCCTCTGGACCTTCGGCACAAGCAGAACTCTTGAATCGTGGACGATTTCGTCGCAGTTTCCAGGCGCAAGTTACCTGCTCAGGAACAATTCATTCTTGGGGCGTTCGAGGGGCGCGCCAACGGCGGCCGAGCGCCGGAATGATCGCCCCACCCATGTTGGCGAGGTTGGCGTCGGGAAACGGGGCGCGATCTCTGCCCAGGAGTGCTTTCAGGAAGCGTCCGAATGCATCCAGTTTCTCTCGCAGACTGAAGTGCAGGGAGCGGCCGTTCGCACGAACGACCATCAGGGTGACGTCGTCGGCAGAAAGATTGTCGGGGAAACGCTCGGCGATTTCCCGGAGAATCGTCGGCGATGAGTTTCTCCGCAGGGATGTCGCCCAGAAGGTTGACGATACGCAGCAGACCTTCTTCGCCCAACATTTCGCCATCGGCGTCGCAGGATTCAATGAGAGCGTCGGTGTAGCTCACGAGGCAGTCGCCAACCTCGAGTTCGATGTCTAGATTCTCGTAGTCGGCCAGTTGAAAGATGCCGAGAGGAATGTTGCGCGGCCCCTTTCTTTCGGGATTGTCCTGGTGGCCGAGGAACGACCAACGGCCGTCGACGGCTCGAAACAGAAGCGGGCGGGGATGCCCGGCGTTGCAAAGAGTGAGTCTGCGACTGGGTGCGAAAAATGTGGTCACGACCGCCGTCGAGAAGCTGCCCTGGCTCGAGAGAGCAGTGAACTGCTCGTTCAAGAGACGTACGAATTCCTTCTGGTCCAGGCGATTTACAAAACGCCGCATCAGGGTGCGCAGGTCGGCGGCCATGGAAGCGACGGATTTGCCGTGACCTGAAACATCGGCGAGGAGCAGGCGGCTAATGCGGCCAGAAGCGCAGCTCGAGACGTAGTAGACGTCGCCACCTCGCTGGGCTTCGCCGAATGGTTTGCTATACACCCAGACATCGAGGCCAGCCAGTTCGACTCCACTCGACGTGAGCTGGCTGCCCCCCCAGACCTCCATGCACTGCATGTGTTGTGTGGGGGAAGCTGTCATGGAAGCATTATACGGCTCAGCGGGAATGGAATTGGTTCGCGGATTCAAACCTACCAGAAGCAATCGTCAGCACCGGGCGAGCGGGGAAGAAGGTTCCGCCTCGGCTCCACAGCGCGGAACGGGGAAAGCGTCCCACCTTTGACCAAATCAAAGCGAGCTAGTACCTCCGTACCATTGACCTACCGTTCTACCGTTGTTTAATCGAACCTCGAATTCCATTTGTCTGCTTCATCCCTACCCCGCCCGGGAGAGCGCCGTGGCCAGCCGAAACTGGCCGGCATTCGTTGTGTACCCGGGAATACTGACCATTCCGTGTTCGATGAGTGAGAGATGACGGTCGATCAGTCTCGACTCGGAAAATGGGCGTCGTAAAGACGCCGGGTCAGGGACAGGAGAACAGCGCAAATGATCAAAACGGAGCGCCGTCAGAGTCCACGGATGAAAGTCGAAGGACTCGCCTACGTCACTCTCGATCCAGACAACGGCGGCACGGTCTCGGATATCTCCGAGGGAGGCCTGTCTTTTTATTCGACCACGCCCGTCAGACGGACGACGACGATTCGTTTCTGGTTTTCGCAACGCAATTACAAGGTGGAAGGCGATGGGCGAATGGCGTGTACGCGTTTCCTCGAAGCCCAAAGTGAACTCGCATGGACGGACGAGACTGGAAGAAGAGGGGGCTTGAGATTTACCAGCCTCGCGAAAGCGGACCGGGAAGAAATCCGAGCCTGGATCAGCCAGCATGCGCCGTCAACTGCCGAAAAGGTGCCAGGCCGGTCTCATCCCTTATCGCCTGAATCTCCGTTCGCAGCTCTTTCGCGCGGCGGACGCAAAGCGGACCGGCTTACAAGCGGTCAACGTGGTCCCTCCGCGACAAAACGCCTCGCGGCGGATCTCCGGGTTCGCCAGCGGCGTGGCTACCGGTGTCCTCGTCTCCACAATCGTTGCGACCGCGGTTTTGGCGCACAACTACAGCAGCGCGATTGGCGACTCTCTGATTCGGCTGGGCGAACGAGTGGGGGGAAAACAGAGACCGGAGGCATCGTCACAAGCGGCGAAGCCGGCGCCAGAGGCAGCGAACCTGCTCTCTAGAGGACTGACGCTGCCGCGGCCAACCGCAGAAGCGACCGCGCCACGGCCGACAGCGGAACCCGAGACTCCCGCTCCACTCCGTCTTCCTGACGCAGAGCAGCGTTCCTCACAACCTTCAGACGCGGCAGTCAAGGCAAGTGCGGCAAAGCCCAATGCCGTCAAGCCCAGTGCTGAGAAGTTCAGGGCAGGTCTCGAAGCGACTCCAACGGTACTTCCGGCGACGCAAGTGAACGCGTCAGGTTCATTCGATCTCGCCAATTCGCCAACAGTTTTGCCATCGACTCGCTTCGAAAACCCGGTAGAACCCAACCCAGCCCCGGTTCGGCCAGTTCTTCCGCAACCTGAGTCAGGGCGGCAGCCGGGACTTCAGGTTGAGTCTTCCAGAGAACTGAACAGTGGAGTGCCACCGGAGGAATATCTCGAAGTTGGCAAATACAACGACAAGCTGCAAGCGGACAAGACGGCCGATGAATTGACCCAGTTCGGTGTTCCTTTTGTGGTCATTCCGAAGAATTTGTTTTGGAAGCGGTCCTATCAGGTCCTTGCAGGACCGTATGGCAGTGATCATGAAGCGGAAGTGGCGCACACAAATCTTAGTTCTCACGGGTTCCCGACGCGACCCTTTGAACGGGGAAAAAGGGACGTTACACTGCACACGGCGCTAACGCTCGGTCGTAGCGACATACCGACAGGGAATTGCGTCATCCGTTGGGAATCGTATGTTCCGAACGCCATGGTACGAATTGAAGGGCCTCGCGGCGAGACGGTCATTCTCGAGGGAAAAGTAGTGAGCCGCGCGGAGCGGTACCGCGACAATGCAGTTGTCTTCACGAGGAATCTAGACGGGTCACGGACACTGCGGGAGTTTCGATTCTCCGGCATGACGGAAGCTCTTGTGTTTAGTTCCGAAGCCGCCTCCAGGCACTGATTGCCGCCATCGTCTGCGGCCTTATTCTTTCGAGCCGCCAGTTTTCCACAGATTTCTGTCTCATCAAATTCCAAAAAGCTCTGTAAATGATTTCGTTCAGAGTTGTGCCGCAGACCGGAGCAGCCTGCGAAGGCAGTTCGCCGGAAGGTTCTTCTCGTCCAGATGGCTGCCTAAAAGCTTTTCCTGTTTTGATGCTAAGCTTGGCCGAGATAAAGGTTGAACCCGTGCTGAGCTTACGACTGCGACCGATTCATCCTACCTCCGCCACACTGGCACACCCCCGATTGCTTCTTCTCCCCTTTTTTTGCCTTGCACTTTCCGGTTTGTTTGGCGGGCACTTTGTTTCAGCGACTCCCCGTGGAGTCTCAGAACAGCAGCCAGATGGCTCGCTCTCGCCAGATACCGCGCCAGATCTCGCACCGGGCAAAGCCTTGACCGTCGCGATGCGAGGCGGGGAAAAACATCGCTACCGTACGATGGTCGCGGCTGGACAGTATGTCGAATTTGTCGCCGAGCAACAGGGGATCGATGTGCGTCTCTACCTGTACGACCCCGATGGAAAACTACTCGCGAGAGCCGAGAGCCCGAATGGCAAGGAAGGTCCTGAAAGCTTGCCCTGGATTGCAAAAATTTCCGGGAACTACACCCTTGCCGTAGAAGCAAATCAAGCTGATGCCCCGGCGGGGAAGTACGAACTACGGATTGCTCAGTTGCGCCCGGCCGCGGCCCCGGATGAACTGCTGGTCCGAGCCGCAGCGGATCTATCGGAGGGCGTCATCCTGGAGTATGACGAGGAGGCCCCCGACATTCATTCCGTTGAAAAATACAAGGCGGCGCTTCCGCTTCTTCGCCAGTTGCAGGATTCAAGCCGCGAACGTTTCGCAGTCGAAGGTCTTTGCGCCCAATTGCAACGACTTGCTGAGGCCGACAAAGTCCAGGCAGAAGCTCAGTCGCTTTATGGCGAATCCATTCCCTACTGTGACGAAGCGGAGCAATTTGCAGAGAAAAATGCGACCGCGAAACCGCAAGCGGGCTGGACCTATCGCACGGCGATTGCCTACGAGCAAGCGGGGCACAAGGACGAAGCCCTTGTTTCCTATCAGAAGGCTGCCGCTCTCTACGCCGGGCTCGGCGACAAAAACCTCGAGGCCAGGCTGCTTGCAAACGTCGCCCGTCTCCAGATCAAAAGCGCCAAGTACCAGGAAGCTCGCTCCACCCTCGAACAGGAACGTGAATTTCGCGAATCGAAGGAGGGCGACAAGGAACTCGCCCTTTGTCTCAATCAACTGGGTTTTGTGTACCTCGAACTCGGGCAGAAAGACAAGGTGCTGGCTACACACGCGGCAGCAATCGATGCTGCGCAAAAAGTTGGCGATAAAGGCCAGGAAGCCCTGGCACTTGAATACCGCGGCAACTACTACGTGGCAACAAACGAGCCACTGAAAGCGATGGAGGAATACAACAAAGAGATCCCGCTCCGTCAAGCGACCGACGACAAGGTGGGCGAAACGGCAGCTTATCTGGGACTCGCTTCCGCCTGCGAATTCTTCTTCTATGGACCCGAGGATGAAAAGTATCGTCACGAGCGGCTGGAGTACTTAACGCAAGCGCTCGAAACTGCCCGGGCAGGAAAACTAGCGCACGAGCAAGCCCATATCCTCCGCCTGATCGGTAACTCCTATCAGGTTGACTTGACGGGTGCCAGTGACGCACAGCGGAAGAAGTTGTCAGAGGACAGGGTCGTGCTTCTTGAAAGCCGCAATTTGTATCATACGAGTGGCACGCCCGCCGAGGAAGCGCTGGTATCGGTCGATTTGGCGAAGATCGACGAGAAACTGAACGCGTTACCGGAAGCCATTGCGGATTTGCAATCGTCCGTCGCGCTTTATCACCAGGCCAGTGATGGAAACGGCGAAGCCGAGGCCCTGGACCAGATCGCCAAGGACTATTTTTATCAGAAGGATTTGGCAAATGCGTTGGCGGCCTACAGGCAATTAGAGCAGGTTCGAACGACTCAGAATAAACCGAAAGAGATGGCTTTTGCCATTGCCAGTCAGGGCAAGATGCAACTGGCACTGGGGAACACACCGGAGGCCATCCGTCTCTTCGAACTCGCTCTTTTGAAATACCCGGAAAAGGAAACTGTCGACGGTCGTGCCGAGTGTGAGCGGTATCTGGGTGTGGCCTATATCAAGCAGGGTCAAGACGACCAGGCGCTCGCCTCGTTCAGCAACGAATTCAATTTGAACAAGGGAACAGATCTCGAATTCCTGCAATTCCTCGAACATCGCGGCGTAACGGCGATGTGGGATCCAGAAATGGTCGCCCGTCAGAAAGAGATCATGGCGCAGTCTGCGCTAACGTCTCTTCCTGCAGTGTGGGACTGGTTCGCCTTTACCAGCATCACGAACTGGAATGATCCGTACTTCGTCCAGATCGCAGGAGACATTTTTCGCGCGAGGCATCTCATGCAAGCGGCGACCAGTCTGTATCTGGCTACCGCGCTCCAGCTCGAAATGGAATTGACGTTTGCCGATGAGCATCTGAAAGCAATTCAGGTTCAGAATGCCCGGCTGAAGGAACGGTCGACGACCAAGACCGACGCTACACCTGCGCCAGCACCCGAAAACAATCCAGTTGCGGACCTCAAAACCCGGGGTGACCGTCTGCAAGCCGAAGGAGAGCGATCTGCGAAGCGAGAAAGCTGTCAAAAGGCGATTGCCTTGTTTGAACAAGCCCTTGAGGTTCGCCGACAGCTCGGTAGCGCAAAGGAGATTGCCGAAACTCTCACTTCGATGGCTGCAGTCTGGCTTTCTCTGAACGAGGGCGAAAAGGCACTTGCGGCAAATCAGGAGGCACGAGAAGCGTGGCACGCGGCTGGAGATCCCAAAAATGAAGCGAACGCGCTCCTGGCGATTGGCGTGGTTTATAACTGGCTTGGCCGCCGCCAGGATGCGCTTGCAAACGACGAGCAAGCGCTGAAACTGGCGAACGAGCACGATCTGAACGCGCAGGCCTCAGATGCCTTGTACCGGACGGGCGAGACATATCTGTTTCTGGGAGAAAAACGCAAGGCTCTCGAGAATCTGCTTGCGGCCCAGAATCGAAGCAAGAGCGTCGATTATCCGGATGGCGACGGCAAGGTTCTGGCGCTCATCGGATTTACCTACGCCTCGCTCGGCGACCAGAAGAGCTCGCTTGCGTATTACCAGGGGGCCATTTCTGAATTTGAACGTGCCTTTGCCGCAAATCTTCTGTTTTTCGATCTCAAAAAGAAATCACACCTCTACAACCAGCTCGGCGACGCTTATTTTGCGATAGGAGACTCAGAGAAAGCGCTAGAAACATTTCGCAAAGGCCTGCTGATCCAACGCAATTTCGGCAGCCTTGCCGAACAGGCCTACAGTCTTGACAAGATGGGGCTCATTTACCTTTCTCTCGGCGGCGCCGAGAACGACAGGCAAGCGATCGAATCATTTGAAAAGTCGCTCGAGTTCAGCCGCACCAATGGCAACCCGGTTCGTGAAGCCGAGGCATTACAAAATCTTGGCGTGGCCTATGAGCGGTCTGGCGACGGGACGCGCGCACTGGCGAACTACAACCAGGCGCTCGCCATCCGCTACGCTCTGGGGGATCCCGAAGGCGAGGGCGAAACACTGGACCGCCTGATGCGACTCTGGAAGTCCATGAAAGAGCCGTCTGTTGCCGTGTTCTATGGCAAACAGGCAGTGAACGCATACCAGCAGATCCGTGTGAACATGCAAGGCATCAGCGAGAACCTGCAGAAGAGTTATCTCTCCTCGCATTCAAAGACCTACCGTGAGTTGGCGGACACCCTGATTGTTCAGGGACGCATTCCCGAAGCGCAGCAGGTGCTCGATCTTCTGAAGGACGAGGAATATCTGGATTTCGTCCGCCGTGACGGTGCCGAAGATGCAGCCGGTGCTGCAAGCTACGACGCTCGCGAACTGGACTCCCGCAAACAATTTCAAGAGGTTCAGGATCGCCTGCTGGTTGCCGGACGCCGTTTTGCGGCGTTGAGTGCCCAGTCCGAGTTAAGCCCTGCCGAAAAAGCCGAATTTTCCAATCTCGAAACGAAGCTGGTTGCGGCAAACAAGGCCTACGACAACTACCTCGATTCTCTTCCGAAGCAATTCTCCGATCGCAGCGAAGGAGAAGCTCGTGCCGAGGCTTTGCGTGAAGCGAAGGGACTTCAGGAAACGCTGCGCGAACTTGGCAACGGGACCGTAGCCTTGTACACCGTCGTAAGCGAGGATCGCTACCACGTCATACTCATCACCCCGGAAACGCAGGTACCCTTTACCTACGATATTAAGGCAGCCGACCTGAATCAAAAGGTCGAGCAGTTCCGTTCGGTCCTGACCAACCCCCGGCTTGATCCGGTTCCACTCGCCCGCGAACTGTATAGGATTCTGGTTGGTCCCGTTGCAGCTGCCCTTGAGGATGCCCAGGCCAAAACGCTGATGTGGTCGCTCGATGGAGCCTTACGCTACGTGCCCATTGCAGCCCTCCACGACGGGCGCCAGTATCTCGTCGAAAAATACGACATCACCATGTTTACTCCCGCGAGTCACTCGCGGCTTGAACGCCCAGCGTCGGCCGAATGGCGCGGGCTCGGTATGGGCGTCTCCAAAGGGAGCCATCCTCTGCCTTATGTAAAAAGCGAACTGTACGGCGTGATTCACGACGACAGCATTTCCAACTCCGAGAATGGCGTCATTTCCGGAAAGATTCTGCTCGACGACTCATTTACGAAGGAAGCAATGAAAGACGCCCTCCAGCACGGCAAAGGCTATTCCCTGGTACACGTGGCCAGCCACTTTCGCTTCACGGCCGGCAACGAATATGACTCCTATTTGTTGCTCGGAGGATCCGAGCAAGACTCCGACGAGCAGCGGCATCTGAGCCTTGCGGAAATCAAGAGCGGCACCAATCTCTTTCATGGCGTCGAGCTTCTGACGCTTTCGGCTTGCAACACGGCTGTGGGATCGGGTGAAGGTTCGGAAGTTGAAAACTTCGCAGTGCTCGCACAACTGAAAGGGGCCAGCGCGGTCATTGCGACACTTTGGCCGGTCGCGGACCTGAGCACCATGCACCTCATGCAAAATTTCTACCGTCTGCATGGCGAGCACCCCGAACAGACGAAAATAGAATCGCTGCGTCAGGCACAGTTGAGTCTCCTGCACGGATGTTCCGGAGGGGAGTGCGGTCAAACGGGACCGAACGCGTTGCCCTTCGAGCCAGATTCCGATCCGAATCAATCCGCGCACACGACGGGCTTTCATCCCCCTCCCCGCGCCCCGTATGCTCATCCTTATTTCTGGGCTCCGTTCGTGCTTGTGGGCAACTGGAGGTAGCGAGGTGGTCCGAGTGCTGCACGGTAGTCCGCCCGATCTAGGTATCGCTCCGCGGGTGCTGTTCTCGTGACTTGCCCTGCGGACGAAAAGAATTCCGGAGAGGAGGCAGGATCGCATGCGAGAACTGAACACAACGCGGCCAAGATGGTCCTTACGGACAATTGCGGTGATCCTCTGCGTGGCCGGAATGAGCGCCACGGGAGAACCCTCCGGATCGCGAATGACGTCTGTATCGCTGGCAAATCTGTGCGTAACAGAAGGAAAGATCGAAGAAGCCCCGAACCATGGATTGCTCGTAAATGTGCCGAAAATGCGAGCCTATGTGAATGAAGCTACGCCGCAAATCGTCGAAGCAGGATTTACCTATCTCGGCGAGACCAGGGATGAAGCGCGGCTCGGGTCGGGCGAATTACGCCGGCAATTTGGATTGAAGCTGAGAGCGGCCGATGCGTGCAACCTGGTGTATGCCATGTGGAGAATCGATCCGGAGTCGAAACTGGTGGTATCGGTCAAGAGCAATCCCGGAGAGCACACGAGCGCGGAGTGCGGAAATCGCGGGTACAAGAACATCAAGGCTCGGAAGAGTCGGCCCGTGCCGACGCTGCGAATCGGAGATACGCACCGACTTCGCGCGGAGATGAGGGCCGAGGAATTGAATGTGTTTGTGGATAACACCCTGGTTTGGGAAGGATCGGTTGGTACTGAGGGTGGCAGGTTCGAGGGTCCCGTGGGAATTCGATCGGATAACGCGAAGCTGCAACTGGAGTTGCGGGTGGGAGAGCTGCCTCTGACCGAGCCCGGGAGTAAAGCGGGATGCCGACCGGAAGGGGAAGTGGAATAAATTTTGGACACTCGCACTCAGTTGGTCGGAGAAATCCGCAATTTTGTACTATAAGTACTGGAGCAAAATTTAGCGCTGCCCGTCGTATTTCTTGCTTGTTCCTTCCGCTACGCCGCAGTTATAGTTTGTCACCCTATCCTAGATACAGCCCGGTTTGCATGGGGCGTTCCCCAACTCTTTTCGCTCACTGCTTCCGCGAAAATGATCTGCCGGCTGCGTTCTGAAATCTCTGGATGGATTACTAAGAGACGTGCGCCGGCGGAGGGCGAGTATTCATGATGTATGTGCTGAGGGGTAAGCTGTCAAAAGTTCTATCGTCGAAGGTTGTTCGGTCAATTCACCTCTTGTTCCTGTTGACCACCTTCATCGGATTGTTCGCGTGGCCTGCATCAGCACAGACCAGTGTAACGACACAGCATAATGACATCGCTCGAACCGGCGCGAATACGAATGAATCAATTCTGACTCCCTCGAACGTCAATTCCACCACCTTTGGAAAACTGTTTTCGCAGCCTGTCGATGGCTATGTCTATGCCCAGCCACTCTACATGCCGGGTGTAACCATGGGCGCAGGAACCCCACAGGCCGGTACGGTCCATAACGTGGTTTTCCTGGCAACCGAACACGACAGCGTATTTGCGTTTGACGCTGACAGCAACGCGGGCGCAAACGCCAGTCCACTCTGGCAGGTGACTCTTCTCGATTCTGCGCATGGAGCGGGCGCAGGAGAGACGACCGTGCCGAATGGCGACGTTTCGACTGGAGATATCGTTCCCGAAATTGGTATCACCAGCACACCGGTGATCGATTCCTCGACGGGCACACTCTATGTCGTCGCGAAATCTACGGTGAGTGGCACCACGTTTATCCAGCGTTTGCATGCCCTGGATATCACGACGGGCCAGGAAAAGTTCGGTGGACCGGTGGTGTTAGCCGCTTCCGTCCCGGGGAATGGGAACGGAAGTTCTGGTGGCACGCTCAACTGGGATCCAAAATGGGAGAATAACCGCACAAGCCTTCTGTTCTTGAATGGAATTGTTTACATCGGCTTTGGCTCGCATGGGGACAAAGGCCCGTGGCATGGCTGGATCCTCGCCTACACCTACAACGGTTCGACCCTCGTCCAGACCGGTGCCTGGTGTTCAACGCCGAATTCCCTGGCCGGCGGAATCTGGATGAGTGGTACGGGACTTGCGGCGGACATTCCAAGCGGAAAACCGTATGGACGGATCTTTACGGCAACCGGCAACGGAACCTTCGATGCTGTCGCTCCAACCTATACAAATGCGATGGACTATGGCGATTCGATCCTGAAACTGGATCTGAATGGCGGCATACCCACAATGAACGCGAGTGGCACGGTTGTCGGAGATGATTTCACACCGCATGACCAGGCCAGCATGAATAACAGTGATCTGGATGTGGCCTCTGGCGGCGTGGTTATCTTGCCGGATTCCGTGGGTGGAGGCGGAGGGGCCCATCAACTAGTGCAGGTCGGAAAGTCTGGCCGCATTTTTGTGCTCAATCGCGAGAATCTCGGGGGATACAACCCGAACAACACGACCGATCCGGAAGAAGCTGCGTCTGTCGGTGGACTTTGGGGTGCGCCCGCATACTGGAACGGAAACGTGTACGTTTGGGGGAATAGCGATTACCTGAAGGCATTTTCGTTTGCGAACGGGGTCATGTCGGCAACGCCAACCTCCACTGCGTCAATTCTCGCCGCTACCGATTACAGTCCCACACCTTCGGTCAGCGCGAACGGTACCTCGAGCGGACTCGTCTGGACCATCACGACGAATACGACTCCGGAAGTTCTGGATGCATTTGACGCTACAAACGTGACTAGCCATCTCTACTCGAGCGGAACAAACTCCACTCGCGATAACCCCGGGAATCCCGTCAAATTCATTGTGCCGACGGTCGTGAACGGGAAGGTCTATGTAGGGTCGCAAAACCAGGTCAGCGTCTTTGGGCTTTTGGGAGGCGCCACGCAAGCGACCACGCCCGTGATCAGCCCCGCCCCTGAATCATTCAATCCCACAGTCCAGGTGACAATCACGGATAGCACTCCGGGCGCATCGATCTATTACACCACCGATGGTTCTACTCCCACGACGGCGTCTTCGAAATACGGAAGTGCATTCACTCTCTCTTCGACCAGTACGGTGAACGCTATCGCTGCGGGGACCGGACTTCTCGAGAGTCCTGTAGCGAGTGCAACGTACACCCTGACGACGGAAGCAGCTACCCCAACGTTTAACCCGGCGCCCGGTTACTATCAGACGGTCGAATCCGTCACGATTGCTTCTGCAACTCCGAACTCGACCATCTATTACACGACCGACGGCAGCACGCCCACGACTTCCAGTACAAAATATACGGGTGCGGTACCCATCGGGACGACCGAAACACTCTCGGCAATCGCTGTGGCAAGTGGCCTCAGCAACAGTCCCGTCGCGAGCGGACTGTATACGATTGATCTCGGCGGCGTGAACGCGATCAATTTCGCCAGCGGATTCGCTGGGGGAGGGATGAACGTTCTCGGCAACGCAAAAATCAATGGCAGCGCGCTCGAGCTGACCGATGGTGGAACATACGAAGCCTCGGCCAGCTGGTTTCAGGTAGAGGCGAATATCCAGGCGTTTACAACCGACTTCACATTTCAAATCACTCCAGCTTCCCCGAGCAGTGCCGATGGCTTCACCTTTACAATTCAGGGAAACAACGCTTCTTCGATCGGGCCCTACGGCGGTGGACTCGGTTACGGACCGGACACCACGACAGGAACGCCCGGAATCGGCAACAGTCTCGCAGTCAAATTCGATCTCTACAGTAACCAGGGCGAAGGCACGGACTCTACCGGCCTCTACACCAACGGTGCTTCTCCCACCGTGCCTGCAGTCGATATGACGAGTTCGGGCGTGAATCTTCACAGCGGTGATGTTTTTCATGCGCACTTTGTCTATGACGGCACGAACCTTACCATGACCCTGACCGACACGGTCACAAGCGCGGTCTTCTCTCAGAGCTGGGCCGTTAATATTCCCAATCTCGTCGGCGATAATGTGGCCTTTATCGGTTTCACAGGTGGGACCGGGGGCAATACGGCAACGCAAGAAATCCTGACGTGGACCTTCACATCGACTGCGGGACAAACTGCGGCTGCTCCCACCTTTAGCCCCGTCGCCGGAACGTACCTTGGGACACAGACCGTAACGATTTCCGATACGACGCCGAATTATTCCATTCTTTACACGCTTGACGGTTCAGCACCCGCCACGGCTGCCGGAGGTTCAACTCTCTCCTACTCCGCGCCCATCACGGTCACCGCAACCGAGACCATAAATGCAATTGCCATCGCCTCCGGGTACACGGCCAGCGCTGCGTCAGCTGCCACTTACACCATTGAATCGCAAGTTGCCACTCCCACGTTTTCACCTTCCGCCGGCACGTACACGGGCAGCCAGACTGTTACGATTGCGAGTTCTCCTGGTGCAGCGATTTACTACACGACAAACAATACAACTCCCACGACTGCTTCCACTCTCTACAGCGGGCCGATTACCGTCAGTTCGAGCGAGACCGTCCAGGCGATTGCCGTGGCCAGTGGCTATTTCAACAGCAATGTCGCCACCGCCGCGTATACGATCACGACCTCAACAGGGGGCGTAAGCTACGGCAGCGGGTTCAGCAGCACGGGAATCGTGTTTGACGGGAGCGCGGCACTGAGTGGTACGAGGCTGCGGCTGACGACCACAGGAAATAATCTGGCGGGAAGCGGCTGGTACAGCTCACCGGTGAATGTGCAATCGTTCACGAACGATTTCACGTTCCAGCTGGCGAATCCCACAACCAGTCCGACAGGCAACGGAATTACGTTTGTGATTCAGAACGCGGGGACGACGGCGGTTGGACCTTCCGGAGGAGGTCTGGGCTATGGGCCGGATAACGTAAGTAATCCGTCGGCGAGTAGCAATACGCCGATTGCAAAGAGCGTGGCCATCAAGTTTGATCTGGTGAACAACGCGGGCGAAGGAACAAACTCGACGGGGATCTATACGAATGGAGCATCGCCGACAGTACCGGCAGTGACGCTCGTAGGTGGCGTGAACCTGCATTCCGGAGATATCTTCCATGTGCACATGACCTATGACGGCACGACGCTGACGATGACGATTACCGACACGAGCAATACAGCGGATACGTTTACAACTTCGTGGCCGATCAACATACCGGGAACGGTGGGAGGAAACACGGCGTATGCGGGATTCACGGGAGGGACCGGTGTCTCGGTTGCCAACCAGGACATTCTTACCTGGACGATGTCGTCCGTTCAGGGCGCGGCAGCCACACCGACCTTCAGTCCTGTCGCTGGCACGTACAGTTCCATGCAGACTGTAACCATCAGCAGCACCACGAGCGGTGCCGCGATCTACTACACCACGGATGGATCGGTTCCGACGGTATCTTCGACCAAGTACACAACGCCCGTCAGCGTCAGTGCGACGGAAACACTTTCTGCCATCGCAGTCGAGAGCGGTGACGCGAACAGCGGTGTCGGGACCGCAACGTATACGATCAGTCCGCTCGTAGCCACGCCGACCTTTACTCCCGTGGCAGGCAGTTACGGTTCCGCTCAGACTGTGACGATCAGCAGTACAACCAGTGGTGCCGCGATCTACTACACAACTGACGGAACCACGCCAACAACTTCTTCGACAAAGTATGCGGGACCGGTCAGCGTGGCGGCGACAGAAACTCTGTCCGCCATCGCCGTCGAGAGTGGCTACACGAATAGCAGTGTGGGAACCGCCGCGTATACGATCACGGCCTCAACAGGGGGCGTAAGCTACGGCAGCGGGTTCAGCAGCACGGGAATCGTGTTTGACGGGAGCGCGGCACTGAGTGGTACGAGGCTGCGGCTGACGACCACGGGAAATAATCTGGCGGGAAGCGGCTGGTACAGCTCACCGGTGAATGTGCAATCGTTCACGAACGATTTCACGTTCCAGCTGGCGAATCCCACAACCAGTCCGACAGGTAACGGAATTACGTTTGTGATTCAGAACGCGGGGACGACGGCGGTTGGACCTTCCGGAGGAGGTCTGGGCTATGGACCGGATAACGTAAGTAATCCGTCGGCGAGTAGCAATACGCCGATTGCAAAGAGCGTGGCCATCAAGTTTGATCTGGTGAACAACGCGGGCGAAGGAACAAACTCGACGGGGATCTATACGAATGGAGCATCGCCGACAGTACCGGCAGTGACACTCGTAGGTGGCGTGAACCTGCATTCCGGAGATATCTTCCATGTGCACATGACCTATGACGGCACGACGCTGACGATGACGATTACCGACACGAGCAATACAGCGGATACGTTTACAACTTCGTGGCCGATCAACATACCGGGAACGGTGGGAGGAAACACGGCGTATGCGGGATTCACGGGAGGGACGGGTGTCTCCGTTGCCAACCAGGACATTCTTACCTGGACCTACAGCAATTCTCCACAAGCCGCCGCGCCAACCTTCAGTCCTGGCTCAGAGTCTTTCACCTCAAGCGTGCAGGTAACGATCACGGAGAATACCACCGGGGCATCGGTGTATTACACGACGGACGGGACAACCCCGACGACGGCTTCGAAGCTCTACACTGCTCCCTTCACTCTCACAGCAACGAGCAAGGTGACCGCGATTGCTGCGGGAGCGGGGCTGCTCGCTAGTCCCCAGGCAAGCGCGACGTATACTCTTGCCAGTCTAACCGTGACCCCCTCGCCAACCACACTTGCTTTCGGCAATCAGCAGGTCTCGGTGAAGAGTTCGCCACAGACTGTGACGCTGACAAACAATTACAACGCGGCCGTTGCCATCTCCTCGATTGCCATCAGCGGACCGAACGCTGCTGACTTCGCCCAGTCCGCAACGACCTGCAGCTCGTCCCTGGCAGCAAATGCAACCTGTACCATCAGTCTTACCTTCACTCCAACACTCCTGGCCGCCGAGACCGCGACACTGACCATCACGGACGCTGCTACAAACAGCCCGCAAACAGTGAGCCTGACGGGCACAGGAGTAAACCCATCGGGAAGCGGTTCACCGAACACCATCATCTACTGGTCCGCCGGATCGAATGGAACAACACCGACCCCAACGAACCTCGCCGCCGGAACCTTCGGGAACCTGGGACAGTCTTCCTCCAACTGGTTCCTGGATGGAAACCATGTCACCTACAGTAACAGCGGAAATCCTGCCTACAGTTTCCAGAACCCCTTCAGCATTCTCGGGACGACCTATACCAAAACCGGAACCTACACCCTGCAGTACACAACCAACTCGGCCAGCCCCGGAGGATCGGTCATCGTGGAGGTCCCGCCGCAAACATCCTATTCAGTTGGATACGCCGTCGAATGGAACATTCCGGACACAGACACCTATGACAACCGGTACTCGCTGTCGTCGGTCGGAACCCTAGGAGGTAGCGATTACATTGACGCGCAGCTGGTCACCCAGGGCACTTCGATGTGCATGGAATTCGAAGTGAATGGCGGTGGGGATTCCGGCTGTATTACCGTTCATGCCAACACGGTTTACTTTCTTACCATGCAGTACAACAATAACGGGACCCATCAGATGACTCTGTACAACTCGTCCGGGACTTCGCTCGGTACCATCACGCATGCCGACCAGGGCGGAACATATCCGGCAAACCTGATCACGATCGGAGTAACTGGCGCGGAACAAGAAACTACCGGTTACAACATCTGGTTCGGTCCGGTCATCATCAACAGCAACGCAACTTTTCCAGTAGGACCATGATGAGTCCGGCTCTTCCCCTAGAGTGATCCGGGATGCAGGGTCGATATTCGCCCGGCCAGTGACCAGGACAAGGCCTCGCGTTCCCCTCCGCCCGGTCGTTCATAGCTTGCGGACGTCAGAGAGCAGTGAAGCACAATCTGGTGCGCTGCTTCAGGACGAAACTAGCGGATCCGCTCTGCGAAATCCACGCGGACAAGCGTCAAACGGACTCCGAGAGACCGCGTGACCCAGCGAATTCGAAAGTTATCCTGCCGCTGTCGCGGATTGACCGAACGACTGGAGGGCTTTGGCCTCATCGTCCAAGATCTCGAACACCGTGTACAATTTCGTGATCTGCATCACATCCTCAACTTTGTTTGTGAGCTTGAGAAGCTTGAGTTCTCCCCCCTGTTTTCGAATGGTAGCGAACGCGCTGACCAGTGAGCCCAATCCCGAGCTGTCTATGTAGCTGACATCCGCAAGATTTAGGAGAATCTTCTTGTGGCCGCTGCTCAAGAGGTCGTTCAGAACCTTACGCAGTGCAGAGCTTTCTTCTCCCAGTACAATTTGACCGTGAGCGTCCACAATGGTGACGCTGCCTACTTCCCGAGTGCTTATCGTCAAGGACATTCGATACCTCCTCATTCGCCTGAATTCGTCTCGACAGTACACCTTGCAGCAGACCAGGATCCTCTGGTCCGCCATTTGGCAGCTACACAGTAGCGCAAATCGTGGTACGGCGGTCTAAAAATCCATTCCTGACAAGCGCGGTACCAGGAATCGCGTTGAGCTCCTGCTCTTTCACGGGAGTGCAGTCGAGATTTCGTCGGCCCTCCTCGGTGAGGCTCTTCTCCAATCGTTTCACGGATATATAACTACTAACCAACGTAGCGCGGAAAGGAAATCTTCTTGGGAAATTCTGGGCTTCTTGGGCTAAGCTGAGAACACGCAGTGGTCAAGTGGCATGCTGAATCACGATGGGACTACGCTCAAGAACCGTGCGCGTGTTGGGCCGCTCTGGCTGGCAGGGAAACGTCAGGAGTTCGTCATGGAGAGTTCGGAGTTTTCTGGGATAGAACGGCGTCGTTCCGTAAGAACCAAACTCACTGTTCCTCTTCGGATTCATGGCCAGGATCGAAACGGAGAGAAATTTATGATTGAAGCGGAAACACACACCGTCAGCGATTCTGGATGTCTCCTTTATCTCGAAGCAAGTCTTGGCCTGGACCAGACCATTTTTCTAGTGAACGCGAACACCCGCCAATCGATTCGGGGTCGAGTGGTATCCTCGTGGCACCAGCCTGCAGGGAAAACATTTGTTGGCGTCGAATTTTTGGCGCCGGCCCAGAATTTTTGGTCGAACGAGCTCCCAAGCTCTGAGCAGGGTGAACCGTCTAAGTCCGCGGAATAGAAGAATATTCTGTTGCAGGACCGTCTGTCTGTTCCAGCCTCTGCTGTGACCTGTCGGATAAATCATGAAAACAACCAAGTTATTTGCCCGTTGGAAACAGCCTCAGGTAATTGCCGTAGTCTAGAACTGCTAGCGGTTCTACAGCCATTATTCCTGAGGTTTCGCTTGGCGGCAGGGCCGCATTCCCCTAAACTCTGGGCTCACCGCTTGTCATGGTCCGCAGCTATGTCGAGCGCCGGTGCACAGCTATGTACGAACACGTCTTCCACCACTTTGGCCTGCGGAACAACCCTTTCGGTATTTCCCCCGATCCTCGTCAATATGTTTCTATGCCCACGCATGATGCGGCGCTGGGCCAGTTAATTCTCGGAACCAACCGGGCGCAAAACTTTACCGTCCTAATCGGTGACGCCGGTACTGGCAAAACCATACTGCTCAATCGTTTCCTTGATTGGCTGCAGAGGCAAGGGCGATCGAGTGCCTATGTGTTTCATCCCCAGCTGAAGCCAGTCGAATTGTTTAAGTGTATTCTTCGCGATTTCGGGGTACCGCACGCTGCGTTAGACAAAGGGCAGCTGCTTGAATCCCTGAGCCGGTGGTTGATCAGCCGCCACGGCAAGGGTGACAGACCGATCGTCGTCATCGACGAAGCGCAGGCAATTTCGATTCGAACGCTCGATCAGTTGAGGTGGCTGTTGAATTTGGAGGCTTCCGGGCAAAAACTGTTACAGATTGTGCTGGTGGGCCAGCCTGAGCTTGAGGAGAAATTGAGGCGACCGGAATTACGGCAATTGCGAAAGCGTGTGACCAGTCAGTTCAGCCTCGAGCCATTTTCAGTCGAGGAAACTTCGAGATACGTTAACGCGAGGCTAACGAGCGCGGGAGCTGCTAACTCAAACATTTTTAGTCAGGCCAGCCTAGACGACATGCACGGGTATGCGCGCGGAATCCCTCGCACCGTGAATTTGCTCGGCGAACAAGCGTTGGTCGCCGCATATGCAGCGGGGGCTGAAGTGATCTCCCCAGAGATCCTGCGGCAAGTCGCAGGGGATTTTGATCTGACGCCACACTGGGCCGACTCCAGAGAACGAGAGATTTCGCCAAAGTTTGCGCAATTGCTTACGCATGCGCCGGAAATTTCGAGGTTCACGGTAGCGCCCACGAATTCGAATGCGAACAGCAACGCTGAAATCCCGGTTTCCAAACCTCAGCCAGAGATTTCCGTACCGGAATTTGAGCAGTCAGCTGTTCTCGAACCGACCTTTGTTGAAGAAGAACGCGGACCTCAGTTTGCAACAACGCCTGTTGCCGCAAGCGAGCCGATCGCTGGAACCGCGCTCGATTCGCCGAGCACTCTCGAGGAAGAACGCGAACCTCAGTTTGCAACAATGGCTGTTGCCGCAAGCGAGTCGATCGCTGAAACCGCGCTCGATTCGCCGAGCACTCTCGAGGAAGAACGCGAACCTCAGTTTGCAACAACGCCTGTTGCCGCAAGCGAGTCGATTGCTGGAACCGCGCTCGATTCGCCGAGCATTCTCGAAAACCGCAATCCGCCGCATGAGCGCAGCCTTGTGGCTCAAAAAGAGACTCCGCGTGGGCAATGGGTGGCACAGACGGAGGCCGTTCGTGCCGACTTTGTTCGTAATCGAGCCAAGTTCAGAAACCGCTACGCCCAGGCCGCGATCAAGAGCAACTGGGCTGCCCTAGTGACGAATATTGCAAAATCGACACAGAAGCTCGACGACCAAAGGTCACGACAGTGGCAGAACATACGAGCCGGCCTTGCGCGGGTCTGGACCGAGCTCAACCGTTGTTATCTGTCGGTCCTGCGCGCGAAGGAACCAGTGCTGACCGCGATCAAGAGCAATTGGGCTGGCCTAGTGAGGAATATTGCAAAATCGACACAGAAGCTGAACGAGCAAAGGTCACGACAGTGGAAGGGCATAACAACCGGCCTTGCCCAGATATCTACCGAGCTCAGGAGTCGGAACACGCCAGCTAAAGTCTCGAAGGATATTAAGCCCGCGGCGTTCAAGACCTATTCGTCTGCACCTCGGAGGGATATTGCAAAGGATCCTGTGCTGACCGCCGTCAGGGGAAATTGGTCAGCCCTTTTGAGGGAGATTTCGAAGCTGACTGAGTGGTTGACGCAGGCAAGCCCACGGATGAACTGGAGAGTTGGAGGGACGACTCGGCGATTCGCTGCCTACTGCAGGGAGGTTCGAGACTCTTTTATTCGCGATTTGAAACAGCTGATCCCTAAGAAGGCGTTGCCTAAGCCCGAAGCCTTGGTTCCCCCGGCTGCTAGCGATCCGCCGTTCCGGCCCACGATTGTCAAATCACCAGTGACTGTGATTCATCGGGAGCGCCCGTACTCGCCGGTCGTCAGCGACGGAACCAGAAGGAATGCACAGTTTGCGAGGCAATGGAGAGCACGGCGAGAGCGATCCCTTGGCAAATCCACGCAGTTCATGCAAGAGCCGAGCGCGATCCCTCAGCCACAGCAAGAGCAGCCGCACTCCACGAAATTCGGGAGAATCGGGCGGACTAGGCTGCGGGGAGGCCGGTTTGCGAGGTACTGGAAAGATGTCCGGGCTTCTTTTCTGCGTGACTGGAATCAACTGATGAGTACAGATGGATCGGTTGGAATGGCTGCGAGGAAACGCAGATAAAAACTGCTCTTCAATGACTACTTTCTGTGCTTGGTACGGATAACTACTGGCGGGTCAAACGAGGCAATCGCCTCATTCGTACTGGCAAATGTCTCAAACAGCTTTAAAAGATTCGTCGTTTGCAGGACCTCTTTTGTGTGGGCACTGAGATTCGAGAATTTTAACTCGCCGCCAGCCTGCCGCGCCGAGGCATAGGCAGAAACCAGTGCTCCCACGCCGCCACTATCGATGTGCGTGACATGTTCGAGGTCGAACACGATTCGGTATGTTTCCTTTAGCAGGTCTTTTGCCAGAGTACTCAGGCAGGTTGACTCGCCTCCAAAGTAAATTCGGCCGCCGACAGACACAACGACTACCCCATTTTTTCTCGAAATCGTGGTGGTGAGCACTCGTTAAACCTCCCGCTTCAGCGGAGCGAAGCTTGAACGCGGTCCTGGTTTACCCGTGAGTGAATAAGCTGAGAGCTATAACCTATTCCGAGCGATGCGGAAAGGCAAGTCAGATCTGATTGGGCGATAAGGGGATCTGAAAGCAATCGGGCAGACCGGTCAAAGCTGTGGGGAAGAGGGAGGAAGGTATGCAGGCGAAGAGAGAAGGAAAGCATGAAGCATTTTTCTGCTTCAGATGTTGTGTGTCACAGAAGCAGAAAACGGAAGATCGGATTGGCTGGATTCAGCCGCGAGCGCAACGTGGCGATAGCGTGAGACCTTCCGATGCCCGAGTGTGGCAATACAGGAAACGAGAAGAAAAATCAGCCCGTTCGCTGGAATGTGAAAATTGAAGTCTACGAGGCCATGTAAGAGTAACCCGGTACACGAGGTCAATGCCCCGGCAACTGCAGCGCGGGCGAAGGGGGTGCATTGAGACTGCAGGTTCGAGAAACCCAGCCAGAAAAGTAAGAGAAAAAACGAAAGCCCGAATACCCCTCCCACGATGCCGGTCTCCGCAAGCACCTCGAGATAATCGTTATGCGCATGATCCACCGTCAGACCATTGTAGAAACTCGCATACTGGGGATAAACCGTAGCCAGTGTTCCAAGCCCGGTCCCGATCCAGGGATGATCGAGGATGATCCGCCAGGTATCTCGATAGATGGAAACCCTTAACTCCTGCGAAATTCCTCCGCCCGCGAGCTGTTGAAATCGCTCGATTGCCCTGTTCGCTCCGAGCCAGGCAATGAAGCTGCCCGCGACCAGCAGAATCGCGGCGGCAGCGACCAGCTGCCGTTTTCGGGTGGCTTGTCTCCGAGAGAGAAAGACCAACAGTACAATTTCAAAAAAGAGACTGATGATCCCTCCCCGAGAGGCGGTCAGAGTCAAAGCCCCGATCGGTACGATCGTGAACAGGAGCAATACAGTCAACTGCTCGTGTCGCCAGGACCGGAACAGAAGCAGAGCGAGTCCGAATGGTATGGTCAACTCCATGAATCCCGCGAAATGGTCACCATCCACAAAAGGTCCAAAAGGTCCCGCTCCGGGCGGGAGCGGAACGAACCAATAGAGTTTTCCATTCGATGTAAAGTGTTGAATGATTCCAAACAATGCGACGGCGAAGCTTAAACTCAGCAGGAACCAAATAAACTGCTTTACGTGCTCCTCGGATTCAAACGATTCCATCGTCAACAGGAAAAGCAGACCACCGGAAGCCCACTTCAGCAATTCGATTTTCGTCAGGTAAGGATAGACCGAAAGGCCAAACACGAGTTGCAGACTCGCCACCAAGCCTAGTCCCAGCAGAGGAAGGTACAACCAGTTCCAGCGAAGCTCCAGTTTCCCACGGCGAATCACCAGTGCGCCCCAGAATACAAGAAGGATTGCCGTTCCTATCTCGACTATTGCCTGTCCCCAGGGTTCCACGCCGCCAAATGACAGCACCGCTAGGACGATCAGAGTGCAGATTCCGATGCGGATCCACTTCATGTGGCGCCATTCCGGCTTGCCGGCCGCAAATACGTAAGGTCTACGTCGTCGATCCAGACTGTACCCGCTAGCTTGTTGTCGAATTTCCAACTTGGCAGGCGCCTGAGAGCGAGCTTGATAAAACGCGTGTCGTGCCCGGTCACAAAATCTTCTTGCACCCGGGTCCATGGGTTTGACCCGAACAACTCCGAGGTTTGCAATTGCAGTTCTGAAGAATGGCGGGGATCTGAAATTTCAATGCAGATCCCGCGATCCGTGGAGATGGCCTCAGTCCGTAGATACGCCGAAAATTGATAATGGCTATCCGGTTCGACGGGGATGTATTGAAAGAGATGATGAAAGTCGAGATTGACTGTCCCATCGAACTGCACTCGCAGCGACCGCGATCCGGAATGGGCTGTGAGGTTATCAATATCGAAGGTGACTCCGCTCGCCGTTTCTTCGCGCCAGTCATAACCCCCGTTCACGATGTCATGTTCGAATCCGCCATTAACAACGAGAGATTGTTCGCCCGGAGGGGCTTCTGACGCTCCTGAGTCCCGAAGCGCCTGTTTCCAGATCTGCGTGGCCTCAATCGTGCGATTCGCATCGATCAACGCATCCACAAGAGGAACGGCATCGGCCATATGGACGGGCAAACCGAGCGACTGTTGGCGATTCCAAACGGCAAGTGCCGGGTCCGCCAAATGTTGCGAGAGGAAAAAGTTCATTGCGTCGTGGAAGTGGCTGGACTGAGCGGGCAAAACATGATCGAGGAGAGAGTCCACATTCGGATCGGAGTGCCAGCATTCTGAAATCGCGTCAGGCGCAAGCGACGGATTGAGTAACAGGGCGCTTCGAATCTCTTCGTGCGCTTCCGTTGCCTTACCCTCGTACAGCAGGAAGCTACCGTAGCGCCAGGCAACTTCGGCAGAAGCCGGGTAGCTGATTTGCGCCTCCCGATAGGCAGCTTGTGCCTTGATCGGATCGCCCATCGACTGATACGCATCGGCCAGGTCCAGCCACAACTCAGCCGAATGAGGATTGATTCGCGTAGCGATTTCTAGATTGCCGATTGCTTCGGCTGTACCCCCGGGATCGACATCCCATTGCCCAATCAGCCCTGCACGTTTCCAGTACTCGGCGTTGCCCGGCTCAAGCCTTGCGGCGCGCCTCCAAAGTTCCGGACTGGCGGATGCGTTCCAATGTGAAGCGAGAAACGCCCTGCCGCTAAAGAAGAAGAGCGCGGTCGAGATGAACAGTACCGCAGCAAGGAAGGTCGTTCGCGTCCGGGCGTGATTTAGATCAATCACCATCGATCGGAACCGAATTTACGACGAGCCGTGGCTGCACTATCAGCTTTAACTGATTTTGTTTCGCGGGTGTCAGATGGCTGTTCGCGTTAAAGGAGTATTCGGGGACGATCTCCTTCACCTTCCGGCGCACAGGTTCCGCGCTCGAAGCACGCAAGGATGCTCTGAGGCCGTTAAGCTGTCGCTGAAGTTGAGACCAGCTGACAATCGGACTTCGAATGCTCTTGATTTTTTCAAACGGTGTCGGAAAAATCTCCTCCGCCGCGGAGTACAGCTCTTCCTTGAGCTTTTCGCCTTCACGCAATCCGGTAAACCGGATGCTCACTTCGCGCTCTGTTCTGCCGGAAAGTCGGATCAACGTTCGAGCGAGGTCCAGGATCCGTACGGGCTCGCCCATATCGAGAACCAACGTATCTCCGTGCTTGCCGATGGCAAACGCCTGCAAGACGAGCGAAACCGCTTCGCGTCCGGTCATGAAATATCTCTTGATCTCGGGATGCGTGATGCTTAAAGGCTCATTCCTCCGGATCTGTTCCTGGAAAAGAGGCACAACGCTGCCATTTGAACCGAGGACGTTTCCAAAACGAACCGAGACGCAACGCATTCCATTGCTCGGCCGACTCGCAGTGATCAGTTCCCCAATTCGTTTGGTGGCTCCCATGATGCTGGTAGGATTCACGGCCTTGTCCGAAGAGATGAGCACGAAGCCTTTACACCCATTGTCCTCGGCAATTTCGAGCAAGCTCAGGAGCGCAAACACGTTATTATTCATCGCTTCCGGAACATTGCGTTCCATGACCGGGACATGCTTGTAGGCAGCCGCGTGGAACACAATTTCCGGAAGGTATTCGGAAAAAATGGCGTTTACGCGGTCCTGGTCTCTGACATCAGCAACGCAAAAAACAGATTGGGCAGAACTCTGTTTCCTCGAGAGCTCTTGTTCCAGGTAAAATATTCCGGTTTCACTCTGATCGAGACAGATAAGGGTAGCCGGACCGTACTCCAGTATCTGCCGGCACAGTTCAGAGCCGATTGATCCTGCCGCACCAGTGACCAGAACTACTCTTCCCTCAATTTGGTTCCTGACCGCACGCAAATCAATCTCCACCGGATCGCGGCCGAGAAGGTCCTCTAGATGCACATCGCGAAATTCACGAATATTGACCTGCCCCGAGAGAATGTCGCGAAGCGCTGGAACGGTTTTGAATCGAATGCCGGATTGTTCACAGATCTGTACGAATCTCTGCATCTGCTTCCCGCTTGCCGACGGGACGGCGATAAGAACTTCGTCAACTGGACTCGCAGCAAGCAGAGTCGGTAGCTGATCAACGGTCCCGACGACGGGAACCCCCTGCAGTTTGATCCCTCGTTTGGACTGGTCATCGTCGACACATCCGACCGCTTCATAGGTGTTCTTTAATCGTTTGATCTCCCTGATCACCATTTGCGCAGCGGCTCCAGCCCCGATGAGCATGACCCGCCGTCGGGTTGCGGTCATTTCTGACATCGACTCGGTCAGAAGCCGCGAAATGAAACGAACACCGACCAGGAAGCCCAGGCTGAGTAACGCTTCCAAGATGTAGACAGTTCGCGGGAAAGCGACGATGCCAAGGAAAAAGCGCATGAGGAGCAGAAAGCACGCCGAACCGATAGCAATTGCTTTCACGACATCGACGGCATCATTAATTCCGGTATATCGCCACCAGCCGTGAAACAAACCTGCTTTCCCGATTGCCGTCAAACGGATCGCAACCAGGATTGGGGCTGCCAAAAATAGGAGCGCACGATCCGGCAACGCGAAATCAAAGCGTAAGAGCCACGCCAGCACCAGGGCGGTGAGGATCAGAACTGCCTGGAAGATGGCTATCAGCCAGGTTCGATACTGAAGGAGTTTGGATGGCATCGTTGTTACAGTCGGTGCAGAGTCAAGGCCGCCGGACTTGCACACGTTCGGATCGACAAACCAGAGGGCATGAACAAGAAATCGTTTTTATCGCGTGGCTGACCGCATGACCTTTTCGATTGCGAAAGAGGTATCGAGCATATCCTGCTCGGAGAGGGTGGGATGCACAAGGAACATCATGCTCGTTTCTCCGAGCTTCTTCGCAACCGGAAGACGGTGTTTGGGACGCCGGTTTTCCGGGAATGCTTTTTCCAGGTAGATTTCACTGCAAATTCCGCTGAAGCAGGGAATTCCTTCTGCCTGGATCGAGGCTATGATTCGATCCCGGTTCTGTCCTGTCCTTAGCTTCTCCGGACGAACAAACGCATAGTATTTATAGTAGGAGTGGCCAATTCCTTTGGGCGGATCCGTCACGTCGAGTCCCGGACAATTGGCAAGCCTTCTGGTCAGCAGAGACGCATTCCGTCGACGAGTGGCCACCCAGTACGGGAGCTTCCTGAGCTGGACCCTGCCAATCGCCGACTGCATCTCCGTCAGGCGCCAATTGGTTCCGAAGGAATCATGTATCCAGCGGAACCCGGACGGTTGCTGATCTTTATTGGCGCAGTTGCCGTGAGTGCCGTGATCCCTGAAGCTTTGCGCGCGTTCCGCAACCAAATGGTCATTGGTTGTCAGCATTCCTCCCTCGCCACCCGTCGTCATGATCTTGTCCTGACAAAATGAAAAAGCAGCGGCGTCGCCCAGCGAACCAACCGTACGTCCTTTGTACGTTGCACCGTGTGCTTGCGCGCAATCCTCGATTACCTTGATCCCTCGGTCGTGGGCCAGAGCGAGGATGGAATCCATGTCACAGGGCCATCCTGCGAGATGCACCGCAATAATCGCCTTCGTCCGCGCAGTCAGGAGCGGTCGGATAGTATCGGCATTTATGGTCTGACTCGTGGCGTCAACATCTGCAATGACAGGGACCGCTCCACGCATGACAACACAACTCGCCGACGCAATAAATGTGCGGCTGGGCACAACCACCTCATCCCCAGCTCCGATTCCCAGTCCGTAGAGGGCAAGCTCGAGGGCAACCGTACCGTTCGCAACGGCTATCGCATGCTTGCAGCCCGTATAAGCCGCAAATTCATTTTCAAATCGGATGCCCTCGTCGCCAGTCTTGTAGTTGATTTTCCCTGACTCTAGGACATGAACCGCTGCCTCAATCTCATCCGGCTCAAAATGAGGCCAGGGCGCAGAGTCAAAACCCTGCGTAAGGTTCACCTTCCGCAGGGCCAAGTCATTGAGAATTGTGTTCGAAGTCATGCGGCTATTTGCCTGCCTTTAGCGATGTCTCAAATGGACCTTCCACTTCAAGGCGCCGTTCGATTCGTGCGGGGACACCCATCGCTACTACCCGATCTGGGAGATTCTTCGTAACGACTGCACCCGCTCCGACGATTGTGCAGGATCCGACGCAAATCGACTGCAGGACAACAGCGCCGATACCCAAATGCGAGAATGAACCCAACCGTGACGCTCCAGCCATGGCAGCATTCGGTGAAATGTGGGCGTACTCCCCAATGTGCACGTCGTGTTCAAGTACGGCGCCGCTATTCACAATCGCTCCTGTGCCAACTGTGGCATCCGGATTCACGATTGCCCCGGCCATCACTACTGTTCCGGTACCCAAGTGCGCGGCACGAGAGATGACCGCTGAGGGATGAACTACTGTGAGGATCTCGATGTGTGACTGAGAGCAACGCTCCGCGATCTGATAGCGAGCTTTGTTTGACCCAATGCCAAGTGCCACTGCTAAAGCTGAACGCGCACTTTCCTGGCAAAGCCACTCGCCATTACCAAGAACGGGAAATCCCATCACTCGGCTGCCCCACAACTCTTCCCGCTCGTCCACAAAGCCCGCAAACTCACATCCACCTCTGGAAAGAAGGATGTCTGCGACGACCTTTCCGTGTCCGCCAGCACCATAAACCAGAATTTGTTTCGTCGTCACTGCTTGTTAGTTTCGCTTCCCAGAAATTCCGTCATGGAGACATGCCCCGGCTGAGAGATGCCCGTTCGTTTCAAGATTTGCCAGGGTGTTTGAAGAAGGATCCACGCATCCAGAGACAAACTCCAATGATCGACATACCAGAGATCAAGAGCGAACCGTTCTGGCCAGGTCACTGCATTTCTGCCATGGATCTGAGCCCAACCGGTTATACCTGGCTTTACGTCGTGCCGGCGCAATTGCTCTCCGTTATAGCGTTCCATATATTTCGTTAACAACGGCCTCGGGCCGACCATGCTCATGTCGCCGCGGAAAACATTCCAGAATTGTGGAAGCTCGTCGAGACTCGTTTGCCGCAATATCTTTCCAAGTGAAGTTACCCTTGCTGCGTCTCCCAGAAGAAATCCGTGCGCATCCCGCGAATCGTTCATTGTTCGAAACTTGAACAGCGTGAATGGAATTCCTTTATACCCTGGGCGAGTTTGAAGAAAGAGTACCGGCCCTTGGTCGCCGAGGCGAATCGCCAGGGCTATGATCGCGCAAAGTGGAGCTGTGATCAGCAGGGCGCCGCCTGAAAGAAGAAGATCGGAGATACGCTTCACTAAACGCTTCATTGGGGAATGGCGACCGTTGGAGTGAATGCATCCGTGCCGGCTTCTACTCCTCCAGCATCCGGAATGGCGAGTCCCTTCGCCGCCAACATCTGAGAATACTCACCGGCAAGAGCCTCCCAAATTATTTCTCGCCGAAAACTTCGCAGCACGCGTTCCCGACCAGCCGAGCCCAATTCCGACGCCAGTGCCCGGTCCCTGATCAGCCTACCCAGCGCGCTTGCCAACGCCTCAACGTCTCCAACGGGAACGAGAATGCCAGTCACACCATCGAGCACGGCATCCACTGCACCCGTAGCCCGAGCGGCAACGACCGGTCTGCCCGCGGCATTCGCTTCGAGTGCCACGTTACCGAAGCCCTCGCGATGAGTCGGGAAGGCGAAGACGTCCATCACGTGATAATAAGAAGAAGGGTCTTGTACGAATCCCGTGCGAAAGATTCCGTGGTCGCAATTGATCTTATGGCGAATGTGAGCTGGCAGCGGGTCGCCTTCTTCCATTTCACCCACCAGCAGTAACTTCAGTTCCGGGATCTCTGTCCGCAGCGTTAAATATGCCTCGACGAGTTCACTGGTCCCTTTATCTTTCGTGAGCCGTCCAACGAATCCCACGACCGGCGCTCCTCTTGGGATCCCCATCTCCTTCCGGATGTGCTCGGCACGCCCCATCGCTTCGACTGTAGGCGCAAACCGTGCGGGATTAACTCCTGTGTAACTGCCAGCCGCGAGTACTATCGTCTTGCCCATCGAGACGACACCAAGCTCTATAGCTTTCTGCCGCAAACTTTCGCTTACGCAGATCACCCTGTGAGCACAAGCACACGTTATACGTTCTGCCAGCAGCAACAGTATCCGTGTGAGGCCGGTTGTAGTTTCGCAACGCAACCCGAGCAGAGAATAGTATCTGCATGGAACCCGGCAGAACCATGCCGCCAATCCGCCCAATAATCCCGCTTTCGGCGTAGCCACATTTGTAATCGTCGGGTCATGAGTTGAAATGAAGGCGACCAATCGGCCAAAAGAGACTAGATCTTCCCATAGAGAAATTTCACGTTTTATCATTATTGCCGTGGTAAGCACGCCGTCCCTTTTCGCTTTATCAAGTTCTTCACCTGGTGACGACACCACGGTGACTGCATACCCGTTATTTGCGAGGTATTCTGGCAGGCCCTCTAAGAACCTAACGCTCAACGAGGAAGTCACCAAATTAATAACACGAGCGTAGATCCCCTTATTCAACATTACTTGTTAGATCCTGACCAATGCATTTTCTATCAGATCCGTATGTGGGAAGATTGGGTAGTCGCGTCCAGATTTCGGTCCAACGATCCAAGTTGGCCGAGTCCAGCGAACGCGCCCGATGTGGCAAGATCAGATGTTCGAGGTCTGTTATGGCGGCTAAGCAGTCTAAAAATGTTTTTCCGAACTGCCGCAGAACAGCGCCAATTGCAACGTAATATTCTTGACGTTTAACGCAGTTTCTAATTACAGCCTTCGTGAAGGTGTACCTCCCTCGGAGAACTTTGCCGAGGTCGAGCCCATTTTCTCGGTATCCACACAGTATTTCGGGAAGGTTGGCGAAACAGCTTGCCTGATAGTTCTTTAGAAGCAAGACCTGATCTTCTGCGCGAACGGCTTTTGGATCATACGGGTGCGCCCAAAACCATGTTGTGCGTCCCATCCACGTAGGATGTCCGATATAGAATCCGTCATTCGGGCGTCGGCAGATTTCCCGATGAGTCTCCGCGTTCGGGCGAGTTCCCAAGGCGATCCCTTGCCCTTTGAACACAAGCATGCCGCAACCAAGTAGGTCGATCTCTGGATGTTGTTCTAGGTGCTCAACTTGACGCCGCAGACGTTCGGGGTATGCAACGTCATCGGCGTCCATCCGTGCGAAGTATTTGCCACGGCTTAACGAGACCGCGCGATTGAGGCACGAAATAAGACCCTTATTAACGTGATTAGTGAAAACTAAAATTCGAGGGTCGGGAAAGCTTCTGGCTACTTCCAAGGTTCGGTCGCTCGAACCATCTTCTACGAGCAGGAGTTCCCAATTGTCGTAAGTTTGATTTAGGATCGAGCGAATCGCAACTGAGAGGGTCTTTTCACAATTGAAGGCGGGCAAGCCAATCGAAACGAGAGGAAAGCGTGCACGCCTACCCTCCATGTTTCTTGCTCCTTTTGGGTTTCGGGTCATTAGGTAAGGCCCAACTGCGCTGGCGTCTTACTGCTTTTGATGGCTCCAAGCACTTTGCCTTTAACGTGAACTTGGTTTAGTCCCATCTCTCTGAACAGAGCATCGAAGCGATGCTCCCACATGTGTTCTCTCAAGGTACGCTCATAGTACCGCGTGACTATGCGCACCCGTTCCGATTCGTGTGAGAGGTACCACTGGGCCTTCTCAGCGCAGTCTTCAAGACTTTCGAAAGTGATGCATTCACGACCAGGGTCATAATAGCGTTCAAGATAGGGGCTATGCTCACACAGCATCAGAGTACCGGACAGGCCCATTTCGAATGTCCGCGCCTTGATCGACAAGACGTCGCCTCGCGGTCCGCCGCTCATGGGACTGTACGAGACCCGTGTTCGATTCCAGATGTCATATATGTCCTCGTATTGGAGCGCTTTGCCAGTCATCCAGTAAAGCCTGAATGCCCCTGGAAAATACGGGATACCCATTCGCACTAGGTGCGCACCGCGGCCGAAACACTTTAGACCTGACCGGTGTGACAAGTAGCGGCAGGCTGCGCTACGGGAGCGATAGATGGCTCCGGCGAAGGAAAAGTCAAGATCCTTCTTTCGTCCAAAATCACTAAAGAGTCCGAGGCATCCCCATTGGCTGAGCAGTAGGTTGGAGTGGAATGTCCGATATCTCTCGTATATCCCGGGATACGTCGTAATCATGTACGTGAAATGGGAAGCGAACTGTCGAGTTGTCTCCCATTGCCAGTCGTCATCGCTATTCCACGCTGCTATGCAAATCGTTCGAGAAGGCTTTGAGAATGCAGATGTGTCGATGGGTTCGTCGCCTGAGGTTTGATAAAATACCAGATCGAACTCAGCGCTTCGAATTTTCCTGACAAGCTCCTCAGTCGCGTAATCCCTTCCACAGGCTCGGCGGGCCTCAAAGTGGTCAAAGGTCTCGACATCGTGTCCCATTTTACGGAGTGGCGCCGTGAAAAAATACGATAGCGGATCTCTCGCGTTAGAGTTGCCGTAATAATCCCGTCGTACAACGCTAAGTATTCGCATCGGTTTACACTTTTTGTACGACGACTAGAAAAATATTCATGGTTCTCAGCTGATACTCAGCAATCACGAAGGCAGGAGTCGGATGATATTGTCGGATAGAGATGTAGAGTAACCCTTATCACGAGCTAATTTTTCGATGTTTGAGAATTCTGGGTAGTCATGAGTTCCATTGAAACAGTTCGCATCATCGATCAAGACCGTATGACGATGCGAATGACTCAGAATCGCCTCAAGCTCCCGGCAGACTGGCGTCTCAAGATCGGTTCTGCCAGTCAATCCCCCAGAGTAATGAGCATCCAGCCAGAAGAAGCAAGGACATTTCATGGTCGCGAGCAAGTTCGGAAGAATCTGACCGCTATCTCCATTCAAGATCGTCACCTTCGAATGAGTTTTAAAGACTATCTGAGCTCTACGATAAAAGTGGGGTTCGATTTCAATGGAAACTAACTTATCGAAGTAACCCAAGCAAGCTTGTAGCATGAATCCGTAGTATGTTCCTGTCTCAATGAAAATCCGTGACTTGCTTGCGAGAGCGTATCGTCGGACGAGTTGTTGCTTGAGAAGATGTGGCAATGGCCCGTTGCCATTCTGCTCCCAGTGCTCAAGGTTCTGTCTCAATCTATGGCGCAAAAATGCGACGGGTACCAAATTTCTTGAAACAAGTCCGAGTTTGATGTGAGCTAGCTTGAACATGCCCGAAGTTCATTCCCGACCAGATCTGTATATAGTTGTTCATACTGATCCGTGATGGATTCCCAATCATGATTCGCAATAGCTCGAGCTCTGCCGGATCTTCCCAGACATTTCCTGCGGTTCCCGTCCCGCAACAACTCGGCGACCACGTTTGCCATGGCGTCTAGATTGTTGGCCACAACTCCCCCCGAGTTCTCGCTCGCCGAACCCACGTCAAAGGAGACCCATGGCGTTCCTGCCGCCATGGACTCCAAGAGCACCACTGAATTTGCTTCCCATCTCGAGGTGCTCACGACGACGTCCGCCTCTTTGATCACCGAAACTACCTGGTTCCTCGGCAAATGCATTTTTAAATCCATGGCACCCATCGACAATGCCGACCGTAACTGACACTCGTATGCGCAGCCTCCAGAAATTCCCATGCGCCCAAGCGCCCATTTGTTCATCGGGTGACTGCCACCGATGAGCGTAAAGTGTGCGCCGATTTCCTTTAGCTTGTTTGCCAATCGAAAAAAATCACGATGGTTCTTCAAAGGATTGTGATTCGAAACATTAACAACCCACGGTTTGTGGCCTATGCCCCATGTTCGGCGAAGGTCAATCGATGGCCTTGTCCACTCTTCCATATCGACACCGTTTGTGATCACGGGGGGCACTTGGAGCCTAAATTCCTTCGCAAAGGAAAGTTCTTCTGACACTTTCGAGACCCGGATCCAACTGCGATATGTAGCTATGTGTCGCGGAATGTCGAGGTAATAATCCTTAAATGCACCAGTGTCTATAGAAAGTCCATGAGTTACAAGAACGGAGGGCCATCGATAGTCCTTAACAGAGCTGAGGATTGCATCAGTGGGCCAAGTTTGCAGGCAATGATTTACAACGATATCCCAATCGCCGGAACCCACAAACGCTCGATATTCTTCGACTTGGCCATGCATTCCAGAAACGCTATTGCCCTTGGCGGAAAACCTGTGAATGTACACGCCTCGATATTTTTCAGAGGTTCCGTGTGAATCGAAAGCAGAAGTCGCCACGTGTATATCGTGGCCCCGCTTCGCTAAACGCTCGGAGATGTTCGTGACGACCTCTGCGACACCATCGAGGGATGGAGAATAAGTTGCGGCGGTGTGCAGGATTCTCATTAATTGCGGGACTGACCACAAGGGATGTTTTTACGAAAAGGCTCGGACTTCTTAACCAATCTAACCTCGCGTCTTGTGTCCATTTTTACGGTCGCCCGAGATCTCAACCGTGTGTGTATGAAGTAGCCATAGAACGGCCAGCAAAAATAGGTGAATATCTGGCTTACCACTGATAGGCTGCCGAAGATTAGAAAGAACGTCCAGATGGCAAAATATTGCCACATAAATATTTCAAAAAATGACTTCGAATTCGCGAAGGCAGTTTGAAATTTGAAGGCGATCCAGCCCAAAATAGAGAATCCCAGTAGCACTCCTACTAGGTGAAAGTCGAGAAAAGCTTCGCCTTGAAAAGGAGAAATCTGGTCTGCAACGTCGAGTCGGCCATAGATCAGCCGGTTATAGAGTGTCATCCCGCTCGTTTCCCTAAATGTCTTGCCAACTATAGGTAATGGCGCTAAAGCTGATGAAATGAGAACTCTTCCCCAATGGAGGTGATTCCCCCATCTGCCGGTCTCGAGGAAGAAACCAAGAAACTGGGAAGCTCCTCCGTAAACTTGAAACATCTCCATGAGTTGCACTTTGTCAGCCAGCAGACTACGGACCGAGGAGTCCCTAACGATCTCATGGCCCGTGAAATTACTGGCTCGATAAGCGCCGTAAAATGGTGCCAACAGTAGAACAATAAGCAGGATAGCAGCAGCCGAAATTATGGTCCGCCTTGGAACCTGCTTCGTGGCATTGGCGATGACTGCAAGCATAGCGATCAAGGGAACAACGATAGAGCCCCGGTTGTAGTTGAACGTGGCATAGGAAAAACAGACGGCCAGAATCGCAAGGACCGTTAAGGCACTGCTCATTGCTCCCATTTTCTGAAGGCGTTTCTGGTCAAGCCAACGACACCATAGCATGACGATACAGATTCCCAAGAAGGGTCTCAAGAAAAGTCCGGCCGCTAGTCCGAGCTTGTCAGACACGTCCGCGACACGACTCAAATAGCCCGACGGATCAGAGAAATATTCGGCGACCTTCTCGAGCGCCCCAAAGGCTAGAAAAAAACCAACGATGCCCACAGCACCATTCAGCGTGATAAACGCCAGCGACGGTGATCTCCATCGATGACTGGAATCTCGTGAAAGCTTTGTCCGGTCGCGGGCAGTCGAACGCCGTGCAAGGTGGTTGTAAGTCGTACAAAGCGCAACGAAGGCCGCGACGTTTATGAGCATCGCGAGATCAATGGACCGATCCGACGGAAGAAATGGGAGAACGCCCGGCAATGGCCCAGTTAAGAGCAGCGATAGAGGGAGTAGGACGAGCTGCAAGAAGAAGACGAAAAGAGCCCAGTTCCAGGGGCACAGCGATCTTCCAGAAACAGGCCGGCAAGCGGGCAACAGGCATTGAACTAGATAAAATGCCATCGCGCCAGCGAGGGCAGCCGGATACTTATTTTCTGGCGAAGCCGACAGATAAGTAATTGAAACAATCGCAAACGCAAGCAACGACCAGCCACGAAAGCCGCTAAACCAGAAAGTCCCAGAGTTCCTTCTTAAGTTCTGTGTTCTATGGTGCGCTCTCGGCGGAGTGCGTTTGATTGTGAGGCTGGTTGCCATATCGCCTTAGGAATGAGCGCTGAGGATCGAGTCTCCCCGGAGGAAAAGAAAGAGTCCCAAGCTGGTGGCAGCGAACGCGAGCGTATAGGAAACCGCCAAACCCATTGCACCCCACTTCGGGATAAGTACCCGACCGAATCCCAAGAGAACCGTGACCAGCAGTAAGTCAAACTCAAACCGCAACCACATCTTGTGTGCAGCAATAAGAGGTTGCCCCAAGATCGTATTCAAAATTTCAAGACAGGCAGAAAAGGCGAGAACGATGAGCACGACTCTTCCGCCGCGGAATGAAGCTCCATAAGCCGTCATGATCGGAGTGGCAAACGTGGATATCACAATAGCCGCCAAAAGAGCGAGTCCGACATTCAGTTTCAAGTTTGTACGGAACACCTTCTGGAATCCTGCGGAGTCGCCCTCCCCGTGCAGGTTCGAAAGAACGGGCACAACTAGGTTAAAGACGGAAATGGGAACGAATAGAATGAGCAGGCGCCATTTGTCGGCAGCTGCGTATAAACCCAACTCTGCATAACCTCCTGGCTGTCGCACCAGCAAGGCGTTGCAAGCCCAGATCGCGGGCCCAACTATGATGGAAGCCAAAAAAGCAGGCAGGGTAAATCGATGAAGGATGCCTAACTCTTCATGGCAGTTGGCGAACCGGTACGAAATATTGGTGCGCACACATTCCACTCTCAGCGCGCGATGGTTTAAAACCCAGTTGATCGCTAACGCGCCAACGGTGCCCCAGATCGCTCCTTCTAAACCACCTCGCCAGACTCCTACAACAACCAGTGGAAACGAAGCTAATCCGGAAATAATGTTCACCCGGGCGATTGACTTGAATGCTTCAAATCCTGCCAGCGCTCCGATCTGTGCGCCGTTCACCGCGCCGAAAAAGACCAATCCAGAACCAATAGCCAGCGGTCTTGCAAGATCTGGGCTTGCCAGAATATAGCGGGCAAGTGGCGTGGCGAATAGAATGAGCAATGCAGTCATGGCGCTAGCCGAGATATAGGCTGCACAAGCGGAGAACGCCAATATCCGGCCCGCTCGCATTGGATCTAACCGGCGGAATTCAGAAACGTATTTTGTAGCAGTCAATCCCAGGCCCAAACCTGCAAAAATACCAAACATGCCTGCGGTGCTAAGAATTATTCCGAGCGCGCCGAAACCTTCCTTGCCAAGAACTCGAGCACAAACAACGGACGCTGCCAGCAGAAATCCGCGCGAGAAGACCGCTCCGGCAAGCGACCAAAAAACTCCGACAGCAAAACGCGCACGAAGCGAGCCAGCGGGAGCGAACTCCTGCTGTTTCGCGATCATCCAGGTTTGGAGAAATGCGGTCATCCGCGAGTGATATGAGGATCAAGATCGGCGAGATCGAGTTCGACAGCCACGGATCGCATCAGCAATTCAAACGAAATGATAAAAA
>CAVRSA010000014.1:0-132696 GCA_963723725.1 Candidatus Acidiferrales bacterium
TCCAGTGAAGGATATTCACAATTCCAATCGAGGAGTATTACCGCTTGGTGGAACTATCCTGCACCTTAGGGGTAGAGTATTGTTCCTCCAGAGAGGGTTAGAATCCTGTTCTGAGGTGCTTTCTGACAATGAGTGCCAGCGATTTGAAGGCATATCCCTCCCAGCCGTTTCTGATCGGCATTGGAGGGGGAACCGGTTCAGGAAAGAGCTATCTCACCAGACAAATTGTTTCATCGTTTCCTGAAGGTGCCATTTCGAGGATTGACTGCGATTCTTACTACCGTGACATTTCACATTTGCCTCTCAGCGACAGGCTAAACGTCAATTTTGACGATCCGTCCGCTCTTGATCTGGATTTGCTACTGCTGCATCTCCAGAGCCTGTTGAACGGTCAACAGATCAAGAAGCCGCGATACGATTTTGCTACACACCTGCGTTTCTCTGAAGATGAGCTCGTCGCTCCTTCACCGATTTTGCTTTTGGAAGGTATTTTTGCACTCTGCGATGGACGGATACGTTCGTTGCTAAAATTCAAGATCTATGTGGACTGCGATCCGGACCTGCGACTGATACGTCGTTTGCAAAGGGATGTTCGGGAGCGAGGACGCTCGCTGGATTCAGTGATCGAGCAATACCTGAGCTCAGTCCGTCCGATGCATTCCCGTCATATAGAGCCAACGAAGGTCTTTGCCGATTTGATACTTAGTAATTCGGATTCTCTGGACGCTACTCCGGTCCTAAATCGAATCCGGGAGTTGATCGTCCAGGACCGCAGTAAATCAGGACTGAACTTGCTATGACGCCGAGGTTGAATCGCGGAATGTCGCAGCGTTAAGCGGGATAGAGTTTCGGCGTTCCGGAGATCTTGCGTAAGCCAGACCTGCATTTCCTCGCTCGTGCGGAAGGTCTTTCCTTGGTAGAAATTGCGATCTGTCGACCAAAAGGTCGTGGCACTCCGGGTTATAGAGTCGATACAAATTCGCGTTTCCAGTGCGCCAGCAGCTTTGGCCGGCCTGCTTAACCAGACGGCTGTGCCATCGCTGGACACTCTCGTCTTCTCGAAACCACTGGCAATCGCAGTCATTTGTAACTTTTGGATTTCTAGCACTTCGGGCTCCATTCGATCGTGTCTGATCACCTATCCTTTATTTCTCGCCCTTGCAGCCTTCCAAGATCCAACCCATACTCTGGCCAGCGGGAATTCATTGATAGACCGTATGCAGAATCGGGAAAACTGAGAGAACCGTACGCGCTGTCCGTTGTCACCGTGATGCGAACGATGACTTCGATCGGGATCAGAGGAGCCTTTCGGGCATTTCGGAGCGTTACCTTGCAAGCAAACCGTCTGTCTCACCCCGGCACAACAGAGACAATGATCCGATAGAACGCAGCGCAGTCTGGGCCACTGGTGCGGGTTGCGAATTGGCCTTCCTCTAGATCGACATCCGACCAGTCGTTAGATAACCATGCAATACAATAGCCAGCGTTTGACTTATGTTGACGTGTTTGGATGCTGTAGATCCAACAACTTAGATAGCCGTCAGTTGGTTGGTCTCGGCTGTGGGTGTGAATCCGGGAATAACGTCAATAATCTGGACTCTGCGAGTGTCCCCGCCTCAAGGTCAGGCAATGCGAAATCATTCTTGCTGGCACCTGATAGCGGATTCTCCCGAGGGCGAAGTGACAATCAGGAGTCACCGAACACCTGATGGATGCGGGTGCCCGGAAAATCGGGAGTGGTTGAATCGAATGGTCCGTTAAACTGAATTTGCAATTTAAGATGCTCACTTTGAAAATGAGCCCGGGAATGGTTGCAGGCTCGGACAGAGAAGAAAACTCGTGACCGGTCGAATTACGCAGACGACGCCAATCCCAATCTCTAGATCGCAATCCGAATTCGATTGATCACCGTCTGGGCTGCTATCGGTATCAGGGTAGTATCAGGCCACGGATCGAATCAGGTCGTGGCAGATAATTGTCTGTTAAAGGCGTGTCCAAGGACACGGGCCGTGGTTGAAATCGTACATAGATGCCGGCTGAGGTGGATGTGTAGTCCCTCGCGTTGTTGATATCAACAAATCCCCCGGCAAACCAGTTTTTGTCCAATCTGTATCCTCCCTTTAAAATGAGGCTGTAATTGACACTGGTAACCGTCTGTGACGGATAGTACAAAACGACGGGTACAACGGGCACAACGGGCACAATCGGTTTCCGAGGTAGCACTGGGATCGGATGGAGAAGCAGGGAATTCGTGGGATCATTTCGACTCGCCAGAGCCACGGCTTGTGAATTTACCTCCAGCGGATAATAAGGGGTCGAATCTTCCGTAAAGTGCTGAGAACCAATGCTGGTATCTACAGAATATTCGAAACGATCGTGGTAGGTTCCTTTCCAATTAATCGGCACATTAAATAGAAAATAACTCTGCGGGCTGAAATAACCGCCTTGTCCAAATGTGAAATAGCGCAAATTGTAGTCATAATGCATCGCGGAGAAGTTAAGCCCGGCAGTGAGCGCGCCGTAAGGTTCGGTTAAGACTCGCCAATAGGCTCCAGCCGTGCCGTCATATCTCTGGTTTGTTTCCACATGGTCGCCTGTGATGTATTGATATCCGAATTCAGCGTACAACCCGGAGTTGTTCGTATTCCAGGAGGCAGTTCCAGACGCTCCGTTCGAAACAACTCCGCCCCAGACCTGGTTGGTGCCCGGATCCCGCACTCCTGCAAAGGAAAGGAGCGTGTCCCGAACTGGCGCCCGGATTACAGATATCTGAAATGGCCCACCTGCCGGACGAAACTCAACGGAACCGATGAAATTACTAACCAGAAATCCTTCAGGTGACACGCCCAATCGTGCGCCAAAATTCTGCGTGGCAACCTGGAGTTCGGCACCGACGCCGGATGCAGAAAGCTCCGGGAATGCTTTGCCCAACGGCAAAGTTCCTAGTTGTAACGTTGTATTCGTATCGGGACCACCTGCGTCGAGAAAAACGGGTTTGATGATCCCCGTCAGGCGTGCTTCATTGCCCAGGGTGGTGCTTGCTTCCAGATCCGACCCCTGAGCAATCAAATGGTCAAAACCCGATTGCCCAGAACGACTCCCGACGAACCCCCCGATACCGACGTAGGGACTGAATTGCGCATACATTGCGTCGATTTCTGACTGCACTTCGGAGTGGGGTGTGGCAGGCGATCCGGGTGACGGGTTGAGAATGGTTGAGCTCCCGCCATTTGTGTTCGGGCTGAAAGCGGTACTATCGAGACTGGTAACTGCAGGATCGTAAAAATTGTTCGAGGCATTCGCGTATTGCGATGATGTGGATTTCTGGTTGATTGGCTGGAAGCGCTCTGGCTGATTTTGAATCGGAACAGCGGGTCTGGAATTCAGATAACTATCGATTGAGTCGTTTCCGGGGCTGGCCGGAGTGAGAGATGGAGAATTCGATTTGACGGAAGGGGGAGAGACAATATTGGGTTCTGGGCCACTTGCCCAGGGAGCAGGTTGGCCGGAGGTTCTGGAGGTTATGGCCCCTGGCGAGCTGGAATTATTGCTTGGACTGGAAGTGTCGGAAGACGGAAGAGAATAAAGCAGCTCATCCAATGAGCCGGACTTCGGTTGGGCGTAGTTGGTCGGGGTGGCATTGTTTCGCGCGCGATTATCTCCCGGCGCCAGCAGGTTGGAGAGCTCCCTCACGGCCTGACTCTGGTTTTGCGTATTGTCTCCGGGCTGGGCATTGCTTCCGTATTGCTGTGGAGCTGCGGCGGCGGCAAGTCGGGCTGACTGATAATATTTATTTGCCTTGCCGTAATCTCCTCGTGCCGCGGCGAGCTTCGCTCCCATGAGCAGCATTTTTGGATCGTCAGGCCAAATTCGAAGAGCAGTCTGCAGCCAGTTCTCGGCAGTCTTCAGTTCACGAGTGGCCATAGCCGCACCAATGCCGCTGATATAGTCATTCTCGGAACCACCCGCTAGTCCCCAAGATGCGTAATCCTCGAATGCCCGCTTCGTGTATCCCGCACGCAACAGCATATTTGCAAAGGAGGAACGCAGCGCAGCGTTGGTCGGAAAGGCACGCCGCGCCGAATATAGAACGGAGAGAGCTTGATGGTATTCGCCTAAGGATGCCATGCGCTCGGCTTTTCTCTCGCTCCAGGCGGCCCAGATCTGTTCGACACTCGTTGTTTGCTCGCTATTCAGATCTTTTCGTGCCGTCAGTGCCATTAATTCGGCATCCAAATTCCCGTCCTCGCCACTATCCATCAGAATCCAACAGGTTTGAATCTGCAGATCCACAGGCATCGGTTTGCGCATCGACTCATAGCGCCATGCCGCTCTCCGAATCATCTGCAGTGCGATCTCTTTTTGCCCCTGCGCCAGATAAGCGCTGGCCAGGAGACCCGCGATCGCAGGGTCATTCGTCAATTGCTCACGTAAATTAGGATCCATCGTATAAAACTCACCGACCACCGTCACTATCCTCGTGGGCTTCATGCAGCGCTGTTAGTTTGCCTCTCCAGGCGTCCATGTTGTCTGGATTCTTTTGGAGTACCAGATCGAACGCTCCGGTAGCTTTGGCGTACTCTTTTTCCCGAAGCCATAGACCCGCAATTTGCAATTGAAGATTTACGGGCATTTGTGCGCCATTTTGCGTGGCAAGCTGGGCTGCTTGTTCAAGAAAGCGATGCGCTGATTCGAGCTGGCTGTTCGATTGGTAGATTGATGCCATCAACATTAAAAAATCTGCCTTCTTGGTCTGCTGTTCGAATAGGGAACGCGGCATGCGTCCACTTACCGCCAGAGCCTGCGAGTCCTTATCGGCCGCATGGAGTGCAGCGATGAGTCCGCTCCAAACGTCTGGATTTTCAGGATTCTGCTCGGCCAATCGTACGTACATCTCTGTAGCTTCGGAAATCATTCCAACTTGGACAAGAAGGGAAGCTAGCTGCATCTGTGTGGCGGCGGAAGCGGAACTGGTCCTCGAAAGCGCTATCGCCTTCTGAATGAGTTGCCTTGATTGTGCGGTGTCGCCAGTGGCCGCATACGCGGCGGAAAGAATCACGATGAATTCTGGATCATCCGCAGACGCCGATTTGACCGAAGCGGGCATCGCTTTTGCGCCATTGATGACACCTGACGAGTTCCCTGATTTTTGGAGAGCACCCAGCCATAATTTCCAAGACGCGGCGTCGTCTCGGTTGGAGGAAATCAGCTTCTGATAAAGTGGAATGGCTTCATTGAAATCACCCTCTTTCATCAATGTCCCCGCCAGGCCACGGATTGCGTCGGGATTATCCGGCCGCAGCAGGAGGGCTTGATGGAAACTGGCACTAGCTTCTTCCAAACGGTCCTCTTGGAGTAGCGTACTTCCCGCCTGCATTTGCTTCCAGAATCGAGCGGTTTCGAGCGTTTGTTGAACATTCTTGTCTTTCTGCATACCTCGAGTGCTCGCGGCTTCCAGGAGTTCCACGGCCTCCGCAAAACGCTGTTGCTTCATCCGGACGAAAGCGATGCCCAGGAGCGGCTGAGGATCAGCCGGATAGGCGACGCTGGAGTTTTTCAAACGTCGATTCCGCCTCTTGTAAGTTGCCCTGTTGAAGAGCCTTATATGCCATCTGCTCATCATTACCTTTAGCAATGTCGGCAGACGAACGATGCGGCTGAACCGGGCCGAGTTCACTCTGTAAGGAAGCGTCGGAATAGCGTTTACTGTATTGCTCGACTGAGGCTTCGTACGCTGGATTGCCCTTCTCCCACACGAGAACCTGTCGCCAGGCAACCCGGGCTTCCTCGTTTATCCTGTCGTCACCGTGAATCGCTTCCAGTTCTCTTAAGCCCTGAGGACGTGTTTGGGCCGAATAAGTCAAGATCTCGGCCGCCGCAAGCGCGTAACGCTGATCGTCGGGATGCCGCTTGGCGAGTTCGTGAAGACGGGTTGCGGCGACGTTGCGCTCTGCCGGAATTCCCGCCAAGGTTTCGTAATAGGCCAGCGCATAATCTCCATCCGGCGGCCGATCTTTGAATATTGCACGATAGAGTTGCATTGCCTCTTCCGACTTGTGATCGGTCGACAGGCGCGCTGCTTCTTGAAGTTTGGAGTTTTGTTCTGGGGTCAGAACATTCACGTCCACTGTCCGGTGCTGGGCTCCCGCCGGTTTGGAGGCAACGGCGGCGTTCGGATCAATTGATTTGGCCTTTTTTATATATTGCTCTGCTTCTTTCGTGTTTCCTTGCTGTTCAGCATAGCGGGCTAGGCCCGTAAGGGCTTCTACACTGTTCGGCTCGGAAAGTAGGACCTGATCCCATACCCTGGCCGCCAGATCAAGATGGTTCTGACTTTCAAGCGTTCGGGCACGTTGCAGGAGTATTTCACTGGAGGACGCTTGCCCGTTGCAGTTTGAAACGGCTGCCGAACTCAGAACTCCTAATACGATTAATCGTATCCAGAAGTGTTTCATTTCTTCCTCCAGCTTAGCCAGAGCCGTCCATTCGCATCAAAACGATAATGATCATTGGACCATCCATCAGCAAACAGGGCTAAATTTTGGTCGTAGTAGCTCGGTTCTTTTCCGTAAAGACCACTCACTTCTGAGAATTCTTTTTTCAAGCGAGCCTGTTGTTCGTTCGCTGCTCTCGTCTCACCCGTGGCAAGGAGAAAAGGGATGATTGCGGCAGAAAATCCAACCGGGGAAAGATCCGAAATTATCACCCCACTTGGGGAAACGCATTCCGGCGGAAGGGAATGCGCACGCATGTATTGAGTCATGCCTGAAAGCAATTGCAACAGTGTTTCGTATCCTTCGGTCTGATGATCAAGCATGCCGAACCACAGATAAACGCGTATCGCGTCATAGCTCCCGGCAGGTGACCCTTTGGCAAGAGCCGTCGCTCTAAATCCGGTTTTAGGCTGATATTCAACCCAATCCATGGCAAATCCGTTGCCCACGTTCCGGGCTAGCAAATTCGGCAGATTATTTGCGATTTGTTTCCAAGGACCGTGTGGCGATTCTGTGCTTAAGCCGAGCAAAACCTGAGGCGGCAGGTAACTAGGATTAAAAATATAGGTATGTGGATCGGGCCGGAATCCCTCGCGTCCGGGCATAAGCATCGATCCATCACTAGAAAATACCACCACCTCTTCTCTCGCGATGCGCTCCGCCAAAGAGCTACCGAGCGATTCGTATTCAGGGTTATTCCAGTCCCGACCCGCAAAGATGAGCGTATAAGCAATCCAGAGATCGGCATCCGAGGCAGAGTTCCAATCCTTGACTCCTCCTGGGCCGCCTGGCTCTTTTTCCCATAGCCATGCGGGCAATTTCTGTTTGAGGCTGCCTTGTGCAAGGTTGACCTCGGTCCACTGCAACACGGTTTTGAAAGTCGGCCGATCGTTCGCCACGAGTGAGAAGAACAGCGCATATGCCTGTCCCTCCGACGTCGTTCTTCCGTTTGAATGCCAATCAATAACCCGTCCATCCTCACTGATAAATCTGGCCTTGTAGCTTTCCCAAAGGGGCCAAGCGTCGAACAGGCTTGCGGTTCCTTGTGACTGACTGGCGCAGACTGAAAGCAGTAATGCTGCGATTACGGAAGTTCGGCAGAGAAGCTTCATTGCTGGATCACCAGTCGACGAGTCACGCGCATTTCAAGCCAAGCCAATATCCACCAAGTCGGCAAGGCGCAGCACAGCACAGCTAGCAGCGGAACAAGATACACGTGATCGAGAATCCACGAAGTCAGAAATTCATGCCAGGGCAGGGTGCCGATGTAGTATTCGTCGCGCGTTAGGTATAGGGATTCGAATCGTCCTTCGTACAAAACGCACATTGAGCCATAGATTGAACCATCGTGTGTTGTGCTTGAGAACTGTTCCGCCAAGGCATCCAGTCCACCCGGGCCGTTCCCGAAGATCGCGACCACACTCGATCCGGGGCTGACTGCCGATTCAAAACCGGCGATCACGCCATCAGGCTTCGGCTCAGAATTAAAAATGTCTTCAATGGATTGCCGTGTTCGACCTTTTACGTTCCAGGCGCTCCTCCGAATCCGAGACCACCAATTGTCTGACGTGGAGAACGTTGGCGTACCGTTCACGAAGCGGACCCGGAAGTTGCTCCCTAAAGCCTCCGCGATATCGGAATCCTTATATACTGCCAGCACGATCAGGTCTTTGCTTTCGGCCGAATTCAATGCGGTTGTAGATTTTACCGACAAGTTGACAGCTGGGTAGCGAGTCTGGCGAGCCAGTTGGGAAACGATAGACAGATACAGGCCGATCTCCTCTTTGGACCTGGGTTCTGCCAGTAATGAAGGAAGTACCGGACAGATCCCGACTGCGTGTGAAGGGATATCCAGCCTCCGAAAAGCGTTCCAGTTTTGGCATCTTTACAAAATGCGGAATTTCGCGGATGTCGATGGATGAGTTGTGCTGAATCTGCAGTTCTGGAGTATTCCCCGAATCAGACTCTCCAGATACTCCCCATTCGATCTTCAATTCGTTGCTATAGGGATTCAGCGCGGAGACGGGCAAAAAAATGCTGGCATGCTGAATTGGCTCGCGACTCGCCAGGTGAAATTTAGCGACGTGAACGTTATTCAGAGTGACATTGAATTCAGGATCGAGGGAAGGAGGGAGATTCTGGATGCGGTAGTTTAAGCTCAGTGGGATGCCGCCTCGATTTCCAAAATACAGATCCGGGGGAAGTTGAAAGGTGTAAGTGTGCTCGCCAAACCCGCTGATCTTCAGTTGGTCGGCGGTAAAAAGATCCCCAAAAGTGGCTGGCTGCTGAACAGTGGCCCAGGGCTGTGACGAGTTGCGTCGCTCTGTGGGTTTCACCGTTGAAACGTACGCATTCTCCCCCGATATTTCGAAATTCCCCAGTGTCAACGCCTCAGCGGCTGTGCGAACCTGCTTTTCATCTGCTCCCGTAATGATAAGTACGGAGCTAAACCCATCTGCTGGATTCTGGCGAAGGGTGATGAGCGGGCTGTTCGTCTGAGCCAGGCCAAACGAATCGGGAAGACTACTGGCCGGACCAATGAGGACTGTGTCGTCCTGGGGCAAAGTTCCTAACAGCACGGGAAACTGAAGAGTGGTGGTTCGTGTGCTTGCGGTCAGCCATGATGCGATGATGCCCGCAGCTTCCATCGTCTGTGCTCCTGCATCCGACGGCAATGAGAAGTACACCGAAGCATTCAAAGTCTTCGGGTAAAGGAAGGGTGCCGGAAGTTGCGACAGGCTATTGTTTAGTTTCAGGCGCTGCCCAGTCAGTTCCAGAACTGAGTCCGTTTCTATTGTGCTGACAAATTCCTTCTCATCACACCTGTTCAAGCAAACGCCGGCCAATTCGAGGGCCAATGAGTTATCGATCAGCAAAAAATCGCCCGGGATGTTGATATCGGCTTCTGCCGGGGTCTCCGAGACTGTATGTACCAGTCGAATAGCGCCGATCTTCGCCCCATTGACGCTGATCAACATTTCGCTGATTTTTGCTTCAATTCCAGGTGCCAACTGATATTTGAGATGGAGTACTCCTCCGGTCGGAACCCTCGAACTCGGGATCGTGAAATTCAACGTGTACTCGCTGTGCAAGCCGTTCAGCAGAATGCTGCTGTGAACACCCATAGATTGAAAGCTTTTCTCGCTGTGGAAAGTATTGGCTCCACTGGGTTGGGTACTGCCGCCTGCTTTGCTTGTGGTTGCAGCAGAGAGATTGGTTCCTACCAGGAGCGCTAGCAAGAGAAGTGCTGCAGCCCTGGGAGCGGATGTTGTTGGCTGCAACACGGCAGTCTCTTTCTCAAAAGTTGCCGGCTTCGCGCCACGTCTGAAAATACTTGAGACTCCAAGCCATACTCCTCCAAATGACAATTTTGTGATGAGAAGTAAGCTTTGAAGCGGCCGGTCTGGCGGCCTCTTGTCATTCCAGCTCAACCACGAATCAGCGCGCGAATAAAGAACTTTCGTTAATGCTTCTTCTTGCTGAAGGTTCAAAGGGTCGAACTTCAAGCCCAAACGACCGCTTTCGTTTCCTACAACCGTCGCCGGAATACTCTGATTCACAAAGTGCAGATCGAGGCCCAGGCTTACAGGTTCACCAAGCTCGATTTCAAATCCTTTCGGAATGCGAATCGCGGCGCCGCCATTCGAGAAGTCGATACTTTCACTGGTCAATTGGAGAGAGTTTTTGAGTTGCAGGTGCACTGGAAGCTGGAGGGCGATCCGTACGTGTTCGCGATTTTGTTCAGATTCAAAAGCGACCGCACACGCGGTTCCTAGAATAGTTATGTTGTAGAAGGTCCAGACCAGGTTCATTGCCACTGTTCCGCTCATCGCAGAATTGACCGAAAAAAAATCGCGGGATGGCCGATAACAGACCCAGAATGTTGAGCAACAGCAAAGCAATGTAGGGCCATGCGATTTTCTTGTCAAAAAACGACTGTGGGACCAGTCCTCCCTTCGCCGTAACATTGAATTTGCCAAGGCGGGGATTGATCAGGGCCATCATCGTTGGCAACAAGATATAAGGCGCCAAAACGGCCTCATATACCTCATTCCAGAAGGAGTAGCGGAATTTGCCCTGGATTCGGGAATTGCTCACCTGGGATAAGACCACGTGCGACAGGGCATAAGCCATAATCGTGAGCGAATATCCGCGAATGTTTTTGTGGCCGAGCAAAAGGAAGAGCAGTGGAGACGTGAGAAAAATTAGGCGCGGGATAGCGTATAGGAAATGCACCATAGCGTTGAAGTAGCAGAGTCGCTGGGCGATTGTCAGATTCTTGCGTGTAAGAGGGTTGTCGGTTCTGAGGATCTGAACCATTCCCCGAGCCCAGCGAATGCGCTGGCCTACATGGCTCGAGAGACTTTCTGTGGCAAGTCCCGCAGCTTGCGGAATATTGATATAGGCCGTATTCCATTTTTCGACCTGCATTCGCAGTGACGTGTGCGCGTCTTCTGTGACTGTCTCGACTGCGATCCCGCCGATCTCTTCGAGTGCCGTGCGCCGCAGTACCGCGCATGAACCACAGAAGAATGTGGCATTCCACAGATCATTGCCATCCTGAATCAGCCCATAAAATAACTCGCCCTCGTTGGGAATACGTCTGAACTGCTTCAAATTACGTTCGAAAGGGTCTGGTGAATAGAAATGATGGGGCGTCTGCAGCATGGCAAGGCGCTTGTCTTTCAGGAACCATCCGATCGTCATCTGTAGAAATGACCGGGTCGGGACGTGATCGCAATCAAATATGGTCACAAACTCGCCGTCTGTTTTTTCGAGGGCGTGATTTATGTTTCCCGCCTTCGCGTGTGCGTTGCTGGTTCGCGTCATGTAACCGCATCCTGCAAGCTCGGCAAATTTGCGAAATTCCTCCCTTCGGCCGTCATCCAGGATGAAGACGTGGACTTTGTCGGCTGGCCAGTCGATATTCATCGCAGCCCAGACCGTGTAGCGGACCACACTAAGGGGCTCGTTATACGTTGGAACGTAGATATCGACGGTTGGCCATTCACTTGTATCGATGGGCAGCGGTGCCGGGGTGCGATGCAGAGGGCGGATCGTCTGAAAATATCCGAGGATCATGATCACGTACGCATAGGATTCAGCGAGAATCAGGATCAGCATGAAAACCATGTCCACATTGGAAGGTTGTGGTCCACTTTCCATCCCGAATCCAAACGTACTTGTGAGTCGATAGTAGATATACCGAGTTGAAGAGAGTATGGAGAGCGCTGCAATCCCAATCGTGGCTGCCTCGCTTTTTGTCAACCGGTCTACGACAAGGGCAACTGCCACCAGGCAGACGCTAACAAACAACTGTTGTGTCCAGTTCAAGGGCAAGCCGACCAGATAGATCAGGACGCTGCAGGGAATTGCAAAACAGACAAATCTCGCCACTTTGATTGGTATCGAAGCGGAGGTCTCAACGGGAACCTCCCGGGCGCTGGAGACATGGCTCACGGTCGACCCGTTTCCGGCTCATGATTCGTACTGGCACGGCGTGCCCACTCTGCCAACTGCTGAAAATCCTGCGAAATTCCCTCGCTTGCGCAGTAGTCGACCACAGTCATCCCTTTGGCGAGAGCTTCAGACACGGAATCGCTTCGGCGAAGAATTACGGGAAGAAGCCGGTTGCCCAGGTGGCTTTTCAGAAGAGCCTCTATATCGCGATGCAGTGCCATTTCATGGTCGAATTTGTTGAATATATATGAGGGGCGGACGGTTTGTTGAGAGTTAGCGAGTTTTGCATTCAACCGTTCTTCGAGCGCCAACACGGATAGTGTGCAAGCAAAATCCGGGACGATAGCGATCAGCACTCGCTGAGATGTCTTACTTGCGGCTAATACGTCTTCCAGACAGAGTCTGCTCGCGTCGAACACGAAACGCGTCGATAACTCTGCCACCTCACGCACTCTTGCCAACAGCAGGTTGTCTTGATCCGTGGCTGGTAGCGAGCTGGCGAACGATTTTGATTCGACTCTTTCGATCCCTTTTACAACGTGAATCGTATGCCGGCAGCCAGGCAAAACAAATTGAAGTCGTTGCCCCTCCCGGTCCCCGCTTGCGCCAAAATGAAAGGGAAGAACCAGGGATGCTTCGCTCTCCGCGATGGCGACATGATCGCCGGCCTTGGCCAGGCAGTGGCCGAGAGTCGCCGCGATCGTGGTTACACCAACCCCCCCTGTCATCGAAGTTACAAAAACTGTCGGAACATGAATGCTGCAGGTGATTCCTTCGATCAGATCAAACGCAGACTTCGGCTTCGAAACCAGGTTGTCCAGGGCAGGCCATGAAATATCCCGCACCGCCACTCGAGACCTGCTGGGTACATCTTCACGAAATTGTGGCGTGTCATTTTCCAATTTTGAGGGATTCTCACTGGCGGCTATTTTTCGGTTATCCCCGTTCACCGCGCTTGCCGTGTCTGTAACCTGCGCAGTCCTGGATGACTGGTTGTGAGATGTACTTTCCTCGACGTTCAAGGGACTTCGAATGACCTTCAGCTGTGGCGGGAATTCCTGGTATGAAGAATTGCTCAGCGAAGCTCGACGAAGGAGTGCAGCCAAATCACTGCTACTTGCACTATTGTTTTTCTGGGCAGGCTGATCTCCTGAGTCCGGGCTGCTGCGAAAAATTGTTGGGGTTCTTTTTTCCATTTTTATGTCTCTTGAACGCACAGACGCACGGTTATTGCCCAAACCCTGAAGGGCAATCGTCTTGCCAAAGATGGAAACGGGGTAGCGTGTCGCTAACTGAGGGAAAGGCTATGGTTACTGTTCCGGAGCCGCGCGACACTATCCGGATTTTGTACGGGATGTCCGGAATCCGGACGTTAGCGAAAACCAGCGGGTAGGGACGAATAAATCGGGAGAGAAAATCTCAGCTTGCCGTATCCTGAGAATCTGAGCCAGGAACTGTGACGCGAACGGTTGTGCCCTCATTACCCGATAGAATCTCTATATGCCCGCCAATCAGCTTGACTCGCTCTTTCATGCTTGAAATACCGACGCCGGCATAGAAGGGGCCACTACGCGAATCCGTCGGTCTCGTGAAGGAGCTATGACCCTGATCGATAATCTCGACAGTGACGCCGTCAGCGTTTCGTTCAAGAATAATCTTCGCCTCGCGACTACCCGAGTGTCGGTACACATTGGTCAGGCTCTCCTGCACGACTCTGAATAAAGCCACTTCAATGCTCTCGTTGATTCTTCCAAAGCCTGGGTTGACTTGCAGGATGGCACGAATGCCAGTCCGTTTCATGTAGCCAACCACGAAGTGACGGACCGCGTCGGGCAATCCGCTCTCCGCCAGCATCGGGGGATGCAAGGTGTAGGAGAGAGTTCTGACTTCCTGTATGCACTGATCAGCTAGCTTTTGACAGATGTGAATCAAGCTGCGGAGTTTTCGTTCCGATGGGGGAATGGAATTCCGAAGCAAGCCCAAGTTCGTTTCAAGGGCGACGAGATTTTGTCCCGTAGAATCATGCAGATCCCTGGCGATCACCCGTCTTTCCCGATCCTGAAGTTGCAGGATATGACCAGAAAGCTGCTCCAATGATTTCTCGGCCCGCTTGTATTCGGTGATATCCTCCCCAGAGCTGAGCGTCCCGACGACTGACCCGTGGCTATCGGTGAGTAGCGAATTTCGCCACCCAAGCATTCTTTCCTCTCCCGATCTAGTGATCACGGCATTTTCGAGGTACGAGAGATCTCCGGATAAGAGCTTCTTAAACGCCAGCCGCAACCTGGATCGTTCTTTCTCCGGCAGGCACATATCCAGCCAATTGCGGCCGAGTAGTTCGCTTTCCGCATATTCCAAAAGGGCGCAGCCCTTTCTGTTGATCAGTGTTATCCGGCCTTCCAAATCGAGAGCCAAGAGAACAACTTCCGCTATATCCAGGTACTGTTGGGCACGGTCCCGCTCTTCCCGTAGACGGGCTTCCATATCATTCCGCTGAGTGACGTCCGTTGCAAAAACAGATAATCCTTCATCTGCTGGGTAGCACCGGATCTCCCAGCACGTGGCAATAGGGAGACGGCACTCGAATGTCATCGGTACGCCATTCTCCATCGCTTGATGAAAGCTTCGCTCTGCGTTCGATCCTCATAGTTCCGGGTATATTTCCCATAAGGTTCTGCCAAGAATCCGTTCGCGAGGCTGCCCGATCGCAGCCAAAGCTGAATCGTTCAGATACAGATAGTGCCATTGTGTATCGAAAAGGATATGAATGTCGGCGACGCTCGCCAAGATCGAATCAATTCGCGCACGGGCGCTTTTTAGTTGCTCTTCCGCAGCTTTTCGTTCGGTTATATTCTTTGCATCACCGACCAGCCGGTAAGGCCGTCCGCTCGCGTCGAGAATCGGAAATCCACGACACTCGATCCACAACATCGAACCATCCGGCCGAATCAATCTGCATTCGATGCCCTCGATGGCCTTGCCATTAATAATCAATTCCTCGATCGCTTTCTGGACGCCGTGGCGGTCATCCAGGTGAATTCCATCCAGAAATGAGAACGGATGATCATAAAAGCTCTGTCGTGTACGGCCCCACAACGTCTCGTACGTTTCATTGACGTAGAGAACTTCGCCGAAATCGTGCGTGGCGAGAACCATTACATTGTTCAAATTCTCCGCGACAGTACGCAGGTTATCGAAATCCTCAAGGGTCTCAACGTCGCTGGCGGAGCTTTTCTCGGCTCGTCTACTGAGAAGGAAGTAGGTGACGGCCGCACCAAAAATTGCCGCTAGCACAGAAAAAAGAAACATTGGAAGTGAGTTAGAGAGACATATCGGCCTTACCCTTGTGCACTCTCACGGCAGCCTGTCTGGAGAAGGAGAGGGCGGGTAATGCGAACGAGAGCATGAGGAGATTTCACCTAGAGTATAGCCTGAACCAGTTCGGTCCGGATATCCCAGTCTCGAGCTACAACTTACGAGGAATAGACGATTTTTCTACAAGAAGGTGTAATCGCGTACATGATTCTACTTCGCGATGACGATCCGAATTCCACGACGCGACCCGAGCGCCTGGAGCGCGTCTATTCACCGTTGCTCGATGCCGGTTATCCCATTAATTTTGCGGTAATTCCAGAGCTCGCACTCGACACGCTCGGTCCTGATGGACAGAGAGAAAGATTTATTGACCAGAGCGCTCCGGACACAAGCGACACCGTGCCGCTATTACCCGATTCGGAGCTAGTGCGTTGGCTCAAGATAAATTCCTCTCAACTCGGCGTTTTTCAGCATGGATATACGCACCGAAGGGGCGCCGATGGCACGGAGTTCGGAGGAATCTCGAAGCAAGAAGCCGTTTCCGCCATGCAAAAAGGACGCGCCATCCTCGAGAAGGCATTGGGAAAGCGCGTTGCAGGATTTGTTCCGCCATGGGACGTCATGTCCCGCGGTGCGGTTCAGGCGAGCACAAGTCTCTTTCCTCTGGTTTCGTGTGGATGGGTGAGCCGGCGACGATTACCGGTTTCGGCGTGGCCGGCTCATCTCATCGAGCGCAGTATGCAACGAGAGTGTTTGCGAATCAATGGCAACTGGCTCCTGCGCCACCGCGGAGGCCGGATAAGTGCGGGCTTGGATCCGACCGCGGTTCCCGTAATGGTCGAGGCTTTGACCCGGGGCGCTAACGTCGGAGTAATCGTGCTACACCACTGGATGTTCTGGGACCGTCACGATCCTCATCCAGTGATCGTTGCACTGGCGCGCGCTCTTCGCGGGAAAAATCTGGCTACTGTACATAGCGCGACGGCTCATTTGCTAGGTCGGAGAGAAGCTGAAGTCCAGGAGAAGTTCATTTCCTTTGCAACGGTGGAAAATAGTAGGTCGATATAGAAATGTCCCTAAGGATTGATATTCTGACGAACCTGTATCCCCCCGATGTTTCCGGAGGCTACGAGTTGCTTGCGCGGGACGTCGTGCACGGACTGGCGGCACGTGGACACGTCGTCAACGTACTGACCACGGGAACGGAAAGGGGCGAACAGGGAATCACTCGCTCCCTTTGTCTCGCTCGCCCGTTTGGAGAGCCGTCGCGGATGGATCGCGGCAGGCATTTTACGGCGGCCATTCGAAACCGAATTGCGACCCAAAGTTATCTTCGTCGGAACGGCCGCCCCGATGTGCTACTGGTGATGAGTTTGCGTCGACTGGGGCTCGAACCTCTGCGGGTGTTTCGGCGTGCTGGTGTAAGCGCGGTGGCAACTGTAAACGACGACTGGCCTGCAGCCTACTGTCCTCCTCGCCATTCGACTTGGCGAGCGGCACTTGATCGCCACGTTTCGTCTTTTAGGCTCTTGCGGAGTAACGATGTGAGCCGGGTGATGTGGTTGTCGGAGGCGGTGCGGGCGCAAATGATGGATGCGGGGGCCCCGCTGGCGCCAGGACGAGTCGAATATCAGGGAGTAGATTGCTCACAATTTTCACCGCTGCCGGTCAAAATCCGCGACTCGTCGCGAAGTCAACCATTCAAATTGCTCTTCGTCGGACGTTTGCACCCGAGCAAGGGGCCCGATGTCGCGCTCGACGCGCTGGCAGTAGTCTTGTCCCGTGGTTGTGACGCAGAACTCATAATTGTCGGCGAGGCCGACAATCCCGAATATGAGGCCGCCCTCAAGAGGCAGGCTCACAACTTGGGGGTAAGCTCTCGAGTAAGCTGGCGAGGCAAGTTGGATCGCGAATTGCTTCCCGACGTGTATCGATCTGCAGACCTGTTGCCTTTTGTTTCCCGTCTGGTGCATGAGGGCCAAGGTTTGACCTATCTCGAAGCGATGGCCAGCGGAATTCCGGTTGTAGCTTCACCGGGTGGAGGCGCGAGGGAATTCTTGACGCAATACCCGATCGCACGCCTTACTAAGAGTTGTGACGGCGACTCATTCGCCGATGAAATCATTGAATTCATCCAGCATCCTGATAGAGCAAGCCAACTGGTGTCCGAAGCACTCGTGGTCCTCCGGCGTCAATCTTCGCTAGAGACATATATCGATGCAATTGCAGAAGAGTTATATGTCGCTGCCCGAACAGGAATAGTCAGAAGCCCATTCCCGGTAACATGTACCGACAAGGCCGTTTCCCGTTTTGAATAAGAATTGGAGTCGCAGGACTAACCGTGGGCTTTCTTTTCAACTAGCAGATGTTTGCACTCATCATGAATACATTTCATAAACCATTCCTCGGCTCTTTCTTGCCGTTCATAAGAACCGGAACGGACCGCAATCCTCTGCATCAGATCGAATTCGGCCTTGTCGGCGATTTGTCCCGTACCGAAATAGTGCATGATCGCCGCATGAATTGGCTCGATATTATTGTGGTGTAGCCATGAGAGGGCGAGGCAATCGCCCGAGTTGACACTGAGTCGCCTGATCGCTTCACGAGTTGTCATATACGGTTCCCATTTTCCAATGTTGCAAACGCCATTCTCATCGGCACTGGTCAAGCTGACACGCGCTATTTTGTGGCTACAGTCATCCGCGCCATACTGAATGAATGAACCACTTCTTCGATTCGCATCAGGTCAGCATGAAATCGGTAGAATCCGGTCCTCCATTCACGGCTCATTTCGCCTTCAAAAATACGCAGCAAGGCAAAATCTGCATTTATTTCCTGACAGCGGGCGGGGAATTCTGGCCCTGCGTATTGTGCGGGAAGCTCGGTTAGCAGTGCCTGGCCCTCTTCTGAAGACAAGACAGCCCGCAGGACACTTGCTCCTCGACTAGCTGAGTTGCAGTAATAGACATTTGCCATGACGATAAGGGTGCGGTCACTGTTCTTGCGAGCAATGACAGTCATCTGCGTGCAAATGTCTGGCCAAATTGGACGACCGGAAGAGCCTGATTCGTAAGCCCTTTGTTTCCGGGTATTTTCTCTTCCTGGCATGCGTGTCTTGCTTCCGGTGAACGGTCTTCTCGAGATACGCCACTGTCAAGATTCCGGACAACCGTACAAAATACTTTTTAGTGATCTTGGCAACTCTGGGGAATCGGATGCCTTGTATCTCGAGTGTGCCGCTTACCCGGACAATATAATTAAATGCTTGCGGAGAAGCAGAGTAGCCGCAAGAATCGAGGACATGACTGAGTTAGAAGCATTTCGACGCAAAGCCCTGCAGCTGTCGGAACAGGACAATGTAGCTGTGGCACTGGTTGATTCAAGAGCGGGAGAAGTTATTCTCCTTGAGGGCCAGAGCTACGTGCTCTCTACGGATGTGCCAGCGAAGCATAAATTTGCGCTGAAACCGTTTGCACCCGGGCAGCAAATTACGATGTACGGCACCGTCGTTGGTCAGGCCGTCATCGACATTCCGCGTGGAGCTGCAATCACAAGTTTGAACACCCATCATCACGTGGCTCAATTTGGGCGAACGACAAAGCGGTCTGAATGGACTCCGCCCGACGCGAGCAACTGGAACAATCTCATGTTCCAGGGCTTTTGGCGAAGTAACGGCCAAGTCGGTACGCGAAACTGCTGGTTAGTGGTGCCGCTCGTGTTCTGTGAGAACAACAATATTCTCGCGATGCGCCGTGCGTTTTCGGAAGAATTGGGTGATACCGGCACAGATCTCTATCGACAGTATGTCGCCGAACTGGCAAGGGCGTATCGATCAGGTGGTGCCGAAAATGTCAGGGAAAGGCATTTTTCAGAGATACACAGCGCCACAAGAGGTATGCGTCTATTTCCCAATATAGACGGGGTGAAGTTTCTGACACATGAAATGGGATGCGGAGGTACGAGGCAGGATGCTCGTGCACTTTGCGGACTGATCGCAGGATATATCTGCCATCCGAATGTCGCAGGAGCAACGATTCTCAGCCTGGGGTGTCAGAATGCCGAGATTTCTATTCTGTTAGAAGAGATCAAGAAGCGAAATCCCAGTTTCGACAAGCCGCTACTAATTTTTGACCAGCAACGCAGCAGCACTGAGTCGTCGATGCTCGCGGCTGCGATCAAAGAGACATTTCTTGGTCTGGCCAAGACCAACGAGCTGAAGCGCTCACCTGCGGCAATTTCAGCCTTAACCCTCGGCCTGAAGTGCGGCGGGTCAGACGGATTTTCCGGGATAAGTGCAAATCCGGTACTAGGTCATGTCTCCGATCTCGTCGCGACTCTTGGAGGGAAGACACTTCTGAGCGAGTTTCCGGAACTTTGCGGTGCCGAGCAGAATCTGATTGACCGCTGTGTTTCTGACGAGGTCGCAAACAAATTTATGAGTTTGATGAAAACATATGCCGAGAGGGCAAGGGCGGTCGGTTCTGGATTTGATATGAACCCCAGCCCGGGAAATATCAAGGATGGCCTGATTACCGATGCGATGAAGTCCGCGGGTGCCTTACGGAAGGGAGGCGCTTCGCCCGTGCAAGACGTTCTCGATTATCCGGAATACGTTACCAAGAGTGGACTAAGTCTGCTATGCACGCCCGGCAACGACGTCGAAGCCGTTACCGCCCAGGTGGGGAGCGGTGCAAACCTCGTTCTCTTTACCACAGGCCTCGGTACACCGACAGGTAACCCGATCACGCCTGTCGTGAAAATATCCACGAATACCGAGTTAGCAGTACGGATGCACGACATTATTGATTTTGACACCGGTGCGGTGATTCGCGGCGAGAGTACGATTGAAGAGACAGGCCAGAAATTGCTGAAATTCATTCTACAGGTGGCTTCAGGGGAAATTCACACAAAAGCCGAGTTGAGGGTTCAAGAGGACTTTATTCCCTGGAAGCGGGGCGTCTCCCTCTAACGATCTCCGCGGTTCCCGCCCCTCGACTTGTAAACTCAAGCAGACCGAAAAGGTTGTGATAGGATGCCTAGCGTCAAGCGTTTCACCTCTGCACAGGACATTCGATGAATCACTCTGAACTGCTTGCGCTGCCGTGAACAACGTTCATGCAGGAATCGGGAAGGTGCATACGGATGGGCGGGAACTCCAGGCGCGATTTTCTAAAACAGGTTTCGATGGCAAGTGTGACGGCGGCCACTCCCGCTACGTTCAGCGCAATAACCAACACAAGCTCTCTTCTGACTCCTTGGCATGCAGCGGCGGATGTCCAGCCTTTCAAGGCTTACATCGATTCGCGCAGGACCTTGCCGCCACTTGATCGCAATATTTTTGGTTCCTTTCTGGAGCACTTGGGACGTGCGATCTATGAAGGCATTTATGATCCCGATTCGAAACTGGCGGACTCCGCGGGCTTTCGAAGGGACTTGGTGGAGGAGATTCGAAAAATCGAAGTTCCCATGGTCCGTTATCCAGGAGGGAATTTCGTATCCGGCTATCACTGGCTAGACGGGGTAGGGCCAAAGGAAGATCGACCGAAGGTACTCGACAAGGCATGGAATTCACTGGAAACAAATCAGTTCGGCACTAATGAATTTCTATCCTGGTGCAAGCTCGCTGGAGTCGAACCTCTGCTCGGCTTGAATCTCGGGACGGGGACTCCGGAATCCGCTGCCGCTCTCGTGGAATATTGCAATGTGGCAAAGGGTACGAAGTGGAGCGATCTGCGCCGGAAACATGGTGTCGCTGAACCCTACAAGGTTTCGCACTGGTGTCTCGGCAATGAGATGGACGGTCCCTGGCAAATCGGGCACATGCAAGCGGCCGAATACGGGGAAAAAGCCGCCGATGCCGCGAGACAAATGCGCTACGTCGACCCCTCGCTGAAACTCATTGCTTGCGGCTCCAGTGGCCCCACCATGCCTACTTATCTGGAATGGGATCGCATCGTTCTTGAAGAGTGTTTTGAATATGTTGATGGTATTTCGCTGCACCGTTATTTTGACAACACCACGGAAACGGGTGGCGATAGCGCGAAATTTCTCGCTCTCAACCTCAGTATGGAGAAGCAGATCAGCGAAATTTCAGCGGTCTGCGATTACGTACAGGGCCGCAAGCGCTCCGCGAAGAAGCTATGGCTGTCGTTTGACGAATGGAATGTTTGGTATCGCGCGCGCAGTGGATCGGCAATGGACGGCGCGGGCAAAGCTGCTCCGCATCTTCTTGAAGAAATTTACAATCTGGAAGACGCGTTGCTGGTCGGGGGGTTAATCAATTCCTTGCTGCGTAACTCGGGACGAGTGCGAGTTGGCTGTCTCGCGCAGCTCATTAATGTAATCGCACCGATCATGACCAGGACAGACGGATTCTATCGTCAGACTATTTTCTACCCTTACATGTGGGCACTGAAGTATGCACGCGGTGCGGCGCTCGAAGTCTTGCTGGATGCGGGACCATCCTACGAAGTTCCAGGCTACGGGCAAGTTCCATTTCTAGATGTGGCAGGAACCATCGATCAAGAACGTGCTGTCACGACTGTTTTTATTCTCAATCGAGATTTGGCCAAGCCACATCAGCTCGAATTGAATTGGGAAGGCGCGGGCGCCAGCAAACTTATCTCCGCATACCTTCTTTCAGGAACGGATCTCAAGGCGACAAACAGTTTCGACCAACCGGACAACGTTGTTCCACGAACTGCCGACAAACCCGCGAGCATTCGGGGTTCGTTCATGCTCGAACTACCCCCACGCTCGTATTCGGTTTATCAGTGGGGAACCTAGTTTCTTCTGATCGGGCCCAGATTAAGCCCTCAGAGAAAAGGCCAGCTTCCGATGAAGATTTTCGTTATTTTGCTTGGCACCATTTTCATTTGGCTGCAGATGCCACAACCTGATCGTCTGCTGAGCTCGGCCGATCAAAGCAAAAAGACGGGCACTTCTACGATGCTACTGGCTGCGACGCCCCCGCTCGGTTGGAACAGCTGGGACGGTTATGGAACGACGATTCAGGAAGAACAAGTAAAATCCAATGCCAGATGGTTCGCGGCAAATCTGAAGCCCCTCGGATGGCAGTATGTCGTGGTCGACATGGAATGGTTTGTCACGAACCCGACTCCCGAGGGTAATTCAAAGGCGTCGCTTCTCAGCATTGACGCCAACGGCCGGTATACTCCGGCTGTCAACCGGTTTCCATCCTCGGCCGCTAACGAGGGTTTTAGACCTCTTGGTGACTACCTGCATTCACTGGGCTTGAAATTCGGTATTCATATCTTGAGGGGAATTCCCAAGAAGGCTGTCGAAGCCAATCTTCCCATAGCAGGATCACAGTACCGCGCCTCTGACGCCGCAGACACATCAGAGACGTGCCCTTGGAATCCCGACAATTACGGCATTGATGCGGCAAAACCGGGAGCACAGGCCTATTACGATTCGATCGCAAAGCTGTATGCAAGCTGGGGTGTTGACCTGATCAAAGTTGACTGCATTGGTAGTCGTCCGTATCGCGGCGAGGAGATTCGTTTGCTGAGCACAGCTCTTCTGAAAACAGGACGACCCGTCGTGCTCAGCCTTTCGCCGGGAGCCGCCCCAATCGAGAAAATCGATGAACTGCGTCAGTACGCACAGATGTGGCGCATCTCCGACGATATATGGGATCTGTGGCACAGCGACGTACCCTATCCTCAGGGGCTCGGCGATCAGTTTTCGAAGGCCCTAGAATGGGCGGGAAAATCGCAGCCGGGGCACTGGCCGGATGCAGACATGCTGCCGCTCGGGTATCTTGGACCTACTCCCGGCTGGGGTCGTCCCAGGCAAACTCGTCTGAGCCATGACGAGCAGCGCACCCTAGTGACTTTGTGGTCGATTTTCCCTTCACCGTTGATGGTTGGTGGCGAATTGACCCAGGCGGACGAATGGACAACATCTTTATTGACGAATCCCGAGGTGCTCAATGTGGATCAGCACTCGAAAGAAAACCATCCCGTGATCGCGACGGATGATGTCGTGATCTGGACCGCGAAATCGCCCGCTTCAGGCGAAATGTACATGGCTGCGTTCAATCGAAGTGAAGGCTCAAAGCAACTGCAGTACTCATGGAATGACGTGGGAATGCCGGGCAAGACATACTCGTTACGGGATCTGTGGGGCAGAAAGAGCTTGGGTCGTGCCAGAATGTTTTCGGTCGTCCTGCCACCCCATGGTTGTATTTTGTACAGTCTCGCAAATGCAGATTCACAGTAAAGGAAAGAAGAATGTCGTAAGGAAAATCATTCTGGAAGGTTGCCTACGATATCATGTAAGTTCACGGTGCTGCTGTGTCAACCGTTTGGAAAGGGCCCGCAATCCTCATGTCCAGGTCGCTCTTTAGTTTAGAAGGCAAAATTGCAGTGGTTTTGGGAGGTACGAGCGGTCTTGGCCACACGATCGCCCTGGGCCTCGCTGATGCTGGAGCGGATGTAGTCGTCTCGGCGCGCAGGCAGGAACTCGTCGATCAAACGGCGTCTGAGATCGAGCGAAAAGGCCGAAAAACACTTCGCGTTGTTGCCGATGTGCGAGATCGTGACTCGCTGGTGAATGCGCGCGATTCGATTTTCAATGAATTCGGGAGGGTAGACATCCTGGTCAATGCTGCCGGTGTCACGCGTAAACTGCCGACTCTCGAAATGAAGGAAACCGACTGGAACGAGATCCTCGAGACGAATCTTACAGGTACGTTGCGAGGGTGTCAGATTTTCGGTGAACTGATGCTGAAACAGAAGGCGGGCCGCATCATTAATATTGCTTCCCTTGGCTCTTTGCTCGGACTGTTTGAAGTAGCCGCCTACAGCGCGAGCAAATCAGGCGTAGCCTCGCTGACTAAGTCACTTGCAGTGGAATGGTCGCGACACGGCGTTCTTGTCAACGCTATCGTGCCCGGGGTGTTTCGAACGGATATGAATGCCAAGTTACTCGAGGGAACTGAGCGGGGCAGGGAATTTCTGTTGCGGACACCGATGGGCCGATACGGCCGAGCAGAAGAATTGATAGGCGCGGCTGTGTTTCTTGCATCCGCGGCGAGCGGATTTGTTACTGGCCAATTGATTGCCGTCGATGGTGGTATTCTCGCCAGCGGTGTAAATCAATGACAAGGGACAGAGGAATTGTGGAACAACCCCTGAACATTTCGCGCAATGCGGAACAGTGCCGTTGGGACTTGGTTAGTTTGGGTGAAGTGATGCTGCGGCTCGATCCGGGTGATGGCCGGGTTACCACAACGCGGACGTTCCAGGCGTGGGAAGGCGGTGGTGAATACAACGTTGCCCGGGGGTTGAGGCGCTGCTTCGGTTTGCGCACGGCGCATGTCACTGCACTGGCCGATAATCCTGTCGGCAGGCTGATCGAGGATCTTATGCTGCAGGGTGGCGTCGACCTTTCGCTTTTGCGCTGGGTTGACTACGACGGTGTCGGCCGTAGTGTTCGCAACGGGCTGAACTTTACGGAGCGCGGGTTCGGGGTGCGCGCGGCTGCCGGTTGCTCCGATCGCGGCCATACGGCAATTTCTCAATTGACGCCCGGCCAAATCGACTGGGAAGGAATCTTCGCCGGACAAGGTGTCCGCTGGTTTCACACTGGAGGAATATTCGCAGCGCTTTCAGAGACAACGCCACGGGTCGCGAAAGAAGCGATAGAATCCGCCAAAAAGCACGGTGTTGTCATCTCCTACGACCTGAACTACAGAGAATCCCTGTGGAAAGCGATTGGTGGCAAGAAACGTGCGATGGAAGTCAATCGCGAGTTGGCTCCATTGGTCGATGTCATCCTTGGGAACGAAGAGGATTTTACGGCCGCCTTGGGGTTTGAAATCAAGGGAGTTGATGAGAATCTCTCTGAGCTTGATACAGAAAGTTTCCGCACGATGATCGGTGAAGTGATCGTCCGTTACCCGAACTTGAAAGTTGTTGCTACAACCTTGCGTAATGCGAAAACAGCAACTGTGAACGACTGGGCAGCTATCTGTTATCACGGTGGCTCTTTCTTTGAATCAAGACGCTTTCCGAATCTCGAGATTTTTGATCGCGTCGGGGGCGGAGACTCATTTGCGTCGGGGTTAATTTATGGATTTTTGCAGGGGAAAGGCCCGCAGTGGGCCGTAGACTGCGGTTGTGCGCACGGCGCGCTGGCGATGACGACTCCAGGCGACACCAGCATGGCGACTCTGCCGGAGCTGTTGCGGTTGATGAAGGGAGGCACTGCGCGGGTTCAACGCTAGCGCGAAACGACCATGAATAAGAAAGAGATACTGTGCCGCATTAGCGAGACGAAGATCATCCCTGTTTTGCGGGCGCGCAAACATGAGGATGCCATTGCCATAGCTCACGCAGTCTGCAGGGGTGGCATCCCAATTCTGGAAATCACCATGACGGTTCCAGGAGCGGTGGAAGTGATCCGGCAACTGGTTTCGACTCTGGGCGATAAGGTTTCAATCGGGGCTGGAACGGTTCTCGATGCAGAAACAGCGCGCGCCTGCATCCTTGCCGGCGCCGAGTTTGTCGTCAGTCCTTCTTTGAAACTGTCCACAATCGAAGTCTGCCATCGTTATGCTATACCTGTGTTTCCGGGCGCACTCACCCCGACAGAAGTATTGAGCGCGTGGGAGGCGGGTGCCGATGCCGTGAAAGTGTTTCCCTGCGGATCTATGGGGGGAGCAAAGTATTTGAAATCGCTTAAAGCGCCTTTCCCACAGATTGAGCTGATTCCCACGGGTGGAGTTTCGCTTTCTACTGCCGCCGAATTCCTGTCTGCCGGGGCATTCGCCCTGGGCGTGGGTGCGGATCTGATTGACAGCGACGCATCTACCCCGGAAAAACAGAGAGCGATCACCGCGAACGCGGAGAAGTACATGGAAATCATGCGGAATTACCGCAAATGATTGACCGGATCGATTCCCATCACCACTTATGGCGCTATGACAAGGAACGCTTAGGGTGGATTGGCGAAGAAATGGCGGTCCTCAAGCGAGATTTTCTTCCAGAACAGTCACGACGCGATCTCGGTCGATGCGGAATTCAAGGTACCGTTGTGGTGCAGGCGCAGCAAACCTTTGCGGAAACGGAGTGGTTGCTACAATGTGCCGAAACAACCGATTTCATTCGCGGGGTTGTTGGATGGGCTCCGATCGCCGGCCCCGAATTCCCGGCAAGTCTTGAGAGACTTAGAAACCACAGAGCACTAAAGGGCCTTCGCCACGTCATTCAGGACGAAGCGGACGATCAGTTTGTCCTGAGAGCTGACTTCAATGCCGGAATTGATTTGCTCAAAGACTACTCGCTGATCTATGACATTTTAATTTTTGAAAGGCAGTTGCCTGCAGTGATCTCCTTTGTCGACTCGCCATCCGTCACAGATATTTGTATTAGACCATATCGGTAAACCCCGTATCCGCGACGGCCAAATGGAACCATGGCGAACGAATCTACGCGAGCTTGCACGGCGAGAAAATGTGTACTGCAAAATGTCTGGCATTGTGACAGAAGGGGACTGGGAAAACTGGCGAAGCGGTGACTTGCTACCGTATGTGGAAGTAGCACTGGACTGTTTCGGTCCTGCGAGGTTAATGGCCGGCTCGGATTGGCCTGTCTGTCTCCTGGCTGCAACGCCAGAGACATGGTTTTCAACATTAGAGGCTCTCCTTCAGACGCTTTCTCGATCCGAACAGGACCTGATCCTGGGTGGTGTGGCGACTCATGTCTACTCCCTGGAATGAAAGGCGGATTCCCTAGGGTATGAAAGCGCTGGTCATCAGTAGGCCTGGAGTAGCCGCAATTGAAGACGTTCCGGAACCGGAACAAGATTCTGCCAAGGTTCTGCTTCGTGTGCGCATGGTGGGCCTTTGCGGCAGTGATTTGAATTCTTTCCGCGGCCGCAATCCCCTGGTGCAGTTTCCGAGGATTCCTGGCCACGAAATCGCCGCAACCATAGTGAAAGGGATTGCGGCGTTCCCGGAACTTACGCCGGGTTTGAACGTAACAATGTCTCCGTATTCGAACTGCACGAAGTGTCCTGCCTGTCTAAGTGGCCGCTTCAATGCGTGCCAGTTCAATGAAACATTGGGTGTCCAGCGGGACGGTGGGCTGGCCGAATTCATCACCGTCGCACCGGAAAAACTTTATACAGCCACCCTGCCGATAAAGGAATTGTGTATCGTCGAACCGCTCACCGTTGGTTTTCACGCAGTTGCGCGAGGGCGTGTGAGTGCCCGAGATACGGTTGCGGTTTTTGGTTGCGGTGGAGTCGGGCTTGGTGCGATCGCCGCATCGCATCTTACCGGCGCGACTGCGATTGCAATCGATGTGCAGGACGAGAAGCTTGCGATTGCCCGGAAGTCCGGCGCAGTTCATACAGTGAACTCGAACAAATTGTCGTTACACGAAAGACTGCAGGAACTTACCAATGGCCGCGGGCCTGACGTGATTATCGAGGCTGTAGGCAATCCTCAAACGTTTCGTTCTGCGGTAGAAGAAGTCGCTTTTACCGGCCGCGTCGTCTACATTGGCTACGCAAAAGAACCTGTGTCGTATGAAACCAAACTTTTCGTTCAAAAGGAACTTGATATTCTGGGCTCGCGTAACGCCTTGCCTGAGGATTTCCGGAAAGTGATTCAAATGCTTCAGGCCGGTGCGTTTCCTGTTGATGCGGCCGTAGACTCAATCGTTCCGTTAGGCGAATCTCCGCGAGCTCTCGAAGCTTGGACCGCCAACCCTTCCAGGTTTACAAAGATAATGGTGCTACTCGATTAGGTAAAAGAGACGAGTGAAGGCAAAAAGCATGGCAAACGGCCAGACTGAGAGTAACGCAAGGGATGGTGCATCTCCCTCGCGCCATTCACTGTTTCCCGTTGGGCAGATTGTTCCGTTCATCCTGGTCACCGCACTCTTTTTCCTCTGGGGAATTCCCAACAATCTCAACGATGTGCTGATCCGCCATTTCATGAAATCGTTTGAGATCACGCGTTTCGAGGCCGGTCTTGTGCAGTCAGCATTCTACCTGGGATATTTTCTCCTCGCAATCCCTGCTGCATTGCTGATGAAGCGCACCGGATACAAGACAGGCATCGTTGTTGGGCTGCTGTTGTATGCCACCGGGTGCCTCCTGTTTTGGCCTGCGGCGCTGTCCGGGAGCTATGCTTTTTTTCTTTTCGCTCTCTTTGTGATTGCAAGCGGTCTTTCCTTTCTAGAAACTGCGTCCAATCCGTTTATTGCTCAATTAGGCGATGCGGATAGCTCTGAACGACGCTTGAATTTTTCGCAAGCGTTTAATCCTTTAGGGGCAATCACGGGCGCCCTGGTTGGTACTGTGTTCATCTTTTCCGGAGTTGAACTGAGTTCGCAACAGATCGCCGAACGCCAGGCGGCGCACACGTACCAAGCGTATTTGCAGTCTGAGACTCTGCGGGTCGTAAAGCCTTACCTCGTCATCGGATTAATCGCCCTGATCTGGGCCTTGCTCATTGTCCTCACCAAATTCCCGGCCATGAGCAGTGAAGAGGAAAAACGTTCAAGCGACGATGGAAGTCCCGGCCGCCTCCTTTCGCAACGTCATTTCGTGCTTGCGGTGATCGCCCAGTTTTTCTATGTTGGCGCGCAGGTTGGCACCTGGAGCTACTTTATTTCCTACGTCCAGGAGTACGCGCGACAGCCCGAAAAGGTCGCTGGATATTTCCTTACAGGAACGTTAGCCGCATTCGGCGTTGGCCGTTTCACCTCCGCCTATCTCATGCGATTCATCTTGCCAAGTCGCCTGATGGGCATTTATGCGCTGGCAAACATCGGCTTGGTGTCTGTTGGTGTGTTGTTTCCGGGATGGTTGGGAGTCTGGTGCGTTTTTCTTACCAGCTTTTTTATGTCGCTGATGTTCCCGACGATATTCGCTCTTGGCCTAAAAGGCCTCGGTGCAAACACCAAGATTGGCGGTTCATTTCTGGTCATGGCGATTATCGGAGGAGCCGTGCTGACTCCGGTCATGGGCCTGGTTTCGGAAAAATTTCAGAGTCTGGCATTGGCTTATTCTGTTCCCCTGGTTGCCTACATTTATATATGTCTGTACGCGTTTTTTGGTTCACGCCGTGCGGATGTACCATCAATTTCGAGCGGCACGGTAGGAGGTGCCACCCATGCGAGTTAACGCTCTGCTGTGCTCTGCCATGACACTGATCCTGTTCACTCCAGCTGCAGCCCTCAGCCAGGAATCAAAGGCCGATATGGCACCAACTGTATCGCAATCCGCTGAACAGCTCGACTATACCTGGCAAAAGGGCAGTTCGAAATACGACGGCCAACGGAAAAAGATCCTCGCTGACGTGAACCGCACGATCGCTGCGGGTCCTTACCGCGCCGATTGGGAGTCACTGCGCCAGTATGAAACGCCCGATTGGTACAAAGACGCGAAATTTGGAATTTTTATTCATTGGGGCGTCTATTCGGTTCCAGCGTTTGGCAACGAGTGGTATCCGCGCAATATGTATGCCGAGGGTTCCGACGAGTACAATCACGAGATTGCCACCTATGGTTCCCTCACGCAATTCGGCTACAAGGATTTTATTCCGCGTTTTGGGGCTGCTCAATTCGATCCGAATAAGTGGGCCGAATTGTTCAAGGAATCAGGAGCGAAGTACGTTGTTCCCGTGTTTGAACATCATGATGGATTTGCCATGTATGACAGCAGCATTTCCGATTGGACAATAGTAAAAATGGGGCCACACCGCGATGTATATGGTGAACTTGCGAAGGCCCTTCGTGAGCGAGGTCTTCGACTCGGAGCCTCGTCTCATCGAATCGAGCACAATTTTTTCATGAACAATGGGCGTAAACTCGCCTCCGATGTAAACGATCCTAAGTATGCTGCTTTTTACGGGCCGGCCCACCAATGGCTCGAAGGAAAGAAAACCTTGCTAGAGGACTGGACCTATCTGAGTGATCAATATCTCGATGACTGGCTCGCACGCGATGCCGACATCATACAAAAATACAATCCTGACATCATGTATTTCGATTGGTGGATTGGCCAGCCCGATGCCCGCCGGCATGTTGCACAACTTGCAGCGTTTTATTACAACCGCGAAGCGAAGATGAATAGGGTTCCAGTGATCAATTACAAGGTCGATGCCTTGGAAGAGCACTCCGCGGTTCTCGACATCGAACGAGGACAGTTATCCGGAATTCGTCCACTCTATTGGCAGACAGACACATCGATCAGCAACAAATCATGGGGTTATATCGATAATGACAGTTTTAAGCCAGCTCAGATGATTGTGCATCAACTGGTCGACATCGTCAGCAAGAATGGAAATCTGCTGGTCAATATCGGGCCACGTTCTGACGGTACCATCCCTGAGCAAGTGCAAACTACCTTGCGCGACATCGGTCGATGGCTTGCGATCAATGGCGAGGCTATCTACGGGACCCGCGCATGGACAAAGTTCGGCGAAGGACCAACCGCCATTGTTGAAGGCGCGTTCCATGACACGGAAGCGAAACCGTTTACAGCGGAAGACTTCCGCTTCACGACCAAAAGTAATTTCCTTTACGTCATTGAACTCGGCTGGCCGACAGCTGGCGAAGCTGTAATTCACTCTTTGGATCCAATCGGATTGGGAAGTTCGAAAATCGCGGCAATTAGGGTTCTTGGTCGCGAGGGGCTCCTTAAATACGAACAAAAGTCAGATGGCCTGCATATTCAGGTTCCCTTCGAGCCACCCGGCCAGTATGCATACTCCTTTCGACTTGAGCTAGAGTCCACTCATTAGGACTGAAAGGGGCCGCACACAGTCTGAGAGAAATGCGTCTGTCGCGGTTTGCTGCCTCGTTCCGCGTAACTCAATTTCCTATCCCGCCAGCATTCCTGCAACCAGAGTACAATTTCTACCTGGACTTTGTTTATGCAGGATTGCGTATGCCGGATGCCATCACCGAGCATGGTGCGAGAACCAATTCCGAGGTCAACGGGAGCAATTATCTCAAATTCGTTTCTACCTACGACTCGCGGTCGATTTACGTGCCGCTTGCTCTTTTGTTTTATCTTTTTTTGCAAAGTCGCCTCAGCGAGCCCGGGAACGGGCAAGCTCTGGGGGAAGATCCTTGATCCTCAAAAAATTGCGGTGTCCGGAGCGCATCTGAAGCTGATCAACGCAGCGGGCGCAATCATCCGGGAAACGACGAGCGATTCTAAGGGAAATTTTCTTCTTGAAGCTATCGAGGCAGGGGCGTACCAATTGAAGGCTGAATCGGACTCTTTTGTCACTGTGATTGTCGACGTTCCCCTGGCAGCAGACCAGCAAAAAGAAATCGAGGTGCAATTCCTACAGCTTGCTTCCGTCTTGCAGTCGATAACTGTGGTCACCTCGGCACCATCCTCTCTAACTCCTGATCCGGCACAAACGGTTGTGATTCACGATGAGGTACTGGATGCCAATCCCGGCCGGCCCGGTGCGCCGATCTCAATTCCGGGTCTACCGATCGAAACCGCTTCGGGCGGAATCAAAGCTCCACAGTATTTTGCTCCTGGCGTGGCCGGAGACCACGGCGAACCCATCGCGCAATTTTTTCAAATCAGCAATTTCCTGTTTCCCAATAATCTTCCGGCAAATGCCCACGGCAACGGCTATTCGGATCCCAATTTTCTGATTACACCGGTAATTGAAGGCGTCACTGTTGACGGTGGAGCGTTTAACGTCCGAGAGGGGAATCACTCCGTCGACCTTGCTGCCACCTACATACCGCGTCAGCGATTCAATGATTTCATCCAACTGACAGGAGATATCCACGATATCGACTTGATGGCCGGCTGGAGCCCTGCAAACAGTCAGACGAATGCCTGGATCGCAGGAGAATTCTCATATGGCAATGGATTCCTGGAAAGACTGGAACATCGCAAGCAATACAAGTTAAACGGAGCTCGCGAATTCAAATTTGGCGAGCATCAGTTAACGATTTTTGGCATCGGTTATTACGGCTTTTCCTACGTTCCAGGACTCATTCCTTTGAGCATTCCAGTCCCAGGCGATACCATCGACGATCGACAGTCCGACACCACGCATAATATTCTCCTAGTCGCCACGGACAACTGGAAGTTGAGCGAGCAAAAACAGTTTAGTTTTTCAGCTTTCTTCCGAAACTACGCCCTCCAGCTTCGCTCGAACTTTGGGGAGGGGCTCATTCAACAGAGCGAGTCTCGCAACGTTATCGGCGGAGAGGCCGCCTACCTGCAAAGTATTCGTCCCTGGGTGTCGCTGCTGGCAGGCGTGGACCTTCGCAGAGACGCACCGCGAAATCTGGATCTGCAACATATCGACGTGAACGACGTTTTCGAACTCGTAACCAGTAACAACCTGACACTTTCTTTCGTCGAACCGTTTGTGTCGCTCGATGGCACGGCCAGCAAATACGTGCATTACGATCTTGGCGTCCGGCAGGAAGAAGTCTGGATGAATAACCAGGATCTGATCAATCCTCTCAATTCATTCAACAAGTTGGCATCGTTGAGTCTTCCGAAGGCTACGTTGACATTCCTGCCCCCCGATCGTCCATTTCTACCAACAGTGGCATTCAGCTATGGCGAGGCATTCCATACGGAAGATCCGCGTATTGGCAACGGTACGGGTGAACCTACGCTGCTCGCTCCTTCGCATGCCTATCAACTGCGGATCTCGAAAATTATCAAACAGACGGAGTTCAATCTTACCTTGCGTCGCACGTCCAACTCTCAGGAGTTGGCAAAGATTGATCCCGACACCGGTCTTCAGGAAGACGTCGGGCCATCACTTAATAGGGTTGTCGCTGTATCAGTCCAGCGGAATTTTGCCCACGGGGCATTCTACATCTCCTACGCACAAGCCGACGCCAGGGATACGCAAACCGGCCTGCCTGTGCCGGAAGCACCTCGCATGATCTGGGACGCGGTCGCCTCCGAGAATCACTTGCCATTTCATCTCGAAGCGCGAGGGGAATTCGAATTCGTCAAAGCCAAACCATTAGGAGACGGACTTGTTGGCGTGCCGGTGACGGAAATTCGCGGCGCCGTTCTCCGCCCATTCCTTGAAAATCGGATGTCCGTTGGCGTTAATTTCCTGATTGCTCGCGGGTATACCGGGCAGACAACGGAGATCATTCCATACGAGCCTGCGCCTTGCCCGGTCGAATGTGTGGTCGGAGTTCCGTTAAAGTCGTATGTCAGCCTGAGCTGGACGTATTACTTTAGTAAGTAAATATTACGCTGCGTCGGGGTTGGGAATTTGCAAATCTCTCACGATGGCATCGAGATCATGGCATGCGACGATGAATTGTCGCAAAGTCCGTCTGGTGGCACCAAAGGAATCGAATTCCGGGATGGAGATGCCATTTTCCTCGTAGGCGCGACGAAATTCCCGAAATCGGGTGCTAAGCGCGCTGACAATGTCCGGATTGACCGGCTTATCGATTCGTGCTTCAGCGGAAATTCCGCTAGCATTCAGGCGAACTTGCCATTGGTAGGGCGGGGAAATCACAACGTCTCCCCCAATGAATTCGCTCCAGTGCATATGATTGCGAAACGCTGCTGAAAGCAACCGGATCCGATATCCACGTTCGCGAAATAGTTTATATGTTTTTTTGAAAATCGCGACGCCCGCCCATTCGAAGTAGCCGGGATCGATCGAAATATTTTCCTTTTCGGCTACGACTTTCAGCCAATCGTCAATCCGGCCCACCATGATGGTGCAAACGGGCCCCATCATCGAAATATCTTTGCCTTCCTTCTCCCGCCTCTTGAGGCCGCGTTCCACTGCTTCGGCCACCGCAACGCATTGTGGCAACGTAAAAGAGACCGTCGCGTTTATACTGATCCCGCGATACGTTGCTTCTTCGATCGCGGGAATACCAGCGCTCGTTGCCGGTATCTTTACAATCATGTTTGGCGCAATCCGACTAAATTCTTCCGCTTGCTGCACGATCGCCAGGCTGTTATTGAACAATCGAGGATCAGTTTGTATCGACAGTCTTCCATTTCGGCCGTTCTGCTTGTCAAAAATCGGTTTCAACAGTTCAGCGCTCTTCGCTGAAATTTCACGAACCAGCTGCCAGCCGATTTCATCCTCGCTCGCCGTCGGCCGTTCCTCAATGAGTCTTAGGATACGATCCTTCCACAGGCCCATTTCCTTCTTCAGAACACCGAGCACAATGACCGGATTACACGTAGCCCCCACAGCTCCGTGCTCGATCGAATAGGTCAGTTCCTGAAGGGAAGCCGAATCGTTCCAGAGGCAGGTGGGTGTCGTCTGTGTCATTTCATACAGTGGACTCTTATAAGCTTCGCCGACATGTGACTGTGCCATCTCAACCTCCAAGTGGATGTCGTTAGTGCGTGGCGGACTCCGCAGATGTTACGGCGCACGGTTTCGCTTGCACGTGAGATTTTTCCGCGGCTACAGCAATCTCCAGAGCCTTGAGGCCATCGAGGCCTGTAACTTTGGGTGCCGCACCGGACAGAATGGAACGCACAAAATCCCGGACTTCCAGAAGATAAGCATCCGCAAATCGAGTAAGGAAATGATCCGCCAGGATCTGGTTGCCGCCGTGGGCACTCAGGAATGTCACAGGCGTCTGTTGCAGGGTCCCGACAAAAATGGAACCCTTCGATCCGACGATCTCGGTACGCACATCGTAGCCATACACGGCCTGGACGTAGGATTCTACGTTTCCGATCGCGCCATGAGCGAATTTCAAATTGACAACGCTGGCAACCACATCATTGTATTTAGCCACTTCAGGCCGGATTGACACTGTCGTATAGGAATGAACTTCAGTTACTTCGTCCCGCATAATCCACCGTGCGAGATCGAAGTCATGAATCGTGTTGTTGTAAAAGACCATTCCGTTCACGCCAGACTGATAGGCAGCCATCGGTGGTTCATCCTTATCTCGCCCAACTGATTTGAAAATCAACGGAGTGCCAATCTCGCCTGCTTCGATCCTCTTGAATGCAGCGGCGTAGGCTGGATCGTAGCGGCGCATGAATCCCAACTGTAACTGGACCCTCGCCCGCTCGACTTCCTTGAGCGCGGACTGTGCGTCCTCTACTGTGAGCGCCAGCGGTTTCTCGCAAAGAATGTCTTTGCCGGCGGCAGCAGCGGTTCGAACCGCCTGAGCATGGAACTTGTCGGGCGTCGCGATCAGGACACTCTGAATGTCCTTGTGCGCAAGCATTTCTTCGAGGCTCGCGAAAGAATGTTCAATTTCCAGTTCATCAGCAACTTCTCTTGCCCGAGCAGCTGCGACGTCAGCAACAGCTACCAGTCGAGCCTCGGGCACTAGTCTCCGCAGGTTCTCGGCATGACGCCTTCCCATCTCCCCAACACCCAGCACACCGATTCCCAGCTTCGCCATTTGGATTCTCCGCACGAAATCTTAGCGCTTTGACAGCTAAATTAAAACAAGTTTCTTTTCCTGTCCATCCGCAGTACGTGATCAGATTGCCGCTAGTCGAATTTGCTCTTGCGCCGTAATCGTCAGTAATAATGGGGAAAAATGACGCAGTATCCGCGGCCTCCTGGGCAATTGGGCACGGACATGTATCTCAAATGGGCGCAATCGGGACGATGATCGGGAATAGCCACAAGGGAAAAATGATTCAGAGACTAATCGCTTAGATGGCATTTGTCCGGCCTGACGTAGGCAGTTAGCAGCGCTTCAGGGAGCGCGCACGGAACTTATGGTTTTCGCCTTGCTTCAGATAGAGTACACTCACGACATTTCCCATGGCCATTACAAGAAAAAAGAACCCATCGAAGAATAGCAGCAAAACCGCAAGCATCTATGACGTGGCTCGTGAATCGAAAGTATCTGTGTTTACCGTATCGGCAGTCGTCAACAACAAGGCCCATGTTGGTAAGAAACTGCGTGAGCGTGTTGAAGCGGCAATCCGCAAACTGAATTACCGTCCTAACCTGTTGGCACGAAGCCTGGCGAAGCAAAAGACCCACACGATTGGCATGATTGTGCCGGATATCGGCAACCCCTTTTTTCCGATGGTTGTTCGCGGGGCAGAGGATGCCGCGCAAAAGCGTGGATACAATCTCCTTCTTTGCAACAGCGACGATACGCAGCTCAGAGAAGAGAGCGCTCTTGAATTGCTATTATCGAAGCGTGTGGACGGAATCCTTCTGACCAAGGCGATGTGCGAGCTTTCGCCGTCGATCAACCAGATGATTCAGGAGATGAAGGTTCCTATCGTTCTGGTCATGCGTACGTATCCCAAGATCTCTAAAGACGCCATTATCACTGATGATTACAAGGGTGCGTATGAGGCTGTTTCGCATCTGGCACGTGCGGGAAGGAAACGGATCGGATTGATCGGTGGCCCGCTGAAGGTCAGCAATGGCAAAGCTCGTTTCGAGGGCTTCCACGATGCGCTCAAAGATAATAATCTGCCTTTCGATTCGGCTCTGGTGATTGAAGGAGACTACCGTATTGAATCCGGTTACAGGGCGGGGAACTCGCTGCTATCCCACCGCCCGGACGGCGTCTACGTGGCCAACTATCTGATGACCGTGGGCTTCTTGAAGGCTGCCGAAGAAATGGGTTTGCGTTGCCCGGAGGATTTTGGCCTGGTCAGCTTCGACGATTATCCATGGCTGGGGATATTTCGGCCTCGCCTGACCACCGTCGAGCTTCCGAAGTACCAGCTCGGATTTGAGGCCGCTGAATTGCTGCTCGACCGGATTGCGGGGAAAACCGGTCCCAGCGTCCTTCGTAAATTACTTCCTGAACTGCGCGTCCGGGAATCCTGTGGATTCAAGCTTCAGGCTGGCCGAGGTAACGGTTCAACCGGATAAATCTCAGCTGGCTGGGCGAGCGCAGTCGGAATTATCCACCCGGCCAGGCGGCTCACGTTATCTAAAACATTCCAGCCTACGATAGAAATAATTCATGCTCGATACGTTGTTAACTTCAAACCGCTATTGCTGTTGCGCGTGACGAAGGGTAGAAAGCGCTTGACAAAAGGCTTTTAGTGAATTAAAAGCGCTTAGCAAGAATGATGTTTTCGCATCACATTGCATCTGCTTTAGGCGGTTTTAAAGCCGTCGGAATTCCAGGGATGGGAAGGCTGGCGGGCGCCGGTGCAGTCCCGAAGCGAAAGTGGAGTTCGCGGGACGACGCTCAACGAGGGCCAGGACTTGTCTGATGTTCAGAGTGAAACTGCAGAAAAGGGAGATTCGGCATGAACGCACGATGTCTCGCAAGTAGGTTGGTCTCGGCCATCTTGGCTCGGCGCAACTACACCGCATTCCTGTCGGCCATTGGATTTGTAATATTGCTTCTCGCTGCTACCGTTCTTCACGCCGGTGTAACCGCCAGTATCTCGGGGACGGTTACAGACGCGAGCGGTGCCGCCATCCAGGGAGCCAAGGTTACCGCTACCCAGGTCGATACGGGCGTCGCCACGAATCTCGAGACGAATGCCCAGGGTTTTTATTCCTTCCAGTCACTCCCACTCGGCAAATACACGATTACGGTCGAACAAAAAGGTTTCAAGTCGTATCAACAGACAGGTCTCGTGCTCGATGTGAACCAGTCACTTGTGGTCGACGTCGCACTACAGGTCGGACAGGAGTCGGAAAAAGTAGAGGTCTTGAGCTCAGCCCTGCACGTTGAAACCTCGAATACCCAGATGGGCGAGGTTATCGAAGGCAAGGAAATGACCGACGTTCCACTCGTCACCCGCAGCTATACGGACTTGCTGGCACTTCAGCCGGGCGTGGTCTCGTCCTCTTCGGGGATGAACGGTGCCTTGGGAGGTTCTTTCACCTCGGCTGGATTCTCCCCGCCACTGGTATCTGGAAGTGAAAATGCCGGCGCACTCTCTGTGAACGGCATGCGTGAAGCCGCTAACGGATTCATTTTAAACGGAATTCTCGTGCAGGAAACGGGCTTCTCCGGAGCGGGTGCAATTCCTAACCTGGACTCCATAGCAGAATTCCGCATTTTGACCAACAACTTCGACGCCGAATATGGCAATTACAGCGGTGGCCAGATCAACGTTATTACCAAGTCGGGTACAAACGACTGGCACGGCAATGCCTTTGAATTTTTTCGCAACACCGATTTGGATGCGGCGAACTTCTTCGATCAGGGTAACCGCGGTACGTATCACCAGAATCAGTTTGGCGGTACCTTCGGCGGTCCGATCAAGCGCGACAAGGTCTTTTTCTTCGTCGACTACCAGGGGAACCGGCTGATTCAGCCGGTGACACAGAACTTCACGGGTGCGCCAACAGCGGCAACCGAGTCCGGCGACCTGAGTGGCATCGCCTCCAGTCTGACGGGGACAGTGAATGGAGCCGCTTGGGCGCAACAACTTTCGACCCAGCTTGGTCAGACGGTTACGGCCGGCGAGCCCTACTACACGACAGGTTGCACGAGCTATGCCCAGTGCGTGTTTCCCAACGCGCAGTTGCCAACCTCCGCTTTTAATCCAATCTCGCAAAATCTCCTCAAGTACATTTTGCCCGCCAACGGCAACATTGCTTCAAACGGTACCGGAACTTTTTCTACGACCGCCGGGAAAATCAACCTGAATGACAACAAATTCAGTACCCGTCTCGACGCGAATACCGACTTCGGGCTGCTGACCGCCTATTACTATTACGATCACTTCGACCGCGTAGACCCTTACTGGCAGTCGAACGCTCCTCTCTATCCCGGATTCAGCGTCGATAGCAACGGCCAGACGGACAATATCAATCTGGGCGATACGAAGACCTTCGGCTCGTCCTCGGTAAACGAATTCCGACTCGGCTACTTCCGCCTGAACACAAAATTTAACCAGCCGCTCGGTGGAACTGGAGTGACTTTGGCCAGTCTGGGATTTGCCTCAGGTGCAGGTGGAGCGCCTGGGATCTTTCCTGGCACACCCAGCGTCGAAGGTGTTCCGGAAATCGACTTCAATAACTTTGTGATTGGCGTACCAAGCCGGCCCAACCAGCTTGTCGAGAACATCTATCAGATTCTTGATAACTACAGCTGGATCGTAGGAACGCATACCTTGAAATTCGGTGGCCAATTCCACTACAACCAGTTGGAAGAAAACCTTTCCAACGTGGCGAACGGAAATTACTTCTTTGGCAGCAACTTCAGCGGTCAGCCAAGCGAAACAGGCAGTGACTTCGTCGATTTCCTGCTCGGCGCTCCTGCTTCGTATGTGCAAGGTCAGTCGTATCCGTCCTACGGCCGCAACTTCTACTTCGGTCTTTATGCGCAGGATAGCTGGCGCGTGAAGTCGAACCTCACGTTTAACTACGGATTGCGTTATGACGTCAGCGCCCCGTGGCATGAAAAATACAACGAAATTCAAACACTGATCCAGGGCGAACAATCGATCGTTTTCCCTGGTTCCCCAGTCGGCTGGGTGTACCCGGGCGATCCGGGAGTGCCAAGTTCGCTTGCTCCCACTCGTTGGAACAACTTCGCTCCCCGACTCGGACTTGCCTACTCATTCGGCGATCACGACGGGGTGATGGGCAAAGTTCTTGGCAAGCCGGGCACGACGAGCATCCGCGTTGGTTGGGGCATGTTCTACACATCGTTTGAAGGAGCCACGGACTTCAACGAGATCGGTGACGCTCCATTTGGCAATTACACCGGTCAGAACCAATCAACCTTCGCCGCTCCCTTCACCAACCGGGCATCCGGTACGTCGATCACGAACCTTTTCCCGGTGGCCCCTCCTCCACATAATTTCTCGGCGAGCTATCCGGCTACGGGATATCCCTACACCTATCTCAGCGACTTCTACGGAGCATTCGGAACAATTGGAAGTTCGCCAGCCTTCAACAACAAGAATCGTTTGCCCTACGCTGAGAACTACGAGCTATCCATTCAGCGTCAGCTTACGCCTTCCGATCTCTTGACCGTCAGCTATGTGGGTACACAAGCTCACCGTCTGCTGTCTTCCGAATCGGCTAATCCTGGAATCCCCTCGTTGTGCTTGGCTCTCCTGATAGCAGGTTGCGGTCCAGGTGGTGAAAATAATGTGTACACTTTGGGAGGTGTCACGACGGCCAGCACGCGTGGCCCATTCAGCAATCCCTATCGCTACACCCCGGTGGATGGTAACTACATCGTTCCTTTCGGCAACGATTCTTACTTCATTACCGGTGGTTATTCCTCCTATAACTCGGCGCAGCTTAGCTGGCGCCACACCAGTAACCGCCTGCAGATCCTTTTGGGCTACACATTCAGCAAGTCACTCGATAACTCGTCTGGATACGGCGAACAGTACAACCCAATCAATCCCCGTCTCAGCCGCGGTCTGTCGGCATTTGATTCAACCAACAATTTCGTCGCCAGTTATGCTTATACCTTGCCCTTCGACAAACTGGCAGGACCAAAAAAGCTGACCAACGGGTGGCAGATCAGCGGCATTACACGCTTCTCAACCGGCTTGCCCGTCACAGTTCTTGAGACCGATGATCGTTCGCTCCTCGGAACGGCGTTTGGCGGCCCCATCACCCTTCCCGTTGACACTCCTAACCTGCTTGGGCCTGTCACATTCTCTAATCCGCGCAACCCAACCCATCAATATTTCAGCACCTCATCGTTTGGGGCTGATACCTTGGGCGTGGAAGGCACGGCGAACCGCCGCTTCTTTCACGGGCCCGGAATCAACAACTGGGATATGGCACTGTTAAAGAACACCCAACTCACCGAGCGGCTTAATCTGCAATTCCGCGCTGAGCTCTTTAACGTGTTTAACCATGCTCAATTCGTGACGCCAAGTGGTCTGGCCTCCTTCAATTGCCCTCTGACCGAGGGCGGCACCGCACCTATTAGCGGAACAGGTTGTTCACAAACAAACAGCGCCTTCGGTATCGTTACCGCGGCGTTGCCCGGTCGTATCGGTCAGCTTTCCCTGAAGTTGAACTTCTAGGCAGCTGGCCCAGATTTCTTCCAGTCTTCCGGGAGGTTCTAAAACCTCCCGGAGATTTTTTTGTAAGTCCTCGGTTGAACCTGCTCGAGTTCACCTTCGTCGATTGAATGTCATAGATCGGAGAATCACAAAATGGGAAAACTGGCGATTACCGGCGGCGAACCTCTCCGCAAGACTCCATTTACTGCCTGGCCGATGTCCACAAAGGCGGAAGCAGATGCCTTGCAAGATGTTCTGACGAGTACTAAATGGGGTGGACAGCCCTTTCCAGGCAAGCACGCAAACTCTTTTGCGAAGAAGTTTGCAGAGACCCACACCGCAAAATATGCTCAATGCGTGAATACGGGGACCGTCGCCATTCAGGCTGCGCTGAAAGCCATCGATATACGGCCGGGCGACGAAGTGATTGCCCCTGCCTACACCTGGGAGGGGACCGTCGGTCCGGTCCTGCTGTTGAATGCGATTCCCGTCTTCGTGGACATCGATCCTGACACCTATTGCCTGGACGCAAAGCTGATCGAAAAGGCGATCACGCCAAAAACCAAAGCGATTCTTCCTGTTCATCTCGGAATGCGCTTTGCGGACATGGATGAAATTCTGCGCATTGCCGCGAAGCACAAGCTGAAGGTAATCGAGGACTGTGCCCACGCGCATGGCGGTATGTGGAACGGCAAAGGCGCAGGCTCAATGGGCGACCTCGGTGCATTCAGCTTTCAGTCAAGCAAACTGATCACCAGCGGTGAAGGCGGAATCGTCATCACCAACAATTTGGAATACATGGAGCGAGTGCAAAGCTACATCAATGCAGGCCGCGCCAGCCTTACAGATCAATTTCATCACCGCATCGTAGGCTTCAACTATCGCCTCGGAGAATTTCAGGCGGCCGTGCTCGGACCGCAGCTCGAACGCTTGCCTGCGCAGGCCGCAACGCGCGAGAAGAACATGAAACACTTTGAATCGCGCCTGAAAGGTACTCCGGCAATCGGACTTTTGAAGCCTGAGCCTCGTATTACCAGGCTTGCGCCTTACGGATACGTAATAAAATATTTTTCGGACAAGGCCAAGGACATTCCTCGCGCCAACTTTGTCGCCGCACTGCAGCTTGAGGGTATTCCTTGTGACGGGCTTTTCTACGAGCCGGTCTACAAAAGTTCGCTTTTTCCTCTCGACCCGGACGACTTCCCGGCGTTGAGCTGGGGCCACAAGACACCCTTGGATCTCCGCAACATGTATTCCTGCCCGGAAGCCGACCGCGCCGCCTATACGGAAGCCGTCTGGTTCATGCATCAACTTTTCCTTGGAACTAGCCAGGATGTCGATGCCATTGCTGATGCCATTCAAAAGGTTCTGGAGAATGTCGACGAACTCCGTGGCCTCGATCACAAGGCCATCCGCAATCAGAAGCTCGGCCGGGCGGACCGCGAAAGCTGATCGTTCGCTACCTCGGCACCAGCAAGTACAGGAGACCAGGACTTGTCCGGAGATCGAAAAATTGGATACGCCGTCGTGGGACTCGGCAGTATCGCCAGAAGCTCCGTCTTGCCGGCTTTCAGACACTGTAGGCATGGGAAGCTGATTGCCGTAATCGGTCGCGACAAAAAGAAAGCTGAGATCTACGCGAGACAGTTCAACGCAAGGGCCGCATTTGATGTCTCAGACTATGCATATTGCCTTTCGCGTCCAGATATTTCTGCTGTGTACGTTGCTGCACCGCAAGGAGCGCACCTCGATCTCTGCGTGCAGGCCGCGCGACTTGGCAAGCACATCCTCTGCGAAAAGCCGCTCGCCGCTACCGTGAAGCAGGCAGAAGCGATCGTCGAAGCGTGCCGAACAAACGGCGTGCGGCTGATGACCGCTTACAGAAAATACTTTGAACCCAGCGCATTGTACGTTCGAAAATTGGTTCAGGATGGTGCCACGGGCCGCGTAGACACGGTTCACACCGCTTTCAGTGAACTTCATATCGCGGGAAGCTCACTTGAATGGCTCCTCGACAAGGATATGGCCGGCGGAGGCCCACTCATGGATCTCGGCGTCTACTGTACAAATACCTGCCGCTGGATTTTGGGGGAAGACCCCGTAGAAGCGTCCGCACAAGCCTGGCAAAACGACAAGAAGCGTTTCCGTGAAGTGGAAGAGGGGATTACCTTCCGCCTGCGATTTCCTTCCGGACTTATCCTGCACGGCAGCACCAGCTATGGTGCGTCTATTTCTTCATTTGTCTTCATTCAAGGGGCTAAAGGCTGGCTCTCTCTGGCTCCCGCTTTTCCTTTTGACGAACCGCGACTGCTCACCGGTAAAATCAACGGAAAATGGATCGAGAAAAGATTTAAAGTTGTTGATGAGTTTGCCCCGGAAATCGACGCATTTGCCAGGGCGATTCAAACCAAGCGTCCGATAGAACCCGACGGAATGCAGGGGCTACGGGACATGAAGATACTTCATTCTATTTATGAAGCTGCACGAGTTCAGAAGCCGGTAGCGATCCGGTATTAGGATCAAAAGGGAACTGACATGCCCGCACCCTCAGTACTTGCCGCAACTCTCGTGAAGCCAGGTCAGTACGAGCTGCGCGAGTATCCTTTGCCGGAACCTCAAGCAGGATGCGTGCTGGTGAGGATGGAATTGTCAGGCATTTGTGGCACGGATAAGCACACCTTCCAGGGCTTCACTACACAGTACGGTGCCCGCAAACTCGAATTTCCCCTGATCCAGGGACACGAAAATGTGGGGACGGTTGCTGCAATCGGAGGGACCGGGAAATACAGTGATTTCGAGGGCAATCCGTTGAAGGTGGGCGACCGTGTTGTAGTGGGTGCTAACGTTTCCTGCGGCGAATGCTATTACTGTCGCCACGATTTTCCCTACTGCTGCTGCGAAAATACTCTGGACTACGGAAATCTGCTCAACGCCAAGAATCCCCCGTATCTTTTTGGCGGCTGGTCGCAATACATGTACATTATTCCCGGAAGCGTTCTCGTAAGGGTTCCAGACGATCTTCCCTCCGAAATCGCGGTACTCACCGAGATCTTTGCCGTTTCGGTCGGCCTCGATCGCGCAAAGCAGATGTCGGCATTTCCCAACGAGTCATTCCGTTTTGACGATACGGTTGTTGTCCTGGGTGTCGGTCCCCTTGGCATGTGTTTTCTGATGAAAGCCCGCATGCTCGGTGCCGGTACGATTATCGCTGTCGATCTTTCTGACTATCGCCTGAGATTTGCCAAGCGACTTGGAGCCGACCATATCGTAAACGTTGGCAAGACAAGCATGGAAGATCGGCTCAAGATAGTCAGGGATCTCACTCACGGTCGTGGCGCCGACATGGTTATTGAGTGTGCCGGAGTTCCCCAGGCCGTTCCTGAAGGACTGGACATGTTGCGTGTCAGCGGCCTGTTTGTCGAAGCTGGAAATTTTTCTGACATGGGTGATATCCCGCTGAATCCGCATCGCCATCTTTGCTCGAAAAATGTCCGAATCCTGGGTGTAAGCGGCGAAGAACCCGCGGCCTATGGCCCAGGTATGCGCCAGATGGCTCGATACATGAAGCACTACCCCTTGGCCGAATTTGTCACGCATCGATATCCATTGCGCGATGTGTCGGTCGCAATGCAGAAAGCCATGGAACCGGAATCCATGAAGGTGGTTCTCGACCCGTGGCAGCAATAGAGTTTTCACTGATTTGCAATATTACTTTTTCAGAAAGAGGACAAATATGAGTGGACTACACGATCGTTTCCTGTTCGGAGCCGCGCCCGACAGCTGGGGAGTGCTCGACTATCCTGGACCATCCTGGGAGCAGTCCTATGAAAAAATGATGGACGAAATGGTGGAGGCTGGTTATACGGGAACAGAGCTCGGTCCTTATGGTTTTTTCCCGACCGATCCCGGCGTCCTGCAGCCAGAACTTGAGAAGCGCAAGTTGAAGCTTCTGGCTTCATTCGTCCCCGTAAAAATGACCGATCCTGCCGCAGGAGATGCCGTAATTGAACGCATCCGCAAAGTGGGGAATTTGCTGGCCACGCTCAAAGCTCCATTTCTTGTCATGGCTGATGACCAGTCTCCAGAGCGCAACGCGTATTCCGGCCGGGTTTACGAACCGGGGTGCCCTACGCTGTCTGCCTCGCAGTGGAAGCATATCGGGAAAATCGTTGGGGACGCGGAAAAGGTTGCAAACGAATTTGGGCTGGATCTGGTTTTCCACCCGCATGTTGCTACCTATGTGGAAACACCTGAAGAATGCGAATTGTTTTACGATGCAACCTCGCATACCAACATCGGTCTATGTCTCGACACCGGCCACTGCGTTTACGGGCACGGCGATTCCGTAAAGGAAGCCGAAAAGTACAAGGACAAGCTGCGTTTTGTCCACATCAAGGACTGCAATAACAAGGTTCTCGAAGAAGCTCGGCGGAACAAATGGACCTTTGAAGAAGCGATCGAGAATAAAGTGTTCACCGTAATCGGTGATGGGGATATCGACTTTCCTTCGTTTTTTAGAACGCTTCAGAAGAACGGCTATTCCGGTTGGTCTGTCGTCGAACAGGACGTCAAGTTCGGCCACACGGTCATTCCGCCGAAAGATAGCGTTGAAGCCAGCCTCAACTATCTGAAGGGCGTGGTCAATCAACTCGGTCCGGCTCTAAGGACGTAACAAGCATGCAGACGGGGGCGCATTTTTGTGCGTCCCCGTCCCGTATCGTCGACGCCTTCCTAGGTTTCGCTGAAATCAAACATGCGAGGTCGTACGCGAAATCCCTTGGTCGTGTAGGCGACGTAGGCAATCCCAATAACCAGCCAGACCAAACCCGCGTATTTTGTCCACGTCTGCAAGCTCAAGAGCAAAATGAAGCAAAAGACCAATCCAAAGCCAGGCACAAATGCGTCGATAAAGAAGTTTCGTTTTCCAATCGCTTCTGGCGAGAACCAGAAATGCTTCAAAGCCGACAGGTTTACCCCCATGAAAGCGATCAACGCCCCAAACGTAACTACTTCCGCGGCGAGCTCCCACGGAATGGTCAGCACAGCTACATAGGCAAGTCCGCCCACAATCCAGATGTTGTAGATCGGGTTGGCCTTGATTGGACTGAGATGTCCAAAAACCTTTCTGGGCAGAACGTTGTCCCGGCCCATGCTGTAGAGAAGTCGCGCCGCGCCGACATGCCCTGCCAGCCCGCAAGCGATGCTTGAAACCAGAAGCATCACGCCATAGGCGGCAAACAGCAGCGGCCCACTGGCTTGTCGGGCCACGTCCATAAAAGCTGTTTCCGGATTCTGTATGGTGGTGTAGTCGGGCCAGACGCGCTGCGCAAGATATACCTGCAGTCCGCTGAATAACCCGGTGAAGATGACCACCAGCACGGTTGCCAGAAGTACGTTGCGTTTCGGGTTTTTTACTTCTTCAGCAAGAATTGACACTCCGTCGAATCCGATAAACACCAGCGCCGCAAGTGAAGTTCCTGCCGCCAACCCACGAAGATTGAAGGTCGCATGATTGTAGACCGGCTTCATCGAAAACAGTCCGGCGAAGTGTTCGTGCAGCACGATATAGCGAAAGGCCTGCACCAGAAAAACCGTGGTCACCAGCACCATGAAGCCAAGTAATATTTCGTTTGTGCGGGCAGTGAATTTGATTCCTTGCACGGTCATCAGTGTTATAAATCCCACCGTGAGAAACGCCAGCACCGCGAAGGGAATTCTCGGTGCCATTCGCTGAATCGCCAGCACTGCATAGAGCGCGTTCTGCACGGGCTGGAACAGATATTCGAGAAACATTGCCCAGCCAACCACAAATCCCAGATGCGGGTTCAAGCCCCGACTGACATAGGTGTACACCGATCCTGCTGAAGGGTAGACAAACGCCATGCGTCCAAAGCTGACTGCGGTTACCGACATCGCCACCATGGCCAGCAGCATCGTCGCAGCGGAATGTCCGTGGGAGAGAACCTGGGCTTCGCCGAACAAAGGCACAGCGGCAATCGGCGAAGTCAGGATCACTCCGTAGTAAATCAGGTCCCAAAGACCCAGCACGCGCTTCAGATGAGGTTGCCCGGGTGTCCCTGGCTGCACTGCCCCTGTGGTTGTCTCCACCCTGACCTCTTTCCCTGGTATTAGCGTGCCTGTTAGCGACTGAATTTCGTGCAGCTTTCATCGATCTAATAGAAGAACCGTTCTTTCTTTCGTGCTTCTTCGTAGCTTTTCCGTGCTGCTCGCACCAATTCCTTTTCCGATACTTCGGCGATTGGCACATCCCACCATGATTCATACCCGGGAACGCGCTCCTCATAGGAAGTCTCGACAACGATGATGTTGGTCTGTTTCTGCTTCTTTGCCGACGCCAGCGCAGCCAGCAACTCGTCGTAGGTACGGACGCGAACGGCGTTTGCGCCAAGACTCGCGGCGTTTGCCGCAAAGTCTACCGGCAGGAGGTCGCCGTCGTACTTCTCTCCACGCCGAAAACGGTAATTTGTGCCCATACCTTCGTTGCCGAGGCTCCGGCTTAGTCCCCCTATACTCGAGAACCCGTGGTTATCGAGTAGCACGATATTCAATTTGTAGCCTTCTTGCAGCGAAGTCACGATCTCCTGGGACATCATTAAATAAGATCCGTCGCCGACTAGGACGTAAACCTCGCGTTCCGGGTTAGCCATCTTGATTCCCAAACCGCCCGCTATTTCATACCCCATGCAAGAATAGCCGTACTCCATGTGATAGCCGCCAGGCTTCTTCGTGCGCCATAGTTTGTGCAAGTCTCCGGGCATGCTTCCTGCAGCATTGATCATTACGTCCTGCTCTTCGACGATCTGATTCACCGCCCCAATCACCTCTCCCTGGCTGATTGGAGGAGACTTCCGTATGCCGTAAATCCTGTCGACTTCCTTCTCCCAATCCGCCTGGAATTTAGCGATTCTCGCACGATACTCGGTGCTTACCGCATAACCTGAAAGGGCCGCCTGCAGCTCTTCGATCGTGACTTTTGCATCTCCGACGAGCGGAACCGCAGAATGCTTGAAAGCATCGAATTCCGCTACGTTTATATTGATGAATCTCACCGCAGGATTTTGGAAGGCTGTCTTCGATGCACTGGTAAAGTCGCTATATCTGGTTCCAATCCCGATTACCAGATCCGCTTCCCGGGCCAAAATATTTGCCCCAGGAGTTCCCGTCACTCCCATGGCTCCAAGTTCCTGCGGGTGATCGAACGGCAACGACCCCTTGCCGGCCTGCGTTTCGCTTACAGGAATTCCCGTCGATTCCGCAAATTTCGCCAATGCGGAAGATGCCTCTGAATACAACACTCCGCCACCGGCTATGATTACCGGACTGTTCGATGCGCGTATCCATGCGGCTGCTCGCTTCAGCTGGCTCAGGTCACTGCGACCCCTCTGAATTGACCATACCCGCTTTTGAAAAAATTCCTCCGGATAGTCAAACGCTTCGGTTTGGACGTCCTGCGGCAAACTCAAGGTCACCGCACCTGTTTCGACAGGTGAAGTCAGTACCCTCATTACTTCGGGCAGGGAAGTAAGAATTTGTTCAGGCCTCTCTATGCGGTCCCAATATCTCGATACGGGCTTGAAGCAGTCATTCACGGAGATATCTTGTGAAGCCGACGACTCTAGTTGCTGCAGCACTGGAGCAACATTTCGTCGCGCAAAAATATCACCTGGCAAAGCAAAACAGGCAAACGATTGATCGTTGCCAGCGCCGCCCCGGTAATCATGTTCGTTGCTCCCGGTCCGATCGATGACGTGCAAGCCAGCGTCTGTTTGCGGAAAGTGGTTTTGGCGAACGCAGCAGCTGTATGGACCATTGCCTGCTCATTGCGGCACAGGTAATACCGCAGTTTCGAACCCTGCTCCAATGCCTGACCGATACCGGCTACGTTCCCATGCCCGAATATTCCAAAGCACCCCTGTATGAACTGGTATTCTGTTCCATCTCGTTCGGAATATTGACTTTCTAGAAATGTGACGAGAGCTTGGGCCACTGTCAAACGGCGTTTCATCAAAGGGCTCCTTAAGAACGACCTGCGGATTGCCCACTAGCATGCCGCAGAATAGAAATGAGTACCAGCCGGAAGTCCGCTACCTACTAAGCGCTTATTGGCAAAACGTCTTCCAGGGGAAATCCCCATACCAACCGCACCTGAAATCCTGATTCCGTGCTCTTCCGGCAAGTCAGCGCACGATCGGCAGCCGCGGATCGATTTCCTTCCATGTCTCTTTCAGCCAAACGTGATTCGGATCTTCCGTAACGGAAAGAGTACGCGAAGTCCCGGCCAGGAAATTCAGATAGTAGACGTTGTACCCGGGGCCTGCCACAACAGGGTGATAACCCGATCGGACCAGCACCGCATCGCCGTCCTGGGTACGGACCGTTTCATCCTGGGTCCGGTCAGCCGAATACAGCCTCTGCAATGCGAATCCTTCCCGTGGCCGGTCTATCCGGTAATAGTAGATTTCATCCAGGTCTACTTCCGTCGGCGGATTGTGCACATCGTGCTTGTGTGGGGGAAAACTCGACCAATTTCCAGCTGGCGTGTAAACCTCAATCACCACGAGTTTATCGGCAGGAAAGTCGGGCCGGATAATGTCCACGATCTGTCGCGAAGCGTTTCCTCCGCCACGCAGGCTGCTGACAACATCTTCGGGCCGGATGAGCCTCGGCTGTAACGCTGCAGTTGACGGTGCCCGGCATTCGGCGATCTCAACGTAACTCTCTCCGGTAAACTGTACTGAATTTCCGCACGGAAGGTAGAGAGCATAGGGCAGTCCGTCAAAAACGTTCTTCCGGCCTCCGATGTGATTTACACCCGTGCCCCAGTCCGCGGCGCATCGGCCACCTAAGATTACAAATGCCGCTTCTTCACCTTCCGTGAGCGCCCTGTAACTCTCTCCCGGAGCAAGACGAGTTACGGTCATACTCATCCATTCCCATCGCACGTCTTCTCTCGAGAAGTGCAGCAGTTTTCCAGACTTTTCATCGGGCAGTGATTGCGAATGAACCACATTCGGTAGCACACTCATAAAAGGCTCCAGATAATTCGGATCTTAGCTTTTGATTCTCGACTTCTGTTTGTCAAAGCGCTTTGTCAATCTAATCGAATCATGGAAGGCGCACCCAGCAATTCTCTTAATACAAGCCATTTCGTGTTCGATAGGCAGCTGCTAACCGCCTAGAGTGTATCTCAAAACTGCTTCAGATTGCCAACGTTCCTGCGGGGACAGCTGGAGTCGAACTGCGCAGGCTTTCATCCGATCTCGCGGACGGTTTGAAAGTGTGCAGGGTCAGAGCAGGCCCAAATTCCTAAAATGGACGCCGGTGCCTTCAACCGGTGCTAGAATGGCGATGCATGGTCCCGCCAACCAGGTTCGTTCACTGAAATTACGCTGAGGAGAAAATTAATGAAATCGCTTTCGCTTTTCCGAACCGCGCTATGGGTGTCCACTCTCGGCCTGCTCGCCTTGCCTGCGATTGGCAGCGCGCAAGAGACGACTCCCCCGCATTGGGGCTATTCCGGGGCCGGTGACCCCAAACACTGGGGATCGCTCGACAAGGCTTATGCCGAGTGCTCGATAGGCCACGCTCAGTCACCCATCAATATCAGCCACGCCAAGAAGGCCGACCTTCCGCCGCTTCGGCTGGACTACAAACCTTCGCCTCTGAACATCATCGACAATGGCCATACCGTGCAGATCAATTTTGCTCCCGGAAGTACGCTCACGGTCGGCGACAAAACCTACACGCTCAAGCAATTTCATTTTCATCATCCGAGTGAAGAACATGTGAACGGCAAAACCTATCCACTGGCTGTCCACCTCGTACATTCCGATGAACAAGGGCATCTGGCGGTCGTGGCGATCCTTTTTCAGGAGGGTCCGGCCAATCCCTTGATCGATAGTTTGTGGAAGAACATCCCGAAGGAGAAAGAAAAGGCCCTGGACGTTCCAGCCACTTCGGTAGATCTGGCGGAAGTGCTCCCCAAGGATCATGCGTATTATACGTTTGCCGGATCACTCACTACTCCACCCTGCACGGAAGGTGTGACCTGGTATGTTCTGGAGACGCACCCGACTATTTCGAAGGAACAGATAGAAAAGTTCGCCAAGCTCTACCCCAAGGATGCCCGCCCCATTCAGGCAACCAATGGTCGCGAGATTCTCGAATCCAAGTAAGGTAAAACAAGCAGGAAAAGATGGGCGTTCGCTTCACTCGAAGTGAGCGCCCATTCTATTCTGACGCGCGAATCCCTCTCCATTGTTTAGTGACCCCGCTCTACGCCCTTTCCCCGATTGTTCAGCGAAGTGCCAGCCTCTAGTATCCAGCTGAAACGCATACCAAACGATTCTTCGATAGCGATTGGACATCATAATAAAACTAGGAGGCAGGATGGATGACACAAGCAAAAAGTCCCAGGGATACTCTCCGGACGAATCTTCGGTGGCCGGCACTTCTGGTGCGGCGGCTCGGATGAGAGAAAAAGTATCAAGCACCGCATCGGACGCTATGAACGCGGTCACCGATTTCCGCCGCAAAGCCGCGAACAAATTGGAAGATTCTCGGCAGTCCGCCGCCGATGCCCTCGAGGGTACAGCTTCAAGTCTGCATTCTGGTGCGGACCGCGCCAGCTCAACGCTTCATACCTCGACCGAGCAAATCGCCTCAAAATTGCATTCTCAGGCAGACCGGGTTTCTGACCTAGGGCACTCGACGGCAAATCGCCTGTCGAATGCGGCGGATTACGTTCGGAACGCCAAGCTGGAATCCATGGGAGATGATCTCCAATCGATCATCAAGAAATACCCCGCGCAATCCTGTGCCGTGGCGGCCATTTTGGGATTTCTGATTGCGCGAGGCCTCAGCAGCAGAGACTAGTCAGGTCCGAGGGCTTCATGGCGACACCACAACGCGCAGTGCCGGAGGTTTTGCAGGATCTGATCGGTAATTTCCAGGAAATCATCCGGTCTGAGTTTCTTCTTGCAAAAACCGAGATCAGGGAGAAGGCCCAACTTGCGTCCGGGCCGCTGACCGGGTTGGTTATCGGGATCACCCTGGCCCTGTTTGGCACAGCCTTCCTCCTTTGGGCCGTGGTATTTGCTCTGTCCCTCATTATGTCGATTTGGGCAGCTGCCTTGCTCGTGGGAGGAACTCTCCTGCTGATCTCTATTGTGGTTATCGCTGCCAATCAAAAAAAATTGAAACAGATTAACCCGACGCCGAGCAAAACGATTCGAAGCCTCGAGGAGATAGCCAATGGCCGAAACGTCTGATCAAATTCAGCAACACATCCGGCAAACCAGACTGGAACTGACCGAAAATATCAACGAATTACAACAAAAGGTTAAGTCTACGATGGACTGGCGCACCCAGTTTGAAGAGCACCCACTGGCCTTGATGGGACTGGCGTTCGGTGCGGGAGTCGTTCTATCGGTTCTGCTTCCCTCTCAGAATGTCGGATATCGCAGCCGGCGCCTGAGGTCAGACTCAGACGTATCGGGTGCGGACGCTGCCAGATACTCGTCGGCGCCCTCCCGTGGCCGATACTCAATGTCGCGAAGCACGCAAGAGACGTGGGATGCCCTGAAGGGAGCGCTGGCTGGAGTCGCAACGAGTCATCTGAGCCAATACCTAGATCGCATTATTCCCGGCTTCAAACAGGAATTCACCCGAACTCGCACTGGTCGACCAAATGATACTGCTGGAATCTATGGCTCTGATTCCTCGAACTGGGGTGAATCGAGTTCAATTGGCGGGGACTAGTTTCTGACGATTGGGTAATCGCCGCAAGGCAACTCGTGAGGGAATGTTGCCGAGTATTGGGTGGGAATTCTGGCGGCCAAGAGTAGCTTCCAAGCGGTCAAACTGCAAAGTGCCGGTCGGGCTACCGTGTGCAGTCACCCCCGTTACGGGCAAGACCGCCAGCCATTCCACGCACCCAGTCTGTGTCCGGAATCGATGGCTTGGTATCGGTGAAAATCCTGAATTTGGCTGAAAATGTTTGGCAGCGATTCTCCTAACAGAGGAAGATAGCCTGCGGCGCTATAAATACATTAATTACCTGATGGGACCGGCCTTATTCGCACATATAAGGTGACCTGCCCTGAAGTTTTCGTGTGGATATAGCCATCAAATTTCCGAGGTAGCGCAAAGAATGCCATCCCGCGCCAGGCAGCTTATCCCGCAACTTGCTGCACTCAAGAAGGCCCCCACCGGAATTGCCGGGCTCGATGAAATCAGCGAAGGCGGTTTACCAAAGGGCCGCACCACAATCTTATGCGGTGGGCCTGGGTGCGGTAAGACAATGCTCGGCATGGAGTTCCTCATCCGCGGAGCTCAGCAATTTAATGAGCCGGGTGTCCTGATGGCGTTTGAGGAATCGCCGGAAGAAATCGCTCAGAACGTTGCATCTCTCGGTTTCAACCTGAATCAGCTGGCAGCCGAAAACAAGTTGTTTCTGGATTTCATTCGCGTGGAGCCGAGCGAAATTCAGGAAAGCGGCAGCTACGATCTGGAAGGTCTCTTTATCCGATTGCAAAACGCCGTGGATACAATCGGTGCCAAACGGTTGATGTTCGATACGCTCGAGGCACTCTTTGCAGGTTTTTCAAATATGGCAATCCTCCGGTCGGAATTCCGCCGGTTGTTCGCTTGGCTCAAGGAACGAGGACTGACAACGGTTATCACAGCCGAAAGAGGTGAACACACCTTAACGCGGTATGGCCTGGAGGAATATGTCTCAGATTGCGTGATTCTCCTCGATCACCGGATAAAAGAGCAGATTTCTTCACGCCGTCTGCGCATCGTCAAGTACCGCGGCACCAAGCACGGATCGGATGAATATCCGTTCCTAATTGATGAGCGGGGCGTGTCCATCCTGCCGATTACTTCGCTGCAGCTGCAACACAAGGCGTCCAGCGAACGGGTTTCTTCAGGCGTTTCGGACCTCGACGAGATGCTTGGCGGCCACGGCTATTTCCGTGGTTCGAGCATTCTGGCAAGTGGCACTGCTGGCAGCGGCAAGACTACGCTTGGAGCTTCGTTCGTTGCGGCGGCCTGCGAGCGGGGTGAGCGTTCCCTGTACATCGACTTCGAGGAATCGAGCGATCAATTGATCCGCAACATGGTCTCTGTCGGAATCGATCTGGCGAGCTATCTCAAAAAGGAACTTCTGTTTCACGAGGCTTGGCGTCCCACACAATTTGGCACAGAAATGCACCTCCTGCGGATTCATAAGCTGATTGAACGTGTGAAACCTCGATGCGTCGTGATTGATCCGATTACAAATCTCATGAAGGGTGACAATCGGAGAGAAGCCTATTCGATGCTGGTGCGCCTGATGGACTTCCTCAAGGGTGCCGGCATTACCTCACTTTTCTTGAGCCTCACCCATGCTGGCGAGGACCAGGAGAGCACAGCATTAAGCGTGTCTTCCTTGGCGGATACCTGGATTTTGTTGCGCGATTTGGAATTGAATGGAGAGCGCAATCGCTGCATTTACGTCTTGAAGTCTCGTGGCATGGCCCACTCAAATCAACTGCGGGAATTCACGATCTCCGACAGCGGCTTGAAACTGCTTTCCCCGTACGTTGGCTCGGCTGGGGTACTGACTGGCTCGTCCCGTCTGATTCAAGAGGCGAAGGACAGAATGGATGCTTTAAAAGAACAGAACGACACTGCGCGCCGACGCCAGGAAATGGAAACGCGTCGGATAACGCTGCAAGCTCAAATCTCTTCTTTGCAGGCGGAATTCCGATCCATTGAGAGCGAGGCGGAGATACTTTCAAGGAACGAGAGCGAACTATCAAACCAGGGCAAGATTGACCGCGAAAGACTGGCGAGCAGCCGGAAGGCCAAGCCCTATCAACACGAGAAGGAAGTGAAGCGTGAAGCGCAAAACTAGCCAACCAGGACCTTCGGAAGTGTCCATCGATCTGCGCCTTTACGTTGCGGGGCAGACTCCCAAGTCCCTGGCTGCGATTTCCAATCTAAGAAAAATCTGCGACGAACATCTGGATTCGCGGTACCGAATCGAAGTAATCGATTTGATGAAAAATCCCGCGCTAGCAAAGGATCATCAGATTTTAGCTATCCCCACACTGGTACGCAGCCTGCCGGTGCCGATTCGCAAAATCATCGGCGACCTGTCTGATACGGAAAGTGTGATTGTCGGACTGGATGTTCGGAATTCTGCTAAACAGAAGAATCCGAAAGCAAAAGCCAAAGGCGCATAATCTGAACTTCCGAACCGCAAAATACAGCATTGTACCAATGGCCCATCTGCTGTTTTCCTCCTATAAACACATATTGCCGATGCTGCACCTAAGGACTCAATCCGATGACGAAGTCTGCTCTAAAAAAGCGACGCCATCGTTCTTCTAGCTCCCGTAGTTCCAACAACGAAGAACTTAAAGACATCGTTCATGCCATTCGCCGTGGTGGCGTCGATGCTCTTGTCATGGAGGATGGTCAATCTTCAAAGGTTGTCACCCTGAAAGAGGAAGAGCATCCTTATCGTCTGATCGTTGAAGCGGTAAACGATGGCGCAGCAACCTTGGACGGAAAGGGCACTATTCTTTACGCCAATGCCCGTTTTGCCGAAATTCTCGGCGCTTCTCTCAACAAGATCGTCGGAACGAATGTGAAGAGTTATCTTTCGAGCACCGAGTCGGAGAAGCTAGAGAATCTAATCGAGAAAGCTCTTCATAGCAGCACGGGCGAAGAGGTCACGTTGGCCGCCATCGAGGGCCGCCCACGTTCGGTCCGGTTCTCGCTGAGTAGTATGAAAAAAGCCGATTTTTACACTGTGTGTGTCGTAGCCACGGAACTGACCGAACTGCGTGAAGCCAACGAAGCGCTGAAATCGAACGAGGAGTCCCTCCGACTGCTCTCCGGTCGTTTGCTTCAGCTGCAGGATGAAGAACGTCGCAGAATTTCTCGCGATCTGCACGACATCACCGGGCAGAAATTGGCGGTGCAATCCATGATTCTCTCCGGGATTCTCAGCCGAAAGTCTGCAAACCTCGATCCGGAGATCAAAGCCACACTTTCGGAATGCTTGGGTTTGACGCAAGAAGTCAGCTCCGAAGTGCGTACTTTGTCCTACCTTCTTCACCCTCCCCTGCTCGATGAATTGGGACTTGCTGCGGCTGTAAAGTGGTATGCCGCGGGAGTGACGGAGCGGTCGGGTATCTCGGTCGAAGTTACAGTGCCAGAAGATCTGCAAAGACTTTCCTCTGACGCGGAAGTAGCTATCTTTCGCGTCATTCAGGAGAGTCTTACGAATGTTCACCGTTATTCGGGTAGCTCCAAGGCCTACGTTCACATCGCCGTGAGGGGAGATCTCGTCCGAGTGGAAATCGGTGACTTCGGCAAAGGCATTCCGGAGCGTGAGGGTTCAAATGAACGGACTTCAATCGAACGCTTGGGTGTTGGAATTCAGGGCATGAAGGAGCGCATGCGTCAGATCGGCGGCAGACTAGAAATTGCGTCAAGCGCGAACCGCGGGACCGTCGTGACTGCAACGCTTTCTCTTCCTGCGCAGGAGACCGCCAAGGATCAGGAATTATTCCCGTCGACAGCATCAACGTCTCTGGAAGCCGGGCTTGATTCACCCGTATCGGCGGACGTTTCGCGGCGTAAACGAATCCTCATTGCCGACGATCACGAAATGTTGCGGCGCGGCTTGCGAAATACTCTGCTGCAAGAGTCAGACTTTGAGGTCTGCGGGGAGGCTGTTGACGGCCAGGATGCAGTCGAAAAGGTGAAGGCACTGTGCCCCGATCTGGTTATTCTGGATATTAATATGCCAGTTCTGAACGGCTTGGCAGTTATTCGCCAGATCCTTCACCACCGCGCAAGAACAAAGATACTTGTTTTCTCTGTTCATGATTCCGCGCAGACCATCAAGGAAATCAGCGCCGCTGGAGCCCACGGCTTTCTGTCCAAGGGCAAAGACTCACGAAATTTGCTGAACTTGATGCGTGAGATTCTCGAAATCAGGGTTGTAGCTGATGCATAACTGCGCTCCGGCACGTCCGCCCGTGACTGCCATCACTGCGCTTCCGAGCCCCCAGCCGTAAGCCTGAAGCAGACACACCTACTGCCTTGGGCTCCTGCTAGATCCTGAGTCCAGCGCGCGTAGCCTACACGTGTGCTTTTCTTGAACGTGCACCACGTTCGCTCCCGCGATCCTCGATGCGAGGTTTGGATCTGGTGGATTTGCATGCGAATAGTGCTGGTCCCTTTAAAGGAGCGCCATGCACGCACAGTCACAAGAACCGCCTCCTGCCGCTGAGAGGGTCTTCATCGACCAGGTGATCGGCAATTTAAGAGGTCGGCCTGGCTCGCTGCTCGGTGTTTTGGAGGCAGTTCAGGAGCATAATCCACACAAATACCTGCCACCTGAGACGCTTGCGTATGTTGCAGCCAAAACCGAAACACCTCTTTCGCGGGTGTATAGCGTTGCCACGTTCTACGCACTCTTCAATCTAGAACCGCAAGGTGACAACACAATTTGCATCTGTCGTGGTACCGCCTGCCACACACGCGGTTCCCGAAACCTTCTGCAGAGTGTGCGGCTTGAACTCGGACTCGGTTCGCTTGAGTCAAACGAAGAGAGCGAATCCCGCAAAAACCTCGATACCACCTCAGACAATAAATTTACCGTGCGCACCGTTGCCTGCTTCGGGCAATGCGCCCTAGCGCCCGTGGTCGAACTCAATCACCGCATCTGCGGGCATGTGAATGAGCGCACCTTGCAGCGCGAAATCCAGACGATCGAACGGGAGCGCGAGTAATGCCGCGTATCCAGGACATTGGCGCCTTTAATGCCGTCCGTGAAGCGGGACTGGCCAAGCTCGTTCCATCCGTTCCGCGTATCGCAGTGGGTATGGGAACGTGCGGTCGCGGGAATGGCGCAGAAGGTCTATTTCACGCTTTCGCCGAGGGGATCGAACGCAGCGGGATGAATGCGGTGCTTGCCAACGTTGGCTGTTTCGGCGCTTGTTTTCAGGAGCCGCTCGCCAATGTGCGACTGCCCGGCAGTCCATTGGTCATCTATCGCCGAGTACAAGCCACGGATGTCTCGCGCATCCTGCACGATATTTCCATGGGGAATCTGACCCCGGAACTGGTGTACTGCAAAGTGCAGGAGTGGGACCACATCACCGGTCACATCAAGTATGGCTGTGGCTACCCGGAAGTGCCGTTTTGGAACGAAGTCCCGTTTTTCAGGGGACAGAAGAAAATTGTCTTGCGCAATTGTGGATTCATCAATCCCGACGACATCGAGGAGTACATCGCGATCGGCGGTTATCAGGCGCTCTACAAGGTGCTGATCGATGGGCGCCCGGACGCCGTAATCGAGCAGGTCAAAGCCGCAAAGCTGCGCGGCCGAGGCGGTGCCGGCTATCTGACAGGAAACAAATGGGAATTCCTTGCCCGAGCGAAGTCTGATCAGAAGTACATCATCTGCAACGCCGACGAAGGTGATCCCGGCGCATATATGAACCGCAACGAAATCGAGAGTGATCCACACTCGCTGCTGGAGGGAATGATCATCGGTGGTTATGTGATGGGCGCCAGCGATGGGATCATTTACGTTCGTGCGGAATATCCACTGGCCGTGCATCACCTCAATCGGGCTATCGAGCAAGCTCGTGAGTACGGCATGCTCGGAGAGAACATACTTGGCCGCGGATTCAAGTTCAATATTGAAATCGTCGAAGGTGCGGGAGCCTTCGTCTGCGGAGAAGAAACCGCATTGATCGCCTCGCTCGAAGGGCATGCAGGGCGTCCTCGCCCTCGCCCGCCATTTCCAGCACAAAAAGGTCTGTACGGAAAGCCTACAAACATTAACAACGTCGAAACCTGGTACAACATCGAGCCCATTGTCACGAAAGGTCCTGCTTGGTTTACGGAGACCGGGAGCCCCAAGAGTTCCGGTACAAAGGTATTTTCACTGGTCGGAAAAGTCCACAGCACAGGACTGGTCGAAATGCCACTCGGCACGCCACTGAAAACATTTATTTACGACATTGGGGAAGGTGGAATCGCCGGGCGTCAGATCAAGTCCGTGCAGACCGGCGGTCCTTCTGGCGGGTGCATACCGCATGAAATGTTTGATGCGCCCGTCGATTACGAAAGCCTCGCGCAATTGGGTTCCATCATGGGCTCTGGCGGTATGGTAGTGATGGATGAAGACAATTGCATGGTGGACGTCGCACGGTACTTCATCGAGTTCACACATTCCGAGTCCTGCGGCAAATGCATTCCCTGTCGCGTGGGGCTCAACAAATCGCTGCGCATCCTGAATCGTGTGACCGAAGGTGCAGGCACCATGCATCATCTTGAGCTACTCGATGAGTTGAGCCGCTACATACGCGAATGCTCGCTCTGTGGACTCGGACAAACCGCTCCGAACCCGGTGCTCACCGCTCTTCGGCATTTTCGCAACGAATTTGAAGACCATATCGTTTCACATCGATGCTCCGCGGGAGTCTGCGAAGAGCTTGCGGTATCACCGTGTGAAAACAGCTGCCCGTTGCACATGAATATTCCGCGATTCCTGCAATTGTATGCGGAACATCGGCTCGAAGACGCATTTCTCTCGATCATTTTCGATAACCCGCTTCCTTCCTCGACGGGCCGCGTTTGCCAGCATCCCTGTGACTGCCGATGCCGCCGCCAAACGATCGACGAAACCGTAAACATGCGCGAAGTGCATCGTTTTATCGCTGATTCCATCTATCTCTCCGACAGCTATGAAAAAATGGTGGAGTGCATTCTGGGCCGCCGATTGGAACACACAGGCAGGAAGATCGCGATCGCGGGAGCGGGGCCTGCCGGCCTTACCGCCGCATTCTATCTTGCAATGCTTGGGCACGACGTCACCGTCTATGACGCCAAATCGGAAGCAGGCGGCATGCTGCGCTTCGCTCTTCCTGAATACCGTCTGCCCAAAGCGGTGCTCGCGCGTGAAATAGACCTGATCCGGCGTCTCGGTGTGAAATTTGTTTTCAATACTCGAGTCGGTTTTGACATTCCACTCAACGAACTCGACGATCGCTTCGATTCCGTATTCCTTTCAATCGGTACCTGGAAAGAATCGTGGGTCTATCAGCCAGGTACCGAACTTAAAGGTGTTTTCCCCGCGCTTCTGTTCCTCGAATCGATCGCCAAGGGGGAAGACATTCCGCTCGGCCGAAAAGTCGCCATCATCGGAGGAGGAAATGCGGCTATCGATTCCGCACGTACATCGATGCGGAAAGGGGCCGAAGCGACCGTCTTCTATCGCCGCGAACGCAAAGATATGCCGGCAATTGAGGAAGAGACCCGCGCGGCAAAAGAAGAAGGCGCAAAATTTGTGTTCCTTGCAGCTCCGCATCGCATCATCGGTGACAGCGCGGGGAACGTGAAAGCAATCGAAATCACCAAAACTCGCCTCGGGGAATATGATTCTTCCGGCCGCCGTAAGCCAGTTTTGACGGGAGAAATCCAGCGGTATGACTGTGATTCAGTGATTTTTGCAGTTGGCGAAAGCGTTGATCTTGATTTTGCTCGCGCTTCCGGACTCAGCTTGAAGGAAAGTGGCACCATCGAGGTCAACCGCTTTTCGCTTGAGTCCAGCCGTCCGCGATTCTATGCCGGTGGGGATGTGATAACGGGCGCATCCAACGTCTCAAACGCCATGGCATACGGCAAACAGGCTGCAAGGAATATTGATCTCCAGTTGATGGAAACCGATCGTTGGAACGAACTCTATCCCGGGTTCGAATACGACCACACACCGCCGGAAAATCCCAGCTCGAATCATAGACACGAAGGACACATGTTGGTACCGGCGTCGCGAGTCTTGTCGAATGAGGAAGTGGTCACGGGATTCACCCATGAAGAGGCTTTGGACGAGGCTTGCCGTTGTTTGCGCTGCGATCTGAAAGTCGCAAACGTGACATAGCGTGTAGAGCTCGTCAGAAAAGGAGTGCGTTGTGCCGCTGAAGAGACTATCGATCAGGATCGATGGCGAGTTGATCAGCGCGCCCGAGGGACAAACTATCCTGCAGGCTGCCAAGGCCAGCGGCAAATTCATTCCTACTCTCTGCGACATGGAAGGTCTCAGCCCCGTCGGCGCCTGTCGTTTGTGCATTGTGGAAGTTCAAGGAATCGATCGCCTGCTGCCGGCCTGCACAACTCCGATTCAGGACGGCATGTCTGTCACCACGAATTCACCGAAGCTCACGCAGTATCGCCGCATTTCGGTCGAACTGCTTCTGGTCGAGCGCAATCATTTCTGCGCCGTGTGCGTTTCAAATGGCCATTGTGAATTACAGGCTATGGCGACCGCCCTCGGCATACATACTGTGCATCTTGCTTACAACTTCCCAAAGCTCCCGGTTGACATGTCACATCCGCGATTTGTGCTCGATCACAATCGCTGCATCCTGTGTACGCGTTGCGTGCGTGTCTGCGCGGAGCTCGAGGGAGCGCATGTTTGGGATATGAGTTCGCGGAGCATCCAAGCCAAAATCGTCAGCGATCTCAATCAGGAATGGGGGAAGTCGGTCGGTTGCACCAGTTGTGGAAAGTGCGTGCAGGCTTGCCCGACGGGGGCCCTGGCGGAAAAAGGCATGGCCATAGAGGAGATGGTGAAACATAGCGATACCGTCAGCTCGCTTTTGCGTCGGCGAGGGGTGCAGCCATGAAGAAAGTTAAAGTCGCGACAGTCTGGCTGGATGGCTGCTCCGGCTGCCACATGTCTCTGCTTGATATGGATGCGGCAATCATCGCCTTGGCACAGAAAGTTGATGTGGTTTATGGGCCGATGGTGGACGCACAAACCTTTCCTGAGGAAGTCGATGTAACCCTGATTGAAGGAGCAGTCAGTTCGCAGGAGGATCTAAGCAAGCTACTGCAGATTCGCCAGCGGACTAAATTGCTGATTGCCCTGGGTGATTGCGCCGTCACGGGAAATGTTCCCGCAATGCGTAACAACATCCCGGTAAACCGCTTGCTCCAGCGCGTGTATGTTGAAGGCTCGACGCAAAACAAACTGATTCCAACTGACGGAGTGCCGGCACTGTTAAAACAGGCTCGTCCGCTCCGTGAATTCGTCAATGTTGATATCTGCGTGCCAGGCTGCCCACCGCCAGCCAAGACAATCTCGAAATTGATCCTCGACCTGGTGGAGGGACGCAAACGCGAGAGCAATCTGACTATGAAGTTCGGATAAGGAGCGCCGATGAAGCGCATCACCATCAATCCGGTAACCCGCATTGAAGGCCACGCCAAGATAACCATCCAGGTTGACGACAATGGTCACGTCTGCGGTTCAGAATTCCACGTAACCCAGATTCGCGGTTTCGAAAAATTCACAGAAGGCCGACCTTTCTACGAAATGCCGGGTATCACCTCGCGTATCTGCGGCATCTGTCCTGTCAGTCATCTGCTCGCCTCCTCCAAAGCTTGCGACGAGATTATGGCCTTGCGTATTCCTGCGGCAGCCCAGAAGCTGCGTGAACTTGCCCATTGCGCCCAGATGGTCCAGTCTCACGCTCTGAGTTTCTTCTATCTCTCCTCGCCAGACTTTCTTCTGGGTATGGATTCTCCGCAAGAAAGCAGGAATGTTCTGGGCGTTATCGCCGCCTATCCTGAACTAGCGCGCGATGGGATCGAATTGCGGAAATTTGGGTTGCAGATTATCGAGGGTCTCGCGCAAGAACGCGTGCACCCGTCTTGGATCGTTCCCGGCGGAGTAGCCTCTCCGCTATCCTCGCAAGTTCGTGATCGAATTCTGGCGGATCTACCAGGTGCGAAAGCCATTGCCCAACGGACTCTAGAATTCTTCAAAACGGCACTGAACAGTTACCAGGAGGAAATCGAGTTCTTTGGTTCGGCACCCACGATGTACGCCGGATTGGTCAATAACGATGGCGACCTTCAATTTTATGATGGCGCAGTGCGCTTCCGGGCCGCCGATGGGCAAATCGCCAGGGAAAATGTCGAAGCCAACCGATACGCGGACTGGATGGGCGAGGCCAGTCTCCGGGATTCCTACCTGAAGGCGCCCTACTTCAAGCCCAAGGGTTTTCCGGAAGGTGTCTATCGAGTCGGGCCTCTGGCTCGGGTTACGGTTGCAGACAGGTTTGCCACACCTCTGGCGGATATCGAGCTGTTGGAGTTCCGTCGACGTTTTGGTTATCCGGCCCACAGCGCCTTTCTCTATCACTATGCCCGGCTGCTCGAGATTATCCATGCCCTCGAAAGAATCGAAATACTGCTGGCTGATCCACAAATTCTGGAAAGGCATGTGCGTGCCACAGGCGGGGTCAATGCACTGGAGGGAGTGGGAATGATTGAAGCTCCCCGCGGAATTCTTATTCACCACTACAAGGTGAATGAAGACGGCGCGATTACTTGGGCAAACCTCATCGTCGCCACCGGGCACAACAATCTGGCCATCGGCCGCAGCGTGCAGCAGGTCAGCGAACATTTTATCGATGGGAATAAATTACAGGAGGGTATGCTCAATCGCGTATCAGCGGTCGTTCGCGCCTATGATCCTTGTTTGAGCTGCTCTACGCACGCTCTGGGCCAGATTGCATTGAACATTCGCCTCGTAAACCCTTCGGGGGATCTGCTGGACGAGATCAGCCGCTCCTGACCTTCGAGTTCCGCGGTTGAATTCATCTTCATTCCGCATTTCGCCAACTCCATGTAAACTCTTCGTCTGAACCAGGGGGGTGAGAGATGGGTTTATTCTGCAGGTCGGCCGTCTCGTTTCTGCTTTTTACAGCTGTGCCGGCAGTCATCTGTGCACAAGCGAGACAAACTCCAACGCTTGAACAAAATATCAGCCTGAAACTCGCCGGTTCACCAAAGATTTCTCCCGATGCCCATTACATCGTTTACGAGATTAGGGAAACAGACTGGAAGGAAAACAAGTTCATCCGCCAGTTGTGGGTCGTAAATCTGGCTACCGGCAAGAGCTTCCAGCTCACGCGTGGCAAACACGGCTCCGGCAATGCGGAATGGTCTCCGGACGGCCACTGGCTGGCGTTCGTGACCGAACGGGAGCAGAACGCAGTCGAACCGCAAGCCGCAACGGATAAGAAAGAAGAACCGAAGGACAGCAAAAAAGAAGAAGCAGGTGGCGACGGCAAACCTGCGGATCAACAGATTTGGCTGATCTCTCCGGAAGGCGGAGAAGCCTGGCAACTGACTAAAGCCGAATCAGACGTCGAGGGTTTTCATTGGTCGAAGGACGGAAATTCAATCCTGTTCACGGCGAACCTGCCAGAGGCCAAACCGGCAAAGGATCGAAAAGAGAAATACAGTGAATATGATGTCATCGAGAAGGACTACAACCAGAACCAGTTGTGGCTTGTAGATGTATCAGCAGCACTCAAGACCTATCTTCCGGTTCGAGCCAAACAGATTACGAGCGATCGCACACTGAACGTCAACGCATTTGCCTGGTCGCCAGATTCCACTCACGTCGCATTTAGCGCAACACACAATCCGCTTCTTGCTTATAGTGTTGAAGAGGATATCTACCTGCTCGATCTGGCTCATGGCAATACTGTTTCGAAAATTGTGGCGCTTCCCGGACCAGACACTTCACCCATGTTTTCGCCAGACGGCAAGCAACTGGCCTTCTACACCTCGTTTGCCCAGCCGTTCTACTATTACGCGAACGGACATATCGCTGTTGTGGACTTGGCGACGGTGCTTTCCAAACCCGCGACAACAACGGCAGATATTCGCGACTTGACCCCAAAGTTTGACGAAGACGTCCAGGCAGTTGAATGGACGCCGCAAGGAATCTACTTTGCCGCGGAGCAGAAAACCGCAGCTCACCTCTTTCTCCTGAATGCCTCCACGTTGAAAATTGACCGGATTACTGCGCCTGACCAGCTTCTACTGGAAGATGTCTCGCTGACCCCGGACGGGAAATCACTTGCTTATATTGCCGAAGACCCGAGCCACATGGCGGAATTATTTGTATCCACGTGCGTGCCTTTTGCCCCTCGAAAGCTCACAGAAATGACTGCCCAGGTGAAGGATTGGAAGCTGGGCACGGTGGAAGTCGTTTCATGGAAAAGCAAGGACGGTGCGACGATCGAGGGAATTCTGCACAAACCGGCAGACTACGACCCTGCGCACAAGTATCCCCTACTCGTCGTGATTCATGGCGGGCCTACAGGAACGTCTCAGCCAACGCTTTCGCCAGACGAATACGCTTATCCCGTTCAGATATTCCTGTCGAAGGGCGCGCTGGTACTTGAACCAAACTACCGGGGCAGTGCTGGTTATGGAGCCGAATTCCGTGCTCTCAACGTCCGCAATCTCGGAGTGGGTGATATGTGGGATGTGATGAGTGGCGTCGATTCACTGATTGCAAAGGGAATTGTAGACCCCAATCGCATGGGTTCGATGGGTTGGTCGGAAGGTGGTTACATTTCTGCGTTTCTAACGACACACACGGACCGCTTCAAGGCGATTTCCGTCGGCGCAGGCATTAGTGACTGGATGACGTATTACGCTAACACTGATATTACTCCTTTCACGCCGCAGTATCTGCACGCTACACCTTGGGATGATCCCGAGATTTATGCCAAGACTTCTCCAATTACCACGATTAAGCAGGCAAAAACCCCGACACTCATTCAACAGGGGAGTAATGACAAACGCGTGCCTGTACCGAACAGTTTCGAGCTGTATCACGGGTTGATGGATCAACATGTGCCCGTACGAATGATTCTTTACACCGGATTTGGCCACGGTATCAACAAGCCCAAATCCCTGCTGGCGTTGCAGCAGGCGAATCTTGATTGGTTTAATCACTATGTTTGGGATGAGCCGATTCCGAAGGACTCACCTCTCTACGGGACCAGCGAACTAGAGGTCGTCAAGGAGTCAGAACGATAGAGTGCGGATCGCATGATCGAGGAGAAGTTTTTCGTCGGGATGAAGCGGGCGATGTGCGCCTTTTGCGAGGTCACCCAATTGCAGCGGTCCGATTGCCACTCGGACCAATCGCAGGACTTCGACGCCTAGACCCTCGAACATGCGTCGAATGTGTCGGTTCTTTCCTTCCTCAAGCACGATCTCGACCCAGGAGTTTTTCTCGCCCTGTCTGACCACAGATATATCCTTCGCTCGCAATAGTTCACCCTTCGCGGTTTCGATACCGCGGCGAAGTTTCTGGAGCATTTCGTCGTTCGCAATCGCGCCAATCTGCACGTGATAAGTCTTGGCGAGATGGGTGGCGGGATCTGTGATTCGCGCTGCCCACAGGGAATCGTTTGACACCAGCAACAGGCCTTCGCTGGCTTTGTCGAGCCTCCCGACTGGCGCGATCCATTCGATACCGTCTGGCAGGAGTGAATATACCGTGTCCCGTCCTTTTTCGTCCGCCGCGGTTGTGACAAACCCCCGCGGCTTATTCAGGACTAGATAAAGTTTCGTCGCTGCACTGATTTTCTGGCCCTCTACTTCAATCCGGCTAATACCGATTCGTACGGGCGCTTCGGGATTTCGTGCAATCGTTCCGTTTACTCGCACTTTCCCCTCCCGGATCAGCGCAAACGCCTGACTGCGCGAACAAAATCCAAGCTTGGACAGAGCCCTCGCCAGACCCACACGCTTTCCGGAACTCTTTGTTTGCAGGGCGGAAGACTGTTTCGGTGGTTTCACGGGACTGGTGGGGAGTTTAACCCTTCGTGTCGGTCTTTGGTGCTTTGGTCGTGTCGGCGGGCATGGCAGGGACCGGGGAGTCAGAAGGTGTCGAACCTGTCGGAACTCCAGGAATTACCGGTGCTGCAGACGCGGGTGCCGGTTCAGGATGTTTTACTTCTCCATAGCGTTTGGCAAGCCACTGCCGGAGTTCCTTTGGTTCGTAGCCGAATGGCCCCATGCCACCCTTATAGGAGACGCGCCCGTTCTCGTCGACCACATACAGTCTTTCAGGCCAGGCGGCATATGCATCGTTCGCCGCATTACTCATCTCATCGATGCCGAAAGGCACGGTAAATTTGAATCGCTGCGTGAAATCGTTGGCAATTGCCACGCGTTGCTCTATCGTTTTCGGTTGGGCGTAACAGACATTGTCCTTATCTTTTTCGTTGCTCTTCATCTGCCACTCGTCGGTCGGGTGAGCTTCGCGCACATAGACCGTCAGGAAGTCCGCCTGTTCCTTGTAATCGTTATAAATCTGCTGGATGTCACCCACCTGGCGACGGAAGGGTGGTCAAGTGAAGCTGCCGAAGACCAGCACCAGAGGTCGCCCGCTTGTTCTTTCTCGAATATGAAAGGTCGAGCTTCCATCAAGTGCGACAAGCCGCGCATCAGGCGCGTCATCGCCAACCGCGAGTGTTCCCCGATGCATGTGCGGAAGGGCGTAGCGAAGCATCCCATAGGCATCCTTCGGGCTACCGGCCAGCACACTCAGCCCGATAAAAGCACCGACCAGCAACACAGCCAGCGCGACCATGCTCCATTTAAGAACTGGATTCAAGCCAAGGCTCCCTAGTGGTCTGTGTCCGTGCGCAATTGGTCTTTTAATGCCTGGTATCGCGCCAGCGCTTTCTCGATTGCCGCCATCGCCGCGTATGCCGGACGAATTTCTTCCACTTGCACCTGTTTGCCTTCCAGTTGCTTGTAGTCCTGAAAGAATCTCCGCAGCACCAGCAAGCGGTGCGGGGGCAAATCGCGCGCCTCAATATAATTGCTAAATTCCGGGTCGTTTGTTGCAACCGCAATAATCTTATCGTCGACCGCTCCGGAATCGATCATTGTCATGACCCCGATTGCCCGCGCTTTGATCAATGCCAGCGGTTGTACAGGTTCTTGACAGAGTACCAGCACGTCGAGAGGATCGTTATCCTCAGCGTACGTCTGTGGTATAAAGCCGTAATTCGCAGGATAGAAGACTGCCGAGTGAATGACCCGGTCCACTTTCAGCAAACCCGTAGGTTTATCGAGCTCGTACTTGATGTTGGAACCGAGGGGTATTTCAATCAAAGCCTGGAAATCTCTGGGTAATTCATTGCCGGGTGAAACGTCGTGCCAGGGATGCATCACAGTGATCCTCACTCTCGGTATGGCTATCCTCCATTATCGCCCGATACCAGGTGAAACGTAAGTGAGTTTCCTAGACCAATTTCTTCTTCCAGGAACCCAGAATTGCTCCCATCAGAATCAATCCGGCGAGAGGGTAGAACTCATTGATGGCGAACAGCGTATAAGATCGCATCTCAAACATGTAATTCATGAACGAGATGGGACCGACAAATCCAATCCACACCAGCACACCAATCGAAGCACCTCGGCTGGCGGTATCCGCGTTTCGCCAGATACACAGTTGAGCGATCGAATACGCCACTAACAGCTCCAGCAAAAACGAGACGATGTAGGGAATTGCCGGATTAACATTCTGTGCCTGCTCGATCGTAATATGTTCAAGTGCGATCCACGGCTTCTGAAAGAAAATTCCGTACCAGGCAGCGCCCAAAACCCAATAGGCCAGAGCTGCGATAAAAACCGCTGGATAATTTGTCCGCATGAAAGACTCCAATTCTGAGGCCGCCTGTCAGTGTCCAGACGGCAATGTGGTGGGAGTCTGTCGCCGGCTGCGCGGGAAGTCAAGCTACTTTACGCGGTAGAAGACTTGCAATAAACCGCTCGGGAACGCCTTCGAGTGTGTCAGTTCCAGTTCCGTCTCGGGGTACGGTTGCGCATACAGAGGAACGCCATCGCCGAGCAATCGTGGATGAATTGAAATGCCAATTTCGTTTACCAACTTCTTTTGCAGAAATTCGCGCACCATTTCTCCGCCGCCGACCAGCCAGATGTCTTTTCCCCGCATCTCACGGATGGCTTTCAACCAGGTCTCGGGGCTATCTGAAACGATTTCAACGTTCTCCTGTTTTCCCTTCGGCAACAAATGCGAAAATACGTAGGTTTTCATTCCGGGGAAATTCACCCCTCGCGTGGACAATTCGTGGGCCTTCGAGTAGGTTTTGCGCCCCATCACCGCAGTATCCACCGAAGCAAAAAACTCCTTCATCCCGTAATCCTGATCGAGGAACAGCCAATCCACGCTTCCGTCTTTCCGGCAGATATAACTGTCCAGACTGCAGGCAACGAAATATTTTACGAGCCGCATAATTTCAAAAGGATAACACTACGCGCGGGCTTTATCGATCATCTCTTCCCAAATGCCCTTAGACTTCAAAATCAGTTCGACCGCTTCGCGTATCGCGCCATGCCCCGCGAGTGCCTTTGTCGTATAGTGGGCCACCTCCTTCACATCGGGCACGGCGTCTCCGACCGCAATGCCAAGCCCCACCCGCCTCAGCAGGGGAATATCTGGCAAATCGTCGCCAACAAACGCCACGGCTGAATCCGGGAGCTCCGCTTTCCGGAGGATTTCCTCATACGCGGGCATTTTTAACGCGATCTTCATGTAAATAAATTCCATTTTCATTTCATGCGCACGTCGTAGCAAAGCGGAACTCTCGCGTCCGGTTATACATCCGGTCAGGATTCCTGCCGTGTGTGCCAGCGTCAAACCCTGCCCGTCGTGCGCGTCAAATGTTTTGATTTCAAGTGCCGAGCCATCTGGTTGCGACAGTAACGTCACGCCTCCGTCCGTCATCGTTCCGTCAACGTCCATCAAAAGCAGCTTGATCTGCGAGGCACGCTTCTTTAATGAAGCAGAAATTGTCATGGTCACAGCCAATGGAGCCTCCTAAGGAAAATGAACTCACAATGGTATCAGGAATGCCGTCGGCAATACCCCACGCTGTCGAAATTCAGCGCCCGTTCAGAAAGCCTTTGCGGCGAATACGCATGTGCGGAAGATGACGGCCAGGTGATTTTGTCAAAACGAGGAAGCAGCCTGCTTTTTGGTGAGCAGATCGGCCGTCAGATTAATTGTAGGCTCCAAAGGTCGTGAAGGTGAACCACGCCCAACACTCTTTCGCTGGTCTTATCGACAACAACGATCGAAGTAATTTTCTTCTTTTCCATCAAGTTCAATGCCTCGCTGGCCAGGAGCTGTCGATCAATTGTCTGGGGCGAGCGCACCATACATTCTTTCACACGCATCGAAAGGGTCGCACCGCCATGTTTCTCCATCAACCGACGCAGATCGCCGTCGGTCAGAATTCCCGCCAATTTACCGTCGTCCGTGGTTACCGTCGTCATGCCCAGCTTCTTTGCAGACATTTCGTGAAATACGTCTGGCATCAGAGTCTCAGGAGAAACGCGCGGCAGCGAATCACCCGCGTGCATGAGGTGCTCGACGCGCAGTAGCTTTTTGCCCAATCGCCCTGCCGGATGCAGCACCGCGAAATCATTCGGCTGGAATCCGCGACGCTCCAGAAGCGAAACTGCCAGGGCATCGCCAACCGCCATAGCCACCGTTGTGCTTGCCGTCGGTGCAAGGTTCAGAGAGCAGGCTTCTTCCTTTACACTCACGTCCACAACTACTTCACTTGCCAGTGCCAGCGTTGAATGCACTTTACCCGTCAGCAAAACAATTGGAATCTCCTGCCGTTTAAGCGAGTCCAACAGGTTCAATATTTCCTGTGTCTCTCCACCATAGGTAATCGCCAGAAGCACGTCGCCCTTGGCAAGCATTCCCAGATCGCCATGCAGGGCGTCGGCCGGGTGCAGGAAAAACGACGGCGTACCTGTGCTCGATAAGGTGGCCGAGATCTTACGCCCTACCAGGCCGGATTTCCCCATACCGGTCACAACGACTCGCCCTTTGCAACCCAACAGAAGGTCGACCGCCTTCAGGAATGAACCGTCCAGCCGTGCCTGCAAGTCCTGCAGGGCGTCTGCCTCGATTCGAAGAACTCGCCGGGCCGTATCGAGACTCATACGTTTCCCCAGCCGCGAATGATGGTCGAGAGTTGCTTTAATCGAGTCAATAAAGCGGATAGTTGTCCCAGGGGCAGCGCGTTCGCTCCATCGGACAACGCCGCAAGAGGGTTGTCGTGAGTTTCCAGGAATATTCCGTCAATTCCGGCAGCAACGCCCGCTCGCGCCAGCGGCTCGATGAACTCCGGTTGTCCACCGCTTGCATGACCCTGTCCACCAGGGAGTTGCACCGAATGAGTCACGTCGTAGACTACGGGGTAACCGAATTTCCGTAAAACCGGGAACGAACGCATGTCGACAACGAGGTTGTTATACCCAAAGCTAGCCCCGCGCTCCGTCAAAATGATCTTGTCATTTCCGGAGGAGGCAAGTTTCTCTGTCACATTTTCCATATCCCACGGCGATAGAAATTGCGCTTTCTTCACATTGACGATTCGACCGGTCTTTGCTGCGGCCAATAGTAAGTCTGTCTGTCTTGCCAGGAATGCCGGAATCTGCAGAATGTCGGCAACCTCAGCTGCGGGTGCAGCCTGTCCCGCATCATGAATGTCTGTGAGAATCGGCAGCTTCAAATCTGCCTTGATTCGTCCCAGAATGCGTAGACCTTCCCTTAAACCTGGTCCGCGAAATGCTTTAACCGAAGATCGATTCGCCTTGTCGTAGGACGCCTTGAATATATACGGAATCCCTGCTTCTCGGGCGATTTCCGCAATCTTACCGGCCATGTCCCTCGCATGTGTTTCCGATTCGATGACACACGGTCCGGCAATCAGGAACAGAGGGTTCGCAGCGCCAAGACGCAACGAGCCAAGCGCAATCTCTTTGGAGGAATTCATCGATTGTCCCTAACATAGCATAACCAATTTCCGCTTATCGCTGCATTCTGGGGGCCTTGTCAGAATAAGGTACGCATGCCGACAGCGCGTGTCTCCTCGACTTGGAATCGTCGTCGGCATTGTCCTGTGAAATTGCCTCCGAGGCGAGCTCAGTTACGAAGCGATTCGGATCTACTGAAACAATGTCGGAGCTAACGACGTCATCGGCCGCTCCTTCAGCGCGGAGACACTTGCACGGGCGAGAGAACGATGGCAAGAGCGATGATCGAGTCTGGTATTTCTCGTGAGATGCTTCGAATGACCGGAGCCATCGACGGCAAATCGTTGACACCGAAAATCTTGTTCGGCGGAATTGATTCCAGTTGGCGTTTCCGAGCTTATGCCGTTGCGTGAGGAGTGGCCCTCAGCGCCGGGGTTGGAGGTTTTGCTTCGCCCGTGCCAATTGCCGCTGATGGTTTTGCCTTCTGCAATTTGTGTTCAAGCGCTGCTCCAACAAATGCCGCGAACAACGGGTGCGGTTCGAGTGGCTTTGACTTGAACTCCGGGTGAAACTGGCAGCCGAGGAACCAGGGATGTTCCGGTGCTTCTACAATTTCAACATAGTTCTCATCAGGTGTTCGCCCGGTGATCCTTAGTCCCGCAGAGACCAGGGTCTTTTCGTATTCGCGATTGAATTCATAACGATGGCGGTGCCGTTCGCTGATCTCCGTCCTGCCGTACGCTTTTTCCGCGAACGAACCCGGTTCGAGCTTGCATTGCCATGCGCCGAGGCGCATCGTTCCTCCCATCTCGTCCACGCCCAGAAGTTCGCGCAACTTGTAAATCACCCGATGAGGCGTTTGCGGGTCAAACTCGGTGCTATCCGCCTGCTTCAGTCCGGCGGCGTCACGCGCATATTCAATCGTCGCGCACTGCATTCCGAGGCAGATTCCGAAAAAGGGAATCTTGTTTTCGCGAGCGTATTGGATGGTATGTACCATACCCTCAATCCCGCGCTTGCCGAATCCGCCGGGCACCAGAATACCGTCGTAGCCATGAAGTCTTTTCTTTGCGGTTTCCAGCGAATCGATCTCTTCTGATTCAATCCATTCGACAACCGTTTTGTGGTTATGCGCCAGGCCGCCGTGCAGCAAGGCCTCGCGCAAACTCTTGTAGGCATCTTCAAGCTGTACATACTTTCCAACGATTCCAATGCGCACTTCGCCCTTGGGGTGGTGTAACCGTTGCAGCATATCCAACCACGGCTGCATATTCGCCGGCCGCTCTTCCAGATGCAACCGCTTCAAGATCTGTGCGTCCAGTCCTTCCTTGTTCAGTTCCACGGGCACTTCGTAAATCGTCTTTACGTCTTCCATGGAAATTACGCACGATTCTGCAATGTTGCAGAACAGTGCGATTTTACGCTTCAAGTCCGTTGAAATGTGCCGGTCGCTGCGACAAAGAAGGACGTCTGGCTGGATACCGATGCCCAGCATTTCCTTTACACTGTGCTGAGTGGGTTTGGTCTTCAATTCGCCAGCCGCGGCAATGTAAGGAACGAGAGTGACGTGTACAAACAAGGTATTCTCAATCCCCAGCTCCAGGCGCATCTGGCGGATCGCTTCAAGAAAGGGCAACGACTCGATGTCGCCTACCGTTCCTCCGATTTCGACGATTACAACGTCGACACCCTCAGCCACCCGTTTGATGCAACGCTTTATTTCGTCAGTGACGTGAGGAATGACCTGCACCGTCTTGCCGAGATAGTCACCGCGACGCTCTTTCGAAAGAATGGTTTCGTAAATGCGTCCGGTCGTCCAGTTATTGTCCCGTGTGAGCTTGGCGTGCGTGAAACGCTCGTAGTGTCCGAGGTCGAGATCGGTCTCGGCACCATCTTCCGTGACGAACACCTCGCCGTGCTGATACGGACTCATCGTCCCTGGATCGACGTTCAGGTAGGGATCACATTTCTGAATCGTGATTTTGAAGCCGCGACTTTCAAGGAGACAACCGATGGAGGAAGCTGCAACGCCCTTACCAAGTGAGGAAACAACACCGCCGGTCACAAAAATATATTTTGGCGCCATCCGGGTTTCTCGCTCCCGCCGTTAGCGGAATTGAGTTTCTTAGACCTCCGCAGGATTGACGTACATAGAATTATGTTCGCATCTCTTCAGTCTGTCAATGCGAACTCTTTCAACCGGTTGATCAAAGTTTTTTCTGATTGAATGAAACGTTCTAAGCTGCATTGTGTTATCAAGTTGTGGTGGTATTTTAGTATCGCTGTTCGGAATCGAGCGTCAAGCATCGCAGTTTAAACTTGTCTCATCGGCAGGGCCTGGAAGAAATGTTCTCCGAAAAGGCAAATCCCCAAGAGGCGAATACGATCATGATCACGAAATGGCTAACAGCGGCCATGGCTGGTATTTTGCTGCTTTCGGCTGGCTCACTCATAGCCCAGAGCCCGGGCGCGCCGCTTGAGCGGACTGCTTCAGCTGCGGAGGCCTATGATGTCGGTCGGGAGCAAACGCTTGTCGGAACCGTACTCACTTTCTCGAACACTTCGCAGCGCAGTCCGTTTGGCCCCCGGCTTACCTTAGAGACCGCTTCTGGCGTCATCGACATTCACCTGGGCGATGCGCGAACACTTTCCGAGCATCACTTCGCGATCCAGGCTGGCGACACGCTTCGTATCGTAGGCGAGACCGTTCGTTTACCCAACAACACGTCGCAGTTTCTTGCGCGAATCCTGCAAAAGGGAGATCAAGCCGTTGCCGTTCGCACCGCTCACGGATTTCCAATACCTCCCACGACTCCGGCCGAGGCAAGGGATGGCAAGCAACAAAGAGGTGCCATGTGAGACGCATCCTCTTGATCCTTCCGGTCGCGACTGCAATCGTCCTTGCCGCTTGCGGCGGAGGGTCCAACATCACCCCCCCACCCCCTGCAGGGACCTTCTCTGATGCCAGCTTGAAAGGACAATACGCGTTTTCGATGAGTGGCATCGACACAAACGGCGCCTATATCGCACGGGTGGGCAGTTTCGTGGCCGACGGAAACGGCTCCATCACTGCCGGTCTGGAAGATCTTGTCCAAGGCAGTTCTGGGGCATCGGAAATAACCTTCTCTGGCGGGAGCTATACGATTCAAAGCAACGGAAGGGGGCTACTGGTTTTTACGAATACCAACGGTGGCGGTTTACAGCTGAATATTGCCTTGCTGTCTACCAGCCAGGGAGTCATGGTCCAGACAGACTTGAACGACTCGACCAGCGGTGGGTTTGCTCTGCAGACGCCGTCTGAATTCAGTGTCAATGCCCTCAAAGGGAACTATGTATTTGATTTTTCGGGAATTTCATTTTCGGGCGCGAATGCCGCTCCGCTTTCTGTCATAGGGGAGGTCACACTTGACGGCACCGGAAACGTTACAAGCGGCGTACTGGATTCAAATGACGGCACCGTTTCCGCTGCGCAGGCTATCCCACTCGGGACCTACCAAATGGATAGCACCGGCAATGGCACAAACTTCGGCCGGGGCACTATGAATTTTGCCAACAGCACCTACGCGTTTTACATCGTCGACAGCAGTCGCGTCAAAATTATTGAAGAAGATAGCTCTGCGGCAACCGAAGGCGATGCCGCTTTGCAATCTTCGAATGTCCCGACCCAGAATTCCGGCTTTAACGGCAGTTTTGTCTATCTCGTCGGCGGTTCGTCGCTTGTGGCCAACGGCGGCGCGCTCGCCCAGGTTGCCCGCTTTACCGCGGACGGCAACGGCGGAGTTACTGCTATATCTCTGGATCAGAATAACGACGGCAACACGACGCACATTTCGCAGGGAAATAATATTACGAATGCGAATTACGCCATAGATAGCGCTCATGCGGGTACTGGCCGCGGAACGCTCTCGTTCAAGGATTCAAATCTTGGCCAGATTAATTACGTATTCTATCTGGTCTCTCCAGCAGAGGCGGTGATTCAGAATATCAGTGTAAACGTCGTGGCCGACGGGCTGATGCAATCACAGTCGGGCTCTCCTTTTACAAATGCCAGCGTGGCGGGCAACTACGTCTTCAATTGGACCGGTATTCAGATTGGCTCCCAAACCTTCGTGCCGCTTGCAGAAAATTTCGTGGGTCTTTATACGCTGTCTTCAGCCGCATCGAACAATTTGACCGGTGTCATGGATTACACAGAAATGGGTACAACGGGCAGCACGCTCTATTCCGATATCGGCCTGGCGGGCCATCTCTCGGTCAATGCAGACGGTACGGCCAACAACACCTTCCAGGTCGTGGGGGGAGTCCATCTTCCACAACATTCAACTTCGTCGCTTATGTGGTCAGCCCGAACACAACCTACGTGCTTTGCACGGACAGCACGCGAATCACGTCAGGTATTGCCACGATTCAAACCGTTCCCTAACGATCCTGGCTCGGTTTTTGGATGAAAGGGAAGCTTAGAATCCGCCGCTGGGTCACGCCTTGATTAATTTTTCTACTCGCGTGACATCTTCCGGTACGTCCACACTGACGGCGTCGTTCTCCACTTCGGCTACGCGGATCTTCCATCCGTTTTCGAGCCACCGCAATTGTTCCAATTGTTCGATTTTTTCCAATTCACCCTGCGGCAGAGTGGGATATTCAAGCAGCGCGTCCCTTTGAAATACGTACAATCCCAGATGCTTCCAATATTTCACGTGAATCTTCTGCTGGGTATCGCGTACCCAGGGAATCGGTGCCCGCGAAAAGTACATTCCGTTTGAATCAAAATCCAGCACGGTCTTTACAATATTGGGATCCATGATGTCCGCTGCATGTCGAATGGGAGTCGCAACTGTCGAAATCTGCGCGGCTGGTTCTTCGAGCAGGGATGCCACTGCGGTATCGATGGCCACAGGGTCGACCAGTGGTTCATCCCCCTGCACGTTCACATAAATATCGCCCTTTTCGTGGATTGCGACTTCGGCAATCCGTTCTGTCCCGGTTCGGTGATCTACCCGCGTCATGCGTACTTCTCCACCAAACGCTTGTACCGCATCGACAATGCGCTGATCATCCGTGGCTACAATGACACGATGGACAGTCTGCGCCTTCTTCGCACGCTCGTAGACGTGCTGAACCATCGGCTTCCCCGCCAACGACACCAGCGGTTTGCCCGGGAGCCGCGTGGATCCGTAGCGGGAGGGAATCACGACGATAACTTGGGGATCTTCCAAAGGCGTACCCTTCCGGGCAAATCGTTCGATCGCCCGACTCGCATACTAGCACAGCCCATTCTTGAACGTGACCTACCGGATTGTCCCGATTGAGCGCTTCCTCGAGTTTGTAGATCTGTAGGCCCTCCCTCATCCCCTATTGCCTTCCCGATAACTGGTGCTATGATGTGGTCTCCGCGCGGCCCTTTCGGATAGCCGAAAGAATGGGGGAGCCGTGAAAGGCCCTGGGTTCAAGACTTCCGTTCGCAGTTGTTTTTTTTCGGCAATTTCCCGCCTGCTTGCTTGTAGCGTATTGCTCTGTCTGACCACTCCCGCATTCCCTCAGGAACAGGATAAACCGCGCGATTCCGCCCAGGTTCCCGCACCTCCCGTCAAACTCGTCGACGCCAAACACGATACTCCTGCAGTGAAAATCGTTCCCGGCAAGGTGATTCGCTCGGATGTCGATTTAGCTCTCGTCAATGTGACGGTTACCGACCCGTTTAATCGGTTGGTAACTGGTCTCGATCAGGACAATTTTCGGGTGTACGAAGACAATGTTGAGCAGGAAATTGTTACTTTCTCCTCCGAAGATGTCCCCATTTCCATAGGGGTAATTTTTGATTTCAGCGGTAGCATGGCCAATAAGATCGATAAGGCCCGCGAGGCTGCCCTCGAGTTTTTCAAGACCGCCAACCCCCAGGATGAGTTCTTTCTCGTCAGCTTTAATGAACGTGCCGAACTCACCAGCACGTTCACCAATAGCGTTGAAGACCTACAGAGCCGCATGATGCTGACTGCTCCAAAAGGCCGGACCGCATTGCTAGATGCGATTTACCTAGGACTCAGCCAAATGAGGGGTGCACACAACGCCAAACGTGCCTTGCTCATCCTTTCAGATGGGGGAGATAATCATAGTCGGTACAACGAGAACGATATCAAGCGGCTGGTCAAAGAAGCGGATACCCAGCTTTATGCCATTGGCCTCTATGACCCGCTTGGTTATCGCAATCGAACGACAGAAGAACTCAACGGCCCCTCTCTGCTCGCCGATATCACGGAACTGACGGGTGGCCGCGTGTTTGCCGTTGAGCATCTAAACGATCTGCCGGACGTTGCATCGAAGATCGGCATGGAGCTGCGCAATCAATATGTTCTCGGATACAAACCAAGCAACCACGTTCATGACGCACGCTGGCGCAAAATTAAGGTCAAGCTGCGTGCACCCAAGGGCCTTCCACCACTTACTGCCTACTCAAAGACCGGCTACTACGCACCAGCGCACTGAGCCGATTCGTTTGTCTTCCGGGGATCATTTCGGTCTTTTTGCTGGTGCTCTTCCTGTCCTGTCCGATCCCGCTCCGTGCCCAGATTCCAGTAGTGACTCCGCCTCCGCCCCCTCCTCCCGGAGCGGACGCGGGAAAATCCCAGAGCGGAAGCAAGATCTCGGTCGACGTTAATCTGGTGGTGCTGCACACCACCGTTCTTGATGACCGGGGCAAGTTCGTCGAAGGCCTCAGCCAAGACAGTTTCCGTGTTTTTGAGGACCGCGTTGAGCAGAAGGTCTCGGTGTTCAAGCGCGAGGACATCCCCGTCAGTATGGGGCTTGTCATCGATAATAGCGGCTCGATGCGCGATAAGCGCCCACGGGTAAACGAAGCGGCTCTGACGCTCGTGCAAAACAGCAATCCCCAGGATGAAGCGTTTGTCGTCAATTTCAACGACGACTTTTACCTCGATCTCGACAAGGATTTCAGCAGCAGCATCCCCGAATTGAAGGAAGCCCTTGAGCGCATCGACGCCCGGGGAAGTACGGCTCTCTACGACGCGATCATCGGCTCCCTCGATCATCTGAAGAAGGGTGTTAAGGAGAAGAAGGTCCTGCTCATCGTTACTGACGGCGAAGACAACACCAGCCGCAGCTCGCTTGAGAAGACCATCCGTGAAATTCAGAAGACCGATACGGTTATTTACACCATCGGGCTGCTCAGCCAGGAAAGTAAGCGCAGCGCCAAAAACGCCAAAAAAGCCCTGACGGAAATCGCCAATGCTTCAGGCGGGGTCGCGTATTTTCCTGAAAATATTGAGGATGTTCATGCTATTTGTCAGCAGGTGGCGCACGACATTCGTCACCAATATACGCTTGGATACTATCCGAGCAATGCGGCCCGTGATGGGAGCTTTCGCAGCGTGCATGTTGACGTAATACCCCCACGCGGAAAAGGCAAACTAGTCGCGCGTACCCGGAATGGCTACTACGCCCCATCACCCCGTCCCCAGGCAGCGACGGGCAAGTAGGTCGTCCTCAGACAATGACTTGCCCGGCCGGCAGTGCAATCGCGTGCCGCAGCTCAACCCTCTGAGGAGACAAGGCTCTAAGGGGAGCCTTGTCCCGAAACTTCCCGGCCCCCAGTTTCGTATATAATTCAGTGGGCAAATTCCCTGGTAGTCTTACCAATCGAAAAGAGGAATTCTGTGAAAATTTATACATTACTGCGCCAGACCTCCGCGGCGTTGCTTACGGCCGCGCTTCTGGTTCCCGCAAGCTTCGCCGATGAAGGAATGTGGACGTTTGACAATCCGCCGTTAAAGCTTCTGAAGGAACGCTATAATTTCACGCCAACACAGCAGTGGCTCGATCATCTGCGCCTTTCGAGCGTACGTCTGAACGATGGCGGCTCCGGCTCATTCGTGAGCCCCCATGGCTTGCTCCTTACCAATCATCACGTTGCTCTTGGTCAGTTACAGAAGAACTCCACACCAGAGCACGACTATGTGCGCGACGGGTTTTACGCGGCGACACCGGAACAGGAAATGAAATCGCAGGATCTCGAGGTCAACGTCCTCGTTTCGCTTGAAGATGTAACTGCCCGTGTGAACGATTCCACCAAGGGCTTGAAGAACGCGGGGGAAGAATTCGCGAAACGCAAATCGACCATCGCTGCCATCGAAAAGGAAAGCACCGACAAGACCGGCCTGCGTTCAGACGTTGTCACCCTTTACCAGGGCGGCGAATATTGGCTTTATCGCTATAAGAAATACACTGACGTGCGTCTGGTATTTGCGGTTGAGCAGCAAACAGCGTTTTTCGGCGGCGATCCGGACAATTTCACCTATCCCCGGTACGACCTGGACATGGCCATCTACCGAGTCTATGAAAATGGCAAGGCCATCGACAGCAAGGATTACCTGAAGTGGAACGCCAAGGGCGCTGACGATGGTGAACTGGTTTTCGTCTCCGGTCACCCTGGTTCGACGCAGCGTGCCGATACTTATGCTCAACTGGTATTCGACCGCGACACCGTTACTCCTACCGTAATCAAGCTCCTGAAGAATCGCATTGCCACATTGAAGGAATACTCAGCCCGTGGGCCAGAACAGACTCGTCAGGCCGCAACCATGATCTTCGGGCTCGAAAATAGCCGCAAAGTCTATGAAGGACGTCTCTTGGGACTGCAGGACAAGAACCTGATGGAGAAGAAACGCAAGGAAGAGGACGACTTCAAGGCTAAGGTTGACTCCAATCCGGAATGGAAAAAGGACTACGGCAATGCGTGGGAAAAAGACTCGCAAGCCGTCGACAAATCGAAGTCGCGAATCAATGAACAGTTCTACCGCGGACTCGATTCGCAATTGGCAAATCTCGCGGTCAACGTCGTTACCTACGTTGCCGAAGTAAAGAAACCGGATGGCGAGCGTCTCCCGGGATACCACGAAGCACAACTTGAGTCGCTGAAGTTGCGGCTATTTTCTCCTGCTCCGGTCTATCCTGAAATGGATACAGCCCGCATGACCAGTGCCCTCCGGTTCGATTTGAGTGGAATTGGTCCGAATGACCCATGGTTAAAAGCGGTATTGGACGGAAGGACTCCCGAAGAAACTGCAAAGCAACTGGTTTCGGGAACAAAGCTAGCGGATCCATCGGTCCGTAAGGCACTTGTCGACGGTGGCCAGGCCGCAATCGACGCATCTACCGATCCCATGATCGTCATGGCTCGCAGAATCGATCCCATCCGTCGCGAACAAATCAAGTGGTTTGAAGACAACGTTGCAAGCCAACAGCAGCAGGCCGGAGAGGAACTCGGTAAAGCGCGATTTGCGGTGTACGGGAAATCCACATATCCTGACGCCACTTTCACGCTTCGACTCTCTTACGGGCAAGTCAAGGGTTACCCCATGAACGGGACGATCGCGCCTTCCAAGACCACAATGTATGGTCTCTACGATCGCGCGGCCAGCTTTAATTACAAAGTGCCATTCGATTTGCCGCAACGCTATGTCGATGGCCGCACTAAGCTCGACTTGTCCACACCCATCAACTTCGTGACCACCAACGACATCATCGGCGGCAACTCCGGCTCACCTGTCGTAAATCGCGATGGCGACATCGTCGGTCTGATTTTCGATGGCAACATCGAATCGCTGGTCGGTGATTTCGTCTATGACGGCACGGCCAACCGAGCCGTCGCCGTGCATACGGCCGGAATGACCGAAGCGATGAGCAAACTGTACGGAGCCCAAAAGCTTGTCGATGAATTGATGGGCAAGTAACCCAGGCAACTCCCCTTCATTGCTTCGAATCGCAATGAAGGAGATTCGAAAACGTGAAACGAACGCGCCAAATTGGGGTGGTTCTTTGTCTTTACGCTGCAGCTTTGCTCGTCGCTGGCTCCGCGCGGGCGCAGAACCCCCCTTCTCCGCCTCCACCGGACGACCCGCCGGCCAATCAGCCGAAGGCAAATCCGAAGCCGAATACGGATTCGGCCGTGGAGTCGGCGCCTGACCAGCCGAAATGGGATCCGTTGCGTGCTGACAAGGATATCGAGGTTGGGAAATACTACATGAAAAAGGGCGATATCGACGCGGCGATCGATCGTTTTGAAGACGCTGCGCTCGCAAAGCCCGGTTACGCCGCCCCTTTCCTGTATCTGGGAGAAGCCTATGAAAAGAAAAATAGAAGGAAGCAGGCGGTGAAGGCATATCAACGGTATCTGGATCTTTATCCCCACGCTGAAGACGCCGACAAAATCCGCAAAAAAATCGATAAACTTCACGGCGAGATTGACAAAGAAAAGAACTCCCGCGAATAGTTCACTTGTGTTCAGGCACGGTCCTGATGAACCAGTTCCGAGAATTCCCGCACTTGGGGTGCCGGGATCGACCGAGGACGCGGCGTGACGCTCCTCGTCTTCTCAGCTCTGCGGGTGATGCTTCTATCCTTCCTCAGCGTGCCAGCCGGTCCAGAAACTTCCTCGCGGGATCAAATTGATTAAACCGCTTTTCTTCCGCGCGGAATTCCGGCGAATGGGAAAGCAGACTGCATCCCGATCTTCGCGTCGGATGCTTCACATGTAACATCTCGTGATAGAGCACATACTCCACCACAAATTGCGGCACGCCAGGCACATCCATTCGTCGATTCAGCAGGATCTGATTTGGCCCCGGATCGTAACAGCCGAATTGCCTTCGCCACCCTCGCGTGCTCCACCCGATATGCGGGCGTTCGAGAGAATTCCCGAAATATTCTTGATTGAGCTGATCGAATAGCGACGACAGGTCGTAATGCTTGCCCTGGGGTGCCGTATGCTTCAACCGCACCCTGCTGCGTCGCATGCTGCTGATTCGTGTCCGAGTCCGGTCGGAACGCGCATATTCGAGATAGGGTTTTACCAATAACCGTGGGGTTCGGCGTCGATATACCCTTGCCAGGAGTAGGGCTGCAGCGCCTTCCAGCACGTTCAGGGGCGCCCTTCGCAACAAATCCGAGAACCGTACAAAAAATAGATCCTGACGCCGTCGAATCGTAATGACCAGGCTGCTATAGGGGTAGAACTCCACATGGAAATGGGGAGGGCGTTCATTGCAGCCGATTCGGGTGAACATCCTCTGGAAAATAGCTTCCCCATCAGGTACGCGAATGGAGATGCGCGACCGTTTGCTCAATTCTTGCGCCTCACAGGCGGCGGAGCCGCTTTCTTGCGGGCCTTTTCAGCTTCGGTCAAGGCGTCTTGTGTCCCTTCAACGGCATCATCCACATTATCCTTGTACAACTCCAGCTCTGGTCCATCACTTTGGTACTTTTGCAGGATGGGCAGAAATTCCTTCGCCTTTTCTGCCATCAGATCGATTCCTTGCCGTATGTTTTCCTGCTTTTCGAGGCCCACTTGAATGATGTCCGCGGCATCGTCCACGCACCCAATATAAGCGTTCATCAGGTAGTTCAGCAGTTCCCTGTGTTTATTAGGTGAGGGGTGCTCCAATTCGTACTGAAACTTCTTCAGGCGGTCGTCCGCGTACGTCAGGAAGAGTTTGATCCTCTCATTCGGCGTCTCTGCATCGCGAATCTTGTCGGCTTCTATGGTAGAGAGGTAGTCCTTATCCGGGCGCTGGGCCCGAACAAGCTGTGCACCAAGGAAGAGAGCCACCACTGCACAACCGTATCGGCAAAGTTTGCCCAGTGCGCTCATGGCTTTTGCGCCTTGGTCTGGGGTACCACAGTGTGCGGTGGAAACAGATCGTGTATCAAGTCATCGTCAATCTTGATCAGATCGTCTCGAACTAGCTGTAACGGCGGACGTACTTCCTCGGGCACGATAATCGTTATGTCATCCACTTCGCGAATTCCTCGTCGAACCTGCAGTTCCAGACGCCGGTACCCGTCCGGGTGCTTGTCTGCATTTGGTTCCTGCTCCTTTAGAGCCAGGAAGGCGGTCCTCACGTTGTCCCGGTACTTTTCAAATATGAGCCCAATGCTGATGTAATCATTCGTCTGTTGAGCGTGCGTGGCTGCCAGAGATTGTGCTTCGCCTAACTTGTCGAGGATCTTGATCTTACTCGTAGCGTGAGTCTCCTGATCGAATCGCGACTGCAGTTCGCTCACCTTGTCCGGAACAGCTGCCTTTCCCCGGACAGCAAGCAACAAGCAGGCAGCCAACATCGACGCCTGCAGCAAACTCTGTGCGTTACTTCTTTTTCTCGGCCATCTTCTGCAAGACATGGATACGTTGGTTCGCCTGCCAGACCTGGTCCGGATTCTGATTTTGATCAAGTTCCAGAAATTTATGATACGCGTCCATAGCTGGCAATATCTGTTTCAGTTTATCGTAACAAAGCGCGCGAATGAACCATTGGCCGGCATTGAGCGTTTCTACCTTTTCGATCGTGTCCAATCCAGCCAGAGCCATAGGGTAATTTCCACCCAGATAATAGGTCGAAGTCAGGTCCTTGAAGTAGACAAGGTTCGTTTTGTCGAGACTTAATGCAATCTTCAGCTCTTTTTCGGCGTTTGCAAAATCGCGTTTCCCCATATATAGCCGGCCCAGATGAGCGTGCAGCTGTGCGTCTTGCGGCTTTTGCGCCACAGCTTGTTCCAGCGATTCAATTGCCCCATTATTCTGCTTCTGCGCCAATTGGATGTCTGCACGCAACTTCAGGGTTTCTTCAGTTGGGTGGCTCGCGTCTGGAGCCTTGTTCAGTTCCGCCAGGGCCGCGTCGTACTGCTCCTGCTCGATGAGCGCGTAAATCATTCGATTCCGAACAGCGCTATCCCCGGGGTTAGCCGACAGGTATTGCTGGTAAGCCTGCTCGGCTTCCGGTTTTTTCTGGACGTCAAGGCTTTCTGCTAGGCCCAGCAGAGCTTTCAGATCGGTTGGCTCAACTTGCAGTGCCTCACGGAACTTTGTCTCCGCTTCGGCAGGCTTCTGATGCCCCAGGAAATACCAGCCCAGATACCTCAGTGCCGGAACATCGTTTGGTTCCAAACCCAGAATCTGCTGGAACTGTTCCGCGGCTGCGGCCTGATCTCCGGAGCGATCTAGCGCTACAGCCAACAAATAGTGTGGATGATTCTGCGCGGGTTGAAGTTCCACCGCTTTCCGCAATGGCGCGATCGCGTCCTTAGGCGAGCTCTCAAGGAGCAGCGTCCCGAGATTCAAGTAAGCCTCAAAGAATTTCGGATCGAGGGCGATGGCTTTCTCGTACTCCGGCTTTGCGTCGGACGGCCGATTCAGATTCGTGTAGCAGTACGCCAATTGAAAATGGGCATAGGCAACTTCCGGTTGCTCTGCAATAAATTTCTGAAGCGCTGTGATTGCGGCCGTGAAGTCCTTTTTCTCAACATCTGCCTGCGCCTCATCCAGTAAATCATTCAGAGGATTCCGCAGTTTTTGCTTGGATGTCTGGGCCGACTGGGGTTGCTGTGAACCGGCTGTCGAAATCGCCGGCATGCGGCCGGCGCCCCAGCTGCAAATGCAGGAGCACAGAGCGAACGATCGTAGGAGCAGACGGGTTCGCGCGGTTCGTGGCACTTTATTTTCCGCTTCCGTTCTTTTCTTGGACTGCCGCAGAGGGCCTGGATGCTACGGTGCCTGGCGCCTTTCCCTTGCCGATTCCATTGGCCAGTACTTTCGCGAGATAACGCCCGGTGTGCGACTGGGTATTTCGGGCCACCTGTTCCGGAGTGCCCGTTGCGATGATCTTTCCGCCCTGATCTCCTCCTTCTGGCCCCATATCGATCAGCCAGTCGGCGGACTTGATGACATCCAGATTGTGCTCAATCACTAGCAAGGAGGCACCCGATTCCAGCAATTTCCGAAATGCCGCAAGCAGCTTGGCGATGTCGTCGAAATGCAAACCAGTTGTCGGCTCATCCAGAATGTACAGGATGCCCTTATTTTCAGTGCGTGTGAGGTGTGACGCCAATTTCAGCCGTTGAGCTTCACCACCCGATAGAGTCGTCGCTGATTGTCCCAGCCGCAAATATCCCAGTCCAATCTCATTCAGCACCCGTAGCTTTGACACGACCTTCGGTAGGTTGACGAAGAAGGCCAGGGCCTCGCGCACCGTCATTTCCAGCACGTCGTGGATATTGCGTCCGTGATAGCGCACTTCGAGCACGCTGCTTTTGAACCGTTGCCCGCGGCATTCCTCGCACACCAGTTCCACGTCCGCCAGGAACTGCATCTCCACAGTGACCGTACCGTCGCCTTGGCAGGTCTCGCAACGTCCGCCGGGCACGTTAAAGGAAAAATGCCCCGCGGTATAGCCTTTGCGCTTGGCATCCGGGGTATCTGAAAAAACTTCACGAATCGCGTCGAAGGCCTTTAGATACGTTGCCGGATTCGACCGCGGTGTGCGGCCGATCGGCGACTGATCCACGATAACCAGATCGGTAACGTCTGCGTCACCTTCCAGCCGGTCGCAGAACTCCTTTACGCTCGCGCCGCTGCGCTTTGCTTGCAGTGCCCGATAGAGAATGTTGTGCACCAAGGTCGATTTACCCGAGCCGCTGACGCCCGTGACTACAGTCAGAGTCCCGAGGGGTAACATCAAATCCACGTTTTGTAGATTATGCAGCGTAGCCCCGGTCAAACGGAGGAACTTTCCATTGGGCTTGTGTCGCGTCGCAGGAATCGGAATCCGTAGCTCACCACTGAGGTACCGGCCTGTAATCGATTTGGGGTCCTTCAGTATCTCTTCGTGCGATCCAATGAATAACAGCTTACCGCCTAATTCTCCCGCCCCCGGCCCCAGATCAATAATCCGGTCGGCGGATTCAATGGTGTCAGGATCGTGCTCCACGACCAGAACCGTATTTCCCAAATCGCGCAACGATTTCAAAATGTCGATCAGCCGCTGAGTGTCGCGCGGATGCAATCCAATCGACGGTTCGTCGAGGACATACAGCGCGCCGACCAGGTGCGACCCGAGGGAGGTTGCCAGCTGAATCCGTTGCGATTCGCCGCCCGACAATGTGGATGTCAGCCGATCGAGTGTCAGATAGTCCAGGCCCACTTCATCAAGAAACTGCAATCGCGAACGCACTTCCTCCAGAATCTTGTCGGCCACTTTTGCTTGTGCCGGAGTAAGCTGCAATTCGCCGAAATATTTCCGGGCGGCCTTTACGGTCAGTCTGCACAAGTCGGTGATGTTTTGTCCGTTAATTCTTACCGCTCGTGCTTCAGGCCGCAAGCGTGTCCCACCGCAATCCGGACAAGTGGCATATCCGCGGTAGCGACTGAGAAACACCCGAATATGTAATTTGTATTTCTTCCGCTCCAAATAGCTGAAAAATCCCTTCACCCCTTCAAAGTTGTGTTCGGGATCACCTTCCAGCACCAATCTCCGCTGCTCCGCAGATAGCTGTCTCCAGGGCACATTTGTCGGAATTCCCTGACTCTTCGCCCACTTCCGCGCATCTTGCGATAGCACGCGATATCGTGGCTTGGTCCATGGCTCAATTGCCCCGTCGTCGAGCGACTTGCTGTGATCTGGAACAACGAGATTCAGGTCAAAATCGATCGTGTTACCAAATCCCTGGCATCGCGGGCAAGCACCGTACGGGTTGTTAAACGAAAATAGCCGCGGCTCAGGTTCTTGGTAAATCGTCCCATCGTTTTTGCATTCGAAACGCTCGTTAAAATTCATCCGTTCAGCCGGATTGCCTGCGCTATCGGCAACAAACTCCAGGATCGCTTCGCCGCCGCCCTCGCGGTAACAGATCTCGATGGAGTCCACCAACCGAGCACGCGACTCCGGGTCGACAACCAGACGGTCCACCAGCACGAATACCGGCTTTGCGAAATCTACATCGAGGAGAGTCTCCGGAGATGAAAATTCATGCACCCGTCCAGCTTGATACAACCGGTTGAATCCGCGTTTCTGCAAATCAATCAGTGTCTGCCGCAGCGAATCCGCGCTGGGCATTGTCGCTGTTTTCTTCTTGGACGTTCGTTTGCCCGAAACAGGAGTATCCGGGATAGCGATTCGCAGCGAATAAAGAACGTAAAAACGCCGTCCTGGCGCCAACGTCAGTATTCGATTGCCAATTTCATCCGGCGAATCGCGTTTTACCTCCGCGCCGCACGTTACACAATACGTCTGTCCGCATCTGGCAAACAGCAAGCGCAAATAATCGTAAATCTCGGTCGATGTAGCCACTGTCGATCGCGGATTTCGTGTCGAATTCTTCTGCCGGATGGCCACCGCCGGAGCAATTCCGGAAATCTCGTCGACATCCGGCTTTTCCATCCGTTCTAAGAATTGCCGCGCATAGGCAGACAGCGACTCCACGTACCGCCGCTGTCCTTCGGCATAGACCGTGTCGAATGCCAGCGACGATTTGCCCGATCCGCTGACCCCGGTGACGACGGTGATCGCGTTGTGCGGAATATCAACGGATACGTTCTTAAGGTTATGTACACGCGCCCGAACCACACGTAGAAATTCCTGCTGTTCGGTGTGAGAAGGTATGGTTACGCTCGTGGCCAAAGGGAAGCTCAGACAGTGCGCTTCGTGCACGCTGTCTAAACTTCAAATTATACGTGCACAGGCAATCGTGAGCAAATCTGAGAAATCCCGGAGAGGGAACGTCAACGGTCTGTCGCAATTGACGGTTTTAGGGCGTTTCTCGAGCAGTCTTCGAAGACCCCCAAGTGCCTCGCAATGGAAGCGGATTTCCCGCAAGCGGCACGGCGCAAAACGCGCTATCTAGGAGAGGTCACTCCTGTTCCAGCTTGATCTGTCCAATCCCGCCTTCGACGGTCAGGTGAATTGTGTTCGGAGACTTCCCGTAGGCGGCGTTCATATATTTGCCGTCTTCTTCCTTCAAACCATGAACATCGATCGATCCGAGTCCCCCATGGACAGTAGCCACCACTCCAATGTTCCGCGGCAGTTTGACCACAGCCTGACCCACTCCGCCTTGAATTTCCGCCCTAAGGTCTTTCGTGCGTTCGCCTGTCAAATCCACGGTCGCCTGCCCGGCACCGATATTCAGTTCCAGACTCGTCAAATCTACCCTTGCCAGATGAAATTCTCCTCGACCTGCGCCCACGTCCACCTTCAGGTCCAGCGGAGTCAGATCGTCTACCCGCAGCATCCACCGGTTATCAGAATGCGTTACGAACTGCGTATCACCCTGTTGTTGAATCTTCAATTCCCCGAGATCACCGTCGACCGAGTAGCTAATCTCTGGAACGTTCCAACCGCCATCCTGGTAGAAGTCTGCGGATAGAAGGTGAGTGCCGCCGCCGTCAAAAATCAATTCCCCCGAGGCCATTTCGACATTCATTCGCACAGCCTTTGCCGCACCTCGATCAATCACTTTTGCCTCATGATTTGCGGATGCGGATACCTTGTGGAGTGACCGCGGGTAAAAAACGTGTTCGCGTACCATCAAGAGCGCCATAATCGCGAGGAACAGAACGGTGCCCAGGGCAGAACCGATCGGAAACGGCCTTGGTTCTTCGGGGTTAGCGGTGACGCGAGTCCGATCCCAGACCATTCCTGCACCGATCGAGATCAGAAGAAGTGGCCAATAGTGGTGCAGCACGCCCCAGGGATAAAAATTCGGCACCCAGCGCCAGAGCAGCCAGAGGACGCCAAACCCGATCAGAAGCAGGGGAAACACGATCGAACCGCTGCCGATTTGTCGTCTACCATTGGGCATGACAGACCTCTCTTACTCTATTTCTACGCACAAAGAGCTAAAAATGTTCCACACCTGGTCAGGGAATAAGCCTAGGCCGCTCTGCACGCCTCGTCAACCGCACGAAGCTGAAGCAGTGATGTGCTAGAGTCCAGCTAGATATAACTGCAGCCTCGTCTATTCAGTCGCAGGAGTCTGTTGCGTGTTGCGATTTGAACGCATCGTCTGGGTCGTGCTCGATAGTGTCGGGATTGGCCCGCTGCCTAACGCAGCGGACTATGGCGATACCGGGCGGAATACCCTCGGGCATATTGCCGAATCCCGGCCCCTAAAACTGCCAACTCTGGTTGAACTGGGACTTGGCAATATCGCGGCGCTCGCGAATCTACCGCCGGTGGCTTCACCTAGAGCCTCATTCGGTAAAGGCGCAACGCATTCCCCTGGAAAGGACACAACTACCGGCCACTGGGAAATGGCCGGCATCTGGCTACCCCGGGCCTTTCCCGTTTATCCGGACGGTTTCCCACCTGAGATAATCGACGAATTTGAGAAAAGGATCGGACGCAAGATTCTAGGCAATAAGCCCGCGTCCGGCACAGAAGTACTGAAGGAACTCGGTGATGAGCACGTTCGGACAGGAAAACCGATTGTCTACACCTCTGGCGACAGCGTCTTCCAGATTGCTGCTCACGAAGAGATCATTCCGGTTCCAGAACTTTACCGAATGTGTGAAATTGCCCGAACGCTTCTTGACGGAAAACATCGCGTTGGCCGCGTCATCGCGCGCCCGTTCACCGGGATCACAGGAAATTTCGTCCGAACGTCGCGCCGGCATGATTACGCTGTAGAACCCCCGAAGCCGATGCTGTTGGATGTGCTTGAAGAGCGCGGCGTTCCTGTCTTCGGTATCGGAAAGATTCACGACATCTATAACGCCAGGGGTTTGAAGGATTATGAAACAACCAGATCGAATGCCGATGGCATGGAGAAATTGACCGCGGCAACCAAAGACCGCAAGCGCGGCCTGATTTTCTGCAACCTGGTCGATTTCGACATGCTCTTTGGTCATCGCAAAGATGTCGAGGGCTTCGCGAATTGCCTCGAAGAGTTTGATCGAGGGTTGCGGGAATACCTGAGACTTTTGCGCGGCGGTGATCTCCTGCTTCTAACTGCCGATCACGGTTGCGATCCTGACCCGCGTTGGGCTACCACCGATCACTCCCGCGAATATGTCCCCATCCTTGCTTATTCTCCGGGTTCGAAGCAGGGAACTGACCTGGGTGTACGAGATAGCCTTGCCGACATGGGACAATCCGTTGCCGAAAATTTCGGCGTGAGAATTGCCCGAGGCGAAAGTTTTCTCAATCAACTGTAGTCCGACTGTCCGGAACGTGTTTCACTTGCTTCTGAAGCTAACGAATTCATTTCAAATTCTCTAGCGCAGACTGAATCAAATAGCGCGTCCCTTCATAGGCATCGCCCTTTCCTTCCCATTCCATCGAGCAAAACCCTTGGTAGTGGCTGCTCTTTAGTATTCCGAATGCCCGCTTCAGGTCTACCCGGATCTCTTTCCCATCCTCACCAACTTCGGAATCTTTTACATGACAGATGTTATAGGCCAGTGGAAAGAGTGCTGCGAGCGCTTCGTAGTTAAAAGCCTCATTTCCACTCGCCATTGAATTGCAAAAATCCGGTAGCGCATGCAAATACGGATGATTCATCTTCTTGATGACTTTCACGAGAAAAAACGCATCCTCACTTCGCAGATTGTCGTTCTCCAAGTTAACTACGATCTCATTCTTTGCCGCGTAATCCGCCAGCCGTCTCAGTTCGTCTGCAACCACATCCACACTCGGTTTGGAGTTGGCAGCCTGGGCGATGGATGTTCGCACGCTCGGTGAGCCAATCCTCACCGCAATATCCACCCATCGTTTTCCGTTTTCGATTGCCTTTGCCCGCACCTGCGAATTCGCATCGTAATAACTGAAGCTGTTGTCGACCGGGATGTTGACGACGTGAACGCCGGCTTTTTCGATCGCAGTGCGAAATCCTAGCAGGTAACGGTCGTCGGTCGAGGGGAAGTGCGCATCGAGGGGTTCAACTCCCGTTACGCCAAAAGTCTTCTGCACTCGCACTGCAAACTCGGTAAGGTCCATTCCAGGAAGTTTCTGGTCGCGATATGGATTTGTTGGGCTTTCGATATGGGCACGAAACGGCCAGCTGGCCACGGCCAGCCGCTCCCTAGCCAGAGTGGGGAACTTTATGTTTGGACCGGTGATAGTCCGGGAAGCCGAAGCTGCGAATCGAATCTTCGGATACCCAGGCCAGACCATGCTCGTAAGTGCCGCAACCACAGACTGCTTCAGGAGTCTTCGCCTCGATCGATCCACGTACATTCCACTTCACCTCGCTGGCCGGAACCGCGGTGGAACATTCTACCCGTAAATTAAGTTCGTTTCGCTTTCCGCTAAACCGGCCGTAAAATGACCTAACCGCCATTCCTTGTAACTCTGGCGCATCTAATCTATATGGAACCCCGCGAAAAAGCCGCCACTCTTCCGGAAAAGCCTGGTGTCTATATCTTTAAGGATGTCGGTGGCAAGGTCCTCTACGTCGGTAAAGCCGCTTCTCTTCGTAGCCGCGTCCGGTCCTATTTCCTTGAGTCCAGCTGGGGCAACGCGAAGACTGGCTCGCTTGCCCGCGAAATCGCCGACCTCGAGACAATTCTCGTTGGCAACGAGCGCGAAGCGCTCGCGCTTGAGCACAATTTAATCAAGAAATATCGTCCTAAATTCAACGTTCTTCTACGCGATGACAAAACATATCCTTACATCAAACTGACCATCCGGGAAAAATATCCCCGCGTTTATTTCACTCGAAAAGTGAAAAAGGACGGCGCACTCTACTTCGGACCCTATTTCCCTCCGAGCCTCGCGCGCCGCATCTTACACTTCATCCACAAGCGCTTTCTCGTCCCTTCCTGCTTTGTCGATCTCACGAAGGAACACCCACGGCCATGCCTGCAATTCCACATCAAACGCTGCCAGGGTCCCTGTGTCGCAGGGCTGACCACGGATGAACGTTACGCCGAAGCCGTGCGTGACACACGGCTCTTTCTCGAAGGCCGGCGTAGCGATCTGATCAAGAGCATCGAAGAGCGCATGTCGGCGGCTGCCGAGAGCGAACTCTATGAACAAGCTGCTTCCTATCGCGATCTCCTCCGCACGCTCGAAGACATCGAAGAGCGGCAGCGCATCGCTTCTACTCAGGGTGACGATACCGATGTACTCGGTTATTATGCAGAACCCCCTCTGGTCGCAGCGAATATCTTTCACTTGCGCGGTGGGCGCGTCGTCGATCGCCGCGAATTCTACTGGGAGGATATGAAAACATTTGATCCTCACGAATTCGTTCCATCGCTTCTAAAACAGTTTTATCTCGAAGCGGAGTTTCTACCGAAGCGAATCCATGTTCCCATCGATTTTGAAGATAGTGAACTGCTTGAAGAAACGCTCTCGGAAAAAGCCGGCCATAAGGTGGAGATGTTTACGCCGCAACGCGGTAGCAAGAGTTCCTTTCTCGATCTGGTGGAAAGCAACGCGAAGCACTCCTTCGATCAGCGATTCCGCATCATGAAGCCGTCCTCGACCGCTATATCTGAAGCCTTGCAGAACACGCTCAGCCTTCCTGAAGTTCCTACGCGAATTGAGAGTTTCGATATCTCGCATATTCAGGGAACCGATACGGTCGCGTCGATGGTTGTGTGGGAGAAGGGGAGGATGAAAAAGTCTGACTACCGCAAGTTCATTATTCGCGGCGAGGAAACAGGGGGCCTCGCGCAGGGTACTCGCCAGAACGACGATTTCGCCAGCATGTATGAAGTGATCACTCGCCGATATCGCCGTCTCCAGTCGGAGCAAAAATTACTGCCCAGTTTAATTCTGATCGATGGCGGCATTGGCCAGCTCCATGCAGCGGCGAAGGCCCTGGATGCCTTGCAGATTATTAACCAGCCCATGGCCAGCATTGCCAAGAAGGAAGAGGTCCTCTATATCCTCGGCCAGGAGGATGAGCCATGCATCCTAGATCGCCATTCGCCGGTTCTTCATCTCATCCAGCAGATCCGCGATGAAACTCACCGATTCGCGGTCAGCTTTCATCGCCAGCGACGCGGAGCAAAGCAAACCAGGTCTGCTCTTCTCGAGATTCCTGGTATCGGGCCGCGCACCTCGCAAAAGCTGTTGCAGCGCTACGGAAGCATCGCCAACCTGCAAAGAGCTTCTGTCGATGAACTGAACCGCATGGTCAACCGCAAAAGTGCCGAGAAAATTGTGGAGTATTTCGCAAATGCCCCCGGGCCTACCTAACCGGCATTGGCTAGATTAACAGTTATGCCTAATTGCAAGTCTCTCATTCCTATGTTACTTTCGCCATGGAGGTTGCCATGGCCGATAACGTTGGTTCCAAGGTATCTTATTTCCTGGTAGGTCTGGGTGTGGGAGCTCTTATGGGCGTGTTGTTTGCCCCGAAATCCGGTGAAGACACCCGGGAGTACCTCTCCAAGCGGGCAGATGAAGGCCGCGATTTTGCCCAGAAGAAAGCACGCGAGTTGCGTGATCGTGCCGATGACCTTCTCGAACGCAGCAAAGAGGTTGCCTCACGCAAGAGGGAATCACTGAGCGCGGCTGTTGAAGCCGGTCGCGATGCCTTTCTGCGCGAATCGAAATCCTAGCTACGGGTAGCACGTCGACTGGTCGGTGTTTTACGCGGATAGGGCGGAGTGTGAATGCAAATGCAATTCTGGATGGAGTTCTTCAGTATCGTTGCCGCGATTGCGCTGGTTGTGCAAGTCGCGATCTTGATCGCTCTATTCTTGCAGCTCAAGAAAACCACGGAGTCCATCAACAAGGTGGTCGGCGACCTGCACACACGAATGGGGCCGATTCTGACGAGGACGCAACTACTGCTGGACGACACGCAACCGAAGCTCGCCAACCTGGTCGAAGACGCATCGCAGATCGTCTACCTCGCCAGAGGGCAGGCACAGAAGATGGACAAGGTCTTCACGGAGGCAACGGATCGAGTGCGAGGCCAACTGGTTCGTGCCGACCGCATTCTCACCGGGACTCTCGAAACAATTGAAGATGCAGGATTTGCGGTACGCAAGAACTTTATGGGACCCGTACAGAAAGCTTCCGCTCTGGTGCAGGGAATCAAGATTGGACTCGACGTATTGCGATCTCGCAGAGGACACCATCGGGAAAGAGCTCGCGACCCGATCGAACAAGAGGACGAACTTTTTATCTGAGAGCCGGAAACAATACTATTTCTCTTGGAACGCGGGCGAATCGTCCGCGTTTTTTATTTGATCCATCCGCCGGCGAGGACCGTATCCCCGGAATAGATTGCGGCGGCCTGGCCCGGCGTAATAGCGCGCTGCGGGGCATCGAAAGCAATGCGGGCGCGGCTTCCGGGCAGAGCTTCTACGGTAGCAAGCGCAGGCTCATGTTTGTGCCGGATTTTTACCTCGGCGCGCAGTGGGGTGACCGGTTCGAGGATGGAGATCCAGTTCACGCCTTCTATTTCGAATGTATCGGTGCGCAGGGCATCGTCCCTACCGACAACGACGCGATTGTTTTCTGAGTCAATCGAAAGCACGTAAATCGGTTTGCCTGCGGCGAATCCGAGCCCTTTGCGCTGACCGATGGTGTAATTGTGAATCCCGTGGTGGCGGCCGATGACTGCCCCTTCCTCGGTAACAATGTCACCCTCTGTGTTATTAAGGGGCAAGTTACGCTCCAGGGAATACGCATGAATAAATTGGGCGTAATTGCCGTTCGGTACAAAGCAAAGTTCCATGCTTTCCGGCTTTTCAGCAACCGGGAGGTTGACCTCACGCGCCAAAGCGCGGACTTCGTCCTTCGAGAGTTCGCCCAGAGGGAATTCGCTCCGCGAAAGCTGTTCCTGAGTTAATCCCCACAAAAAATACGATTGGTCCTTCGAACCATCTCGGGCGCGCAGCAACTCGTAGCGTCCGGTCACCTCGTTGTGGCGGATCCGGGCATAATGCCCAGTGGCTAATTTTTCCGCGCCAATCTGGCGGGCCATTCGTAGCAGCGGCTCAAATTTCACGTCGGTGTTGCAGTTGGTGCAGGCGATTGGCGTTCGGCCCGAAAGGTATTCTTCCACGAATGGGCGAACCACGCGTTCTTCGAATTGATTTTCGAAGTTGACGACGTAGTGAGGGAAATCAAGGTGCTGGGCCACTCGCTTCGCGTCGTACACGTCGTCGAGCGAGCAGCAGCGATGCTGCTCGGGACCGTTTCCTTGAAGCTCGGGCAGTCGGCGCTGATTCCACAATTGCATCGTCAGGCCGACGATCGGACGGCGCTCGCGGCGCAGCACCGCGGCAACCGTGGAGGAGTCGACGCCCCCAGACATGGCAACGGCAACGAGCCCTGGTCTGGGCTCAGCCAGCGTGTCGGGCAGGGGGTCGAGTTGGATGGATTCAGCCATTTCTTGCCATTCCTATTGTACAGGATCGGCGATTCCGGGCGCTCTGAAGGCGCAGGAAGTAGAGAAATCGGGAGCGCTACGAGGGTGTGGGTGCCTTTTGACGATAAGTGGGAGATAGAGCCCGGAGCTGGCCGACGGCGGTTGGGACGATCTGCAATGCCGCGTCAATTTCGCTTTCACTGGTGTGCCGGCCAAGGCTGAAGCGGATACTACTGCGTGCGTCGGGTGCGGAAAGACCGATCGCGGTGAGGACGTGCGACGGTTCGACAGCGCCCGAGGAACAAGCGGCGCCGGTAGAACAGGCCAGGCCCTTCAGATCGAGCGCAATGACCAGGGCTTCACCTTCAAGGCCGGGAAAAGTGATGTTGGTCGTGTTTGGGGTTCGCGGAGCATCGGCGGCATTGGCGTGCGCATCGGGAGTCCGCTCGAGCAGGCCCTCTTCGAGCCTGTCGCGCAGTGCGGATATGCGCTTGTTATCTGATGTGAGCGCGAGACGTGAAAGTTCGGCGGCTTTCCCCAATCCGACGATCCCGGGAACATTTTCTGTTCCTGGACGGAATCCGCGCTGGTGGTGTCCACCGTAAAGCAGTTGTTTCAGTCGCGTGCCGCTCCTGATGTAGAGTGCACCGATCCCTTTGGGCGCGTAGATCTTGTGTCCGGAAAGCCCCAGCAAATCCAGGTTATACGACTGCACGTCGACGGAAATTTTTCCGACAGATTGCACCGCGTCGGTGTGGAAGAAGACATCGGCTTCAGCAGCGAACTTTCCGATTTCGGCCAGCGGTTGAACGGTGCCGAGTTCGTTGTTTGCGTGCATGACCGTGATCAAAATCGTTTCCGGGCGAACCGTATCGTTTAGTGCAGCGAGGTTGATCAGGCCGTCGCGATCAACCGGAAGATAGGTGATTGCCACGCCCTGTTTCTCCAGTGCCTGACAGGCATTGAGAACCGCTTCGTGTTCGATCGAAGTAGTGATGATGTGCGGTGGATTGGATCCCGTGCGCAGGGCATTCGCGGCGATGCCAAAGATGGCGTGGTTGTCTGATTCTGTTCCGCCGCTGGTGAAGACAATTTCCTGGGGGCGCGCATTGATGAGGGCGGCAACCTGCTCGCGGGCGGTTTCGACCGCCGAACGCGCGCGCTGACCGAAAGTGTGAATGGAGGAGGCGTTGCCAAAATCACCCGAGAAATAGGGAAGCATGGCGTCGAGCACGACCGGGTCGACGGGCGTAGTGGCGTTGTGATCGAAGTAGATGCGCTTCATCGGAGTGGAATGATCAGAATAGAGTGTCTCGGAGCGTGAAGCAACAGCCCGACTCTTGTTTTGTCGCTCAGACAATTAGACGGGCGCGGTCCCGTCAGCTGCTATCGAGTTTACTGTTTCTCGAGTTCCTTGAGTTTCTCGACGGCGTTCTGGTTCTTCGGATCGAGTTCGACAGCCTTACGGTAGCTTTCGATGGCAGGTCCCTTCTGGCCGTCTTTGGAATAGGCTTCGCCGAGGCTGTCGTAAGCGTTGCTGGACTTCGGATATTCTTCGATGTTGAGTTTGAAAATTGCGATTGCGTCGGCGGTACGGTCCTTGTCCAGCAGTCTGCCGCCAAGGCTGTTCAGTGCATTTTCCTCAAAAGTGTAATTCGGAGAATTGGCAAGTTTCAGGCCGCGATATTGCGATATAGCCGCATTGACACCTTTTTGCGCCACAGTAACGCCAAGATCGTGAGAAAGAGACCGTTTTGGAGGAGCCGGTTCCTGACCATAGAGAATGTCGCGAATGTCCTTTGCGAGCTCGGTCAGGTTCGCGCCCGGAGTGTTATTGAAGGCGACGATAAGGTCGTGATCTTCAATCACGCGTACCTCGATCGTGTTGAATCCGTTGATGCCGCCTCCGTGAGTGATCATCGTCTTACCCGCAGCTGATTCCTTTTCAGGAATTGCTTTGATCACCCAGCCGAAACCGTAGTCCTCAAGGCCCGGGGTGAACATTTTCTTTTTCAATTCAGCGGAAAGGAGCTTGTCGGTGTAGAGGGCTTGATCCCACTTGTACATATCCTGAACTGTGGAATACATCGAGCCCGCAGAGAAAGGTAGCGACATGTCAAGATAAGGAGCGTTTGAGACGCCAACCAATTCCAGTTGATAGCCGGAAGCACGTTTAGGCAGGATGGTGGCCCATAGATCGTAGCCGGTGTCTTTCATGTCGAGCGGAGCAAGAATATTTTCTTCCAGCAGAGCGTCGTACTTCTTTCCAGTAACGTGTTCGAGGATCGCGCCCAGAAGAAAATAGCCCGAATTATTGTAGTGGAATTTGCTGCCCGGCTCGAATTCGAGATCGCCGCTGCAATACTTCTTGACGAAATCGTCGGGCGCATAATAGTTGCGGGAAACATCGTCGAAGAATTTCGGCATCCCCGTGTAGCTCGGGATCCCCGAGGTGTGATTGAGAAGTTGGGTAATGGTGACCTTTTCGCCGGTGTCCTTGCGATAGTAGGAGAGATAGTCAGAAATGTGGCCGTCAAGCCTGATGTTCCCCTTTGCGACCTGTTGCATGACCAGCATGGACGTGAATTGTTTGGTGATGGAGCCGATGCGGAATTTCACGTCAGGTGTGTTGACGATGGCCCATTCTCGATCAGCCATACCGTAGCCCTTCTGGAAGATGATCTTGTCGTGTTCCGAGACCAGAACGGTCCCCGTAAACTGGCAGCAGTCTGCGTATTCGAGCATCAGCTTGTCGAGCTTGACGGTCTTGTCGGAGGGGACTTGCGCCGCGCCGATAACGACAGACGTATGAGCCAGCAGAATCAGCAGAACCGCTCGCCAAATAGGCTTTTTCACGGATCCTCCCCCGAAAACGCACGAATCGACAGCAAGGATTGTACACGTGAAAAAGCGGAGGGGGAGAAGTTTGGAGTGCTCCGTGAACGGCACTGATACCGCTTCGGGCGAATCCGGACTCTCGCGAGTGGGTTCTGTCTGATCCGATCCCGGACGGGAAAGAAGCCATCGATTTAGCCATGCCTGTCGAGAAGTATTCGCGCGCCCGGCGACCGGCTCACGGACACCAACGACCTAGGCTGTTGCGGCGGATGCGGCAGGGTGCTCTTGTTCTCGCAGTGCGCGGATAAGGATCATCTCAATGTCGGTCGAATGCCACGGGGCCCGAATGATATCGAAGGCGCCGTTGCCCAACGCCTTGAAGTAGAGGTCCCACTCCCCTGTACGGGTGATAACGATGATCCGCGGAGTCCTGGCCGCGTAATTATTCGGATGAAGCAGGTCGCGATAAGAGCCGTCAACGAGATATTCGTCACAAAAAATGACATCAAATTCCTGAGTGGCGAGTAGGTCGGCTGCCTGTTGGCACGTGGAACAGTTGATGGTATCCGCCGAAAGACGCTCCAAGGTCCGAAGAATCGATTGCCGCGCCTCGAGGTTGGGAGTCAGCAGGAGAACCTTCACATTAGAGAGCGGTTCCGTTATGCCCGCGGACTGCGGAATGGCCGCATAGGCTCGGGTAGATTTTGAGTTTTTCGTGAGCGAGGGCATGGACTCGTTGCCTTTCCATAGCGTTCGTAAATATGAGGCATTCCTTTATATGGGCAGATGGAGAAACATTAAATACGATGTTCTACGTATGCCTTTTGATCCAAAAACCTTAGAACAATTTTTGTTAACAGGGCTATCGGCACAGGCCAGTACGCTTGCTATATGCTCGAGCATGTATGGGACTCGCGGCGGGACTTCACGGACCGCACCGTCTGAAGGATCTGATGATCCTTGCGGAAGATGATTACTTTAGGCGAGCACGCGCATAGTCTGCGTGAGTGCCCCCTGATTCCAACTTAAGATAGGCTGACCAGTGCAGCTTCGCTTCGCTGTCCGCGTTCATTTTTTCGCAGACGATCGCAAGATTATAGTGGGCGTCTGCGTAGTTGGGATCGAGACGAGTAGCCAGGCGGAGATGCTGACGAGCCTCAGAGAGTAAACCCAAGTCGTCGAGGATGCTGCCTAAATTGAAGTGAGCCAGCAAATTGCCGGGCTCAATGGCGATGGCGCGGCGAAAGAATTCGATGGCGCTCTCGAGGTCACCCTCTTCAAAAGCAAGCATCCCGCGGTTGACCAGCGCATCGATGTGGCGAGGCTCAATCGCGAGGACGCGGTCGTAGGTCTCGGCGGCCCGACGCCGGGTGTCGGGGTTCGCGTCATACTCAAGTGCCATCTCAAACAGGGAGCCCGCGTTGCGGTCTGGCATCGAAACGACGTTATCGCTCAGTTCATGCGTTTTGAAATTGAGAATGAACTGGCCGGAGAGCGGTTCAAGCTGTGATCCGGCGTCTTCGACCAGCACATCTTTGCCGTTAGAGACGATGCGTAACTCATTTAGAGGAGAATTGATTGACGAAAGCTTCTGCTGAAGTGCAACGAGAGAACGCCGCAAGCGGTCGGCGGAAACGCCTTTTTCAATCAACTGCTTGGCTGTGCGTACGCTGATAAGGTCCCGAAAATCATAAAAGTCCTTTGAACCAGCGCTCAAAGAGGGAACGAACTGCATTTTTTCCCATGTACCCAGCTGTCGTTCGGAAATGTTCAGAATTCGCAGAACGTCAGCTCGCGTGAAGTGTTCACTCGTGCCCATGAACTCTAAGCTTACGCCTTCTTGGCCAATTTTCTCGTTTCCTTTTTGCTCACAGGAACAACAGCGCGGACCGGGGGTTTCTTCGGAGCGGGCGCTCCAGGCTTCTTTTCGAGGCTCTGCTTGAGCGCGGACATCAGGTCGATGACCGGAGTCCGTGAAGGATGAGAAACCGGAGCAACTTCTTTTCCTTGCTGCTTGGCGTCGATTAGTGCGCGCATGCTCTCCTGATAGTCATCGCGATACTTTTCGGGCTCAAATTTGGCGGCGAGCGTTTCGATCAATTGCAGAGCGAGTTTTTTCTCGGCGTCCTTTACCTCGACGGTATCGGTATTGCCGTACTCGGCGACTTCCCGTATTTCGCTCTGGTAGAACATGGTGTGAAGGGTCATCCCGCCTTTGGTACCGGTTTTATGAGGACGGATGATAACGGTGTGCTCGCGCTGATGCATGGTGAGTTTGGCGATGGCTGAGTAACCGGATTCCTCGAGCGCCTTTTGCAACAGGTGATATGCCTTGCGGCCTTCTTCTTCGGGAGTGACGTAGTAGGAGGCGTCAAAGTAGAGCGGATCAATCTCGTTAAACTTTACAAACTCCAGGATTTCCATGGTGCGACTGGAATCGGGTTCGAGGTTATCGAGTTCTTCCTCTTCAAACAGCACGAACTGATCTTTATCGAATTCATATCCCTTGATGATCTCGTTGCGCTCGACTTTGCGGTCACAGGTCGGACAAAAAAGCGGCATGCGAACTCGCGAATGACAGACGGAATGAATCTGATTTAGAGAGATACGGTCGGAACGTGCGGCGGAAAAAAGGCGAATGGGAATCGACAGCAGTCCGAACGTCAAGAAGCCCTTCCAAACGGAGGTAGCCATCCGTCGTTCTCCTCTTTCTGGCGCGACCAGAGTTGGCATAGTAGACCGAGCCAGAGGGAGCGATTAATCAGGTAATTGCTGTATGAAATAGTTTTCCGCTCCGGTTGGGGGGCGTTCTTACTTCGCCAAGTTACAGAAAATAAAGCAGCTTAAGATGCGCCCTGATCCAGCGCGGCGGCGCGGGTTCGTTTGCCGTCCGTGGTCGACATTTTTGTTTCCGCGAATGACCCGAATTGCTTGCGAATCAGAGAGTTATGTGTCAAGTTGCTCAACGATAGACAAGTAAGTTTCACGGTTCGCTTAGGAGAGCTCTGATGAGAAAGCGATTGCTTCACATTGCTGTAGTGGCTGGATTTCTAGGTCTGATGTTTTCTGTGCGGGGTGCCGCGCAGGATGCCGCTCCGCTGCCGGAGGCCTATTCCGCAGTGGCGATGGGGACGGGCGGAAGCGTCGGTGGTAAGACGATGAATTTCGATGTGCGAATTACCTCGTACACGACAGATGACGAGGTTCAGAAATTTGCGGAGCTCTTGAAGGCACAGGGAACGGATGCGCTTCGGCGCGCTCTCGAAAAAGAGGACAAAGGAAGGGTACTGCCGGTCGGTTCCACGGGAAATCAGATTGCCATTGCTCGGAAACGGACGAACGGCACTACGACCGTCATCACCGTTGTTACGGCACGACTGATGTCTTTCGGAGAGTTGTATAACAACGGCCGGAGCACAGACTATCCTTTTGGATTTGTCCAACTGACGCTCAATGCCAAGGGTGAAGGCACCGGGAAAATTATGGCGGCGGCGAAGATCAAGTTCGACAAGAAAAAAGGTCAGTACGCCATTGAGAGTTTCGGCAACCAATACATCAAGGCCTCAAACGTTCGCCCCTCGAAATGAGCGCGTGAGCGAAGATTGCGGGAGTCTACTGTCGCTCGGTCGGGCGGGTGTGCCCGCAAGACCAGATGGAACCATTTACCCATTCCGTTCATTCTCTCAGATGCAAATCTACTGGAGACTTCTCGCGCGGATATTTTTGCGCGTAGATGGAGCTGCATGTTAGTGTTTGCGTTTCAGATCGAGTGAGAAGTTGTGCGGAGGCGCAGGTGGCTTACGGGGATTTGCGAGAGTATGTGAAGCGACTCGAGAGGGAAGGCGAACTCAAGCGGGTGAAGACGGAAGTCGACCCGGTACTGGAGATTGCCGAGATCGTACAGCGCGCCCAGGCTCTGCCGGGGCCGAAGGGAAATCCTGGTGGAATCGCGCTGCTGTTTGAAAAGTGCAAAGGCTCGCGGTACCCGACGCTCATCAACGCGTTTGGCAGCGAACGACGCATGGAATTGGCATTCGACGTGGATAAGTTGGATGACGTGGCGGCGCGCATTCGCGGGTTTCTGGATATGCAAACGCCGCAGGGATTGTTCGACAAGCTCAAAATGCTGCCGAAGCTGGCTGAGCTCGGCTCATTCTTCCCGAAAGTGGTGAAGGACGGCTCCTGCAAGGAAGTCGTGCAAAAGGGGAGCGACATAAATCTTTTTGATTTCCCGATCTTGAAGTGTTGGCCCCAGGACGGTGGACGGTTCATTACTTTCCCGTTGGTATTCACCAAGAATCCGGAAACAGGCAAACGAAACGTCGGCATGTACCGGATGCATGTCTATGACGAACGAACGACCGGAATGCACTGGCAGACACAGAAGCATGGTGCGGAGCACTTTCGGCGAGCGCGCCTTGCCAATCCGGACGGAACGATTCCGGTGAGTGTGGCGATTGGATCGGATCCCACGACCACATTGGGAGGTATTTTACCAATCCCACCAGACCTCGATGAAATGATGTTCAGCGGCTTTCTAAAGCGTGAACCGGTAGAACTGGTGAAGTGTGAGACCAATGATCTGGAAGTCCCGGCAAACGCAGAAATTGTGCTCGAAGGGTTTGTGAACCTGAATGAGATGCGGACGGAAGGGCCGTTCGGCGACCATACCGGATTCTATTCGCTCGAAGGGGAATATCCGGTGTTTCACGTAACCTGCGTGACCCATCGCAGGGATCCGATCTATCTCGCGACAGTGGTTGGACGACCTCCGCAGGAGGATTTCTATATGGGTCATGCAATTGAGCGTGTGTTTCTGCCTCTGATGAAGATGCAGCATTCGGAAATTGTGGATGTATCGATGCCCGCGGAAGGAATCGTGCATAACCTGATGATCGTGTCGATACGGAAATCGTACCCGGGGCACGCGCGTAAAGTGATGAACGCGATCTGGTCCCTGGGGCAAGCGATGTTCACAAAAACAATCGTGGTCGTGGATCACGATGTGAACGTCCACGACTATAAAGAGGTGGTCTGGAAGGCTCTATGCGCGATAGATCCGCAGCGCGATGTGCAGTTCATGCTGGGTCCGGTCGACACTCTCGATCACGCTGCGCGGATGCAGGATTTTGGCTCAAAAATGGGAATCGATGCCACGCGCAAGTGGAAATCGGAAGGATTTGACCGGCCATGGCCGGACGAGATTTTGATGGACGAGCAAACGAAAGCAAAGGTCGACGGGTTATGGAAGCAATTGGGAATTTAGGAAGTGTTGCATAAAAACCGGGATAACCCCGCAGGGTCTGCAACATGGGTGAGGTCGAGTCTGATCTGCGTGCCACGACCGCTTTCGCTTGCATTGGACGTACTACGATTGGCAATCCCCAAGTCGCACGGACGTATTTCTTGCAAGGCATCTCGATTTGAAGTGGAACGACGGGTAGGTTCATCCTAACTGTCGGACGAGTCGCTACTTGTTGGATAGGCGTATGGCGCAGAAAAGACTGGCAGGGCGAGACGCCTGTGCAAAAGGGTAAATTTACAACTCGGAAACCGGAGTCCGTGCGAATCGGCGCGGAGAGAGATGAACGCATGGGGACAAAGGATAACCGTCCGCTGGGACAGGGGCGATTGTCGAAGAAACCACAATGAGTAGTGGTACTGATAGCATCTGAACTCTATATATGGGATATACTGCCTACAATACCAGGTGAATTGCCTACGATAACCCCCATTTTTAGGACAACTGTCGTAGAGAAATCCTTGACGGTCCATGTTCGGGGATGACATAACTTTTGCAAGGCCGGCACTCCGGGGTAGAACGGTGTACGAAGTGAGAGTGCTGGAGCGCCTTTAACCAGGCGTTGCATGACAGGGTGGCGTTTCTCTTGAGCGAATCGCGCGAAGTGATGAACGTACGACAGGCCTCGCAATATCTGGGGATTAGCCCGGATACGTTGTACCGGTACATCACAGAGGGCGAAATACCTGCTTTCAAATTGGGAAACCGTTGGAAACTAAGGAAAACAATCCTGGATCGGTGGATGGAACGGAAGATGAGTCAAGTAGTTGCAAGACGCCGTTAGTCTGGCTCAGCCGAGAGGGAAAGAGGGCGCGATATGTGGTTACCTGGGGGAAAGAAGAACAAGCAGTTGGTGGGTCTGGATATCGGATCCAGTTCAATTAAAGCTGTTGAGCTGAAATCGACGAAGGCCGGTTATGAACTGGTCAGTTTCGGCATGGAGCCCTTGGCTCAGGACACGGTTGTTGATGGCGCGATCATGGACGCGCCGCAGGTAGCCAACGCAATCACAAAGATTTTCGATACAGAAAATGTAAAGACCAAGAATGTGGCAACTTCCGTGTCAGGACACTCGGTAATCGTGAAGCGAGTTCCACTGCCGCTGATGACGGAAGAGGAGCTTTATGACCGGATTCCTTCCGAAGCCAGTCAACATATTCCCTTCGACATCGCCGACGTAAACCTCAGTTACCAGTTACTGGAAGCAATGGACTCCCAGATGGACGTGCTGCTCGTTGCGGTGAAGAAGGACAAGATCCTGAATCACACGAACGTATTGGCACAAGCCGGTAAAACACCTGTGGTAGTCGATATCGATGCGTTCGGCCTTCAGAACTGTTTCGAAGTAAACTATGAACCGGACGCGGGGCAGACCGTAGCGCTCCTGAACATCGGCGCGAGCGTTATGAATATCAATATCGTACGCGGCGGCGTGCCATTGTTCACTCGCGACGTCAGTGTGGGTGGAAACCAGTACACCGATGCATTGCAGAAAGAACTCGACTTGAGCTTCGATGACGCCGAGCGATTGAAGAAGGGTGAAACACTGCCGAGCGTCACGGACGAACAAAAGAGCCAGATCCTGCGCAGCGTCTCGGACATCTTGACCTTGGAGATTCAAAAGACTTTCGATTTCTTCCGTGCTACGGCCAGCGGCGAGAACATCCAACGCATTATGGTTGCCGGTGGCACTGCCCGGGTTCCTGGTTTGGTGGACCTGCTGCGCGAAGAGTTTGCCATGCCGGTCGAAGAACTGAACCCATTCCGCAAGGTGCTGTTGAATCCGGCAAAACATAGCGAAGATCAGATTCGAGATTTGGCACCAAAACTGGTAGTAGCCGTGGGACTGGCCCTGAGGAGCTTCGACTAGCCATGATCCGCATAAACTTACTTGGACAAACGCGGCCGAAAGCCGCACGCCGAACGGCAGACACGGGGGCGGCGCTGCCCCTGGTGTTCATCGCGGCGGGCGTGCTCCTCGGCGGACTGTTTCTCTTCTACTTCTATCATTCGTGGCAGACTCAATTGGCGGAAGAAAACAACCGGATCAAGTTGCTGACCGCCCAGAAGACGGAACTCGAGCAGATCAAGTTGCAGGTGGAAGCTTTCGAAAAGCAAAAACAGGTTTTGCAGCAGCGGGTCGGCACGATCGAACAGTTGCAGCGGGATCGGACCGGTGGTCAGGAACTTCTGGATGAGGTTGCCAACACAGTTTCCAGAGCTGAAAATCTGTGGCTGACATCGATGACCAAGAAAGGTTCGGCAATCACCCTCGAAGGTTCGTCGGCGTCGCTGAACTCGGTGGCCAACTTCATTACCGCGCTGAAGCGCTCCGGTTATTTCCAGAAGATCGAGATTAAAGATGCGAAGCAGGATGACAAGCAGGGGGCGGTGCAGACCTTCCTGTTCTCCATCAACGCTGAGATCGCACCGAATGCACCCGTGACGGCGGGAGCCGCTCAGACCAAGGCGACAAGCGCTCCGGCGCAGACCGTGCCAAAAACTCCGGCACCGGCGAAGAAAGGATAAAGGGGAGCCATGGCAAATCCTTTCAAAGATATGTCGGTATTCATGCAGGGGCTGGTGGCGCTTGCAATCGCAGTGACATTGGCGCTTGCCGGACTCTATCTTCCCTTTTCACCAGTGGCCCAGGCCCGTGCGGACTATGATAAAGCCGTTACGGATCGCACGAAGTTGAACCAGGAAGTGACGCAATTGCAGGTTTACAAGCAGCGCTACGGAGAATTGAAGCAGCAGATGGACGCGCTGAACAAGCAGCTCGATACGCTGAAGACCATCGTTCCTGAAGAGAAAGAAGTCGACGAATTTATCCGGCAGGTACAGGGCGCAGCAAGCGCAGCGAACGTGCAACTGCGGAGATTAACGGCCGGAAAGGTCGATACCAAGGAATATCACTACGAGATGCCATTTGAAGCGCAAGCCGATGGCCCCTATTTCAACCTGCTTGATTTCTTCTCCCGCTTGAGCCGTTTGTCGCGAATTATCAATGTCGGGGATTTGCAATTCGACGACCCGAGTGGAAACGGGGCCAAAGGCGGAAAGTACCCCCTGCGTCCCGGGACAACGGTATCGGGTGTATTTACAATAACGACTTACTTCACAAAGCCGGCTGATACGGCACCGACTGCCGCAGCGGGTGCGGCAAAACCGGGGTCAAATCCTTCTCAGCCAGCGAGTAAACCGTGAGCAGGAATGAGCGAGCCATGCGTCTAGTGAAAACACTGGTACTCGGATGTCTCCTGGCAGCCGCCGGAAGCGGTTTGTACGGGCAGACGCAAACAGCGCCGGCGACGAAACCTGCGGCGAAAACCACCACCTCGAAGTCGACTTCAAAAAAGTCGTCGAAGGCCACGTCATCAACAGCGGCGGCGGAAACGACGGACAAGGTAGCGAGGCGCGATCCTTTTGAATCTTTGACGAGCCGGCAGGATGCGGCAGCCAAGAATGCGGCGAACTTGCCTCCGGGAAAAGCCGGATTGCAGGTTGGAACGTTGCGGTTGGATGGCATCGTACGTTCGCCAAACGGGATGATCGCAGTTGTCACAAATCCGCAGTCGCGCACCTATTTTCTGCGCGAAGGCGACCAGCTTTACGACGGAAAAGTAGACAAGATTGGGATGGACAACGTTTCGTTCCATGAGTTGGGCAAGGATGCGTTCGGAAAACCAGTGGAGCGCCAAGTGAACAAGAGACTTTACTCCAGTGCAGGAGAACAGCAATGAAGACGAACCGGCCGGCCTTTCAAATTGGCTGCCTGATACTCGCGGGCATATTGGTGAGCGGGGGCTCTCCAGTGGCGCGCGGACAGGAGCCCGCTGGCACGACCTCGACTGCAGCGGTGATCTCAAGTGTGGCGATCATGCAAGAGCCACAACGAGCAGCGATTCGCGTGGAGGGGGCAGGACGCCTGGACGTTCACGCCGCACGGATGCAGAACCCGGAAAGACTGGTTCTGGATTTCAGCGGCGCAAAGATGAGCGTGCAGAGGACGTCGATACCGGGGGTGTCTGCACCGGTGCGCGGAGTGCGGATGGGACAGTTCAAGCCCGACGTCGCCCGCGTGGTGATCGATTTGACTGCAGCAGCACCCTACCAGATCGCGCATGAAGGCGAAGCGATTGTTGTGTACTTCGCAACCGGCGCGCAACCTGAGACCTCGCCGGCCGTAGCGCAGACGACCTCTGCCGTGCAACAGGCGCCGAAGAAAGAGGCCAGCTATACGAATGCGACGCCGCGAGTGAACGCACATGCGAATCAGGAAAAGAATGTTGCGGCGCCACGATTCGCCTTGCCGAACGAGCTGACCAAGCCGGTTGTGCTGGCGACTGAAAAGGATCAACCCGCACGTCCCGAAGCGCAGCAAGCAGCACAGCAAGCTGTTGCTCAGGCAACGACAGCGGCGTCGACGATGGCCGCCGGGCAATCCAGCGGATCGCTTGTGACGAACACCCCGGGCCGATATACAGGTGAACCGATTTCGGTGAATCTGAAAGACGTAGACCTGAAGGACTTCTTTCGCCTGATACATGAAATCAGCGGCCTGAACGTAGTACTCGATCCGAACGTTAAAGGTACGCTGACGATTGTGCTCGACGAGGTGCCTTGGGATCAGGCGCTCGATATCGTGCTGCAGAACAACGGCCTCGACAAACAGTTCAGTGGAAACGTTCTGCGCATCGCAACCCGGGACACGCTGAAAAAAGAAGCCGAAACGATGAGGGATTTGGAAAAGGCGCAAGCAGAGGCAGTGGCGCCTGTGACCGTGACCCGCGTTTTGAGCTATGCCAAGGCTGCGACAATGAAGGACACTTTGAAGAAGTTCCTGTCGCCGCGCGGAGACATTCTTGCCGACGATCGTTCGAACCAGTTGATCGTTCGGGATATTCCATCCGTTATTCCGACAATTGATAACCTGATCCGCCAGCTGGACCGGAAGTCACAGCAGGTAGAAATCGAAGCCCGTGTGATTTCGGCATCGCGCGCATTCGCCCAGGATATCGGTGTGCAGTGGGGTTTCGCCGGAACCACGACCAGTGGCCGGTCAATTTACGGCGGTGACCCGTCCGTCGGTGTGAGCCCAATTCAGACGGGTACATCGCTGCCTACGCCTCCACTGATTACCACGCCAACGAGCACCTCTGGCGGTTCAACGGCGGGCATTCCGTACAACGTGAACCTCGGAGCAGGCGTACCAACAAGCGGTTTCGGATTTATTCAACGATCGCCGAACTTTGCAGTCGACCTGTTCATCTCTGCCGCGGAATCGAAGGGCGTCGGTAAATTGCTCTCGAAGCCGAAGGTCATCACCCAGAACAACGAAAAGGCGACTGTGAAACAGGGTACCAAGATTCCGATCCAGACGACCATCAACAACACTATTTCGGTGCAGTACATTGACGCGGTGTTGAAGCTGGAAGTGACCCCACAGATTACTGCGGAAGGCACTGTATTCATGGATGTGCTTGTAGAAAACACGCAGATCGACAACGGCATCCCCCGGGTGCAAGGTATTCCTGCCCTGGACACGCAAGCAGCCGAGACCAAAGTACTGGTCGCCGACGGTGGCACGGTTGTTATCGGCGGCATCATCATCAGCCAGCAGGAGACAGATATTACGCAGGTGCCCGTTGTCGGCAGCCTGCCGCTGATCGGTCACTTGTTCAAGCGGACCAACACAACCGTATCGTCATCTGAATTGCTGTTCTTCCTTACGCCGCGCATTATTCCTGGATGAAGCCGCCGGGACGGAGTGGCTTGTAGGGTCAAAGACAGAATAAAGTAAATGGACTAGAATCGGGGAGACGAGAGTCTCCTCGATTTTTTTATGGACCGAAGTTATCTGAAAAGACGGAAAGCGGTGGTTGCGGAGATGAGATCCCGCGATTTGGACGCTCTCCTGGTGTCGAGCCGCGCGAACTGGTTCTATTTGACGGGATTTACCGGAGAGTCTGGGGCAGTCGTCGTGACCGGGGACGCAACCACGCTGTTAACCGACGGCAGGTTCATAGTCCAGGCAAATGAAGAAACGCGGGGCGTAAAGATTGAGCTGCAAAAGGGCTCCCTGTACGCTGCGGTGGGAGAATTCTTCCGAAAAGAAAGGATTGGTCGCATCGGTTTTGATCCGGCGCAGCTAACCGTTACGGAATGGAAGGCAGTGAAAAAAGCGGCCGGGTCGGGGAAAAAGGGAGTTGAGTCGACAGGAGTGGTCGAAACCCTGCGCCGACGGAAAGATGACGCGGAACTGGCCGCAATGCGCAAGGCGGCGGCCCTGGCGGACGCGGTGATGGAAAGGGCCGTGCGGATCATGCGTCCGGGGATGCGGGAAAACGAGCTCGGTGCGGAGATTGAGTTCCACATGCGGAAACTCGGAGCGACCGGGCCGTCGTTTGAAACCATTGTAGCGTCTGGGCCGAGGGCCGCCCTTCCGCACGGCCGACCCACCTCCAAACGCCTGAGGAAAAATGAGTTGGTGGTGCTAGACCTGGGTGTTATACTCGGCAATTATTGCAGCGATATGACGCGTACGGTGTATCTGGGTCAGGCACCGAAGCGCGTTCGTGGCTGGTATCAGGCGGTTCAGGAAGCGCAGGCTGCTGGGGTAGCAGCAGTCAGAGCCGGCGCAACCTGTGGGCAAGTCGACGGGGCGACCCGAGAAGTCCTCAAGAAAAGCGGATTAGAACAATATTTTGTGCATAGCACCGGCCATGGCTTGGGGCTGGAAGTGCACGAGGAGCCGCGAGTGGCACGAGGACAGGAGTTTCGACTCGAATCCGGTAATGTGATAACGATTGAACCTGGCGTATATATGGAAGGAATCGGCGGCATTCGAATCGAGGATGACGTTGCAGTGAACGCCACGGGAAACGAAGTCTTCACCCGCGTAAAGCGGGATCTCATCGAACTCTGAAAAAGGCATGAAACGGAAAAAACCGTCCAAGACGAGTGAAAGCAAATCATTTGCCAGCCCGGAAATTGGGCAAATCGAACAATTATTGAATTTCATGAGCGAGCATAACCTCGAAGAGTTCGAGTACTCGAGGGGTGACTTGCGAATCCGGCTGAAGAAACCAAGTGCGCCTGTGATGCTCGCGGCACCGAGAGCGGCAGAGATCATTGTACCGGCCGCGCTCGGCACTTCCGCAACCTCGGCGCAGTCAGCTGTATCTGAGCCTGCGGCAGAGACACGCGGTGGAGAAGACCTTCACCTGGTGAAGTCGCCGATCGTCGGAACATATTATTCTTCGCCAAGTCCGGGAGCCGAAGAATTCATTAAAATTGGCGTACACGTGGATGCGGGTCAGACGCTGTGCATCGTCGAAGCGATGAAGTTGATGAATGAGATTGAATCGGAAGTGAGTGGGGAAGTACTCCGCATTTTCGTGGAGAACGGACAGCCGGTGGAATATGGTCAGCCGTTGTTCGGGATCAGACCAAGCCGTAAACGATAGCCAGTACGCTCAACTATGTTCCAGAAAATTCTAGTCGCCAATCGCGGGGAAATTGCCCTACGCGTCATCTGCGCGTGTAAAGAACTAGGTATTGCCACAGTCGCCGTGTACTCGGAGGCGGACCGTAATTCGTTACACGTGCGCTTCGCGGACGAAGCCGTATGCATCGGCCCGCCACGCAGCAGTGAAAGTTACCTCAACATCCCGCAAGTGATCAGCGCGGCCGAAATTACCAACGTGGACGCGATTCACCCGGGTTACGGTTTTTTGTCCGAAAATGCGAATTTCGCGAAGGTATGCGAGGCATCTGAAATTACGTTTATCGGTCCGAAGCCTGAAGTGATCGAGATGATGGGCGAAAAGGACCGTGCCCGTCGGGAAATGAAACATGCGGGATTGTCGACCATTCCTGGCAGCGACGGGGTGGTAGAAGGCGAAGAACAACTATCGAAAGAAGCCGAACGCATTGGATATCCGCTGATTCTAAAAGCGGCGGCCGGTGGCGGCGGGCGTGGAATGCGCGTAGTGCGCAACAAGTCGGAATTACTCGCGTCGTATCAGACTGCACGAAGCGAGGCGCAGCAGGCATTTTCAAATCCTGCCGTGTACATGGAGAGATTCCTCGAGCATCCGCGGCACATCGAGATTCAGGTGCTTGGGGATCAGCACGGCAAAGTGATTCACCTGGGCGAACGGGAATGCACAATCCAGCGACGTCACCAGAAGTTGATTGAGGAATCGCCCTCACCAGTCTTTGACGCCAAGCAGCGGAAGGATTTGGGTAACAAGGTGGTAAAGGCGCTCGAAGAGATTGGCTATACGAATGCCGGAACCGTGGAGTTCCTGATGGACGACGACGGCTCCCTGTACTTCATTGAGATGAACACGCGAATTCAGGTGGAGCACCCCGTGACCGAATTCGTGACGGGGCTTGATCTGGTCAAGGCGCAGATTCGAATCGCTGCCGGTGAGCGAATGGAAGAGGCGGCTGGCGAAATGACATTCTCCGGGCATTCGATTGAATGCCGGATCAATGCCGAAGATCCGGAAACCTTCGTGCCCTCGGCGGGAAGAATTACGACGTTTCAGGCGCCAGGTGGAACGGGAGTTCGTGTAGACTCCGCCGCGTATTCGGACGCGGTCATCCCTCCTTACTACGACTCCCTGGTGGCGAAACTGATTGTGAAGGGCCGGGATCGCGGAGAAGCCATCGGGCGTATGAAGCGTGCGCTGGAAATGTTCGTGATCGAGGGGATCAAGACCTCGATACCGCTGCAGCGCCGGATTTTGATGCATCCCGACTTTGTGTCGGGCAAATTTGACACGCACTTCATCGAGAAACTATTAAACAGCAACGGTAGATAAACTCTTCATGCGCCTTGTGATGTCCAGGTTGTATGTGATATTAGACGCTGGACTCATGACGGGTTCCGCGGAAACGACAGCCAGACAATTCATCGAAGCGGGAGTGCGGATGTTGCAGTACCGCAGCAAGGGTGGGAGTGCGCATGAAACTCTCGAACTGTCACGGAAGTTGGCGGCCCTTGCCGGTACCAGCAACGCGGCCTTGTTTGTGAATGACCGGCCGGATATCGCTTTTATTTCTGGAGCGGCGGGAGTGCACGTGGGGCAGAAGGATTTAAGCGTCGCTGATGCCCGGAAGGTGATTGGTCCGGACAGATGGATCGGAGTTTCAACGCACAACGAAGAGCAGTTCCGGGCAGCCATTGACACTTCTGCGGACTATATAGCGGTAGGGCCAGTGTTTGCAACGAAAAGCAAAGCGAATCCCGATCCGGTAATCGGGATGGAATTTATCCGGCGCATGCGCGGACTGACCGCAAAACCCATCGTTGCGATTGGCGGAATTACCCTGGACCGCGCGGCCGAGGTGATTGAAGCGGGAGCGGATTCCGTGGCCGTGATCAGTGACATTCTCGGCGCCGAGCACCCGGCTACCAGGGCACGTCAGTATTTGGACAGATTGCAATCGCTGGCAAGCAGGTCATAAGGGGACCGGCCAATGACTGAACCAACCAACACGCCACAACGACAATCGGCAAAGACCGAACATCAGTTCATCAAGGCCATCGGGTTATTTGACGGTACGATGATTGTCGTTGGGTCGATGATTGGCTCCGGAATCTTCATTGTCGCCGCAGATATTTCCCGACAAACAGGTTCCGCGGGCGGATTGCTCCTGACCTGGGTAATAACGGGTTTTTTAACGATCGCAGCGGCGCTTTCCTATGGTGAATTGGCGGCACTGTTTCCGCATGCCGGCGGGCAATACATTTATCTGCGGGAAGCGTTCTCGCCGCTGTGGGGATTTTTGTATGGATGGACGCTCTTCCTGGTAATTCAGACCGGCACCATTGCGGCCGTGGCCATAGGTTTTGCGCGGTATTTAGGCGTTTTATTTCCCGCCATCTCGCCTAACGCCTGGGTCATTCCCCCAATCAATCTCGGGTCGCGCTACGCGATCAGCCTGTCAGTGCAGCAACTCGTTGCGATTTTGATGATCATTTTTCTGACGTTTCTGAATACTCGCGGCGTGAAGTTGGGAAAGTGGATTCAAAACATATTTACCTCTGCAAAGATGCTGTCGCTGCTCGGCTTGATCCTGCTTTGCGTTTTGGTCGCAAGGAATTCGGCCGCGATCGCCGATAATTTTTCAAATATGTGGGCGATACGCGACGCGCAGCCGATTGAACCTGGCGCGGGATTTCTGCGCGGAATCCTGCCTACGGTGACCGCGGGGAGCGGTTTGTTCGGGTTAGTACTGGCGCTGGCGGTGGCCCAGGTTGGATCACTGTTTTCGGCCGATGCCTGGAACAACATTGGATTCACCGCCGGAGAAGTAAAAAACCCGAAGCGCGATGTCGCGTTGTCGATGGCGTTCGGAACCATCATCGTGATCACGCTGTATGTGCTGGCGAACCTGGCGTACTTGTGCGCCCTGCCACTGGCCCAGATCCAGAATGCGCCGGATGGGCGTGTGGCCACAGCGGCATTATCTGCTGTATTTGGAGCCAAAGGCGCCGTACTGATGGCTGTAGCCATCATTATTTCCACGTTCGGGTGTAACAACGGCTTGATTCTCGCAGGCTCGCGCGTGGCCTATGCGATGGCGAAAGACGGGCTGTTCTTTCGCGCGACCGGAACGTTGAATGATAAGGGTGTACCCGGTACCGCGCTCGTCTATCAGGGCATCTGGATCAGTGTCCTGGTCCTGCTGCGCACGCGAACCGCTGGAGGGGGCTACGGCAATCTGTATAACGATCTGCTCGATTACGTGGTGTTCGCGGTACTGCTGTTCTACGTACTTACGATTGCAGGAATTTTCGTTCTACGTCGCAGAAAACCGGATGCTGAGCGACCATACAAAGCATTTGGGTATCCGATTGTGCCGCTGTTGTATATAGTGGCGGCTACAGGAATCATGATCGTGTTGCTGTTCTACCGCACGCAAACGGCCGGAGCGGGGATGGGAATTGTGTTGATCGGTTTGCCGGTGTACTGGCTGTGGTCGCGGCGGACAGGGAACAGTGACGTCTAGTTGTAAGAATCGAGATTCAGGCTAACGAGAAGGAGGAGTTGCATGGGCAACCCCTTGTTTGCGAAAAAATCGATGAGCATGCTGCTGGCCGAGTCGAGAGAGACCGGTGAACACAGCTTGAAGAGAACGCTCGGGCCATTTCAGTTGACGGCGCTTGGCGTGGGCGCCGTCATTGGAGCAGGTATTTTCGTTCTGTCGGGGCTGGGTGCTCACTACGCCGGACCAGGGCTGATGTTGTCCTTTGTGATCTCCGGAATCGGCTGCGCCTTCGCCGGGCTGTGCTATGCGGAGTTCGCGGCAATGATTCCGCTTGCCGGCAGTGCTTACACTTACGCTTACGCAACACTTGGCGAACTCTTTGCGTGGATCATCGGATGGGATTTGACGCTGGAATACGCCATGGGTGCGAGTACTGTCTCGTCCGGTTGGTCAAACCACTTCATTGAATTGCTCAATATTTTCCACATCCGGATGCCTTTATGGCTGGCGTATGACCACTGGACGGCGCTTTCCACCGCCGAAAAGATAGTGGCTCGACAGATGGCGCAGGCATCGGATCCGAGCCTGGTGCCAGGAACACAGGCCTTTCTCGAGAAAATGACCGCCATCATGGGGACCCACTCTCCGGAACTCGTGCGACGAGCGCATGATCTGGTGAATGCACCGCGAATATTTGGAGTTGAGATTGGATTTAACCTGCCGGCGTTTTTAATCGCCCTGGTGATTACCGCAATCCTCGTGGTCGGAATCAAAGAGAGCGCCAGCTTCAATGCCACGATCGTTGTCATCAAGGTTGCCGTTGTGCTCTTTGTGATCGGTCTGGGACTGAAGTATGTAAACACGGCAAATTGGGGAATGGACTGGCACTCGTTTGCGCCCATGGGCTTTAGCGGCATTGGAGCCGGGGCCGCGTATATTTTCTTCGCTTATATCGGTTTTGATGCGGTCTCGACCACAGCCCAGGAAGCAAAGAATCCACAAAGGGATTTGCCAATCGGAATTATCGTATCGCTGCTTGTCTGCACTGTTTTATACATCCTGGTGGCGGGTGTTCTGACCGGCATGGTGCCTTGGCAAGAAGTGAATATTGAAGCGCCGATTGCCCGGGCGTTTCTTGATCGGGGGCTGACTACGGCATCCCATGTAATTACGTTGGGGGCGCTTGCAGGGCTGACCAGTGTGATGCTGGTGATGTTGCTGGGGCAGACCCGTGTTCTTTATTCCATGGCGAAAGATGGATTGTTGCCGAAGAAGTTCTTCGCTGCCGTGCACCCGAAGTTTCGCACACCGTACAAGAATACGATTGCAGTCGGGATTCTGGCGGCGATCGTTGGCAGCGTCACTCCGATTGACGACATCGGGAAAATGGTGAACATAGGAACGCTGCTGGCATTCGTAATCGTTTGCATCGCTGTAATGGTTCTGCGCAATACCAATCCCGACCAGCCCCGGCCATTCCGTACACCGCTGGTCCCGTTTGTTCCGGTGATGGGCATACTGTTCAATGGGTACATGATGTACAAGCTCGGGTGGATTAACTGGGCGCGGCTGATCATATGGCTGATCATCGGGCTAGTTGTTTACTTTACCTACGGTCGTCATCACAGCAAAGTGAGCAATCCACAGTTACGGGCGCCCGAAAGCGAATAAGACCTTCGTTTGGCCAATTCTCAGCGCGACGGGAGCTTTGCCCCCGTCGCGCGAGTTCAACCCAGAAAATCGTCCGTGCGGCAGATGATCTACCGTACTCCATAAGTTGAGTAAATCGGGTAAAGTGTCTTTGTATTTCTTGGCGCGATCCATTGAGACATGACTGACACCGAAATCCAACGCATCTCGTTCTGGAAAAGCCTTTCGAAGCTGGATTGGCTGGCGCTGGGCATTGCATTGGCCGGACTATTTGCCACGTGGGTCAGTGTCCCCCTGCATGACGAGCCGGGCATGGGCTTTCTTCGGTATCTAAGCGTTATCGCGCTTTTCTACATTGTTTATCGTTTCTGGAGTCGATGGCGGGGTCAATTGCTCTGGAGTCTGCGCAACCGGTTAATCGTTGCCTACATGTTCATCGCGTTTGTTCCGATTATCCTGCTGTTGATTCTGGCTGTCCTGGCTGCGCAGATCATTTATTCGCAACTTGGTGCTTACCTGCTCTATGAGGATATTCAGCACCGGATCGAGATGCTAGCGGAGTCAACAGCGGAAGTGGCCGCGGCCGAGGCCACGCTACCCGGCAAGATTCAGGAAGAAGAGCTCGAAGAGGATCTTAAGAAGGAATTGCGCATCGCTGAACGCAAACAACTGCCGGGCCTGACACCGAGATTTCACGTCGATCAGGACGTATTTCATAAAATTGCCGGGCCCGGAGCGGAGTCGTTTGCGGGACTGGTACAGTCCGGTAACAGTTTACGGCTGGTCAGTATGCAGGAAACGGAAACCCCTCGTGGAAAGCGGGTCATTGAACTCAGCTTGCCGATGAACTCCGATTTTCTGGAGGGAGTAGCGCCAGATCTCGGTCCACTGAATGTGACACTGTCGCAGCGGGTGGAAGGTGATTCGAACAGGACCGCGGTTAAAATCGGAGAAAACAATTACAGGGCTATTGCCCGGATTACAACGCGCAAACGTGTCCTGCCGGAGGCCCAGTCGTGGACCGATCCCCTGGTAGATGGCTTTTCTAAACTCGAAGCAACCTACATTTCAGGAAATGGGGAAGTGGAACGGAACCATCCGGTATTCGCGTTTTTTCAGGCGCGCAACTCACAACTGAACCGCAGAATATTTGCATCGGTTGGCGAATTCAGCGATGCCAAGCTCTTTGGCCTGCAGATCGTGTCGGTAGTCTTCTTGCTGATAGAAATCGTGGCTTTGATTATCGGTGTTGTGCTAACCCAGGCAATTACCAGGACGGTGTCCGGGCTGTATCGAGCCACGCAATTTGTGCAGGAAGGCAATTTTTCCCACCGGGTGCGGGTGGAGCGGAAAGATCAATTGGGTGTTTTGGGCGAATCGTTCAACAGCATGACCGGATCCATCAGCCGGTTGATCAATGAGCAGAAGCAGCTGCAACGGCTGGAAAACGAGATTGTCATTGCCCGCGAAGTACAGGATCAGCTGTTTCCGCGCAACTTGCCACACGTCGAAGGTGTTGAGGTCGAGGCAATTTGCCGGGCCGCCCGCAGCGTCAGCGGCGACTACTATGATTTCATTCAGTTGAGCCCGACGCATGTGGCGTTTGCCATTGCGGACATTTCGGGAAAAGGAATTTCGGCGGCGCTGCTGATGGCCAGTCTGCAAGCGGCCCTGCGCAGCCAGTTGTTGGTGCCGGGCAGCGAGACGATGAGCACCGCCGAATTGGTCGCACGCTTGAATATTCATCTGGTCCGCAATACGGGCGACGATCGCTTTGCAACATTTTTTATTGCGATTTACGATACGGTGTCCCGTCAAATGCGCTACACCAACGCTGGCCACCTGCCCGCTTTCTGTATCTCTGGGAGCGGCTCCACGCGCTTGGGCGAAGGTGGAATCGTGCTCGGAGTGATGGAGCAGTACTCTTTTGAAGAAGGTTGCATCTTTGTACCGCCCGATTCTGTGCTGATTGGCTATAGCGACGGTTTAATCGAGCCGGAAAACGCGTATGGGGAACAGTTTGGCATTCCGCGGCTCGAAGCCGCTGCACAACGCGTACGGCAATTGTCGCCCCGCAAGATTGCGGAGGCCTTGATGGTGGTTACGGAGGAATGGGCCGGTGAAGCGGAACAAGCCGACGATATGACGGTAATCGTGGCGAAATTGAAGTGAATCTGAATCTAAAGTGACATCCGCAGGTCTTTGAGACTGAATTTGCAGGTATAATCACGGCGACTCATGAGTCTCGCTCCAGGCAACAAGCTCGGCTTTTTTGAAATCGTCGCTCCTTTAGGCGCCGGAGGAATGGGCGAGGTGTATCGAGCCCGCGATACCCGCCTCGATCGAATCGTCGCGATCAAGCTCTTGTCACCGCAGTTCGCTGAAAGCAGCATTCGACTGACCCGTTTCGAGCAGGAAGCACGTGCCGCGTCGGCTCTGAACCACCCGAATATAATCACGATCTACGAACTGGGAAAGGCAGATCCCCATCATTACATCGCGATGGAACTGGTCGAAGGAATCAGTCTGCGCCAGCTGCTCAATGACGGGGCGATCCCCATGCGCAAGACGATTGAAATCGTTGCGCAGATCGCTCTGGGACTCTCTAAGGCGCACGAAGCCGGAATCGCACACAGGGATTTGAAGCCTGAAAACATCATGATTTCGCGCGATGGGCTGGTGAAAATCCTGGATTTCGGTCTGGCCAAGAGCGTGGCGATCGGGGGCGAAACCCTGGATCCCGGGGATACGTCCATCTCGCTCACAGCTCCGGGTCTGGTTTTAGGAACGGTCGGCTATATGTCCCCGGAGCAAGCTTCGGGAAAGGAATGCGATTTTCGTTCCGATCAGTTCTCCTTCGGATTGGTGCTTTATGAAATGATTACCGGAAAGAGCCCCTTTCAGCGCAAAGTTGCCGTGGAGACACTGGTTGCAATCTTGCGAGACACCGCAGGGCCAGTCGCGGCGCAAAATCCGGAAGCGCCGGCGCCTCTTTGCTGGGTCGTAGAGAGGTGTCTTGAGAAAGACCCGGAGAAACGGTACGCCTCGACGAAAGATCTCTCGCGTGAACTAAACGCAATAAGGGATGGTTTTTCGGAAAAGCCGGTGGATCGGGTGGAAAGTTCCCCGAGCAGCCTGCCTGCGCAGCGAACAGTAATCGTCGGGCGAGAGCAAGAAGTTGCCACCGCGCGGGAACTCCTTCTTCGCCCGGATGTGAGGCTGCTCACAATCACCGGGCCCGGCGGTATTGGCAAGACCCGGCTTGCGGTAGAAGTCGCCCGCGGGCTTGCGCCACACTTTCCTGGCGGAATCTACTTCGTGCCCCTCTCGCCGCTGAGCGACCCGGAGCTGATGCCGTCCGTAATCGTCCAGGTCCTGGGCATACGGGAGGCTGGCGGTCTTTCACCGCTCGATATACTGAGAAAAAATTTGCAGGATCCTTCTCGCCGGGAGGTCTTGTTCCTGCTGGACAACTTCGAGCACCTGATTCAGGCCGCGCCAAAGGTTGCGGACCTGCTGGCCATGAGTCCCAAACTCAAAGTCATGGTGACGAGCCGTGCCCCGCTACACGTGTACGGGGAACACGAATTTCCCGCCCCGCCGTTGGCTTTGCCGATTTCCCGTTCGATGCTTCCCGACGAAGCACTATCTGGATCTCCTGCAGTTGCTCTTTTTGTGCAACGAGCGATTGCGGCGAAGCCCGATTTTCAGCTCAACCGGGAGAACACTGCCGCCGTCATTGAGATTTGCACGCGGCTAGATGGCCTGCCGCTGGCGATTGAACTGGCCGCAGCGCGGGTGAAGGTTCTTTCTCCTTCCGCATTGTTGTCGAGGCTGGTCAGCCGTTTTCAATTATTGACGGGCGGGGCTCGCGATTTGCCGCAAAGGCAGCAGACACTTCGCGCCGCGATGGACTGGAGCTATGATTTGCTCAGCCCCGAGGAGCAGAGGCTTTTTCGCAGGATCTCGGTGTTTGTAGGTGGTTGCAACCTGGAAGGGGCAGAAGCGGTCTGCAACGTCAAGGGTGACCTCGGTTTGGACCTGCTGGACGGCATGGCGTCCATTATGGACAAGAGTCTGGTCCAGCAGGTCGAACAACCCGACGGGGAATCCCGGTTTCGGATGCTCGAGACGATCCGCGAATATGCGCTGGAAAAGCTGCGAGCCAGTGGTGAAGAACTGTTGACACGACGTTCTCACGCGGCATATTTCCTGGTTCTGGCCGAGGAAGAGGCGACCGAGGGGGACGATTCAGGGGGCGGAGAATGGCTAAATCGGTTTGAGATAGAACGTGATAATTTCCGGGCCAGTGTCGAATGGCTAATTGAAACAAAAGATGCCGACTGGGGACTCCGGTTGGGGACCGCGCTTTTCCGCTACTGGGAGAGTCGAGAGCATCTCGCTGAGGGACGAGACCTGCTTGGGAAACTTCTCAAGCTGGAAGGTGCGTCCCTGCCCACGAAGGCACGTGTTCGCGCCCTTTTTGCTGCGGGGATTCTGGCCAGTGAACAGCGGGATTACGCGTCGGCGGATACTCTGATTATGCAGAGCAAGAATCTTGCTCGCCAGTTGGGAGACAAGAGTGCAGTGGCTGTTTCTGTCAATGCCCTGGCCGTCCTCACACGAGATCAAAATAACCCTGCCGAAGCGCACGCGCTTTTTGAGGAAAGCCTCGAACTGTGGCGGGAACTGGGAGACCTGAAAGCCGTCGCCCGGGCACTCAGCAACCTGGCGAACGTCGTCAAACTTGAAGGAAATTTTGACTTAGCGCGCTCGTTGTACGGAGAATGCCTGGCCATTTTCCGCGGACTGCGAGACCGCGCGGGAGTTGCCTGGTCATTGAATTCCCAAGGAGATGTTGCACGCGACCAGGGTGATACCGATGGTGCGCGTTCCCTGTACGAACACGCACTCGCTATCTTCACTGAGTTGGACGATCGTCGGAGTATCGCTGGAACATTGACGGATTTAGGAATTCTGGCAAGAGAGCAACGGGATTATTCAACGGCGCATTCTTTTTTTCGTGAGAGCATAAAAATCTTTGAGGAATTGGACCATAAGCGGGGCATTGCAGGGGTTCTTGAGTGCTTTGCCTGCTCTGCGGCTCTGCAATCTAAGGCCGAGCAGTCGCTGCGGCTGGCGGGGGCGGCGGCCTCGCTCCGGCAAATTATTGGAGTCCCGCTTTCGCCCGCTGAACAGGTCAAGCTTGAGACCAGCCTCGAACCAGCGAGGCGGGCTATTAGTAACGACAGGGGAACAACTGTTTGGTTGGAAGGTTGGGCTCTTCCCCTGAAAGAGGCCGTAGCCGAGATTCTTCGAACAGAGTCTGGTATGGGTCCTTCCTGATGCGAAAACACTCTATTTTGAATTCGTCACGCGTTCACTCAGCTGTAGATGGGTCGATCATCCGGCGAACCGCAGAGATTCGGTTAGCCGGAAGTCCGACGCGCTTGGCGTGTTCCAAAATGGCGGCTTCATCCGGCGCCAGATACACGCAGTAAACTTTATCGCCGGTTACATAGCTGTGGATCCACTGGATCTTCGGGCCCATATCGCTCAGAACGGCTACCGACTTCTGAGAGATCTCCTTCAGTTGAGCATCGGTCAGATTTCCCGCTCCCGGGACTTCCCGTTCGATCACGTATTTGGGCATAGGTGTCCTCTAAACAGGCCGTATGCTAGCATGCGAGTGGAACAGCTACAATACAGAGCGGCGACCGGATGGTTATTTCGCAACCGAAACAGGGATGGTGCACACACTATGGACCTTCGATCGCTCCAAAAACCACTCAAAGAGCAATACCGCAATGATCCAAATACCTCGCGAATCACAATGCGCGCGAAAGGCAGGCAGACGGATGCTCCGGTATCCTGCTCGGTCGATATTGGGCGCGCTATCTATGCGGCAGAGGCGCACAAAGGAGTCGGAGGTGCCGGTGCGGGCGCATGCTCAGGCGACCTTCTGCTCGGGGCTCTGGCGGCATGCGCGCAGATCACTTGTCAGATGGTCGCGTCGGCGATGGGTATTCCCACCGAGGTGATCGAAGTGACAGTTGAAGGAACTATGGATCTGCGGGGCACGCTCGGTATTGCAAAAGACGTCCCGGTCGGTTTTGAAGAAATTCGCCTGCTCTTCGATGTCGTTGCGCCAGCGGCAACTCCGGAGCAGTTGCGCGGTTTACATGAGAAAACAGAACAGTATTGCGTGGTGATGCAGACCCTGTTGCACCCTCCGAAACTGGTATCCGAGTGGAGAACATGAGCAGAACGGGGCTATTTGGAAGACCCGTTTTTGCTCTGGATTTCAGATCGTTCCTTCGCCGGGTATTTTTCATACATGGAATCGTAAATCGAATTCTCCTGACGGCAGCGCCCCGGCGGGGGCATCTTCCGCAATCTCAACCGATCTAAAAGGGTAATCATGAACTTCGAACCGACTCGTCGTGAGTTTCTGGGCTCGCTTGCCGCTTTCTCCCTCTTTCCGCTTGAAGAAGAGAAGCCCGACATCATTCTCCACAACGGAAATATCTGGACCGTGAACCCCAAAAAACCGCGCGTTCAAGCCGTTGCGATTTCGCGCGGCAAGATTCTCGCGATTGGGAGCGATTCGGATATTTTGAATCTGGCCGGTCCGGCAACGCGGAAGATGGATCTTGGCAGGAAGACGGTGCTTCCAGGATTCAACGATGCACACTCGCATCCCGCGATGGCGGGGTTAATGCACCTTCGCATGGTGGATTGCGACCTGCGATCTATTTCCGCAATCCAGGCTGCACTACGCGAACGCGCCCAAAAGACTCCTTCCGGCGAGTGGGTTCTCGGCTTTAAGTACGACGACACAAAAACCGACGACGACCGCCCTCTCACGATTGAGGATCTCAACGCGGCCGTTCCGGATCATCCCGTTCAGGTCGAGCACCGCGGCGGCCACACCGTGTATTGCAATTCTCTGGCCTTAGAGAAAGCTGGAATCACCGCTAAGACGCCAGACCCGCCCGGAGGAAAGATCGACCACGATCCGGTGACAGGGCGACTGAGCGGCCGTGTGGCTGAGAGCGGGCGAAGTCTTCTCGATAAAGTGATACCGCAGCAGTTCACGCGCGACGATCATCGTGAAGGTGTGAAACTCATCTCCAGGATGATGGCGAAAACTGGTATCACTTCGGCAACGGAAGCGCAGGGAACGCCCACAGACTTGCAAGCCTACCAGGACGCGCGCGATGCCGGTGAATTGCTGTACCGCGCATACTGCTTCATCAACTACGCGTTTATCGATTCCATGATTGCGGCAGGTGTGCGCACTGGACTGGGCGATGAATGGGTTCGCGTCGGTGCCATGAAACTGGTTTGCGACGGTTCGATCTCTGAGCGAACCGCACGACTTTCGGCGCCGTATGAAGGCCGTCCCGACTACTACGGTATCCTGGTGATGACCGAAGACGAGCTCTACAGCTACGCGCGCAAGGCACATCTTGCGGACTGGCAAATTGGCACACATGCGAATGGCGACGTCGCTATCGACACGACTCTTCGAGTTTACGAACGTTTGCAGCGGGAAAGTCCCCGGCATGACCCGCGCTTCCGCCTGGAGCATTGCACCGTGGTGAATGACAGCCTGATTGCACGTATCAAGGCACTTGGCGCTGTGCCCACGCCCTTTTCGACCTACGTTTACTATCATGGGGAAAAAATGCGCTATTACGGTCAAGAGCGTTTGAACAACATGTTTGCCCTGCGCAGCTTCCTCGACGCGGGGATCAGGCCAACACAGGCTTCCGACTATCCGCCAGGGGAGTTTGTTCCGATGATGGCATTACAGTCCGAAGTGACACGGACAGACCGCAAGGGGAATGTCTGGGGACCGAAACAAAAAATCACGATCGAGGAGGCCATTCGCGTGGGTACCCTCAACGGTGCCTACGCCTCGTATGAAGAAAACCTCAAGGGCTCGCTTGAAATCGGCAAGCTCGCAGACCTTGTCGTACTGGGACGCGACCCGTTGACGGCAGACCCTTCTACGTTAGTTACCATTCCAGTCGAACGCACCATGGCCGGAGGCCGCTGGACATTCGAGTCCTGAACATATGGCGTCGGTGAAATTGAGGATTAACCAGTGAATTCTTCGTTGCCAGAGACTTCCTCTGACAAGCTCTGAACGCAAACCGGCCCGCGTTCAAGCCGTGAAGCGCACGGTATTTGAGAAAAGGAGCCGCCAAGACCTGGCCGACGGCCCCGGGTACGGCTGCATTCACTCGGACATTCCTTTGTCCAGCAACACCTTCACCTCTACTCGGCGATTCAACTCTCGACCTTGCGGATCAGTGTTTGTCGCGGCCGGGTGGGTCGCGCCGTATCCTGCAGGAGCCATCATCCGACGCATCGGGATATTGCCTTTTTCGCGCAGCTATTGCGCTACAGTATGGTTGATAGCGTTCATCGCGAAGGCGTGCCGCCCTGCACGGCAACTCCCTAAGGAGTTCCGCGGATCGGCAGAGCGAAGGGAATTGAGGTAAGGTAGTGGAAGAAGACGGACTGAGCTATACTGGCACGCTTTTGCGAGGAGAAGAATGGGGCTGCGGAATAGGGTTGCGTTAGTTACCGGCGGAAGTAGAGGTATTGGAAAGGGCATCGCGACACGTCTAGCCAAGGAAGGCGCGAGCGTAGCCATTGCCTACAAATCGAATAAGGGAGCAGCCCAACTGGCGCTGCGGCAGTTACAAGCGCTGGGCGCAGATTGTGTTGCCGTCGAAACCGATATCACACATGCCGGGCGTGCTGAGCAATTGATTCGCACCGTCGTCGACCGGTACGGCCGTATTGATGTGCTTGTCAATAATGTCGGGGACTTCAAGTGGGGTACACTGGCCGAATCTTCTATCGAGGATTGGGAAAACATCTTTAACTCGAATCTCATGACGGTGATGCAAATGAGCCGCGCGGTTCTGCCACCCATGCGAAAAGGACGATGGGGAAGAATCATTAATTTAGGAGCTGTGGGGGCGGAGCGCGCGTTCGGTCAGGCAAAAATTTCCGCCTATGCTGCGGCGAAGGCTGCCGTCGTGGCCTTATCCCGCTCGCTGGCGCTTGAAGAGGCGAAGAACGGAATCACGGTCAACGTCGTAAACCCGTCGAGCATGGATGAGAAGGACCTCTCTCTGGAAGAAGCGCGAAAAATGCGCGACGCGAGATTCCCCATCGGCCGACCTCCTACGGTCGAAGACATCGCGGCTGCTGTGGCATATTTCGCCTCTGAAGAGTCCGAATACGTAACCGGCCAGGTACTAAATGTAAGCGGCGGCTGGATGCTTTAATCGTTACCGGGCGGAACTGATAATGAAAGCGCTGACAGCGGCAGAGTTGCGTGAAGTAGACCGTCTGACGACGGAGCGTCTTGGCATTCCCGGGTGGCAGCTGATGGAGGCGGCGGGGAAGAGCGCCGCCGAAGTTTTCCTTGAACAGTTCGGACGAAGAAGAACGACTCCGCCGGGACATGTGTGTGTTCTCTGCGGCAAGGGTAACAACGGCGGAGATGGCTTTGTCGTCGCTCGGTATCTAAAAGAAGAAGCAGATCACATCGATCTCTACTTGTTCGCACATCCGGAAGAGCTTCAGGGGGATGCTCTGAAGAATCTTCAGCGCTGGCAGGAGATGGGCGGGAAAATTGTTTCGCTGACCAGTGAAGCGGAGTGGCAGAAGCATTGGCCGGCGATCGCTTCTGCGGACGTGATCATTGACGCGATGCTCGGTACAGGTATCCGCGGTGGAACGAGCGGTTTAATTGCCCGTGCGATTGAGGATATCAATCGACTGTCGCGGAATGCGACCGCGGCACTTCCGGGCTGGATCGTCGCGATCGATACACCCTCCGGATTGCCCTCAGATGGAGAAGCTGCCGAAGGTAACGTGATTCGTGCGCATCTGACGGTCACCTTTACGGCCCCAAAGATCGGACAATTGATCTCACGGGATGCGGCTTGCTGTGGCGACATTTTTGTGCGGCAAATTGGTACCCCGGCTTCGCTGGTGGAAGAAGTGGGGAAAGGCTCACTTCGCTGGAGCGGCCCGGAAGAATTCGCGAGCCTGCCACTCGTGCGGCTCTGGGATTCCTACAAGACCAAGTATGGCAATGTGCTGCTGATCGCCGGTTCAGTAGGGAAGAGTGGTGCGGCGATTTTGGGCGGTCAAGCGGCACTGCGCGCAGGTGCCGGTCTCCTGACTCTGGGTGTCGCTGAACCCATTCTGCCGATCGTGGCCGCAGCCCAGCCTGAATACATGACCGAGCCGTTGAAGGCAACTCCAGATGGAACGATCGCCGCGGCTGCAATAAAGTCCGGCCGCTTCGCAGAAGCTTTGCATGGGAAAACCGTGCTGGCCTTGGGCCCAGGACTCGGCACGCATCCCGAAACACAGGAATTTATACGGCATGTCGTTGGTACTGTGGGGCTGCCCCTGGTTCTTGACGCTGACGGTCTGAACGCTTTCGCCGACCATGGTGCCGAACTCGCGAGACACAAGGCTCCGCACCTCGTGATTACGCCGCATCCGGGAGAAATGTCGCGTTTGCTCGGAGTGCCGGTTCCCGACATTGAGCGTGACCGCGTAAAAACTGCAGTTGATGCCGCCCGAAAGTGGGACGCCTGCGTATTGCTCAAGGGCTTTCACACGGTGATCGCATCGCCCGACGGCAAAGTTTTCGTCAACACCACTGGAACTCCCGGCTTGGCAAAGGGGGGCTCTGGAGATGTGCTGACGGGCGTACTCGCGGCACTAATCGGGCAATTTGGCACGGATGATCTGATCCTCGTGGTAGCGTTAGGCGCCTACCTACACGGAGTTGCTTCCGAATTATTGACGCAGCAGTCTGACGCTTCGGGAGTTATCGCGAGTGAAGTAGCGGACGCGATACCCTATGCACGTCGAAAACTGCTCGAGGAGCTGCAAGGACGTGCCTGAGGTCGTGCTCACCTATTCTGCAGAGGAAACTACGGCGTGGGGGCGGAAGTTCGCGAGAAAATTAGAGGCACCTGTGCTCGTTCTGCTCTCCGGCGAATTAGGGAGCGGAAAGACGACCCTGACAAAGGGAATTATCGCGGGATTGGGAGCGGCAACAGAAGACGAAGTGACCAGTCCTACGTTCACACTGCTCCATGAGTACGGCAGCGCGCAAAAGGTCTATCACGGCGATTTGTATCGCATCGAAAACTTCCACGATTTTGAGACCCTGGGACTCGAAGATGCGTTTGCCTCACCAAGTATTATTATTTTGGAATGGTCTGAGAATTTCCCGTTGAAGTCGCCATGGCCGAGGGTCCGATTGAGGCTGGAACACGGCGGGGGCGATGCGCGGAAGATTGTTGTCATCGAACAAGACGCCAAATAGGGCCAAATTGGGGCCGTGGCAGGGCTCAACTCCGGGCCACCGACCCCGGTAGTCCAGAGTCTGGACAGTATTCCATCGTCTGCTTACTCTCTCGCTACCCCTGTACCTCGGTTTTATTGCAGCACCCCACCCGCACTGTTACGTTAAAAATTGCTGGCCAGACGCGAGCATGGTCTATGAACCGGGAAGTACAAGTGTGACGGAGACAAACCGCAACGAGTTGAAAAGCTATCGGGTTATCCTGCCGATGGGGACACTCTCCATTGGGGTCGATAACATTCATTACGATGTGTACCTCAGTCCGAAGTTCGTCCAAACCGCCCGAGAATACCTTTTCGATTTGATCCGTCAGAATGTTAGTTCTACCTATTTTTCCGGGATCGATTTTCGCAGCAGCAAACAGGTAGATTCTACTCCGTTCCGCAAATTGCTCGCGGAGATGCTGCAAAGTTCGTTGAGTCGCGCCAAGCATCAGAAGAATATTGAGATTGATGTGCTGTTCCGGTTGGCAATCCTCAAATTCCTGAGCGGAGAGGTGCTCAATCAGTTCGCTAACGTCATCCTCGACGGCAAGGAATACATCCGAAAGCGCGGGGAACTATTCGAGCGATCCCAGCAGGCTCACGTCATTAAAGCGCGTTTGTCGGAAATGCAGTCTGGTCGGCGGGACGTAGTGCGGCTCATCGGACAATTAGTCGCGCAGATTTTTAGTGACATTGATGAAAACGTGATTGCGAAAGCGCGGCGCGCGCTATTCGGCGAGGAGTTCAATCCGTACTACGAATTGCTGAAAAACCGTCTGATTTTTCTGGATGGCGGGAAAGACGACTGGTATTTTCTGGAACACTATGTGCTTCTCGGCAATTACGCAAGGGATCCTGATCGTATTGAAGCAATGGACGAATTGCTTCAGCAGTTTCTTGGCGAAGCGCGCGTAAGTCTTCCGCAAGACACAGCTAGTTCCCCGGAGTCCGAGGCTTCAAAGAAACTGTTTACCGAAGTTGACGCTCTTAAGCGTGAAGTTGCCTCTCTCGAAGAACAACGGGAAAGTCTGATCAAGCGACTAGAGAATAGTGGGGGATTATTTGACAGATTCTTGAGCAATGCTCCAGATCCGGCTGAAACGCGTGCATCACTTTCGCAGGTCGAAAATCGCCTGAGAGTTTCACACGACCGGTTGGCGGAGTGTGCGCCACTGCTTGAAACTGCCCGCCAGCACGTCGACTTTGTCAGCCAGGACTTTCAGGGCAGGCTTGGCGACTATCTGAATGAGCCGGAAAACGCGAAACGATTGTTCGACGTGGGGGGAGCATCGGACGAGTCGGAACGCTCCACCCGTACGCGCTTGCTGGCTCAATTGACCCAGCGCCTGGAAGAGCGGGACCTGATGCTGCACATTCTCGCGAGCTACGAGATTCGCCCCATCGCAAGCAATTTCTGCCCGCCGGTGCACTTGCAGCAACTGCGCAAAGCTTTGGTAACCCGAGAAGAAGCCAAGCGGGTCGAAGAAATGCTGAAGCAGGTGCCGGCCAAACGCCTCACCATGAAGCCGCTGGAAGAATTGACCAGGCGGATGAAACGCTATTCGAAAGAGGAATTACAGGCGATGGTTTTCCGGTTCGCGTGCGATTTCTTGCGCTTGCGGCGGGACTTGCGTGATGCCGAGCATCTATTTAATTGCATGGAACGAATCAACCTGGTTGCTGGCGAAAAAGTCCGTGAGCTTTCACGATTGAATAATCGCCTCTACGAGTGCTTGTTGAAGGAGGAATTTAGGCCCGAGCACGACCAGGTTGTCGCTCACGTGATCATCAAGGCTGATGTGCGCGGTTCGACGAAAATGACGCAGGACTTGCTTTCACGTGGATTGAGCCCGGCCTCACATTTCAGTTTGAATCTGCACGATCCTGTGAAAAAGCTGCTGGATCGATATTCCGCGAAAAAAGTTTTTATCGAAGGGGACGCGATCGTCCTGGCGATTTTTGAGACCGAGGGCAATCAATCGTATGCGCAATCGGTTGCGAAAGCGTGTGTGCTTTCGCGGCAAATTCTGGCTGTCTGCAACTCGTATAATGATGGCGCGGCGTCGAGTCAGCTACCCGCGCTCGAAATTGGCATCGGGGTTGCCTATCAGGGCTCGGCACCTACCTACTGGACCGACGGCGAATCGAGGATCATGATCTCAAAGGCATTGAACTTGTCCGACCGATTGTCTGGTTGTGCGAAGCTAGCCAAACGCATGCTATCAACGCAGAAAACGGACTTTGCACTATTTCAATTCCTGACCGCCATGGAGGGCGCTTCAGCGGAGGAATTAGACGAGTTTCTGGTACGTTACAACATGAATGGCATCGAGTTGAACGAAGAGGGCTTTCTTAAGTTGTCAGAGGAAATTCTGCTTGAACAGATCGATATCAGCGTCGATATGCCTTGGGGCAGGGAAGATGTGTCCCTATTTGCCGGAGAAGTGCCTATGGGTGAATCGGTTGAAGTATTGGTCTTGCGTAAAGGTCTTGCGCGTGAGTTGCTGCCCGATGCAAAAGTCGGAAAGCCCTCCGATCATAACTACTACGAAGTATGCACTACGCCGGCCCTGTATGACCTTGTCGCATCACTTCGAAAAGGGCGAGGAGTTGGCCTCGAAACCGTCCGCGCGTAACCCCCCCTTCACATAGAGGTTCAAATTCAAGAATTGCTGCTCAATATCCATTCAGGCGAGTATCGTTTAGACTTGAAAGCGGAGGCGAACGGGGTCCGGTGACCTTCCCGGCCTTCAAAGCCGGCGATTCGGCTCTTCGCGAGTCGAATGGTGGATTCGACTTCCACACGCCTCCGCCAAACCCAATGTTTACGCTATTTTAGCTGGCGAAACTGGCTCCAATTCGGGGTTTGGCTCCAATTGGGAACCAATCCTCTGGGACAGTCTCTCGGATGCCACCCGCTCCGCGTCCGGAAGGACGTGCGCGTAGTGCGCGAGCGTGACGTGGGGATCGCCGTGACGCATCATTCGCGTCACAAGATGGATCGGAGTGCCCGGCTGCAGCAGCTCCGTCGTTACCCCGTGCCGAAAGCAATGAATACCGACATGAACACCTCCTGGCGGACGAGCGAGACCCAGCTTATCCATAGTTTTGTGAATCCCATACTTCACCACGTTGTCCGATAGGTACGGCCGTCCCTTCGAGTTCACGAAAAGATAACCGCTGGGGTTGGGAGTGTAGTGGCGATCGATCCAGGTGCGCAGATGTTGCTCGAGCAGCACGGGCATGTGAAGCGGAGCGGCGCTGTTCAAACTCTTCGGCGTGGATTCTTTCCTCGTGGTGTAGTCGAGCGCAGCAGTAACGGTGAGGAGTTTACGCTGGAAATCGAGACTGCTGACTTTGAGCGCAGTGACCTCACCGATGCGGAGGCCGCAGATCCCAGCGATCAAGAACATTTCCTTGAAAGGATGGGGCGCGGCGTTGATGATGCGGGCGGCCGTATTCGAGTCGAAATAGAACGGCTCCGCCTTAGGTTTTTCGTCCGCGAGAAATTCGATATCTTGCCGGCGGACTTCGGGAATCGGATAACCCCACTTGTGACCTTTGTTGAGAATTGCGCTCATCGTTGCGTAGACGTTCTCGGTGGTACGACGCCGACCAACTTTTTGACCGACGGCGGTCACAAACGCCTGGTGCTGTCTGACGCTGAGTTCACGCAAGAGGATTTCTCCGAGTAGTGGGATGAGGTAGGTGCGGATGTGCGATAGACATGATCGCGCTCCACCCAGTTTTTCGGTCCGGGAAGCACGTCTTGCTTCCATTCCTCGACGAGGGTGCTGAGTCTTTTTCCACCTTTGGCCGGCGTCGACGACACGGCGATCGATTGCGTTGTGTCGCGAACGCGGTCTAGGTATGGCTGAAGCGCTGCTTCTCCAGCGCGTTTGGAAGTGACCTCCGGGCCAAAGGTGATGGTCCGACGGATGCGCTTCCCGGTCGGAAAGTCGGTCGCTGCCTCTCGGTAGCTCCCGGCCCATTTTTTGCCTCGTAGAAATACACGACCTCTTTGACTACGACGCCGTGGCACGATGCGGATCTCCCTCGTGCTCGGCGACGATGACGTTGTCGACGGCGAGTGTAGCGCGAGGTCGAATTGGGGCGTAGCGGTCATTTCAGGTCTGTGGAAAAAGAACGCGAGCTACGCCGTTATCTCCCGAGGTCTGCAATCTTCTGAACAGCGCGCGTATTTGAAACGGAGCAGGACCAGCAACTAAAAGCAGCTATAACAGCTTTCGATCATCAGTTAAGTGAGCTCAAGTTACAGAAGGCAACATCGGCAATGGCAACGGATGCGTCTGAAAGACGTTTTGAGGCCAGCGGAAGGTATGAATTGCCTCCTATCTATACCTATAGCCAAAATGTTGGCAAAAGTCCGCGCCATTTTGAAAAATAATTGCTCATCGAGGATTCCATTCCTGATGCTTGAGCGATTTTCGGGAAGTACGCACTTGGGTG
>CAVRSA010000015.1:0-163640 GCA_963723725.1 Candidatus Acidiferrales bacterium
ATATTGGGGAAACGATGAATTTGTTTAGTAAGTTTTTCGGCATCCCAACTGATGTAGTAAATACGACCATGGGCCAAACAGATAACGGATTCAGTGTTTCGATGTGCAGCATAGCAGGGAGTTCATTCAAGAGGATATCGTGTGTCTGTTGGAGGCCTTGTAGAAAACAGTGCCGATGAAGACTGGCTGAAACCGGTTGATACTCCTTTTTTTGGTACCGTTACACGAATAAGATTATTTGTTCATGTTCTTTTTCATAATTCACATCATGCAGGTCAGATTTCCATAACCTTAGCAAAAGGAGAATAAATGAAATCCAGTTCTGTTCGTTTGCGTTTTTTGGCTAGAGCCTACTCACCTGCCCTGCCAAAAAACATCTATTCATTCAAAATGATTTGCATGAGCCATATTATGCATATTCAATGCCGAACGACAGGGCCTCAATAATCATTACGGCAAATCGTCCATGTAGTTCATTAGTTGGCACCCCCCGTATTCCTCACATCGTTGCCACGAATAGCTCAACTGAGTACACGGGCTTCCACAACTTTTCGGATGACTTCACTTCCATTCTCTCCATTGGTAAAGACGATTAGTCCCATTCCTTGCGACGGCACAAACATGGCGAACGTTTTCACTCCCCAATCGGAGCCGTCATGGTTCAGGATCCTTACTCCATTCACTGTTTCGACTTCCCATCCAAGCCCATTCCAGCCGTTACTGTGCAGTGTCCCACCTCGCCAGCTGCCTTGCAGACTTTGTCGAGGTCTTCCGGCTTCACTAGATCTCGCGTCATGGTCGAGCGTTGTGTGGCAATTTCTTTGGTCAAGCCTTCATCGTGCATCACGGTTACCACGAATTTCGCATAGTCCCCAATCGTCGTCGTAGCAAGTCCGCACCATTCCATGTCGTCGCGACTGGGTCGATAGGTTGTTCTTCGTTCGGCCCCCACAGAACCGCGAGCCGCCCTGTATACCATTCCTTCGCGGTGTACGAGGTTTCCTTCATGCCGATAGGATCGAAGACCGTTTCTTGCGCCAGTGCGTCGAAGGGTTTTTGCATTTTCTTTTCGGTAAACCGGCCAACGTAGTCCTATCCCTCCCCCGAATATCCCATTTGGGTTCCCGGCTCCCATCTTATCTTCAGCCTGCCGTCGGTCATTCGCCGCCAGTTCGCAAACCCAGTCTGGTGGGACAAGCACAACCGTGGCGTCAGCAATTTGCTCCAGGGATCATCCGCTATATCCGGGTCGAGCCAGAATGGCGACATCGATTCATCCAGCGAGAGCTTCCCGGCGGACGCCAGTCGCAATACGGTCTCCGCTGTCACCGGCTTGGTCAGCGACGCCGTGTTGTACAGCGTTTTCCCAGTCGCCGCGACTCCCGGACTCTGCTCTCCATACACCACTGTCCACGCCACTTTTCCATCTTCGATATAGGCCACAGCGACGCTCGGCACATCGCTCGCTTTCAACCATTCCGCCACATGGGCAACAATCTCAGCGTGGCCATCTTTCTTCTCGGCAACGGTCGATGCAGTGGATTGTTCCACGTGCGGTACCTCAGCAAGGATCGTGCCCATGAATCCCATTGCCGCCACAACCAACGTTTTCCTAACTTCCCAAACGTTGAGCCTCATCATTCCTCCCGGTCCTATCTAAGAGTGATGTACGCGTTTTCTTTGCTTGGTGTTCCCAACATAATGTGGCGGAGATTGGCTCCTTCAGCGTGTTACACGGTTTTTTGCAACACTTCGTGGCCCGAGTCACTCTTCGCACCCAACTTGCCATGTGTCCTGCCCTGCAGCGCAGTCTCGCACACTTCAACGCCGCTCCTTCCCACAATTGAATTTGCATAGGGACCGCGTCCACCGCAACCGCGGGCGGCCACGATCAAAAGGCCTCTACTCGTGGGTCGGCGCCTGTCCCGGCGACGAAGAGAGCGCAGGCGTGAACTACAGCTACCGCTCCCCAAAGGCCAACCGCCACATGCGACGCTTACTCAATCAAGCTGCGAACGCAGCAGCCAGGAACAAAGGAAGCATCTTCGAGATCGTGTATCGCCGCTCGGTCCCGCGCCTAGGGCACCAATCAAGCCATCGGGGCCATCGCCCACCGACAGTGTCGGCTGATCTGGTTGATCCTCCACCAGGGAGTTCGTTACGAAGAACGTGGTCCCGCCATCAGCGAAAGGTCGAAGCGAGCACGCACTGCCAGGATGCTTCGGCAACTCCAAAACCTCGGCTACCGGATCGAACCACCGAATCTTCAACCTAGCCAAGCACATTGATTTTCGACCCTGGTAGGAAAACACGAACTCAATCTTGCTGGGCAGCCTAGACGAGCTGCGCCTGTCAATGGATGTCTGGTTCTATTCGCGAATAGAAACCGCGGCCGAGAGGCCAACACCGCGCGCTGAGCCAAAGAAATTGCACCAGCGCATCAGGAGGACTTTTTGCCTCTTGACGAAGACTTCTCATGGATGTCCGGCAACCGGACATTAGGTTCGAGTCGGATTGCCTCCTCCATGGGACAGGAGACTAAATCCGGGGCGCTGGTTGCTGCCCTGCCCTACTGGATCTTAGACAATCCCAGGTCTGCGTCACGGCAGACGGGCTTACGACAACTTTTGACCGCTACCTCAATCTCTCCGGACTCTTCTTTCACCTTCGCCGTCCCGCAGGTCGTCGGCTTTCCGCTCCCGTCGAAACGGCACCCGAACAGCCCCGCCTTTTTTTCCCCGCATTGCCCTGCCTTCACTGGCACGACGAACCATCCAGATCCCGATGGCCTTCCCGCTGTATTTCCCTGCGTGTAAATTCCCATAAGCACGTTCCCATTTTGCGAGGCCCCGTTGGCACACTGAAAATTGTCCCATTTGTACGTGTACAGGATTCCTCGTTGCTTATCGAACAGAAACTGCGTGTCTTCTTCCACTCCATCGCCGTCAAGGTCCACCATGTCCGTCCAGTACGCCGACGGCCCGGAAGCTTTCACCGAGCCGCCCCGTTCCTATCCCCGCTTTTTGACCCTGATTTTTTGCCGCTGCACTCGGAGCGGGATTGGCTGCCTTCGCTGCTGCTACCGGACCCACGTTCACAGTTGGTGTCGGCATCGGTCCTGCCGGCAGTCCCTGCCCGGAAGCGAGCGCCGCCATTCCTACTGCGGCGACCATTCCCGCCCAAATCCATGTATTCCTCATCTCGTTCCTCCGGTGCGCTCTACTCTACACCGGAAAATTCGACTAAGTCTCGATTTGTCCTTGCAGGAGTGCTCGCCTTCGCTCCCACGCCGATTGTTTAACGGGTGTCCATCGTCATCCGTCGAGGGGAGACGGATTGGAGGGATACGAAGCCGCTCGCCGCCGCTCGCGCGTACTTCACGATCTGTTCTTCATAAGTATGCCGGAACGTGTGGCAACGGTTTTCATAGATCAGCGGGCTCATCCCGTGGTGCGCGCATCCGCCCATGCATACGGGAAGAGCGACGCAGCGGCGGCACTCCTCATTCTCGAAAGGATCGTACTTCAGCCAGCGCTGCATGCGTCCATTGAGTTCTCGATAGTTGCTAATATTTCCAATCACATCGGAAGTTCCGACCGATTCCCAACACTTGTATAACTCGCCTTTGCTGCCGATGACGAGTTCATTGGCACGTACCGCAGTGCAGGGGGTCGCTGTCGCTTCCGGCAGTCTCACGCCGGCCAGGCCATATTGAATGGCGAGGTCCATGAAACGCTGCTCGGCTATTGCGAATTGACGATGACCAAAGCAGCCGCGATAGGTGGAAGAAGGCGCCATCACGTTATGAACTCCCACGAGCTGGCCCGGGTATACGGAAAGCTTTCCCGCGAAGCCTTCCTCTTTCAAGGCGATGAACAACTCCTCCACTCGATCGAAGTTTTCCGTCGAGATATTCACGCGCACTTGAACGTCGAAGTTCACGACAGCAGGATGGAGGTTCTCCATGATCCTTAAGAACGACCCGCTCCGTTCGCGAGAGGCCGCATACGATCGTGAACATCCGCTGGACCATCCAGCCCGACCTGAACGGAAGTTACTCTTCGTTGCTTAAGCTCGACGCATGTCTCCTGTGTCAGCAGATATCCATTGGTCGTCATCTGCGCGCTGTACTCGACTCCCGCAGCATCGCACTTCGCGATAAAGCGATCCGAGAGTGCAAGTAGAGGTTTCTTTCCAACAAGCGGTTCGCCACCAAACCAGCTGACGCCGAAACTGGTGATTCTGGGCAACTGATCATCTAACACTGCGAGGATAGCTTCCTGCACCTCATCATCCATGATGGATGGATGTTTCGCCTCGAAGCAGTAGGGACAGTCGAAGTTGCAACCGAGACTCGTGATCAGTGTCACGCCAAAGTGAGAGGTGTCATAGCGGGACCGGTTATATTGCTCCGACAAGGTCTTCAGTTCATCTGTATCGTCTGGGATCAACATACGGCCTCGCACGAGGTCTTCGAGCAGCTTGGCCGAACACTCCACATACGCACCCCTCGTGAAGGCTTCCACCGCCTTGCGCTCATCACCAGACAAGTGTTTCAGGCCGCCGCTGATTCCATTGAAGAGATAGCTTCCGCCATCCTCGGCATCGGCCCAGATGTTATATCGCGACTGCTTCATATAATGCGGCACACACTGTAGATGAAACATTTACGTTGGTAGTTTGGATTGCAAATCTCATCCCGGCAGACAGTCAGATCACCGCATTTACGTTTCGTCACTTCCGGCATCTCTCTATCTTGAGAGCCTTCCCCAGGCGCGTGAGCGCCTCTGCAAGCTCCGGTGTGACTTTACTTCCCTCAGGAATAGAGACGTAAACCACTGCGTCGTACTCTTTGTTAGGTTCTTTCAGCCAATCGAGATTGCTCATTTTGCACACTCCATTGCGGAACGATCTGAGGAGATACAGGCGTATCTTTAATGCAAACAGGATTTCATTGCTTGATCCTGCAGCTACTGTAGGACCAGCATTTCTTAAACCAAAATGGCTGGCAGGGGCCATACGACTTGCAGGGATTTGGGGGCACGCCTTTGCCCAAGTCTTGCAGTGCTTTACTCAGCTGAGTCAGCGCCTCTGTGATCTGCGGAGTTAGCTTTGCGTCTTCGGAGATAGAGACATATACGATGGACTCGTCGGTGGGCGGGGGTTCACGCAACCAATCGGGATCACGCATTTTGTCACCTCGAGATCGAGTTGCCCAGACAAAAATTGGGCGGTGGAAAGTTTCGGAAAACCCAGGGGTCTTTCTCGAGACATCATTGCTGATGAGTCAGGAGAATTCGCAGAAGCTACCTTAGTCAGATCGAACAGTACATACATGAATCTCCCTACAGTGTTCTACTCATCTCGCTACTGCTCTCAGCGCCGAGAGTGGCAATCCTGAGGGAGAACATGCTACCTATCGATATTTTTAAATTAGAAGCAGCGAACAACGTTCTGTGGGTAGAGTCCGCGCGAAGTATCGATGACGCAAAGCTTAGAATCATGGAGTGGTGTGCGGTTAGCTCGTTCATCAGTCGCTGCTGCTCCGACTTGCTGTACCGCTCCCAAGGGCGTATACAGCTGTTTGAGGGACTCGCCAGCCCCGGTCCCCACGGAGAACACCCATGAACAAGTCTGCTTGGCTACGAACTTTCTTCCTTGCCGCCGCATGCGTTGCCATCGGTCTGGCGCCAACCCGCTCGTTAGCCCAACATGGTGGCGGTGGGCACGGCGGAGGAGGCGGTTTCCACGGAGGTGGCGGTGGTTTTCACGGCATGAGCGGCGTCGGCGGAGCCCACTACGGCTATAACGGCGCTGCACACGGCTACGCGGCTTCGGGTTATCGTGGCGGCGCATACTACGGCGGCGGGCGCGGTAACTACGGTGGGTACCGCGGCGGCTACGGCTACGGTTATCGCGGTGGCTACGGTTATCGCGGTGGCTATGGATATGGTTGGCACGGCGGTTATGGCTATCCGCGCTACGGATGGGGCTATCCCCGCTACGGCTATGGGTGGGGATGGAGTTGGGGCCTTGGTTTCGGCTTTGGCTGGCCCTATTCGGGCTACCCCTACGGCTACTATGGCTATTCACCTTATTACTACAGCTACCCGAGCTATCCCCCCTATTACTACTGCCCGCAGGGATACGCCTGTCCGGCTCCCAACGGGTCGAGTGGCAGCGACGATAATTCCCAGCCTCAGGATTTCAATTCTCCACCGCAGCAGGACCCTCCAGCGCACTCGTCGCGGCCTTCTGCTGATGTCCCTTATACGGACCCTACCATTGCCGACGTTGTGACCGCCTACCGTTCGAACGCCCCAGTCGTATCGGAAGATCGAATCACCACAACGCCTGCGCCGAGAGCAACGGGCTATATACCGGCCAGCTATCAGCACGCCGCCGCATCTTCCGCAAGCCAACCGATGCCGCGATCACGGCCTGAGGTCTTGAGCGCGATACGTGCCCTGCAGAACATGCCGCCCTACGTTCGCGAACGGGAAATTGAAACCGGCCGCTACCGTGACTTCTCTCCCGAGGAAAAGGCTTTCCTGCGAACGGTGAACTGACACGACGCGAGGGCGGCGCGCCGGTCGCTTCGACGTGTTCAGTTACCGCGTTACCCGGAACCTAGCGGTCAAAATATGCTAAGAGTATGGAATTCCCTTGAAAAGTAGAACCCAGTCATGTCGAGGACCAGAATCTTCGTCACCGCATTTTTTGTTTTGTTGGCTCTTGGTCCACTCCAATTTGCTCAGGATACGACGACAAACGCCAAAAATCCAAACGCGGCACAACGAGGGGTCATGTTAGGTCTCGTGAGGACAATCAACACAATCGAAGTGACGGAAGTTAGGAATTACGGTTCTTACGCGCCTTGGCCAACTCTCTTTGCGCACAATCAAGACAATTTCAATAGCTGGCTCAAGAAATTTTATTCCTCAGGCGAGCCTAACGCACGCTTTGGTGAGATGCCTGAAGTCTTGCCCGGGTGGAATCTGCGCTTAAATGTTCAAGCAGACGGGAAAGGTTACGTGCTACTGCTAGCTGACAAGAGCGACAAGACAGGATATGCATGGGTCAGCGATGAAAGCGGCGTAATCCGCCAGACTTCGTACCTCCAGTGAGCGGAGAACATACTGGGAGACACTTTTCCGATTTTGTCGTTTTCCCGGGACCTATTGCGTTCCGCCTAGCTAAGGGGTTGGCGAATGCAACCGATTCCGGTGCAACTTAAACGGGATAATCCACGGAAACAAATGAACCATTTGTCTTCGGGCAACGTCTTCTATTGTGTTGACCAAGAGAATGTTTCAAACATGGTGGGGTGCCAATCCATGCGATTTGTTACGCTAGAACTTTTTCTGATGTCCGCATGGTTTCCCTAGCGAGATTCCGCGATAAAGTCTCAACATTGCTGCAAAGCGAATGGACAGGACTTGGATGCTCCGATTTTTTGGAGGTAATTATGAAGGGACGGGTGCTGCGTGAGTATTGCTAGAATCTTGCTATTTGCCACCGTTACCCTTGCACATGCGACTTTTTCTTTCGCACAGAACTCGTCTGCATCACCCACGACACCGCTTGATCCACAACGTCTCAAGTCCATTGACTCGTTCATCGCAACTCAAATGGCTAACCAGAAGATTCCCGGCCTTGCTGTTGGCATCTACAGCCGAGGACAGATTCTGCTGGCTAAGGGCTATGGCCAGGCGAACGTGGAACTCGACGTGCCAGTCAAGCCAGAGACGATCTTTCAATCTGGTTCTGTTGGCAAACAATTCGTTTCTGCTGCCATCATGATGTTGGTGGAGGTAGGCAAGGTTTCGCTCGATGACAGTGTAACCAAGTATTTTCCCGACGCGCCCGCAACCTGGAAGCCGATCCTCATCAAAAATCTGCTCTCGCATACTTCCGGCCTCGCGGAATACGAAGCCGAGGATCGCACCGGTCCTAAGGGTCCTTTCTATATGCGGCTTGATTTCACAGAAGATGAACTCGTAGCGAAGGTCGAGGCACTGCCCATAGAAGCGGCTCCCGGGGAGAGATGGGACTACCGCAATACGAATTACCTTCTCCTCGGTATTCTGATCCACAAGGTCACCGGTAAGCCCTACTACGAGTTTCTCAGCGAGCGAATCTTCAAACCGCTTGGAATGACTTCTACACGGCTCATCAGCGATCGCGACATCATTCCTAATCGTGCCGCCGGCTATGAGATCAAAAACGGTGAACTCAAAAATCAGGAGTGGGTCTCTCCCACTTTTAATTCCACCGCGGATGGCACGCTATATTTCAACGTTATTGATCTGAACAAATGGGATGACGCGCTGTACGGCACCCAACTTCTGAAACAATCCAGCCTAGAGCGCATTTGGACCGCCTATCTCCTCAATGACGGCAAGCCAAATACCGCTGGTTATGGATTTGGCTGGATGATCGGCAAACAGAACAACCACAAGCGCATTGAGCACGGCGGAGCCTGGCAAGGCTTTACCTGCAGAATTTCCCGCTATCCCGACGACAACCTAACGGTAGTCGTCCTCGCGAATCTCGCGGGTGCCAACACAGGCTATATCGCACAAATTACCGCTGGTCTCGCCGACCCTCGTCTCCTGCCCCCGAAGCTCGCGCCCATCGCCGACACGCAGCCAGCACTTACGGACTCATTGGCGAAGTTGCTGGATCAGTTGGTGGCTGGCCTGAACGTTCCATCACAGACCGCAGACGGGACTGCTGCACGCATCCTTCCTGACAGCAAATGGGTCGGGCACAGGCTCGCGAACCTTTGGCCCGGAGGCACGCTTACACTCGTAAAACGCATGCCTGCTCCTAACCCCGCTGACGAACCTACGTCCGTGTTCCGCCTTGGCAAGGGAGACGACGCAGTGTTGATTTTCATCGACTCGCTTTCCAATGCAAGGATTTCCAGATTGCGCACCTCGCCTGACCGTGAGTACGATTGGTAGTCGAAACTGCGGATCGCTCCTGGGTATGTCGTGCCGGTAACTTGGATCTCTGTGCTTTTCGGACTGTGCTTTTCGGACTGTGCTTTTCGGACTGTGCCTTTCGGACTGTGCTTTTCGGACGGTTGTAATTTCGGGACAAGTTCGGTACATTTGAGAAGTGGGAATCAAGTGGCTTTTTCTGAGGTTAAGCAACACCAGCAAAGCCATTTAGGGGTTTAACCTCGGCTTCCTTACAAGCAGGAGGTCGCAGGTTCGATCCCTGCACTGCCCACCATCACTTTGCTTCAAATCCCTTGCGGGGACGTAGTTCAGTTGGTTAGAACGCTGCCCTGTCACGGCAGAGGTCGCGAGTTCGAGTCTCGTCGTCCCCGCCATTCTTTCAAGGGTAATTACCGGACGTGACACCGGAAACTCCAATCCACAATCCAACCCACAGCTATTGAATCGTTGCATTCATCCCCACGTCGAGCTCAGGTTCGTCGTTTCGCACTGTTACTTTTGACAGTTTACAATGCCGTTCCGACCCTAATAGATTCGCCGTCGCATGGGAGCGCATCTAGCAGAGCGTCGTCCAATGCACGCGGAAACGATCAAAAGGAGAGGCATGATGAAAGTTTTCTCAATCCTGGCATTCATTCTTGTGCTGATTTTTCCTTCCAAGACGACCGCACAACAGTCGACAGCGGATCCCGCTTCCGGATTTTCCTTTGATGTGTACGGTGACTCGCGCTCCATGATGTACCTGCCGTATAAGCAGGCACAGGAGACGGAAGCTCGCCAACTCATGGTGGACATGTTTGAACTCGTGCTTCCTGCAAAAGTTTCTCAAGAAATGGTCGATAAATACGTGAAACTCACATACGACCCATCGAATCATGAGTTGATACAGATCGTCATGCCCTTTATGACCGCAAGCGAAGTAACCACGCTCAAGGTCGATAAAGGCTGGGTCACCGAGGCGTCAGTAGAGGATGTAAAGCTTTTGCCCGGGGTGAGCCGCACGATGTTCCGGCTGGATGGCGGAGACTGGGTTGCGCGCGAGGTAGTGAATGACATCAAGAAAGACAACGCCAGATTTCTGCTGAGCACGGGTGATTTGGTTTGGTGGGGCAGGCAAGGTGGCAAACCGTCTGACAATCCCTACTGGAAATTGGTTAATGAGGAGATGTTGAAGCAATTGCCGCATCCCGACAAAGAGTTAAGGGCTGCTGGCCTGGATGGGCGCGTTTTTCCCGCCGTGGGAAATCACGAAGTGTGGGGCGACTCTGATGTGGAAGGCTTGCTGGCCTCGTTTCCCTATTTGAAGAAACTTGGGGTCTCCGATAAGCAGTTGACCTACAAATTTGATTTTGGCGGCGCACGTTTTATCTTCCTTTGGACCGGCAAATACGACTATCGCGATCCCACCGGCTGGACTGGCACCCGGCCCACGTATGAAGAACAAATGAAGCAATTACAGGTGTGGCTGGATGAGGCCAAGGCTGCCGGGACCAAGAAAGTCTTCATCACCTTCCACAACCCCACCTTCTGCCGCTCGGGCATGGGACCTATCCCTGATGCGCAAAACCCTCACAAGACAATAGCCGCGTATGCGAAGGACCTGGAAATCGTGGTCTTCAACGGACACGTGCACACGACCGAGGCTTACGAAGTGGACGGCGTGAAGTACTTCGTACTGGGCGGCGGTGGTGCGGAACAAGACCCGATTCTTCCCGGCAGGACCCACATCAAGGTCCCCGATGGCTATCCGCTCGACCAGTATTGGAAGGGCGAAGCTCCCAAGGAGGACTACAACTACCTACACGTAGAAGTGAAGCCCGGACAGCCAACGAGATTCACCATTAATCGCTTCCGGCCGTGGTCTGCCGAGCCGTTCGCTTCCGTAGACCTCTTTAAATGAAACTGCCATCCGCATACCTGCTCTTCCTTTGCCCGCGTTTGTACTGCATCCGCTCACGGCTCTGTCCCTCGGATGTATACATGACGTGCCGGGTAGACTGATTCGATGTTCACCCGAACAGCTATCGGAACGAAGGAGGCAGAATGCGAATTATAGGGTGTGATTACACGCCCGACTTACTAGCGAGCAACCTGCGCAGATACGCTATTTCGCGACGGATTCTTTGCGCTCATTGACAACGAATTGAATAAGACCCACACTCCGAAGCATGAGACTAACCATTCTTTTACTTCTAGCATCCGCCCTTTTCCCGTCAATAGACCGTGCGCAAGTTCCTGTTTTCAAGATTACGCCTGTAGAAAGCTCGGTCAAGTTCGACGTCGAGGCGTCGGTAGCTATAAAGGGTATTTTCGACAAGTGGGACGCCACCCTAACATTTACATCCCCGGAGGTGTCGACGGGAGTTTTGGACATCAAGATTCAGGCAGCCAGCGTGAACACTGGAAGCGGGATGAAAGATGGCAAGCTAAAGAGCAAAGACTTCTTCGACGTCGACCACAGTCCCTTGATCACATTTCACTCGACGAAGATCGTACAGACAGGTCCCAACACCTTTGAGGTAGATGGCGACTTTACAATTCGCGGAGTGACCAAACCCGAGAAGCTGACGCTAACCGTTTCCGGCATTGGGACGGGTTCAGGCGACATTGAAGGAACAATGGCGTTCGATCGCAAGGAGTATGGGATGAATAAGGGGATTCCTTTTGTCACGATCGCCAACCGCGTCGAAGTGAATGTCTCCCTCAAGGGGAAGCGAGTCAGCGGCCCTCCGTTGGCGCTCAAGAAATAACCAGCCTAGCCGACGAGCAACAGCGGCACTTCTATATAGAGGCGACTGTAAGCGGTTTGTCCCAACCCTAATTTCAGTTTCGTGAATTGCGAAGTGACCGCCCTGCGCCGAGGCTCAGAAGCTCCCAGAGATTGTGCGCGGAGCTTATGGCTGAGGCGTCGCTGCCAATCCCACTCTGAGGGCATCGATCATTCGCTCATTGAAAGCTGTAGAGCCCGGCGCTTTCTCGGCCAATAGGTTGAAGCCATGGTAAGCGTTTGGCACGACATCTAATTTGCAGCTGACCCCCGCTACCTGTAAGCCCCTACAATACTCAACATCCTCGTCGTAAAAGAGGTCGAGGTCTCCAACCCCGATCCATGCCGAAGGCAGACCACTGAGGTCTTTTCGACGCGCCGCTGCTGCGTACGGCCGGTCGTCCTCCAAACGGGGCGTTTGACCCAAATAGGATCTCCATCCAAAAAGACTTAGCTCTGGAGTCCAAATCAGCTTCCCACGATCCTTTGTTTCACTCTTTAGCGTTGTGCGGTCATCGATCATTGGATACATCAATACTTGAAACACAGGTTTTACTCGGCCATCGTCATGGGCACGTTGGACGAGAGCAGCGGCCAGTCCGCCCCCAGCGCTCCCACCACCTACAGCGATGCGCTTCGCATCAATGCCCAATTCATCGGCGTGGTCATGCATCCAGAGGAGAGTCACAAAACAATCATCCAAAGGTTGTGGGTATGGATGCTGAGGAGCGAGACGATACTCCACACTAACCACAACGATATTGAGCGCACGCAGAATCCGTTGCAAGAATTCGGTGTCCGCCCGTGCGTTGCCCAGCACGAAGCCTCCGCCATGTATCCAAAGCAATGCGGCGCTGTGTGGTTTCTTGTTCCTACTCTCGTAGATGTAAATGCGCACGGATGCCTTGTCGATCCGTATATCTCTACTCGAGATCGTGATGTCATTCGCAACGGAAAGGTCCGGTACGCTAGTGCGTTTTTGCAATGCCGAAACGGTCGATGTGTGGAGATAATTCGTCGGCGCGTACAGCATAGGGACACGATATTGGCGATCGACTCGGCGGATGTCCCACGCTTTGCTGACAAAATACACGCTGGCCAAAATCAGCAAGGCACCCGTGAACAAGGAAACGAGCCGACACCCGCGCCAATGTTTCTGCGTCATCGTCAACCTCTCACAACGGACCGGGAGGGAGAGCTCGCATCTTCGCGGCGATCGCTCGTGCCGCGTAAACGGGGCTTAGCCGGTATAACTTGTCCATCAGCGTTGCATCCCTTCCGACAAATACGTGGTACGCGTCACGCTCGATGCCGCGAACTATTATTTCTGCGGCTCTGGCCGCTGATAGCGCCTTGGTGTTACTGCCGTCGACAATTGTCTTGGGACTGCCGACAGACGAGTTCTCGCGAATGTTTGTCGCGACAGCGCCTGGGAACACAACCGTTACGCGAACGTTGGACCGCCGAAGTTCGGAGGCCAAACCTTCTGACATGAGCTTCACAGCGGCCTTCGCCGCACAATAAATTGTTTGACCCGGCACTGGAACAAAGCCACCCATGCTCGAGAGGTTGATAATGTGTGCTTCGGGGCGGCTTAACAGATGAGGCAGGAAGGCTTTCGTCACAAATAATGTGCCATAAAGGTTGACGCTGAACACGCGGTCGATGCTTGAATAGTCCAGTTCGGCCAGGGTTGAAAATGGCTGGATTATGCCTGCGTTGTTGATAATCCCATCCACCTCGCCGAAGCGCGATAGTACATGTGAAGGCAGAACTTCGACGGCCCGTCTTTCGGTGATGTTGACAATAAACTGAGCGAATCGGTCCTCATAACGAGTTGCAAGATCTGCCGTTTCTTCAAGCGACTTTGGGTTTAGATCTACTCCCGCGACGCGAGCGCCCTTAGAAAGAAGGAAGAGTGCGAGTTCGCGCCCAATCCCACTTCCCGCTCCGGTGACGACCATTACTTTGTCTCGAACTTTTATTTCTTCCTCCTGTCCGGTTTGGCAGTCACTAGGGCGTGTTGAATTACCCCCGTTTTACCGGAACGAGCAGCTAGAACTTGAGGCAGAGAGTTTGATTACTGATAAACTCTGACCCAATCCACTTCATAACGTGCTGGAAATTCTGTCTTGGACGGATCGCCGCCCGCGACTCCTCCCAGGGCGAGATTGAGCAGAATGTACTGTGGCTGCCGGAACGCATTAGTTCCGTCTCCATTGGCGGCCTTATCGACGTCCAGTTCGTTCAGCAACTCGTCATCCACCGATATGCGAATCTTTTCCTCATCCCACTCCATGCGCCAAACGTGAAACTTATTGCTCCAGTCCGGATCGCCGAAGGAAGCGATCGGCCTCCGCTTCGAGGAAGCGCGGCTATAGCCGGGCGTCTGTCCCGCCCAGATAAAATTGGCGTTTAGCAACCCGCCCCACGACTCAAGAATGTCGATCTCCCCGCCCCACGGCCATTCCCGATCGGTGCCCAGAGCCCAGAACTCAGGCCAGAGGCCCGGTCGTGTATCGATGCGGGCTCGTATCTCGAATCGCCCATATTTCCAGCTTGCAAGACCCCGCGTCTCCAAGCTGGCCGACGTGTACTCGGCGAATTCCCGATTCTTCGTCCAATCCTCGCTTCCCGCTACATAGTTTGGATTTTTCTTTCGCTCGCGGCGGGCTTCGATGATCAGGAGGCCATTCTCGCATCGAGCATTGTCCGGCTGATACCACTGCAACTCCCGATTGCGCACGAAGCCGGTCTCATAGGTCCACTTTTTTGAATCGGGCTTGCCGTCTTGATTGAACTCGTCAGACCAGACAAGTTTGAATCGCGTGGCGCTGAATTCGCTCTCTGTCTTGAATTCCTGGGCGTTGACGATGCCGGTGATCTTGTTTTCAGCGTTCAGCGCTCCATAATAGGTTGCCGTGACGGGCCCTACCATGGTTTGAACTTTCATGGTCCAGGTGATCTTTTCGCCGTCAACTTTCCCTGTGATCGGCAGGCTTCCCGTCGCCTTTGCGGTGCAAGAGCCGCTGAGGTCGGAACCCTTCAGCGTAAACTCACAGGTTTTTGCGCTTTCACTTCCTCCGGCGCTTTCCTGAACGAACCACTCGCCGCTGATGGGTGCTGGCGTGGTTTGTGCATAGGCAAGTGGGGATAAAAGCAGAGCGAGCAGTAAAAGGGTTTTCATGGGCTTCCTTAATAATGGCACTCAGTGCCATTTATAGAGTAAGCTATTTTAGGGTCGTTTACAACATACTCAAGAGAATCGCTGAGTGCAGCTTCTTGAACTTGTCGGCGAGACGAGGTTACTGCTTTGAGAAAAAAACAATCACGGAAGAAAGGTATAGTTCGAGTAACGGAGACGGACGAGACTGAAACTCCAAAACGGGCGCTCAACCGCGACGCGATCTGGAACGCGGCTCTCGATCTCTTTGCTGAAAAAGGCTTCGAGCAAACGACAGTGGAAGAGATTGCCGCAGCAGCAGGAGTTGCACGGCGTACATTCTTTCGTCAATTTGAATCAAAAAGCGACCTGATGTCCTACCCCGTCATCCGGTACGGTGTCTCAATGACGACGGCTATTAAGGAGTGTCCCCCAAAGACGTCATTGTCAGATCTGTTTCGTCATGTCGTCGGACATGTCGCCCAGCAAACGACTGGCGATCCGCGTATCCGAAAGCTCATGGCAATCGCGGCAACTCAACGGTCGGCACGTGAAGCTCAACTTTCAGGTGTTCCGGAACTACAAGATCGTGTAGCCATGGCGTTCATCGCAAGAGGCTTGGATCCAATAACCGCAGGAGTAATGGCCGAGTTGACGCTTTCTACTCTCTCCATGGTCTATCGTATCTGGTATTGCTCCCAACGCCAGGGTGTCGCTGCGGCTGTAGAGCAAGTCCTGTCAACGCTCTCACAGGTGCTTTGCCAAGAACGCAAAAGGAGGCTCAAGCGTGGGCGGCGGAAAGCTAGTGGCGCGGTTTAGTAGGTGACAAGGCGTCGATGCCAATCCGTCCACTCGGGGCCAATACGGGCGCACAACATTCGGCGGCGATGGGGCGGAAAGCGATGCCGTAATTCTCTCGCAATTGACCCGCAAACCGGTGCGCGTTCAGTGGACTTTGCAAGGATATGATGTGGTCTAGCGTCTCTCCTGCCTGGATTTCTGACATTCAGGCTGGTCTCGGTCCAGATGGCCACGTGACGGGACGAGCCGGCGCAGGAACCATGTCTGCTTCAGTTATGCATCTTCTTCGCGGTATCTAGTCGCAGCATTTCCTGAACTTCGCCGTAGCGGAGTCGTTCCGGAATAGGTCTTTTCCCTTTAGAGCGAAAGGCTCGTCGGTTGCGTGCGTGGCATTACGCTCCAATCGTATTAAAACGCATTGCTTTAAGGTATCGATACGAGTTAAAGTGTCGCCCGACGTTAGCTCCCATTTCTCAATGGTCCAGGGGTGCCTACTTGAAACGCTACTCGCAGCTCTTCCTCCCGTCCGTGAGACAATCGAACACTTTTACGCGCGGTGGCCACATTCCACCACCAGACTCGCTTCCGCTGCTAGAATTATTGTTACTTTTGTGGCTTGTACTGGGTGCCTTCCCGGCGTGGAGTCAGACCGGGGCGGGCCTTTCCGGCGTGGTGACGGACCAAAGCGGGGCAGCACTTCCCGATGTCGCGGTGACAATCAAGAACGTCGACACACGTGCAACGCGAACGGTCACAACCGACGTCGGTGGACACTTTCAAGCGTCCGGTCTGCCACCGGGGCGCTTCGAGATTCGAGCGGCAAAACACGGGTTCGCTGATGAGACCCACACGGGAATAATTAGCCTGGCGGTTGGCCAGGAAGCCACAGTTGACATCAGGATGCAGCGGAGCGCCTCCGACGCATGCACGAGCGGCCACGAGTTCGCCACCACCGACTGCACGCTGACCTGGCACGGCATTACGCTTTACGGCGCGTATGACGTCGGCGTCGGCTGGGTCAGTCATGGATTACCGGAAAACGGCTACAACTATGAAGGCGCATCTCTGGTGAACCGAAATGGATATCAACATCGGTTCCTCCTGGCACCGAACAACCTGCAGCAGACGGGTCTGGGCATCAGGGGCAAGGAAGAATTTCTGCCTGGCTGGTCGGTCGTGTTCAACGCTTCCACTGGCATCAATCCGCAGTCCGGCCTGCTCGCGAACGCCTCGGCCACCCAGACCATAAACAACGGCCTCCCCAGGAGCAGCTATTCCTACGCCATCGACGGGGCGCGCGCGGGGCAACCCTTCAATGACGAAATCTATGGGGGTATATCGTCCTCACATTTCGGCACATTGACCTTCGGCCGTCAGCGTTCTCTGGGCACCGATGCGATGCTCCTCTACGACCCGGCCGGTGGCAGTTATGCCTTCTCCTACATCGGGTATAACGGCACAATGGCCGGCGGCGGCGATACCGAGGACAGTCGTTGGGACGACGCCCTGAAGTATCGACTCTCCTATGGCCCGATTCATTTCGGTGCGATGTATAAATTCGCCGATGGTTCCGGCGGGTGTTATTCGGCCTCCGCAACCTGGACTGCCGCCAACTGTACTCCGGAATCGGCCCATAACAACGCCTACGGATTCGACGTCGGCGGGGGTCACGGCAAGTTCTCTGCGGACGTGGTCTTCCAACATTACAACCAGGCGATCAGCGTCTTGAACCCTTTGCTGGGGCCTCAGAGTCTGACGCAGCCCTATCAATCGACCACGAACAGTATCAATACAAACCCCATCACCGGGGTCAATCTGATCGGCACAACCAATACCGTGTACGGCATTGTGACCGACAACAGCGCGATCATGGGTGCCGCCAAGTATACGTGGGACGCGTTCAAGTTTTTTGTCGGCTACGAGTATATCTGGCAGAATAACCCGTCAAATCCGCTGGGCGTCGGCGCCTCCGATCAGGGCGGTTACATCATGAGCGGTGTCGAAGACAAGAATCTAGATTCTGAAAAGTTGGTGCAGGTGTGGTGGACCGGCGTGAAGTACACCTATCGCGAGAAAACCGATTTCACCTTTGCCTGGTATCAACAACGGCAGAACACCTTTCGTGTTCCGTCCACTTGCTCGACCGAAGCCGGTTTCCGCAGTTCCTGCGCGGGCACGCTCAACGAGGTGTCGTTCTATGCGGATCACCACTTCACCAAGCGTTTCGACGGTTACGCCGGAATTGCCTATTCCTACGTGAGCGGCGGTCTGGCCATCGCTATTCCTCATGGTCCTGGCGTGCCCTATTACTACAACAACAATCTTGCTCCGACGGTCGGTGCTCGCTTTACTTTCTGATCAGTGTCTTTCCGAAGGTCCGGGTGGGGTCAAACCATACTCAGAAAGCAACTTTCTGCCATCGTCGCTTTTCACAAATGCGAGAAACGCGTTCGCTGCCGTCTTATTCGGCGAAGACTTGATGATGACCGCGGATTGCTGGATCGGTGGATAGAACTCACCCGGAATGTCCCAATGTTCTCCTCCCTTCATGCTGTCTGCAAACGTCAGCGAGAGCGCAATAATGCCGACCTGCGCACTGCCGGATTGTGCAAATTGCGCCGCCTGCGAAATGTTCTCACCGAAAACCAACTTCCCCTTCAATCGTTCGTACAACCCGGCTTTTTGCAGGGCCGCGACCGCGGCTCGTCCGTAGGGTGCATGCTCTGGATTCGCAATCGCGATCTTAAGCACGCGTGAATCATTCAGGGCCGAGAATCCCTTCTCGGCAAGACCTAGATTTGAACCTGCCGGGGACCACAGCACCAGATGCCCCTGCGCGTAAACGACAAGCGATTGAGGCTCGGCAGCTCCGGCCGAGATCAATTGTTGCGGGTATAGTGAATCGGCGGAGAAAAATACATCAAAGGGAGCCCCATTCTCGATCTGTGCACGGAAATTACCGCTCGATCCGTAAATGACAGTTACTTTTGTGCCGGTTTTCTTTTCAAACTGGCCGGCCAGATCTTTCATGGCGAATTGAAGGTCCGCCGCTGCGGCCACACGCAACTCCTGAGCGTACAGTGAACTCCCGAATGCGACGAGACAGGATAAAACCACGAATTTGTGCAATATCTTCATACATCCCCCGTAACTTAACGGCGCAGAATCATTAGCCCGGTGAATTTGATGCGCACCGCTCGGAGAGCGGCTCTGAACCGCAACTCCCTCGGTGCAGCGGCGTCAATAATTCCAGTGAGACATGGCCTTCCGCAAAAGGAACATTCAGAAAGGTATTACCTTATTCCCTTCTTAACCTTGCTTGTTTTCATTCGATTACCTGAATGCGCATTCCTTTTCAGCCTCTTGTTTTGATTGTGATCAACCGCTGCACGGATGAGATTCCTTAGAGCACGTTCATTTATTTTGTCGCCCTCAAAAAAATCGATCGCCCGCCACGCATTGCCTCCCAGCCCCGCGTTGAAAACCTTGTCCGGATCCGGGAGGCTTGCCCCGTGGGCGAAGGTAAGCTTTACCTTTTCTTTGTGGGCATTGCCGACCGCGATTATTCCGTCGTGAGACCACACTGGACTTCCCATCCATTTCCATTCCTCGATCATCTCCCGATCGGATTCGAGAATGGTCTTGCGGATACTGGCAAGCGTTTTGCCCCTCCAGTCTTGGAGTTTCGCGATCAACTGATCAATGCGTTCTCGTGGATTCATTGGCTTATACCTCGTTGTTCCATTTTCATGCGGGGAGTACTCTCTTTGAAACAAGTCGCCGAACCAGATGGCCTTTCCACATCCATAATCCAGAAAGAAGCATCACAGGGACTACGACAAACCGGACTCGAGCGGCGTACTTTGGAATTTCATCGAACGGACTGTAAATATAGCCGAGTACCGGAATGCTGAAAATGATGTGAATCCAGCGAACAATCGAACGTTGGGTGACTTCTTTCATGGTTACTTCGCCCTCCCTCTCTCACCTGTTCCGAGTCGACTCTCCTGGCCTGGCTGTGAAACACACGAGACTATTCCCACATCCCGTACTCCGATCGCGCCGGGCGGAAAGCCTCCTGCACTCATCATTGTCCTCGATCTACGGCTCTTTTCTGTTGCGAACTTCGACGCCGAACTGCTTCGCGTACTCCGCGTTCAATCGCTGCCAGTCTCCGAACTTCGTCGCATCGGCACCGACGATCCGTCCCAGTGGCTCCCCGGCGAGGAGCCGATCAAGTACGTCAAAGCAGATGTGCCATCCCGCAGCACCCCATGAGATAAAGCGCCGATCGATGTTGTGCCACAGAGTCAGCCGCGTGCCTTCACCGAAGGGCTCGAGCTCCCAGCGAATATCGTTCGCGCCCCAGTTATATTCAAGCAACTTCGGAGCGTCAGCTCGAGTCACTCTTGTTTCAGAAACCTGCGACATGGGCGCTTTGACCGTTGTGAGCCTCACTGTGCTCCCCACCGTACCGAGACTCCCATCGGCTTCAAATGGCGCCCATTCGCGCAGATGCGATGGATCAGTAAGCGCCTGCCAGACTCTCTCTGGCGAGTGTCGAAGTTCCCTCACAAGGATGAGCGTCCACTTGTCCGCATCCTTTCGTACGTCCGCGCCATAGGCGGGTCCTGCTACGTATTGCCCTCGATCGGTCATTTTCTTCTCTCTCGGGTCAGTAGTGTGCCAACTGGACGAGCTGAATGAGGTTCCCACAGGTGTCATCCAGTATCGCAATCGTCGAGCCGGTTACGTCAGTAGGCGGCATGGTGAACTGGGCGCCGCGGGACTTGATCTGCTCGTAGTCGCCCTTCACGTCGTCGGTGTAAAACAGGGCCGCAGGTTGGCGCTGTTGAAACATCGCTTGCTGGTACGCTTTGGCCGCGGGATTATTGTTCAGCGCCAGCTGCAGCTCCGTGCCATTCGGTTCATCCGCTGACCCGACGGTCAGCCAGCGGAATGGTCCCTGACTGAAATCGGCTTTCTTCACGAAGGCCAGCACCTCTGTATAAAAGCGCAGGGCCTTTTCCTGGTCGTCCACGTACACCTTGGTCAGTCTGATTTTCATTTCGTTTCTCCTTAATTACGTTCGCGGTTTGATCCGCGCGGACTTCTCCTTGCCTTATTGTTCGTGACTGCCGACTGTTCCATGCTGTCAAGATGGCGTTCGAGAGCATCTACGTGCGCTGACCAGAGCCGACGAAAAGGAGCAAGCCATGCCTCAAGCTCTTGAAGTGGTTCGGGCTTCAGTCGGTAGAGACGACGCTGTGCGTCCACCGTCGACTCCACGAAACCAGCCTCTCGTAGCACTCGCAGGTGCTTGGACACGGTCGGCTGCGGCATGCCAAGTTGGCGCTCGATCTCCCCAACCGACTGCTGTGACGCGACCAGCAAGCTCAATATCGCTCGCCGATTCGGCTCTGCAATGACTTCGAACACGGATTCCATTCCCTGTATATACTCCTACTAGCATATACATGTCAAGGCATATTAACACCGGACTTCAAAGCGGCATGCCTTTTCGTCGTCAAACGGGGATGGGGGATGCAGGCGTCTAAGCTCGCTCTCCTGCGAGGCACTCTTCTGGAAGCGCGGAGTCCGACTCCTTCCAGTCCTTCCCTGTTGCCACGAATTGAAGATACTTTGCCGCAATAATGGGAATATTCAATGAGCTGGAATGTCTTACTGTTTCACGCTTCTGGCAGGAGACTACTTGTTCGAGGACTTCTCGTTCCACACATACAAAAAATCTACGTCCGAAGCTGTCGCCACCTTCAGGCCGGCTTTTCGGCTGGCCCGATTCAAAGCGGCCCGGACTTTGGCCTTGGATTCAGCCAATTCGGCGAGGGGCACTTTGAGTGCACCGCCATCTCTCAGCCGGTCGAGATCATTAAGAATCGCGGCGACGATGCTCCTGTGCTTGCCTCGGCGTCCCTGAGGGACATCCGTTTGACTCATCGTCTTGAAATGCAATTCGGTTGTTTTATGTGTACGCGAAGGCATAAGAAAGAACCTCCTAAGCGATACGCGAGTAACTAAACGAGACGTTATCGTATCGACCTCTAGCGAGATTTACAAGTAAGACTATATCGTCCGACTTTAGGTCGCAACGATAGATAAAGAAAAACGTACCCTGCCACTAACGCCTTACCCTGCCTCCGCTAAACGGGCCAAAGTTTCGGTAAAGATATGACCCGTAGGACTGATGCTCTGCTAACCTCCGAGTGTCAGGAAAAGAGGAGTTGATGCGGAAAAGGAAAATCAGTATTGAGGTCGTGCCGCTGAGCGTCGCGCAGAAGGCTCTGGCCGAAGAATTAAAGCGAATAGCTACTCCGGATCGGACCAGGCAATCGAGGTTAAGAGTAACGAAATCTGGGCAAAAGTGAAGCAAAACACCATAAGTCTGTTAATTGTTGACGATGCCGCCGTCATGCGCCGGGCCATCAAAGGCTTACTGGCCCAGGAGTCTTCGATTGAGATTCTTGGCGAGGCCGAAACTTTTGAACAGGCTATTTCAATGGCAACCGCACTTAAGCCAAATGTAATTCTTCTCGACCTGCATATGGACGACGATTTTGCATACAAACCTGAGTTTGTTAAGAGTCACTTTTCCAATTGCGGATCGCGGGTGTTAGCGATGTCCCTTTCCGGCGGAGAAGATCAGGAAAGCAGAATACTCGCCGAGGGTTTCGGTGCGATCGCCATGCTGGACAAAGCGGATTTGTACGAGATACTGATTCCCACTATTAGGGACATTTCACGCTCGGATCATCAGGCCACTTGATGCTCTAGGGATATCCCTTCTCTAGACTCAATGCTCGAAACAACAACGGGACGATGTTCCGAATCTGTTTGCGATATTATCTGTCTCCCCTATGGGCTGTTCTGCTTCTGGGACGAAGGGCGGAGCAGCACGCAAATCGTGCTTACCAGGAACGTAAAGCGAGGAGCATGTTCAATTACGGGTGAGACCTGCTTCGACGTTAATCGAGAGCCGGCTGAAGTAGAATGATCGGCCAGATCCCTATGTGGGCACATTTCTGCTGGACCTATGTGGTAGGACCATTCGCGGCGCTCCTCCCCGCCTCGTGGCGGAAACGACTGCCCGGAGCGCCACGCTTGAATTGGGAACGAGCCGCGATGATCAGCGGCTTTCTCGAAATGCTGTCAGCGGTCGTTGGATTGGGATACTGGTACATGTTTGAGATGACTCGACGCATGAGTCAGCTTACCGACGCAGTAACAGGCGGCCAGATCACGATTGGACTGACCGAGCATCAGGTTGCCGGGTCAGCCTTGGCGATCTTCTATCTGAATTTTCTGACTTGGATCCTTTTTTATTTCTTCTTTGAAGGAACGGTGCGACTGTGCGGGGCAGCATTTACCGAGAATGTTCTCGGGACCCTTCCCTTGTTCTTGTTTGGACGCATCCTGTTTCTCGTGCGTAATCGGGCGGACATCAGGCCCGGCGAGGTGATCGTTCGGAACGCGAAATCGTTCCTTGAGAGTATTCGAGAGAAGGTAATGGTGGCGAGGCTGGAGCAGCTCCCGGATGAACTTCATGATTTGGCAAGCGGCACGGACGAACTAGTTGAAATCTGGGCAAGTCACCGGAAACAGAACTGGTTTCCTCCAGCAATTGGTCGATTGGACGAATCCTTCTACCGCCTGGAAGAGTGTTCCGTCAGGCGACCTCCCCGTCCCTTTCATTATCGTCTCCGGCGATTGGAGGCCGGAGTCAGCGGCAGAAATGTCTTGCTGTACAAGACCGGAAGTTCGGAAAAACGAGGCACAAGGCGCGTCACTTCGTTCTCACAATCCACGATACGCAAATGCGAGTAGAACAGACTGCATACTTCAGCCCGATGTCGATCAAGCGTCATTTATGCTTCAACCGCAAAGATTCACAATTCGCGCGATGCGTCGACGGTCCCTCGCGACCAATGAACTGCAGCTGGCAGAAACGGAGTTGCACACCCAGGACGGAAAATGGGAGGATTCTGGTCGAGCTTGCTGATGTAATTTCGGTTTCAATACATTAATGAACTAGTGACATAGAGCTTGGAAAGGGTTCACTGATGAAATCGCCTTTTTGGATTCTCGCAGCTTCCCTCGTTCTGGGAACACCCGTTTCGGCGCAGCAGGCGACTGCCGCAAAAACACAAGCGCAGAAGAAACAGCCAGAGGCGCAACCGTCGACAGAGCCCGCTCCCCACACAGCTGCAAATGCAAAACCTGAAGAGCCGGTGACGCCAGAACAGAAACCCGCTGCACCACCTTCCTCTGGAGACAAAGAGAGAGATAAGGAAGAGCACTTCGATATGACGGAGGTGCCCCCCATCGTGACGCATCACCGGATCACCGTCGATGGCCACATCCTGAACTACACGGCCACGGCTGGGCGTTTGCCGATCAAGCGAGGGGACGGAAAGATTGAAGCGGAAATGTTCTATGTCGCTTATGCACTCGACGGCCAAGAGGCAGCAAGGCGCCCGCTCACATTCGCGTTCAACGGTGGACCAGGTTCCTCGACTATCTGGCTTCATATGGGAGCACTTGGACCGCGCCGCGTCGTACTTCAGCCGGACGGGTTCATGCCACCGGCTCCCTACTCAATGCAGGACAATCCTTATACGCTGCTCGACAAAAGCGACCTCGTCATGATCGATGCGATCGGTACGGGATTTAGCCGCGCGGCGGATTCCGAGCAGCTCAAGAAATTCTGGGGAGTGAAGGGCGATATCGAGGCATTCAGTGAATTCATCCGTTTGTATATCAGCCGTAACGATCGATGGGCTTCTCCGCTTTTTATCCTTGGCGAGAGTTACGGAACAACACGCGCGGCAGGAATCGCCGGCTACCTTGCCGATCGGGGCATTTCTTTTAATGGGATCACCCTCCTTTCGATGGTGCTGAACTTTGAAACACTTGAAGACACCAAGACGAACGATCAGCCGTACATTTTCCTGGTCCCGTCATTTACGATGATCGCCGCTTATCATCACAAGCTGGCACCAGAGCTCATGCAGGATCTGGATCGCACCAGAGCAGAATCGGAGCAGTGGTCCTCTACCGACTATGCGCTAGCCTTGGCCAAAGGAGATGCAATTACTGCTGTGGAGCGGGATAAAGTGATGGGACAACTTTCTCGCTACACCGGCTTGAGCAAAGAGGTGATAGACGAGGCGGATTTGCGCATCGATGTGGCAAAATTCACTCATTATCTGTTGATCGACCAGAAAGTTAGGGTCGGCCGTCTGGATGGGCGTTACACGGGTCCTGACCCAAATGGACTCCTGGATACTGAATTTTACGATCCAACGGGTTCCGCCACGCAACCTCCGTTCACTTCTGCATTCAATAATTACGTGCGCACCGAGCTCGGATACAAGACGGACATGCCCTATTATGTGTTCGCGCGGGATGCCGGTTCTGGGAAATGGGATTGGGGATCGGCCATTGAAGGATTCCCCGACACCGCTACGGCCATGCGCCAGGCGATCGTCAAGAACCCCTATTTAAAGATCCTGGTCATGGAGGGCTACTACGACCTGGCCACTCCTTATTACGCTGCAAACTACACGATCCAGCATCTTGGGCTGCCCCAGAAGTATCGCGAGAATGTTTCCTACTCGACTTACGATGCAGGACACATGGTCTATCTGCCGACAGAAGGACTGAAGAAGATGAAAACGGATCAAGCCGCCTTCATGCAGAAGGCTGGCGTGCAGCCATAAACGGCCTACGGATTCGGTGTCGGTGGTTGCAGGGCAATGCTGCCTACGCTGCCCGGTTCTGTACACGATTGTACAAGAGGGGTCGAGGCGCGTATTCCACAATCTCCGGGGTTTCTGAACTACGGCGTTCCCAGTAAAGCAACTGGACACCAATTCCCCATTCCGTTTCATCGCGGTCGTTTCGGTCAACGCGCGTTACCCGTCCGACGAAACGCCGAGTGGCACCGCTAATTCCGGAAATCTCCCATGGAATGTTCAACAGGATTTCGATTGTTTCAGTGACCCTCAAGGGGACGTCGGATGTGAAGTAGACGCCCGTGGTCGAGACGTCAATCGCCTCGGCGAAACGTTCGTTTTCGGGGGCATCTCCTACACGCTTGTACAAAACGGGGGTCGGAATCTGAAAACGAGGAGAGATACGTCGGTTGGAGCTGGCCATAGTTCCTCCTTGCCGCGTGTAGAGTTGCTTTCTGACTAACCTATTAGAGATCCCGGTAAGCCGAAGGCCAATCGCGCGAAGGATGTAGCGGCGATACCCCATTCAGGGCACAGGGAACAGCATCAAACAAGCAGGAACAACTGCTGGGATCCGTTTTGCGTTTGTGCAAGTTATCGTTTGCAAAAATCCAGCTGAACGTGCCGGTCCACACAAACGACTGACCCTTATTGGGGAGAACGAGTCAGATCCTGCTGGTTCGAAAACGCCTTGGGGGTGGAGGAGAGGGATACCATGAATTCCTTCAACTGTCTGTCATTTGCAGTGAGGAAAAACTCGCCGGAACTATCCTGCGCGGAAGGCACGGTGATGAGCCGCGATTTCAGTGAGGCCTGCAACCATTTATCATCGAGATTGCGAAAATGTAATTTGTTGTTGTCGATCTCGAGTCTGCCGATGATATGCATCGGCACCCAATAGCCGGATACGATGTCGACAGCGAAAATGTTGTTGCCCACGACGAATTCTGGCGGAAGCGTTGGCTGGTCATCAGGCCGGAGTACCTGAAACGTTGCATCGTAAAACATCTGACCGTTAATGTGCCCGACGCAAATTTCGAGCACGAGTTTGTTGCCGGTCCTGCGGTCCGCATCGCGGTCGATCATCCAATATTTATTATGATTGCCCGGACGAACGGTGTACGTTACGCCAGGAGCAGAAAACGACCCGATTAGCTGGGGCACAGACTCGCACTCGCCAGAGGAAAATAATCCCTGCAGGGATTTAGCACCAACCCCGGCGACCGCAGGTCCTGGAATGGCGGTAATGAGCAGCGAGACAATAGTGAACACACGGAACAGCCGCATTTTGCGCCCCCACTCGCCACCGCCCAAGGGTTCCGTGGCGATGTACTCTTTTCCACCAGAATGGGTTGCCGGCTACTCTTTAAAGACCAGTGGAGGACCGCTGACTTTGTGGCCCTTTAGTGCGACATTAACTTCTACCCGGTCGGCGATCTTGATGAAGGGAATGCCGCTGTTCATACCAAATTCCTTGCGGTCAAACGCCATAGTCCCTTTAATTTCGCCGTTGCCGGTTCCCTTCCCGGTCAGGGTCAGGTGGAGCGTTTCAGGTTTAGAGACGCCTCGGATCGTGAACGTGCCCTGTACATCGAAGGTTGTCGGGCCAGTTTGCACAACCTTGGACGAGTGAAATGTAATGTACGGATCGTCGGCGGCGTTAAAGAAGTCCTTGCTCTTTAGCTTGTCGTCTTTCATACCGCTTCCGGTACTCACTGAGTCGGCATAAATCTTGATATCGAGAACGGCCGAGGTGGCGTCTGTCGAAGGGAAAGTGAGGGTAGCGTCCCATTTGGTAAACTTGCCCTCGATGGCCACGGAAGCCTTCACAAAGAACTTAACGTCGCTCTCTTCGGGAGTGATGGTAAAGACTGGGCCTTGAGCACGGCTTACGGCTGAGAACACTACGCATGCCAAAAAGCAAAGAACCGCTAATCTCATGAAAAATTCCTCCTAAACAGACGTACGGCGAGATCGTTGAGCCTTACTATAATTTCACCTTGGGCCGACTCCGACTATTGTCAAAAATGACAGGGTCCGGGCCAGATCAAGTCCACATGAAAATCGTCAAAGGCAGGTTCCTGGAGCCTTCCGACGGCAGACGAAGCGGTGTCCCCTGGCTCGATCCCGAAGAGGCCGATTTGACTCTGCGCACCATTGAAGATAGAACAATTCGACGATCGGAGGATTTCGATGGGCAGATTTCTGTTCACAATGTTGCCGGCAAATGATTTGGGATTGCCCACGCGCATGGTACCTATTGCGCGGGCGCTTGCCGACCGCGGCCACGACGTCGCGGTTTTCAATCCGTCTCCGGCACCTTCGAAGCTAATCGCCGAAGCCGGATTGCGGAATCTTCCGATGCCTGACCCGCCAATGATCGCCGGCATGATTGATCTGGCGCAGGCCAGCGCAGCCTGGGATGTCGAACAGTTCTTTGCGGCGCTCTACACCGACGAAGGATACGTCAGGGCCACAACCGCCGCCTATTTGGAGCTGATCCGAGGGTTTGATCCGGACGTTCTCATCGATTCATTCGATCTCCTCGCGTGCCTGGCTGCTCGAATTTTGCATGTACCGCTGGTCACCGTGCTCCAGGGGAATTTTCATCCATCAAGCCGTGGCTTCCTTTGGTGGGAAAAAGAACGGCCGGCCGGATTGCCGAGCGCCGCGAGGTTCATCAATGGTGTAGCGGCTGAATATTCCATCGCGAAGGTGGATCGATGCGTCGACCTGATGGCTGGCGACCTTTCTTTGATTGTGGGCACGCCGGAAACTGACCCGCTCTCGAGCACTAAGAACGTGCTCTATGTCGGGCCAACCATATGGCAACGGGGAAATGCCGTATTGCCCAAGGCGATTGAGGGCCTGAGTCGCGAATGGCCGGTCGTTTGGGTCTACTCCGGCAATCCGAGGTACAGCGGGAATGTTCCGAATCCATTCGACTCGGTCGTGGTCACGCGGGCCGCGATTGAGGTGCTACATGATGCAAATGTCCACGTTGTGCTGACCAGCGGGTTCCAGGAAATTCCGGCAGAATTCGGCACGTTGCCGGCCAACTTCCATCATGTCTCCTACGTGCCCGGACAGGCCATGGCTCAACGTAGCAGTCTGATGGTGCATCACGGAGGATACAGCTCAGTCATGACCGGACTGGCGGCCGGCACTCCTGCAGTGATTATCCCAACAAGTACGGAACGCGAAAGCAACGCTCGACGGTGTGCAGCATTGGGCGCCGGCGAAATTGTAATGCCGGTGAATGACGATGACGGCGAGAAAACCATCGATCTGACTGACTTCAGCTCAAAGATCCAGAGGGTCCTGACCGAGCCCAGGTACAGGAACTCAGCCCAACGATTGTCCCAGTCGATGCGCAAATACGGCGGTGCCGCTGCTGCTGCGGATCGAATCGAGCAGTTCGCACATGATCGCATCCGGTCAGTTTAAGGAGTGCGAAGCGAGTCATCCGCGAGAAATCCTACCTAAAGGATAGCGCCAATAACCCTACCGCCGAGATGCAGGATAGGAATCGTCAGCAGCGGACGAATCACTGGGTCAAGCGGGGAAGACTAGCACTCGTCTATTCTCTAGTTTTTCAGAAACTCAATCCCGAATCTTCGCATCCCTGACTCATCATTCTTGTCGGTCACGTTGGCGATTCGTGCTGGCACAAAAATAGCCTGAGATTTTGACGCCTCCTGCGAAAAAGGAACTGCGATCTCTACACGTGCTCCTGTAAGGTACGAATTCCTGCTGCGAAAACTGACACCGCCACGTGACATATCGATGCACGCCACAATGTCGTCCGCCCGGTTCTTCGAAGTCACAAACGCACAGAAATTGACTTTCGCGCGTGCCTTCCGTCGTCGTTCCGCTCGATCAATCGCATCGGCCAGAACCACCAGTCCAGTGCTCACCGGGCCTGACCTCCCTGTTGGAAGCCGGTCCGTTTCCCACGGTTTTTCCTTCTGCTTTTTGACCAAGGCTTTCGGTACGGTGCGACCCAACTCCTGGGATGGCTGCCACATCGTTATCAGCGCGCAGTTGTCGCAGAACCTTGCCAACCCTCCTTGTGTGGAGTAAATATCCCTCTCGAAGTCTCCCGTTGCTATTTCCGCCAGGACTTTGCATTCGCCGCAGACCAACGCCTCTACGGGAGGGCGTATTTCATGCCGCTTCGCCTCAGGGAAGTCAACGCTCCAGAAATTCGTTTCATCTTCGACAAACTTCATCCCATAGACAAAGAGCTTCCCTTTTTCCCCGATCTTGCCCACCACAGAGATTTCTGCCTCGCGACTAGAACCGATCCGTCTCAGGATCAACTCTTGTTCCGGAATCAATTTATAGCTCGAAACGATCCCGGCTCCGTGAGCACTCACCATCACGGTATGTGTCTCTTCGGAGAAGACTCTTCCCCGTTCATCACTTCCTAGAATGAGAACAGGGATCTCGATGCGGAGTCGGCCGCTACGTCGCATCGGTTGAGGGCTCTGGACGTCAGGATGACTGGCTGGTTTTTCCATTAATTGTTTCGCTTGCAATTTGGTGGTATCCACTCATGCAATATCCCACATCGATCCAATCCGAAACATTCCGCAAAAGGGGCACCACCTGAACTCCACTCTTTCGTTGATGCGTGCCCCAAACGCGGGATTTCCTGCCTCATCATATCGGCGCACAATGCACCCACGATTGGGCGTGCCTGTCAGTCCTCTCGTCGCGAATCAATGACCGTTCAGCTGTCATTGGTCGAACCAGCTAGGAGCGATTTATGAAGCTCAATTATTTTCTTTTCTGGCTTTCCGGAATCGACATCACAGCTTTGCTCGGCCTCGCGTGTCGGGCAATAGCAAAAGCCGCATTTCGCGCCGAGCAGATAGACGATGAACAGTCATGGAATTATCTACTTCACCCGCCTGGGCAGCAGATCGGAAAGACTCTCTAGTTCGAAACTACCAAGTGAATCCCTCTTTGGATCGGCTTCATGTTTCGCTGCCCCGGAGGAGGGATATTCAAGCCAGCGCCCTTCACTCACAATCGTGAAGGTTCAATAGGCCCGAGTCTGGTGATCAAGGAAGCAGGCCATGACAAATTTTGGGGAGACAACACGCATGCGTATTCTCGTAGTTGAGGCGGACCCGTGTTTCGTTCACTCGCTCAACGAATTAAGACACGACAACTTTTCAGTCCAGACCCTCGCTCTAGCCGGATCACTCTTTCAGATCCCCGCCACTGCCCAATTCGATCTGCTTCTTTTCGATATGGACCACTCAGTGACGTCGGCCAGTGAATTATTGCTCGCCATCCAGCAACGCTGGCCAAACCTGCCGTACATACTTCTTTCGGCCGCAAATTCGCCTGAAGATCGGGTGCGTTACCTGGACTCCGGCGCCGACGATGTTCTCGTGAAACCTATCGTCGTAACAGAACTGGTCGCGCGAATGCGCGCTGTTCTACGTCGCCATTCCCGACCACTCAGGAACACGTATCTATTTGCGGACCTCGAGGTCAATCGACTCACCCATCGCGTCAGCCGCGGGGGGAAAACCATCGACCTCAGCCCCAAGGAATATGCCCTGCTCGATTTTCTCCTGGGAAATCTTGGGCGGCCCGTTACCCGCGCTGCGATCATCGAGAAAGTCTGGCACGCAGACGTCGCCACTTTCACAAACATAGTAGACGTCTATATCAACTATCTCCGCCACAAAATTGACTTGGGCAATCAACAACCGATCATTCGAACAGTCCGAGGAATTGGCTACCAGATCGGCGGAAATTAGCACCGTTCCGAACCGGCAGTTTGGAAAACACATCCGGGTTTCACCGTACTGACGATCGTAGCCGACAAGAGCGCGACATTACATTGACTGCGATTGCCGCGACGGCTTGATACGGCAACTAAATGAGAATGTGCACGTTCATGCTCTGGGAAGGTCGTTTGTAATCAGGAGATTCATCGCGGCGATCGCAATTTCAAGGACCGGTTCGATGTCAGGGGCCTTCGTGATCAGGTTACCTTCAATTGTTGATCCCACGACGTGCAAAAGTGCACCGGCTCTGCACTTTCTCATCGAAGCAATCACATAGATCGTCGAAGCCTCCATCTCCGTACACAGCACATTCCCTCTGCTCCATCCATTCCAACGTCTTTCAGTCCCTTCAGGGTCCGCCGTATATTCCGGCAGCTCCGAGTAAAACGCATCCTTGCAATGCGTCAACCCGATATGAAACTTGGCCTTTGCTCGCCGGCAGGACTGTACCAGCGACTGCACCACATCCCAGCTCGCTACGGCAGGATATTCCACCGCAATGTACTGCTTTGTCGTTCCTTCTTCGCGCACCGCCGCCGTACTGATAATCGTGTCGCCGATCTTGACGTTAGACTGCAAAGAACCACATGTTCCCACCCGCAAAAATGTCCTTGCGCCAAGGGCGATCAATTCTTCGACCGCGATGGCTGTCGACGGGCCACCGATCCCGCTTGCGACCGCCGACACCCGCTCACCAGCGAGTTTTCCGGAATGAATGACATATCCTCTCGCCCTCGACACTTCCTTCTGTTCATCAAAATATTTTGAGATCGCGGCAACTCGGCTCGGGTCGCCACACAAGAAAACGTATGCCCCGATGTCAGCTGTTGTCGCTTTAAGATGCAACACCTTATCCACGGCCACCTCTCGTCCAACCTAATCCTAACAATCATTCTTTTCCCAGAAACGCGTAACGCAGGATGAATAGCAGGGTCAGCACCCAGATCAGCGGACTGATCTCCCTGTGCTTTCCGGTTCCCAGCTTTATAAAAGTGAACGACAGCAGCCCCAGACTGAGTCCGGTGGCAATGCTGAACGTCAGTGGTGTTGCGATCAGCGTAATGAAAGCCGGAAACGCAGAGCTGAAATCATCCCAACGGACGCGGGCCAAAGATCCACACATCAATGCCCCCACCAGAATCAATGCAGGTGCTGTGGCATATGTCGGAATAGCCGCCACCAAAGGCGCGCAGAACATCGCGATCACGAACAACACTGCAATAGCGATATTTCCGAGACCCGTCCGCGCCCCTGCCGCCACTCCGGCAGCGCTTTCGATATAACTTGTCACAGTCGACGTACCGGTGAATGCGCCCAGAATTGTCCCGAATGCATCAGCCAACAGCGCACGACTGGCCCTCGGAAGTTTCCCGTCCTGCAGAAATCCGCCTTCTTCGCAAACACCGACCAATGTCCCCACGTTATCAAACAGATCGACAAAGAAGAAAACGAAAACGAGTTCGCCCAGTCCAATTTTGGTTGCCGCACGCAGATCGAGTTTCATGAAAGTGCTGGAGGGATGTGGCAAGGAGAAAAAGTGTTCTGGCCAATGGGCCAGACCCAATGGAATTCCTGCAAGCGTAATCGCCACGATACCGACCAGAATGGCTCCGCCGATCTTGCGCGCCATTAAAATCGCAATAAAAATCAACCCAGCCGCCGCAAGCAGCACCTGCGGATCTGCGATGTGCCCCATTCCAACTACGGTCGCTTTGTTCGGAACGACGATTTGCGCATTTCGGAGCCCAATAAACGCAATGAACAATCCAATTCCACCGGCCGTTCCGTGCTTCAGCGCATCGGGAATTCCGTTCACGATCTGTTCACGCAGTTTCGTCAAGGTAAGCAGGAGGAACAGGACGCCGGACAGAAACACGACGCCAAGTGCTGTCTGCCACGGCACGCCGCGTCCGATCACCACCGAATACGTAAAATATGCGTTTAGCGACATGCCCGGTGCCAACGCGATCGGGTAGTTCGCCCACAAACCCATGATCAGCGTTGCAATCGCCGACGAGATGCAGGTGGCGAACAATACTCCCTCTACTGGCATGCCAGCATCCGACAATATCCGTGGATTCACGATCACGACGTAGGACATCGTCATGAACGTAGTCACTCCTGCCAGCAGTTCCCGCCGTATCGTTGTTTTGTTCTCTTCGAGGTGGAACACGCTCTCAAGCAACCTGTTGTCTCCGGAAATTCGCGAAGAGAACAAATACCCCATTCTTCAACACCAGAGCAATGTTTTTTTCCTTCATTCGACAGATTCATCTGAACACAATTTTGCGTGTGGCAGTTCCCCGGCGATTGAGCGATGATTTCCGGCAACCGACGGGCCATTCGGCGGCGCTGCCTTTCCTGGGGAAACATCGCACCACACTTGCACTGGATCCTCCGGGGCTATACTGTTGCCGCTTTTATTCCCGCCGCGCTGAATCCGATCGCGTCACGTTGCAAAGGAGCGGAGCTGGATGGACAACCCGCAGCAATCGCATTCCGGTGCCTCTGGTTATGGCTTACGTCGCGAAGTGCTTTCTCCGATGGAAACGCTGGCACAATCGGTTTCGACGATTGCCCCAACCACAACTCCCGTTGCCACAATTCCGCTGGTCTGTGCGCTTGCCGGCAACGGAACTTGGCTCGCCTATGCGCTTGCCACTGCTGCTATTCTTCTGGTCGCCCTGTGTATCGGAAGATTTGCGCGCTATTCCTCTTCGCCCGGTTCGCTCTACACATATGCTTCGATGATTCTTCCTCCATGGCTTGGCGCCACCGCTGCGTGGAGCCTGTTGCTCGCCTATATCTCTACGGGCGCGAGTGTCATCGGAGGTTTCTATCACTACGGAAATATCCTGTTACGCGACGCTATCGGCTACGGAATTTCCTCTGTATTTCTCGCGATACTGGTCACCGCCATCTCAATCTGGATCGCCTGGCGCGATGTGAAAGTCTCTGCCCGCCTGATGCTATGGATCGAAGCCATTTCTCTCAGCTTCATTTTACTTGTCATCGTTCTTGTGCTCCTCAGGCACGGATGGCATATCGACGGATTGCAATTTCGGCTGCAGGGTATGTCCGGGAAAGGGTTGCGCTTGGGGCTGGTCATGGCGTTGTTCAGCTTCGTCGGATTTGAGAGCGCTACAACATTGGGAGAAGAGGCCCGCAATCCGCTGAAGACAATTCCCCGCGCCGTAATTCAGAGCGCACTGCTGGCCGGGGTCGTTTTCACCGTTTGCGCGTATACCGAAGTGCTCGGTCTGCGTGTGGCGGGCCAGGACCTGGGCACCAGCGAGGCGCCCATGCGGGTGCTTGCGCAAGTCGCTGGCGTACGCGTCTTGGGGCTGCTTATCGATGTTGGAGCGCTTGTCAGCATGTTCGCGGGCACACTTGCGTGCATCACCGCCGCGGCGCGCGTCTTGCTACTGATGTCACACAACGGGCTTGCGCACGGAATATTTCGCGAAACTCACAGGACAAATGAAACACCAGTGAAAGCAATTCTAGTTACAGGGATCGCTGCGGTAGTTCCAGTAGCGGTACTGGCAGCGCGAGGCGCGAGCGGTCTGGACGTCTATGGCTGGATGGGCTCGCTCGCTACCTACGGATTTATTGTCACCTATGCGCTGGTTTGTCTCGCGCTTCCGAAATACCTCAAACTCCACAACGCTTTTACGCCGTCCGATCGAATCATTCCCGCCCTGGCGGGCCTCGCCATGCTATTGGCGCTGATAGGGAATCTTTATCCGGTTCCAGAAGGCCCATATGGTAAGTTGCCTTATATCTACCTGGCCTATCTTGTTCTCGGACTGCTGTGGTTCTTTGTGCGTTCGCGCAGCAAGCCGTCTGGCTCGCTCTCCCGCTAATCGCCAGAATCGCGCTGGAGAACGACCATGAGAACAATCCCAACGACCGTGAACATCCGAAATGCCGCTTCCTGCCCGTTCCATGCCTTGGATTGCCACATCAGGAACCATTCACCGCCTACGCCTAGAAACGCCAGCAACCACATCAGCAGGCCAAATGTAAGGCCGCCGACGGCAACATTGCTTGCGGCGTAAAACGCTTTGGCATCCCCACGAAATGCGCGAACCAACCGCAATCCGCCCCAGACGCAAAGGATCGTCGTTGCCACTTCCCACAGAATGATGGTGATGTAGAAGGTGTGGTGCAATGCGGGCTGATTGATCGCACGCCACAATCCACCGTTGTCGGGAAGTGTGGAATCCATCATCAGTACGTGACGTACCAACTGAAAATTTGCGTTGTAATCTGTCAGATTGTTGAAGACCGTAAGGACATAGATCAGTGCGATTCCCAGTACGAGTGCTATTTTGACTACTCGGAGAGTCATGGCTGATTCCTTGCATCAAATGTCTGGAAGTACAGGATCAGGTCACTGATTGTCGCGTCGTCACAGTTAGGATTTCCGGGCATCAGCGCACGAGGGTTCTTACTCTGAGGATTTCGTACATACGCTGCAAAGTATTCGGGTGATGCAACCGCCCACGTGGCCAGCACTTCCCACGGGCGTCCGGCCTTCTGCCCACCGTCGGGGCCTCGGTTATGACACCGGAAACAGTGCTGCTCGGCGATCCGATACCCTGCTTGAACTTCAGGAGAGCCGGCCCGTGGTCCACTTGGCGCAATCGTAGCGAAAGTCTTCCGCTCGTCGCGAAAGTCCAGTCGCACGACACCCCAGGGTATCTGTGCTTCCTCTGGATTCAGACCAACGTAGAAGGAAGGCATAAATTGTGCATGCGAAATCAGATATGGTCCCATGTAAGCAGCATGACCTTCGGAGTCCTTCGGCCAATCCCCAGGTGCTTTGCCATCGATCAGCAAAACAAGCACTGGCTTATGCAGAACCATATAACCGTGCGGATAATTTGCCTGGTACAAATCACTGCAAAGTGCAATGACCATATCGGTGTGCGGTTTTGCGCTGATCCTCTGATTCAATTCCTCGAGAAGAACGCCACTGACCTGCGTCGGCTTCGTGAAATTGGCATCGTCGCTGACGTTGTAAGTCACCTGCGGCAAGGTCAGCAAATCCTCGCGTGTTAGAAATCGATGCTCACCTGCCGGAACTCCGATGAGACTGCCACTTAATTCAAGATCTGAAGCAGAGGACCGCGAGGTTCGTAAGGCAAGACTGTCTGTCCCGCGGACTCTGGACGCAGGAATTTTGGCCTCCAAGTTCGATTTCTGGCCGAGCAAACTGGCAAATACACATACGGAAAAAGCGAGGCCCCAAGTATGCATGCTGCACATGCTATCTCAGCCGATTCCGGCGGCAAAAGGAAAAAGGCTTTGCCGGGATTTGAATTTGTTGGCTGTGCTACAGTGTCGCGTAGCGCTTATTAGGGAGCGGCGATCTCATGGCAGACAGGGCAGAAGCGCGGCTGATTGAACATGGCATTGTTTTGCCTCCCGTGCCCGGCACCGGTGGTAATTACATCCCGGCCAAAACGGTAGGCCATCTCGTCCACTTGTCCGGGGTCATTTCGATCGGCTCAAACGACATCATCACCGGCACTGTCGGCGCTAATCGAAGTGTCCAGGAAGGTTACATGGCTGCGCGCGCCTGCGCGCTCACCCAGCTGGCGATTCTCCGCAAATACCTCGGTTCACTCGACCTGATCAAGAACGTCGTTAGCGTCAATGGCTACGTGAACTGTATTCCGGGATTTGCGGATTCCCCGAAAGTGATCAACGGCGCCTCAGACGTCCTTATCGAGGTGCTGGGCGACGCGGGCCAGCACGTACGGACGGCGATCGGGGTTTCTGCCCTGCCGCGGAATGCCCTGGTCGAGCTCCAGATGGTCGTAGAGATCTAGTCGCGCAGCTCAACGTTCATTTTTGGCCGAATCAACTCGCTTCCGGTCGAAAGGTCATCTGCCGCGAAGTTCCGGAGTTCTTCTGGCGGCCGTACTGGTCTGGACCCAGCGGGTCTCATGGGCGTCCAGGAAGCGGCCTGCACGATCCTCAACGTAAGAATTTCAACAGAGAATCCACAGGTCATCGACAACCGCGCTCGGTATTCGGAGGAATTCCAGCCAAATCTGATGTAGAAGAGAACAATTAAAAAACGAATCGAGAAAAGCTAAAAATTGCGCTTCGATTCCGTTTGAAATTGGAATAGCTTCCTCGAAACCCGTTTTTTGAGGGGAAGTTGTCAGGCGGTAGTCCAAGATTATAACCAAATTTTTTTCCTCTGCGTCCGTTCGAGTTTGAGGCCATGTGTATTCTCATAACGCTTGGAGGCGTCACCGAATGATCAAGACGGCTCGTGGAATTTCGAGATTGCTTTGCCTGTTTTCTCTCGGTTGTTGTCTCAGCTGCATAATGGTCCTCCTCAGTTCTCCCGCCTTCGCGCAACAAACCCTCGGTGGAATCACCGGAACGATCACAGATGCTTCAGGCGGTGCGGTGTCGGATTCGGAAGTTACTCTGGTAGGAGATGGCACCGGGCTGACGCGATCGCAAAAGACGAATGCTGCCGGCAGCTACGAATTTGTCAACCTGCCGATCGGCACATATTCCCTCACGATTACCCACGACGGCTTTCAAACTCTCAAGATACCGTCGGTCCCGGTGCAAGCAGACCGCACGGCCACGGTGAACGGCACCCTTAAGGTAGGTCAGGTCGGCACTACGGTTACAGTCGAAGCGTCACCCTTGATGAACGCCGAAGACACGACCAATGGCTACATTCTCGAAAAAAATCAGATTGAATCGACCCCATTGCCCACCGGGAGCTTTACCGGGCTTGCAATATTGTCCCCGGGTGTGAACTCCGAACTACCCAGCGGCACCGGCGCAAACAGCGGACTCGGCAACCAACCGATCTGGGCAAACGGCCAACGCGATACCAGTAACAGTTTCCTGCTGAACGGCGTCGATGCCAGCAACTTGTTCAACGGCAAGAGCACGAGTCAGGTAGCGTCGGCTCGCGTCGTCAACAACACCGGAGTCAGCGGCGCCGCTAGTTCCAGCGCGGCGGTGATTCAGAGTACGGCTTCACCCTATCTGGCCATTGGGCAGGCGCTGCCCACTCCCGCTCCAGAGTCGATCCAGGAACTTCGCGTCAACACTTCGATGTATGACGTGCAGCAGGGCTCCAACAGCGGGGCGCACATTGACATGAGCACCGCTTCCGGCACGAACTCACTTCATGGCAGTGCATACGTCGACCGCGGGACCAACTGGATCAACGCCGCTCCGTTCTTCTTCAACGCCGACCCCAACATTCCGCAAAATGAAAAAAACCCCGAGTTGCACCGTGTGGTGTGGGGCGGGACTCTCGGTGGCGCGATTATCAAAGACAAATTATTCGGATTCATCAGCTACCAGCAGATTCATGCGTCGGATCAGGAAATTGGACTTTCTCGAATTACGGTGCCATCAGGCCTGACGAATGACCGCAGTCCGGCAGGTATCGCTGCCGTCGTGAACGGCACCGGTTGCTCGACTCCTCCCTGCAACTTTCCCTATTCCGCAGTCATTCAGCCAGTTATTGGCAACGGACCCGGGGAGATCAGCCAGATCGCCTACACCCTTCTTAATTACAAGTTTCCGAACGGACAATATCTTATTCCTTCGGCGGACGGCCAGACTCCGACGGTAAATTTCCCGGAAAACGCCGTCATTCCTGGAACCGCTTTGTTCACCGCAAATCAACTCGTGGCCGACGTGGACTACAACGCGACGGCGAAAGACACGGTCGCGCTGAAATACTACTATCAGCACGATCCGACCGTCGCGCCTTACGCGTACTCGAGCGTTGCCGGATTCGCCCAACATTTGGATGCCGGCAGCCAGGTCGCTTCGATCAATAATACTCAGACGATCCGGTCCAACTTCAGCATCAGTGAGACATTCGGATTCATTCGTGAAAAGGTATACAGTACCGTATCCTCGCCGTTCACCGCGTCGTTCTTGGGGATCAACAACTTCGGATCGAGCATTTTCCCGGGCATCACGATCGTCGACAACTTCGGTAACAACTCTCCTGCCAATACCGGATGCCCAAATTCAGATCCGAATTGTGCGCTGCCCGATCCCGTTGCCAATGCTGCACTGACGATCGGAGAAGGCGCGGCTTCCCAGGGGGCCTGGACCGGCGTCTTCCAGAACCGTTTTATGCCATCCGCCACGGCCATCTGGACCAAGGGCAAGCACACGATTACCTTCGGCGGCAGTTACGCATACACCCAGTTGAACACGCGCGACCGACGCACCGATTCCGGTATCATCGGCATCTCCGATTTCTCTCAATTCGTGCAGGGCCTGGTCACCCCATACACCTCTGACGGTTTCGTCACGACGGCGTACCTGCAGGGGGATGCCAACCGGTACTGGCGTGCGGGCCAGACCGGTCTGTACATCGAGGATAAATTTGCCATCAAGCCGAACCTCAACATCACACTCGGCCTGCGTTATGACTGGAACGGCGGTCTGACTGAGAAATACGGCCGTGTCTACAACTTCGACCCATCGCAATATGCCTTCGACGGTCAGGAAGTCACCTCCACCGGTTTCCTCATCGCTGGCAACAACAAGCAGTTCCCTTCGAAGGGAGTCAGCAATACGACGCTCACCGGCCGTCAATGGGGTTTTGCTCCTCGACTTGGCATCGCATGGTCTCCCGAAATGTTTCACAGCAAAGTCGTCGTCCGAGCAGGTACCGGTTTCTACTATGATCGCGGCGAACTTTTTTCCTATCTTTCCCCTGGCTTCGCAGCTGGCGTCATCACCGGCGGCCCATTCGGCGTCAACCAGGCTCCGCCATTCGTCAATTCCCAAGTTTGCAAGTCCCTCACTTCTCCGTATCAAACCTTCATCCCGACCTGCGATCCGACACAAGTCGGTATCGGCAACGGCACCGGCGGTTCGCTCGCGAGCCCTTGGGGCGACCAGCTGCAAGCACCTCCAACCGGCAATCCGGCGGACATCATCAATTACCTGCCGAATGTCTCGGAAATCGAGACTGGCGCACAGCTATTTGCACTGGCTGTCTATAACCGCACAAACAAATTGCCGTATTCGATCAACAATACTCTCGACATTCAATGGCAGCCGCGCAACGACATCATGATTGAAGCTGGCTATGTCGGCAATCTGGGACGCCATCTTGTCATTCCCGTACCGTTTAACCAGGCGCAGATTGCATCGCCCACTCATCCGATCAATGGGCAGCAGTATTCCTACGGCTATCAACTTCTGAATCCCGATTTCTCGACGGCCAGCCTTCCTAACAATCAGGGCCCCTATCTGAGCACCTACGAAGGCGGAAACATCGACCTCCGTGTACCCTACGTTGGTTACTCGTCCGAATCGCTCAGTTACAATGCGCAAGGCATTTCCGCTTACAACGCCCTTCAGACTCACGTCGAGAAACGCATGAGCCATGGCCTGCAAGTCGGCTTTTCCTATACCTACTCCCACGCTACCGATGAACAGAGCGCCCTGGGCCTGTTCTACAACGGCAACAACCCACTAAACCTGCACGAAGCCTATGGTACGTCGGACTTTGATCGCACTCACGTCTTCAATATCAATTTTGTGTACGAATTGCCGAAATTCACCGGCGATAGTGCCAGCATCAAGTCACGATTCACCAATGGGTGGGCGATCCAGGGAGTTGGCGTTCTGCAGAGCGGTCAGCCCTTCAGCGTCATTGACTACAGCGGTGCGGTCGGCAGCGTATATTACGGAGTATCGGACGGTATCACCAATCCGATTGTCCCGGTAGTTCCCGGCTGCAAGGCCGTCACCGGCAGCAATGGCGTTACGCCCGGACTTCCAGCACTTGAAGCATCCTGCTTCACCATCCCGATTATCGGAGCAGGTGGTTTGAATGGTGCTATCCCGTCCAACGATCCATATGAGACTGGTTTCACGACTGGACAGCGCAACATCTTTCGCCAGACCTGGCAGCGTCGTCTGGATATCTCTCTCGTGAAAAACACACTCATCACCGAACGTTTAAATCTCCGTTTCAGCATGGACGTCTTCAACATCACCAACACGCCCAGCTTTGACATCCCCATCGACGACGTTACGCAAAACCAGTACTACAATGGCTTCCCTGTCAGCGGGACGCCCGTTCTTCCAACAGGTTGCGGCACGTCAAACCCGGTCAATAATTTCTACAATTGCCCCTTTGGCCTCGGTAACGTCAACAAGACCATCGGCAGTGCACGTCAGGTTCAGTTCACACTGAAGATGGTGTTCTAATGCCCGATTCAGGCTACGCTATAACAGCGTAACGGTCATCTTTGGCGATGAGCCGCACGGGACGGTTACGAACAGCAAGATAGCCGGCCAGATCAATATATTCAGACGCTGATTATTCACTCTGCCGAGTATTTCGAAGGACTGGCTAGTCATCAACCCCGATGTCTTCGTGCCAGAGGGTCGGGTTGGCTTCGATAAAATTTGCCAGCAACCTCGCGCACTCTTCGGAATCCAGGTCGATCACGTTTACGCCGAGCGATTTTAGCCAATCGACGCCACCCTGAAAGTTTCTGCTTTCGCCGACAATCACTGTCCGGAAACCGAACTGACGGACTAGACCGCTGCAATACCAGCAGGGAGCGAGCGTGGTCACCATGATCAGGTTGCGGTAGCTGCGCTGGCGACCGGCATTGCGAAACGCATCGGTTTCGCCGTGCACGGACGGATCGTCATTCTGCACGCGGCGATTGTGCCCGGCACCCAACAGATGTCCGCTAGAGTTAAAAACCGCGGCGCCGATCGGTATGCCTCCCTCCTTCAAACCGGCCCGGGCTTCTTCGATTGCCACGTTGAGCAGCGCTTGGTAGTCGAGTGTTACGTCCATCAGTTGTCCTCAGCGTACGGCCAGAGCCAGTTACTTCTTGTATTGCCGGAGGCGGCGTATGACGTTATTAGTCGAGCTGTCATGCGTCAGTCTTGTTTCCGTCGGACTCTCGATTTCCGGGATGATCCGTTGCGCAAGGACCTTCCCAAGTTCAACACCCCATTGGTCGAAGGAATCGATACTCCAGATCGTGCCTTGTGTGAAGACGGAGTGTTCATAGAGCGCAACCAGTTTCCCGAGGGCGGCCGGCGTGAGTTTCTCGAGAAGGATGGTGTTTGACGGGCGGTTGCCTTCAAAGACGCGGTGCGGGACGAGCCAGTCGGCAGTCCCTTCCGCTTTCACCTCCTTCGCGGTCTTGCCGAATGCCAGAGCTTCGGTTTGCGCACAAACATTCGCCAGCAGAATATCGTGATGACGCCCCAGTGGATTGAGGGACTCGCCGAAAGCGATGAAGTCGCATGGAATCAGGCGCGTCCCCTGGTGGATCAATTGATAGAAGGAATGCTGCCCATTGGTACCAGGTTCCCCCCAATAGATCGGACCAGTTTCATAATTCACGGTAGCGCCCGAAAGCGTGACGTGCTTGCCATTGCTCTCCATTGTGAGTTGCTGAAGATAGGCGGGAAAGCGCTTGAGATATTGCTCATAAGGAAGGACCGCAACCGTTTGTGCGCCGAAAAAATCGGTGTACCAGACACCAAGCAATCCCATCAGCACGGGCAAGTTCTTTTCAAATGGGGTCGTGCGGAAATGCTCATCCATCGCGTGGAATCCGGCGAGCATCTCGCGGAAATTGTCCGGACCGATCGCGAGCATCGTAGAAAGGCCGATCGCGGAATCCATCGAATAGCGGCCGCCCACCCAATCCCAGAAACCAAACATGTTGGCGGTATCGATACCGAATTTCGAGACTTCAGCCGCGTTCGTTGAAACCGCAACGAAGTGCTTGGCGACTGCCTTCTCGTCACCGCCCAATCCCTTCAGCGTCCAGTCGCGCGCAGTATGCGCATTGGTCATCGTCTCGAGCGTCGTGAAGGTTTTCGACGAGATGATAAATAGCGTTTCCGCGGGGTCGAGTCCAATGATCGCCTCCGCAAAGTCCGTGGAATCCACATTCGAAACGAAACGGAAAGTCAAATTACGAGCGCTGTAATGTTTCAGTGCCTCATAGGCCATCACCGGCCCGAGGTCCGAACCACCGATCCCGATGTTAATAATGTTACGTATCGGCTTGCCCGTGTGCCCCTTCCATGCAGCGCTGCGAACGCGATTGCTAAAGTCTGCCATCTTTTCGAGGACGGCGTGAACATCCGGAACAACATCTTTGCCATCCACCAGAATTTTTTCGCCTTTCGGTGCGCGAAGGGCGACATGGAGAACTGCACGATTCTCCGTGATGTTGATTTTATCCCCTCGGAACATTGCCGCGATGCGGGCCTCAAGGCCCGACTCTTTAGCAAGAGCGACGAGAAGCTTGAGTGTTTTCTCCGTGATGCGATTTTTCGAGTAATCAAGAAAGATCCCAAGTGCTTCTGTACAAAACTGCTCGCCTCGCTTGGGATTTTCAGCAAATAGCTCGCGTAGATGAGTCTTTCGGATTCTGGCGTGATGCGCTTTCAGATCGGCCCAAGCCTTCCGCTTGCTGAGCGGCTCGACCGAGCTCGGTTTGGAAGCTGATTTTGTTTTCTTGGCCATGGTGGAGTTCCTCTCTTCTCCAGGTAGAACATCGACCGGTCGTCTGCAGAAACACAGTCTACACGAGGGGCACCTCGATCTGCGAGCCCGGGAAGTGTGCGTCTCGAGTGCGATTCTCTCGATTGCATAGCATCGTGGATACAGGTAGGGTATTCATTCCCTTTGCTGGCCATCCGGTTCACGCGTACCGGACTGAGCCCGCGGAGGACAGCCAGACCTCCATGACACCGACTCGCGACCTCATTCTCTCCCTGTTTCCGCCCTCGCAGCAAAGCAACAAATCGCTGCGACAGCTTGCCGTGCGCGCCGAGAGATTGACGAGTGCCACTTCCCTCGGCGCGCGCCTCGATGCTGCGGTCGAACTGTATACGTTCATGCGAGGGAAGGATCGCGACATTCCGCCGCCTCTACCTTCTACGCCAGGTCTCAGCGGACTGAATGACGAGAGATGGAAACGCCAGGCGGTCTGGCTCTCCATACTCGAAAATTCGCCGGAAATTCGCACGCGATACAATGACAGCCTGGCCGCGCTGCTTTCGGCAACCAATGGCGTCTCGCTGTTCGCGGAATCCGGATTGCCCAGTGATCGAGGGCTTCTGGCAGAGCTCTCAAATCGCTTCCTGGGCATCGTTCTGCCGGCGCCAAAGGAATACACGGAGCTGGCACGGTTATTTATCCGCTTGTATCCGACGAAAGAGGAAGTGGATCACTTTTTCAGTCAGCCCGAGGAAAATTTTGACCGCGTTGTTGCGTTGGCGGCTCCGGACGAACGAGCTGAACAATGGCGTCCGGTGGTGGAGTCCCTGATCGACGCCTTCTGCCTCTTGGGAGCCCGGGTACAGGGGCTGGGTCTGTCGGAAAAACTGAGGGTGCGGAGTAAACCTCGCCCCGTGCAGCAGTCTTCTTTCTACCTCTTGCCCCGCACCGGAGATAGTTTCATCTCGGCGTTACGCAGTCGCGAGGACCTTCTCTCGGCCGAACGCCAGTGGCGCAACTCGGTAAAAGGATGCCGCGACGAGCTGAATATCATCGTTGAGAACATGGACAAACGGGGTGTGAATCTCGACGTGGTCTACGCAATTGATGTGATCGAGCAGAGCCTCGGACGCATGGAAGCTATCGCGGACGTATTGACGGCTGACCCCGGCCATCAAAAGCGTCTTGCTGCACAGCGCTTCTTGCGGGAAGTGATTCGCGGACGCTTGTCCGATCGCAGCCTGATGGTGTTGCTGAGCAACAGCATGCGCTTGATGTCCAAGAAAATTGTGGAGTGGGCGGGCAAGACCGGCGAACACTACATTGCAAACAATCGCAAGGAATATTGGCTGATGTGGCGGGCAGCGCTCGGTGGTGGATTGCTGACGGTGGGAACCGCGACGATCAAGATGGTGGTAACACATTCCGGATTCGGACCATTCGTCGAAGGCTTCCTGGCCGGGACCAACTACGCCGTCAGTTTCGTGCTCTTGCAGGTGCTGGGACTGGCTCTGGCAACCAAGCAGCCGTCGATGACCGGTGCGGCCCTGGCGCAAATCGTGCTTCGTTGTCAGCAAAGTGGCAATGATGAGGAATTGGCGACATTCGTCGCGAGAATTTTCCGCACCCAATTGGCCGCGGCATTGGGCAATATTCTCGCGGTTGGAGCCGGAGCGATCGCACTGGGGTTTTTGTGGCACATATTATTTGGCGCGCCCCTGCTGCATGAAGACACTGCGGAATATGCAGTCACATCGCTTAACCCGGTCAAGACCTTGACGATTTTCTATGCAGCGCTTACGGGAGTGATTCTGTGGCTCTCGAGTTTGGTCGGCGGGTGGATTGAGAACTGGGCAGTCTACCATCGATTGCCAGAAGCGATAGCCGAGCACCGGCTCGGAGCGTTTCTCAAGCCAGAACGCCTCGAACGGATTTCACGGAGCTTCTCGCGAAACGTATCCTCCTGGGGTGGATCCGTTGCCTTGGGTTATATGCTCGGCCTGACACCGACCTTTGGACGATTTTTCGGACTGCCCCTTGACGTACGGCACGTCACGCTTTCGACAGGAACCGTGGCACTCGGAGCCGTATCGCTCAGCAAGTCAAGTATGCCGGAAGGCGCGCTCTTCTGGGCTGCGATCGGGGTTGCAGCCACGTTCGTGCTCAACCTGAGTGTGAGTTTCTACCTGGCTCTTAAACTGGCGCTAAAAGCTCACGGCGCGAATCTTGGGGGAAACATGACAATCGTCAAGACCATCTTCGGGGCCTTCTTGCATTCGCCGCGCGACTTCTTTTTCCCGCCTCTGGACGGTCCGGATGCACCACTGGCAACGAACGACGAAGCTCATTGATCCTTACTTTGAAATCTCCAGCAAAGCAAATCCGTTTGGCGGAACGTTTAGCGACAAGTGACCGTTTTTGATCGGCACCGGCTGCGGCGCCAAGAGGGCCGTTTCGCGGTTGATCTCTTTCACCTGTGCCTCGGTAGGATACCGCGGCTGGCCCAGCCGGTCATAGGCAGCGCGCGTGTTGCTATGGTCCTGGTCTACACGGGAGACCATGGCGCGTCCGTTTTTTGGAAGACCCGGAAACTCTAAATCGAATGCCTTGCTCGATCCGGGATGATCGGGAGGATAAAGATTCCAGACGGCGATTGCGAGTGAACCGTCAGAACGGCGCGTGACAATGACATTTTCCGAACGATTGGCGATGCGCGTGTCACCCAACCGGTGAAGCAGGGAGAACGCATAAAAGCTGGGCTTCTTGATTCCCCACACGCCTACAAGGCCAAAGCCGCCGTCTAACGGCCGTGTTGCCGGTCCGTTCTCCTCAAAGACATCGCTAAAAGTCCAGAACGACATCAAGTCTACGAGCCCATCGCAGGCGCGAATCGATTCAGAGATGGCGCTGGCGGAATAGCTGGTTTCACCCGCGTTCAGCTGGCCATAGCCAGACACGTTCCATTCCGTCCAGAGCAAAGGAAGCTCGGGTCTCGCCGACGATTTGATCTGGTTGTGAACCCGTTCGACCGCCCGGCACATGCGCTTCTCGACAGGGATAGTTTCACTGGTGCCGAAGTAGTCTTGAACGCTGTCGTCAGCGTAGCCGTGAGTCGAAACAAAATCCGTCGGAACATGGTTGGCCGTTGTGTGGGCGATAAAATCGTCGACCCAATGTGCGGAAGAAGTCGCCGGTCCGCCAACGCGCAGTCGGGAGTCTACGGCTTTGAGAGCCCTTGCGGTGTGGTCATACAACTCGAAGTAGGTTGCCTGCTTCGGTTCACCGGACCAGAAATCGATGTTCGGTTCATTCCAGACCTCAAAATACCATTGGGACACTTCATCGATACCATAACGCCCGACAAGAAATTCCCCGAACCGCCGAACGAGCATGTCCCATTTGACATAGTCTTTCGGAGGCGAAACATTTTGCTTGTACCAGAACGGATGGAGATCCTGTCTCGCCGCCAATTTCTTGGGCATGAAACTGATTTCAACAATCGGCCGAACACCATTGGCGAGAAGCCCGTCGTAAATCTGACCGACGTAGGTGAAATTGTAAACCGGATTGCCCTGCTGATCTTCGTCGTAGACTCCCACTTCATCGTGCAGGATGGCGTGAAATCGGACGTATTTGAAGTTGGTAGCGGCCTTCACCGCGCGCAGGTCATTGCGGTAGGATTCTCGGAGGGAAAGAATGGCGCGTCCGGAACCGAAAGCCTGTTCCCAGAAATGCGGAAAAGGATGAGACGGAGCGGCGAGATCGATGACAATCGGTTCTGAGGCTCGGCCACGAGGCCCGGTGGTCTGGGGAAGAGCGGACGACGAGCAGAGCAGGAGAATCGGGAGAACTCGAGCGAGGCGCATGGGGATCTCCGTCGCAAGATAAATCGATTAACTACAGTAGAGAGCATAGCACGACTGGCGTTGAAGGACGCAACTTCAAACGAGCGGGGGATATCGCCCGGACTAGGACGGGCAAGGTGCTGTGCTGGCGCGGACTTTCAGTTCCGGTTTAACGACGATCTGTTTCGGATACTCGGCCTTGTTGGTTGAGGAGATTCTCTTCAGTAAGGTTTCAGCGCCAATCACGCCCATCTCCCGCAAAGGCTGGTGAACGGTTGTGAGACTGGGATTTTGATAGGCAGCACTCTGAATATCGTCGAAGCCGATGACAGAAACATCTTGAGGAACGCGCCTGCCGGATTCACGGAGGGCGTGAATCGCGCCGATCGCGGAAGTGTCATTGAACGCAAACAGGGCGGTAAAAGGAACCCCGTGAGAAAGGATTTCCCGCGTGACTTCGTAACCCACTTCCGGAGATGAAGAATCACTCTTCATCTGCCCTTCGAGTCGGGGATCCATGTTCACCCCGAGGCGTTTCGCGACTGTGTGCAAGGACTGCCACCGTATTTCTGTATCCGAACTGAAATCCTGACCTTTGATGAAGGCTATACTCTTGTGACCGAGTTCCTGCAGGTGCTGCAAAGCAAGCGTTGCGGCGACATCGTGGTCAAGCATGATGTTGGTCACGCCGGGCACCTCACGGTGGCCGGAAATGGATACGATCGGTAGTGTACAGGTGTCGCTGCAGGCGGTATCGACTGCAATCACGCCCTCGACGGCGCGCTGCTGGAGAATAAGCGGGTACTCCTCGATAAGATCAGCGCGGTGACGGTGGCTGACAACAAGATAAAAGTAGCCCTCCTCCAGGAGAAAATCTTCAATGCCCGACATCACGAGCGCGGCGTAACCTTCGCTGATCTCCGGCACAATGACGCCGATCGTGAAACTGCGTTTCTGACGGAGGGAGCGCGCCATCAGGTTGGGACGGTAATTCAGTTCACGAGCCGCTTTCCGGACTCGTTCCTGGGTCACGTTGGGAATGGATTTTGCACCGGGCGATCGGTTAATGACCAGAGACACGGTTGCCGAGGAAACACCCAGATACTCGGCAAGTTTCTTCAAGCTGACGGAACTGGAGCCGCTGTCAGGGATTTCTTGCGGATGTTTTTTGCCAGAGTTGGACATGAAAGGTAAGTGGATTCTGTCACAGGCAAAGAGCAGGAGCAAGAGAGAGAAAAAGAGAAATGCCAGGAAGAAAATAGTTTACTAAATCGATTTACTGCAAGACAATTGAGGCATGCAGTGGCCTTTCCAGAAAATAATCCCACGGACCTCGGGTGAAAAACTGTATAACTGTTCGGGAATTTGTTACCCCTTCCAGAGTTAGGAGCAAGGCGCAAGATGAACCGGGAAACGCAATCGAGTCGCTGGCTCTCTCTACTATTCATTTGCTGTTCTTCCTTAGGTGCTTTACCCCTGTACGGACAAGCGCCGGCTTCTGCGGGCCCAATTCCCTTTCACGGGCTGGCAGTCCGCAACGACCTGACGACCCTTCCGATTGAACAGCGCGTAGAGGACCTGCTGAAACAGATGACGCTCGAAGAGAAGGTCGGGCAGCTGGTGCAGTACTCCATCGGAACCCCCACGGGTCCCGGCACGGGGCGCGGCAATTACGACGACATGATCGCCAGCGGACAGGTGGGATCACTGTTCAATCTCGATAACGTAACGGCCGCAAATCACTACCAGCACATTGCGGTAGAAAAATCGCGCCTGCATATACCGCTGCTGTTCGGGCTGGATGTGATCCATGGTTACCGGACGACGTTCCCAGTACCGCTTGCAATGGCATCCACATGGGATCCGCCGATTGTCGAGCGAGCCGCACATTTGGCCGCCGAAGAAGCAACGGCCGACGGTGTGCGTTGGGCGTTTTCCCCGATGGTGGACATTGCCCGCGACGCTCGCTGGGGACGAATGGTAGAAGGTGCCGGAGAGGATCCTTTTCTCGGAAGCGAAATGGCGCGCGCGTATGTTCGCGGGTATCAAGGCAAGCGATTGAGCGCACCAGACAGTATGGCAGCCTGTGCGAAACACTATGTGGGATACGGAGCGGCCGAAGGGGGACGGGATTACAACACTGCCGAAATTTCCGAACACACCCTGCGGGAGATTTATCTCCCGCCGTTCTACGCGGCGCTTGATGAGGATGGCGCTACGGTGATGAGTTCCTTCAATCCACTGAACGGAATACCGGCCAGCGCCAACCCGTTCACACTGAAACAGATCTTGCGGAAGGAATGGCAATTTCAGGGAATGGTGGTCAGCGACTGGACGTCGCTCGGTGAGCTCGTCGCACACGGAATTGCCAATGACGGCGCGACCGCGGCGATGAGGGCGTTTCTTGCAGGCGTAGACATGGACATGGAGAGCAATCTCTATCACCAGTTTCTGGCAGGGCTCGTGAAAAACGGAAAAGTGAGTGAAGCGCAGGTTGATGATGCCGTCCGGCACGTCCTGCGGGTGAAGCTTGCGTTGGGGCTCTTCGACCAGCCGTATACGGATGAAGCACGGAAGCATGCGGGACCACTCGATAAAGAGAATTTGGAACTTGCCAGGACCGCCGCCGAACGCTCCTTTGTGCTGCTGAAGAATGGGAATGCGCGGGGATCACAGCCAGTGCTTCCACTGAGAAAGAACCAGACCATCGCGCTTATCGGGCCGCTGGCCGACGACGCGGGAAACATGTTGGGATCTTGGGCGGGGCACGGACAACGCGATGATGTGGTGACCTTGCGGTCAGCGCTCAGCGAAGCCATCGGCGGATCAAAAGTAAAGTACGTGTCCGGCGGGCAAATCCTGAATTCGAGCGACAAGGAGATCGCGGATGCGGTTGCGGCCGCCAAGAAGGCGAATATTGCGATTTTGGCGCTTGGAGAAGATGCCGGAGAAATGACAGGAGAGGCGGCATCCCGGGCTCATCTCGATTTGCCGGGCCGCCAGCAGGAGTTGCTCGAGAAAGTGGTGGCGACGGGGACACCTGTCGTACTGGTGCTATTCAGCGGAAGACCGCTGACGCTTCCGTGGGCGTTCGAACATGCCTCTGCAGTACTGGCGGCATGGTTTCCTGGTATCCAGGCAGGCCCCGCGCTCTATCGTGTGCTCTATGGTGAAGCGGTTCCGAGCGGGAGGCTTGTGGTCAGCTGGCCGAGGACTGTCGGACAGGAGCCGCTCTACTACAACGCCCTCAGTACGGGAAGGCCGGCGGGGAATACGGATTTAAGCCGGCCGCCGAAGAACGGAGATGAAAAATTTCTGTCGCGATATGTCGATGAACAAAATTCGCCTCAGTTTCCGTTCGGATATGGACTGTCCTATACCACATTCGAGATTTCGACACCGGAAGTCAGTGCCACCAGGCTCAGCGCCAAAGCGCTCAACGACAGCCTGCAGACGAGAAATGCCGACCACTCGCGCGACGTACTGGTGTCGGTGAAGGTGACGAATTCGGGAAAGCTCGCCGCGGAAGAAACGGTGCAACTCTACGTTGGGTTGCGAGGAACAACCGTTGCCGAGCCGATAAAAGCGTTGAAGGCGTTCCAGCGCGTATCGCTGCCACCGGGTGACACAAAGAAAATCGTATTTGAGCTCGAGCCCGAGGCGTTTGCCATCTGGGGCGCCGATAACGCCTGGGGTGCGGAGCCCTCGACCGCGACGATCTGGGTGGGCCCGGATTCATCGACACAAGGTGGCGTAAAGCTCGAAATCGTCGAGTGAGACAGCCGAAGAAAGACGTTGGCAATTCGCTTTAGATTAGCTAAGGTGAATGCTTTAGAGAATACCTGAACCATGCTAAGATGCCCCTGTAAATCGATTTAGCGGCTTGGCGGTAATGAACGGATTGCGCGGAGAGAGAGTAGTTTCGTAACAGGAATTCCGGTCTCTTGGGACAACAAAAATGACGAGCGCCAGCCCACATTTTGTTGCGAAATTGAGATTAGTGCCAAAAATTGGCGCACCTCGCGTCCATCTGAGCCAAGTGACAAAAGTACCCATAGACCGGTTTTCAGCTAACTCCAAACAAATGAGGGACTTCGAAACGGCCGTTGTGCCCTCCCCCCGCGGCTCCCGACACAAAATAGGGGCACAAACGGACTTGAACTTGCATCAAAGTAACTCCATGGGCAATTTCGTACCGCCCAGAATACCGAGAGGAGGATTGCTATGAATAACCTGACGCGCAGCAAGCCTTCTCGACGTGAAATTCTGAAGTGGGCCGGCATGAGCGCAGCGGTCGCGCCCCTTGCGACGAAATTCGCGTTCGGTGCCGCCCTGAATCATTCGAGCAGCGCCTATGAAGGTACGGACGAGGAACTATTCGATGATGTCCAGCGGGCCGCGTACCGGTTCTTCTGGAATGAGACCGACCCACGCACCGGCCAGATCAAAGATCGCGCCTTTTTGAACGGAAATGATTCGCGCACAATGTCCAGTATTGCGGCTACGGGTTTTGGATTGACGGCGCTATGTATCGCAGACTCCCGTGGATTTGGGCGGTCCTCCGACATCCGCGACCGGGTGCGAACGACACTGCGGTACGTGGCAAATGAGCTCGAAACCGAGCATGGATTTTACTACCACTTTCTTGACATGAGCACCGGCAGGCGCTGGAGAAAGTGCGAACTTTCCTCCATCGACACGACGCTGCTGGTTTGCGGCGCCCTGACCGCACGGCAGTATTTCAATGACGCCGAAATTCAGGACCTTGCGACAAAAATCTATGCCCGCGTGGACTGGCCCTGGATGCTCAACAAGGGCTACGCGTTTTCGATGGGATGGACGCCCGAAAATGGTTTTCTGCGGGCACGGTGGGATCATTATGGCGAAATGATGATGATGTATCTGCTCGGAATCGGGTCGCCAACTGCTCCTGTTTCACCGGAGACATGGAAAGCATTCAGTCGTCCCAAGGTTACCTACGACGGGATCACATTTATTGCGGGTAAAGATCCCCTGTTCACGCATCAATATTCGCACGCGTGGTTCGATTTCCGTAATAAGGAAGACGCCTATACGAATTACTTCGAAAATTCGATACTGGCGACGAAGGCGCACAAGCAATACTGCTTGTCTCTGGAAGCAAAATTCGGGCATTGCTGTGAAGACCTTTGGGGCATTTCAGCTTCCGACACCCCCAGAGGCTACACCGCACCGCCACTGCTGGGACCTGTCGATGGCAGCATCGTGCCGTGCGCGACAGGAGGATCAGTTCCCTTCCTGTACTCAGATTGCGTACAGGTGTTACGAACGATCCGCGGCCGGTATTCTCAAAAAGGTTGGGGACTGTATGGCTACGTCGATGCGTTTAATCCTTCAACCGGATGGTATGACACGGACGTGCTCGGAATCGACCTGGGTATAACGACGCTGATGATCGAGAACTACCGGACTGCCATGCCGTGGAATACGTTCATGCTGAACCAGGAAGCGCAAGCGGGCATGTTGCGAGCTGGATTTCAGTACGTCTAGAAATTCTCCCCGTTAAACCTTACCGACGCCGTCGATCAAGGCAACATAAGGGCTTCGCCGATCAGTTGGCGGCCGGAGGCTTCTCGCTGAGCTTTTGAAACGCAGCGCGGGCTTCGTCCGCTTCTTTTTTTCGGCCGGCCCGGGAATAGGCGGAGCCCAGCGCAAAATATACTTTGGGATCTTCGGGAAACGCCCTGCGGGCAATTTCGAGTTCGGGAATTGCCTTGAGGTAATCGTCGGTATCGAGATAGATCAATCCTAGTAGATAATGCGCAAACGGCAGCTGCGGATCGAGATGCACCGCCTGCTGGGCGTAGGGCAATGCGGCGGCGGAATCACTCTTGTAGAGAGTGCTTACGATGCGGAGCCGCGACGCAACATCGAGGGGGTTGTGACTGATTTCTTGCTTGAACTGATCGACCGCCGAAGCGGGATTGCCGGAATCGGAAAAGAACATACCGTAGGCATAATGCAGGTTCGGGTACTCGGGATATTTTTCAGTCAGCTCCGCATAGACTGTCTGGGCCTGATCAAATTTCTTCTCACTTGTAAGGCACGCCGCATAGCCGACTCTTGCAACGACTTCGGCACCCGGGGAATTATCGGGCGGGGCATTATTCCCGTCGACGCGAAGCATCACCAGACCCAGCTCCCGAATAATCTCCCGCGACTGGACGCCTTCAGAGCAGAGCTGGCCAAGAGAAAGTTGAGCGGACTCGAACTTGCCCTGACGTCGCAATAGCACCCCTTCGTGAAAGAGGAGCACTTGCTCGAGCTGCGGATTGGCAGGGATACCCAGTGATTTCCCTGCTTCAAGATGTTTGAAGGATTTGTCGTCCTGCCCCAGTTCAAACTCAGACAAGCCAAGCATGACCAGTGCCGCACCGTCTTTGGGCGCGAGAGGAAGAAGATGGCGAAAGGCAGCAGCGGCCTCTGGGTAACGATTGCGGTCGTATTCTAGAGTACCCAGGGACCACCAGCCTTCAGCCCATTTCGGGTGCAGCGCGAGAGCCTGATGATACAGAAGAGCCGCTTCTTCCAGATGATTCGCGTCCCTCGATTCTGCGGCACGTTTGGAAATCGATTCGAAGGTCTGTTGCGGGGAAGCGTTCTGGCAATACAGCCGGACGGTGAAGCTTAGAAACATGACGAGCAGCACTGCTGCGCACGATGCTTTGCTCGAATGTGAGTCGAGCGCTAGTCCGGGAATTCGCATAACACCAGTGTAAAAGAAAAACTGCCAACGAGTTTGGGGTGAAGGGGTCTCTCGTTGGCAGCGTTTCTTTTTATTACACAGGGGCGCGGGGGTTAGACGCGCCCCTGGCAAATCGTTTAAAAGCTGAATCGAGCCTGCAATTCGATCGTGCGGCCACCCAGAGCGGCAGTCGCCATGCCAAATTGCGGGTCACCAACGGTGCTGTCGATGTTGGTGAGGTTCTGGTTATTGAACAGGTTGTAGAAGTTAGCCCGAAATTCGAACTGGGCGTTTTCACCGAGAACGGGCATCTTAGGCAAACCGAAAGCCTTGCTGAGAGTGGCATCTACGTCTTTGTAGCCAGGCCCCTGGAACGAGTTACGCTGGATACCCGGCGCTTGCGGCGCACCAGGGCAGATCTCAGGGAACGGCAGAGCACAAGCGGTGTATGCCGGCTGTGTGAAGTAGCTGCCGCTGCCATTCGGGAAGTTGGCTCCTGTCTTCAAGAAGGTAGAGTTGCTGTAGTTGGACCCCGCAGTACCCGTATAGGCGGCGGGAAGCAATTGTGAGCTGCTGCCGTTCTGGCAACTGCCGTTCTGGTAGATCAGGTTGCAAGTACTGTTGTAGAGCGGCGTCCAGGGAAAGCCGGTGTGCCAGTTGAAAATGCCGCTGATCGACCAGCCGCCCAGAACCTTCTGCTTCCAGTCGCCTTCATGGAAGAAGTTGGGAGTGTAGATGCCCCAGATCTTGACGTTGTTGCGAACGTCAAAATTCGAGTTGCCCCAGTCTGCCTTGGAATTCCACTGGTAGGGGCTGATTCGATAGGGACCTGATTCGTTGTCCATGCTGTGGGCATAACGGTACTGCGTATCAAACTCAAAGTTCCTGGCAAATCGATGCTGGATTTCGGCCAGGAATGCATTGAAGTTCGAGTTGGCGTCCTGCGCGTAGAAATCAAGGTTGTTGACGACAGGATTCAAGGCGACCCCTTCCGCCCCGTAGATTTCATTCAAATTGATCTGACGCGTGAGGTGCCGTGAGGAACTACCCTGATAGCCCAAAGTTGCGACCCAGTTGTGGCCAACATCGTACTGACCCTCAAGCGAGTACCGTTCGGTATAAGGCGTCGGGAAGTTCGCCGGGAATGCGGTTATGCCGACCGGTGAAGCGCCGACATTCGGGAGGTTGTTCCCGTTGAATACCTGAATCGTATTCGGGTTTGCGGGAAATGGCGCGAATTGATGCGGATTCGTCGGGAAATCGTAAACGATGTTAGAACCCTGCAGGGAAGCACCATTATCGGTGAATGGCACGTTTGGCCAACCATTCAGGAGAATGGCCTGCTCTTCACCGGTATAACCGATACCGAAGCCGCCGCGAATCACGAGACGACTGGCGAAGCTATGTCCGAGAATCCCCCCAGGACTCCAGGCGAATCCAAGCTGGGGTCCAAAATTGGTGATCTGGGAATTATAGAGGTTGCCACCAATGCGCATGTAAAGGCCGGTAAGCGGATTTGGCTCGTTACCGAGGACCGCGGTTGAGAGTTGGTTCTGCGTGAATGAAACGGGACCAAAATATTCCCAGCGCAAACCGGCAGTCAACGTCAGGTTCGGCTTGACTTTCCAGTTGTCCTGGGCAAACAGCGCCGTGATGCTTTGCCGTGAGTCCTTGCGGACGTCGGTCGGAACGCCGTTCTGAGGATTAAACGTGCCGGACTCTGTGAAGGGAGCGTCATTCAGGAAATCCCAGTAGTTGTTAAAGCCCCATTGCGGACGGGCGGACCAGGGAGCGTCCTGCACGAAGTGCAGCTTGGTGAGTTCCGCGCCGAACTTCATCGTGTGGCTGCCCTGGACTTTGGTTACGGTATCTTTGAAACCATAGGTCCATTGGTCAAATATGCTTCCCGCAATTCCGCCGAGGCTGTTGCAGCCCGGGCACGCTGTGCCAATGTTGTTGTTATTGGTCGGGTCACCAATATACGCCGTTTGCGGAAGGCCCAGGGGGCTCTGGGGGTTGTCGTTCAATTCGTTCCAGCGCCAGCCAGCGGCGTTGATGCGAGCCTCGTTGATCAGGGTTGGGCTAAAGGTGTGATTCCAGAGTCCGGTCAAGGCTTCGTTAATCGCGTTGTGGTAGAAAAGGTTCGCGGGTCGATTTCCGCCGTTATAGTCGGTCGTGTTCACCGGCGTGTAGTAAATGGTGAACGCGAAAAGATCCTTCTCTGTCGGAGTAAAATCCATGCGGCCCATATACTGCTGGTTGGTTACGTCATTGGGGCCAGTCGAGTTGAGGAAAGCGATATCGGCGATGCCGTTGAGGTTATCGGGAGTACCCAGTCCGTTGCCGCCCAAGCCGGGACGATAATAGGTGATCTTCGTGACGGGATCGGTAATCGGAGCCAGCTGCGAGGGATCCATGGTGCCGAGTGCAGCGGTCAGAGGACTGCCGATGTTTAGTCCCTGGCCCGGGATTTCCAGGCAATTGGCGGTCACCGTCTGTGGAGTGCCATGCGCAGAAAAATCGGACGTGATCTGAGCCGCGGTGGCTGCGTCGATCAAGCCAATGGATCCGCAGGTCTGATCCTGGACCTTGCCGATGGGGGATTCACCCGGGAAGGCCGCGTAGCGTGCTGCAAGACTTCCCGCCGGAGCTTGCTTCAGAAGTGCCGGAGTTTCATACCAACTATTGTTGGCAATCGTCGAAGAGTTCCGGATGGTCTCATACCCGAAGAAGAAAAAGAGTTTGTTCTTGATAATTGGACCACCGACCGTGCCACCCCACTGATTGAACTGATTGTCATTGCGCAGAGGTGTTTGCGGCGCCAGTTCGTTGCCATAGAAATGCTGGTAGGCGTTTAGTCCAGGCGTGTCGCGCTTGAAGAAAGCGCTGCCGTGGAACTGATTTGTGCCGTTCTGTGAAGTTACTTGTACCTGTCCTGACGCAAACCGCCCACTTTCGGCGTCATATTCGTTCGTAACAACGCGCAATTCCTTCACGGTGTCTTCGTTCGGTGTAATGATCGCAGCACCCCCCCAGGAGACGCTGGTGATGCCGATGCCGTCCAGAGTAATGCCGTTGTTATCCGTTCTACCGCCATTGGCGGAAAATTGCGGCCGGTTTTCGGTCTGGAAAATACCGGAGTTGGCGCTGGTTCCACCCGGGCCGTCGTTTCCCGGCATTGCGCTGGTATTGCCTCCGTCGTCTCTCGCTTGGTCACCAAAAGCGCCTGGAGCGAGGGCAGCGAGCTGATATACGTCGCGTCCGAAAGAAGGCAGGGCTTGAATGTTCTTGCTGTCGAGTGTACTCGCGACAACAGCGGACTCGGTGTCGATGGCGGGGATGGCGTCTCCGCTGACCGTAACTGACTCCGACACCTGACCGATTTCCAGTTTGAAACTTACCGGTGCAATCTGTTCTGTAATTTCGATGTTATCGAAAACCTGCTTCTTAAATCCGGCCTTTTCAGCCGTAACCGAATAGCGACCTGGTGCAAGTCGGTTCACCGAGAAAACTCCGGAATCGTCGGTGATGGAAACTTGCGAAATACCAGTTTCGATGGAAGTAACGGTGACCTTGGCGTCGGTCACGACGGCCCCGTTGGGGTCGGTCACTGTCCCTTTGATACCGCCGTTATACTGGGCGTGGACTGAAGTGGAGATCAAAAGCAGACTGGCAAACAGGAAAATCGTGCGTAGGACCACTTTGGCTGAAGACATCCGTTCCCTCCGAGCTGGAAAATGGGATGTTGCACCACACCCTTGAGTAAATCGGTTAAGCACCACAGTTGGGGGCAGTATATGCACGAGAAATTTGGATGTCAATGATGACTTTTTTGAGTGTGAGGATCGTCGCCGCGGGCCGGATTATCACTTTTTTGAGACAGCTGCTGGTCGGATCTTTTCCGCTGGAACGACACCCTGGCCTTCAAGGATCGAGTAAAAGCGGTCCGCGTCGAGGTTTTGAATCGTCTCTGCCCTGCCGGATGGCCAGTGGATTTCAAGCGAATCAATCCGGGTGGCCTTGCCAAGGCCGAAGTGAATACGCTGATCGGATTGCGAGAGATAGCTACCGCCGCTGTGGATCTCGTCCGTCTGTGTGACACCACCTGCCGTGAGTTTGAGACGAGCACCGATGGCCATGCGATTGCTCCTCGTGCCTGAGAGCTCAAAGCTGACCCAGTGCTGTCCGGGTACGCCTCGATTGCGGAGGATTTGCGGGGCACCTTCGAGATTGCCTACGACCAGGTCCATATTGCCGTCATTGAAAAGGTCCCCGGTGGCAAGACCCCTTGAGACTTGCGGCACCAGGACATCGGGGCCGGACTCGTCACTGGCATCGCAGAAAGTACCGTTCCCTTGATTCAATTGGATGAGCTTCGGCTCGCGGTAGCGGGCGACTGAAGTAAGGGTGTCGACTTGCGGATAGACGTGGCCGTTCACAGTGACAAGATCAAGCCAGCCGTCGTTGTCCAGGTCCACAAACGCGATTCCCCATTTGACATACGGAACGGAGGGCAGGCCAATGCCTGCGGCGTAGGAGACGTCCTGAAAGTCCCAGTGGCCGTCGTTTCGGTATAGCGGCGTGTTGTCGAGTGCAAAATTGCTGACGGCAAGGGATGGACGTCCGCTATGGAGATAATCGCCGATAGCGACGCCCATGCCTGCCTGCTCATGTCCGTCGTCTCCCAGAGCAGTGCCCGACTCGAGACCAATATCGGTAAATTTTCCATCGCCGTCATTGCGATACAGAAAGGCGGCGGTGGAATCGTTGGCGACGTAAATGTCTGGACGCCCGGTGTTGTTGAAATCGGCAAAAATCGTGGTGAGGCCGTAATAGCCGTTGGGATTGTCGACACCGGCCTTCTTCGCGACCTCAGAGAACGTGCCGTTGCCGTTGTTATGGAACAGAGAGTCACCCGAACCTTTAAGACCACGCGGTCCGCACTGAACGTCCAAGCCCATATATTTGCAGGTGGCCGAACTGCCAAACACGGGGAGATGACGGAGGTCGAGATCGACATAATTGGTGACCATGAGATCGACGAAGCCGTCGTTGTCGTAATCGCCAAAAGACGCGCCCGTTGACCATCGACCATCTGTCACACCGGCTTTCCTCGCGACATCGGTAAAGGTGCCGTCACCGTTGTTGTGATAGAGGACATTGCCGCCGTAACAGGTAACGTAAATATCGGGCCAGCCGTCGTTGTCGAAATCGCCGACTGCCCCGCCCATGGCGATGCACGGGAAACCGACGCCAGCCTTGTCAGTGACGTCGGTGAAGGTGCCGTCGTGATTGTTGTGGTAAAGCGCGCTTCTGGCTTTTTCGCCCTTGAGAGCGCCCTGTGCGGTAGGGGCGTTGGTAAAATAAATATCCAGCCAGCCATCCCGATCGTAATCGAGCAGCAGGACCCCTCCGCTCATGGATTCAATGATGTAGCGACTTTCCGGAGCCGAGGAGTGCGAGAATTTGACGCCAGATTTTCGCGAGATGTCTTCGAACTGGGGAATGGAGCGATCCTTGCAGCGAATGGACTTTGCATCGGGAGGAGGAGTAACTCCTTGTGCGATTCCCTGCCCGCAAGAGCTCTTTGCCGTGAGAAGAATCGCCAATGTGAGAAGCGCGAATGAACCTAAACCGCGCAGGACGACGGCCCGACTGGTCACTGAGAAAACCCTTTATCCATACAGCAAAGATAGCAGAAGGTGCCGCGAAACTGCCAAGGCTAGCGAGGCGTGAGAAGGTTTTCACACAGACCGCACTCATAATTCGGTACAATGGGGCAACAAAAGAATGGTGCGTCGGCGTGGCGCCCTGTTCGCGAGGTGCATATACGCTCCAGTTGAGGATCCGCCGCTCGGATGAAATCTAAAAAATCGTCTCCCCTTCAAAAACCAGGCGCAGTCACCTTGAAGACCGTGGCCAATTATCTCGGGCTGACGGCCGGAACTGTGTCGGTGGTGCTGAATAATTCGAAAAGTGCAAGTTCGATTCCGGAACATACCAGGGCCCGGATACTCGAAGCCGCACGGAAACTGAAATACCAGCCAAATTTTGTTGCACGCTCGCTGCGCGTAAAACGGACTTTCACCATCGGGGTAATCACCGAGGAGTTCGGCGACGCGTATGGTGGCGGAGTGCTCAGCGGGATCGAAACCTATTTGCGGGAAAATAACTACTTTCTGCTGGCGGTCGCCCATCGTCATGACTTGAAACTGCAGCAAAGCTATGCGGAATTGCTGACATCCCGGGGCGTCGAGGGTCTGATCACAATCGATACATCGGTGGATGAATCGCCGCTGGTTCCAACAATCGCCGTGGCCGGGCACAAGAAGGTCGAAAACGTCACGAACATCATTCTCGATCACCGGAGCGCGGCGCAGCTCGCCTTGCAGCATCTGAAGGACCTGGGACACCGGCGCATCGCGTTTTTGCGCGGCCAGGCAAAGAGCTCGGACTCAGCCATTCGCTGGGAATCTCTCCGGGAAGTTGCAGCCGAACTGGGGATTGAGCTCATCCCGGAGCTGGTTTTGCAGATTGAAGGGATTGATTCAACACCTGACCTCGGATACCCCTACGGACGGACCCTCCTTGAGAAAAACATCCCCTTTACAGCACTGGTGGCGTACAACGATATTTCTGCGATAGGCGCAATGAAAGCGTTCAAAGAAGGAAATATGCGGGTGCCTCAGGATGTATCCATTGTGGGTTTCGATGACATCTCGATTGCGTCGTTCTCTATTCCTCCACTGACTACGATTCGACAACCGCTTGAAGAAATGGGCAGAATTGCCGCCAAGACCGTGGTTGGATTGATCGAACAGAGCCAAGAGTACAGGGAAGAGATCGCTGTCGAGCCCAAATTGATTGCTCGAGGATCAACCGCTCCGCCGCGACAGTTGTAAGGAATGGCCCCGGCAGAAGTTTTGTTGCGTACCGAAGGAACAGAAACAACAATCTTTTCCAGCCGAAACAGTGAACCCGGGTGAAGTTTTCCGAACCATCCGGCCCGCGCGATGCTAAAGTAGAACCTAGCGAGCATACGGACCACCCTCTTCCGCTCCGATCAGGTTACCTGCGAAGGATACAAAATGCCCCGAAAGATTGAAGTCACCGAGTTGATTCTGCGCGACGCCCACCAGAGCCTGCTTGCAACGCGAATGGCCATGGAAGATATGGTGCCGGCATGTGAAGACATTGATAAGGCCGGATTCTGGAGCGTGGAATGCTGGGGCGGGGCAACCTTTGACGCCTGCATCCGGTTCCTCAACGAAGATCCCTGGGAACGGTTGCGGATCTTCCGGCGATTGATGCCGAATTCCAGGTTGCAGATGCTGTTGCGCGGGCAGAACTTGCTCGGATACCGGCACTACGAAGATACGGTCGTCGACCGGTTTGTGGCCAAGGCTGCGGCCAATGGAATGGATGTTTTTCGCGTATTTGATGCGCTCAATGATGTACGCAATGTGAAGCGCTCGATTGCCGCGGTAAAAAAAGCCGGAAAACACGCGCAAGGGACAATCTGCTACACCGTCAGCCCATTGCACACCGTTGAGGGTTACGTGCAAATGGCCAAAGACCTGATGAATCTGGGCTGCGACTCGCTGTGCATCAAGGATATGGCGGCGCTCCTCAAGCCGAAACCTGCCTACGACATCGTGAGAGCGATTAAAGACACTCTGGGCGAGCAAGTACGGATTCACGTCCATGTGCACGCGACGACGGGAGTGACCATGGTGTCGCTCATGAAGGCGATCGAAGCGGGCGCCGATGCGGTCGATACCGCGATCAGCGCACTGAGCCTCGGCCCGGGACACAATCCCACCGAAAGCTTAGTGGAAATGCTTGAAGGAACGGAGTTCACAACGGGACTCGACAAGAGCCGATTGCTCAAGATAAAGGAGCACTTCGACAAGGTACGCCCGAAATATACGGAATTTCTGTCGAATATCACCGGTGTGGACACAGAGATATTTAACAGTCAGATTCCCGGCGGCATGATTTCCAACATGGAAAGCCAGTTAAAGCAGCAAGGGGCGGCGGACCGCGTGAAAGAGGTGCTCGAGGAAGTGCCTCGCGTTCGCAAAGACGCCGGCTATCCGCCTCTGGTGACCCCTTCGAGCCAGATTGTGGGAACCCAAGCGGTCTTCAATGTGCTGATGGGCCGGTACAAGGTAATCACAGCCGAGTTTGCTGATCTGATGCTGGGATATTACGGGAAGACATTGGGCGAACGCGACGTTGCGGTAATGGAACAGTGCGAGAAACAGACCAAGAAGTCGCCGATCATGATGCGCCCTGCCGACTTGCTGAAGCCGGAGTGGGAAGCGCTGCGCACGGCGGCAGTGAACCTTGATGGCTGTGATGGTTCAGATGAAGATGTCCTGACCTGCGCCATGTTCCCGAAAGTGGCTCCAAAGTTTTTCGCGGAACGGGCTCAAGGCCCGAAGACGGTAGCGAAAGATCCCAGGGTTGCGGCGGAAACCGCGTCTGCGGCAGGAATTCTCGGCCCGTCCGGCAGCGGCCCCCTGCGCGAACCGATTACATATGAAGTGAAACTCGATGGCAAGACTCATCAGGTAACTGTTTCACCTAAATAGGGGGCAGTACGATGAACGACATGGAGCAACGCATTGCAGAGTTGCGGCGGCGCCGCGCCGAACTGGAAGGCGGCGGCGGTGCCGAGAGAATAGAGAAGCAGCGAAAGTCAGGAAAGCTCACCGCGCGTGACAGAATCTCGGGGCTTTGCGATCCAAATTCATTTCAGGAATCGGGTTTATTTGCCGAGCATCGTTCCGTTTTGTTTGGGATGGAAGGGAAAAGCTTCCCTGCTGACGGCGTGATCACTGGAGCGGGAACCGTCCTCGGCAGGCGCGTTCATCTGGCGAGTCAGGATTTTACCGTGGCCGGAGGATCAGCCGGCGAGGTTCATTCTGAGAAAGTTGCGGAGTCGATGGAGCAGGCCATCAAGACCGGAACTCCATTTGTGTTTATCAATGACTCAGGCGGCGCCCGCGTGCAGGAAGGAATCGATTCCCTTTCCGGGTACGGAAAGGTATTTTTTCAAAACGTGAATCTGAGCGGGGTTGTACCGCAGATTTCACTGATTTGCGGACCTTGTGCAGGCGGTGCCGCCTATTCGCCGGCACTGACGGACTTCATCATTCAAACCCGCAAAGCACAGATGTTCATTACCGGGCCGAGTGTCATCAAACAGGTCACTGGAGAAGAGGTCACGGCCGAGCAGTTGGGCGGGGCGGATACACACATGGCGCGGTCGGGGGTGATCCACTTCATTGCCGAGGACGACACTCACGCTTTGCTCATCTGCAAGAAGCTGCTGAGCTTCCTGCCCTCGAACAATTCGGAGGATCCGCCGGAATTGCCGAGTGATGGCAACGTCGATGAAAACCCGGCTCTCGACAAAATTGTGCCGGTAGATTCGAAGCAAGCCTACGACGTACGCGAAGTGATCGCGCACATCATTGATGCGCAGGATTTCCTCGAGGTGCAGGCAGGCTATGCTCCGAATATCGTAGTCGGCTTTGCGCGGCTGATCGGGAGGACAATCGGAATCATTGCCAATCAGCCCTCGGCCATGTCGGGCGTACTCGATATCAATGCTTCGGATAAAGCGGCGAGCTTTGTACGTTTCTGCAATGCGTTCAATATTCCACTCGTCACGTTTGTAGATGTACCGGGCTTTTTGCCCGGTGTCGATCAGGAGTACGGAGGAATCATCCGTCACGGGGCGAAAATGTTGTTTGCCTATTCGGCGGCGACGGTACCGAAGGTAACGGTGATCCTTCGAAAAGCCTTCGGAGGCGCCTATCTGGCGATGTGCGGGCGCGATATGGGTGCCGATCGGGTCTATGCCTGGCCTACGGCACAAGTTGCCGTGATGGGGGCGGAAGGAGCGGCGGAGATTGTGTTTAAGAAGGAGATCGATTCCGCGACGGACAAGGCGCAAAAGCGAAAAGAGATGATTGAGAAGTATCGCGAGGCATTCGCGAATCCGTACGTGGCGGCGGGGCGCAGGCTGGTCGATGACATTATCGAACCGTCGGCAACGCGTCGGGTACTGGCGCAGGCGCTCGAATTCCTTCACACCAAGCGCGAATTGCGACCACCGAAGAAGCATGGACTGATTCCGCTGTGAGGCAACCGGAATGAGCATGGCAAAACAGACAAAAGCCGATTTAGAACAGGAAGTTCAGGAGCTCAGACAGCGGGTCGAGAAGCTCGAGAGCATGCTGGCCACTCTCGCCGCCGCGCGCCCGGACGGAGCAACTGCAAGAACCGTTACAGGCAAAGAAAACGTTCGGGAAGGCATTGCGCCCGAGGTTGTGCTGGCCATTACGGCCGCCGTAGCTGCGTTTTTGGGAAAACGGGCGACGATTCATCAGATTCGCCTGACAGGTACAACCGCGTGGGCCATGCAGGGTCGGGCGACGGTCCAGGCCTCGCACGGGATTAGCAGATGGTCTCGATAGGACCAGGGTGATTCATGAAACTCAAGGTGACGGTAGACGGAAAAGTGTATGAAGTGGAAGTAGAGGTAGCTCCTGAGCCAGCCCCGGTGCTGCCGACATTTATGGTACAAAGCGCGGCCGCGGCAGTTCCCGCGGGAACTGTTCCTGCGGGAGTCGTGACCAGCGGTGCCGAAGAAGGTCTCGATGAAGCCAGGCTCTGTCGCAGTCCCATCTCCGGGATCGTGGTGAAATCAAATGTGCGACTGGGACAGACAATAGAGCCGGGAGATTTGCTGTTCGTACTTGAGGCAATGAAAATGGAGACGGAAGTGACCGCGCCCATTGCTGGCAAGGTCGCAGAAGTGAAAGTAAATAAAGGTGACAGCGTCAAAAGCGGACAGGTGGTGTTGGTATGGGCGTAGAAGCGATTGATGTAAAGGACGTGCCAGGATTCTTGTTCGTGGATCATATGGCGGTATCGGTCAAGCAGGGAGAACTGGAAAACCAGGTGGCTGTTTATAAGGCGATGGGATTTAAGGAAGTTCATCGCGAAGATGTTCTAGGAAAAGATCAAGTGCGAGAAGTGCTGCTGCGCATCGGCGATGGCCCGAATCTGATCCAGCTGCTCGAGCCGCTGTCAGCAGAATCTCCCGTGAGCAAGCAGATTGAAAAGAACGGTGGGCGCGGGGGATTTGCCCACGTGGCTCTGCGTGTGTCGGACATCCAGAAGGCGTTCGACTCGCTGAAGCAAAAGGGGTTTCAGATCATTGATTCGGCTCCCCGCGCTGGCTCGCGCGGCACCACGGTGTTCTTTGTGCATCCAAAAACAACGCAAACTGCAGCACTCGGCTACTTGATAGAAGTGGTAGAGGAGGGCTGATATGTGGGATGAATTCCCGCCAATCTCGACAAAAGACTGGGAATCGGCGATTCGCGCGGATCTAAAGGGTGCAGACTACGCGAAGAAACTCGTCTGGCAGACAGAGGAAGGCATTGCAGTAAAGCCGTATTACCGGCGCGAAGATTTGCCGGGGACCACGGGACAGGCTCGCTTTACCGGCCAGTGGACGGCACGAACTGCAGCCGACATTCCTCCCGGAGCTGTGCGCGGAGATTTACTTCATGAGCAGGGCGCGACTTCGGTCGAGGAGATCGGGTATGCACTGGCGGAATCGGAAGGCAAGCGCAGCGTATTTGTATTTGCGGTAGGCAGCAACTACTTCATGGAGATTGCCAAGCTGCGGGCAGCCCGTCAACTGTGGGCTCGTCTGTCGCAAAACCCGATGGTGATCTGGTCGCGGACCTCCTATGCGAATAAGAGCCTGTACGATCCATCTGCGAATTTGATGCGCTCGACGACAGAAGCGATGAGTGCGATCTTTGGCGGTTGCGATTTCCTCGTTGTGGAGGAATCGAGGTTCCTGGCACATCTTGCCGAGAGTCTGCCGAGAATCCTGGCCGAAGAATCCCATTTCGACCAGGTGTCGGACCCTGCAGGCGGGTCCTATTACGTGGAAGCGTTGACCGAGTCAATTGCCGTGGAGGCCTGGAAGGTCTATGGAGCGGGTCTTGCGGGCCGCGAGGCAGCCATTGCCGCTTCGCGCGTGGCCAGGGAAAAAGCAGTCGCGCAGCGGCGACGGACTCTGGTTGGGGTAAACAACTATCCGGATCTGACCGAAACACTGCCGGCAGCAGCAAGTCTCTCGCACGACTCGGTGCCGCGTCTGGCCGAACCATTTGAACAGATTCGGGCTAAGGTCGAGCGGTCAGGAAAACGGCCCGTTGTACTTCTGTTGCAGCGGGGTGATCTCAAGATGCGCATGGCGCGCGCGAATTTCGCGCTGAATTTCCTTGGTTGTGCCGGATTTGACATAAAAACTTCAGACAAGCTAGAAGCGGCGGATCTGATTGTGCTGTGCAGTTCGGACGCGGAATATCTGGCGCTGGCGAAAGAAATTGTGCCGCAAACCAAGGCTCCCGTGCTTGTCGCCGGAAATCCCAAGGAACAGATTGAAGCGTTGCGAGCGTCTGGAATCAGGGATTTCCTTTACGTCGGGGTAAACGCCGTGGAAGTGTTGAAGCGCTGGCAGGAGGCACTGCGATGAGCCGCGCGGACTGGAAGACGCAAGAGGGAATACGGGTGAAACCCCTCTATACGGCGGCAGACCTTGCGGCCGTTGAGCATCTGGATTATTCAGCAGGACTACCTCCCTTTTTGCGTGGGCCGTACAGTTCCATGTACGCGATGCAGCCATGGACGATTCGACAGTACGCGGGATTCTCAACGGCGGAAGATTCAAACGCGTTCTATCGTCGCAACCTGGCGGCTGGACAGAAAGGGCTGAGCGTCGCGTTTGATCTGCCGACGCACCGAGGGTATGACTCCGATCATCCGCGCGTGAAGGGTGATGTCGGCAAGGCCGGTGTGGCCATCGACAGTGTTGAAGACATGAAGATCCTGTTCGATCGCATCCCTCTCGACCAGATGTCGGTGTCGATGACAATGAATGGCGCAGTACTCCCGGTGCTCGCGTTTTACATTGTGGCGGCGGAAGAACAAGGAGTGCCGACCGAAAAGCTGACCGGAACGATCCAGAACGACATTCTGAAAGAGTTCATGGTGAGAAATACCTATATTTATCCTCCGGGGCCATCGATGCGGATCATCGGGGATATTTTCCGGTTTAGCGCGGCGAAGATGCCGAAGTTCAATTGCATCTCCATTTCGGGATACCACATGCAGGAAGCAGGCGCGACGGCCGACATTGAATTGGCCTATACGCTGGCCGACGGCCTTGAATATCTGCGCACAGGACTCCACGCCGGTCTCGATATCGATGAATTTGCGCCGCGGCTGAGCTTTTTCTGGGCCATTGGAATGAACCATTTCATGGAAATCGCCAAGATGCGCGCGGCCCGACTGCTGTGGGCGAAATTGGTGAAGCAGTTTAACCCCAAGAACCCTAAATCGATGGTCTTACGGACGCATTCCCAGACTTCGGGATGGAGCCTCAGCGCCCAGGATGTGTATAACAATGTAATCCGGACGACTGTCGAAGCGATGGCCGCGGTGATGGGCGGAACGCAGTCTCTGCACACCAATGCCCTTGATGAGGCACTCGCGCTGCCGACAGACTATTCAGCACGCATCGCCCGAAACACGCAAATCTACTTGCAGGAAGAAACCGGGATCTGCCACGTCGTGGATCCCTGGGGTGGAAGTTACTACGTGGAATCGCTGACGGCGGAATTGGCGAGCAAGGCCTGGACGCTCATTCAGGAAGTGGAAAAGCTGGGTGGAATGACACGTGCGATCGAGACGGGCTTGCCGAAGATGCGCATTGAGGAAGCGGCGGCACGGCGGCAGGCGCATATTGACTCGGGTACGGAGACGATTGTTGGCGTGAATAAATACGTGAGGCAAGATGAGAAGCCTCTCGAGGTCCGGGTAGTGGATAATGCGGCGGTGCGCGAAAACCAGCTGGAACGGCTTGCCGAAACCCGCGCGAAGCGGAATCAGCCGGAAGTGGACCAGACACTGGATGCGTTGACGAAATGCGCGGAGAGTGGCGAAGGAAATTTGCTGGAACTGGCCGTGAATGCGGCGCGCAAACGCGCTACACTGGGCGAAATCTCCTATGCGCTTGAAAAGGTGTTTGGCAGGTACAAAGCCGTGAACCACACAATTTCCGGGGTATATTCGTCAGAGAGCCGTCAAGATCCGGAGTTTGTGAAGGCACGCGCTCTCACCGAAACATTCGCACAAAGTGAAGGAAGGCGTCCGCGAATCCTGGTGGCAAAGATGGGGCAGGACGGACACGACCGCGGCGCAAAAGTGATTGCCACTGCCTTCGCCGATCTGGGATTTGATGTGGATCTGGGACCGCTGTTTCAGACACCACAAGAGGTTGCGCGGATGGCCGTGGAAAATGACGTGCACATCCTGGGTGTGTCGACCCTGGCAGGCGGGCACATGACTCTGGTGCCGGAGCTGATCGAGGAATTGAAGAGGCTCGGACGGCAGGATATTCTGGTGGTGGTGGGTGGCGTAATTCCCCCGCAGGATTTTGCGGCGCTGCGCGAAGCAGGAGCCGCAGGGGTCTTTGGACCGGGAACACGCATACCCCTTTCTGCACAAGAGATACTGCACCGATTGCTCGAATCATCGAAAACAAAGTAACTGGAGTAACGATTGGCGACACGCCGACTGGCCGCTGAACAATATGTTTCCGGGGTGCTGGCGGGCGACGTGGCCACATTGGCGAGAACCATAACGGTCATTGAAAGCGACCTGCCGTCCGATGGCGAGCTGGCCGCCGATATTCTGGATTCCCTCCTTCCCTACACCGGTAAATCCAGACGAATCGGCATAACCGGGGTGCCGGGCGTCGGCAAAAGCACCTTCATCGACAAGATTGGATTGCATATTATTCGCGAGCGCGGTGAAAAACTCGCGGTCCTCAGCGTTGACCCATCGAGCCCGATTACCGGAGGAAGTATTTTGGGCGACAAGACGCGAATGGAGATGCTGGCCGCTGAACCACACGCGTTCATCCGGCCTTCGCCATCGAGAGGATCGCTCGGTGGAGTGACGGGCCGGACGCGCGAGACCATGCTGGTGTGCGAAGCCGCGGGCTTCAACAATATTTTCGTCGAGACGGTCGGCGTGGGACAGTCCGAAATTGTCGTGCGGACGATGACCGATTTCCTGTTGTTGCTCATGCTGCCGGGCGCCGGAGACCAACTGCAGGGGATCAAACGCGGAATCTTGGAGCTGGTAGACGCTATCGCGATCAATAAGGCGGATGGCCCGCAGCTGGCACTGGCCCAGCTGGCGAAGGCGGATTACGAGAGCGCCCTGCATTTATTTGCACCTGGAGCAGGCGGGTGGACTCCGCCCGTGATGCTGTGTAGCGCGCATACCACAGCGGGGATTGTGGAGATTTGGGAATGTATTTTGCGGCATGAACAGTTTCAGAAGGACCACGGACTGCGGGACGAGATACGACGGGAACAATCCTTGTCGGCGATGCGCCAGATGATTTCCGGAGAACTGGAGACAGCCTTCCGGAGGAATCCAGCAGTCGCCCGGAAGTTGCGGCAGACGGAAACGCAGGTACGGGATGGAAGGGTGACGTCGTTTGCGGGCGCCCGCGCCCTGCTGGGTGAATTTTGGAATTCGGTCCGGAAAAACACCGGGGACGGATGATCGTTTTTTAAGGAATCCGGCTCGAACTGCGACCTACGGCAGTGAACGCGCCCGGGTGAGAGGAAAGATCATGAGACTATGGCATCCGCTGAGAATTTTGCTGCTGAGTTTGCTCACAGCAGCGACCCTAAATGGACAGAGTGCTTCGAAGCTACCGACAAAATGGGAAGAATTGACGGCGGCTGAGTTTCGTGACGCGATTGCCAAGGCTCAAGGGACGTGCCTCTTGCCATTCGGCATTTTGGAAAAGCATGGTCCGCACCTTCCCCTCGGAACGGATTTGCTGAACGTGCGTTACGTTTCCGAGCACGCGGCACAGCAGGAATATGCCGTTATCTTTCCGCAATATTATGCCGGACAGATATTCGAGGCGCGGCACGAGCCCGGAACAATTGCCTACAGCGCGGACATTCAAATGAAATTGTTGCAGGAGACCACCGACGAGATGGCGCGGAATGGCTGCAAGAAAGTAATCATCGTCAACGGTCATGGAGGAAATGAGGATCTGCTCCCCTACTTTGCCCAGACGCAACTGGCCAAGCCGCACGATTATGTGGTGTACGTGCAATGGGGACATGAAGCTACGAAAAAAGTGGGCGGCGAAAAGAGTGGCCCGGACTGGCATGCGGGCGAGACGGAAACGTCCAACATGATGGTGACCAACCCCGGCCTGGTACATATCGACCGCGCGGGGCAGGAATCGGGCGCAGATCAGAAACGGGTCAAGCTGCCGGAAAACCTATATACGGGAATATGGTGGTACGCGCGGTTCCCGAATCATTATTCGGGTAACGGCGCGACGGCAACAAAGGAACAGGGGCAGGAGGACATTAACAGCTGGGTCAACACGGTCGTGCGGGCGATCAAGGCCGTGAAGCTCGATGAGGAAAGCTTGAAACTGCAAAAAGAATTTTACGAGAAGAGCGAGCATCCGCTGGACACGCCGCACTGATTCGCGCCCAGTTACCGCTCGCGGCGCAGAGAGTCAATCCAGTTGGCCAGTATCTGGTTGTTTGGTTGCTCCAGGTCGAAGAACTCGATGCCCATGCCTACGCGCGGCTTGACGATGCGAACAACGATAAAGGCTTCGAGAGTTTCATTCTTGCGAGTAAGTCTCATGCGAGCGCGAGCATTGATGGGCAGCTGCTTGCTGGTACAGACGAAACAACCGCCAAGAGACAGATCCGAAGTAACGCCGTCCACCTGCTTCCCGGTCTCCATGTCAATGAGTTCCACGTCAGCGGCAAATGGATAGCGGATGGTGTAACGACGGTCCCGGACCCCGACAATCCGGGAAGTCAGCATGCCATTACGACCTGCCATGGTAATGACTTTGCTCAAATGATCCTCAAAGGAACCGACATAGCAATCGATATTTACCTGGGCGAGGTATTTGCCTGTCTAAGTGTGTCTGAAGCCAGGTCGTTTGCAAATCGCGGCATGCTCAGAAGGAGCCAAAAAGTAACGGTGAAGAATGACAGGGGAAGTAGTTGATTCGGCTCAGGATGCTATTAGTGGGAAGGACAAACCGCAGTCGAAGACGGGAAATATGACCGAACTGGCATGCTACTCTGGGCCAATAAGCCGCACCCCCATGTCAACCATGCGCACCGAACGAACGCGTCAAAGCGACCGTGTCAGCCTGCAGTTGCAGGTGGAAGCGTCGTGGACCGACAGCAGCGGCTCACAGGTTCGCGTACCGGCACAGACCCTGCTGATCAGCCGGAATGGCGGGGTGATTCGCCTGGCAGAAAAGATATTTCCCGGACACGAGATCATTCTGCATCGAAAACTCGAAGGCGATCAGACAAAGAGTGCGCGTGCACGTATTATGGCTGAAATTGACAGAGAGCCTGATGGCTTCATCTACGCAGTAGCCATCCAGGACACACGTCTGGATTTCTGGGAAATCGAATTCCCCTCTCCGCACAGGGCCGAAGAAGCATTAGCGCGCATGCTGATGGAATGCAGCTTCTGTCAACGCCGGGAAGTTGTATATCTGAATGAAATGGAATTGAAATCATTTGAAGTCCGCAGATGCGTAGCGCGGTTGTGCAAACACTGTGATTCGCCTTCGATCTGGATTGAGGCACACTCCGAAGCAAAGACTCAGGAGACATTGCCAGGACGATCCGCAGTAGAAGAGCGGTTACTCCCGAGGAGAAACCGGACGAGGGTCAAGGCACGCGTGCTGGCCTGCATTCGCAGAAGGGGATTCCAGGAAGAAGTGGCCGTGTGCGAGGACCTGTCAAAGGGCGGTATCAGTTTCCGCAGCAGAAACAAGTATGCCGAAGGAACGAGGTTGGAAGTTGCGGTTCCCTACACGCCCGGCGCCGGTGCTATTTTTGTGCCTATCAGAATCGTATTTTCGCAGCCGATTGCCGCGGCCGGACTGTTTCGTCACGGAGCCGCATACCTCAGGCCACCAGAATAGAAAATCCTGTTCTCCTCATTCGATTCAATGGACCATCGAGCGGCGCCGGGATTTACTACCTCGGAGCATCGGCCAGGATCGCCTGCCAGTTGATAATCGCATTCCAGAGCATGCGTTGATCACCACGATTCAAATCTCGGTGCAAAGGATTGAAATTGAAAGCCACAATGTGCCCCTGACCGACAGGGACGTCGAGGACAGCCGGGCGGCCGATGAGATTCCCCTCTCCCCAGACTTGTCCGCTGACAAGAAGCGGCGCACCCTCATGCGAACCCCATTCGAGTACAACGGTACTGGCGTCAATCGGACCATCAAGGCAGGTGGTGCAGTAGGCCATACGGAGCCAGCGCCGGGGAACGGAATAGAGCGCAAAGTTCTGACGGAACACGTAGGTCTCTTGCGGATAGCCATAGGCGATGGGATGTTCCGGACGGTCGAATGTGGCGCGCACATGGGAACCAGGGGTGCGGGTCACGGAAAGCTGAGAAGCGGCGGAGGATTCAGCGCCACCGCCTTGCGAGCTGCGAGGAACACCTCCCGAGTCACGCCGCACTCCGCGGATGATCCCGCCCTCAATCGGCAGCATCGTACCGCTGCCGAGTGTAATCATCAGGCCACCGTGTTCGACGAACTGCTGGAGATGATCGAGACCTTCCCAGCCGATGCCGCCAGTAATGTCATCGGAAGAAGCCGGCGTACCGTGGCTAGGGGTAGTCGGTGTTTTCTTGAATGGCATCGGACCCCAAGACTTCGGAATTCCCTGGATTTGCTCGGCGAGTTCGAGATCGACGTGGCCATAGAGGAGAACGTCGATCTTGTCCGATAGTCTTCCGGCCCGAATGTCCTCATCGCGGATATAGAGGTACGGTATTTTGCGCTGATCGAGAGAATAGCGGACCCATCCAATCGAATCCGTGTCAGCCCACGGGACCCAGACACCCAGACGCGGAACCGGGGACGAGTGGTGCAGGACCTTGGGAATTGCGGCAGCGCTGACGAATTCGAGTCCCAGTTGCGCCGAAACCTCGTGAAGCGCGTCAGCCAGACCTGCCTGTGCCGGAAGCAGCCACGAACCGGCGGGATATTTTGCATCACCGAGAGCGAAAGGATGTTCGGCAATTTCAATCGTGAACCGGGAGAGCTGGTAGCGCGCTTCGAGCATACCTTCCTGCCCGGAATCTTTCAGGATGAAATTTGGGCCGTTGCCTTCGAGCTTTCCAGCGTGGTGCGGAGGGTCACTGAGAAGCGATAGCTTTGCATCGCGAACGGATTTGTCCGCAGTCGCGATTGCCTCGAGGTGATAGTGCGCAGGAAGCTCCCAGGAAACGTCGTCGTAGGGCTCGCCCGCATCCTTTGGATATAGCTGGGGAGAAAGTAAGTCGACCGCGTAGTTGCGGTAAGGTTGATCCAGTTTGACGACGTAGGTGCCCGCCGGGAAATTACCTTCCTTCACCTGGATGGCTGCTTCGGCCTGGCTCACTTCAATGTGCTGGCTCATCAGGCGCGAAACAAGTTGTGCGACGCGGGTGGGATCGCCCTGGTTCTCGGGAATGATGAAAGCGTATGGCGGCTCGTTCAACCCTTTTTGCCAACTGTGCCTGCTTTTGGTGTAAAAGTTGCGCAAAAGGGTTTGCGAATTCGCAGCGGCATAGTCAAGCGCTGCCAGAGCTCCGGTTTCGTTGTAATTCACGTTATCGCGTGCGGACCATGAAAATGTTCCAGTCGGTGGTGGAAGCAAACGATACCACTCGCGAGAAGTCTCCTCGGGACCAAGGGTCCAGGTCAGTGTTTCGGCCGTTCCGTTCCCGAAGGTCTCATACCCCCTGCCAATGGCATTGTGGTTCATGGCGACGGAATCGAGATAAAGGTGGGCAAAGGCTTCCCCGAAATTCCACGTCGATACCCCCGGCATTCCCATGCCGGTCATCGTTTGCACTTCCTGGAAACTGAGCGACAGAAATTCACTGTAGGTGATCGGGTCAATGTTTGGATTATAAGGACCGGTACCATTCCAGGTCATAAGTAGTGCAACGCTTTCGTGAAGATCGTGCACAACGACGGGGTGATATTCGTAAAACATTCGATGAACGGCTTTAGTGGTCTCGTGGGTTTGCTGGTGCGTGTCCCGGTTGATGTCGACAAACGCATATTTCGACCAGTAAGGCGAGGACTGGCGAGGAAGCGCACCGCGGTCCGTCTTGCCTTTTAAGAAACGGTAGAACCATTCGACTTGTTTGTCGCGCCCGTCTGGATTTGAAACCGGATTGATAAGAACGACCAGATTTTCCCGAATATGACGGATAAAGGGCTGTTCTGAAACAGCGATGCGATAGGCAAGTTCGAGCACGGATTCGGTCGAGCCGGTTTCATCAGAATGAAGCGCGGCGTTGAAATAATAGAATGGCCGGGAGTCTGCAATGATTTTTTCGGCTGCCGCGGGATCCGTTTTCCTCGGATCGGCGAGAGCCGCACTGGCGGCTTTCAACCCGTCGAGCGTGGCGATTCCCTTTTCGTCAGAGATGGCGACGAGAATGATTTCCCGGCCTTCCTCGGATCTTCCGATTGTAAACACTTTTACACGGGGCGACGCAGCTGCCAGAGCGCGGCAATAGGCGTAGGCCTTCGAGGAATCGACAAGTTCGCCCGGAGCGCCCGAGATACGACCGAAAAATTTGCGCGGGGACGGGACAACGGGCGAGTCGGGCACGTAGGAGACCCATGGGGAGAGGAATTGCGGTGCAGTTGTGGCCTTGCTGATATCTTCGCTCGAGCCAGGCTCGGGCGTATCTGCGGCGGACGATATTTGCTGCGCAAACAGTCCAGGCAGACAAATTAGGGCGAGAATCAATGCGCAAGATGACCGGAACAAGAAGGACCTCCACCATAGAAAACAAGAGTCAAGGGAGTTTACTACAGCAGGCCGGCAAATCCGGGGAGAGCTGACACTGATTACGCGGAAAAGGGATTAACCCCGCGTCTGGAAAGACCCGACGACGGCGTAGTGCGAAGAAAGAGACCGGTAGCCGCAATCACAATGGAACTAGTCCAGAGCGGAAACTGTATCCCGTTCGCGGCGGCGGCGGTGCAAGTAATGCATCGCAATGTTCAGAAAGACCTGGCCGCACGGAGTTTCGATGCAGATGACCATGGCTTCGGTCTCAACGTTCCCCGCCAAGCCCTTTTCGCTGACGTGAATTTCCGGGGGAAAGACCTTGAAGCGGAAGCCAGCATCGTTTAACAGGGTGACTGAATTTCCAATGACCATGTTCGCGAGTTCGCAGACCGTTTCGCGCACAACCTGTTCGCTTGCAGCAACGGGTGCCCCAGCCAGGGCACTTGCAACACTCAGTGCGACTTCAGGTGCAAGGTCCAGAATGACCCGACCTTCGATATCACCCTTGATGGCTATGAGTGCGGCAACGCCTTTTCGCCGATACGTGTCTTCTTCCATCGTAAGGTCCTGAATCTTGGTCGGGGCCTGCAGGGATTCCGCAAAAACGGCATCAGCAGCATTAATGAACGGCTGAATCAGTTCCATTCTCATGAGTGGCTCTCTCCTGCGAACGCAACCGGCCCGCTTGGCGCGTTCGGATCATCACCTAGAACATATCGAAGAATTTCATACAACACTTCGGGTTTCACCGGCTTTTGGACGAAGTGCTTTGCGCCTTTCTGCAAGGCAGCGAGAATATTTTCCTGGTACCCGACCGAGGAGACCATCACGATACGTGCGTCGGGATGCTGCCGAACGATGCGCTCCACGGCTTCGATGCCTTCCATCTGCGGCATGGTTATGTCCATCAGCACGATGTCAGCTTTCGTCCGATTGAACTCGGCAATGGCAGTGAGACCATCGCCGGCTTCCCCGGCAACTTCGCCGCCGAAAAGCTCAATCATCTTGATGAGATTCTTGCGGGCGAAGACGGAGTCGTCCACGACCAAATACCGGACGGGTTGGTTGTCGCTCCGAAGTAAAGGTGCAAACTGTTGCATAACCTTCTCCTTTGGCTCCGCGTGCCGTCAGGCACGGGGAGTCGAAACTGGTGTCCTGTCGCTCTTATCCGCGCCGCTTTTGTCGGACTTGTCCTGCGCTTCGCTTTTTTCTGAACCGCTACAGCGATCTGACGCAAAATGTGAAATCAAATACGAGCCAAGGCCGTCGAGTGGAACGATTTTTGAAGCGTAGCCCTTGGTGATGGCTGCGCGCGGCATTCCGGGAACGACACAGGTGTCTTCACTCTGTGCGATGGTCACTCCGCCCGCGGAGCGAATCGCGCCCAAACCCTCGGCGCCATCTTCACCCATGCCGGTCATGAGAATACCAACCGCGGTCAGACCAAATTCCTGGGCGACAGAATGGAACAGAACATCGACAGAGGGACGGTGACCGTTGATCGGCAGACCGTCAGAGAGAATGACCATCTCGCCCCGCGGCATGCGGCGGACCATCATGTGGCGGTTGCCCGGGCAGATCAGGACCCGCCCAGCAATCAGAAGATCGCCGGATTTCGCTTCCTGAACATCGAGGGCGCAGCACTCGTCGAGGCGACGCGCAAACATCTCCGTGAAACCTTCCGGCATGTGCTGGACGACGACGAAGGTGGCCGGAAAATCGACGGGGATCTGCGAGAGCACATATTGCAATGCGTTTGGCCCGCCCGTGGAAATTCCGATAGCGATCACGCGATTCGGCTGAACAGCGGGACGCGCGCGCTTTTTCTGCAATAGAGGCGTCTCGGCATCAGCACGGGGGATCCCCCTCGCTCCACTGGCCCGACGAGCGACCTTGATTTTCTCTATCAGCTCGACGGCTACAGTTTCCAGATGACCGCCTGCGGCATCCTGCGGCTTCGGCACAAAGTCGATTGCGCCGAGTGCCAGCGCTTTGAAGGTTGAATAAGCGCCCTCTTTTGAATGGGTGCTGAATACGATAACCGGCAGAGGGGCACCACGCATGATCATGCGCAAGGTCTCAATGCCGTCCATGCGCGGCATCTCAAGATCGAGTGTGACCACGTCAGGACGCAATTCCGCGATCTTCCGCAGGGCAAAGGCGCCGTCCATAGCAGTACCCACGACTTCAACGTCGGGATCCCGCTCGAGAATCAGCGGAATAAGCTTGCGCATCAGCGCGGAATCATCCACTACGAGCACCCGGACGCGTTCTCTCATGCGATTGCTCCAAGTGGGATCGAACGAGACAGCCGGGAAAAGATTGCCGGAACGTTCAGGATCAGCACGACCGTGCCATCACCAAGAATAGAAGCTCCACTCACCAAATCGCTCGCTACAATCTCGCCCGGCAGAGCCTTGATCACCAGTTCTTCTTCGCCAACCATTTTGTCAACCAACAGGCCAAAGCGCTTCTCGGCAATGCCAATCACGATCACAAAACTCTTCTTCCTGAGCGGATTAACGGGCTCAACAGAGTGAATACCCTTGATCGAATTCAGTCGTACGATTGTCAGAATCTGTTCGCGCAAGCGCAGAACTTCCCTTTGATCGATGCGCTGAATATCGTGGTCGGAAATGCGAGTAATTTCGACAACCGACGACAGCGGCACGGCAAACAAACGGCCGCCGACACGGAACAGGAGAGTCTGAATGCTGGCGAGCGTCAATGGCATACGCAGCTGTATCGTGGTTCCCTTGTCTTTCGCGCTGGTAACGTGAACCGTTCCCTTCAGACGATCAAGAACAGTCCGAACGACGTCCATACCGACACCTCGCCCGGAAATCTCGGTGATTTCACTGGCCGTGCTGAAGCCGGGTTCGAAAATGAGATTGAGCATCTCCTGCTCGGATAGACGATTCGGATCGTCCTTCTTGATCAGGCCATTGCGAATTGCCTGGGCGCGGACAACCTCAAGATCGATTCCACGTCCGTCGTCGCGGACTTCAATGACCACCTGCGTGCCTTGATGGAAGGCGTTCAGGAAAACAGTGCCACGTGCGGGTTTGCCCGCGCTGAGGCGCTCCTCGGCAGGCTCGATCCCATGATCAACCGCGTTGCGAACGAGGTGCGTCAGCGGCTCCGAGAGTGCGTCCAGAATGCTCTTGTCAAGATCGGTATGCTCCCCCGCAATATCGAGAGCAATATCCTTGCTGCAGAGCTTTGCCACGTCACGTACGACTCGGGGAAACCGTCGAAACAGCTGCTCGACAGGAACCATGCGAATTTTCAACACACATTTGTGAAGTTCGTCCAGAATGCGCGATTGAAAGGCGAGAGTTTCCGCCAGTTTTGCGCGGACCGGGTCCCTCGCGTGATGCACATCGAACTCGGCAAGAGTTCGATTGAGCATCGACTTGCCGATAATGAGTTCGCCGACGAGGTTCATTACGGCGTCGATACGGGATGCGTCTACGCGCAACGAACTCTCTGCAAGCGCCGCGACGGCTGAGGACCCGGCTTGCCCCCTGTTTTCTGAAGGTGCAGCAGAATCCGGTCTCGTTGCATGTTCGGCGGCTTGCGCTTCCAATATATCGCCCAGCAAATGGTGTTCGGTACCTTCATCACGGGCGGCGTTTTCGATCCGCAGGTCAGAAACAATTGAAGGAATACGGCAGCGATGGGCCACGTGGTCGATAGGCTGGGTACTGGCAAGGGCAGCTTCGACAATGTCGACGGTTGCGGCCGCAACATTGTCTTCAGGCCTCAGGGCGATAACGGTGCCGCAAGCGTGGAGAACATTGCGAACCAGCTGGAAGGCGGCAGCGCGCATTGCGCTATTGGGATCGATGCGCAGGGCAATGTTATAGATGTTGCTTCCGCTCAAGCGTGCTTCTGAGATCATCAGCCGTTCGTATTCGCTCCACTCGAATTCTGCCGGGATGACTGAGTTCACGGAGACTGGTCTGGCAATCGCTTCCGCTGGAGACTCGAGCAGCCTGCGAATCAGGAGACGCAACTCGCCTGGAGCAGGTGCGTCAATCTGCCGCTGGTAACAGCTCAGCATGTTTTCGAACGTATCGACGGCCGAAAGGATTGCTTCGGCCAGCTGCGCGCCCTGCGTCTGACTGATGCGTAATGTCAGGACGTCTTCGAATTCGTGGGCAAGTTCGCTCAGTTTGCTAAAACCACAGGCGGCGGAATCACCTTTCAGGGTATGGACGGCGCGGCGCAGGCTGCGCAGAGCCTCTTCGTCACCTGGATGCTTCTCAAGCTGCAGGCCCGAATCATTGATGTTCTGCAAAAGCTCCGCCGCACTCTCAAAAAAGAGAGCACGAAGCTCAGCATTCCGTTCGTCGGGCAGAAAAGTCAAGAATTCTCCTCAATCCGTTTGTAAGCAGTCCCGTTGTTTTCGTGAACCATCTTGAATTTTTGTGTCAACCCAAAAAGACTTTCCGCATGGCCAACAAACAGGTATCCGCCGGGATTCAAGCAATGCCAGAACTTTTCAATCAGGCGTTTCTGTTCGGCTTCATCAAAATAGATCATGACGTTGCGACAGAGAATGATGTCATTGCGGCGCGGCAGGAATTCAGTTTTCAGGTTATGAAAATCAAACTGGACAAGATCCTTCAACTGCTTCTTCACAGCATACTTTTCGCTGGATTTTTCGAAGTACCTGAGGCGCGTGGTGTAATCCACGGGTTCCATCTGAATTTCGGTGTAAAGTCCCTCCTGGCCGGTTCGCAAGCTCGCATAGCTGATGTCAGAAGCCACAATTTCGAGCTTCCAGGGTGGAGGAATCATCGGCTTTGGGGTAGGCATATCGAATGGCAAAGGGTTCCGCAGGTAGTAGTAGGCCAGCGCATCGCAGATAAGGATCGCGACCGAATACGGTTCCTGTCCGGCTGAACAGCCAGCGCTCCAGACCCGCAAATTCCAGTCGCGACGTTCCTGTTTGCGATGAAGGATTTCTTCCAGAACATTCTTCTGCAGCAGATCGAGTTGTGGGCGGTTGCGAAAGAAACTGGTTTCATTGACGGTCAAATTCTCGAGCAGCAACGCAAGCTCGGCTCTACCCTCTCGGCTGGTCAAGAGCCGATAGTAGGAGTAGAAGGAGTCGAGTTGACAGGCCTTCAGGCGACGCTGGAGGCGATCCTTTAAAAAGTGAGAGCGGCGTTCATCGAAATACATGCCGCATTCCTGATAGACCAGGGTCTGCAGGAGTTTTAGTTCTGCTTCGGTAAGCTGAACCTGCGCGGTTATCGTTCCCATAATGTCGGTGCGTTGAGCCTTTCGAATGCCGAATTCCGCAAAACTATGTCGGAATCGCGACGGGCTCCGCGGCCTCCTCGAGCTTTTTAAATTCGGGTTGACGTAGAAGCCGGGCAATGTCCAGCAGGATGACCAGCCGTCCTTTCAGCTTTCCGACGCCAGTAACATAACTGGACTCACCTTCCGCGAATACAGTTCCCGGCGCTTCGATCTCCGAGGGTGGAATTTTCAGAACTTCCGAGGCAGCGCTGACGATCAGCCCGAGAAGCTTGTTTTCCAGTTCCACAACCAGAATTCGATTCCGCTTGTCGCTGACGACATCCTTGGCTCCGAATCGCTTGCGGAGATCCATCACCGGGATGATTTTTCCCCGCAGATTGATCACTCCTTCGATCGCGTCCGGGGCATTGGGAACGGAGGTGATCTCGGGAACGCGGACAATCTCACGCACCGAGGCGATTCGTACGCCGTACGTTTCGTTTCCGATCCGAAATCCGACTACCTGGTGGTCTTTCTCCATGGTTCGCACTGCCTTCAGGACCGGCTCACTTCTGCATAATCGTAATCATTCGATTCTGGGGACGAAGAGCGACGGGGCGCCGTCGTCTCGCGGTCGCGACGGTGACGAACCTGGCCCGCACGGTCGATGACAAACTGGTCCATATTGTCCAGAAGATTTCTCGAGAGTTTCAGCATCTGTTCAGCTGCGGCAGAAAGCTCCGTGGAGCTCGACGCCGATTGCTGAACAAGTTCGCGCATCTTGTCCATCGCACGAACAACAGCCTGGGCTCCTGAGGCCTGTTCCTCAACCGCAGAACTGATTTCCTGGGTGATTTCGGTGAGGCGGTTGGTAGCCTTGGCAATTTGCGAGGAGCCGACAGACTGCTCGTTCGTAGCAGCCCCGATTTCCTGAGAGAACTTGTAGACTTCGGTCACAACGTCGGAAATCTTGTGGAGGGCAGTTCCAAGGTCATTGCCGAAGCTCAAGCCTTCTTCCACGATGCGTGTGCTGTGCTCCATGTTTTCAACCGCCTGGCGCGCTTCGCGCTGGATGCTCTGGATCAGGTCGGCGATTTCCTTGGTGGACTGCGTGGATTTTTCGGCAAGTTTGCGGACTTCATCAGCAACCACTGCAAAACCCAAGCCATGCTCCCCTGCGCGAGCCGCTTCGATTGCGGCATTGAGCGCCAGTAGATTGGTCTGCTCGGCCAGGTCATCGATGACCTCAATAATCTTGCCGATGTCATCGGCACGGTGACCGAGAATATTGATAATCTCGGCGGAAGACTGGATGGAGCGGTTGGTGCGGTTCAGCCCGTCCGTAGTCTTTTCCATGGTGGCAATACCGGTAACCACCTCTTCTCGCGAGCGGTTGGCGATATCCAGCAGCACTTTGGCGGTATCGGCAACGCGCTGGATGGAGGTGACCATCTGGTCGATCGAAGCGGAAGTTTCCGCAACGCTCGAAGCCTGAACCTGGGTGTTTTTCACGACGTTCTGCACGTTAACGCTCATCTCATGCATCGTGCTGGTCACTTCTTCAATGGCGGAGGAGGCCTGCACGCTGACCTTGGCGGATTCGTCGGCTGCGCCGGCTACCTGGTTCGATCCAGCGGAAACCTGTGAAGCTCCGTCGCGGGTGGAGCGGACGATTTGCTGCAGCCCGTGAGACATGCGGAGAAATGCATTACCCAGGGTATCGCGCTTCGAGCGGGGCGTAACTTCAATGGTAAGGTCCCCTTCGGCAACGGCCATTGAAACTGTCGCCATTTCCTTCAGGTATGCGACCATATTGTTGAAGGTAGTCGCCAGAGCGCCGATTTCGTCGGTGCGATGAATGTCGATATTCTGATCAAGGTCTCCCGAGTCACCGATTTCCCGCGCGACAGCGATCAGGTGCTGCAAGGGTTCGGTGATCGACTGCGCAGTTCGTACGGCCGTGAAGCCGACGAAGATCATGGCGCAGATTGTTCCCACAACGATGAAAATCAAGCTGATGGTACTTGCCCGCGACGCGGCAGCCTGGGAATCGCCGAGCGCCTTGCTCATATCCGTATTGGCCTGATCGAGAACTGCCGAGGACTTGGTAAGCCAGGAAGACGGGTCTTTCTGAAGGTAGAAAATCTGCAGATCGGAAACGGTTGCGTCACCCGAATCAACCTGATGGCGTTTCGCGAGGAGAGGTTTGGCGAAATTATCCGCCCAGTTGTCCTCGGTGCTCTCGACCTGGACGAGTGCAGTCCGGAGGAAATCATTATTGGTCTGGGATTGCGCACGCTTTACAAGATCGCTCAGCTCGGAAAATCCGTGGTTCACGCGCTCTTCATCCCGCGGGTCGCCACTCAGCAGGAAATTGTTCAGGTTCAGGCGATTCAGCATGATCTGGTAACGGGCAGCTTCGGCGGTACGAACGCTTTCGAGAGTGGACGCAGCTTCGGCGCTGGCCGTTCGCGCTTTCCAGATGGTGGTGAGATCGACCACCAGAAGAACTGCAAGAATTGCCAAGATAGTCCCAAAACTTCGATAAAGTCGATTTCCGATCGTCATTGCGTCACTTCCTCCACTCCTCGAACCCTACCCTCGGCCAACCCTTCCGAGTGGCCAGAAACTTCACTGTTGGCCAAAATTGAATTCAATCAGCTGAATTGTCTCTTCCGAAGCTGTTTCAAAGCGCCATTCCTTCACTGCGTCAAGGCAAGGCTGAACCAGAACGGGAGATCCGCCGATAGCGCGAACGCTTTTGACGTGCCCGTCGGCAGCGATCACAACTTCAATCTTGACTTTGCCGCTGATGTTCATCCTTCTTGCCAAATCCGGGTAAACCGGGTTGACTTTGGTTTTTGCCTTGCGCTTACCTTCTTCAGACTGTTGACCGCCGACGAGCGATCCCGCCAAGACAAAAATCACCGCGCCTGCCGCAATTCTCTTACCCCAACCGCTTCCTGTACGCACTTCTGCCTCCTGGGCGAGGGAAGACTATCCCGAGGAGGAAAAGGCAAGTGCAGTGCCAAGTCAGAAGGTCCCAGGGGAAAAAGGCCAGGAGTGGCCAAAAGCGTTGCAAGGTATTCAGCACAAGAGAGATAAGGATCTGCATAAAACAACTTCTGTCAATTCTTACCGATCTGATCGTCTCAGTTCACCGTGGAATCAGCGGAAAGGGTCTCACGCTGAGACGAGTTTCCGGATGGACCTGAACCCGAGGTAACGCATCCGCACCACGCACAGGATGAGCAATTGACTCAGATTGAGATTGATCAGTAGCTTGGAAGTGCGTGGTCTTAAGTTGAGACAAGCGCAAAGCCATCACCTCCAATGCGTCGAAAAAAGACAATCACCTCTCGCCCGAGACCTGCGGTCCGTAGACAGACACTTTCCGGACAGGGCGACGCCAGCTACGCGCAGGAACTAATGAATCTTGCTGTCGCTGCGGCAAATTCGCGCGAGTTACCTGCATTTCTAGCTGGGTTTGCATCGCGCGCGGCTGAGATGCTCGGGGCCCAGTGGGGTGGCGTCGGCGAAATTATCGGCAGCCGCGTTGAATTGTATTCTCCCGCCCAGGAATTTCCGGGTGGCAAAGACGTTTGGGACTGGTTGCTACTGAATATTTCCTGCAAACGCGACGGGTTACAGGTGCAGCGGACCCCTGGGGACTCAGGACATTGCGCTTTCTTCCCGATTTACGCCAGCGACGGCGAGTTGATGGGCACGCTGTGTCTCTTGCGCGAGGCCGCGGAGTTTACTCCAGCGCAGGAACGGTTGCTGACCGCGTTGGCCAGCCACGCAGCGCTTTCAATGGAAAAGGTACGGCGCTTCTCGCAGCTCGAACGCTCGAAGAAACAATGGGTTGAAGATATTGATGCGATCAGCGACTACATCGTCGTTCACGATCAGAGCTGGAAGATTGTGCGGACCAACCGGACTCTTGCGACCCATCTCGGCAGACCCCCGGCGGCGTTGGTCGGAGAACCGATGGCGAATTTGCGGAACATTGCTGAAACAGGGAGTGCTCTCCCCTGCCCTTTCTGCCGGAATACCAAACAATCGCGCGAAGAGTATATTGCGACCTCTGAAGGGCGGACTTTCCTGGTTTCCACTTCCCGTACCCCGGGAGTTGTGGAAGAAGAGACCCGCACCATCCATGTTTTAAAGGACATTACCGATCGTCGGGAGGCGGAACGGCGCTACCGCGAATTGTTCGACAGCATTCAGGAAGGATTGTTTTTTGCAACTCCGGACGGGCAATTTCTGGACGTGAATGACGCGATGGTCCGCATGCTGGGTTACGATTCACGCGAAGAATTGCTGCGCGCCGATGTTAGCCCCCACCTGTATCCGACCGTGGCTGCGAAGGAACGTTTCGTACGCGCAATCGCGGAACGCGGCGCTTTGCGCAATTACGAGGAAACACTGCGCCGGAAAGACGGAAGCCTGCTGCACACGATGCAGAATATCAGTGCGGTAAGGGATGCTCAGGGGCGCGTGGTACAGACTCGCGGACTCATGCTCGATGTAACCGAGCAGAAGATGTTCCAGTCGCAACTTCAGCGCGAAAGAGACTTCAATCAGAAAATTCTGAACACCACACAGAGCATGATCCTCGTGCTCGACACGGCTGGTCTGATCAGCTACGTAAACAAGCGCTGTTATGAAGCCGGATACAAGGAAGAGGAATTGATCGGCCATCGCCTGGAAAACTGGATCGAAGCATCACACCGGATCGATTTTGAAGCCGCGCTGCAGACAACAGCCCTCGGACAACAGGTGGAAAATCTCGAACTTCGCGTGGCACGGAGCGACGGTTCGATGGGACATTTTTCGATCAGCCTTAGCCCGATGCGCGATGAGTCGAAGCAGGTAAACAGCGTAGTGGTAGTCATGACAGACATTACCGACGCAGCACTGCTGCAGGCCAAACTGGCGCATTCGGAAAAAATGGCAACAATCGGGCAGCTCGTTTCCGGTGTCGCGCATGAAGTGAACAATCCACTGGCCGCGATCCTGGGATTCACGGATCTCTTGCTCGAGAATCCCGAGGTACCTGAGGCTGCGCGCGAAGACCTGCGAATTATTCTGCAGGAAACGCAACGTACGAAAGAAATTGTCCAGGATCTCCTGAGCTTCGCGAGACAACGCCCGGCCCAGCGCGAGGCGATACAGGTCAATGCCATCTTGCGGCAGACAATCAAGCTTCGCAGCTACGATTTTTCAAGTCACGGCGTGGAAGTGGTCGAGGAATTCGATGAAAGCATCGCGCCAACTTTGGGCGACGGGCAGCAACTGCAGCAGGTTTTTCTTAACATTTTGAATAACGCCTACGACGCCATTCAGGAGTCCGGCAATCACGGACAGATTCGCATCCGCACGCGCCGAACGCAGGATTCTGTGGAGGTGGCGTTTATCGACAATGGCACTGGGGTGAGTGAACCTGAACGGATCTTCGACCCGTTTTTTACAACCAAACAGGTGGGCAAAGGAACCGGCCTCGGGCTGAGTATCTGCTATGGAATCGTACGCGCACACGGCGGCGAAATTCTTTGCTGGAGCAATGCGCAGGAGCCGGGCAGCACGTTTGTCGTGCGTTTGCCGCAGACTTCGGAATCCGCGCTGGCAGCAGCGGCGGCGAAGGAGGCTTCGCGATGAGTGCCGCTACGGACACGAACGTTCTCTCACCAATCCTGCTCATTGAGGACGAGGCCTCGGTCCGCGCGTTTGTTCGCGCCGCGCTCGAACGTCGGGGATATACCGTCGTACAGGCCGCGTCCGGCACCGAAGGTGTAGAACAACTGGCTTCTGCCCAATACACCGGCGTGATTTCCGACATTCGAATGCCCGGAAAGATCAATGGCGCAGACATTCATCAGTGGATACAGAAGAATCGGCCGGAGTTGGCCGGAAAAATCATCTTGATCAGCGGTGATACCGCCAACAGCGAGACGCAATTGCTGCTTCGAAGCAGTCGTACACCATGCATCGAAAAACCGTTCCGGGTCCAGCAGCTGATTTCCATCGTGGAGAAAACATTCGGAAAACCATGAGCGACGATCTGAAAATCAAACTTCTTGTAGTGGACGACGAACAGAGTATCCGTAAACTCTGCATGACCATCGGCAACTCACTGGGCTTCTCCACCAACGAGGCCGAGAGCGCCGAGATTGCCGTCACCCGGCTTGAAACTGATCCCCCGGACCTGGTGCTGACGGATCTGAAGCTGCCGAACCAGTCCGGTGTGGAACTACTGAAACAGATCCGGACTGTCCTGCCACGAGCGGAAATTGCCATCATGACGGGCCACGGTTCGATTGAGTCGGCCGTCGACGCCATGAAGTTGGGCGCTTACGATTACATTGAAAAGCCGTTCCGGGTCGAAAAGCTCCGTTTATTGCTCCAGCGGATGGCGGAAAAAGTGCGCCTGGTCAACGAGAATGCCTTCCTCAGGGATCGTGTAACGACAGATGAAAATGTTGACGGCATCATCGGAAGCTCTTCGGCAATGCAAGACGTGTTGCGCATGATCTCGCGCTTGAAAGATACGCGCACACCGGTACTGATTTCAGGCGAAAGCGGCACGGGCAAGGAACTGGTGGCGCGGGCGATACATTTTCGTGGAGCGATGGCGCAAACCCCTTTCGTAGCGGTTGATTGCGGTTCACTTGTGCCGACGCTGATGGAGAGCGAACTCTTCGGCTACGAAAAAGGTGCCTTCACGGGAGCGATCAAATCCAAATCCGGGTTATTCGCATCTGCAAATGGCGGAAGTATTTTTCTGGATGAGATCGGTGAAATCCCGCTCGAAATGCAGGCGAAACTTTTGCGCGTACTGCAGGAAAAGGAAGTTCGGCCGGTTGGCAGCAACGATCGTGTCAGCATCGACGTCCGCGTCATCGCTGCCACGAATCGCGACCTCGAAGCTGCTTATCGCGACGGCACCTTCCGCAAGGACCTTTATTTCCGGTTGAACGTTGTGACCGTACACCTGCCTCCATTACGGGACAGGCGGTCCGACATTCCCGTACTTGTCCACTACTTCTTGAATCGCTACGCACCCGGTGCGCATGTACAGGTGACTACTGCTGCGATGAAAAGCCTGCTCCAATATGACTGGCCGGGAAATGTACGCGAACTCGAGAACTGTGTAGCGCGCGCACTGACCCTTGGCGACCAGGAAGTGATCGACGTCAAGGACCTGCCGCCGGCGATTCGTGCCGAACAAGGCTCCTTGCAGGCCATGGCGACCGAAGATGCCAATTCCCTTTCCACGACTGCTTTGGCCGAGATGGAGAAGATGACGATTTTGCGCGTTTTTGAACAGGCAAATGGTGACAAGGCACTTGCCGGCAAGATGTTGGGAATCAGCCGGGCGACACTGTACAGAAAATTGAAGCGCTACAACATCCCGGCGCGTGGTGGCGTCGACGAGGCCGAAAAAGAACCGGACGCGCATCCGGTCGTCCGTTAATCGTCTCAAGCGCCTGATTCGCTGAATCAAGATAAGTGCGCGCAGTGAGACGCAATCGTTTCAGTGTGAGACTTGCGCGACCGCTCCTGCGTGTGGGAAGTTTCTAAGCCCTGCCATTTCTGCAACATCACCAATTCCGCGACAGCCTCAAGTTATGGTGCTTGGCGTGCAAATTCCCCGTCGGGGTAATGCGTCCCCGCTGTGCCTTGCTCGTATCACTTTCGCAGACGTGAGGAACCGAGGGAATGTCACTAATCGCAGATGAACGGGGATGCGCGGATCAGCTGGCCAAGTTTTTCCCGGATTTGCCGGCAACTCGTCTGATGGTTCGGGTGCAATCCATCCGGTCCGCGCGGGGGCGACTGCAGGAATCCACGGTGATCGAGTTTGGTGCTGGACAATTTGCAATTTTCACCACGACGTTACCACTGGAGTTTGATGAACGAATTCAACTCGTCCGTCACAACAAAGCAATGCCGGTGGAAGCGGCGGTAATCGCTGTGCAGTATCACGAAGGAATGAAGGCAGTGGCCGTGCGTTTTCTCGAAGGCACCTGGGATTGGAAGATCGAACCGTGAGCAAAATGATAACAACTTTAAATCTGCAGCCACCTCCGAAACCCGATAATTCGCGAACCGGGCAATGGGAAGAAAACCGCTCCGTTTTCCCCATCTATATCGCGTTGGCAAAGCACTTACAAATCGAGATCCCCTTCGCACACAACAAGCGAGTGCTGCCGGAAAAGGCCGACCTCGAACTCTTTACCCAGGTCGATACGTGGCTAAACGCTATGGATCATCAGGTAATGGTCCACCAGTTGCGTCATCTGCTGCAGATGACCACGCTCAACGCAAGCGAAAGTGGTTTGCGCGCACTGATCATGCGCCATCTGAAAAAGACAGGTAAAACGCTGACGGATCGGGACAAGATCGACTTCCTGCTGGTGCAGTACTTTGCGCTGTGCGCCCCCGCAAAAATTTTCCACAAGCAGATTGAATTGTCGGATGTCGCCCAGGTGATGAAACCGGTATTCGGCGAAGTAAACACGGAACCTCTGCCCTGGTGCGAGCCGCTGCAAAAAATGATCCAGTCCCTTCGCGGATTCAAAAGCCTTCGCGATATCCTGAAAACAAATTTCATCGAGCAGGGCCGCCGCGTAAAAGAGTCCGCTGGCAACATGTTCTACGATCCGAGTGCGATGCTGGCATTTGTGCAGTTCAACTTCCTGCTTCGTCGGACACTCATTGAATTGATGCACGCGGATCTGATTTACATCCGGTCTGGAATCAACCATCTGGAATCTGCCGGCGCCAAGACAATCGACTGTCAGTCTTTTGGATTAACAGCTGCGGAACCGATTGCCAAGGTTCGCCAATGTGCCGACGAGTGGAAGCAGCCCTTTCAGAAGGAATACACGGAACGGTCTGTGAATCAGGCTTTCGACAAACTCTTGTCGTTGCGATCGGACATTGAACGTGCTGTTCAGAAGGTTCTCGGCAAGTCGATGGAATCCAGTCGACCCGTGACTGCTCCGGAAGGAACCGAAGAACACTTACCCGCCAAGGCCTCAGAACGCCGCCCCGTCCTTCCTCCTGCCGAGGAGGCTGCCGAACCGGAACCTGACTTCGAATCCTGCATGGAGCAGATCTGGGAACAACTCATCGCTGCGCCCCCTTCCCGCGGTCGTTCCATGACCACGGTAAAAATCGGGAACGCGCGCGTGCTGATGTCTTCCTGGGAAGTGACTGCGTTCGTCAGTGAAGATGGACCGGCCGCGGAAGATCTGCGTCGTGCCGTTGCCGCCCGTGCGATGGTTACGGCAGTGACGGAAAAAGCGAAAACATCTCCGACGAATGTCAACCTCGAGCGCGTCCTGCCGGTAGCACGAGTCGAAGTATCCCGCTTGCAGGAACGGGTGGAAATAGCCAAGCAAGCCAAGGACACGGAAGCGGCAGTGAACCTTGGAATCAGTACCAAACGGCTGCTGTCTGCGCTGGATGAAGCGGAGAAGCTCTAGTCGCTGCCACTGGCATGTCCATACAAATGAACCGGGAGCCATGTTGAGAAATACGAACGTCCTTATTCTTACCGATGATTCCGATTTCGCCAGGCTCCTCGCAGCTTGTTGGCAGACGGAACGTCAATTGCCGGGGTTATCCATTCTTACCAGCGATTTATGGAAAGGCAGCGATCAGGTTACCCCTGACCTGATCGTAATAGGTCCCCTCAAAGAGGACAAATTGCCAAGTGTACTCGGGACCATCGAATCCAGTACGGCGATTATTTTCTGCGCTCCTTCCGAGCACAAGGATTTCGGGCTTCTGCGCAAGCGTTATCCCCGCTTGCTGCATGTGCCGTTACGCGAGGACTGGACGCAGATGATCCTGCTGCTGGCCGGCGAGTCGCTCAAACGAACAGAAGCATTAAGAATCGCGCGGCAAGCGGAGCAGAATGCCGCTCAGAATGCGAATCAGGCGATGCTGGGTCGCTACATGACTGAAATGAAGCACAACGTGAACAACGCCCTGACCTCCCTTCTGGGCAACGCCGAGCTCCTGTTGCTTGAACCGGGACAGCTTTCCGGGCAGTCTCTCGCCCAGATCAAGACCATCCACACGATGGCAATGCGCATCAACGAAATCGTGCAGCGATTCTCATCCCTGGCAGCTGAAATGAAAGACGCTGAGACGTCTTCTCAGACTGAGACAGTAGACCCGAGTATTCCGCAATTTACCCGTCACTAGACTGCGCCCACTTCTGGTTAACCGCAATACGGTCATAGACTTACGGATTTCAGCAATTGCAATGAAAATGTTCGAAACATGGCTGTCAACGTGCTTTTTTCTCGACTGGAGAAGTTCGCGGAGCATCTGAACGTGCCAAAAATTGTACTCATCGTCGATGATTCGCCAGCTCAAGTGAAGCTGATTCAGGGGCTTCTGGAGCCGGAAGGATATTGGCCCGTTGGCTTGAATGATCCACGGCGCGTCGAGGAGATGATCACGTCTGAGCGCCCGAGCGTGATTCTGCTTGATGTCGTGATGCCGGAGCGGAATGGATTCCAGGTCTGCCGTGAGTTGAAGGGCAGCAACGATTTCAATTCCATCCCGGTCATTCTTGTGACTTCGAAAGATACGGCCAGTGATCGTTACTGGGGTGAACAACAAGGTGCGGACGGATACGTTACCAAGCCATTCACGCGAGAGGAACTACTTCGCGCCGTGCGACGGTTTGCCTAAGAGGCGAGAGAAAACGGAATGAACGAAGACTTTCATCTTGTACCGATGCCCGCAGATGCCGAAATGGGCGATCTACTCGAAGCGCTTGGTCCGGTCTCCGAGCGGCCGTCGGAATCGCAGTACTGCGTTTTTCGCAGCGGACGCGAACGGTTTTGTTTGCCGGTACTCGATGTCGAAGAAGTGGTGGAGTGGCCCCTGATCACCCACCTGCCCCTTTCACCGGCCTACGTGCTTGGGATTTTCAACCTGCGCGGGGCCATCGTGCCGCTGATCGATATCGCACTGACCGAAGGTCGGCGAACGGGATTGCTTCCGAAGCACGTCGTGGTTGCCTCCCTCCGCGCCGACGGTCGTCATGATGAAGTTCGCGTGGGAATTGCCGCAGACGAGGTTGTTGGAACGTATTCCGTAAATGAAGCAGAGGATTTGTTGGAACAAGCGCCGGAAAACGTGCCCCATTGCATTGGAATGTTGCGACACGAAGACCGGTTGGCCCTGGTGATTGACCTTCGCCGGCTGCTAGAAGTGTACCCAGGTCCAAGTATCTAACAATTTGCAAGGACTTTTTGGAGGTAGGAATGAAATCGCGACTCAGCAGTAACATCTGGACGCTGGCTATCCTGAACGTGGTTGTCTTCTTCTTCGTTCTAGGATTGGCATTCAGCGCAGGACGCCAGGCAAATGGCGCATCCATCTTTGAGATTGGGTCCATGCCCGGCGGGGCAAGCGGAAGCCTGATCTTCGCTCTGGTGCTGGCCGTAGCCGCGAGCATGTTCCTTGCATGGCGGTTGGGAAGCGCCATTCTTGGTCCGGTGAACGAGCTCGCTGCGTTCTCCGAACGGCTAGCGGCGGGAGATTCGAAAGCACGCGCCGATGTCAGCTCGAACGACGAGTTCGGCCACATCGCGGAGAATCTGAATCGTGCTGTTGCCCGCGTCTCGAAAGCCGCCAACAACCAGGAAGCCACGGAATCGCTGCAGCGCAGCATTACCGATCTTCTGGCGGTCATCAACCAGGTTGCGCGAGGCGACCTGACCCTGCGCGGCAAGGTCACTAACGACGCTCTCGGGAATGTTTCTGACTCGATCAACTATATGCTCGAGAACTTCACGAAAGTATTGGAACGGGTACGCAAGGCTGCGATGGAAGTGACTGCGTGCTCGAACAACATTCTTGTGGCTGCCGATGAAATGCAGGCTGGCGCCACACAACAGGATCAGGAAATCACCAACACATCGAGCGCAGTCGAAGAGCTTACCGTCTCGATGAAGCAGGTGTCGAACAACGCGGAAGCCAGTGCCGAAGCGGCTCGTCGTGCGCTGGACGCCGCCGAACAAGGCAACCGCGCCGTACGCGACACCCTTGACGGCATGCAGCGGATTCGTTCTTCTGTGCAGGCCACTGCAAAGAAGATCAAGTCACTCGGCGATCGGTCGCTGGAAATTTCGGAAATCATCAATGTAATTAACGACATCACGGAACAGACCAACCTGCTGGCGTTAAACGCCGCGATTGAAGCAGCACGCGCTGGCGAAGCAGGCCGCGGATTCGCGGTAGTTGCCGATGAAGTCCGTAAACTGGCCGAGCATTCCCGCAGTGCAACGAAGGATATCGCCGCACTCATCAAGGCCATTCAGGCCGAGACCAACGAAGCGGTCGTGGTGATGGAGGAAGGCACCAAAGAAGTGGAGTCCGGGGCGACTCTTGCCGACCAGGCCGGCCGCGCACTTGACGCCATTTCGAGCGTGGTCCGCCAATCTGCGGAACTTGTCCAGGAAATCTCCCTGGCTTCCAAACAACAGGTGCGAGGCACGGAAGGCGTCGCGCACGCCATGCAGATCATATCCAACATTACCCGGCAGACTTCTCAGGGAACGCGCGGCACGGTTGCAACCGTAAGCCAACTGGTCAAGCTGTCCGATCAGTTGAATGAAGCGCTGGCGCAATTCCGTGCAAACTCGAAACCCGGCGGCAATTCGGCTTTGGAGGATTCGCAACATCCCGTCCCAGCGGGCGCTTTGCGGTAAGGACGGCAGTCAGTCCGTACGGTGTAGAAGCCGGGACTAGAGCGGGACGGTTATGAGCGAGCGCCACGGGGCGGGACACAGTTTGACTGAACATGATCTGAGCGAGATCCGCATGCTGATCGAAGACCGGACAGGCATACGTTTCGACGAGTCAAGGGAGAGGTTTTTCTCCACGCGGGTGCGCGAACATGTGCACGCGAAGAGTTTCGACCATGGCAGTGAGCTGCTCCGGGCAATCCGCAAAAGCAATGTGGAGTATGAAGCGTTACTCGAACGATTGCTCACGCAGGAAACATCGTTCTTTCGTTATCCAGCCGTGTTTGAGGCATTTGAAAAGCGAGTCCTGCCGGAACTGCACGCCAAGAAGTTCTGGAAGGATCCGCGCACGCTTCGCGTGTGGAGCGCGGGCTGTTCAACGGGTGAAGAACCGTATTCGATCGCGATCACCATACTTGACACACTTTCTTTAGCCGACGCCTGGAACGTTGAGATTCTGGCAACTGACGTGGGCCGCCACGCACTAAAGCATGCAGAACGTGGACTTTATTCCGGTCGCAGCATTTCCAGTGTGAAACCTGCGCAACTGGCTGCACATTTTACGACAGCCAAGGACGGTTATCAGGTGAAGCCGCGCGTGCGCAGACTCGTCAGTTTTGCGCAGATGAATCTTGCATCGCCCGTATATCTTGGCCGGATGGACTTGATATTTTGCATGAATGTGCTGATCTATTTCTCCGAAGCGCGGCGCGCCGCGCTGGTGCAGCGTTTTTATGAAGCATTACAACCGGGCGGGTATCTCTTTCTCGGGCATTCCGAATCGATTTCGAAAATGACAGTGAAGTTTCAGGCCATTGTTCTGGGTGATTGCATTCTTTATCGCAAGCCCCTGGCAGAAGAGATGCGAAAGCCGGAACTCGTGGCGGAGGGCGCCCGTGAGCGGTCCTGACCAAGAAGCCGTCGAGCTATTCCTCCAGGAGGCATCGGAGCACCTGCAATATCTGCGGGAATATGTGAGTGTGCTTCAGGACACGTCGCCACGGCGCGAGGATATGGAACGGCTGTACATCGCGGCTCATACCCTCAAGGGCACCTCGGCCAGCTACGGCTTTCCACGCTTTTCGGAAGTCGCCGGCAAGCTGGCGCACATTTTTCAATATGCATTGAATGCGCCACTCGGCGATGACCTGCACGGTCCACTGACCGAGTTCCTCTCGGATGGTATTTCCCTGCTCGAGACGAGTCTGATCGAGATCAGCGACACCGGGCAAGAGAACATCGAAGACGTCACCGCATTCAAGGAACGCTATCGATTCGCTTTTCCCGTGGAGCCACCGCCACTCAATCTATCTCCCCTCCCACGGCAGATTGAAGAACCAGAGGAGCCAGACGAACCACTGCGCGCAGAGCCCGCGGAGGTAGTTCACACGGGCCTCACCGGATCCTACTTTGACGCGTTGCCTGCCGACGACGAAGTGCCTGACGAGATCATCGAGTTTTTCCAGCCCGAGGCGGAAGAACATCTGCAGATCGTCAGTGACTGCCTGCTTTCGCTTGAGGGCAACAACAACCCTGACGATATCAACCGGCTGTTCCGGGCGATTCACACGGTGAAGGGATCGGCCGCGCAAGTCGGGCTGCGTCGGCTGGGCGCAATTGCACACCGGATTGAAGACTTGATCGGCCGTTTGCGCGACGGACAAATTCAGCCGTCCCCGGCGGTTGTTGATCTTTGCCTGGCATCGGTCGACGTTCTGAAAAAGACGCTTCATCGCGAGTGGAGAGACGAATCAGAGATGCGCGCCGGCGTCGATTCCCTTCTGGGCCGCGTCGCTACGTTTGCGCCGCAGGAAATCGAGAGTGAGCAGGTGCAGCCTCCTCCGGCCGGGTACGCTGCGCTTGCGCCGGAAGAAGTGGCGATCGTAACGCCGGAAAAGCCAGCTGTTAAAGCCGCTCCTGCGCAGTCGCAGAAACAGGCGGTTGCTTCCAAATCCGTACGCATTGCGCTCGGACGCCTGGACCGCATGATGAATACGGTCGGCGAGCTGGTCATTAACCGCACAAAGATGGTGGGCCGCGTCGCAGAACTTGAGAAGTTGATCGACACACTGAGTTTTTCAAAAGAGCGGTTGCAAGGGAAGGTCAGCGAGTTTCAGGACAAATACGAATTTAATCGCATTCGCGCGATTCAACCAGGTACCCCATGGGCTAACCGACAAACCCAGCAGATGCTGACCAGCGCTGCCGCTGGCGACGGGAATATCTTCAGTGATTTTGGCGAACTCGAGATGGACCGCTATGACGATTTCAACATCTTGTCGCGCTCAATGACTGAAATATCGGCGGACGTGAACGAAGTTCTCTCGCAACTGGAAGGATTCATCGGCCGTGTTGAAGGCGACATCGACGAATTCACGAAGCTCGCCCATCACTTGCAGGACGAAATTACGGCGGCACGAATGGTGCCCATCGGCACACTCTATTCGTTACTGTCGCGCACGGTTCGTGATGCCGCAAAATCCGCGAAAAAACAGGTCGAACTCGATCTTTCTGGCAGCGAAACGGAACTCGACAACAACATTATCCAGCAGATTTCTGATCCGCTGGTGCATCTTGTGCGCAATTCCGTCGCGCATGGGATTGAAAGAGGCGAAGACCGTCTATCAAGAGGTAAACCCGAACAGGGCAAGATTCTCCTGCGAGCCTATCACCGTGGGAACCACATCTACATCGAGGTGGAAGACGACGGGCGCGGGATTGATTACGAACAGGTGAAACAAAGCGCCATCGAATCCGGTTTGGTCTCGCCCGAAACTGCCGGCCGCCTGACCGAACGGGACCTCCGTGAAATGCTCTTCCATCCCGGCTTTTCGACCGCTTCCATAAAAACCGAACTTGCCGGTCGTGGCGTAGGACTGGATGTCGTTCGCTCGAACCTCAACGCGCTGAACGGCGAAATCGAGGTTCAGAGTACGGCCAACCAGGGGACCAAGTTCACCTTGAAGGTTCCGCTGACGCTGATTATTTCCCCCGCACTATTCGTCCGCTGCGGTTCAAACCATTTCGCGATTCCTCTGGCCGTCGTCGAAGAGATCCGCCGCATTCGGGCCGATGAAATCGAGGATGTTGGCGGAAAATTGTTGACCAAGGTCCGCGATGTGGTCACAGAAGTCGTACGACTGGACTCCTATCTTGGTCTGCCGCCGCTTGAACCGATCAATGGCTACTTCCGAATGGTCGTCGCAAACGCGGGAACAAGGCAGGTTGGGGTTGTGGTCGAGGAAGTGATCGGCAAAGACGAAATCGTGATCAAGAGCCTTGGCGAGTACCTGCGACGCATCAAGCTGTTTCCCGGAACAACGATTGCGCCAGATGGCAGTCTGATCCTGCTGCTCGATCTCAATCGGATGGTAGCAAGCGAACCGAACGAGCGTCGCGCGGTGCAAGCCAGCGCCAGTGCGGCCCGTGTTTTCGCACCTGGTTCGGAAGCGATAGCCCAGGGAACGATACCCTTGGACGCAATCGATCGCGTTGCTCAGGAACGAGTAGTCGTGATCGTTGACGATTCGATCAGCGTGCGGAAGTTTGTGGGCCGCATGCTTGAGAAGAACGGCTACCGCGTAAAGCTCGCGGCCGACGGCCTGGAAGCCGCAGAACTCATCACGCAGCAGGGGTGCCATCTGGTCATCACCGACCTCGAGATGCCGCGGATGACGGGTTACGAATTGATGGCACAATTACGGCAAAACCCGATTACCAGACGCATTCCCGTGATGGTCGTCACCTCGCGCGCCGGCGCCAAACATCGTGAGCGTGCGTTGAAGGAAGGCGCGACATCGTTTCTGACCAAACCTGTACAGGAGGACCAGCTGCTTTTCGCGGTTGAACAACTGATCGGGACGGAGGCGGCACGACCGGTCGTGCCGGTCGGATAGACGAGCCATGGTGACCAGCGGACAAAAAAAGTTTCGGGTGCTCGTCGTCGATGACTCCGCGTTCATGCGGAAGGTCCTCGAATCGATTTTCAATTCAGACGACCAGTTGCAGGTGATTGGTCACGCCAAAGACGGTCGCGAAGCCATCACGCTTTCAGAATCTCTCAAACCTGATGTCATCACGATGGACATCAATATGCCACACGTCGATGGGCTACAGGCCACGGCACACATCATGACTAACAATCCCCGCCCGATTGTGGTCGTAAGCTCGGAAACCCGCGAAGGTGCATTCAGCGCGTTGAAGGCGCTGGAACTCGGGGCAATCGAATTCGTAACCAAACCAACCGGCGGCATCGATCTGGACATGCAGAGCATCAAGGACGACCTGATCCGCAAGGTTCGCATGGCAGCGAAAGTCCGCGTCGTAAGAACTGCATCGCGTCAGGTGACCGCTCTCGAGTCACCGCTTGCTCCGGCAGCGCCCGCACGTCGCAGCCCGGAGCCATCGATTGCCTATCCTGCACCAGTGTCGAGCATCCCGTCCGATCTTCGGTTCCCTGTTGTAGTCCTGGGCGCATCGACAGGCGGTCCCGCGACGATCATGCGCATGGCTCCCGGCTTCACACGCGATTTTCCGGCAGCAGTCATTCTCGTTCAGCATATGCCAGCGGCATTTACGACCCAATATGCAGTGCAACTGGCTGAATTCACCAACATTCGAGTGAAGGAAGCTGAGAACGGTGAAGCAATTCAGCCGGGCACGCTTTTTATCTGCCCCGGTGGTCAGCATCTCCGGGTGTCTCAAACCGGGCGCATTCATCTTGATGCCGCGGCGGGCCGCATCGAGGGTTACTTACCGAATATCGACGTCACCCTCGAATCCGTTGCCAGTTTTGCCGGTCCCATGAGCATCGGAGTCATTCTTACGGGTATGGGCAGCGATGGAGCTCGCGGGTCGCGACTCATCAAGTCGGCTGGCGGAATCGTTCTCGCTCAGGATGAAGCGACTTCGGTGATTTTTGGTATGCCGGCGGAGGCAATTAAGACCGGTGCGGTAGAGCAGGTCCTGGGAATCGATGATCTGTATCCGGCCATTGAAAGACGCGTTCTCAGCCTGAACAGGGCGCTCCCGGCGGGAGTACGATGATGCGCTTCGAATCCGTGCACAAGACGCCCACTGTCCGCAGTGAACAAATCATCCTGTTCCGTTGCAGTTCCCAGATCTTTGCGATTTCGTCGGCGTCCGTGCAAGAGGTGCGGAGCGTGGACAGTCTCGCGGGGCTCGCCACTGAAATCAATGTGCCGGGTGTTCGTAAGGTACGCCACATGTTGCAGCGCGGCGAGCGCAGCATCTATGTGGTAAACGTTGCGATTCATTTCGGACTGAAGCCATCGCCCGTTGCATTGATTTTTCTCTTGCGAAAATCCCGTATTGCGCTGCTTCTGGACGGCATCGAAAAGATGACAACAATGACCCGGTTGCAGGCGATGCCCGCTGCCTTTTGCAATGAAGAACGTGACTGGTACCGTGGCTTGACCGTTCTCGATCAGAATGTCCTGCCGGTATTAAATCCGGCCGGATTTCTGTCGCCCGAAGAGCTCCTTCAACTGGATCTGGCGACTGAAAAAGATCGCCAACCTGTTGTGGCCTCCCCGTTGGCTGCAGAAGCTGGACTTTTGCTATGACCTGGACAGACCAGATTGATTCGCACTCCTGCGTACTATTGCGGATCGGGGAGCGTACCTTTGCCCTACCGGCAGATCAGGTTGCAGAACTTGTCGCTCCCAGCCGGATCTTTCGTTTTCCTCACCGCACCAAGGAAATTGACGGGGTTATTTTGCGGCGTGGCCGCGTAGTTCCGGTCTGTGATCTCGCGGAAAAGCTCACAGGCAAGCGGTTGCTCGCGCGGCGGTTCTATTTGATCGCATGGAGACGGCAGGTGGCCTCGAGAGAAACGGTTGCGTTGCCGGTCAGTGGCGAATGTGAGCTGATACGCGCCGACCTGAGCCCGGCCACGGCGTCCGATTCCGCTCATGTAGCTGCCTGGCTTTCCCACAAGGGCGAAGTAATCGAAGTTCTGAACCTCCAGGCGTTGACTCCGGAAATCGTAATCACAGCGAACCCTAGCGCGGAAACATCACTGGCAGAGGTGGAGGCGTGATTCTCCCCGGGAAGCCCGCCAAGATTTTGCTGATCGACAGCAATGTGCTCTTTGCCAAGCGACTGGGCGACGCTTTGAAACGCGAAGGTTTCGAAGTTATCACCACAACGCAAGCGACCTTCGCTCTTACGACATTGGAGTACGACGCACCGTCGGCGATCGTTTGCTCGAGTAACATGCGCGAAATGGGCGCACTCGAATTGGCGAAAATCGTGCGGGCAGACGTAAAGAACGCAAATCTGCCGATCATCGCGATGGGCGACGGCAGCCAAAAAGCTTTGATGGAAGCATTTCAGGCGGGTTGCGACGACTACATCGACCGCCATTTGTCACCGGCGACGGTCGCCAACCACATCAGAAACATCGTCGTCAGCAAGATTGACGGTTTCCAGCCAACCCAGATGCTCGGTCAGGCGGACACAAGCTTGAGCGGCAATCTGACGCATCACGACCTCACTGGCGTGATGCAGATGCTAGGCCAGGCCCATCAGACTGGAGCGCTGACCATTAATGCTGGTGAAACTGACGCCGTGATATTTTTCGATGCGGGCGAGATCACCCACGCGGAGTGCGGTTCTTCCTTTGGCGACGAAGCCGTCCTGCACATCCTGAAGAATTGCGTGCAGTGCGGCAACGGAGTCTACAAGTTTGTATATGGTGCGACCTCCGGGCAGCGAACGGTTCTGCGTTCAGCCACGGATCTCATGTTGGACGCCATGCGCGAGTATGACGAAGTTGTACGCGACATGAGCGACGATTTCGCGGACAAGGGGGCTCAATGAGCGAAACCATCGCAATGCCACCACTGGGGACGGCCGAAAAGGCGCACGTCCCGACGATCTACTTCATCGATGACAGCGCCACCATGCGCGAGGTAATCAAGATCGCGTTTCGCCGCGAAAATATTCAGGTTATTACCTGCGGCGACGCGGCTTCCGCCCTGTCGCAGTTTGAAGAGCATCGACCGGATATCGTGATTACCGATGTGATCATGCCGGACCAGGATGGTTACTCGGTGTGCAGCCAGATCAAACAAAATCCGCTCTATGCCAAGATCCCGGTAATTCTGATGTCTGGTGTGGTAAATAAGAATGTGGCTGATCGAGCAGTGGCCGTACAGGCAGATGAGCTAGTCCGCAAACCGTTTCAACCGCAGGAACTGATTGGTCGCGTAAAAAATCTTCTTGGGCATTCCAATCCACCACACCCTGTCTTGACCAAAGACGACCATCCCGCCGCTTCTCCGTCGCTCAGTACCCTTTTCGCGGCCCAGCCCTCTGCTCTTCCGCCGGCACCGCGTCTGGTTCCAGCTCCGGTTGCGCCTCCGGCACCATCGGCGCCTGCTGCGGCAGAACCTGCTCAATCGGAGTCAGTCTGGCCCCGCGCGCTCGCCGAGGCGTTTCTGCAGCAAAATCCAGCCGCGAGTACGCCGCAGGCTCCACAGCACGTATCAGGCACTGCAGCATCTAGACCGACTGGCACACAACCTGATGCTCACAAATTACGCGCGGAAATCGCTCGACTCGATCTGCTGGTCAAGAAACTGCAGACTGAGCTACAAATTGAACGCCAATACAACCAGGCCCTTGAACTGCACGTTCGCAGCTTGATCGAAATCGACTGATCCATCGATTCGGACTGCCGGCTGGCCTAACCGTGTTGCCCATCCGTCCAGTTGACGCTTCCACGTGGATTGGGTAGCCTCACTCCAACCCTGCAGCAGGAGAATTACGGCTGATGCGCAATCAACAGGACAAGACACTTTCCCGCCGTCAATTTGCTCAACGCGCAGCTCTGGTGTCCGCCGGTGCCGGTATCGTGCCTGCCCAACTGATTCTACCCCGGGATTTCTCTCTACAGACCTCGCTCGAGCTTCCCGCTAACTTTCCCCATTTGTCAGTGGAGGGACAAGCCGAGGCGGAAGCACGTTATCAACTGGCGCTAAGCAGATATGGTTCGCGCCTCGATCTGGAACAGAAAAACAACGTCAAGCTGTTGTGCTATATGGCGCAGCCCGGACTCGAACGGGTGCGGTCGTTTCAACTGAAGAACGGTGACGTGCCCGATCTGTTCTTGAAACCGATCGTAGAGCGAGAGAAACAGGCGCCTGCAATCCCGTCAAAGCAATCCGTTGCCGGCAACAAGAAGTCCTGAGGAGCATGAATGCTCGCAACTTCTGTTCTGTATGAGTCAGTAAGCGCACTCGCCAAGAAAATCGAAGCGAAGCAGATTTCCCCGGTCGAGCTGACACAAAGCTATCTGGAAAGAAGCCAGAAGCTCGGTCCCAAGCTGAATGCGTATGCCCGGTTGACACCCGAACTCGCCCTCGAACAGGCACAAGCAGCTGAACAGGAAATTCACCGGGGTCACTATCGGGGTCCTCTCCACGGAATTCCCTATGCGGCGAAGGACTTGCTGGCTGTCAAAGGGATTCCGACCACGTGGGGGGCGAAACCGTTTGCCGAACAGATTTTCGACCATAACGCCACTGTCATCGACCATCTGAACCACGCGGGCGCTGTAATGATCGGTAAGGCGTCAATGATCGAATTGGCCGGTGGGTTGGGTTACATGTACGCCTCCGCTTCGCTGCAGGGAGAAAGTAAAAATCCATGGGACAGCACTTGCTGGACTTGTGGATCATCATCGGGATCGGGCGCGATTGTCGCCGCAGGACTCGCCGCATTTGCGATCGGGACAGAGACCTGGGGTTCGATCATCTGTCCATCCGCTTTTTGTGGAGTGAGCGGTCTGCGGCCAACCTTCGGCCGTGTAAGCCGGTATGGGGCAATGGCTCTCGCGTATTCGATGGACAAAATCGGGCCCATGGCGCGGTCGGCAGAAGATTGCACGCGCATTTTTGCAGCTATAGCGGGCCATGATCCGCTGGATCTTGACACGCTCCCCATTGACAGAGCAGCGTTCACCTATTCGCCTTCGGCTGAACTGAAGAGCCGCCCGCTGAAAATCGGATGGCTGACTAATGCCTGGAAGCAGACAGACTACGATCCATCGGTAGCGAAGGCGATAGATGGCGTCCACAAAGTTCTGCAAAAGCGCTTTCCAGGGACGACCGATGCGGTCCTCCCTGCAGGGCCCTGGGAAGAAACCGCCAATATCATCCTGCAGTGCGAGGCCGCTTCCGCGTTCGCGTCACTGATCGATTCTGGACGAGTACGAGAGCTGACAGATCCGCTCGGTAAGGTAGGGGGTTACGTCGGTCAAACGATTTCAGGAGCAGACTATACAACGGCCTTGCGTGTGCGCGAAATTCTGCAGCAAACGATGAGAACCCTGTTCGAGTCCTACGACCTGCTGGTCGCGGCCTCGCAACCCATTCCCGCAACGCCGCTCGCGCTAAATCTGTTTACTGGCATGTCTTTTGCCGATCCGCTGGGGGGTATCGGAAATCTCTGTGGGCTGCCAGCACTTTCGCTCCCCTGCGGATTTACCGACAAGAAGCTTCCGGTGGGTATCCAGTTTGTAGGTCGTGCCGGGGACGATGCAGCTGTGCTTCAGGCAGGCAGGGCGTTTCAGCTGGCGACGGATTGGCATCGCCGGCATCCAGACATCGAATGATTCGCAAGAAAACGACAGCCGGTTCTACGATTCGAGTTTTGTACCAAGCATTTCCCGCACCGCGCGCAAGAGCATCAGTCGGCTGAACGGCTTCGTTAACAACCGTACTCCTGGATCTGCATCAGCCATTTCTGTAGCGGCATGTTCACTGTATCCTGACATGAAAATCACGCTGACATGGGGTTGCTCGGCCTGCAGCTTCACTGCTAATTCCTGTCCCGTCATCCCGGGCATGACCATGTCGGAAACCAGCAAGTCGATATTTCCCGCATTTTGCCGGGCAAGTTCAATTGCCTCTTCTCCATTCCTGGCTTCGATGACTGTATAACCGCCCGATTCAAGGAATTGCCGCGCAATCTCGCGCACATCGGTTTCGTCCTCGGTCAGTAATACGGTTTCAGTACCACTTGGCACATCTGTCATCGCTCTGGGTGCTCCAGGCTGATCTTCGGCCTGGTCGACGCGAGGCAAATAGATCTTGAAACAAGTACCTTTGCCCACCTCGCTGTAGACCCAGATAAATCCGCCGCTCTGCTTCACGATACCGTAAACGGTGGCCAGACCTAAGCCCGTTCCCTTTCCTTTTTCTTTTGTCGTGAAAAACGGCTCAAAAATATGAGCCTGCGTTTCCGAGTCCATCCCCGTTCCACTGTCTGAAACGGTCAACTGTACGTATTTCCCCGGCTTCATCAAGGGATGACTCGCCGTATAGCTGTGATCGAGGTCGGCGTTGGCAGTTTCGATCAACAGTTTGCCTCCATTTGTCATCGCGTCGCGTGCATTCACCGCCAGATTCATGATGACCTGTTCCATTTGACTGGCATCTGCGCGAATCGTCCCGATCTTTTCTGAGACACAAATCGATAGATCGATGTCCTCGCCGATCAGCCGCGGCAGAAGCTTCCCCATTTCATCAACGATCGTGTTCAGGTTGATGATCTGCGGCTGCAACACCTGCATACGGCTGAATGCCAGCAACTGGCGGGTCAGCGAGGCCGCCCGATCGGCGGAACGGTCGATCTGCTGTATCTTTCTGCTGATACTGTCGGACGGTGAAAGCACATTCAACAGCAGTTCGGTATGCCCCTTGATGACCATCAGCATATTGTTGAAATCGTGCGCGACACCGCCGGCAAGCCTGCCAACAGCTTCCATCTTCTGCGCCTGCCGCAACTGCCCTTCGAGCTGCTTGCGTTCGCTTACGTCCTGAGCCACAACGAGCCGCACACGTTTACCTGCATAAACCATCTCATGCGAAATGATTTCAGCTTCGAACACGCTTCCATCACGGGTTCGATGCAACCAGATTCCATACTCCTCCTCGGTCGGGAGCATTTTACTGACATACGCCAGTGTTTTTTCCCGCTCACTTTCCGGACGGATTTGCAGAATCGTCATTTCTGCAAACTCCTCCTCCGAATATCCGTAGAGCGTTACGGCCGCTTTGTTGGCTCGAAGAAATTTCAGCGATTCCATGTCGTATAACCAGGTGGGCAGCGGGTTGTGCTCAAACAACAGCCGCAACATGGATTCGTTGCGTCGTAATTCGTCTTCTGCCCGACGTCGCTCGATCGCCAGCGCGATGTGCCCTCCGACCGATTCAAGGAATTCCAGGTCGCGCTGATCATACGCAGCGGCATTCCGGTAGTGCTGAACAACGAGCACTCCGATCGTTGCGGTCGGCGTTTTCAGCGGCACACCCAGCCAGGCCGGTGAAGGCGACCCAATCAACTCCACTTCGTCGCGGTTGACCAGCAGATCGAATTCAGATTGTGGAATCAATCTCGCTTTGCCCGTACGGAATACATACGCAGTACAACTTCTTCCAACCTTTTGCGGTGGAGGTGCAACGTCATATTCATCCGCAAAGAAGGGAAATTGAAAGGTATCGTCCTCGGGCTGGTGCAGCGCCACGAAACAATTCTCGGCCGGTACAATTTCCTTCAGCGCGTCGTGGATGCGCTTCAGCAGTTGATCCAGATTTGAAGTTTCATTGAGCGCGTGCACCACATCGGCGATGACCTGCCGTTCCGCTTCCATGCGCTGCTGTTCTGTGACGTCGATGCCGTTCAGCAAAATTCCGTCAATTTTGGCTTCCTGCTCCAATTTGCCGCGATAGGCAAGCTCGAACCAGCGCCACGACCCGTCCTGCGAACGCAATCTGAGGCGCTGTCGCGCAGTGGATTTCTCGGAATCGACAGCCTGCTTCAGGCACTCCCGCATCTGCTGCACGTCTAGCGCATGCGCAAGCGCGCACAGGCTCCGGCCGAGCAGCTCTTCAGGACGGTAGCCGAGCGAACGTTGAAAACTGGAGTTTGCGAAAAGGAAAGTTCCATCATGGCCAAGAATGGCGATCAGTTCTTTGGCATGATCGAGAAGGATTGCAAGCTGCTGGGATCCAAGCTGTAAGCTTGGCTCGCTTACCATTTTCTGGGCCATGGAAAACGCTTCACTCGCGCGATGGGAGCGATCTCAGACTCTACCGGCGATTCAGGCGGACGCCTCCGATAAAAGTACTTACCTAGACCAATCGTTCGGCCGTGAATAATCTCCTGCCACTCCTTCTACAGTAAAGAAGATCAGTTTTGCGGTAAATACTGTGCGTTGCCCGAAGTGCTAGAAGACAACTGTACGGAGGGACAGGTCTGGCAAAGTGAAGCCGCTCGCGGCGACCCGGGCGCCGTTCAGTTTCGATCTAGTGAACCAGGATCGCGCTGAGCCCGACGACAATCCCGATCGCGCCCAGCACAATGCCAGAGAACCAGAAGGCCTTCCTGTTGGTCAACAGCGTGAATGTGCAGAGGATCAGGCCGATTTCCAGGATGACTTCCGCCGCTTCATATCGATGCCCACGACGTTCGGTCAGCAGTCTTTCCGCCCTCAATTTTTGAGCTTCAGTCTGTGCTTCAGCTTTTTCCTCTGTATATCGTTCCACGTCCCTTTCATATTTCTCGCGCGCGGCCGCTGCAGCCTCCTTGTCGACAGGCGCGAGAGTGCTCAACAGGACCACGGCTGATTGAGCAATGCGCAATCCATCGTTCTTTGCCTGGAAAAAACCCCATTGGTCGGCTTCCTGGGACTGTAAAAGGATTTCCTCTTTCGACGCACCGCCGCCCATCAACGTAGAAATGGCGATAAATACAGCGAGGATGGCCAGGGTAACGGTGACGGGGAGAGTAAGCGGACTTTTTTCGTGGCCTTCGTGCTCGTTTCCTTCCAGAACTTCGTGCATCGTGCGAAGTACCTCCAGAAATCAGATTAGCTGGAAGAGGCTCGATTGGAAATTGTTTTCAGGGAATCGGCAGCGGCGGATATGGTCTGGTCAATATCAGCCTCGGTGTGGGCCGTCGACACAAACGCAGCTTCAAACTGGGAAGGCGCCAGAAAAATTCCACGCTCCAGCATTTCACGGAAGAAACGGGCGTACAGCTTGGTATCCGAGGTCTTCGCCTGGGCGTAATTCGTGACCGGAGTTGGCGTAAAGAAAATGGTAGACAAGGAACCGATGGTATTGATCTGGGCCTTAATACCCACATCGCTCAAGGCGCCGCACAGTCCCGCACCGAGCTTCTGGTTCAGTAACCTGATCCGTTCGTACAAGCCCGGCTTTTGCAACTCCTTGAGCGTAGCAATGCCGGCGCTCATTGCCAGCGGATTTCCCGCAAGGGTACCCGCCTGGTAAATCGGGCCGAGCGGCGCGACGTTATTCATCAACTCAGCGGACCCGCCATAGGCGGCCACTGGCACGCCGCCGCCAATGATCTTCCCCATGGTCGTGAGGTCACCCTGCACCCCGAAGACCTGCTGCGCCGAACCGTACTGCAGTCTGAATCCGGTGATCACCTCATCCATGATGAGCAGCGCGTTGTTGTCCCGGGTAATGTCGCGAAGTCCCTTCAGAAATCCCTCGCGAGGCACAACCACGCCCATGTTTGCTGCTACCGGCTCTACGATCACACACGCGATCTTATCCTTGTGCTGAGCGAACAGATTTTCCACCGCTTCGAGATCGTTATAGGGGACGTTTAATGTCAATGACGCCAATGCCTGGGGCACGCCGGGGCATTCCGCGATGCCCAGTGTCGCAATGCCGGATCCGGCTTCAGACAGAAAACTGTCGGCGTGTCCATGGTATCCGCCAGAAAACTTGACGATCAGATCTCTCTTCGTGACACCCCGAGCCAGCCGCACTGCGCTCATGGTGGCTTCAGTACCGCTTGAAACAAACCGGACCTTTTCGAGAAATGGAATCGCCCGGGTAATCAGCGTGGCAAGTTCCAGCTCCAATTCTGTTGTTACACCGAAACTGGTTCCCTTCAGTGCTTGCCCGGAAATTGCCGCCGTCACGGCAGGATGGGCATGACCCAGGAGCATGGCTCCCCACGAGCAGACGTAATCCAGCAGTACATTGCCGTCAACGTCGTACAAATGCTGACCACCGCCGCGTTCAATAATCAACGGTTCCCCGCCAACCGAACGGAATGCGCGAACCGGGCTGTTGACGCCGCCGACCAGCACCTTTTCGGCTTTCTCAAATATTTCCTTCGAGCGAGCCCGTGAAGGCTTGGTCTTCACCTGTGTTGCACTCATCGTTGCACCCTTCTGTTTATGCTTTCAGCCAGCGCGCTGCATCCTTTGCGTGGTAGGTCAAAATAATGCCCGCTCCTGCTCGCTGAATTCCGGTCAGTATTTCAAGAGCGACTCGCTTTTCCTCAATCCAGTTGTTTTGTGCGGCGGCCTTGACCATAGAGTATTCCCCGCTGACGTTGTATGCGGCCACAGGGACATCGAACCGTTCGCGCACCATCCGAATGATGTCGAGATACGGCAATGCCGGCTTGACCATCACGATATCTGCGCCTTCCGACAGATCCTGCTCGACTTCCTTCAACGCTTCGCGAGCGTTTGCCGGATCCATCTGGTAACTGCGCCGGTCGCCGAATTGCGGCGCAGACTGCGCCGCTTCTCTAAACGGGCCATAAAAACCGGAGCAATACTTGGCTGCATAGGACATGATCGGAATATGTTCAAATTTGTGATCGTCCAGCTTGCCGCGAATCGCAGCCACGCGGCCGTCCATCATGTCCGATGGCGCGACGACGTCTGCTCCAGCCCTTGCATGAGTCAGGGCTTGCTGTGCCAGGAGTTCGAGCGTGGCGTCATTGACTACCTCCTGGTTTTCAACCACCCCGCAATGTCCATGATCAGTGTATTCACAGAGACAGACATCAGTGATCACAAGCAATTTCAGTTTGGCCTTACGAATGGCTTCGATGGCCTTTGGTACAACACCATCGGCCGAGAGTGAACTGGTACCACGAGCATCCTTTGAATCCGGAAGACCGAACAAGATAATCCCCGGTATGCCAAGCTGCTCGACCTCGCGGCATTCCTCGACAATCTTGTCTGCAGATTGCTGGTATACGCCAGGCATTGAACTGACTTCGTTGTGTGCGCCGTTACCCGGGCAGACAAACATGGGGTAGATAAACCCCGCGGTGCTCAATCGTGTTTCGCGAACAATTCCGCGAAGCGCCTCGGTACGGCGCAGACGGCGGGGACGATCAATAGGGAAACTCATCCGCGTTTTGCTCCTGCTTGCAGTGCTTTCTCGAAGCTAAAGAATTCAATTAATGCACCGATTACAGCGGCCACGTGCGTGTCCTTTGCCGAAATAACACGTTCCACCCCGGTACCCCGTACCGCTTTTTCGGTAACCGGCCCGATCGCCGTGAACGCTGCGTGTCTCGAGAGAATCACAAACCGGGCGGCTCCAAGAATGTCCCGCAGATGATGCACCGCCGAAGGACTGAAGAACAGTATGGCGTCCGCACCCCGATCGACTTCTGCCACAAAACTCCTGATTTCCGCTTCGTTCGGGCTGAGCGTCCTGTAGGCGACAACTTCGGTGACGTCCGCTTCTAGCCCGGTAAGGACATCCACCAGATCCTGGCTCGCGCGATCGCTTCGCGGCAACAAAACCTTGTGCCCTCGCACCTCGTCCGCCAATTCACGGGCGAGTGCGACGCCTTGATGCTTGAGCGCAACATAGGCGATTTGCAGTCCCGCTTGTTGTGCTGCCTCTGCCGTGGCTGGTCCTACTGCGGCAATGCGTACGCCAGCCGTCAACTCCGGCAGCGAGAGTCCGAGAAATGCACAACGATCCTGCAAAGCGCGTAACGCATTCTGGCTTGTCAGAAAGATCCAACGAAAGGAAGTAAGAGAGCGCAACACTTCATCAAGGGCACTGCTGTCCTCGGGCGGAGCGAAGCTGACCATCGGGAGCAGCACCGCTGTCGCGCCATTCGTTCGCAACTCGGCCACCAGAGATTCACTCTGCTCCACGGCGCGCGTAACGACGATCCGTTTGCCTTCCAGTGATTTGTGAGAATCAACCACGGGCTCTGTTGACCTCTTCGAGAATATTCCGCGCTCCACCCTCCGTGAGCAGTTGCGCCATACGTTCGCCTAATTTTGCGGCCTCCTCCGGAGGTGCCGTCGCACGGTGACGCACGTACTGAACGCCATCCACCGAACAGACCACAGCATCCATTACCAGCTCGCCGCGCTCCATCCGGGCCCACGCCCCCAGTGGCACCTGGCAACCTCCGTGCAGCGCGGAGAGTAAAGCGCGCTCAGCCATGATCGCGGTTCGTGTTTCGGTATCGTCCAGTTTCGCCAGAATCTGGTTTGCTTCTTCATCCTTCAAACGCGACTCGATCGAAATGGCACCCTGTCCCACCGCAGGCAACGAAATCTCTGGCGAAAGGGGCTCAGTGATCTTCTGGCTCCATCCCAATCGATCCAGGCCGGCCTTGGATAGTACGATGGCATCGTACTCTCCGCTCTCGACCTTGCGTAAACGGGTATCCACATTTCCCCGCAGCTCGCGGATGTCCAGATCCGACCGGTAATGCCTCAACTGCGCCTGGCGACGCAGACTGCTTGTTCCAACGCGCGCTCCCGCCTTCAGATTCGAAAGCGTCGCGCCAGTATTCGAGATCAGGCAATCCCGTACATCATCCCGCCTGCAGACCGCTGGAAAGCACAGTCGGCTTGGAATGTCTGTCGGAATGTCCTTTACGCTATGGACTGCCAGATCGATGGTCTCCTCGAGAAGCGCTTCTTCCAGCTCCTTGATGAAAATCCCTTTCCCGCCGATCTGCGTCAGCGGCGATTGCTGCATTTTGTCGCCGGAGGTCTTGATGATAATGATCTCGGCTTCTACGCCGGTTGTCTGGAACAACTGCTTGCGGATAAATTCAGCCTGCCAGCGCGCTAAAATACTGCCCCGGCTTCCTATTCTGAGCGGCTTCACGGTTTCTCCCGGTCTGAAAGATACAGTTCACGAATCGCTTCCACGCTGAGTATTTTTTTGCGCAGCTCTTTTTCAGAGCGCAGCCGTTCGGCGGGAATGATCAGAAGCTTCTCGATGAGTTCATCCATCATGTCGCCAATATTCTGGCGATCCTCGGCGGAGTAATGATTCACCCCGTTCAGTTTTTCCTGCAGAAAAGCCGCGCGACGTTGTTTCAGGCTTCCACGCAGTGTATCGAGCACCCCAATCAGTTCGACGCTGGCCTGCCAGGAAATGAACTTACCCACGTGCTCTTCAACCAGGGCCTCCGCTTTCGGCACTTCACTTTGTCTGGCACTCTTGTTCTGTTGCACGATTTCAGTCAGGTCATCCATCGTGTAAACGTACACGTTGTACAGGTCAGCGATCGCTGGCTCGATATTTCGCGGGAGACCAAGATCCATGAGAAACAGCGCACGATTCCCTCGGGCAGCCATGGCACGTTCGATCATCGGCCTGGTCACCAGCGCTTCCTGGACGCCGACCGCCGATACGATCACATCCGGCAATTTGAGCGCGGTATCCCACTGCCCCCAGTCGATAACCTTCCCGCCATACTGCTGGGCAAACTCTTCGGCCTTTTCGCGCGAACGATTCGTCAGGTACAAATTCCCGATATTACGGTCGCGAAGTTGCGAAACTACCTGTTCACTGATTGTGCCCGCCCCCAGAACCAGTGCCGTCCGCTCATTCAGCTTGCCGAATATCCGCTCAGCCAGTTTGATGCCCGCCGAGGCTACGCCCATGGGACGCGTGCCCAATTCGGTCTCCGCCCGAACACGCTTGCCAATTTCCAGGGCACCCTGAAACAGGCGGTTTAGCACAGGCCCTGTGGCATGGCCTTCATGAGCACGCAGGTAGGCTTCCCTGACTTGCCCCAGAATTTCCGCTTCGCCAAGAAGCATTGATTCGAGGCCCGCGGATACGCGAAACAGGTGGCGGACCGCATCGTGGTCGTAATGATGATAGAGGGAGGGATTCAGTTTATCCGGCTGCACAGAATGAAAATTGCTCAGAAAGGAGCAAAGCGCGCCTGCAGATTCCCGGTTTCCCGTGGCGTGCACACCGTACACTTCGCTGCGGTTGCAGGTTGACAGCACCAGCGTTTCTTCCAGAATTCCCTGCGCACGCAGTTCTTCGGCGGCCCGTTGCGCCTGATCCGGGCTGAAAGACACCTTTTCTCGCACCTCGACGGGCGCTGTGCGGAAATTCAGGCCGACTAGAACTATTTCCATGGCGCTAATCTGCGCACTCCTATAAAAACCGGTGGTGCTGGGACAAGAAGAGATTTACGACCGTAAAACTTAAGATGACCAGAACAAAATTAAATACACAGAGCCGCGAAGCCCTGGCGCCACGCCAGGCCGTCGTTTGAGATAACTGCAGATAGACCGCGTATAGAACGAGAACGATCAAGGTAACCAGATACTTCGGATCAAATGTGCCGCCTGCGCCCTGCCGATGTAAAGCCAGATAGCCGAGCATCGTGCCCACGGTAATCGTGATCAATCCCACAAGCACGCTCGTGTGACTCATGCGTTCGAGTAAATCCAGAGCGGGAAAACGCCACACTACCTCATTCAGTTTTCGGGTCCGCAGGAGACGCTCCTCGGCCAGATACATGAGGCTCAGCACGCAGGAAAGCGCAAATGCCGCATAGGAGAGAATGCTCAGAGTGACGTGGAGCGCGAAGACCACCCCTTTGGCCGGTATTGGCGCACTCGGGTGGTCTGGCATGAGATATGCAGCCGAAAAGAAAGCGAGAATCACCGGAACCACGAACGCGCCGACTGTCCGCTGCCGGTGGTAGATTTCAAGGCACAGGTACGTCACTGCCAGCAACCACCCGAACAAGGACATGGAGCCTTGCAGATCATGATAGGGGACGGTGTGGCTGCCCTTCGCCCTTAGCAGGAGCGAGACGTAGTGCGTCGCTAAACCAATAAACATCAATAGCGTAGCGAATCGGCCGGTGACCTCATGCCCTGTATACAGATACCTCATGTACAAGCCCATGCTCAGCAGGTAGGACAAAACCGTTAGTAGGACGAAGGTTTGAGTCATCGGTTCGATTCACGCAAGTCAGGGCAGGCCCGAAACCGCGTTTCTGCCCGTTTTGCGGGTCTTGCAAGATGTTCGATAGTCAGAGTATAGCTTACTCGCGAACTCCCCGCAGGATGCTCCGGAGGGGTTTTCCGCGCTCCATGCAGTCATAATCCGAACGGATATTTTCGTCAATGACCCGGGTCATAGCGCATTCTCTTCGCGCCGCCATAGACTTCAAGGAGGTAGCGCGACGACTTCTGTCGAGTGGAGCATGTCACAGGCAAGTTGCGTGTGTTTTTGTTATCCTTGGCCTAATCCTATGGGAACCAAAGAGCCGATCTATACACGAAAAGAGCTGTTTCTGAGGGCATGCCGAGGACTACCCGTCCCACGCCTGCCGGTTTGGATGATGCGTCAGGCGGGCCGCTACTTGCCGGAATACCGCGAAATCCGGGCAAAGCACTCATTTTTGGAGGTTTGCAAGACGCCCGATCTCGCTGTCGAAGTCTCTCTGCAGCCCTTTCGACGGCTGAATGTGGATGCCATCATCATTTTCTCGGACATTCTGATTCCCGCAGAGGCGATGGGGCTTCCTTTGGAATTGGGAGACGCAGGCCCGAACTTGCCGGAACCGGTGCGGACTGCTGCCGATGTTGCAAAACTCCACATCTTTGATCCGGAAGTGGAGACAGGTTTCTTGATGGAAGCACTGCGGCGAACAACGAAACTGGCAGGGCCGGATGTACCGGTCCTGGGATTCGCAGCCTCACCCTGGACCTTGGCTTGTTACATGGTCGAGGGTCGGACGAAGGAAGGATTCGCCAGTGTGAAGAGTTTTCTGTATCGCGAGCCAACGGTGTTTCGCGAACTGCTCCACAAAATTGCCCAGGCAACGATTTTGTATCTGAAAGCCCAGATCGCAGCCGGAGTAAGCGCTGTGCAATTGTTCGATACGTGGTGTGGTGAACTGAATTTGCAGGACTACACGGAATTCGTCGTACCTGTAATGCAGGAAATTATTGCGGGACTTGGGAGTTCGGTGCCGGTTATTTACTACACCAAGGCCTCACATCATTTACTGCCCTCGATCGTGAAGGTTGGCGCGAATGTATTGAGCGTGGACTGGCGTGTACCGCTCTCTCTGGTACGAAAACTCGCGGGTCCGAACGTGGCGATCCAGGGGAATCTGGATCCGGCGATTCTGTTTTCGTCGCATGACAAGATCAGAAATGCCACACTCGACATAGTTGCTGAACTGTCCGGTCATGGACACATCTTGAATTTGGGTCACGGAATTCTGCAGCACACTCCCGTGGAAAACGCGGAACTGTTTATCCGCACGGGTCAGGAAGCGGCGCTCGATCTGCAGTCGCCGGCTCGATCGCGCTAGAAGCAGTGAGGAGGTTTGCGCTGTGTCACTCATGAATCCAAGCATCCACGAGATGCACGAAGAACTCTCCGTCGGCGAAGAATTCGTAGCCCGCTACAACCGGCCGGGACCGCGGTATACAAGTTATCCGACCGCCCCTGTCTGGACGGACTCGTTCGGACCGAAAGACTTTGACGAGGCCATCCTGGCAGCGGACCGCAAGCGCACCCCCGTCTCGCTCTACATGCATCTGCCGTTTTGCGAAAGCCTCTGCCTGTTCTGCGCCTGCAATGTGATCATTCAGAAAAATAAGAGTGTTGCGCCTCCTTATCTGGCAACGCTCAAGAAGGAAGTGGATCGCATCGCCCGCGGAGTTTCCCGCGAACGGCAGGTCGCGCAGTTCCATTGGGGCGGAGGAACTCCGACCTATTTGTCGCCGGAACAGATTGAAGACCTGTTTCAATACACCAGAGAACGCTTCAACTTTGCGCCCGATGCGGAAATCGGAATCGAAGTGGATCCCCGGGTCACGACAAGCGCTCATCTTGAAACTGTTCGGCGGATGGGATTCAACCGTCTGAGCATGGGGATTCAGGATTTCAAGGCTGAAGTGCAGAAAGCGGTACACCGGATCCAGCCCTACGAAGTAACGCGTGATCTGATTGCCAATGCTAGGGAGCTCGGATTTGACAGCATCAATGTCGACCTGATTTATGGACTACCCTACCAGACGGCCGACAGTTTCGCGCACACCGTGGAACAAATTGCAGGTTTGTCGCCGGATCGAATAGCCATGTTCAGCTATGCGCACGTACCGTGGCTCAAAAAGCAACAGGGTTCTTTCGTCGCACACTTGCCGGAAGGCATGACCAAGTTTGATATTTTCCGCAGCGGACTGCTGAAGTTCCTCGAAGCGGGCTATCTCTATATCGGGATGGACCATTTCGCGAAGGAAAATGATGAACTGGCCGTTTCGCAGAGGAATCGCACGCTGCATCGCAATTTTCAGGGGTACACGACCAAGGCCGGCGCGGACTTGTATGGAATGGGTATTACAGCGATCAGCGGGATCCAGGACACCTACGCGCAAAATTATCGCGACATTCCATCTTGGGAAAAAGCGGTCAATGAGCACGGGATCGCCACGATGCGTGGTTACCGGTTGTCGGCAGATGATGTGCTGCGCCGAGAAGTGATCAGCAGGCTGCTCTGCCACACGGTGATTGTAAAAGACGAAATTTCCAAACAGTTCGGCATCAGCTTTGATGAATACTTTGCCCCAGAACTCGAACGGCTGAAGGCTCCACAAAAGGATGGGCTGGTCGTGATAAACGACAAGGAAATTCGAACGGCATGGCTCGGGCGGATTTTCATTCGCAACCTTGCGATGGTGTTTGATCCGTATCTCGAAAAGCAGCAACTTGGTTCGAAACCGCTGTTTTCGAAAACACTGTAACGGAACAGACGAACTACATGCCCTCCCACATCCAGACACTGGTCATCGGCGCAGGAATCTCGGGGCTGGCCACGGCCTACGCACTAAAAAAAGCGAATGTATCGACAGTGGTCCTTGATTCGGCCTCGCGGCCTGGCGGAGTCATTCAGTCTGTAAAGCGTGATGGCTACCTGCTCGAGTGCGGGCCACAGAGTTTCAGCGGGAATGCGCAGATCACCGGTATCAGCAACGAACTCGGGATCCTCGACAATCGGGTACTGGCCGATCCAAAAGCACCCCGCTACGTGCTGATCGATGGCTCACTCAAAGCGGTTCCCATGAATCCGTCACTGCTCGCTTCGTCATTTTTCAGCGGGGGAACTCGAGCGGCAATTTTGCGCGACGTTCTCGGAAACCAGAACCCGCCAGAACCGGACGAGTCCGTTGCTGATTTCACCCGCAGGAAATTCTCAGAGACCCTGCTGGATCGACTGATAGGGCCGTTCGTTTCCGGAATCTATGCCGGTGATCCAGAGAAACTCAGCTTGAGAGCGGCATTCCCGATTTTGTATGAAGCGGAGAAAGCTTCCGGGAGCTTAGTTCGCGGCACGTTCAAGGTCCTCAAAGAAAGAAAGGCGAAGCGTGGACCCGAGCCTCGCGAGAAAGCCACGTTGCAGACCTTCCGTGACGGCAACGAAGTGCTGGTAAAAGCACTCGCGGAAAATCTCGACGAGCGACTCCTGCTGAACTGTGAAGTGTTGACCATACAAGCGCTCGATCCCGGACTGGAGCCGGAAGCGCCGCGGTTTCGAGTAACGCTGCGTTCGCCCAAAGGCACCGAGATCATCAGCACCGAGCGTCTGGTGATGGCGACGCCAACGAATGTGACCACGAGATTGCTCGGCGGGTTTGACGCGTCGTTTGAGACAAATTTAGGCGGGGTGGCGTACTCAGGTGTTGCTGTGGTCTCGCTCGGATACCGCAAGTCGGATATCGGCAATCCGCTGGACGGATTCGGATTTCTGGTGCCGCGCTCTGCAAAACTGTCGATTCTCGGTTCAGTGTGGAATTCTTCACTCTTTCCCGGCCGAGCCCCCGACGGGCACGCGCTACTGACGAGTTTCGTCGGTGGAGCTACAAATCCTGATGCAGTGAGTCGATCCGCCGATGAACTGGCCAAACAGGTGCATCGTGAAATCAGGCGTCTTTTGCACATCAGTGGAGAGCCTGCATTCCACAACGTAACAATCTGGCCAAGAGCCATCCCGCAATATAACCTCGGACACGTGGCACGGCTTACGGCACTCGACGAAGCCCGCGGCAAGTTTCCAGGGTTGCATTTTGCGGGTAATTATCTGAACGGACCCGCAATCGGTACCTGCGTCGAACACGCGCTACGAGTAGCCAATGAAATCCGTGTCAGCTTTGCCAATTGAACCTGATCCCTGCCTGGATTTGCGGACTCTAGCTTCTTCTTCCGTGCCGATGCGCCAGGCGAATCTTGCGGCGATCCGCTGCCTCTCGCCAGCGACGTTTTTCTTCTGCCGTCCTCAGGATCAAAGGCGGGACGGCCTTCGGCTGTCGGGTATGCTCATCAATCGCGACGAACGTAACATAGGCCGTTGTTGTTTGTTTTCGCTCACCGGTTAACAGATTTTCGGAGAAGACCTCAACCCCTACTTCCAGTGAAGTGTTGAATACGCGGTTTACATGCGATTTCAACATCACGATTTCCCCTAGATTGACTGCGTTCTTGAAATCGATGTAATCGACCGAGGCAGTCACGACGTAGCTGTTGGAATGTCTGCTGGCCGCCATCGCTGCCACAATATCGACCATGTGCATCACATGGCCGCCCAGCAACTTGCCAAGCGCGTTGGTCTCAGCCGGTAGAACAACCTCCGCCATTTCTGAGGCGGAAGCACTCACGGGCTTGCCTTTCAGTGCCGTCTGAATCTTGTCCATTTTCCTGGTTCCACTCGCCTTGCTCATCGCTCTCCTTACCGGAAGCTCTTACCGACTGCTGTTGGGTCACCTGCCGCTACAACGTATAATACGGGAGAGACAACCATGACCGAACAAAATAAAACACGCCGCCAGAAACTGGAAGAATTTCTTCTGGAGAATCCGGGCGACGCGTTCACGCGATATGGAATTGCCCTCGATTGTTTCCGGCAAGGCGACTTGACCACCGCCGACATGCATTTCAGGACGCTGCTCGAAAAGAATCCAGACTACGTTCCTACCTACCAGATGTACGCCCAGATGCTCGTACAGAACGAACAGCGGGAAGAAGCCAGAAGTGTGCTGGCGCGGGGTATTGAGCGAGCTACAAACCAGGGCAATGCCCACGCGCGGTCGGAAATGGAAGGACAACTGTCGGAATTACTGTAAGTTGCCTGCGGCTCTCAGGTGTCGCGATCACGCAGAAACGGTCGACATTGCGCATACCTATCAATGAAGCGGAGGAGAATCTCAGCCAATGCTCCTTTTTTTCGTCCCGCTGGCGTTTGTCCAAAACGGAGCAACCGCAGAGTGGAGAGTCGAAAAACTACGGATTACAAGCCCACAAAATCCTATGGTACGAACCGAATTAGGCTATAGTTTGATCCAGGGTCGACGCACCCATTAGACAATCTGGTCGAGTTTGAGTGCCGTGACAGGTTCGGTACTGTGTTGAATCCGTGCCTCTGGGGGAACTTTTGCATTTGCCTTGGCGTTTGATCTGGGTAAAATCCTATGGTTTTTAAAGAGAAGGAAATTCAAATTCGGGATGGCCTGTGCAGACATTCTCTCGTACGAATGACAAGGTAAAGATCGCAGAGCACTATGACGTTGTCAGCCCCTATTACCATGCGTTGTGGGGCGAGCATCTGCATCATGGCTACTGGATCACCGGCGATGAGTCCAAAGAAGTAGCACAGGTTCAACTTATCCAGCATCTGGCCGGCTGTGTGGATATAAAAGATGGCTCGGACATTCTTGATATCGGCTGCGGGATGGGTGCAACGAGTTTATACCTGGCCAAGCATTTCCATGCCTCGGCAACGGGTATCACCATTTCGCAGGTTCAGGTGGATATGGCCAACAAGGCAGCCGCAGGAACAGGACTGGACGTAAAGTTCCTGCTGATGGATGCCGAAGACATGAGTTTTGGGGAGCGGAAGTTCGATTTGCTCTGGTCCGTCGAATCCATCTCTCATTATCACGACGCGCCCAAGTTTTTTGCAGCGGCCGCCAAGCTGTTGAAGCCTGGTGGAACGTTCGCGCTGATCGATTGGTTCAAGAAAGAAAACCTTACGCCCAAGGAAAACAAAAAGTACATTACTCCGATCGATCAGGGAATGTTTGTCGAGTTAAAGGTAATGGCGGATTACGAGTCTTACCTCGGTGCCAACGGCCTCGAAATCACCCATCGAGAAGTCATGAACAAGAACTGTTCGAAAACCTGGGATATATCGGTGGAGATTATCAAGCATAAATCCTTCTGGGATCTGGCGCTGCAGCACGGCCCTGAATTCATCAAGAATCTCAAGTCATTCCAGGCAATGCGGGCGGGGTTTGCGACCGGGAACTTTGTGTACGGGCTGCTGGTTGCCAAGAAGCCTCTGTCCGCTTGACAAGCGCCTGACATCGTTCATCTATCCGGACGTTTTGGTATGATCAGGTAGTTTTATGGAAGCTCAACGCATTCCACTGTTTCCGCTCAACGTCGTCTTACTGCCTGGCGAGCAGCTTCCCCTGCATATTTTTGAGCCCAGATACCGTCAGATGGTGCGGGAATGCCTTGATGAGCAGAGCCCGTTCGGCATGCTCCTGGCAATGCCGAATGGCGTGGTTCGCGTCGGGTGCACTGCGGAAATCATCGAAGTGATCAAGACATACGAAGACGGACGGATGGACATCATTACGGTTGGGCGAGCACCGTTTCGGGTGCTGGAGCTTTATACTGATCAGCCGCTGCTGCATGGGGCCGTCGATTTTCTGGAGGAGTACGACCGGGTTCCGGAAGCCAAACATCAGGCACAGCTGATCGAACTATATGAAACATGCCATACCCTTCTCTATTCAAGCCTGCCCAAGTCGTTGCAACACTTCCCGGATGAACAGCTTTCCTATGCGATTGGATCCACCCTGCCACTTGAGCTGTTATGGAAGCAACAAATCCTGGAACTTCGGTCCGAAGCGGACAGACAGGAACGCCTGATGACGTACCTTCGCGACTGGGCGCCGCATCTAGAGAAGAATGAGGTCATGCGCCGCCGCGCCGGTGGTAATGGCCGAGGTTTGAATTAGCGGAAGGCGTCCCGGTCCACATCGGCAGCATCATATATAGGCAAATCCAGCGGTACACGAAACGCAGACAGAGGGCTCATGACAGCATCCAGTTCCCTACATCCATCTTCCGGACATCCCAAACCGGCTACCTTGGGAGAGTGGAAGTGCATTCCGGATTACGATGCCACTTCGACTTCCCTTTCAGTGAAAAATGAGATTCGAAGGAATTTGCTAAAGCGAATCGAACGGAACGAGCCACTCTTTCCGGGTGTGCATGGTTATGAAGACAGCGTCGTTCCGCAGATCGTCAATGCATTGTTGTCCCGGCACAATTTTATCCTGCTGGGCTTGCGCGGTCAGGCGAAGAGCCGGATCTTGCGCGGGCTGATTCAATTGCTTGATCCGGAGATCCCGGTAATCGCCGGTTGTGAGATTAACGATCATCCGTTGCGACCGATCTGCCGCTCATGCAGGGAGAAAGTTGCGGCCGAAGGCGACAACACTCCGATTGCATGGATGCCTCGGGACCAGCGGTACGTTGAAAAGCTGGCGACTCCGGATGTAACGATCGCGGATATCATCGGAGATGTGGACCCGATTCGAGCGGCTCGTGGCGGGCGCGATTTGTCAGACGAATTGACAATTCACTATGGATTGCTGCCGCGGGCAAACCGGGGAATTTTTGCGGTGAACGAACTGCCCGATTTGGCCGGCAAGATTCAGGTCGGATTGTTCAACATCATGCAAGAAGGTGATATCCAGATTAAGGGGTACCCGCTCCGGCTGCCGCTCGACGTTCTGCTCGTATTCACGGCTAACCCTGAGGACTACACGGCACGAGGGAAAATCATTACGCCGCTGAAGGATCGCATCGGCGCGGAGATTCGAACCCATTATCCCTCGACACTCGAGGAAGGCATCACGATTACGGCGCAGGAAGCATGGGTCGATCGCAACGATTCAGTCAGGGTCGAGGTGCCGGATTATTTGCGGGAGATCGTGGAGGAGACGGCGTTTCAGGCACGTGAAGACAAACGGGTTGATAAACGTTCCGGCGTCAGCCAAAGACTGCCGATCACCGCACTCGAAAACCTGGTCAGCAGTGCCGAACAGCGGGCAGCACGCACCGGCGAAACACGTGCGGTTGCGAGGGTAACCGACTTGTACGCTTCCCTGCCATCAATAACCGGAAAACTCGAACTCGAATATGAAGGCGAACTGAAGGGCGCTGAAACGATTGCACGGGAGCTGATTCGCGCGGCGATTGGCCGGGTATTCAGCAAGCACTTTGCCGATGTCAATTTTCAGTCAGTGATTCAGTGGTTTGAATTGGGTGGCGAGCTGAAAGTTCCGGATGTGATTTCGACCAGTCAGCGTTACCAGCAAATGGCCAAGATCCAGGGACTGCTCGAACACGTCGATAAACTTGACGCGCGTGACCGGAAAGATGAAGCGACTGTTGCGGCGGCAGCTGAAATGATTTTGGAGGGACTGTGGGCGCATCGCCGCATCGGGCGCAGTGAAGAACGCGGGTTTTACGCAGAGAAACAGCAGCGTCCTCCTGAAGCCCGGGAAACTGGTGGACGCCAGCGACGTGGATACAACTGATCTCGACAGTGGTTGAGAAACCGCCCGTGGTTGCGTGCACGGAGCAGTGAGGGCCCGAAATGAAAATCACGAAATACGGAAAATACACCGGGGAACCCGCAGATGTCGTCGATCTCGACGAACTGATGAAACGCCTGGGTGATTTTTTCCTGCAAAGCGGATTCGAATCGCAGTATTACGGACTTTCCGAATTTGATGCAGCGAATTCCATGGAGGCCTTGCGAGAAGCGATTCTGAGGGCGCTCCAGGAAGGCGATCTCTTTGGGGATGATGCGCTGTCTGAGGAAATGCGAAAGATGTTGCAGGACCCCGGTGCGCTCAACAATAAGGAAGTCCGGGACCTCATCCAGCAGCTGGTCGACCGACTGGCGCAGGAAGGGTTCATTAATCCCGAGCAGCCCCCGCAGATTACGGCACCGCCACAAAGTACGCCAGGAGGCCAGCTCGGAAAGCCACAGGAAAACCCTGAAGCACGTTTTGAAATCACCGACAAGACGGTGGACTTTCTCGGATTCAAGACGTTGAAAGATCTCTTGGGCTCTCTCGGCCGAAGCAGTTTTGGGCGCCACAGCACTCGCGATCTGTCAACCGGCGTCGAGTCTGGGGGAATTTCACGGCCTTACGAATTCGGCGACACCATGAACCTGGATATCAGCCAGACTCTTTCAAATGCCATCCGGCGCGAGGGCGCAAAAGTTCCCCTGGACATGCAGTATCGCGACCTGATGGTCCATCAGTGCGAATATCAGAGCTCTTGCGCTACCGTTCTACTTCTGGACTGCAGTCACAGCATGATCCTCTATGGCGAGGATCGCTTCACTCCTGCCAAGCGAGTGGCCCTGGCGCTTTCGCACCTCATACGGACACAATATCCGGGAGACACCCTGCATCTGGTTCTGTTTCACGATTCGGCAGAGGAAGTGCCGCTAAGCCAGCTAGCACGCGTGCAAGTCGGTCCTTACTACACCAATACGCGCGAAGGATTACGCCTGGCGCAGCGCATACTACTGAGGCAGCGCAAGGACATGCGACAGATTGTGATGATTACGGACGGAAAGCCTTCCGCACTCACACTGGACGATGGACGAATTTATAAGAATGCATTTGGCTTGGATCCCTTCGTTGTCGGCGAGACACTGCAAGAAGTGAACAAGTGCAAGCGTGCTGGAATTTTGATTAACACATTCATGCTGGCGACGGATTACAGCCTTGTTCATTTTGTGCAAAAGATTACGGAAATGTGCAAGGGAAAGGCATATTTCACGACGCCCTACAATCTGGGGCAATATCTTCTGATGGATTACATGCAGCGAAAAACCCGGACGATTCACTAGAAAAGATATTGCTCGCACCGATCAACATTTTTCCTGACCGAGCCACCGAAACTGCCTCGCTGATTCGTAACCAACGAAATCAATGTGATGGACGAACAAGCGATCAAAATATCTTCTCGCCATGATTCATTATTTCCCTGCGGCCAGGGCACTTTTCCTGCAACATCCAAAGTTTTATTCACGTCTAACTAGATGAGACAACAAACTGACTCCGTACGTTCGGCGAGATCGATCGTCGCCAGCAACGCGGAAAACCAGATAAATAAAAAAGGGAGACGGATATGAAACTGTCGAGGATTGCTACAACACTGGCAGGAGCTTCGCTCTTGCTCGCCGCGGGCGCTTTTGCGCAGGAGAAAAGCACCCTGAGTCTGGCGGAAAAAGTGAACATCCAGGGTACTGAACTGAAGCCCGGTAAGTATGAAGTGAAATGGGATGGATCCGGGCCGAACGTTCAGGTGAGCATTTCCCAGGGCAAGAGCACGATCGGGACTTTTCCTGCGACCGTAGTTGCCCGGGACACCTCTAACCCGGGCGGCGGGTACGAAGCCAAGAAGGAAACCAATGGCAGCAAGTCGATCGTTGCCATTTACCCGAGCGGGAAGAAAATCCAGCTGGAAATCGGACAGACCCAAGCTGCCGGCGGCCGCTAGTTCAATTCCGCATCGTATCGGCAAGACGACCCTCGGGAAGCTCTCCCGAGGGTCGTTTCTGTTCCGGCGGTCCTTCCGCGCGGCGTCCTGTGGCGTATCGGTCGCGTAGTATTATGGGAGTGACACTTGCCGGATCATCGGACCGTGAGTCGGGCGGAGGGCGGATATGACAAATCTACTGGAAGGGCATCATGCTCCGGATTTCACATTAAAGGCGATCGACGGGAAAGAACACTCGCTGAAATCAGCTCTGCGCCATGGCCCCGTTGTAGCTGCCTTCTTCAAGATATCCTGCCCAGTCTGCCAGTTTACCTTTCCTTTCCTTGAGCGAGTTCATGAACAGTTCGGGGGAGACGCAATGACAGTCCTCGGAATTTCGCAGGATAATTCACGGGATACTCAGAGGTTCAACCGCGAATATGGAGTCAGTTTTTTGACATTGATCGATGAACACCCCTATCCCGTTTCAAATGCATACGGTCTGACGAATGTGCCCTCGATTTTTCTGATCAAGCCGGACGGATCGATCAGCGTCAGTTGTACGGGATTCAGCAAGAGCGACATTGAAAAAGTCGCGACCGAGTTGGCGGCGCAAAAGCACATTCCGGCACAGCCGTTTTTCCGGGCTAGCGAAATCGTTCCCGCCTACAAACCTGGTTGAGGAAGCAAGAACTAGATCCGGTCGGGTCTACAGCAAGCCAGCGAGTGCGAATCACTACTCTTCTTCGGTACTAAGCCGCTTTTTGTGCTTTTCCGGTTTCTTCCGCTTGTCGGGAACTACCCGGGTAGAGCCGGGGGTTGGCGCGATTTTGCGCGCCAGTCGACGGGCTTCCCTGCCCTTATCCAGTCTTTTCTTGCGCACTCGAGGCATTTTGCTTCAATTCCTTGCCAGGATGATTTCCTGAACTGCTCTGTGAGCCTGATCAATCGCCTCATTCGTGTAGGCAAACGCACCAGCGTCGGAATTCGCGATGTGGATATTCCCAAACGGCTGTCGTCCAATTTCGTTCGGTGCCTGTCCCGCCGGCCAGACCGGATCGAACAGCGAATTGTATTCGTAGGCGTACCCATGCGGCCAGCGATTGACGGTAATTGCCTGAATGTCCCGCGCCGCGTCGAAACCACCAGGAGCCAGAATGCGAGTCATCTGGTCGCGGATATTCCGTTCAAACGTCGCAAAGTCGGTCGATAGCATGATGGCACGTCCGGTGCGCTGCTGATCTCTTGCCGTCGTCCCTGGTCCGACGGGAATGTACTGCAAGTGGACCAGACATGCTTCATCAGCCTTTTGTGGAAATTGGTACTCTCCGATGCTGACCGGAAAGTCAAGTTCAACTCCACCGTAGAAACTGCCCGGGCAATGAGCTGCATGGATTTTCAGGTTGTCGAATGGCCTCCGGTTGGCCAACTGGACATTGATATAGGCCAGGGGAACCTTCACGTTGTAGGCCAGCCCGTCCTTCTGGGTCTTTGACATTTCCGGACACAGGTAAGGAATAATCATATTCCAGCAGGCGAGAATGCAGCGCTTCGCCTGGACTGCGTGAGCTTTCCCGCCCCGCACGTAGGTAACTTCCGTTCGATCGGCCAGGTTTTTGGCATGGACGACCGTGGAGTTGAGGCGAATGCGAGTCGGTGAATCCTGGTTATCCAATTTTGCGTAATCGAACCTCGCCGTCACTACATCTTCCATGCTGTTGCCCGGGGCGATTCCCGGGATCAATGCCCGAACGAGCAGCCGCGGGACGGAACCAATCCCATCAGGAAAATGATAGATGTAGGGTTCATCATCGCGTCGGGTAACCTCGAGCCCGATTCCTGGTCCGTCCGTGTCGGTGATTCCCAAGCCTTCAAATCCCGGGAGATATCCAAGTCCCGCCATGTCGCCCGCCGGAATCACGTCGATACCGACCCCATAGAGTCCATACATGGATGTTTGAAAAAACGGAATGACGCCGGGGTCAACTTTCGCATTCTTGAGCAGGTAATCCTTGTAACTGGTCTTGGCCAGATAGGCCTTTTTCTCTGCAGCGCTCATTCCCGCCAGATAATCAACTTTCCCTGTGTACAGCCTCAGAAGATCTTTTTGAACGGCAGGAGAGAGCGGGGTCCTGCTGAGCGCTTCCGGGCTCGGATCTCCCATCAAACCAAGGACCAGGCGATCCTGCCCGAAGGTCTCCTTATCGAAGAAAACTCCCTGCGACATACCACGCGAAGAATAGAACTTCTGATCATAATATTTCTCAAAGCGCGCGACCTCGATGCCCAGGTCCTGAAAGAGCTGCTTTGCCTGCTTGCTGTACAGATTGGGTGAAGTGATTGTCTGCGTGCCGCCATAACCAATAAGCAAACGATTCGTTGTCTTGAATTCATTGCGCTTGGCATGTCCGCCGAAATCATCATGATTCTCAAGAACAAGAATACGAGCTCCCGGTCCAGCCGCCTGTCGATAAAAATAGGCAGCAGAAAGACCGCTGATGCCGCCGCCAACGACGACCAGATCATAAACCTGCTCGTCCGGAACCGGTGTCGGCCAGGTCTTGCCATCGCGCATCGCATGGGCAACCTCCCAGGAACCATCATGACTCCCGCGCATTCCGGTTTTTGCGGGAGGATAGTAACCTGGCTGCTTCTCCGGAGCGTAATCATCAAGTTCGGCGCCCAGCATCTCGCCAAACGGAGTGAACGCGGGAAGCAAAGATGCGCCAATCGCGACACTGACTCCGTTTACGAAATCTCTGCGGGTGATCCGCCTGTCCATTCCGAGGGTCCGATCCATATCAGAGTGCGAACAGTCCCCGGCAAGGTTCTTCTTTTCGTGACTCACAAAACTCTCCCGATAGCGATAGTTGGCGTAAGTATATTAGCTTAACCAGATCCACGTGCGAATTGTACGGGATTGCCGGATAGCCCTTTGCGAAAACAGGCATCACGCATGGGACTTGACGTTCCGGCAACTCCAACGTAACGTTAATTAAGTGCAAAATCTATATAATCTGTCCTTATACAGGTGTTTTAGACGGAGCTCTCCGCGAACTAGTGTGTGGTTCGCGTTTCTTTCTGTCGTATACCTCTTTTGCAACATCCACTCCGCACCATTGCTCGCAGCCCCCGCAAAGGCGGCGGCTGAAGCGGTCGCCGAGCAGCACTCCGGATGCAAGATCGTCTATGCAGGCTTCGTCGGAGCAATGGAAACTTCGAACCACAAGGGTTCCGGAGTTGTGCAGATACGGGACACGTTGCGTGGAAGTGATTTTACTGATGTCTGTGCGAATTCGTTTATTCCCGTGTCCTGGAATGCGGGTCGGGACTGGATTCTGACTCATTTCCCGAATCACCCCGGACCGTTAACTTCGGCTGAACTTGAAAACGCGCCAAGAGTGATCATGGTCGGTCACAGCACAGGCGGCTGGGCAATGCTGAGCGTTGCCAGAGAACTCCGTGAAAAGCACATTCCAGTCGAGTTGACGGTACAGATCGACAGCGTTGGATTCACGGACTACACAATTCCGGACAACGTAAGAACTGGCGCCATCTTCTATGCCTGGGATGCCCTGTTTTTCATGAACACAAAACATGTGCGTTTGCAGGACCCGGATCACACAAAGCTGATTGCAAGAATAACCGTGAAAGACGCGTCGCATCTTTCGATTACGCGCGACCCTCGCATCCGGGTGCTGGTGATGGATGCCGTCCATAACCTGCGTAACGAACAAGCGAGCTTGTTGAAACCGGTAATTGCTGAACAACCCTCAGAGTTGACACCTAAAAAGTGAACGTAGCCTGCAAATCGATACGGCGATTGGATGTGTTATCGCTGTAGGGCCTTCCGGCAAGAGCGTTCGATTCTCCAAACAATGGAGTGCCCAACGTACCTATCGGCGTTGCCACGTTCACATTATTGAAGATATTCCGGGCGCTGACTGCAAAGGTCAGCGCATAACGCTTGTTGGTTGCACCGGCATCCATGCGACCTCCCGGCCCCCCGCCGCGTCCGCCGCCGCCGGGGCCGCGGCCAAAGGTTCCCCCACCCATGCCCCCGCCGCCCGAATTTGCGGCGTTTTCAACGGTCGGGCCAAAACCAATCGTCTTGCTCAGGCGCAGATTGAGAGCAAACCTCCCGGGACCATCGCCGTAGTTGACAGGGATCGGAGTATAGCCAATCGTTCCGGGAATTCCGTCCCTGAAGCAGCCAAATTTCGTCACATAGACTGCGGTTGCGCACGGCGCAAAGACGGGACGAACGTTAAATTGGGAATCCTGATAAGGATCAGCACCGGTCGTGATGTTGAAGGGAATGCCGGAACTGGCGATCAGGAATGGGCTGACGCGAAATCCCTTCGGCAGGCCAATCGTTCCACCCATAAAAACACGATTGCGGATATCGAATGTTGCGCGACCGTAATCGAGTGAAATATTGCCCGGGACCGAAGGAAAGGTGTTCGCACCGGACGTGTCGCTATCTGAATAATTCAGCACATAGTAGCCAAACACAGAAAGCTTCGCACCCATCCGGATGCTCCCGTTTACGATGACCTGGTTCTGCTTAAATGTTCCTTCGGATTGATACTGGTAGATGTTGTTATTGCCGTCCGGCCGAACTCCTGTAATCGGATCTGCCGGGTTCAGGCTCTCGGTATAAAACTGGTGATCTCCGCGAGAATTCAGATAGGTCACGGCAATGTTTGCGGTCTTTGTCAGTTGACGCTCGAGTGTTACCCCGGTCTGGATCGTATAAGGAGCGTGTAGATTCGGATTGTATTGATAAATTGTATTGGTCGGGTTCGCGGGTAACTGCACATTGGTCAGAAAGAAGTCGGGATTGGTCACCTGGTAACTCGATTGAACCACTCCATTGAACCGGACCTGGTTCAGCACTTCGTTGTACAAAAATCGGTCGTAAAACATTCCAAACCCAGCCCGAAGCACCGTCTTCGGAGGATTCTTCGCAGTTCCGCCTATCCCCCACGCGACACCGAGGCGAGGAGCGAAATCACTGTTGTTCGAAAGATCGTTCTGGGTCTCCCATCGCAGCCCCAAACTGACAGTGACGTTTTGACGAACTTTCCAATCGTCCTGGGCAAACAGTGCGCCATCGACGACGTTCACTGCAGATTGGGGAATGCCGATCGTCTGGGTGTAGTAGCTTGCTCCACCTCCGAGCGCCTGAATCTGCGGGATGCTAAGGCCGTTATAGAGTCCAATTTCGGTAATTTGATAGGCCTCAAGCGGGGTGATCTGGCAATTATTTGCCGGAAGCGGGATGCAACCGGGCAGAAGCCTGGAGCCGAAGGTGTACGTGCCGGAAAAATCCGAAGTGGTGGTGTTGGTATCGCCGGTGGAGCGAACCCTGCCACCAAACTTGAAAGCATGTTTGCCGCGATTGTAATAGGTAATGTTTTGCAGTTCGTAATGGTTTTGCACATCCGTGGCCTTGCCTGCTGACCCGCTGCCGTTGCCGACGAATGCGCCGCCAACGCTGACCGTCGGGCTCAGGTTGAGAGGCGTAGTTTCTGAATTGTCGCGAATATACTGGAAGCGAACTTCGTTGATGACGTGCGCCCCGATGATCTGCGTGTCTGTGGCCTGAAATGTGTCTTCCGTCTCATAATCGTTGACCCCGTATTCCGGCAGGTCAAATTGACCCACGTTGTCGTTCTGCTCAGTGTTACGGAAGAACTGATAGCGCACGGTCAGAGAGTTGGTCGGCGTGATCTGGTAGTCGATACGAGGGCTTAAATTCGTGCGATTCTGCGGGTTCGCAACGGTAACACTGTAGTTTGGAATGATTTCATAGGTTGGGGCCGGACCCAGGATTGATCCATTGAAAATGGCCAGGTTGCCGATATTGCGTTGCTCGAGGTTAAAGAAGAAAGACGACTTCTTGTTGATGGCACCGCCGATGCTGGCGCTGTACTGCGTTGATTGATAACTTGGCAAGCTTTCTCCAGGACCAGGAGTGGCTTCATAAGGATTTCGGGAATTGAAGTAGGAAGAATTTCCGCTCACCAGGAATTGACCATGAAGGCTATCCGTGCCGGGTTTAGTGAAGACTTCGATTCGGCCATACCCCAACTTGTCGTATTCGGACGAAAACGGATTTTGATTGATGCGTATTTCACGGATGGAAGCCTTCGGAGGCAACTGTCCGCCGGTAAAGCCGTCAATGTAGATCTGTCCACCGTTCGGACCGGCCGAAGGGCCGGCCAATGCCTGCAGTTCGCTCTGCAGTTCGTCCGGGTCATCAGAAAGTGCATCCAGATCCTTGCCTTGCATGACGATCGTATTCGCGTTATTCGATGGATCCACATCGACGTTGGTTGACGTGTCGTTCACGACGACTTTTTCCTGCTGCACTTCGATCGTCATCTGGATACTTATGCGAGCAGTCTGACCGGCAGTGATGACTACGCCTTCCTTGGTGAAGAGCGCAAAACCCTTCGCGATGGCCTTCACCTGATATGTGCCAGGGGGCAGGTCCTTAATCTCAAATGTCCCGTCCTTTGCGGTTGCCGCTCCTTTCGAATCACCGCTGCTGCCCGTTGCAAGTATTGTCGCGGCCTCAATTCCCGCCGAAGATGGATCGGTAACTTGCCCATGCAATGTGCCTGACGGCGCCTGGGCCCAAGTCGCTTCGAGAAGCAGCAAGAACAGAAATGAAAAGATACACGTTAAGCGGGCTGTAGTTTTGCAAAACCTGGTATTCATTCGATCCTTAAATCCTTAAATTGAAGTAACTTCCATGGATAGATCTATCTACTGCGTTCCAGCATCGCCGCCGCCATTATTGAGGCTCCAGGGTTGCAGGATTGAGGAAGCCTGCCCTTGAGGTGACGCCTGCAAAATAGGTTCAACGCCGCCAACAACGGTAATTGCAGAAAGATTTGAATCTGTCGAGGAAGAAGCAGCAACGACTAAAACCGCGTCTCCCTTTTGAAAATCATTGAGAGTCGAAGCGGGTAAGCGGCTGAGCATTTGTTGCATATCGCCGCGACCGCCACCGCCGCCACCCTGCGCTTTGCTGGCTGACACTGGCCCACCGGCCCCCGCAGCCGTTCCAGGAGTTCCTGAAGCCGGTGCCATACCGCCGGGACCTTGCGGCGCGGCTCCTTGAGGCCCCCCTGCGGCAGCAGTTTTCAAACGGGCAGCGATCATTTGCGCCATTTGCGGAGGCAACTTTCGCAATTGCGTATCGCCTCCAACGTGTATCGTGACTGGCTTGTTGCTCAGAAGGTCTGCGATTGTAATCGTGGCAGCCCCAGTATCCATGGAGGAAATCGTTCCCGAAACATTGCGGAAGGAGCCGGTTACGATTTCATCTGCGAGGAAGCTGTTCCCGTCATCGCTCTTGGTCCCACGAGCGCGAAGTTGATCGCCGGGCTTGATCTCCGGGAATGAGCTCGCTTTTGCATCGTCAAATTTGACCGAGCCCGGAGCATATCGGCGCAAGATCGTAGATTTTGAAACATTGATCGTGACATCTTTCGCGCCGGAAGCAGACATCGTCCCGATGGTGATCGTGTTGTTTGCGGCATCGATCGTTTTTACCAGACCACCAATACCATGCCTTTGCCATTCCTCCTGATCGTGCGCCTTTTTCTGATCGAGATCTGCTTTTTTCATGGCGATGACAGTCGTGGCGATCAAACTGCCAGCGTCATTTCCCGCTTTGCCACGCACCAGGATGCGATCACCGACCTGCAGATCGCTGGCTTGAATAACCGCAGCATCCTTCAAGTCTTTGGAGCCGGGCTCTACCCGCAGATACTTCACCTCCGGGCCGAGCTGAACCCTCACCTCGGCACCTGCCTCCGTGCTTAACACGATTGTGCCGTTGCCGATGTTCTTAATTGTTCCGACGGCCGGAGGCGTCTTTGGCACGGGCGTTTGCGCCACGGCCGGGACGAGTCCCGCTTGCGCCGCGAGGAAGAGCAAGGTCATGGCCGCGAAAGTCTTGTAGCCGCCGATGAGGCCCCAGCGTCGGCATTTCGGCGTGTGTCCCTTCACATTCATCCTTCCCATCTAACACTCCTGAAGTTCCAGTTTTCTGCGGGGCGCACGAAAGGCAGCAGGCTCGCAAGATTAGACAAAACTCTGTCTGTTAGACGCATGTGGAGTGATTTTTAGTTACACCGCAATCACGAATAAGTTGCACTAGACGCCAGCGAAGTGGCCCTGTCCGTCGACATCAATTTCGAGCGCCCGGGGTGCTTTGGGCAGTCCCGGCATTAACATCATGTTTCCTGCAATGGCCACCACAAATCCAGCCCCGGAGGACAATGCCGCATCGGTAATCGTTAACGTCCAGCCGCGAGGAGCGCCATACGCTTTGGGATTGTCAGTTAGAGAATACTGGGTTTTTGCGATGCAAACGGGCAAATCTCCAAAACCCCACTTAGTGAAATTGTCTAGTTTTTCCTGCGCTTCGTGTGCAACGACCACGCCGTCCGCGCCATACACCTCGACCGCTACCTTTTCGATTTTTTCAAGCAGCGAGTCCGAAAGACGATAGACCGGCTGTGCCTCGACATTCGGATTTCTTTCGATGAGATCCACAACGGCTCGCGCCAAACGCTCTGCACCCGCGCCTCCGTTTGCAAAAGATGTATGCGTGGAGCTCGGAACGCTGCGTTCGGTGCAATAACTGCTCAGACGATCGAGCTCGCGCTGCGTATCCGATGGGAACTGATTGATCGCGACAAGAACTGGCAGATCGAATCGTTTCAAGATGCGCAGATGCTGTTCGAGGTTCGCGAGACCTAGTTCGAGGTCGCCCTCGCCCTGATTCTTGAGACTTTGTACGGTTGTAACCAGGACCGCTGCGGCGGGACTGACCCCGGTACTCTGAAAAACGATATCGATGTATTTTTCGGCACCCAGATCTGCTGCGAAGCCAGCTTCATTCACAACATAATCCGCAAGGCGCAGGCCTATCTCCTGAGAAATAATGCTACTCGTGCCGTGCGCGATATTCCCGAACGGTCCAGCGTGGACAAGAGCCGGAGTTCCTTCGGCAGTCTGTACCAGATTCGGTTGGATGGCCTCGGCCAGAAGGGCCATCATTGCGCCTACGGCTTTTAGATCACGCGCAAAAATGGGTTTTCCCGTACGAGAAACGCCGACCAGAATGTTGCCGAGTTGCTGACGGAGCCCGGGTTGATCCTTCGCCAACGCTACAATCGCCATGATTTCAGAAGCCGCCGTAATAACAAAGGAACTCCGATGCTCGACGCCGGGCCTGCTGCTTCCGAGCCCGACAATGATCCGGCGCAGTGCGCGATCATTCATGTCGATCGCGCGCGGCCAGGAGATCCGTTCCGGATCCAAGTTCAGTTCATTGCCGTGAAAAATGTGGGAGTCAATCAGCGCTGACAACAGATTGTGCGCGGAAGAGATGGCGTGGAAATCCCCGTGAAAGTGAAGATTTATCTTGGCGCTCGGTTCCAGTGTGGAGGCACCACCGCCTGCTGCTCCGCCCTTCATTCCGAAAACAGGGCCGAGGGACGGCTCACGCGAAGTAATGATCGCTCGTTTGCCGATCCTAGAAAGGCCTTGGGTTAGTCCGATCGATGTGACGGTCTTGCCTTCGCCGCTGACCGTGGGGGTAGTAGCCGTGACCAGGATCAATTTGCCTTTCCTAGTAAATTCCGGGTCCTTCAATAGCTCGAGGCTAATTTTGCCGCCATAAGGACCGATCTGTTCGAAATAGACTGCGGGTAAACCAAGCTTCTGGACGATTTCACCGATTGGCCGGGGGAGTTTAGGCATAATTCCGCTTTAGCAAAGGTATCCTTTCGCGATTTTGGGCTGAATTGTTCCGTCACGGATTCCTTCGAGTGGATTCCTGGCTCACGTGAGGAACGACACTGAATTTCCCTCCCATAATAGCAGCTCGAGGAGGGGCTCGAGTGGCGGAATGGTAGCGGGAGTTTTCCTTTAAACTGCCGGGTCTTCTCCCTCTGTTTTGATTCACACAACAGAAACGTATCTGAGTTAGACTACATCTGTTGCGCAAGTAGAATTCACTTCGCGATTAACCTGCAAGAATCGGCAACGAACGATTCACTCGCCGCCCCCGTGACTCGCGTTACCACAGATGAACAGCGAGGTCCTATGACAACGACAGTTCATGCGATTCCAGCTCTGAGCGCTTTTGGTAAAGCGCGATCTACCATTCAAGGAACGCCCCTCAGTCCCGAAGAATTGCGCAAAACCGATGCCTATTGGCGTGCCTGCACATACCTCGTCCTGGGGATGCTTTATTTGCAGGAAAATCCATTATTGCGTGAACCCCTCAAGCCAGAACACATCAAGAATCGCCTGCTGGGGCATTGGGGATCGAGTCCCGGGCTTTCCTTTATCTATCTCCACCTGATGCGGCAGATCAAGAAATACGACCTGGACATGATTTTCCTGGCCGGACCGGGCCACGGCGCTCCCGGTGTGCTTGCACCCGTGTACCTTGAAGGTAGTTACACCGAGATTTATTCCGACAAATGCGAAGATGAAGAAGGAATGCGGGAGTTCTTCAAACAATTCTCATTTCCCGGAGGAATCGGCAGCCACTGTACACCGGAAACACCCGGTTCTATCCATGAAGGCGGAGAACTAGGCTACGTTCTCTCGCATGCCTGCGGCGCAGCATTCGATAATCCGGAGTTGATTGTAGCTGCGGTTGTTGGAGACGGAGAATCAGAAACGGGTCCCCTGGCCACCTCCTGGCACATCAATAAGTTCTTGAGTCCGGTGCGCGATGGGGCGGTTCTGCCGATCCTTCATTTAAACGGGTACAAGATCAACAATCCGACCTTACCTGCACGGATTACCCACGAAGAGCTGGAAAGTCTGATGCGTGGTTACGGGTGGAGTCCTTATTTCGTCGAAGGTTCCGATCACGAGAGCATGCATCAGGCCATGGCTGCGACGACCGAAGCATGCGTCAGGGAAATCAAGCGGATCCAGGCTGAGGCAAGGTCAACTGGAGTTGCCGATCGTCCACGTTGGCCGATGATCGTGCTGCGGTCGCCGAAAGGCTGGACCGCACCCGGATCGATCGATGGCCACAAGATCGAAGGATTCTGGCGTGCCCACCAGATCCCGCTATCCGGGGTAAAAAGCAACCCCGCGCATCTGAGCTTGCTTGAGGAATGGATGCGAAGCTACAGGCCCGAGGAATTGTTTGATAAATCCGGCAGGTTGGTTCCGGAATTACGGGAACTGGCTCCTTCCGGAACGCGGCGGATGGGTTCGAACCCCCATGCGAATGGTGGCAAGCTCAAACGCTCCCTGCGCCTGCCGGACTTTCGCGAGTACGGACTGAAGATCGACAAACCTGGCGTTCAACAGGCGGAGAATACACCTCCACTGGGGAAATACCTGCGCGACGTCATGAAGCTGAACATGCACAATTTCCGCGTATTCGCTCCCGACGAGAATACCTCGAACAAACTCGATGACATTTACGCGGTCAGCAAGAAATTCTGGATCGAGGAAAGGTTTCCGGAGGATGAGGATGGCGGCGAACTGGCTACGAACGGCCGCGTAATCGAAATGCTCAGCGAGCATACCGTGGAAGGGATGCTCGAGGGCTATCTGCTTACCGGCAGGCATGGGTTCATCTCATCCTACGAATCGTTCGTTCACGTCATTGATTCGATGTTCAATCAGCATGCGAAGTGGCTGTCGATCTGCAATAACTTGTCCTGGCGAGAGAATATTGCTTCGCTCAATCTGCTGATTACCTCCACCGTCTGGCGGCAGGATCACAACGGATTCACGCATCAGGATCCGGGCTTTCTGGACGTCGTGGTAAACAAGAGCGCCGCCGTCACCCGCATTTATCTTCCACCCGATATAAATTCCCTTCTGTCCGTCGCCAACCACTGCCTGCGCAGCGAAAACTATGTAAACGTGATTGTCTGCGACAAACAGATGCATATCCAATATATGGATATGAAGTCGGCCATTCAGCACTGCACGAAGGGAATTGGAATATGGGACTGGGCCTGCAACGACCAGGGTTGTGAACCGGACGTAGTGATGGCCTCTGCCGGCGACATTCCAACGCAGGAAGCTCTGGCTGCCATCGTTCTGCTTCGCGCGGAGTTTCCCGACATCAAGATCAGATACGTCAACGTGGTTGATCTGTTCAAATTGCAGCCGCCGAAAGATCATCCTCACGGGCTTCCCGATCGTGATTTCGATTCCCTGTTCACTGTCGATAAGCCGATCATTTTCAATTTCCATGGTTATCCGTGGCTGATCCACCGACTGGCGTATCACAGGACAAACCATGAGGGACTGCATGTGCGCGGCTACAAGGAAAAGGGCAACATCAATACGCCCATGGAACTGGCAATCGAAAATGAAATCGACCGCTTTAGTCTGGCGATTGATGTAATCGATCGTGTGCCCAGACTGCAAAAGGTCGGCGTTCATGCCAAGGAAAAGTTCCGCAATAAACAGATTGAATGCGTGAACTACGCGCACGAACATGGCACGGACGAACCGACCATTGCGTCCTGGACATGGCCCTACTAAGACATGAATGTCCTGGTACTCAACTCGGGAAGTTCCAGCCTCAAGTTTCAACTGATTGTCACGGATCGCGAGCATATTCAGAGCAATTCGGATGAGCGCGTCTGCCGGGGTATTGTCGAACGCATCGGCGGAGAAGCAATCGTCACGGTTGAAACCGAGAACTTGCCCCGGCAGAAATTTACGGCATCACTCTCTGACCTGCCCGGGGCACTCGATTATCTGATTCGCTGGATTTCGTCGGAAAAATCGGGCATCCAGCAGATCCAGAGCCCGGCTGACATTCATGCGGTCGGTCACCGCGTGGTGCACGGCGGAGAAACGTTTACCGAGTCGACCATCATCACCGACAAAGTGCTCGAGGGCATTGAGGATTGTATCGATCTTGCCCCGCTTCACAATCCGAATAATGTCAAATGCATCATCGCTGCGCGCCAGATTCTCGGCCCGAAGGTCCCGCAGGTTGCCGTATTTGATACCGCATTTCATCATTCCCTGCCCGAGCAAGCATACCTGTATGCCGTTCCGTACCACCTGTACCGGCGACATCATATCCGACGTTATGGCTTTCACGGCACTTCGCATCGATATGTGGCGTACCGGTATCGGGTCATGTGCAATTTAACCAGGGACGAGACTCATGTGATTACGCTGCACCTTGGTAATGGTTGCTCCGCCGCGGCCATCCGGGGCGGATATCCGGTCGACACTTCGATGGGCATGACACCTCTTGAAGGCCTGGTGATGGGGACGCGTTCGGGCGATCTGGACCCCGCGATCGTAAACCTGATTAGTACGAAGGAAGGCCTGTCACCCCATGAAGTCGAGATGTTGCTGAATACGCAGTCCGGGTTATTGGGTATTTCCGGGCTGACCAACGACATGCGTGTACTGCAACAGGAACTGGCGGAACATGATGACCGCCGAGTCCGCCTTGCTATCGAAATATTCACCTACCGGGCGCGAAAATATATTGGCGCGTTTTTGGCATGTATGGGTGGGGCGGACGCGGTGGTGTTTACCGCCGGAATTGGCGAGAACTCTGCCGAGATTCGATCGCGTATCTGTGCCGGCATGGAGTGGGCGGGCTTGCACCTGGATCCCCAGAGGAATGAAAAAGCATCTGGCAAGGAAGCGCTGATTACGACCGATGACTCCAAATTGAAGGCTTTCGTCATCCCGACGGACGAGGAACTTCTGATCGCACGTGATACGGTCCGTTGCATTGCTGGTGAGCCGCACCCCTCATGAAGTAAAATCTGCCTGCAAATTCGGTTGTTCACGAGGACTCTCGGGAGTTGCCTTTGCCTGGGTCGTCGCCGGAAAGCTGCATGCGAACCCTGACTATGCAAAGAACACGACCTAGCTCGAGACCGAACTGACGGAGGCTGCCATGTTTCACGATCTGATGAATCGCCCCATTCTTTTTTTTGCAGTCTCAACGTTTGTATTGTGGCTGTCCGCCATAGCAGGAACTGCCCTGCGAAACACCCGTTGGCAGATTCCTGAAGATGAACGGGATGATTTTGGTTTTGTGGTTACGGCTTCGTTGACCCTTCTTGGACTGATTATCGGGTTCACATTCTCCATGGCGATGACTCGCTATGATCAGCGCAAGAACTACGAAGAAGCGGAAGCGAATGCGATCGGTACAGAATATGTTCGAGCGGATCTGTTACCGGCTGCAGATGCCCAGAAAGTACGCAGTCTGCTAAAGGCCTATACGGAGGAACGCATCAGATTTTATAAGGCCGATCGTCGCGACCTGATGGAAATCAATGCAAAGACATTTCAACTCCAGAATGAATTGTGGAGCACCTTGCAGGTACCCGCCAGGGAGAATCCAACGGCTATCACCATGCTTGCCGTGTCGGGAATGAACGATGTATTGAATTCGCAGGGCTACACGCAAGCTGCGTGGTGGAATCGCATTCCCACAGCGGCATGGATTCTCATGATTTCCATCGCAATTTGTTGCAACGTGTTGATCGGATACTGGTCGCATCCGACAAAACCGAAGCACGGACGGTTTCTGGTTTTTTCCGTGATCGTCTCGATCGCGTTTTTGCTTATCGCAGATATTGAAAGCCCGCGGGGCGGTGTCATCCGCGTGATTCCGCAAAACCTTCAGAGTGTCCTCAGTTCCCTTCCCGGGCAGTAGACACGAGGCGCGCCTTACAGGATTTGATTGAATTCCAGGCGCTCTCCATTCGGTCCCAGAATATTGAAGTACTTGCATCCATCTTTCCAGAACGGCAAAAACACGGGTTCCGCCTCGATGATTGTGAATTGCGCATTCTTCAGTTTCAAAAAGGCATCATCGATGTCGTCCACATCAAACGCAATGTGATCGATATGACCGTCCTTACGGTTTCTGACATCTTCCAGTTCAGCCTCGGGCATTTGGTACAGCTCCAGGATGGTCTTGCCGTGCTGCATCATCGCGACCACACCGTGTCCACCCCTATGCTCAAATCCAGAACTCATGACGTTCACAAATCCCAGTCTTTCGTAAAATGCTTCCGAAACCTTCAGATCTGAGACGGGCATTCCGATATGCTGAAGAAAGTTGAGTTTGATATCCACAGGCACTTTCTGCTCCTCGTTCTACCGTAATTCGCTGTAGCACAGATGACAATGGACTGTTTTGAGGAATGGTGCAAGTCCAGCAGAACCAGTATCTTTGGGGTACTACAGGCACTAGAAGCTTTCATCCCTGAAACTTCCCCTGGCGTCGACTCCGCGAACGCCTTTGGCCGCGGAACACCTTGGGAGAACGACTCTTATACCGTTTCCGGCGCAACCGCCATCAGCTCAATCTGTATTGTCTGCCTGCCGAGCTCCGGGTGCGTGGCCATCAGTTTCGCTCTTCCAGCCTGCTGTTTCGCGCGAATCCAGACTGCGCCGGTGCCACCGACCAGTGAAAAGGGATTATCCCCTATCAATTCGGCCGGCCCCTCAAGTTCGAGTTTGATGGCATTGTTGGCAAACGGCCGGATCGCGCCAAATTCATCCGTTACCCGAAGCACTACGCGTGTTGTATCCGCGCCGTCTGCATTCAGCGCCGCATCATCGGGCAGCACTTCGAATTTCTGATCGATTCCCTTCCCGGATAGCTTCTTCACGATTACCTGCTTTCCTTGAATGTAACCCTCCGCGCGCAAATCACCCCACTGGAACACGGCCCTTTCCAAATCCACCGTGAACGGAGCGTGGCGAAGATGCGGGAATTGCGCGCGATCCGGATCGACGTCGGCAACCAATCGAGTACCGATGTAAATCTTCAAATGGTCGCAATTGGAACAAAACATAGCTTTCGTAAATCCGATTGATTCGTCGCCGCGCGCCCAGTGAAATGCCGGCTCAAGAACGATTTCTTCTGCAGGATCGCACTGCGATTTATAAAAGCCAGCGGCCGGCTTCGGTTCGCGGAAGATGTCCGTCACGCCGTGGTAGCAGATACGGTCGCCCGAACCAAAATCGGAATGCGTGTTGTAATCAAACGCACACCAACCGATTCCGCCTGCATACTGGGGATTGGACGCCAACTGGTCATGGATGCGGGCGTGTCGCACCATGTGCTCCATGAGACGTTCCTTGTTATCCGTGGTTTTTGTCGGATACGTGTGTCCAACAAACTCGGTATTCAAATAACGCGGACGGCTCGGTGGCTGGAGTGGCCAGCCAAAATCGTTCATGGTGAAGACGTCTTCCAGAAATTCCGAACCCTGGAAATAGCGGATGCCACCAGTCGGCCGTGTGGGATCGAGCTTGTGGGCCAGCGCATTCGTTCGCACGTAAAATCCGTGGTCGTCCAGCGATTCGTTAATCCGCACGCCCCAGAGAACAATGCTTGGATGATTCCAATCGCGTCGAATCATCCGTTCCACATTGTCGATCGTGATTAATTTCCATGGTTCGTCGCCGATATGTTGCCAGCCGGGGATTTCCTCGAGAACGAGCAAGCCGATCCGATCACACTCATCCAGAAAGTGCCGGGATTGCGGATAATGCGAAGTCCGCACAATATTGCAGTGAAGCTTGGTACGCAGAATCTGCGCATCGCGCCTCTGCCCTCGCGCTGGCATGGCCTGCCCCACAAAAGGGAATGTCTGGTGACGGTCTAGCCCGATCAGCTTGATCGCTTTGCCGTTCAATTCAAAGCCATGGTCAGTGAACTCCGCTTTGCGGAAACCAATTTGTCGCGAATCCGCGTCCACAAGTTCAGCGCCGTGACGAAGTCTCACCTCAACTGTGTAGAGATGGGGATTACTGACATCCCACAACCTTACTTCGCCCAGACTTTCGAGTTCGACGGCATAGGAAGTCGACTCGACGGTTGCCTTTGAGGCAGGAACTGTCTGCGTCCCCCTGGCCATCACGCGCGGGCCATCACGCAGTTCCACTTCGAGCGTCATCGGTTCGCGCGATTCTTCGAGTCTTTGGATGTGGCAATCCACTTCGACACTGGGATGCGTGCCGAGTACGTCCTTTGGTTTTGCGAAAATATTCTCGATAAAGGTCGCCGGAACCACGCGCAATCGAACCTCCCGGTACATTCCGCCAAAGGTCAGGTAGTCAATTTGAAACCCAAAAGGGGGAATATCCGGCCGCTCGGTCGAATCGACATCCACGGCAACCACGTTCTCACTTGCAAAATCGATGTGTGGGGTCAGATCGAAGGAAAACGGAGTGTAGCCGCCTTTGTACTCTCCCAACCGAACACCGTTAATCCAGACGGTCGAAGCGGTCATGACTCCTTCAAAATCAATGAAAACGTGTTTTCCCCTGGCCTCGGCCGGCAATTTGAACTTCCGCCGATAAAGGGACACGAATTCGTAACTCTTGTCATCAAAGCTGTGCCACGGCAATTTGATGTTGGTGTGCGGCACGACTACAGTCGAGAATAAAGAGTCGTCAAAGCCCCTGTCGTGACCACCCTCAACAAACGTGGGACTGTACTTCCAGTTTCGGTTCATCGGGAGAATTATCCTGGATCCAGAAGCGGAAGACGCTGACTGACTGGGCGCTGCTCCGAGCGCATTGTGTGCCAGGCTCGCTCCAGCAAGTACGGTGCCCGTTGTCCTGATGAAGCCACGTCGGTCCATAGTTTTCTCTTTCATTGCCGTAATCTGAATCAGATAAAAATGATCTCGAAAAGCCCGGCGGAATAGTAACAGTTTTGTTCAACCTTCGCAGGCGGCACTCCCAATTCTCGAACGAGTCAAAAGGGGGTGTGAGGCGGTAGCTTGCCGAATCATAGGTTTTCCATTATTAAGGAAGCGCGATGCTAAGCCACCGGGAAGCGGAAAGCAGGATAGCGGGGAAGGATTTTGATGTTTGTATCATTGGAGGAGGCGCGACAGGAACGGGGTGCGCGCTGGACTCACAGCTTCGCGGCCTTTCTACCGTGCTCATTGAAGGAACTGACTTCGCTTCAGGTACTTCCGGCACCTCTACAAAGCTGATTCACGGCGGCGTGCGCTACCTTGAACAGGCGGTGAAGGAATTCGATCTCGCCGAATACCGGGTCGTGCGTCGAGCGCTTCACGAACGAATCCGCATGCTCCACAATGGCCCCTATCTGAGCCGCCCGCTCGAATTTGTAGTTCCCTGCTTTGATTGGCTCAGCACGGGCTATATGGGACTCGGGCTCAAGATATACGACTGGATTGCAGGCGAGTCGCGCCTTTTCCGCAGTCGCTATCTCGGCAAGCAAACCACAGCGAAACATTTACCCAGTCTGAAGACGGATAATCTGGTTGGCAGCGTGGTCTACGCGGACGGGCAGTTCGACGATGGCCGTTATAATCTCGCTCTCGCGAAATCGATGGTCGAAGCAGGCGGCGAAGCCCTGAATCACGCCCGAATCATCTCATTTCAGAGAAACACGCAGGGTACGCTGACCGCCTGTGAAGTTGAAAATCAACTGAGCGGTAATCGCTTTACCGTCCGGGCAAAGGTATTCGTCAATGCGACCGGGCCCTGGGCCGACACCATACGGCAGATGGCTAATCCGGCGATTCATTCGAGGATGCGCGTCAGCAAAGGTATCCACATCCTGCTCCCGCTTGAACTCTACCGGAGCAATGAAGCATTGCTGATTCCAAAGACCGAAGATGGCCGCGTACTGTTTGCGGTGCCATGGTTCGATCGTCTGCTGGTTGGAACGACCGAGACGGAATGCTCGATTCACGATGAAATGATCGTGACGAGGCCGGAGGTAGAGTACGTTCTGCGGCACATCAATCACTATTTGAAGAGTCCCATATCGCCTCTGCAGATTCTGAGCGGCACGGCCGGTATGCGCCCGCTGGTAAGCGCCGGAGGCGCAGTTGCGACGAGCAAACTGGCCCGCGATCACGAAGTGGAGTTGGACGCCACAAGCGGCTTGATCAGCATTATGGGCGGAAAGTGGACGACGTACCGCGCGATGGCTGAGGACACCATTAATCAGGTGCAAAAATGCCTGGGTCAGCCCGAAACACCGGGAAAAACAACCAAACACCTGCTCGTTGGCGCGGAGCAGTATACAGGCGATTACTGGAAATCTCTGGTCGAGAAATATTCTGTTCCAGAACCGACGGCGCGCCATCTGTCTCTTAAATTTGGCACACGCGCCACAGAATTGATGGAACTGACACTGACAAATCCGGGCTTGGCCCAACCGATTGTTCCTGGGCTTTCTCCCATCCGAGCGGAGATCGTCTATGCTGCACGAAATGAGATGGCGATGACGTTAGAGGACGTCCTGGCTCGCCGCGTCGGTCTGCAACTGATGAGCTGGAGAGCCGCTCGCGAGGCAGCCCCCATAACGGCGGAACTGATGGCAGGGGAACTCGGCTGGGATTCCGATGGTCAGCGTGCTCAAGTCGGAACGTATCAGAACAAGATCACCCGCATGTTGCGGGTGGCAGGCCTGCCCGACACGGACGGCAATACTCACGGATAAGGCATCCGGACTGACTAGCGGACGAAAGAGGAACGTATGAAAGCATATCTCGGCGCAATCGACCAGGGCACAACCAGCACCCGCTTCATTGTGTTCGACCGCACGGGACGTATCGTGTCGGTTGCGCAAAAAGAACACGAGCAAATTTATCCCAAGGCGGGCTGGGTTGAGCACGATCCCGACGAAATCTGGCGTCGTACCCAGGAAGTCATCCACGAGGGAATGCAGACTTCAGGCCTTCTTCCAAAGGATCTTGCGGCGATTGGGATTACAAATCAGCGTGAAACTACGCTGGTGTGGAATAAGCTGACAGGACGGCCTGTATACAACGCCATCGTATGGCAAGACACCCGTGTTTCCGATGACGTCACACACTTTTCCAGAGATGGCGGGCAGGATCGCTTTCGATCAAAGACTGGACTGCCTCTAGCCACTTATTTCAGCGGGTTAAAAATCCGCTGGATCCTGAACCAGGTGCACGGGGCGCGGGAGCAGGCAGAGAAGGGCGAAGTCCTGTTCGGGAATGTCGACACGTTTCTCTTATGGAAGCTGACGGGTGGTGTAGACGGCGGCATTCATGTGACGGACGTAACCAATGCCAGCCGGACTCAGCTGATGAATCTCGAAACACTCGAGTGGGATCGGGAAATCCTCCAGGCGATGGAGATACCTGACAACATCCTCCCGAGAATCGTCTCGAGCAGCGAAGTCTACGGTACAGCAACGCTTGAACCGGTCAAAGGCGTGGAACTTGCCGGGATCCTGGGGGACCAACAGGCTGCACTCGTCGGCCAAACCTGCTTCGCATCGGGCGAAGCTAAAAACACGTACGGTACGGGTTGTTTCCTGCTGATGAACTGTGGCGAGCGCCCGGTCCGGTCGAAGTTCGGAATGCTCACCACGGTTGCCTACAAGTTGGGCTCCAAACCCGCAATATATGCGCTTGAAGGCAGTGTCGCTATCGCCGGAGCACTGGTTCAATGGCTGCGCGACAATCTGGGGATCCTTGAGAGAAGCGAGCACATCGAACCACTCGCGCGCAGCGTCAATGACAACGGAGGGGTTTATTTTGTGCCGGCGTTTTCGGGTCTGTATGCTCCCCACTGGAAATCGAGTGCCCGCGGAGTAATTGCCGGGCTGACTCGGTTCGCGAACAAGGGGCATTTGGCCCGCGCGGTACTGGAAGCGACGGCATTTCAAACTCGTGAAGTTCTTGAAGCCATGGAGAAGGATTCGATGATCAAGCTTCACACATTGCGCACAGACGGAGGAATGGTAAAGAACGATCTGCTTATGCAGTTCCAGGCAGACATCCTGAATATTCCCGTCGTGCGACCGGTAATCCAGGAGACGACGGCTCTCGGCGCTGCCTACGCCGCGGGGTTGGCTGTGGGATTTTTTACCGACCTGGAGGATCTGAAGGCGAATTGGGCGGTCGACCACACATGGCATCCCAATATGGACATTTCGGAGCGTGAGCGCCTCTATAAGGCATGGAAGAAAGCAGTTACGCGCTCTTTGGATTGGGCGGAAGAGTGACGAGAATCCCTCTCGCTCACCCCCCTCGCCAAAGCAGACCGCCAATTTACCATTTGCATCGTCAGGACTTGCTTCAGCGCTTAACTCAGGGCATTTTAGTATCTGCACAAGATCGCTTTGCCCTGAAGGACATCTCACACGCACGAGGCGCGCAACCGGTCTGGCCCCAAAGAGTGCCGGGCCACTAGGCGAGCTGGCGCGAGATCTAGGGTTCAGAAATTCGCCGGCAGGAGACTGACAAAGATTCAAGGAAATCATGGTGCCCACGAATGACACTGTTTCTCTCGCCAACAGACCGTCAGAACTGAGAGAGCGATTTGTCGAGATCTATCATGCGGAACCGCTCCTTGTTCAAGCGCCGGGACGCGTGAACTTGATCGGCGAGCACACGGACTACAACGAAGGTTTTGTATTCCCGGCGGCAATCCAGTTCCAGACCCAGATTGCCATTGCCAGGCGACCCGATTCAAAGCTGGTGCTTTTTTCCGAAAATTACGGGGAACGGCTCGAATTCGATATTGATCATCTCCCGGCGAGCAAGAGCTCGAACTGGAGCGATTACGTCGTTGGTGTGGTCCGCCTCCTGAACCAGAAATTCGGGCAACTACCGGGCGCAAGCATGCTCTTGCGGGGTGACGTTCCACAGGGTGCCGGACTGAGTTCATCCGCATCGATCGAAGTTGCCGTATGCAAGGCGGTCCTCGGCGCTACGCAGAACGAACTGGACGGCAAAAGCATCGCCTTACTTTGCCAGAGTGCGGAAAACGAGTTCGTCGGGGCACGCTGCGGAATCATGGACCAATTTATCTCTGTTCACGGCAAACAGGACCACGCTCTTCGACTCGATTGCCGAACGCTTGAATATCAACTACTGCCCATTCCCGCGGATACACGACTGGTTATCTGCAATACAATGGTCCGCCATAGCCATGCCGGTGGAGAGTACAACGACCGCAGATCTGAATGCGAAACAGCGGCCCACTTCTTCGCCGAGCGTGTCTCCGGCGTAAAGACGCTGCGCGATGTCACACTCGCCGACTTTGAAACACTTGGGGGACAATTGCCGGAAAGTATCCGTAAGCGCTGCCGTCACATCTTGACGGAAAATCTGCGGGTGCTCCAGGCCGCGGAAGCTCTGCGAACGGGGGACCTTGATCTGTTCGGCCGCTTGATGTTCAGCTCCCACGCCAGCCTGCGGGACGACTTTGAAGTGAGCTGTGAAGAACTGGATCTCCTAGTTCAACTGGCAGAAATAAAACCCGGGGTCGTCGGGTCAAGGATGACCGGCGGTGGGTTCGGCGGATGCACGATCAACCTTGTTCAGGAAGATCATGTCACAGCTTTCAAAGCCGATATCGCCCGAGAATATCGGCAGGCAACAGGTCGCACTCCCGAGATTTATGTTTCCGTTGCTGCGGAAGGCGCAGGCAATCTCGAATAGCTTCAGCAGGAATCCATGGCCAAGTTCAATCTGAAATCTCACCCGCATCGACGTTTGAATCCCTTAAGCGGGCAATGGGTCCTCGTATCTCCGAATCGGACGCAGCGACCTTGGCAAGGTCAGACTGAAGCCGCGGCGAGCGAGCGACTCCCGACCTACGATCCCAAGTGCTATTTATGCCCGGGTAACGAACGTGCAGGTGGCGGGCGGAATCCTCAATATACAGGCACGTTTGTATTTGAAAACGATTACGCGGCACTGCAACCAGACACTCCCGAAGGCCATGTCCGCGAAAAAGGCTTACTCGTCGCCGAAAGCGAACGCGGGAGATGCCGCGTCGTTTGTTTCTCGCCCCGCCATGACTTGACTCTTGCCCGCATGGAGGTAGCCGACATCAAGCGCATCGTCGATGTCTGGGCCGAGGAGTCCTCAGTCCTTTCGAGTCAGCCCGATATTCAATCGGTGCAGATATTTGAGAACCGCGGCGCGATGATGGGCTGCAGCAATCCTCATCCACACGGACAGATCTGGGCGAATCAGTCCGTTCCGGATTACCTGGCAGTGGAAATTGACTCCTTCCAACAATACTGGAAGAACAACAAATCAGGGCTGCTCGAAGACTACCTGGCCATCGAACTCGAGAAAAAAGAGCGCATTGTTGTGACTAACGACCACTTCGCCGTAGTAGTTCCCTTCTGGGCAGTCTGGCCCTTTGAAACCATGCTGCTCAGCAGACGTCGCGTAGCCCGCTTGTCCGAATTCAACGACGCGGAACGCACGGCACTTGCCGATATCGTCCATCAATTGACGGTCCGATACGACAATTTATTCAATACCTCGTTCCCGTATACGATGGGGCTTCACCAGACTACAACTGAGGACGGGAATGAATCCGGATTTTGCTTTCATGGTCACTTTTTCCCGCCGCTGTTGCGCTCACCGGTCATCCGGAAGTTCATGGTGGGTTACGAGATGCTGGCTATGCCGCAACGTGATATCACTCCGGAATCCGCCGCCGACCAATTGAAGCAGCTGTCCAATTTGCATTACCTCCGCGCAACCTGAAATTATCGCCGCGGAGCCCGTCGACAACTCCTCCCGAACTGGAGAGTTCTCCTGTGCCTCGTCAACTACGTCTACAGTTCTCTTGGGGTTACGTGGAATTGCTTTCCTAGGCCTCACGCGGGTTTGCGTCGGCGCCACTTCTCAGTGTTTATGTGCAAAACGGGACTGTTAAATCTCACATTCACTGTCACCCTGTCTACATGAACTGCAAGAAAGCAACCAGGGAAACGATGAATGCCGTGCGAAGAGAATTGGCAAAGCCGCGCGTGGCCCGATCGGCAAGAATGGAGGAACAGCGGCTCGATCCTACGCTCATTGCCGAACCGCCGAGCACCACGATAACAGGTAGCGTTCAGAAAATTATCCCTGCCAGGATTAGAGGCAATCCTGGAAAAGCAGTGATCGTTCTCGATGAAGCCGAGAGGCCATATCGAACGATTCGCATTGATGACACACTAATTGACGAGCACGGCGGGGACGTCAGGCTTAAGAAAGGTGCTCATGTGGATGTTACGGTAACTACGAAACACGTCAACCGGCGCCCGCTGCGGAGGAATTGACGGAGGCGCCAACTGAGGGTCAGTGCGTTCTGGACCACAAGACAATTCGCTGTGCCGTCCCCGCAGTTGGGGAATCAAAATCAGAAACACTGGAACAATGGCCGAGGGTTATGGCCCTTAGTGGTTACACTGCATCACGGTACATGAGTCGTCCCGAGATAATCTTGAACAAGATATCGTCTGTCGACCAAGCACCAATTCACTTCGTTGATTCTCATCGAGAGAAGGAGCGCTGGGCAGACGGGCAAGGCTTGCCATGATGCCCCTTCGCCCGATGTCGCCTGATTTCGGCGTACAGTTCCTCTCGTTGTTGCTGGACTTCTCCTTTTGCCTGCTCGCTGCGCACCACTGTAGGACTCAGCGTATTCAGCTTGGCGTTTAACGCGATGAGCTGATTCACAAGATGGTCTTTTACCTTGCACTGGCTTACCATCGTCATTTGGTGACCCGCGAGACATTGCTCTCACGCTTCCAGTCGTCCATTACTTGTTTGATTTCTGTTTCCACCTTCCAGACAGCGACCGCTATCGCGGAGGTGGGAATCGTTGCATCGTTGTCATTCATCCTCAGGTAATCCAACCGCTCGCGTATGCGATCCTTCATTCTGCAGCGTGTTATCTTCTCCTCTTCCCTGTCATCCACGGAATCCCCCCTTTTGCCGAATTCGATCCTTAAAGCTGTAGCGAACCGCTATCGTTCTTCGCGCGTCACAGCCGTTCGCCTTACCGAAACAGTAGTCTGCACCGTTGAACTGCAACTCCTATGCTAATGGTTCGTAGCTTGTCGCGCTGTCCCGTTCTAGACAGTTTCCAGGGGTGCGTGGTTTCGTTCGTGTCACCATTTGCCCCAAACGCACCATTTTTGGCCGACAAGTCCCTGGTTGAGAAACTGAAAAGATCTTGCATCGACAACTCCCGGCGGGGCATCAAAGCATGACCTGCACGATAGTACGCGGACACGGGAGGGCAACAGATCTTCGATGCGGTGGCCAGTTTTGGAGGTCTCGATTCTACGGGATCCGCGCGACGAGTAGCTAAACTGCAACTGTTTTTCGATTGGATCGATAAGGAACGAGATTAAAGAAACGGGAGAAACACTATGTCCAAGAGACTCGACGGAAAAGTTGCACTCGTTACTGGCGGCTCGCGCGGTATTGGTGCGGCAATCGCTAAGCGTCTGGCGGCGGACGGAGCAAGTGTGGCAATCACGTACACGAAAGGCGCCGATGCCGCCGCTTCGGTCGTTAAGCAAATTGAACGAGCTGGCCAAAAGGCGCTCGCAATTCAGGCGGATGCCGCCGATGCACGCGCCGTCGAAACCGCGGTCGAAAAGACTGTCGCGAACTTTGGTGGGCTTGACGTTCTTGTGAACAATGCTGGCACGGCCATCCCAAAGAGATTCGAAGAAACCTCGCTCGAGGAGCTCGATCGTCTGATTAACATCAATATTCGTGGCACCTTCGTTGCAACACAGGCTGCGCTGAAACGCATGAGAAGCGGTGGTCGCATTATCATGATCGGGTCCTGTGTAGGTGAGCGCGTTCTCACACCTGGCTTGGTTCCCTATTCGGCGACGAAGGGCGCTGTAAAAATGTTTTCCCAGGGCCTGTCCCGAGAAGTCGGGAGCCGGGGCATCACAGTCAATAATATCCAGCCGGGTCCAATCGACACGGACCTGAATCCCGCGTCGGGCACCTGGGCCGACCCCCAGAAAGCCAACACTGCGCTCGATCGTTACGGATCGGTTGACGACGTCGCTGCGCTGGTTGCTTTCGTTGCCGGTCCTGAGGCGTCCTACATCACAGGTGCGAATCTGACAGTCGATGGTGGAACAAACGCCTGAGGAAACACGAAAGAAATTCGGAGCGCGAATAAAACGTGTGCGTCCAGAAAGACTGGCACGCTTAAGGGAACGGGTTTACGCGGGGACGGTGGTGTCAGCCAGCTTAGACAGAATCGAAAAAGGAGAAAGTGATGGAATCGAAAACAAATGTGGTTCTTGTGCATGGAGCATGGGCAGACGGATCCTGCTGGAGCAAGGTAATTCCCCCGCTTCAGGACAAGGGGTTTAACGTTTCGGCGGTGCAGTTGCCGTTGACTTCACTGACCGATGACATCGCCGTCACGCGAAGAATGCTAGCAGCACAAAAAGGGCCCACGGTGCTCGTTGGCCATTCCTATGGGGGTGCAGTGATCACGGGTGCGGCGAACGACGCGCCTAACGTAACGGCCCTTGTCTACATCGCGGCATTTGGTCTGGACGAAGGTGAGAGTCTTGAAAGCCTAAGCCAGCAGGGTCCAGCACCAGCGGGTGCGGCACAGATACGGCCTGACGATCATGGCTTTTTCTGGATTGATCGCGATGGATTTCCACAGGCCTTTGCAGCTGATGTCAACCCCGTTGAAGCTCGCGTGATGGCAGCCGTGCAAAAACCTCTGGCTGTCAAAGCATTCAGCGATCGGTCCGGACCGCCGGCATGGAAACATATCAAGTCGTGGTATCTGGTTTCCTCAAACGATCAGATGATTCCACCACAAGCGGAGGAATTCTTCGCCAAAAGGATGGGTGCAACCACTCTCAGCGTACCAGCTAGTCACGCTTCTATGGTGTCACACCCCAAAGAAGTGACCGATATCATTACGCAGGCGGCCGAATCAGCCCGAGGTCTGGCGGCTAAGGCATAAGAGTAGGGTGACGGTCTCCCGTCGGTGTGAGCCATTGGCTTACTCCGGCGGGAACCTTGGGTTTTTGGGTCCGGGTCCGGGCATAATGGACCGCTAGCCTCAGGGCAAACGTTGCAAGACCGAAATGTGGGTTCGACACTGAACCTCAGACGAGCCTCCTCGTTGGGGCGCCTAGCTCTGCTGTCCGGAATCCAAACGCACGTGTACGATAATCCAACGAGTGACGATTCCCCTCTTCGGTAACCGACCTGTCTTGTATTACCTACCAGCCTTCACCTTCAGTCCCTCGTGGCAGGAGCCGTGCTCATTAGCTCCCGGGAAAGACCGTTCCCGGTGTGCTCGTACGGGACCGAACTGGAGAGCCAATCTTGAGTATCTCTGAGTATCAGCCAGCAGCCACATCGTCTAGTTCTGAAAACCTCCGCAAGGAAGTGGACTTCTGCCTACGTTGCTGGATCGGAAAGAATGCAAGTCGTGCAACTCCGCAGGATCTCTATAAAGCATTGTCCTACGTGCTGCGTTCCCGACTCAGCGGGGGGATGGAGCAGACCGAACACCGCTACGAAGCGGCATTCTCGAAGCGCGTTTACTATCTATCCGCCGAATTCCTGATTGGGCAATCGTTAAAGAACAACCTCTTCAATCTGCATCTTACGGGCACTGCACAGGAGGTTTGCCGGTCTTTCGGTTTTGAATTGAATGAAGTGCTCTTGACTGAACCCGACGCCAGCCTTGGTAACGGCGGGTTAGGCCGCCTGGCTGCCTGTTTTCTCGAATCACTTGCGAGTATGGATCTTCCCGGTTTCGGTTACGGAATCAATTACGAGTTTGGGCTGTTCAAGCAGGAAATCCACGGGGGCCGGCAACATGAGCGTCCGGATCAGTGGCTGCGCGAACCATCTCCCTGGGAGATAGGTCATTTCGATGAATACTGTATCGTTCCGCTCTATGGACGCGTTGAGCATTCCAAGGACGCGAACGGTCACGATAACCCGATGTGGGTTGACTGGAAGTTCGTATTGGGAGTGCCCTACGACATTTCGATCGCGGGATACGGCGGTCGTACCGTAAACAAACTACGTCTCTTTTCCGCAAGAGCGTCTGATGATTTCGATATGCAGGTCTTTAACACAGGCGACTATACAAAGGCCGTCGAGACCAAAATCCAGTCAGAGACCATTTCAAAGGTTCTCTATCCAAGTGATTCCTCTGCGTCCGGCAAGGAATTGCGTCTCGTTCAGGAATATTTCATGGTTGCATGCGCGCTCCGCGACATACTGAGGCAGTTTCACAGGCAGTCAGAAGACCTGACGCTTTTGCCTCAAAAAATCGCCATTCAATTAAATGACACGCACCCGGCACTTGCCGTCGCCGAGTTGATGCGCCTTCTCGTCGATGAATATTCCCTCCCATGGGAGGTATCGTGGAACACAACGCGGCAGTGCTGCGCGTTCACCAACCACACCCTCATGCCGGAAGCGCTTGAAAAGTGGCCCGTCGATCTTCTTCAAAGCGTGTTACCCCGTCACCTGCAGATCATCTTTGAAATCAATCACCGCTTTCTCGAAGAAGTGGAAAGCAGATTTCCCGGAGACGTCGCGATGAAGTCCCGCATGTCTCTGATCGACGAATCGCTTCCGCGACAGGTTTCCATGGCCCATCTGGCAATTGTGGGAAGCCACGCAGTCAACGGAGTAGCGAAACTTCATTCTGAACTTGTCAAAACATCTCTCGTCCCGGATTTCTACGCTCTTTGGCCAGAGCGCTTTACCAATGTAACCAACGGTGTCACCCATCGGCGATGGCTGGCCTGCGCAAACCCCTCGCTCGCGTCCTTTATTACCAGGCTCGTAGGCCCGGGATGGGAGTCTGACTTTGCACGAATTCGAGAACTCGAAGCATATGCAGCGGATCCCGGTACTCAACAAGAATTCCTGGCTATCAAACGCACCTGCAAAGTTAAACTATCGAATTTGATAAGGCACGAAGTTCATCTCAATGTGGATCCCGACTCGATGTTCGACGTTCATGTCAAACGCATCCACGAATACAAGCGGCAATTGTTAAATATTCTGAGAGTGATCCACGCCTACAGGAAGATTACCGACGAAGGCAAAATGCCTCGTGTCCCCCGGACTGTGATCTTCGGAGGCAAGGCGGCCCCCGGCTACCATATGGCCAAACTCATCATCAAGCTCATACATAACGTGGCATCCGTTGTGAACAGCGATCCCGCCGTAAAGGGAATGCTCCAGGTAGTCTTTCTTCCGAACTATCGAGTAACGCTCGCCGAAACAATCATTCCGGGAGCGGACTTGAGTGAACAGATCTCGACAGCAGGTACAGAGGCATCCGGTACCAGCAATATGAAGTTTGCGATGAATGGGGCACTTACCATCGGCACGCTTGACGGAGCAAACATCGAAATTCGCGAACGTGTTGGGGAGGAGAACTTCTATCTCTTCGGACTGACTACCGAGGAAGTAAAAGAGACACGCAATCGTCACAACCCCAGGCACCTCTACGAATCAGACCCGGAAATCCGGCTGGCAGTAACCTCGCTCTCAGATGGAAGATTCGCCGATGAAGAGCCAAGCGTCTTTAAGGATATTTGCGCAACACTTCTTGACCACGGCGATCATTATCTTCATCTTGCCGATTTTCGCTCATATCTGAACGCCCAGGAACATGCCGACAGGGACTATCTCGATCGTGCACTCTGGGCCCACAAGGGATTGCTGAACATTGCCCGTTCCTGGGAATTCACGAGCGATTTCAGCATCAACCAGTACGCGAAACGAATCTGGAATATCGAACCCGCATCGGAATAAGGACAGTCCATTGACCGCTCATCCCACATTCGCGCCTTTGCCGTCGGCGATGTCGCTGGTTTCTGATTCCTTTCAGATCCGTCCGGGACGTCCACTCCCGCTGGGATCGCTCGTACAACGCGGGGGAGTTCATTTTGCCATCGTCTCCGAGAGTGCGACCTCAGCCACACTCGTGCTTTTTCATCCGGAAGATCCCGAACCGGTTATGGAGTTTCCTCTGGATCCGGTCCTCAACAGAACCGGAAATATCTGGCACGCATTTCTGGAGGGACTTGACCCCGGGGTCGAGTACGGATTTCGTTTCGATCGGTTTCCAAACGACGCTCCGCACCGATTTCGTTTTGATCGGCGCAAGGTCGTGATCGATCCATATGCGCTTGCAACCAGCCGCAATTGGGGATGGGGTGCGAGAGCTGAAAAACGCCCGTTGCGCTCCGTTGTCATCGACGGCAACTTTGATTGGGGACTCGATAAGGCACTGAATATCCCACTGGCAGAAACAATCATTTACGAAGTACACGTACGGGGCTTCACGCAGCATCATTCCTCCGGTGTTTCTCACCCGGGCTGCTTTGCAGGACTTGCCGAGAAAATCCCCTATCTCAAGGAGCTTGGAGTAACCGCCGTCGAACTGATGCCCGTTTGCGAGTTCGACGAGACCGAGACCGATCGTACGAATCCATCAACCCGCGAGACTCTCCTCAACTTCTGGGGCTATCACCCGTTGGCATTTTTTGCGCCAAACGCGGCCTACTCGGCGTGCGGGACCGGTCGCAGTGCTGTGGTTGAATTCAAACAGATGGTCAAAGCATTTCACGCCGAAGGAATTGAAGTGATCCTCGACGTCGTTTTCAACCATACCGGAGAAGGAGATCTTCAGGGACCCGTTGTCAATTTTCGCGCGATCGACAACCCGATGTACTACATGCTTGAGCCAGGCACCGGGACTTATCTGGACTTTACCGGGTGCGGTAACACTCTGAACTGTTCGCACATGGTTGTCCGAGAGATGGTTCTCGATGTCCTCAAGCACTGGGTGGCTGAATATCACATCGACGGTTTCCGATTTGACCTTGCCTCTGCACTCGGCCGTGGACCGCGCGGAGAGGTTCTCTCCAATCCGCCCATCCTGGAACGTATCGTTTCAGACCCCTGTCTTGCGGACGTCAAATTGATCGCAGAGGCCTGGGATGCGGGGGGTCTCTATCAGGTCGGTCACTTTCCGGCATACGGAAGATGGGCAGAGTGGAATGGGAAGTTTCGCGACGACGTGCGCTGCTTTGTCAAAGGGGATAGAGGAATGGTTCCGCAGCTCGCAGCTCGCCTGATCGGCAGTCCCGACCTTTATCAAACCTCAGCCAGGCAACCCTTCCATAGCATCAATTTCGTAACCTGTCATGACGGTTTTACGCTCTCGGATCTTGTGACTTATCAGGAAAAACACAATGAGGCCAATGCCGAGTCCAATCGGGACGGCGCCTCGGACAATTACAGCTGGAATTGCGGGGTAGAGGGCCCTACGGACGATCCCGACATCGCCAGGCTCCGCAATCGTCAGATTCGCAACCTTGCGGCGCTATTGATGCTCTCTCACGGTGTTCCCATGCTTCTCTACGGCGACGAAGTCGGACGCTCCCAGCAAGGGAACAATAATGCCTATTGCCAGGACAATGAGTTGACCTGGATAAATTGGAGCAGAACCAGGTCGCAGTGTGATCTTTTTCGCTTTTTCAAGTATCTGATCGCCTTCAGGCGTCGTCATCCGGCGCTCCGGCGCGAGCAGTTTGAGAACAGTTCGATGGGGCGCCAGCTCCATATAAACTGGCACGGCGATCGCCTGTCGCATCCCGATTTCGGTTCTGAGTCTCGATCAATCGCTCTTCACCTGCACTGGGTCGCACCGCCTTCTACCTCTGACCATATATTCATCATCGCCAACTCCTATTGGGAAGTTCTTCGATTCGAACTTCCGAAACTAGAGGGCATGGTCTGGTCGCGATTCCTCGATACTTCATACGAGTCACCAAAAGAAATTTGTGCTCCCGGCCAGGAACTGCGGACCGAAAGTCAGGAATCCTACATGGCAGGTCCTCGTTCGGTCGTCGTTCTCGCTGCAAATCCAAGGGTCAAGGCCCTCATCAGATGAGAATTCTTCCCACTCGCTCTGTGCGCGCGTTACCAGCGGCTGCTTGGCCGTCTGAACTGACGAAGATCGGAAATGAGCCGGTTGAATCGTCAAAGACCGAAATCCTCATCGTCGATGACAGCCCCGTTCAGCGCACTTTACTGCGACAGCTGCTTCTCTCTTGTGGACATCCGGTTGTCGAGGCGACCAATGGCATTGAGGCATTGAAGTTGATCCGGGAGCGCAGGATTCGCATGGTCTTCACTGACTGGATCATGCCGAAGATGACCGGTGTTGAACTAATTCAGCAGGTTCGTGACGGTAGCCTGGGGTTCTATGTGTATGTGATTCTTTGCAGCTGCAAGAATTCGAAAACCGACATTATAGAAGGGATCAGAACGGGCGCCGATGATTTTCTGACAAAACCCGCTGTACCGGAGGAACTTCTGGCTCGTCTCCACGCCGGGGAACGAGCTCTCCAGTTGCAGAAGAAGATTGAAATGGAAGAAGAGAAGGTGAAGCAAGCGTATGTATCACTTTCGAAGGCGCACAATAAGCTTCGTACCGACCTAGACGCTGCTGCGAAACTGCAAATCAGCCTGCTCCCGGCTCCCGCGATCCTAAATGGGATTCATTTCGATTGGCTTTTCCGGCCCACAAATGAAGTGGCCGGAGATATTTTTAACGTGTTTCACCTTGATACCGAACACATTGGATTCTATCAACTCGACGTTTCCGGTCACGGCATCCCATCGGCCATGCTTTCGTTCTATCTGAGTAAGCTCCTTCAGGGAAGCCCGGTTCGCGATTCGTTCTTGAAGCGGCCTACGACCGAGGACCCCTTCTACACAATTGTCCCGCCCAACGAGATGGTCGGCGAGCTCAACCAGAAGTTTCAGAATGATGAAGATATGTTTTTCACGATGATCTATGGCGTGCTCAATACAAAGTCAGGAAAGCTCCAATTCACACAGGCTGGGCATCCGAATCCGATTCTCTGCACTGCGGACGGGTCAACGAGGCTACTCGGAGGTACGGGCTTCCCCGTCGGTGCCCTGCGAAATGTAAAATTCGACCTCCTCGAGGAGCAGCTTCACCCTGGCGATCGCATCGTCCTCTGCTCCGATGGAATTACCGAATGCCGAAATGAACATAAGGAACAGTTCGGTATCAAGCGCACTGAGGACAATATTCAAGCCTCTTCTGGTCGCCAGCTAAAAGAATTTGTTGAAACATTTCTTGACACCCTGATTTCCTGGCGCGGCCGGGCGGGCTTTGAGGATGATGTTTCACTACTCGTCATCCAGTATCGGGGAACTCGCCCTAACACTGAAAACGATTTAAGTGCTGCTATGAAGAGTGACGGTCATATCGGACAACTATCCGGAGGAGAGCTTCATGAAATTTGACACGAAATCCAGTGGGCGGTATCTGATCGTCACGATTCTCGAAGAACGCCTTGGCGCTGATCGTGCGATGAGTTTCAAGGAATCCATGGCCAAACTGATTGACCAGGGACACGGTGCATTCATACTCGACCTTTCGCGGATCAATTTCATCGACAGCTCCGGATTGGGCGTAATTCTCGCGACCGCCAAGCGCCTCGGCAAAGTCGGCGATATCGTCGTCGTGGGAACTTCCGAGACAGTTGGGAGCATGTTCAAGCTTACCCGCATGGATCGGGTATTTCCCATGTTCTCCACCGTCGAGGAAGCACTTTTAGCACACGTGTGAGCGGAACATCGGCGCGAAACTATGATTTTACCTCGGATGACCGTAAAGGTTGAGAGCCGGCTGGAATCGGTTCCCCTCGTGGAGCATCTTGTGAGGATCTTTTGTGAGTCTGTTGGAGCTACTGCCGCCGAGAGCAGCCAGATCGAAGTCTGTGTTGCGGAAGCCATGAATAATTGTGTCATTCACTCCTACAAGCTGTGTCCGGGGAATATCGTCGAACTACGGGTATGCAAGATCGGTTCCCGTCTTGTTCTTGAGATAATCGACCATGGCGCGCAGATGGATCCGAGGGAACTAAGGCGGAGCGAGGCGCGCCTTTTAGATTGTGGCCGAAAGGCTCTGCACGAGCTTCCCGAAGGGGGCCGCGGGCTTTCGATCATGCAGTCTTTGATGGATACCGTGGAATACCGGTCGCTCAAGAAGGTTAATTGCTTGCGGATGACGAGACGTGTCTCGCCGCCCCGCGGAAATGAACAATGAGCATTCAACCACACGCCCACCAAGAAGGCTGGAGCCTCGCTGATCTGCATATGCATACGACCGTGAGCGATGGAACGATGTCCCCGCAGGCTGTGGTAAATGCCGTACTTCTTCTGCAACTTACTACCCATCCGAATCTACGTGTCATTGCAATTACCGATCACGATTCTCGTGCTGGAGCCTTCACTGCAATCGAATACCTGAAGACCTATCACGAAGCCGCCAGACTTGAAATTATCATCGGAGCTGAAATCACTTCAGCCGACGGTCATATTCTAGGCCTCAACATCGGTAAGGACATCCCGAGACAGCTAAGCGCTGCCGAAACTGTGGCCGCGATCCACGATTCTGGCGGCCTCGCGGTGGCAGCACATCCTTATGCCTATGTGCCATTCTTGAAAGGTCTTAAAGGCATAAAGGGACTCATGGCAGATCCCATTCTTGGACCTGAGATTGACGCAATTGAGACCTGCAACGCGAACCCGACTGAACTGTTGAACAATCATTTAACTCGCTGGGTCAATCGAAGACATTTGCAACGTCCGGAAGTGGGCGGGACTGATTCTCATTTTCTCTCAGCGATTGGACGTGCGGGAACACTGTTCCCTGGGAAGAGCGCGTTAGATCTGCTCCTTGCCATCAGCAACGGTTCGACCCAGCCTGTTGGATCTGTGTATGGACCTATCGCACTGCTCGAATACGTTCTTAACCGATGCGCATGGGCTCAGTTCTGCCAGGACGATCCTATCCGAGCCCATTTTCATGACTGTTAGGCAAACCGTCATCTCAGGAATGAAACGCAAAACGACGGCGTTAGCGCGTTTGCTGCATGCCCCCTCCCCATCCCCGGGTCTCACGGTCTGATATCAGACTTTGTTGGGATTGATCACGATGTTAAGAATCTCGTCCTAAATGGTAGGGCTGGCGAGCTTGTTGAATTGAGGAAGCGCTGCTTCTGGTTTCGTTTCTGAAGTGAGTATCTTGTTCGAAATAACAAAATGAAGCACCTCGGTGACACTGTGCAGATTCAATTTGCGCATTATGTTCGCGCGATGTGTATCCACAGTTCTCACGGAGATTTGTAAACTGCTGCTGATTTGTTTGCTGCTTTTACCCAAAAACAGGAGACGAATGACTTCGAGTTCGCGAACCGTCAAACGGGATGTCTCCGCGAACTGTTGAGCGCTCACGTTTTGTACGGAAACAGTCATAGCACCCTCCCTCATTCGCAAAAAGTCCGCACCTTCAGGCCAGTCTTGTCAATTTTGATTCCTGCGCTTTCAGGAAGCCATCAATACACTGCGTCAATTGAGCGTCAACCTCGTCGGCAATTAACATCACATCAGGAAGTACTAGACTGAAATCCACATCAACCAGGTTCTTTTGCAGCGTCTCAAAAATGCAAACCTGCAGGAGTCTCGACTCCTGCACGATGAGCGGCGCGGTGTAATGCTGAAAAAAGCGAAGCGCTCCGTGCTCTACTGCTTCTGGCGAGGGCTTTGCCTCTGTTTCGAGGTCGCGGAGTTTACGAAGCCGCGTAATGATGTTCCGTAGCATCAGAGGAATATGGCTGCTGCGTTCGGCAACTCCTACTGGAATTGCAGTCAATTCCTTGTTTTTCGCAACTCGAGCCGTCCACCGTGCGACTGTACCCGAAATATCTCGTTCAAGAATGGTCGCTACGCTTCGCCTCTGGGTAGGATGCGAAGCGCGATCGCGATTCCCGACATGCTTGCGGATCAATTCGCACAGGTTTGCGAATTCCAGAGGCTTAGCCAGAACCTGATCCGCCTGCAAGGCAATTGCCGCCATGGCACCATCAATATCGGGATAGCCGCTGACAACGATCGTCAATGCATTTGGTTGAGCGTGACGCATGGCCGTGACTACGGCGTAACCATCGCCCGGCGATGGCATATGCAGATCGGTAACAAGCACATCGAACTTCTGCACGATGATCTGCTTCAGTGCATCGTTGACACTTCCTACGGGAACTACCTCAAAACCCTTGCTCTCAAACACTTCCTGCGTCATTTCTCGGACCGCTTCATTGTCATCCACCACGAGAATCTTGGTCATTGGCATTGTCGTCCCTCTTAATTCCGTGAGTTATAAAGGATCCGGTTGACGGGTGTTTCTGGCCTCAGTTGCAGGGGAACGCTGCGATAGGCAGGTTCCTCTCCCTATAACTGACGAACGTGCGGTAGCGCACATAATAGCACTTTCCCATAAAGAATCTTCACTAATTTGTAACCGGGTGACTGTGCAAAATGGGACAGCGTACCATCTCGAGAGTCTCTAAAATCTAAGTAAGACGTTAGAAATCGCGGTGTTTGCCAGCGAGTCAGGCAAGCGCCTGAACGCGCGGGGCGGGGTCTGCTCGTGCAACTTTCCCCACCAATTTGCTGGTCTCCAGAAGGAGCACAAATGCCTGAGAAAAAGCTCGAACCCGAATTTCTGACCCGCTTGAAGCCACTGTATGGAGAATTGAAAACGGACGGAACAAGAATCCTTGCTAATCTACATCCTGTGTCAGACGCGAATTCCCTTTCAAGGATGGAGTTCAGGGCTCGTAGAAATGAACAGCATCCATCGGGACAATTGCTTCCAAAGAACTTCTTCGCAACCGAGAAATGGCATCGGCCCTACGCCAACGCATTGATGGAAAAGGATCCCGCGAAACTTGCGCCGCTTGTGGCCGAAGCCGAACACGCCATTTTTAATCGCTATCTGGAGCTCTCGCTCTCCCCCGCACCCCCGGAGTACTTCCGTGATCTGCAAAATGCCATCGATGTCTTGATAGAACTGAAAACCTCGACTGCTTTAACCCACAGAGTTTCCCCCGAATAGCCTGCTTCGAAACCTAGAAGGTATCCGGGGGGCCGCAGATCTGAGAAAAGACGTTACGATGGCCACTGGATAGACTCACGGAGTCTACCTGTACCCTCCTCGACAGGATCGCGGCCGCTCCCCTCCTTGGAAGTTAAAACGCGCTGAACTAGAGGTCCATTTTCCGAAAGCAAGTTTATCTGAACCATTCCAGACATTTGCCGCGACGTCCAATACGAACTGCGTATTCAAGGGGAGCCCGCGTCTGGCAGAGAGATTCATCTCACGTGAACTGGCAAGAAAGCTCCAGTCCTGAAATATCCGGAGCAGAGGAGCGGTGTCCTGCTAGAGGAATGAGTTCGGAAAGAGTCAAAGATTCGGAGTACTTCGACTATGCGAGAAGTGCTGCGGCGTCAACCAGCGGAGCCGATTAGTGAGCTTCTCGGAAGGCTGACTCTCAAGATATACGACTTCGATTCGCGGTGATGAGACCGTAGACTTTCTTTCTCCAGGAGTAGATCCAGTTTTCTTTCAAGTGCGCTACCACTCCGCGGCAAGTAAATAGCGCACCCGAAAGGTCTCTAGGCAGTTACAAAGCTTATCTCCTTCGCTACGACGTCTGGCGATCTTCCGACTTCAAGTGGTGGTGGAAGCGGTGGTGATGAGCATGATGTTCGTGATGCTCATGGTGTCCATGATGCTTTGCCGGCGGCGTCTTTTTCACAACCTGTTTAAAGGGTGCATCTCCGCCGCCCAATCCATCGCATGGACCACCTGAGATTCCGTAGAACGCCGTATAGGCGTTGTTGGTTCCGTCGTTGATCGTGCCATTGCTGCCATCTGCGGGATTGTCTTCGCCCAGGGCCGCAACCGATCCGTCGGGGTTCGTTGCATAGGCATTGACCCACAACGTTGCTACACCGTCTGTGCCAAACAACTCCATCCCTATTCCGGAGGATTGAGAGGTTCCCTGAGCCATTCCAGCGGTTAATGTCACGGGACCTACAAAGCAGGGCGTAAGAGCGGCATTTGCTAGCGCGGTGGTGACGGTTCCGCTGAGGGACTTATCCGGGTTGGTTGATAGTACAAACGTAGCAGGGCTAGTCGGTCCTGTCCCTGTGTCGGCATCAAAGTCACCGGTCCAGGTCCCTGATATATCGGGGAAATAGGTAGCACTGAAGGTGCCATCCGGAGTGCCGGACGATCCCAAATTTCCCATGGTGCATCCGCCTGACGATTTCTGATAGGTTCCGATGATTGTCATTGGAGGCCCAGTCGTAACCAGTCCCGTGAAAACATACTGGAACGTGGGTGACGCCGCATCGGTAATCGAGAATGTGATACTGACGTTTCCGCCAGTATCGATCGAACTGCCGATAACTGTAGCGTTGTTCAGGCCATCGGTGTCGCAAATAATTGTGTCGGTATTGAATGGCACGATGTTTGTAAGCGCTGTACCGCTCTGCAGAATGTAGGAACTGATCGTCGATTGACCGGACATGGAGAGTTGCGCGGGAGAATCGCCTGAAGTGATTGCGAATTCCCATCGTCCATGAATGTCCAGCACTCCAGTGCCCGTTGGGTCTACAACTTCCCTGAATGCGGGTGATGTGCTCGTCAGGAAGTTTGCGTCTCCGACGTATGTCGCGGTCAGGCTCGCCGTGCCAACAGGCAGCGTACTAGTTGAAAACGTTGCGATACCAAATGCATTCAGGGTTCCCGTGCCTAGGACAGTTGAGCCACTATAAAATGTGACGACCTCACCAGTTGTTACAAGGTTGCCAAGCGTCGATGGACTCAAAGTTGCCGTTAGTACAACGGACTGCCCCGCATTTGTAGAAGCTGGACTTGCGCTTAATGCAAGGGTCGTTACTTCCGGCGTTCCAGTCAAGGAAATCGTGCCGGATGTGCTGCCGCTAAAATTGCTGTCTCCGGGATAGCTGGCGTCGACAAGATGTGATCCTACTACACCAGGGATAGAGACGCCGGGCAATGTGCCCGTTACAGTCTGAGTAACGCTGTTCAATAAAATGCTCACGTTGTCAGCAACCCGGTTCGACACCGCGATATCGGCTAGCCCGTCGCCGTTGAAGTCACCTACTGCAACCGCTTTTGCGCCAGTGCCGGTCGCATAAGTGGATTGCGTTGAAAAAGTTCCATCACCTTTTCCCAAGAGCACGGACACATTATTGCCGCCCACGTTCGGTACTGCCAGGTCGGCTATACCGTCGCCGTTGAAGTCTCCGGTTGTTAACACGTAGGGTAGAAGTCCCACGGTATTCGTGGATTTGGTCGTGAAGCTTCCATTGGCGCTCCCCAAGAGCACACTCACAGAACCTTTTGCGCCGCCAGTAGGGCTGTTTGTCACGGCAAGGTCTAGATTTCCGTCGCCGTTGAAATCAGCAATCGTGACAGATTCAGGGCTAGTTCCGACTGCATAAATGTCCGGTGTAGCGGGTGAGACCGGGAGGCTTCCAGTACCCTTTAAAACATAGACGCTCGCATTGGCGTTATCTACCACAACGATGTCAACAAAGCCAGATGTGGTTAATTTTCCGACGGCAATACCATAGAGACTGGGGCTAGGTATTGAACTATTGAGCGCGATCGTAGCCGCCCCATTAAACGATCCATTAGCGTTGCCTAATAGAATGGCGATCGTGCCGTTTTGATTGGCAATGACCAGGTCGAGTATGCCGTCGTTGTTGATGTCGCCTACAGCAATCGCATCAGGTTTGCTCGCTCCACCTGTGCTGTAACTGGCTGCGGTCTGAAAGGAGCCGTCTCCGTTTCCCAGTAATACGCTTACGTTGTTCGTCGACATATTGACGACTGCCAGATCCGTTTTTCCGTCATGGTTGAAGTCCCCAACCGCAATCGCGAATGGCTGATTGCCAACTATAGGGCTTGGAAACGGAGCGGCTTGAAAAGTTCCGTCCCCTTTTCCGAGTAAGATACTGATTGTTGTGCCGACGAGAACACCGGGATTGGTTCCCGTCGCCACAGCCAGATCCGTGAAGCCGTCTCCATTGAAGTCACCTGTTGCGACAAATACTGCATATGGACCGTCTGTCGGATAATTAACGGCCGACAGGAAAGACTGCGCTGAGGACGCTGAGCCCAACGTAGCGGAACCCAGCGAAAAATTGTCATTAGAGGTATCCAGGAATGAAACGCTTCCCGTCGGAGGCAAGACTTTTCCCGCGACAGATCCAGTCAGCGAGTAACTGCCCGCCACACCTGTAAAGGAAATTGACGTCGTACTAGCATAAGAACCGTTTCCCGTAACCGTCAGCGGTTGCGCGGGTGACGCTCCGCTCAGGTACAGTGACGTGCCACTGAATACAGCTTTATAACTGTGCGTACCGATTCCAGGGACGAATTTCATGGACGCCGTGCCGACAGCCGTCAATTGCGACGTACCAATGACCGCAGAGTTTTCGCAATACGGTGCGTTGGCATCGCAAAACGTAACCGTACCGTTTGTGACTGGTACACCAAGGGCCGTCACGGACGCCGTCAAGCTCACCGGAGTACCGGTGGTGACGGAAGATGACGAAAGGGCCAGCGTCACGACTACGCCGGGGGCAGCTTGTACCATTCGCACACAAACCAGTGCAAGCAGAAACAACAATACTATGATCATGTCACCCAGATAGCGTCCCCAATCAGCAGAGGCGGACAACTTGCCAAACCTGTTCGATACCGACGTGATGTTTAAAACTCTCATGGTTGTGTGATTCCCTTTCCTACGCATC
>CAVRSA010000016.1:0-223056 GCA_963723725.1 Candidatus Acidiferrales bacterium
GGCGCACATCGATCCCCAGACGTTTGATCTTCTGATTGAGTGTCGAAAGCGGGATCAGGAATCGTTCGGCAGCTTCCGTCTGGTTCCATCCCGAACGCTCAAGCATATCCGTTATGATTCGCCGTTCCACTTCATCAATAATCTGGAAAAGCGAAGGTTGGTTGGTATCGGCAGCCGTTCGTGATCCCGGCTCCCCCGGCAATGGCGGAAGAAATTCAGAAAGCTGCAACCGCACGCCCCGGACAATTTCCTTGCTGCGCAGCGATTCTGGCAAGAGGTCGACATCAACGCGCTCGAGCGTGGAAAGCACTACGGCGCGCTCGACCACATTTTCAAGCTCCCGGACATTTCCCGGCCAGTCGTAGTCCATCAGGAGCTTCATCGCTCCCGGAGTGAATTCGCGCAGTGGCTTGCCATTTTCCTTCGAAAAATATTCCAGAAAATGCAGGAGCAACATCGGGATATCGAGGCGCCGCTCGCGGAGTGGCGGCAAGTGCAGGTGAATGACGTTCAGTCGGTGATACAGGTCCTCGCGGAATCGCCCTTCCTTCACAAGCGACAGAAGATCGATGTTTGACGCCGCAACGATGCGAACGTCGACCTTGATTTGCTCGGTTCCGCCCAGGCGCATGAATTCGCGTTCCTGGATCACGCGCAGGAGCTTAGCCTGTGTTTCCGGGCTGATCGTCGCAATCTCGTCAAAGAAAATCGTTCCCTGGTCGGCAACTTCAAACAAGCCTTTCTTTGAGGCAACCGCGCTCGTGAATGCTCCCTTGACGTGCCCAAAAAGCTGCGATTCGAGGAGATCCACGGGAATCGAACCGGTATTGACCGGCACAAATGCCTTGTCCGCTCGGGGCGAAGCGGAATGAATGGCCTTCGCGACAAGTTCCTTACCCGTACCGCTCTCTCCGCTAAGCAAAACCGTAGAACGGGAAGGTGCGACTTGTGTGATCAGATCAAACAGCGTCAGCATCTTGTCGCTTTTCCCGATGATATTCGGAAAACTGAAGCGCTGTTTCAGTGCCCTTTTTAACTGGAGGTTTTCGTCGCGCAACCGGCGCGCATCAACGGCCTGGGCCACCTGCGCAAGCAGTTCGTCGTTTGACCAGGGTTTGGTGATGTAGTCCATGACGCCGCTTTTAAACGCGGCGCGCGCCATTTCGATCGAACCGTACGCGGTAATGAGCACGACCGGGAGATCCGGATCCTGCCGCCGGATATCCTTTAACATCTCGATTCCGTTGCGGTCGGGAAGACTCACATCGAGCAACAGCAGGTCAAAGGGACGTTCACCCAGTTGCGTCAGGCCGCCCTGGCCCGTATCCGCGCTCGATACCTGATACCCCTCTGTTTTGAGAAGAAGTTCAAGCCCTTCACGAATTTCACATTCGTCGTCGACAACCAGTATCGAACCCTTGCTAGACATGTACCGCGTTCCTAACCGCCGGGAATTCTACGTGGAATGAGGTGCCGCGCCCCGGCGTGGAGCGGACATCAATCTTTCCTGCATGTTCCTTGATGATCCCGTAAGTCACGGACAAGCCCAAACCGGTTCCCCGGCCGCTGCTCTTTGTCGTGAAAAATGGATCGAATATCTTGTGAATGTATTCGCGGGGAATTCCGTTTCCGGTGTCGAGCACTTCGATCTCGACGCTGCCGTTATTTCCCGAGGTCCGGACTTCGAGCATTCCGCCAGACGGCATGGCATCTCTCGCGTTCAGAAAGAGATTCAGAAATACCTGCTGCAATTTATTGGCGGAACCACGCACGGGCGGTATCCCCTCGGTAAGCTGTTTCACAACCTGGATCCGGGAGGTCTTCAGGGGATGCGCTACGAGCGACAGCGTCTCTTCCACCACGCGATTCAGATCCACGTCGGCCAGATCTCCAGGACCTGTCCGTGAAAAGTTCAGCAAGTTATTCACAATCTCACTCGCGCGGAAGGTCTGTTTCACGATTTTTTCGATAATGTTGTGCCGTGGATCATCTTCCGGCATCTGTTTCGCGAGCATCTGGATGTAATTCGAAATAACGGCCAGTGGCGTATTCACTTCGTGCGCTACGCCAGCCGCCAGAAGCCCGAGCGAAGTCAGTTTTTCCGTCTGTGACATCTGCTCTTCCATACGCTCCCGCTGGGTCACGTCGTCAAAGAGAAGCAGACGCCCGATCCGTTCGCCGGCTTTGCCGACAAGCGGTGTAATCGAAACATTCAGCACAACCGATCGTCCCAAATGCACGAGGCGATGCTTGTATATTCCCGTAATCTGTTCTTCGTCGCCCCGCGCGATAATCTCCTGCATCAATTCCGCGGGAAGGATGCTCGCGAGTGGTTGGCCAACGGCATCGTTTCTCGCGACACCAATCAGCTGCTCCATCCGCGAATTCCAGGCTTCTACCGTCCCCAGCAGGTCGACCGCAAGCACACCGACGTTCAATGATTCGACGATGTTCTCGCTGAAGTCCTTTAACCGCGCAACCTGCAGGGCCTTCTGTTCGAGCGAAGAGTACAGTTGCGAGTTATCGAGGGCGATCGCCACATAACCTGCAATCGTCTGCACCAGCTCAACGTCATCGCTTGAAAGGAAATCACCGTCCACAGTTTTGCCAAGTCCCAGCACCGCAACAGCGTGTTCGCGAATGCGGCACGGGATGAAATAGTTCAGATCAAGTTGCTCGAGTGTGCGCCTCACTGATTCGCTGACATCGCGTGCAGCCTTGGGCGATTCAAAGAAAATCGGACCCATCGCAAACTCTGGCCTGGTCGGTGAAATGAAGCTCAGATCGAGCGGTTCGGCGAGGCGTACCCCCATCGAACGGGCCAGGCGCATCTCGCCCGGATTCATCTGGTCTTCAACAAAGATGGCCAGACGATCGACGAGCAGGGTCTGCGACACGCGGTCCATCACCGAACCCAGCATGGGATCGAGGCGCACTTCATTGGTCAGCGTGCGGCCAAATTCGATGAGCGTACGGCGGTAATCCAGGCGGTCGCGATAGAAGAACCGGTCGAGCCGGGCCTGAATTCCTTCACGGAACGGTTCAAAGAGAAATGCCGCAATCACGATAGCGATAATTCCGGCGACAGGGCCCGTCGTTTGCGCATGGAAAATCTCGGCGATGAGCGCGACAAGGGCAAAATAAATCGCCGCAATCGCTGCCGTTGCCGCGGTGTACGCCAAGCCGCGCTTGAAAATGATATCGACGTCCATCAAGCGGTACCGGATGATCGCGTATCCGAAACACAACGGAATGAGCACAAGGCTCAGCGACGTAAACTGCATCCAGGGCTGTGATGCGGAGTTTAAAATGAAGGGAATGATGTAGAGCAACGTGAACGGCAGGCTGCCCTGCGAGTGTGCCGCCCGTCAACCACTTCAACTGTTGGCGCAAAACACCGGAATGCGAGTGCCGGTAACTCAGATAAAAAACAAGTCCAGCGGCCAGGAAATAGAGACCCAGGTAACCAAGCTCGAGTTGATCGAGTGTCACGCGCGAGCGTGTGGTCGGTACAAAGCCAAAGCTGTTGGTCGCGGCGAAGATATGAATGAGAAGAAGCGCCACGGGCGGGGCATAGATTGCCGCGAACTTCAGCAGTGACTTCCCGCGATGTTCGCTGCGTTCAGGAAAAACCAGCGCGAAATGGAACAGCAGGGCCGGCGCAAGAAGTCTCGCCGCGATGCTCGCCCAATAGACTTCCTGATCAAAGGTGTCGAGCTTGCCGCTGTACTGGAAGGAATAGAGGACGAAGGAGACCAGGCAGAAAATGTAAAAATGCACAGCGCGCGGCGCATTCCAGCGCCGGATAAAAATGAACATCCCGATGAAGAGGTAGAGAAGTCCTACTACGCGGAGATAATTCTCAACCCGTAACGGCTTTTGTGCAGGAGTGGTGATCAGGCGCGTCTCAAACTCTTCGTCGTTGCGAGAAAGTTTGTAGCGCAACTGGGTCCAGAGGCCGGCACGGTAGAGTCGTCTGGCAACATGCGCTGCACTTGGTACCTGTGCATCGTTGATTGAAAGGAGAATATCTCCAGGCCGGATACCGGCTACGGCAGCAGGCGATTCGGGCGCCACCTTCCAGGCTTCAATTCCCTTCGCCCCATCGGACCAGGCCACACCGTCGTCTACCTGGTCGTAACGGGAACGTTGGACAAAGTTCAGCCAGGCGAAGATCACAGCCGCCAGGGTGGCTAGCGCCAGGACCACCGCTCCAACTCTAACTCTCAGGTTCTCCTTCATTTTCGAAACCTGTGCCTCACCGCTTACCAGTCACGCAGCAACTGCTCTTCCATTCCAGGGTTCATTCCCTCAGTCATAAATCCATAGAAACAGGCTACTTAGATATTATTTTCCAATAGTATGACAGTAAGTTCCGTATTCTGGTAGGCGGGATACACTTTTACAGATGTTTTTGTTCGACTTCCTAAAACTGTAGACTCAAGCCACCCCAGAAACTTCGAGGGGCTGGGGTAATGACCATCGAGCCATCGCCGGTATTCATCGTGTAATAGCCCTGGGCCAGGATATTGTCACATTCTGCAGTCGCCTCCCAATGGCCGAGAACGGTTTTGGGCAGGGGTTGGTGAACGGCCACATTGAAGTAGGGACTCAATTGATAAATGGCCTCGCCGTATCCATCCACTCTGGACAGCGCCGAGCCATTGACCCATTTGTATCCAGCGCTCAGGCGGGTGTTCGTGCGGGGGATAGTCGCTGTAATCTTGGCTGCAAGCGACTGACGCGGCGCGTTGCGCAGGGCGTCGCGCAAGGCCCCATCAAGATCATTTGCCGGAATCAGGGCCCCTGAAAACGCGTAGATCGTCGTCAGTTCCAGATCTTCACTGAGTCTTTCTCTGAGTGCCACTCGCGCACCCCAGGCATTACTCGATCCGCCATCGTAGGCGAATCCCTTAGAAGAGAAATCCTGGAAATAATCCGAGGAGAGCTGCTCTGGCCCCTTGCCGTAAACGGCCACGTGGCTGTCGTTGTCATGGAAACCAGCGACCTGCAACGTGCTGCGATTGCCAAATCTGCGTTCGACAGAGATTTCAGCATGCTTGGTGTTTTCAAGCACCGGCCGACCATTTCTCCAGAGAAGCGTCGGGAAAGCGTCCAGCTGATTCAGAGCAGTCTGCAGGATGTTCGGCGATTGCGGATTTTCAAGATCGACCGCCAGCGCATCACTCACAAGCGATGCGTTCGGAACGGTTGTGTACGTCAGATCGAGATACCAGTTCGGCGAAATCTTTGTTTCGAGATTCATTCTTGGCCGAACGCTCCAGGCCAGCTCCTGAAGTCCCATCACCACGTATTCGCCACCGACACGCAGGAGCACCCGATCTCCGAGAGCAATCGATCCGCTCTGATCGAGTCGCCCCGCACGGAAGGTTGGGCCGTTGTCGCTGATGCGCGCTTCGCGCAATACGATCGTGCTCGAAGGCCCGGTTCCAATCGATCCAGTCGGCAGCCAGATCGCTGCAATTCCACCGGCCGGTGAATCGGGGTCGTAACTGACCGTACCGGCGAAAACGATGTGATTGAACTTGTCGATGTGCTGGTCGTAGGCGAAGGCTGTCGCAGGTGCCTGTCCGATATTTGCGACTGACCCGGGATGGCGGGCGCCATCCATCAACTCGACCCGGCCGCGCGGCTGCGCGGCTGCATTTTCCATGACTACCGCAGAAGAAATACTCGAATCGTCGTCATTCCATTGCAGGACAGGTCGCAGTCCTGAGGCCGAGCGCAGGGCCCATTTCCAGTCATCGGCTTCAACACTGGCATTCCCGGGCGGTCGACGCATCTGCTCGAGCGAAGAAAACATCGATTCCAGTTCGATCCGCACCATGGTGGTGAGATTTGCGGAAATCCGCACATGCTTTTCAAGCGAAGGAAGAAATCCCGCGAGTGTCACCCGAACGGTATAGAACCCGGGTACGAGCTTGTCGCCCTCGAACACCCCTTGCGTGTTTGTCAGAAGATGCGCGGTAACATTGAGCCCCGCTGTTTCAGACAACACATCGACCGTAGCACCCAACTGAGGCGTCCCCGAGGCGTCACGGACTTGTCCTGAAATATTTCCTGCGGAAGGTTTACTGTTTGCCTGAGCAGATGCCGGAGAAGCACCACCGAACACACTTAAGACGGTTGCAAAAAAGATGCCCGCGCACAGGAGCGGACTGTGCTTCACGTCTTATTACCTCCCGGGTGCTGGTGCGGCGACGGCGGCTGTCTTGGGCTCTGCTGCTGGCTTGATCGAAAAATCAGCCGTACGCGAAATCGTCTGGTTCGCCAGCTCGTCGGTCGCACTAACCTGCAAAGTATACTTCCCTGGCGTCAGTGTTGCCAACGGCAATAATCTCTCGAGCGTCACCTGGTCCCCGGTCTGGTTCATTTCCGTCGAGGACTCCTTGAACTGCATGACCTGGGTGTCGCCGCGCTTCACCGTATACACAAATTCGGCATTATTCTTGTGCGTCTTTTCATCGGGCTTCAACCCGTACACCTGCAAATAGATTCCAAGCTTGTCGTTTGTCGAGAAATCGCCGTCCAGCCGCGGCCGCACTTTCGACGACCCGAGAACGAACTGACCCAAGCCGATCTGCTTTGCCGGCACGTGCTCAATCTGGTCTGCCAGAATCAGCGAACTGGCCTCAAGCTTCTCGTCGTCGTAGCGAGGTACAGCCAGTCGCGTGTTTACGACGCCTACGTTCCCGCTTTCGACGTCCTTGATAACAAGATCCAGTCGGTACAAGCCCGGCCTGAGCGGCAGCGCTTTCTGATAAATGGAAGACAGTTTTGAAGCCTGCAGATAGAGCGAATCCGGAAAGTCGCGCGCCACGGCGTCTTCAAATGTCTGGACCACGCGGCCAGTAAGCGTGCTCACCCGGCCAAATATGTTGATCGAGGCCGAGTGCACTCCGTCCTTCTCTTTAAACGTCAGCTGGTGATTCGGAATCTGGATGGTAATGGGTACCAGCACCGTATCGCTGGTCACTTTGAGGAACGCTGTCGAGTAGGTGAACTTCACCTGGTCGCGAACCATTCTCGTTGTCACGATCGCTTCGAGGTCCTTGTACTTCACCTGAGGCGGCTTCTGCACATTGGCGTATTGCTCGAGGCGCGTGAATTCATTGAGCGATGCTGGCTGGCCGCCCAGTGCCGCTGCCATGTGCGTGCCATCGGTATTGCTGAAACGCTGGGTCTTATCGGCCATACCCATCGATTCCATCAACGTCAGACCCGCTCCTGGAACGTAGGTCAGGGCGTCCTTTTCGGAAGGATCCATCGTCAGGTGATATTCGCCGGAACTTGAAGGATCGACGAACTCCATAATGATGTTTTCGCCTACGCCTTCAAGATACCGGTAGCGCCACGTTTCCCAGGGATAGGTCGTTGTTGACCCGCCGCCCTGATCCATCGGACGATCCCAGGTTCCACCCGTCGGGTGTGATTCAATTTCGTCAGGCTTTCCCCAGATAATATAAATTTTCCCGCGGTCAGTTTTCCATCCCGGTATGCCTGAAGCAAAATGCTCGTTGGCATAGGCAATCCGGCGATAATGCTCTTCCTTGTAATCATTGTCGGGCAAATCCGGATTCGTGCTGCGCCGCAGCCAGAACTGCTCAATAAATTGTTCGCGTTCTTCGTTGGTGGACAACTTCAGGAATGCGTTGCGTTCCTCTGGCGATATGATGTAGACCACATCTTCGTTCAACCAGGTCTTGTAGGGAGTGTCCAGTTCTTTTAGGGTCTTCTTCGCTTTTTGCTTTTGTTCCTTGGTCATCTTGCCGTCGATCGGCGGAGGACCATTCGGGTCAGGGGCCTGACCTGTTCCTTGCTGCGCTGCAAGGGGCAGCGCCAGCGACACCATCGCCAGGTTCAGGGTTAGCGTTCTCAGAAAACCGGTCATACGGACACCTCTACCACGATTGCATTCTAATGCCCTGCGGAATCGCACGTCAAATGCTCAATCTTACTCATTTTAAAGACACTTCCCACTGGATGTCTAATTAGACGTGCGGGCTCCGGGTGGCGTTGCCTTATAGTCAGGAAAGTTTTTACTGTAGCCGGCGGATCTGCCCGTCCGAACCTACCAGTGTGTCGAAGATGGCGAGCACGTGGCGCCGGTAATCGAGCATCCGGGCAAAGATATCGCGTAACTGAGGCTCCCGTTCTGCGTCCCGGTGCCATTTGGCCAAAACCGCGGGAGGAACCTCAATATCACGGCGAAGCTGCTCCGCTGAATACCCCCGCAGAAACAGCCCATAAAAGAAGGCCGCCTCTCTCTGGGGAAACTCGAGATCGGTCGGCGTTTCTGTCGCGAAGATGGGAGCAATGGCAGCCATATGGAAAAATGCAGTTTACCGAAAACCACTCGAACGTCAAGTAGGACCCTTGATTATTTGCGTCCAGGAAGTAACTCCATTCCCTAGAGCAACGTCTGTCAGGGTTCTGCCCAGGTAGCCAGACGTGTTCGATGTTTACTGGGCCTGAGACGGTGCATCGACCATCGCTTGCGCCTTCAGACGGTCTTCTAGCGCCGAAGCAAGCGAGGGATCCAGTGCCAGAGCGGCATTAAATTCGTCAATCGCAAGAGCGGGCTCGTTCTGTCGAAGAAGGAGTTCACCAAGTTCGTCGTGATACTGCGCGTTATTGGGGGCTTCTCTGACGATGCTGCGGAAAATCGCGACTGCTTCTTCAATCTTCCCGCTTTTCACGAGCAACCGCGCCAGGTTGTAACGCGCTTGCGTATCGTCGGGATCTAGCCGCACCGCAATCCGTAACTGCTCGGTAGCGTCAGCTCGACGACCCAGAGCTTCAAGAGACATACCGAGATAACGGCGTGCTTCTTCCTGACCTGGATCAATGCGAACGGCTTGTTCGAGTACCTTTGCTGCACCTGCTGGATCGAGTCGTGCCAAGAGCAGAGCCCCCAGTTCGAGCCGTGACTGAAAATCCCGGGGGTATTTCTCGACGCGATGCTCGAGGAGAGCCGCTTCAATCTGCAGGCGTTCGTCGGGACTTCCACGCGGCACCAGCTGCAACCACAGATGAGCCATCTCGTCGGTCGCCTGATTGCCACCCACAACACGCTCGGGAGGTGAATGCGGGTTGCGAGGATTTGCTGCGGAATTATCGAACGAATAGCGCATCCGGAGCACGGTTCCCTTGGGCAGGACGACTGGCTTCTGGTAGTGAAACACCGCTTGCCAATCTGGATTCCAGTCCGGAATTCGCACGAGCCATTCCCGTCGACCGTCGGGCAATGTCGCGTATCCCTCAAGCACGTGGCCAAGATAGTGCGCGTGCGGATAGACGGCCAAAAGATCCACATCGACCGGAAGCCTGAACTCGTCCGTAACCGTGAACGCGCGCGCGCCTGCAGGAATGTCGAGCGCCTCATCATTCTCAAGTTCAACGAGGATCGGCAGGCGGGTTGGCGGGTTATCGGTGAAATAGAGTCCGATCGAAGGCTTTACCGCCATGGACATTCCCATCGGCATGAAATGCGCATTCAGTACAAGGTCCGTGCCGGGTTTTAGTTTCCAGGCCAACCCGTCAGGTTCGATCCACGGTCGGGCCCCTGGTTTCCAGAACAGAAAATGGCTCGGAACCTCAAGCGGACTGTGTGCGAGCATCAGGTCCATACCGGGAAAACCCGCGCCAGGACTGGATTCCTGCCGTCGGCCGGTCCTGGCCGGATCAAGGATCACGTTCGCGTGGTGAACCAGATCGACTCCGCTGCCGGGATTGATTTCAATCGCACGGACATAACGCACCGTTTTGATGTCGGGCGAGAAAACGAAATTCCAGAATACATCGGGACCGGAAGCCGGAATAGAAACCTCGCGCGTTGCCTCAATCACGAGATCAGGCTTGCCCAGTTGCCAGCCTCCGGAAAACTGCGGTACTCGTGGCGCATCGCCCGGCGGGCCTTCGGGCGCGCCTATCCTCGGCCCACGTCTTGATCAATTGAATCTGGGCTTCACTCAGCCGACGGTCATCCGCAAAATCCCCGTAACCCGCTTCCGGAAGCCACGGCGGCATACGACGGCTCTCGGTTGCAGAAACAATCGCGTCTCGATGTTCCTTCACTTGCTCATAACTCGAGAGCGCGAAGGCGCGCGAGTGCTCCCCTCGGTCGCTCGCGTGGTGGCACGGAACACAATTGGTGTAGATGATCGGGGCGATATCCCGGCTAAACGTCGGTAGTTCGGCGGTTTGCGGTTCTGATCTGCTGAGGGCCACGGTGAGCAGAAGCAACAGTGAGACTCCGGCCAGCAGACCAGAGAGCAGTACCATTCGTCGTTTCAAATTCACACGCATAGGATACGGGTCGTCTGAGTTCCGTTGCCAGACGAGCACTAGGGAAAGCCGGGTACCGCTAAACTACATCTCTTGCCGCGGGCTTGTACAACGGAACTCTTCTTGACCCACTCTAAACAGCATAGGATGCTTAACCCCATGGCTAGAACAAACAAGTCTCTTGCGGGCCGTACCGTAAGCCGTTTTCTGCGTTTTGGCATGCTCCGTGGACTGCGCTCGGTTGAGATCGATGCCGATCAGTTCCGCAAATATCTTTCTGAAAAGCACGGCCTCTGGGTTCCGCATTTCGGCCGCATGCGTGACGTACCGATTGAAAAACTGGACGCCATTGCGGAACGGCTGATCCATGATGCGCAGCGGCTGGCTCTCGCGCAAGGCGCCGGTTTTGGCCTGGGCGGCATGATTACGGTCCTGCCCGACGCTGGCTTCCTGACAGTCATTACCCTGCGGTTGATCCAGCGGCTTTGCCTGCTCTATGGCTTTGAAGAACACGGCCAGAGCCAACGGGTCGAGATGTGGATTGCCGCAGCTTCCGCGGCCGGGGTTGATTTCGGTAAGGATATGGCTGAAAAACAGATGCTTGAGAAGTTGGCTCCCCGCGTAGCCAGCCGGCTCGCCGTAAAAATTGGCGAAGAAAGTGCCGAAAAGTGGATCGCACGCATTGTACCGTTAGCCAGTTCTGCGATCGGCGGCGTTCTGAACTACACCTTCGTCCGCTCCTGGGGACGAAGGGTACAGCGTCATCTTCGCGAAAGACAGCTTGCCGAACGCGCCTCCTCTGCCCGGGTCACGACGATCACCGCGTCTCCGGCCGTCGTTCGCTGATTCCGTATTTTGATATGGCGTGTTCAAACCGCCCGCTGGGTAGGAAATTAAATGTCCGGGACGGTTTTCCTCTCGCGTACATTCCGCAAGTTGTCGCTTGCGGCCTTCGTCTGTCTTTTTCTTTCTGCCGGACTCCTCGTCGCGCAAGAGCAGGAACAGGAGCGCGGCGCTCCGCTTGAACGCGATGATGCCGCGGAAATCCGCGCGCAAATGGCGATTGCGGAAAGCCTCGCTGGTACTACTCCCGACCGCGGAGCAGTTCTTTATTTTCTGGCTGCCTCGCACGCTCTGCTCGGAGAATCTCTTCCTGCACTCGATACCCTCAAGCAATGCCTGGCACTGCGGGAGGGGTTTGATCCTTCAGGCGATATCTCCTTTGCAGCGCTAAAGACTTCGCCTGATTTTCAGAAATTGCTCGAACAGGTTCACAGGGATTTTCCAGCAGTCAATCTTTCAAAGATCGTCATGGCATCGACCGACAAGGACATCTTCCCTGAAGGTCTGGCCTATGACCCGACCGGCGAATCTTTCCTGATGGGCAGCATCTACTACCGGAAAATCGTCAAGGTCGCGCGCGATGGCAAGATCGTCGACTTTGTTCCCCGGGACCGCTACAACCTCCTGCCAATCCTGGGAATCCGTCTTGACCCGTCCGATGGCTCACTCTGGTGCGCTTCTGCCAACGAGAGCAAGGGCAGCTCGGAGCTGTTGCACTTTAATCGCTCTGGCGAACTTCTTGCCCGCTATCCCGCTCCTGGTAACGGCAACCACCTTCTGAATGATCTTGTCGTCCTGCGTAACGGTTTGCTGTATCTGACCGATACGTCCCGAGACAAGGTCTATCGATTTGATCCGAGGACGAAGAGTTTTGAACCGCTAAAAATGGCGCGGCCGCTGCTCGGCCCAAACGGCATAGCCCTGACCGACGATGAGCAAACTCTCTATGTTGCCGACGAGCTGGGTGTTTTGCGGGTAGATCTCAATTCCGGCTTGAGTATCGAAGTTGATCCGATGCCAAATAACACGCTGGCCGGAATTGACGGCCTGTACTGGCACAAAGGGAGCCTGATTGCCGTCCAGAATGGCATCGGAACGCCGCGAGTGGCTGCTTTCCGTTTGTCCCCGGACGGACTGCGCGTCGCCAAAGCAGTTGTCCTGCAGACTCCTTTGAAAACACCCACGACCGGCGCCCTTCGCGGTGATGATTTTTATTTCATCGTAAACACCCAGATCGACAATCTGAATGACGGCCGCATTCTCGACAGGACGAAGCTGCAGCCCATCCGTATCGCGGTTGTCCACGTGCCTTGACGGGCACAGATGTTTAATCAGGCACCGAAGTGGAATTTGCGATCGAACCCCCGTAGAGTAGCTAGAGACCGTAATAGTTCGGAAAGAGGTTTTCGATGAAACTCCTGGACAAACTGGTTCTTGCCGCAACGCTCTTTGCCGCCGGCGCGGCACTGCTGGTACTTCCCGAATTTGCCGCGTCCAGCTCGCAAGACATGGCTGGCATGCACCATGAGACCAGTTCTGACGAACCCACGCCCGCTTTCCATGCAGAGGCCCCGAAAGACCCGTTGCCCGCGACCATGGAGCCTTCGCTCTATTCCGACAACATTCTGACCTTTAACGCCTATTCCGTGGCAGGCCGCATCAAGAAGGTTCTCTACCAGGAACCTTGCTACTGCCATTGTGACCGCAGCCAGGGGCACGGCAGCCTGCTCGATTGTTTCGCGAGCCGTCACGGTTCCGGGTGCGAGATCTGCCAGAAGGAAGCGTTTTATTCCTATGAACAGACGCGCAAAGGCAAAACGCCAGCCCAGATTCGCGCCGCGATCATGAAGGGTGATTGGCAAAAAGTCGAGACTGCGAAATACGCGAAGGCCTTTTTGCCCCCATCAAACGTCCCGGCAAAGTAGCGCCGGCAGATCTTGGCCCGTGCCGCGTAAGGACCTGCAGTTCCCGGGTGAGCCGCCTGCAACGCGCGACTTCTTTTGCTACACTCTTTCCCTGCGCGAAGTTATTTGCTTGTTCCATCAAATGAGGTGAAGGATGAGTCATCGCCGTAATTTGCTTGTCTTCTGCGCCGCCGTGCTCGCGGCTCTTTCCCTGGTCCTGATTTTTTCTGCCGGAATCACTGCAAAAGCGGATGCCCCGTGGGGATTTTCTCTCACCAATCTTGATACCACCTGCAAGCCCTGTCAGGATTTCTATCAATTTGCGATGGGCGGTTGGATGAAGGCAAATCCGATTCCGCCTGAATATCCAAGCTGGGGTACGTTTACCGAACTGCGTGACCACAATCTCACCGCGATGCGTACCATCCTCGACAACGCCGCCGGCGCCAAAGCCGCCGCGGGAACAAACGAGCAGAAGATTGGCGATTTCTACGCCAGTTGCATGGACACGGCTACGATCGACGCCAGCGGCGTCAAGCCGCTCGCCTCCGAGTTAGAAGCCATTGACGCGATCAAGGACCGCCCGGGACTGGATGCGCAGATTGCACGCCTGCACCACCAGAGCGTCAACGTGGCTTTCGAGTTCGGATCTTCGGCGGACTTTAAAGACAGCACGCACTACCTTGCTGAAGCCGATCAAGGCGGACTCGGACTGCCCGATCGCGACTACTACACACGGGATGACGATCGTTCGAAGCAACTGCGCACGGACTACGTCACACACGTTGCGAAAATCCTTGAACTGGCGGGTGATTCTCCGGACCAGGCAGCGGCCCGGGCCAAAATCGTGATGGAGCTTGAAACTTCTCTCGCCAAGGCCTCCCGTACCAATGTTGAACTTCGCGATCCGGAGAAGAATTACAACAAGATGACGCTCGCCCAGTTGAAAGCCTTGACGCCGGATTGGTCCTGGGAGAATTACTTTCAGGCGCTCGGGGCTCCCTCCGTCAATTTCGTAGATATCGGTCAACCGGAATTTTTCAAGGAACTGAACCACCAGTTGGCCGCCACCTCAATCGACAACTGGAAGATTTATCTGCGCTGGCATCTGCTTCATTCAAACGCCCAGACACTCTCTGACGACTTTGTGCAGGAAAACTTTAATTTCTATGGCAAGAAGCTCGCCGGCACGAAGGAACTGCAACCCCGCTGGAAGCGCTGCGTGCAGTCCACCAACAACATCCTCGGTGAAGCGCTCGGTGAAGTCTATGTCCAGAAATACTTTCCGCCGGAAGCGAAAGCCCACGCCAAGGTCATGGTCAATAACCTGATCGCTGCACTCAAAGCCGATATTCCCACCCTCGGCTGGATGGGACCTGAGACCAAGAAGGAGGCCATTACGAAACTCGAAGCCTTTACGGTAAAAATCGGGTATCCCGACAAGTGGCGCGATTATTCCAAACTCTCGATCACCCGGGGTTCCTACAACGAAAACGTGCAGCGTGGTCACGTGTTTGAAGAAGCGCGGGAACTGGCAAAAATCGGCAAGCCCGTTGACCGGCTGGAGTGGGGAATGACTCCTCCAACCGTCAACGCCTATTACAATCCTACGTTTAATGAAATCGTCTTCCCGGCAGGAATTCTTCAGCCGCCGTTCTACGACCCGAAGGCCGACGATGCCGTGAACTACGGCGGGATGGGTGCAGTAATCGGTCACGAAATCAGCCATGGGTTTGATGACGAGGGTTCGCGCTTCGATGGTCAGGGAAATCTTCATGACTGGTGGACTGCTGACGATCGCAAGAGCTTCGAAGAACATACCGGTTGCGTTGTGAAGCAGTTCGACAGCTATGAAGTCGAACCCGGCCTCCATCAAAACGGCAAACTTGTCCTCGGAGAGAGCATCGGGGATCTCGGCGGACTGGCAATTGCCTATGCCGCGTATGAAAAATCAATTGAAGGCAATCGTCCAAAGAATATCGACGGTTTCACTCCTGAACAGCGCTTCTTTTTGGGCTGGGCTCAGGTCTGGGGCACCAATACACGTCCCGAATTTGCGCGCCTTCAAACCAACACCAATCCGCACCCGTTACCGCAGTTCCGCGCCAACGGACCGATCTCGAACATGGAAGCGTTTGCCAAGGCCTTTGGCTGCAAAAAAGGCGATCCGATGGTGAGAGATACGGCCTGCAAGATCTGGTAACTGCTGCTCGTCTCCTAGAGGGCGGGGCCGTTTGTGGTCCCGCCCTTTTTTATTTCCACATGAACGTTTCTGATTACCGTACCGTGCCCGGGCGTGTCTTCGTATACTTTCGCAATGGCTAGCCTTTCTCTTTCTAACAGACTGTATTCGCTCTTTCCTCTCTTGCTACTGGTCGCCGGATTTTTCCCTGGCGGCGTCCGGGCAAAATGGAAATACGAGCGTCTGGGCAACGAAGCTGACAGCAGCGTCAAGCCCGCTGCTGGATTTGCGCTGATGGGGGGCGGCGCGAAGCAGGAGCCCGCGTTCAAATTCCTGTGTGAACGTGCAAATGGCGGCGATTTCCTGGTGCTTAGCGCAAATGACGATGACGCGTATCTCAAAAAGGAAAATGAAACAATCAAGGCCGTTTGCCCGCTGAATTCCGCCGCGACTCTTTCCTTTTCGAGCCGCGAAGATTCTGATGATCCGAAGATCGTAGAGATCATTGCTCATGCCGAGAGCATTTTCATCGCCGGCGGAGATCAATCCGACTACGTCCGTTTCTGGCAAGATACACCGGTCGAGAGTGCGATAAACCGTCATATCGCCCTCGGAAAACCGATCGGTGGTTCGAGCGCCGGCCTCGCCATTCTCGGTCAATTTTCATTTTCCTCGATGATCGACACGATCCATTCGCCTGAAGCGCTCGCCGACCCTTACGGAACGAAGGTCACTCTCACCCGCGAATTTCTCGACATCCCTTTGCTCAGAGACACCATCACCGACACCCATTTCGTCAAACGCAATCGTCTGGGGCGTCTCCTGGTATTCATGGCGCGGATTCTCGAGGATGGCTGGACGAAGCAGGTGCGTGCGATCGCCGTTGAAGAAAATGCTGCGGTATTGATTGAATCCGATGGGCTTGCGACCGTTGTCGGCACTGGCCCCGCTTACTTTCTCGAATCGACCAGGCTACCAGAGGTTTGCGCGCACAATGAGCCACTGACCTTCGGAGGGATTACAGTTGAGAGAGTCGCCACGAACCAGACATTTCACCTGAAATCGTGGCAGGGCCAGGGCGAGCGATACGTTCTTTCGGTCGCACGTGGCGTTCTCGCTTCCGGAAGCCCGAGTCACAACCCTTACTAACTGCTACTTCCGCAGGTAGTCGTCGGTTTTCGCCAGCCAGTCTTCGCGCGGCGGCGTAAACACATCGAGATCGAGTGTATCTTCAAGCGCCCAGGCTTCGTGTGGCATATTCGACGGGATACAAAGCACTTCCCCGGCGTTCACCACGACTTCCCTGCCATCGATCGCAAACTTCAGCGCCCCTTCGATGATGTAGGTTACCTGTTCGTTGTGATGGTGATGTTTGGGCACGTGTCCGCCCTTCTTGATGAACACGCGTGCCAGCATCAGCTTCTGGCCGGTAATCATTTCGCGGTCGATCTTGTCGTTCAGGAATTCGCGTTCGACCTTGTTCCACGCCGTATGTTTAAAAGTTTCACTCATGGCTTCAGATCTCCGTAGAGTCGCGCTGCATTGTCGTGCAAATAATTGCGGGCAAGCTCCTGCGCCTTCTTTTCGCTGATTGCGCCTTCCTCAACAAGTTCTGCGAGTGCCCCGGCCAGTGCCGTTCGCGAAGTCCGCGAAGCCAGCCAGAAACTCTCTTCTGCACCCAGCGCATCGTTAAACGGAAACGCATCGGAGGCGTACATCATCTTGTCCGGATAGATAATCAGAAGCTGCTTGAGCACCTGTTTGAATTGCGACGGATAGAGCATCTCAGATTGAAACGACGTGTCGAGGTAAACATTCTTGACCGCGGTCATGAGCGCCGCTTCCCGTTCGTACGGCCAGCCGCCATGCAGCAGGACAAACGTTATGTCCTTGTAGCGGGGGTCGCGCACCACATTTTCGAGATTCAGGACGTTGCCATTGCGCAGGCTGAAATAATCGCCAATTCCCACGCAGGTGTGAAAATGCATCGGCAAATGCAATTTGCCCGCCTGATCCACCATCCGACGGAAAATGTAATCCTGAAATGTTCGGTATTCGTCCGCCGAAGGTACGCCACCCGCTTTGAACTTGTTATAAATCGCTTCGGCCTGTTCCTTCGGGGGGTCGCCAAAATACAGCGTTCGGAAATAGGCCGCTTCAAATTTTATCGCAACGCCACCGTGCTTCTGGTTGTCTGCCATCGTCTTTCGCACAAAATCTTCGTAACCGGCAAGATCCGCAGGCAAGCCCGTGAGCCCTTCCTGTTTCTTCCAGCGTCCTAGCATCTTTTCCTGGAGCGGAATGTAGACCCCCATGTCAGGAGTACTTGAGGTTTGGTCCCGGTTATCAAAGGGAAAGAAAAAGGCGTCCCCGAAAAATACCCAATGAAAGCGTTTCGGGTCGAGATAGGCCGGCATCATCGCGCGGTTAGCCAGGCAAATGTCCACGTTCAGCTTGTCGAGAATTCCGTCGAAATAGGCCGTTCCTCCCTGCTGCTCTGCGGCCTTTTTCTTGTCGGCAAGCCATTTCGCATGTTCCGGAGCGAAATCATTGTAGGGGTAAGCGAACAGGGCTTTCGCTCCGGCAACAAATTCCGGATTATCGTCACGCAAACGAAACGTCGCGCTCTCGCCCGGAGGCGCGGCCATGGCGTCCACGTCCGAATCATCGGCAAATCCCGGATGGGCATGATTGTCATAGGCGGGAATGGCGTCGATTTGCTTCAGCAGCCGTTCATACGTTTTCTTTACGTCCCCTGCCGGGTAGGGCGTCGCTTGCCCGCATGCCAATCCGGCCACGCCGAGCAGCACTATGAGACAGAATCCACTCTCGAACCAACGTTTCATGTTCTTCCTCTCTATAATCTCGGATGAACCTATCGCGCTGCTGCCAGCCGCCAGTTCTTCGCGATCCGCTCGATGCGCTCGAGCGCTTCTTCAAGCAGATGAGGCGCGCTCACGAGCGAAAACCTCAGGAAGTTTTTCCCTTCGGCTCCGAACGCTGCCCCGGCGATTCCGGCCACGCCCACTTCCTCGAGTAATTGCTTCTGCACCTGCTCGGCTGATCGTCCCGTTTCTTCAATATTTACCCAGGCATAAAATGCGCCGCCAGGGGACTGGCACCGGAATCCTGGAATTTTATTCAGTTTGGCTACGAACAGATCCCGCCGCTTGCGGTATTCCTCTACCATCGCCGCGACGGCGCTCGTGATGTCTTCCAGGGCTTCGATGGCGGCGATCTGCGTGAATTCTGCCGTGCAGGTGAAGGTGTTCAGCACCAGCATGTCCATTGCATCGATGACATGTTTCTGGGCCACCGCGTACCCGAGTCTCCACCCCGTCATGGCAAACGACTTTGAAAATCCATCGATAATTACCGTGCGCTCCGCCATTCCCGGCAGCGTCCAGATCGACTTGTACTCTCCACCGAACAGAATCCGCGCGTAAATTTCGTCCGCAATCACCCACAAATCGTGCTTGCGCGCGAGCTCGGCAAGCTGCGAGAGCACGCTTTCCGAAAAAACGGTTCCGGTAGGATTGTTCGGCGAATTGAAAATCAGGACACGGGTCTTCGGCGTAATTTTCGACAGGATCTCTGTCACGTCCGGTTGAAACTCGTTTTTTTCTCTGAGAGCGTAGGGTACCGCTATGGCACCAAGCCCCCGGGTAAAGGACGGGTAGATCGGAAAACCGGGATCCGGATACAACACCTCGTCGCCGGGTTCGATGAGCGCCATCATCGCGAGCGCCAGCGCCATCTTGCATCCTGGCGCCACCAGCACCATTTCCGGTCGTGCTTCTACTTTTCGGGTACGCTTCAAATAGTCCGCAATCGCCTCACGGAGAGGCGGGATTCCGCGGGTTCCGACGTAGCGATCGTGGCCATTGGCGACTGCCGCGCGCAAGGCATCGACGACCGGAGCTGCCGGATGAAAATCCGGCTCTCCCAGCTCCAGATGGATGATGGAGCGCCCTTCTTTTTCGAGTTCTTTCGCGCGGGTGTATACCGCAAGAGCACCTTCGCCGGTTAGTTGTGAAACGCGCGTTGCGATCTTTGCCATAACCCGAAAATCATATCACTACTGGGCAGAATGCCCTTTGCGCTCGCAGAAACAGGGCGTCCGATCTGGTCGGGGCGCCCTGTTCGCTTCGCGCCAGGTCAGTTTAAAACGCAAACCGCAACGAGAACTGGATCAACCGCGGCGTTCCGGTCGTTGAGATGATTCGGCCAAAACCGCTGCCGGCTTCTACGTCGGTCACGGCGGGATTTGCGAAGTTGGCATGGTTGAAGATGTTAAAGAAGTCCACGCCAAACCGGAGATTAAATCTCTCTGTCAGCATGAAATTCTTCTGCAGGGAAAAATCCCAGTTTTGTTGATGTGGTCCGCGGAACGCGTTGCGGCCGAGATCACCAAACGTGGTCACGCAGGTGTTCCCGGTCGCGTCCGGGCATGGACCCGAGCCATAGTACAGGAATGGCGCGGGCGTAAAATTGTTGATGTTCAGGTAACCGTTGTTGACCGCGTTTTTGATACCGCCGGTGGTATAGCCTTTTGCTATGCTCCCGCCCGGGGCCAGATTGCCGGTGAGCGTTGTCGTGTAGCCGGGGCCCATATACGCGGAACCTGCTGAGGAATCGATAACCGAAAACGGCGTTCCGGACATGAGCACGGTGATGCCACTGATCGACCATCCGCCGAGCACAACCTGTTCCCAGCCTTTTGCCGACGAAAAGAACGGCAGGTTATAGCGATAGCTCAGTACGAATCGGTTCGGCCGATCAAAATCAGACAACCCGCGCGAGTCCTGAAGCGTGGATTCATTGTTGAATGCGGTATTAAACGCGGTGTTGCCGCTTGAGGTTGCGTCGGTCGATTTCGAGAAGGTATACGCCGCCTGGACATACCCGTTTGCCCAGTGCTTTGAGAGCGTCGATTGCAGTGCGTTGTAGTGGGAATAGGCATCGCTCGCGAAAATCTGATACCCGCTGTAGCCGTTGATTCCGGGATTGCTTGAACGGGCCGGCCCATTGGCAATCGTATTCTGTGTGATGGTGTACTTGTTTCCGTTCACGTCGGTCAGCACAACCGGATTTGCAGGGCTGGCAATCTGTTCGGGAATATCCGTGCGCGTTTCACGAAGATGAATCGCGTGCGTTCCGATGTAGCCAACCTCGAGGATCCACTGTTTGCCCAAATCCCGCTGCACGGTGAGGTTCCACTGTTGCGTATTGGGCGAAACGAAGTGCCGAGGTACTCCCAGTACGAAAAGGTACTGCGTTGGAACGCTGCCGGGACTTCCTGCCGCGCAGCCGAAGTTTGCGGCTTGCGTTGGATCGCCACCGTTAAAACCCAACAGCGCCGAAGTGCAGGGAATGAAGCTCGAACTGAGCGTTCCTGCAGTCGGCAAAGCGTTCGGATTCGAGGTAAATCCCGTTGGAATGCAGTTCGCAGGGGCACTTGCCGAGAAATAGGTAGACAGGCATCCGGGCAAGCCGCCGCCAAAGGTGATCGGCAGGAAAGGAGCCTGGAACGAGAGCTGGTCGACGCTACCGACGTCTTCGCGCACATAGTAAATTCCGTATCCGGCGCGAACGGCGGTCTTGCCGTCTCCACCCAGGTCATAGGCAAGTCCGATCCGCGGGGCAAGACCTGTTGCGTAGTCATTCTTGTACGTGGTGTCGCTTCCGTTTCCGCTAAGACCACTTACGCCAAGAAAATTCGCACAACCCCCGTAAATCATCGGGTACTCTCCGGCGGCGGCCAGTTGCTCATCAATGTTTCCGATGTGGCACAGGTTATCGTGGAATGCCCCGTTCAGTTCCACGCGGAATCCCAGGTTCAGGGTCAAATTCCTCGTCGCTTTCCAGTCATCGAGCGCAAAGAATCCAAAATCATTTGTGCGGTATTCGTGGTTGTACACGCCACCGCCGCCGAAACTGGCAGCCGGCGAACCTTGCAGGAAATTCTGGAAATCGGTGAGTCCGGGTGTATTCACGAAGAACAGTTGGCCGTTAAAGGTCTGCGGGAAATCCTTGTTGAGATTGACCCTGGTATATTCTCCGCCAAACCGGAAATCATGCGGTCCCTTCACCCAGCTGACGGTATCGACAAAGTTGTAGTTATTCTGGATCTGATACTGGTTTGCCGGAGGTGTCGGACCGATCTGGAATCCGGAAGCGTTAAACGTGAATTTGTAAATCGACTGCGTGAGGTTGTCGGTTGGCCGGTCGATTCCGAGGTCGGCCACCGTCACCGGCGGTACGTTGATCAGACTGTCGTTGATCCGCACGTATCCGAACCTGAAGTCGTTGACGACGGACGGCGTAAACAGGTGCGTTTCACTTACGCTGAAAAACCGGGAACTTACCGGTATGGAGTACGGGAAATCAAGATCGGTCGCGCTGATGCTGCTGGCCAGTGTGCCGCCGAGCGATGCCTGCAGGCCGCCTGCTCCGAATGGCAGGTACGACGAAGCGTCAGAGAAAAAGAACCGGGCTGCCAGTTTATCCTTGCTGTTATTGAACTCCCGGTCCCAGTTCGTCGTGAATTGATCGTCGTTATATTGTCCGGTCTTGCTGGTCACAAAGGGTGCACTATTCAACGAGACCTGGCAGGTATTGGGATTTACGTTGACCCCAGGCGTTCCGGGAAGCGACGGAATCAGATACCCTCCCGGCGTATTTCCGAACTGCGTGCTCTGGAACTGCAACAGCTTCAGCACCACCGGATCAATCGTGGCAAGCGGTGTTGCCGGGCATCCGGCCGGGTTGGCCGCGGTTGGCAAGGTAGCTGGTGTGCTGAAGTCGTTGATCAGCTCCTGCTGGAAGTTCGCCGAATTGCGGTCGGAAGGCAAAATGGGAAATCCCGGGTTATTGATCTGCGTTCCTGCGGATTCCGCGCTCTCCTGCCGCGTCCCCTGATAATTCACGAAGAAGAACCCGAACTTGTCCTTTACCACCGGACCGCCGAGGCTGCCGCCAAAAATATTCTGCTTTACAGGAGGGCGCGGCTGCCCTGTGGCATTGTGAAAGTACTCGTTGGCGTTCAGTGCGTCGTTGCGGAAGAACTCGTAGGCATCACCATGAAGTTCTCGCGTGCCACTCCGCAGAATCGCGTTGATGTTGCCTCCGCCATTGCGGCCCTGGCTCGCGTCATACAACGAGGTCTGCACGCGAAATTCCTGGATCACGTCGGGATTCGGCAGGGGCACATAGTAGCTTTGCGCAACGTTGTAGTCGGTCGCGCTGATCCCCTCGATCAGGTAGTTGTTGTTGTCTTCGCGCTGGCCATTCACGAAAATTTTTGTTGTGCCGCGGCCGAGCGAAGCGGATTGATTCAGTTCGCTCGATACCCCGGTACTCAAGGTGAGGAGTTGCTGGTAGTTTTGTGTCGCGAGAGGCAGTTCGCGAATCGTCTCCGGCCCAATCGTCTGGCCAGTCGTGGCGTTCGTCGTTTCAACCGAAGCCAGCTGAGCCGAGATTTCCACCTTCTCGCTCACCGTGCCAGGCTTCAGGGTGATCGTCACGCGAGAGGTTTCGGTGACTCGCACTTCGATTCCCGTGGCTTTCGCTTCGGAAAACCCGGACTTATTGATCACCGCATAGTAGACGGCAGGCGGCAGCAGGGTGATGACAAACGACCCGTCCGCTCCCGTTTTCACCGCGCGAACCAGAACCGCCGTCGCCGAATTGAACACTTGCACGTCGGCTTCGGCGATTGCACCTCCGCTGGCATCAACCACCGTGCCGTTGATTGCTCCCGTGGCACCGCCCTGAGCAAACGCCACTTCTGGAGCCACCCACACGCTCGTAAGTACCAATAGGAAAAGATACCGAATAAGGCCACGCATGATTCCCCCCTCAGTCCCGAATTAGTTCGGATTGCCCCGATCGACCAGGTCTAGCTGCTCCTCGCTCGGGGTTTTCTAGCCGTGCCGCGCCTGCACCGGGGCGCCCACTTCCCTGACATTGAATGCAGTCAAGCTACCGATTAAGCCTCTTGCTGTCAAGAACTTAGCGATCTGATTTTCGAATTTGCTCTATCGAAGCTTCCAATCGAGCTAGTTATCGTTTCGTTCCGTATTGATCCTGACACGGTCAGTATACAAATAGGTTAGTTGCCGGCTGGTTACTGCTTTAATTCTGCCAAGCGTAACGTGCCACTTTGCTGTATCGTCTTATCTTTAGGACCAGGTTGGGCCCAAGGCGGTTTTTATGAAGCGTACTTTTCTTCTTTCCCTCTCATTTTTGCTCATGGTTACGGCATTCTCCGGACGCGTTTCGGCCGACTCCGGTCATGTCCGCATCGTTCGTCTGAGCCTTGTCCAGGGCGATGTGCGCTACGCCAGCGAATTTCACAACGATCCTCTGACCGATTCGAAGGCTGTCTGGCAAACCGCTCCTTTGAATCTGCCGATTCGTCAGGGAAACGTGCTTTCAACCGGCGCCGGACGGGCGGAGGTGGAATTTGAGAATGGGGCGATGGCGTTTCTCGGCGCCAATACCATGCTCGAGTTCTACGACCTATCACTGAATGACGGTGCCCGCATTACCCGTCTCGTCCTGCGCCAGGGTTCGGCTTCCTTCTACGATCGTTCGATAAATGGAGACTACTTCAGCGTCACCGGTGGTGATTTTTCGGCTGAAGTCTCGGGACACGCGACATTTCGTTTCGAGAATTTCGATAATGGCAGTACCGTCACGGTTCAGGCGGGCCGCATAAACGTGTTGCAGAACGACAACGCCACACCGCTTGAAAAAGGCCATTCGCTCTCCGTTCAGGCCAGCGATCCGACGAACCAGGTCGTGACCGAAGCCACTTCGAGCGATGATTTCGATCGCTGGGTTTCAAATCGAATTCAGAACGAACAGGTAGTCAGCTCCCAGACCTCATCGAGCTACGGCAACGCCTCCTATGTTGCGGGTTACTCCGATCTCTACACCTACGGCTCCTGGATGAACGTTGGTGGGTACAATTGCTGGCGGCCCTTCGGCATGGGTTTTGGCTGGTCGCCGTTTGATTACGGCAGCTGGTTCTTCGATGGCGGCATGGGTGGCTGGTCGTTTCTTGGATCAGCTCCCTGGGGATGGCTGCCATACCACTACGGCGGCTGGATTTACTCTCCGGTTTACGGGTGGATGTGGAATCCCGGCAGCACGTTCTACGGCAGGCCGCAGCCCTATCGCCCGGTAACTGCCATCTTCGTGAAGTCGGGTACGACGACGGGCCTGGTGCCTCTCAATGTGAACGACAAGGCTGGCAAGACTCCGCTGAACGCGGCACAAGGAATCTACCCGCTCGAGAACGGGAAAACCGGAAGACTCGTGGCTGTAAACGGCAGTGAAAAGCTGACCGTCGTCAAGACCAGCGAACCGACGCTGCTCCCGACGCGCCCGACAGCCGTCGCCGCGCCCGCTCGCATCAGCCGCACGATTCCGTCGGGATATTTAACCGCGCGTGAAACCTCGATCGTTCATAGCTCTTCGATCGCCTATGATCCGAACGAGCATCGCTTCGTAAATTCCAACGAGACGAAGGCCGGCGAAGGCTCGACTCCTGCTACGGCAAGCGAAGCAAAAACATCCGGAAAAAATTCAGCAACCATCAGTGCTGCAAAAACTGCCGCGGAGACCCGCGGCACGGTAGCTCCGAATGCAGAACGGGTCGCTGCTCCTCCCCGTCCGTCCGCTACACCAGCTCCGGCGCGCACTGGCGGCAGCTGGGTTGGCTCGGCGTGGGGTAGTTCCGGCAGCAGTTCCGGGAGTTCGTCCCGCTCTTCGGGTTCCTCAACCGGCTCTTCCCATCCATCAGGGGGAAGTAGCGGCGGCGGTGGCCGGCCTCACTGACAGCTGAGGCGAGACAAGAGTGAGAAATAATGACGGCCGGGGAGGTTCCTCGGCCGCTTTTTTTGAGCGATCAGCGAAAGATCATTCCTGCATATCCAACGACCGCATCGTAGTCCCCGGAAACTTCCCCCGACGTCGCGTATTTCACAAGTTCTCCTCCGCCGGCTCCCAACCTCTTCATTGCACTGAGCGTCACAATTGCAGGACCCAGACCACACATCGAGATCCGCTCCCTCCTGCACATCTCGTACAGGCCTTCTGTGTCCAGTCGCTCCATCGCTTCAATGGCCCGGCGGTCCTTGCGCCGCGTTGTCGCCTCATCTTCGTAATGGTTCATGTCGGAGGAAGTCACGATCAACACGTCCTCATAAAAACCGGCGATCACTTCGGCGATTGCATGCCCGATCTTCGTCAGTTCCTTTAGGTCAGTGGTTCCGAATGCGATTGGTACAAACTGGAAGTCCGGTTCGAGGACCTGCAGAAACGGAATCTCGACTTCAAGCGAATGTTCCCGGCTGTGTGCCAGTTCATCTTCCTGCAATTCGGGGCACGCTCCGCGCAACCTCATGCCGAGCGCCCTGTCGATCGTCACGTCGCCCAGCGGAGTCTTCCACTGGCCATGCGACACGATCGCCAGTCGTTCACCGACCGGCTGGTGCCTCACACCCAGGATCAGAATCTTCTTTGGAATTTCAATTCCCGAAAAAATCGCAGCGGCAACGTGGCCTGAATAGACATAGCCTGCATGCGGCACGATGCATGCTTTGACCTTCAGTTTGTCGGGTGCGCCATATTCTTTGAGGAATCGATGAATCAGCGAGGAGAGCTCTCTCGGATTGGCGGGGTAAAACTGGCCAGCTACAGCGGGAAGGCGAATCATAACGCCTCTGCTCTTGCTACGGGTTCTGTGAAGGCTTTCCCCTGAACTTTACGGCCTGGTATCGCGAATTGTAATAAATCGTAATCTTGTCGCCGTATTTGAAACCGCCCGCGTCGATATACTTCTGCATTTTGCTGGCAGCTTCGCCGGTCAAGGGGAATGTCTGCAGGGAGGTTTCACTATATTTCGAACGAACGGTGACTTGCACCCCGTTGGCGTTCATCACGTATCCTTCATATTTCACAGTTCCATTCGGCTGCTTCGGCTTCACCAGTGCTTCAACAGCACCGACGACGATGGGTGCGGCGGTGTTCACGAGAATCGGGGTGAGGATCGGATCTTGCGCAGCGGCTTTCGGCGAGCCGAAGAGACAGAGCGTCATCATCCCTGCCAGTGTGATCCCGGCAAATTGAAGTTGTCTCTTCATTCGAGATCTTCCGTTGCAATCCTGAGCGACTTCAAAAATCGTACGTCCTGCGGCGTCATTGCAAGGCGCGGCAGTAGTTTCCGTTCGGTATCCTGCTCGAGCGATTCCTGGTCGACCTGGATCCGCAGGGATTCAAGAAAGCGTTTGTCCTGCGTCGTCATTCTTGGCTCATCTTCATTCGAGCCGTCGCGCTTGGCCAGCCCAATCGTCGCGTCCAGCTTCAGCACAATGTCGTACCCGTGAGCGCGCACTCCGGCGATTGCCCCGGTGATCCGGTCCGACTCGGAAACGGTGTCGTTGATGGCATGTCCGAGTTCACGCAGAAGATTCTTGAGGTGATCGTCGAGTTGCAAGGATAGCTCCCCAGTACTTCTAAGCCCGATTGTAGGCGTACACTTATTTCGATACAAGACGGTGTTTTTACGTTGTAATCAATCCATTCACAGTCCTACACCCTGTCCTGTAGGACGGGTACCGGGTTGTCCATTTCTTTTCGCGAATCTGCGCTAAACTGCTCCCATGTCTATAGTTGTAGGAGGGGACAGTGTCCGGGGAGCGGCCGAACCGCGTGGCTTTCGCCGCCTGTGGCGAGTCCTCAAGCAGCTCTTTCACGAGTTGATCGGCGCAACGTTTGCCGTTTTGTCCCTGGCCTGGTTCAATTCCGCAATTCGCGCATGGAGCCGCGATGCGGCTCGCTGGCTCATCGCTCTGCCTGTGGTCGTCGGCCTCATTTTTGTTGCGTTTGCCCTTACCTCCTTCCGCCGCTCGCGTCAGTTGTAATTCCCGGTTCCGCCAGTTTTTCCGCTGAACCAGGGCACAGCTGCTTTGCGAGATTCTCTGTAGTATTCTGACCGTGGCATTCATGAAAATAATCCTCGCCTCTGCCTCCCCGCGCCGCGCCGAGATTCTTCGCGATGCGGGCATTTCTTTTTCCGTGCTTTCCTCGGCAGTCGATGAAACTCCCTATCCGAATGAAAATCCCTACGATCTGGTCGAGCGGCTTGCGGGTTCGAAGGCCGATCTCGTCGCTGCGCGTGCAGTCGGTCCGGCGATCGTCGTTGCCGCCGATACCATCGTTGTGCTCGACGGGCACATACTTGGCAAACCGCGTTCAACCGAGGATGCGCGGCACATGCTCCAGCAGCTTTCCGGCCGCACCCATTCCGTCGTGACCGGCGTTTCGCTGGTTCGCCTGCCTGACGCAGCGCGCCGGCAATTCGTCGAAACGACCCGCGTGCACTTCGCCCGCATTTCGGCCGAGGAAATTTCGCGCTATCTCCTGAGCGATGAGCCCCGCGACAAGGCTGGCGCCTACGCGATCCAGGGGCGAGCTGGACGATATATTCCCCGCATTGAGGGCTGCTATTTTAACGTGGTAGGTTTGCCGCTTTCGCGCCTGCTCGTTTCGCTTGATGAGCTTGGATGGTCCGAGGAGGAACTCTCCTGACCGCGCTTCTCCCAAATCGCCCGTCAAAAGCAAAGGAGCGCCGTACTGGCGCTCCTTCGTCAAGAGGTTTGGCGATCGGCTGACTATTTTTTCGTTCCGCCCTGCGTCCTGGCGTTGTGTTTCTTGTTGTAGATATTCTTTGAAGCGTTGTTCTGCTCCTTGTTGACTTGCTGCTTCTCGCCCGGTGTCAGCTTACCGCCGTTAGCCGTACGATCTGCCTTCACTTGCTGGTTGATTCCCTTCTGCTGATTTTCAAGCTTGGCCGTTTCACCGGCAGTCAGTTGTCCGCTCTTGACTCCCTGCGCGATGCGGTCCTGCTGATTTTCGCGCCGCTGGCCAACGGCATTGTCCCCGTAGTGGGCAGTGTTTGCGTTGTGCTTGTCGTTATAGATCTGTTTTGAAACCTGGTTCTGCTGGGTATTGATTTGCTGTTTCTCGGCTTGTGTCAGTTTGCCGCCGTTTGCTGCACGATCTGCCCTGGTCTCGCCATTGATCGCAGCTTCCTTGGTTTCGAGGTTCGAAGTCTCGCCGGCCGTCAGCTGTCCGCTCTTGATTCCGTTTGCGATGCGGTCCTGCTGATTTTCCTTACGCTGGGCTACGGAGGGATCCGTTGCCGGGGTGCTTGGGGCCGGGGTAGTCGACGGGGATTGTGCCAAGGCCGCTGAGCCCAGCAATAAGACGGTTGCAGGAAGAACACTCCACTTTGAGAACTTGATCGTCATTTCGTTTCTCCTCGATTTTTTGCTTTCAGTTTCCCGGGTTACCTTGTCATACCCGAGTTTGGGGAAATAGTTGCGGGGGTGCTACTGGACGAAAGTCCCGTTTTGCGGTGGGAGTGCTCAACTTGAAACAGACCGGCTTGGCGCCCGATCTAACTGCCAGACAGCAAATAACTTACGGCACTGGCTACGCAGTAGTGAAGGGCGGGAACTTGCACCGAAACCGAGGAAATCATCTGAATGCAGGGGATTTGACGAATTTTGTATCAGTTACCTGATAAGCTATCTTGTATTATGATTACTTATGAGTAACTAGGCTCACAGGAAGAGCCGCAGGGCAGAAAAAAGGGTGGCGCAATGGCCACCCCGCTTGCTCTTCGATCTACTTCCCGTCAGACGGTTGTGGCGCTGACTTCAAGCGAGTTCTCGCTCTCACCCGTGGCGTTCGTCGAGGAAACCACGTAATAGAAGGTCGAGCCCCCCACGAGTCCGGCATCGGTGTAGGAAGTATCGGCTATCGATGCGATGCGGGCGTACGGGCCGCCGCTCGTGCCGGAGCGCTTCACGTGATAGGAGGCCGCTCCGTTGCCATTCCAGTGCAGCGAAACCTGGCCATTGCCCGCCTTAGCACCCAGTCCGGCAGGTGCTGCGAGCGTTCCGGCAGCGGACGGAGAAGACGGTGTTTGCGCACCAGCCATCCCGTCCTTGAAATTGCGAATTCCTTCGCCGAGCCCTTTCATGACTTCGGGAATTTTGCGTCCGCCGAACAAGATGAGCACGATGGCCAGAACAACCAGCCAGTGAAAAATACTAAATTCACCCATGTACAGCCTCCAAGCAGTTCTTCGCCGTTCCGTTCCTTCTAATCTGGGTAGACCAGCTACGCGGCAAAGCGATGCGATTTGACGTCCTACAGGATAACACGCTCGTCGCCTGCCCGCCGTGTCACGCGTTGCCTATCGAGATACTCGAGTAGCGGGATCGCGTACTTCCTCGTCACACCGGTCAGCAGCTTGAAAGAGGGCACCGCGATGCGCTCCCCTTTGGAGTTCTTGTAGTCATGAAGCAACCGTCCCAGTTGCCGCAGTGCTTCTTCGTGAAAGACCAGTTCCGGAGAGACGCGCACCAGCACTTTTTCCCGCAGCAGGATCTGCAGAATTTTTTCCGCATTCCGGCTATCGATCGTTAGCTGCGACAAGACTTCTTTCGCCGATGGTACGGCAAGTCCGGTTCGCCGGAAGGCTTCTTCGATTTGCGCCTTCGCTTTCGCTTCCTCGGGGGTCAGGGTAACTTCGCTGCCCGGTTTCCTGACCAAGTCGCCTTCGACACTCAATTTCTTCGCTGCCGCCAACTCGTTTAGAGCTGTCTGGAAGGACTCAAGCCTGACGCGCCTGCCCAAAACGGACCGCAATTCCTCCCGGGCCATTCCGGGCAGCAACGGGTTCTCCTTATGAAATTGATCAATGCGGGCCAGGAGTTTGCGGCAAATCTCGTCAAACAGTTTCACTGAAACGAGTGTCAGCGGTTCGCGCGAGACGATTCGGACTTCACGGTTTTTGCCAAGTGCCTCTGCGGCATTCCGTATTTCAGTTTCGAGCCAACCCGTTCGGGCGACAATCTCGTTCATCCCGACGCCCAGAATATTTCGTTCCGTCATGGCCCGCAGGATTTCTTCGCGCGATCCCCCGCGGATTGTCTCTAGGAACTGGATGTGTCCTGTGTCTTTCCTGGCCAGGCGCCTGGCTAGGGGATCTACGACCGTGCCTCCGCCAATCGTCGTCATCGGTGAAAATTGGCGGATGATGAAGCGGTCCCCCATCACCAGTACCGCTTCCTCCTGCAACCGGATCTGCGCGAATCCGCTTTCCCCCGGTGCGAGCTCTCGCCGCTCAAACAGCAGAACTTCGCCAACCATTTCCGAGGTTCCGGAATGAAAGTGGACCCGTGCACGATCCTTTAGCGGCCGCGCCGATGACAGCAACTCCAGGTACACATCAATTCTCCGCGTAGCACGGAATTTGCCAGGTGATGCCAGGGTCATTCCGCGCCGGACGGCACTGTGATCAATCGCGGCCAGATTGATCGCGGTCCGCTGGCCCGCTTCGGCGTGAAGCACAGTCCTCCCGGCGGTCTCGACGCCCCTGACACGCAATTTTGTGCCTGGCGGGAGCAGTTCCACTTCTTCCTCGACAGAGACTGTTCCGGCCGCAAGCGTCCCGGTAACGACTGTGCCAAATCCTTTTACCGAGAAAGAGCGGTCAACAGGCAAACGGAAATACTGCCGCGGGTCTTTGGCGGGGATTCCTTCTGCTGCTTCGATTAGCGCGGCCCTCAGCTCGGCGAGCCCTCTGCCTGTTCTCGTGCTCACCGGGATAAGAGGAGCCGTGCCGAGAAACGATCCCTCGACAAATTCCTCAATCTCCAGACGCGAAAGCTCCAGATCATCCTCGGCCACTCGATCGACTTTTGTCAGCGCAATTACACCGCGTGAGACACCCAGCAACCGGCAAATCGCAAAGTGCTCCCGGGTCTGCGGCTTGATTCCTTCGTCGGCGGCGACGACCAGTAGCAAAATATCCACGCCCCAGGCTCCCGCCAGCATGTTCTTGACGAAGCGCTCGTGGCCCGGGACATCCACAAATCCGAAGGAAACTTTGCTGTCATCAAGGAAGGCAAAACCCAGGTCAATCGTGATGCCGCGGCGCTTTTCCTCTTCCAGGCGATCGGGATTTGTGCCGGTCAGGGCTTCGACAAGGGACGATTTGCCGTGATCGATGTGTCCGGCGGTTCCAACAATTACGCGTTTCTGTGGAGAGCTCAAGCGGGTTCAGTCCAGGTCATGCGGAACGAGCTTCAATTCGCCGAAGCAGATCCTCTGATGCTACGACCATTCAGAGGAACTACCAAGAGCAGTTACGCTTTTGCGGCGGCGATTTCTTCGACGATTTCAGCGGCCGCACGGCGCGGATCTCCTGCCGCCAGTATTGGCCGTCCCACCACAATAAAATCCGCTCCTGCCTTGATGGCTTCGCGTGCGGTAGCCGTACGCGCCTGATCATCCTTTTTCCCGGACCCCTGTTTGTCTTTCGGACGAACACCAGGTGTCACGATCAGGAATTCCCGGCCACACGCTTTGCGAATCGCTCTCGCTTCCTGGACCGAAGCTACCACACCGTCAACACCGTTCTTCTTTGCGAGCCGTGCAAGTTGTACGACGCGCGCCGGTGGTGTTCCCCCGATTCCGACTTCGCGCATCGATTTCCGGTCCATGCTGGTCAGCAGGGTTACGGCCAGTAACCGCGGCCGGTCTTCACCCATCGGCACGCCTGCACTGATGGCCTGTACTGCCGCCTGCATCATCGCCGTCCCACCGAGCGCATGAATATTGACGAGCTGCACGCCTGGCAAGGCGGCGGCGGCAAGCACGGCGCCTGCAACCGTATTTGGAATGTCGTGATATTTCAGGTCGAGAAAAATTCCCGTGCCAAGTTTTGCGATTTGCCGCAAAGCCTCTGGTCCGGCCGAAGTAAACAGTTGTTTGCCGATCTTGAACATGCCAACCAGATCGGCGATTTGCTCGGCAAATTTCAGGGCAGTCGAAAGGGAATCAAAATCCAGGGCTACGATGAGGCTGCTTCGCGGATGGGCGTCAAAGGTCACAGTTCAGGGTTCGCCCTGAAGTTTACTTCTGGCTGGCTTCCAACTGGTAGGGCTTGGGCGGCAAGAGCAGGAGTTCGAGCCGCACCTGGCTAACACCAGAATGGATCAGGCCAATCTTCCGGGCTACCCGATAGGATACATCAATTTCCCGCCCTTCTTGATACGGGCCTCGGTCATTAATGCGCACGAACTCAAACTTGCCATTCCTCGTGTTTACGATCTTCACCCAGGAATTGAAGGGCAGATTCGGATGGGCAGCCGTCAGGCTTTCGGCGTCAAACTTCTCACCGTTGGCCGTCTTCCGTCCGTCAAACTCCGGTCCATACCAGCTGGCGTTGCCGACCCATGACTTGATGGGCTTCACAGGTTCGCTCAAATGAGCGACGAGTGGGGCTTCCATGACCGGTGCAATCAGGAACATCAGCGGTATCCAACGAATTGCAGCCCAAGCTAGAAAGAGTGGTCGTCTCATAGTGTGTTCTTTTTGCTACGAACCATTCGAAAAGTGTAGCCAAATGACCGCGTTATGTCAACCAAAAGTTACAGCGATCTTCTCCCTTAACTCACTGATAGTTAACACGTTAGCTTCACTGATGGCTCTCCCGAGACCTGTCGACAACTCCTCACTGATCGACGGGTCAGCAAAACTGGCCGTGCCGACCTGTACTGCCGAGGCTCCCACGGCAAGATATTCGAGAATATCCTCGACAGTTTCAATCCCGCCAAGGGCAATAATCGGAATCTTGACGGCTTTCTTCGACTCCCAGACCTGCCTGACCGTTATCGGACGGATCGCCGGGCCCGATAATCCTCCCGTCAGATTCCCCAGCCGGGACTTCCCGGTCCGGTAATCGACCGACATCGCGGGATACGTGTTTGCTACAGTCAGGGCATCGGCACCGGCAGCCTCTGCCGATTTGGCGATAAGTCCAATGTCTGTAACGAGCGGCATTAGCTTTACCCACAGGGGACGCTTCCTCGCGACGCTCCTCGCTCGGCCGACGACTTCCTCGACCATGGCCGGGTTACTTCCGAACTGCATTCCGCCCTGTTTGACATTCGGGCAGGAGATGTTCAGCTCGTAAGCAGCGATCCCTTCAGCATCCTCGAGCCTCTCGATTACGCTCGCATACTCTTCAAGACAATACCCGAATACATTCACGATGACGTTGGTGTTGTATTTACGCAACAGTGGGAGCTTGCCCGAGACGAACTCTTCGACGCCGACGTTCTGCAAACCGACCGCGTTGAGCATCCCGGAAGGTGTCTCGCAGAGTCGAGGGGAAGGAGCACCTTCGATCGGCTCAAGCGAAATGCCCTTCGTGACGAAGCCACCCAGGCGCGAAAGATCAACCAGATGAGCGAACTCTACTCCGTAGCCGAACGTTCCGCTGGCGGCAAGTACAGGACTAGGCAGGTGCAGGGCACCGACGTTTACAGTGAGGTCTAGCGAGGTGGCGGAGCTCACGCCGCGAGAGGATAGCACGAAGGCCCGTGAGCGCTAAGCGAAATCCGGCTGACTGCCTGTTCAAAACTCTCTTGTACCGGTGCGGTCTAGTTCGGCTGCCCGGGCTTTCTGAGCGCTTCCTTGAGAGGGTGGCCATCGCGGGTGGCGAGCGTAGTGCCGGTCAAAACGCCAAGTGTCGGAGCAATATCTGCCGGAGTTACCTCGTCAAAATATTCCCCGGGCCGGATGCCAAAACCCATCAGGAAGATGGGAACCTGCTGGTCGTAGTTGTAAGGTGAGCCGTGTCCCGTACCGGTGTGTCGTCCCGTGCCCTCGGCCGAAGCGGTCGTCAGCCAGTATGGTTTCTGCAGGACAAACAGGTCACCGCTCCGCCCGGCGAAATAGCTCAGCTCAAATGCCGTACGTATTGTCGACAGGGTTAAATCGTCCCGGCCCAGATCATCGGCACGAAACACGGCCGCGACGCCAGCTACCTTGCGCGCCGCAGCGAGTGCGGCCTCCATTGCTGCCGGGTTCTGTTTCAGCTGGTCGTACACCCCGTCCGCGAAATAGATGTCGTTTCCCGCCATTCGCACAATTGCCGGTTTCGCAAAATTAAATGGGAGGAGAGCCGTCTCGATACTGTCTTTCACGGTTGGCAAGCTCAATACTCCCGCATCGACACCCGTTGTTGCCATTTCGAGGGGAATCGGAACCACGCCATGGTCTGCCGACAAGGCCACCGTATAATTGCCACGGCCCACCTTCCTGTCCAGATGCGCAAACAATGCGCCGAGATCTTTATCCAGTCGCGCCAGCACGTCCTGCATTTCGCGGCTGCGCGGTCCGAATGTGTGGCCAACGTAATCGACCGAGGAGTAACTCACCCCGAGATAATCTGTTGCGCCCTCACGTCCGAGGTTCAATGAGTCAACGGCGTCCTCGGCCAGCTCCGTCAAGTACGTATCCGCGAAGGGACTGATGGCCCACTGCTCGTAAAAAGTCTCATCCGGTGCTGTGCTTTCGGCCTTGCCCTTGAGCGCGTGGGGAAAACCAGCTGTCCAGCCATCCACATCGGATGCGCCCATGGCTTTTTCACTGTACAGATAGGTGGAGTCCGGGAGTGACAGTGTCCAGATTTTTCCGAAATCGGCGGAAACCGGGTGTTTCCGGATAAAAGCCTCGACAAAGGGCATGGTGTTGTACTGGGAAGAGGTGACCCACGCGCCTGTCGAGGTATCGAACCATGTGGCCGCGTCCGCTTTATGCCCCGCCATGGTAATCGCCGCCCGGGCCTTCAGTGAGAATGTCACGATTCTCGTGGCTCCTCCGCCCTGGTATTTCAGTTCTTCCGCAAATGAAGGCAAGAGCATTCGCCAGGCCGAGTCTCCGCCTTTGGTCGTACCCCCGGCGTATGCCGTATTTTTTATAGTGGGATCGCTCGTGCAGGTCACCATTTTTTGCAAATCGCGGTCCCACCACGAATTTGCAATCATGCCGTGCCGGGAAGGAAAGGAACCGGTTGAAATCGTCGAGTGCCCGACACAGGTTTCCGTCGCCGCATAGGGATAGGCGGCGGCGCGGAACCACGCACCTTCATTGATCAACCGCTTAAATCCCGCGCTCCATTCCGCCTGGAACTTGTCCACATAATCCCCACGCATCTGGTCGACAACAATCACGACGACGAGTTTCGGGCGCGTCGCCACGGCTGCGTGCGACGGCTTCGCCGTCGACGGCCGGCCTTCGCGTTGTGCCGCGGCTATGTTGACGGCCAGCAGCACGGCGACGGCGGCCAGAGAAAGTTTACGCAAGTGATTCATCGGAGTTTCCTTGACTGAGGAATACGAGAAGCGAAGTTCCTGCCAGCGTGAGTCTAGCATGCGGTTCCTCCCCGCGGGTCCGCGACGTTATCATTCGTTTGGAGTTGTGCTAGCATTACGCGCATGCACATCGTGGAAAAATCGCAACTCATGTCGGCTGCCGAAATTGACCGCACATTGCAGCGGCTGGCGCATCAGATTGTGGAAAGTAGCGGCGGTACGCGCGACCTTGCGCTGATCGGAATTCGCCGCCGCGGAGTGCCTCTGGCCGAGCGCATTGCGCACGCCATGCGCGGCATTGATGGTGTGGAGGTTCCCGTCGGCACGCTCGATATCACGCTCTACCGCGATGATCTTTCGAAAGTCGCGCCACAAGCCGTGCTGCAATCCTCGCAAATCTCCTTTTCCGTAGATCGTATGGATCTGGTGCTGGTTGACGACGTTCTCTACACTGGCCGCACGATTCGTGCCGCCATGAATGGACTGTTTGATCTCGGCCGCCCGAAGCGCGTTTCCCTGTGCGTGCTGATCGACCGCGGGCACCGGGAAATGCCGATTGAAGCGCAGTTCGTCGGACGCAATGTGCAGACAAGTGATACGGAAATTGTCGAAGTTCGCCTGAAAGAAATCGATAACGAAGAGCGCGTGGTGCTGGTGGACCGGGTGGAATCCTAGCAGGCGCCTGCCGGCTCCCCCGTTTTTCCCTCATTTTTCCTCAACCCTGTTTTGCGAACTGTCAGTTCTCCGCGTAGAATATCCCCAAGCACAGTGGCAAGCCAGATCTAGGCAACCTGCTTTTAGGCACTCGAGTACAAATGTGACCTACCGTTTTCGCGACCTGTTGGCGCTTGAACCGCTCTCCGCGGACGAACTTACCTTTATTCTCGATCAAGCAAAACCGTTTCAGGAAATTCAGAAACATCCCCTGAAGAAGCTCGCTACGCTGCGTGGCAAGACAGTGGCTCTGGCGTTCTTTGAAAATTCCACGCGCACCCGCTTGAGTTTCGGGACGGCCGCTTCGCGCCTGGGTGCGGACACGATGAATCTCCAGGCCGAGGCCTCAAGCCTGAAGAAGGGCGAAACGCTGCTCGACACCGCCAACAACCTGAACGCCATGAAGCCGGATTGCTTCGTGATGCGACACTCATCGTCAGGCGCGGCAGACTTTGTGGCACGGCATCTGGAAATTCCCGTAGTGAATGCGGGTGACGGAACCCACGAGCATCCGTCTCAGGGGTTGCTCGACGCACTGACCATTCGCGACCGCAAGGGTTCGCTCCGGAACTTGAACGTCACCATTCTTGGCGACATTGCGCATTCCCGCGTGGCGCGCTCAAATATTCATTTGCTGGGGAAATTTGGCTCGAAGTTTACCCTGTGCGGACCGGCCATGTGGGTTCCGCGCGAACTCGAACAGATTGCGCCAGGGACGCCAGTGCGCTGCGTCTATCGCGTGGAAGAAGCGCTCGAAGACGCGGACGTCATCATCGTGTTGCGGGTACAGACTGAACGTCTCCACGAGCCTTCGCTTTCGCAAAGCGATTATATCCTGCTGTATCAGTTGAACCAGGAGCGTATGCGCCTGGCAAAGAAGGATGCGTTGATCCTGCATCCCGGGCCGATCAACCGGGGCACGGAAATTACCCCCGAAGTTGCCGACGGTCCGCAATCAGCGGTGCTCGAACAGGTCACCAACGGTGTTTCCGTGCGCATGGCCATCCTCTATCTGCTGATGGTTGGCGCCTCCGACGGACCTCACCCGGCACTCGAAGGCAAACCACAGTCGACGACCAAGGAATCCGCAAATGCTTCTGATTAGAAACGGGCGGGTCATCGACCCTCACTCGAAAACCGATGCCAAACTTGACGTGCTGATCGATGGAGAACGCATCGTCGAAGTTGCCGCCCCAGCTGGGCTTACCCGCGGGCGGGATGCTGAGGTTTTTGACGCGACCGGGCTCGTCGTGGCGCCCGGATTTATCGACATGCACGTGCACCTGCGCGAACCCGGACAGGAAAACTCCGAAACCATTGAAACCGGAACACTCGCAGCCGCTCGCGGCGGATTTACCGCTGTCTGCTGTATGCCAAACACCAAACCGGTCAATGACAACGCCGCAATTACACGTTTCATTGTCGATCGAGCCAAGGCTCACGGTCATGTTCGCGTCTGGCCGATCGGTGCCGCAAGCGTTGGCAGCAAGGGAGAAGTGATCGCCGATATCGCCGCCATGCGCGATGCGGGAATCGTCGCCGTGTCTGACGACGGCAAACCCATTGCAACGGCGAAGTTGGCACGTCAGGTCATGGATTATTGCCGGTCACTCGAGCTTCCGGTCATCGAACACGCCGAGGACGTTTCGCTGGCTGCGGGCGCCTCGATGCGCGAAGGCCTTGTTTCGACACGCTTGGGCCTGGCAGGCATGCCAGCCGCTGCAGAATCAGTTTGCGTGGCGAGAGATGTCCAGGTTGCCGAATTGACCGGCGGTCGACTGCATATCGCGCATCTCTCCGCGAAGGGTTCGCTCGATCAGGTTCGTTACGCGAAGGAGAATGGCCTGCACGTAACCTGCGAGGTGACCCCGCACCATTTCACCCTGATCGATGAAGATGTCACCTATGACTCGCGCTTCAAGATGAATCCACCGCTCGCCGCGCGCGAAGACCGCGAAGAGCTTTGGCGCGGGTTGGCGGACGGGACTGTCGATGCCATTGCTACCGATCATGCTCCGCACGAACCGGCATTAAAGGATGTGGAATTCGACAAAGCTCCCTTCGGCATTCTGGGATTCGATACGGCGATGGGACTGACACTCGAGCAGCTGGTGCACACGGGAAAGATTTCCCTGCTGCGTATGGTCGAACTCTTCACAACCGGCCCGGCACGCGTTCTTGGCAAGGAGCGCAAGCTTGCTTCGGGTGAACCGGCCGACGTCACGATCTTCTCCATCGATCGCCCATGGACGTACCACGTAGCTGAAACCGCCAGCAAGTCGCGTAATTCTCCATTTGACGGGAAGTCGTTCAAGGGCGGTCCAGTTGCGACGATCGTCGGCGGAAAATTCGTCCATAAATCCTGAATGGAGTAACTTTGTCCCGCCGCGACGCTCGCGGCCGATTACCGGGTGGCGATTCTCTGAATCCGGAATGTATCGCCGCGCGGCCAGCTCACTTTTATCTTTGCCTGGCAATACGGACAAACTGCTGTACGTCCAACTTCCTTGGCGAGCCCGGTCGATCCCACAATTCGCATCCCGCGTTTACAATGCGCACAGCGAAACACCTTCTGCATAAATCATCCTCCTCGCGAAGCGACCTGGAGGAACAGGCCGAACGTAACCCTTTTGCCGTCTAGTGGGCCGGCTCCGCCGCCGGATGCAGTCCATGCTGGGGAACTTCGTGCGTTCCGCGCGCGAGTGGCTCGATCTTCATCCGATAGAAGTGGTCCAGCGGAACACGTCCCTTGCCGACGGCATACGCCTTTTCCATGGCTTTTACGACATACGCTTTCGCGAGGGTAATCGCTTCAATCAGCGAGCGCCCGGCGGCGAGTTGCGCGGCGATGGCGGACGCAAATGTACAGCCAGTCCCGTGGGCATTTTCAAGTTTCACGCGGTCACCGCCGAGCTGGTGGACCTCGCTGCCGTCAAAGAGCACATCGATTGCCTTGTCCATGTGGCCGCCCTTCACAATTGCGGCGCGAGCTCCCATTTCGACGAGTTTGCGCGCGGCCGCTTCCATATCCGCCACGTCCTTGATCGGAATGCCCGTCAGAATTTCCGCTTCAGGCACGTTCGGCGTAATGACGCTCGAACGTTTCAGCAATTCCGCAACGATATAGTTGATGCCGCCGGCGTCAAGCAATTCCGAACCGCCCGAGGACTTCATCACCGGGTCATGCACAACATGCGCAAATTTATGAGCTTCGAGAAACTCCGCCACAACCACGGCGTTGCCACGATTCCCCAGCATGCCGACCTTCACGGCTGCAATTTCGCTATCGGCAGCCAGAATTTCCAGTTGCGCCCGCAACTCGGCGCTCGGGGTGTTGTGTACCGATTCCACTTTTTGTGTGTTCTGTACGGTCAGCGAGGTGATCGCCGCTATTCCGTAGCAACCGTGAGCAGAAAACGTTTTCAAATCCGCTGCCACCCCGGCGCCGCAACTCGGATCGAACCCGGCAATCGTCAGCAGGATTGGTGGCGCATTGTAGTGATTGCTCATCGATGTTCGTGCCTCAATCCAAACAGAAGAAAATTGCCGGTCACGCTCCTCTGAGGTGAAGCAAAGCCTCTTCACTTCAAAAAACGCCCGGCATCTGCGAATGTACGCGTCTTGGAATGCGTCGCGCAATAGGTATTTTTGCGCGACACTGGTTGCGCCGGGAATTCAGGAATTGAGGAAGCGCTCGAGCGAAACGTTTTTTAGAGAATCACGGGAACAAGCCGCGCACGAGCGTGGCTTCGGCAACGCGTCCGACGGCCAGCGCCATTGCCGCAGCCCGTGGTGGTACGTGGTGCTTGCGCATCATCTCCAGCATTTCCTGGAACGCGCGCTGCATGATTTTCTGGAGGCGGACATTGACTTCGTCGGAATCCCAGAGCAGGCCTTCCTGGTTCTGCACCCATTCGAAATAACTCACGGTCACTCCGCCGGCATTTGCCAGAATGTCCGGGAGCACGGTAATCCCGCGGCGAGCCAGAATTTCATCGGCGTGCGGTGTTGTTGGACCGTTCGCCGCTTCCGCGACGATGCGGGCTTTCACCGATTCGGCGTTCTGCAAAGTGATCACATTTTCAAGTGCCGCCGGAACCAGAATGTCACATTTCATGGTAAGCAAATCGTCATTTGACAGACGCGAAGCGCCGGGCATGCCGACAACCGTGCCTGCTCGCTCCTTGTAGCGAATGGCCTTGATCGGGTCAATGCCTCGCGAATTCGTTACGCCGCCCCGGGTATCGCTGAGCGCGATGATCTTGGCCTTCTTTTCAGAAAGCAGCCGCGCCGCGATGGCGCCGGCATTGCCGAACCCCTGAATCGCGACCGTAGCACCGCGCAGCGAGATCTTCTTCACCTTGCAGGCTTCTTCCACCACGTAAACGAGACCCTGTGCTGTCGCTTCACCGCGTCCCAGAGATCCACCGATTGAAATCGGTTTACCGGTGACGACTCCGGGAATTGTGTGGCCCTTCATCATGGAATACGTGTCCATGATCCAGGCCATCGTCTGCGAATCGGTGTAAACATCCGGAGCGGGAATATCCTGGTCGGGTCCGATCAACGGCAGAATTTCACTTGCGTAGCGTCGCGTCATCCGCTCGAGTTCGCTTTTGGACATCCGCTTGGGATCGCAAATCACCCCGCCCTTGGCGCCGCCGAACGGCACATTCACGACAGCTGTTTTCCAGGTCATCCACGCCGCGAGCGCTTTCACCTCATCGAGCGTCACGTTCGGGTGGAACCGGATGCCACCTTTGCCCGGGCCGCGAGCCACGTTGTGCTGCACACGGTATCCCGTCAACACCTTTACCTGCCCGTTGTCCATCTTGGTCGGCAGCGATACTTCGAGAATCCGCTTCGGGGTACGCAAAACCTGACGCAGCCCCTGGTCCAGCTTTAAAACTTCTGCCGCCATATCAAATTGAATTTGTGCAATGCGAAACGGATTGAGCTCTTCGCGGGGAGCCACTCGCGGGACGATCGGGGGAACCCCGCTCGGGCGAGTTGTGATTGGAGGTTTTGCGACCGTTGCCATCTGGATCGGTCCTTTCCGTTGCGCTGATTGCGTTGCCAAATCTTCCCCGGGATCCCGGCCGCAAAAAATGCTGGACCTACGCGTTCGCGGCGAACTTCTGGATACCCTTCACATATTTATCCCGACACTCCATCGAACAGAAATGGAGCAACTCGTTGCCGTTTCTCAGGGGGATCGCGATCGTTTCCGCCAGATGCGTGCCGCAGACAGGATCGCGTACCAATTTCCGCCCGACAGATTCATGCGGTACAAATACGTCCGGGTGCGTTCGGGGTCCCTCTAGCGCCATGCCACCGACTAGTCGGCTGAGAAGCCGGAACGTCCAGGAAACCACGACCACCCAAAATAAATAACGAAGCATGCGCACTAGAAAGCCCATACCCTCAACCCAAGCCCCGGGCTCGCCCGATCTCCCGGAAATCTATACTGAGGGGAGTGTATGCAGGGAACCGAGGGGCGTCAAACGAAAATGTGTGAATTCAATAGTTTGCGAACCCTAAGCTTCACGGGAAGTTTCGCCGATGGCCGTGCCCGTGCGCAAATAAGACCCTTATTATCATATGTTTAAAGAAGAAGGCTGCCGCTTTACCGGGCCGGAATACGATCTATGCCCATATACGGGCGCAGCACTTCGGGAATGAGAATTGATCCGTCGGCTTGCTGGTAATTCTCGACGACGGCAATCCACGTGCGTCCTACGGCAAGGCCTGAGCCGTTCAATGTATGCACAAACTCGCTCTTGCCACCCGCCTTCGGCTTGAAACGGATGCCCGCCCGGCGAGCCTGGAATGATTCGCAGTTTGAACAGGAGGAGATCTCACGGAATTCCTTGCCGGAAGGCAGCCATACCTCAAGATCATAGGTCTTTGCAGAAGCGAATCCCATGTCCCCGCTCGAGAGCAACATTGTCCGGTAATGTAACCCGAGTTTCTCGAGAATCGCTTCGGCGTTGCGCACCAGAGCTTCGTGTTCATCGTAGCTCTTGTCGGGATGCGTGAATTTAAAAAGCTCTACTTTCTGAAACTGGTGCTGACGCAAAATACCGCGGGTATCTTTTCCTGCTGCACCTGCTTCAGAACGGAAACAAGCGGTCCAGGCCGTGACATGGATCGGCAGCTCGTCTTCGGTAAGGGTTTTATCGCGATAGAGATTGTGCAATTCGACTTCCGAGGTCGGGGTGAGCCAGAAATCCGTCCCTTCCAGTTTGAAAAGATCCGCCGCAAATTTCGGCAGCTGGCCTGCAGCCATGAGTGAAGCCGTATTGACCAGAAATGGCGGCAGGATTTCCGTGTAGCCGTGCTCCCGCGTATGAACATCAAGGAAGAAATTCGCTAGCGCACGTTCAAGACGTGCTCCCCAGCCTTTATACACAGCGAATCGAGCCCCGGTAATGCGTGTGGCGGCTTCAAGATCCAGAATACCCGCGCGTTCTCCGACTTCCCAGTGCGGCTTCGGCTCGAAATCGAATTTTGGTGCCGTGCCCCAGCGGCGAACCTCTTCGTTGCCTTCAGGACCCTCGGCAAACGGGACGCTCTTGTGCGGGATATTGGGAATCGTAAGTAGAATTTCGCTCAAGCGGGCGTCGAGATTTGTGATCTTGTCGTCGGACTCCTTGATTTTTTCGGAAACCGATTTCATTTCTGTGATCAAGGAGCCTGCGTCGTTCTTTTCTTTCTTCAGGCGAGCAATCTCATCGCTGGCCTTGTTGCGCTGCGCTTTGCGCTGCTCGTTGACGGTAATCAGCTCGCGCCGCTCCTTGTCCACCTTCAGAAAGCCGTCAAGATCGAGTGTGGTGTTACGTCTTCTCGCCATGTCGGCGAATTCATCGAGGTGATCACGAAAATAATTCAAATCATGCATGTCAAAAGCATATCGTATTGCCCCCATTGAGGGCCACAGCGACAGACGACGGGTAGCAGCTGCGTGGTACGTCCGGCCAGTATCGAAAGTGCCACGGCGAAGTACCGGTCGAATTGAACCCAGGGGACTAGTGACCCAGGAGCGTGCCAGAGGCAGAATTACCTTGTTATCGGGAGTTAGGTTTGGCTCAGGAGGCGGGTGAAAATGATCGTTGCGATCTTGCTCCTGTGTGTCGTTCTGCTGCTTGCGAGTGCAGTCGAACGGCCAGCGCCTCGGAACAATGGTGGGCCCGACTGACCTTCAGATACCCTCAATCCCCCACGCCAGAGCGGCCGGTGCCCCCACCGGCCGCTCTTTCTTTTGGGCGATCAAAATGCTGGACGGCCGGCAGACTTTTCAAACGAACGGGGAACCAGGAACCATCTTTTTGGGAATTACAGGCGAGCGGAAAAAATAAAAGGGGGCTGGTGCAAGCCCCCTTGTTTAGAATCGACCCCCCAATAACCGGCTAACTCAGTCGAGGTTGAGTTCCGGCCACCCCGGGAAGCCAATATCATTCGTTATTTCGATAGGTTGCACGCGCTTTGCCAACAGCTAATGGAAATGAACTAGTTCCGTTGGCCACTGAAAGCAAGGAAGTTAGTCAGAAACACAAGACATCTCCCACAATCCGTCGATCGGGAATCTACAATTTTCCACAGTGTTTGCCCATCACTTCTACAGTCTTTAGAAGATGTGGCACGAAAACACAAAAACGACAAAAACGATTTTGTGATTTTTGAGAAAAGCCGTAATCGATTACGATTTCTCTTGTTCCCCGCCGTGATGAAACAAAAATCCGCGCGATCTCTTCCACATGAATCTTCCCGGGAGCAGCAGAATCAGCAGCCACAAGAGAATGGTTGGTCCATACGTCAGCGAGAAAAAAAGGATCGCAATGAGGGTATCCGCCGCGCCCTGAAATCCGTTGACGACGGCATTGCGCAGTCGGTTCCTGAAGGAAGGGGCGCCAAGCTCGGCACGAAATTCTTCATCGATTCGAAGATTCACAGTGGCAAAATCAACGCGGTGCTCGAGTCCTGTCTCGTCCGCTTGCATCTGTTCAATTTCGCCGCGCACCCGCGAGATCTCCTGCTCGACCAGAAGGACGTCACTCATTTTTCCTGTTCGTTCGCGAAGAATACCCTGCAGCCGCTGCTCGGTTTCACGCTCGTTCTTGAGGCGGGCGACAAGGTCGCTGTGCTCGGGGCTGACATCCTCTCCCTTTTGCGACTCGTTTGCGATCTTTCCGAGCGATTTCAGTTCCGCTAGAGCCTTCGCCAGTTCGCCGGCCGGGATGCGCAGCGTTGCTTCGAGCGACGGAGAACTGGTTTGCGCGGAATTGACGGTTAATTCGGCCGCGTATCCGTGGTGTCGGACAAGAATTTCCTCCATCGTCGCCCGCGCCCGTGTGAAGTCCCGGGTTACAAACGAGAGTGAAACGCTGCGAGCAATCATCGGTAGCGAAGGGGAGAATTCCGTGCGCTGGGGCTTTCCCGGTGGTGACGGGGCGGCTGCCGCCAGTTGTTGCATCTGTGTGTCCGGGGCCACCCACCTCGTATCTGCCTGGTCCAGTCGCGCTTCGCGAAGTTGCGACTCCGCCTTGGCAAGCGGCGCAGATAGAGACCTCGACAGGATGGAATCACCCCGGCCGGTTTCAACCGTGTGGCGACCTCCGAGAGTAATCAGAACGAGCAGGGCTGCGACAGAAAGTAGCAAAAGGGCATTCCGAGGCTTTCGTCGCTGACCGAGAAAGACAGACAGACGCCGCTTGAGCGGCCGCGGAGCGGCGGTTGTCCCTGTTGCTTCTGGCACGGGAGATGAGTCTCGACTACCGAAATCGTTCGGTTTCGCGTTCATGGCGTGGGTGTTTGCCTCCACGGTTAGAACGCGACCGGAGGCTTGTCTTGCAACACAAACCCGGAATTTGCAGTTGGAGCTTAAGTTTACCGTTACGCCCCGATCGAACTGCGGAGAGCTGTGGCAATGGATTCGGAGAAGCGCCGAACGTCGGTATCGTGTTCCGCTTCGACCATTACGCGGGCCAGGGGCTCTGTGCCGGAGTAGCGCAGAACCACCCGACCGTTCTCGCCCAGTGTCCTTGCCGCTTCGGCCAGGGCCTCTGACACTTCAGGCAGGGTTTCAAGCGGAGGCTTGGTCTTCACCTTCACATTCACGATTACTTGCGGATAGTGTTTCAGTCCGTCGACCAGCGACCCGAGCGATCCGTAGATCGAAACCAGGGACGTCACTTTCACTGCCGTCAGCAGGCCATCTCCGGCCGGACTGTCGTCCAGAAAAATAATGTGGCCGGACTGTTCTCCACCGAGATTATTTCCTGACTTTAGCATCTCTTCAAGCACGTAGCGGTCGCCGACCGCAGCTCTCGCCAGGGTAATTCCTTCGCGAGCGAGAGCGCGCTCTAAGCCGAGGTTGGACATGGAAGTCGCCACGACGCGGTCATTTTTTAGCGCCTTCCCTGATTTCAGATAGCGCGCCACCGCAAACAGCACTCCGTCGCCATTCACAACCGTTCCATCGGCACATACAAACAGGGCGCGATCGGCGTCGCCATCAAACGCAATACCCAGGGCCGCGGATTCCCGGACCACCCGTTTCTGCAAGCCCTCGAGATGCATCGATCCGCAGCCGGCATTGATGTTGCGGCCGTCAGGATCCACGCTCATCGGAATCACTTCGGCACCGAGCGCACGAAACAGTTCGGGTCCGAGCTGGTAGGCCGCGCCATTCGCGCAGTCGAGCACGATCCGAAACGCATCGAGATGCGCGCCGGGAATGATCCGGCTACGGAGGAAATCCAGATACTCCACGTGCAGCGCATGATTGGCCGTAAGTGCGGCTGAAAGTGCCGGGAGTGGTTCTGTCCTCAGCTTCAAAATCTCACTTTCAATCTCCTCTTCGACCGCATCTCCAAACTTCATTCCGGCATGTGAAAACAACTTCACACCATTATCGTGAAACGGATTATGCGAAGCTGAAATGACAACTCCTGCCTGAAAATCATTTTGCCGCACGAGGCAGGCAACCCCGGGGGTAGTGAGCACGCCGGCAAAGGCCACCGTCGCTCCCGCTTTATAGAGACCTGCCGCGAGCAGGCTCGCAATGTGCGGTCCGGATTCGCGAGTGTCCATGCCAATCAGGACATGCGCTCCCCCGTGTTCCTTCTGGAGATAGCCGCCGACCGCGCGGCCCATCGCAAATAATGTGTGATCATCGAGCGGATACGTCCCCGGAACTCCGCGGACCCCATCAGTTCCAAAAAGTATTTTCCCCATGCTCTGAAGCGTCTTTCCAAGACAGAATGGACAACGTGCGAGTCTAGCACGGCCGGGGCACGGCGTCCCTCGACCAGTCACGATTGCTATTTTCTGACTGGCCTTCGACAAATCCGTCGCCCCAGGCTGTTATCCTTGGGCACCACGTAGGCCTGAAATTCGAGCGATTGTGTTACCTTCATTGTCTGAAGAGGTGGGACGTGTCTACGACAGAAAGTTCATTGGTCATCAGCCCGTCGGCTTCAAACTTCGCTCAGCGACTTGTCGCAGGCGCGATCATCCTTGTCTTCCTGTATTACGCCGCGGGCGTGGTCATTACACTTCTGCTTTCGATGTTACTGGCCTATTTTCTCGATCCGGCAGTTGAATTTCTCGAACGGTTTCGCATCCCTCGGGCCGTCGGCTCCTTGATCATGGTCCTCATCCTGATTCTATGTATCGCTGCGGGTGGTTATGTACTCTACGACCGCTCGAGCGACTTTGCCGCTGACTGGCCCAAATACAAGGGCACGCTGCAGCAGGCTACCGGACTGATTCAGGGCAAAATCAGCGGTATTGAAGGCAGCGTCAATGAATTGACAACGACAGGTCCTCCTGCCAAGCAGGCTGCTCCGGCTGCAGATGCCGGCACGGTTCACAATCTGCTCGTTCGGGGCATCGGCTCTTTGTACGCGTTGGTACTCGAAGCAACCTTCGTGCCCTTTCTGGTTTTCTTCATGCTGGCAGGGAAGCGCGAAGTCTGGCATGCCACGCTGCAACTGTTTCCGGTGAACCGGCGAACGCAAGTCAAGGAAACACTCGATGACCTGCGGGACGTACTGCGTGATTATTTGATCGGGATGAGTGTGGTTACGCTCGTCGTCATCGCGCTCAGCAGTATGTTTTTTCTGGCGATGGGTCTTGATTACCCGGTCCTTGCGGGGATTGCTTCCGGTCTTTTCAATATGGTGCCGTATATTGGCGCGGTGCTGGCCTGGCTGCCGGGTTTTATGCTGGCCATCATCAAGTGGCACGCCGTCAAGAATTTTGCGTTGATCGCCTTTGTACTGACCGCCATTCATGTGATAGCGCAGAATTTGATCGCGCCGCAACTGGTCGGGCGTCAGGTTCGTCTGAATGCCGTGGCCATCACGATTGCCTTGCTGTTCTGGGGATGGGTCTGGGGCGGCATGGGGCTGATACTGGGGATTCCCATTACCGCAGCCCTGCGCGTTATCTGCGATCACACTGAATCGGGGAAGCCGATTGCACGGTGGCTCGGGGCTTGAGAACGATGCCGCACAACGCGTAACGCTCCCATCCCGATCACCGGAATTTGCTTCCCGCGCTCCCCCGTCGGCTGCCTTCAGATCATAATCGGTATATCCTCGAGACCGTAATTTCCGCCGTCAGGAGACTCCGATGTCTGAAAAAAACCTGCTTCTCCATCTGCTCGAGGAAGGTTATAGGCGAAAGAGCTGGCACGGCCCAAATCTCAGACAGTCTCTCAGAGGCCTCACGGCGAAACAGGCGGCGTGGCGCCCGGCGGCCGGTCGCCACAATATCTGGGAACTGGTTCTGCATTCCGCGTACTGGAAATACGCCGTGCGCCGGCAGCTCGACGGAGCGAAGCCGGGATCATTTGTGCTCAAGGGAAGCAATTTTTTTGAGCGCCCGCAAAAGAACGAGGCCACCCATCGGGCGTGGCGCGCGGATCTGAAAGTTCTTGACCGGGAACATCGCCTGCTTGAAGACTCGATTGCCCGGGCATTCCGGAGGCCAGTCAGCAAGAAGGACGTTCGTATGATCTACGGAGTTTGCTTTCATGACATTTATCACGCAGGGCAGATCGGGCTGCTGCGCCGGTTGATGCAACGCTAACGGAGCCCAGCCTCAGTCACTCCCGACAAGTTCTTTCATCAGGCGTCCAAGGTTTTCCGCTTCCTGAAAAAGGCGAATGCCTGCAATTCCCGCTGCTCCCCGGGCGAAACACTCATTCGCAGTTTGCGCCGTGATACCACCAATCGCTACAACCGGAATCGAGATCCCCCGGCATATTTCCTCGAGCCGCCGAAGTCCTTGCGGCGGTCCGAATCCGACTTTTGAGGGAGTGGCGAAAACCGGGCCGAAAATGACGTAGTCTGCGCCTTCCGTCTGGGCAATCCGGGCAGCGGCCAGAGAATGGCAGGAGGCGCCAATCAAAAAGCGCTCGGGTCCATTGTCACTGACAAACCGTCTCGCATCCCTGACAGGAATGCTTTTTTCGCCAAGATGAACGCCAGCCGCCCCTGCCGCCCGGGCAACATCCAGCCGGTCATTGACGAGAATGCGGCAATCCGTTCGAGCACTTGCAATCGCACTGCGGGCAAGTTCGGCGAGCTGTCGGCCGTCGAGGTCCTTCTCGCGAATCTGCACCAGATCTGCCCCGGCCAGAGCCACCTCCATGATCTTTCGGACGAGTCGTTCGCATTGTCCGCCGGCCTGGCCAGAAAGCTCGCGACGATCTGTAACGTAGCAGACAAATCGCCGGTTACGAGTTGGAAGAGGGAGGGACACGGGCGGGTGTGGGACGTGGATTGAACATTCCAAAAGCCAGGAGAATGTCGAGAACACCAATTCCGCTGACGATTCCACGGACCGAAGGATGCAGCAGGATGGGCATCAAACCGGGAATCTGGTGGAAGAAGTAGTTCTGCTCCCAGAAAGAAGACCAGGGCAGATAGAGAAGGAGCGCACCCATCTCAAACAGCAGCACAACCGCTAATGCCCGCAAAAGTCGATTCATTCGATGTGGAGCGACCCTTATTTGTGGGTGGTCAGGAGATCAGACTGCCGGCTTCTGATGCGCAGCGATTCGATCCGCTACGTCCCGGTAATCAATGTTCACGGCATAGACCTGAGAGAAACTCTTGATGGCTGCTTCCAGATCGCCGGCCGACTCCTGGGCCACTCCCAAATCATACCGCAATGCGAGTTTACTTTCCGAATCGATCCCGGGTGTCTGCAAGGCCCGTTCATACCAGATGGCGGCAATTGTCGGTTGTCCTTTTTCCATAAACGCCAGACCCAGTAACGTGCAGCATTGCATTGCGTATCGGAACGCCTTTCCACGGTCGTTGGCCTTGGCCACTTTCTGGAATTCGCCAATCGCTTCTTCAAGCAGCCCCATTTCACGGAAGGCAATTCCCAGATTGTAGTGGGTTTCAAGGTCCTCGTCTTCGGCACCCATTTCACCGAGCTCGGCGCGGAACTCCTCAAAAACTTCCTTGAGAGGTCCGGCTTCGAGATCGCCGTTCGTAGAACCCGGCGCTTTGGCAAGTTCGTTGACGGAATCGGTATGCGACGTCTTGTGCTTCGTTTCCGCGATTTCGCCGAGACCCAGTTCATCGATTTCGTTCGCAAGATCCGCGAGGAATTGTTCAGACGTGAAGCTCGTGCCGTTTACGCGCGCGGCACCCTGTTCGGCTTCGCTCCCGGTCGCGTGCATCTCAGGAATCTCGGCGCCAGGTTCCGGCACTTGTGGGGCAACCGGAATTTCGGCCAGCATCTCGTGCGCGGGCACGACCGGTTCGGGTTCGAGCACCAGTTCGAAGTCCTGGTCCAGCTCAAACTCAGGTTCAGGCGCAGGCGGCTCAGGCAGGGCAGCGACCGGAAGCTCGAGCGCCGGCTCGGGACCTTCCGCAGCAATTTCGCTGTGCGGGGGAACTGGCAACGACGTCAGTTCCTCGTCAGGCAGCAAGGATTCCGACGCATGAACTTCGACGACTTCTTCGGGTATTGGGGCAGACTCGGGAACTGTGAGAGCGGACTCTTCGGGCAATGGAGCCGGAAGCTCGGAGGAAATTTCGGCAAAGGTCGCGGCCGGTTCGTCCGGGAAAATCGGTTCGACGGGAACCTCAAATTCGTGCGATTCGGTCAGAGGAGCAACCGTTCCGGCGGAAGAGACAGGTTCCGGAACCGGTGGAACTGCTTCCTCAACCCGCAAAGGCTCGACGGGCGTATCCGTCAGTTCAATCTCTTCGGCGACCGGTGTCTCCGGTACTGTTTGCGCGACAGCCTCGACGACGGGTTCCGGTCGGGGTTCGTTGACGTCCGCAACCGGTCGTTCGGTTTCTTCAAGCAGGGAAGACCATTCGGAGGAAAGATCGACTTCTTCCGTTTCTGTAGCTTGTGCCGGCAGAGGGCTCTCTTGTGGCTGCTCAATAATCTCGATTTCCGGTAAATCTTCAACCGACTCCGGCCGAGGCTCCACGGCAAGCGGACTTGCTTCGCCCGGTTCGGGAGCGATTTCGAGCACGCCCGTTCCGGCCGCTTCTGCTGAAACTTCAGGAATCTCTTCCGCAGGTGCAGTCAAGTCTGTGGTGGCATCGACTGCCGCAACTTCTTCGACAACAGGAACCGCTTCGACCGGTTGCGGCAATGCAGCGGCAACCGCTGCCGCAACTTCTTCGTCGCTAAGTCCGGCGGCACGCTGGAATCGGCGGCGCAACTCTCCAAAGCGTTCACCGCTGCGCGTATCGCCGCGCTGCGCGTGAATGTGTTCCAGCTGGCCGGCAAGTTCGGCGGTACGACGGTCATCGCCTGCGCCCAGAACGAAATCCAGGAGCTTTTCAAGTGTCGGCGTATGCATCGGAGCCCGGCGCAGAATTGCTTCGAGCAACCCGATGGCTTTCTGCGTCAGTCCGTAACTTGCAAAAAGATCCACGTCCGTCAGGGATTGGGCGATAAATTTCTGTGTTTCTTCATCCAGCTCGAGTTCGATCAGCGCTGCCGACGGACCCTGTGCGGCAACCTCGGGAGTTTCTTCCTCTAACCCGGGGCGCACTTTCGGCGCTTCGGGTCTTTGCAGTTCGGCCTGCAAGGTTTCCGGGATGCCCAGTTGATCGGGCACGACCATCGGTACTGCTTCAGGTTCGAGCAAGCCCAGCTTACGGAGAACATCATTCAGCTTGCGCTTTGCCGAATCGCTTTCCGGTTCTCGTTCAAGCAACTGTTCAAAAACTTCCTTGGCACGATCCAGTTTTCCAGCCGCAACCAGACCATCGCCCAGATTCGCGAGCGCGTCCGGCAAGCGGAACGAATCGCTCATGCGTCCGTAGGTATCGACGAGCCATTCAAGCGGTTCGAGACGTCCCTGCAAACGCCCGGCAAGCTCGTTCAGCAGATGAACGACGCCTTCATGTTCGCCGGCATCGATCATCGGAATCCGAATGCGGGAAAGCAGAGACATTGCGCGTTCGCCGTGCCCCTGTTCGAGCAACGCTTCCGTAACTTTTTGCGTTGCGCCGAAATTCTTTTCATCCGAGGCGAAAATCTTCAGAGCCAGGGCCGTCGCTTCGTCCCACTTCGAATTTTTCAGGTACAGGTCCAGCAGCAGTTCAGCCGGTTCGCCGCCCTTCTCGAGTTCAGGAACCTGTTCGAGTATCTGTGCGGCATGCGCAAAGTTACCAACCGAGGAGAAGGAACGCGCTTTTACGATCGTTGCGTCCAGATTCTTCGGACTGATCTGCAGTGCCTTGTCGGCCAGACGCTCGCATTCGGCCTGATCGCCCCGGGCAAGAGCCCGCTGTGCCGCGGAAATATAACCTTCGAGCGCTTCTCCGGACTGGCCCATGGCCGCATACAGATCGGCCAGACGAACCTGGATGCGCAGGTTATCGGGCTCGGCCAGCAGCAGCTTTTTGAGCAGTGCGATCGCTTCCGGTTGCTTGTTGTTTTTCAGGTGCAGTTCGGCCAGTTGCAGGAATAGCGGACGTGCCTCACTCATTACACCTTGTTGCACGTAGAGGTCAGCCAGTTTTTCGAGCGGACGAATTTCTTCCGGCGCAAGCTTGGCAATGCGCTTGTAGACGGCAATCGCTTTGGTCAGGAAGCCGTCGCTTACAAACAGCTGCGCCAGCCGTTCGAAATAATCGATGGCCTGAAATGTTTCTCCCTGTCGAATGTAGAGTTCCCCGATGGTCATCAGGGTGACTTGGTCTCTCGGCTCGTATTTCAGAATCTGCTGATACTCAGCGATGGCTTGTGCCACCTTGCCTTGATTGAGCAGCTTCTGTGCCGCTTCGACGTATTTGCTCTTGTTATAGGCCATGCGCAACTGGGACAGCTTTCCCCTCGAAAGCCGTCCGCGACTTTCTCCTGACGTGCTGCAGGCGCTCGAACATCTGCAACCGTACAATTCACGCTACGCCCGGGAGAGGGGGGCGTCAACGAATGCGGGACAGGTTGTGAACAGGCAGTTATCCCCGTGACGCATACGATACGCAGGGCGAACAAAAAGGAAATGCGATTTCTGGCCTTCGTCTAGGCCTTCGCGGGCCAGATGTCGAGCGGCAAGGCTTCCTGCACGGCACCGGCTGCCCAACAGCGGGAGTTTCGCACCGGCAGGAACGATTGTCGATGCAGGGGCGTTGGACCATGCAGCTTGAGCGCTTCAAGATGCTCCTGCGTGGCGTATCCCTTGTGCTGGCCAAGGCCATACTCTGGGTATATGGCATCCCATTCGCGCATCCGCTCGTCGCGATGCGTTTTTGCCAGGATCGAAGCAGCGGCAATCGAAACGCTGCGCATGTCACCTTTGATCAGGGATTTCTGCTCGATCAGCACATCGAGAACCATGGCATCAAGCAACAGATAATCCGGCTGCACCACCAGTTGCTCGAGCGCCCGAGTCATTGCCTGGCGACTTGCTTGATAAATATTCCACGCGTCGATGCGCTGGGCGTCGACTTCCGCTACCGCCCAGGCAATCGCGTGTTCGCGAATGCGTATGGCAAGTTCGACGCGCCGTTCAGGCACTATTTTTTTCGAATCGTCCAGTCCGACGATCCGTCGTTTGGGATTGAGGATAACAGCACCAGCGACAACGGGACCAAACAGCGCGCCCCGCCCGGCTTCGTCGAGACCCGCAATGCGAGTCCAGCCAAGCTTGCGCGCTGCTCGCTCAAAACGGGAAGAGCAGAGTCGCGTCATACGATAAGAGTTATCCCGGGCAGTTTAGCACGCAGGTGAGCGATCGGGTTCATTCTCTTCCGCGACCGACACGAGTCGCTCGTCCGGGAAACGCCTGTCATGATGGTTTTCCTGAAACCGTGTGAGGCAAAAAAAAAGACCTGCCGGGGCAGGTCTTCCTTCAAACGGTAACAGCCATACGATCCGGTTTACGCCTGGGCTGCGGGCGTTGCGGGAGCTTCCTCGCGCGCGGCGCGCTTGATGCGGGCAGCTTTGCCACGAAGGTTACGGAGATAGTACAAGCGCGAACGGCGCACACTGCCCTTGCCGACCACGTCAATCGAAGCAATCGAGGGAGAGTGCAGCGGGAAAATGCGTTCCACACCGGTACCGAAACTCACCCGGCGAACCGTAAACGTGGCGCTGCTGGCCCGGCCCTTCTTGGAAATCACGACGCCTTCAAATGTCTGAATGCGTTCCTTCACCTTCTCGCCTTCGCCTTCAAGCAAGCGGACGTTCACCTTGACGGTGTCGCCAGCGCGAAACTCGGGAAGGTCTTTGCGCAATTGCGCTTCATGCAACTTACGAATTACCGGATTCATTTCGCTATTTCCCTGCAGACCCACTCAGGCGGGGCATGCACATCAAAGACAAACCGTAATTATAGCGGCAATCTGCTGAAATGCCTAGCCGTTTTCTAGAAGTAAATCCGGACGATTGCGACGGGTTTTCTCTAAAGCCTGCTGGCGCCGCCACTTGGCGACTTCGGCATGATTGCCGCCAACAAGCACGTCCGGCACTTTCCAGCCGCGATACTCGGCAGGCCGCGTGTAATGCGGATAATCGAGGAGCACAGCTCTGGTACCCGAGACGCGCCCGGAGGGGGCCCGTTCCGCGTACTGCTCGAACGACTCGTTCTCGGTCGACGCTTCGTTGCCCAAGGCACCGGGGAGCAATCGGGTAACCGCATCAATGATCATGGCGGCCGGCATCTCGCCGCCACTTAAGACGTAATCGCCGACTGAAACCTCTTCCGTGGCCAGGTGTTCTGCAACACGCTCGTCCACACCTTCGTAACGCCCGCAGATCAGAACCAGCTGACGGAGCCGGGCGTATCGTCTTGCCGTTTCCTGGGTGAACAGGCGGCCCGCCGCGGACATCAGGACAATTGCGCAGTCAGGCGCAGGCAAGCGAGGTTCGTGGGCATCCCCCACGCCACGCCCCAACAGTTTTTCGACCGCCTGAAACAACGGTTCAGGCTTCAGGACCATGCCTTCGCCACCGCCAAACGGACGGTCATCGACCGTGCGGTGCTTGTCTTTGGTAAATTCGCGCAGATCCTGGATGTTAATTTCGGCAATGCCCGCTTCTCTGGCGCGCCGCACGATGCCGTGGTCCAGCGGACCTGCGAAAAATTCCGGGAAAATGGTGATGAGGTCGAAACGCATTGCTATGAAGTTTAACAGGCTACGAGGACCCTGTAATTCGGACAGCTGCCAGACTGAGGCTCGCTGCTACGCCCATTCTGAACCATGCTCAGTCGACGGTGTTCTGGCTGCGCAGTCCCTCGGGAAGCAGCACTTCAATGCGCCGCGCGGCCACGTCAATCCGTTTGCAGATGTCATCGGCCAGTGGAATCAGCAACTCACCGTCGGCTGAATCGACCTGCAGGAGAGGGGTTCCTGGCAGACCTTCGCCTGGAAAAAATACGTCGCGCACCCCACCCAGAGCTCGAGGCGCAATCTCTGCTGCACAAGGAGCGGAACTGAGCACCGCATCTCCCGGGGGCAATTCAAATACGGTGCAGCCAATGAGATCGGTCACGAAATATTGCCCGGCCGGCAACACCACGCGCGCGGTGAAGGGCAATAGCACATCCTGCCCGCGGAATTTTTCGGCATCGGAAATTGTCGAGGAATGCTCGAAGTGAAATACGCACTGGCCAGGATGGTTCTGATCCATCCAGAATTTCTGCAGGCGAATTGCCCGGGGCAGCTCGCCCTCACGGGCGAGATATACCTCGCCGATTGTAGCTAGCCTTGCGGGAAAATCGGTCAACAGCTCTGCCGCTACTTCGCCCTTGTTCCCGCGGGAACGTAGTATCCGGGCGATCTGGATCCAGCGTGGTTTCTCTTCGTGGGGGGTATTCAATCTTCGAGTATCTCGAGTGTAAATCGTTTGTGCAGCTTCATTCCTGCCGCACCCAGCAGTGTGCGAATCGCCTTGGCCGTACGTCCCTGGCGGCCAATCACCTTGCCAAGGTCTTCGGGATGGACACGCAGTTCGAGGACCGTCACCTGAGATCCTTCGACAGCCCTGACCTCGACACCTTCCGGATGGTCGACCAAGGCTTTGGCTATATCCTCTACCAATTCCTTCATAGGGTCCCCCGCGCGAACGTTCACCTGAACGAGCAACTGCTAGCGACCCCTCCCCATCCGCCAGAGGACGCGCGATTCAACTGACCACCGTGACCTGAGCAAAGAGACCTAGGAACGTGAGCTGAACTACGAGCTATGCTATTTTCTGAAGCTTAATAAAGCTGCGAACTGTATCACTCGGTTGTGCGCCTACTCCGAGCCAATACTTGATTCGTTCCGAATCCAACTTTACTTCCGCGGGCTTCTTCAATGGATCGTAGGTTCCAACCGCTTCGCGCACGCGGCCGTCCCGAGCACGTGTCCGTTCAATTACCACCACTCGATAGAATGGTTTCTTCTTCTTGCCAATTCTGGCCAAACGAATAGTTAACACTAAACACTTCCTCCTAGAGATTCACTATTCTATCGTGAGATCGCCGCGGCGGGCAATCCTTCCCTGCTAAGCCGAGCAAGATATTTACTTTAGGCGAAAACCCTGACGGCGTCGGAGCTGCCGCTCCGGCACCTAACCCAGCCGGTTTAACCCGTTAAAGGCGGCAGCTTTATAGCATTCGGCGAGAGTCGGGTAATTGAAGACGGTCTGAATGAAATAGGTCATTTTGCCCTTGAGCAGCAGTACGGCCTGCCCGATGTGCAGCAGCTCAGCGGCGTCCTCGCCGTAGATATGGACGCCCAGCAGCTCCAGGGTTTGCCGGTGGAACAGCAGCTTGAGGCGCCCTTCCGTGTGCCCTGTGATTTGTCCGCGGGCAATTTCCCGGTAATACGCCACACCAACTTCATAGGGGACGTCTTCTTCCGTCAATTGCTCTTCGGTTTTGCCAATGAACGAAATCTGGGGGATGGTATAGATACCGTAGGGATAGCCCGCCGGGTCAGACTCGGACTGCAGCCCGAAGGCCCTGGCAGAGGCGATGCGGCCCTGTTCCATCGAGACCGACGCCAGGCTCGGAAAGCCGATTACGTCGCCAACCGCAAAAATATGAGACTGGCAGGTTCGATAGTCATGGTCGACCTTGATACGCCCGCGATCGTCGGCTTCAATTCCCGCGGCTGCCAGGTTCAGTTTTTCGACATTTCCCTTACGGCCCACGGCATAGAGCAGGGCATCACCCACAATACGCTTCTGGCTGACGAGATTTGCCGCCACTTTTCCGTCCGGCAATTCCTCGACGCTTTCGACTTCTTCATTGAGGCGCATGGTGGCACGGCGGTCCCGCATGTTGTAGCTGAGCGCTTCGACCATTTCCGCGTCGGCAAATTCGAGCAAACGCGGGCGCTTCTCGACGATGATGACCCTGACTCCCAACGTAGCAAACATGCAGGCGTATTCGACACCGATCACGCCTCCACCGACGACAATCAGTGTCTTCGGCACTCCTGGCATCGAAAGAATCTGGTCACTGTTGAGGATGTTACGGCCATTGATAGGAACTTTCGGATTTGTCGCGGGTTTTGTGCCGGTAGCGATGACGACAAACTCGGCTTCCAGTTCGCTGTAACCGGTCGTGTTTTCCACCCGAATATGATGGGGATCGGTGAACGCCCCCGTGCCGTGATACAGATCGATTCCGTTGCGTCGAAGCTGGTCCTGGAGGACGGCTGCTTCGTTTTCGATGACGCGATTTACGCGGAAGAAAAGATCGCTCATCGTGATGCTTTCCTTCGGGTGATAGTTCGCGCCGTAGAACGCCTGATCGTAGAACCCCGAGAGGTGCAGCACCGCTTCGCGCATCGTTTTGCTCGGTATCGTCCCGGTGTTGATGCACACACCACCAACCATGCTCTGCTTTTCCACGACAGCTGCGCGTTTTCCTGCTTTTGCCGCCTGGATGGCGGCTCTCTGCCCACCCGGTCCGGATCCGATCACAACGAGATCATACGGTTGCATTCAGCGAGTCCTGTAATTCGAGGTCAGAGTTTACCGCGGAATCAGTCGCCGCGGCTGCCTGCTCTTTACTATAGGAGATATTGGCGCCGGGCTCCTGCGCCTTTTCCGAACCGTTTACCGGAATGCTCGCCAGCTCCATCAGGTGTTGCTGCACTGAAAAGCCTTTACCTCGCTCCGGACGAGGGGCTCTCCTGTAAATGCCGTCCGCTCCGAGGATCCTCGCCTTACGGTTGTCGGCGAGATAGGCGGGCAGGATTTCCTTCACAATACGCTCCATCAAAAGCGGGTCCCGGATGGGAAAGAGCACCTCAACGCGTTCATAGAGATTACGAGGCATCCAGTCGGCGCTGCCCAGATAGATTTCGGGGCTGCCCCCATTTTCGAAATAAAAGATACGGCTGTGTTCAAGGAAGCGGCCGACAATACTCCGCACATGGATTCGACTGCTGATGCCGCGCAGTCCCGGCACAAGCGTGCACTGGCCGCGAACGATGAGGTCGATCGCGACTCCGGCTTGCGACGCCCTGTAGAGCGCCCGCACCATCGGTGGATCCACAACCGCGTTGCACTTGGCGATGATCCGTGCGGGACGCCCGCGCTTTGCGTGGCGGGCTTCGCGCTCGACGAGCGCAAAGCAGGTCTTCGCCAGATCTTTTGGAGCCACCATCAGCGGCTTGTAATGAGGCTTTTCGGCGTACGCAGTGAGGTAATTAAAAACGTCATTTACCGCGGACGTGATCCCGGGATTACTCGTGAAAAAACTGAGGTCGCTGTAGAAGCGTGCCGTCGACGGATTGTAATTGCCCGTGCCCAAATGGGCATAACGGCGGATCTTGCCATCCGGGTCGTTGCGGACGACAAGTGCAAGCTTGGCGTGTGTCTTGAGGCCGACAACACCGTGAAAGACCTGTACGCCTGCATCTTCAAAGCTTCTCGCCCAGCGAATGTTGGTGGTCTCGTCAAAGCTGGCTTTTAACTCCACGACAACAGTCACTTCTTTTTTCCCTGCGGCCTCAAGCAGCGCATGGGCAACCGGCGAATCGGAGTTGGTCCGGTAGAGGGTCTGTTTCATCGACAGAACGCGCGGATCGTGTGCCGCGGTTCGCAGAAAATTTACGACCGGATCGTAGGAATCGTAGGGATGATGCAGCAGGACATCCCCACGGCGCAGGGCTTCAAACATGGACTCGCTATCGTGGCCGATATGCACCTGACGGGGAGTGAATTTCGGATATTTCAGGTCCGGCCGCGGGGTTTCATCGTAGAGCTGAAACAGCCGCTGAAGATTGACGACACCCGGCACGCGGAACACCAGCGATTCATCAAGATCAAAGATCGAGATCAGGCGGTTGATAATTTCCGGGTGCGCGCCAGCTTCTATTTCGAGCCTGACCGCATCGCCCTTGCGGCGTTGCGCCACTTGCGAGTCAATCGCTTCGAGCAGCGTCCGCGCCTCTTCCTCCTCGAGATAAAGGTTGCTGTTTCGGGTAATGCGGAACGGAGCGGACGCTAGAATCTCGTAACCGCGATAGAGTTTTTCGGCATACTCGGAGATCAGGTCCTGCAGAAAAACGTAATGAATGCTGGCATCGCCGTTCGGCACCCGCAAGAGACGCGGCAAGGCCCGCGGTACGGTCAGCACGCCAAAAAAGGGAGACCCGTTCCGGCTTCGCCGGCGGCGCAGCAGGAACGCAATGCACAGTGCCTTGTTCAGCACGTGCGGGAACGGGTGTGAGGGATCGACAGTGACTGGCGTGAGCATGGGGTAAACGCGACGGTCGTAAAAGGCCTTGGCAATTTTCGCAGCCTTGTCATGCAGCTGATCGACCGCCAAAACCCGGATCCCGTGTTTCGCAAGCTGTGGGACCAGTTCTTCGTTCCAGCATTTATACTGATCTCGAACAAACACGTGCATTGCCTGAGAAACCTGTTCGAGCTCTTCACTGGGAGTGTGACCGTCCGGGCTGATGTTCTGCGAGCCGTGCTCGATCTTCTGCAGGAAACTGGCGACCCGGACTTCGACAAATTCGTCCAGATTATTGGCGGTGATGGCGAGAAACTTGACTCGTTCAAGCAACGGATTGCTGTGATCGCGGGCTTCTTCAAGTACGCGCTGGTTGAAGGCCATCCACTGGAGATGGCGGTTGAGATAGAGGCGCGGATCCTTGAGACCTGTCTTAGGCATGTTCGTCCTTGTGTCGGTTAGAGAGGATGCCTTGAACTCTGTTACTGCCAGATAAACGAGTGAGTCCGGTGGTAAGCTGCCATCTTACCTAAAGGAGGACCATGCGAGCCAGTTGGGCGGGTCTGCTTGTGCTTATAGTTGCAGGTTCTGTCGCGGTCGTGCGATCGGCTCCTGCAGATTCCGCGAATGGCGCTTCCCTCGAGAAGCGAATCGACGCACTCGTTCTGGCCAAAAGCAGCCCCGTCGATCCGGGGTTTGCGGTGCTCGTAGAGGAGGGTCCCAAGGTAATTTTTGTAAAGGGATATGGAGTACGCGAATTTGGCAAACCGGCAAAAATCGAGCCCGACACGAATTTCAGGCTGGCCAGCGTCACCAAGCAGTTCACGGCCATGGCAATCATGCTGCTCGTCGACGACGGAAAGCTCCAGTACGAAGATCACCTGACGGATATCTGGCCGGATTTCCCGCCCTACGGCAGGACAATTACCGTCCGCGAACTGCTGTCACACACCTCGGGGCTTCGCGACTACGAAGAGCTGATGGAAGCGGATGAAAAAGCGCACGGGCCGAAGTGGTCGGCTCGAAAGCAGATAACCGATGCGGAAGTGCTTGCCCTTCTCGAAGCACAAACAAGTGGCGCCTTTCCGCCCGGGACCAAATGGGAATACAGCAACTCAGGGTACGTTCTCCTGGGATTGATCGTCGCAAAGGTTTCGGGAACGTCTTACGGCGACTTCCTGCAAAAACGGATTTTCGCGCCGCTCGGGATGAAAACGACCGTTGTTTACGTCAAGAACAGGAATACGGTGGCACATCGCGCCTACGGCCACACGAAAGAGGGAGGAAGCTTCAAGGTTACAGATCAGAGTTCAACCTCCGGCACACAGGGTGACGGAGGAATTTATTCGAATGTGCAAGACCTGGCGCGATGGGATCGTGCCCTGACAAACTACAGCCTGCTTGGCAAGAGCGAAATGGCACCCGCCTGGACGTCAGCAAAAAAAGCGGACGGGACGCCCTACGATTGGCCGAAAAATATGACCCAGGATCGGCAGTTTCCGGTCGAATATGGATACGGCTGGTTCCTCGATTCCTACAAAGGGCATGTACGCGAATACCACGACGGCGAGTCCCTTGGCTTTCGTTCAACGATCCAGCGCTACTCCGGCGACAACCTGACGATCATTATTCTCAGCAACCGCACTGACACCTCGCCCGGCGAGCTTGGCGAAACAATTGCCGCGACAGTGTTTGCTGCGCAGTAAAGCACGGTCAAACTGCTTCCGATGGGGCATCCCGCTTCCATGGTATTTCCCCCGTTGGCGCGAGGCTGATTTCAGGAATTCCTAGCCGAGGCCAGCGAGTTTGCCGAGGCCCTTCATTTTCGCGCGAGCCGCCATGGCACCGTATTGTTTCATCATCGTGCGCATCTGCAGGTACTGCTTTACGACCTGATTTACGTCCTGAACGGATGTGCCGCTGCCCTTGGCAATCCGCTTCCGGCGCTTGCCGTCAATCACGTTGTGATCGCGGCGCTCTTCATTGGTCATGGAGTTGATGATTGCTTCGACCTGCTTCAGCTTCTTTTCATCGACCTGCGCATCTTTCGGCATGTTCTGCAGTGGACCAATTTTTGGAAGCATATCGACAAGTTGCTCGAGTGGGCCCATCTTGCGGATCTGTTTCAGCTGGTCGCGGAAATCTTCGAGCGTGAACTCTTCCTTGCGCAGCTTGCGCTCGAGTTCCAGCGCCGCTTTTTTGTCAAACGCTCCTTCCGCCTTTTCAATGAGCGAAAGAATGTCGCCCATGCCCAGCACGCGCGAAACGATGCGCTCGGGATAGAATCCCTCAAGCGCATCATATTTTTCGCCAAGGCCCACAAACTTCACCGGGGCCCCGGTAACCTTGCCGATCGAAAGCGCCGCACCACCGCGGGCATCGCCGTCCAGTTTTGTGAGAATCACCCCGGTGAGGCCGAGGCGCTTGTGAAATTCACCGGCGGAACGCACCGCGTCCTGCCCCACCATCGCGTCGGCGATGAACAGCATTTCGCTCGGCTGCAATTCCTTCTTGAGATTGGACAGCTCGTTCATCAGCTCATCGTCGATGTGCAAGCGGCCCGCGGTGTCGACGAGCACCACATCGCTGGCCGACAGCTTCGCTTCCTTGATCGCGCCACGCACAATTTCAAGCGGTTTATCCGTGCCGGTTGCGGGCCAGACGGAAATTCCGATGGACTTTGCCACCTGCGAGAGCTGCTCGCGCGCGGCCGGTCGATAAACGTCGGTGGAAACGACGATTGGCCGGTGACCATGCTGCGTGAGCCACTTCGCCAATTTGCCGGTGGTCGTTGTCTTGCCCGAGCCCTGCAGGCCGACGATCATCCAGACCGACGGAGGGCGCGAGGCAAACAGCGGTTTGGCATGCTTGCCCAGTAAATTGAGCAGTTCGTCGCGGACAATCTTGATGACCTGCTGGTCAGGGGAAAGCTGCAGCATGACTTCCGTGCCAAGTCCCTTGGCCCTGATATTGGCGAGCAGTTCGTCTGCGACACCGACGTTTACGTCACCCTCAAGCAAAGCTTCGCGTATTTCTAGGAGCGCGGCATCCAGATGCTCGTCGGTGAGCTTGCCCTGTCCGCGCAGATTTTTAAACGTTCGTTGTAGCCGATCTGTCAGATTCTCAAACACAAATGCTCCTGGCTTTGCTTGTTTTCTCTATTGTACCTGTGGTCGGTGGCCCTGTCGCCACCCGGAAGATCGCGTATTTCGTGACTCTTGCCGCACCATGTCCTAGACGTGCTGCAGGTGAGTATCCTTGAAAACCGTGGGGTACTTCAGGCCAAAGCCGAGCATACGATCAAGGCCGATGTGCGAAATCCAGATCAAGGCGTAGGGGACATATGGAGCGCCCGGCAGCCATAACGCTACAAACAGCAGCAGAACCGGAACCGTGAGTGTATGGACGAAATTGTAGAAGGCCGCCCCCCACCTGGCGTTCTTGAGATACCCGAGCATGGAAAGATCGGGTGCTAGAAATAGCAGAGCGAACAGCCACCATGAAAACTGATGAAGATGATAGAGGTACACCGCCAGAGCAAGTATCGCGGCGCCTTCAAGATGCAGCAACCGTCCCGGTCTTGTCAGCATGCGCCGTCACCTTTCTCGTGTCGTATGCGGCAGCGACTAGCAGTTTGCTTTGATGCCCCGGCAGGCGGCAACCGGTATGCCTGGTGCCGTCCGAGGTCCACAGAAACGTTCCAAAGAATGCCGGGCAGGGAATCGCAATCGATCGAGACTCGGGTTGCTCGCCCGGTTTTGAGACGGCCGCCGGCAAGGGATTCGTATTCATCTGCGCGGCCGCGTCGATTCAAGATAGAATCCCTCCGAGAGGTGAGCGAGAAAATGGTCGACCGGCGAGAATTTCTTTCTTCGTTTGCGGGGGTGGCGGCACTTGGCGGGGCGAGCGTGAACTTCCCGGCAGTGTGCAAAGATATCCTGGGCCAGGCACCCGACAAGCTTCCCGATCCTTCACTCTATGAAAAAAACGAAGAAGCGTACTGGACGGAGATCCGGAAACAATTCCTGATCCCGGAAGATGAAGTGTATCTGAACAACGGAACCGTGGGATCGTCTCCCGCGCCGGTTTTGAGTTCGGTGTTTGATGGATATCGCGATTCGGAACGGCTGGCCGAGAGCGATCCCGAGGATTATCCGATCTGGGGCTACGCGAAGTGGAACCAGTTTCGCGATCCCCTGGCACAATTTGTCGGCTGTACCCGCGATGAGCTGGCACTGGTGCGCAATGCGACCGAAGCGAACAGCTATATCGCGAACGGAATCGATCTCAAACCGGGCGATGAGGTCCTGATGACCGATCAGGAACATCCGGGCGGCGAGCAGCCGTGGAATTTGCGGGCGAAACGATACGGCGTTGTCGTCAAAAAAGTGACGTTACCGAAGCCGGTCAAGGATCGAGCGACCGTGCTCAATTTATTTCAGGACGCGATCGGTCCTCGCACTCGGGTGATTTTCTTCAGTCACATCACTACGGTTACGGGAGTTGTACTCCCGGCAAAAGAACTGGCGGCGCTCGCCCGTTCGAAGGGGATTCTGTGCGCCATCGATGGCGCGCACGTGCCGGGAATGATGAAACTCGACATCTCGGCCATCGGTTGCGATTTCTATTCCTCAAGCCCGCACAAGTGGCTGCAGGCACCAAAAGGAACAGGATTCCTGTATGTGCGTGAGGATCAGATCGACCGCCTGTGGAGCACGATTGCTACCGAAGGCTGGGACGACAAGAAAATCCGTGCAGAACGATTCCAGCGTATCGGCAGCTCGAACGTCCCGGCGCTGTGCGGCTTGCGCGCCGCAACAGAATTCGCAAATCAGATCGGCATGGAACGTATTGAAAAGCGCCATCGGCAGATGGCCGACTATATTCTGAAGGAGATGATGGCACGAGGCGCAGTGAGCTGGACTTCGCCTGATCCGACGATGCGCTGCGGGATCACGACAGTAACCGTGGCTCCGGCAAAAATGCCGGACCTCGAACTGTGGCTATGGAGGGAGAAAAAAATCAGGATTCGCGGAGGGCAACCTTCAAAGATCCGCCAGTCCACTCCGTACTACCTCTTGCATAAAGATGTGGATCGTTACCTGGCGGCCTTCGATGAATATCGCAAGACTGCCTAGATCAGTTCCGGCATATGCCTTTCTCCTGATCGTGCTGCTGTTTGGGGCTCGAGCTTGCCTTGCGCAGGACCAATACGCGAAGTTTGAGATTGGCGGAGAATTTTCCACGATCAGGCAAACCCCGGACGGCGGCGGCGGCAAGAATTTTCCCGGTTTTGGTGCGCGATTTGATTGGAACTTCAACCGCCGGCTGGCGCTGGAAGGGGAAGTTGACTATTTCCCGGAGCACGCCGCCTCAGAATTTCTGGTGCAAGGCGGGCAAACGCTCGAGGCAGTAATTGGTCTGCGCGCCAAGGTAATTGAAACCCGCCGGCTATCCGTCTTCGGTTTGATCCGGCCCGGACTGATGCACTTCAACGATGTTTACGACTTCAGGAGCCAGACGATTTCGCCGACTTATTTTGTGCTGAACCTTGGCGGTGGTCTTGAATATTACATTACGCCGCGCTGGGTACTGCGCGCGGATATTGCAGGAAATCCATACCGGGTATCGAATGAAAGTTACCCCAATGGAACAGGCGGCAGGAGTCTCGCGATCGGAAAAATCGAGGACACCACGCGTCTGAGCTTTGGCGTTGCCTACCGGCTGGGCGAATTGCGGGACAATCACGAGGAGACACCGGTCACTGGCAACTGGGAGTTTGGCCCGCTGTTCAGCACCCTGACGAGCGTGCGCGAAGGCGCGTTCAACGGCGTCGCTACCGACCTCGGCCTCGGAGGATTTGCATCGTATCGGATATGGGGTGTGTTTTATCTCGATAGCGATGTGCTGTTTTTCCCTGAAAGCCGTTCAACCGGTGGCCCGCTTGATGGCGGCGAAATTCTGCAGGGCCTGTTTGGAGTGAAGGGGGGAATCCGGCGCAACCATTATGGTTTTTTCGGGAAAGTCCGACCAGGGTTTAACAGCTACTCACAGGCGGTCACGGCCAGCAATAGCAGCGAGGGGACAACGACGTATGCATATGGGCGTTCGACCAATGTCGTGCTCGATCTCGGGGGCATCGTCGAATTCTACCCCGGTGAGCGGAGCACGATCCGGCTCGAAGCGGGTGATACTCACATTTTTTATGGCGATCGCACGGTAGATGTGAATGGAGTGCCCGTCAATTATCCAGGTGGCGGGCTAAAGCACAGCATCGAATTCCTGGTTGGATATGGATGGCGGTTTTAAGCCTGAGGGCGACATACACTCCTGGTCGGGAACACAAGCAGACCAACGAATGACGCTTGTTACAATCTGTCAGAAGACGAAATCGAGGTATCGGTTGATGACTCAAGAACTGTGGACGGCGGTTGACACCTACATCAAGGAAAAGCTGTTGCCTGAAGACAGGGTCCTCGCGGAGGCGTTAGGAAACGCAACCGACGCCGGGCTGCCAGTAATTGCGGTTTCCCCGACGCAAGGAAAGTTGTTGCACCTTTTGGTGAAGATGTGCAGCGCCAGGAAAATTCTGGAGATCGGGACGCTCGCCGGCTACAGCACGATCTGGATGGCGCGGGCGTTGCCAGAGGGAGCGAGAGTCGTCACCCTGGAGGTGGATCCGAAGCACGCAGCAGTGGCTCTCAAGAATTTTGAACTGGCCGGGCTTAGAGACGTGATTGAACTCCGGTTGGGCAAGGCGCTCGATTCCTTGCCAAAACTCGCTGCCGATGGGCTCGGGCCCTTCGACCTCATCTTCATCGATGCCGACAAGAGCAACATTCCAGGCTACTTCGAATGGGCGCTTAAATTGTCTCGTCCCGGCACGACGATCATCGTCGACAACATCATTCGCGATGGAGAAGTAATCGATGCCAGCAGCGAAGATCCGAACATTCAAGGCGTCCGGCGGTTCAACGACATGCTGAAGAGCGAGAGACGCGTCAGCGCGACGGAAATCCAGACCGTTGGTGAAAAGGGATACGACGGCTTTGCGTTGTTGGTCGTAACCGGCTAAAAGGCCGCGGCCTTTGTCAGAAATCTAGTGGCTTGCTTCCGGGTGCGCAGCTGGCTAGCGCGATTGATCGAACACCTCGCCGACCGCAGCGTTCAATCCGTTAAAGACGTTCTCATACACACCTTTTTCGGCGGCAAGGCGAAGACCCTTCACATTTTCGACGCAGATTTCTCTTGCCTCGGGCTGCGCTTTGAGGATGGCCATCACTTCTTCAATGAATTTAGGCAGTGGCATGGCACGCGGATCATTTCTGCCGTTCAGCAGGTCGGTAGCGACGTAGGGTGGAATAAGCTCCAGCACCTCGATCTGCGTGGACCGTAATTGATAGCGAAGTGTCTGCGTGTAGGAATGAAGAGCGGCCTTCGTCGCGCAATACGTTGGGGTGGTGTGCAGGGGAACGAAAGCCAGGCCGGAGGAGACGTTCATGACGGTGGCCGCGGGCTGGCTTTCAAGGAGAGGGAGCAGTGCTGCTGTCAGACGAATGGGCCCGAGCAGATTGGTCGCTACGATGGATTCCGCATCCCCGAGATCGCCCTGCTGCTTCCGTAAATTTTCCATGCGCATGATGCCGGCATTATTGATGAGGACGTTCAGTGCGGGATAATCGCTGGCGATCTGCGCGCTAAACCGCCGGATCGCTGTTGCGTCCGAAATGTCGAGCACCCGAGCCTTCATCCCCGGATTTGCTGCAACGGTTTCCTCAAGCGCGCTCTTCCTTCGTCCCGCGATAATGACTTCGTTCCCCAGTTTGTGAAATTCGGTGGCGAGTCCGCTCCCAATGCCGGAGCCGCCGCCGGTGACGAGAATCGTATTTCCTGTGAGTTTCATAGACTTCATTCTAGCGAATTGCCCGGTCAGATGACGGTCGGAAATTTTGCTTCGAGATGGGACAGCTGCCGACTTTGGGGACCCGCGCTATAACCTACCCTCACCTTTTCTTGACCCTAAGTGGCGGTGGCAAGTACACTTATAGATTCGAAGAGCTGCCGAAAAACGGGCAATAGGCTTGACGAAGACGAATCCAAGGCCATCGTAGCAAGGGAGTGACCGGGCGGCGAAGAGCTGCGCGCGATGACTGCTACGGATAGCCGGGAATCGATTGTGAGGCGGGTTGTTCTCTCGTGACCTGCCATGCCTTCGGACTTCATCGGCCGTTTCGGAACTAACTAAGGAGAATTGTTTTGCCAAAGCGTACATTTCAACCGCGGAAGCGCCGCCGCGCCAAAACTCACGGATTCCGTTCGCGCATGAAAACCAAGGGTGGCCGCAAAGTGCTTGCAGCCCGCCGCAAGAAGGGCCGTCATACACTCATACCCTAGTTCTGGGATGGGACGCCGGGACGAATCCCGATGAAGGACGAGTGGAAGTTTCCGCGCGAGGCGCGGCTGGTGCGACGCAGTGAATACGATGCGGTTTATCGCGCCGGAAAACGTCGATCCAGTTCGCATTTCACCATCTTCGTTCGCCCCAATGAACTGCCGCTAAGCCGCTTCGGTTTCAGCATCAAGAAAGCATTGGGCGGCGCGGTAGTGCGAAACCGCATCAGGCGCCGATTGCGGGAGATGGTCCGCTGCCACCGCCAGGAGATACCCTCAGGATGGGACTTCGTGATGCATCCAAAGACGTCGGTGGCCAAGGCCCCGCTGCCTCTGCTGACCGAGGACCTGTTGCGTCTGGTGAAAAAGCTGTGAGCCCCGCGATGACATCATCATCACATCACCCGGACGCTGCCACGGAAACCAGAACGAGTGTCGGCGTACGGGCGGCTCTGTTCCTGCTGAGTTTTTACAAATCGTATCTGTCGATGCTCTTTGCGGGAAGCTGCCGGTTTGAACCGACATGCTCGCGCTACATGTACGAAGCGATTGAACGGTTTGGTGTTCCGCGCGGGATATGGCTCGGCACGAAACGCCTGTTGCGCTGCCAGCCGCTGTCGCGAAAGTTCGGATTTGATCCGGTTCCGGAGAAATGGGAAACGATGCATACGAATTGCCAATGCGGAAATAATTCCGAAACACGCGAGGCACGCTCTTGAGTACGCCACCGATGACCCCTCTGCCGCCAGTCGGTGGAAAGAAAGACAAGTTCACACCAGAGATGCGCATTCTGGTTGCGTCGCTGCTCTCGATGGTCGTATTTCTTGGTTGGACGAAGTACTTTGGGCCAAAACCACCGGTGAACCAGCCCTCAGTGAATCAGCCGGCAGCGACAGGAACAACCAACCCTGGTGCTGCGAATTCTGTCACTCCCCCGGTTACAAAAGTTCCTTCCACGATTGCCGCGGCACCCGCTGCGACCGCTGCCCCTTCCTCCATTCCCGTCATCGCGGATTCCGAAGAGCGAAGTGTAGTGGTCGAGAATGCACTGTATCGGGTGGAATTCTCGAACCGTGGCGCGATGGTGAAAAGTTGGCAGCTGAAGAAATACAAGGACGACTTCAAGGACGACAAGGGACGGTCGCAGCAGCGCGTGCTCGACCTTGTCAACCCCGGACTTCAACATGAAGCGGAGCGGTGGCCATTTTCGCTGGTCTTTGACGATCCGCAACTTGAAAAGACCGCCAATACATCACTCTATAAAGTTACCGGCGAAGGTGGTCCGGACCTGAAATTCACCTTCAGCGACGGTCATCTCGAGATTTCAAAGACCTTTCACTTTGACGATTCATACGTTGTGAATGTCGAAACCACGTCCAGCAATAACGGTTCACGCGTCCTGTCCGGCTTGGCGTGGCGCGGCTGGTTTGGCGATTGGACCGTATCTGATCCTGCGCCTGCGACGACGATCAATACCTTTTACAGCGAGAACGGCAAGCTCTCAACATTTCTGGCCAAGAAGCTCGATAGCCCGGAGAAGTGGGGAAATGTCTGGCAGGGCGGAAAGACGTTTACAGGTATAGAGGATCGGTACTTCACGGCGACGTTCCTGGCTCCGCAGAATGCCATGACGACACCGCTTGAAACGCGTTACTGGAAGGTCTGGTCGCAGCGTACGGTAAAAGGCAAGGAACAGTCCGAGCCGCTTCCCGAAGTTGCTACGGCAACTTCGGCCGAGCCAATGGCCATGCGCGTCTATGTAGGGCCAAAAGACTACGATGACCTGAAAGCGATGCACCCGCCGCTCAATTCACTGGTTTCCTTTGGATGGATGGAATTTATTGCCGATCCGCTCTTCCACGGCCTCAAATGGCTCCACAAGTACATCCCGAACTGGGGATGGACAATCGTCGTTCTGACCCTAGTGATCAACATGTTGCTGTTCCCGCTGCGCATTTCCAGTTACAAGACAACCATGAAAATGCAGCGTGTAGGCCCGGAAATCAAGCAGATCCAGGAGAAATACAAGAAATACAAGCTGAATGATCCGCGCAAGGCCGAAATGAACAAGGAAGTCATGGCCATCTATCAACGCGAAGGGATCAACCCGGTTGGCGGATGCTTTCAGATGTTCCTGCAGATGCCCATCTGGTTCGGATTGAACACCGCGCTCCGTGGCGCGATTGAATTACGACACGCGAGCTGGCTGTGGATCCATGACCTGGCTTCTGCCGATCCCTACTATATCTTGCCGGTCGTAGTGGGCGTGACCATGTACCTCGTGTCAAAAATGACGCCCATGACGACTACCGATCCGCAGCAAGCGCAGATGATGAAGATCATGCCGATCAGTTTTGCAATTATGTTTGTCGTTTTTCCGTTTTCAAGCGGCTTGGCGTTGTATATTCTCACCAGCAGTTTGGTGGGTATCCTGCAGCAGTGGTATCTCAACAGGACCCACCCGCTTCCCGCCCCGGCAAAACTTGCACGCACAAACGCAAAGAAATAGGTGCGCCGTTCGAGAGGGGTTTTACCCATATTTGCTTGTAACACGTGGTTAGACGACGATGACAAAAGACCTGGTTCACGGGGGAAAGCTCGATCGTGCCGCAGCAGCTGAGGCTGTTCGCGCGTTTCTTGAAACGATTGTGCGAAGCGGTAAGTTTGATCTGCACGTCAAGCTGCGCGTGGCGGACGGCGACGAGCAGAATGAAGCCGAGATACTGGCGGATCTTGACGGCAGAGATCGCGAACTGTTGCTGGCGCGAAATGCCGAATTGCTGAAGGCCCTCGAACATCTCATGTTCCGCGCCATCGGGCTTGAACCCTCTTTCCACGACAAGATTCATCTCGATAGTGGCGGATATCGCGCGTTGCGGTTTGAGGAACTGAAGATGACCGCGAAAGTGGCCGCCGAACGGGTCGAGACCTCAAAGCAGCCTTTTCCGCTAAACCCCATGTCTTCGCGCGAGCGACGCATCGTCCATCTTGCACTGAAAGACATGCCCGGGATACGGACGGAAAGTATCGGTACGGGCGAAGAGCGACAGGTAGTGATTCATCCTGTTAAGAGCGATAGCAGCCTCAAGCGCTGACTTGCAGAAGTGCCGAGCCCGGGCGAATTCAACTACCGTTTGCGGCCGGAAACTCCAGGGCAAGTTCCGCAACCCGCAGTACCTCGCAGCCAGTACCCTCCTAGCGCTTTACCCAGCCCTGCGACAGCACAGCCCCGTCGGCTGAAAAACGGACGCGGTAGGTGAACGACGCCACACGGTCGCGACGCGTTTCGGGGAACCTGAGATCAGAGATTTCGACAATGGCCTCGCTGCCTTCCTTGTGAAAGCGCGTAACCGGGAACCGGGCAAACCACATGACTTTCTGAACTTCGGGCAGGGCGAGCGCCTCGTCGATAAACGGATTGGTGAGTGCGTCCGGATAGTACTTGTGCTGTAACACTTCCGGATTTGCGTGGTCGCTCCTCAGCAGATCTTCCGCAAGATCCATGCGCAATTCATAGACACCGCGGGGTGCGCGCACGAGACCGTCCCAATGAAGCAGCGAAGGGGGGAGCGGGAGTGCGCCGATCGAATTGACTTCGATGTTTTCCCGTTTGGCAAAATCCTCGACGCGTCTGAGAGCCACGTAATGGGCGAAAGTCGCAGCGAGCAAATACAGGATGGAAAGTGCCATGCCGGCACGATTCCAGGATGCGTAGGGGATTTCGCCGCCCCAACCGAACAGAACCGGTGACAGGAACAGTGCCGCCATCAGGATCGTCGCGAAAATGGTTGCGCCTCGAGATATCGGCGCGCCGACAATTTGCGCAAACCGGGACACCAGAAACGGAGCGGGAATAAAGACGAGCGCCATCGTCAGTGCACGCCTTCGCACTCCTTCCGGGTCTTCTGAAATCCAGGCGAGAAGCTGGGGGATGAGGAGAATTGCGGTGAAGGTAAGATCGACGATGAAGAGAATGTCCCAGGCGGGCCGCGCCCAGTTGACCGGGGACCAGATCATGGTCCCGAAGGTTGTCAGCAGATCGAGAAAAATGTGGCTGCCGAGGCCTATCGCCCAGATTCCACAAAGCGCCAGAAACGAGGGCGCATTCCATTTTCGCCATCTTGCAAGCCGCGAGGTGAGTGCAGCGAGAATGAGTGCCCAGACGGGAAGGCCAAGGAGTGAATGGGTAATGCTGCGATGCCAGGTGAGCATCAGTAATTCGTTGCTGGAGAACATGTCACGGAACACATCGCTGTCCGGAAAAATTGCACCCAACATCAAGGACCAGGTAACGATCCGGCGTCTGGTGACCGGAACCAGCGGAAAAAGATCTTCGCCGCCGAATGCTGCCTTTGCAATAAGGGTACCTGCGATGCCGTGCGTGATGGTATCCATGGATCCTTCAAAGGATGGATTTTCAGAGTACGGAAATCAGCGGCGATGCCTTTGGAAGAACGCGACCGATTCTTGCAGCCGGTATGCCGCGGGAGTGAAAAAGCTCGATTGCCTGCCCGGCAAATTCCGGAGCGATGGCAACCAGCAGGCCTCCCGCAGTTTGCGGATCAAACAGAAGTGCGCGGTTTTCCTCAGGAACGTTTTCGGCAAAAGCAACGCAGTCTCCAATGAAACTGCGGTTATTGTTGAGTCCGCCGGGAATCATGCCGTCACGAACCGCTTCGAGCGCTCCAGGCAAGACGGGTACTGAATGACAGGAGATTTCAAAGGAGACCTGTGGCAATCCTTGCTCTGGATCGCCGAGCGCCATTTCTCTTGCGTGACCCAGCAGACTGAACCCGGTCACATCGGTTACGGCATGGACACACTGTGCGCCCGTTTGCAATTCAAGCGAATGCAGGGCATCGGCTGCGGCGCGATTCAGCGTGGTCATTGAAAGGATTGCGGCCTCCAGGGCGTTCTTACCGATTCGATTATTTTTTGTGGCCGTCGAAAGCACTCCCGTGCCGATTGATTTCGTGAACAGTAGAATGTCATTTGTGCGCGCGCCGACATTTCGCCAGATTTCCTTCGGGTTGATCACGCCCGTGACCGCGTATCCAAAAATGATGTCGTCGTTACGGATCGAGTGGCCACCGATCACGCTACATCGGGCTTCGCTCATTTTGTCCAGGCCACCGCGAATGATCTCCTCGAGAATCTTGATCTCCCCTTTTGCGGGGAAACCCACAAGAGAGAGTGCGGAGACGGGCCGCCCGCCCATGGCATAAATATCACTCAGCGCGTTGGTGGCGGCGATCTGGCCGAACGTGAACGGATCGTCGGCAATCGGGGTGAAAAAATCTACGGTCTGCACGATGGCGAGATTTTCATCGAGCTGATAGACGCCAGCGTCGTCGTTGGTATCGAATCCGACGAGAACATTTGGATCGGTCGACCGCGGCAAGCCCCGCAAAATAGAATCGAGCATTCCCGGGCTCAGTTTTGCGGCGCAACCGGCGGCTTTCACCATTGCCGTCAGCTTCACAGATTCGCTCAACCTGCACCTCCCTGTATCCGGAAAGAGTATACCGGGGACGTTCCCTCCATGCTCGTCGCGATCGAATCGCTGGCCGTCGGGACAACTTGCCAGAGCGACGTGATAATGTTCTTATCGCAAATGCCCTGGGACTTCTGGCTTATTTTCGCGTTTCTGCTGATCGTCGTTCCCTGGAGAGGACGTGTGCGCCTGCGTCGTCTCCTTGCAAAGGACCACGTCCCGAGCAAAGAAAAGATAACGCTGTACGGCAGCACGATCGCCGTCCAGTGGTTTCTCGCGATACTTGTGGTCTGGCGAGCCATTGCGCGCGGCCTGACACCCGCAGAATTAGGACTTGCCAGGCTTCCATGGTTCGACGTTCTTTTTCCGGCCGTCGCAGGTGCGTTGGTTCTTGGCGGTCTGCACTGGTTGAACCTTCGCCGTATCGGGACGCTCGAAGGGACGGCCGCCGATACGTTGCGGTTGCTCGCGGCTCGAGTGCTCCCGAGTTCTTTTCTGGAGATGCTTCCCTATTTCACGCTCGCCTTGACTGCGGGGGTTTGCGAGGAATTTCTCTATCGCGGATTTGGGATGGCCGCGCTCGCGCATGCCGGCCTCCCGCCGTCGGTCGGGGTGGTACTCACAGCTTTACTGTTCGGTCTGGCTCATACGTATCAGGGAAAGAGCGGCGTTGTTGGGACCACGTTACTCGGAATGGTCCTGGGTGCGTTCCGGATCTTGCTCGGGAGTCTTGTTCCCCTCTCCGTCTGGCATGCGACCATTGATCTGGTAGCCGGTGTTGCGGGAAAACGATATCTGTTGAACGGTCGTAACTGAACAAGAGGAATTAAATCAGAGACTTACAGGTGACAGCAACCATGGCTACGGGCTCCCATAAAGCTCCCTCAAGTGAGACAATCCGACAGCAGCTGAGGGCTTTCAGTATCGAGGTAAATGACGAACAAGTCGTTTGTATTCAACAATATATAGAGATTCTACTGCACTGGAACGAGAAGCTGAACCTGACTGCAATTCGCGATCCACTGGAGATACTGGTACGGCATTTCTGCGAATCCATGTTTGGAGCGACGGCGGTGCCGATAAATTCCGGTCGGCTCGCCGACATCGGATCCGGAGCTGGTTTTCCCGGTATCCCGATGAAGATACTCCGTCCCGAAATCGAGCTTTTTCTTGTGGAATCAAACATCAAGAAAGGAACATTTCTGGCAGAAGTGATTCGTGAGACTGGACTTAAGAATTCACGGGTGCTCATTTCCCGATACGAAGAGCTCGGCGAGGAGCTTGCACCCCTGGATGTTGTCTGTTCGAGGGCCCTCGGAGACTTTGAGCCGTTTCTCGCGTGGGCAGCATCGGACAAAGTCTCTGCCAGGAAGGCTGTACTCTGGATCGGTGGCCGCGATCTCGACGAAGTAAAGAAGCCGGAACTCTGGGACTGGCAGGAACCTATCGCCGTGCCGCAATCTTTGCGCCGGTACTTGCTTGTGGGTACGAAAAGGCAAAAAGAAGTCGGCGCAACGACAACAAAATAAAAGACTTTTAGCTCCTGGCGCTTCGTTTAGGGAATTCTGCTGCCTCCGCGCCGGGTACTTTGCCGCGAACTCACCTCCTTACCCCGCTGGTCATTCAGTAGTGTTCCACGTGGAACAATCGCGCATTGCGATGAACCGTGTCACTTAGAGCTCCTTTGAAGCTGGGTCTTGAGAAGAGAGTGTTCCACGTGGAACAACTTCAACCGCGAGATCCATGGGAGCCGGAAAATTCGACTGTGCGAATATGTTCCACGTGGAACATATCTGCAATGCGTTTGACGCGCTTTTGCTACCGAATCGCTAGCACGATTTCTGTAAGGGGTTATATGTTCCACGTGGAACAATCGCGTGTTGCGCCGTGCGGAGAAATGTTCCACGTGGAACAATTGCTGCGCGCACGCAATCGAGACTATCTTCGTGACCGCTAAACTCGGATTCTTGGCCGCGCCAAAATGTTCCACGTGGAACATCCGCGACACTGGCTCGCGAAATTTAGCGAATGGCGCACTTGATCTGCTGCGAGCAAATACTTCGCATATCTCTGCATTTCGCTCGAAAATTTGAGTTTTAAACAGGATATTCCAGGGTTCTGGCGATGTTCCACGTGAAACATCTTGCGTATCCAAATCAGGTCTGCTACTTTCCGACCGTTGGGGGAATTGTTCTTGGCCCGGGTCATTGCAATCGCAAATCAAAAAGGTGGAGTAGGTAAGACCACAACCGCAGTAAACCTGGCAGCCTGTCTTGCAGCCGCTGAGCAGCCGACATTGCTCGTTGACTGCGACTCGCAGGCTAACGCGACCGCAGCAATCGGGTTTGCCAAAGACCCGGCACGCCGCACTGTCTATCACGCACTCATCCTGAATGAGCCGTTTGAACGAATCGTGCAGAAATCACAAGTCGAGGGCTTGGATGTCGTCCCCGCCGACAAAAACCTCGCTGGCGCCGCCGTTGAACTTGTTCTGGCGGAAAATCGCGAGTATAAACTGCAGGGCTTCCTGAAGCCGCTCCGCGATAAATACAAGTTTATCGTCCTCGATTGTCCACCGGCGCTCGATCTTCTGACACTCAATGCACTCGTTGCTGCCGATGCAGTAATCGTTCCCATCCAGTGTGAATATCTGGCGCTTGAAGGAGTTTCGGAGCTGCTCGATACGCTCATGCGGATTCGGCGCACGCTGAACCCGAGCCTTGAAATCGAGGGCATTGTCCTGACGATGTATGATGAACGACTGACCCTATCCCGCCAGGTCGCGACCGATTTGCGGAGTTTCTTTGGCGCCCAGGTGTTTCAAAGCCTGATTCCGAGGAATGTCCGGCTTGCGGAGGCGCCAAGCTTCGGTAAGCCTATTATTTTCTATGATATACACAGCAAGGGCGCTGAGGGATATACCCAGCTGGCCCAGGAGGTAATTGACAATGCCGAGAAACGCCTTGGGACGGGGGCTCGGAGCGCTCATTCGGGAGCCTGAAGCTCCGGTTCCTGCCACCTCAGTGAGTTCTTCCGGGGCGGCGACGGGAGTCGCCCCAGCGCCCATCCAGACGCAGGCACCGGTATCTTCTTCGCATAGCTACGGCCCGCAGGAGGTCGATATCGATCTCATCGAGCCAAGCCCGTATCAGCCGCGCACCACATTTCGCGAAGAAGCACTCGATGAGCTGGCGAGATCGATTCAGGCGAGCGGGATCATCCAACCTCTGGTGCTAAGACCCATCGGCGACCGGTTCCAGCTGATCGCTGGTGAACGTCGCTGGAGAGCGGCACAGCGCGCGGGTCTCAGGAAAGTATCTTCGATCATCAAGAACGTACCGGACGAGCTCGCGCTTGAGATGACTCTGGTTGAAAATATCCAGCGCGAAGATCTGAACGCAATGGAACAGGCGCGCGCCTTTGAACGATTAATGGACGAGTTTCAGCTGACGCAGGAAACCGTGGCGGAGCGCACCGGGAAAGACCGGGCCACGGTGGCCAACGCGATTCGCCTGCTGAAGCTTGAAACGACGATCCAGGAATGGATTGAAGAGGGGAAGTTGACGGCCGGACATGGCCGGGCTCTTCTGGCAGTGGCGGAATCGCAGCTGCGGATGCGTTACGCGCAGCGTGCTGCTCGCGGCGGACTCACCGTCCGGCAGATCGAACGGCTGGCTTCCAGACGCTCGCGGAATGCAAAGGCTCTAGAAAACGAAGCGCATGCGGATCCGAATGTTCGTGAAGCCATTGAAGAGTTACAAAGACACCTCGGAACCAAGGTATTATTGCGGCAGAAAACGAAAGTGCGCCCGGGGCAGTTGGTGCTTGAATATTACGACGATGCGCAGTTGATGGGAATTTACGATCGGCTGATGAAGTAGACGTGTCGCAAGTTCATACAGGAAAGCTGCACCTTCGTTCAGGACGTTCATAGGACAACTGAATCAGCATCGTGCGTTGACTTCGCCCCGCACAAGGCTAGAGTGGAACAGTATTCACCGGGGGAAATTTTCATGGCGTGGAAGTGGCCTGGAACTTCGAAAGACGACTTAACCGAAGAGTGGACAGGATTCATCGATCAGGGTGTGACTGTTGAAGGCACGCTTACGGTAACGGGGACGTTTCGCATTGACGGCCGGATGAAGGGCAATATCATTTCCGAGCAGACCGTAATACTCGGTGAAAGCGCGAAGGTCGAGGGTCAGATTGAAGGAAACCGGATCGTCATCGCGGGACGATTTGACGGCGTTATTTTCGCCAAAGGCCGCGTCGAGATTCAGCCGAAAGGTGTCGTGACGGGTGAGGTTCATGCACCCTGCATGGTGGTCGATCCGGGCGGAATATTCGATGGACACTGCCACATGCTGGCATCGTCAGATGCATCAGCGGGAGTAACGATTCCGATCCGCGCCATGGGCCAGGCATAGCCGATCGCCCGAACGCAGAACCCGAATCCTGTCGATCTTCAGAACAAAACGCGTCGAACTAACGCTTGTCGCGCTCAATCTCCCGTAGTTTCTGACTTCAAGATCCGCCCTACCAACCACAGAGCCTCCCCATTCTGGACTGACTCGATCGGCCTATGGCCGAGTGCCGGCTCCGGCGGGACTCTTCCCGGTCATGTACCCTGTCAGTTCGGGAGAGCTCCCGTTCCTGTTGGCATGAGTATTACATAGTTACATAATAAGTTAGTAATATTTCTCGGGATGAAAAAACTCGACCGGCGCTGGCGTTTGACACGGTACTGGGGTGCGATTATCGTTCGAGAAGATGGGAAGAAAGGAAGTTTGTATGAAGATCCTGGTGATTGGGGGCGGGGGACGAGAACATGCGCTCGTCTGGAAACTGGCGCACGGTGAAGGCGTCACCAAGGTCTGGTGCGCCCCGGGGAACGGGGGAATTGCCGGTGAAGCGGAGTGTGTTCCGGTAGATGTCGGGGATGTGGCAGCGATTGTGGCGCTAGCCGAGAAACTTGGGCCGGACTTGACCGTTGTCGGTCCTGAAATGCCTTTGGTCAATGGCCTGGTCGATGCGTTCGAGCAGCGCGGGTGGCCGATTGTCGGGCCGACCAAGCTAGCGGCGCAGCTTGAGGGCAGCAAGATTTTTGCGAAGGAATTCTTGCAGCGACACCGGATTCCGACGGCGGCGATGTACGGGGCCTATGACTCGCCCGGGGACGCGTACGGAGCCCTCTGCGCAGTCGAATGGCCTGTGGTGATGAAGGCCGATGGACTTTGCGCGGGCAAAGGCGTGTTACTCGCCGGCGACCCGGATGAGGCGACCGAGTTTATCGAGCGGGTGATGGAGAAGCACGAGCTCGGCGAAGGCGGCAAGCGGATCATGCTCGAAGAAACGCTCAGGGGCGACGAGTTGTCCTTTATCCTGCTGACCGATGGGGAACGATACGCCACGCTCGTGCCGACCCGCGATCATAAACGAGTTTTTGACGACAACCAGGGCCCGAACACCGGAGGAATGGGAGCCTATTCTTCAGATGAACTTCTGCCTGAAAGCCTGCGACAGATCATTACCAGGAAGATCGTCGAACCGACACTGAACGGCCTTGCACAGGACGGCATCCGTTACAAAGGATTTTTGTATGTCGGCTTGATGCTGACAGAGGCCGGGCCGAAAGTCCTGGAATTCAATTGCCGGTTGGGAGATCCGGAAACGCAGGCGATCGTGGCGCGAATGGATTTCAATCTGGCCACTGTGTTGGCGGAAGTAGCTGCGGGGAAACTGGACCCTGATACGTTGAACTGGAAGCCCGGAGCAAGCGCCTGCGTGGTGCTGGCATCCGGGGGTTATCCCGGAAAATTTGCGACTGGAAAGCGAATCACCGGATTGCCGGAAGCAGAGATGGTCGAAGAGGTAAAGGTGCTTCATGCAGGCACGAAACGGGATGGTCCGAGTATCGTCACTGCCGGGGGTAGAGTTCTTGGCGTGACGGCGACCGGGGCGACACTGACGGGCGCGCTCGATCGAGCTTATAAAGCGGCTGAAGCCATTCATTTCGACGACATGCACTACCGGCGCGACATCGGGCGACACGCCTTTGAGAACCTGGCCGCAGGAGACGTGCGGCATGGCTAGGGTTTTGCACCTGTTTCGCGCGCCAAAACGACGAGCGCCGATGGAAGAGCTCGAAACCGCGCACGTTCTCGAAAACGTCGGATTTGAAGGGTGCGCGCATGCGCGGCCAAATGGGACGCGCCAGGTGCTGCTGGTAGATGCGGAAACACTCCGGAAAATGGCGCTTGAGCCGGGCAGCATCCGCGAGAACATCACAACAGAAGGGCTCGATGTGAACGCACTGAGACTCGGTGAGAAGGTGCGCGTAGGTGAAGTGCAGTTGGTCGTAAGCGCGGTGTGCGAACCATGCCAGCAGATGGAAGAATTACGTCCCGGATTACAGGAAGCGATTCTGGGACAACGCGGGATGCTGTGCAAAGTGCTCTCGGGAGGAAGTTTGCGACCGGGCGACGAGATCCGGATCGAAATCGAGCAGCACCCTTCCGAAAACAGCCGAAAGAGCTTCACGAATCCTTCACACCAGTCAGGCTAAAACCGCTCACGCGTATTCCGACAAACCACAGCTAGCGATTTGGATCTGGACGGCGGCGAAGGGATGGGGCGTCTGGAGGTCGGTTCTTGTCTTCCGCTTTCTGTTCCTTGGTGACTGGCTCATCGGGAGGTACGACCCAGCGAAAACCGGAGTCTTCACTGAGGGTGGCCTGAATGAATTTGGCATCGCCGGCGATGAGCGGAACTATGGCGCGAAGAAAGTCGGCGGCATCCTGGGTGGCGGATTTTTGTGCCTGGCCCCGTTCGATTTCCCCGAGTACTTTGGCGAAACGGGGATCGGACGTGCGGAGACGGGCGATGCGTGGATCATCCTGCTGAATCAGGCCCGCAAGCGGTGTGACGTTCAGAGTATCCGGAAAGCGCACCTCGACAAGCGTATGGGCTTCGTGTTTTTCGGGAGGGTAGAGTTGGGTGAATCGTGGACGAAGGATATGGGTCTGCAGGTATTCGTCGCTGGCACCGGGTTGATTCTGCTCCACGCGATATTCAATCAGCCAGACTTCCGGACCGTAGTTCTTCGGAGCGTAGCCGAGGAGAACAAGCTCGAGGATCGGCTCGTCGGGCTTGAGGTCGATCTTCCTGTGAAGCTGAGAGGCGAGTGGCCGCAGTTTTTCAAGGAAAACGACGCCGATCTCCTCGAGGTCGCTTTCGGGACCGCCAGGAGCCTCATAGCGATGCTGTGCCGGAACAATGCTCTCGATATTGTGGTCCAGACGGATGGGCTCGGGAGCGGCAGGCAGCTTCCATTCGGAGGCACCGAAAAAGATGGCGACATGTCCTTTATCTATCTCAGCAACCCGGGGTGGGACGGAAGTGGCCTCGAGCGGGTGATCGATTGCCGCAAAGATGATGGCATCGCGGGTAACCTGGATGATGACGCGGCCACCGGCAAGGTTGGCGACAATCTCGTCGACCTGCGCACACGCAGTTGGGGCAAAAAGGACGAGAGCACAGAGAATACCGACCCACAAACGCATTGAGACTACCCCGCCCGGCGATGGCTGAACTTCGAGACTAACATATTCCGCGGAGCGGCCACGGCATCGAATAAAAGGGGCGGCAAAGGAAACGAGAGAAAAAATGAAAGTGATCCTCTTTGGGGCTACGGGAATGGTGGGGCAAGGGGTGTTGCGTGAATGCCTCCTCGACCGGGAGATCGAGCATGTCCTCACCGTCGGACGAACGGCCACAGACCAGCAGAGCGTGAAACTCACCGGGCTGGTGCACAAGGATTTTCTGGATTTTCGCGCGATTGAAGACCAGCTTGCCGGGTACGACGCGTGTTTCTTTTGTCTGGGCGTTTCGTCAGTTGGACTGTCCGAACAGGACTATGAACGCGTCACCTTTGAATATACGGTCCGAGCCGCCACGACGCTGGCGCGGGTAAATCCGGGGATGACGTTTGAATATATCTCCGGAATGGGAACTGACAGTTCGGAAAAAGGACGGAGTATGTGGGCCCGGGTAAAGGGCAAAACCGAAAATGCATTGATGAGGTTACCGTTCAAGGCTGTCTACGTGTTGCGACCCGGCTTTATACAGCCGATCGGCGGAATCAAATCGAAGACCGGATTGTACCAGGCGATCTACACCGTGCTCGGCCCGCTTTATCCCGTCGGGAAGGCGCTACTGCCGAACTATTTAACGACCACCGAGCAGCTCGGACGGGCGATGATCGCGCTTGCAAAGCAGGGTGCGGCAGGGCCGATACTGGAAGTTCGCGAGATCAATGCGCTCGGCGGGCAGAAGTAAACGTCCTCGAAGACGACGGCAATCGGCCCGGGAGCGTTTCCCGGGAGCGCGGAGTTCCGGTAAACTTTAGGACTAGGGACGAGGAGCGAGAACGGACTATGGGACTGAGGAAGATCGGCAGCGTCAAGCATAACGGGAAAAGTGTGCAAGCGATTCTTGAGGCGCACACGCGATTTTTTGCAGGAAAAGACGGCGGAGAGCGGGCGAATCTCGAAGGTGCGGATTTGTCGCACGTTGACTTGAGGAAGGCGAACCTGGCTGGAGCGATCCTGCGCAACGCCAATCTTGCGGGATGCGATTTGCGCGGGGCGCGGCTTCCCGGTGCAGATCTGTCGGGGGCGAAGCTCGGCAAAGCGGATTTGCGGAATACAGATATGACCGAAGCGGTTCTGCCTGGCGCGGATTTCGAGGAAGCGCAAGCAAGCGGCGTCGAATTCTTCCGTTGCGATCTTTCAAACACAAATTTCCGGAAGGCCTTGCTGCGAAATGCGAATTTCAGGAATGCGCTGGTAGACGGGGCCAGGTTCAATGGCGCGGATATGGGAATTACGATTTTGCGCGAAACAGACCTGAGCAAGGCGGATCTGACCGGTGTTGATTTAAGCACCACCCTCTTGCCGGTGGGCTACGAAGCAAAGGCCAGGTAATTCGGGCCTGGATGCAATTAACGGAGCCGGATGGCAGCGGGCGTTACAACCGGTTTCGAACCGGAAGGTGGTAGAAAAAGCCTCTGCCGCATGTTAGCCTCTGGCCAAGTCGCATGAAAAGGAAAAGCGGCACGATTTAGTGGCGACAACCCTCACACAACTCGATATACCAGGGGTCCGGGAACGCGTGCTGGATGTAGTGCGCGGACTGCTCGAAGAACTTGGCAGCCACGGTGCGGTCGCCGAGCTCAGTGCCACATCGAACCTGGACCGCGATCTCGGATTGGGCAGCCTTGAACGAGTCGAACTGCTGACTCGTTTGGAGCACGCGTTTGACGTGCGCTTGCCGGACACGCTGGCCGCCGAAGCCAACACTCCTGAAGAATTGATTCAGGCCATATTGAGAGTGCCAGGCACGGCGATGGGGGACGATGACGACGGTTCGCTATTGCGAAACCCCGAAACCGGGCAAGCCCTGCGAAATTCTGCAGATTCGATCATCGCCAAAGCGGAAACTCTGGTGGAGCTCATCCGTCATCGCGGGATTCACGATGCCCAGCGGACGCATCTGCTGATTACCGAAGATGGCGACGAGGGCGAGCGTCACTCTACCTTGACGTTTGGCGAGCTGTATCTGGCTGCACAGAAGTGTGCGGAGCTGCTGGCCCGGCGCGGCGTGCCCGCAGGCGGGCGCGTGTCGCTGATGCTGCCCACTTCGCGCGAGTTTTTTGTTTCTTATGCGGGAATCCTGCTGGCGGGAGCCATTCCCGTGCCGATCTATCCGCCATTTCGTGCCGACCGCATCGAAGAATATGCCGAGCGGCAATCTGCGATCCTGAATAATGCCGGGGTTTGTATGCTCATCACCTTCCGGCGGGCAGAAGCAGTGGCCAAGCTGCTGAAACCGCGTGTCAGGACGCTTCTGGAAGTTGCCGACGCCAGCAAGTTGCTTGATGCTGCGGAAAAGATCCCGCCCCCCGCGCCCGGCGCCTTGCCCTCATTCCTGAGCGGAAGCAGGGTACGGAAAGGAACCGACATCGCCCTGCTGCAATACACCTCCGGTTCAACTGGTGATCCGAAAGGCGTCACTCTGACAAACGCAAATTTGCTGGCGACGATGCGGGCGATTGGAAAAGCACTCGAGATGGGCCCGGATGATGTGGGAATCAGCTGGTTACCGCTGTATCACGATATGGGGCTCATCGGTGCCTGGCTTTCGCTGCTGCTGCACGGAGTGCCGCTGGTGGTGATGTCGCCGCTGGCTTTCTTGACCCGGCCCGAGCGATGGCTGCAGGCGATTTCCAAACACAAGGGAACAATTACCGCGGCGCCGAATTTTGCCTACGAACTGTGCGTACGCAAGGTTTCTGACAAGGCCATGGAAGGCGTCGACTTGAGCTCGATGAAAGCCGCTCTAAACGGCGCCGAACCCGTAAATCCGGAAACGCTCGAGCGCTTCGGGAAGCGCTTCGCGAAACACGGATTCCGGCCGGAGGCCATGATGCCGGTGTACGGGTTGGCCGAAGCCTCGCTCGCCGTCACCATGACAAAAGTACTGCGAGGGCCACGTGTCGACCGCGTCCGGCGAGAAACGTTCGCAACAGAAGGTCGCGCCCATCCGACGGAATCGACCGGAGACGACACGATTTCATTTGTGTCATCCGGAATTCCCGTCGATCAGCACGAAGTGATGATCGTCGACGGCGACGGTCAGGAGCTCCCTGAAAGGGTTGAAGGCTATTTGTGGTTTCGCGGACCATCGGCGACCAGTGGATATTTCAAGAACCCGGAAGCGACGGCGAAATTATTTCCACGCGGCATGACGGGTGACGTGACAGGGTATGCGTGGGTGAATTCAGGAGATCGGGCTTACCGGGCAGATGGCGAGATCTACGTGACCGGTCGCGTGAAGGACATCATCATCAAGGGCGGCAGAAATTTATATCCTCACGAAGTGGAAGAACTGGCGGCGCGTGCGGAAGGCATACGAAAAGGTTGCGTGGTTGCATTCGGCGTGAAAGACGAAGCGAACGGAACGGAAAAACTGGTGATCGTTGCGGAATCGCGGGCCAGCGACAGAACCAGCCGGGCAACGATTGCCGCTGCAATCAACGACCAGGTGTCGCAGGGACTGGGATTGCCGCCCGATCGCGTGGAACTCGTTCCGCCCGGCAGCATTCCGAAAACATCGAGCGGAAAATTGCGGCGGGATGAAACAAAGCAGCTCTATCTCGCCGGGACCTTGTCGGCCGCGAAAGCCCCGGCGTGGCTGCAGATTGCGCGACTGGGTTTCGGCACGTTCACAACCAATGCGGTACGCGCCGTTCTCAATGGAATTCGTACCGGACTCGAAAAGATCTACGGAGTCTATTTCATCATCGTTTTTTTTCTGTGGATCGTACCGTCCTGGTTCATCGTGCGCTTTTACAAGGACCGAAAAGCGGCTGGAAGATTTACCTCAGGCGCGCTCAAAGTGCTGTTTCGACTGACCGGAATCCGCGTGAACGTCATTGGCAAGGAATATATGGATACGCCGGGCCCCAAGGTCTATGCGTCGAACCACGCAAGTTATTTTGATGTTTTGCCGGTGATGCTAGGGCTGGGCGTACCGTACCGCTTTGTGGCAAAGGGTGAAGTGAATCAGATGCCCTTCATCGGAACATTCCTGAATCAGATGGGGCACTTGTCGTTCGACAGACTCGATTCAAGCTCACGATTGAAACAGGTGGATGAGATTGAAGAGACGTTGCGGCATGGTGAATCGGTATTCGTTTTTCCGGAAGGGACCTTTGTGCCCGAGGATGGAGTGCGGCCGTTTCAGTTGGGCGCATACCGTGGCGCGGTGACGACGGGCGCACCGGTCATCCCCGTTTCCTTGAAGGGCACGCGGGCATTCTTGCGCGACGGAACCTACCTGCCGCGACCAACCGTCGTCACCATCACGGTGTCGCGGCCAATGTATCCGGCGGCTGCCTACGCTCCGGGCGATCCGAGGCATCTGGCTGAAATCGTGCGCTTGCGGGATGCGTCGCGGGTAGTGATTGCCGAGCATTCCGGCGAACCGCTGTCCTAGATCAGCACTTCCTTGGCCAGCAGCCTGCTGGCGTTAACGCTCATCGCTGATCGAGTAGATGACGGTAATGTGGGTGTCGATCTCGACGGCCTGGCCGTTCAGGATTGTGGGCGTGAATTGCCAGCGGCTGACGGCTTCGACGGCAGACTGGTAGAACAGCGGGTCGCCGGAGAGAACCTGGAGCGACTGGATTGAACCGTCAGTTGAAATGATGGCGTGAAGTTCGACGCGGGTCTCTCGATGCAGTCTGACGCCTAGGCGCGGATAGACGGGCTCGACGCGGCGAACGAGGCGTGATGGATCGATCTGAGCCATCTCTAAGCGGCGGGTTTCCGCAACTTCCCCGTCCCGAGGTTCGACCGGCCCATGCTGCGGAACTTCGATGCCGTTTGGAACACCGTCAGGCCTCCCGTCAAGATCATCCCCTATTACCGGAAGTTCATCTCCGGCAGAGCCAGCCCTTGCAGGATTTTTCGCCTGTACTTTTCCCTGCTGCAGTTTGGTCCTGCAAAATAAGCAGGGCACAAGCGCGCCTTTCGCCGGTGGACGCGGTCGACGACCTTCTGGATGATCGGTGCCATGACGATAGGGCGGAGCGCTCGGTAAAAATGCGGACGGGAATGCGTTCGCCTTTGCCAAGGAGTGGAAGAACCATGAGCGAAGCGACGGCGAGCGTTTGCAGGAGGATGGAAAAGACGATCGCGCGGCGGCGAACGCGCCCGGCGACGCGAGATTCCGCCGGGTCGTTGTCGAGGAGGCAATTGCTGATGGGGCCCTGCCCACTTCCGGACACACACGTAGCGTAGAGATTCATCGGTCACTTCTCCCAGATGGAATTCATTTCACAGCCCGGAAAATATTCCGCGCCGGCCTCCTGCGGAAGCTTGGAGGGGGCCGGCGCGGCTCTCGCAGGGATATGAGGTGCGCGCATCCCTTGCAGAGTTTGACACCAGGGCGAAAGACAAGTTCCTGAGAAAGTCCAGAGCAAACGCGAAGAAGCGATCAGAGGGGGTTTCTTTGCGAAGGCAGGACTGAATGAGCGAGGGCGGATAATGGATTTGTACTAATGCATCTAGAACAGAGATTCCTGCATCGAAGTGTCAGGACGTGGAGCCAAAAGGAGAAACCCATGGAGAGGCATATACCCGAAACATTAGGGATTCGCCGGACGGGTTGGGCTGCTCTGGACCGCGATCCGCAAGAAGACACCATCGAATTTCACTGTCCTCATTGCGGGGCGGAAGGCCAGAAGAAAGCCCGGCGCGAACGGTCTGAATATCATTTCACAGATGGATTTATGCAGGACCTGCAAGGGGAGGGACTGCAGTGCCATTATTGCAAGCATTCGCTAAGAGTCGTACCCGTGGTGTTGTTGCACGACCAGGAAGAAAAGCGGAGATTTGAAGCGATGCGGGCCGAAGAAGCAGAAATAGTTGCAGTCGTAACGCAGTGATTGTCTAAATTCATCCGGAATCTCGCCAGGGCACTCCCTTTGGGGTGCCCTTTTTTTACCCGGGAAAATTCCTGATCGACGTTCAGTTCCTCTAACGGCCGCGGTTTGTCGTCTCAGGCAATCCGACACCGAATGCCGGGAAGGTTGCGGAAGGCGAACCGCCGGAAACTCAAAAGGGGTGCAGCGCCTGCTGCACCCCTTTTTTATCGAACGGATCACTTCAGACTACTTTTGCGGGTGATCCACAGGCGGATGATCGTGGTCATGGTCATCCCAGTCGCGCTCGCTGTGCCAGCGGTGATCGTCTTCACTCCACCAGCGGTGATTGTGCTCCCAGCAGTAACTGCGAGCCTGATCGAGTTCTTCGCGATACTTGGCGGCTTCTGGACTATCCCAGCCGTGGTGCTCAGCTGCTTCGTGCAGCCGGTGATCGGCTTTTTCTACTCGCTTCTGACAATCGTCGTCGGCACGGAGCGTAGTTGCGCCAGCGAAAAGCAGCGAACCAGCCAATGCCCCTACGGCAATCGTTCCGCGAACGGAAAATGAGCTGAAGTTCATTGATTCTCCTTTATCTGAACCATCTTCGTGCGCTCTGGACGGGAAGATGTTTCACGAATTGGCCCCATTTAACGGTTCGATTCTGGACTGAGGAGGGTTCACTGACTATCGGGATAAGGCTTGAGCGGAAATGAAAAAAACCCCACAGAAAAAATTATCCGGAGAATGAAATATTTATCTAGTAAAGAATCAGTAAGCCTGTAGGAACGGGTCGACCTGCATATGATATTTTTCAAGCCCCGCGCGGATCTTGTCAAAGGCTTCGTCGACCGTGTCGGCGTATTGCAATTGATCGAAATCGGCTTGATTGATGGTTCCCCAACGAAGCATGGCTTTCAGATTCATGATTTCATTCCAGTATTTGCGGCCATAAATCAGGATCAATGTATTTTTGGCCATCTTGCCCGTCTGTGAGAGGGTCATCATCTCCCAGAGCTCGTCCATGGTACCGAAGCCGCCGGGGAAAACGATGAGAGCTTTGGCAATTTGCGCGAACCACAATTTGCGCATAAAAAAATAGTGAAAGTTGAAACTTAGTTCCGGGCTGATGTAGGGATTGGAGAACTGTTCGTGCGGAAGTTCGATGGAAAGTCCGATCGATTTTCCACCCGCTTCGTACGCGCCTCGATTGGCGGCTTCCATGATACCGGGACCACCTCCGGAACAGACAACGAAGCGGCGCGGGCGCGGACCGAGCGACAGCGACCAGGTGGTCAGGCGATGTGCCAGCTCGCGCGCTTCTTCGTAGTACCCGGACATTTCAAGCGAGCTGCGGGCTTCGCGAACCGCAAGACGGTGCAGCTTCAGTCGGGGAGGGCTCAGTTTTGCGGCGTTGATGCCTTTCAGATGGGCATAATGCGTGGCGGCTTGTTCGCGGGACGGAATGCGGGCGGAACCGAACATCACGATCGTATCGCCGATACCCTCTTTCTTGAGCTGGGCGAGCGGGTAAATGTACTCGGCAAGAATGCGGATGGGCCTTGCCGGAGTACTGCGCATGAAACCGGTATCTTCATGAGGCGCCTTTGGGGCGTGCTGCGGTTTCAGACGCTTGGTAGCGGACTTGGGCATGGGCTTTCTCCAATATGCGAGCTTTGATTGTAGGCAGGGCGCCGGAGCTTCGGCAACGTCTTTGGGGTGGATTGCGTCGAATCAAGTACACGGCAACCGGCAAATGCGCATCCATTGCTTCATCGCGTCACGGGTACTTCTGCTCACGATGATTTTGCTTGCCTCAGGTTCCGTCGCCCCGGCGCAAGAGGCGCCCGAAGGGCCGATTGTGCCGCAACCAGGAGTTCCCATTCAGACCGGACCCGCACCTTCGACAATCAAATTGCAGACGATTCTGGTGAACACGCCGGTAACGGTGCGGGACGCGAACGGTGAGATGATTCACAGCCTCGAGCAGAAAGACTTTCAGCTTACCGACAATGGAGTGGAGCAGAAAATCAGCCACTTTGATGTTGGCAGTGAACCAATGTCGATTGTCCTGGTGGTGGAAACCAGTGCGCGGGTCGCGACGATACTGCCAGAGATCCGCAAGACAGGGATATTATTCACGCAGACGGTCATGGGGCCGACGGGTGAAGCGGCGATCCTCGGCTTCAATGATTCAGTCGACAGGTTAGAGGACTTCACCTCGAACGCCGACGAAATTGAGACCAGGATGCGGCGGCTCAAGGAAGGCACCGACGGCGTGCACCTGTATGACGCGATGAAAGTAGGAGTGGAACTGTTGAGCGGCCGACCGACCGCCGCTGCGAACCAACCGGGCAGGCGACGGGTGATGCTGATACTGGCCGAAGCAGAAGATAAGGGAAGTGACGCGAAACTTGGCGAGGTCCTGCGGCAAGCGCAACTGCAAAACGTGACGATTTACAGCGTGGGAATCTCATCGGCGCGTGCGGAATTATCGAAGAAGCAGGAATACAAGCGGCCGGCGCAGCCAACACCGGAAGGAACGTTCGGGCAACCGCCGGCCCCAGGGACCGTCCAGACGCCCGTCAGCGAAGACAATCGGTATACGGGGATTGATTTGATGGCGCTTGCGGTCTGGGCGGTGACGCACGCGAAAGCGCAAATCACGGAAAATCCGCTCGAGATCGCAACGACGGCGACAGGCGGCGCGCATCTCTCTACCTGGAAGAATCAATCCATCGAGAAAGCACTCGATGAGGTTGGCGGCGAACTGCATTCGCAATATACCCTGTCCTACACCCCGGTCGGAACCGATGCCGGCGGCTATCATGAAATCAAGGTGGTTGTGGACCGCAAGGATTTGAAAGTCCGGGCGAGGCCGGGATATTACCTGGCCGAGCCTGTAGGTTCGGCCGAGGACGGCTTCAACCGTTTTTCCGCCGGAGCATTCTGAGGAGGACCGGGTTTGGCAGATCCAGGCAGAAACTACACGTTGCGCTTGGCGGTCGAGGGGGATACCGCGGCGCTGCGGACCCTGATCGAGCTCTCCGTGCGGGTGTTGCAGAAAGACGATTATTCGAGAGAACAGATTGATGCCGCTTTGGGGACCGCGCTCGGTGTGGATACGCAGCTGATTCGGGATCGAACCTACTACGCGGCGGAAACGGAGTCGGTAGCGGGGGAGAAATCGATCATAGCGTGCGGAGGTTGGAGCCGGCGAAAGACACTGTTTGGAAGCGACCATGGGCCTTACCGAGAGAGTGCGCTGCTCGACCCGCGAACGGATGCTGCACGGATACGGGCGTTTTTTGTGCATCCGGATTGGGTCCGGTTGGGAATTGCAACAAAGATACTTGAGAAGTGCGAAACGGTAGCGATGGCCGAGGGATTTCAGCGATTTGAGATGGGGGCCACGCTGACGGGGGTACCCCTTTATCTCGTGCGCGGGTATTCGGTGATCGAAAACGTTCTGGTGCCCTTGCCTGGCGGGTTGACGCTGCCGGTCGTCAGAATGGGGAAATCGCTCGCCCTGACGCAGGGTTCGTCCGCTTGAAAGAAATGCCACAGGAGACAGGAATCGGGCAGGGCGGCCGGCGCGGAATTAAATCAGCTGCTGCCAGAACGTGACGTCGCGGGAGGCCAGCAGCGAGTCCTTGCGGGCATCCCAACGCAGGAAATGGGGAGTCTTGGTGTGGGCCGTATGGTGCGCGCGGGTGGCCCAGACTTCGTGCAGAAGAAAGAGACTGGGATTATCGAGCGAATGATGCAGATCGTACTGCAGGCAACCTTCCTCCTTGCGTGTAGGGGCGAGCAGGGCGCGAATTTCCGCTTCAAGCAGGAGATGCTGCCCTTCTTTCGAACGCAATAAAACAACCAGAGTGACCGCCTCTTTCGGAAGTCTGGTCATTTTGCGATGTGCAGATTTCTGTCTCGAGGACTTGGGGCGCGCGGGCTTCTTCGCTTTTCGTTTGGCCATATCGGCGGGGATTGTATCGCACTTTGGCCCTAACGCAATGGTTATTCGCTAAAGGGGGGAAGCGCTCGTGTATGCGGCCACACAGCCCTGCTTCGCCTACTTGCGTCGAAGAAACGCAATACAGATGGGAGATGGAGTCTTTGTGACACGGCCGGTTCGGGTCAGTTTTCCTGTTGCCTGGTCAATCTTGAACTCCACAATCGTGTTGGAGTTCTGATTTTCGGCCAAGAGATAGTGACCGGAGGGGTCAATCGCGAAGTTCCGCGGTTCTTTGCCACCCGTCCCTACGTCTTCGACTTCGCTCAGTGTGCCCTGGACCGGATCAATTGAGAAAACGACGATGGAATCATGACCGCGATTTGAGGTGTACAGAAATTTCCCGTTCGGAAGAATGGCGATTTCGGCGGCATCGTTACGTCCTGTGAACTCTTTTGGCAGGGCACGCACCTGTTGGACGCTTTGAAACGTTTCATGGCCTTCCTTGGCAAAAACGGTGACGGTCGAGGTAAGTTCGGCAAGAACATACATGTATTTTTCATCCGGACCGAAGACGACGTGGCGCGGCCCGGCACCCGGACTGACCCGCGCGGAATACTGATCCTGAGGCGTTCCGGCATGGAGCGTGCCGTTGCTCTGGTCGAAACTGTAAACAAGAACCCGGTCAAGACCCAGGTCAGAGACATAGACGAAATGATTGTCGGCGGACGGTTCAACCCAGTGGGCGTGCGGCCCATCCTGGCGCTTCGTGTCTGGGCCCGGAGCCCCGGGATCCGTCTCTAGGGCCGTGTGCTGGCCGAGACGGCCGTCAGCTTCAATCGGGAAGACCACAACGTTGCCTGAAGTGTAGTTGGCAACAAACAGATACTTGCCAGTTTGATCGAACGACAAGTAACAGGGATCCTCACCGAGTGCCGGTAGCTTGTTGAGGAGCGTGAGCTTCCCTGTCCGGGGGTCAATCGAAAATGCACTGACGGTGCTGCCTTTTCCGGATTCGTTTGCAGCGTAGAGATATTTTCCATTGGGGTCGACCGTTACCCAGGATGGATCCGCCGTCTCCGCCGCGAGACCCGCGGCAGTAAGCTGCCCGGTATCAGGGGAAAACTCAAAGAGATAGATTCCCTTACTCTCTGTCTTGGCAGTGTAATTGCCGACATAAACGAAATAGCTTTGTGCGGCAGCATTCTCCGCGGAGTGTATCGTGCCTGAAAGGAAGAACGGAACAGTCAGGGCGCAAAAAATAAGCAGGCGGCGTGTCGTTTTCATCGGGTTAGTGTATCGCAGTTGCGCGGCAAACAAAAAAACGCGGATTCGCCCGGAAAATGTTCCCTTGAGGCAGGGGGCGGCAGGAAGCCGCCCCAAACTCAGAAGGCATGAACTCTACTTCTTTTCTTCTTCCTCGGCTTCCTGAATGATGGCCGCGGCCGCGACCGAATCATCGTCTTCAAGACGCAACAGGCGAACACCTTGTGTGGAGCGGCCTGCTTCGCGGATCTCGTTGGCGTGAACGCGGATAACTTTCCCCTGTTCGGTAATGATCATGACGTCGGATTCTTCGGTGACCTGGAGTGTTGAAACGACGGAACCGTTGCGGTCGGTGGTCTTGATGTTGACCACACCCTTCCCTCCGCGGGACGTGATCCGGTATTCCGCAAGGGGAGTGCGCTTGCCGTAGCCCTTTTCCGCTACCGTGAGCATCAGCGTCGTGAGCGAATCCTTGATCTGTTCATTCTCGAGTTCTTCGAGATTGGTAGTCGTCCTCTTGTGTTCCTTGGCAATGATTTCGAAGTCAGGCTGCACCGCATCCATGCTGACGACGTAATCCTCCTTGTCGAGATCCATGCCGTTCACTCCCCCGGCATTGCGTCCCATCGGGCGGACTTCCGTTTCGCGGAAGAGAATGGCCTGACCCTCGTGGCTGGCAAGGAAAATCATCTGCTTGCCGTCGGTCAGTTTGGCGCCAATCAGTTCGTCCTTGGCATCAAGATTGATGGCGATGATGCCGTTCGAGCGAGGATTGGAAAATTCGGTGAGCGCCGACTTCTTGACGGTGCCGCTCTTGGTGGCCATGAACACGTAGCGGCCCTCTTCTTCGAGGTTGGTGGCAGCGACAAGCGCGGTCAATTTCTCATCTTCCTGCAATTTGACCAGGTTTGAGATGGCCTTGCCACGCGTTGCAGCCGCTGCTTCCGGAAGTTCATAGACTTTCAACCAGTAGACACGCCCTTTGGAAGTAAACAGCAGGATGTAACTGTGCGCCGAAGCGATGAAGAGATGTTCAACGAAATCTTCTTCCTTGGTTTTTGCGCCGATGCGACCTTTTCCGCCGCGTGACTGATGACGATAGGTCTCAACTGCCGTTCGTTTGATGTAGCCGGCATGGCTGACGGTGATCAGCATGTCCGTATCTGCAATCAGGTCTTCCAGCTTGATTTCATCAACCTTGTCGACGATCTGGGTGCGGCGGTCGTCACCGTAGGCCTTGTGAACTTCCTTCAATTCACCGACGATCACGGATTTCAGCTTCCTGTCGCTATTGAGAATTTCGCGCAACTCGCTGATCAGGTCGCGAATGGATTTCAATTCCTTGAGAATCTCGTCGATCGAGAGTTGCGTGAGACGGTGCAACTGCAATTCGAGAATGGCGTCGATCTGGGCATAGCTCAGCCCGGCATCGGCGGGCAAGCCGTACTTCTTGCGATCCAGAATGATGCCGCCGAGTTTCTTGTTGGAGCCGTTCTCGATGATCGTGACGGCCTGGTTCGTAAAATACTTGAAGAGATTCTCTTTGGCTTCGGCGCGGCTTGTTGATCCGCGAATGATGCGGATGACGTTATCGAGGTGGTCCAACGCGATCTGATAGCCGAGCAAGATGTGTTCGCGTTGTTCGGCTTTTTTCAGTTCGAAAATGGTGCGACGGCGAACGACATCGACGCGATGCTCGATAAACAGCTTGATCATCGGGATCAGCCCGAGTTCGCGAGGCTGCCCGGCAACGATCGAGAGCAGGATCATACCGAACGATTCCTGCATCTGGGTCTGCTTGAAGAGATTGTTCAGAATGAGCTGCGATTCTTCGCCGCGTTTCAGCTCGATGACGATGCGCATGCCTTCGCGCGAGGATTCATCGCGAACGTCAGAAATGCCCTCGATCTTCTTGTTCTGGACAAGTTCGGCGATGCGTTCGATGAGGCGTGCCTTGTTGACCTGGTAGGGGATTTCGGTGATGACAATGCTCTCGCGGTCCTTACCGGATTCTTCGATGGCCGCCTTGGCGCGCATGATGAAACTGCCACGGCCGGTGCGGTAGGCGGCTTCAATGCCTTCCCGGCCCGCAATATAGGCTCCTGTCGGGAAGTCCGGGCCAGGGACGATCTTCAGGACTTCTTTGAGCGTGGCGTCGGGCTTTTCGATGAGAAGAATGGCGGCATCGACGATCTCCCGCAGGTTGTGCGGCGGAATGTTCGTGGCCATACCGACCGCGATACCGCTGGCGCCGTTAACGAGAAGGTTCGGGATACGCGAAGGCAGAACGACAGGTTCTTCCCTGGTCTGATCGAAGTTGGGAATGAAATCGACAGTCTCTTTTTCGAGGTCGGCGAGAATATCTTCGGAAATCTTCGCAAGCCGTGCTTCCGTGTACCGCATTGCCGCCGGAGGATCTCCATCGACGGAACCGAAGTTCCCCTGGCCGTCGACAAGCATGTAGCGCAGGTTGAAGTCCTGCGCCAGGCGAACCATGGCCGGATAAATGACCGCTTCCCCGTGCGGGTGATAGTTGCCGGAGGTGTCGCCGCAGATCTTGGCGCATTTGCGGTAACCGCGATTCGAGGCGAGTCCGAGGTCATTCATGGCGACAAGAATGCGTCGTTGAACAGGCTTGAGGCCGTCGCGCACGTCCGGAAGCGCACGAGCGATGATGACGCTCATCGCATAGTCGAGGTACGACTTGCGCATTTCTGCTTCGATATCGATCGGAAGCAATATGGATGTGTTCTGTTCGTCCGCCATGTGTCCTCGCTGTACTGTAATGGGCCGCAGTTTCTGCGGCCCGGAATTTCGCTTTTGCTGCTGCCTGAATGAGGAGCCTGCTCTCAGTCAGGATCAGAAGTTAATGTCCGCCAGCCAACTCCTGGGCATACGCCCTTACCGAGTCGAACGCGTCTGCGGCGTTCGTGAAGCGGCGAGGGGTGAAATATTCCTCGAGTTGCCGCAGAACATGGTCCCGCATCCGGTCGTCGGCCAAAACGATGGCTACGCCTTTTTCGTTGTCGGGAGTGGTGGTTGTCGTCGCGCGAAATTCGCTGACGCCCAGACCGCGCAAACCCGGTAATGTTGTCCAGCCCAACTGATACATCGGCATTGGTGAACGAGAACGTTTCTGGTGACCGGTCCCGGGACCAGCCACACTGGGTTAAATGTCCAGATTGACGACTTCGAGGGCGTTATCCTCGATGAATTTGCGGCGCGCCTCGACGTTTTCGCCCATCAGGGTCGTGAAAATGTCTTCGGCCGCGACGGCATCTTCCAGTTTGACCTGAAGCAGGGTGCGGGTATCCGCATTCATCGTGGTTTCCCACAACTGCTCCGCGTTCATTTCGCCCAGGCCCTTGAATCGGGTGATGGTGAAATCTTTCTTCGCGTCTTCGACGATGTAGTTCAGGACGTCGACGACCTTTTCCTTGGAGATTTTGTCGCCGTTGCGCGTGACGACGAAAGGCGGACGGTTGAATTCCTCGATCTGCTTGGCAAGGCCGCGCAGTTTCTTGTAATCAGCCGTAGAGACGACGCCCCAGTTGATTTTCTGGTTGTGCGGTGGCCCGAACTGAATTTCATAGAGGCTGTGCTCTTCATCGAATACAACTTTTCCCTCAAGCTTCAGCTTGGCCTTGTCGATTTCCTTGAGCAGCTTTTCGACAGTTTTCTTTTCTTCAAAGTCGGTTTTCTTTTCAATTCCGCTGTCAACGAGCAGCTCCACCAGAGCGATATCGCGAAGACGTCGGCCAAGCTTTGCAGCAGCAGCTTCATATTCCTGGACATTCAGCAGGAAGGACGTGAGTTTCGCCCCTTCAAGTGAAACTCCTTCCTTGGCCTTGACGACGTGGTCTTCGGTGGCGCGCTTCATCAATTCCCGCGCGAAATCGCGCTCATCCCGGATGTATTTTTCGGTTTTCCCGCGTTTGACGCGATAGAGCGGCGGTTGCGCAATGTAAACGTGGCCGCGCTCGATCAGTTCCTTCATGTGCCGGAAGAAGAACGTCAGGAGCAGGGTGCGGATGTGGCTGCCGTCAACGTCGGCATCGGTCATCAGAATGATCTTGTGGTAGCGGAGCTTGCCGGCGTCGAAGTCGTCTTTGCCAATGCCGGTGCCGAGCGCTGTTATGATGGCGCGAATTTCTTCGTGGCCCAGCATCTTGTCGTAACGGGCCTTTTCAACGTTAAGGATTTTGCCTTTGAGCGGCAGGATGGCCTGGAACTTGCGGTCGCGTCCCATTTTTGCCGAACCGCCTGCCGATTCTCCCTCAACGACAAACAGTTCGCAGCGGGCCGGATCGCGTTCCTGGCAATCGGCGAGCTTGCCGGGAAGCCCGCTCGAATCCATGGCGGACTTACGCCGGGTAAGTTCGCGGGCCTTGCGTGCTGCTTCGCGAGCCCGCGCCGCGTCGATACACTTTCCGATGATGCGGCGGGCCACGGTCGAGTGCTTGTCAAACCATTCACCGAGCTTTTCGTTTACCAGTTGCTCGACATCGCCCTTGATGTCGCTGTTGAGTTTGCCCTTGGTCTGGCCTTCAAACTGAGGCTGGGGCAAGCGTACGCTGACGACAGCGACCAGTCCTTCACGGACGTCGTCGCCGGAAATCGTGACTTCGTCCTTCTGTTCCTTGAGCATGCCCTGGTTTGAAGCAAAGTTGTTGATAGTACGGGTGAGCGCGGAACGGAAACCGGAAAGATGTGTGCCCCCGTCAACCGTGTTGATGGTGTTTGCAAAGGCGAAGACGTTTTCACCGTAGGTGTCGTTGTACTGGAGTGCGATTTCAATTTCAACGTTCCCGCGCTTCCCTTCCATGTAGATCGGCGAATCGTGGAGGGTGGTTTTGCCGCGGTTCAGGTGCTTTACGAACTCGGCAATCCCGCCCGTGAAGCGGAATTCCGCCGTTTTTTCCGTACGCTCATCGGTCAACGTGACTTTCAGGCCCTTGTTGAGGAAAGCGTATTCGCGGAGGCGGGTGGCCAGGGTGTCGTAACTGAAAACCGTCTTGTCGAAGATCGTGGGGTCGGGATGGAAGGTAACTTTGGTTCCAGTTTTGCGCGTTTTTCCGGTCTGCTTGAGCTTGGTGGTGGGTTTGCCCTTCTCATAGGACTGCTCCCATACCGCGCCATCGCGCTGGATTTCGAGCTCCAGAAAATCGGAAAGCGCGTTGACAACGGAAACGCCGACGCCGTGCAGACCGCCTGAAACCTTGTAAGTGTCGCTATCAAATTTTCCGCCGGCGTGGAGAACGGTGAGAACGACTTCCGCAGCGGGCCGCTTTTCTGTCGCGTGCATGTCCACCGGAATGCCCCGTCCATTGTCGACAACCGTGACGGAATTATCGGCGTGTACGGTGACGTTCACTTCGTCGGCGTAACCGGCCATCGCTTCGTCCACGGAATTATCAACAACTTCCCAGACCAGGTGATGCAGGCCCATTTCGCTCGTCGATCCGATGTACATGGCAGGACGCAGCCTGACGGCTTCAAGACCGCCCAGCACCTTGATGGATTTCGCGTCGTACTGGTGACCAGACTTAACTGTTTCTTTGTCGCCCATTTAATCTCCTGACGTGCAAGCCTGCGGCAACCGATCCGCACGAAGCAGGGCAAATCGCCGAGCTTCCGGTAACGATAGAACCAGTGAAAAGTTTGAAGCGAGGAAAGGCGTGAAGTGTCGATACCTCATGCGTCGCCTGACCCTTTGACCTCGATCGTGCATGAGGCTCGTAGGGCTCCTGCTTCATCCCGTCTCGCGCTACGAGACGTGGCGAAGACTTATGTTCTCCAGGAAACTGACGGCCCTCTGGCGCAGGGGGATATAGCGTCAAGTGCTCCTGGCGGACGTGCCGAGGGGCGGAAAAAACGCCACTCGACAACACTTAAATTCTACTGGAATCCGGGTATTTTCTCAAGTGTTGGGACAGGGGCTGTGGATAAATAAGGCTATTATTTACTTGTGGTTACAACTGCCTGGCGGGTCGGCGGCGCGCACCCACAGGGGCAAGTGAGCTTCGCGATTCAGGTGCGTTCGGATCGGGAGCCGCCGGGTGTTGACGGCGATTTCCACAGTTTATAAATGGGCGCGAAACTACCCTCAGGGGAATTCACGTGATTGCTTTTTTGGACCGGCCGAGGCCGTCAGATGCGCATGGGCATGATGACGTAACGATAGCGATAGCTGTCATCGGCAAGCGGACGCATCTGGCCTGCGGATTGTTCGTCTTTCAGTTCAATGCTGATCGGGCCGTCGGCTGCAGCGGCCAGGAAATCCAGTACATAACTTGAATTAAATCCGATCGAGATGGCGTCGCCTTTGTATTCCTTGTCGATTGTTTCCTTGGCCTCGCCATATTCCGGGCTGGACGCGGATATTTCGACACCCTCGGGCGTGACCGCCAGCTTCACGGCATGCGAACGCTGATCGGCGAGTTGTGAAACGCGCCGGACGGCGTCGCTCAGTTCCGTGCGCTCGAGGACTACAGTCTTGTTGTTCTCGCGGGGAAGCACAGCTTCGTAGTTCGGGAATTGACCGGTGAGAATCCTCGAAATCAGCAAGCGATGTTCAACCTGGAAGAACAGGTGGCTTTCATCCTTTGCAAATTCCAGATGGGCTTCGGCTCCGGCAGCACTTGAAAGTTTTTCCACCTCATCCATGGCCTTTTTCGGAATCAGGACACGGACTTCGCCGTTCAGGCCAGAAAGTTTCTGATCCGTCTCGGCAAGTGCCAGGCGGTGGCCGTCGGTTGCGACCATGGCGAGCGTATCCGGTTTGATGATCAGCAACCCGCCGTTGAGGGTGTAGCGGGACTCTTCCATTGAAATGGCGAATTTGGTCTTGGCGATCAGGCTTTCAAGCACCGCAGCGGGAATTTTTACCAGCGTATGCGGCATCGCCGGAAGGGCAGGGAAATTTTCCTTTGCCATCCCGACCAGCTTGTATTTTTTCTTTTCGCTGACAATCTCGATCCAGTGATTGTCGAGCGATTTGAATTTGATCTCGCCTTCCGGAAGCAAGCGGACGAGCTCCAGCAATTTCTTCGCAGGAATCGTTCCGGCACCCTCTTTTTTTACTTTTGCTTCGCACGAGGTGCGAATGCTCAGTTCAAGATCTGTGGCGGTGATTGTGAGGCGGCTGCCTTTAGCCTCGACAAGCAGGTTGGACAGAATGGGAATGGTGGTCTTGCGCTCCACAACGCCCTGCGTGGTGGTGAGTTCATTGAGTAGAGCCGACTTCGATACGCTGAATTCCATCGATTGACTTTCCTCGCGTGCGGTCCCCGTTGTTGCAGCCATGTAGTCTCCGGTCCGAATGTCTACCGCTAGCGTACTGTACTCGTTTTTCGCAAAAGTATAAAGTGCGCAGGCAGGAGGAGGTCTGTGGAAATTGGCAATTCATCTGGTGACGTCGTCCGGCGGGGATTCCGTCGTATCGGACTTTTTCACAGAGACAATCATCAAAACAAGGATTTGATACGCCACACAAATAAAAAAGACCTTGTTGTGATGATGACTGCTGTGGATCGGTGGAAAAGCGCACAACAGTGAATCCTGCCTGGGTGTTTCACAGGACATGGTCAGTGAATTTTTCTGCAGTGCTTCGGATAAATCGGTCGCGCGGCCCAGGCGCGCGGAAACCTGCATTTAAATGAACAGGTTGTCCGCAAGTTACGCAGTGCTTGTACACACGATCTCCACAGTTTCAGAACGCAACAATCCCGTCGTGACCGCATCAAACGAGTGATGTCGTATGGGGCTTTTCCACAGAAGTTCTGCCGGTTCTTGCTCCGGAATTTATTTGCAAACACTTTGAACAGGATAGGGAGAGTGTATGTCGACGGTCTTGGTGACGGGAGCTAACCGCGGTCTTGGTCTCGAATTTGCCCGGCAATACGTTCGGGATGGATTTGAAGTGTACGCAACGGTGCGCGATCCCCGGAACGGAGACGAACTCCGCGGGTTGGCAGAGGAAAATCCTGGTCTAGAGGTTTGCACCCTGGACATCAGGAGTCGCGAGTCCGTCAGGAAGCTGGCCCAAACGCTCACTGGCAAGCCTCTAGACATCGTCATTCTAAATTCCGGTGTTTATCCCCGCGAAGGACAGAAGATCGGCCAGATCGACTATGAAGGCTGGCGAGAGGCATTTGAAACAAACGTGCTGGGAACAATGCGCGTGGCTGAAGCCCTGCTGGATCATGTTGCGGCAAGCGAGCGCAGGCAGATCGCGGTCATCAGCACCAGCATGGCATCGCTGCGAGCTGTGCAAGGCGGGTCTGTCGGGCAGGCGGGCACGTCGTATCAGTATCGGAGCAGCAAGACGGCGCTCAACATGGCGATGTCGGTTCTGGCAAAAGAACTCGCTCCGCGCGGGATCAGCGTGGTGCTGTTTGACCCGGGTTGGGTAAAGACGGATATGGGTGGAGAGCGTGCGGTGCTTACGCCGGCAGAGAGTATTGCCGGCATGCGCAGGGTTCTTGCCGGAAATCCGATGGAACTTTCCGGAAAGTTCCTGGGGCACGACGGATCGCTACGGCCGTGGTGACGTGAGCAACAGCCAACCGAGATTCGTCTGGGTTACCGGTTCCTCCCGAGCTAAACTTCTGCCTTCACGTCCGAGGGGCCCGCTATCGAACGAAACTCCACGAGAGTGCGTAACAGATTTGACGGGATCGACCTGCTGCGCGGCGTATCGATCGTGGCAGTCGTTCTCCACCACATCAACCTGCGCTTTGTTCTGAACGGTGTCGCGCTCGAGCATGCGCTTCCGAAACAGCTGGGCAGGATACTGTTCTGGAATGGCGCAAACGGTGTAACGGTCTTCTTCGCGATTTCCGGATTTCTCATTACCACAATGTCGCTCGCGCGCTGGGGATCGCCTGACCAGATCCGGCTGCCCGAGTTCTACAGATTGCGGTTTGCGCGGATTGCGCCGCTTCTCCTCGCACTTCTCGCCGTTCTGAGCGTTCTGCATCTGGCAGGTGTGCGCGGTTTCGTGATTTCGCCCGAGCGCGCAAGTCTCGGGCGCGCACTGTTTGCGGCGCTGACGTTTCATATCAACCGGCTGGAATCGGTGCGTGGATACTTGCCGGCAAGCTGGGACGTGCTCTGGTCGCTTTCGATCGAGGAAGCTTTCTACCTGTTTTTCCCGCTCGTTTGCCGGCTGGCACGAGGACGGATGGCGCTCGTCGCGGTTCTTTCCGGGTTTGTGGTAATCGGGCCTTTCGCCCGGACGGTGCTCACGACCAATCCGCTGTGGGCCGACTACGGCTACCTGTCCTGCATGGACGGCATCGCGCTCGGAGTTTTGACGGCACTGCTCCGCAACGTATGGAAGGCAAGCGCGTGGCAATTGCGGGCTCTCCGGATCAGCGGGATTCTGCTGCTGCTCCTTGTGATGACGGCCGGGCCCGTCGTCGCGTGGCTTCATCTGTATCAGCTGGGACTTGATTTCACATTCCTGGCGCTTGGAACGTGTTTGCTGCTGTTTGCCATGGCACAGGAAAACGAAACTGGAGAGAGCCCGACGGCGGCGGTCCGCTGGTTTGGGCGGCACAGTTATGAAATCTATCTGACCCACTGTTTCATCATGATGTGGGGAATCGAGGCGTATCTGGCACTAGGCCTCGGACAGGTGTGGGGTTGGGCGTGGTACGCACTCATGCTCTTGCTGTCGGCGATTCTCGGATGGATGGTAGCCCGGTGGTATTCGGAGCCCATGAATCGCTGGTTGCGGCAGGGACTGAGAGTTGGAGCTGCTGCCGGACCTCCCTAAACGGAAAGAGCGGCAGAAAGCCGCTCTTGCGCGAGTCGATCCATTTCAGAAGAAATTACTGCAAGGCGTCCATCAAACGCGTGATGGTGCGGTTCAGCTCCTTGTCCGACCGGCGAAGTTCCTCGATCTTGTTGATCGAATGCAGGACAGTCGTGTGGTGCTTGCCACCAAACTGACGCCCGATTTCAGGTAGCGAAGCAGTAGTGAGCTGCTTGACGATGTACATGGCAACCTGGCGAGGGAAGGCGATGGCGCGCGTGTTGCTGCGGATCTTCAGGTCCTGCTCCCGAAGGTTGAAGTGTTCGCTGACACGCTTCTGGATGAGATCGATCGTGACGCGCTTCTCTTGTGAAGCGATGATGTTGCGCAAAACCTGCTGCGCTGTCGCAAGGGAGATGGCCGTACCGGTCAGCGAGGCGTAGGCCATCAGGCGCGTGAGCGCACCTTCAAGCTCGCGAACGTTTGATTTGATCGCGCGCGCGATATATTCGGCAACTTCATCCGGGAGGTTGAAGCGATCGTTCTCCGCCTTCTTCTGCAAGATGGCGATCTTGGTTTCAAGATCGGGCGGCTGAATATCAGCGATCAGACCCCACTCGAAACGCGATCTGAGCCGCTCCTCGATCGAATTGATGTCCTTCGGAAGGCAATCGGAGGAAATGACGATCTGCTTTTGCTGTTCGTACAGGGCATTAAAGGTGTGGAAGAACTCTTCCTGGGTGCGTTCCTTGCCGGCAATAAACTGAATGTCGTCGACGAGCAGCACGTCAACGGTGTGGAACCGGTCGCGGAAGCTGATCATGCGATCGAAACGGAGCGAATTGATCACTTCGATTGTGAACTTCTCGGCACTGACATAACTGAGGCGCATGGCCGGGTTGCGCTTCTTGATGGTGTGCCCGATGGCATGCATCAGGTGGGTTTTGCCCATACCGACGCCGCCATACAGGAACAGCGGGTTATAGGATTTCGAGGGCTGCTCGGCGACTGCACGAGACGCTGCGTGTGCAAATTCGTTGGACTTGCCGACGACGAAGGAATCAAACGTGTACCGATTGTTCAGCTGATGGTCGCTGCTCTCAAAATCGAGTTTGGACTGCTTGGCGGCCGATATGGCAGGAGTAGCCTGAACCGGTTCTTCTTCGGTGCAGACGTACTGGACCTTGGTGTTCGGAGTCCCCATCTGATGAAAGACGGCCTTCACGATCTCGCCGTAGGTGCGCGTCAGCACCTGCCGGAAGACCGCGCTCGGGATCTGCACGAAAAGGGTATCGCCTTCGCCGCGGTTGAGCCGCGTAGGCTGGAACCAGGTGTTGTAGGTATTTATACTGACGCGGGACTTGATTAAATCAAGAAACTTGTCCCAGGTGTTTTGAATATCGTGATCTCTGCCAAGTTGGGTAGCGGTCATCATCGTATTGAAAAAAACCAAATCCCGGCGAATTTCCACAGATGTGAAAATGCTGTGGAAAGCCGTTTTGCCCTAAAGCTTCTCGCTTTGGAGTTCAAGCTCGCGCCGGGAATGAACCGTTTTGCCCCGTGGATCCCCGTGCGGCCCCTTCAGAGTTGCTGGACCTAAACTCGCATCTGCAAACTGCGAGGATTCTCGCGCACTGTTCGGGTGGGAGCAAGCGAAAAGTGAGAGAGCACCAGTAGGAACGTTCACACAACATTCACAACTTTTCCACAAGCACGGGAATTGTGCAAGTCCGGTCAAAAACGACAAAATTCCCACATATTTCACAGTGTAAAAATTCTGTTAAATGCAGACTGCCTAATTATAGTGCAGTTGGGGCTGAGGAAAACTTCGACTGTTTCCTAATGTTTTCGGTCGGGACGGGGGAATTCGAAGATTCCGAGAGGGTCTGAGCCGATCAAGAGGCGATCCTGCTCGACCAGGAGTACAGTCCCTTCGAGCCGGGCGTTGTCGGTTGTATAGATTTGATATTCGGAGCGGCGATTTCCGTCCTTGTCAAAATGCAGCAAGGTATTGTGAAGGCACATCCACACATCTCCCTCGACGGGATCAACGCCGAAGGCGGTGAGGATCGGATTGAGACGAGGGGGTTCGGTGCGGTTGTCCTGGCGGTCAATTTCCCGTCGTGCGGCTCGTCCTTCAGACCAGGCGCCCAGCCCCGTGAACTCGAAATCGACCCCGCCATAGCCGAACCGGTCATACTGGCGCACACGTGGCTCGGGGAGATAGGTATAACCGTAATATACGCGCGCCTCGGCGTCAGAAACCAGGCGGCCCTGGCTCAGGTAGCGGTTCAGATCAGGACGGGAAGAAAGATCCTCGGGATCGCCGAATTCGCGCACTACGCGGCTGGTAGCGCTGTAGACCGTGATGAGGTGCGGACCCTTGAATGCACTCACCGCCACTTCGCCGTCAGGAAGCGCCAGAACAGAAATCGGGGCATTGACAGGAATGGAGCGCAGGGGCTTGCCATCCGGTGCAAACTCATTGATCTGGTTCGAACCGCGATCGGCGATATAGAGATTGCCTTTCGAATCGACATCGCAATCCTCGGCGAAAGAGATCACGGGATGGGCCGTCTTAACCGGGACGCCATCGTCAGACCCGGCGCCAAGACTGGTTAACAACCTGCCTTTTGCGTCAAAGGTGGCGAGGCCAACGGCGGGCATGGCCAAAATGTAGTACTTGCCGTCGGCGCCACGGCGAAGTGCCCGCAAACCGGGGCCAACCGGTCTGAACAGCCGTTTTGTGGCGGTCAGCTGCTCATCCACTTCCGGTTCCTGGGCGCCAGAAACAAGAGTAATCCCGGCAAGACAAACGACAACAGCAGCAGCAAATAACTGGGCCAAAGATCTTTGCATGGTCTCTCAGATTGCAGAAATTCCCCGCCGGTTGCCCGGGACATCAGGCGAGCGAGGGGATCGTTCCGGTTTGACAACCCTCCGAATCTTCGATATCAACATGCCAGCGGAGGAGCGATGAATCGCAAATTCATTGTACTGTGCGTCACGGCATTGCTTGTTTCAGGTCTCAGCGGGCAGTTCCTGTCCGGCAATACAGGAGCCATCGAGAAGGAGATTCGAACGCTCGAAGATACGATGAACGATGCGTATGCGCGGAACGACCTGCCACGCTATTTTTCCTACTACGCGACCGATTTTGTCCAGTGGCTGCCCGAAGGTCGGACGGATCTGGCAAAGTACGAACGGGACTGGACCGACTACATTGCGGCAGGCAACAAGGTACAGGCGATCGAGATTCGGCAGATGATCGTGAAGGTGGACGCGGCGGAAGACACGGCAGTGGCCAGTTATATCCTGTATGTGAAAACCAAGCTGGCGGAGGGAAAGATCACGGAAGAAGAAAACCAGGAGACCGATATCTGGTTCAAGCGGAACGGGACTTGGAAGATTGTGGCACTGCATTACTCGCCGGCAGCAAAGAAGTAAGCAGACGTCTGGCGAAATCCTAGTCGATGTGAAGACGAATGCGTTCGATCGATCTCGCCCGCAGCCGGCCGGACGGGTTGCGCGGTCCGGCGTCGTCCGTTTCAACGAGCACCGCGTTCAACTGCACGTTACCGCTGGCCACTTCAAACCGCGCGGGAAGGCCATCGATAAATTTTTTCAGCACGCCTGAGCGCTCCATGCCGATCACACCGTCGTGCGGCCCGGTCATCCCGACGTCGGTAATGTAAGCGGTACCGTTTGGAAGGACACGCTCGTCTGCGGTCGTGACGTGAGTGTGGGTTCCGACAACGGCCGTGACACGGCCGTCGAGATACCAGCCAAGTGCCACCTTTTCGCTGGTGGTTTCGGCATGCATGTCCACCAGGACGAACTCCACATCGGCCGGAAGCGTTTCGAGAAGAACGTCCGCTTTTTTGAATGGATCATCAATGGCCGGAAGAAAGACGCGGCCCTGCAGATTCAGTACCGCGAACTTCACCTGATTCTTTGCGGCGCCGACGTAGAGACCCGAACCGGGATTCTTGTCGGGGAAATTTGCCGGACGAAGCAGGCGCGGCTCGTGCGGCATGAAATCCATGATTTCCTTGCGGTCCCAGCTGTGATTGCCGCCGGAAATGACGGCGATGTCCAGAGCAAGAAGTTCTTCGACGATGCGCGGGGTGATGCCGAAGCCTGAAGCGGAATTTTCTCCGTTGGCGATGACCAGGTCAATCGCGCGTTGCTCGACGAGGTCGGCGAGGCGGTCATGAACGATACGGCGGCCCGGGGAGCCAACAATGTCACCAATAAAAAGAACCTTCATCGACCTCGACAGGGCCTTTCCCTAGACAAAAACAGAGGAGCGGAACTGCTTGGCCGTGGGAGGCTAGGCCGTGAACCTCTGAAATAGGTGGGCGCCGCGAGCCAACCATTAGGCTTTCCTGCCCCGTTCACCGGTCGTTCGGACAACCGGTGAGCGGGACAGGCCGTGCACACAAGCTGACTTTGCGCAGCACCCCAGAGATTCGTTACGGTTCAAACGGCTTTCGCTTCACACCTGCTTCGAAGTACCGCTCCACGGGTATTATCCTACCTCGGGCGGTTGGCGTCCAATTCCTCGGGAGCCTCAGAGCGGGGTATGCTTCCCTTTGGCACTCCTCGGCCGCTACAATGTCCCTCGATGGCCAGGAGAATTCGATGAAATACCGGCGGTTCGGGCGAACGGGATGGAACGTCAGCGAGATTGGTTACGGAATGTGGGGACTGGCCGAATGGACCGGCTCAGACGACGCGGAAACACTGGCGTCGCTTGCCCGCGCGATTGAACTGGGTTGCAACTTCTTTGACACCGCGTGGGCCTATGGTGAGGGGAAGAGCGAGCAGATTCTCGCGAGGGTCTTGCGCGAGCATAAGACCAGAGCCGGAGTCGGCGGGCCCGACAAACATCTCTATTTTGCGACCAAGATTCCGCCGAAGAATCGAAAATGGCCGAGCCAGAGGGACTTTACACTCGATGATTGCTATCCGCCGGACTACGTCGAAGCGTATCTCGACAAGAGTCTCCGGAATCTGGGCGTCGATACGATCGACCTGATGCAGTTTCACACCTGGGAAGACCGCTGGTTGAATGACGAGCGCCTGGCACGCTCGATTGAAAACATGAAGAAGAGCGGCAAGGTGCGCGCGTTCGGACCCAGCATCAATCGATGGGAACCTGCAAACGGCTTGCGCGCGGTGCTTGAAGGGTACGCCGATGCCGTGCAGGTCATTTACAACATTTTCGATCAGAATCCGGAAGATGCCTTGCTGCCGATTTGCGCGATGAAGGATGTGGGATTCATCGCGCGAGTGCCATTTGATGAAGGGACGCTGACGGGAACGCTGACGCTCGATTCGAAGTGGTCCGCCGATGACTGGCGCAGCACGTATTTCGTGCCGGAAAACCTGACATCGAGCGTAGAACACGCCGAAGCCCTGCGACCGCTCGTGCCCGAGGGGATGACCATGGCAGAAATGGCGCTCGGCTTTATCCTGTCGAACAAGACTGTGAGCACGATTATCCCGGGAATGCGCAGGATCAAGAACGTGGAAGCAAACGTGGCAACAAGCGATCGAGGATCGCTACCGGCCGAGTTGCTGGTCAAACTGCGGAAACACCGTTGGGATCGCAATCCGACTTCGTGGTCGCAGTAATCGAGGCGCGAATGAGTTCGGCGATCAAGGTGCAAATCTTCGGGCAGACCTACACGATCAACGGGGATCTCGATGAGACCTACGTGCGCGAGCTGGCGGCTTATGTCGACGGAAAGATGCAGGCCATTTCCCTGAATACCTCGACAATTGACACGCAGAAGGCTTCGGTGCTGGCGGCGCTGTCGATTGCCGACGAACTCTACAGCCTGCGACGAGAGCGCGGGAATCGCGAGGAACTGCTGAAGGAGCAAGCGGAGCGGTGCCTGACGCTCGTCGAAAGGGCGATCAAACAGACCGAGTAGTGCCACCGACCGGACAACGCGATCAGGCCCTCAAACCGCAACTTTACGTGGCGCGAAGCGAGGCGTGCAGATTTTTTTCCAGTGCGCCGATGATCCTCGTCGAAAAATCCGTGAGCTGCGTGTCGGTAAATGTCGCTTCGCGGCTCTGGAACAGGACGCGGACGAGCAAGGAGTATTTTCCCTCCGGCACGTTTTTCCCGCGGAACAGGTCGGCAGCCTCGACCGAAGCGATTTCCGGAATCTCGAGTGAAGAGATAACTTCGCGTACTTCGCTGAAAGTGACACCATCGTCGAGAAATAGCGAAAAGTCGCGCTCGACTGCGGGAAAACGCGGTAGCGGATCGTAGCGGCGGCTGTTTTTGGTGCCATAAAACATGCAATAGAGGGGGCCAAGCTCGAGTTCCGCTAGGAAAACATCCTGGCGAAATTTCAGTCTGTCGGCGATGCGCTTGCTCAGCTGGCCGGCGGCACCAAGCGCGTGCTTTCCGTCGTTGCCAAGAAAAACGGAACCGCGTTTCGCGGTATTGAGCCAGTCAGGGCCACCCTGCTGCCAGAGGAAGCCGCCTGAAAGCACGCCAACCGCGTCAAGGTCGCCCTTCATGTCGGCAAAATTGTATTCGCGGGCGGGGTCGTATAAACCTTGCTGACGTGCGAGGCCCGTTGCGCCAATCGATAGCACGCGGGTTTCCACGGATTTTCCATCGACAACAAAATAGCAGCGGCTGATTTCAAACAGGCGGGTATTGCGCTGGCCGTGATTGAGATTCCATTCAAGAGCGCCAGCCATGGTGACGGCACCGGTCGATTTCAGGACCCGAGCTTCTTCAGAGAGAGGGTTAGCGAGCCTGGCCGTTGTGGCGTCGGGGGTGCGGAACAGGTCATTGCGCTCGGCTGCGACGTGCGGAATCGTGACGATTTCGTGATACCCGAGGCCAATCAGCCGCTCGCGCAACGCGGTTTCCGCTTCGTAATGCGCAAGGCGCGCAGCTCCAATCCGCGCTGCGGGCAGACGGGGGGCGAACTGATCAAGACCGTAAATCCGGGCGACTTCTTCGATGAGGTCAATTTCGCGTTCAACGTCCGCTCGCCAGGACGGTTGCGTGCATTCCCATGCCGCAAGCAGATTGTTCTCCGCTCCGCGGTTATGGTCTACACGCTTCGGCGCAAAACCGAGCGCGCCCAAGATCGATTCGACCTGCTTGTCAGGAACATCGGCGCCAAGGATCCGAAGGATTTCAGCGCGGGTGAGCAGGATTTTCTTTGCCGTGCGCTTGCCGGGATAGATATCAACGACGCCCCCGAGCAGTTCGCCGCCAGCCAGCTGCAGAATAAGTTCGGCGCAACGGCGCGAGGCCAGCTCCGCCGTCTCCGGGTCAGCGCCCCGTCCGAAGCGCGTGCTCGCTTCCGTGTGAAGCTTCAGCGATCGGGTGGCTCGACGAACGGCGATCGGATCAAACCAGGCGCACTCGATCAGCACATTCCTGGTCCTCAGGGAGATTTCCGTTTCGGCGCCACCCATGATTCCGCCGATGCCCACGGCACGAGTGCCGTCTCCATCTGAAACCACACAGATCGCGGGATCAAGCGTACGCTCGATCTCGTCCAGGGTTTTGATTTTTTCCCCCGCTTTGCCGCGGCGAACGACGATACGGTGATCCCGGACGAGGTCGTAGTCAAACGCGTGCAACGGGTGACCGAGTTCGAGCATGACGTAATTGGTGGCGTCCACGACATTGCTGATGCTGGTTATGCCAGAAGCTTCGAGGCGATCCTTCAGCCACGCCGGCGAAGGCCCGACTTTTACACCGCGAATGACACGGGCAGTAAACCGTCCACAGAGTTCGGGAGCCTCGATGGCCACCTGCGCCTGATCGGTCGCTTTCGCTCGAGCGCTTTCCGCAGGCTTCGGCGAGACAGTTTGTAACGGCAGACGATAGATCGCGGCGACTTCGCGAGCCAGACCAAGCATGCCCAGGCAATCCGGGCGGTTCGAACTGACTTCGGCATCAATGATTGCGTCCGTGAGATTTTTTTGAACGCCAGCAATGTTCGTCCCGGAAAGTGCCAGGCGGCTGGCAAGTTCCTCCGGCGCTACCGGAATATCGACAAACTCCTTCAGCCAGTTGTAGGAAACCTTCATATGCCAAGTCCTAGTGAGGGCAAATTGCCGGCAAAAATTCTGGTGCGATATTCGAAACGAACAAAGCCATCCCGCTGATAGGCGGTGAACATGTGTTCGAGCTCGTTCATCATCTGCGGAAATCCTGACTGATCGGGCGCCGGAGCATAGGAGCTGCTGCGCAGGCGTCCGCGAAGACTTTCAAGATCAAAATCCTGGGTATTGGGGAGGTCACGCGCGAGAACCCGGTCAGTGCCGAAGAAAGCGCGCATCTGCTCGAGCCGGGGATAACTGTCACTTACCCGGGCGTAATCGGTTCCGAAGCGGCGAAGCAGCGCTTCGTAGTCTCGAAGAAACGGACTCGTGTCGGTCTGGCGCTCGTTGCTGACGACTACGACCCAGCCGCCGGGTTTCAAGATCCGGGAAAATTCCAGGCGAGTTGTCTCCGGTTCAAACCAGTGGAATGACTGGCCGGCAGTTACGAAATCGATACTGTGGTCAGCGAGTGTGGTCGACTCGGCCGAACCCTTGATGCTGGCATATCCGGGGTAGGAGTGAAGAAATTCCTCGCCCGCAGCCTGCATTTCACTGTTCGGTTCGATACCGTAAACATGGTTTCCATTTTCCAGAAACAGCCTGCTGAGCAAACCCGTACCGGAACCGATGTCGGCCACGATGTGACCCGCGTGCAGTCCACACTGCTCTGCAAGGTAGCGGAGAACCTCGGCCGGGTAGCCCGGACGGTAGCGGACGTAATCCGCGACACGGTTTGAGAAGCGCTGTTTGGCGTTGGCGAAAGTCATTTTAGTAATGCGCAGCTGTCAATTTCATGTGCTGAAAATCCATCCGAAACCGCGGACGACTGTTTACGGAAACTGCTCGAGGAAGCGGATGTCATTCTGGAAAAAAGCCTGAATATCGTCGATGCCGTATTTCAACATGGCCAGACGATCGATACCGATACCGAACGCGAAGCCGCTAACTTTCTTCGGATCGTAATTCACAAATCCGTAAACAGCGGGATCAACCATGCCGGCGCCAAACAGTTCAATCCAGCCGGAACCTTTGCATTTCCCGCAGGTATCGCCGGATTTTGCTTTTCCCGTGCCATCACAAAAAACACAGGAAGCGTCGAACTCAACGCTAGGTTCGGTAAACGGAAAGTAACTCGGACGGAATCGGCTCTTCACGTTTTGACCGAAGAACTTCTTGATGAAGTAATCGATTGTGCCCGTGAAATCGCAGAAGGTGATGTCGGTATCGACGGCCAGGCCTTCGATCTGGTGAAACATGAACGAATGCGTGGCGTCGGGATTGTCACGACGATAGACCTTGCCCGGCGCGATGATACGCACCGGCGGCTGACGCGTTTCCATGGCGTGAATCTGCACGGGCGAAGTATGGGTGCGAAGCAGCAACTGTCCCGGGGTGCCCTTCGGGAGCTCGAGGTAGAACGTGTCCATGTCGTCACGGACAGGATGATAGTCGGGAATGTTAAGGGCTTCGAAATTGTAGTAAGGCGTTTCAATCTCCGGGCCTTCGGCAACGGAAAAGCCGATGGAGAAGAAGATATCTTCGATTTCCTCCATGACCTGGCGGATCAGGTGGTGCGTGCCCAGGGGACGAACGACTCCAGGAAGCGAAAGATCGATGCGATCCCTGACGCCCGGTTCAGTTCCAGCGCGAGACTCGAGAGAAGCCTGACGGCCGGCGATTTCGGAATCGACGTGCTTGCGCAGTTCGTTCAGCGCAGCGCCGACCGCGCGTTTCAGTTCAGGTGTGGCGGGCCTCAGCCAATGATCGGTAACCAGGGTGATCACGCCGGACTTGCGAGCGAGCCAGGTGTCCCTGAAACCCTTGAAGATGGTCGGGCTTGTCGCGGCCGCAAGTTCCAAATCAAAGCGCGCGCGAAGTTCCGCGAACAGCGATTGAACCTGTTCGGCCGAGGTGACATTCTGTGCCGCGAGAGTTTGCGAGAGTTTCGATTCTGAAGTCGTCATCATTCATTCAGGATTGAGCGAGGGACACGACCGGGTCGTGCCCCTGCCCGGAAAATCCTCACGCCATGAGGCGTGAGCCAGGATTCATCAGCTCTTGCGTGGTTTCTTGCTGGTCTTCGCCTGTGGAGGAGCTGCAGCTCTGGCCTTCTCGGCAATTTGGGCAAAGCCTGCTGGATCCTTCACGGCCATGTCGGCGAGAACTTTGCGGTCAACCGTGATGCCCGCGACTTTCATGCCGTTGATGAGCTGGCCGTAGGTCAAACCGTTCAAGCGAGCGGCTGCACCGACGCGCTGAATCCACAAGCGGCGGTATTGACGTTTCTTTACGCGGCGATCGCGGAATGCATAGCGGTCTGCGCGATTGGCTGCTTCCTGAGCGGACTGGTACAGCTTGCTCTTTGTGAGGAAAAAGCCTTTTGTCCTCTTCAGGTACTTCTTGCGCCGGGCTCGGCGTTTAGTGCCGCGTTTTACGCGTGGCATGGGTTTTCTCCTTCAATTTTCTCTGGAAACAATCAGGTCGCGGAGAGACGCACGTACGGAATGCGAATCACGCAACGGGTTTGTTTCCGGTGTGATTTGTAGTTGGCCGTGAGGCACTGGCGGCCAGAAGCCGCCCCTACATTCGTCTTCCCAAGTCTTGCGACCGGGAAAACATGCTCCGCGGTGCGGAGCGAACGGCCGGCAGGCACCCGTGAAGCGCTGCCTGGCACGTTTTGCGGGTGTTTAATCCGCAACTTCAGTGTGAACGCGCGATCGATTGCGCGTTCACGAAGATCGAACAACTAGAAGCTGTAGGGCATCATCTGCCGAACGGCGTTGACGTCAGTCTTGTCGACCTTGGTCAGCTTCTTGAGCTTGCGCATCCGCTTGGCAGCTTTGGTACCGAGCAAGTGGCGTTTGCCAGAATGCATCCGAACGATTTTGCCGTTGGCGGTAATCTTGAAGCGCTTTCGCGCGCCGCGGTGAGTCTTCAACTTCAGTTTTGGTTTCAGCGAATTGCGTGGCATTGCTTTCTCCATGCGGACCGGATCCCGGCCACTTCTAGATTTTCAGGGAAGAACAGTCTTCAGAGAGCCCGTCGAATCCCTAATTGCTGCTTACTATGCGTTCTGCTGAGCCGACGTGGCCGGCTTGCTGATAGGCGCGCCGCCTTTTTTCGGAGCCAGCAGCGCGACCAGGACGTTGCCTTCCATGCGTGGCATCGTTTCGATCTGCCCCTGTTCGCCAATTTCCGCCAACAAGCGCGTCATCTTGGCGCGGCCCACTTCCTGGTGGGCCATTTCGCGGCCACGATGAAAAATCATGGCGCGAACCTTGTGGCCTTCCCCGAGGAACTTCAGAATCTGGTTCTTGCGAACCTGAAAATCGTGCTCCGCGGTAGCCGGACGAAACTTGACTTCTTTCAGCTGTGAACCACGGCTGCTTTTCCGCTGCTCGTGGGCTTTCTTGTTCTGCTGGTACAAAAACTTGCCGTAGTCGGTGATCTTGCAAACCGGTGGATCAGCAGTTGGCGAAATCTCCACCAGATCGAGACCCTTTTCACGGGCCATGCGCACGGCTTCAAAGGGCTGCATCACCCCAAGCTGGCCACCTGCATCATCAATCACCCGGACTTCTCGAGCGCGTATTCGCTCGTTGATACGAATACGGTCGGCTTGCCGGAAATTCCGCTCAGCGATAAATCCCCCTAGACATAAGAAAGGCACCCACGATCGATCGGGACGCACTCCGTTTTGAACAACCACGCCTCAGCTGCGAAAGCAGAAGAGGCAGGCTATAAAGTATAGCACGGCAAAGGGATGGGGCAAGGAGCGAAGAAGCTCAGGGCAACGATGCTTTTTCTCCTGAGGAGCCCAGAACGAACGGGCCCTTCTGGCCTCTGATGACGGCGCGCAGCGAGCGCGCGTGGCCAGCTTCGCTGCTGTCGTCAGTGCCGCTGAAGTCGAGCAAGAGACATTTCCCGGGAACACTCCGGGCGGGATGCGCCGTGTCCCATCTGATGTAGAACGGGAACATTCCATTGCGATCGTTGACCCGGTTGAGTGTCGCCCAGCGAAGCACATCCCCGTTTGGGGCAGTTCGGGAGCCTGCCGTGGGCCCGATGACCGGAATCGCTCTTGCCCGGAATGAAGCGGCAAGACTCTCGAGGTTCGCAGCCCTTACCGCCCAACCAATCAGGCTAGGTTCGCTGAGTTTGACGATCTCTCGATACCAGTCGAGTCCATTCTGTTCAGGATCCGCTGCCAAAATTTCGAGGTAAGACTCCTGGCCAATTCTGAGCAACGCGTTGCGGGTACCGCGTCCGGGATGCGAACCGCCAAAGGCCGCGCGGTAACCGGAAAGTTTCTCGACGTATGCGATACCTTCCAGGAGATCGCGACAACCAAGAATGACGTGATCGAGGTCGGGGGTCATCGAACACCTCTACCGAGTCGCCGAAGCACACGGCACGCCGGAGTCCCGGGTCGGCTGCCAGACTCTTCTACTCGCTATAACGCGCGCGTGGAGATCTCGGTTTGCAAGTTTTCGATCAGTTCCGGGACCGGACGCGGTCCGAGATCACCTCTTGTGCGATGCCGGACGCTGACGGTGCCGGCTTCAGCCTCTTTGGGGCCAAGGACCAGCATATAGGGGATTTTTTGCAGTTGTGCGTCGCGGATTTTTGCCGGGAGCTTTTCGTTCCGCTCATCCAGATGTACGCGGATTCCGTGGCTCTTGAGCGTCTCAGAGATGTGCCGGGCATAATCCTGTACCTTTTCGCTGACCGGGCAGATTTCGACCTGTACCGGTGCCAGCCAGAGAGGAAACGCGCCGGCATAATGTTCGATCAGTATGCCGAAAAAGCGCTCGACCGAGCCGAGCAGGGCGCGATGAACCATCAAGGGCTGGTGTCGGCCGCCATCTTCGCCCACGAATTCGAGTTTGAAGCGAGCGGGAAGGTTGAAGTCGAACTGGACAGTGCCCAGTTGCCAGGGACGACCGATGGCATCGATGAGCTTGATGTCGATCTTGGGGCCGTAAAAGGCAGCTTCGCCCCCGATGCGCTTGAAAGGGATATTCATCCGGGTCATGGTGCCGGCCAGTGCATTTGTGGCGCGAGCCCAGTCCTCGGGTTTGCCGGTGTAATTTTCCGGATGTTTCGGATCCCAGTCGGACAGTTCGACTTCGAATTTATCGAAGCCAAAGTTTTTCATTACCGCAAACGCAAAGTCCACGCAACCTTCGACTTCGGATTCGATCTGGTCCGGGGTGCAGAAAATGTGTGCGTCGTCCTGGGTGAAACCGCGAACGCGTAACAGGCCGTGGAGGACGCCGCTGCGTTCGTAGCGATACACGGTGCCCAGTTCGGCAAGGCGCACCGGGAGGTCGCGATAACTGCGGAGTTTTGACTTGTAGATCAGGATGTGCCCGGGACAGTTCATGGGCTTCAGCTGATAATCGGCCTTCTCAACTTCCACCGCTCCGAACATGTTGTCCTTGTAGAAGCCCGTGTGCCCGGAGGTTTTCCAGAGGTCGAGGCGCATGATATGCGGCGTGAAAACCATATCGTAACCGCGCTTCTGCAGTTCTTCACGCAACCAGTTTTCGACAATCGTGCGGATCAGACCACCCTTCGGATGCCAGAAAATGAGACCAGGACCGGCTTCTTCCTGAACGCTGAAAAGATCGAGTTCCGCACCGAGCTTTCGGTGATCGCGGCGTTTTGCTTCTTCAAGGTGATGGATATACTCGTCGAGCTGTTTCTGATTGTAGAAGGCCGCGGCGTAGATGCGCTGCAGCTGGGGATTTCCTTCCTGGCCCTTCCAGTAAGCCCCTGCCACGCTCATTAATTTGAAGGCCTGAATGCGCTTGGTCGAAGGAATATGCGGTCCGCGGCAGAAATCGATGAATTTTCCGGTGGTATAGAAGGAAACCATCGGTTCATCGGCTTTTTCCTGGATCAGTTCGCATTTAAAGAGTTGCTCGGAATCCTGATAGAGTTTGAGAGCTTCCGCTTTCGGCAGCAACTTCCGTTCATTGGCAAGATCCTGGGCCGCCAGTTCGTGCATCTTCTTCTCGATTTTTTCAAGATCTTCGGGCACGAAAGGCTTCTCACGCAGGAATTCGTAGAAGAATCCATTTTCGACCGGCGGCCCGATGCCAAGTTTTACTTCCGGATACAGCTCCATAACGGCCGCGGCCAGAAGGTGCGCGGCGGAATGGCGGAAAACATAGAGGGCATCGGGGTCTTTTTCAGTCAGAAGCTGCAGCTTGACGTCCTGTTCGAGCGGACGCCGAAGGTCGAACAGCAGGCTGCCGTCTTCCGCAGGGTCGACGGAATTGGAGAAAATTCCGGTCTTTTCCTTGCTGCCGTTACCAGCAGTGGCAAAGACTTTGGCGACCAGTACAGCGTCGGCCAGGCGCGGAGAGATGGATTTCGCGATTTCCAGGGGTGTGGTGCCCTTCGGGACTTCCCTGACACTGCCATCGGGTAGAGTTACCTGAATCTGATCCATTGCGCGTCATCCTGACAGGCCGAGTATCTGCCTTGTATTCTAGCCATTTAGAGTATCGGGGGGTGGAGTGCTGGTCAAGCCGACGAGCAGGGTGCTGCAGCACATTCGGCCAAATGGAACTTCGGTTCGAAGGCCCGATCACGGTACACTGCAGTGCTTGTTCAGACGGACAGGAGAAAAGATGGGTCGGTTGAAACGGCTTTGGCTGCTAGTGCTGGGGATACTGTTTGCCGTTCCAGGTTCGGGGCAAACGCCACCCGCTCTCCGCGGAGCGGACGACCGGTTCAAGATGGATATTCTGGTTGTTGTTGCGCACCCGGATGACGAAGGCGGCGTGACACCCTACCTGGCGAGAGCCATCTATGACCTTCACAAACGGGTCGCCGTAGTCTACGGGACGCGTGGCGGAAGCGGCGGCAACGAATACTCGCGCGAGCGCGGACCTGCCTTGGCAAACATCCGCGAGATGGAAGCGCGTGAAGCGTGCGCCAGGCTCGGAATTACCAACGTCTGGTTTCTGGACGGCAAGGATACGGCTTCGCAAAATGTTCTGAATTCCCTTTCGAATTGGGGCCATGGAGAGAACCTCGAACGGCTGGTAGGCATCATCCGCCTGACCCGCCCGGAAGTAATCATTGCTCCGCTTCCGGGAATGTTTATTGGCGAAAATCATGGAGACCATCAGGCAGCCGGCGTTCTGGCCACAGAAGCGTTCGATCTGGCGGCCAGACCGGCCATCTTTCCGTCGCAACTCGGGATGGCTGCAGCGAAGCGCGAAATCTACCTGGGGAATATGAATCCCTGGCAGCCGAAGAAACTGTATTACGTTCCGGACGCAGCCGACGAGGGACAATTTGCCGGAAGCGGACCTGCGTACTCCATCACCGAGGTTTCGCCTTCGCAGAAAAAACCGTACTGGCGACTCGCGCTGGACGCGGCGATGACCCACCTGACGCAATATCCCGGAGAGATTCATGCACTCAGTACGTTAAGCGACGCCGAGATCGAAAAAATGATCAGCGATCCGCATCGCGGCTGGTGGAGCAATCCGGAGACGCTCGTCTTTGGAAAGTCCGCTTACGAAATCGGACCGGACGAGACGCGCCACGACGTTTTTGCCGATGTTGCCGGACAAGCCTCGCTCTGCCCCATGACGCCTCGAACGATCGAGAGGGCCAGAGGTACGATCGTCGCGAGACTTGGCGGGCCCTGGGAATTTTACGAGGAATTTCGCGCCATGCACTGCACGTCTGCCGTGCCATCACCCAAAATCCCGGAAATTGCCATAAAAAGCGCAACGACGTTGAGTGTGCCGGTCACGATCTACCATGACCCGAACAGAGCGGAGGAAGTTACCGTGAGCGTGGTCCTGCCACCGCACTGGAAAGTAACGGCAGGCACGGGGAAGTTCATGCTACCGGCCGAAGCCAGAAGCCAGATCCAGATCCAGATTGAAACGCCCAGCTTGAGTGATGCGGAACTGAAGGAGGCCAGGCCCGAGACGATCCGGGTGACGGTTGACGGAGCCGGCGAGACTTCTGCGCTACTGTCTCTGAATGTGCTGCTTAAGGGTTCAGCCCTGCCGCAATAGCCTCTGACGGTTATTTCTTCAAACGAGCGGATTCGAGTTGATCCCACATGGCTTCGGGCAGGAGTCCCAAGTCGTTGAACTCGCCTGCTCCTTTCAGCCACTGGCCGCCATCAATCACCACACACTCGCCGTTAATGTATTCCGCCATATCGCTGATCAGAAAGGCGGCGAGGTTGGTGAGTTCCTCGTGTTTACCAAACCGCTTCATGGGATTTTTGTTGATGGCATGTTCTTCAAACTGTTTGTTCGGAATCAGCCGGGACCATGCGCCTTCGGTCGGGAATGGCCCCGGAGCGATGGCGTTCAAGCGGATGTGATATTTGGCCCATTCGACCGCCAAGGACGTGGTCATCGCGAGAACGCCCGCCTTTGCGCATGCGGAAGGCACCACAAACCCGGAGCCCGCATTGGTCGCAGCGTAAGTGGCCGTGATGTTGAGAATATTTCCGCCCAACTTCTTGGCGATGCGGCGGTTCGCGAATGCTTGTGTGCAATGGAACGTGCCGTTTAAAACGATGCCGACCACGGCGTTAAAGGCGTTTAGAGAAAGCTTTTCCGTCCGCGCCATGAAGTTTCCCGCGGCGTTGTTCACCAGCGTATCGATTTCGCCAAACTGATCGTCCGCAGCGGTGAACGCAGCTTCTACCGCCTGGTAGTCGCGAACGTCACAGAGCGTGTAAGCTGCCGCACCGCCATTCTTGTGAATCTCGTCGCACACTTCTCTCAGCGGTTGCTGCCTGCGGCCCACAATAAACAGTCGTGCGCCCAACTTTGAAAAATGAAGAGCCATCGACCGGCCAAGACCGGTGCCGCCACCTGTCAGAAAAATCGCGCGATTCTTCAGCAGATCCGGCTGAAACATGGAGGCACCACCTTTCTGAAACCACGACGATTGTAGCAGCGGGAGGGAGCGGCTGAAAAAGATAACGCAACGGGTGACGAGCGTTTGCGTGTCTCTAGGCGGGAACTTAAAAGTGAAAGGCGGAGTGAGGACCAGGTCCCACTCCGCCTTCGGGCGCGGTTGCGGAGATTACAACCGCAAGGAAGACATGCGCTATCTCTGCGCCTGCATTCAGTGACGAACTGCCGCCGCAATTTTTTCTACGGCAGCGCCGCCAGAAGCGTATCGACTGCGTGGACCAAATCTTTCCAGGCAATTTCGACTGCTTCCTGAAATTTCTCCAGTTCGCGATCGTCCGCGAATTCAAGGTCCTGGATTCTCCGCTTGAACTCGGCAAATCCGGTCCGAACGTATTCGAGTTCCCAGTAGTGTTCGAGCTTCACGCTGACACGCTGCCGGGCGAACCGACTCTTCAGTTCGGCCACCCGGGTGGCCAGGTCCTCGACTTCATCAACAACACGTTCCAAGGCTACTTCTTTCGGTTCCGCCTGCATGATCAAATCCTCGCTCTCCACATAATTCCCGCTGGAGCGAAGCCTAACTTCGCAACAAGGAGGCAGAAAGCAGGTCCGGAACCAAAAAGACGGTTGTCTAGCAGATTGAAAACAGGACACTTGAAAATCTAACGAGGCGTCGCTCGCTCGAGCGATGGGTGGTAAGACACAGTTTTCACGAGGCGCACCTGAAAAATGACCCAGCCGGGCCTAGTTTGCGGGAACCAGAATGGCCGGAACGGGCCGGCCCATGGCCTTGGCGTATTCAGCCTCATAGACGCTGTTTCCCGGAAATTCTTCCGTCAATTCCTTGAAGTTCTTGCGCGCGAGCTCTTCATTTTTCTCGCGACGGGCAGATAACCCCAAAAGGATCTTGGCGAACGGCCGCAGGTAATTGCCGTTTTCGGCCGTTTTCTGCACATCGGTCATGCCCAGCACCTTGTCGCCGTGGATACCCCCGAACCAGAGCATCATCCGCGCCGAAGAACTGAGTGAACCGATCACGTAATTGGCAACACCCGGAGCAACATACGCGTCATAGGCGTCGGGGCGCTCGGCAAGCAGCATCTCTCCATTCGAGTTAGCTTCTTTCAGGTGTTTCAGCGCATCCAGATGCTTCTTTAGGAGCATGCTGTCGGCATCAGATTGCATGCCCGCGCAAAGAGTCAGTGCGAATAACCCTTCAGGATCTTTCGGATGCTTTTTCAGACGCTCAAAGGCCAGCTGTCGGGCCTTCACAACGGAGGCATTGAATTTATCGATGCGGGTGTGATCGGGAGATCCCTCGATGCCACCCGTGAATCGCTTGTCGTTCAGAAAGTAGTCGCTGGTCAGCACGCGTTGCAGATAAAATTCTTCGAAAAGATAACTGGCGGCCAATGAAACCTGACCGAAAGGCTGCGCGGGATTGGCTGCCGCCCATTTTTCAAACACCACGCGCGCATCGGCAAACTTCTGCTCGTAAAGAAGCTGATAGCCTTCATGCAATTCGGGCACCTGAGAAAGGCCCGGTGTATCCGTTTCAGCGGGAGAGCCGGTCGAGGTAGCAAACAAACCAAGCGCGAAGAGAAAGACCAGGAGCGAAAAGCGCATCTTCAGTTAGCCTCAAAAAAGTCCCGGCAAGAAACGTGGCTTGCCGGCCATGGCGGCGCGGTATTTGGCATCGGAAAAGAGTACACGTTCTTCGGTTGCCAGTCTTTGGGAAAGTACCAGGACATGGGCGAGAGTTCCTGCGATGGCGGTGATCCAGGCTGTATGAATCAGAGGTAATACCAGCATTTCAACAAACACTGCAGCGTAGTTCGGGTGACGGACGTAGCGGAATGGGCCAGTCGTAATGACCCCGAGAGAAGTGGAATTCATGACCTGAACATTCCAGTGATTCCCGAGCGTCGTGATCACCCACCAGCGGACGGCATTGGCGGCAAGGAAGATGACGAAACAGATCCCGCCGAAGATCGGGTAGAACGGCCGATGAAGAAATACCACCTCGACTGCAGCGCCGACCAGCACGAACGTATGGACAACGACCATCCAGCGGAAACGGGGCTCGGAAACCCTGGAGGCACCCTCTGACACCATCAGTTGCTGATGGCGTTTGGAGATGTGGAGTTCGTAGAAGCGCAGGAGCGCGACGACGACCAGAAGGCCCAAATAAAGCTTTACGCTTAGGTCCATTGAAGGAGCAGGAATTCAGCACTGAAACCGGGACCGAAAGCCGCCGCCATGGCGTGCTCCCCGGCTTTGAGAGGACGTTTATCGATCCATTCCTGGAGAATGAAAAGTATCGTCGCGCTTGAAAGGTTTCCGACGTTACCCAGAATGTCCCAGGACGGTTGCGTATCGCATTTGCACAGTCCAAGTTCCTCTTCGACGTTGCCGAGCAAGCGCGCGCCGCCCGGGTGCAAGATCCAGCCCTTGATATCACTCTGTTTCTTGCCGTTACGTGTCAGGAACCCTTCGACCAGACCCTTGATCTTTCCGCCGATCATTTCCGGAACGTCTTTGGCGAGAAGAATGTGGAAACCCGAATCACGAAGATCGAAACCCATGGCTCCGAGCGAATCCGGAAAAGTATACGTTTCGGTGACGAGAATCCTCGGGCCGGGCACGTCGCGGCCGGTGACGATGACCGCGGCTGCGCCGTCACCGAAAAGAATCGATGAAATCAGATTTGCCTGCGTGATGTCCTTGCGTTGAAAGGTGAGCGAGGGAAGCTCGACGGAGATGATGAGAACATTGGCGCCGGGATGGGCGATCAGATAATCCGCTGCGCGGGAAAGCGACATGGCTCCAGCCGCACAACCGAGTTCCGTGAAAGGCATGCGGTGGACGTTTGAACGGAAGCCCATCAATTTGATCAAGTGTGCGTCGAGAGAGGGAATCATGAAGCCGGTGCAGGACACGGTGATGATCAAATCAATTTCGTCGGGACGGAGTTTCGCACGTTCCAGGCATTTTTCGGCTGCTTCGCGGCCGAGCTTCACGGCATGTTCAATATATTCGTTGTTGGTCTGCGAGAGCGGACGTGGTTCGATGGTGTACTGGATGGGGAAGATTGAGTGGCGCTGATGAACCTGGGCATTGTCGACAATCGACATCATCGCTTCGAGGCGACGTTCGGGGATATCGAATACCCGGCCCATGTAGTACTTCACGTCATCTCTTGTTATAAGATGAGGCGGAAGCGCCGTGGCAGTCGCAGCAATTGTGGCATGCGAAGCATGGCCATTTGAACCTGGAACAGAATTAGTCACAAACACCGTCCTAACCACCAAAAAGTCAACTTCACTAGATTACAGCCGATAATCAAGGATAAGAGATTCCTGAGCTAAAAGCTATGTATGAGGGTTACTTTACATCAGAATCACTCTTGTGCAAATGACGAGGCCCCATGAAAAAGCTGATTGTGGCGATAGCGATACTCTTGATTGCCCTGGATTGGGCAGGGACAGGGAGCGCGTTCGGGCAAAAAAAAGACGCGACTCCGCTGCTGGTGGTCATCTCGATCGACGGCTTGCGGCCCGATTATGTGACCGAAGCGGACGCGCACGGAGCAAAACTACCCAACCTGCGCAGATTTCTGGCAGAAGGTACCTTCGCCCGAGGAGTTACCGGAGTGATTCCCACCGTGACCTATCCGAGTCACACGACTCTGGTAACTGGCGTGTGGCCGGCCAGGCACGGCATTCTTGCCAATACCACGTTTGACCCGCTGCAGAAAAATTATCAGGGTTGGTATTGGTATGCCGAGGATATTCGCGTGCCGACGCTCTGGGATGCGGCGCGGGAGGCGGGACGAACGACCGCCAGCTTGCAGTGGCCAGTGACGGTCGGAGCAAACATTACCTGGAATATTCCCGAACTGTGGCGAGCGGGGACGGCCGAGGATGCAAAACTGCTGCGCGTTGTTTCCACTCCGGGGTTACTCGAAGAAGCCCGCAAGGAAATCGGAGACTATCGCGGCGGAATTGATACTTCCGGCGACGCGGATGAAATTCGCGGAAAGTATGCAATCTGGATTCTCATGAACAAGAAGCCAGACCTGCTGACGCTTCATCTGACCGCACTCGATCATGCCGAACATGAGACCGGAGTGTTCAGCGCCGAAGCCGTTCGGATTCTCGAACGGCTTGACGCAGTCGTCGGACAGGTCCGGGAGGCGGCGGAAAAACTGAGACCCGGGCGCGCCTACGTTGCTGTCGTGTCGGACCACGGATTCACGAACTACGATCAGCAACTGAACCTGTTTCCTTCATTTCGAGCAGCAAACTTGTTCACTGTCGACGATCACCAAGCGATCACCGACTGGAAGGCCATGCCGTGGGTGACTGGAGGATCTGCCGCAATCGTGCTGAAGGATCCCGAAGACGCCGTCACGCGCGAACAAGTGCGCTCGTTGCTCGCGAATCTCGAGGCAGATCCGGCAAACGGAATTGATCGCATCCTGGACGCGGAGGAATTGCACAAGCGCGGTGGATTTCCGAACAGCGCCTTCTTTCTGAGTTTGAAGTCAGGATGGCGAACCGGTACATCGCTGAATGGCCCTGTCGTTTCGAAGGTCAAGCCAGGGGCGACCCACGGCGAGCTGCCGGATGTGCCCGAACTGCGAGCGGCATTTTTTCTCGTGGGCCCGGCTGTACCGCCCGGAAAAAATCTCGGTGTGATCGATATGCGGGATATCGCACCGACCCTTGCCAAAGAAGCCGGCCTCGCACTCACGAGTGCCGACGGCAAGCCGCTCCTGCCCTAAGGACGCGGTCAGGCGGCAGAAACTACCTGGCCTGTTCCTGACTGGCGCGAATTTCCTGCCAGCGGCGCGGCCGCTTGTTGTATTGCAGAACTTTTTTGCGCAAACGAATGGATTTGGGAGTGATCTCGACGGCTTCATCGTCCGCGATGAATTCAATCGCCTGCTCTAGGCTAAGCACGCGATGCGGAACCAGGCGGATCGCCTCGTCGGCCGAGGAAGAACGCATGTTGGTCAGCTTCTTCTCCTTGGTGACGTTTACTTCCATGTCCTGCTCACGTGAATTCTCGCCAATCACCATCCCTTCGTAAACTTCCGTCGAAGGGCCGATGAAAAGTTCTCCGCGCTCTTGCGTACCCCAGAGAGCGTAGGCGGTCGAAACCCCGGGCCTGTCGGCGACAAGGGCGCCAGTCGGCCGGAGCGCCATTTCCCCGCCGTATTCCACCCAGCCTTCAAAGATGGAGTGGATCAGGGCTGTGCCGCGGGTATCGGTCAGCAGCTGGCTGCGCAAACCGATCAGACCGCGAGACGGAATTTTGAAGTCCAGACGCACACGTCCAGAGCCGTGATTGCTCATCTTGACCATTTCACCGCGACGGCTGCCGAGCGTTTCCATAATGATGCCAATGAAGTTGTCGGGGATGTCGATGACCAGGCGCTCGAGCGGTTCGAGTTTCTTGCCATTTTCCGTACGAACCACGATTTCAGGTTTTCCCACCATGATCTCGAACCCTTCGCGGCGCATCGTTTCAATCAGGATGGCGAGCTGCAGTTCACCGCGGCCTAGCACGCGGAAAGATTCCGGTGTGTCGGTGTCTTCGACACGAATGGAAACGTTGGTGAGAAGTTCTTTGGCCAGGCGATCACGAAGATCGCGCGAGGTGAGATACGTGCCTTCACGTCCGCACAGCGGGCTGGAATTGACGCTGAAAATCATCGCGAGGGTCGGCTCGTCGATCGTGAGCGGTTCGAGCGGGGAGGGATTTTCAAGCGATGTGATGCTTTCACCGATCTGAATGCCCTCGACTCCGGCAATTGCCACGATGTCGCCGGCAACAACCGTTTCTGCCTCGTCGCGATCGAGGCCGCGGAAGGTGTAGAGCTTGGTAATTTTTGTCGAAATCAATTTGCCGTCGAGCTTGCTGATGCCGACTTCTTCGCCGCGATGCAGGGTGCCGTTGAAAACCCGGGCGATCGCAATGCGGCCAAGAAATTCGCTGTAATCGAGATTGGTCACTTGCAGTTGCAGCACGCCTTCGGGATCGCCAGTCGGTCGAGGAATCTTGTTTACGATGGCTTCAAAGAGCGGAAGCAAGTCTTTCGACTCGTCGCCAATCTTGCGGTGAGCGACTCCTGCCCGGGCGTTGGTGTAGACCACGGGGAAGTCCAGTTGGTCTTCGGTGGCGTCCAGATCGATAAACAGGTCATAAATTTCGTTGAGCACTTCTTCGCAACGTGCATCGGGGCGGTCGATCTTGTTCAAGACGACCACCGGAGGAAGTTTTGAGGCAAGGGCCTTTTGCAGAACGTAACGGGTTTGCGGAAGCGGGCCTTCGCTCGCGTCAACCAGCAGCACTACGCCGTCTACCATTCGCAATGCGCGTTCAACTTCTCCCCCAAAATCGCTGTGGCCAGGGGTGTCAACGATATTGATCTTGGTGTCGTGGAAAAAGAGAGCCGTGTTTTTGGCAAGAATCGTGATGCCGCGCTCGCGTTCCAGGTCGTTCGAGTCCATAACGCGCTCGACAAGCTCTTGATTGGCCCGGAAGATTCCGCTTTGCCGGAGCATCGTGTCCACAAGCGTGGTCTTGCCGTGGTCAACGTGAGCAATAATGGCGATGTTGCGAATATCGGTGGTCATGATTTTCAGTGCGTCTTCAGACAAAAATGGCTGCTGAGACACCAGCAGCCCGGAAGAACCCCTTCTTCAGTGAATTCAGGTGCGGTCAAACGAACTCCTAGTTTAACAGAGGTGCCGGGTTCCAGCCAGAAAAACCGCAAAAAGCCATATAAATAGAGGGTCAGGACCGAGGTGTGGTATTCTCACGAAACTTTGTCCGGGGAAGGGGAGCTATGAGGAGTTTGCTGACAAGCGTCAAACGGGTGACGGTAGCAGGGGTGGCAGTCCTGTTTTGTTCGGGCATGGTTGCCGGGCAGGAGGCCAAAGCCGAACGAGCCGACCTGACAAAATTATTCGCAAAGCAGGATGTGATGATCCCGATGCGGGACGGTGTGAAGCTGCACACGGAAATCTACACGCCGGTCGGAAACAAAGCCGCTCTGCCGCTCTTTATCGAACGCTCGCCCTACGGAGTTTCGGCTGCGGACAAAGGCCACAGTCCAATCCTCTTCCGTTACCGGGATTTGTGGGCCGATGGCTACATTTTTGTGTTTCAGGATATCCGGGGACGGTACGGTTCGCAGGGCAAGTTTGAAATGAATCGGCCGGTACATGCTGCGGATGATCCGAAAGGCGTCGACGAAAGTACGGACACCTACGACACCATCGAATGGTTGACGAAGAACGTCCCGAGCAATAATGGCCGCGCCGGCATCGCCGGCATTTCCTACGGCGGCTTTCTGGCAGCAATGGCGATGGTCGATCCCCATCCCGCGCTGAAGGCAGTCTCCGAGCAGGCGTGCATGGGCGATGCATGGCTCGGCGACGATTTCTTTCACAACGGCGCATTCCGCCTGAGCTACGGATTTGAATATTCGGCACTGATGGAGACTTCCAAGGAGAACTACAGTTTTTCGTTTGACTCCTTCGATCTGTACGAGTGGTACCTGAAGTTGGGCGTCTTGTCGAACGTGAATTCCAAATATTTCCACGGCGAAATCCCCACCTGGAACAATTTTGTCAAACACCCGACGTATGATGATTTTTGGCAAAGGCACGCGATTGCCAGTGCCCTGAAGCACACCACGGTGCCAAATCTGAACGTCGCCGGATGGTGGGATCAGGAAGATTATTTCGGGCCCATGACCACGTATGCAAATCTTGAAAGATCCGACGAAAAACAACTGAACTATCTCGTCGTAGGGCCGTGGAATCATGGTGGCTGGGCTCACGGACCGGGCAGTACGCTCGGGCAGATTCCATTTGATTCCGACACGGGAACGTTTTACCGGCAAAAAGTGGAAGCGGCGTGGTTTGCCTACTGGTTGCACGATAAGGGAACGTTGCCGCTGAAAGAAGCCCTTACCTTCCAGACCGGCAGCAACGTATGGACGAGCTTTGATGCTTGGCCGCCCAAAGAAGCGCAGAAAAAGAACCTGTATCTGGGCGAGAAGGGAACGCTTTCATGGGAAGGCCCCAAGACGGAATCGAAGGAAGCGTTTGATTCCTACCTGAGCGATCCGGCGCACCCGGTGCCGTACCGCCACATTCCCGTTGACATGACCTATCCCGAGGACCATCCGGGAGGCTGGTACACGTGGCTTGTCGAGGATCAGCGGTTTATCGAAGCACGGCCGGATGTGCTGACGTGGGAAACGGAAGAACTCAAGGAAGATGTGACGGTGGCCGGGCAGGTGACGGCAAGATTATTTGCATCCACGACCGGAACCGACGCCGATTGGGTTGTGAAACTGATCGATGTCTATCCGCAGAAAATGGAAAAGGACTGGAAACTCTCCGGTTTCGAGCTGATGGTTGCCGATGAAATATTTCGGGGACGGTATCGCAATTCGTATGAGAAACCTGAACCGATCGTGGCGGGAGAAGTGACACCGTACGCAATCAATCTGCACACGACCAACCATGTATTCAAGCAGGGGCACCGGATCATGGTACAGGTGCAAAGCACCTGGTTCCCGCTCTATGACCGCAATCCGCAGAAATTTGTGCCGAATATCTTTGAAGCGCAGCAATCGGATTACGAAAAAGCAACCGAGAAGGTTTACCGGAACAGGGACTATCCTTCGAGCGTGGAAGTTTCCGTGGTTCCGAACGGGGCTGGGGCGATCGACCGCAAATGAGTATGAAGAAACATTGATGCGGCGACACGGTGCAATGAGCTAGGTTGGCAGTAGGATCAGCTCCGAGACCAAAGGTGGGTAATGCCCCGCGAACCACGAGTCGCACTGTTCTGCGAAACCTTTCATGAGATCAACGGAGTGGCATTGACGGTGCGGCAACTTGTTGCCTTCGCCCTGCGGCGCGGCCGGCCGATGCTGGCGATTCACGGCGGCAAACAACCCGCAGCAGAAAACCAGGGTGCTTTGCGGCGCATTGAACTTCGTCGCGGACGGCTGAGCGTTCCGATCGATAGCGATCTCGAATACGATTTGTTCTTCTGGAGAAATGCGAAAAGGATCCGGCAGGGAAATGGAAGCCTTCCGTCCCGATGTTATCCACGTTACCAGCCCCGGCGAGTTTGGACAGATCGGTGCCTATCTTGCGAAACGCCTCGAGATCCCCCTGGTGGCATCCTGGCATACCAATTTTCATCAGTTTGCGGCACGCCGGCTGAAGAAAGTGCTTGGTGTCTTGCCGGACCGGCTCTCCGAACCTCCTGTCGCGTGGGCTGAGAACCGGGCGTTAGAACTGCTTCTTTGGTTTTATGGACACGCGGCGGTTACGCTCGCGCCGACAGCCGAACAGGTTGCGTGGCTCGAGCGCACGCTGCACAAGCCGTCTTTCCTGATGCCGCGCGGTGTTGACGGCGAGTTATTCCATCCGGGCAAAAAGTCGGTGCACGATGATGTTCTACGGCTGGGTTTTGTCGGGAGGATTACGCCAGAAAAAGGTGTCCGCCTCTTTCAACGCATTGAACGGGCGCTCGAAGCGGAAGGCTTCCGGAAATTTCAGATTTTATTTGTGGGTGCCGGTAGCGAAGTGGATTGGCTCAAGGAAACCCTGTCACACGGGGAATTCTTGGGCGTCTTGCGCGGTGAAGACCTGGCGCGGGCCTACGCCAATATGGATTTGTTCGTGTTCCCTTCAAGAACGGATACCTTCGGCAACGTGATCCAGGAAGCGGCCGCTTCCGAGGTCCCGTCGGTTGTGACCGACCAGGGTGGACCGCAACACCTGGTTCTGAACGGTGTGACCGGACAAGTCGCGGAAACGGACGAGGAATTTGTCAGACACGTTGTCGCCCTCAGCCGTGATCGCGAAAAACGGCAGGCAATGGGGAAAGCCGCACGGGAAAAGGTCTCTGGGACGTCCTGGGACGATGCGTTTGAAATGACCTACAGGGCTTACCGGAACTGCTTGCCGGCGAATGCCTGAACGGGATGGCCTGGTAAATCCCTTCCGCTAATTTTTACCGTCGTTCGAGGTGAAGGTGGTCCAGGGCCCGGCTTTCATGTCGCGAAGGTAGGGTTCCTGGTAGGCGTATTCGGGATGGGCAGCCAAAAACGGTTTCGCCAGAAAATCCTGCCCGCAAGGGTGGCCCATTCGCGCGGTGAGACGCATTTCTTTTGCCATGGTTGAGTCCGCTGCCTTGCCTTGCACTGCACCACCGGGATAGGACGGTCCCCATGTCCAGATCGCCACGCCGCGCGCTGACGCGTCCACGTGGCCGCAAAGAGTACGTTCGTTTGCGTCTTCTTTTTTCTCGAATGAGTCCACGTGATCGCCCAGCATTTGCTGGGCAAGCGCAACGTCAATCTTTCCCTTATTTTCATTGAGCAGCTGTTCCCAACGAACGCGACGGGCGTTTGGAGAAGTTTCAAGATTATTGACATCGAAGTGCGGGGCATCTTCCTTGATGACGTTTGGATCGCGTGCCCAGTTTGAACCGGCCAGGACTCCATCTTTGGTCCGCCACAACTTGTAGGATTTCAGGCCGAGTTCCAGTTGCGCAATTTCTCCGGTCTTGCGGTCGCCAAGCAACCAGTCGTTCGCGTAACCGCCGTTGTTCCCATCGAGCATGATGCGGGTGTACTCATCGATCGTGCCGGCATATTGCAATGCCTTTCTCGCACGCATGAATTCCGGTTTGCCGCTGGAATTCCAGCCTTCAAACTGCGTTATGGTGGTTTCTGTCACCATGAGGCCGTCACTGTTTATGCCGAAATCATCGTCACTGGCAATTACACCCGGAAAACCGTCCATCAGGATTCGATATCCGTTCTTCGGCTGAATATCGAAAATAATTCGCCAACGCTCGCCGTTCATGTAGTTGGTCCAGTTGTTGTGGGCAATCACGATCTGGCCGTCCTTGGTCCAACTTCCCGTTGCGACAAACGCGCTGCAGTTGCCGGGACTCTTCAGGTTTGCCGGGTTTGCTACCTTTTCCTGCTTTTCTAGCCAGGGCACGTAATAGTCAGGAACTTCTTCGAATGAATTCAGGGCGACGATGTCATAGACATCGAGCGGAGACCCGCTGCGGGCGTTCAGGCCCTCCGCGATTCCCTCGAGTTCCTGCTGGTACTCGGGATCAATCTTCGGCCACAGAATTTCGCGGGCAACCTGTCGAAAGAAGGGCCACCCCCGATTGGTCGCGTGCATCATGTTGGTACTGACCGCGGCAAATCCATCTTCGATCTCCGGCGCCAGCATGTAGCCGTGCTGAAAACCGATCTGTGCGGGATCGCCTTCGAGATGGGCGTAGACCCATCCGCCACGCTCAAAGCTGTAGGCGCCCCTGAGTCGCGGGTCATTTGCGGTAGCACGCTCCCGGGCGTAGGCGGCAGTCGATTCCAGTTCGGTTTTGGCGGCTTCGGCCTCTTTGTAGGCATCGCGAGCCAACCAGAGAAGTACCGCTCCGGCGATCAGAACAACCACGGCGACGATCCTGCGTACTCCGTTCGACATGAAGACTCCTCCGCTCACGCGGGCCTGCAGGGAATGAACTTCCGTAGTTCAATTGCCTGCTGAGTTTACTGAGAAAAATCGCGGCTCACAAGCCGAGGAAAAGTCAGAGCGCTCTGCAATTCAGTGGTGTTCTTTGATAGAGTCGAACCATGCTGACTGCTATTACCCGCGCTGTAAGTCCGGCGCTAGTGAACTGCGAACTGAATTTTATCGAACGAAAGCCCATCGATCTGGCGAAGGCCAGGGCCGAACACCACAACTATGAACAGCTGCTCGGGAAACTGGGCGCACACGTCATTTCGCTGCCTGAAGAACCGGCCTTGCCGGACTCGATGTTTGTCGAAGACCCGGCGATTGTACTTGATGAAGTGGCGATCATTTGTCCGCTGGGGACCGAAACCCGGCGAAAGGAAGCGGCCTCGATCGCAGCGGCGCTTGAGAAGTACCGGAAACTCGATCATGTCAAACTTCCGGGAACACTTGAAGGCGGCGATGTGTTGCGGATCGGGAAACAGATCTTTGTCGGGATCACCCGAAGATCGAATCCGGAAGGCATTCGGCAGCTGGCCGTCGTTGCGGCCCGGCATGGATATGAGCTGACCGCAGTCCCTGTCACCGGATGTTTGCACCTGAAGTCGGCCGTGACTTCTGTCGGCAGGAACCTGTTGCTGGCCAATCGCGCCTGGTTCGATTGGAAGCGGCTCGGTAGTTTTGAATGGATCGATGTTGATCCACGGGAGCCGCATGCGGGCAATGCACTGGAGATCGGACGGAGCGTGATTTTCCCCGCTTCTTTCCCGCATACTGCAAAAAAAATGGAAGAAAAAGGACTCCGACTGGAGCTGCTGGATATTGGCGAATTGCAAAAGGCGGAATCAGGCCTCACCTGTTCAAGTCTGCTCTTTGAAGCCTAGCCAAGGGCCGAAAAAGAACCGGTAAGTCATTTATTATGTTTCGCTTAATTACCTGGCCTGTCTCAGGCAAGCTGACCTTTCTCAGTTGCACACCGCCTTCGTGGTTCCGCTGTCTTTTCCCGGTTCTTCCCGCTACCGCTGTGCTATTCTCTTACGCATGCTGACTGCTTTCTCCAAGCGAAGCGTTCGAGCGGTTGCCACGCCGATTACGGCTACGTGGACGACTACGATCATTACGACGACTTCAGGCGACGGGAGAAACGGCTAGAAGGCAGCAAAAAGTTTCCAACCCACCGCCAGAAGCGAACCTGGTGGTGGGTTTTTTAGTTTTAGCCCACCGCAGAAAGCTCCGGCGGATATACCAAGGAGCAACGTGATGAATCGGCACGATCAGAATGAAATGCCAGGAAAACCGGAGGTGCAACGTGAGCGGTAGTGCGATTCCGAAAACAAAGTGGCGGGCAGGCGTACTCGGTGCAACGGGAATGGTCGGGCAGAGAATCGTCAAGATGCTGGAGGATCATCCCTGGTTCGAGCTGACCGAAGTGGTTGCCTCGGAGCGGTCCTCAGGCAAGCGGTATCGGGACGCGACGAGATGGCATCTGGCGGGACCCCTGCCACAACTGGCGAGTTCGCTTGTTGTGAAAGATCTCGAGGCCGCGCTTGATTGCGATTTCCTGTTTAGTGCCCTGGACTCTGCAGTTGCCGGGCCGGCGGAAGAGGCGTTTGCGCGGGCAGGGTATCCGGTTGTAAGCAATTCGAAGAATCACCGGATGGATGCGGACGTCCCGTTGCTGATTCCGGAAGTGAATGCGAGCCATGTGAATTCCATACGGTTTCAGCAGAAGAACCGCGGATACGATTCGGGATTCATCGTGACGAACCCCAACTGCTCCACAGCCGGACTGGTCCTGGTGTTAAAACCGCTGGCCGACTCGTTCGGAATTGAAAAGGTATTTGTAGTGACGATGCAGGCATTATCCGGTGCAGGGTACCCGGGCGTTCCATCCATGGACATACTGGGAAACGTCGTACCGTTTATCTCGGGCGAAGAAGAGAAGATGGAAGAGGAGCCCCAGAAGCTGCTTGGCAAGTGGGATGGCTCGCGTTTCATCGGCGCGGGGCTGGGCATCAGCGCGCACTGCAACCGGGTGCCGGTAATCGACGGTCACATGGAATGTGTGTCGGTGCGGCTAAAGAAAACAGCAACGTTAGAGGAAGTTCGTGAAGCGTTGGGTAATTTCACGGTTCCGGAGGAACTCGAGGCTCTGCCGACCGCAGTAAAATATCCGATCGTGGTTCTTGATGAGCCAGACAGGCCCCAGCCGCGGAAGGATGTGAACGCGGGCAAGGGGATGGCTGCAGTTGTCGGGCGGGTTCGCGAATGTCCATTGCTCGATGTGAAACTGACATTGCTGTCGCACAACTTGGTGCGTGGAGCGGCCGGAGCTGCGTTGCTGAACGCGGAGCTGCTCGCAAGAGAGGGCTATTTGCGGAACGGGGTGACACCCACGAAACCTCTGGGCGAAGCGATTTCGCGATAAAGCGCTCACAGACGGGAGCAGGTCGCGTGCGGCGACCTGCCCCGACTACCTTGAAAAGTAATAGCGCACGACATGGAAAAAAATGGGGGCCGCAAAGCAGAAGGAATCGATGCGGTCCAGGATGCCGACGTCTCCTTCAATGACAACGCCGAAATCCTTGATGCCGATATCCCGTTTAATCGCATTCATCACCAGGCTCCCGGCAAATCCCAGGATACAAATGATGAAGGAGATGCCGGCGGACTGGGCGGGAGTGAACGGCGTAACCCACCATAGAGCCGCGCCGATAACGGTTGTGGTGAGCACTCCACCTGCGAATCCTTCCCAGGTCTTATTGGGACTTACACGCCAGGCAATCTTGCGTTTGCCAATGAAGAAGCCCCAGATGAACTGCAGGACGTCGCTCAACTGATCAACGATCACCAGATACAACAGAAGGCGCGCGTTTTGTCCATCGAGGCTTGGCACGTGCAGGAAAAGCAGTGCCGGCAGGTGACTGAGGCAGTAGACGCATACCATGATTCCAAACTGGATTTTCGCGACACGCTCGAGAAAATGAGAGGTGTCGCCTTCAATCGCAATGCTGGTCGGGATAAACGCAAATACGAAAAATGGAAGTACCACCACGAAAGCCACGAACCAATGCATGCCCAGCATGAAATACTGCAAAGGCATGATTACAAAAAATGTCCAGAAAAGCGTTAAATGATCGCTGCGGTGTGTCGGTACCAGCGTCATATACTCCCGCATTGCCAGAAACGAAATAACCCCAAAAACGAAGAGGGCAGCGACGCGTCCAAAAAGCAGGCAGAGCAGGAAAACGATACACATTTTCCACCAGGCACGAATGCGGGAATTCAGGTTGTCGACGGTGGCGCGAGCGGAATCGGAACGCGAGCGAGCCTTCAGAAAATTGGCCACGAACCTCAACAGAACGAGGAGAGCGATGGCGGCTCCGAAGAGAATCATCATTCGCTGATCGTGGAAGGCTTCAAACATCAGGAAGATCCGATCCGGCGCAGTGCGCCGACCGCTTCACGCGCACGTTCGAGAAAATGCTCCTTATCTTCGTGCGCTTCGAGATGAATTGGTTTGCCGAAGGTCAGAAGGCTCAGCATCGGAACCGGCAAAACTTCGCCTTTCGGCAAGATCCGATTCAGATTTTCGAGATATGCCGGAACCAGTTCGACCTCCGGACGACGTTGGGCAAGGTAATAGAGGCCTGAACGAAACGATCCGACTTTCTCCCCGTTGCCGCGGGTTCCTTCTGGAAACAGTATGAGAGAGCTCGATTGATCGAGTGCGGTTGACAAATGCTCGATCAGGGAACGGCTGGCAAAGCGGGCGTGCTCCGGAGTCTTGGCCCTGCCCATAATCCCCCGCTCAACCAACACTGCCTTGAACACATTCTCTGCCAGATAACGGCGGACGGCGGTCTCCTCCCAGTAGTCCTTTGCGGCAATGGGGCGCGTCTTTGCACGAATTTCCGACGGGAGAGCTGACCAGAGGACAACGAAATCCAGATGACTGGTGTGATTTGCGAAGTAGATTCTCTGCCTTTCGATGGGTTGGCAGCCGGCCCATTGCACCTGGATTCCGCTGATCCCGCGCGCCACAGCGGCCAGTAAATTTGCGAGCGGATGGATGCCGTTGCTCATGGTCAGAGAAGCTAGAACACAATCGAAGACTGAATGGCTGTAGCGCTGGCGTGATGCCCGAGAAGCTCCGCCATTCGTTGGCACGATGATTCTAAGCCCTCATTGCCGCCAAATGAGACGAAGATGAGAGCGATCCTTGTCGTCACGGGGGTAACCATCGTGCGCTCGGAGTCACTCGTGGGACTGCCGAACGGCCCGGTTTCATCACAAAAGACGGGAAGGCCCGCGAGATTCAGGTCGTATTTGCCGATTCCTTTGTAGGATTCGGCCGTCCTGCCCACGCGGAAAACAACGTCTCCCTTCACATGATCAAGATCGTAGAGTCCGACGGGAAAACGGCTTTCGACCGAAAGCAGATTAATGATGTCGACGACGTTGTTGATCTGCGGGAAGGACTTTCCGCTGATGATCCTTCGAAGCAGGGCTTCGGCCGATCCGCGATAACGGGAAGGGTCTTTTCCGAGAGCCTTGTAGCCCCTGCGGGTAGCCAGAATTTTCGCGGACTCAAGCACCGCCTTGGGTTCGGGCAGTTGCAGTATTTCATTTTCGCGGGATTTGAGCAGTGCCAAAAGCTCTCCTGAAGAAGCTTGGGTGCGGACATGAGCTGTGACCAGGCCAAGCGCCGTTTGTGGCGCCGTTTTTTTCAGTTCGGGATCAATTGTGATTTGCATGAGTCTAGGCAGTGACCGGCTTCAGGCGTGCGCTGAAATGACGCAAGAACGGCGCTTGATGCTCGATCCGGTAACCGGCAATCTTTTCGCGGCGCCGCCAGACGTCGAGAATCACCTCGACCACATACTCGATATGGCTCTGGGTATAGACGCGGCGCGGAATTGCCAGACGAACCAGATCCATCGTGGCGTGTTCTCCAAACATCAAAGACCCGATTTCGACGGAACGGATTCCTCCTTCGAGATACAGTTCGACGGCAAGTGCGACGCCGGGAAATTGCGAAGTGGGGATGTGCGGCAGGAACGCTCGAGCATCAATATAGATGGCGTGGCCTCCCGGAGGCTGAACGATGGGCACGCCTTCCTTTGCGATGTGATTGCCGAGAAATGCTGTCGAAGCAATGCGGTAGCGCAGGTAGTCTTCATCGAGCGCTTCGTTTAACCCGACAGCAATGGCCTCAAGATCGCGCCCCGCCAATCCACCGTATGTCGGAAAGCCTTCGGTGAGTATCAGCAGGTCCTTTTCCTGTTGCGCCAGGATGTCGTCATTTGTGCAGAGAAAGCCGCCAATATTCGCTAGACCGTCTTTCTTGGCCGACATCGTGCACCCGTCGGCGTGAGAGAACATTTCCTGGGCGATCGCACGAGGTGATTTAGCGGAGTACCCTGGTTCCCGCAACTTGATGAAGTAGGCATTTTCCGCGAAGCGGCAGGCATCGATATAGAGCGGAATACCGTGCTTGCTGCAAACTCCTTTTACCTCCCGGATATTGGCCATCGAGACCGGCTGACCGCCGCCTGAATTGTTGGTAATCGTCAACATCACCAGCGGAATCCTTTTCGCACCTTCGCGGCGCACGAGTTCCTCGAGGCTCTCTACGTCCATGTTGCCCTTGAATGGGTGCAATTCGGCGGGATGCTTTGCCTGGGGAATCGGCAGGTCGAGCGCCTGGGCACCGACGAATTCACAATTCGCCCGAGTCGTATCGAAGTGCGCGTTGTTCGGAACGATATCGCCCTTCTTGCACATCACGTTGAAGAGGATGCGCTCCGCGGCGCGTCCCTGATGCGTGGGAATTACGTGGCGCAAACCAAAGATGGATTGAACGGAATCCCGGAAGCGGGTGAAGCTCGGTGAACCGGCATACGATTCGTCTCCGCGCATCATTGCCGCCCATTGCTCGGTCGACATGGCGGAGGTGCCTGAATCGGTCAAGAGATCAATCAGAATGGCTTCGGACGCGATCAGAAACAGGTTGTAGCCGGCAGCTTCGAGAAGTTTCTGCCGCTCGGCGCGCGTTGTAGTACGGATCGGTTCTACGCTTTTGATTCGAAATGGTTCTATGATCGTGCGGATCGGCATGACAGGCAGGGACTCTCCTTCGAGACACTAGCATACTACCCTGAGCCAGCGTAAAAATGCCCCAAACGGGAAAGACCGTGAGGAAATCGTCCGGTCGGAGTTCGGAAAGGGTGTAGTCATCTGCCATTCCGGAGTGTCAATCGTCGCCGTGAGCCGGTTCCGTTTTTGGCTCTGCTCCTGCAATGTCCTCGTCCGTGCCCGGATTCTGCACGAGCCCCGCACGCTCAAGTTGCCGATAGTATCCAGGACGTGAGTGGCGATAATGGTCGGCAGAAATTTTGCCGTCAAGCCACGCGGTATCCATCGGATAGACCATGGGATCGAAGATCACCAGATAGAAGTGCCAGATCAGAATGGAGAATGTGGCCAGCAGTGCTTCATACCAGTGTACTGCTGTCGCCGCATCGCTCACCCATTTTGGAAAGTGCCGCAGGGTGAAATTGTTAAACCACAGCAGGAATCCGGACACGGCCATGACAACCGTGCCCCACATGAAGGCCAGATATTCCATCTTTTCCGCATAGTTGAACTTGGCGAATTGCGGTTCCTTGTCGCTGAGCCCGAGGTTGTAGCGAAACACGTCGAGCATGTCGGTTGCGTCCTTGATCGTCGGAACCATGGCCCATAGAAACGAACGATCACGTTTCTTCATGCCCATATGCACGAGGTGGAAGACGGTTGCGGCAATCATCACGATCGCCGCGGTCCTGTGAAGTCCGCCGCGCACACCGGTACTTGATTCCCAGAGAAGCAAGGGCCGCGCCCACCAACTGTCGGGATACTTGAGCGCGAAGCCGGTAACCACGAGGGTCGGGAAGCTGGCCATAATCCCCCAGTGAGCGATGCGGAACCACAAATTCATGCGCAAAACGACTTCGCCGGTTTCATGGCGTGGCCGGCGGCGAACGAGTTTGCTCAACAGATCGAGCAGGTTGTGAAGCAGCATGAAACCGAGCGTCAGTGGAATCAGCACCCAGTAAGTCCAACGAATCCATTTCACGACCGGATGATTCGGACCTGCACCAGTTTGCACGTGAATGGGACCAACGACATAGCGCGATTCGGTCGCACCCTGATGGCATTGACCGCAAGTTTTTCCGAGATTAGCGGCGCTGACGGTTGAGCGCGGATCGCTGGACTTGAAAATGTTGTGCACGCCATGGCAGGACGCGCAATTTGCGGCCGTAAGTTTTCCGCCCTTGAGCGCGAGGCCGTGATAGCTATCGGCGTAGGAAGGTACGCGGTCTGCCGGCAAATCATAGAGCTGCGCCATGCGAGCGCTGCCGTGGCAGCGACCGCAGGTCTCTGACGAGACATTGGCGACGTTGACGGGAGACGCGGGATTCTTGGGGCCCAGAATGAGATGCTCGCCGTGGCAATCGACACAAACGGGAGCATCTTTCACGCCGGATTTGACCGCATCGCCGTGGACGCTTTCGTTGTAGACCTTGGCGATTTCCTTGTGACACGAACCGCAGGTGTCAGCGATCTTCCAGCGGTTTACCTGAGAACGCGCGTCCCGGGCGGGAAGTATGTTGTGATTGCCGTGGCAGCTGTTGCAATTTGCCGCCTTGTCACTGCCTGCCGCAATAGCGCGGCCGTGTACACTCAGTTTGTAGGATTCGACCGGGTGAGCGACGGGAATCTTGTGTCTCGAGAGAAAGCCTGCGTTGCTGTGGCATTTTGCGCACGTGTCGGCCAGTTGTTTCTGGGCGACGAGGGAATCCGGTTCAGTTGCCGCCTTGATCGCATGGATCGAACCGTGGCAGGAGAAGCAGTTTGGCGCGTCGGGATCACCGTTCTTTTCCGCCGCTCCGTGAATGCTCGAATCAAACTCGCTGACTTCCTGGGCATGGCACTCCGAACACTTCTTCGGCAGCAGGGTTGCGGCAGCAGTTAGTTCGTGGGCGCTGCCATGGCAATTCGAACAAGCACTGTCACCAAGCAGGGAGTGCACACTTGAACCAAACGACTGGACTACGTCCTGGTGGCAAGTCTTGCACTGGACCTTGGCAATGTGTGCCGGGTGGGGGAAATCCTTGATGTCCGTATGACAGTCCGTGCATCCGAGAATGCCGTGTGAACTCGCGGCATGTTTAGCAGGATCGACAGAGATATTCTTCCCCTTGTCGGATTTCATGCCGGCCGTGCCATGGCACGCCAGGCAAGCCTCGTCCTGCTTCTGTGGTTGAACTTTTTTTACATCAGCGGCAGCGCGAGTGGGAGCGAGCACCCACGCCAGCACCATAAGCAGTACGGAAACGAATTTCCGAGTGTGCTTATGGGCTCGATTGGAGCTCATAAAGCGCTACCTCCGGGTCTGACCTGACCCTCGAAATTTTTAACTGCCTCTTACTTCAATCCAAGGTCCGTAAGTACCTTGGGATTTTCCTCCTGGACTGCCAGCAGATTGTGGCAAGCAGTGCAATCATTGGAAATGGTTTGTCCGTCGGCGCTCGTGTGCGAGCCGTCGTGACACCGGAAACAGCCAGGGAAGTCGTTATGCCCGAGATTATTCGGGTGAACGCCCCAGGTGACTTTCATGTCGGGAAAGATGTTCCGCAGGTAGATCGCTGCGGTTGCTTCGGCAGACTGTTCCACCAGCGCCCGCTTGCTGTTGTAGATCTCCGGATAGCTGGTGCGGTAATACGAAGTCACCCCTTCCGTAATTTTCGCTTTTGCAGTGTCACGGTCGGCATAATCGGCTTTCAGCAACTCTACAGCCTTCTTGCGGATGAACGGCAGTTCCGGGCTGATCACGCCCCGGGACATGCGCTGATCGACCGCGTTCTCTGGAAGTTCAAACGCGTGAGTCGGCCGGTTGTGGCAGTCGATGCAATCCATCATGCGTTTTTCGCCCTGTTCCAGTTGCTCCTTGGAAACCTTGATGTCCGTAGAGACGTATTCCACGGTCTTGCCCTTGTCGTCTGTGTAATAGACTACGGGAATCACCTGACGGCGATCGTCCGTCGAGATGTAACGAATGCGCGAACCGTCATCGAGGTGGCGCCCGTGAATGCCGACCGATCCGTCTCGCGTATGTCCGCCAATTTTCACAATGAGCGCGGTCGTCAAGGGAGTATTCTTCTCATCTTCCTTGTAATTTGTCCGCAGGATGAATTTATCGCCGGAGAAGCGTTGTGGCCAGTGACACTGCTCACAGGTGTCCCGCGCGGGACGAAGGTATTTCACCGGAGATGGAATGGGTGTTGAGTACGTCTTGAAGGTAACCGCATAGACCTGCCGCAATCCGGACAATTTCGATTTTACGAACCAGCCAGCGCCCGGCCCGATATGGCATTGCACGCATTCGACGCGTGCGTGCGGTGAATTCTGATAGGCGGAAAACTCCGGCTGCATGACGGTATGGCAGGTCTGACCGCAAAACGTGGTGCTATCCATATAGGAGACACCGCGATAGGAAGCAAAAGCGAAAATCATGATATTCAGGAAAGAAGCGAGCGCGATAAAGATGATGCTGTTGCGAACCATCGGCAGCTTCAGGTCAACTTCCGGATAGATCTTCGGCAGTTCTCCCTCGGCCATAAGCTTGCGACGACGCAGAAAAATGCCGAGTGGGATCAGGAGCAACCCCAAAACGAAGAAACCGGGCAGCAGCAGGAAGATCAGGATGCCGACATAGGGGTGCGGAGGGCCCGGTAAAATAAAATCGTAAACCCAAAAGGCAATCAAGGTGATAGCGCTGCTGGTGGTAATGACCACACCCAGCAGACTGATGAAATTCTGGCTGAAAAAATAAAGTAGTCGCGCCCAATCGCGGACAGTGTTCCGCTCACTCATATCTCGATTAACCCCACGGTCCTAAAGATAATTTCTTTCCAAAGAAACCAAGCCCCAGCGGAAGACCGCCGGGGCCTGTTCAAGTGCTCAATTTTTGTGAGCCTGCAGGATAGGACAGGCGCACCGGCGGTAAATTACTTGATAAGGGTACGCATGTAGGCGATGACGTCTTTCACCTCTGCGTCAGAAATCTTCTTATCGTAGGACGGCATCTTGTTCTTGCCCTTGGTGATGATATCCGTCCAGGTAGCGTCAGATTCTTTTTTCACTTCGTCTGAGGAGAGATCCCGAGCTTTGGTGGCCTTGCCTGCTGCCGTATCACCCTTTCCATCCGGGCCATGGCAGCTGACACACTTCGCCTTGAAGACCTTTTCCCCGTTCGCGACATCTTGTGCACGCACGACGCCGGCAGCCAGGCACAGAACTGCGAGCACTGCGATTGCTGAAAGCAACTTCTTCATCTCAATCCTCCTATTTATTTTTTTAATTGCACGGAACACGAAGGAGCGTACGCATTCCGTGCCATATCATTTGAAGCCGTCGCGACTACTTCTTGAGCGAACGGATATAGGACACCAGATCCTTGACCTGGTCGGCCGACAACGTCTTGTACGGCGGCATCTTGCCCTTCCCATTCGTGATAATGCCGGTCAGATCTGCATCGCTCTGCTTCTGAACGTCGGCAGAACCCATGTCGCGAGTGTGCATCGCGTCCTTGCCAGCCCCGTCCGCGCCATGACACCCTGCGCACTTGGCCTTAAAGGTGGCTCCGCCGGCAGCGGCGTCAGCCTTTGCACTGCTGCTGAACAAGCAAGTGCCTGTCAACAGCGCGCCGGCGAACACGACTGCACCGAGGTGCTTCTTTGTCATCTTCATTTTATTTTGTCTCCTGACGATTTTTCGGATTGGGAAACAGCTCTGTTCCCCTCGCCGATGCTACAAAGCAAATAACGTACTCGAGGATCACCTGGCTTGCCCGCAACCGACCGCTGGGCAAACCGGTCCGAATACGCCGAACGGGCGTATTCCTGGTTACCGTCATAATCCCACAAGGCAGGTTCTGTCCAGTACATAGAACAGGAATAAGCAGCCGGACGCTCCGTGTGTGTGGGAGGTGTGATTCTTCTGTACGTCATGGAATCGAGATTTCTTCAAAATAGCGCTTCCAAAATTCTGGTCCTACGGTTCCTGGACCGAGACTCATGCAAAGCTCGATACGGTCCATTGGTTCGGTGCGCTGGAATAAAAGCCGCCTGACTGAATGCCAGGGGAAGGTCGAAAGGATAGCTTAAAAATACAACAACACGCAGCCGAATCAAATAGAAATCGTCACAGCAGAATCGTTTTGCCGGGATCGAAATGCGACAAATCTGGTCGGGAATTGAGCTTCACGGGCAGCTGGAATTCCGAAATATCAGGATGCGACACGGCTGGTATCGCTAGAGACCTTCAAGGACAGCTCGTCGGGAAGCGCTTCGAGCGCGGACCGCAACTGATGGACGACAGGGGGCTTATGTCGCGGGTACCGTTTCCTGATGGGCACCTGCCGTCGGTCGAACGGGGCCACCCAGTTGAAACGGATTGGTTAGATGGTCTGGAGTTTCTGTCACGCAGGCGACAAGAGTACCTGATATCCATGAGGAACCAGCGTTGGACCGATCGGCAAGGAACGTGTTCGAATCCCAGTCACTCTAAAAATGGCATTCGCAAGGGCCGGAGCGATCCCAACGATCGGGGCTTCGCCGGCGCCTACGGAAGGCAGATCCTTGCGATCAATCAACAAAACGTCCATGGGAGGTATATCGCGGAAGCGAGGGACGCGGTACTTCGAGAAAACATTGTTTACAATCCGGCCATCTTCAAATTCGATTGCTTCAAACAGTGCCCCGCCCAAACCCATGATGTTTGCACCAATCAATTGATTGCGCAGCCCATCCGGATTCACGATTGCACCGCAATCGAACGCGGTCAGAACGCGCTCAATCCTGATCTCTCCACTTTGCGGTTTCAGGCTTACTTCGACAAACGTAGCGACATAACCGAGCTTTTCAAATCCGCCGCCCACGCCAAACCCGTGATTTACTCGTGGCGGGCTGTTCCAACCGAATTGCTCTCCGCCTTTCTCGAAGACGGCGCGCAGTCGTTCGTCCTTCAGATTGTTCAACCGGAATTCCAGAGGATCGATCTTCAGTGAAGCAGCCAGTTCATCCATATGGACTTCACGGGCAAAATGATTTGCCGTCGCGGCCAGGCCTCTGTAGGAACCCTGGCGAAGTGGCGAATGTACCGGATGAAACTGAATGCGTTGATTGGAGATATCGTAATAGGTGCGGAACCCGGCCGTTCCGGAGTTGTAATTGTGAAATTCCCAGGCAGTTATCTTGCCCGCGGCATTAACGGCGCTGCTGATTTCAATGACTCCCGCAGGACGGAAATACGCCCAGGTGAATTCTTCCTCACGCGTCCAGACAACTTTTACCGGGCGCTTGGCTGCTCGTGCGAGGCGGGCAGCCTCAAGGGCCGCGTCCCCGGTGTGCTTACCACCATAACCAGACCCGGTATCAGGCATGAGCACGCGCACTTTTTCCTGTGGGAGATGAAATGCAGTGGCAAGTTCTTCCCGCACGCCGAATGGCCGTTGCGTTCCGGTCCATACGGTGAGTTCGTCGCCGTCCCATTTCGCCAGAGCGGCGCGAGGTTCAAGTGGGGCGTGAGCGATGTAACTGATGGCAAAGGCAGAGTTCAGCGTATGGACCGCAGACGCGAAGGCAGAGTCAATATTGCCGACCTCGTAGCGCAAATTGTCGCTGCCTTCTTCATTTGGCAGCGCACCTTTTTTCAGATAGTCAAACAGGTCTTTACTGGAAGGTCCCGGCACGGACCTCCATTCGGCGTGAATCGAAGCCGCCGCGCGGGTCGCTTCTGCGGAAGTGGGTGCAGCGACAGCAAGAAAATTTCCATCACGCGCCACTACGATGCCGTTCATTTTTTCAACTTCGCTGGTGTTCGCAGCCAGTAGCGTGGCACCAAATGCCGGCGGTCGTACGACTTTTCCGTAAAGCATGCCGGGCAAGGTGTGGTCAGAAGGATAGCGGTGCTTGCCGGTAACAAAATCGCGGCCGTCGACTTTGGGAGTCGATTGGCCCGCAATTTTCCATTGCGCCGCGGGAATCAATGGATCTTCTTGCGGGAGCAGTTGGCTGATCTGCCGTCCTTTGACAAGTTCCGAGTACGTGGCTGATCGTTTCGTACCGGGATCCAGAATTTTGCCATCAACGGCCCTCAGGTTCGCCCGATCTGCGTTCCATTGCTTTGCCGCCAAAGAAATAAGCTCGGCGCGGGCCGCTGCGGATACGCGGCGAAGCTGCAGATTCATTACCGGGGTCGTGCGACTGCCAAACGTGCCTAAATCAAACGGCACGAGCTTGGTGTCCCCCATAAGAAGCTGGATGGATTCGAGAGAAACACAAAGTTCTTCGGCAACCGCCTGGGAAAGAGAGGTGCGGATATTCTGGCCAACTTCGACCTTTCCCGTAAATGCTGTGATCTGGCCACTCTCTCCGATGTGCAGCCAGGCGTCGATCTGTTGCGGGAGGTCGTCTTCGCTTCCCGGGCGGCCCCTGCCCGACTCCTGGTACGCTTCTGCCTTGCGGGCGGCGCAGATGATAAAAACGCCTGCACCAAAGAATTTGAAGAAATCACGGCGATCGGTTTCAAAAAGTACCGAGACCGGCGTCCTCAGCTCGTACCGCTCGGGTTCTGTCACCCGGCCCAGATCAGCTTTCCGGCTCACGAGCGTTTCTCCCGCATGGCTGCACCGGCTTTACGGACGGCTTCGAGAATCCGGGGATAGGTGCCACACCGGCAGATATTCCCCTGCATGAATTGCAGAATTTCAGCGTCCGATGGATTTTGTTTGTTCATGAGCAGGGATAGCGCGGACATGATCATTCCGGACGTGCAGTAGGCGCACTGCATAGCTGATTCATCAAGAAAGGCCTGCTGTACGGGATGGAGATGATCTCCCTTTGCGAGGCCTTCAATCGTAGTGACCGATTTGCCTGCGACCGTAGAGACCGGTGTGATACATGATCGGTGCGCGCGGCCGTCAAGTAAGACCGTACAAGCTCCGCACTGACCCTCGCCACAACCATATTTTGTGCCCGTCAGATCCAACTGTTCACGCAGGACAGTAAGAAGAAACGAGTCGGGTTCAGCTTGAACGGTGCAGGAACGCCCGTTCACGAGAAGCGTGTATTTCGTAGGCAAGGCATTGCCTCCCCCGAAGGCAGTTTACGACGATAGTCCGGTTCTAACAAATGAGGGGTGCTGCCCGCTCGCCCGTTTTGTCGGCGTTGTTCCATTCAATTGACTCGTGTTATATACTCGCCCGAACCTAACTCCTCACCGATTAGGAAGCGGAAGATTCCGCCCCCCGCTTTGATCTGGAATTCGCTTACGCGCCTAAAAACCGGAAACGTGGATCGAGTTCACTCGCGTAGGGCAGGAAACGTATGGAACCCACCGCCGTTTTCAAGAGTATTGAGTTTATTTCACTGGGCATGGAAATTGTCGGCGTTGCGGTAATTGGGCTTGCGTTCCTCTACGCCACACTTCGGGCACTGGTCGAGCTCAGACAACGAGACCCGGCCGCATACGAGAATTTAAAAATCTACATCGGACGTGCGCTGCAGCTTGGACTGGAATTTCTGGTTGCGGCCGATATCATTCGCACTGTCACCGTCTCCCCGACTCGCGAAGAGATCTTGTCACTTGGTTTGCTGATCGTAGTAAGAACTGTCCTCAGTTGGTCAATTACAGTCGAGATCGAAGGATGCTGGCCATGGCAAGTGGCCAAACTCAAGGGTTGAGCGGAAATCCAGACAGCCCGTTTCATGTTCCCATTCTTAAAAATGTTCCGACCGGGCTCATCCAGCTCGCGTCTCGCGCCGCATATCGTCCCTTGCAAGAATCCCGCTAGCGGAGCGGCTGGTCCCGAAGACTCGAAACTGCACTCCTGTCCAGAATCGAGACGCCGAAGCAGCTGAGTCGTAACCACGTCCGAGGCTAACGTGTGCCCCCTGAATGGCTTCCGCTAGATCGCGAACGAGTTCAGTGGCCACAGGAGTGCCTTAAGCCTACCCGGGAGCTGTGTCTCTCCTGTTTGACGTTACTCGCCTCCGCGCGTGGGAGTCTCCGATTGTAAAGCGATTAAAGGAGTCAGGAATGAAGCACGTCCAAACGCAATTGGTACCAGACACGGAAGGAAGGCGTAGTTCATTTACGCGCAGGCAACTCCTCGCGACAGCGGCAGCGGTCGCGGCCGGTCTTTGCGTCCGGAACGATCTCGCGCACGCGAACACGATCAATCCTCCCGTGAATGATCTCGCAACCTCTCCTGACCCCTTTAACGATGGCCTGGCGGTTCCTTTCTATTCGAAGTCTTTTGGTATCGGCAAAGAACGAGCCATCGTTTTAGGTGGAGGCGGAGAATATTGGGTCGCCTGGATGCTGGGCTATTTGCACGCGTTGCAAAACAGTGGAGTCGATCTTGATTTGACGGACGCGTATGTTGGAACTTCGGCCGGATCACTGGTGGGCAGTGCGGTTTCCGGCGGCCAGATGACACGACTGACCAAGGAGTTCGATTTTTTCGGGGAGTTCCCGAAATTGCTAGCCCGGGTGATTCCCACGACCGAGCCGAATCCCAGCCAGCTGCGCACCAAGCAGGTGGCACTCGCCTGTACCTCCTCGGACGTCGCGACAATTCAGCAACTTGGTCGGGCGGCCATGGCCTCTCGCAATTTCGACGTGACCAAACTCGAGGACATGGTTCGTGTCCTGACCGGTGAAAGCAGCTGGCCCTCCCCGAAAATGCACACCACCTCTGTCGATTGCTATACGGGCGAACGACTGGTCGTCACGCACGGAGCTGGAATACCGATCAAGGATGCATGCAGTGCCAGCGCATCGGTTCCGGGAAACTTTGGTCCGACATGGCTCAAGAACCGACTTTGCATGGATGGCGGGATGTGCCAGACCTCGACCCACGGGGATCTGGTTTCCGGGGTAAAAAAACTTTTCCTTCTGTCGCTTACCGATGGCCGACCTGGCAGTCCGCGGCTCTCGAATATGCCAAACGACATACAACAGGAGATCCGGTCGCTCAAGCAGTCCGGTTCGGACGTTTTTTTCGTCAGCGCCAATCCGAAACCTGGAACAAATCTTCTGGATCCCACCGCAATTGCACTGGCGATGAAAGATGGGTTTGCGCGTGGCCAGGCAGAAGCTCAGGTGTTCAAGACGTTCTGGGCCTAAAACGACACCCGATGGACAGCTTTGTCCTGGAAATGCGCAGGGTAGCAGGGAGCGAGCATGAGCAAGCTAGCGGAACTTGAAAAAAAAGATCGCCACGAGGAAGAATCTCAACCGGCAGGCAAGGAGCACGAGCGGAAATATGCCGATGGCCGACCGTTTGACCATATCCAATACCTTGAAGCAAAGCTGATTCTGAAGCCCGACCGGTTTACCTCTGTTGAGAGCTTTCGCGACTTTGGGAAACTCGTAAAAAAGACGGCCAAACACGTGGACGTGGGCTTTCGTCCGGACGCCGGAGCGGGTCTGCGTCCCGACATCCGCGAAATCCTGTTTTTTGATACTCCTGAATTCCGTTTGTATAACAATGCGTTCATTCTGCGTCGCCGCATCTCCTACGTCGACGGATTTCCCGTCGGCGATCCTGAAATTGTCTTTAAATTCCGCCATCCCGACGAAAAAACTGCAGCCGCCGTCGATGTGCGTCCGAATATCGCCGGCGACTATCGCATCAAGTTCAAAGCCGAAGCGCTACCGCTCAAGGACCAGGTTGGGTCGTACCGGATTCTCTATTCGCACAATTGTGTTTTTGGCATGAGCCAGGCGCATGAGGCCGATCGCACCTCGATGTTGACCTTGACGCGCGTTTTCCCGGCACTCGGCATCTTGAAGAAATCAGCAGAAGAAAGGGTCAGTCTTGTAAGCGAAGCGATTGTCGAGGAAGTGCTGCTGAAACTTGGGGAACTGGATTTTGGCAAGGGGCAGGTGGCGAATTGCGATGTGGCTCTCTGGCGCACTCGGGGCGAGCACCAACCTCTGGTAGGTGAATTTGCGTTCCAGGTGAAGTTTGATCACCGCGAAGATGTGCATAAGAAAGCCAAGAAGCGCTGCGAACAATTTTTTATTTCTTTGCAGCATGACGTGCAGGACTGGCTGTCACTCGGTACGACAAAAACCGGCATGGTGTACCGGCTGAAAGGCAATGCACCGCAGAGTCATGAGTAGCGCAGCTGACAAATTCGCGATGCCGCTCGGCGTACCGGCAATTGCTGTCGCAGGACAGGTTTCGGTGCTGGTGATTTTTCTGGAATTCCTGTTCATAGGAGCCACCAGTTTCGGGGGCGGTGTTGTTGCCTATCTTCGAAGTGGCCTAGTTGCCAAGCGAGGATGGCTCAACGACGAGGAATTTGTCGAACTGCTGGCGATCAGTCAGACACTTCCCGGTCTCAACGCAACAAACATGGCCATTCTCGTTGGTGACCGCATGAGAGGTATCGCCGGAGCGATTGCCGCCGTGATCGGGATCTGCCTTCCGGGTGGGCTGTTCATGTTTGCCGCGGGAGTTGCCTACCAGATGCACGGAGAACGTCCATTGGTCACCGCAATGTTGAAGGGCGTTGCTGCCGCCGCTGTCGGGCTGATTCTGGCGACTGCAATTCAATTGGGCAAGAAGTCGCTGACCGAGGTCTATGATCTTGCCTTTGTCACCGCTACGGTGCTGGCCGTAAACGTCCTCCATCAGTCCGTTCCGCGGGCGCTCTTTACCGTGGGAATCGTTGCCATCTTGTGTTATCGCCCGCGTCCCCGACAGAAAGTGGTCAGAGACCAATGAACCAGCTACCTGCACTGCTACGCGTATTCGCCTATCTGTCCCTGCTTACCGTCGGAGGCGGCATGGCCGCTTTTCCCGAACTGAAGATACTGACAGTCGATGTTCACCATTGGGTGACCTACCCACAACTGATTCACTTGTATAGCCTCGGGCAGATGGCGCCCGGTCCCAACATGATGATGATCGTCGCCTTGGGGGACCGCGTGGCCGGAATTTCTGGCGCGCTACTGGTTGTACTCGCCTTTTTTGGACCGACGGCGGTTCTGGCGCTGCTCATCGGGCGTCTTTGGAAGAGTCTCGACGCTTGGCCCTGGCGGACATCGATCCAGCGCGGTCTTGCACCGGTGTCGATCGGATTGCTGCTCGCCGGCTGTCTCACATTCGCCAAAGTTTCTGTAACCAATGTTCCCACCGCGACAATTACTCTCGTCGTACTGCTTCTTTTGCTCCGTTTCAAGATTAACCCGGCCGTACTGGTTCTTTGCGGCGCCATCGTCGGCGCACTCATATTTTTCCCACTGCACTGATGAGCCCGGAGTAACCGGATGAGATCCCTGATCAGAATGAGAAGCACCCGTCTCCTTGGCGTTCTTATGGCAACTGTACTTGCTACAGGTTTTTGTTCGACTGTCTTGGCGCAGTCAGGGCCATCGAATATCGAAGCGCAAGTTTGGCCAGAAGTCGATGCTCATTTCGAACTGCAGCCGCGCCTGCGGTTGCTGCTGTTCTCCGGAGTGGAGCAGGGCATCGATTTTCCTTACTGCCAGGCGAATGGCGCGGCCGCCATCGGTTATCAACTAAAGCCCTTCTTGAAAGCGCACCCCAAAAATATCGATCCCGACAAAGAGCACCATCTTGTACTGGGCATGGGCTATGAGTTTTTGCGGACAGTACAGTCAGGGAAGGCTCAGAACGAGGACCGTGTAACCTTGGATGCAACACCGGGATTTCGCCTTCCACAGCAATTTCTGGTTCGCGACCGAAACTGGATCGAGCTTCGCTGGGTCGGCGGAGCCTACTCGACCACCTACCGCAACATGCCAATGGTCGAACGCGAGACGGTCATCGACACGGTGCGTTTTAGCCCGTACGGTTCTGCCGAGGTCTTCTATAACGGAGCGAGGCATTCCTGGAATGAGGAATGGTATACCGCCGGAGTCCAATGGCCCTACAAGGGTCTACTTATGCTCGACACCTATTACCGGAGGGAACAGTGCAATACCTGCAGCCCTTCGGGCTGGAATGTCGCCGGACTGACAGTGAATTTCTTTTTCAGGAAGAAGAACTAGATCACAACAGCACGATAGCGGTCGCTGCAATCAGCAAGAAGGCCAGACCATAGCGCACTGGCGCTGATTGCCTTGGGCGCCTGGATCTATGGCAGCCGACGGCAGCACGATGGGGACGGTTTCGAGTGTGCCGCGTCGAGCCCGTCCGTAATATCCGTCGCAAGTCTCAGTGGTTGTTCCTACGAGAGGCTTGCCTGCGCTGTTGTGCTTGAGCGTCGCGCCTTCCAGAAGCTCCATGGCGATGAAGGCCTTCCGGTCCTGTTCGCCGATATCATGAATGGTGCAGATGTTCGGATGGTCTAGTGAAGACGCTGCCTGAGCTTCAAGCTAAAAACGCGTCAGCGCCTGCGGGTCTCTGGCGACATGGAGCCGGCTGATCCGTATCGATTGCAGAAGGAATGCACTGAGATCGCAATAGAAAGAAGCGTTCTTTCGCCACAGAAGTTTCTAGGGAAGCTGCCACTTTACCCGGAGCTTTTGGTATTCGCTCTCAGGCAACTGGACAAGAATTGGTTTCTTTCTCGGATCAAGCCAGCCCAGCAACATCCGGATATTCTCTTCCTGCATTGCAGTACATCCCACAGTCCCTTGACCCGGTCCTTCCCAGATGTGCAGAAATATACAGGAACCTGCCCCGGGCTTGGCCGGACGCCAGTTGTGCGAAACGAAGACTCCCCACCGATAGAGATTGTCGTTTCTCAGCATCTGCTCAGAACTTGCCCAGTCCTTAGTCACTTTTGAGCCGTCAACCAGTTCGTTGTAATGACGGGAATTGCTGTCATCAACACATTCAGAAACAGTCGTGAGGGGAAAATAGGGGAGGAGCGTTTTCCCGGGCGGTTCCGCAGCGTAGCCGAAGGCGCTCGGAAGGTCAAAAACTCCAGCGGGCGATTTTTTGTCGCCTTCTTTTTTGACAGGACCGTCGGCGATAACAAGATCAGCCGGGCGGATGCCAAGCCCCCAGGCAAGTCCCGTTTTACCGACAACGACTGGAAATGGCAGACCAATTTTCTCGAATTTCGTGCCCTGAATTTCAAGCCTCTGTGCACTGCCTTCGCGAGCGTCCCAGTCCTTTGTCGTCACCACGAGAATCTGACGCGTACGGTTTGGCACTTGCGCGACGACCATGGTCGCCGACAGATGAACGATCAGGATGAAGCCAACGACAAGAGCGGCTTGTTCCATTCTCCGGAGCATGGTCATCTCCCAGGTCAGACTGGTTACCGGTGGAACTATATTATTTCTTCGGTTTCGCGGTCCAGTTGCTCATCAGGTTCCTTGTGGCGGCGAGCGGGAGCTCGCCGCCACAGCGTCTACTCTTGTCGCTCAAACTACAGAAGGGAGCGGTAATCAGTGGTTTTTGCAACAATCGCCGGAGGCCTTGGCAGGCGGCACATACTCGGCTTTCGGATCGACCCGGTAGCCCTCGTCGTATTTGTCATGGTGACGCACCCAGGCCATGGTATGGGCCAGGCCCTGTTCGTCTCGCCCCTTCGGCGCGATATCCAGCCAGTTGTAGGCTCCAACCAGGATATCCAGTCCGCGCGCATAACTCGAATAGGTGTGGAAGATGTCGCCTGAAGCATCCTTGTAAAACACGCTTGTGCCGGGCCGCTCCTCGGCTGGAAACTTCTGCATCTCATAGTTGTAATACACTTCGCTCTGACCCTGTTCCTCCTTTGACATCGATGCCTGATAGTCGTAATTGAAGTCCGTGGCATTCGATGACACCCAGTGAAACTGCCAGCCCATACGCTTCTTGAAGGCTTCGATCTCGGCCAGTGGCGCCCGCGAAATCACCATCAGGCGCACGTCTCTTGCCGCGAGATGCGGCACGCTGGCGTCAATATGGTCAGAGAGGAAGGAACAGCTCGGACAGCCCTCCTTCCATCCCGGCCCAAACATGAAGTGATAGACAATCAGCTGGCTCCGGCCCCCAAAGAGGTCAGCCAGTGTTTCTTTTCCGGCCGGGCCATCAAACGTGTACGACTTCTGCACCTTTTCCCAGGGCAGCTCGCGGCGCTGCCGGCTTAATTCATCGCGCAAGCGCGTGAATTCCTTCTCCCTTTTCAACAATTCCTTGCGCGCGGCAAGCCATTCAGCCGCCGAAACAACCTTTGAATGATCGAGCGCTTTCGTTGCCATATCGTCTTCTCCTCTCTCACTGTCAATTGCATCGTTTCGTGTTTGGTCTGGGCCGTTAAACAAATGGATTTTCATCCGCACTGGGACCGTAGATCGACGGTACGGGAACATCCAGGATCCGCAGGTACACCGAGAGTTGTCCGCGATGGTGATAGTTGTGATTCATAAGAATGGAGCGAAGGAAAGCGATTCGCGGAACTGACATGATGACCTGTCCCTTCCTGGTCAAGGTCCATGTGGAGTTGATCCGGGCGTCGTCCATATTCTTCAGGACTTCGGTCGCACTCTCCATACTCTTTGAGAAAGTGTCGAGAATTTCCTGCCGGCTCTTGGCCTCCGGTTGTGAAAAGTCCGGAACCTCCATGCTGTCTTTGACAATTGCCGCAGAAATGCCACCCGGAAGTGAGGCAATGTGCAGGGCCAACTGGCCCAGGGAGAATGCTTTCGGGTGTGGTCTCCAGGAGAGTTTGTCGTCCGGAATCCGATCCAGAACGCGCTTTGTGGTTTTTGCTTCCTGATCAAGCTCTATCAAGATGGTATCTGCAACTTTCATAACCGCTCCTTTCCGACTGCTGCCCGGATGCAACCTGTTCACCACTGCCGTGGCTAATCCGCCGGCCGAGAAAACGCCGCCGGCGAGGAGTGCCGCGCTGCCGATGCAAAATGGGCACATTCGTTCCTCCTTTGCGCGATAATCACCGCGATTTCGCCGCTTCCGCACGCTTCTTCACAACACTATTCGTATATCCCCATCCGCCTGTAACGCCCTTCCGATGGTCCTCCTGAATCAATCCCATCGCTGCGTGACGAAATTGAATCAGCGTCCCACCATCCACCTGGCTCAGCCGATATTGCACGTTTGAAACGACCGGATAGGACATAAACAGCGGACCTGTGATTTCGAGAAGAGTCGGCCGTTTGATGGCTTGTACCACGCCCCAGAAGTGGCCGTTGCCGTCACCCAAATCCCGGTACCAACGACCTCCGGGCCACGGCTCAATCTTCATGGGCATCGGTTTGTCATCGGCCACGGCGTTATACGGCCCGAGCTGTTCGAGCAGTGCATTGAACGTGGACTCGAGTGACGCGCGTACGTGGATTTCTTCGGCAACACTCAACGTCACATCTTCAATTTTTATTCCTGTCGAAATCATCTTTCCTCCCTGCAATGAAATCTGTCGCGTCCACATCTCTCGCATCCGTTTTCCGCTCGGCACGTTCCTTTACTCTGCTTAATTGATGACGCCAGAATCGTTCGAAGGTTTCGGTCCACTCATGAAGAGGCCGGATGGCCTCCGCATTTGTACGATAAAGCATCCGCCGCCCATCCCGGCGCACGTTAACCAGACCAACCTCCAGGAGCACGCGCAGGTGCTTGGACACGGACGGTTGCTCCATCCCGAGCGAATCTACAATTTCTCCGACCGGTCGTTCACGGAGAGCAATAAAGCTCAGAATCGCCCGGCGCCGGGGCTCCGCCACGGCATTAAACGCGTCCGAGGTTGTTGATGCTCTGGCCATGTCCCAGACAATACATTCCTATATGGGAATATGTCAACTCTTTTTTTGTTTCTCCCCGCCGCCACCAGAGGCTCGGATTGGTACACAATTTCCAGAAGGAAGAGTGCTGGGCCTGGAGGAGTGAATGCAGCATGCGAGAGGCTCGCCTGTGCAGCCGCTTTTACGCCGCTTACATGATGTAAGGCACTAACGCCGACACCTTTCGGGAATAGGATTCATAGGCCGCCCCGAACTGCGCCCGCATCCATTTCTCCTCGAGCCGGAGTTTGAACCAGAGAACCGCAAGGACTAGAGCAACAGCAAGAATGCCACGCCATTCTCCTCTCGCCACTGCGGACCCGAAAAATCCAAGGAGAAGTCCGGTGTAGATCGGATGACGTACCAGGGAATATGGTCCGCTGGTGATCAGCTCGTGACCCTCTTTTACGGTGACCGCTTGACTCCAATTCTTTCCAAGATGATGACGCCCCCAGATCGAAAAGAGCAAACCCGCCGCGGTAATCGCGGCACCGCTCCAGAAAGACCAGTCCCCAGCCGGAACAAATCTCTTGTTGAGCAAGGGCAGCGGAACGCTAGGTAGTAACAGAAGTGCTGCTGCGACGACAATCGCGATCATTCGGGCAAAGCGTGAGACAGAGGACTCGCTGCGCTCGGTTGTTTTGACATTCCGGGACATGGCCCACCAATAGGCCGAATAACCAAGCCACATTGCCGGGAAAAGGAAGTTGTAAAAGAGTGACACGGATATCTTTCACGATTCAGATACGATCAGTCCTTGTCATGCTCCGAAGGAACCGCGTAACGCGTTTCGAAGGTTCCGTTCGAGGCAGCTTCAGCGCGAATGCTAACACGAACAATAGCCTTCCGTAGGAAGCAGATCCCGGTCAGGAAATTTCCAGTCCCGCCTTGCGCCAGCCTTCAATCAAGTGCTCGGAGTACTCAGGCCCCCACCACTTTTGAAGGTCCTGACGAGCCGTAGCTGCAAAGTTCGGCCGCAGCCGTAGCAGTTCCTCTAGAGCCTTACGGGAGCTTTCCCCTTCCCCGAGCTGAGCGCAAGCGGCCGCCATCAGCGCGTGCGCGCCCCAATTGTTCCCGACGTTCATCTTGCGGGCGAATTCAAGAGCGCTTTTATAGTCGCCCTGCCGGTAGGAGTTGTTGAAGTTTACATGCCAGTACCATCCGGGATGGTTGGGATTGAACTGTCTCGCGCGTTCGGCGAGTTCGAGTCCCCTTTCCCAGTCGCCAGCGTAAGCGAGCATTTCACCCAAAAAAGCAATCGAGTTACTATCCAGCGGGTTCAGCGACAGGGCACGTTCAGCTGCATTGCGGAAACTCTGAAATTCCTTCTGGAAAAACAGCGCCTGAGCGAGACTGAAATAGGCCAAGGGGCTCGATGGAGCTGCTTCGACAGCACGCCGGGCAGCGGTGAAGCCTTTTATCAATGAATCCCCCTGAAGCTCGAAGCCTTGCGCGTAATCTTGCACGCACAGGAACGCCAACATCGCCCATGCATCAGCATAAGCCGGCGCCGTACGCACTGCCGATTCCAATCCTGACAGCGAAACAGCAAGATCTTCCCGCGTAATCCGTCCCAGGTAACCGAAGCTGCGAAGCACAGCTTCATAAGGAGTCAGCTCCAGCGGATTGCGGCTACGCACGGTGTCACTCATACTCCTGGGCAAGACGCCGTTCATGTCGGCGACTGTCGAAACGATGCGCGACACCAAGTCGTCCTGCAACGCGAAAACCCCCTCCGGACGGAGGTTGCGTTCGTAGTTCTCCGCCCACAAATGCGCGCCGTTTGTGGCATCGACGAGTTGTACCGTGACCCGCAGCGCAGTGCCCGCCTGGCGAATGTTCCCTTCCATAACATAGTGCGCACCCAGTTCCTTGCCGACCACGCGCAAGTCAGTCGTCTGATTCGCGTATTTCAGCGTCGAACCGCGCGCGATAACCCGGAGGTAGGAGAACCGGGAGAGACCAGTCACAATCTCTTCCGAGATCCCTTCGGCGAGAGAAAGCAGATCAGAGTTTCCACCGCCCGATTTGAAAGGCAAAACCGCGACCCAGAAACCATCTGCGGTGCGAGAACTACCCGAGTCACTTGTTGGAGTCACGGAGAGGGATGGCAGTGGACCGTGTGACGCGGCAGGACCTTTCTTCGGCGCAATCTCGAGCCCCGCTTTCCGCAAACCGTCGAGCAAGTGTTCGATTAGTGCCGGGTAGTGCCACTTTTCAAGTTCGGCGCGAGCCGAAGTCGCAAAGTCCGGACGAATCGCGAGCAATTCCTGCACGGCGCTCTGTGCCAACTCGAGTTCACCAAGTTGCCCATAGGACGCCGCGAGTGTGAAATGGGTGCGCCAGAAACCGGGCATGTTGACCTTCAGAGCGAAATCCAGTGCCAACCTGTAGTCGCGCCTGTTATAGGCATCGTACACAGCCGTGAACCAGTACCATCCGGGATGGTGTGGGTTCAGATTTCGACCTTGTTGGGACAGGGCGCAACCACGCTCCCAGTTTCCGCTATAGGCGAACAACGAACCCATGTAGGCAAGAGTGAAACCATCCATCGGATTGAGTGTGATGGCGCGCTCCGCAGCGCTTTGAAAGGCCTGGCGATCTTGACGGAAATAGAGAACCGAAGCCAGGGCATGGTATCCGTAGTGATTGGAAGGTGCAGCCTCGACGGCACGCCGCGCAGCTGCGAAGGCGCGCCCCAGAGGATCGGGTAAAAGGTTGAACCCGTGGGTGTACTCTTCCCGGTAGATGATCGCGAGTATGGCCCATGCATCTGCAAAACCTGGCGCCTGTTCTACCGCCCGTTCTAGAGCGGTCCGCACAAGGCCATGCTCTTCGGCGTTGATCCGGTGAAAATAGGCGAAGCTGCGCTGTAGCGCCTCGTACGGTGTCAGCTGGTCGGGGGCTTTGCCGCGCAGCGGTTCGCTCATCGACTGAGGCAGGACACCTCGCGTATCAGCGACGGTTGAGACGATTCGAGGCACCAGTTCATCTTGCAGTTCAAAAAGAGTTTCGGGGTCGAACGGATGAACGTACGTTTCGGCCCACAAGTGAGCGCCGCTACTGACATCGATCAGTTGAACGACGAGACGCAACTTTGATCCCGCCTGGCGAAGCGTGCCTTCCATTACGTACCGGGCGCCAAGGCCCTTTCCCGCATTGCGGAGATCGACGGCATCATCCGAGTACCTCGAAGTCGCGTTGCGCGAGATCACCTTGAGATAGGAGAATCGCGACAAGCCCGTCACAATATCTTCCGTTAATCCTTCCGCTAGTGCAGTTAGATCCGTGTTCGACCCGCTGTACTTGAACGGCAGCACTGCGACCCAAAACCCGTTCTCTATGCGTGATGTTCCAGTATCGCTCGCCGGGACGGCCGGCGAGTGGGATGGGGTGACGGGAGAGACTTTCTGAAAACTCTGTCGCGAAAGATCCCGAAACTCGTTACCGATGTCTCTTGCTGTCTGCACACGGTGGCGCGGATCTTTCTCAAGGCAACGACGGGTGATCCGCACAAGGTCGAGGGGCAGGTCGCTGCGAACGTCGCTGATCGATGTGGGAGTGTCCCTGAGAATTGCGGAAGCCAGTTCAGCCAGAGAAGTTCCCTCAAACGGCCGCCGACCCGTGACCATCTCGTGGATCAGAACCCCCAACGAAAAAATGTCGGTCCGATGATCGATCGGCCGTCCCGCGATCTGTTCCGGAGACATGTAAGCGGGCGTGCCCATGACCAGTCCTGCCTGCGTCATTCCTGCTGCAGTCAGTGTCGCTCCGCCCGGCTCGTTCATGCTCACATCTTTAGCCAAACCAAAGTCCAGGACTTTGACGCGCCCATCGTTCGTGACCATCACATTTGCTGGCTTTAGATCGCGATGAACGATCCCTCTTTCATGCGCAGCCGCAAGTGCGTCAGCAAGTGCACTGGCAATTTCGATGACTTGGTCGACGGAAAGGCCACTCGCGGGAATCAGGCGGTCGAGCGACCTGCCTTCGACGAGCTCCATCGTCAGAAAATGTATGCCGTCACTCTCTTCCACGGAATAAATGGTGACGATATGCGGGTGATTGAGTGCCGCGACCGCTCTTGCTTCGCGCTGGAATCGGGCGAGACGATCGGCATCGCGCGCCATATCTAGCGGCATTACCTTTAATGCCACATCGCGCCCAAGCCTTGTATCCGTAGCGCGATATACCTCGCCCATGCCACCGGCTCCGATCTTGTCGGCGACGTGGTAATGGGCCAGGATTTGACCAATTCGTAAAGAGGATTCCGCCATGTGGCGAACATGTTAGGTTGCGTCAGAAAGCAAGTCAACGAACGACACGCCAGCCAAACAGCGTCAATTTGCACAACCGAGGCGGCCTCAAAATGGTCGCGTGTTCGTTGGCATATCTCAGTGGGTATCAGTGGGAACCGAGGAGCGGCTGTCCTGAACCACGGTCTTATTCTTCTTCCTCTGGGAACGGCGATTCATGTATGCCCCGAGGTCGGGAGTCCATTCTTTCAGCTGGTTCCATCCGATATTGTAGAGCTGATTAATCGCCCAGCCGGAAAATAGACCGCCCACATTGCGGTCCTGTTGCGGGTAATAGCTCATTGAAATTCCAGCCTGCCCCAATTGTCCAAAAACCTGCGAGGCGTTGAACGTCGGGTTCCCAGAATCAGTCCGGGCCACAACGACGCGCGAAGCCGAGTACACAATTCGTGACCACGCTGAACCCTTTCCTTTTCGGAAATAGCGTGGATCCTGATGCAGAACCTGCGGTAGTACCCCGTAAATCAAAAATGCACCAGTGAACTGGTCTCCTTCTTGCGCAAGAAACCGCTCACCGAATGCCCCCCAGCCCTGTCCGTAATGCGGAATACTGTTTGTCGCTTGTGAAATGGAGGCTTGCAGCAAGTTCCCGACATGTGCGCTCACATCGGCAAACTGGTGCCACGCAATGGTGTATTTTTCCTTGGTCGTCAGCGGGCCCTGGTTCTCCGGCTGGTCGTTGGCCGTCATGAAATTCGGAATGATCCAGAAGATGCGCTTCGGAACCGCATCGTCCGCGTCCTTGTCCCCACCCTTCTCGATTGATCCTCCGGGGTTCGTGCCCGCACTCTGCGCCAGTTGTGCGTCTGTCGGGATCTTGGGTGTGGGGCTGTCCGGCACTTCCTCGGCGCCCAATCGTCCAATACTCATTAGAAAAGTAACCAGCGCCAGCAGGCCTAGGCAGTAAAAAATCCGTTTATACACTCTGTTCCCATCTCTCCGCAGTTTCTCAAGATTGCCCTGCTGATGTTGTGCCTTCTGGCTACGCCTGGTCTTGGCGATACTATATAGCATCCGAATGACGACAACGGTTAGATGCCGATTTCTGTCATAGGGTTTCTCGATCTCGTAGGGGAGGCTTCGATCCAGTCCATGCCCGTTTTTCCAGGGGCTCCGGCAATCAGTGCTGGACTGCCGAAGAAAACATAGACATTTGATAAAGGTCTCGCATAAGCTTCTTCCACTTCTGGTTACGCACTTGCCAATGGGCATTCGCCCGTTGTGCCCGCACGGAGGATTTAGGCCCCGCGATCTCTCCAGGCCGGCCTCGCGGCAGTTCTGTTAAGGAGAGTTGTCCTTACAAGGACCTATACATTTGTTCGCAACATCCATTTTTCAAAATCGATCTGACAGAGTAACGGTACGGATGTTTCCTGAAAACGAACTTGGGTCACGAGGCGGCAGTCATGAACCCGAACAGTAGTGTTCCGTCGACAGATGTTCGTGATGAGCTTTCGATCATACGCGGAGGGCCATTCTACCGGCTGCAGCAATCGTTCGGTCTGATACGGCCGGATCGATGGAATCTCGCCCGTCGAATTACCGTGCTGCTGGTGATCAGCTTGCTCCCGATTTTCGTGATAACCGCAATCTCGAACCCCTCGGGATTACATTCGCTGTTGGTCGACTATCGGGTTTATTCGAGGATGCTTCTCGCGATACCGGCACTGGTGTCTGGCGAAATCCTGATGGAAGCGCGCTTCCGAACTGTCCTGAGACAAATCCGCGAGCTAGGCTTATTGGAGCCAACCGATACGGAATACATGGACGGAATCATCGCCGCCCTGGTTCGTGTTCGCGATGCGTACATTCCAGAGCTCGCCGTGTTGGTGCTTCTGGTCGTTCACACGGCAACTTCCTATCACGGATTAATCGACGCGACGCCGTGGCTCGCGCACAGAATCGGGTCCGAACTGCAATTAACGCCTGCGGGTTGGTTTTCCGTCGTCGTGAGCGCGCCGCTGTTTCAGTTCTTGTTGGGCTTGGGACTCTGGAAATGGCTCCTGTGGACCTATTTTGTGTTTAACCTTTCCCGCCGTAAACTGCGGTTAGTCGCGACCCATCCGGACGAACATGGGGGGCTGGGTTTTCTGGGTCTGACCGCGTCGGCGTTCGCGCCGATCGCGTTTGCGGCGAGCTGCGTCATCGGAGCAACGTGGCGTGAAGAAATGATTCACCACGGGGCCCGGCTGATGGACTTCAAGTTTCCTGCGCTCGCGTTGGTCGGAATCGTCGCTGTGGTCGCGCTGGGACCGCTGCTTTTTTTTGTTCCTCGGCTGGCGGCACTACGAAGAAAAGGAATTCTGGAATATGGGATTCTTGCGCAAATTCACAGCACCGAGTTTCATGAAAAATGGATCCTGCATCGGGCCGGGCACGAAGGTGAATTCCTGCAAGCGCCAGAGAGTACCACACTGGCTAACTTCGGCAATTGCTACGAAAAAATTGAGCAGATGAAACCCTTTCCTGCCGACACAGGATCGCTATACACGCTGGCGGCAGCGGTGGCAATTCCGGCTTTGCCCGTCATTCTCACGCAAATCCCCGTGGCCGTGGTCTTGACGGACCTCTTCAAGGCTCTCCGTTGATCCGTTTGCAGTTCTCTAACCACCATACGCAGGTTTTTGTCGATCGCCGTGGGGCTACCTTACTTCAACCGCTTTCGCCTGCTTGAGTGTCAGCTTATAGGCGACGTAATACTTATAAATATTGCTGACATACTGGACGGTTTGTTGACCGATGTCCCGGGCAACGGCGAGCTCTACATTCCCGAACCAGATGTTCGGGTTAAGTCCGTCGGCGGCTGCCTCCTTGCGCAGACGCGCAATCCGGCTCGGACCCGCGTTGTAGGAGGCGAATACCATGAGGGTTTTGTTCATGGCGTCCAGCTCGGGATCATTGAAGTAGGTGTCCGCAATGTTGCGCAGCATCTTTGCACCCGCATCGATGTTGTACTGGGCGACTTCCACATTGGTGATACTGATGGGCGGAGCGGCCGCATATTTCGGAATCACCTGCATGATGCCGACTGCGCCGCTCGGATTCCTGCGATCCTGGTTGAGGCCGGATTCCTCATATCCCTGTGCGACCAGCATCAAATAATCAAAATTGTACTGATCAGCGTATTTCTGGAAGTAGTGAACATAAGACTCAAACTTTTTCATTTCCTCGGGCGAAGTTGAGTCTTCGACCCACCTGGTGTTTTCCAGATAGCGACGAATGAGCGTATTGCCGAAGGAAGTACCGATTGCGCGGTTCTTGATAAATTCATCAAGAAGATCTCTGAGCTGCGGACTATCCTTCCGGGTGGCCCAGGCCAGCTGACCATCTTCTTTTACGACGATATCTGAATGAACCGTCAAGTGAGGCAAGACCTTCGCCCAGAACTTGCCACGGATCGCGATAGTGGCGGTGGCCGGGATCAACCCGGCGTTGACCATCTCGAGTAAGTCTTCATCGGTAAGATTGGGATCGGCAGCTTTGACCTTGATCGGCGGCTTCCCGGCTTGCTGAAGTGTGTTGCTCAGGTCTTTCAGATTCTGATAGTAAACGCTCAAGGGGTTGGCATAAACCTCTTTGCCGCTCAGATCTTCTAGACCCGAAACCGAAGCCAAAGCGGCGCCGGTTACGATGACCTCCGTCGCGTGGGGATCAATCGGAGTAGTGAAGAGTACCGCTCGCTGCCGTTCTGGTGTGACGATGAGCGGGTAACCGATAACATCGCCCATTCCCTGCGCGAGAGCGTCCTGCAGTTGCTCGGGTCCCACGGGGAGATATGTGACACTGATCTTCAGGCTTCCGGTTTTATATTTCTGATTTACGAATCGCTCAAACTCATTGAACGCTTCGTAGTAGATTCCCTGCGGACGCCCTTGATCGTAAAAAAAACCGGAGCGGCTGGGCACTACGAGTACACGAATCTCGCCTCGCGCACGCATCACATCGAGATCGCCCACATGTCGCTCAAACGTGAGCGGCAACTCAAGTGAAGGAGTTGAGTGCCGGTTCGTCTGAGGCCGGGGACTCGCGAAAAAGCTGGGCAAGGCAAAACTGGAGAGCGTGGCCACCAGTAGATAAGCGCGGAGCAGCCTGATGCGGGATGTTGGCATGGCTCGCTTCCAAGCGGACGGCTGGGTGCGTCTACGCTACGAGAGCAGGATTATACGCGACACGGTTGATTCAGGGGTAACCTTTCCGACTTACGGTACTGGAGCGAGCTTTTTGGAGCTCCTGTCGTCGCACCTGTCTGGCCACGGCCTGCGATTTTCACGAAATGGTTCCGATCCACGCTAACGCCTTCATTTGCGTTCAACGCGAACGATTTCGAATTTCCGGATGACGTATGGCGGTTCTGTGCCACTCAGCGTGCACCCGAGGAGCTGTTCTGCCCCTCCGGCGAGCGATACATCCCCGTCGCTCACACTTGTCTGACCCGAAACCGTAATGCTGATTTTTAAAGTGACCTTAATTTTCTGGTTCGGCAAATTATTTTGTAAAGCCGCCATTTGCCCACCGGAAGCACAGCTAGTGTCGGCTTTATAGGTCAATCGCGCGTCGTCAAGAGGCATCGCACTGACGTACGCGATAAAAATCAGCAGACTGGCTCTGAACATTTTAGGCTCCTGCGACTGAACAGTACCACAACCTTGCGCCTCCCTGACGGACCTACTCGCGGAACTGACCACTTGACATAATTCTATATTTCGGCAAATATCGAAATATGAAACAAGGCTCCCCCAAAATTGATTCCCGTCAGGTTGCCCGCTACGCCGATATGTTCTCGGCCATGGGAACCGAGCCGAGGCTCCGTATCGTTCAGCTGCTTCTTACGGCTCATCCCGAAGGGCTTGTCGTAGGCGAGATTCAGGAGGAACTGGACATTCCGAATTCAACTCTCTCTCACCACCTCGACAAGCTCAAAGCCGAGGAACTGGTAACGGTCAAGCGCGAGAGTACATTCCTGCGCTATCGGGCGAATACCGAGGTGCTCCAGGAACTGCTTCGCTTCCTGTATGCCGAATGCTGCACCCGGAATAAAGCACTCAGGTCTGAAGAAATTGTTCAAATTTGCAGATAGGAGATTTGTCGTGAGCGAATCCAATATCAGGGAAACAGTAAGGGAAAAATACGGCCAGGCTGCACTTCGCGTTAAGGCCGGTGGCAGTTCATGCTGTGGAGCCTCCTCCTCTGAAGGCGGTGACGATCCAATTACCTCAAATCTCTACGATGCGAACCAGACAGACGAGATTCCTCAGGAAGCCGTACTCGCTTCGCTCGGTTGCGGCAATCCAACTGCCCTGGCGAAGCTCAATCCTGGCGAAGTTGTTCTCGATCTTGGTTCGGGCGGGGGAATTGATGTGCTTCTTTCTGCAAGGCGAGTAGGGCCTACCGGGAAAGCCTACGGGCTCGATATGACGGATGAAATGCTGGCTCTGGCCAATGAAAATAAGAAAAAAGCCGGTGCCCAGAATGTCGAGTTCCTGCGAGGCGAAATCGAACACATCCCTTTGCCGGACAACACGGTCGACGTAATCATTTCAAATTGTGTAATCAACCTGTCGGCAGACAAAGACGCAGTGCTGCGAGAGGCATTCCGGGTCCTTAAGCCGGGAGGCCGCCTTGCCGTGTCAGACGTTGTGACTCGTGGGGAAATCCTTCCTGAAATCCGGAAGAACGTACTGCTCTGGGTCGGGTGTGTCGCAGGAGCACTCGATGAGACGGAGTACTGCCATAAATTGCGTACAGCCGGATTTCAACAGGTAGATCTCGAGCCGACGCGGATCTATAGAGCCGCCGACGCCAGAGAATTTCTCGCAACAGAGGGAATTGATGCGGACGCGATCGCACCAGAAGTAGACGGCAAATTTATGAGCGCCTTCGTTCGTGCGGTAAAGCCCCACAGCCAGGCAAAAGAACTTTGCTGCGCGCCGACTTGCTGCGACTGAGTGAAGGAGTGAAACCCCTGTGACGCCCCCGTATAACGTCTTGTTTCTATGCACGGGAAACTCGGCCCGGTCAATTCTGGCTGAAGCAATTCTCAATAAAAAGGGGGCACCCAATTTCGCGGCCTACAGTGCAGGGAGTCAGCCTACAGGAAGCGTCAGACCCGAGGCGATTCGCCTCCTTGAACAAGCCAATATGCCCACAGAAGGCTTGCGCAGCAAGAGCTGGGAGGAATTTTCAAAGCCCGGTGCTCCCCCGCTTCATTTTGTTTTTACCGTGTGCGATAACGCAGCGAGCGAGGTTTGTCCTATCTGGCCCGGGCAGCCCATGACGGCGCACTGGGGCGTTCCTGATCCAGCTTCCGTCGCGGGTACCCCTGCGCAGATCGAGCGCGCCTTTCATACTGCGTTTATGATGCTTGACCGTAGAATCAGCCTCTTTCTCTGTCTCCCCCTCCCTAGCCTCGACAATCTAGCGATTAAGAAAGAGATCGACCGCATTGGCAATCAATGATGGAGGGAAGGAAAGGGATCCTCAGGTCTCGAGATGACTACAACCAGCAGACTGCGATTTCTCGACCGATATCTCACTGCGTGGATTTTTGGCGCGATGATACTTGGGGTACTTCTCGGTTGGCTGATCCCTGGTGTGGTTCCGTTTCTCAACCGTTTCAGCATCGGTACAACCTCGATTCCTATCGCCCTGGGTCTGATCGTCATGATGTACCCCCCTTTTACAAAGGTCAGATACGAAGAACTACCTGAAGTTTTCCGGAACAAGGGCATTCTTGGGCTTTCGCTTTTTCAGAATTGGGTCGTTGGGCCGATCCTCATGTTCGTTCTTGCGATCGTATTCTTGCATGATTATCCAGAATACATGGCCGGGCTCATCATGATCGGTCTCGCGCGATGTATCGCTATGGTGATTGTTTGGAACGAATTGGCCGAAGGTAATTCAGAATACGCAGCGGGGCTGGTTGCTTTCAACTCCCTGTTTCAGGTTTTTTTCTACTCGATTTACGCATGGGTGTTCCTCACCGTAGTTCCGGGGTGGTTTGGCATGAAGGGTACGGTAGTAAACATCTCCATAGGAGAGATTGCCAGTAGCGTTTTCATCTATCTTGGTATCCCGTTCCTTTTGGGCTTTCTTACCCGAGCTTTCCTGACCAGACTCAAAGGACGCAGTTGGTATGACCGCGCATTTGTTCCTCGAATAAGCCCGCTAACGCTGATCGCGCTGCTATTCACGATTGTGGTCATGTTTTCCTTGAAAGGTGAATACATCGTCCGCTTGCCGCTCGATGTGATACGAATTGCCGTACCGCTGCTGATCTACTTCGTACTGATGTTTTTGGTTTCCTTCTATATGGGACGCAAGTTGGGCGCTGATTATTCAAAGACGGCAACGCTCGCGTTTACCGCGGCTTCAAACAACTTTGAATTGGCAATTGCGGTGACAGTTTCCGTTTTCGGGATCAACTCCGGCGCTGCATTCGCTTCGGTCATCGGTCCCCTCGTGGAAGTGCCGGTCATGATTGGATTGGTCAATGTTGCGCGCTACTTCGAACGGACATACTTCCTCAAGCCAGAAACACAGTAGCCATGGACTCTCAGTCAAAGCTGCGCGCCGCAAACTCGCCCGCCAGACAAAAACTAAGTCGTCGCATCGTGAAGGGTCAACCGGAGCGTGATACATTCAGTCACCCTCCTGGCTGACATCACTATCCTTATATATACGTCTATATAGGAAACTACCGTCGACCCCTCTCCTTTTACCGTTATCGGGACAGGGACTGAAATCCATACGACTGTCCGAAATCGAGACAACGAAGATGGCCAGAAATATCGTTTGGATACGAAGTTGTGTCTGATGAGTGTTTTCCGTCCCGCGAGCAGAGGAGTGACTGGCCACCGGAATGCTTGAATTTATCAGAAGACCGTATGTCGTTTCGTTCGCGATCGACGCGGCCGCTAGGCTCGGTGTAGCGGAGTTGGGTGGAAGTCTTCGCGCCGGGGAACTTGCGGAATTCTGCGAGCATGACGCGCACGCGATCTTCTGTTGAATGGAGATTCTTCCGCCGAGTGCCATCCGACCGCAGACACAGAACTATCTGTGCCGCAATGGCCTGGACAAAAGTACGAGGGAAATTTACCTGAGCTTTTCCTGCGTGACTGCCAGGCGAAGCGACATATGGGCAGCCTAGACTGAATTTGCAATGAAGGAGCAATTCGATGAAGAGCCTTATTTTCATGACGGCTTCTTGGTTGATCGGACCGGGCATACTTCTTGGACAAGCATTGCCGCAGACGCCTGCGTTTTACGAGGCTTCGAGCAAGATCCGCCCGGAGGGAAAGCTGGGGCAGATTGTCAGCCAGGAACCGATACAGATCAGTGTTGCCGGGTCGCAGGCTTGGCGAATTGCCTATATCTCGTCGGATGTTGCAGGACGCAGGACCATCGCGACCGGGCTCGTCGTAGCCCCGGTGGGACCGCCTCCGATCGATGGAAGGCCCATCGTGGCATGGGCGCACGGCACGACCGGAACTGCCGAGAACTGCGGACCGTCCCAGCTACTGAACCCCGCGAAAGACCTTAACGAATACTTTCTAATGAACGGGGATTCCTGGACGGATTACGGACTGCCGAGTGTCGAGGCCTTTGTCAAAGAAGGCTACGTGGTCGTGGGTACCGACTACCAGGGTTTGGGCGGCGGCGGGCGCCATCAATACGCTGTCGCTGCGTCTCAGGCACGGGACGTGATTGACTCGATTCGCGCAGTCAGCTCCATGAAGGAGAGCGGGGCGGGCAAAAAGGCAATCATCTATGGGTGGTCACAGGGAGGCGGCGCGACTATCGCTGCCGCGAGTCTGCCTGAATATATCAACCAGCAAGATACAGCGTCTGACAACATCAAGCTTCTGGGATTTGTCGCGCTGGCGCCATTCGACACTGCGGTGTTAACAGCCGGAATCGCCCTGGACCAGCAGAGTTCGGAAAAATTGATCGGCCAGCTGACCGCCAGTTTTTCGACAAACGTATTCAATTTCACCCATTTTGCGATGAACATGTGGGGAACGCAGGCTGCCTTTCCCGAACTGCGTCTGGACGACCTTTTCACCGATGACGGAGCGAAAGTTGTCGACAAGGTGTTCTCAAACAAGTGCATGCACGCGGCGGCCGATACGTTCAACTACGCGTATGCGTCGGAATACAAGTCCTTACTGAAGCCGAATCCGAAAAGCAGCCTGATATGGATGCAGGCTCTTGTTCGGGGAAGCGTCCTCCCGGTAAAACCCGTAGCGCCGGTGGTCATCTACTGGGGAACAAATGACACGGTAATGCCGCCCGTGATGGGAAAGATGTACCAGGAGCAAATGTGCAAGCTCGGGGGCAATGTGGCGCGCGTGCAGTTGGCCGGAGAGCAGACTCACTTTTCAACACCGGGAGCGGCTGCTCCGCTGTATCTGCCTTGGATGAAGGATCGATTCGCCGGCAAAGCGGCTGCGAGCGGCTGTCCAGTATCCTGACGTAACCTTCTTGTTCGAATCGCCTACGGCTGTACTCCGTAGGCGTCGGTTCCCTGACGCGGGATCCAAACCGCCGGCTACCTGCGTCGACACGTCGCTGGGGTCAGAAGTACCTGCAGAAAGCGCGCTCACTGCCCGGCAGCGAACAAACGCACAAGTCTTGACAAAATATCACATTAGATATATTCCAAATGTACATGGATGCTCGGGCAATCAAACGGTGCCTCGAGGGCGGCGGGCTGCGATGCACGCCGCAACGCTACGCCGTGATGGCATTCTTGATAGAATGCAACAAGCATCCTACGGCGGCAGAAATCTACAAAGCCGTGAACCGCGCGGATCCTCGTTCCTCAAGGGCCACGACTTATAATAATTTGCGGGATCTGGTTCGGGCGGGTCTGGTGCGTGAAGTGGCCGTCGAAGGCCGCGCCGCGCGATTCGATGCGAAGGGCATGCAGCATCACCATTTCATCTGCGATCGTTGCGGCAATGTTGAAGACATAGAGTGGTTCAAGGTGCCCAGGCCCGCTCCGGCCTCCCTCGGTAAGCGGGTTCTTCGCGAATGCGAGCTCATTTTCCGGGGGCTGTGCAGGAAGTGCGCCTCGCGGCACGCTTCCCATTAGTTCCGAAGTCGTTCGGGTGGGCGCACCCTCCGCCCGCGGCGCCACTCGAAAAGCCAGACTGGCTTTACAGTTTCATCACAGTTTTTGATTAATTCGAAGGAAGGTGACGAGATGGAGAAAGAACTTAATACCTCAGCGGGAGTTCCCGTTCCGCCCAATCAGCAACAATCCCCGTCAAATGGATCCAAGTGCCCTGTTTCAGCCGGCGGTCGCAGGCACACGAACGAGGACTGGTGGCCAAATCAGCTGGACCTGAAGGTCCTGCATCAACATTCCTCGTTGTCCGATCCTATGGACAAGGATTTCAACTATAGGGAAGAATTCAAGAGCCTCGACCTGAATGCCGTGATCAAGGACCTTCATGCCTTGATGACGGACTCGCAGGATTGGTGGCCCGCCGATTTTGGTCACTATGGTCCGCTGTTTATCCGGATGGCGTGGCATAGTGCAGGCACCTATCGCATTGGCGACGGCCGCGGCGGAGCTGGCGCCGGCCAGCAGCGCTTCGCGCCTCTGAATAGCTGGCCCGACAACGTGAATCTCGACAAGGCGCGCCGGCTGCTTTGGCCAATCAAGCAGAAATACGGCCGGAAAATTTCCTGGGCCGACCTTATGATTCTCGCAGGCAACGTTGCCCTTGAGTCGATGAACTTCAAAACGTTCGGCTTTGGCGGTGGACGCGAGGATGTCTGGGAACCCGAAGAGGACATTTACTGGGGACCCGAAGGGAAGTGGCTGGCCGACGAACGCTACAGCGGTGACCGTGATCTTGCAAATCCTCTTGCTGCCGTGCAGATGGGTCTGATCTATGTGAACCCGGAAGGACCAAACGGCAAGCCAGATCCGCTCGCTGCAGCGAAAGATATTCGCGAAACATTTCTCCGCATGGCGATGAACGACGAAGAAACCGTCGCACTGATTGCTGGCGGTCATACGTTTGGCAAGACCCACGGCGCTGGCGATGCGGCGCTGGTAGGCCCGGAGCCCGAATCCGCCAGCATTGAGGAGCAAGGTCTCGGCTGGAAAGGAAAATTCCGCACGGGTATCGGAGGAGATACGATCGGCAGCGGACTCGAAGTCATCTGGACCTCGACGCCTACCAAATGGAGCAACAATTTCTTTTCAAACCTGTTCGGCTATGAATGGGAACTGACAAAGAGCCCGGCAGGCGCGCATCAGTGGAAACCGAAGCAGGACGCAGGAGCCGGTACAGTGCCGGATGCGCATGATCCGTCCAGGCGTCACGCACCGTCCATGCTGACGACCGATCTAGCCTTGCGTTTCGATCCCGCCTACGAAAAGATCTCCCGCCGCTTCTACGAGAATCCGGATCAGTTTGCTGACGCGTTTGCCCGGGCGTGGTTCAAGCTGACACACCGTGATATGGGGCCGATCGTGCGCTATCTCGGCCCACTCGTTCCGAAGGAGACCCTGTCGTGGCAAGATCCGATTCCGGCCGTGGCTCATCCGCTGATCGGGGAGCAGGACATCGCCGCACTCAAAGCGAAAATCCTCGCATCTGGACTCTCCGTTTCTGAGCTGGTCTCGACGGCATGGGCATCGGCGTCCACATTCCGCGGCTCTGACAAACGCGGTGGAGCGAACGGTGCACGCATTCGTCTCGCGCCGCAAAAGGACTGGGCAGTCAATCAGCCGGCTCAGCTGGCGAAAGTGCTGCAGAAGCTGGAAGTGATCCAGAAGGAGTTCAACGCGGCACAGTCTGGCGGAAAAAAGGTCTCGCTCGCGGACCTCGTCGTTCTCGGCGGTTGTGCGGCGATTGAGAAAGCCGCGAAGGATGCCGCAGTCGACGTCAAGGTTCCCTTCACTCCGGGACGCATGGACGCGTCACAGGAACAAACCGATGCTGACTCCTTTGCACCGCTCGAGCCGACCGCGGACGGGTTCCGTAACTATTTCCCGGCCAGGCAGCGCCTCTCTGCTGAGGAACAATTGGTGGATCGGGCGCAATTGCTGAAGCTGACAGCGCCCGAGATGACCGTTCTCGTCGGTGGCCTGCGCGTCCTCGGTGCAAATGTCGGGAAGTCAACTCACGGCGTTTTCAGCAAGCGGCCGGAGACGCTGACGAACGATTTCTTTGTCAACCTGCTCGACATGGACACGCAATGGCAGCCGGCCCCTGGCCTGGAAGGCGTCTACGAGGGTCGCGACCGGAAGACGAAAGAGCTCAAGTGGACCGGGACCCGTGTCGACTTGATCTTCGGTTCGCACTCCCAGCTGCGCGCTCTTGCGGAAGTTTACGCATGCTCGGACTCTCGCGCGAAGTTTGCGAAAGACTTCGTGGCGGCGTGGACCAAGGTGATGAATCTCGATCGCTTTGACGTTGCCTGAGTCCGGGGAACCGTACAGGCAAATTGTTGCCCGCCGCAGTTGCGGACTAAATGCAAAGATGAGGTGGAGCCCGGGAATTAGCCAGATAGCGAATGGCCAGTGCCCGGGCGTCAGCTCCGACGCTTGTTGCCGGCGATCCTTGCCGCTAACTGAAGAAGCAATTCCCGGTCTCGTCCGGACATTTTCTGAACCGCTTTTCGTAATTTTAGAAAGGTGCGCCTCCCTTTCCCGCGGGAAGCCCAATCTTCTATTTCCTCAGTATGGGAACTGGGCAATTCGGAAACCGACTCCCGTTCGTAGAGGATCTGATACAAGGGCATGCCCAGCGCGCGGGCGAACTTTTCCAGGGTTTCAAGCGAAGGGACAGTGTGTCCATTCTCCACTCGCGAGATATAGCACCGATACATGCCCGTGAGTTCTTCAATTCTGCCTTGCGACAAACCTTTCAATTCCCTAAATCGTTTGAGCTGATCGCCTACGTCCATCGCTGTTCCTCTTTCTCTTTGCCGTCCTTTTCAAGCGCGACCTGAGGGCGCTGTCTGCCAGCGCCGTCTGAGAAAACATCCTTCCCTGCGCCGGACGTAGTGGCTCCGGTGCAGGTGGGATAAAAACTGATTTTGAGGAGACTACTTGGCGGGCCGACTCTAACAACGAAGATGGACAGTGCGGATCGAAGCAGAAACAGAACTGGTCCGGCGAGACACCCTACTCTCCACGCGCATTTCATCCGGACTCGTCGCGAATACCGAGAGTAGAGGCCGAGTCGGACTGAGGGTGGATGCCGTTTTTTCGAGAGAATCCTGTATTACTTGAACCGCGCAAACCGGAACATGCTCGCAAGCCAGATCCTGAGACTCATCGTAGGGAGTTTCTGGCAGGTCTTGTGCTTGAAGGGCAAACGACAAACCAAGAAGCGAACTTCCGAGCAAGAGGATTGTGGCAATGGATCTTATCATCGCGGAATGAGCATAGTCGCGACGTTTAAACCCGTCAACGGGATGCGCTACTGCGTACATTTCTAAGTGGTAATCGGAATGAACGAGGTCCAAGATCGCCGGCCCAGAATTCCCCCGTCTGCAAATCGAAACGCATTCGAGAACGCCCCGCAGTTGTGGTCATCAAATCTCTCCGGCAGTCCTAAGAATCCTTGAGCTATGAAGCGCGAGAACGGGAAACGCATTCTGCTGGCGTTTCCCGTATCTCAAGTGGAGCGGGCGACTATTGAACCGGCGACCAGCTCGAATCGGGGTTGTATTCTGTGATGGCAGCCGCAAGCTTGATTGTGTCGGGTCCCAGGTTCCGCTCGTAAACGATCCCATTGTTACTCATCACAAACGTCATGACTCCCGTCTCCCCGTACTTTACGGGCGTCGCCAGGATTGCGAATCCTCTTACCATCTTTCCGTTCACGACAAAGTTCTGGGCTCCGCCAGCGGCGTCCTTCCCTTGGGCCGTGAGTATCCGCAACGTGTAGCCATCACTTACCAGCTGCTCTGCACCTTTTGTCGTTGAAGCGTGCGAGCTTTTCGGGAATTCACCCAGTTGGCCGAGCAGGCTCGGAGCCTGTGCCGTATTGGAGGGCCAATACAACCCGTCATGTTTACCCGATGTGCTAATCAAATGCTGTGCATATTCGCCCGTGTTATGGATCGCGAAGTAGGCTTCTTCGGCGTTGGCCAGATCAATGCATGCGTCGATGGCCAGCAGCTCGTTCCTGCCGATGTCACGCGCCCTGACTTCCTGGGTTCCAGCCACGATATCGAAGTACCATTGGCCAGCCTGGTCCTTTGCCAACGGCACAGGAAACGCAAAGTTATCCGCCCCAATGTAGAGCACGCGGCTTCCATCGGTCATCTCCACCCAACGATTCATCTGCTGGTATTTGGCCGCGAAGAGTTCTGTTGCCGCCTTGTCGGTTTGAGCGTCACCCGTTGTCAACAGCGCGATTGCGTCGCCACCGAGAATTTGTGACAGCGCCGCTTGATCGTCGGTTTTCGCTGCTGCAGCCAGCGCATTGCCCGCCTCAGCCGGTGTTTGGAACGTCTCGCGAGCCGCGGTCACGGTCGCCGCGTAGACATTGCGGGGGCCAATAACTTGTGCGAGTAATCCGATGCACCCGGCGACCAACACCGTGACTAGCAACCCTTTCTTCCCTTTCGTCGACTTGTTTCCATTCATTCTCATTCCCAATCTCCTTGTACTGTTTTGATCTGTGTTTCTCGCGTGTTGCCCTCTGAACTTTGCAGTCTTAGCGACGGCGTTCTCCGCCAGAAGAATGATGTTCGACGGGAGCGTGCTGCACATGGTGCTGCACCGCATGCTGCTGGGGACGGCTTCCGCCCATGCTGGCCCGTCCGCGATTGCTTTCCGCTCTGTTGGCCGCGCCGTCGCCACTCATGCGCGACCTGTTCAGTGTGCTGTTGTTCCCGCGATTTGCGTTTCTGGCTTCCAGACCGCCTGCCGCTTCATTACCACGATTGAATCCATTGTCGTCGTGGTATCCGCCAGTTGGTGCTACACCCGGGCCATTCTGACCCGCATGCGGATTCTCGACGCCGCCGTTTCCGCCGATCAATCCGTGATCGCCATTGCGACCGCCATCAGGTCCGTGATCCACGCCACCGTTTCCGCCGATCAGGCCGTGATCGCCGTTGTGTCCGCCATTAGGCAAGTCGTTCGGATTGGTCCCGGGCACGTCGTGGTGAAATCCGCCGTTCGGACCGTAATATCCGTTCGGGTGATAGGCGCCATTCGGGCCGTAATGCGTGTCGGTGCCTGGATGATAGCCGGAGTTGCCTGGTCCCCACGGATGGTAGCCGTTGTAATGCGTGTTGTTCCATGTTCGGTTGTTGATGTAGGTGTTGTTGTTAAAGATGACGGTCCCGCCGCCGCCACCACCCCAGCCGCCTCCCCAATTCACGTTCCATGCGTGCCAGCCCCAGCCAAAACCACCCGACCAGCCACCTCCGCTATAGGAGGCACCAATTGAAATGCCGGTTCCGAAGTACAGGCCCACGGAAGCTACCGGGATTGGCGGTGGCACATACATCGGGACTTCGACTGCCGCACCGTAAACTACAGCCGGGTTGTATTGCGGTACGTAGACCACTTGCGGGTTTGCCGGTTGAATCACAATCGTTGAAGGGCTCTGCTGCACCACGCTTATTTGAGAGTTTGACTGTAGCGTTCCCGCCGACTGCGCTTTGGCACGCATTGTTTGCACGGCGACCATTACGTCGGCCTGCTGATTCGCAAAGGCTTGCCCCAGACTGGATGTCCATGAAAGATTGTGCGCCATATTGTCTAGCACCGAAGGGAACTCGGTCAGCGCCTTGACGCTCGGATCCCACGATTGCCCGTCCACAGCTTGAGTCAGCGATGTGCCCGCCAACCCTTTGTTTTGCGACAGCCAGTCGTCCGCATAGGCCACTTGATCTGGATTCGCTGCCGCCGCGAGCACCTGAGCCACCAGTGCGTCCGGATACAACGCGATGGGAGCAACCAGTGCATCCAACTGGTCTGACGACAAGGGTGCAGGCACGGGCGCGGAATTGGTTTGCGGGGTGGCCGCGGGCTGATCATAGGTCTGCGACGGGGACTGCGGTGTGTACGCGGTCGCAGGTGGAGCGGCGGGTGACGGTGGAATCAGTATGGGCTGCGAGTAGCTCACCGGTGCAGGCGGCACCGCTTGCTGTCCCCCGGAGGTACGAATCGCTTGCCAGGGAGCATGCTTTCCGTTCAGCCCGTACAGTCCCGAGATGTTGTCGCCGAAGATTTGGCCGCGAAACGTAAGAACATTGCGAGTGACTGTACTGAACACAATGTGATGCACATCGATTCTTCCCTGAATCGGGCCCGACTGATTCGGGCCTTCAAAATAACCGGTAATGCGGTTGCCGTATTGCGCGATCTGGACATGTTTAATGACTGTCTCGCCGTTATCGATATTCGAGGAATAAATCGTCCAGTCGCCCTGCACGTTGTCCGGCGGTTGCTGGGCCAAAACTGACTTGGCAAAGGTCAGCGACATGAGTGTAAGAAAGGCCATGCCCAGCGCCGCGTTTATTCTCTTCATGACATTCTCCTTCTGATTGCGACTCGTGGCGTCGCGTGAAAGAAAAATACGGCAAACCGCGTGAGGAACAAATAGAGGTAGCTACACAAACACCCGTGTGGTGCCACACGAATACCGATAAGGAAGGCGACGATCACGAGCAGCAGGTTTCAGGTTGAGGCGTCTGTCGGGCAGAAGCGGGTATTTCCGAACTACCAGATGTCTCTATTCTGCAGGGCAAAGCGCAGCAGGGCATTTGCGCCCTCGCCTTCGATGGCAAACTTGCGACAGATATTGGTGCGGTGATTTTCAACTGTGCGGTAATGGATCGAGAGCTCCTTGCCGATGTCTTTGCTGGACTTACCTTCTGCAATGAGCTGCATCACGCGCCGTTCGGTCGGTGTGAGGCGGCTTGTCAGTTCTTCGCCCGGTTTTTTCTTTGGTTCTTCTTTTTTCTGAAGCATTCGCGAGGTGATCGCGGAACTGAGATACGGCCGGCCGGAAGCAACTGCCCGGACACCGGCTACAATCTCCTGCGACACACTGTCTTTCAGCATATAGCCCTTGCTGCCGATTTCGACCGCAGTCCGCAACAGATCCTCATCTGAATGAAAGGTGAGAAAAATGATTTCTGTCCCGAGCTTTTGTTTGGCCAGTTCGCGGCCGACAGCCAACCCGTCCATCTTGGGCATATCGATGTCGAGAACTGCCACGTCCGGTTTTAGTTTCTTGATCATCGCAAGTGCTGTTTCCCCATCCGAGGCTTCGCCGACGACGACGAGACCGGGATCCTCCTCGATGCTCGAGCGGAGCCCCTTCCGGACGATCGGATGGTCGTCGGCGATCACGATGCGAATTTCATTCGGCACGACGCTTTCCTTTCAGAACGATTTCGACTGTAAGCATGGTGCCACGATCAGCTGCAGAACGTACTTTAAATTCCCCGCCAAGAAGGCTGGCTCGTTCTGCCATGCCGGTCAGGCCAAAGCCTCCGAAGCTTGTCGATGGACTCTTTGTCGAAGGGGGCATGCCGCGCCCATTGTCGCTCACGGTCAGCACTACTTTCTCTGTATTGCGTTTGACGGTGACTTCCGCTTCGGTTGCCTTCGAGTGTTTCATGATGTTATTGAGCGATTCCTGAACGATCCGGTAGAAGTTGATGCGGGCATCCTCAGGGAAGGCATCGTCAATATTGTCGAGGGTCGCAACAATCTGGACCCCGGAGCCTGAAGAGATCTTACGCGCCATTGCTTCGATTGCTTTGGTCAGCCCGAGACGATCGAGCTGGAACGGGCGCAGGTTGTAGGAGATTTCGCGCGTTTCGCCGATGGCTGCGCTGGCTTCTTCGCTGATTTCCTGATAGGCATTCAATTCTTCCTCCGATTTCGTGGCGGTGTCTTTTGGCCGCATGGCAAAAAGCGCAAGATTCTTGATAACGACCAAGCGCTGACCGAGGCTATCGTGCAGTTCAGCTGCAATCCGTTTGCGTTCGTTTTCCTGCGAAGCAATCAGTTGGCGGGAAAAAGCCTGTTCGGCCGCATGGGCGCGTTGTAACTGAAGGATGCGAAAACGCCAGGCCGCGAAGAGAATGGCGACGGCAACCAACGCGGACAAAGACTCGAACCACCCTGTCTGATAGAAAGGGGCGGCCACCTGAAAGTTCAGGGCCTGGCCCTGCTCGTTCCATATGCCATCACTGTTTCCGGCAATGACCCGGAAGGTATACGAGCCGGGCGGTACGTGCGAATAGTAAGCCGTGCGACGCGCACCGGCGTCGGTCCATTCGGGATCGATTCCCTCTAGCCTGTATTTGAAATGAATCTGTTCGGACTTGATGAAACTCGGTGCCGTGTACTGGACTTCGAGGTTGTGTTTGCCAGGTTTCACGTGGATTGGCTGATCGAGGCGTACAGGAACCTGGTCGATCGAGAACCCTTCAATTTCAAGTGGCGGCGGTTCCGTATTTACGATTCCCGCGTCCGGATCCACCACGGCTACGCCGTCTTGCGTGGGAAACCAGAGTTTTCCGTCCGCAGCGCGGATACCGGAAGGGGAAAAACCGCCATTGCATTCGACGTTGAGCATTCCGTCCGTTTTCCCGTAGGGCACGGAAGCGACATAACCTTGTTTGCCCGCTGCGTATTCATTCAGTTCCCGTTTGCTGACGCGGTAGATTCCCCTGTTACACCCCATCCAGAAATTGCCGCGTGCGTCCTCAAGTATCTGAAAGACGCCGTCGTTGAACATTCCCTGACGCATGGTGTAATGGACGATCTTTCCATTCTGCAGCCTTCCGAGGCCACCATCATATGTGCCGATCCAGACCACTCCGTCGGAATCGATGTAAAGCGACCGAACGTTGTTGCTCGGCAACCCGCTCGCCTCCGTCCAGCGAGTGTACTGTCCATTCTGTACTCGCGTCAGGCCACCGTACCCTCCAATCCACAGCTCGCCCGATGGCCCTTCGACGATCACGCGCACGTCGTCTGTCGCGAGACCATCCTGCATTGTCAGTTTTTGGGTCGAACCATTTCGGAGCGAAACGAGCCCTGTTGACGTGCCAAACCAGAGCGTACCCTGGCGATCCTCAATCATGGCCTGGACGATGGTTCCTGGCGGAAACGTTGGCTGTGCCGGCCGCGTGAATTTTCCCCCGCGAAAAATACTCAAGCCCGCATGCGTTGAGACCCAGAGGGTGCCTTGCCGATCTTCGACGATTGAGGTTGCGAGCCGGACCGGGAGATCACTCGAGATAACATAATTCGTGAATTTTCCGTGCTCGAATCGGCTCAGGCCACTTTGCCACGCGCCGATCCATATCGCTCCGGAGCGATCCTGATAGACGGGATAAATGTTGCGATCGATCAAGCCCTGTTCTTTGGAATATGTGTGAATGGATTGAGGCTCGAAACGCAACAGTCCCTCTCCTTCGGACCCCAGCCAGATATTCTGTTCGCGGTCTTCATAGAGCGACGCGAAGCGGATGGACTTCGCGGGTCTGACGGAAAGATCCTCGATCGATCGAGTCAGGCGAAGCCCGATACGAATCTTCCATACATGTCCTCGACGATCTGTGTAGGCCGTGAATACGTCCGCGTCAGAGAGACGTGATACTGCGCCATTCGCGGTGATGCTGGCGTGTCTGCCATCGACGGTTTCAATCCAGATCGCCCCGGCTTGATCGCTTGCCATTCCCCAGATGGATTTGCCGGGCAGCCACGCCGGCAGCGCATACTCGACCGATTTACCTCTGATAAGGCAATGGATACGGGATTGATCGGCGGCCCAGAATCCTGCGTTGTCCCAGAGCAGCGGTTCGTACCTGAAGTCAGACGGGTTTTGCAGGCTCGTGAAGCTGCGAGTCTCATCATTCCACTGCGCGATCCCGCCACCGGTCAAAATCCACACGTGCCCAGTCGCGTCGCCGGTGATGCCGCGCACAATGTTTCCCGGAATTCCTTTGGCCGCCCCATACGTCTCGAATGAACCGTGATGATATCGAGTGATGCCGCTGGCCTCGGTGCCCAGCCAGATATCGCCATCAGGGGTACCAAGCATCAAGCCGAAGCGATTGGTAGTAAGGCCGGGGACGGTGCTCTTGTTGAAGATCGTAAAGCGGACTCCATCAAACCGTGCGAGGCCATCAAACGTTGCGATCCAAAGGTAGCCGTCAGGAGTCTGGTGAATGCCGCGAATGACATTTTGCGGCAGACCATTATCGGCGGTAAAGGCCTCGAAGTGATGTTGGGCCCAAGCGGGGATCGAGTTCAGGAACAGCAGGAAGCAGAAAACGAGGATGCGAATTTGCTGACGATACTGGGAATCCGCGACGCAAACTCGGGCCCTTGTCGATCGCAGATAGCAGACGGCCATCGACCTTTCTTCTCCGTGCGAACTGAGCTTCTGGTTCACCGGAAGGATAACACGCTGCGGATGCCTGAAAATACGAGACTTCTGGCCCGCTGCAGGGAGCCTGACCCGTGTAGTACCACACGGGTCACATGTAGCAGCCTCTATATATTTATTCGGACGCTTGCCCTAGCTTGGACATTGTCAGCTCGATTTTGCGTTCGAGTGCAGCGAATCCTCGCAGACCGAACTGACTTGACGGAGGGACTGAGTCCGAGAGCGATATGACCGTTTTAATTGTTGACGATAACCCTAGCGTAAGAAGGCTTTTGCGGCGCGCAATTTTGCCGGACGCAGGCTCCATCTGGGAATGCGACGATGGCGCCGATGCAGAACGCGCGTATGCCACGCATAAACCGGATATCGTCCTGATGGATGTGCGAATGGCGCGGATGGATGGGTTGGCCGCGACCCGGACGCTGCTCCGCGCGGATCCGGAAGCAAAGATTGTAATTGTCACCGATTATGATGACGATGACGTTCGTGAAGCCGCGAGTGAAGCAGGGGCGAGCGGGTACGTCCTGAAGCAGAACCTGACAGAACTTGCGCCACTCCTGCGATCGCTCGCGAACCAGACTTGAAGCTATCTGCCTTCCGAACTGCACGGCCGTGTCCGCAGCCAATGACGTGCTGGGTAATTGATGGCCACTAGATCCCACACTCCATCTCCATTCAAGTCGCCCGCAGCGAAGTGGCGTCACTTAACGCATGCTAAATCAGGTCTTTACGGTACTTGGAAGCCTCGTTTTTCGAGATGTAGCCGAGGTCAGTAGCTCACCCGGCCGGTGCCTGGGATTCGGCCGGCCTTCGGGCTAACAGCTGCCGCATTCCGGCGTCCACCAGGCGATCTGCAACCAACGGAAGATAGACGTCGTCTAACTGTTCTCGCCCTCGACGCGTCGTCGTGGAGGTATCGATTGAAGTTTCAGGGTATTGCGCTCCTTGTTGTTACCACTGTGGTTTGTTGTGTAGGCCTGTGGGCGCAGCGCACCGCGGACTTCGGTTTCGGCGACAATGAATCGACCACGAACCTGAAGGCAGAGTTCTACTGGTCGCGCCTCGCGTATTCCCCCAATCTGGCCCTCATCAACCCGAATGCAAGGCATGGACCGTATCGATCCTGGTCGCGCGACTATCCGAAAGCGGACCGGCAGTTTCTGATTGCGATGCACAGGCTGACCCGCATTGATGGACGCCCGACAGAACAGGTGGTCACGCTAAATAGCAACGAGATTTTCAATTATCCATGGATCTACGCGGTCCAGGTCGAGAACTGGTCGTTTACTGATTCTGAAGCCGGGCGATTGCGCGAGTATTTACTGAAGGGCGGTTTCTTGATGGTCGACGATTTTCATGGAACCGAGGATTGGGAGAATTTCATGAACGGCATGCGTCAGGTTCTTCCCGACCGTCCTGTCGAAAATTTGCAGAGCGCCGACGAAATCTTCCATACCCTCTATGACGTCGACGACAAGATGCAAATACCCGGAGAGCACTACGTCTGGTCCGGCCGCACCTACGAAAAGGACGGCTATCAGCCGAAGTGGCGCGCCATTCGCGACGACAAGGGCCGTATTATCGTCGCCATCTGCCATAACATGCACCTCGGCGATGCGTGGGAGTGGGCCGACGACCCGAAATACCCGGAGACGTTCGCGTCGATGGCGTTCCGGGTGGGACTCGACTATATCCTGTACGGTATGACGCATTGATACAGGCGACAAGCCAGGCGCCAGAGAAAACGCAATCGTAGCGAGATTCTGGCAAGCGGATTAGGACTAGAAGGGTGGATGTTTCAATTCTTATTCAAGTACCCGGTTCCGGTATTCACGAAAGGGCGGTTCGTGCTGCTCGGTGGGTGGCCGATATGGGCTCTCGGTCTATTCATCGTTCTCGCCGCTCTGGGACTTGCGTTGCTCGTTGGCTGGAGGTTGCGTCGCACAAGATCTGAACTGAGAGGCTGGCGCGGGTGGCTCGTTTGGGGATTGCAAACGGCACTCCTCGCGCTCGTGCTCTTGCTGCTCTGGCAGCCGGCAATGCTGGTCGGCGAACTGAACTCGCAACAGAACATCATCGCCGTGGTCGTGGACGATTCGCGCAGCATGGCCATCCGGGACAGTGACGGGAAGACGCGCGAAGACGCAGGAATTGCGACGCTAGAGAACGGTGTTCTCAGCGGTCTCGAAAAACGTTTCCAGACACGAGTGTACCGGCTGGGTAACGAACTCACGCGTGTCGGTGAGTTACGGGAAATCGCCCCGGTCGAGACGTCCACACATCTCGGAGAAGGTTTAAAACGACTGGCCACCGACACCGCGGATCTTCCGGTAGGAGCCATCGTCTTGTTGAGCGATGGCAGTCAGAACACGACCGGTGCCGGAGGCTCGGGTATTGGTCCCGACGCCATGCAGGCCTTGCGGAACCGGCGGCTACCCGTCCACACCGTAGGCTTTGGCAGGGAGGAAGCGGCGCACGATATCGAGATTGAGGATGTCAGCGTGGCTGCGACCGCGACTGCCAACGCCCGCATCGCGGCGAGCATCAGCCTCATCCAGCATGGATATTCCGGGCAAAAAACCAAGATTGTTGTTCGCGACGGAGAAAAATCGCTTGCCGAGCGCGAAATCAGTTTGCCGACCGATGGAAATGTCCAGACCGAACGTCTTTTCTTTCCAATCGGCGCCGCCGGCGCGAAGAGCTTGACGTTTAACGTAGAGCCACTGCCTGGCGAAGAAAACCTGGCGAATAATTCCGTGACTCGTCCGATCCTCGTAACCGATGCCAAGAGACGAATTCTCTATATCGAGGGTGAACCGCGCTGGGAATACAAATTCATTCGACGAGCCGAAGACGATGATCCTACAGTGCAGCTCGTTTCGATGCTGCGGACAAGTGAAAACAAAATCTACCGGCAAGGTATTCGCGATCCGGGCGAGCTGGCCGAGGGCTTTCCCTCGCGCCCGGAAGATCTGTTCCCGTATGCAGGCATCATTATTGGTTCGGTGGATGCAAATTATTTCACGCCGTTGCAACAGGAGCTCTTGCGTGAGTATGTGGATCGCCGCGGCGGAGGGATCCTGTTCCTGGGTGGGCGCTACTCGCTGAGCGACGGAGGCTGGGCAGCATCGCGCTTGAACGATTTGCTGCCGACATTTTTGCCACCGGGAAATCATAATTTCCATCGCAATGCGGCGACGGTCGAATTGACTCCGGAAGGCATGGGCTCGCCGATCACCCAGATTCTGGATGATCCGGAGAAAAATGCGCTGCGCTGGCGGAAGCTGACGTACCTGGCCGATTATGAAGACGCCGGCGCTCCCAAACCCGGCGCCACTGTGCTTGCCGATATGAATCTTGGCCGGCGAAGATTACCCTTGCTGATCACGGAGAACTACGGCAATGGCCGCACCGCGATCATGGCAACCGGCGGCACGTGGCGGTGGCAGATGAGCGAGGCGCTGGGCGATCGTTCGCACGACCTATTCTGGCAGCAACTCTTGCGATGGTTGATTGCAGACACGCCCGGGCCCGTTGTCGCTTCGATGCCGGAACGGCTGCTGATGGATAACGGGCAGGCGAGATTTACAGCGCAAGTGCGCGACGAGCAGTTCGAGCAGGCTCCTGACGCACATGTCACCGCTCATATTCTGGGGCCGCAAGGCGTTGCCGCGCTCCTAGACCTTACGCCCTCCGAGCGAACTCCGGGACTGTATCAAACCGAATGGACCGCGCAAAAACCCGGCACCTACGTCGCCGAAGTCGTTGCGGAATCCTCGGGTAAGCAGCCCCGGGAACTGGGTCGCGACGTCGTGACGTTTCAACGTGAGGACGGAGTTGCCGAAAATTTTCATACCGGACAAAACCGGCATTTACTGGAGCAACTGGCCACAGAGACGGGTGGCCGTTACCGGACGCCTTCTGACTTGAAGAGCCTCCCGCAGGACATCTCATATTCCGAAGCGGGAATCTCGGTTCGCAGCACGAAAGAACTCTGGGATATGCCGATCGTATTCCTGCTGCTGCTTGGACTTCCGATTGGCGAGTGGCTTCTGCGCCGGAAGTGGGGCGTCGTATGAAGCGCGCCCTGCTCCTCGTGATGGCCCTTGCGGTCGCGATTGAGACGCGTGCCGCTACCTATTACGTCATCGTGGCCGGATTGGGCGGGGAACCCGAGTACGAGCAACGCTTCACGGCAGCTGCAAAAGATCTCGACCGGATCTTCAAAGCGGCAGGCCCAGGGGCGCACGTCTATACGTTAACGGGGTCGCAGGCGACGGCAACGCAGTTCGCCCGGACCATGAGCACAATCGCGCGAGAGGCCAAGCCGGACGACGACTTCGCGCTCGTGCTGATTGGCCACGGTTCGTTTGATGGCTTTCAATACAAGTTCAATCTTGTGGGGCCGGATCTAACTGCAGCACAGATTGCTGCAATGTGCGATCAGATCGCGGCGAAGCGTCAGCTTGTCGTCGACACAACCAGCGCAAGCGGCGGTGCCTTGCAGGCGCTCGAGCGCTCGGGGCGGGCCGTCGTCACCGCAACCAAATCAGGAACGGAAAAAAACGCGACGGTATTTGTACGTTATTGGGATGAGGCGCTACAGGATCCGGCAACGGATACGGACAAGAGCGACTCGATCAGTGCCATGGAAGCGTTTACCTATGCTACGAAGAAAACTGCAGCCTTCTATGATTCGCAGAAACGCCTCGCCACCGAACATGCAGTTTTTAATGATGCAGGCAAGGGTGACGCTGTGCGCGAAGCCGGACACGGCCAGGGCGCGCTGCTGTCGAGCTTCATCCTGCTGCGCCTCGGAGCAAGCCAGCAGGCGGCAAACGATCCGGCAAAGCGCACGTTACTCCACAGAAAAGAGGAACTCGAACAGAAGATTGACACGCTGAGGTACCAAAAAGCAGCCATGGATCCCGATGAGTACAAGCAGCAGCTGACAGACGCGCTGGTCGACCTGGCAAAAGTGCAGGAGGAGCTCGACAAATGAGACGACTCCTCGCCATCGCTGTCGTATTTCTGCCCCTCTGCGTTGCACCTGCGCAGGCGGCTGCTCCTGCCGACTGCTGGGATCTGCGCAAGCACGGACAGTCCACGGAAGCACAACGGTGTTTCGAGACCCTGACACGGAGTGGCGATCCGTATTTCCGCGCCGAAGGGTTCTGGGGACTGGAAGCGTGGGACCAGGCGAACGAACAGTTTCGCGCGGCGAGCGAACCCGTGACCGGCAAAGCGATCTATAAGGTGCGATGGGGAATGTTGCTGCATGAGCGCTTCAATGATGCCGAAGCGGCCGCCCTTTTCCGTGAAGCGCTCGACAAGGATCCGTCAAACGCCAGGGCCTATCTCGGACTGGCGATCGTGTCTGCAGACGGATTCGATGGTAAAGCAGCGGAATATCTCGCAAAGGCCAGCGCACTCGATCCGAAGCTGGCGGCCGCGCATGAACTAATGGCTGACCTTGCGCTGGCCAACGATGACCGCGACACCGCTGCGGCAGAGGCCAACAAGGCTCTTGCGCTCGAAACAGATGCGCTCGATGCCATGGCCATTCACGCCGCGATTGAGCTGGTTCGGGATCGCTCGCCGGATGTCTGGTTTACAAAAATTCGCGCAGTCAATCCGCGAGATGGCGAAGTGTACGCTCGCGTGGCGCGCCAGCTCGAGTTGCACTACCGTTACGAGGACGCCGTCACCTATTACCGCAAAGCGATTTTAGCTGATCCGCGATTGTGGGCCGCGCATTCGGCGCTCGGAATCGACTTGATGCGCTTGGGCAAGGAAACAGAGCCGTTCAAAGAGCTGGAGCTCAGCTACAACAACGGCTATCGCGACGCCGCAACCGTGAATAGCTTGCGCCTCCTCGATAGCTATAAGAACTTCGAGACGTTTCGCGGCAACGGGACCATCCTGAAGCTGAACAGGACCGAAGCCGCGCTGCTGCTGCCCTATATCCAGGCGGAGCTCGATACGATTCTGGCCACGTACGGGAAGGAATACCGCATGAAACTTCCTGCCCCTGTCCAGGTGGAGGTGTATCCGAATCACGAGGATTTTGCAGTGCGCACCATGGGTATGCCCGGACTGGGCGCTCTCGGAGTTACATTCGGCGAAGTGGTTGCAATGGACAGCCCTTCCGCGCGCAAGCCGGGGGATTTCAACTGGGGTGCCACGTTGTGGCATGAAATGAGCCACGTTTTCATTCTGACTTTGACGAATCATCGCGTGCCGCGCTGGTTCACGGAAGGGCTGGCTGTGCACGAGGAAGGGGAGCGGCGGCCGGAGTGGAAGAACCGGCTGACTCCAGAAGTGCTTGTTGCCATTCGCGACAATAAGCTGCTGCCAGTGACTGCGCTCGATCGGGGCTTTGTGTCTCCGGACTATCCTTCGCAGGTGATCGTTTCCTACTTTGAGGCGGGCAGCATGTGCGATTTTGTGAAGGGCAGGTGGGGTGAAGAAAAACTGCTCGACATGGCACATTCTTTCGCGAAGTTGCAAACGACCTCGCAGGTGATCCACCAGAATCTCGGAATTGCACCCGACGATTTCGACCGGCAGTATCTCGCCTGGATCGGGCAAAAATACGGGACAGAAGCCCTGCACTTCGATGAGTGGAAGAAAAAGCTCAAGGCCCTCGTCGCCGCAGCCGGACAGAATCAGTACGACGTTGTGCTGGCCGAAGGCCCTCTAATCCTCGCGATGTACCCCGAATATGTGGACGAAGCCAACGTCTACATCCTGATGGCCGATGCAGACAAAGCAAAAGGGGACAGCAAATCTGAGGCGGTCGTGCTCACCGCCTACGAGCGGGAAGGCGGGCAGATGCCCGCCGCACTAAAGCGTCTGGCTGCATTGGAAGAAGCCGCGGGAAGGCCGGCCGAGGCGGCGGCGACACTTGAGCGCGTGAATTATATTTACCCGGTTAAGGATGAGGATTTGCATCGAAAGCTTGGCGACCTGCTCCTTGCGCAAAAACAGTATGACGCGGCGATCCGCGAATATAACGCCCGCGTTGCGTCTGATCCTGTCGACCGGGCCGGCGCCCAGTTCAGTCTGGCACAAGCATATTTTGCAGCCGGACAAAAGGACAAGGCACAGGAAAGTGTGCTGGCCGCGCTTGAAACCGCTCCCGGTTACCGGCCGGCGCAGAAACTTTTATTGGAGTTGCAGCGTCCGCCCGCAAAATCAAACTGAAAAGGAACGAATCGATGGCTTCCATTACCGGACTAAATCAGGATGCAGCTGCTCTTCAGAAACGTATCGGGCGGTTCGAGGTGGTGCGGGAAGCCATCCTGAAGCAGGTGCGCGAAGTCATCGTGGGCCAGCAGGAGGTCCTCGACCAGATATTGATTGGCATTTTCATTGGGGGGCACTGCCTCCTGACCGGCATGCCCGGCACTGCAAAGACGTTGATGGTGAGGACGATCGCCGAAGCGCTGGGATTGCAGTTCCGGCGTATTCAGTTTACTCCGGACCTGATGCCCTCCGATATTACCGGCACGGATATCATCGAGGAGGATCTCACAACCGGCCACCGCAAGTGGACCTTCGTTGAAGGACCGATCTTCGGCAACATCCTGCTCGCTGACGAAATCAATCGCACCCCGCCAAAGACCCAGTCCGCCCTCCTTGAAGCGATGCAGGAGCATTCCTGCACCGTGCGTGGGCACCTCTACATGTTGCCGGCGCCATTCTTTGTACTTGCCACCCAGAATCCGATCGAACTCGAAGGAACATATCCTCTACCCGAAGCGCAACTGGACAGGTTCCTGTTCAATGTAATCCTGGACGACCTCAGTGCGGCAGACGAGTTGACGGTGATCAACCTGACGACGTCAACTCGAGTGACAAAGATCGAAGCCGTAGCTTCGGCTGAAGATCTACTCGACTTTCAGCAACTTGTGCGCATGGTGCCGATCGCGGAAACGCTTGCGCGATACGTTGTGAGCCTGGTTCGCTCGACGCGGCCGAAAAGCGAGAACGCGCCCGAATTCGTCAGAAAATATGTAAATTACGGCGCCAGCGTCCGCGCAGCGCAATTCGTGGTGCTGGCCTCTAAAGCGCGGGCGCTCTCCCACAAGCGCTATCACGTAACGTACGAGGACATCACCTCTGTGGTGGTGCCTGTATTGCGGCATCGCATCCTGCTGAACTTTCACGCCGAATCCGACCGCATCGACGCGGACGAAATCCTGAACAGACTCGTCGCTGACGTGCCGCGGCCAAAGGAGAGTTGATGCAGCGGTTCCTCGATCCCCAGGTTCTCGCGGGTATCTCTTCGCTCGATCTGGTAGCGAAAACGGTAGTGGATGGTTTTGTGGCCGGACTCCATCGCTCGCCAGACTTTGGTTTCAGCCAGGAATTCGCGGAGTATCGCGCCTACACGCCCGGAGACGACCTGCGTCACGTGGACTGGAACCTGTTCGCGCGCACCGAACGTTGTTATCTGAAGCGCTATCGGGGAGAAACCAACAGCCAGCTGACCATTTTGCTGGACGCCAGCAACTCCATGCAGTATACCTCCGGTCCACCGAGAAAGATGGACTATGCGCGCTACATTGCCGCATCCCTTTTTTATCTGGCCATCCATAACCAGCGCGACGCGGCAGGCTTGATCGTTTTTGACGACGAAGTCCGCGAGTACATCAGGGCTTCGACGCGCCCAGGACAGCTGGCCAGGCTCTTTGCCGGACTCGAACAAGCCGAGCCGCGCGCGCTGACAAATTTTGCCAAACCTCTGAAGCATCTTGAGAGTTTCAGGCACCGGCGCGGAATCGCGATTGTGATCTCGGACTTCTACGAGGATCCCGAAACGATAATCCACACGATTGCGCCGATGCGGTTTCGGGGTAATGACGTGGTCCTGTTTCATATTCTCGACCCGCAAGAGATTCGGCCGGTATTGCAGGGCTCGGCGATTCTCGTTGATCTTGAAACTGCGCGCAGGATCGAAGTCATTCCGGAGTATGCGCAGACAACGTATCGCGCGAAAATCGACGCGCATGTCGAGCAGCTTCGCTCGCTTGCTCGCGGGGCGGGTATGGATTATCACCTGCTCGTTACCGACCAGCCGCTCGATCGGGCGCTCCGTGAGTATCTCTCGCGCCGCCAGGCAGGCAACTGATGGGCTTCCTCGCGCCATGGTTTCTGGCTGGTCTCGCGGCGCTGGGAGTGCCGGTCTTCTTGCACCTTCTCAGACACCACCGGGCCACGCCGCGGCCGGTAGGTTCACTGATGTTTTTCGAGCGAGGCACGCAGAGTTCGACGCGGTACCGGCGGCTGCGACATCTGGTTTTGTTTGCGCTACGGTTTGCGCTGGTGCTGCTGGTTGTACTTGCATTTGCCAATCCGTTTGTGCGGCGTGCGGCGGCAGACGCAAACGGGAGGCTGCTTCTGATCGTACTCGATAACTCGTTCAGCATGCGCGCCGGAACCCGTTTCGCGGACGCCAGGCAACAAGCACTGGCCGTTCTGGCAGCGAAACCGCACAGGCAGAAGGCGCAGATCATGACTCTCGGCGGTCAGCTCAGCGTCCTTACGCAAGCCATTGCCGAGGAAACCCAGCTTCGGGCCGCTCTTCAGAGCGTACAGCCGGGAGACGGCAGAGCGAATTTCGGTGAACTGGGTCGCGCCATCCGGCAATTGTCGGAAACGGTGCGCGGACCAATCGATCTTTACTTATTTAGCGACATGCAACGGACGGCGATGCCCGCAAACTTCGCCGACATGGTTCTGCCGAGCAACGTGATACTCGTGCTGGAACCTGTCGCCCGGGGTGCAGCACCGCCGAACTGGACGGTCGAGAGTGTCGAAGCTCCGGCAGTGCTATCCGATCCGAAAGATCCCAAACTCTCCGTGGTGAAGGCGGTCGTCGCGGGGTTCGGCACTCCGGAAGTTTCAAAGACAGTCTCGCTGGTCGTAAACGGCAAAGTCATTGCGACGCGCAATGTGCACCTCGCGGCGAGCGGCCGCGCGACCGTGCAGTTTGCGCCGCTTGATGTGGGGTACGGCGCGAACCGCTGCGAGGTGCGGATCGAGGGCGGAGACGCTTTCCCGGCCGATGACGCGAGCCGGTTTGCGGTGCGCCGCTCAGATCCGGAACGCGTTCTGTTCGTTCATGCAGCAGGAGAAACGCGTTCGGCGCTCTACTTTGGCTCCGCGCTAGAAGCAGTGGCGCGGGGCGAGTTTGCATTGCAATCGGTCGGTGCGGACGAGACCACTGATCTAGATCCAGCGAAGTTCGCCTTTATTGTGCTCTCTGATGCGGTAGCTCTTCCGTCAATTTTCGATCACGCGCTTCGACAGTACGTCACGAGAGGTGGCAGCGTGCTGATTTCACTTGGCACGGCGGCGGCCCACACTGCGCGTATTCCGCTCTGGGAAGGTGCTGTAAAAGATGTGCACGAGTATGCGCGTACCGGCGATCCGGCCACGGTTGGCCAGGTGGACTTTAGCTATCCCGCGCTTGCACAAGACCAACCGGGACACGATAACGGTGGATGGGCGGACGTGAAAGTCTTCTACGCCGCGGTGCTGGACCCGGGCCAGTCGCGGGTGGCGGCACGGCTTGCAGACGGCACGCCTCTCCTGGCCGACAAGGAATTGGGCGAAGGTCATGTAGTGGTGCTTACTTCGGGCCTCGAAAATCTGACCAATGACCTGCCGCTGCATCCAGTGTTTGTTGCGTTCGTTGACCGACTGGCGCGCTATCTGTCGGGCAGCGACCGGCTGGGCGGAGCGAGACTGGTAGATTCGTTCGTCCAACTGCGTTCTGCCGGCGAACCGGTTGGTCGAACAACGAGCATCGAACTCATTGATCCTGATGGGCGAAGGCCGCTCTCACTCACCGAGGCGCGAACCGTGCAATCGTTTCGCCTGGAGCGCGAAGGGTTCTATCAGATTCGTTTTGCGAACGGACGCGACGCCCTGATCGCCGTCAATCCTGACCGGCGAGAATCTGATCTCGAACCATTAGCGGCAGATGTCCAGCAACTCTGGAGTGGAAGTGCAGAAGGCGCTCGGTCGGTGGCATCCAGAGCGCCAGTTGAAGCGGACTATCAGGCCAGGAGCCTGTGGTGGTACGTTATGCTGCTTGCATTGCTCGTCGCTCTCGCAGAGGTCGTTTTTGCCAGCGGCTACATGGACACGCGGCGGGAGGAAGTATGAGCTACCACAGCGAGCTCAGTCGATATATCACGAAGCTGCAGAAGCGGTTGCGGCTGGGCGCGTGGCTGCGCGGCGCTGCCATCTTTGCCGGAACCGCGCTCATTGTCACTGTTTTGCTGGTCCTGCTGCTGAATCGTTTTGCTTTCCCGGCACAAGGCGTCACAGCGGCACGACTCACGATCTTCGTCGCTCTTGCCGTGGCCGCAGTGTTCGGCATGGCCGTCCCATTGATTCGGGTGACCAGACGGTGGGCGGTCGAGAACGCCGAAGCCGCGAATCCCGCCTTTCAGCAGCGGCTGACGACGTTTGAGGAAGGTGTAAACAGGGGCGACGATCCATTCCTCGAACTTCTGGCGGCCGATACCCTCCTCCGCACGCGCGACCGGCAACCATCCTGGCTGGTTCCGGATAATCGTCTGCTGGCACTGGGCGGCGCGGGGCTAGCTGCCCTTGCCGTGCTGCTGTGGATGATCGTTGCTGGCCCAGGCTATCTCGGCTATGGAGCTTCCCTGCTCTGGACGAAGCCTGACGCGACTCCCCTGTATGCAATCTCCGTCACCCCGGGCAACGTCATTGTGAGGCGGAATAGCGATCAGCTCGTGACTGCGCAAGTCACTCGCTTGCGGCCAGGGAAGGCACAACTGTTCGCGCGATACGAGAGTTCGAAGGTCTGGGAACCTGCCGCCATGCAGGCCGCACCCGACACGGGCAGCGGTGCGAATTTTCAATTCGTTTTTGCGGGCCTGCCGGAAGATGTCGAATATTACGTATCCGCCGGCCCACTCGTCTCTTCGCACTTTAAGGTGCGTGTGATGGATCTTCCCTCCATTAAGGACATCCGCGTCACGTACCACTATCCGGCATGGACCGGGATGAAGCCCGTGACTGAGCGGAATTCCGGTGATTTGCGCGCAATTGAAGGGACCGACGCTGCCGTTGAAATAAAGACGGATCGTCCGTTAAACGATGGCCAGCTCTCGCTTGACAACGGCCAGGCTATTTCTCTTGCTGGCGGCGCGGACAACACGTACACGGGTTCGATCCATTTGGAGAAGGATGGCGCGTATCATTTGGCCCAGACAGGTGAAGGACAGCAGGTGCGGCTCTCGGAAGATTATTTCATCGCCACGGACAAGGCTTTGCCCCCCGAGATCTCGATCGATCGCCCAGGAGGTGACTACCGGGCGAGCCCGATCGAGGAAGTCACAATTGGTGTGAAGGCCGCCGACCCGTTCGGCTTGCATGAGCTTCACCTTCACTATTCCGTGAATGGCGGCCCGAACCAGGATGTGGATTTACTTAAAACGTCAGGTGTAAAAAGTGTGGATGGCTCCTATACGCTTCCCCTCGAGGACTATACGCTCGTGCCAGGTGACGTGGTAAGTCTCTACGCCACCGCGAGAGATGGCCACAGCGAAGCGCGCACCGACATTGCCTTCATTCAAGTCGAACCATTCGAACGCGAGTTTTCGCAGTCGCAGCAAAACGGCGGCGGAAGCGGTGGCGGCGGGGCGAACAACCAGACGGAAATTTCGAAGCGTGAAAAGGAACTGATCGCCGCTACCTGGAAGCAGCAAAACGACAAGGCCGCGACACCGAAGGAGGCGGCAGCAGCTGGACAGTTCCTCTCCGGAGCACAGCAGAAGCTTCGCGATCAGGTCGCGGCGCTCTCCATCCGCATGCAGAGCCGCGATATTTCCGAGGCCAACGAGGAATTTACCGATTTCGACCGGGACATGCAGGCGGCCGTCGAGGCCATGGCACCTTCGGCCGAAAAGTTAAAGGATATGAAGTGGAAGGATGCGATTCCACTCGAGCAGAAGGCGCTTCAGGCCCTGCTCCGCGCTGAAGCTACTTTCCGGAAAATTGAAGTTGCCTTCGGCCAACAGGGAGGCGGTGGAGCAGGCACCGGCAATGCGGGACGAGACCTGGCGAGTTTGTTCGATCTGGAACTTGATACAGAAAAAAATCAGTATGAGACGGCACAAACGGCTTCCCCGGTCAAGCAGCATGAGAAAGACGTGGCGGACGCGCTCGAAAAACTCGATGCGCTGGCCAAGCGCCAGGAAGATCTGGCCAACCAGCAGCACAATCCTCAGCAGAGTTTTGAGGAGCGTTGGCAACAGGAAATGCTGCGCCGCGAAGCAGAACAGCTCGAACGCCAACTGGAACAGCTGGCACGAAACGGCCAGCAGGGTTCGAAAGCAGCAGAGCAGGATTTGCAGCCGCAGAGTTCCTCTTTGCAGAACGGTGCGCAATCATCGCGACAACAATCCGCCAACCCTTCTTCCGGGTCGCGGACAGGCGCAAACGGGGATCAGCGTATCGAGCAGGCGCTGAGGCGTTTGCAACAAGCCACCGACGATATGAAGCGCAACGGCATCCCGCAGCAGAACGTTTCCGGGCAAGGGGCTGCGGACCAGTTGCGCAAGGCGTCCGACCTGCTGGCCGGCACGCAGCAGCAACTGGCATCGGACAAGCTGAGTGCGTTCTCTCGTGAAGCCGACCGGCTGACGCGAGAGGAGCACGAGCAAGCGGACCGGATCAAGAAGATTGTTCCTCAGCAGCCCGATCTCAATGCGACAAGTCCCGGCCAGGTGCCCGGACGCCTCGAAGACCGGGCCCGACTGGCGAAGGACCGGCAGCAGCTCTCTGATGACCTGTCAAACTTCGAGCGAAATATCCGCGAAGCTGCACGCGAAATGGCTTCGACCGAGCCAGGAGTATCTCAGAAACTGCGTGACGCCTTGACCCAGATGGACGAGTCCGATCTCGACAATCGCGTGCAAAGAACTGCGGACTGGTTGCGCAGAGGAATCAATCCGAACGCAAACGGCGCGGAAAGCGAAATCGCACAAGGGCTCGCCAAGCTGGACCAGCAGCTCGAGCAAGCACGACAACAGCTCGGCCAGAACGGCCCGGCAAAGAGGGGCACGGTCAAGGACAGCGAAACAACAGCACTCGATCAGGTTGAAAGTTTGCGTAGAGAGCTCGAAGCGATGGCTTCCTCTGAAGCCGCCGGGCGCAATGGACAGCAGGGACAGAATCGTGCCGGACAGAGCGGAGACGCCCGAAGCGGTGGTGGCCACAATTCGGATGCCACCGCATGGAACAACACGAACACTGGAAACAATCGCTATGGCCAGTCGGATCAGCCAGCAGCTCCAAGGGACACCTCCGGCAATCCCGCCGACACCGAACGTACCTTTCAACAAAGCATGCGTGCGTTGAATCAACTCCGGCAGACAGTCCGGGATGATCCGGAGGCCTCGAAAGAGGTAGCGGAGCTGGCGCGTCAGATGCAGTTGCTCGATCCCAGCCGCTTTCCGGGCAATCCAGCCATGCTCGAGCAAATGCACCGTGAAGTGCTCGGTTCGGTAGACAGGCTGGAACTCCAGTTACAGCGGGATGCGGCTTCCACCCAGGCCCGGACAGGAAAGCCTTCGGCAATTCCGGCAGGCTATCAGGAATCCGTCGCCGAATATTACAAGCGTCTCAGTAAGAATCCGTAGGGGAGCTTGGGCATGAAACCGTTCCACCAAGGCCTGATCAAATTCGCCGTGCCGCTCTGCTGCGGTTTCGGCCTTGTCCTCGCCGTATTTGCCCAGCGCCCGTTCCATCAATATCCATCGGTTGAATATGGTGAGTCGACGCCGCTGCCGGCAGACTTCCAGCGCCCGGGCGAGTGGGCGTTTGCGCGGCTCATGTACCCGCCTGGTCCCAATGACGGTTACCGCGGACGTTTTGACGGAAATTGGCGGCAGGGAATGTCCTTGTGGACGCAGGATGGACCTCCAGCCGACCGCGCAATGGCCGCTGCAGTCCGTCGCCTCACACGTATTGACGCGAGATCTGTCGAACAGGACGTGAATCTCGATGATGGCGACGAGGTTTACAACTGGCCCTGGCTGTATGCCGTGCAGGTAGGCGAATGGGGAATTACCCAGCACCAGGCCGATGTCCTGCGGGATTATCTCTTGCGCGGCGGGTTTCTGATGGCTGACGATTTTCACGGCGCCTACGAATGGCAGATGTTTGTCGAGCGCATGCATATGGTTTTCCCTGATCGTCCGATCGTCGATATTCCCGATAACGATCCCATATTTCACACCCTGTTCGACCTCGACGACCGTTACCAGATTCCGGGAGAAGCACACGTGCGCCGCGGCTACAAAGTTCCGGACTACCCGCAAGGACCCAATGATGGAAAGGGAGCTCACTGGCGCGCAATCTATGACGACAAAGGCCGCATCATGGTCGCCATTTCGTTCAATTCCGACATCGGCGATTCGTGGGAATGGTCCGATCGCCCATCGTACCCGGAGCGCTACTCGGCCCTTGGTATTCGGATTGGCGTCAACTATGTCGTCTACGCGATGACTCACTGATCGCCCTTCTCTGACCGAGCCAGGACGGAGCGGGACAATTCCTCTCAGGTAAGAGAATCGGAACGGAAGCTTCGCTGCAAGTTGGGGAGATTGTGAATTGAAGATTCTTTCGTAGCTGCCTCTAACCCATTTACAAGCGTGGTAACTCGAACCCAAAACTCAGACGATCCTCACGGCAACGTCGCGTATTCCCGCTTGGCTGCGATCAAGATAGGGATGTCGGGGTCGGCGTCCTTCCAGAGATCGAGAAACTCTTTATACGCCGACTTCGCTTTTGCAGTATCACCTGATAGCGCATAGGCTCTCCCGAGTCCGAGCCGCGCGAGTGCACCGAGTGGGCAATTCTGAAGCGTGGTGCGGGCGTCGATCATTTTCTGGTATTCACGAGCGGCTTCGGGGCCACGGTGGGCGGCAAGGTAAACCTCTCCCCGAACGTATACGGGTAGAAGCAGTCCCCCTACCTGTGTTTGTGGAAGTGCCTGGCCCGTTTCAAGTGGCACACTGACTTCAAGAATTTTGAGGGCCTCGTCGGGCTTCGTGTGCGCGAGCGCAGAAGCGCGAACAGTGGGAAGCCAGTACTCGTTGAGAAGAGTGTCTTCGGGATATTGCTTCGAGAGCTCATCGGCCAGCTTCAACGCCGCAGGATAATCGCCGGCACGTGCAAGGGTTAATGCGGCAAAGAATTTTACATCGTGGGTTGGCGAGAGCGCGAGTGCCGAAGCACTTTTCTTGCGCGCTTCGGACTGATATCCAAATTCCGCTTCACGCCAGGCGTCATTGAGTTGCCAGAGGGCGGCCGTTTCCTTGCGGTCTTCCCGCAAGGTGATTGCTACAGCCTTGGCAGAAAGTTCGCGGGCCCGGGCCAGCCGGCCGTAATAACCTTCGGTGTCGGAAGCCGTAGTCAGGAGTGTGTCTTCGGCACCCGCCATTTTCGTCGCCAGAGTCATTTGTTCGGCCATGGCGGCAGAATCGTTTTGCAGAAATGCCAGTCCGTATCTTCCGCGCAGTGTGTCACTATCCAGCAATTTCTTAGAGGAAGCTTCGTCGTAGATTGCGCGCGCTTTATCAAACTGATTGCCAAAAGCATACACATCGACGAGGTTGGAATAGGAAATGGGGACGTCCGGGGCCAACCGACTGGCTTCGTTGAACATGTGAATTGCGTCATCCCAACGACCATAGACGAGCGCGAGGATTCCCAGGCTGTTCCACGGACGCGTTTCTCGGGGATAGGCCTGCGAGTACAGCTCGAATGTTTGCCGAGCCTTGTCCAGATTTCCCAACGCATACATGTAGTACGCCGCTTCGATACGGAACCGTTCCCGGTCACTGACATGCTCGCGCAATTCAAAGGCCTTGCTGAAGGCATCGTTGGAAAGGCCATTCTCGCCAAGATTTGAATAACGCACGCCAAGACTGACCCAAGCGCTCGCGAACTGTGGATCGAGTTCGATTGCGCGTTTGAAGAAAGGGACGGCAGCCAGGTCGTCAGTGCGCGCTGTCTTTTCGCCTTGCGTGTAAACCTTCAGCGCGTCGAGAGAGGAAGTAGTGACCTGTGCGAGCGGCTTATCGTATTTCTGAATGGTGGTCAGGGACTCGCCAAGTTTTTCGCGGAGTTCCGTTGCAAGTTTCCCCAGTCCGCTAAGAACGTGATCCTTGTCGCCGACTTCGGTTTGACTGGTTGCGAGAGATTCTCCGGTGGAACAGTTGATGGCATTGAGGACGAGATTGTAGTGTGAGCCTACCTGGCCGATTGAGCCGGCAAGAAGGGCGGTGCTGGCGGTGCGCTGGCAGATCTCGTGAGCCACGTCGCGACTGACTCGCTCGGTCGGTTGCTTCCCCATCATCTTCAAAGTCTCGGTAACCTGCTGTTCCGAGAGGATGTTCAAAAAGGGAGATTGGGCCAACTCCGCCCCGAGTGCCTGTTTTAGCGTGTCATCGAAGGTAGAGTCGCCCGTTTTATTGTCGAAATCCGCGAGAACGATCGTGTCCTTGTCCGTCAGTTTTACTTTCTGGAAAAAATGCAGATAAGCCCAACCGGCGAGAAGGGAAAGGGCCACAATCGCCGCGGTGGGGAGAATGATTTTCTTCAGCCAGCCGGTTGGCGCGGCAAGGTCGGCATTAACAGGTACGGAGACAGAACCGCTTGCGGCCTTGCGAGCACCGCTCGAAGGTTTCGTAGGGGTAACCACATCGGATTCAGCGGCCGCTTGAACCATGGTGGTACGGCTTGAAGAGGTTTCACGCTTGAGGCGTTTCAGGTCGGCACGGATATCGGACGCGTGTTGGTAGCGGAGATCGCGGTCCTTCTCAATGGCCTTATTGATGATGCGCTCGAGTTCTTCAGGGACTTCACTGTTGAGACGCACCGGTGCCACCGGAGCACGATGCAGGATGGAGTCAAAGACAGCAGCGGAGGTATCTCCTTTGAAAGGCAGAAATCCTGTCGCCATTTCATAGATGACAGCACCGAAGGAAAACAGATCGCTGCGAATATCAAGTGGTTTGCCGAGCGCCTGCTCGGGCGACATGTACGCAACCGTCCCGACGGCACTTCCTGCGCCGGTAAGTTGATCGTCTGTCCGGTCGCCCAGCGAGGGATGAGTTTTGGTATCACTGGAGGGTGCGGCGAGGGTAAGTTTCGCGAGGCCGAAATCCAAGATCTTGGCGTGACCAAGACTGGTTATGAAGATATTGGCAGGCTTGATGTCGCGATGGATGATGCCCTTGCTGTGTGCAGCTTCGAGGGCATCGGCAATATCGATGCTGAGGTCCAAAACCTGTTCGAGTTCGAGCGATTTGCCGTTAATCAGATGCTTTAGTGTGCTGCCTTCCATGTATTCCATTACCAGGAAGGCACGTCCGTCCTGTTCCTGAATGTCGTGTATGGTGCAGATATTTGGGTGATTCAGAGCGGAAGCGGCGCGTGCTTCGCGCTGAAAGCGTTCGAGAACCTGCGGATCGCCAAGGACGTCTTCGGGAAGAAATTTCAGTGCGACAAAGCGGCCAAGCTTCGTGTCCTCGGCTTTGTAGACGACACCCATCCCGCCACCGCCGAGCTTTTCGAGAATGCGGTACTGCGCAATGAGCTGACCTTGCATATCTGGGCAAACGAGATGTTATTCACTTAGGGCTGCCAAGTCAAAGGTTGATCGAGGTTGATCGATCAGCTGTTAACCCTCGTTTACAACGGTTTATGGTAACAGTTTACAATTGGCGAGCTGTTTATGGGTTGCGCTGCAGAAGCTCGATCGTGCGCGGGTCGGGTTCGCCGCCGAAGTATTTCGCCAGCGCATCGAGGAAAATCCTGTTCCCCGTTTCCACATTGGCAAATAAAGTCATCGAAGACCGAAATTTCAGATCATCCGGATACCCAAAAATCTGTTCGACTGTGCGGCCTTCCACGTCGTTCACAAGCTGAGTGCATTCAATCAATCGCGCACCAAGAATGGGATGGGCCAGAAATGCTTTGGCCTCCTGAATTGAGGCGATGGCGTAGCGACTGGCGATACTGCTTTGTCCGAGACCTTTCCACTGCGGAAAGATAAACCACATCCAGTGGCTAGACTTGTATCCTTTCCTCAGTTCTTTGCACACCTCCTGGTAGCAGGAATCCTGCGCATCCAGAAAGCGTCCGAGACTGTAGGGATCGGTTTGACTCATCGTCGTGAAGCTTTGTTTGACCCGGTCCGGCGCCCTCGATCGCAGGTGGACACCTCCCTTTTCTACCACGGAGCTGCCGTGCGACGAAGGCCTTCTCGATCACTGGTCCGTCCGGCGCCACCTCTTCACACGGCGGGAAAAAGCGTGCCTGACGCGACCCATGACCCGGGTAAAAACGCCGACTCGACCAGGTAGCGGCGATTTTTATCTGCTTTCACCGGGGTGATAGCCGGTTTCAGCGGTCGCAATCGGGATTTTCTCCCCGGGTTTTTTCAGGAACCTTTGAACGATTGGGATCACCCGATCCGGTTCCGAAAACAGGGCGAAGTGGCCGGCATCCGGGATTACCGCGAGTTGGGCGTCGGGAATCAGCTTGAGAGTTTCAACCGCGTGCTCAAGACGGACAAAATCGTGATCTCCGATGGCGATGAGAACCGGCGATTTGATTGAAGCCAGCTCCTGGTTTGAAAATCCTGCCCATTGAATACTGCAAACCTTGCCCCAAAATCTGGGCCAGTACTCGGGATCGGGAGCCACTTTTCTGTAGTGCTCCCTCTGAAATTCGAAGGCCCTGGATTCGGGAGTAAGCGCAACACTCGTGCGCAGCATTTCCATATTGAGCGAAACCTCCGGAGGACCAAACGTTGCCCCATAGGTCGCCACCCGGCCGACAAGTGAGGGGTGACGGACGGCGATCATGGTCGCCATGACACCGCCATAGCTTTCGCCGAAAAAGTCGGCCTTCGAGATCCCAAGATGTTTCAACAAACCAACCACATCCTCGACGTTCTGTTCCAATGTAATTGCCCGCTCCATGACATCCGCGGTGCGACCATGTCCCTGAACGTCGACGTTAATGACCGAATGGTTTTCAGCGAGCGCCGGAAATGACTTCAGCCCGGCGCATCCGAAGACAGGAGGAATATAAACCAGCGGATCGCCCGTTCCTTCTATTTCGTAATACATCTTCAGACCGTTGATTGGAGCGTATCCGCGAATAGTAATTCCTTTGCCGCGACTTTCTTTCATGGCGCACTCCTCAGTTTCTCTTGTGCGGGGCATCCGCAAATTGCCCATGGAAAATATCCAGAAAGTAGTTCCAACCCTTTTCATGCCCTCTTCCGCGTTCGGTGTCGGGAAGATCGGAATGCACGAGCGTCATTAGCGTATCTTCTCCCTGTTTTTCAAAGGTCACGGTAACGAGCGACTCTTCACCTAAGGTGTTGGGTGACACCCAGGTGTGTTGAATTCGACCTGGCCGCTCCATCTCCGTAAATCGCCCGTAATGGGGAGTGCCTTTAACCTTCCAGTAAAAGAATCCGTCCACTTTCGGATTCAAGAGCAGCTTGTCGGCGATATTCCATGGATTGCCCGGCACCTTTGGATTGAGCCACCCATCAAACACCTCATCCGGAGGGGCGGGGATTGTTCGTTCTATCTTCAATTGCAGGGCGTTCTTCCTGTCGTTCATCAGTTTTTCTCCTTCTTCTTTTTGTCCTTGAAATACTGCTGAAACTGGTCGAGGCGTTCATTCCAGAACCGTTCGTACCCATGAATCCACACAGCTACCTCGCGAAGCGGCTCACCTCGCAGTGAGATGAAGACCTCACGACCCTGTTTTCTGCGCTCAATCAGGCCAGCCCTCTCGAGAGATTTGAGATGTTTCGTCACTGCGTTCAAAGCGGTGTCGAATGGTCTTGCAATTTCAAGGAATCGGGCCGGTCCATTTGCCAGCTGTTCGATAATCGCCCGCCGGGTAGGATGAGAAATAGCTGACAGCACTTCGGTCAGTTGCGCCATATTGACATTACACCATAAGGTGTAAGATATGGAAAGCCGTTTTCTCGCACATACCAATACCTTCCGCGAGTCCCGTGATGTAACCAGCCGAAGCGGCACGGGTGAAGAATCTACCCCGGCAATGCCGAAGCCCGCCGTTCGAGTTCAATGGGGAACACGTAAACTGAACCGCGCCTGTGGGTTCCTTCCTACAACGCTTGCTTGACCGATCTGAAGCGGTGTTATGATAAGCCCGCTAATCGCCCACAGGGAGCACAAAGCAAGTTGAGGTTGTTTCGACCCATTGTCGCCTCACGCTGTCTCCTTGTCTGCGCCTGGGGCTCGTTCGCTCTGGCGCAACAGGCGCCTGTGGATCCGCATGTTCCCTGGCAAAGCGGCGGCCAGACCCGCTTCCATAAGGAATTGAGCCAGACGAGTGCCTATGCGAATTTGGCGACCATCGACTTTACAAAAACCTTCTCGCTCGGTGAGTTGATCGATCTCGGCGAACGCCGGAATCCCCAAACTCAGATTGCCTGGGAACGGGCAAAGCAACAAGCGGCACAGTTGGGCATCGCGCGGGCCGCTCTCTACCCTTTTCTGACCAGCGCCATCGTGGGAGGAACGAGTAACGCCCAAATCCTGCTTGGCCCTGCCTTTGCTGCCCAGGACATTCAAACCGTTCAGCCGCTCATTTCTCTTTACTACACCGTTTTCGACTTTGGCCGTCGCAAAGATACGATTGATGCCGCCAGATTCAATACCTTTTCGTCTGACTTTTCCTTCAATGATGTCCACGAGCGCGTTATCTTCGATGTTACGGCGTCCTACTACCAGCTGCTCGGCGCTAAAGGGGAGGTGGAGGCGGCGGAAGCATCCTTAGAAAATGCACAAACGGTACGGGACGCCGTGGAAGCTCGCCTCAAGAACGGACTGGCAACGCTGCCGGATGCCCTAGAGGCCCGTTCTGCGAGTGCGCAGGCGGTTTACGAATTGGAGCGCGCGAGAGGAGTCGAACGTGTTTCGCAGGCACGCCTGTCACAAGCCGTGAATGTGCCGCCAGCGCAAACGCTCCTGGTCGAGGATATTTCGAAAGCCGTCACGATTAAGGATTTGCGCGAATCCGTAGACAGCGCCATCGAGCGTGCACTAGGGCAACGGCCCGACCTGCTGGCACAAATGGCCAAAGTCGATTCTGCCCAAGCCGACACGAAGCAGGCTCGCGCTAACTTTTTCCCAACGCTCTCCTTCGACGGATTTGCTGGACACGAGTGGGTGAGAGGTACGCAAAGCGGTGACCCAACGATCTACGCCAACGGGCCATCGTGGCTCGCGGAACTGCAGTTGAAGTGGACGATCTTTGATGGAAAGGAACGAAACCGCAGGCTCGATTTGGCGAAAGCGCAGGAAAACGAGGCGAAATCCCAGCTGGCCCTGTTGCAGGAACAGGCGCAAGTCGAAGTGTGGACGGCATATTCCGAGGTACAAATCGCGTTGCGTCAGTTGGACGCTGCGAATGCCTTCGAGGAAGCTGCCTCTAACTCATATTCGGCAGTCCTTGAAGCGTATCGTTACGGGGTGAAGAATTTTCTGGACGTTACCTCCTCTCAGCGCACCCTGGCGCAGGCGCGGACCGCGCTGGTTGAAGCGAAGGCGACGCTGCTGACCGATGTCGCGGATCTTGCGTTCCAGACCGGAGATTTATTAAAGGCGGGAGGAAGCGGGCGAACCCCATGAATCTTTCTGGCAAGATCCCGCCATTGGTGGGTGTGAGTCTGCTGGCGGCAGGGTGCCAACGGGCTCCTTCGGTTGATATCCTCGGCTCGTTCTTCCCGGTCTGGATTTTCTGCGCGGTCATCGGAGTTATCGCGGCGGCCCTCGCGCGCGAGTTATTCATCCGAACGAAGTACGATGCGGTGATCAGGCCAGCCGTGCTGATTTACCCGTGCATCGCGGCTACGGTTGCCTTTCTACTTTGGTTGATTTTTTTCAGGTGAAGCGGCATGACTATCGATGAAGCTCTCGATCGGCGAAAAGTAATCGGACGCAGAATCGCAGTGGGAGTCATTGCGGTGACGGTGATAACCGGCGCCATGGTGTTGTGGCAATCAAACGTGAACCCTCGAACCGACGACGCCACTGTGTACGCGAACCTGATCGGCATCGCTCCTGAGGTCGACGGGCCGATCCTGAAGTTGTATGTCCACGACAATCAACTTGTGAAGCAGGGTGACATGCTCTTTGAGATCGACCCGAGACCGTACGAGTACGCGCTCGAGCGCGCCAAGTCAGACCAGGAAACTCTCGAAAAGAAGATCGCTGATCTCGAACGAACAATTGCGTCTCAGAAAAGTGCGGTCTCCGCGGCTCAGGCCGGAGTTTCAACCGCCGAAGCCACTGTGTCAAACGCCGATGCCTCAATCTCTGCCGCCCAAGCCAACGTCGGACACGCAGAAGCAGGTGTCGCCCGCGCCGAAGCAGAGAGCAGGCTGGCCTCAGACATTCTGCACCGCGTAGAGCCGCTCCTTGAAAAGCAGTACGTGACTGTGGACGAGGTCGACCGGGCGCGTACTGCCGATCAAACGGCAGCCGAGGCGCTGCGTCAGGCCCGCGCACAGTTGGCCTTGGCGCGCGCCCAACTGAACTCGGCGCTCGCGCAAAAGAATCAATCGCAAGCCGGGCTGCGGCAAAGCGGCGCGCAACTGGATCAGTCCGTGCACAACGTGACCACCCTTGATCCGCTTACCGCCCAGCGCGGAGCGTTGGCCGCTGCCGTGCGCGATGCGCAGTATCGGTTCGACCGCTGCCGCGTCACCGCTCCCTTCGATGCTCGTGTGACAAGCCTGACGATCTCGGAAGGTGCGTATGCTCACACCGGCCAACAGATTTTCACGCTGATTGACGTCAGAACCTGGTGGGTGATCGGAAACTACCGTGAATCACAGCTGAATCATATCCGTCCCGGGATGCCCGCCGACCTGTATGTAATGTCCAAGCCCACCGCCAAGATCAAAGGGAAGGTGGACAGCGTGGGATTCGGCGTGGTTCCGGAAGGGATTGTGACGCCACTCAATAACGGCAGCCTGCCGAATATCGAGAGAACCTTGAACTGGGTGCAACTGGCTACCCGTTTCCCGGTGCGCGTGAAAGTCGAGTCGAGCGTGCCCGACCTCTTACGGATCGGGGAATCCGCCACCATCACCGTTCGCGGAGACAGTTTCTTCTCCCTGCCTTAACCGACGCCATGGCCACCACCGCGCCAAGCCTGTCTCAAAAGCAAACCCTCTGGCACTGGTCTTCCGCATTTCTGCGCGACGAACTCCGGTTCTATCCCGGGCGCGCGGGGAAAATTGCCAGGATTATTATTTCCTGCATTCTGACGTTTATCGTGCTGGAGACATTTCGCATTCCGGGTATTGTCTTCGGAGTGATCGCGGTTTTCCTCGTTTCTCGCGACACCCCGCGCGATACGATTCGCACCACGTTTGAAGCCGTACTTTCGACAACGGTTGGGGTGGCTATCGTTCTGGTGGGTGCGACATTTTTTATCAACTCCAAATTCCTTCACTTTTTTTTCCTGGTCGGCGGCTACTTCCTGCTGTTCTTCCTGATACGGACATTCGTCGATCCCATCGTTGTGCCGACCCTGGCTGTCGGGTTCTACGCCGCCAGTGTGATTTGGGACGGTGCCTCCTCGCCGCGGGTGCAAGTGGAGGCGTGTTTATGGGTTTTATTGAGCATTTGCCTCGGCCTGGTAATCGCCTGCATCGTGGAACTGGTCTTTGTGCGGCAAGGTCCGCTTGAGCAGCTGCTGAAAGACATCGACGAGCGAATTCACGCGGCAGCGGAGGTATTTCTCAATTTCTGCGAGGAGCGCGACGAAGGGGTAAAGCGCGATGCTTTGGAGAAGATCGGATCACTGGCGGTAGTGGGAACCGGACGCTTGCGCCGCGAAATGCAGGTCATAACGAAGAATCATTCCTATTCGCTGATCTACTATGCAGCACTCAGTACCGTGATCGCGCTGACCGGGCGCCTTGTTGACGTTGCCGCGACCCTGGATGCCGTCGCAACCCAGCCGAGCGAGAACGACCGCCAGCGCTTCCGCAATCTGTTTGAGGACTGCGAACGCATCCGGGTGTCACTGCTGCGCGGTGAAACACTCGAGCCCTCACCCTTTCAGTACGCCGCCGAGTACTCGGCCGGAGTTCCCGCGCTGCCAGTCCTCGAGCGCACGGTGTCGCTGTTTCCGGTGGCGTTTCAGAATGCCCACGCCCCCGGCGGTGCCACCCGTCCGAACTTTGATGCGGCGTCAGAGACCCGTTTTTTCGTCAACGACGCGCTGAAGAATCCAGAGTATCTGCGCTTTGCGGTCAAAGGCACTCTTGCCGCAATGATTTGCTACATTATCTATTCCGCCGTCGACTGGCCGGGAATCGCCACCTCGGTGTTCTCTTGTCTGATTACGGCGCTTTCAACGATCGGGGCCTCGAAGCAGAAACAGTTCATGCGGCTTACCGGTGCATTTGCTGGTGGCGCGTTGGGAATTGCTAGCCTGATTTTCATTCTGCCATCGATCGATTCCATCACCGGGATCAGTCTGCTCCTTGCGGCGGGAACGGCCCTTTCGGCGTGGTTCTGGACCGCAAGTCCGCGCGTCAGCTATTTCGGTATCCAGATGGCGCTCGGGTTTTACTTGACCGTGCTGCAGGAATTCAGCGAAGGCACTTCGCTTGAACCCCCGCGGGATAGACTGGTCGGAGTTCTGCTGAGCGTCGTCGTGATGGGATTGGTCTTCGATAACCTCTGGCCGGATTTGGCCTCCTCGCGCATTCGGGTTGGATTCGCCAACACGTTGCGAGAGATGGGGAAGTTCGCCTCTCTCATCGCCGAGCGAGATCGGGCAGTGGCTGGTCCAGAGATCGCATCGCTGCGGGAGACCATCAACACCGGGTTCGCCAATACTCATAGCGATGCGGATTCCATCAAGTTTGAGTATGGGCCGGAACTCGAAGCCGACCGGGCGTTGCGCGAAAGCATCCTTCGATGGCAATCAGGCGCGAGAACCCTTTACCTGCTCGAACTGAGCCTTGGACGTCACCTGGCGATTCAAAGCGAGTTGCATGCAGTTTCGCCCGGACTCGACTCGGCCTACCGGGATTTTTGCGAAACAACCTGCCAGGCACTGAACGCTCTCGCCGATCGGGTGGCCGAAAAAAAATCCGCCGACGTACCTGACGTCAAGCCGGCACTGGCCCATCTCGAAAATGAATTGTCGGTGTGGTTTGCGGCGCATACCGGGAAAGACACGGCTGACCGCGTTTCGGGCATTCTTGCCACAGCCCGCCAGATTGCCGCTATGATCGAAGCGGGACGTGCGGAAATTTTGGCCCCGGCACCTGCGGCGAGCTCAGCGTGAAGCGTCGGGCGTTTCGGCCGGCCATCGTGCGCACCGATCCAAATAGTTCAGAACAGTAAGCCAGTCTCGGGACTTCGTCGCGACGGCAATGTACTGGCACCCGGTAGTTCTCGGATCGCAGCGTCGTCAAGACGAGCTTAGAGATTGCGCTGGCGTTCCATGTTCAGAAGCATCTCGTACATGGCGGTATCCATCTCCTGGTGAGGCTCGGATCGTGTGTTGCAAACTGCGGCCGCACACGAGCCATCCGGGTTTCGGATCATCAGGGCCGTCGAGCCCGGCAGACTGCCGCTGTGCCACCAACTTCCGGCGCCATTATCAGCAACCATCCACCCGCGGGCATACCGGGCATCACCTTCCGGATAGGCCGGGGCGGGAGTGGTCATGATGCGGATTGTTTCCGGTTTGAGGAGTGCGGGAATACCGGGTGCTCCGGCCACATGATTGAGGATCTGCACGAGCTCTGTCGAGGAAGCGATCCACCCGCCGCTCGAATCCATGCGGGTAACGTTGATTTTGTAAGGATCTTCCGAGTACTGACCGATGTAGACTACCTCGTCTGAAGCGCGCTGCCGCTCACTATTATGGGCGATCTGCATTGTGGTGATTCCGCAGGGCGCGAGAATGTTCCCCTGCACGTAGGTCGGATAGGGCTGACCGCTCACCTGCTCGATGACCCTTCCAAGCAGACAGTATCCGAAGTTCGAGTAGGCCCATTGGGTTCCAGGCTGACTTGTCAATGGAACATTGTCGATTGTCGAGGAGATCAGCTTTGACTGGTCCCAGCCGTTGTTATGAAACATCGGATCGTTGTCGTCAGCCGGCCATCCACCCGCAGTGTGGGTGAGGAGGTTATCTACGGTAATGTCTGTGACGTAGGTTTTATAGGGAGGCTTTCCATATTTGGTGCTGAGTATTCCTGCAGAGCCAAAGACGCGGTCCGTGAGATTCAGCTTGCCGGCTTCGATCAACGAGAAGATGGTAACCGCAGTGATCACTTTCGAGAGGTCGGCAATGCGGAACAGGCTGCTCTCCTGCGCCTGCGCCATGTGCTGACGATCGGCCATACCGCCTGCATGATCAAATATGAAACGTCCGCCCTTTGAGAGTGCAGCCGACATGGCAGGGACTCGGTACTGACGCTGGAACGGCTCGATATATTGCATCATGCCGCCGGGTCGTTGATTCAGGCCGCCGAACGACTGCGCGAACGTGGCTAGAGCCGGCGTGCAGAGAGCTGTGGAGGCAGCCGCTCGCAACAGATTGGTCACAACGGTTCTGCGAGTGTAAGTCTGCATGGCAAGTGGCTCGTTTTTCTAAGATTGACTGTTACTCTGTTCGCTGGCCTTGAAACGACCCTGTGCCGCCGCGATCGTGGAATGTCCCGGTAAAGGTGCTGCCCTGCACAACCCCGTCGACCCTCGGCCCGTCAACCCTTCCCCGAAAGACCAGCACATTTCGCGTCTTGGTGCGCACCACCAGATGTTGCTCGTTGATTGTGCCTTCGACTCCGCCGGATTGGTTAGGGCCCTTGAAGTGGCCTTTGATGTTGGTACCGTCCTGTTCGAGATCAAGATACTTTGACGATGTACTTCCATTGGGGTCGTTGCAGTAGAGAGTCCATTTGCCGGCAACATTTGCCGGGGGCCTCTCGGGCGGCGGCTGCTGCGACCATACGGCCTGATAAAAAACTATCAGGAGCAATGAACAGACAAAAGAGTAGCCCAAGTTCTTCATTTCGCGCCCTCACTGTTTGATGGCATTTACCTTGCAAACTATCCCCTGCAACCGCATTTGAGATTACGCAGGCAACCAGCGAAGGTCCATAGAGAAAACCACACTGTTACCGTGTGGTTCCACACGCTTTCATTCTGTCGATCCCGCCTCGCGTCGCGTTCCATGAAAAGGACGCACGTCATCCTATCGATCTCCTTATGCAAAGGAGCAAGGGCCTGAAATGCTTCATCCCGTTACGAACAGAATATCCTCAAGAGGCAGCCTGCTCGACCGGTAAACTAAACCTGAATCAATAGCTTAGGAAAAGCAGCGTTCGAGGATAGGGCCCAGCGCCAAAGCAGGAAGGTAACTGAGTGCGACCATTATTATCAAACAGGCGATGAGCAATATTCCGAAGGTCAAGGAATGGGTAGGAAGGGTTCCCGACGAGGATGGAGCAATTCGCTGACGGGCAAAAAGGGAGGCGAATAGCAAGGCAGGAATCGCCAGGGCATATCTGCCCGCCATCATTGCCAGCGAGGTAGTGACATTATAAAAGGGGGTATTCACACCAAGGCCGGCGAAGGATTGGCCATTGTTGGCAAAGCAAGAAGCATAGTTAAAGAAGATTTCCGTGAATCCGTGTGCGCCATTGTTCGTCGTCAATCCGGAGAGTCCCAGTCCGGTACTCACGGCTATCGCAGTCAGCGGGAGGATGAAAAACGGTCCAGCCAAAGCAAAGAGCATGATCATTTTATTCTCGGCCGGTCCGATCTTCTTTCCAAGGTACTCAGGAGTTCGCCCGACCATCAGCCCCGCCAGGAACACTGCAACCGCAGCAGTCATTACCATACTGAAAATACCCGTCCCAAGGCCGCCAAAAACCAGTTCCCCGAGCAGCAAGTTCACGAGCAAGACCATGCCTCCAAGTGGCGTGTAGCTGTCGTTGGCGGAATTGGATGATCCAGTGGCGGTGTCGGACGTGACAACGGCCGTGAGCGTTGACCCGCTGATCCCGAAGCGCACTTCCTTTCCTTCCATATTTCCACCAGCCTGGAGAGCGCTATTTCGGAAATCCACGCCGGCCAGAGCGGGATTTCCCTTCTGTTCAGAATACTGTGCGAAGCCCAATGCACAAACAAACAGAAAGACCATCACAGAATAGAGTAGCCATCCCTGACGCGGCTGATGGACCATCCTTCCGAATGTGTTCGTTAGTGCGGCTGGGAGCAGAACGATCGCCAGCATCTCCAAGAAGTTTGTTGCCGGCGTCGGATTTTCGTATGGATGCGCTCCATTGGCATTAAAAAAGCCGCCGCCATTCGTTCCGAGATTCTTGATGATTTCCAGTGCAGCTACAGGTCCTTGTGGGATCACCTGCTTGGCACCTTCCAAGGTCGTGGCAACGGCATAGCTGTGGAAGTTCATCGGTACGCCCTGCCAGACAAGCAGCAACGCGCCAATCAACGCTCCGGGCAATAAGACCCAGAGCAGGGCGCGAGTCATATCAACCCAGAAATTGCCAAGAGTGCCTGACAGCTGTTTCGCTAGCCCGCGAATAAAGGCAATCCCCGCCGCCAGGCCTGACGCCCCTGCAAGGAAATTCTGTGCACACAGTCCCGCCATCTGGCTGAAGTAGCTCATGGTGTTCTCTCCAGCGTAGGCCTGCCAGGTCGTGGTCGTCGAGAAGCTGATCGCGGTATTCAAAGCCAAGTCGGGGGACATTGGCGTTGTGTGGTATTGGGGGAAAAACCAGGGAAGAAGGTGCTGCAAGCGGAGGATGGCATAGAGTAACAAGGTCCCGACCAGGCCCGAAAACACGAAACATGTCGCATATTCTCTGGCGGTCATCTCCCGATCTCTATCAACTCCGGCAACGTAATAGATAAACCGCTCAACAGGCAGGCATAATCGGTCGAGGAAGGTAGGCTCCCCGCGGAATACCCGCTCCATGTACCCGCCCAAGGGTTTCACGAGAGCGGTCACGATGCCAAGGAACAGCAGATATGGAAGTGCGCTTAAGAGGTCCACGGTCCGGCTCAGTAGCAAGCTAATGTCAGTACGCGCATAAAAAGGACTCCCCCACAGATCGGTTTTTGCTCTGGTTTTTCATCGGCATCGTTGATGAGCTGTCGGCGCCTGCCAGGATCCCGAAGGGAGCTGCGCCTCTTATCCGTCTCGTTTCCCTTCACTGTCGCGAGGCCTTCGGAATCGAACGGATTTGGCTGGGAGTTTTCGAAATTGTCCACCAACCGTTTTTGCCAGCAGAGGACTTGAGCGTGGGCTTGCGTTTCCCATCGCGCATCCATTGCCTGAGAACATAGAGATAGAAGCCACAAGCGAACACGCAAATCGTTCTCAGAACTAGCAGAGGCATAACGATAAGTGAATGTAAGCTGAAGGTCCGTCGCGAAGGGTGGTGGCGACGGTTCCTCTAGGCTTCCTCCAACAACCTGAACATACCGGGAGATCTCTCGGAAAGTTCTGAGAGAGTCATAAGGACTTCGTTAGCAACCAAGGCGCACTTGCTGAGTTGCAATAGAATCGCGTCCTGGCCAACCTATAGCGGTCAACCGCCGGCTATACTTCACATAGCCATTTCATTCGCTCAAGAAATCACGGAAAAAGGGACATGATGAAAACGCTTCTGAACGGAACTCTGCTTGTATTGCTCCTGTCCACGGGAATGCTTTTCGGTACCGGAAGCCCGGCGCAAGAACCAGCGCGTCACTCCTTGCCCACTCAGGGGACACCCGGGGTCGAAGCTCCGCACCCCAAGGGAAGCGCCCCGAAACCAGCGGAGGCCGAAAGAGCCGTTCTTGCTGCGTTCGACACCTACGAAGTCGTTGGAATGAGCGCGGCGCACGGTAATAAAGACCTCGATGATTTTATTCTCGGTCTCCTCCGCAATCCCGCTTTCGCACGTAAGGTAAACGTCGTCGTCGTCGAATGTGCCAATTCGCTATACCAGCCTACACTCGATCGATACATCGCAGGCGAAGATGTACCGCTGCCCGAAGTGCGACAGGTTTGGCGAAATACCACCCAGCCCATGTGCGGTGTGTCCGCTTTCTATGAAACATTTTTCTCTTTGGTTCGAAGGATTAACCAGGCGCTCCCACCGGAAAAGAAACTCCGGGTGTTGGCGGGCGATCCCGCCATCGATTGGAGCAAGGTCAAGAGTGGCAGGGAGTTTGCGCAAGGGCAATTCTTGCAAAGGGACGCTAGCATTGCCGCGGTGATGAAAAAAGAAGTGCTGTCGAAACATCGCAAGGCGCTGATGCTGTTTGGCACGGCGCATCTGTTTCACGTCGGAACCACCGCGGTTGGACTCTATGAGAAGGATTATCCCGGTCTGACACTTGTGATTGCCGATCATGTGGGATTCGGAAATTGGACGCCCCTCGACAAATACAATGGCGAATTTGAAATGCGAATGGCCTCTTGGCCGGTCCCATCACTTGTAAAAGATATGAAAGGCACCTGGCTGGCCGACTTGTTGGATATGACCTACGCCACCGGAAACGTCACGTTTGGAGTGACGGATGGCGGGAAACTCCCGGCAGGTCCGTTCAAAGAGAAGGGCACGTTCTCAGACGTACCGGCCGAAGCAACAAGCAGGTTCTCGGAAATGGCGGATGCCTACCTCTATTTAGGTCCTAGAGATTTGCTGCTGAATGAACCCACGCCAGCGGAGATTTTCCTGGACAAGGACTACATGGCCGAACTTCAGCGAAGAGCTGCAATCATGGGAGGAGGCCCCATAACCGACGAAGCCAACCCAGAGAAGGTTGCGGAACGCGATGCCAACCCTTTCTTCTACAACCCTGACGAACTCAAGAACCTAATGTCTCCGGGCGTGAATTAATCAAATAATCAAATTGGGCGAACGCGCGCCACAGTCCCGATTTGCGACTCGAATACAGGCGAGCGTTGTGTTACCGAATGGAGTTGCCGGCGACTGGTCACTTCGAGCGCCTTGGCGGCTTCACCGTTTGGGGTATGCCGTGAATATGTAATCCTTTGACGCTGCTATCGTGTGGCACGCGGCGCCGCACTTGGCGTCGTGCCCCTGTGGCGGCTTGCTGGTCGACGTGGCCGGCGCGAATGTTCCGGATGCGGCGTCATAGTCGAACATGGCATATCCCCATCCGTGTGTGTCTGAGAATCTTTTACTGTCCTTCACAATAAACTCGACCTCCGTCAGGTCTCCCGGCACCGTATCCGGTGTGCTCGTGGAAAAAGGAGGATCTGTCAGCTTCTTCGGTTTCCACTCAAGCTTGACGATCTTCGAGCCGTCCGGGAAAGGCTTACCGTTGCCGGGAATACCCTCCTGGTAGGCTTTTATCATTTCGGGATTGGCGAGGATCACCCGAATCACGTTTGCGGCCTCGGTCAAGCTAGGGCCTACGACCTGCCATTGTTCGTACCCCCTGATCTCAGAGAACGAGAGCCCGTTGGGCACTTGCAGACTGTACTTGTCCTGCGGGGAAACACTGCCGACGGATGGCCGAGCCAATGCAGTGCTGCGGCTGGCGTGCGTCGCAGCGAAACTGACAGAAGCAATCAAAAGCAAGCCGAGCAACCAGTGACTCCTGGACATAAGTCCTCCCGCATTCTGTCTCTCAGCCGTTTTTCTCATCAGTACCGACCAGGGCCGAACCTTGCCTTTGGTCGTGCTACGGAGAAGCCCAGCCGGTGCGTTTTGGATGTTCGAGCGGGAAACAAGATACAGTTTTTTGACCGACAGAAAGAAACCGCTGCACACGCTCGGGGCGGCTGAAGGCTACAGTACTCGAGCCGTCTGAGCGGCCGCGGCCCGCCTTCCAAAAGCAAAGTGACTACGGCCTGGACAGGGCTTGGTCACCAGCAGCTCTTCGTTACGGTACGCGCGGCACAGCTCGATCCATGTTGCGATCAATGTCGGCTTTAGAAAAGTGCCGCGGCTGAACGGAATCGGATGGAGTGAGTGTGATGCGAATGCATTTAAAGGCAGGCTGGTTACTCTTTGCGGCAACGCTGCGCACGGGAATCAGAACATTGGTCTCCGGGTAATACGCGGCGGCGCTTCGTCGGGCGATCGCATAGGGAACGATTGCGAAGTGGGCTGCCTTGCGGACTTCTCCCTCAAAGTGACTATAGATGTCCACGATCTGCCCGGCCCGGAGATTCCTTGCCTGCATATCAAGCGGGTTGAGAAAGATCACCCGCCGGCCGCTAAACACGCCCCGATAGCGATCATTCAATCCATAGATTGTGGAGTTGAATTGATCGTGGCTGCGAATGGTCGTCAGGAGAAATTCGTCGGGCTTGAGCTGATGCCTCGGGATTGGACAGACGGAGAGTTTTGCCTTCCCCGAGATGGTCTTGAAGATGCGGTGCCTCGCGGCATTCGGCAAATAGAAAAACCGCTCCTTGGCAAGTCGCGCGTTGAAATTCTCGAATCCCGGAATCACTCTGGAAATCGCATCCCGGATGAGGTTGTAATCCGCCGCAAATCCAAGCCAGTTAGTCGTCGTTCGGTACCCCAAAGTAGCGTGCGCAAGATTGGCAACAATGGCCACATCGCTCATCAGATCTGGCGAGGCCGGCGGGAGCAATCCGTGAGAAGGGTTGATAATCCCCATCGAATCTTCAACCGTAAGGAACTGCTTGCCAGTTGCCTGGATATCTTCCTCCGTCCGGCCCAGGCACGGCAGGATGAGAGCACGCTTGCCGGTGATCAGGTGCGATCGGTTCAGCTTGGTCGATACATGGGCCGTGAGCCTGCAGCGCTCCATTGCGTGTGCGCTATATACCGTATCAGGGGTGTTCGAGAGGAAGTTGCCGCTGATCGCAAAAAATACCTTAACGTCGCCATCGAACATGGCGTGCATGGTCTCGACGGTGTCGTATCCCCATTTCTGGGGTGGTTCAAAATTGAACTCCGTCCTGAGTGCCTCCAAAAAAGACTTCGGCGGACGCTCCCACACACCCATCGTGCGGTCACCCTGCACATTCGAGTGTCCTCGGACACATACGGTACCCGCTCCCGGACGCCCGATGTTGCCGCCCACCAGCAGCAGGTTGACGATCATCGAGACGTTGTCGACACCGTTCTGCTGCTGCGTAACGCCCAAGCACCATGCACAAATCGTCTTTTTTGAATTCGCGTACATCTGGGCGGCGGTTTGCAGCTCGCTCCGTGTCAGCCCGCTTTCTTCTTCGATCTCTTCCCAGCTAGCCGACTCCAGGTCAGTCAACAGCTCGTGAAAGCCCTCGGTGAACGTTTGAATAAACTCCCGGTCGATCCCCGACCGGAGTCCCACCTTCTCCCGCTCAAAAAGCTCCTTCAGAATTCCCTTGATCGCTGCGACGTCCCCATTGACGCGCACCGGCAGATACAGGTCCGCAATCGTCTGCCCCTTGCCGAGCAGAGCAAACGGCAGTTCCAGGGGATTCGGGTAGTCTTGCGGGTTCGGATTCGTCACTCTCATCAGGCTAACTTCCGGCAAAGGGTTGACTGCGATAATCTTGGCGCCCTGGTCCTTGGCCTTCTGAAGAGAAGTCAGCATCCGCGGATGGTTCGTGCCCGGGTTGTTTCCGAAGATAAAGATGAGCTCCGAACTCTCCATGTCCTCAAGCGTTGCTGCGCCCTTGCCAACGCCGAGCGTCTCTACCATGGCTACACCCGACGACTCGTGGCACATGTTTGAACAATCCGGAAGATTGTTCGTCCCGAACTGCCGGGCAAACAACTGCAAAAGAAAGGCCGGCTCGTTGGTGGTCTTTCCCGAGGTATAGAAGGAAGCCTGATCGGGAGAACCGAGACTGTTCAGCTCCTCTGCAATCATGGCAAAGGCCGCTGGCCACGTGATCGGCTGATAGTGGCTCGCGTTTGCGTGTCGTACCATCGGCGTAGTCAGGCGGCCCTGCTGGTTTAGCCAGTAATCCGATTGTCCCGCCAGCTCTTCGATCGAATACTTCGCGAAGAACTCCGGGGTAACGCGCTTCTTCGTAGACTCGTCAGAGACCGCCTTCGCGCCGTTCTCGCAAAACTCGAAGATCTTTCGCTTTTTGTCAGGACTGGGCCACGCGCAGCTCTGGCAATCGAAACCGGTCACGTGATTGATATTCAGGAACGCTTCCGGAGCACGTACCGGACCCATATCGCCAATGCCGTAGACCATCGTGTTCCAGATCGCCGGGATACCCGCCGCCTCTTCCGAAGCCCGCCCGACGCTCAATTCGCCGAGATCGGTCGGGTTCTGCGCCCGGTTCGATGTCAGATCGTTCGGATCGAGCTGAGCCGCCTGCTTCGCACCTTCGCTGTTCGCGGAGTGTTCGCGCAACTCTCGCTTGGCGCGATAGTGACCGTCCCTGCAGCCCTCGTCTCCCTGGATCACTCGCGTACGGTCTGGCGTGGTCATGGTGCTGCCTCCAACTGCTGCGATCGCAGCAAATATTGGATGGGGGGCGCTTGTCATTGGTTCGTCTTTTTTTTACATTCCCAGGCGAAACTCCAGGGAGTTGATAGGCCCGTTGCACCAGATCCGAGGGCGCTTTCCAAGTGGTCTGTACAAAATCCCTCGGCTTCTGGTGCTCCTGTCGGCCAGCACGCGGAGAACGGTCGTACCTCGAGCTACGAGCGATTTAGTCCGAACTCAATCCTTTTTGTTATGGCATCGATTGGCCGTTTGAGCGGCAGACCATCAGGATGCTATGCCGCTAGAGGAATGCCAGTCGTGATGCCCAGCAGGACTTGCCCTCAGGCACGCGACCGCACCCGCTCCTGGTTTTCGAGAATTCGCATCATCGCCCGCCTGCCCGGTTCGCGATCTAGAGTGATCAGGAACGCCAGGACCGCTCCCTGGAACGTCTGCAATACTTCTTCGACGGCCTGACGATCAGGCAGATACCGCATGAGGAGCTCAATCCATAGCCTCTGCTGCTCAGCATAAAACAGCTTCGCGCGTTTTGATCCCGACCAGGCGCGCCGGGACAGGTCCATCACGAGCAAGAGAACACCTCTCGACTGGGAGGCAGTAGTGCGCTCCCAGAGAGTACTCACAACGGACTGCAGGGTCGCTCCTGAAGGGAATGCCTCGGGAGCAAATTGCCCCCTTAGCCGGTTTTCAAGACGGGTAATCGCCTGCTCCTCGATCCTGTCGCGCCCGCCAAAATAATGAACCAGCATACGCTTGCTACTCCCAGCCTTACGCGCCAATTGATCGAGGCTCAGTTCGAGGGTCCCCGCTTCGATGAATGCCGCGAGGCACCGATCGAGCAACTCGCCTAGGTCCGGCTTCTTCCGGCGGCGCATCTTGCCTCCTGGTGTACCGCATGGTACATTAAATGAACCATGCGGTACATAAAAACGTACCGTATGGTTCATCTTAGCACGCCGGGAGCTTGCATGAAGATCCAGGAATCTATGCTGCTGTTATCGCTCGGCCTCATCCTCTGGATTTTGGGAACAATCTACTACGCCTACGCGGGTCACCGTGTTTTAGAGACGACGGCGGAGCGATACTGGGTGAGTTTTGCAATCTCTCCGGTCATCTCCGCCGCGTTTTGCATCCTGATTCTCCGCTGGCGTCACATCGCCCCGTCCGACTGGGCCCCCGCCATGCTCCTTCTCTCCCTGCCCGGAATGGCCGGAGAAGCTGTCGTTCTTTCTAACCTCGGAACGTTCATGCCGAAAATTCAGGAAGCCTCGGGCGGCCGCTACGGCGCCTTTCTTTTCGCCACCTACGCCGTTGTTCTTGGAATTGCCGAATTTGTTACACTCCGTTCCCGCCGTTAGGGGTAGGCGGATCAGTCGTTGCAAACCGCTGGATAAGGTGAGCGCGCGTCATTGGGCATCACGGCGGGCAAGGTTCGGAACCAGGTTTCGAACCAGGTTTCTAATTCTGACGGAGGGGAAATGGCGACATCACCGAGTGGACGTCTCAGCCATTTGAACGCCCTTCCACTCGCCCGTAACTCCGGCGTCGTCCACAAACATGCTCACTATTTTTCGTACTTCGACAGCTCCCCGACAAAAAGTGTTTTTATATTCGGTCGATCAGGCTGGTGGACTGGTAGCGTGAACGCCCAAAATGGTTCTTCGTAGTAACCAAAATCGGGTTATTGGGGCGGCCGTTTTTCCCACCCGGATCACATCGACGGGCGCCCCAAAGGAGATTACGAAGATGGGGACGATAGGCAGGCGGCTGCGCGGGAGAGCAGAAGTTCCCGTTCGCGTGTGTTCTGGGTTAGGGCGGCGGCGCGCTCAAACTCAGCCCGGGCTTCGCTAACTCGGCCCAGCTTGCGCAACAGGTCGCCGCGAACGCTCGGGAGCAGGTGGTATGACCTGAGCGCGGGATCGTCGGCGATGGCATCAACGATGGCGAGACCGGCGCTGGGGCCTTCGGTCATGCTCACTGCGACGGCGCGATTTAGCTCGACGATGGACGACGGCGCTACGTATGCGAGCGCGGCGTAGAGCGCGGCGATGCGCGGCCAGTCGGTCGCTTCGGCGGTGAGTGCGCGGGCGTGGCACGCGGCGATCGCGGCGTGCAGCGTGTAGGGGCCGAAGCTGCCCATCGTGCGACTCAACTCCTCAGCACGCGCAAGCGCGGCGAGCCCGCGGTGGATCAGAAGCCGATCCCACAGCGCGCGATTTTGCTCGAGCATCAGAATCGGCTCGCCATTCGCGCCGACGCGTGCGCGGGTTCGCGACGCCTGAATTTCCATCAGCGCGACGAGGCCGTGAACTTCGGGCTCGCTCGGTGCAAGTTCGGCCAGGATGCGGCCAAGGCGCAACGCGTCTTCGCACAAGGCGGGGCGATGCCACTGATCGCCTGCGGTGGCCGAGTAGCCTTCGTTGAAAATCAGGTAGATCACCTGCAAAACATTCGCGAGACGTTCAGAAAGTTCAGCGCCGCGCGGAACTTCATAGGGCACGTGGGCATCGGCGAGTGTGCGTTTGGCGCGAACGATGCGCTGCGCGATCGCGGGCTCGGGCACGAGAAACGCACGTGCGATTTCGTTGGTTGTGAGGCCGCCGATCAGGCGCAGCGTGAGGGCCAGTTGCGCCTCGGTGCCCAGCACCGGATGACACGACGTGAAAATCAGGCGGAGAAGATCGTCTCCAATGTCGTCGTCGAGCGCTGAGGCGTAGTCGGGCACGGAATTTTCCTGCTTTTCTTCGAGTTGCCGGCCGAGTTCGCTGTGCTTGCGGTCGAGAAGCGAGCGGCGGCGGACGAGATCGATCGCGCGATGCTTCGCCGCGGCCATGAGCCACGCGCCGGGATTCGACGGGACGCCTTCCCTCGGCCACTGTTCGAGTGCGGCGACGAGCGCGTCGTGAGCGAGATCTTCGGCGGCGCCGACATCGCGCGTGATGCGCGTGAGGCCGGCGATCAGGCGCGGAGATTCGATGCGCCAGACAGCCTCGATTGCGGCGTGTGTGCCGGAGTGCGCGCCTGGGTCAGGATTCGCTGAGTGCGTGTCGGAAGACATCGACACTCATCACAACATTATTCAGGCGATGCCGCAACGCGCACCGGGGCCGACCGAACTGCGTCTGCTGTCGCGGGCGCGTGGAGTGTACCCGCGAACGACATTCGCTGAAATCGAAACGCATCGCGAAGTTCGCAGACCAGTCTCGACGGATTACGGAGTTATTGCTGAGCGGGTTCAGCGCCCGCGTCGCCGAACCTCTTCTGGATCTCCTTTTGCGTCTCGGGATCGAAGTCGGTTAGGTCAAACATGCGGCGGACTTCGACCATTTCGCTATCCTGTCCGGGGATGCGCGAGGCCCATTCGAGCGCCTCTTCACGCGACTTCACCTCGATGATCCAGTAGCCGCCGACCACTTCCTTCGCTTCGCTAAACGGGCCGTCGGTGACTTTCGACTTGCCGGCCTTGAAGGTGACACGCGCACTCATCGTCGAGGGCGGAGTCAGCCCGTCGAGCGCGAGCAGGACGCCGGCTTTCTGCAGCTCCTCGTTATACTTGCCCATTACCTCCATGGCTTTGAGGTCGGGTACCGTGCCTGGTTTTGCGTTTTGGTAGTCTTTCGGAAACATGATCATCATGAAGCGCATCGTGGTTCTCCTTGAGTGGCGGCTCGAGCGGGCCGCTCCATTTTACATCTGAGCTTCGACGTTGCTCCCGGCGAATGTCGCGGATCGCTGGGCGGCTTCGGCGGCTCTACTGGTACGTCGATTGAGCGGGGCTGGGATCGACAAAGTCATCACGCATTTCTTCGACTTGCCCCGCCACCGGCGACATCGACTGCTACACCGCGATTCCTGCGGATCTCTCCTTCGGTGAAGTGGCAGGCCAGGGAGCGCCTCTTCACACGAAATACGGGGTTATACCATTCGTATTCCGAACTTGAATGCGGAAGGAACATGTTTACTTCGACGGGGCGGATGTATATCGTAAGTCTCCCAGTTGCAGCGATTTTGCACGCGCCTGCCCATTTTTTGATGATTGCGATCGTTTCGGAGGTGTGCCCAATGAAGGCAAGAGTTTGCCCTTTCAGATTCGCAGCAGTCGCCGGATTGCTTTTGGCAGGCGTGTGCGGGGCTCAGGATGTTCAGAAAAACGTCATCTATGTTTGTAACGGCGAAAAACTGTTCATCGATAGCTGCAACATGCGTGACCTTTCCGACACATCAACGTGCATGGTCGGGCACCCGGGAACAATTCTCCCGAACGGACTGATGAAGTACACGTACGAAACGCGCGGTGCGTTGAAGAAATTGCTGCCTACGTGCAAGCAGCCAACGGCCGCCGAAATTGCGAAGGCGCAGGCGTTTGAGAAAAAGCAGAACGACTTGTACGAAGCGAATAAGAAGAAAGCGGAGGATGAGAACGACGCGATCGAGGCACGCGCGCAGCAGGTAATTACCGGCAAGAAGCCGCAAACGCCCGAGGAACGCGCCATCGCACGCTGCATCAGTTCTGGACGGCTTCCGGCGTCGTGCACAGGCAATGCGCTGCTGGGTGCCTTCAGCCAGATGCTCTCGTCGGTGTTGCCCACCGACGGCAATGGGGCGCAAGCACCTGCGGCAGGTCCGGTGATGGCGGGAGTTTACCAAGGCGCAGGAAATTGGCGCTTGGATTTTATTACCGATGGTGTGCTGGTGAACTGCTCGATGCTTTCTCCCAATCAACAGTTCTACAAATTGGAGTTTCGGGGCGAGCATCCCACGATAACTATCAATACGACGCCCAAACCTCTGATACTCACGCTTCGATCGGACGGAACGATTGTCGGTCCGGGGCCATTCGTGATTGATGGCGTGATCGCGACAGGTGTCGCGGGAGGAACCACGACGGCCGGCCACACCGAGACGCAAACATCGACGTCGACGCAGCGGGTGAATAGCTACGAAGTGCCGCAAGCGGGATCGGGTGGCGTCACCAGCGTCACCTCCGCCGGCGGAGGAACCTATGATGTGACGAGAACCAACACGCAAAGTACCTATGTGCCGGGCACAACGACGCCGTCCACCGCAACATTTTCGCCGAAGCGAGTGACCTGCCCGGCGCTGAATCTTTCATCCAAGGGGGCGAGCGCCGGTTTAGAGACGATGCAAACAGATTTGCTGAAAACGATGTTTGGCGGAAGCAAAGGTGCGCCGACGCCTGCAGGGATTCGCATGCATGGAATTTACGCGGCGCAAACAGGTTTCAGCGTGCAGTTCTTTCCGGAGTCGGCGGTACTTGGCTGCGGCCCGGATGCGGCGCGAGCGTATCCTTATTCAGTGGTGGCTGAAGGAGCGAAGGCAGTGGTGCATATCAACGCGCCAGATCGCCCGCTGGCGTTGGCGATACGGCCCGATGGGTCACTGGAGCCGAATGAGACCGGAGCTTACCAGGTGCATGGACGCGCGATCACCGGGCAAAATAAAGATGACGATTTCACGTTTGCCCCGATGGAGAGAACATGCAATCTGGGGCCGCTGACTGCAAGCAAGACGATCCCATCAAATGGCGGCAGCGTTGCAGCGGCGATGGCCGGCGCAGGACGAGGAACGGCGGGCTCGGGTGCTGGTGGGCCAGGTACGTTGTCATCTGCGGCGGCACCCTTAGGGAACGCCGTGCTAAACATTTCGAGTGGATTCCCGGCGCAACCTGGAGTGCAAAATCCGTTAGCGGGTCGACCGTTGGTGCTGCTGCGAGACGACTACGATACCGCCCTGAAAAAGGGTGGCGTCGAGATTCCACCGGGCATGACAGGGCAGAAATATTTGGCGTCGGTATGCGCCAGCCGCACGCCTGATTGCCAAAAGGCAATTGCAGCGATTCAAGCGAATGCTGTTTCGGCTGCACGTGCGGACGTGAATGGCAAGGGTGCGCTGCCCGGAGTTCCACCCGGTTCGTACTATCTGATGATTTCAACGATCTACAACAAACAGATGCTGTCGTGGGGCTACAAAGTAGAGCTAAAGCCGGGCGCGAATACAACCACGCTCGATACGACAAACGCCACAGTCGCGAAATAAGAGATAACGAGCACAGCATCTGCGTCGCAGGGTACATTTTTGTGCAGTGTTGAAAACGCTGGTAGGCCCGTGGGCACTCGGCCCCGCGACCTCTGCCGTGTCGCAACAGCGGAACGTGAAAAGGGGATCGGTACGGGATCCCCTCGCCACGCGCCCGGCAATTACTTTTCCGGGTTTGGGGTTGGTTACTCGACAGTGATTCGAGTAGCGGCCGTGGTTCCCTTGACCTCAGCGATTGGCGTTCCCACGCCGACGGCATCGTAGCTGGGCGGCCAGAGTTTGAAATCGAACATCCCTTTGTAGGTTTTGCCGTCGGACGCGACCGTATCCGTTTCGTCGACGGTGAAGATGCTTGAGATGCTGCCGTCCGGGGCAAACATTAGACCGATATGGTGCAGCTTGACGCGGTGGTCACCCAGATCTTTCCACACTCCAAAGCAAATATTCCCGCCGGCGGGTGAAAGAAATGCGTTCTCAAATTCATTTCCATCCGCGTGCCATGTCTTGAAGGATTCAAGGAACGGGAACGCCGAGGGGGGATAAGGTCCTCCCGGAGGGAAATTGTAATCGTAAGTTCCGGTGTAAAGCACATGCCACAGACCCACGATGCCGCCCTGCTCGTGCCAATCGTCATCCACATGAGGGCTGACAAAAGGAATTGCCGGTGCCGGGGCGGCTCCAGCTTTGTAGGGAATACCACAACCAGCCCTTGCGCCGGCAGCGCTAAGCAAAAGAACCAAACCTACCAATACAGCGAGTGCCAAGAACCGCCCGTTTCGACGCATTTTCAAATTGGTCCAAAGATCATGATTCATTCTCTATCTCCTCTTAGTTGAGCTAAAGTCCACATGCTTTTTCCCAACCCCGGAGGGCGGAGCAAAGCGAAGTTCATGGAATTTCACTCTAAAAGCAGCCGCGCGCAATGCTCGTGCCGTCACTTCGGGTTTAATTTTTTGTCACCAGATAACTCGCTGATAGCAGGCACTTTTGTAGGCACTCTCTCACTTGACCGTGTCTTTGCTGGGGTGCTAGCATCCGCTGAATTAATTGCGGAGGAAGCAATTTGGGGCTAGTTCGCACTCAGGTAACCCAGGTCACCGCTCAGACTGGCTACCTATTCGTAGCCGGCTAGCTGGTTGGCCCTAAGACTGTCGATGACTTGCTTGGAGCGGAAGGAATTGACACGAAGCTATTCAGCCGTCTAGGACCGCCACATGCCTTTTGAGATTCGCGAAGATTCACATTCCCCCTCACCACGGCCTCGACGGGTTGCCTTTGACAAGTTCGAAGTCGATTTGCGCTCTGCCGAAATTCGCAAGAATGGTTCCCGAATCCGCCTGCAGGCACAGCCCTTTCAGTTGTTGGTGCTCTTACTGGAAAACGCCGGAGATGTGGTTAGTCGAGAGGAGATTTGCCGCAAATTATGGCCTGCAGACACATTCGTTGATTTCGAACATAGCCTGGCCGCCGCAGTAAACAAGATCCGAGAGGCGCTGGGAGACGCCGCCGACAATCCCCGCTTTATCGAGACGCTCCCCAAACGTGGCTACCGCTTCATTGGAAAGATCAAACCCAACCCACCGGTGGAGATTAAGGCTACTGAGCAGCAACGTCACCAAGGAGGCTCCGAAGGCCAGCGAGCGCTGGAAGCCATCCCCGCCAATGCCGCACCCCTTCTGACCTCAACAGCGGCACGCCTCCAACTGAATTGGATGACTATCTGCGCCGGTGGATTAGCCCTCATCTTGCTGGCAGCGGGTGTTGTTGCATGGCTTCGCGCCAAACGATCAGTTCCCCGGGCTGCCTCACAAGAGAGCTCGATAAAACCCGTATCGCAGCCTGGCCTGATCCAACTCACCGATTTTGCCGATTCCGCTGTTTCCCCGACGCTTTCTCCGGATGGACGCATTCTCGCCTTCATCCGCGGCCCCGACACATTCATGACCAGCGGACAAATCTACGCAAAGCTTCTCCCTAATGGTGAGTCTGTGCAATTGACTCATGACGCCTTTACGAAGATGAGTCCGGAGTTTTCCGCTGACGGCTCTGCACTCTTCTATACCGTGTTCGCGTTGAACCAATTTGATACCTGGACCGTTCCGGTGCTGGGTGGCGAACCTCACCTCCTGTTTCCAAATACCGGGGGTCTCACCTCGATCGATTCCGGCCATCTGCTTTTCTCCGAATTCGTATCCGGCATCCACATGGCAATTGCTACTTCCAATTCCTCGCGCGATCAAGTCCGCCAAATCTACCTGCCACCGCGCGAACGCGGCATGGCCCACCGTTCGGCACTTTCTCCCGACCGCAAGTGGGTGCTTTTGGCGGAGATGGACAACGGCGGCTGGCTGCCCTGCCGGCTCGTCCCGTTTGACGCCAGTTCTCCGAGCAAGCCCGTTGGGCCGCCCGGGGCCGCGTGCACATACGTGGGTTGGTCTCCAGACCAAGCGTGGATGTACTTCAGTTCCAACGCCGGTGGCCGCTTTCATATCTGGCGCCAGCGCTTTCCCGATGGAGAGCCGCAACAACTTACCTCCGGCGCCACCGAAGAGGAAGGCATTGCCGTGGCTCCGGACGGCGCTTCACTCGTCACCTCCGTTGGACTCACGCAAAGTACTCTCTGGGTGCGCGATGCCAAGGGCGAGCGCCAGATTTCTTCCGAAGGTTACGCCGAGTCCCCAAAGTTCTCGCACGACGGAAAGAAACTGTATTACCTGGTTCATAGTAAGGCAGTCCCCGGCCAATTTTCCAACCATGAGCTCTGGGTAGCAGACCTCGAGACCGGGCACCGCGTGCGGCTTCTGCCTGACACTCTGATGAGAGACTACGACGTTTCACCCGATGGCACCCAAGTTGTGTTCTCTGCGGCTGAACCCGAAAACCGCTCACATCTGTGGCTGGCATCGCTCGACTCCGGCTTTCCTCCTCGGCAGTTCTCGTCGCCCGTAAACGAGGATCAACCCCACTGGGATTCAACTGGCCGCATCTATTTTCGTGCAGCCGAGGGCGGATTGAATCTCTTGTTCCGTATGCGGCCGGACGGCAACGAGCGCGTAAGGGTACAGCCCACTCCGATTCTTGATCTACAGGGGATTTCTCCTGATGGCCGATGGGCAATCGTTGCGCAACCGAAAAACGATGGTCCCGCCGGCCGGATTGTGGCGAGTCCCCTCGACGGCGGGACTTCCGTGCTGGTTTGCCCCGGGTACTGCATGACGCAATGGAGCCCGGACGCGAACTCCTTCAGTATCATCATGAGCATCAGTGCCGGAACAGAGACCCTCGTCATGCCCGTTTCTCCCTCCAGGAATCTGCCGTCGTTGCCTTTGGCGGGGATCTCGTCCAGTGCGGACATGCACCGGATGCGAGGCGCGAAAGTCGTGGAGGGAGCAATTCTTACGGGTCCGGAGCCGGGATTGTCGGCCGCCTTGCACCAGGACGTTCACCGTAACCTCTATAGAGTGGCATTACAATAAAACGTTATTTCGAGCGCGACCCCATCTGTCTGGATGGCTGTCTATTCGGAAATTAAGATCCGGCGGAACCATGACAGCAATTACTTAGAGAATTTCGC
>CAVRSA010000017.1:0-42035 GCA_963723725.1 Candidatus Acidiferrales bacterium
GCGGATCGCGCATTTCAGCCTGGTCAAAGGCGTGGTAGCTCGAACGGACGAGCGGACCGGATTCGACGTGTTTGAAGCCCATTTTCTCGCCTGTCAGCTTGAGTCTCGAGAATTCCTCCGGATGAACGAAGCGGACGACGGGAAGATGGTCTCGCGTGGGTAACGGATACTGGCCCAGGGTGAGGATGTCAGTTCCTTGCGCGGCGAGATCCTGCATGGTGGCAAGGACTTCCTCTGTTTCTTCGCCAAGGCCCAGCATGAGACCAGTCTTTGTGGGGATGTCGGGTGCATTCTTTTTGCACGGGACAGAAGTTCAAGAGAGCGCTCGTAGACCGCACCTTTGCGAACTTGGCGATAGAGGCGCGGAACAGTTTCGGTGTTGTGATTGAGTATGTCCGGCTTGACGGCTAGCACGACGTTCAGCGAATCCCAATCGCCACGGAAATCAGGAATCAGGACTTCGACCTTGCAGCCTGGAACCCGGTTACGAATTTCCTCAATTGTCCGGGCAAAGATGCGAGCGCCGCCATCGGGCTGATCATCACGATTGACACTGGTGACAACCGCGTAACGCAGGTTCATGCGGGCCGCCGCCTCGGCTACGCGATACGGTTCTTCTTCGTCGGGAGGGCCAACGGGCTTTCCGGAGGGCACTGCACAAAAACCGCAAGCGCGGGTACAGATGTCCCCTAGGATCATGAACGTGGCGGTACCATGCTCCCAGCATTCGCCCATGTTCGGACAGCGCGCGGATTCGCAGACCGTGTGCAGATCGAGTGTCCGCATGATGCGTTTGAGATCGTGATATTTTTCGCCGCCAAAGAATTTGACGCGCAGCCAGTCCGGACGCGGGTGAGCGTCCGGAGACGGTACTAAGGCCGGAGCGCCGTTCGGGATGATGTTAAAGGGTGAAGCCATTTTTTCCGTCCAGAACAGCTATTTTACGTGGAATGTGGACCTGTGTCCAAAGCCACGGCGGGCTTCAAGCCAAAAAGACCCGTCCGAAAACGACGCCATGCGGGGTTATACTCTGCGGCAGGTACTCTGACGTCATGCGAAGAGGCATGCTTTTGCCGGGACTGCTCTTGGGCATGGCCGTTTGTGCGCCAGCACAGACGAACGTAGTTCCCGCGCCGAACAATCAGCCAAAAGAGGATACATGCGTGGTTTCTGGTGTCGTTACCCGGAAAGGAGATGGCTCGCCACTCAAGAATGCGACCGTGCAGCTCGTTAATGGGGAAGACCGCGATCATGAGATCGCCGCAAAGACGGGTGCTGATGGACACTTTGAATTGCGGAATATTCCTGCAGGACAATACCGCATGATCGTCTCGCGGAACGGATATGTGCAGTATGAATACGGACAGAAAAAGCCAAATGATCCTGGAGCGACCTTCACGTTGCGTTCCGGGCAGACGATGACGGATCTGATCTTCAAGCTAGGCCGCGCAGGCGTAATCACCGGACGAATATTCGACGAAGATGGCGAACCCCTGAGCAACGCCGTCGTCGTGGCGTCGCGGCAAGCGTATACAGAAGGAAAAAAGGAGTTTGAGGAGATCGATCATCAGAGCTCGAACGATCTGGGCGAATACCGGATCCCCGGCCTGGCACCCGGTCGATACATCCTGAGCGCGCGAGCACCGGCGTGGGACCACGTCGTTGGCGACCGGGAATATTCCTCGGCCGCGAAGAGCGAGCCGGAAAAAGGCTACCCCAAGATTTACTACCCGAATGCGACCGATACCGGCCGGGCTACCAGTATCGAGGTGCGCGAGGGAGATGAAATCACATCGGTCGACATCTTCATGAAAGAGGTGCCGGTATATCGGATCAGGGGGAGGGTAGTGAACACGCTCGGCACGGCGAAAAGTGGCCGATCGGGTCTGTCGCTTGTCCGAAAATCCTCGAAAGGAGAGTGGGAGTACATGAACTGGACTCCGACAAAGAAGGGCGACGGAACATTCGAGATTCCAGAAGTGGTCCCGGGCGAATACACCTTGGTGGCATTCGCGAGTGAGGATGGAAGGAACTATACGACCGAGGAGGATGTGGAGGTCGTCAACGGAGACGTGGAAGGAGTCACCCTGGTGATCGGAGCGGGAATTGAAATTCAAGGCCGGGTGATCTGGGACGGGAAAGTAAGCCTGGGGACAGAGGATGAAATTGTAGCGGCCGTGCCCGGCCAGTCCGCACGAATGGGAGGATCCTTTGCAAAGGTGAAGGATGATCAGACCTTCACGATGAAAGATGTTCCACAAGGAACGTTTGATCTGAAACTGATGGGATTGTCGAAAGACTGCTACATCAAGGAAATGCGGCAGGGAGAAACCGCGCTTGACGGTGACACATTGCGGGTCGGGAAAGCTACGGCGGGGACGATTGTAATCGTGGTGAGTTCCAGAGGCGCGAGATTGAGAGGAACGGTAACAAATGACGAATCGTTGCCGGTGGCAGGTGTCTGGGTGGTGGCGGTGCCGGAAGAATCAAAGCGGAAGGTGGATCGGTTGTTCAAGCCGGTGACGACCGATCAGAACGGACAGTACGAGCTGCGCGGGCTTGCTCCCGGAAAATACCGAGTGTTCAGTTGGGATGGAGTCGAGCGCGGAGCATGGGAAGATCCGGATTTTCTGAAGCCTTTTGAGGACAAGGGCATAGCAGTGGAACTTGCGGATGATGATCGGAAGAACCTGGATTTAGGTTTGCTTCAGGTACAGGAAGGGCCTGCGCTAAAGGCCGAATAGGCACTCGAAGATCGCTTTTCGCAACTGCGCGGCGACTCAAAGCGGATTGCGGGAGGATCGGACAAAATCACGAAGGCTTGTAACGTTCGGGCCGTAGGCGCCAATACGCCCGGCATCGACCGGCAGGCCCAGGCGTTCCGCGAGATCGAGGTCAACACCAGCATCGTCCAGCTCCGACAAGCTGAACCCTGCGGCGGGTGAAACGCGGTTCATCCCGGATGGATACACGGGCCGCGGCGGGCGGTGGCGTTGCCACGGGCGCCGCGCCAGCTCATAGAACTGTTTCCAATCGCGCTTGTGCCATCCAGAAGTCATAGTCAGAGGCGAACCAACCTTTTGATGCGAGTTGTGCTGAGAACGTTCATCCGCAGGAGAATCCCTGAGGCCTTCGTGTTCACGCACGTACGGTGCTGCGGAGCGATGGTGCACACTCTTCGTATACTCCAAGCCAGGGGAAGCAAGAAAAAAAGTTGGCTTGATGTTTCAAACTCAGCAACGTACTGAAGGTTCCGCAGGAAATTCAGTGAAGAAGAATTTCGCGACGAAACGCAAATCTCACGAGGATCGTGGAGCGAAGCCGATCGCGAGCACCAAACGGGCAGGATACTACAATCAAAAAATTGCGCACGCTAGGAAAATAATTGGGGGCTGTGAATATATCGGCAGAACGAGCAGGAGCAAACTTCAGGGGGAGATCGGGCGGAAGGGCCTCGAGAATGGGCTGGGACTCAATCTCCAGGCACAAACCTGTCCTGACGACAAACGGAGCGAAAAAACTAAGGGAAAAGCGATTACCAGCGATTACCGCGATCGCCACCACCGCCGCGGTCACCACGGTCACCGCCGCGGCCGCCACCGCCGCCTCGGCCACCGCGATCACCACCACGACCGCCGCCGCCACCACCGCCGCCATACCCACGTCCACCACCGCCACCGGAACGTTCCGTTTGCGGCCGTGCTTCATTCACAACAAGGTTCCGGCCCCCGAAATTCTGACCGTTCAAGGAAGCCACAGCCTTGTCAGCTTCTTCATCATTTGTAATTTCGATGAAAGCGAAGCCACGAGACTGCCCTGTAAATCGGTCGCGAATTAAACTAATTGCCGAGGGATTTACACCAACTTGCCCGAACCATTCCTGCAGCTGCTCTTCCGATGCGTTGAACGGAAGATTGCCGACGTAAAGCTTCTTCACCAGCGGACTCCTTCTGCCCGGAACCGAATGACGATTGCGGAGCGCACTGAAGATACCTTGACCGCTGGAGGGGCAGACCGGATGAGGTGCCACAGGGAGCGGGAAGTACGATCAGTGGTCTCGTGCATGGTCTCGAATAATAGGTGTTTTTGCAACCAGAATTACTGGGTGAGCGGCGGGTAAAGGTACCAGTCCTGCTTCTAGGAGAAACACTGTAGGGCGGCCGTAGTTCGTTCTTCGGGTGAAAATAAGTTGATCAGAAATGAAGAAAGCCGCTAGGGAAGGGCCCGTGGCAAAGTCGCATTGACATCGGAGCGTCCCGAGGTGGTAGGATGCAACCCCGGAGGTCCCCACCTTAAATAAATACATGCACGGCACAATGATGGAGTATTCGCTCGTCCTGCCAGAATTACTCGAACGTGCTGGAAAACTGTTCCCAAAAATCGAGATCATTTCGCGCAAACTGGACCGCACCCTGCTGCGGACAAGTTATGGTGCGTTTTATGAGCGGGCAAAAAGGCTGGCGTCCTCGCTGACCTTGCTGGGACTGAAACGCGGCGAGCGCGTGGCATCGATGATGTGGAACCATGCCGGACATCTGGAGGTATTTTTCGGGGTGCCGTGCGCCGGGGCCATTCTCCATACGCTCAATCTGCGGCTGCACCCGCATGAAATTGCCAACATTGTAAATCATGCCGAAGACCGGTTCCTGATCATCGATGATGTGCTGCTCCCTCTCTATCTGAAGTTCGCCCGGGACGTGAAGTTTGAGAAAGTAATTGTCGTGCCCTACGGATATGAGGAACCGATATCCGCCGAGTATCTGAATTACGAAGAGCTGCTGCTGACGGGCAGTCTCGATTTCCGTTACCCGAAAATCGAAGAGACCGATGGAGCGGCAATGTGCTTCACATCGGGAACGACAGGATTCTCGAAAGGCGTGGTGTACACCCACAGATCCCTCGTGCTCCATTCGATGGCCGAAGCGATGGTTGACACATTTGCTGTAAGCCATCAGGACGTACTGATGCCGCTCGCCCCGATGTTTCACGCCAATGCCTGGGGCGTGCCCTACACCGCAGTCATGACGGGAGCCAAATTGGTGTTGATGGGGCCGAACGTGGAACCTGCGGCGATCCTGGATTTAATCGTGAGCGAGAGGGTTACCGCGGCGAACGCAGTGCCCACTGTGTGGATTAGCGTGCTCGATGAGCTCGAGCGAAATCCGGGACGCTGGCATCTGGATCATCCGGTACGAGCCGTAAGCGGTGGCAGTGCGCCGCCACTCGAACTGATGAGAAAGATGGACCGATACGGGATTCGCATCCTGCATCTCTGGGGATTGACGGAAACGTCTCCCCTGGCAACCACCGGACATCTGAAATCGCGCATGCAGGATTGGCCGGAAGAGCGGAAATATCTGGTCAGAGCGAAACAGGGATGGCCAGTTCCGCTGATCGATCTGCGAGTCATGCGGCCGGAGGGAGAAGCGCCCTGGGACGGGGAAACCGTAGGCGAAGTAGAGGTTCGCGGGCCCTGGGTGGCAGGAAGCTATTACAGAGAACCGACTCAAGTGGATAAATGGAGCCCGGATGGATGGTTCCGGACAGGCGACATGGGGACAATCGATCCGGAAGGAATCATGAAGGTCGTCGACCGCGCGAAGGATCTGGTGAAATCCGGCGGCGAATGGATCAGTTCGGTCGATCTGGAAAACGCGCTGATGGGGCATCCTGCAGTGCGCGAGGCGTGCGTGGTGGGCGTGCCACATCCTAAATGGCAGGAACGTCCGCTGGCGCTGGTGGTGCTGAAAGATGGTGCAAGCGTCCCGAAGGGCGAGTTTCGGGAGTTTCTGGCGAAGGATTTTGCGAGATGGCAGATGCCTGATGAGTTTGTATTTGTCAAGACGATTCCGCGAACGAGCGTGGGTAAATTCAAGAAGATCGCCTTGCGCGAGCAGTATGCAAACTGGAAATGGGAGGAGTAGTTGGCAGCGACCGCTCAGGTGCGGTAGCTGGCGTTGATACGGACATATTCCGCAGTGAAATCACACGTCCAGAAACGGGCGGATTCCCGGCCCTGGTGAAGATCAACAATTAACAGGACATGCGGCTCAAGTAAACGGTTGCTGGCGGCACGCTCGTTGAAGTTGAGCGGTTGCCCGCGGTGTAGAACGTGAATTCCTGCCATTTGGATGTCAGTACGATCAGGATCGAACTTCACTCCAGCCCGCCCGGCAGCCGCAAAAATGCGCCCCCAGTTGGGATCACCGCCTGCGAACGCCGTTTTCACCAAGGGTGAGGTAGCAATGGTTTGAGCGATTCTGTGTGCGCCGGCCTTCGTCGCAGCCCCCCGAACTTCGATCTCGATCACTCGCTGGGCGCCTTCGCCGTCAGCAACGATCTGCAGGGCAAGCGAATGACAGATCTCTCGAAGTGCTCTCGTGAAATTGCGATGCGCGAGAGTATTTGCCTCGATGGACGGAGTACCGGCAGCGCCGTTAGCGAGAACGATAAGCGTGTCGTTGGTAGAGGTATCGCCGTCAATGCTGATGGAGTTGAACGTACCCCTGATGACCTGGTCGAGAGTTTTCTGGAGCAGTGCGGGAGAAATCGTCGCATCGGTAGCGACAAAGGCGAGCATGGTGGCCATGTTCGGATGAATCATCCCGGCACCTTTCGCGCAACCCACGAGATTGACGCGCTTCCGGGCAATCGAAAACGAGGTGGACGCTGTTTTGGGAACAGTGTCCGTGGTGCAGATCGCAAGCGAAAGTTCCGCAAACGAGCGAGCGGATGACCGACGGTTTCGGACGACTCCGGGAAGGGCCCGGAGGATCTTTTCGGTGGGGAGCGGTACACCGATAACGCCGGTCGAACAGACAAACACTTCGCGAGGCAGGCAATTGAGCTGGCGCGCTGTGTCATCGGTCGTTTTGACCGAGGCCTCGTAGCCAGTCCTGCCGGTTGCACAGTTCGCATTGCCCGCATTGATAATGATGGCGCGCATGCGGCCCTTCGAGGCACGGAGATGCGCTTTTGACAGGACGACAGGCGCGGCGGCGACAAGATTCTGTGTGAAGACAGCCGCAGCGGCGGCCGGGACGTCACTCGAGAGCAGCGCGAGGTCCAGTGCGCCGGTTTTTTTCAGGCCGCACGCGGTCGCGGAAAAGCGGAATCCACGCGGCAACGCTGTTTCAGAGAGCGCATGCTTCATGCGGATAGACCTCTTCTGCCTGAATCGATTTACGAATCATGGCTCGTTGATCTCCACCTTTTGGAGTCTTTGTTCGAACTGGTCAATCGACGACCGCACGGAATTTTCGGAGGTGCCGCCGGCGACCGCCTTGTAGGCAATCGCCGATTCGACGGTTGGCAGATGATTAAAAAACTCCTGATCAAACAGCGGAGAAATGGCGCGGGCATCGACTGCGGCGAGTTTCGTCCAGGGCAAGCCCTTTCTTTCCGCTTCACGCAGGAGTTTCCCGACAAGGTCGTGAGCTTCCCGGAACGGAGTGCCGGCGCGCACGAGATAATCGGCGGCTTCCGTTGCAAGCAGCGCCGGATCTTCGGCAGCTTGACGGAGACGATCCTCACGAAACCGGGTCGTCCCGAGAGCACCTGCGGCGACCATCAGCATGCCTTGCACTTGGTCATGCGCGAGGAACAGGGATTCCTTGTCCTCCTGCAGGTCCCGTTGATAGCTACTGGGCAAGCCTTTGAGGACCGTCAGCAGCGTCAGGAGAGAAGACGTGACGCGGCCGGTCTTGCCCCGGATGAGCTCCCAGGAATCCGGATTCTTTTTCTGCGGCATCAGACTGCTGCCGGTGGAATATTGGTCCGAGAGAATGACATAGGAAAAAGGCTGAGACGCAAAAAGGACGAAATCCTCAGCCAGCCGGGAGAGATGGGTGGCGATCGTTGACAGTGCGAAAAGGTAATCGACGGCAAAGTCGCGGTCGCTCACAGCGTCAAGGCTGTTGGCCGTAATGCGGGAGAAGCCTAGATCCCTTGCGATCGAGGCGCGATCGACCGGAAAAGCACATCCAGCGAGAGCGCCCGAGCCCATGGGGCAATAGTCGGCGCTGGCGATTGCGTCCCTGACCCGCTGGCAATCCCGCAGAAAGGCTTCGGCATGAGCCATGAGGAAATGGGAGAGAAGAATTGGCTGGGCGAACTGCATGTGGGTCATGCCGGCCATGGGGATCCGGATGCACTTCTTTGCCTGATCGATAAAAACGCGGAGAAGACGAGTAAGCCGAATGAGCGTCTGCTTGCCGGAATCTGCGACAAACATGCGGAATTCCGTTGCGACCAGTTCGTTGCGGCTGCGGCCGGTATAGAGTTTCCAGCCAACAGGGCCAAGTGCATCAACAACGGCTTTTTCAGCGAAATGATGGACGTCCTCCACTTCGGCGCCGAATCGCTCGACCCACCCGGGATCGGAACGGACTCGCTGGCTGAGTTCATCGAGCGCGGCGAGAATCTGGCGAAATTCGTCCTCGGTCAAGACTTCTGCGCCGCGGAGACCTCTGGCCCATGCGCGATCGACTTTCAACTGGAGCAGAAGGAAACGCGAATCGAAGGAGAAGGAGCGCTGAAATGCGTCGAAATCCGCGTCCGGCGCGTCCTCAAAGCGGCCTCCCCATAAACGATCGTCTTTGCGATCAGTCATTTTTCTCTCAGTAAAGAATTCTGCAGCACTCAGGAATTCTGAGTGCTGGCTTTGGCGCGTGGCCGGACAGTGACGGGAAGCGAAAACAGGTTGATGAAGCCCTCCGCGTCCTTCGGATTGTAGCGGCCCATGGTGAAGCTGGCCAGATCCGCGCGATAAAGCGAGTACGGCGAAACACGCTTGGTTACATTGAGCGTAGCCTTCTTGAGTTTCAGCCCGACAGAGCCAGTGACCGATTGCTGAGCGACGCTAAAGAAACCGTCCAGTGCCTCGCGCAATGCGGTAAACCACAAACCGTTATAAACAAGGTCAGCGTAACGAACGGCAAGTGCTTGCTGAAAGTGTGCCGTCTCGCGGTCAATGGTGAGGCGTTCGAGTTCGCGGTGCGCATAGATGAGCAGCGTACCGCCGGGAGTTTCATATGCGCCGCGCGATTTCATTCCAACCAGCCGATTTTCGACAAGATCGGTGCGGCCTACGCCGTTCCTGGCAGCGATTTCGTTGAGGGTATTGAGAAGTTCGATGGGACCGAGATTTTTTCCATTCACCGAAACCGGGGTACCTGCTTCAAAGCCGATTTCCACTTCTTCGGGCTTATCGGGGGCATCTTCCGGAGAAACGACCCATTGCCACATTGCCTCGTTAGGAGCGTTGGCCGGATCCTCGAGCTCACCGCCTTCGTGGCTCAGGTGCCATATGTTGCGGTCCCGGCTGTAGATATTCTTTTTGCTCTGCTCGACAGGGATCTTGTGCTTGTCTGCATAAGCGATGGCGTCTTCGCGAGAATCAATGTCCCACTCCCGCCAGGGCGCGATGATTTGCAGGTCAGGCGCGATGGCTTTATAGGCCAACTCAAAACGGACCTGATCGTTCCCCTTACCGGTACAGCCGTGCGAGAGACCATCGGCACCGAGTTGCAGTGCGAGTTCCGCCTGACGTTTGCCAAGAATGGGGCGCGCCATCGAGGTGCCGAGCAAATAGGTATGTTCATAGACGGCGCCGGCGCGCAATGTTGGCCAGATATAGTCGCGGATAAATTCTTCGCGAAGGTCTTCGACGTAGACCGCAGAAGCTCCGGTGGCGACTGCTTTCTTGCGGGCGGCCTCGAGGTCCTCCTGCTGGCCAACATCACCGATCATGGCGATCACTTCGCAACCGTAATTTTCTTTGAGCCAGGTGATGATGATAGAGGTGTCAAGGCCTCCGGAATAGGCCAGAACGACTTTCTTCGGTTTCAGACGCTGCTTGGTCAATTGCGATTCTCCTGGAATTTAGTTAAACAGAAACGTGCAACAGTTTGATGGATAGAAACACGCGACGCAGGGGCGCTGAAGTCTCCCGAGCCGCCCCGCCCGAACTCAGGTATACAGGGCATGCAGGATGGCCTTTTGCACATACATCCGATTTTCGGATTGGCTGAGAACAATCGATGTCGGTCCATCGAGAATTTCGTCAGTGACTTCGGCTCCGCGATGGGCAGGCAGGCAGTGCATGAAAGCCGCCCCCTTGGCGGCGTGGGCCATCAGCTTACGATTGACCTGATAGGGCTTGAAGATCGCATAACGGATCTTTTCTTCGGCTTCAAAACCCATGCTGGTCCATGCGTCGGTGTATATCGCACGGGCGTTCTGGACAGCTTCGCGCGGATCGGTGAAAACTTCGATGCGCGCTTTGGTCTGCTTTGCCCACAATTTACCGTCAGCCAGTACATCTTCGGCGGGTGCATAATTCGCCGGCGTGGCGATGCGCAGGTGCACCCCGAGCCGCGACGCGAGATAAATGAGCGAATGACAGACGTTGTTGCCGTCGCCGACGTAGGCTAGTTTAAAGCCCTTGAGCGAGCCGAACTTTTCTTCCAGAGTGAAAAAATCGGCCAGAGCCTGACAAGGATGAAACCGATCGGAAAGTGCATTGACGACAGGAATGGAGATGGAAGCAGCCATCTCGTCGAGCACGTGCTGCTGGTAAACGCGCGCAACGATTCCTTGTACCCAGCGTTCAAGATTACGCGCGACGTCAGGAATCGACTCGCGTTCGCCCAGTCGCGCTTGCGTATGGTCAAGAAATACGATATTGCCGCCCATGCTCTGGATCCCGACCTCAAACGTGACCCGGGTGCGAAGGGACGGCTTCTCAAAAATCAGCGCGATATGTTTGCCTCGCAGGGTTTGGGCGTAGCGCGCAGGACGCGCCTTGATATCGCTGGTGCGTTCCAAGAGATCGCGAGCATCCAGAGGCGACCATTCCGCCCCGGTGAGCAGATCCTTTGCGATCGAGACAGGCAGGGCGAGCGAAGCTGTCATTTTGGTGTTCTCCTTCACGTTCAAACTAGACTGCGGCTACGGCTGCGTGGTCGGACGGAAGTCCCAGTTTCACGACGCGTGTGCCGGGTAAATCGGTAAAAGCTTCCTCACTCGGAACAGCACCGTAAAGATCGGGAGCAAGCGCAGCGGAAGCGGAATCGCCACCAACAATGCGAACCTGACCCACGCCACCTTCAAGAGCGCGCTTGGCCGCTTCGAGCTTCAGAACCATGCCACCGGAGACTACGCGCGAATCGATCAGGCGATTGATCTCGTCGGTAGAAATGGCGGAGAGCACTTTGTCGCCATCGAGCACACCCGCCACGTCGGTGAGGTACACGAGATGATCCGCCGCGATAAATTCCGCGCAGGCGGCGGCCATGTGATCGGCATTGATGTTGTAGAGTTCACCGTCGGCAGCAAGCCCGAGACAAGCTGCGACGGGAACAAGTCCTGCCCGCCACAAAGACCCGAGCAGCGCGGTGTTGACACCGGTGAGGTAGCCGACAAAACCGAGGCTGCCTTCGATATCGTTGTGAACCAGCGGAGCGGCAGTAAAGCAATTGGCGTCCGCAGCGCTAATGCCGATGGCCGGGTGGCCGGCAGCAGAAATGGCAGCTGCCAGACGCTTGTTGAGCAGTCCGGCAAACACCATGACCGCGGCGTCGCGCGTCTCGCGATCGGTAACCCGAAGTCCGCTGACGAACTTGCTTTGGATGCCGAGGCGTTTGAGCGTTTCTGTAAAAAGGCGCCCGCCGCCGTGGACCACCAGGATCTCGTGTCCGCATTTGGCAAGTGTAGCGACATGCGTGGCAAGATCGTTGACGAGATCCGCTTCTTCAAGCAGCGCACCCGCAAATTTGATTACGATTTTCATAGCAGGCCTGTTTGCTCCTTCATTCCCAACATTACATTCAGGTTCTGGACGGCTTGACCCGCAGCACCTTTGCCAAGGTTGTCGAGGCAGGAAACGATGATGAGCCGTTTGCCAGAGGCATCGAGGGCAAACCCGATGTCGCTGAAATTCGTTTTGACCACGTGCTGAAGTTCCGGAACGGTGCCAGCGGGCCAGATGCGGATCATGGGGCAATCGGAATAGAACTTGCGGTAAATAGATTCGACCGCTTGCGGTGTTTGCGCTTCCTCGAATGCGATGTAGATGGTCGAAAGAATACCGCGCGCTACCGGCAGAAGATGCGTGGTGAAGACCAGTTGCGACGCGGCAATTCCCGCATACTCGAGGATCTCCGGGGTGTGGCGATGCGAGAACAGGTTATACGCGCGAACGTTCTCGTTGACTTCGACGAAGTTAAGGTCACGACGTGGCTCTTTGCCTGCGCCACTGGCACCGGATTTCGAATCACAAACGACAGATTGGTCTCTTGCCAGCAAACCGGCTTCCACAAGCGGGCGAACGGCGAGAATGATGCTGGTCGAATAGCAGCCGGGGTTGGCTACGAGTCTCGCGCTGGCAATCTCGGAGGCAAAGAGTTCAGGCAGACCGTAGACGGCTTCGGCCAGGAGCGAAGCGGGCGGGGCCGGAAGCTTGTACCAGTCCGAAAACGTTTCGGGCGACCGGAAGCGGAACGCGCCGCTCAGATCGATCACGCGCAAACCGGCGTCGAGAAGACCCGGGGCAAACTGCGCGGACACTTCATGCGGAGTTGCGAGGAATGCCGTTCCGGCGGAACTCGCGGTAATCGCATCCATCGAAAGCTGTCTCAGCGGAGCTTCGCCGCGGCCGCGCAATTGGGGGAAAAGATCGGCAAGGCACCCGGCACCGTTCGTTTCGCGGACGTAGAACGTCGGGCGCGGGAGTTCCGGATGGCGGACAAGCAGCGTAGCCAGTTCAAAACCGGTGTATCCAGTGACACCAATCACGGCAATCGTTCCGGGGTCTCTCATTTCACCTGTGCTTCGATTTTTTTCTGCAAGGATTCGCGCGTCTTGCGGTTCGGAGTAATGATCAGGACGGTATCGTCACCGGCGATGGTGCCGGCTATTTCCGTAAAACGTGCCCCATCGACGGCGGCGGCCAGAGGCTGGGCACCGCTTGGCGGAGTTTTTAGAACCAGCAGGTTTTCGGCGGGACGGATGTCGAGCAGGAACTCACGCAAGGCCCGGGTCAGCGGAGGAACAGAAGCGGCATCATCGACCAGGGCAGCCGACAATTTGTAACCCTCGACGGTTTTAGCCAGCTTCAGCTCCTGCAAATCGCGAGACAGGGTGGCCTGCGTGACGCGCAGCTTCTGCTGCGCGAGCCGCCGGCGCAGGTCTTCCTGGTTGCCGACGCCTCCGGCAGCGATCAAACGCAGGATCTGTCCGTGGCGGAATGTCTTGGTAGCACTCATCTGTATATTCTATTCACCCGACTGTATATTTATACAGGATCGTTGCGCGGGCGTAAATAAAATTCCTGGAGCAAGGTTCCATCTGTTTCTAGGGAGCTTGCCACTGTCGCTCGTCGCGGAGCGTCCTTCAGGAAAAATCAGGGTGGACAAAAGGACAGGTAGCCGCTGATGCACATTTCGCAGCATCCGGAGGATACTGCTGGATTTTCGGCACAGGGAATGTTACCTATCTGCCATCACCTTTTTCGGGCTATGAACGAACCTTGCCATATTTCAGGCTGCAAGCACGACGTGCCACCGGCGCTAGCCGAGCAGAAGCTCTGCGTCCTGCATTTTACGCTGTCGCTCGAGACAAGCTGCGCGGAGATGCGTCGTGAGACCGCTCTCGGGAATACCCCTCACGAACGGCAACGCGAGATCATGAGCTTCATCACCGAGCATGGAGAAAAGCTGGCGCGGGTGGCAACGAGTGGACTGCATCTGACCGATGATCTGAAGGCTCGCGTACTCAGCACGTTTCTGACACTCATGAATCTGCGGGAAAACCTCGACAGGGCGGCGCTACGAACGCCCACGGGCCGCGGCGGTATTTACCGGTAAGAGCGGGGAGCGAGTCACGGGCCCTCTTCAGGAACCCAGATATTTCGCATACAAGGAACGGGCAACGGCAGGGTCCGTGGTGCCCTTGATCATGGCCCGTCCATCTGCAAAAACCGTCAGGTCATAGGGCGCGACCCGGAATCGCAACAGAAATCCGTTTTGCTTCACGTCCCGGACCGTAGCGCGCAGGTGTTTTTCAAGAGCAGGCAAATCGAGTGCCCGCTTGCGTTCATGGATCTGTACAGAGTTCCTGCCACACAGGGTGATGTGGGGTTGGGATTCTCCGGCAAGATACGTAAATTCGCCGTGACCGCAGACCCGGCAGTCGGGATTTCGCTCCGGATGAATCGATTGGAAGCGTCCCGACCAGACATCGCAAGAAATCAGGCGCCCGTGCCATAGCCCTTCCTGACCGGACAGGAATTTGATGGCCTCGGCAGACTCGAGCGAGGCAATGAGGTTCACGGCCGGGCCAAGAACCCCAATCGTATCGCAAGTGTTTTCGAGGCCAAGCCCGGAAGAGTCTTCCGTCAAGCAGGCAAGGCACGCGGACTGTCCGGGACGGACAGCGAGAGTGACTCCGTAGCTTGAAACGGCCGCGGCATAGATCCAAGGGGTGCCTGTTCGGACCGCGAAATCGTTAATCAGGAAGCGGGTTTCAAAGTTATCAGTACCATCGAGTATCAACGGAAATGTACCGAGCAACTCCTCGACGTTCCTGGGGTTAAGGTCAGCGACCATGCCTTCAATCCGGATGTCGGAATTAATGGCACGAAGCCTGCGTTCCGCGGCCAGCGCCTTCGGCAGCGATTCCAGAGCGTCCGATTCTTCAAACAGGGTTTGTCGCTGGAGATTGGAGGGCTCGACGAAATCGCGGTCGATGACCCGTATGTGCCCGACACCGGCTCGCGTAAGGAGATTGGCGGTGGCAGCGCCGATTGCCCCGCACCCTACAATGACCACCCGGGAGGTAAGCAGGCGCTTTTGGCCGTCGGGCCCGATGCCGGCAAAGAGCACCTGTCGTGAGTATTTTTCGTGGAGGGAGTCAGTCACGTAAAGTAGAGTTCCTAGTGGGAATACTAACCATAATAGCGCTGAAGGCAGCCGAAGAAGCAACGCGCCTATGCTACGCTTCGTCTGAGTATAGATCAGGATGAAATCAGGCTGGGACAATGGGTTACGGGTACTGCTGCTCCTAGGTTCGCTGTTCGGGGCCGGGAGTTTGTTCGCGCAGACGGAACGACCAATCCAGGGCCCGGAGCGACCAGCTGGAGCGAATATTCTCCAGCTGCGTCTGGTGAAGGAAGACGGCACAGAACTCAAACTGCCTCCGGGAATAGCGGTAGAGGTTGGCAAACCGCTCGACCAGGACCAGGTAGCCGCAAGCTTGCGGGTCCTGTACCAGACCGGAGACTACGCGAACCTGCGAGCCGTGCTGTTTCCGGAACCGGGCGGGGTTCGATTGGACTTCGTCGCCCAGGAAAATCTGTACATCAACCAGGTGATCATTGAAGGAGTGACGGCTCCGCCAACGGATTCCTCGGCAGCAGCCGCGATGCAGTTGTCGCTCGGGCAGACCTACCACAAAAGCGATGTCGATGAAGCGGTTACGCGGTTACAGGATGCGTTGCGCGAGGAAGGGCTGTATCAGGCGAAGATCACCATCGAAGATCGCGTGAAAAAGGACACTCACCAGATCGATATCATTGCACACGTGCTCTCCGGCCCGCGCGTACGACTCAGCAAGATCGAGTTGCTGAACAATACGGAATATGCCGACGGCTACCTGCTATCCCGCTTCAAGATTGTGGCGGGAAAAGAGCTGACAGTCGCAAAGGTGCGGTCCGGAGAAGAGCGCATACGGAAGTTCCTCGAGAAAAAAGGACATTTGAGCGGCCGTGTCTCCGTTCGCCGCGGGGACCACAACGAAGCCCAAAATACCATTCCGCTCACCCTGGAGGTGACGGAGGGGCCGCGTGTCGAGGTACAGGTCGAAGGCGCAAAATTTTCCAAAGGAGAGTTGAAAAAACTTGTACCGATTTACCAGGAAGGCTCAGTAGACGCGGATCTGCTCGAGGAAGGGAGACGGAACCTCCGGGAGCGACTTGAGAGAGAGGGTTATTTTGACGCGAAGGTGAACTACCGCACGACCGAAGGGGAGATCGAAGGCACGAAAACAGGCTGGAAAGGCACGCAGCAAACGATTACCTACAACGTAGAGCGCGGCGACCGGCACACCTTACTGCGTGTAGAGTTTGAGGGAAATCATTATTTCAGCACTTCCCTGCTTCGAAACCGGCTGACCATTGTGCCGACTTCCTGGGCAATCCGGCCAAAATTCAGCCGGCGCTTGCTCGATAACGACGTGGCCTCGATGAAGAGCTTGTACGGCGCGAACGGATTCTTGTCGGCGAAAGTGGATGGACAGGTGCTGGACGACTATAAGGGCAAGACCGGAGATCTGGTTATCCGTTTTGTCATTGATGAAGGCAAACAGACGCTGGTGTCGAGTCTGAAGGTCGAAGGAATGAAGGCGATTTCCGAAAAAGACATTCTGAGTGTCGTGGGATCGTCGCCGGGACAGCCGTATTCGGATATCAACGTAGCAAGCGACCGGGACAATATATTGGCGCTCTATTTCAACGAAGGCTTTCCAGATGCGACCTTCACCTACACGGCAGAAGCGGATACCCCGGCCAATGGGGAAACCCCGGCATTAAAAAAAGCCGAACTGACCGAGGAAAATTCGCAGGCCATTGTGGGACCGGCAGGTATTCCCAGAGCAGAACCGGTGAAGCTCGTCTACAAGATCTCTGAAGGGCCGCAGATCCGGGTAAAACGGGTGCTGTTGACGGGCTACAACCACACGCGCCCATACATCATGCAGCGGGATATAAAGGTAAAGCCGGACGCACCGCTACGCGAAGGTGATGTGGTTGAATCGCAGCAGAAACTGTACAACCTCGGAATTTTTAACCGGGTAACCATTGAACCGCAAAACGCCAACGGAACTGATCCGGACAAGGATGTGGTTGTACTGGTCGAAGAGGCAAAGCGTTACACCATCGCGTATGGCGGCGGGTTCGAAGTGCAGCGACTCGCGAGCACTACAAATCCAACCGGCGGCGAGCTGCAAGCGGCACCACGCGGAATTCTGGAAATTTCCAAACAGAATCTTACAGGTCGCGCGGACTCGCTTTCCTTGAAATTGCGTGGCAGTACGATTCAGGGCCGTGCGTTACTCGTCTATTCCTCGCCCGACACCTTCAACAATTCAAAGTGGAGCCTGCAGTCCACGGCTTACGTCGAAAAAACGCAGGATATCAACACCTTCTCGGAAGTCCGCTATGAAGGAAACCTGCAACTCACGGATCAATATTCGAGCAGGACAACATTTTTGTATCGCTATGCTTTTCGAAAAGTTACGGTCAGCAATCTGAATATCCCTTCTGATGAAATTCCTCTGTTCAACCAGCCCACCCTGGTATCTGAATTCAGCGCGGTCTGGTTCCGGGATACACGCAACAACCCAGCGGACGCAACCAAGGGGACGCTGTGGAGCGCGGATTTCGGAATTGCCTCGACTGCGATAGGAAGCAGTGCGAGCTTCATGCGGCTTTTTTTCCAGAACTCCGGTTACATTCCCATTAGCCGCAACTGGAACTATGCCCGGTCGATCCGGCTGGGAATTCTCGAACCTTATGCAAACACTGTCTCACTGACCTTTCCGGCCCAGACAACAACTCCGCCGCCGCAGGTCATACCGCTGCCCGAGAGGTTCTTCAGTGGTGGTGGCGCAAACCTAAGGGGATTTGCGCTCAATCAGGCTGGCCCGCGCGACTCGATTTCGGGTTTCCCCGTCGGCGGACAAGCTTTGCTCGTGATCAATCAGGAGTTGCGTTTTCCGCTGAAGGTGCCGTTTGTCCCGTCCGGGCTGGGCGGCGCCTTCTTTTACGACGGAGGAAATGCCTACAGCACGGTCAGTCACATGACGTTCAGGTGGTCTCCCCCCACACCGGTATTCGAGTCCGCATATCCCGGGCTTCCTTTCAGCCGATACAATCCACAGCACTGTGTTTACAATTGCACGAACGAACTTAACTACTTCTCGCACACCGTTGGATTCGGTCTGCGTTATGCCACGCCGGTTGGACCGATCCGGATCGATCTGGGCTATCAGATCAATCGGCCCGAGATCGTGATTCCCTGCAAGAACTCGGCTGTGTTCTGCCAGCAGGGAACACATTTGCCGCACTTCCAGATCTTCTTCAATCTAGGATCGAGCTTCTGATGCGACGCTATTCACTCATTCTGTTCACCGCCGTCCTGCTGCTTACCGGAACGCGGGGCCACGCGCAAGAAGTCCTCGACCGGATTGTGGCCCGGGTCGAGAATGACGTAATTCTGGAAAGTGATATCCGGGACCTTGGTCATTATCAGATTTTGATGGATGGCAAATCAGAGAGCGACGCAAAGTTGCTTGATCTTCTGATCGACGAATGGATTGTCAGAAACGAAGCTACGGTTTCCAGAATCGCCCAGCCGTCGGATGAGGACGTGGACAAGAGCATCGCCCGGCTCAAGCGGTCGTTCTCCTCCCCTGAGGAATTTGAAGAGCGGAGAAAACAGAGCGGTTTGTCCGAGGCCGCCCTGAGACGGATGACCAGATCACAGATTTACCTGAGCAATTATCTCGATACGCGATTCCGCGCCGCGATCCAGGTTGACGAAAAGGACATCGAGGAGTTCTACAAGACTCGCGTCGTGCCACGGGCAGAATCGCGCGGTCAAACGCCGCCAACTCTCGAAGCGGCGCACGATTTCATCCAGGAAGCGCTGATTCAGCGCGCCATCAACGAGCAGGCGGAAAAGTGGCTCAAGGAGAGCAGAGCCAGAATCCACGTCGATACTCTGCTAGACGGGGGACAGCAGTGAGCAAACAGTCCCGCCTGCGGAAAATACGATGGCTCGAACATGCCTTGTGGGTTCTCGGAACCTGGAGCCTTCTGGCAGTGGCGCTGGTGGTTATTGCCGTCGGAAGCGGGCTCGCCAATCCCCTGCTGCGCAGAGCACTGATCAGCCGGATGCAGAGCCTGACGGGCGCGCGGGTCGAGATCCGCACGGTCTCGGTTGGCTGGTTTTCGCTCGATGCGACGGTAAACGGGCTGGTCATTCACGGAACGGAACCCAAGGATACCGAACCCTTAGCCAGCGTGGAGCAAGCCAAAATCGGCTTGCGGGTTGATTCATTCTGGGGACGAAAGATATCGCTCGGCGAGCTGATTCTGGATCAGCCCAAGGTGCATCTACGGGTTGAGCGAAACGGAAGCAACAATCTACCAACCGTAAAGCGCGCCCCATCGAAGCAGCCCCTCCAGGAGACGCTCTTGAACCTCCGCGTGGGCCACCTCGAGATCCGGAACGGATCGTTGCTCTACAACAACGTGCAGTCGTTAGTGGTGGTCGAGGGAGATGAACTTGGCCTCAATATTACCCTCGCGGGTATTCCGGACGATCCACTGTATCTCGGAACATTGAATTGGGAGCAGGTGGAATTCGGACGCCAGAAAGATCTGCCCATCCCTGCAAACTTCTCCGCCAAATTTTCTCTTGGCAAGGAAGGCCTTTCAATTGAACAGGGGATCATCGATCTGGGACGTTCGCATGTGGACGTGCAAGCGGAAATGCCGAATCTCGAAGTGCCGGCGTTTACCTACCGCTATCGGGCATGGCTCGATCTGCTCGACATCCGCGAAGCGTTCCAGACTCCGGAAGTTCCGCTCGGAAGAATCGATTTGCGCGGTGAAGGGACAATCGGAAACGGAAAGATCCAGGGAAGAGGAGGGTTTGCGGGAGATAACGTAACGCTCGAGTTTCCGGATTTCCATTCTGCAAACCTGATCGCCAGGTCCAGCTATTCACTGGACGAAAAACAGGTCATTCTGCCGGATTTTGCGGGCTATGCGCTTGGGGGCAGTGTGAAGGGCCGCGTCACCATGAAGTATGAAGGATTGCAGTTCCGGGCGGAGACGAGACTTGAAGATGTCCGGTTCGGCGAGGTGACACCTGCCATCGATCACGAAGGTTTCCCGATTGACGCGCTGCACTGGGATTCGGTCATCAGTGCGGACACGGTAGAAACGTGGAACGCCAATTTTAAGGATTTCGACATCACAGCCGCCATTCAATTGACCGATCCCCAAGAACTGAAGCCGGGGCACATCCCGATGCATGGAGACTGGCGAATCCGCTATCGCGACGCCCGGAGTTCGCTTGAGATCGAGCAGGTTGTATTTGAAACCCCCACGTCACGAGGAACGCTCAGCGGACTACTAGATCCGAAAGACACGGCCATCGACGTTCACCTGCAGATCGAATCACTTGATAATTACACTGATTTTATTCATGCAATCGCCGGAGACAAGGCGGGGAGCGAGGAATCAAAAATCAGATACGTAGGCTCGTTCGCATGGGATGGGAGCATCACCGGACCATCTGGTGGCGCAACGTTTCAGGGACGTTTCCGGGGAGAGAATTTTCAGTACCGCGACGTGAAGCTCGATTCACTTGATGGCGAAATGACGTACTCGCCGGAACAGCTGAAAATCGTCAACGGTCGGGCGGCGCGCGGCCCGATGAAGGCCGGGATCAACGGGCAGCTGGAACTGGCTGATTGGGAATTCAAACCGGATAGCAAATGGTCCTGTGAAATCAATCTGGAAAAGGTGCCGCTCGAGGGCTTAGAAGAGCTGGCGGAGGTCAATTATCCGCTGCACGGGGCTCTTACCGGACAGTTTCAGGGACAGGGAACGCGAGCGGAACCTGCGCTTACAGGCAATTTTGATCTGGCCGAAGGCGACGCCTACGGCGTTTCTTTCAATCGACTGCGCGGACAGCTGAATGTCCGGCCCGACGAAGTGCGTCTGGCAAATGCCGAGTTGCGCTTCTTTGCGCCGGGAACAGAGAAGGCCGGCGCCGGCATTGTTACGGGGAATGTTGCATACCGATTTGCCGACAAGTCGTTGACGACAGAGCTAGTCGGAGCATCCTTGCCGCTTGAAAACTTCCGCGGCATCAAGACGGCCGGTTTGCCTGTCGGCGGCCAGATTACGTTTCGTTTGAAATCGAGCGGTCCCGTGACGCGACCCTCGGCTGAAGGGACCTTTCGCGTCGTAGATCTGAAAGTTGGAGGCGAAGTCATCGGGAGTATCGATGGCGAGCTGAATTCGGATGGAAGCAAAGCGGATCTCAGAGTCAAATCCGCGATGAGTTCGGGGGGCATCTCGGGAAATCTCACGTTAGGGCTGGTCGATGCGATGCCTGTAAAGGGAGACCTGAAGATTCAGAATATAAATCTGGATCCCTACCTGTTATCTGCCCTGCATCTGGAAAAATTTTCAGGCCACGGTACGGCGGATGGGGAAATTACAGTGACCGGAGAACTGAAAAACCAAGAAAGCATTACGGTTGATGGAAATTTCACGAAATTGATTCTTACCTATCAGAACGTGCAGCTGGAAAATTCTGGACCGATTCATCTGACGTCGACACGAGACAGCCTGAAAATCCTGAGTGCGACGCTTGAAGGTGCTGCGACCAACCTTGACCTGAGCGGATCGATTCAGTTCACAGGTAAACGTGCACTGGCAATGAAATTGAATGGATCCGTGAACTTACGGCTGCTGAGTGCGTATCTACCGGGCATGGACGTCAACGGGCACGTAGAGATGAACGCTTCGGTCGACGGCACGATCGAGCGGCCGCGCATTATCGGACGCATGAAATTACTGGACGTCTCGGCACGATCGGCGGACTTCCCAACCGGGCTCAGCAATGTGAAAGGCGACCTGGTGTTCGACGCCAACAGGTTGTTTTTTGAAAATGTGACGGGAGAAGCAGGTGGCGGGGTTCTGAATTTGAGCGGCAGCGTGAACTACTCCGAACGTCCCTTGCGCTATGACATATCGGCAAGAACCGACCGTTTGCGCATTCGCTATCCGGAAGGACTGAGCTGGCTGCTCGGCGGACAGTTGCGGCTTTCGGGAACTCTCGATAGCGGGCTGCTCTCCGGGAAGGTATTGATTCAGCGAGTCAATCTGAACGAGGGTCTGGAGTCGGTAGGCAGTCTGGTCTCAACAAAGGACAGTGGCCAAACGACAAGTTCCTTCCTGCGAAACCTGCAATTTGATGTGGAAGCAAGTTCAACACCGGACACGCGCATGGAATGGCCTGGCGCACACCTTGAAGCAGAGGCGAGCTTGCGGGTACGCGGTACTGCCGAGCACCCGATCATGTTGGGGCACATTCACGTCATCTCGGGGGATCTCTATTTCAGAGACAATCACTACCGGGTGACCCGCGGCGACCTGAATTTTGCAAATCCGTTCAGGCTCGATCCGACGATTAACGTGGAAGCGACAACGACGGTTCAGCAGTATGAAATCACGCTGAACTTCACGGGACAATCGAGCAAGATGAGCCTTGCGTACCGCTCCGATCCGCCGTTGCCGGGAAACGACATCATTACACTTCTGGCATTGGGACAGACGAGCTCGGAATCGGCACTGCGATCCGGTACCAATGCGACCTCGGGCGCATCGGGAGCCTCGGCACTGCTCTCAGAGGCAATCTCCAGTCAATTGGGCGGCAGAGTGGAGCGTCTGTTTGGAATTACCCGATTCCGTGTCGATCCGGGGCTTGCGGGGATCGGAACAACCGGTGCAAACCAGAACGCTGCGGCAAGAATCACTGTCGAACAGCAGGTGACCCGGGACCTGTCGATCATGTACGTTTCGAATGTGAGTTCCACGCAACAGCAAATCATCCAGGTGGAATACGATATTTCAAGAAGCATTGCTGTGGTTGCCCTGCGCGATCAGAACGGTACGTTCGGCGTGGATATCAAGTTCAAGAAACGGCTGCCTTAGGCAATTCGCGACGGAAATTCAGACAACTCTCAGGGTTCAACCTGTCCTGCGACCTGCTGGGCCAGATCTTGCGGTTTCGGCTCGGCATTGCGACGAACGGGACCGTTCACGAGATGCGCGTTTTGCCCGATCGCGGGATTCTCCTGCTTGGCTTGCTGGAGCGATTCTCTGACGGCTTTGGCGGCCGTGGCCCGGCTCGCTTCCTGAATCTCCCGGGAGATTTTCGGCGCTTCAAGGGCTACTTTTTGTCCGAGAGGAGAGCCGTAGAACTGGAGCAGACCTTTGATCTCGTCCTCCGAATAGTGCTTGTCGTAGACCAGGACCAGTCGCTCGGTGACCTGGTCAACATCGTAACGTTTCTCGTAATCGGAAATAACGGCATTGACGAAGGCTTGTCCTCTGTCATTATTAGGGACTGTGGCCAGCAATTTTTCGCGATACTGTTCGGCGGAAAAGCGCACCGATTCCTCGACCTGGTCATGAGCTCCAACGAGCTCCAGAAGGGACCGGATATCGGCTTCTTTCAAAGGGTCGATCGCGGGTGATTTTGCAGACACAGTGGTCGCACCGGAGGCAGACTGCGGTGCCGCCTCCACAGCAGTCGACGGAGTTCCCTGAATGGCAAGCAGGAACGCTCCGACGTAAATTACGATGAGTGCGAGTATAGCCTTCATGACTTCCTCCGCGAACGAGTCACCCGGATCCACTACCGAGTCTAATGAGAGAAAATGTGCGGCGCGCCTGTCCGGGAGTGCAGAGTTGTTGCGTGCGTCACTGGCCTTGCGACCAGTTTTTCGGTACAAGTGAACGAAGAGAAGCGTGATGGGGCCCGACGGCCCGAGGAACCAGCATGCTGCATACGGAAGAAGCAGAGTTTCAGGCAATGCGTGAAACGATGGTAGAGGAGCAGCTGCAGAGGCGCGGGATCACGGAGCTGGCGGTATTGCGAGCGATGCGCCGCGTGCCGCGGCATGAATTTGTTCCTCTCGAATTGAGAGGTGAAGCGTACGATGACGGGCCGTTGCCGATTGGTGCGGGGCAAACAATCTCTCAACCGTACATTGTTGCGCTCATGACAGCGAAACTCGGACTCGCCGGGAATGAGAAAGTGCTTGAAATAGGAACGGGTTGCGGATATCAAACGGCAGTGCTCGCGAGTTTAGCCCGAGAAATCTTTAGCGTGGAATTTCACAACGAGCTGGGATGGGCAGCCAAGGAACGGCTGGAGCGACTGGGAATCGAAAATGTGGAAGTACAGATCGGCGACGGTTCGATGGGCCTCCCGGAACACGCCCCTTACGACGCCATCCTGGTTGCAGCCGCCGCACCTAGTGTACCCGAACCCTTGCTGCAACAGTTGGCAGACGGAGGAAGATTGATTGCGCCAGTCGGACGGGAAGAACAACAATATCTGATGCTGGTAAAAAAGAACGGCGATACCTTTGGCTTTACGCGCGGAGACGCTTGTCGATTTGTACCGCTGCTGGGCCGGTATGGATGGAGGACTCCCTGACCTTGTCGCCCAATCCCACCCCTGATTTATCGATCATCATCCCCTCCTACAACGAGGAATCCCGCTTACCGGGATCACTTGAAAAAATTGCCAGTTATATTAGCGCTCGAGGGAGGACGACGGAAGTCATCGTGGTGGATGACGGTTCAACCGACGGGACTGCCGCGGCGGCCAGGCGATATAGCGAAAGAATCGCCAATTTGCGTATCGTTTCAAACGGTGTGAACCGCGGAAAAGGATTCAGTGTTCGCCACGGGTCTCTTGAAGCGAGAGGCAGCATTATTCTCTTCACGGATGCTGACTTGTCTGCGCCGATCGAGGAAGCGGACAAACTGCTCGCCGCACTGGAGAATCATGATGTCGCAATCGGTTCCCGGGCAATGGACCGCCAATTGATTGAAACTCACCAGTCGGCGTTTCGGGAATTTGCCGGAGTGCTGTTCAACAAGATCGTGCGCGGGATCTTGCGTTTGCCCTTTGTCGACACGCAATGTGGTTTCAAGGCGTTCCGGCGGGACCGCTGTCTGGTCATTTTTGAGCAGCAGACCATCGAACGGTTTGGGTTCGATCCGGAGCTTCTCTATCTGGCACGCCGTCATGGATTGTCGACCGTAGAAGTCCCGGTGCGCTGGTCGCACTCCCCGGCAACAAAGGTCAGCATGTTTAGAGACAGCCTGCAGATGTTTGCAGACGTATTCATCATCCGGTGGAACGGGCTCCTCGGGCGATACCGCAGGGAACCGTAGATCTACTTTGCGATATAAAGTACTTGACATCCTTTGGGCGGTTGCGTAGCCTTCGCTTGTGGCTTCCCCTCATCCCATTCGTCCGTCTCGCAGTCCGATCCCCATTGATGCGCGGGTAGCCGACCATCTGCGTTATATCCGGGAGACGATGGAGAATGCGGCCGAGTTTACGGCCGTACCCGGCTGGGGCGGGGTGGCGATGGGCGTAACCGCACTCGGAGCGGCAGCCCTGGCAGCAAGGCAGGGAACGCCGCGCAGCTGGCTCGCGATATGGCTTGTCGAAGTCTTTGTCGCAGTGACGATTGCCGCCTCGACAGCCGCCACCAAGGCAAAAAGAGCAAATTCTTCCCTGTTCACCGGTCCGGGACGTAAATTCGCCCTGAGTTTTGCGCCGCCGATTTTTGTTGGCGGTCTGCTGACGTTTGCGTTGTTCCAGTTGGGGGCGATAGCGGTCCTTCCCGGTGTATGGTTGCTCCTTTATGGAGCAGCAATTGTGACAGGCGGTGCATTTTCCGTACGCGCGGTACCAATCCTCGGTGTATGCATGATGATGTTGGGGACATTTGCCTTGTTTCTCCCGGCACACTGGGGAAACTACTTCATGGCGGCGGGCTTCGGTGTGGTACATATTGCGTTTGGGGTCTGGATCGCGCTGAAATACGGCGGCTGAGGAGAGATGTCAGAGAGCTGAGTATGGCAAAGTCATCGACAGTCAGACAGGAACAACATCCACGCGAAGCCGGTCCCGCGGCAGTGCGCAGTGCCCCGTCCGAGCCGGTTTCGGCCAGTCTCGATCGGTTGATTCACGAACGGATCCGTCTGGGAATCGTCAGTGCGCTCGCCGTAAACCGCTCGCTTACCTTCAACGAACTGAAGGCGCTGCTGAAGACGACGGATGGCAATCTGAGCGTCCATGCACGGAAGCTCGAAGAAGCCGATTACATCGTCTGTACAAAGTCATTTGACGGCAGGCTACCGAAAACGGAGTATCGCCTGACGGCGCTCGGGCGGAAAACGCTCGAAAAATATCTCGATCATATGGAAGCACTCATCCGCGCAACCAGGGAGCGCTAAAAAATTTACCCCAGCACTTTATATTGTAAAGTACATTGCAAGATTGTAGCCCGGGAGACGGTATGCACAGCACTGCTCTAGAAACGATCAAGGCGCGGCCAGAAGAGGCCAAAGGAATGCTGCACATCGCCATCATTTGCGACGGCAACGGTCGATGGGGAACGGCAAACGGCCAACCTCGAAACGGCGGACACCGGGCCGGGGCAGAAGCGGCCAGACGCGTGATTCACTGCGCGTCCTATCTCGGAATTCATACCTTGACGCTGTTTGCGTTGTCCTCTGCAAACTGGAGAAGGCCTGAAGAAGAAGTGCGCGGAATCCTGGATATCCTCGAGAAGTATCTCTACGAGGAGACCGAACACTGCATCGACGAAGACATCCGGCTGAGCATCATCGGGAGACGGGACCGTTTATCGCGCGGATTGCGCGAAGCGATTTGCAGAGCCGAAGCTCTGACCTCAAGCGGAAAACGGCTGCACGTTCGCCTTGCCGTTGATTATTCGTCACGGCAGACCCTGTACCAGGCAGCCAGCAAGTTTTACAAGGTCAAACAACTGTCGAGCGAAGAGTTCGCAAACCTGATTTCGGAGATTCAGCACGGGGGATCGACTGAAGTCGACTTACTCATTCGCACGGGAGGAGAGAAACGGCTGTCCGATTTTCTCCTGTGGGAATGCGCGTTTGCGGAATTTGTGTTCTTGGACAAGAGATGGCCCGATTTCACTCCGAAGGATTTGCGAGACGCCGTACTGGAATTTGAGCAACGGGAACGTACCCGAGGAGGATTGCCTCAGCGAAACACGAACCTCTATGAAGGGAGTATGGCATGACGATCGTTTCGGTTTCTGCTCCGTGATCTCTAACCCGCCGAATGTTGCTGTTTTCTTGTCGTTGCCCCGGCGCGCTTCGGCCGACTGAAGCGCCTTTCCTGCAGCAGACAGTGCCTTTTCTTCTTCGCACCCCGCCCGACCCACCCGACTCTCCGCATAACCAGTGGTAGATCAGTCGTTTACGGATCTCACCTCGCGAGAGGCTCCTCCAGACGTTTGGCCCTTGCCTGTCGTCTATAGGGTGGGAGAAAGATATGGGAGCCGTGGGACTCACGCTGCCCTGGAAGCATAGAATCTCTACGGCGGAGAAAGAGGAGTTTTACCGAGTGGAGACTTCCGGGCAGGAATCGCACTGGGGAACTGGCGTGGACCGAGAAGACGCGGCGCTGGCGGCTGGCTGTCTTTCAGGCGATCTGCGTTCGTATGAAAAGCTCTACCGGCTGCAGGGTGCACGCATGCGGAATCTGGCACGCAACCTGCTGGGTTCGCCCGTCGACGCTGAAGATGCCGTGCAAGAAACATTCATGAAGGTGCAGCGGAGCATTGCGAGTTTCCGCGGACAGTCGTCTTTTCTAACCTGGACCTTCCGAATTCTGGTGAATACCTGCCACGATCTGCGGCGCAGCCGCATGCGGCGGAAAGAATTGGCCCATGCTGACGCCGAGGAATCGAGTCCGGTTCCCGAACCGCGCGCTCCAGGCGCACACCCGACTCTTCGCATGGCCCTTGAGCGAGCCATTGCAAAACTCACCGAGCATCAGAGAGGCGTTTTCCTGTTGTATGAAGTGGAGGGATTTCGACACGCGGAAATCGCCCGGATGCTCGAAATCACCGAGACGGCTTCAAAAAATACGCTGTTCCAGGCGAAGAAGAGCTTGCGCGGAATGCTCGAAGTCCCGCGCAGCGCGGATGCAAGAGGTGCAGGATGAAGGTAACGTGTGAGGACAGGGAGCGAATTCTGCTGGATGGAACAGCGGAAGAGTGGCTGGCGCTTGAACAGCACGGAGCACATTGCGACGACTGTGGCGATGAACTGCGCGCGTGGAAACAACTGAGCGTTGCCGCAGCAGAACTGCGGGAGTATCGCGACGATCCCGCGCTTTGGTCCCGAATTGAAGGCTCTCTGGCAAGAGACGGGCGCAAAGCCTGTCGTAAACCAGGCTGGTGGGAATCCATTTTTGTTTGGGCCCGGTTGCCGAAGATCTGGCAGTTGGGGCTGGCGGGAGCGATGGTGCTGGTGTTGGCGCTTGCGGGTGGATATCTGATTGTGGACCGGCGCAACACCCCCGCGACGAGCAAGACAGGCTTGTTGAAAGACGCGACACTCGCCTCGGTCGAGCGGACTGAGCAGGAATATATGAAAGCCATCGACAAGCTCGCGAGCGAAGCAAAGCCACAGATGGAATCAAGCAACTCAGCGCTGATGGCAAGTTACCAGGAAAAACTCATCGTCATCGACAGCGCCATCGATGAGTTGCGTTCCGAGACGGGACAGAATCCATCGAATGCACATTTGCGGTATCAACTGCTGGCCATGTACCAGGAAAAAGAGGCCACGTTGCGGGATATTCTGGAGACGAAAAGATGAAGTGTGAATCTGCGGTCGGACGAACAGGAGTCGGTCGTTTTGCTGTGCTGGCAGTACTGTCGATGGCGGTATTTTCAGCCGATGCACGGGCTGCGCAGGAAACGGCCACACGCACGTTTGAAAAAACCCTGACCCTCGGCGCCAATCAGACACTCAGCCTTGAAACCAAGTTCGGCGAAGTACATATCCATGGAGAAAATGGGCGTGAAGCGAAGGTTACCGCGACAATTCGGGCGCAAGCCGGGTCGCAGGGCGAAGCGAACAAGGATGCCGACGAGATAAAGATCGAGGTAGCAGAAGACTCAAACGGGATCAAGGTCAAGACAGTGTATCCCGACGACCATGTGGTCCTGCGCATTCACAAGAACTCCTCCTACACCGTGGATTACGACATCGCGGTTCCGATCGATGCGAAGCTTTGGGTGCGGAGCGGATTCGGGAATACGGAGATTCGCGGAGTGCAAGGCTGGGCGGACATTGAAAACTCCCACGGGCAGCTCAGTTCCCGTGATTCGGGTTCGACAAAGCTCGTGAATTCGTTTGGCTCAGTCGAAGCTACCAGCGCAACCGGGAATGTATGGATCGTCAATAACAATGGGCCGGTGAGAGCTTCGGCGATCAAAGGCGCATTGGATGTGAAGGACAGGTTCGCATCGATTACGGTCAGCAATATTGTCGGGCAAGTAACAATTTCGGGCGGAAACGGCCCGGTAGAACTGACCGATGCGGAGCTTTCAACCATCAGCAACTCCTTCGGACCGGTAACGGCGCGAAATATCCACGGAAATCTCAATGTGAATAACAGTAATGGACAGATTGATGTGGACACGGTGCAAGGGTCCGCTTCCCTGAACGGAAGCTTCGGGGCAGTCAATTTCAGAAATATCGCCGGTTCTGTCAACTGCACATCGTCAAACGGAAGAGTGCAGGGTGGGCCGACCGGCACTGATACCTACGTCAAGACGTCGTTTGGCGAAGTATCGCTCGAACAGATTGGCGGATCGCTCCAGGTTGAGGATTCGAACGGAAATATTTCAGCCAGAGACGTGAAAGGCAAAGCAGAGTTTAATACTTCGTTCGGCTCCATTGAGGCGAGTGGCCTGCGGAAGGGAGTTCGGGCCACGACAGGCAACGGGCGCGTCTCGCTCGCCGATGTGGGGGGCGAAGTATCGGTAAAAACCAGCTTCGGCTCGGTCAACGTTCAGCGCGTGAATGGAAATCTCAGAATTGAAAATTCAAATGGCGCGGTTCTGGCGAACTCCATTAACGGCGACACCACCGCCAAGACGAGCTTTGCCTCCGTGACGCTTGAAGATGTTGCCGGCAGCATCACTGTCGACAACCAGAACGGGGCGGTCACGGTGTCTGAGGCGCGGACGTCATCCGGTTGCAAGAGCATCAGCGCCAAAACCTCGTTTGCGCCACTGCAAGTGCGCATCGGAGAGGGCAGCAATTACAACGTAAACGCAAAGACATCGTTTGGAAGAATCAGCAGCGAACTTCCCATCACCAGCAGCGGGCAGATGGGCGGAGACTCGCTGAACGGAAAAATCGGGAATGGCGGCTGCACGCTGTCACTTACAAATGCGAACGGGAACATCGAGATTTTGAAATTTGTGAAGTAGCTCAAGTAGCTTCGAAGTCCGGGTCCGGGCGCAGACGAACGCCTGTACGCAGCCGTTCCATTGCAAAAGCCTTCTTCAGCACCCGGGTGGCTGTTTCGGTCAATCCGTATTCCTCGAGTTCATCTTCGCGGGCGAAGGAGACGTGTGTGACGTCACTCCCGGCGATTGCTTCGCCAGCGATTCGTTCGCACAGATAATCAACAATCACGAAGTGGAATTTCGGGCCCCGAGCGTCACGTTCCTCCCCATCCTTGCCGTCGAAGTAGACCCGGTCAAACACTTCGATCAAGTCCAGGACGCGAACAACCAGCCCGGTTTCCTCCAGCAGCTCACGTGCTACGCCTTGCTGCAGGGATTCTCCCAGTTCAAGCATTCCTCCAGGGATCGACCACTGGCCGCGCAGAGGCTCGCTGCCTCGACGAATCAGTAAGGCACGGCCATCGACAATGACGACTCCGCCCACACCCACAACCGGTCGGTCAGGATACTCTCTCGCCACGGACTTGTTTTACCTCCTCAGAGCGGGTAGGGTTACAGTTCTCAGGTAGGTGTTCCATTGACTTGGCCACCTGCGTATATAATAGCTGTACCGGGTAGTTCGAGTCCTTACATGGCTATACCGGAAATGTTCAAGTCGGAGGATCGGTCGTGCTCCGTTGCCCAGAATGTGCCGTTGAAATTGATGTGGATGAAGACGAAGTAGAAGAGGGCGAGATCCTCAGTTGTCCGGAGTGCGAGACGGAGCTAGAAGTGTCTCAAACACATCCGGTGGCGTTAAAGCCCATTGCGGACGACCTCGAAGAAGAGGAAGACGAGGACGTTGAGGAAGACGACGAAGAGGATGACGAAGATCTCGATGATGACGGAGATCTGCCAGATGACGAGGAAGAAGACGACGAAGAGGATGACGACGAGTAGCTTGAACGCGCTGGCAACGTTTGCCTGTCTTCAATCATCAGGCTAAACGAACCGAATCGGATGCAGAAATCAATTGCAATTTACCTTTGTAGCGTACTGTTGGTGGCGATTCTTACAGGCGCTCAGGAACCCGCACCACCAGCAACCGGGCAGCAAGGAACGGTCCCGGAGAAGACAGGAACACCACAGTCAAGTTCCAAGGGGAAGAACAGCAAGGTTCCTCCGTACGTGATCACCGGAACGATTTTCAATGAGAGCGCGCTTTCCTATCCGAACGTTCGCGTACAGATACGACGGGTGAACGAGAAGAAGTACAGGTGGGACACGTATACGAATTCGCGTGGCGAGTTTGCCGTGCGGGTGCCCGAAGGCCAGGAGTACGAGGTCTTCGTCCACGAAAAGAGCTACAAGGATACATCGGTAAAAGTCACCGCGGATAATTCAGCACTGGAGCAGAGATTGTCCATTCGGCTGGAGAAAGTAAACGGGGAGAAGGACGGCAGCAAGAAATGAACCTAGCGAACACAATCGGAACGGTTTGCCTTCTTCTCGCGCTCGTCGCCGGAATTGCCGTGGCTCAGAATTCGAAAAGCGAAACTCATCTCCGGACTGTGAGCGGCCAGGTGACCAATAAATCGGAAGATCCGGTTCCCGGCAGCGTGGTATTCCTGAAGAATTTGCGTACCAGTGCAGTGAGCAGCCGGTTCGCTGACAAGGATGGCAATTACAAATTCAGCGGATTAGATCCGAATGCCGACTACGAGTTGCACGCGGAAATGGGCGACATGCAATCGTCGGTGAAAACGATGTTTTCACTCGATAGCAGGAAAGAAATGACCCTGAATCTGAAGCTGGACAAGAAGAAAAGTTCGAAGTAGATAATGGAAACTTGACAGAGACCGATACCCCGATCCTGCCTCCCATCGGTTAGACTGAAATCCACGAAACGAACTGAAAGCGATCGCCGGAACTTGCATATAGACCGAAGTCGATTGCGTAAGCGAATCATTCTTTTGGCCGCTTGCGTGCTATGGGGCAGAGCGGCGTCGGGCCGGTCGCCATCGCCCTGCGCTGCTGAGCCTTACACATGCCTAGAGCAAGCGGCTGCCGCAAAGAGCAGCCCGGATCAGAGTGCTTCAATTCAAGGGACGGTATCGAACACGCAGGATACCGTGGTCTCCGGAGTCGCAGGCATTACGCTCACCCTAAACCATGACCCATCGACCGGTACTCCAGCGAGCGCGTCCACGGATGAGAACGGACATTATGTCTTCTCCAAACTGGAGCCGGGGAAGTACATCCTGTCGATCAGTGCCCCCGGATTCAAACCGGTTTCGAAATCCCTGGTGCTGAATTCCAAAGAGCAGAACACCCAGGATATTTCCTTGGAGCTTGATATAGTCTCGGAAAAGGTGGAAGTGAACGAGACCGCCCCTGGTGTAACCACAGAGTCTGCTGCCCCCCCTCCGGCAACCGTGACAAAAACGGAATTGATCACGATTCCCACGCCGCAAGAGAAAGTGAAAGACGTGATTCCCTTTACTCCCGGCGTCATTAAGACTCTCGATAGCAAACTGACGTTCAAGGGCTCGGATGAAAACCAGAGTTTGTTGCTGGTCAATTCTGCGCGCACGACTGATCCCGTCACCGGGAGCTTTGGGGTTCCTATCCCGACCGATGCAGTTGAATCCTTTGCTGTTTACAAGACTCCGTACGACGCGAGTCTCGGGAGTTTTTCAGGTGGTTTGACGACGATCGAGACCAAGCCTCCGGAAGATCAGTGGGATTTCCATTTGCGGGGACTTGTGCCTTCGGTTCTCGGGAAAAACGGGCAGATGGTAGGGATTTCAGAAGCCATTCCCGGGGTGGCGTTTGACGTTCCGATTATCAAACACAAGTTCTTGCTGTCAGAAGTATTCCAGTACGACATGAAGAAAACGACTGTCGAAGGGCTTCCCTGGCCCTATGACATCAGCAAACGTCAGGGATTCAATTCATTCACAACGCTCGAGGCCATACTCTCAGACCATCATGTCTTGACACTGACAGTAAATGCGTTCCCACTTCGTCAGCAGCACGTGGATATCAACGCGTTGGTACCGCAACCGGCTTCGAATGATCTCAACCAGAACGGAGTAGCGATCGGACTGGCGGATAAGTACCAGCTTGCCTCGGGAGCCGAGTTCAGCCTCGTCGCGCAGTATATGCGGTTTGACAGCAATGCCCACGGACAGGGCTCGGAAGATATGCTGATTAACCCGCAGGGATACGGTGGAAACTATTTCAATTTCTGGTCCCGAAGGGGGAAGGAATTCCAGGCCGTACCAACGTTCACCTTCCCGAAAAAGCACTGGCATGGCGAGCACGAAATTCGCGTAGGTGTCGACGTCGACTGGCGCTCGTTCTTTGGAGTTTCGGTATCGAATCCGATTCACATACTACGTCAGGACAATTCGCTGGCGGAGACGATCAATTTTTCTTCGGCTCCTTCGCAAACTCCGTCTGATAGTTCGGTTGCCGAATTTGTCCAGGATCATTGGATCGTGAATTCACAGTGGAGCGTAGATCTCGGAGCGAGACTGTCGTCAGAGACTTCGGGCTGGTCCGCTGCGTTCGCGCCACGGGCCGGAGTGGCGTACTCGCCAGGCACAAGCGGGAAGACGATCATTCGAGCGGGCGCTGGAATGTTTTACGGCGTACTTCCGCTACTCGCGGCTAACTTTGCGGCAAATCCGAATCGCACCATCACCGAATACGATCCGACCGGATTACCGATCGGAACACCCGTTACTTACACGAACGTGTACGCGGGTGGCGTGAATCCTCTCGATAGTTCTGCATTGCCCGGCCAGCCAAACACCACGCCTCGCAACATCACGTGGAACGTTGCGGTCGATCAGGAATTACGCAAGAACCTGAGACTGCGCGTTGGCTATCTCGACAGTCACACATCCTACCTCTTTGACGTCGAGCCGTTCACATCCCTGACGGGTGGCGAGTCCTTCATGGCTCTCACAAACACGGGCTCGACGCACTACCGCGAAGTTGAATCCACCGTGCATTACACGCTGCGGGAGCGCGACCAGGTGAACGTTTCCTATGTATGGAGCGAGGCCCGCGGAGACTTGAACAGCCTTTCAAATGTTTTTATTCCCTTCGCAGCTCCAGTCATCCGGCCAAACGTTTACGGAATTCTTCCATCTGATATTCCGAATCGATTCATCGCGTGGGGGATTTTTGCTCTGCCGATGAAGTTGACGTTCAGCCCCCTTGTGGACGTGCATTCCGGATTTCCCTATTCCGCCATCGATGTTCAGCAGCAATACGTGGGCATACCCAACGGACAGCGCTTCTCGGAATATTTCTCGCTCGATATGAAGCTGTATCGTGAATTCAAGGTGCCATTCCTCGGCCGGCGAAGCGGAAGGGCGCACCATATCCGCTTGGGGGTGTACACCTTGAACGTAACAGATCATCACAATTACAACGCGGTCTACAATAACGTTGCTTCGCCGATTTATGGGCACTTCGCCGGGTATCTGTACCGGCACGAAGGCGCCATCATCGACTTCGTGGATTAATTACTCACGTTCATTCGACTCTTGCCTGCTTCGCACGAAGTGGTGAATTTTTCGGACACAGAACGCGGATCGCCTGTGGCAATACGCTGATCTTCACCGGTGCCGATCCCAGAATCTCGCCATCCCCGTGAAATCGGCGCGGAATGCCAGTGTCGATCGTTACTTCATGCACCTGGTATCGTTTCACGCGCGGAGATCGCACTTCCCCCCAAACAATCAGCCTCGGAAGCGCAATCAGCAACTCCAGAGGCGAGAGCGCCTCGACAATCACGAGATCGAGCAGACCATCGTTAATTTTCGCCTCAGGCGCGAAGCGCAACCCGGAACCATAGCTTGGCGTGTTCAGTACCGCGACCAGAAGCGCGGTGGTTAAGAAACTCGATCCAGGAATTCCGTCCTTCGAGTGGCTGACGCAGACCGTGACCCGACCGGTTTCAATCAGTGCAAAGGCTGCAGAGAGCAGATAGCGAAATTTGCCCCTTAATTTCCGGAAGCGTGTCGCGGCGATGTGGGCGGATTCTGCATCAATCCCTACTCCACCCCCGCCCGTATAGATTCTCTTCTGGCCATCCGCAGTCTCAACGCAAGCAACATCCATCAAGCAGGAATCGCCATCTCGAAGTAACTCTGCCGCACGCACCGGGTGATGTGGTAATCCCAAGGCATCGGCCAGATCGTTCCCTCCGCCGGCAGGCAGAATCCCTAGAACTACATCAGGATACTTTGCCGTCGCGTTCACAAGATCCTGAAAAGAACCGTCGCCGCCCAGCACGAAAAGTCGTACGTGACCGGACCGGGCTGCGGCACGAGCCTGCTCGGCGAGGTCGTCGGCACTCGATGTTTTGCGGAATTCAACATTCCAGGAGCTGCGCGTGGCGAAGGATATTAGTGCGGGCAGGGTGTCAGACGCGTGTCCGCCTCCCGCAGACGGATTTACAAGGACTAGATCTGGAAGATCGATTGGGGGAGGCACGGTCGCTTGCACTGGTTCGAAATGCTGCCGGAGGAAGCGAACTAAGTCAATCTCTAGATACCACCGGCCCCGAAGGTCTGTTCCCTTCATCAATAGACGCGATAGATCTGACCAGTCTGCCGTCCTTCGACGCTGCGGCTATAAGCGAGCGCGACCCTCCGCGCGGGTGCCGACTCGAATCCTCTGAAGAACGGCGCATACGTGCCCATTGCTTCGGTCAAGACCGTGGGGCTCACGCAATTCAGGCGGATACCGCGAGGCATTTCGATCGCTGCAGCTCGTACAAAACTTTCGATTGCCCCGTTCACCATACTGGCCGAGGAACCGCTAACAATGGGAGTGTCTGAGAGAATTCCCGCAGTTAACGTGATGGAACCCCCTTCAGAGAGGATATCCCTGGCCGCCAAGGTGAGATTCACCTGGCCCAATAATTTGTTTTCAAGTCCCAGTGTGTAGAGTGATTTTCCGATGGGTAAGGGCTTGAAGTCAGAAAGAGGCGCAAACTTCACTTCTCCCGCAGCGCAGATGACGGCATCGAGAGGCCCAGCTTTCTTGAAACAGGCTTCGATGCTCGCCGGATCGCTCAAGTCCAGTTTGAACTCGGCCACCGACCGGCCGGCAGGCAGAATCTCGTGTCGCGAAGACAATTCGGCAGAAATGGCCCGGCCGATGAGGCCGGATGCCCCGACGATGAGAACCCTCAATTGTTCATCCATAGGTCTCTGACCTCCACAGGGTAGAATTCTTCAAAAATCGGCACGATGGTTGGTCGGAAGCAGTTAAAAGACATGGTGCCGGCGGGGGGAATCGAACCCACGGCCTAGGGATTATGAGACCCTCGCTCTTCCACTGAGCTACGCCGGCTACTTGCGGAATTACCATGGTAAGTAGTAAGGGAATCAGGTGTCAAGCAGCAGGGAGCTGTGGAAGAAATGTGGAAGGTGTCCCGACTTGATAGTACTTCCGTACCAGTCGAGTGGGCCATCCGTACTGTTGTCGCGAAGCGACAGAGAACGGTATTTATGTGGCTGCCAAGGCTATGTCCGAGTGTCGCTAGGCGAATTAATAGCGAAACTGCGGCCGTAGGTGGTATTTGTTTTTTGGTGCCTGGGAGTGGTGTGTCCTACTTGACACTATCCTATTAAGGGATAGAGTTGTCTCCGTTCGTCTACGTCCACGGAGGCACAAATGTCACGGAAACTTGGGGCAATCGCTCTCGCTATGTCTATTCTTTTCGGTGCAATGGCTTTGAAGTCGTCTGTAACGCGCAGTTCGGGATCTGTGATGATGGCAAACGGCCCCGCGCCGGTGCCCACCAAGAAGCCCGGAAAGACCTTTGTAGAAGTACCGAGAATGCCGGAAGTTCGCTAAGAACGCGGAATTAGCGCGGTAGTCAAGCGGACCCGGCAATGAGAGAAAAATGGCGGGTCCGCTTGGATTTTTTGTTTGGTTCATTGGGACAGCTCTTGAGCTGTCGTTCATTATTTGTTGTGTTGTCAGAAAATCTTTCCTGCAGTACATCTTCCTCAACATATATCTGTTTTTTTCCGTGATCAGCAGCGTCGCCCGATTTGTAGTTCTCGCGCAGTATGGACAGGATTCCTCGCAGTATTCGTACTGTTATTTCTACACCGATCTGATTTTGACCTTGGCCTTGTTTATCGCTCTAATCAGCCTGTACGTCCGGGTATTCAGCGAGCTAAAGGTAAAGCAACTATTGTATTTTGTCGCTATGTCGCTCTTGTTGGGGACAGCACTTTTCTCCTACGCAGTCGTAGACCGCAGTTCGGATCTGTTGATGACCGGGTTTGCCATTGAACTGTCGCAAAATCTCTATTTCGTCGGACTTATCCTTACCTATATCCTGTGGGGCGCCGTTTTGAAGTTGCGTGAAACTCGTACGCGTGTTGTGCAAATTGTCTTGTCCCTGGGTGTCTATTTCAGCGCGTATGCTGCCTGTTATGCGCTTGCGAATATGTCTGGAACCATGGGCATTACGCAGGTCCTTGCTCCGGCACTCGGATGCCTCCTGCCATTGTCCTGGACCATCACGATGCTGCGGCACTCGGAAGACTCGCATCTCGCCACGGCGCATCTTGTGGCGGTGCCCCGATGATGGCAGCTTTGATCTTTCTCTTCTCTCTGGTCACCTTGTTCATGTTCTTCGTGTCTTACTGTCGTTCGATGATGGCCTCTTCGGCGCGGCATGAGCTCTCGGAAGAAGTTCGCGACGTCACAGGGATCAAGGACACCCCTTCTCCGCACGACTACGATCGAGTGGTTCAGATCTTGCAACTGTGCCCGGAACGGCCAGAAGATCGTTATTCCCTGCGGGCTGTGAACCTCTATCACAGCTGCCTGAAAACGATGCAGGGCGTAGTAGCGAGCGTCGTGCCGGGCATCAAATCGTGGATGGACCACGAGCAGGCAAGTTGCGCATATTTTGCCGCGGTTGCACTCGATCGGCGCATCTCGTTCAATCGGGAGATGCTCTCCCAACAGGTCGATTCCTAGCAAACCTGCGATAACTGCTAACCTTTACGCGTCTCCTGGGCTGCTGAACGATTCCAATTTCCATGCGAAGTGGTATTCTGTTTGAGTCTACTCCTTCACCGGAGTGAGCGTCCGCAGCGCAAAAATAGCCGGTGAATACAACCTGTAATCAATGTGGTGCTGTGCTGCCCAAGGGCGCGGCCAGCTGCATATTCTGTGAACCAATCGAGTCCCCTTACTCGAGCGAAAGGTCCTCTATAACGCAGGGGAATCTTGCGCTTCATAAGGCTGACGAATCCGAGTGGCGCGGAGAGCTGAACCAGCGCGTTCAGGCCTATCGCGCGAAACGACGCAAACCTGGAACGAATGAAGCACAAACGGAACTTCCGTTTGTGCAGCGGGCAGAGCTCCGCGCCGAACCAGCCCGCGTACAGGTGGAGGAAGTGCCATCGGGTCCGAAACCACCCGAGGATGACTTCGCCTTCACGATCGCCATCGGACGCGCCGCAAAGAAAAAGGAAGTCGAGGTTGAAACGCAATACTTCATCGATGTTTCACTGCCTCCGCAAGAAAACGACGAGCACCCGGAGAAGATCAGCGAAGCACCGTTACCCGAACGCAGCGGGATATACCCTGTTGCCTCAATTGAGGAACGCCGGCGAGCCGCCTGGATTGACGTAGCCTGCCTGGGGTTCGCCTATGGAGCCTTTCTGACTTTGTTTGGCTCGCTCGGCGGTCACTTTGCCTTCGACAAGCTGAACGCAGCGGTGTACTTCTTCACATTCGCGTTTGTGTATCTGCAATATTTCGGATTGTTCACGGTCTTTGGCGGGACGACTCCGGGGATGATGATTCGAGGTTTGCATGTGGCAACATTTTCGGGGGAAGAACCCACGTTGCGGCACTTGCTGATGCGTGGGCTTGGGTATTTGCTCTCCGCGGGGACACTGTTCCTGGGGTTCTTGTGGGCGCTCTGGGACGAAGACGGACTGACCTGGCACGACCGGCTATCGAAAACCTACTTACGGGCACCGGAACCGTTTCTCGAGATGGACGAATCACAGATCGTCCCGTCTCGCTGACTGATCTGAATCTCTCTATGAAACGGCTGGAACGGTCTTGACGACTTTTTCGTCCGAAGCGATCTGGCCATCGCGGATAAAAATAATCCGGTGTGCGTGCTGCGCAACGTCCATTTCGTGCGTGACCAGAATAATCGTATTTCCCTGGCGATGAAGATTTTCGAACAAGCTCATAATCTCTTCGCCGGTCTTTGAATCGAGGTTTCCGGTCGGTTCATCGGCCAGAACAATTGAAGGATCGTTCACCAGGGCGCGTGCAATGGCGACGCGCTGACGCTGTCCGCCGGAAAGCTCGTTTGGCTTGTGCGTCATCCGGGAAGTAAGATCGACGCGCTGCAAGGCAAGTTTGGCCTTCTCAATGCGCTCTTCCGATGGAGTCCCGTTATAAATCAAAGGTAATTCAACATTGTGCAGGGCAGAGGCACGAGGCAAGAGATTGAACGTTTGAAACACGAAACCAATTTCCTTGTTACGGATATACGCGAGTTCATCGTCGTCGAGTTCGCTGACGAGTCTTCCCGCTAGCCAGTAGCGGCCAGTGCTTGGAGAATCCAGGCAGCCAATCAGGTTCATCAGCGTGGATTTTCCGGAACCAGAAGGGCCCATGATCGCGACATATTCGCCTTTGCGGATCTCGAGGTCAACCCCACGCAGCGCATGAACCTGCTCGGCGCCCATCTCATACACCTTAGCCAGACCTTCCGTGCGAATGACAACGCCCGAATCGACAAGGTCTTGCCGAAACGACGAAGAGGATGTGGCTTCTACAGGCATCTGTGTCTCCCTAGGAACAAGTCACGTTACTGCTGGTCATCGGTCTTCTTTGGCGCCGAGTTATCAACCTTGATCGTCGCGTCCGGTTTTAATGTTCGAAGTGCTTTGTAGCTGCCGATCACAATCTCGTCGCCCGCCTGCAACCCCTTGGTGATCTCGATGTCGGTTACGCCAGAGATTCCCGTCTCAACAGGGCGGAAGATCGCTTTCTTCCCGTTCACGACGAACACGCCCTGGACTTCGTCTTTCTTCTGGTCTCCGGAGACAGCGGCAGGCGGCGCGGCAAGCGTAACACTGCCTTTGCTGTCTTTCCCCTGCTTGGCAGCGTCTTCCAGATCCTTTTTTGAACGAACGGCAAGGGCCTGGATAGGAATGGCGACGATGTCTTTTCGCTCTGCTGTCTTGATTTTGGCTGTCGTCGACAGTCCCGGTCGCAAATTCTCCGGCGGGCTGTCTAGCGTAACGACAACTTTGAAGTCCTTCGCCTCTTGATTGCTTGTCGTTGTTTGCGTGGTCGCCAACCCGGAACTGCGAAGCACTGCCTGGGAGCCAATTTCTGTAACTTTGCCCTTGAATATTTTGCCCGGCACAGCGTCAATCGTGACGTCTGCATCCTGGCCGATTTTCACGTTGACGATGTCCGTCTCATCGACCTTTACTTCCGATGTAACCACGGACATGTCTGACAGTGTCATCAAGAAACTGCCATTGGCGTTCTGGATGCCAGGTACTACGTATTCGCCCAGGCGAACTGGGAGATAACTAACGATGCCGTTAATCGGAGAGGTGTAGGTTGTCTTCTGCAAAACGTCTTTCGTGCGAACGAGTACAGCCTTGCTTTGATCGAGTTGTGAACGCACTACCTCTAGCTGCGCTTTCTGTGAAAGCATGTGTGCTTTCGCAGAATCCCGCCGCGGCAACGGCCGCATCGTAGGTACGTCTTGCGCTGGTCGAAATCCTGTTTCGGAATCAGGCCGTCCTTGAGCAGCCCGATGCCACGATCGTAATCCAGTTTGGCCTTTTCAAGATTCGCTTGCGACTGGATCAGGTCCGCTTTCGAGGAATTGTAACTGGCTTCGGCAGCGGTAATACTCGACTCATTCGAGTTGATCATGGCGTCTTGCGCCTGAACGTCCGCATTCGCCTGAACGTTTTCCTGGAGGAGCAGCCTGTCGCCTTTCTTGATGTGATCGCCTTCTTTGACGATGATTTCCGTAATACAGTGGCCGAATCCCTGAGCGGTAATATTCGTGTAAGTCGTAAGCTTGATTTCGCCCGATGCAGTGACCATGGAAACCAGTGAATCCTGCTTTGCCACCTTGCTGGTCTGCACCGTGACGACACCTTTATTCGCCTGATTGATGCTGAAGAGAACGATCCCTCCAAGCGCAACCGCACCGCCGAGACCGATTAGGACTTTCTGCCACGTCTTCATGTGAACCCTTCCACGATTCCCCTACGAACCACCACGCACGGGGAGAGAACTAAGAGCCAAAGCTCGCTGCGCCTACCTGTAATACGGCCTAACGGAGCTAAATGTTTCGCCTGCCGAGGACTTATTGCCGAGCAAGCCTTCAGACCGAACCATCGGCAGACCGCTGGCTGTATGGGCGCCGAACTATAGGGAGCTGACTCCATTGGTTTGTCCTAAGTACAGGAAAACAAAGAGTTGTACTTGTTGCCGCAATCCATCAAAGCCAACACGGAGCCCTTAAGACTTAGACGCAGGGTAGGCGAATTTTGTCAGCCGGGAATGTGTAAGAACTCGCCGTCTAGAAAGCAGCATCAGAGTCATTGACGAGAAAGGACTGTTTCTCGCGGTACAAATTTCCAGTCGCTCCGTGCGGAGAGGTGGCCGAGAGGCTGAAGGCGGCGGTTTGCTAATTCAATCTGCCCTGCTTGCGCCCACCGCTGTTCATGTATTTTCAACAACTTGGCAAGAGCTGCGATTCGCCGAGCTTACTCACTTCCTGCCAAAAGTCCTGACGAGCGTAAACCGCACCTGGAAGGGCTCAGTGGGGTGCATAACGTCTCCGAACGCCGGAT
>CAVRSA010000018.1:0-280406 GCA_963723725.1 Candidatus Acidiferrales bacterium
TTCCATGCACATTCAAGTGCGTACTTCCTGGCGAATCGTTCGAGCATTCGGAATTGAAGATCCTCGATATTTCTCAATTATTTTTCGAAATGGCGAGGGAATTTTCTTTGGGGAGTTTTGTCAACTTTTTGGCTATAGGTAATAGTAGAGGGCAGCTTTTCTCGTTTATCGCGTGGCTTTCCTCACCCGGGCCGGCACCCTCCGTATTCAGCCCGACATCGCCACCACGTCTGCAACCGTCACTCGAACCTTGCAACCCAATTCACCACTCTAAGGAGAAATAATTTTATGCCAGTTCTCAAATCCCCTGAACGTCAGCCGAAGAATGAGACCCTCCAATTACGCGTGTCGCAAGACGTGAAGTTCAGGCTTACTCGCTATGCGGAGTTTATTGACGCCAGCCCGTCCTACATTGTCGCTGAGCTCCTGGAACGCCTGTTTCGCAAAGATACTGAATTTCAGTCATACGTTGCATCCTACAAGCCGCAGGACCTAGCGAAAAAGCGACGCGCCACAGAGACCAACGCAACCACGGGAGAGAACGCTAACTGATTCTTAACTCACTCACATGTCCAGGGAGTCCTCAAGGTCATCGTTAGCGCCGTGCAGAACTGGCGTGACCGCATTCCTCAAATAATCTATTGCGCTTCGCACGACAGGTTGCAGCGCCGTCAGTTCGCATCGTCCTCATTGCCTTGGCCTCTTTAGCACAAATCCGATCATTGCTATTCAAAGCGAGTCAACACATCGTGCCTACATCGCCAGATAATCCGTGTCCGAACAATTTACTCTTGCCTTCCTCCGGACCTGAACATACAGTCAATTTCGCAACGCCGTCGGGCACAAGCACGGAGGGCTTTGTGCCAAGACGTAGATTTCAGCGAGGTAGATTGTTTACAAGAGGTAAAAGAAGAAAAGTCTGGGTCGGCAGTTTTCGAGAGGATCAGTTGCAATCAAACGGCTCTATTAAGCGAATCCGCCGCAGCGTGATGCTGGGTGAAACCCCGAAGGTTTCACGCCGCTCCGCTTTGGCATCGCTTCAGCCATTCCTGGATGCCGTGAACATCGCACCACCACCGCCGCCGAAAGCAGGTAAGACCTTGCTTGAGGCCATCAGGGAGTGGCGCATGCATATTGCACCCAATCGTAAGCCGTCAAGCATCCGCGCTTCGGAATCTCATCTCCATCAACACATTATTCCGAAACTCGGGGCTTTGCACTTGTCCGAACTGGATGTGAAGACCATACAAGCATTCTCGACTGGTCTCGCAACCGGGCGGACACGGAAAACTGTCGAAAACATTCTCCAGACCATGTTCTCGATACTTCAGACTGCTCGCAGATTTGGCAGCGCAGTGCCGATCGTTTCAAGAGGTGACATCGTGCTTCCCTCGGAGGGTATCGGAAGAGAGGTTCGTTTCTTTGATGCGGCAGAGGTAGGTCAAATCATCGCTGCAGCAAAGGAACCTTTCAGGACGATATTCGCTGTTCTTGGAATGACAGGCTTGCGAGCCGGCGAAATGCTAGGACTGAAGATCGAGGACGTAGACTTCAATCGAAAATTAATTCATGTACGACGCTCGATTGATTCGAGAACGAAGAAGGAGCAAGCCCCCAAGAGCAAATCCAGCATGAGCGATGTGCCTATGCCTCCGGCACTGGAAAAGCGACTGAGAGACTTCCTGCAAACGAATCATCGCAAGAATCTCAACGGCTACCTGTTTGTAAACCGGAATGGCAATTGCTATTCGGTCGGCAAGGTAACCGAGTATGGTCTCTGGCCGGTGCTGACAAAGCTACGGATCGAACATGCCGGGCTTCACGCTTTCCGCCATGCGGCAGCGAGCGAGATGCTTGAGGAAGGCACTCCTCTTACAGTTGTGCAACGGCAACTGCGTCACCGCGATGCCCGAACCACTCTCCAGAAGTATGGGCATGTGGTTGGTGACGCACAGAAACGAGCCGCGAACACACTGGCAGAAAAGATCGAGAGACATGCCAATTTTCAATTGGAGCCAAGCTCTGAATTGGAGCTAAGTTCGGTATAAGTACTTTGTTTTTAGTAATTCTGGAGCGGGCGATGGGAATCGAACCCACGTCCGAAGCTTGGGAAGCTTATTTTATCACTCAAAAACGCAGAAATTGGCGGCTTTTTGACGTTTTTCGAGTTTTTCAAATGGATTCCAATTGGATTTCAAAAACAGGGCCTGGCGGCTACGCCACGTTCACCGCTGGATAGTTTTCTACATACTGTTCGTTCTGCGCTCCGAAGTAGGCGCATGTGCGTGCAGCGAAATCAACATCGTAACGAACAACTCCCGCACGCCATGTGGCACTCAGAAATTCAGGGAACGTGCTCTGCCCAGCTTGATCGATACGCAGGGCGGCAATCAGGGCTTCACGGTCAAATTTTGGAACATCGGCCATCCCAGACACCAACGGCGCGCCGAGTTGTACGACGGGACCGAGTTCAGTCAGGTAAACACTCTGGCAAGCTGGGAGGTACCAGAGATTTCGGGTTACGCCAGCACGTCGTAAGGTCTCGGCCAGATATGGAAAGCCGCCAGCCTTGGGTCGAATTTCCATGGCACGCCGCATCGCAGCCTGCAAGACTTCAATGGCTTTGCTCATCTCTGTTCATTCCGAGTCAGGTGTCGGTGGTAGAACACCAAACCTAGCATCAAAATGGGTACGGCAAATTCAAAAACCAAAAATATTCCTGCGTTATTTTCGGCGTGGTTGTTGTGCACGCGTCATTTCCCTGACGTGGCCTACCGCGTCTCCAAGAAACCACACAGCATTACCAATCGCCGTGGCCAACCAAAATTCCCGTCGAAACACGATGCACAGAACTCCCAACACACCCATCGTCAGGTCTGCCATGCCAACCTCGTATTCGAAAGGACTTGGTGCCCATCCAATCGAGGCTGAGGCGCGGCCCGGTTCGAACACGTGAAAATAGGCGGTGAACAGCCCCATCAATCCCACATAGATAAATAGAAAGTAGATGAGGTACGTTCCAACAACCGTCGCCGCCCCGCTGCGGCGTTTTGCTGAAGATCCCAGATGAATCGATGCCGCCACCATCGCGACGACGGCAAAAAATACTTGAAGCATGACATTTCTCCTATAGGGGAAGCCAGTTCAATTGTTGGAGGCACAGCGGGAGTGCACCGAATTTCACGCCTGTCAGACGCTCGGATTCTAGCCAAAGGCGCTTTGCGACCGCTTCATCCAGTGCGCTTTTCGGAATCGGCACAGCGGTCGGATATCCCTTTAGCTCCGCAATACCATCCGGGCCGTAATAGCCGCCGGCTACTGCCTCTTCCGCAACCGCCGCATACAACATTGGCAGAGCACCGTGTGCTGCGTCTTGCGAAAGAAAAGGCTTCATCGTTTTAATCAGCAGCTTCATTCCGAGCCCAAGATGGTCTGCTTGCAGGTTTGTTACTGCGTACCCCGGATGTGCAGCTACGCTGAGGACAGGCGACCTGATGGCCCGCAACCGTCGCTGCAATTGCTGCGAAAAGATCAGATCAGCCAATTTGGATTGCGCATACGCCTGAAACATGGGTTTATAAACGCGCTCGCTCTGTAGATTGTCGAACTCAATTTTGCCTTGGTTGCTTGCCCCGCTCGACACTGTCACTATGCGTGAGCCCGAGTATTTGTTTGATCGATGGAAGTAGCAACATCGTCAATGCAAATGGCCCAAGATAGTTCGTCGCAAACTGACGCTCGAATCCATCAGTCGTTACTTCACGCTTCGGGAACGCCATCACTCCCGCGTTGTTAATCAGCAGGTCGAGCGATTGGCCGGGAAATCGATTCGATCACGCGGTCGCGCGAAAGCGCGTACAGAAGCCTGCTCAGCAAGATCGAGTATGTCCGAATGAATCCGTGCGTTCGGAACACGTTCCCGAATGTGGCCAACTGCATCGTCCGCCTTGGCCTGCGTTCTTGCGGGCAAAATAAGTTCTGCGCCTTTCTGAGCCAGAGCGAAAGCCGCCTCAAACCCGATGCCGCTGTTCGCTCCCGTAATGACGGCCCGGCGCCCAAACTGAGAAGGAATATTTGCGGTGGTCCATTTCGTATTCATGGGTTTATTATAAGTGCGACAGTATCCATCAGCAATAAGGCACCTTTTTGTACCGTACATACCTGGAGGTAACTGATGAAGAAGGCCGCTAAAGAGACGCGATTTCGTTGGGAAGATATAAAAGATTACTGCGACAAGCTGACCGAAAATGAAGATGCGCTGACCCGCGAGATGGTTTCTCGCGTATCGGATAAGTGGTCTCTCTGGACATTGAGCGTAGTTGCCACGCCGCGTAAACCCATGCGCTTTTCTCGCATCATGGAGCAGGTCGAAGGCATCAGCCAGAAGTCCCTGACCAAAACTCTAAGAGGTTTAGAGCGCGACGGACTCATAACTCGTAAAGTCTTCGCCGAAGTTCCGCCCCGAGTCGAGTACGCGATCACCTCCCTTGGGTCAGAGATGCTCGACAATGTTGCGCCGCTCTGGCTGTGGGTCGCTAAGAATGTTAGGCGCTTTCAGGACTCTCGTGCCGCGTTCGTTCGAAGCTCCTGATCAAATTGGCAGCTTTTTGACGCTTTTCGAGTTTTTCAAATGGATTCCAATTGGAGCAGTGAGCCCAATGCCTCATCATCTGTTTTGTGGGCTTTGTGGAATCCGGTCTCAACCTTAGCCCCTGAAAACGAGTGGGATCTCGCGAGCGTACGTGACGAAGTTTAGTAATTCTGCCCCGCAAACAAAGCTGATGGTTTGACGTTGCGAAGTGAGAAAACTACTTGTTATGCACAGATTTGGAAACCAAAAGCCAATTTTGGAAATCACGACAGAACCGTAAGTCTTTTAGAATCTGGAGCGGGCGACGGGAATCGAACCCGCGTCCGAAGCTTGGGAAGCTTCTATACTGCCATTGTACGACGCCCGCTCGGGCGAGAACTGATTCTTGGATTATACACAACGTTCCAACCGAGAGTATAGACACGTTCGAGCTGATACCGGGCTATCCTCGCAGGGATTTTCCTATTCAACGCTTACCCCCGAGTTCCGCATATCTGAAACACGTAGTGAGGTGGTCGTTCACGATCCCTGTTGCCTGCATCATGGCGTAGCAGATCGTCGGCCCAACAAATCGAAACCCGCGACTGCTCAGCTCCTTACTGACTTTTACGGCCAACTCCGTCTTAGCCGGCACACTCCTGTGAGTCTTCCATCGATTCTGAAGAGGCATTCCTCCAGCCAGCTTCCAGATGTAAGCATCGAAGCTCCCGAATTCCCTTTGTACCAGCAGAAATGCTTTCGCATTCGAAACTGTGGACTTGACCTTTAACCGGTTGCGGATGATGCCTGAATCGCCAAGCAGCGTGCGAATTTTCTTGCGATCAAAACGCGCAACCTTGGCCGGGTCAAAACCAGCAAACACCTTCCTGTATCGTTCGCGTTTCTTCAGAATGGTCTCCCAACTCAAGCCCGCCTGCGCGCCTTCAAGCGTTAGAAATTCAAACCAAACTCGATCGTCATGTATCGGCACGCCCCATTCTTCATCGTGGTACCGGAGATTCACGCCAATTGCCCAGTGGCAACGCTCAACTGTTGATACAGGTTCGTGCGGAGCAGCTTCAGCTTTCATCCTGAACGCCTTTCCAGACAAAAAATGGTGCGCCTCGACGTTTCGAAGCGCACCAGAAGCGAACTCAATAAGTACCGATTATCCGATGTGGCGTTCAAGAGCTTTCGTGATCTGATCCTTGGGTACAGCCCCCACAATCTGTTCTACGACTTGCCCATCCTTGAATACCAACAAGGTAGGGATACCCCGGATGTTGAACTTGCCCGCGGAGTTCATTGCCTCATCGACGTTTAGTTTCGTCACCTTTAATTTACCCGCATAGTCGTGTGCAATCTCCGCAACAGTCGGCGCGAGCATATGGCAAGGACGGCACCATTCCGCCCAGAAATCAACCATGACAGGCTGCGCCTTGCTGGCGGTCAGAACTTCCGCGTCGAAATTTCCATCATTCACTGCCAGAATGTTTTCAGCCATTTCTTGTTGTACCCTTGCTGTCTGCGTACGGCAGACGCTTCCTTCTATGGATTAGATGTTGGAACCGGAATAAGGTTTCGCGCTGCCTTAGCAGCTGTATATAGTTTCGCATATTCTGTCGCCGGCGTATGCCACGAAAAATCCTTTGCCATCCCGTTTAGTTGTATACGTTTCCAGATGCCTTCGTTTGAGTAATGATGCAGTGCCTGGCGAATCGTGTACAGCAAGGCGGCTCCTGTATATTCCGTGAACTTGAAACCCGTGCCGGTGCCGTGTTCGAGGTCGAACGTTTCGATGGTGTCGTCAAGCCCACCCGTAGCCCGAACTATTGGTACTGTTCCGTACTTTAAGCTGTAAATCTGGTTCAGTCCGCAAGGCTCATAGCGGGACGGCATCAAGAACAAGTCGGCGCCAGCCTCAATCATGTGCGCCATCCTATTATCGTAGGCGACTCTCACCCCAACCCGCCCCGGGAAATCCGACGCAAGCGCGCGGAACAGATCCTCGTATCGCTTGTCTCCCGTACCGAGCACGGCAAGCAGAACATCTTCCTGCATCAGTTCATTGGCTATTTCCGCAATCAGGTCAAATCCCTTTTGGTCGGCAAAGCGCGACACGATTCCCAGGATCGGCCGATTCGGATTGTCTTTTAGCAGTTGCAACTCGTCGACGAGGGCATCTTTGCAAGTGCGTTTTCCCGCCATATTTTTCATTGAATATTTGGACGCAATCAATGTATCCCGATCGGGATTCCACGCCGAATAATCCACCCCGTTTAGAATTCCCACCAGATGGCTCGCACGTGAACGGACCACACCGTCCAGTCCAAAGCCATATTCCGGCGTTTGAATTTCTTCAGAATATTTTCGGCTGACCGTGGTCAGATAATCGGCATAAATCATCCCGCCCTTAAGGAAATTGAGGTTGCCAAAAAACTCGAGTGCACCAGGGTGGAACAACGCAGCTGGCAGCCCTGCACGCACCATTTCCTCTCTGGGGAAAATCCCGTGATATCCAATGTTGTGAATCGTAAAAACAACGGGAAGATTACTGGTGACCGGATCGTCGCCGTAAGAGGTCCGCAGGAATACAGGTATCAGTGCTGTTTGCCAATCGTGACAATGGATCACATCCGGTAGCCACACCTGCTTTGCGAGTTCGATCGCTGCGCGGCAGAATTCCGTATAGCGCTCGGCGTTGTCCGGATACTCTCTGATCTTGTCGCCGTACAATCCCTCCCGGTCGAAATAGGCAGGATCGTCCAGAAAGAAATAGCGAACTCCATGGAGCACAGAGCCATTGGCGATGGCAGGAAAGCGAAGTTTGGCTCCTTGCGCAATCGTGACGCTTGGAAGGCTCACTTTGGCAGTCTTGATTCCTCGGTAGCGGGGAAGAAATACGGCAACTTCATGCCCCAGGCGCACCAAAGCCTTAGGTAAGGCCTCGAGAACGTCAGCAAGTCCGCCGGTCTTGGCGTAGGGCAGGGCTTCGGAGGCAACGAAGAGGATTCGCATGAGAGTTGAGGCTTTTTCTACGCTAACGGAGAAAAGCCCGAAGCGTCAAGCAGTGCTATCGCTGAGATTTTCTGAATCATTCAACTGGCTGATGCCATCGGTCTCCGGGCCTTGCGATACACTCATATCGATGGCAAGGCAGAAGCTCGGACAACATTTCCTGGGTGATCCCGGCTGGCGAGAACAAATCGCCCGCGCCATACATGTTTCTCCGCATTCATCTGAGACAGGACCGCAGGCCAGTTCAGGACACGAGGACCATTGCTGGATCGAGGTAGGTTCGGGACACGGCGAGATGACCGAACATCTAGTTAGGAGTGGTGTTCCGGTCCACGCTATCGAACTCGATCCCTCGCTTGTTCCGCGCCTCAACAGACTGGCCGCGACAAGTCATAACTTGTCAGTTTCTCCGGGCGATATCCTGCAAACTGATCTCCGTACGCTCAGTAGAGGCCGCCGTATCCATCTTTACGGCAACCTTCCTTATTACATCACTTCTCCGATCCTTCATCACTTTTTCTCATTTGCTGATCTGATTGACGAAATACACATCGTGATTCAGGAGGAAGTTGCGGAGCGCCTTACCGCCAGTCCCGGCACCCGGGCCTACGGCTATTTGTCCGTTGTCACGCAATTTTTTGCGTGCCCCGCTTTTGTATTCCAAATTCCTCGCATTGCCTTCAACCCGCCTCCCGAAGTAGCTTCGGCACTGGTCAGCATGAAGTTGCCGGGCGCAAATGCAAACTTGAACCTCGTTGACGGAGACAGTTTCCTGGAATTTGTGAAGGCCTGTTTTGCGCAAAAGCGCAAAACCCTGACCAATAACCTTCGGAGCATGCTCAGACCCGACCAGACGCGCGCCATATTAGAGGGCTTGCAGATCAGGAATGATGCCAGGGCCGAACAGCTGAGCGTGCCTCAGCTGGCCGGACTCTTTAAAGCTGCTTCTTCAGCGAGGATAGCAAGCGGTCCGGATAATCGGACATAATCCCGTCCACGCCGGCCGCAGCCAGCAGGCGCATATGGGCAGGATTATTGATCGTCCAGCAGACTACCTGCAAATCGCGCTTGTGTGCACCCGCCAGTAAATTAGGCGTCACCAAATCGCCCTTGACCGCCAGTTGACGTGCGCCGATTTCCAGCGCTTTATCAAATGGATTCTCCAGCTGGCCATCAAAAAGCAGGCCGGTCATCAGAGTGGGCTCGATTTTGCGCAATCCCTGGAGGATAGCGGGATCAAACGAAATAATGACTGCGCGCTGGATTTCGCCGGAATCGCGCAAAGCGCTGATCATCGCGTGCTCGCCGCCCCAAAAACCGCTTGGCTTCAACTCTAGATAGAAGACCACGTCGTTCTTGCGCGCAAAATCCAGGACGTCAATGAGCGTAGGTACTCGCTCGCCCATGAATTCGCTGCCAAACCAGGAACCAGCATCCAGCCGTCTGACTTCAGCCAGTGTCATGTGCTGTACAGACCCTTGTCCCGTCGTTGTCCGGTTCACGGTCTCATCATGCAATGCTACGAAATGCGCATCTCGGGTTAACTGAAGGTCGGTTTCGATGAACGTGACTCCGAGACTGACCGCTCGACGGAATGCGGCCAACGTATTTTCAGGCGCATACCCAGACGCACCTCTATGAGCTATCGCTAGCACTTGCTTGGTTTCCTCCCGGGAAATTCGGGCAGTAGATTACACACAACCCGCGCAATCCTTGTCGTATGCTATCACGCAGGCCGTCATCAAACGCTGGCACGAATTTCGCTCGTGCGTGACAATACATAAGCTCGTCCAGGTGGCTCAACAAATGGCCGTCAACTACCAACGCTTCTGCTCTCCACTCTTCTTGCTCGTACTTCCCTTTACAACCGCTTTCGCGCAATCGGCTCCGAGCCCAAAATCCGTCCATATCGAGGTCACCGAACCACTCGCCCGCGCCCTACGCCATCAACTTCTGACACTTCCCTATTATTCGGTGTTTGACACCGTCGATTTTTCTCTCTCTGGCGACACCGTCATACTCACTGGTCAGGTTTTGCGCCCAACACTAAGAATGCATGCGGAAGCCGCGGTAAAAAGCCTAGAAGGTGTTGGAGCGGTCGTGAACAATATTGAAATACTGCCTCGCTCAACGACAGACGATGAATTGCGTCGTCAAGTCTATCGGGCGATTTTCGAGGATCCCGAGCTGGCCACGTACGCGATCCAAGCCGTTCCTCCGATCCACATTATTGTCAAGAATGGCGCGGTCACGCTGGTGGGAAAGGTCGATACCGAACAGGATCTGGCCCTGGCAACAAAACAAGTGGGAAAAGTAAAAGGCGTTACCAGTACACAGAATCTGTTGGTAGTGCGCAAGATCGACACTCCGACTACAGTGGCTAAATAATCGAGTCTCAAGCAAAATAAACCGGGGGGAACAACTGTGGCTAATCCAAGAGACCCGTATGCCAATCAAGGAGACTCGCGAGATACTCCGGCGCGTCAAAAAGCCGTGGCCCTCCGCACCACCCTTCTGAAACTGCACAAGACGCTCCTCGACATGGAGCGGCGCGAATACGAACGAGTGCACGGTCAGGTCAATGTCGGTGAACTGTTCCGGCTTGTTGTCGACGACCCGCAATTTGCCTGGCTACACAGTATTTCTGAATTCGTAGTTCGAATAGACGAAATGCTCGCCGGAGAAAAGGAAGTTACCGAGATCGAAGCTCACGAAGTGGTCTCGTTAGCCCGTAAAATGTTTCTCCCGTCAGAAACCGGCGATGCCTTCCAGAAGCAGTACTTCGTAGCCATCCAGAAAGATCCCGCCGTAGTGATGGAGCACGCTGAATTGGCGAAGCTCTTCAGCACGGAACCTCTTGATCCAGAGACGTAGTTCCCTTCTCGTTCAGCCTTCGATCATCCCCTGAGATAATTCGCAAATTCGCAAGACCTTAGCCTACACTAGCCACTACAAAATGGTGACGATATTGGGAAAGTTATCAAAGGAACATCGCGACAGGATGACGAGATCAGAAATTTGGGGACTCGCGCGACCAGCTTTGTTGCTCCTGCTGGTTCTTTGGTTGTCCATACCCCTTCCCGGCAAAGTCATTGTTGATTTTGACCCTGCTGTCGATTTCTCCAAATTCAAAACGTTCGCCTACATCGGAGGAGTTGACAGTCTGGTGTCGATGCAAGTCAATCCGGACCTGATCAAGAACCGAGTCCACCGCGCCGTGACAAGAGAATTGGTCAACAAAGGGTTGCGCGAAGTTCAGCCTGAAGATCATCCGGATCTCGTCGTCCGCTACTGGGCGAACAGCCAATCGCATGCAACCACCGCCGTGAACACCAATTGGGGTCCTTACGGGCCATTCATCGATTATTATTGGGGATTCTGGTACACGAGCGTAACTGCGATGAGCACTCGCACGGGGTCACTGCAGATCGATTTGATCGACCCTTACAAAAAGAGCCTGGACTGGCGCCTGTATATCATCGAAAAAATCACGAACTCCGACAAGATTTGGAAGCAGGCCGATAAGCAGCTCACGAAGGGATTTGAAAGTTTTCCCCCGTCCGCGAAGGAAGTAGAAGCGAAGCAGAAAGAGCGCGAAGAGCATAAGCCGGCAAATGCGAATCCATCGTTCCAATAACCTTACCGGGCCGAAAAACGAGTTCTGTTGGACGTTCAAAACCGAGGAGACGATCATGGCAAAGAAGAAAGATGATAAATACACACAGGTTGGAAAAAAGGTCGGGAGCGCACTGGGTAAGGCGGATCGCAAGGCTCACCAGATCGCGAAGGAAGCAAGGGAGGAGCTCGTTGCGATCTCAAAGCACGTCGAGGAACTAAAGAAGCAACTCTCCAAGTCCACCAAGCGTCTGCAAAAGTCACTGAAGGCCTAGGACTGCTTCGAGCGCTTATACTCTTTCAAACGACTCCGGGGAACTCCGTGCGGGTTCCTCGGAATTCTCCCGCTGTTCCTGGTCTGCAAGTCTGAATTCTACTGTTATCGTTGTGCCGGTTGGCCCGGATTTCACTTCGAGGTTTCCGCCCTGCTCACGAACCCGTTCTCGCATCCCGGCCAGTCCAATACCTACCTTTGATCCGTCGGTATTGAATGCCTCCAATTTTTCGGGCGAGATGCCAATCCCGAAATCACAAATGCAGAGGGCCACACTATTTCCCACCTTGTAGGAGACTTCCGCGCTCCTGCTTTTTGAGTGCCGGTGAATATTGGTCAGCGTTTCCTGCAGCACGCGGAACAGGGTAAGTTCCAGTACGCGCGGCAGCCGCTTTGGCTCCTCGGGAATGTCGACACGCACCTGAATACCGGTGCGCTTTGCGTACCCGTCGATGAACCACCGGGCTGCCGTGGCAAACCCCATTTCATCGAGCAGCGGCGGATGCAGCAGATGCGAAATGGTCCGGGTTTCGGTCAACGTTTCACTCACGATTGACTGTAATTCCTGCAGCCCTTTTTCGCCTGGAAACTTGCGTATCAGCTGGTCGGCCAGTATCTTTGCAGCGGTCAGATTCTGCCCCAGGCTGTCATGAAGTTCCCGCGAAAATTTCCGCCGTTCCTCATCTTGCATCGTCATGACAAGCACGCTCAGACGTTGTGCGTTTGCTTCTGCATTCGAACGTTCCTTCAATTCCTTTTTTAGTCTTTGGTAATACGTAACGAGCAGCAGAATAGACAATGAGAACACCAGTAACAGAATTACCAGCATCGTCATGAACAGGTTCTTGGTCAGGGTGGCCCTTGTTTCTAGGAGGCCTTCTTCCTCGTCTTTCATCTCGTCTGCGACCGAGGCGGCCTCGAAGGAAGCCTTAACCACTTCCGAGGTAGTGGCTGCCTGCTCGAGCGGCGTGGATTTCCCTGCCTTTTTTGCTGCAATCGATGACTCGAGTACGGCGATGCGGGCATCCGCAGCGGCTTCAAGTCGACTGCAGGCTGCGAGCTGTTTTGAATTGTCTAAAATTAACTCACGGAGTTTTTGTAAATCGGCATGCTCTTCCGTTCGGGCTGCCTCGAACTCCTGCACATACGAGGTATTTCCATTTTCGAGATATGCCATGCGGTAGCGCCCCGCCTTGGCTAGATTTGAGGTGACCGAATCAATTAAAAGGAGGACGTCATAGGTATGGCGAACCAGGTTCTCCATGTAAAACAACCTGTACATCAACCACGTAGCGCTCAGCGCGCTCAGCAGTAGGAGCGCCAGTGCGAGGAGAAATATCCTCCTGGGGGTTTGGACGGAAGACATGTATTTCTCCTGGCCAAAGTTTCTGCAAATATCGGACTGGCGCGGTAACCCCTACGTTAACCTGACTTGCTTCGTGGGTAAAGCGGCGATCTGACTTTGAGCCGGCTGCTCGGCTTCCCACTAATAGACGGACGGCCGGGAAGCGTCCTCTCCGAGGATAGACGTAAGAACACCCATAAACAGTTTCACGTCGCCATCAGAAAAGATCAGTGGCGGTCTAAGCTTCAGTACATTGTGATGTGGCCCGTCGGTCCCAGCCAGAATACCCAGCTCGCTCAATCGCTCCACAACATGACGAGCCTGATCTGTAGCTGGAGCCCGCGTTTCCGGCGAACGGACGAAATCAATCCCCAGGAAAAGCCCCAAACCGCGTATATCTCCCAAGATTGGATAGTCCTTCTGCAGTTCTCGTAGCTCGGCAATCCAGCGGCTTCCAACCTTCAACGCGTTTTGTTGCAGCTTCTCGCCTTCGAGAACATCGAGCACGGCCAAGCCCGCCGCGCAGGCGACCGGGTTTCCCCCAAACGTGCTAAAAAACTCCATTCCATTGTTGAACGAGGCGGCTATCTCTCGGCTCGTCACCACGGCCGCCAGCGGAAACGCGTTTCCAATGGGTTTGCCGCACACCACAATGTCGGGTACCACACCTTGGGTCTCAAATCCCCAGAAATCCGTACCCAACCTTCCGAAGCCCACCTGCACCTCATCCGCAATGCATACCCCGCCCACCCCTCGCACTATCCTGTATACTTCCTCGAGATAACCGCCGGGAAATACAACCTGTCCTGCCACGCTTGGTAAGGTCTCGGCGATGTAGGCGGCCAATCCCCTTCCGTTCTTCTTAAGCGTCTGGCAGATTTCCCCGACATGCGCTGCGTACTTTTTTCCTAGCTCTGCCTCTCCTCGCCGGTACATTCCTCGAAAATCATCTGCGATCGGTGCCACATGAACCCATGGTTTCTGCCCTCGGCCGCCGGGGCCGTTGAACTTGTAGGGACTGATATCGATCAGGGCGGAGGTATGTCCGTGGTACGCATGTTCCAAAACTATTACGTCTTCCTTGCCCGTGTGTGTCCGCGCCAGACGCAGCGCCAACTCGTTTGCTTCGCTCCCCGAGTTCACGAAGTAACATACCTGTAAGGGTGTCGGAAGCAAGGCGGTCAGTCGTTCCGCGTAGCGAATTGCGTTGTCGTGCAAGTAGCGCGTATTGGTGTTGAGCACCGCAAGCTGTTCCTGCGCTGCCTTAACAACTCGCGGATGCGAATGACCAACCAGAGGAACGTTATTGTAGGTATCCAGATAGGGGCGGCCCGAATCGTCGTAAAGATATTGTCGCCAACCTTTAACGATCTTGAGCGGCCGGCGATAGGAAACACTCAAATTCCGTCCCAGCAATTTCCGTCTGGCAGCGAAAGTCTCTGTAACCGTAGGCGCTTTTGTGGGGAATCGTTCGAGCGGAATGCCAAGGATCAAGTTGGGATCTGGCGACAGATTCGTCCATACCGCCCGCTCCGGTGCAAACGCTACGCCAGGAAAATCCGTCCCAAAGTCCAACAGATCGAGGATAACTTGAAAATGCAGATGGGGGGTCCAGCCTCCGTTTTCTCCGGCATTTCCGACGTGAGCGAATACCGCACCTTGAGGAATCGTTTGTCCCGATCGCAGTTCTTGAAGCGATTCTTGTGACAAATGGCCATACAGCGTAAAAAACTCGATCTCGGGCTCGGGAGTATGCTTCAGGATGACGATCGGGCCGTAGTCCAATGCTGACAGATTATTGGCAACCGCGTGAACGATCCCGTCAAACGGAGCCGACACAGGTGTACCGGCCTCGACAAAAAGATCCATACCCAGATGAATTGTTCGCCGCTCGCCGAGAGGGCTCAGAACATTCCCGAAAAGAGGTGACGAATAGAGAAGGCGTGCCTCGTCGTATCGGCCCACCGCAACACTAGCCCGGGACTCTGTCAGGAGCGCCCGAACCTTTTCTGTCAGAACAGGTTCCGTCAAGCGGGCGGGATCGGCAGGAAGCCAGGGACTTCCGACACTCAAATCCAGGACTTGCACGGAAGGGGCTTGTAAATCCTGTGGAATCACTCTTGCTGTCTTGGTCTGATTTTCCTTAAGCCAGGATGAAACTCTCGAACCCTGAGGCACTGCCGGCATCCCACATGCCGCACGAAATGTATATTCCGCGAACCGTGGGGAAATCTTCGCGAGCCTCTCGAGTGCCTCCCAAGCTGGTGTTTCTGTCACGCGAACGTAGCCGTCACCCGGCAGCAGCCGTTGCCGATTTGCTGAGTTCACCACACTGACTGCCAATCTGGCACCAATCAAGGTGAAGAGTACGTAAATCTCTTCCTCGGTCAGCGGCAGAATATGATGGTATCCGGCAAGCACTGCCGAAGCCGCCCGCAGCGGTGCGGTTTGCCCGAGCAGGGCGTACGCCGCGGCAATCGCGACTTCTGCCACGGTGGTCGATTCGTGCATATCCCCAAAATCGATCACACCATTGATCCTGCGTGGTTCGACCGACGGTGGTCCGACCAGCACATTGTGGTCGTTGGCGTCTCCATAAATTATGGACCGTCGCAAGGTACCGAGCCGCGGCAACACTTGCCGTTCGAACAAATCCAAGAATTGCTCAGCCAACCTCCGCCGCCCTGGATGTTTCACACAGTGAAGAAAATCCCGGACCCACAATGACTTCGTAATATCCCACTTCAAATCGCGCTTCGCTCCGGGATGTGCAAAATCCTTTAGGGCAACATCCATCTCGCCCAAAAACCTTCCCAGGTCTCGAAGCAGTTCAGCCGATCGAGGTTTCGCTTCTGCCAGAATATTCCCGGGCAGAAAACTCACCATCCATACCAGACGTTTCGTCCCATCCTGAAACCTGACATGGCTATAGAGATTCCCCTGCAAATTCTGCTTCGCTCTCGGCAATAAGAGATGTGGTGACTTTTTCTCGAGGTGAGCTAGCGCGAGGCACTGCATATCCACAAACTGTTCTTCGCGCGCAGGATGCATGATTTTGAGCACATACGCCTGTGCATCTTCTGTCACTAAGTGGAAATTATCGTCGTATTCCCCGGGCAGGGCATGCGTTCTGACGCGCAGACCATAGAGTTCACGTACGAGTTGCGTAGCCGTTTCTAGCGACGTCGGTTCGGCTACGCGCGATTCGGGCATCATGGGCAAAATTGTATCGGGGCCACACGGGTTCGTCCAATATTCAATCGTTCCTGCGATTGCTCAACTTTTCCAAAATTACCGCAAAATGGTAGTATCCGATAAAGAGCGAATCCTACGGCCAAGCTCGCCCCGGGTCCGAGATTCATCGGGCAGGGGAAACACACCACTTGAGAGATCAGAGGAATCCCATGAACACGAAGAAGTTTCTTGTAACGGTATCGACGGCAGGGCTTCTGCTCCTGGGTTGCGAAAAGTCCGCACCACCCAACAACATGCAAAGTGCGACTCCGCAACAGGCTCAACCTCAGTCTCCGGCGCCTGCACCTGATGCAAATTCGGGAACCGCTCAACAGCAGCCCATGCAGAACAACCAGCCGGGGCAGGAACCCATGCAAACCCAAAACGCTCCGGCGCAAGAGCCGGCTCCGCCTCCGCCGCCTCAGCCTGTCGTTATTCCCGCTGGTACTTCGATTCCAATTTTCCTCGGACAGAAAGTAGATTCACGTGTCGACGATGCCGGTGAGCAGTTCAACGGGACCCTCGCTTCCGCTATCTCCATTGATGGCCAGGTTGCAGTTCCCAAGGGTTCAGCCGTTACCGGCGTGATCACCAGATCGAAGAAGCAGGGCACGTTCAAGGGTGAAGCCGATCTTGCTCTCATGCTCACGAACATAAACGCGAATGGCAAGATTTACGCCATTTCATCAAGCACCTGGGCACAAACGGTGAAGGGTAAGGGTAAACGCACCGGTATCATGACCGGCGGTACGGCAGCTGCGGGAGCACTGATAGGCGGTTTGGCCGGTGGAGGTAAAGGCGCAGCCATCGGTGTGGGTGTCGGCGCTGCCGGCGGCTTGGCGGCATCGGGCGCAACGGGTGGGCAAAACGTAACTCTTCAGCCAGAAACGAGGCTGAACTTCAAATTAACCAAGGCGCTCACGATCGACCCACTGCCCGTTTCGCAAGCAGCCGCTCCTGCAGCACAGTAATCGAATCGCAAAGAAAAAGCAGAAAGGGGCCATCGTGTCGGGCACGATGGCCCCTTCCTGTCTTCCCGTTCATTTTCAATCCGAACTCTATGCCCAGTCTAGAGCGCCCTTCTTATACAGCCACACATATCCAACCAGTAGTATTCCCATGAAAACAAACATGGAAACCAGAGCGAATGCCGCCATATGTATCGCAATCCAACTCTTGAACAAGATTGCCCACGGAAACAGGAACAGGGTTTCTACATCGAAAATGACGAAGAGCATTGCGACGAGATAAAACCGGAAGGAATACCTCCCGCGAGCATTCGACTCAGGGGGGATACCGCATTCATAGGGCTGGAATTTTGCCGGGCCACCTATCGAGTCTGGCCGTATAAGCTTGAACACAATCAGTGCTACCACAGGGAACGACAACACCAGCAGTGCAAAAATCAGCACCGGAATGTATGCGGCAGGCATGGACAACCTCTAGGCGCATCCTATCACAATGGCGGAATCGGGCGTTGTGATCTGCGTAGCAGCACTGCTCATCCCACCCACCGATCGCGGCGCCTACTTGTCAAAGAGAAGCTCACCTGCCCGCTGCGTTGCCTTTACCACCGCCTTGATCAGTGTTACGCGCAACTTACCTTCCTCGAGTTCCATGATCCCGTCGATCGTACACCCTGCCGGTGTCGTCACCGAATCCTTCAATAATGCGGGATGATCGCCTGTCTCCAGTACCACGCTGGCCGCGCCCTTCAAGGTCTGTGCCGCGAGCAAGGTGGACACATCCCGTGGCAGACCCACTTTCACCCCGGCTTCCGCCAGTGACTCGAGAATGATGTAGGCAAAGGCAGGCCCGCTCGCCGATAGCCCCGTTACCGCATCCATATTCTTTTCATCGACCACGACAGTACGGCCTACCGCGTCGAACATGGTTTTCGCAATCTCGAGATGCTCCGGCGAAGCGTGTCCTCCTCGGCAAATTCCAGTCATCCCGATTCCTACGATGGAACACGTATTTGGCATGGCGCGGATTACGGCGACTTTTTCGCCAATCCGTTGTTCGATATAGGTCGTCGGCACGGAAGCCGCGACCGAAATGATCAGAGTATTTTTCGCGAGGTGCGGGGCGATTTCCTGCAACACTTCGCCAACCACTTGTGGCTTGACGCCGAGCAGCACGATATCGGCATCCTCCACTGCCGTTCGATTATCTGTCGTTACCTTGACGCCGAGTTCCTTTGTGAGCTTTGCGGCCTTTTCCTCGTGACGCACGGTCGCGGTGACCCGTTTCGGTGAAAACAGCCCCTGCTTAAGATAGGCGCGCAGCAAAATTCCGCCCAGTTTTCCTGTACCGAGCACCGCAAGATTCTTGTCCGAGAGTTTATTAGGCATGATGAAACATTGTTACGGAGCCCGGGCACTCGGTCAACAAGCGTTTACATCCATCTTCTGGCTTGCTTCAGGTAAGATGCTCGCAATATGGCGAACCGCAGATTTCTGTCTTCCATCGCTCTGTTTGTAAGCTTACTCGCAGATCCGGTGTTGAAGGTCGTTGTCGCCGAGCAGCTTTCTTCGCCCACCACCTACAAGATGTTCGATGTTGCGGTGCCGATGCGTGACGGTACCCTTCTCCGCGCCGATGTCTGGCTGCCGAAACCTGACGGCAGGTTTCCGACACTCGTTTACCGGACTCCGTACGGGAAGCAGTTTGCACCCAAGGAATGGACCACGTTCGCCACAGCCGTCGCCAGTGGATATGCCGTTGTCATCGAGGACGTGCGCGGGCGCTATGCGTCTGCTGGTGAATTTGTTCCCTACCAGCAGGAAGGCACGGACGGATTCGATACCATCGAGTGGGCTGCCGGCCAATCCTGGTCGGACGGAAACGTCGGGACCTTCGGACTCTCCTATCCCGGCGCGGTACAGTGGCTGGCGGCTGTCGAAAATCCGCCCCATCTCAAGGCCATGATTCCGGCCATGACTTTCTCTACGCCCCGGAACTTTTTCTATTCAGGAGGCGCATTCGATGGCTCCTGGATCGAGTGGATTTGGATGAACATTGCTCCGGACCTCCGCAGACGAAAAAAACTAGCCGGCCCGGTAACCCCTGCACAGGTGCGCGCTTCCTGGAAGACCCAGGGAGCGCGTATGGAAGATTTTCTCCCGCTACGCGATTTGCCAGACTTAATGGAGGTCGCGCCGTTCTACTACGAATGGCTCGCGCATCCTCCAGCTGACCCGTGGTGGGATTGGGCGGAACTGCAGGATAAATACGGCCGCGTTCATTGTGCTGTCCTGAATTTCTCGGGTTGGTACGACGAAGCTTACGGCCCAGATGGTGCCACGACCAACTTCAACGGGCTGCTCGCCGCGCGCAAGGCCGACAACGATTCTCGGACCCGTACGATCATCGGACCGTGGACACACGGCAACCAGGACCAACGAAAAAGTGGTGAGCGCGACTTTGGTCCCACTGCGCCCATCGACTACGATGCCTTGATCCTGCGCTGGATGGATCACTATCTTCGCCAGATCGATAACAACATCGACAAGGAACCTCCCGTTCGCATCTTTGTCATGGGTAAGAATTCCTGGCGGGACGAAGCCTCGTGGCCGCCTGAGCGCGCCCAGCTTAGAACGCTCTATCTCTCAGCTAGCAGTCGCGAACCCGGTCTCGGCGCATTGCAGTTGAAGCCGACCGTATCCGAACCCGTCTCTAGCGAATTACGTTCTGACCCATCCCATCCTGTCACCGATATGTATGACAGTTACGGCGCTCATGATTATCGCGCACTGGTAGGACGCAACGACGTTCTTACCTTTGACAGCGACCCGTTACCGCAAGACACAGAAGTCACCGGCCCGATCTCCGTCGAGCTTTTTGTTTCAGCCGACGCACCCGACTTTGACCTGTACGCGCGTCTGCTGGACGTCGCTCCGGACGGAACCGCCTACAATCTGATGAATCCCGGACTGGACGTGCAGCGGGCGAGCGAACGGAACGGGTCTTTAACACCGGAATTATTGGTTCCTGGGAAGATTTACAGGCTGGAACTAGATCGCATGCTCACCAGCAATTCATTCCTCAAAGGCCACAAAATACGAGTCCAGATCAGTTGTGCCTTCTATCCTCACTATTCGCGCAACCTGCAGACGGGCAAATCCGAAATCGTCTCGGGCAAGTCGCAGGTCGCCCACGTGAAGATCTATCACGAAGCTCAGCATTTATCGAAAATTGTGCTTCCGATTATTCCCGAATAGACCGGCAGTACCGTCCTAACCGTGGTGAGCGCCGTTTAGCACTTCGACAGCATGTGGCAAGATCTCCGCCACACTGTCTAGCGACTCTACCGCCCCCTTCGGACTTCCCGGCAGATTCAAGATGATTGAATGATGCCGCACGACCGCGACCCCACGCGAAAGTACAGCCGTAGGTGTTGTTATTGCGCCTTGGCGCCGCAACTCCTCAGCCAGACCTGGTACCGTCCGTTCGGCAATATCCATTGTCGCTTCCGGAGTATTGTCGCGAGGCCCGAGACCTGTTCCACCAGTCGTTAAGATCAAGTCTACGCGGCGGGAATCCGCCAATTCCCGCAGTAATGTTCGGATATTGGCCGGATCATCAGAACAGCGCAGCGCGGAATTCACTTCCCAGCCCAGTTCCCGGCAGCGCTTTACGAGCGCGGGCCCGGAAAGATCCTCCCGCTCGCCCCGCGTGACAGAATCACTGATTGTCAGGATCGAAACGCGCATCGAAGGTCAGCCCGTTCCGACAGTGTCGCGGTTGGATTCGTCCATCAAGCGCATCGCTTCCATCAGGAGTCCGGTGGTATTTCGTGTCGTCGTCGTGCGGCTTGAAGCACCCGCCGCGTTAAAATCAATTTCGAACTCACCTTCGGTCCAAAGCAAAATCTTGAATACCGCGTCATCGCCTTCGAGCGTTCCAATTTTGGCGTCACGGCATTGTCCTGCCGCAAAAAAGAGTTCGGCTTGTTCACTACCTTTTTGCACGACCAACCGGCAGGATTTCTGTCCCATTTCGAGAGATTGCATCAAATCGATCATGCTCATCTCTTCCAGCCGACCTTGAATCACGCCTGGACGCGAAGCGCGTTTCTGCAATTTCTCGAGATGCAGCCGATCCACAACCTTCTTCGCTGAACGGACCAGATCCTTCACCAGGAACGGCTTCGCAATAAAATCCTCCACTCCGTCCACCAACGGGCGCAGACGTTCCTCGATATCCGCGCGGCTGGCCATAAACAGGAAGGGAATATGCCTTGTGGCTTCCCGGTTTCGGAGCTTTTCAAACAGTTGCCTTCCATCCAATCCAGGCATCTTGAAATCGCAAAGCACCACATCTGGCAACTCGTCGATTGCGCGCAACAGCGCGTCCGCTCCATCCTTGGCGATCAGCACCTCACAAAAGGGCTCAAGTCCCTTACTCACGAGGTCGCGTACCAGCGGATTGTCATCCGCCAGCAGCAGTTTCACCGACTTGCCCGCTGCGGCGGTCATCTTTTCCCTCTTCCCCGTTTTTTCTGGCTCGTGCGCAAATAATCTCCGCTCTTTCCCCCGGTCTTCTTGAGGAGATAAACGTCGCGGATCTCGATCGATTTGTCCAGAGCTTTGCACATGTCGTAGACGGTAAGGGCGGCACAACTCGCGGCCACCAGCGCTTCCATCTCCACACCAGTTTGGGCTGTCGCGGTCACGGTGGCTTGTATTTCCACCCCATCTTTGCACAGGCGAGGGGTCACATCAATGAATGTGAGTGGAAGTGGATGACAAAGAGGTATCCACTCGGCGGTACGCTTGGCAGCTGCGATTCCCGCGATGCGTGCCACTTCGAGCGGATTGCCCTTCGGATTCTTCTTCCGCTTCACCGCGCGCAGTACCGTCGGAGCCATTCTCACGAATGCATGACCCACCGCGGTCCGTGTCGTCACTCCCTTTCCGGACACGTCCACCATCGTCACTTCCCCACTTTTCCGGTAATGCGACAATTTTAAATTCGCCAATCCGTTCCTCAGTTCTATTGTTACGCGCTACGGCATGATTCGATAGCAGTTCGGCCGTCGTGGCTTTTGCCTCTAAATCACGTCCCAGCGCGGCAAGACCGAAATAATCTCTCCCAACCCAATATTTTGCCGATCAGACGGAACCACCAAAAAGCAGTTGGCCTTGCTCAAGGTACCGATATCTCCGGAACCCTGCCAGCGTAACGGTTTCGCCACCGGGCGGCCGTCAATCCACTCTATCCTTCCCGGCAGAAAATGGGTCAGCCCAGTTTTCTCATGTAATGCTTCGCCGGCAGTCGCCTCGAGCAACCCCAACGGCCGCGGCTCCGCTCCGCTCAACACATCAATTGCCGGAATCGCAAACAATCCGAACGTGACCATCGTCGACACAGGATTTCCCGGTAATCCAAAAACCAGTTTCTCTCGAACTCTTCCAACCACCGTCGGCTTCCCCGGGCGCACTGCTACTGCATCAAAGAAGAATTCCCCACCGAGCGACTTCAGGACGCCTTCGACGAGGTCGTACTTTCCCATCGACACTCCACCTGAGAGAATGAGCATGTCTTCGAGGAGTCCCTGCTCAATTTTTGCGCTGAGTTCCTCCACACGATCACCAGCATTCCCGAGCAGTACCGGTTCGCCGCCAGCCAATCTTACCTGTGCAGCCAGAGAAACGCTGTTGCTGTTACGGATGTGAAACGGTCCGGGGGTCTCCGCAATGGCCACCACCTCGTCTCCCGTTGAAAGAATCGCCACATGCGGCTTCCTGTAGCAGGACAACGAAGTTCGACCGACCTGGGCTGCAATCGCCAGTTCGGCAAATCCCAATCGTTGACCGGCTCGCAAGACGAAATCCCCTGTGCGCGCTTCACTGCCCTTCGGTACGATATTCTGCCCAGCTTTAGTCTCTGCCTGAAAGGTGACCAGTTCCCCGGTGCGGCTGGTGAATTCGATCATTACGACGGCGTCCGCATTTGCCGGGACCGCCGCTCCGGTCATGATCTGAATGCAAGTGCCCGGTGCAAGAGGGTCGGTAACCGAATCCCCAGCCTTAATCTCACCAACGCAGCGCAAAGTCCTGCCTGCCCCGCTCTCGCCAGCATGGATCGCGTACCCATCCCTCGTCGATCGGTTAAATGGTGGATATTCGCGGTCCGAGCGCACATCTTGGGCGGTCACAAATCCAAGCGAATCATGAATAGGAAGGAACTGCGTCTTCAGGGGAGAATCATTTCGTCCAGCCTCGTCAATTACCCTCTGACGAGCTTCTTCAAATCGCAGCATACTCGCCTCACCACGGGATCGCTGGACAATCCCGCCTCTAGGTAGCAGCCACTCTCATGCGGCCAAGTCTGCGCCAAGCAACCGGCGAAGGATCAACCGAACTTCAAATCCATCTCGCGAGCAGCGTACCAGGCTGAATGATCGTCGCATCCCGCTCAGGTCCGGTTGAAATCATCCCGATTTCCACTTGCAAGAAGTCGGAGATGAATCGCAGATAGTCGATCGCGGCCTTCGGCAGTTTCCCGGCGTCCTGCAGGCCATAGGTCGTCTCGCACCAGCCAGGCATCGTTTTATAGACCGGAGTGACACGTTCGTACTCTTCTGCCGAGGCTGGCATTTCCGTCACCGGTGTTCCCTTGTACGTATATCCAATACCGACTTTAAATTCTCTCTGGGTATCAAAGACGTCGAGTTTCGTAATCACCAGAGAATCGATTCCATTGATCATTTTGGCGTATTGCAGTTCTGCCAGGTCCAGCCAACCGCAACGCCTCGGCCGTCCGGTAACAGCCCCGAACTCTTTCCCTCGTTCCCGCACTTCCTTTGCTTCCAAGTCTGGCATCTCGGTCGGAAACGGTCCGCCGCCAACGCGGGTCGTATATGCTTTCGAGATTCCGAGCACGTGACGAATCTTCGTCGGAGGAACGCCGGCACCGGTTGCCGCCCCACCGGAGGTCGCGCTCGATGATGTCACGAACGGGTACGTTCCGTGATCGATGTCCAGCATTGTTCCTTGCGCGCCCTCAAACAGAACGGACTTGCCTTCATCGAGTGCACGGTTTGTCAGCACTGCTGTATCGCAGATGAATCCCTTGATCTTTTCGCCCAGCCCCAGCGTGGCTTCCACTTCGTGTGTAAAGTCCACCTTCGCGCCATACGCTCCCTGCGCGATCCGGTTTTTTTCTGCAACCACACGCGCAGCCTTTTCGCGGAATAGATCGGGCGTCAGCAAGTCCGCCATGCGCAGCCCACGTCGCGCCATCTTGTCTTCGTAGGCAGGACCAATCCCGCGCGAGGTAGTGCCGATCTTGTTTTCTCCACGTGCCGACTCGGCTGCCTTGTCCAGCTCGCGATGATACGGGAAGATCAGGTGCGCGCGGTTGCTCACATGCAAACGGCCTGTGACGTCTACCCCGGCTTTCGCCAGGGTCTCGATTTCCCCCACCAGTGCAGAAGGGTCGACTACAACTCCGGATCCGATGATTGCATGCTGTTTCGGCCGCAGAATGCCACACGGAATCAATTGCAGCACATACTTGTCCTTCCCAATGATTACCGTGTGTCCTGCGTTGTGTCCGCCCGCAACCCGCACAATGTAGTCAAACGATCCTGCTAGGTAATCAACAACTTTCCCTTTGCCCTCATCGCCCCATTGCGCGCCCACCACGACTACAGATTTCATTCTGTCTTTCTCCTGAAAGCCAATCACCCGGCGCGAGCCTTGCCTGGCCGGGCAAAACCCACTCAGTCATCTTCAGTACAATTTAGGCTTCTCACGCCAATTTTAAATCGTACGATGGCCTACCCTTGAACGCAAGAGATCGCTTTGAACTTCGGCGCATTCGAGCGAGAACTGCTCATCGAAAAACGGAATGCGTTCTGTGGCAGGCGAAAAATCAACAGTAACTCTCGTGGTAGCGGTCGCGATTCGAAAATTATTCTTTCTGAGGTCTGGCCTTCAGGGTCAGAAAGAACATCACGATGCTGGCTGCGAGCGGTACCAAGATTCCAATTCGCAAGGAATGCGATTGCGTCGCGATAATTCCCACCAATTGCGGCAGTATCGCTCCGCCGAGCGCTGCCGCGCTAAAATATAACGCTCCGATCCAGTCTGAATCCTCACGAAAAATCTCTGCCATCCAGGTCACATAGACGGGAAACAGGGAGGCGCACCCAAATCCGCAGGCCGCAACGGCCATCAGTAATACCGACTTGTTGCTGGTCAGCGCCACCGCCATACCGCCGGTCGCGACAAACAGAATCCCACCGATTGTAATCACGAGCGTCGACCACCGCCGCAGCAGCAAAGGCGCCAGTCCTCGCCCGAACAGCAAGAGTCCGTAGAACACCGACGGAGCGACTGCAAGTGCCGAAGCTTGTACGCTTCCCGGCAAACGTTTTTCAAGTGCCGCCACCCATCCCCCAAAGGACGCTTCGACGCCGACATAAAGAAAGAACAGCAGCACCAGTGGCACGGCCTGACGGCTCGCCATGCGATGTTTCCATTCAACCAAGGAATGTTTTGGCTTCTGAACTGCCACCGCCTTGTTCGGGACCTTGCGGACAAAGTGGGTCACGCACAACATCATAGTCAGGGCAGCGACGCATAGCCCAAACCCGCGTACACCTATTCTGGGTACCAGGGCTGCCACCAGGAAGGGACACGCCACTGCACCTACGCCCCATGAAAAATTCAGCAGACTCACTGCCGCCGCCACATTTTTTGAGGGGAGCTGCGTGCCACGCACGTTTGTCGTCGGGTTCGTCAATCCATAGCCATAACCCGCGAGCCCGACACAGCCAGCCGTTAAAAACCATGGACTCACGCCCAGAAACGCCATCCCAAGCGACAGGAACAAGAAACCGATCCCCAGAACTTTTGAGAATCCAAATCGTGGCAGCAGCCAGCTCGTCGCAACCACCCCGACCAGGCTTGTAAAATATTGTGCGGGAAAAAAGAACCCTGCCTGCGCATCCGTAATGCCCCAGATCTTCGTGTAGACAGGAATCAGTGGACCGAGACTGGCTGTAATGATCCCGATCAGCACAAAACCGGCATGCAATAAAAACCACTCAAACTGGGGATGCAGCGAAGCGGGGACTGTTGCCGGCCGACCAGGAGGCGTGGATCGTTCCATCTACACGCGAGTTTGGCATATCTCCTCCGTTGCAACAAGCGCACTACGGCGCATCTTGCGATTCGAAAATCTGATTTTGGAATTCGCCTAAGCCACGCACCTTCATCGACTTGACTTCCTTATGGTTCCCTAACATGCCACTCATCCCTTTCTTAGCCCGTCCTTTCTATTCTCGTCATCAGTCACGGAGCATTCCGATGAGCGACATCATCTTCGTATTCATGACGCTGGCCTTCTTCGCCCTGGGCATTTTCTATCTCAAGGGCTGCGAAAGGCTCAAATAGGTCAAAGGTCCAATTATGCTAGGAAATATCCTGTTGATTCTGGTCGCCCTGTTGTTGTGCGGTTACCTCTTCTACGCGCTCCTGAAACCGGAGAAGTTCTAAGATGACCAGCAATGGTTGGTTTCAGATCTCCCTGTTTTTCGCAGCCGTCCTCCTGGTTACGAAACCGATTGGAATTTTTCTCTGGCGCGTCTTCGAGCACAAGTCGACGTGGCTCGACCCGCTTCTTCGTCCGATCGAGAAGCTGGTCTATCGGATTTCGGGCATTGACGAAAAAAAAGAAATGCGCTGGACCGAGTACGGAATCGCCATGCTGACCTTCAGCGGCGTCTCGCTCCTCGTTCTCTATGTCATAGAACGCATGCAACATTGGCTGCCCTGGAATCCGCAGCATCTCCCCAATGTGGCAGGCGATCTCGCGTGGAACACTGCCGTTTCTTTCACCACCAATACCAACTGGCAGGTTTACACGCCGGAAACGACGATGAGCTATCTGACCCAGATGGCTGGCCTTGCCTATCATAACTTTGCTTCCGCTGCCGTCGGAATTGCCCTGGCGATCGCGCTGATCCGCGGGGTCGCGCGCCGTGAATCAAAGACAATCGGCAATTTCTGGGTCGACACCACTCGCGCCTTTCTCTGGGTTCTGCTTCCCCTTTGCCTGGTGCTCGCACTCACTCTTGTCTCTCAAGGCGTGATCCAGAACCTGCATCCTTATACCAGCGCGACTCTGGTTGAACCGCAGACGGTCGACAAGACGGATGCTAATGGCACGAGCGCAAAAGAAACCATTACTACGCAGACCATCGCGCAGGGTCCGGTCGCTTCCCAGGAAGCTATCAAAATGCTCGGCACCAACGGTGGGGGCTTCTTCAACGCCAACAGTGCTCATCCCTTCGAGAATCCAACTCCGTTCACGAATTTCCTTGAAATGCTGATGATCTTCGCGATCCCCGGGGGTCTCACCTATACGCTGGGCCGTATGACAAGCTCCGCTCGTCACGGCTGGGCGGTCTTCAGCGCTATGGCCTTTCTTTTTCTGGCAGGCGTCTTCTGCACGTATCTCGCTGAGGCTCGAGGCAATCCGCAACTTGCAGGCATCGAAACAAGAACCACTGACCTGCAGCCTGGCGGCAATATGGAGGGCAAGGAAGTCCGCTTCGGTATCGCGAACTCGGCGCTCTTTACCACGGTCACTACCGACGCCAGCTGTGGAGCGGTGAACAACGTACACGATTCACTCACCCCGCTCGGCGGAATGGTTCCGCTGATCAACATCATGCTCGGCGAGATTATCTTTGGTGGAGTCGGATCCGGCCTCTACGGGATGCTTGTCTTCGTCATTATTGCAGTCTTTATTGCAGGCCTCATGGTGGGCCGTACGCCTGAATATCTGGGCAAGAAAATCGAAGCGTTCGATATCAAGATGGCTGTTCTCTCGATCTTGGTTTCTTCGCTAACGATTCTGATTTTCACCGCCGTCGCGATCGTCACCAAACCGGGCCTCGCCGGTATCTCAAACCCCGGCCCACACGGACTCTCACAGATTCTCTATGCCTATACATCTTCGGTCGGCAACAACGGCTCTGCCTTTGCGGGCATCAGCGGGAACACCCTCTGGTACAACGCGACGACCGGACTGGCGATGCTGCTGGGCCGATTCTTCACTGTGATTCCCGTTCTCGCGATTGCCGGCAGCCTGGCGGCAAAAAAGCACGTTCCCGAATCCCTGGGTACATTTCCGGTCAATGGTCCGCTCTTCACCGTTCTGCTGATCTCCGTAATCGTGATCGTGGGCGCTTTGACCTTCTTCCCCGCTCTGAGTCTCGGCCCGATTCTTGAGCACTTACTGATGAACGCCGGGAAGGTATTTTGAGGAATCGATGACTCCTACAGCCCAAGCTAAGACGACCGCCATGACTGATCGCAAGATCTTGAAGCATGCGATTATCGATTCGTTCTGGAAACTCGACCCACGACTTATTATCAAGAACCCGGTCATGTTCGTCGTCGAAGTTGGCGCCGCAATCACGCTTATCGTTCTTGTCGCCAATATCATTCGTCATGCGGGCGGCTTCTGGTTCGGCCTGCAAATAACACTCTGGCTCTGGTTCACCGTTCTCTTCGCCAATTTCGCCGAAGCAATGGCCGAAGGCAGGGGCAAGGCGCAAGCCGAAACGTTGCGCAAAGCGCGTGCCGAAACCGAAGCGCGCAAACTTCGCTCCGATGGCAGCCATGAAATTATCGCCAGTTCCAAACTGCGAACAGGTGACATCGTCATGGTCGCGGCAGGGGAATTCGTCCCAGGCGACGGCGAAGTCATCGAAGGGGTTGCTTCCGTCGATGAATCCGCCATTACCGGTGAATCCGCACCCGTCATCCGGGAATCTGGCGGCGATCGGTCCGCTGTAACTGGCGGCACAAAGGTTCTTTCTGACGAGATCAAAGTTCGTATCACCTCGAACCCGGGCGAAACGTTTCTCGACCGCATGATCAGCCTGGTAGAAGGCGCGTCTCGTCAGAAGACTCCAAACGAGATTGCGCTCAACATCCTGCTCGCGGGCCTGACGATCATCTTCCTTCTGGCCGTCGTGACTCTGCAACCCTTCGCCATCTATTCCGGTGCAACGCAGAGCATCTTCGCTCTGATCTCGCTGCTCGTTTGCCTCATTCCTACCACGATCGGCGGTCTGCTCTCAGCCATCGGCATCGCGGGTATGGATCGATTGATCCAGCGGAACGTAATCGCGATGTCTGGTCGTGCCGTCGAAGCCGCGGGCGACGTTGACGTTCTGCTCCTGGACAAGACCGGCACCATTACCCTTGGCAATCGTGAAGCCACAGCGTTTCATCCTTGCCCCAGCGTCACCGACGCCGAACTTGCCAGCGCCGCTCAACTTGCCTCGTTCGCCGATGAAACTCCCGAGGGTCGCTCAATCGTGGTCCTGGCAAAGGAAAAGTACGGACTTCGTGGTCGAGAACTTGCCCCACACAATCCCGTCTTCATTCCCTTCTCCGCGCAGACTCGGATGTCCGGAGTTGACATGGACGGCAAGGAAATCCGCAAGGGGGCGCCCCAGGCAATTGCGAAGTATGTTGCCGAAAAAGGTCAGATCGTCCCCCCTGAAACTCAACAAATCGTGGAACGCATAGCCAATTCCGGTGGCACTCCGCTGCTTGTCGCACAAAGTTCTCGCATTCTTGGTGCGATTGAGCTCACTGATATCGTGAAAGGCGGCATTCGCGAACGCTTTGACCATCTCCGCTCGATGGGCATCCGCACGATGATGATTACCGGTGACAACCCCCTCACCGCCGCAGCCATTGCTAGGCAAGCGGGCGTCGACGACTTCCTCGCCGAGGCCAAGCCTGAAGACAAGATGGCGCTCATCCGCAATGAACAGGCGAAGGGCAAGCTTGTTGCGATGACCGGCGACGGCACCAACGATGCACCGGCTCTGGCGCAAGCCGACGTCGGAGTCGCCATGAACACGGGTACCCAGGCCGCGAAAGAGGCCGGGAACATGGTGGACCTTGACTCCAATCCCACCAAGCTCATCGAGATCGTTGAGATCGGCAAGCAATTGCTGATTACCCGAGGCGCTCTGACTACGTTTTCAGTTGCCAACGACGTTGCCAAGTATTTCGCCATTCTCCCGGCAATGTTCGCTGGCACATTTCCCCTTCTGGGCGCGCTGAATATCATGAAGCTTCGCACCCCGGAATCCGCGATCCTTTCTGCAGTCATCTTCAACGCGCTTATTATCATCGCGCTCATTCCACTGGCTCTCCGCGGCGTGCGCTATCGCCCGCTCGGGGCTGCCGCACTGCTGCGCAGAAATCTCTTTATCTACGGACTTGGTGGTGTGATCGCACCTTTTCTCGGAATCAAACTGATCGATGTAATCGTTGGCTGGATGCACCTGGCGTAGAGGGCTAGCTATGAAAGAACACTTCAAGATCGCGTTTCGCTTCACAGTGATTACGACAATTATTTTTGGACTGCTGTATCCGCTGGGGGTCACCGGTCTGAGCTATCTGTTTTTCCGCAAGCAAGCCAATGGCAGTCTCGTTACCGCTAACGGTGTGGTTGCCGGATCGAGTCTGATCGGACAGTCCTTCACCTCCGACAAGTATTTTCACTCTCGTCCGTCGAACGCTGGTTCGGGCTACGATCCCACGTCGTCTGGCGGTTCGAATCTCGGTCCGACGAACAAACAGCTGATCGACCGCGTTCACGCAGACGTTGCCAAACTCCAGCAGGAGAATCCTGGCGGGGCTATTCCCTCAGACATGGTCACTTCCTCTGGTTCCGGTCTTGACCCCGACATCTCTCCGGCCTCTGCCGAATTCCAGATCCCGCGCATCGCCAAAGCACGAGGAGTCAGCACCGACGAGCTGAAGGCCCTGGTTCTTGCCCATCTCAAAGAGCGCCAATTCGGCCTCTTCGGCGAAGCTCGTATCAATGTCCTCGCGCTTAATCTGGACCTCGACGCAAAATACCCTGCTCCGAAGTAGCGCACTCCCCTGGCGGCGTTTCCGGCTTCTCGGCTAGACGTCGGCGTGGGGTCTTTTTAAGATGCTGGATTTTTCGGGCGGGACGTTTTCCGGGGGTCGATTCTCTCGGTCAACGTGTGACGTTTGCCGTGACATATCCTGTCTGTTTCGACCCTCGACAACCCTACTTCCCTTTCATTCTTGGCGGCTGAAAGCGATACCCCACCCATGGTTCGGTCAGGATATATCTTGGCTGCGAATGGTCCTTCTCGATCTTCTTTCGCAACTGATTAATCACCACCCGCAGATTTTCCGTTTCTTCCCCGTATTCCGGTCCCCACACCGATTGAAGCAGTTTTCGGTGCGTGACCGGCTTTCCCTGGTTCGCGATCAATTCCCGCAATACTTCAAATTCCTTTGGTGCCAGGTGAACTTCCTGGTCGCCTACCATCACCCGTCGCGACTCAAAGTTCACAGACAGTTCCTTCGATTGAAACGCTGGCACCACATCGGTCGACGCATGCCGGCGTAAAGACGCTCTTACCCGTGCGAGCAATTCCTCAATCCCAAAGGGCTTTGTCACATAATCGTCAGCGCCAGCATCGAGGGCTACAACCTTATCCCGTTCCGCGCTCCGTACGGTCAGCATAATAATCGGCGTTTCACTCAACCGCCGAATTTCCCGGCAAGTTTCAATCCCGCTGATCCCCGGCAGGTTTACATCCAGCAAAATTAGATCAGGTTTAACTTTGCGCGCCAGTTCGACCGCTTCCTCTCCGGTCGCCGCTTCGGTAATCACATATCCCCGAAAGGAAAGCGTGGTCCGCAACACACGTCGAATCTGTGGCTCGTCATCGACAACCAGAATATTGGAAGAGCTCATCGTGCTTCGCCTCGCGAAATAATCACCGGCAGGGTAAAGGAAAAAACGGATCCGTGTCCCAACTGACTGGTCACGGTAATTGATCCTCCGTGCGCGGTCACAATCGCTTTTGCGATCGGCAATCCCATTCCCGTTCCCCGCACCTGGTACCTCTGGTCCCGCCCACGGTAGAATTTATCGAACACCAGTCCCTGCTCGAACGGATCAATTCCCGGCCCTCTGTCTGCCACGCTAAACGTCACAAAATCGCCCGTCAGTTCCGCCGATATCGTAATCGGTTGCTCCTTCGGCGAATACAGATGCGCGTTATCAATCAATTGCACCAGAATATCTGTTGCGCGCGTCATATCGGCGCGCACGACGGGTAAGTTTGGCTCGATATGCAGAACCACGGGGCGGTCGCCGAGCGCTTTCTTCTGATGCGCGATTGCTGCATCAACCAGTCTCTCGGGCTCGATCGCCTCGAAATGCAGTTCAATCTCGCCCGCCTCGAGCCGGGCCATCTCCGCTGCTTCTTCGACAAGATGGTCCAGGCGATCACACTCTTCATTAATGATCGTCAGTAGCTCCTTCTGCTGCGCAGGTTCCTCGGAAGCGCCTGCCAGAAGATCGGTCACCGAGGCCTTAATCGCTGTCAGCGGAGTCCGGAAATCATGAGCAATCGAATCCAGCAGCGCCGACTTCAAGCGCTCGCCCTGCCGTTCCGCCTCTGTTTCTCCGAGTTGTTCGATGGCTCTCGCGCGTTCAATCGCAATTGCCACGAGCGAACTCACCGCATCCAGGGTCTGTCGGTTCAGGAGCGCACCCGAAATGCCCAGGCTGGCAATCGGTTTTACTCCGAGTCGCACCGGGACAAAATGCAGCGCCTGCTGCGGGTCAGAGGTAATTTCATCCCGGGTGTATGTCTTCTTCATCATTTCTTCGTCAATTTGTGCTGCTCCGTACCCCGAACGATAAAACTTCTCTTTCTGCGGCATAAACAGCTCCGCCGCCCCGGCTTCAAAGCACTCCACCAAATGGTTGGGAATCGCATTCATCAGCTGAATGACATTTCCTTCGCCCAACAACTTCTGGCTGAAGTTATACAACCGCTCCACCTCACGCCGGCGGCTGTTTGCCGCATCTGCCTCTTTCCGGATTCGCGCCGAAAGCTGGCTCCCCACAATCGAGGTGAACAGGAACGCGGCCAGCGCCACCCAGTTTTGCGGATCAGCAATCGTGAATGTCCCCACCGGTGGCAAGAAAAAGTAGTTGAAGAGCAGCATCGCGGTGACTGACATAAATACAGACACCACCATCCCCCAAACCGCCGAAACTGCTAAAATTGCCAACAGGAATGAGAGCGCAACGGTCGTCTGGTTGACGTGTAAAACTCTGCTATAACCGAGCGTGATCGATAGCAGAAGCAACGCGGCAACGACAAAACCGAATCCGCGCCCTGCTAAGAAGCGGGCCATGAGAGTATTGTAACTCAGCCCGAATCCCTCTACGGAGATTAAACGCTCTTGCCCAAGAAACCGGAAGAATGGCTCGAGGTTGCATCGCCATCGGCCAAACAGCGCGGCACGTTCAAGCTGTTCCTGGGCTACGCTCCTGGTGTCGGCAAGACGTACAGCATGCTCAGCGAGGCCATCCGCCGCGCCAATCGAGGGGAAGACGTTGTTGTCGGTATTGTCGAAACCCACGGCCGCAAGGGCATCGTCGAACTCGCAAACCAATTGCCGCCGGTCCCACGCAAGCAGATCGACTACAAGGGCACCATGTTTCAGGAGATGGATGTCGACGCCATACTCGCCCGCCGGCCCGAGGTGGTACTCGTCGACGAACTCGCACACACCAACATTCCCGGAAGCAAGCACCGCAAGCGTTACGAGGATGTACAGGAACTGCTCGCTGCAAAAATCGATGTTATCTCCACTCTCAACATCCAGCACATCGAGAGCATCGCCCCAACGGTTCGGGCCATTACCGGAGTTACTGTCCGGGAAACCGTTCCCGACTGGGTGCCCCTTTCCGCTTCTGAGACCGTCATGGTTGACCTCACGCCTGAAGCCCTGATGAACCGCATGAAACGCGGCGACGTTTACAGTCATGAGAAAGTCGAACAGTCTTTGCGAAATTTTTTCCGTCGCGGGAACCTCATCGCGCTGAGAGAACTTGCTCTCCGTCAGGTTGCAGAACAAGTCGACCGCAGCCTCGAATCCTATATGGGAGCCAAGGATATTCGCGAAAACTGGGGAGTCCGCGAGCGGATCGCCGTATGCATTTCGGGGAATCCCACTGGCCAGTACCTTATCGCCCGCGCCGCCCGTATGGCACGCAAGATGGACGCCGAGCTCTATGTCGTTCACGTCGAACGAGAGATTCCGCTGCGCGAGAAAAATCCCAAGGTACTTGAAGCCAACATGCGGTTCGCCGAGAATCTCGGCGCGGCAGTGATCAAGCTAAAGGGTCACAGTGTCGCCGACACCATTGCCGAATTTGTTCGGGGCAAGCACATCACCCAGGTCATTTTCGGACGCGCTGCTGTTCGGGATTGGCGCAAGTATCTTTATCTCTCGGCTGTTCATCGCTTTCTACGCGAATCCCCTGCCGTCGACGTGCACATCGTTACGCAAGAGCCTGAATCCGACACCTAGAGAGGCAACTGCCGATTCAGCTCTCTTCCACCTTGCCGACGCGAGCTGAGCATCGCCAAATCGCGAAACAGTAGGAATGTTGTCTTGTTTGTGAGGATTTACTAATACGAGAATAGATCTGCAGGACCGTCTTTGCTGAACACCGTAACTGGCTTTTTGGAGTCCACTGTCGAGCAATCCTGCACAGCCCAGAAGTTCTCCGCCCAAGAAAATCTGGTAATCCTACGCCCCGTTACTTCGTAACGAAACGCTCGAGTACTGCGCAGGATTGCTCGAAAGTGGATCTTCCCAACTCCAGCTTCCAGCACACAAATTCACAGAAGAGCTTTACTAAGATCTCAACTATAAATTTGAGAATGTGATCTTGAACGAGAATCCTAACAACTACAACTGTCAGAAATGACAGTTTTACGATAATTCGATGCGTTTCGAACCAAAAACCTGATATGACATTTCAGCCCTGTAATATTATTCAGATGAATTTTTCAGCACACGAAATTCAGCCGTGCACCAGGCGGGCCCGGCGACGATTTCCCCAGTAATACAGCAGGCAACCCAAGATCAGCAGCACTCCGGTCAGTCCCACGATTTTCACGACCGCCAGCACCTTGTTCGGTTCTTCGGGCGATGGAATCAACGACACGATGATTGTCACGAGGGTGGTCGCGAAACCCAGAAGCGACACCATCCGCGCCATTACCGGTCCTCCAGGAACGTGAATCACTTCGGGTCCGCCTCTATCCTTCTGCAGCCAGAACATGGCTGCGAAAAGATAGAGATATGGAATGAAATATGTGATGATCCCCATGCTTACGAGAACGTCATACGCGCCCTTAACACTGGTTCCCGCCTGCGCCAAAAACACAAATAAAATTCCCGCCAGCATCTGCGCGAGCAGGGAAACGTAGGGAGTTCCGAAGCGAGGGTGCAATCTTCCAAACGAAGCCGGCAGAAATTTGTCCAGTCCGGCGACAAACGGCAGGCGCGCGACCGACGAAAGATATCCTCCGGAGGCTCCGATGTTGCTGATCGCGATCAATATCGCCGAAACCGGTATTACGCTGACCCATCCCAGTCGTTCGGCAGTTCGCGTAATCGCCTGCATCAATCCTTGTAAGTCGTTTACCTCATGGCTCGGCATCGCGAGCAGAACGCATATCGTTCCTGCAATATAACTGAACGTTACCACCAGTCCGGCAACGAGCAATGCCCGCGGTATGGTCTTTCGCGAGTCCTTCACTTCACCTGCGATAAACGACCCCGTTTCGCAGCCACCAAAGGCGAAGGTCAGCGTCGCCCAGAAAAATATGTCCTTCAGATGAGTGCTCGGGACGAGCCCGGCCCATGTGAACCGTGTCGCCGATCCGTAGTGTTGCCACGCGTAGATTCCCATTACTACGATGATTACGACAGGAATCCACATCCCGAATGCGCCGATATTGTGCAGCCACTTCCCAAAATTCAATCCGATCACGTTCAGGATCGTAATCAGGAACAGTGCCACGATCGAGAACCACATGTAGTAAGAGCGGCTATCGTTGAAATAACTGCCGTGCCCTGCCCGGATGAACAGCAGGTTGCTGGCAGCGAAGTACAATACCGCAGGAAAATATGGCAGATTGCTCGTCCAGTACGTCCACCCAGACATGTATCCCGAAAAGTCTCCGAACGCATGCTTGCTCCACACATACAACCCGCCTTCTTGCGGGTATCGCGAAGAAAGCTCGATTACGGAAAGCGCCAGCGGGGTGTAGAAGCAGAACCAGGCTCCGATCCAGATCACAATTGAACTTGGCCCCGCTGCAGCCGCCGTCGCAATCCAGCGCAAACTGATTCCGGTGACGATGTAAAACATCAACAGGTCGGCAAATCCCATCACGCGGGGCAGGCGGAGGGGCACACTCGCTTCAGCAAGATCCGCGGCTGGCGTTCCCACCCGCTCCGCTACCTGGTCTTGTTCGGATTTTTCTGGCATCCCTCGACCTGGCTCAAGCATCCTGGTACTCAAACTCGGGCCTGATCAGCTTCCCCTCGGCAAATCGGCTGGGCCGGAACGCGGTGATATCTAGAGTCTTGGCCGCCCCGTCCAGCACCAGTTCCGACATCACTACCCCGATCGCCGGCGATAGTTTGAATCCCATCCCGGTAAATCCAGCGGCGACATGCAAACCCTTTACCGTCGCAATTTCTCCGAGGATCGGTCGCGCATCAGGCGACAGGTCGTAGACTCCCGTAATCCCTCTCATGATCTCCGCGTTCTCTAACTTCGGCATCCGTTTCGCTGCTCGCTCGACAATTTCCTCAAACCAGCCGGGTTCCACGTGTCGCGGAAAATTCTCCGGGTCCACGCCACGCTTCCCGTAAAAGTCGCCGATCAACGTTTTCCCGATCCCGTCTCCCCGGAAATAAACCGTGGAGGCCGAGTCGATGCATGCGAGCCCTGCACCCTTCATATCGGCTGCATTTCGCAGTATCGCCACGTAATGCAGTTCTGTCTCAATCGGCAAATCGACCCCTGCAGTGGCTAGCAGAGCCCTGCTCCACTGTCCTGTCGTTACGATCACCACCGGGGCGTGTATCGTCTCGCGGCTCGTCTGCACTCCTTCCACGTTTTGGCCATTCACAAGCAATCGCGTAACTTCGGTCTTCGGCTGGTACTGCACCCCAAGCTTTCGTGCGGCCGTCAAAAAATCGTTCGCCACGACAGATCCATCGCCGTATCCCGAGTCTGGTTCGTATGCCACACCCGGTTCATCATCGAGATTCCACTCTGGTTCGAGGTTCCTCAGTTCGTCACAACTGATCAGTTCCACGTTGACGCCGCATTCCTTCTGCATCCTTACGTTTGCCGCGAGAGACGCCATCTCCCGTTGCGGCACCAATTGCACGAATCCCGTCTTCCGGAAAGCTCCACGCTCTCCCACTATCTCTTCCCACTTCTGGAACATTTCCAGACTCTTAAGCGCCAGTCTCACTTCCGGCGCAAACGAATAGTGCATCCGTACCAGGGCCGACGACCTTCCGCTGGCACCCTGCCCAACCGTATCCTTGTCGATGACCGTGATTCGTCCCGAGTTTCGTTTCGCCAGCTGAAACGCAATCGATGCCCCCATGACTCCCGCTCCGACAATCACAAAGTCACACTTCATTCACACCCTCCCGAACCTCTGCCGGTATTCGCGATACGCCTCGGCGATTCCCGGTTTGACTACCCGACCTAATTCTTCCCTCTTCGGAAATCCCGCAATACTTGCTTTGCCGCATTGTGCCCCGGGGCCCCCGTCACCCCGCCTCCCGGGTGCGCCCCGGCGCCGCACAAATACAAACCTGCAATCGGAGACCGGTAGTCCGCCCAACCCGGCACTGGCCGCATGAAGAAAAGCTGTTCCAGAGTCAGGTCCCCGTGAAAAATATTTCCTTCCGTTAATCCGTACGTCCTCTCCAGATCCAACGGTGTCAGAATATGCCGCGCCAGAATTGCGTTCGGAACATTCGGCGCAAACTCGCCAATCTTCTTGACTACCCGGTCACCCAGCAATTCGCGCTTTTCATCCCAGGTGCCCTGCTGCAATTTGTACGGCACATACTGCACGAAACAGGTCATGATGTGTTTTCCCCGCGGCGCCAAAGTTTCATCCACGTTCGACGCGACCACGCAATCCACCCACAAATCCTCGGGTATCTCTCCAAACTTCGCGAGGTCGTAGCACCGTTCCGCAAATTCCAGAGACCGCACGAGCGTATAATTTGTCCGTTCGCCCGGGGTCGAGCCGGCGGGCGTTCCGATAAACTGCGGCTCTTCTCCCAGCACCAGATTCACTTTCGCACACGGACCCGCCATTTTGATCCCGCAAATCTTTTCGCGAAAATCCTCAGGCAATTCCCGCGCTTCGAGCAGACCTAAAAACGTGTGCTTCGGGTCGGCATTTGAAACCACCAGGCCCGCGTGTACTTCCGTTCCATCCTCCAGTGCCACTCCTCGAACTCTTCCATTACGCACCAGGATCCGGCCCACGGGCGACGATGTACGTATTTCGGCTCCCCGTTTCCGCGCGGCTCCGGCCAGCGCGCCAGTGATCGCCCCCATCCCGCCCATCACATGCCCATTGAATCCTTGCAACTCATCCTCGCCGCCACTCAATAGGTGAAACAGCAAACCCAGTGAAGTTCCGGGCTGGTATGGGCCGCCGTGCTTTCCGTAAACATTGTTTGCGAGGAATAGAGTCTTGATTTCATCCGACTCATAATGCCGGTCCAGAAATTCTCCAAGGCTGCCGGTCATAAACGCGACCAACTGCGAGATCTCTTCCGCACGGATGCTCTTAAAGCGGTTCCCTACCCGGAATAATTCCAGCAAACCGTCGATTCCCGAGCCCGCTAGATTGGGCGGCGGTTCCAGAAAAAAGGGCTGCAGATATCGCGCCAGCTTTTTGAGCTCGGCATCGATTCGTACAAACGTCCTGGCATCCTTTGCTGAAAAGTGCTCCAGGCCCTTGACGGTACGGGCCATATCGCTCCACCACCGGATCAACCTTCCGTCAGAAAACGGCACCTGAATATTCGGATCGCATGGCACCATCCTCAATCCGAAGGAGGCTAACTCCAGATCGCGAATCACTTCCGGACGCAACATGCTCGCAATATAGGAAGTGGTCGAGGCGCGACACCCTGGCAGAATCTCTTCGGTCACGCAACACCCGCCAATCCTGTCGCGTCGTTCGAGCACGACTGTCGACAGCCCCGCCGAGGCCAGATACGCTGCCGCCGTAAGCCCGTTGTGACCGCCACCAACTACAATCGCGTCATATTTCTGGTTTTTCTCTGGCAAGTCCGCGAGTCCTTCCGTCAAGGCCCGCAAGTATGAAGAAGAAGCAATCGAACTGCAACCCGGGCGCGTGACCGGATCACTCCGAGGTCGCCGCCCGGTGTCCCCGGGCAAACTTCCTAGGATCCGGCATACAACTGGAACACTGCCCAGTAAAATGGTTTTCGGAAAACAATCTCTGGGTCCTTGCTCTCGAGCAATTCGAGCTTCGCGGCACGCAGTGCGCTCGCCGCATCTTTCCCCCGACTCATTTCCCGATAGAAAGTGTCCATTATCTGGGGCGCAGCCGAATCATTCACTTCCCACAGCGCTCCGACCACGTTGTGCGCGCCAGCCCGCAGGAACGCCCACGACAGCCCAATCAATCCCTCGCCTGAATACGTCCGTCCACTGGCCCCTTCACACGCGGAGATCGTTACCAGCTGGGCCGTCAGCGGTTGATGAATAATATCCCGCGCGTATAACTTGTAGGAATCACCGTCGCGGCTGAGAATTACCGCCGAATCGAGCGGTCGTGTCACGCTGGCTGTTCCGTGGGTCACGAAGTGTAAGTACGTGAACTTTCCTGGATCGCTCTCGAGGAACGCCCGCGGTGTCGCCTGTCGTCCTTCTAGCACCGAGCGTTCCGTTTCCGGGAAATATCTCTCGATGCGCTCCATTTCTTCATGTGCTCTTGCCAGCGCCGGGAACGCCTCGACCGGCTCCGTATTTCCCACCAGGAGCAGATTTTTCCTTTCGGGCGAATTGTCAGTGCCAGGCTTCGGGCTTTGCGCCAGCAGTGTCAGTGAGCTAGCCGTCGTCAGCGTCACATCCTCAATCCAAAAGTGCGCATTCGATCCTGGCACAATCAACGTTTCAAAATTCAGCGAAGCCAGGCTCGGATCTGGTAGCACGATCATTCGAGTTTCCTTCTGCAGCACCGAGCTGGCCGGCTCGACCAGCAGTTCATACAACTTCCGTCCGCTTTCCCCCTCCCTGTCGCCGGCGTCGTGCAGGCTCGCGAGCTCCGCGCGATATGCTCTCAGTTCAGGCACAATCTCCTGCTCCTTCGCCAACGCAAAATAATGGACCTTCTTCGGCGTAATTACCCACAAATGCGACTGGTTTCTCCCAATCCAGTAAAAGAGCAGCGTCTGCTTGACTTTCACGGCCACTCGCTCCGGCTGAAGCGCCGCAACACTCTGCGGATTCCCGGCCTCCTGCGGAGCCAGCCCTTCGAGCAACGTTCGCGCCCTGCTCAATTCTGCCACCTTCAATGCATCTCCGCTCCGGCCATGCGCGACCAGAAAATCCACGTAATCTTGATAGAATTCGAGGTTGCTTGTGAGAAAACTGAATTGTAATTCTTCGCGACCGCGCCCACTCCTCGCGAGTCCGATCTTACGGATTGCCTCGCGGTACTGTTCTTCGGCGGCAACGGTGTTTCCTTCATCGTCGAGCAGCTTCGCCAGCCTAGCCTGCGCTTCCCACTTCAACGCATCGGTCGCTTCAGGCGCAGCAATAATCCCTGTCAGCAGCAGCTTCGCCTCGCCGTATTGCTTTTTCCCGGCCGCAATTCGACCTCGAACCAATCGCGAATCCATCACGGCCGAGCGGTCCAGACCGGCTCGCTCGACTTCCAATTCTTCCCGGCTGTACTCTTCCGCCGCGTCGACCCGGCCTGTCTCTAAAGCCACTTCCGCCAGATCGTTCAGACATTCTGTAAGCGCGGTCTTCTCATCGAGCTGTCGCGCGACCTTCAGTTCCTCCGTCAATATCTCGCGAGCCCTCGCGTAGTCGTGTTCCGCGTAATAACATTCCGCCAGATCCGCCAGCCAGTGCGCCTGCAAGTCATTCAACTTCCTGGCACCAGCATCTTCGGCGGCCTCCTTGAAAAGGGGAATCGCATTTTCGAAATCGCCGAGTCCGAAATAGCTTGATCCCATGTTCCCGATAATCAGTTTGGCGGTTGCGTCGCGCCCCATGGAATTGGCCAATTTCAATCCAGCCTGGTTCCAGTCCAGTGCCTCGTCAAACCTCTCTCTTTCAATGTCCATCGCCGCCAGTGTGACCAATGCCGACAGTTCCATCTGTTTATTCTTATCGATACGGGAAAGCGCCAGCCCCCGGCGAGTCGACGCTTCTGCCTCCGCGAATTTCTTCTGGCGCGAGAGGATGACGGCCTGGCTGTTCAGCACCTCCGGGAGCAATCCTGGCTGATACTGTTCGGCTAGTGAAAGCGCTCGCCCAATGCTTTTCTCGGATTCATCGTATTGCTGCGCCAGTCGATAAGCAGCTGCCTCGTAAATATTTTTGCGGACAGCAATCTGACTGGTGCCGAGCGAGGGGGGAAGCGGATCATTTAAAATCTCGAGCGTCTTCTTGTACTCTGCACGGTAAATAAAAACGTGCGCTTTGAGGATACGAAAGCTCCATGCGCTCTCCGGCCCTGCGGCCGCAGAGCGGGCACTCTCGCGCTCGATATCTTGTAGCGCCGCATCCAGTTCCCCATGTTGTATTTTCTGGTCAATGCGATCGTAAACCGCAGACAATGGCGGCGTCCCCTGACAACCGCCAACCAACATCACAACGAGAAAAATGAGCAGAGAAGAGCTGACCGATGAGACTACTTGTGCGGTGGCGGATATTGTGGTCCGTTCAGCACAACTTCCGCGGCGACCCCCGTTCCCCCATCGGGCGAGCCCAGCTCGAAACGCATCATCGTCAACATCTTGATTCCGGGCATGAACACGAGTTCGGCAAATGCGATGGTCCCGAAGTGTGGAATCTTTACCACATGATTCTTCTTGTCTACCCCGGGGAAGTCCGTTTCGATTTCTTCGACCAGCGAGCACATCGCCACCTTGTCTTGTGTACGCGCATTTTTGTCGCTTTTCCTGCCGGACGCAACCTTTTTGGCGAGTTTCTCGAATGTCTCGTTCTCCTGGAGCAACTCATGCCTCAATTTGATCCTGAATTCGTAACCGGCAATCCGCAAATTCTCGTACAGACTGCCAATCGCCAGAATATGCCCTTCGTCGTGGCCGATTGTGTGTTCCGAGCTCAACCGCCCCACGATACGGTCCGCTGTAACGATATCCAAAATGTTCAGACCCCGTAGAACCGTCGTCACTTGCGACGTCGCCGTCTCGTTGTCCTGGTACCCGCCAGACACATGCGACTCGGCACTCTTGAACTTCACCAACCGAGGAACTTCGAACTCATCAACCCGTGCGTGTCCATGCCCACCAATCGTCGGCAGGGACACGGCCGCCTGCACCGGCACGTTCACCGGCACAGGGCGATCGAAACTGGCGGCGAAGGCCTTTCCTCCGGCGTGAAATTTTACAAACGGATTGCGAGGAATGGAGCTCACGGAGAACACCTCGATTTTTGAATTTACAATTAGATGGTTCGAGCCTAGGGGATAATCTCTACGCTAAAGACGTACTTTGCCACGGCGGATCTTGCCGCGTCTTCGCCATAGACCTGTAAGACATAATTTCCAGCCGGAAGTCTTCCGGCCGGCACGACGAACTTGACTTCTTTATTCGTCCGGTCCGCGGGTATCGAGATCTGCAGCAGTACTCGGCCAGCCTCATCCTGCACTTCGCCCAGGTAGGCTTTGAATGTCTCCGAGGGCGTGAAATCAAAGTGCAACCCGATCGTGTCGCCCCGCCGCACCCGCACAACGGTACTTTCACTCTGTACCCGGTCTCCGCCTCTCAAGCCGAAATCCGTGCTGGCAACAAGATTTTGCGATGAGTCGACAACCGCATCCGGCACTCGCGTCTTCAGCTTATGCCCCTCATACACGGTCATCGCCACCAATGCAGCCACAGCTGGTATTGCGACGAGCGGCTTCAGCCATCCGCCCCATCTGCGATTTTTCTTCGCTTTGTTATTCGCGGAAACATCTGCCGGCGTCTGCACCTTCACCGCTTCTTCTGCAAACACATCCTTGCTCGCTGCGATGAATGCGGCAGCTGCCTTCACATCGAGCGCACACTCCGTGCAGTCAAAGTAGTGTTCTTCGAACTGATCGCGCAGTTCTCCGGTCATTTCCCCAAGAACGTACTTCTCCGCCGCGTGCATACTCTTTGCCTCTCGGTGTTCCATATCCCCTGTCTTAGATGTAGTGCGTCTGAATGCTTAATCGTTTCACCGGGAATCCTTGCTTACTCCCGAAGTTGTTGCGACCAGCCCCTTCTGATAAACCTCTTTAAATCTTTCCTTTGCACGGTGCAATCGCACGCGTAAGTAATCCCGGTCGACGCCAAATTTCCTGCAGACTTCATCCTTGTTACCTTCCTCGAGGAAGATGGCACGCAGAAGATCCCTGTCCCTGGGACTCATTTCATCCAGAATTTCTCTCACCCGCGCCATCGTTTCTTGTGTAATCAGCGACCTTTCGAGGTCAACGATCTTATCTGGCGTCTCGAGGTGGCTATCCATTAGCGGCTGGCTCTTGTAGCGTTCGCGGTTACTCTCAAAATATACGTTCTTGCATACCGAATTGACAAAAGCTCCAAACCGTTCCGGCTGCTTCACGCCCCCGTCCCGTCGCAAAATGGCAATCACGCGGCTGAAGGTCTCCTGGCGCACATCCTCGACCCTCTCCGGTGGCAGCAGTCGCGCCCTCAGCATAATCCCGAGAATCTGTCCAAAATACGCAACAAAGTGCTGTTCGGTCACAGGATCGCCGTCCCGCAGCCGGTCCACATACCCTTTATCGAATGTAAATAGTTCCACGCAGTCTGTCCTGACCTAGTGCCGGGCAGTATAGCCCTACCCCATCTCTGGCACAATCTGCCCATTCAGGCAGCCTCAGGGTTTCGCTCGAGCGATAGTGGCGCGTGACTGTTGTACAGTTAAAGGGATGGCATCTACCAGGTCCCGGTCCAGAGGCGTTCTCTACATCGCCGTGTACAAGATCCTTGAGGGGCTACTGCTCCTCGCCGCCGCTTTCGGCGTTCTGAAACTTCTTCATCATGACGTGGAAGCCATCGTTTATCACTGGGTAAACGTAATCCGCGTTGATCCCGGAAATTACTTCATCCATCATCTACTCGAGCGTCTCGCCAATGTCGACGATCATCGCCTTAAGGAGCTGAGCGTCGGTACCTTCGTCTACGCCGGAATAGCGTTGCTCGAGGGAGTGGGGCTCGCTTTCAGAAAGCGCTGGGCAGAGTATTTCACAATCATTATCACGGTCTCGTTTATCCCTCTCGAGATCTATGAAATCTTCCGCCACGCAACTCCCCTCAAGGTTATTCTCCTCATTGTCAATATCATCGTCGTCGCCTACCTGGTCTTTGAACTCCGTCGCTCCAGTCCCCATCACGTGCGGTAGATCGCTGCGCGGCCCTCTCGAGAATTCCGAGGTCCGATGTCTCTGCACCGAGGGAAGCACCGTCAGCAGGGTCGCAAACCTTGCCCGTCGGTCACAATTTGACAGTCGCCTTGACTGATGTATGCTCGTTCAACACACCACCGATCGGAGTCAGCAGATGTTACGAGTTTCAATCGCGTTCGCTGTACTGATTTCTCTTACCCTCGCCACAGGACATGCGATTCCACCACCTGGCACCCCCCAGGTCACCGATAGCCGCAACCTCATGTGGTGCAACGCTCGCTCCGGACAGACGATGTATTTCAGTGCCTGGTTCCGCTACTCTCCTGAACGCGCCGATGAGCATCGCGCAAAGTTCCAGAAAGACACTCAAGCCAATTACAACCTCAAGACCCTAGATACCCCCACCTGCTACAGTTTTCCAGACACCCCGGCCGCTTCGGAAGCCTACGAGTCGAACATCAAGACGCAGAAAAAGGCGGGTCTCAAGGTCGTCACGACGGGTTGGATGCCTGCGAACTAGGGGTCTCGTCTCTCGCAAGAAAGCCATGTCCTTGAAAAGATCGTAGCCCCGGTAAGCCCTTTGTTTCCAATCCCTGCGCGAATATCTCTCGAGAGCCCAGAAACTCCTAGCTCCAGTTTGAAACGATTTCCGTCCCTCTGACACTACTTGGCAATAGGGCCCCTTTAACTTAGGAAGCCCTGATCCGTGGGGAAGCGGTCACCGACCCCACGTACCCTCGGGCGCACCTTGGCTACCCTGACCACGCGAAGGTGCGCCCTTCCCTCATGAGCGAGGGACCGGGAAGAGAGAGGGACTATGGCTCCTCAGGTTACGATTTCTCCATCCAGGCTGGCCTCAACCAGGCCTGCGAAGAAGAAGGCTCCCTTTGTTGTCGCGAACCCGTTCAATCCAGGTGGCAAACCGCGGCGATTGCATGGCCCCGTAGCAAGTCCGGCAATCAGGGCGGGCAGACCGAATCGCGAGACCGACGCCCAATCTTCGGCCTTTGATTTCTCTGCACATTGCCTGCAGTTTGTCGCTTCGCCTGGCCGGGCGAGCAAGCTCCAATCGATCCTGCCAACTGCAATTCGGGAAGCCTTCTCCGAAGTTCCGGCCTTTGCTGGGTGCATGGTGATGGTGTCCGACCAGGAAGCCCGACGCGTCACGATCGTCACGTTCTGGAAGGGCCCTGCTGGCAGCCAGCATGGCGGCGAAGACACCGAACGACTAAAAGCGACGCTCTTTCCCTACGTCGATCATTGGCTACGAGCGGAAAACCACCTTGCGCACTTTGTCGTCGGGAACGGCCCGGGCGAGTCGCAGCCCGCCCAGCTACTGTTTCAGAATGTGACCCTACCGTGAACGCCTGATAGGCACCGCTGACAACTCTGCCGATACTTGGCGTGCCCGGAAAGAGAAACCATGATAAATCCACGAGTAGATACAATGGTCGGTATGGCGCCCATTCCTGTCGAGAGTGCGAAATCTCACCTGCTCGATGGAAAACAGGATTGCGTCGTGGATGCCTGCGATTTTCCTGCGCTGATTACGCTCGGGCAAGATCCGTTCTGCCTGAAGCATTTTCTTGTCCGTTGTTATGAGTGGCTCGATTATCTGGAGCCGCAGATTCAGGGAAAAGCGTTTATGCAGACCGACCTGCGCCGCGCGCAGTCGATGGTCGAAGAGTGCTCAAACCGGGTATTGCTGATCAGCCTGCGCTGCGAAGAACTGAGCAATCTCGATCGCTCCCGTCTTCTGGATATTCTTTTGTTGTCGAGCGATTTACTGTTTCAGCTGCGCGTGCCAAGGAGCCAATTCTCAACTCTGCTGGCAAATCGTTCGAAGTCGCGGGCTGGCAAAGTCCACTACGAGCTTCCGAGTGTAAAATCCGCCACTTCGACGGGATAGGCTTCCGAAGACTAGTCTGCGGCCTGCTTCGACGGGATCAGGGCAGACGTTGTCGCGACGCATTGCCAGCTTCCATTCGTTTTTATCCAGGTATCGACGAATCGTTCTCTCCGCGTGTACGTTTTTCCGTTGTCCGTTCCCTTGGTACGAAAGATCCCGACGACAACGGCCGCGTCGCCGCCATACACTTGCACGCTGGTTTGTTCCGTCACCGCCTGCGACGGTTGATAGCTCGGCGATTTAATACTTGCCAGAAATTCACTTTTGGACTGGATACTGCCATCGATGTCGACTGAAACCATGGTGTTGGCCAGCAGCATCTCGAGCGCTTTTGTATCCTTGCCTTCGAGCGCGTGATTCCATGCCGTTTCTAAAGCCAGTACCCTTCCGCCTTCCTCCGAAGCGGAGCTACTGGTTTGCTGCGCGACCGAAATCGCTACTGCCAGAAGCAATGCACTTCCAGCCATGATGGTTCGTCTCATCCGATATCCCCCTGAAAACAGGTTTCATCCGGGCGGATTTATCCCAAGCGTAAAACAAACGGGCTCGGGTGAGGAACGGAAAATCCCACAAGAGTTCCTGAAGGGAGAAATCGGAAGAAAAGCTATCCTCGATTTGTAAAAAGCTCGTTCACCGCGCGATACGCCTGGTCGATGGCCACATCCGTGTAGGCGCTTGCACCGGCATCCGAGTTCGCGATGGTGATATTTCCAAACGGTTGGCGCCCAAGCACCCACGGCTGCTGGCCTTCCTTCCAGTCCGGCAAGTCCAGTTCAAAGGGCGTATAGGCATAACCGTGAGCCCAGCGGTTCACCGTAATGCCTGCGATGTCGCGAGCGGGATCGAACCCTGTCTCTCCCAGCATGAGGCCCAGTTGCTGGCGAATGTTCCGTTCAAAGGTCGAGTAGGGAGTCTGGATGAGTTCGGCGCGCCCGGCACGATTCTGGTCACGGACCGGCAGTCCCGGCTGGCACGGTGTACGCAACATGAAGAGCACGGCCGGTTCATCGGGCTTGCTGGGGAATTTGTATTTCCCGATGCTGACCGGGAAATCGAGGGAAGTATAGGTGTGATAGCTTCCCGGAGAAACGATCTGTCGGATGCCTAGACTCGAAAAGGAAGTCCAGTTGTTGATGGCCACGTGTGTATAAACAAGCGGCGCTTTGACAAGATAGGCGAGCGCTTCTTTCTGCGCATCGGGAAGTTCAGGACAGATGTAAGGAATCATCACGTTATAACAGGCAAGAACACACTGTTTGCCGGTAACGCGCTGCCGTTTTCCACCTCGCATGTATTCGATGTGTACGGACCGATTGGAGGTCGACGTGGAGTGCTTCACGGCCACCACAGTGCTGTTGAGGCGGATGCTGACAGCATTTTCCGGGCGATCCAGTTGAGCGTAGTCGGCGTGCGCAGTGACCACATCCTCCATCGTGCTCCCCGCAATCGCCGTCGGGATGAGCGAGCGCACGAGGAGGCGCGCGATCGAGGCATTGCCGTCGGGAAAGTGGAAGATGTACGGTTCCTCTTTTTCCTGAGGAGGAAGATTCAAACCGGCAAAACCCGCGTAGGTAAACGAGCCATAGTCGTCGCCCGCTTCATAGCAGGCGTAGGCCGGAACTGCTTCAATCCCGACACAAAAGAGGTCATGCGTGAAGGTTTGGAAAAACGGAAGGGCTTCAGGAGGCAGCTTGCAGTACTTCGTTAGATACTCGGAGTAGCTGATGGTCTTCAGCTTGGCAATTTTCTCGTCGCGCGTCATGCCGCTGAGATAGTCGACTCTCTCGGCGTAGACGCGAGCAATCCCTTTTCGCGCAACGTCGGAAAGTGGTGCCTTCGCGAGAAACTGCGGCCAAGGCGTAGTGTTCATGCCGGTCACAAGGCGGTTTTCGCCAAAGGTGGCTTTGTCAAAGAACGCGGCAGTGCCAAGGTGCGCGTACAGTTTCTGGTCGTAATCCTTATAGAACGCCTGCGTGTCAATGCCGATTGCCCGAATAAGCGCTTTTGCCTGCTTGCTGTAACTGCCAGGGCTTTCGATGGATTGCGTTCCTCCATATCCGAGCACCATGCGGCCGCCTGCCTGAAATTCGTTCCGCTTGGCATGGCCGCCAAAATCGTCGTGATTGTCAAGAATCAGGATCTTCGCGGATTTGCCCATTTTCTGCCGAAAGAAATAGGCAGCGGCGAGTCCACTGATGCCACCTCCGACGACAACGAGGTCGAAGGATTCGCGGGTATCGATATCGGAGCCGAAGGTGTCTGGAGGATCGCCATCACGCAGCTTATGGGCGAAGGTGAAGGAACCGTCGTGATTTCCGCGCATACCTGTCCTCGCAGGAGGATAGTAGTCCGGGGATTTTTCGGGGGAGAAATCATCAAGGATGGCTGCAGCCAGCAGTTTTTCCGAGGCGAACGAAACGCCGAACAGGCCCGCGCCCGTGCCCAAGGCAACACCATTCAGGAAATCACGGCGCGAGATCTCGCGATTCATGCCCAGTTCATTGTCACTGTTCGGTTTGGCCATACCCCGTCCCCGTAACTAAGATGCGTGCCCGGTAGTATATCGCGGCTTGGCTATCCCTACATATTTTCAGCAGACTTTCGATGGCTTCGATTTTCGCTCAATCATTGATACTCTTCTTGTCCAGGCAAGGAGCTGACCGGGATGGAGATGGTCAAGGAAGTGAAACCGGAAAAAGAGACGGGGCGCCTGGAAGCTTTCAGCGACGGTGTGTTCGCGATTGCCATTACGCTGCTGATTCTGGAGTTGAAGGTACCGACTCTCGTGTCCAGCGAGATCAATTCCCCGAACCTGGCGCAGGGATTGATCAAGCAGTGGCCCAGCTACCTTTCGCTGACCACGAGTTTTTTCACGATCCTGGTCATGTGGGTGCATCATCACTTTATCTTCAGCCAGGTGCGAAAATCGGATGCCTGGCTGCATTTTGCCAATGGCTGTCTTTTGCTGGCCGTCACGTTCGTCCCCTATCCTACTTCCGTGCTGGCAACGTATCTCGAAACTCCGGCGGCAAATGCGGCCGCGGCATTTTACGCCGCTTCATTTATTGTCATCGCCATCTGCTTCAATCTGGTCTTGCGAGCCGCCTTTCGCAGGGAGCTGCTGTTGCCCTCAACGACGGATCAACTGATTGCACAATCATGCCGCAATTATCTGTTTGGACCGTTGTTTTATGCGATCGCGTTCGTAGCCGCCTTCTTTGATGTCCGTATCTGCATGGGAATGTGCACGGCGTTATGGATCTACTGGACGGCGACGGCGATGCGGCATTCCAGAGTCTGATGACCGCCCAAACACCTCAATCAGGCTCTACATCTTTTCTCGCTTATCTGGCACTGATCGCAGCAATCCTGTGCATCGGATGGTCGGCCATTTTTGTACGCTGGACTGATATTCCCGGTTCAGTTTCGGCGTTTTACCGGATGTTGATTCCTGCGGCGATACTTCTGCCAACATTTTTTATCGGCAAGAACGATCAGCCGTTAAGCAGGCGATCTGTGGGCATTATTGCCCTCGGAGGGATTTTTTTTGCGGGCGACCTGGCACTCTACAATTCCTCGATTCTGCGGACGACGGCTGCAAATGCGACCCTGCTTGGAAACAATTCGCCGATATTCGTGGGTCTGCTGACCTGGCTGGTCTTTCGCCGGCGTCCCCAGGCGTCGTTCTGGCTCGGGCTAGTGATGGCAGTGAGTGGCTCTCTCGTGATTCTCCGCTCTGATTTGTTGCGACATACACAATTTGGATCGGGCGATGCCATGGCTGTGGGCGCAGCCGCATTCTTTGCGATGTACTTGCTGGCGACCGAAGAGGTACGGACGACTACTGGAACTGTGCAATTTTTGCGTCTGGCGATGATCTCGACGACCGTGGCACTCCTCGTGATCAACGTGGCTCTCGGAAATTCGTTTCGCGTTTCAGGTGCACGAACCTGGGGCGCGCTGATCGGGTTGGGGCTGATTTCACAATTGGCGGGATACCTGGCGTTAACCTATGCACTGGGACATTTGCCGGCCACGGTGACGTCGGTGAGTTTGCTGACGCAAGGTCCCCTGACGGCACTGCTTGCAGCCTTGCTGTTACGGGAATCGCTGTCGGGCGCGCAGATAGCAGGAGGGATCCTGGTGCTGATCGGAGTTGGAGTCGCGCATCGGCAGAAACATCCCGAAGAGGAAGCGAATATTTAGCTGGGCGGTCGCGACCATCACCGGACGTCACGTCACTCGAGCGCCAGGATTTCAACATTGTTTCCGGAAGGGTCCTTTATGTACACAGAGCGCGTTCCGTCGCGATGCTGTTTTGGCAGGCCATAAGCGGCCGGGTCGCCGACGATTGCAAAGTGCGGTGGATGCTGTTCGGCCTGAACAAATGCCAGGCTGACATTGGCAAATTGAACCAAAGCCCAGGTCGCATCCTGATAGCTAATACGGCAGCGGAATTTCTCCGTGTACCAGTCGAGCGTTTTCTCGAGATCAGAAACGGTCACGGCCACATGGTGTAAGGTGTCTAGTCCTCGAATTTCCTGGTTTATCACGATCTACCTTCCTGCGTTTGCATCTTGATCATCGGCAACGAACTACCTGGCGGTATCCAGTGTAACGGTAAATCCGTACGCCGGACGACGCAGCGCGATCTGACTTTCCCGAGAGGCAATTTCCCGAGAGAGATTTGAACGCGCAAGGACTTTTCATTTGATGCAAAATGGCTAAAGATATCTGGTCGGGATTTCCGTCTGCTTTGTAGCAGTCTTAGAAGCAAAATCTGATTCTTGGTCGCCGCCCGCCCCAAGTGCGTGTTGAGGTTCATCTATGCGATTCGTTTCAAGTCTCTGCAGCGCCGTACTTGTCTGCACATTCCCGTTAGCCGCAGAAGCGCAACAGACAGTGCAATCTTCCGGGCCACGAGCGACATCGACCGCCACCCAAGACACCAGACCGGCCTCAACCTCACCGCTACGGATCGGTGTGGCGCTCGAGGGTGGAGGGGCGTTAGGCCTGGCGCATATCGGTGTCCTCAAATGGTTTGAAGAACACCACATTCCCATCGATTTTCTGGCTGGAACGAGCATGGGCGGGCTTGTAGGCGGGTTGTACTCGACAGGCAAGTCCGCTGACGATCTGCAGGAAGTCGTAAAATCGGCAAATTGGCCGCTGCTGTTAGGCGGCGGAACGCCTTACGAAGATCTGGCGTTTCGTCGCAAAGAGGATGCAAGGCAGGTGCCCAATGTCTTGCTGTTCGGCTTAAAAGGTGGATTCAATTTTCCGCCGGGATTAAATACCGGGCATCAAATCAACCTGCTGATCGATCAAGAAACGCTGGCCTACGGCACCTTGAAGTCCTTCAATCAGCTTCCGATTCCCTTCCGTTGTGTGGCAACCGAGTTGGTGTCGGGCAAAGCCTACGTCTTTGAGAGTGGCTCCCTGTCGGATGCAATACGATCGACCATATCGATCCCCGGAGTCTTTGCACCGGTGCGCCGCGGGGACCAGGTATTTGTCGATGGTGGACTGGTGGACAACCTTCCAACCGACGTAGTGAAGCAGATGGGCGCCGATGTAGTCATAGCGGTACACCTGCAAATATCAACAACCAGCGCGAAGGAGATTCAATCTGCGTTTTCCGTCCTCGGTCGTTCGGTGGAACTGAAGATTGCCGAGACCGAATTGCGCGGAATGGAAGGCGCGGACCTGGTGGTTCGGGCGAATGTCGAAGAATACTCGAGCATGGATTACGAGAAGTCAGACAAATTGATCAAGATTGGATACGCCGCCGCCCAGGAAAAATCCAATATTTTGTTGAAGTACGCGCTCGATGATGCGGATTGGGCCGAGTACATGAAAAAGAAAAAGGCCAGGATCCAGTACGTTTCCGGTGCACCCCAGTATGTGAAGGTTACGGGAGTAAATTCCGTTGCGGCGGCCAGCATCGAGAAGTTTTTTGAACCGATTCTCGGCAAGCCGCTGAATCCGAAACAGATGGATGAAAGGTTGACGAGACTGACCGGGGTCGGCCGTTACGACAGCATCACCTATGAATTGGCAGAGGACGACAATGGACGCGAAGCCCTGGAGGTGCGGGTGCACGAGAAAGGCTACGCACCGCCGTTCTTGCAGCCATCCTTCATCGTCGATGGCGCGCAAACCGATGATGTGACGTTCACCATGGGTGCACGGCTCACGTTCATGGACGTCGCCGGGTATCGCTCGGAGTGGCGCACGGACCTCTTATTTGGTGAGACGTATGGAATCTCGACCGAACTCTACAAGCCGATCACGCCCCTGAGCCGCTGGTACGTGTTGCCATTCGTGAATGCATCACAAGGGGGATTCGACATTTACTATAAGAATGACCCTAGAGCCATTTACCGGCTGGATAATGTTCTGGGAGGTGCGGATCTCGGTTATTTGTTCAATCGTTTCAACGAACTACAGGCCGGCTATGGCATCGGGTATGTGAATTCCACACTGCGGCTCGGGACGCCTGAGTATTCTTCGTTTAGTGGGAGAGTGGGCGCATTCCAGGCGCAGTACATCCGCGACCACACAAACGCAGCGGTGGTGCCAACGGCTGGCCACTACTTCCAGGGAAATTTCTATTGGTACGACAGTAACCCGGGGGCCACGGCCGCGTTTCCGTCGCTTGAGGTTCTCGGAGCGTATTATCATCCAGTTTCAGAGAAGGGTTCCCTCTTTCTGCAGGTCAAGGGTGGTACGACCTTCGGCTACACCAACGTCGGTGCACCGCATTTTTTTCTGGGTGGGCCTGGTTTGCTCAGTTCCTATGGAGTCAATGAGCTCTACGGAAATCAATATTTCTATGGACGGACGGGCTATCTTTACAGGTTATTCACTCTGCCCCCATTTGTCGGCAGCGACGTCTATCTGTCAGGTAGCGCCGAGATCGGGAAAATGTACGGGGACCCCACTGCTCCCAAACTGTCGGCCGACGGCGCGGGGGGTATCATTTTCGTGACGTCATTTGGACCGCTCTTTATCGGCGGAGCCGTGGGAGATACAGGGCACCAAAAGTGGTTTTTTCAATTGGGACGATTGTTTTAGTCCATTCATCTGCGCGTAACAATTCAGACGTATAAGTTACCTCGCTTCTAGAAATCCGTTCTCAGCTTATTGCCGCACGGTATTCGTGCGAACGTTCCGCTCCAGGAGGGAGCCGTATGGCCGCGACAGCAACCCAACCAACTCCAACAACCACAACAATTCCAGCTTCTTCTGCGGTACATGAAAAAATGAAGAAGGGACCGAGCCGGACCGGGACATTGGTATTTGGATTGGTGTTCGTAGCCGGACTGATTTTTATTGGTACGAGTATTGCGCGCGATCTGAATGGGATTGTACTCGGATCGGCCTGGCCATATGTCTTGCTGGGAATCGCGCTGTTTGTAGCCCTGGCCTTTGAATTTGTGAACGGGTTTCACGACACCGCAAATGCCGTAGCGACGGTAATTTACACGCACTCGATGGATCCAAATATTGCGGTCGTATGGTCGGGATTCTGGAATTTTCTTGGGGTAGTGACGTCGACAGGCGCCGTCGCGTTCGGAATCGTTTCCTTGCTGCCGGTGGAGCTGATTTTGCAGGTAGGAAGTGGAGCGGGATTCGCGATGGTTTTCGCGCTGCTGGTTGCGGCGATTGTGTGGAATCTGGGGACGTGGTGGTTCGGGTTGCCGGCGTCGAGTTCACACACACTGATCGGGTCTATCATCGGAGTTGGAATTGCCAACCAGCTGATGAATTCGCGGTCGGGCACGAGCGGGGTGGATTGGGCACAGGCGGCCACAATCGGAAAGTCCCTGCTGCTGTCTCCGCTATTCGGGTTTGCACTGGCGATGGGTCTGTTCTTCCTGATGAAGGCGTTGATTAAGGACAAGCGGTTGTATGAAGCGCCGGTGGGAGACGCGCCTCCACCGTTCTGGATTCGAGGAATGCTGGTACTGACCTGCACGGGAGTGAGCTTCTTTCACGGCTCAAATGACGGACAAAAAGGTATGGGCCTGATCATGCTGATCCTGATCGGAACCGTACCGACAACCTACGCGTTAAATCACGCCGTAACACCGGCCCAATCAGCGGACTTCGTAGCGGTTTCGCATCAAGCAGCGGATACGCTAGGGAAGTATGTAGACCCCGCCGCAACGATCGGTGATGCGCGTGATGAAGTGACAGACTACATCCGCACAAAGCAGTTCAAGCCCAATACGATGCTGGCCATGCGCGAGATGGTGAACGATATCGGCACGGAAATGTCCCAGTTCAAGGCTCTGGCTGCCGTACCTCATGATAAGGTGAGAAACTTCCGAAACGATATGTACCTGGTCAGTGAAGCAATCCGGTTGATGCAGAAATCAGGAAACCCTGCCATTTCTGCCGGAGATGCGGCAATTCTGAAAAATTACAAAGGGCACATCGATAAGGCCACGCGGTTTATTCCCACATGGGTAAAGGTTGCCGTAGCCCTCGCGCTGGGGCTCGGGACGATGATCGGGTGGAAGCGGATCGTGGTGACCGTTGGCGAGAAAATCGGGAAGAATCACCTGACGTACGCGCAGGGAGCGGCCGCAGAAATTACGGCGATGGCTACCATCGGCGCCGCCGACGGCCTGGGTTTGCCCGTAAGTACCACTCACGTGTTGTCTTCCGGTGTTGCCGGCACGATGCTCGCGAACGGGTCCGGGTTGCAGTGGGCCACCGTGCGCAACTTGCTGCTCGCCTGGGTACTGACCTTGCCGGCAGCAATGACGCTGTCTGGATTCCTGTTTGTGGGATTCCGGAAATTGTTCCACGCCTAGAATGAGTATGAGAGCCTGAAACGCTCCTGGGTTCACAGCCGGCCTGCAAATTTCGCGCGTTTGCGGGAGTTTCCTGAGCCAGGTCGGATAAACCGCTCAGCTCGCAAATCTCACTGTCCGATTGAGCATTTACGCGATTCAATTATTCCCGTTGCGTGAAATCGCGAATGTGCTATCCTGCGCCGGTCCATTTGGAGGACGAAGCCATGATGCGGCGCGAATACCCATACCGTCATGAAGCGTTGTTAACGCGTGAGAATCGCGGCAACGGGCTGTCGTTCTCTGTCCTTTTCCGCTCCTAGCGGATCTAGTTCACAACGAATTCCCTTTTTGCGAGCGTGGCGAAACATGCCACAAATTAGCGTGGGCAATCAGACTGCTCATGAGCAATGGCGAATGGCTCTGCCAACGCCGTAGCCGAAGCGGATCGCTTCAGAGAAAGAGTACAAAAATGGTTACCGTACGAATCAAAGGCGGGACACCGCGTATGACGGACACACTGTGCCGGACATGCCGGTTCGCGCACATCATCAAGGGCTTCAGGGCTTCGCAGGAGGAAGTATTCTGCCGAATGTTCTAGCTGGAGCGTTTGATCCCAAACGCTGTCTTCGAGTGCACGATGTACGACGACAAGCGAATGGCCAGCCGACAAGAGATGGAAGATATCGCCTGGTTCCTGACGACCAGGAAGTCGGGCCGCAGCGTTGGATTTGTGAGCTCTGCAAAATTCCGTCAACACGAGCTCGAACAGGCGTCTGCCACCGCGGACAGCAGCGATAAAACTCGATCAACGGACTGAGGGAGTTTCCGTGTGATTCCCTCAAGCCCAGGAAGTCGGCCGCTGCCAGAAAGGAGGAGCCATCTCGATTCTTCAACGTTTTCTGTATTCGCCGGACGCAGCTGCCGGGCTGTGCCGTACTTGCAGTTGGGGGACGGTGCGGACTGGCTTCTTCAAAGCACAAGCTGAGACGTTTTGCCGTCTGGTGGGGCCCAGCTCGCGTCTGCGGTATCCGGTGCGTGAATGCACTGGCTACTGCGACCGCCGCATGCCGGAGGCCGTCGGTGGCGAGAGGAAGTACGGTTTCGTGACGGAAATCAAACTCGAGTCCGGCGGGGTCCCTGCCCGGCCTCGGAGAGTAGCGGAGCCGTTCTCTAAATAAGCGCTCGCCTCTTGCATGCGAGGGGCGAGCAACAAAAAAGGAAATTCAAGATGGTGCAGACGAATCTCCGACAATCAGATTACCGGATCACCGCCGTCGTTCTCTGGGACTGGTGCTTCCGCTGGTAAGTCTGGTTCCGGAGAGGTATTCCCTCCATCGACGAAAACAGGCAGAGGACGTAGTGCGGGCGGGACAATATCTGAAGGAGCATGCAACTCGGCGTAATTTTCGTACCAGAGGACCATCGAAGCGCGCTGCCAAACGCGAAGGCCGATGAGCAGCAGGCTCAGAACTTCAAGAAGGATCCAGCTGGCGCCAAAAGAGGTATGCGGGATCGTGACCCAGACATACCAGGTCAGGACGATTGCGACGGCTGCGACCAGCGTGGGAGCCAGGTACATGGCCACAAACCGTGGCGAATTACGTACGGCCATCCAAAGAGAACGGAAAGTCAGAAAAAACATGCCGCGAACGTGGTCGATAACGGTTCGTGCTTGCGCGAGGTCGAACCAGGCGCGGACAAAGAGGCCGATAAGAACTACAGCGAATGTGGCGAACACCTGAAACCAGAAGCCCTGGGTCTCTCCTGGGGCATTGTCGGACATCTTGCCGGAAATGTAATTCACGCCCGATAGCAGCCCGAACACGATGCCGAAGGGGATAATCGAGCACAGCATCAGGCGGACGAAACGCCAGAAAAAGTCTCCACTGAACTCAAAAAACTGGCCGCGGGTGAATTTGCGATCATGATGATAGGCAGAGAGAACTCCACCGGAGATAAAAAGAATATAGAGCAGGAAAATCACTCCGACGACCAAAGAACCCGTTGCCCAAGGGGTGGCAGAAATATCAGGCTTGGCAAGCAGTTCGACAAAAACCGTCGCGTCAAAACCCTTGGCCATCTGTTGCGAGTAATAGTTCCTGTCAAGGGTCGAATGAAGGATCGTTCGTGGCGTAACAGACGCCAGGAAGCCCAGCAGGAGGTTAACGAAGAATATCCACCAGATGATCCGCTGGTGGCGCGCAACCAGAAAAAATCCATCTCGAACAGGGCGATTCATCATTTCTCCTAGGCCAACCACGACAGAAATTGGGAAAACCACTGTGTGAGCAGCATCCAATACCCTGCGATCTTGCTGGTTGCGTGGCTATCGGGTTGGCTCAGCCAGCTGTTATTGAAGCGATCGCGATCAAGCACGATCCCGTGATCGGGATCAATTTCAGCAGAAACGATCTTTGCCTTTTTCTGCCACTTGTACCGGTGCCAGCGATCGACGCCATCCCAGGTTTCACGAACCGTTTCCCCATTGTCGAACTTCACTTCGAGTGTGACCGGCATAATGAAGTCACCCCTGCGATGAATGACCACGCTCGACTGATATTCAGTCTCGCCCTTCTTTTCCGTTCTGGGTGCGTTCTTATCGGCCCAGTCAGTGCGCTCGCTGCTGGTAGTGAGGATACGGTAGTCGAGGAGATTCGTTCCGCGAACGGCCTGATTCCAGTACCAGTCGAGATTCTGACCTGCAACTTCGTTGACCGTCGACATGAAATCGTCGCCGGTCGGATGCTTGAAACGATAACGCTCGAAATAAACGTGCTGCGCCTGACGCACTTTTTGTTCACCGATGAGATGTTCGAGGGTGAGAAGAACAAGCGCAGTCTTGCTGTAGGTGATACCGCCGTAGGAATTGAAGTTAAGGAACTTCCAGCCGAAACGCGTCATCGGATCGATTTCGGCGACACCGATATAGCTGGCCCGATCAACGCCGCGTTCGCTTGCTGTCAGGACACGCGTGTTCGCGATATCAGTGTCCTGTCCGTAAAGGGCGTCCATAACCTTGCATTCGGTGTACTGGTTGATGCCTTCATCGAGCCAAGCTTCTTCGAACTCGTTGGTTGCGACCATGCCGTACCAGTATTGATGGCCGAATTCGTGTTCGACGACGATCTCGGGCTCGAGCAACCCCTGAGGCATCCACCAGCTGGTGTCGGCGGTGATAAACGTGGGATATTCCATTCCGCCCGCAGCGCCGCCCCCATGCGGTGGGTCCACAACAGTGATTTGCGAATACGGATAGGGCCCGAACCACTCGTCAAATTTATTCATCGTTCCTTTAAGCGCATCGATGTAGCGCTGCGTGCTTGAAAGATGGCCTGGCTGCATCAGCATGCGGATTTTCACGGTGCCGCTGCTGATCGTCACCGTATCTTCGACAATTTTTGTCGTGGGATCGGCGGTCCATGCAAAGTCATGAACGTCCTCGGCCTTGTATTCAACCGTTTTGCTGCCGTCAGCGTTCGACGTATCAGCGACCTGAACCCCCGTAGCGCCGACGTTGAAATTCGATGGGACATTGATCTTCACGTCGAACGTACCAAAGTCCGCGAAAAACTCAGTGGACGCGTGAAACTGGTGACAATTCCAAGCATTTTTCCACCAAACACCGATTTTCGGAAACCACTGTCCTGCCAGGAGGAAATCGCGCTTGTAGCCGGTACGCGCAACGACCTCTGGAAACTGGTCGTGAAAGGAAATCTTGAGCGTGATGGTTTCGCCTGGCGCGACGGGTCGAGGTAACTGCAATTCCACGACGCTCCTGTCGTCAACGTTGTCATCGTCTGGATGAATAAAATGGAGTTGGCTCGTGAGGTCTCCCATCCCTAGAACTTCGAGGGACTTGATTTCATCCTGGCCAAATTTCTTGTCGTCCCATTTGGCGCCAACTTGAATATCGCGATTGCCCCCTTCATAGCCTTCGCGCGTGAACGTGGATTTGGGCTGGAAGGCGTTTAGGTAAAGATGGAACGGAAGTTTGTCCTGGGATTGACCGGTGTAATTTAGCCAGGTCAGTGTTTCCTGTGCATCGAGGCTGTGAGTCTTTGGATCGTATTTCGCATCGATCTGATAGCCAACGACGCGATCGGAAAGCGGACCCTTTTGGGAAGGCAGCAAGGGCGATACCTGGGCGAGAAGTGGCGCTGAAGCCGCGAGACAGAGAACCGCGGATGAAAGCAAAGATCCAGGAATCAATTTCATGCGTTGGGCCCCTCAAGCAGTGGTTGGTAAGGTCTACAGCTAACCATGATACGACGATCTAGGTGAAATGGTTTCAGGATCGTGAAACGTTTGGATGTCCCGGGAGGCGGCGCTTGGAGGAAAACGACCAATCCCCGCCTCAAAAGCGGGGATTGGTCGTCAGATCGGCGGTTCTTCTGCTATTACATGTTAATGTCGGCCTTCGCGTCCAGTTTCTGGAGGAACCCGTCGAGTTGCGGCTTATTGGCGTCAGGCGCGACAGCAATGGCGAGTTTCACTTCCTTCGCGGCGGCTGCGAAATCTCCACTGCTGGAGTCGATGCGAGCAAGTGCCACGTGGCTTAGCCAGTGGTTTGGATCCTTCTTGGGCACCTCGGCGTAAAGCTCGAAAGCGCGTTTGGCATTCCCCTGACGCTGTAGTCCTCTGGCGTAGAGGTACAATTGCTGCGCGTCGGCCTTTTGCAGGGCAAGATTCATCGTTTTGGCAGCTTCTGCCTTATTTCCCATGGCATCGAGGATTCGGGACTTTGTCTCCAGATTTTCGAATCGTTCTTCGTTCTGAACTGAAATGTTCTCCCACTTAAGGGCTTCTTCCAGATTGTAATTGTTATCGAGACACCACATCGCGGCTTCGTCATAACCGCCCCATGTAAAACCGCCCACACTGCGCAATTGCTCGTGAATGCTTTTCAGCACAATGGCTTTCACATCGAACGCGACGCGAAACGGAACCGTAAAATTTGCCCACCGAAGCGTCGTCTGGGCAGAATCAGGCTTCACGTCATCAAACGTATAGGTAAGGTCATCAAACTTCTCACCGGTGCCAGGCTTCACGGTTACCCGCAGAGCGTCTTCCTTTTCGTCATAACTGAAGCTGCCCCACGAAGTTGAATTCTTCGAGAAAATCACGGTCCACTGATCTTTATCCGGAATCATGTGAAGACCATAGGTTCCGGCAGGGAGGGGCTTCCCCTCGACTGTGACGTCATCGGAAAACCTGATTGTGGTGTTGTCATTCGCACCAGCGCGCCAGACCTTTCCGTATGGAACCGTTTTTCCAAGCAGCTCGCGATCTCCTGCAGCGGGCCGGTGATATGTAATTGTGATAGTGGAAATGCCGATGGTCTGCTCGACACTGGCATGCTGACTGAGACGAGGGAGGTTCAGATCGGTTGGCTGGCTTCCGTTCTTGAATTGTGCGGATGCGGTGAACACAAGGACGAGAAAGCTCAAAATTGCAGTGACCACACACTTATAGGCGAGACGCATGAAGACACCATTCCTTTCCCGGAGAAATCACATATCGAATTGCCGAACACCGGCAGTTAGTCATCTGCTATAGACGCAAATCGCAGGGAATAGTAAACCGGGAATTTCGTCGGATGAGACTGCGCAGGTTGCACGGATCCATGCGCGATCATGGAAAAGCTCCACTCTTCTCCCGCGTGCAATTGCTCCTCGCGAATCGAAGCTGCGCAGTAGAGGCAAACTGAAATCGCGGAGGTGGCCCCACTGTCGGCGGGATTGAAGCGCATCAGAAAGGGGCCGGCCGAGTGCGAGGTGGTGCGCAAAAAGAGTATTGACTTTCGCTTTTTGTTCGCCTACAGTCAGGGACGGTAGAGGAAACGGGAACGGGTGGCTTCGACTCCATTGCCTTAGGGCTCTCCCGAGCCGTCGCCACCCGTTAAAAGTACAACAAGCTGATTCCGCTGCCAAGGAGCCGCCATGAATGCTTGTGTCGAAAATGCCGCCCCCCGAATCCCAGAGACCAAGGGACCGATTTATGGTGGGACTTCAGCTGCCAGGTCAATGTCTGACACAACGACACCAGTCGCGAAACGATCCTGGTTCGCTACGCGGTGGGTCGGACGAGAGGCAAAGCGTGCCGCGAAAAAGTCTCCGCACATTGTGCACGTAAATGTGGACGCGTTCTTTGCTTCGGTCGAACAGGTACTGAATCCCCGTCTGGCGGGCAAACCGGTACTGGTGGGACGCGACGTGGTAGTGTCGGCCAGTTATGAAGCAAAATTCCGTGGCGTGAGGACGGCAATGAGTTTTCGCGACGCGCTGGGCATTTGTCCGAACGCGATCGTGGTGCCAGGGCGATACGAGCATTACGCCGATTTCGCGGAGCGCGTGCGCCGCATCCTCGAGACGTATACACCGGCGGTAGAGACGGCTGGGCTGGATGATTTCTATCTGGATTTTGCGGGCACGGATGGCCCATCGGCCGAGTACGAAGCAACGCTTCGCCGTTTACAGGCAGAAATTCTAGGACGCACGGGATTGAGCGTGTCTTTGGGAGCGGGACGCACCAAAGTAGTGGCGTCAGTGGCCTCTCAGCTGGAACGGCCGCGTGGATTCCGCATCGTGGCACCGGGCATGGAAGAAGTGCTGCTTGCGCCACTGCCGGTCTCGGAGCTGCATCGAATCGGGAGCATACATACGCGAGCGTTGACAGATCGCGGAATTTCGACAATCGGGCAACTGCGCGCCGTGCCAAAGCCGGTGCTTGTAGCAGCATTTGGCGATGCGCTCGGCGAGCAGATGTGGCAACAGGCGCGGGGCCTCGATTGGGGTGAGGTGATGTCGCCGTCGACGCGAAATTTCGTTTCGCGGGAGATTGCGATTGAAGGCGGGACGATCGATACAGAGGTACTCGACGGATCGCTCGTGTACTTGAGCGAACGCATCGGTTCAACATTGCGCGAGTATGGCAAGCAGGCCAATACGACGGGTATCCGTTTGCAATATGTAGACGATTTTTCTGCGAGTCAAACAGTTCGCCTGATGTGCCCCACCAATGACCAGCGCGCGTTGCTGACTGCAGCCAGGGAGTTGTTTGCGCAATTGTTTACGCGACGCGTGGCAATTCGCCATATTGGCCTTAGTGTGATCAACCTGGGCTCAGCCCGTCGGCAGGACGAATTGTCTAATGCGGATGCGGATACCCGCGAAATCGACCCCGTGCGTGAGCGACGTGGATGGAAGTCTGCGTTTTACGGCAAAGGGTTGGGGCTGCGCGAACATTACGAGACGGTCTAGAGTTTGATTGAAATGTAACTGATCTCGAGAGCTGTCGCTCTGCCCTATTCAGCAGGTCTACAACCGTCCCTTTCAGATGTAATCCATCTTCTACCGAATTTCAGAATCATCGGGCCAATGTTCCTGCACTTGCATTGGCATGCTTACAGTTCAGTTCGCTTCTATTGCACAAGCGACCGCGACCGATGACAACGGTCCGGGCTCACCGGATGCTTCTACGATTGGTCACCCAACGTTCTGAAGAGCGTTGCGCCGCTGATTTGTTAGGCCGGATCTTGAAGTAAGAAGAACCCATCTCAACGCGTTTTACGTCAAAGGAGCATGCGTTAGCCCATGCTATTGGGGGCAGGCTTCCGTGCCACTGTCCGGAGTGCAGGCGCAGCCGTAGTTTTGTATGATTTCAAGGTGAAATTGGGAGGGTGAAGGATGTTGCCAAGAAACACGCGAACGGTTGTGTCAATCTTCTTGCTGCTCATTGCGAACTTTGGGTTTTGCGCCGGGAGGAGTTCTGCACAGACGGCAGCGGTCGCGCCGGCGCATAAGCTTCCGACCATTCCCTATGAGGAATTCACACTGAAGAATGGGCTTCAGGTGATTTTGTCGGAAGATCACACGCTTCCGCTGGTCTCCGTAAACATCTGGTACCACGTGGGAGCCGCGAACGAAAGAGCGGGCCGAACCGGGTTCGCCCATTTGTTCGAACACATGATGTTTGAGGGGTCGCAACACGTCGGCGCGAAGGCCCACTTCTCGTATCTGGAAGCGGCCGGCGCGACGGAAATCAACGGAACGACGGACTTTGATCGCACGAACTACTATGAAACCGTGCCCTCAAACCAGCTCGACCTGGCACTCTGGCTCGAAAGTGACCGCATGGGTTACCTGCTGGGCAAACTGGACATCGAGAATTTGGCCAATCAGCGAGATGTCGTGCGCAACGAGCGGCGGCAATCTACGGAAAACACCCCATACGGGCTGGTCGAGGAGGGCCTGATGCACAGCCTCTTCCCTCCAGATCATCCTTATTACCCGAATGTAATCGGATCTCATGCCGACGTGGAAGCGGCAAAGCTCGAGGATGTTCGAGACTTTTTCAAGCAGTATTACACGCCGAATAACGCAACACTTGTCATTGCAGGTGATTTCGACAAGTCCAGCTGCAGGGCAATGATCGAGAAATATTTTGGAACGATACCGCAGGGGCCGCCGGTACCAAAGGTGAATGTCGTCACGCCACCGATCACCAAAGAGGTCCGGACGACGGTAACAGACCAGGTCCAATTGCCGCGCATTTATATGGGTTGGCTCACCCCCCCGGTTTTTAAACCCGGAGATGTCGAATGCGAGCTGTTCGCACAGATTCTGGCAGGCGGAAAAAGTAGCCGCTTGTACAAGGCGCTGGTCTACGACAAAGAAATCGCCCAGGACGTGAGTGCGGGAATGGAAGGCACCAAGCTTGCCTCGATGTTTGAACTGATCGTCACCGCCAAACCTGGTGTCAAACTGGAGGATCTTGAAAAAGCCGTTGATGTGGAGCTCGACAAACTTCGCGCCGACGGCGTCACGCCGGCGGAATTGAACCGTGCGCGAAACGTAACTGAAACCTCACTTGTGCGCGGCCTGCAACGTACGAACGGAGTGGCGAACCGCTTGAACTACTACAATTTCTATGCCGGAACGCCGAATTATTTCACGCAGGATATCGCCCGGTATGACAAGGTAACTCCGGCGGACGTGAATGAGACGATCAAGACGACATTCAAGAATACAGCTCGCGCAGTGACCTACGGGATACCGGGAGCAAAGGTCGTAAAAGATGTTCCAAAGACAACGGAGGAGGAAAACAAGAAGCAAGCGACGGCGGCAGGGCCGAGCAAAGCAGCAATGACCGACGAGGCATGGCGGGCAACCCCTCCAAAACCCGGGCCATCTCCCAAATTCAGCCTGCCAGTGGCAAAGCAGGTGAAACTCGCCAATGGGCTGAGCGTGTTGCTCGTCGAACGACACAATTTACCGATTGTGTCCGCGACTTTATACACATTGAGCGGAAGCGAACTGAATCCTCTGGATAAGCCGGGCTTGTCGAGCTTCACGGCAAATATGCTCAGCGAAGGAACGGCGAGCCGGTCCTCCATGCAGTTTTCAGACGACACTGATCAGATTGGCGCGACCTTGGGATCGGAAGCCGGATACAGCAGTGCGTATCTCGAATTGTCCGTGCTGACATGGAACGCGCCGGCAGGTTTCGATCTACTTTCGGATGCCACACTGCGTCCGGCATTCGACGCGAAGGAAATCGAGCGGCTGCGGAGTCGTCGGATCACAGCCGTATTGCAGGAAGACGATGATGCTGGATCAATTGCCTATCGAACCGCCGACCGCGAGCTGTACCCGAATAGCCCGTACGGATTCTCCGTACTGGGGACAGAAGCCTCGAACAAGTCGATTACGCGCGACGACATGATCTCATTCTGGAAACAAGGTTATGTTCCATCAAACGCGTTCTTGGCCGTGTCCGGGGACTTTTCCGAAGACGGATTAAAGGAACTGGCGAACAAATATTTTGGCGGGTGGACGGGCCCGGCATTCACCACCAAGGCCCCTTTAACCCCGAAGACACCTGTGCCGACAACCTATATCGTTGACAAACCAGGAGCCCCGCAAACATACCTGGTGGTTGCAAGTTTGGGGGCTAATCGAAACACTCCCGACTATGTGCCACTTGAAGTCATGAATACCGCTCTAGGCGGACTGTTCTCGAGCCGCATTAACATGAATTTGCGTGAACAACATGGCTACACGTACGGTGCGTTTTCCTCCTTTCAGTTTCGTCGCGGCGTTGGACCGTTCGTGGCGGGAGGAGGCATTCGCACGGATGTGACCGCCCCAGCAGCGCAGGAATTGTTGAAGGAGATAAAGACCATTCGCGAGTCGGAGTTGACTGCCGACGAGTTGGCAAAAGCGAAAGACTCCTTCTCGAAGTCGCTGGTTGCAAATTTTGAGACGGTGGAAGCTACGGCATCCACCATCGGACTGCAATTTGTCTTCGGCCTGCCCCTCGAGTATTACCGCGACTTACCCGCTGAAATTGAAAAAGTAAATTCTGCCGATACATTGCGCGTCGCTAAAGAGTATTTGCATCCTGATTCCATGGTCATTGTCGCGGTAGGGGATCGCGTCGTGATTGAAGGAAAATTGAAGGAACTGCATGTGGGCGAAGTGAAGGTCGTGCACTAACTGCCACGGTGATTGCCAGCGGAACTCAATAAAAAAGGACCGGAGAAAATCCGGTCCTATTTGTCTGCTGAAATGTTAGAAAGCTTGTTGAAAGAAGTGTGCAACCTTCTTGGTGCCATCTTCGGTGTAATAGACGGTGACCTTTGCAGTCTTGTCAGCACCTTTCCCAATAGCGGTCGCTGCGCTGGCCGTGTCCTTACCCGCAACCTTGAAGGTGTGCTCGGTGCCATCCGCAGACTTCACGACAACCGTCTTTCCTCCGTCGCCCACTTTGGTAACTACGCCGTCCATCGACTTCAAACCGTCTTTTCCAATGTTGTCAATTTCGACGCCTGTCTTTTCCGTACCCTTCACCGTGTAGTGCACGACAACATCGGATCCTTCTTTTATGCCCTTGAAGGTATCCGTAGCCGCCGCGCCCGTAGCATCAACTCCCTTTACCGTCGTCTTGCCAACCCAGTGAAAGGTCTGCTCCGTCCCATCCTTGGTCTTGATTGTGATGGTCTTAGCAGTTGCGTCGGTCTTTGTAACGACGCCATGTACTGCGGAAACTACGTCGTCCGCAGCTCGAACTCCAGCCGCCAACAGGGTAGCTACCGCAAAAAATCTAAGCAGATGTTTCATTGAGAATGCCTCCATCCTTCTGCCTCGTGGAGAAGGGAACAGTTTTGCGTTTATGAGGGTAGCCTAACATGAAGAGAAAACCTAGTCCAAGTTGCCTAAAGGAACACTTGTGCCGGCAACAGCCGAAGACTCACCTGTTCAGAATGTACTTTCCCATCGCGTTCGCGAAACCCTCGTCTTCGTTCGCTGTAGTTACATAGGTCGCGGCCTTCTGGACCTCGTCACTGGCATTACCCATCGCAATGCTGAGGCCACTTTTCCTGAACATCAGAACATCGTTCGGCATGTCACCGATGGTGGCGATTGCCTCGGTCGGGATATTCAAGAGTTTCGACAAGGTAAGAACTACCTCCCCTTTATTGGCCTTCGGATGAGTGACGTCGAGATAGTATGGCTGGGAACGGGCGGCCGATGCATGAGAACCGCAGGCGTCCTGAACATCCTTTTCACAGCGCTTGACCGCTTCCAAGTCGTCACTAACGCCGACGACCTTGGCAATTCGTTCGGTCAGGCCGTCAAGGTTCGGGACAATCGTGGGTGCAAACTTGACAGTCCATTGTTCACGAGCGACGTGCGGGGCGTTGACGTCTCGCACAAACCAGTCCTTATCGGTGTAAACCCAGGTGTCGAGTTTGTGGTCCTGGATCAATTTGATCACTTGAGAGACCACCGCCGGGGGCAAGAAATTCTGGCTGACAACAGTATTCAGATCCGGTTTGATCAATACCCCGCCGTTAAATGCAGCAATTGGCTCATCCAGTTTCAGGGGATCAATGAGCATGGCCATGCCGCGCGGGGGCCGTCCGCTCGTCACCGCAAACTTAATGTTTGCGGCACGGAGTTGAGCTACGGCCTCAATGGCACGCGGCGTCAGGATTTTGTCCTGCGTGACGAGCGTACCGTCGACATCGGCAACGACCAATCTGGTGGGTTGCAATGCTGTTTTTGAATCGGCTGCGGAAATCATGCGGTCTCCCTTACAGTCTAATTAGTATCACAGTGTTGGACGCCGGATTTAAACGAGAAGTTAAATCATAGAGTGGCCCGTCGAAGAATTGCATGTGCAGAAGGTGCGGCTCCTCGATCATAACCAAGGATAAAGGGAGGATTTCACGGTTCGTGAAGTATGGAGTGAAAGCTATTTCTTGGATACTTCTGCATCCCAATTCATGGTGATGGAGAGAGGAACGCGACTGAGCGATCCAGTGTCGCCAAAGACCATGAATTTCTTCGCGTCAGGAGTTATGTCAAACACTCCCAGGCGCGGGGCAAGCGGGTGCACGACGAAAAGCGGTGTGCCTTTCCGAGTACGCGCTCTTCCCCTTTTTCCTGCACAGGAACCGCGGTACCACGACTGTCTTGCGGAGAAAAGAAGTACAACTCCTTGCCATCGCGCCGCCACTTCGGATCAAAGCCACCGGCAGAGGATTGCCAACATCGTAAAGAACGCAGATGTTGGGATGATTCAGTGTTGAGATGGTCTTGGCTTCGCGTTCAAAGCGCTGGCGACGAGCGGGATCAGCGGATAACTGAGGTGGAAGAATCTTGATAGCAACGTCACGATCGAGACGAGTATCGCGCGCTCGATAGACTTCGCCCATTCCACCGGCTCCTAGGGGCGAGATGATTTCATAAGGGCCGAGGCTTTTACCAGGATCGAGCGGCATAGGGTAAGGGATTATAAGCCAGGGATTACGGAAAATGTCGAAGATGGGAGATTTCGTTACTCGCGCTTGGCGAAACGGTATGGATGAGCCAACGAGCGGGATATCAGAGTCACGGCCGGGCATTCAGAGACTCCTTAAACTCTTCATTGCCAGGAAAATACAAGTATCTGCGTACATCTCTTGAGGTCAGCGAGGCGTACTAATGACATGGGGTGACGCCGTGGCCAGCTGGCAGCTAGAGTGCCTGAACTGCAAGAAGAAGTTCCTGCATTCGCAGATTGACGACGTCGTGTCAAATTTCTTCTTCCCGAGCAAACCGGAATTCCCCGTGGGTGGAAGCGAACTCGAATGTCCCCACTGTGGAACTCGAGCGACTTATCAGCGCTATCAATTGACCTACCAGGTTTAACGAGGAGTAGCGGGCACGGAAGTAGGTGCGTGAAGATACCGGCCAGCAAACGTCAGGAATGTCGGCCAATTTGGATCGGTAGAGTGGCCGCCACTATGCTGCCGGAACGCGACGTCGCCATCGATCAAGGCGGTTTCTATCGGCGGGAATTCGGTTGTATCCAGACCCTTTTTGCCGAGCAGGTCATACACGGGCCCAGCTTCGAGCGCACCGAGAAACATTCCTTTCGCGTCTACCCAACCGCCCTCCACTTGCTGGGAACCGCTGCTCACAAAAACAGGACGCGGAGCGCAGAGCGCGATCAACTCGTGTGCGTCGACCGGAAGATCGTTCGACGTGAAGGGACCTGCATACTTCAGGAAATTACCTGCCATCCAATGATATTCCGAGCTGGACGCGATGTTCTCAATTTGCTCGCCGAAATCACGACGAAGGATTTTTGCGCCGCCCGCCCCGGAAGATCCGATAAACCCGATTGCGAAGCGTTGATCATAAGCCATCGCAACGAGGGCCGCTTTTCCGTAGCGAGACAAGCCTTCTATACCGACTTGATTCGAATCGACAAGCCGCTCCGTAGCAAGATAGTCGAGTGCCCGGCTGGCTCCCCACGCCCAAGCGCGCAGTGCCCCCCAATCATCAAGGCTTCGCGGCTGGCCGTGATTGACCAAACCGATGATTCCTTCTGTTAAGCCGGCACCATTGTCGGCCTGGACACTCGTCGGAATGAGAATGGCGTAGCCCCAGCCTTTGGCAAGGATCTGCTGCTGCCAGGAAGGACCCGTTCCGCGAATAGCGGCCCACTGCGCCTCGGTGAAGCGGCTTTTGATAGCCGCGAGAACTTCAGGACTGAGTCCGAGCTCCATGATGACCGGAACGCCTCCGGGAGCGTTTGCGGGAACGGTAAGCGTCAGCTGGATGTTGACGGATATCAACGGATAAGAAGAATTGTCAACGTGGCCCAGAAGTTGCTTCGTGACGACGGAAATTTCGCCGACTTTTTCGATTGCCGTACTCTTTGCTTCCCAGTTCACCTTCGGTGCCTTCCCGGGAACTCGGCCATAAATATCCTCATCGAACAGATCGACGATTTCGGGCCGGCGCTCTCTCCACCATACTCTGGATGATGTCACTTTCTTGCCGCTGTTGAGCGTGAGTGGGTCCGGCAGATTTCGAAGCGGCGCAACTTTCGATTCGTCAAAGTTGGCCGCGTTGGGCGATTCAGGATCCCCATCAGGGCCCCTTCGGAGCGACGCGATATGAAGCAGATCGAGAGTGCGCTGATGATCCTGCTCGGCAGTCAGGTGGATCACCGGTGGAAATGTCTGGGCATCGCGAAGGGTTTGTGAAGAGGCTATGCCAAGCTGTAAGACGATCCATCCGGACAAGAACAGACGACGAATGATCGTAATCCGGCTGAATCTGTCGATCGAGGTGAATGGACCAGGAAGAATTGGACACCTCCGCCGAACGGCTCGTCGAAAGAACTTCATATTGAAGGAGCCTCAACCGAATTCCTGCGAATCCGGAGCAGGACCACAAGCCACTGGAAACTCGTTGTCGCCCATACCAATGACACCAAGAATTGTGTCAAATGTCAGCAGATTTGGTTAAGTAATACGTTTCCCGGCAACTGACGGAAGTTGGCCACTGCTATGGAGTGTTTTGCGGAGGTGCTTTCCTTTTGGCTTGCTCAGCGATCTTTCTGACTACGTCGTCTTTGAAATTTTGGAACAGGACTAATCTTGGTGTGGCGAGTCCGTCCTTCAGGCTTTCTTGCCAGATCGGACCGTTTAACTTTCCGTCCGTACTCCGCCAGTAGACCCAGAACAAATCGTCACTCGGACCGTTTTCAGCTCCGCTCCGTGTGCCAACGCCTGTCCCTGCCGGCGATGGAGCGTCAGGTGACTGACGCCCAGTTTGTACATGCACGCTGTTGTAGGGATGCGAAACGATCCCTGTACGAACGAATATAACGAGATCAGCGTCACTGGGTCGAACGGCCTTTTTGTAGTAGCCCCACTTGTCTAGTGCCTCGAGAACGTTTGTCACTGCATCCCGGTCTTCTGCGCTGACATTCGGATCATAGATAGATCCCTCGTTATTTGGGCCGAGATAAGGTTCAACAAACACGAACTGCGCAGTCGTCAGGATTGTGGGTGCTTCAGATTTTCTGGATTGCTTGTTGGACTGTGCGCTAATAGAGGAAATGATCGTCAATAGGACGAAGCCAGGAACGATGACAAGCCGCATGTGCCCTCCTAGCTAGAAAGGGATTAACTGGGAGCATAGATGCGCAGGACGGCGGCGCTGTTGCTTCAAACGGGCATAACCTGCAAAACAGGCTGCCATAGGCACGCTATTTTGCACGTCGTCGGCGATGAGCGACTTGCGCCATGCTCGTCTAGAGGCTTAAGGTCGGAGCAGACGAGCACGCAGTCCTGAAAGGATTTCATGTCCGATGAAAAACAGGCAAGGCTCGAAGCACGGGCAAGACTCGACATCAAAAACCTCTACGACAGAGGGCAGGTCTCATCGAAAGACTATGCAGCCGCATTTCGGCACGTGAAATTTGTTTGGCTGGGACAGCTCACGGATGTTCAGATTGCCGAGTTCGTTCTCAACGAAATCGGCAAGCTTGAACCTCCAGTAACCAATCCCTCCGAATAATCCCTCATCCTTCCTACGCCCGATGCGCCAAGATTAGTCGTTCACTGCTGTAGTTCTGACTGAACTTAACTTGCGTTGCCATATGCCCTTTGCGGAAGTCGGGGATGCCGCAGCAGATGAAGAAACGTACACACAGAAGATCAACAGAAACAAGAGCATTGCCGGACGTCGCTAGGGGTACCGAGAATGGCGGGGCAAGCGACTATTTTTCGAGGACGGTTCCGGCGGGGAGTTGGCCGCGGCCGGAGCCATAGTAGGCTGCCAAGGCATGGCGTTCGTCGTCGGTGAGCAGGGCGGCCACGGTACGCATGGGCATATTGATGTCGTTCGAGCGAGCGCCCGCAGAGAAGTCGCGGAGTTGGTTGAAGAGGTAGTCTTCGTTCTGGGCGGAAAGTGAGGGAGCACCATTCTTGAATCCGACCGGGCCGTGACAGGACTGACAGGGAGGAATACCTCGTTGGCCGTCGCCGAGAACGATGAGTTGTCCGGCGCGGGCGGACTGCGCGGCCCGAATTGGGGAACGAGGGAAGGCCCGTTTCTCGAGGGGATCGTCTGAGGTGGGCATCAGGGAGTAGTAGGCCGCGAGATCCGCGACATCCACGGGAGAAAGCGGGGCGGCAATGGGGCTCATGATCGCGGAATTGCGCTTGCGGGCCGCGAAGTCAAACATCTGTTTCCAAAAGGAGAGACGATCCATGCCGGCGAGATTTGGGATATCCGGGATGGCGCTGAAACCTTCCGAGCCATGGCAGTGCTCGCAATGCTTGGCGATGAGAAGGCCGCGGAGAGCTTCGCCATGAGAGGCCTCGTCGATCGTCGCGCGCGTCCAGGCAACGTTCGAAGAAATACGCGGGGGCGGCTGGGAGGTGGAGGAAGAAGAAAGAAAGAAGAAAGCGCAGAACAATACGGGTAACGCGAACGCTGAAAACGCGGTGCGAATGGAGCGATGCCGTTTATTGCGGGCCACAGGACTCCCTATCGGCGGGTTTCACATTTTGAAACTGATCCGCGGGAACGACTTCGAGGCGAGAAATCATCGTGAAATGGCCGGTGCCGCAAAATTCATTGCAAGGCATGGGGAAATCACCGGGCTCTGGAACGCGGAGAAGAGCGGTGGTGATATGCCCGGGAACGACTTTCACCTTGAGATCCAAGCCAGTAGCCGTCAGGGTATGCGGATTATCCGCGCTGGTGATGCGGAGGTGGACGGGAACGCCAGCCGGAATGCGCACACAATGCGGCACAAACATGTATTGCTGCGCGATCATGCGGAGTGTATAGGAGCCGTCAGCTTCGCGCACGGTACCGAGATTGTTCTCGACAAACTCGCCCTGCTGGTGAAGTGTGGCCGCATCGACCCAGCGATTGCCGGCGAGTAGCCGCAAGATGGGTGCATCCAGTTCGTAATAGCGGGTTGAAACCACGAAAGCTACGAAGATGAGACCAGCCAGCAGCATCTGCCACCAGCGGAGCCTCGGGTTTAGCGGATCTGAATTGGCGTTGTAGCTCATGGCCCGCACTCGTCACAGACGAAACAGGAAGAGGAATTCGGGGAGTGGATCGATGAATTCGTCGTGAATCGCAAGCCGGAATAATATCAAAGGTGGGTAGTCGTGCAAAGGCTTTCGATCAGGAAGGAAAAGCCATCGGCCACGGGATGAGGTCCCCTCCTCTTTCCCGAATGTGCCGTCCCTGCATTTCTAGCTATAAACCCTACGATTTCGTTAAAGAACTTCGTGACCGCGTGCGCATATTCTCGAACACAAGGAATGCAAGTGAACTGCAAGCAGATGCGCACGCTCAATTCGCAGGCTTCGGAATAATCTTTACATTACCATCGTCATCCGACGAGTAGGTAGCTTGACCTATCGCCTGATAAGACATGCCGTCAAAACGGAAGTATGTTAACCCCCCTTCTCTCGCGCTCATATGCCAACCAAGAACCAAGTCTCGAAATCCATTACTGGCGGTCTCCGGAATTGCATACAGCCAACCGTTGAACTGCAACTGTGGTGTCGCAATAAAAGAAAAGTTTTCGCCACGAAACCGGAGCACCCACATTGCTCCATTTGAGCCTTGCCCACCACGAGCGCACCCGCTCCCGGCTTCAACGAGTACTATTTTCTGTGTCGTGGATATTGGTAGTTCCCCGAACTTGAGGTTTTCAGTCCAATCGGTGTCCTCCATTTCCGCGCACGGCCAGTTATCGAGCTTGACCCGCGCTATGAGAGCTTTTTGTATTCTCGCGAATTCTGCCTGCGTAGGGACGTAGGCCTTTAGGTGTATAGGCCCGAATCCACCGACATGCTGCCAAAGGTCCGCCTGTTGAGAAAAAGAAACGAACGAGAAAAGGAACACAAGAGCGAGTGAGAACATTTCAGAACCTCCCCATTTCTCGAACTGAGTATCTTATCAGCACTTTGCCCCGACTTTTCTGGCACGCGCTTCTCGGAAGTCCCCTGGGTGCTGTCACAAGCGGCCTAAGTACTTGCTTTTCCAAAGTGACGGCAATCAGGAGTTAGCGGGGGCAGCCATCTTGGTGGCGCGGAAGTACGACTTCACGTTGCGGCTGTTCAGCCAAAATAATAAAAACACTGCGAGCAGGGCTTCCGCCCCAATCATCACTCGCTCCGCGGACCCTGCGCGGGGAAAAAATAGCAGATTGCAGAGGCAGAGTAGGGACGTGAGTAGAACCAGAATTCTTGCCCAGTTCCGCCCTTTCCAGTAAAACCAGATGACTATGTAACCGACCAAGATGAAAATCGTGAATAGCACAAAGATTGCTGCTGCGTGCGGTTTAGACCAACCAACAGTTAGCCACCCCATCGCATTCGTAATCGACATCAATATTGCTGTTTCTGTTAAGGCTTTCGGGCGCGGATTAGGATTCATATTCGGGAAGCATACTACAGAGTAACCACCGACTATGTACCCTCAGGGGTCAGGTCAAAAGCGGCCAACGGGGATCATGTCAAAACCGGCCAACGGATGTGGCCCGGGACAAGGTTCTTTTATCCCATCTTCTCTTGATCCGGCAAGTCTGTTTTCGTTCTCCAGCTCCGTGGTCCGCATTTCAAGATATGCCCGTGGTGTAGCAGCCGGTCGAGCATTGCGGTGACGGCCGCGCTGTCTCCGAGCAGTTTGCCCCAGTCTTCCACAGGGCGGTTCGAGGTGACCATGGTGCTGGCGCGCTCGTGACGGCGCATCACGATTTCCAGCAGTTCTTCTGCCGCTGTGGGCGCTAGCTTGCGCATTCCCAGATCATCGATGATCAGCAACGGCACGGTGGCCAGGAGTTCCATATGCTCTTTGCGGGTTCCATCGATGGTGGCTTCCGTGATTTCCTCAAGCAGCTTGTGGGCCTCGCGGTAGAGCACTCGATAGCCCTGTCCGATGACCGCTTGTCCGATGGCCTGGGCTAAGTGACTTTTGCCGGTGCCAGGTGGACCTAGGAAAAGTGAGTCTTCGCGGCGAGCGATGAACGTTGCTGTCGCCAGATCGAAAACCAGACTTCGATTCATCTTTTTGTTGAAGTTGAAATCGAAGTTGTCGAGAGTTTTCTGCGGGTCGCGAAACTGTGCTTGTTTTCTTCGTCGCTCCAGCAGCCGGTCGGTCCGCCGCGTGAGTTCGTCCGACACCAGGCAGGAGAGGAAGTCGATGGGGGCCATCGGTTCCGCCTGGGCCTGGTGCAGACGCGTCTCAAGCACGGCAGCGATGCCGCCGAGGCGCAGTTGTCTTAACGCACGATTGAGTTCGATTAAATTCATTCTGCTTGCTCCTTGAGTTTGAGATTGATGAAGTCGCGATACTCGGTGAGTTCACGGATCAGCGGATCGACCTGCCGGAGGCTCAGTTGTGGGCGGCGCTCGAGATAACGGCGCACGAAGCGATACTCCGGCACACCGATCTCGATGGCCGCGGCACAGGCATCTTCAAGAGCCGCCGTACCGTATTTCTTGGCCAAGGAGAGGATCCCCAGGATGCGACGAATGCCCGCCTCGCCTTGTCGCTGATAGATGGCCACAGACAGTACGCCGATCTGCCTTCCAGCGTGGCCTGCGCGGCGCAACAGCTGCGCGGTACTCAACGGCATTTTCTTTGGGTAGTCTTCGTTCTTGATGCGATACCAGCCGCGCTTCTGGCGAATGTGTTCGCGGAGAAGTTGATTCGTACCGGGATGCAGGATGCGCACGTGCAGCGCATCCCATTGCACTTTGACGCTTCGTCCGATCCAGCCCGGTGGTAATCCGTAATACGCAGCTTCGACTTCTACACAGCCGTCGAGATGAACGACGCGTTCTCCATACTGGTAGTAGCGGAAGGGTTCGAGTGGAAGAGGAAGCAACGATGGTTTTTCCTCCGCGAACATGGCTGCCACTTGTCGTTTCGTGGTGCCATGAATGCGCGTATCGGCCCAGCGTTCTTCCCAGCGATCCAGATAAGCTTGCGCTTCCTCCAGACTTTCGAAGCGCTGGCCTTTGAGCGGAGTCTTCTGCGCGTGTCCGACACCTGCTTCCACTTTTCCTTTGCGATCGGGATCTTTAATCCGGCACGGCATAGCCACGACGCCGTAGTGTGCGAGTACATCTCGAAACAACGGGTTGAGTGTGGGATCGTAAATATCCGCAACGATGACTCCTTCGCGCAGATTATCGAGAACTACCAGACGCGGACACCCACCTAATCGACGAAAGGCTTTCTCATGCAGTTCAGCCCACACCAGGGAACTCGAACGCCAGATCAACAGCCGCACCGACTTGCGACTGTAACCGAGAGTCAGCACGAACAGTCGGGTTCGCCGGTATTTCCCGCTTTGCGGGTCGCGCACCATCGGGCCCGATCCGTAATCGACCTGGGCTTCTTCACCAGCCGCGGTCTGGATAATCCCCACGGCTTCTGGCAGCGCTGTTCCATGGAGCTTGCGAACAAAGCGCTTCACCGTCTGATAGCTGCCAGAAAATCCGTGATCGGAAACCAGATCCTGCCAGATAGCTTTGCCATTGCGTCCACGACGGAGCCCCTGGTCGATCAGTTCGCGGTACGGCTCGCAGGCGCTGGTGGCTCGATCCTGGTTTTCCTTGGAAGGTGAAATCGGCAGGCTAAAGTCGGGGGTCACCTCGTTGGCCGGTTTTGAATCCGCCGGGTCGGGGGTCACCTCGTTGGCCGGTTTTGCCGGCGCTCGCCGCCCCCAGGCACCCGGCGGTCGTACCGCGATCCCGGCCGCCTTGAGGTAAGCGCCTGCTGTTTCTCGACGCACACCGGTGGCTTGCTCGATGCGCCGCAAGGCCCATCCGAGCTTTCCCAGTGCGATAACTTGTTGTTTCTTCTCTTCGCTCAAGACATTGCTCATGCTGACAGAGGCTATAAGCCCTCTCGTCAGTGTCAATGTCCCGGGGTTTATCGTTGGCCGGTTTTCAGGTGACCCTCATTGGCCGGTTTTGGGTGATCCCTGAGGATGTACTATAGGCCACCTTACCGGCTACATCGTTTAATCGGGATTTTAGAGAGCTCTTCCGCTTCCTGGCGATGCCCTAAATGCGGTGGACCGATGAAGGTCATCGAAAGACTCGCCTCTGCCGAAATCCAACTTCGTTCTCCACCACAGATCAGCGTTGCCGCATGAGACTAGTCTCTCCAACTCGAAAACTCCGCGTTCTTCGGAGCGCTCCTTCCTGCTGTGCGTCGTCGACCGATCAATCCGTTCTTCCAACTTCTTCAACCACAGTTTCTTGCGACACTTCGTGCCCCGAGTCACTCTTCGCCCCCAACTTGTCATGTGTCCTGCCCTGCAGCGCAGTCTCGGCACACTTCAACGCCGCTCCTTCCCACAATTGAATTTGCATAGGGACCGCGTCCACCGCAACCGCAGGCGGCCACGTTCAAACGGCTTTACCGGATGCGCCCAGAACTTCCCGCCTCCGCTCACTCCTCACCAGAACGCGCATCCGGTAAAGCGCTAACGTTAATCGAGGGTTGACGCCGGGATGGCCTGCTTTATCTTAGACTTGATGTGAGCGGCAATAATGGAACGAACGTCATTGAGTTGTTGAGAATTTGCAAAGCATCGTTTCGGGATAACAAGAGCGGAATGCCCTTCGACATGTACCAAGATTAGGTTCGAAGTTTGCCTCGCATTTCGCACTGTCACCCAATCGTAGTGAGCTTGCCAACCTTGCCGCTGCACATCAACCCCCTGCGGCCCGAACGTATACAAAAGGGCGCTCGGTGTTCCCATCGTAGCTTGGACAAACGCACGAAAGCGAAGATAGGGCAAGACAACCGCTACTAAAATGAGCCCTCCAAGCAAGAAATAAAGGAAAGGAGGCTGAAGCAGGCGGGCTACAAGCGCGATGTATCGTGTTCCCAAAGCAGCCAGAAAGATTAGGACAATAACCACTACCCGTCTTGCATAAAAAAGCTTGCGAATGACGTTGGAGAAGAATAACGAATAAAGGTCGCCAATCCTCAGGTCAGAGTGGACCTCGATTGAAGGAATCATCTGAATAGTCAACTGGGATTCGTTTCTCTTTGAAAAAAACACCATCGTTTGCCCATCTCGCCTCCGGCAGCGACATACCAGCATTGCTCAAACAGCTCCGTTGAGGGCCTATTTTTTGCAATACCGACCCGAATATCTAACTCTTGGTACACCTTACTTAAGGTTCTTCATAGTACCGGATACAACAGAACGGGTGGTCCACAAAGGCTCTTGTCTTGGTCCTCCCAGGTTATTGAATACACAGAATCGCAACGCAGTATGTTTGCTGGTCCGCAGACTACAGGTTCTTGACCTCACTGATTTCCCTGAAGAGTTTGAGTTTCAGCCAGTCCAATCCGAATACTTTCAGAAGCAGGCAATAACACGAACAGAAAGCCCAATTAAGCGCAAAAACTGAAAAGCAGGAGAAAACACACAGGGTCGAGGGTGTGTCAGAACTCAGGTTGGAATAAGTGGCGTGATTCCATCAGATATTTATGCCACAACCTTGCCACAATCGCCGTTCGTCGAAAACTAACTTCTTTTCCTTCAAATACTTTATGGCGGATGAGCCTGTAAGCCGGATTCTGTACGACGCGTAGCCGTTGGCCTTGCATCGTGACAATCATTCCTCTAGTCCCGACCTCGCGACCGGGATCAAGCGACCTACCCGAGGGTCATCATCACCGGCCAGACGAAGTCTGACAAGTGAGCCCCGGAACGCTTGCGCGAACCGGGTAAAGAGCCGGGCCAGCTCTCCCCTCCTATTTGGTCTTGCACCACGCGGGGTTTGCCATGCCTCCAACATTGCTGTCGAAGCGGTGGGCTCTTACTCCACCTTTTCACCCTTACCTCAGATGCGAACCAAAGAAGATGCCTCGAAGGTTTTCCTCCGAGTTATCACCGGGCTCGAACTGAGGCGGTATATTCTCTGTGGCACTGTCCGTGACGCGGTCGCAGCTCAGTCACGAATGACCGAGCTGTCAAAAACGTCCCCTGGCGTTACCAGGCGCATTGCCCTTCTCTGCTTGCGCAGATGAGGTGTCCGGACTTTCCTCCCGCCCGATCGCTTGCGCGAAAAGGCCAGCGATTGTCCAGCTCACCCGCCAAAGCAATTATAACTTGACCAGCGCACTCGAAGCGCAATTTTGTGGCGCAAGATACGCGAGATACAAATTGAACGTGAGGCGGCTCAGAAGCGAAAATGCGGGATAGCACCTATGGGTGCTCGAATGACGGCAATAGCATTTCTCCATAACATTCTCATCGACTCGGTTCCCACGGGCGAAGCTACTCGGACGGAGGTTCCGGAGCTGAGCCGACGTGCATGTGGCTCAAGTCTTGCAGGGTAGACTTTTCTTCGTCGGTCATCCCCTTCGTGAAGTTGGGATCAGCAAGGCGCTGATTTCGTGCCGATTCTGGCATATTTTGAAGGACACCAAGTTTCTGTTTGATCATTTGTTGACGGTCCCAGGGCATCTGGCGCATTTTAGGCAGGACATCGTTCTTGATGTGATCGCGCTGTTGTGGCGTCAGTTCCCGCCAGGTCTGTTCTCTCTGACGCAAATCGCTTTGTTGCGCCGGGGTCATGTGATCCCACTGATTAAATTGCTGGCGAATCTTGTTCTGCTTGTCGGGGGAGAGATTCTGGAACGCTTTACTGTTTTGCAATACGCTCTCACGTTGCGCTGGAGACATCGAGCGCATTTGATCGACCCAAGGGCGCGGGGTTCCAACCCCAATCTGCTGACGTGGCGTTAGTCCGCCGTTGTTGGGAGCCCGATCCGCGCGATTGAAATTCGATTGAGCATTGTGCGACGGCACCTCATTGGGATGATTCACATTGGCCGGCGGGCGGTTTGGGTTTGGGGTCACCTTGTTATTCGCGGGCGGATGGTTCCCGTTCTGCGCGGGCGGCTTAGGCTGCTGAGCATGATTTTGCGGCTGAGCAGGATGCGAAGGTTGTGGCGGTCTGTTCGGATTCTGCTTCTGCGCCCGCAAACTTCCAGGCAATGCCGCGAAGCTTAGCATCGCCGCCAGCAGCACACCGAGTTGGAGCCTGTATTTCACGTTTCACAGTTCAAAGTGTTCTAAAACCAGAGAGTCCGTTTGCCGACCGAAATTACGGTTACATATTTGAATCGGAATTCTCTTCGGTTTGCTGCACCGGAGGAGGTAGTTCCTTCAAAGGCTCAAAATTGGTAAGCACGTCATGATCTTCCAGCACCGGCAGATCTTGCATCATCTGCGCATCCATATTCGGGGCAGGAGGTCCAACTGGACGCTGATATCCCAACCAGAGGGCAGCAATCAGCAACATGGAAGCAACAAGAGCGATACGGGGTGAAAAGTGCAGCCAGTCCCACCAACTCTGCTTCACAGGTTCCGCTGCGACCAATGCATGCACCCGGGTATTGAACGCTTCGGAAGGCTGAATCGCCGGCAACTCGTCGAGCAATGCACCCACCGCACGAAATTCATTCACACGCAGACGGCAAGGAGCGCAGGATGCAAGATGCTTTTCCGCATCAAGACGATCGCTTTCTTTGAGCCGACCATCGACGTATCCGAGGATCCGACTTTCCATTTTTTCACAACTCATACAGCCTTCTTTCCCTGCCTGCTACTTATTCTGGTGCGCGACGAGTGGGGCTAGTTCCACCCGAAGTGCCTCATACGCCCGGAACAGCAGCGATTTTAGCGCGCTTTCCGAACAACTGAGGATCTTTGCAATCTCCGCATAATCGAGTTCTTCATATTTGTGCAGCAGAACTGCGGCGCGCTGCTTTTCCGGAAGTTTGTCGATGGCATGGCGAATCATCTTCACCCTCGCATCTTCGACAAGGTGCTGCTCAATATTGGGGTGCGGCTCCGTAACGTCCAGAGGCCTGTCGTCCCCATCCTCGGAGTCAATTCTTGCCGGCGCATCGATCGAATCCTCTAATTTCTGGTAGCGGTTATCGCGAAGCGAGTTAAGCGCCAGATTCGTCGCAATACGAAATAGCCAAGTGGTGAACTTTGCGCTAGGTACATACTCTGCACGCGCGCGGTACACCCGAATGAACACCTCTTGAGCGAGGTCTTCCGCTTGCTCCCTGTTCCGCACCATGCGGTAAAGGAAGTTTACGAGCGGCGTGCGATACCGGTGCAAGAGAAGCTCAAAGGAAGCTTCGTCACCGGATTTCACGTCCAGCATTAGTTGGACGTCGGTTCTAACCATAGCCGCCACACTCTACCAAACACGTTTGTTCTCAAAAAGTTGCAGATTAGCCACGTGCGGCGGGGATGATAAGGGCAATTGAAGCTTCGCTCGTCGCCCGCACACGAAAAACGCCCATGCCCGCATCTAGATGCCAAACAACATCTTTAGAATCAATAAACTAGCAACACCGAGAGAGACCAGTAATGCCATCCTCCAGCCAGGCTCCCGATTGACCTCCGGTAGGAGGTCTGTTGCAGCAACGTATAGGGTAACCCCGCCTGAGATCGGTAATGCGTATCTCAATTGTGCCTGGAGCTGGATTGTGAGTAACACGCCCAAGACGGTTGCGACTCCGAGGAGGCCTGCAGCGCGAACGGCGCTCTTCTTCGATTGTCCGCTTGCGAGAATCAGCGAGGCAACCGTAAACCCTTCGGGAAGCTTGTGAAGGAACACGGCGAAAAAAATGACGATGCCCAACCATGTGGAGACCAGGAATCCTGCGCCGATGGCCACGCCGTCAAAGAAGGTGTGAATGGCCAGACCGAGAAGAACAGTTCTACGGACGTGGTGGTGGCGAACCTCCTCGGTGTGCGTTTCCTCCCCGAAGTGAAAATGTTGCGCCAGAATATGTTCGAAAAGATGAACGAGGAAGAAGCCTGCGAGCACGTACAGGAGCGCGTGTTCGCCCGCAATCTTGACAGATTCCGGGATGACTTCGACCAGTGCCACGGCGAGCATGTAGCCCGCGCCGAGGGCAAGGAAATATTGCAAATACTTGCGCGGCCATTGACGGTAGACGACGAAATATCCGCCAAGGAGATTTCCGGCCGCGGCAACGAGGCCCAGAACTGCTGCGAGAGCGATGCGATGTGTAACCTCAAGTTGCATGAACTGCCTCGAGCGGAATCTGGATCGGTCGATGTCTGGAGGCCATTGATATCCGGACAGTCACGCGGCAAGATGCATCGGCGTGCGAGTTCTGACCAGGTGGCGCAGAGCGTAAATCGGACACGCCCTGCCAATTTTTTGAAGTACGCCCGGTCGCTTATCCGCTGTGGCGGAAGAGGATAACATCGCCTTCCTGGACGATGTACTCTTTTCCTTCGAGGCGGACTTGAGCTTTTTCTTTCGCGGCGGCTATGCTACCTGCAGCCAGCAGATCATTGCACTTGACCACTTCAGCGCGAATGAACCCTTTTTCGATATCGCTGTGAATTTCGCCCGCAGCTCGTACCGCAGTCGAACCCTTGCGAATGGTCCACGCACGAACCTCCGGTTCGCCGGCGGTGAAAAATGGCATGAGACCCATTAAATCGTAAGTAGCGCGGATCATTCGGTTGAGGCCTGGTTCCTTCAGGCCGTAGGAGGAAAGTAACTCCGCAGCTTCCTCCTCTTTCATCTCTGCGAGTTCTGCTTCGAGACGTCCACAGACCGCAACGACCGCGGTATTCGGCCGGCCTTGCAACGCGGAAAGTTTGTGCTTATCGATGGCTTTATCCATTTCGGCGGCTTCGTCGTCGCCGAGATTCAATACGTAAAGCATCGGGCGCATGGACATAAACAAAAACCCGCCAATCGGTTTGCGTTCTTCCGGCGTCAGCGTTAATTCGCGCAACGGTTTTTCCGCTTCGAGTTGAGCCTTACACTTTTCCAGAACAGCTTTTTCGAGTTCGAGCAGTTTATCCTGCTTTTTCTTCAGATCCTTGTCGATGCGTTCCAGTCGCTTGGTGATTTGCTCGTGATCGGAGAGGATAAGCTCGAGATCGAGATTGGTGGCATCGCGCAGAGGATCAATAGTGCCTTCCGAGTGCGGCACACTCGGATCGTCAAAGACGCGGATAACGTGAGCTATGGCGTCGACGTCTCGCAGAGAGGCCAGGCTTTCACGCATGCGCTCTTTCTGCATTCCACCGAGATCGACGTATTGTACCGTTGCATACGTGATTTTTTTCGGGTTATAGAGCTTGGCGAGTTCAACGAGCCGTGGCTCGGGCACTTTTGCCACGCCAACGTGCGTAGCCTGCCCGCTCTTGCCTTCGACGTTCGCCTTCGTCAGGATTCGGAAGAGAGTAGTTTTTCCAACTTGTGGTAGTCCAATGATTCCTGTTTGCATAAACTCGTAATTTTAGCACACGCGGAGCAAGTGACCGGGACGCGTGAGCGGATTTTAGTTCGACAGCTAACTCAGAACGCGGAGCGCAGCTCCGGTAGAAATCCGCGTCAGTTGCTGGTGCTCTGCCGGTGCAGTCTCGGGAAATAGCGCCAATCTGGAAACGACTGGGCGCCGCGACAGTTCGACGACGCGGCCGATCAAGTCATACGCATCGGTCTTGGTGATTTCGACCCGAGCAACATCTCCGGTTTCGGCAATCGCGCCACTGGGGAGTTCGATGTCGGTGAGATATAGCTTTCCATCAATTTCGGGGGCCATCGATTGCAATCGAGCCTCCCAAACAAGTGGATTGTCTTTCGATGGGCCATCAACGAGCGCGGTTGCCACAGTGCCCTTCAGCGCTCTCAGTTTATCGCGCGAAATCTTCTTCTGCAGCGCCATCAGACGACTGCGGCGGTCATTGATAGTGTCGGCGTCGACCTTGCCATCAAGCGTGAAACTTGCAGCATTGTCGACATCGGAATATTCAAACACGCCCATCCAGTCAAGCTTCGCGGCTGCAACAAATTGATAGAGTTCCTCGAAATCCGCGTCTGTTTCACCGGGAAAACCGACAATAAAACTGGTACGCACAGCGACGCCCGGGATCGTAGCTCGTATCCGATCCAACAATTTCAGAAATGCCTCACCGTGTGAACCTCGTCTCATCCGAGCCAGAACACTGCGACTGGCGTGTTGTAAAGGCATGTCGATATATTTTGCAAGACGCGAGTGGGCGGCCAAGGTATCCAGCAGCTTTTGTGTGACACGGTTTGGATAGGCGTAGAGAAAGCGGACCCAGAGTAAATCCTCGATGCCGGCCAGTTTTTCGAGTAATTGCGCCAGCCCGTCGCGCAACCCCAGATCTTCGCCGTAAGAAGTGGTGTCCTGCCCGATCAATGTGATTTCGCGGGTGCCCGAAGCTGCGAGGTTTTCTGCTTCGCGTACTACAGACTCGAACCGGCGGCTTCGAAAAGCTCCACGCAATTCCGGAATAATACAGAACGTGCAGGGGTGATCGCAGCCCTCGGCTATCTTGATGTAAGCCTGATGCTTCGGAGTTGTGAGAATACGGGGAGTAAGATCGTGGTAGAGGAACGAAGGCGGCTGTGCAGGAAGAACCCGCAAATCGCCCTCGACAGCTTCGATGATCCGCTCAACCTCACCTGTGCCGACGACCGCGTCCACTTCCGGTACTTGCTCCAGTATCTGATCGCGGAACCTTTCCACCAGGCAACCGGCAACAATCAACTTTTTCGCCGCGCCGAATTTCTTGTGTTCTGCCATCTCCAGGATTGTGTCGATGGACTCTTTTTGTGCCGATTCGATGAAACTGCAGGTGTTGACGACCAGGATTTCGGCATCATCGGCGCGTGCTGTCAGTTCATAGCCATCGCGCGCAAGAATACCCATCATCACCTCGCTATCTACGAGGTTTTTGGGGCATCCCAGAGAGATAAATCCTACCTTAGTCATAGTCCCGTATAGCGCGGTTAGCGCAATCCTACGATTTTAGCATGTTTGTGACGAATCGGCGGGGGTGCCCGACAGCATGCGATACGGACTCAGTTTTGCGGAACGAACGAATAGATTTCGTCTGCGATCCAGTAATTGGCCAGGACGATCGCGAAAATCGTGCCCACGAGCCAGACTATCCATCGACGGTGGCGCCAAACCGACGCGACTGACGAGTTCAATAGAGGCATATCGACAAAATACGCGGCGCAATAGCAAAGATTGGCAATTAGGCCAAGAACCACCAGGAGCAGAAGCGAATTCCAGCGCAACATCGCACGAAAGTGCGGCCAAGTCAGGGTCAACCAGAGCAGTACGACCCCGACCAATGCCGCATTGTAGAAAATGCGCCGGTATTCCCAAAATCGAACAGAATCATGAAACAGCTCTCGAATAGTAGGTGCCTTGACCGGGTATTGCGACATTGAAATCACCCTTCGCATAGAAGCGGGCTATGGGTGAGTATACTGCGTGACTTCTCGTTGTCAAGTACTTTGCTATGTAAAGAACGTCGCGTGATCACGTTCGGCCGAAAGATTAGTTGGGCACAGTTCCCGCTGTGAAGACGTACAGCAACGGATCACCCGATTTCGGGATCGCAAAGATAACGTTTCCATTGGTCACCAGCGGAAAATTTCCGCCGCTTATCGATCCTGACCCGTCCGAGTTGATCGAGACAAATCCAGATGGTGGAGGCGTTGATAGTTGGCCCGTGTTTCCTGGCGTTGTAGTGTTTTGTGTCGACGTGTACTTCCCCGTTCCCGGGAAAGAAAATGTTCCGCCGACAGCGCCGTTCAGTCCATCAAGATCTGCTTCAGTGCTGAAGGCGTACGTACCGGAAATATCGGACGTGAGGTAGGCGGGAGCAGCCGTGGATTGAAACACAACGGTGCCGGAGCTTACGGCGCTGTCTGACCCGACAAGAAATCCGGCTATTTCGTCATCGCTCGTGGCACCAGCCGTGAGGTAAACGATTGGATTTGAAGAGGTGAGCCCAGACAGCTGGACACGGCCCGACGCGGGGTCCAGAGTGTAGGTCCCGTTGAAATAAGGAGTCGCAGAGTAGCTTCCCGCGTTGTTCAGGTAGAAAACCGCCTGGGGGACGGCACCGTCCGCCGCATTAAAAGTGCCGACCTGCGCAAGGTTGGCAACACTGGTTCCGTTCACCACAAGCCCCTGCGAAGCGGCAATGTAATACCCATTGACCGCGCCTGCTGCATAGCTTGCGCTCGACGCCAAGATTCGCCCAGCCAAAAGAGGTGCCGAGCCAACAGCGATCGGTGAATCGGTCGAAATCAGGATCAAATCCGATCCATCCAAGATGTAGAACGCAAAATCGAACGACAAATTACCACCGGTAATCGGAACGGTGTAGGTCCCTGTACCGCGGCCAGTACCGGCATCGACTGCTGAGCTCAGTGTTCCCGTTCCGCCGGTCAGGAAACCGGTAGGTGTCCCGCCGTTGTTCAGATCCGCGTAGCCCGTAGAAAGGTTGCCGGAAGAGTTCAAAAAGGAGCCCGCGATGGCTGTGCGGATTAATCCGCTAGGGACAGCTGTCCATCCGTCGAACCCAAACGCGAAGTTGGGTTGCAGGGCTTCCACGGAAAAAGTGCTCGGAGATTGCAGGTGGATGAACCCGGAGGCGTTAGTGCCGGTGGCAAGTGAATCGAATTCGATGATTCGTCCCGTGTGATAGACGGTGCCGTCAAATCCCCCGAGACTGAAACTGAATTTTGCGTTGCTAACCGTCGTCGCCTGTGAGGCGGCTGCGACTTCCCTGGTATCTTTCGCAAGGACGACTTGACCGCGATCGAAATGAGGAGACCTTCCACCCCGTAACGCGGTAGTGGCAGCTGGCGCCTGGCCAGTGAAGACCAGGTACAAACAGCCGATTGTCGTACTGCCGAAGGAGTAGGAACTGTCTGCGAAATTCACTTGTAGTTGCTGTGGTCCGTTTGAGAAACCGTTGTAGTCAACCGACGCGTCGGTAATTCCCCCTTTCCCGTCCGGTGTGAAACTGCCGGCGATGTCGATCGGCTTGCCACTTCCATCAGTACCCTCGACGAGGAAAGCGTAGGGAGTAGTAGTCGTCAATGCGGCTTCGTTGCCGGCTGGCACGCACGAAGCAGTGACGGCCGAAGTGATCGTAAACGTCAAGCTTCCCGAAACGGCTGTCGCATTGGACGAGTCGGTCGCCGTGAATACGTACGGGCCATAGCTACCTGCCGATGTCGGCGTACCTGAAATTACTCCAATACTGCTGATTGCCAGGCCCGGGGGTAATGTTCCACCGGAGGTCACGGCCCACGTGATCGGAGCCGCACCACCGCTGGCTGCAAGCGCAAACGAATACGAAGCGTTGACTGTTCCTTGCGGGAGAGCCGTAGTAACAACAGTTAGGGTGCTGGGCTTGACAGTGATGCTCATACCGACCGAGGAAGCAACAAGGTTGGCAGAGTCCATCACCTCGAATACGTATGGTCCAAATGTTCCCGGAGCCGTAGGCGTTCCATTGAACACACCGGATGTACCGAGCGATATGCCGCTAGGCATGGCACCACCTGATACCTGCGTCCAGGTGTAGCCGGGGGTTCCGCCCGTTGCAGTAAGGGATGCCGAATATGGGGTACCTACAAGTCCGCCTGGGAGTGAAGTCGTCGTTACAAGGAGCTTGGCCGTCCCGCTGCCGCCACCGCAACCGGTTGTCTGGATGCACGCGAACAGCACTGCAAGAAAAAAAGCGCAAACATAACCACGACGCATGAAATCTCCCGGATTCATATTTTGTTCCTACAATATTTCGCTAGTTCAGTGAGATACGATCAGAGTCTTGAGAATCGTTGCCACGCTGCGAGTCAGCAATTTGTCGTTTCACACCTGGAGAGAGAATAGTCTCTCTATTTCCCCGTTCCCTTTGAATCCAACGAAAGTTCCAGGGTTGTACGCGTTCGACGTATCAATGATACCGCTAAGTGGAATTAGAGCTAGGCGGAAAATGGATTATTTGCTCAGCGCGCTTTCAGAGTGGATTTGATCTCTTGCAGAAGTGCACGCAATCGAACGGTGTCACAGGGCAGATTGCCGAATCGCGCCTGGCTGTAGAGCTGAGTAAACTCGCGCACCGCGGGAGCCAATTCTGGCCGAATTGTAAGACTACGGGCAAATTCAAAAGGCGTCTGGGCCTCCGCGCGGGTGAATCCACGATGCATCAGTAAGCGTTGCAGTTCCGCATAGAGCCGCGAGGCCAGTTGCGGATTAGAACGGACTTCAGAAGATCTTCTAAGTTGCAGCGACAAACTGAGCCAGCGCAACAGTGCGCGGATCCAATCGAACCTCAGAATGATGAGCAGCAGGACCAGGGCGAATGGAAAGAGCAGGCTCAGTCGCGCGTGATCTTGTTGCCAACGCGTCAGGCCACTCATTGCCCGATTCTGGGTGCGACGGAACCATTCGCGGAGGAGTTCGTTCCAGTTCCGAGAGCTGCGTTCGACACCCTGGGCAAGAATCACCTGGTGAGAAAAATCGTAATTCACTACCCACTCGAGCCAGTTCAATTGGATCCAGTCGAGATACAAGTTTAACCGCGCGAGAACACCAGCATTCTGATCAGGTCCGGGCGGCGTGGGGTCAAAGGTAATCCAACCGTTTCCCGGAAAATATGCTTCGACCCAGCTGTGCGCATCGCTTCCGCGAACGATATAGTCGCCGGCAATATCGTTGTATTCGCCCGGCAAGAAACCGTTTACTTCACGGGAGGGAATCCCCTGGGTGCGCAGCATGACGGTCATGGCGGAGGCAAAGTATTCGCAGTGTCCTGCATGCGATTCAAAAAGAAAATGAGCCAGAGGGTCTTTGCCAGACGAGCCGCGCAGGTTGAGTGTGTAGCGGAAGTTGCGGCGGAGGTAGGCTTCCAGTGCCAATGACTTGTCATAAGGATTGTCTGCAGAAGCGGTGATTCTATGCGCAAGCTCGGGGATTCGCGGGTCCAAAGTCGGTAGTTGTAAATACGTAGCCGCGAGCTCTTCCGGGTATTCCTGTGAGGCTGCACGCGCTTTAGCGGGATCGACAACCGGCAAGAGCGAACTACCCTCGTACTGAACCTGTCCGAAATTATGTGCCGGATTATAGATGGAGTCCGTTGAATCGCGGGTAAGGTAGCTTCTGCGAGCGAGCGAGTTATAGCCAGTGCCCTCCTGATAGAAATTGCCACGGACCCGAATCAGGTTTACAGGGGCAAAAATTGCATCGCTGGCCATAGGCTGCATCAGAACGGTGAACTGCAACTCCTGTTCTGAATGTGCGGAATTGATGGGCTTTGGATCGGACATGTAAATCCAACCGTTGCCAGAAGGGGCAAGAGCATCACGCGATTTGTCACTCGAGAACCATCGATGTCCGTCGAAATTGGTCAGCGCAATTCCGCGCCAGCGCAAAGCAGGATAATTGACAGGAGTACCGGTCTTCACGCGCATGACCACGGATGTATTCTTCTTGATCTCACCGATTTCTCCAAGTTCAACGTTGTCGGTAAACCCGCTCATCAACGTGGACTGCATGCCGGCCCGAGAGAGATATCCGGCACTGAAGCGCGGGAAGAAAAAAGAAAAAAACCGAACCCAGCAAAATACCGCCGAGTGCCACAGTAAGCGACGCTAGTCCGAGCGCACGATAAAAACGGCGCGCCCGCGCCGGCTGCGCTTCCATCTCGGGATAGATAGAATTACTGGCGCCCCGTCGAATTTCCAGTCCGACAAATGTGGCAACCGCAAAAATAAGGAATGCAACGAAGAAAACAAGGAAATAGGTATCGACCGTAAAGATGGCGGCCCCAAGAAGGCATGCAAACGACAACATGGCGAGAAAAAGGGCGTCGCGATCGGTAGTTGCACTATACAAACGTACAATTGTGACAAAAATCAAGAAGTGAACAGCAGCCAACACAATTGCGTACAGCGCGGGGTCGGGAATTCCCGCAGCAAGCTGACGCGAGACGAACAGGGCATCGACAGGAAACAGCAAAAGATAACCAAGAACCAGGCGAGTGGCGGTGGTTGATTTCAATTCGGTAGGAAATCCGCGCCACCATCGGAATCCTTTGTACAGGACCAGAGCGGGAGCGAGTACCGTTGTGATGGGGTCGAGTTTGCCCGTGATACTGAGGGTGGCAACGGAAATGAGGACGACAAAAAATAACGAAATGCGAAAGAACCGTTCGGCGGGGAGAGGGATGGTGACAATGGAAGCCATGGTCAGAAATCCAGAATATCATCCCGTAGAGTTCGACTGTTCAGGCGGGGGCGTAAGGATTACCGTGCGCGGCTAGCCCAGGACACTGCGTGCGACCTTTCTGGTCAGGTTGGAGACGGGAACGGAAGAAAGATCCGTCAATGGGAGTTTTCTGGAATGCAGGATCCTGGGCAATCTAGCGAGATCCAAACGAAACGGCAAAAGAGTAATGCTGTGATGCGTCACAGAATGTCTGACCTTCCTGAGCGGTAAGAGCTTTATTTTAAGCTTCTTCCCCCGCAGGAGATTCTCCTCTATGTGCGTCTGTACTTCCTTCGCAGCGTCCTGATCGACTTCGATTGTAGGGAAATGCCATAAACGTGACAGCAGAGACGCGGTCTGAGAGTGCAGAGAAGGTTTCGGCGGAGCCAGTAACAGCGTATATCCCTTCTTGTCGACTAGAACCAATGCAGCAAGTGTGACTTCTTCGGCGGCACGCGTACTTCGCTTTTCGGGAATCCGGTTGACTACACCCAGTTTGTACGCTTTGCACCATTTGTTGACCGGACATAGTAGGCATTGCGGCGAGCGCGGAGTGCAAACGGTCGCACCGAGTTCCATCATCGCTTGATTCCAATCGCCTGGCGCTTGCGAATCGAGCAGACGGTCGGCCTTCTGCTGCAATTCCTGCCAACGCCCGCTCGCTCGAAGATCTCCCGAAATGGCGCCCAGCCGAGAGATGACTCGAGCGACATTCCCGTCAAGCACCGCGAATTTCTGCCCATGGGCGATACTCAAAATCGCGGCTGCCGTGTAGTGGCCGATACCGGGTAAGGCCAGGACCTGTTCGTGCGCGACCGGAAATGCACCTCCATGTTGCGCCACAATTTGTTTGGCCGCCTTTTGCAAATTCCGTGCACGAGAGTAGTAACCAAGGCCTGACCAAAGGCGGAGAACATTCTCTTCAGGGGCACGAGCGAGCGCGGCTGCTGTCGGGAAATGAGTGAGAAACCGCTCAAAGTACGGGATTGCCGCAGCGACTCTTGTTTGCTGGAGCATAATCTCCGAAACCCAGATGCGATATGGATCCTTGTTCAGACGCCAAGGCAGGTTTCTCTGGAATTGAGCGAACCAGTTGAGTAGTTCTTTCCGGAAAGAGAGAAGTGCGCTTCCTGTGAACATTAGAGGAGATAGTGTCGCACGAGAAGGATCACGGGACGCAACTCGAACACGTTCTTACTCGGGCCTATGCCCTGGAACGTAATGAACGGAGAGAGTCCATCCGCCCGTCTGCCAACTTCATAAGGTCTTCGAGTAACCTTGAGCAAGGATACCTCGCCAAGGGGCAATATCAGACCCGGCGAGAGCTGGCTGCTCAAGAAAGATCTTCGGCAAAAACGATGTACGCAGAATGCCAGAGATTGGGCGGCATGGAGCCGCGGGGGCGCGACGTCACGACGATCTTAAACGCATCGGGATTGGCCGCCAGATCCTGCAGGTATTCGGAATCGTCCGCTGCTGTAATCGGTTGAATGAGCGCCAGGTGGCGTAATACGGAAAATATATTTTCAGCCGCGGGAGCCATGGCAATTTCGACGTTCACGCTGCGGAATTCCAGTACCATGTTGCGTTCTCGAAAATCCCAAGCGATCGCCGCACACAAAGTGACCGCACGCTCAAATCGGTCACGATCGGCTTCTGGCGACGTTGGCATGATCGTTGCGATATATGGATCAAATATCAGCAGAACGTTGCTGTCGTCCTCACGAGCGAATTCACGGACCATCAACGAGCCGGATCTCGCAGAAGCCTTCCAGTGAACCAGACGCGCACTGTCGTTCGGGAGGTAACCACGAAGCGCATACAGATCCTGACCACGTCCCTTCGCTAGACTCTCCATGGCCCCTAAAAGGCCAGGGCGAATCTCCAGAAATTCACTTGAGGCCTCGATCGAGGGGTAGACCAGCGCTTCCTTCGGCAGATCCAATCGCCTGGCCTTTTGCAGAAATCCAAAAGGAAAACGTGTAACGATGCGAAACGCTTCCTGGCGGTAAGCACCACGCTTCGGAAACAGCAGCGGGACCGATTGAGAGACCGTTTCCTGACGGGGCACGTAGGGGAAATAAACAGGCGTTTCCAACAAAGCGCCAGTCGCACTCTTTTTTGATTTGGCCGCTTCGACCCGCAGCGAAAAGGACGGCAGTGTCAGCTTCTCGTTTTGCAGCTCCACGATCCCACGAGTGGGCTGGCCCGCGAAGATATGTTCGGAAAGCTGCAGCCGCAGTCCGACGCCTGCCAGCGTAATCGACGACAGAATGCCCGACATCAGAATACTGGCAATCAGGCTGGCGAGGATCAGGAACAAAAGATTGTTACCCGTATTGAGCGCCGCCAGGGCCACCAAGACAATACCAAGCACGTATATCCAACCTTGTCGGGTAATGCGGTACTCCATCCGGTATCCGATCCAACGAAGCGGCGTACGCTTTGCGAGCACGGGTACCAGCGTGATGCCAACCCATGCCGCAACGAGAAGTGCAGAAAGGGCGGATGCCGAGGCGAGTCCGACTTTTCCCAATTGAGCCGCCGCTCCCGAATAGAGCGCGAGAATCATGGCCACGGTGAGTGCCGTGATTGAAAGGAAAAATGCCCGAACCGAAGAACGGTCCGCTTTTGCCCACAATCGCGAGACGGCGGAGGAAATATTCGTCATTGAGAAATTCGAGTAAAAGTTGGCGATTACAATGGAACCCGTACCGAGTCCACGATTTCACGCAGAACGTTTTCGGTCGTCTCTGATTTTTTCTGCAACGTAGCGTGCCTGGCGCTGCCTACGACGCGGTGGGAAAAGACGGCGACCGCAAGTTGCTTGAAATCGTCAGGCAGACAGAAGTCCCTTCCCTCCAGGAATGCATGGGCCTGCGCGGCGCGCTGTAACATCAGGGTGCCACGGGGGCTTACGCCCAAGGCGAGTTGATCGGACTTGCGGGTGCGATTGACAATCTCCAGCGCGTAATCGTGAAGACTGGAATCCACTTTGATGCGAGTAACAGCCTCTTGCATTGTCAAAACGTCGGTGACGTCGGCGATCGGCTCGAGCGCGGAAACCGGGTCATCCGTCGTGCGGCTGCGGAGAATCTCGCGTTCGGTTTCGTGCGAAGGGTACCCCATCTTGATACGCATCAGAAAACGATCGAGTTGTGACTCGGGCAGCGGATAAGTGCCGTGGTGCTCCACCGGATTTTGCGTTGCGATGACCAGGAACGGTAACGGCAGTGAAAGAGTGCGGCCATCGACTGTCACCTGCGCCTCATTCATGGCTTCGAGCAGGGCTGATTGTGTCCGCGGCGTCGTGCGGTTAATTTCATCGGCCAAGACAACATTGGCAAAAATCGGGCCCTGACGGAATTCGAACTCCCGGGATTCAGGATTGTAGACACTTACTCCCAGGACATCGCTTGGCAGGAGGTCGCTGGTAAATTGAATGCGCTGGAATGTGCAGTGAAACGATTTCGCCAATGCCTGGGCCAGAGTTGTCTTTCCGACGCCGGGAACGTCCTCAATCAGTAGATGTCCCTTTGCAAGTAGGGTGATCAATGCGAGCTGGATCACGTCTTCCTTGCCGTAAATCGCCCGAGCAATCGAGCGCTGCAATTGGGAAACGACGTTTGCGGTAACCGTTGGCATCGGTTGAAAACCCTTACTCTTCCTGATACAAATAGATGTCGGGACGCGCAGTTAGGTTTGCGCAGTGCCAGCATCTTTTCGGTTTGACGGGTGCCCGTTCTGATGGGCTTCCCGTATTTCACTACCCGTTTTAAAGACGGGCGATTAGCTCAGCGGTTAGAGCGCTCGCCTCACACGCGAGAGGTCAAAGGTTCAAATCCTTTATCGCCCACCACTCCTTGAATTCTCCCATCTTGCAATCTAGATATGGCGCCAAACGCACAAGCCTGTGTTGAACTTGTTATTTAGACCGATGGGCAGGGGACGGAGGGAGCCTCGCCCGATGCATTTTGTGACATCAGCTGGGTCTTGTATAGTAACGCCATGCAAGGATTTCTGCGCACGGTTGAGTTTCTGACTTTAGGCCTATGGCTCGGGGCTGATGCCTTCCTGAGCTTTGTGGTAGCACCTGGGGCATTTGCCATTCTCAACAATCGAGATTCTGCGGGATTGATGGTCGGCTTTTCTCTGGCGAGACTACACTATGCTGGAATTTTCCTTGGCTTGATCTTCCTCGCGGCCCGCCTCCTGCGAACTCACTCCTTTGAAAGTTTTACGACTCCCGCCGCCTTGTGTCTTGTGCTGATGGTTCTACTGACGGCCGCCTCGCAATTCACAGTCAGTCCAAAAATGGAAAATCTCAAAAAAGAGATGGTTTCCGTCCAGAATACCCCGGAGAACGATCCCCGGCGCCTCGAATTCAACAAATTGCATCACCGGTCGGTTTTTTTCGAAGGGACTGTCCTGCTGATCGGACTTACCGGCATGTACCTCCTGGTTCGCGAAACAATCGCCCGGTGAATTGGCGGACATGTGCGTTCAGGGTAGGGGATGCGCAGTGAAAAGGGTAGACTACGTGACACCGGAATCGCTCTCGTCGAGGGAGGATAGCCATGCCCCAGTCGCAAGCTCAGATCCTAGTCCCCGCGCCTAAAAACGACTTTTTCGCGGGCTTAGATGACTCCGATCGTCAGTTCATTTTCGCCGCGGGGAAGAGCCGCAAAATTCCGGCCAATTCAGTCGTGACCGCCCACGGAAGCTTCGCTGACCACCTCTACTACCTGATCAGCGGATCGATGCGTATGTTCTACACGACCGCTGACGGCAGAAAGATTCTCTTGCTCTGGGTGGTTCCGGGAGAGTTGCTAGGAGGTGCGTCATTGCTCGCGACTCGGCGTCATTATCTGGTCAGTTCAGAAACGGTGAAGAATAGTGAAGTACTACTCTGGGATAGGGCCACAGTTCGGGGATTTGTCCAAAGATTCCCTCAGCTCCTGGATAATGCACTAACGATAGCTGCAGAATATGTCGACTGGTACATGAACGCACACTTGTCGTTGACCTGCTCTTCCGCTCGCGAACGGCTGGCCCAGGTTCTGGTTGGTTTATCTCGCGCCATTGGAGAAAGTGTCCCTGGCGGAATCGAGATCGAAGTCACGAATGAAGATTTGGCCAACGCTGCCAACATAACCCCTTATACGGCCAGCCGATTGATGAGTGAATGGCAGAAGGGTAAAGCCATCGTTAAGCAGCGGGGTAAAGTTCTGTTGCGTTCTCCGGAGCGACTTCTCCTTTCCACAATTTGATTTTTCGATCTGGTTCCTCGTTTTCATTGCTCTCGAGCAACGACACGTTCCGATTCCCTGTGAAAGTCTGTTCACATCGGACTATTTCGAAACCACTACTCCGTGCAGTGCTCAGGTTAAGGTACTAGAGGACAGTGTTGATGAAATTGAGACTTTGCCCCCCCGGGTGTGACCATCATGCGGACTCTGCTGTAAAGGCAATCTCTCGATTTACTTCAGTGCACGTCCCCATGCACTGAAGGCTCCACGACCTTCGCCGCTCCTTCGACACATAACCAATTCATGTTGCAGCGGAAAGCATTCGCAGTGTGTGCGTTTTCGAATATCCAGGAGGATTCGCCCTTGTTCATCAGCAAAAGCAGGAAGCGTTCTATCGGCACTTCGGTTTTGATCGCATTTCTCTTCGCCGCAACTGAACTGCATGGCCAGACAGGACCTCAATCGCGAATTGTGTCCGTAGTAAAAAACGAAGCGCGTATGACAATCTCCGGCACGACTTCGCCCCTCGTCAAAGCCAGCGCGGACACCGGTCGGGTGCCCGGTGGCCAGAATCTCGGCCGAATGCTGCTACTGCTTTCGCCAACGCAGGAGCAAGAACAGGCAGCGGCCGACCTTGTCTCGAGCCTTCACGACTCGTCTTCACCCTCCTTCCACAAATGGCTCACACCTGCAGAATACGGTCAGCAATTCGGCTTGGCGCAGGAAGACACGGCAAAGATTCAGCAGTGGCTGCAGTCCCAGGGCCTGACCGTGCACGAGATCTCCCAAAGTCGTCGCTTTATCGTTTTCAGTGGCACGGCAGCGCAAGTAGAACAAGCGTTTTCGACGGAAATGCACACGTACCGCTACATGAGTAATAAGGAGTTCATCGCTAACGCGACGGACGTGCAGATTCCAGCAGCTCTTTCGCAGGTAGTAAAGGGCGTCGTTCGGTTGCACAGCGATCCTAAAAACACTGACCTTAAGATCGGGCCCAAGATTTCGGTAAACAAGAAAACCGGGAAAATCGAAGGACCCTACGGCGTGCACTTCCTCGCCCCTGCCGATTTCGCCACCATTTACAATCTGAAACCACTCTATGCTGCTGGCATTGATGGCACCGGAGAGACGATCGCCATTGTGACGCGTAGCAGCTTGGTCGATCCCAATTACAGCGTCGACGGAATTCAGGATATTCGCGATTTTCGCAATGCAATGGGCCTGCCTCCCAACGATCCGCAAATGATCATTAACGGTGATGATCCGGGCGTCCTCTCCTACAACGATACGATTGAGGCCTTGCTCGACGTTACCTGGGCCGGTGCGGTCGCCCCTGGTGCCACCATTATCGGCGTAGCTTCGCAGAGCAACTTCGCGGATGGTGTGGACATTTCGGCTGCCTACATCGTTGACCACAACCTCGCGCCGGTCATGAGCACCAGTTTCGGCAATTGCGAAGACAGTCTCGGCGCCGTGGGCCTGGCTTTCTACAATTCCCTCTGGCAGCAGGCGGCTGCGCAGGGGATTACTTCGTTTGTCTCGGCCGGTGACAATGGAGGTGCAGGATGCGATTCGCAAAGTAGCGGGTTGTTTGCCTCTCATGGTCTGGCAGTAAACGGCCTTGCATCCACCCCATACAACGTTGCGGTAGGCGGGACGCAGTTTGATGACGTTGCAAACAACGATCTTTATTGGACGATTAGTTCCGATCCAACAACGCTGCAATCTGCCATTAGCTATATTCCGGAAACTGTCTGGAATGAGAGCAGTAACGATCCGTTCTTTACTTCGCTTTGGGCTGGCAGTGGCGGAGTCAGCAAGATCTATAACAAGCCCAACTGGCAGGGCGCCACGGGCGTTCCGAACGATGGCAAGCGAGATCTTCCGGACATTTCGCTAGCGGCTGCCGGCCACACCGGATACGCGCTGTGCTTTGAAGGAAGCTGCAGCGATCCTACACAAGTCAGTGTCTATTCAGTTGGGGGCACTTCTGCATCCAGCCCATCGGCAGCCGGAATTATGGCGCTCGTACTCCAGCAGCAGGGGGGTAAACCGCAAGGTCTCGCCAACTACGTCCTATACAAACTTGCTGCGACCACAGGTATCTACCACGATATCGTGAATGGCGATAACAAGGTACCGGATCCCAATGGCCAATTCACCGTTGGATATTCGGCAGGACCAGGATACGACCTGGCCAGTGGACTCGGCTCCTTCGACGCCAACGCATTGGTCTCGAAGTGGGCAAGCGCTGCAGCGACTGCGGGCTCAGCTATAACTCTCGCGCTCGGAAATGGACAAGCCACTACGGTAGTTCATGGCACACCGATCACCTTCAAAGCCAACGTGGCATGTGCAGGCACTGGTTGTTCCGCCCCCACCGGCTCCATTTCTCTCCTTTCAACTGACCCAGTCGCTGGCACATCTATGGGTGTCGGGGCAGCATCACTCACTGCGTCCGGGTCGGCTGCTACTGCGACGATCGTGACGCCGAGTGTTCCGGGAGGAACGTATGGCGTTACCGCTCGTTATAACGGCGACGGAAAATATTACTCCAGTACTTCGAACTCGCTGAACGTGACCGTCACTCCGGAATCCAGCCAGATGCAGATGGGTGGACTGGCCGGTGGTTACTATATCCAGACTCCCGTTTCTGTGGGATACGGGGAACCTGTGCAGCTGTGGATTGCAGTCGCCGGACTCTCCGAAGTCGGGCATCCCACCGGCACGATCAGCCTGTTGGTCGACGGCAACCCTGCGAATACGGTCACTTCCGATTTCCAGACTCCCAGCACGCTCACACTGAATTATGGCGAAAGCTCTACCGTGTTTGGGAATGGAATGAAACTCACCGGGCAATCCAGCACGCTCCCCAATTTGACCTCGGGCTTGACGGTAGGATCTCATCAACTGCAGGCAAGTTATGCGGGCGATAATAGTTTCAACGCCAGCCAAGCTACGTACAGCGTCAATATCACAAAAGTAGGCTCAATCATCTCTGATGTTTTCTTCCTCGGAACAGCGGTCCCGAATATTCCTGTAACGATTGAGGGACAAATTGTCCTGGAGAACAACGGATGCGCGCCCTACGGGGGAACAGTTTCGATAACAGATTACACTTCTGGAACGGCCGTTTCCTTAGGGCCACCAGTGACGGTCAGCTCACAATACTGCGATTCATTTTCAATAACCACCACATTCAAGACACCCGGTAACCATCTTGTTAGAGCCAGTTTTTCTGGCGATACCAACGTAAACGGGTCAACAGCAACTGGGACCCTTGTCGTGAATGCCAATACACCCGCATCCGTGAGTCTCTCTGCAGACAACGCCGCGATTGTCGCTGGTGGAACCGTAAATCTGACGGCACAAGTCACGTCCGATGTTCGTTCTTATACCGCTACCGGCAATGTGATCTTTATGGATGGGACTAATACACTCGGAACAGTCAAGCTGGATGCGACGGGGACCGCCAAGCTTGCATTGACCTCACTCGCGGCCGGCACACACATGGTGTCGGCTAACTACACTGGGGACGCGGTACTTACAGGGTCAACTGGTGGCCCGCTCACCGAAAACGTCACGGATTACACCGTTCAGCCAATGCCAGCAAGTCTGGTCATCCGTGCAGGCCAATCTGCATCGGCGAACCTCAATGTGATTCCACTAGGCGGGTCTACGCAAACCATTTCCTTCACCTGTAATGCGGCTTCGGCAGACATCAACTGCGCCTTCAGTCCCGCTTCGGTCACACTCGACGGGGTAAATCCAGGTGTTGTGAAAATCACAGTGAACACCAAGGCCATCGCGGCGCACGCGTTCATCAAGCACCGAATCCTTGGATTTGCATCCACAATGGCCTTTGCCGGGCTGCTCGTACCTTTCGGGCGTCGCAAGCACTGGAAGTCGCTGGCCGGACTGGTCGCTATGTTCGTGATCAGTCTTTACGCTGTCGGTTGTGGTAGTGGTTCCGGAAATTCCAGCTCAGCCCCTCGTGGAACCTACGTAGTGAATGTGACCGCAACGAGCGGGGCCGGAGCTGCACAAAAAGTTACTCCGTTGATTGTCACGGTCACCAACTAAACGATTGGCGGAGAACCTGTGGACGTTTCCGCCCCGTCCACAGCATGGCAAAGCCCTCACCAGCGGGGCTTTGCCATTTTTATTTCCTTTTGCGAAGGGCTGTTCTAGCCCGCTTCGCCCCTTCTTTAGCTTTCTTGTTCTTTTTTTTCGACACGGGCTTCGGCCGAATTTTATTCGTCCTCGCGTAACCGGCTCGTTCAAAGGCCCTCCACATATACCAACTGGCGATTGTGCGGTATGGGCGCCAGCGCTCACCGAATTTCAGCAACTCTTGCGGCTTAGGCATGTGCCTCTTGCCGTAGGTCACCGACCATCCCTTTTTCACCCCGAGATCGTGGATCGGCAGAACATCCGGCCGGCCGAGGCGGAATATCAGAAACATTTCGACGGTCCATGCACCGATGCCACGCACGCAAATCAAGCGTTCAATCAACTCTTCATCGGTCAGTTTTTGTGCTTCCTGCAATGTCGGAACAATTCCTTCCAGCGCTTTCTTCGCCAAATCTTTCATGGCTAGAACTTTTGCCCCGGAAAGTCCAGCCTTGCGCAATATGTGCGCTGGAATCCTCAACATCTGTTCGGGAGCCGGCGGACGTCCGTCGGCTCCCAGCGCCTTGATTCGCCCGAAGATCGTCGCTGCCGCTTTCCCGGAAATGGATTGATAGGCGATCGATTCGAGTAGCACTTCGTAGGGAGACTGCGCGTCGGCAACATCGATGACAAAGGGAATGGTCTCGTCAATCAGTCGCTTGAGGCATTCGTCACGCTCTGAAAGGTGCCGCACGGCTTCGGCCAGATCAAACGCCAAATTACTTGGAGGAGTGTTTACTGGCATGCTTCTCTCCATTCCGGAAACGGGAGAACAGAGTATCAATTTTCTGCCCGGCTGAAACTTAATTCTGGTAGGCAGTCAACCTGCGGGGCTGGTCCCGGAAGACAAGGCTTGGTGTACACTAGATGGCGTAGGTCATTCCAATTTAGGCCATTTTTATGAAGCATCGCTGTCCCATCTGCAAAATTCCCACCGATTCAGATCATGACAACGAATTCCCCTTCTGCAGCGATCGTTGCCGGCAGAAGGATCTCGGCAACTGGGCTACGGAAAAATACGTTGTCTCTGAGCCCATCTTCAACGAAGATGACTTGGTCGATAAAGACGAAAAGACCATCATCCTTGATCTGAATGCGCCGAATGAATCCGAACACGACCACTAATTCTCCCCTTCCCCGAGGTGATAAACCGAAATTCGCGTACGCGTTTGCAACAGCGCTCGGCACTGGCTATTTAAAACCGGGTCCGGGCACCTGGGGATCCGTTGTCGGATTGATTTTGGCAGTGCTCTCACATCCGCTGACGTGGTTTTACTTCACCGGTTCTGCGATGAAACTCGCGCTCGGCGAGGCCCCACCGCTCTTATCGGGTCCGGCCGGCACATTCTTACTTCTGGCTCCCACAATCGTCGTGTGGCTGGCTGTTGCATGGCTCGGAGTGCGCACGAGCACGCAGGTCGCGAACTACGCGAACATCAAAGACCCACAGATTGTGGTGATTGACGAAGTCTCGGGCGTACAGCTCGCATTGATTCTTGCGCTGGTCCCTCTCGGCGGTCCAACAACACTGCTCGATCCCGCAAACGCCGCGGCATTTGCGCTCTTCACCGGCATGAGCATCCTCAACTGGAAATTTCTTTTGGTTGGATTCATTCTGTTCCGTATCTTCGATATTACCAAGCCATTTCCTTGTCGCCGGCTGGAGAAGCTTCCAGGTGGTTGGGGAATTATGGCCGATGACTGGATGGCGGGCATCTATGCTGCCATTTGCCTGCGTCTCGCGTTACAATTTCATTTGTTATGAAATTCGGTTTCGGCTCATCTACAGATCGAAACGGCGTTCCTCATATTGACCGCATTTCGCCCTCGGCGGCAATTCCCGGCGGAGAAATCGCGATTTACGGCGCTGGATTTACTTCGCGGCATGGTGCGCGGCCGCTGGTGCGCTTTGGAGAAACCGAAGCATCCGTATCGTTGGCCAGCAGCAATCGCTTGATTGTTCGAGTCCCGGAAAACGCCATTGGTGGCGCACTGCAAGTTATTCAAGCTGATCAGGAAAGCCAGCCATTCCCTGTTTCTGTCGGCTTTCAGATTGCCGACAACCTTCACCCCGTCACCAATGCCGCTGTTGATTCCAGTGGAAATATTTATGTAACGTTCAGTGGCCCAAGGGGTCAGCGTGTTCCTGTATCACTCTACAAGATCAGTTCCAATTACACGGTAAAGCCCTTTGTCACTTCATTGACAAATCCAACCGGTTTGGCCCTTGATCGCAATGGAAATTTATTCGTGTCTTGCAGGCATGACGGCACAATCTACCGCATTCCTCCCGATGGCCGCGCTGAGCAATGGATGGAAGGCATGGGCATTGCGACGGGCATAGCTTTTGACGGCCACGGGAATCTTTTTGTAGGCGACCGCAGCGGTACAATATTCAAAATCAGTCCGAGTCGCGAGATTTTTGTGTTTGCCACTCTCGAGCCGTCTGTCTCCGCGTATCACCTGGCGTTTCACCCAAGCGGCGAACTTTATGTCACCGGTCCAACGACCTCAAGTTACGATCGCGTATATCGCATCACCCAAGGCGGAGATGTGAACGTCTTTTATCGCGGGCTAGGCCGCCCTCAAGGTATGGCGTTTGATCGCGAATCGAATCTATATTTGGCAGCTTCGCTTGGCGGCCGTCGAGGCGTTGTGCGAATAACGCCACAAGGCCACGCCGAGCACGTTTTGAGCGGCCCGGCTCTGGTTGGCCTGAATCTACTCCCGACGGGCCGTGCCATTCTCGCCGCAAACAGTTGCCTATTCACTCTTGACTGGGATGTGCGCGGCCTGCCTCTTCTCGGCTAGCACAGCGATTCTTTTCCATCGGAAAATCAGGGGATTCATCACGCTCGAATGGGAGAGTCTTCCTTCCATCGGGCTACTTTGTCCTTGATTTTTTCCAGTTCAGTGGAGGGAGCTCCAGGTTTGCGGTGCGCATAAGATAGGCGCTTGCGTGGGCGGCGGCGCGGTCTTTGCCCTGCTCGATGTCTTCGACTGTTTCCGAGGGAGCAATCCATTGCTTTGCAGTTACGTTGAAGACAGAAGCCTGAACGCCCTGTGCACTCTGCTCGGAAAATAGCCGCAAATGCACATCCCCTACCTTGATTTCCGCCCAAACACCTTCATCGAGCACATAGCCTCACATCAGGAAAGATAAACGAAATTGTACGTGGAACTGCAAGATTTGCGCTAGCCAGTTCCAGTACTACCAAACTTACTGGTTTCTTTTGGTTTTATTCCGGGCGTGTTCTCCGTCACAAAAATTTGCCGCGTCACTCAATTACAGTGAGCCAAGTTCCAAAGCCGTGCTTCCAAACTCGGTTTTCGTGTCAAACGAGATCTTTCTGGTAGAGGGATGCTGGCAGCAGAAACAAACGAATATCAAACGATCTAAAAAGGACACCTATTATGCAGCCGCCTTATTATCTAGCCTGGCTAACCCTGGCAAGTGTCGTCTTTATTGCCTTCTATCTGGGTTCATATTTGCTTGAGTCCGCTCATAGAGCGGAGGATTCCGAAGAAGACCGGCTCTGGGAATATCTGCTTCACCGCGAAAATCCATCACGAATTATGACTCGGTAAATTCGAAGTTTGTTTGCCCCTTGCTGGCAAATTCGGGATTTCGATCCCTCGCACGTCAATCGGTTACAGCTGGAAGACGTAGAGAAGCAGCTTCGTAATAAACAAATCAGCAATCAAGACCACCAGAGAGGATACGACGAAGGCCATAATCGTCGCTCGGCCTACGCCCGCTGTTCCACCTTTTACGCGAAATCCCTGGTAGCAACCTACCGTTGAAATGATAAAACCAAAAACGAGTGGCTTCGTGAAACCCAAAACAAGATCGCCAAATACCAGAGCGTGAATGGCGCGCGTCATGAATTGTTCTGCGCCCAGATGCAACGTGACGCTCGCAACCAGAAAGCCACCCAGCAATCCGGCACAGTCACCGACTGCCACGAGCAGAGGCAAGGTCAATACGGTCGCCAGTACGCGGGGAGTCATCAACTTCCGAACGGGATCGATACCGAAACCGCGCATGGCGTCCACTTGATCGCTGACCACCATCGAGCCTAATTCCGAGGCCATCGCTGTGGAGTTTCTGCCGGCAACCAGCAACGCCACAAAGACAGGGCCAAGTTCGCGCACTAGCGCGAGCGAAACGGCATCGCCCGTCAAAACCGTTTCACCAAAGCGCTGGAATTGCGAAGCAGCGTTCAAGACGACAACTCCACCTACGCAAAGCAGAGCAACGAGGACAATCGAAAGGGATCCAACTCCGATCTGGTCCATCTGATCCACAAGGTCGCTGAAGTACTTTGTACTGGCAAACATGTTGCGCACTGACTGGAAGGTGAGTAGTGAATAGTCCTGAACGGAGTAGACCCACGACTTCACAGTGTTCCCGATAACGACGGGAATTGGAGTTGAACTCATAGACTAAGTACTCCCCTTTTGTCCCAAACCTGGTAACAACTCTATTGCAGAGCGTACACGATCGCCAAGCAGTGAAGATACACCAAGAAGTGCTGGTCAACCACATCGCCGAAAACCGCTTCCGTGAGTCTCTGTTCCAGTTCTCCACGGCAGTCGGGATACAATGTAAAGGTTATGAAGGCTGAGATCATTGCCGTGGGTTCGGAGTTGTTGACTCCGGACCGGATTGACACCAATTCCCTGTTCCTGACGGAGGAATTGAACAAGCTGGGCATTGAAGTGCTGCGCAAAACGATTGTTGGGGACAACCGTGAGTTGCTGGCGGCCGCGTTTAAGGAAGCGCTCAATCGAGTTTCACTGGTTATCGCCAGCGGTGGGTTGGGACCGACCGAAGATGACCTCACTCGCGAGACTCTTGCCGACCTACTGGGGCGTAAACTTCAACGCAGCGAAGAAGTGGTTCGCGCCATTGAGGCACGATTTCGAAGCTTCAAACGCGATATGCCGTCTGTGAATCTTCGACAGGCCATGGTGCCAGAAGGGGCTGAAGTCCTGAACAACCCTCGTGGGACAGCGCCCGGCCTATGGCTGGAAGACGCGGGACGAATGATCGCCTTGTTGCCCGGCCCGCCCCGAGAATTGAAACCTCTCTTTCTCGAAGAGGTTTTACCGCGCTTGCAGCGTCGGGTTTCCGGTGTGCGGATGGTGAAACGCGAACTGCGAGTTACCGGACTTGGCGAATCGCATGTCGAAGAACGGATCCGGCCAATTTACGTACGCTACGAGGATGTGAATACGACCATCCTCGCGTCGCCGGGGGAGATTCAGATTCATTTACGAATCTGGACTGACGACAGTTTGCACGCCGAAGCGACCCTGGACGAAATGGTCCGCAGCTTTGAATTGGCGCTGGGCGATCGAATCTATGCCCATTCCGCCGAGTCGCTCGAACAAGTTGTCGCAACCATTCTTGCCGACAATCGCTGTACCATAGCCGCGGCCGAAAGTTGCACCGGTGGACTTTTCGCAGAGCGGCTAACCCGCATTCCCGGCAGTTCCAGTTATTTTCTTGGTGGGGTGGTGTGTTACAGCAACGAACTGAAAACCGTTTGGGCCGACGTTCCCCCCGATTTGATTGCCAAGAAGGGAGCGGTAAGCAGCGAAGTAGCAGTTGCGCTTGCCGAGGGGATTCGTCGCCGCACCGGAAGTATGATTGGGGTGGGAATTACCGGCGTTGCCGGACCGGGCGGAGGCAGCGAAGAGAAACCGGTCGGCACGGTCCACATTGCCTTGGCGTCGCCTGCGGGAGTCAAAGAGCGCCTCGTGCATCTGCCCGGCGATCGAGAAATGGTTCGCTTTCATGCTTCACAAGTCGCGCTCGACATGGTCCGTCTCCATTTCCTGTACGACGGAAACCCGCAGCCGCGCCGTGTAAATCCCGGCAGTTGAAGTCACGGCAGCCATGCGTCTGTTCGTCGCCATTCAAATTCCCGAGAGAATACGAACGACGGTCGGGAGCCTCGTGGACGAGTTTCGTGTAATCGATCCCAGGGTAAAGTGGGTCAAGTCTCGAAATCTCCACATTACATTGAAATTCCTCGGCCGAGTGCATACAAGCCAACTCGCATCCGTCGTGGAGGTTCTGTCGACGATCGCTCGTTCAGCGCATCCGATCATTCTCGATTTTGTCGGCGTCGGATTTTTTCCGAACGCGAGGAAACCCAACATTCTCTGGGCTGGCATCGAAGCTTCTGCCAATGTCCGGACCATCGTTCGGGAGATGGATCAACGTCTGGCCGTTTTGGGATTTCCCCTGGAAGAGCGCGAATTCACTCCGCATGTAACGCTTGGCCGTCTTGACAAAACGCCGTACGCTGGCAACTTGCAGACCGCGATAGAGCGGAATACATCTCGCGAGTTTGGCGGATTCAAAGCCCTCGACTTCGATCTTGTTGAAAGCAGGTTGAAATCGTCTGGTGCGGAGTACACTATTCTTCATTCATTCCCATTCACGGCGGAGGCCTAGCGGTTCATGTCGCATACCTCTTTGACCTTGCTGTTGCTGGCGGTCATCGCGTATTTCCTTGGCTCCGTACCTTTCGGGCTGCTCTTCGCACGCCTATTCGCGAGAGCGGACATTCGTCAGGTGGGCAGTGGGAATATTGGTGCAACAAATGTGACGCGTGTCGCAGGACCCTTGCCTGGAATTCTCACTCTGCTTCTGGATGCCGGAAAGGGAGCTCTCGCTGTCATTATTGCCGGACGGGCCACCCGTCATGACGCAACCGCGATGATGGTAGCGGCGATTGCCGTATTGATCGGACATTGCTACCCGATCTGGCTGCGTTTCAACGGCGGCAAAGGAGTCGCGACGGGTCTCGGTGTATTCACAGCGCTTGCGCCATGGGCTGGGCTCAGCGCGCTTGCCCTCTTCATCATCGTCGCAATTACATGGCGCTTTGCATCGCTCGCTTCGATCGCTGCGGCCGCGTCGATGCCGCTTTTTGTTTACTTATTTTGGGCGCCGGGCCACGCACCACCGATTGTGGTCACATTCGGCACGTTGTTCGCGACGGGTCTGGTTATCGTGAAGCACGATACAAATCTGCAGCGCCTGGTGGAAGGCACGGAACCTCGTTTTGGAGGCAGCAAAACGGAGGACGATTCCCGGTGACCATGATCGCCATTCTCGGAGGAGGAAGCTGGGGCACGGGCTTAGCAGTAGTCCTCGCACACAGCCGGCATGCCCATGAAATCTCCCTGTGGGTCCGCGAGCCGCTGCTTGCGGAGGCTATTTCCATAACACGCGAGAATAAGAAGTATCTGCCCGGTATCGAAATCCCGGAGCGTGTTTCCCCTTCCGCCGATTTAGCTACAGTTCTTGAGCATGCGCAGATTGTCGTAAGTGTTGTCCCGTCGGCGCACACTCGAGCAATGTTTACCCACGCACTTCCATATATTTCTCCGGATTCGATTATCGTCAGTGCCACGAAGGGACTGGAACCCGCCACGCACTTGCGGACCTCCCAAGTCATTGAGCAAGTGTGCTCTCAGCGGTTTTTTCCAGAGCTTGCGGTTCTCTCTGGACCATCATTCGCCTTGGAGGCCGCGCGCGGAGAACCGACCGCTGTCGTCATTGCTTCTGAAAGCGCGGCACACACATCGGAGGGCGTGCATCGCAGTGGCTCGCGAACCGCTGAATACCTTCAGGAGCAATTCGCAGGACCTACGTTCCGCCTGTATACGAATGATGACGTCCTCGGAGTTGAATTGTGTGGCGCGATCAAAAACGTGATGGCCATAGCTGCTGGCACTTGCCAAGGGCTGGGCCTCGGCGCCAATTCCCTGGCCGCACTGATCACTCGAGGCCTGTCAGAAATGACCCGCCTTGCAGTAAGAATCGGGGCAAAACCTGAAACATTAAGCGGCTTGGCTGGCCTGGGCGATCTCGTCCTCACCTGCACAGGGGCGCTCAGCCGCAATCGGCACGTGGGCTTCGAGCTAGGTAAAGGTCGACCACTCGGCGAAATACTGGCCGAGATGTCGTCAGTCGCAGAGGGGGTGAGCACGGCTCCCGCTCTGCTGGCCCTCGCTGAGGAACATCGCATTGATTTGCCGATTACGGAGCAGGTAAATGCCATCCTTAATGAGTGGAAGTCCCCCCGCGAGGCAATTCGCGACATTATGGAGCGCCGCTTACGGCCAGAGTAGTAGCGATCTAGGGCCTGTGAATTAGGGGCCTTAGTACTTCCGTTCCAGTGGCACTTCCGCGTCTCCTGTCCCTTCGGCCAGCCTCTTTCCTTCCTTTACTCTCATAAAATCTATGTGTTGCGATGGCTGGCTCATTCATAACGCTGCTGACACGCTTGCGCTCCGGACGGGTGCGCATACTCTGGCTCGTGCTGGGGGCGCTCCTGCTTGTAAGCGCATTGCCGATCGGGCTCTACCACCGGCAAGTTCTGCAGCTTAGCCATGAAAAATTGGCCGACACGGAGCGCTTACAGCAGACCGAGCTCACGCGTTCGCTCGCCCAGGAAGTTCAGTTCTTCGAGGCGAATCTGACCCAGCAACTCATCAGCGAGCGCCAAATTCTGGCACTTACGGGGCTTATCGAGAATGTCGAGGATTCTGTTGCAGAGCCAAAAGTGACACGGCTATTAGAGAATTTTGTCGATTCCAACCGCAACACGTTTATTTATCTCACAGCCGTCGGTCGTGACGGAAAAGGCACCAGCGCATCCCAGGGAAATTTTCACGCGGAGCGAGATCCCTTCGTCGCCAAGGCTTTGCAACGGGCGTTCAGCAGCTGCACGCAATCGGTTAAGTTCCGCAGTGATCCTTTAGCCCTGGCCCCGGATAACCGGCCCGCATTTGTTATCGCAGTCCCGCTGAAAGACATCAACGACAATTTCACGGGTATGCTCGCTGCGGTGGTCTCTCTTGATCCGATCCTGCATCGCTTGCAGGATGATAGCGTCCGAGGCCGTACCGTCTTCATCGTCGACCACTATGGTCATATCGTCGCGCACCCCGACACAAAGAATTACGTTCCGGGAGAAGATCTCAGCGATAAGTCATACCTCGTGGGCCAGATCAAAGCGCTGCCGAAGGAATTGCGCAACACCGAGACGGTGTACTTCAGCCAAAAAGAAAAAAATCATTCCGTGGCAATGGTCGGCACGTACACCACGTTTCCCGAAGTGAACTGGGCCATCATCGCACAAAGAAGCCTTGATGAAGCCAGTGTCGACGCAGGCGTAACCGATTTAAACCGGCAGGCATTGGCATTCGTCAGCGTTGTCGTGATCGTTGCAGTCCTGTTCGGATATTTCTTCGCCGTGGGGATCAGTCGCCCAATTCGGGGTTTAGCCGCTTCAACGCGTGCAATCAGCCGTGGTGAGTTTCATCAACGCACTCCGGTTCGCGGAGCCGCGGAAATTAGCGAGCTTGCCGAGAATTTCAATCTCATGGCCAACGATATCGAAGAATATATCGAGCGGCTGAAGGAAGCAGCTGAGGAAAATCGCGAGCTGTTCATTGGTTCGATCCGCATGCTTGCAGCAGCGATCGACGAAAAGGACCCGTACACCCGCGGTCATTCTGGCCGTGTGGCGAAATACTCGAGCGTGATCGCGCAGGAGTTGAAACTGCCACCCGACGAGCTCGACAAGCTGCGCATTGCTGCGCTGCTGCATGATGTTGGAAAAATCGGCGTTGATGATCGCGTGCTGAAAAAGCCCGGCTCGCTGACGCCCGAAGAATTCGACATCATGAAGACGCACACCACCAAGGGCGCGAACATCATGCGTCCGGTTTCGCAGCTGAAAGATATGCTGCCTGGCATCGAACTCCACCACGAGCACATGGATGGGCGCGGTTACCCCTATGGCCTTTCCGGACCTCAAATTCCGTTGATGGCGCGCATCATCGGTGTCGCGGACACACTCGATGCCATGACCACCAATCGTCCGTACCAATCCGCGATGGATCTGGACTTCGCTCTGGGCCGCATCAAGGCGCTTACCGGCTCCAAGTTTGATCAGGTCGTTGTTACCGCACTGGAATCCGCCGTAAAAACGGGCAAGATCCGCCTAACTTCTGTCGAAGTCCACGTCTAGAATGCCCGTCTGAGACGCTCCGTCTAGCCAAGGAATAAAGTCGAAGCGGCAGGGCTGATTGAGCAGATAGCCCAGCGAATCTCCATCCCGTTATACGGAATGCCATCTGCTACAATTTATCTTTGCAGGTATTAGTTGCCTGAAAACCTATGATTACTCTGTTTGGAAAACCAGAACCTACTCTCCTGGAGCGCCTAAAAGAGTCTGTTGGCAAGACTAAGGAAGCGCTCGCGGATACGCTCGACACCATCACCCAAGGCGGGAGGCAAATTGATCCGGCCGTTTTGAAAGAAGTCGAGACCGCGCTATTGTCCGCCGACATCGGCGTGAAAACGACGAACGAAATCCTGGACTCGGTCCGAGAGCAACTGTCACGAAACGCACTGAACAACGGAGATCAGCTCAAAAAAGAAATTAAGGCACATGTATTCCGCGCCTTGAATATCTTCGGGAACAGCCCAACGCTTGCTAACGCTGCCAACGGCAACGATCCCCGCGTTATTTTTGTTGTAGGTGTGAACGGCGCCGGCAAAACGACCAGCATCGGCAAGCTCGCCAACCGGTTACGACAAGATGGACGGAGCGTAGTCCTGTGCGCGGCCGATACCTTTCGCGCTGCAGCGATCGAACAACTGGAAATTTGGGCGCAGCGCAACGGCATTGAAGTGATCAAGCAGAAATCCGGCGCCGACCCCGCAGCTGTGGTTTTCGATGCAATGGCCGCAGCGAAAGCACGCAAGGCTGACGCCGTCATCGTAGATACGGCTGGCCGCTTACACACGAAGTCGAACTTAATGGCAGAACTTGAAAAAATGAAGCGTACGGCCGCGAAAGTGATTCCCGGCGCGCCGCACGACGTGCTTCTGGTTCTAGACGCAACCACCGGACAGAACGGTCTCAACCAGGCTCGCGAGTTCACATCGACCGTGGGGGTCACCGGCATCATTCTCACGAAGCTCGATGGCACTGCCAAGGGCGGGATCGTCGTTGCCATTTCTCGCGAACTCGGTTTGCCGATTCGATTTGTCGGTACGGGAGAACAAATCAACGACCTGGTGCCTTTCGATGCACAAACTTACGCCGACTCATTGTTCAACTAGCTCCTGACAATGCTCGACACCCACGATCTCCATTTCATGCAGCACGCGCTAGACCTCGCGGGAAAAGGGATCGGTCTGGCCAGCCCGAATCCTACGGTTGGCTGCGTCATCGTCAAGGACGGAGCAATTCTCGGCGAGGGATTCCATCAATACGATTCGCGGGATCACGCGGAAATTGTCGCGTTGAAACAAGCAGCCGGCCGCGCGCACGGAGCGACGTTGTATGTGACGCTGGAACCCTGCAATCACACCGGGCGTACAGGCCCCTGTAGCCAGGCAATCGTCAACGCAGGAATCAAGCGAGTCGTCGCCGCAATGGAGGATCCCAATCCAAAGACCCGCGGCAGTGGTTTCGCTACCCTGCGCACCGCCAAGATCGAGGTTTCAACTGGATTACTCGAAGGGCAAGCGCAGAAGATGAACGAAGGCTTTACACACTGGATCACAACCGCTAAACCGTTTATTACCCTGAAGTCCGCTCTCACGCTTGATGGTCAACTCGCCCTGTCAGCCCGGACCCGAAGCAAGGAACGTGCGTGGGTGACCGGAGAGGAATCCCGGGCCGAAGTCCAGCGCATGCGTCATGCCTCCGATGCACTGCTCACAGGCATCGGCACAATTCTTGCTGACGACCCACTGCTTACCGATCGTAGCGGTCTTCCGCGCCGGCGCCGGTTGTTACGCGTCATCGTCGACACGAAGCTCCGCCTGCCATTGAAATCCCGCATCGTGCAGACTCTCGACGACGATTTGCTGGTCTTCACAGCTGCCTCGCTGAAGTCCGCAAAAGCCCGCAGTCTGCAAAACGCCGGCGTCGAACTCATCACAACCAAAACCCGTGCAGGCAAAATCGACCTGGATACGGTTGCTCGGGCGCTTGGCCGACGGGAGATTCTAAGCGCACTTCTTGAAGCCGGGCCCCGCTTGAACACCGCAGCACTTTCTGCGCGTCTCATCCAGCAATTGGTTCTTTTCTACGCGCCAAAATTGGCGGGCCATTCGCGCGTGCCTTTTCTCTCTGGTTCAGTCGCCGCTCTTCCTGCGCTCCATCTCCGCTCGTTCGCGCAACTGGGTTCTGATCTCGCTCTCAAGTTTCTGGTCGACGACAATTAGGACATATCTGCATTTGAACTCTGCCGTGATCCATTTTCAAACGCGCAAATTGAGCAGCTCGCGGGTATAATCTCCTACAGTTTCTCCGCGTACCACGAGCAGCAAAATCTGACCGGGCCTTTGGCCTGAAGGCTATAACTCAATGTCCGACACCATTCAGAAGTACAAAGATTATGTGATGACCGGTTTTGTGAAAAATGTTGCGCCGATCGTTGTCGATCATGCCAGCGGTGCCACGGTCACCGACATTCATGGCCGAGAATATCTTGACTGCTTTGCAGGAATCTCGGTCGTCAACGCCGGCCACGTAAATCCGGAAGTCGCGGAAGCCGCCAAGAAGCAGATTGACAAGCTCATCCATTGCTCCTCGTATCTGTATCACGTGCAGCCGGTAGCCGATCTCGCAGAAAAAATCGCACACATTGCGCCAAAAGGTCTCAGCAAGACGTTTTTCGGAAATGGTGGTGCGGAAGCCATCGAGGGTGCGCTCAAACTTGCACGACTCTACACCGGAAAGCACGAGTTTATTTCGCTGCAATCCAGCTTTCACGGTCGCAGTTTTGGCGCACTGAGCATCACCGGTAATTGGGCGCGGAAAAAGAAAGGCGGTCCGTACGGCACGGGGATTTCGTTTGCCCCTGCACCCTATGCGTATCGCTCGCTGTGGCCGGATGATCCGGAACAATGCGCACGTCACTGCGCGCAGTCGATCGACGATATTGTAAAATTTGCCACGTCGAATGACGTCGCTGCGTTCATCGCCGAGCCTGTGATGGGCGAAGGCGGTATCATTGTTCCCCCGTTCAACTATTTCAGGGAAGTTAAAAAGGTTCTAGACCATTACGGCATCCTGTTTATTGCCGATGAAGTACAGTGCGGATATTCACGCACCGGCAAGATGTTCGCGATCGAATATTATGGCGTCACGCCAGATATCCTCGTCCAGGCCAAAGGCATTGCGGATGGATTCCCGCTCAGTGCATATACTACACGGCCGGAAATCGCAGCCGCCTACACTCCAGGCGACCACCTATCAACCTTTGGCGGTAACCCCGTTTCCTGCGCCGCTGCGCTGGCCAACATTGAATTCATGCAGAGAACCGATCTGGCCGGGCACACGACCGAAGTAGGCAACTACGCGATGGGCAAGTTGCGTGAACTGGCAAAGGGCAGCGCGCTTATTGGCGAAGTACGCGGATTGGGCCTCATGATCGGGGTCGAGCTGGTGAAGGACTCCCTCAAAACTCCGGCCTCCGCAGAAGCGGAAGCGGTGAAAGAGTATTGCTTCAAAAACGGCATGCTCATCGGCGTTGGTGGCAGCGGCAACGTCATTCGCTTCCAGCCGCCGCTCGTGATCACCAAACAACAGATCGATCAGGCTATCGGTATTTTCAGCAAAGCTCTGCAGGAAGTGGCGCAGCCAGTTCACGTCTGATGAGACGGATGTTGTTCTCTATACCGGCCATTTTCTCCTCGCCGCTCCGGGAGAATTACCTATTTATTTCTTCATTTCTCTGGGACTATGATTTCCATGCTCGAGGAATCTGGCCCGACTCCCAATCCTGAGCAGCCGCGACGGAACGCTCCGCGCAGCTGGCGGATGGGATTTTGGAGCCTAATCGCCACGCAGTTTCAAGGAGCGTTCAACGATAACGCTCTAAAATTTCTCGTCATCTTCCTGATCATCGGCAACAACCTCTCCCCGGATGAAGAGGAACTTAAAGTCCTGGTGATTGGCTCGCTGTTCGCCCTGCCCTTTATTCTCTTTTCCATGGCGGGAGGATATTTTGCCGACCGCTACAGTAAACGCTCTGTGACAATTTGGACAAAAGTATTTGAAATCGCGGTGATGTTCTTCGCGATTATCGGCTTCGCGTTGCACAACCTGACGATCGCGATGGTCGCCGTCTTTCTCGCAAGTACCCAAGGCGCGTTATTCGGGCCTTCGAAATATGGATTGCTGCCGGAGTTGCTTCCGGAAAACCGCCTTTCATGGGGGAACGGTGTCATCGAGCTCGGTACGTTTCTCGCTGCGATCACGGGTACAGTCCTCGGCGGGTATTTGTCGGTCATCTTTCACGACCGCCAGTATTATTCCGGCGTCATCTTTCTGTTCTGTTCGATCATCGGTCTCGCCACCAGTTTTGGCATCACCCGAGTTCCCGCGGCCGACCCTGCAAAACAATTTCGCGTTAATTTCCTCGGTGATTTGTGGTCGCAGTGCAGGCTGATACTGAAGGATCGCGTTCTTTATCTGGCTGTGGCAGGAAATACCTATTTCTTTTTTCTGGCCGGCCTCCTGCAATTCGCGATTGTCTTTTATGGCAGAGACATCCTGCACGTCCCTGCTACGGAAAGCGGTTTCCTGCAGGCTTCCATCGCTGTCGGTATCGGTCTCGGCAGCTTGGCCGCAGGTTACCTCTCGGGCGGCCACATTGAATATGGATTGATTCCGCTTGGCGCAACTGGCATCACTGTTTTTGGATTTCTTCTTGCCGTTCCGGGGCACTCATTCCTGGCTGTTCTGCTGTTGCTTGCCGCCCTCGGCTTTTCCGGTGGATTTTTCATTGTTCCGATCAGCGCGCTACTTCAGCATCGTCCGGAAGAGCAGCATCGGGGCGCCGTACTTGCAGCCGCGAACTTGCTGTCCTTCGCAGGAATTCTCGCCGCCTCAGGTGCCTTCTACTTCTTCAAACACTTTTTGCGTCTCGGAGCTGCTGCGATTTTCTTCTGGTCGTCGGTGCTTACGCTCGCCGCACTCGCCTATGTTCTGTGGCTGTTACCCGATTCACTGATTCGTCTTTTACTGTGGATTGCAGCGCACACAATCTATCGTCTGGACCTCAAGGGCCAGGAAAACATCCCTGCGCGCGGAGGGGTGCTCCTCACACCGAATCATTCTTCCTGGGTGGACGCAGTTCTGCTGATTACCGCAACTGATCGACCTATCCGCTTTCTGATGTTCAAGGGCGTCTATGACCGTCCGTTCATAAAACCGATCGCAAAAATACTCGGCATCATCCCGATCGCCTCTGACCAGGGCCCTCGCGAAATGATCCATTCCCTGCGTGAAGCTTCCGAAGCCCTGCGTAACGGCGAAGTCGTCTGCATTTTTCCTGAAGGTGAGATCACGCGCATTGGTCAAATGCTCCCCTTCCGCCGCGGCTTCGAACGAATCGTAAAGGGTATCGACGTTCCCATTATTCCGGTTAACATCGACGGCATCTGGGGCTCGATTTTTAGTTTTTCGGGGGGGCGTTTTCTGTGGAAGTGGCCACGCCGGATCCCTTACCCCGTTCGCCTGACCATCGGCAAGGCACTGCCATCCACCGCTTCAGCAACCGATGTACGTCAGGCCGTGCAAGAACTCGGCGTTGACGCGTTCCGAAGGCGCCGTCGTTACATGAAGACGCTCACGCGTTCGTTCATCAATGCCGCTCGTCATCGCCCGCGCGATTTCGCAATGGCCGACGGCCGGACGCCAAGGCTCTCCTTCGGCGATTCATTGATCAAAACCGTTTTCCTGGCCCGCCGCCTGAGCCCCCTTTGGCACGACCAGAAGATGGTCGGGATTCTTCTGCCGCCTTCTATACCGGGAGCTCTGGTAAATTGGGCCGCGTTGCTACTCGGCAAAGTTCCCATTAATTTGAACTACACAACCTCGAATGAAGCGCTCGCTTCCTGCGCCGAACAGTGTGACCTGAAAACCGTGGTCACCTCGAAAGCGTTCCTCGAAAAAGTCCCTCTCCAGCCTCCAGGCGAGATCATTTACGCGGAAGATCTGGCACTGGATCCGAGACCGGGGGAAAAAATGGCTGCATTGCTGTCGGCCAAGCTGTTTCCGGCGCAAATGCTCGAGTGGTTTCTGGGCGTCACGACGCCCGCGACTCTCGATGACCCCGCCACCGTGATCTTTAGCAGCGGTTCGACAGGCGAACCCAAGGGAGTGGTTCTGTCGCACTTCAATCTGGCGTCAAATGTGGAACAAATTGAACAGGTTTTCCATCTGCATGCTGGCGATCGTATCCTCGGCATCCTTCCGTTCTTCCATTCATTTGGTTTTACCGGAACGCTATGCCTGCCACCGTTGACGGGAATAGGCGTCGTTTTCCACGCAAGTCCACTCGACGCCGGAGCAATCGGCGGCCTGGTGAGCAAATACTCTGTCACGATGCTACTTTCGACGCCGACGTTTCTCAATTCTTACACGCGTCGGATTCCACCCGAATCTTTCGGAAGTCTCCGGATCGTAATGGCCGGGGCAGAAAAACTGCCCGAGCGCATCGCCCAGGGTTTTGAGGATCATTTCGGAATCCGACCGCTTGAGGGCTACGGTTGTACGGAATGTTCGCCTGTTGTTGCCGTCAATACGTATGATTTTCGCGCCGCCTACTTCCGGCAGGTTGGTGCAAAACGAGGCACCATCGGCCATCCCCTTCCCGGGATCGGAGTTCGCATCCTTGATCCGGAGAGTGGCGAAGTTCTTCCGATCGATAAGCCGGGTCTTTTGCTTGTTTGTGGACCAAACATCATGGTTGGCTATCTGAATCGGCCGGAAAAAACGGCGGAAGTCCTGAAGGACGGATGGTACAACACGGGGGATATAGCGACCGTTGATGAAGACGGCTTCCTCCGCATTACGGATCGCCTGAGCCGATTCAGCAAAATCGGTGGCGAAATGGTGCCACATATTAAGGTCGAAGAAAAACTCCACGAACTGCTCGGAGCCGATGGCCAGGTTCTGGCAGTGACGGCCATTCCCGACGAAAAAAAAGGGGAACGTCTCGTCGTGGTTCACACGTTAAAAGAAGATGCGCTGAAAGATGTTCTCGAAAAGCTCTCCAGGTCCGATTTACCGGCGCTCTGGAAGCCTCGGCCCGATCAATTTATCCACGTCGAGCAGTTGCCTTATCTTGGAACGGGAAAGCTTGACCTACGCAGGCTGCGTGAACTAGCAGGGCCCCGCACTGCTCCTCCGGCAGCATAGAGGAGGATCGAGTCGGGCTCGCTGCCGAGTCGGAGTTGATAAATCTCGCTTATAATCGTGGGCGGGAAAATCCGGAAGATGAACTAGCGATCGGGCTCCATCTCTTTCAACAGGCAATTCATCGCGCAACGTACTTCACCGTCCGGCTGCAGTGAGCATTCAACTACGGACCATTCCGATTCGTCCGTCTGCAATCGTGCGGCAGCTATCTTCGCTACCTTTTCCTTGTTGGGACACAGCACACTACGGAAACGGAAACTACACGTCTGCATAATTCGATCGATAAGTTCCGGATCAGACATTGACTGCCTCCGTCAGAAGTTTGCATTCCCTGGTCGTACAGCTAAACGCAGCTTCAATGATTCGCGGTCACGTGGCACAGTTCTGTCCCATAGGCCCAAAAAATACTTCGAGCGGCCTACTATTTCAGATCGATCCTCGCCTGCGACAAACAATCCATGCCGCAACTTACCACTCCGGGTGGCAGCAGCGAGCAGTCGATCACCCGCCAGTCGCTCCAACCCTCTTCGCTGAATGGCCAGTTAGCCACAACGATTTGTGCATCGCAATTTCTCTGCGAGCAATACACTTTTTGCGGAAACGTTTGTGCGCCTTCGGGATGTAGTTCGGGTAGCTTCGGTTCAAACACAAACCACCTCCGTGGACCAGGAGCGTGGCCTGCCCACATCTTACTATTGGGGGGCGGCGCGTCAAGGACTTCCAGCACGATTCGGGGTATTCTAGCGATTCGCTCCCGGCCGCAGCTTTTTCCCGGACGCAACTTTTCTTGCGAGGAATGGACTTATGTTTACAGGTATCATCGAGCATCTTGGTACGATCGATTCGCTCCAAGTTCATTCAGATGGCGGCCGGCTGACGATTCACGCGCCCACCGTCACGCCCTCTGTAGCGATCGCGAACAGCATTGCGGTCAACGGTTGTTGCCTTACCGTCGTCGCCATTGACGGGGAAACTTTTTACGCGGATCTTTCCGCTGAAACCATTCGCAAAACTTCAATGGGCGAATGGAAACCTGGGATGAAGGTAAACCTCGAACACCCGATGACGGCTGGCAAGGAGTTTGGCGGACATTTCGTGCTGGGGCATGTGGATACAGTTGGCCGGGTCACCCGACTTGAGCCCGAAGGCGAAAATTGGTGGTACGGTGTAGAGGTTCCGGAGAGTTTTGTGCGCTCGATCGTGCCCCAGGGGTCGATCGCTATTGACGGTATCAGCCTCACGGTCGCGCGCTGGCACGATCGCACCGCGGAAGTTGCCATTATCCCCTTCACCTACGAACACACCAATATCCGGGACAAGAAAATCGGAGACGCTGTAAATTTGGAAGGCGATGTCCTGGGTAAGTATGTCGGGCGCTACCTCGAAGCCCGCACGGCGGCCAGACCCTCAAACCTTACAATCGAGCAACTTGTAGCTGAAGGATTTTGACCGCTAAGGCTGCAACAGAGAATAACGGTTTACAAAGCCGGATGAGCTGCTCTCGTTCTCTCGAATGGAATCCGCATTCTCCAGGCACCGAAGGAAACTAAACGGACTGCTGCTTTTTGGACCGGGCACCACGCCAGTACAACACCAATCCAAGCAGGATAGAAGCCAAAGTTCCCCCGATGAGCTTTAGTTCAAATCCAAGCTTGTCCGAGGATTCCCCTGGCGGCACGAGTGAAACGAAGATGCCGACGAGCACAACCAGAATTCCCAGAATTCCGGCGAACCAGACCCCGGGGATCCCTCCAGGAATGAGTACGGCATGTTCGTTTTCCGTGCGGTCCTTGCGACGGGACAATTTGATCACTCCAGCGAACATATACAAGAAAGGAATGAAGTAAAGAATGATCGCTGCATCAATCAAAAATTGGTACGCTCCGCGAGTTGTCTCATTGACCTGGCTTAACAGTAAAATTGCTCCCGACACGCCAGCCTGTACCAGGATGGAAATATACGGTGTCTTCCATTTGGGGTGGATTCTTCCAAAAGCTGCTGGAAGATAGCGGTCGATCCCCACAACAAAAGGCACGCGCGCGATGCCGGCTACCGTGCTTCCCACTCCTCCGGCGTTGCCCACCGATACCAAGACTGCCGCCAGCACCCCAATAAATCCAACCTTCAGTGCCACCGACCCCAGGGTGATGGCATGAAACACACCACTTTTCGGATCCAGATCCGCAGCGGGTACCAGGGTCAGAATCGCAAATGTTCCGAGCACATAGATAAACGCAATCAGTGCGCCCGCGCCAAACACCGCGCGCGGCAAGGTCCTCCGGGGATCGCGGACTTCCTCGCTCATGCACGAAACCAGTTCCAGCCCTGTAAATGCAAATGCAATCTGTGACCAGAAATTGACCGTGTCCCAATTCCACGTCGGCTTCATGTTCTCCCAGGTGAAGTGGGTCATAGATCCGTGTTTGAAATAGACCAGCCCGGCAACACCGACCAGCATTAGCAGCGGGATATATGTCCCTACCCCACCAGCGTTCTGCAACCATTTCCCTATGTTCAAGCCAATGATATTCAGAACCACTGCAACAACCAGCAGAGCCAGCGAGACCAGAATCAAAAACGTCCTGTCCTGGGAGAGTATCCCGCCCTTCTCTCCGATGACGTACGCGCTCATTGAAGCGCTCGCGAGAAGCAATCCTGGAAAATAGAACACGGTATAAATCCAATACGTCCAGCCGGCGACAAATCCGTGAAAATCGCCAAACGCTTCTTTGGCCCACACGTACAGTCCCCCTTCTTCGGGGAATCGTGAAGAGAGCTCGTTGATCACAAATGCGCCGGGAACGAAAAAGAACACCGCGGCAATAACCCACAAACTGATCGATGAAGTTCCGTTATGGCCCGCCGCAGCAATCCAGCGTGGCCCAAGCACGGTTGCGATGTTGAACAACAGAACGTCCCAGAAGCCCATGGTCTTGCGCAATTGCGATTTGGGATCTGCAGCTACCGGTTGGGGAATCGTCACAGAATTACGTCCAGTTCGGGAACCAGCTCGTCCTGCATGAGGAAGTTGTGCAATTGGGGATCCTTGGAGTTTTCAAATTCTTTCCACGACGAAAACACGAACGCCTTTGCGTCCTGCAGGAAAACGACGGTATCTGCGAGCCTTCTCCCCAGATGCGTATCATGGGTGACAACGATGGAGGTCTTATGAAACGTCTCTTTCAACCGCAGGATGAGATCGCCCATGTGCCCGGCCATGATCGGGTCGACCATTGTTGTTGGCTCATCGTACAGTATTGCTTCCGGGTTCTGCGCCAGAGTTCGCGCGATTGAAACGGCACGTTTCATCCCGGTAGACAGTTCATTGGGGAGGCGTTCCAAGACATCTTCCACTTCGAGCATTTTAGCGAATTTCTGTACATAGCCTTCAATATCATCGGCGGATAATCCGGACTGCTGATCGAGCGGAAAGGCAATATTCTCGGCCACTGTCAGCGAATCAAAAAGTGCGCCAGACTGAAACACCATCGTTACTTTTCGGCGGACCTCTTCAAATTGCTGCTCAGTAAAATTGGTTACATTCTGCCCATCGATGAAAATTTCACCAGAATCTGCTTTCAGAAAACCCATAATGTGCTTCAGAGAAACTGATTTTCCGACGCCACTTCGACCCATGATCACGCATGTCTCACCGCGTGTCACTTTGAAACTTACGTCATCGAGCACAACACGGTCATCAAACGACTTGCAAACGTTCCGGAACTCGATGAAGACATCTCCCTTCTTGGTGTCGATTTTATTTGTCGACGCACTGCTCAGCAGCTCATTGCTCATCGGGCTTCCGATTCAAGTATTCTTTGTGCTTCCACATAATCCTCTGGGGTATTCATATTCCAGAAAAGACGTCCTCCGGTATCAAATCGTTTCCACGCAGACTCGTCAAGTACTTCCATTGGAATTCTCTTCATGGCCTCTGTCACTTTACGCACTCCGCGATCGAAGGCATTTTGCAGTGCAGGAAGTGCCCGGCTGCTCCAGCAGGCACACAGCGGCTCCCAGCCGAAATCGGATTGCGCAAGCACTACCTCGGCCTCGGTTCTAACTGTCCTCTGACACAAATATTGAAGCCACTCTCTTGTAAGAAACGGCATGTCGCAACCAACGATTAAATTCCACGCGGGCAGCACTGAAGTGAGCGACGTTTCAGTGAGCGCCGTTAAAACTCCTCCGAGCGGCCCTTCACCCGGCCAACGATCCGGCAGAATCGCTGCAGGAGCTGGCGCATACTTGCCTGGCTCGGCAATGATTCGCGCATTGCCACATGCCGATCTCACGCGCTCTGTTGTGCGTGCAAGCATCGTCTCACCGCCGAGTACGCTTAGCGCTTTATCGCTACCAAACCGACGGCTCCCGCCTCCGGCTTGGACAAATCCCCAGATTTGGGTCTTTTCGAGTTTCTCAGAGCTGGCTCCCATGGATCCACCCTATCTTGCTTTAAACAATAGACTTAGACTGCTTAAAATCAACCAAAATGTGAGTCGAATGCACTCAAATCTCAACTTTTTCACTTGACTCCATCGCTTTCTTTGAATATATTAGCACTCGGTAGTGAGGAGTGCTAAGTCCTTCAGTCACTCCCTTCCACCTTAGAGTTTCACTATCAGCTAACTTATGGAGGTTTTTCGACGATGGCAGTCAATCTAACACCGCTGCACGATCGCGTTATCGTGAAGCGAATTGAAGAGAAGGAATCAGTTAAGGGCGGCATCATCATCCCAGACTCCGCAAAAGAAAAACCGCAGGAAGGCGAAGTTATCGCCGCCGGCGCTGGTAAGCGGGAAAAGGGCGAGCGCGTTCCTCTGGACGTTGCTGCTGGCGATCGCGTGCTCTTTGGCAAGTATAGCGGTACGGAAATAAAGATCGAAGGCGAAGAATACCTGATCCTCCGCGAAGAGGAAATCCTCGCAAAGCTCGGAGCATCAGCAAAGGCCGCCAAGAAATAAATGAAGTAACCGATCGAGAGCCCGTTAAAGCTCAACGTTCGAAGCTCAGAAGTCCAAGTTTCAATTCAAAGAACCAAAGAATTCAGGAGGAACTACAGAAATGGCGAAACAGATTGTTACCGGAGAGGCTTCCCGTCAAGCGATTCTTCGCGGCGTGAACGCTCTTGCCGACGCAGTGAAAATTACCCTCGGCCCCAAGGGCCGCAATGCGGTAATCGAAAAGAAGTTCGGCGCCCCCATCATCACCAAGGACGGCGTTACGGTTGCGAAGGAAATCGAACTCCGGGATCCCCTGGAGAACATGGGCGCACAGATGGTACGTGAAGTGGCTTCCAAGACCAGCGACGTCGCTGGCGATGGCACCACGACCGCAACCGTTCTCGCTCAGGCTATCTTCCGCGAAGGCGTGAAGACAGTTGCCGCTGGAGCCAGCCCGACCGCACTCAAGCGCGGAATCGACAAGGCTGTTGAAGTGGCCATTGAAGAAATCAAGAAACTGCACCGCGACGTCAAGGGTGACATGATTGCCCAGGTTGGCACGATTTCTGCCAACAATGACAAGCAAATCGGCAGCATCATCGCTGAAGCCATGAAGAAGGTTGGCAAGGATGGAGTCATCACCGTCGAAGAATCCAAGACGATGGAGACCACCCTTGAAGTCGTTGAAGGTATGCAATTCGATCGCGGATACCTCTCTCCCTACTTCATCACCGATCCCGAGCGCATGGAATGCGTTCTTGAGAACGTACTGATCCTGAACCACGAAAAGAAGATCAGCTCCATGAAGGATCTGCTTCCCTTGCTCGAACAGATTGCCAAGCTCGGCAAGCCCCTGCTGATCATTGCGGAAGACGTCGAAGGCGAAGCCCTCGCGACTCTCGTTGTGAACAAGCTGCGCGGCACCCTGCAGTGCGCTGCCGTCAAGGCCCCTGGCTTCGGCGACCGCCGCAAGGCAATGCTCGAAGACATCGCCATTCTGACCGGCGGTAAGGCTCTCACCGAAGATCTCGGCATCAAGCTCGAGAACGTCAAGATCGAGGACCTCGGCCGGGCGAAGAAGATCACGATTGACAAGGACAACACCACGATCGTCGAAGGCGCAGGCAAGGCCGGCGAAATCGAAGGCCGCGTAAAGCAAATCCGTCAGCAAGTGGAACTGACCACAAGCGATTACGACCGTGAGAAGCTGCAGGAGCGGTTGGCCAAACTGGTCGGCGGCGTTGCCGTTATCAAGGTTGGAGCTGCTACCGAAACCGAGCTGAAGGAAAAGAAGGCTCGCGTTGAGGACGCCATGCACGCAACCCGTGCAGCCGTGGAAGAAGGAATCGTTCCCGGCGGCGGTGCTGCTCTTCTGCGCGCAATTACCGCAATCGACAAGATCAAGGCCGATGGCGACGAGCTCGTTGGCGTCGGTATCGTGAAGCGTGCTCTTGAAGAACCAGCCCGCCAGATCGCATTGAACGCCGGATTTGAAGGCGCGGTTGTCATCGGCAAGATCCGCGACTCCAAGGACGAGAACTACGGCTTCAACGCTGACACCGGCGAGTACGTTGACCTGGTTAAGGCCGGCGTCATCGACCCAGCCAAAGTTACCCGTTTGGCCCTGCAGAACGCCGCGTCCATCGCGGGCTTGATGCTCACCACCGAAGCATTGGTGGCCGAGATCAAGGAAGAGTCCAAGGCAGCAGCAGGTGCCGCAGGTGGTCCAGGCGGACCAGGCGGCATGGGCGGTATGTACTAAGACTTACCAGCAAGCCCAGAAGCTCAATCAACCAAGGGCGGTCGCGAAGGCGACCGCCCTTTTTTTTCGAGCACAATTGTTATCTGGAAGGCTGGAGGGAAACAGCGACCTCAAAGACTCGGACGACAAGCGGTCGAAGCAGCAATGACCGGACGCGCCTAGCCTCTTAGAGCGCGGAGCTGTCCGATCGCAAAACCGCAGACGTGCCCAGAAGCAGAGCTCCCAAAGCAACAAACAGCAGCGCGAACGGATCCCCATTCCTGTAGATAAAGGTCCAAACTCCGAAGATAAAATACAGTGCGCCAATCAAGAACGAAGCAAATAGGCCGCTTGCATCCCCAGCTTTCAGGCGAACGGCAGTCCATACGACCGTCAAACCGAACGTCAGCATCGCGCCGCTTACAAAATACCACACCATGTACAGCGACTCGTGCATATTGGAATTGATCGGAAACTGGTCGATCGCTTCATGAACCTGGTGTACTTCATAGCCGTGACCAAACGCACCAAGTCCAATGATGACCCCCACTATCAAGAACACAAACCAAGCGACTCTCCTGATCATTGTCCACCTCATAAACTGAAGTCAGCTACCAAGACTCATCCCTGATTCATTGCTTCTACATAGAGTTTCAGGATCATCGGCCAGCCGCCGTCCGCTCCAACCTGCTCGCGCATCTTTTCCCAACCCAGTCCGTGACGATCGAGATGGCGGTGCTCAAACTCCACACGCGTCGTCTGCGGTCCTTCCGCGATAAACTCCAATGCAACTTCACTCGCCCTGGCCAGGTCCGCGCTAAAACTCCAGTCGGGTTGCAGATGCCACGACAGTACGACTTTCTTTGGTGGTTCATAGGCGAGAACAGTTCCCCAGACGCACTCCGCGCCTTCCACGTTGATTTCGTACCAGCGGCCACCCTGTTTTTTGTCGATTAAGATGTCTCTGAACGGAGTAACGCCCACGTGATGTGAAGGTGGCCACCACATTCCCATGCGCTCGGTAAACACATGGAAAGCTCTCTCAACCGGCACTTCCACGCGAAGGGTCTTTCGTACCACCTTGCTTTGAATCAGTTCGGGCGCCATGGTGCTTCTCCTTTTCGTATTCTTGCTCGGCGAAACTCTTGAAATTCAGCAGGACCTTGTCCCATAGCTCCGAGAAGTGATCTCGCAGCGCCGCAATTCCCTGCGGGTTGAGCTCATAAATCCTTCGTGTACCTTCTCGGCGATCACGGACGAGATGTGCGCTTTTCAGAATTTTCAAGTGCTGGGAAACGGCGGGCCTCGATACGGGCAGGCCTGCCGAGAGTTCGTGTACGGCGTGCGGATGCTGCGACAGCATCGCAAATATAGCCAGCCGCGTCGGATCACCGAGCGCCGTCAGTCCACTTTGTATGTAAGTATCCACTTACCGTAAGTTACCACTTACCAATACGGATGTCAACCATGGTTTTGCCGCGCAAACATTCTGTTGAATGGGACTGCTGCAGGATTACTTACTTGAGCTTCTGTTCTAGCTCCACCCATCGCGTATACAGGTCATCAATCTTCTTTTGTGCGACCTCTAGTTCTAAGGATGCGGCGTGCAGTTTCATGCCATCGCTCATGATTACCGGATCCAACAGGGCGTCGTGCTTCACCTGGAGATCTCTTTCGGCTTCGGCAATCCTTTCTTCAATCGTTTCCAGTTCGCGCTGCTCTTTAAACGTGAGTTTTTTCTTCGTGAGCGAAACCCGATGTGCATTTGCTGCGGGGGAGGCAGTCGGGCTCTGCGTCTCAAGCGAGGCATTGCTCTTCCCTGCCGCTTGCTGCCCCCGCTGCCATGCCTCCCATTGCTGGTAGTCCGCGAATCGTTCCGCCCCACCAAACCCGTCAAGGCCCAGCACTACAGTCGACACTCGATCGAGCATGTAACGATCGTGCGTGACGAGCACCAGCGCCCCGCCGTACTCCAAGAGGCTTTCTTCCAGAATTTCAAGGGTCGGAATATCCAGGTCGTTGGTCGGTTCGTCCAGGAGCAAAACATCTGCTGGCTGCAACATCAGTTGAGCAATCAGCACACGCGCCCGCTCACCTCCAGAAAGCCGACCTACTTTCTGATTCAGCATCTCGCCATCGAACAAGAATCGCGCTGCCCAAGCCGCGACGTGCGTAACCCGACCCTGGTAAATCACCGAGTCGCTGTCGGGCGCCAGCGCTCGGCGCAGCGTAACCTCCGGATCAAGCTCGCGATTCTGGTCAAAGTAAACGATGCGCAGCGATTCCGCTTTGCGAATGGCTCCTTGATCCGGCAGCAACTCGCCTTTCAGCAGGCGAAGCAGCGTAGTTTTGCCACTGCCGTTCGGCCCTACCAGCCCTACGCGCATTCCGGACGTCATCAGGAAATGAACATCCTTGAATAAAGTGCGATCGCCAATCCCGTACGTTACTCCATCCAGAGTAATCAACTGTTTGGTCTGTCGATTCGATGCCGTGAAGTCAATCTGCGCTTTCGTGCTCTTTGTCCGTTCCTTCAGCTCTCCCAATTCTCCGATCAATTCGTGAGCGGTATCAATTCGCGCTTTCGATTTTGTGGTTCGCGCTTTTGGTCCCCGCCGCAACCAGTCAATTTCCGTGTGCACGCGGTTCTCAAGAGCCGATTGGCGATTTTTCTGCGCGTGTAAATACTGTTCCTTGGCTTCGAGAAACGTGCTGTAATTTCCGGCGACGCGCAGGGCTCCTTCGTCATAGGCGGAGTTCAGCTCGACAATCTCATTCGCCACATTCTCGAGAAAATAGCGATCATGGCTTACAATCACGCTGGCGAACGAAGAGTTCTGAAGCACGCTCTCGAGCCATTTAATTCCCGCCAGGTCCAGGTGGTTTGTAGGCTCGTCCAGCAGCAGAATATCTGGCAGTTGTACCAAGGCCTCTACGATTGCCAGCCGCTTTCGCCACCCGCCCGACAGTTTCGCTGCATCCGCATCCAGATCCGTGAATCCGGCACGTCCCATGATCTCTGCGATTCGCGACAGCCGCTCGTCTTCTGCCACTTTGGCGCGATCCAGCGCTTTCACTACAACCATGCGTATGGTTTCGCCCGGTGCAAACTCTGAAATTTGCAGCACGGTGCTCATCTTCATACCTTTGCGAACGGCGACGTCGCCGCTGTCTGGACTGGCCTGTCCGCTTAGAATTGCCAGAAGCGTTGATTTGCCCGATCCGTTCGGTCCGATAATTCCAATGCGATCGCCTTCCGAAACCGTAAATGAAATATCTTTGAATAAAGGATCTACGCCGTATCTCTTGGAAAGTCCCTGTGCACTGATAATCGGTGGCAAGTGTCTCGCTCTTCTCTTGAAGGAAATCTCTTCGTAACCGTCTCGGTGTCTACACATCCAGAATAGCAGCAGCCTCAACCGAACACGAACCGTAACCGCAATATGAGTTCAGTTCGCAGGAGCCGTCAGGGCAACCGAACATACTCTCAACGGGCCTAAAGGCCGGTCAGATGTCGTCAGTTGCCTGAGGGACCGGGATTTTTGGCAGGTGGTTGTCCACGGGTGTCCACTCCAATTTCCATCGCCGTATGCTTGTAAAAAACAACATCTGTCCCACGCGCGATAAAATTGTCGTAAATCGATCGACAGGCTCCGAACGCCCCCATGGCGATAGCCAGCGGCTGTGAATGTACGGTCGCTCCGATCACAATTCCCACGAGCTTGAATCCTCCCGCCCCGCCCGCTGCGCGGTTCAGGGGATCATCATCATGTGTCGCTACCGCCAAGCCGACGGCGATCCCGCTTCTCAAATAGCGCGATTTTGAGGTTTTCGGTTCCGCTCCGCCTTCGGAATCGAGATCCAAGTTGTCGCTGGTGTTAGCTTGAACTGCCTGCAGCATCGCTTCCACTTTCGATTCAAGTCCGTTTGGCAGAAGCATCGCGCGGAAAACGAAGCGCAGCTGCCCGTTCCGTTTCCAATACCGTGCGGGGCGAACTTGCACCACGACACCTCTCAACCTACTTCCCTCGGGAATAATGAGCTTCCCATCACTCATAAGCGGCCGGGAAAGAACGGCTTCGACGGCTGTTCCGTTTTTCGTGGTGGCAGAATTCAGTGGCGTCAGAAGTCGCGCGTGAACGATCGTTCCGTCAGGAATTTCAGAATTGAGGGAGATGGCAGTTTCCGCATTCAAGGTTTCCGAACCGAATTCGAGAGACTTCGAGAGTTCAGCGAAGTACATCGTTCCGGCATCGATGTATTGCGGATGAACAGGCAGGAGCGCCAATGCATACCGTTCCGCTCGATGGAGCCTTCCTGGCTCCTTCACTTGCTTCATTGCCGCATCGAATTGCCGTCGCGCTTCTTGCTTTGCCTGCTGTTCTCGCTCTGCTGCCGAGTCTTTCAGACCTTTCTTCCTTTCATTCTCTGCCGCTGATACGAGCCGGATCACTTGTCCAGATCCGGGAACAACACTCGTCTGGATCGGTATCCGCTTCCCGTCCGGCAAACGCAACTCTGAAAACTCAACCGTGAGCCGCCGGTCGGGTGTTAAGTTCGCATCGAGTGCCGCGAGCGTACGTCGAACTGGCGAAACATCTTCGATGTTTAAAATCGTGCCGAAAACCTCTGTGCCGACAGGTAAGACCAACCGGTCGAAGCTATACACCGGCTCGAGAAGATGGCCATGAACCGGTTGCCCTACATTTTTCACACGGACTTCGCGATCCAGAACAACCTGTAAGGCAGTCCCTTCGGAAACCGTCAGTTGGATACTTTCCGTCACGGGCGAAAGGGGAGATTGTGAATCCTCGACTAAACTGTCGCTTAGAGCGGTATTCCCGTTTCGGGTAGTATCAGCCGGGAGATTGGCGCGGGTGTGAGGCTCTTGGGGCGTTGCCGGACAAGAGACAACGCAACCGAGGCCAACGACGAGTATGAGTCGCGGGAGAATCATTCCGGCTCGCTCCCGACCCAGTTCTTGCCAGTCGACTGAACTGGATAAGAGGCACTTCAGATGCATCCTACGCAGAAAGAAGAGTGCGTATCAAGAAAAAAGCCCTCGGCCCGGTGTTGGCTCACCGCCGTCGAGGGCTTTTCGTCTGGACCGTTTCAAAATTAACGCCCCTTGCCTCCGTGAGGCTCTGCCGGATGACTTTGCGGTTTCGGTTTCTGGTTATTGGGATGTGAATTCCCCTTCGTGGTATTCGGGTGCGATGTATTTGGTTTCGAACTGTTCGATTGCGTGGTCTGGGGTTTTGTCGTATTCGTTTGCGCTCCGCTCGTCGTCGGGTGATTCACGTTGCTCGAATTGCTCGTCCCGGTAGTGTTTGGAGAAGTTTCTGCCGGAGAACTGCTCGTCCGAGCGCTTGGTGGGCGATCATTCTGCACTGCCGCCGATTTTGCTTCATTCGCACCCGGATGGCTCCCATTTTCCGTGATGGCCGATGCTGGTTTAGCCGCTACAACGCCCGGACCATTAAATGCTCCCGGTTTGGGCGTCGCCGCAACTGCAGGAGTACCGTGATTTTCCGAGGCGAGCATAGCGCGGTTTGTGCTTGCTGCCTGTTGATGCTGTGTCTGCGCTACGGTCGGTGCCGTATGCGGTTCATTCGCTGCCGCCTGCTCCGCCGCTGTCGGCTGCGCCGTGACTCCGCCCGTTCCACCGTTATAGCTCGTCCGATTTACAGTCGTGTTGTTATTTACCACGGTCGTGTTGTAGGTGTTGTTGACTACGGTTGTATTTACGTTCGTCACCGCGGTGTTGTAATGGTACGCGCCCCCAATCCACTGCCCGCCGTAAAATCCCGATCCGACATAACCGAACCCATAGTTAATTCCACCGTAGAAGCCGACGTGTGGTCCCCAATACCCGGCATGCCAGAAATAGCCGCCGCCGCCCCACCCCCAATATCCCGGCGTCCAGAGATACCCAGGCGTCGGGGCGAGAACCCAGGTTCCGGGAACCCAGAAGTAACCGTCCGCTCCGTACGCCCAATAGCCTGGCGTCCACATGTAGCCCACTCCCGGGCACACGGGCTGCGCATAAACCGGCAACGCTGGCGGCCCAACGTGAATCCCCACGCCGATTCCGACAGACACTTGTGCTTGGGATGGTGCCGTCGCAAGGCCAAAAGCCACAAACGAAAGCACCAGAATGAAGATTAATTTTGTCACTCGCATATGGTTTTCATCTCTCCTGAGACCTGCACCGTTTGAAGATACTGAGTGTGACCAGGTAACTGGCCGGTGCTCCGTTAAACCCGACCTGATCGAGAAAGTTGCGACGGTTTAATTGGCCTATATAACTCATAATGCATAAGTTACTGGACAGCAGACGGGTCATCCTGGACTTAAGAATACACGCCAACGGAGCCTCTGTCCGGGGATCGACGAGGCAAATTACTCGATCAATAAACACCCCCTGGCATCCTTGCCTCCTCTTGCGCCCTCCGCTAAACTCTTCTCGCAACGCTCGTGCTCCTCAGGGGGGAGCGAGTCACATGCCAGGATTTTTGCAGCGGTTTATGCCGCATGACGGGGATTTCTTCGTTCTTTTTCAGAAGCAAGCGGACAACATTGTTGCCGGAGCCCATGCATTCACGAAGATGCTCGAGCACTATACGGGCGTGCCGGAACAGGTTCAGATCATCAAAGCGATCGAGCACAACGGCGACGAAATCACCCATCAGATCTTCCGCAAACTCAACCGCACCTTCATTACCCCGTTCGATCGCGAAGACATCCACGAGCTTTGCAGCACCATGGACGATGTGATTGACCTAATCGATGCGGCCGCGAGCCGCTTCGTCCTGTACCGCGTGGATTCAATTCGCACTGGAACTGTGGAACTGGCAACTGTACTTGCCGGCGCCACTGTCGAGCTGAAGGCTGCGATCCACACCATGGAATCTCCCGACAAGTCTTTGCAGCACGTCATCGAGATCAATCGTCTTGAAAACGAGAGCGATCGCATCTGCCGTACGCTGATCGCCCAGTTGTTTGAGGAAGAGAAAGATTCAGTGCAGATCATCAAGTGGAAAGAAATTTTCGAAGTAATCGAAACGGCTGTGGATAAGTGTGAAGACGTCTCGAATGTTATCGAGAGCGTCATCCTGAAGAACGCCTAAATCCTGTGGATCGATTCACTCTCGTTGTCATCACAATCATCTTGACGCTGGCCTTTGAATTTTCCAATGGCTGGCACGATGCCGCTAATTCCATCGCAACGGTAGTCTCTACCCGCGTCCTGACACCATTTCGCGCCGTGCTCTGGGCCGCATTCTGGAATTTTATCGCTGCGTTCGTATTTGGAACCGCCGTCGCCGCAACCATCGGTAAGGGTCTCGTCCATATTGAAATGGTCAATGAAAAGGTGTTGCTCGCCGGATTGCTCGGTGCGATTACCTGGAACCTCATCACGCTCACCTTGGGTCTCCCAACTAGCTCTTCACATGCACTCATGGGAGGTTACGGCGGAGCAGCCGTCGCACACGCGGGATTCAAGACTTTGATCCTCACCGGCTGGAAAATGCCGGTGCTCTTTATTTTTCTCTCGCCGGTGATCGGAATGATCGTAGCTATCCTGGTGACAATCGGTACAACCTGGATCGTCAAGGACCAACGCCCCAAACGAGTGGACAAATGGTTCCGCCGCCTTCAGCTTCTTTCCGCAGCGGGCTATAGCCTCGGCCACGGCACCAATGACGCACAAAAAGGAATGGGGATAATCACCGCGGCATTAGTTGCCGGCGGACTGATGAAGACATACAAAGTGGACTATTGGGTGATTGTCTGCTGCCATCTCGCCATGGCGGGTGGCACGATGGCGGGTGGCTGGCGCATTATCAAGACCATGGGCCAACGAATCACCAAGTTGACTCCATTTGGAGGATTCGCCGCGGAAACGGCAGGTGCCATCACACTATTTGCGACTGCCCGGTTTGGAATTCCGGTTAGCACCACGCACACTATCACCGGCGCCATCGTCGGCGTAGGCGCTTCGCATCGACTCACCGCCGTTCGTTGGGGCGTTACTCGCCATATCGTCTGGGCTTGGGTATTGACGATTCCCGGTGCAGCTTTCATTGGAGCGACCGTCTACCATTTCCTCATTCCGTTCCTGCACTAGCGTTTGCGAGACTGCTCTGTCCCTCGATGGCCTTTGAAATCGCCTGCTCCGAATGCCGATTTTCGTCCGCGCACTAGATAACGGCATCAAAGTACCCCGCGCCCTCCCGATCGTTCGATCAGTTGCTCGTTCTTGTCAGGGAGTCAGCGCGACGAAGCTGCGGGAACAGATAAGCCCAGAGAACTGTGACAAGAATGGTCCCCGCGCCTCCGAGAACGACCGCCGGAACTGTTCCCAAATATTGCGCCGCAAGACCGGACTCAAACTCTCCCAATTCATTCGACGCACCTATGAAGATCATATCCACAGCATTGACCCGACCGCGCATCTCGTCCGGTGTCTCGATCTGAATAAGGACTCCGCGAACGACCACGCTGACCATGTCCGCTGCGCCTACGAACAAAAGCGAAATCAGAGACAATGGAAGACTTCGTGAAAATCCAAACACCATCGTAAACACGCCGAATCCACCAACGCACCACAACATTGTTGCCCCAGCTCGCTTGCGGATCGGCTTGTAGGCCAACAGCAGCGCCATCGTGGCAGCGCCTATTCCCGGAGCACTGCGAAGAAGCCCTAGTCCCCAGGGGCCGGTCCGGAGAATCTCTTTTGCATACACGGGAAGCAGCGCCACGGCGCCCCCGAGCAACACGGCAAAAAGATCGAGTGAAATCGAGCCAAAAACCAGCTTATGCGCCCAGATGTAATGGAATCCGGCAAAAACGGTTCTCAGGTTAAACGGTTCGCGGGGACGGGGCTTCGATTCCATTCTGATTCGCAGCGTAACCAGAAACGCAATCACGGCCGTGGCGAGCGCAGTCCCGTATACGGCGGCAGGTCCGCGGAAAAAAGCATAAAGCAAGCCGCCCATCGCCGGGCCAAGAATCGTCGCAAACTGGAACATGCTGGAGTTCCACGCTACCGCATTCTGAAAATGCTCCTCGGGGACCAATTGCGGCAAAAGCGCTCTGCTGGAAGGCATACTGAATGTACGAACTGCACCAACAAGAAAGAGAATGGCAAAAATTGGCTTAACCGAGCCAGCCCGGTGAAGCGCCTCCTGATTCAATGTCACGAGCAGAAGCAGGCCGGAAGATAGCGCAAATCCGACATAACACAAGCTGAGAAGTTTACGCCGATCGAATCGATCCGTGACATGGCCAGCAACGAGAAAGAGCAAGATACCGGGAAGGAATTGCACGAGCCCGGTTAGACCAAGGTCAAGCGGACGATGGGTGATTTCATAGACTTGCCAACCAACCGCAACCGATTGCATTTCCGTGCAGAAGACAATACAAAAGCGCGCGATTTGATAGAGCCGGAATCCGGAAAATTGAAATGCGGCTGTGCCGGAGCGAGGCACTAATTCTGAGGTGGCCATCCCCGTCTAGTTTGCCACAGTTGGAGGAGAGATGAGCGAGAGAGATCCTGGACCAGTAATTCTGAAAAATCATTAACCAACAAAACAGCGAAGAGATTTAATGTATTACATTATGAATACTAGGTCAGCGACAATCAGCGTCCTGCTATTAGCTTCCGTTCTGTGGTTAGCCACATCCTGTAATCGAGTCCAATCGCAGGAACAAGCTCTCGATGCAAACAATCATGTCGCCCTGGAATTGAACGTCCCTGGCGCGTACAGATTTGTAGCATTTGGCGATACCCGATTTCACGATCCGGCCGATACCGAAGTCGCAAATCCGGCCGTCCGAAAAGCACTGGTGGAGGCCATCGACAAGGTTAAACCCGCGTTTGTTTCAATTGGCGGCGACATTGTTTATGACGGCGAAAAGGCAAAGGACTGGGAAGTTTGGGACTCGGAAACAGCCACCTGGAAGCTGGACAACGTTCAAATCTATCCAGCTCTGGGCAATCATGACCTGAAAGGCAAACAAGCGACAGCCCTGGCAAATTATTTTGCGCGTTTCCCGGACCTAAAGGAGAGCCGTTATTACTCCGTAAAATTGGGAAAGAATGTCATGCTCGTGATGGACAGTGCACTCGATGAGCTGACTGGCCCGCAAGGCGGTTGGCTGAAAGACCAATTCGACAAGCTGCCGGACGACGCCAATTTTGTTTTCATGGTTTTTCATCACCCTCCCTACACGAGTTCATCCGACGATAAAGCATTTGGGGGTGGCCACACGGCTCGCGAATCGGAAAAGGCCCTTGGCAAATGGCTAGAGGGGCGCCAACAGAATATGCGTGCACGGATTATCGTATTCAACGGGCACGTCCATAATTACGAGCGACACGAGTACAACGGTGTCACCTATTTCGTCACCGGGGGCGGCGGCGCACACGCCTATCCTATTCCGCGAGGCCCGGACGATCTGTATAAGGACAATGGAATCAATTACCACTATTTGCTAATCGACGTTGACGGAACACGGGCACTGATCACCATGAACAAGCTTGAAATTGTCGACGGAAAAGCCGTATGGACAAAGCCGGACCAAGTGGCCATAAACGTCCCGGCAAAGGCCAATGCCGCGGCTCACTAGAATCAGTGAAACAACGTTCTTGTAACGACTCATTCATCGGACATTCACAACTCTCCGATTACGATCAGCTTCTCACCATGAACATATTGATCGTGGAAGATGAACCGGAGATGGCACGACTCCTGACGGCAGGGCTCCAGGAGGAGTCGTACGAAGTGAGTCTGGCAAGAGACGGCTCGGCAGCCCTGGAGCTTTCTGCGGTCGAATCGTTTGACATCATTCTTCTGGACCTTATGCTGCCGAAAATTGACGGACTTGAAGTAGCCCGTCAGTTACGCCGCCGGGAACAGGAGACCCCTGTCCTGATGCTGACAGCTCGTGACGCGCTCCAAGACATCGTAAGGGGTCTGGATGCGGGCGCCGATGATTATCTGACAAAGCCGTTCTCGTTCGTTGAACTCCTGGCTCGCATCCGTGCACTGGTGCGCCGCAAAGAATTCCGGAAGAAAAATGTTCTTGAGGTTGAAGACCTGGTACTCGACCTGACGACACACAGAACTTTTCGCAAGGGCGTTGAAGTACACCTGTCCCTGACAGAATTTCGTTTACTGGAACTGCTTGCACGCAACACCGGCAGGATTGTTTCTCGCTATGAAATCTTGACCAAGATATGGGGCAGCAGTCGCGACGTGTCGGACAATACCCTCGACGCATTCATGCGGCTGCTGCGAAAGAAAGTCGATAAAGATACGGAAACGAGACTGCTTCAGACACATCGCGGGTTCGGGTACTCGGCGGGAACGGTCGGTACACCGTGAACTTGACGATTCGGGCGCGGCTCACCCTACTTTACTCTCTCGTGCTCGGTGCTTCCTTCCTCGTGTTTTTCTGGATTTGCGATATGGGCTTCCGTCACAGTATCGAAACTACGGTAAATGATGCGTCGCGCAGCAATCTGGATATCGTGCAACGGGTCATAGCGGATTCCGCGCCGAAAGGACCCATAAAAGTCGAGAAGGAACTGGGGGAACTTTCTAGCTTGTGGGCCAATGGTGCCATTTTTCAGGTTGCTTCGCTGGATGGCCTGGTAATTTTCCAGTCGCCGGGCTTTCTCGAGGCCGATTTTCCCTTCCCGCCATTCGAAGAACGAACCGTCTTCTTTAATCGCAACCTGAATCACTCGCAGTATCGGATTGCCAGGCAACGTATCGACGTAGCCGGTCAGAAATATCTGATTGATGCTGCTGTACCAACCGAACCCTTCGATCAAGCCCTCGATCGTTTTCGCGTGATCGAAAAGGAATTTCTTCCCATGTTGGTCTTGCTGGCCTCGCTCCTAGGCTATTGGCTTAGTGGCCGCGCACTCGCTCCGGTGAATCGAATCATCAAGAGTGCTGAGGAAATCGGCGTGCGTAACCTGCACAAGCGCCTGGAAGTTCCCGAAGCAAAGGACGAATTGAGGCGTCTGACAGAAACGGTCAACGCAATGCTCGAACGAATCGATTCTTCCGTTAACCGGATTACCCAGTTTACTGCTGACGCATCTCACGACTTGCGAACGCCTCTCGCCCTGATTCGGACCAATGCTGAACTCGCCCTGCGGCGAACCCGTACGGAAACAGAGTATCGTGAGACCCTCCGCCGTATTCTGGAATCAACCGAAGAAACCACCAGTTTGATCGAGCATCTACTGACGCTGGCCCGGGCGGATGCAGGCGCTTCACAACTTACGTTTGGGGTCGTTGATCTGGAGCCGATCCTCGCGCGAGCATGCCAGCAAGCGCGTCTGCTCGCTTCGGCTAGGAATCTATACTTTACGTTCGAGACTTTCGACAATGTCGATTCGTATCTAGTTCACGGAGACGCGACAGCTCTCGAGCGACTTCTTCTGACAATCTTGGACAACGCCGTAAAGTACACGCCTGCTGGCGGAAGCGTTACCCTGCGCGCACAGATTGACGGCGGAACGGCGACGGTTGAGATTGAGGACACAGGCATGGGCATTGCGGAAATCGACCTCCCGCGTATTTTCGACCGCTTCTATCGCGCCGATCAGGCCCGTTCGCGCGAGATTCGCGGCTCAGGTTTGGGATTAGCAATTGCGCGCTGGATCGCGGAGATGCACAAGGGAACGATTGAGGTCGAGAGCAAAGTCGGTGAGGGAACGCGCATGAGAATCAAGCTCCCAATTGTGATCGGCGTCACAAATTCCGAGATTTTCGTCGAGAAACTCCTTTCCTGATCGGGCCGATCGCCAGCGGAAACTCAACCTGAAAACTCTTTCAGCCCCTATTTAACTACCCGTTCATGTCTTGTCACTTTGGGTTAAGCATAAAGTGGCTTAATCAGAGCAGGAAAACGAAAACAGACCTCCCACAAGTCGAATCGCTCCGGCAGACCGCAAAGGGAGAAGCAGTGGATCACGCGAGAACAAATAAACGAGAAATCTCAGAGGGAGAGGTCAAGATGAGGAAGTTCATCCGCCTAATCGCAGCGATAGCTATGATTTTCACAGTTGGAACAGTAACGAGCTTGATGGCGCAGAGCGATAAAGGTTATATCACCGGCCACATCACAGATACGTCCGGGGCCGTCTTACAGGGGGCAGAAGTTGAAATGCAACCGGGCGGCGCAACAGTTGCGACCAATGCCCAAGGCACCTATAACGTCACTAGCCTCACACCAGGTACATACACCATCACCATCACCTACGTTGGATTCGCCTTGTTCACAAAGGTAGTGACCATTTCCGCCGGACAAGCCACAACTCTCGATGTTCGAATGGAGCTTTCTTCTCAGAACGATCAGATTCTCGTGACCTCCGACAGAGGATCCGGGGAAGCTGAAGCAGTCAATCGCGAACGCACTGCCGATAATATCCTCCAGGTACTCCCGAACGAAGTCTTTACTTCTCTGCCCAACGCAAACGTCGCCGATGCGGTTGGCCGTCTGCCGAGCGTGACCCTCGAACGCGATGAAGGAGAAGGCAAGTACATTCAGGTTCGCAGCCTTGAGCCACGCCTTACCAATGCGACAATCGACGGCATCAATGTTCCGTCGCCCGAACCAGGTGTCCGCCAGATCAAGTTCGACGCTATGCCCGCCGATCTCGTTGAATCGGTTGAGGTCAACAAGACATTGCAAGCGAACATGGATGGAGACGGTATCGGTGGTTCCGTAAACCTCGTCACCAAGACGGCCACGGAACGTCCCACAATTTCAGTTGCGGGTTTCGGCGGCACAACTCCAATCATCACCCATCGTGCCCTGACTCAAGTAATGGGTACCGTCGGCGAACGCTTCGGCGAAAATAAGCAATGGGGGGTATTATTCGGTACTTCTTACGATTGGAACGGGCGCGGCATTAATGATATTGAGCCTACCCCCGACGTTGCGACCAACAATTCCACCCAGGCTCAGCAACGCTGGTTTGATGAGCAGGATATGCGGGACTATCAGTACAAACGTAGCCGTTGGGGTTTCACTGGCACGCTTGACCGGTCCCTGGGCGAGGGGTCGGACATCTATGCAAAATTTCTCTACTCCGATTTCCATGATTTTGGAGACAAATGGGTCTATCAGATCTTTGACAACACGCAAGGGATCAGCACTTATAACGGAAATGGCGGCAATCCCGTTTTCAAAGTTTCCAGTCGCGTGCCCATTTTTACCATCGCCAGTTTCCTGCTGGGAGGCAAGCATGTATTCTCGACTTCGTGGTTCTCGTGGGAGGTGGCTGTCTCTCGTTCACAAATGGACCATTCCGGCGGCGACGAAGGCGCCCAATTCGACACCAACAGTACATTTAATTCTCTTTATCCAGGGGGAAGCACATGTCAGTTCAGCCCGCAGCTAACGACAAAATTCTATGTGCCGGGGTGGACTCAAAACTGCTTTACTGAAGCATATTCGCCAGCAAACTACGACATGACGTCGATCAATACTTCGGTAGGCAAGTCGCCCCAATTGAATCTGCTAGCCGCTGGCGCCTACGCGAAGCAGTACCACCTGTGGTCCCACCTTTCGACAATCGAGGTCGGAGGCAAATTCCGTAACGCGCATAAGTTTGACAATTCCTACACTCCAACGTATTCCCCGAATGATTCTGTTCCTCTTACACCGTTCGTGAGCAAGTTCAAGGATCCCGGCTATTACAAGGGAAACTACCAGTTTGGCCCGGGCACCAATTGGGGCGAGCTTCTCGGTTATTTGAACCAGAACATGTCCAGCTTCACTCTCGACCCCAGTTCGGTCGGCGTCAATGCCGGAAATTTTGACCTTGTAGAACAGGTCTCGGCCGGATACGTCATGGACACAATTGATTTCAACAAGGTTCGAATCGTAGCTGGTCTGCGTATTGAAGGAACCAGTCTCTTTACCTCGACGCCGGCCTTTTCAGATTGCCCTTCATCGCCACAAGGATGCACTCCTCCGATCAATCCTGTTACCGGCTATGCCGGAAACATTAATAAGAACGGCTCCTATATAAACTATCTACCCAGTGTCTCAGCCAAGATCGATCTCGGGCACGACACCAATCTTCGCTTGGTCTATAGCCGTGCCCTTTCTCGTCCGGATCCCCAGGATATTGCTCAGGCATATACCGTTACAATTGACGCAGGGCAACCATACGGAGAATCTCTTGGCAATCCGAACCTCAAGGCCGAAACAGCAAATAATTACGATGTTCTTGTCGAACATTATCTGAAGCCGTTCGGAATGATTCAGGCGGGCTATTTTTACAAGCAGCTCTATAGTCCGATAGTTACGACGACGATCTTGAAGACCGATTACTCTCCCGATCCGAGTAATCCATTACAGTATCCGGTCGGTAATTGGCAAATCACCCAGCCAGTAAATGCGGGAAGCGGTTGGCTCTCTGGTATCGAAGTCGGTTATCTGCAGCATTTCACTTCCCTGCCAGGATTCCTGAATGGACTGGGTCTTTCCGCAAACTACAGCCATACAAGTTCGCAAGCCAGCGGCATTCCAGGGCGGAGCGACTCTCCTGCCCTTCTGCGGCAGTCGCCAAACATTTTTAATATTAGCCCAACCTATGATAAACACCGTTTGTCGATTCGCGCGGGATTCACCTACAACCAAGCAAGCATTTACGCTTATCAATATCAGGACGGGACACCGGGTGGTCTCTATGGCCCGTTAGGCGATCAATACTTCTTTACCCATTTTCAGATTGACGTTCAGGGTAGTTACTACATCGGACGTGGCCTCACCTTTATGGCGTATGGCCTGAATCTCAATAACGAGGTTTTCGGCTTCTACAACGGACAAAAACAGTACTTTGTCCAGCGCGAATACTATGAGCCGACACTCGGGTTGGGCCTTCGTTGGTCTCCCACTCACGAAAAATAGAATGCTGCAAAATGCCAGACGGCCGGTGTGCTCTCCGCCAGTGTGAGGACCGTCCCGGCCGTTTGTAAGGGAGTGCTCAAGTAGAGATGTAAGGTGAGATTATGTCGTACCACGTACAACGCTTGAGGGAGAAACAATGAGAAAGCACATTCTTGGTGCGCTGGTCGCGACTATATTGATCACAACGATTGGATTCGCAATTGGCAAATACGAACTAGTCAAGAAAGTGGCTGTCCCGGGGTCGGGTGGTTGGGATTACGTCACGGTCGACGATGCTAGCCGGCGGGTGTTTATTTCTCATAGCACGCAAGTAGATGTTCTGGATGCTGATGCATACACCATCGTCGGTACAGTCCCAAACACGCCCGGCGTGCATGGTGTCGCAGTGTCTAGTGAGTTCGGCCGCGGATATGCTTCTGCTGGAAAGTCGGATTCCGTCGTGGCGTTCGATTTGAAGACACTGAAACCTCTCGGCGAAATTAAAGTTGGCAAGAAACCTGACGCAATTATCTACGAGCCGCTCACGAAGCGGATCTACGTCATGAACGGCGACAGTGACAACATCACCGTACTGAACGCTAAGGACGGCTCGCTAGCGGGAACAATTGCCCTGGGAGGCGGTCCGGAGTTTGCCGTTAGTGACGGCAAAGGGAACCTCTATGTCAATCTGGAAGAACAAAACGAGACTCTGCATATTGACGTCAATTCGCTCAAGGTAGTAGATCGCTGGCCGCTCGCTCCCTGTGCAACGCCGACCGCCTTGTCCATGGATATTGAAAATAGGCGTCTGTTTGTTGGTTGCCGAAGCAGGCATCTTGCCGTCCTGAACGCTGAAACCGGGAAGGTCGTTTTCACCGCGCCGATCGGCGAACGCGTAGACGCGGGTGCATTCGACAGCACGACCAAACTTGTTTATCTCTCAACGGGTGATGGGAAAGTTTCGGTCTTTCATCAGGATTCGCCGGACAAGTACTCCCTGGTTCAGGCTATCGAGACAAAGACCGGTGGCAAGACCATGGGCTACGATCCCAAGACTGCGCACGTTTTCGTTCCGACCAGCGAAAACGGCGCGATGCAAGTATTGGTTTTTGGAAATCAACAGTAGAGCCCAAAGATGGTTTATTTAAATCGATAACCCGCTTTCAGTTCGCATCGATAATCCCTTGCTTGGTTCTTTTCGACTCGAACCTGACACGTGGCCCAACTAAGATCCGGCGACGGTCCAAGTGGGAACACTGTTAAGGTCCCATTCATCTCTGCTTCGAGGCTTGGGCCTTCCGCTGCCGATGGCAGGGTAAAATTCATGGAGCGTCCGAAAATCACAGGGAACGAAGTTCGGGTGATCGAGTCCAGCTGCGAGCGAAATACTTCTGCCTGGAACAGAAACGTGGTCGTATCTGACCAGTTGCGGACACTGACTTTAATTACCCTGCCGCCCCCCGAAAATTCATCGCTATCGACGCGCGTGAACGGGCATGGCCCGGCAATACACGTCACTCGCGCATCTCGGAACACATTTCCCTCCCCCGCGTCCAGACTTGCCGTGGCCACCGCGGCCCTCCATTTTCCGTCCGGCGAGCAAGTACTCTTCTGAATACACGGAAGATTTCCCTCGTTTTCGACCTCAAATGTCTTCACTGCGCTTCCGATATTTTCCGTCTTGGTCCCCTCGGTTGAATAGCGCACCAAAAGATTTCCCACGACAACTTCGGCCTCATTGAGCTTCGATTCTACTTCGTCATGGAGCGGTGTCAGTCGGACGACGTCCAGCTTGTCACTGAGCATTTCCTGAAGCTCCAGCGGCTGGAAATCCGGGTGCTGAAAAGACAGCCGGATGGGCTGTCCGAGTTTCACCCCCGGAATAAAAGTGAGTCTGAACGAACCGGAAAAATCTGACTTCACGTCGTCAGCGAGCAGTCCATCCGGCGAGCTAACTTCGACATTCGAAATAGGGGATTGCTTTCGCGGATCTTTGTCGTTCTTGAGGACAGCGCCGGTAAGCGTAATTGTTCCTATTCTGCCGCGTTTACGCAGAGTAAGGCGTGCTGCGAGAAATGCGCCGCCTACGCACAGGATGACGATTGCCCCGATGGCGACTATCCGATGCCCGGTCATATTCCTTCCTCAACCTACCTTTCAGTTAGATTGAAAGCAAGGCAGAATCGGCAGCCCTTTCTTCGGCTGAGCCTGATGGGGCAATTCCCGCATCCAACTGGTAAGCATAGGGCACCCGTTGCAGAAGTGAGAGTTCCTCGGCGCAAAGAGTGTCTATAATAAATAAAAATGGATCAGAGAGAAGAATTTAGCTCCAACAAGTTATCGCGCCGCAAATTATTAAAGCGCCTTGCCTGCGCGGCAGCTGCACTTCCGGTTTTTGACTTGGGCGCCCTTTCCATTGCACAAACCCGAAGCAAACCCTCAGCACGCCCGACGACGACGCCAGTTCCCAAGGTGTTTTCCGATTCTGACGATGCCCTGCTCCAGGATTTGGAGACAACCAGCTTCAAGTATTTTTGGGAACAAGCGCATCCTGAAACCGGGATCGTCCTGGACCGCTGCCATGCGCGCAGCCCCGTTACCAACGAGTTGGGCAGCATTGCCGCCACTGGTTTCGGGCTCACGGCACTTTGTATCGGCGAGAACCGTGGATTTGTTCAGCGCCCGGTGGCTGAAGCGCGTGCCCTCAATACACTCCGGTTTCTGTGGAAAAAATTGCCCAATCATCGCGGATTTTTCTATCACTTCGGTAACATCAATACGGGAGAGCGTCTCTGGGATTCTGAAGCTTCTTCCGTCGACACTGCCATCCTGCTTTGCGGGGTTCTCACCTGTCGCCAGCACTTTTTCCACGCAGAAATCAGAGAACTTGCCCTGGAAATCTTCAACCGCGTTGACTGGAATTGGCTTTCGGAAGACACACCGATCCTGCCGCACGGTTGGACTCCGGAAGGTGGCTTTCTTCAATATCGCTGGGGGGATTACAGCGAGATGATGATGATGTATCTCCTCGGCTTGGGTTCATCTGCGCACGCATTGCCCGCCGAAGCGTGGAATGCCTGGAAGCGCACCACGTTCGAATATGACGGCATCCGCTACATCGGCTCGTTCGCTCCTCTGTTCATTCATCAGTATTCACAGGCCTGGTTTGATTTTCGCGGCAAGCATGATAAATATGCCGATTATTTTCAGAATTCTATCCTGGCTACCGATGCCCATCGCCGTTTCTGCCTGGATTTATCCTCGCAATTCCCGGACTACAGTGACGACCTGTGGGGTATTACCGCATCCGATTCGCAAAAAGGTTATGTCGCCTGGGGCGGTCCGCCGGCTACGGGCCCCATCGATGGGAGCGTGGTTCCCTGTGCCACAGCGGGTTCCCTTCCTTTTATGCCGGACGCGACCATGCGCGTTCTCCGCAATATTAAGAATCGCTACGGGAAAGGCGCCTGGACGCAATACGGTTACGTCGATGCGTTCAATCCGCGCACCAATTGGTACGATACGGATGTCGTCGGGATAGATATCGGAATCTCCATGGTAATGGCAGAGAACGCCCGCACTTCCTTCGTTTGGAACACATTCATGAAAAATCCGGAGACGCAACGCGGCATGGAGCGCGCAGGATTCAAACCAAACTCCACTCTGCCCGGATCCCAGGCGGCTGCCGCACCAACGCCGAAAACCTCTCGCTGATTTCCAGGCAAATTGAAAGTAACCGCGTGTTTAGCTGAGTTTCAGTTGGGATTGGGGGTGGTGGCGATGGGCTCCGCTTGCGCCTGTGTCTGAATGGCAACCGGCAGCGGTATTTCGATCGAACCGATGTGATCTCCCACGAGATCATGCACGACCAGGCGCAGCCACACTGCGTTGCTTGGAATTTCGATGATTTGCTTTAAGTGAAATGTGCCTTTTTCAATTTCCTCGATCTCTCTTCTCGAGTATTCCTTATCAAACCGTGTCCACTGACCCAGCATCGGCCGGTTGTCAGAATCGTAGGCAGCGAACTGGAATTCGAATTTTCCGTAGCGGCTTTCATCAGGTGCTTCCTGGAACGAATATTTTCCACCCAAAAAACCATACTCAACCTGATACTTTTGCATCTTTACGTCGTTCCAGGTTTTCTCCGAGACGAATGCCGGAAAATGTGAAAGGTGCGCGATTTGTTCCTTCGTCACACGCTCGGGGGCACCATCGGGCTGGATGTGCAATTCCAGGGCATAGTCGTGTGAAAGTGGGGCTCCACGCATCAGTGCCGTCCGCAAACGATTCGCCGGCGCCATGGCCGCTTTCTGGCTGATAACAGTGTCGTCATCCGCAACGTAGCTATGGCGATACGCCAGCTGATATCCATTCGGCGGAACCTTCACACGGATCTTGCGGATTCGTCCATCGAAGTTCGTGTTCGTCGGGGAGTAACTTAATGTGTAGTAATTCGCGCCTTGCTCCACGCTGCTGTTAATGGCTTCGGCCAGACCGTTTGTGTTAAAGAACGCGCGGCCGCCAGTGTCGTCAGCGATCTGTTCCATTACCAGATGTTCCGCGAGGACCGCCTCCGGCGCACTTGATGCGATTCGCTGTCCCGCACCCTGGGCGCCGAATGTTCCGTCGGTCCCCAAACCGCGCGCATCAACCGGGTAAACCGCAACCTGACCGACTTCGAGCATTTTCGCGGCTTGGTGAAGTCTCGGCTCAAGGTTCACAGTTGATCCAAACGGATTCATCGCATTGTTGCTGGAGAAAAATCCAAGAGGGAAAGACCCGGATAACCAGATCAGATTCTTGCGCCCGGGTAGACCGTTCAGCAGTCTCGCAATTTCCGCGAACGCGGCGATGGTCAGCTCCGTTCGGTGTTCCGCCAGGAAGTCTCTCGCATCGGCATCCACTAATCGGGTGTTGTTGACTAACCGTCTGATGACTGGATCATGGGCAAACGGCCCGGTCTCCATCGCCGTTGGCACAACGAAATTTCCGGGTGCGCCAATTAGTGTGGCAGCATCGGTTCTCGCCTGATCGCTACTCATTGCGGCGATTAATTGCTGTTCATTGTCCGAGAATCCTTGCAGCAGGTGGAGTTTCTCTCCGAGCACGAAAATAGCAAAACGGCTTCCCTGAGGAAGGTTGCGTAAAAACTTGATGACTTCCTGATAGGCGTAAGGCTGGTTATCTAGAGGGGTATTTAACGCATCAAATAGCAAAACATTCAGCGGTAGCTGCTCACTGGTCAGAGACACGTTCAGAAACGTATTCTGCGGCATCCTCGGAATTGCTGGGGTCTTAAGATTTCCGTCCGAGGTACCCGTATGCGCCTCGAAAGAGAGAATTTGCTGTGGGGTGCCATTTTCGAGGACGGTAAAGTCCTCTCGGGTCAGTCCTTGAATAGGACGGTAATGTTCGTCCGTCACCACTACGTCGACCAGTACCTGCCTGACCTTCGCCTTTATCGTCACCCCGGTGTTAGAACTTTGCGGGCAGCTTAGAGCACAGAGGAGGAAACCGAGCAGGCTCATCAGCGCAAACCGACCGGTCAGACTCGGCCAAGCTGCGCTGCTTCGCCAGCTGGGCATAGAGTTAGGATTGGCCATGGGATACGCCTCCCTGAGCGGCCCCTAGGCTAGCATAAATCTGCCTGTTGGTCTTATGCTGCAGATACTCCCGATAGATCAGCTGCGAAAACGACACGCTTCCTGGTGCACACACCTTATTTCTTGACAGACTTCGGCGCGAAATACCCACGGCGGGCCTGCAGCTTCAAAGAGTCATCGTTCACTTTTACCTTTAGTTGATGATAAGCTCCGTCCTGCTTCACATTCTGGAGCGACATCTCAAGCAGATAAACAAACTCTGGAGTGGCCGTGAGCGATTGAAATCCTCCGGTCAGATCATTGCTGTTATGGAAGTACGTTCCACCCGTGCCATCCGCCAACTCCGACATGACATCTTCATTCATTGCCATCGACTCACCTTGATATTGTGATTCGTTTCTCATTTGACGTGCAGTTCCGAGAGCCCCATTACTGGCTGTCGCTGCTGTGGTATATAGGCCGCGTGCATCCATTGCGCTAATCGTCACCTGGGACTGCGCCGCCAGATCCAGAAGTTGCGACCTCTCTCTCAAGGCCTCGGCTGATATGGTTAAAAATCCCGGCGACACCAAAATTAATATCCGCTGACCCGGCATCGCACTCATCTTGCTGACGATGTCTCGGATAAGGCTCAGTGTCGCGTGGACATCCTGGTCGCCAATCTGCAGGGCTCGCCCTGCCGCCTCCTCCACCATTGTCTGGGCAACAGGTTTGGCACAATCACAGCAGCGTATGGTGTCTTGAACGGCGGCATCGGTCGCCATCGGGTCGTGTTTATTTTGAATTCGATCCGCTTCGTAATAATCGATATTCGGACAAGAACGACCCATTTTGCGATAGAGGTTCTGCACTTGCAGCTTCGCGATCGCGTCTTGCAATTTTGCTCGGTCCTGCGTCAGTCCGCTGCTCGATCCAGACATGGAGACAACAGCGGCCACATCCGAACTCGTCAACGAAGTGTCAATCATCTTCGTCGCCGCTTTTTGAATGCCGATCAAATCGCCGACACTCATGTGCATATTGTCGATTATGAACACAATGAACCGTTCGGGAGCATTCACCGGACGAAGTGGCTTCGGCGAAGGACTTTCCGTCGCCGTGACCGGATTCACATTGGAAACTCGCCCTTCAACCCGCTCCTGCACCGAGAATCCGGTGATCGCCTGAGGTTTATTCCGGTCGAATACCTGAAAGTCCCCCTGCTTCAAATTTCCTACAGCGCGCCCGTGCGAATCTCGGACCACGACAGGTACCAAAACCGAGTTCACCGACACCACAATCTTCGCAGGTTCGCCTGGCGCAGGGGATTGGCCTGCCTGCAGGGCAAAGAGCGGCGCGAACAGCAATAACACCCACGCGGATTGCAGGACGTTTTGCACGAGTCTCGGGGTTCGCTTCATCGTGGAGCTTCAATTGTAACGCCCGCCCTCGAAAAGCGCCTCGCAAACCTCGAACAATTCAGTTCTGACGGACTGAGGCTGCGAGGTCTCTTCAACGAGAAATCAAGCACTTGAATTGACTCGCCGTTACGACCCGAACGGTCGGCTGAACGGTATCCCACCAGGCGCCGATCTTCACTAGCTTATAGATTGCGGTCCATGCGCGAGCCCGCGAGGAGGGCTCGTCCACCAGTTTCCTCATGCTGTTAGGCGCTCAACTTAAGCGTGGGGCCCGTAAAGACTCCTGCTGAGCTCAGAGTCGCCGTGCACACGGCCATGCTCGATGAGCGGGATGCAAGCGAAGAACCTCTATCGCTGGCTGGCGCAGCCTTACCAGGCGGATTTTCCGCCTCGAGCGGCATCTGATAAGTTGAGTCATTTCGGAGGGCAGATATGCCATGTCTCTTGCTGATTATTTTTCTTGCGTTCCCGCGGATTGCTCTGGTGCTGATATTCCTTTTTTCAAATTATCTTGAGCGCGCCTATCACGGGCTGATTCTGCCGATCCTCGGCTTTATATTCGTGCCGCTCACGACATTGGTCTATGCATGGATGGTGAATACCGGCCGCCCGATCGTTGGGCTCAATTTGATCATCCTGGTTATCGCCGCGGTCGTTGACCTGGGTGGTATCGGTGGCGGGAGTAGCTACCGCCGAAGACGCGAAGTTGTGGGTTAGCCTTCTTTTCAAAGTGAATTCAGGAACGCGATCAATTGCTGTTTTTCCTGGTTCGTCAAATTCATCTGGAAACGCAGATTGTAAAAATCCACTAACTCCGTCAGGTCGGCAGCCGCGCCATTGTGAAAATACGGAGCTCGCGCAGCAAGTCCGCGAAGCACCGGCCCTTTTGTCCGGCTGACGTCGCTGCACAAGCCGGTAACCAATCCCTTGCCCGGATCGGTCGTGAGAATCACATATGGCTCGGCGGCTTGGGACGGGTCGGCGAACGGATTCGGGCATCCGGTGATCCGATAGATTGGCAACTCCGGGAAGCTTAGTTGAGACACTCCGCTCGCGATCAATGGGTCGTTCTCTACAGTTGGGTCGTGACCGGTGCCGATGTCCAGAGCCAACGGCAATGAGTGGTTGCCCACATTCGGGGTGTCATGGCACGTTGTGCAAAAACCCTGAAACGGGGCGATGGGCACGCTCGTACCGAGAGCTTTTGCCAGCGCGGCATTGTCGTTCAGTCCGCGTACGTTTGAAATAGTCAACGGATGAGTGTTGAAGAGGTTCTCTCCTGCGGCGATTTGTTGCATGGCAAAGTTTTCCTGATCACGACCAAGATCCGAACCGCCTTGGGCTTTCTCAAATGCTGCGTAAAGAGTCATGGCCGTCGAATTGAATGCGTTTCCCTGCGGGTCAGCACCCAACGAATCGTTCGTTCCCGGATAATAGCTCTGACTTGACAGTGTGAGAGGTCCGCCGGTGGCGCCCATGCGATTCAACCATCCTGCGCGAAAATCCATTTCCTGCGCCGATGTCAGCCCCATTTCAAAACTGACGATGGCAGCCTGCTGCTCTGTTGTCGGCGCCGTCGTGGCCTGCGCGTGAATCAGCGTCGCATCCAGCGCCTGATGCATGAGGTCAGTTACAAGATTGTTCTGAAAGGTCGCGGACGAAGTCAATGGCTCGAGCGTCTCCCGGCCGTCAAACATGATCGCGCTCAGGTAGCGGAGGTTTGTAGTCGGTAGTGGCCGCCGGTAAACGGAGACTGTCTGGACATTGGTCGTCGGATCGGTTGTGATTGCACACCCATAAGGGTCTCTGTACACCTGAATCTGAAATTGGCTATTTGCGGGAACTTGCATGGAGATGCGAATCAGACCGTTTTGAAGCAGAAGGCTGTGGCTCTGGGGATCGACAGAGGCATTTTGTGGGCAATTCGCCCCATCAACAACAGCGAACAAGGGGTCGGCCCCCCGACTCTGCGCATATAGAGCTCGAATGCTGGAGCCGCTCAGGCCGAACGCGTCTTTCGCTAGATGGCAAGTTCCGCAGCTCCGCCCGTTTGTCCCTAATGCCTGAAAAAAGGGATTTTTGGCACTCTCATCAATAGGGCCGGCCGTGTTGTACGTAGCTACAACCCCCGTAGGGTCAACGAACGGAAACAGGTTCGGCAGGAGAATCGCTGCTGACGCTACCGACGTTAGAAGGAATGTACTGGCCGCAAGTACCCACCTCTTCCTCAATCCACTCGAAAAGGAACCGCAATTCATAGACATTTTTTCGCTGCTTTCTGGCCACCCAAACCACTACTTGTTGGGAGGTGGGCCCGTGCGCGTGTCTGAATCGCAGAAAAAGCGGGCTCAGTCAATGCAAGCGAGGTAAAGAAGAGGTGGGATCAAGGTGAATGCGCAAATGCCTCATTCAGCGACACTTAGATTGCGACGGGGGCGCCCTAAAAGACGTGGCCTAATCCGACTAATCTTTTTAGCGCCTTCGACCTTGGAGCGGTTTTAGAACCACCCTGCGGCGCAGATTGAAAGTTGCTGCAGTAACCTGGCGATGTGGTTAGTCGCGATGAATGACTGAAGTGGGTTTGGCCCATTTACGGTCAATGGACGTAATAGGAAGACTTCGAGAGGATTAGATAGTCTTTTCCCTTTTTTCCGTAAGAGGGTGTGAGAGTTACATCCAGCTTATGGGGCTTGCCCGAAGCTGCCGTGGCCTGTGTGTAATACCCAAGCGTGTAACGCGTTTTGATTCGGTCGATCAGTGTTCGAAATACATCATTCAGATGCGCAACATCCTGCACATCGAAAATTTCCCCGCCTGTTTGCTCTGTAACTTTGTGGATATTGACCAGACCGGGCACCATGGCAGCGGCCATCATGGTTCCAGGGGGGTTGTAACCCGGGATTTTCAGGTTGTACAAGGTTGCGTCCGCGGCGATAGTCTCCGTGATGATGTCGTTTGTTCCCTGCCCGCCTGCGCTCGTGCCGACATCATCGCTGATCAGGATGATGACGCGTCGGCCCTTTGGGGGCAGATTTAACAAATATTTGGAAGCGATGAAAATGCCATCATTAATGTTGGTGGCGCCTCCTACCTTGAACTCATTGATCTGCTTGGAAATGGCTGACTTGTCTCTTGTGAAAGGCACGCGCAGTTCGGCCTCAGTGGAAAACGTAAACAGTGCAACTTCGTCGTCGGACTTGAGCGCGGAAAGGGCCAGGTTGGCCGCGTCGCGCAAAGGGCCCAGGAATGGTCCTATTGAGTCACTCAAATCCAGTACCAGGGCTACGTTGATGGGCAGTTCATCTTTGCTGAATACTTCGATTCTCTGCGGAACGCCGTCTTCGCGAAGCTGGAAGGATTCCTGAGATAGGTCGCCCATGATTTTGCCGGCTTTGGTCTTCACGGTGGCATCGAGCAGTACGAGGTTTACATCCACCTTTATGACGCCCGGGGCCTGCCCTTGTTGCTCCTGCGTCTGCGCATGAACGGGTAACTGCAGGAAACATACGAAGAGCGTGAACACCAAGCCAAGTCCGGCGACCTGCGAACTCATCCGGGTCCGCTTGTTGGCCCTAACGGTCTCATTGCTTTGCATACACAAATTCTGGCAGCGATTTGCTGGCGTAACAAGAGGCTGGTCGATTCAACCGGAGAATTCGGAACAAACGGGCGCAAACAGGTGCTTCCGCCGTTTAGCCAAATAGACCCTGTACGATTACAATGTCCCGGCTAGTCCAAATTCCGCGGAGGGTCTGTGAAGATCTGGTATTTATATGCAATCCTGACGATTGTGACGTGGGGCCTATGGGGGGTTTTCAGCAAATTAGCGGCGAACTACGCCAAACCACGTCAGGCGCTGCTATTTCAAACAGCTGGTGTGCTTGCGTTTGCCATCGTCGTGCTTGCTGTGGAAAAGTTCAAAATTGAGTGGAGCACTCCCGGTTTCAGTTGGGCGGCATTAGGTGGTTTCTTCGCGTTTATAGGATTTCTAACTTTTTTTGCGGCGCTCGAAAAAGGAAATACGTCCACTGTAGTGACGCTGTCGGCTCTCTACCCGATGGTCACAATTCTCATCAGTATTGCATTCCTGCATGAGCGCCTGACTACGCGTCAGGGAGTCGGGATTGTGCTGGCACTGATCGCCAGCGCGCTTCTCGCCTCGTAATCAGTCCCACGAAGATCCACTGATCCGAATCTGGCGGGCTTTCAATTCTCTCAAGAATGGTAAGGGCGGGATTGCCGTTTCAGGCGGGTGAACACCCGTAACATCAATAGCTCCACTGGCAATCATCTGCGCCGCAATCGAGATTGGAAAACCTGTATCTCTCGCTACCGCGCTGAAATCGGGTTTTCTTGTATACCGGGCGGTTGCACTCAGTGAAAGCTCCTTTCTGACTTTACCTTTCGCGCCTCGGGCGATTACAAGAATCGTTTCCACATCTTTCGGAGACTTTCCGGATGGTGGCCGGGCCTTCAGCAGTTGTTCCAGAAACGCTCGCGGGGAAATGTCCCTGTCCCCGATCCTCACTGGTTTCTGCTCCAGTAACCCAATTCCGTTAAGCAATCGGACAGACTCCATCAGTTGGGGGTCATAGTTGATCTTGAAGGATACTTCACGGATACCTTTATCCTTGAAACTTAACGGAAGGGTGGCAACTTCCGAATGAATCGAATGACGCATGACCAGCCTGCCAATTGGCTTCGGAAAGCGAATCGTTTCCGCTCCGGAAAACTGTTCTTGCTCTGCAAATTTGCGTTTGATGAATGCCACAGGCGGGATCGTAAGTTCGTCAAGAATCGTGGCGATGGAAAAGCCGAACGCCAAGGCATCGGGATAGGTTTGAAAATCGCGGCTGCCGTTATAAACGCCTATACAATCCACTCGATCAAGCTGGTCTGCCAGATATCGTGCCATTACGTTCGCAATACCGGGCGCGCTGCCGATGCCAAGAATGGCCAGCTTGCCGACTTTTCGGAATTCATCGTCGAGCATTAGTTGTTTACGCGTGGTGTAGAAAAGGCCACCGAGGTCGAGATAGTGAGCGCGTGCAACTAGGGCTGCTCTCATTACCTGCAGGTTCCAGTAATATTGCGTGCAATTGAGCACCGCTTCGCTGCAATCGAGTATTTTTGCCAACGCCGCGGCATCGCGCACATCGACGGAGATCGCTCTGGCCTTTCCAGCGCCAAATCGCCGAGCAACTGTCTCTGCTCGCGGCAAATCGTAGTCACCTACAAGGATCTCATCGACAGTCTTTGAACGGGCCAGATCGTAAACCGTGGCGCATCCCATCATTCCTGCGCCAAGAACCGTGAACTTCAATTTACTGCTCCCTTCCTGAGGTCTTAAAGCCGTGGATGACGTTGGTCGTTACAGCGAGTTCTCATCCGAGCGGGTTGATGTGGAGTGCGACCGTCTTCAAGTGAGTCATGTCATCGAACGTGAACCGGCCACCCAGTCGGCCGTAGCCGCTCCTGGTGCCACCTCCACCACCGAATGGTTCGTGGGCCTCCCAATAATCAGTGGTGTCGTTGATGACTACATTGCCGCTGCGAAGGCGTTCCGCAAAGTAAAATGCTTTGTCAATGTCCTTCGTAAATATTGCCATCTGAAGTCCATACCCTGTGCCGTTGGCGAGAGCAATGGCTTCATCGTAACTGCCGACCTGAACCAGTGGCACCACCGGTCCAAATGTCTCTTCGTTATTAAGGAGCATACTGGAAGTCACGTTGTCGACAACCGTAGGCTCGAAGAACAAGTTCGTCGGCTGATTTGCCGCACGCTTACCGCCAAAAACCACCCGGGCGCCCCTCTCTAGGGCGTCGGCAAGGTGGCGTTCCGTCTTCTCAATCACCGGGAGATTATTCATTGGACCCATCGTCACGCCCGAGCCCAGGGGATCTCCCACACGAATAGCTTTTGCTTCCTGAACGACCAAGTCGAGAAAGTCCTTGTGGACTCGTTTGTCCACCAGCACGCGCTCTGTAGCGCAACACACCTGGCCCGCATTGAAGTACGCCCCGAAAGCCGCAGCCCTCGCCGCACGGACCAGGTCGGCGTCTTCCAATACAATCTGAGGTCCGTTACCGCCCAGCTCCATGAGGAGTTTTTTTACTCCGGCTCTTCGCTGGATAACGTCACCTGTGGTGGTCTCTCCGGTTAGACCGATTCCGTCAATACCGGGATTCGCAACCAGAGCGTCGCCTGTCGTTGGCCCGTCGCCCGGAACGAGATTGAACACGCCCGGAGGCAGTTCAGCCTCCGCGATGCACTGGGTCATCAGGTAGGCTGCCAACGGCGTTTGTTCGGCCGGTTTGAAGATGATGGTATTTCCCGCCGCTAATCCAGGTCCAAAATACTCCGACGGAATCACGGTGGGAAAATTCCAGGGGGTGATAATGGCCCACGCACCGATGGCCACTTTAAACGTGAATAGGCGCTTGTTCGGGTCGCGCGCCGGAATGATCGGCGTCTCCAGCCTCTTTACGTCTTCCGCGGCGATCCTAAAGTTCTCGGCAGTCTCTTCGACTTCAGGGAGAGCTTCGGCGAAGTAGGGCTTACCTTGCTCCATCGAAATGATTGTCGCGATCTGTTCTTTCCGCGCGAGGATTCTGTCTGCAATTCTGTGACACGCTGCGGCACGTTCAAAGGGAGCAGTCATGCGCCAGCCGTCCCAAGCTCTTCGCGCGCTGACAACGGCACGATCTACGTCCGCACAACTCGAGTGCGGAATATTCGCCAATAGCTCCCCAGTCCCAGGACTACGTATCGCGATTTTGGCTTTTGACTCGCTCTCTCCCCATTTCCCGTCAATGAAGAGTTTGAGTGGAGGAAGGGTCGCGAGCACTTGTTCGGTCTTGAGCGTAGTGGCAGTCATGGGTTTTCCCTCATTTCAAGTTGTTCCAGAGCAAATGCCGAATTTTTATTTTTGTCGATCGCTGGGAGCCAGGGTGTCGGGAATGGTCTGCTTGGTCATCTCCGTGCCGGTAATGACGGCGTTGCGAATCTGACTAAAGAGGTCAGTTAGTGTATTGGGCGTGTGCGGGATCAAGATGGTATTACTGTGGTCATTGGCGGCGATTTCCTTAAGCGTGTCAAAATACTGCGTCATCAGGACCAGCTGCATAACATCCTGCGGCGTGGAACCTTGCACGGTCTTGGCAAAGTCTTCGACGGAATCCTTCAACCCAGAAATAATCGCTTTGCGCTGATTGGCGATGCCTTCACCCTGCAATCGTTTGGATTCGGCTTCGGCCTCGGCCTGCTTCACCAACAATAACTTGTTGGTTTCCGCCCGGGAGACAGTTGCTTCCCGTTCGCGTTGGGCAGCATTGATGTCGTTCATTGCAGCTTTTACTTTTTGGTCGGGGACGATATCGGAGATCAGTACCTTGACAATGGAGTAGCCATATTCCTTCATGGAACCGTCGAGGCTATCGCGCAAGTCATTCGCAATGTCGGCCTGGTTAAGGAAGGTGTCGTCGAGCTTCATTTTCGGAACGTGTCCAAGCACCACGTTGTAGACCATCGATTCAATCTGCTTGACGGGATCGGTCAACTTATAAAATGCCGCCTCCACAGCTTCAGGCATCACTTTGTATTGGATCGACACAGGAATCTGTACGAAGACGTTATCCTGCGTCTTGGTCTCCACTTGCACGTCGAATTGCTGGACCTTCATGCTCATGCGGCGGACGACAGCTTCAATGAACGGTGTCTTCCAGTTCAGTCCTGGTCCAGCAACGCGAGCAAATTTTCCCAGTCTCTGCACGATTGCCACCTGCGCTGTCTCTACCGTGAAGAATGAACCAAAGACAATGGCCAAAGCGAGGATGAACAGAACGCCAAGGAATAGCTCAAACAGTGTTCCAAATTCCATTTTGCCCTCCGCAGGCAAAGCAATCGTCGTTTGCGATGAATGACAGGAACAGAACTAGGAGCGATAGCTAAAACAGTACCACAGAGCGCGAGCAATCGATTCCCCGTTCAATCGAAAGAAGCTGGCAAGGCGGGATTCCGGTAGTGTGCAAACATATGCCTAACTTGCTCCGGAATCACACGCGTCAGCGAAAGTGGAGGAAGTTGGTCCTCGCTGAAAAATTCGACGCCGTTTGTTTCAATGCTTTGGGTAGCTTGCCCTCCGCAAAGTTCACCAATGAAAAACAATTTATAGACATGGTAGGCAAGCGGCGGATGGCCATGTTTGTCTCGGTCGAGGACGGCGGCAAGCTTCTTAATGACAATCTCGTAGCCGGACTCTTCTTTGACTTCACGTATCGCAACCACGGCCGGAGACTCGCCAACATCGGCCCATCCACCCGGAAGCGTCCAGAGACCATCTGAGCGCTCTCTGACCAACAAGACTCGACCACGATCAAAAACCGCGATGCGGATGTCGACCTTCGGCGTCGCGTATCCGATCTCGTTCTTGAATAGGCCGAGGACGGGGTCAACGTCCGGAAGTCCCTCGCTCTTTGCTGCAATGTCCGCCGCGAGACGTCGTATCTCATCGTAGCGTTGTCGGTCGTAAGGGTCTTTGGCGTACTCAAGACCGCTCTGCGCGACCGACTGCAGTCGGCGCACCCACTCAAGCCATTGCGGAGGAGCTGGCATAGGCAAATTCTGGCAGCGTTTGCGGGACGGTACAAGACATTCAGAGCCCGATTGGTACTCGACCTAGCCTTTAAGCTATTCGAGTCACTCGTTTACCCGGAAGTTGAGATTCCCAGCTATAGCGAAACGAGTTCGGATGACCGTCGAGGCCCTTCCGATATTTCACCGGCAAACGTCACTTATTTGCCGGGGGTGTACCAGATCGGCGAAGTCCACGCGCGCTGTTGCACCGTTGCTGACACGCCGGGGTTCGGGGGTAGGTTCAGCTTAGCTGCCCAATACGTTGACCAGCGCGGCGTGGGAATTTCGAGAACGCGCGCGTAGTACGTCACGCTCGATTTGGGATCGAACGATGGATCGGTCCACTCGCCTAATAGTTCGGGCGCTCCAATCGAGTTCGTGTACGTCGCAGTCTTAATGTCCACAGTGTTCCCAACCGCGGGGAGCTTTCCGGTCTTTGTATCCACCTTGCGGTCCCCACTCCAGACGACGTCGTACACCTTCTCGGTACTCTTGCCGTTCTTGGTCGAGACTTTAATAATCTGGATGCGATCGAGATTTCCGCTGTTTGGATCCTTAAGTGCATGAACAATCAAAGTAGGAGCGCCGCCGGCAACCGGTGATGCCAGGTCGCTGCCCATGGGTACTCCTCCATCGTAAGCAACCTTCACCCAGTCGGGTTTTTGAATCAGGTCTTTTGGATAACTCCAGCCCGCAAACAGACGGACTTTGATTCGCACTCCGGATGTCCCGAATGTTTCCTTCCGCTTCATCGCAGCGAATAATGATTCGCGGGTATTCTCTTCCGCCCAAACTCCCGTCAATCCACCGGATCCGAGACTTGTCGGAGGTTCCCCACCAACCGAGGTGGTGGCGCTGATGACCGTCTTCGGATCGTTATCCTGTAGCCCATGCGAACCAGGATAGTTGCTTGCCTCAGTTGATGAGAGAGCCGAATGGAAGTCCGTTCCCGCCTCGATGCCATATTTGAATGGATTGACGCCCAGGGTTTCTTGCAATTCCTGCCCCACACCATACGCCTGCCGGATGTAACTGCCCTTTGAAGAGTTTGCGATGGTGTCGGTGCCGATCAGATACTTCCACATTTCGAAGTTGGCAAACTCGTCGGTGGGAGAGAGTGCGGGACTGGTATCACTCTGTCCTTTGCCCTGGATAATCTCTGCGAGTGGCTCATTGGTCATTCGCCGCTCAGCGTAATCCCGTGTCAACGGTTTGCCCGACAAGTCTCGCCGGTTAAACATCAGACCGTTGCTGGCGTTGCCGTTGTGGGGAACCGCGATCACATCGCGACCCATCTGCCGTTGCTGTTCGAGGTAACGCCACAATGCTTCGGGGTCGAGCGAATCGAAGGCCGAAAAGGGAATTTCTGGTCCTTTATCAGCGAAGATCACACAACGATGCAGGTTCTGAAATTCTGGGGCTGAAGTCCACTCAAAGGCGATGAAGGTCGTGAACCTGCCGGGCTTATTGTATCTTTCAGCTGTGGCCTGGTAATCGTTCCAAGTTGATCGTAGAAGTTTGGGATCGGACAATTCGGGCAGAGGCTTGTTGGTCGTAAATGTACCGACGACCTTCTTGAAGGCCGCAGCCGCTACTGCAGGATCCGTGCTGGTCATGTTGGTGAACCAGTCAGTTTTTGCGAATACGCCGTTTGGATTCACCGTTTCCGGCCCTACTCCGAGATACTCGGCGTGATCGGTCAACGCGAGAAAATCGAGTGCTGCCATCCGCTTTTGCGGCTTCCCAAAATAACTGACTGTCTCCCCCATCGCATAACGGAAAGCATCATCTGGCGTGGTTCTCGTACCCATCGCAAACGCATCCATCGAATAACCGCTGTGCAGGTGCAAGTCTCCGAAATACGCATTACGAAGGGGATTGCGCGGCGGGCGAGCATCGACAGTTGCCGCCGTCTGGCTTCCCTTCTCAGTAGGGGCCGACGTTTGGTCCCCCTGCTTTGAACAGCCCGAAAAAGAAAGTGTTAACGCAACTGCTGCAAGTAGGAACGAAAATGAACTTGTCTTGGACACGTTTCCCCCGTGACACTGCGAAAACGAAAACAACCGTCGGTTGCGGCAGATAGCGGCCCTACAGCGTTCAACCATCGACGTCAAGCCCGCCGGGCAGTATACAACGGTACTTGCTTCTGGAAAACCGGAAGTTACCTGTTCGATGGACTCTGAGATTAAACTCAAAACTTGCGAAAGCGAAATTAGCATACGCCCGGGCGGGTTTAGGGCGTGGCCAAAGGCAGGAGCCCCGGGTGGCCGCTCGGAGTGCCTGGAATTCGCGAGATCAACGGGAGTGGCTGGCGTAGCCGCTCCTCCCGACCGCCGTGCCGCGGATTCGTTGACCAGAGTTGGGGCGTAACCTATACTTTATTATTGTGATGTTCTAGTGGACTCGCCCGATTAGGTACAGGTGGTTTCGTTAGATTTCCGCAGACAGAGCGGGTGGAAGTGACGAGCAGCAAGCGTTTGGTGCGCTCGAAGCATTCGACTTTTTAACCACGGGCGTCGCCTTGAAAAGAGCTTAGATTTAAGGGAGAAACAAGATGGCGGAAGCAAATTGCCGGAGAGAGCTGGATCTGGAGATTCCGGCTGAGGAATTTAGCAAACAGACCGAAAAAGTCGCCAAGGAATTCGCCAAGATGGCGCGTGTACCTGGATTTCGTCCGGGCAAGGCGCCGATCACATTGATCAAGAAGCGCTTTGCCGAAGACATCAAAGGCGAGGTGTTGCAAAAGCTGGTACCGGAGCACGTGGAGAAGGCAGTTGCCGAACAGAAGCTGACTCCCGTCTCCCAGCCGCAGGTCGACAAGCTGGAATTCAATGAGGGCCAGCCGGTAAAGTTCCGGGCGAGTTTCGAAGTTCTGCCAGAGTTTGCCCTGGCAAACTACAAGGCCCTGGACATCGAGATGCCCGACCTCAGCATCACCGATGAAACCCTGGCGAAGACTCTCGAAGAGATGCGCGAGCGCGCCGCCACCTTTACGCCGGTTGAAGGCCGCGTGGTCCAAGACGGCGATTATGTGCAGGTGAAACTGCACGGCACGCCCGAAGGTGAGGGCGAGCCGCTCAATGCAGACAGCGTACTATGCCATGTGGGGGCCGAGGAGACGATGGCTCCATTCAACGAGAACCTCCGCGGCGCAAGTGTTGGAGATCACAAAGATTTTGACGTGATCTACCCTGCCGACTATCCCGACGCAAAACTGGCAGGCAAGACGTTTCACTATTCCGTTGACGTGCTCGGCATAAAAACCAAGACCCTGCCAGAAATGAATGATGAATTCGCGAAGGACGTCAGCGACGCGACATCGATGGACGAACTGAAGAAGAAGGTGAGAGAAGGTCTGGAGCACGAGCGCGATCACCGGGTCAAGGATCTGCAGCGAGAAAAGGTGCTGGCGGAGTTGGTGAAGCAGCATGATTTCCCGGTCCCCGAATCACTTGTTGAACATCAAATGGATGTGCGGCTCGAAAGGGTCATCCGGTCGTTGGCGCAACAGGGAGTTGATCCTCGTGCGGTCAACGTAGACTGGGTTGGTCTACGGCGCAAGCAGGAAGACCGCGCCAAGGATGACGTAAAAGCGGAATTGGTCGTCGATCGCATCGCGACCGAAGAAAAGATAGATGTGACCGAAGAAGAATTGCAGCACGAACTCGAACATATGGCCAGCCACGGAGGCCAATCTGCAGAAGCCTTGCGGGCGAGTTTGACAAAGCAAGGTACGCTCGATAGGATGAAAGCGAAGCTTCGGAGCGACAAAACTCTTGACTGGCTTGCCCAGAATGCAAACGTCAAGACCATCTCAGCGGCCAGCGCCAAGTAAACTAAGCACTGAACCTAACCCGAGTTTGCGAGCAAACTTTTTCTCATGAAAAACTACGACGAACCGCAATACCACGCCACAACCCTGGTTCCGATGGTTGTGGAGCAAACCAGCCGGGGCGAGCGCGCGTATGACATCTATTCGCGCTTGCTGAAAGAACACATCATTTTCATCGGCACACCGATTGACGATCACGTTGCCAATCTGGCTACCGCGCAAATGCTGTTTCTCCAGGCGGAAGATCCGGAGAAGGACATCCAGTTGTACATCAACTCGCCGGGTGGATCGATTACCGCTGGGTTTGCGATCTATGACACGATGCAGTTTGTAAAACCGGATGTGGTTACCACTTGCGTGGGCCAGGCGGCGTCGATTGCGGCGGTCTTGCTGGTCGGCGGTGCTCCGAAGAAGCGCTTTTCTCTGCCGAATTCGAGAATTCTCATCCACCAGCCGTGGATGAGCGGTCTCGGCGGTCAAGCGACCGATATCGACCTGCACGCAAAAGAAATCTTGCGGATGAGAACCACGATTAACCAGCTTTTGGCCAAACATACCGGACAGCCGGTGGAACGCATCGAAAAAGACGTGGAGCGGGACTACATTATGAATCCCGAACAAGCCAAAGAGTACGGAATGATCGACGAAATCATCTTTAAACACCGCTAAACTCTTACATTCATATTCTTGCTGACATACATCTAATGGCTTGGGGAACAAACGGACCTTTTCTCGGTGTATGGAGGCGTTCATGTTTCACACAGGGTCTTGTATAAATCCTTCGCATCGGGGAAATTTCGGCCTAGAATAGAAATTAATGCCGGTGTGTAGCCGGAGATGAGGCCTCGAATCACGTGAAAAAATATAGCCCAGACGAGCCGCTTCGCTGCTCCTTCTGCCACAAGACGCAAGAACAGGTGGAGAAGCTGATCAGTTCCCCTAGCGACTATCCTCGCGCCTATATCTGCAACGAGTGTGTAGGTGTCTGCCAGACAATTCTGGAAGATGAGAAGCGTGAGCAGGCTACCGCGCCAGCGAAGAGACTTCCCCGCCCTCCGGAAATCAAGCAATTCCTGGACAGCTATGTGATCGGTCAGGACCGCACCAAGAAGAAGCTCGCGGTCGCTGTGTACAACCATTACAAGCGGATTTTCCTGAACAAACAGCCGGGCGAAGTGGAACTGAGCAAGTCGAATATTTTACTGATCGGTCCTACGGGCACCGGCAAAACCCTGCTGGCCCAGACGCTGTCACGCATGCTGGATGTCCCGTTCGCGATCGTTGATGCCACGACGCTGACAGAAGCGGGCTACGTCGGTGAAGACGTCGAGAACATCATTCTGAAGCTGTTGCAGGCAGCTGACGGCGACGTGCAAAAAGCGCAGCAGGGGATCATCTACATCGACGAGATCGATAAGATTGCCAAGAAAGACGAGAATCCATCGATTACGCGGGACGTCAGCGGTGAAGGCGTGCAGCAGGCATTACTGAAGATTCTAGAGGGCACGCTCGCGAATGTTCCTCCCCAGGGAGGGCGCAAGCACCCGCACCAGGAATTTACCCCTGTCGATACCACCAATATCTTGTTCATCTGTGGTGGGGCCTTCGTCGGGCTGGAAAAAATCATTGAGCGTCGTGCCGGAAAGCGCTCCTTGGGGTTCCATACAGAAGCTGCGCCATCGACCCCCCAGCGCCGCAACACGGAAATGCTCGAACAGGTGCAGCCAACGGATTTGATCAAATACGGATTGATTCCCGAGTTCGTCGGCCGCCTGCCCGTTGCCGGGGTAATGAGCGACCTCGACAAGCCAGCGTTGATGAAAATTCTGACCGAACCGAAAAACGCTCTGTTGAAGCAGTATCAGCGCCTTTTTGAGTTTGAGAATGTTCGGTTGCGCTTCACCGATGATGCCCTGGAGACCGTGGCGGAGTTGGCACTTCAGCGCAAGGTTGGCGCACGCGGCTTGCGTATGATCCTCGAAGACCTCATGCTGGAATTGATGTACCACCTTCCGATGCAACGGAAGACGCGCGATTTCGTGGTCACCGCGGAAATGGTTCGCGGACACGAGATCAATTGGAGTTTGCTCGAGAAGGCCGGATAAGCGAGCTTTCCCGGGTCGAAAGTTGTTCAGGGGCCTGCATGTTTAATCGCGAGAAACAGGAAATGAAGCGCGTGCCGATGATGCCGGTGCGCGATATGGTCATTTTTCCCCAGCAGATGACGCCATTTATCGTCGGGCGGGAAGCAAGCGTTCGTGCCCTCGAAGAGGCGTTGACCGGGGAAAAGAAGATTTTTCTCTCGACACAGCATGACGCCTCGATCGATGATCCGAAGCCCGAGGAAATTTATGCCGTAGGGACACTCGCCAACATCGTGCAGAGCGTCAAGTTGCCCGACGGAAACATCAAGGTTTTGGTCGAGGGTGTAGAACGCGCTCGTTCCCTTTCTATTACCACCGATGAGGGTTTTTTCCGCGCAACGATCCGGTTGATGAACTCCAAGATGGAGAGCACTCCGCAGGTTGAGCAGCTCGTTCAGAAAGTTACTGGACTCTACGAGCAATTTATCAAGCTGTCGCAGAGTCTAAATTACGACACCATGATCGCTGCCGCCCGTGTCGATGATCCTTCGCGTTTGTCAGACACCATTGCCGCAAATCTGCAGCTTCCCGTTGACGAAAAGCAGGACCTGCTCGAAACTGCTGACCCCCTGGAACGGCTGAATCGTATTTCCGACATCCTGGAAATTGAGCTGGAGAAGCTGAACGTCGACCGTAACATCAATACCCGCGTGAAGCGGCAGATGGAGCGGGCGCAAAAAGAGTATTACCTGAACGAAAAGCTGAAGGCCATCCAGAAGGAACTGGGCCGCGGGGAAAAGAACGAAACCGAAGAGCTAAAAAAGAAGATCGAGGCCGCGGGCATGCCGAAGGATGTGCTCGAAAAGGCCACAACGGAGTTGAAACGGCTTGAGCTCATGCCACCGATGTCGGCGGAATCTACGGTCAGCCGCAACTATATCGATTGGCTGCTTGCTGTGCCCTGGAAGAAACGCTCAAAGGAAATTCGCGACATCAAAGCCGCTGAAGAGATTCTGAATAAAGAGCACTACGGGCTTGAAAAGGTCAAAGAACGCATCCTGGAATTTCTGGCAGTTCGCCAGTTGGTGAAAAATCCCAAAGGTTCCATTCTTTGCTTCGTCGGTCCTCCAGGGGTCGGCAAGACTTCTTTGGCCATGTCCATCGGCCACGCCACGGGGCGCAAATTCGTGCGCGTTTCACTTGGCGGTGTGCGCGATGAGGCTGAAATTCGTGGCCATCGCCGCACGTACATCGGTGCCCTGCCCGGCCAGATCATCCAAATGATGAAAAAAGCGGGCACGATGAACCCGATCTTCGTGCTCGATGAAGTCGACAAGATGTCCACTGATTTTCGTGGCGACCCGTCGGCCGCGTTGATGGAAGTGCTCGACCCTGAACTGAACCACTCCTTTACGGACCACTATTTGGACGTGGAATACGATCTATCGAAGGTGATGTTCGTGTGCACGGCGAACGTGATGCATACGATTCCGCAGGCTCTCCAGGACCGTATGGAAATCCTGCGAATCCCGGGCTATACCGAGCAGGAAAAGCTCGAGATCGCAAAGCGTTTCCTCGTAAGACGGGCGCTTGAAGCAACCGGCCTGACAGACAAGAATCTGACGTTTACCGACGAGGGATTGCTTCACATTATCCGTCACTATACGCATGAAGCCGGCGTTCGCAACCTGGAACGCGAAATTCAGAATATTTCACGCAAGATGGCACGGCGCGTGGTAACCGATGGGACCGACTCAACCATTGAGATAACTGCTGCCAATGTGAACGATTTCCTTGGGGTGCTGAAATATCGCGAGTTCTGGCTCGAGAAACAGAATGAAATCGGGCTGACCAACGGATTGGCCTGGACGGAAGTCGGCGGCTCGGTCCTCACGACCGAAGCAACGCTGATGGAAGGCAAAGGCCGGCTCACGCTGACCGGAAAGCTTGGCGACGTCATGCAGGAATCCGCGCAAGCTGCCATGAGCTACATTCGCTCGAAAGCTGCCTCGCTCGGCCTCGAGAAGGACTTCTACCGTACGCTCGACATTCACATGCACGTACCTGAAGGGGCGATTCCAAAGGACGGTCCCTCCGCCGGCATCACCATTTGCACCTCGATTGTCAGCGCTCTCACGAAAATTCCCGTTCGCTGCGACGTCGCCATGACCGGGGAAATCACGTTGCGCGGCAAGGTGTTGCCCATTGGCGGCATGAAGGAAAAACTTCTGGCTGCCCACCGAATGGGCTTGCGTACAGTACTGCTTCCGAAGGATAATGAAAAAGACCTTGCAGAGATCCCCCAGGAGATTCTCTCCAGTTTGAAACTACACTTCGTGGAAACCGTGGATGAGGTTTTGCAGATTGCCCTGGAACGGCCGATTGTGCCTTTGGAGCACATTGCCGTGGCGCCCGTAACCGAAGCTTTGGCAAGTGGCGCGGATAAAGACAAGAGTTTGACCAACTAGGCAGTCAATCAGGTGCGGCCTGCACCCGCGGGCTGTTACTTTCACGAGACCTGGTACTGCTCCCGGTTGCAGACAGCTTGGTTTGCCTTCCCTGACTGATTTTTTTCGGCCAGACGGTATACCACCACGCAGTGCATGCCGGGAACTTAGGTCATTTTCACTACAATCAACCAAAAACTAAAGTCAGGAACTATGGCAAAAGAAACGACTACAGAAGGAAACAACCAAGTAAGCATCAGCCTTGCTGAGCTTAAAGAAAAGAACATTACCGATCTGGCTAAGATCGCCAAGGAATTGAACATCCCTGGCGCCAGCGGCATGCGCAAACAGGAGCTGATCTTCCAGATCCTCCGCGCACAGACGGAAAAGAGCGGATTGATTTTCTCGGAGGGCGTCCTCGAGTGTCTGCCGGACGGCTTCGGATTTCTGCGCGCCCCGGAGTACAACTATCTGCCTGGACCGGACGATATCTACGTCTCTCCCTCGCAGATTCGCAAGTTCGATCTGCGCACGGGTGATACCGTCTCCGGGCAAGTGCGGCCGCCCAAGGATGGGGAACGCTATTTTGCTTTGATCAAAGTGGAAGCCGTCAACTTTGAAGATCCCGAGGTCGCTCGCAACAAAATCTTCTTCGACAACCTGACGCCCCTCTATCCCCAAGGTCGTTTAAAGATGGAGACAACCAAGGAGAACCTCACGGGTCGCGTGCTCGACCTGCTCTGTCCGGTTGGAAAGGGGCAGCGCGGTCTGATTGTTGCACCTCCCCGGACCGGCAAGACGATGATGCTGCAATCCATCGCAAATTCGATTACCACCAATCATCCGGAAGTTGCACTGATCGTGCTTCTGATTGACGAGCGTCCGGAAGAAGTTACCGACATGCAGCGGACGGTGAAAGGCGAAGTTATCAGCTCGACATTCGATGAACCTCCTCAGCGCCACATTCAGGTAGCAGAAATGGTGCTGGAAAAGGCCAAACGCCTGGTCGAACACAAGCGCGACGTCGTTGTTCTTCTTGACTCCGTGACACGCCTGGCGCGAGCGTATAACGCCGTCACCCCGCCTTCCGGTAAAGTCCTTTCGGGTGGTATCGATGCCAATGCGTTGCAGAGGCCTCGTCGCTTTTTCGCCGCGGCTCGCCATGTGGAGGAGGGTGGATCGCTGACCATCGTCGCGACCGCTCTGATTGATACCGGCAGCCGCATGGACGACGTTATCTTCGAAGAATTCAAAGGCACCGGCAACATGGAAATTAACCTGGATCGTCGCTTGTCGGACAAGCGCGTCTTCCCGGCAATTGATATCCAGCGCTCCGGTACGCGTAAGGACGAATTATTGCTGCCCCCCGACGAACTGAATCGCGTCTGGGTGTTACGCAAGGTCTTGAGCCCGCTATCGACTGTGGAAGCGATGGAACTGCTACTCAGCCGCTTGGCGAAGTCGAAATCGAACGCGGAGTTCCTCAGTTCCATGGCTGCTCCGGCCTGAGAACTCGCATCCTAATCCTAGTCCCTCCCAGAGGACTCCCGAAGTGCTAGGGGGAGCCCCTCGCACTTACTTTGGAGCAAATTACGGGCGCGTTGCTGCGCGCCTGGACCAGGGGTTTCTTGCATGCCTGAGAGGTTTGTTGCTCGCCAGCCAATCTTTGACACGCAGTTGCGTGTATTCGCCTATGAACTCCTGTTTCGCGGCGGACCGCACAATGCGTTCCATCCATATGCCAATGCCTCTTCCAGCGTAATCGCGGATTCCATTACGTTATTCGATCTGCAAATGCTGACGGGCGACGCACTGGCGTTTGTTAATGTCGACGAAGTGGCGTTACGGCTGGGAGCGCCGCGCTTGCTTCCCGCAGATCGAATTGTTGTCGAGATTCTCGAAACTGTCCGGCCCACAGAAGAGGTCGTCAACATCTGCCGGCAACTTCGGCGCGATGGCTATCAGCTGGCACTTGACGATTTCATGGACCGGCCCGAACTGGCCCCGCTGGTCGGGATTGCACAATTCCTGAAAATCGATTTCCAGCTGATGAATCCGGACTCGCGCGAGCGTCTCGCCGCGAAATACAGCAAACACAATCTCGCCTTGCTCGCGGAAAAAGTCGAGACACGAAGGGAAATGGAGGAGGCACGCAACCTGGGTTTCCAGTATTTTCAGGGCTACTTCTTCTGCAAACCATCGATGATGGAGACCCGCGATATCTCCGACAACAAATTGATCCAGCTACAGCTTCTTGCCGCTATCGCGAAGCCTGAACTGGACCCAAAGGCGATCGAGAATTTACTGAACGAAGCTCCTTCTCTGCTCTACCGCTTCCTCCGCTATCTGAATTCACCGGTATTAGGCTTGCGGCTGGAAGTGACGAATGTTCGGTGCGCCATTACCCTGCTTGGAGAAGTGGAATTCCGCCGCTGGTCGGCCATCTTCGCGCTTGTATCAATGATGAATGGCAATTCGCCGGAACTGATCCGTACGGCACTGATCCGCGCCTATTTTTGCGAGGAGTTTTCAAGCCAGGCGGGGCTCGGCGAGAAGAGTTTTACTCTTTTCCTGATGGGGTTACTGTCCATTTCAGATGCGCTCCTAGACCGGCCGATCGGCGAAGTCCTCGATTCCCTCTGTGTCCCGCAAGAGCTAAAAACTGCCCTCTGCGGTGGCCGCAATCGGCTGAACGATGTCTACCAGCTCTTGTTAGCGATGGAGCAAGCGGACTGGCCGGAGCTGAGCGACTGCGCGGCGCGCCTTGGCTGTCCCGAAGAAACGGTTCCAGAGTCTTACCAGCAAGCGATCCGGAAGGCCGCCACCATCGGAGCGTAAGGAACCGTCTTGTCGATACTCCTTACGATGCTCGAGGCACAGTGCAGTTCGTCGCCTGCTCTTTCACCAGCATTACGATCAGTCGGGCCGTTTCTTCAACTCCCATGGCCGTGTTGTCGATAAGAACTGCGTCGGCGGCCCGAAGCAGTGGAGAAACTTTGCGTTCCCTGTCGCGTTGATCGCGCTCGCGCACTTCAACCAATACCTCCTCCACGCTGATTCGATCCCCCTTTTCTTGATGCTCGAGCCAACGCCTTTGGGCGCGGGCTTCTGGCGCCGCATCGAGGAAAATCTTTAACTCCGCTATCGGGAACACAACGGTGCCAATATCGCGACCCTCCATCACAACACCGCCGCTCGCGCCAGCGCGTTTCTGTTCCGCCACAAGTACTTTGCGAACACCAGCAATCGTGGCCAGTTGGGAGGCGGCTCGCGCAACCTCTGCCGTGCGAATTTCGTAAGTGACTTCTCTACCATCGAGAAAAACTCTGTTCTTTAGTCCTTCCGCTTCCTGTTGTGCCGTTGGCGATTTCAACTCAATGTGCGTTTCACTTGTCAGTGCTTCCAGTCTTCCCTCGCCATCCAGTGGAATCTTCTGCCCAAGCGCCTTTAACGCTACGGCTCGGTACATCGCGCCGCTATCAAGGTATAGGTAACCCAGCAAAGCGGCGACCCTTCGGGCGACGGTACTCTTGCCGGAACCGGCAGGACCGTCAATCGCGATTGTCAGTTTTCTGGTCATTTGTTTTAGACTTGGACGCCAAGCCGCCTGCATGACGGTTTTTGCCCGATCTCACCAATAGCCCGGCCTGAAGCTGCCTGATTACGCCCAGGGCAGGAGTTGAATCAACCTAGAAGCCCATGATGTTGTAGCCGCAATCGACGTAAATGGTTTCGCCGGTGATTCCCGATCCACCGTCGGAGATCAGAAAGACTGCCGTGTTGCCAACTTCGGCAGGATCCACATTCCGCTTCAATGGTGCCCGTTCCGAATGGGCCTTGAGCATTTCCCCGAGCTGCGAAATTCCCCTCGCCGCTAGCGTCTTGATCGGACCCGCGGAAATCGCATTTACACGGATCGCCCTCGGCCCAAGATCATTTGCGAGGTAACGAACCGTCGCTTCGAGTGCAGCCTTCGCAACCCCCATCACGTTGTATTTCGGAACCACTTTTTCCGCTCCGTAATAGGTCAGCGTGACGATTCCTCCTCCTTCGGTCATCAACGGTGCTGCACCCCGCGCAACGGCAATGAGCGAATAGACGCTAACGTCATGGGCGATCCGAAACCCTTCACGGGTGGTATTCAGAAAGTCACCCTTCAATTCTTCAGCAGGCGCAAATGCCACACTGTGTACGACGCCGTGCAACACGGAGTAGCGTTCCTTGAGTCTCTCAAACAATTTGGCGATCTGTTCGTCAGAGGAGACGTCACACATGAACCCTTCAGCCCCGGGCAATTCAGCAATCAGGTCCTTGGCTTCCTGCTCGAGTCTTTCGTTCTGATAACAGATAGCAAGTTGCCATCCTGCCTGTTGCACTTTCTGCGCAATCGCCCACGCGATACTGCGCTTGTTAGCCAATCCGAATATCACAGCGGTTTTTTTTGTCTCGCTCACGTTATCCTCGCCTTTTCGCTCTTTGCCTATGGTTTACGCAGAGCCTAATTTAAATCCGGTGAAAAGCGTGCTCAATTTCTTTCAAAGAATAGCGCAATACGACCGGTCGCCCGTGCGGACAGCTCATCGGGCAGTCTGTTTTTGCCAGTGCGCCCAGCAGCCACTCCATTTTCGATTGTTCGAGCGGCATGTTGATTTTTATCGCTGCGTGACAGGCGGTCGATGCAGCAATCTTGGATTGCAACGTATCGATGGATATGGCGGCATCCTCGCGCTCGATCCCGTCGAGGATTTCCGTCAATAATCCCTCGGCATCAGTCGCCGCAATCCCGGCAGGAACGGACTGGATCGCGACGCTCTTTGGGCCCATCGGTTCAACTTCAAAACCGTTCGCTGCAAGCTCTTCGGCAATTTTTTCGTGGACGACGATCTGTCGCGGAGACAATTCGACCAGCATCGGCATCAGCATGCGTTGCGATTCGACTTTCCCCGCCCGCCTGGCAGCCAGGTGCTGCTCGAACAGAACGCGTTCGTGCGCCACGTGCTGGTCGATGATCCAGAGACCCTCACCATTCACAGCAATGATAAAGCTGGAACTGACTTGTCCCAACGGCTTTAGGTCCGAAATCTGATCGGGCCGCGGCAATGTGGCAGGTGTATCGCTGCTCGGCCGAACCAGATTTTCCGCCCAGCTGGGTGCGGATTTGGATTGAAGATTTGTGCCATTACCACTGCCGTCGTCGAGGTGAACAACCGATTCAAAGCTGAAGCGCTGAGCTACTGGCGTGAGCGGCGCTCCGGCCAGATCAGTGCTACGGCCAGGATTGTCAGATCCAACGCCAAAGTCTGCTCCGAGTTCCTCTTTCTGCGGAACGGGCCGGCGCAGCAGGGCGGAATTTGATTCTCCGAAGCCCGCCGAAAACGCTCCCGCAGACGCATCCGCACCCGGCATGCCGCCGGTACCCGTCGCCGCGGTTGCAAAGCTGGCAATCGGACGCACGCTCATCAGCGCCTGGCGAATCGCGTCACGCGTAAAATCGTGCACAAGCTGCGAGTGGCGAAAACGCACTTCGATCTTCGCCGGATGCACGTTGACGTCAACCTCGTCATATGGCATTTCGAGGAAAAGCAGTGTAGCGGGGAAGGTCGTCGGAGGAAGAATATTGCGATATCCTTCGTGGATAGCGTGAAGAATCACGCGATCGCGAACCAGTCGGCGATTCACGAAGACGTAAATACCGTTGCGATTCGGGCGTTGAATCTCTGGTCTCGAGGTAAATCCGGAAACGGTAAGCGTTGATGACACATGAGGGGCTTCGGGCTCGGCAGCGGCAGTGGTAAAAGACACGGAAGTCGGCGGAATCTCCAGTAATTCGTCGAGCGCCTGCTTACCGAACAATTGGTAAACGCGATCAGCCACTTTAACGGCGGGCGAGCAGTTGATGATGTCCTGCGTCGGAGTCGTGAGAGTAAATTGTTTCGACGGATTGGCCAACGCGTAGTGCGTAACCAGCGAGGCGATGTGGCCAAGCTCGGTGGTGTCGGATTTTAGGAACTTTCTACGTGCTGGGATGCAATAAAAGAGATCAGCAACACTGATGGTCGTACCTGTAGGAAGCCCTGCCGGTTTGACGCCGATCAATTTTCCGCCGGCGAACTCTACTCGAGTGCCTTCGGCCTCCGCCGCGTCCCGTGTTTCAAGCAATAACCGCGACACGGCGGCAATCGTCGGTAGCGCTTCGCCGCGGAATCCCAATGTGGCGATGGAGAGCAGATCTTCGGCGTTCCGCAGTTTGCTGGTGGCATGTCTCTCAAACGCCAGTAGCGCGTCATCGTGGGCCATGCCGTGGCCGTCATCAATCACGCGAATCATGCGTCTGCCGCCTGCCTCCGTTTCGATGCGGATCGAACTGGCGCCGGCATCCAGAGCGTTTTCGAGAAGCTCTTTCACTACCGAAGCAGGGCGTTCGACAACTTCACCAGCGGCAATCTTGTTGGCGACCCCCTCCGGCAATATGCGAATACGGCTCATGCGTTCTTGATCTGTATCCCTAATTGGTCGAGTTGCTCTTTGTCGACTTCGCTCGGTGATTCAGCCATTAAGTCGACCGCAGCGGTCGTTTTTGCAAATGCGATGACTTCTCGAATGGATTTCTCGCCAGTCAACAGCATCACCACACGGTCCAGACCGAGCGCGATTCCGCCGTGGGGCGGCGTTCCGTAGGTAAGGGCATCGAGGAAAAACCCAAAGCGCCGACGCAGCGTTTCTTCGCTGAGACCCAAGGCCTTGAAGAGCCGCTCCTGAATGTCCTGGCGGTGGATCCGTATGCTCCCGGAACCAAGCTCGACGCCGTTCAACACCAGGTCGTAGCCCTTGGAGCGGACTTCCCACGGCGCGGTTTCCAGTTTCTCCAGATCTTCGTCAACGATGCCGGTGAAGGGATGCTGCGCGCTAGCCCAAGCCTTATCCGACTCGCTCCATTCAAACAACGGAAATCCGGTCAGCCACAAGAACTTCCACTTGGTCTTGTCGATCTGGCCGAGCGCCTCGCCCAGTTGTAGCCGCAATTGTCCTGCGACAAGTGCGGCTGCCTCCGTACCTTTGATTTCCTGCTTTGCTGAGACGGCCACGACCAGATCGCCCGCTCTGGCACCGCAAAGTTCCGCCACTTTCCGTGCGTTCTCTCCACCAATCAGCTTGTCAACAGTGGAAGACGTGCCTTCGGCCGTGACCTTGACGAAATACGCGCCTCGGGCACCCGCGGACTTTGCCTTTTCAGTTAGCTCATCGAGCTGCTTGCGCGAATAGGTCGCAGCACCAGGAGCCGAAAAGGCAAACACCGTTCCCTCGATCTGCAACTTCTGCTTTGCTTCCGCGGGAAAACACTCGGTAACTTCGTGCAGTTCCATACCGAATCGGAGGTCAGGCTTATCGCTGCCATATCTGCGAATCGCGTCCTTGTACAGCATGTGCGGGAACGGAGCCTCCGCTTTAATTCCTGCAACGGCACAGGCACGCACCATAACGTTTTCAATCACACCAAAGATGTCTTCTTGGCGTGGAAACGACATTTCAAGGTCCAACTGGGTAAACTCCGGTTGACGGTCGGCACGCAGGTCCTCATCTCGGAAACACTTCACGATCTGGAAATACCGGTCCAAACCGCCAATCATCAGGATCTGTTTGAAAATCTGCGGCGATTGCGGCAGGGCGTAAAACTGCCCATGATGCACCCGGCTGGGAACCAGATAATCGCGAGCGCCTTCCGGAGTCGAACGGTTGAGCATGGGCGTTTCCACCTCGATGAAGCCCATCTCGTCCATCGTCTTGCGAATCTCCAGCAGAATCTTGTGACGCAACGCGAGATTCTGATGCGGTTTTGGGCGTCTGAGGTCAAGGTATCGGTAGCGCAGGCGGGTTTCTTCGGCGGCGTTGATTTCGTCTTCCACCGGAAACGGGGGGGTCTTCGCGTTGTTCAGGATGTGCAATCTGCTCGCGGCGATTTCAACTTCGCCGGTGGCAATATCGGGATTGGGGCGGTCGCGCCTGGTTACCTTCCCCTGAACCGCGACGACAAATTCACTCCGAGCCTGTTCCGCTTTCGCATGAGCCTCAGGCTCGGTTTCCTTGTTGAAAACAACCTGCACGATTCCCGAGCGGTCGCGAATATCGAGAAAAAGCAAGTTGCCGAGGTCGCGACGACGATGAACCCATCCCATCACGATGGCCTCGCCTCCAGCATCGGCGGCGCGAAGTTCCCCGCAATAATGTGTGCGCTGCAAATTACCCAAGAAATCGAGCACGGTCAGACTCCTCTTCCCACGAACTGCAAACCCCACCAGATTGCGATCAGCCTGAGAATAACGAAAGACTACAAACGCGAATTGGCGTTCAGACTCGCTCAGGATAATCTTTAATTCTTTTTACGCAAGAACTCCAATAATTCTGATTCCGTCAGTTTCTGCTGCGAGGCGTCAGCTAACCTCTTGAGCGTCCATTGCCCACTTGAGATTTCATCCTCACCCAGAATCAGAGCATGCTTGGCGCCGATCCTGTCCGCTTGACCGAGCGCCTTGCCAAATTTCTGCTCCGCTGGTGGCAACTCCACCAGAAAGCCGGCTCGACGAAGTGTACGCGCCGCGCGAATCGCGGTGTCGTGCGCCTTCTCACCCATCCATGCGATGTAAACATCAGGTCCCTTCGCAGGATCACTCTTGCCGGCCTCCAGAAGCGAAAGAATCAGGCGATCTTCGCCAATTGCAAATCCAATGCCCTTAGTGGGCTGGCCGCCCAGTATTTCGACCAATCCATCATAACGCCCGCCCCCGCAGACCGCATTCTGCGAACCCAGGCCACGCGCCGTAATCTCAAAGGTGGTGCGCATGTAATAGTCCAGTCCACGCACCAGGCGCCAATTTTCCCGGTACGCCACTTCGCGCACCGCGAGCTGACGCTTTACTTCGGCATACTGTTTCGCGCAAGATTCGCATAGATGCTCGCTGATATGGGGCAGTTGCGCGATAATCTCCTGCTCCGCCTCGAGCTTTGAATCCAGCACCCGCAGTGGATTGGTATCGATGCGGCGCTGACTGTCGGTACCGAGTTTATCTTTCACTTTGAGCAGTTCGCCGCGCAGAAGTTCGACGTATTTCGGCCGGCAGTCGCGACAACCGATGGAATTTATTTCCAGCTGTACGCCATCGAGTTTCAGTTCCGCAAAGAATGCCATTACCATCTCGATCACTTCGGCATCAACAGCAGCATCCTTTCGGGCGCTCTTCGCTGAATCGGCCTGGCCCTGCTGTAGCGCTTCGAGGACCTCAGCGCCAATCTGATAGAACTGACGATAGCGTCCCTTTTGCGGACGTTCGCGCCGAAACATCGGCCCTGTGTAATAGAGTTTTACCGGCTGCGGCAAGGCGTGCATGCCGTGCTCAATAAAAGCGCGGCAGACGGATGCCGTCGCTTCCGGGCGCAGACTAACGGACGTATCGTCGCGATCTTCAAAGGAGTACATCTCCTTGGACACGACGTCCGTGTCGAGGCCAATCGAACGCGCAAACAATTCCGTGGGCTCAAAAATGGGGGGCCGAATTTCACCAAATCCATATGTACCGAATACCTTGCGGGCCGTTTGTTCCACCCGGTTCCACAATTCAGTCTCTGGCGGGAGCAAATCGCGGGTGCCTTTAATTGCCTGGAATTTTCTTTTTTCAGCCATGTGATCCTAAAGAGTTTTTGCAGTCAAAGAGTCCTTGTCGTCAGTTGCTACTCTTCGCTTCGTCTTTGTAAATATTCTTATAGCTCACATACCGCGAGGCGTAGGCAGCGATCCCGTCTCGGTCGGCATCCGTCAACGCCCGTTTCACTTTTCCGGGCGAACCCATTACCAAGCTGCCCGCAGGAATCACCGTGCGCTCAGGAATCAGTGTGCCCGCGGCTATGATGCTGCCACTCCCGATTCGAGCGCCATTCAAGATAATTGAACCCATGCCGATCAGGCAGCGTGACTCAATCGTGCAACCATGCAAGGTGACGGAATGGCCCACCGTGACTTCATTCTCGAGGACCAGCGGCCACTCGTTCTTCATCACGTGCAGAATGCAGCCGTCCTGGATATTGGTGCGATCACCGATGCGGATGTAGTGCACGTCGCCTCGCACCACGCACTTCGGCCAAACGCTCGAATCTTCCCCAATCGTGACGTCACCGATAATGACCGACGCCGGATCGATATAGGCCGAACTCGCAATTTGCGGCCACTTTCCTTGATACCCTCGAATGTCTGGTTCTCGGCTCAAGAGCTTGATAGTCTCCGTAAGTGATTGAAAGAAAGAGGCATAACTCCCACTCGCGTCCGGACTTCGCGATGCCTTGCTTCAACATATCATCCGACTTGCATGGCTGACAAGGAACTCGCCCCGAAAGAGCGTGCGGCGGGCCAAGCAGCGACCGGAAAGGCCCAACGCTATCTTACTTAAGTCGGAACGGTCGAGCTAAATCCACAGCTTAAACGCAGGCCACGCCTCCTGCAGCGTGCCGTACTTGGGTCCGTGAACAATCCAGATTTCTCGATGATTCTCAAAGGGCATCGCATACGGATGGTAGAGTTCACCCATCTCAATCACCGTTTCATATTGTTGCCGCAATTGCTCTCGCGTACGGCCGATCACAATTAGACATGAACCGGTGAAGCCACGAGGCCCCCAATAAAAATAGTTCTGATGGCCGCTAAGTGCCGGCGGCAGGCCATACCTGCGACCGAAGTAATCAATCGCGGCCGCTTCACCATAATTTTGCGCAAATATGCCACAGCTCTGACGTTCGGTCCGGGGGATTGCGTTGTACACCTTTGCAACTTGTGCAACCATTTCCGGCCAGCCGAACTGGTCAGCGTACTGCTGCGGGAGCCTGGCAAGTTGATTGGTTTCTGTTTTGGACGGCTGGATGCCCAGCACCGCTTCATACGCGATAAATTTCTCCACCGGCATCATCGGCATCGCGAACGGCCATCCAACCATACAACCGAGCAGCGTCAGTGCCAATACAGATGCCTTGATCATTTTTCGGGAAAGCGAATTATGGAAACCATCGATCCACCAACCGGTTCCGACGCTACCGGCGGCAAACAGCGTGGAATACACCGGCGTCAGATAATAGTCCTTCCCTTTCAGCAAAATCATCAAGAGAAATGAGACGAGCCAGGTCCAGCCGAGTGCACGAAAAGGTTTCGCGCGGCCGTTAAAGAGCAACCAGCCCAGCCCAACAAACGCAATGATCGATGGCAGCAGGGTGAATGACATGATGTTGGAAGCCAGATAATTCAGCGGACCGAGAACCACGTTCTTCCCGCTGTGCGCGATATTTGAAAGCAATTCGTACGTGGCCCAATGATGTTCGATCTCCCAGATGATATTTGGCAGTGCGATCAGAAATGCAGAAAGACATCCAAGCCACAACCAACGTCCGACAAAATGGCGTCGCTCATCACTCAGGAGCAAACCGACAGCGAATGCAAATCCGAAAAGAACCATTGCATGCTTCCCTTGCAGGGCCAGACCGGCAAACACACCAAACCAGACCCACAATCTGGGGCTCTCTCCGGAGAAGATCCGCGTCGCGATCCAGGCACATGCTGCCCAGCCGAGCGTCATGAACATGTCGGTGTTTAGCCAAGTTCCGAAATACTGAGGCACGGCGAAGGCACATAGGCCAGCCAACCCAACGGCAAAACGACTGCCACCCATCGCACGGGCTGTTAGTCCGACAAGGATAATCAGCAAAGAAACGAAAACGATCGGGAAGAACCGGACTGCAAAAAGATTATCGCCAAACAGATGACGACCGAGCCACGCAAGCACTGCAACCCCAGGGGGCTGGTCGACGTAGCCCCAATCCAGATGCCGGCTGCAAGCAATGAAGTAAAGCTCATCGCGAAAGAATCCATAGCCTCGGTACAAAAAGGTATGGAGAACAAATGCGAGAATAGCGAATCCGCCCAGAAGTGCCCATACCGCCGGGCGGGATTCGCCGGCCGTTTCTTGAGCGGTGCCATTGGCCATGTGCGCATCACTCATAACGACCTCACTTTGAAGAACGTGCGGATTTGAGGAAATGTTCCATGGCAAAGATTTGTTTGGAGAAAACCCTCGCAGAATCCGGCCAGGGATGAAGTCAGATTGGTCAGAGGACTATGGTTCGATCAATCGATTTGAATCTCGGGACCGCCGGAAGTTGCACTGACTGCCAGCAGGCGCTCCGCAACGGCTTTCGCAACGCGATACAGGCTTTGTGCGGCGGGTGCAGATTCACCCAACGTGGCGACTGGCTTGCCAGTGTCACCGCCAAGCCGAATCCGCGGATCGATTTCGATTTCCCCGAGCATTGGCACGCCGTATTCCGTCGCGGTCTTCGTTCCTTCGCCGTGGCCAAAAATATCTATGGCTTTTCCGCAATGCGGGCAACTGAAGCTGCTCATATTTTCCACAACACCCAGCACTTCCACATTCACCTGGCGGAACATCTCAATCGCCTTGCGGACATCAGCCAGGGCGACAACCGATGGAGTAGTTACAACCACAGCACCTGTTACCGAAACGGTCTGGATTAACGTCAACTGCACATCTCCAGTTCCCGGAGGCAGATCAATGATCAGGTAATCCAGTTGCCCCCATTCAACGCTGCGCAGAAATTGCGTGATCACGCTGTGCAACATCGGTCCGCGCCAAATGACGGGCTTATCGCCGGGATTCAGCAATCCCATTGAAATCATCTTGATACCCTGGGCCTCGACGGGAATAATCCGTTGCGACGCGGTAGCCATGGGTTCTGCGGTGGATCCCAACATGATTGGCACGTTCGGTCCATAGACATCGGCGTCGAGCAAACCGACTTTGTTGCCGAGTTTCGCGAGGGCCAGTGCAAGATTCACCGCAACAGTTGTTTTGCCGACGCCGCCCTTACCGCTGGCTATCGCGACAAGATTCTTTACTCCCGGAATTGGCTGGCGTTCCGGCATTTGCATCGGACCTGGTGGCATGTTTCCTCTTCTTGGCTGCGATTTCGATCAGGTATTTGCGCCATGGCACTTCTTATATTTCTTGCCAGAGCCACAAGGGCAGGGATCGTTGCGTCCCACCTTGGCTCCGGCTTTCACAGGTTTCGGCGCTTCGGCTTGAGCGGCTCCTGTCTGATACTGCAAATCTCGTTGCTGACGTTCCTGACGACGCTCCATCGCGCGGGCGAAGTCCGGTAAGCGAGCAGGCGAAACCGCAGCAGGGGCTTCTTCGGCCCGTGCGGCAGCACTGGCTACAGCAGCCTGCACAGTTTGCCTCGGTGCCGCTGATTCCCGGAGCGCTTGTTGCTGCTGTTGCTGCCCGGGGGACGGCTCACCTTGCTGAATCTGCACGTGATAGAGATAGCGGACGGTTTCATTATCAATACGTGCCATCATCTCTTCAAACAGAATGAACGCTTCCTTCTTGAATTCAACCAGCGGATCCTTCTGACCGTAGCCGCGAAGGCCGATGCCTTCCTTCAGGTGGTCAAGAGAGAGCAAGTGGTCTTTCCACTGTGTGTCGACAACATCCAGAATAATCCGGCGCTCCAGCCAGCGCAATAAATCCGGACTGAACTGCTTTTCCTTTTCTTCGTAGCGATGTTGCACCGCCTCCGCTGTCGCGTCTGACAGCTGATCGTGATTGAGTGCGGCCGGATCGGCACCAGCGGCCTTCGCGTCAATTCCGAACTGGCTGTTCACTTCCGCCAGAAAAGGCGCAGTATTCCACTGCCCGGGATGCTGTTCACGCGGGCAATAGCGATCGACCAGTTCGCGCGCAACATCTTCGGCAATTCCCAAAACGTAGTCACGCTGGTCTTTCCCTTCAAGCGCCGAGCGCCGAATCGCATAAATCGTCTCGCGCTGCTTGTTCATCACGTCGTCATATTCAAGCAGGTGTTTGCGGGCATCGAAGTTTTGCGCTTCCACCGACTTCTGTGCGTTCTCAATACGGCTGGAAATCAAGCGCGATTCGATTGGAACGCCTTCCGTCATTCCGAGGCGGAACATCAACTGCTTCACCCGCTCACCGCCAAAAATGCGCATCAGGTCATCCTCAAGCGAGAGGAAAAAGCGCGAAGAACCCGGGTCACCCTGGCGTCCAGCACGGCCACGCAGCTGATTGTCGATGCGGCGAGCTTCATGGCGTTCCGTCCCCAAAATGTGCAAACCGCCCAGCGCCACGACTTCGTCGTGTTCCGCCTTGCACTGATCAGCGAATTGCTGGTAGATCGGGTCCCACTGGTCCTTCGGGACCTGGAAAATTTTCCCTTCGTGCTGAAACAGGACCATTTGCACAGCCGGCTCCGGCGCCGCACCATTCCTGCTTTCCGCAGAAATCACCGCAGGCGCAGCTGCGTACGGGATCGCTAATTTGTTTTTCAGAAAGTAGTCCCGGGTCATCGCCTCCGGATTACCACCCAGCAGAATGTCGGTTCCCCGTCCTGCCATGTTCGTCGCGACGGTCACGGCCCCCTTGCGTCCCGCTTGCGCTACGATCCGCGACTCCCGTTCGTGCTGTTTGGCGTTCAGAACCTGATGCGGAATCCCTGCTTGCTTCAAGATTTCTGCGATTGTTTCGGATTTCTCAATCGAAATGGTTCCCACCAGCACCGGTTGTCCACGTTCGTTTAGTTGCCGGATGCCGTGTGCCAGGCTATTGTCGTCCTGCAGGATTCCGTTCACCACAGCATGGAACTTTTCGGTTTCGGTGCGATAAACCACGTCCGGATTTTCCTTGCGGATCAGCGGTCGATTGGTGGGGATCGCCACAACGTCGAGGTTGTAAATCTTGCCAAACTCCGCGGCTTCTGTTTCTGCGGTGCCGGTCATGCCAGCCAGCTTCTTATACATGCGGAAATAGTTCTGAAAAGTGATCGTGGCAAGGGTCTGGTTCTCGCGCTCGATCTTCACGCCTTCTTTGGCCTCAACGGCCTGGTGCAAACCGTCGGACCAGCGCCGGCCGGGCATCTGACGGCCAGTAAACTCATCAACGATAATCACTTCGCCATCTTTCACCACATAATCGACATCGCGTTTGTATAAGGTGTGGGCCCGTAGCCCCTGGTAAACGTGGTGAATCGTCTCCATGTGCGCAGGGTCATACAAATTCCCGAGGCTCAGCAACCGTTCGCATTTACTGACACCTTCTTCGGTCAGTGTCGCGGTCCGATGTTTTTCGTCCAGCGTGTAATCAATGTCCTGAATCAACTTGGGAATGATCTTGTCGATCTTGAAGTACTTGTCAGTGGATTCTTCTGAAGGACCGGAAATAATCAACGGAGTGCGCGCTTCGTCGATCAAGATGGAATCGACTTCATCCACGATGGCGAACTGATGGCCACGCTGGACACAACTGGCCAAGTCAAATTTCATATTGTCGCGGAGATAATCAAAACCGTACTCGTTGTTCGTGCCATATGTCAGGTCCGCGCCGTAGGCCGCGCGCCGTTGCTCATCATCGAGGTCGTGGACGATCACCCCGACGCTCAGCCCTAGGCCCTTGTAGAGTGGACTCATCCATTCCGCATCGCGGCGAGCCAAATAATCGTTTACGGTAACCAGGTGCACGCCCCGTCCGGCCAGGGCATTCAGCGCCGCGGGGAGCGTCGCAACAAGAGTCTTACCTTCTCCTGTCTTCATTTCCGAAATTTTTCCGTCGTGCAGAACCATCCCACCGATCAGCTGCACATCAAAATGCCGCATCTTGAGGTAGCGGCGTCCCGCTTCGCGGACCATCGCAAAAGAGGGCACAATCGCCGGTTCCAGCGCGCGTCTCAACGCTTCCTTATAGGTATCTTCCGCCGGGTCAGCGTCTTTCAGGGATTCCTGAACTTGGGTGCGTAATGCCTGGAAGCGCTCCTTGAGCTGCTCGTCGCTGAGCGACTGCATCTCGCTTTCAAGCGCATTGATAGACACAACCAGTGGTTGGAGCTTCTTGATATCGCGCTCGTGCTTCGTTCCGATGAATCGGGCAAGAACTTTGTCTACTACGTGGGCTACTTCCATGGACGGTTCGCCGTCTCCTGACCTTGGGAAAGCATATTTATTCGTCCACACGGACTAATCTGACCTGGTCCATGCAAACACCTAATTGTAACTGGTTGGATGCACCATCGCCAACAGACAGCACAGACGGGCATCCCTGACACGTCTTTAGCGTTTGACCGCAGGTTCCCTGCTTACCTTCGTTGACTTGAACCACACCCACCCCTACCATTGCCGGGATGACTGGCGCCGATTCGCTCATCGGACAGACGATTTCCCATTACCGTATCTTGGAAAAGATCGGTGGCGGGGGCATGGGAGTCGTCTATAAAGCCGAGGACACCCGCCTCCATCGGTTCGTAGCCCTAAAGTTCCTTCCGTCAGAAATTGATCGAGACCAAAACGCCAAAGCCCGGTTCCTGTTGGAAGCCCAGGCAGCCTCGTCTCTCAACCATCCGAATATCTGCACAATCTACGATATCGGTGGGCAAGGCGGAAACTCCTTCATCGCTATGGAATATCTCGAGGGCCAAACACTCCGGCACATGATCGCCGGGCGTGCGATGGCGCTCGATGAATTGATTCCGCTCGCTACCCAGATTGCCGATGCCTTGGGTGCAGCCCACGCCAAAGGCATCGTTCACCGCGACATCAAGCCCGCTAACATATTTGTCACCAATCGAGGCGATGCAAAAGTTCTCGATTTCGGTTTAGCAAAAATTTCAGGTAGTCCCGAAGCGACGACCGGTTCCGTCACCATGGATATGGCCGAGCATTTAACCAGCCCCGGATCGACTCTCGGTACTGTGGCCTACATGTCGCCCGAGCAGGTCAGTGGCAAGGACCTCGATCAAAGAACGGATCTCTTTTCCTTTGGGACGATGCTTTACGAGATGTCCACCGGGGTGCTTCCGTTTCACGGCAACACGACCGGATTGATTTTCAATGCGATTTTGCAGAAGTCTCCCGCCCCCACCTCGCAACTGAATTCCAGCATTCCAGCCAAGCTGGATGAAATTATACTGAAGGCGTTAGAAAAAGATCGGAGTCTCCGCTATCAGAGCGCAGCGGAACTGCGTACTGATTTACAGAGAGTTAAGAGGGATCGCGAAACAGGAAGCGCCGGGTTCATTCCGGTCAAGTCCGCAAAATCCCCGGTCCTGGGCTGGGTTGCCGGTCTCGCGTTATTACTACTCGTGGCGGCGGCCGCCTTTCTCTATTCGCAGTATGCTTCGCGGCCGAAGAAAGAACCCGGCAAGTGGGAACAAATCACCTTCTATACTGACTCCGCGGTGTATCCGGCTCTCTCACCCGACGGGCGTATGCTCACCTACATCCGCGGCGAGAATCCTTTCTTCGGCACGGGGGATATTTACGTGAAGTTGCTTCCCAATGGCGAACCTCTTCGATTGACGCATAACCCAGCAGTGCAGAAGCTGAATCCGGTTTTTTCTCCGGATGGAACAAGGATCGCGTTTGGCACGGTCGACCCCTGGGACACGTGGGAAGTCGGTGTTCTCGGTGGGGAAGCTCGCCTGATGATGAAGAACGCCTCGTCGATGACGTGGATTGATGGAGGAAAACGACTGCTGTTCAGCGAGATAAAAAGCGGTTTACACATGGGACTGGTTGCTACGGACCAGTCGCGCGGTCAAGGCCGCGACGTTTATCTGCCTCCCGGTGAACGGAGCATGGCGCACCACTCGTACCTCTCTCCGGATGGTCGCTGGGTGCTGGTAGTTATGATGAACTCTCTCGGCAAGCTAACCCAATGCCGGGTCGTTCCTTTTGACGGAACAGGACGAGAGCAGCTGGTTGGCCCGCCGGATGCGACCTGCAGGACGGGCGCGTGGAGTCCCGATGGAAAGTGGCTGCTTCTGAGCACGAATGCAGGCGGTTCATTCCATATATGGCGTCAACGCTTTCCTCAAGGCACACCCGAGCAGATTACTTCCGGCCCGACTGAAGAAGAAGGAATTGCAATGTCCCCCGATGGGAAGTCCTTCCTCACTTCTGTGGGTACCCAAGACATAACCGTATGGATACATGACAAGGCAGGAAGTCACCAGCTGTCGTCTGAAGGTAGTGCGTTTGCGACAACGTTCTCGCGTGACGGTAGCCAGCTTTACTTCTTGAAACGTAGCGGCCAGGGCGGCGCCGAACTCTGGCGGCTTGCCATTGCCAGTGGACAGAGCGAGCAAGTGCTGCCGGGCTATGATGTCGAAGTAGGTACCGAGACGAAGAATTACGCACTTTCACCCGATGATAGCCACCTCGTGTTTGTGCGGAAGAATGAGCAGGGCCTCTCGAATCTGTGGATTGCCCCGCTCGATCGGCGAACTTCGCCGAGGCACCTCGAGGCCGCGGAAAATGAGGATTCTCCCGCGTTTCTTGCGAACGGAGATATTATTTATCGCGCAACCCGCGGTGATGCCAACTATTTACTGACCCGAAAGTTGGACGGGAGCGGGGAGAAGAAAGTTATCAATGAGCCGATTTTGGATTTTTTCGGACTATCCCCCAGCGGCAAATGGGCCATGGTTGGACAAAAAGAGCCAAACGATGAGGATCGTCCGTATCGAATGCTGGTGTATCCCCTCGAGGGTGGACCGGGAACTCCTCTTTGCCGCGCGATCTGTATCGGGGGTTGGGATTCTACGGAAACGCATCTGTTTCTGAATTTTCTGGAAGGTGGAGCGAAGGCTTATTTCCTGACGATGGGCAGTGGCGGCCAACTACCGAAGGTGCCCCCCAACGGGCTTACCAATAGCGCGGAGCTGAATGCACTTCCGGGAGTAACGACCACACCGGAGTGGGTAGAGTCGGTAATGACTCCCGAGGTTTATTCGTTTACGCGCGTCACCAACCGGCGAAATTTGTACCGGATTCCCCTTCCCTGATCGATTACAGTTCAGACAATCTGCACAAACTCGGGTGGACAATCCCGAAGCCTTTCCATCGACACGTTGTCGCCGACCCCGAGGTTGGCGGCGGGCACCATACCGAAGCTGCGGTTCCGTCCTTCGCGTTTTGCCAGATATAGCCCCTTGTCGGCCAGTTCGATCACATTGTCGATCGACAGCAATCCGACGTCATCCACAAGCCAGGGAAACGGTGCCCAGCCGATCGAGCAGGTCTTATGAACTTCGACGCCATTGCCTACATCAAACGGCAGGTCGCTGACGGCAGCGAGCACGCGTTTGCAGAGCATTCCCGCATTTTCGCGGTCCGTCGTCCGACAAACCAAAAGAAACTCTTCCCCACCCCAGCGCACCAGATCATCCGAACGCCTCATGACGGAGGCAATCCGATTTGCCACCTCCTTAAGCAGTCGGTCGCCCGCGGCGTGACCAAATTCGTCGTTGACCCGCTTGAATCGGTCGATGTCTACCAGTACAAAAATCAATTCGTGTCGCGGCCCCGCCCGCAGATTATCGGGATCCCCACTCTTCAAGTGCGATCGCAGGGCCTGCGCGATGTCGGTCGAAATCGTCTCGTAAAAATAACGCCGGTTGCGGGTCATTGTCAGCGGATCAGTCAGCGAGATTTCTTCGAGCTCTTTATTTTTCTGCAATAACTCGGCGCTTCGCTGCGCGACTGCATGTTCCAGTTCGCGACGCCGTCTGCTTTCCGTCCTCGTCCGCGCAGCAACAAGGGCCCAGACAGCTGCTAGACCCAGAAGAACTCCCAGCAACTCGGCCCACCACGTTTGCCAGATCTTCGGCAAAACGCGAAAGCGGAACGTCGCGCGAGCCGATTCCCTGGTTGAATCCGCACCCTGACACTGCACCCAAAACTCATAATTCCCTGCCGGCAATCCGCCATAATGCACCTCGCGCAATTGGGTTTCCGCCGGCTGCTTTTCCAGTCCTTTCAACTGATAACGACAGGAAACCCGGTCAGGATTGTCCAACACCAATGGCGTGAATTGCACCGTCAAGGTTCCATCCGACGCCTGAACCTTCGGCACGTCAGTCAACTGACGCTCTACTCCGCCCAGAATCACAGAAGTAAATGCCACGCTTGGCGCGGGATCGGTGTGAGCCGTTCCGGAAGGCTGGTATCGCGCCAGACCGCGAGACGTCGCGATCATGAAACTTCCGTCGGTTTCTTCACGCATTCCGGTCCACGGACTCACGTCATCCCAAACCAGTCCATCTGCGTGCGACTTTCTCTGCATCTGCCCGTCGGGATAGAGAATCCGAATCCCATCGGTGGCGTTGAACCAGATCCGGTTCTTCGAATCATGACCAAGAATCGAATAGTCCCAGTCGTGATTTTCCATGTGCGCGTTGCCTGCCCGGTCCAGCAGGACGCGAGTTACGGTGACTACGTCGTTATAGGCGATCCAGACTTCCGAGTCGGTAAGCCCCACGATGCTGGTGATCGTCTGCCCTTTTAAGCCATCCTGCGCTGTATATGTCCTCCAGTTGTGCCCGTCATACCGATTCAGCTTTCCCGGACCCGATACCCACAAAACTCCACTCGGCGAAAATGCCATGAAGTCCAAATCTCCCGTGTTGTCGGTCGGCGACGGAATTTCAGCGGGTTCTCCCCATCCGTTTTTTTGACTGAATCGAACGATATGCGAACGCGTAGTCGCCCACAGGCTGCCGTCTGGAGCACTTAGGATCGTGACGAAGCTCTGTCCCCGGTGATTGGGATAGGTTCTCGTTCCGAGGTGAGTTGGCTCGATCCGTACGATCGACCCTGTGGCCGTCAACGCCCAGATTGCCCCATCTCCTGCCAGCTGAATCTGGCGAACTTCTTTACGTGATTCGCCTTCGAGGGTTGGAACTGTTTCCCAGTGATGGACGTTTCCATCCCATACGTTGACACCTCGTGAAGTGCTCACCCACAAGCGCCCGGAACGGTCACGGAGCGTCGACCAGGTTGCGTTATCCGAGAGGCCTTCAGCGGTCGTCCAGGCCTCCCATTCATGCACCCCGGGAAGGCGATCAAGTCCCGTACCCGATCCACTGACCCACAGTGTTCCCTCGCGATCCTCCAGCGCACATTCGATGTCGTTGCTCGAAAGACCCTGCTTATCAGTAATCGTGGCCCAGTGGTGTCCCTGTTGCCAATACAAACCATTTGAGGAGGGTACCAGCAGTCGTCCGTGCAGATCGACGGTCGGTTTTCCCTCTTCTTCATTCGCCGCTCCCACAACCGCTTCTTCAAACGTGATCTTGTGCAGTCGGGGATCGAGCCGAGCGAGGCGTGTGGCTGTACGCAGCCATAGGGTTTGCGTGCCGTCGAACAACAAGGCAACTATGCGCTCCTTCGGCAGCCTGATCTGCGGGTCGACCGCGAGATTGTCTGTACCCGCCGATATGTGTGCCAAATGGCCATTTTCAGTGAACCAGATACTGTCATCGGCTCCGCGCACAATCCCTGACCAGTTCTCTTGCACGCCTGAGGAGGGCACGTCGACAAGTCTCGTTTGCGCAGGATTTTCCGGATCGATTCGAAGAACCCCCTGTTTGAACAACAAGACAAACGCAACTCCTTTGGAATCCACCGCAAATAGCTGAACGCCTGAAGCCAACGGCATGGCGGACGCGGGAATTGGAAGTTGTTCGAATCTGCCATTGTGAAAATGCGCGATGCCATGATTGCCTGCGAACCATGGCGTGCCGTCTGGCGCAATCAGCATGTCCACGATGTAGTGGCCGGTGATGTTCTCGACCTCCGGCATCTTCCGTGCCCGTGCTCCGTCGTACCGATACAACCCGGTCTGGGTGGCAATCCAAAGAAAGCCCTGGCCGTCCTGCCCCATGGCAGTGGCAGTCACAGCATCCAGGCCGAATTCTTCGCTTAGCCGCTGAATGGTGAAACGGGGATGATCGGGAAAAGTGGCCCGCTGCTGTCCGGAAATCGTTTCGGGCAATACGGCAGCGGCAACCAATACGAGTAGCGCCAATCGCCTTTTCATTCCCTCAGACACAGGTCTCCCACCTGCACGAAGCCTCTGCCCTGGGCGGGAAATTGGTTCCTCTGGATTCTTCGTGTAGCTAGAGAGTAGAGGTTTGAAACGGAGGGAGTAAATCGAACGAAGGTACTGTAGTGCGGTACTAGGGAAGAGTTACTGTTTGGATATCCGAGGGGAATTGTGACTTTCTCTTAAAAAAACAAGTTCCCCGCTAGCTCTTGAGCATGTTCTGCAATAGCAGTTTCCGGAACTTGCTGCGTTCTTCGAGGCTGATATCCACGATTTCAAAGGACATATCCTGCGCTCGGTAATCTCTCATCAAGGCGGTCGCTTGCAAGTTTCGCATTCCCAGCTGCATCTTCAGCTGTACCTGCGTTCCGGGGGCCAGATGCATGTTCGTAGTGGCCAGACCGCCGGAGAGGCTGGCCATTTTGATATCAAGTTTGCAATTCTGCTTCAAATTTGTGCTCACCGCGGAGACGTTTTTCTGCAGGCGAACTCGCATGTGCCTGCGTTGCCGGACAAATTTTGAATTTACCGCAATTTCCAGTGGTGCGAAGGCCATTTCATTTGACTCGATACCACTTTTTGGCAAAAACTCCCGCACCCATTCCGGTTGCAATTTTTCCAGCACTTGCAGTGCCGCAATCCGCAGTTCCTGTGGATACTGCCAGCCAAACACCTTGCGGGTTTCGACGATTCTGCGAAGCGTCGGGATCGATGCGCTTGCTTCCAGGCGTCCCAGTGCCTCGATCGCCTTCACCCGCAGATACGCAGCCGCACCGTTCGGCAGGTCTCCATCGGCCAGCGTCAACAACCGGCCGAGCGCTTCCCGTTCCCCGGTAACGCCGATCTCGTCGATGACCAGTGGCATCACCAACGGGTCGACATGATCTAGGATGCCTAGAAAGATCCGGCAACGTTCTGGAGCCCCACTTGCGGCGATTTGCCGCACAATTCGGTCCTGCGCGGTGCGAGGAAAATCCTTCAGCCTTCCAGGAAGGAACACCTCGGCCGCTTGCGGATCCAAACGGGCCAGAAGCCCCACCATTTCCACGGCTTCGGCCACGGCGCCGCCACGAACGGTGCTGCGCAGGTATTGCAGTGCTTCTTCACCCAAGTCGTGGGCCAGACTGGCCACATGTTCGACATCGTCGCGATACTGACACCGGTTGAATCGGGCCGAAAGTTGTTCCATCGCGATCTGCGGGAGTTGGCGCAACACGCCCGTAAGTCCGGCGGAAACTTCGCGTGCCTTCAGTGCCTCTTCCACAAATTCGGGAACGCGTTCTTCAATTCCCATCTTGGCGCGTAAGGTCCGGGCAATACCCGGCCGCTGCGATTCAACGCCAGCCAGCAGGTCGAGTGCTTGCGCCATGGCCCCAAACTGTCTCTGCGCAGCTGCCTCCTGGCTTAAGCGCACAAACGCAGCACTCACCAGAGACTGCAGATCCTGATCCTGCTCGATACTCAGCCGCAGGCCCAAGTGTCGCAGGGCATCTGCAAGCAATTTCGGGTCGGCTTGTGCGTACAACTCGGCAAGCTCTGAGAGTCCTGTCGCCGCTCGCTTGCGCGCATCAGGTTCTTCGCTGTCAGCACACTTTGCGTAGTTCTGCAGGATACTGATCGCTTCGGCGACATTACCTTGCCCGATCAAATCCGAGACATACGACTGCACATTCTTGGGCGGGATGCACCAGGCCTCGTCGGAAAGCAAAACCTCCCGTTTCGCATTTTCCGGCACCGTGGACCAGAATTGGCGATCGAGCAATTCACGATGTGACTCGACCAGTATTCCCGCTTCCGCCATCTTGTCTTCGTGTTGGCCCAGAATCTTTCGCAGACTCTCCACTTCCTGGTTCATGCGGTCCAGCATCTGTCGCACCGCATTTACCTTCACTTCCCCGCGCTCGAATCGCTCCAGTGCGAAACGAATCGATAAATGTTCTGCCAGCTGAACCAGTACGTCCTTGTCAAGCTTCGCATGTCTGCCCTGCTCCGCTATGCCCGCCAAGGCGTTGCGCAACGTGTCCTGCGCAGGGCCTGGCAGCTGTGTTACCTGCTGCTGGAACTCGACTGCCGCGCCTGCAGGATTCTCCCCAACACCCAGTTTCCCAAACGTCGTCAGCGCGCGGAGAATCCGATAGATTTCCTCGTCATCGGGTTCGCCGATGTGCGTGCTGTTCGCTGGGGAAGTTCCCGAGCCACCGGTAGCTCGAGCGCCGCCCATCGCCGTTCCTGGCCCTCCAGATCCATTTCCGAATCCGTTTCCGCTGCCTCCTCCGCTTCCCGTAAGACCACTGATCAGGCCACCTGAGTTGCCAACCAGCATCCCCGTTCCTGTACCACTGCCGTCGCCGATTCCTCCTCCAGATGCGCCTTGTCCTTCTGATTGCGATCCTTGTGCAGCAGCAATCAACTCCAGGAGCTTCTGAGGGTCATTCAACATCTTTCGGAAGTTATCTTGCTCATCGCCCAACGAGGCTGCTGCGATCTGTGCGGCCACGCTGGCATCTTTCAGCCGCGAGTCGGTCGCCACAAAGCAAATCTCGTTCACGCGAATCCCGTGTGCGCCGGCGATAGCCGCTTTAAGCTGCTCTGCAAGCTCCGAGGGCTTGGCCTTTCCGGTGGGAAATGCGTGTATAAAATTCGCAATCTCTTCTTCCGTCACATTAGGAGTAAATTGAACGCTGGCCAGTCCGGCAGAGGACAACAACTGCGCAAACTGTTTCTCAGCCGGTGCGCCTTCCAGTGGAACACCATCCAGAAGCAGTTGTGTACCCGTTGCTCCGAGCAGTAAACCCGTTTCGCTTCCTTCGGGAATCGCGGTGCGCAATTCGCCCCAGGCGATGCTCAACTGTTCCACGGTTCGCGCGTGATCGTACCCATATAAACGCGCGAACTTCAGCAGAATGTTCAAGCTACGAACAAATGCCCGCGCTGCCGTAGTCTTTGGGTCCGTTTTCATCAGGCCGTATACCCACCTCGTGTCAATCGTCTTCGACGGAGCTGGATTAGGACTCTCTCACTAGTACCGTAGGGCTCTTGACCGGTGATCACAATGGTACAGTCGTCCCATGTGACCGCACCGCTATTCCGCCATCGGTACAGTTTCAGTACCTGCTCTTCGGACCGGTTTGTCGGGGGATAGGACCAGGCGGGGTTAGAGAGGAATACGCGCGACTGCCAGCGAATTGAATCTATCTGGACATGGCAACGCGACTCTGCCGTCGGCTCCGATTACTGACATTCGAGCTTTGCGGCAGTCCTCCGAGTTCGAGAAGCAATTTGCGCAACCTTGCGCGTTCATCCAATTCCATTTCGACGAATTCAAACGCCATGGCTTGCGGTCTCGCGCCCCGCACGATCGCTTGCGCGCGGATATTCCGCACACCGTGTGCGAATTTCATTGTCAGTAAGGAACCCGGTGCGAGATGACGGCTCGAGGAACCAATCCCGCCGCCCAAATTCAGCTCCGGGATGGAAAGTTTCAGGTCTTCTCGAAGATTCGTCGTTACGGCTGCAACATGCTTCGACAATTTCAGGCGTGCGTAGCGGCGCTGTCGAATGACAGGTGCATTGGGCTCGGGGTCAATCGGCTCGAGCACCAAGTCCTTGCGGTCCAACCCACTGCTTGCAGTCTTTTCCAGCCCCAGCGCAGGTTCGATTTTTTGCAGTGCTTGGGCTGCGGCAATGCGCAATTCGCTGTGGTAAGTCCACCTCCACACCTGTTTCGCTTCGAGAATCTGCTGAAGTGTCTGCGTGGCAGCGCTTGCGCGCAATCTGCCCAAGGCTTCAATCGCCTTGATCCGCGTAAATCCAGCCGTGGCATCGTTGCGAACCAATTCCACCAAAAGCGGTATGCAATCCAACTCTCCGCTCATGCCCATCTCGTCCAGAGCCAGGGGTTGGATCAGGGGATCGAGAGATGGATAGATGGAGACCAGTAATTGCGCTCTCTCTAGCTGTGGCGCAGAGGAAAGTTGCCTGATCGCGCGGTCATGCGAAGAACGTGGCCACTGCGCAAGCCTCTGCGGCAGTACACGCTCTACCGACTGCACCGACAACTGGCTTAACAATCCAATCACTTCTGCAGCTTCCGTCGCAGGTGCGCTGTGCAACGTTTCTACAAGCCGATTTACCGCTTCTTCGCCCAGCCCCTGCACGATGTTTCCCAGCAGTGTGCAATCTTCTCGAAATCCGCAATTTGCGAATCGGTGTGTGACGTATTGCAGCGAAGCCTTCGGCATCAAAGCAAGAATGTCCAGCATTCCATCGGGAACTTGCCCGGTCCGCATCGCGTCTTCGATAAACTCCGGCAGCCGCTCTTCCGCTCCGATTCTCTGCCTTAGATTGCTGGTCGAGCCCGGCCGCAACGTCTCTACCCCATCCAGAGAAGCTAGCGCTTGCTGCATGGCTGGATAGAACCGCTTCGAACCTGCTTCCTGGCTCATGCGAACGAACGCTGCACCAATCAGAGTCTGGAGATCGGGCTCGCGCTCCACGGCCAGTTGCGCACCGAGCCGCTGAATGACGTCGATCAGGGCGCTACCATCGCCGCTGCCGTAGAATTCTGCGAGATCGGACAGACCGATGGCCGTTGTTCGTCGAGCTTCCGGTTGATCAAGCTTCACGCAAGCCGCATATTTCAGCAAAATTTCATTAACGGTCTTCAGCTCGCCCCGGCGCAGCATTTCCTCGAGAAAGCCCCGAACATTGCGGGGCGGCACGCACCAGGCTTCATCCGACGTCAGCACCTCCTTTTTATTCTCTTCCGGCACTTGCGACCAGAATTCCTGGTCCAGCAATTCCGTGTAGGCTTGAACCTGAATTCCGGCAGCCGCCATCATTTCCTCTTGCGAACCCAGAATCTTTCGTAGGGCTTCAATCTCGGCGTTCATCCGGTCCAGGAGTTGCTTCACCGCGTTCACGCGCAATTCGCCCCGCTCGTAGCTATCCAGCGCAAACCGAATGGCTACGTGCTCGGCCAGTTTCAACAGCATTGGTTTGTCCGGCTTGTCCGTTGTTGCCTGCGCGGCCAGCCCAGCCAGGGCCTGTTGCAAGGTGTATTGTGCGCGCACCGGAAGCGAAGAAAGTCTCGACTGAAACGTCGCCGCGTCCATTGCCTTATCCGGATCTTTGCGCGATCGCCCGAGTTGGGCAAAAAGCCCGATCATCGACTTAACTTCTTCCTCCGCGACACCGTATGGTCCGCTACCGGCTCCAGGCGCTCCCGCAATTCCACCTGGCATCCCACCACGCAGCAGCGTCGACGCGGTAACCGCGCTCATCCATTTTCCTGGCTCCGAGGACGAAGCACCGCCTGTACCGCCTGCTCCGCCGCTGCCAGCGCCGGGACCTGCTCCTGAACCCCAAGCTCCGTCTCCGGTTCCTGATCCAGCTCCAGTCCCACTTCCACCAGTTCCCGTGCCGCCGGCAGTTCCTCCTGAACCGCCACCACCAGCCGCCTTTCCGGCTTCCCACAAGCTTCCGCCACTGCCGGTTCCACCGGACCAACTTGAACCTGCTCCGCCGCCTGTTCCCCCGGAGCCGCCTCCGCCAAATCCCGGTCCGCTACCGCCGCCCGAACCACCTCCACCGGTACGATTGCTCTCTGAGGCCAGAATCAACTGGAGCAGCTTGTTCGGGTCCTCGAAGATGTCGCGCATCTTGTCGCTCGAAGCACCGAGTGCCTTTGCGGTAAGCTGCGCTGCAACCTTCAACCCGGCGACGGAACCATCTTCCGCAACAAATCGGATTTCGTTGATTCGTATGCCTGTTTCGCCGGCGAGCGCGGCCTTCAGCTGTTCTGCCAACGAACTGGGCTTGGCGTTTCCACTCGGGAACGCACGCACAAACCGCGCAAACTGTCCTTGTTGCAGATTTGGTGAGAAGTGGATGCTGGCAATACCGGAAGACGTGAGTAACTGAGCAAAACTCCGTTCGCCAGCCGCGGCACCCAGTGGTACGCCGTCCAGAAGAATCTGATTGCCCGAAGCTCCCAGCAGAAGCCCGGTCTCGCCGCTTTCATCCAGAGCCTTGCGCAACTCTTTCCATGCCGTTTCAAACTGCCCCATTGTTCGAGCGTGGCCAAATTCATAAAGGCGGGCGAACTTCAGCAAAATATTCAGGGTGCGTACGAAAGCGCGCGCCGAGGATCGAGTTTCGCCGCTCATTGTGTAGCTGGAACCCCTCAGTCCTACTTCCCATTACACTAGAACTCATTCTTCACGGACACAAGCATGATGCACCATTCTGTAACCTTTTCACCAATACAAGTAACTTTTCCAGCACATCGGCGCGCGGGTTTGCTACGGGCAGCTTCGCTTCAGTACAATGCACTTGACGAGATCTATCTCCCGCGCTTTCAATCTCTTCCTGAATCCCGGGATTCAAGACTCGCACACGATCCATGACGGAATCTTCATCGCCCAATCCCACTCAATTTAAGGCAGAAATGCCACAGATCCCTGGCGTGAATGACGGGTCGGCACGCCGGAGGAAGCGAAACCCCCTGCTTCCGCTCGTCATCGCTTTACTTGTCATGGGCCTGCTTGTTCTGGTTGCAGTTCGCTGGTTCGGTCACCATAAGCCCATTGATCCCGTCACGGCAGAACAAGCCCCGCAGATCGATGTTCCTCCGCCTCCGCCCGATCCCAGTGCATCCCTGCCTCGAGCCTCGGAAACCAATCCATCGATTGGGTTGACGAGCGACTTTCTCAAACCCTGGTCGTCAGCTGAATTCTTCATCAAGGACAAACTCACAGGCGAGAACAAACCTGCCACCATCATTCGCCTACCGGGTGGCTCTCCTTCGCAAGCGTCGGGCTACTGGGCTTATGCGCGGAAACCGATCTACGGGTCCTGCGAACTGGAGTACATTACCGATCTCGACAGATTGCGCGGCGAGTACGGTTATGGTGCCGCATCCCATCCGCTGGTCGGCAATCCCTGCACTCATACGCTTTACGATCCGCTAAAAACCGCCAATTTGCCCGGCAATGTGTGGATTCGTGGAGCAATTGTCCAGGGCAGCGACATTCGACCACCCTTTGGCGTCGAGATTAAAGTCCAGGGCAAGGAGATTCTTGCCATTCGAACAGAATAGTCGTATCGCCAGCCGATAGTGCTGCCGATCGAATGCATCTTGACTCTGTTCGCGTTGCCATCCATTCTTCTTGGCCATGGTGCAAAACAACTCTTCTGTAACGCGCCGCAGGTTCCTGAATACAACTTCCGCGCTAGCATTCGGAGCGGCGATAGTTCCCGTTCCGTCTTTGGCGATTGATGTTCCCGCACTCGCTTCGCTCAAGCCGCTTGGTGATCGTGTGCGTCCCATTACGGCTGAGGAATTCCAGGGCCGCGCCAGCCATGCCCAGGAATTGATGGGCAAGCTCGATCCAGATTTTGACGCGATTATTCTTGGGCCCGGCACGTCTCTCTATTACTTCACGGGCATACGCTGGTGGCTGAGCGAGCGATTGTTGTGTCTCATTCTTCCTCGGACTGGCCAGCCCGTACTGATAAGTCCGGCTTTCGAGGAATCGCGAATGCGCGAATCGCTCCGATATCCTGTTGAGGTTCGCGTCTGGCAGGAAGATGAGAGCCCCACTCAGCTGATCGCCAGCACATTTGCGGATCGAAAAATCAGCGGAGGCCGCGTCGGCATAGAAGAAGCACTACCGTTCACGTTCTACGATCATCTTCGCGACGCTGCTTCAGGCTGCAGCTTTGTTTCCGCCGATCCCGTAACTGTCGGCTGTCGGTCCGTTAAATCCGAGCATGAATTGACACTGATGCGGCTTGCCTGCGAAGCAACGTTCGACGTTTTCCGCGCAGTATTTGCGTCTCTCAAAGAGGGCATGTCCCAGGAAGATATCGGTGCTCTGATCAGTGCCGGATTTGCAAGGATGGAATTGCGTGGAGACGCCCTGGTTCTTCTGGGCGCTTCTGCCGCTCAACCGCATGGGTCCAAGATTCCCAAAAGACTGAAAGAAAATGACGTTGTACTGATCGACGGGGGTTGTGCCGTCCAGGGTTATCAATCCGACGTGACCCGCACAGGGGTTTTTGGCAAGTCTTCTGCCAAAATGCAGCAAGTTTTTGAAATCGTCCGTAAAACGCAAGATGCGGCCCTCGGCGCGACCCGCGCCGGGAAACTCAGCGGCACTGTAGACGATGCGGCTCGCGCCGTAGTTATCGGTTCGGGCTACGGACCCGACTACAAATATTTCACGCATCGCCTCGGGCACGGCATCGGGCTCGACGGTCACGAACATCCCTATCTGGTGCGGGGCAGCAAGACAGTGCTCATGCCAGGGATGACATTTTCCAACGAACCGGGAATCTACATACCGGGCGAATTCGGCCTCCGATGCGAGGACGACATGGTCGTTGTCGCCGACGGCCCGGCGAAATTACTCACACTGGGGTTTCAGGTGTCGTTGGAAAAACCGCTGGGCTGAATTGCCATCTGGCAATCGCATTGTCAGGATTCGGGTTTCCCGGGACGCTTCCTGTGTTTTACCGCGCAAGCGACGCCATCTGTTCCACAATCCGTTCTTCGGCCCAATGCCGTTCCCGACCTGGCCATTTTGAAATGAATCCGCAGTGTCCGCCATTATCTGGCGCCACAAACTGTACCGAGGGATTTTCGGGGACCTTCGCCCGCAGGAACGTTTCGTATGGCACAAACGGGTCATCTTTGGCCGTCACGAGAAGCAGCGGCACTCGTACCTGCGCGATCACCCGCTTCGCTCCAGCCGCCTGGTAATATTCCTCGGCATCCCTATATCCAAACTGCGGGCCAGTAATCGCATCGTCAAATTCCCGCACGGTTCGTATCGATCCGAACCCGCTTTTTGAATATCTCTCCGGAAACAACTTCGCTTTCCGCCTGTAGCGCACAAGCAATCCCCGCACAAAATGTCTCTGGTAAAGATAGTTCTCCGTTTTTTCGAGCGCATCGGCGCAGGCAGACAAATCCAGGGCAGGACATACGGCGGCGACCCCTCGCAACTGCAATGGGGCCGCTTCACCCAACTCACCGGCCATCTTCGTCACCAGATTTCCGCCCATTGAATATCCCGCAAAGAATATCTTCTGAAAGCCGTCGGCAATCAATTCCATCAGCACCGCACGGTAATCAGAACTCATGCCGCTGTTGTATAGCGTTGGCGTCAACATCTCCGTGCCCCCGCAATTTCGCTGGTTCAAACGAATTGCATGAAACCCGCGCTCGAACGCCTTATCCGCAATCCCCCGAACGTAGTTCGATTCAGAGGAGCCTTCCAAGCCGTGCACGATGACGATCACCGGCAGGTCGCGCCGCTGGCCTGGCTGCCAGTTGCACGCTCCCCTCAAACGAGACTCCGCATCCACCTGAAACAGCCGGTCTTCGGGATTCAAGAGCGCGAAGGTCCGCCGCATAAAGGTACCTGCAATTGTCTGCAAGTGCCCGTTCTTCAGGAGCACGTGCGGCTCGAATCGCTTGTCATTTTCGGGCATGAGTTCACTGTATTCGAGCAAGACGACTCAGGGCAAGAAGCTGCAGCCCATGATGTCCATAAACTCTTGTTAACACTTGACTCGGTTCGCACGTCTATTGAGTTGCATGGTTTTTTTGAACCGATGGGCTTAACATGGCGTCCGAGCTTGAAGTGCGACCGTCTTTCTTTGGATTCTCTGGCGTGGACCTCATGCATAAAACGGAAAGCGCCGATAATGCTCTGGTCCGGGCGGCGAAGGATGGAGATCGATCTGCGTTCGGGATGCTTTACGACCGTTACGCGCGCATGGTTCACGGTATCTTATTGACTAAAGTCTCCTACGCCGAGGCGGAAGACCTCGTTCAAGATGTTTTCCTGCAAGCACTGTCGCGATTGAACTCACTCCGTGATGTTTCTAGTTTTGGACCTTGGCTGGCCGCGATAGCCCGGAATCGAGCCTTCGATTTTCTCCGGCAGTCCAGGCCCATGAGCGAGTTCGAAGAAGCGATACACGGGGAGAGGAAAGGCGCTACTCGAGCAAGCGAATCGGCTCATGCGGAAGCAGGTCAGATCCTTGATGTCATACGTTCGTTGCCACAGAGTTATCGCGAGCCTCTGATTCTTCGCTTCGTTGAAGGCATGACCGGGCCCGAAATTGCCGCTCGCACAGGTTTGACGGAAGGTTCGGTCCGCGTAAACCTCCATCGCGGTATGAATCAACTCCGTGAATCTCTCGGACGTCGATCGATCATCCGGCATCCCGCAGAATCGGATGACAAACCATGAACTCAGGGCATAAGGAAAATTCCAAGGACGACGTCACAATCGACCGCTACTTGTGGGACGGTTCTGGTAGTCCCATTCCCGAATTGCAGCGTATGGAGACACTGCTCGGGCAATTCCGGCACAGTGGCGGGTCGCTTGTGCTCCCGCATGAATCGAATTCGCAGCCCGCAAAATCCCGGGTTCTGATTTCTGAACGCTTTCGGTTCCCTCGAATGGCTGCTGTTCTATTGGTTGGCCTCAGTGTCGCCGCGGGCGCATTTCTCACGTTCTCGCCAAAACGCCATACAGAATCGGGAAACGGCTGGGAGGTTGAAGGTCTAGAGGGTAAAGTCCGGCTCGGAAACGGCTACCTCCTGACGAATCAGACGAACACAATGATGAATGTGGGACAAGCACTTGAAACGAGCAGTTCTTCGCACGCCTCGATCTCTGAAAAATCGTTCGGACAGATCGATGTTGAGCCCAATTCTCGCATTCAGCTCGAACAATCGGACGACACCCGCGCGCGCATCCAACTGGACCGGGGCACCATCCGTGCGGCCATCTGGGCACCGCCAGGTCAGTTCGTCGTCGATACACCTTTTGCAGTCGCCGTGGATCTCGGTTGCGCCTATACCCTGCAAGTTTCTTCAGACGGTGCCGGGAGCATCCGAACCACGCTTGGCTGGGTGGGATTTCATCTGAATGGCCTCGAATCTTTCATCCCTGCCGGAGCTATTTGTTCCATTCGGCCACACCTCGGGCCGGGCACGCCGTATTTCGAAGATGCCACGGCCGGCTTCCGCGACGCCGTAGTTGATTTCGATTCTGCGGCAGAATCTGGGCAGCAAAGGGCCGCACTTGGGCGGATCCTCTCAGAAGCCCGCGTAAAGGACGGTCTGACCTTGTGGCATTTGCTTTCCCGCACGGACGGCCTGGATCGCGGAAGAGTCTACATTCGGTTTGCCCAACTCGCTCCGCCCCCGGAAGGAGTCACACGCGAAGGTATACTTCGTTTGGATCAATCCATGATGGATCTGTGGTGGAATTCCCTCAAACTCGGTGACATCTCGCTTTGGCGCTTGTGGGAGCAATCAAGCCCAGTTCGCTCAAGGCTCAACCCGACTTCGAGTGAAAATCGCAATTCAAGTTCACACGTTCGTTAACACAATGCCTCGCGGCACCGTCTTCTTGGCAGTACGTGAAATTTTGTCGGGAAGGAGAATTGCATGGATCACAAGACCGTTTCGTCGCTTTCATTTGCTGCATTCCTGCTGCTGGTAGTTTCAATTTCCCCGATGCCCGCGGTGGCCGGTCCGCCACTTATCTGTCACCGTTTCGATATCGCCGGCGGGAAGTCCCTGTCCTGGCCCAGTAACTCCTGGAATCTGTCCAGCGGCGAATCGTACAACGGAAAAAACCTCACCGAAGACACGATTGCCATTCTGGATTCCGACCCAGTTGTCCTTGTTCACATGGAAACATTGCGCCGGGCCACGTTGTACGCACGCAAAGATCCTGTGGCTGCCAAAGAACTCCTGGCCAGGCTTTTGGCGCGAGCCAACGCGGCGGGTGAAATGACTCCCCGGGGCGCACTCGCGTCTTTCGATGTGGGCTATCTCATCGAGTGCTACAGAGCATGGATCGGAAACAACGAACACAATCCCGCACAAGATGCTGACGGCTCAGCTCTTGTGAATCGAGCCATTCAACTGCGCGGGAACGATCCAGAAATGGAATTCGCGGCCGCATTGATCGCCTTGACCTTTAACGGTCCACGAGACACGCAGCATGAACATGCACGACTTGCGATACAGGGTTCCGGATACGATCCGTTGCTCGATCGCAATCTCTCCGGCAAATGGAACAGTTCCGGGATAGAAACAACGGCAGAGATGATCCTCGGCGATCCCAAAATCGCACAGCACTAGAGCAAGTCTCATCTGCGGGGGGAAGCCTCGCGTCGCACGGCTTCCCCTCCTAGGGCGTCACCAGATCTTTGGCCATGCGAATTTCATCGAAGTATCTATCCGCCAGTTTGAGCGCTCTCCGCTCGAGGCCATATTGCACAAATCCAAGCCGCTCGTAGAGTCGAAGTGCCGATGTGTTGTTGCTGACAACGGCCAACTGGACTTGTTCCAGCCTACCCTTCGCAGCCTCAAGGATGGTCTCCACTAATCGGCGACCGACTCCGGTTCTTCGCGCGTCGGGGCAAACATACATCCCCACCAAAGTTCCCTTGTGCGCCTCTTTCTGCCGGTCGGAAAGTACCAGTCCGGCCGTCCCCACCAGTTGCGCCCCGCGGAAAGCTCCGAAAGTGATTGATTTGCCAAGACGGTTCGCGAACCAGTCAATTGGTTGCGTGCATTCCGCCTCGAAGGAACTGCTAAATGCCTCCGGCGTGAACCGCAGCGCCTCAAGCCTGATTTCCCGGAAGACTGGGGCGTCCGGCGCCTCGAGACGGCGGATCTCAATTGGTGTGGTTGCCATACTCCCTCCCTAAGGAAGAACCGAGTTGCGGTAATAGCGAACCTGATGGGCTAAACTTGACCCATCTCCGTCCGAACCCCTAAAATCAAAGATTACACCGTGATGCAATTTTCCGACTTATTGAACCCATCCTTCGGCCCAGCGGTCAGCCGCTGGGCTGCGCTGTTTCTGGCCCTACGCTCCACGGCGCCATATCTTCTTTTTTCGCGAGGCAACCATGATTGATGGTCCAATTCCCGAAGGCCTGACATTTGATGATGTATTGCTTGTGCCGGGCAAGTCGTCTATCTTGCCAACCGAAGTCGATACCTCTACGCAATTCACCCGCAAGCTTCGCATCAATATCCCACTCGCTTCTGCCGCCATGGACACGGTCACCGAATCACGCCTGGCCATCGCCATCTCGCGTCAGGGCGGCATCGGGATCATCCACCGGAATATTCCGATCGATCGCCAGTACGAGGAGATCGACCGCGTAAAGCGCTCTGAATCCGGAATGATCGTCGACCCAGTCACGATTTCTCCGGATATCACCATTCGTCAGGCCCTCGAAATCATGAACAAGTACCGCATCTCCGGCCTCCCGGTCACTCGCGGCACTCGGCTGGCCGGAATTCTCACCAACCGGGATTTGCGGTTTGAAAAAAATCACACGCAACTCGTCGGCCAAGTGATGACCAAGGACAATCTGGTCACGGTTCCGGTTGGCACTACACTTGAAGAAGCAGAAAAAATTCTTCAGAAGCATCGTATCGAAAAACTTCTCGTGGTTGACGCCGATTTCAACCTCAAGGGTCTTATCACAGTTAAGGACATTCAGAAAAAGCTTGAATATCCGCGAGCCTCGAAAGACGATCATGGCCGGTTGTGTGTCGGCGCTGCCGTCGGCGCTACAGGTGACTATCTTGAACGCGCCGTTGAGATGGCCAAAGCGAAGGCTGACGTTCTTGCAATCGATACGGCCCATGGGCATACCGTTCGCGTGATGGAAGCGGTCAAGGCAATTCGCCATCGCCTGCCGGACATTCAACTCATTGCAGGAAACGTAGCCACTGAAGAGGGCGCTCGCGAATTGATCTCACTGGGCATTGATGGACTGAAAGTCGGTATCGGCCCCGGTTCTATTTGCACTACGCGCATTGTCACTGGCGCGGGCGTTCCGCAACTTACCGCCGTGATGGATGCGTATAAGGCCGCGCAAGGCACCGGAGTTCCGATCATCGCGGATGGCGGCATCAAGTATTCGGGGGACATTACCAAAGCCATCGCGGCCGGCGCCTCCTGCGTGATGATTGGCAGTCTTTTTGCCGGCACCGAAGAAGCTCCGGGCGAAACAATCCTGTATCAGGGCCGCACGTTTAAATCATATCGCGGCATGGGTTCAATGGGCGCAATGAGTTCCGGTTCAGATCGCTATTCCGTGGTACAGGACATGACCGAAGGCGGCAAATCGGTACCCGAAGGCATTGAGGGCCGCGTTGCTTACAAGGGTTCCCTCGGCGCGCTCACCGATCAGCTTGTTGGCGGGCTAAAGAGCGGAATGGGCTACGTCGGGGCTCGCACCATCACGGAGCTTGCCGAAAAAGCCCGTTTCCTGCGCATCACCGTGGCAGGCCTGCGTGAGAGTCACGTGCACGACGTCGTCATCACCAAGGAAGCCCCCAATTACCGCATGGAATAATCGGCAAGGTCTCGGTAGTACGAGAATCATTGATTGCGAATCACTCGCTTCATTCGGCTGAACGGCCCAATACCTGGGGAAGGAGAAACGTTTGTCCGGTTCTGAACCATGGCGCAATCCGCGCCCCGCTCCGCCGCTTGATGAGCTGGGCTCGCGCCTCCCGACCAAATCGATGATTCCCCTGTGGCTACGTGCCTGGTGGCCGGCCATTCTCTGGGGCATCATGATCTCTTTACTGTCGACCGACACCTTTTCAGCTGCTCACACTGGCTCAATTCTCTGGGCGGTGCTTCACTGGATTTATCCGGCGATTACCGACGATCAGTTTGAGACCATCCATTTCGTTATTCGCAAATCCGCTCACCTAACCGAATATTTCATTTTCTATCTGTTGCTGTTCCGCGGCATGCGCGGCGACCGCAAAGGATGGTATTGGACCTGGGCCTTCGGCGCCTGGTTTCTCGCTGCCGCCTATTCCGCGCTGGATGAAATTCACCAGTCATTCGTTGTTTCGCGGACCGCGTCTCCGATCGATTCCATGATCGATTCTACTGGCGCACTTTTCGCCCTCATCATCGTCTACCTGTACTATCACTTCTTTCGCCGTACTCGCCCTGCCTGATAGACTTTTGCTTTGATTCCTATGTCCGACAAGCTACTTCTCGAGATTGCCGTCGAAACAGTGGATGCTGCCAAGGCCGCGGAAAGCGCTGGCGCCGGCCGAATCGAGCTGTGCGCCGATCTCCGAAGCTCCGGATTGACCCCCAGCAGCGAACTCATGCTCGCAACGCGTAATGCCGTGAAAATCCCTATCCACGTCATGATTCGCCCCCGCCCAGGCGAGTTCACTCACGGAAAGGTAGAAATAGAGGCTATGCGCGCTTCGATCGAACTGGCGAGGGTGAACCGAATGGACGGTATCGTCCTCGGAATTCTAAATCACGATAGGACAGTGGATCTCGAAGCCACTCGCGAGTTGATCGGAACGGCGCACCCTTTGCCGGTCACCTTTCATCGTGCGTTTGATCTTTGTACTGACAAGTGGAAGGCGCTTGAGGACTGTGTCCGCGCCGGCGTGACACGCATCCTCACTTCCGGAGGGGCACCGAACGCTTTGCGGGGACTTTCGGCGTTAAAAGCACTGATCGAAGCCGCCGGTGAACGGATTATCATCATGCCCGGTGGCGGAATTAATCCCGACAACTTGTGCGAAATCCGCAGGGTCACTGGCGCTACCGAATTCCACTCCGGCCTTGGCACCGTTTTGGACTATGGATCCGTCGAGACTTCGAAATTTAAACACCGGGTCCGCCAACTCGTCGAATGCCTGGACTAACTTGCCGAGATTTATGCGAATTCACGAGAATTTGGTTACGAAACGCGTGAGTTTCGGCAGTGAAGTGTGTATATCTCGGCAGTTGTTTTTGAGCAGGCGCCAATAGAAAACCGGGGCACGCCAAGCGCGCCCCGGCAAAGAATCCAATGCAGTGTCAAAAACGTCTTATGCCTTCTGGGCCTGTCTCCGCATAAAGGTCGGTACGTCCAGATCATCCTTGGGCGATTCCTGTTGTACTACCTCACGAACCGGAGGCGCCTGAGGCGGCAATTGGGCTTGCACCTGATGAACAACGGTCGGAGGCGCTTGCGGCAACTCCTGCTGAACCTGCGCCGGAATTTCCCTCCCGGCCTTCCAGCTCTTTGGCAAGAAATGCGGCTTGCTCTGAATTGAGCTCTTACCTGCATCCTTGAAACCCGCAGCAATTACCGTGATCTTCACCGCATCCTTCATTGCGTCATCCATCACCGCACCAAAAATTATGTTGGCATTTTCATGCGCAGCCTTCTGAATCACGCTCGAAGCTTCATGCACTTCATGCAGTGAAAGGGACGAACTTCCGCAGATGTTGATCAGAATGCCCTGTGCGCCTTCAATCGAATTGTCTTCCAGCAACGGGCTGGATATCGCCCGATTTGCCGCATCCACGGCTCGATTCGTCCCAGTGGCAACCGCCGTACCCATCACCGCGTAGCCCTGTCCGTGCATGATCGCTTTCACGTCCGCAAAATCGCGGTTAATAATCCCGGGTACCGTGATGATGTCAGAAATTCCCTGCACCGCCTGACGCAAAATATCGTCCGCAATCCGGAATGCATCGAAGAAACTGGTTCCACGCTCTACGGTTTCCATCAACCTCTCATTTGGAATCACGATGACCGTGTCCACGACGCTGACCAGTTCTTCAAGCGCTTGCTCAGCTTGAAGCATTCGGCGCTTGCCTTCAAAGGCAAACGGTTTGGTAACTACCGCAACCGTCAAAGCCCCCAATTCGCTCGCGAGAGAGGCAACGACCGGTGCCGCGCCACTACCTGTTCCACCCCCGAGGCCCGTGGTGATGAAGATCATGTCGGCGTCTTCGAGTGCTTCGATAATTTTGTCGGTATCTTCGAGGGCGGCTTTGCGACCAATCTCAGGGTTCGCGCCAGCTCCCAGTCCCTTCGTCAGTTTTCCACCGAGTTGCAACTTCACCGGAGCTTGCGACAGTTTCAGTGCCTGAAGGTCGGTGTTCGCCGCGATAAACTCGACTCCCTCTACCTTGGCGCGGATCATTCGGTTAACGGCATTGCAGCCGCCACCGCCCACGCCAATCACCTTAATCTTCGCCGGCTGCAACTCTTCACTAAAGCTCATCCGGATGCCCGCATCTTTCGCTGTCATTCTTCTCCCCCTGTCCGGCTGGTGAAAGTCCTTTATAAAACTAGGCTTACCGCTATTCCACAGAGAGTTTTTCATCCCTGTGGAAAACGCCTCCCCATGTCCGTTAACGTCCCCTGCCTGCCCCGCCTAGGCCCCTGCAAACATCGCTTTCAACTTCGAAACGAGCCCACCGGTCCTTTGCGGCCCCGCTTTCCGGGCTTTGGCAGCGTACAAGACCAGGCCGATAACCGTCGCATATTCAGGCTGCGCAACCTGTTCGGGCAGATCCATGATTCCGCGCGGTTCTGCAATCCGCACCGGCAACTGGAATGACTCCTCGGTCATTTCCAGCAATCCGTTCAGACGCGCGCCGCCTCCTGCCAGGATAAAGCCGGCCGGGATCTGCTTCATCAGTCCTGCACGCCGTAAATCGTCAGAAATAAGCGTCAGCAATTCTTGTGTGCGTGGCTCAATGATGTCCGTCAAATTCCGGGAGAAAATTGTGCGCGGCGGGCGGTCACCTACTGTTGCAATCTGTATTGCCCCGTCTTCCTTCAGCAAATGTGCCGCCGCACAGCCGTGATGTCGTTTAATTTTTTCTGCTTCCGGAATCGGCGTCCGCAACCCCACGGCAAGATCATTGGTAAAATGATCCCCGCCTATGGCCACCGCCCCCGTATGTCGCACCACGCCGCCGCCGTACACAATCAATTCCGTCGTTCCTCCACCGATATCGAGGAGGCAGCAGCCCAGGTCCCGTTCATCCTGGGTCAAACAGGCTTCGGCCGACGCAAGTGGTTCGAGGACCGTATCATTGATCAAAATTCCCGCTTTATTCGCGGCGGTCACCAGATTCTGCGTGGCGGAAATTGATGACGTCACAATGTGAACATTGGCCTCTAATCGCTGGCCCACCATCCCCAAAGGATCGCGTATGCCATCCTGGGAATCGACAATGAATTCGTGCGGCAGGACATGCAAAACTTCCCGGTCTTCCGGTAGCGATACATTTCGCGCCTGGTCAATTGTGCGACGCAGATCGCCGCGCTCGATATCGCGCGGGCGTGGACCCAATTGGACTCCGCCGCGGCTATTCACGCCACGAACATGTCCGCCCGCAACACCGATAATCGCAGACTCCACCGGAATATTCGCTACGCCTTCCGCTTCCTCCACCGCACGCCGAATTGAACTGACCGTCGAATCGAGATTGACAATGAGTCCTTTGCGCAAGCCTTTGGATTCCGCCGCGCCCAGCGCCAGGAATTTGACCTGATCGTCTTCCAATTCCGCCAACAGCACGCAAGTCTTGGTGCTGCCGATGTCCAGCCCGACGAGATATTTATCTTTCTTTGCCAAGGCCTTCTCCTGCCGATTCTATTTAGTCTTCGACGCGGTAGCTGTGCTGTCGGGGTTCAGCACTACCTGTCGTGCATATTGCAGATCAATCGCTTGTAAATGCCCGGCACTCGCCTGCCATTGTGCGAAATTGTCGACGAGCATTCCGTACTTTCTGGTGAACTCATTTTGTCCGAAATGGACAGTAACGGCTTGCGAGCCTTCGCCGTTTCCGAGTCCCGTAATCACCACGCGTAAATCTTTTGGATTTCCGAGGTCTACTTCACTAATGCGGTCGGTTTCGCTCGAGCGGATAGTCTTGCCACGATCGGTCGCCGCTGAGCCCACAAGTTCAATCGACTTCATGAACTCCTGATACGTCTTCATGCGCGTCTCGCGTTCTTCACGCGGCATATTTTCAGACAATCCGGTTACGATCGGAAAATGAAAATCTTCGCCTTCCGGCCGGTCGAGCAGAACTCCCTGGGCATCAATCAGGGTCAACTCGGCACCATTCCGGAAGAACGCGATCGGGGTACGTTCGATAATTTCCACGCGCAGGTGATTCGGAAGAATTCTCCGGACACTCGCTTCCTGCACCCAGGAGACTTCCTGAATCTGCGAACGGCGCCTGTCCAGATTGACCTGCAACAAGCTGTGGTTCTTGTCGCCGATAAACAGCTTCTGTATCTCATCCTTAGAAACGATGTGATTCCCAGAAACTTCGATCTGATCCGGTTTCAAGAGCAACATCTGCGGCGAATGCAGTGCAAATCTTGTGCCAGCAATCACGATGGCCAGCGCGACACTGCCAACGGCTGACCAAAAAAACAAATTGCGATAGAAACTCCAAGATTTCCCGCCGATTTTCTTGCGTCGGATCTCAACCGGCTTCTGGCGACGCAGGAACTTCGGCTCCTCGTCGGCAATCAGTTCGGGCCGGTATGTTTCCTGGTCGGCCGTTGCCGCCGAGGAATTTCGCTGGATGGGTTTCAGGCGTTCCAAACTACCACCTCATTTTCGAGAATAACTCCGTAGGCGCTGCGCACCCGTCCCCGCACATCTGCGATTAATGCCATCATGTCCGCAGCGGACGCTTGCCCTACATTAACGAAAAAGTTGGCGTGACGATCGCTCACCCTCGCATCGCCTACCGAAAAGCCCTTGAGACCAAGTTCATCGATCATTCGCCCGGCCGAAAGACCCGGCGGGTTCTTGAAAATGCAACCCGCACTCTTTTGACCCAGAGGTTGACTGGCTCGCCTCTTTTCGTTGCAGATACGAATGCCTTGTAAAATTTCATTGAACGGCTTGGAGGGTAGTTCGAGCTTCACTTCGAGCATCATATCATCGGCCGCAAAAGAAGTGTGCCGGTATTCAAACGAAATTTGTTCGCCCCTGAGGATTTCTATCCTCCGTTCTGCCGCTCGGTACACCTTGACTTCCCTGACATAGGAACCGATCTGTGTGCCGTAGGCTCCTGCGTTCATCCGCAGCGCCCCGCCGACGGTTCCCGGTACGCCTATGAGTCCTTCCATACCACCCAGGTTGTTCTTCGCGCAAAAGGTCACCGTACGTCCCAGGTCTGCGGCCGCATCGACGCTCGCCATATTCCCGTCAATCACCACCTCGCGCTCTGGTTTGGCCAGCTGTAACACCACAAATGGCAGTTCGCCATCCATAACCAGCAGATTCGAGCCACCGCCCAGAAATCTGTAGGGAATCTTCTGCCGGTCGAGCAGATTCAGCAATCCTGGAATCGAATCGTGATGGTGAATTCGTATCAAATCGGTCTTGCCGCCAATTCCAAGATTGGTCAGCTCCGCAAGCGAGATTTCCCGCACGACCTCGTTGCCGAGTTCTTCGAAGCTTGCGACAAGTTTTTCGTCGCTAATCCTCATCGCGAACCGGATCCTCCGCCCGGTACTCCGTTCCCAGCAAGACCATCAGCTCGTTGCTGGCCCGGCTCACATTCCCCGCACCAATGGTCAAAATTGCGTCGGCAGGCCTGGCTTCCTTCAGCAAAAACTCGATTCCATCCTGCATGGATCGGAAATAGTGCACGTTCTTGTGTCCGGCATCGCCTATGCTCTTGGCCAGGGCCTCACTCGTGATCCCGGGAATTGGGGCTTCGCTCGCTGCATAAATATCAGTGAGAACAAGAATGTCCGCCTGATTGAACGCCCGTGAGAAATCGTCCCAGAGATGCTGCGTGCGCGAGTAGCGATGGGGCTGGAACAGGACCAGCAAGCGATTAAACTTGCAGCCGCGGGCAGCCTCGAGCGTCGCGCGGATTTCTGCGGGATGGTGGCCGTAATCATCAATCACCACGATGTCGTTCACGACGCCCTTGATGTCAAAGCGCCGTCCCACTCCACCGAACTTTGCCAGACCTTCGCGAATCAGGTCCGTTGCGACGTTCAAATAAAGAGCTACTGCCGCCGCTGCAGCCGCGTTCCGGACATTGTGAATTCCCGGAGGATGCGGCAACTGGAACATGCCGAGATCTTCGCCTTTGTACGTCAGCCGAAACTCGCTGCCGAGCCCAACCATTTCAACGTCGCTGATCACCAAGTCGGCCTGCGCGGACAGTCCGTACGTCAGAATCGGCCGTTTCACGTTGGGAATAATTGCCTGCACGTTCGGTTCATCGATGCACAAAATCGCCGAACCATAAAAAGGAACGCTGTTCACAAATTGCAGGAAGGCACTCTGAATGTCCTCGAGCGACGAATACTGGTCAAGGTGCTCGCGATCAATCGTTGTCACGACCGCGACCACGGGTGCAAACATGAGGAAACTGCGATCACTCTCGTCCGCTTCGACGACAAAGTAATCTCCGCGTCCGACGCGAGCCGTCGTCCCCGCTTGATTCACCTTGCCACCGATCACAAACGTCGGATCCAGATGCGCCGTTCCCATTACCGAAGCCACCATCGAGGTGGTCGTCGTCTTGCCATGAGCTCCGGCAACAGCAATTCCGTACTTTAACCGCATCAATTCCGCCAGCATTTCCGCCCTCGGAATGACGGGGATCTTCTGCCTGTGCGCTTCGACGACTTCCGGGTTGTCTGTCTTGACAGCCGAGGAAGTCACAACCACATGGGCTCCCTGGACATTTTCCGCCTTATGGCCTTCAAAGACCGTCGCACCCAAATCCTGCAATCGCTCGGTAATTGTCGAAGGCTTGGTATCAGATCCTGATACGGAATAGCCCAGCGTCAGCAGCACCTCGGCAATACCGCTCATGCCGATTCCACCGATTCCCACCATATGAATGCGCTGAAAATTGCGAAACGATACCATCATGCCTGCCTAGTCCCCTCCAGCCAGAATCGGATCGCCCGTCAGCGTCCCGATATCTGCGGCGCTTTCAATCAAATCCACAATCGTTTTTGCGGCATCCGGGTACGCGAGTTTTCGGGCATTCCGAGAGAGTGTTTCGATCTCCTGCGGCTGGTCGAGGAGGGAAAAAATCTCTTTCGAGAGACGCTCCGAGGATAGCTCATTCTCGGTAAGGAGTCTTCCCGCTTTGCCGTTGACCATCTCTTGCGCGTTTCGCAATTGATGGCTGTCCGTCGCACGCCCGAACGGAATAAAAATTGCGGCCCTGCCCGCGGCGGCCACTTCTGCCACGGTAATCGCTCCCGCCCGGCAGACCATCAGGTCGGCCCAATCAAATCGTTCTGCCATGTTACCGAGAAATGGCACAACTTCGGCGCGTATCTGACGCTGATCGTAGGCAGCTTTGACAATAGTATAATCGCGCTCGCCGGTCTGGTGCACGATCGACAGTTCGTTTTTCCGCGAAGCCAGCAGATGCATTGCATCGATAAACGCGCGGTTGATCGGCAAGGCACCCTGGCTACCTCCCGTAATCAGCAAACGCAGCGGCCTGTTCGGCGGATGGGGCTGAATCGTAAAAAATTCCTCGCGCACGGGACAGCCGGTCAACAGGGCCTTCTCTCCCCAAGCTTTGGCTGCAACTTCATATCCTGTTGCAATCCGTTTCGCAAATCGCGCCAGCACCTTATTGGTGAACCCGGGTTCCGCATTTGGCTCAAAAATCACATTGGGAATTCCCTTGAGCCATGTCGCCAGAAGCATCGGCCCTGCCGCATAACCACCGACTCCAAACGCTACTGCCGGCGTGTGCCGCCGTAGTACAGCAAACGCATCGGATAGTCCGTTACCCAACATGGCCAAATTCTTGATCAGCGTGACTCCGCCCTTGCCTTTAAGCCCTGCTACCCGAAGCGTTTCCAGTGGCAGGCCGGCCTGGGGCACGAGCTTCATTTCAATCCCCCGTTGTGTTCCGACCAGCACCACGTCTCGATCCGAACCTCGTGAAATCCATTCCCGGGCAATTGCCAGCGCAGGGAAGACATGTCCACCCGTTCCGCCGCCGGCAATCAATAATTTCATCACTCAGTCCCGCAAACCTGCGCCAGGTATGGCTTGCTGCGATACATTTAGAAGCACGCCGGTTGCCAGCAGCATCACCAGCAGACTCGACCCGCCGTAACTCACAAAGGGCAGGGGAATCCCCTTCGTTGGCATCATCCCCAGAACGACGGCAAAATTAATCAGTGCCTGGAACACCACCAACGCAGTTGCTCCAAGCGCCAGTAATCTTCCAAAGCCATCCGGGGCATTGAACGCCGTTCGCAATCCGCGCCACGCGAAAATTGCAAATAGCAGCAAAACAAGTGTTGCCCCGATGAATCCGAGTTCTTCCGATATCACTGCATAAATAAAATCGGTGTGGGCCTCCGGTAGGTAAAAGAGTTTCTGTTTGCTTTCCATGAGTCCCACGCCGGTAAAGCCGCCGGAACCTACGGCAATCAGCGATTGAAGCAACTGGAATCCCGCTCCCTGCGGATCGTTGTCCGGATGCAGGAACGCCATCAAACGGGCCATGCGGTAGGAAACATGGGTAATCGCGAAAAATAAAACGGGCAGAGCCGTAGCAGCTCCAACAGCGAGCCATTTCCAGGATAATCCTGCCACATAAAGAATCGCTGTCATGATCAGTACAATGTCGACGGCAGTCCCGAGGTCCGGCTGCAACAGGATTAGGCCCACGCAAACCAGAATCGGCGCAACGGCCGGAAGAATGGTTCGCAGAAAATCCTGTTTATTGAATTCCAGGCTGATTTCTGTCCGCCGACGCATGTCCAGGAACCACGCCAGATACAAAATCACAGCAAGCTTGGCCAGCTCGGAAGGTTGGATTCCGATCGGGCCGACTCTGATCCAGCGGTGGGTCGCGTGCGATTTATCCAGAAAAAACGCACCGACAAGCATCAACACCACTGCGCAGAGCGCCGTATAGACCACCGCCGGCTCGCGCAACCGGTGATAATCCATTTTCATCAGCCCGAACATGGCCACGAGCCCCAATACCAGCCAGGCAATCTGCCTGGCCACGAAATAAGCGGAATGCCCAAATTGATTCTCCGCAGTTACTGCAGACGCACTGAAGATCATCACTGCACCCAGAAGGCACAGCACCAGGGCCACTCCAAATATCCAACGATCCGTCTCTGCTCGTCTCACCAAGTGTTTACCCTTTCTTGTCCAAAAACCGAGCCACGTTCAATGTATCTGTGATTCCGAACCTGCGTCGTTTTGCGGGTTAAGGAACCGTCATCCGTTCTGGTCCTAGGCCTCACCCAACTTTCTAACTAGCCGCTTAAAAACTCTTCCGCGTTCCTCGTAATTCAGGAACTGATCGAAGCTCGCGCACGCAGGTGCCAATAACACCAGGTCTCCTGCTTTCGCAGCCTGCGATGCTATTTCGATTGCCCGCTCCAGAGTACCGGCGCGCTCTATCGCCACACTTCCCCTGATCTCTGACTCGATTTTCTCTGTGGCCGCGCCAATCAGCAGTACCAGAATCGCTTTCTCTCTAAGCGAATCCCTCAGGAGCGTGTAGTCACTGCCCTTGTCCTTGCCGCCCAAAATAATCAGGATCCGGCCCGGAAACGCATCCAATGCCTTCAACGTCGCGTCAACATTTGTCGCCTTCGAGTCGTTGTAGTAACGCACGCCGCGAATCTCCGCCACAAATTCCAGCCGATGCTCAACTCCCTGAAAACTTCGCACGGCCTGGCCAATGGACTTCGCATCCACGCCGGCCAGCCGGGCCGCCGTGATCGCCGCCAGCACGTTCTCGACGTTGTGCGCACCCGGTAACGGAATTTCGCTACGTTTCATGACAAACTCTTCTTCCTGCCCTCGTGTAATGAGAATATCCTCGTCGCGCAGACAAGCTCCCTGCACCACACCCTGTTTCCGGCTAAACCAGAATATTTGCGGCTTCTTCGGCAAATACTGCCGGGACGGTTCATCATCCAGATTCATTACGGCCGCATCCAGTTCGGTCTGATTCTCAAACAAGCGGGCCTTCGCCCCGCCATATGCTGCAAGCGTCTTGTGACGGTCCAGATGATCCGGGGTCAGGTTCAAGAACACGCCAATGTCCGGCCGGAACGTTTCGATCAATTCCAACTGGAAACTGCTCAGCTCCACCACACCCACTGTTCCCGCAGTCATCTTTTCCGCCATCGAGATCAGCGGGGTACCCACGTTGCCGGCCAGAAACGTCTCCACTCCCACGCTCTGCAATATGTGGTGCACCAGCGCCGTGGTCGTCGTCTTTCCGTTTGAGCCCGTAATTCCGATCAACTTCCCTTCCAGGAACCGATAAGCCAGTTCGATTTCACTCCAGATCGTAATACCCTTCTCGCGAGCACCCACAAGAAACGGATCGTCAGCCGCAACGCCCGGACTTGGCACAATCAGGTCCTGCGCGGCGTACGTTTTTTCCGTGTGACCACCCAATTCCAGGGCTACCCCGGCGTTACGCAGTTTCGCGGCAATGTCCCCAAGTTCCGCTTCTCCACGCGTTTCCGTCGCCGTCACGATTGCATTGTGCGCCACACAGAACAGCGCCGTAGCCACGCCGGTCCTGGCCAGTCCCACGACCAGCACCCGCTTCCCTCGCAACTCCATCGATCCAGGCATAACCAACCGCCAGACTTTCCTTCACTACCTCAATTTCAACGTTGTCAGCGCAAACAAGGCGAAAACCAGTGCCGCAATCCAGAACCGCACAATCACCTTGCTTTCACTCCAGCCCAACAGCTCGAAGTGATGATGGATCGGCGCCATCCGGAAAACACGCTTTCCACGCAATTTGAACGAAGCGACCTGCAAGATCACCGACATCGCTTCCACTACAAAAATTCCGCCCACAAATACCAAAAGTACTTCCTGCTTGATAATCACGGCAATCGTTCCGAGCGCGCCGCCCAGCCCCAGCGACCCCACATCACCCATAAAGATTTCCGCCGGATGTGCGTTGTACCAGAGAAATCCGAGAGAAGCGCCGACCAGCGCACCGCAAAACACCGTCAATTCGCCCACCCGGGGGATATACTGGATCTCCAGATAATTCGCCCAGCGAAAATTGCTGCTCACATATGTCAACACCGTCAGTGCACCCGCGGCAATGACCGTGCACCCGATCGCCAATCCATCCAGTCCGTCGGTCAAATTCACCGCGTTTGAGCTTCCGGTAATCACCAGTGCAATGAAGACCAGAAACGGTACAAACGCGAGCGGCCACAGATGCGCCGAATCCAGCAACGAGTGAATCACCAGGTCCGGCCGAAACCGTTTAAAGAACGGCACGATCAGTTGCGTTGAATACGCGCTCGAGGTCGACAACACCAGCAGAGAAATTCCCACCACGCAGCTCACGGCGATCTGCAGCGTCAATTTCCGTTTCCCCGTCAGTCCGAGATTTCGCCGCTTCGCCACCTTTGCGTAATCATCGACGAAGCCAATCGCCGAAAATGCCAGCAGTGCAAACAGCGACAGCAAAATAAACGGGTTCTCGAGGTCAGCCCACAGCAATGTGGGTACCGCCGTCGACAGCACAATCAGTACGCCTCCCATCGTCGGGGTGCCCGCCTTTTTCTGGTGAGCCTGTGGCCCTTCCTCGCGGATATATTGCCCGATCTGCAATTCGCGCAGTTTTCGAATCAGCCACGGCCCGAACACCAGCGCCAGGAACATCGCCGTCAGGCTTGCATAGACCGTCCGCACGGTGATGTAGCGAAATACGTTGAGCGGGCTGAAATATTTCTGCAGTACGTGATACAGCAGGTAGTAGAGCATCTAGTGGTCTGCCCCCGCTCCCGGACGTATGAGATCCGAGCTTTCCGGCGCGAACCGGCCCAGCAGCCGTTCTACAATTTTTTCCATCTTCACGCTGCGCGACCCCTTCACCAGCAACAGATCATCCGGCCGCACGAATTCCGCCAGGAACTCTGCCGCTTCCAGAGGTGTCGCGAAGAATCTGACGTTGGCGCGTGGAACCCCCGCCGCCACTGCCCCTTCGACGATTTGCGCGGCGTCTCCCTGCACGCCAATCACGAAATCGATTTTCCCGGTTTTGCCCGCAAATGTTCCGCCTTCGCGATGCAATTGCGGCGAACCGGGTCCTAATTCCCGCATCTCGCCAGCCGCCAGAATCCTCCGCCTGAATCCCGGCGTCGACGCCAGCAGTCCGACCATCGCTTCGAGCGCCGCGGGACTTGAGTTGTAGGAATCATTGATCAGCGCAAATCCATTGGTAAATCGGACTAGCTCGCCGCGCATCGACGGCGTCTGTATGTTCGGCAGCACGCGGCTCGCTTCTGCCACACCCACATTCCACAAGCTTGCCGCCGCGATTGCCGCCAGTGCGTTCAGTACCACGTGTCTTCCCGGAAGCGACAGCTCGAGCCGGGACCGTTCCCCGTTGTGAACCAGGGTGAAGGACGAGCCCAACGCCCCGCGGTCTTCAATCTCTTCCGCGCTAAACTCGGCTTTTTTTTCAACACCATAAAAAATCACTCGACCCGGCGCAACCGCTGCCATGGCCGCAACGCGCGGGTCGTCCGCATTCAAGACAGCTACCGCTTCCGTTCCCTGAAGCCCTTCGACCAGCTCTCGCTTGGCCAGGGCAATCTCCTCTACTGACGAGAAGTTCAGCAGATGTGCAGGGGTCACCTTCAGCTCAATCGCCACATCAGGAGAAGCAATGGCGGCCAGTCGACGCAGCTCTCCCGGAAACGACATCCCCATTTCGAGCACTGCCACATCATCTGTCTCTTCTAGCCGCAACAGGGTCAGCGGCAATCCGTATTCGTTGTTAAAATTTCCTTCAGTTTTCAGGACCCGTAACTTCGAGCCCAGCAGTGCCGCCAGGATCTCTTTCGTTGTGGTCTTGCCGACTGACCCGGTGATCCCGCATATTTTCTTACCCCACTTTTTGCGCACCGCCCGTGCCAATGCGTGTAGGGCTTCGAGCGTATCAGGTACGGTGATGCAGCGGTCCTGCATCCATCCGGGATAACGCGATACCACAGGCTCCGCGACCACTGCCGCCACTGCTCCCGATTCAAGTATGTCGGCCACGTAGTCGTGTCCGTCGTTGCGCGGACCATGAATAGCGATGAAGAGTTCTCCCGGACGTAGCGTGCGAGAATCAATCGACACACCGGCCACCCGGGCCAGGGCGTCGATTCCGCTCCCCTGTTTTCCCGCCACCGCGTCAACCACCTGTTTAACCGTCCACCGCATAGTTTCCTCAACACGCTGTATTTTCCCGAGGTTCTTTCCAGGGACCTTTCTTCCCGGACGTATGACACTTCGAAGTTTGTGCTCACCAGTTGAGGGCTCCTCCTTTTGCGAGAATTGCATTTTCAGCCCGCAGCCCTCGTCCCAACCGTCAAGCGACGAATGCGCTACGTGCCAAACCCTGGTCCGTTCTTGTTCTCTGCACTCCTTTGCGGATCGGTGTATCCAAGATCACTCAGCGCCTTCTGCGCTACTTCGCGATCATCAAAGTGTATGGTGCAGTCGGAAAAAATCTGGTAATCCTCGTGACCCTTTCCTGCCAGCAGGACGATGTCGCCGGACTTCGCTTCATCGATGGCCAACTTGATTGCTTTTGAACGGTCTGCTTCGATCAGATATTTTCCCTGCGACTTCTGCATTCCCACCACAATATCGCTGATAATTTTCAACGGGTCTTCCGCACGGGGATTGTCGCTTGTTAGAATTGTCAAATCGCTCAAGCGCCCCGACGTTTCGCCCATAATCGGCCGCTTCGTGCGGTCTCGTGATCCGCCGCAGCCGAACATCGTTATGATTCGTCCCTTGGTATTGAGCTCCCGGGCAGTCCTGATCAGATTCTCCAGAGCGTCATCGGTGTGCGCATAATCCACCACCACGAGAAACGGCTGGCCCTGATCGACACGCTGAAACCGCCCAGCCACCGCCGCCAGATTCCGGATCCCGGTTTCGATCACTTCGTTCGAAAAGCCCAGGCCAATGCCCGCGCCGATTGCCGCGAGAATGTTGTAAACGTTGATTCGCCCGACCAACGGCGATTGAACCTGGATATTTCCGTTGGGAGTCTTGGCCACGAAATTCAAACCGTTAAAGGTCAACGAAAATTTCTTTGCCGTGAGATCAGAGCCGTTGGTCAGTCCGTAGGTCAGCGTTCTGAGGGCCAACCCTGTCAACCTCTTGCCCCACTCGTCGTCTGTATTGACCACCCCAACATCTGGCGCCCCCGCACCCGTTCCCTCAAACAGGTGACGCTTGGCTTCGAAATAATTGTCGAATGTCTTGTGAAAATCGATGTGGTCTCGTGTCAAATTCGTGAACACAGCCGCGGCAAAGTGACATCCCCACAAACGGTCCATCGCAAGCGCATGCGAACTCGCTTCGAGTACGGCGTGTGTCCCGCCGGCGTCGCGGACCTCAGCAAAAAATTCCTGCAGGTCCACCGACTCGGGGGTCGTGTTCGGCGCAGGATAATCACCTCGCGGCGTGTGGTAGGCAATCGTTCCAAACAGTCCCGTTGCGGCCCCGGAAGCCTTCACAATAGAATCGACCAGAGAGCTTGTCGTTGTCTTGCCATTCGTTCCGGTTATCCCAACCAGCTTCAGCGAATTGGCCGGCCGTCCAAAAAAATTTGCGCCTGCAAGGGCTAACGCTTTCCGGGGTTCAACGACTTGCACCCAGACAGGTTTTGACGGCCAATCCCCGGGCTGGGGATCGGCGCTTAGAACAACAGCCGCGCCTCGCGAAGCCGCATCCTTCGCATACAAATTTCCGTCGGTGGCAACTCCCTGAATCGCTACAAACAGCGCACCCGGCTTCACCTTGCGCGAGTCGTTGGTCACCTGCGTAAGTCGCAGATCGGCCGGTGGCAGCGCAGACAGCACTTCCACATCTTGCAGTAGGGCGCGAACGGGCATGCTCACGGGTTGTTTCCCCAAAGCCACACTCTGTCCCCGTAGATCATCGCCCACAGCGTTCGCCTTTTTCTCAGCTTCGTCGGTCGCACTCAATCCTGTCGTCATTGGCCTTTTAAACCCTTGTCCTGCTTCTGCTTGCCGGGCTTTCCGGCGGACGTTCCAAATTCCACGATGATTTTTGACCCATGCCGTACTTTCGTGCCGGCTTCTGGAATCTGTTGAGAAGCAAGGCTGCTTCCAACGAGGACCGGATCGAGTCCCAGCCGTAAACAGGTTTCGGTCACTTCCCGCATCGTTTTTCCGGTAAAGTCCGGAACGGCAATTCCGCCGTCTTCATCGGAGGACACCAGCACTTCCGGCAGTTTCTTCAGATCCGTTTTTATACTTGCCGGGTCCGCCAGAGTGTCTTCCATCTTGCTGGATTGAGTCGAAAAATCGACTGGCGCGAGATCATCTTGCGAAGAGTCCGGCAGGTCGATGCCCGGGTGATAGGCTGCCTGAATCAGTTGCGGACTGATCGGCACGTCCCTAGGGACGTCAAGGTATGGCAAAACCTGTTCTGCAATTCGCTTGAACACCGGTGCCGAGACCGTTGCGCCGTCGTGGGGATATCCGGCCGGCGAATCGATCGACACCAGAATTGTCACCGCGGGATTATTGATCGGCGCGAACCCCGTGAAGGACGCAATGACTTTCGTCGCTGAATATCGTTTCGTAATCGGATCAATCTTTTGTGCAGTGCCGGTCTTTCCGGCGGCCGTCCATCCATCGAGTCGTGCGACTTTTCCAGTGCCATGGAGGATCACGCCTTCCATCAGTCCACGCATCGTTGCCGCCGTTTCAGGCTTGATCACCCGCTTCGGATCTTCCGGCGACGAAGGTCCATCGAGCGGCAAAACCTGTTCGCCGCGCCGCATCTCCTGTACTACGTGGGGCTTGTAATACAAGCCGCCGTTGGCCACCGTCGAAACTGCATTGATCATTTGCAGCGGCGTCACCCCGACTTCCTGCCCCATTGAAACCGAAGCAATCGAAAACGAGCCCCAGTGCTTCAAGCTGTAGACCAGTCCACGACTCTCGCCGGGCAGATCCACTCCGGTCGGATTTCCGAATCCAAACGCGTGGATGTAGTCATAAAATTGCGCCGATCCCAGTTTCAATGCGATCTTAATCGCGCCTACGTCGCTCGAGTTGGCCAGAATATCCGCAACTGTCAGCATCCCATATTTCTTATGATCGTGAATGAGGTGCCCGGCCACCCGAATCTGGCCATTTTCGCAATCGAACACTTGATCAGCTCGAATCAGATTCTGGTCAAATGCAGCAGCCAAGGTAACCAACTTGAAGGTCGAACCGGGTTCGTAGATATTGCTGATTGCACGGTTGGTGCGGTCATCGGCCGAAACTTCCAGCGGCGAATTTGGGTTGAATTTGGGCCAGTTGGCCAATGCCAGAATCGCTCCGGTGTTGGGATTCTGGACGATAACCGTTCCTGCCGGTGCGTGGAACTTCTCAATCACCGAGGCCAGTTCGCGTTCGGCGATGTACTGGATCTTTTCGTCGATGGTCAGGACGATGTCAACACCGGGTTCTTCCGGTTTCCCTTCCCCGTCGAAGATCCGTCTCTTGGCGTCGGACATCACTACAATCTTTTCGCCCTTGCTGCGGATCAGTTCGTCGTATTCGTGCTCGATTCCTCCGAGCCCCCTGTCGTCAACATCGACAAATCCAAGGACGTGCGCGGCCAGGTCACGATTCGGGTAGAAGCGCTGATTTTCCTCCTGGAAATAAATGCCCTTCAGATTCAGGGCCGCGATGGCTTGCACCTTTTCCGGGGACAGTTTTCGCTGGATGTATGCAAACGTCGCGCCGGACTCCAGCTTTTCGCGAACCACATCCTGCTGCATCCCGAGTGCGTTTGAAATCAGCCGCGTGGCCATGTCCACGTCTTTTATTTCCGAGGGGATGACAAAGGCGGATTGAACCGGAACGCTTCTTGCAAGTTCTTGCATGTTGCGGTCATAGATCACACCGCGTTTTGGAGTGATTTCAAGGACCCGACGCTGCTGTTTCCGGGCCAGCGTCATATAGCGGCTATGTTCGAATAATTGCAGGTAGACGAGACGGCCGAAAACTCCGGCGACCCACAGAAGTGCTAAACCGGCAAGTAGCAATATGCGGAGCTGAACTTTGTTCTGCTTCATGGCGCGTGGCAACTACTCTCATCCGGGCGTTGGTCTTCGTTTTGCTAAACTCGTAGGGAATCGGCCTGCGCCCGTTGAAGCAACGAGCCTAGGGCACGCGATTGAGCGACACGTAACGTGTCGCAACCTGCGCTCCATCCAAATTTGTGTATTCGCGCACCTGTGAAGGAGCGGTTTGGGTCAGTCCCAGATCCCGCCGCGCAATGACGTCGATCCGGCGGGGATCTTTCAGCGTGGCGATATCCAGCTTCAATTCGCCTTGATAAGCCTGGGCCGCTTGCTGCTTTGCCTTCAGATCTTCCAGCTGGAAGCTCAGATCGATGCAGCGGAAGTGCTGGTACGCATACAGCATGCAGCACACCGCGACTGTCGCGCCGAGCGCGGCAGTCTTCAAGTAATTCCTCATCTTCACCGGCTCGATCGTGCGTACGATCCGGGTGTTATCAATTTTTTTCACGGTGTGAAATTCCATCATCACCGGTTTTTTCGCGCTCGCCATTTCACACCTTCTCCGCGCACCTGAGTTTCGCGCTCCGCGATCTCGGGTTCGCTTCCTGCTCTTCGGGACTCGGCACAATTACATGTTTCGTGAGTACTCTCAGCATTCCCGCTCTCTGCGCCTGTTGGAACGCTTGCTTCACCGGGCGGTCTTCCTTCGAATGGTAGGTCAGCACCACCATGCGGCCGCCTGAATTTATTGTGGCAGGGGTCCGGAAAAGAAACTGCCCGAGTTCCTCCATCTCTCGATTCACCGCTATCCGCAGCGCCAGAAACGTTTTTGTTGCGGGATGCAGTCTCTGCCTTCCCCATTGCTTCCGAGCGCCTGCCACAATCGTTGCCAGGTGCGCTGTGTCCCTGATGGGCCGCGCGTTCATGATCGCCCTGGCGATCCTTCTGGAATCGTGCTCTTCTGCTTCCGTGTAGAGCAGGTCGGCAATCTCCTTCTCCGACCACTGATTCACAATCTCGTCTGCGGTTAGCGTGTCTTCATCCGCTTCCCCGCCACTCATTCGCATATCGAGCGGACCACCTTCCCGGAAGGAGAATCCACGTTCCGGACGGTCAAGCTGCATGCTCGAAACTCCCAAGTCGGCCAAGACCCCGTCCACCATCGCTATCCCCAACCCGTGCACGGCCTCCGCAATTTTCGAGAACGGAGAGTGGACCAAAGTCACCAAACTCCCAAACTCCCGCAAACGCTCCCGCGCGATCTGCAGCGCCTGTCCGTCCCGGTCCAGGCTGATCAAGTGTCCCGAAGGCTTTCCTTCGCTTGCCAAGGACCGCAACCGCTCGGCTATGGCCGCGGAATGTCCCCCCGCTCCCGTTGTGGCGTCTAGGTAGACTCCGCCTGGTTTTATGTCCAGCCATTCCAACACCTCTTGCAACAGCACCGGCGTGTGTGGTGCACCCAATTTTGTTTGCCTGCCCTAAACGGAACTGCGCCCACTTGCCCCGGGAGTAACCCCTTACTACCAGCCGAAACTACGACTACATTTGCTCCAAACTCTTACGGCCGCCAGGCTTCCAGAGCCCGATCGTCCTCGTCCGTATACGGTTCACTCTTCAACTGATCCAGAACCCGTGTATGATTCAGTACTTCGATATGATCCAGAGCGCCCAAAACGTCCACATCACCCCTGGTTTGTGCCGATTCCCGCAATACCGCAGGCAGCAAGACTCTGCCCTGACTGTCGATTTCCACCACTTGCCCGTAATAACTCGTACGCATCAAAAACTTTCGCTTCGCCGGATTCGTGCTCGGCATGCTGGCCAGGCGGTCTTCAATCTCTCCCCAGACCTTCATTGGGTAGATCCTCGCCGTTTCACCGGTCGTGCTTGTAATGTAAAACTGGTTCCCGTACTCCCTCAAAGCGTCCAGAAACACGGCGGGTATCTTCAGTCTTCCCTTCTCGTCGACCTTCGCCGGACAATTTCCCCGCAATTTCATTTGACCCAGTCTTTTGAAGGTGCCGTTTGCCCCGCCCTGCCACGGCCTTCTAAACCACCCTACTTCACTCTACTGCTAGCCACTTTTTTCCACTTTCTGCCACATCTTAGGCTCATTCTGAGACTTGTCAAGAGGAATTCGTAAAATCTGTGCATAATTTGTTGATTTTATTGAGTCGGTGGTCGTATTCGAGTCATACACCACCCCCTGCGAGTTTCAAATCGCAAAATGTCTATACGTAGGGGTATAGGGACAGAGCCCGGCGAACCCCGCAATTAGCTCGGGTGTCGTTCTCAAATCTTCACGATCGCCCACGTCTCACTGGTTAGCGCTGCGGTAAAGCCTCAACCTCGGCATGGCTCGAGTCGAATACCGGAGCAGCTTCGTCATCCAGGGTGATCTTCCGTCCTCAATATGCAACCGCCACGCACCAGAAAAGAGGTCGCTGACTGAACGAGTACCTCCTTGCGGCTACGGTCTAACCATTGGACGCGAGCATGCGCCAGCATTCATAATCTTAGGGCGTGGACTACGCCTTCAGGCGCAACCGAAACCCGAGGTAAGGCTAAGCGTTGCGCTGGAAGCCCCTGCCTTCTGGCAGCGGAGTATGTCAAATTGGAGCAGTACCATACTTTGTCTTGCGGTTTTGCAATGCAAAGTCATTTTCCGAGTGTTCGTAAAGCCGCCCTAGCCCCGAAACGACCTCGCCACGGAGATTTCAGAAACATGCAGATCAAGATCTTGGGCTCAGCGGCAAGCGGCGGATTTCCGCAGTGGAATTGCGCGTGCGCCAATTGCGCCGGTGTGCGCGAGGGAACATTCCATGGCGAGGTGCGCACGCAGACGCAGATCGCCTTCAGCCCGCTTCCCGGCATCTGGTTCCTGGTAGGAATGTCACCGGATTTACGGACGCAACTTACTACCGCTCCTGAACTCGCTCCGGGTCCCGACAACCCTGAGCGCTCGCCGATCGCCGGGGTGTTCCTGCTTTCCGCTGAAGTTGAATCCGTGATGGGTCTGCTGCATCTGCGGGAATTCCAGAACTTCTTTGTTTTTGCTACACCCGCCGTGCAGCGGCTGATCAAGAACGAAAATCGGATTTTCAAAGTTCTCGATCGGGCGGCGCCGCCGGTGCAATGGCAGATGCTCTCCTCGCGCGGACGAATCGGTTGCCACCTTTCAGAAAATCCTGGAGATCCGGCGACCTTCTATTACACTTCCGTACCCCTCGGTGCGATATATCCCGATTTTGCCAGTGAGGATTTTCAACGCAATGCTCCACCTGAAGAAGCTTCGGTCGGCTTGGTGCTAGAGCAGGACGGAAAGAAAATTTTCATTGCGCCCTCTCTTTCTGGCAATTCGTCATGGTCGAAGACAGCGGCCACTTCCGATCTTGTTCTCATTGACGGGACGTTCTGGTCGGATGATGAATTGTCACAGACAGGTCGCAGCGATAAGAGTGCTCGTGCGCTCGGTCATCTTCCTCTTTCCGGACCTGGAGGATTACTGGAACAATATCCCCGCGATGCCAAGGGCAGGGTGGTTTTGATCAACATCAACAATACAAACCCGATTCTGGATGGAGAGAGTGCGGAACACAGGGCGGCGGTAGATGCAGGCTTTGAAATCGCCTACGATGGAATGCAATTCGAGTTATAGAGGGAAGCGATGAGACCTGAACTGTCTGTCACACCCAGGTTGGCTCCGGGAGTTAAGCTGAATGACGTCTCGCAACGTGACCGGTTCCTCGTGACGTCCGCCCGCGAGATCAAATTGATAGGACCCAGTCTTGAAATTGTGCAGCGTTGCGACGGAAAACACACTGTGCAGCAGATTGCGGAAACGTTGCATAAGCTTTATTCGAAAGCAGAGCCGCAGCGCGTGACCGAAGATCTGCTTGGGTACCTGGAATTGCTGCACAACCAGAAAGCGATTGAATTTTAGGTTGGCCAACGGCGCTGACTGTGTCGGCGAGACTATTCGATGGGTGGCTGGTTCACGATTGCGGGAGTGGAACTCGAGTTGTGCATTTTGACCGCTGCCAGGGCTATGAATGCGATGCAGCCTGCCAGCACCAGTGCCCCAAACAGGAAGAGAGCCTCCGGCGCACCGAGGCGTTTCGCGACACCCCCCGCCAGTAGGGCGCCGATCGGTTGCACCCCCATGAACATGGTGGCGTAAACGGCCATAAGGCGGCTACGCATTTCATCGGGCACGCGTTCCTGAATGATGGTGTTGGTTGCGGCCATCTGCGACGTTGCTGCAAATCCGACCGCGAATAGCACGATCGCGCACAACCAGAACGATTTTGCCTGCGAAAAAATCAGTAAGCCAATCGCGCTGGTCGTACAGGTAAGAGCGATCCAACGCGCCAGCCCTTTGTATTCGGTGCGCGCCGCAAACTGCAAAGCTCCGAGAACTGCTCCGATACCGGCGGCACTCATCAATAACCCGAGAACCTTTGCCCCGCCATGAAGGATGTCGCTCGCATAAATGGGAAGAAAAACGGAATACTGCAGCCCAAACATGCTGAGCACGCACAAAAGCAGTAGCGCCGAGCGTATCGGAATATCCGACATGGCAAAACGGAAGCCCTGGATGAAACCGCGCACGGGCGATTCCTGTGAATTTTTCCGTTCAAATGGCTCAAGGCGCATCATGAAGAGCGCGACCAACACAGCGACAAAACTGACCCCATTCAGAAAAAAACACCAGCCTTCACCGAATGCCATGATGGCAAAACCTGCAATCGCCGGCCCCACGACGCGTGCTCCGTTAAAGATCGAAGAGTTGAGGGCGATCGCATTTGGCAAATCGTCCTTCCCTACCATCTGGACGAAAAATGCCTGCCGGATCGGCACGTCGAAGGCATTCACGACTCCGACGAGAAATGCAATGACGATGAGGTGCCATTCCTCGATGAGATGAGTGAGCGTGAGAGCGGCAAGCACGAACGCGAGAATCATCGAACAAGTCTGGGTGACGATGACTCCATGCTGGCGATTGTAGCGGTCGCCAACGTAGCCACCCATCCACGCCAGGAAAAACATCGGCACTTGGTTGGCGAATCCAAAAATGCCGAGCATAGCGACCGAACCAGTCAAGCGATAGACCAGCCACTGCTGCGCTGTAGTTTGCATCCACGTGCCAATCAGCGAAATGAGCTGGCCAATGACAAAGAGCTGGAAGTTGCGGTGCTTGAGCGCGCGGAACCTGTTGGAAAGAACGGGAATTGGGATCTCCTACACATTTGATGATACCGCAGGAAGAAGGTCACGTTGTGTAGTGTAGCTAGGCGTTTGAACGAGTCCCTTGGCTGCTGAAGGATATGAGTCGGTGCTGGCGGCAAGTTGGTCCCCGACACAAAGGGCGACACCGGAGGCGGAACTGCATTGTCACCGGTCCCGATCCGCCTTCCCGAGAGAGCAGCGGGTCATTTGAGGAGCTTTTCGAATTCGGACTCGCTGAGAGTGGTCACGTCCAGCTCCTTGGCTTTGTCGACCTTCGAGCCGGGATCGGTGCCGACGACCACGTAGTCCGTTTTCTTGCTGACGGAGCTAGAGATTTTGCCGCCGTGCTGCTGGACAAGTTCGCTGGCTTCTTCGCGGCTGCGATTGGCCAGGCCTCCGGTGAAGACAAAACTTTTCCCGGCAAGTTTCTGACTTTTCAGTTCGCGCTTTTGCGCCGTGGGGTGGACTCCCGCTTTGATCAGTTTTTTCAAGATCGCTCGGTTGGCGGACTCAGAAAAGAAATCGACAATGCTCTCGGAAACCTTGGGGCCGACTTCGGGAACGTTTTCGAGTTCCCCCGGCTTCGCCGCAGCGAGATCTTCCATCGACGCGAAGTGTTCGGCAAGAAGTTGGCCGGTGCGTTCTCCAACAAACTGTATTCCCAGTGCATAGATCAAGCGGGCCAGAGGATTTTTTTTGCTCGCTTCAATTTCGTCCAGAAGATTCTGCGCAGATTTTTCCGCCATTCGGTCGAGATTGACAATATCGCCTAACTTCAATGAATAGAGATCAGCGACGTCCTTGACCAGACCTCTTTCGACCAATTGGTCAACGATCTTGTCACCCAGCCCATCGATGTTCATCGCGTGGCGACCAGCATAGTGCAGCAAGGACTCCCTGCGCTTCGCCGGGCATGCGGCATTGACGCAGCGATAGGCAACTTCCCCCTCAACCTTGTGAATCGCGCTACCGCATTCCGGGCATTCCCTTGGCATTCGAAATTCTTTACGTGGATTCCCTTCCTTCACCACCTTTAGAATGTGCGGGATGACTTCGCCGGCCCGCTCAAGCAACACGGTGTCGTGTATCTGAAGACCGAGACGGTCGATTTCGTCCATATTGTGCAGCGTGGAACGGCTGACTGTAACACCACCCACTTGCACGGGCTCGAGCACAGCGACGGGAGTAAGCGTGCCGGTACGGCCAACCTGGACGATGATGTCATTGACAACCGTGGTTTCCTGACGCGCCGGATATTTGTAGGCGATGGCCCATCTTGGTGCTTTCGAGGTGAATCCAAGCTCGTTTTGCAAGCCCGTGGAATTCACCTTGATGACCACACCATCGATGTCGTAGGGGAGTTTTTCACGCTTAGCGTCCCAGGTTTCACAATAGGCGACGACCTGCTCGATGCCGTCGCACAATTTCCAGTCATCGGAAGCGCGAAATTTCATCTGCCTGAGCGCCAGGAGCGAGCTGGAATGCTTGGCGAAAGGTACTACCCCGTCTACAAAGAGATAGTAAGCGAAAAAATCGAGACGTCGCCGGGCGGTGATCGAAGGATCGAGGACGCGAACTGCGCCGGCGGCGGCGTTTCGTGGATTCACGAAGATTTTTCCGCCGGATTGCTCTCGCTGCCGATTCAACGCCTCAAAGGACTTGCGAGTCATCATCACCTCGCCCCGAACTTCAAAGTTTTGAGGCAGCTTGGCTTTCTTCAGAATCGTCGCGTCAATCCGAAGCGGAATCGAGCGAATAGTCTTGACGTTCGGCGTGACATCTTCGCCGTTGCTGCCGTCTCCACGGGTCACACCGCGAACAAGAACACCGTCTTGATATTGCAAAGAGATGCTGAGGCCGTCAAATTTGTGCTCCGTAATGTACTCGATGTCCTCTCGCCCGCTGCCCTCGCGAACGCGGCGGTCCCAATCGCGTAAGGCGTCGAAGGAAAATGCATTGTCGAGACTGAGCATGGGACGGGCATGGGCCACAGTCTGAAATCCCGAGCGAGGAGTGCCACCAACGCGAACCGTGGGTGAATCCGGCGTTCGCAGTTCTGGATGAGCAGCCTCAAGCTGTTTGAGGCGGTTCATGAGCCTGTCAAAGGCTGCGTCAGAGATCTGGGGATCGTCCGCCACAAAGTAGAGGTATTCGTGGTGCGCAATTTTTTCGCGCACATCCGCCATTTCTTTTCTTACAGATGTAGGTGCCGGTTTCGACATGCAGGCCTCTAAGTGATTGAAGGTGCGGAGTAAACAGTAGAGACCCCGCTCCGCTCGAGATGTCTCAGAAAAACTGCAAACTACAGTGCACCGGGCAATTATATATGGGCTCGCGACTGCCGGCGAATGACATAGCCGATGTTCGCCGATCAGAGTCCCGTTCCATATAATCCTGTACCGGATCTCCTGGGCGGCGACTGTTTTCAAATAGGAAATTCACGGTTGTTTTCATCCAATTGCAAAGTGAGTTGTGGAAGGCTTGGGCGATGTCGTGGAGTTGGCGAAAAATCATGCGAACGGCATTTATGGCTTAAGAATTGATACGCTTGAAAGGTAGGGAGGAAACACTTGTTCCATAACGCTTTGCTGATTCACAACCCGCGGGCAGGAAACGGCGGAAATGCCAGGCGACGACTGCTCGATGAGGCGAGGCGGGAGCTTGCCGCAAATGGGATCGAAGCAGAGCTCGAGGAAACGACTGGACCCGGCCATGCGACGGCGATTGCCCAGCAAGCGATTCGGGATGGACGCCAGCTGGTAATTGCCTGTGGCGGCGACGGTACGTTAAATGAAGTGGTGAATGGCCTGGCAGAAGCGCGAAATGGACGTCGCGTGCCTATGGCGCTGCTTCCGGGAGGAACGGCTAACATTCTGGCCAAGGAGTTGAATCTGCCTTGGGATGTATTGGGTGCGGCAAAGCGGCTGGCCAAGGGAGAGGTGCGCGAAATCGCGTTAGGACTTGCCATTCCCCTGGAGCAACCGGAAAAGAAACGCTATTTCTTGAGTGTGGCGGGGGCGGGGCCCGATGGAATGATCGTCTATTCCGTCGATTTGGGTTTAAAGGCGCGTGTAGGAATACTGGCGTACTGGTGGCAGGGCGCCCGGGAAATTTTACGGTATCAGTTTCCACACTTTCGCGTTAAAACCGGGGACCGGCACGTGGAAGGTTCACTGGTGATTGTGGGTCGGACGAAAAATTACGGCGGACCATTCAAGATAACGGATCAAGCGGATCTGTTCCGCGATGAATTTGAAGTGATGACCGTGGAAACGCAAAGCGGTTTCAAGTATCTGAGTTATTTGCCCACGTTGTGGATGGGAAATTTGCGAAAGGAAGCGGGCGTGCATTTCTGGAAGGCCGACGCGCTCGTATGCGAACCGATCGATGAGAAACCGGTGTACGCGCAGTTGGATGGAGAGCCGTTTGCAAGGTTGCCGGTGGAGTTCAGGATTGTGCCGCGGGCGTTGAAGTTGCTGGTTCCTGGAGATGAGACGAGCTAGGCAATTTTTCCTACGACGCGATCAACCCCAGGCCAATCACCAGCAGAAATCCTCGGAACGCTCGACCAGTCGATCGCCAGAAGGCAGAACTCCCAGGCGAATGAAGTTGCAGGTACGGCAAGAGATTGCGAAAATCCTATACAATTGCGAGCAACAGAGTTTGGCCCAGAGCCCTCAATCGGTAATGGCGTTTCAAAAAGGTCAAATGAACATTGTCGCCCATGGATTGACATCTCTTGCGATCGCCCGCGGATGCTTCCCCCGGCGCGGGTGGAGTATCGCGGTTGGAATGCTTGTGGCGGGCACAATCGCGGACGTGGATGCCGTTAGCGGTTTTTTCGGCCCGAGCGCCTACCTCAGGTGGCACCAGACCTACACGCATTCGCTCGTTGGAACCCTGTGCGTTCTTGCCATCGGGATGGCGGTTGCGATATCGGCAGGCGCGCGAAAAGGTTCGACCCTACCCTGGATTGCCTTGGCAATGCTCGTCGCAGCGGTGGGACACGTAATGATGGATCTGTGGCAGTCCGATGGAGTCACTTTTCTGTGGCCGATTCGAGGGACGCGATTTGCAGCGGATTTCGTGCCGGGAACGGATCCTTGGATTTTGACCCTATTGGTTCTGGGACTGGGAATTCCGGAAATCTTCCGGCTGGTGAATTCGGAAATTGGCGCGAAGGATAAGGCACCGCGGGGGAGGAACGGTTCGTTGATCGCGCTGACGCTGATTCTGGCGTATGTGGGTGTAAGGGATCTGTTCCATGCGAATGCAATGGCGGCGCTCGATGCACATGCATACAAGGGAGAGTCTCCGCGGATCATCGGGGCGTTTGCCGATACACTCTCGATTTTTACATGGCATGGTATTGCTGAAACGCAGTCGATGGTCTGCCTTGTGGATGTGAGGGTAGATCCGTCGGCGCAATTTGATGCTGACGCAGCCAGTTGCCAGCACAAGCCAGAACCTTCGGCAGCACTGGAGCTGGCCCGGAAGACAGACTCCGCGCAGGAATTTTTACGGGTGGAGCGGTTTCCGAAAGCGACCGTAGAGAAGACTTCGGACGGATATGAGGTGGGAATCCGGTCCATGCGGGACTTTGCCGAGAGCGAGATCGAGAGACGGGCGGAAGTCAAGGTGTACTTGAATTCTGTTCCCGTGGTCCTCGAGGAAGAGTTGAAATGGGTGAGTAGCCTGCGGGAACGATAGAGAAAAGGAAAGAAAGGGATTCGCAAGCCCAGCAGTCGGACAATTCTGAAGCGATCAGTCGCGCCGCGATCAGCTCATGACTTCGATCTCAGGATGAAACGCGAAAGTATGTAGCTCACGACGATGAAAACGACAATGAAGAAGACAACTTCGAACTTGTGTTGTGCAAGAAAGGGTAGCGCCTCGTTGCCGTAGCGGACTGCCAGGTAGCCCACACCGAAGTACCGGATCAATCGGGCAAGCGCGATGGCGGAAGTAAAACTCCAGAGCGGAACCTCGAATACCCCCGCAGCAAACACGAAAATCTTAAATGGAGTGGGCGGCGGAAGAAGCGCAGCGACAAGCATCCCGCCAAAACCATTGGTTTCAACCCAGCGGCGGATAGCCGCTGCGCGCTCGCCCGCTTTTTGCTGAAAGAAGGCTTCCCCGCCCTTACGCGCAATGTAATAGAGAACGATACAGCCGAGAACCGAGCCGACAGAGGCCGCCAAGGCATAGAGCATCATGCGGTGAGGATGCTCGATAGAGAGCTGGATCAGGAGCAGATCGTTGATGATGGGGAAGCTCAGGACCGAGGAGTCCAGGAAGGAAATGAGGAAAAGCCCTGGAGCACCCAGAGTGCCTGCAACAGTGACGATCTTCTGCTTCCAGCCCGATAGACCCTGTGGCAAGAAAAACCTCCCTGGGTGAAGAAAATAGTCTAGCAGGCGCGCGAACTGGGGGCTATTTGGCGCGACGGAGTACCTGTCTGCTTTGGACGATCAGGAACAAGTCAGAGTAGGGTTTGTATAGCTTCCAAGATCACGTCGTAGACATGGTGCAATTCTTCGGGGGCGATGACGTAGGGCGGGAGGACGTAGACCACGTTACCGAGAGGCCGGAGGAGGACTCCGCGCTCGAGGAAAAAATTGTAGAGTTTAGGGCGAAGTGAGGAAAGGTAGCCTGCGTCATCAGTGCGAAGTTCGAGTGCACCGATCGATCCGATCTGACGCGTATCGCCCACCTGATGAAGTTCGCTCAGATGATGGAGACGCATCGCATGGATTTTTGCGATGGCGGAGATATGATCAAAAACGGGCTCATCGTCGAAAATCTGCAGGCTGGCGTTGGCCGCAGCACAAGCAAGGGCGTTCCCGGTGTAGGAATGCCCATGATAGAACGTATGGAGACGATTTTCGCTGCGGAAGGCAGAAGCGACTCGGTCCGTGCAAAAGGTCACGCCCATCGTCATGAAGCCGCCAGTAATTCCCTTCGAGACACACATTAAATCAGGTGTGATATTGGCCAGCCCCGTGGCAAACATTTGGCCGGTGCGTCCGAAACCGGTTAGTACCTCGTCTGCAATGAGCAGAACATCGTAACGACTGCAGATCGCGCGTATTTTCTGCAGGAATTCGACCGGATGAACAATCATGCCACCTGCGCCTTGAAGCAGCGGTTCGACGATGACAGCGGCGATCTGGTCCGCGCGTTGCTCAAGCAAGTCTTCCAGTAGATTCACGCACTCGATGTGGCAGGACTCGCGCTTCAGGCCGACCGGACAGCGGTAGCAATACGCAGAGTGCACACGATGCACGGGATAGCGCATTGAATCGAAGGGCTTGGTAAAAGGAGACTCATCGCTGACAGACATCGCGCCCGCGGTGTCCCCGTGATAGCCATGGGCAAGCGCGACGATTTCGTGCTTTTCGGGTCGAGATAAATTCTGAAAATATTGAACAGCGAGTTTGAGAGCGACCTCGACGGCGGTCGAACCGTCGTCGGAGAAAAACATATGAGTTAGGTCGGGATGGATCCATTTGCGCAGCCGAACAGCGAGCTCTTCGGCGGCTTCATGGGTAAATCCAGCAAGGATCACATGTTCGAGCTTGCGGCCCTGCATGGCGATGGCCGACGCGATGCGAGGATGGGCATGGCCGTGGAGATTTACCCACCACGAAGAGATGGCGTCGATGATCCTTCGGCCGTCGGCGGTGTGAAGGAACACACCTTCGGCGTGAGTGACACGCAGAGGAGCAGGATCAAGAACCTCGTTAGTAAAGGGATGCCAGATGCGCATGGGAGCGCTCATTGCGAAAACGCGGAACGGTCAAAGTGGTTCAGGAACACCTGCATGAGGGCGGTGCGATGGAGATTGGGCAGTTTTGGTATTTCACCGATCACCCGGACATGCCCGAACTTTTCGATGGTATCGCGATTTTCACGATTCTGGTCGCCAATGAGGACCACCCCGTGCACCGGAAGTTCGGCAGCGTGCAGCGCGGCAAGTGTGAGCAAGGTGTGGTTGATAGTGCCGAGACCGCTGCGCGCCGCGAGTATCACGGGGAGTTTGAACTTCACCATCATATCCAGCATGAACTGTTTCGAGTTGATCGGGACAAGCACACCGCCGGCGCCCTCGACAATGAGCCAGTCATTCATGAGCGTGGTTGGGAGGACGATGCGATTGAGATCGATTTCCACGCCAGCCCAGCGGGCGGCTAGATCAGGGGAAACCGGCGGAACAAATTTATAGACTTCGTCGAGAGTTCGATCGGTGCCAATACCCGCAAGTCGCATAACCGTAACGCGATCAGAACCTTCGAGAGTACCGGTCTGGATCGGTTTCCAGTAGACGGCGTCTAGCGCTGCGCACAACAGGGATGAAAGAGTGGTCTTGCCAACTCCTGTATCCGTGCCGGTGATGAAGAAGTGGCGTCTCATGCGCGCCTGGAAGCCAGGGAATTTTGTTGACGGCTGCGCCAGGCAATGAGCGACTGTACCAGACGGTCCAATTCGGGAACTTCGATCTGCGTCGTAAGCGACAGTCGAAGGCGCGATGTACCTTGAGGCACAGTCGGAGGCCGAATGGCGCGGACGGCGAATCCCTCTTCCTGGAGTTGCTCCGCGGCGTCGAGAGTGTCTTCGTTGCTGCCGAGGAGGATGGGAACGATCTGGCTGGCACTGTCTGCGGTGTGGAATCCATTATCACGCAAACTCTTGATGAAGCGGGCAGCGTTCTCTAGAAGGCGTTCGCGATCGCGATCCATGCCGGAGGAAAGGTCGAGCGCCGCTTCGATTTGTTGCGAGAAGTAGGGTGGCAAAGCCGTGCTGAAGATAAAAGTACGCGCGTGATTGATGAGATGCTCTCTCAGCACAGATGGTCCGCAGACGAATGCGCCCGCACAACCGAGGCCTTTGCCGCAGGTATGAATGATGGCCAGCAATTGCGGAACGATGCCGGCTTGCGCGGCAATGCCGCGGCCCCCGGGTCCGTGAACGGCAGTGGCGTGAGCTTCATCGACAATCAACGCAGCCCCATATTTTTCGGCAAGCGCGGCGGTGGCATCGAGCTGGGCAATATCGCCGTCCATGCTAAAGACACTCTCGGTGACGATAATCTTGCGCCAGGGTGCCCCGGCTTCCTGACGAAGCGCGTCTTCCAGCGCGCGAAGATCGAGATGCGGATAAATTACCTTGCGCGCACCGGACAGACGCATGCCGTCGATCAGACTGGCGTGATTGAGCGAGTCTGAGAAGATTACGTCATCCTTGTTAACAAGCGCAGAAAGCAGCCCCATGTTAGCGGCGTATCCAGTGGTAAAAAACAGGGCAGATTCAGTTCCCGCGAAAGCAGCGAAACGGGTTTCGAGATTGTGCCAGTCATCGATTTGGCCAGAGAGCAGACGAGATCCGGTGCCACCGATACGTTTCGATTGATGGACGGCGCGCGAAACAGCTTCATGCAACGCTGGATGGCTCGCCAGGCCCAGATAGTCGTTCGAACAAAAATTGGTGCCATGGATTTCGGCAAGACTGCGGTACTGGTTGCGCTGCTCGAGCGCACGCAGTCCCTTCTTCAGCTCAGCTTTCCAGATCGCTAGCACGTCAGACAGCATGCGGCTCCAAGGATTTCATGCCCAGAGACTGGAGAAGGAGATCGTCTTCATCAGCACCAGGATTGGGCGTAGTCAGCAGCTTTTCGCCAACAAAAATGGAGTTCGCGCCAGCCATAAAGCAAAGTGTGACGGCTTCTGGTGAGAGTTGTTTGCGACCAGCAGCGAGACGAACGCGAGAAGCCGGCATCAGTATCCTCGCGGTGGCAATGGCACGAACCATTTCAAGCGGATTAAGGGGAGGCATCGAGGCCAGCGGAGTGCCTTCCACGCGGACGAGCATGTTGATCGGAACGCTTTCAGGGTGCGTCTCCATCGAGGCCAGCTGGTGAAGCAGTCCGATCCGGTCGGTATCCTTTTCGCCCATCCCAAGAATGCCGCCGCAACACACCGTTATGCCGGCTTTGCGGACGGCAGAGATCGTACGAAGCCGTTCGTCGTAAACGCGGGTCGTGATGATCGTTCCATAAAATTCCGGTGAGGTGTCTAGATTGTGATTATAGGCGGTCAGCCCAGCCTCTTTCAGTCGGACCGCTTGGTTGTCTGTCAACATGCCGAGGGTGCAGCAGACTTCCATTCCCAGTCTGGAGATGCCACGAACCATTTCAAGCACCTGGTTGAACTGCGCGCCTTCGGGAGCTTCTCGCCACGCTGCGCCCATGCACATGCGGGTGATCCCGCGTGAAGCAGCCTCGCGAGCGGTGGCGATGACGCGCTCCGGATCGAGCAGACCTTGACGTTCGACATCGGCATCATAATGGGCGCTCTGCGGGCAGTACGCACAATCTTCCGGGCAACCGCCGGTCTTGATCGAGATGAGCTGGCAGGTCTGGACACGATCAGGGGCGTGGAACTGACGATGAACACTGGCTGCGCGGAAAAGGAGCTCCGTTAGGGGCAGATGATAAATTGAAGCGACTTCTTCCTTAGTCCAATCGTGACGAAGCGCGGTGTTTGCGCCGGATTCTGCAAGAGCCTGGGTCAATTCTGTGGTCATTTTCCTATCGCCTGGATAAGACTAAACGGGAAAGCCATTCAAGAGAAACATCTTATCACTGGTTATTCGCTTCGGGAGAATTTCGATGAACAATAAGTAAAAGCAGGACACTCAGTTGCTGTTCGGTGGTTTCACGGTTTCAAGTGTGTCGACGGAAAAGGCTTGAAAATTGGTGAATCTGTGGAGCAGGATCACGCGGTAATTTTCATATTCCCAATATGCATCGATCGCATGTGGCAACCACAATTCGATTTTCAGAGAACGTATTTGTACGGCGCCGTAGTCAATGGCGATGGCAGCGCTACGCAACTTAAAGGCGTGAACGGCTTCCATGGACACTATTTCCATATGCAGCACCTGTGAGTTCTCCACCGAAATCCACGCCCGGCCCCGCAGCATCACCGGATAAGTACCTTTATCGCTGCGAAGCCTCAATGTGCGGCCCGGCTTGTCCCTGCGTTGCTCAAAGCCAATCAGGTAGGCAGGCTGATCGTGCCACTTGATCAGCGCTTCACAAGTCATTTCATAATCGCTTTGCAGACCGGGAAGAAAAATTAAGGCCATCGCTACGAGGCCAACGTCTTGAGTGCTTGACGGAAACGTATGCCCCCCTTTGGCCGGTGTCCGGTATTCCTGCGTCGAGCGACCAGCTCCGTGGTTCTCGAAGCCAAAGTTGTAATCAAAGGTGCTGGAATCCGACTCTTCCACGTGGTCGTCGGGCCCATTCCTCTGGTACCTGATTTCTTCCAGTGCTGTGAAGTTTTCGAGGGTTCTGGTCAATTCAACCGCGCGAGCTCCTGCCTGTTCAAGGACAGACTGGAGAGGGCAAGCCATCTCACCCATATTTGTGGGAATCTGCGCATCAATATCGGGCGGCGACCACGGAAGATTCTTGCCATCCTTGGCACTGGTCGCACTCTTTGATTGCTGTGCGCAAAGTCTCATCGACGAATCGAGCCCGAAACACAGCACGAAAATGCATTTCAAACATAGCTTCAGAATGCTGCCAGTGCTCACTGTAATGGCTTCTTGAGCGCCTCGGCGATGCCGGCCTCTGCGAGGGGAGCCATAACCCCATAGCCCGCCTTGTTCGGGTGAACGCCATCGTGCCCAAGTTCGGCCTTGAGACCGCCTTCAGGATTGGCCATCGGAGTGTAGTAATCCACGTAGGTGAGATCATTCTTTGCTGCGTACTCCTTGAGCCAAGCGTTCAGGGCTTTGACCTGGGGAGCGGGTTCGAGGCCAGGATGCCAGGGAAACGCGCTGGCAGGAAGAGTTGAGCAAAGGATGACGCGAATCCCGTTGGCTCTGGCGATTTCAGACATCGATGCGAAATTGTCTTCGATCGCCTCCAGCGTGGTTTTCCCAGTGTTCTCGGCAATGTCGTTGATGCCCGCGAGCATGACGACTGCTTTAGGTTGCAATGCGACGACGTCCTGACGGAAGCGCACGAGCATTTGCGGAGTGGTTTGGCCGGAAATACCGCGGTTGACGTAAGGCTTGCCGGGAAAAAATTCCGGACGGTCAGGCGGGGCGGGTTGCCCGGACTGTCCCCAGCCTTCGGTAATGGAATCACCCATGAAAACAACCCGTGCTTCTCCTGCAACAGGCGCTGACAACGCCTTGTCCGCATCGCGATATTTCGCGAGATCGGCCCAGTCGTTATACGTACGCTCCAACAGCGATTTTTGGTAGGGCGTCAAGTGATCATACGCGGCCTGCTCTTCCGGAGTCGGCGAATGGACGACTGGAACCGGAGAGGGTGCGCGTGCTGGCGAGGGTGCAGGTACCGGAGCTTGCGGGAAGGCGAGCTGCGGCGAGAGCACCGACAGAAGGAGGATAGTTGCGATGGCGCATTCGCAATTCCAGATTCGACGCATTCGAGAATCTCCTGTAGATGTCTTCTGCCGACCACCCGTGAGCCATCTTACAGCAGCAAACGGAAGAACGCAGGCAAGAGTGGCAAACAGGCCTCCATACTAAAAAGTTTGACCGAGATATAAGCTAAATGTTATAAATCAGCGATTCTTGCTGCCCGCCGGCATGGCATAGTTACGTAGGGTGGATACTCGCCCGCAAAGGGCCTGAGGGATGCCATGGCGGGGAGAAATCAGTCCAGTCGAGTGCGGATTCCTTCCCAGATCGGGAGTGGTCTTTCGCAGTGTTTCGCCTAACAGATGATAAGTGACAGCTGTGCTTGTTCACATAGTACAAATCGAGTAAGAGTAAGTACGACTAGATATTGGGGATCGCGACCAGAATTAGGTTGAGTGCTCCGTTTCCCGCAAATGAACAGGATTGTTCAGGAGGATTCCATGCGTATCTTAGGTGCGGCCGCGCGAGTGGGCGGTCCGATGGCGACACGAATATTTGCGATTTTGCTGACGATGCTGGCGGGCGCAAGCGCACTGCTGGCTCAGGCCCCGGAAGAAGCAGCGGGCGGTGAAGCAAACCTGAAATTGCCGGATCTTTCTTCAGTTTCCTTCCTCGGAATTAACGGCCACACCCTGTTGTTGTACGGAATCGTAATCTGCGTATTCGGGTTGATCTTCGGAATGACGATTTTCATGCGCCTGAAGAATATGGAAGTGCACGCTTCGATGCGCGAGATTTCTGAGCTCATTTACGAGACGTGCAAGACGTACCTGGTGACACAGGGAAAGTTCCTGCTACTCCTCGAAATTTTTATCGCAATCATCATCGTGCTCTATTTCGGCGTACTGCTGAAGTTCGAGTTCATGCGGGTGGCGATCATTCTGGTGTTCAGCCTGGTTGGTATTGGGGGAAGTTTCGGCGTGGCGTGGTTCGGCATTCGCGTGAATACATTTGCCAATTCGCGGACCGCGTTTGCAAGCCTGCGCGGCAAACCCTATGCCTGTTACCACACCCCGCTTGAAGCGGGTATGAGCATCGGCATGATGCTCATCAGCGTCGAACTGCTGATGATGCTGTTCATTCTGTTATTTATTCCGGGGGATTATGCCGGGCCGTGTTTCATTGGTTTTGCAATTGGCGAATCACTCGGCGCAGCCGCATTGAGAATCGCTGGTGGTATCTTCACAAAAATCGCGGATATCGGGTCTGATTTGATGAAGATCGTGTTCAAAATCAAGGAAGACGATGCAAGAAATCCGGGCGTGATCGCCGATTGTACGGGCGACAATGCGGGCGATTCCGTGGGCCCAAGCGCTGATGGGTTTGAGACTTACGGCGTGACCGGAGTTGCGTTGATCACCTTCATCTTGCTGGCGATCAGTCCGGTGCACTTTCTGCCCGCTGGCGTGACCATGGCTTCGGCCTCGTCAGAGGCCATTGCAAGAGCAACGACGATGGCGAGCACCGTGCAGGTGCAATTGCTGGTCTGGATCTTCATCATGCGGATCGTGATGTTGATTGCGAGCGCCGGCGCATATTTCATTAACGGGTTTATCGCAAAGGCCAGATACGGGAACGCGGACAAGATGAACTACGAAGCGCCGCTCACTTCCCTGGTCTGGATCACATCGTTTGTTTCGATTGCCCTGACCTACCTGGTTTCTTCATTGATCGTACCTTCCCTGAACGGGGACACTTCGCTGTGGTGGAAGTTGGCAACGATCATTTCCTGCGGAACGCTGGCTGGCGCCCTGATTCCTGAATTGGTGAAGGTCTTTACTTCGACCGAATCGCGCCACGTAAAGGAAGTTGTCAGTTCGGCGGAAGAAGGCGGAGCATCCCTCGGAATCCTGTCGGGATTCGTAGCCGGCAATTTTTCGGCTTACTACATCGGACTGGCAATGGTGCTGCTCATGTCGATCGGGTACCTCATCAGCAATCTGGGACTGGGCGAGATGATGCTCGCTCCGGCGGTGTTTGCCTTCGGGTTAGTGGCGTTTGGCTTTCTGGGCATGGGACCGGTGACGATCGCAGTCGATTCCTATGGGCCGGTGACTGACAACTCGCAATCGGTCTTTGAACTTTCACTGATTGAACAGATTCCGAACATCAAGAGTGAACTGAAGAAGGATTACAACATTGATGTGAATTTTGAACGCGCCAAGGAAATGCTGGAAGCGAACGATGGCGCAGGGAACACGTTCAAGGCCACCGCCAAGCCGGTACTGATTGGCACGGCTGTGGTCGGTGCGACGACCATGATTTTCTCGATCATCATGGGGCTTACGCACGGTTTGACCGTGGATGTCAATAAACTCTCCCTGCTGCACGCGCCCTTTGTTCTCGGGCTGATTACTGGCGGGGCGATGATCTACTGGTTCACAGGCGCTTCCACACAGGCAGTCACCACTGGCGCATATCGCGCCGTGGAATTTATCAAGGCCAACATCAAGCTCGAAGGTGTAACCAAGGCCAGCGTGACCGACAGCAAGAAAGTTGTCGAAATCTGCACCAAATACGCACAGAAGGGCATGTTAAACATCTTTATCGCAGTATTTTTCGCCACCCTGGCGTTCGCGTTTCTTGAGCCGTTCTTTTTCATTGGTTACCTGTTCTCGATCGCTATTTTTGGCTTGTATCAAGCAATCTTCATGGCCAATGCGGGCGGAGCTTGGGACAACGCCAAGAAGATCGTCGAAGTAGAGATGAAGCAGAAGGGCACGCCGCTGCACGACGCCACGGTTATCGGTGACACGGTTGGCGACCCGTTCAAGGATACTTCGTCTGTTGCTTTGAATCCCGTAATTAAGTTCACGACGCTGTTTGGTCTTCTGGCTGTAGAATTGGCCGTGCAACTGACGCAGACACAGGGCAGCGGCTTGACACATGCGCTGGCAGCGGCGTTTTTTGTGGTGTCCTTCGTTTTCGTGTACCGGTCGTTCTACGGCATGCGGATTCGCGGGTCTGCTTCGAATTAAGTCTTTTTTTCAGGCCAGACTTGACCGGGGGCGGCGAAACTTAGATTGCCGCCCCTTTTTCTTTTGTGCGGGTGTAGAATCCACGAAGATTTATGTGAGGTACGGGATGAGAATTGATTCCAGAATTTGTCTGGGCTTGATGGCCGCGGCTTTGTTACCGGTGGGTGGCTTCGCGCAAGCCCCCATCACATGGAAAATTCACGACATGAACCGCCCGCTGCCGCCCATCGTAGATCCGGGAACACCGAGCACACAGGACGCGCCAGGAAAGCCGCCGTCCGATGCAGTGGTATTGTTTGACGGGAAAGATTTGACAAACTGGGAAAACGGCGACAAGAGTCCGGCAAAGTGGAAAGTGGAAAACGGCTATATGGAAGTCGTCGCGAAGACAGGAAGTATTCAATCGAAAAAGGCCTTCGGAGATTGCCAGTTACACGTGGAATTTATGGAGCCGCTGCCGGCGGTTGGAGAGAGCCAGGAGCGCGGGAATAGCGGTGTCTTCCTGATGAATCAGTACGAAATTCAGGTGCTGGATTCCTACGACAACAAGACCTATGCCGATGGACAAGCGGCGGCGGTGTACGGGCAATACCCACCACTGGTGAACGCGTCGCGGCCACCGGGAACCTGGCAGATGTACACGATTGTGTTTCATGGGCCACGATTTGATAGCGCCGGAAAGCTACAAAAGCCAGCGCGGGTTACCGCGTTTCATAATGGCGTACTGGTGCAAGACAATGTGGAGTTGACCGGGCCAACCGCCCATGGACAACGCCCTCCCTACAAGCCCGGACCGGAAAAGGGGCCGGTGGGGTTGCAGGATCACGGCAGGCCGGTGCGGTTCCGGAATATCTGGATACGGGAACTCTCTGATTAAGTCGCTTTAGATCGTACACACGACCCAAGAACCGAGACGACGAATCAGGAACGCATCATGCCGGGGAATGTGTGGGCGTTGGCGGTAAACCCGGGAAAGACTGGAGCAAGATCGCGCACTCCCATGTGTCTGGCGAGGATTTCGCTGACCACGGAGCGAAAGTCGGACGTGAGGGCTAGATCACGGCCCTCGTTTAGCTGGTGATCGTCCAGACCTGGCCACTTTCCATATACTTTCCCGCCCTTCACGTCCCCACCCATAACGAACATGCAGTTGGCGTGGCCATGATCAGTGCCGCGATTTCCGTTTTCTTTGGCGGTGCGGCCGAACTCGGACATCGTGACGACAACAACGTTTTCCATGCGATCCCCCATGTCCTGGTGGAACGCGGCGAGCGATTGGCCAAGGTCTTTCAGCAAATTCGAGAGCTGGCCTTGCGAACCGCCTTCGTTAACGTGATTGTCCCAGCCACCACAGTCGACGAACAAGACTTCGACCCCGATACTGGCTTTAAGCATTACGCCTATCTGCTGCATTTTCTGGCCAAGCGGACTCTTCGGATAATCTGCGCCGTTGTCGGGAGGAAATTTGGCGATGTCGATTTTCCGTAGCATGTCGATCGCCTCGAACGTTTCAGTTCCAGTACCGTGGAGTGCCGAATCGACCGACTGTGCATACATCGCTTCAAAGCCACCCTGCACGACATTGTTCATTGCGGCGGACTGTGGTTGAACCTTGAACTGTTTTAGATCCGGCAACGCTATGGCTCCGGTGCTGCCGCGCAGCATCCGCGGAAGATTCGGGCCGATGGCCACTGCTCGGAAAGGAGATGCATTCTGTTCCGGGATGGTCCCTATGGCGCGGTCGAGCCAGCCGTCTTCCGTGACCTTTACGCCGGGCGTCCCTGACTCCATGTAGTCCTGCGCATCAAAGTGAGAGCGGGTGGGATCGGGCGAACCGGCAGCGTGAACGATCGCAAGCTGGTTCATTTTGTAAAACGGGACAAGCGGCGCGAGGCTCGGATGCAGGCCAAAAAAACCATCAAGGTCGAGAACAGAATCGCTTCCACCTCGTTTTGGCGGAGCGATGGCGATCGTTGGCCGCAAGCGGTAATAGTTCGGTTCGGCGAATGGAACTACGATGTTCAACCCATCGGCGGCACCGCGTTGAAAGAGAACGACGAGTTGTTTCCCTCTTGCCGTTGGATTGGCTGCTATCGCACGTTGCAGGAAGGCCGGAACGGTACTGAGACCGACAAGAGCGATACCCCCCTCCTTCATGAAATAACGCCGCGAAAATTTTATTGGACGTGTACCTTCGCAACAAGAGTCAGACATACTTGTTCACCTTCTTTGAAATTCCGGTGCGCCCAGTACCAACCCGGTAACCACCCCCAGATCGACTTGCTTCACAGGGTCGTCCAGTTTGGCCTTAACAACCTGGGGGTTTTCGATCTGCTTTTCAAGAGTTTCGATGGTAGTCGGGGTAACTTGACCTCCAAGGAGTAAGGCAACAGCACGGTCGAGAGCAGCTTTGGGATCGTTGCTGGAATCGCTACCGAGGAAAGCGGTGATGTCGCTGCGCGAACCGCGAATTTTATTGCCCGCAAGTGCCAGCGAAAAGTTGAGACGGTTCAAAAGCGCACCTGTATTCACCCAGCTCTCCGCCTTGTCAGAGTAGCCGGTTGGCGGCTGGCATTGATAGAGTGGCTCGCCGATCCGGTTGACCCACTGAACCAGAGGCATGGGAGTGTCAACGTCGCTGCCGAGCGCACGCGTTGAAGTCACAACGAGTTCGTAGGGCGTTTTTACCTTTGCGCGATAAGCTTCCCGAGACCAGAACTCCGGCGAGTAAATCATGGTACGCATGACTTCGCGGATGTCGCCGTCCTTCTTGAGGAACGTCTTGCTCATACGGGCGACAAGTGCCGGAGGCGGATTATCGGAGACAAAACGACGAGCCAGTTTGGTAGAGATAAATTTGGCGGTGTTGGGATTTTTCGAGAGTATCTCGATGACTTGTTCCCCATCCTTCATGCCACCTGCGCGAATCTTTTTGCCGAGAACGATTTTGGGATCCGGGTCGTGGAGCTTTTCGTCGAATTTGAACGTGGCAATTTCGCGGGGTTTCTCAATCGTCCAACCGGTAAAGCAGCGAGCAACTTCCGTGACGTCTTTCTGCGTGTACCCGCCGTCAACACCCAGGGTGTGCAACTCCATCAGTTCCCTGCCGTAATTCTCGTTCAGTCCGCGGTCTTGCTTCTTGGCATTTTGCGGGTTCGGCCGCGCAGGCGGAGAACCCGGGCCATTGCGGCGTTGCGCCTGGCGCATGGCTTTCTGCTGGGCGAGCCGCTGCGCAGCGTTCGGATCGACGCTCAAATAATTATCGAGATAAAAGAGCATAGCGGGACTTTTCGCGGTGGCATTAAGCAGATCCTTGAACTTGCCAAGTGCATTCGGTTGGATAACATCACGCTCGTAGGAAGTGACGTACCACTTCACTTCACCTTTTCCCGCGTAGACGTTGAAGTGGTTAAACCAAAAATCGTCCATGACTTGCTGAAGCTGACGATCGCTATAGATGGCCCGGGTGACTTTGGCCATCGCCAGTTCTTCGACCACCCGCTGCGGGCGCTTGCTGTCGTCGGCGATTGGTCGTGGAACCGCATTGGGATCGACGCTAAGCGAATCTTTACGTGCAGCCCCGGTCGTGGCGGGATTCTGCTTCATAGTGGACGGAGCGTCTGCGCTGCCGAGTTGGGCCATCTTCTCCTGGTCCTGCATCTCGTTCAGCATCGAAGCGACACCCGCATCCGCCTGCTTCTGCGCGGCTTGCTGAGCTTTGAACTCTTCCTCGCTGATGCCAGCTTTCTTGGCGGCTTGCTTGGGGTCCGGATATTGCTGCATCAACTGGGCCGTATTCATTGCAAGTGTCGGAAAAGCGGTCAGGCGCGCTTCAACCATAGAGTCACTGATTGATCTGGGATTGAGTTGCTGGTCAATCCACTTTGCCAGGCCCATTTGTTTGACCCGATCGATATCGCCGGGCCTGGGCCCGTAAGCGAGACGGTTCAGTGCGTGGAAGACAGCTTCATCCGTCGACAATTCGGTGATGGGCAAACCCTTCAGCGTGGCATCAACTTTGGTGTTTTTGTCGGCCAAAGGGATAGCAGCGGGTGAGGCGAAGGCAGGCAAATCCCATTGGGCCCAGAGCAAAGAAAGGGCGAGGGAAACCGAAACAGCCGTACGAAAGGCGAATACGCACCGAATCCGGGGCTGCCGCCCTATCCGGCCCATGATGAAGTCGGGCGAAATGGAGGACCTCGGGTTCATGGTTAAGGTTAACCCGTCTGAACGGGGAAAGTTGCAGCTGTAGGGGATCTGTTTCCTCTGGCGAAAGAGCCATTTCCCGATGTCAAATCCGAAGGTCCTGAGTCCTCCCGGAGGAAACAGGCGACCGGAACCGGATCGGCCGCCTGGAAGAGGCTAATTGGTTAAGCTGAATTCCGCTTCTTTTTGCGGAGCCTGGTTATTCGCACCATCGACAGCTAGCAAAACCAGCTTGTACTCGCCAGGAGGCAGATCAGAAACTTGGAGCTTTAATGCAAACGGGACAACGGAATTTCCCTTTTGGATGAACTCCTCGACCGGGACGGGACCGGTGAAGAAGACCTGTTTATCGGAGTCCTTCGGGAAAATACGATAACCCGTCGCCAACTTAGGAGGATTGGCCGACGTAAGTAACGGTTCGTAAAGTTCGGAATAAAGAACGATATTGTCTGTTTTCTTGAATTGATATTTGGCGGCGGGTGTGATTTGCATGCCCTTTACGACGAGCGGTGTTCGGTCTTCGACGAGAGCGGCGTCCATCTGATTTGAAATCTGATCGAGGCGCTGAATCTCTGTCGACAACGCAATGCTGCCGAGCGTGAGTCTCTTGCCGTCGTAGGGAGCAATCACCACGGGAGTCTCGAACTTGCCGAAGTGCTCGCCCCCCGCGCTGAAAACAACGGTAAGCTTGTAGGAACCGGGAGCAGCGTCAAACTGATTTTCGTAGTGATACGGTTGTTTGGAAAATTCCTTCCACTCTTCCTTCTCAAGGTTCAGATCGAGAGTGTCGCTGAATCGGGCACCCACAGAACCGTCAGGTCTATAGGCAATGCCGAGAACATTTACACTCGAATGATATTTGCCTTTGTCCTTGCTAAAATTCAATGCCTCACTGGGAACATCCATGGCGAGACTTACGCGAGCGACATTTGGTTCGCTATAGTAATACGGAACCTTCATTGAACCCTGAATGCTGCCAGCTTGCGCGCCAGTGGCTTGCATCTCCATCTGCTTCTCAAGCGGCTTGCCCTCTAGCGGGTCAGCCGGTCGCGTGTTGCAATACCCGCTACGCGAACGAACCTCCATACCGCTGCCATGATTCAGTTTTACCTTGAGCGTATGGCAGGAGCCCTCACCTGAGGATTGCGGAACGTATCCGAGTATATAAAACTCGCCTTGTTCCCTGCCGATTCGGTTTAGCCCTCCAAGCAGATCGTTGGTGTTGTAGATCGCGAACCCGCCGGTTCCTTCTGCCAAAGCGCGTAGCAGTTGCTGGTTGACGTCGGCCGAAGGAGGAAGAGGAGGAACGATGCTTCGGGGCTGGCTTGCAGGATTATTGTAAAAATTGTTGTAGGAATTGTTGTAGCCAGTTCCCGTGGTCGTGCCTTTGCTTCCCGAACCGGTGCCGGTGCCTGTACCTGTCCCGGTTCCCGTGCCTTTAGTTCCACCGGTCCCGCCCGTGCTGCCCGTTCCTGTGCCGCCGCCAGGGTGACTACCACCGCCCGTCCCACCACCGGCGCCGCCGCCACCTCCGGGCTTCTGCGGTTCTCCGGAACCAAGGGTGAAGTTCGCCAGGACAAGTCTCGGGGCAACTTGTTGAGCCTGAGACTGGCTTGTTTGAGGAGCATCAGAGGAAACGCTCTCGATCGAATACGGAGAGAGTCTGAAGGGCGTCAGGGTGCTGCTGCCGGGCATTGGCGCGGCAAGGCCGCGCACGTCCAGAGTATAGACGGCAACGTTCGCCTTGTTGCATGTATCGATTGTCGCGGTAAGCTCCGACATGCGTTCTGAATCTAAAGGGAAACCGGATGAAAACAGGATCAGCATCTTGCGGCCCGGGACGGAGCGAAGATTCTTGGCAAGGCTGCGAATTGAAAGAAATAGGGAACGCGCACCGAGGTCCGCTTCGGCGTTGCTGAGGCCGCCCATAGTGCTGCCACTCATCCCACTGCCGATTGATGGAGTGTTGAAGGGAGCGTTTGAGGCCACCACACTCGATTGACCGTTGGTCTCGAGATGCGGAGACTGCATCCCGCTCACAGCAGATTTGAGCAAGTCGGCATTTGCAGTAAAGTTCTGTTTAATCTGGAGACTGCCTCCGAATTCAGCGATAGCCATCATGCGGTCCGGAGAAGAGTTTTGCTCGATGAATTTGGAAGCTGCGGCGCGGGCCTGAATCTGATCAGGAACGGCCATCGAGGAATTATCAAAGAAGAGGATGAGATAGCGCTTCTGTCCGTTGGTGGCCTGGACTGCAGGGTCAGATCCAAAGCTAAAGCTGGTGATCGTCTGCTGTTTGTTGTCTTCGTAAACCGTAAAGTCGTCCTGCTTAAGATCGTGAACGTAGTTTCCCTTCTTATCGGTAACAACAGCGTCAACCAACACGATGCGCGATTCGGTTCTGATTACCGGAAGCGGCGTGCTCGAAGGGGCCTGCTCGTTGGCCGAGGAGGGAGGTTTTGGAGCATCCTGGGCGCGGATGCCGGCAGAAAGAAACGACCCGAGAGAGAACGCCGCGACGGCGAAAAAACAATTTCGTGGTACAGAAAGCGAGACGTCAAAGAACATGTGTCCTCCTCAATCAATCCGGTATATCGACAGCGCCGTTACGAGCCGCCATTTGCGATCCTTCGGAATCCCTGACTACCTGGCGAATCATGTACTTGCCGGGCTTCACGTCGAACGTCGACTTCACGACAATTCCCGAGCGCGAGAGTTTCTCGTAAGTGGCATCAAGCAGCTTCATAGTCACGAGCTTCTCCTGACCCATCACGAAGTTGCCGTTATCATCAAAGATGACCGTCGCCAGTGTCAAATCGTCCCAATTGCGACCGTCGGCCTTCCTGAAATGGACGCCTCCGATCTGGAGTCGCGAGACGACGCTCAAATGCACGGAAGAATCCTCGGCTTTAAAATACTGCGTTTGAATCTGTAGCGGAAAATCCAGAATTTCGTCTCGTGACAACACCGCATCCTGAATTTCTTGCTTTGCCTGCTCGTTTGCGTCTTTGAACTTTTTGGGAGCCATGTAGCCGCGACGCGCCTGTATGGTGTACTTGTTCTTTTGTGTCAGCGCCACCTTGAGTGTGTGGAATTGTCCGTCCATCTTCTGCGACAAGGGCGAGAAGCCCAGGACATAGGAAACTTCAGGGGCAGCAGCCAGAATCTCGAGGCCACCGGAAAGATCGTTGGAGTTATGGAAAAAGGTGCCACCAGTGCCAAAAGCAAGGTCCATCAGAACGTAGGATTGTTCGGTTTGCGCTTCGATACGGTAGGAAGCCTTCTGTCCCCCTGTAAATGGGTTAGTATTCATCGGCTTGGTGATATCTCCCATCAAGTCCGGAGTATAAAGGCCCCGGCCATCCAGGACGTTGATTACAACATTGGAGTGATTTGCCAGATCTACGACACCGGTCATGTCGAGATGCTGAAAGTTCGTCATAATGAAACCGGGAGAGACAAAGACCAACACGCGTTCACCGGGGCGCGCGGCCAAGCTTCGGATCACTTCCTGCATGAAGGTATAGGCGTACTGGCTTTCAGTATCACTTTCAACCAGTGTGCGTTGCGCGGTACTAAGCGTCAACGTTTGGGCTGCTTTTAGCTGCGTCGGATCCCCATTGAATGCGCATTGGAGCGTGTCGGCCACATCCACGTTGAGGACCTGCGGATTGTTGTAGTTCACGATTTGGTCGGCTTCATAAACGCTGACGTCCGGACAATTCGACGTGGAGCTGAGGAATTTGGCACGTGGCACAAGCCCTAGAAGAGTCTTCCTCAACAGGTCCTTATCGCTGGTATACCCGCGAGTCAGCTCCCCGGAGGTGGTAAAGATCGCGACACGGTCTGTCGGCGCGATGCTGTCGAGGAACTTCCCAATTTCCACCCGAACGTTTGTTATATCCGACTGCGTAAGATGAGTATCGTCGACCATCAGGGCCACGAACCGATCGGGGATAACTGGGGCTTGCTTACCCTGGTCAATCTGTTCTGCTTCCACCTGCGTTTTGGCGGCCGCTTCAGCTTTGGCTCGGCGCGATTGGCGCGTTTCGACCGCGAATGTAGTTATGGTTTGTAGTTTGCCTTGATCGTAAAGAAGGAAATCCTCCTTGCGAAGACCGTCGACGGGCTTCCCGGAAGAATCACGAATCGTCACATGAACCTGAACTAGATTGACGCGCAAACGAAAGGTGGTGCCAGCGTCCTGAATGTCGAGCTCCTTCTTTGGGTCAGTCGCAGCGGGTTTCGGAGATGCCGGACCGGCCGGGGTTTGTATATTCGCGGAAGTTGAAGCGGGAGCCGTGACTGAGGTGGACGGACTGGGCGTCACCGGGGCTTGAGCGTGGACAATAGACAAGCCAAAAAATGGAATCAGAACAAGAAAGAGCGTCGCACCTCTGAGGATCTCTGATTGATAGTGGATCTTTAGATTCATTGAATTACCGTGGCCCGGGCAGTCCGAGGTTCTGTTCACCATCTTTTCTTTGATGGGATTTCTTGACTATACCCCTTTTATTCGCGCGGTGCACCGAGGCGGGACGGTCACCCGACAGCGCCATTTGCTCACGGCCTCTCGAGGAAAGACAGTCAAGTACGCCGGTCGGGTTTAGCGAATTGCAGGCCCCGGGGTTCACCCTTGCTCGCAGGTCATAAATCGCTGGGGTCAGGTTCTTCGGTGGCTTCTCCTGCGTTCGGCAGCAAGTTCCGCATTCCAAGCTGCTCCGAGGAAAACGACAACTGCGGAAATCTGCATCCAGATGAGCAATCCGATGACTGCTGCCAAACCGCCATACACGAGGCTGTAGGGAACGCGGCGGATATAGAAGCCAAAGCCCGCATTCACAACCCACCAGAGAAGTGTGGCTGCGGCAGCACCGGGAAGAACGTTGCGCAGACTCTCTTCTTTTGGTCGCGCGACCCAATAAATCACCGTCAAGGCCAGCATGGCAAGCGTCATCGCGACGGCCGGAAAAAACATTAGCCAAAGAAAATGCACGGGCATCTGTTTTCCGAACTCTTCGCTGAGCCAGGTGCGCAACTGCCTGCCAAACACCCCAAGGATACCAGCAATCAGAATAGGGGCCATCGTGATCAGCAGCAGAAGAAGCCCTCTCAGTTGGCGATGAATGAAGCCGATTCGCTCTTCGTCCCCGTAGATGAGGTGGATGCCGTCCATGAGCAATTTCATGACCTGGGAGCCACCAAGGAGCATGCCAGCCCAGCCGAGAATTGCGTATTTCAGAACGTCGGAACCGCGCCGGGTAAGAAAATCGGCAACAATCCCCTGGCTTCCGGGTGGCAAGAAGCTGACGAAATCTTTGATGGCGTCTAAGGTAGCAGTCTTGGTACCGAGCCAGCCTGAGGCAAAACCAACGGCAAACAACAGGGTCGGAAAGAACGCCAGGAAAACGTTAAAAGCAATCGCTTGCGAAATCATTCCGCAACGCGGAAAGACCCGGCCAAAGGACGCGACCAGCCTACTGACTAAGTACCCACCGGAACTCATCCTCGATAGTATAGCCGGACCGAGACGGAATTTTGGCAGAACGATCCGTGAAAGTTCAGGGAAACGTGCCCCATGCAGGTTCTGCGGTCGACCGAAATCAAGTTAACAGATACATCACCTCGAGCGACTTCATGATTGCGGCTGGGCTATGTTAGTTGAGACCGATTGGACTGCGGAAAGTCCCACGAATGAGGTGCTGCATGAGATGGCGGAGCCTGACAAATCTCGTCTTGCTATTGCTCGCGGTCAGTATGCTGACAGCCGCACAGACCTGCATCGACAGCCCCTACGCTGACAGGCCAACGGCGGAGAGGCTGAAACTAGAAGCAGCGGATGCGGAACTACAGCGGCAGGAGCTCGAGAATTTGCAGAAGGAAACGGTGCGGGCCGTGCAGTTGCACAACGGCAGCTTTTTTAGCCGTGTTTATAGCGACGACTTCATGGGAACTTCTCCTTCGGGAACAGTTCAGGACAGGGCCGCGGTGGTGGCAGCCGTGCAGAACTCCAACGTGAAGTATTACTCGTTTGTGGCGACCGATATTCGGGTGAGGATTTTTCAGAACACCGCAATTGTCACATGCTTGTGGAGCGCGCGCGGGGTTGTCGATGGATCTAATCTCTCGCGGCAATTCAGGGTAGTGAATGTATATGTCAGAAACGATCGCGGATGGAAAGTAGTAGCGAACCAGGAAACCCAGCTGCCCGGATGATGGCCTGGAACCGGATTCAATGAAATCCTACAAGGAAGCCCCGATAGCCTAACGCTTCGTTCTCGCCCGAGAATCGAAGTTTCTTTTTGTACCCTTCGGCCCGGCGCGGATATCTAAAATCGCGAATCCTTATTGCGAGGAGCAAATGGCAAATATTTTGAGCGCCGGTACCCAAGCGCCGGACTTTGACCTGCACGTTACCCCCGACCAGAAGCTCAAACTGAGCGAACTACGAGGAAAACCAGTCATTCTGGCATTTTATCCTGCCGACTGGAGCCCGGTGTGCGGCGACCAGATGGGCCTTTACAACGAAATTCTTTCGGAATTTCGGAAGTACGGGGCCGAATTGTTGGGAATTTCCGTAGACGGAGTCTGGTGCCACGAAGCGTTCGCCAAAGACCGTCATTTGCATTTCCCGCTACTGGCGGATTTTGAACCGAAGGGTGATGTTGCGAAACGCTATCAAGCTTACCGGTCAGGGGAGGGTGTTTCCGAACGAGCACTGTTCGTCATCGACAAAAATGGAATGATCGCGTGGAGCTATCTTTCGCCGGTAGCCGTGAATCCGGGCGCCGATGGAATTCTGGAAGCGCTGGAAAAATTGGCAAGATAGAACCGAAGGGAGAAGTGTCATGAGCCTGAGACTGCCGGTGAGTGAGCAAGATCACATGCAAGGGGACCCGTCAGCCAATTGCATTCTGGTGGAGTATGGCGATTATGAGTGTCCTCATTGCGGTCACGCGTATCCGATTGTGAAGCGGGTGCAAAAGCATTTCGGAAAAAGATTGCGTTTCGTTTTTCGCAATTTTCCGTTAGGCGAGATGCATCCCCACGCGGAATCGGCTGCCGAGTGTGCCGAGTTTGCGAGCACGAAGGGCAAGTTCTGGGAAATGCATGACCTCTTGTTCGAAAATCAGGAGAGTCTGGGTACGGCGCTGTACCTGAAGCTGGCAAAACATCTCGAGTTGGATCAACTGGAGTTGCGGGAAGCTGTAGAAAAACGCAAATTTGCCGCGAGGGTAAAAAACGACTTCGCCGGAGGAGTACGAAGCGGAGTGAATGGCACACCGACGTTCTTCATCAATGGCGAGCGGCACGATGGGCCATTTGAATACGAGGACCTTGTGGGGGCCATCGAAGGCGCGATGAGCCTGACCTAGGGATAGCCAATCCTTTTGTGAGAGCGAGTTTTTGCCTGGGCCTACCTCTGTGCGCAGACCTGTCGTACACTTTCTGGATAGGCATGAGGTAGCTGAAATGAAAACCGCTCTTGCGCCGGGAGTCAAGCCTTCCGCAACCTTGGACCTCAGGAAATCTCTGCTGGATAGTTTCGCGATCAACGAAAAGGCGAACCAGCTTCTTGTAGGCAGTATCAGCGACGCCGCATGGCAAGCGGAGTCGCCAACAGGGAAAGGCCGTACCATTGCCAATATTGCCGCCCACATTCATCACGTGAGGCTGATGTGGCTATCTGCGGCGGATAAGGCTGCGAAAGTTCCGGCAAAACTGGAACCGGGCAAGGCCAGTAAGGAACAAGTGCAAGCAGCACTAAAAGCCAGCGCCAGTGCTATCGAGAAACTGCTCGCAAAGGCCCTGGAAGATCCCGCAGGGAGGGTGCCTAACTTCAGGCCAGACGTTGTGGCGTTCGTGGGTTATCTGATTGCACATGATTCGCATCACCGCGGACAGATCGCGATGATGGCGAGGCAGGTGGGACATCCGCTCGCGCCCAAGATCGGTTTCGGATTGTGGGAATGGGGGTCGCTCTGGAAAGAGTGCGGTTCTGGCGGATCGACGAAGTGAAGGTTAGATATCTTGCGATGACCGCGGCTCTGATCGTTTTGAGCCTGGTTGCTCTTCCTTTTTTCGCACAATCGAAGACAGAAGGTAACAGAAAATCAACTTGGCATTCTATAGAATTTGGAATCGTAAAGTTCAATGAGAAAGCGCCGAACTCCTGGAACATCTATCACGGAGAAAAAAAGGGATTGCTGCTCGTACGCTTGTGGAAGCGCTATCTGTTTGTGGACGTGGCAGAGGAAGAAGTCTACGATATCGATCCGGATGTGATCATCTCACACGGAGACTCGGTTGAATGGTCGCTGGCGGCAGTGCCGGACAAGCCGATCGACACTCCCGATTTTAAGGAACGCAATGTCGGAATGGTTGACCGAATTCAGTTCCGATTAGGGAAAACCGGACACATGGTGGAATTGCAGATCCCGATCGGGCCGACCGGCAAACCGCTCTACTGATTTACAAATTATTGTCGATAGACGCCGTAATACCAGGGGATCCCGAGGGCTCCTGGTTCGACCCCAACTACAATCTTGTCACCGTCATGGAAGCGGTCAAAGTCGTCGGAATCGACTGCCAGCCTTTCGTAGCGGTGGCCCTCGCGCCAGGAGTAAACAAACAGCCTGCGCGTGCCCCGAACAACGCCCTTCATCTGATAGCGACTATCGACGGTGCTGGGATGATACTGGACGCTGTTCGGTGAATCGAGTTTGCCGTTCAGAAAAAGTGCGACGGAGAAGATAAACGGAATGGGTAAAAGACCTGTGAAAAGATGCCGCGCTACCTCGATATCCTTGCGTTCGCGCGCCCTGCGGTCGAGAAAAATCGCCAGCGCCAGAGCGGCAAAAAAAACAAGGCCAAAAAAGACGAGCATCGCATCAATATCAAGTGGCGGATAAACCTGGCTGACGTAGGGAAAAAGTAGCGAGCCGACCAGAAAAACCGCCATTTGACGGAGAAGTCGACGGCGAAAAACCAGTTCGGCAGCAGCAGAAGTCAGACCGCAGACGGAACATTGGTCAGCGATACGCTGTGAACCGCAGTCGAGACATCTGGTCATGAAAATAGTATAAGGCTGCTTCTAAGGGGCAGTGGAGAGTTTAGCGAGCAAATCCGCAAAGTGTTTTTGGCTCTGATTTTCCGGGACGGCAATCGTTACACCCATGCCCCGCCCGGGTTCAACGCGCTTCACCGAGCAATCCAGCCATACCGTGCGTTCAGTCGCTAACCGAGCACGAAAGCCGGCTCCCACCCAGAGCACATCCTCCGATTCGATGTACATGCCGCCGGCGCTGATGTCACGAGTTCGTCCCTTCAGGCGCGCGGAACCCCACTCGATTTCCAGTCCAGCTTGATAATTGTAACGCGGTGATCGGCGGCGTTCTATGCCGCGCGTCCCGGTTCCCTCCGTCGTCATTTGGGCGAGCGCTCCTCGAGGCGGCGAATAGCGCGAGAGATTAGGGCAACTCTATCGTGCCCTGCCCAGAAGATACGTCGGAAACATGACGTTGGAAATAGGACACCGAGAGAGAGTGTTTTGTTCCCGCCATTTTCCAGTTGGACACAAGGGAAACAAGTCCTGGCAGTCGTCACAGGGAAGAAACCCGGGCGTGATACCCACCGGAAACGTTTCCGGCAGTGGTAGAATTCACCCCGGACGGAGCGCGGGCGGAAGAAAGTGGAATTCATGTCAGAAACGGGCCTATTTGCCCATCTCATCGCGGAAGAGTATAGCCCCGGGCAAATCGAAGAGATCAAGAAACAGGTCGCTGCCAGGGGAACTCATGAGATCAGTTCAGTGGCGCACGGACTGTTTGCGGCAAGCGGAAGTCAGCTGCCGGATTCGATCACCGGCTATCAAAACGTGTGGGTCCGCGACAATATCATGGTGGCAAATTCGTTCCGCGAACGGGGCCTGCTGGGCCCCGCGATCAGCTGCATGAAGGGATTGACGGAGTTCTTTGAGAAACAGCAGCTACGATTTAAGGAAATAATCGATGATCCGGCCCGTGTGCTCAAAGAAGATGCGAACCGCCGACCTCACATCCGTTTCACGGCGCAAAGTTTGTGGGAATTGCCCGAAAAATGGCCTCACGCCCAGAACGACGCGTTAGGACAGGCACTCTGGTTTAGGTTCTTGTTGGCAAATGCGGGTGACCTCCCGATCACCCCCGAAGCCTGGGCGATCTATTCGCTCTTCCCCGAATATTTTGAAGCGATCGAATATTGGCAGGATAGAGACAGCGGGGCATGGGAAGAAGGAAGAAAAGTAAATAATTCCAGCGTAGGTGCGGTAGTAGCGGGATTAGAGGAATTGTTGAAATTTGCGAATTCCGGCGAATTACACGCGGCGGGGACAGTTAAACCCTCCGAAGCCAATATCAGCAAGTGGAGGAAATTGACGGAAAAAGGAAGATCGCGGCTTGATGCCACGCTACCGTTTGAGGCACCTCCAGAGCGAATGGTGGATTCGGCACTGCTGTTTCTGATTCATCCTTTGAGGGTGCTTGCGTCGCGCCCGATGCAGGACGCGATCCTCAATTTGATCCAGGCGCGACTGAAGGGCGACATCGGGATAAAAAGATATGCCGGGGACTCCTATTTTTGTCAGGACTTCGACGAGTGGTTCGCACCCGGGCAGATGAGCACGGATTTCAGTGATCGCCTGGAATTTCGCGATGCATTTCTGCAGCCCAACTGTGAAGCCCAGTGGTGCATTTTTGATCCGGTGTTATCGATTATTTATGGCGAGCGATATCTGGAGAATCCCGCGGACGTAGAAAGCTACAGGAGGCAGGTTCATTATTTCAATCGTTCGTTGCGGCAAGTCACTGCCGAGGGACACTGTCCTGAGCTTTACTTCCTGAAACAGGGGCGTTATGTTGCCAACGCGCATACACCGCTGGCCTGGACCCAAGGGAACCAGGCACTGGCGCTCAGTATCCTGGAAAAATCAGTGACAAAGGCTTTTGGTCAGAAGGATCAGCGTTGAGACTTGCAGTGCCTGAAGAGGATTCAAATGAGACGATTTGTCATTATGGCGGCAGTGATGATGATGGCTTGCTGCGCTGCCATTGGACAGGTGGAACGTGAATCCATAGCCCAAACGCCGCCGATGGGATGGAACAGTTGGAACAAGTTTGCGTGCAATGTGAGCGAGGATTTGATCAAGACAGTAGCAGACGCCTTGGCCACGAACGGAATGAAGGACGCCGGCTATCAATATGTGGTGATCGATGATTGCTGGCAAGTGGCACGCGATGATCAAGGGAATATCGTTGCGGATGCGCAGCGATTTCCTTCGGGCATCAAGGGTCTTGCTGACTATGTTCATTCGAAGGGACTGAAATTCGGGATTTATTCAGATGCGGGCGCAAAAACCTGTGCGGGGCGGCCGGGCAGCCAGGGGCATGAGTTTCAGGACGCGCTTCAGTATGCAAAATGGGGCGTCGACTACCTGAAATATGACTGGTGCAGCACCGGGACTCGCAATGCCCAGGAAGCATATGAGACGATGAATCGCGCTCTGCTGGCCACTGGACGGCCGATCGTGTTCAGTATGTGTGAATGGGGGACTGCCAAACCTTGGCTTTGGGCCAAAGGAGTTGGCAATTTGTGGCGGACCACCGGAGATATCACAGATAAATGGTCCAGCAAACGTAAATGGGACGACGGGACCTGCTGCGAAAATGGAATGCTGGAAATTGTAGACCAGCAGGTGGGACTGGAAAGCTTTGCGGGCCCCGGCCACTGGAACGATCCGGATATGATGGAAGTGGGAAATGGCGGAATGACCACGCCAGAGTACCGCGCACATTTCAGCCTGTGGGCGATGCTGGCGGCGCCACTCATTTCCGGAAACGACGTTCGGTCGATGTCCCTTGAAACAAAAGAAATCCTGGAAAATAAAGAAGTAATCGCGGTTGATCAGGACCCTCTAGGCAACGAAGGCCGGCGCATCAGCAAGCAGGGGGATCTGGAGGTTTGGGCACGGCCATTGCTCGATGGCGGTCGCGCGGTGATCCTGTTCAATCGCGGGGCGTCGGATGCGACGATCAGCGTGACGTGGGAACAATTGGCGTATCCTGGTCACCTTTCAGCTCAGGTACGTGATTTGTGGGAACACAGAGATTTGGGCTCGTTCAAAGGAAGCTACCAGTCCAAGGTAGGTTCACACTCGGTGGTAATGGTAAAGGTACTACCCTAGAGCAGACCTTCAAGAATCCACGTCAAGTGACACAACAGAGCAATGATGCTGAAAATCCCTGCCGGACATTTTAGGGCATTTCTTTTCGACTGCGACGGTACCATTGTCGATTCGATGCCGCTTCATTACATCGCGTGGAACAAGGCACTTTCCGAATGGAACTGCTCTTTGCGCGAAGAGCTTTTCTATGCATGGGGTGGAATGCCGATTGTCGAAATCATTGAACGTTTGAATAAGAATCTAGGCCTGAAGATGCCGGTTGAAGAAGTTTCCCGGCGAAAAGAGGAACTGTATCTTGAGATTCTGCCTCAATTGCAGGCCGTTCCGGAGGTTCTCGAGTGCATTCAGGCGAATCACGGGAAAATTCCATTTGCCGTAGTGTCCGGAAGCACTCGCGATTCTGTCGTCGCGTCACTCTCTACACTTGGGCTTCTTGAGCGGTTTGAGGTGTTGGTTTGTGCTGGAGAATATACGAGAAGCAAACCCGATCCCGAGGCATTTCTGCTCGCGGCTGAAAAGCTCGGAGTCGAACCAAATTCATGTTTGGTATTTGAAGATACAGAGATGGGCGTACAAGCCGCTATTGCAGCGGGAATGGCTTATGTGAAAGTCCTGCAGCCATTCGAACGAAGCAGGTCGTCTGACCGTGCGGGCGGCTAAGCCTGCTGTCGCTGGCCCGACCGCTAATTACCCCCGTTCGCGCACCCAATCCGGCTCTTTGCGTTGTCGGTCACAAGATCGGAGTGCTAAAGTGCGCGTCGCCACGGGCCTTCGATGATCAGCCTGAAACTGGACTCACTACGACAAGGCGCGGCTGCCGGGACACTAGACAACGGCTTGAACCCGGAAATGCCGTGCGGTCGCAGGTTTATGACTTGCCGTACGTGTACCCAAAAACCCGCTGGAAGCTTCCCTTCGATCAGCAATTCTAAATTGAGAGTTGTTTGCGCTCGCACAGCATGCTAGTCTGAGCGAACAAAAGGCGAATGACTGGAGAATGACCAATGGCCGAATCTCTCGCGGTGCGGGCTGCTACGAGCGCTACTCATAACTCGAACCGTGGATCGTCCTCCCTGGCAAGGGTCCATCAAGTGCTGGACGGATTCGCGGCCCGCGATCAAACCGGGGAGATGCTGACTGCGGTGCGACATTATCCAGCGAGAGAAGCGCAGTGGGCCGAGTTCCCGGAATGGGTCCACACAGCTTTGCGCGTTGCCTACGGCGGCAAGGGAATTCGACAACTGTATTCGCACCAAGCGGCCGCGGCAGAAGCCGTACACGCCGGAAAAAATGTGGTAATTGTCACGCCGACCGCTTCCGGGAAAACCCTATGCTACAACCTCCCCGTGCTGCACAGTGTGCTCGCCGACAGCGATACACGGGCACTGTATCTGTTCCCTACAAAGGCATTGGCCCAGGACCAACTTGCGGAACTGCACGACCTCAATCAGCGTCTTGAAAATCGCTTCGGAGTGTTTACCTATGACGGCGATACGCCCAGCGATGCACGGAAAGCGATACGCGAAAAAAGCCACATTGTCTTGAGCAACCCGGACATGCTGCACACCGGGATTCTGCCACATCACACGCGGTGGGCGCGTTTGTTTGAAAACTTGAAATATATCGTGCTCGATGAGTTGCACACCTACCGCGGGGTGTTCGGCAGTCACTTATGCAATGTACTGCGACGGTTACAGCGGATCGCGAAATTCTATGGGAGCAAACCACAATTCATTTGCTGTTCGGCGACGATTGCAAACCCCGGCGAACTTGCTTCGCAATTGATCGAAAATGATGTCGATGTTCTGGCAGCGAATGGGGCGCCTGCCGCGGAAAAAACATTCGTGTTCTATAACCCGCCGGTCATAAACCGCGCGTTGGGAATTCGTCGGGGCTACATCAATGAGAGTTCACGCGTGGCCCAGGAATTTCTGAAGCATGACCTGCAGACCATGGTATTTGCCAATTCACGGTTACACACCGAGTTGATGCTGACATACCTGCAGCAGGCCAATCCGCGAACGCCCGGAAAACCGGAGGCGATTCGCGGCTATCGCGGCGGTTATCTGCCGAACGAGCGGCGGGAGATCGAGCGTGGCTTGCGCGACGGGAAAATCCGCGGGGTTGTGACGACTTCCGCGATGGAACTGGGGATTGACGTGGGATCGCTGGACGTCGTCGTGATGGCGGGATATCCAGGGACTATCGCAGCAACCTGGCAGCGTGCCGGTCGCGCCGGAAGGCGAACTGGGAGCTCTTGCGCCGTGCTGGTAGCGTCTTCCGCTCCGCTTGATCAATTTATGGTGCGCCATCCGGACTATTTTTTCGGTAATACACCTGAACATGCCTTTATTCAGCCAGACAACCTGGAAGTGTTAGTTAATCACTTGAAGTGTGCGGCGTTTGAACTGCCCATCGGCCCGGCGGAAGTGTTCGGCGACGTGGATGTACACGATTTGTGTGCGCGCCTGGCTGAGGCGGGCTATCTCCACCTTGCCGGCGAGAATTATCATTGGACCCAGGAAGCATATCCCGCTGACACGATTAGTCTGCGCTCGGTAACCAGCGACAATTTCATCATCATAGATACCACGGGAAATCCGCTGGTGATCGGTGAGGTGGATTTCGTAAGTGCGCTAACAACGGTTCATGAGAAAGCGATCTACATCCATGGAGGACAGCAATACCACGTGGAGCATTTGGACTTCAAGGAACGTAAGGCTTATGTGAAACAGGTGGACGTGGACTATTACACCGACGCGATCCGTTACACGCAGGTGAGAGTACTCGAGATTGCAGACACGGAGGAGCGTACAACCGGTTCCACGGGGAAACAAAGTCTGGAGAATCTTCGCCACAGTCGATCTCATGGAGATGTACTGGTGCGATCGCAAGTTGTCGGCTTCAAGAAGATCAAGCTCTTTACCAATGAAAACGTTGGTGCCGGGCAATTGGAGCTGCCGGAAAATGAAATGCATACGACCGCGTACTGGATAACTCTCGAGAGAGCGCTGCTCGCGTCGCTTCCCTACACGATCAGCGAACGGCAATCCGGAATGTTCGGACTCCTGCATGCCCTGGAATCAGTAGCAACCCTTTTGCTTATGTGCGATGGACGAGATTTGGGTACAGCAATCGGCGAGAAACCGCCTTCACCAGCTGATCAGAGTGAAGAGCTAACGCCGATGCGTTTGGAAGAAGCAGTTGGAACGGATGCGAAGGAATTTTTTGAGCCGAATCTGTATCTGTACGACGCCTATCCAGGGGGAATAGGATTCTCGGAGCCTCTCTTTCGCGCACATGAATTGTTGGTAGACAAGACCCGCGAGCTCATTCGGGCATGCCCTTGCCAGGCTGGCTGTCCCTCCTGCGTGGGCCCTGCAGGAGATTTGGCACCTAAGGCGAAGGAAGCAGCGCTGGCAATCCTGGATCGGCTGTGCAGATGAGAAGCGCTACTGCCGATCAGATACGTAGCGCTGACAAATGAGCGCATCGGACAAATTCGCCAGATTAACGGCGCTCAAACCCGCAAGCCGGGTTGTGCCCCGGGATACCAGTCTGCGGCCAATTGATGACACCGATCTTGTTGGCCGTCTGCTGGGCGCCGGAGTCGCACGAAATGATTTTGGCGAGCATCTGGCCATCCGCAATTGGTATTCGACGCCGGAATTCTGCGAGCCATCAGAAGTGGCCCTCGATCTTCTATCCAGAGTGACGGGTCCCGCATCATCGAAGCCCGCCCGTCCGAGCGACCAACTGTTCCCGATTCGCCGTGAGGAAAGCCTCGCACTTCGGACGCGCACCGCACTGGAAAATCCTTGCAAGTGGCTTTTCCTTGATACGGAAACTACCGGCCTAGCGGGTGGTACGGGCACGTATGCATTTCTGATTGGACTGGCTTGGTGGGATGCTGGCGGATTACAAGTTGAGCAGCTTTTCTTGCGGGACTTTTCAGAAGAACATAGTGCACTCCATGAGCTCGCCAAGCGGATTGAGGAACGACCGGTGTTAGTCACCTTCAACGGGAAATCGTTCGATTGGCCGCTGTTGCAGAGCCGCTTCATCATGACCAGAAAGATTGAAGTGCCAAAATTGATGGCACATCTGGATTTATTGCATCCTGCGCGGGCGTTCTGGAAATTGCGGTTGGGATCGGTTCGCTTGGTGGAACTGGAACGACATGTATTGGACGCCGAACGGCTTGGTTGGCATCGCGCAGACGACATTTCTTCCGCGTTGATTCCGCAATATTACTTTGATTACCTGCGGGGTGGCAGGCAGGATCCCCTGGCGGGAGTGGTAAAGCACAATGCCATGGACTTGCGTGGACTTGCGGCCTTGTATGGAAAAATTAATGGCTTGCTGGACGATCAGGCGCGGAACCTTGAGGGAACAGACTCCGTGGATTTGTTCGGCCTCTCGCGATTTCTGAACCGACGCGGTGAGAAGCATCGAGCTCATTCACTGTGCACCAAAGCATTAAACACCGGGTTGCCGGCAATATTCCGGCCGCAAGCCACCCGGGAACTGGCGATGCTGGCGAAAGGCCGCAGAGAACTGGTAGAGGCAGCAGCGCTGTGGGAAACGCTGCTGAGCGATCCGAAAGATGGCCTCTTTGCTTGTGAGCAACTCGCTATCTATTATGAGCGACAAGCGAAGGATTCGCTGCGAGCCACCGAATATGCACGGTTAGGCATGCTGAAAGCCGGGCGAGCGAGAAAGTTATGCAGGGATCCGTTTGAAGCGGCACGTATGGACCGGGTGCATGCAAAGTTTGCTCAGCGAATTACCCGGCTGGAAAAAAGGCTTGGCCGGAAGGTGCCGGAGCCGAAGCCTTTACGGAGTGCGAAGCGACTGGATCTAAAACCTCACCCGTAGTTATTTCATTTGGTTATGTCGTCGTTACGGTCGTAGCGGATTTTCCGGGATCATCTGGAACGACGGTCCAGCCGAGCGATTTCACCCACCGCAGGAATAGAGTGCGGTCACCGCCTTCAAGGGTAATGCACTCATCTTTGTAGCAACGCAGGAAGACTCCGCCATCCGGAGTGCTAAACGAGAAAAAATCGGGTTGTCGCAAAAGATTTGTCCGCTCCGCATGCTTCTTCTCCAGGGCTTCGGAATATTGCCCGAAAAAACGCGCGGCGGTTTCCTCGTTTGCCAGACGAATCCGCGTGACAAGCAACGTTTTCTTCGTGTCCTTTTGCTCGTACGTCGCGTAGGTGTCCCCGTTCCAAGCGGTAGCGAGTTTCGTCGCGCGGTCATCCTCAAGGAATTGCTTCAGCACTTCCTTCCATCCAAATTCTCCCATGGAATTCTGTTCCAGCAGATTCCAGTTCGGGTCGAGGAAATTGTCCGGGAGGCCGAGTTTTACGGGCTTTGCTACAAAATTGGAATAGTAGAGTTCCGGATGCATGATCTGCTGGGTATTAGAAGGTGGATGTGCAAAAACAGCGTCGAAACCATGGTAGCCACCGGATTTCAACACCATCATCGAAAACGTGAGACCGCTGAAATAGGGAAACAATAGCGAATCTTTGATGAAAGGCGGGGCTTTCTTCATCAGCGGCGTCGAACTGAGATCACCGACAAATACAGAAGGGTCGAAATCCGGAATGTCTCGCAGCTTCAACCCTTTTTCCTGGAGCATATAGTCCAGCATGGCGGCCATCGCGCTGCCTTCGAGGACAGCTTCTCGAGCCATTTCTGCGTCGTCGTTCGGGCGCGCAGCCTTGACCCACTCTTCAATCTGAAACTGCTGGTCTTCGAGCGCGTGGGTCAGTTCGTGAGACATAACCATGCGCTGTTCGTCTGGTTCGATCCAATCGGCTATATAGAATTCATGGGCTTTCGGATCATAGAGGCCCGCGATCTGTTCCGTGAGCAGATCAACGAGAAATCCCTCCAAATTGAAGTTCTTGGGGATGAGGCCAAATGCTTCGGCGCTACGAGTCGAAGCGTACCGTTCCTTTGCGTCTTTCTCGTCGTCCATCTGACGAAGAACGTAGGCGTGAATATCGGCCCGGGATCGAATCGATTTTTTCAACGGCGTTTTCAGCTGCCAACCGGTAATTTCGCTCATCTGCTGAAGCACTTCGTCGGCAGTGACCAGGAATTCCGGGTTGTTCTTTGCCGATGGTGGTGCGGATTGAGGAGGAGGGACTTGCTGGGCACCGAGCGGCGAAAGAGGAACAAGTGACAGTGCGGCGAGAATTGTAGTGCGAAGCCAAGGATGACGGATCAGGGTTCGAAATTCCATAGAAAGGCAGGATAACAGATTCGTTCGTGGTTTCACTTCGGCCGAGTCGAACCAGTCGATTTTCAGGTGGCCTCGGAATTGCGAACAGGATTCTGCCCGGACAAAATACGGTGCAGGGTGTCGACGAGGTCGCTGCGGGTGAGGATCCCAACCAGTTCGCCATTTTCAACAACAGGAAGACAGCCATAACGGGACTGCTGCATGAGAGCGATCGCAGCCGGGAGTGAGGCATCTGGTGAGACAAAAAGAGGTTCGCGCGTCATCACTCTGGAAACCGTGGTGCCTGCGAACACCTGGTTGTAGCCGTCTTCGGTAATCGGAATGAGGCGAGAGGGAGCGCAGCGCTGGATGTCGCGGTCAGTCAATAACCCTACAAGCTGGCCATCTTCGAGCACCGGAAGATGACGAATGGCACCCGTGCGCAGGGTAAGCGCAGCATCCAGAAGCAAGGTAGACGGAGCTACGGTGATCGCCGGGCGGCTCATGACGTGGCGCACAAGATAGTGTTCGAGCGACACGTATACTCCTCCTTCGAAGAATTGCCGGCTGGTACCAAGAAGAATTTCATGTAGACGCAAGGGAAACAAGGGCCAAGGAACGATAGTGTCCCAAATAAAACCTGTTCGAACAGCCATACCCATGGCGAACGACTTTCCAGAAATTGTTGTATTTCACTGGGTTCAAAACAGAACCAACTTCGTGCAGGCGTGCGAGCGCTCGGGAATTGATCCCCTTTCTAAACAACTGGAGCAGTCTGGCGGGGCAGCTTCCCACCCAAAACCGCCAACTCTCCGGTCATGGGTAATTCAATGCGGAAGGTAGCTCCGCGGGGCGGATCATTCCTTACCAGGATTGTTCCCCCGTGTTCGGTGACAATCCCGTAGCAGATACTCAAGCCTAAACCAGTTCCCTTACCCACAGGTTTTGTGGTGTAGAACGGGTCGAATACGCGCGAAGCATCCCTCACGCCCGAACCGCTGTCCGTAAATTCCACGAAGATGGCATTCCCTTCCACCCCAGTACGGACCCAAAGGTCACCCTCTTCGCTTTTTTCAAGGATGGCGTCGACAGCGTTGTTGATCAGGTTCAGGAACACTTGCTGAAATTGATGAGGGTCGGCAGGAGCTTCAGGAAGATCGGAAGCAAGATCGAGGTGCAGGCGGATCTTGCTCATCCTCAGATCGTAATCTCTAAGCGCCAGAGTATCTTCGATGGCAGAGTTGAGTTGCACTGGAATGCGCTCAGGCTTATGCTGACGCGCAAAACTCAACAAATTCTGCACGATACGATGCGTGCGCTGAGCCTGTTTGTAGAGCTTCTCCGTGTAGCCCAGCGCCTGGGGACCAACCTGCCCGCTAGCGGTCAGCAACTGGCTGTAGCCAAGGATGGCGGTGAGTGGATTGTTTAGTTCGTGCGCCACGCCGGAAATCAATTGACCAACAGCGGCAAGTTTCTCACTGTGCAACAGCTGTTCTTGCGTACGGCGGAGATTATCGTACGCTTGACGCGTTTCTTCATAGAGAGTCGTGCGCTCCACGGCGTTGGCGATTTGTCCCGCAACGGCGATCAGCAGACTGATGTCCGCGCTAGAAAACTCTCGAACCACACGACTGCCAACTCCCAGACCGCCAATAATCTTGTCCTTCGACCAAAGGACAACCAAATAGGCGGATTCAATCCCTTCTTTCAACTGAACTTCCCGCGCGGCGGCGGGAAGTGGAAGCCCCTGTGCGGTCAGAAAAGTCGCGCGCACGGAGCGAATCTGCTGGAGTAGCTCTTTCGAAATCGTAACCGTCGGAAAATTACGAGAGAATTCAGAACGGTGTCCGACGGAGGAGACGCGTTTCAACGTGATTCCATCACGTTCAAATAGGTACAAAGATGCGGCATCCAGGCTGAATAAATCCAAAATTTGGCGCAGGGCACGATGGATCGAATCTTGCAGATCGAAGCTCGAAACCAGTGATTCTGCAAGCGAGTTCAAGACAACAAGCTCGCGATTACGCCGGCGAATTTCCTGTTCGGCGTTGCGGCGCTCGGTGACATCCAGAAGAAAACCCTGGTAAGCAGTCACAGTTCCGGCTACATCGCGCACAGCTGTGGACGATTCGCTGACGGTACGAAGCTCGCCGTCCTTACGCCGGATTTCGTATTCAAAATCGTTCACCGAACCATGCTCGTGCAGAAGCTTCTTAAGCCGTTCGCGCTCGGACGCGTTGACGTAGAGCATCTGGGCAATATCGACCTGCATTAGTTCTTCGCGGCTGTCGTAGCCGGTCATGCGCATCAGAGCTTCGTTGAAATCCAGGAAACGTCCCTGCAAGGTGGCGATGAATACACCTTCCTGCACACTGGCGACGAGGGTACGGTATTTTTCTTCTGCGCGTTTTCGCTCAGTGATGTCCTTCAAGACATGGATAGTGCCGAGTTTTTGTCCGCCAGGATCGGTGAACGTAGAGGTGGAAGCTAGAAAATAGCCCTGGAGCCAGGGATCGGGCGTGTCGCCTTCGCCAGATATGCCCTCGCAATAAGGACAAAGCGTAAACGGAACATCTCTGCTGGTGAAGATTTCATGGACGTTTCGACCGATCATTGAGGAATTTTCGCGACGAAGAAGATGGGAAAGGCGGTAATTGCCCTTCAGGATGCGTCCTTGCAGATCGTGGACAAAAATGGGATCGCCGATCGAATCGAAGGTATACGCCCACTGTTGCTGAACAGTTTTCACCTGATCGAATAGGCTGACGTTTTCGACCATAGTGCCAAGAAAATTCGCAACGTTTGCAAGATACGCGATTTCGTCCTCGTGGAGTCGCTTTCCTGAGGCGGCGCCCACTTTCAGAATGCCCACGGCACTTTCCTGGCCCCGAAGAGGCATGGTGATAAGCTGGGTAATCCCGGCCTCTGCCATACTTCGACGAATCTTGGTGTCCTTTTCGTTTTCAAAAAGAGTAATGCGGTAACCCTCTGAAGGTATATCCGCGTCTGGAAGCACATATTGTTTCAGATAATTTTCGGTAAACCCGACTGAGGCACGAACAACATATTCCGCGGAATCGCCTCTGGTCTCCAGAAGCCGGATCATGCCATGAGTCGCGCCCAGACTGCCGGTGATCTGCCTAAGCACCTTCTGCAGTAATTCATTGATCGATACCGACTGGCTGCTGGAAGCCGTTAGCATGGTGAACTGCCGCATCTTCTCGCTGATTTCTTCGCTGCGGATGCGTGCGTTCTCCAACAGAAGCACAATCATGCCGATTCCCAAACTGGCATTCAGGAAATGATCGAAAGCGAAGCGAAAGAGGTGGACTTCTTCATGGGTCCAGACGGGCCGGTCGAGACTGTTGAGGCCCAGAAGAAAAAAGGATCCGGCAAGAAGCTTTACACCATGCCCGGAACTGCTCCGCGCATATCGCCAGAGCAACCACCCCGCAGCAATACAAATCACGCTTTGTAGAATCGCCGTTTCCCAGCGAGTCTCCATCCAGTCCTGTGCTTGGCTTTCGTAATAGGACGTAACCAATCCGAAAAGCCCGGCGAGCCAGAGCGTCGGCCAATACAGACGGCTGGGGCCTGTTGTGAACTGAATGATAGAGGCCAGGAACAGGACAAACCCGGCCATGCTTGCGCCATCGATCGCGATACGCAGTGCGGGATACTGGACAAAAAATAGAGCAAGTTCGCTGAACGCCGAAACCGTTAGTGAAACCCAGCCCAGGAGCCATAACCTGTAAAACGAAGAAGAATTGTCCTTATGAAGATGGGCAAACAGGACGAGCAGGGTCAGACACGCAGTGGCTTCGAAAAATGCGATGCCTTGCAGGCCTTGATTCAAAACCACGGCCACCTCTCCCAGAATTGTTTCGAGCTTGAAGAACTTGAGATTAGGGTCACCTTCTGAAAGAAGGCGTGGAACTTACCCTGCCTCCAGTGACGCTAACACGCTATTTTCTGACTGGGCAAGCTCCCACAAATGTAGGTGTGACGTCCTCTATAATAGTGCTTGGGAGAACTACACCGTGGAGATCGGGAACATACTGGTAGTGGATGACGAAGAAGCCATCCGAGAAGTTGTCTCAACGATGCTGGAGTCCCGCGGCTATCAATGCACGTCCGTCAGTAACGGGCGGGCGGCGCAGGAATTCGTTCGGAAGCAAACTCCGGATCTGGTTCTGAGCGACATGATCATGCCGGAGATGGACGGCATCAAGCTTCTGGACTGGCTGCGGCAGTTCGATGCGGACATCCCGGTCATCATGGTGACCGCAATCCACGATATCTCGACCGCTCTCGAGGCTATCCGACGCGGCGCCTACGATTACATTCTGAAACCCTTTGAAAAAGACCAACTCTTCCACGGCGTCAAACGCGCACTCGATTGGCGGCAAGTCGTCAGAGAGAACAAGGACTATCAGCAAAATCTGGAGCAGATGGTAAACGCCGCGACTGGACAATATCAGGAGGCGCTGGCCAAACTCGAACAGTCTTATGACGACACCCTGGAAGCGCTGGGAAGCGCTTTGGACTTGAAAGATGCCGAAACCGAAGGGCATTGCCAGCGTGTCACTGCGTTTACGATCTCCATCGCCAAGGCCGTTCCGGTTCCCGCCGATTATCTGGCGGTTCTGGCCAGGGCCGCGTTTTTGCATGACATCGGGAAAATGGCGATTCCAGACTCAATCCTGCGCAAGCCTGGGCCCCTCGATAACGACGAGAAACAAATCATGCGCACCCACTGCGATATCGGGTATCAGATGCTGACTCGCATTCCGTTTTTGCGGGACGCGGCCGAGATCGTTCTAGCTCACCAGGAATTTTATGATGGCACGGGTTATCCGAACGGCCTCAAGGGAGAGCAGATTCCGCTGGGAGCGCGCATATTCTCGATTGCCGATGCCCTGGACGCGATGATCAGCGACCGACCCTATAGAAAAGCTCTACCGATGTCCCACGCACGCGAGGAAATTCGGCGTTGCGCCGACACGCAGTTCGATCCGAAGGTTGTAGAAGTCTTTATGTCAATTCCGGAAAGTCATTGGCTTGAATTGCGAGAGAACCTGGGTTCCCCGTTTCCCCGAACGAGCGGCAGTAGGCTGACTCACTTGAAGAACTTGTAGCTCATCCGATATCGCTTGCTGAGCAAGGCCCGTGCCCCTAGAATGTGGATGAATATGGCTCTGGTTCCTATCAAAACAGCTTCAGAAACCGGCTACTGCGACTGCGTGTGCGGTTGTTATGAGCTTGCCAGCTTGCGCGACGAAGATAGCGGCAAAGGGTATTGTCCAGCGTGCGGCAAAGGTCATGTGGATTGGAATGCTGGTGTAGGCATTCCCGTTCCCGCACCGGCGAAAGTCACTGCAAATTCTGCCTCGGGTGGCAGTTTGCCTCCTCTACCTCCTTCCGCTGATCCTCCAGCCCGTTTGCGTTGAGTGCACTCGCATTGATGCGATGGTGCGGCCGCACCGTACGACCAGCGCAAGAAGACCCAGATCGCACTCAAATCACTCCTTTAGTTCTTGCTTCGAGGCATCACGGTTAACGGAACCCGGGGCAGAGTGTGCGTTCGGGGTGCCGTTATTTGCCCAGGTAGAGCAGCGCCAGCAGGAAGAGCCAAAGTGCATCCATAAAGTGCCAATAGTAGGATGTGACTTCTGCGGCGACCGAGCGGGTCACCTGCGCTACCTCGAAATTGCGGCGAGCAACATAAATCAAAGCGCCGACCCCGCCGATCAGATGCAAAGCGTGCGCGCCGGTGAAAATGTAGAAAAAACTGCTAGCCGGGTTGCTGGCCAGGTAAATTCCCTGGCTGGTCAGCTGTCTCCAGGCGACAAGTTGTCCGATCAGAAAGACCACCCCGAGCATCGTCGTAAAGAACCACAAATTCCTAAAGCCCGCGGGATCGCCGGCACTTAAGCGCTTGCGCGCCATCTCTAAAGTTGCGCTGCTCAGCAGCAAAACCGCGGTGTTGAACCACAACAGCAGAGGAATGTGGACGGGTATCCAGCCCCCGCTTCCCTTTCTCACCAGAAACGCACTCGCCAGCGCCATGAAAAACATGAGGATGGAAATGATGGCGATGGCGATGGCGGTATAATAGCGGGCAGGTGAAGGCCTCTTTCCGTTGCGGCCTGGCGTGCCGTCACCGCCGCCACCCCCATGGCCTCCATTTACGGGTGGGATACCTCCGCCGCCGCCCACATTTTCGACAATCTGCTCAATCTCTTTGGTATCCGTCGCGCCTGGCATTTATTCTCTTTCCCAGTCCTAGAGGACCTTTTGGACCAGCAGCTCGGGCGAGAGATGCTGCGGCATAAAATCAGTAGCAAAGCCATCGTGAAATTCGTAAGCTCCACGGTAAACTCTCGGCTGGGCCACACCAAAGTTCTCCTCCGGCGCAGGAGAGGGAATGCTCCATTCGAGTGTGGTGGCGTGCCACGGGTTACTTTCTTCCGCACTCTCATGGCTGCGGAGAAGCGTCCCAAAGAAATTCAAGACGAACAGAAGTTGTGCAGCGACAGTGCAGATCGTGGCGACGGTAACGAACGTACGAAACGAAGATCCAACCGAGGCCAGTGCCACTCTCTGTGCATCCGGGAGCATATTAGACTGAGTCAGTAACCCCAACCAGTGCAAGGGCATGAAAATACAATAAACGCCCGCAAAAGTGGCCCAGAAGTGAATTTTACCGACGGTTTCGTTCAAGCGACATCCAAACAGTTTGGGAAACCAGAAAAAAAGCGCGCCAAGAATCGCGAATGTGGCCGCCACGCCCATCACCAAGTGAAAGTGACCGATCACAAAATCCTCGCTGACCGCAGCGCGTGCCAGTTCATGGCGTGCCAGAAAAATTCCAGAGAGTCCGCCGGCAACAAAAAGCGAGATGAATCCAATCGCGAAAAGCATGGAGGTAGTGAGCTGAAAACGTGCATTCCACAAGGTGCCGAACCAACTGGCCATCAGCAGTGCTGCTGGAATCCCGAGAGAAGAAGCCAGCACGGAGAAAACAAGTGGCGCGTACGGGTTCATTCCGGTGGCAAACATGTGATATCCCCAGACGCAAAAACCGACAACGCCGACGGCACAAAGCGCCAGGACGACCATACGCTCCTTCCAGACCGGCTTGCGGGAAAATGTAGCAATAAGATGAGTTGTGAAACCGAAGCACGGGAGCATAGCCACATACACTTCGGCCTGCGCAAAATACCAAAATAACCGCTGCCAGAGAATAGGGAGACTTCCCTGTCGGACGAGATTCTGCTGCTGATGAGCGAGGAACGAAACCGTCGAAAAAAAGCTGGATCCGAAGACCCGATCGGAAAGCACGGCGGTGCTACCCGCCAGCAAAATACTGAAAATCAGCATACTGAGAATGGCATTGATGAACCAGGCCCATACTGTGACAGGCATTCGCGGGAGGGACATTCCCTCGGTGCGAAGATCGATCGTTGTGGTGACAAAATTGAATGCGCAGAGCAGTGCCGCTATCGAGAATACGGAAGCGCTCACCAGCCATAGATTGATCCCGGAATCCAGAGTAAGAAAGAACGACCCTGTCATTCCCAGCAAGGAAGCGAAGGCCATCCAGAAGGAGAGACGATTGAGCGACGGAAAGGCCATTTCCCGTGCCCCGATTTGCAGAGGCAGCAGGAAATTTCCAAAGCCCATCTGCGGTGCTGCAGTCAGCACAAAAAAGACCATCAGCGATCCGTGCAGCAGGCGGACAGCGGCGAAGCGTTCCGGCGTGGCTTCGAGATTACTGAGGAAAGGAATCGCGGTTGTCGGCCAAGACGCATGGATCCGCATCAGTGCAGACAGGATCATGCCGACAAATACGCTGGCCAGAGCCAGCCAAAGGTATTGCAGGCCGATCGTCTTATGGTGAGTCGAGAAAACATATCGGAAGAGAAATCCCGGTTTAGCGCGAAAAGACAGATTGGCACCCTCGTCGTAAGTGGCCATTTTAGAACTAGTTCCGCCCCAAGCGGACCTCTGAACCAAGCTGTATCTTACCGTCTGGCGAAGAATTTGCAACCAGGGGACGGTGTTCGGACAGGGCCACCAAAAGCGGCCGTGCGCCCATGGAAAGCCACTGCCTGATTCCGTTCGGCGGCTGTAATGGTGTATCCTAGCGGGCGCCTGCTCTCACCGCCCAACGGACCAAATCTATCAGGAGAACAAGAATGATCAGAAAATCAGTCTTACTGGCGACGTCAATGTTCGTTGGACTCGTCTGGGTCAGCTCTGCTCTGGCCTTGCCGACTGCGCAGAGCTCGACGACTCAGAGCGCACCGGCGAGTTCCCAAAAAAAATCCACAAGCAAAACACCACCCCCGGATCCTTCGAAAATTGCCCAAGCCCCTGGTGGCGGCAACGGCAAGGTCTGGGTCAATACTTCGACGAAGGTGTATCACAAGGAGGGTGACGAGTGGTACGGAAAGACCAAGCATGGCCAATATATGACCGAAGCGGACGCGCAGAAAGCAGGCTATCATTTGGCCAAGCCAGATGAGACGAAGGCCCCTGCGTCCACGACGACAAAGCCCAAGAGTTAACTCGCCGGATGTTTCCATGTGTGTGTGCGGGCCGCCTGATGGGCGGCCTTTTTATTGGAAGCAGACCGGTTTTCTCGTGATCCTTTACGGAGAAATTTCATGGCGGACAAGGAATTGAATCCGGCGACGATGTGGGACGAGCGGTATGGCCGTGCGGAAGCAGTTTATGGTCACGAGCCGAATGCCTTTCTGAAGGATCAGGCGGCAAGACGGTTGAAAGCCGGTGCCGCAGTGCTGGTTCCTGCTGACGGATACGGAAGAAACGGGCTATGGCTCGCAAAACAAGGGTATGCGGTGACTACGGTGGATGTCTCACCGGTCGGTGTCGACAGGGCTCGGAAGGCGGCAAAGGATTCGGGTGTTCTGCCAGAAATACTACTCGCTGATTTAAATGGATGGCAATGGCCGCTCGGTGAATTCGATGCAGTCGCTTCAATCTATTTTCATCTTCCGCCGGCCGAGCGCCCACAAATTCACGGGTCCATGATTAAAGCACTCAAACGTGGGGGAATCGTGGTACTGGAAGCATTCACGCCGGAGCAACTGCGTTTCTCCTCGGGCGGACCAAAGCAGGTGGAATTGCTATATACCGCGAGCCTTCTACGCGAGGATTTTACAGCGACTGAGGTGCTGGAACTCACGGAATGCCAGGTTGAGCTGAACGAGGGGAAAATGCATTCGGGACCAGCCGCGGTAGTTCGTGCTGTTTTTCGAAAAAGATAAATCTACTGAAACTGCTTCTGGAAATTGGCAAACTTCTCCCGCAGTGTCTCGAGCTCGCGGCGCAATGCATCTACTTCAACTTCGAGTTGTGAGATACGGTCGGCTGCCTGGCTACCGGTCAAAGATGGACCAGTTGTAGAGTCCACGTATTCAATTCGCTCAAGCGGAGATTCGTCCCCGGCAAACAGATGCATATAGCGGGACTCCTTGGTGCCAGGTTGCCTCGGCAGCACCTTCACCAATGGTGGTTCGCGACGCATTAACAGGTTCAGCGCCGAATGCACCGCTTCGAGGTCCTCGAATGCATACATGCGTTCCGAGCGGGTACGGAGTTCGCCAGGAGTCTGTGGACCACGGAGAAATAACACGCATAACACTGCAATTTCGTGGCGGTGGAAATTGTAGAGCTCGTTCAGCCGATGTTCGTATTTCGCAACGCGGGAGTCGCCGCTGGCACTGCGAACCAGAGCCTGTTCGGTCAATGACCGCAAGGCATTGCGAACCGCAGCTTCGTCAAGCGACAGTACCGGTTCCCGGTTCGATTTCTGGTTAGAGGCATTCACTAATGCGTTTAACGAAAGAGGATAATATTCGGGCGTGGTGCTCTCTTTCTCAACCAGGCAGCCGAGTACGCGAATCTCGTTTTCGGAAAATTGTAGGGCCATGGAGAAATGATAGCAGCAGAAGACGGGTGGTTGAAGTCATGGATGGATCGCCAACCAAGGCTAATCGGCGTAAATGTCACAGGTCCAACGCTTTAAAATCGGCTGTCGAACACTGGGCTAAAGCATTTGGTTCGTAGCTCGCATTCACGCTTCTTCTCGTCTATACTAAATAAGTTCTGAAACGCGGTCGTGGCGGAACTGGCAGACGCACCAGCTTGAGGGGCTGGCGGTAGCAATACCGTGGTGGTTCGAATCCACTCGGCCGCACCATTCCTAAATCTATTCCAAACATAATCTGAGCGAGCCTGTTTGTACCACGGGCGTCTATTGCCAGGTCGGTACGCAGTCGATCGGCTTCAGGCACAGGCCAATGTGGAGCTAACATACGATATGATCCTGTCCACAATCGCCTCACGGTAAAGTTTTTCCGATTGGAGGACTCCAACCCATGGCCACCGCCGACGTTTCCACCAGTTTGCCGAGCATTGACGAGGTGCGCTCGGCCGCACTGTCGGTCTACCGATTGATGTCTCCGACGCCCCAATATCGGTGGCCGCTGCTCTGCCAGAGACTCGGAACCGAGGTCTGGGTAAAGCATGAGAACCATACTCCGATTGGAGCCTTCAAAGCGCGGACCGCCATTGTGTACACCGAACAATTGCTCAAGCACGAGCCTGGGACGCTTGGATTGATCGCCGCAACCCGCGGCAACCATGGGCAGTCCGTGGCACTTGCGGCCCAGCGAACAAGGCTGGATTGCGTGATTGTCGTGCCGCGCGGGAACAGCTCGAGCAAGAATTCGGCAATGCAGGCACAAGGCGCAAAACTGATCGAGTACGGCCAGGATTTTCAATCTTCGCTCGACCACGCGCAGAAGTTGGCGGCTGAAATGGGTTATCACCTCGTCCCGCCCTACCATCGCGACATAGTGCTTGGAGTTGCGACCTACTGGCTCGAACTGTTGATGGCGCTACCGAAGATCGATGTGGCATATGTGCCCATTGGAATGGGTTCAGGGATTTGTTCAGCCGCCGCGGTCCGCAATGGACTCAGCCTGAAAACCAAACTCGTTGGGGTGGTATCGGAGCACGCGCCAACCTACGCACTCTCGATTGCCGCAAAACACGTCATTGAGTCACCGGCGCAAACAGTGCTTGCGGATGGTCTGGCCTGCCGCAGGGGTAACGAATCAGCATTGCAGGTCATGCTAGAAAATGTCGATCACATCGTACGCGTGAACGACAGAGAAGTCGCCGACGCCATGCGGATCTTCTTTAGCGATACCCACAACGTCGTTGAGGGAGCAGGTGCCGCAGGGCTCGCCGCAGCTTTGAAAGAAGTGAGAGCGATAAAAGGAAAACAAGTGGCCGTGATTGCTACAGGTGGCAATGTCGATCCGGATGTATTCGCCCGTGTGCTCAGCGAAACGAGCTTCCAATAAGGACTCGTAAGTGGATGAACGATGGTCGTTCTAGTGAGACTCTACGGCTTGGCCGGAGCCGCTGGCGCCGGTTGCTGAGGTGCCGAGGGCGGTGGCGTGCTCGGCGCAGCCTTCGAAGCTGGCTTAGCATATTGCTGAAGAATCGAACTGCCGCTCTCCGCACGGTCAACTCGCACGGCCAAAGCCAAAGCGCAAACCATGAACATGATTGCGCACCAAGTCGTGGCCTGAGACAGAACTGAGGCAGCACCACGAGGACCGAAAGCCGTCTGGCTACCCGCACCTCCGAAGGCACCGGCAAGATCAGCGGCTTTGCCGCTCTGCAGCAGCACTACGACGATCAGCACCAGGCAATTCAGCACGAAGAACGTGGTGAGCAGAGGGCTCCACCATTTAAATCCGATGATAATGATCCCGAATCCTACAATCAACGAGATCGCCCACTTTAATCCAGATGGCATTTTCCAAGCACCTCAAATATTAAATTGCATCGGTCGTGACCCGGCAATCCGTGCGTTAACGAGGCCAGTCCTTGACCAAGCTTGCAAACGATTTCGGATCGAGGCTCGCTCCACCAACGAGCGCGCCGTCGAGTTCTTCCTGCGCCATCAACCCCTGAATATTGTCAGGCTTGACGCTTCCACCATATAAGATCCGCAGTGCGGTGGCAGCGGAGGCAGAGAACTGATTCGCGGCACACTGGCGCACAAACCTGTGCGCCGAAGCCGCAATTTCCGGAGTTGCCGTGCGGCCTGTGCCGATAGCCCAGACCGGTTCGTAAGCTATAAGAATACGGGAGAATTCCGCGGGGGTCAACGCGCCAACACTCCCCTTGAACTGCGCTTCGAGGACCTTTTCCGTGTTGCCCGACTCGCGGTCGGCCAGCATTTCGCCAATACATACGATGGGCGTAAGTCCTGCGGTTAGAGCCGCTTTGGCCTTCTTGAAAACGGATTCATTGGTATCGCCAAAGAACTGGCGTCGTTCGGAGTGGCCGACGATCGAGTAACGACAGCCAGCCTCCACCAGCATCGCGGTCGAGATTTGCCCAGTAAAGGCACCCTCCTTCTCCCAGTAAACGTCTTGGCCAGAGATACCTGTTTGAGTGGCCTTCGACGCCTCGACAGCAACGGGAATATTCGTAAATGGTGGTGCGATCACGATGTCACAATCGGTAATGCCGGCCACAAGGGGGTTAAAGCCGGCGAAAAACGAGCGGGTTTCGGCCTGCGTCTTGTACATCTTCCAGTTGCCGGCGATTACGCGCCGACGCTTTACGGTGCTCATTTGTTCGAAAGGGCCTCCACGCCCGGTAGTTTCGTGCCACCTAGAAATTCCAGCGAAGCCCCTCCGCCGGTGGAAATGTGAGATATGCGGTTTGACACTCCCGATTGATGGACTGCGGCGACCGAGTCGCCACCACCGACGATTGATATCGCTCCGTCGTCGGATGCGGCGGCGACCGCTTTCGCAATTTCGAGAGTACCCTTCGCAAATGCCGGCATTTCAAAGACGCCCATCGGTCCATTCCAGACGATCGTCTTGGCTGAAGCCAGTTGCTCCTTGTAAATTTCGATCGTTTTGGGCCCAATGTCGAGGCCCATTTGGTCGGCAGGCGTGACTCCCACGTCCACGACTTTAGCAGAGGCATCGGCCTTGAATTCCGAAGCGATAACATGGTCTACGGGCAAGAGCAGTTTGAAATTTTTCGCTTTGGCTTCCGCCAGCAATCTTTTTGCCAGGTCAATCTTGTCGTCCTCGACCAGTGACTTCCCGATCGGCTTGCCCTGAGCCTTCAGGAAAGTGTAGGCCATTCCCCCACCGATCAACATCGAATCGGCAATTTTCATCAGATTCTCGACTACCTCGATCTTGTCGCTTACCTTGGCGCCACCGATAATAGCTACGAACGGTCGCGCGGGATTGGTAATGGCCTTGCCGATGTAGGCCAGCTCCTTTTCCATCAATAATCCAGCTGCAGATTGCTTTACGTAACGAGTGATTCCAACAACCGACGCATGTGCGCGGTGCGCTGAACCAAATGCGTCACAGATAAACACGCCGTCGCACAACGCGGCAAGCTGCTTGGAGAAATCCTCCCCGTTCTTTTCTTCTTCAGGATGAAACCGGACATTTTCAAGCACAAGTACGTCGCCGTCCTTTAGCGCCTTGCTCTTCGCCTCCGCTTCCGGGCCAACGCAGTCTGACGCAAACGTTACAGGTTTACCGAGTAGCTCTTCCAGCTTCTTTGCCGCGGGCTTCAACGAGTATTTCGGATCGGGGCCTCCCTTGGGACGCCCCAGGTGTGAAGCCAGGACCAGTCGGCCACCCTTCTCAATCGCCAACTTCAGTGTCGGCAGAGTCTCGCGAATGCGCGTGTCATCGGTAACCAATCCGTCTTTAAGCGGTACGTTAAAATCCACGCGAATGAACACACGCTTACCGCGCAAATCGAGATCTTGAATCGTGAGTTTTGTCATGGTGAGTAACCTTCAGGATCGATTTTTGATACAAGGAGCGGCTTATACAGAATCCGGCGAAGAGCGAGGTCTGCTACACCCCAAAGAACCCTAAGAGCAGATTCCTCGCTCCGCTCGGGACCCGAATGGGAAAAGGCCTCTTGCTGCGCCTTGTCCCGTTAAAACTTCGAAGCGACCAACTTGACCAGATCGCGTACGCGGCAGGAATAGCCCCACTCGTTGTCGTACCAGGCCAGGACTTTTATGCACTTGTCTCCGACAACCTTGGTGTACTCGGAATCAACGATCGAAGAATTCGAATTTCCCTTGAAATCGCAGGAAACCAACTCTTCGTCCGTGTAGCCCAGTATCCCTTTCATCGGACCCTCGGCGGCAGCCTTCAATGCGGCATTGACTGATTCCTTGGTCGCCGGCTTTTCGACGAACACGGTTAAATCAACGACGCTGACATTGGGTGTGGGAACGCGCATCGCATATCCATCCAGCTTTCCCTTCAGTTCCGGAACTACAAGGTGCAATGCCTTGGCCGCGCCAGTTGAACTGGGAATCATGCTGAGCGCTGCTGCACGCGCGCGACGAAGATCCTTGTGCGGAAGGTCCAGCAGTTTCTGGTCGTTGGTGTAGGAGTGAATCGTCGTCATCGTGCCGCTCACGATGCCAAAGGTGTCATTCAGAACCTTGGCTACCGGTGCCAGACAATTCGTGGTGCACGAAGCATTTGAAATGACATTATGAGCTTTCGGGTCATAGGTCTTTTCGTTCACGCCAAGAACAAAGGTAGCGTCCGGCCCTTCGGCCGGGGCGGAGATAATCACCTTTTTCACGGAACCATGAAGGTGCTTTGCAGCTTCGGGGCCTTTGGTAAACAAACCCGTGGACTCGATCACGACTTCCGCTCCAACGCTGCTCCAGTCGATCTGTGCGGGGTCCTTGATCTTAAAAACCTTGATGACGTTACCGTCGACGGTAATGGTGTCATCTGTATGTGTGATTTTGTTCGGGAGGTTGCCGAGAACGGAATCGTATTTGAGAAGGTGCGCGAGGGTCTTCGAGTCGGTGATGTCGTTCACGGCGACGATCTGGATGTCCTTGTCGCCAAGGGCTGTGCGCACAATGTTGCGACCGATTCGGCCGAAGCCGTTGATACCAACCTTGATAGGCATTACTTCCTCCGGTGAGGGGTGTAGGATAGCGGCGAAAAGCAAGCGTGGCACCCGCCGCGAGTAGAACTAAAAATGCTAGGTGTAGTGTAATGAAAAGTCAACGCTAGGCCATGTGCCGTGGGTCACAGCCGTTAAAATACCGCAAAAATGGCGGGTTTTCTTGATTTGCCTGCCTGGACTAAAATTTCTTATCACCATGGCGATACGGACGGCTTTCGTTGTACTTGGCCTTGGCCACGATCGCTCCCGCTACGTCCAGGCCCATTTTTTCGCTGAGATCCATGAGCCGGATGACGGCATCAGCGAACTCTTCTTCGGCATGCGACCAGTCTGGAATTTTCTCTGATGGAGCGTTCCCTTTCCGGAATGCTTCGAGAGCTTCCGATAATTCCGAATGCATCAGCGCAATCTTCTCGCCGATGTTGAAGTTTTTTTCTTCCCACCAGCCGTGCTCGACGGCCGTTGCGTAAACCTTCTTTTGTTGCTCTTTCCACTTCTCCCGGAATTCGGCACTGCTCATGAGCGGTCTACTCTCTTTCTTCAAGTTCGAAACACAGCCCAACTCATACCTTGCAGCTCTTAGACTCGGCTACCGCGCAAGTCAAGCTCCCTAGCGCTTAGTGTTCCCGAGAAGCGAGCCGAGTACACCGCGAATGATTTGCCGTCCAACGGAACTGCCCATGGCTCTGGCAGCACTCTTGGCCATTACGTCAACGACGCTGTCGCTGCGCCGGCCAGTGGTAGTGGTGCGGCTCATACCCGGAATGTTTTCGTACCACGGCGGGGGCACGGGACCGCCCGGCGCAGTGTTCCCACCTGCCGTTGCTTGCGTCGGAAGCGGTTGACCCGCTCGTGCTTTCAATATTTCAAACGCCGACTCCCGGTCAACGACCTTCTCATAAACACCAGCCACTACGGAATTCTGGATCAGTTGCTTGCGCTCGTCGGGACTGATCGGTCCAATCTGAGCATGCGGCGGACAAATCCACGCTCTTTCCACAATGGCCGGTGTTCCGTTTTCGTCAAGGAACGAAACCAGAGCCTCTCCAACAGCCAATTGCGTGATTACTTCGTCAATCTTAAGCGCTGGGTTGGGCCGGAATGTTTCTGCAGCTGCTTTCACTGATTTCTGATCTTTCGGCGTAAATGCCCGCAAGGCATGTTGCACGCGATTACCCAGTTGGCCAAGGACAGTTTCGGGGAGATCCAGCGGATTCTGCGTGACAAAATAGACCCCGACTCCTTTGGAACGGATCAGCCGCACAATCTGCACGACTTTGTCTTCGATTATCTTGGGCAAATCGGAAAAAAGCAGATGCGCTTCATCGAAAAAGAAAACCAGCTTGGGCTTCTCAGGATCGCCTACCTCCGGCAATTGCTCGAACAGGGATGTAAGCATCCAGAGCAGGAAAGTCGCATACAGCTTTGGAGATTGAATCAGCTTGTCGGCAGCAAGAATATTCACAACACCGTGACCGTTTGAATCTGTTTGCAACAGGTCGTCCAGGTTTAACGCCGGTTCGCCAAAAAACTTCTCGCCGCCCTGCTGCTGGATTGCGAGAATACCGCGTTGGATCGAGCCGATGCTGGCAGCGGAAATATTTCCGTACTGGGTTTGGAATTGTTTGGCGTTATCCCCAACGTATTGCAGCATCGATTGAAGATCTTTTACATCAAGGAGAAGCAGCCCATTATCATCGGCAATCTTGAAGACCAGGGCCAGCACCCCTTCCTGAACATCATTGAGATTCAACAATCGTGCCAGCAGCAGCGGGCCCATCTCTGAAATTGTGGCGCGAACCGGGTGGCCTTGTTCGCCAAGCACGTCCCAGCAGGTTACCGGGCATGCGGCGAAGGCGAACTTCTCGAGGCCCAATTTCTTCACGCGCTCTGCAATTTTGGGATTGTCGGTTCCGGGCTGGCTAATGCCGGAAAGATCGCCCTTCACGTCTGCGGCAAACACGGGAACACCGATGCGGCTAAACGCTTCCGCCATCACCTCAAGCGTTACCGTTTTACCTGTACCTGTCGCGCCCGCCACCAGTCCGTGACGATTCGCCATATGCGGCAACAGATAAATTGGTTCTTTGCTTTGCGCGATCAGAAGCGATTCAACCATAACTTGCTTTCTCCCAAACCAGACTTGATTCTTTTCAAATCAAACGTCGGACGTTGTGGTCCAACAACAACCGTAACGTCATCACGGGACCCGAACGATTGTATGCATTTTTCTGTCGCAGGAGAAAGCAGAGAAATCAGACGACTCCGCGCTACTGGGGGAATTGCTTGATTGCCGTCACCTTTTCACTGGTGAACTTCACAAAAATCGTCTTGTCCGGCGGGTGACCGTAGATCCAATCCTCGGTGTCATTGCCATCCGTGTCTCGTTCGCGAACTTTCCGGTCGGGCTTACCCATGGCCGCAATCACTTCGTCACGATCCATGCCAACGATCGCACGCCGCTCCGTAATGGCCTTCTGCGTAGCCGTCGGCAGAGTGTCAACCCAGTGAACGGACGCTGAGCGCGTCTTATTAAAGTTCAGGAACGGATCCAGTATCTGTTTCAGCTGGTCCGGTGTGAGATCAGGCACATGTTTTGGGAAATCGATGTAGATCGTGCTACCCGATCCAGGTTGCATTCCCGCCGGCCCCTGCTCCTGCTGCTGGGGATCCTGTTGCGTCGTGGTCGGAATTGGTTCCCCACCCAGGCCGATTTGAATACGGTCCCGCCAATGCTTTTTGGGACGGCCACCACCATTAAGGTCCACGATGATGCTATTCTCCCGAAATTCCAGGTTCGAAATCTGGACATTGTCTCCGGTATTGATGGCTGCACCGTGGTTTGCCACCGCGCGGTCGAGATATTCAAGATTCAGCGGCTTATCCATATAAATGATGAAGCCGTCCTTGCCGCCAGGAATGGCCTTGCGGGCTTTCGCAAATTCACCGGACACATAGCGGATCAGCGTGAGTTTGGAAGATTCAGAGAGGGTGCTGGCGCTATTCGGTGGAGGGGGCGCGGGATTGGTCTGATCTGGTGTGTCACCGACGAGGATTACCGGCATCACCTGAATGCTTTCTCCTGACGGAAAAGCCTTGTTCTCGGCTGGTTGCGGTTGGCGTAAAGATGATACTTGCGGCAAGTCGGCCGCCGCGAGGCAGGCAAAAACCAAAGCGATGGACCAGCGATAAAACATAGCAGTATGGGCTGAGTCAGCCCTCGGCCCTAGTCTATCTTAAGATGCGTGTGATGGCGAGGTTGGCTGTCTGCGCCTCTATGAGGCTATCGTGTAACAACCGTAACGCCCTGCCTGTCGATGAACATCGGCAGCAGCTGCCCGCCCGCTTCAAGCACTGCTTTCTCCACCTTTTGACGCGAATCAGGCTCGATCAGCAGCACCAGACAGCCTCCCCCGCCTGCCCCACAAACCTTTCCGGCCAGTGCGCCGTTGCGTCGTGAACTGTCAATGATGCGATCAATTGTTTTCGTAGAGATCGTGGGGAGATTCCGCCGACGGAACATCCATTCATCGTGCATCAGGCGCCCGGTCTCCTTCCAATTGGCTGATTCCAACGCCAAACGCATTTTTTGCGCAATTTGCGAGATTTTCTCAATATTGCTTCGCACTGCCCGCTTTCCGTCGATATGAGCTTTAAATACTTCCCAATTGTTAATCCCCGATTGGCGTGGTTTACCGGTGTAACAAACCACCAGACGCCTTTGCAGTTCATCGATGTTGACGCGCAATTCGATTCTGCGTTCTCCGCCCGGAGTGAGTTCAATGGCGGCCACCCCGCCAAAGGCGGGAGGGTAGTGGTCCTGGGTACCCGTTGGAACACGAATGACGATGCCTTCCGCGTCACGGCTTATATGAATCCAGTCGACTTTGCCCTTGCCAGCGCCGGTGTAACGGTCCAGTGCAGCACAAATCGCGACGGCCATTGCGCTTGAACCGCCAATTCCCGCTCCCGCGGGCGCTTCGGAATTCGTCGTGAGCGTAAAACCGCCCATCGGCTTGAAAAACTTTACGATCTCGGCCAGCAGGGGAAGGCGGTACCGTTTTGTTCTTTCCAGTTTCGAGATAGAAGTAAAGGACTCTTCCTTTTTGGTGTCCAGCGAAACCAGTTTGATTCGCTTATCGTTTGAAGGATGCGATTCAATCACGCATTGTGCGTAGCGAGAAATCGCGGCATTCAAAGTCACCGCCCCAGGATGAAACAAATACAGCGGCCAGATATCTAGCGTCCCCCCGGCCAAATCCACTCGTGTCGGTGCTTTTGATTCGATGCGCATGAGTATCCTGAATAGATGAATTTGTTTCGGGCAATGTCACTGGAGCGAAACTCTCTCAAAGTCTAATCGGAAAGCAGCGAAGATACAGGGCGAAATTTGAGAATTTTCCAGAATGCAGGTAGCGATGAATTCAGGCAAACCCTTTGAAAAAAGTTTGGAGGCAACCTGGGTTTGGAGAGCCAAACGTTCCGCTGCTGCAATCGCAGTGGAAATAAATTGCTAATCACTCCAGTTGCGGGGGACCTGGACATAGGAATGATCGAGCGCCGAGACCGACGGGCATCCAAGAAGCACCAGGGTTCGTTCCACGTCGGAACGGAGAATTTCAATGGCGCGAGCAACTCCTGTCTCGCCAGCGGCCGCCAGGCCGTAGGCATACGCACGGCCAATCAAAACCGCCTGCGCACCGAGACAGATCGCCTTAACGATGTCGCTTCCGCGGCGGATTCCCCCGTCCATCAGAACTTCGGCACGCCTGTCGACGGCCTTCACGATCTCTGGCAACGCGCGCAATGTAGCGGAGACACCATCTAGCTGCCGTCCGCCATGATTGGATACGATTATGGCAGCCGCACCTTCATCGATCGCGCGCTTCGCATCTTCGCCGGTAAGCACGCCTTTAATCACCACCGGGCCGGGCCAGACTTTCCGCAGCCACCGCAAGTCTTCCCAAGTCACCACCGCACGGGCTAATGCGGCAGTGACATCCATCAACGGCATCGGTCCTTTGCCCGGCTCAACGATATTCTCGAGCCGCGGAGTTCCCCCGTCGGTTAGAAAACCCATCAACCATCGCGGGTGCATCAAGATGTCAGGTATAAACGGAAGTTTCGCAGCAATTGAACTTCCAAGCAGTTGCTTCATACCGTTTCGCGGATCGCGTTCACGCATTCCAGCCACTGCAGTATCAATTGTCACGACCAGCGCAGAAAACCCAGCGGCCCGTGCCCGCTCGATCGCTCCCTCTGCTACTTCCCTTCCGCCCACAAGATAAAGCTGGAACCATGTCGGACCGGCGGTGGCGGCCTTTACTTCTTCCAATCTATAGGCAGAAATTGTGGAAAGCGTGTAAATCGTGCCTGCAAGTCCCGCTACCCGTGCCGCCGCGACTTCGCCGCCCGGATGCATCAATCTACTGTATCCCACCGGCGCGAGTATCGCGGGGAAGGCAATTTCCTGACCTAAAACCTGAGTTCGTAAATCCAATTCTGGGATCGATACCGCTTGTCGGGGCCGGAAGGTTAAATCATCAAAGACACGGCAATTTTCACGCAGTGTTACCTCGCCTTCCGCGCCGCCATCCAGATAATCGAAGACAGCCCGTGGCATTCGCCGCTGCGCCAGTTCACGCAGATCATGAATATTGACAACCCGTGGAGGTCCGAGTGAATTGGGTATGTTGATCATGATTCGTTGGGGTAGGTCTGCAAAAGTGCAGAGACCGCCGCCCATGGCTGATTTTACTTGCGCGTTTTCGTCTCCCCCGTCCATTCTCTCCGCGCAATTCCTAGAGTGTACTGAAAATCATGATACTCGCCGTGTGCTATGTCCACCTAGAAAATCTGTACTTTCCCGTTTGTGTGTCGCACATGGTTCCAGAGGTTTCGCCGTCAGCATCGGCGTCCTGCCAAGCGTTCCGGTTTACTATAGCCACCTTCGATGAATGTCCGGCCAACCAGAGTTTGGCACTCATCGTTTCACTGGTTTGCCACTCTCAGGGTTGTTGTAGCGGGCAACCTA